>CBDIID010000003.1:315000-4840723 GCA_965279515.1 Turneriella sp. | reverse complement strand
TACATTGGCATCGACCTTGCGGTCAGCAAATTTGGGGATAGAACCTGCAGGCACCACCTGTACCTTGCCGTCGCGGCTGGTGTAGGGTACCGGGGCTCCGCACTCGGTACAGAAGCAGCGCGAATACTGTGCGGCTTCGGGCAAATCAAAACGTTTGATCTTATCTTCGCCCGCGATAAAAGTCACATTGCCGTTACGAGTGAAAATGTTCGCGGCATGCTCAGACCCCGTCGAGCGCCGGCAGCGCGAGCAATGGCAAAAGAAGAAGCGGATGAACGGGCCTTTGACATTATACTTCACCGTTCCGCAGAGGCAAGAGCCTTGATATTCCTGAGACATGTTCTATCCCCTGCCCATTCCTGTGCCTGTAAAGTGATTACTGCTTACCGGCTTACGCGCAACGGACAACCCGCAAGATAAGTTATTTGACAATGCATTCAATGCCGAGCCAGCGACGGTTTAACAATGAGAAAGCGTAGCGTTGTTTCGGGTATCTCCCTGGTTTTAGCCCGGGTGGTATTTCTGCTCCCCATGCTCACTGGCCTGCAGCGCTGCAATAACTATGAACTGGTGAATAAATTAGAAAATCCCGGGGTCGCTGGTGAAACGTTTACGGATCGTTTCTACGCATTTGTCAGTTCATGGCAAACTACAGGTGATATGGCAACACAACCGTATGCCGAATGTAATTCAAAGACCGGCCTTGCCAAGGTCGACTGTGCCTGCACCAAAGCCGCGGCGGCAAATAACTTGCGCAAGCACAGCGCGCATGAATTCAAAGCTTTCCTGGGAATAGCCGGCGCGCCTGCCTACAACCCACCCTGCCGTTCCATTGGATATCCCGTCGGCTGTACGACAAACATCCCGACACCCTGGTACAATACGCGCGATGCCGTGATTTTTAGTACGCATACCGCAGCATCCTTTAGCACCGCGCTACAAAACCCGATTAAATTCACGGAACAAAAAGTAGATATCGCGTCTGGAAACGTCTGGACGGGTTCCACGACTCTGGGCGGCTACACGAATTCATGCCCCGGTGACTGGTCAACAGCCGACGCGACGGTGGTGAATGCCGGTGATCTAGCAGCGACGACCACAAATTGGGAATTTAGTGTCTCAGTTGCGTGCAACACGATGGCGCGCGTCTATTGTTTCGCGACTTCGCCGCCTTAAAACGCATCTCCCGGCACGCGAACAAAACCTTCCATCAGCACGCGGGCACTGCGGCTCATGATCGCTTTTTCCACAACCCACTCACCCGCTTTGTTGGCAGCTTTGGCACCAACGCGCAGTGTCCCGGAAGGATGGCCAAAGTTAACAACTTCGCGATCCTTACCGCCTGCTGCGAGATTGACGAGTGTACCTGGCACCGCAGCTGCAGTACCAATCGCCACCGCGCAGGTGCCCATCATCGCATGGTGCAGTTTACCCATCGACAGAGCACGAACATTGAGATCGATTTCAGAGGCCGCGACTTTTTTGCCACTCGAAGCGCCATAGTCGGCGGGTTTACCCACAAAGGCGACCTTCGGCGTATGCTGGCGTGACGCCGCTTCTGCGATATTCTTGATTAATCCCATTTTGATCGCACCATAGGCGCGAATGGTTTCAAATTTCGCAAGGGCCTTCTCATCATTGTTGATATCGCCCTGCAATTCGGTACCTTTATAGCCGATATCTTCGGCATTCAGAAAAATAGTGGGAATTCCCGCGTTGATCATCGTCGCCTTGAACTTGCCGACACCGGGCACATCGAGCTCATCGACGACATTGCCCGTAGGGAACATCGCGCCTTCGCCATCCGCCGGCTCCATAAATTCGAGCTGCACTTCTGCCGCGGGAAACGTGACTCCGTCGAGTTCGAAATCGCCGGTTTCCTGGACTTCGCCGTTGGTCATCGGCACGTGCGCGATGATTGTCTTCTTTATGTTTGCCTGCCAGATGCGTATCGTCGCCAAACCGTTTTTCGGGATACGATCCGCCGCAACAAGACCGCCGCTGATGGCGAACGGGCCGACGGCTGCGCTTAAATTACCGCAGTTACCGCTCCAGTCAACGAAGGCCTTGTCGATCGCGACCTGGCCGAAGAGGTAATCCACATCATGATCGGGCTGGATGCTTTTAGAAACAATAACAGTCTTTGAGGTACTCGATGTCGCCCCACCCATGCCGTCGGTCTGCTTGCCATACGGGTCAGGGCTGCCAATCACGCGCAAGAGCAGAGCATCGCGCGCCTTACCCGGCGTTTGCGCCGACGCAGGTAGATCCTGCAGGCGAAAGAAGACGCCTTTGCTTGTGCCACCACGCATATACGTGGCCGGGATTTTGATCTGGGGTGCGCTGCTCATAGGTTCAGGTCGGGGAATTTTGACATGCCGAAAAGGGAAATAGCACCCTGAAAACGCCATTTAAAGATATATACATCCCTTATTCTTCTTTACCTGCCCGGTGCTGCTTTTTAAGCGGCTATCATGACAGAAAAACACCACGACCTGCACCAGGAATTTCCCGAATACCGTGAAAAAATCATCAGCCTGAAAACCTCAGACCGGCATTTCCAGAAACTGGCAGATGAACACAGCGCCCTGACCCATGAAATTGAGAAGGAAGAGCAAGCGGGCAGCTTACAGACCGACATACATATGGAAGAACTGAAAAGAAAACGTTTATCGTTAAAAGATCAGATTTTCCATATTTTGAACAAGAATTAGGATTAACGCCGCGCGGTTTTCAGCACGCGCGCCAGGGCGCCCCGCCGCGAGGCAGATACAATATAACCCTGGCATTTCGAGGTGCCGCACAGGCAGACATGGTCTTGCCATGAATCCATGTTGAAACCATAGTCATAGGTAAGCTCTTCATCCGCGGCAATCGCGCGTTTCGCAAGCACCCAGATGCGGCCCTGGATGATATTGACTTCGCAATTCGGATCACAGGAGTGATTGATGAGGCGCGCCTTATTCCAGGCAACGTTGCCATCGATGTCGTACCGGCTGTTCAGTGTGAAGAGGTAAACATGGCCGCCGCCCTTTTTTCCGACGCGCATCTGCTGCTCGCCGATCGCATCACTGTCTTTAACCGAAACGCGCTTGCCGACATACTCGATGACGCGGACGCCCTTCGGAATCTGCTCCGTCGCATACACGCCACGGCCATGCTTTGCCGACTGGCTGACACGAAGGGTTTTGCTGTAGTCGATCGCCTTGGCTTTCAATGACGTGGGGCTAAGCGCCCTTTTGCAGAAAGTTATTCGCAAAACGCTGCAGAATACCGCCCGCCTCATAGACCGCAACTTCGTCAGCCGTATCGAGACGGCAAGTAACGGGAATTTTCGCCGTCTCACCGTTCTTGCGTGTAATGACAACAGTCAGCGTCGCACGCGGTGAAATTTTGCCTTCGACCGCATAAACTTCCGTGCCGTCAATCTTATAGGTATTGCGGTTTTCACCGGCCTTGAATTCGAGGGGGAGCACTCCCATACCGACGAGGTTGGTGCGGTGGATGCGCTCAAAACCTTCGGCGACGATGACTTCGACGCCTGCGAGGCGCACGCCTTTTGCGGCCCAGTCGCGCGACGAGCCCTGGCCGTAGTCGGCGCCGGCAATAATGATGAGCGGCTGGTGGCGGTTCATATAGGTTTCAATCGCCTCCCACATGCGCATGACCTTGCCTTCGGGCTCGACGCGGGCAAGTGAGCCTTGTTTCACAGCACCCTTGTCATCGAGCACCATCTCGTTAAAAAGTTTGGGATTCGCGAACGTTGCACGCTGCGCGGTCAAATGATCGCCGCGGTGCGTTGCGTAAGAGTTAAAATCCTCTTCGGGTAAACCCATCTTCGCGAGATATTCTCCCGCAGCGCTGTTCAGTTCGATCGCGTTTGATGGTGAAAGGTGGTCGGTTGTAATATTGTCACCGAGAACTGCAAGCGGCCGCAGATTCTTCAGAGTGCGCGGGTACGCAGCGAGTGCGCCGACACCTTCCGTGTCCCAATACGGCGGGCGGCGGATGTAGGTGGTTTGCGGGCGCCAGTCATAGAGGGGACTGATCTTCTGGCTGCGGTCGGTTTTCGTATTGAACATCGGGTCGTATATACTGCGGAACTGCTCGGGTTTAACGCTCTTTGCTACAATCGCGTCAATTTCTTCATCTGTGGGCCAAATGTCCTTGAGGCGCACAGGGTTGCCCTGCGCGTCATTGCCGAGAATATCTTTTTCGATATCAAAGCGGATTGTTCCCGCGATTGCGTACGCCACAACGAGCGGCGGTGAGGCGAGAAAAGCCTGCTTTGCACGCGGGTGAATACGGCCGTCAAAGTTCCGGTTTCCGGAAAGCACAGCGGTTGCATAGAGATCGCGGTCCAAAATTTCTTTCTCGATTTTCGGGTCCAGCGCGCCGCTCATGCCGTTGCAGGTCGTGCAGGCAAAGGCGACGATGCCGAAGCCGAGCTTCTCGAGCTCGGGCAAAAGTTTCGAATCTTCGAGATAGAGCTGCACCACTTTAGACCCAGGCGCGAGTGAAGATTTTACCCACGGTTTGCGGGTAAGTCCCTTCGCATTGGCGTTGCGCGCAATGAGGCCCGCGGCAACGACGTTGCGGGGGTTTGAAGTATTCGTACAGCTTGTGATCGCGGCAATGATTACGGCGCCGTCAGGCATCTGGCCCGGAACATCATCCCACTTACCCGAAACGCCGCGCTCGGCGAGGTCAGTCGTCGTCAGGCGTTTGTGCGGGTTCGAGGGACCGGCAAGAGTGCGCTTCACCGTCGAGAGGTCAAATTTCAATACGCGCTCATATTCCGCGGTCTTCAGGCTATCCGCCCAAAAGCCCGCTTCTTTCGCATAGGTTTCGACCAGCTTCACCTGCTCGTCGTCGCGGCCTGTGAGCTTGAGATAGTCGATCGTCTGTTTGTCGATGAAGAACATCGCGGCAGTCGCACCGTATTCGGGCGTCATGTTCGATATCGTCGCGCGGTCGCCCAAGGTCATGTGCGGCACACCTTCGCCATAGAACTCGACGTGAGCTGAAACAACCTTTTCTTTCCTTAAGAATTCGGTGAGGTAAAGCACAAGGTCGGTCGCGGTAATGCCAGGCTGGGGTTTACCAGTCAGTTCGACCCCAATGATATCGGGCAGGCGCAGGTAGGATGGATGACCCAGCATAACACTCTCAGCTTCGAGACCGCCGACTCCCACCGCGAGTACTCCGAGCGCATCGACATGCGGCGTGTGGCTGTCTGTACCGACCATCGTGTCGGGGAACGCCACACCATTTTGCGCGTGCACGACCGGCGACATCTTCTCGAGGTTGATCTGGTGCATAATGCCGTTGCCGGGCTGGATGATGTCGACGTTTTCGAATGCCTTCGCCGTCCAGTTAATGAAGTGGAAGCGATCATCGTTGCGGCGGTCTTCAATTGCACGGTTCTTCGCAAACGCGTCTTTTTCAAAACCCGCGTGTTCGACGGCGAGGGAGTGGTCGACGATCAGCTGCGTCGGTACGACAGGGTTCACCTTCGAGGGATCTCCGCCTTTTTGGGCAATTGCATCGCGCAGACCAGCGAGGTCAACAAGCGCAGTTTGGCCTAAAATGTCATGCGAGACGACGCGCGCGGGATACCAGGGGAAGTCCAGATCGCGCTTGCGGTAGATGAGTTGTTTGAGGGCATCGGTGATCAGAGCCGGGTCGCACTTGCGCACGAGATTCTCGGCGAAGAGGCGTGAAGTATAGGGAAGCTTTTCGTATGCGCCAGGCTCAATTTCATTCACGGCCGCACGCGCATCGAAATAGTCGAGCTTCGTGCCGGGTAGCGGCTTACGGTATTTTGTATTTATCGATTCCTGCATAAATGTGCATTTCCCGAAAGTCAGACAGGGTGAGAACCGAATCGGGAACCGATTTCCCTGCCCCGTCCGCTACAAGTATAGCGGATTTTTTCCGGGGCGTGAGAAAAAACCGGCATTTTTGGGTATTTAATAAATAGGAAACTAATATGATCGCAAAAATCTTAACGGCCGGCAGACCCGGCTTTAACTCAACCCTCATCACCGTCGAGGCGGATATACTGCAAGGCTTACCCAATCTCACCATTGTCGGCCTGCCCGACCATGCTGTGCGCGAAAGCCGTGACCGTATTCGCTCGGCCATCACCAACGCCGGTTTTCATTTTCCGGTAAAGAATATTGTCATCAACCTCTCACCCAATGACACGCCCAAAGAAGGCGGGCTCATGGAAGCGGCGATGGCGGCCGCCGTACTTGTGGCTTCAGGCCAGTTGCCGCAGGCAGCGTTCCAGAATACCGCGCTTCTGGGCGCTCTGTCACTCGACGGCTCGCTGGGGCCCGCGCGCGGCATTGCTGCTGCAGCCATTTTTGCGGCATCGCAGCCCGCCGTCAGCCGCCTTATCATTCCCGAATCGGAGACGCGTGGCGTCACCGCGCCTAAAAGCATCGAAGTGTTCTCGCTGGCATCCTTGCGTGAACTGCCCGCTTTCACGCAGGGTGGCATCGAGCCCCGCGAAGGGCATCTCTATGAACCCGATATCATCCAGCCTGAAATTTCTGTCGAACAGATCTTCGGCCTGGGTTCGGCAAAACGCGCGCTGGCCATCGCCGCCGTCGGCAGGCACCATGTGCTCATGGTGGGATCTCCCGGTTCGGGAAAAAGTTTACTCGCGCGTGCCTACCGCCACCTATTACCCCCGCTGACTTTCGACGAGGCGGCTGAAGCCACGCAGATCTATTCGATCGCAGGGCTCACCGAAGGTGAACTGATACGCACACGTCCGTTTCGCTCGCCGCACCATACGACATCGACCCCGGCCCTCGTCGGTGGCAGCACTACAGCGAAGCCGGGTGAAATCAGCCTCGCGCATACGGGCACACTCTTTCTCGATGAATTGCCCGAGTTCCGCAACGAGGCATTGCAGAGCCTCAGGGAACCACTGGAAGAAAAAAAGATTTCGATCGCACGGGCGCGTGGCCATGTCACCTACCCCGCGGATTTTCAGCTCATCGCCGCGGCAAACCCGTGCCGCTGCGGCAAATTATTTTCACGCGAGCTGAAGTGTGGCTGTCCGTCGCGCACCAGCCTCTCGCAATTCTCGAAAATTGTCGGGCCTTTTCTCGACCGCATCTCGATCGAACTCAACCTGAACGATTTACCCGAGACCCATGACGCACAGACACAATTCACCACCGCTGAACTATCTGCGCGTATCGCCGCAGCGCGCGCACTTTCGCGCCGCGACAACAACGGGCTCTTGAATAACGAAATGGAGGCTGCTACACTCTACAACCTGTTTGCCCAGCTGAACCCGACACGAATCTTCGAACGCTATGCTGCCAGTGAACGGCTGACAATGCGTTCCTGGCTGAATGTGCTGAGGGTGGCGAAATCAGTCGCCGATTTTGACGGCGTGGCGGTCAATGAGCTGTGCATACGCGAGGCGATGCATTATCATTTTGTGCGCAAAATGGTCGAGAACAAGCAGCAAATGGCGGCTTAGCTCCGGGTGTGAAATTCTTCGTGGGTCTTCTTGAGTTCGTTGTTCGCGAGATGGGTATAGATCTGTGTCGTGGCAATATCCATGTGGCCCAAAAGTTCCTGCACAGAGCGGAGATCCGCCTTGTTTTGCAGAAGGTGGGTGGCGAAAGAATGGCGCAGCGTGTGCGGCGTGATATTGCGGCCGATGCCGGCGCGCTTCATGTAGCGTTTGAGCAAGCGCCATGCACTCTTGCGCGAAAGTGCCCCGCCCTTTTTCGAAACAAAGACGAATTCGGATTCATACTGGTTGAGAATTTCATTGCGCGCCTTGTCCATATAGTGGTCGAGCAAACGGGATGCAACTTCACCATAGGGCACAAGGCGCTCGCGGCCGCCCTTGCCTTTGATGGTCAGAACCTGGTTCTCGCGGTCGACGTCGGGCAGAAGCAGTGTGCAGGCTTCGGAAATACGCAGGCCGGCAGAATACAAAAATTCGAACATCGTCTTGTCGCGCAGCTCGAGCAAACTCTCTTCGCGGAAAACAGAGAATAATTTACGAATTTCATCCTGCGTGAGAAAATCTGGCAGCGCCTTTTCGATCTTCGGCGCCTCGATCATCTGCATCGGGTTGGTTTCGATCAGCTTGCGGTTTTCGAGATAACCATAGAACTGGCGCAGCGAAGCCACAACCCGGGCGCGCGTGCGGCTCGAAAGCTTCTTGCGTGACTCTTCGCGCAGGAAGTTCGTGATATCTTTTTGCGAGCCGGACTGTAGCTGCTTCTTTTCCTTCGTCAGAAATTTTTCGAGTTTGTGGACGTCAGAGATATAAGAGAATATACTGTTCTCAGAGAGCCCCCGCTCCAGACTCAGGTATTCCTTGAAGTTGCTGACGAAGTTACGTTTGGCGGCCATTATATTTGATTTTCGACGGATCGAATTTTTATTTTGATACATTTTTTATTATGTCCCACCGGGCGCCTAAAAAAGCCGTGAATTCGCCTGATCAGCTGAGCGTTTTGCGTGATTTTGCCCGGTAACGGGCAAAATTCAGCGTTTCCGGTTTTCGGGCGGCTTTTTCACTGAGCCACGCGCTTTCGGGCCGGGCACTTCAGCTTCAGCCATGAACAGGCGAAGCGAAAGGTATCCTTCGTTTGTGTGATTTTGACGGGGCTTCTGCGGTCGGGAGTAAAAGCGATCGCCAGCGTATGCATATCGGGACGGTCGGGCAAAAAGCCATGCGTATGCCCCGTGGCTTCGGCGTTGTAGATCTCTTTATTCGCTGAAGCGCTCATGAGCACATTGGCGCGACCCACCAAAAAGACCTGGGCTTTCGCATCGTAACGGGATTTCAAACGGGCAAAGTCCTCATGCCCAGCCGCAACCAGCTCGATATCGGGACAATTCTGCGTTAAGATATCGCCGAATTCCTGCTTTCTGAAAGCCGGCGCATTGTTATTGGCGACCAGCCGCGCCACACCACCCGCAGTGTCGAAGGCATACTGCCAGCGTTGTTTTGCCGCATCGATGTAGCCCATATTCTTTAGAATCGCGTTGGGATGGCATTTGCCGTGAAACGTCATGAAACCATGGTCTGAGACAATCAGCACAGCGGTGCGGTCGCGCGCGCGAAGTTTCCCCTGTTCTTTCAGGAATAACTCAATCTCTGCCCCTAAAAATTCCAGGTGCGCGAGCGCGGCGGCGGAATACGCACCGTTCCCATGCTCCAGGGTATCGAGTCCCGGATTATAGAGCAACATCAGGTCGGGCCTTTTTGTTTTCCAGATATATTTGCCCGCGCGGATACGCTCGGCATCGCCCGAATGTTCATTGAGCTGCACCTGGGTATGTGCTTCGACTTCACGGTGCAGCCCCGGTGTCGATATCGCACGCATGAGTTTCAGCTCTTCGGGCCCCCTCGCGCGGTCGAATTGCGGAATATGGTATTTGATCCGGCCCGTGCCCAGCATCGTGACGGGCCACATGATGTTGGCGACCGATTTGCCCTGCTCGCGGGCGAAATCCCAGAGCGGCTTTGCATGGATGTCTTCGCTATACCATGTCCAGCCGTCTTTGGAGAGATTAAAGGGGTCAACCGGATGGTTTGAATGCAGGCGGTGCATTGCGGTATCAACGCCTGTCACCATGGCCGTGTGCGCGGGATAGGTCACCGCCGGGATCGTGGTTTCCACAGGTGCGAAAACCTTGCCGCGCCGGAGTAACCGCTGCCAGACGGCGCTTTTCTGGAAATCGGGATTCGTGAGATAGCCAGCGGCGAAACCATCGATCGACCAGATAATGAGGCGCCGCCGCGGAGCGGCGGAGAAAACGGCACCGGAGTACAGCAAAGCTGTGAAGATGAAGAGTCTCAGGAATGCGGATTTTTTCACCATGGATAATGAGAAACGGGATTCAAGGCTGCTTCGCGTACATAAATAAAAGGGCGCGAAACGGCGTAAATCGGATGTTGAAGCTGAACTCGCTCACCGAAAAGCGGCTTTTCCGTTTCAAGATGTTGTTGAAAAACAGGGAAGATTCTATGTCATGCGCGCAGATGCCCGACAGCAGCAAACTAAAAATATATCATATATTAATTGTTGACGATGATGAACAATACGTAAGATTCATTTTGGCCGCATTACAGCGCTTCAATTTCATCCTGCACCATGCTGAAAATGGCCAACTCGCCCTGGATCTGCTCGGCGAGGGGCATTTTGACTTAATGCTTTGCGACATCAATATGCCCAAGCTTGACGGTTTTACACTTCTGGAGAAGGCAAATAAGCAAAAAATAAAAATGCCACCCGTGTTAATGCTGACTGGCTCCAAAGACCGGGAATCGGTTCTCAAGGCTAATGCACTCGGCGCGATTGGTTACATCGCAAAACCGGCAACATTACAACACTTGATGGAAAAGATCAAGGATGCGCTTACGTTGACGAATGAAATGCTGTTTTCTAAAGCCAGCATGCCTTTTAAGGTCGAATGCAAAACAATCGGGACAGAGATACAGATTTTTCTTTTCGGATGCCCTGGCAAAGACCCACTCGAGCAAATAAAAGAAGCTATTCTAAGAGATTTTTCGGGCAATACAAAAATGCATGCTGCACTGATTCAGGTCCCTGCTGAGTTTGCGATGGATGGTCAGTCCATTCATTATCTTGAGACCCTGGCCAAGTATCTAAACAGAAATTTCTTTATTTCCTCGCGAAATACCTGTTTCACCGGCGCGTTCTTTGGCACTATTTCAGTAGTTGAGAAAAGCAAATTTGCAAAAAGATATAACGTTGCGGGTGACTAACTTCTGCCGCTAAATTTTACCAACCATTCAAAGGCATCTGATATTTCAACTACCGGTCTTTTCGCAGCGCCAGGTAGAGGCTGTAAAAGAAAAACACGGTTACCGAGGTCACGGATAAGGCCATGACAATCCAGCCCGCGGTGGTCATACGGGTACCCCCGCTTTACGTTTCTGCCAGTTACGCACGGCAAAATGTGTGAAAACCAGGAAGAGCGCCAGCGCCGCAACCAGAAAAATCACCGTAAACTGTGTCACGGGGTTGGTCTGCATCTTTGTCCATTGCTCAGGCAATTTCTGTATGCACCAGAAAACAAACACCGTGCCGAGAAAAGCCGGGCAGACATACTTGATAAGGAATGGCAAAATTTTGGGAATCCGCATACGCGACCCCTGCGCCGCTTCGGCGAGCACGTTTTCGACGCCGAACAGCCAGCCCGCGACAATCACCTGGAAAAGCGCCAGCACGAATATAAAGAAGGTTCCCGCCCAGAAGTCCATGGTATCCAATGCTTCGAGCCCGGCAGAATAATAGGCCACAAAGAGAGATCCCCCCAGGGTAATGAGCAGCAGAACCGCCGAACTTTTTCTGCGGTCGAGATTGAGCCCCTCTTCGAGAAAGGCTATACCCGGCTGGATCATCGAAACCGAACTGGTGATCGCGGCGATGAACAGCAGGAAAAACCATAAAGCGCCGAAGACCTGGCCTAAGGGCATGTGCGCAAAAACCGCGGGCAAAGAGACAAAGCCCAGGCCGAAGGTACCGCCGATGCCAGCCGCGCCGAGAAAAACAAATGCTGCTGGCACAGTGATGAGCCCCCCGAGTGCGACTTCGGCAAATTCATTGCCCGCTGCAGCCGTAGTCGCCGATAGCATGATGTCGTCTTTTTTATTCAGGTAACTGGCGTAGTTAATGATCACGCCGAAGCCAACAGAGAGGGAAAAAAAGATCTGCCCCGCAGCGTCCATCCACAGCTGCGCATTGGCGAGCGAAGTGAGAATACCCTGCTGCGGTGGATTCCACAAATGCCCCAGGCCGTTGACGACGTTACGTTCGGGAAATGCCGGGTTGGGAGTGCCCAAAGTCATGACACGTACAAGCACAATGAGGGCGATCACGAGCAGAATTGGCATGCCCCAGCGGCTGATACGTTCGATACCGGCAATGCCGCGGTAAACAAAGAAGAAATTAAACACGTAGCAGATGAGGAGTGAAATCAGCGCGGGAGAAAAACCATGGAATAAGCTACCGTTCCCCCCCGAACCGGTAAAACTCTCGAAAAAGCCTTTGTATGCCGCGACGTCGGTGCCGAGATTGAGTGCCCCGGTGATGAATCCCCATGCATAATAGAGACACCAGGCTTCGATGAAAACGTAATACATGTAGATTCCCACAGGCACAATGAGCCCGAGCACCCCCAGATAAGGCGCGGCTTTATGCGACCAGAGCACGCGGAAGATGCCGGGAGCGCTGTGGAAGCCGCGCGTGCCACCGTAACGCGCAATTGCCCATTCGATGTAAGCGATCGGTAAACCCAGCAGCAGAAATGCGGTCACGTAGGGAATCATGAACGTGCCACCGCCGTACTTGGCGGCGAGCCCGGGAAAGCGCAGGAAGTTACCGAGGCCAACGGCAGAACCGGTCACCGCCAGAATAATTCCGAGGCGGCTACCCCACTCGTTCTTCGTCGACATTTTTTGTGTTTTGTTTTTCCGGCCGCGCGGTCAAGTCAAAGACCGGCGGGCAAATGCGCCGTTGCCGCGCAATCTCCTTTACGATGCACTGGTTCGCTGTGCCGTGACGGCGGTTAAGGCCATGTTGAAGCGCACCGCGGCGTTGTGGGAAAATTATCTGACCTCGGGGCAGCGGCATTTTTCCACGCCCACAGAGATCAAGCTCAATCGTGTTCTCAACCTTTTGCTCTCGCTGAATTTTCTCGCCAACGCCTTTCTCGTCATCGTCGAACTTGTGATCTTGTTTTTTCTGCTGCGGCAGGATTTTAACCGCTATATCAGTTATTTTCTGCCCTTCGCGATCGCCAATACCGCGTTTCCCCTTTTCATCGGCCTCATTACCTGGTACAAAAACCGCACGGGTTCTTTCCGTGTCACTTACCTGAGCACAATTTCTTATACGGCGTACTGTGTTCTGCTCGCCGTCTATCTCGGCGAGAGGGTGCATATTCACCTGATTCTGTTCAGTGTATTGCCGGTTGTCTTTATCATCTACGAATTCGGCAGATGGGGGGATGTCCTCTTTCATACGCTGGTGATGATGCTGGGGATTGTGGCTTCACTGGCTTCTTACAAATATATCACGCCGCTCTACCCTATTCCTCCCGACATAGCGGAAATCGGCGGCTATCTTTGCTGGTTCGTCGCCTTTGGCCTGCTCTTTATCTACTCGGTCTATAACTGGAAACAGGTGCACCTGACGGAGCGTTTGCTCGCCCACGAGAAAAATCACACACAGGGCCTCTTGAACGAAACCATACCCAAGCTTGAGATGGCCGAAGCCAAGTACCGCCACCTGGTCGACGACTCGAGCGACATGATATTCCAGATGAACGAGGCCGGCGAGATCCTGAGTATGAACCAGACCGCGCGTACGCTGCTCGGTTTTAACCCTGAAGAGATGATCGGCGAGAAGCTGTATGATTTCATCCCCGACGGTCTCGAGGGTGACCCGAATCTCAACCGCGGTATCGTGCGCGAACATATGCGTGCCTTTGCCGAAGGCAAAAAGCTGGTAGGCTTCCGTACGTCACTGCGCAAAAAGCACATGTATGAACCCGTCGATGTGCAGATCACGCTGCAAAAACCCGACGTCGCCGATGCGGCCGAGCTCATCGGCAAGATATCGCGCATCGAACAGGATATCTCACAGCGCTTTCTCGACAAGGAAAAGGGCCGCTATGTCATATCTAACAACGTCACACATGCTGAGATCCTGAGTCAAAAACTCACCGAACGCCTGACGCGTTATTTTACCACTGCCGTGGTTAACACAATCAGAATCTGTTTCCGGGAAATTCTCGTCAACGCCATCGAGCATGGCAATCTCGGCATCACCTTTGACGAAAAGTCGCGCGCCATTGAAAAATCTGACTATATGGAGTTTCTGCTGGCGCGCCAGAAAGAGCAGAAATATGCTGCCCGGCGCGTGTTTGTCGATTATCTCATCAACGGCCGCGCACTGATGTTCCGCGTCACTGATGAGGGTGACGGGTTTGATCACCATACCTTTCTCGACCGGGCTAAAACAGACCCCTACCTCGCCATGCTGGAACACGGCCGCGGTATCATCATGACACGCAATGTCTTCGACACGGTAACCTTCAATGAAAAAGGCAACCAGGTAATCCTGACGAAAAAAATTCCGCAATGATATTTGGTAAGAAGAAGAAAGAAAATCTGACGCGTATGGCTTCAGAAAACAAAGAATGGTATGATATCCGTGAGACGCCCGATATTGTACTGATCGGCGCCGGAATTATGAGCGCTACGCTGGCGATGATGCTCAAAGAGCTCGAGCCGGGCCTGACAATCGCTGTCTTCGAGCGTCTCGGCGAAGCGGCGCGTGAAAGCTCCGACGCCTGGAACAACGCCGGCACCGGGCATTCGGCGTTCTGCGAACTCAATTATACTCCGGAAAAGAAAAAAGGCGTCGTCGATTGTTCCAAGGCGATGAAAATCGCATCGCAGTTCGAAGTCTCAAAACAGTTCTGGGCGCATCTCGCGCATAAGGGTTATCTCCAGTCGCCGGAAAAGTTCATCCGCCAGGTGCCGCACATCAGTTTTGTCTGGGGTGATGAAAACGCGGCGTTTTTGAAAAAACGCCATGCCGGCCTTACCAAGAGTCCGCTTTTCAAGGGTATGAAATTCACCACAAATGCTGAGGATATCAAAAAGTGGGCGCCTTTGATTATGGACGGCCGGGACGCCAAACAAAAGATCGCGGCGACACGGGTCGATTACGGTACCGACGTCAATTTCGGCAACCTGACTCGCAGCCTGTTCGATTATCTCGACAACCGCGCCGGGATCACGGTCTATTACAACCACGAAGTCCGCGACCTGCACCGCGATAAAAACGGGCAATGGAATATGACGGTCGTCAACCTGAAGAAAAAGAAAAAATTCCACGTCGATTCAAACTTCGTCTTCATCGGAGCCGGAGGTGGCGCGCTGCCGCTGCTCGAAAAATCTGATATTGAGGAAGCCGAGGGCTACGGCGGCTTTCCCGTCAGCGGGCAATGGCTGCGCTGCAAGAACAGGGACATCATCGAACGCCATGAGGCGAAAGTTTATGGCAGGGCATCGGGCGGCACCCCGCCCATGTCGGTGCCTCACCTCGATACGCGTTATATCGACGGTAAAAAGGAACTCCTGTTCGGCCCCTACGCCGGCTTCTCTACAAAATTCCTGAAAAAGGGCTCTTATCTCGACCTCATGAAGTCCCTCGAATTCAAAAATCTCATCCCGATGATTGCGGCAGGACTTCACAACATTTCACTGACCAAATACCTGATACAACAGGCGAGCCAGTCTCATAACGAGCGCATGAATGCGCTGCGCGAATTTATGCCGACGGCAAAGAACGAAGACTGGGAACTCTTGGTCGCCGGTCAGCGCGTCCAGGTCATACGTGCCGATGAAGAAGAAGGCGGCGTGCTTGAATTCGGCACAGAAATTATCGCCGCCCATGACAGCTCGCTGGTTGCTCTCTTGGGCGCATCCCCCGGCGCTTCGACGTCGGTAGCGATAGCGATCGATATTCTCGCCCGGTGTTTTGAAACCAATATGAAGTCGGCGGCGTGGCAAAAGAAGCTCAAACATATGATTCCGACCTATGGCAAATCGCTCGAAAAGAACGCGGCACTCCTCACCAAGACGCGGCGGCATTCGGCAAAATATTTGAAGTTGAAGATCTAACAGTTTCCTTTCAGGAAACTGCTGGTCTAAAAGACCTTGCCCGCCCAGTGACGGATCGCCCGCGCGGCACGTGCCATCGCCCGGTAAAACTCCGGCGCATCGACCTCATCACCCTGTTCGGTGATTTTCAGGATTAATGCCTGCGCGTTGAGTGCCACGATTTCTTTGGCAAAACCCAGGTTTTTGAATTCGGCATCATTGCGGTTGAGCCGTTCAACGGTCGCGGAATCGGGATTGTGCACTGCGGCCCACTTCGCATTTTCAGCCATGATTTTCTGTATCCGTTCGAGCCGGGAAAGTAAATCCGCATTGCCATGAATCTCTGGCCTGGGAAACTGTGGCTTTGGGGCAAAGTGGAAATCCCCGTTGGGAACCGACGCAAGCGCATCGCCGAGTGAAAGATGTTCAAAGCCGTTGAGGTAGGCACCGTCGACAGTCGCATTGATGAGCCGGATTTTTTCCTTATCGCACTCCGCAGCGCGCGCCTCAAACCAGTCGTGGAAGATCCTGAGCTTGCCGTTCGTCCTCACCTTTTCCTGCCTGATACCCCGCTGCCAGAGCACCGGCATCGCCGTCATCTGCCGGTAATTGTGCTGCTCCATGGTGCGCAGCCGCGTTGCATGCGCATAGACCTGCGCCTCAAGCACAGCGCCCTTGGTATGCGCCTGGCGGTTGCTGAACGAGAGATCTTGCCCGACGAGAATGAGTTTTCCCGTGTCCGTCGCGTCACGCCGCCTCAGCCAGTGCATCGCGACATCAAATGCATTCGTCGATACCGAGCCGCCATGCGCGACATCACCGCGATCTTCGCTGCGAAAATGCACGTCGGCGAGGAAAACATTGTTCCAGAACAGCACCGTCGCCCCGAGGCCCTGCGCATGCCGCGGTATCGCGGGACAAACAACGGGGTCCATCACCCAGACAGAATGCGCCGCCGCACTGGTTTGGGCAAAATAATGGTTCAGCCATTGCGGGTCGGCAGAAAAGACGAAATCCGGCTGGATGCCCGCTTTGCTGAGGGGTATGAGCGCCGTATCGGCAGCAAAGAGAACAAAGCGGTTGCGGTATTGTTTGAGATCTGGCAGCGATGCCCCCAGCGACGGGCCTGCACCCGCAAGCACAATGGCTTCGGGCGGATTTCCCTCCCATATGGATTTCATCGTACCGCCTGCGGCAATCGCGCGACGGTTGAGAAAAATATTTTTGTTCCAGAGCTGCTGGAATTTCACAATCGTCGCCTGGTTGACGCTGCGTTTTTCAAAGAGCTGCACGACGCGCTCATACGTGCGCGTCAGGCGCGGCTTGTCAATCTGCAGCATCGCCGCATGGCAGTAAATCAGTGTGCGTTTGAGATTTTTTCCCTGTAGCCACGGCAGAATTTCTTCGAGCGCATCAGCGCGCGTTAAAGGGTCGGCAAAAAGCGTCAGCTCGCCGTGGAATGTGAGGAATTCACCCGAAAGAAAAAACGCAGCCAGGCAAAAGGGATCGCTTTCGATCAGCAAAACCTTTCTGACCCCTGCCGGTAATGCGGCGAAGAGATATCCCGCGCCTGCCGATATACAGATTAAAGCCTGCGCGGCGGCATACGATTCGGCGGCCCGCGTTGCCTCGCGCCGGGGGTCGCGTTCCGAGTGCAGGAGCTTTCCCTTGCATAGCCACCTGCCCTTTTCGACACCTTCGGCCAGCGCCTGAAGTTCTGCCTCAGTTAATGCCTGCCATAGGGCGCCAAAATCCGGAGAGCCAACAAGGCGGTGCCGCGCTGTGAACGCCGCCGCATTTTTGTCAAAAAGCGGCCTGAGGTTGGTCATCAGGGATGTATGAGGTGCTCAATCAGGCGCAGGTCGCGTTCAAAGACCGCGGCAAAAGTTTCCCTGAGGAGCGCAGGCTTTGCACAGAAGGCAATCCCCAGTCCGCTGGCTTTTGCCATATCGATGTCGTTGGCCCCGTCGCCCACGGCAATCGTTTCGGCGAGATTGACGCCATGCTTCAGCGCGAGTTCTTTCAGCAATAGGGCCTTGCGTTCGCGGTTCACGATGGGGCCTAAGGTCTTGCCCGTCAGGCGCCCGTCAACAATTTCCAGTTCATTCGCGAATTGGCCCGTGAGACCGAGTTCCTGGCGGAATGCAGAGGTAAAAAAAGAAAAGCCGCCGGAGAGCAGATACGTCGCCGCACCTTTGCGGTGCAGCCACTCGCTGAACTCTTTCGCCCCGCGCGTAAAAGAAAGTTTGGTGCGCCGGATTTCAGGCAGCACGGATTCAGATAGGTCTTTGAGCAACCGCACACGCTCGCGCAGCGCCTCGTTAAAATCGAGTTCACCCAACATGGCGCGCTCGGTAATTTCAGCGACTTCTTTTTTGACGCCCGCATAGGCGGCAATTTCATCGATCACTTCCTGGTTGATGAAGGTGGAGTCCGTGTCAAAAACAGCAAGGCGTATATTACGGTTTTCTCCGGGTAAGATTGCATAGGCCGCAAGCGCCTCGCCAACGCCTAAAACCGCATCGCGCAGGCGCGTTTCGTCACACGCGACCGGCAATACCAGCTTCTGGAACGAACGGTTTTCGAGCGAGACAACCTGGCCCAATAGTGCTTCTTTTTCAGGCGACCAGCCGGCATTTACCGCATCGTTGATTTGGCGGAGTATCTCCGTCAGGTCTTCACGCGCCAGCAGAACGAGTCGCGCGGGCATACGCCTTAAAAGCGGCGGTCGCCGATACCGAACACAAATTCAAAGCCCTGTTGTTGCGGGTGGTTTTTGAACCAACCCAGATTATCATCCCACAAGAGGCGCTGGGCCAGATAAATACGCAGTGGCAGAATCGGAATCTGCAGACGGAAACCAAAACCCCAGCTGTAACGGAAATAACTCAGGGCAAATGTACGCTTGCTGAGCTCTGCATCACTGTAAGCCTGTATCGTGGCCTGCGCTGTCGTAGAAGAGAATGCGTACTCGCTCGAATTCTGGTAAAGCGCACCGGCGTCGAAGAAGAGCACTAGCCAAAAAAGCGAGGGTTCGACGGGAATACGGATTTCACTGCCGAAGAGAATCCGGTGGCTACCACCCTGCCGCCATGTTTGCCCGGCAAGCGTATCTCCATAAAAGGAGTCGAACAGCGTCCAGCCCCTGAGACTTTCATAACCGCCGATATAGAGTCGGTCCTGAATTTCTACATAGGGGTTATCCGCATTTTGCTGGCTTGTCCACACCGGCTTGGTCGGCTGTGTGAAGGTCGCCGACCCGCGGATTTCCTGTACAATGCGCCAGCGGCGCAGAACGTTTTTACGGATCAGGTTAAAGAACGTGAAGTCCATCAACCACCAGAAGTAATCCACCTGGGGATAATATCGCATGAAGTGGTCTTGCCCGCCGAGAACATTACCGACAAAATCATGCGAGAATTCAAGGCGCATACCCCGCGTGGTGTTAAAGATGTTATCGCGGTTATCATAGAAGATACCGTTGGTAATCGTGTTCTTCACCTGCCAGCCGCGCTGTACCAATAGAAAGACCGGGTCATCCACCATACTCGAGGCATTGCCGGCGATGGAAAGCTGCGGCGTATAACGATGGTAGTGGCCCCAGTTCACCCAGAAGCGGTGGCCAATACCGACAGTGAACCCCAGTGTGTCGAGGTCATACGTCGCCGATTCGTCGTTGGTTGCGATGTTAATCGAACCTGAAAGCACCCGCCGGCGGATATAGAACGCAGAGAGCGTCAGCGACCAGGGCTTATCAAATAACCATGGCTCAGTCCACGACGCTTCGAGGGCGGTCCGCAAAGGACCAAATTCGACGCGGCCTGAAACGCGCTGCCCCGTACCATTGAGGTTGTTTTCAGCGACTTCAGTGAAAATAGAAAAACCGGTGTTGGTACCGTAACCACCACCCAGGGAAATAGTTCCTGTTGGCTGCTCTTCAACGTCGATGACAAGGTTCATTTTGCCTTCGCTCGAACCCGGACGGGCATCGACGTTCACTTCTTTAAAGAACTGCAGGTTGTGCACGCGTTCGCGCGAACGCTGAACCAACTCTGAATTAAACAGCTCACCTTCGTGGATGATGAGTTCGCGGCGGATGACCTTGTCGAGGGTCTTCTTATTCCCTTTGACGATAATATTCTCAATAAAACCTTTGTCGCCTTCGGCCACGACAAACTTCGTATGAACGAATTTTCTCCCCTTGAGTTCCGGGTTATTCTCGAGTATCCTTGTCAGCTTCTTGAGATTGTAGTAGTCCTTGCCGTCTTTTTCCGATTCTTTCTGCTGCGGGGAGTTTTTTTTCTCTTCAATTCCCTCTTTAGTCAGCGAAATGATGGTGCGCTCAGGCTGCACCCGCGCATAAATATAACCTTCCTGTGAATAGAGGTAGTTCACAATGCCACGGTCACGCGTGAACTTGCCGTTATCGAGCACCTGGCCAACATCGGAGGTCGTGTATTCAAAGAATTCTTCGACCTTATCGCGGGAAAAGAGCTGTTTTTTTGTGGTGGGGTTCAGGAAACGCTCATCCCAGGCAAGATCATAGCCGTTGTAGAAATACTGATCACCCTCTTTGACCTTGTAGGTAACGACGATAACGCGTTCTTCCTGGGTTTTGGGGTTTTTCCAGCGGTAATCGTAACGGGCGTCTTCGAGCTCAACGTCGAGAAAGCCCTGGTTCTTGTAGAAATCCAAAATGGAGTTTTTATCTTTCTCAAAAGTTTCGTTCTTGAACGTACCGTCGGCGATAAAGCCGTCTTCTTCGAGTTCCATAACCGCCAGCACATCTTCGGGGTCGGCTTTCGTTACACCCAAAAGGTTAATTTTAGCGATTTTGATGTGTTCGCCTTCGTCGATGACAAAGGTGATATTGATGGTATTTTTCTTGGGATCGATTTCGCTTTTGCGCACACGGATGCTGGCGTTAAAAAGGCCTTTTTCGCGGTATTTGCCCAACACACGCTGGATCGAATCAGCAATCTTACGCTCTGTAAAGACGTCGTCTTCCTTGAGCGGAATCGCCTGTTGTACGTCGGTGGCTGACAGTTCATCGAGCCCGAGAAAGGTGATATCTTTTACCCGCGGCCTTTCCTGGACATGGAAGGTAATAGCGACACCGCCGTCTAAATCTTCACCCTCGACGCGGGCATAGGAAAACGAACCCTCGCCAAAGACTGCCTTAATATCACCGTTCAGAAGAGGCAGCGTCAGCGTCTGTCCCTCTTTCATCTGCACGATATCCTGGTAGAGCGTATCGCGCGATACGTGAACGTTACCCTTAAACTCGATCTTTTTGATTTTTTTGCCGAGGTAGCGCTCCGCCTGGGCGTAGAGGTTCTTGTGCGTGGCGAGTCCCAGCGCCACGGCAGTGACAACCGCGGTCACGGGTATCCAAGAGGTTTTGATGAAACGAAAAGTCTTATACAAACGAGCTATCCCGGGCCTAAGGCCTTAGTCGAAACCGGTATTTCAGAGAGGGCGTCAATGCTTCGCGACGACTGGGCATCCACAGCGCTGCTTTGCGCTTGACGCGGGAGTTTTGGTTTTAATCTCAGGGCCCATGATTTCAGTTTCGGCCTTAAAGAAAAACTTTGGTACCTATGAAGCGGTCAAACAAATCAGCTTTTCCATCGGTAAAGGTGAGGTTGTAGCCCTGTTGGGGCCCAACGGCGCGGGCAAGACCACAACGATGCGGATGCTCACCGGTTTCTATGAACCCACAGGTGGCACTGCGACCGTGGGCGGGCACGATGTACAAAAAAACCGCAAAGAAGTTCAGGCGCTGATCGGCTATCTGCCTGAAAGCGCCAGTTCGTATCCCGATATGCTGGTTTCTGAATTCCTGGAGTTCATCGCCGAAAGCCGCGATATGGAAAAATCGGCGGCCGAAAAGGGAATTGCAAAGGCAGTCAAAGTTACAGACCTAGGCAAGTACCTTTATTCGCCCATCATGCACCTTTCGAAAGGTTATAAACAGCGCGTCGGCCTCGCGGCGGCATTGCTCCACGATCCCCAGGTGTTAATTCTCGACGAACCGACATCGGGTCTCGACCCCAACCAGATCCATGAGATCCGCCAGCTAATCCGCGAGCTCTCGAAAGAGAAAACCATTATCCTCAGCACACATATCCTGAAAGAAGTTGAAGATACCTGCGAGCGGGCGATCATTATCGCCGACGGCCGCATCGTGCTCGATGAGAAGCTGGAGAAAATACAGCGCATGAAAGAAGGGCGCGAGACCTGGGAATTCGCTCTCAAGGGCAACCAGGCAGCCTCGCTCGGTAAGATCCAGTCCCTCATCGGTCCGGGTGAAAGCGTACAGCTGGCATCCTCTTCCGACGCCGAGACCCGCTTCACCGCAGAAACCCTCGCCGGTTTCAATGAAAAACTGTTTCAACTCTGCGTGGTAGAAAAATGGACGCTGCGCGAACTTTTCATGCAAAAACAGAGTATCGAAGACGTGTTCGCACGCCTGACGATGAAAGCCAACTGATCCGGAGTAACTATGGATATCCTGAAGAAAATCGACATCGACTGGAAAAATATCAAAACCATCTACCGCCGCGAACTGGCGAATTATTTTAATACGCCGATCGGCTATATCTTCCTGGGGATCTTCGTCATCCTCGTGAATTTTCTTTTCTTCTTTATAACACGCTTCTTCGACCGCGGTTACTCGCTGCAGGGCCTGTTCGACATGCTGAAGCTGATTTACCTGGCTTTTATTCCGGTCATCACGATGCGCCTGTGGGCCGAAGAGCGCCGCAGCGGCACCGTGGAGCTACTGCTGACACTGCCCTTTAACGAACTCGAACTGATCCTGGGTAAATACTTCTCGGCGCTGATTTTCTTAGGCATTGCCCTCGCCACAACCATGGTGTTGCCGCTCATTGCACTCTTCATCGCCTCACCCGACATTATGGTACTGATCGGCTCATACCTCGGCGCGTGGCTTTCAGGGTCGGCGTATATCGCGCTCGGCCTTTATATCTCGTGGCTGACGCGCGACCAGATCACTGCGTTTCTGCTGAGCTTTCTCGCCTGCCTTTTTATCTACCTGCTCGGCTACCAGCCTGTGCTGCAATTCTTCGGGCCGTTTAAAGAATTGCTGGGATTTCTCTCGGTGTCATGGCATGCCGACTCGCTTTCTTCCGGCCTTTTAGATACGCGCGACATCCTCTATTATATTTCATTCTCTGCATTGTTCTTATTCCTGAATAAGATCAGCATTCAAAATTTCAGACGAGGCCATTGATGGAAAATATCAAACTGTTTCTCGCTTCACGGCGCGCGACCACGATACTGAGCGTGGCGCTGTTTTTTGCGTTCAGCTGGCTAAGTTATGGCGCCTTCGTGCGCTTTGACCTCTCTTCGACCGGCGCGATGCGTATTTCAAGCACTTCGAAGAACCTGCTGCGTAACCTGCCTGAAAAGGCGACGATCGAACTCTTCGTTTCAAACGACTTGCCCGACGAAGCTGTGCTCGTTTCACGTAAAGTGCGCGATTTCGTACAGGAATACGTCAACAGCTCGCGCGGCCGTATGAAACTGACGGTGCTCGACCCCGACAACGATAAGTCGGCGCAAACCCGGGCACAGGACCTGCACGTACAGCAACTCGACATGCGTGTGGCCGGCTCTAAAAAAGCGCAGGCGCAGAGCATCTATTTCGGTCTCGCAATCTCTTACGGCACGAAATCAGAAGCGCTGAACAACATTATCGGTCTCTATGAGCAGCACGACCTCGAAAACCAGCTCACGGCAAAACTTTTCAAAATGGTCAAACCCAATGAGAAAAAAGTCGCATTGCTGGGCGGGCACGGCGCTTTTAACCAGAAAAAAGAACGCAATCCGACATCGGTGTCTATCTTCGCGGAAAAAATCGCATCGTTTTACGGCGAGCTGGCAGAGGTCAACACCTCTACGGCCGATATTCCCGTTGAGGTCTCGACGCTCGTGGTCGTGCAGCCAGGCAAGCTCGAGGCCATGGATAAGTTCCGGCTCGACCAATTTATCATGCGTGGCGGAAACCTGATCGTTGCGTCATCGGGCATGGAAGTCAACTTCGGCCAGCAGTTTATGGCATCGCCGGGAAATCCCGACCTGGGCGAATTCCTGAAAAAATACGGCATCGAGCTCGCCGGCGATATGGTGAATGAACCGAAGCCGAACTTTTTTGTGCCCTTCGTGCAGCCGGTAAATCAATTCCAGATGAGCAAGTCACCCTACCCACCATGGGTTGTGGTTCCCAAAGACAATATGAGCCAGGAAAATCTGGCGTCGAAAGGCAATGCGGCGCTGATCCTGCCCTATGTCAGCAGTATCAAAACCAACCCCGCGCTCCTGCCTCCGGGTGAAGGTGCCGGCAAATTCAAGGTGGATGTCCTCGCGAAATCGACCAATGACTCCTGGGCGCAGGCCAACTTCGCTTTTCTCGACCCGGGTAAAATGGAAGAGATGCTGGCTGCGCCTAAGCAGAACACAGGTTCTTACAATCTCGCCGTCATGGTCAGCGGGCGTTTCCAGAGCCAGTTTGCAGACGGTAAAGATTTACCGAAAGACGCACCCAAGACCTATCTTAAGGCGGCTGAAAAAGACAGCCGCATTCTTGTCGTGGGCACTCCCTACGCACTCAGCAATATGATGTTTATCCTCAGCGAAATGACGGGAGTTCCGTTGCTCGATGAAAACATTAAACTGTTCTTCTCTGCGATCGATGTCATGCATGGCAACGAAGATTTAGTCGAGCTGAGGAAAAAATCCGCGCCACGTATCAAGACGAAACTTGTCACAGAAGGTGAGCGTAAGATTTATACCCTGCTCGCCTTTGCTATCCCATTGCTCACTATACTCATTCTCGGAGCGTATCGCCTGACACGGCGCAAAAATCTCGCTCCTAAGGAAGCCTGAGGTTAATATGCCGAGAGAGAAACGAAACACAATACTTGCCGCCATCGTCGGCGTTACCTTCATCCTGGGTTTTCTGGTCAACGATCCCTTTCTGCTCTTTGAGAGCAGCTATGAAAAATCCAAACCGCTGCTCAAGGGCCGCAGCGAACGTGTAAAGAAGGTCACGACAACTGACGGCGCAAACAAGCGCATTTTCACACGCACAACCGAAGGCTGGTCGCTCGAGCAGCCCGGTACATCGGGAGTGCAACGCGCCGACACCGGTAAAGTCGAAACCGGACTCAAGAACATCTTCGAGGCGCGCCGCTACCAGGAAGTTTCTTCCAATAAGGAAAAGCAGGGCGAATATGAGGTGCGCGACCAGGATTTCCAGATCGTGCTCGAAGGGGAAAACGGCGAGAAGATAGCGCAAGCTTCTTTGGGTAAGTTCTCCGGATCAGGCAATGCCAGCTTCATACGCCTGGCCGACGAAAGCGCGGTTTTTGCCGTGAAGGGTTTTCTCAAGGGTGACTGGAACCAGGAATTCGATCTCTACCGCGATCACGCGATATTGCGCATTGCCAAGGAAAACATCAAGGAAATCCAGGTTGAGGGTAAGGAAAAATTTACCCTTAAAGCAGACGAGAAAGGCGTGCTGACGCTGGATCCCGCACGCGCAACCGATAAGGCACGGATCACCACTTACCTGGCTGATATTTCTGATCTGAGCGGTGCAAAATTCTTCAAGGAAGCCACGCTGCCTGCCTCTTACGGAAAGATCAAAATTTCGCTCACAGCGGGAATAGTCAAAGAAGTCGAATTTTTCGGCCCGACCAAAGAACAGGAATTCATCGTAAAATCCACTGATACAGCCCAGCCATTGACGGTGACAAAGTCTAAGGTGGACGCTCTCTTCCCGCGTATTGAAGATCTGGTCGACAAGGCCGGCATGCCCAACCTGATGCCTAAGAAGTGATCGACGATCCCGGCATTGGAAAAAGAAAAACTGGCCTTGGCGCCCTGGCGCCCGTCCTCGCCCTCTGTTTAATCGTGTGCAGCGGCTGCGGCCGCGCGCGCGCCCTCTCCGAAGAGGGCCTGCTCCGCCTCGAACAGGGCAAACAGACCTCTGCACTGGAACTCTTCGACCGCGCGCTGAGGAGCAATGCGCAGGAAGCCCTTGCGCTTTACGGCAAAGGCATGCTGCTCTCTGAAGAACAGATCACCGAAGACATCGCGCTCACCATGCTGAAACAGGCGGTACAACAGGGTGACCTCAAGGAAAAATACCGCGTGCGCGCGCTTGTGCGTATTGCCGAAATCAGCTCCAAACGCAAAGACCGGGACGAGACGCTGCAAAACCTGTCCAAAATTTCCGGCGCGATGCGCACCGTCGACGGCGTGACGCTGCGGCGTATGGCGCAGATCTACCTGCAACTCAAGGAAAAAGACCGTGCACGCGAAGTTGTGACGGCTTACCTCGAAACGCATGCCGGCGACGAAGAGACCGAATATTTTCTGCTGAGGCTCTATGCCCTGGAACTTAAGGACGGCAAGTCGGCGGCCAAGCTCTGTACCAAGGTTGACTGGCAAAAAAGCCGCCTCCCGCGATATTTATTAAATTGTGCAAGGGTAACGGCGGCCGTAAATGACTATACGACAGCCCTCACCCTCGTCGACCTGCACCTGAAGCGGGCTGGCACAGGCGTTGATAAGGCTATAAATGACCTTCGCGAAAGCATCATCCGAAAACGCGGTAAATTCGACCCCGTCGAAGCGGATTTCTGACGCCGCATTTGCGCGTTTTTTCTCCGCGCTGCTCTCGCTCTGCATACTGCTGAGCCTCTACCTCGAGCTCGACCTCAGGAACCTCATTTTCGGCGAATCTGAAAAGAGCCAGGTCAGCGGCGACCAGATTATCCGGGCGCTGCTCGAAAACACCTACATTGAGAAAAAGAAGAAACGCTCTACAGTGAAATTCCTGTCTGACAAAGACTCTGAAGCACGCGGCGACCTCACGAAAGAAAAGGGTTTTGAGTCGATCTCCAATGACTATGTCCTCTCGCCGGGGCAAAAACAAAGCGTGCAGGCGCGCATCGTCTCGGCGAAAAAATACGCAAAGATTCTGACATCCAAAGAAGGCCGAACGCGGATTACCATCGCGGAAAAACAGCAGGCCGAACCACAGACTCCGACAGAGCGTATGCGCATACCGGCGTATTACCGCTGGCGGAACGATTTCGCCCTGTCGTGGGACTATGCCGGCCGGCCTGCGATACCGACGGCGCGTTATGCGCATTACAGTTATTTCCGCTCGATGGTGAATAAGATCCAGAATGTCTGGGCGCCGCCGGGCGGCGACCCCTACCCGACTTTCGGCGATTCTTACCACCGCATGGGGCATGCGTCTGGTTATACCCGCTTCGCTACATTCCCGAGCCAGGACATCTACATCCAGTTTCTGCTCGATGACCAGGGTGTAGTGCGCGACGCGAAGCTCGTTTCCTCATTAGGATTTCAATCCCTGGACCGCTCTTGCATCGAGGCGCTCTACGCGGCACACGACTTCGGCCCACCGCCGAAAGAGCTATTAGAGAACGGCATGCTAATCGTGCCATTTATTTTTCGGATTATTGTGCGGTAACAGGATGTTACGCACAAATCCGCTGGCAGGAGGCCATCTTTGCGGATTTGTCAGGTGACAGGAGGTCACTGAGAAACCACCGACAGGAGGTCGTCCTTGTGGTTTCCAGGTAGCATGAGGCTACGGACTAAATCGCTGCCATGGATGGCATCTTTGCGATTTAGTAAGGTGTCGGGGAACGACGGCACAGTTTTTCAGGTAATAGGTGTTAGGCGCAATTTTTCTTGGCCGCCTGTTTCATGGATATTTTTCGCAAGTAGGAAGGCTGCTCCCAATTCTAATGAAAACAGTTTATCTTGACTCAACGATTCTGAGCTATCTGCATGATGAACGACCTGATTTGAATTATCTCATCAAGCAGACAAAGCTATGGTGGCTTGACCAAAGGCCAAAATTCGATTGTTATATTTCTCCTGAAATTATCCGAGAGTTGGGGGTTGGAAACTATCCTCGAAAAGATCGAATTCTAGCTGAAGCCGCAACTTTAAAGCTATTAACGCCCCACAGCCGAATTGAAGAAATTGCCAAGATTTACGTAGAGAATTATTTGATGCCGCAGGAAGAAGGCGGCGACGCAATCCATCTGGCTTATGCGTCATTTTACGAATTTGATTACCTACTCTCATGGAATTTCAGCCATTTGGTGAACGTAAACAAACGCATACATATCTCGCGGATAAACGCTAAATTGGGTTTGACAACCCCGGGTATAATATCCCCATTAGAGCTGTTCGAGAACGGAGGGTGAATATGCAGAAAGATGATGTGATTATACAGACTAAGCACGAAACAATCCGGCAAATCACGAAACTGGCTGATTATGATTTTGCTAAGCTTGAGCAAGATAATGCTGAATTTGTGAAGACCATCGAGAAACAATACGGCTTGAAATTTAAATATGCAACCCCTGTTAAAGCCAAATCTGCTTTAAATTGAGCCATGGTGGCCAAGAAAAACTGCGCCTAACAAAATTTACCTGCTGCGCTCGCTGCGGTGCCGTGGCTCCTCTGAAGGCAGAGACCCGAAGACGGGTCGCGCATGCCCGGCCCTACGCGCCAAAGATCGCGGACAAAGCACAAGCGGGACGCTTGTTTTGTGCTTTGCCGCGCGACGAGCCGTAGGCGAGTCTCTGCCTTCAGAGGCGCTCCGGGCAGATTGAGTGACGCAAAATGGCTTTACAGAACACAAAGTTGAACGAAGCGTCACTCAACCCCAGATAAGTTCCACGTTGGCTGACATATTTTTAATATGGCTTTAAGAAAAATTGATACCGATATCGAGTATTGGGCTTATTTAGAGACTAAAACTCAACCGGAGCTACAAGAATTAGCCGAGCAAATCGACCCCAGCCGATTGCCCAAGAGACACGCTATGGTCCTAACGGCACTCAAGAAGTGGGCTCTTACTCAGGACTTGCCGCTAAAAAACCGACTTCGGGTTTCGTCGAGCGCGAGCGCTTTTCAGCGGAGTTTCTTTATCCCGATTATGACGGTAATTTTAGTTTTGGTAAGCGCGAACATTGTATGGCACCAAGGGATTAATTTAGCCTCCGGCGCCTTTGTCATTATCACGATTTTTGCCTTCGTAATTTTTCTTCGAAGGCATAAAGATATCCCAGATGTCTTCTTAGATGCTGACAATCTTTATGTAGTTAGGAAAGGTCGATCAACTACATTACCCCTAAAGCAAGTCACGAATATTGAGCTAATATCCGATGAAGGCGGTAACACTTTGGAGATCAGTACTACCAATCACACGGATTTAGGCCCAGGGTTCAGATTCTTACCAGCTTCAATTGTTGGCAGCACCGCTGATTCAAAAGGCAGCGCAGAAAGCCTGATTCGACAAACCGTACTTTGGGCACGCATGCCCAAAAGTCTCAAAAAACGAAAAAAATACGGCAGCTAACAAATTTTAAGCGCTGCGCCGCGACTCGCTACGACCACGTTTCTTGACGCAAATCGGCTTTCCAGATTGAAAAAATGACACCAGCGTCAAATCCACGTTGGCGCTCATGGTTGCGCAATGCTACTCGGCGGCTGCCATGCCGCCGAACTAATCCTAATAGGGCACTTCTTTGGATAAACTAAGTGACCGAAAAAAGATTTCCCGCAAGTTTCTGGAAATTTAGGCAAAAATTATGTCCGTTGTTCAGCCACTCGCTGTCAAAGCAGTAGATTCCTCAACGTGGGCCGATTTCGATGCTCTGTTTCGTTCAAAAGGGGCACCCAGCTATTGCTGGTGCATGGCCTGGAGAATGACCAAAGAGGAGCTCAAGAAAAATACGTCCCCGAACCGCAAGAAATTCATAAGAAAACGCGTTCAGGCCGGGATACCGATCGGCTTGCTTGGCTATGTAGATGCTAAACCAGTCGCATGGTGCTCCATTGCACCGAGGGATACATATGAACGCCTTGGTGGTGATGAGAGCTTGACACCTACTTGGTCCATTGCATGCTTCTTCATAAAGAAAGAGTATAGAGATCGTGGATATGTGGATATCCTGGTACACCATGCTAAGAAATATGCCAAAAGCAACGGTGCAAAATTCTTAGAGGCTTATCCCGTCGAACCAAGTTCACCCAGTTATAGGTTTATGGGTTTTAAGCAAACTTTTGCAAAGGCAAAGTTTAAATTTCTGAGGATGGCAGGAACAAGGCGTCATGTAATGGTTCACAAGCTCTGAAAAAGGGCAGCGTCTCGACTGAAGCGCGAAAGACAATATTCTCAATTTTCTCAAGGTCCTTCGTGACCGTAGCAGACAGCAAATTTTACGCGCTGCTCGGGCGACCGCTCCGCCCCCTGACTCCTTAGCCAGCAGCCCCGGTAAAATGCGATGCAATGTTTCCCGCCCCCGTGGAATCGCTTCCACAAGCGCAGCGGCCTTGATTATCGCCAAACGGCGTCCGGAGAAAAATTCGTGGCCCTCGGAGGGCTCAGCCTGCTTTCGCAAGCTCTGCCATCGCCGCGTCGCGGTCCTTTTGGTTCGGCGGAGAGCCATGCCAGTCAGGGTTGTTTTCCATAAAAGAAACGCCCTTGCCGAGCACGGTTTTGAAGAGTATAATTTTCGGCGCGCCTTCGTTTTTTAGCGACCAGTCGAAGGCCTCGGCGATCGCGCCGAAATCGTGGCCGTCGGCGACGCGGACCAGCCAGCCAAAGCCCGCAAATTTTTTGTCGAGCGGCTCGATACCCATGACCTTTTCGACCTTGCCGTCGATCTGGATATTGTTGAAATCGAGAAAGGGATGGATGTTCGTGAGCTTGTTATGCGCCGCGGCCATCGCTGCTTCCCACGTCATGCCTTCCTGGCATTCGCCGTCAGACATGCCCAGGAACACGCGGCCCGGGTTTTTCTGAAAGCGTAAGCCTAGGGCGAGGCCACTGGCATTGGCCAGGCCCTGCCCCAGCGAGCCACTCGAGTTTTCGACCAGGGGAAAAAATTTCGTCGAGGGATGCCCCTGCAGGCGCGAACCGACACGGCGGAATGTGGCAAGCTCGCCCTCACCCAACTGGCCGCGGATCGCCATCGCGCTGTAACGCACCGCGCAGACGTGGCCGTTGCTGATCAGCAGGCGGTCGCGGTCGGAGCCTTCGAGTTTCATGACTTTAAAATAGAGGTAGGCATAGATGTCAGCAAGACCCAGGGGGCCGCCCGGATGCCCGGAATTCGCGCGGAACACCATTTCTACGGCATTCTGCCGGATTCTGTTAGAAAGGAATTTGAGGTCGTCTACGCTGACATCCGCCGCCTTTTTGCTTTGGATCTCTGTCAGGTGCTTTTTTTGTGCATCGTCGCCGACGATATAATCTGGGGTGCTCATCCGTGAAAAATCACCAATCCGGAAATATAAGTCAGCGTGTAACCCGGTAAAAAGATGCGGTGCAGGGCAATATGCGCGTTGCGGCTGCGGCGGATGCCCGTATAAAGCATTGCCAGCATCGTCAGGGCCATGGCGGTCGCAAACAGGCGGTGTGTGATGACAACGGCTGCCGGAAAACGCGCGGCCATTTCAACACCGACGATCCGAACCATGTAGACGAGGTAGACGCTGCTGACGAGGTTAAAAACAACGCCGCCGATCGCCAGCATCCGGTGCAGGCGGTTGTTGCGCGTGCGCTGAAAATACGCTGCAAAAAACAGCACGAGGGAGATCCCCATGCCCCAGACGAGAGCGGTATAAGGATGCAGCACGGGTAAACCCGCCACCGGGCTACTTGCCGGCCTGTGCCATCGCAGTGCGCATCAGCAGCAGGGAGTTTTCGATTTCTGAAATATCAGAGCCGTCTTTTTTCTCATCGAAGCCAAGCTTACGCGCCAGCGGGCGAATGGTGGCGTGCAGCAGTGGGAATTTTTGCCGCGACGGCATCTCTAAGGCGACATAGGTTTCGCTCTCGAGGCCGACCGCCGAGAAATCATAGATGTCGAGCAGCATTTGTACCTGCAGTTTCATCAGGCGCTCGCCGCTCGAGCGCTGGTATGGCAGGTTGATGCTCTCGCCCCACTTCTTTTTCTCGTCGTTATCGCGCGCATAAGAAGCATAGATGGCCTTGAGCTTGCGGTTCTGGATGACGCCCGCTGCGTCGATGTCGGCGAGCGAACGGCGCAGCGACAATACCATATCTTCATAGAGCAATGGCTCGCCCGAGGCGTCTTTAAAATAAGGCACTTTCGGAGTTTGCCAGAGCTGCCAGACGACCGAGGTATCGAGGCCAAATTCTATGCGCTTGTCGAGATCGGGAGAGCCGCCCGCTGCCAGGGCCACAGCTTTGACCGAGGCCAGTTCATCGGGGGTTAATCCCACGAACTGGCCGGCGAGTTCGCTGAAGGGCAGGCTCTGCGCTGCGGCGTAGGGGATTGCATTCGTGAGGATGATACGCACCTGCTGCGCGGGGTTTTTCTTATAGGCCTCGGCAATGGCGGCCGCGATGTTGCGCCCGGCGTTCTCGATGAGCTGTTTGCGCTCGCCCGGCGCGAGGTTAACCCGCAGTGCCTGGTAGGCTGGCAGCACGAGGCTAACGGAATCTTGTAAGAAGGAGATTTCGCCGAGCGCGACAATTTGCGCAGCAAGGCATTTTGCAGCGCGCGGCGCGGTGTCGGTATAATGCAGCGTCACGCCTTCGGGAATGGCGCGAAAAGAAGCGAGGTGGAGGCCGACTTTTTTGTTTTCGCCGCCCGATACCTGCAGCGATTTAAAATACTGCCGGGTGGCGGCGATCTTTTCTGTCCGCAGGTTGCAATCCCCGTCGACCATGTCGAGGCCGGCAAAGGGATATTCCGCGTGGGTCAGGTTATTGCCCTGATAAAAATTTACCGGCACGGGCAGAATACGGCGGCCATTCTTATCTTTCAGGATCTGCAGTTTTTCTGCCAGCCAGTTATAATCGTAGCGCGAGACGTATTCCGTCGAAACTGTGAAGGTCGTCTCTTGCATGCGCCGCGTCAGTTTTACCGGGGTCGAGGAAGATTTGACGGGCAGATTTTCAAAGCCCTCCCGCATAAAAAATGACACAATTGTCGAAATGATAAACGCGCTGATAATCAGCGCGAAGAGACTGCCGAGGGCCTTACGCATAGGTTAGAATTGATATTTTACCCGCAAAGCAAAGCATTTTATACTTGTCACCAAAGCCAAGCTGTCTCAGGCGGATGTATGAAGATACTAAAGCTGAGAAAAAGACGCGGGTTTACTCTGATCGAACTCATGGTAGTACTCGTGATTTTGGGCGGACTCATGGGAGTTCTGCTCGTGGTACTCAAAGACGACAAAGCCGGCCGGGCAAAGGCCGAAGTTGAAATGAAAGTGACGTATGGCAAAATCCAATTTGCGCTGTTCGAATTCAAGAATAAGTTCGGGCGTAATCCCACAAACGAAGAGGGTTTGGATGCCCTCGTGACGCAGCCACCAGGCCTCGAAGGCTGGGGCGGGCCATACATGGATAAACGTTACCTGCTGGATCCGTGGAAAAATAAGTTCAAGTACAGTCTCGAAGGCAGCCAGGCTAAAATCATGAGTATGGGCGCCGACGGTAAAGAAGGCGGAGAAAAAGACGACGCCGATATTGACCTGAACACCATTCTCGACAAGTAAAGTTCGACCAACCACGCGGCCGATCATAAAAGGTCGGCCCGATGGTCGGCGGCATAACATGCCGCCCTCGTTTCGGTGCCCTGGGCACCATGCAACAATACCGCGTAAAAATGCTTATCGCCATGCAGCGCGAGGGCGTATTCGTTCACCGCAATGAATTTCTGCAACCCGAGGGTTTTGCCGTACTCGACGACGCCTTGGGGTTCTGCAGCCGCGACATGCGTGAGAAAATGAACACGGGTAATTACTTCCGCTCGCAGATTTACGGCTTCGACCTCGTGCGCTACCGCAATCTCTGCTCGCAGAACATGTACATCGCCTACCGTGTGGCGATTCAGAACGTGAACCGCTCACTCATCGACAAAGACTTCGAGTCCCTGACATATATTTGACCCGGTGAAAATGAATCCGCCATTGACGGTGGATGCAGAGCCGCGGTGCACGCATATTACTGATCGAAGACGACGAAGTCCAGGGCGAGATACTCAAATCCCTGCTGGAACAGCAGAACTACGTCGTGGAGTACTTCATGGACGGCAGAAGCTCGCTCGATGCCCTCGCCGCCAGGCAATATGACCTTGCCTTCATAGACATCTACCTGCCCGATATCTCGGGTCTCGACGTGCTCGATTTCATGCGCTCGGACAAAAGGCATGCGGCGATGCCCATCCTGATGATGACCGCGGACGTAACGGAAGATACCTCGGTGCTTGCGCTGGTAAAAGAAGCCGACGAAGTACTCATCAAGCCGCTGCGGCATGCCGAAATTACCCTCAAAGCAAAACTCTGGCTCGACCGGCAGAGCGAACGCATTAAACTGCGTGAAGCCAACGACCGTCTCGAAGCGCAATCCAAAATCATGGCGCAGTATTTTTCCGACGACGTGATCCAGAAGATCACGGATTCGGGTTCCATGATGCAGCCGGAAATCGTTCCGGCCTCAGTCATGTTTTTCGACATCCGTAATTTCACCGCACTTTCCGAGAAGCTTGAACCCGCAAACGTAGCGGAGGTGCTGAACATCCTTTTCACCGATCTTATGGACTTGATCTTTTCACACAACGGTTCCGTGAATAAGTTCATCGGCGACGCAATCATGGCGACGTTCGGCGCGCCGTTAAGCCAGGGCAACGATGCGCTGAATGCGGTGACCTGCGCGATGGCGATCAAGGAATCGATGGTACTTTTCAATCAGGTAAAGCCCCCCTATCTCACAGACGATATCGGCTTCGGTATCGGCATCGCGACGGGCAATGTTTTCTCCGGCACGGTCGGTTCTTTCCGCCGCCTCGAATACACGGTGCTGGGCGACGTCGTCAACGTCGCCAGCCGGCTGGAAGCACTCAATAAAGTTACCAAAACAAATATCCTGATCGACGGCAAAACACAGGACCTCGTAAAAAATGCCGTCGAATGCCGGCGCATTAAACTGCAGGAAAAAATCCGCGGCAAGTCGCGCGAGGTAGAAATTTTCGAACCCATCTCCGTCTATGACGTTTCGGCAAGGCTAAGCACCAGTGTCTGAAAAGCTGCTGCGAATTGACCGTTACAGTGATCTTTCTGCCGCCGACCATAAAGCCCTGTTCTCGCACAGCGGTCTCGACCTCAGTTCCGTAAAAAACAAGGTCATCGAGCCCCTGAGCGCCGCCTTCCGCAAGAATGCAGCAGAGGCGCTCAAAAATGCCGGCAACGAATTTGACGGTTTTTCGCCCGAGAAGCTGGTTCTGGGGCCTGATGATCTCAAAGCCGCCTACGAACGTGTTTTGGCCGGGCAAGCAGATACGCTCGCCGCGTTTCAGGAAGCGGCAAAAAATATCACCGCCTTCCATGAAAAACAAAAGCAGACCGGCTTTGAAACAGAAATCCGTGGCAATACGCTTGGCGTAAAATTCATTCCCTTCGACCGTGTGGCGCTCTATGTGCCCGGCGGTAAGGCGCTTTACCCTTCGACTGTCCTCATGGGCATCCTGCCCGCTCGCATTGCCGGCGTGGGGGATATCCTGCTCATGACGCCGCCCGATCCCGAAAACAAACGCGTCGCCGATATTGTGCTGGCGATGGCTCATGTCGCGGGTGCAACGCGTATTTTGCAGGCCGGTGGCGCACAGGCGATCTTCGCGGCGGCATACGGTGTACCTGAACTCGGTATCGAACCCGTGGATTTTATATTCGGCCCGGGCAATATTTACGTGTCAGCAGCAAAAACACATGCCGCAGGTGAGAACCTCTGCGGCATCGACTCGTTCGCCGGCCCCAGCGAAGTTGTCATCATTGCCGACGACACGGCCAACGCACGCTACGTCGCGCATGACCTCATGGCGCAGGCCGAGCACGACGAAAATGCACAGGCAATCTTGCTGACGACATCGCGTAAGCTGGCTGACGCCGTCGGCGCGGAAATTATCCATTCGCTCGAAAAAAGGGACGACGACGAACGGCGCAAAAAAATCACCCTCGAGGCAATCCGCCGCAACGGCCGTGTGCTGCTCGTTGACACACTCGCTGAAGCCGTCGAAATTTCGAATAAATACGCGCCCGAGCATCTTGAAATACAGACGGCAGAAAATGAAAAAATTCTCGATGCCATCAGGGCAGCGGGGAGTATTTTCGTCGGCGATTATGCGCCCGTCGCCGCCGGGGACTATTATTCCGGCACGAACCACATCTTGCCGACAGCCGGCGGTGCGCGTTTCACATCGGGTGTGAGCGTGTATTCTTTCTACCGGCGCGTCACCTGGCAACGCCTGACGCGCGCGGGGCTTGAAGCCGGCAAAGATGCCATTACGCTCATGTCGAAAGCAGAAGGGTTATTTGCCGAGCACGGATACTCTGTGCTGACGCGTTTCGAAAATCCTAAAGACTGATATCCAGAAGACCTAAGATCAGTGCCATGCGCACGTAGAGTCCGTTGTTTGCCTGTTCGAAATAAGCCGCCGCAGGGTGGTTGTCGAGATCGGTGGCGACTTCGCTGAGACGCGGTAGCGGGTGCATGATCGCAAGATCCTTACGGCATGTTTGCACCAGCTCGAGGTCGACGACATACGCATCCTTGAATTTTTCGTACTCGCGGTGGTCGGTAAAACGTTCTTCCTGGATGCGCGTGATGTAGCCGACGTGGACATCCTTCAGCGCCGCAATGTCACTCGTCTGCGTGTAAGAAATCTTCGCGGCATCGAGTTGTTTTTTATATTTATCAGGCAACTGCAGTTCATCGGGGGCAATAAACACCATTTCGGCGCCAAAATGCGACAGCAACTGCACGAGTGAATGGATCGTACGGCCGAACTTGATGTCACCGACGAAGGCAATCCGGAACTTGTCACGCCCCAGGAAACCACGCTGGCTGATCGTATAGAGATCGAGCAGGCCCTGGGTGGGATGCTCCCCTGCCCCGTCACCGGCATTGATGACGGGTATCTTGATGCTCTGCGCCGCCAGCGATGAGGCACCCTCAACCGAATGGCGTATCGCGCAGATGTCGCTGTACGATTCGACCATTTTCAGCGTGTCGAAGAGCGTCTCACCCTTTGCGAGCGAAGAGAACTGAACGCCGACGGTCGAAATCACGCGGCCGCCCAGCCGGTGCATCGCCGCTTCGAATGACAGGCGGGTGCGTGTTGACGGCTCAAAGAACAGCGTCGCAAGAATAAAATCATCGAGCAGCTTCAGGTTGCGCTTTGTTTTCAGCGCGGTTTCTATGCGCTGCGAGAGATCCAGAATTTCTCCGAGATCGGCCGGAGTGAACTGTCCGGCGGAAAGGATCGATTGTTTTTTCCAGCTCATGCCGACTGCTTCGCCTGCAGCTCTTGTAGTGCCTGTCTCAGGCGCGGGATTTTCTCGTTGTGGGGATAGAGTTTCATGAGGATTCCCAGCGATAGTTCTGCCTCGGCCGCCTGCCGGGCAATCAGCTGTAAGTCCGTCAGGTTCACGAGATTTTTTTCATGGTTAACCGTACGCCCGAACAGGCGCTCGGCAAAATCGAGGCCCTTGGTATATTCGCCTGAAAGTTTGTAACCGAACCCGGCGAGGTAAAGAAATTCCGATTCCATCGGGTACATCTGCACAAACCTCTCGGCCCATTCTGCACCCTTCGCATACTGTTTAATCTGGAACAGCCAGCGGATCGCATGGTGCATCTCGGTGGTGTTGTCGCGGTGTTTTTCGAGAATCGCATCCATCTCACCGAGCGTCAGGGGTTTGACGCGTTCTTTGAGATCGGTTTTGAAATTCTCTATCGCCTGCGACTCGGCAAGGCGAATCGGCGGCCGCCGCGCCGCTGGGGCTGAATACTGAATGCGGATAAAGGAAAGGTCGTCGCTTAAATCCCCGGTTTTCGCCAGCTCTTCGACGAGGCGGGGTAGATCTGCACCGGCCCGTTCCACATGGCGCAGAATCAGGGTCTCATCTTCGTTGATAATGCGCTGACCCTCGTGGTCGATCCCCAGAATCAGATCGTCGCGACCGTCTGAGCCCATGATCACCACATCGTTGTCTTCGAGATAGAATACCTTCACCTGCACGTTCTCATTGACGCCCAGCGTGCCGAGCTTTCGCAGCGCAAACTCTTCATCCGTAAAAGACGCCTTGTTATCGCGAAACAGGATCGTCCATGGATGCTCGGCGTTGATGTAATACATGACGCCCGCCTCATCGTCGATCGCCGTCAGCACGATCGAAATAAGCATAGAGCCGTCAAAACTCTCGAAGACGCGGTTGAGTTCGAAAAAGGCACTGCGCAGCCAGGTTTCGGGCGCCACGTCACGACCGTTCGTCGCGCTCTTCGTGCGCTCGATGATACTTGCGAAAACCGAGCCCATAACCAGCGCCCCGCCCGCCCCCTGCATCGATTTACCCATCGCGTCGGCGTTGAGCGCGACGGTGAACTTGCGGCCGCGCAGGTCGACCGTGTGGGCCACGCAGATATCGCCGCCAATGTCGCGGCTCCAGCGCCTAAACGAGAATTCCTTCTTTTCCTTAAGAAAGAACTCCACCTTCGTCCGCTCACTGGCCACGCGGTTGGCAGAAAGCGGCTCAATGAGCAGCGAGGTGAGAAAATAATCTCCGTCTTGCTGCGATTTCAGGTCTTGCACGCGTTGCAGCGTCTGCTGCAGCTCGCGGGTACGCTCCTCAACCTTGAGTTCGAGATTGCGGTTTAAATCTTCCACCTGGTTGTGCACACGCACAAACTGGTTGGCGAGAATAAAGGCGAGGGACATCAGGAACATGAAGATGACATAGCCGCTGATCCGCGGGATATTCAGGATGCCCTGGTAGACGAGGTTATCAACGACAAAGGTGGCGATCAGAAACAGAAGGCCGACCATGATGATCCGCGCGTCTTTGTCTTTTTTAAAGATTTTGTAGCCGACAATCACCGCGCTGACCAGCAAAAAGATGCGCATGGAAATATTGACGTTCAGGATTTCATTGTACCGCGCCCAGACCGTGACGTCGGTACTGAGAAAAACCGTGGCAAGCACGACAGCGTTGAGCGCCAGCATTGCCAGCATCGCCCAATGCACGTAACGGAAAAACCGGGTTTCGCTCAGGCGGAAAAATTCGCGGAGATAAAAATAAAAAGCCGGGGCGATAAAAAGCAGTGCAATGTATTCAATCCGCTTTAGAAAGATAAAATCTGCGGATAAATAATATTTCACCTGCGTCTGCAGCAACTGGTAAATGACAAGGCAGAGAATAAAGATAAAGAACAGCAGGTATGGCTTCTCTTGCGGGCGGCGGATAAAAAGAAAAAGAAAATAGGCGCCGAAGGTGAGGTAACAGGCGAGAAAAACCAGAACTATTATATCTGCTGCAATGAGCTCGCGGTTCATCTTGGCGCTGTCGCCGATTTCGGCGCGGTCGCGTGTCAGGCCGAATTCGTTGTCAAAATAGACGTCGACACGCACCAGCAGTACATTTTTCTCGAGTGGTTTCAGTAGCACCACGGGAATGTCGTAGATGCGCACTTTATCCCACGCGTGGTCATTCTTGCGTGCTCCATCGCCGGTCTTACCGATGACAACGCCGTTCAGGTACACTTCGTCGGTATCGTTGATTTTACCCAGGCGGATCGCCAGCGTTGCGCGCGGGTTCGACGGCGCGATGAAGGCTTTGTAATACCAGATTACGGATTTCTCCGGTTTCTTGCCGAAATACTTCAGGAGGTTTTCCGGCATATGCACGGGCTTAAAATCTTCGGGACAGACATCTTTACGTTTGTCACCCTTCAGCATCTGCGATGAAAGTTTCATCGGATCGACGGGCTTGTCGCTGGCGAACCAGGTATATTTTTCCGGGGTTTTTGCGTCGTTGCCGAGCGATACAGTTTCCAGCGTGTTGCCGGTATCGATGACCTGAACCGGATAGGTTTTTTCTTCGGCGGCCGACAGAGCGGCTCCACAGAGAAGTACCGCCGCCAGGACCGCTAAACGCCGCATGTCTCTGACTACGGCTCGCCTTTGCAACGTCAAGCCGAACCTTTTGCCAACTTCGGCTTTGCGCCGTATCGCGGCGAATGGTTGGGGTTTTATGGCAAAATGGACATTCGCCCTCCTCTGTATTCTGGCTTTTGGCTGTAAAAGAAATCCCCACGTCTCTAAGGCCGAAATCGAGCAGCTCACCGGTACGAAGGTCGAAAAGATCCTGGTCCAGAAAAAATACCAGCTCGACGACAGCGCGTCGTTCGAAGATGTCACGCTTTTTGAGGCCGGGCAGAAGACGCGCCTCGCCGTATTCACTCCCGCGGAGAAGGCCTATGCCCTGCTGCGCCAGCATGAGTGGCCGCAGGTATTAAGCGACCCGAAAGTTTTCTTTATCGGCACGGGTAACAAAAAATCACAGATCCTGGTAACATTCGGTGCCGCTGAAAAGACCCTTAATCTCTTCGACACGAAAGACTTCATGCAGGAATTCACGCCGAAGATGGCCGATACGGCGACTGTTAAGATCTCGAAGACCGAAGAGAAACCCCACGATGAGTTATTGAGCCTGGGCAAAACGAATTACCGTTTCAATGGTTTACGCTGGATTCCTTTCGTCAGCGACGAAATTTTCCCGTTTATAGAAACATTTTCCGTGGCGGGCGAAGAGAGCCTCATCGAAATCGTCAACCGGGGCCAGTTTGGCACGAGGACCATTCTTTCGCTGGCCTTCACCGACGTCAGCTCCGCCGAAATGGCGAATAAGCTGAAACTGACCAAGAACATACCGACGGTGCACCTCTATAAACCCGGCTTCGCGGCGCATAAAAACGGCGGCGGCTCAGTGGCTCTCCCCTATCCCCTCATTGAAATCCATAAAGACTCATGGGCTAAGAATGGCCGCGTTAAGCTGCCGCTATTTATGAAGGATATCAAACATTTTACCCTGCGTGCCGTGTACTCACAGCGCGGCCATACCCTCGACTGGCCGTCGGTTTCGGCGCCCGGCATCGTTAAAGATGGCCAGGGCTATTTAGCAGTAGAGAAATAAATCCGAGAATAACAGTATGCGCCGCATACTGTTATTGGTCGCCCTGTCTGCGGGCGGCTGTAATTTCTTCAAAGGCAGGGGCCAGTTCGCCTTCACAGTCGCCGACCACAGTAATTTGCCGGTGCTCGAGCAGCATTTCTTTAAACCGCAGCGCTTCGTAAAACCCTCGACAAAGCCGATTTTCGAACGCGACGATGTCTTGTGGTATGCCTACCGGCCCTGGGCGGTCAAGAGCGGCAGGTTCTACGGTATATCCCTGCAAAAGAAAACCTTAGGCTACCAGGAGATCGACCTCAGAAACCGCACGATCGTCGACGGCCAGGGCATGCTGATCGACCACTATAAACAGCTCGAAGAAGGCGAATACCGCCTGAAAATCGCCTTTGAAAACGAAGTCATCGACCAGATCGACTTTATCGTCGTGGGCGACTCGGCCAGCGAATCGATTGACTACGAAAAAGACGAGAACGAAGTCTAGCCGTTATTTCGCAAAAATATTTCTCAGCACAATGTCGAGATTGGTGATCTTGTCGGCCTCGACGTTAATCTCCTGATCGTATTGTTTGATCAGGGCCTTCGAAGAGCCGCGTAAGAAAACAGTATAACGGCCTGGTTTCACTTCGGTGAAAGCGAAACTACCGTCTTTGCGGCTGGTCGCTGTAGGCTGTTTGAAGTTCGGCAGCGGCTTGATGAAGACAATAAAACCCTCGGCGCCCGTGTCGAAATTCTCGAGGTAAACCTTACCCGCAATCGCGCCCTTGCCTGCGAGGCCGCAGGTAATTGTTTCGGTCGTCGTGCCGTTGGGTTCGATGCCGGTTTTAATCACCTGATCGGGATACCCCGGGGCTTTGACGGTGACATTGTGCACACCGCTGGGAATCTTCGTCAGCGTGAACTGCGCCGTTTTACCCCACGCGCCGAAATCGACGTATTGGGTACTGAACGGGAATTCGTTCTGGTCGATATAGATCGTTACGCCGCCGGAAATCTGCTCCTGCTTGTAGGTTGTCTTGATGATGAGCGTGCCCGTCTTTTTGTTCGTCGGGTTCTGCGGCTCTTCAGGCGTTACCGGTGGCACAACCGGGTCAGGCGGTGGAATCGGCACCGGTGGCAGCACCGGCTCAGGCGCAGGTGGCACAACCGCCGCAGCGACGAAAAGGAAACCCGAAGCATCGCCTGAAATCTGCGGCACCTGCTTGTGGTTGGCCTTCAGCGCGAGTTTGGTCGTTTCATTGCGGGCCTTGTAGAAGGCTTCGTATGCGGTAATACTCTTATCGCCGTTTAAATCCGCCTCTAAAATTGCCTTACTGAAAAAATACGTGAAAATGCCGTGTTCGATCGGTTTACCGATTTCAATCGCCGTCTCGTTATCGTCGGCCGAAGAGATAACGACCTTGTTCTGGAAATGCACGCCTTCCATATCCTGCAGCACGGCATAGTCCTGCCCCTCTGGAATCGGCACTTTACCCGCGCCGCGCGTCGCCGCACCCTTCTTGGCAATACCGCCCGAGAAGCAGCAATCGAGAATGATCACGGCTTTTTTGGTCTTGAGTTTACCAAACCATTCTGAAAGCTCGTCGTCAGAAACGTGCGGGCGCTGGAACATGATGATATAATTGCGCATGCCGTTTTTCGCGGCGGGATCGCGGAAAAACTGGCCGTGGCCGGCGAAAAAGAAAAATACCTGGTCGCCTTCGCGCACCTGGCTGCCCAGCCAGTCGACAATCGACGAACGCACATTTTCGCGCGTGACCTGGGCGCCCAGAAGCACCTTGACATTCGCCGCTTCAAAATTGCCCGTATTGACGATCGATTGTTTCATCACCTCGGCGTCTTTTTCGCAGAGGTTGAGCGGGCTGATTTCAGAGCCCTTGTAGTTGGAACCCACAATGAGGGCAAACTTACGTGCGGCAAGAAGGCCTTCACCCCCTAAAAACACCAGCAAAATGAACAAAAGGGAACCCATTCGAAGCATATTGCTAATACGCATGGCCCCGTTAAGACGGCTACTGATTTTTGTGCAGGATTTCCTCCAACCGGGCGGAGTTCTTCTTTATTTCTTCATTTTCCGGCTCAAAAGACAGGGCCTTATCGATCGCAAAACGCGCCAGGGCAAACTTGCCGAGGTTCAGGCATGAAATCGCGAGGTTGTTAAATGCCAGGGCATAGTTCGACCGCAGGTTAATCGCCTCGCGCGCATATTCTTCCGCGAGTTCGAAATTGGCTTTGATAATCGCAATCGAACTCAGGTAAAAAAACACCTCTGCGTTCTGGCGACTCATATCGGCATAGGCGCGAAAATAACGCTCGGCCGTTTCGATGCGCCCGAGATCAAAATTTAGCGCCCCCGCTGTCTTCAGCGAAAGCAGGTTTTTACTATAGAGTTTAATTGCTTCATCGAGAAGGCGCGCACCACCCTGCTTATCACCCTGCTCTATTTTCTGGTAAGCGCGCGCAGCGATCTGCAGAAATTTCGAATACTCACGGTTCACTTCCGCCATGAGAATCGAAATGTCATCGTTGGGATGGCAACCTTCGGCAAAACGAAAAACCTCGTCGATAATGAATTGCACCGCCTTGTCGCCGGGTAAATCCTTCGCCGCAATGAGTAAGGCATCGAAGCGCTCGTTGCCGAATTCCTGCTCGTCTTTGTTGCGAATCTCGATGAGGCCGTCGGTGTAGAGGAAGAGGCGGTCGCCGGCAAACAGCCTGCCTTCTTTTTCTCCATAGCTGTCGCTCGCCTCTTCCATCGCGCCGACAAAAAGGCCGTCGGTATCGAGCGATTCGATGAGCGGATTATCCACCTCACCCTGCGGCCCGGCCGCCGACCCGGCTTCTGCACCCACGCCGACCCTGACGCCGCCATGCGTGCGCACAATCTTCGCGTGCTGGTGCGAGGCATTGCCGAAATAGAAGTGGTGCGTCTCGTCAATCGTCAGGTAAAACGCTGTGAGATAATCCTGCGTGGTGACGATCTGCAATAGCTGGTCGTTGACCTCGCGGAAGGTTTGCGCCGGCGAGTGCGTGTTCTGCGCGGCACGCGCAAACGCCACCTTTGCCATCGTCGTGATGAGCGCCGCAGGCACACCATGACCCGAAACGTCAGCCATCAGCACACCCAGCCGGTTACCATGCGCGGGAAAAACATCGTAGTAGTCGCCCGAGACTTTTTCCATCGGTTTATAGTAGCCGAAAAATCTCAGGCCGTTCCACTCTTCGATGCGCGCGGGAATGATTCCTTTTTGGATCTCGGAGGCGAAATCGAGTTCCATCTGGATGAGTTTGTCTTTGGCGTTGAGGGAGTCATTTGCCTTCGTTAGCTCCAGCGTGCGCTCTTCGACCTTGCGCTCGAGGTTGGCCTGGTAGTCGCGGATTGTCGTCGTCGCAGTGTTGAGCCCCGTCGCAACGTTGATAAACTCTTCGTCGAGTGCCTGGGGGAAAAGCATGGCATCCTTGCCTTCTTTGATACTCTTGGATGTCGCTTCGATCTCGCGCAGCGACTGCAGCACGATCGAGAACAGCATGTAAGCCATGGTCGCCGCGACAAAGATTGCAAAGATCGAGAAACGGATCATCACGGGAAACTCAACGTTATGATAGACCATGAAGTTCGAGATAAAGAGCGTTGCGATCATGATCAAAATGAAAAACAGAATTTTGGAGCGCACCGTCGAGAGCGCGATCTCGCTGAACTCAACCTTCTTTTCATACATGATCTGTTTCACGCGCGTGCGCATCTCACCCGTGACGAGCTCGGTGATAACCGCGGTAAACCCCGCATGGATAAAACCGGCGATGAGCGCCATCACCTCGACCTGGATCAGGTTAATGAAGGGATAATTCTGCCAGCGGATAAGGTAAAACGTCACCGCCGAGACGATGACCAGCACCATCGCCACCGACATCATGGCATTCTCACGCGGCAGGTAGCAGAGCTTGCGGTGCAGCATGCGGTATTCGTCGGCGTTTAAATTCTGCCGGATGTCTACCTTGAACCAGGTAGGTCCGCGCACGATCGCCCGGTTCATCAGCCGCATGGGACCAGTAAGGCCCGAGAAGTGTACTTTGTGAAATATCCCGAACCAGATACCGTGGATCACGGTCGTGAGTCCCGCGGCTGAGCCCACGACAATAATGAGTTCGGTGATTGCAGGCAGTTTGATCGCGTAGCTATAATAGAGAATGAAGACAAATGTGAGAATACCGGCATAGAGTGCGCTCGAAGCCGCCGATGCGCCGTACGAAATCAGGTTCGAGATTAAATAGAAACCGGGCAGGAATAACCGACGCATCGTTACTTGCTGCTTACAGAAACCGACACAGCCTGCCCACCTGCTATATTATCGACTCCGGGACATCTCATCCACAATATTTCGTTAATTGACGAAGTGTCACCGCCACCGTTTTCTCCGGTCGGGTATGAAAACCACGGATGAAATCCTGCGCTTCGAGCGCTGGCAACGGCGCATTTTTCGCCTCGTGAAAAAATCCGACGGGCTCATTCGTATCCGCCAGATGGACTATTCATCGCCTTCCAAAAACGGCCAGCGCTGGCCGGTCTACCTGCTCGAAATCGGCAAAAAGTCGGCGTTCAAAAAACACGCGCCGCTCATCGTCTCGGGCGTCCATGGCCTCGAAACCATCGGCATCCGCATACATCTCGACATCTTAAGCCGGCTGATTGATGTCAAGGGACGCCATTATTCGCCTGACCTGCTGGCAGGCAAATTCGGCATCTACTCGATACCGATTCTCAACCCGGCGGGTGTAGCCGGCGTCACGCGTTCCAACGCAAGGGGGATTGACCTCAACCGCAATTCGGGCGTCGAGGCTGAAAGGGCGCTCCCCTTTTTTGGCGGGCACAAACTCACTGGCGCGCTGCCCTATTTCCGCGGGCATACCAAGGAACGCGAGACACGCGCGCTCTTCCGTTTTCTGCACCAGGAGTTTCTCCGCCGGCGCAAAAAGGTGCACCTCGCCCTGGACATCCACTCGGGTTATGGTTCTGAGAATTTTTTCTGGTGGCCATACTCGTACAGCAAAAAGGCGGTGTTCCAGGAACAGGCTTTTCTTAAAATAGCCGCACGCCTTCGCTCGAATCATGGGCTCTACCGCATCGAGCCCATGGCGCTGAGTTACCAAACCCACGGCGATCTCTGGGACGCGGCGCTCATCGAATTCGAACGCACACAGCAGAATAAAAAATCGCTGTTTTTGCCCTTCACGCTCGAGGTCGGCACCTGGCAAGAAATCCGCAAAAGCCCGCGCCGGCTTTTTAACCGCGAGGCGATATTTAACCCGCCGCGCGAAAGCCGCAAGGCCTATCTCAAGGCGCACCGGGCCTTGCTGTGGGATTTCGTTCATCTTTACGCCAAACGCGCGCCGCGGCGTGAATTCTTGAAGTCTATTCGCTTATAAATGCTATATTCTTACCCTCAAGATATCTGCTTTGAAGAAAATTTTTGCACTTTGTGAATATTCGAGTCCTGCTGCATCATTTTTCTCTGTTTTGCATCGGTAGTTAATGAAGAAGTCGGCGTATTGATGAATCCGACGCGCATATCGTAGATCCCAATAGGTCGCATTACGGGTGAGCTTCATGCCTGGCGATGATTGGCACAACAATTCTTCCAATAGGCGCGGCAGATATACACGAATCGCTACATCTAACATACGCGACACGGATTCACCGGAGTGCAATGCGCGTTGCCACAGCAAGGCATATAAGACCTGGTTAATATAGAGAGGGTGAATCTCATACAATTTGCCATCGGCGTTGTAGCGACGCAAACCGTTGGTTTTGCGGCCGCGCCCGCGCCAATTTTTGAGATAGTGCTTAAACAGACGGCGGTAGATTTCCTGATCGGAATAGACGATGCCATTGCGGGCAAAAATTTTGCGCGCCGCGCTGAGCCTGCGGTAGGACATATGCGGCAACGAAACAGATGTCTTGTGACAGTGTTGGGGAGTGATGTTTTTCATAAAAGCCTCTACCTATGAAATACCAGAAAACTGGGCAATTTTCTCACTCCCGCCTTGAAATACGCCGGCATCCCCAGTGTAAGGCGCCATTTCAGCTTGACCCCTTGACCATATTTAGTCAATTGACTAAATATAGAATTATGATAAAACTGCAAAAACTCATCTACTCGGAAGCCTTCCAAAAGCTCCGGAGTAGCCGCATCAAAGGCGAGAAAAGCGATTTCGCAACGATCGCTGAGCAAATCCGCGATGAAATCGATCTAAAAATCGTTTTGAGCCTGCGCGACCGCGAGCGCATCCCCGCGCAGGGGCGACTGATCATCGCGGCGAACCATCCCCTCGCCTTCGTCGACCTCATCGTACTCTACACCGTCGTCGCCGAAATCCGCAAAGACGTCGTCATCGTCGCCGACAACCTCACCGAATATCTGCCGGCAGACGCGCAAGTGATCCGCAACGACCGCAACAATAGTTTTGGCGTGGTGCGCAACATCCACCGCGCGCTCTTGGCTGAAAAAGCCGTCATCGTATTCCCCGCTAAAACCCGCCACTGGGGTATTAGCCAGATCACCGATGGTGAATGGCATAAGTCCGTCGTGCAGATGGCGACACATTGGGATGTCCCCCTGCTGCCGATCTTTGTCGCCGCAAAAAACCGGCTCTCACACTATTTCTGGACGGCCGTCGCCGGCCTCTACAGCGATATCGCTCTCGACTCTGAGCTCATCAGCCAGCGCCACCGCGCGATCAACATCAGCATTTCTCATCCGATTCTGCCCGAATCGTTGAAAGGCATCAAATCGGGCGCGGCGGCGAAACTCCTCAGAAAACACGTTTATCTCATCGGCCGTGGTAAGGCTGGGACGTTTAAAACGACTAAGAACATAGTGCATCCGACCGACAAAAAGCTTATTCTCAACGACATCAACGCCGCCGAGGTTTTGGGCGAGACCGACGATAAGATTAAAATCCTGCTCGTGCGCTTTGAGGCGGCCCCCGCACTCATGCGCGAAATCGGTCGCCTGCGCGAACTGACATTCCGCAAAGTCGGCGAAGGCACCGGGCGCAAGATCGATCTCGATGAATTCGACGCCTATTATCTGCACATCGTGCTCTGGGACCCGAAGGCGCTGGAAGTCGTCGGCGCCTACCGCCTCGCGGCAGGTGACGAGGTTTATGCAAAACGCGGCACTTCTGGATTTTATACCTCAACGCTGTTCCGTTATACAGAAGAATTTGAAAAATATCTGCCCGAGGCGCTCGAGCTCGGCCGCAGTTTTGTGCAGCCCGCCTACTGGAACAGCCAGGCGCTCGACTATCTCTGGCACGGCATTGGCGCTTTTCTTGCCGCGCGACCGCAATACAACTACCTCTTCGGGCCGGTATCGGTCAGCGCGTCGTATTCCGCCGAAGCGCGCGAGCTCCTGGTGTACTTCTACCGTAAGTGGTTCGGCGCCGAAAATTCCCCGGTCAGGGCCAAACACCGCTTCAGCTTCCATAAAGGTGCCGAAGCGAAGATTGCCAATGTTTTGCAGAGTGCCGATTACAAGCAGGCCTTTAAAGAACTCAAACAGAACCTCAAACACTATGGTTATGCAGTACCGACGCTCTACAAACAATACACCGAGCTCTGCGATGAAGGCGGCGTGAACTTCTTTGACTTCGGCATCGACAAAGATTTCAACGACAGTTTGGATGGTTTTATTTTCCTGAAGATTGCCGGCATCAAAGAAGCCAAGCTCGAACGTTATGTATACTCGAAGCGCTCTAAAGATGCGTGGTTAAGCGACCGGACCCAAGCCGCCACTCTGCCAGCGAAAAGCTGAGCTGCCGCTTTAACTCGCCTACCCGTTCGTTCGCGGCGATGACAATCGTCGCCTCTGCGCGTAGCGTGTTCAGATACCCAACAGCCGCAGCAAAATAACGTTCGCTGAGCGCAATGAACCCCTCATCGATGAGATAGAGCGGCGCTGCTTTCAGGAATGCCCGGGCAATCAGCACGCGCGTCTTTTCACCTTCGGAAAGGTCCGCAAAACGACGAGAGAGAAAAGCGGCGAGGTTAAAACTTTCCAGCACGCCATTCGCTTCGACGGGCAATGTTTCGTCGTAACTATAGATCGAGCCCGAATAACGCGATGCCAACACTTCCCTGACTGTCATGCCTGCGGGATAATAGGTAAAGTGTGCCGCGGCCATGAACTGCGCCCTGGCCCAGAGCTCTGCCTTTTGTTCGTGTGCCAGTGTGCCCAGAAAGGTCAGCGACCCCTGCTGCCAGGCCGGGTAGAAGTCCCCGTGCATGATGCGCAGCAGCGTTGTCTTCCCCGAACCGTTGGGGCCGGTGAGAAGCACGCGGTCACCCGTATGTAACCCAAACGACAGTTTGGCAAAAATTCGGGTAAAATCGTGGTAGAAATCGGCGTCTTTACATTCAATCAGCACACTTTCATTAACTATGTGGGATGCAACAGTGGTAGTGGAAGATGCCTTTTTTGATGCCGGTTTTTCGGCTTCCGATCTGAAAATTTGCCCATCCCGAACCATATACCGCCCGGTATATGAAAAATCAGCCATACGATCCGCGTCATGGCCCGTAAGCACAACGGCAGCCTCGGGGGGCAGACGTGTGATCCACTCGGCCACGCGCCCGGCGACGGCGGCTGAAAGGCTGCTGAACACTTCGTCTAACAGATAAAGTTTGCGTGCGAACAGGTCGGCGCGGGCGATGAGGCAGAGCCGCATCTCGCCTAATGACAGAGTTTTAAGGTGCCGCTCAGCGAGATGCGTGAGACCAAATTTTTCGATCAGGCGCCCCATGCGCTCGTCATCGGTGGGCAAGCTGTCGCGGTAGAGGAAATCCTGCCCTTCGAGGTGGCCGGTGAGAAATTCGCGCACGCTGCTGTGCCTGTGTATGCCCAGCAAACGGTTCTGCTCTTCGCGGCTCACGAGGGCAATATGTTTGCGGCTCTGGCGAAAATCTTCGCCCTGCAGGCCATCCCACGCATAGCGCCGCGTGCCGGCGTTATTATAGGGGTGCAGCCGGCCCGCAAGCAGCAGCAGGAGTGAACTTTTACCCGCGCCGTTTTCACCGCCGATAAAAACCCGGTCGCCCGCATTCAGGCTAAAGCTGATATCGCTGAGCACGGGCTTTCCACCCCGCGCCACCGTGACATGTTCGAGGGAGGCGATCAACGTGCGGCGTGCCTGAAGAAATACGCGAAGCCTGAAATGAGCCGCCAGACGTCGCCGATCAGTCTTAGTGAGACAGCGGTATCGGCATGGCCCAAAAACGGCGAGACGACGAGGCGCACGCGCTTGAGGTGCGGCGCAAGGCCCATTGACTCCTGGGCCGGAATGACATTGTCAGATAAACCATGCATGAGCAAGGTCGGCGCGAGAATATTTTCTGCGACCGCGACGATATCATAGGCCTGAAGTTCTGTTTCCATGTAGGGTGTGAGCTCCGCAAAGACTTCCCTGCGGTAGGCCACATCGTCTTTCAGTGCCTGCGCGCGGGCGCGGTTTTTTGGGGTGAGCTTTTTGAGCGCTTTCGCCGCATTGTCTGTCGGGGTATAACCCGTGAGGCGGGGATTTCTCGCCGCGCTCTGGTTCCAGTTATCGCGCGCGAGGGCGTCGAAGACCGGTGCAAGCGGCTGGTATTTTTTGACGAGCGGCAAATAGTTGGAGAGCACGATATATCGCGCATAGGTATCGGCGTCATCGGAAAGAAAGAGATATTCCATGCTGTCACGCACATGGGCAAGCGACCCCAGGGCGCAGACCGAGGAAATACGCTCGCTGATATTTGCCAGGGATGCAACCTTGAGGCAGATCGCCCCGGAAAACGACGGGGCAAACAATGCCGCCCTGCCCTGCGGGCAAAGTCTCTTATCGGCGAGAATGGCCGCCACAACCTTCGCGAAGGAGTCGATACTCGTGGCGGTAATTTTCAGGTCCTGGATCTCAGGCAGTTCAGGACAGATGACGGTAAACCCTGTGGCCGCGAGCGCGCGTACCGCAATCACCTGCCGGGGGTCGGCAATACCCAGCGGCGACATGCCGTGCAGAAAGATGATGGGATTGAGTTCTGCCTTTGCAGGTGTGTAGATATCGGCGTTATGCGTTTTCTTGCCGACGGCAATTTTCTCGCTGCGTATGGCAATAGGTAGCGCGGTTTTAGCGCGTTGCTGCGCTAAAATAAAAGTGAGCGCTCGGCGGACCGGGATCAAGCCGCGTTGGCGAGGCGGTTCTGTTCAGAGCGGCGCGTGAGCAGGTAGTGCAGCGAAAACAGGACGCCGGTAAAGAGGAAATCCCCCGCTAACGTATTCTTGAAAAACGGCAAAGCCATGGTATAACAGGCAACGAGGCCGGAAGCTGTTTTCGGATACAGGTCTTGCATGATAAAAACACCCAGGTTTGAAATCAGGAAAAACACGATGCTGCCTGTGAGGGTGACGACCAGAATACGCGGGATAGAGCGTTTTTCACGCAGCGTAAAACCGAGAATGCCAGTGAGGATCATAGCGCCATAGACAAAGGTCCAGGTCGAATGCCCGCCCAAAATGAGATTTGAAATTGCCATCGCAGCGATGGCAACGGCAATACCGAGGTAGCGGTTCGCGAGTACCGCAGAACCGAAAAGCGCGACGCTCATCACCGGGGTAAAATTCGGTGGGTGGGGAATCAGCCGGGTCGCCGCTACGGCCAAAATGAGGCCGACGGGAATAATCAGGTCGCGTAACTTCATGCTGCAAAGTCCACCTTGGATTGCGCCCGTCAAGGACTTCACCGAAGTAAATCCGGCGGATGCAGCAGGGTTTGATGGACCTTTTCGAGAGGCACATTGTTGCCCCAAAATAGCGCAAACTTGTTCTGGCTATTGCGCTGAAGCGGGGGTTTATCCTTCATCGCCTTGTCGAGATAGGTCTTCAGGTAATCGCGCATCGCTTCGGCGTTGGGAATACCCTTGGGCTCCCAATCTTTTCTGAGTGCCGGCCACAGCGTCACGGTGAAGAAATCCCAGACGCGCTCGATTTTATGGAGCTCGTCCCAATCAACACCCCACCACGCGCCGACATAGCGGTATGTTTTCTCCACACGTTGGCGCTGCTCTTCTGAAGTATCGAGCATATACCCGGAGACTTCAGAAGCTAGGTGATGGTAAAGCGCATTGCAAAACCCCATATCCCAGAGCGTCGCCAGTTGGGCGATTTCGGCACGCGCTACCATGAGGTATTCGACCTGGGTGATGCTCTTCGCCTCGGACATCGACTTTTGCGTGGCGTTGAAATAAGCTTCGCTCGCCGGCAGCGAAACACCACCGCCGCCCGAAGTTTTCGCAGCATCGCGCATGAGCTCATGGGCGCGCTTAAATTCGGCGATGAGCTGAATGCGCGAGATATCGACGAGCAAATGTTCCTCGGCGAGCCTGCGCATGAACTGTAAGGCGCTGTCGCTCTCTTTCTCGATCTGAAAAATACGCTCATAGACCTTACCGGTCGGCCCGGCCTTGACCTCGGGCAAAATAGCGGCGTAGGCTGCATGGTACCCCTGCGCCGCCTGGGCGGCAGTGGGTTCGGCTGCAGCGCCGCCCGCAGGCTGCGCCATCGCCGCTTCGGTCATCAGGTTCGTGAGTTTGCCATAAAAATTCTCTGCGCTGGCGGCGGCGTGGAAACCCGCGAAATCGCCGGATTTTTCGCCCAGGGCTTCGAAGTCCTTGAAGCACGCCAACAGCTCCTGGATCTTGGGGTGATCCGCCCCGAGTTTTTTTACATAGTTGTCGATGCCCGACTTGTAGCTGTCAAGCATGCCGCGGCTGCCTTCGTCCATGTTAGGCCTTACGCCCCGTGGTGCAGGATGCACCGGGGCGACGGCGCACAGGATGTGCTCTCATGCCGTCGCCTCCATGAAGACCTCGCCTAACTGCGCCATGCGCTCCGCATCGAAAAATACGATATAAGAATACGGCGTTTCTTTATACGACTCCCATTTAAAAGTCGGGTCGAGCTTGAGAAGATCGGTGTAAGTTGTCAGAATTCCTGCGAGCGAGCCCTTTTTGTCAGGCGCTTCGGGTTCAGTCATGTATACAAGCAGGCATTGGATCAGCGTCACAGCCAGGCTCAGTTTCTGGTGCCCGCCGGCTTCGATATCAGCAGCGCTCGTCTGCGCGGTGCTCATGAGGTTCACGAGATCACCATGGTTCTGTGCGGCGACGGCGGTGTCATAACGCAGTTTCGCGGCCTTAAGCTTATCGGGATTTCCCAGCTTCTGGTAGAGCCGCATCAGGTTCAAATATTTATCCACCTGCTCGGCGCGCGCGACGGCAAACATGCTCGCGAGCGGCCCGAGTTTTTGCCGGTAATCTTCGGGGCTCGTTGAATTGTTTAAGACGGCGATGTATTGGTTATAAACCTTGATCTGCTCGCTGTGCAGATGCGGCGATGGCATACAATCGGCCAGGCGGGAATTGAAATACAGTTTGGATTCATGCAGCACATCGGGCATGGCTTTACAAACCGGAACCATGCGCGACGTCAATAGTTATCGCTGTGGCTTCGTCAGTCGTATAGGATGAACATCCCGTGCGCTGTAACAGCCGTGCAAGGTATACCTATTGACGCACCATGCTTGCCTGAAGACAGTCCAACTCCAAAAAAATTTCGGAGGAAAATATGAAAAAACTTTTAATTCTAGCTGTTGTACTTATCGCGGCCGGCACCCTTTCGGCTAAAAAATACCCGCACGCGGATTCAGGCGTAGTGGTCGACATTCCCGGTAACTGGAAAGTTTCAGGGGACGATCATTCTTTGCACGCGGAAACCAAGGACGGTCTCGCCAGCCTCAGCTTTATTGTCATGGGTGGTGACAGTGTCGAAGCGGCAATGAGCGCACTCGACGGCGAGCTGAATAAAATGGTGCAGAACCTGACGCACGGCGCCGGGGAAGACCTGACCGTAAACGGCATGCAAGCGCATAGCGTCGACGGCAAGGGCACCGTCGAAGGCCATCCGGTGGAAGTCGGCGTTATGCTGATCAAGACACCCACGGGCAAGGTTCTCATGGTATTCGGCATTATCTCTGAAGAAGGCGCGAAGAAGCACCACAAGGCTCTCGTGCGTATTTTGACCGGCATCAAACCCATCCAATAATCCTAACGCTTCCCGGGCGGCTTTCGCCCGGGTACTTTCCTTGCGACTTTTCATAGACACCTTGTCTCAAATCCACATTTTGCCACACCATTTTTTAATGGGGTTGTAGCTCCGAAGACGGAGACCCGTATGGGTCGCAGTTGGTTAGAGCATACGCCTTATTGGATTTTTTGGGGTTGTAGCTCAGTTGGTTAGAGCATCCGCCTGTCACGTGGAAGGTCACGGGTTCGAGTCCCGCCAACCCCGCACTGGCCCGCTTCGGTGAAATGCCGCAGCGGGCTTTGAGCCCGCATACGGGTTCGCCTTTTCGCCCTGTTTCGCCTGAACCTTATGTCACATGGCCTCTGAACTCGCCAAAGGTCTCGAATACCTGACCGTGCTGGGCCCCGGCAAGGTCATCGTACTGTTGTCGACGATGCCCGGCGATAAACTCACCTATCTCTCCCGCAATATTGAACACCAAAAGATTCTCAGCGTGTTGCGCCACTCTTCGGTGCGCACCGTTGCGGCCATCGTCAAGCGCAGCGAAGTCGAAGCGCTCGTCGCGCTCATGAATGCGCTCTCTGCCGAAGATTCGATCGCGCTGCTCAACAGCGTGGAAGTCGATAATATCGTGCTCTTTCTCAGCCACCTTGAAAGTACCCGCCTCGTGCGCATTATCCAGGGTATCGGCGTCGGGCGCATGCTCGAACTTTTGACGGCCACAGGCCCTGAGCGTGCTCTGGTGCTCGCGCGCGATCTGCCGACCGATAATCTCGTCGGCCTCGTGAAAAAAGTACCGATGGCCGAGCTGGCGCCGCTGGCAACCCGCCTCAAGGTGGATTTCCTACGTAGCCTCATCAAAGCTGACAGTGTGGAGCATCTCTCATCGCTGATCAAAAGCGTTGGGTCGAAAAACGTTCTCGAACTCATACACTTTCTGGGTGAAAAAGAAGTCCTGGGCCTTGCCGAGAGACTCAAGGCGCAAAAACTCAAGGGACTCATATACCTGATACAGGGCATGAAACTAAAGCCCGAAGCCAAGGCGGCGAAGAAGCCGGCCGCGAAGCGCAAAAAAGCCAAAGCGAAAAAAGCTAAACCCAAGTGACAGCCTGAGCAGCGCATAAAACCCGCTGCTATTATATGACAGATTTCCAGGAAGTCCGTAAAAAATTTGACCTGCGCGACGATCTCGTGTGGCTCAATAACTGTGGTGTCAGCGTACCGCCCAAAACTTCAGCAGATGAACTCAAAGGTTACCTCGATGCCTTTTCCCAGGCGGGTGTACTGCAGACCCTAAAACCGCATGGCCAGACCAAGCGCAATATTCAGAATTATTTCGCCAAACTTTTGGGCGGCGAGGCGCATGAATATGCGCTGCTCGCCAATACAGCCGAAGGCATGACCTTTATCGCGCAGAGCCTGCCGCTCGAGCGCGGCGATAAAATTCTGCTCGTCGAACGCGAATACCCCAGCAATGTCTATCCTTTCCTGCAGCTGAAACGCCTCGGCGTGGAAATCGGCTTTGTTTCACCGGGGACATCCAACGCGGAATTTCTCGAAAATATCAAGGCCGAGCTCACAACCAATGTGCGCGTGATGTCGCTGTCGGCGGTCGACTGGCTGACCGGTATGAAGTTTGACCTGGCTGCCATCGGCAGGTTACTCAAAAGCCGGGGCGTGGCGTTTATTCTCGATGCCGCGCAGGGCGCGGGACATGTCGAAATCGACGTCAAAGCGCTGGGGGTCGATGCGATGGCTTTCTCGTGCTGGAAATGGCTGCTGGGCCCTTTGGGTTCAGGCGGCCTCTATGTGGCAGATAGCTTCCTGAAAAAGCTGGATATCCGCGTCGCCGGCACCTCTTCCGTCAAGAACGACGAGGTTTACCTGCCGCACCGCGAAGATTATAAAGAGAGCGTCGAACGTTTCATGCTGTCGACTGCGCCTTATATGAACTGGATTTTCCTGGAGAGCTCGCTGCGTTTTCTCGACACAATCGGCTTTACTGCAGTGCAGGCGCGGCTCTTTCATTTAGCCGACAAGCTCGGCGCCATTTTACGCGAAAACAGCTTTACCCTGCTCCGCGATGGTTTTGGCGCCGACCAGACGGCCATTGTCTCGGGAAGGCGTGACGGCGACATGACGCAGCTGCACGCGGCGCTCATGAAATCGGGTGTCGTCTGCGCTTTCCGCGAGGGCAACATCCGTTTCTCGCCGCACCTGAATTTTGCCGACACAGATCTCGAAAAATTCGCGAAAGTCTTGAAATCCGTTCGCTAGAGCTAAACTTTCCGGAATTTAAGCAGTTCGGGAAAATTATCCGGCGAATACAATGTGCCTTTTGCCGGCAGGTCAGCCAGCGACAACTCCTCTGCTGAGGGTACCGTGCCCGCTTCCATTTCCGGTTCATAACCTGCGTCGCGGATCATCGCCATTGTCTCTGCGATATTCGATCCCTTCACATTGAGATATCCCGACGCGAACAGCGAATTTGCTGCCATGAGCGCTGTAGATTGTAATCCCCTGAGATGACCCTCGCGGCCCGCAGCGATGCGTATTTCTGAATCAGGATGGATGAGACGAAAGACGATCAGCGAACGCAGGCAAAATTCGGGAGTCAGCGGCGCGGCGTTCTGAACTGCATGGCCCGGTACCGGGATAAAAAAATTCACCGGTATGGAAATCACGCGAAAATCTTTCAGCGCAAAGGCCGCATCCACAAGATCCTGCGCAGTTTCGCCCATGCCGACAATCACACCCGAGCACAGGCCGACACCGGCACCGTTCAGGGCCGCCAGTGTCTGTTTTCTTTCTGCGTAGGTGTGTGTTGTACAGATCTGCGGATAATGGCTCTCTGAAGTATTGAGGTTGTGGTTATAGCGGTCGAGACCCGCACGCGCGAGGACATCTGCCTTTTCGCCGTCGAGAAGGCCGGCTGACAGGCAGACGCGCATTCCCAGCTCCTCTGAAATGCGGCGGATAACCCCGGCGAGACGCTCGGTAGCGTTTTTGGAGGGACCTGTACCTGAAGTCACCATACAGAAGCGATAGGCGCCGTTTTGTTTTGCCTGCAGCGCATCGGCAAAAATCTCTTCGTCGCTTTTCAGCGGATAGTCGGCGATGCCTGAATGCGCGTCTTTGCGTTGTGCGCAATAACCGCAATCCTCTGCGCAGCGGCCGTTTTTAATGTTATCGAGAATATGGATGCGCACCGTTTTGCCGAAATATTTCTCCCGGAGCTCCGCGGCGCGCGACAGGGCTAGATACAGCGGCGTCTTGCCGGTAAGTATATTTAACGCTTCAATTTTATCGATTACACTGGCTGCTTCAGACTTCATGTTTTTCCAGAATTCGGGCGATCACCGCAAAAACTTTTTCGAGCGCAGCATCCGAAATATTGTAAGGCGGTGTCACGTAGATTACATCACCCAGCGGGCGTAGGATTACCCCCTCTGCCAGGGCCTCTCTGCGTATCGCCTTTGCCGCCGAAAAGACATAGCCGGGCTTTTCTTCCCGGGAAATCAGGTTCACAGCGCTGACCGCACCGCAGCTGCGCGCCGCCGTGATTTTTTCGGGGAAACGCCGCATGAGATCTTGCCCATAAGCCGACATTTTTTCCTCCAGCCGCTTCACGGCAGCCAGGGTGTTTTCAGCACCAAATATTTCGAGCGATGCCAGCGCCGCCGCACAGCCGGGGGGGTTGCCCGTCATCGTATGGCCGTGGTAGAATGTTTTCGCGGGCTCCTCCGAAAGAAATGCCGCATGGATCTCTTTCGTCACTAAGGTCGCGGCGAGCGGCAGCACGCCACCTGTAAGTCCCTTCGCGAGGGCGATCATATCGGGTTTAACTATTGCCTTTTGATAGGCGAACATCGCTCCCGTACGCCCCATTCCCGTAAAAACCTCGTCGAGCAGCAAGAGTACATGATGCCGCTTTGCTATGCCGGCAATCTTGTCTAGGGTTTGAGCACTCTGGAAGACCATGCCCCCGGCGGCGGCAATCAGCGGTTCGAGAATGATGCCGGCAACTGTGTTGTGATTTTCCGCAAGGTACTGGTCGAGATCCGAGAGGATCGCATCGGCTGTGGCGCCTTCTGTGGGATAAGGAAAACTTTGGTTTCGGAACATCAATGCTGCGAAGATACGGTTAAAAACCGAATCACCGCCAGTACTCATCGCCCCGATCGTGTCACCATGGTAATTGACGTCGAACTTGATAAACGTGTTCTTTTGCGGTTTGCCCAGGTTATGCCAGTACTGCACAGCGAGCTTCAGCATAATCTCTACAGCGGTCGAACCATTGTCGGAATAGAAAATTTTGTGGAAGTCACCGTTGGTTAAAGCGAGAAGCTTTTCGGCAAGCTGCAGGGCCGGTTCATGTGTAAAGCCGCCCAGCATGACATGGTCCAATACATCCAGCTGGGTTTTGATACGCTGAACGATATGCCGATGGTTATGGCCGTGGATAGCGGTCCACCATGAGGCAATGGCGTCGATATATTCCCTGCCGTCGGCACCATAGAGAAACTCGCCTTTGCCGCGGATGATCTTGAGGGGTTCATCGGCGTTTTGCTGTGGTGTAAAGGGATGCCAGATCATGAAAAAACCGCCTTCACCTTGCCTGCAGTATCAAACCCGCGCGCGAGCTCCTGAAATTCTGCTGGTGAAAGTTTTTTTTCGGGCAACAAGAACTGCCCGAGATTTGCGGCCCCTGTCATTTCGATGATGGTGCGCACATTATCGGCGCGGAGAAAATTTTCCGCACCAACGAAAAAGATTCCGGGACAGCGGATGCCGGCAGCCTGCAGTGCCTGCCAAGACAGCACGGTGTGGTTAATTGTACCCAGCCCCGTTGCAGCGACCAGCAACGCGGGAAATCCCACCGAGCGCATTAAATCTAAATTTGTATAATAGCGCGACAGTGGAACCATAAGCCCACCCGCCAATTCGAGAACCGTGCCCTGCCCCGCTGTTGCCTTGAGGCTCGCAGCCAAAACCCCGGTTTCAATGGTGATGCCTTCTGATTCTGCCGCAAAATGCGGAGAAGCGGCGAGCTTCAGCCGATACTCTTCGGGGCGGAAATAGGAATCATTCAGACCTGTGAGCCTCGCGACGATTTCACGGTCGCTGGCATCGCCCGTTTGCACGGGTTTGAAATATTGCAGATTCAGCTCGCGGCCGTAACATGTCATGATGAGCGCCGAGCACAGAGTTTTACCGACATCGGTACCTGTACCCGTGATGAAGATTGCCATGGTTATGCCAGAATCGCCAAAATGCGTTCGATGATCTTTTCATCGATGCCGGCATTGAGTGAAATGCGCAGCCGCGACTCTTTGACTGTCGGCGGCCTTATCGCCTTAATGTGTAGTTTCGCATCCTGCATCTTCTGTGCCAGCTGAAGCGCTTCGGCTTCTGAGCTGCAGAGCACGGGTATGATATGCGAGTCGGATGTACCCGTGGAGCGGCCTGCGGCTTTCACGCCGGTGCGCAGGCTCTCGGCAAGAGCCGAAATATGGCTTCGCTCGGAAGCCATATTCTGTACAAGATCAAGCGCGGTTAAGCCCGCGTGCGCGATTGCCGGTAAGGGCGCTGTGGAGAACACAAAAGTGCGCGCGCTATGCATGAAAAACTTTCGTGCGGCAGCGCCGGTTGCAATAAAAGCACCTTCAAGCCCCAGCGCCTTGCCGAGAGTTGCCATACGAAAATCACATTCTGCGCCCGCAAGCCCCCTGCCCTTGTCACCATAGACACCGATCGCATGCGCATCGTCGACATAGAGCAAGGCGCGGTATTTTTCTTTGAGCGCAGCGATTTCAGCCAAAGGCGCGCGGTCGCCGTCCATACTGAAGAGAGATTCGGTGATGATGATTTTTTTCTTCGCGGTGCTTTTTGCGAGTTGCTCTTCCAAATGCGCTGCATCGTTATGCCTGAAATAGACTTTGCGGGCACCCGAAAGCCGTATGCCATCGAGCAGCGACGCGTGAGCGAGACGATCGACAAAGCAGTCGTAGGATGAATCACAGATCGCAGAAATTGCCCCCACATTCGCGGCATAGCCGTTGGCAAAGAACAGCGCCGTCTCGGCGCCGACCCAGGCCGCAAATTTTTGCTCGAGCGCGGCGAAGACGTCGCGGTGGCCGCGGATCAGGCGGCTCGCGGTTGAACCGGCACCGTATTTATCGATACCCTCTTTGAGGGCGGCGATGAGCTCTGCATGCTGCGACAGGCAGAGATAGTCATTGGAACAAAGATCGACGCTGTCAGGGGCAGCCGTTTCAAGCTTCCGCTCGCGGTTGGTCTTCTGCAATGTCCCGAAAAAGGTATTGATATCGCGGTCGAAAAAATCCATGCGTCGGCAAGCCGCGGTGGATTATGGAAACGCGGCGAAACGCGAAATTCGCTGAACTACCGGAGCTTAGGGCTCGCGTAGAATCTTTTCCATCGCCTTGCCGCGGGCGAGTTCATCGATCAGCTTGTCGAGATAACGGATCTTCTGCATCAGCTTGTCTTCGACTTCTTCTACCCTTACACCGCAAACAACGCCGGTGATGAGCAAAACATTTTTGTTGATACGGGGAGCCCTCGCGAAAAAGTCTTCGAAATTGACAGCCTCTTTCAGGCATTTCTGCAAACCTTTTGCGTCGTATCCGGTGAGCCAAAAGATAATTTTATCGACTTCCGCTTTGGTGCGACCTTTCTTTTCGGCTTTTTGGATGTAGAGAGGATAGACACTCGCAAAAGACATTGCGAAAATGCGCGGCTTTTTCTCGGCTGGCGTGGTCTTTTTCGGCATGTCAGGCGTTGTCCCGCTTCTCAAGCCACTGCGTCGCCTTCGGCCAGACCTCACGCGGCGCATGGAGCCCACAGACGAGATCCATATGGCCGTAGTTCGTGGCGCTGCCGTATTCCTTGCCGAAGACGATGAGTTTTTTCTCGCAGGGCAGCTCGTCCATCGTCCATTCGACGCCATCGAGCGCGCACAGCCAGTCGCGGTCACCCGCCAGCATCAGCACCGGCACCTGGATACGCCGGTCATCCGCCAGGTGCGGAAAACCACCGGAGAGCCGGGGCATGCCTTCGGCGGCAGAGATTAGCTTAATCTGGTTCCACTCGTTGACAGCAATCGGCTCGATCATCTCGCCGATAATCTTCTGCCCGATATCGCTGCGCATATTTTCGGGATTCCAAAGGAAACGGTTCCAGACAGTATTGAAGCCAGCGAGCGCCTGCATCGGCCGCCAGAACCGGTTCACGGGAAAATACTGCATCGCGCTGATATAGTCGAGCCATGAGCGAAAGTGGTTGATCGTCGAATAGGTATAGTTCAGCGCCGAAGCAAAAGTAGTGAAACTCTGCAGGTTTGCAGCCTTGTGGCGAATCTGGTAGAAAAAACCGAGGATACCCCCCATGCTGTGCCCCACCCAGTGCAGTTTCTCTACACCGTGCTGGGCGATGATATATTCTGTCGCCGCCGGCAGATCGCAGAGCAGGTAATCGTCGACCGACCACTGCTTGCCGCGTCCCGTATGCGGGCCGTCGCTGCCGCCGCGGCCGCGCAGGTCCATCGAATAGACCGCATACCCCAGGCCGACGAGGTGTTGGGCAAAACTGAATTCGGGCACGCCGAAATCCCAGACCTTGTGGTTTGAGGCGATGCCGTGCAGCAGTAGCACCGGGTGTTTGCGCGTGATTTTCTCCGGCAGGTAACGGTAGAGCGCAATCTTCCAGTGGTCGGGGGTCGTGATGAGGATTTTTTCGCCTGAAACGGGTCTTGTCTGAGTTGTCATATTTAATCCATGGGTACAGGAGGTACCGTGGAGTCGGCGGACAGGGAGGTCCGTGCCGACTCCTTAAACATCCCTTCGATCAGCGGCGCGTATTTTTGATGCACGACATTGCGTTTGATCTTCATCAGCGCCGTGAGCTCTTCGCCGACCATGAGTTTCGCGGGCAGAAAACGCACGTGGCTGATACGCTCAAAGCCTTTGAAACCGTTTTCTTCTTTAATGAGGTCGCTGGTGATTTCTTTGAAGATCGCAATGAGTGCGGGCATGGTGTTGAGATCATTTTTTAAATCGAATTCCTTCACATCATAACCCGCATCGATGAGCTTGTCATATTCCGGCCAGATGAGTACGCCTAGATTCTTCTGGTCCTGCCCCACGACGACGGCCTGCTCAATGAGCGGATGCTGCGCGAGCAGGGTTTCAATCGGCACGGGCTCTAGATTCTCGCCCGAGCGCAGCACGATGGTATCTTTCGCGCGACCGCGGATCGCGAGCTGGCCGCTCTTCGTGAAGACACCGATATCGCCGGTGTTCATCCAACCATCTTTTAAAACCTTGAGCGTCGCATCACCGTTTTTATAATAGCCCTTCATCACGCCGGGCCCCTTAACGAAGATCACACCGGGTTCACCCGCAGGCAAAATGCGCACACCGTCGTCGCCGCGGATTTCGACCACTGTCTTTTCAGGCACGAAGCCGACGGTGCCGGTAATGACCTTCCCCGGCACACGCATCGAAATCAGCGGAGAACATTCGGTCATGCCATAACCTTCGTACACGGGGATGCCGATGGCGTTAAAAAATTCGTCGATATGGATCGGCAACGCGCCGCCGCCCGAGATGGTACCGCGCAGCTCGCCGCCCAGCATCGCGCGCACGCGCACGAGAAAGATCGAATCCATATAACCATCGGGGGCTTTAAGCCCGAGCGCTGTCAGCCCCGCTGTGAAAGACTCAACGATGCCCGCCACGAAGCCCTGCTCTTTGGTTTCGGCACTCTGCCCGTTGACAATATTTTCAGCGCGGTGCAGCCGCTGTTTGATGCCATAAGAGAGATCGAAGAGTTCGCGGTTAAATGCCTCAGTCTTGTCGATGCGTTCACGCAGCTTCTGGTAAATTTGCTCCCACAGCCGCGGCGCCGAAGCCATCAGCGTGGGTTTCACGCGGACAAAATCTTCCATCAGGTCTTTTTTGTTCGAATAAAAATAATGCGAACCCGCATAGATCACACTGTAGAGCATAAAGCGCTCGAAGATATGCCAGACCGGCAGAATCGACAGGATGCGGTCGGCCGGCGACATGCCGAGGTTTTTCGGCGCGATCTCCAGCTGGTACATCATGTTGGCATGCGAGAGCATCACACCCTTGGGTTCGCCGGTTGTACCTGAGGTATATATGATCGTGAAGAGATCTGACGGCAGAATCTGCGCGCGCAGCTCTGCCAGCAGCTTGTCGTCGGTCGCAGTACTCGCTGGGATGGTTTTAAGAAGCTCCGGCAAAATGACGAGTTTGTCGTCGGCCGCCGTTTTCTGCGGAAAATCGGCGTCGAGAATGTAGACTTTCGCGCCGCGCTTTTTCAGCGCTGGCGCAATCTTCTTATAGAGCCGCCAGTGTTCGATAAAGACGAGACCGGCCTCGGCATGGTTCAGGATAAATTCGAGTTCCTGCGGCGTCGAATCAGAGCCGCGCGGCACGACAATCGCCCCCGCCATCTGGATCGCCATGTCGGCGATCAGCCACTCGGCCGAATTATCGCCGAAGAGCGCCACCCGGTCACCCGGTTTTAATCCGCCTTGAATGAGATGGATCGCAAATGCAGAAGCCGTCTTGTATAAGGAAGAAAAAGGCGTCGGCTTGAAGAATTTATGCGAATCTTTGGAATAAAAGCCCTGCCCGGGGAATTTTTGGGCCGAGGCGGCAAAGACATCGGGCAAATGGCGCATCGTTAGCCAAAACGGAGTTTTCGACATTCCGTCGATACAAAAGCGTACAAATGTTCACTTTTGCTAAAACAGCGGATGGCTTTGCTCGCTGACGTTTGGGGTTTCCTGATAGGCCTGCAAGCCGCCGAAAGCAAAGCTGCCCTGCTCGTGCCCGCCGTCACCCCAGCGCAACACGAGATTGTCAGAGGCGCCAGAGACGGCAAAACCGCTGAGGCGGGTGGCATCGCGGGCATTGGCTGGCGTTAGCCAGAATGCGCCGCGCGATGGTAATCCCTGGGCCTGCTTCAGGTTCGCCCGCATCGAAAAGTTCAAACGACCGGGTCGTGCATAGGCAACCAGGTAGGGATTGCCAGCCGCGGCGGCAGCATCACCCACGGCAAGTGTGAGCGCACTGCCCGCAGTTGCGGAATAAATAAAATCTGTCGCCGTTGTGCCGCTGAAGACAAGCCGCTGCCGGTTGCCGTTGCCGGCAATTGTCAGATAGCTGTCGATAATGCCGCCCCGATCGTCGATAACACCTTCGCTGAAACGCAGCACATCGGAAATCACTTCGGCGCCGCTGAGTCCATTTTGATCGCCATCATACCCTAGAAGTTCTGACGCGATATGCCGCACCTTGGTACAAACCTGATTGGCATTACTGCATGGTTCTGCCACGACGGCGTTGTTATGCACCTGTGCGAGCATCGGCCCCTGGTCTGATAACGTCCAGTAATTGACCGAAGAGGTATAACGCACTCCGGTTGCGCGATCGGAAAAATCATAGGTGCGGCGGATATTGATCCGGAAACCGAAGAACTCGACCGACGTGCGGAAATCCATCAGGATATTCTTACGGTCTTTATCCCAGTAGATGACGACATCGCCGGCATTCTCGCGCACCTGCGCCTCACCGCCCGATGTAGCGATAACGCGCGTGCGGATCACCGCACGGTAATCGAACCTGTCAACGCAGGTTTCGGCATATTCATCGATGCGGAACGGAATTTTCGCACCGTTCTTAATCTGATAACCATTGTACTGGAAATAGCCTTCGAGCCCGGTATATTTGTAAAATTCGAAAAGTTTTTGCACGCGGCGCATCACGGGTTCTGAGACCGTAATGGTAAATTCCTGGCCTGAAAGATTGCAGCCATCCAGATGATTATGGCAATATGCACGGATATCGGGCAGAGCCAGGTCAAGAAACAGCGCGCGCAGTTCGAGCTGCACCTGCGTGAACTGCAAACCACAGAGGCGCCGTGTCTCGGCGTCAAGATTTGTCGCCGCCGGCAGGTAATCCATATAACAGCGGCCGAGATCAATGGTGTTGGCTTGTCCGGTTGTGAGGGTGGGCATCGGCAGAGAAAAATCCTGCGGTACAGACAGGTTCTGGTAGACGGGGCCGTCGCCCAGAAATTCCACAGGCCCACCGGCAACAGCGACGCCGCCATCGTCGATTTGAATTTGTTTTGCCGAAGAGGCGGAGCTACTCTTTTGGGCACAATTTGCAGCGAAAAATAAGGCCAAAGCTGTAAGCAGCAGAACTCTTACCATGGCCGTTGCTAGCGCAGAGACACAGAAAATCCAGCAATTTTTGCCATATGGTTTACGCCCCCGTTTAAATACCGACACCGGCCTACGTGGCGGAGACAACAGAAAAGAAGGTAAAAAAACGTACCCGCCTCGCGGAGATCGGCCCCGACATCGAACTCAAGAGCGAAGAGCCGGTTGTAGATAAATCACTCGCAAAAAATCCTTATACCGAATCGAGTATCCAGTGGTACCTCGAAGAAATCAATAAAATACCGCTTCTGACACGCGAAGAAGAAGATAAACTCGCGCGCGCGGCAATTGCAGGTGATGCGAAGGCAAAAGAACGCCTCATCACCTCGAACCTGCGCTTCGTGGTACAGGTGGCAAAGAAATACCAGAAGTTCGGTATCAGCTTACTCGACCTCATCAACGAAGGTAACCTCGGTCTTATCAAGGCGGCTGAGCGCTTCGACCCCGACATGGGCTACCACTTCATCAGTTATGCGGTGTGGTGGATACGCCAGGCGATTATTCTCGCGATCAATCAAAAAGCGGCGATGATTCGCCTGCCGATGAACCGCACGATTGACGTGGCGCGCATCGACGCGATACAAAAAGACCTCGAGAACGAACTCGGCGAAGAGCCGACGCTGACGCAGATCGCCGACCGCCTCGACATGCCTGAAGCAGAAGTGCGCTGGCTGAAGCAGATTTCATCTGACTATGTCTCGCTCGATGTGCCGGCCAATGCCGACTCTGAAAATACCCAGATCTCCCAGGTCAAAGACGACAAATACATCTCACCCGAAGACCAGGTGATGCAGGGTGCCCTCTCCGATTCGATCTCTGAAATTCTCGGCGAACTCACCGCGTCGGAACGCGAAATTATCGAGCACAGATTTGGTCTTAACGGCAAAAGAATGCTGTCGCTGACCCAGGCAGGGAAAAAATTCAATCTCTCGAAAGAACGCGTACGCCAAATCGAAAAGCTGACTCTGCTAAAGTTGCAGAAGTACGGTAAAGAACGCCACCTCGAAGACTTCCTGGATAAAGAGGACTGAGTCCCGGTGCACGAAGCGGTGCGCCGGGGAAAATTCTCCCTTCTGCTCTGGCCCTCGCTCTATTCGCTGCGCGCGATTCTCTTAACACCACTCGCCTTCGCCGCCATCGCCGGCATCATAGCATGGAGTTTCCATACCGGGCGCCAGGACGAGCGCCAGCTCATCAGCCGCGCATCAGAGCGCATCAAGGCCATCACGACGCTCAAACTTTCAGGTGTCGATGCCTGGCAATGGAAACGGGCACTGCGCTGTGAAAATCATGAGCCGGATTGCCTCGCTGTGAAACTTTCTTTTATACCCAATGCAGATACCAACGTCTATTCGGAAAAAGTTTCTGCACCTGAATCGTGTAAAATCTGCCATGAAAAAGAGCTGGGGGGCCAGGGGGCTTTTTACGCCACCTTCACCACCCTGCCAGCCCCGGGCAAAAGCCGCTGGATTGAATTCTTCATCCTGGTATCCTGCGCTCTCATGGCCGCCGCGCTCGTCGTGTGGCTGCTTTTGATGAGAGCACGGCGGCGCGAGAGCGGTATCTGTATCGTTGCACTGGAGCACGACGCCGCCGCAGGTAAAAACGTACAAAATTTTATACGCCGCCTTGCCGTTTCACGTTCGCTTTCGTATTATGCAGAAACTTTGCCTAACCGCATACGCATTGCCACGACACCCGAGGTCTTCGGCAAAATACTGATCAAAAACCGCGAATTTCTCGAAACAAATCGCGGCTCGCTGCGCCTCACGGCGCTCCTTGTCGAACTCAAACAACACACACTGATCCCCATCGAAATTCTGCGCAGCGTATTCCAGTTTTTGACACGCACACCGGCGCGCACCTATCTGATACAGGAGAAACTTGCGGCCCGCATCGGCGCAGATGATGAAAATGGGCGACGCCTTGTTTTCAAAAACAAATCGGGCGCCTTGGTGAAATTTGTTCCCTGGGAGCCCAAATAAATGTCTGAGACGGAAAATCCGAAAAAGCCGAAATCGCCCGCGAAAAAATCGGCGCGCGCCAAGAAGACGGCACTGGTAATCGTCGAATCCCCGGCCAAAACAAAATCGATCGGCAAATTTCTCGGCGGTAAGTTCCGCGTCGAATCTTCGAAGGGTCACCTCATCGACCTGCCCCGCTCGAGCATGGGCATAGATATCCAGGACAATTTTCGCCCTCTTTATATCACCATCCGCGGCAAAGGTAAGACCCTGGGGGAGCTCAGAAAGGCGGCGAAAAATTCTTCCGAAGTGCTGCTCGCCACCGACCCCGACCGCGAAGGCGAAGCGATCAGCTGGCACCTGGGCCGGGCCCTCGCCGAAGTCTGCCCGAAAATCAGCCGCATTGAATTTAACGAGATCACAAAAGACGCTGTCCTGAAAGCGGTTGAGCATCCGCGCGCGATTGATATGGAACGCGTCAATTCACAGCAGGCGCGCCGTATTTTAGACCGCCTCGTCGGTTATGAAATCTCACCGGTACTGCAGAAAAAATTCGGTTCGCGCCGCTTCTCCGCCGGCCGCGTGCAATCGGCGGCGCTAAAAATTCTCTGCGACCGTGAAATTGAAATTGAGAAATTTGTCGCCGAAGAATTCTGGGAATTTGACGGTTTTTTCGCAAACGAAGGCGCTAAAACCAAAGACAAGGAGACCGCCTTCCGTCTCGCACAGATCGCCGGCAAAAAGGTCGCGGTCAATAACAAGGATGACGCCACCGCGTATGAGGAAAAAATTCGCGCTGCGGCCTACACACTTGTCTCACGCAAGACATCCGAACGGCGCATAAAGCCCCTTGCCCCCTATATCACGAGCCGGCTGCAGCAGGACGCTTCGACGCGCCTCGGCTTCCGTGCGCAGAAGACCATGTCGATCGCGCAGGGTCTCTATGAAGGCGTCGAACTCGGTAAAGAAGGTTCACAAGGTCTCATCACATACATGCGTACGGATTCAACCCGTATCTCTGCCACCGGGCTCGAGCAGGCGCGCGGTTATATTGCGCAGAACTTTGAGCCATCCTACTTACCTGAAGCCGCCGTGACTTACAGCAAAAAAGCCGAGAACACGCAGGATGCCCACGAAGCGATACGCCCCACCGACGTGACACGCACTCCCGAGAGCGTCGAAAAATTTCTCGACCGCGACCAGTACCGCCTCTACGCGCTGATCTGGCGCCGCTTTGTCGCCTCGCAGATGTCTGCCGGCGTCGATGAGCTTGTGACACTCGAAGTTCAGGATAAGGACGCCGAGTTCACGTTCCGCTATTCGAGTTCGCGCCAGATTTTTCCCGGCTTCCGTGCCATCTATCCCCTGGGTGAAGATAAGGTCGGCTATGTGCCGAACTTCAACGAAGGCGATGCCTTGAAGCTCATCCAGTTCAATAAGCAGCAGAAATTCACCCAACCGCCGCCGCGCTACACCGAAGCCTCGCTCATCAAGGCGATGGAAGAATCGGGCATCGGCCGTCCCGCGACCTATGTGCCGACGATGGGTACACTCGACAAACGCGCCTATATCGAACGCAAGGGCCGCCAGCTGATACCGACAAAACTTGGCCGCGTGGTGAACGACATCATGGCAGCGCATTTTCCCGACATCGTCGACCTGAAATTTACGGCGAACATGGAAGAGAAGCTCGACAGCATCGCCGCCGGTCAAAACAACTGGCAAGCCATGTTGGGGGACTTTTACCCCGCCTTCCACGGCACCGTCGAGCGCGCGGGCAACGAGATCGCCGACCAGACGCATCTGGTGCGCATACCGCTCGGCCGCGAATGCCCCAAGTGCGGCAATGAGCTGATGCAGAAGCTCGGCAAGAACGGCTACTTCATCGGTTGCAGTAATTTCCAGGGCGGCTGCCGTTTTTCAGAAAGTATTCCGCTCGGCATCTGCCCGCTCTGCGGCGGCAATGTCGTCAAAAAGAAAGGCAAAAAGGGCCGGGGATTTTTCGGCTGCGCGAACTATGCCACGACACAGTGTGAATTCACGATGCTGGAAACGCCGGCGAAGCGCACCTGCCCTAAATGTAATTCGATCATGGGCCAGAAGGTGAGAAAAACCGGCATCACGCTCACCTGCCAGAACCAGGACTGCAAACACATCATTGAAGAGACCGCCGAAGATTCCGGTGGGGATTCAGGCGGCGACACGACAAATACCGAAGGCGCGGCTTAGCGCCTGCTGGCGTCCCTCAGGACGCCATTTTCGCCAGGTAGTCAGCCGCCATCGGGTGCGCCGGCGCATCGGACGGGTGGAAATCCGCGCGCGCATAGTCGATAAAACCTTCGACGAAGATTTTGCCCAAACCGAATTTGTCGGTGAAAATTTTTACCAGGTCGGCCGGCAACTTTGCCCAGGGATAATTCTTGTCGTTCAGCATAAACCATGCTGTGCCCATGACCACATAACCGAAAATAATCGCATAGGCCACGCTCGCGCCGAACATCCGCACCCAATACGCGTCATTGACCTTTTTTAACAGATCGAAGGCGAGATCGCGGTGCTCGATTTCTTCGGCCGCATGCCACATGAAAAGATCGCGGATGTCTTCGCGTACCGCCGTCTGCAGGTCTTTGTCTTCAAACACCATGTTGGCAAAGCCGGCAGTCATATTCTCGGCAGCGGCCGTCACGGCGAGGGCGCCGACGCGGCCGAACTCCATACCGAAGTCGAGCCCGTGCACCCAGGGCTCGAGCCCCTGGAAGGTCGGTACCGTGAAGAGGTACATAAACCACGAACTGTCGGCGAGCGCAGGGCGGATAGCCGCGTTGAAACGGTCATGCGCGGCGCCGTGCTGCATCTCCTGGCCGATAAACGCCTTCACTTCCGCGCGCATCTTGTCGTCGGTCGCACGATCTGAAAAATATTTCACCGAACGCACGAAAAAACGCTCACCGTCGGGAAACATGAGGCTCAGCGTATTCAGTACATGGCTCTGCAGCGCCGACGCCGCGCTCCAGTGCGAGGGAACTCCGGCATCGAATTTTTGTTTGTTGATACGAACTTGCATTTGAGCTAACTTGCAAAAAAACGAACTGAGCGTCAACTTTTTCTGTAGCAATTGCTACACAGCCTACCCGTATTTAAGGTAAGCCTGGCTCCCTGAGAAAAAAACCGCGCTTTCTGGTATTTCCTTAGCAGAGGCTCCATGAAATACATCCATCCGCTACACCATAGAAAGACATCCGTGTCACTGCCCCGCACGTCGTACCGTCGCTTATGTGCGGCTCGTAAGATTTTCGCTCGCAATGGTATTCGCTATTCTGAGCAGGAGATTTACCGCTGTCTGTTTAAACTGTTTTTGAAGAATTGGCGTGGCCGTGGCAGGAAAACCAACGGTTTGCGGCGTTACAATGCTGGGGGTAAAGACTTTGAAGTCCACCCGCTCTATATCAATCAGGTACTCTATGCCGCGCTTTGGCAGCGTGCGCTGCATTCGGGTGAATCAATTTCACGTATGCTTGATGTGGCGATCCGTGTCTATTTGCCACAGTTGTTGGAGAGCTTGCTTTGTGATGCAGAGCCTGGTATGACTTTGCCCCAGAATGCGCGTTACTGGATGGGGCGGTATCGAGGCAGGAAGCAATATCCAGACTTTTTCATTAACTACCTATGCCGTACGCGAGAGAATGACCAGCACGGGCTGGAATATTCACAAAGTACAGAGATTATTTCCAAAGCCGGGCTCTCACCCATGCAAATCTGGGATTTGTTACATAGAGCCGCGTAAAACAACGGCCTACAAGGCCCGGAAAAGCTTTCTCAGCGCCTGAAAATACGAAATATGCAGATTCTTGGGCCGGGTACCCGAATATGAGAGAATATGGCTGTAAAGCGTATGCACAGTCAGCGAATATTTCTCAAGACGCCCGGTTTTAGGCGGGTGGCGCTCGAAGGCCCGCGCGACAAATTCAAAAATATCCCCGCCATAGAGGCTCGTGTAACGATCACCAATTTCTTCGGGGGATGAATAGACGAGCGAAAACATCAGCGCGAAAAATTCGGGGTATTCGCCGTGGAACCAGCCGACGGCACGGAACATCTGCCGGATCTCCCCCTCGAGCGTTGCCTGCCGCGCCATGCGGCGCCGCAGGTTGCGGATCATGAAGAGGTGTGTCGCCCGCAGGCAAGACCAGTAGAGATTTTCCTTGCTGCCGAAGTGGTGGTAGATGCTCGGCTGCTCGAGCCCCGCTTCGAGGCTAATCTCGCGCACCGATGTGCCGTAAAACCCCTTGCGCGAAAATGCGACCGTCGCCCCGATCAGGATACGCTCCTTCGAGTCACGCCATTTGTAAACTTGCCATGCAGGCTTGTCGGTTATTTTTTTCATGGCAGACGAGCGTCACGGCGGGCAGGAGCGATAAGTCCGAAAGAATTTTTTTACTTGTGCTATTGATTGGTTTATGGAGGGCGACACACACTTTTAGATGTCGAGGATCAAATGACGACCACAACTACTCCGGCCCCCGCCACCGCGGCGACCGGCGAACCTCCGCTGGAGGTTCGACCTACCCGGTTCGGGAAAGGTGTTTTCGCCAAAAAAGAATTCAAACCCGGTGAGAAGATTTTGCAGTTTCGCGGCAGAATCTACACCCGCAAGGAATACCTGAGCAAGGTTAATCCCGAAAAATGCCATTACATGCAAATAGGTGAAGATATGTTTCTCGGCCCGACGACATCGCCAGACAACTTCGTCAATCACTGCTGCGAACCCAACGCGGCACTGAAAATCCACAAAGGTAAGGCATTCTTAGTCGCCGTCAATACCATCGCTGTAGAGCAGGAAATCACTTTCGACTACTCGACATCGATGGCTGAAGAGCACTGGGAAATGGACTGCGCCTGCGGCGTTCCTTCTTGCCGTTCACGCGTGCGCGATTTCAAGTATATCCCGGCGCCGCTGCAGCAAAAGTATATTCAACTCGGCATGGTGCCCGATTTCGTCATCCGCTCGGCCGGCATGGCGAATCCTTACGATCTCTTTCACACCGTCGAAATGCAGCACCGCAACGAAACAATGCGCGTCGCGCATGCGTAGCGCATGGATTACCTCCGTGTCAGCGCTATACTCGGTTCATCCCTGAACCATGCTTAATCCCAACATCGAAGTTCGCGGCAGCGATACCCACGGCCGCGGGTTGTTTGCTAAGGGGCCAATCAACCAGGGGGATTTTATCTGGCGCAAAGAGCCGGATGAGAAGTACTATACGCAGGCCGAAATCGATGCGCTGCCCGCAGAACAAAAAAAGAATTTTTACAATTATTGTTACCAGGTCGGTCCCGACCAGTTCTATGGCTCACCCAACGGCAAGGCCGGCGACGACGCCGACTATATGAACCACAGTTGTGATCCCAACACCTGGTTCGAGGCAGATGGTTCGATGACTGCGCTACGCAGTATTTTACCGGAAGAAGAAATTACCTACGACTATGCCACCAGCGAATCCCGCTCCGATTTTGAGCTCAAATGCCGTTGTGGTACAAAGTTATGCCGCGGCACCGTGCGCGGCGATGACCTGGTGAAGATTCCCGGGCTACGCGCCCGGTATGGCAACCATATCATGGCACACGTGGCCCTTGTTTAGATTCCCTGTCTACATAGCCTCGTAGTTCTCTACGAGATTCATCAGCGCGTCAGGCAGCTCTGTATAATCTGCAAAGCACAGGCCCAAAGCTGTGGTAACGGTACCGTCAAGCACAGAGCTGCGGCGCCAGGCAACCGTCGCTGAGAACGACATGCGAAACTCCGGATTCTGGCTGCCAATTTCGCCCGTCGCCACTGCGCCCGTAGCAATCTGCGCTTCCGGAATATCTCTCTCAACCATGATTTTCATCCCGCCGACGGATATATCAACAAGTAGTGCGTTGATAACCTCAGGCCCTAAAAGCTTCACGTTACAGCCGCCGAAACGCCGCGCGAGTATGCGTTTAAAATGTCTCTGATCTATACCCATCCGCCGAGACGAAGCGGAAGCGCCGCGGCTCTGTAAAGCAGATGGCATAGTCACGGCCATCGCGGGTGAAAAAATTTCTGCTCGACCCTTCGACGTAGCTCTGGAGAGGGAAAACTTATGGGACTTATCAGACCGACCCCTCCCCCCTACGATCCGCTCGAATGGCAGAAACTGCCTTTTACACAGCGTGCCGAACTCGCCTGCAAGGCATGGGCTGTGCAGGGTTACGGCACTCCGATCGGCGCCTACACACTCTATGTGCTCAAGGTTGCTTTCTATATCTGGATGTGGAGCTTTTTCGTCAGCTTCACTCCAGGCCTCGGCGGCCTCGCCGCGTGGCGTGACTGGATCTTTAACCCGATCGCATTTCAAAAAGCGATTCTGTGGAGCATGCTCTTTGAGGTTCTGGGTTTAGGCTGTGGCAGTGGGCCGCTCACCGGCAGATATTTTCCACCGTTCGGCGGATTTCTCTATTTTCTGCGACCAGGCACGACAAAGCTGCCGCTCTATCCGAAATTTCCGTTACTCGGCGGCAACCGCCGCAACATTCTCGACGTGCTCTTTTATGCGGGCCTGGTCGCCGCGCTCATCTATGTACTGACACGGCCCTACATCGGCTTCAACGAAATCATTCCGGTTGTTGTGCTGCTGCCGCTTCTGGGACTGATGGACCAGACACTTTTTTTAGCAGCGCGGGGCGAACACTACTGGACGACTGCTGTGTGCTTTCTCTTTGTCGCAAGTTCAGAATGGATCCCCGGCGCGAAAGTCGTGCAGCTCGGCCTGTGGTTCTGGGCAGGTTTTTCCAAACTCAACAGACACTTTCCCTACGTCGTCGGCGTGATGAATTCGAACAGCCCCTTCACGCGTTTTGCGTTCATGCGGCGGCTCATGTACAAAAATTATCCCGAAGATGTGAATCCCTCGTTGCTCGCACGCATCGCCGGCCACTGGGGCACTGCGGTCGAGATGGGAATCCCCATTATTCTCATGGTCTCACCGATCGGCAGCTATGGCCACATCGCCGGCATGGTGCTGATGCTGGGCTTGCATATCTATATCACCAGCAATGTGCCGATGGGAGTTCCCATCGAGTGGAATTTTATGGTCGTCTATGCGGCGTTTTTCCTGTTCTGGGCGCACGCTTCTGTCTCGATTCTGACAATTCCCCTACCCCTTGCCGTATTCACGGGTGTGATGGTGATTGCACTGCCGCTGATCGGCAATATCTTTCCGAAGGCATTGTCGTTTCTGGTAGCGATGCGCTATTATGCCGGCAACTGGGCGGCAAGCGTCTGGCTCTTTAAAAAGGATAGCCATAAGAAACTGGAAAAGCTCACGACGAGCGCGCGCTGGGTGCCCGACCAGCTGCGCCTGTTTTACAGCGAGTCTGATACCGTCGCCATACTCAGCAAGGTGATGGCATTTCGCCTCATGCATTTGCACGGCCGCGCCTTTGCAGAACTTATACCGAAGGCCGTGGCGCGCTTTGAGGATTTTGAGTATGCCGAGGGCGAGGTCGTCGCCGGGCAGGTACTGGGATATAATTTCGGCGACGGGCATCTGCACGACGAAAAACTCGCCGCTGCCGTGCAGGCGCAGTGCGGTTTTTTACCAGGTGAAGTGCGCTGTGTATTCCTGGAATCCGAACCGCTCTTTAAGACGACGCTCGAATACCGCATCCACGACCTCGCGACCGGCAACGTTGCGTCCGGTGAAATCGATGCAGCGACGCTACGCGGAAGATTACCATGGCAAACCTCCTGACCCCACCCCCTAACCCCCTCCCCACACACGTGGAGAGGGGGAACAGAAATCAGAAATACCGCAAAGGCCCCTCTCCACATCGTGGGGAGGGGCAGCGACCTCATGGTCGCGGGGTGGGGTTATAGACGCCGTCGTCGTCGGCTCGGGACCGAACGGGTTTGCCGCGGCGATCAGGCTGGCTCAGGCGGGCGCCAGCGTCACCCTACTGGAGGCGCATAAAGAAATCGGCGGCGGCACACGCACCGCCGAACTCACGCTCAAGGGTTTCAAACACGATGTCTGCTCGTCGGTGCATCCGATGGGTGTCGTTTCACCTTTCTTTAAGACTCTACCGCTCGCAGAACATGGCCTGAGGTGGATTTACCCCGAGGCCTCGGTGGCACACCCGCTCGACAACGGCAACGTGGCGCTGCTCACAGAATCTCTCGAAGAGACGGCTGACCGCCTTGGGGTCGACGGCAAGACCTACCACCGCCTGCTCAAACCCTTTGTCTGTTGTGCGGATGAACTCATCCAGGGTGCGCTGACGCCGCTGCAATTTCCCAGGCACCCGATACTCATGGCGCGCTTCGGGCTTGAGGCGGTACGCACCGCGGAGTCGCTCGCGAAGAGATTTAAGAGCGAAGAAGCGAAAGCACTCATCGCCGGCTGCGCGGCGCATTCCATTTTGCCTTTCAATAAATCGCTGACCGCCGCGGTGGCGCTCATCTTCATCATCATCGGGCACAAAAAAAACTGGCCGATACCTGCCGGCGGCTCGCATGCGATCACCAAGGCGCTCGCCTCGTACTTCAAGTCACTCGGCGGCAAGATTGTCACAAACCACCGCGTCAGTTCACCCGCCGATCTGCCCGCAGCAAAAATCTATCTGTTCGATACGAGTCCCAACCTATTGGTCAATGGCTTTCAGGACGCGCTTCCGGCCGGTTATCTGAAGCGGCTGGCGAAATTTCGCTACGGTCCCGGTATCTTCAAGGTCGATTATGCGCTCAGGAAATCCATCCCGTGGAAGAATGCGGAGTGCCTGAAGGCATCGACGGTGCATGTCGGCGGTACATTCGCTGAAATAGCCCAGAGTGAAGCCGAAGTCTGGAACGGGGGACATCCCACTCAACCTTTTGTGCTGGTGACGCAACAGAGCGAGTTTGACCGTAAACGCGCCCCCAAAGGCAAGCATACCTTCTGGGCCTACTGCCATGTGCCGGCGGGTTCGCGCGCCGACATGTCGGCGATCATCGATAACCAGATCGAACGTTTCGCGCCGGGTTTTAAGAAAACAATTCTGAAACGCCACAGCATGAATACGGCGGCGATGGAAACCTACAACGCCAATTATGTCGGCGGTGCGATCACGGGCGGCGTCGCCGATCTGGCGCAATTTATTTCGCGCCCCGTGCTGCGCCTGAATCCCTACACAACGCCTAACCCGCGTATTTTGCTGTGCTCGGCCTCGACGCCGCCAGGCGGTGGTGTGCATGGTATGTGCGGATTTAACGCTGCAGAAACGGCCCTGAAACGACTGACAAAATTCTCCGTGGCACCCCTCCGGAAGTTATGAAAAAGTCATGCGCGGCCATGCCGCGCGAAGGAATGCGCGCAAACGAAGCGCTTGCGCCCCTAAATTTTACTTTTTCATAACTTCCCAATTTAATTAATAGCTGGCAGACATGTTTTTGTGTTAATTTCGGGCATATGAATTCCCACGTTGCGGAAAAGGTCATCGGCGCCGCACTCGACGCCGGTGCGACATTCGCCGACATCTATGAAGAGGAGACGCGCAATGCCTCGGTTTCACTGAGAGACCACAAGATCGAGACCGCGACTGCCGGCATCGAGTATGGGCTGGGGTTGCGGCTCCTTTACGGCAGCGATGTTGTCTATGGTTACACGGGCAGCGACAGCGAAGAAGACCTGATGACGCTGCTGCGGGCCCTCGTTGCGGCGCGCGCCGCCAGTGGCCAGGCGGCAAAGCATGACAAGCTGGCATTGCCGACACTCGCCCATGCCCCGCGCATGCAAGATGTCTTGCGCCGACCGGCCGAGGCAGGTCAGGCTGCGAAGCTGCCTTTGCTGCTGCGGGCCGAAAAAGCCGGGTATGCGGTCTCCCCGGCGGTCGCTCAGGTTTCCGCATCTTTAGGGGATGCCACGAAAAAAATCTCTATCGCCAATAGCGAAGGGCTGTTTGTCACCGATGAACGCACACGCACACGGTTTTCAGTGTCTGTAACTACCGAAAAGGATGGCGAACGTTTTGTCGCCGGTGAGTCGCCGGGTGCGCTGCAGGGTTTTGAATTTTTTGATAAGCTCGATATCGAGCATTTCACACGCGTCGCGGCTGAGCGGGCCGTGCGCATGCTGTCTGCCGGTTATATCGAGGGCAAAAAGATGCCCATCATCCTGGGCAACGGTTTTGGCGGTGTCATTTTCCACGAAGCCTGTGGCCATCCCCTGGAAACGGAGGCGGTGCGCAAAAAAGCCACGCCTTTCGCAGAAAAGCTCGGTCAGCAAATTGCCCATACGGCTGTCACGGCCATCGACGACGGCACCATCTTCGGCAGCTGGGGCTCGGTGGCCATCGACGACGAGGGCATGCCGACGGAAAAAACCGTTCTGATCGAAAATGGCATCCTCAAAAACTTTATCTCTGACCGCGTTGGCGCGCTTGAATGCAATGTACGCCGCACGGGTTCAGCGCGCCGTGAATCGTATAAATATGCGCCGGTGTCGCGCATGCGCAATACCTATATTGCCGCCGGCACCAATACGCTCGATGAAATGCTCACGGGCGTCACTGACGGACTCTATGCCCCCAAACTCGGCGGCGGTTCGGTGAACCCAGCGACGGGGGAATTTAATTTTGCTGTCGAAGAAGGTTACCGTATCCGCAACGGGAAAATCTCTGAGCCGGTGCGGGGCGCAACGCTCATCGGTAAGGGCCATGAAATTTTACCACAGATCTCGATGGTGGCCGCCGACCTGGAAATTACCGCTGGTATGTGCGGGGCATCCTCAGGCAGCGTGCCTGTGACTGTGGGACAGCCGACGCTGAAGGTTGACGAAATGTTGGTAGGTGGAAGATGAAATTCACCGCAGAGTGCGCAAAGTTACGCGGAGCAAGATGCCCGGAGATGGTCTTTGCGCAACTCCGCGTCCTTTGCGGTTCGCTATCTGACATTTCAAAGGGTAAAAAATAACAATGCAAGTTGAAGAAGCAATCGACAAAATCGCCTCGCTCGCCCGTGCGGCAGGTTGCAATGATTTTGATATCGTTGCCTATGACTCGTTCAGTGAGAGTGTCGAAGTTTTCGAGAAAAAAATCAGCAATACGGAGATCCAGCGTTCCGCCGCGCTCGGCATTCGCGTGTTCCGCGACGCACGGCCGGGTATCGCTTTCACCGAGAAGCTGGCCCCCGACGCGCTGAAGATCTGCCTCGACGACGCGCTGTCGCACACACATCTCACCGACCCCGTCGCATTTTCCGTCGCGGAAAACTTACCCGCCTCCGGCGAGAATTTTGATCATCTTTCCGCCGATTTCGATAAAACGCCATTCAGCGAGCTGGCGCGTTTTGCGGTGGACCTGGAAGACAAAGCGCGCGCCATCGACAAACGCGTCGAGAATGTGCCGTATACAGGCGCAGCGCGCTCAAGCTCTCGTGGCTATTTCCTGAACTCGAATGGTGTCTCGTATTCGCATGCCGATCAGGATTTCAGCGCTTACTCAGCGGCTGTGGCAGCGCTGGGCGATCAGAAGAAGATGGGCTTCTACAGCAACAGCCGGCAAAGCTTCGCCGAACTCGAAAGCCTGCGCATTGCGGAGCGCGCGGTCGAACGCACAGTCGAACAACTCGGCGCTACGCCCGTCGCTTCGGGAGAGTACCGGATTCTGTTTTCGAATAGAGTGAGTGGACAGATTATCTCGATGTATGGTTCGCCGTTTTTTGCCGAGCTGGCGATTCGCGGGCAGTCGCGCCTCAAGGGCAGGCTCGGTGAAATGATTGCATCACCCGTGCTCAGTATTCGCTCGATGGCGCACAGAAAAGACCTGAAAGGCTCTCGCGCCCGCGACGGCGAAGGTGTTCCAACCCGCGATCTCGCTGTTGTGGAAAAGGGCAAATTTGTACAATTTCTATATAATCTCGAGGCGGCGGCCATCGATAAAGTACAGCCTACCGGCAACAGCGTGCGCTCGGTGGCCTCAAAAGCCGGCACCGGATTTAAGAACCTGGTCGTCGACCCGGGAGGTGCTACACAGAAAGAACTTCTCTCGCAAGGAAAAATCCTCATGATTGATAAACTCGAAGGGGCGGCAGGTTGTTCCGCGATCTCAGGCGAGCTGTCGATCGGCGCCCAGGGTTTTCTCTACGAGAACGGCGAGCGCACACAGGCGGTGGATCGCATTACACTCAGCTCTAATTTCTTCGATATGATTAAAAACATCGAAGCGGTTTCGTCGGAGTACAGCGATCAATACAGTTCGGTACGCGTTCCCGACCTGCTCATCGGCAAGATTGCGGTGGCGGGCTGATGAAGAATATCCTTGTCAGTGGTGGCGCGGGCTATATCGGCTCAACCGCGGTACGGGCGCTGGCGAAAGCCGGTTATCGTCCTGTTGTACTGGATAACTTCGTAACCGGCCACCGCGAATACGTCGTGGGCATCGAACACGTTGAGGGAGACGTCGGCGACGAGGCTTTGGTGTCGAAACTGGTAAAAGATTTCGGCATCGAAGCGGCCATGCATTTTGCCTCGCTGATCAACGTCGGTGAATCCGTGGTCGAACCTTTGCCCTACTACCTGAATAACGTGGTTTCGGGCATGAAATTTATCGCCGCCTTGAGAAAATCCGGCGTCAGAAAATTCATCTTATCTTCAACCTGCGCGGTCTACGGCGTGATGGAAAAACCGGAACCGCTCGACGAAAATACACCGATTCAGCCGATTAACCCATACGCGCAGAGCAAACGTATGCTCGAGCTTATGCTCGAAGATTTTGCGAAAGTTTATGATTTTGATTCGGTCATCTTTCGCTATTTCAATGCGGCTGGAGCCGACAAAAAGTGTGAGACGGGAGAATGGCATGACCCGGAGACGCACCTGATTCCCAACATCCTGCGCGCAGCGCTGTCTGACGGCAAATTTCCTTTGCGTATTTTCGGCAACGACTATACTATCGCCGGCCACGACGGTACGGCGGTGCGCGACTATATTCATGTATCGGATCTCGTCGACGCGCATATACGCGGTTTGGAATTTTTGAAAACGAATAAAGGATGCCAAGCCTTTAACCTCGGCACGGGTAACGGAGCTTCCGTCAGTGAAGTCATCCGCGCGACCGAAGAAGTGCTGGGCAAAAAGATTGTATCTGAAATGCATCCGCGCCGCGCAGGCGACGCCCCCTATCTCGTGGCAGATAGCACCAAAGCCAACAAGGCACTCGGCTGGAGGCCCACGCTGAGCGACCTGAAAACCATCGTCGAAACAGCGTGGAAGTGGAGACAGAAACTTGAGACCATTAGAAATCGGCATTGATCGGCTGAAGATCGACGCATCCGTCGGTATTTATTCGAGCGAAAAAGAATCCCGGCAGAAAATTTTTGTCAGCGCAAAACTCTTCTTCCATAGCGCTCCCGTCGAAATCGACGACATGAAACATTCGGTCGACTATGATACGCTATCGGCAGAAATCCGCCGGATTATCGCGCTGCGTCACTATGAGCTGATAGAAAATATCGCTTTAAATGTGGGTCAGGGATTAAAAACATTCTCCGGGTGTTCCCGGGTCAGCATCCGTATCGACAAACCGCTCGCGGCTGCGAAAAATGACGCTGAGACGATCTATGTCGTTGTAGACGTCGACTGATCTCAATCTTCGTTGTGATCGACTTTCTGGCCGAGTAGTTTCTCCCGAAAATAGCGCACCGCATTTAATACGGTTTTACGCTTTTCTTCGGCGAGCGCGACCGAATCACCTTCTGTGAATAAAAACATATCCTTCTCGTGCTGCAGCAGGTGAAACAGCGCAAAGCCGCCGTGCGGCACGGCTTCCTTGTTTGTCAGGTTAATGGAAAACGCCGTGCTTGCGGATATCTTACGCGCAAAATAAACCGGATCGAAATAGCGCAGGTTTTCCTTAATCTGCTGCTTTACTTTTTTACTGCCACGCGCAGCGTTGTTGATCTCCCGTGCATAGTCGGCTTCGGAAATATTCTGGGTATGGTCGAGATTGAGAAAGGCGGGATTTTCGAGATAAAGAGCCTCACCGCGCTCCATGTATGCCGCGGCGAACAGCGCCTGCGCCGCCCCCACGCCCTGCCCGATAATACCGATGCGCGAGCTATCGATTTCACGCCTTAAACGCGCGACTTCCAGAGCCCGGTAAGCGTCGAGGTAGATTTTACTGGCGTAATATTCTGTGGGTTCCAGCACGCGCTCGCTAAAATAACCATAGCTCTCTTCGCGTTTGTCGTCCTTTTTCACTGCTTGCCCCGGCTCTGCGGCATGGATAGGCCGCGGCGCTTCGTGGCCGCGCATACGGATAACCATCTGCGCGATGCCGGCGTTCATGAGGCCTTTATAGGCCACGGCTTCCTTACCATAATCGGGAAAAATAACGACGAGCGGTGGCTTACCTGTCAGCTTTCTCGGCGCAATAAACTGCGCCTGCATGTGGTACTTGTCCACACTCTGGAACTCCACCATCAGATTTTGCTCGGTAAAAATCTTCGCCGAAACCTTTTTCTTGGTCAGCACTTCCAGCGGAACTTTTTTGAGCCGGGCAATCTGAGCATTCCAGAATTTATCGATATCTTTGGGGGCAAGGGAAACATCCGCCTCGGAGGCGAAGCACTCGTCGAATAAGGCCATCACGGAGATTTTTTTTTGCTTTGAGGGGCGGAAAGCCATTATTGGCTGCCGCGTGGGTAGGCTAAAGCTGACTGTTGAAAAGGACCGCGATCTTCTGGCCTTTATCTTCGCGCGCTTCATCGACGGCGAATTCACGGGTCTAAAGGAAGGTTATGCGCTGAACCGTGCCCCCAACCTGGAGGCTGCGGACTTTCTGGCGAAGCAGATCTGTGACGAAATCCGCCATGCGCATATGTACCGCACGCTCTACGAGCACACGGCCGCAGTAAAAAAGATTCCCGCATCCCCCTGGCTCTTAACGCTGATCATGGCGCCTGTCACTGGGCGGTTGTGGCTCGAACATTGCTTTTTAGACAAGGCGCTCGGGGAGCGCTGGGTGCTCTATCTCATGGAAGTCCTGATCGCACACGTCGATGACCGCAAGATCACGAACCACCTGAAAGCGATCGCCCGCGACGAACAGACGCATATTGCGTTCGGCGAGAACGAAACCCGAGCCGGTCTGGGCAACAGCCGTTTCCGCAGGTTTTATCTCTGGGGGCTCTACCTCAGGGTCGACTTCGCGCTGGCGATTGCGCACCGCCTGACGCGTTCGCTGATTCGCCGCCGCTATTCGGCCGAGGCGGCCACGCTTTTGACCGACTTTTTCACCCGCGTGCGGCCCCGCGTCCGTAGCGAAATTGCGGCCCTCGTGGGTGTCGCGCCCAACAGCTCGTTTCTGCAGATGCTCCTCTGCCAGGTAATCTTTCTTATGCGCCTGCCCTTCGTCGGTTGGTTCAGAAACCCGCGCCAGACCTTTTGAACCGCTTGCCGCCCCGTTACGCGCACGGAGTTTATCAGCATGAGCAAAGCGCTGGATTATCTCATCAAGGCCCGGCCCGAAGCCATGGGCGCTTACTTCACCTTTCTCAAGCAGGCAGGCAGCCACCTCGATAAAAAGACCGCCGCGCTGATCTCGGTCATCACCAAGGTGCATGCAAAAACGGCAAATGGCCTCAGGCAATACCTGCCGCGCGCGCTCAAAGAAGGGGCGAGCGCCGACGAAATCATCGATGCCCTGCTCTTCGCGATGCCAGCACTCGGTTTCAGTAAGATTGTCTGGGCGATGGATATCATTCTCGAAATGAATTTGCCCGAGTTCGCTCATGTGGATGCCGCGCAAAAAGAAAGCGCGTGGCGCGAGCTGGGGGATGCATCCCCCTTAAAAGAAAATGAGCCGCACTTTTTGAAATCCGGCACAGAAGCGTATTATGCGGTATCAACCTCAGGCGGGGTGATGGTTTACAGCGCCGAATGCCCGCACCAGAAAAATGTTATTCCCGTAACCGGTGCCTATGGCATGACGCTGACATGTCCCTTCCATGACTGGAAATTTGATCTGAAAAACGGCCAATGCATTTCCGGCGGCCCTAAACCACTGAAAAAGTTTGAAGCGAAACTTGAGAACGGGAAGATTTGGATTCGTGCCTAACGCTATTTTCGGATAACCCTAAATGGGCGGATGCAGGTGCAGCTCGACATCCGGGTTTTGTTCCTGGAACGAGCGCAAGCGGAACTGGCTCTCGAAGAGTAAAACCGGGTTGCCTTTCTCGTCACTGACGATCTTATCGAAACGACCGGCTTTTTGTGCATCCTCTTTGGATATCCAGCGCGAACATTCGAAGGTCAACGGCTCGAGTCTGATCGGCGCACCGTATTCGTCTTCGATGCGGTATTTAAAGACATCGAATTGCAGCTGGCCGATGACGCCGATGAGCGGTGTGCTGTCGGTGATGTTAAAGAGCTGCACCACGCCCTCGTCGGCAAGTTCGGTCAAACCCTTGCGAAAATGCTTCGACTTGCCCGTGTCGGTGAGCACGATGCGCGCATAGACGTCGGGCGCAAAGCGCGGCAAGGGATGGAACGCCGGGGGCGCCCCCTGGCAGAGAATATCACCCAGACGGTAGAGGCCGGGGCTGATGATGCCGATAATGTCGCCGGCATAGGCGGTGTCGATCGTCGTGCGCTCCTGGCCGAAAAAGGCCACGGGGTTCGCCAGCTTTACATCTTTCTCAAGGCGCGGCACACTCACCGACATACCGCGCTCGAACTTGCCGCTCGTGATGCGCACAAAAGCCACACGGTCGCGGTGTAACTTATTCATGTTGGCCTGCATCTTGAAGACGAATCCCGTAAAGCGCGGTTCTTCGGGGTTGATCGATCCGCCATCGTCGAGCGGAATCGGCCGGGGTGGCGGTGCGAGATCCTTGAGGTGCGACAAGAGGTGCTCGACGCCGAAGTTTGTAACCGCGCTGCCGAACAGCACCGGTGTCATCTGCCCCTGTAAAAACTTCTGTTTATCGAAAGCGGGCAGCGCTTCGCCGGCGATGGCGACGTCTTCGCAGAATTTTGCGTGCGCCTCATCGCCCATCAGCTCGCGCACCTCGTCAGACTCGATGCCGCTCACTTCTTCCGGTGCCTTGTGCGCGCCCCCGACAGTGCGCTCAAAGCGGTGCAGCTTTTTGCCATAGAGGTCAAAGTAACCCTTGAACTCCTTGCCCGAGCCCATCGGCCACACCAGCGGCACGGCGGAGATCCCCAGCACCTTTTCGACATTGTCGAGCAGCTCAAAGGCCTCGAGCGCAGGCATGTCCATTTTATTGATGAAGGTGATGATCGGCAGATTACGTTCGCGGCAGATCTTGAAGAGTTTGATGGTTTGCGGCTCGACGCCGCGCGAGGCATCGAGCAGCATAATCGCCGAGTCAACCGCCATGAGCGTGCGGTAGGTGTCCTCGCTGAAGTCCTGGTGACCTGGAGTATCCAGCAGGTTCATGACATTGCCGTCATATTCGAACTGCAGGGCGGCTGTCGAAACCGAGATACCGCGTTCCTGCTCGAGCGCCATAAAGTCTGACTTGGTCGATTTGCGGTCTTTGCGCGCGCGCACGTGACCCGCGAGGTGGATAGCCCCGCCATAGAGTAGCAATTTTTCCGTCAGCGTGGTTTTTCCCGCATCGGGGTGCGCAATAATCGCAAAGGCGCGGCGGCGTTCGATTTCCCGGCTGAGTTCACTCACACCTCCAAAGGCTGGGCTTAAGACAGGGCGTAAACCAAGCGGCATGGAAGCCGTTGGGTCTGCGCCGACAGGAGGTCGTCTGAGCGCAGACTAAGGCGCAAACTGGGTTACACTGTGTTCGCAGATGCCAAAGCGGCCGGCATGTTCCACCGCCTGATCGTTCTCATAGCCCTCAGTTATACCACCGTAATTTCCGCATCGGTCGCGACCACGATGGCCCAGCTCAAAAAAGAGATTTTGGCAGCGGCCTGCCCTGCTACACAACCGCCCGCCTGCACCGTAAAATTCGATACCGTTACTGAAACTGAAATCGCCCCCAGCGAGAAGCTTTGGGCCATCTCTTTTAGCGTATCGGGTGACAAGATCAAAACGCAGAAGGATGCCCAACTGATCAGCGCGGGAATGCGCCGTCTCGGCGGTGGCGCGGCAATCCTCGAAGAAAACAAGGAACGCGTTTCGGCGATATCTTATTACCGCGAGAAAGCGGATAAAATCAGCAACCTGACACCCGAAGATTTCCACAAGTTTGCACTCCGGCCCTTCAGCCAGGTCGTCACACGCTACCAACCCGATTTTATCGGGTCGGGTTCTACACTCAGCTATGTTCTGCCCGAAACCTGGAAAAAGGAAGGCTTGGCCCCCGGCACTTCGAGTGCCGTGATTCTCTCAGGGGTTCTGGTGAATACCAAAGCGATCGCCCTCGAAATCTTAAACCTCGACGACAAACCGGTACCGACGCTCAATGTTACCGGGTGCGCACCGGCATGCCGCCCTGAAAACATCACCGCGGGGCCCGATGGTCGGTTCCAGGCGAATCTGACGGTCAAAGCGGGACGTAATATCAAGTCAGACCAGCCGGCCTTCAAAATTCTCGTCAAAGCCGCAGGTTCCGAAGCCATTATAGCACAGATAGCCATCCCCTTTAAACCGAGGGCGAACTACTTTCTTTTTGGCGTCACGGGTTTTCTGGTCGGTGGCCTCATCGCCGTCATGATGCTGTTCATGCGGCGCAAACAAAAGCCGGCCGCAACGACGTAAGTTAACTTCCTTAATATTTTTCGCGCAGTTTGTCGGGTGCGATCAGAATAACGACGCGCGCCCGCCGGAGATTCTTCACGCTGCCGTCATGCGCCATGATTTTTGCCGCATCTTCATCGCTGATCACCAGCGCATTTTCACCAGCACGGGCCAAGTCGAGTGCCGGCACTTTTAAGGGACGCGTACCGGCGCGCTGCCGCGCCTCGCTCTGCCCTTCGTTAGTAAAAAATCCCGCCGCGCCGCGTTTGACCAGCGTCACGCGGGTCAGGAATGACGGGCTATAAAGCAAGCGGCCCGAGCTCGTAAATACGCCCGTGCTCAGCGATGGCACGAAATTCAGATGCCGCGCGTCGATGATAAGCCCTGTATAGAGCAACGGTTCGGCATCCGAAGCGTCGTATTCTTTCAGGTCCGCACGGCGCTCATACGCGACGTTCGTCGCGCTGTCGTCGACGCGCCAGTCTTCCTTACCCGTCTCCGAGGGCAGATGTGCCATCAGCGAATTCTGCCCGCGCAGCGTGACTTCCATCGTGGCGGAGACCTTGTTTTCAGCGACCTGGAAGGTATTGAGCTTCAGGTAAGACCAGTACGTTGCCAGGTCGGGCACCGGCGCGGCCTCACCTGGACTCGTCGTATGCCCCGAGCGGCGCCAGAGCGCCTCGACGACGGCGCTGAGTTTCGTGACCAGCGCGCCGCGCATTTCAGAGCGTAGATCCCCCGCAGAGCGCTCGGCGTTACGGCGGTTTAAATTCCATTCGGCGCGCAGGTGAATCTTGTTCGACTTCCAGTCGACAATGGCTTCGAGGCGGGGCCCGTTATCGGCAGCGCTGAGCCCTGCTACGGCGAGGGTAAATAAGAGGAAACGGTAAAGGTGCACATTCTATTTTCGATATTTTACGCCGAAAACTCGCACAGGTTTTTCCGAAGGGATGCATCCCCATGGATAATTCATAGGTAGGTGAGAAAAAACCGGACCTTTCTGGTATTTCTTATATAAGGCACCTATGCAATGCAGAAAACAACCCCGGTTCCTGGAAAATAAGCCCGTCCAGATTACCCATCTTTTGGAAGTCCGTTTGGCGCCAATCCACTGGAATAGGATTAAGCTTGCGGCATGGCAACGGCGCCGAACTTACTCGACCATAACCCGCTACTGTACTTTGCGACTCGCCCGAAAGTGCTCGCTGCGTTGGACTCCGAAGCTCTGCCAGGTGACTCGGCGTGTTAAACAGGGATTAGCCATGGCTCAGGATATCCATCGTCACATGATGTGTCTTTATGGAGAAGATGAAAAGATCATTCGTCTTGCGGCAATCGAGCTGGGTCTGACGATTACGGCGTTTGTTCGCCTGGCAATAGAGCTGTATCTCCCGACCTTAGTTATGGAAAAACGGAACCAGCGATTGGTTTCAAACAATGATCTAACCTGGGAAGGCATTCGCTTGATCGAAAGCATACAAATCTTCGCTGTAAACGGCGGTTCACGGCCTTTTTATCGCAACCTAAGCTGCGAACATTTCCCTATAGACGGCTATTGGTAATGCAAAACGCACCGGCACCGCTTGCATCCGGCACAAGCAGGCCCGTAAAAGCCGGATTAATCAGCGATGGAGTCGAGAGCGTCGTCTTGATTCTTATAGATATCAAAAACCGAGCCCAACTTGGTGATTTCAAGCAGATGGTCGACGTCGGCGCTGATTGAGCAAAGGCCGAAACGGCCGTTGCGGCGCTCGATTTCTTTGTAAATATTCAGGAGTATGCCCAAGGCAGCCGAATTGATGAACGGGACCTTTTTCATATCGACAATAATTTTAGGAACCTTCGCCTCGTGCATGCACGACTCGAGTTCGTCCGCGAGGTCGAATTCCATACCAGACTTGATCGCACCGTCGATTTCGACAATGCTGATTTCGCCCTTCTTCTTGACCTTGATCTTAATGCCTGACTTCGCGGCCATTGGTCTAATTCGTGGCTTTTGCGAGTAAGACAAGTATTTTTTAGTTTCCAGACGAAAATCTGCAAAAATTTTCCATCGCCAGCTTTTGAAACCTCCTTGCCGGTGCCGACCTCGCTATTTCCGTGTACTATGCGAATAAGGGCTTTGGCGCAGGCGCGCCTTAAAAGTGAACGCCTGCCGGGTAAAGTCCTCGAAAAAATCGGCAAAACAGCGATTGTCGAGCACATTGCGGCGCGCATGCAGACGCTGGAAGGTGCCGGGGTTGAACTCGTGTTTGCGATCGCCGACGAAGGAGACATAACTTTGGCGGATTTCCTGCAGGCACGGGGCCTCCGCTTCTTTACGGGGCATACTTCCAACGTGCTGAAACGTTTCATCGACGCTGCGGCCGATCTCGCCCCCTCAGACTATGTCATCCGCCTGACGGCCGACAATCCCTTTGTCGATAAAGACCAGCTCGCAATACTGATACAGCGCCTCAAAGACGACCCGGTTGATTATGCTTACACGGCAGACTTGCCGCTCGGCATGGGCGCCGAGATGATCCGTGTCGAGGCGCTGCGCTCTGTGATGCTGCGCGACATCCCTTTAACGGCTGGGGGCGAAGCGGGCCTGAAGGATTACCACCGCGAGCACGTCACGATCTATATCCGCGAGAACCCACACCTCTATGAAATCATGCCGCTCAGGCTCGATGACACGATTTCAGAGGAAGCCGCTAAACGCCGCGTTGCAGGCATACGCATGACCGTCGACGAAGCGGCCGACCTTACGGTTGCGCGGCGCGTATTTGAGCATTTTGAACGCCGTGGCCTGCCCCACTTCGGCGCGCTCGACGTCATACAGCTGGCAAAAAACAACCCCGAGATGCTCTCGGGGAATGAAATGGTAAAACAGAAATCCGCGCAAAGCGCAGAGACCAGAAGATAACCGCAAAGGGCGCAAAGTTACGCAGAGTTAAGATATCGTTACGGCTTTCCTTTGCGTAACTTCGCGTACTCTGCGGTGGTTTTTCAAAATTCGCTTACGGCAGATTAATCCACCGCGACGCGGAGCTTTTCCAAATCTTCGCGGTTTACCACATCGATCAGCTCATAAATCTTCACAGGCTCGTTCTTACCTTTTACGCGGATATCGTCGAGTTCGCGGGTATAAACGCGGTCTTTGACCTTTGCGTAGGTAAACTCTGAAATGATGATGCGCGTGCCGTATTGTTTATTAGTACCTTCGAGGCGACTGCCTAGGTTGATCGTGTCACCCATCACCGTATAATCCATACGGTGTGAAGATCCCATGTTGCCGGCAACCGCATAACCGGTATTGAGGCCGATACCGATGTCGATCACCGGCCAGCCGTTTGCAGCCCAGCGATCCTGCATTTTTTTCAACTCTTCGAGCTGAATCACGGAGGTCAGGCAGGCGCAATAGGCATGGTCTTCATTCGGCACCGGGGCGCCCCAGAAGGCCATGATGGCATCACCCATGTACTTATCGATCGTACCTTTATAGGCGATGACAAGATTCGTCATGGTTGAGAGATATTCATTGAGCAGGTGAACGAGATCTTCAGGAGAGAGACTCTCAGACATCGTGGTAAATCCGCGGATATCGGAGAAGAATACGGTGAGTTCTTTCTTTTCACCACCGAGCTTCAGCGACTCGGGGTTGGCGAGCAGTTCGTTCACGATATCTTTCGAGACGAATTTCGAGAATGTACTGCGGATATATTTGACGTTTTCTTCTTCGGTCAAGACCTTGTAACCGATGACGGCGATCAGAATGACGACGGTTTCGACATAGGGAACAAGGAAAAAGTGAACATACTTCATGTACTTGAAGATCATTACCGCTTCGATAAAGAAGATCGCGGAAACCACACCCACGACCACGAGGGTGATCCCGATATTCGACCGCGGAATCAAAAAGCCTAAAAAGGCCGCAAAGGCGAACATGATCAGGTAGTTGATCCACTGGTTGGCATAACTAATGAAGTTTTGCATGAGAATAGTGTTGAGCGCACTGGCGTGGTGTTCAATACCCGCGGTGGTGTGGCTAAAGGGCGAAGGGTGTATATCGCGCGTGGTTGAGACACCGGTCGCATAATACATCGCCGTCAAAAGGACCTTGTTCTTGAAGTCTTCGACGTTCAGGGTTTTTTCCTTCATATTGACCTGCTCGGCCAATTCAACCATTTTGGTGTGCGGGAAGGTATAGGGCCCGCCGATGAAGTTAATCGCCATCATGCCGATATCGTTGATCGGAATAGTGACCGTGCGCTCCGCATTGGGTTGCGTCATGACGTCGCGCTCTTCGCCAAAAATACCGATACTGATTTTTTTGTCGGGAATGTTCTTTATTTTGACATAAGAACCGAGTTTCACTTCGACATCTTTAGCAACATCAACGCCGAAATAGCGGCAGGCGAGTAGCAGAGAGATTGAGGGATACAGGCGGTTCTGCCATTTAAAGACCATCGGCATGACATAGTTGACCGACGCCGCCTCATACTTCACATTCGCCGCCCCTAAACCCTTTGTCGCGCTGCTGACCGCCGGAATCGGCGGATACGGATACGATACCCATTCCATGTAAGGATCTTTCAGGTACTCGTTCTCGACAATATTCTGGTCTGGAATACGGAACTTGTTGAGCTCGGCAATGCGCGCTTTGAGATCAGGGTTCTGCAAGACCGCCGGGTCAAAACTCGGATCGACTTCCATGCCATAGTCGACAATAACGTTGCCTGAACGGCGGATCTCCTCGCTCCAGCGCGCTGACCGGGCGCGCAACTCACCTGCACTGACATTAATACCCTGTCCTTGTGCAAAAAGCTTCGGCGCAATATCCCTGAGGCTCTCGACCATGTAGAGGATACCATAGTTATCCTTAAACTCATCCATGAAGAAAACGTCGAACATCACCGTGTTCGCGCCGGAACCTTTGAGCGACTTCAGTTCGTCTGCATAGTGTTTCCAGCTGAAAGGATAGCCGCCATACTGCTGCACCGTTTCGGTTTCGATACCGACGATGTGGATCGCCGGATGCAGACTCTTCAGGGGGATTTTGACAACCTGATCTCCCACCTGGCCGTACTTCTGCGTCTCGGCTGCCATTTTGAAACGCATATTGATACCGAACTCTTCGAGGGGTTTCAGAATAAAGTCATAGCGCTGGTAGATAAAACAGAACCAACCGGCAATCGAAAGCGCAAGATACATGCCCATCAATTTATTGCGATCGAGGCCGAAAAAGCCGAGGAAGTTGAGCAGAATATAGACGAGGCCGATGAAGCCGATCGTCGAGAAAATCAGAACGATGTTATAGGTTTCATGCAATAAGACGTTCAGCCGCAGGTTATCCTTCGGGGTGACAGCAATACCGATAATGCTGGCAAAACCGAGTAAACTGACAATATAGAAAATAATCGAAATGCGTTTTTTGAGAATCGAGGAATCGAGTTGCATGGCCATGGGCGGCGGTAACAAGTCCGGCCGCGGTGGCAACTAAAAAGTAGCGTATTTACCCAATTTGGATTTCGTAAACATAGGCTATCCCACCCTGAAAACGAATGGAAAAACGAAGAAAACTGCCATCATGCAAACCAATGCGAACAGATTTGTCCTTCTGGTAGCGCAGTCGGAATTCTTTTTCAGTCATCAAGGATATCTGACGAAATACGTCCGTGATTTCATCGATATAGATATACCATTTTTGGGCTAAAATCACCAAGACTTCATCGGAGAAGCGGTAATTCACTTTTTCTTGATTCGTGTCTTTTTGACGGGCAATTTCTTCTTGATGGCAAGCAACGCTTCGGGGCCGTCATAATAAAATCCATCGGACTGAACGTCCACAGGAAACAGACCCAATCGTTGCTGTATGAGATCCTTGCGCGCATAGGCAAGTTGGGCGGGGGTAAAAACTCTTTTCTTGGCTGTGGCCATGCCCAAATATACTAAAGTCCGAGGTTTTGACAACACAATTACCGGCAACGGGCTTTCCCGTTACCGGCCGGGAATTTAAACCTATTTCATCAAATCTTCAGCTGTCAGCTTGTCGGCCGACTGCTCGTTTTCGTACTTCAAAATACCCAGCTGGGCATATTTGGGCCGAATGCGGTCGCTCAAGAGGCCAATCGCCTTGAGGTTGGGGATCATCCGCGTAAACAGCTGCTTTCTGAACTCGCTCATCATTTCCGATGTTTCGAGCAGGTGCAGCCAGTCCTTGCGGCTGATCGACTGGCCATAGAATTCTTCGTGGATTTCGAGGAAATGGAAGCGGTTGCGCAGCATAATCGCCACCTCATACGCCCAGTCTTCGCGCTCACGGCGTTTCGCCTCGGAAATCTCTTTTGTGAAGTAATCGCGCAGCGCGACCACGCCGTAGTGTACGTGGCGCGCCTCGTCGGAGATCACCTGTTTCAGCAGCTGTTTCAGCAGGGGCTCTTCGGTGAACTTATACAACGTCCCAAAGGCGCCGAGAGCCAAGCCCTCTATCATGATCTGCATGCCCAAAAACTTGAGATCCCAATCGGAACCCGCGGTGATCGAACGCAGGATAACAAAGAGGTTATCGTTCACGTGATAGAGTTTTTCGAGTTTTTGCTGCAGGTAACGGGCAAAGACCTCAACGTGGCGGCCTTCGTCGACGACCTGTGTCGAACCATAGAGTTTCGCGTCAAACCACGGGCTCGCCTCGACCGTTTCACCGGCGATATAGAGCGCACCCTGCTCGCCATGCAGAAACTGGGATAAAAGGAAGCTGATGGCCGAATGCTGGATTTTCTGGCGGTCGCGCAGGTCTTTCGGGTAGAATTTCTCGCCAAAACCCGGCACCAGGCGCTCGGGGATAATCGCAATATTCGGGTTATAAGGATCTACTTTAGTATCCCAGGGCAGATCTTCGGCATCCCACTGCCCTTTATAAGCCCGGCGGTAGAGGGTCTTGAACTCGGGATTGCCGAAGTTCGAATAAGTCCAGTCATAGTGAACGGGGTGTCCCGAAACTATCTGCAGTGTGTTTTGGTGCCCGTGCTGCAGCACATAGCCGGCAATTGCCGAAGGAAAGAGATCTGCCGCAACCCGCGGGTTGCGCAGTACCATATTCCCCAGTGTAGAGATGTTCGCTGTAATTTCCATAGTTTACTCCTTATAGTGCAGAAGGCACCTAAGGCGGCGGCGCACACGAGGTGCTCCTTGCCGGCGCCTTTGGGGAATCCCGCAAAAAACTATTAACGCTTCGATAGTTTCGTCGTCGAAATTGAGCAAAGCGTCAAGCTATTTTTTGTTAGCGGTGCACTAAGCCGGCAGGATGCCGGTTAGTTGGCCGCGTGCAGGAGGCACTCTGCGGCCAACCGATGGTGCGAGGCCCGAAGCGCCAGGAGGGCGGAACTGAGGGCCGGTGCACTAAGGCCAGAAGGATGTGGCCGTGGAGTGGTGCACGAGAGATGTATAATCTGATGTCATTTGATGCCTCGCGGGGCCATTTTTTGTCTTTTTTTAGGGTTGTCGTGAAGGGAGTGCCCCCTAAGGTGGTTGTGTATGCGGCATTTTACCCTTAAGGTTCAAACCGCTGGGGATTATGTCGCATCAGCAGGTCACTGCTTATCTAAAGATTTTAAGGAGATAACATGAAGAAAATATTTTTAGGTCTCGCGTTTATCGCATCGACCAGCGTATTCGCCAGCGTTAAAGGCGGTAAAATTGGTGTAAACTTCAGCTATGCCGGCACAGCTAAAAGCTTCGGTGCATGGTGGCACATTACGGATATGATCGCTATCACACCAAGTGTCGGCTACACTACGGAGACAGTCACGACAACAGGTGATACAACGACATCAAACCTTATTTTCGGTCTTGGTGTTCCGATTTATCTGGCTAAGTTCAACATTCTGGACATGTACGTCGCGCCATCCGCAAGCTACACCTCCACGACTACGAAGACCACAGCTGGTTCGGCAACAGGTTCTAGCTTGAACTTCGCAGCATCTCTCGGCCTTCAGGCAGCATTGCTTGACCAGGTTCACATTTTTGGTGAGTTAGGTTTCGGTTATACAAGTGAGGACAAAGGCGGTACCACCACCAACAAGACTACAACCCTCGGCACAACCCGCACAGCGGTTGGTGTGATTTTCTACTTTAACTAAGTAGTTTGGGGGATGGCCTGGCCATCCCCTACTTTTCCGTTTTCACTAAATTCAACAGATCGCCGGCTTTCAGATGCCGAGTTGCATCCCCCTGCGCAGCCTGCGCTTCGAGTATATCAAAATCTCTACGCACCACTTTGAAAGTGATGGTTCGGCCCAGCTTGTCTGTTGCGGCAAATTGTATGTCTTTACCAAATTTATCGCGCTTGCCGGTGTTCACCAGAATGCGGTCTGAACCGAGAACCTTGAGTATGTTCGCGCTCACCGGTGCATTCTGAAATACAAACTCCGCCAGGCGCACCGCCGCCTTGTTGAGAAAATCGCGGCCCACGGCCTTAAAGGTCAGCCCGGCCACGCGGATGCCCGAATCGGCATCGACGATCTCTGCCGACACCTCGATGCCATGCGCCAGCTCGCTGAAATCGCCCACCAGCACCAGACTCAAGGGGCGGCGCTGGAATGGCTGTGTGTTATCTTCGGCCCTGAGCGCGTCGGCATAGGTCTGCCGCAGTTTGCGTAAATTCTCCGGGTTGAACTTTTGCGCCTGCGGCAGAGCCGCCATCTCGCGCGAAACCGAGCGCACCCGCCCGTAGTTTTGCAGTGCGACACGTGCGCGATCCGCAATAGCCACCCCGCCCAGGGGATGGTCGGTCAGCGGGTCGCGCGCGCGCAGGGGATAGATGTGTACGGGAATCAGGTTCTTTGCGCGCTCAGGTGTGGCGACGCCCTCTTTAATGTACCAAAGATCGCGCTTTTCGATTTCCAGCTGTTCGACCTGCTCGCGGAAATCCTTGCCCTGCGTGGCATCGCGCAGGAAAATGAGTTCATCCGCCATGCGTTCATAATCTTTTTTCGTGCGGAAAAATTTCAACAGGTCGCGGTGTGCTTCGATGTAGCCGGGAAAAAGATATTCTGCCCAGCGCAGCTCAGCCAGCGCAAACTCGTCGGCATTTTCTTCCATCTCACGGCGCGCGAGGTTGCGGTGGTGACGGGCGGCCTTGGTGGCAATGGCATGCTCGCGCTTTTTGTTTTGAACCAACTGCGCCAATTCGCTCTGGTGGCGGGTCAGGTCGTCATCTTCGTTGCGCTTGAGATAATCGCCCAAGAGTTTCGCGGCACCAGCGGGATCGCAAAAGGCATAGAAGATGACCACGCTGCGCGACTCCGCTTCTGCGGCGGCCAGTTTTTTCAGGTAGTCGCCCGCCTCGCCGCAGCGCCCTGTCGCAGCCAAAAGTTGCGAGAGCATAAGGCTCACGGAAGAATTTTCGGGGTTATTTGAATACGCATGGCGCAGCGCTTCGAGCGCCCGCACGGCGGCCTCGTTTTCCGGGGAGAAATCGCCATTTGCGGCGCCCTTAAAAAACGCGTCGAGCCGCGCGCGCGCGATCGCGACAGCTAGTTCAGAATTATCGGGCAACAGCGCCTGGATTTTCCGGAACTGCGCCTCGGCTTTTTCAAACTGTTTGAGTTTCAGGTAGAGGCCAGCGAGGCGCAGGTGTGTCTCGGTGTGGCCGGGATTATCACGCAGGATCGCGTCGATCTTGCGTTTCGCAATCGCATACTGTGCATTGTCGATCAGCACCTGGGCACGCAGCGACAGCGCGTCGGGGTTCATGCGCCGTTTCTTTTCGGCCCGGTCGAGGCAGGCCTCAAAGGCCGGCGTATTTTTCAGTTTATGTTCGATGCGCGCGCAAAGAATCATCGCCTCTTCATTTTCACCATCGAGCTTCAGCGCGCGTTGCACAAGGCTCTCGGCAGTTTTAAGATCAAGCGAGGCAGAGAGAATTTTCGCCAGCAAGAGCAGCGAAGGCACGTGATCGCCGTTTTTACGGAGCGACTCGCGCACCATGTCGCCCGCGCGTATCGTGTCGCCGGCCTTCTCGAGGTTTTTCGCCTGATCGTAAAAATACTGCGCCGACTGGTCGGCCGCGGCAAGCCCCGCGGCCAAAAGAACCGCTGCGGCGAAACTACGGCTTAGCTGAGACATCCTCATGGTATAAAATACCCGCTGAGATCGAGGCCGCGCTTCTGCCTGAACCGCGTCATGACCCTTAAGTCAATATACTGCCCGCGCGTTTCTTTTTTCATCTGGCTTTGATAGCTGAGTAAATAGCGGACTTCTTTTTGTGAACGCAGGCGGCTTTCGATGTTGGGATCGATCTCTAGCGCGCGGAAGTACGCCCCGCCGGTTTTTTGCGCAATTTCGGCCAAAAGCTCCTTTCCGCCCGGCGCGGCATCGGGGTGCTCAAAACTCACGACAAACACGGGAATGTGGTTGGCACGTGCATAGTCGATGAGGCGGGCCTTATCGTAGGGCTGTAAGGCATCGTCGTCGAGCTCGCCGTCCGTGATATAGATGACCGCGCGTTTGCCCTCGCGTGTGATGAGTTCTGTCACGGCGTCATACAGCCCCGCACTCGCGGTGGGTATCGCGCTTTTCACGAGTAAATCGTCAGCAAGCGAAGTCTTGATGGCCTGCAAAAGCTTCAGCCGTGAAGCGATAAAATCCGTTTCACGGCGCACGTCCGCGCCATGCGTGATGATCCTGAAGCGGTCTTTCTCGCGAATGCGGGTAAAGATGTGGTCGAGCACCCAGGGCAGCTGCGTCTCATAATCTTTCATGCGTGCGCTGCGCGAGAGCAGAATCGTCCCCTGCAGAACTTCGTCGAACTGTTTCAGGTATTCGGCGCCGAGATTTCCGACGGCCGCATCGTTTTCAAAAATTTTAAAATCCTCGGCTTTCAGTTCCGTGAGATAATGAGGCAGTCCGTCGGCCTTCTCAGAGAGGCCCGTAGAAACTGTCACATAGACGCCGAGCATCGGGAATTTTGCCGAACTGACCTTTTCAACCTGCATGTAGAGCTGCCCGAATTTCTCGCTCTGCGGCGCGAACTGCACCACTTCGCTCGAACCATAATCGGCGACATAGAGGTTACGGAAGGCGTCAAAAGCAGCCGCGTATGGCCGCGCGAAAGTGATAAAACGTCCGTCGGCATTCTGGTACCCCGTCGTCTTGCGCACCACGCCACCCGCGTTATTCATATGGATGATACCACCCGTTTCATCGGCGACAAGAAAAAGCTGCTCGCCGGCATCCCACAAAATGTGGCGCGGTTTCTTGATTTCGGGCGGTGAGAATTCGGCAACGACGTTGCCATAACGGTCCAGGTGGGATATCCTGCCCGCGCCCGATTCCGTAATCCAGATCGATTCTTCATCGCAGTGGATACCAAACGGCGTCTGCATCGCGTCGACGTCGGCAGCCCGCGTGATCGAGGCGATGAACTTTCCGTCATCGCTGATGCGTTGCAGGCGGTTGTTGCCCGAATCGGCAACGATAAACTCACCCGCACGGTGGCAGACGCCTGCGGGCGAACGGAACTCGAGATCGCCGCCGCCGGTTTTACCCAGCGCTGCGGGATTGAAAAAATACGCCAGAAAGCGGCGCGGGTTTTTCGTCAGGCGGTGTATCTTGTCGTCCTTGAAATCTGAAATCCAGATCTCGGCGTCATTCTGCGCGAACGCCATCGGATAATTGAGCTTGCCCGAAACACGGTGGCGGTTCTCATAGGGCTCGCCCTGCGCTGAATACGAGACCATGTTGCCCACGTCAAAGTTCCCGAGCGACAAGACGGCAAACCTGTCGGAGTGCAATAGCCCCACAAAAGTCGGCCGGTTATAGCGGTAACCTTGCGCGCGCGGTACAACGCGCAGAAATTCAGCGGCGCTTTCGCTGCGCGCATCGGGTGAGAGGTTTAATGCTTCGATGCGGTTCTTGAGCGTCAGGTCATGCGGCATCGCGCGCATGAGAGTTTCATACTCTTCAAGCGCTTCCGATGTTTGTCCTGAGAAATAGTAGGTTTGTGCGAGAAAACGCCGCGCCCAGTGGAACTCGGGGTTGATGATAAGGGCCTGCGAAAATTTTTCGATCGCGGCATCGAACTTGCGATCCTGAAAAAGCAGCCAGGCTTTCTGGAACTCCTCTTCAGCGAGATTTTGCCTGACACCCAGCGAGGGGTAGAATACCGCGTAGATAAAGCCTGCTGAAAAAACAACCCCGAGGGTTATGAGCAGAGTGCGATATCGTCGCATGGAAGATGCGACATAATACGGACGGGAAAGCCCTACGTCAAGTGTATTTAACCGGCAGCGATTCTCCGCTTAAAAGCGGCGCCGGCGTTTCAGCTTCGGCTTTTTCTCCTCGCGCTTAAGGACCGCGGGCTTCAGCACATCGATGACATGCTCCCCTTCGCCCTCTTCGACACCGACAATTTTCTGCCCTTTAAGCAGTTGGTCTGTGCGGCGTTTGAAAGCCATCACCGACCAGCGCGCCAACGTGGCAACGGCCGCAAAAAGACAAAAATGGAAGCCCAGAACCTTCCACGTCAGCACGGGCTCCGCCCCGGCATTTTGTGCCGCCCCAAAGTTCAGCGCTAAAATGCCGTAAACGGAAAACAAAAAGACGTAGAAGACTACGTCTTTCATAGATCTTAGAAGCCTGGAATGCCGGGCAGGTGTTTTTTCAGCTCGTCCCCGGCCTTATCCATCGCCTGCCCTTTCAGTTTATCCATTTCTGCGCCCATGAGGCTCTTCAGGTCAGGCACATTTTTCTTGAGCTCGTCTTGCAGCAGGTTTTGCAGGCTCGGGAACTGCGGTGTCAGCACCTTGACGTTCGGCGATGAAATGCTCGCGGATGAATCGATGCCAAAGGTAATCAGTCCGTTTTTCATGGCAGGAGCGAGCACGGATGCGCGGATCTTTTCCGGTGTCAAAGCAGCCTTGGCCTTGTCGCGCACGGCCCCGGGAGGAATTTTATCCACTGCAGGTCCGATACCCGCCGCGATATTTTTATCCAGACCCTCTTCGACTTTCTTGGTGTGCTGCGCTGCCAGAGCCAGATCGCCGCGGAAGTGGTGGTCCAGCGTCTTGATGTGGATATGATCGCCGGCTGTGAGCGCGAACTCGAAATCGTTCGTTGCCAGAGTCGGCGGCGTTTTCAGCGTAATGAGACCGCCCGCATATGTCAGTGTGCCGATCGCGTCTTTTGCCAGGGTCTGTGTTTCACCCAGGAAATTCAGTTTGATACCGATCTTGTTCAGCATCTCTGTCTGGCCCTTGAGTTTTTCGAAAATCGCGAGACCCGTGACATACGAACCCTTTTTGAGCCCTGTCGTCACGGTCACAGCTTCTGCCGGCCCGCCGGTTTTCGGATTGATCGGTGCCATACCGCCCTGCAGGTCGAAAATGATCTTGAAAGATTTTACTCCGCCACCGCGGCCTTCGGCAAGTTCCAGTGTAAACTGCGTCGTCAGGCCCAGTTGGTTTTTGTGCTCGAGATCTTTGGGATCAATCAGCACATCGCGTAAAAGAACGTTGGCGCCACTGACCTTCAGTGTTTGCCCCAGTTTCTGCACATTGATTGTGAAGAACCCGCCTTCGATGCCGATCTTACCCATTTTGATTTCTGTCGTCAGTTCGCGGAAATCGAATGGTTTTTCGGGCGCCTTGGGCTCGGCTTTAGCCGCTTTTTTCGCTGTTTCAGCTTTTTTGGCTGCCAGTTCTTCGGCTTCTTTTGCCAGGTCTTCTTTGGTTTTTGGCTTTGTGAGTAAGGCTTCGAGGTTATTGCCGCCATTGGCCCCGAGCACGATATGTGCAGTAGGCTCCGTAATCAGGAGCGACTTCAACTCAAAGTTCTTGCCGAATGAGGTGATGAGTTTACCCATCGCCACCTGAAAATTGAATTTTTTGAAACCGATAATCTGGTCTTTCATCGGTGTACGTTCTTTCATCGGTTTCGCGACTTCTGCGTCGCGCGCGCCGATTTTAAAGCCGTCGATTGTGATGCCCGAGAACGCCGCCCATAACGGCACGGAGATGTCGGCGATTTCGACGCGGCCGTTGATGTTTTGTTCGATTTTGCTCGCGACAAAGTCTTTGGTGACGACGAGCTTGATGGCGATATAACCGCCGACCCCGATCACCACGAGGAGTATAAAGAAACCAATAATGATTTTCTTAAGAATTTTCAATGCTTTTTTCATTGATGAGACCTTTTAGGTTGCGCACGCGAAGTCAATCGCAAAATCAATCGGCTTTGTCGTCGGCGATGGCATCCTGGCGAAAAACTTCGGCCAGCTGCAAACCGGCCTGATTGGAATAATCGATATAGAGTTTTTCGTTGCCGCGGAACTTCTGACTCTCGGCGAGTGTTTGTTCGTCATGTTTGCGGAATTTTGCAAGCATCGTCTCAGCCTTCTTCGCGCTAAAGCCGAGTTCGCGCAGCATGACATCCGCCGTCTCAAGGCTCGAGGCATAGGTCTCGCGCCGCAAATCATGGACATTCAGATCCATAAGATCGTGCGCATGTGCGCGGTTACGCGCGCGCGCAAGGATTTTCAGGTGGGGAAAATGCTGGCTGACAATCTGCGCGATCTTCAGCGACGCATCGACATCGTCGACTGCGAGTACGAAAATCTTCGCATGTGCGGCCCCCGCGGCCTCAAGCAGATCGAGCCGCGAGGCGTCGCCGTAATAGACCTTGCTGCCGAATTTCCGCACGGCCTGTACCTGCTCGGAATCAATCTCGAGCGCGGTGAAGTCGATTTCATTGAGGCGCAGCATGCGGCCGATGATCTGCCCATAACGCCCGAAACCCGCGAGAATCACCGGGTTATGCTCGCTGGGCATCTCATCGAATTTCCATTCGGAGGAATTGAACTTCACGCGCAGCACACGGCTGTTGAACATGTAGACAAAAGGCGTGGCGACGAGGCTGAGCGCCACCACAACTGTCGCAATCGCCTGCGTCTCCGGCGTCAACAGGCTCTTATCGGCCGCGAGCTTGAAGAGTACGAAGGCAAACTCGCCGCCCTGGCAGATCAAGAATGCAATGTTGCGGCTGGTTTCACCCTCGTAACGGAATAAGGCCCCCGCGACGTATACGGCGATAATTTTAAGCGCCATGAGTGTCACGACAGCAAGGGGGATCAACACCGGATATTTCAGCAAAATGCCGAAATCCATGCTCATTCCCACGGCAATAAAAAACAAACCTAACAGGAGCCCTTTGAAGGGCTCAATACTCGCTTCGAGTTCGTGGCGGTATTCCGATTCCGAAAGAATGACGCCCGCGACAAAGGTGCCGAGTGCCATCGAGAAACCCACGGCTTCCATAAGCGCGGCCACGGAAAAGACAAGCAAAAGCGCCGCCGCGGTAAAAAGCTCGCGGCTCTTCGCCTTCACGACCATGCGGAAAAAAGGCTGCACGAGGTAGCGCGCACCGACAAGGACTGCAAAAAGCGCGAGGAAGCCCGGCGCCATTGCCATAAATCCGCCGCGGCTCACCTGCTCGTTCTGTGTCAGCATCGGCAGAATAATCATCACGGGCACTACGGCGATATCCTGAAACAACAGGACAGCAAAAGATGCCCGGCCATACTGTGTGTTGAGTTCGTGTTTTTCGGTGAGAATCTGCATCGCAAAGGCTGTGGACGATAACGCAAAACCGAAGGCGAGAATCCCGCCAGGCAGCAATCCCACACCCCAGAGAAACAGCGGCACGAATAACACCACCATACACAGGACAATCTGCATGAGACCAAAACCGAAGATGTCGCGGCGCATATTCCAGAGCCGCCCCGGGCGAAGTTCCAAACCGATGATAAAGAGCAGAAGTACGACGCCGAATTCAGAAAATGTCAGAATATCCGAAACATTCCAGATGAGCTTTAAACCCCATGGGCCGATTGCTGCCCCCGCAATGAGATAGCCCAGGACGTTACCAAGCCCGAGACGTGTCGCAATCGGTACCGCGACAACAGCTGCCGCCATAAAGACCAGCAGGTTGAGCATAAACGTATGGGAGTTCATGGCACCTAAAATAATCAAATTATCGCCCGAAGGCGAGCGAGTTTACTTAAGATCAGTTCAGATGCGGAATTTCGCGCAGAAGTTTTTTCCGCAGATCATAACTTGCCTGTGTTTTCAAGCGGACTGCGTCGAGTGTATCCGTTTCGCAGCGTAACGGATGCCCCGAGACAAAAGGCGGTGCGGGGTCATATTCGATCTGCAGCTGAATCTCGCGTGCGCGTTTTTCCGAAACCAGGTTTGCCACGAGCGTCAGGGCAAAATCCATACCCGCCGAAACGCCGGCCCCGGTGATGCGGTTGCGGTCGATCACGACCCGCTCTTCAACCGGTATCGCGCCGCAGATTTCGAGAAGGTCCGTGAAACGCCAGTGGCTGGTCGCCCGGTAGCCCTTCAGCAGCCCCGCACCAGCCAGCACGAGCGAGCCGGTACAGACTGAAGTTACCATGCGTGAGCGTTGCCCTAAATCATGAATCTTGCGCAGGATGATTTCATCGGCGAGAATTTTGTTAATGCCTTTGCCCCCGGGGATAAATAAGATGTCGCAGTACAGGACACCGTCGATCGAAGTCGGCGTCGAAATTTTCAGGCCCCCTTCGGTTTCAATTTCGCCGCCGACCGGCGAAAACGGATGCACTGAAAATTCTTCGACGCGGCTGAAAACCTCGAAGGGCGCGATGAAATCCTGGATCGTAACCCCCGGAAAAATCATCATGGCAATGTTTTGCATACAAACCCATAAATTAAGGGTCTGGCAGCGTAAATGGATTAAATTCAGCCAGCGAGCAGCTTACAAACATCCGCGGTTTCCGCCGCGGCTGAACGCCCAACCATATTCAAAGCTGACAACCGGTAAGCAATCAGTTGATTTTGCCGCGCCCAGGATAAAAATTTTCGCTCATCTGCAAAGAACAGGGCTGTGGACCAGGCGTCGGCGAGCATCGCCGATTCATGATAGACTGCAATAATCTGATTAGGTTCAATAGGTGCGCCGGACATGGAATGGAAAATATGCCCGATGCGCTTCGTGCCCGTTCGCACAAAACGCTCATTTTGGGCCGACACCGAGAGTGACCCGCGGCTGATACGGCAGGCCAGCCAGGGCCGGCCCGTCAGGGGATGACGAACGGTAGTTTCATGACTGATACCGGCCGCCAATAAATGCCCGCCAAAATTCAGGGAGAAACGCCTCAGTCCGAGCATTCTGAATCTTTGGGCAATGATATCCAATGCATACCCCTTCGCGATCCCCCCCAGATCCATCTTCATTCCCCTGCGCATCAGCCCCGCGCGGTGACCAACGAGTCTCAGATTTCTGAAATTGACGAGGTCCAGGGCATCAGCAATTTTATCAGGCCCGGGTTCTGCGACCTGACTTCCCGATTCCACTTCATAGAAGCGGAACAAATCCAGAAGTGGGGCGATGGTCGGATCGAAATATCCTTCCGAACGGCTTGCGACCAACAATGCGGTCGCTATGACCCGCTCCGTATCGATACTCACGGCTTGCATCGGATCCAACGAACCGGCGGCGGCGTTAATCCGAGTCAGTTCGCTTTCATGGTAAAGGCTCATTTGACGATCGATGAGACCCAGCGTATCGGCCGCGCCGCTGAAACCGCGCTCACAGGTTGCGGTATCGGGGCATACAAGCCTCAGCTCGATGAGCGTCCCCATTGCTGGCAAAATGCGTGATGTCAGATGGTCAGAAACTAATTTTTTTTTACGAGGGCACTGTCGGCGGCGGGCATATCCACGGCCGATACCGGCTTTAGCTGAATCTCATCCGGAAAAACATTCTCCACTTTGAGTAAAAAAAACGGCGCCGCCAACATAAAGCTCACTGCTGTCGCCGAAACCAGCGCTAGGCGCAGGCGGGGTTTCACCAGAACAAGGTGCATGACAAAGAGAGCCGTGAAGCCCATGCCTGTGACGAGATGGCTGTAACGGCTTAGGTCAATGCCCCAACTCGTCGGCATCACCTGAATACCATAACCCGTCAGGCTCATGAGAACCAAAACGACGACCAAAAAGATGCCTGACCGGCGGCCGACCCTCATGCCGCTCTTGAGCTGTGGAATAACATGAATGCTGAAAAGCATACCGAAGGTAAAAAGCCAGATACCCACCCCGACGATATGCGACTTCACCAGCAACTGTTTCCATAACGGATAGAAATCCGGCGGCTTACGGAAAAAAAACAGCAATAAAAACCCGGTATAGGCGGACAGATAACCTGCCGCATAGAAGACCCATAAGAATCGCGGGGATAAGTTTGCCGAACCCCTGCTGCTGCCCGATGCTGGTTTGCGGTAATGCTTCCCCGAGCGGCGCAACCGCAGCCTTTCCATAAGCCTCCGCATCAGCGCTTCTGCTCCAGGACAATTTTATGCAGCGCAAGCACTCGCCTTGCCGCCGTAGTAATCGCACTGCACGTCAATGTGGCGCCCGTCGTCGTCGGCACACTCCCCTTCAGCGATAACTGAGCGTCCAAACGGCGGTTCTTAAAAAGTTCGAGGAAACGGCTCGAGGCAATATACTCCTGCGGTTCATTGAAGTTCAGAACCTCGACATGTGAAATCCGCTCTTCACCGTCGACGCAGATCAAAATGGTTTCGTTTAATGTCCGCACCCGGTGCGTATCGAGATAGGCCCACCCCAGAAGCTGCCCCGCACGCGTGATGCGGTATACCACGAGCAGCGCGGTGTCGATTTTTTCTCCCGCAGACTGTTCGGCGCGACGCAACTGATCGGCTGTGAGATAGAGCGTTTGCCGTTTAACGTTATCGGCGGCGGGATAGACCCCTTGAATCGCGTCCGGAAAAGTTTTGAGCGTCAGCGCGTGTACTGCGGCACAAAAAACGGAAAACAGAAAGCATAAATTAAAAATGCGTCGCAATTCAGTCACAGCCTGCGGGCAAAACCCGAATGAGAGTCATTCTCATTTTTGACAGGACGTCAAGCTGAAAGAGGGACCGCTGCGGTTAGAACAAATAACCCAGCGCGAAATTCAATTGATTCACCCCGGTATCGGCCTTATTGCTCAGGAACGAATAATCGATTTTGGCGGATATCTGGCGTATCGGCTTATAGGCGACGCCCAAAGTCAGCACGTTCTGTTCATACTGGGCATCAAACCGGTTACCCGAGGCAACTTTATACTGCGTATCGATTTTCTCGATACGGATATGCGGAAAAAGTTCCTGGTTGATGTTGAAGAACCGGAAAATATCGTAGCCGACTTCTATGTACGCGCCGTACATGGCATCGGCAAGGCCAACACCGCCCGAGGCTAATCGGTTAGCGCCCGTGACCTGAGAAAACGCAATAACGCTGCGCAGGTAGAGCCCCTTAACGCGCACATCGGCATGGGCGTCGACAATCGTCGTTTCATGCGGATCGTTATCGGCCTGACCGCTTTTTCCCCAAAAACCGGAGGCGCCGAAGCTGGTGCCCGGAATGCCGACATAATCTAAACGCAGGACGCCCGAAAACTCGTTTGAAATCGCCTTCTGCCCGCTCTGGCGCCCACCACGCAGGCCCTGACTGTTAAAGCCGTCGACACTGCTCTTGGCATCGAGGCTCGTCACAGCATAGAGCTTGTAGGTAATATCCCAGATCTGCCCGAAAATACCCGCGCCATTTTCGCGCCACGTGCTTGGAATCACACGCTGCTCTGTCAGGGGACGCGTCGTCGCCAGAAATGTCGGCGCTTCATGCATCTCGTTGTAAATCCCCATCGGCACCAACATGAGGCCGGCTTTGATATTGAGCATGGGATGCAGCATGAAGTCGATATTGGCGAATTCGGCGTAAACCTCGGGTTTATAAACAGCGTGATTGTGCGAAGCGCCCCCCGCAGTCGTGTTGCTAGACGTCGACGCCGTACGCCCCGCATGCTCGATCTCCACCTCAGAGTTAAACACGATCATATCGTTAAACTTATAACCAAAGTAAAATACGGTGCGCAGCGTGTCGAACTCGTCGTTCTTATTCGCGTCGTTACCTGCCTGGTTGGTACGCGCAAAGCGCTGGTAGAGAAACTCGCCATAGCCGCCTATCGATACGCCCTGGTTGATTTCATAGACCTTGGAAGCGGCGGGGCCGAGACCATAACGCCCCTGCTCTTTGGCCTGCGGAAAGAGATCTTTCCCGGCCTTGAGTTTTTCAATTTCCTGCGCGAGTATCTCGATTTTACGGTCTTGTTCATTCGCGGTGGAAGTTTCTGCCGCAGCCGGTTTTTCATCTTTTGTTTTTTTGGTGCCTTGTGCGGCCAACGCGGCGCCGGCTGCCAACATTATAATGAGGAATTTCTTCATATACCTAACTCCAAATACCAGATCGTGCCTCAAATGAGTTTGAGATTGAATCTCAATCTAACTCAGGTGGTCAAGCGGATAGACAGCTGTGTCATCCCGCAGCGCGGTAGCGGCGAATCCACATGATGGTGCCAGTGATCACCAAAAAGATCAGCGCGAGCCCCGGTATGATGGTGAGTTCCTTCTTGGTACCGAAAAACTGCAGCTGGTGCAATTTCATCACCCAAAAATGAAAGCTGCGCGCATTATCGCTCTCTTCGAGAATGAGTCCCGAGTTACGATCGATAAAAATCTCGGGATTTCCCGGTGCGGCGAAAGCGACTTTATAAGCGGCCTTAAATTTTTTACCGTTGCGGTGCTTATACCCAGTCAGCGCCTCGGCCTTTTTCAAAGGGGGATTTCCCACGACATACTGCGCGGCGATTTTGATCGCGGCCTCTTCACCCAGCGGGCTTACGACATCGCCGGAGATGGCATCGACGAGCACTGAAGAATACTCTTTTCCCTCTTTGCGCTGCACTTCGTAGAACAGATCGTCGGCCTCGGCGCGCAGCGTCGCGCTGAGAATGCCCTTCTCGGTTTTAAAGACGGCGATCGCCGATGCCAGCGCGTCCGCTACGGAGACCTTGGCGGCGGTCAGGGGTTTCTGCGCAGCACCGCTCTTTTTCTGAAGGTAGCCTTCTTTAAAGTAGAGGTGCGGCGCATAGGCCCAGAGAATTCCGGTCAGCGCCGTCACCGCCAAGAAGAGAACGGCCGTAATGGCGATGCGCCGGTGCCAGGTATTGACGGTCACCTCACCCTCCTAACACTCGAGAGAAAATCACTTTTTAATGAAGGTGTAGGTTGCGCGGTGGCGCACCGACTCGTAGTCTTTACCTTCGAATTTACCCGGCGTTTTTTCGGTATGGATCACTTCGATTACGTATTGCCCTGCCCACGGGACATCCATCTTGATTTTGCCATTCTTATCGGTTTTATATTCTTTCATCCAGGTGTTCGGAGCATAGAGCATGACCTTCTCACCTTCCAGGGGTTTACCCTGGAAAAAGACCTGGATTTCATTGTCGCCGCCCGCAGCCGGCACAATGTCGAGCGTCGTGACCGGTTTCACAGCGGTAGCGGCTGTGCGCGCGCCGAAACGGGCATAGTAGTTCGGCTTCACCATGCCCCAGTTGTATTTTTTCATGTCGGTGACCGGCACGTCGAGCGCCGAGGCGACGACGAATTCACTTCCCTTAACGCCGGTTGCAGTAAAGTGCTTTGCGTTTTTCTTATGCGCCACTTCTTTCGCCGTGCTGGTCTTATCGGTCGTGAAGATTTTCAGGCCTTTGATTTTGTCGAGCTTTCCGGGCGAAACCTCGCGCTCGCCGTCCTGGATTTCGCCGTAGTAGACGCGCGCCTCGTCGTCGCCGTCACGTTCAAGCCAGATGTAGTGCGCTGAGAGCGTGGCGGGTAGCAGTGCCAAGAATCCGGTAAGGATGAGTTTTTTCATATGTCGTCTCCTGATTAAATCCGCGCCTTCGCGGAAACCGTAAAATTGAACGGCTCGCTGGGCAGTGCGCCGGCAAAGGTGGGTGTTGCATAATAGACTTCGTTGGTGATGTTGCGGAAGTTGATCTGTACCTGCCAGTTTTCACGCTTGTAAAACAATACGGCATCGGCGACAATGTAACCCGGAATGCGAAGTAAGTTCCGCGCATCCACATAAGTACCCGCTTTAACGGTCGGACCACCACCAAAGCCGAAGCCTTTAAAGAACCCCGTTTGAATCTGGTAAGTCGCCCAAAGTGATCCGGCATATTCAGGGATATTCTGCGGAATCTTGCCATCCAGATTGTACCGGGTGCCGCTTACGGTGACCGTTTCGTCACCGGCGATTTTCGCGTCCATATATGTTGTGTTGAAAATGATCCAGAATCCGGCAAATGGATTACCGGAAATATCCAGTTCGACGCCATTGATAACTCGTTTGCCGTTAAAGACATTCACGTTACCGCTGGTATCGGTGATCGGGTAATTGGTACGTGTGGTCTGAAAGAGGGCGAGATTTGTCTGAAGGCGATCTTTGAACCAGGTTGTTTTATTGCCGAGCTCAACCTGTCTTGAAGTTTCCGGAGTTACGAACAGTGCTGTTGCCTCGGTGTTGATAGCGATAAACTTCCCTTCGGAATAGCCAGCGTAAAAGGAGACCGGTTGGCAGGGTTGATAGACGGCGCCCGTCTGCCAGCTGATCAAATCTCGGCCCATGCCAATCGTCCGCACCGATGTACCTTGCGTCCCCGCATCCTGAGCATCCACATGATCCCAGCGCAATCCAACTCGAGCCTTGATCTGCTTGGTGATCGTGACCTGCTCCTGAGCATAAGCGCTATAGGTATACGTTTCGATAAGTCGATCGAAGGAACCACCTGCATTCCTGGTATAGGCAGTGTAATCGCTCTCTGTCCGAATCGGATTCAGTAAACTCAGGTTTGGCAGATTCGTTGCAGTTGCGGCAGCGGCACCCGTGATATTTCCATAACTATCTCTGACCGACGCAACGCGTGCATATTCAAATTCGAGACCGGCGAGAACCGTATGGGCAAGCTCACCTGTCAAAAATTTCAGGACAACTTCATTCTGTTGCAATACTGAATTTGCTTTGTCGCGTTGCACACGAAAGTCGCGACCGGACACCACACCCAATGCGCTGACGGCCACATTCGCATTCCGCACAAAAGATATATCACGGTCATCATAGATGATCGCTGAGCGCAATTTGAACTGGTTTGAGAATTTACCCTCATAGAGGGCGGAGATTCTATTTACAGTTTGGAGTGCGTTGTTCTGCGGTGAGTAATATGTCGTCGAAGGACTAACGGCCGCTATCGCATTATTCGCATCAAACAGAATACCATAGTTATCGGGTGTGGTTTTTATTCTGCGGAAATCGTAGTCGAGCGTTAAGGCGTGTTTATCATTGAAGTTCCATGTTACCGTCGGCAATACTTCAATAATTTCCCGGGACAGGCCACGGTAACCGTCTGTCTTAAAGTAAGCGGTGTTAAAACGCGTCAGCAACTTATTATCAACGAGAGGGCCACCCACATCCGCCGCGACCCGATAGGTATTCCAAAACCCAGCCATAACCTCGCCCGAAGCAGCAAACCTGTCCAATGGTTTCTTTGTCGTGATATTGATAGCACCGCCCGGTTCGTTGCGCCCATAAAGAGCAGACCCCGGCCCTTTCAGTACTTCGACGCTTTCAACGTCCGTCATGGTGCGCATATAACCGTTAAATGCGGCGCCGTCAGCAAAACCGTCGCGGAGAAAACGCATGTTGAGACCACGAATCGTATAGCTATCCGCAAAACCATAACCGCCACCGAGTTGTGGGTTTACACCACTCACGTTGCGCACCATCGAATTCATGTCGACAGCCATCTGGTCTTCGATAATTTCTTTTGGCACGGTTATAATAGACGCCGGAGTATCGTGCACAGGCACGTCAGTTTTCGACCCGGTCACGCGTGAATTCGCTTGCACCAGGACTTCATCCATCTGAGCTTCCGTGACAGGTTTTATCGCTGCCTCAGCCGCCGGCTTCCCCGTTGTGTCGGACGCCTTGGCCGCCGCTGCGGGCTTTGCCGGCACAGGGGGATTGACCTTTTGCGCGAATAACACTCCCGCCACAAGCGTCACAAGCGACGCGCCTTTAATGATTTTGAAACTCATTTTCATTTACTCCTGATTCTTCTACTAGTTATTGGGAAATATTAAAATTCAGCCTACTTCAACTCAAAACGGATGGGTAATCTGACCTTGCAGGCAACGGCATTGCCGTCCTTGTCGTATGCCGGTGAAAAGACCGCTTCGCGTACCTTGGCGAGCGCAACTTCGTTTAACGCTTCGTAACTGCCCTCGAGCAGCTGCGCGTCGCGCACCCTGCCCTCATTATCGATGATGACGCTGAGCACCACGCGGCCGTCTTTGCCCTGCTGTTTTGCCAGCAGCGGATAATCGTTCGGAGTGATAAAATTACCCACCCATTTGGGCTTGCGGTGTGCATCGCTGGCAGGTACAAAATCGCCGAGACCCGCGCTGCCTTCGGCGCATTTACCTTTGCAGGTATTGGCCTCTTTCGGCACCTCTTTCTTCTGGTCGGGTACCTTCGCCAGCTTGCGGTGCTTCTGCACAAGAAACCAGTCGTCGTCTTTGGATTCTGCATTTTGCTGGTTCGCACTGCGCGGCACGAGCGGCGCGGAAGTCAGTTCGATTTCCTGAACATTACCGTGGCGGCTCATCACCACCCAAAGATAGAATGACCCGCCGGCCGTTGCATGGAGTGCCATGGAACTCAAGAGTGCCGTCGATGCAATTTTGCTGTAGATGCTTGTTAACATTTACTTCTCCGATGACAGCGCAACGCGCGTTACGCCTGCTCCTTTGATCACGTCGAGAACCTTGATGACATTTTTATAGATGAGGGCTTCGTCGGCGGCGACAACGACGCGCACACCGGGGTTAAGGGCCGCCTCACGCGCCATGTTAGCCTTGAGGCCGTTGAGATCCACCTTCTGTGACATCAGCATGATATCGCCGTTTTTGGCGACAGTGACGGTAAGCGCGGGTGTCGGTGTGTTCTCGGCCGCAGCTGCTTTGGGCAACTGCACCTTAACGCCGATATCGTTTACGAAGTGGGCAGTGACCATAAAGATAATAAGCAAAACCAGCGTAATATCAACGAGCGGCGTGACATTGATGCCGGTGACAACGCCATCTTCTTCGGTATCAACGTTCATGCACTAACCTTCTCATGCCTGGGAGTATGTTTTCCATGCGCAGGCTTGCCCTCTGAGCGCAGGTAAACCTGCATCAGGTGGATAAGGCTCTGGGTATTCACGACAGAGCGTTTCAGGCGGGTTTGAAAAAAGTTGTTCGCGATAACCGCCGGTATCGCCAGCAGAATACCGAATGCCGTGGCGATGAGCGCGGCGGAGATACCCGACATGACGACGGAAACTCCCGAACTGCCGGCAACACCCAGATCGTGGAAAGCTTTGATAACGCCGAGTACTGTACCCAAGAGGCCGATGAAGGGCGCATTGTTGCCCATGGTAGAAAGTATAATCAGATTTTTTTCAAAATTGCTGCGCTCGAGCACCAGGCCCGATTTCATCGCCTCTTCGACAGAGGCAGCGCCGCGGTGAAAGTTTTTAAGCCCTGTGAGCGCCACCCGCGACTCGAGTACGTCATGCTCTGCGCAGAGTTTGAGGGCACCCGGGGTGTTATCGGCTTCAAGAAAATTGCGCAGCTTTTCCAGAAACGCGGGGAAATCCAGCCGGTTCATGCGGAAAATGCGCCAGCGATCGATCATGACTGCCACGGAAAGTATGCTGGCAAAAAGGAGAATCCAGAGTACCCAGACATCGCCTAAGAGAGCACTTTTTTTGAAGAGTTCGTTCATCTGTTTGCCGCCACGGCCAGAATCGAAACCCGAGTCATTGTGAGAATCATTATCACTTGCATTGAGAACGTGGTTCCCATGAAAACTGATTTTTTTCGCCCTATCAGGGAGATGTCAATGGCGCTACTTCAGGACGTCAAATTCGGCTTCCATCTGGTGTTGCACCGTTTCGGCTAGCCTCTGCGCCTCTTTATGCCCCAACCCCGCGGTGCTGACGGCCGGTAAAACCTTCACCTGCACCGTACCCGATTGCATTTTACCGGCCTTTTTGTCATAGACGTGTTTGAAGGATTGAATCACTACCGGAACTATAGGCACTTGAGCGTCAATCGCCATCTGGAAGCCTCCTCTCTTAAAAGGGAGAAATCCCACCGAGTCTCTATTGCGTGCCCCTTCGGGAAAAATGGCGATGGAAACCTTGCGCCGCTTAATCGCATGGATGCCCGCATCGAGCTGCCCCCGGGCCTTGCGGGCGTCGCCGCGGTGGATGAGCACATTGCCGGCGAGATAAAACGTCCAGCCGATGAAGGGCACATAGACGATCTCTTTTTTGCCGATGATGACCAGCCGCGGCACACGCAGCATACCCAGCGGAATGCCGTCAAGCGAGCTCTGGTGGTTGAAGACATAGACCGCAGGGCCAGGCAGGATATTTTCGCGGCCCAGAATTTTGACGCGGATGCCGCTCGTGTATTGTGCCAGCCAGGCATAGATATACATCAGAAAGCTGGTATTGTTGCCGTGGCGGAAGCGGATGAGCAGAAACGGCAGGGCCAGAATCGTCATCAGCAAAAGCCAGAAATTGGTAAGGTACAGCCGCCACATAGGACGCTGCATGTTACCAGAGGCTTTGGCCGCGTCAAGTAAGGCTTTTTTGCTTGGCGCTGGTTCTGGAAATCATGGCTGAGCGATGGCCCTCAAAAAAAAGCCATCCCCACCCCGTTATGAGAAAAAAGCGGCCGATGGACGCCGGCGCTGTCCCTGGCCTGGCGACGATGCGCTCTATGTGCATTACCACGACACAGAATGGGGCGTGCCGGTGCACGATGACCGCAAACTGTTTGAATTCCTGATTCTCGAAGGCATGCAGGCAGGCTTAAGCTGGATCACTATCCTCAGAAAACGCGAAAACTTCCGCAAGGCCTTTGATAATTTCGACGCAGAAAAAATCGCATCCTATAAAGAAGCCAAACTCAAAAAGCTCATGCTCGATGCCGGCATCATCCGCAACCGGCAGAAGATCGCCGCCGCCGTGAAAAACGCGCGCGGTTTTCTCGCGATCCAGAAAGAGTTTGGCTCATTCGCCAAATACATGTGGTCGTTTGTCGATGGCAAACCCACTGTGAATAAACTGACGAGCTACCGAAGCGCTCCGCCTAAGACAAAGGTTTCCGATGCCATCAGTAAAGATCTCAAAGCGCGCGGCTTCAGCTTTGTCGGCTCAACCATCATTTACGCGCACATGCAGGCGACGGGGATGGTCAATGACCACGAGGTCAGCTGCTTTCGTTACAAGGAGATTCAACGGGGTTGATATGGCAAAAGAACACCAGCTACTCGATATCAGAAGAAACGGCGCCTTCATCTTCAGCGACATATTGCTCATCGACTACCGGCAGCAGCGCCTTGCCGATCTGCTCATCGAGATCGCAAAGCAGAAAACACACCTGGAGACCCTGATCCGCCGCTACATGAAGGACGACGACCGCATGCTCGGGCAGGAAAAAGCCAACGTCGCCAACATACTGCACATGCTGATCCGCAATCTCGCCGCGGTGCACCTGCGCGTCTACGACATGGAGCATGCCGCCTCATATGCCAATAACCCGGAAGTCACCGAAGGCAAAGACGGTTTTATTATCAAGGGACACATGAACCCCGCGGAGGTCACGGTGCGCTTCTCGTTACACGATTGGGTAAACAGCGTTCTTGAACCCAAGGTACTCAACCTGATTCAGGGTTTTCAGGACGCCGCCAAAGATCATAAAATATCTACGGCTGAGAGAGTGCAGCTGCTGGCCCAGGTAGGCACGATGCTCGTTCAGTGTGTGCAGGCATTTTACCTGATCCGCACAGGCGCCGTTTTTACTTAGGTAAGTTGAAATGCCCCGCCTCGATGATCGTCGCATAGACGTCGCGGGTACGAATCGGCTTTAACAAAACGCGGACATCCTGGCCGCGCAGCTCTGCGGGGTCCATGCTGCCCGAGCAGAGAATGCGGTGCACGGTCAGGTTGTGCTCCTTCGCATACGCGGCAATCTGGGCGAGTCCCTGCATGCCGCCGATTCCAGGCATGTGGATGTCTGAAAACACAAAGTCGTGGTGGTGCTTTTTGTAAAGTTCTACACCCTCTTCCGCTGATTCAGCGCTGTCGAGGTGATGCTGCGTGCCCGCAAAATAGAACTGGAACAGCATGCGTATGTCTGCCTGGTCATCGATGTGCAGAATATTCAGCGGACGCGGAAGCAGCCGCACCAGGCGCGCGTAATCCACCTGCGCCTTGGCCACCAGCGCGGGCGCAGGGTCGAGGTAGAGCGTCAGCGTAAACGTGCTGCCTTTACCCTCTGCGCTTTCGGCCTCGAGATTCCCGTTCATGAGTTTGGCGAGGCGCCGGCTGATATGAAGCCCCAGGCCTGTGCCGCCATAAAGTCGCTCGGTCGCAGCGTCGGCCTGGGCATAGGCTTCGAACAAGCCCGCGAGTTTTTCCTTCGCAATGCCGATGCCGGTATCTTCGACACGCACCTCGAAAAGGTATTTGTTTGCAACGACCTCAACCTTTAGCTTCAGCGTAATGCTGCCGTTTTCCGGCGTAAACTTGACGGCATTGCCGACAAGGTTGTTCAGAATCTGTCCGATCTTGCCCGGGTCTCCCATCAGGTGGATATCCCCCGCTGGCGGCAGATCGGCCGACAGTGTAATTTTTCGTTCAGCCGCCTTGAAACGGTAAATGTCTAAGGTGCGGCTCACAACTTCACCGGGTGCAAAGGAAATTTTTTCGACCCGCACCTTGTCGGTATCCAGTTTCGCGAAGGTCAAAACGTCGTTGGCGAGCGCATGCATCGCCTGCGTCGCCGACTGCAGTGACCGCACATACTTCTTCTGCTGCGGTTGTAGTTCGGTTTCAGCAAGCAGGTCGGCGACACCCACGATCGCCGTCAGCGGCGTGCGGATTTCATGCGAGAGGTTTGCCGCAAACTGTGTGCGCGCCCCGGCCCTGACCTCGGCGAGGCGGCGGCTCTCATCCATCGTGCGGATACGCGTCGCCAGTGCCATGGAGAAGAAAATGAGTTCGGTGAGCGTGCCGATGCGCAGCGCATTGCGGTTGAGGAAATTATCAGGCAGAATGCCGAAAAAAAATAAAATGAACACAGCCGCGCCGATTACAAGGAAGAAATTGCCGAACTGGAAAAGGCGCAGCGCAATACTTTTTTTCACCTGTAAAATGACCGTTGCGCAGAGTCCCAGTAAAATCGCTGAGATGGCGAGGTTGAGACTCAGCTTATTCATGAGTGCCGGCCCGACTGTGAAATGCCCGAGAGCAGCGAGCAGCATCAGCGCCGTGCCATAGCCATAGAGCGCACGGTGCAGCAGGACACTTTTCTGTCGAACAGGTGCAAACTGCGCGATGAAAATCAGATAAGTGCCGGACTGCAAGAGGGAAGCGCTGGCCTGCGTTGCATGCGCGAGGCGCGGCAGTTCGGGCATCACATAGGTTGCCCAGATACCGTCGAAAGCCAGGTAATAGACAAGGCCCGCAACATTCGTCATCAGGTAGGTGAGATACGATTTTTCGCGGAATGCCCAGAACAGAATCAGGTTATAGATAATCATCAGTAAGAACAGGCCTGCGTAAATTCCGTAAAGAATCAGATTGTCAGCACGGCCCTGGAAAAACCCGATTTGGGTTTTGAGATTCAGCTGAATCTTGATCGCAGTATCCGAGGCAATATGAAAGAATAACGTCCTTTTTTCCAGCGGTGCAAATTCCAGCGGAAATGCCGCAGCGGCATTCCGCAGAGGCCTCATGCTCATCGGCACATTCGCGCCATTGGCAACCGTGATCCAGGTACCGGCGTTTTGAGTCATCAGGTCGACCTGGCGCAGGCGGTTAAACGGGAATTCCAGAATTCCCGAATAGGGTTGTTGCCCGTTCGTAAAGCTGACCTTCAGGTAATAGTGCTGCTGTGAAAAACCGTGGTTAATGCCATTTGCCGGTACGGGCAAATAGTCATGCAGATTTTGGATTTCGGCTGCACTCAGGGCCGAGGGCTGAACCGTATAAACCGCCGTCATAACCGGTGCAAGTGTATTCTCGGCGAACAATGCGGCGGGATTCAATGCCGACAAAAGCACCAGCAGGATTTTCACGGGGGACGAAAGCAAGAAGCGAACGCCGGCCCTTTTGTTAGCGGCGTAAAGCGAATTCTAAGAAACGGAAAATCCTATGTACCTACACATAGAGATAAATGCAGAGGAAATGACACACGCTGCCGCCGAGCACAAAAAGATGCCAGATCATATGGTGGTACGGAAGCCGCGGCATTGCATAAAAAATAGTGCCGGCAGTGTAGGAAATCCCACCGGAAAAAAGCAGCCATAGGCCGCCGCCTGAAAGCGAGACATAGACGGGTTTGACGATGAAGACAACCAGCCAGCCCATGAGAATGTAGGCTGTCAGCGAAACGGCTTCATAGCGGTGACCAAACACGAGCTTAAAGGTAATCCCCAAAAGTGCCAGCCCCCAGACGATGCCAAAGAACGTCCAGCCTAAGGGGCCATGCAAGGCAATGAGGAGAATCGGCGTGTAGGTGCCGGCAATCGCAAAGAAAATCGCACTGTGGTCGAAACGGCGCATGATTCTTTTTATCAGCGGATGCCAGAGCGCATGGTAGAGGCTCGATGCGAGATAGAGGAACACCATGGATGCGCCAAAGATGCTGTAACCGACGACGCGCATCGCATCGTGGGCCGCGGCGCCGCGCGCGATCAGAAATGCCGTGCCGGCAACCGCAAGCCCCAGGCCAATACCGTGCGTCAGCAGATTGGCGATCTCATAGCGCATCGCGCGCTTGAAGCGCGTATGCCGTACTCGTTTGCGCGCACGTATAGCTGCGCGGTCGATGACCGGCGGGCGTGACCGTTTTACGGGTTTCTTTTTCTTTAGGGGGGATGTCTTTCTCAAACTGAATATCAGATGCAAAAGGGCCGGCTGACGTTGCAAAAAAGCTGAAAACGCAGGGAACGGCAATGGCCTGCGGCCCTATTTGTCCTTGACACCGTGACTTTCAACCTCCATTTTGCAACAGAGCAGTGGCTTTTGCTACTGCTTTTTTTATGCCTTCTGAAGCGAACATTCGTTCAGAATTGGCTTTAGGAGTTATCATGAGCGAAACCGAAACAGTTGCGGAAGTCAAAACCGCCGGAGAAACCGAAACCCTCGAAGCGCGTATCCAGAGCCAGTTCAACGAAGAAAAATGGACACGTCTTTCCGCCAAAGACGTCAGTATCTCACGCTTCAAAATTCTCGAACAGATTTTCGACGAAGTAAAAAAACAAAGTAAACAAGACCTGCTGCGCAGCGAGTCGCAGACTCACCTCGGCGAATACGACCAGTCCATCGCGGCGCACTACTTTCTCGGCATGATGGCGCTTGAGAAAAACATCCCCGATGAAATCATTCACCTCAAAACCCTGCTCGACCAGTTCCAGGAAGCGTCGAAGTGGGCAGTCGTCGACTACCTCTCCGAAAAGATGCTCGCCGTCACCAAGACGCGCACGATTCTGCGGGCACGCGCCAATGCCCTTGAAAAACTGGGCAAACATAAAGAAGCGATTCCCGTTCTCGAGCAGCTCGCCGTTCTCGACCGTAAGAACCCCGACATCGCCCTAAAATACGCCGATGCCATTATCAACGACGATCTCGAAAAAGGTCTGCAATTCTACAAGCAGGCTGCCGAAGCCTTTGCCCGTAACCTGCAGTTTGAAAAACTCAAAACCACGTGGAACCGCCTGATCGAGCTGTTACCCGACGATTTTAACTTTTACAAAAAAATCGAACGTATTCTCTCAGGCCACCGCCAGAGAGAGATGATTGCCGAACTCTATGTTCTGCTCGCCAATTATTTTATCAAAAAAGAAGACCATGACAAGGTCATGGTGCTCAGCAAGAAAATTCTCGAGCATAACCCGAGCTATGTGCGGTTCAAGAATGAACTCATCCGCACCTACCGCGAGAAGTATAAATCACACTCACTGCTCGAAGACTTTATCAAATATTCGGGCCTGCTCGATTCGCGCAAGAGTTTAAGCTCTTCGATCCTGAATTTTGAAACCAACATTGTTTTCGATAAAGGCAACTACGTCTTCCACCGCAGCTGGGGCGTGGGCAAGATCGTCGAACTCAACACCGCTGAAATGGTGATCGACTTTAAAGACAAAAAGGCGCATAAGATGGATATCCAGATGGCACTGAAGTCACTGAAACCGCTGCGCGAAGAGCACTTCTGGGTCATGCAGTTTGAAAAACCTGAAGAAGTGATGAAGCTCTTTAAGGAAGAGACGACGCAGTTCTTTAAGATTCTGCTGCAATCTTTCGGCGGCAAATTATCGCTCGCCGATATCAAAACCGAGCTCACCGACAAGTACGTTCCGCTCTCACAGTGGTCTAAGTGGTGGGGCAAGGTACGGCCCGAACTCATGAAAGACGCACTGATCGGTATTTCGGCGCAGAAAAAAGACATGATCGAGCTGCATGAGACACCGATCACCATGTCCGAATCCGCGATTGAAAAATTCCAGGCGGCGCAGGGTTTTGAAGACCGCGTCCAGGCCTTCATCGATGTTTTGAAGCAACCCGAAGAAAACCTCGAAGCGATCGAATTCATCGCCCCGCATTTCCGCGAGACCTTAAAAAGCCTCGACGGAGACACGCGGCTGAAAAGCCTCTGGCTGCTCGAAATGGCGACCGAAGCGCTGGCCGACGACGAGCCGCTGTTCTCGAAGGAGCAGCAGGCAGAGATCATCCATTCTTTCCAGGGCCGCAACCCGCGCGACCTCTACGACCTGTTCGAAGAAATCAAACAATCTGAACTCAAGCGCCATGCGCTTAAGTTCGCCAAACGCCACCACAACGAATGGCGCAAGATTTACCTGGAGATGCTGTTCGAAACTCCGGTAAAACTGCATAAGACGATTCTTTCCGATCTTTTGAGCGCCAATGCCACCGAAGAAGTGACTGAATTCGTGAACCGGCTCAAGAAAGACGTCAAAAATAATGCAGAAGTATTTCTCTGGACCGTGAAATCGATTTTAGGCGGAGTTTTCGAGCTGCCGGCCGGTCAGACGCAGGAAGTCCTGCTCGGTCTTTTCCGCATGATGAAATCGATTCCGAAGATCGAACCCAAAGGTTCGAAGCTCAGGAACAACGTGCGCGATATCTTTTTCGGCGCAGGCAAGGCAGAACTCATCGAGCTCATCTCGAAAGAAGCGCGGGATTCCGTTCGCCGCTTCTCTGCTCTCCTCAAGGACGTGCCGTTCTTTAACGACGCAGAGAAAATACAGATTGTATCGCAACTGCGCGAAATCAACCCGGTAGCTTTTGAAGACCAGGCCGACGATCAGGATATGTCCGGCGAAAGCGAGTCGCTCGCATCGCGCCTCGAGAAGAGCGGTGGCACAGTGGCAAGTTTGTCTGCCATCGAGGCAATGAAAGCCAAGCTCGAACTGCTGGTCAACATCGAGATTCCGAAAAACTCCGAAGAGATCGGTGTTGCCCAGGAAAAAGGCGACCTCAGGGAAAACTCAGAATACAAGGCAGCGCTGGAAAACCAGACGATTCTCCAGGCTTCGGTCACGCAGCTCGAAGCAGACATCAAATCGGTGCAGCAGATCAACCCCGACGACGTCGATACAAACACCGTTTCGATTGGTACGCGCGTAAAGCTGCGTGACTCCGCCACCGGCGATATTTTCGTTTATTCGATTCTCGACCAGTGGGATGCCGACGTCGACAAGGGTATTATCTCTTATAAGTCACCGCTCGGCAAGGTGCTCGTGGGCGCAAAAAAAGGCGGGAGCTCTGCCTTCAACGCGCAGAAGCTTGAAGTGATTGGCATTGAAAAAGCCATTGACGCTTCGGGTCGCCTGCTCTGATTTCAGCCATGCGGAAAATCAGACTCGGTATCCTGGCGGCCCTGGTACTTACCGGAGCGGCGCTTTGGGCGCAGGGCAAGACCGGTATCGGCGGCACAGCATTCGAAATCATGGACCGGGTTTTCCAGCAGCTGCAGTTTGCCGAAGGGCACCAGAAACTGCAGCTGACGATTACCGCGCGGGACGGAAAATCTGTCGTCTACAAGGCCTCGCTTTACCAGAAACAGAATGCGAGCTTTTTCATTTTCGACTCGATGACGCGCGGCACCGTGCTGAAGCTGCTCTACAACGACCAGGGCCAGAACATCTATGCGTACATGACCCATGACAAACGCCTGTTCCACAAAAAATACCTCGACCGTTTCGAAAACGTGCTCGGCTCGGGTTTTGCCTATCTCGACATCGGCAACGGCTCATTCGTGGATAACTACCAGCAAAAGATCAAGGGCTCTGAGAAAAACGACGAGGGTGAATTTACCGTCATTGAGAATCTGCCGCTCGACAAAGGGCATTACGGTAAACTGGTTGTTTTAGTGGACCCGAAAAAAGATAACCGGCTGAAACGCATCGACTACTATGACTCGGCGATGGTGCTGATGAAGACGCTGACTTTCACCTACGGGCCTTTAAGCGTTAAAGAAGAAAAGAATGTCACGAAGCAGGTAGAATTTCCCGTCCGCTGGGATATGGCCGATGTCAGCCGCGGTACAGTGAGTACCCTGGAATTTTTCTCGGTCGATAAAACTGCGCGCCTCGACCAGTCGCTCTTTAAGAAAGAAAATATCGAGAAATAGTTAAACGGTGGGCGCGGAAAATCTATCGCTGCGCTCCCTGCAAAAAGACCACAGCCTGATACTCCTTTCCGCGGCTGAGTATTCAACCTTAACACAAAAACAATCCCTGCCCCTGCCCGAACGGCACAGCGAACACTTCGCTAAAGTGCTGCGCCGCAAAGAACTTTGGCCTGCCCTGGTCGGTGACGGCGCAGGGAAACTGCTGAGGGCAAATATCAGCGAAGGGAATATTATCGCCGAAACCGGGGACATCCGCCTTGAAAGAAATACAGCGGGCGGGCGCGTGAAACTTGTACAGGCATGGGTCAAACCCAAAGCCCTGGCGACGATTTTGCAAAAGGCAGCGGAGATTGGGGCAGATGAAATCACCCTCGTCGACACCGAATACTCGCAGCCCCACAGCGAGAAGCCGCAGCGGCTCGACGCGATCCTGGAAAATGCCTGTATGCAGGCATATAACCCCCAGAAACCGCTGCTGGCATTCGCAGAAAATCTCGCGGAAATTCCCATGGATAAAGCAACGACGTTCTTCGGCGATCTTGAGGCCAGGTTCGGCCTGAAAAGGCATGCGGAGGCCACATTTATCAACGGCCCTGAAGGCGGCTTCAGTGCGGCTGAAACGGCCCTGCTACGCGAACGGGCGACGGGTGTTCTGCTTTCTGAAAATGTTTTGCGCAGCGACTCGGCCGCAATAATTGCCTTAGGCCTTTTGAGGCTCCCCGAATGACAGTCAACGGCGAAAAATTCGATCTCGAATCACTGGGTAATCCTTCGACCCTTGTGAATCTCATTGGTTATTTTAAACTCTCACCGCAGCGCGTCGCCGTCGAACTCAACGGCGACCTGATTCCGCGCGGGGTTTACGATAACACCCGGCTTTCGCAATCTGACATTGTCGAAATCATACATTACGTGGGTGGCGGCTAGTGGGATTTCTCACGTCGGCAGTCGATCAGGCGGGCACGCTTGTACTCTCGATACCGTGCGCCCTGATTATCCTGCTCAGCCGTGAATGGTATGCTGCGAAGATGACGGGCGATAAAGAAGCGCTGATTCTCGCCGAGTTTCCGCTGGTGAGCTTTGCCTGTCTGGCGCTCAACGGTGCAGCGCCCGGCGGGCTGCTGCGCGACAAGCCTCTGCCGCTTCTGCGTTTTCTGCATGGCCAGCTGTGGCTTGTTATACTCATCGCAGTAGCAGTGCTCTACGTGCTGTTGAAGGGCCCCGCACCTGATACTTTTTCTGCGCGTTTCTCCGCGGTCTTCATCACACAGACATGGGGCCTGCTGGTGTTGAATTTTATACCGCTGCCGCCCTTTGACGCCGCCGCGACATATTTCGGGCCGTATATGCAGTGGAAGATGTTCTCGGTGCTGGTGATACTCCTCACAGTCACCGCCACAGTGTTCTTAAGTTATAATTTCTGGCGCGGTGATTTTGTCACCGGAAAATTTTTGCTGCAGTGGTTGCATCTCGTATGAGTGATGCTGCGAAAAAACCGGGCCGTATTTTGAGCGGCATGCAGGCGACGGGCGAGCTGCACATCGGCCACTACCTCGGTGTGCTGACGAATTTTGCGCGGCTGCAAAACGAGGCGGATTGTTACTTCATGGTCGCGAATCTGCACTCGCTGACGACATTTTACCCCAACTACGGCGACGCGCACCGCTTTATCGCGCCGATGATCTCTGACTGGCTGGCGGCGGGCCTTTCCCCGGAAAAAGCCACGATCTTCGTGCAGTCCGATGTTCCCGAGCACGCCGAACTCGCGCAGCTTTTGGCGATGTTCACGCCGCTCTCCTGGCTTGAGCGTAACCCGACGTATAAAGATAAGCAGGCTAATACCGAAAAGGATCTCGATTCCTTCGGTTTTCTGGGGTACCCGGTTCTTCAGGCTGCCGATATCGTGCTCTATGACGCGACGCATGTGCCGATCGGCGAAGACCAGCTTCCCCACCTCGAACTCACGCGCGAAATCACGCGGCGCTTTAACCATTATTACCGTAAAAATGAAAAGGATGTGCTGATAGTCCCCCAGGCAATCTTGTCTTCGTTCCCCAAAGTTCTGGGTCTTGACGGTCGCAAGATGAGCAAGAGCTACAACAACTCGCTGCTACTTGCCGAAGAAAAAGAGTCTCTCGCGAAAAAGCTGATGGCGATGAAGACCGATACGGCGCGGGTGCGCCGCACCGACCCGGGAAATCCCGACAATTGCCCGGTTTTCAGTTATTATGACTTCTTTGCCCCCGATCTCAAGGACGAAGTCAATACGAATTGCCGCAGCGCAGCGCTGGGCTGCGTCGACTGCAAGAAGCAGCTTCTGGCGCGGGTCGATGCAAAACTCGCGCCCTTCCGTGAAAAGCGCGCAGAGCTCAAAGCCCATGACGGGGCCGTGAATGAAATACTGAAAGCCGGCGCAGAAAAGGCGGGTAAGGTGGCCCGCGAAACCCTGCACCGCGTCAAAGAGGCCATGGGAATGACGGCCCCCTACAAACTCTGATGGAAACAGGCAACGCCATCGCCCCCCAGATTCCCGATCTCGACGAGACGCGCGCGCGTTTCCAGGTCGCTTTCCACACGCGTGCGGGTTCTGAGCAAACAGGCCCCCTCGGCATTCTCTGGACACTCATTGAAAGCTATGAAGTCGATATCTTCTCGGTCTCGCTTTCACGCATCACTCATGACTTTTTGCGCTTCATGGAAACTGCACAGATCTCGCTCGAAGAACAGGCGGAGTTCACCCATACTGCCGCGCGGCTGATTTTCTATAAATCACGCCAGCTTTTGCCCAATGCGGCGATCGGCGAAGACACGCCGCCCGATACCCTGCCCTACGAGCTTGTCGAACAGCTGCTCGAGTATAAAAAGATGCAGCAGGCTGCCGCGGAAATGCGCCTGCTCGAAGAGCGCAGCCAGCTGCGTATCATGCGCGAACCGACATGGGGCACGTTTGAAAAAGAGCTGGACTATCTTGAAGTCGACCTGATCTCTTTTCTGAAAACCTTCCGTGATTTCCTCGAACGCGAAGAAAAATCGCGCCCGATGCAGATCGCCGACGAAAATATTTCCGTAGAAGAAATGATCGAATATTTACAGACAAAACTCCTGGGCGACGGTGAAGCATCGTTTTTCCGCTCGGTGACGGGGTTCAGCATACCCCGCATCATTGCCTGCTTTCTCGCGCTGCTCGAGATGGCGAAACAAAGACTGATTAAACTCAGACAAGATGAATGGCAGGCCGATATCCATTTCTCAGCCGCCGATGACGGCGCGCAAATGCACCTGGGCTTTGAAGAAAAAGAGGTTTCCCCATGAGCGATACCGCCTACCTCAAGGCAGCGGTCGAAGGGCTAATCTTTATCTCCGGCCAGGGATTGACGCTCTCCGAAATCGCCTCGGGCCTTTCGGAGAACCCCGACCAGGTCAAAATCGCGCTCGATTCCTTAATCGACGAATACGCCGAGCGCGAGGCCGGTATTGCGATCCAGGAGATTTCGGGACGTTATACTTTCACCACGCAGCCCAATATCTACCCGGCAATTCAGAATTTTCTGCGCCAGAAGAAAAAGGAAACACTCAGCAAATCGACGCTCGAAACCCTCGCGATCATCACTTACAAACAACCGATCACCTTACCCGAGATCGAGGAAATACGCAGCGTATCTTCGCGCGCGCAGATTCTGACCCTGCAGCAAAAAAAACTCGTCAAGTCGGTCGGGCAAAAAGAAACCGTCGGCAAACCGACGCTCTATGGTACGACAAAGGACTTTTTACGCTATTTCGGCCTCAACAGCCTCGACGAGCTGCCGCCACCACAAGATGTGAAGGAGCTAAATTTCGACGAATTATGAAACAGTGGCGTGACCAAATCGACAGAATCGACGCGGAAATCGTGCGTCTTATCGGGCAACGCGCCGAATGCGCGCGCGAGATCGCCACCGCCAAGGCGAAGGATAACATCCCCCTTTACCAGCCCGACCGCGAACAGGAGGTTTACGCGAAAATTGCGCGGCTCAACCCGGGAATCCTGGGCGACGACGCCCTGAAAAATATCTACCGCGAAATCATGAGCGCAACGCTGAAGCTCGAAGGTTCGATCCAGGTCGGTTATTTCGGCGCCGAGGGTTCATTCACGCACCAGGCCGCACTCAATAAATTCGGCCGCAGCCTGAGCCTTGCTCCCTTCCGCACGATTGACGACGTCTTCGCCGCGGTGCAGAGCCGCGAGATCAAATACGGCGTGGTGCCGATCGAGAACTCCACTGAAGGCATGGTCAAGGCGACGCTCGATGCGCTCGTTAAATACGACCTGAATATCTATTCAGACATTGTTCTGCAGATACGGCAAAGCCTGCTCTCGGTGGCCAAGGATCTCAAAGAGATCGAGAAGATCTATACCCACCCGCAGGCCTATGCGCAGGTGCAGGGCTTTGTCATGAAAAACATGCCGGGCATTGAGTGGATTGAAACGCCCTCGACCTCAGAGGCCGTGCGCCTCGTTGCGCAGGAGCGGAGCCCCCGTCTCGCTGCGGTAGCGTCGCAGGTCGCCGGTGAAATCTACGGCCTGCCATCCCTGGTCGACGATATTACGGACTATAAACGCAATTTCACACGCTTTATCGTGATCGGGCACGACATCGCCCGGCGCGCGGCGCGCAACCGCACGATGATTTCATTTAACCTGCCCGACAGCACGGGTTCGCTTTACCGCGCACTGGCGCCGCTCTATGACGAGAAGATCAACATGCGCGGCATCGAATCGCGCCCCGACCGCACACAGGTGTGGAGTTACATTTTCTTTATCGATCTCGAAGGCCACGCGGATGACCCCAGTGTCAAGGCGGCTTTCGATAAAATACGCGAGCTAACAGCCGGCTTTCGTATTCTCGGTTCATACCCGGTCGAAAAAGGGCCTGAGGATTAGTCGCACAGGATGTGCGCAAGCTGTGCGCGACATGGATGCCATAGGACCGCTGACTTATCGTTCGTAGACAGTTTCGAGCAGCGGTGAATCAAAAAGCTGCCCAGGTGAGACGACGGGTTCTTCATAGGGAATTTTTTTACCGTAACGCTCACTCAGCTTCTTCTGGACTATCTTATCGGACAGGTTGAAGTCTTTGAGCTTTTTGGGCCGGGAAAGCTCTACACCCAAACCTTCCTGGTAGATTTTCCAGACCAGCTCTGAGCAGTATATTTTTTCATCGGACCAGCCAAACACCCAGTCATAGTTTTTCCCCAGGTGTTTTTTACCGCTCTCGTACATTTTCTGCTCCGCAGCCGGATGGAGAAGCGATGCGGCATTTTTCAACCGCTTCACAACATATTTTTTCTGCACGCCATGCCGGATAAACTCCGGATGCGGCGTCAGTTTCACCGGCTGTACGGCTTCAAACACATAGGCCTGCTTTTTTTGAAAATAGATAATACCAACATGGGAATACGGCGACCCCGTCGCCCGCTTAATGGCTTCCGCCTGTCCCGAGCGGGTCTCCTGGAAGATGATATCGCCGTTGCGGTATTTCACCTGATCGGCGAACAGGCCCGGGCACAGGAAAAAAGTTAACAGAACCGCGCGCTTAACCATAACTTTAATAAATGGCCCGCAAGGGTTTGGGATGCACACCGATCGAAACGTGCTCGCCGAGGGTCATCGGCAGCTTGTGGTGCGAGCCATCGAGATACAGCGCGCCATGCATCATGCTGCTGATGATTTTCAGCGACTCACCCGGTTTTACGCTGCCCTTACGCGCCGCCGGCCGCGCATCGTCGCTGTAGAGCTCGCGCACAATAAAACGCAGCTCCTTTTGTTTAAACGCCTTGCCCCCGGCCGATGAGTAGGCCGCACTGGAGCCGGTGGGCGTCGTCAGCCAGATGCCCGAGCTCTTCTGGTGGTGGTTGCGGCCCTTGATGCGCAGCGTGTAGCGCGAGGTCGCCGCCGGATCTTTTTCGCAGAACAGGACATCGTTCAAAACCGGAAAAGCCGCCGGCTGATTCTGCACAACGACCTGCATACGCAATAGCCGGGCTTCGGGAATCAGCATTTTTTTTCCGGTAAAATAATCGTGGATTGCGGTCTTCAGCTGGGCTTCTTTTTTATTGCCTTTGACCAGGAAACGGCAGTAATGCCCGACACTGTTTTCCGGCGAGGAATTCACACCGAGCAAGAGGGTTTTTTCGATAAAATGCGAGGCATTGATAAACGTGCCATCGCCACCCAGGGAAACCACCAGGTGAAAGCCATCGAGGTTCTGCCTGAGGCTGTCGCGCTCAAAGTATGATGCCTCGAGCTTCAGATCAACAAGCACACGGCGGAGCGCATCCAGCGCGCGCGAATGGTCGTCGTGCGCGGTCTGCATGCGATCGCCGAGTTCGGGATTCATCTCGCGGTGGCGGCGGATATGTTTCGCGCTGTAACTTTCGAGCGCGGAATGCTTATAGACAACGGCGACATCTTTCATGGGAGTCTCATTCTTTTTCAGGAAATCCCTTCATTTCCTTAAAATCAGGTTCAGCATACGCTCCGTCGCGCGGATCGCTGCAATAATCTGGTCGGGGTCGACCCCGCGCGTCGTCATGATGCGCTCAGAGCCGGTTTCACGCCACGTGATCTTACACTCGACAAGCGCCGAGGTTTGGCCACCGGGGGGAATCCGCACTTCATAGTCTGTCAGGCGCGGCAGCGTGATCTTATTCTGCTTCGCCCAGCCTGTCAGGGCAACCATAAACGCGTCATAGCCGCCCTCACCCTGCCCCGAAACCTGGGCTGACTTGCCTTTATATTCGACGGTCAGCGAACACATCGGCTTCACATGTAGCCCGGAAGTCACAGTGACCTGACTGATGACGACAATCTTCTCTTCGGGCTTTTTTAAGACCTCGCCGATGATGAAGGGCAGATCGTCGAGCGTCACCTGCTTTTTCTGGTCGCCGAGTTCGATGATACGCGCCAGCACCTGCGCACGCTCATCGTCGGCCAGTGTGATGCCGAGTTCCTTGAGGTTCTGGTCGACGGACGCCTTGCCTGCCAGCTTGCCCAGCGCGTAGCGGCGGTCGCGGCCAAAACGCGCCGGCATCAGGCGGCTTTCATAGAGACCGCCTTTTTTATCGCCGTCGGCATGGATGCCCGCTGTCTGCGTGAAGACGTCTTCACCGACAATGGGGGCATTGGCGGCGAGGCGCTTGCCGGAGAAAGTTTCTACCGTGCGGGAAAGGTTAAAGAGGCTTTTTTCGTTCACGGTGGTCTTCAAGCCCAGGTGGTCATGGATGCCCGCTACGACCTCGGCCAGCGAAGCGTTGCCTGTGCGCTCGCCGAGGCAATTGACAGTGGTATGCACCCCGTGCGCACCCGCGCGGATCGCTTCGAGCACGTTCACGGTGCCCAGGCCATAGTCGTTATGCGGATGGAAATCAAAGTGGCTTTTGGGGTAACGCGAGGTAATTTCCGAAATCGCGGTGAAGACCTGCGAGGGATAGAGTACGCCCAATGTGTCCGGCAGCATGATGCGCTTCACCGGTTGTGTGACGATAAAGTCGAGATACTCATACATATACGCCGGTGAATGGAGATAACCATTCGACCAGTCTTCGAGGTACACATTCACGCGCCGGCCCTGTTTCACCGCATATTCGATGGTTTTGGCGATATCGGAAAAATGCTCGCCGGGTGTCTTTTTGAGCTGGTTCTTCAAATGGTTGAGCGAGCCCTTCGTCAGCATGTTGAGCGTCATCGCCCCGGCCTCGACCATCCAGTTGACGGAGCGCTTTTCGTCGACGAAGCCTAAAATCTCAATACGCTCGAGCAGCTTCTTGCCGCCGGTCTTCTCTGCCCACGCGGTAATCTGGCGTACGCTTTCGAGCTCGCCCTTAGAGACGCGCGCTGAGGCCACTTCGATATAGTTGACGTTCGCCTTTTCGAGCAGCAGCCGGGAAACCTGGAGTTTCTCCGAAGCGGCAAATGCCACGTTATAGGTCTGCTCGCCGTCGCGCAGCGTCGTATCCATAATTTCAACGACGCGCGGTGAGACCGTTTTTTCAGAAGTTTTTTTAGCCATGGCGGTTACGGCAGCGCCCCAAGTACGCGCGCAACTTCTTTCGCCTCGGTGCGAAAGACCACTGCCAGTTCGACTTTTTTCCAGGCCAGGTTTCCCTGTGCGTCGATGATGAAAAGCGCGCGTTTATGCGAGGGCATCAGAAAATTCCCGGTGACATTATAAGCACCGCCGATTTTTTTATCGACGTCTTCGACCAGCGGGAAATTCAGATTATACTTTTTGGCGAACTCGGCGTGCTTTGAGATCGGGTCTGTGGAAATTCCGACAACGAGAGCGTTGAGACCGGTGAGTGCGCCGATATGATCGCCAAAATCGCACATCTCGACCGTGCATACCGGCGTGAAATCACCGGGATAAAAAGCCAGTATGATGCGTTTACCGGGAAAATCCTTGAGATTAAAATCGAAAATCTCACCGCCCGCACGCCCCAGCCAAAATGCTTTGCCCGAAAAATCCGGCGCGGGTTTCCCTAATTGAAGACTCATATGCCCGGCTGCAAGGCCTTTTCATGCGGTGAACAAGAATTCATAATGCGGATATTTTTGTTTACCGACGCATGCCGCCGCTGGCAATAAACGCATGGATTTCATGCACGAAGCGATTCTCGAGGCGAAAAAAGGACTCGCCGTTGGGGGTATCCCCATCGGCTCGGTACTGGTTAAGAACGGCGAAATCATCGGCCGCGGGCATAACCAGCGCGTGCAGAAGAAGAACCCGATTCTGCACGCCGAGATCGATTGCCTGCAAAATGCCGGCCGCATCGGCAGCTACAAGGACACTGTTCTTTACTCCACGCTGATGCCCTGCTTCCTGTGTTCAGGGGCCGCCGTGCAATTTGCTATCCCCAAAGTCATTGTCGGCGAATCGCTAACATTTCCGGGCGCGCCGGATTTTATGCGCTCGCAGGGCATCGAAGTTATTGATCTCGCGCTGGAAGAATGCGCCGATATGATGCGCGCGTTTATTGCGGCCAACCCAAAACTATGGAACGAAGATATCGGCGAACTCTAGTATTAGCAAAACCACGGCGATCACGGAGAGCACGGCGCCGTGTTCGCCGTGCCGCCGTGGTTACTTGATTACCGCAAAGCCTCTCTCAGCATTTGCTCATGCAAAGAACCGGCGCGGATAAACCCCACGGCCGTGCCCAGAGGCGCAGCGAAAAAATGCCACGCGGGGCCGGCAAAACTTTTCCCCGTCAGCGAATGAATCCACTCACCCTGCGGCAGATAGACGCGGCCCTGCGTTGCACCCGGCTCGATGACCGGCGCAATGACAAGATCGCGGCCCAGCATCGCCTGGTGGCGGAGCTCAAAAGTATTGCGATCGAACGGATAATGCAGAAACATCGGCCGTAATAGTGGCATTCCTGTTCTCTCGGCCTCGAGCATCAGCTCGTCAAAATAAGGTTTGAGTTTGAGGTGGGTTTTTCCCAGCGCCGCAAACTCTGTAGTGATGCGGTTATCACTATAGACCTGGTAATTTTTCTCGGGGCGATTGCCCTCATGCGTGCGGAAAAACGGCGTGAACACGGCGAACTCCGCCCAGCGCAGCGTGAGCTCGCGGCTGCGGTGGTAGTTTTTAACAAAGTGGTTTATGGTCGTATAACCGCCGATGTCGCTGTGGTTAAGTGAAATGCCCGAAACGCCGCCCGATAAAATACCGGTGATCGCCGAAGCAAGACCGTCGTGCTCGTCAAAGGTCACCAGCTGATCGCCCGCCCAGAACAGCGTCGATTCGCCCGCAGAACCGGCAAAACCAGAGCGCGTAAAAAACACCACCCTGCCCTCGAGACCCGCTTCGCGGATCGCCTCACGGTTGAGGCGCGCCCATTCGACCGGGTAGCGGTTATGCCAAAGTTCAGCGCTTTCGCCCGATGCCAGCACCGCATCGAACGGCAGCCACTCGCCAAAATCGGCCATGTAACCTGCGAGGCCGTTTGCCAGCAGATTCTGTTTGATAATATTTTTCAGAAAATCGCGGGCCCTGGCATTCGAAAGATCGATGAGGTATGCGGGAAATCCCGCGGTCTGAATTTTATACGGCTCGCCCTTAGCATTGCGCACCAGGTAACCCTGCAGCTTTGCCTCGTCAAAGATCGGCCCCTCGTCGGCGAGAAAGGGATTGATATAACCCAGCACCTTGATGCCCCTGAACGCGAGTAGCTGCACCCAGTTTCTGAAATCGGGATAGGCCTTTTCATCGGGCAGCCAGCGCCACCACAGTTGACTGCCGAAGCTCGTCATACGCCGGCCGACCCAGTCCTGAATCCAGATCGCCGTGATGGGATTTCCCGCTTTGACGGCGGCGGCGAGTATTTCTTCGACTTTTTCCCGGCCGCCTTGAACGCCCAAAATCGTACCCGCGGCCCAGTCGGGCAGCTTTTTCATGCGGCCGGTGCGCGCGGTGTAGTCGGCGATCAGCGTCTCAAAATTGGCGGTCGCCAAAGACAGCGTGAGGCTGCCCTCCCAGATCTCGACGACAAACTCGCGGCGGGTGAAATCCCACACCTGGTAGGCCGTTTGCGCGGTCTCGAACGAACGGAATGCGCTCGTCATAAAAAACGGGACCGGCGCATACGTGGTGACGTCGGTACCGCCCGCGCCGGCTGTCAGCGTTGCGCCGGTGGTGATGGGTTGCAGGCCGCGGCCAATACCCTGCTCTTCGGAAAGCATGGGAATTTTGCGGCCGCGCAGATCGAGGTGCGTGAACTGTTCGCCGCCGCCGAAGATATGTTCATTTTCTTCAGCAAGAAATTTCAGGCGCAGGCGATTGAAGGTGCCATCCGCCGGGCGCAGTGAAAAAATCACGCGGTTATCGATGGGTTGGATCACCATCTCAAACGCTACCTTTTGCCGATCGCAGAGACTGCGGCCCGAGAGCCGTATCGCGGACACATCGACGCTGGAAGAAAGCAGCTCGGTCTTTTCGCATTGTTCGGCCGGTTCATCGTCCATCCAGTATGAACCCATGCGGCTGCTGACATGGCTTTGGGCCCGGGCGAGAGTCAGAAACGAATCGGCGAGGCTCAGGCGCAAAAGCGCACGGTTGCGGCGGTGGTCGACAATGCTGAGAATACGCGCCTTATCGTCGCGCACGACCGAGACATGGCCCAGCGAGAGCTTTAAGGGAATCTGCGGATGCACGAATACCGGCGTTTTCGGGGTACATCCCAGCCAGGCCAGCAGCAGTACAGGCAGCATTTTTCGCATCGGCGTATATTTGCCGCCCCGCTGGCCGGACAACCAACTTGTGGTCCCAAAATACCGCTTGCCGGTCAACCTGCCATCAGCCGTAGAGTTCTGATGCGACTCATTTTGATTCCCGTGCTGATGCTGGCCTGGGGTGCCACTGCCTGCGGCGGCGGCTGCGACTTCAATAAGATGAAAGACAGGGCCATGGAGTATAAGGATAAAATCCCAACCGACAAAATCCCGACCAAGCTACCTAAGTAGTAATCCCCGGGCGTGTCCCGGTTTTCGATTGCCCGCGCCCGGTTCATTTTAACCCTCTCCCGTGAACGAAATTATCGCCCGCAAAAAAGCCGGGTTAAAGCTCAGCCAGAAAGAGATCGAACGCGTCGTTCAGGGCGCGACCACGGGGGATATCCCCGATTACCAGATCACGGCACTGCTCATGGCCATTTGCTGGCGTGGGATGGATATCGAGGAGCGTACGCACCTCACGCGGGCGATGGCCTCGAGCGGACAAAAGCTCAACTTCCGCGCCGTCAAGGGTGCCAAGGCCGACAAACATTCGTCGGGCGGTGTCGGCGATAAGACCTCGCTGATGCTGGCACCGTGGCTCGCCGCCGCCGGCGTCAAGGTACCGATGATTTCGGGACGCGGCCTGGGTTTTACCGGTGGCACGCTCGACAAACTCGCGGCGATACCTGGCTACCGCATCGACTATACGCAGGCCGAACTCTCGGCATTCCTCGAAAAAACCGGCTGCTTCGTCATCGGGCAGACCGCGGACATCGCCCCTGCTGATAAAAAGATCTATGCACTGCGCGACGTGACCGCGACAGTCGATGAAATCTCACTCATCACCGCCTCTATCCTCAGCAAAAAATTTGCCGAAGATCTCGATACCCTCGTCATGGACGTCAAATGCGGCAGCGGTGCGTTCATGCAAAACCTCAAAGAGGCGAAAGCGCTTGCCCAATCGATTTCAAAAACTGCGAACAATGCGGGCATCCGTACCGTCAGTATCATCACCGCGATGGACTTTCCGCTGGGCCGTTATACCGGCAACACCGCCGAAACATTCGAGGCCCGCGCATTCTGCCAGCCCGGCAGCATCTATTTTAATACCGCCGAGAAGTTTTATGGTAAAAAGAAACTCGCCGCCGAAGAACTGCGCATATCATCGCTCGTCGAAGTGACGGTTGAACTCGCCGTGGCGCTCTTCGACCCTGCCGCCGCCTACGACAAGAAAAAACGCGCCAAGGCGCTGGCAAAACTCTTCACACTCTGGAAGGACGGCAGCCTCGCGAAAAAATTCAGCGCCTGGGTGGCTTCGCAGAACGGTGACGAGGCTGCCCTCGTGAAAAAAGGTGAAGCGATTCTGTCGGCGCTGAAAAAAGCCGACGCCGACGAAACGATTGCGGTTAAGGCAGATAAGGCCGGGTATTTTACCGGCTGCGATTCGCGCGCTATCGGCAATCTCATGGTCGATCTCGGCGCAGGCCGCAAAAAATCGACCGATGCCATCGACGACCGCGTGACTCTTGAAATGCTCAAGGCGCCGGGCGAAGCGGTGAAAAAAGGCGAAGCGCTTGTGCTTATCTACAAGCCGGGCTTAACAGCAGAGCACAAAAACCTGGTGGCGCGTGTGGGTAAAACCGCGCTAAAAGTGACGGCGGCGAAAATGAAACCGCTGAAAAATATTCTCGCGAGAATGTGAGCATGGTCAGCTCATTCTTTACCACCATCATTATCCTTGCCGCTGCGGCCGTGACAGGGATGCTCCTCTGGATGACGATCCGCAAAGAGAAAAAACATCCGCTGGAAATCGGAAAAGAATCTTTGTTCACCGCCAGCGTCAGCGGTGTTATCGGTTGGGTCAGGTACCGCGGACCTCTGATAAGAGTTGTGGTCTATCCTGATTTTATTATCGTCAGCACCGGGAGACAGTTCGTATTCCCGTTCGCGGAAAACGTGGAGCTCGAACCCTGCTCCTTTCTTTTTCAAAAGGGCTTCAGAATCCGTCACCAGAACCCGGATTATCCCAAACGTATCGAAATCTGGCTGAAGGACCGTGAAGGTTTCATCGCCGCCACCGGCGGAAAAATCAAAGTTTTGGCTTAAGCCTGAAGATCGAAAATCAGGCCGCGGATCTGGCCCATGAGATGCAGCGCGATAACGACGTCCTGGTTGCGGCGCAATAAACCGCTGTAGAGCTGCGCGAGGCGGGCGTCGATGGTTTTGACAACTTCATAGCGCCGCTTCTTTTTGTCTTCCCAACCCTGCAGCCGGTAACCGCGGGCCACGAGCATATTCACCAGCATCTTCACGGTTTTACGGTAGGTCTCGAAACGCTCGCGCGCGGGGTTCTCCGCAAATTCACGCTCGTCGGTATCGAGGTCAGCCATCAGGTCTTCGACAGTTTTGGATTTATCTGCGCCCTTGCGCGTCAGGATATTAGAAACTAAAGCTGAGAACTTTGCTGCGCCCGGCTCGGGAGTAGCGACAGTAGCTTTTGGTGATGTCTGCGGCCGGCTCATTAAGTCGCCGACGGAAAGACGCGGTGAAGCCACCTGCTGCATACTTTATCATCGGCTTTTTTCCAAAAAACCGCATTCAAATTGAATAAGCCGGCTTTCCTACTGATACTTAACCAGTGCGATGTTGCTTCCCGTATAGGGCCCAACAATGCTTTGCGAGCCATACGTATACGTGCCGTTGCCCGATTGAGATCCGGCGGCATAGATGTTATTGCCTGAATCGAGGGCCAGGGCATTAAAGGCGGCGCTGGCCGTACCTGCGGCAATCGTGTTTACCCACTGGGCAGACAACGATGCGTTATATTTCACCAAAATAGGATTGTTCGTCGTCGCGGTTCCGGTAGCCGAGGTGGAGCCAAAGGTATAAGTACCGGTACCGGCCTGAAGGCCCGCGGCATAAATGTTGCCGCTGGAATCTGTTAAGACAGAATTAAACTGCGAGCTACCCGGACCGGCCGTCAGCGTCGTTGCCGCCAATACGACACCGGCCGGACTGTATTTCACAAGAATGATATTGGTACCGGCAGAGCTCCCCGTGATACTCTGGCTCCCATAGCTAAATGTTCCAGTACCGGTTTGAAAACCCACGGCAAAAATATTGCCGCTGGCATCCGTAGCGAGCCCCAGAAACTGCGACGCGGCGGTGCCAACAGTCACGGTACTTGCCCAAATGGCTGTGCCCGTGGAATCATATTTCACCAGCACGACATTGGTGCCGCTTGCAGTTCCCAGGGCAGTCTGCGAACCGTAGGTGTAGTTACCAGTGCCCGACTGATAACCAGCTGCATAGACATTACCCGCACTATCGATGGCAAGCGCATTGAATTGGGCGTTGTTACTACCGCCCGCCAGCGAACGCGCCCACTGCGAAATACCGGACGAATTATATTTTACGAGTACAATATTGTTAAAGGTCGAACTTCCCGTGGCGGTCTGCCCCGAATAGCCGTACGAAGCGGTGCCGACCTGAAAACCGGCGACATAGACATTGCCGCTGGAATCTGTCGCGACCGCGTTTGCCTGCGCGGCGCTTCCGCAGCTCGTGACCGACCGTGCCCAGACGCCGGCGCCCGTGGAGTCATACTTTACCAGCGATAGGTTGTTGGCCGCACAGTTACCTGTGGCTGAGACGCCAGAGTAGGTAAACGTCGAAGAATTGTTCTGAAAACCGGCAGCATAAACATTGCCGCTGGTATCAGTCGCAACCGCCCTAAACACCGAATTGCCCGACGAAGCAGTTACGGTGCGCGCCCACTGCGCTGTGCCACCGGCATCGTATTTTACCAGCGCCGAATTGTTACCCGCATTGGCGCCGTTGCTGCCCTGCGAACCGTAGGTGTAAGTACTGGTTCCGAACTGCGAACCTGCGGCGTAGATGTTCCCGCTGGTGTCGGTGGCAATGCCGTTAAACGCCGAATCTGTCGGCCCAACGGTGGCGGTACGCGCCCAGATAGCCGTAGCCGGTACCGGGGCTACGGTTGCCGGCGTTCCGGCAGCGCCTGCGCTTCCCGGATTTCCGGAAGTCTTTGCCGGGTCGTTAGATGCTGTCGCATTTGTCTGAATTCGGGAAACCTCTTGCGTGAGCGATCCGCAATCCGGGGAGAGAATGACGCTGCAAATTATGGCGAATTGGATCAGCGAGCGCATATGGTTTGAGACGGCTGAAATACCGGCTTAGCAACGGCCTCGGGCTAAATTTTGCAGAAAACTGCCCAGCAGTCTTTCAGGAGCCCACGTTGAGGTGGTTGATCTTCGCGCGGCCTTCGAAGATTACACCCTCGTCGACCAGAAGATTTGCCGCAACGATATCTCCCATCACGCGTGCGTTCTTGAGCAGGTGTACGAAATCCAGCGCATAGATGTTACCGTCGACCCGGCCCGACACGATGACGCTGTCGGCTTCGACATTGGTTTTGATATGGCCTGTCGGCCCGATGATGACCTGGCTCGTCGAGCGCACCGTGCCCGAAACGCTGCCGTCGACGCGCAGCGCGCCGGTGAGCTGAAAATCACCGTGGAAGCTGTCACCCTGCCCCACATAGCTCGAAACTATCGCCACTGCATCACCCTGTTTTTTCACTATGCCCCCGCCAGCGGCAGGTACGGCATGGGATTTACCGCCTCGACGCCGATATGCACCTCGTAGTGCAGTATACTTTCGAAGTTGTCATCCGCATGGCCAACATGGCCAATCTGCTCGCCCTTGTTCACTTTCTCTTCCTGGGAGACCGTCACCATTTCGATGCCCTTATAGACGGTCTCATAACCATAGTTATGGCGGATGCGCACCGTGTAGGTGAGATTGGCTTCTTTATTAATACTGACAACGATGCCCGGCGCCGTCGCCTGCACGACCGCGCCATGCGGCACGGCGATATCGACGCCGGCGTTATAGGCGACATTGAGGCGATGCGCCATGCGCACGAGGCCAAAGGGATTGATGATATAACCCTGCGACGGCCAGATCGTGGGTGTGTTTTTCAGGACGCGCTCGCGCTTCTTGAGATATTCCTGTACCTGCCCGAGCGAGCCGCGCGAAATTTCCATATCGTGCAGCATGCGGTTCATGAGGAATATTTCGAGCGGAATCTTCTCGGGATCTTTATTCTGGCTGGTTTTCTGCTGTAGCTCAGCGAGCTGCGCGGCAAAATTATCTTCGGGGCTTTTACCGCCGTTTTTTTCGTTCGAGCCCTTGGAGAGCGACTGCAGGGAAGAAAGATTCTGGCGAATATCTTCGTATGACTTGCTGAGGTCGATAATCTCTTGCCGGACCTTGGCAAACTGCACCTCGGCGTCTTTGTGTGAAACGCGCAGTTTATCGACTTCCTGAATTGTGCTGTTGTGGCGTATCACGAGGAAGGCGCTGACGAGCAGCACGAGTCCCAAAACCGAGGTAATGATGATGAGCGTCAGGTTACTGACATGGTAATTACGGATTTTAAGTTCGTTGTGCGGGATAAACATGAGCGTGAGACGCTCGTTGCGTTTTTTCTTCAGCCATGCGAGAATTCTTTGCTGGCTTTTGGCGACACGGCCTATGGCCGGCCCCGCCATTTTGACGGTCTGTTTACCGCGACTGGCCCACGCGGAGAGGAAGGGTTTTCTTGTCTCCCCCGCCGGCTGAGCCGCCTGCGGGGATATCTCTGCGCTCTGACGGGATTTATTTTTTTTGAAACGGTCGGGAGCGGTCTTCTTCATGGAGACGCCGCCAGAACCGCTCGTTGTTTTCCCCCGTCAAATACTAAGCCGGTGCCTTATAACCCTTGAACCTTTTCGAGTACCAGCTCCGATACAACGCGCTTTACCATATGCGGCGAAGCATCCTTGCCCGAATCGGGCAGCTCTATTTCATAGGTATAGAGACGGCCGCCGCAGGCATTCGCCACATTTTCCGCGAGGGTAAGGCCGATGCCGAGGCCAAAACGCTGGTCCCTGAAACGGTCATCCCAGGTATTGTTCAGGCGGAAAAAAGGTTCGAATACCTTTTTCTGGTATTCGGCAGGCAGCCCGGTAACGCCGCCGCGCATTGCTTCGATTTCGTTTACGACCATAAATGATACCAGTTTCTCTGTGCTGCAGCACAGAATGCGGATCTTCGACGCAGCCGGGGAATACTTGAAGGCGTTGAGCAGCAGCTCGTCCATGATCTCGCGAAAACCTTCACGGTTGATTCGGATTTTTCCCGAAAAACTCACGGGATCGGTCATGAGTCTTTGATTCTTGATCGCCCGGAATTTTTCAGCGACGGCGATCACTTCGTTAAAGTCACGGCCGAGAGCATCGGCTGCGACATTTTCGCAAAGATATTCTTTTTCAAAGGCCTCGAGAATATTACCAAATGCGGAAAGCCACTGGCGCCCGGCTGTTGCGTTTTCGACCAATGCATCGTAAATGCCCGCGTCAACCTCGACACGGTCTTTTTGCCGTGCAGCGCCCATCTGCAGCATTTCAACATAGGTCAGCACCGCGCCGATGCCAAGGCCCTGTGAAGCGGAGTGCAGGATGTTCCTGAGCAAAGCCCTGGCAAAATGCACGCGCATATTTTTTTCATGGCTTTCATGCCGTTTCAGGCCCTGTCCCAGTTCGCTGTTTTCTGATTCGTTTTTGTCAACGATGGTCGTTTGCGGAATCATGTGAGTACCTGCTTGATGATGGCGAGAAACTGGGCAGGTTTGAAGGGTTTTACAATCCAGCCGTCGACACCCGCCGCCTCGCCGCTGCGTTTTTTCACATCTTCGTTTTCAGTCGTCAGCGCGAGAATCGGTACCTTGGCATCGAGCGCGCGGATACCGCGCACCAGCCCAAACCCGTCCATTACGGGCATGTTGATATCGGTTATCACGAGATCAAATTTACCCGGGGCAAATTGGGCGAGCCCTTCTTCGCCGTCGGCTGCCAGAATCACCTGGTGCCCACCCATCGTCAGTGTCTGCTCGACAATCTGACGCATCGGTTCTGAGTCATCTACTGCAAGAATATTTGCCATCGTGCGGAGAATATAACCGATTCCGCCGGAAAGTCAATCCGGCTGTTGGCGGACTGGATTAGGTAGAGTTACTGAGGGAAATATCACATTAAATTGTGATCCATGGCATACTTGATTAGTTCGCTCTGTGTGGTAACGCCGAGTTTTTCGCGTATATTGGCGCGGTGCGCCTCAACGGTGCGGGAGCTGATATCGAGGCGTTCGCCGATTTCCTTACTCGTGAGGCCGTTTGCGGTGAGATTGAGAATTTCTTTCTCGCGCTGCGTCAGCAGATCTGCGGTCAGCGGGCTCGAAAGATCGGTGGAAAAATCTTCGACAATGAGGCTGGTCATCTCTGATGAGATAACCTTTTTCCCCTGCCGGATATCCTGAATCGCAGACAGAAGCTTATCATGGGTCTCTTCTTTCAGGAGATAGCCCTTGGCGCCTTTCGACAATGAACGTTTCAGAAAGGGTTTTTCTTTATGCGTCGTGAGAACCAGCGTGCTGATCGCTGTATAATGTATCTGCAGGTATTCGAGCGCCTCGATACCATTCATGAGCGGCATATTAAGATCAAGGATGACCATATCGCAGGGAGTCTTTGCCACGAGATCGAGCAAATCCTGGCCATTGGAAACCTCTCCCACGACCTTGTAGCCGGATTTGCTTTCGATCAGCACCTTGACACCCGAGCGTAAAATCGGGTGGTCATCGGCGAGAATAATGCGGTATTCTTTTATCGGTTTTGCTTGTTCAGTATGCACCTTTTACCTGCCAGATCCTGCGACGCGGTTCCACCGCGTCAATGTTTTCGCCGAAAAACTTTTATAATATCTGCCGCACGATATCGATGAACTGCGCCGGCTTGAAAGGTTTTACCATCCATCCGTTGGCACCCGCTTCTGCACCTTTTTTGCGCATCGTGTCTTCCGATTCTGTCGTCAGCGCCAGAATGGGCACCGTTGCGTTTCGCGCGCGAATTTCCTTGATAAGGCCGATGCCGTCGAGTTTCGGCATGTTGATATCCGTGATCACCAGGTCTACACCCGTGCTGTTCAGGAATTTGCTCAAACCCTCTTCGCCATCTGACGCCAGAACCACCTGGTAATTACCTGCCTGTAAGGTCATTTTAACCATCTGTCGCATTGTCTCTGAATCATCCACCGCTAGTATTGTTTGCATAAAGCCTCCGCTCAAATTGATGAGCTGGTTTAGCATGAAAATTGCCGGATGTCAATCAAGGGGCTTACGGCATGACTTAGGTAGAACTACCTAAGGAATGGGTGTTGCTGGCAGCACAACATGAACAGAGGTGCCCGGTTGAGCCGGCGCCCAGAAAATATGGCCGCGCAGGCCACGAACCCTTTCACGCATAATCGAAAACCCCAACCCCGGCGTCTCTGCCGAACCGGAAAAGCCTCGTCCGTTGTCTGCGATCACGATTTCCAGATTTTCTTCGAGGCGTTGCGTCGTCACATTGATCTGTGTGGCCTCCGCATGTTTGAGTGCATTCGTAACCGCTTCCTGGACGACGCGAAAAACCTGGATATTCCAGTCCGAAGGAAAAAAGCCTTCGAGAGCATTGAGGTTCCAGGAAATCTTTATGCCTGAAAGGCGCGCTACCCCCTGGAGCATATCTTCAATCGCTAACCCCAGGCCGACTTTTTGCATGTGGCTTGGTGTCAGCCGGCGCGAAATCTCGCGCACTTTTTGCAAGGTGTCGGCGATGGGTTGAACGAGCATATTCTCGTTGGTTTCGTCGCGCATCCCCGCGGCCTGAAGAAATTTTACGACATTCAGTTTCAATAACACCAGGCTTTGGCCGACCACGTCGTGCAGTTCCCCGGAAATCTCAGAGCGTTCGGCCTCGGCAATCTGCATCAGGCTCTGCGTCAGTTCCAGAATTCTCTCTTCCTGGGCTTTACGCTGGCTGATATCCAGCACGGTGCCGATAGCGCGTTTCGCGACGCCCTGGGCTGAACGTTCGACAACCTTTGCACGGATAAGCACCCAGACCCAGTGTCCGTCTTTATGCCGAAAGCGGACCTCGGTTTCGAGCTGCTCGGTTTTGCCGGCAATGAGATCATTGGCTAACTGGTCGGTTTGAGCCAGTTCATCGGGATGGATCAAATCACGCCAGCTAACGATCGATGCCTGTAATTCAGCCGGGGTATAACCTATGATTTCAGCGAAACGCGAACTATAATACGTTTCCCTGGTTTCGTAGTCGACATCGATCATGCCCAGCTGCGCCCCGCGCAGCGCCAGCTGCATCCGCTCCCAGCCGATCTCCAGCTGTTTCTCAATCAGGATTCGCTCCGTGACGTCGTTCTGTATTGCAACAAAGTGACCGATCTCCCCCGCTTCGTTGCGCACGACTGCAGTGTTGACCCGGGCATAGAACATCGTACCGTCTTTTTTATGATTGCGTACCAGATATTCGCCACCTTCACCGTTTTGCAGCTTGGTATACATCGATGAGAGTCCAGGTTGGTCCGCCCCCGCACTTTGCAGGGACTTGTAATTACGTCCCAGAACCTCATGCGCCTCGTACCCGGTAATCCGGGTAAAAGCCTTGTTCACATACACAACCGGCATATCTGCAAGTTTTGCGTTGACGATGATCACTCCGTTCATCGAATTATTGATGGCTTCATCCTGTAACTTCAGTTGCTGCAGCTGAAAACGGTTTCTTTTCTGCGTTTCGATAATTTCGGTGATCTCAAGGCAGCTGTAGACAACATTGATCAGATTGCCGTTTTCGTCGGTAATCGGCGAGGCAGAAACGGATAACCATTTCAGATTGCCGCGCGGAAAAACCACCCCATATTGCATTGCAGAAACTTTTTTCCCCGTGCGCAAAGCGAGTGCCACCGGCAGGTTATCCGCCTCGAGAGGTTCATTTTCCATATCGATGAAAGTACACATCGCCGTCTCATCGATAATCGCCCCGGTGGCGGGGTCCTTCCGCATCTGCAGAATCTGTTCAGCGCTTTCATTGGTAAGCGTTATCTCGCCGCGGTGATTGACCACAACCACGCCATTCAGCTGGTTATGGATCACCGACTCGAGAAAGTTCTCGTGATCACGCAGCTCCCTGGCGGCGGCGCTCCGGCGGCCGGCTTCTCGCAGCTCGCGCTCAATAGCCGGAGTCAGACGTTTTAGCGACGCCTTCATAATGTAATCGGAGGCCCCCGACCGCATCAGCTCAACGGCCATATCTTCGCCGATCGCCTGCGAAACCACAATGAAAGGAATATTGCACTCCAGCTCTTTCAGGATTTGCAGCGCAAATATCGCATTGAGTTGCGGCAGGCGGAAGTCGGACAACACAATATCCCAGGGGGCAGCCAGCGCCGACCTGAGCTCAGCCTCGTTTTCCACGCGCCTGGAAACAAGCTTGTATCCCTGGTTTTGAATTTCCCTTTCCACCAGGGCGGCATCTGCCGCAGAATCTTCAATAATCAAAACCCGGAGATTGGGTTGAACCGGAGCGCTCATTCCTGAAGCCCCGGAAGACTGAAAAAGAATTTCGTGCCTTTTCCCGGCGCCGATTCCGCACGGATGATGCCGCCGTGGCGATGGAGTATCCGCCTGACTGTAGCCAGGCCAATGCCCGTACCGGTGAAATCTTTTTCGCTGTGAAGGCGCTGGAACGGCGCAAAAAGCTTGTCGGCAAAACGCGGATCAAACCCGGCGCCGGCATCGGCGATGAAATATTCGGTTTTATCATCCGCGCCCTGAACCGAACCAAAGTGGATATCCGCCTGCGGTTTTTTACTGCTGAATTTTACGGCATTGTGCAACAGGTTCCGCAGCATCACGTCGATCAGCGCCTGATCACCGCGTACGTGTATCTTACCGTCCACGCTGAGACTAATCGGCAACGCGGGAAATTCATCGCGCAGTTCTGCGACAATCGCCTCGGCGCGCTCGCTGATATCTATATCGCTTGCCTGCAGCGGAACCGTCGAAGCCTTCGCCAATGCCATGGTCGCGCGGATCATGCCCTCCATACGAAGCACTTCCGTGCGGATATGCGCGAGAAAGCCCTCCGCTTTTTCCCCCAGCCGGTTCCTGAAATCTTCGGCCAAGGCGTTAACCCAACCCTGGATCCGCGTCAGGGGCGCCCTCAGGTCATGCGAAACCGAATAGCTGAACGATTCGAGCTCCTTATTTATAAAATCCAGCTCAGAGGTACGCATGGCGACGCGCTCTTCCAGTTTCCGGCTGAGTTCCTCATAGGCGTTGCGTGAATTGACAAGCTCCGTAATTTCGACCGTCATATAGACTGACAGGTTCAGATCGGGCATCGGATCGACACTGACATTGAACCAACGCCGCGACCCTGAAATATCGTGGCCCACAACAAAATTGTGAAAAGCCTCCCCCGCACGCGCTGCCTTGACTGTCGGAAAATCCTTGAACTCAATCGGCAGATTATCGATGGAATAAAAGGAATACTCCTGGGGCCCTCCGCTGCTGAAATTCACGGCATTCATGTTGGCGTGATCGATGGCTGCGCTGTTGAACACAGACACGCTGCCATCGCGAGACAATAACCTTACCCCGACGGGTAAGACGTCGAAAACCTGGCGGAATTTCATTTCGCTCTTATGCAGGGCGAGGCGCGCACTCTCGAGATCGGTCAGATCGAGCGAATAACTTAAAATCAAATCGAGCGCCGGAACAAAAACGGACTGCGATGCATACCAACGGACGGAATCATCTTCGAAGCGTATTCCGTAAAACTGCGATTGGACCACGCCGGGCGCATCTAATGCGCGTCGTGACGGCATTTCATCGTTACTGCCGGCTTCTCCTGCCGGCGTCAATACCGGGCGCCGGGCATATGAGTGCGAGGCCAAAACTTCCGGCGTCAGCGAAAACATTTTTCTCGCCGCAGTGTTCGATTTGATAATTTGCCGGCTTTTGTTCATGAGCACCATGCCCACCGGAGAATTTTCGAAAATATTCTCCAGCAACATATTGTTTTTAATAGAATCATCTTTCCGTTTCACTTCGGCGTCAATGTTCTTCATGGTACCGACAAAACGCAGGGGGTTGCCCAGCTCATCGCGGCTGACGATGATACCGCGGTCCTTGACCCAGACATATTCGCCGTTTTTACCGAGAATCCGCTGGTTGCATTCATACTCGGGAACATTGCCGATCGAGTACTGCCAGAAAGCCTCGTTCAGCAGAAGCAAATCTTCCGGATGAATCCTCGCCTCCCAGCTCTTAATATCATCCGGCAGTTCGCCCTTCTTGAAACCGAGCATTTCTTCCCAACGTTTTGAAAAATGAACCTCGCCCGTCCTGAAATTGAAATCCCAGACCGCGTCAACGGTGGAATCGAGGGCAAAATCAAGCAGATCACCGGTTTCCCTGATACTTTCCATATGAATATCGTTGCAGAGCGAAATGAAACCGAAAGATGGAATCAGGGCGGATAAAAAAAAGAACACGAACAGGATCGTCTGCGTCACGTCCGGAGTCATAATATTCAACTGCGCCCCATCGACATGCCCCAGGGCAATAACTCCCCGCGCAATCATGGCGATACAGGAAATAGCATAGAATCCCTTCAGTAACGACAGAGTGGAACGCGATGCGTGATGGCCAAACCGAAAGAAAATACGAATCAGCGAGACCGCAATCCATGCTGCGTAAAAAGAGGACACAGTTATCCGCAGAGGTAGACTCGGAAACAAAAAGGCAAAATAAATGAGTAACAGCACGGTTACCGAAAGTAAAACCGCGTGCTGCACGATGGAGAACTCTGCTCCCAGCAATCGCGAAAAAGCCCGCAGTTGCAGGGGCAAGGCAGAAACCAAAAGGCATGTCGCCAGAATACTGACGGCCAATGGAGGTGCGAAACCGAAAGCGATTAGAGTCCAGATCGTCCAACCTGCTCCGGACAGCAGCAAGGCCAGCGCCCATGATGCCATACCCTCAACATGCGCGAGGCGGCCGCGCCGCAAGGCAAGAGGCCACAGGCTGATCGCGAGGGAACCTACCGCAGTCAGCAGGAATAGCGTCGCAACGTGTATTCCCGGCGGATTCATAATGTCATGAAAGAGGCTATTTTCCCGGCGTCGCCACGATTTTTCTTAATCCCGGCGGCGCGCGAAGATGGTTACATTTTCGTTGTTCACCTCGTAATAGCGCGCCAGCCCGAACTCACGGAGCACATAGTCGCTGAGCGAGCCATCCAGCGATTCGGCGGAACCGAGAACCAAAACACCGTTTTTTTTCACGGCCCCGCGCATTTTCCGGAAAAGCTCGATGCGCGTATCCGGGGCAAAATAATAGGCGACGTTGCGGCAAAAAACGATATCAAAGGTTTCACGAAAAGGCTCCTGCAGCAGGTTCATCGCGCGAAATTCCATGGCCGGTAAAATTGCCTTGTTGACCGCGCCACCGCCTGCCGCTTTGACAAAATAGCGGTTGCGGAATTTCTCCGGAAGACCGCGCGAGATCTCAAACTCGGAATAAACTCCCCTGGAAGCGCGCTCGACGGATTCAGCGGAAATGTCCGTCGCGAGAATCTGCGTTTTTTTAACCAGGTAGGGATGCGTTTCGGCCAGCATCATGGCGATCGAATATACTTCCTGCCCCGTAGAACAGGCTGCTGACCAGATTTTCAGCGGCGGATATTCAATCGTATCACCGGCAATCGCGGAGCGTTCCTTCCACTCGGGAATAATCTGCTCAGCAAGGGCATCGAAAATACTTTCGTCGCGGAAAAATCGCGTTTCATGCGTGGTGATCTTTTCAATAATGCGCCCGATAAATTCGAGGTTAATCCCCTTTTGGATTTCCAAAAGCAACGCGGTGAAGTCAGCGATTGCAAATTCGCGCATCACTTCGGGGAAACGGTGTTCGAAAAGATAATATTTTTCGGGCTCGATATGAAGCCCGGTCAGGCGTTTGATCGCCTGCGCAATTTGCGGCATCACTGTATCAGACATCAGCTCAGGTACTCCGTTATTTTTCTCGCCAGCTCTTCGGCCGCATGAATTTCATGGACGATGCCATCCCGCACTGGCTTCGCGGGCATGCCAAATATCACGCAGTCGGTCTCAGCCTGGGCCATCAGGTAGGCGCCGCTCGCGGCAAGCTGTTTCATACCCAGGTAGCCATCCTCACCCATGCCTGTCATGATGACCGCCAGCGTATTTTCGGGGGCCAGGGCTGCGAGAGAATAGAAGAGATTATTCACCGAAGGTTTGCAGAGCTCACCGGGATCGCCATCTTCAATGACGATTTTTATCCCGTCGGACGCATCGAGCCTCATCTGCCTGCCGCCGGGAGCGATATAAACGCAGGCAGGCTCGGGCCTCATGCCATTGGCAGCTTCGACAATTTTGAGCTCAGACTCCTCGGACAGGCTTTCGGCGAGTTGCGCGGTAAATAACGGCGGCATATGTTGCGCGACAAAAATGCTGCCATGGATGCTTTTCGGAATCAGTTTAAAGATACGCCGCAGCGCAGTCGGTCCACCGGTTGAAATACCAATCGCGCAGTAGCGGAATTTTTTTTTCGCCGTCGCTGACCGGGGTTTTGAAACCGCAACCGGCGCAGCGGCTTTTACCCTGGCCGCAGAAAACGCCCGTATGCGCTCAACCAGTTCACGGCGGATACTCTCTGCAACCTCACCGCTCAGGTTCCCCGAGGGTTTCGTGATAAAATCGTCGGCGCCTGCCTCGAGCGCCTTCAGCGTCAGGCGGGCGCCGCGCGTCGTGTGCGCGCTAAACATGATGATGCGGCTATGCGGCGACAGGCGTTTGATTTCGGGAATCGCCGCCAGTCCGTCGAGTTCGGGCATTTCATAATCCAGCAGCACGACCTCGGGTTTATAATGATTCACCCGGGGCAGCGCCAGGCGGCCGTTCGAGGCCACCGAGACGACCTCAATGTCGCTCTCGGCTTCGAGAATTTTCCTCAGAAAAAGCCGGTAAACTTCGGAGTCGTCAACGATGAGTATTTGTGTCTTCATGCAGATCGGCTTATTTGATGACTTTGAACTCCTCTACCGTGCCCGAGAGGAAGTCGGACAATTTTTTGAGCCCGGATGACAACTCGGATATCTTGTGCGCATCTTTCGCGCTATCGGTGACTGCCATACTGATACCGGAAATGTTCTTATTGATTTCACCCGAGGCGCTGGAAATCTGGTTAACATTGCTGGCGATCTCTTTTGTCGTCATCGATTGCTCTTCGACTGCGGACGCGATGCTGGCATTACCTTCATTGACGCGTGTGATGATGCCGGTGATGCTACCGATCGCCTGAATCGTCTCATCTGTACTTTTCTGTATTGCCTGGATCTGCTTCTTGATATCTTCAGACGACGCGGCTGTCTGTTTCGCCAGTTCTTTAACTTCTGATGCAACGACGGCAAAACCTTTACCGGCTTCACCGGCCCCCGCAGCTTCGATGGAAGCATTGAGTGCGAGCATATTTGTCTGCTCGGCAATTTTGGCAATGATCTCGATAACCTTGCCGATATTTTCTGCACCGTTACCGAGGTCGCGTACCAGGCCCTGTGTTTCCGCGGCAATCGTCGCGGCTTCCTTGGAAACCCGTGCGCCCTCTGAGGCCTTGGTGGCCACTTCGCCGATCGATATCGACATCTCTTCGACGGCGCTGGAGACCACCTGCAGATTCTGGTTCATCTGGTTCGCCGCTGATGAAATCGTGGTGGTTTGCTGTGAGATCTGCTCAATCCCGGAGGACAAATTCTGGCTGGAATCGGCGAGTACTTTTGCTCCGGAGTTGAGATCCTTACCTGTTTCAATCATCTGGAAAATCAGGCCGGAGATATTCGTATTCATGATCTGCAGCGATTCAAGAACGCGGCCTGTCTCACTGCTGTCGCGGATATCGATCGAGCGGGTAAAATCGCCCTCGCCCATATCTTTCAGCAACTCGTTGGCAAGCTTCACGTGTTTTAGCACATTCGCCCGCGTCCACAACAGTACCGGCAATTTCAAGACACCGATGGTGAGGCCCGCACCGACAATAAAAATCGCGGGATAGCCCAAAAGGAAGAGCGCGAGGGGAACCAAACCCGTGGCAATCGATCCGGTGACCAAAAAGGCCAGGCGCACACTGATCGGAATCCTGTTCAGGAATTTACGGATACCGCTGCGCGAATCGACCTGTGCGTTCTTACCCTGCTTGTTCAGTTTCGCATAGAGTCTTTCTGCCTCTTCCACTTGCGCGCGTGTCGGCGGCCGGCGCACCGACATAAATCCGGCGAGGCGACCGTTTTTGTATTGCGGCGAAACCTGCGCTTCGACCCAGTAGTGGTCGCCCGAGCGCGCGCGGTTCTTGACCATGCCGCGCCACGGCCTGCCGTTCTTGATGCGCTCCCACAAATCGGCGAACGCCGCCTGGGGCATCTCCGGGTGGCGTACCATGTTGTGTGGTTCGCCGACCATTGCGTCGTTTTCGTACTCCGATACGTCGCTGAAGTCTTTACTCGCATAGATAATGACCCCCTTAGGGTCGGTTTTCGACACGAGGGTCGCGCCCTGTGGTATGGGTTTTTCCCGGTTTGTTATGGGTTGGTTGTTGCGCATGGTTTCTCCTTATGCTTTTTATTGAATCTTAGCCGCGATGGAATTCAGATCGGGGATAAGTACGATGCCGCCCGGAAGTTTTGCCACCAGACGGATGAAATTGTTTTCGCCTTCGCTCAGGTTCGCGGGCGCGCGTTCGAGTTCGACCTCTGTCAGAAAGACAGTATCACTGATTTTGTCGGCAGCGACCGCTATCGGATAACCGTTTGTGCGCAGCCGTATCAGATTCGTTTCGCTGCGGTAGGCAGCGGTCTTTTTATAACCGAGCAGAATTTCGAGATCGAGAACTGAAATGACGTTGCCGCGCAGATTCGCAAGGCCCAGTACAAACAGCGGCGCTCGCGGCAGTCGTGTCAGCGCCACGCCGTTGACGATTTCACGGCAATGCGGCAGCTCCAGGCCAAAGGCACGCTCGCCCGATTGCCACAAAAGATATTCACCTGTTTCGATACTCATACGTTAGCTCCCGCGATCTGCAGCGCCGGTTCGGCATATGCACCGCGCATTAATGTTTCCAGGTTGATGACAATGACAGTTTCTTCGGCGAGAATCGCATAACCCTCGATCTCGCTGCGGTCGCCGGTTTCGCGCCGCAACGCCAGGTTATCGGGCAGAATATCCATGATCTCGCTGGCGAGAATGCCATAGCGGCGGTCCTCTGCCTGAACGATGATGAGATTGGTCAGAACGGCGGATTGATCCCCGCCGAGGAAATCCAGCGACAGGATCGGAATGACTTCGTTGCGGTAATGAACCACGCGCCGGTTGACGACAGTTTCTATCTTGTCCGGATCGATGCTTTCGATTCGCGGCTGCGATGTGATACGGAAGGCGACCTTCCGTTCGTGTACGCGGAAGAGCAGATAGCGTAGCGCCACATCGGCAATTTTTTTAGTTTCATGTCCTGTGGTTTTTTCTTCAACGTTTGGCTGCAGTCCCGCCTGTTTGCCGATCAGCGCCGCGTCGAGAATCGGTGCGATCGTGCCATCGCCCATGATCGCAGCCCCGGCAAAGATCTGGCGGTCCTGGCCAAACTGCGGCACGGCTTTCACGACAACTTCTTCTTTCTCCAGCACGCGCTGAATTTTCAGACCATAATGATATTTTTCCGTGCGCACCACGACGAGATACGGGGCGGTCAGGGCCGGGCCATCGAGTTCCAGCATCTCCGCGCCGGATACGATCGGCAAGAGGCGCGAACGCAGTTCATACGCTTCCTTGTTCTGGATATTCTTCAGGCGCGCGGGGTCGATCGTTACAACCTCGACGATATTCTGCTGCGGTACGACGAAGCGGGCACCGCCCATTTCAATCAAGAGACAGGTGAGGATAGACAGCGTCTGGGGAATCACGATCACAATCGCAGAACCTTTCCCCGGCTCGCCGGAAATCTCCACCGAACCGCCGAGGCGCATGATATTGGTGCGCACCACATCCATACCGACGCCGCGGCCCGAAATCGTGGTGATTTCGTTCTTGGTGCTGAAGCCGGGCAGAAAAAGGTATTCGGTAATTTCCTGTGGCGTCGCCGCGGCAGCGGCTTCGCGCGAGATCAGGCCTTTGCGGATGGCGGTATCCTTAATATTTTCGGGATCCAGCCCCCGGCCGTCGTCAGCGACGCGGATAACGATGTTGCCTTCGCGCGAGCGTGCCGTGAGCACGACTGTACCGCTTTCATGCTTGCCTGCCGCAATACGCTCAGCGGGAGTTTCGATGCCATGATCAACCGCGTTACGGATGATATGCACCAACGGATCGGCGATTTCATCGATGATGGCCTTGTCGATCTCGATCTCGCCGCCTTCGGTGCGCAGCTCGGCTTTTTTTGCGGTCTGCTGCGCCGTTTCGCGCACCAGGCGGGGAAAGCGGTGAAAAAGCACGTCGAGCGACTGCAGGCGGGTTTTCATCACTTTATCCTGCAGATCGGTGACCAGGTAGCTGAGTTTTTTTGTGAATGCTGCCAGGCCCTGGTCAACGACGGTATCGAGCCGGCGCACAAGCGCATTGCGCGTCAGCACGATCTCTCCGGTAATGTCGATAAGACTGTTGAGCAGGTCGAGATGCACCTTGAGGTGGGTTTCACGTACATGCTCGCCGCGCGGTGAACCGGCGGGGTGCGGCGTTTTGGTTTGTTGTTTTACTTCGGGATGCAGAAAATAATGGAAGAGGACAATTTTGACCTTAAGTCGCGCGGCGATTTCTTCGGCGCGCTCCGTGGTGCTCAGAATCAGGAAATAAGGGAGAAAGGGACCTTTGGGCGCGTCGCCCTGGAAATCCTTACGCAAGACGCCCAGCGACAAGAGGCGCTGCGATTTGTGGAGTGTAGCTAAAGAGGAGAAAAAATCCGCCGCGGAAAGTGCATCCTGGTCACCCAGGTCAATGACGAGAAAAATCAGGTAGTGGTTCTCGCGCTTGGCTATATTAAAATATTTTTCGGGCAGACGGATTTTACTCGTTCTGTCACGCAGGCGGTCAAAACCGTGCCCCGGAACCTTGCCGTCCGCAATACCTTGTTTCGCCGCCGGGTCGGCTGGCTTATTTTCGAGCTCATGGATGAGATCGTTATTATCGAGCCCCGCGATTTTTTCCTTGTCATCCATCGCCGCGATGATCGCGCGCATGCGGTCGATGGCCGTCAGGCCCAGGTCGATAATGCCGGTTTCGGGTGCAGCGCCCGAGGCCTGTACCAGGGTGAAACGGGTTTCAAAAGCATGGCACAGGGCAATTAAGGGTTCAAGCTCAAAAATGCCCGCATTACCTTTAATCGTATGGATGGCGCGCAGCAACTCGGCGAAATGTGCCGCACCGCCTTCGCGCTCCATTTCCAAAAGCACGCTTTCTGCTTTCTGCAGAATGTCACGCGAAGTCGCGACGAACGATTCTTTAACTTCCCGCAGATTAATTTGCATCAGGCAACCTCTGTCAGCCTTGTGAATGCCGACGCCAGATTCAGCTTGCGGATGATATTGATAATCCGGTGCGATGCCTCAAGTTCCATGGCCACCGCATCACCCTGCAGCTTGAGCCCGAGGGAAATGACTACCGAAAGCGTGCGCAATGAAATATCGCTGGCGTCGTAGAGCCGTACCGTCACCTGCGTGACGTTGTGCCCTTCCATGGTGTAGAGCATGTTGCTCCAGAGTTTGGCGGCCGCGACCGAAAAATCGGGGGGCTCGAGGGTAATATAGGCAGTGTTTGTTTTTCTGAAGAAGTTCACATGGCCTCCAATGCGCTGGTTTTAACCCGGAATCGCGCCGAAGTCAATTGTGAGGCCTACACCCCCCTCTCGGTAGGGATACCTAGGGAAATTAGGTAATCCGGCCCTGGCGACGGAAACCTCGGTAAATCTACGAAGCCGGTCGTGTAAATACGCGAATTGAACTTTCCGGAAATTTAGTCTTCATACAACCCATGACCATCGCACAAATCCTCGGGGAAGAAACGAGGACTGCTACAGAGATTTTTTCAGCGCTATATTCGTCGACACCGGTTTTGGTGGTCGACGATGAAGCCGCGATCCGGAAATCCCTCCGCCTGACGCTCTCTGCCTGGGGCTGCAAGGTCGCTGAAGCAGCCGATGGCAACGCCGCATTGCAGATACTGAGAGCTGGCTCTCCTTTTATCGTGCTGACTGACCTCGATATGCCGGCGATGGACGGCTTCGACCTGATGACGCGCATCCGCGAAGAAAGGCTTCCCGTTAATGTCATTGTTCTCAGCGGCATGACGCACGAGCAGATTATCGATGAAGCGATCATGCGCGGCGCCGTAGGTTATGTACAAAAACCCTTTCGTATTCCTGAATTGAAATCACAGCTCACGTACGCGCTCAGAAAAATGAAACTCGACCAGGAGCGCACAGGCAGCAAAGAGACAGCGCGGGAATTTTCGCGTCTCTTCGTCATGACTTCGGATCTCCACCATATCGAAACGGGCAGCCACATCAGGCGCATCGGCCGTTTCAGCCGTCTCATGGCCAATCTGCTCGATTGCCCGGGTGCTTTCGCCGAAGAACTCGGCGAAGCGGCGGTGCTCCACGATATCGGTAAGCTGGCTATCCCCGATGCAATCCTCAAAAAACCCGGGCCCTTAACGCCTGAAGAATTTGAGATCATGAAAACACACCCGGTTCTGGGCGGGCAGATTCTCAGCGGCTCTAAAGATCCCCTGCTGCGTATGGCACACACGGTGGCGCTCAGGCACCATGAACGCTGGGATGGCAAGGGATATCCCGGAGGGCTTAAGGGCGATGAATGTCCGCTTGCCGCGCGCATTGTCGGCATCGTCGATGTCTATGACGCGCTGACAGAGAAACGCGTTTATAAGGATGCCTGGCCCCGGGAAAAGGTACAGGAGTTCTTCAGGGAAAAACGCGGCATTGCCTTCGAAGGAAAACTCGTCGACATACTGCTGTCGAACTATTACCTCTTCGAAGACATCCGCAACAGCGAAAACAGCGGCCTTGAGGCTTAAGAAAATTCGGAAAAACTGAGAAAAAGAACCACTTCCCTGGTATTTATATTACAGAGGGAATATGAAGTATACCAGTATCTTTCTCATCGCCGCCCTGGGCATTTCCTGCTCCGGGCGCACGGACCGCAACCCCACGGTTGTCGCCGCCGAAGAACGCGAACGCCGTAAACCCCTGATGGCACCGCCCGGCGGTACCTATTACAAAGGCATCGATGTCCAGATCCTGAATTATTCCCCCGGCTGGGAATATTCGACGGGCGCGGCGTTTACGCTGCTGAAGGCCGATTCGCTGGCGCTGACGGCTACAACCACAGTGACTGTACGTGATACGAACGACCACGCGCTCGCCGCCACGGAGGTTTATACCCTGGTCAATACATTTCCGCCGCTCAAAATTTATCCGCCTCCCGGAATATTTACGCACCCCGTTACCGTCGCCCTGGAATCAACAGTCCAAAACAGCCGCGTCGAAGTCGCGATGGGCGAAGAATTTTTTCCTTACGACGCTGAAACCGGTATCGCCGTTTCAGAGACGCAGACTCTCCGGGTGCGGCAATGCAGCGGCAGCGAATGCACAGCGGGCGAAGAGCTGCATTATACCATAAACCCGCCGCTCACAATTCCATCTCCCCGCAATCTGGATGCAGCGGAAATTGCAGGCTTTGCCACGCGCGCCACGCAGCGCTACAGCCAGACAAGCGCAGACGGTCTCGCCGCGCTCATGGACGAAGCCAAACTGCGTGTGCTCCAGAACGCGGCGCTGATGCCGCAGCCTGCAATGCGGCAGAGATTTCTCGCCCAAGACAATATAACCACCGCAGCCGAGGCGTGTACGATTGTCGCCCGCTACCTCTATAGCGAAGCGAGGCGGATGTCCCTGGGTGACAGTGAACTTCCCGAATTCCCGGATTTCCCGCTCTACTATATCCGGCATATTGTTGCAGGGAATATCACCGTCGACTCGGGGGGACGCAACTTTGTCTGGCTTGTGAGCGGCCCCGCGCTGGTGACGCCATACCTGCCTGCCAACGCCATTCAGGCTTTTGATTTCAGCCGCAGCGCGGCCTTCCCCACGGATTTCAGCCTCATCGACCGCCTCTACGTGCGGGCGCCGGCGCTTACACTGCTGCGTGACGGACATTCAGCAACGTCGCATACCCATACTTTTATCGCCATCAAAGCTGCGGCGGGTTATACGATGATCGACACTTATTTTGCTGCATTTACCGGAGGCGAGCTCAAGGCATCGGCGGGGAAAAGCTGGCCCTACGCTTACCGCTTCGGCCCGGCGGGCTCGCGTTACCTGCACTTTGTTTACGGCTATTAGCCGCCATTTACGGCTTGTAGCCGTATTTCGCGGACCAAGGCTGCCTTGATGTCACGCTGGCGCACAAAATTTACTCCTCCGTTTTTTACGGTACTCATTCTTGTCTATGTGTCGGATTTACTCTCGAAACTGTGGATTTTAAAACACTTCAAGGCCCAGGGCCAGAGCGAAGCGATTCTCGGTAACTTCCTGTTCTTTACGCTGACGCGCAATGAAGGCGGCGTTTTCGGCATGATGCAGGGCCATGCCTGGATTTTCCAGATTCTGACCGGTTTTGCTATCCTGTTCCTTCTTTACTATTACTACCGCAGCCCTGAGGGTTCGCAGATTTTTACCTTGGCGATTGCCGCGATTCTCGGCGGTGCGCTCGGCAACTTCACTGACCGTTTTTACGGTGCAACCCCCGGCGTGGTCGACTTCATCGATGTGCGCTTTGGCTCGTTCCGCTGGTTTATTTTTAACGTCGCTGATGCCTTTATCTGCGTTGGTGCCTTTCTGCTGGCGATTGCATTCTATAAATTCGAAAAAGCCGAAAAGGCAGCAGCAGCCGAAGCCGCCAACACGGCTGGCACACAGAAGAACTGATATGCCAGCAACCCTCATCGTCGGTACACAGTGGGGCGACGAAGGTAAAGCCAAGGTCATCGATTACCTGGCCAAAGAAACCGAGATCGTCGTCCGTTACCAGGGCGGGGCGAACGCGGGGCACACGGTTAAGGTTGGCGAAGACAAGTATATTTTCCGTTTAATTCCCAGCGGTATTCTATACCCGCGCACCATCTGCGTGCTCGGCGGCGGCATGGTGATCGACCCCGATGCGATGTTCCAGGAGATCGCTGAACTCGAAGCCAAGGGAGTTAATCCCGCCGGCCGCCTGCGTATTGCCGACAATGCGCACCTGCTCATGCCCTACCATAAGGAAATTGACGTGCGCAGCGAAGAGGCTTCGGGCGTGCATAAGATCGGCACAACCAAGCGCGGCATCGGCGCCTGCTATTCCGATAAGGTGAACCGCCAGGGTATCCGTATCGGCATGCTCTACAGCGACGATTTTTTTGAAAACATTCTGCCCCGCCTCGTCGAGCAGAAGAATAAACTTTTAACGCGTATGTACGACGCACCGCCGACGGATCTCAAGCAGATGAAAGAAAAGCTGCTCGATCTGCGTGAAAAACTGCGCGACATGATCGTCAACTGTCCCTATTACCTCAACATGGAGCTGGCCTCGGGCAAACGTGTGCTGCTCGAAGGTGCGCAGGGCACGATGCTCGACCTCGATTTCGGCACGTATCCCTATGTGACAAGTTCTAACCCGACAACCGGCGGCGCGCTTTCGGGCAGCGGCGTTTCTTTCCGCTACCTGAAGAGCGTCATTGGCATCGCGAAGGCATACTCGACGCGCGTCGGCGAAGGCCCTTATCCCACGGAAATTTTTGGCGAAGAAGGCGATAATTTGCGCAAAGCCGGCAATGAATTCGGCAGTGTCACGGGCCGCCCGCGCCGCTGCGGCTGGTTCGACGTCGAAGTCGTGCGCCACGCGGCGCGTATCAACGGGCTATCCGCACTGGCACTCACAAAAATCGACGTGCTCGACGACCTTAAAACGATTAAGGTCGCAACGGGGTATGAGCTTGGCGGCAAACGCATTGATTATTTTCCCTCATGCGGTGTGGGCGATGTCAAAGTCATCTACGAAGAATTTCCCGGCTGGCAAGAGCCCACAAGCCATATCACGAAGCTGAAAAACCTGCCGAAGAACGCGCGCAAATATGTCGACGCACTCGCGAAGTATTGTGGCGTACCGATCGCCTGGATCTCCGTAGGGCCGGGCCGCGCCAATACTATCGCGATTAAGTGAGTTAGTATCCACAGATGACCGAAAGTGCAAGGTGTACTGAGGTCAATAGTGGTCACGGAGGGGTTGGCAGATGACCAGTGTCGCACGACGTGACCGGGTCATCGGCACCCAGGGAGGGGTTGGCCGATGACGGTCCGGGAACTCTTCACCTACCGGATCCTGACGATTTCCAACGTTCTTTCGCTTTCGCGCATTCTCGGCATACCCGCGCTCTGGTATATTCTCGCGCACCCACACGATATCGAAAGCATCCGCCTCTACACAGCGCTGACACTTGCGTTCATGACGCTGACCGACTACCTCGACGGCTATCTCGCGCGCAAACTCGGCCAGGAAACCCCGCTCGGGCAATACCTCGATCCGATCGCTGACAAGATCGTGATTGTGGCGGGGCTTTTTCTGCTCGTCATCTACCGCGACTACCCGCTGTGGGTAACCATCATCGTCGCCCTGCGCGAAATTATCGGTACTGTGGGGGGCGGTTTTCTGCTGATTAAGCGTAACGTCCTGGGTAAACCTAACTACTGGGGTAAATTCGGCGTGGGTATGATTTCGCTTTCGGGGCTTTTTTACCTTTTCAACTGGCCATTCCGCGAATATACGATTCCACCCCTGCTGTTTGTGTTTGCCGGCGGTATTTTTGCTTACGCAAAGACCTATGGCCGCACGATACTAAAAGGGTAACTTGAAACTACCCATCCTATTCATCGCCGCCCTGCCCCTGCAGATCGGGGCTTTGGCCGCACACCTGGTTCTGGTTTATTTTCTTCCCAAGCAGGTATTTTTGCGTGAGGCGCTGCCGCTCGCCTATCTCGGCGCGACCTATTTGCAGTGGTTGGGCTTTTCCATTTTTATCTCGCTGCGCACCAAGGTATGCCGCGTTCCCTTTCTGATGCATATACCGCACCTGTTAAGTTTTCTACCATTGCTCAGGCATGTCATGCTCGCCGCCGAACGCACACCCGCAGATACCGACAGCTTGACGCTTGCCTGGGTTCATTCGGTCGCCACGCATTCTTTTTCGCTGGTCGCCGCATGGCTTTGGCAGGTGCGGCGGCAATACGACGCGCATGGGCGGGATCTACTGCGGAAAGAAGCCATTCCGCTCAGCTTATACAGCCTGGCCGCACTCACCATCATTGCGCTCTACGCAGGGCTCGATTTCAGTTTTGCTGCGAACACATCGCCCTTAGCCGTGGGAGTCATCCAACTGCTGCTCAATATCGCTGTTACGGGAGTTTTGCTCTACCGTGAGCAGGGAACAGGGATGTTCCCTGGTCGACGGAGCCATGGAGGGCGGAACGTCGACCGAGGCGCATTGAAACCGCTCGCCGTTATCGCAGCCATCGCCTTCTCACTCGTGAATGCGATGCTGCTTTTCGACAAGGGTCGCGCCGATATTGGGGTCGAGGCTGCGCTTGCCGCGACGAGTTTCACGCAGATTTTTTCGCTATTCGTATTTTTGCTTTTTAGCCGGCATGCTGCGGCGGAGCCTCGCCTTAGCGAGCCTTTCGAAGCATGAGATTATCCGTTCTCTAATTTCAGCACGCCGCGCGGGCAGACTGACATACAGAGGCCGCAGCCGACGCACGAAGCGCGTTTGATATCTTCGCCCTGCATCGCATACGCACGCACATCGATGCCCATCTCACAGTTGGCTGAACAGTTGCCGCAGGCAATACACTGCCCGCCATTCGTCGTGATGCGGAAGCGTGAGAACAGAACCTGCAAGAGGCCGAGAATCGCCGCCTGCGGGCAACCGAAGCGGCACCACACACGTGTACCCATCAGCGGATAAAACCCCGTACCGATGACACCGGCAAAACCCGCGCTGATGAAAAAGCCATACCAACGCTTTAAGGAGAAAACAAACTGGCCAAAGCCGTCGTTTATGCCCCGCCATTCATTGAAAAAAATAAGTCCCGTCATGATAACCGTAATCGCCAGCACGGAATAGATGACAATGCGTTCGATCAGCCAGGCGCGCTCCGACTTATCCGACAGCTGGCGGAAGGGATCACCCATCGTGTTCGCAAGCGCACCGCAGCCACAGACCCAGGAGCAATACCAGCGCTTGCCAAAGAAGTATGTCAGCACCGGCACGGCTATGAATGCCATGCCGACAGCCCACAGCGCCATTGCCCGCGGGTAGTCCGTGAACGTTGAAGGCAGGAAATAATCAAGCTTCAGCGGCCAGAAATAACTGAAATAGAATTCCTTCGTGTTGAAATAGAGCAAGAGCCCCGGTAAAATAAATGCAAGCAGCGTCTGAACGACCATCACCGAAAGCGTGCGCACCTTTTGGTAGCGGTCGTGGCGCCAGCGCCGGTAGAAACGTATACCCATGAAGACTACCAGTATCGTATAGAGAAAACCATAGAGAAACCAGCGGTCGGCGTCGCGGTTGCGCATAAAATTGGAAAGCGGATTTAACAGCGCCGCCCAGCCATCGAGCATCGCAGACACGGGTTGCTTACTGACCCGTTTCAGGCGATCCACATAGATACGGTTTTCAGGCAGAAGAAACGGATGGTAGCCAGCGGAAAATTTTGCAGATTCCTTGATGCTCTGCAGTATTTTGGTCTTCTGGTCTTTGAGCCCCGTTGCGGCGGCAAGGCCCCCCGCCTCGGCCGCGGCGATCTTCTTATCAAGTGGCGCAAAGATACGCGATGTCTGGCGGTCGGCGAGCAGCGAATCGATGTCGTACGACCAGTAGAGCATGACATAAAAACTGATGAGAATGACTGAAGTCAAAACCGCCAGAATGCCGCGGCGTGTGAAGCTCGCCCATAACCGCGCATTGATGCGTGTGAAAAACCCCGGGTACGTTGCGGTGAGCGTGCTCATGACTGAATCTTCCTTGGTCGAACAGAATGTTTAGCCATTACAAACTTTCAAACTCTACCGGCAAGGGATGCTTGAGGCGCGCAGTAAAAAGATACTCGATTTCCGGCTCGGCGGGGTTTTGCAGCTTCAGGCGGTAGCGCATGAGGATTTTCGCAATCGCGATCTGCATCTCCATGAGGGCAAAGATATTGCCGATGCAGCGGCGCGGTCCGGCGCCGAACGGCATATAGGCCTGTTTTGCGCTCGGCTCGGGAGTTTCCCCGAGAAAACGCTCCGGCTTGAATGTATCGGGTTCAGACCAGTATTTGGCATTGCGGTGCAGGGCGAGAATACAGATCTGCAGCTCCGAATCGTTTTTGAGCAAATAGCCCTCAAATTCCTCATCGGCAACCGTGCGGCGGCCAATGATCCAGGCGGCGGGGTATAGCCGCAGCGTTTCGTTGACAACGGCTTCGAGGTAGGGGCAGTTTTCGAGTTCCTCGGGGTTAATATCCGCGCCCCCGGAAAGTTTTTCTGTGAGTTCATCGCGTAACTTTTCCTGTATTTGCGGGTATTTGGCCAATAGCCAGAGCGCCATCGCGAGAGTGAACCCCGTGGTTTCATGCCCGGCGATGAGCAGCGTCAGAATCTCATCGCGTACCTGCTCCTTACGCACTTTTCCGTGACCATGTTCCTTTTCCGCTGTCAGTAACATGCCCAGAAGGTCACGCTGTGGTTGATCCCCCTCGGCTAACCGCTGGTCGATGATGCGGTACAGAATCTGGTCGAGCACAAAGCGGTAATACAGGAAACGCAGATTCTTAATCGCGGGTACAAAGATCGGCAGCTTGACTGGTGCCTGAATGCGGCGGCTGATAAAATCATTACCGAAGTGGACCGCTTCGCGGATGACCTTCTCATTCGCGGCAAAATCTGAACCGAACAGGAACTTACAGATGTTTTCCAGGGCGACATGCATCGCCAATGAGGAAACATCTACCGTGGAGGGCAGATCAGCCATCGCCGCATCCGAAGTTGCCGCCATCGAGCGGGCAAAGGCGTGCAGGCGGCTCTTCTGGAATGCCGGCTGCACCATGCCGCGCTGCGTCTGCCAGAATTCGCCTTCGCTGTTGAGTATGCCCTTGCCCAGGAAAAGTGCGGCTTCTTTATAGGCGTCGGCCTTCGCATAGCTGCGGGGCTCCGTGACAAAAATCTTGCGGATCAGCGCCGAGTTGTCGGTAAAATAATAACGGCCAATACCGAAATCAGAATAGACGAGATCGCCGAATTCATCATGCAATTTTCTGAAGTATGCAAGCGGGTTGGTGACAATCTGCGTATCACCGGCCAGCAGTTCTTTGACGATTTCAAAGGGATTCACCTTGGGGCCAGGAGGAAGTTGGGCTGTGGTTGGGACGGCTTCGACCATGAGGTCGTTTCTTTGCATTGAGGGGCGCGTAAACTATGTTTCGGATTTGATTTCCAAACCGGACAGGATTGTCTGAAATTTATTGACATATTAATGCTTTTTAAATATGTTTTTACGTATGCGGACAACCCTGTACATCGAAGACCGGCTGCTGAAAGCCGTCAAGAAGCAGGCCGCCGAAGAAGGCCGGACTTTTACGGATTTTACCACTGAGGCGCTCCGGGAATCACTTCTGCGCAGAAACCAGACACGCGGGCAGAAACGGAAAATACAATTGCCGGTATTCAAAGGCGAGGGGCTGCAAAGCGGTGTAGATCTGGACAACAACGCGGCACTGCTTGAGCGGATGGAAAATGACACTCTGTGATGTCAATATTCTCGTCTACGCACACAGGGCTGATGCCGAACGGCATGCCGCTGCCAGGAAATTTTTGACCGCCACGGCACAGAGTGGCAGTCTCTGGGCCTATTCATCTCTTGTTCTCAGTGGCTTCGTACGGGTTGTGACCCATTCGAAAGTTTTTAAAACGCCTACCCCGCTCCCTACAGCGCTGGCATTCACTGAATATTTAAGGAACCTTGAAAACACTGTCGAGGTAATGCCCGGCAAAGACCATTGGGGCATTTTTACCGCATTGCTGCGTGTAGCTGAAACCCGCGGTAACCTGGTTCCTGACTGTTATATCGCGGCCCTCGCCATTGAGCATAACTGCACTTTTGTAACTGCCGACCGAAATTTTACCCGGTACCGCGATTTGAAATTGAGCTTCTTAAAGTAGCCGGGTAAAAATTTATCCAAACGCCTGCAAAAGTTTTTTGCCAAACGCGACATCGAGCGCATGCCCGCCGCGCGCGCCGAGAATATGCCCCTGGATCGGCCGGCCGACAAGCGCGAGGTCGCCGATGAGGTCGAGAATCTTGTGGAAGACCGATTCGCGCTCGAACCTGAAATCGTTCATCGTCGTGCCATCCGGCATATAGATCACCGCATTATCGATGCTGCCGCCCTGGGCAAGCCCGCGCGAACGCAGGTATTCGACGTCTTTCATAAAACCAAAGGTACGCGCGAAGCCGATTGTCTCGACGAACATGGTTTCATCGTATTTGAGCTGCACCGCCTGGTTCTTCAGCAGCGGGTGCGGATAATCAATGAAGTACGAAACCTGGAAATCGGGCGACGGCATCGCCACAAGATAACGATCCCCGTCGGTGACAGAAAGCGGGCGCGTGACCACAAGCGGCCTCACCTTCTCGCCATAATAGTGCAGCTCGAGTTTTTGCAGCGCGCGGATAAAAGGCCCTGCGCTGCCGTCGGCGATCGGCACTTCTTTGCCGCCTTCGACTTCGATCGCAATATCGGTAATGCCGAGAACAAAAAGCGCGTAGAGTAGATGTTCGACGGTCTGCAACTGGAAGGGATGGTCTGCCTCTGAACCCGCGCCGAGTGTCACCGCGAGCGATGTGTCGATGACATTCTCAAGCGCGGCTTTGACCGCGAAACGCCCGCCCTCACCCTCGCGGAAAAACACAATACCCTCGCCGCAGTCGGCTGGATAGAAGGAGAGCCGTGTGGTTTCTCCGGAATGGAGACCCACGCCTTCATAGATGCCGGGATGTTTTATGGTTGTGCGGTATTCTCGCGACATTGCTACTTCTTTTTAAGTGTACGTTTTTTCTTCGCCGCCGCCCGCATTTTCTCTTCGGTCGTGATATCGGGTTCAAAGAAGATAAAACGTACCGCGCCAAATTCAACCCGGATCGCTGCCTCAATGTCATTGATCTGGTCGACCATCGCGCGCGCCGAAGGCGGCCACTTTCTGAAGCGGGCTTTAATCGCGAGCACGATGTCGCGGCCATGGTGCTGCGTGATGAGGTTCAGAAGTTCAATCTGCGGGTAGTTTTTTCCGAGAAAATTCTTCAGGTCGCTTTTAAATTCATCGTCGGCGCTCTCGCCGATGATAAGACTCTTAATCTCCAGCGTCATCATCGTCGCAATCGTGATGAGCAGAAGCCCGATCGCGATACTGCCGGCGGCATCAAACAGGGGATTTCCCGTGATGAGCGTCAGGAACACGAAGAGCAAGGCAATCGCAAGACCCAAAAGCGCGGCGATATCTTCACCCACCACAACCATCAGCTCACTCTGCCGTGTATCTTTGAACCAACGGTAGAGGGTGCGGCTGCCGCGCGTGTGTTTTATTTCTTTCAGGGCACCATAGAGAGAAAACGATTCGAGAATCACGCCGATAAAAAGTACGCCGACGGCAATCCACGGCCTTTCGACGGCCTGCGGATGCAGCAGTTTATGGCTGCCTTCATAGACGGAAAAGACACCACCCACCGAAAACAGCATGAGCGCCACCATGAAGGACCAAAAATAAGAGACCTTGCCATAACCCAGCGGGTGCAGATCGCTGGCAGGTGCAGCCGCGCGCTTCATGCCGAAAAGCAGCAGTATCTGGTTGCCGCAGTCAGCAAAGGAATGGATTGCTTCGGCGGTCATCGATGTGGAACCGGTAAAAAACGCTGCCAGCGATTTCGTCGCCGCGATGCCTGCATTGGCGGCAAGGGCGTAATAGATTGCTTTGGGACTCGATGCCATGGTTGTCCGCCGGAAATAAAAATCTGCATGACGCAGTGGCAACGATTTAAGTGTTATGTCTCCCCAGACGCATGCAACTGAACCGATACATGAGACACCTATCCCTCTGCCTGGCAATACTCGCCATAAGCTGCAAAAAGACCGACCCCGCCGCCGAGCAGGCAATAAAGGCCGCGGCTGAAATCGAGCGCCTCGCGACCATTCTCGAATCGCCCGACCGGCAGAAATGGCAGATGCCCGAAAAAGTGATGCAAGAGCTGAAGCTGAAGAACGGCGACATCGTTGCCGACATCGGCGCCGGCACGGGCTATTTCTCGCGGCGTTTTGCGGAGAAAGTTTCCCCTAAGGGTTTATCTATCGCCTACGATATCAATCCGACCATGGTTGAGTTTATGCAGCGCGACGCGAATAACCGCAACCTGACAGCGAATTATAAGGCGCATGTGATTCAATCGCGCAACCCCGTTCTCGAGAAAAAATACTACGACCTGATTTTTTTCTGCAACACCTACCAGTACCTCGAAAACCGCACCAACTACTTCAAATCGCTGGCCGAGAACCTGAAACCCAAAGGCCGCATCGTTGTGATTGATTTCACCAAGCTCGATAAAACAGACGAAGAATCAGGCGAGGTTCCGGAAAATCTGGTCGATAAAGATACTGTGAAGCGCGAGTTCAAAACGGCCGGCTTTAAGCTGAAACGTGACCTGAAATTCCTGCCGTCGCAGTATTTCCTTGAATTCGCGCGGGAGTAATCCTGCATTATGCTGGCAACCCTGAACAAAATGCTCTTCCCCAAGAAGGGCGCCGCCTGCGGCGATTGTGCCGCGCGCGAAAAATATACCCTGCTCAACGCTGCCGTTGATACCGTTAAAGGCGATTTCGCCACGGAAGCAGTCCGCGCTGAAAGGCTTGCAGTCTGTAAAAAATGCGAGTATCTTGTGCTCGGCTCGAATTGCAAACTCTGCGGTTGTTTCGTCCACCTCAAGGCGCACTATGCGCAGGCATCCTGTGACATCGGCCGCTGGTAGGCGCCGAACGCCCGCCTACTCTGCCATGGTTAAAACAACCTCGCGGTTATCGGCATTAAAAGACGCCCTGCCATCCGCAAGTAATGTTTTGAACTGAAGCGGCTCTGCGGACACGTCGCTGCGCCGCACATAACGGTACGCCACTGCATTGTAACCCTGTATAAACCCGGCTGGCAGCGGATATACCGCTTTGCGGAATACACGCACGAGATCGCGGTAGAGTTCGAGCCAGATTCTCTCCACAGAGTGGGATTTCCCCGTAGCGAGAGTGAGCGACGCGGTATTGCCGGCAATCTCCGGCGGAAATTCACCGGAGTTGATATTGAGCCCGATGCCGACGATCACCAGGCCCGCATGCTGGGGCAACGATTCGCAGAGAATGCCGGCCAGCTTTTTGCCATCCCAGAGCAGGTCGTTCGGCCACTTGATTCTGACATCCGCATAATATGAAACAGTCTGGTGAAGAGCCCATGCCGCAAATAACGGCACAGCATGCAGCGTACCTTTCGGTGCCGGCATGACAAAAGAGCAGGTCAAATCAGTTCCCGGCGCGCCGGAATGCCACTGGCGGTCGAGCCTGCCGCGACCCGCGGTTTGGCGCAGCGCGCGCACGCCGCTCCAGGGCCGGTGGAAATCCGGATTCTGCTTCAGCCAACTATTCGTCGAATCGACTTCTTCGAGAACGGCGAGGCGGCGCAAGCAGTTAATCGGTGAGGTCGGCTTTTTCCCAGAGGAAAAAGCGCGCAAAGAAATAATAGAACAGCAGCGGAAAAATCACGATCAGAAACGAATGGTCCGTGCCCCAGACGACATACCCGACACTGATACAGCCGAGCAGGAAAAAAGCCCAGAATGCGGCAAACCATTTCGTATAAACAGGCGCGAGAGCTTCGGGTACGCCATGGAGCGACAGCAATTTAACGATGCCGCGCCATGCGAGCGCACGGTCTTTCGCGCGGTGCATCTGCACGGAAAAATACAGGAAGGCACCGAGCGCTAGCGCCGTAACCACGATCAGCGCAATGAGTGGCGGTGAAAAAGATACCATATCGGGTGCATGGAACGGAAAATCACACAGCGCGTGAACCCAAATCCTTGTATTTTCCCGGTTGCCGGTAAGACTCAAAAATCGAGTCTGAGATATGCACAGTTTTAACTCGTATCTGGCGCAGGGAATCGGCGGCCTGCCGAGTTCGCTTATTTCCGCCATCCTCGTGATCATTTCCATCCTGATGCTTACCGTCGCCCTGGAGCGCGGCTATATACTGTTTCGGGCCAATGCGCCGCTGGTCCATGAAGATGGCCGTGCCCTCATCGCCCTGATCTCTGCAAAAAAATACGATCAGGCAAAAGAGTTCTGCACCGGTAAACTGCACCCCGGCTTTCGCACGGTTGCGCGTATCCTGGAAAACCGTGCCGCTTCGCCCGACATACTGGCCCTGGCAAAGGAAGAAATCCTCACGGAACAGACCTCGATGGAACGTTTTACTTCGTTCCTGGGTACGACAACCACGCTTGCGCCGATGCTCGGCCTTTTAGGTACGGTAACGGGGATGATCAAGGCGTTCAGCGCATTTGCGCGCGCTGCAGGTCGCTCCGACCAGCTGACCGTCGGTATCCACGAGGCGCTCATCACGACGACCCTGGGTCTCATGATAGCGATTCCGGCGCTGATCTTTTTCAACTATTATGTGAAGCGCACCAACCAGCTCATGGATGAGTGCGAGATGCTGGTTGAACGCGCGGTTAAAGAACTCGAATAATGCTGCGCACACGTAAGCGCCTCAATATCCGCACGGGCATCGAGCTCGCGCCGTTCGTAGACATTCTTTTTCTGCTCGTGACGTACTTTCTCATGAATGCGACGCTGGCGAACAACCCCTCGATCAAGATCGAACTGCCGAAATCAGATACCTCGCAGTCTGCCGAGACGCAACCGCTGATCGTTCTCATCAACCAGGAAAACCAGATTTTTGTGAATGAGAAAAACGTGGCTTTGAAAGAACTCGGTAAAACCGTTGTCGATCTCATCAAAGACAAAGAAAAAGACCAGGTCATCATCCGCGGCGATAAACGCTCTTCGTACCAGATGGTTATCTCAGTGATGGATGAACTCAATAAAGCGGGAGTGACGCGCTTTAATCTTGCCACAGACAAATAGTCATGTTTAACTGGTTCCGGAAAGGCAACCGCAAGGATGTTTTTTTCCGGTTCTCGGCGTTTTTCTGGGGATTTAGCTTTTTTCTTTATTTCCGCGGCCTGCTCGACAATTTTTTCCCGTTCTACCGCGGTTTTTTTCCGCTGACGCAGTTTGCGCTGATACTTTTCGGCATCGCTTTTCTTGCCGCAGCGCTCCACAAGGTCGCGCCCGCTCGTTCGTGGAAGAAATTTACTGTTACTTTGATTATTGTTACCGTCATCAACGCTGCGCTCTTTTTCCTGTTCCAGGCTTTCGGCGCTGACAATGCCTACCTGTTTTTCCCGGTACCGCTGACGCTGCTCTCGCTCGTTCTTTGGTATGAACTGGCCCGCCATGCCTTTTTCTTCCAGGCGGCGAAAATTTACCTGCTGCTGGGTGTCATTCTCTCGCTCTATGCCGGACGGTTCCTGGAAAATCCGCGCTTCGCCCCGCTCTTCGCCGCAGTGGCGATTCTGCTCGCGCGCGCGCAGGAAGGCAGAGCGTGGGATGTTGCGCTCGAACGCCTGCTGACACTCCGGCAGCTCATCGATTTTTTACGCTATCTCTTTCTCGCCCAGGCATTCCATGCCACGCTGGGGCAGAACCGCGAACATCTGCTGTTCGTGGTGCTGATCTGCGCAGTCGGGTTGGTCGTACCGCAGCTCATCCGCTACTTCGGCACGGTGCGGCCGCACATACAGCAGGGGCTCATGTCGCTGCCCGTGATGTTCATCGTATTGGCGGTGACTTTTAATTTTCTGCACTACACCTACTGGGGCGCCGCCGCCTACTCGCTGCTGGCGATTTGGGAGGGTTTATACTTCTCGAAGGCGCATGAAATTTACCTCAGGCGTGAGAAAATTCTCGCCGGCCTTGCGATCGGCGGCGCTATCAGCGGTTATTATATCGCCTCAGAATGGCTGCAGATTCTCCTGGGCGTACTCATCGCCCTGTTTCTGACGGGAATCCTCATCTATGTCGCCAAGAACTGGCGCAAAGCGATCACCGCCCTCTTCGCCGTCGCCGTCATCGGCTGGGTACTGGCAATCCAGTGGAAGTACTCAAACTCGGTCACGCGCGAATTTTTCCGTTCGCCCGGGCTTAAAGTCCATAAGCCACAGCTTCCGGATGCAGGCCTCTTAATGACGATCTTATCGCTGCAAAAGACATCGGGCCATACGCTGTTCACGAACATGCTGCCCGACGAGTTGCTCGGCGATCCGTCATGGCAGGGACAAAATATCGCGACCTTCGACGCGAACCCGGCTTTTTTTGCACTCAAGCTTGGTTATGCCTGCTATGTGCGTAAATGGGACCGCACTTACTTTCTCGACGAAAAGAGCCTCGAAAACTACGCGGCCCCCGCCGCACTCATCGCGCTGCGCCGCATGCTCGATTATTTCGGCCACTGCGAAATTTTCATCGCGGACGGCGGTAACCTGCGCAATATCAAAAATTTAGGGCAAAGCATCGCGGGAGAGACGGCGATGGCGAAGGCCATCAATTCTGAAAACGCACCTCGGCTCATGAGTCTTGCGCGTGCCGAAAAAAAACGCGACCTGGTCAGTGAGGCGATGAATCTCTATGAGCAGATTCTCCCCTTTTATAAAGACGATCCGGCTTTTCTGCGCGAGCTTTCGGCCTTGGCGGCGGCGCGCGGCCTGATCGACCGGCAGATCCAGATTCTGACAAGCCTCATTCAACTGAAAAAGGACAATACCAGTTACGACAAGAAGCTGCTCATGGAACTCTATGCTATCAAGCGCGACCGCAAAAAAAGCGCAGCGCTGGCGTATGAGATACTCACCGACAGCGGCAGCACAGAATCGCCGCTTGCGATCTATTCTTTTTTACAGAAATTGTTTTCCGACCCCTTCGACCGTTATGAGATGGAGGCGCTTTACAGCAAGATATCCTCTTACCAACCCAAAACAGATCTCGAAAGCCTGAAGCATGCGGGTCTTAAACGTTCTGTGGAAGATCAGGTGAAACAGAACCCGACATATGACCGCAAGTACCACGACGAAAATCACCGGCAAGAGTATATTACGTTTCCTGAATAATTAGTGTTTTGTCTTATTCATCCGGTCGGATGCATCGCGGAGAAATTGTTTTTCTTCGCTGGTTAAACTCTTCATGCCGCCGCGCGAGATTTTGTCCAGAATCGCATCGATTTTGACCTCGAGGTTTTCCCCCGCTTCGCCTTTGCCCTTACCCGCACCTTTGCCGGTCGACTTCACTTCGACGCGCCGGAATTTTTCGGCGAGCTTTTGGAAAGGCCGGTCGAGGCGCGCGGGTTCGCCACCCGATAACAACAGGATAAGCCCCGCCGCAATGAGGCCACCCACGTGGCCGGCAGCGGCGAGCGCGAACGGCGCCGAGGAAATCGCATACATAATGGCAATCACACCGGTAATGAGCGCCACAAATTTCATGCGCAAAGGGAAAAGGAAAAAGAACCAAATCTGCCGGTCGGGCCAGTAGATCGCATAGGCGATGAGCAGTCCTAAATTTACCCCCGTAGAGGTCGTGAAAATATCATTGCGCATCAGCGGAAAGATGGCTGAGAGCCCCAGGAAGGCAAGGCTCGACCCCAGGGCGCAGGCCAGGTAAAACCGGAAGAACACACTGCGGCCCCAGCGCTGCTCGAGCTCTGAACCGAACATCCACAGCGTCAGCGCATTGAAGAGCAGCTGGAAGGGATTCGCATGCACCAGCGTGCTCGTGAAGAGCTGCCAGACTTCACCGCGCTGGAAAATGTTATTGTACGTCAGCTCGAAGATGCGTGCGAGCGAATGTTTGCCAAAAATCGCGGCTTCAAGAATGATCGCGGTGCACAGCGCGATCTGCATCCAGAGGATGCGCATAACAGTCCAAGTGACACGCGGCGTTGAATACATTTCAGGGACCTACCTGTGTTTTGCGCACGAGCGTCATATCGTCAAGCTTACCCCAAAACAGGAAGCCGCTGCCGCCACCATCGGCGACGCCCTTAATCTGGTCGGCGAAGTATTTTTTGCCATAACCCCACAGGCCGTCTTTCATCGAAAATGCCTGAATGTAGGGCCGCATGACAAATTCGCCCTTCGCAAAAAACGTTCCGCGCGACAAGGCCAAAAGCAGCAGATTATACGCGCGCTCATCGCGCGGCAGGTGCCGCATATAGTCGTCGCCGAAGTGGGAGCTATAATGCATAGGCGATATGACATCGAGCACACGGCCATAGACCTCGAGATCCTGCCCGATGGAACCCGGTACGCGGTACATGCCGTTGTAACCGTAGATATCGGCGCCGATCGCCAGCGGCGTCGCCTGCCTCACCCCGGTCAGAAAATTCTCGAGCGCCTCTGAATAATAATAATCCGGCGGCGACCCAGACCAAAGCGATTGCTTTGCAATCGCGGGGGTCGCCGCCCGTATGACCTCCTGCCACAGCGCTTTCTTATGCGAGAAGCGGCAGCGGCCGACCGGACCATCTGAGGGAAACCGGATGTAATCCAGCTGGATCTCGTCGACGCCGCGGTCCGTGAGTTCGCGCATCATCGGTGCATAATATTCACTGAGCAGATTCGGGTTGTAGGGGTCGATCCAGCGTTCTTTTTCTGTACCCTTCCACTTACCGCCCGCAGCGTCGAGAATGGCATAACCCTCGCGCTCAAAGAGTTTCGGGTCCTTGAAGATGACAAGGCGGACAATGAGCCGCTTACCTAAGGCATGTACTTTTGCCGCCACGTCCGCCATTTTATAGAGCGGCCGCACCGCGCCGATCGAACGCGCGAGCGGCACATCGCTGTCAAAACGGATTATGCCGTTGTCATCCTTGCCGTCGATGACGAGCCCCGTCCAGAAACCGCTCTTGAGTTCGGCCAGCACCTGGCCCTGTCTTTTGCTCCACGTATATGCAGATGCATACATGACCCGCTGGCCAGCGGCATTCTGCATCCGCTGCCTTTTCTCGTTTGTCAGCCGGCTCTTAAAACCTACAAAGCTGAGACGGTTACCGTCGGCATCCGTGAGCGCATAACCACCATAGGCGGCGGCATCCGGCACGATTGCAACTTGCGCGGTGAAATTCCAGTCGGGGTTATCGAGCGAACCCGACCAGACGCCCCGGCTGCAACTCAGCACAACTTTATTGCGGGCGACGGCACTGACAGATTTACATTCGTCCAAAGCGTCAGATAGTTTCGCGACAGCGACTTTCTGAAAGCGCCCGCTATCCCTGGGCTTTAAATAAATTGCCGGCGAAGGCCCCGTCGCCACCAGAACGTCTCCATCCGCAAGCTCGTCGATCGCCTGCACTTCTTCATACATAAAATGTGACTTACTGTGCGGCCTGCCCGGCATGCCTGCGTTGATAGTTTTAAATTTGAGTTTGAATTCCTCTCCATTCAAGAGGGATTGATAGTTGTTCTGCGTCAAGGGCGCGGCTTTGAGACCGTTCACCGAGGTACCGAGGTAGAGCGTATTTTTGCCGCGGTGGATCGCGGTAAAAATCACCGAGCGTCCCATATCTGATTTTACCGGTTGCCAGGTTTTGCCGGTACGCACCAAAATATCGTGTTTATGCGTGAGCAGGCGGGCACCGTCGTCGAAGGCATAGACCTGCCGCTGATTGCCGGTATCGGTCAACATCGGTATTTTGTCGGCGTCGGCATGCGACCACGATTTGCCGCTGTCGAAACTCTCAAAGACACCGCGGTTCGACGTGCCGATAACGAAACGATCTGCTGCAGCCGCCACTGCAGTGATACGGGTATCATCCCTGAGCAGCGAAGTATCGAGCGCAGAGATACCCGAGAATGAGCTGTTCCTGACTTTATAGCTGTGCTCGACAGCAAAACCTGAAGGAAAACTGCCATTAAACGCGGCCCCGGTAAAGAGCAGCGGCAGCGCAGCAACGATCGAATACCGTAGCGTCATTTCGCAGAGAGACTGAGAGCGAAAACCTTCACCAGAATCAAAAACATCAGCGGCAGGTAGACAAAAGCCACGACGGGCCGGTAGTCGACGGTAAGATAGCGCACCACAAGCGCGATAAAACCCCCGAAGAAAATCACTCCGACCACTGCAACAATGCGCTGCACGAGGACACGGCGTTTTTCAGTCAAAAGGTTATTCAAAACCTCGATTTTGAGCGTCTCACCGCGGCTGAGAGCTAACGACCCGCCCAGGAGCGCCGCGATGACCATCAGGTGCGAAGGGTATGCAGACAAAGCATCGACGGCGCCCACCGACCAGGCAGTCGAGGTAAAAAGCCGCAATACAATGATGGCCAGCGAGCAGAGGACGAGCAAGGTCACCGCGGTGGCTGCAGCGGAGAGCTCTATCTTGCGGAGAGTCTGCATGAGGCCAAACGCCTCCGCGAATCACTCCGTCAAGGCATGCGAAGCGAAGGTCAATTTCTCGCTGACTTTTTGGGTAACTGTGGCAAACTGGCTGCTGCCCATGCCAGAGCGCAATAAAGTTGCCCGGGAGCATCTCGCCTTCAACGCGATGGATATCCGGCGTGCGGGGGCTGTTACCCGGTTCTGCATGTGGATGACTTTCACCTACGCTGCCATCTTCGGTGCCGCCGCCGCCTGTATTTCAAGCATGAGACTTGCCGCCGTAGCAGCGGCGACCTTCGCCGCGGGCCTCGGCTATGAAGCAGGCCGGCGCCTGATCGTCAGGGAGCGCCTGCACTCCGGCGTTGTGGTTTTTTGTTCGTCTGTCATCGCCACGCTCTGGGTGATTACCTACATCTTACCCGAACAATCGACGACCTACGTGGTCGCGAGCTTTATTCCTTTTGCCTTCGCGCTGCAGTATGCACAGGGCAAGATCCCCCGCATCTTTGTGGTACTCGCCATACTCACGGGACTCAACGCCCTTGTCGTGCGCAACCTGGGTTACACGTCGGGATTTCCTCCGGTGCTCATGGCATGGCTCGACGTCGCCGGCGGCGTCATCGCGCTGCTCGCCTTGTCCCTGTTATTTTTGCGTATCCGCGATACTTTTGCGACACGTTCCCTGCTGATGATGCGTGCGGAATCGGAATCGGCGCAGCTGCGGGTCGAGAAAGAAGTCGCGGAACGCGAGGCGCGCATCAAGTCTGAGTTTCTCGCCAGCATGTCGCATGAGATCCGCACACCGATGAATGCCATCATCGGTATGACGAGCCTGATTTCAGATACACCGCTGACTGCCGAGCAGCGCGAGTTCGCAGGCATACTGCGCGGCTCGAGCGAGCACCTGCTGAACATCATCAACGACATTCTCGATTTCGCCAAGATCGAAGCGGGCAAAATGGAGATCGAACATTATCCATTTTCGCTGCGCACCGCGGTCGAAGAATCTCTCGACATGGTGGCTATGAAGGCGGATGAAAAACACCTCGAACTCGGCTACACCTTCAGTGACAATGTTCCCGAAAGCATTCTCTCTGACGCCGGCAGGCTCAAACAGATTCTCGTCAACCTGCTCTCGAATGCGGTTAAGTTCACCGAGCGCGGCGAGGTCATGGTCGCCGTCGATGCCGAAAAACTGGGCGCAGGGCACTACCGCATCCATTTCCGTGTGCGCGATACCGGTCGGGGCATTACCCCCGAAGAATCGCAGCGGCTTTTTCAGCCGTTCGGCCAGGCCGACACCTCCATCACACGCAGCCATGGCGGCACAGGCCTGGGGCTCGTGATCTGCCGCCGCCTTGCCGAGGCGATGGGCGGCACGGTGGCATTTGAATCCGCACGCCACCACGGTTCGACCTTCCACGTGACAATCACAGCTGCAGCAGCGGCGCTGCCCCTGCCGCAATACCTCGAAGACTCCGGCACACTCAAGGGCCTGACTGCCCTTGCCGTCGATGACAATGAAACCAACCTCCGGATTATCCAGAGTTATCTCAGCAAATGGGGAATGCGCTGTGTTACCGAGCTGCGCCCCAAGGATGCGCTCGACCGGGTGCGCAACAGCGAGCGCTTCGATGTCTACCTGCTCGACCTGCGGATGCCTGAGATGGACGGCGCCGAGCTCGCACAGGCTTTGCGGGCCGCGAATGCCACGGGCCCCATGGTACTGGTGAGCTCGACATCGTTTGAAAAACCTGCAGAGGGGTTATTCGACCGCGTGCTGACAAAGCCCATTAAACCTTCGCGGCTGCACGATACAATACAGGGCCTGTTTGGCCCGGGAAAAAATATTGGGCAACCCCCGGCCATGCCTGCATTCGATGCGTCCCTCGCTGCACAGAAACCGCTCAAAGTTCTCGTCGTCGAAGATAATGCCATCAACCAGATGGTCATCCAGACAATGCTGACACGTTTTGGCTATACATCAGATTTTGCCGGCAACGGGCGCGAGGCGATTGACAGCGTACGCCGGCAGCATTACGATTTAGTCTTCATGGATGTGCGCATGCCCGAGGTGGATGGCCTCTCAGCCACGCGGGAAATCCGCCGTATGGAAAATGCCGCACTGACATACGTTGTTGGCCTCACGGCCAACGCCACGGTCGACGACCGCCGCGACTGTGAAGCTGCGGGAATGGACGGCTACCTCACGAAACCGATTACCGCCGAAAAACTGACAGTGACGCTCAACACGGCCTGGAATTTTAAGGTGCGCAACCCGGCCTGAACCCGCTTGCCCCACAATAGCCATCTTCTCGACGCCCTGTCTGGCCGACCCGTCAAGGCATATGGCGGAAGACAGTAAAGGCGAGATTAAAATAGCCGAAAGCGCAAAAGATCTCTACGGAATCGCGGAAACAAACCTGCCGGTGCATGCAGGAAAACGCGAAATCAATGCATTCGATCCGGCGGCGCGCCTGTCGCTGCAAGAGATCCGTGACCTCGACGAAAAATATGTTCTGCAAACCTATGCCCGCATGCCGGTGGCCTTCCACTACGGCGCAGGCGACCGCCTGTTTGATACCGACGGAAAAGAGTATATCGATTTCCTGAGCGGCATCGCCGTGACTGCGCTGGGCCATGCACACTCCGATCTCATCGCGGCGCTGACGACGCAGGCCGAAATGCTCTGGCATACATCGAACCTGTTCTTTAACCAGCAGCAGGCGCAGCTCGCACAGGCGCTGGTCGAGATTAATTTTCCCGGTAAGGTATTCTTCTGCAATTCAGGCACAGAGGCGAATGAAGCCGCGATCAAATTTATGCGCGCTCATGGCCAGACAAAATCCCCCGCGCGGCAGAAGATTGTTGCCGTCAGGGATGGTTTCCATGGCCGCACCTTTGGTGCCCTTTCGGTTACCGGCCAGGATAAAATCCAAAAAGGTTTCGGAGAAATTCTCGGCCACGTGGAATTCGTAGCCATCGATGATATCGCCGGTCTCTCTGCGGCCATCGATTCAACGACGTGCGGCGTGATCTTAGAACCGGTACTCGGCGAGTCGGGTGTGATTCCGCTTTCGCCGGATTTCATCAAGATCGCACGGGCACGCTGCAACGAAGAGAACGCCCTGCTCTGCTTCGACGAAATCCAGTGCGGCATGGGCAGAAGCGGTCATTATTTCGCCTACCAGCACTACGGGGTGATTCCCGATATTCTCACCATGGCAAAGGGTTTGGGCGGGGGATTTCCCATCGGCGCCATGCTTGTCGCCGAGAAATATGCCGGCGTTTTTGAAAAAGGTATGCACGGTTCGACCTTCGGCGGCAACCACCTCGCGACCGCCGTCGCCTATGAAGTCGTGCGCACAATCGAGTCGGAGAAAATTCTCGATCACGTGCAGGCATCTTCGCGCTACCTGATGTCGGCGTTGAACAAACTCAAGGAAAAATATCCTGATAAAATTGTCGAGATAAGGGGCCTGGGCCTCCTGATCGGTATCGTACTCAAGGATTCGATCGAAGCGCGCCCACTGCTCGAGAAAGGTATCCAGCTTGGGCTGCTCATGGCGCGCGGCGGCAACTCGGTGCTGCGCCTCGCACCGCCGCTCAATGTCCGCAAAGCGACGATGGATGCGGCCGTGCAGAAGCTCGACCAGTTGATCGGCGAGATTTAATTTCCGCGTGCAGACTGTCATTCCGGTAAAGCTCGGCGACAGGTCGTATGATGTGCGTTATAGCGATGCACCCGCGGGAATCGCGGGGCATTTAAAACCCGTCAAAGGAAAAGAATTCGCTCTCATCGATGCGAAGGTCGACCGCTTACACGGAAAAGTCTTCCGTAAGGCCCTGCCCCACGTTACCTTCATACGCATTGCCCCGGGTGAAGGCAGCAAGAGTTTTCTTTCGCTGGAAAAAACCACGAACCTGCTCGTGCGTGGCGGCGCAACCCGGCACTCGCGCCTGATCGCGATCGGCGGCGGTGTCATAGGCGATCTCACGGGTTTTCTCGCCGGCGTCTTCATGCGCGGCATACCGTTCGTGCAGATTCCCACCACGCTGCTCGCCATGGTCGATTCTTCCGTCGGCGGTAAAACCGCGGTCAACATTACCTCAGGTAAGAACCTCGTGGGAGTTTTTCACCAGCCTCAGGCTGTGTTTGTTATTCCTTCTTTATTGAAGACTTTGCCGGTGCGGGAAATCCGCTGCGGCCTCTCGGAATCGGTGAAGACCGCCCTCATTGCCGATGCCGCCCTGGTCAAAACCCTCGAAAGCCATACCTATAACGAGAAGCGCGCCGATGTGGATTTCCTTGCCATGCTTTCCGCAGCGTGCATCCGCATCAAGGCAGACATCGTCGCTAAAGACGAGAAAGAGCAAAACATACGTGCTTTCCTGAATTTTGGCCACACACTCGCGCATGCCATCGAAACGAAGACCCGATATAAGGGAATATTACACGGCGAGGCAGTCGCGATCGGCCAACGTTTCGCCGCACTGCTGTCGCGCCGCATCGGCTCACTGAGTACGGCTGATGAGGGCCGTATCGATAGTATCCTACAAAAATATAACCTGCCTGCGCGCCTCAGCGATGCCTTCCCCAAGGGCGTTAAAGTAAATGAACTCATTCGGCTGATGCGTGCCGATAAGAAGAATATGGCGGGCGATATCCGTTTTGTCCTGTTGAAAGGCCCAGGCAGCTGTGAATTGCCGCGCCCCGTAGCGGAGCAGGAACTGCTTGCGAGCCTGAAAGAATTTCAGACGTTGGGTGACTGATATGCGGCTCGTCGTCGTCAACGGACCCAATTTGAACATGCTCGGCAAGCGCGAAGCGGGCTTTTACGGAACGTTCAGCCTCGCCGACCTCGAAGCGAAAATCCGCGCGCATGCTACGGGCAAGGCCGAGCTGGTTTTTTTCCAGTCGAACAATGAGGGTGAAATCATAACCTACCTGCAAAACCTCAAAGACAGCGATCGCCTGATTCTCAATGCAGCATCATTGACACATACTTCGATCGGTATCCGCGATGCGCTCTCGGCCACCAAAGTACCCTTCATTGAAGTCCACATTTCGAATGTCTATGCGCGTGAAGAATTCCGGCATAAATCTTACCTGAGTGCGATTGCACAAGGCGTGATCGTCGGCCTCGGCGCCGAGGGTTATTTGCTCGCTACGGACTATTTTTTACGCGCAGGTTCGGGCAACTAACGATGCTGCAACCATTGATCAGTAAAAAATCCGAGGGGGCGTACGAGCTCTCCGAAACCGGAGTCGAACGCGCTTACCTGACGACGATGCAGCGCCTGCTCGTACATTATGCCCAGCAGGCGCTCAAAACACCGCCGGCCGAAGCGCAGGTCTTGTCGCAGAAGCTGCCGGCGTTTACCATGGGTATCATCAAAAAGCTCGACGACTATTTCGACCAGCTGCCGCAATTCGCCGCATTCATCAAAGAGCCCAATGCCGGCCGGCTCGGCGCGTACATCGGCCAGAATTTTATGCCGCAGCTCGAAAAGGTAAAAGAGAAGCTGCTCGAAACCGAAATTCCTAAATTCAAGGCGGAGTATGAAAATCCGTACCGCGTGCCGACGAACGACCTCATCATGCTGTTCGCCGGCGCCTTCGCCTCGGCTCCCCCGCTGACGTACAAGCCCTTTGATCCCGAGGCCGACGCCGAAGAAAAGCTGAAGTCGGCAGAGCTCGTACTGCCGGGTGAAGCCCCTGCCGGTGCGGGCCCTAAACCGCAGCCCGGCGAAATGCTGCTGGGCAAATATGCATCCTTCTTTATTACAGCACGCCCGCTGAGCTACACCCCCGATACCGGGGACGGCTCAGGCGACGACGAGGCCGACAGCCCCGGCGCGCCGCTCGTTGCGCAGCAGATGACATTCCGCACATTTGTCCAGGTTGTGAATACGGTCGCACGTTATGTGAAGGCGCAGGACCAGGCCGCCTATGCAAAATATTACCAGTCATTGCCGCCGCTGCAGCAGGCGGCCTACACCTACTACACGCTGTTTCAGAAAGAGGCCCAGGGGCAAGCCGTCGCCTGGTCTGAGGAAATCCACAAGGTGATGCAGCGCGCGCAGATCGACGCGGGTGCTGCAAATAAACTCAAAGACGAGGTCGAAGCCTACCGCAAAGTTTCAACTTCACTGTCGCGCGCGCTCGCTGCCGGGCAGCAAAAGGGTATGCCGCCGCAACTCGCGCAGAGCCTCTACGGGCAACTCATCGGTATTTTTGAAAACAGCGGCAATCTCGCCGAAAAACGCACTGCGCTGAAAATGTCGCTGCTACAGGTAACTGTCGCGGCTGCAAAAGAAGGCATCACCTCGATACTGGGGCCGCAACTCGAAGAACTCCAGGGCCTTTACGGTCTGCAATGAGCGCGGGTGCCCGGCCCGGCGCCGGTTCTCTCGGCGACCGGCTGAAAGCGTATAACAAGGCGGCCCCGCAGAAAAAAAGCGCGCAGGACATAATTCACTTCGAATCTGTCCGGACCCTTTTTGACAATCACCCGCTCTCGCGCGAAGCGCTGCAACTACCCGACCGTGTCGCGCTCGACTTTTTGCGCGCAGAAGATAAAAGCCGGCTGCTGTTTTTCGATCTCGAGAGCACGGGGTTGGGCTCTGCAGAACAGGTATATCCCTTTCTTATCGGTTATGCCGCACCGCAGGGCCAGGGGGCAGATCTCACGACTCTTTTTGCCGCGACGCCTGCGGGCGAAGAAGATATTCTTCGCGCATTCATTACCGCCGCACAGAATTCCATCCTCGTCTCTTTTAACGGAAAATCCTTCGACCTGCCGCTCATCATGCGCCGCGCGGCAAAATACAACCTGAAGCATAACCTCGCCGCGCTGCCGCATGTCGACCTCTTCCACCTGATCCGGCGGATTTACCCCGAGAAGCCTGCGCGCCTCATCGACGCCGAAACACGGCTTTTGGGTTTCACGCGCGCAGGCGACCTCGGCGGAGCCGAAGTCGCGCAGGCGTATTTTGAACTCGTGCGCTTCGAAAATACGGCACTCAAGGAAAAAATCCTCAACCATAACCAGTGGGATGTCCTGACACTGATCAGCCTCATGCGGCGTGTCGCGGCGGCCTTCGAGCTGGCGCGCGCCGGCAATACCACCTGGGCATACAAGATCCACCGCGATAAAAGCGCCGACCGCGCGCAGCAGAAGACTTTGCTGCAGCGGACTGACCGTGCGCTCGATGCGCGCGATTATTTTGCGCTGGCGAAAATTTACCGGTTTGAGAAAAACCTGCGCCGGGCAGTGCGTTACTTTATGGCTTCGTATCGCTCAGGCTACCCACTGGCCGTCGTTGACGCCGTGCGTTCGCTCGCGCGCCTTAAAAAGCCGAAATTGACAGCCGTCCTCGCACGTTATGCACTGGCCCGGGAAGACGAACGCATCCAGAAGCACCTCTTCCGCTACGGCTAATCAGCTTTTCGGCAGAAATTTGGGTTGGCCGTCGGCTCGGTGAGCCTCCTGGCTCAGCGAATAGACCGACATACCCGGCGCGAGAATCTGCGCGTAGCGGTCAAAATAGAGCATCTGCTTGATGAGGAGTGCAAACTCGCGCGGAATCTTAAGGCCGTTTTGGCGCGCAACCCCGGCGATCTGTAAAACCATCGCATTGAGATCGGCCTCGTCGACACGCAGTTCGTCGCCGCGCGCCATCGCCTTCTCGACAGTCTTACCGAAACTGTTTACCTTTTCAAACACCGATTTTAATTCTGCCGCGAATTTTTCTTCTTCGACTTTTTCGCCGCCGCCACCCGTCGCATCGAGACCGATCAGGGATTTTGCAATCAGCTTATAGTCACGATCGCCGAGCCCCTGAATCAGCAGCCACAGCGATTCGAAAACCTTCGGGCTGAAGCGCCCGACAATGCCGAAATCGAGGAAGCCGATCTTACCGTCTTCGAGAATCATGAGGTTGCCCGCATGCACATCGGCGTGGAAAAAGCCCGCGAGCGCGAGCGACTGAAACCAGGTAGCCAGCGCCTTTTCGAGCACGGCCTGCGGGTTTTTTGCATACTTGCGCACCACCTCAAGGTCAGTGAGCGGCGCCCCGTAGAGGCGCGACATCGTCAGCACGCGCTTCGTGCTCAGGCGTTTGACGACCTGCGGCACGACCACATCGCGTTCATTGGTATTGGTGAGAAACGCATCAAAGTCAGCGATGTTCTTCGCCTCGGCGAGAAAATCGGTTTCGTCGGCCATCGAGCGCCCGAGTTCATGGATGACGTCGGTGACGCCGACACGTTTGGTTTCGGGCAGCATGACTTCGAGAAAGCGCGCCGCGAACGACATAAGCCCTAAATCGGCATCCATCTTCGCTTCGATATTGGGCCGCTGTATTTTCAGCACCACCGCCTGCCCGTCGGCAAGTGTCGCCGCATGCACCTGCGCGATCGAGGCCGATGCCAGGGGAATCTCTTCGATATTGCGGAAATTCTTGCGGTAGTCGCTGCCCAGCTCGGCTTTCAGGATCTTTTCGAGATCGGCGAAATCGACCGGGCTCGTGCGATCCAGCAGGGCCTGCATTTCTGTGACATAGGCATCGGGAAAAATTCCCGGCGCTGAGGCAATAAACTGCCCGAGCTTAATATACGTCGCGCCGAGCGTTTCAAAAATGCGCCGCAGTTCACGCGCATTTTCAGGCGCAGACGGATTAGCTACCAGCCGCGCAAAAAACTGCGCATGGCGGGCGAAAACGAAAGATGTTTGAGCGACACGCCCCGCAGCCGCAACCGACGTTTTAACGTCGTCGATGAGTCCCATTACCGTTAATCAATGTTCGTTAGATAGTACGCAAACCTTTTTCAGGTCGATGACGATTTTCGGATTCAGGCGCGAATGACTGCGCTGTAGGCGTTCATATTCCGCGCGTTCGCTGCGGCGTTTATCGCCCGCAAGCTTGGAAACCGTACCGGCAAATTTTCCACCATACCATTTGAGCTTGCCGCGCTGGATTTCCAGCTTTTCTTCGATGGTATTTTTGCGCGCCGCCGCGGAATCGACGATGCGGTAATGCCAGTAGCTCTCCGACGGGCGTATTTTCGTGAGAATCGCACGGACATCCCCTGTGATCTTCGGTGCAATCTTATCCATGGCGCGAACCGCCGCGGCTTTCAGCCAGGCTTTATCCGGGGTGAACGGCTTGGCGGCGCCAGCAGGCACATCCGGAAGAAAATCAGGCGCCTCGCCGTCTTCGAATTTAGGCAGCCATACGCGGTACATCCGCTTATACTTCTTGTCAAGTTCGAGCGTCAGTGCGAAAAAGAATAACATACCGCTGCGCCGGGCATCGCTGCGCACCACGGGCGCCTCTTCTGCGGCGGCGATAATATCCGATGCAAAACGGTCGATCAGGTCATGCCCGAAGGCGAAAAATTCCAGATCGACGCAGTTTGTCGCCGCCTCGTGATCGAAGGTGCCACGCCGCGCCGGCAAATTTCCGTCGCCGAACTCAACCGCTTTAGCGTCGCTCTTGTGAGCAATACTGCGCAGTGCGGCATAATCGCTCATCACGCGCGCCAGCTCGCGGCCGCTCTCGCCGCTGCGGTCGCCACCCTCACCCTGCGCGTGTTTGAATGCGGCGAGATTAAAACTCATGTGTTCGGTTGAAATCAGCCTGTCGACGTTGATCAGGTTTTCTTTCGCTAGAAAAAGACTGCGTTCGAGTTCTTCGTTGTGCTCGCGCTTCGTCTTTTTCGCGCCGAGAAACGACATCAGGCTGCGGCCGAATTTATATTCGCTCTCAAATACGCCGAGCAGCGTATCCGACGGCCCCAGCGCATTTTCAAACAGGCGGATCTTCTCTTCGAGCACTTCGACGACGCGCTCGGCAACGGTGTCGCGGCAGGCGAAATTGACGATGTGCACATCGCGCGTCTGCCCGAAACGGTGGATGCGGCCGATCCGCTGCTCAAGTTTTAGCGGACTCCATGGCAGGTCGTAGTTGATGAGGCAAGCCGCGATCTGCAGGTTACGGCCCTCGCCCCCCGCCTCGGTACAGATGAGAATCTCGACATCGGCAAAAAATTGCCTGATCGCTTCCTCTTTCTGCTCAAAATTCAGTCCGCCATGGAAACCGACGACCTTGTAACCCGTCAGGTTCATCTTCAGGTATTCGAGCGTGGATTTAAACTGCGTAAAGATGACGAATTTTTTATGCCCCGTCGACTGCATCGTCTTCAGAGTCTTTTTCAGGTGTGTCAGCTTACTGTCGGTTTCGATTTTTTTACCTAAAAGCGCAAGATGCGTCAGTGTCTGAATTTCTGCGCGGATTTCCTGCGGATTCAGGATCTCGCTCTCCTGGAAACCCTCTTCTTCCTGAAACTCGCGCACTGCTGTCGCGACGTCTTCACTCTCGGAAATTTCGTGCATGACGCGGAAATAAAGGCCTTCGAGCCGGGCGCGGCGGCCCTCGAGCGCCTTCATCAGCGCATACGGCGATGAATCCAGGAGTTTCTGGAACACGATCATAATAAAGGTTTTCAAATTCTCGCCGCGCGATAAGGCCCGGTTGAATTCTGTCTTCACGTATTCGGTTGTGCGGTCGTAGAAGGTACGCTCATCACGCGTCAGGTCGATCTTGACCGTTTTCGCAAAACGTTTGGTAAAACCGCCGACATCGATCTTGCGGCGCCGAATCACCACCGGGGAAAGCCGGTCACGCAACAGCGAGGCATCCTGCGCGAACTGCGTCTGAAACGTCGCCAGCGGGCCCAGGATATCGGGGTCGAGCAGCTGAATCAGAAAGAAGATTTCTTCGAGCTTGCCGCGAAACGGTGTCGCTGAGAGCAACAAAAGACCTTCGACATTCTGGCTGATAGCATGCGCAAAGTGCCAGGCCTGCGTGATCTGATTCGCGTCACGGCGCAGCCGGTGTGCTTCGTCAAAAACCACCAAGTCGAAATTCTGAGCGAGGAAGGTTTCGAGATAACGCTCGTCTTTCGCGAGATCTACGGAAACGAGAAATTGTGTTCCTGCTGCAAAAGGTTTCCCCCGCCGCATGACATCCCCGCTTAAAATTGTAAAATCTTCGGCGAATTTAGTTTTCAGCTCTTGCTGCCATTGCGCCAAGAGCGGCGAAGGCACGACGATGAGAATCTTGCGGTAGCCATGCTTGAGCTTCAGCTCTTTGAGAATGAGCCCGGCCTCGATGGTTTTGCCGAGACCCACTTCGTCGGCAATCAGGAAGCGCGGCCGCGACGCTGAAACGACCTTGAGGGCGGCCTCGACCTGGTGTGGTAGCAGCATCGTGCGGGATGACGAAAAGACAGCCAGCGGTTCGCGGTAATAGCGCTCCATGAGATCCCACAGGCGCGCGTAAATCGGCGTCATGGCGCAGGGATTCGCTGCTGTTTCCGGCGCTACGAGCTCAGGCAAATGCAGCATGACTTCCAGGTCTTCGCCATCGGCTTTCAGGACATGGCGCAGCGCTTTTCCCGGGTTTTCTGCGCCGGGAGAGGCATCAAAATTGAGTTTCCCCTGTTCCACGATGAGACATAATCTTGCGGGGGATTGCTGCGTAAAGGCCAAGTCAATCCCCGCCCAATTCGCGATTTACGCGCGTTCTCAGGGACCCGATTCCTCCTTGGAATGAGTAATCCCCCTCTACGGGGCTGGCCCCTACGCTTTTCAAGTTGCCTGCCGGTCCGGATATTTTTCGCTCAGAACGCTCAGGGCTTTCATGTAAAGGAAGTTCCTTCCACGGCTCAATTTTCCGGATACTCCATCCAAAAGTGCCGTCAAAACTGACATTATGCCGCCGAAAAAAAAGCCACCCGTCATTTCGATTGTCATTCCGACGTATAACGAAGCTGAAAATATCGCGATCCTGATACCGCGCCTGCACCGGCTGCTCGTGAAGATACCCCACGAAATTATCGTCGCCGACGATAATTCACCCGACAAAACCTATGAAAAAGCCCTGGCACTCGGGAAAAAATACGGCTCTGTGCGCGCCATCTGCCGCATGCATAACAGGGGATTATCACCAGCTGTGATGGACGGCTTCCAGATGGCGCAGGGAAAATACCTCGCCGTCATCGACGCCGACCTGCAGCACGACGAGAAGATTCTGCCAGCCATTGTCGCCCGCCTCGAAGCCGGAGCCGACCTCGTCGTCGCAAGCCGTAAAACCCAGGACGGCGGATACGAGGGCTGGTCGAAGACACGCCGGTTCATTTCATGGGGTGCAACGGTGATGGCGCAGATGCTGTTTCCGAAACTGCCTTCTGACCCGATGAGCGGCTACTTCGCGCTGACGAACGAGCTCTTCAAAAAAATCGCGCCGCAGATCAACCCGAGGGGTTTCAAGATACTGCTGGAAATAGCGACACGGGCCCGGGGGATTAAAATTTCCGAAGTCGGTTATGTTTTTCGTAACCGGACGCACGGTGAAAGTAAGCTGACCGGCGGCGTCATGCTGAACTATCTTGTCGCGCTGGCCGAGCTGCGTTTCGGCGGCCTGGTCTCGCGAAAGTATATCCAGTTCGTTCTCGTGGGTATGTCAGGCATCGTCGTCAACCAGTCGGTCTTCTGGCTCAGCCGGCATTTTTTTGCCCTTCCGGATGAGCGGGCATTATTGCTGGCCATCGAGGCGGCGATTGTATCGAATTTTTTCGTCAACAATCTCTTCACCTTCCGGGATTCCATGCTGCGCACGGGCATCGCCCTGCTCAGGGGATTCATCTATTTTCAAGCGGTCTGCCTGACAGGCGCCTACATCAATTATGCGGTGGCGCTGCATCTTTCCCACTTCTTAAACCTCAATATTTACCTGGCAAACACCGTCGGCATCGTCATCGCCTCATTTTGGAACTATTTCCTGAACGCCCACGTCATCTGGCGGCAGGATTAAGCGCAGCCAATAATGCTGTCTTTTCTGTTTCGTTTTTGATACCCGGCGGAGCTTATGCCATCATTTACCATGCGCGCCATCTCCCTGTTCCTTGCCTTGGTCTTCCTGGTGCGTTGTTCGTCTTCTGCAACTCTCGTGCTGCAAGACCGCAGCGAAGTCTCGGGAAAAATTCTGGGTTCCGACAGCGAGTCGGTTCATATCGAAACGAAGGACGGCCGAAAACGTATTGCGAACTCGCAAATTGCCGACATCGACCATCCGGGCAAACCCAGTATGCTGATCGGTGTGGCGCTGCTGGCCATGGGATTAACGCTGTTATTCGGAACAGAGCAACGCGATTGCAAGGATAACTGTGGTTTCCTGGGGTCGTACGATCCCATTGCCTTCACCACCTCACTCGTCGGGGCGGGCTTTTTCTTATCGGGTGTCTATTTCTACCGCGGCTCTTCGAAGGCACTGTCATCGCCGGTCACACCGGAAATGAAACAGATAAGCTTTGGCTTAGAATACCAGTACCGCTTCTAATTGCCCAGGTTGCGCCTGAACCGGCGCTGAACCAGGTAATCTGTAAGTCCCGGAAAATGCCGGGCGACAAAAGCAACCACCTTGTTCATGGCTCCCGGCGCCAACTCGGCAGCACCGGAATGGATTAACTGTACCAGATGACCGGCGGCATCATCCGCTGACATGCGTGAAACTTCGGAACGCGGCGATGACCCGTCTGTTTTGGTGTTGCCATGAAAACCTGTCTGGATGCCCGCCGGACGGAAAATCTTCACCTTTATACTGCTGCGCTCCGCCTTTAACTCATGCGCCCATGCGGCCGTGATTTGTTCGGCGGCTGCCTTCGAGGCGGCATAGACGCTGCGGCCGGGCATCGAAAAATATTGCATGAGGCTCGAAACCAGAACGAACTGCGGCTCAGCCGATTTTTCAAGATAAGTACGTGTCGCCTGCGCCAGGGAGATAACAGAAAACGTATTGGCACGAAACGTCGCCGCGGCATTCTCCGGTTTTGTATCACGCACTGTACCCATATGATTGATGGCGGCCGAATGGACGACGAGATCGAGATGCGGGAACTTCTCCCTCAGCATCAGTTTCTGCAACGCCGCACCAAAATGCGCATCTGAAACATCTGCGGCCAATACCGCGGCTGGCCGCGGCATTTGTTTCCGCGCGGCTTCCAGATCTTTAGCCGTGCGCGCATTGAGAATGACTGTGTACCCTGCGGCCGAGAGTTTTTGCGCCAGGGAGAATCCCAACCCCTTGCTCGCCCCCGTGACCAGGGCAATTTTGGCCGGTGTATTTTCCTTCAACATATCAGGAGAAAGATTCTTTTTCAGAAGGAAATTTACCCTGCCTGACGTCGGCAGCATAGTTCTCCAGGGCGCCAAGCACTGCGCCGCTCAAATCTGCATATTTACGCACAAAGCGCGGCACAAAATCAGGGTCGAGACCCAAAAGATCGGTGAGCACAAGCACCTGGCCGTCGGTCTTGTCGCCGGCGCCAATGCCGATCGTCGGTACTGTCAGTGCTTGGGAAATTTTCTCACCCAAAACCACCGGCACCATCTCGAGCACCATGCCAAAGACACCCGCCTCTTCAATCGCTTTGGCGTCTGATAAAATCTTCGTCGCGGCATTGGCGGATTTTCCCTGCACCTTGTAGCCACCGAATGCGAGAAGCGACTGCGGCGTGAGGCCCAGGTGCCCCATCACCGGAATACCCGCTTGCACAAGCGCACGTATCTGTGGCGCAACCTCTGCCCCGCCCTCGAGTTTCACGGCATCGGCTCCGGTTTCTTTAATAATGCGGCCGGCATTTTTGAGCGCGTCTTCGATACCGGTCTGGTATGACATAAACGGCATGTCGACGATGATAAAGGCCTGCGGAGCCCCCCGCTTTACGATACGGGCGTGGTAGACCATATCGTCCACGGTAACCGCAAGCGTGTTGGGATTTCCCTGGATGACGTTCCCCAGCGAGTCGCCTACCAGTATGGCATCGACCGAGGTGCGGGCAATAAGCCGTGCAAAGGCATGGTCGTAGCAGGTGACGACGGTGATTTTCTCTCCGGCAGCCTTCTTTTTTACAAAATCATTCACATTCATGATCGATCTTCCTGTAATTTTTTTCCATGGAATACCACTTTCGGCGTCGAGGGTGTCGCCTTTAAGCTCTTGCATAATCTGTCGAACCCATTCGCGCGCGCGGTTATGCGGATGGGGTATCCTGAGATCGCGCGTATTGACACTTCCGGCCGAGCTCCAGATAATATCGATGTCGATCTCGCGCGGCCCATTTTTGATGCGTTTTTTACGCCCGATCTGCTTTTCGACTTCGAGTGTTCCGGCGAGAACTTCGGCGGGATTTTTGTCGGTGACGATCAGGATCCCCTGGTTGAGAAACCGGCCCTGCGCGCGGATCAAGATCGGCCAGGTTTCGAGAATCTGCGACTTACTGACAACCTCGGCAAACTTTCCGATAAGGCCGATGGCCTTTTCAAGGTTTTCATGCCGGTCGCCGACATTCGAACCTAAAGCGAGTATGTATTCTATTTTTTCTGCGCCAGCCAATTCTCGACCTCTTGCTGTTTCTGTTTCAAACGCAAAAGGTGATTCCCCGTGAACACCGTATAATCGATGTCGCCGGCAAGAATATCGGCCCGAATCGACTCGAGGCCCGGCATATCGATCTCGAAATTGTACGAAGACGCCTCGATGGCCAGGTCGCGCGCCTTTTTCCAGTAGGGCATGGATTCGCGATAATAACCTTCGGCCACGGCGAATGAGTTTTTAAGTTCAGGGGCAAAATCGAGGTTGTAGAAATAGAGATGCCTTTTGTCAAACAGCGATCCCAGGCGCAGGTACGATCTCATAATCTGCAGGTTCAGGTGCATATGCATGAGCATGCGGTATTTGTGGTATTCCTGCGGGTTATGGATAAGGCAGAGCGCCTCGCGCGGATGGCGGAACTTTTTTTCGAGGGCAATCTTCAGGAAAAAGATATTCCTGCGGATTTCTTCCTGCTGCGAATGCTGTTTAAAGCCGTAGAACAGGAAAAAATCCTCAACAAACTGCGGCTTCCACTGGTGCAGCCGCTTGGGCACCCAATCGGAAAATTTTGTGAACATGCCGGATTGGTCATAATAATAATCGAGCCTGAGTTGTGCAGAGGCGGCAGCGGGCAGGCAAAGTACCAGCAATACTGAAAAAAAAGCCGCCCTCACCTTTTGAGTGTCGGCGGCTTTTTCATGGGGGATAACCCTATTTTTGGGTCATCAGATCGGAAAAGGTCACCTTACGGAACACTTTGCCCTTGGTTGCTTCGAGCTCCTCAAGGTAAGCCTTAACCGAGCGCATGAACGGATTCTTGGGGCTATAAGCGGGAATCGAATAATCTGACGGGTCGAGCACTTCGACAATTTCAGCCACCTGAATCAAATCGGGATTCATCGTCAGGAGCCATTTGTGCTCGTCTGTCTCCGTGATATACCCCTTCTCTTTTAGCCGGTCCGTGAGGAATTTAAACTCCTCCTGGTCGCCGTTACAATGACTGACCAGAGTATCCGTGGTACAGTCGTTCTTGCCCTTGTTAAAACTATCGATCAGCTTATGCAAGAGACTCAGCCCGTACCAGAGTTGCCGTTTCTGCCGCTCTTCGAGACTGGCCTTCTGGTCCATGCGGAACATCTGCGGATACTGCACAAAGAAAGCGATCTCGGCGCCGATCAGCACGATGAGCGCCGACACATAGAGCAAGAGCAGGGTCAGAGGGACCAGCGCCAAAGTACCATACAGCGCTGCAGTCCCCTTGGAGAAATTCATTACGTAAAACTTGTACAAGAGGAGAAAAATCACCCACGATATTGAAGTCGCCGCAGCGCCTATCGCAGCCGCCTTGAAATCGACATTGGTAAAAGGAATCACCTTATAAATCAGGAAGAACAGGATGAAGATCACAAGAAACGGTATCAACACGTTCCCCAGCGCGGAAACCAGCCGACGCCAGAACGGGGCTTTCTGAATGATTGTAAATTCCCTGACGTCGGGATACTTTACCGAAGTCATTTGATGCGAAAGCATGTGGTAATGATCCCCGCCAATCACAAAACTATTTTCTTTGGCATAATAACGCACCGCGTGCAGGTTCACGTCGCGGTCTGCCTTGCCTTCCCGCCACTGGATGGACCCGTCAGGTAAGAACTCTGAATAACGGATCAATCCGTCTAAACCCACTGCAACGGCAACGCCATTCGGCGCGACCGCCACGTCTTCAAAGAACATATTCGGGGCCATGCTGGTGGATTTCCAGGTCAGACCGCGGTCGCGGGTCACAAGTAAAGTCCCGGCCTCGCCGACAGCATAACCGGCACGGTCAGACAGCGCAAGCCCCGTAAATGCCACCTTCCTGTTTCCGACAGCTTTCAGGAGTTCCTCGTAGGGCTTGAAGGTTTCGCCGCCGTCTTCGGTTATCAGCGCCGCGTTATCTTCACCGAGCACGACCCACGCTCCCTGTTTCACAGGAGCAATCTCTCGAAGTCGCCTGTTAACGCCTGGCTGGTGGGCTGGTTGCCACGTATCACCGCCATCCGTTGTGCGCAGGATTAATCCGTCGTCGCCGGCAATGATACCCTGGCGGTCGCTTATAAACTGAATACGGTTAAAACCGGTTTCTGCGACGAGATCACGGTGCTGGCGGTAAAACCTCCGCACATGGTATGTTTGCCCGTTGTCTTTGCTCATGACGAGAATGCCGTTTTCCGTCGTAATAAATTCCCGATTGCCTACGCGCGCATAATCACTGAAAATGGAATCGCGCAATCCCTTGCGTGTCGCCGGCGACGCATGATCATAGACGTCTTTTCTGTCCGCGGGCAGAATAACGTTTCGCGCCGGATTGTAGACGATGACTTCATTATCCGCTTTAAAATCCGTGAGTTTGAGGATATTCTTCTCCCGAAACGGCTTTCCCTTCTCATTTTGCACGAGAAAGAGATGCTGATCGCCGAGAATCTGCACGGTATCACGCACGACTTTGACCTGGCCGATATTCGGCGACGCAAATTGCTGCACAACCCACTGCGCCGAGCTGATGCCTATCGCGAGAATCAGGGGGCCGAAGATGATTACCATCATGAAACCTGCGATCTTCTGCACGATCGGCCGCCTGCGGTTGACGCGCCAGATTCTGTTGATCGAATCTTCGATGTTTCTGAGCACACTCGTTGCCGAAAACATCAGCACCAGCAATCCTATCCCGCCGATCGCACCGGCATTTCTCAAAAAATCGCGGATAATATTAAAATAAGGCTCGAGGTCCATCTGCATACCGCTGAGGCGTGCCATATTGTTCAACTGATCGAAATGTTCTTCGATATTGATAAAACGGGAACCCAGCATCATCACCACGACAAGCGTGGGGACAAAGCTGACGACGATCGCATAACTGATGGCGGCCGCTTTTGACAGCACGTCATCGTCCAGAAACTTGTTCACCGCAGCGATGCCGAATTTGATCGATGTTTGCAGGCGCCGCTGGAACTTGCGGGTTTCGTCAAAATCGCCGGAGAGAGTTTTCAGGAAGAAATCTTTCGTCCGATCGACGACACCGGGCTTTTTAACTTTCGCCATATGAATAGGATGAAATGCCCCGGCACGGCGTCACTATCTATTTTGCGCCTTTATTTCCAAAATCTCTTCAGCGAGTTTGCGCAGCACCTCTGCGCATTCCGGATACGAGCGACGCCGCATAAATTTTTCGAGTTTTTCCGGTATCTCCTCATCGGCGGCGACGGCGGCGGTCAGGCGCAGCAGGCGGTTGTCCGTCTCCACAGGTACGATTTTAAGATTGGCGATCCTGGCATAAGCTTCGGCATATTTTTCCTGTTTAAGATACGCATACGCCGTCATAAAACGACAGGCATTGCGCAGCCAACGCGCCGGTTTCTTTTTTTCGATAGCCGCGCAGCGGTTACCCAGTGCCTTAAAATCTTCTTTTTTTGAAAAAAGGCGAGCCTCGGTGAAATCCAGTTGTAGCGCAAATGCCGGTTCCTTTTCCAGGAAATTTGCTGCGGTTTTGCGCACCTCGGTCAGCAGGGCTTCGGCCTCTTCGGTGTCGTCGCGGCTGATCGCTGCGCGGATTTCCAAAAGTGCAAGGCTCAGCGTGCGTGCATCGACCTTCTCCGCTTCCTCCGGAAAATCCGGCAGTATAGCCTCACTCCCTTCGACCTTGCAACGCTCAAGCACCGTGAGTGAAAAATTATACGCAGCCACAGGGAATTTGTTTTTCCCCAGCAGTATAGCGATCTTTTCCGCATCGCCACCGGCATCGCACTCCTGCCGCAACGCCGCGACAAGGCGGCCGGCTGAACTTTCCGAAACTTTTAATCCCTCTTCGACAGCCGACAGAAATCTCTTTTTAAAACCCGATGATTTCGCCTGGAGAAAAGCTTCCGCGAGACGACCCTGCTTGAGGCGCAGTGTAAAAAGTTCATGCGCTGCCGCGCGCTTCAGCTTATCGTTGCCCGTCTGCCTGATGAAATGCACTAAGAGCGCCTCAGCCTCGCGGGGGTCATCCTCCAGTAGCGCCTGCGCACGCTGATACGCCGACTGTTTCGCGGCGAGCGGACTGAAGACAAGAAAAGAAAAAATTGCAATAAGAACGAGGTGCGGCGAAGATGTCACCGGAATTGTGAATCGCCCATCACGGCCATAAAATCTGACTCGCCGGACGATGCGCCGCCGCTGCCGTGCAGGCATTCACCTTCGGGCAATACGCCGCTGAGGAAAATTTCGCTGCGTGCATGCGAACAACCTTCGGAAGCAATTTTGCCCGATAGCGGACAGATGCGCATGCGTACCATGCCGGGCTGCATCTTGAAATCCACCGGCGTAAAATCTTTGCCGAGGAAATCACCCGCCAGTTTCGAAGCCAGCGCAGAGCCCGTGGCACCGGGAATCGAATAACGCATATCGTCGAAACCAAACCAGACCGCCACGATGATATCTTTTCCGCCGCCGACAAACCACAGGTCGCGCGATTCCGATGAAGTGCCTGTTTTGCCGATGACATTCGGCAGGCCGCTGCCCGAATTGCGGCCCGAGCTTTTCAGCAGCGATACCATAAGCGCCGTTTCCGCTGCCGACAACAGGCGTTCTTTCGCTGCCGCCGTCAGGCCCAGCTGATCGGCGTGGGTCTTTCGCAGGTCCATGACCTTCTCATGACCTTCGACCCGCGTGATGAGAATGGGGTCGTTCAGAAAACCGTTGTTGGCGAAAACAGAGAAGGCCCGCGCCATCTCGAGGGGTGACAGCGAGATCGTACCGATCGCCACGGTCTCATCATAACTGAAACGCTCGGCGAGGGCATTCTCACTCTGGAAAAAGAATTCGGAGAAAAGCTCTGTGATACCGTCGCGGCCAACAAGCCGCCCTACCCTGATAGCGGGAATATTACGCGATTTCGCGAGTGCGTCGCGCGCGGGCATCGGTCCTTCGAAACCACCGTTGATATTTTCCGGCGCCCAGACTTTGGATCCCGACCCGACAACATAGGGCGAATCGTCGATGAGGCTCGCCGCATGGATCAGGTGCAGGCTCGTCGCTTTCGCATAGATGAAGGGTTTAATCGCAGAGCCCGTCTGCCGGCGCATCTGCACCGTGCGGTTCAGCTGGTTTTTACTTTCAAAGCTGTCGCCACCAACCATCGCAAGAATCTCGCCCGTACGCGGCGACACGGCAATGAGAGCCGCCTGCAGTTGCGGTTCGGCTTCGCGCGCAACGTTCAGGCCGCCGATTTCGAGCATGAGGCCTGAATCATAGGCCGCGCGGCGCAATTTGGTTTTCAGGCGGATTTCATCCGAGTCGTCGCTTTTCAGCACACCGCGGAAGTTTTTCCGGCCGCGTTCCAGGTGTTTATGCACGAGGTCTTCGGCTTTTTCCTGGAGCTCTGCATCGATGGTTGTATAGACGCGGGCAGAATTCTGGTTTTCGGCAAACAGGATTTTCCGCTGCATGAGAAAGTCGCGCGCGAACTGAGCGGGCCACAGGCCCGAGCGCGATTTTTCACCGAAAGCGGTCTCACTCGCAAAGCGACCCGATTGCTCGGTGACGGAGTCCATCCCCCTTTGCCATGATGCGGCGGGTAAATTAATAATGCCGGCGGCTGTCATGCCATCATATAAATTCTGCATCCGTGCAAGCAGCCGGCGGTTATTCTTGAGCGGCGAGAATTTCTCGGGCGAAGGAATCAAAGCCACGATCGAGAGAAACTCGTTCACCGTCAGCTCGCGGATGGTTTTGTTATAATAAAATTTTGCCGCCGATGCAAAAGAATAGTTCCCGTGCCCCAGGTAAACGTTATTGACGTAGAGATCGAGAATCTTCTGTTTCGAGAGCACAACTTCGAGCGCGCGGGCCAGGCGCACCTCGGTCAGCTTACGGAAAATACTTTTTTTGCGGTTCTGCAGGATAATCCGTGCGAGCTGCTGCGTAATGGTCGACGCGCCCTGCGCATAACGCAGGCGCAGCGCATTGTTGAGCACTGCGCGCAGAATCGAACTGTACTGCACGCCATGGTGTTCGTAAAACTTGCGGTCTTCGGCAAAAAGTAAGGCGTCGAGCTGCCACTTATGGAACTCGCTGAGCTCGGCTTTGTCCGATTGTGAGACGCCGAGCTTGTTGAGCTCATGGCCGTTGCGGTCGAGCACGACATCGGCCTGGCGCGCCTTAAGCGATGCGATCGCCTGACGCGCCTCTTCCGAAGACACCGGAATTGCCTGGATCATGAGTATCGTCGCAAAGAAGGCAAAAGCCGCGGCGCCACCCGCCACAAGCATACGCCGCATACTCAGGTTTGCCAGATAGTCTTTTCCGGTATGCCATGCGTTTTGGGCACCGGCATACCAGGGCGCGGCGGTATCTCTGACAACAGCGGTTGACTCTACCGTCTCGGGAACTTCGTAACGTTCATAAGGATATTCGGGAATCTGTGGTGCGGCTTCGGCTGCGGGAGCTTCATCCGCACTCTCATGTAGTGTCTTTTCTTCGACAACCGCGGGGGCAAAAAAAGATTTCGCGGGTTCTTCATACCGCGCACCGGGCGCGGCCACGGGTTCATCGCGCAACGGCGGCGCTTCCTCGCGCCTTTCCGAACGAAGCACACCGTACTTCTCCGATACAAGGCGGAGGATTTTCCCTTCGCGGTTGTCGTAGCCGTGGTTAAAGCCGCAGTACGGGCAGACCGCCGTCAATACGGCAAAGACTTCCAGGTCGACGCGTGGGGAAAAATTCCGGGCGCAACGCCGGCACGCATGTTCGAATGCGTGACTCATTGGCGCAACCCCATCTACTTCAGCTCGAACAGGTCTCTGAGTTTCTTTTTCTGGGTGATTTCAATCGATTCCACGGTGAAGCGGAGCGATTTCGCAGTACGGCGCAGGTATTTTTTATACGTTTCGACAAAGTCGATCTTCTTTTCATAGAAGGGTATCGTTTTGAGCTCCACCTTCTCTTTCTCTTTGAAAGTTTCCTGGCCGCGGGCATCGAATTCGGATTCGAAATACGTGACAACGATATCGTCGTTGCGGTCAACCTTTGGCTCAACGCGCTGGGCGCCCTCTTTCTGCTCAGGGTTGTCGAAAAACAGCGGCGTGGCGTTCAGCACTTCGCGTTTTTCCCGTTTGTATTCCTTACCAAAAGGATTCGTACGTTCAAAGACCAATTTGATCTTCGTGAGCTTGGGCGCCTTTGTGTCGCCTGAAGGATAGAGGATGATGCGGCCATTATAGAGATAACGCAGGGAAATTGTCTTAATCGATTCGCCCGATGCAACTTCGAGGCTTAAGCCCCCGTCCTGGTCCTTGGTCATCCGCGGGGCGGCCCTGGGTGCCAGCATAGCGATTTCGCGGTGTAAATTATCGATCTCAATATCGGCATAGCCCGAATCGTCGGCCTTTTTCTTCTGTTCTTCCTGCTGGGCGATCACCTGCGGGTCGATGATCTTCTGCGCCCACAGGACGCCGCAGACGCCGGTTATGGCCAGAGATGCGAATATGAGCAGCTTCTTTTTCAACATTGCATTATTCCCGTTGCGGCGGATTTTTTCCTTTGGCCGCTGTCATTATTAACGGCCAATTCTTCCCCGGCCTTTAAGCCTTTCTCTCTGCGAGAAAGGCGGCAATGTCGGCCGCGTTGCGGTCTTCGGCGAGGTCCTGGGCGGTTTGTCCCTTTTTGTTTTTGATCTTGGCGAGGGCCCGTGCATTGGTCAGAATATTGACCTTTTCCATGCTGCCCTCATGCGCGGCAAACATGAGCGCCGTCCAGCCGTCGAGATCCTGGTCATTGACCCGAACCCCGGCTTTCAGCAGCCGCTCCACCATCTGCGGCGTGCCCTTCCAGGTTGCCATAATGAGCGCCGTGCGCCCGCTGCGGTGCCTGAGATTGACATCGGGCTTATACGTGAGCAGGAATTCCATCATTTCGCCGTTGCCGCGGAATGACGCGATCATCAGCGCCGAATAGCCGTCGCGGTCTTGCAGATTGATGCGCGCGCGGTGGTCGAGAATAACCTTCGCAACATCGGTCGATCCCGAATTCACAGCATACATGAGCGCCGTATAACCATCCTCGTTCTTGAGGTCGATGTTGATGTTCGCCTGCAATGCGCGCGCGGCACGTTCGACATCGTTGGTGCGCGCCGCCATCACGAGTTCTTTGTTGTTCTTGGGATCGACAGCCCCTGCCCCAACCAGGATCTTCACAATTTCATCATAATCTTTGATCGCCGCCCAGTATGCAGCGGTACCGCCGTTGTCGGCCGTCGCATTGACGTCGACCCCGGCATCAACGAGCCGCCGCACGGCCTCGACATGCCCTTTCGCTGCGGCGAGAATCAGCGGCGTATATCCGAAATTATTTTTCCGTGCGAGGTCGGCCTTGCGGTTAATGAGTTCGTCGAGAATACGCACGCGGTTTTCCTGCGCGGCATAGAACGCTGCCGAGTAGCCATCTTTATCGCGCGCCTGCACTTGGGCGCCACGATCGAGCAACGACTTCACCATCTCGAAATTACCAAATGCCGAGGCAATGAGCAGAGGCGTCTGCAAATCTTTGTCGGTGTAGTTCGGGTCGGCGTATTCGTTGAGCGAGGTATTAAAAACATCGACGCTGTCGTTGCGGATAGCCAGGAGCAGGCGCCGGCTGGCCAGCGCATTCATCGCGCCTTTACTGCGCAGGAATTCGATCATCGGCGCATCAGCGAGTTCGACCGAATAAGAAAGCGGCGAATAACCTTTTTCGTCGACGACGTTCACGTTCGCGCCGCGACCCACTGCGCCCTGCGCCTTGCCGAGATTTTTCTCGCGCGCGGCGATCAACAGCTCTTTGCTCGCTTCGGGATTTTCGGCGCCGAAACCTTCGAGCAGCCGCACAATATCCATAAAATAATAATACCGAGCCTGCGATACGGCCGTTTGCCCGAAATAATTCGCCAGCGGTATCTGCGGCCGGTATTTCAGAATCATTTCCACAGCCTTGATGTTGCCCGAGCGTGCCGATTCGATCAAGGCGGTGTCGCCTAATTTGTTGCGTTCATTGGCTTCGTGAAAATAACCGGCCAGGACTTTGAGCGTGCGCTCCATACCATAACGCGAAGCGGATATCACGGGTGTGTCGCCACTGGCACTTAACTGCAGTTTGCCCGAATTGAGTTTCAAAATACGTTCAGAGGCATCGGCGAGACCGTTTACCGTCGCCACATGAACGGCGAAACTGCCATTGGAATCCGGTTGTGTCAGATCAATATTGTTTTCGGTGAGAACTTCCCACACGGCTTTGTTATAATGCTCGAGTGCGACGCGCCAGAGAATTTCGCCGTTCTCGTCGCGGGCATTCAGCGACGCACCTGACTGGATCAGGTCACGCACCTCGCCTGCTGAACCGTCCCGCACAGCCTGGATAAGCCCCATGCCCAGCTCGACACTGCCACGTTTACGGCAAAACGAAGCCATGGCAATCGCGAACAGCAGGATGATAAACGGGAATCGCATGATGGACCGCATGGCAACTTGTCATGAAGCCCCCAAGCTCTGTCAATAATAAACATAAGGAAGGAAATCCGACAAATGGGCTGAAATAATTTTGGCATCAAGTTTGCTCAATCGTACCGAGTGCTTAGTCCGCTTCGCGCCGCAAACGGCCAACCGGGTAGCAATTAACATTTGGATATGGAGGATTTATGGTAATAAAAAGACTCGCTGCAGCCATGCTGATCGCGGCGATCGCTGCTCCTGCGGCGCTTTTTGCGGCAGAACCCGCAAAGGCCCCGGACCTGGCGAAACAAATAGCGGACGTGACCGCAAGTGCGGGAACGCTGAAGATCGCCATCGACACGCTTTGGACCGTCGTGGCAGGGATGCTGGTTTTCTGGATGAATGCCGGTTTTGCCCTCGTGGAAAGCGGTTTCTGCCGCAGCAAAAACACGGTCAATATTCTCGCCAAAAACTTCATCGTTTTTGCGATCTCGACGATTTCCTTCTGGGTTATCGGCTGGGGTCTGATGTTCGGTAAAGGCAACGACTGGATCGGCCAGCAAGGCCTGTTCTTACTGGGCGGCGCAGATAATTCACCTGCAACCGGCGATGCTTATAAAGGCGTTTACGACAGTATGAACTGGACGGGCGTACCCCTCAACGCAAAATTCTTCTTCCAGTTAGTCTTTGCCGGCACTGCCGCGACGATTGTCTCGGGAGCAGTAGCGGAACGTATCAAATTTCACTCCTTCATTATATTCAGCTTTATTCTGGTAGCGGTGCTTTATCCGATTACCGGTCACTGGATCTGGGGCGGCGGCTGGCTGGGTGCGGCGAACTTCCGTGACTTTGCGGGTTCGACCGTGGTACACAGTGTCGGCGGTTGGGCGGCCCTTGCAGGCGTCATCGTCCTCGGCCCCCGTCTCGGCAAATACTCGCCCGACGGAAAAGTAAAACCGATCCTCGGCCACAACATGAGCTCGGCAGCGTTGGGCACACTCATCCTCTGGCTCGGCTGGTTTGGTTTCAACCCCGGCAGCTTTATGGCAGTCGGTGACGGTTCAGGTGTAGCACACGTCCTTTTGGGTACAAACATCGCGGCGGCAACGGGAGCTCTCGGAGCAACTGCGGCGGCGTGGATTATCCTCAAAAAACCTGACCTCGGTATGATTCTGAACGGAACCCTCGCGGGTCTCGTCGCCATCACGGCGCCCTGTGCGTTCGTATCTCTCGGTTCATCGGCGCTCATTGGCGCGATCGCCGGCGTACTCGTGGTTGTGAGCGTCATCTTCTTCGACAAGATCAAGATTGACGATCCGGTAGGAGCAACTTCTGTTCACCTTGTGTGCGGTATTTTCGGTACGCTCGCGGCAGGATTATTCTATGACTTCGACATAGCGAAGAACATCGCGGGCCTCACGGGCGACGTGATCGATCCGGCAAAATGGAGCAAAGGCGCCCAGATCGTGGTGCAGCTTAAGGGTATCGGCGCAGTAGCCGGATTCACCCTGGTGGCTTCTCTGGTGCTGTGGTTCATCCTCAAGCTCCTCGGCGGTATCCGTGTATCACGCGATGAAGAAATCATGGGCCTCGACGTTGGCGAACACGGCAACGAAGCTTATGCGGATTTCCAAGAGGTGAATCGCTGAGCCCCGCGCCCGGTGATACCTCAATAAGGAGTATGATATGAAATTGATAACAGCAATGATTCAACCCCACAAGCTGCAAGACGTTAAAGACGCGCTCTTCAAGGCCAACGTCACAAAAATGACGGTCTCTAACGCCCTGGGTTGCGGCCAGCAACGCGGTTACGACGAGTCGTACCGCGGCGTGGTTCACGAAGTGAATCTTCTCAAGAAAGTGCGCATCGAAATTGCGGTGAACGAAGAGTTCGTCGAACCGACGATCAAAGCGATCATCGGCGGTGCGCGCACCGGCAACATCGGCGATGGGAAAATTTTCATCACCGAGCTTGCAGACGTCATCCGTATCCGTACGGGTGAAAAGGGAAAAACGGCGATAGGTTAACACCTATCGCGGGAAAATCGGCTGTGAGAACAAAACGAACAGCCGATTCTCTTCCATTTCCGGTTGATCCGGAGAATAATTCTTTCAAATTAACAAATCACAAACAACAGGAGATAACATGAAGTTCAAAAGTATGATTGTACTTCTACTGAGTTCGGCGATGTTCGTCGGCGCTCAAGACAAAGCCAAGGATGCGGCGAAGCCGAAAGAGCTCACGCTCGAACAGCGCGTCACCGACATCGAGGCTTATATGAATAACGGCTCGCGCGTTAAGGACGATGCTGCGGTAAAACCCGCCGATAAAGCGGATAAAACCAACATCGCCGGCGCAGGCCCCGGCCACAACGCCTGGCTCATGACATCGGCACTGCTCGTGCTCTTCATGACGCTCCCGGGCCTGGCCCTGTTCTACGGCGGTCTGGTACGCACAAAAAACGTACTCAGCGTTGTGGCTCAGTGTTTCGGCATCGCAGGCCTCGTCACCATTCTCTGGTGGGCAATCGGCTATTCATTCGCGTTCTCAGAAGGTAATCCCTTCCTCGGCGGTACCGCTTACGCTCTCTTTAAGGGAGTCGACAGTGCGGTTGGCCAGGGCGCGCAGTGGGTATCCAATAACGTATTCTCGATGTTCCAGATGATGTTCGCGATTATCACCCCGGCTCTCATCGTCGGCGCGATCGCCGAACGTATGAAATTCACCAGCGTGCTGGTTTTTGTTGCGCTGTGGATGTTCGCAGTGTATTTCCCCCTCGCACACATGGTTTGGGGTCCCGGCGGTTACATGAACGGCCTCGGCAACTTTGACAAAGCAGGCATGAAAGCCATCGACTTTGCGGGCGGCACCGTCGTCCACATGTCATCGGGCTGGTCTGCCCTGATTCTCTGCCTCATCGTCGGTAAACGCAGCGGCTTCGGCGCGAAATCATTCGCTCCGCACAGTATGGTCATGACTGCCATCGGTACAGGCATGCTGTGGGTAGGCTGGTACGGCTTTAACGCGGGTTCAGCGCTCGCCGCAGACGGTATTGCAGCCAACGCATTTACGACAACGACCCTCGCAGCAGCGGTCGCGGCATTTGTCTGGCCGGTGCTCGAGTGGATTCTCAAGGGACATCCCACTGTACTCGGTTTTTGCTCAGGTGCGGTTTCAGGTCTCGTTGTCATCACCCCGGCAGCGGGTTTCGTGACACCAACGTCAGCTGTTATCATGGGCCTTCTCGCAGGTTCAGTACCCTTCTTTGCAGTTATGTATGTGAAGAAATGGATTGGCTACGACGATGCGCTTGACACCTTCGGCGTTCACGGCGTAGGCGGTACTTTAGGTGCGATTCTGACGGCGGTATTCGCCAGCAAGGATGCAAACCCGGCGCTCGAAGCTGTGATCAAAAACGGTCTTTTGGGCGAACACTTCAAGGCTATCGGCTTTACCATTGCCCTTTCGGTGGTGGCAACGGTGGTGATCGCGTTCCTGATTAAGTTCACGATCGGCCTTAAAGCGAGCCCCGAAACAGAATCTTTGGGACTCGATATCAGCGAGCACGGCGAAGAAGGCTATAATGGCTTTCAGACCTTTGTGGAATAAGGAGGCATCATGAAACTTATCACAGCAATGATTCAACCGCATAAACTGCAGGATGTCAAAGACGCGCTCTTCAAGGCGAACGTCACTAAGATGACAGTCTCCAACGCGCTCGGCTGCGGCCAGCAGCGCGGCTACGACGAATCGTACCGGGGCGTGGTTCACGAGGTGAACCTGCTCAAGAAGGTGCGTATTGAAGTCGCGGTCAACGAAGACTTTGTCGAAGCGACAATCCAGGCGATTATTTCCGGTGCACGCACCGGAAACATCGGCGACGGTAAAATCTTTATCACCGAACTTGCGGAAGTCATCCGCATCCGTACGGGAGAAAAAGGAACCAGCGCTATCGGATAAATTTTGGTCCCGGCTATAGAAATTATAGCCGGGATTCCCTTGTTGGTATATTTATGAAACTGCTCACAGCTCTCATACAACCCCACCGCTTACAAAAGGTCAAAGACGAACTCTTCAAGGCCCAGGTCACAAAAATGACCATGAACAATGTTCAGGGCTGCGGCCAGCAAAGCGGCTATGCGGAAACATTCCGGGGCGCTCTGCATGAAATTAACCTCTTGCCCAAGGTACGCATTGAAATCGCCGTGAATGAAGACTTTGTTCCGCGCGCGGTGGATGCGATTATCAAGGGAGCCCGAACCGGCAAAATCGGCGACGGTAAAATCTTTATCACAGAGCTCGCGGATATCGTCAGAATCCGAACGGGCGAAAAAGGCAAAATCGCCATAGGATGATTTTTACACAATCTGAAATTCCGCTACTAACCGCAAAGGACGCAAAGTTGCGCGAAGTTTCATAAGGTCGACGCAGGTACATCGCATCCTTTGCGAAACTCTGTATATTCTGCGTTTTTCTTAGGTCATCAAAAATTACAAAAATTGAAACTGCATATTTTCGTGGATAAAACGCTCGAGGCGTATCATGTCGCCGGGCTTGCTTTTGAAAAATAACACCCCGAGATAATAAAATCCCCCGCGCTGCGAGAAGCGGACAATCTCACCAAAAAGTTCGAGGTCGTCGCCCATGACCGGAATCAGCATCTTGATACGGCGGTGCTGCATCAGGTAACGGAAAATCGCTTCGTCTGAGAATTCGAGCAGGAGTCCCGACAGCGAAATATTGACCACGCGCGTCTCGACCGAGCTCGGGTCAAAGTGCGAACTGCGGATGCGCGTCTTGCTCATCGCATAAGAAAACAGCTCCATCAGGCGGTGCAGATCTACCGCCTGCGCCGGGTTAATGTACTTCTTATCAAACTGGTTGGTTTCAACGCGCACATAACCCTGCATCGCGCCAAAGAGGGTTACCGGGCTCATCAGGTATGAAACAATGAAATTACGCGCATCGGCCTTGCGGATTTCCTCGATATATTTGAGTGCCGCCGTGTCGCCGTCGGCAGACGCGCGCGCCTCGAACACGCCGCTCATATTGACGAGGCTCACATGCTGGTGCGGCGAAGTGTATGACAAGACACGCATGGTGTCTTCGATATAAAAAGTCTTGCCGTGGTCGCGCACGATCTTCTCGGCCTGCGACAGGTCTTCTTCTTTTTTGTTCGCGAAGAACACAATCTCAAAATCGGAGCTGATAGACTGAATCTCGCTGACCAGCATGCGGTACATCGTCTGCAGCGATACGTCTTCGCGGGCGACCTCCTGCATCACATAGGGAAAACGGCTTTCGAGGTTCTTCTCATCCAGCCTGCTATGGCCGATCGGCGAATATAGAATCGTGAAACGCATGAAAAGGTCGTCGAACCTGAGGCGAATATGGCGCCGGCGCTGCAGGTAAAGCAGCTCGTTGGGAAACTGGATGTAGATGCCGTTTTCATTGGTGCGCAGGACCATAACCTGCGACGAATAATAGCGGTTGTAGGCTTCGAACTGCAGCACCGCGCGACGCTCCTGCGTTTCCTGGAAGCCGTGTGCCGTCAGCAGCACCTCGTACTGGTCGATCTGCTCGCAATGCGCGATATACACATACCCCGAATAACGGAAGTGGATGCGTGTATATTTCGCCTTGAGGTAATAGAGAATGTTCAGAATGCCGTAATACGAATCTTCCGCATGGGCATCTTCAAACGGATCGCTCTCGCGCGGGATCGGGGGATTGCTGTACGCTATCTCGGCCACTGTTATATTTTCGGTTTTTGAAAAGGCCAAGTAAAAGGCGATCCGAAAATTGAACAACTATAGTGCATAGCACAACAGAGAGGCCCCGAAGACCGGTAAAAAACTTGTCCCGTAAAGGGGTTATCCCATTCGGTGGAAAACAAAACGGGGTAAAACTCCAGGGGGCAACATGGAAGAACTTCTCAAACGGATCGTCAATCTCGGCATCGGTGCCGCCAAGGGACTCGAAGATAATTTGCAGACAGCATTCAAAGCAGCCGAACAAGGCATCAATGACCTCATCGCCAAGGGGGATTCTTCGGGCGACGACGCGGCGACGCGGGTCAAAAAATTCGTCAACGACCTGCTGATTTCAGTGAAAGACTATGAGGCGAAAGCCAAAGAAATGTCGGATAACCTGACGAGCGCGCTCAAGGAATTCCAGACGAGCGGCAAGGGCCGCGCGGAAGATTTACAGAAGCGGATTGAAGAGCTCACTCAAAACATTCGCGCCCGGATTCCGGGCCAAACCTGACTGCGACAAAAATCCCGGCAGAGCCGGGATTTTGACTAAATCAACGGCGAGGGCAGTTTATGCTGCCCAAACCGGATTACTTCTTTTTATGGCGATTCGCGCGGCGCTTTTTCTTGCGCTTGTGGTTCGCGATTTTTCTGCGTTTTCGTTTACGGCCGCTGGGCATTCCTTACGAGTTTATTTAGAACGACAAGGTGTAAAGAGCTTTATAACCGGCGACTGAACTCTGTGAAATTCTTCGACGATCTGAACGCGCTTCCTGACATTTTAACCGGCTCCGTTGTGGCGATGGGCGACTTTGACGGCGTCCATTCGGGCCACCGTGTACTCATCGCCGAAACGGTGGCGCGTGCAAAAGCCGCGAATCTCGAAGCGGTACTGGTAACCTATGAGCCGAGCCCGAAGAAAATCATGAAGAAACTCGAGCACGACAGTCGCCTGACAACCTTCGCGGAGAAAAAAAGCCTGCTGGCAGAGACAGGGCTCAGCCTCGTCGTCTTCTATCCCGTCACCGCCGACACGCTGAAAATTTCTGCCCGCACCTTTCTGCGCAGTTTTCTTTTGCAGAGACTGAAGATGCGCTGCCTCGTGATGGGCGGCGACCACCACTTTGGTCATAACCGCCGCGGCAACGCACGCTACCTTGCAGCCGCAAAAGACCGCTATGGTTTTGAACTAAAAATCATCGAAGAGCAGATTACGCATGGCGAGCGGACATCCTCGTCGCGCATGCGGCTCGCGCTGGCGGCCGGTGATACCGCGAGCACCGGCAAAATCCTGGGCCGGCCCTACTCCGTATCCGGCCGGGTGATACGCGGCGAGGGCCGCGGTAACCAGATCGGTTTTGCCACGGCCAATATCGCGCTCGACCCGGAAAAACTTCTGCCGCTGGCCGGTGTCTATTCGGGCACTGCCGTGCTCGAAAATGGCCAAAGGATTGCCGCAGTTGCCAACCTCGGCCATAAACCGACAGCCGGCAAGTTTCCCCTGGGGCTTGAGGTGCACCTGCTGGATTTTAAGGCTGACCTGTATGACCAGGAGCTGCGCTTTGAGTTTGACCGCCGTATCCGGGGCGAAGAGAAGTTTCCGAGTCTCGACGCCCTGAAAGCCCGCATTTCCCTCGACGCCGCGCTGGCCCGCGAGCATGCCGACGGGGCCAAAAAAGTGTCGTAATTTTCGCGTTTCGTGCGTATATTATGACATCATGCCGATCCGCCGCTACCGATGGATTCCAGTAGTACTGCTGCTCACCGCCTCCCTGTCAGCCGGCGATGTTGTGGGCGCGCTCCTCAAAGATTCGGTGGCGACCTTTTCTGATTCTTATGACCTGATTTTTTACTCTGTGCGCTCGGCCCTGACCCGCGACCTGCGCGAGCAGAGCAAAAACGTGCAGAACGAAACAGCGCTCAGCAACGAACGCATCGAGGCATACCTCGAATCCAGGGGTATTACCTCACGCCGCGACCGCCAACCGATCACACGCAGCGATTTTGCCCGGCTGATTTTCCAGCGTTTTGACCTGCCGCGGGGCTTTTTTACTAAACTGTTAGGATCTTCATCCTGGTATTACCGCGACGCGGTGCGCGCCGGTCTTTTCAGTGAAAATGACCAGAGCGATGGCACCATGTCTACGCGTGAAATGTTATCGGTTTTTACGCGCGCCGAACAACTCAGCCGCGCGCGCTAACAAGCCATGGGCGGGCGCCCACGGCGTTTAAATACTTAGCTCAGATGCTTCCCGAGAATAGTCTTATAATGTTCCTTAGGCGCAGCGCCGACTGTGCGGTCGACCATTTCGCCATTTTTGAAAATCATCAAAGTAGGAATGCTGGTGATGCCGAATTTCATCGCCGTATCGGGATTTTCGTCGACATTCATTTTGACGATGGATACTTTCTCACCCATCTCTTTCTGCAGGTCTTCGAGTACCGGAGCAACCATGCGGCAGGGACCGCACCACGGCGCCCAAAAATCAACCATGACAACACCGCCTGAAGTCTTTGTTTCGAAGCTCTGATCTGTAATTTCCTGCACGAGACCCATTTTTTAACCACCTTTTGGCTTGACGCTTTATTTCTACAGCGAGTATACTAAACCTCAGGCCAGAAAGCAAAATTTTTATTCGTGAACCATGGCGCTAAAATCCCGAATTTCCAGCCAGCGTGAACGCCGCTCGAGCGGCCGTGCGCTAACCGTAGCTATCATTCCCTCCTCGGGTGGCCATAAGCGTGAATGGCGGATATCCTACGCGACTATCTATTTTTTCCTGATGCTGTTTATTTCGACAGCAGCGCTCATTACCTATGCACTGCTGAGGCGCGCGCCGCTCGATGCAGATAAAAAAGTTTCTGCCGAACTGGCATCGGCCTGGCTCGCCCGCTGGGAAATTCTCGAAAAGGGCAAAGAGCGCATCACGGCAAACCTCGACGACCTGAAAACCGTCGGTGAAAAATATTACACGACGATTTTTAAAACGCAGCCCGACCTCGGCGACATGAGCGGCGTCAGCGCCGCCGCCGAACAAAATGCAAAAATTCTGCCACTGATGAGCGTGATGCGTATTTTAACCGCGCGCGAAGAGGCGTATATGGGTATGCCGATCGGCATCGCCGTCCATTCCAACCAGATTACTTCACTCTATGGCAGCCGCGCCGACCCGTTCGGCTTACAGGCAAGTTTTCATGCGGGTATTGATTTCGCCGCGGGCACAGGCACACCCATCTATGCAACGGCTGACGGCAGCGTGCTCAGCGGCAGCGACGAGGCAGATTCGAGCCTGGGCAAAAACGTGAAGATACTGCACAAGTTTGGTTTTATTACAGTCTATGCACACATGGATTCGGTGAACGTCAAAAAAGACCAAAAGGTCAGGCGCGGTGATCTCATCGGCGCTGTCGGTACAACCGGCCGCTCCACGGGGCCGCACCTCCACTATGAAATTCATATTAAAAATGTTGAACCCGAAAACTGGTTTGAGCTGACCTATAATCCCATGCCGTTTATTCAGGAACAGTTGTGACCCAGGCGCATGGAGGCGCCGGGGTCGGCGGCGACACGGAGGTCGCAAAGCCGACAATTTTCATCTGGGGTATGGGGCTCATCGGTGCCTCACTCGGCCTTCGCCTGAAACAGGCCGGTTATGAAGTCACAGGAGCCGTGCGCTCTGAAAAAAGCCGCCTCGACCTCGAAAAAATGGGCTTCACCGGCATCTGCGTGACCGAACGCGATGCGCTTGCGGCTTTGGCTCATGCGGACATCCTCGCCTTGGGCCTCAACCTGCCCGATTGTTATGGCGTGCTCGACAGGGTTTTCTCTGACCCTGCGCTGGCGCAGAAGCTGATTGTCTTCGACATGTGTTCGACGAAAAAAGAGATCTGTGAATTTGTGCAAAACAAATACCCGGCAGCGCGCTTCGTCGGCGTGCACCCGATGGCGGGCAAAGAAACGAATGGCCCCGCCGCAGCAGAAGCGACTCTCTTCGAAGGCGCGACGGTTTTTATAGTGCCGCATAAAGACGCGGTGATTTCAGAGTGCATCGCTTCGCTGTGGAAATTATGCGGCGCGCAGACCGCCGTGATCGACCCCGCCGAACACGACCGCACCATGGCCTATGTCAGCCACGGGCTGCATCTCGTGGCCTGCCTCATGGCGCGCATGAGCGGCGACGTGTTTGATGCGAAGCTCGGAGTTTACCCCGCCGCCGGCAGCTTTCGTGACATGACGCGCATCGCTGCAAGTTCGGGAGAGATGTGGCGCGACATTGCGCTCAGCAATAAAGAGAACGTCGTCGCATGGCTGCGCCAGCTGGGCCATGAAGCCGCGAATCTCGCAGATAGCATTGATTCGGGCAAGGCGGATATCCCCGCCCTGTTTGCGGAAGGCAAAAAAGCCCGCGAACGGATTATGCGTATGTAGAGAAGTGGCCGTCGTTGGCGGGCTTTTCGGTCTCGGCTTTTTCTTCTGGTTTTTCCGGGACGGCGACAACAGCGGGCTTTTTTTTCTTTGTGCCGCCCTTGCCTTGCGACGAACCTGCATCGGCATAATCGGCGGGGCTGTATTCCTCAGATGAAAACAGGTCGTCCTGCAAGCCTTTTGATTCGGGCGCCGTCACGCTATGGTCGCGCACCGTCTGGTCACGCTGCGCATCTTCGTTCGCCAGCATGCCGGCGACGTGGGTTTTCTCGAGCCTGACCCCTTCTGAGCGCGCGGCCTCGTAAGAATTCTGGATGCCGACCTGTAGGTCGAGCGGTTTCACCGGACAACATCCCCGTAGCGGCCCTTACGGCGGTTTTTCTGGAAGTGTTTATCATCATCGCCCGGTGGCACATAGGCAACGATATTAATACGACCCGATTCTTCGACGAAACTGACGTTGTTGTATTCGTCCTGCACCGAGAATGACGCGCCGTTGATTTCGACCGTCACGCCGGGGAAAACCGTCTTCTCAACATGAACAGCCCCCAGTGCATTCGAATCTTTCATAAATTCCGAAATGTTGGCGGCTTCGCTGAAAGCCTCGCGCAGGCGTTCTTCGAGCTTCTCTTTGAAGGCCAGGGTTTTAACCAACTGCTCTTCCTTGGCGTCGCTGAACGCATCGGGCGCCGCCGCCTTTTGCTGCTGCAGGGTTTTAAGATTGATTTCCGCCTGTTCAATTTTTTCTTTAAGCTGCTTTTCGATCTGCGCAATCTGTTTCATCTGCTGCATCGCGCGCGGATTCACACCGGCGATGACCTTCGTCGGCGTCGCGGCCATCGCACCCAGCGATTTTACGCGCACGATGCCGCCGCAGATAATTTCACCGCCGACGAGCTGCGCACGCTTGCCGTTGCAGACGACATTACCGCCCGCATAAACCTTCGAGTGCATGATATTCTCGCCCATGACCACGTCACCCTCGGCCATACACGTCGCGCTCTGTAAGAATTTACCGTAGACGTTACCGGCAGTCGATTCGACCTGCGCGTTATCGCGGCCGATAATACCCTGGCGAACAATGATATCGCCTTCGGCCTCGACATAGGCTTTCTGAATGGTGCCCGCCACTTCAATGGAACCCGCAGCCTTGACGTGCATGTTATCCTCAATGCTGCCCGTGACCATGATGGAACCGAGAAAGGTGATATTACCTGTGGTGATGCCGACGTCGCCGTTGATGGTGAACATATCGTGGACGCTGAGAATTCCGCCGCGGTAGAGCACCTGACCGTTCTTTTCGGCGAGCAGGCGCTTGCCGTCGTCGGAGAGCATTGTGCCGGGGCCCGGACGGATCGTGACCGGGTTGCCGTTTTTCGCCGGCGTGATTTTATTAAACAGGTCGCGCCCCTCTTGCCCGCGCTGCGCCGGCACGAGCTCTGCGAGCACCTGCCCTTGCACGACGTTTTCGACGAGGTCGCGGTCCATGAAGTCGACGCGGCCGGTTTCGTCTTCCTTGAATTCCACCTTCTTGTCGATGCGTACTTTATAATCGACGTAGCCGTCGCGGCCGTTGACGGCAGATTTACCTTCTGCGACAATGATCGGCGTTGAATAAACTTCTTCTTCGAGCGCTTTCTCTATGACATTCTCGCGGAAGCCGAACTGCACGCCGTTGGCCTTCAGCGCCTGCATGATATCAGCCACCTGCAAATGCCGTCCGCCCGGTCGCGGCCGCGTCATCTGCAGCGTCGCGCGCATGTGATCGGCGGAAATTTCTACCTGTAGCTGCGAATCTGCATCGGGCTTAGGCGTCCACTCGGCGATCTTGATCTGCTTGCTGCTCTTCGCACGGATTTCGCTTTCGAGACGGCCCTTATCATAACTGTTAACCCCGGCGAGGCGCAGCTTTTCAAGCGCCTGCGGCATCGAGATCGCCTGCCCGTCACCCACGGGTGGCCTGACAGTGACATAGACACCCGTACGGTAAATGCGCACGAGAATTTTTCCGTCGGCGTTGATAGAGATCGGCGCATCGTCGGCCATCGCAGCCTGTGCCATCGCACCGGTGAGCGAGACATTCATATCTTCGAGGTCGCTGAAACGTGTGTCTTCTTTCGCTTTAAAGACATGCACACGGTAAGGCAATTTTCGGAGCCCGAAGAGCTGCGCACCGCCCTTGTTCAGAATTTTATAATCGAGTTGTATCGGATCTTTCTGCATCTCGACCGATGCCAGGCGCAGCGCCTGCTTCACGGAATCGGCGACGACAATAACCTCATTGGGCGGGCGGTGTTTTGCCTCGTGCAAAAGTTCTTCTTCATTGTCGAGGGCGATAATTATCTGTTTGAGCTGATCTGCTGCCGACGCCATTACTCCGCCTTTTGTTTTTCGATGAGTTGTACCATACCCTTATATTCCTGCGTCTTGTCCGAGTCGGGATAATACTTCAACAACTTATTGAATTGTTCGAGCGCCTTGTCTTTGTTCTTTATCTTACGGTAATAGAGATATCCGAGGCGTTCGAGCGTGACGCGGTCCTTGGGGTTTTCCTGGAGATACTCGGCATAGGCCTTCGCCGCCTTTTCATGCTGCCCGCTCTCTTCGTAGCTGGCTGCCAGGGGCATGACCACGTCGCGGGTATTTTCCTGTCTTTTGGCCGCCTCAAAATATTCGATCGCGCTCTGGTGTTTTTTTTGTTTAAAGAGAGTATTCGCGAGATTGTAGTTCGCCTCGTAAGAGCCCGGTTCGAGCGCCGCAGCCTGGCGGTAGGCATTTTCGGCCTGGTCATACTTCTGCGCCGCTGCGGAGATCCTGCCTAAATTCAGCCAGCCCTTGAAGTAGCGCGGGTCTTTTTGCACGCTGGTGCGGTACTGCTTTTCTGCGCTGGCGCTTTCACCGGCGTCTTCGAGCAACTTGCCGTAGGTATAATGCAGGTCGGCGGGCGAATCTTCGCGTATCACCTTCGCCAGCACACGGTCGGCGCCCGCCGGGTCGCCGAGCTTGTGGTAGGCCAGGGCCAGGTTGAATGCCGCTTCATAGTGCTGCGGTTTTTCTGCGAGTACTTTGCTGAGGGCATCTTTCGCTTCGGCATACTTTTTTTGTTTGAGTAGGATCTCCCCCTTCTGGTATTCTACGTCGCTGCCACCGCCTGCTTTACCGAGTTCTGCCAAAGCCTCATCATATTTTTTATTTTTCTTCAGAATGATCGCGCTGTTAAAATGCGCCTGCGTGAGGCTGCCGTCAGTCTCTGCCGATTTTTTATACGACGAGAGCGCATCGCTGTTTTTGCCCTGCTTCTCCTGCGCTAAGCCCAGTGAGTACTGCGCGGGGGCAAATTTCGCATCGGCCGCAACAGATTTTTTGAAATGCCGTTCCGCGTCGGAATATTTTTGCGCCTGGTAAAGCAAGCGGCCGAGATAATAATTGGCTTTCGCGTGGTCGGGTTCTTTTTCGAGCAGGCGACGATATTCGGCCATCGCCGCTTCTTTTTTTCCCTGCGCGTCGAGCGTGCGGGCCAGAAAGAAACGCGCATCGCTGTTGTTCGGATCTTTCTCGAGCGCCTTCTTAAACGCCGATTCGGCCGCTACATAATCTTTTTCAGCAAACGCTTTTTTGCCGGCTTCAATATCGCCCTTCGACGAGCTTAGGGTTGGCTGCGCCGACGAACCCGCACCTTTTCCGCTGTCTAAACTTTCAACTTTATCGACGCCATTCGCGGCATTATTGCCGCTGCCGGTATCGCCGGTTCCGGAACCCGAAGTGCCATTCCCTGGACCGCCCTCGCCTTTGTTACCGGCGTTCTTGCCGCTACCATCGCCCGAAGCCGAACCTGGACCGCCGGTGCCATTGCTACCGTCACCTTTGCCCGGGCCACCTTTACCGGCGCTGGCCAGTTCATTATAAAGAGAATTGTATTTCGCGCGCAGCTCGGCATTGCGGCCGTCGCCCTTCAGCGCCTCGCGGTAGAGTTCCAGCGCACGTTTTTTGTTGCCCGCCGCAAGTTCGGCATCACCCAGCGCCGCGAGAATTTTAGGATTTTTGGGATCCGCCGCATAAGCCTTTTTGAGCTCCGCAAGATAGCCGTCATTGTCGCCCAGCTTTTTCAAAAGCTTAGCGTACTCATAACGCAACGCGCCATTATTGGGATCGAGTGCGAGGGCGCGCTGGTATGCCTCTTTCGCCTTGTCATAATCTTTGACGCGCACATAACCACGCGCGAGATTGCGGAAAGCCGTTGCGCTCGACGGGTTGCGCCGCACGCCCATCTTCAGCCATTCCAGCGCAGCTTTTTTATTTCCTTTCTTGAATTCCTGGTTCGCAAGTAAGGCATAGGTCTCGGGATCTTTTTCATCGAGCTCCATCGCCTTGAGGTAGGCGAGCCGCGCTTTGTCGTTTTTCTTCAGCGCCTCGAAGACCTGCCCCTTTCTTTTCAGCGGCGCCGTTTTGGTCGGATCTGACTCGGCAGCCTTTTCGGCATACTCGAGCGCCTTCGCATTGTCGCCCAGCGCCTGGTAAATTTTCGAAAGCAGGATGTACTGCTCGGCCAGAAACTCTTTCGTAGCATTGTGCTTTTTGCCCAGGTCGATGGCCTGCAGGGCATGCTTTTCGGCATTGCGGTAATCTTCGAGCGAAAAGTAGAGTTTCGCGAGTTCGCCGTGGGTTTTGTAATCTTCGGGTTCGAGTTTTAACAGCTCAAGCAAGGACTGTATTTTGACTTCGCGGTCGTCCTTGATAGACGAGGGTTCAAACCCCTTCAGGGGGTTCTGGCCTTTGAGGACGAGGTAGCTCCCCCCCAGGAGCCCTGCGAGCATAAGTATGGCCAGGGTTGTTTTAAGTGTTTTGTGGGGAATGTCCCTCATATACCATTATCGGTTATTAGCCGACGAAAAAGAGCTGTTTCAGAAAACAGAAAGCTGTCAGCCGTTCGGGCTAACAGCCGGCGGCCAGGCTAGTTTTTGTTCGAAGCCTGTTTTCCCGCCGCCTCATAGCGCGAAGCGCATTTGGCCATGACCTTATGCGAAGTGAAGCTTTTTTGCTGTGCGTCATAATAGCCCTCCACGCCCGCGTCTGCGCCGTCCTGAAAAGTATCGGGCAAAAGCGTCTTGCCCGAGTGATGCACTATGAGTTCGTTTTTGCCATCAACAATGATGAATTTCGCCTTCACGCCTTCGCGCTCAATGCTGCCTTCTTTGACCTTGCCGTAGAGGGTCAGGTTGCGTTTCGCCAGCTTGTCGCCGCCAGCCTTAGTCAGCTCATCCTTAAACTCGGTGAGCTTCAAATGGACCTGCGACGCCGAGGAAGAAGAGGTCACCACAAGCACTGTCAGCGCGGTCGCGAGGAGCACAAAAAATACGGTCAGTTTGGTGCGCATGGCCCAAAAATACTAAACAAATGCTCTCTTGTCAAGCAAACCTGGCGGGTTAAAACCGGGAACCGTGGGGGGTCGCAGGTTTTATTGACGGTGTGTCTCGTTTTTGCACATTGCACTATCCATGGAAGCCCTTTTTGTACTCAGTCTGGTCGTCTATATCGTCGACATCATCATCCTTTTTTACTACGGAATACACTGCTTTGTCATGGTGAAGCTATTCTTTAAATACCGCCGCAACTGCGAATCGGATCCTGCGCGTCTCGAAGAGCTCGTTACAAAAATGAAGGTCTGGCCGAAGGTGACTGTCCAGCTGCCGATGTTCAACGAGTATTACGTTGCCGAGCGCCTGATCGACACCACGATGCAGGTACGCTACCCGAAGAATAAATTCGAAGTACAGGTGCTCGACGATTCAACCGACGAGACGACCGACCTCGTGCGCAAGAAGGTAGCCTTCTACAAAAAGAAAGGTTTTGACATCAAACTCATCCACCGTGTGAACCGCCAGGGCCACAAGGCCGGCGCGCTCAAAGAAGCGCAAGAGCTTGCGAAGGGCGAATTTGTCGCGATCTTCGACGCCGACTTTCTGCCCGCTCCCGACTTCCTCGAAAAGACCGTTCCCTACTTCTACGAAGCAGACGACATTGGCATGGTGCAGACACGCTGGGGCCACATCAACGCCGATTACAGCATTCTGACAAAAGGCCAGAGTTTAGGTATCGACGGCCACTTCACGATCGAACAGATCGCACGCGGCGGCAGCGGCCTGTGGATGAACTTCAATGGTACAGCCGGCATCTGCCGCAAGAGCTGCATCTATGATGCGGGTAACTGGTCGGCCGACACGCTCACCGAAGATTTTGACCTCTCTTACCGCGCTGAACTCAAGGGCTGGCGCTTCAAATACATCGTCGACGTGGTTAATCCCGCAGAACTGCCCGCCACGGTTTCGGCTTACAAGTCGCAGCAATTCCGCTGGTGCAAGGGTTCAATCCAGACGACTGTTAAACTCGCACCGACGATCCTCCGCACAAACCTGCCCTGGAAGGTAAAACTCGAGGCGCTGACGCATCTGACGAACTATCTGGTGCACCCGCTCATGGTGATTAACATTCTCGCGACGTTGCCCGTACTCTATTTCAGCGAGCGCCTCGGCAATGTACCCGATGCCATCATCGGCATCGCCGCGGTATTTTTCTCCCTCGGCACATTCGGCCCGATTGCGATGTACCTGGTTTCGCAAAAAGTTCTCTACAACCGCTGGTTCAACCGCGTTGCGTGGATGCCCGTGCTCACGATGATCGGTACCGGTATTGCGGTCTCGAATACACGCGCTGTCTGGCAGGCACTGATCGGTAAGAAGTCGACTTTTATCCGCACGCCGAAACTGCGCATCGAAGGCCAAAAAGATAAGATCAATGACCGTATGAAATATGCGGGCCACGTGAAACTCGACAAAACGCCCTTCCTCGAATTCCTCATGGGCATCTACAGCCTCATGATTATCTATACCGCATTTGCTTTCGACCGCACCATGTTCGTACCCTTTATGGTCATGTACGCCGCGGGTTTTTTCTACATCAGCATTGCGTCATTTTACGAAAACTTCAAAGAAATGCGCGCGAAACGTGAGTTCACCATGACGGCAGCAGCTGCTGCGGCTCTCGTGGGAACTCCCCTCAAGAAATAACGGCTACGCGGCAAAGCCGCGTAACAGATACATCAGCAGATACCCGACGCTCAAAAAGACGCCGAAGGGTATCTGCGTCTCGGACGGCGCATAGATCAAAACAGAACGCCGCCTCAGCAAGTAGAAGATAATCGCCAAAGCTGCGGCAAAACCCGGCAAATAGATCGCATAGGGGTGCCCGAGGAGAAATCCCAATGCGAGTACAAGCCGCACATCGGCCAAACCCATCTTGTAACCTGATAAGATACGCAGCAGGTGAAAAAAGAAATACCAGACAAAACTCACCGCCAGATCGAGCGCGAGATCAAAATTGTTGAATAAAAACCATTGCGGGTAACGCACCACCAGCAGGTTGAAGATCCCCAATACCAGCAGGCCCAGAATCGCCTCTGTGGGAATCAAGAGCATGCGGTAATCGACCGTGATGACGATCCATAACAGCGCATAGGCGATGAGAATAACCGCAAACTCGGCGGGCGCGGCATTCATAAAACCAACACAGAGCCCAAAAACGAAGGCCAGCGCTTCAAAAACCGGAAACCGCCACGAGATCGGGCGAGTGCAATTGGCGCATTTACCTTTGACGAGAAAAAAACCAATAATGGGAATGAGCCCTAACCATGAAACCTTTGCTGAACAGTATTCACAGACAGACGACTGGGAAAAGATAAACGAAACCTTTCCGGGGATGCTTTTGCGCTGCGGCGAATAATACGCCGTATAGATGCGCCAGGCAAGAGCGTCGGCAAAAGAATGCCAGACGGCGAAAAGAATTCCAATACCCAGTGGAAAGAACCCGTTCACGATGCCCGGGTAACGAGATACTTCTGCAGATACTCGGTAATGTCTTTGATATTGCGATCAACCATGTGCCGGAACTCGGTGGGAATCTGTTGTTCGCGGATCACGCGGTAGTAGTTGAGCGCACGGGTGATCTGCTTGCGTTTGATGAACTGGTGCGCCTTGACCAGCATCGGTTTGTATTTATAGTACGCGTATTCGAAAATGCCGTTGTCTTTTGCGAGCCGGTAGGCATGCGGTATTTTGGTAAAATCATAGGTGAGCGTGAGAAAGGGGGTGTCTTCCTGGTCGGGCGTCTTCAGCTCGAGAACGCCGCGGATTTCCTGGACCTTGTTCTCTTCTTCTTTGTCTTCGCCCGAGCCGCCCTCATCATCGCCGCCGCCAGGCGACATTGCCTGCCCGTCAGGCGACATGTCTGGAATTTTCGGCGGCTCCATGACACCGTCGGCCGTTGGCTCTTCTTCTGCAGCTCCCTGGCCATCTGCCGCTAAAGGCGGTGGCGGCGCATTTTGTTCAAAACCTTCGTCACGGCGGTCGCCTTCGTCGACCCGTCGGTCCCGGCCAGTGCGGCGCTCTTCAGCGCCCTCGCCGCGCGGATCAGGTTCTCCCTTGCGGCGATCTTCGCCGGTGCGTAGTTCTTCTTCACCTGCTTCTTCGGGTGTGGCGGCCTCATCGGCCGCACCGCCGCCGCCGTCTTCGGCCCTTCGCCCCTCACCCTTACGGCGATCAGGCGCACCTTCGCCGCGCGGATCCACACCGCCCTGGCGGCGGTCGGCACCGCCGCGACGCTCGGCGTCTTCTCCTTCAGCATCGGCGCCCGCTTCACCCTCTGCAGCGGCCTCCTCTCCCTCACCGGCACCAGCCTCACCCTTTTTCTCCTGGATGGCGTCCTTCAGTTCAAATATGGAGCGGGCGATTTCAAAAAAGCCCTTATCCATATTGATGGTAATATTCTTCGCCTCGACCGGCATCTCGGAAACGCTGACACGTGGCGGTGGTACATCCTGCCATGGGTTTCTGCCGGCCCAGGGCGGCTGCTGCCACGGCGGTACGGGCATAAAATTGCCCCAGTCATGCGACTTCTTGTAGTTGTCGAGCGCCTCGAGGTTGGCCTTGATCTTGCGCTGCGCTTCTTCGTCGGCAATTTTTGTCAGCAGGCGCTCGTAGATAATGCGCGTCAGCTGCAACTCGCCTTCGCCGATAAAAGTTTCCGCGTTTTTCAGGTTGCGCGTAAAATGTGAAATTGCACTCTCAGGCGGAGCGATATCTTCGGCGAGATAAGGTAACTGGAATGGGCCGGGAACGACAGACACGCTGCCGTCGGCGTTCAACTTGATATCGCGCGCCGGCATGTCGAGGGGTAGATCCTTCGGCCAGAAGACATCCTTGGGTTTTTCCTGCGGTGCAGGCATTGCCTGGGCACCGGGAGGTGCAGCCGCCGGGCCTGCCCCGGTAGAAATAAAAGTTCCGCCACCGCCACCGCCCGGGATGCCGCCTGGCGCCGCACCGGCGACAGCGCCCTGCACCTGAGTTTCAATCGGTACATGGTGGCTGATCAGCGGCGGTTGGTCCGCAGCAGCGGGCGGCGCGGGCGGGCGCTCGACCTGTACATCGCGGATGAAATTACCGCCTGTCAGGCCAGGGCCGCCAGGCAAATGGCTATCTAACTGCACATGGAGGTTCTTAAGATTCTCCGTTATCCGCTCCATCGTTTCCGCAAAGGCAGAGAGCGGCGATTTTGCTTCTTCAGGGATTAGGGCAGCTTCGGGCGCGGGCGTGCTTTCTGCCGTGACCATAAAATGTTCAGGGTGCGGCTCTTCACCGAAGGCGATGTGAGACTGCAAGGCGCCCTCTTCAGAAAGCGCATGCCAGGGGAAAAAACCAGGCGCGGGAAGTTCATCGTCCAGCGGATGGGCATCCGCACCGCTTTTGGGCGGAGCGCCCGCGCTACCGGTTTCGGCTTTTCCCGCCATGCCACCCGCGTCGCCGCCCTCACCGCCAAAACCGCCGATTTTGCGCATGAGCATCGCGGCCTTCTGCCTGAGGCTCAGCTTCGGGCGTTCATCCACCACCCGTTCATCGATCTGGGGTTTGCCGGGGGTTGAAAGGCCCGTCAGAAATCTTTTCGCGCGTTCACGCAGCGAAGCCTTGGGCGGGGGCGGAATTTCCCCCGTCTGGCTCAGCGCCTCTAGGCGTGCATACTGCGATTCGAGGTCGATTTTATCGGTAAGAGCCCTGGTGCGCTCGCTGAAGGTGCGCCCCAGCCAGCCTACCGATGGTTTCTCTTCGGCTTTTTCCGCTGGTTTGGGTTTGGCAGTTCTTTCCTGGCCGGTCTTTTTAAGAGATTTGGAGAGCAACCCCACAGCTATTTATCGGCCTTCCCGTAGGGCAAACTTGCGGGCCAGCGGTGGGAGTTATCCCCCGCGGAGCTGATTTTCGAGCCTTTTGACCCGGTCTTTGGCCTGATCGCCAGCCAAACCCTCTTGTTTCAGCATCTGCTCATAGCGGGTCTTGAATTGTGCGGCATCCTGGGTTTTTTTGAGCTTCTCGCTCGTCGCCCAGAGAAAATAGACGATATCGGCATCTTTATTGTTCAGAGATCGCGCCTGCTCAAAGTTTTCAAATGCCTGTTTGAAATCCTTGATGCCGCTGTAATAGATCTGGCCCATGACCGAATAGGCATTCGAATTGCGGTTATCCACAGCGATGGCTTTTTGGGCGGTCTCGAGCGCCGCTTTGTAATCCCTTCGGTAATAATAATATTTTGCCATCTCTTCAATGCCCACGCCGAAATTCGGGTTTTGCGCATAGACCTTTTTGAACCATTTGTCGGCATCATCGAGCAAAACTTCATTGCCCTTACCCCTTTCGTCGAGCGTCATTTCATATTTTTTTAGGGCTACAACCGCCATGTTAAATTCGGCGTTGATATAGGTGGGGTCAACCCCCAGGGCCTTTTTATAATAACCCTCCGCTTCACCCAGGTTCTGTTCACCGAGCAGAAAGACATTCCCCAGTTCTTTATAGACCTCGGCCGTTTGCTTTTTTTCCGCCGCAGCAAAGAGCGTTTGTTTCGCATCGGCCCATTTCTGTGCTTTGCGCTGTTCGGTACCATGCTGCAGCAATTCTTCATAACTCTTGCCGCAAGAGATTGCTGCCAGGCAACCGGCCAGCAGAACGTATTTAAACTTCATAAGTACAGCTGGCTTTGACGGCAATGTGGTCAAGAAAAAACGGGCTGTACCGGAAGCTTAATCGGCCTGCACAGATTTGACGCGCGGTGGTGGCGGCAGTTTCTTTTTCGTCACGGTAATTTTTTGCGGTAAGGTCGAAGCCATGGGCCTGGTTCCCGCTCCTTTCCGGACGTCTACGCGGTAGAAATATTCACCGGGAGCCAGCGGCACTGTGGCCTGGCCTTTTCCCGTTACGTCGCGCGTCACCAGCTCTCCGGAAAAATCCTTACTATCTGCGATGCGTACGCGATACTGGTGCTTCTTGTTGACAGGTGTCCACGAAATGCGTACACCCGCCGTCTTTGCATCCGGCTCCATATTCACCCGGGATTCTGCCCGCGCAGTGATGCGGAAGTTCTCTGGCTTTTCCGCTTTTTCGGTCTTTTCTGACTTGTTCTTTTTCCCGGTCTGATTATTCTTATCGGTGTTTTCAGCCAGAAGTTCGCCCTTCTCAGAAACTGTGAAAGAGGAAGATAGCGCCTGCGCCCTGTCACCCGCAGGATAGACACGCCAGTAATATTTTCCCGGCTTCAGGTTGGGCACCGCAAGGCTCTGCCCGCCCGTCTCGCTGGCTTTGACCGGACTTGAAAAATCAGCACTGCGCGAAAGCTCGGCTTTGACAGGGCCATTGCTGCGCCAGCGCAGCGCCAGGTTCTCAGTTTGATTGGCATAGACGACCTGCCCCGGAGAAGGAGACACGAGTGCGAAATTTGCAGTGGGCCGGACACGGAATGTCCCTGTGGGTGAAGAGACCGCCTGGCCTTTCTGATTGCAGGTCACACGCCATTTGTACGTGCCGTCTGCGAGCCGCTCGCTGCGCGAACCACCGCTTACGGCAAGCAGCCTTTTGGCCTTATTTCCCGAGAGTGAAATTTTGCAATTGTCAGACCCCGGCGGCGCATCGAAGGCAAAATTGACCGGTGCGGATGCACTCTCCTGAACGGCACCCTGTGCGGGAGAGCGGAGAATAATCGACGTCTTTTCTTTGCTGAAACCCGAGGTGTTGACATTGCCGATTTCACCCGCACCGACTTTCGATTCCTTGTCGCGGTTCTTGAGCGTAGCACTGCCCTCTTTCACATCCACAGATACGTTTTTCCCGTCGGTGGTAATCTGGGCATCGGCGCCTGACAGATCGATTTTTGTGCCATCTGCAGCGGTAATGCTGCCGTTCTTCGATGTACGCGTGTCGGCGCGGATCGTGCCGTCGCGCAGCGTGAGCCCCACGCCGTCGCGGGTTTCATCGATCTCGACCATCGACTCCGGGTCCATATCGACCTTCATGCCGTTATTGAGGGTAATCCGCGCATCGGATTTATCTTTCGTCATGACCCAGTCATAGGCATAGATCGCCGATTTGGATTCGACATCTTCCCACAGCATACGGTCAGAAAACTTACGCTGTACCTGGTGGTATTTGTATTCGACATGGCCCACAGGTTTAGATTCGCCGCGCGAACCAAAACGGTTGCGCCAGTGGCACTGCATGATATAGATCAGTATCAGCATGACTACAATCAGAATGACGGTAACGACTTTATCGCGACGGCTTAGTTTCATATTTTCCTATTTGGTCGTTTTTTTCTGCGGATAGAGGTCGATCAGTTTATGCAGTTCGGCCAAAGATTTCGGCGCTTTGGGATCTCCCGCTTTGCCTAATACCGCATAGACGCGCTGCGCTTCGTCTTTACCTTTCACTTTGATCTTTTCGAGCTGAAGGCAGCTGTAGTTTTTCTTCACGAGTTCATAGGTGTTCTCGCTGATCAGGATGTCGGTACCAAAGGTTTTATTGAGGCCTTCAATCCGCGAGGCGAGGTTAACCGTATCGCCGATCACGGTATATTCAAGCCTGTCATTCGAACCGATCTGACCCGCGAGCAGGTCACCGGTATTGAGCCCCATGCCAATACGGATGATGGGTTTACTTTTACTGCCGCGGCCGACATTAAACTTCTGCAGCGCGGCGCGCATCTCGAGCGTCGCGTTGAGCGCATTTTCCACATCATTGGGCCGCGTCACGGGCGCTCCCCAGATCGCCATGATAGCATCGCCGATGAATTTATCGACAACACCGTGGTGTTTATGCACAATCTCGACCATCAGCGTCATGTATTCGTTGAGAAAACCGACAACTTCGTGTGGCGTAAGTTTTTCAGAAATCGAGGTAAACGAGCGGATATCAGAGAAAAATACCGTCGCTGTTTTGGATTCACCGCCAAGCGCGAGATCGCCGCGCATAACCATCTTCGCCACCTCTTCGTTGACGAATTTACCGAAAGCACCTTTGAGATGCTCGCGTTCCTTAAGGCCCGCCGCCATTTCATTAAAGGCATTTGTCAGTTCACCCGTCTCGTCGCGCGATGAATTTTCGAGTTTGACATCGTAGTTTCCGCCGCGGATGGTTTGTGTGGCGCCAACGAGCCGCTTCAGGGGGTCAGAAATTGTGCGGGCAAAGAAGTAGATGAACAGAATGGCAATGGTGATGATCAGAAATGCCAGCAAAATAGTCAGGATACGCGCCCAACGTACCCCTTCGAGGGCGATATCTTCGTTCACCGTGGTAATCAGGCCGGCACCGCCGAAAGCCAGTTTCCGGTAGCTGCCATATTCGTTGGTGTCGTTGAGCGAATAACGCTGCACCCCGGTCACGACATTCTGCGCAAATTTCTTGAAGGCGATGTCAACGGCCGGGTGATCGGCCATATTCTGCGATGCCTTGTACTTACGGTTATCCGAATGCGCGACGAGCTTTTTTTCGGCGTCGACGAGCATCGCGCTGTAAAGAGAAGACGATGTTCCTTTCGATTTAACCGCAGAAAACAGGGCCGAAAGCGAGTCGCCGTTCATGATTGCGGCAATGCCATGCTCGCTGCCTTTTTCCCTGACGGGCACGACATAGAGCCAGACGTTTTGCCGCGGCGAGGTCAGCGCCCTGATGATGGTTTTGCCTTCGCGGATCTGTTTCGCATCTGCGGCGGTGAATTTCAGAAAAGTGGTCAGCGACGAAACCGTGAGATTCAGGCGATCGAGTTTTTCTTCGCGGTAGTAGATTTTAGAAGGCTCGGAATCCAGCGAGGCAAAGTCGGCGACGAGAAGAAAATCGCTGTCATCTTTAAAATACGCATTCATCACCGAGCTGCTTTGTCGCGACAGGGAACTCAGAAGGCGCAGCTGCTCAGCATTGCCCTTAAGTTCGCCCTCGACTTTATCGGAAAGCATTTTGGCGTTGTTACCGTTGTTGAGCTTCACCATCTCAGACATGCTCGACTGGAACATGTTGAGTGAAATCCCGGTAAAAAGCAACACGCTCGCGAGAACGATCAGCGAAATAATCGCGATCAGCTTCGCGCGGATGGTGGTAAAAATCGAATTATATATTCCGCGTATTTTACTGAACATGAGTGGATTCCTTGCCCGCGGTAATGCGGCTGACGAAATCGGCGCGGAATTTTTTGATGATGGGCGTAACACCCATCACGACTGCATCTGAAAACGGACAGATCGTCGTGCCATTGCCCATGTTACCGGCGAAGCTCAAAAGCGTATCGAGGTCGTCGACCTGCGCATGGTTATCGCGCACCCGGTGCACCACGTCGGCAACCCAGCGGCTGCCTTCGCGGCAGGGAGTACACTGCCCGCAGCTTTCATGACCATAGAAGTGCGCCACACGGTAAGTGAGCTCGACCATGTCTGTGGTATCGTCGAGCACCATGAGGCCGCCCGACCCCAGAAAGGTACCCACCGCCGCCATACCCTCGTAATCAAAAATGGCCTTCTCTACTTCGGCGGGCGTCAGTATCGGCGTTGAACTGCCGCCGGGAATCACAGCCTTGAGTGTCCGCCCCGGTTTGAGTCCCCCTGCAATTTCAATCACTTCGGAGAGCGGCAGCCCCAGTGGGATTTCATACACACCGGGATTTTGCACGTGACCTGAAATCGAAAACACCTTTGTGCCGCCGGATTTTTCATTGCCCTTGCAGAGTTTTGCATAGGTCTCGCCGCCGAGGCGGAAAATCGCCGGAACGGTTGCGAATGTCTCGACATTGTTCACAACAGTCGGTGAAGCATAGAGGCCTTTGAAAGCAGGGAAAGGAGGTTTGAGGCGGGGATGGCCGCGTTTGCCCTCTAAACTTTCGAGCAGCGCGGTCTCTTCGCCGCAGATGTAAGCGCCGGCGCCGCGGTATGTGGCGAGGTGAAATTTACGGCCCGTGCCGAGAATATTGTCGCCCAGATAACCGGCTGCGTAAGCTTCCGCAAGCGCCGCTTCCATGCGCTCCCAACCCTGGTAGAACTCGCCGCGGATATAGATATACCCCTGCTCGCTGTTGAGCGCGAGGCCCGCGATGATCATGCCCTCGATAATCGAATGCGGAATTTCTTCGAGCATGAAACGGTCTTTAAAAGTACCGGGTTCGGATTCATCGGCATTGCAGACGACGTATTTCGGTTCGGCATTGTCTTTGGGTACAAACGACCACTTCATACCGGTGGCAAAACCCGCACCACCGCGGCCGCGCAGGTTGGATTTTTTGACTTCGTCTATGATCGCGTTCGGATTCCATTTTTCTTTTTCATCGCGCCCGATGCGCTTCAGTTGCGCATAACCGCCTTCGGCTTCGTAAACTTTCAGGGTGTGCGAGTTTTCTTTATGGAAATAACTCAGAACTATCCGGTGTTCTTTGGGATGAGGAGAACGCGCCTTCGCAGGATGCATATAGACTCATCCACAGAATCCCGAAAAGGGCGTAAATCAAAAGACTAAGAACCTATCTCAGTAGATCGAGGCGCACAATTATCGAGCTTCAAAAAGCAGAAAGCAGGCGTCTTCGCCGCTTCAGCAGCCATTTCGCTCCGCGAAATGGCGAGGATTTCTGTTTTTTGAAGCAGTGTCAGGTTATCGAAGATCGCGCCTCGATCTGGGCGTTTCGTAGAAACGCCAAGCCTAAAGGCTGCTGAGATAGGTTCTAAGAGAAGCTGCTACTCGGCGTTTATGGTTTTGATGATGCCGGAAAGCAGGTTCTGGAAATCGGTCTTGCGCTTTTCGGCAATTTCAACCACTTCACTGTGGTGCAGAGGCGATGCCATTCCCGCACCCATATTGGTGATGATACTCAGACCCAGGACGCGCATACCGCACTGGCGGGCAACAATCGCTTCAGGCACGGTGCTCATGCCGCAGGCATCGGCCCCCATGGTGCGTAACATGCGGATCTCCGCCGGAGTTTCATAGGTGGGGCCTGTGAGGCCCGCATAGACGCCTTCGCGCAGCGTTACGTTATATGCCTTGGCAACCCCACGGGCGCGCGCCATGAGTTCGGGAGAATAGGTATCGCTCTGGTCGACAAAACGTTCGCCCCACTCGCTATAGTGTTTGCCGATGAGGGGATTTACCCCCATGAAGTTCAGGTGATCCTGAATCAGCATGAAATCCCCGGGAGTATAATTGGTATTCACAGCGCCGGCGGCGTTGGTGACAATGAGGGTTCTTACGCCGAGCGCGGCCATGAGGCGCACGCCCATCGCCACCTGCGGCATCGTATATCCTTCGTAAAAGTGCACACGGCCCTGCATCATCAGCACCGAGGTGTCTTCGATAAAACCGCCGACAAATTTTCCGCTATGGCCTTCGACGGTTGACTGCGGAAAATGCGGCACCATACCGTACGGAACCGCGACGCTTTTCTCAGCGCGGTCGGCGAGGCCCGAGAGCCCCGAACCCAGGATGATACCGAGTTGCAGCGGGAAGTTCACCTTGGCGCGCAAAAAATTTGCGGCGCCTTCAATTTCCTGGGGCGTAATCTGTGACATATTATTCTCTTAGTAGAGCAAATTTTTCAGCGGGAAGATTTTTCTTGAGTGATTCCAGAATGCAATATTCGGTCACTTTTTGTTCGTTGGGCGACATTTTTTCCCACGCGGCTTTTTCGGTCGAGATGTAGAGTTTGCCCTGGTAGGTCCAGAGCGCGCGCAGGAAAATTTTTTCTTTCAAAAGGTTGCGCGCCTTCAATGACCCACGCTCACCCGCGGGGCCTGCAACGAGTTCATAGATGATGCGGCGCGCGGCGGCTTCAGCGGGGCTCAGCTCGAGCGTATCGACCTTGGCCAGAGGTTTTGCGGAACGTTTTTTAATAAGGATGACCTCGGCCTGGATAGCCGCATCGTCGAGCACCTTGGCAGCTTCTTTCGGCGCGGCGGCCGGCTGTTTTGCATCACCCAGCCCCGTCGAGGGCACGGCCTCGTCTTCGGCGTAGATTTTCTCGACACCGGTCAGCGACAGCGAGCGCGGGAAATAGAGTTCCAATGTCTGGTAGCTTTCAGCGCGCGGTACGGATAGAAATGCGACCGGGTTCAACAGCTGCAGATAACTGCTTTTGGTCAGCGACATAAAGGCCATAAAATCGACGACCAACAAGAGGGTGAGAAAACGAAAACGGTTCAGCGGCACACTCAGCCAAGCCAGGAAGGTATTCAGCCTGTTCGTGATTGCCGGGAAGAAGCCTAAAAATTTATTTTTCAGCTTTTGAAAGTTCACCTAAGAAAGCTCCGATACCACGGCTGACCCCGGCGGCAAAGGCTTTGGAATATTCGCTGCTGCGTAATTTCTTCAAGTCGTCCCTGTTTGTCAGATAGCCTGTTTCTATGAGGATTGCCGGCATGAGTGAGCCCCTCAAAACCGCAAAATCCGCCTTCTTCACTTTTCGCGGTTTAATCATACCGTCAAGGCGAATGCTGATGCCCTTAAACACGGCCCGCGCCAGTGTTTTGCTCTCCCGCTGAATCTGCGCGTTCATGAGTTGGCTCGTCAGGCGTTTGATATAACCGCTCTTCTCAAAGCCTTGATTTTCCCTGAGTTGAAGTTCGCGTGACTGTTTATTGTCGGGGTTCTGAGCGAGGTAATAGATCTCAAAACCTTTGACCTTCGGCGAAAGGTGGGAGTTACAGTGGACACTGACAAAAATGCCGAATGCGCCCGGGGTACCGGGCGCACCGTTAAGCCTTTTGTTCGCCAGCTCGCTTCTCTTTTCGAGACGGATAAATTTATCGCCGCTGCGTGTGAGGTAAATCTTGACCTTGGGAAAATCGGTGGCCAACTGGTCTTTCAGCGCATGCGCAAGGCTGAGCGTGATATCCTTCTCGGCATAGTCGAAATACCCCAGCGCCCCCGAGTCGCGGCCGCCGTGGCCGGCGTCGATATAGATAAAATCGAGCTTTTGCAGGCCCTCGCGCTCTTTATCGCGCACGATAATCAGATTATTCTTTTGAAACTTGTATGAGACCGGCAGGCTTAGCTCTGTCAGAATCTCTTCGATAAATTCACGCGAAAAAAATAAACCATCGTCCTCGATGACACCCTCGCCGTCGAGCTCGCGGATTTCATTTTGCGATTGGTACTCGGCCTTGCCCAGGGAGAAAAGGATAATCCGCTTACCAAAGCGGATTTCACCCTGCTCTTCCCCTGCGTTATAGCTGACAGTCAAGTCGTTGTGTACCCGTTTCAGGTTGCCCAGCGAGAGATATGAACGTTTTTCGATCTGCACCAAAGTAAAGCGAACCTTTTCTTTGGCGGCAAAAACACCGCTACTGAGCGCGAATAAGAGGGTTACAAAAGAAGAAATTTTAGCGACGCGAAACAATCCACCGCATTTTGATTGTCCCGCGCCCCCGGAAAGCAGTTTTGCCCGGTGGTCGGCAGCCGCAGCCTTACTGTTGCTGCCAACCCTTAGACATCCATGTCCATGGTCGACCCTTACCACCAGATCGTCGTCAATACCTATGTGCGCCGCTCGCACCTGACTTACAAAGAATATTTCAGCCAGGAAGCGACGCGCTCGCTCGCCGATTATTTTTTCGAAGAGATTTATACCCTCGAGGGCAAAGCCGCACGCGACGACCTCGCTCTCAAAACCTATAACCGCTTCAAGGGTATGCTCTCTGAAAAGAGCCGGGGTCGTATCGAGAACCTGCTGCTTTTGAACGAAGTCACCGACCGGCTCGACCGGCAGATGGCAGATCACCTGCGTAAAAACAAAAAACTCATCGTGAAACACGGCGACGTCGAGCACATCGACCTGAAAAAACTGCCGCAGGTCTATAAAAAATGCAATCGCCTCGAAGACCGCGTCGAACAATTGCGGCTCGTGGTGCACAATCTCGAATCTTTTTTCGAACTCTCCAAACATCCCCTCGCGCCTGTCGTAATGCGCCCGGTTTGGCTGGCCGCACGCACTGCCGGCTTCACCGAGCTCTACAAGGTTTTCGAGGCAGGTTATAATGCAACCAAGCCCGTCTCGCGCGAAGTATTCTTCGAATTCACTCAGTATGTCCGTGGCCATGAAACACAGTTTCTCGAAAAGGCTTATAAAAAACACATCCACCTGCTATGACCCAGCTCAAGGTACGTGAGAGCAGACAAGACCGGGGTGGCTTTACCCACCTGCTGCTGGAGAAACCCCCGGGGTATAACCTGGTCGCGGGGCAATACGCTTCCCTCGCCTTCAGGGAAGGCGAAAAACCCAAATTTCTGGCGATTGCCTCGCATCACGATGAAGCGCATTTGCTTTTTCTCTCGCGTGACACAGCCTTGCCGGCGCAAAGCGTTGCCGTCTCGGCCCCCCAGGGAAAAGGTTTTGCCGCCGATTTCGGCGACCGCCACCCCTTTTTGTATCTCACACATGGCACCGGCATCTCGGCGATCAGGCCGGCCATGCTGGAGCGCAAAAAGCGCGGTTTTACCGCCGACACCCTCCTCTATGGCATTGCCTCGGCGAATGTCGAACCTGAGTTGGATTGCCTCCGCGAAGATTTCGGCATCAAACAGCTGCGGGCTTTTTCCAATGCCGAATACAAGGCATATGTTCAGGATCTCGTCGACACCCTCGACCTCGGTGACTTTGGCGCGATTCTGCTGGTGGGTTCGAATGAGATGATGGCCAACTGCCGCGAGATTTTAGCGCGCAAAAAATTCCCGGCGGGGAAGATTTTCTCTAACTACTAACCCCCCATCCCCCCTTATAGGGGGGAACCTGAGTCCCCTCCCCTATAAGGGGAGGGGCTAGGGGTGGGGTTGACAACCCGGACAATAGAAACTACTTCGCCCACCCTGCACAATTTTCTTAATCTTCGTTTTACATACCTTACACGCTTCGCCGTCACGGCTATAGACAAGAAATTTGCTCTGGTAATTGCCGGTGGAATATTCTTTTTCTCCGGGCAATGCGTAGACAAAATCGGAAATACTGCTGCCCTTGGCTTCAATCGCGCGTTTCAACACCTTCGGTATTGCCTTGAGAATGCGCAAGACGTCATCTTCGCCGAGATCTATCCCCCTTTGTGCCGGATGGATTTTTGCGAGAAATAAAATTTCAGAAACGTAAATATTACCGAGGCCCGCGATGACCTTTTGATCGAGCAGCAGCGCCTTGATCGGGGCTTTGCTGGCATGGATGCGCCGGTAAAATCCGCTGCGGTCGATCGGTGCCAGGGCATCGGGCCCGCGCGGCAGGGACTTTTCGCCGGCGGCGCCCGCGAGTACAAAACCGAAACGCCGCACGTCGATAAAATCGAGACGGTCGATGCTAAACTGGAACAGGACTTTGACGTAGGGAGATTTTTGTTTTTGGCCTGTCAGCAGGCGGCCCGTCATACCGAGATGAAACACCAGCGTGTCTGAGGGAAATTTCAGTAAGAGGTATTTGCCGATGCGCAGCAGCTCGCTGAGTTTTTCACCGGTAATTTTTTTTGCCAGTGCCGGTGTCGCGCGGTAGCGCAAATGCCCATCGGCAATGACCACATTTTTCAGGCGTTGGCCGATGAGGGGTTGCAGCGAACGCCGCACGGTTTCGACTTCGGGAAGTTCGGGCACAAATTGCTGAGACTAAATGCAGCAGGCCCCGCAAACCATTAAACGGTTCCAAAAGCGTATATTTTTTTTGCCGGACCTGCAGGTCTGAATTAGATTAACCAAATGGTTAAAAAACTCCTACCCCTGCTCTTACTCCCTATTGCAATCTTTGCCGACGAGGCATACGATATCGCAGCAAAGGCTGAGAAAACCCAGCGCAATTTCGGCGATGAAACCGTTGAATCGACAATGTCGCTGATCGCTGCCAACGGCTCGGTCGTAACACGCAAGACAAAGAATATGACACTCGAGCGTGCAGGCAGCCGTGATTATCAGCTGATCCAGTTTCTTGAACCCGCCGACGTGCGCGGTACCTCACTGCTCACACACCAAGACCCCAAGGGCGACGATAACCAGTGGCTCTATCTGCCTGAACTGCGCCGTGTGAAGCGGATTTCTTCGACCGGCAAAACCGGCTCTTTCATGGGCAGCGAATTTACCTACGAAGATATCGGCGGCAATACCCTGGAAAAATTCACTTACAAAAAACTCGCAGACGAAAACTACAAGGGCAAAGACTGCTTTGTACTCGAAAAAACACCTAATTATGCGAACAGCGGTTATACTAAAATCAAGATGTGGATCAGCAAAGATAACAATCTTGTGCTCCGCCAGGACTTTTTTGACCGTAAAAGCTCACTGCTCAAGGTCATGACTTTCGACGGGCACCAGAAATACGGCGCCACATGGCGCAGCCAGAAGATCGCCGTGGAAAACCTGCAGACCAAGAAGAAGAGCGTGCTCGACTTCACCAGCCGCAAGATGAAGGCGGGCCTCGCGGCCGATCTCTTCACCGAGCGCAACCTGCAGCGCATCCAGTAAAGCCTTCTAATTCAGGAACGCCATATGCTAAAGTGGTTTCTCAGGGGATTCTGCGGCCTCACGGGACTGGCGTTGACGCCGCTCCTGGCGCAGAGCGTCGAAATTTCCGAAAACACCAGGCTCAACTACAAGGGCAATATCGGTATGAGTTACTGGTTTTTCCCGAAGGACGCGCCCAAATCGGAAATGCCGACGCATGTCGGTACTTTTGACGGCCAGATTGACCTCAACCTGAAGACCGGCAAGTATCTCGAATTCCGTGCGAACCCGCGCGGCATGGTCGATGTCTATGACGCAAACCGCCGCCGTTTTTTGCCGCAGGACATCTATGCCGATTTTGTGACGAGCCGCTTCGAGCTGCGCGCGGGTTACCAGATTTTCTCATGGAAAACCGTTGAATCGGTGGCACACTCAGACATACTCAACCAGACTGATCCCTCGCTGGATTTTTTCGACGCTCCGAAGGTGGGCGAGCCGGCGCTGCGTGCGCGCTTCATTATCGGCGAGGAAAATCCGCATACGTTCGAGGTTTATTACCTGCCCTACTTTACTCCAGCAAAACTACCGATCGCTGGTAACCGGTTCGATTTTTCAGGCGCCCTTCCGCAAACGCAGTACATGGGTCAAACGATCTCTCCTTCGGTAATTTACGATCCGGACCAAAATAAATACGAGACGCCTTATAACCGCTGGCGGCCACAGGGTGCGGTCCGCTACCAGAAACAGCTTTTCGGCAAGGTGGATACCTCTTTCTACTATTTCAATGGGTACAAGAGGTTTCCGCAGCTCGCCTATGTGCCGGCAACAGCAATCGTTACGCCACTTCCTGGCGTTGTGATACCGACACAATATGCGCAAGCGTATAACCCCATACACCAGGCCGGCATGACCTGGCAGGGCACGATTGATGCACTGCTTGTGAAGGGCGATATTGCCTACATACAGTACGCGGGCGATGTGAAGTCGCAGGACGGCAAGAATACGGTGGCACCGTATGCGCAGTACACAATCGGCGTAGAATACACGTTCAACGGCCTGATCGTCGACAACCAGGATCTGGGCTTTATCGTCGAAGGGCTTGGCGACACCGATACCGGCAAAAATTTCAACGAGCTCGATATCTTCCGGCCCTTCCAGAACCACGTGTTCGCCGGCCTTCGCTATACATTCAACAACACCGGCGACCGCTCGCTGCTGCTCGGAACTTTTACCGACTACAAAAAAGGCGACGTCATCGCCCGCCTCGAATACGAAGAGCGCTTCTTCGAGCGCGTCAAAGTCAAAGCACAATTCTTTGGCTTCGCGACGTCGAAGACCAGCCAGCTCAGTTCATTCGATCATACGACAAGGGCCAGCTTATTAGTATCATATTATTTCTGAGTTTGGGGGATCTTAAGGGGGCTTGAAGCCCCCTTAAAAAATAACACTCCACCCCGTTAGGGGTGGCAAAGAGGATATATGGAAAAAGAATCTACTGGTCTGAAAATCGCCAAATTCGTCCTGAAAAGAAAATGGTGGATCATCGGCGCAAACGTGCTGCTGCTTGCTATCGTCTTTGCCGGCATGGGCTTCCGTGGCAAAAAATACGGCGATCATATCAAGTATATGACCGAAATCCGTAATGACCCGACGAAACGCATCGAAGGTTATAAGGGCCAAAAACCGATGTTCGATTCAGACTACCGCGTCTGGTTCGACAGCGAAGATCCCAACCTGAAGGCTATGGACGAACACCAGGCCGTCTATAACCGCGAAGATATCCTTATCGTTCTCATAAAAGCGAAGTCGGGCAATCTCTGGACAAACCAGAATCTCGAATCGCTGATGAAGCTGACCAAAGCGTTGTGGACGGTCGATTACACGAACCGCGTCGATGGTCTCGCCAACTTCAACTACACCGAAGCCAAGGGGGATGACCTCGTTGTCGGCGAGTTCCTCCGTGACCTGCCGTACGAGCCGAAGAAGCTCGAAGCCAAAAAGAAACAGCTACTCGAAGATCCGCTCATGACGAAATTCATGATCTCCCCGAAACTCGATCTCACGCAGATCACGATGCGTATTGTCGCTCCGCAGGATTTCCCGAACGCCTTCCCCGACGCCAAGGCCGCGACCATGAAGGTCGTTGCTGAAATCGCAAAAGACAACCCCGATTTCCAGATCATGCTCGCGGGTTCCGTGATGCTCAACAACGCCTTCCTCGAATTTGCGATGAACGACCAGAAGACACTGGTGCCGCTCATGTTCCTCTTTATCATCATCACCATGACACTGATGCTGCGGTCGTTTGTCGGCATGCTGTTGCCGATGGTCGTGCTCTTCACCTCGATCATCTTCCCGATGCTGCTCTTCATGGGCATCTTCGGCATGCCGCTCAATAACGCGTCGGCGAATACCATGCAGCTCATGGTCGCCATCGCCATCGCGGACTCGATCCACATCATGGCAGTTTTCCTGCGGAACATGCGGCACGGTATGTCGCGCGAAGAGGCCATTATCGATACCCTCGATAAGAACTACCTCGCCTGCCTTCTGACTTCGGTGACAACCGCGATCGGTTTTTACTCGCTGGTCACACAGTCGATGCCGCCATTCCGCGACCTCGGTCTCTTTGCCGGCACCGGCACCGTCTATGCATGGTTTGCCTCGATCTTCACACTGCCTGCGCTTTTGGCGATCATCCCATTCAAACAGAAACCCAAGGCTTCTGAAGACGACTTCTCAGACGGCGTACCGACCAAAGGTTATGAGAAATTCGTAGACTTTGTCTTCAAATACAAACGCTCGATTCTGATAATCTGGGTGATCAGCTGCATCGCTTCGGTTGTCTTCCTGTTCCGCATCAACGTCGATAACAACACGATGGCCTACTTCGACAAGAAGTCGGATTTTCGCATTGCCTCAGATTATATCGATAAGAACATCCTGGGCACGATGCCGTTCGAATTCAATTTCCGCTCGAGTGGAACGGGCCAGGTCTATGATCCTGCATTCCTGAAAAAAGTGGAGAAGTTCCATAACTACCTGTTATCCAAACCCGAGTTTGAATTCACCCATGTTTCCAGCCTTCTGGATATTGTGAAACGCATGAATAAAACCATGCACGGTGAAGATCCCAAAGAATACCGGATTCCTGAACCGAAAGAAGGCACCGACACGCGGAAACTTATCGCGCAGTACATGTTCCTCTACAAGACAAACCTGCCGCAGGGCTCTGACGTGACCAACCTCGTCGACTCGGACGATTCGATGATGCGCATCACCGGCTTTGCCCGCGCGCAGACCTCGAATGAACAGGTCAAGTACGCGACGGAGATCAACGCCTGGCTCGACAAAGAAATGCCCGAGATGAAGGCGCGCGCGATCGGTATTCCGGTCATGTTCGCCCTGCTCATGAAGCAGGCTATCCCAGGTATGATTATATCGATGCTGACGTCATTTCTGCTCATCACGGTGTCGATGATCTGGGGTTTCAAGAGCCTCAAGATCGGCCTGTTGTCGATGATTCCCAATGTCTGGCCGGTGCTGTTCCTCTATGGCCTCCTGGGTGTCACGGGCTACACAGTCGACCTCGGTGTGTCTGTTGTAGGTATGATCACCCTGGGGATTGCCGTCGATGACACGATCCACTTCCTGGCAAAATTCCTGCGCGCGCACCGCTCAGGCAAAAATAATAAAGAAGCAATTCTGCATACGCTGCGTGAAACCGGCGGCGCTCTCATCATGACCTCGGTGATTCTCGTCGTCGGTTTTGGTATTCTGATGTTCAGCGGATTTCTCATCAACGCGAATATGGGGCTGCTTTCTGCGATCATCATCGCCCTGGCCCTGCTCGCTGACTTTGTGATTACACCGGCAGTGCTGATTACGCTCTTCAAAGAAAAAGACTTCGACGAAAATACCGCAGACGTTTAAAAACCGGCCCGCCGAACCGTTGCGTCGAGTGGGCGGCAAAATAAAATTAACGCAAAGTACGCAGAGTCGCGCAGAGGAAGAAACTCTGCGTAACTCTGCGGCCTCTGCGGTTAAAATCTTAACCCTAAAACTATGACACTTGTGTCATTAACCAATTAGTGATTTTCCGGCCACTTCGACTTCGCTGAGTGACCGGTATGTTTGACCTATTCAACCCCACCGATGATCATAAAGCCCTGCGTGAGCTTGTGCACGATCTCGCCAAAGGCGTGATCGAACCCCAAGTCAAAGAATTCGACGAAAAAGAGACGCTCAATGAAGCTTTGCTGCGCCGTATGGGTAGCGAATATAACCTCTTCGGCATCACGATACCCGCCGAGGCGGGTGGCCATGGACTCGACGCGACGGCGTCGGTAATTGTGCATGAAGAGCTCAGCTATTCTGACGCGGCTTTTACGCTGAGCTACCTCGCCCACGAAGTGTTGTTTGTGAACAATCTCTACCATGCGGCGCAAAAACCCCTGCGCGATAAGTACATCCCCCCTGTGCTTGACGGTACGGCAATAGCCGGGATGGCGATGTCTGAACCCGGCGCCGGTACCGACGTGCTGGGTATGACAACTACAGCTGAGAAAAAGAGTGATAAGTATATTCTGAACGGCGTCAAGCAGTGGATCACCAACGGTAACGTCGGCCGTTATTTTCTTGTCTATGCCCGCACCGAAAAGGGTAACCGCCAGGCGCTTTCGAGCTTTCTTGTCGAATCGACCTGGAAGGGTTTCAGTGTCGGCAAAAAAGAGATCAAGATGGGCATACGCCAGTCACCTACCTGCCAGTTGATTTTCGAAGACGTCGAAGTTCCGGCCGAGAATCTCATCGGCGCTGAGCACGGCGCGCTCACGCACATGATGCGCAACCTCGAGATTGAGCGCCTGACCCTCGCCGCGATGTCGATTGGGATTGCCCGCCGCGCGCTCGACGAAATGGTCCGTTATGCGAGCGTCGACCGCAGCGCCTTCGGCAAAAAGCTGGCCGATTTCGGCCAGATACAGCAGCTCATTGCGGAATCCTACTCGCGCTACCGCGCGAGCCGCGCCCTCGTCTATGAAACCGCGCTTCGGGTGAACCCGAATTCGCGCGAATCGCTGTCCGCCGCGGCAGCGAAACTCTCGGCAACACAGATGGCCGAATACGTTGCACGCTGTGCGATTCAGGTTTTCGGCGGTTACGGCTATACCCGCGAATACCCGGTGGAAAAACTGCTGCGCGACGCGATTCTGCTCTCGATCGGCGGGGGCACCAACGAGGCGATGCAGAAGAATATAATGAAGGATTTGAGGGACACGATCTCCTAAAGCTTTTCGACTGCCAGGATGGCACCTTCGCCGGAAAGCCAGGCCAGAACTTTAGATTTACGCTCTGACTCGCTTATTAAGGCGACAGATTCATATGTTTTGGCGATCAAGATCTCCGCGGATTGTATATTTCGCATTAATCATGTTTTTTTTCATGCCCATGGATATGTTTGCGCAGGGCTTAAAAACGGATAACTTAGATCGGGAAACATCATTTGAGTCTACAAAGATTTCAAGAAAGATAGCCCTGAGACAAATCTTATTTCTGGATTTTTACAACGAAACCCGGAATACAGAATATAAATATCTCGAGAAAGAGATTGGCGAGAGCGTTTATAAGGCAACGATCAATAAATATGCCTATGCCCAAATTGACCGGAATACCTGGCAAGATTATGTTCGCAGAAGCGGTTTAACCGCGTCGCACTTGGCTGACAGAGAAAAAGTCCAGATGATGGGACAAGCATTGCCAGCGGACGGCGTAGTCTATGGTAAATTTGAAGTATTGGAAGGAAAGATTCACCTATCAGGCAGAGTGCTTTCGGTATTGAGTCGGGAGCTCATGGGAGAGGTTGATGTCACCATACCAATTTCAGAACACACCTCCCGGGATATTCACGCCTTCGCAGACCGATTAGCTTACCAGATGAAAGAACTTTTCATCCCTTCTGATCTCGGCGCAATGTGGCGGTCAGCCTTATTACCGGGATGGGGGCAAGCATATAAACGACGGGAAACCTGGGGATACATTTACGGCGGGGCTGTCGGTACCGGTTTTGTATTTTCTCTTTTTTCTTTGGTTATGTGGCAAAATGCATATAGCCGATACCGCAACTATAACCCCGACCATGTCATTACTCCGCAAGGTGGTACAGAGCTGATCGATCCGGCGGACGCACAGGCGCAGTTTGATCGCTACGCTTCGCAGGCGCAAACCTGGCAACAGATTACGCTGGTGAGCATTGGCGTCACGCTTGCCGTCTACGTATGGCAAATTATGGATGCCTGGATTTTCGACACCAGGCATGCGCAGCTGGGAAAGAGGTTGGCGACGGGGCGCTCAGAGGGCACATTCCTGATCTTAGGAGGCTCGGCTCGGTCAGCCGCAAATGACGTCCAGAATCACACATCCGGACACTTTTCTTTTGGGCTCGGGCTTTCCTTCTGAAACTGACATAAGGCATTGAAAATTGACCCAGTCGTCGATCTTGCGGCGCACTAAGTGTTTGACAGCATGTCGCGCCGACCAATGGTGTCTGGTCTTACCTATCTTTGGCGTGGAGGAGGAACATGCTTAAATGCTTATCAGACAACCGGCTGTTCCTCTGTGCGCCCATAAAGCCTTCCGTTCAAAACAATTTCTAAAAAAGTTGAATACAGTTCCGATTTTTCGGGGTTTCAAGGAATAGATATGCGTGAAGGGGATCATGTATAGATGTCTCTCCGATGGGCTATTCTTGGTGCGTTGGCTTTAACGGGAAGCTGTAAATTCTTCGATCCCAATGAAAATTGCCTGAATCCCCGGGCATCCTGCTTCAAGCCCCAGACAGTTGCCCCCTATGTGGTAAGCTACGTTCCCATACCAAACCGGGGATCCAATACCGTCAGTAAGTTAGAAGGCATACAGGTCACCTTTTCCCAAAGAATTAAAGGCTGGTTAGACCCGGATAACTATGAGCTGGCCAATATGGGCAGCCTCAAAATTGCCTCGATCGAACAGACAGGCACTTATACCGTCACATTGAAACTTTCGGGCAAGTTAGCCAACGGCAACGCAGATCTGTCTTTTCCCGGCCTGACAAACTTTACATCGATGCCATTTTCCAAGGGCACTTCACTGCGGCTCATCGGTAATCTGGATATCGGTGTGAGCATTCTCGATTCAACCTCGACGCATTTCGTGAGCTCTGGAGGCGGTCTGGCGAAGACTTCGGTCGTCATTAACTGGAACCATGACTACCGGATTGATCCGCAAAACAATAACTCTTACACCCTCAAGCTGGGCGGGTCAAGCTGCGCCGATGCTGGGGCGATATCCGGAGGAACAAATATAACTGGTTCAAATCTGCCCGGTAACAGCGCGATAACGTCGACGATTCCTCTTTCCGGAAATTTTGATAGTTCAGGAACTTACTTTGTTCGCATCTGTGTGCAGAACAATTCAGGGTTTAATAAGTCAGGCGAAGCTGTGGCCATCGTCGTTAATGATAGTAGCGCTCCGGTATTACAAGCCAGTATCGGAAACGGCGCCTACGCCCAGCAGCAGAGTGTATCCATCAGCTGCTCTGATAATTGCGTGCGCATCGCGTATAAAGTAGCAACCGGTGCTTCATCCCCGGGGACACCGAGTGCCCCCATCTTTAACAATGATGGCAGCGTACTGACCGGAACAGAGCTCACAGGCTCTTGGATCACCCCCTACTCTGGCGATTCCACTTACTCAACCTTGATTGCTGTCGCCATGGATACCGCTGGCAATCAAAGCACGCCGCTTGTGCTTTCTTATCAGATCAATTCATCACTGCCCGTAATATCTTTTGCGTCGCCTGCGGCCTCGACGACTTATGTGAGCGGAAATTCCGCAAACAATTCGACCACGATAACCTGGCAGGCAAATCAATCCGGCAACTACCAGATCTGCCTTGGCGGTGGGGGATGTACATCGGGACCAGGATGCGGCTCCGGTTTGACAATCGGTTCCGTGCAACAGTATGTTCAGGGAAGCTGGATAGCAACACAAATTCCCGTAAACGGCCCGCCCGCTTTGGCGAGCGGAAACAATGCAATTCATATCTGCCTCTCCAACGGTGTTCAGGTCGCAGACTCGAACCTGTCTATTTACCGCAGTGATACCCAGCCAACTATAGCGTCCATCACGCCCGGGGATCTTTCGAATGCAATACCGGGCGCGGCCCCCGTAGCCATAACGATTGCAGATCCGCTTGCTTTGGATTTATCCACGATCACGACGAATACCTCCGATTCCAGCTGCTCTGGAACTCTGCAGATTTCGTCGGCCGCGGACGATTTTGCGCCAAACACCTGCGTCAAGATGCGCTCGCAGCCTATGGCGATTTCTTCGCAGACATTTCTGCTGTCAGCTGCAGACGGATTCGAGCCTGGGATTTACAAAGTGCGCGTGACTACCGGCATTCGTGATATTGCCGGAAATACATTGGCCTCCACGTATACTTCAAATACGGGCTTTGCCGTTTCGGGCCTGCTACGCCAGTTCACTTTTAACAGCGATTCGACGAATATTCAGGACCGGGCGTTTACACCCTTCCATCTTTCTGCATATGGAGATCCCAAAAAGGTAAACGGGGTCGATGGCGATGCTTTCGGCGCCTATAAGTTCGACGGTTCCGGTAACACCTACCTGAGCGGCCTCGACAACGGTTTGCCACTCGGCCAAGGCCCCCGTACTATATGTGCATGGGTAAATACCGCGTCGCAGTGCGGTACAAACTGCGTTGCGATGATGTATGGGGCCTCTGGCGGCGCTTATCTGGGTAACAGAACCAGCACTGGCGGCTATGGTTTCGCCGGTGGCTCAGATTTTCTGGGTGGCACATCCCTTAAACTCAACACCTGGACGCATTTGTGCCATGTCTATGACGGGAACAATTTGCGCATTTTTCTGAATGGCATTCAGGACGGAACCGGATCGTCCGTGGCCTCCACTACTCTTGGAGCGGGAGTTGTTATCGGCAAAGCTTCTGGCAATGCCACACAATCTGCTTTTAACGGCCGTGTCGATGATGTGCGCATCTATGCTGGTGCCCTCACCCCCACAGTCATTAGACAGATGGCGGTTCAAGTGCCGGCAAGTCTGCTGGTTTATTATTCATTCAGCGACGCTGCATCGCTCACGGCCACAGATTATAGTAACAATGGGCATAACGGTACTCTGGTTGGCGGCCCCTCACAGACGACCGATCGCTTTGGAAACGTCGGGGCATACAATTTCACTGCAGCGAATCAATGGATTACGGCCTCAGACACAGGATTGCCCGCCGGAGCAACTTCTCGAACCACTTGCGTCTGGGTGATGCCGACGGCTCTTCCGGCTACCGGGGCATATGGCACTGCCATAAGATACGGTAACCCATCCGTGGGAGAAGCACAGACGCTTGGGCTTTATAACGATGGCACCGCGACCAAATTTTTCTTTGGTGCATGGACAGATGACTTAAGCGGCGGCCTGCCTGCAGTACCCAATACCTGGACACACCTTTGTGGCACATATGACGGGGAAAAAGCATCGCTTTACGTTAACGGTTCAAAAGTAGCTTCGGCCGCAAAAAATTGGAATACAGTTCTTGCCGGTGCGGGTGGTATTCTCGTGGGGCAAGGAGATACTTCAGGGACGACAGCCTTTACTGGAGTCATTGATGACGTCCGAGTTTATGGGCGTGCACTGGAACAACATGAAATTACCGTGCTTTCCTCTCAATTAGGAACTAGCTTGCTGAGACAGTACTCATTCGAATCAGGCAGGTTAACCGAAGACAATGGTGGGCCGGGCCTGACAGCTATGGGGAACCCTGCTTTGGGCAATGGTTCCGACGGCGTCGCAAGTAACGCATTTACCCTGAACGGAACGAATCAATACTTTTTTTCTAACGATACGGGCCTGCCGATGGGGAATTCCGCGCGAACCATGTGCGTGCGCGTAAATCCTGTCAATGTCGGTCTTAACGCATTCGCACTCAGCTACGGCACAACGAACGTGGGCGAAAACAGCTTTCTCTTTTCTGGCGGCTTGGCAGGCCTTACTTTCGGTAACTTTGCCAACAATCTGACATCCTCCGCTTCCCTGCCCGCAAATAAGTGGTCGCATTTCTGTAGTGTATTAGACGCAGAAGGCAAAGCCACAATTTTTCTGAATGGTGTGATTCCTGCCGGCGGTGGTCCGTCGGCTATCAATTTCGCAACCGTTTCCAATGGCACGTTCACCATTGGTGCCCGATCCGACTTTGCCCTGCGTTGGGCCGGTAGTCTGGATGACGTTCGCATATATTCTCGCGCTCTAAATACCACGGAGATACTGGAACTGCAAAATTATTGAGGTTAAATTTTATGGCAAAAACAAGAAAATTACTTTATTCGTTCGTACGCTATGGACAATTGATTTTTCCTCTATGTCTGGCCTTACCGATCTATGCGGGCGTTAATCCTGACGGCAGCTATTCAGAAAGTTTGCCCGTCGAAATTCCGGCAGGACGCAACGGCGTACAACCAAAGCTGGCCCTATCTTATAATTCGAATGGTGGAAATGGCGTTGTTGGTGTAGGCTGGAGTTTACAAGGATTGCCAACGATTACGCGTATAAATTATGGCAACGGGATAAACTATGGCGGCGGCGATACTTATGGGGGGCCCGAAGGTCGGCTGATTGATGTCAGCGCATCAGCATCGGCGCCTGTTGGAACGGTTTTCCACGCAGAGAACGAAGCGTGGTCAAAATACGAACCTCTTGGTTGGGATGGTAATGTTCTCAACAGCGGAAATCGCTGCGGTGACTCTGCGTGCACCTGGCGAGTCACTGATCGCAGCGGCGTCGTCTCCCTTTACGGTGATGCGGGAACGTCAAGGGTGATCGCAATTGATGTGGGTGGTACACCCATCAATTCAGGCTCTGTGCGCGTCTGGGCTTTGTCGCGCGTAACAGACCTGCACGGTAACTATTATGAAGTCGAATACTTTCAAAATGCAGGACAGTTTTATCCGAAAAAGATAACTTACACTCTGGGTGGCTGGGCCTCGCGGTTCTACGCCGTAACATTTGATTATGATAAGACGGGCCGGCCTGATAAGGATGTCAGCTATGCGGCAAGTTCCTATGTACAGACTGCCTGGCGGTTAGCGGGTATTAATGTTACTTATAAAGATTCGTGTTTGGTCCTTTTTACATGCAGTGAGCCGGTACGGGCATATACGTTACAGTATGAAACAGAACTTTTTACCAGTCGACTGAAAACCTGGCAAGAGTTAGATTCTGCTGCGACCGAAATTTCGAGATTAACATTTGGCTGGAGCTCTGAAAATGCCAGTTGGGCGATGCCTTTTTGGGGCGGCGCGCCGGGTCCTGGTTCTTTCAGCAGTGAATGCCTTATTGGTGAAGTTAATGGTGATGGAAAAACCGATTTCTGGTGCATGACGGGTGATAACACGGGTTCCTGGCACGCAGGTCTTTCCACGGGTAATGGCTGGAGTATTCCATTCATGAGCGGACCAACTCGGCCAAACATGACCGCCTATTGTTTTAGCGGTGATCTCAATGGTGATGCGAAGACCGATTTCTGGTGCCAGACAGGCGACCAATCCAGCACATGGCACGTCGCATTGTCCACTGGCAGTTGGGCTATGCCCTTTTGGTCTGGCCCAGGCCCTAGCTCGCCCAGCAACAGCTGCAAAATAGGGGATCTCAATGGTGATGGCAAAACGGACTTTTGGTGTCAGACGGGGGATCATACAGGTTCGTCCCACGTTGCATTGTCTAATGGTAACGGGTGGAATAGTGCATTTTGGAATGGGCCAACAACGGCTGATGCCGCCATAAATTGCTTGGTCGGCGAACTGAATGGTGATGGGAAAACAGATTATTGGTGTCAAACAGGCAATCAATCACCTACATGGCATGTTGCACTATCTACTGGAAACGGCTGGAATGCTCCATTTTGGAACGGTCCCGCACCAGGTGCACCTGACACATGCCTGACTGGTGATTTGAACGGTGACGGAAGAACGGATTTTTGGTGTCAAACAGCCGATCAGTCGGGTACTTGGCATGTTGCATTATCTACAGGCACGGGTTGGAATTCTTCTTACTGGAACGGGCCGGGACCTGGATCGATGAAAGAAAGCTGCCTAACCGGCGATGTAAACGGAGATGGAAAGACAGATTTCTGGTGCCAAACAGGAGATACCACAGGCGTTTGGCACGTTGCAATATCGACAGGTACAAGCTGGGTCAGCCAATTTTTGAGTGGCCCAACCAGACCAGAGATGAAAAAATATTGTGGTTCCGGTGATCTCAATGGCGATGGTAAATCGGATTTTTGGTGTCAAACCGGTAATCACAGTGGCACCATGCATGTTGGATTATCCACCGGGAAACAGCCGAACTTATTAGTATCGATTCAACGCAATTCTGGCGTACAAATAGCCATTAATTATGAATCTGCTGTGCAGCTTTCTGGCCCTGTCTGTCCGTCACCTTGCAGCGGCCCAAGTTCTGAACCATCACTCTCCGGTGCAGCTGGGATTCCTAATTCTTCTCCCAGCTATCTTGTTACCCAAGTCATTACGACCAGCGATCGGGATCTCGACAACGTACCTGGAAATGATACTTTTGCGATGCAATACCAGTACTTCAATGGTAGAGTGAGTACAGGGTATGTACATGAACGTGGATCCTTAGGCTTTGAGAAAATGAAAACTACGGATGTGAATAGCGGTAATTATTCGATCACGACATATCGCCAAGATAAGCCGTTTCAGACACAAGCGAGCGTTACCCGCAGCTATCTTTCCGACGGTACTTTGCTTTCTGAGCAAATCGGCGGACAGCCACAACTCTGGCTCTGCGATACCAACGGCTGTACGCACGATCCGTCGAACAATCCGAATCCGGCGCTGCCGAAGCAATTTAGGACGGTCGGCGAGACACAAGAGAAAGCTTATGAAAATGGCATACTCATAAGCCGTAAGTATAACGGAGTCTTAAGCCAAGATGCATATGGAAATCCGCTGGCAACGAAAAGCGGCTTAGAGGCTAACGGGAATTTCAAGACCGCATATAAGTACACGCAGTTTTTCAACGATACGGCGACCACATACGTCATTGGGCTACCCTACGCGGAGAAAAACTGCCTCAGCGCGACGGAATGCACAGAAGGGGATGTCAATTTTCTTGCATCGGCAAAATCTTATTTTGATCAGCAGGGTTTCGGACTTGTGGGTGCGAAACATCAGGTTACGCGTAAAGAAACGTATGCTTCAACCGGCGATGGAACCGGGCTCTGGGTTCCCGAAACATACACCTACTATGATTCAGGCCTTTTAAAAGATTCTGTCGATGGTATGGGCATACGCACCGAAATCGAATATGACCCGGATTATTTGCAATTTCCTTATACTGTGAAAAAGATCGATGGGGCAAGAATCCGCATAACTTCACAACGCGTGGATTACCGTTTCAGCAAACCAAACTACAAATTAGACGGCGAAACGGGCGTTGAAGAATCGACGACCTTCGACAATGCGGGTTTCGTTGTAGCCGTAGAGATTAAAAACGGCAGCTCAGTAATCTCCAAGAAATCATTCTATCGCTCTGCATATAACGAGCAGCCTGCATGGAAAAAGGACTGCGTTAAGTACGGTACCGGTTTTGCGCAAGAGCATTGCTCCAGAAAGATTGCCGACGCGTTGGGACGCGTATATCGTGAAGAGTATCCCGAGTTTGTCGCGGGTGTCGAAAAACTCATGGCTATCGAGCGCCGCTATGATTCACGCGGCAGAGAGCTGAAAATTTCGCAGCCTTTTGATGCGCTCAGTGGAAATCCAACACAATGGAATGCCAAAAGCTATGATTCAATGGGTCGTGTCAGCGATTCTGTGACGTTCAACAACAGAACCACACATACCGACTATCTGACCACCAGTCTACCCGGTGGAACCGTCGCAGGCACACTTGTTACCAGCCCCGATGGCAAACAAAAGCGCACTTACAATAACATCGAAGGCAAGACAGCTATCGTGTATGAGGCAAACCACGCGGCGCTGCAAACCACGACGGTGAATTACGTTTACGACGCGTTGGCAAGGCTTACGAGAGTTATTTCCCCACAAAGCATAACGACGACAGGCACCGTGCCGACGAGTATCGGTTACGTAGGGAGATCCAACTTACAACGCTATATCGATGACCCGGTGGCGGGCAGAACAGACTATGAATATTATCTGGCCGCAGGACAACCCAATTTTGGTAAATTGAAGACAGAGATTCGCGCAGGCTATGTCACTGCTTTCGAATATAACGGCGGTTTCGGCAGAGTTTCAAAAACGACGAAGGTTGCCGTGGCGGCGCCTGCAAATATTCTGGAAAGCATAACCTATCTATATGATGAGACAGATGTAGCTCATGGCGAGGGACGTCTAACAACGTTAACGCATATAAAAGACGGATTTACTATTCAGGAACGTTATACATACGACGAGCGCGGCGAAATTACGCAGACTGTGCGGCGCCTTTCACACGCGACGGAAACGCTCTGCGCCGATAGCAATGCGATGCCATGCCTGCAGACCTTCGGCAAAACCAAAGACGAGTTAGGCCGCGTGACGGATATGATGTATCCCGATGGAACGCATTCGCAGATTAGCTACGTCGATGCCTACCAATCTTTTGTGTCTAAGATCAAACACAACGGCACCACGTACGCCGAATACAGCGACTTTAGCTACGACATAGCCCCACACATCGGCAAGATTACTTACGGTAACGGCATTGTGCATCAATACACTTATGTTGCGAACACAGGGCTACTCGATACTTTCAAAATCTCCAATACCGCTCCGTTATTCGACTTAACATACCAGTATGATACTTCGTACAATATCCAGAGCATAGAGGACAATGTTATTTCTGGCCTTTCCGTCCAATTCGATTACGATGCCCTGAATCGTTTGAAATCCGCCGTGCTGGATTCAGGCGTTACGCGCACGTATAAGTTTGATAAGGACGGCCAGCCGGAAAGCAAGGGAAATCTGGAACTCAAGGCCAACAGGCGTATGGCATACGCCGATGGGAAGACTTACCCCATGAGCGACGAGGTTTACAATCAGGACACTGCCCAGTGGCAGGCAAATCAGGTTTTCACCTGGTCAACAAGCGGACAACTTCTGACCAAGGGCCCATTTACTTTTGGCTACGACAGCAATAGCATGATGACGAGCGCGACGGAGGTGGACCCGCAGAACACAGCGACTGTCGTGGGCGATACAAAATTCTACTATGACCATACCGGGCAGCGTTTTTTGAAGACGCACTTACGCAATGGTGTGTTAATTAAGACCTGGTATCTGGGCGACGGTATCGAACTGCGCGAGAAATATATTGGCGCTTCACAAAGTTCTTCCGGAACATTTAATGCCTATCAAGCGACGAAATACATTTACGGCACAGATGAGAAGAAGCTCGCTTCGATTACCGGAAATGTCCAAACGACAATGCCTGTTGCCGGTGCCGGCGCGATGTTCGCGCTGGCGGATGGTTATTCTTCGAGCAGCATCGGCGGCCTTACGAACAAGGTCTATTACACTTTCTATGGAATCTATCAGCACGAGAATACCGGTAAAGGTCTGCGGATCGGTACGTTTGCCGTTCTGGCCTTGCTGCTCATACTTTATCTGATCTCTACGCAACGCAAGGAACACGAATTTCCATTATGGACACGTATTGCGGCTATCACAATGCTTGCATCGTTTATTTCAGTGAATTGCGGTTCGGGCAATTCCCCTGGTTCGGTGCCCAGTGATTTGGCGGACAGCAGAAACAGCATAATCTCCGCGCTTTACACAGGCCTACCTACGGGAACGGTTTACTACAGCCACAATCACCTCGGGTCGGGGGCGCTGGTGACGGACAGTGCGGGGAATGAGGTTTTCCGGATTACGTACACCGAATACGGTGAGATTGATCTGGCGAATTCGGGCAAGTACAACCCGGCAACCGGAGAGATCGAGCATCATTTAGAGGATGCGTCGGTTGCGATTACGGCGGTAAAGTACACCGGACAGGAATATGATCCGGAAACAGGCTTCTATTACTACAACGCAAGATATTACGACCCGCAACTTGGAGTATTCACAACGCCGGACACAGAGTTTGACGAAGAACAGGGGGCTTTTGCTTTCAATAGACATATGTATGTTCGTGGTAATCCTATCATTTATACGGATCCGACAGGCCATTTCTTTTTGAGCATCAGCAGCAAAGGAATTTCCTTTGGAATAAATCTTGGTTTTGGAGGGATTGGCATCGATATAAAATGGGGCAATGGTTTTTCAGTTGGGGGGAATGTTCAAGCTGGCCCTCGTCTCGGGATTGACATTAACGGCCTTGGGGCTGGTTTTAACGCCTCGGCTACGTTTGGTCTAGGTTATAACTTTGGGCAAAATCAAGGTGTTAGCTACGCCAGTGTTGGCGTTTCCTTTACTGCACCAATCGGTACTGTTGGATTGAGTGTTACGGCTTCATTTGGCTTTAAAACTGGTTACGAAGGGACAAACGCGGAGCTTTATTATGCCTATGGCATAGGTAAGGTAAGCGGCTCACTTTCCTGGGATCGTGAAGGCCATCTAAACGACTGGGGTGTAGGGCTTGATTTATTTGATATGAAAGATTTTCAAAGCGTATCAATTGGCCCAAGATATGGAAAAAGCGGCTTTGACGTAAACGTAGGGTATTCATATGATATTGGTGCTGATATCAAGGATACATATGATAGTTATCAGCGTTGGAAAAGAGAAAGAGCAGAGGAGTCTCGCCTCCGGCAAAAGAAAATTGATGATTTTCTGGATGACATGCGTCAAATAAGCGAAATCCCTGGCCAATTTGCTGAAATGGGTAACAAGATTGCCGCACCATATCAGCAGATGGCGGATGATTGGCAAAAAACGAAGCGGGATTTTCAGAAAACCAAGAGAGAGTTTCAGGCTTCAGGAAGGGAATTCCTAAGGACAGGTAAGGCTATGAAAGAAGCCTCGATCGAACTCGGCAGAGTCTTTAAGTGCATGGCAATCAGCTGCGAATCTCAACCTGCTCCGAGAAATGGAAAAAATAAGAATCGGAGTTGACTCAGGAACTCCTCACGTTGGAATAAATGATAAAAGGATGAAGCAGTTATGTGCGCAAAGCTAAAATTTCAACATCTATTGAGACTATGGATTTTTACGCCCTCACTGGTATTACTCTATTGTAAGTCAGTACCGATCTACCAGAGCGATAAATCTCTCCTCGGTTTGGTGATAGAAATGGAAGGTGTGGGTAAAATCGGCAGAATGTCTGAAAATGTTGCCATCATCGATATCGATAGCAAGAAAACTTATCGTTCTAACGCTTCAGGAAATGTGGAAATTGCGAGCCGAAACTCCTCTCCGTTTACTACCGTAGCGTTGCCCAGAGGGCGATACCGCATCTACTCGACTAGTTTAGGTAGAAGTACCTTTCTTTGTAGTGACGAGTGCGTTACATTCAGTCTTGAGCCAAATCGAGTCTATTTTGCCGGAAGTTACTCTCTAGCAGGGTGTTGAAGAAGTCCTTAATTTTGATTATATTGAGCCAATGCGCGGTGACCAAAAAGCTCAGATGAATTTTCTCTACAATTTCTCTGCGGAAGATCTGATTCCGCCGTCGCATCCATTGCGTAAAATCAAGACTATGGCCGATGACGTGCTCGGCAAACTGGATGGAGCACTTGATAAGATGTACGCCGATGCTGGCAGACCCTCGATACCGCCGGAGTTTTTGCTGAAGGCATCGCTTCTGATCGCTTTTTATTCGATTCGTTCGGAGCGCCAGCTTTGTGAACAACTCAGCTACAATTTTCTCTTCCGCTGGTTTCTTGATCTGATGCCGAATGATCCTGTTCCGAATCACAGTACTTTTGCCAAAAACCGCGAACGCCTCCTCAATCAGGAAATCGCAAATAGCTTTCTGGCGCAGGTCGTTCGTTTTGCGCAAAGCAAGAATCTGGTCTCTGATGAACACTTCACCGCTGACGGCACATTGATCGAAGCATGGGCATCGCTTAAAAGCTTTAAGCCGAAACAAAAAGATGCAGACGTAAAACGCGAAAAGCCAATAGACACCAGTCGCAATCCGATCGTGAATTTTCACGATGAAAAACGCAGCAATGAAACACATGCCAGTACTACTGATCCCGAATCCATGCTTGCACGCAAGGGCCCCGGCAAAGAAGCAAAGCTGTCTTACTGCGGTAATGTCGTCATGGAAAATCGTACCGGTCTTTGTGTTGCGGCAAACCTGGAGGCTGCTGATGGCAAAGCAGAACGCCGTGGCTTGCTTGCTCTATTAAAGAATCTCCGCAAGCGCAAAATCAAGCCGCGAACATTGGGTGCAGACAAAGGCTACCATACGAAAGACATGGTAGCATCGCTCAGGTCATTGAAGATAAAACCGCACATCGCCATGATTGAAACACGAAAAACACCAGGCCTTGATCGCCGAACGGCGCGAAGTACCGGCTATGCAATCAGCCAACGCGTTCGCAAACGGATTGAAGAATTATTTGGCTGGGGCAAAACCATCGGTGGTATCCGTAAAACACGCTACTGCGGCAAAGCTAAGGTTGGCTTTCATTTCATATTCACGATGGCGGCAGCCAATCTGGTTATTTTGGCTGGCAAGCTATGAGCCCGTTGCGCCCAGAAGCGAAGGTGGCAAGGCGCAAAATACGTGCCCGTCCAATCGTATTTATGGTTTGAACGGATACCCGATTCTATGCGTTTTTCAACACCCTGCTAGATATTACGGCCGGATTTATGAACGTCACTCATTCATTTAAAGCCGTTGGGCCAGTGAAGGACGCTGAAGAGAGAAATAGATTCCGAGAGTATTTACAAAAGGCTGAACCGGGTTGGTTGCACAATGAGCAAATTCAAAATGTTCGAATTTTTTCTGAACCAATTTTCTCAAGAACTCGTGGAACTCTATAACTTGGCTCGAAATAGGAACGGTTTCTAAACTCTATGCAATGCCCCCAAGGAGACCGGCAGCTTAACCTGCGTCAATACGGATGGCATACCAGCTGAAGATTTTGAAGAGGCTGGCTTCCCAGATTGGCAAAACAGAAAGGAGATAGGGATCATCGCGATTGATTCAAACAAGCAATTCAAAACGGTATTCGTATTTGACCAATCAACGTTACCAGTGCCGTATGATAAAAACATTTGGCGCGAATTTATGAAAACCCATACCGTTGAAATCCACCGTAATCAGCCAAAGTTAATCACTGCTGAGCGTTGGCAGTTCAGAATGAAGGGTGGCGAAAATGACTGGTTTTGAAGCCGCCCTCCCCGCATCACCGGCTTCGCGTCACCACTTCGCCCAATCGGGTTTACATGCCCGGCCTGGTTCGAGACAACCCGCGGTCTACTCACCAACCGGCTTATTGCCTAATGGCACGAAAGGCAAACCGACATTGTGCAAAATGGTGCTTTGTTTCTAGTTGAGCCTTTGCCGCGACTTGGAAGCGGTTGCCCGCCTCGCCGTGAGGCTGTTCGGACGTTGGCCACACGGCTGACCGGCCCTAACCGAAAACCTCTTGGCGAATAGCGCGCCAAATTCCTCTGCCCATATCATGGGGGCTTGGTCATGTGTTATTTCTTGACGGCCGGGCCTGAGTCTTGGAGCGTCAGGTAGAGTGTTTCCCAAAGTATCCGGCGCCTTCGCCCCGATAGCAATCCCCCTTGTATTCCTGAGCCTAGCAGGTTCGGCAGGCGCTGCCAAACCCTATTTCTCTTCGGGTGATCACGCACGCTTTGTCGCCAAACTCACCTGCAAGGTCAGCGACGCCGACCCTACGGTGAAAATTCGCCCGCGCAAGGTTACCTACGGGCATTCGAAAAAGAAAAAGCCGCTCATCGCCTGGATCGTCGACCCTGCGCAAGAGAAACGCGATAGCGCGGAAAACGTCTATATACTCGGCGCGCAGCATGGCGACGAACGCAATACCAGCCGTGCGCTCGATTTTTTCGTGCGTGAAATGAAACTCGTCAGTGATGATTTCCGCAACGGACGGCGCATCATTGTGATACCGCTCTACAACCCCGACGGTTATAAGCGCAACGACCGCTTTGCCGCTGAAAAGGTCGATCTCAACCGCGACTTCCCGAGCTCCGACGGCGCCGAGGGTGCGCCCAATGCGCGTGAGACACAGGCCTTCATGAAACTCATGGAGAAATACCCGCCGGCGCTGATGTACAACCTGCACCAGCCGTTTCGCGTCGTGCTGCACTACCCCGAGCACGAAGAGATCGCCAAACCCTTTGCGCTCTTGTCGGATTACCCGCTGGGCTCAGACGTCGGCTACCCGACGCCGGGCTCGCTCGGCACATGGGCGCGCGAGAATAAAATTCCGATCATTACGGTTGAACTCTCGCGCTCGATGCGCAAGGCGATGGCGCCTTTTATCTACGAAGAGATACGCCTTGCACTTTTCCATGCGGCCTTCGGCTGCATACCGCGCCCCGCGCGGAATTCCAACCTCGAAAAATATCTCGCCGAGTAAAAATGATTTTTGCAAAGCAGGATATCCCCCCTACAAAAACACCGGTGCGCAGGAAATATTTTTTGCGCCGCCGTGGGGCGATCATTCTGATTACGGCGACACTGATTCTGACGCTCACTGCATCGGTCGCGCTCGTCTATGTACGCTTCGCGCTGAACGAATACCGCGGCGTTTCAACCGCCGGCAACCGGGAGAGATCGCTGCAGCTCGCACAGAGCGGACTCGAAACTGGTATTCTGTTACTCACGCGTATACCACTCGATTCGCTCTATGATTTCGGTATCTTCGCGATGGCGCCGACGATTCCGCTGGGTGGCGGCACGGTGACGCTGTCGATCAGCGAAGAGAGCGGTAAATTTAACGTAAACCGCCTCGTGCGTATGTTCGAAGACCAGACCGATGAAAAACAGCTCGAATATTTTCAGCGCCTGTCGATCGCACTGGGTATTCCCATCGATCTCTGGCATGCGGTGATCGATTACGTCGACGAGAACAATACGCCGATGGCGCGCGGGGCCGAGCGCGACGAGTACGAACGCCTGATACCCCCGCGGCGCATCAAGAACGGCCGCATGCAGGCGCTCGAAGAACTGCTTTTTATTCCCGGGTTCGATGCGCGCCTGCTCTATGACGACCTGCGTTCACTCGACCGCATTAAGAATACATCGACCAGCAGCCTCAGCGACGCGGAAAAAGCCGCGATTTCACCGGCGGACTACGTTCTCGCCAATAATATCACAACCTACCTGGTCTATAACGCCGACACATCGACCGACCTCATCAATATCAACTCAGCGCCCTACCATGTGATTCTCGCGCTTTCGGAGTTTATGACCCCGGTCGCGGCCCGCAAAATCGTCACCGAACGCGTCAAGCGGGGGGGCCGGTTCAAGAGTATTGCCGACCTCGCCACCTTCCCCGAGCTGCAGATTCCCACAACGGGGAACCTGACGCTTTTTAAGGAGCTGTCTATCCGCATTACCGAGCAGAATCAAATCTATAAGATTGTTGCCGACGCGTCGATTGATTCGCAAGTAGCGCAGGTCATGGGAGTCCTGGACCCGAACGCAAAGCGCCTCGTGTTTTACGCTGAATGAAACCTTTCCAGACTGGTAATTAGCCATGGCGCGCACCCCTGTCGTCATTGAGATCAATAACTACGAGATCAAAGGTCTCGCGTTCCGCAGCGGCTTTGCCGGCCGTTCGTTCTTCCAGGCCGAATCGATGTTTTTGAACCCGGCGCTCAGCACCGCCGAACAGGCAGCGCAGTTTGTCGCCGAACGTTATCCGGGTGCCATCGGCGTGCATTTTAATGTGCCGTATGAGAGCCTGTTTACCCGCGAAATCAGCTTCCCCTTCGCCGACCGGCGTAAGGTGCGCGAAGTTTTACCGTTCGAACTCGAGCCCCTGATACCCAATGACATCAACGACGTGGTGTTCGACAGCTACCTGACCACGCAGGCGTCGGGGCAGATGACGCGCTCGATTGTGGCCGGCGCGCGCAAAGATATCCTCATTCGCTATCTGGACGAATTCAGAAAACGCGACGTGACGGTGCTCGGTATTTATACGCCACACGACGCGCTCTACCGCCTGCACCCTTTCACGGGCATCGAGTCGTGCATCATGCTGCATGTTTCACGCCTGGTCTCGATCATCAATATAGTGCTGAATAGCGAATGGCGTTTCGCCCGGGTCATGCCGGTCGGTTACGACTGGCTCATTGCTAAGCTGAGGAGCAAATGGAAGATAGAACCGTCGGAGATCCACCGTATTTTGCTTGCGCTGCCTTCGAGCCTCGACGACAGCGCAGACGTCGACGATTTTAAGAAGACGCACAAGATCACGAACCCCAAATTTAAGGCACTGACCGATTCGGTTGCGGAATTCACCCAGGTCATCAGCCGCGAACTCGAAGTATCACTGCGCAACCTGCAGATCGACCAGGACCCCGATGCAGCGGGCGCTGGCGGCGAGAAAGCGCAGCCTGCCGAAGGTGCGCCCAAACCGTTTAATCCGGCGGATCTGCCCGTTGCCCTGAGTTCAGACCTCAATAACGCCATCGTCATCGAAAACGCCCTGGCGACGAACCTGAAACACAGCGTGGAAAAGTTTCCCTACGAGCGCACCCCGCTTGCCCTGCTCGACCGCGAGCACCTGATTACCATGGGCGGGGCCTATTCGCAGACTGTCTCGGGCAAGATGAACCTGCTCAAAGACGACCTCAAAAAGTGGGTTGTCAGTTCGCAAACCGGCGCCTCGCGCATTGTCATCATGGTTGCCGCGGCAGCGCTGGTTTTTTTCGGCATCTCGTTTTTTGTCGATCTGAAGCGCCGCACGCAGCAACTGAGAGAATGGGAAGACCGCCAAACCAAAGTATTCCAGCAGTTCTTTGCGGGCGCGCAGATTCCCGACGGTGTTTCAGCGCTGACCTATGCGGGCGAACTTGTGCGCAAAGAAAAGCAGAAGACAGAAATCCTCGAAATCTTTCTGAAAGCCCCGCGGCTGTCGGCGATTCTCGTGCAGTTGCACCAGAATATCTCGACGGACAATAGTCTCGAGATCACTTCGTTCTATTACAATGACCGCGGCGTCGAGATCAACGGCCTTGTGCCCGACTTCGCCAAACTCGAAGATATCAAACGTTCGCTCTCGAAGGCATCGCTGCTCACGGGTATTGAATCGAAAAACGAAAATTCCACTCCGGGCCCGAACGGTCAAAACCGCATCAAGTTCACGCTGTTCTGCAAAATCAAAAAGCCTGAAGGCCAGACGCAATGAAAAAGTTCTGGGACTCACTGAATCCGCGCGAGCGCACCTACGTGCTGATTCTTGCCTCGTTTGCCGTGATTATGGGCCTGTTCTTTATGGGCCGCTCGTTCGCGCGTTATATGGCCGACATCAGGGAACGTTCAGATTCAGCAGAACGCGATACTCTGCAGGTCGAGAACCTCGGCCGCCAGTACCAGCTGCTGCAGGCGATGCGTACGGGCGACTCGCAGCAACTCGACAATATGCTCTCAAGCATCGAGACGATGCTGAAGAACATCGGCCTCAGGGAAAAAGTCGGCAGCCTCACGCCCACCGACACCATTGTGCAGGAAAAATACCTGAAGCGCGAAGTGAAGGTTTCCATCAAGGAAAGTCCGGCGAATCAGGTTCTCGATTTTATCCGCCAGATTGAGCAGAGCACACAGACGCTCTACAAAGTCGAAAGTTTTAACTACCGCCCGGTACTTAAAAAACCGGGTATCTACGATTTTAGTGTCTCGATTTCGGGATTCCAGAGAAAAAATGACGGAAAATGAACTGAACGAAGACCCTGATTCGGTGACGCCACCTTCGCCCCCCGAAGCGGACCGGTCGATTGCGCGCACATTGAAGCGTATTGCGCCCTTCGCCGCAGGCATCGCCGCGTTTCTCATCGGCGTTCTGCTTTTTGCGCCCCTCGAAGCATATGCATTTCTCGCACTGCGCCAAATGGGTGCAAGCGGCGTACACATCGAAATCGGCGATCTCGCACTTTCCACCTTCGGTCGCTTCAAAGCCGAGAGCCTCAAAATACCGCTTTCCGGTGACAGCGACAAACAGGGCGTACTGAAAATTGCCGAGGCCAAGGGGCGGATATCCCTGCTCGGTGCGATCATGGGCGACAAATACGACGCCGAAATCGAGGCCGTGATTTTGTCTTTTTCGAAAGGGGATTTTTCCCTGAAGATCGATTCGCTCGAACTTGTCTCGGCGCTCGAGCAGGTAAAATCAGGCGGCACCCAGAAGGTCTTAAACGGCAATGTCTCGCTGACTGCAGAGTCGGCGCAGGTGACCTACCGGGAGAACAGATTCCTTAAAGAAGAGATTGTGATCCCGTTCCTCAAGATTGTGCTGAAATGCCGCGCGCAGCAGAACAATATCGCGATCGAAACAGGCGAGGCGATGGGACGGCTCATCAATGCGCAGATCAGGGGTTCGGTGACGCTCGGCGCGCAAACCGATCTCAATCTCAACATCACTCTGCGCCCTACAAATGAATTTTTTGAAAAATACCAGGACAAAGACCCCCGCACACTGCTCAAATTCGCGGGTGTTCTGCAAGAAGATGGCCGTATTGAATTTAATGTCAAGGGCACGATGGCCCAGCCGGTGATTGAGGCAGTTACGGTGAAACCGGCGATACCGGGTGTTCCGGCGCCTTCCCTGAACCCTTAAGGCAGCGTAGTTTTTTTAGTTTTGGCGGGCTTTGTTTTGCCCTGCGGCGGCAGTTTCGCAAGCTGCGGCCACTTTCTCAGTTCAAAAGCCTGGTGGTAATGCCTCAGCGAGCGCAGGTACAGATGCGCGGCATAAGAATAATTGCGGTTGCTGTATGCGGCGAGAGCACGGCTTTCATCCTGCTTGCCGACTTCCACAGTCGCGATCACTTTTTCTTTCGTATTGGTGTCGGCGAATGCTTCAGCGTTTTTTTCGTTGTACTGTTTCTGGTATTTGTCTACCAAATCGCGGAATATCTCGGCGACTGCCTTGAACTCGGGATTAAAACGTTCGTAGGCGGAAAGCGCTCCCTTCAGCGCAAGATTACGTTCCGTATGCTTCGCTTCGCGGTATGTGATGAGGCTGCGTTCGAAACCATCGATCTGCATCTCGATCGCGGTATTGCGCGCAGCGATGAGCCCGGTATCCTGAAAAAATTTCAGGTCTTTGATGTGTTGTGCGCCCTTGAGGCGGATCTTCTGCAAGTCGATGCCAGCGGCACGGGCCGGAGCCACTGCGGCCAGAAGCGCAGCGGTCAGGAGTAAGGCGGCGGCGCGTGCTAACAACGGTTACCCTTGTCAGCGACCCTGGCCCGGGCGTGCACCCGGAGCCGGTGCCGGTGCCGGTGCAGGGCCTGGTTTTTTATCCTCAGGCTTTTTCTGATCAGGCTGGTCGGCCTTAGGGTATTCCGGATTAATTTTTTTCTTCTCAGGGCGCTTCGTGGAGAGTTCCTTAAACGCATCTTTGAGCAGCGACTTCTTCTGACCTGAAATCAGGCCATAATTATCGTCGTGGTGCAGGAAAAAGTTCATGCCATCTGCATAGAGCTTACGGTTCATCTGGTTGACCATGTTGTTTTTCACGCGCTCATAATCGCGGATCTTTTCGCGGTCGTCCTTATTGCGGTGATCATCCCAGGTCTGCGTCTGGTATTCGACCTTGTCTTCGATCGGTGTCTTCGATTCAATCAGCGAGAGAAAGGCAAAACGTTTCGCACGGCGCGCGCGTTTGATGCCGTCGATATAATAGCGGATTTTATTGGAGAACAGAAAGCGGTTATAGTTATAACCCATATCGCGAAACTGGCGCGCCACTTCAACGTCGCGGTAACCGAGCTGCAGAAAATGCGCGGATTTTTTGTCTTTCGACTGGATAATTGCCGGTGCGTTCAGGTCGAGCAGCGTACGCGAGTCTTCGATATAGCGCTTTTGCAGCACGTCGTAGTAGAGATCGAGCAGGATCTCCTGGCTGAGCCGGACTTCCTTGAAGGCATCGACATAGTTGCTTTCGAGATAATAGAGATTGGCGTTAAAATTGTGCTGGTTCGCGTCTTTGAGCGCTTTTTCATTCTCGGCCGAGCCAAAATTGGATACGCAGACGTTGGCATATTCGGTAAAATAACGGTTCTCACGCAGGATTTTTTCGACAAAACCCTGGTCGGGGGCGGCTGCGCCGAGGACATTCAGGGCTGTGAAAAAAGCCAGAAGAGCCGCGGCCTTCCGCAAAATTTTATGGGTAGCAATTCGACGCATCTTTCTCCTTATAGTCCGTGTTTAATATCGGCCGTATGCATGAATACTTCAAGCAAAATATGTGACTTAATTCTTAAACGGCAGCTTTTGCTTGAGACTATTGAGATTTTCTTCGGTCAGGCGGATGAACCGCGCCCCTGCCCTGAATTTTCTCGACTTGGTATTGTTGTCGATCCAGACAATCTGTACGGGCAGCTCGATCGGGTCTGAATCGATGTTGAGGTGCAGGCTCATCAGTTCGCCGGGTTCGGCGCTTTCGTCGAGTTCGAATGAAATGCCCTCGATCGAGACATCCTGCGATTTGGATTCCCCCGAACCGACGCCGTTTTTAGTCACCTTGAGCTCCCACTCGAGAGGATAACGGATGTGGCGGCGCTTATTCTGCGAATAACAGATGACACGGTTCTTGCCCGAATATTTGGCAAAGTACAGCATCTGGTCGGCGCGGTCCATGAGCTCTGCAGCCGTTTTGCCGTCGCCGGGAAAGGTCGCAAGGCCGCCCGAGAGACTTAAGTCGGTCGAGGCAATGCGGAGTTTGGCAAACTCGGAGCGGATCTTCTCGCTCACCACCATCGCCCCCTCGGGCCCGGTTTCGGGAAATATCACGGCAAATTCTTCGCCGCCGATACGGCACGGTGTGTCTTCGGAGCGGATCGAACGGCGCAAAAGTTTACCCAGCGCCGAAATCACCGCATCGCCCGTCGTGTGGCCGTGTGTATCGTTTACCCTTTTGAAGTTATCGATGTCGAGAATCAGCAACGAGAATTCGCGGCCGCGGCGCGAGGCCTGCTTGAGTTCGCGTTCGATAGCATTGTCGAAGAAGCGGCGGTTAAAGACCCCGGTCAGCTCGTCGATTGCCGCCTGGCGCGCGGTCTCGGCATAGACATGGATCTCGATGACCTTGGGGTTTTTGAGCTCGCGGCTTTCGTTGACGAAATAATCGAGCAAGGCGACGCGGAAACCGGTCTTGCGGCCGAGCTTGTCTTCGAGTTCGTCGCGGTGTTTGAGTATGCTTTCCCATGTGCGCTTCGCTTCGGTGGCATTGAGGCGCAGGTGGCACATGACGTGTATGAGCCGCGCATAGATATTCTTTTCGCCCGAGCTGTAAAGCGTCTCTGCCGCAGCGAGTACCTTCTCTTCAGCAGCATCGTCGTCGGAGAAAATCTCGTTGATAAGGTCGAGTTCACCCTGGATACCCGTAGACACGCGCATGCCATAGCATGCGGCGGCCAAATGCCGTGTAAAGACTATTGCACCGGCGGCTTTTTAGACTGGTGCCGCAGCCACTCCAGCATTTCGGGGGTAATTTCGACATCGGGATTCTGCGCCTGCCATTCGGCGAGGTCCATGCCCTCTTCGAGTGGCGGTTCGACTTTGAGCGCGGTACGGATAAGGCGCAGGAAAATATAGATCGAAATCGCGCTGATGAAACCGGCAATGATATAGGCGAGCGGTTTGACCAACGCCGATTTGCCCAGCATGTAGTGAGCGAGAATGCCCGCATCGGTGCGCATGACGTCGCCGTGGATAAAGTCGTTGAGATCGTAGAGCGAATAGAGCGACGTGAGACCTCCCAGGAAAAAAAGCAGGATATGGTTGAAGCGCGGCAGAATAAACGCCGATGCCGTGAGCGTCAGGCCCCAGACGCCGCTGATAATGTATTTGAGATATTTATCCGACTGCTTAACCGGCCCGTCGCCGTCGGGGAAAAAACCGAAGAAGATCACCGTGAGCCCCACCAACAGCGATACCGTGCGCACGTAGCGCGAGGTCAGCGACGCCTTCAGCATCATATAGCCCCAAAGAATGCTGCCGATATACCCGGCGATGGCAATGATAAAGAAGATACCCCGCCCCGACGCGGCATACGTAGCACCGGATTCATCCCATTCGATAGAAATCGCGGAAAGTTTACCCCCCGTAAGAATCGTCGCAATCGCGTGCGATGTCTCATGCAGAAAAACGACGAAGAGTTTGAACGGCTTTAAAACAGGCGATTGCCAGAAAAAGATCAGCAGTACCGCCAAAACACTGAGTGCGAGAACCCTGAGTATGACAGTTTTCATTTTAAGACAGGCGGTAGAGTAAACCGACGTTGAATTGCAGGCGCATGTGCAGCAAATCACCCACCGAATAAACATTCTGCCGGCCGGGGATAACATTGATACCGACAACCGGGGTAAAGGTCAGAACGAAGCTGCTGTTGAGTGACACAGAGACCTGCGCCGCGAGATCGATGAAGATATGGTTATAGCTCGAATCCGGCACCTTCTGAGAATCGACATACATGCTGAGTTCGGTGAGATGTGTTATGCCAGTACCGACGGCAAACATCGGATCGATTTTATAAAACGCATGCGCATAGAACGGCAGGTGCCATTGGCTTCGGTTAGAGAGATCGATTTTCACATCATTCACCGAAAGAGCCAATAACTTCATCATACCCACACCGGCATCAAAATAGAAATCGGGAAAATGGTACTGTGCGGTAAGAGACCCGCCCAATGTGGTATATCCCACCGAATATTCGCCCTTGGTGTGATCGAGACCTTCTTCAATATGCCGGGTGATCGCGGCCTCGGCACCGAGGTAGAATTTTGTTTCACTGCCGCCGCCCTGGAGTACGTTGCCACGCTCATCATATTTGCCCGGGGTCGCGCCGAGCGCAGAAACCACGAGCAGCGCGGGAAAAAAGGTGGCAATTTTTAGCGGCATGCGGGGCGCCCCAGCGCTATGACCGGCAAGCCGATGTCAAGACTTCATTGCCCGCTGCTGTCACAAGCACGTCATCTTCAATACGGATACCGATACCCAGCGCCTCTTTGCGCACAAAATCATATTCTTCCGGAAAATAAAGCCCGGGCTCAACCGTAATCACCATGCCGGGCTCCAGGGCGCGGCTTTTGCCATCTTTATAATATTCACCGACATCGTGCACGTCGAGGCCGAGATAGTGCGACGTTCTGTGCATGTAAAAAAGGTTATAATATTCGAGCTCTTTGACTTCGGCCAGCGAAGTGAGGCGGGTCATTTGTTTGGGATCAACTTTACCATCTTTGGCGCGGAGCGGCACCTTCTCAAAAAAACCCATGCCTAAGAGCCCGGATGCGAGAATATCAATCGCCGCCTGGTGCACCTCTTCGACGCTGATGCCGGTGCGCGTTTTTTCTATCGATGCTTTTTGCGCGGCGAGCACGAGGTCATAGAGATCGCGCTGCAGCGCCGAACCCGCCCCCCTGCCCCCTGAAATGGTTGTTCGGGTAATGTCGGATGCATAGCCCTGAACCTCGCAGCCTGCATCGATGAGGATAAAATCACCGGGGTTAGCCCGGCCCGCGGTGCCCTCATAGTGTAGTACGGTGGCATTTGCTCCTGCCGCGACAATCGAGGGATAGGCAAGCCGGTCGGCGCCGGCCTTCATGAATTCCTGCTCTATCAGCGCTTTCACGTCAAATTCACTGATGCCATCTTTGCCGGCGGCCGCGATGGCATCCTGCGCCCTGTTATGCGCGGCGGCGGAAATCGCCGCAGCCCGGCGCATGTTCTCCAGATCGTGAACATCCTTAAAAAGGCGGCACTCGTTCAGTATCGTGGACGCGCGCACCACAGCTTGCGGTGAGGTGACGCCACGCCGTGAAGACAGCGTGAGCTCATTCAGCGTCTTGAACAGGCGGCGGTCGAGGTCCGTATTCTCGCCGAAGTCATAGTAGAGGGTTTTTCTTCCCTTCAAAAGTTCTGCTGTCTGCTTCTCGAACTCGCCGTCGGCATAAGCAAATACCTTAAGATCGCCTGCATTGCCGAGGCGGTGCAGGTAAAATTCATGCCCGTTCACCCGGCCCACCCAACGCTCGCGTTCCGGGTTGCGCACCTGCGCAAAAACATGCACCGCGTCGTTTGTCAGAACCAGCGACAGTTCTTCTTCATTGACACCGGCCAGGTAAATCATGTCGGAGTGCGCCCGGTAGGGAAAATGGGTGTCGCGATTGCGTACCTTTGCCGGTGCAGCCGGAAGCACCATAATACTGTCGGGTGCCATGCGGCCCTGCACACGTTTGATTCTGTCGCGGAAAATATCCATGCCGCGCAAACCCTCCCGCCCGGCGCCACATTGCGTCATCCACTTTCATAATGACAGTCTGCCTTCGCCCTGAAAAAAGACCCGTTGCTCTTTCACGCGCCGAAAATAATTCCGCTGCTTTCGCCTTATTTTGAACGCCTCGTCGCCCGTTTAATACGCGCGCACGCCCCGCGCAGCTCAGAGACCCTGACGATGGCGCGCGGCGGTGCTTTGGCCGGCGTTTCACTGGCACAAACGATTGCCCTGAAAGCTGTGCGGCACGGTGGGGATGTTCTCGTTGGCGAGGCCGGCGCATTTGCCGATGCGGAACTCATTGTCTCCGTAGCGCTGCGCCGCAGCGACGACCGCGCCGCGCGACGGGTGCCTCCTCAGGGTTTTGAAATACGCGAACAGTTTTACTTCGGCTTCTTTATTCTCCCCTTCCTCTGGTTAAAATTTATTCCCGGAGGCCATGTTATTCTGCGCCGCCTGTTTGCCGTAGAGATTCACCTGCATCCTTATCTGAATCTACTCGCCGGCATAGGTTTGATCACCGTACTCGCCCGCCGCCATGCCGAAACGGCAAACGGCCCGGCCATTTCCTGCGTGATACCTGCGTACAACGAAGCCAAACGGCTGCCCGAATACCTGCCCTTGATACTGCGCTACTTTCGTTCGCGGCGCCTGAAACATGAAATCATCGTCGTTGACGACGGCAGCCGCGACAATACCGCGCAGATTGTCGCGCATAAATTTCCGGGAATCCGCGCGCTCAAACTCTATGAAAATTTTGGCAAGGGCGCTGCAGTGCGCGAGGGCGTCATGGCAGCCCGCGGCCGCGTGGTGCTCGTCGCCGACGCAGACGGCGCAACGCCGATTGAAGAACTGACAAAACTCGAAGAAGCGCTGGCAACAGGTAGCGATGTGGCAATCGGGTCGCGCTACCTGTCGGAGAGCGACATCGGCGTCAAACAAGGCATTATACGCCGCATCGTCAGCCGCGCGGGAAATTTTCTGATTCGCCTGCTGCTAGACCTGCCGTATAAAGACACACAGTGCGGTTTCAAGCTGTTCGAGCGCCGCGCCGCACAGTACCTGTTTCGCAATCTCACCAATATCCGCTTTGGTTTCGATTTTGAGATCCTGAAAAAGGCTGCCGTGCTCAATCTTGCCGTGGCTGAAGTCGCGGTACGCTGGAACGATAAAGAAGGCAGCAAAGTCACATTCAAGCAGACGATCCGGGTTTTGAGCGAACTTTTGCGCTTCCGCTTCAGCCATCTCTTCAAATTTGCGTTTGTCGGGGTGTTAAATACCATCGTGGATTTCACCGTGCATAATGCGCTGATACTCGTTGCAGGTCCCGGCGACCGCAGCCGGCAGCTCGTCTATATGGTGTGCTCGTTTCTCTGCGCGAACCTGTTTGCCTTTTGCCTGCACAGCGGGTTCACTTTCCAGCGCCGCGCCGCATACGTACGTTTTTTCAGCGTCTCGGTTTTCACGCTCGGCATTGCCGCCTTGCTGTTCCACGGTCTCAATCTGATCTACAATCCGGAGAATGATATTTTTCTGACGAATGTGCTGAAACTTTCGACTGTTTTCGTCAGTTTCGTGACAAACTACTTCGGCTACAAATTCTGGGTCTACCGTTATCCGGTCTAAGCCATGGACATTCTCGACCGTTACATCTTCAAGTCGTTCGTAAAGACATTCTTCGGGACCTTGATTTTGCTTTTGGGCGTTGCGATCATCGTCAAGGTGCTGGATTCGGTAAAAGATTTCAACGAGAACAAACAGGGTACAGCGCTGCTGGTGCAGTACTATGTCGTCATTACTCCCACTTTTATTACGTACATCGTGCCGCCATCGCTGATGTTCGCGGTCGCGTTCACCGTTGCACAGTTCAGCCGTAACTTTGAAATTACCGTGATGCTCGCTGCCGGGAGGTCTTTCCGCCGCATCTTGCGACCGATTCTGATTTTCTCCGTAATTCTGAGCGTTCTGTTTTTCTTCTTTAACGAGTATGTCTCGTTTCCCGCATCATACCGGGCAACGGATATCAGCTACCTTCTGCGCAACAGAGACAAGGATTCCCGGCTAAGAAAACTGGATCACAGCACCAATCTGACATTACGTTTCGCAAACCGCTATTATACGATCGGCCAGGGTATCTGGTATGAAGACACCCTGAATGGTTTCCACCTGCTTGAGCTCGGTCCGACAGGTTCGATTAGCCGCATCGTTGAGGCGGAGAGGGCTCTTGCAGGGGAGAACGACAGTAATCACTGGACCCTCGAGCAGGTAAGAATATCCAGCTTTAATCAAAATGGCGTTTATGCTCGGACGGATTCGTATAACACCTTCAAGATAGAACTACCGGAAAATATGAAATCGTTCCGTAACTTTTATGTGGAAATGGATTCGGAAGAGCGCTCGATTTTTGACGCTTACAGAATCTACCGTAAGCGCAAGGAAGTCGGCGGGGATTACGGTGTTTTTCTGACAGAAGTTTTCTGGCATGCGGGATATCCCCTCATCTGCTTTTTTATCGTCTTTATCGGCGGCATGGTCGGTGGACGCCTCAAAAAGGGCAATGCGGCGACCAGCATTGCCGTTTCCATGCTTTTTACGCTCGGCTATTTTTTCCTGATGTATTTTGGTTCCGCATTTGGGGAAAACGGCGCAATCCCGCCGTTCTTTGCGGGCAATCTGGCCAACATCATCGCGGGCCTGGGCGCCGGGTATGTCTATTTCAGGATGGACTATTAATATTCCTTCTCATTGCCGGGGCCGGTTCGAAATAGAGTTTTACCTATGGCCGAGACACACTGGCTCGACGATCTGAAAAAGCGTTATACCGATCGCATTGCCGCATCGCCAGTCAGGGTGCGGCTGATCGCCTACACCGAGCAGCCCTTTGATATCGCCGCCGCTTCGGCACGCACCTGTTACAGTTCAAAGGGACTACTTCTACCCGAAGACATGCGCAAGTCAGAAAAGGCGCTCGAGCTGCGCAAAAAAGTCGCGCGCGCGACGCTGAAGTCGGGGCACCACACCACGCGCCAGCACGCGCATTTTGTCTTCGGCCTCGAAAATGTCAGCCGGCAGCTGATCTGGCAGGTGCTGCACGCCCACCCCTACTACAATTCAGAACAGGTCTCGCAGCGCTATGTGCCCATCAAGAATGACCGCACTTGGTATACCTTGCCCCTTTCGCTTGCTAAAAACGCCAGTGTTCACGAACTCCATGACAAAGCTTTTTCCGCCTATACGGATCTCGTCGCCGCTCTTAAACCTGTCGTCGAAGAAATCTATTTTTCCATACACCGCCTCAAGGCGCGCAACAAAGAAGACTGGGCCGATGCAATCAAAAAGCGCTGCATGGAAGTCGCGCGTTACGTGATGCCGGTTTCAACTGTCGCCTATCTCTATCACAGTGTCAGCGCACTGACGCTGATGCGCTATGCGCGTATGCTCACCTGGTCGGCGCACGAAGAATTCGTCATTCTCGGCATTCAGATGTTTGAACTCGTGCGCGGCGTCGACCCCGATCTCTTTGAAGAGTTTCCCACGCCGCTTGAGGCGCCCGCACGCGAGATCGACGCGGCGAAAGCAGCTGCGGCCAACGCACGCTTCGATGCCGAACTTTCGGGCCGCCCGGCGCGGCTTATTTCATCATCGGTCGAAGCCATAACCCGACTCGACGGCACGCAGATCGCGAAGGCCCTCCATCCTGAAAACAATCCGCTTTTGGGCGATGTCTTTTACCCCGGCACGCTCGACGAGAACACGCGGTTGCTCAACCACGCACATTTCACATTCCTGAAAAAACTCTCGCACACTGCTGATTCACAGGAGCAGCGCCACCGCACGCTGCCGGGTAACCGGCCGCACCTGGCAGAGCAGATTTCACTCGAAGATGATTTTATTACACCAAAACTCATAAGCGAAGCGCCGGCGGCAGAAAAAATTTACAAGAACTACCTCGGTGAAAATTTTGAACTCGTGCGCAAGTTATGGCCACAGCAGGATATCCCCCGCGAAGATATTGCCTATCTGTTACCCAACGCCTTTCCCGTGCGGTTCATGGAATCGGGTGACTTCTACAACTTTTACCACAAATGGAAATCACGGCTCTGCTATAATGCGCAGGAAGAGATCTTTTATTCAGCGCATGCCGAAGTCAGCGACGTGAAGGATAAATTTCCTGAACTCGGCAAATACATCGGCCCGCCCTGTGTGGTGCGCGAGCACCTGAAACCGCGTTGCCCCGAAGGCGACCACTTCTGCGGCATCAAGGTCTGGCAAGTGCCCTTTCAGGATTACGCGCGCACGATTTAGCCTGAAAGCGCCGTGCCGCCGTGGTTAGTTATCAAACCACTCCTAACGGGGTTTAAGTCAAATATTCCTCTGCTTTGGTAAAGCGGGTCGGAACCGGGAGACTAAAGGATAGTTTTTTCTTCGTGAACGGGTGCTGGAATGATAGTTTCTGCGCAACCAGCAGCATGCCGCTCTCCATCAGTGGTTTTTTGCGCTCGCGGCCGATCTTGTAGAGTTTCGCCTGGACCGCATCGTTGCCATAGGTTACATCGCCGACAATCGGCGCATTAAAAAAGGCCACCGTCGCGCGAATCTGGTGCGTGCGCCCGGTGATGAGTTCAATTTCAAGACGCGTCGCATACTTCAGCTGTTTCTGTGAAACAATAATCATTTCGGCTTCACGCGCCCGCTTCACACGTTCGGGCACTTCCAAACCGAAACGCATTCTTTTCCGGTCGTGGACATCCCGCCAGATTTGCCCATTAATCTCTTCGGGCAGAGTCACCTTACCCCAGACAAGGGCAATATAGGTTTTACGGATCTCGCGCTCGGCAAAGGCCTGGCTTAAGGCCGTGCGCGCCTTTTCTGTTTTGGCGACAACCATCAGGCCTTCGGTTTCGCGATCGAGGCGATGGACAATGCCGGGCCGCTCCGCATCGGGTGCCAGCTTGTCGACATTGCTGAGCAGAGCATGCACGAGCGTATCGTCGCCCGTGCCCGCGCCGGGATGCACTGTCATGCCGGCCGGTTTGTGCACAACGGCGAGATATTTATCTTCGAACAAAACCGGAATTTCCACATCGAGAGGCTTTAGCTGCATCTCTTTTTCAGTGGGGAGTACAACCTGGATCTCCTGCTCTTTTTTTACAGTGAATGATGCCTTGATCTTTGCCGGATCGATACCGGTGACGCCGCCCTCTTCGATGAGCTTCTGCAGGCGCGAGCGGGAAATGGTCTCGCCCAGCTCATTCAGCGCCTGGCTTAAAAATTTATCCAGGCGTAACCCAATGGGGAGTGTCAGCTGAATTGCCTTGGGGGCGGAAACAGCCTTGCCCGTCTTTTTTGCAGTGCCGGTCTTGGCGGCTTTTTTAACGGGCTTACTCAATGCCTACGGCCAGGTATGCTTTATAACTCTTCCACTCAATAGGTATGATGAATGTCGGCACCCGCGTCGGCAGATCAAGCTGCTCGGGTTTGCCGACAATAACGACCGGGACGGAAATCTGGAAGTCATTGCCGAATGCGAACGAAGCGTTGCCGGCGACAGTATTCGCCATTTCACCCGCAAGGTCTTTCACGGCATTGAGCGTCGGCTCTGCCATGCCGAGGTATTCCTTCACGATCTCTTCGACCATGGCTTTGGGACAGGTGATAAAGATGCCACCCTTCTTCTTGCCGGTCAGGCCAATGATTCCGGTGATCTCTTCAACCCTATGGTCGGCCGCCTTCACGTAGGGAATCCCCACTGTCGCGGGCGTCGAGGTGATCGTGCCAAAGTAGCGCAAAACGCCCTCGACAAAGGTTTTGAGCTCCGCTTCTTTCATGCCATCACCCATCCCCGATAGCGAGAGCCTCTGGAAACCGATTTTGTGTAAATTGCTTGACCGCTTTTTGCAAAATAGAGTCCGGAAGCATGAGTTCGAAATCCGGCGACGGCTACGGCAGCGCCCTCAGCGCCGATCAGGCATACTTCCTCGAAGACCTCTACACCAAGTTCCAGACCCAGCCACAGACGATGACTTCTGACTGGCGCGATTTTTTCCGCGACATTGAAACGAACGGAAACAACGGCGCCGCGCCAATGGCGTCGCACAGAACGAAGAACTCACGCTCGGTGCTGGCATTGATATCTCGCTCCTCAAGGAAATGGGAGTTCAGAACTTACTCAATGCCTACCGCAGCCGCGGCCACCTCGCTGCGCACCTTGACCCGCTCGGAATCTTAAAACCTAACCGCGCAGGCATTGAAGATCGCCTCAACAATCTTACCCGCGACGACCTCGAAAGCGAATTTGATACCGAAGTTCCGGGTCTGGGTGTTGCCAAACTCAAGGATGTCGTCGCCTGGTTTGAGAAAACCTACTGTGCCTCGATCGGCGCGGAACATTATTACCTGCGCAATGCCCAGGAGCGTATCTGGCTGCAGTATAAAATGGAAGTCGGCGCCAATTCTGCGCCTTTGCCCAAAGAACAGCAGTTACGCATCTTTGAAAAACTCTACCAAGCCGATTATTTTGAAAAGTTCCTGGGGAAAAAATTCGTCGGCAAAAAGCGTTTCTCTCTCGAAGGCGGGGACGCATTAATCCCGATGCTCGCTGCGGCGGTGGAGCAATCCGGCGCGATGGGCATGAACGGCATCGTGCTCGGCATGGCCCACCGCGGCCGCCTCAATGTGCTGGAAAACATCATGGAAAAACCGGCACAGTTTATCTTTGCGGAATTTAAAGAAAAAGCCGACGTCAACACCTACGATAACGCCGACGTCAAATACCATCTCGGCTACTCTTCAGAACACATCACCTCAAGCGGCAAAAAAGTGCACCTGACCCTGATGTTCAACCCGAGCCATCTCGAAGCGGTAAATCCCGTATGTATGGGTTCGGTGCGCGCGCGGCAGACACTCAATAACGACGATGCGCGCGAGAAGTACATGGGCATCCTCATTCACGGCGACGCCGCCTTTATCGGCCAGGGCGTTGTGCCCGAGACGTTGAACCTCATGAATATTCCCGGCTATACCACCGGCGGCACGCTACACATCGTCATCAACAACCAGATCGGTTTCACAACCACGCCCGATGAGGCGCGTTCGACCGGTTATGCGACAGACCTCGCCAAAGGATTCCAGGTGCCGATCTTCCACGTCAACGGCGACGATCCCGAGGCCTGCCACCGCGTGCTCTCGCTCGCTATGGAATACAAGCAGCGCTACAAAAAAGACGTCGTCATCGACCTCGTCTGCTACCGCCGCCACGGCCACAACGAAACAGACGAACCGGCATTCACACAGCCGACGATGTACGATATCATCCGCAAACACCCGACGCCTGTGGAAATTTACGAACAGCGCCTGGTCGCGGGCGGCATGCCCGTATCTGAGCTCGACGCGATAAAAACGAAAGTCAACGAATCTCTGGAGAAAAGTTTCCTCGAGACCGAAGAGAAAAACGTTACCATCAACGTCGACAGCATGAAAGGTTTGTGGTCTGATTTTTCGAAAAGCGCAGATGCTGAACCCGTGACGGCCATCAGTGCCGAAGAGCTGCGTAGTATCGCCAAGGGACTGACGACAGTTCCCGCAAATTTTAATCCGCACAAAAAGATTATGAATATTCTCGATAACCGCGCGAAGATGGCCGCGGGTGAGCTGCCTCTCGACTGGGGCATGGGTGAAGCGCTGGCTTTCGGCGCCTTGCTCAACAAGGGGATCTCCATCCGCCTCAGCGGCCAGGACGCCGAACGCGGCACTTTTGCCCACCGCAATGCAGTTCTGCTCGAGAGTTCGACGGCCGCGAAATATACGCCGCTCAATCACATACGCGAAGGCCAGGGAAAGATAGAGATTCTGAACTCCCCGCTTTCGGAATATGCCGTGCTGGGTTTTGAGTACGGCTATTCGCTTTCATCACCGGCGACGCTGGCGATCTGGGAAGCACAGTTCGGCGACTTTGCTAACGGTGCCCAGATTATCATCGATCAGTTCCTGTCGAGCGGCGAGGTAAAATGGAACCGCATGAGCGGTCTCGTGCTGCTGTTACCCCATGGCTATGAAGGCCAGGGTCCCGAGCACTCGAGTGCCCGCATGGAACGTTTTCTGCAGCTCTGCGCCAAGGAAAACATGATCGTCTGCAACCTGACGACGCCGGGGCAAATCTTTCACGTACTGATGCGCCAGGCTCTGCGTAAACAGAAGAAGCCGCTGATCGTTCTGACGCCGAAGAGCCTCTTAAGGCATCCCGAAGCTATCAGCGACCTAAAATATATTACAGAAGGGAAATTCAGCGAAGTCATCAACGATGCCACGCCCACCCCCGACAAAGTCACGCGCGCCATCATCTGCAGCGGCAAAGTTTATTACGACCTTGTCAAAGAACGGGCGGCGCGCAAGATTGAACACATTGCCATTCTGCGCCTCGAGCAGCTCTATCCCTTTAAGTATGAAACGGTCGGCATAATGCTCGAGACATTTAAAAACCTGAAAGAGCTGTACTGGGTTCAGGAAGAACCCAAGAACATGGGCGCCTGGTTCTATGTCAAAGACCGGTTCGACGAGCGCCTCGCGAAAGGCCGGTTTCAGAATATGATCCAGTGCGTGGCGCGCAAGACCAGCCCTTCACCGGCAGCTGGCCTTCTCAAGGTGCACGAACGGGAGCAGAAAGAACTGATGGATCGGGCGTTGGGATAGGCTCCGCAGGTAGAATCAGCCCGTCAACTTTGCCATAACGCTGCATTCCCCAGTTTCGTGCAGACTGCATCCGGTAAAATCCCGTTCTTGCGGAGAAACTCGTGGTATTGGAAAATTTCCCCCGGCCTGCCTAAAAGCTCAGGAGAAGCCAAGCATACTCTAAAGCCATTGCTCTTAAGAAGCGCAAATACCTCCGGGCTGAGCGGTAGTTTTTCAATGCTGTCCACCCAAACCCATTCCAGCCTGCCAGCCATAGCCAGGCATGTCTCAATGCTCTCAAATTCCGAAAAACGGAGCGCAAATCTCTTGTTATTCAGCCGCGTAAAGTGGTTGATCATTGTAAAGCTCGAATCCAGGAAAAAATACTCATCGATCTTAAGTCTTTGCAAAATTTCAATGGCCTTAAACTCAACCCGTTCGCTCTTGACATTCAAGATCAGCGTACCATGCCGGTAATGAGTGAGAAAGTCCTCGAGTAATTCCCCTCCAAGATAGGGATCATGTTGCAGGATGATTCCATGTTCCCGATCGCGGAGATCAATTTCAACTCCAAACTCGGGCGGAATCCGCGAAAGCTCAAGGGCCGTATTAACTCTATGGGCGATAATGTGCGTTTTGCCGTTCATATCTTTTGAACCTGATGCTTACTACTTGTAATCCGAAAAGTTTTCCTGATACTCAGGGCCGCCTTAACAAAGGACCATGATAATACAAACTTTGAAATGATGCCATGATTCCAACTGGAAATCCCTCCGATTCTTTTATGTACCCGAACAGGCTTCCGGATCAACTGAATGCCTCTTTTTTTTGCAATCAGGAATAAGAAAAGGTCAAAGGAGAAATCCCCGGGAATCTCAGTCAAATCTTCCAGGAGATTTTTTCTGAAAAAGGTGGGTTGAGCGTTAATATCGGCTAACCAGAATTTAAATAAGAACGAGCAAAACAAAGTCATACAAAGAGTAAAAACAACTTCAAAAAAACTCCTACCATATCTTCGCGCCTTAAAGAACAATGGTGCGTTGATTTTGATCGATGATAGTGAACGTGCGATTTCGATGACTGATGCCGGAAGAACCTGCATGTCACCGTGCATGTATCCCACAAGACTTCCATCCGCATTGTTAAGACCTGCTAATATGCCGTGGCCGTAACCAAAATTGTGCGCCAGGTGAATAGCCTTCGCGAATTTATGGTCAGCTATTTTTTTTTGCAACAGTTCACCTGTACGGTCTGTGGATCCGTTGTTAACAAAAATAATTTCTATGCCGAAAAAATCGTCCCGCAAAGCTGCACTAAACCCAGCAAGCATTTTTTCAATATTCTCCTCTTCATTATAACACGGAATAACAATAGAAGTATTGACGCGTCGGCGAACTTTTGACATTTTTTTGACGCAACTTGATTTGTATTCCGTCGAGAGTCAAGAACAATCTCCGATGAAACTTATTGACAAGTTGATATCTGATTAGTTTCAAAAAAGCTCCTGATGGATCGATTTATTACGGCCACTTACAGCGTTCGTGCAAAAAATATGCGCAAGGCAGTCCGTGATATTTGCATCGGCCAGACTATCGGGAATCCGGATATTCGTACTCCATTGGATGAAAAACTCGGCGCCTTTATTGCCCAAGGCTCATACCGCGGAAACCGTATTACGGTACGGTTTCCTGCGGAAATATTCAGCAACTCGGGCATTAGTCATATTTTGAGTGTAATCATGGGTGGGCAGCTGGATATAGATCATATCCAGGAATGTAAACTCGTGGGCCTGGATCTCTCAGCTATCGAGCATCAGTTTCCTGGCCCCCGGTTCGGAATTCAGGGAATTCGGGATTTCTTACAGGTCTACGATCGGCCCCTCATAGGCGGTATTGTTAAACCGAAAATAGGTCTTGCCGCCAGTGAGTTTGCCGGAATTTGCCGAAAGATGGCCAAGGGAGGAGCAGACTTCATCAAAGAAGATGAGATCCTGAATGACCAGAATTTCGCGAGATTTGCCGAAAGAATTCGGATCATTAGGGATGCGCTTGGTGAATTCCGCATGATCTACGCGCCGTGTATTACCGGCGACGGCAATGAAGCAATCGAAAAGGCGCAACTGGCTGCAGAGCAGGGAATAAAAGCCGTACACATGAATATTTGGAGCGGCTTCGGCACCTTTCACGCGATCCGGAAGCTTGTAAATATCGCAATCTTTTTTCAAAAATCGGGCGATAAAGTCTTAACCACGGGCCCCAACGCTATTCAATTTGATGTCTTGTGCCGTATTATCAACCTTATAGGGTGCGATTTTTCTCACGTGGGGATGCTCGGCGGTTACCTCAATGAAAGCCCCGCTGTTCTACATAGTAGAATCAAAGCACTTAGAAACACTATTCCAAGTTTCTCGTGCGGCGCACATCCGGGCCTCGTGGGGAAATTGCGAAGAATATTCGGCAATGATATTATGATCAGTGCCGGAGGGGCCATACATGGCCATAAAAACGGGATAGAAGCCGGGGCGCGTGCTTTTCTCGATGCCCTACAGAGTTCAAAATGAAAATCTATTCACTCGATGATATGCACTTGGGTTATTTTATTGGAAATTTTGAGCCTAGCGTCTTTAGATCTGAAGCATTCGAAATAGGCTATAAGTTCCACCGGCAAGGGGAAGACTGGCCCAATCATTACCAAAAAACCGCAATGGAAATAAATCTCTTACTTAGCGGTTCGATGATGGTCAATGGCATCACGCTGCATGCGAAGCAGATTTTTACTTTTGAACCTAAAGAAGCCGCGAAACCGGTTTTTCTTACCGATTGTGAAGTTATCGTGGTAAAAGTTCCATCAGTCGGAGCGTCGGATAAGGTAATAGTCGATGAATAATCCCCTGACAGTCATATTTCCGATCGGCGGAACGGGTGAAAGATTCAGGCACGCGGGGATTCAAACATATAAGCCGTTCATACGGCTGGACGGAAAAACGCTCTTCGAATGGGCTATTCACTCATACCCTCCGGGGGCCAGTTATCTCGTAATCATTCGGCCGGAATTCGAGAAAGAATTTGCGAAAATTCAAAAAAACCGTGAGATCTCATTCTTGCCCCTCGCGACGTATACGCGCGGTCCACTAGAAACAATTTCCCTGCTTTTTGGCAGTCAAAGCATAAGCGAAGAAAATGAAATCCTGATCGCGGATTGCGACGCCCTGATTGACCCGGACGAGCTGGTGCGGGCGCTGGATTTTTTCCGTTCCCGCCGCGCCTCGGGCGGCGTAACCATCCGGAGGGCTGTGAACCCGCAATATTCTTATTGTAGATTAAGAGATACCGAAGTTTTGGAAACGAGAGAAAAAGATCCGTTTAGTCCATGGTCCACTACCGGACCCTATTGGTGGCGAAGCGGGAAAGATTTCGTTACCGATGCTAAAGCGGCCCTTGCGGCGAAAGTGTTCAGTATCTCTCCGGTGTACAATTTCACGATTAAACGCACGGGCTCTGTAGTTGCATTCCCTACTGAAACATTTGAGCATTTGGGAACTCCGGACGAACTCGAGGAGTATGCAATGCGCACAAACCGCAAACTGAGTTATTAAGAACCCTTGCCTCTCCCGGGGAATATGCCAGCAGGATTACGGGAACTTTTTGATATTTGCTGGTTCTGAAACTAACCTCCATTCAGGCAAAGTAACGGCGAATTCCGCAAGTTCTTTATGGACAAAGGCGCGGAAAACCGGGTGTAGATAAACCTTGGAATCGGGATGATTCCTGAGGCATTCTTTAATCTGCGCGTCGGATATCAGAAATTTTTCCCAATCCTGCGTACGCTTGATCCCCGGGAGTGCTGTATCTCCGTACGTGTTAATTGGATCTATCACGTCACAAACCGGATTGGTGCGGGCCACTGCATGAATCAGGGGGTTCAGCGCCACAACGACTTCGCCGGGTTTAAAACGCTCACGCAGATGAGCAACGGTCACCGGCGACATCACCTTCCAGAAAGACCCGGAGACCACTGTAGCTGCAATCACTAAGAATAAGATGATTTTCCATCGACCCTCTTCATCGGGTCGCAGAACTTCGACGGCCAGTAGCACCAGCGGCGCAACATACTGGACCTGATAGTGATCAAACGAGGGGTTCATCAAGAAGACGAGAAAAACTAAAGTAAGGAGGAACCAGATTCCGGGAAATAGCAGCCTTCGCGGTTCTGTTATGGCAAGCTTAACCGCTCCGGCGATACCCAATACAGTATAAAGCAATCCCGGGTTGAACGGAAAAGGCGAAAAAAAATTCCGAGTATGCTCTATAATGTTATACTCAAGCATGGATGTAATACTAGACGCGCTAAGATACTCGGAGAAGAGCGGCATTGTGCGTAGCACCTGAAACACATGTTTGCCCGAAAAACGCGACGACTGGGCGGCAAACAATTGTATGAAGCTGCCACTGCTTGCCGCAAGCACTGCCCCTCCAAGAACCAAGCAAAAAAGAAAACCGCCGCTAGAAAAAAGTAACAAGTCCCGCCAGCGGCGCTGTGCCATGAGCAAAACCGGGGGGACCAAAAGCGCGGGCAATACGACCGGCTTCGCAAAAAGTGCGGCGCTGAAAAAAAAGGCCGACATCCAGAGCGACCGTCCGCCGCGAAAAAAGCTCCAGAAGCCCGCGGTGATCAGAAACAGCATGAGTCCTGTCGGCATAGCCATCAGGGAAAACCGGGTAAGCGGTGAAAAAAGAAAAAGCGCGGCGATCCAAGGCCCCGCCCCCGGACGGCCATTCAGCCGCGGGATCTCCGCCAGCATCCAGGCCGCCGCGCAAACGAAGAGCAGCGAAAGCAGGCGGCATGCCTCGAAGCTTTCGAACCCAAGAAAAATCCAGCCACCGAGGATATAGATGTAAAGCGGGAACTGATGGTGGAAAAAATCCACGAAAGGAAATTTACCGGTGCTGATGAGTTTCGCCTGCTGGATATATACGCCTTCGTCAAAGTTCCGCTCGGTGCGGCCGAGGAGAAAGGCCGCTATGACGGCAAAAGCCGCTACGACCAAAAGCGCGCGGGTACCGTCCGTTTTTGAATTTGAATCCATTCCTGTTCCGGGATCAATTTTAGAGTTGACTCTCTCTGTATCGAATATTCAGAAAATTCTGCGTGCGAGAATTGAATGTACCTAACGCGTGCTTCCCGTCTTCCGATATCCGGCGGATCATGAATGCGCGGAAACCCCTGAAACTTACGGGAGTCCCTTCCGTGGGGTGGTTAACGCAGCGTTATCTTTTGGCAAGCCTGCAAAGTTTGAGAATTACGGCAGCAAAACTCGACGGACACAAGCTCGATCTTTCAGGGCCAAACAGTTTTTTGATCGCGACATTTAGCGGCCGGGAAATCATGAACCGGCTCACCATCTGGGATGATTATTATTTTTCCGGATCTGTCAGCAACCTGCTACCTGCGCTCAGCAGGAACCTGCCCGTACCCCATGCATGCGACAAGCTCGCTTGGTTCCGCGACCATCTCTCGCTTGCGGGTGGCTCGAGCAGAACGCCATCGCACCGCGATATACGGGGCAACCGCTTATCCTCATCACTGCAAGGGCAAAAGACATCCTGATGCTCGAGCCCCGAAATGGAGCCGAAGTGTACCGACATTCCCTTTTTCCCAAGGCACCGTATTTTGCCCGGGTCGATCTGCGCGCCCCAGGCACAGACGGCTTTCCGAAAAGCGTGCGGCTCGCAACCATCGAAGCGGTTGAACTCATCTATATTCCGCCTTTTTGGTGGCACAACATTGTAAACATGGAAAAGGCCACGAGCATAAACCATTGGTTCGCCCCGGCGAATCTCAATGAGTTGCTTGCGGCCGGATCATTCTATCTGAGAAAAATCATCGGTGTCAATAAGTACGCCTGGGTAAAACCGCTAGCCACCGATACTGCACAGACCGTATGATGCGTTTTCTTTATCTCTTGTGCGCACCCCTGTTCTCCCTCGGTTCCCGGTTCAGAAAAGGTGAAGGGGCACTTCTGGGTTTAACCGCCTTTCTCCTCTGGTTGTATACTTCCGTGACCCATGGTGCGCATACCTTAGTTTTGGCCGCCTCGGGCCTGGCAGTCATGTACGCACTGAACGACATCCACGACGCTCCGGCAGACCTTCGCGATCCCCGCAGGTCCGCCGCCTGGCTAAAAACGCTCGCTGCGTATCCGGCGTATGCGTATCTGCTGAACGGGGCATATTCGCTGGTTCTGCTCGGGTTTGCCTGGCAAATTTCGCTTGCTCACCTTCTCAGCCTCTCAGCAACCTTCGCGCTTAGCACGTCGTATAACCTGGGTGCAAAAGGAAGACCCGGTCTCGATCTTCTCCTGGTCTTTCTTTGGGGGCCATTTTTTATCCACGCGTATTGCCCGGCGGCGCCCCTTACCCTCAAACTTGCAGCCGGATTTATGCTGGCGATGAACCATACTTTTCAGATGCAGCGTGACCTGGGTGTGGACACCGCGGCCGGTATTTCAACCTCAGCGGTTTATTCGCCCCGGCTGCAAAGCGCCGGTTACTACTTTGCCACGGCAGGTGCTTCATGCGCTTTTCTGATCGAAGGTTTTGTCTGGGCCGCTTTGCTGGCCCTCGCAGGCGGCGGTGTGCGGGCGCTGGCTGGTTTCTCGCATAAGGCGTGGCTTGCCTTAAAAGCCACGCAAGCGACGGCGTGGCTGTGCATACTTCTGCCCCGGATTCTTCTTTTCTGATTGCTTGAGTGCACACGACCTGTATTTAGGTTCCGGATGTGTTTGATCTCATTCTCGAAAGCTGAACAATACTCTTCGAGAATGAAGCTGGACCAATTCAGCGGCCGGCCGCTGTGGGCTTATATCAACATCACCAGCCGCTGCACACACCGTTGCGGCTGGTGTTATGGCGGATTTAACGGCCATCTGACTGACGAAATGCGGTTAGAAGATTTCAAATTAATTCTGCGTAAATTACGCGACATCGGTATTTTGCAGGTCACCCTGTCGGGCGGCGAGCCAACGGAGCATCCCGAATTCGAATCGTTTGTCAGGGAAACGCGCAGCCATGATTTCCTAACACACGTAGTGACGCATGGCGGTAATCTGCAGCGGCTCGCTGACTTCCTCAGTACCGAAAAAGTCAAACAGGTACAGGTTAACTACCAGGGCAGTGAACTCCACGATGCGCAGCACGGTATACCGGGAGCATTCAACGAGCAGCAGAAAGGTATTCGCGCGGCGCTTGCAGTCGGCCTCGAAGTGACAGCGACCATCACAGTGGGCCAGTACAATCTCGTCAAAATTCCCGAAATGTTCGCAGAGCTCAACGACGCGGGACTCAGCCGCTTTCGCATCTGGGAGAGCACCGGACGTGGCAATCCGTGGCGGCGCGGCCTCGAGGCTGTGGAAATATTTGAGAAGTGCCGCGAAGCTGCAGCACGGCTTGGATTCACCTTTATACAGTCTTATGACCCGGAATACGAAGGCGACACAGGCGTAAAATGCCCACCGATGTCGAACCTATATCTCCATATCAATACAGCGGGAAAATTAAGGTTCTGCCCAGCCGTTCTCAAGGATAAGGACGTGGCGGATTTCCTCTCCGATCCAGTCGGGGAGATTCTGGAAAACTTTTCCTCAAATAACCAAATGTTACTTTCCGAAAACGGCGGAGAGGCGTGGTGTGTAGCCCGCCAACAAAATTATGCCCAGCACACTGGATAACCTGAAGGCCGGTGCACATTTCGCACGCAGCTTCGTAAACTTCCGTTACCTAAATCGGCCCAGGCCCCTCTCAGCGGTTTTTGTGGTTTGCAACCGATGCAACCTGACCTGTAGATACTGCAATTCCCCGTTTCTCAAGGACCGCGAACTAACCCTGGATGAAATATCCCTTTTGTTCGACAACCTGCGCAAGAGCGGCATCTATCGCCTCGGTCTTACAGGGGGTGAACCGCTGCTTCGCGATGACATCGGCGATATCATCACCCTGGCTAAAAAACGAGGTTTCTACGTTTCGCTGAATTCAAACCTGCTCCTCTACGCCGATAAACCGGAGGTGTTCACCAAGATTGATTTCGCCTTCACGAGCCTTGACGGTCCAGCTGAGTTGCACGAGAAAAACCGTGGCCCGGGATCTTCAATAGGCGTCATCGAGGCGATCGCCGACATTCGCAGGCGAGGCATCCCTCTGGTTGCCATCACCGTCGTCGACGAGAAGAGCGCGGAGGGCATTCCTAAGCTCATCGAACTTGCAGAAAAATACCGTTTCAAGCTCCATTTTCAAATAAAAGGGGTTTCGACCTTGGCGCCCGTCACCGACATCATCCGCGGTAACTTCTCGGCAGAATTTACGAACGAACACTATCGGGACATTTGGAAAAACCTTCTCACTCTCCAGAAAACGACCCGCGTGATAGCCAACTCGCGACGGTACATCGAATCGGTAATAGCCTGGAAGGATTACCGCGAAATCCGGACCAACCTTGAGAAGAACCACTGCGCTGCTGGATACGGGTATATCTACATTGACTCCAAAGGCACCGCATATCCATGTGCTCTGATTAAAAAGACTACACCGGGTGTGAACATGCTGCGCGACGAGTGGATGAAATCGTATGACGGTAAAAAACCCTGTAATAGCTGCATTTGTGGTCCATATCTTCAGCTAAATCTTCTTTTCACCGAACCACTCTCATCCCTGCTTGGCCTTTATTCCGGTTATGGTTCGCTTTGAAAAACAAGTCAAAGGACTGGATGTGCAGGCACGAACGATAATCCGTTAGGGGTAACGTCGCAAGCGCAGAATGCGACCAGCCTTTTCATTGAAACCATAAGATCATTACCCAGAGTACCGCAAAGGCGACTTTCGTCAGAACCCAGATACTGCGTATTCTGGTCATGGTAAAATAAAGAAATAATGGCGAGGCACATAATAGCACCGCGCAAATTGTCTGCGCCCCAGAAAGGCGCCCGACGGTTATCGCGGCGATAAGGAAACTGAATAGAAAAACGGCAGTTATTGCCCAGAACCGCGAAAAGACCGCAATGGTCTTAATACCACCCGAGGCATCAGCATCTTTATCGCGCATGGTCTGCCATACGTGGCTGACACCGGTCATAGCCCCAACAATAACCATTAACCCTATGTCCACGGGCTCTCCAAGCAACATAGGGAAACACCCACCCCAAAAAGCGACGACAACAACATCAGCCACCGGCACTCCTTTAAAGATCATCGAATAAAGCATATTGATCACCAGCATGGCTGTGACTCCCGGCAATGCTTTGGGAAAAAGAAAGTAAGCACCCAGCAGCAATCCAATCGCCCAAATTGTTGCTGCAGCGACGAAGGCTGCGTAATTTTTGAGAATTAATGCTGCGATTTCGGATCTCTTATCTTGATCCCTGATATCATTCGCCGCATCCAAAACATCGTTGAAACCATAGAGTTGAGCCAGGACCAGCGTCGACAAGAGCATTGCCGAAAACGTGTGCAGAATTTCTTGCTTCCCCGGATACCAAAGCAGCGAAAAATTTATGGCAAGCAGAACGCCCTCCGCGCGCAAAAACTTGAAAATCAGCGCACACAAAGGGAAGATCGTTGCGCCTAAGACCGGCACGCCGAGCAGAAGCTGGGCGAAAGAAACATCACGGGCTGGGTGCCCACTACTCATGCCAAAATCACGCTGCTATTTTTCATATTCATTTGACCGACGCGTCCAGATGCGTATCGTCGAATTCAGAAAATTCGCCAGTCCTGCAGCTATGGAATAGATTCCAAACGGTGCAAACCAGAAATTAATACTCTCAGAGAGTTCTGTGTTCCGGACATCATGCCACCAAAGGGGTGGTATATAGAGAATTTCTCCGGGTACAAGCCGGCTTTCGTAGATCGTCAGATTGTTTGCGAGCGGATGACGGCGGAAATCGGGCCTATGCAGGTTAAGCTCGGCAAAATTCGGGGTCCTGCTGCAAAGTTTGTGCGAATAAACAAAGCGTTTTGCCGAAGGCGCCACAAGGCGTATGCTCTTATTCCCCGTAATCAACAGGAGAAGATTATGAGCCAAGTCGCGATGCAACGGCGTACGCGTTCCTTTGGTGCCAACCCACACCCTTGCTTTAAAGTAAGAACTCTCATGACAACCAAAAGGAATACCACGGAATTCTGAGAAAAATCTTTCGTGGTCAGCAATGGTTTGCGCCATATAGTGCGGCCGTCGTGATGCCTTGCCTGGTTTACCAGAATGTCGGTAACGGATACCATCTTTGCCTGAAACGGCAAGGTCATAGCCTGTCAATTTATAGACATCCATCGTCATATCGTGTATTTTTCTGATGAAACGTTTTTTCTCAAAAACGTTCGTCCACGGTTTGAAGCCCTGAATTTTCACCGGCTGCTGTAAACCCAGAAGCCCGTCCAGAGTAAGGTTGGTATAGGAAATCTTGCGAATCGGGTAAATCTCCATGCCAACTGAACCCAGCAGGTATCTTTCCGCCGCGAATCTTGTCAATCCTAATGCACCAAGTGACGGTGTCTTCGCTCACATCTCCGCATCGGCGTTCCTTTGCTCATTTGCTGAAGTTACTAAAGGTTTAATCCGGGATCTTCCTCAAGGCAGGTTCTGAGGCTTAATTTCAATGCAACTCTTATCTAATCCCGAAGTGCAACGCTCAAAAAATACCCGGTACTTTGTCCGGCAATCTATGGAACGAGGTTCAGGCTCATCCGTCAGGCAGTGGTTATTTGACTCTACCATATTAATGAAATATACCCGCGTCTTGCTTTTTTCCGCCTTCCGTAACAAATCCAGAAAAAAACCATCGTCATGCCCGTTATTTAAAAAGCTGAAAACAAATCGGCCCAAATAATGACTGAGGCTAGCGTCATCCATGGTTGCAACAATCTTATCAGTAGGGCGGGCATTAGCGCGTAAATATCTTACCTGCGCATCAATTCGCTCAAAATTATCCCGCCTTGGTAAAGACAATTTCTTCCCGAAATCGAGGAAATATAATCGGGGAGATATTATGATTTCACTAATATTAAAGTGCAGCGAAGCCGCAATTGCGAGAAAAAAGAATATTTCTGACAAATGCCTGAAATGGGTGGGATAGCTCCGGAAGAAATCAAAGGCGTACGCCATGATATAACCGATAACCGGTGTGGCATAAACCAAAAAATACTTGTGGGCCTTATATTCGCGCACCGACAGAATTGCCAACGGTAACAGCAGGAGAGCAAGGAACACTCCTTCTTGCTTCAAAACAAATTTATCTTGCCTGAAATTCCTTAGCAAGCATAAAAATCCCAGGAAAATTGCCATATGCGCGATCGTCAACTGTTTAGCAGCAAGACCAAATACACCCATAAAAGAAAATGAGTTTGCCGCGGCCGGCACAAAGGTTTCATACTGAATCCTGAGGCCTTCAAGCACCTTCCAAATCGTACCTAAATAATACATGTGCCCCTTCTCGCAGCCAAAATTCCTGTTACTGCAATTTACTACATGCATGAAAGGCAATGTATCTAAAAAAATGAGTAGATAAACTGCAAGAATGCAGATAATTAATAATGGTCCAAATCTCAGGATTAAATGCTTGATCTTCACATTGTTCAGGAACAGGAAAACAACAATAATCGGTACGACGAAATACGCCATGACATGCGAAAGCACAGATCCCGCAAGAATGAGCAAAAGAAACATGAAGGCGCGCTCCGATTGCGCTTGAAGAAAGCGCAGACAGGCATACGCAGAAAAAAAAATCCAGAACATTGCAAATGAATAATGGCGCGCTTCAGAGCTTATGCCAATAAATGCGGGCAAAACCACAACCAGGGCACTGGCCCTTAGACCAAAATCAAAGCCCCGCAACCTGTAAAGAAAAGCAAAGAAGACGCATAGTGTCAATATGCCAAAAAGGAGCGAAAAAGCCCGCGTCGAGTTTTCTGAGAAACCGAATACCCGGACGAAAACGCCTAAAGTAATTCTGTACAGTGGAGTGCCCGGATCCCAGAGATTGTATTTAATCTGCCAGGGCATAAAATTAGTGTCAAAAGTCTGGTATGGAAGAAGATTTTTTGCCGGCATCACGGCAATGGATTCGTCAATCCAGAAAGGTTTGCTTTCGAGATTTCTCGCTGCAAGAACAAGATTTGTCAGAATGAACGCAAAGTAAACGACACGCTTACCTTGAATAAGAAATTTCAGCAACACAGCGTGTGATCCTGATGGTCATCAAGCCTGGAACGTCAAGGCGATAAAAACATTAAAATAAAAACATTAAAAAACATTAAGACTTTCGTTGCAAACCCATCGCGCCACCGCTGCTTCAAAGACAGTTTTTTCAGGATGTATTGCGATCTGGTGAGTTAAGGTATCCAATCTGAATACCCGCTGGCATATGGTAGGAAGCTTTGAGGCCATCATCAGCGGGCATGCTGTTATCGATGGGCAGAGCAATTTGGTTTTCATATTATCTACCGGAGGAGCATGATGTCCCGACGCTTCCAACGATGAATCGCCAGCCGGAACTTTCGGTTGTTCTGCTATGTTACCGGGGCGGGGAACACATCGTCCCCTACGTGACGATGATCCATCGTGAACTCACCGCAAACATCGGCAATTTTGAGCTAATTCTCGTCGCCAACTACGATGCCAACACCCGGGACGACAAGACGCCTGATATCGCGGCCACGCTTGCACGCCAGTTAGGGAAATGCGCCTCGATTGCAGAGCCTAAAAAGGGTCGTATGGGCTGGGATTTACGGCAAGGTCTGGCTCGAAGTCATGGTAAGTATATTTCTTTTCTGGATGGTGACGGACAAACTCCGCCGGACGATATTGTCAGGTTACTCCGTTTGATGAAAGAACAGGACACGGATCTATGCAAATCCTACCGGGTGTATCGTGAAGACACTCAATTTCGCCGTGCCGTATCGGTGGTATTTAACGCTCTTTTTCATTTTTTTTTTCCAACTGTCAGGGTAAGGGATATCAATGCTAAACCCAAAATATTAACCCGCAGAGCATACAGCAACATGTGCTTGACTAGCAACGATTGGTTTGTCGACGCGGAGATTATCCTGGAAGCAATGCGATTGAATTTAAAAGTGAGCGAAATGCCAAGTATAACGACAAAGAATAATTGGCGGAAATCGTTCATCGGCCTGCCAGCAATCTTTGAATTTCTAAAAAATATGGTTTTTTACCGTATTTTATACTGGTTTTTTCGAAAATGAGAAAGGTATTGAAATTCATTGTAATCCCGGTTCTTTGCCTGGGGTTTTATACCGGGTTCTTTTTGTCCGGGCAGATCCGTACCAAACCGAATAAATTCAACTACTACAAGGAATTGGCACTTTCGCTTAGCGTGGGGAAACTGGACATCCCCTGCCCTGAGGGAACCGGATGCCATGATATGTTATCTGTTAACGGGAAAAACTATTTTTATTACGGTCCTGTGCCGGCATTGACTTTTATTATTCCGGTATTATTCTGGGAAAGATCAACTCCCGATTCTCTTATCGCAGCAATTGTTGGCACTGTTAATATCCTCTTATTTATCCTCGTATTCTTGCGCATTCGCCGAAAATTGCAACCGGGCGAGCTGATCCGGGAAACTGATATCTGGTTCTATGCGTTACTTTGGGGTCTGGGAACGGTACATTTCTATATGTCTATGCACGGCGATATATGGCATATTTCCCAGACTATGGCTCAAACTTTTTTGCTCGCAGCAGTCTGGCTGATTTTCGGTACCCGCCCGGCAACCTTACCCGCATCGGGTTTTCTTTTCGCCCTCGCCTGTTTCACGCGTTACGATCTCATTTTCGGCTTCTTTTTCTTCGCGACGGCAATCAGAATCCGGGAGGACTCAAATGGAAAACTCTTCCGGCGCTTTGGCTATTTCCTCACGCCTTTGTTGATAGGTGGAATATTGATGCTGGCTTACAACTATCTGCGGTTCGGCAATGCTCTGGAGATGGGATTATCATTTATGAAACTGGAAACCATGTCCGGTTTTGCTCAACGTGCCGCCGAAGTCGGTAAGTTTTCCTTTCAAAATATCTTGCCGAACTTTTTCCACGAGATATTAAAACCACCCGACTTTGTCAGAATCTTCCCATTTATCAACCTCGATGCCCACGGTTTCGGCATTCTTTGGGCGACGCCGGCGTATTTGCTTCTGTTTCCAGGCATAGTGAACTTATACAAACAATACTTGAGTAATGCAAGACCGGGCAACATATCCAATGTTGCATTTGGTTGTCTTGTCGCAGCCAGCGCTACCGCGGCTTTCCTATTCCTTTTATCCGGACACGGCTATATGCAATTTTCCGCGCGATATACCCTGGATTTTCAACTATTCCTCATATTAATTCTGCTCATTCTGACACAGAAACTGACTCGCTTCGCATGGATTCTGTTGGTCGCGTCAGTGTATATGAATACTGTTGGAGCGATTTTATTCATGAATTTTTTTAAGAAAGGAATATCCTGATTTGGTGTTAGGACTAGTGCACTACCTAACTCATTGACGGATAGATATCTATCAGGGGTCGCGCAGGACGCTGCCCTTTTTTAACTGGATTTGACAATTCCTCTGCCCATAATAAAATAGCTAATGCTTTCGAAGTATACAAGTCGTCCTTATTCCAAGAGCCGTCCGGTAACTGAAGACTGGCTAGCTTATCAAGCTCTTCCCGGCGAACCCAATCAGATCTCCCCGCCTGAAACAAACCAAGCACAGAATTTGCCCAAAGGAAAGAACCCACTCTGCCCTTAGCCAACAGGCCACGGGCCTTCTCCGCCAATATCTGTCTTTCTGCTTCCAGCGCCTGCTTATCTACATTGCAGCGCATCCAATCGATGAGTGTCAGAACCAAAAGCTCATTCAAAACGTTGCTCTCGTGAGCCGATGAAAGCTTCTTCATTGCTGGAAAGAAATCCCAGGGTAGCGGATATATATCGCAATGCGTAACTTTTGCAACTATTCCAGTCCATCCGCGCAATGCGCTTACCTCCAGATGACTGAGCTTCACCCCCGGATCAAAAATCCGTAAGAATGGCCGGTATTTTCCTGGTGATTTTTTTAAAAGGCGTGCCTTGGCCTTGGCCACGTTCAAAGTAATGCCAAAATTCCTTTGTAGTAGTTCGAGGCCAATTAAGGTATCAAACTTTAGATCGCCCTGCTGGGCATTCAGGTAGGCAATGGCCTTCTCAATCTGCCGGGAATATTTACCGCTCCAGACAGCGGTCGAAAACAGAAGAAAAAGGGGGAGTATGCGCGTCATCATAACATCTTTACCTAGGAATTGCTTTCTCCGTTAAACCCGGGTCAATAAGAAAAATCCGGATATTCTTAAAGATGCGATAATCCGCGGGGCGCTGGAAATAAATTGAGGCCGCCAGCCAGTTATGCTGGATTTCCCCCGAAACCTCCTGAAGTACGATGAATTTTTTGTGCGCATCCGTGAGCATTTGCCCGATCTCGGCCGTATGCTCATCGACAACGAGAAAAAAAGAATTATGGGTGGCGATCCAGTTTCTCAGCGGCTCAACATAACCGGTCTTGCCGCAACAAAATATGAAAAGTTCCTGGTTCCTGAATCCAAATTCCGAAGCCAGTCGGTAAATTTCCGGAAATGTCAACACAGGGTCTTTGGTAAGGACGGCAACTTTGTGATCTGGAAGTACCTGAATTGCCCTTCCCGACTCCTTCAGCATCCGGGCCGGGTCCTGAATATATAAATAATCCTTCTCTTTCAAGCTTGTGTTGGGAAAAACTGCGCCTGAAAAATTTGCGGCAAAAACCGCCGCGGGAGTCGCATAGATCAGCAGCCGAAGCAAGCCGCGCCTGTGCAGAGCGTGAAATGCATAACCCACTGCAATAAACGTACCGGGGAGGGCAAAATGCCAGTAATTAATACCGTCGGCCCGGGTATTGAACAACAGATGCATGCCCAAGTAGCATGCGGGCCAGAGTACCAGTAGCATCTTGATCGGCTTCATCAGAGTAGATTTTAATATGGCCGCGAATCCGGCAAGGTACAGGCCGGCGAAAAGAACCTGGAGAATGGCTCCCCAGGAGGAAAAACCATAAATGATGACGTGAGCCCACGATTTAATAAATATCCAGTACCATTCCAGCCCCTCATAGCGCACATGACGCAGGAATTTATAGACAAAAATCGTACCATAATATTGCCTGAAGGAATCAATCCCCAGAACATAGATCAACAAAACGCCATAAATCAAACCGGCCACCAGAGCAATAATCAGTCCAGCGACGAGATAGAGCTTCCATTGTTTCCGCCACCGCTGTTCCCAAAGAACTGCGATTGCCATGGGAAGCACGAACGCAACCACCAGGTGCAGCGCCAGCGCTACAGCCGCACAGACCGCGGCCCATATCAGATATTTGTCTCCGTGTTTCTCCCCCACGGACAGGTAGCAGACCAGGAAATAAACTGCGCCCAGAAAACAGGCCAGCGCCGCCAAGTGCACCTCACCCGACAAAGCTGCCATCCAGAAAGCATGCGACGCGGCCATAACAGAGGTTGCCGCCGTCGCGGCCACCAGGGCTGCTTTTCCGACCCTACCGCGCCGTTCCCATAGCTTCAGGCAAAGCAGGTAAAAAATTGCCAGTGCAACTAAGGAGCTTAGAAAATTGACGGCTTTGAAAATCGTCAGGGTCGGTATTTTTGTCCGATCGAAAATAAATCCTGCGAGCGCGTGCAGAATCGGGTGATTCGGGTGGTAGCGGGAAAAATCGGGTAACTTAATATCAGGCTGCGACGATTGAAAAGTTGACGCCAGACTATAAATACCTTCTGCACCAGCCGCATAGTTGTAAGATTCAATCGCCTGCATTTTCAGTGGAAAAAAAATCAGTAGCAGTGAGTAGACAGCCAGTAAGACAATCAGCGGCGAATAGCGGCTCCGATTACGTATCGCGGGTAAGCGCATTTAGCTGACTGAGTCACGGTTAAGGAATGCAAGTTTTTCAATTCCCTCAATCCGCCGGTAATAACAACTGCCACGAGCCTGGCCTTTTTCATCGCGTGTGTGGCAAGATGCACCTGTTTTTCGTGTTACCAAAAAAAGCAGGCTATTTTGCTCACAATTAACCCTGATCTCTTCCAGCTGCAAGACATCCCCGCTGGTTGCTCCTTTGCGCCAGATTTCATTACGTGAAGTCGAAAAGAAAATTGCGCGCTTCTCGGCAATGGAGAGCCTCAGCGCTTCTTCGTTCACGTATGCAATCAGAAGCATTTCAAGCGAATGCGCGTCTTGCACTGCAACGGGTAGCAGGGATTGCCCGGTGCGGCCAATGTGGCTTAATTTTTCAAAATCCAGCTTTAGCAGCAGCGATTCTTCTAATTCAGCGGACGAACTCATACCAGACCCTTCTGGGATAAATGCCCACCTTGTAAAAATGTTTACGGCGCGTCAAAGCGGTGCGGCCTCACTGCAATGCAGGCGGTCATTACGATCACAGGACTCCAGAAGATTCGGGAAGGTATTTTTACCGCCGCGGGTGGTGCCTACCTGCTTAGCGATATCCCTGCCCTTAGGGCAGAATTCGACGGGCGTATTCAGCGCCTGAATACGAGGGAGATGAAGCTGGACACCCTGGGAATCTTTCCCTTGCCGCAGACTGCGGTGCCGCTTCTAAAACAGACGGCAGAGTATGATGGCAAAAAACTGGAAATTTCACCTATCTTGCTCAAAAGCCAGATTCCAATATATGCCGATGCATCGGGCAAGTACGGCTACATACCCGCTGAAGGAGCCCACATCTGCCGCTATTTCTACGAACTCTGGGCTATGCCAGATGAAGAGGTTACAGAAAATCCGCATGAAATAGTAATCGCAGGTTTTACGATTCTGGCATCTTACGCCGGCATCTGATGCAGAGCGTACTTTTCGTCTGCCTCGGCAATATCTGCCGCTCGCCCCTAGCCCAGGGAATCTTCGAGAAACAAATAGAACAGGCCGGGTTGGCTGCGGGTTTCGATGCCGACTCGGCGGGTACTTCGGCCTGGCATGAGGGCGAACAGCCGCATCGCGGTTCCATTGAGGTCGCAAAGAAATACGGCGTCTCAATAGAGCGGCAGCGTAGCCGGCCGGTTCATGCCAAAGACGCAGAGATTTTTGATTACATCATTGCTATGGATACAGCCAACCGACGCTCATTGCTCTATGAATTCCATTTCCCTGAAAACAAGCTCCATCTGATGCGTGATTTTGCGCCGGGCAAAAAGGGACTTTCAGTGCCCGATCCCTGGGGACAAGGCGGTGAGGCGTTTGAAGAAGTTTTTGCAATTCTCAGCGATTCGATGACGGGTTTTCTGGAATTTTTACGCCAACGATAATCAGAGATTGTTACAAGCACCGCTGTTCCGGCATTTCCTGACATCCATGATTGCCTTTTCGCTAATGATTGCCATCTCTGCTGTGGAGTTCCGCACCGCCCAGATGGCGGCCGTCGTCCACACGGATTTATTCGACGTGGTCATAAAATCATAACCAGCGCGCAGGCGTATGTGATAAGTACGGAACACTTGCTCCATCAATACGCGGTCAATATTGCCTGCGGGTAAATTATAGCGGTTCTGCCAAGAATTGGCATAGGCCTGACTCTCTACATAGTCTTCATAATTTTTATCGGCATCGGTGCCGCCAATTTGCCGCGCGCCGTACTTTTCGTCGGCGTAACTCTCATAGTCGCCATGATTATAGCCGATTGTCGACCAGATGTGCGCTTGCTGCGTCATATCGCCGGCCCAGTGCTGCACGACGGTAAAATACAGCAATTCCGCGCCGCTTAGGGAATAATAACGGCCTGCAATAAAGCCGGTTTCGAGTGAACTGTTTTTCGCGCCAAGCCCTTCAAGCCACATTTGATTATAATAAAACGTGGATGCATTCGTTGCTGGCTCGTAAATTACCCAGTCCTCATCTCCCGAGAAGATCCCACCACCGCCAGGCACGGTATTCGCATACTGCGTCGTCCCGTCGTAGTCCGATCCTTTGTCGGGGCAATTTCCGAGCAGTGTCAGGTCGCTGAAACAGTTGTAGTTAGTTCCGTTCTGCTGCTCGGTTGCCTTCGAGCCACTACCGTTTGAGACCGGCGTCGTAGAACCATTCTGCCGGTAATCCGTGGCGGGGTTTGCCTTGTACACATTGGATACTCCCTGCCATGACATGCAAGTACTATCCGTGCAGTTGGGTAAATTTACGCTCATCTGGGCATTGTTCATAAAAACTGCCAGCAGGTAATCGATACCTATATTCGGAAAACCATAAGTCTGGTTATAACCATAACCATCAAATGCATTATAATTATTGGTGATGAGCTTGTTGCCATCGTCATTCGTTTTCAGGAGATTGACGAAATGGAACCATGAGCTGAAATTATTGGAGTAAATTCCAAAATCCGTTACATGCCAGTTAAAAAATAAAAGATCGTCCCAGAAGGCATCCCAGAAATAATCCGGCTTCACGCCGCCGACACGTTCAATACCGTGGGCCCCGCATTGGGTGTTATTACCATAGTGCATCTCTTCAGGCGTATAATTAATGTTCACGCAGGTTCCAGAATACCTGCCGCCGGCCTTGGCTTTCATATAATCCGCGGCCCAGCGCATCTGGTTGCTTCCCTGGAACTCCATGTAGAGGAGACCTTCCTCCGGCATATTCTGGTGCACGTTCGTTGTAAAGGCAGAAAGCGCTGAATTGCAAACTGCAAAAACTACAGCAATAACAAGAGCATTCCTTGTCTTATTGAACATTATCCACCCTGACGCGGAAAACTCCGTTCTTTATCGGCCGCACTTCACTGCCCGAAACCGTATTGGAAAATCTACCTGAACCCGCAAAGGTTCCCGTATATGAAACGACCTTACCTTGCGACAAAACAGGAGTTAATTGGAGAGCAAAGTGGGTCTCTCGAAATGAATTATTTTCAATAACCCCTTCTCCCGATTTGACCCGTTCTTTATGGGTCATCGTGTGCCAGCGCGGTTTAACCCGTTTGTACTCGCTGCGCATTTTTTTGCGTTTCTTAATGGTGTGCTTACCGGAATGTTTGTCGGCCTTATCTTCCGGATCATCTTCCAGCTCTCCTGTTTCCACGTGACTACTCTCAACATAGCTGATTTGTGGATCGATCTTGGCGAGCTGCACCTGCGGCATAACTGCAAAAGTTCCATTGCGCGTGCGCAATGATGCTGTCAGCTCTGAATCCGATGTATTGAGGTTCAGCTGCTGTGTTTCCTGCCCTTGGGGAACGTCCGCAGTCAATACCAGCATAAAGCGCGATTCAATGTCCTTGACGGCAATGTAAATCCGCGCTTTCCCTTTTTTGACCTGAACAAGGCCCTGCGCGTTCGTGGTCGCATATTGTTTTCCGCCGATAGAAAACTTCAATTCGCCCTCTTCGAGCGACCAGATTGAAGTCAGGCAAATCAGACCGACGGCGATAACTTTCATGCTATTCCTGGCGTATGATATTGTAAAAGCCCCGAAACGGCAGCGTGTTTGAAATGGTCGCATTTGCGCCAGAAGGCGCGATCGGCCTTAAATTGCCGTCAAACCTGCCACGGATAATATCGCCGATCGGACCATGCTTTTCAATCGTTGCATTCGCGAAACATCCGCCATTTTCACCAGGCGCGGCGATGTATAATAAGTGACCCACTGCATCATACCAGGAAACAACGAGGTTGCCGTTGTTGGGAGCGCAATTCGTTGAATATACCGCCGACCCTGCAACTGTCTGGTACGTCTCGACAGGTGTTGAAAACATCGTCGAATAATTTGTTTCGGCTTGCGGAGGCCCGGTGACGCTGACATCAAAAAAGCCGAAAACATTATCGTTTTTGCCCATCACCTTGATGTAGTACCAACCACGCAGCAGGTTCTGGGTGATACGCGCATTCGATCCCGATCCGCTATCGTCATCTGAGCCCAGATTGGCGCCTGTCTGGGCGATGAGCGTCATCTTGGTATCGGTTGAACCCGTGGTTTCTATCGTGTAAGACCCCGGTGCAGCGGCATAGAAATGGTAATAAATGTATGTCTTAATATCCCATGGCGTAATACGGTTATCGGTACCGATACTTTCCGTAATAACACCATTGGCGCGCGGAGAGCAGTTCGTCGTCACCGTGGGCGTGCACTTCGTAGCAGAAGGGTTTACAGGTACGTTATTCGACCATTTACCTTCGGGCACATTGGAGAGCACAATTGGCGTATTATCGAAATGCAGGTAGATACCGTGATAATCATTGTTCTTCTGCGGGCCCGATGTGAGCTGCAAATCGCCGGTGCGGCCTGAAATCGTCAGTCCGTTTTTTTCCGTCAGGAACTTTTCATAGGTCTGCTTGACCTGCGAATTGAAGAACTTTGACCCGCCATTGATAACCGCGTAGAGTCCGATCGGATACAGCACGAGGTTATTGACGCAATTCGCGCCGCCCACCGGCCCCACGCCTGTCGCATTACAGGCGCCGGCTGTATCCAGATCATAGGGTGCACCAGGGCATAAAGCTACACCATCGTGGGAGAATTTGAAGGTCTGCTTTGCCACAAGGGTTGATCCCGTATAACCGGTTTTAGAAATCTCGACATCATACGCATTCACTGCAGTATTGGCAAAATTCCCCTGGATGATGAATTCGCCTGTGGCCAATGCCGGATACGGCGGTGATGCCGGCAGTGGCCCCGTTGTAGCCGTGCGCCAGCCGCCATCGAAGATTGAAATGGTTGCGCCTGCTACAGGCAATGTACTCCAATAATCCTTAACAGTACCCCGTACACAATGTGTGGGGGCCGGCAGCGCAGTAATACAAATCGCACCACCCGTACACGGCTCAGCGGCATGCGTGTTCGCGCCATTGCCATAGCTCGGGCCACCGGGATTGGGTGCGAGCGGCACCGACATATCCACGGGCGCCTGGTATATTAATGTGGGGGGTTGTTGCGCCAGCGGTGGCACAGTATTACTGAAACCGATGCGACGCGAATATGTTCCCGTCCTTTCAAAAGATACTTTATAATTGCTGTCACGGGTAATCAGCGGCGTGTCAAAAATGAATCGGCCATTGGTGTCGGTCGTTGTGGTTGCTAAAGGTGTATCACTCTCATTGTCGGTGGAACGACGTAACCTAACGGTAATACCAGATAACGTACAATTACAACCTGCGCCCGGACAACTGGTTATATTCGTCGCCCCGTTTCCGGCCGTGCACATCGTCGAAGTCGCATAAGGATCCTGGACGCGGGTATTTCCATACAACCACGAATCCCATATCAGGCGAACAGTTCCGCCAGAGACCGCGTTATCCCCGGTCACTCCCATATCGACATAGCTCGTCGCTGCACGGTAACAACCTGAGGCGGTATTCGCTCGGCTGGTACAATTCGCACTGGTTTTAGATACATTCAGGGTATAACGGTTACCGATATAAAGGAAATCATTTTGAAACTTTACGCCACCCGAATTGTTGGTGCGCGCCGGTGCCCCGGTATAAGGAATCAGCGTGGTCATGGGCGATGTCACCGTGCTGAGGTCAGGGCAGTACGTACCAACCGGCAGCGGGCTACCCGAGTCATAAGGTCCGCCGGGGTTTTTGCCCACGCTGGAAATACAGGTCAGAAGTTTATTATTGCTGTTCGTAACCGTGACGACGGCTCCATCCACCGAGTAGGGCTTGTTAGTCCCGGCATCGATTCGTGTATCGTCAGCAATGTATGCATAGGCCGAGCCAAACTTATGGTACAACCTTGCCGGACTATTATCCATGGCATTTTCTTCGGCGCTGATCTGCGCCGTGATGTCGGTTCGTGTAATGTAGTTCGATTTGAAAACGCTGATACTATAAGATGCATTCAAGGGAAAATACGCGCTTTCCAAAACAAATTTCCCAGCCTGGTTCGTTGTAACGACGATAACCTGACCCGCTGCATCTGTAACCGTCACGTTACCGCCAACCAGCGGCGCATAGGAAAAGTTGTCATAGAGCTGACCGACGATCGTTCTCGTCACGGTATCTTCAGACCCTGAAATCTTCATGGTCACCGAACCGACATCGGTTTTCAGATTCGGCAAGGTGATGAGAGCGGCACGATTGGTATTATCAAAATCTTTTTTCGAAAAGGCTAATGTAAAACCGTCGCCGCGTTCGACTTCGGCAATCTTGAAACTGAATTTACCCGCAGAATCGGATGTCGTTGAAAGTGTTTGGCCCCGGTATGATGTCGTAATGACCGCGTCTTTAATTGCTGTTCCAGTCGCACCGACAACTGTTCCGGAGATTTGCCCCTGCCCCACTACACCTGGAAGGGATTTTTCTGAAGAAAAACAATAGAAGTTCGTAAAACTCAACAACAGCAAAACCGGAAAAGCCCGCGTTATTTTTGGTGATACACGATTGAAAAATCTGTTAGAAACCATAAATCCCCGTTTTAATCCCTGAAGTAAAATATATGCCTTGCTCCGCAAACTTATCTGCATAAAAATACCTGCTCCGTACATCTTTATACGAATCTGTTAGGCCCCTGAAGTACTGGCCCTCGATAAAAAAAATCGCCGAAGCCAGACGCACTTCAAAACCAATGCCGGCCATAACTCCTGCATTCACGCTATTCGTAAATGGTTTCACATCGTAAAAAGGATCGTTGGGATCACCCACAGAGGTGTCCTGGATTTCCAGCTGCGCCGACAGTGGTGTTTTGACATACCCGCCCGCCTGCAGGTTCCCGGCAAAAGGTTTGAGGATTTCCGCCACTGGACGCAGGAACTTTACTTTCCCGATAACCTTAGACAAGGAATAACGGTATGAAAACATCAATCGCGCAATGGCATAATCCGTCCGCAAATAGCCCAGGGCATTTGTATACTGATCGATAATATAAGAACGATTTTGCTGGTATCCCAGATCCAGCACAACGCCATACACACGCTTAAAATACAGCTCGCTGCGTAGGCCAACCATCGGAGAAAGTTCCCAACTGCCTCCCTTATCCGCAGCATCCGAAGCTCCAGAGACACTGGAATTGCCAGTAGGGGATTTCGCAGGCCCGGCAACGTTAAAACCGCCAAAGATACCCAGGTAAAATGTCCTGGATTTTGATTCCGGCCCTTTGGAAGTAGTATAGTCTTCTTCTGGCGCGGCAGCCGCAGGTGCCTCACCGGGTCGGGTCAGCGTAATCTTTCCAGGTGCGGCACCCGATGACCCTTCAGCAGTCGGCCGCTTAAGCTGAATTTTACCCTGCGCGTAAAGTAAACCGTGAATCGGCAATAGTGAAAGTAATATGTAGTTTCTCAATCGCTTCACATCAAGGACCCGTACTACCACAATTCACAGGGCATGCTGTTAAAGCGCCCGGGGTAGTACTGTTAAAAATCGCACACTGCCGGTTGATGCCCGCCACGCCGGCATTACCTGTACTAGACCCACCTGTTGCAGCGCCGCCGCCCGCATGACCGTTCGCAGTTGAACAGGTAGGAGTTGTGTTAGGGAATATGACAATACCGAAGGACTGTCCGCCGTTGCCGCCGGCGCCAGCGCCACCACTACCACCATTGCGCCCATTGCCACCGGTTCCACCGTTACCGCCATCATCATGCGTGCCGCCACCGCCAGCTCCCCCGGTCGCTGTACCACCACCGCCACCGGCTTTGGCATTTCCGCCGGTTCCACCCTGCGTACGATTGAACGTATTTGAGCTGAGATTTATGATGTTTACAGAATTCAGGTAAAGCGCGATGGAAGGTCCACCGGCAACACCACCTTCGCCACCAGTGCCGCGTTCTCCACCGCCACCACCGCCGCCGCCGCCTGAGCCGCTGTCGTTCAAACAACCGGCGCCATCGTTACCGGCGCCACCGCCACCACCGCCACCGCCGCCGCCAAGTCCCTGACCACCGTCCGTTCCCCAACCGCCGGAATATGCCTGCAAAAATGTCGAACCTGCGATTTGTCCCCAATTCACACCAGCGGCAGGCCCCGGGGTACCATTACCGGGCGCGGGAGCGATTCCACCGTTGCCGCCCGTGTTAAAATTACCACAGGTAGCGCCTGGTCCGGCTGACCCGCCACCGCCACCACCATTCGGTGCGGTCTCGCCTACAAAACCTCCGTTTGCACCATCATTCTGATACCCACCGGCACCTCCGTTGCCACCACGGTTAGCTCCACCAGCACCACCGTTACCACCGGCGCCGCCACCCGCATGACCGGTGTCATCGTTACAACAGGCAAGGCACCCTGAAAAACCGGCAGTTCCACCGGAAGCATTCGCGGCATTTCCACCTGTCGCACCGCCACCAGGTCCATTGGATCCCTGCCAGCCGCGGCCCGAATTAACAGTATTTGAAATCATATCTAAGCGATTCACGCCGGAAATATAAACGCCGTATGAACCGCCGGGATTACTGCCGCCGGCAAGGGTCACATCACCTTGAGACACAATTGTATTGCGATAAAGTGTCAGGGTATTCGTACCACTGGTGGCACGAACGCCAATCGTATTGTAACCCTGCACAACGGTCGGCGTCGAGCGTTGCGTAGTCAGATTAAGGCCCTCGATCCATACGGGTGCATTCACTGCCCCGACGCTGATGCCAATACTGTCAGCACTCGCGTCACTACCTGCGGTAATATTCGCCATGTTGAGCGAAGCATTGGGCCGGTACCAATTTGCACTGTAACCACCAAAAACACTGGTATTACTTGGCAATGTCAAAGTTCCCGTCGTTGTAGCACAGGCCGGCGCACCATTGCCGCAATAATTACCGGCCTTGACGTAAATTGTTTTTCCCCCACCCGCTACAGCTGCTGCAGAACTGATGCTGCGCTTGGGGCCGTTGTTATTCCCGATACCGATTTGTTTTATGAGACCGGTATTCGTGTCTGCTCCACCCGGATCGACATAGATTGAGGTACCATAAGTTTTATCTTTAACGATAAAAAGTTTAACAGTGACTGTCGATGTATTCGTTGCAGTACCAGAAGTGTTAAATGTCGGACCAGCAGCAGGACATGCACCGCTCGTATCGCACATGGTAATCGTAACGTTATAAGCAAGGGTCGTAATCTTGTTATTCAGCACCGCGTTCGTATCGATGGTGTATTGCGGAAACACATCGGGGCCCGGTCGCCCACCGCCCAAGGCAGTACCACTCGCCGTCGGCTGAATGCACGCTGCGGCGCCGTCCGACCCCAGCGAAGCATTGGCGGTATCTGCAGCAGCACCATCAGTCACGCAGGTGAACACAATCGTTCTGATTGCGCTCGGCGGATTGAAAATATCAGCGGCCGTATCAATCGTCACGATGCCATTCTTATTGTGGTATGATTTTGTATAGTTGGTATTGACCACAATATTCGCGACGTTGGCCGGGGCAGAAGAGAGCGCCGAGGCAGCAACAAGCGTAAGGTCATCGCGTCCCCCGGGAGACCCGTCGCAGCTCTGAATTTGCCGCTGCACACCGTCAAAATTCCACTGAATATAATTGCCGGCACTGTAGCGCACATCAGCACATTTGCCGTCAGGAATACGAAGAACAGTCGCTGACCCCGTGTTCGCAAGCGTCAGCCCGTTATCCTCGGCAAAATTCTGCGGCTGCACGCGCCAGATAACCTGGCTCGCCTGCGCAATAGAACCACCCCCCGAAGGAGAAAAACAAATCTTCACTGTGTTCGTGCCCATCGTCGGCAGATTCGTTGCTGCCAGCGAGGTCAGTACGGGGGTCAGCGGAGCCACTGCCGTCGAACTGACGATTATATTGCCAGTCGTGCAATCTCCCACAGTATCATTGACGCGGATTTCATAGGTTCCGGGAAAGTCAACCTGCCAGTTCCAGGTCGTCGGTGTATTGGGATTGCTTCCTGAGGAAACCGTCCAGCCAGCCGTATACTGCCAGACATGCTTCGAGGGCGGTGAATTGGTAGTAATCTGCGGCGTAACACCCACGGCGTATGCCTGCGACTGTACCGTAGTCACGTTGCCCGCCGGGTCGCGGGCGATGTATTTAATGCGGTAAATACCAGGTGTAAAACTCGAGCAATAGGCAGGGTCGCTGCCCAAGCCTTGGCAATTTAAGGCGTTATAAGTTACGGTATCCGTCACCATCGCACGCTGGTTAAATCCGACATTAAATTGTGTACTCGCGCCTGCGGTGCGGACAACGTTGTTTTGGGTCGGACAGGGAAACACCGGGTCTGCCGGCGTGGTACCGGGTGTCGGATTTCCAGCCGCATCGGCGCCCCATGTATAACAGATTTCATTGGGGGCCAGAGAGCCGTTCACCGGCGCACCTGTCGTGACAGAACCAATCAAACCCACTTCCAGCGGCCGTGCATAAATGCCGCTTCCCGGGGATGCGTTGATGTCCGGCGCAGTGTCGTCGCGCGTGATAATCGTATATTTGTCGCCCCAGACTGAGAGGTCGGTGGCAGCATTGCATGTCGTGTTCTCGCACGTGATGGCGCAGATGGTGATGTAGTTCACACCATGCTCAACATTCGTGAAGAATAACCCAGCAGCCGGAATAGCGGACGAGATTGGGGTGTTCCGCGCAATAGGGGGGCCGGGAAAACTGCTGAGCAGGATATTCCCGGTCGGCGCCGCCATGTAATCTGCGCGGGAATATTCGATACAGGAACTGTTCGCGAGAATGATGTAGCGAAAGGGCTTGTTGTTATCGAGCGTTTCAGCGCTCCATGGAACCGTTGCTGTCGAGCCTACAGGTAAGGAAACATAAGGATTGAGGATCGGATTGATCGTAATGGTCGGCTTGCGACCAACGGTAAAGGTAATCGACTGCAGAGAAGATTCCCGGCCGGCGGCGTCGCGTACGATATATTTCAGGGTATAGGTGCCAGGGGAAAGGCTCTGGAATGAAATCGTGCTGCTGTCACCAGGGCGAATGGTATGTTTTGTACCGGAGGTATCGACTCCGGTCTGATCGAGATTTACATTCCCAAAATCCGGTGTGACGGGATTGATACCGAGGCCGAGGCTATACGTAATCGCATTGCAGGCAACCAGGTCAGAGCAGAGAATATTAACATCCATCGGTGCACCATAGAACTCGCCATTGCGAATCGGCGAAATGATCGGCGTAGGATTCGCCGCGGCGACAAAGGTTGCATCCTCGCGGTCCAGCGCGATCTTACCCAAAATGTTATTTGCAATTGTGCTGTTATTGAGCACGTCGAAACCAATGATCTGACCATAGGCAAGATTTCTGTAAATCCAGTCGTTGGTCTCATCGACCGCAGGGTTTTTAACAATGAGTTTTGCTGCCGCACCCGAGCCATCGGCGTTGGTCATCACTTGGGCGGAGCCATCGCCGTTGCTATAAAGGAAATAATCCGCATTGCTGTCGCCGTTGGTATCGAGACCAACGGTGGGTGTAACAGGCCAGGTAAAGAGCATCTGCGGAATATGGCGCAAATTCGGATTCACATTCGTCGGGTCGTAAGTTACAGAACATGAACCGTCCGATTTGAGTTCCGAGTCGACAATATTTCCAATTGGCACTGTGTATGGCGTCACAGTACCACTATCTCCAGAATAAGATACCGTAAGAGGGGTAATAGCAGCATCTGTTAAATTATACCTGCCATCCCCAGGGTTAAGGACATAGACGCCGGAAATGATACCTGACATCGTTAATGCCCCGTTCGCGTCATGACCTACGTTCACCCCCGCAGTTAACCCGCTGCCACCGGCACCTGTAATCGTCACCGAGGGTGAGTTATAACCTGAACCCTTGTTAATCAAAGAAATGCGCGTTACCGTGCCGCCACTTGCGCCCGTCACCTGCGCGGCAGCGCCTGTGCCACTGCCGCCAACGATATTAACGGAGAAGCTATTCGATGTGCAGCCTGCCCCTTGGTTCAGAATCACAATGCGCTCCACACGACCGTTCGCAACCACGGCATGTGCTTTAGGCGTGGTAGAGCAACCACTACCTGCAATTGTTACCGTTGGTGAATTTGTAAATCCGACCCCTGAACCTGCGGGCAAAAAAGAAATATCTTGCTTCATTCCACCCGTGCGGCAGACATAAAGCCCGTCCATTTTACCGTCAAAGTTAATATCTATGGGTTGCACGGCAATATTGAGACCCAAACTATTGATGAGAGTTTTCGGTGCGGCATTATATGCAACACCGCCGAAATTCTGGAAGTCGTCGGACTTCTTCTTTTTCGCGCAGGCCGCCAGCACCAGAAGTGCCGCCGCTGCAAGTAAGGTTAGTTGTCTGTTTTTTGCCATATTTTTCTCTCAGTATTTGAAAATCACCTGACCGAATTTGTAAGCCACACCACCATAAACTCCGTAGTGAACAATGGGTAATTGCGTATCATAAATAATGCCGCTGCGCACCTGCAGAAAAGGCACAAACTCATCGGTGCGGTCGCTGCGTTTCATCGACATCGGAAACTCCACACCGAGTGCAATGTGCGCGGTAAATTTAAGCGCACTCGCCTGCCCCGTGGAATCCTTGAACGAATAAAAACCCAGACCCGGCAAAATCGCCGTCATGAACTGCATCGGCATACGCGGCAGGCGGAAGATCCATGTCGGACCGGCTTCGAGATAACCGCCCGTGATGGATGAAGCACCCTTGGCAATGTTCAAAAAGCCGCCCTCGAAGCGCAGGTCAAAACCCCTGCCCTTCGATTCATCGGCATCGTAAGCCAGGAATGCACCCCAGCCCGAAGGCAATGTTGCAGTGCTGCGGCCGACGTTCAGAAAATAATCACCGGCGAGAGAAAAACGGGAATTGTCGAGAATGGTTTCCCTGGGGCGCGCCGAGAGCGGAGCGACCTGGTCTGTCGGGCCATCGGCCTTGGGTTTTTCTTTCGGCAAAATAACTTCGCCCTTCTCATTCGTCTTTTGCAGGGCCTTTTTTCTTTCTTCTTCGTCTTCGCCCTTGAGCTCGACGGGCTTCGATTTCAAATCACCCGAATTCTTTTTTTCTTCGGGCAATTCATCGTCGAAAAAGCTGTCAGCACCTTGCGCAAACACATGGAGTGGATGGAGCGAATACAGGATTAGTAACGCTAAAATGGGCGCTTTTACCCAGTGAAGAAACTTATGTACACAATTCGGGCGCATGTAACGGGATTACCCCATAGTTATATGCGGCACGACGCTTGCTTTGTGCCAAAAAAGGCTAAATTAATGACAAATGTGTCACTTGGTGAACATTTGTTCTCTCTTTAGGATACCCCTCACTGAAACTGGCGGAACGGCCACAGCTGCCCCTCTCCCTGGGTCAACGACTGCCAGAGCGCCAGGTAGGCGCAGGCCACCGTGGCATTGCGGAAACGCTCGCGACCGAACGGAAACAGGAATTTGCCGACGCGGGTTATCCCACTGCGTGCATCGTGCATGCCGATAAAGACAGTGCCCACGGGTTTGGTCTCTGTGCCGCCATCGGGGCCGGCAACGCCGGTAAAAGACAGCGCGATTTCGGCCGACAAGGCACGCGCCGCACCCTTTGCCATCGCCGCGGCGCATTCATAACTCACGGCGCCATGCTGCTTTAAAATGTCTTCGCTGACGCCGACAAGTGCCGTCTTGGCCTCATTTGCATACGTCACCACGCCACCCTTAAAAACTGCGGAAACGCCGGGAATATCGGTGATCTGCTTCGCGGCCAGACCGCCGGTACAGCTCTCGGCCACCGCAATCGAAAGTTTTTCCTTCTTTAAATATTCCAGAATTTCCACAAGCGGTGCGTCGACCACCTGGCCGGGATATTTCTCGTTGATAAAATCTGCGATACCGTTCAGCTTGCCAGCGGTCTCGGGCGCCGTGCGCAGAAACAAACGGCAGCCCCACGGCAGCGCATGGACGCCGACGGTGACACCCTCGGTTTGCGGCAGGTCACCGAATAGCTGGCTCTCCCCCACGCCCCACACAGGAATAATTTTCGTCGCGGCGCGGCTGACGCCCTGCGCTTCGATGAGGCTGAGCGTCTCGGCCCACATGCCCTTGATCTCGTCGGGAAAACCCGGCAACGCTATAAAAGGAATTTCGGGAATGAAAATGCCTGGAGCAAGGCCGACAGGATTCTTAATCGCGCGCGCGCGCGAGGGAATACGTGCCTGGCGCAAAGCAACATCAATCGACATAGCGCGCGTCTGGTCACGCGCTCTTTTCTCAAAAAAGAACCGCGTGCGCCGTTCGGCATGTTTTTCATAGACCGGCGTATCGCCGAGCCACTCGCAGAGCAGGTCGACTGTCAGGTCGTCGCTGGTTGGGCCCAGCCCACCCGAATTGATGATGATGTCGCCGGTCTCGCGGTATTCGCGCCAAGTGCGCAGAATCTGCTCGCGGTCATCGTGCAGTACCCGGCTTTCCCTGAGTTCATAACCCAATGCATAGAGTTCGCTGGCGAAAAACTGCGTGTTTTTATCGAGGACAAAGCCGTTCATGACTTCGCTGCCGGTGATACAAAGTCTGACTCCTTTACTCATTGACTGGCGGTTTCCATCACCGTTGCAGATTGTAAAAGCGTTTAATGCCATGGAGTTTTTCTCAGCACTACAAGCCATCCGCAATGAGTGGGATATCCCCCGGAAACTCACCGCGCTCGCCGGCCTCGATGCGGCCCTGTCTCAGCGCGCGGTTGCTTTCGACGCCGGCGCAGCCGTTGCCCCCGCGGGCGAACCTTCGTTTGCAAAAATCTGCAAAATTGTACACGGCTCACAGGTCGAAAAGCGCCGCAACCTCGGTGGCACAGAAGGCCGGATTATTTTCGTGCATGCTTTGGCGCACATCGAATATTCGGCGATCGACCTCGCGCTCGATTCGGCGTACCGGTTTCGCGGCCTGCCGCCGCAATTCTATGAAGATTGGTTTCGCGTCGCCCTCGATGAGGCGCGGCATTTCGCCATGCTGAATGAGCTGCTCGGCGAGCTCGGCAGCAGGTACGGCGCACTCACGGTACATACCGGCATTCACGACGCCATGGTGCGCTCTGAAGATTCGCTCCGCCGGCGCATGGCGGCGACGCACCGCCATCTCGAAGCCAATGGCCTCGACGCCCACCCTGACCTGGCGCGTAAGTTCGAGACTTTTACCGACCCGATGGCGGCCAAAATACGCGCGGCGCTGAAGATTATTTTTGACGATGAGATCGGCCACGTCGCCGCCGGCGACTTCTGGTTCCGCTATGCCTGCGCAGTGGATGGAGTGATGCCCGACGTTTTCGCTGACGATGTGCAGCGGGCTATCCCCGGCACGAAGCTAACAAAGAAGAATTTGAATTTCGAAGCGCGTAAAAAAGCCGGATTTACGGACGCGGAACTGGCTGAATTATCCCGAACTTTGCCCCGGAATTAATTCCGGGGCAAAGGATTTAAGGCTGAGCGGCTGTTGGGGCAGCTTCGTTCGTCGCTGGTGCGGCTGCAGGCGCAGCTGCTGGCTTGGGTTTCGCACCCTTGCTGCGCAGCGTCATGCTCATCATGCGGCCTTCGAGGTTGGGCTTCTTATCCATGTGTGCCGCTTCAGCAACTTTTGTATAGAATTCCGTTAACTTCTCTGCGCCGAGAGCAGTATGCTGCATTTCACGGCCGCGGAATTTCATCGTGATCTTAACGTTGTCGCCTTCGTTGAGAAAGCCGATCGCTTCTTTGGCTTTTCTGTCAAAGTCGCCGACATCGATCTTCGGCCCCATCTTGATCTCTTTGATCTGGATGACCTTTTGCTTTTTCTTGGCTTCTTTCTCTTTTTTGGCTTTTTCGAATTTGAACTTACCGTAGTCCACGAGGCGGACAATGGGAACTTCTTGCCCTTTGGTGATCTCTACAAGATCAACGCCCTGTGCTTTGGCCCGCGCCAGTGCGTCGCGCGTCGATAAGATCTCTGCGCCCTTCTCGCCGATAATACGAACCTGCGGCTCGGTAATATCGTCATTGATACGGTGTTCGCGTGTAGGTCTTCGAAGTTTGGAGAATCGGTTAAACCGGCCGCCGCCCCCTCCGCCACCACCGTCGCCCGGTGGTTTTCTGGGTGGGATATAATTAGGCCTTTGCTGCATAAATAATCATGTGTTCGTCGGGCAGTATTCGCCCTTTCTATGCGGCGTCAATCCGGATACGCGCCAGATGTCATTGCGCACAACGAAAGCCGAAGTGGTGGTAATCCACAGCCGGGAAATTGCCAGGGGGATTTGCCCTGCGCTTAGAGCCCCGCGCATAGGTGGCTGTCCACCACCATGAGCCGCCGCGCACGCTGCGCATGCGGTAACCGGGGCAGACATCCGCGCCATCACAGGGGCCTTTGGGATCGCGACCGCGGCATTTGTCGCCGCATTTTGTATAATTCTCTTCATACCAGTCATTAACCCATTCATGCACATTGCCCGCCATATCGTAGAGGCCATAGGCACCCGCGGGGCGTGACATCACGGGCGCGGTGTGCATATGCCATTCGGGGTCGAGACGTTTGGCGAAGCAGCCCTTGATGGCCTTTTTGCCGTCGCCGATCTGGATAATCGCACGCTTGCAATCCGCTATCTCATTTCCCCAGGGATAGATGTTCCCATCGGGACCGCGCGCGGCTTTTTCCCATTCGGCTTCGGTCGGCAGTCTTTTGCCGCGAAACTCACAGTATTCTTTTGCTGTAAACCAGCTGATGCCGCTCGCCGGCTGCTCGTCGCGTTTATAGCGGTAACCGTAGCGGGCACCGATCTCTTTACATTTCCCGGTTTTCATGCAGTCGCGGCATTTTCCCGCGGCAAAACATTCGTTGAGTTCTTTGTTCGTCACCTCGTGCAGATCCATAAAGAATTCGCTGACAAAAACTTTCTCGGCAGGTTTTTCATCCGCCTCGTGGTCATTCGAACCCCGGATAAACTCGCCGGCGGGGATGCAGGCCATGCCGGGGATCTGCTTTCCGCAGGATTCGATGCGTTTCGTGCAGCCCAGATAGCCGACCGCGGCGACGACAAAGAGAAGCGAATTCATCTTAGAAAACATGTTTGCGAAATAGGAAAAACAGACACATGGTAAAGGTGTATTTAAGGAGGAAATCCATCCCATAATTTTACATTTCGCCGCGCACTACTAGGGCTTGCCGTGCTATGCGCCGCGCCAAAATGGCCGATGAAGCGCGGTATGGCCTCTGGGCTGCTCCTCGACCAGTCGTATGAACCTGGTCCCGGATATCTCTACATTCCCTCCTTGCCCCGGACACGCTTCGAGTTTATTTCCCAGGTGCAGACGGCATTCGTCAACAAGGTTGTCTCGTTTACCTTTCCTGATTTCAGCAACTGTTTTGAATACAGCGTCTTCGAAATGATCGACGGCGCGGCGATGCGCGTCACGGCCTCGTCGTCGCAGTTTCATCTGCAAGAGATCGCAGAGAACAAAAAAGTCGATGTCTTTAAGAAATTTATCGCCCGTACCCGGCCCCTGGCGATCAATCACGAAAAAAATCTCTCGGCACAGATGATGCGGCAATCGCTCTACAACATCGCACACGACCTGCCGCCGATGGTTGAATTTCTGCATATCCCTTCAGAAGAGCGTCTGCACGGGGCCATGAAGCGTCTCGCACCTAAGGGTGTGCGTTATGCGGTAGGGATTCCCATCATCATCGACCGCCGCCCCGTAGGCGTGCTGTGGGGCATCCACCGCAAGTCGTTCACCGGCGATGAGCGCCGCGACGTACGGCAGCAGATGATATCGCTTAGCCGCGCGATCGATTTTGTTATTTCAGAAGAACTTTCCGATACCGTCGATGCCTTCGCGGCGCGGCGCAAAATCGAAAAGCACGACCCGACGGCGAACCTCGAGAGCATGGTCTACACACAGCTGCCCGAGCAGGAAAAACCGATCAAGTCGATGGTGCTCTATTCGAACCGCTATACCGAAAAATACCGCCAGGACACCAACTACATCGTGCCCACGGTCAATGGCTATAATATTAGTCTCAAACGTTACCTGCCCGAGCATCAGAACGGCCAGAACCGGATTATTCTCATGCTGCCGGGTTTTTTCTGTAACCGCTCGATCTGCGACCGCCTCGCGAAGGAACTCGCCCTGGAGCACGGCTACGCCGTGTTTACGCTCGATGTGCGCGGCCGCTCGAAGGAAACACTGCCGAACAAGTGGCTGAATAACTACCACTGGTCGGTCGACAACTATGTCTGGGAAGATTTTCCGGCGGCGCTGCAATGGCTGAAAAATGCCCACCCCGGCAAGAAGATCATCGTCTATGGCCACAGCATGGGGGGGATGATCCCCCTCTTCTATTCGGCGGCCTACGACAGGCATGGCAAGAAGCGTTCGGGCGACCTGGCGATCAAACCCGAATCGATCATCGACGGTATCGTTTCGATCACAACGCCGATTTACATACGCATCGCCGCGCAATCGGCCTGGTTCAACATGTTCCGCAATTCGGCGAAGTTATTGACCGGTAATATTCTTGCCGAGCCGCTCATGCGCATCATCAACTTCACGCTGACCTCGACGATCGGCGGCATCGACCTCAACAAGTTTTTTAAATTCCTGCACAACATCTCGGCGTCGATCCGCACAATGTCATTCGACGTCACGTACCGCCTGCCGACGCTCAAGGAATTCATCGGTTATGAGCAGATCACTCCGCCCGAGTGGTACTTCTTTATGGAGGATGTCTTCTGCGAAGAATCGATGCTCGTGATCAGCCAGTTTATCCGCTCGCTCATCGACGGCGACAATTTCACCTCAACCGACAAAGAGATCAATTACACACTCGAACTCAATGAGCTGGAAATTCCCCACTTCACGGTCGTGGGCACGATCGACGAGATCGCTCCGCCCGACACCGTGCGCCAGGGACATCTGGCCGGCAAGTCACCTAAAAACAAGATTGCCGAATACCGCCAGGGACATCTCGGCATCATCACACACCCCGAGACGGTGCGCCAAATCGCTATCGATACCGACGAATGGATACGCGGCTTACCCGCGAATTATATAAGCTGACCCCACCCCCTAGCCCCCTCCCCATTAACATGGAGAGGGGGAACAAGACTGGCCTACAAACCCCTCTCCACGTCAGTGGGGAGGGGTGGCCTAAGGCCGGGGTGGGGTTAAAACGCCGACAGTTTCTTCAACGCCGCGACGCGCGCCTCGATGGCCTTTTTTGTAGCTTTCGCAACGCCCGCAGTCGAGAAACCCTCAACCGCAAAACTTGCGACCGCAGAACCCCACGAGACTGCCTTGCGCAGCGTGTCTGAGGTGATTTTCTTGCCCGGTTGCGTATTAGCGACAAGGTAACTCATACAACCGCCAGCGAAGGCATCACCAGCACCGGTCGGATCGATCACTTTTTCTGTCGGGTATGCCGGGCTTACGAAGATTTCGCCCTTCGAAACCGCCATGACTCCGTGCTCGCCTTTTTTTACGATCACAATATCGGGGCCATGCTTCTGGATGACTTTCGCGGCTTTAATGAGGGAGGCTTCACCGGCCAGCATGCGCACTTCGGCATCGTTGAGGAAAATGATGTCCGCTTCTTTGATAACTTTCCAAACCTGTGCTTTTTTGCTCTCTATCCAGAAGTTCATCGAGTCGAGACCGACAAGATGCACATTCTTCATTTGTTTTAGAACTTTGTACTGAATGACCGGGTCAATGTTGGCGAGAAATAAAACCTGGCGTTGTTTGTCTTCGTCGGTCAGTTTCGGCTCGAACGACGCAAAAGCGCCGAGCTCTGTCGAACGCGTGTGCGCTACCGCCATGTCGTGCTCGTAAAAGCCCGACCAGTGGAATGTCTTGCCATCGCTTTTTTCAATACCCGAGGTATCGATGCCGAAATCATCCAGGTATTTGACGTATTTCTGTGGAAAATCCTGGCCGATCACCGCGATGATTTTAGGCTCAATGAGCGGCGAGGCGGCAATGGAGAAGTGGCTCGCAGCACCACCGAGCACGTTCTTCTTTACACCGAACGGGGTTTGGATATCGTCAAACGCGACCGAACCCACAACAAGCATACGCATGCGGGGATAAACGGAATTTCAAACAGGTTGTAAACAGCGAAAGCTGCGTTACGACGCGGCTTTCTTCTCGCCGCGCAAGCGGCGGCGGATTTCCTTTGCCCGCATCCGGTTGGGTTCGAGAAAGTCCTTCAGCATAAGACCGGGGTTACCGCCTGCGCTGAACCGGCGTTCTAGCAGGCGTTCGGGAATGATATACCACTTTATCTTGGATTCCACCAAAAGTTCATCGCCGAGATGGATTCGGGCCTTGGTGTAAAGGCGCTTCGAACGAGCAGAGGTCAGCCAGGCAGTGATTTTCAGATCTTTATAGAGTGGTGTCGCCTTGTGGTATTTGATGGAAAACCCATCGGTCATGACGAAGTGGCCGAGATGGTGGCAAAGAACGCCCTGTGCTTCATCGAGAATCAGGGCCAGGCCACCACCATGGGCATGGCCCGGCGCACCTTCATGTTCGCGCCGCATCTGGAACGTAAATTCTACCTCGCCTTTTTGTTCGTTAAAGGTTGAGGGTATATGGAAGGAGTAATTGTTGAGAGCACCGCAGCCCAGGCAGTTGCTGTGGTGCAACTGCTGCCCTACGCTGCTTGTGCGGCCGGTCACTGGCGCCATGGTTTCTGATTACCCGGGCGCTCTCCGTGTCGTTTATTCCTTAGCGGATTTTGCTTTCTTAACGCGCGGGATAAGAACTTGTTTGCCGTTGTAATATCCGCAAGCTGTGCAGATGCGGTGTGGCAGGCCGTAAGCACCGCAGTTGGCGCAGGGGCGAAGGTTCGGTTTGCCGATCGCGTGGTGAGCGCGGCGGTTGCGCCTGCGGGAGTGTGAAAGTCTTCTCTTGGGTACGGCCATTTAAGTCGGAAAATGAACTTAAAACACCTTGTCAATGAATTGCATAATCCGCGGACGCCGGAGGGCAAAAGCTGACGGATTCATGATCAGCCGCGCCGTGCTGGTGAGGATGATTTCTTCTTCAACGAGGTTATTTGCCTTCAGCGTCGCTCCCGTCGACACGAGGTCAACAATGACGTCAGAAAGCCCGGTTAAAGGCGCAATCTCAATCGAACCATAAAGTTCAATCGTGCGGATATTAAACCCGCGGCGGAAAAAGTATTCGGTCGCAAGACGCGGGTATTTGGTGGCAACGCGGATTTCCCGCTTTTTTTGCCATTCGGTCCGGTTTTGCGGATAAGCTACCGAGAGCCGGCATTCGCCGAACGGCAAAGCGGCGGGAATAAAGACATCGAAGTTGTGCTCGAGCAGCAGATCGAGCCCCATAATGCCGAGATCCGCGGCGCCCTGCTCGACATAGGCACCCACATCTTTGCTGCGTATCAGGTAAAAATCAATGGCGCTCTTCTCATCGTGCAGAATGAGTTCCCGGCCATCTTGCGTTTTAGAGAGATTACACAGGCCGCGCTTCGAAAAAAACTCCAGGCTTTCATCGCTCATGCGCCCCTTGGGAAGGGCAATCCGCAGCTTATCGGCGGTCAAATTACTTCTTTGAGGCGCGCTCGGCGTTTAGAAGTGAAATATAATTGCGGCTCGGCGCCGCAAATTCCTTGCCTTCGCTCTCGCGCGACAGTTTGGCAAACTTCTCTTCGGCCTCGTCGTACCTACCGAGGTAATAAAGCATGCGGCCCTGGTGAAAGGTTGCCATTTCAGTTTTTTTCGCGATGGCGTATTCTTTTTCCAGGTCTTTATAAACTGCCAGCGCCTTTTCAAACTCACGGGCACTTTCGTATGCCTGCGCCTGCATAAAGCGCGCAACAGAAATCATCGCTTCGCTGTCATAACCTGAAACCGCACGCCCGAAGAAAGAAGCAGCCAGGGAAAACTCGCGCCCCTCAAGCAGGGCATTGCCGGCAGTAAAACAGGCACCGGCGCTCTCGAGAGTTGCCAGCGTTTGCTCGCAGACACTCTTCAGCGACAGGCCAAACTCTTTCATCTGCAATGCCCGGGCTTCGCCGCGCGGCAGTATCTTAATCTGTTCGTATTTTTCGAGCGACTGATGCAACTTGCGGCTGTGCTCATCTTTCGCGGCCGCGCGCAATACCAGGAAGAGCACCACAACGACTGTCGCGCCCAGAATGGCGAAGATAGTATTACGGATGGTTTTGGGGTTCTCGGTCAGCCACAGTGAAATACGGTGCCCCAATGGCACATGTTCGGAAGCCGGCAGGATAACCGGAGCGGCCCCCGCAGCCTGTGCACGCAACGCTTTTCGCCGTGCACGAAATCCCTTAATGTCCAAAGCCATGGGTAAAAACCCGAGGCTGAAACACCCTGTCCATTATTATGGAGGAGCTTCCCCTATGGCTGCGGTATCGAATTCCGCTTGTCGGGAGATGCTGAGGCCCCGTTTCAGAGCCATGCAATTGCGAAAGATTTTAATCGCAGGCGTAGTTTGCCTGCACTCCCTCTCGGCGCTCGCCCCAGGTGACCGCGTTCCGGCGGATACCGCCGTCTTCGTCGAGGGCGCTCCGCTCGCCGAAGGCCTGGCTTCGCTGCGCACCGTTGTCAGCGCCGTCGCAGGTGAAGGTGTTTGGTCGATGCTGTCGGCCAACTTCGAGCAGCGCAGTGGCTTAAATCTGCTCGATCCCGTCAAACTCGAAGAGATGGGGATTAACACCAAGACACCCTGGGGCCTCGCTGTGAACATGGAAATCGAAACTACGGGAAATCCCGTAAAGCCGGAATTCGTCATGATCATTCCCGTACAGTCTAACTCAAAGCTCTATGATTTTCTGAAAGGAAAAATCGCCGAAAGCCAGATGGCGATCAATAAAGAGATCGAACCCGGCCGCGTGTTTTATTTCGGCACGGAGAACGACCCGGGTTACCTCGTGAAAAGTGAGGATGCCCTTCTCGTCAGCAATAAACTTGAACTGGCGAAAGCAATGGCGGGCCGCGCATCAAAGCCGATCGCAGAGGCTTCGTTTTATACGGCGATGCGCGCACATCTCTGGTCGCGCAACGGCGGTAAACAACCACTGGCGGCCTTTTTCCTGAATCCGAAACTGATCATCGCGTCTCTCAAGGCCCAGACTGAAATGATGCGCCAGCTGCAGAAAGACTTGAACCAGGGTGGTGAGCAGCAGCCTGTTCTCGACGAGAACTCTCCCTATGTTGCTGAAATCCGCGACAACCTGCAATCTTCAGGCGGCGCACTGGTCGCCAGTGCTGATCGCATTTCAGGATATTTTTCGTACAAGTATAAAGAAGGCTACCTCAGTGATACCAGCAAAATCTACCCACGCATCATCCAGGTCAAGGCTCAGCCTTTAACCTCAGATACGCTCGCAAAAAATCCGGTACACTACAGCCTGCTTAAACTCAACGTCGGCGGACTCATCGATCTGTTCAAATCACTGAGCCCGGTTTTTAACCAGAAATACACGAAGGCCATGGAGGAGTTCAAAACAGAACTCAAAGTCGATTTCGAAAAACAAATCATCGGCACACTGCGTGGTAATTTCAACTTCCAGGTGCTCAATGTGCCCGCCGAAGCGAAGATGAAAGATGTACTCGCATGGGAACTCAACGGCAGTTATGGCATAAAGAAAGGCACGGCCGAAAGCTGGCTACAGGTTTTCAAAGCCAGTGAAAAAATGGCAAAGAAAGCAGAAGCGAACAAAACCCAGAAAACCAAATTTGAGTATGAAGAAGCTGACGAAGGTAAGTTCGTGATCGTGAAAGCTGAAGAAAAAATCGGCGGCAAGAAGAAGCCGGTCACCATTGTGTTTTTAATCCGCGAAGAGGAAATCATCGTTTCAAACAGCAAGGCCAATGCGCTCAAGGCGACTAAAGGCTCTGAAACGCCGCTGACCGAACGCCTGACTAAATTACCGTATGACGCGGCGCAGGGTATCTTCTTCATCGACCTGCAGCAGATTTTTAAGGCGGTAGCAAAAACCAAAGAAGGTTCGACGCTGAAGAATTATTCGAATATGCTTGAGAAACTGAAATTTTTCTCTATTATTTCAAGCATCCAGGGAGATTTCGCTACGGCAGAAACAACCCTGCAATTGAGGAAATAAGCCTTGTTTGAAATTCAGAACCTTTCGAAACACTACAGCTCCCGCAAAGCTGTAGATCAAATTTCTTTTAAACTGAAAAAGGGAGAAATCACGGCGCTGCTTGGCATCAACGGTGCCGGAAAGACGACAACGCTACGCATGCTCACCGGGTATATTACGCCGACTTCGGGCGAAGTACGCTTCGAAGGCGAGAACATCATCGACGAACGTGAAAAGTTACTCAGCCACATTGGTTATCTTCCGGAAAACCCCGCCCTCTACAACGACATGACGATTGAAGATTTTCTGATCTACATGTACAGGTTACGCATGGCGACACGCGACAATGAGCAGGCAGCGGTCGAACGCGCCCTGACCCGTTGCGCACTGGCTGACCGTCGGCATGACTACATCGCCTCGCTGTCGGCCGGTTTCCGCAAACGCGTCGGCCTGGCGCAGGCAATCGTTCACGAGCCCAAGGTGTTGCTGCTCGACGAACCAATCGCCGATCTCGACCCGCGGCAGATACGCGAAATCAAAACCCTGCTGAAAGAATTCAAGACCGACCATGCCGTACTGGTATCGAGCCACATTTTGAAAGAAGTGCATGAAATTGCCGACCGCATTTTCCTGATGCACAATGGCAAGATTCTCGCCGAGGCTGAAACCTCGTCGATTCCCGCAGGTGAACTCGAAGCCTGGTTCATGCAGCATACTGAGGCGGCTTAGCCTTAATGCGGATATTCCCGGTTCTTCCGCTGTTTCTCACCTTTTGCGCCTCGGGAAAATTCATCGTGCCCGATGAAAATTTTTTTGCTGATGGTTATGTATTAGAGAAAGGTTATGTGCAATTTGTCGAAGCAGCGGATAATACCGCTGTTTCAGAACCCGCGGCAGAACGTTTTCGCAAAAACTGTGCAGAGGCAGACACGAAGGCTAAAGCGCGTTTCAAAGCGGCGCATCCGCAGGCAAAAGATGAAGGCCGGCGCCTCGGCGAATATTTCGAAAAAAATGGCGCATGCCGCGTACGCATGGCATTTAAAGTCGGATAACAATGCTGGCAGAAAACAAAGAAATTGAATTTCTGAACGGCCGCAAAATCGGCGCCACCAACCCGCCGTTTTTTATCGCCGGCCCCTGCGTCATCGAGAGCGAAAGCCTGCTGCAGACCGTCGCTAAAGAGGTGCGCCGTATCGCCGACAAGTATGATGTTTTAATTCTTTTTAAATCTTCATTCGATAAGGCGAACCGCTCTTCGATCGATTCGTTCCGCGGCCCGGGTATTCGCGAAGGGCTTTCACTGCTCAAAAAAGTCGCCGATGAATACAAACTGCCGGCGCTGACGGATATCCACACGGCCGAAGAAGCCGATATCGCCGCAGAGTATGTCGACATGCTGCAGATACCCGCATTTTTATGCCGCCAAACCGATATCGTCGTTGCCGCGGCGAAAACCGGTAAATGGACGAACATCAAAAAGGGACAATTCGTCGCGCCTGAAGATGCCCTGAACATCGCTGACAAATACCGTAAATCGGGTTCTGAGAAAGTGACGATTTGCGAGCGCGGCTACACCTTTGGTTATAACAACCTCGTCGTCGATATGCGCTCGTTCGAAATCATGCGGCGCGAGGGCTTACACGTGGTCTTCGACGCTACCCACTCGACACAACTACCCGGCGGCGGCAAAACCTCCGGTGGCGACCGCCGCATGGCGTTTCCTTTGGCGCGCGCCGCGGTCGCTGTGGGGCTCGACGGCATCTTCTCCGAGATCCATCCCAACCCGCCCGAGGCAAAATCAGATGCGACTAACCAGCTTTACCTCGCCGACTTTGAGAATTTTATTTCCACGGCGCTGAAAATCGACCGTTTAGTGAAGCTGGGCGTCTAATGGACATGAAAGCCCCATGGCATATCAGTCTCCTCATGGTGCTGATAACATTCCCGTTTTGCGCGAGTTCGCTCGCCTGCGCTACCGGCGGCTGGCGCGAGGGCTTTATCAGCGGCGACACACTGCAACTTGTCGGGGAAGGAACAGCGAAAGCTGACCTGCCGCAGGTTCAGGCGACGGCGATGGCGCGCGAGGCAGCGCTGATGGACGCCATGAGCCACTGGCCCAAGTTCTGTGGCGATCAGGATGCCACGCAGTATAGGATAGAAAATCAGAAAAAACGAGTTGTCGACTGTGAAGCAGGCAGCTGCCGCGCAAAAATTACCATTGAAAAAACCAATTTGCGCGAGAAGTGCAGCGGTTAAGTAAGCCTATGCTGGAAATCCGACAGATTGCGCTGATTGTCCGTGACTACGACGAGGCTATTGAATTTTATACAAAAAAGCTGGGCTTTACGCTCGTTGGCGACACGCGCATCAACGATGATAAACGCTGGATTGTGATCGCTCCAAGCCCCACCTCGCCCGTGAACCTATTGCTCGCTAAAGCGGTTACGCCGGAACAGATTTCACGCATCGGCAATCAAACCGGCAACCGTGTCTTTCTGTTTCTCTACACCAAAGATTTTGAAAAGACCTACGAGGATTACCTGAAGCACGGTATTGAATTTATACAAAAGCCGCGCGATGAAGCTTATGGCCGCGTGGTGGTGTTTAAAGACCTCTACGGCAACAAATGGGATCTCATCGAGAAGAGATAAACATTTCGTATTAGTTTTTCGGTCCTGGTTTAATTTCAACCGGCGTTTCAACTTTCTTCAGAATTTCGGCGGGGCAGACGCTTTTGTTTTCGATAAACCACGCCCCCTTTATAAAGACGAATGAAAATTTTCCGCGGGGGATATCCGGCATTGCATAACAGGCCCGCATCTCGGTCATCACGGGATCCATCGCCGCGATTTGCCTGAGCACCTTCAGCATCTGCACACCCTTATCTTTACCCCATTCATCGTAGTTCACGGCGCCGCTACGGGTATATGCCTGCTCAAAGCGGCGGCGGTCTTCATCATCAACGAAGGCCTGGATAAACTGCCGGTATGCCTTAGCCTCGAGCATCAACACGGCCGCATCGATGAGTTTTTTCAGGGTTTCTTTGCGTTCCTCGGTAACTGTTTTTACAACGGGTGCTACGGTGACAGGCTCGCTGGCCGGTTTTGCCGGCATGCCCTGGGCAAACAGCGGTATTGAACACACGCTAAATAACAGCAAACGCAGCATATTCTATTTTCGGAAGACTACGGATCGCCTGTACAGAAAAAATCGTATACCGCCAGCCCCGGCCGGATACTAGCGGCCATGAACATCTACGCATTACTGACCCCGATCGCGATCTTCTTTGTATTGCTCGAAATCGCCGCCTGTTTTATTTTCAAGCGGAAGTATATCCGTTTCCAGGAAGCCGTGGCCAACTTCGGTACCGCCCTCGGCAACCAGACCGTCAACCTGCTCGTTGCCGCCGGCGTCTACGAGGTCTATGGCTGGCTGCATGCGAATTACCGTATCGCTGGCCCGCTGGAAATGAACGCCGTGAACTTTATTTTGCTGCTTCTGGGTGTGGACTTCATCTTTTACTGGGTGCACCGCTGGGGCCACCATATGAAAATCATGTGGGCCGCGCACTCGCCCCACCACTCCGCCGAAGAGATGAATTTTATGGTGGCCCTGAGGGCCAGCGTCACGCAGCGCCTGTTTTCCTTTTTCTTTTTCTGGCCATTGACACTGGTGGGTTTCACGCCGTTCGATATCTATACCATGACGGCGCTGCATCTCTTCATTTCATTTCTGCACCACACTGAGTTTATTCCCAAACTCTGGAAACCAATTGAGTTTATTTTCACGACACCCTCGCACCACCGCGTACACCACGGCGTCAATTACCAGTACCTCGATAAAAATTTCGGCGAGTTTCTGATTATCTGGGACCGCATGTTCGGCAGTTTCGCCGAAGAAAAAGAAAAGGTCGTCTATGGGATGTACAGCCACCCCAAGTCGTTTGACCCCATCAAAATCAATTTCCACTACTATGTACTGATCTTCAAAGACATGCTGAAGGCGAAAAGCTGGTGGGATAAAATCCGTATCTGGTTTATGCCGCTCAGCTGGTCGCCCGAGGGCATGAAACCACTGCCACCCGAGATTACCGAGAAGAACCAGCAGCGTTTTGCTTCGCCGATGTTTGACGGCGCGAAAACCTATATCGTCGTGCAGGTGATTTTGACGGCGGTACTGATGCTGCTGGTAATCTCTCCCAAATCACCGCTTTCGTATGAGCTGAAATGGGTGGGTGCCGCCCTACTCTGGCACAGTATCATCAACTGGGCGGGCATACTCGAAGCTAAAAGATGGCTCTTGCCCTCAGAGGTCATCCGCATGGGCCTCAATGTCGCCTTTGCGGCCTATGCGACGCGCTATGCTAATATACCGGTAATCGCCGGTGTGGCGGGGATTGCCGCCATATCATTGGTCTGGGCATTCTATTACTTCCGCCCCGGTCGACCAGTGCTCAGCCCTGCATAAGACGCTGGCCCCGGAAAAAATACCGAAAAAGCGAAAAGCCGCCGAGGCGGAGACCCTAAGACGGGTCGCGTCGTTTGCAAAGCCAAACGACTGCTAAAGCGCGTCGTCGCTTGGCAGCCAAGCGACTTTGCTGCTTTTCACTTTTTCGGTTCCGGGGGCCAGCCCGGCAGTTTCCTTGTCAGGAAACTACCTGGGTTTTGCTTGTCGGTCTGTTCAAAAGCCGCACTTAGGCGAGCCGAAATGAGCTTTGAGGTAAAAAATGGCCTCAAATAAAAGGAGTAAACATGGCTAAATCGAGTCGAATCATCAAGAAAGTTGGAGTTTTAGGGGCTTCCGGGAACATGGGTTCCTTGTCTGGCGGTATCTTCGCACAGGCTGATATTGAATGCGTTTTCTTTGCGCGCTCCCTCGACAAGGCGACCGCGGGGCTTGAAGCCGCTGTGGGGCAGGCACGTTCCGACGTGCTCAGGAAATACATCAAGGCGGCGAGCTACGACGATCTTGAGAAAGAGATTCCCTCGTGCGACTGGATTTTTGAAGGTTTGGCCGAAGACATGGCGATCAAGAATGAGTTTTTCGCCAAGATCGAAAAACTCAAAAAACCCGATGCGATCGTCAGTACCGTTTCTTCAGGCCTCTCGATCCGTAAAATGGGCGAAGGCAGAAACGATAATTTCCGCAAGAATTTCATGGGCACGCACTTTTATAATCCCCCCGGCAAACTGCCCGCCAACGAGCTGATCTTTCACCCTGAGGTGCCCGCCGAAACACGCGAATTCGTCTACGACTTCTGCGAAAAGGTACTGCGCCGTGTGAACATCATCACCGAAGATACTGCGGCGTTTGCGGGTAACCGTATCGGCTTCCAGTTCCTCAACGAAGCGGCGATCTATGCCGAGAAATACGGCGTTGATAAGATGGATTACCTGCTCGGGCCATACACGGGCCGGGCGCTCGCCCCGCTCGCGACGATTGACCTCGTCGGCCTCGACGTGCATAAGGCGATCGTCGACAACGTTGTGGCGAACGTCAAAGACGAACGTATCGATACCTACAAGATGCCTGCTTACATGCAGCGCATGATGGACCAGGGCATGCTCGGCCGCAAGGCGAAGGGCAAAGGCGGCTATTTTAACCGCGACGCGGAAAAGAATAAGACCACGCTCAACATCGCCGATCTGACATTCGCACCGACGAAAAAAGAGAAAATTGACTGGGTGCAGAAGACCAAGGCCGCGATCCAGGATGGCATGTACGCGGACGCCATCAAACTCATCAAGACAGCCCCCGGCGAAGAAGGCGAAATCGTACGCCACTTCATTCTGGGCTATGTCGCCTACAGCTTTGCGCGCATCGGCGAAGTGACGCCTGAAAAGGATGGCATCCACGGTATCGACCGAGTCATGTCGTCGGGCTTCTCTTGGCTGCCCGCCTCGGGCTGGGTCGATCTCTTTGGCGGCGTCAAAGAGACCTGCGCCCTCATCGAAAAAGCGAAGCTGCCGGTACCGGCTGGGCTTAAGAACCTCAAAGATAAAGGACGCATTTGCCGCGTGGCAGACGTCAGCAAATTTTTAGCGGGCCGCTAATTTAGTTAGTACACTTAAGCGGCAAGGAGCATACTATGGCAAAACTAGAACGGGTATACATCTTAGGCGGATATCAAACAGATTTCGCGCGCAACTGGAGCAAAGAAGGCAAGACGATCCAGGCGCTCATGCACGAGGGTATGGACGGGGCATTCAATGCGACCGACATCGATCCGGGCGACGTTGAATCGATCCACGTCGGCAACTTTGCCGGCGAACTCTATACCATGCAGGGTCACCTCGGCGCGATGAGCGTCAACTACAGCGAAAAGCTGCGCGGTGTGCCGACCAGCCGCCACGAAGCGGCCTGCGCTTCTGGCGCGATTTCAAGCCTGGTGGCACGCACCGAAATCGAAGCCGGCCACTATGACCTGTCTATGGTCGTGGGCGTCGAGATGATGAAATCCGTCGACAGCAAGGTCGGTGGGGATTACCTCGGTACTGCAGCCTGGTACGACAAGGAAGCCAAAGGCGTCCAGTTCCCTTTCCCGAAACTCTTCGGCCGTCTGGGCACTGTTTACGAAGAACTCTATGGCCTGAAATACGACCACCTGGCCGAGATTTCGGCGATCAACTATGACAACGCGAAAAAGAACCCTGTCGCGCAGACCCGCGAATGGTACATGAACAAGCAGCACGCCTTAACGCGCGGCAACTTCAACATGGAAGTCGGCGGCATTATCCACATCACCGACTGCTCACAGGTGACTGACGGTGCGGCCGTGATCTTTCTGGCTTCAGAGAAATACGCGAAGAGTTACGCCAAGAAGCATGACCTGAAACTCAAAAACATCCCCTACATCATGGGCTGGGGCCATGCAACAGCACCGATTCTCTTCGACGTGAAAACCGAAGAAGCCTATGCGGCGAAAAAAGAAGGGAAGTATATTCTCCCCCATACGCGCAAGGCCATCACCGACGCTTACAAGCGCGCCGGCATTAAGGGACCTAAAGATCTCGACCTCGTCGAGACCCACGACTGTTTCACGACCTCTGAGTACGCTGCCATCGAACACTTTGGTATGACTGCACCCGGCGAAGCCTATAAGGCGATCGACTCGGGCGACATCAAGATCGGCGGCAAGCTGCCCTTCAACCCGTCTGGCGGACTCATCGGCGCAGGGCACCCCGTCGGCGCAACCGGCGCACGCCAACTGCTCGATGTCTTCAAACAGCTCTCAGGTAATGCCGGGGAGAACCAGGTTGAAGACGCGAAAGTGGCAGCGACACTGAACATCGGCGGCTCTGCGACCACCAACGTCGTGCACATCGTCGGCGTAGAGAAAGGCAAATAACATGGCGCTGGACAAGGCGAAGGCCCTGACGGGCCACGTCAGAAATTTCTACAATAAATTTGAGAAATTTCTGGCCGATAAGGCCGTTGAGAATAACAATATCTCGACCGACAAAATGGATCTCGACCAGGTCGCGAACTACGACCTGGCGTGGGTCGCAGCCGAACTCTTCGCCATCGATGAGATGATCGACTACCCCGGCAAGGTAGGTAAAGCCGCCGGCAGCATTGAAGAAAGCTTATCGCTGTTCTTCATCGCGGACGCGCTGGTAGATATCATCGGGCGTTTCCGCATCGCCGCGCACAAGATGGGTGTTAATCCCGCAACGTTTGAAAACGAAATCCATTCGGCCGACATTTACGCCTTTGTCACAGAATACAGTTCTGAAGGCTTTGCTAAAAAGATTGCCGACATGCTGGCGTCATCCAAAGATTTCGGCGCCTATGGCCTGAACGACGACCAGTCGATGATGGCCGACACGTTCCGTAAATTTGCCGAAGGCCAGGTCAAACCCATCGCTGAGAAAGTGCACCGTGGCGACCTTACCATCCCGGATGAAATCATCGACGGCCTCGCCGAAATGGGTTGTTTCGGCCTTTCGATCTCCGATGCCTATGGCGGATTTCAATCCGACGCGGCACCTGACCACACTTCGATGGCAGTCGTCACCGAAGAGCTTTCACGCGGCAGCGTCGGCGTTGCCGGCAGCCTCATCACCCGCCCTGAAATTGTCGCCAAGGCCATTGCTGCCGGTGGTACCGAGGAACAGAAACAAAAGTGGCTCCCCCTACTCGCTTCAGGCGAGAAAAAATGCGCCGTCGCCGTGACCGAACCCGATTATGGTTCAGATGTAGCCGGCATGAAAGTCGCCGCGGTTAAAGTCGACGGCGGCTGGAAGATCAACGGCGTCAAAACCTGGTGCACCTTTGCCGGCATGGCCGACGTCATGCTGGTGCTTGCGCGTACCAACCCTGACATGAAACTGAAGCATAAGGGCCTGTCGATTCTACTCGCCGAGAAACCGCCGACGCGCGATCATGAATTCGACTACACCCAGCCGCAGGGTGGCCGCGTTCATGGCAAAGCGATCTCTACGATCGGCTACCGCGGTATGCATTCGTACGAAGTCGTGTTCGAAGACTATTTTGTACCCGATGAAAATCTCATCGGTGGCGAAGCGGGTCTCGGCAAAGGCTTCTACCTGCAAATGGCAGGCTTTGCCGGCGGCCGTCTGCAAACCGCAGCACGCGCTACGGGCGTCATGCAAGCAGCGATTGAGAAGGCACTTCAGTATGCCATGGACCGCAAGATCTTCGGCAAGCCGATCATCGCTTACGGTATCAACCACCATAAAATTGCAAAGATGGCCGCGATCACGCAGGCCGTGCGCCAGATGACGTATAAATCTGCACGCCTCATGGATAAACACGAAGGTTCGATGGAAGCATCGCTCGTGAAATTCTATTCATGCCGCATCTCTGAATGGGTCACGCGCGAAGCGCTGCAGATCCACGGCGGCATGGGTTACGCGGAAGAGTATGAAGTCTCGCGCCTCTTTGTCGATGCACGCGTCTTCAGCATCTTCGAAGGCGCTGAAGAAGTTCTCGCGCTGCGTGTCATTGCACGTGCACTTCTGGCACGCGCCCTGGGTCTGAAAGCCGCGTAAGCTCAAATGCTCAAAGCCAGGGATATCGCAAGAGTATCCCTGCTTTGCGGCACGCTGCTCTTCACGCAGACCGACGCCGTTCCCTGGCGTGAAAAGAATGCCTTTAAAATTGCCACATCCCTGCCTAAGAGGCTCATCGATTCGATCATGGCGCAGGGCAACTGGAACATCCTGTTCCAGGAGGGCCCGTTTTCTGAATTCCAGAGACAAATCGCCATCGCCAATCACTTTGCCTTGCGTGGCGATGCGCGCCAGGCAAATTTTTATTTTCAAAAAGCCGGTACCGCGCTCGACATCGCCTATGCTTCGCTGCGCGGCAGATTCAGCTGGCCGCGCGATCCTAAGTCCGTAACGACCGCGAGCCTGCCGTGGGGTGAGAACCGGGAAACCTTCGAAGATTTTCTGCTCTGCCGCCTGCAACTCGAGATCGAGTCGATGCTGGTACTGCATGAAACCGGGATTCTTAAAACCTCGGGATTCGATAATCTCGTGCTGGAAACAGAACGGCAGCTGGGATCTCCGCTGCGCCAAAAGGACGCTGACCTGGAGCAGATGGTGGGTTTCGTACGCGATGCGGTCAGCATTCGCAGCAAAAAGGAAAATCCCCAGGTCAGCGCTGAAAAATTTGCGGCGCTCAGCGATAAACTTGCGCCGTCGGTGCGTAACTACTGGCACCGGCGGCTCAGTATTTTCCGGATTTTCGAGAATATCCACCATGGCAATGCGGGGCGCGCGCGCTTTCTCGCGCAGTACCTCGAAGACAAACAAAAGGACCAGGTCGACGCCATGGGCCTGGGCCGTATTTATATCCATGCCGGGGCATACACAGATGCCAAACGGGTGCTCGGGACCGCACTGCGCGCCGATGAGAACAAGGCCGCCGATAGTTTCAACGACTACCTGGGATACAGCGGCATCGCCCAGAATCTGCTGCTGCGTCTGGGCCTGAAAAACGATGCGGAGAGTGTGTCGCGCGAGACACTGCAGTTGCTGGAGGAACACCGCAAAGCCGGGAACATTCCGCGTGATGAAATCGTCGATCTGGAAAAAGCCATCCGTAACGAGCAGCTGCGGCTCAAGATGTATGCCTTTACCAACCGGGGCAGCTGCCCTGCGGCGGCGCCTTACACTGCCGAAACCGATATGGAGCGGGAATGGCGCGTGCGCGAGAGAATCTTCTTCGAAGAGTGTAATCAGCCCCGGGAGAAAACCTTCTGGCCTGCTTTGCTCAAAGCACAGGGAAATTCCGCGGAAATCAGGGCCGTCGCCGCATACCACCTGGCCGATGCAAAGGAAATGAAAGCCCATGAAAGCAGCCCATCCGCAGTCATACGCCATCTCAACCGGCGCCGTTTGCTGGCCGATGCGCTTGCCCGTAACCAACGGGAAAAGCTGCCGGAGCTCACTGTCGCTTACCTGCAGACGCTGAATTCGCTGTGGCCCGAATTTGCGCTGTTTGACTGGGGCATCAATCTGAAGGACGATCTCACCGACATCGCCTTAACGTCGATACCGGCAAACCTTTCCGAGAAAACGGCACGCGAGCTGATCGCAGAACTACACCGCAGGTTCGTCTGGAAAAATCTGACGGAAGCAAATTTATCTCTCTACGCTGCGGCAGATGCGGCCATCGCGCTGAAAAAAACCGCCGCGGCGGTGCTCGATGTGCCGGAATTAACCCGTGCATTACCGCCGTCTTCGACAACCGGGAAAAAGGCGATCTACGCCGACGCCATATTCATCGCCGTTTTCGATGCCACAGCAAAAAAGGGGAAATGGCGGCTGGTGCGCAAAAGCCCGGGAACGGCCATTACCACCGTCTTGAATGAAGCCCCCCCGGGGGATTACACGCTTTACGGTTCAGCGATAGCCGAACTGGGCGGAACCAGGCTGACGGCATACCTGCCGCCGTTCTATTCACAATGCCCCGAGTGCCAGAAGCGCAGCGAAAATATACCCGAGCGCCTGATTATTCTCACCCAGGACGAAACACTGGCCCGATCGCTCAAGAACGATCTCGCCGACAATTTTTCTGTCGTTGCCGACGCAGCGCAGGCCGGCGATTGTCCCGCGGCGGCAGGCAGCTATGACGACAGCCTGATTTTTTCCGGCGGGTCATCCAAGCCGACTCTGCCGTGTAATACAAAACCTGAAAAAATTATCGCCGACGGGGATAGCATACAGGCTGCATTTTCTTTGGGGTGGAAGCCGGGCCTCACCCTGATTCTGATGCCGCAGACGCTTTCGCTGCAGGCAAAAACCTCATTCCTTTTCGATTTTTTCCAGCGCACAAACCGGCGGCAAGTCAAACCAGCGGAGGCTTTCCGCGACGCCAAGACACGCGCTGAAAAATCATTTCCCGGCGAGACAGCCGTGTCAGAACTGCGCTACTATGAATCGCAACCTTAGGTTTGTATCCCTTGCAGTACTTTTCGCAGCGGTATTGCATTGCGGAAAAAAGCCTACCAATATCGAAAAACCTTTTGTGGAACAGGCGATCGCCGAATTCACGGAAGAACGACTGGCGTATTACCTGCACGGGGGAGCCCCCAAACCTAATTCTGAAATCCTGGAAAAGGTACTCTCCAGGCACTCTGTAAAACTTTTTGAATTTAAACCGGTCTTACGCCGGTTCTATCCCGAAATTCACACCCGGCTTCTCGGCGGATAGCCGGGTGCGCCTTTAGTTACTTCTTCGGTGGAGTAACAGGCGTCGGTGTCGGCGCCGTACCAGGTGTTTGGTTTGCTGCCGCTTCGCGTTTCTTGCGCGCTTCTTCGCGCGTTTCTTTCACGTGTTTAGCGATCTCAAAATCCTTGTTGGTGTCGATACGGTATTTCTGCTTCGCATTTTTCATGATCGTGCGCTGTTTTTCCATCGCACCGGCCATGACCATACGGCCTTTGATCATCTCAAGGCCCTGGTCGATAGGAATCGTCGCGAGGCGTTTGTCTTCTTTCTTGGCTTTTTCCCAGGCGGCAAAGGCTTCGGCATCGCTGATTTTGATATCTTCGAGTTTTAATGAATCGAAGAGGTACATATTCGCGAGAAAGTATTTCTGCAAAAATTCGAGTTTAGCCTTGATTTCAGGGCGTTTTGCAAAGCCGTCCTTTTGTGCTTCCATGTTCAGGATAAGCATATCCTGGTATTGGTCTGCAAAGAGGTCTTTGCCAAAACTTTTGAACATTTCAGCGAGTTGTGGATTTCCCGATTTATCCGGATCTTCGAGCAATTGTTTGAACTCTTCTTCAGGAATAAAACGGCCCATACGTTGTTGCAGCTGTTCTTTCATCAAAACACCGAAACCGCTGTAGGCTTCTTCGAGTTGTTTGAGTGTAACTGATTTACCCTCGATCTTCCACAACCAGGGTGATTTATCGCCGCCGCATGTTCCTGCGATCAGCGCCGCAGCTAACAGCACGGCAAAAATTCTAATCTTCTTCATTTGTTACTCCTGTGATACACGACGTATCCAGGGGCCGGCGTACCAGTGGCGTTCGTACCGAACGCCTTGGGTACAGGCCGGCTCCCGGAAAAAATATGGGGTAGGATTTCAGCGCTCGGACAAACCGCAAAGCATTATGCCGCTACCCGGCAGCTTTCAGCCGAATTTGAGCTCGCCGGCCTTTACGTATTCGCGGCTCAGCCAGATCAGCTGGATAACGCCGATCGCCGCGGCAATTCCGGTCACGGTCAGCATAATATCTTTGCGCAAAACACTCACGACAGCAAAAATGACGAAGGTAAAAAGCGGGACGCGGATAAACTCCATAATAAAACCCCACTTTTTGCGCATCATGAGCCCGCCCGCCGTCGCCAAACCGACCACGACGGGAACCGCGAGAATCAGCTGGTTGACGAGCGGCAAACCTTTGGTCTGCTGCAATACCAGAAAAACCGGCAGCGACAGCGCATAGACAATACCGGCATAGATCTTAAGCCGCGTGGTATTTTCCGGCTCATACTTCTGGTAAGTTTTGGGATTAATTTCCGGAATCTCGTGTTTGCCGCCGAGATATTCAGGCTTCCAACCCGGCCCCTTAAACCAGACTTTGATCTTATCAAGGCCACGGCTTTTCAGTGAAAGCTGGAAAAGCCCCCACCAGTAATGCAACTGCGCCCAGACAGGATTGAACGTGGTCAGCGGCTTCACTGTGCCATAATGCGGCTCTTCTTCTTCTTTTTGAAAGGTTCCAAAAAGTTTATCCCAGACAATGAACATGCCCGCATGGTTTTTGTCGATGTATTTCGGATTTACACCATGGTGTACACGGTGGTGCGACGGCGTATTCATGAAATATTCGAGAAAGCCCAGCGATTTTACCAGCCGCGTATGGATAAAGAACTGATAGAGTGTATTGATCTGGGAGCAGATGATGAACTGCAACGGGGAAAATCCGGCAAGCGCCATCGGCAGATAATACGGAAAGGAAAACAGACGCTGAAAAGCACCCTGGCGCAAAGCGACAGACAGGTTATACTCCTGGCTCGAGTGGTGCGCTTCATGCGAGCCCCAGATAATGGCCACGTTATGTGAATTGCGGTGGAACCAGTAGTAGATGACGTCGACCAGGAGAAAAACCGCAATCCATGTCCAGACATTGATGGGGATGCCATAACTCTGGCCCGGCGCGGCGTTGGCGGGCTTGTGGATTGCGTCAAAAATAAAAATATAAATACCGTATGCCAGAACCTTGGTAAAAACACCCACAAGTTCTTGCATCATGCCGGCGCTCAGATCTGAAATGGAATCGTTAAAGCGGTAAACTTTGCGCTTCATGATCAGCGAGGCGACAATTTCAATCCCTATGGAAATGAAAAATACCGGAACCGCGAGCGCGATCAGATTTGCAAATTTTGCCTGTTCACCCATTTATTTTCCTTTTTTCTTAGCGACTGTTTTTTTTGACCTTACTTTAGTCTTGGCTAAGGTCCGTTTGGCCTTGCTTTTCGGTTTGACTACTTTCTTTTTAGCTTTGCTTGCCTTCTTTTTTGGCACTGCTTTTTTCGGCTTCGCCGCGGCAGTTTTACCGGCCTTGCCCGGTTTCGCACCGAATTTTGCGGCGAAATATTTCTGCATCGGATTCGCGTAGAACTCGATCCAGCCCGATTGGTACTGCACGCCCTGCCCCGGTGGGATATCCTTGTGCTCAAGGTCAACCTCGGTAATGCCGTTTTGTTCGATGAACTGCACCGACAAAACGGAATCTGCCGCGTCTTCGGGAAATTCTGAGGAGCGCCAGCTCTGGACAATTTTTTTGCCGTCCAGCAACAGCAGGTTTTTCCCGGAAATATCGCCGTCCCAGGCGGTGAACTCACCCCCCACGAGCCGCGAGGCCGTCGCCTTCGCGCCCGTCATCGCCGTGTGTTCGGTGCCCGAAAGCCAGGCGTCGTAGATCGCCTTCGCCGGGGCATGTATCAAAAATTTAACTCTAATCGATTCGCGCATTGCCTGACCTTACAGAGCCGGGCCCAGACAGCAAGCAAAAATCGAAAACGAACAAGCGTTCAGTACTGGGATGAATAACCTATAATCCCTAGAAATCCAGCCGCATGGGATATCCCTTTTGCGACAGGTATTTTTTCAGGTCGGCGATCTGCAGTTCATTAAAATGAAAAAGCGATGCCGCGAGTGCGGCACGCGCGCCGGCATCGAAGGCCGCGGCAAAATGATCTACCTTGCCTGCGCCGCCCGAGGCGATCACGGGCACGGAAACCGCTGCGGCGATCTTGCGCGTGATTTCGAGATCATAGCCGGTTTTCGCGCCATCGGCGTTCATCGACGTCAGCAGGATTTCCCCTGCGCCTAAGGATTCGGCCTCCAGCGCCCAATCGGTCGCATCGCGGCCCGTGGGTGTGCGGCCGCCATTGAGATAAACCTCGTGGAACGTGCCGTTAAATTTTACATCGATCGCGCAGACAATACACTGGCTGCCAAAATGTTCGGCGCCCTGCTTCAAAATCTCCGGCTTCTGGAACGCGGCGGTGTTGACAGAGATTTTGTCGGCACCCTCGGCAAGAATCAGCTGCATGTCTTCGAGGGTGCGAATACCGCCACCGACACAGAACGGGATAAACACATGCTCGGCGACATGTTTGACGAGATCGATGATGATGTTGCGCCGGTCTGACGACGCCGTGATGTCGAGAAAGACCAGCTCGTCGGCGCCCGCGGCGTCATAGGCCTTCGCGCATTCGACCGCGTCGCCGGCATCGCGTAAATTTACGAAATTCACGCCTTTGACAACGCGGCCGTCTTTAACGTCGAGGCAGGGAATGATTCTGAGCGCGTTCACTGTATTATGGCTGAAGAATCTTCACGTAGGGACTTCGGCCGATCAAATCCTGATGGACCCGGCCCAAACGGTCGCGGAATTTCTTTTCGCGGTTAGCATCGGCACTGCCGGCAAGGTCCGCGGCAATTTTCGCCGCTTCCCTGAAAAGTTCGCTCTGCAGTTTTTGCGTCAGGGTTTCGCTCATGACTCCCACATACGAGAGGCGGGATAACTGGAAACGCGCCGCATCAAACAGCGCAATGCAGATGCCCTCGCCGCCCATGTGCACCCGCTCGCGGTAGATCGTCTCTTCGAAATGCACCTCACCGGGCTCGACGAGACAGGTCTCATTAGGCACCGACTCGACAAATTCCGGTGCGTCACCCAAGGCATAGATTTTATGCTCCTCAGTGAGCGCGACTCGAACCTTTTTATCGGAAATAAAATGCAGAAAAGATTCAAAATGCAGCGGGTCGCCGTGCACCGGCAATATGGTGCGCGGCCTCAGGTAACCGATTAGCTTCTCGATGTCGCCGCGCTTGCCATGCCCGCTGGCATGCACGCGCACGTCGCCCGAGACACCGACAACGGTCGTACCGGCAGCAGCAGCGAGGTTCAGGCATTCATAGATGCGCCCTTCGTTGCCGGGAATCATACTCGCCGAATAGATCATCGTATCGTCTTTTTTGAGGCGTATTTTCGTCAGCATGCCATGCGTGAGCCTCGAGAACGATGAGTTCTTATCGGCCTGGCAGCCGGCGACAAGCCACAGCGCGTTTTGGCTCGTAAAAGAAGGCTGTTTCATCATATGCAGAGGCTGCGACACTTCTTTCGACTGGAAGGCAGCCTCCCACTGGGCTTTGAGGGAACGGCCCAAAAAACCAATCGGACGGCCGGCCTGCGCGGCAATCTTCACAAGATTTTTAATACGCTCGACCTGCGACGAGAACGTTGTCAGAAAAATGCGGCCTTTTGTCTTCTGGATAAGCTTTTCCAGGGATTCATCCACCTCTTTTTCGTCAGCTGTCTCACCGTCATGCAGCGAGCCCGTCGAATCGACAAACAGGAAGTCGACAGGCGCAAATTTTTTGATCTGCTGCACCTTATGGCGCACTTCGGTGCCCTTGAGTTTGAAGTCACTGGAAAAATAGACGCGCTTGGTCAAACCCGCGACCTCTGCCTCAAGACCGACAGAAAAACACTGCGGAATCGAATGTGGCATGAAGAACGTGAAGACACGGAAATCGCCAATCGTCGTCTCGCTGTTCTGTTCGATCAGGTTGAATTTCCAGCGGCCGGGATCGATCGCCCTGTCTTTGAGACGGTTTGTAAGCAGTGCTGTCGTGAACGGCGAGGCATAGAACGGTGTGCCCTGTGGAATGACTTCGGTTAAATGCGGCACGGCGCCGATGTGGTCTTCATGGCCATGCGTTAGAAAAATCGCCGACGGGGGAAATCCCAGCAAGAGCTGGCGGTTAGGCAGGTTTTTATCCATGCCAGGCGTATGGTGGTTGGCAAATCCCGAACCCAGATCGACCCAGATCGTTGTGCCATTGAGATGAAAGACCGTGAAGTTAGTACCAAACTTACCGACGCCGCCGCCAAAGGCAAAATAGATGCGGTCGCGTGTCAGGCGGCGCGGGTAATCGATAATGCCGGCGGGATCAGCGCTGACCTGTGGAACCAAACTTTCCTTCCCCGCGCGCTGTGTCTGAAAGCTCACCTTCGACCCAGCGGATGTTGTACGTTTTTTCCAGCAGCAGCTGCGCGATGCGATCTCCATGCTTTATAGTATAATCTGCCTGACCCAAATTGATAAGCGGGACAAAAATTTCCCCGCGGTAGTCGGCGTCGATCGTACCGGGTGTATTGACGGGTGTCAGGCCATGCTTCACCGCCATGCCCGAACGCGCGCGGATCGAAATATGGTAACCCGGCGGAATTTCCACGGAAATACCCGTCGGGACCGGAAAAATTTTGCCCCGTTCAAGGGTGAAATCACTTTCAAGGCATGCATAGATATCATAACCGGCTGCATGTTCGGATTGGCGGGAAGGTACATCCGCCTGCTCTTTTAGCAGGGCAAATTTAACTAAAATTTCTGGCACAGAGACCGTCTTTAACAAACATTCTCACATCGCGTAAAACATATTGTCTTAGCAAATAAAAAAGCCCCTTACGGGGCCTTTAGGGGATTTCAGGGGGCTTGCCCCTGAAATAATTAACAGCTATACGTAGCGAGGAATTCGAATGGGTGAGGACGTGCTTCCCACGGCCAGACTTCCGATTCAAACTTCAGCTCTTTGTAAGTCTCGATGAATTCTTTTGTGAAAACTTCACCTTGCTCAAAGATCGCGCGGTTCGCCAGCATTTCTTCGATCGCTTCACGCAGAGTGTGTGGCATTTGTTTGATGCCCTTCTCGCGGATTTCGTCGAGTGAAAGTTCGAACAAATCTTCTTCCATCGGTTTGCCTGGATCGATCTTGTCCTGAACTCCCTTAAGGCCTGCCATCAGCATCGCCGCAAAGCAGAGGTATGGGTTGGCTGTCGAATCCGGGAAACGGAATTCTGCGCGTTTCGCTTTTGCGCCCGATACAAACGGGATACGGCACGAAGCCGAGCGGTTCTGCGCCGAATAGGTCAGAATCGAAGGAGCTTCGAAGCCCGGGATCAGACGTTTGTACGAGTTTGTCGATGCATTCGAGAAGGCCGCGATCGCGCGCGCATACTTCAGAACGCCACCGATGTAGTTGAGTGCAAAGTCGCTGAGTTCCTGGTATTTGCTACCAGCGAATTGGTTCTCGCCCGCTTTCCAGATCGACTGGTGCACGTGCATACCGTTACCGTTGTCGCCGAAGAGCGGCTTCGGCATGAACGTTGCGGTTTTGCCATGGCGTTTCGCCACGTTTTTCACAACGTATTTCAGCTTCTGCACATTGTCAGCCGCTTCGACGAGCGTACCGAACTTCACGCCGATCTCGCCCTGTCCCTGCGCCACTTCGTGGTGAACAACAAAGGTTTCGAGGCCGATCTGGTGAAGGGTCTTCACGATCTCAGCGCGGATGTCGACCTGTGAGTCGCGCGGTGCAACCGGGAAATAACCGCCTTTGGTTCCAGGGCGGTGGCCGAGGTTGTGGCCGTCGCCGACGGCAGCGGTCGCTGTATTCCATGCGCCTTCGTTACTGTCGATTTCATAATACTGGCAGTTGATGTCGTCGCGCACGCGGATCGAATCAAAGATAAAAAACTCGTTCTCTGGTCCGAAAAAGGCCGTGTCGCCGAGACCTGATTTATTGAGGAACTGGATCGCTTTTTTCGCGATCGAGCGCGGACACTTTTCATACATCTGCTTCTTATAGATGTCATAGACGTCGCAAAAAACAACGAGAGTCACATCAGCAGTAAATGGGTCGAGGAAAGCACCTTCCATATCGGGAATGAGCTGCATGTCCGACTGGTTAATAGGCTGCCATTTTGTGATTGAGCTACCGTCGAATGGTAATCCCTTGAATGATTCTTCGGTGATAGAGTCGACGTGGTATGAGACGTGGTGCCATGCGCCGCCGATATCTGAGAATCTGAAATCATAGAAAATCGCCCCGCTTTTTTTAGCAAAGTCGATGACTTCTTTCCATGAACCGAATTTTAATTTCGCCATAAAATCTCCTAGTTTTTAAGTTAGCGGGATTGAAATACCAAACGATCCCTTCTGTCACAAATTCAGCAAACTCAATGCCAAATTGAACAGTTAAGGAAAGGTCTGCGTTCTAGACACTCTGTCAAGAAATGGTCCTAAGTGAGATAGCGATACGCGAGGTACATCCCACTTGACGGCTTAACCGAGAGCCCATACGCGAAAACATGTCCCAATACCGAACGCATATCACCGAAAAAATCCGTGCTCCGATCGGCGATGTCTTTGACCGCCTCGCCGACCATAACCGCATGGGCGAATGGATGATGGCGGATATCCGCCGAACTAAAGATTCCACTGCCGCCGGCGAGGGAGTGAATGGCACCGGTTCTGTACGCACACTCAAAATTCTCGGGCTTTCGGATTTTGACGAGACCGTAGTAAAGAGCAGGAAACCAGAAACCATCGAATACAAAATTACACGCGGCTCTCCCCTTTCTAACCATCTCGGTGTAATCACATTAAAAGAAGAAAATGGCGCTGTCGCCATCGATTGGAACATTACCTTTGAGATGGGTATCGGCGGCATCGTCGTAGAACAGCTATTAAAACTCGCCGTGAGCAATGGCCTTTCGAAACTCAAAAAACAAATGGAGGTCACTTAAACCATGACCGACTTCCGCAACCGCTATGGCGCATGGGCCCTGATCACCGGGGCAAGTTCGGGTCTCGGCGCCGAATTCGCGCGCCAGCTCGCCGCGCAGAAACTCGATCTGATACTTGTTGCAAGACGCAAAGACAGGCTGAATGAACTCGCTGTAGCGCTGCGGCTCGAGCATGGCATCCAGGTGAAGGTAGTTCCGCTCGATCTCGCAAAACCTAATTTCCTGAACACGCTGAAGAAACACACCGCCAAACTCAATATCGGCCTCGTCGTCAACAATGCCGGGTTCGGTTTGGCGGGCGAATTTACCGAGAACAGCCTCGATTACGAGCTACGCATGCTCGACGTCAACTGCCGCGCCCCCCTGATCATTGCGCATGAGTACGGCAAAATCATGGCTTCGCACCGCCGCGGCGGCATCATCATGGTGAGCTCCGTCGTGTCATTCCAGGCGGTGCCATACATGACTCATTATGCGGCAACGAAAGTCTATGACCTGCTGCTCGGCGAAGGCCTGTGGTATGAAATGAAAAAATACGGGGTGGATGTCACCACGTTATGCCCCGGCTCGACCGAGACAGAGTTCTCGACAGTCGCCGAGACAAAGCCGATTCCCGGCGCCATGGCTGCCGCCCCCGTCGTCAAGGCGGCGCTCGATGCACTGGGGCATAAACCCTATGTCACCGCAGGTTTTAAAAACAAACTGCTGGTCTTCTTCACCCGCTTCACGCCGCGCAGTATGGCGACGCGCATCGCCGCACAGATCATGAAACGCCTCGGCCGGACAACCTGATGCGGCGACTGCTCCTCGGTTTGGCATTTACGGCAGCGATCGCGGCTGAAGCCGCCAAGGCGCCGGAGGCCACGCTCTGGGTTTCGCATGAATTCATCGGCGGCCCGAAATGTGTTTCTTCAGGGCCGGTTTTCCATTATACCCCGCCGGGATTCGAAGCGGAGAAGGCAAAATTTAAGAAGCCCTTCATCCGCGTGCTGCGCGAGTATTTCCGCGATAAAGCCACCTGCCAGGCCTGCCACACCTGCCCCAACTACCATCGCGAAATACTGTTTGAAATCCGCGCGGCGGATTTACCCCTAAGCGAGAAAATCGGCTACCAAAAGACCGCGGCGCCCGACGCTGATGAGCTCAAAGAGTATGAAGAAGGTAAACGTTATAAACCGAAACCCGACGTCCCGCCGGAACAATAGGCCGGTTAAAGCCACTTTTTCTTGAGAAAAAATACGATCATCGTGATCGCGAGAATGCCCATGCCGACGATGGTCTTCAGGTAGCCATAATGATCTTCTGTAAGAGGCAGGTTCTTGAAGTTCATGCCAAAATAACCCGTGACAAGCGTTAAGGGCAGCATAATCGCCGTCATGATCGTCAGAATGCGGATGATATCGTTCGTGCGTTTTGTTGAAATCGTATTATAGGCTTCGATCGCCGAAGCAATCGCCTGCGAGATACCGTCGATGGTATCAATGATCTTAATGGCATGGTCGCGCACGTCACGGAAGAAGGCGGCTGAATCGGGGGAGAAATGTTTGATGTCGTGCAGCTGCATCTCGTCGAAAATCTCTTTATGCGTCAAAATCAGCTTTTTGATCAGGGCCAGGGAAGACTTAAGCTCGAAGACCATCGCAATGTCGAGTTTTGCGCTATGCATCAGCAGCATACTTTCGGAACGCTCGAATACGAGGTCGATGTCGTGAACAATGTGCAGTGTATGATCCGTTTCGACGTCGAGTATGCGGTGAAGAATGAACTCCGGCCCCTTTTTGAGCAGCTCGCGGCATAAACTTTCATCGGCAAGCAGACGGTCGATGGTCGTACGTTCGCTCTCTGAAATGGTAATAATTGTTTTTTTCGTAATGATAAAGTTAAAGTCGTTACTCGAAATATAGCTGCCGTTGAGGTGAACGCCACGAAAGCACAGGTAAGTGTAGTGCGGAAATTTTTCGCGTTTGATGCGGTTCGAAGAGTTAAAAATATCTTCTACCGTCAAAGGGTGAATATCGTAGCGGTGTAATATTTCGATCAGATCCTGCTCATTGCGGGGGTAAAGGTGCACCCAGGTCGGTTTTGTACCGAACAGGGGAATTCCCCCGGCTTTTTCGCGAAAGCGTTCGTGCTTTTTCAGCGAGACGATGTGGTGCTCGTGCCAGTCTGTTTTCGGGGTGACGTCGATGCCCTCAGGTTTCTTCGCCAGGCGCAACCACGATAAAAAACGATAGGTCATATTGACGCCGGCCATGTCAGCTACCGGCCTTCGCCAGAATTTCTTTCAGGGAGCCGATCAGCTTTGCATTCTCACCCTCGGCGCCGACGCTGATGCGCACGCAATCGGAGAAGATGGAACCTGCATAATAACGGATCAGCATTTTGTAAGCGCGTAGTTTTTCCACAATGTCCGCTGCAGCCATTTTCTCTGGAGCTTTGGCCAGCAGATAGTTTGCCGACGACTCATAGACGGTAAAACCCATCGCGCCAAGTTCGCCGCGCAGAAACTCACGCCCCGCGCTCACCGCGCGCAGAATGCTGCGGTGCCAGTCCCTGTCTTCGAGCGCCGCTGTGGCAAGGCGTGTGGCGATAGCGTCTTCATTATAAGAATCCTTGTGCGCCATCAGGCCATTCATGAGTATTGTATTCGAGGTGGCGAGATACCCGACACGCAGTCCGGCAAGTGCGTGCGTTTTGGAAAAAGTGCGCGTCACCACGAGGTTATCCAACTCGCCGACATAGGCCATCATGGTCGCCTCAGGCCCGGCAAAGTCATTGTAGGCCTCATCGACAACCCAGAGTTTTTCTGACTTTGCGATAACGGCTTTGAGATTCTCGCGCGCCAGGTATTCGCCGGTAATCGCATTGGGGTTCGCGACAAAAACGACGGCCGCGTCGGAGCGTTCGAGAGCGTCGAGATCGACACCGTAGGGTTGGCCCCGTTTGGCGATAACGGGTACCTCGAGGTACTTTGCGCCGGCATTCGTTACCAGGGTTTTGTAGAGACTGTAAGTGACTCCGGGGAAAACCGCGGCGCGCTCCGCCGAAAGCGTCGCGCGGCACAGCAGGGCCAGTGCTTCGTCCGAGCCATTGGTCACCATCAGGCGGGCCTTATCGATCTGCCAGTAATCTGCAAGCGCCGTAAGCAATGGCTCACCGAGGGGATGGCTGTATTTGCGCAAAATATCGCCCTGCCCGACAAGCCCGGCGAGAACCTTGAAGACACGCGGCGACGGCGCCAGGGGACTCTCGTTGGTGTTGAGTTTGATCCAGCCCGTTTCGTTGACCTGCTCGCCCGGTGTGTAATGCGCGGCGTTTTGCGTAATACTGTTCAGGAAACTGCGGGCCATGATTTTCTCAGAGCGACACGCGCTTCAGGCCCAGGATTTTCAGCAGTTTTTCGAGATCATCGAGCGAGAAAAAATCTACAGCGAGGGTGCCACTTTTCTTTTGTGCGTTATACTTGATGCGCGTGCGCATGCCGAGCTGTTCTTCGAGCTTCTGCGCGACGGCCTTGATATTGGCGTCGATTTTTTTCGGCTTATCGTTCTTCTTGTTGTCTTTGGGCTGCGACAGCGAGCGCGCGCGGTCTTCGATCTGCCGCGCATTCAACCCCTGGCCCGTGGTAATCTCTTTAAAGAGCTTGAGCTGTAGGTCGCTGTTCTTCACAGACAAGAGTGGTCTTGCCTGCCCTTCGGTGAGCCGTCCGTCGGCGATCGCCGCCTGTACAATTTCGGGGAGATTCAGCAGCCTCAGCCGGTTGGCGACCGTCGCGCGGTTTTTGCCCACGCGGTCAGCGACGTCTTCCTGCGTCATCGAATAATCGGCCATCAGCGTCTTATAGACACTGGCCTCTTCGATCGCGTCGAGCTGCTCGCGCTGGATGTTTTCAATGAGCGACACCTCGAGCGTCTTTTTGCGATCGAGTTCTTTGACAATGCACGGGGCCTTGGGATAGCCCAGACTCATCAGCGAGCGCAGGCGGCGCTCACCGGAAATCACCGTATAGATTTCACCTTTTTTCTGCACCAAAATCGGTTGCAGCAGGCCATGCTCTTTGATGGTCTGCGCGAGTTCTTCAATCGCGGTGCGGTCGAATTTTTTGCGCGGATTTTCAGGGTTGGGCTTAATGAGGCCGATGTCAATTTCTTGTACGCGCTCACCCGCTTCGGGCATAGCTGTATGGTCGAGCAGGTTTGAAAGGCCGCGGCCTAAAACTTTTCCGGCGCCGGGCTTTTGCATATCAGGCTGCGGCCCCACCCTGGCGTGTCAGTAAATCTTTTGCCAGCGTCTTGTAAGCAATTGCCCCTGTCGATTGGGGATCATACACGCTGATCGGCTGGCCGAATGACGGCGCTTCGGAAAGTTTTACGTTGCGTGGGATAATGACGTCATAGACCTGTTTTTTAAAGTGTTCGCGCACATCTTGCACGACCTGCGAAGCAAGGCGCGTACGTGCGTCGAACATGGTCAGCAGCACGCCTTCAATCGTCAGCGCAGTATTGAGTTTCGTGCGCACGAGGTTGATGATGCGCAGCAGCTGGGTTAATCCCTCTAAGGCAAAATATTCGCATTGTAGTGGGATCAACACCGAATCAGCGGCTGTCAGCGCGTTGATGGTCAGTATGCCGAGGCTCGGCGGGCAATCAATCAAGACAAAATCGTAATCTGCGCTGAGAGTTTTGAGCCGGGTCTTCAGTACAAAATCGCGGTTCGCATCGTCGCGCACATCGATCTCAAAACCCGAGAGGTCGATGTTGGCTGGTATGATGTCGAGATTGGGTTGATTGGTTTTCTGGATCGGCGCAGTCGCTTCTTGGCCGATGAGCCACTGGTAGATGGTATGTTTCGCTTCGGCAATTTCAAGCCCCAGGCCGCTGCCGGCATTGCCCTGCGGGTCGATGTCAACGATGAGTACACGTCGACCTTCGCCGGCGAGGTAGGCGCCTAAATTGATGGTCGTTGTCGTCTTGCCGACGCCGCCCTTCTGGTTGGCGAGCGCGACGACCTTCATGACAAGCCCCGGTTTGTCATGATTCGGTCTCCACCAGCTTGTCGGCGGAAATCTTTTTCCACGAGCGCGGGTATGGCTTCATGGCGGATTTTCTCTTGGCAAAGGTATAGAGGCCGCGCGGCAAAATATTCTCAGCCGACGCGAATTTCACGAATGTATCGATGGTGTATCCCAAATCTGCCACGCGTTTTAATCCCGCTTCAGAAAAAGGTACGCTTTGAGACCGCCAGTAAAGCACTTTCGGCGCTTGCTCTGCAAGCGCCGAAGATCGCAGCGGCTCCGAAAAATCCGGAGGGCAGCCCGCTTCGGGCGCTTTAGCAGGAGTTTGCTCTTGCAAACTCCGAGGCCCTCCGGATTTTTCGGATGCAGGCCGCTGCTGATCTGCTATCACGTGGAGCGCCAGCTCCAGTGAAGCAAGTATTTTGCGGAAGGCGCGGAAGATCACCACATCGGCCTTGAGATGGGCACCGTGTTTTTCGGCGAAATCCTGCACAACGCCGTGGTAGACCTTCACGTTGGATAATCCCAGCTTTTCTGCCGCGGCGATGGCAAAACGGCAGCGCTTTTCCTGCGCGTCTAAAAGGTGAAAGGTATGCTGCGGAAAAAGAATCGCGAGCGGCAGCGATGGCAGGCCCGCCCCCGCGCCGAGATCAAAGACCTGGAGAGCCTTCGCCCCGTTCAGCGGGAAATCGGGTTTCGACTCAGGCGCAACAGCCGGTAAAATGGAATCGAGTATGTGACGCAGGTCAAGATCGGCGCGGCTGCAATCGCCGATAAAGCCGGCTGGCATTGCTTCGTTAAGGAGCAGATCGCCGAAGGCGTCGAGCTGCGCGCGCTTTTCAGCGCTTAGGCACTCCGTAAGCGGAGCATAGGATACTTGTGCAAGCGCCACCGGCGCAAAACCGGGCGGGCGAACCCGCCGTAAAGATGTTAGAAGTGGTAGCCGACCTGGAGCAGCGGCATGATGTTCAGCTGGTTGTTCGTCAGGCGCGTGCCGTTCGAGCTTTCAATTTGCTGGATAAAATACATACCGCGTAGTGTGAGCCCGACCTGGATATTGTAGGGCAAAGAAATTTCCCAGCCGGCCAGCAGTGAGACGACAGCTGCTGGGCCAGTCGCTTCAGTGATATCGATCGTGGTAATGATCGTATGCGCATAGCCACCACCGATGCCGGCAAAAAAACCTTTGCTGTTGATAAAACGCACATCGAGAATGACAGGTAATTTGACATCGGAGCTTCTTTTACTCGTTGTCGTGTCTTTATAGGTCATGACCGGAACATAGCCGGCAAAGAGGCCGAGCTGTGTGTTCAGATCAAAAAAGCCGCTGCCGAATTTAAACAGGCTGCCAAACCAGAGATTGAGGCTGCCCGTGAAATTGGTAAAACTCGGTAACGTATCATTGGCGCGCATCTCGCTTTTACCGGCGATATTGAAACCACCGCCGAGGTTCACCGTCAGCCCTGAGGCAGCTTTGTAGCCGGGAATTTCGAAGGCGGAAATACTAAAAACGCAGGAGCAAAGCAAGATAAGGATAATCTTTTTCATAATTCAGCCCTGAGGAATTAGAGCGCTGCTCAGATTGAGCAGTCGCTTTTGACGGGGAATTCGATCGTATCGACGAGCAGTTTTCCACCACAGGTAAACGTGAAATTGTAACTGAGGCTCGTAATGGTGCCCGAAATTGTGAAACCTACACTTACTGAATATGCCCGGTATTCTACATCAAAATTATCAGGACCTGTAATCTTCAGGGTGCCATTGAATATTTGATTAGTACTCGAACTACTGTTAATTTGGCCCGTCGTGGTGTTATAGCTAGTTGTTCCTGTCGTCGTCGTACCTGTCATATCAATACGGCCATTTACTGTGTATGCTTTCCCGCCGACAGTCACTGTTACATTCGTCATCTTCTGATACCCTGAAATCGTACTACCAACGAGAAGCCTTTCCATTTCAAATCCGTCTGACGAGGAGCAGCGGACACCATTTGTGATAGGTGTACATGTCGCTGTTAGTGATGCGGAAGTGCCGGACATGCTACTATTAGCCCCGCCTGGGTTTGAAAACCCTTTCGCCAGTTGCGTGGCGATCTCGGCAGAAACGGCCGCGGAGGCCGCAGAATCCTTTTTCACAACGCAGCCCGCTGTCAGCATAGTAAAAATCGCGATAGACATTAAATATTTCATAACCTTCCTTAAATAGCCCTTTTTAGGGCGTCAATAATTTTTGCATTTTTATCTACAGGACCCAAATCACGCCAATAAAATTACGCATCGCGGTCTTGCCGCTGCATTTCTAAAAATGTCTTTTCCACCTGAATAAATCCGCTACGCAGCGCGCATGCGCCAACTACCCCTGGGGGTGATATTTCTTCTCGTAACCACGCTTTCTGCAAAGGATTTCGCGATCAAAACCGAAAGCAGTGAGATCAGCTTTTATGTGCCAGCGAAGATCACCAATGTGCGGGGTTATTTTCGGGATTTCAAGTTCGGCAAATTCTCTTATGACGAGAAAAAAGGTTTCACGTCGGCGCGCGGCGAGCTCATCATCAACACCGCCTCTGTGTTCACGCGCGACCGCAAACGCGACGACCACCTGCGTGCCAGCGATTTTTTTCATAGCGCCAAATACCCGCAGGCAGTTATCCGTATTCGTGCGGTGCGAGCGACAACCGGGGGCGACTACGAAACCGACATCACGTTGCAGATTAAAGACAAAACCCGGGATTACAAAATACCGCTAAAAATACAGGCAGTGGATAAAAACAACCTGCGTGCCAGCGGCAGCTTCGTGATCAACCGCAAGGATTTTGCTCTGACCGGTAACCACATCGCGAACATCATTATGAAAGACGACGTCGAAGTCAGCTTTCGCATGCAGCTGGCGCGCTGAGCTTTACAGCAGTTCAGTAATCAGCCTGGTCTCGCGCGGGCTGAGCGGAAACGGCCGGCCTGAAGGCGTCATCAGCTGCGCCTCGGGGTCGATGCCTGCCGCACGGTGCACGGTCGACAGAAACTGCTTCAGATGCCAGCTGTCTTTCACAGCTTTTTGCCCCTTCGCATCGGTCTCTCCCAATACCATGCCGCCCGTAATTGGGCCGCCGCCGATCAGCCCGGTGAAAATTTTAGGATAATGGTCGCGGCCGTCTTTGCCGCCGGCTTCGGGCGTGCGGCCGAATTCAGAGACCAGTACAAACAGCGTCTGCGACATCAACCCGCTCGACTTGAGTTCACTTAAAAGCGTGGCGAGTGCCGGGTCGAGATCGCGGCAGATATCGGCGATTTTGTTCTTATTGTTACTGTGCGTATCCCAGCCACCGACATTCACCTGAATGAAAGGCGTTTCTTTTTCGGCGAGGCGGTAGGCAAGAGCCAGCGACGAGCCGATGCGCGATTCGCCGAAACGCGCGCGCAGGGCCGGGTTCATCAGCGCGAGATCAAAAACCGATAGCTTATCGGAGTTCATGAAAGACAGCGCGGATTCGAACATCTGTTTCCAGGCGATATACGATGCTGCGGGGTTACGCGCAAAGAAACTCTCGTTGAGAATCTCCAGCAACTTCTCGCGCCGCGTCAGCCGCTCGACCGGCATATTGTTGTCACCGAGCAGGTTCTGCAATGCCTTCTGTGGATTTGAGACATGGAACCCGGCATACTTGACACCGAGAAATCCCCCGTCGCCGCCACTACCCCGATCGTTGAGGACAATGCTGGCGGGAAAGTACGCGCCGGTGCTGCGCCGCGTGCGGGCATAGGCGATGACACTGCCGAGCGAGGGAATATCGGGAAAACCCTGCGATTCGGTAAAACGGTAGCCGGTTGCAACCAGATGCTGGCCGAATTCATGCGCGCCGTCTTCGGAACGCAGCGTACGCACAAGACTCACGGCAGAAAGCGCCTGCGCCGTTTGTTTAAAAGTCTCGGCTATACGGAGTCCCTTAATGGAAGTGTCGACTGCGGCGAAGGCGGAATCAGGTTTGTGATCAAAGGTATCGACGTGGCTCATGCCGCCGACCATGTTCAGAAAAATCACGCTCTTGACGGGCGAAGGCAGCGTGATGCTATCATACGGATCTTCTTCGGCCCGGAGCGCCGCTGCAGCGGGCAGCATAAAAAACGCAGACAGCGCTTTCGCCGCCGAACCCAGAAACTCGCGGCGTGACTGCGTTTTATCAGCGAACATGGATGAACTCCTGGCTGTTGATGAGGCTCCACACAAGATCGGCGGTAAAATCTTTCGAATATTTCTTTTTGCCCTTCAGGTATTTGGGTTCGGTCAGATCGCGTATTTTTTGCCATTCGTCGTCGGCAAGCGGGCGGTTCAGGACCGCGAGAAAGGCGGCTTCGGCGACCGACCGGTTACCCTTAGTTTCATTGTACTGCTTTTCGAAATACGAACCATCTTTTGCACTCTCGCGCACAAGCTGACGCGTCACCTGGCCGTTCAAAAGCACCAGTACCTGCTCGAGCGTCGGCGCCGCCTCGTCGTCTTCGATATCGGTGCGGTCACCCGCGCCGAACACCGCGAGAAAACTGTTGCGCGGCGCAGGCCGCTCGACCTCGCAGGCCGCCGCGTATTCGCGCTTCTTTTCAACCGGGACACGGGGCGGCTTATTTCCGCTGAGATTTGCAAAATCCGCACGCAGCTCACCGATCTGAACCCCACGTTCGCCGATATTTTTCACCGTACTCACACGCGTCGCAGTCAGTAAGGCGTTAAAGAGCTGGTCTGAATCTAACCGGGCGGGAATAAAATATTTACTTTCATCGGCAGTCGCCGAAGGGGCGCTCTCGCGCGCCCACGCGTCGGAGCTCACCATGTGCAGAATCAAGGCTTTGATATCGGTCTTTTGCCTGAGAAATTGCTGATCCAGATGCGCAAGCAGCGGCTCGCGCGTTAGCTTCGTATCGGCGCGCCAGTCATCGAACGGGTAAAAAAACTTCTGCCCCGAAAGGCGCGCCCAAATGCGGTTGATGAGCACACGGCGAAAACGCGGATTCTTCTCAGAGGTAAGCCAGGCCGCGAGCGCCCTGCGGCGGTCATCCCCCGGCTTTATCTTCGGTGCAGACCCATCGAGGAACACGGGCTCGATAAGCGCATCGCCCTCGCCGGCATCGGCGGGCATGTGCACACCAAACCGGGGTTCGTATTCCAGGCGCATGAATTCGAGTTTGTTTTTTTCGCGGACCGTCTTTTTCTCTTCTGCAGAAAGCTTCTGCTGGTGCTCTTTACGCCACTTCTGCACAAGTTTTTGCGTCAGCACACGGTCGGCCGCTGAAAAACGGTCCCAGATATTTTGCGGCGGCACCACCGCGCCAACTTCGGCAACCGGAAAGTCGATGCGGCCCACCGCATGGGTTTGTGCGAAAAATGCCGCAAAAGCATAATAGCGTTTCTGCGTGAACGCTGCATCGTAGGGATGGTTATGGCAGCGCGCGCAGGTAACCTTCTGGCCATAAAACAACCGGCCCGCATACTCGGCGACCTGTACCGGGTCGGCCATATCACGCAGGTAAAAGGATGCCGCGGGATTTTCTTTCTGATTTCCCGTCGCCGTCAGCATTTCAGTCACGATCTGCGCATAGGTTTTATTGCGGTTCAGGGCATCGGCAAGATAGGCGTTGAACGCGCCATAGACATGATCACGTTCTTTGGTGCGCTCGCGAAACAGTGCGCCGAGCCAGGCACCCCAGTACTCCGCAAATTCTGCTGAGCGCAGAAAATCGGCCGCGTAAATTTTGAGCTTATCTTTGCGCTTGTCGGCGAGAAAGGCGACAGTTTCATCGGGGGCGGGTATTGTACCTCGCAGTTGCAGCGAGAGCCGGCGAAAGAGCCGCAGATCGTCGGCGCGCTGAACCCTGGCAACCTGGCGGCTATAGACCTTGTCGAGCGGGTGCTCCGCCGCGCTGAGAGCAGAAGTAAAGAGAGCAAGCAACAACCAGCATCGCATAACGCAGATTTTGAGGCCACCCCCGAGCGGGTAGCAAAAAACCGGCCGGGGAGAAAAATGTCTTTTCCACCTGAATAAATCCGCTATGCAGCGCGCATGCAGTTCCCTGAAATCATCTGGTACGTGATCATACCCACGGCCGTACTGTCGTCGCTGTTAACCGGGGGCCTGGTATATTTTCTCGCGCTGAAGCTCTATTATGACAAAATCGAAAAACCCATCGACAATTTACCCGACCGCATTTCAATCAAGGTCGAAGAAGCCGGTGATCGCCTGCTGCCGCGCTTTGAAGAGAAAGTGAAACAAGGTTTTCTGAAGGCACTCAAAGAATCGCCAAAACTCGGGCCTGAGATGACCGTCGGTGTCATTGAGAGTGCACTGAAAGGTATGGATCAGATATTCACCGGGCGCCGTGACCGTTAACTATGCCGCTGCGCGCGCATAACATTCTTGCCCTTTTGGCGCAGATCGGCAATGACCTGAAGGCCGAGAAAAACCCCGAAGATTCCCAGGCTTTTCAGCAACTCGTCGCCACCGAAATCCAGTGGGCCGAGATTTTCAGGCATATCGATTCCATTTCTGATTTCGCGCTGCGCCACAAGCTGCGCGGCATCGAACTCGACTATACCGTCGCCTATGTGCGCGCGCAGATGCAGCAGGTGCTGCCCCGTTCGAGCACAGACGTCTATGCGCTCGAACGCACCTCATACCTCACCGGTCTTTTTTCGAATGCCTTTAATCTCTGGGATGAATACTGCGCGGCACTCGACATGCTCGAAGTCGATCTGCGCGACGCCCTCGAAACACGGCAGCTCACACCGCGGCGTGTCAAAGGGCGGCTCGGTGATCTCGAACTCGTGCGCGAAATTCTCGGCGCTATGAATACGACGCTCTTCGAAAAAACCGGGCTTAGCGGCGAAGAAGGCGCCATCAACCGCGTGGAATCCCACTCGGCGCAGCTGGTATTGTGCGAGCGGGTCCCGGGTATTCCGCTTTCGCTGGCGGTGCTCTACCTGATCGTCGGGCAACGATTGGGATTTCCCCTGTATGGCGTCAATACGCCGGGACGCTTTCTGCTCAAATGGCTCTATAACGATCTCGAAATCTTCATCGACGTCTTCGACAAAGGCACGCTCGTCACGCGCGAGAATCTCGAAATGCTGATCGCGGCAAATCTCTCAGGTTATTCGTCGCGGCTCCTGGACCCGGCGCCCTTTGAAATCATGGCGCGGCGAAGCCTCGCCAATCTCACCGCGCTCGCGGTGCGCTTCGACGACAACGACCGGGCACGCAAACTCGAAGCTTTATCACGGGGCCTGTTCGGCTTTTAGGAGATGGATATGGGATCAGCGATACTTTTTGTAACTTTTTCGGTCAGCGGTATGAATATCAAGGCCGACTATGTTATCGGCAGCGAAAAGAAGACGATTGTACTCACGGGCAAAAAAACAACTGTGCTGAAACAATTCGACACCATCTACACAATCATCGAGAATAAGAATACAAAACAGGCGAAACAGCTAAACGCTGCCGTGGCTGAACTCAGCAAGGCGCTGCTCGAACCGGCGGCCGCACTCATCAAAAAAACCGATACGATTAACTTTATTATCGATAAGGCACTCGTGCGCTGTGCATTTGACCTGCTCGAAGCAAATGGCAAAGCCCTATACCTCTCGCATAAGATCACCTACTCCGCGTTCGGCTACCGCTCGAAAAATCCTGCGCTGACACCTAAGGGCGGTTACTTCGTCGCCGATGCTTCGACGGACCCCGAAGATGGTTTTAAAAAGGCCAGCACACTTTTCCCGGGCGCGGTGTGGGAGCCGGTCGAAAACAGCTCACTCGCTGAAATCGGCCGCGAGGACTCGTACAATATTCTCGCGATCAGCGGGCATGGCGGCCTCGACGCATCTAACTCGGGCAGCATCGCCATCAATGACGAAGAACTCGATTCCGATACTATGGAGAATATCGACGTCGCCCTCGCCTACCTTGATTCGTGCCAACAAGGCGCAAATTGGGATTTTATCGAAACCTTTCATAATGAGAAGAATGCTACATTCATGCTGGCGCCCATCACAAGTAATGATGCGGGGGATTCCTCGACGCTGACCGTCGTCTGGTTCTTTGAAAATCTGAAAAAGAACAAAGATGTCGCAGACGCGCTCTTCAAGACGCGCACCAAACTCTACAACCATTATAAGAAGGCTGGTCTCGACCCGGTGACAATTATCAACAAGGCCTTCTGTTTCCGGCTCTATGAATTCCGCCGGCCGGTAAGTTAGCCCGGCTGCAGAGTTTTTCGCATATAGAAAGACTTTACGTCGGATGTTCTTACGACAAGGACACTTTCACCGAGATGAACAAGACAGTCACCCATGCAGATGCCGCCATCGCCGATATTCCTGACAATGCAGTACTCGGCATCGGCGGTTTCGGGCTCTGCGGTATTCCTGAAAACTGTATCTCTGCGCTGGTAAAAAAAGGCGTTAAAGACCTAACCTGTATTTCAAACAATGCGGGCGTCGACAATTTCGGCATCGGGCTCTTGCTGAAAACCCGGCAGGTGAAAAAAATGATCGCCTCTTACGTGGGCGAAAATGCCGAATTTGAAAAACAATTGCTTTCCGGTGAACTCGATGTGGAGTTAGTTCCGCAGGGAACCCTGGCCACGCGTTGCCTGGCTGCCGGGTATGGCATGCCCGCGATCTTTACTCCCGCCGGTATCGGCACCGAAGTCGCAGAGGGCAAAGAAATACGCAAGTTTATCGTCGATGGCATGGAAAAAGAATTCCTGATGGAATACGCTTTTAATATGGATTTTGCGCTGGTAAAAGCCTGGAAGGGCGACACGCATGGCAACCTGGTGTTTCGCGGAACCGCGCGGAATTTTAATCCCCTGATGGCGATGGCCGGCAAGATCACCATAGCGGAAGTTGAAGAGCTCGTGCCTGCAGGCGAGCTGGACCCGAATTATATACACACACCCGGAATCTATGTTCACCGTATTTTTCAAGGCAGTAACTATGAAAAGCGGATCGAACAGAGAACGACGAGGAAAAGGTAAGTTATGCTCGATAAAGTCGGAATCGCAAAACGCATCGCTATGGAAATCCAAGACGGTTTTTACGTAAACCTCGGCATTGGAATTCCTACACTGGTTTCCAATTACATACCCCAAGGCATGAATGTCGTCTTACAGTCAGAAAATGGCTTATTGGGTATGGGGCCTTTTCCCTTTGAAGGTGAAGAAGACCCGGATTATATCAATGCAGGCAAACAGACCATCACAACGGTCGCAGGTTCTGCTATTTTTGATTCGGCGATGAGCTTTGGCATGATCCGCGCGAGAAAAGTCGACCTGACTATTTTGGGTGCAATGGAAGTCGCTGAAAACGGTGATATCGCCAATTGGAAAATTCCGGGAAAAATGGTCAAGGGTATGGGCGGGGCGATGGATCTGGTGGCATCAGCCAAGAACATCATCGTGGCGATGCAGCACGTCAACAAAGCGAATGAATCCAAGTTGCTGAAAAAATGCTCATTGCCTTTAACAGGCGTCGGTTGTGTGAAGAAGATCGTGACTGAACTCGCCGTGATCGATGTTACTCCGCAGGGCTTCAAACTTCTCGAAACGGCGCCGGGGGTCAGTGTCGATCAGGTCAAAAGCGCTACTGAGGGGCGCCTGGTGATCGAGGGGCAAATCCCTGAGATGAAAATCTAAATTCCTGCGCAGCGATTTCTTCAGCCGCGGCGACGGTTCAGGTGCGCGGCGATCTTGCGCACCAGGGCGCGGGCGCTGAAGCGATTGCCCTGGACCAGAAATTTATTCAAGAGGCCGGGAATGATGATCGTCTTACCCTGAAAGAATTTATTGACTCCATAGATGGCGACATCCTCGGCTTTAGCGGGCTTCAGAATTTTCGAAGTAAAGAGCCGCGATTTGCCCATGCCCGCGGTGTCAGCAAATTCTGTAACCGTGGCTCCCGGACAAAGAACCGAGACCTGTACACCTTTCGGCTTCAGCTCTTCGTGCAGTCCCTCGGATAAACTCAGAACATAGGCCTTCGTTGCATAGTAGACAGACATGTAGGGACCCGGCTGAAAGGCTGCTGTCGAGGCGACGTTGAGAATTTTCCCTGTTCGACGCTGGGCCATGCCCGCGCCATAGAGATGGCAAAGCTCGCTGAGCGTGCGTACGTTGAGATCGACTTCCTGTAGCTCGCGGTCTAAATCGAGTGTGACAAAGTCACCGTTCGTGCCAAAGCCCGCGTTGTTCACGAGGACATCCACCTCAAGCTTCAGTTTTTTTGTTTTGGCGAAGAGTTTGGCTCCCGCGCCCGGAACCGAAAGGTCCATGGCGATGTCGGTGACCTTAACCAGGGGTGACAGGTGCTTGTGGAGATTTTTAAGATTTTTTTCGCTGCGCGCTACGACGACCAGATCGTAGCCGCGCGCGGCAAAAATCTTCGCCATCTCATAACCGATACCGGTCGACGCGCCTGTGATAAGGGCAACGGGTTTATGCATGGGCGAGATCACAGATTTGGCCACCAGCAGAAAGCTCTTTTCGATTGCCGGGCTGTCTCTTTAAGGAGGATTTCTGTCCGTGCCGGAACTCTTCGACACCAACCGCTGGCTACCCATCACCGTCGACGATTTGCACCGCCGCGGCCTCGAAGTCGGTGATTTGGACGTCATTCTGATTTCGGGTGATGCCTATGTCGATCACCCCTCATTCGGCCACGCGGTCGTCGGCCGCATGATTGAGGCCGAGGGGCTGAATGTCGCCATCATTCCCCAACCCAACTGGCGCGACGACCTGCGCGACTTTAAAAAGTTCGGTGCCCCAAAGCTTTTTTTCGGCGTCACCTCGGGCTGCATGGACTCGATGGTGAACCACTACACCGCGCGCAAACGCCGACGCTCGAGCGACGCCTACACACCGGGGGGCGAAGCCAATTTCCGCCCCGACTACGCCGCCTACACTTATTCTAAAATCCTCAAACAACTCTACCCCGATGTGCCGGTAGTTTTGGGTGGGATTGAAGCGTCGCTGAGACGAGTGACGCACTATGACTATTGGTCTGATACGCTGAAGCCGAGCATTCTCGCCGAGAGCGGCGCCGATTTGCTCGTCTATGGTATGGGCGAACAGCCGCTCAAAGAGATTTTGCGCCTGCTAAAACGCGGTGTGCCATTCGAAAAAATCAACACCGTTGCGCAGACCGCGGTGCTCGCTGAAAAGATACCCGTCAACAAAAGCTGGGAAGATGTGGAGATCACGGCGCACGAAGTCTGTCTCACGGATAAAATAAAATACTCCCAGAACTTTAAGATCATCGAGCGCGAATCGAATAAGATGCATGCGCGGCGCATTTTGCAGAAAGTCGACCACCGCACGCTGGTGATCAATCCCCCTTACCCGCCGATGGACGAGAAGGAGATCGACCAAAGTTTCGAATATGCTTACACGCGTATGCCACACCCGAAATACCGCAAGCGCGGGCAAATACCCGCGTACGAGATGATCAAGTTTTCGATCAACACGCACCGCGGCTGTTTCGGCGGTTGCAGTTTTTGCACGATCTCTGCGCACCAGGGCAAGTTCATTGCCTCCCGCAGCAAAGAGAGCATTCGGCGCGAACTTGATGCGCTCGTCGAGCACCCCGAATTCAAAGGCGTGATCAGCGACATGGGCGGCCCGTCGGCGAACATGTATAAAATGCAAGGTAAAGATTTATCGATCTGCGAACGCTGCAGCGCACCTTCTTGTATTTTTCCGAAGGTGTGTAAGAATCTCGATGTCGATCACAGCGACCTCACGGAAATTTACCGCCTCGTCAAAGACCATCCCAAGGTGAACCACGCCTTCGTGGGTTCAGGTGTGCGCTATGACCTGCTCGTACCGAAGGACGATAAGCACGATAAGGCCAATGGCCTGAGCGAATATACCGAGCAGCTCATCCGCCACCATGTCTCGGGCCGGCTCAAGGTCGCCCCCGAGCACACGGCCGACCACGTGCTGAAGATCATGCGCAAACCGTCGTTCAAACTCTTCCATGCGTTCAAGCGGCAGTTTGAAAAAGTTTCGGCAAAGGTTGGTAAGAAGCAGCAGATCATCCCCTATTTCATCTCGGCGCATCCCGGAACAGAAGTTGAAGATATGGCAAACCTCGCCTGCGAAACCAAAGAACTGGGATTTCAACTCGAACAGGTTCAGGGCTTTACCCCGACACCGATGACAGTTGCCACGGAAATCCATTATTCGGGTGTGCATCCCTACACAGGAAAACCCGTAAGTCCGAACAAAGATGAGAAAAGCCGGGATTTACAGAATCGTTTTTTCTTCTGGCATAAGAGAGAGAATCAAGGCGTACTCAAAAGCGAGCTTGCGAAAATTAAGCGACTTGATCTTTGGGAGCGTCTGACGCGGCGAGAAAACAGGACTCGACTAAAATGACCTACTCTCCCTTTTGGTCTTGACCATTCGGGAGAGTACTGCCTTTTGGTCCAGTGCGTTATCTGACGTCCAATATAACAGACGACCTCAAACGCCGCATGGTCTTCGTCGCCGGCCCCCGCCAGGCAGGCAAAACTACACTCGTCAAATCATTCCTCAAAGAATTTACGCCGGGCAAATACATCAACTACGACAACCCTGACGGTCGTAATGCGTTCATGAAGCGCGACTGGAAAGACACCGACAAAATCATCATCCTCGATGAAATTCATAAATACAGCCGTTGGAAGAACTACCTCAAGGGCATCTACGACGTGGAAAAGGAGTATCACAGGTTTTTGGTTACGGGCAGCACTCGCCTTGACCTGTATCGCCGCGGCCAGGACAGCATGTTCGGCAGGTACACGCTCTGGCGCCTGCACCCATTCTGCCTCGCAGAGATCAATTCGCTAAAGCTCGATGGCAAGACTCCGGACGAAAGATTAAGACGACTACTGAATCACTCCGGCTTTCCCGAGCCGTATCTTGCAAATAATGAAAAAATTACGCGGCGTTGGCGTCTCGAACGGCTTGATCTCGTTTTCAGGCAAGACATCCGCGAAATTGAAAAAATTAAAGATATCTATCTGCTCGAACAACTGCACAACTTACTCAAGGCCCAGGTCAGTGGTCAGATCAACTACGCGAATCTCGCGCGCGATATGGACGTTACACCCAAAACCATCAAAAGCTGGATTCAGGTGCTTGAACACAGCTACGCACTGTTTCAGATTCGACCTTATGCGGCCAAACTCGCCCGGTCAATTCTAAAACAACCCAAAATATATTTTTTTGACAACGGTGATGTCGACGGCGATGAGGGTGCGAAATTTGAGAATCTAGTGGCCACCCATTTATTAAAGCGCATTCAGTATTTGCAGGACGGCACAGGCTACCGCTACGAACTCTGTTACCTGCGCGACAAAGAAAAACACGAGGTGGATTTCGTGATCATAAAAGACAAAAAACCCATCGCTCTCATCGAAGCAAAGTGGTCCGATACCAATCCCCATCACGCCCTCACCTATTTCGGCGACCGTCTCGGTGTTAAGACGCGCATTCTGCTGGTTGCCCAAGGCGCACAAAAGAAAACCCACAAGGACTGCGTCGTTTGGCCTGCAGCCGACTGGTTATCCCAACCATTGGAAAAAGAAATTTTTTCTTAGCTGCCAGTCCACAGCACAGACGACATCCTGTCGGCTGTGGACTAGGCGCCATCCTGGCGCACTATTGCCACATCAACCGATAAATCTTCCGGCTCCAGGCCTTGAACTGCAAATGCGGACGCTTGGGGAATGTCACCGGCGGAATGACTTCGTAGAGCCCCGTCTGCACGTAGTGCTGGTAATACTGCGGAAAATAGCGCGTTTCTAAATTCATTTCATTCTGTAGCGTCGATGACACCATGCGTACCGCGCGCAGCTCGTTGCGGTCGAGCGCGGTTAACAGCGGCGCATCGCTTTCGAACACCATGCCCCTGAGCACCATGATCTGGCGGCCTTCGATGACTTCGGGCGCCACGTGCGGCACTACCCGCACCTCACCCTTTGCCACCATCTCGGCGATAATTTCGTTAAAATGCCGCGGCACGGGGGATGCCTCGATGTGCAGATAATCCGCACCACTGATGCTTTTTGCGAATTTCTGGAAATAGTGCATCTCAGAATAGTAGAGATTCTTGCACAGCGCGACGCGGTTCAGCTTGCCCGATAGCTTGCGCAGGATAAAAATGATCATCGCCCGCAGCTTTTCGTTGTCTTTATAGATTTCGTGGGTATGCTGCATCGGCGGTATAGTTCAATATCGAAGCATTTTTTGACTGCTCCAACGCCCAAAGCTTTTGACAGGCTGTCTCTAAAATAAATTTTCCCGCCCATGGCAAAAGAACTCTATGAACTGAATGAAGCTATCCCCACCGGGGAAGTTCCCAAAAAGATGTATGCGCAGACGATCCGCGAAGACCGTTTTGGCGAGCCGAAAAAGGCCTTCCAGAAAGAAGTCGTCGATGTACCCGAAATCGGACCCGACGACGCGCTCGTGCTCGTCAAAGCCGCCGGCATCAACTACAACAATGTCTGGGCTGCGCTGGGCATCCCCCTCAACATGGTCGACGTGCACCGCAAAGACCAGAACGATAACTCGGGCTTCCATATCGGCGGTTCAGACGCATCAGGCATCGTCTATAAAACAGGCGCCAACGTGAAAAACATTAAGGTCGGCGACGAAGTCGTCGTCCACTGCGGCATGTGGGACGTGAACAACGCCGACATCAAGTCAGGCAAAGTCGACCCCATCGTTCATACATCCAACCGCATCTGGGGCTATGAAGTCAACTACGGCAGCTTTGCGCAGTTCACAAAAGTTCAGGCGCACCAGTGCCTGCCGCGCCCTCGCCACATGAACTGGGAAGAATCGGCGGCCTACATGCTCGTTGGCGCGACCGCATACCGCATGCTCATGGGCTTTCCCGAGCACACCGTGCGCAAAGACGACGTCGTGCTCATCTGGGGCGGCGCGGGCGGTCTCGGCTCAATGGCCATCCAAATCGTGCGCGAAATGGGCGGCAAGCCCATCGCTGTCATCTCTGAAGCGAACAAAGTTGACTACTGTAAAAAGCTCGGCGCCATCGGAGTTATCAACCGCAAGGATTTTAACCACTGGGGCATGCTGCCACACTGGAAAGACGACGCGAAATACGGCGAGTGGCTGAAGGGCGTGCGCGCATTCGGCAAGGCCATCTGGGAAATCGCCGGCAAGGGCGTGAGCCCACGCATCGTGTTCGAGCACCCCGGCGAGACGACAATCCCGACTTCATGTTATGTCGTCGAGCGCGGCGGTATGGTTGTCATCTGCGCCGGCACCACCGGCTACAACGCGACCGTCGACCTGCGCTACCACTGGATGCACCAGAAGCGCCTGCAGGGTTCGCACTTCGCCAACGACGCGCAAGCGACAGCGTTCAACAATCTCGTGCTCGAGAAGCGCATTGATCCTTGCCTCTCGAAATCAGTATCTTTCGACGAGATCGGCGACCTGCACCAGATCATGTACGAAAACAAACACCCGCATGGGAACATGGTCGCCACGGTTCAACTCGCATAGCGAGTTGAACTAAACATCCTTGCGTGGCGACCAGGTGCGCCCTCGCACCATGGTTTCGACAGTTCAAATCGGCTAATGCCGATTTGAACGCGCCCTCCTTCTGGCAACGGGGTAGGTTCTCCCTCCATGGCTTTGACGGCATGTTTAACTGACCGCGCATAGCGCATGGACTTTATTCGCCAGCTCTTTGCCGGCAAACGGAAATATATTGCAATAGCAATACTGCTTGCCGCCAGTTACCTCGGCATCAGCCGCATTCGTTCGCGCCCGGCGAACGCTGACATGCCGCTGCGACGCACGACGATTCTGCGTACGGTCTATGGACTCGGCACCGTCGAAGCCGAGCGCAGTTACCAGCTGAAAATCGGCATCGCGGCGAATATCCGCCGCCTCTATGTCAAGGCTGGCGAGACGGTAAAAAAAGGCGACCGACTCGTGGAGTTCGACCAGGTACCGGTCATGACCGCGCCTTTCGCCGGCATCGTCACGACCGTTTCTTTTAAAGAAGGCGAAGCCGTGTTTCCCCAAAACCCGGTACTGCAGATCATGGACCTGAGCCGCAAGTATATCACCGTCTCGCTCGATGAAAAATCCGCCGTGCTGATCGCACAAAGCCAGAAAGTGCGGATTGCCTTTGAGGGCCTGCCGGGTAAAACATTCACGGGTCTTGTCTCCTCGGTCTACCCCTCTGACGGGCAGTTCATGGTGAAGATTGAATCGCGGGAACTGCCGCTGGAAATTCTGCCGGGCATGTCGGCCGACCTCGCAATCGAAGCCGGTAAAAAAGAAAATGTTTTCGTCGCCCCCCTGCGCGCTGTGCGCGATGGCAAGATACAGATCACCCGCGCGGGCAAAAGATTGAAAGTGCCGGTACAGATCGGGCTCACGCAGGGAGACGCCGTGGAGATTGTTTCTTCGGAACTTGCCGAAGGCGACATACTCCACTACCCGCAATGATTTTTATCGCGCTGCGCCAGCTCTGGGCCCGTAAGCGGCAGACAGTCCTGACGCTCCTGGGCGTCATGCTCGGTGCGGCGGCATATATTATTATTTCAGGCATCCTGCTGGGCTTTCGCGACTACCTGCTCGACCAGATGGTCAACAACGACGCGCATGTGCGTATCTCGGCCAAGGCGCGCCTGATCGAGGCGACGAGCTTCGACCATGTCTTCACCGGCAAAAATGAAAAACTTTTCTGGTTCGTACCGCCGTCGGGGCGCCGCGACAACGAACGCATCGATAATGTCCAGGAGTGGATGTGGCGATTGCGCGAAGACAAGGACGTCGAAGCCTATGCAGCGCAGCTCAACGTCACGGTAATCTACCGCAAAGGCAAGGTCGCGCGCAACGGCCGCATTCTGGGCGTCGTGCCCGAACAGCAGGCGCGCGTCGCGCTGTTCGAGAAATATATACTGCACGGAACACTGCGCGAACTTGCGGAGAACGGACAGAAGATACTCATGGGCGAGGGTCTGCGTGAAAACCTGGGCATGCGTTACGGTGATTCGGTGACGGTAATCAACAGCAAGGGCGACCAGCAGCAACTGAAAATTTCCGGATCATTCCAGACAGGGAATCGTGCGATCGACGACAATCTCGCCTACGTCGCGCTGACTACCGCGCAGAATATTTCGGGAAATCCCGGCCAGATCTCAGACATCGCCGTGCGGCTGCGCGATGTACGCCAGTCGCTGCCGAAAGCGCAGTTATGGAGCAACGACGATTCGGCGAAGGTGCAAAGTTGGGAACAGATCAATTCGTCGATACTCGACGTCTTCCAGGTGCAGGATATGACGCGGTATATGCTGACGGCGATTATCCTGATCGTCGCCGGTTTTGGCATCTACAACATTCTGAGCATTGTCATCAACCAGAAAAAGCGCGAGATCGCGATCTTGCGCAGCGTCGGTTATGAAAGCCGCGACGTGCTGATTATTTTTATCACGCAGGGCATGCTCTTAGGCGTTGCCGGGGGGCTCCTGGGTGTTGTCGCGGGCTACCTGATCTCGCTGCAGCTCTCGACCATCACGTTCTCAAGCCCGATGATCAAATCGAAGTCGACGGGCATGATGATTTCGTTTACCTATATCATCTATGTTTTTGGTTTTCTCATGGCGCTCGTCTCAACGGCAATCGCAAGTTTTCTGCCGGCGCTCAAGGCCGGCAAACTCTCTCCGATCGATATTATCCGGGGGCAGGATTGATATGAGCCTCAAACTCGACAAAATCACCAAATCGTTTGGCAATCCGCCTGTTGAAATTATCAAAGGTATTTCTTTCGAGCTCAAAGACGGCGAGTTTGTCTCGCTCACGGGGAAATCCGGCTCGGGCAAAAGCACTCTGCTCTACATGATGAGCACCCTCGACAACCCCACATCGGGCAAGGTTTTTCTGCAGGGCCAGGACATCACCGCGATGAGCTCGCGCGAGCTGCACCGTTTCCGCAACCACCACATGGGATTTATTTTCCAGTACCATTATCTTTTGCCCGAGTTTACGGCGCTCGAGAACGTGCTGATACCGGCGATCAAGGCGGGCAACGTCGCCGAAAAGCGTCCCTTTGCAATCAAACTTCTGGAAAGTTTCGACCTGAAAGACCGCATGCACAGTGTGCCCGGCAAGCTTTCGGGCGGCGAGTCACAGCGCGTGGCGATCGCCCGCGCGCTGATCATGAACCCGGAATACATCTTTGCCGACGAACCGACGGGTTCGCTCGATTCGGCGAATGCGCAGAATGTGATGGGGATTTTCCAGAAGGTCAACCGCGAGCACGGCTGTACGATTGTCTATGTCACGCACGACACCGAGTTCGCGGCGCTGGCAGAGAAGCAGATCTTTCTGGTCGACGGCCAGGTTAAGGAAATTGCGACAAAGCGCCGCGCCCCTTCGCGCAAACGCTAGCGGCGGGCGACTACTTCAGAATTTCGGTAACTTCAATACTCGCCGCAAACGGGCTGTGTTTGATGACATTGCCTTTGACGGTGATCGTCTTGCCCTTCAGCGCGGCGACCTGGTCTTTGAGGCCGCCGGTGACTTCAAAGGAGACTTTGGAGCGGGTGAATTCGAGCTGTTCGATGAGGACCTGCGACTCGTTCACGGCGACGGTGCCGATGACGGTTTGTGGTTCGCCCTTGGGCTTGGAGGAGGAGCAGGCGAGCAAAGCGATTGCGATTATGAGGAATGTTTTTTTCATATCTAATCCTTATGGCAACGTAACAGCATTGGTTTTCCCTAAAGTCAGCGTATATTTACCCGCCTGATTATAAGAACCACTCTTACCAACCACCACGATGTAGAAGTTGGTGCTTGACGTAATCGTCATCCCTTGGCCATAGCATAATCCCTGATTCACATAAGTGCTACTCACCGCGGGATCACAGACAAAATTTCCATTTAAGTTATAAGTTACCTGACCATTGCTCGGGGAGTACTTAAAACCTTCGCTTCCGTTACCTGAGCTGATAGTTCCCGAGGCCACTGGCGCAGACGGACTGACATCTGTATTAAAAAGCATTACATCAAAGTTTGCGCCAGCTGGAATATTCGAGAGTGTAATATCGAATGTTCCTGCAGAGGTTAAAGAGCCACCAGTAAACCGGTAAATATCTACGTCAGTCGGTGTATATATGTAGCCCGTGCATGTCGTGCCGCCCGCGCCGATCTGATTGGCTTTTGCCGCCGTATCGTTGCTTTCTACGCCGCAAGTGCTATCACCAGGTTCGGTGCTAGGAACCTCGATTGAAATAACTTTACCAGAAATGAATTCATCCCAACGCGTCTCCTTAGCAAAATCTGTAGCATCATACTGTGAGTCGTAGTTATTCTTGGATTGTGGAAAAAATACAGTCAAGCCATTAGAACGGTCAACCTGGCCACCGGAAGTGTGCGCCTCGGCGACAATGGATGCTTTAATCATATTTTTGAGAGCGCTTGATTCAGGAACACTGATTTTATCTGCAAAATCATACAAGTCGACACTCATGTTATTGTTGTAATTCTGCGCTGCCAGGCGAGCTGCTGAAATAGAGTTCGCTGGTTGCGTCGCAAGTTTCACAACGAACGCGTCCAAAGCAGTTGATATGCCAGAAAGTTTGCTTAAATCTATGGCGGAAAGAGTAACTTGTTCGCCACCGCCAGAATAAGAGGCTTTGAATGTTGTTACAACATCTTTAGCAACCTGACGGGGTGAGACATCACCTTTGGGGGTCCAGTTGGTATATTGCCAGCCGGCACCCGGCTCTACTTCTTCAGAACCAATCATTATACTCGCATAAGATTTGAATGAGTAAGCATTTTCAACCGTCCCCATATAACAAGCATCAAAACCAAGAATCGTCGCTTTTCTGCCCGTAATAGTCTCTGCTCTTTTCATGGCATTCTGAATTTCGGTGATTGAAAGTGCATCGTGAGGTGATCCGGCTTCATCATCCCATGCTACTGCATTACCGCCGTAAGCACCACCGCCCCAACCAGCTCCGTGATCCCAGATATCTACATAAATATAAGTGCTATTGTTTGTTTTAGCTTGATTATAACCCCAAGCCAAAAAATTCTCTAAGGTTTCCTGCGCCCCCATATTGAGCTCATCGGTTTCACCACCGACGCCTTTTCCGTTGACGCCCGTAGTTCCGGTTGTCCAGAAAAATCCCTTATTACTTGGGTTTGTTCCTTGACCATTCGGTACATTCGCAAAGGGCACGCTGATGGGGTTCAAAACCGCACCATTCGTCACTTCGAACAGGATTGCTCCGGGAAAATCAGCCCCGCCATTTAAACCTGCCATACCAGTGCTGCTGAAACCAGCCATACGATCCATTAAAACGTAAACTTTGTTATTGCCTAAGCTAGTTGCCATTGCCTTGATTTCGGCAACATCCTGTACCCCCGCACCCTCAAGGTTGTTCGCCGCATCCAAATAGACTAGAATGGTCCAGCTCCCCGCCTTATCCAAATCTGTATTTGCATTCGCCGAAGTATCATCGACCTTGTTCGCCCCATCCAGCAAATCCATCAATTGCTGGCAATTTACCGAAAAAAACAGCATAAAAACCACTGCCGCGCGCACCAGATGGCGCGAAAAACCCTTGTACAACGTCATGCGCGAGCCTATCGCCGCCGCAGCCGGGGTCAAGTGAAATTAACGAACCATTAGGATTTATAAATGTTAAACCTCAATTGTGGCACCCGCAGCCGGCAATATCGTACACTTACCGAAATTGAAAACAGGAGTCCAAATGACCTATAGAAAACAACTTTTTTCGGGCGCGCTGGCGGCCTGCGCCCTACTGATGCAGTGCGCAACCACGGAAACGACGGCGCCGACCCGAGTAGCGGTGAAGAATGCCAATACTTTTACCGTTGCGACAGTAACTGTGAAATCTTCGGATGGCTCGAAGACCGCAACCTTTAGCTCCATTGCCGCAGGAGCAACCTCGGCGTTTCAGGAGATCTCGTTCCCCAGCCTTAGCAGTGTCTCCGTCAGTTGCGACACCAACGGATGCAATGCCGCAACGACAAACCTCACAGACAGAGCCGATAATACGCTTACCGTAACCACCAACACAGCCGTCGGAGCACCCGGCGTCGTCAACGGCGGCGGAAGCGGCGGCAGCGGCTGGTAAGCGAACTGCGAAATGCCGCCCGGGATTATTCCCTGAGCGGCAGATCGCCCAGGTAATCGGTCTTGCCGATCGACACGCCGGCATGGCGTAACAGATCATACGCTGTCACGACGTGGAAGTAAAAGTTCGGCACCTGGCGGCGCACGAGATAATCGTGCCCCGTCATGTGCTTGCCCTTGAAACTCGGCGGGCTGACCTTGCGCTCTGCCGCACCGGCAAAGTCGGCTTCGCTGAATGAGCCGAGATAATCGATGACGTTTTGCAGTCGGGCTTTGTATTCACCCAGGGTTTTTTCATTATCTTCATGCACCGGCGGTGTTTTGCCCGTCAAAAAGGCGGCGGCAAACTTGCTCGTGTCGCAGGCAATGCGTAGCTGTGCGGAAAATGGCAGCATGTTCGGGAAGAGCCTCAGGCCCAGATAGACATCGACCTCAAATTTTTGCGCGGCGGCATGCTCTTCGGCTTTGACGATAAACTTTTGCAGATTCGTCAGGCTGTGACGCATCTGTAAAACTGTTTCATGATAAAAATTCATTGCCTGAATATACAAAACAATTCCGCGAACGCGGAATTATTTCAACAGAAATTCGAGGATGGCTTTCTGTGCATGCAGCCGGTTCTCGGCCTGGTCAAAAATTTTCACCGCTGACGCTTCGAAGACATCCGCCGTAATCTCTTCGCCCTTGTGCGCCGGCAGGCAATGCAGTACCAGCGCGTTTTTTTTCGCGAGCGCGACAATACCCTGGTTCAGCTGAAAAGGTTCGAGGGCTTTCTTTTTTTTCTTCGCTTCGTCTTCCTGCCCCATCGATACCCAGACATCGGTATAGAGCACGTCGGCGTTCTCGGCAGCAGCCCTGAGGTCCTGCGTGATGCGCACGTTGCCGCCGAGCTTTGCGGCGATGGTCAGCACCTCAGAATCAGGCAGCATGTTTGCTGGGGTCGCCAGCGTGATCTCGCAACCAAAATGCGCAGCACCGAGCGCTAGGTCATGCGCCACATTCGAGCCACCGTCGCCGGCAAACACCAGGCGCGCCGACGGGCCGAGACCGTTTTCCTTCAGCGTCATGAAATCGGCCAATGCCTGGCAGGGATGGTAACGTTCCGAGAGGCCATTGATCACGGGAATACCCGAATGCGCGGCGAGAGTTTCGAGCGTGTCGTGGCTCTTCACGCGCGCCATAATGGCCGAGAGATAGCGCTGCATCACGCGCGCCGTATCGGGCAAATCTTCGCCGCGCGACAGCTGCAGATCGTGCTGCGTCAGTACAATACCCTGCCCGCCCAGCTGATGCACCGCGACTTCAAACGATAAACGCGTACGCGTCGACGGCTTTTCAAAAAACAGCGCGATTGACTTGCCTGTAAGGGGTTTCCCCCAGGCGGCGGGATTTTTTTTGCCTTCGATCGCGCGGTCAAGAAGGGAATGGAACTCTTCCCGCGACAGCGAGCTTAAACTTAAAAAACTGCGGCTCACGTTTCGTCAGAGGGACTGCTTAGCTTGCGGATGTATGCGTCGTACTCAAGCTCTTTCAGGCGTGACAGGGCCTTTTCCAGCTTGCCTTTCGATTTCGTGCGGCCGACGGTCACGAGGTAGAAATCCCCGTTCTTTTCAGAGTGCGCCTTGATGCCCTCTTCTTTGAGTTTTTCAATGAGACCATGGGCTTCGCTCGAGCGTTTGAATGCCGCCACCTGGATCGTATAACGCGCACCGGCGGCACGCTGCGCCGATGCGGTACCGGCAACAGCCGCTAACTGGTCATCTTCGGCTTCGACGACGCGTTTTTTGCGTTTTGCCTTGGTGTGCTCGACACGGCCCGAGATCTCAGGCTCTTCGCGCTCAGAGCGTTTTGTTTTAGCGACGGATTTCTTTTTGCGCGGCTTGTCGCTGACTTCATCATCGACGACCTTATGCGCTTTTTTAGCGGAAGCCTTTTTGCGCGGCGGACCGGCAACGAGCGGGTCTTCGCGCAGCGGGATTTCAGATTTGGTTTCGGGTACCGATGGCACCGAAGGGATCACGGCGGCAGGCTTTTCTATCGCAGAAAACCGCTCTGTCCCGGCCACGCCTGGCCCCGATGACAGCACCAGCTTGTCGGCGCTTTCCGACGCGGGTAATCCCAATTTCTGTTGCTGGTTCTCTTCGGCAGAGATGCGCGCGTTACGCTCGCCCTGCCCGCGGCCGATCGCCATGCCGATAAAGAGCGCGAGGCCCAATACCGTGAGTGCGCCCCCCGCGATGATCGCGATGCGGCGCATGTCGAGGTTCATTACATAAAATTCTTTCATAAAGATGCCAACTTTTGATAAACCCCGGCCACCTGCGGTTTGAGGGCCGCCAGATCACCCGAGTTATCTATTATATAGTCGGCGAGAGAGCGCTTTTTTTCAATGGAAATTTGCGATCTAAGCCGGGCGATGACCGCGTCGGGGGCCAGGTTCTCGCCCTTCGCGGCCGCACGCCTGACGGCCCGCTCGACGCAGACGTTTTCGGGGGCATAGACCAGAATCGTGCCTTTGACAAACTTATCCAGGCCGCCCTCGAATAGCAGCGGCACATCGTAGATCACGAGCTGCCCCTGCGGCGCCTTGCCGACCCTCAGGCTGAATTCCTGCTGAATCGCCGGGTGCATGATCTGGTTTAAGGCCTGCACCTTACGCGGGTCGCCAAAGGTCAATTTGCCTAAAAGGCCGCGGTTGAGATTGCCCTCTTTATCAAAGAGCGGCTCGGCCGCTCCCGGCCCGAACGTCGCCAGAAGTTTTGACCGAATCTCAGGGTAATACGGCGCAGTGGGATTTACCACGTAACGCGCGAGTTCATCCGCATCGAGCACCTCGGCCCCCAGCTCGCGGAACAGCTGGGCCACCGTCGACTTGCCGCTGCCGATAACACCGGTCAGGCCATAGACATGCTGGTAGGGGTTTGTCGCCACCGCCGCAGAACCTCAATCCGCCTGATCGCGTAAATAGCGATTTCATGACACATTGGCCATTTGCGTTGACTTTTGGTTCCGCGAACCGCTGTTTTTGCCATGTTTCAGCTCTGCCCCACCTCGATTGCCTACCGCTGGGGCAGCACAGAAGAAGATCGCAGGCGGATTTATCCCTGCGACAAATATATCGCTGCCGCGGATGATACGATCTACAGAGCGGTCACGGTCGATGCGCCGCCAGCTACAGTCTTTCGCTGGCTTTGCCAGCTAAGAAATGCCCCCTACAGCTACGACTGGATCGATAACGCCGGCAAACAGAGTCCACAGACTCTGACACCGGGTCTTGAAAAACTTGAAAACGGCCAGAACTTCATGAGCATCTTTACGCTGATCGCCTTCGAGACGAATTCGCAGATCACTCTCGAAGTGACAAAATCCTCAGCGGTCAAGATGTTTGGCCGTATCATCTGTACGTATGCAGTCATCGGCCGCGGCGATGGCAGCAGCCGCCTCGTGGTAAAACTTCTCGTCCAGCGCCCTGGCGGATTTTTGGGTTTCGTTGCCGCCTTTTTGCCGTGGGGAGATCTCATCATGATGCGCCGGCAGCTCTTGAATCTCAGGTATCTCGCTGAAACTGTCGCCGTGTCGCCACGTTGAAGTCACCAATAGCCAGCTATGTCGAAGTATTCGCAGCTTAGATTTCGATAAAATGGCCTGGAGCCCGTGTTCACGGCAAAGATATGAACGCTTTCAATGAAACGGATGCCATCCCAGGTTAGTTCGGCGTTCGTGACAAAGCGCTGGCTATGTTTTTCCATAACCAGCGTCGAGAGGTAGAGTTCTATCGCTAAGCGCACAAATGCTGTGATTGTCAACCCCAGTTCCATCGCCGCTAAACGAATAAGCTTTTCATCTTCACCATAAAGACACATCATGTGCCTATGCATATCCTTTGCAATCGCGAGCCCTTCTTTAACAGCCACGCCGACTTGCAGCAGCTTAGGCGTCCAACGCAGGGAGCACTTGCGGGCCAGGCGCAAAGTGCAGTAGCGCGTTATCGTTGAGTAGGTGCGACGACGCTGCCAGGAGGCGAGCTTAATCCGATTCCAGTGGATGGGCGCCAAACGGATTTCCAGAAGGCGGGTAATTTCGACAGGTTTGTCGGCAAGAAAGCGCGGTTGTTTTCGGCATTGCATGAAGTGCTCCTATAGAAGAAATACCAAAAACTATCGTTTTTTTCTCGCGCTCCGTTTGAAATCCTCACCAGGGGCGCCCGACCCGCGACAACCTGAAAAAAGCCCTGAGCGACCTCCAGCTCAAAGGACAAACTGACAAATATGAGTTGGTTGTTTCTGTGCGCGAAGCGGTAAAAGACCTGCTGAAAACGATCACAGAATACCAGGCGAAGATCGGCGAAATTGCACCGAAAGCGGCTAGAGCAGCGTAAACGATCCAAGTAGGGGTACGGGAGATGTTCCCTGCCCCTTTTTATTCTTTATTTTCTATTCTTATCGAATAGGGAATTTTCTTTTTCTCGCGCGCATCGACCTCGGGGAAAAACTTAATCGTCGTTGAATCTATCTTCTCGTATTTAAACGGAATCTTACCCGCCAGAAAATTGCCCGGGAAACTACGTTCGATTTCGATGCTCACCGCGCGGCTGACCGTATTTTCCAGCTCATGCTCATAGAAATATTCGTCGCGCCATTCTTTCACGTAGTAGGATTTATCATGGTGACGGTCGGTCACAAACCCACCACGCTTGAAATCCCGCGTGAATGTGCGCAGCACGACTTCGCGTGTTTCACCGGCATCGAGTTTCACCTTATCACCTGTCGCAACATACTTCATATAGACGCCGCCCTGGTACGATAGATTATTCTTCGCATCTTCGGAAAAGATATGCACCGTGCCGTCGGGCAGCGGTGATACGCCGAGGCTGGTTTTGGGGTCGTGCCCTTTTTCTTTTACGTTGCGGAATTCATAAAATTTATGCAACTGCCCCGCGGTTGTTCGGTCTGAGGCGCGGTAGACAACCTTGACGGCGACATCCTTCGCGCTGAATGCGCGCAGGCGTTTCTGCCAGCCGTTGGGAATTTTTTCCTTTCCCTCGACGGTGAAGAGAAAATATTCCGAAAGGCCTTCCTTGACGATATCTTTTTCCCTTTCATCGGCGGCCTCTTCCGTTTCCGTCGCACCGGAACCGCCGTTGAGGCTGAGCGAGGGTTTCTTCGCTTCGGCCTTGGCCACCTTCGTGGCAAATTGACGCCTCACCTGATCCTTTTTGCCGTCGTCGAGTTCACCGTAGCGCCACTTACCCTGGGCAAGTTCGGCGATATTTTCCACGAGGTTCACCGTACCCACGACGAGGCGCACCTCGGCATTGGGGTAATCCTCACCCGAATTATTAATGACGCGGATATAACCGTCGACATTCATCCGGTTTTCATTGCCATTCGTGATTGCGGTATAGTCGGCGTTCCAGGTGATGCCCGAGGTGAAATAGTTGATTTCGACCCGGGCCGAACCTGAAATCTCACTTTCGATATTCCATTGCAGCGCGTCGCTGCGCCCCGGCGGAAACGACGTATCGCGCAGGGTAAGCTTCGTTTTTTGCGTGAGAAATGTCAGGCGCAGCGATGTCGGGTCGATGAGCGTACCCGCCCACGAAAACTGGATGGTATTCAGGCCCGGTTTAAAGGTCAGGTCGCGCGATTCCTTCACCATCGTGATGTCGGCGCTGTTATAGATCGTGAGCTGCACCGCCTGGCTCTTGGGCACCGTGACGAGCTCTATATGAGCATGTGCGGATGCCGTCAGTGTAAAAAGCGCGCCCAGCGTGAATCTGTAAATTATCCGCATTGCTGGTTAGACGCGATGGGGTCGCAAAAGTTCATTTTCCGCACAGCATGACCCGGCAGCGACAGCGTCAAGGCGGTAACTTACGGGCCGCGCGTCCGCAGTTCCTTGCGTAAAATCTTGCCGATCGGGCTCTTGGGTAAACTCGCCTCGAAAATATAGGTCTTCGGTATTTTATACTTAATGAGCCGGCCGGAAAGAAATGCTTTCAGTTCGTCGGCTGAAACAGTCACGCCGGGCTTCACCACAATAAACGCGCGGCCGACTTCACCCAGGTGTTCATCCTTCATGCCGACAACGCAGGCCTCAAGCACGCCGGGATACTGGTATAAGACTTCTTCGATTTCAGCAGGATAGACATTGTAGCCGCCTGTGATAATGAGGTCTTTCTTGCGATCGACGATGCTGAAAAAACCATCCTCGTCCATTTTACCGATGTCGCCGGTATAGAGCCAGCCATCTTTGATGGCCGCGGCAGTAGCCTCGGGGTTTTGCCAATACCCGGTCATGAGATCGGGACTGCGCAGTATAATCTCCCCCTCTGCGCCGGGTGGCAGAACGGCGCCGGTCTTTTCATCGATGATGGCCATCAGCGTATCGGGCCAGGGAATCCCGATCGATTTTTCCTTTTTGAGACCAAGGTAGGGATTTGCGCACTTCGCAGTGACTGCCTCTGTCAGACCATAACCTTCGATGAGAATGCCGCCGGTCTTCTCGCGAAAGGCGCGCTTCAGTGTCTCGGGCACCGGCGCAGCGCCGACAAAACAGCCGCGCAGCCGGGCCTTTTTCATGCGGGCAAAGTTTTTATGGTTCAGTATCGCGCTATACATCGTCGGTACGCCTGCGAACACCGTTATGCCGTCCTTTTCAAAATGCCGGATTGCCTGCGCTTCGTCCCAGCGCGGCATGAGCACCATCTTACCGCCGGAAGAGAGACTGGTATTGAGACCGACGCTGATACCAAAACCGTGGAAGAACGGCAGTACGCAGAGCCCGATATCGTTGTGGCTGATCTGCCCCCAGGCCTTTGCCTGCGTCATGTTAACCACGAGAGCATGATGCGAAAGCACAACGCCTTTCGAGACACCCGTGGTGCCGCCGGTGTAAATGATCACCGCGGTATCCTGCGGTGAAATTTCTGCTTCGGTAAATTCTTGCCGGCGGTAATCGCGGATAACCTCCGCATAACGCCTGAGGCCCGGGCGGTTGTAGTTGGGAAGTTTTTTGACCAGGCTTTTCTTTTTCAGACGGAAGAGATAGTTTTTGGGAAACGGCAGGTAATCGCTGACGTCGGCAGCGACGGCCGGTATATTCGGTGAATTCTGCAAAACCGTTTCTACCTTGTCATAAAGCAGGTCGAGAAATATAATCAGTTTGGCCCACGAATTGCGGAATTTGAATTCGACCTCGGTCGGCGTATCGAGCGGGCTGGCGGGCACAACAACAGCACCGCATTTGAGAATTCCGTAATAGGCGATGACAAAATGCGGGCTGTTCGGCAGCATCAGCATGACGCGATCACCCTTGCCGATGCCGTGTTCGCGCAGATAGGCAGCAAAGGCAACGGCGGATTTCTCAATCTGCGCATAGCTCAGCTTCTTACCCAGAAATTGCAGCGCCGTGCGGCCGGCATGTTTTGCCGTGCTCTCGCGGAAAATCACGGGCAAGCTCACCACGGGGTATTTTAGCGACGGCGGTACATGCTCGTCATAATGTTTCAGCCAGATCTTATCGATCGTTGCCGGGTTCGGTTTTATTGGCATAGCTGCGCTCACATGGATAACGAGCCCTTGCGGAAATCGCTCTGGCCAATCAGCACGTTCAGGATAAACGGTTTTTTCCGGCTGAGGCTCGCCTTTAAAGCCCTCAGGCCACCGGCAATTTCTCCGGGTTTCGCAATCGTCTTGCCCTCGCCGCCGAATATCTTTGCGACGCCGTCGTAATGCGAATAGGCCAGCATGCAGGCGACATCATCATGCAGGAACTCCTTCTGGTCGCGGTAGATCTGTGTCCAGCAGGCATCGTTGCCGATAATTGCCGCGACGGGAATTTTATGGCGCGCGAACGTATCGAACTCCATCAGGCTGTAACCCGCCGAACCGTCGCCGTAGAGAATGACTACCTCGTGATCGGGGCGGGCGAGCTTTGCTCCCAAAGCAAAACCGGCGCCCACACCCAGCGTGCCAAAAACACCCGGGTCAAGCCAGGTTAACGGTCCGCCCGGGCGCAGCACATAGGCGCCAGTGGCGACGAAATCGCCGCCATCGGCGATGAGGATTGTCTTCTTCGGCAACGCCTCGGCCGCGCGCAGAAAAAAATCCACAGGATTGATATACTTTGTCTTAATGCCAGCATCTTTTTTGATTTCTGCCTCACGCTGCTTCTCCCGCCCGGATAAAGTCCGAAGCCAGGGCGAAAGGCGCGCCGCTGAAGCCGCGACTTTTGTTTTCGCCAAACCCAGCACGACTTCCGCCGGGGCCGCGTGGATGGCTGAATCGGGGCGTTTGTTTTTCCGTAGTGCACGGCGATCGAGATTGACATTGATATGGAATGCACGCCGGTTTATATGCGCGCCATAATTCAGGCGGAAGTCCGCCGGCACGCCGAGTAAAATGACCAGATCGCATTCACGCAGCGCCTCTTTCCTTTTCTGCCGGAACTGTACTGTGCTCTCGCGGCCCAAAAGACCGCGCGCCATACCCGAAAGATAGACGGGAATACCCATGTCAGTAAGCGCCGCCGCGACAGCGCCTGCCTGCTGCGGGTTAGCGACTATCTGGCTTCCTGCGAGAATCAGCGGGCGCTCCGCTTTTGCGATAGCAGCGGCGATGCGCGCGCAGGCCGCCGAAGATATTCCGCGCGCCGGCTTGGCTTTCTGCGGCTGCATTAACCGGGAAGGCAGACCACCAAACAGCCGGTTCACATGAAACTTCAGGTATGTTCGGATAGCCCACGCGACGACGCCCTTGCCCCTGGGTGCAGATTCCGCATACCATTCGCGCACGAGCGTTTCGTCGTAGAGCAGATCGACAGGTAATTCGACAAATACCGGCCCTGGCACGCCGTGCTGAGAGGTGGCAAAGGCCTCGTTCATGATTTCCGCTATATCGCACACACGCGCCGCGCGGAACGCTTTTTTCACATTCGAACGGATGAGCTGTAGCTGGTCGATATCCTGCAGTGAACCGCGGCCGCGCAGTGCTGTTGCAGTAGCACCGCCGATGAGCACCAGCGGGGATTCCGCCATGAGAGCATTGCGGACGGCCGTAATGGTATTGGTAACGCCCGGCCCGGCAGTCACGACCGCTACCCCCGGTATACCTTTCAGCCGCGCCCAGGCATCGGCTGCGAATACCGCGTTTACCTCGTGCCGGGTGTCAATAACCCGCACCCCGCGTTTTTTCGCCTCGACCAAAATCGGCGAGATGTGACCACCAATCAGTGTGAAGATGGTATCGATGCCCCGCCGGGCAATGATTTCCGCTGCAATAGCTCCGCCATTCATACCCCAGCCTTGAAATGGGCCGGCAGGCGTCAATAATTTAAGATAAAAAGGTCTTTAAATATCTATTTATTCACCCTTTTCAGTGCAATACAAACAGCGCATCCATAAATTCCGCAGGAATTTCCGGAAATTTCTCACGGAACTCCAGCTGTTCCGCCTCGTTATACTCATGGAACTCCTTGCGCCAGAAATAGCGATCGCGGATTTCCATAAATTTTCCCGGCGCGGTGAACTGCGCCGCTTCTGTGTCGAGAAACCAGGCCCGGCTCTGCGGCCAGACAGCCCCCGCATCGAAATCCGGGATAAGCTCCCGAATGCCACGCAGAATGCCGCCGAGGCGCCCCTGCGTCGAATAGCCGGCAATGTGCGGCGTCGAAAACTGCGCGCGCGTAAGATCTGCGGCCGCCGGCGGTTCCTGCGGATAAACATCCTGCGCGAGTATCTGTATGCGCCCCATTGGCGTCAGCGAACGATAAAAATTTTCATCCCAGATGCCACCGCGGCAGGCCTGAATAATACGGATGGTCTTCTTCGCCGCTTTAAAATAGCGTTCGTTCAGCATCGCTGCCGTGGGATGTTCCCCGCCTTGCGCCAGCGGCACATGAAAAGTCACAAAATCGCAGCTGAGAACTTTTTCGAGCGAACCCGGAAAGGCTTTAAAGGGATCATAATATTCCGCCTCGGCCGCGACAGACCGCATAAACTGCCAGACTTTGCCGCCGACGCGTCCTGCGCCGACGACGCCGACGCTGTGTTTCCCGGGAATAAATCCACCCAACAGCAGTGCCTGCACCACGTAGTCAACGACAGCCTGCGCATTGGCGCCCTCGCCGGTCACAAGCTTGATGCCACGTTCGGTCAGCGGTCGGGCATCCAGATTATCTGTGCCCGTAGACACCAGGGCAGCGAGCTTCAGGCGCGGCAAGGCTTTCACCTCTGCAGCGCCAAAAATGAAATTCGCGCGAAAAAAAATCACCTCTGCATCGGCACAGCCGGCAAACACGCGGTGCGCCGCCGCATTGTCCGTCGGAAATTTCTGAATGCGGCAGCCCCGGCTTTCGAGCGCCGGGATAAAAATGTCGGGAATACCATCCTGAAAAAGAACGGTCACGGATTATTTCAAGTGAGAACTGATTTTGCCGCCGCGCATCTCAAAGACCGAAGTCGCATCGGAAGCCAGTTTGTTATCGTGCGTGACCAGGAGAATGCCCTTGCCGCGTTCGTGCTCCTCGCGCAGCAGTTTTTTCACACGCGCGACCGACTCGGGATCGAGGTCTCCCGAGGGTTCATCGGCAAGAATAAACGCCGAGTCTTTTACCAGGGCGCGGGCAATCGCCGTTTTCTGCAGCTGCCCGCCTGAAAGTTTGCCAGGGTAGGATGTCAAAAGCGGAAACATATCGAGCATTTCGGCGAGATAGTTGAGACGCGTATGGTAGCCATCGTCGATCGCGCCATGCGCAGCGACGTAGGCGAAGCGCAGGTTTTCTTCCACCGTAAACCGCCCCAGCATTTCTGAAAACTGGAAAATGATACCAAAATATTTCGCGCGGATTTTTGCCTGACGTGCGCGGCGGGCGCGGGTGAGTTTATATTTATCGACGAAGATATCACCCTTCACGAGGCCGATGAGTCCGGCAACCGCGGTGATCAGCGTACTCTTGCCGCTACCCGATGGGCCGACGATGGCCACATAATCATTCTTGTTGATGTCAAGCGTGACACCCTTGAGGGCGTGCACAAGCTCGCCGCCTCCGCTGCCAAAAGCCCCTGCGCCTTGCTGATAGTCAATGTGAACGTCGATGATGCGGATCATCTTTCGCCCAGAATATTATGTCACATCGATCGGTCAAACAGAATCAACAGTGGGAAGGCCCGAAAAAACGCAGGCTTTTTGCGAAATTTCCGATAATGAACCATGGACGTTATGGCACTGAAGCAACTCGAACATGCACGGGCATTTACCCAAATCGAGGGCTATCTCACCGGGGAAGCCTTGTCGGCCCGGGATGCCGCCGCCTTTAAGTATGCCTCCGCCTACTATATCCGCCGCGGCAAACCGGCGAAGTCCCTCGAGTGTTATTCTCACTACCTGGCCTTCGCAAAAAACGCTGAGCCCGATGCCGAGGCCATTGCTCTCGCCATCGACTGCGCGATGCGCCTTGAAAAACATGCACTGATACGCGAATACCTCTTCAGCCTGGCGCCTAAGGAGCGTGAAAAGCTGCCGACGGCTACGCTACTGACCGCCGCGCAAGCGCTGATCCACCTGAATCAACTCGACGAAGCAGAAAAGATTTTAGGCTTCATACGCCACCGCAACGGCGTGCCGCAGCTCATGAGCTTTGATGCGCTGGTCGAGCAGAAATTCGGCAACCTGGCGAATGCGCGCGCCTTCATCGCAAAGAATGCGGTTCTCAAACCCTCAACAGACCCGATTCAAACTGTGCAGCAGGCACTCAGTGTGGCTTTGGCATACATGGCCGACCGCAATTATAAAGCGGCAGAAAAGGTTCTCACCGGCTGTAAATCACACGTCGCAGCTTAAGCCGCCTTGTCCGCCGGGCGGTAACGGCATTTACGGCATGGCCACAAATCACCGATAGCCGGTTAGAGCGCTATGGGACGGTTGATCAGATCACTCCTCTTTTCCCTGGTTGTAATCCTGTTCGTAGGGTGTTCCGCGGCAAAAAATCCGCCGCTGGCCCAGAATGGTATCCTCGATCTCCGGGGACAAGCATGGACATCCCGGGGTTTTTTTCTGAACGGCGAGTGGTTGTTTTTTCCCAAAAGTTTTTTGTCACCGGGAAAAGATACCTCCTCTGAAAAGCGAAGCCAGCGCATTCTTGTGCCTGGAGGCTGGAATGGAAAACAAAATTCCCCGCTTTCATTTTCCGCCGACGGTTATGGAACGTATTCCTTACGCATACTATTGGATCCCTCGCAAGAAGCGATTTCCTTTTACCTACCCAACATCCATAGCGCGTACCGGTTATTTGTAAATGGCCGCTTGCTGACAGCGGTGGGAAACCCCGGAAGCGATTCTGTATCGACTACCCCGCAGCTCTATCCCGAAACAGTGGAATTACATGATACTCCTGCGGAGCTGCGCGTCGTGATACAGGTGGCGAATTTTCACCACCGCAACGGCGGCCTTTGGAAATCACCGCAGGTTTTGCAGGGACGCACTGCTTCGAAAAATTGGCGCATCGATTTTGCCGCCGCGTGGGCAGAATTCGGCCTCTACATGGGGATGGCGTTTCTTTTTTTCGCGCTCTACCTCGGCACATTGCGCAGGCCCGAATTGGTCTATTTCAGCCTGCTTAGCCTTGTGACCGCAATGCGGGCGATATTAACCGGGCAGCGCACGCTGGTCCATTTGTTTCCCGATTTTTCCTTCCACGCCAATTACGCGATCGAATATGTCACGTTCGTCGCAGCCCCGCCGCTGCTGGTGAGCACATTCTATGCGCATTTTTTCTCAGGCCGGCGGTTGATATTCTATGTGCCCTTCAGAATCGTCCAGGCAATCGGTTTGCTTTTTTTAGCGATCATCGCGCTGACACCTGCCCGTGTTTATACCGAAATTTATCCGGTGGCAGTGATATTCATGTTCGTTAACACCAGCCTCGTTTTCTTCATGCTCATGGATCGCCTGATTGCAAAGGACCGCGATGGTCTGATATTTCTTCCCGGGTTTCTGATTCTCGCCGCCGCGGTCGTCAACGATTACCTGCACAACCGTAATACCATTGAGACAGGGTACTTTGCCACCTACGCCCTCGCAGCCTTTTTGATTTTTATGGGAATCGCGCTGGGGCTCAGCGTACGCAGAATAGCTCTCGAAAAGCGACGCATTGAGGCCGACAGCCGGGCCCGAAACGTATTCTTTTCCACAATCAGCCACGAACTGCGTACACCCTTGAACGCTATATACGGTAATTTGCAGCTCATGGAAAGCACGCTGCGTGAACCGGAAACGCTGCAGCGGATTTCTGCCATGCGGCATGGCTGCGATGTACTGCTCAACCTCATCAACGATATCCTCGACCTTGGGCGTATTTCCGCGGACAGCTTTAAACTGCACCATACCCCGGTAAATTTACCCCGGTTGATAGAATCCATGCTACAGTTATTTTCCGGACCGGTCAACCGCAAAGGAATCGCCCTGAGACAAAATCTTGAGGGCAATATCCCGGAATTTATCCTTACCGATGAATTCCGCCTGAAGCAGGTAATCATGAACCTGATCGGCAATGCGCTGAAGTTTACCGAAAAAGGTCATATTGTGATTGGCTGTAAGGCTCAGCCCGACGGTACCCGGCATGAACTGCTGACTTTTTCGGTTGCGGATTCAGGGATTGGCATTCCGGAAGATGAGCAGAGAAAAATCTTTGAAGAATTCTACCAGGCGCGCTCACAGGATAAAATGGCCAATCAGGGTACTGGGTTGGGACTAACTATTGCGCGGCGCCTCGTCGCGTTTATGGGCGGACACCTGACGCTTTTAAGCGAACCTGACAAAGGCAGCACCTTCAGTTTTACGATTCGCGTGGAGCGCACCGCCGCACCCGAGGCCGTGCCGCCGGGCATCCCCATCGCCGACGGGCAAAAGCACCGTAAGATTCTGGTTGCGGAAGACGATGAAATCTCACGGCTTATTCTCTGTACTTTTCTTGAAAATGCGGGCTATGGGTTTAATGCCGTTGCCGATGGCGATATGGCCATGGTTGAGCTTGCCCGGGAAACCTACGATCTGCTCTTACTCGATATCAAGATGCCTGGCCTCAGCGGCACAGATATCGCGCGCAATGTACGTACCGCGGAAAAAAAGGAAAAGACACAGCGCAAAATACTGATCGCTGTCACCGCGAACGTCATGCCCGACGATATTGTCAGAATTAAGGAAGCGGGGTTTGATGCCATTGTCCCAAAGCCGGTGAATTTTTCCGAACTCGAAAAATTACTCAGCGCCTGATGCGCAACCGGCTTAAATCGCCTTCGAAAATGCCTTCTGCTCGCTCGCCTTGCGGTAAGCGTCGAAAACAGAGGCGATGTGGCGTATGATGAAACCACCCGTGGCCGTGGCTTCGAATCCCGTCGGCGTTAAAACACCGTGGCCATCGGCTGCAAAATCCTGAAGGCGCTTTAGCTCCGCTGCAAAGTGCTCGGCGAAAACAATACCAAATTCATTTTCGATTGCGGCAAAGTTCACGGCAAAATTGGCCATAAGCGAGGTGATGACTTCGTACCGCAGGCGATCCTCATCAGACATGATGAACCCCTTTTCAAACCAGGCCTTGCCCGTCGTCACTGCATTGCGGTAGCCCGAGAGTTTCAGATGGTTCTGCATGAAAACACCGGAAACAAAACCGATTGCACTCGTGCCGAATGCCAGCATGTCGAGCGTCTTTTGCGTGGTATAACCCATGAAGTTGCGGTGCAGCGTTTTTTCGTGAAAGGCGCGCGTGAGGGTATCGCCTTTCAGGCCAAAATGGTCCATGCCGATCTGCTCATAACCCAGCGAAGCAAAATGTTCGCGCGCAGCAAGGTAGATCCTGAGTTTTTCTGCGGCCTGCGTCAGTGTTTTTTCGTCCATACGCCGCTGGTGGTGCTTGAGCCACGGAACGTGCGCATAGCTGAAAAGCGCAATACGATCCGGGCGAATGTCGCCGACAAATTCCAGGTTCGCCCGGTAACTTTCGAGCGTCTGGTGCGGCAGACCGTAAATGAGATCGATGTTCACTGATGAAAATCCCACGGCGCGGCTTTCGGCAACGACATCGCGTATGCGCTGGATATCCTGGGGACGGTTGACGGCCTCGAGCACCTGCGGCGTCACATCTTGCACACCATAACTCACTCGGTTCATGCCGAGGGAGCGCAGGTGCGCCAGGTAACCATCGTCGATATACATCGGATCGAGCTCTACAGAAATTTCCGCGTCGGCGGTAAATTCGAAGCGCTCGCGCAATTTTGTGAAGATCGCATTCCAGTCAGAGAGCCGCAGAAAATTCGGCGTGCCTCCGCCAAAGTGCAGCTGGCTGACCTTCGGCCGAAATTCCATGATGTCGGTCTTGACTTCAAACTCTTTGAGCAACAGGGGGATATACTCATCGAGCACTTCTTTCTTCCGTGACAGCAGCACATTACACCCGCAATAGAGGCAGAGATTTTCACAGAACGGCAGGTGCACATAGACACTGACCGGGCGCCCCGGCTCGCATTTGCGGTAGCTGTCGAGCAGCGCCGCGTCGGCAAGCGGAACGAACTCAAGCGCAGTGGGATACGATGTGTAGCGCGGAACGGGAGAATTGTAACGGGCAATGAGGCCTTCTACCGTCGCGTTATCAAGCATGGGCTCGTTTGGGGGGGCCGACAATGGCGTCAAGACTGCGTGAACACTGCGTCAGTGAAATATCGCCGCGTAAACTGAATTCGCTTGACGGAAGCGATTCGCTCAACGGTTATCGAATACCTATGAAATACCTCAGCCTCGCGCTAACCCTACTCATGCTGGTTTGTGCAAACAAAACCGATTCCTCGACCAGCCCGACACGGCTGGCCATCAATAATACAAACGCTTCGACTGTCACGACGGTCACCGTAACCAATGCCGCTGACACCTCAAAAACGGTGACGTTTTCGACGCTAACGGGAAACACAACGAGCGCCTCTCAGGAAATTTCTTTTTCTGGTTCTTCGAACGTAACGTGCAGCAACGGTTGTAATACCGGCGCGGTTATTTTGACGGCAAACCAAACAAATACGATAACAATCCTCGCCGGCAGTGCGCCCACGATAACGGCGACTTCATCCGGCGGCGGCTCGGGCTGGTAACTTACTGCGCTGCGGTTTCCTCTTCCTCTTCCGCAGCGTCAGGCCGCGTTAAGGCCGGCAGCATCATCTTGCGCGTGATCTCTGCCCGGCGATCAGGCTGAAACAGCGTTAACAGATACGGCACGATCGAGGCATTGCCCTCGACTTCGGCATCTTTGTCCATCTGGCGCATGACGTCGATGATATCAAAATCGCGCCAGCTCTGCATCATCTCCTGCGCTTTTTGCGGCGGCATGTTGCGTACTTTTTCAGAGAGGTCTTTCACCTTTTTCTGGCGGTCTTCCCACTCTTTCTGCGCGGCGACAAATTTTTCCTTTTCGGCTTTCAGCGCCTTACGCATCTCTTCGAGCTCGCGCTTCTGGTCGTCACTGCCGGTCTCTTTATTCTTTATCTCACCCTCGCGGCGGGCCAATGCCTCTTCGCGCTCGATGAGTTTCTGTTCCCATTTCTGGAACTCGACTTTCTCAACTTCCGTCGGGTAGTCCTTGTCCTCAACGCGCAACGGGTTCTTCGGCGCCAAAAATGGCAGAATATCCGAAGCGCGCACGATACCCGTTGCATCGAGGGCGTAGAAGATACCTCCCGAAAAGATGACTACTAATAAAAGTAAAAATAAGATAAAACGTTTCTGGTTCATAAGTCGCCTCCTTTTTTGCCATGTAAGCCCTGTAAAATCTGCCGGTTGCGCATGACACACTCACCGACATCGTCAATATTGCGCACCAGGCAGCTGATGTTGCGTTTCAGCTCTTTCAGGTTCTGCCAGACATCGTGCGCAGAAAACTTCAGACGCGAAAATACCTTTTTGGCTACGATCGGATAATTCATGACACCCTCTTTCTTGCTTGGTTAAACTCGTCTAAAAATTTCACTTCTTCTTTTTCAACTTCGGCCCTGTGTTCGGTCCACTTTCTTTCACGGATAATTTCGATGACGCGGCGGTCTTTGCGCGCCGCGTTGTAGGCGGTGCGTTTTTCAGAAACCTCGCCTTCCATTGCGGCAATGTTACGCGTTGCGGTGTCTTTGCGCTGCCTCAGCGCGCCCAGGTAGTCATACATATCCCTGAGCTGTGTGATGGGGATCTCCTTGCCGAGAAAATCCTGGCGCTGAGCCTGCAACATCGTACTGTACTGGCTGTCAAAAGCCTGTTGCTGCTCACGGAAGACGTTCACCTTACGCATAACCTGTGCCAATTCGCCGAGCTTTGCCTGTTCTTTGGCCTTTTTCACTTTGAGATAACCTGCGAGGGCAAATTTAAACTTCTTCATGGCTTACGCGCCCCTTCTGACCTGCGCCGTCGGCCGCGCGCGAAGGCCCGACATGGCCTCACGCAGCAGCCGCCGCGTATCTTCGAACGAAACCTGTTCGTCTGGGGTCTGGCGCAGAAATTTTTTCATCGGCTCGCGCAGCAAAATAGCATTATCGATGACAGGGTCTGCGCCGCGGGCATAGGCGCCAAGGTTGATGGTTTCTTCGTTCTCTTTATAAGCCGTATAGATCTCGCGGAATTCCTGCGCCTGGCGCAGATGTTCTTTATCAATGACATTCGGCATGGTACGGCTGATCGATTCGGCGATGTCGATGGCCGGGTATTGGTTCTGGCTGTTGAGCCGGCGCGAAAGTGTAATATGGCCGTCGAGTACGCCGCGCGCGGTGTCGGCGATCGGCTCGTTCATATCATCGCCCTCGACAAGAATCGTATAAACTCCCGTGATCGAACCTTTAGGGCTCGTGCCGGCACGTTCCATAATCCCTGGTATTAATGAAAACACCGAAGGGGGATATCCCCGTGTGGTAGCAGGTTCGCCACGGCTGAGGCCAATTTCCCGCTGTGCATGTGCCAAGCGCGTTACCGAGTCCATCATCAGTAAAACATTCTTGCCTTGATCGCGAAAATATTCAGCGATTGTTGTTGCGAGATAACCCGCGCGCACGCGGTTCATCGGCGACTCAGACGCGATCGAAGCGATGATAACGGATTTTTTGCGTCCACTCTCGCCCAACTGCTCCTGGATAAATTCATTCACCTCGCGGCCCCGCTCGCCGATGAGCGCGATGACGTTGACATCGGCCGTGGAATATTTGGCAATCATGCCGAGGAGCGTCGACTTACCGACACCAGAACCCGCGAAAATTCCGATCCGCTGTCCCTGCCCCAGGGTCAGCAGCGCATCGATCGCCTTCACGCCCGTTGTCAGCGGTGTGCGGATAAGCGGGCGCGACAATGGATCCGGTGGATCGCCATAGAGGCCGCGGCTCTCGCCTTCAACGAGCATACCTTTGCTGTCGATCGGTCGCCCCATGCCGTCGATGACACGACCCAGTACTTCATGCGTCAGCGATACCGACGGCATGTTGCCTGTCGAAACCACGCGGCTGCCGGGTGAAACACCGACAATTTTTTCGAGCGGCGCGAGTATCACCGTACTTTCGCGGAAGCCGACGACTTCGGCGAGAATATAACTTTCTTCTTTGGATTTGCCTTCGCGCGTAAAACGTTCGATCGTCGAATTGACTTCAATATGGCAGAGCTCGCCGAGACGCACCTCGGGGCCTTTCGACAAAACGACATTGCCCTGGATCTCGAGCACCGACCCGAGCGAGCGGATTGTGTCCGTTTTCCGGATTATGTCTCTATATTTGCCGAGGAGGTTGACTTCTTTGCTGACGTTTCTGGCGATCATATCGGTTGTTACCTTACATCGGCTTCGCGTCGCGAATAGCCTGTTCGATCTCTTTCAGCTGCGTTGAAATACGCGCGTCGATTGCACCGACGTCTGTTTCGATGATTACACCGCCGCGGTCGACGCGTGAATCTTCGTAGATGTTGACCTTGCGCAGTGATTCCATCATTTTTACGATTTCATCTTTGTGCGCTGTCGTGAGTTCCAGGTCGGCGAAGTTAACACGGATATCGATACGGTCGCGCTCTTTGATGCGAGCCAAACCTTCACGGATATTGTTGAGGACAACTTCTTTACGTTCTATGATTTCATCTTTAATGACCTTACGCGCGATCATCAGGATCATCTCAACCATGAGTTTTTCAGATTCTTTAATGATCTGTTCACGCACGTCGATCGCATTGCCCAGAATTGTGCCCAAACGGTCGATGAGGCGACGAACCTCGCCCATACCTTCTTTATAACCCTGCTCACGGCCGGCATTGTAACCCTTTTGGTATGCCTCGTGGTTGATATCCTGAACGCGTAGCTCGGCCTCTTTGACCATGCGCTCGACTTCGAGTTTCGCGCGCTCGATGATCTGGCTCGACTGCAGGCGCGCCGACTCTTCTTCTTTGCGCGCCTTTTCTTTCGCATCCTGGATCAGGCGGAAGGCTTCAGCCTTGCCGTCTTCGGTAATCCGTTGTGATTCCTTTTCCGCATCTTTCTGGCGGATCTTGATTTCCTGCTCGGTCTCTTCGCGGTAGCGCTGCAGCTCGGCTTCGATCTCTTCAATCGAGGGGCCGGTGTATTGCTCGACAATATTGCCTTCGGCATCGAGCTCGAACTCGGCGAGTTCGTCGAGCTGCTGGAATTTTTTGTAGCGGTCGGGTAAATCGAGTACGATAGCAGAGCTCTGCTTCGAAATCTCGTTGTTATTGAATACCAGACGTGACATAATTCAGTTTATATACATGTGATTTGTACCCTTCGGGCACAAATCACATGTACGATTATCGACATCCCCCAACCCATTATTGAACGAGTTCATCTTCACCTGCACGGGCCACGACGATCTCCCCGTCTTCCTCGAGTTTACGTATGATATTCACAATCTTCTGCTGCGCCTCTTCCACGTCTTTGAGGCGAATCGGGCCCATGAACTCCATATCTTCGCGGAGCAGCGCAGCCGCACGTTTTGACATGTTGCGGAAGATCTTTTCCTGGACCTCGGTATCGACGGCCTTGAGGGCCTTCGCGAGATCCTGGTTGTCGAGTTCGCGCAGAACCTTCTGGATTGCCTTGTCGTCGAGAAGTACGATATCCTCGAACACGAACATCTTCTTCTTGATCTCTTCTGCGAGTTCCGGATCTTCTTCTTCGAGAGCTTCGATGATCGACTTTTCCGTCGAACGGTCGACGTTGTTCAGGACCTCGACCACCACGTCGACACCGCCGGCCATGGTATAGTCTTCGTTCGAGAGTGTAGAGAGCTTACGTTCGAGAACGCGCTCGACCTCACGCAGGACTTCCGGCGAGGTACGGTCCATTTTCGCAATACGGCGGGTAACGTCGGCCTGTATCTGGTGCGGCAACGAACTCATGATGAGCGCCGATTTAGGCGCATCGAGGTATGAGAGAATGAGGGCAATCGTCTGCGGGTGCTCGTTCTGGATAAAGTTGAGCAGCTGTGCAGGGTCTTGCCGGCGTACAAAGTCAAAGGGACGAACCTGCAGTGAAGAGGTCAGTCGATTGACAATGTCGATCGCCTTCTGTGTACCCAGGGCTTTCTCGAGAATCGCCCGCGCCTGGTCGATACCACCGCGCGAGATGAATTCCTGAGCCATCATCAGCTCTTGGAATTCCTGGAGTACCTTCTCTTTGTCTTCCGGACGAATCTTATCGAGACGCGCGATCTCGTAGGTTAACGTGTCGACCTCGGCTTCCGAGAGCCGCTTCATGATGTCGGAGGCCACATCGGGCCCGACGGTGAGGAGAAAGATAGCGGCCTTTTGTTTGCCGCTATATTCTGTTTTCGCCCCGGTACTCATATTAATCCTCCGACAACCACGTTCTCAGAAGCTGTACTACATCATCGGGACGTTCTTTCGCCAGGTTGATCGCATTCTCGATCATCGCACGGCGGGCCTGTTCTTCAATCGAGAGTTCTACTTCCACACCTTCTTCCTCAATTGCACGGAGTGCGGCATCGCGCATCATCGCCTGGCGGGCGGCAAGCTCTTCTTCACGGAGGCGACGGCGGCGCTCGATCTCACGTTTGATGAAGATGTAGGCCACATAGGCGATAGCCAGGGCAATCAGGGTTATAAGGATACCGATGAGCAGTTTGCGGCGGGCGATCTGCGCGCGCAGTTCTTCATCTTCCGCTTCAAACTGCTTGCTGCGGTCGATCTGCAGGTGCTTTACCGAAATCTGGTCGCCGCGGCCGATGTCGAAGCCAATCGACTTCTTGAGCACGTCGGTCACCTTCAAAAGCTCTTCATCCGCGACGCCCAGGTACTTGCGGTCATAGCCGGATTGATCGGCTTTGATACCTAAACGTTCCCACTTGCCGTCCAGGAGTACAGCGAGGTTCACGCGTTCGAGTTCGAACGGCTGCTTCTTGATCTTGCGGTGCGTTTCGTTGAATTTGTTGTTTTCAATATCTTCTTTTTTAGTATACTTTGCTTTCTGATAATCGCGGTCTTTATATCCGGGCGGGATATTGGGCTCGGTACCCGCCGGGCCTTCCGGTGTAAAACCGTTGCCTTCGAACTCCTCAGTTGTTGTCTTCGACGAGACCTTCAGCGAGTCTTTAACCACGCGTTCGGAGTAAGGAGTCTTAGGATCGTCCTCAACCATGACAACGGGGCTCACGAGATTTTCTTCGCGCTCTTCTTTATCCCAGCGCAGCTTCGCTTCGAGGCGTACCACATCATAACGGTCCCCGTAGACACCTTCGCCATAAAATTTCGTGAGCGACTTACGGATATCGGCCAACAGCTTCGTGCGCTGACCTTCCTGGATGCGCAGCTTTGCCTCGACGTCTTTGATTTCAGCTTTTGCTTTATCGGCTTCGGTATCGAGCTCATTGATGACGTCGCCATCTGGCCCTGCAATCGTCACATTTTCTTTCTTCAAACCGGGAACCGAGCGCGCCACCAACGTCTCGATGCCTTTGATTTCTTTGACAGAGAGCTTTTCTACACCCGGCTTGTACTCAAGGAGCACTGCCGCAGTTACGGGTTCCGTCTTTTCCTGGAAGAGCTCTTCAGCCGGGAAAGCGAGGTTAACCTGCGCGCGCTCGACGCCCTTCACGTTCTTGAGGGTGGCAGCAATCGCGCCGGAGAGTGCGCGTTGCTTCTTGATATCTTTCTCGAATTGCGTCTCCGACCATTTGTCGATGTCGAAGAGTTCCCAGCCATGCACGCCCTGCGGAATGAGACTTTCTTGCGCCAGTGCCACCATCGCCGCGCTTTTCTTTTCGGGCGAGATGTAGATCGTATCGGTACCCGAAGTGGTGTAATGGAACCCCATTTCGCCGAGTTTCGCGGTCACCGCGGCAAAATCTTTCGTTTCCATGCCTTTAAAGAGCACAACGCTAGACTTCTCCGATGAGACATTGCCGATGATCACGAGCGCCGTAACGACGACCGCAAGCGCGGAACCCAGAATAATCTTCTTCGTCGTATCGAGTTTGCCTGAAAGGGATTTCAGACGATCGAGAATATCTTTTACAAACGGTGGCATGGGAACTCCTTATATTTCCTTGTAATATCGCTCGCGAGGCGCGAGAAATATTACACCTTCGGTTTTATGTCTCATCTTAAAATTAAAAAACGAACGGAGCACAGGGCGCGCCTGGCACGCGGCCGGGTTTTCACCAGACCCGCGCACCTTAGACTGAATGCCTTGCATCTTAACCGCCATGGATTATCTCAGGTTAGAAAGTTCGCGGTACGTGCGCACTGCGAGATCGGCGATATTCTTCACCAACGTCAGCGACATACGTGCCTTTTCGGCCTGGATCATCAGCGTGTGCGCTTCGACGCCTTTAGGATCGGAAACAACTTTCTGACCGAGCGTCTCCGCCGACACCTGCTGCTCATTCACCTTTTCGAGCGCCATGACCATGGCGTCGGAGAAATTCTTTGCGGGATCTTCACCGAGCACCTTGATCGGACGACCATTGTTGTGGCGGGCGTCAGAAGTTTTCAGGGAAACAAAATCTCCCGTTACGTTGTTTTGATGGAAAAAGTTTTCTGTAATTGGTAACATCTTTTATACCTCTTTATCTCTTACGCTCTGCCTATCTGTAATGCACTCTGGAACATGGACTTCGCACCCTGGATCGCCTGCGAGTTGGCTTCATAGCTGCGGCTCGCGGCGATCATGTCGACCATCTCGGAAACGATATCGACGTTCGGGTATTCGACATAGCCCTTTTTCGGGCCGACCTTAACCGCATCGGGATGCGACGGATCAAAAACAAGACGCACGGGCGAGGTTTCATCGCGCTCGATTTTAGAGACGCGCACACCTTCGCCATCCCCTGCCCTTAGGCCAAACGGATAAACCGGAGATTTCCAGTTCGTACGTGTATTCACCGGCTGCATGACGACGCGGCGCTTGCGGTAAGGGCCATCGCCTTCGTTGGTGCGTGTCGTCGATGCGTTCGCAATATTGTTCGAGATCACGTCCATTTTCAGACGCTGCGCGGTGAGACCAGTGGATGCTATGTTAATTGATTCAAACATATGGTTTAGCCAACCCTTACGCCACCCTGTTCACGATATTGATCGTGCGGAAGTTATGATTCATAATCGTTGTCAGCGCCTGGAAGGTCATCATATTCTTCGTCTGCTCGGCGACTTCATGCTCCGGATCGACGTTATTGCCATCGTTGCGCATCGTCGAGTTATAGTCAATGTGTGAGCGCGCCTGCACGTCACGGATATCGCGCGAACGGAAAAACGGGATATGGCGCTCGTCGGTCATGCGCGCGGGAATCCCGTTTTCTTCGACATGCTTTTCGAGATCGAGCGTGCGGCGCATCTCGGCCTCAAAGCCGACTTCGCTGCGCTTGAAATGCGGCGTGTCGACATTGGCGATATTATTGGCAAAGACCTTATGTCTCATCTGTGCCACATCCATGCCCTTTTCGAGCATATATTGAGTACGACCCCATAGTCCTGTTTCGGTTATCATAGGTTTATCCTATATTGGGTATCGGTCATTGTGGCGAATCTCCCGAGGGAATTTCGGTCGTTGTCGAATCAGCGGCTGGGCTATCTGCACGGGGGATATCCCCCTTTTGCGTCGAACTTACCTGCCCCATAAAATTCGCCGGCGTAAACACACTGACATGCGAGCCAACACGCTCTAGCATCGCCGGGTCGAGGCTCACGAGCACCCCGCCCGAGATACGGGCAGTTACAGCATAAATTGCATCGGAAACGCGCAGATTTGCCTGGTCGGCGAGCTCGCAGGCAGCGCGGGTAAACGAGCTGTCGGCATCGAGCCAGCGCACGTTCTCGGCAATCGCCCACTGGCGCGCGAGCGTCGCATAGACCGACTTCACATTGAGCAGCGTACGCAGCGCCACAATCAGCTCGAGCAAAAACAGGCGCGGCAGATGCAGCTCATAACCTTCGGAGAGCACCTGACGCAAAAAGACACGGGCCTCGTTCACACCCGAAGCGGGGTTCTCGAGCGCAGCGAGATAGACACTCGCGTCGATCGTCAACTTCCGCGCTCCGATCATTAGACGCCCTCAGCCCCTTGCGGCGTGTTGCGCTGCATCATAAGCTGACCCAGGGGGCTCGAGTGGGATTGCCCCACCTGCCCGCTCAACTCATCTAAAGAGGCCATGAATTCGTCGATTCGGACGCTGCCGCCCTGGTTTAAGGCGCTATCGGCCCGGTTCAGCTCCCGGGACAGACTCGTCACCACCATATCGCGCAGCTTCACGCCGCGCAGGGCTGCTTCAGCCTTCGCCTTACGGTAAATATCCACCGGGAGGTCAATGGTGGTTCGCATAAATACATATTTATGCATACGTGTTTATACGTAAAGCAATAAATGTGAAAAAGATCAAAAAGTGGGAGTTTTTATGGAAATGTTAGTTTCGAACGAGGTTGGAGTTTAGCTGAAATGCGCGCGAATCCGGCATTCGTATAGCTCCGTCATTCCTGCGGACGCGGGAATCCAGAATATATCAACCCTGAAGGAAGAGAACGCTGACGTGAGGCTATCTGCTATGGAATTCCATAGCAGTGAAAATTATTGCGACTGGGTTTGAGACGCCGCGATGACCGGCGCAAAAAACGTCTCACCGATCGCCGCGCCGATATCATTGCACTTGAGTTGGGCGTAGTCGAGAAACTCGTGCAAGCCCTGCGCCTTGACCTCGGCATAGTCCTTATAATCGAGTTCGGATAAGAACGCCCCCGCCTTCTTCTCAGCATGGTTACTGAACGAATAGACTTCGGTGCCCGTGAGCTCGTGCAGCGAGTGGTTGATCCAGATCAGGCAGTATTTCAACGCGCGCGGGAACTCGCGGTCGAAGATCAAAAATGTTGGAATATTCGTCGCGTCGATCTGCCCGTACTGCCGGCGGTAGACCTGCAGGCCGCTCGTCGATTTTAGCAGCGCCGCCCACTGCAGCTGGTCGATCGAGGTGCCCACGTCGGAAACTTTGGGCAACAGGATAAAATATTTCATGTCGAGAATGCGGCAGGTCTTGTCGGCGCGCTCCAGGAAGCGCCCGAGACGGCCAAAGTGCCACGCCTCACCATGCGAAATCGAATCGTCCATGGTGCCATAGAACAACATCACTGTCTTGCGGATCTCCTTGAAGAAATCGATCAGCGCCGTGGGCGAATTGCTGCCAGCATGCGACTGGAAATTCTGCACCCAGAGATAGAGCGTGTTGATGGCTTCCCACATCTCGATCGAGATATTCTCGCGCACGATGCGCGCGTTCTCACGGGCGGCATTGAGGCATGAACGGATCGAATTCGGGTTCTGCACGTCGGTGGCGAGAAAGCGGATGACATTTTCAGCTGTCGCTTCTTTATAGAGTTCATGGAATAATTCGGTGTCGCCCGTGGTTTCGACAAGCGGCAGCCACTGGCTTTCATAGCTGGGCGGCATTTCGAGGCTGATATTGAGATTCACATCGATGAAACGTGCATAGTTATCCGCACGCTCGAGATAGCGGTTGAGCCAGAAAATGTTTTCTGCGGCGCGGCTCAGCATCAGCGCATCACCCAGGTGTCTTTGCTGCCGCCACCCTGCGACGAATTCACCACCAGCGAACCTTGCTTGAGCGCCACGCGCGTCAGGCCCCCCGGTATGATCTGAATTTTTTCACCATAAAGGATATACGGCCTTAAATCCACATGCCGCCCCTCGAGTTTGTCACCGATCAGTGTCGGCGTACGCGAAAGTGAAATCGTCGGCTGCGCGATGTAGTTACGCGGGTTCGCCAGGATACGGCCCTTGAAGTCTTCCTGTTCCGCCTTCGTCGAATGCGGCCCGATCAGCATACCATAACCGCCCGCCTCATTCGCTGCTTTCACGACCAGCTTCTCAATATTCTTCAGCACATAATCGCGGTCGCTGTCGCGCCAGCAAAGATAGGTGTCGACATTCGGGATAATCATATCCTGCTTGAGGTAATACTTGATCATATCAGGCACATAGGCATAGACAACTTTGTCATCCGCCACGCCGGTACCGGGCGCATTGATGAGTGCGAGATTACCGGCGCGGTAGGCGCCAAACATACCCGCGGCGCCCAAAACCGAATCGGGATTAAAAACTGTCGGGTCGATAAAGGTGTCGTCGACGCGGCGGTAGAGCACGTCGATCTGCGTGAGGCCACGTGTCGTGCGCATCATGAGCTTATTGTTCTGCACGACGAGATCGCGCCCTTCGACGAGTTCAATCCCCATCTGGCGCGCGAGAAACGAATGCTCAAAATACGCGGAGTTATAGATGCCCGGCGTGAGTAACGCCATGACGGGGCGGTCTTTACCCGAGACATACTGCATGAGCTGGCTCAGGTGATAGGGATAATCCGACACCGGGCGAATGTCGCCCGAATAAAACATATCGGGCATGATGCCTTTCATGAGTTCACGGTTCTCGAGCACGTAACTGACACCCGATGGGCAGCGCAAATTGTCTTCAAGCACATGCATGCGGCCATGCCTGTCGCAAATCAGATCGGTGCCGGTGATATGGACCCAGATCTTTTTCGGGGGGCTAAAACCCTCGCATTCTTTCAGGTACCCCTTACTCGAATAGACGACGTCGGCGGGAATAATATTGTCGCGGATGATGTGTTTATCGTGGTAAAGATCTTCGAGAAACATGTTGAGCGCAGTGATGCGCTGCACGAGACCTTTTTCGAGGTAGTCCCACTCCTCCGCTGCAATGACCCGTGGAATCACGTCGAAGGGCATGATGCGCTCCTGCGCCCCCTCTGCGCCATAGACATTGAAGGTAATACCGAGGCGGCGCAGCGCGGTCTCTGAAGTCAGCCGGCATTCGGCAAGTTCGGCAAGGCTCATCGCAGCGATTTTTTTCGCGATCGCCTGCGCATGCGTGCGCGGAGAACCGGCGGTGACGAACATTTCGTCGTGGAAGGGGCCGACATCGTACTTCGCAAGATCCATCGACTCGCACCAGCATAGATGGTGCCAAGCCGGGGGCAAGATTTATTCAGGGATTTAACCGGGGCTTGGCCTAATAATCGGCGAGACCAGCTCCACCAGCTGCTGTAGTGCCGTTACTGAATAGACCAGGATCAGTGTTTGGATCCGAGATGGTAACAATACCCGTCCCCGCAGCTCCTGTACCGCCGCCGCCACCGGCAAACGTTACCGTTACGCCCTGAGTTGACGTATAACCCGTACCGGGATTGGTGATGTTAAAACCGGTTACGATGCCGCCCGAAGTAATTACTGTCGCCGTAGCGGTAGTGCCACCACCGGCAGGCGGATCGATGGTAACAGTCGGCACAGAAACATAGCCGGAACCACCAGCCGTGGCGACGATTGAGGATACATGCCCAAGACCATCTGAAGTACCGACCATTTGTGCATAAGTGGCGGCAGTATAACCAAAAGTAGAACCTGCATTATCATCTATAGTAAGTGTTGTTCCAGTAATAGACATTTTGAACGGGCGCCAAAGGCGATTTGTATTACTGGTATGCACATCAATTGTCTTTATTAGTCCTCCGCCACCGGTGTAGAAATTTCCCGCATATACGTAAATGCGGGCTTTGCTGTTTGTCCAATCTGGCGCGGTTGCATCGTTATTGAACACAGAAAACTTATAAACCGCAGAAGAATCGGCATAGCCGGGGTTGAAATTGATTATTTCCGGACCATACTCGTATGTATCATCCACGGCCAGCTGCGTCGAACCAACGGGAGCCGCCGTACCACTATCAGCGCAATATTTCTGTTGAAAGTAAACATGGAATTTGGTAGAGTTATCAACGGCTGAGGAATTGTAGTTCTGGCAATCCCCGGTTACGCTAGGACCTACAACATGCAAATCCAGATCTTTTGCGCCTGTTCCCCAGGTCAGAATGATTTTGATATTTTTAGATCCGCCGGCAAACGTGCCCACCATCGGCAGATAGCCCGTATGAACAGCAACGTTGTTGGTAACACCGATCGACGATTCGGTAAATGAGTAGTAATTCGGTACGCTTGCCTGCAGCGAATAGACCCCGGAATTCAAGCCCGCGGAATATGTGTAGGTCGGTGACGTATAGGGCGACGCCCCCCAATCTGTTGCGGGATTATTAATGCAACCTGAGGGGAAAACAAACTGCTTTCCGTCAGGGTCAAGCGCCGGCGAACCGGAAATCGTTGTACCGTTCCAGTCTTTCAGTGTAAACGTCGCATTCGAGAGTGTCAGCTGGCTGCCCGTTGAACCATCCACCAAGGCACCGACGATACAACCTTTACCGGCGGGATCGACGACGTAAATGCTGCCGACATTCGTGTTCGTAGCCGGATCAATACTTATGAACTGTTTAGTACCCTGACGACCACCTGACGCTGTCACCTTAATACAATGGCCATTAGTCGCGAGAACGATCGGCGGAAATGCCGGAGTCGCATTGCTGATCGTGAATGCACCAGCACCTGTTGAAGCCATCGCACCGTAAGCCGCGCCGGTGCAGGAACTATCATAGAGCGTGACTGTCGCACCGCTCACGGGATTTCCATTCGTATCGCGTATGATGCCCGTAACGCCACCCGTGATCACTTTTCCATCGGAGACAGTGCCGAATGAGCTGGCATTACCAGCGGCGTCGGTAACCTTGAGCTGGGCGTAGTATCTTGAACCATTGAGGGCCTTTATGCAGCCAAGGCCAGTACAGTTGCTCACCACATTATAAGTTGTTGTCCCTACACAGACTGCAGCACTGCTACAGACAGCTATGCCGTTTTGAAATCCCGGTATCGGCGATGCACAGGCGGCATCCGTACAAATGCGGATCCGTATCTCGGTCACGTCTGCCGGAATGCCAGCCCACGAGTAGTTAAAATTCGAAACATAGGCATTATCATTGGCGCCGCCACCGTCAGACGGCGTCGCCGGATCGAATACCGTAAATGAGTATTGCTGCACGCTGGTTTGGTAGTTACCCGCCGCGTCGCGCCCTATGAAGCACACACGCTGCTCGGCGTTAGCCATACCTGTCTTTTGTATCGGCGTATACACCGACTTCTCGGTCAATGCCTGAACCGCAGCAAGCCCTGGTGATGCAACGCAATCCGTGGTTTGGTATATCGCGCCCTTATAAGCAAGCACAGCCTCACCGGAAGCGTTTCCAATGATAACGTCCGCATCTTTGAGAACAGTGCGTATTGTACCGGATGCCGGTGCCGTTGCATAGACTGGTGTCAATAACTGCGTCACCGCGGTTCCGGTTGGCGGCGCATTATCAAAGGTGAAGGTATAGCGTGTAATTTCACCGGCAGCGAGGCCGAAAGGTCCGGTTATTGATGCACCGCCACGCACACAAAGACTGTATGTTGTTCCATTAACAAATCCGGGCGAAGTATTTGTATACTTCGTCCCTATCACTGTGGCCGCGCCGTAAGCTCCGTCCGTGTTCGGGCAGGCGCTGCCTGAAACGAACGTCGCCTTATAATGCGTCACACCGGGGCCACCGACGGTAACGGAAAAACAATTGTTATTGGTCGGGTTATTCGGCAAACCCTGCATTCCGACACACCCGCCCGCTCCGGTGTATGCCGTGAGCACCGCCGTAGGTACGTTCGTGTCTACCGTGAAAGTATACGTTGTCGGCGATGATGTGGATTGATAATTCCCGGCCGGATCTTTTCCGATGATATCGATTGTATATGTGCCACCATTGGATAGACCGGAAGCGGAAATAAATTCACCAGGAGGAGTGCCACTGATGAAAGGATTCGCCACCCCACCGAGGCCTGAGACCTTATCACCTGACCAAACGCCAGCCTGCCCGGGACCGGAAATGCGGTAACGGAAATACGGCACATCGGCGCTGGCAGTCACACCCACTGTCAGCGAAGTACTGGCTGTCGGATCATTCGGCGTTGTACCGCTGATAAAACTTGCCGTGGGCGCAGTGGCATCGAATTGAATATGGGCCACCTGATATGCTCTGCTTGTAAAAAATTCATCAATCTGCCCAACCCCAATGCTGTGCTGGCATTTACCATTGGTAGTATCTGTCGCGTCGGTGAGGCACTGCCAGTTACCCGCAATATCGCGCGCGAGCACGCGGATAGAATAACACCCTTCAGTTGTACCCATGTCATAGTTGATGGGAATATTCGCCGAAATCTCCGAAGTCCAGTTCACGAGAACAGAGGGAACTGTGATAGGGCAACTGCCCGCCTGGTAAAGAATCTGATATTTATAGTGCGAAGGCGCTTCCGGACTTGCAGAACAATCCGGCGCTGGTGTAGGGAACTCCGTACAGCTACGCGGACGAACGCTGATATTAGTGATCCGCACATTGGTGAGCGTAGTGTACGCAGGTACTGACGATGGACCGCCGGCACCGCTTAAGCCAATCTTCGCAGGCGAAGTCGAATCGACTGAAAATTCTTTGAAAGACTCATAACCTGCCGGTTGCCAGGCGCCTAAAGCATCCTGTACTCGAAATTCGATGCGATAGTCGAGTGTCATTAAACCACTAATCTTAATCGGTGTGGAGACGGGTGTCGTCGGACTCCAACCGAGAGTGGTTGTTCCCGCGCCTAGACCATTATCGTATGCCGGCAAAGCATTGTCATTGCATGTTGGATAATTCGTGTGCTTTGTATTCAGGCACATACTGGCTGGAACATATGTAGTCGGTGAGGCGCCAGGATTCTTGCTCAAGAGCTGCCACTGGTAATTCGAGCCGACAGCATAATCTCCACGGATCTTAATCGTATAACCAAACGCCGCGCCGGTCGCGGCCAGCGGCGGGCACGAATCAGTGCCATCATCATTGAAACAGCGGGCCTGAAGATATTTAGCACCGGTGAAAGACATAGACCTGCCATCCGCCAAAAGCGGATCCAGGGTTTGGTTGAGAACATTACTAACTGTCAGCGTATACGTGGTCCGATCCATACGGACTGAGTCTGCCGGGTTAAGATTCAAAAAAACCTGGTGCGTCTCAGAGCCCGCTTCAACCGAAACGAGATTCAAACCCGGAATGGAATAATTGCTCAGCACCGTACCTGAACCATTGGTCTTATCGAGTGGTTTATTGAAAGAAACGCGGATGCGCGTGTTGGCTACGGCACTCACTTCGATGAGTTTGAAATTCGCACCCTCGTTGGAAAGCATCGTCGACAAGAATTTGCCCACACAAGCCTGGCTCAATAAGATGAAACCTAAAAAAAAGATCAGGATAGTTTTACGGGGCAGGTGATGATTTTGAGTAAACATATTCCTCAAAACGTATTCAAATAACATTTACTGAGATCATAAACTCCATTACCGGTCGAATCCGCCCAATTTTGAAAGGTATTCACTGGCGTGAATTGGCGGCCTGCGGCGCCGCCGCCGGCCACGGTAATCTTAAATGCCTGCCAAAGCTCACATTCATTCCAGTCGGAAGCGCCACCGAGTCCACAGCCAGCCACAGCCGTCGCAGGTGCAAGCTGACTCGGTACTGCCGTCGGTTGCGCAGCAATCATCTCGAAAGTAAGTCCATCGGCGTCGTAGACCTTGATGCCCACCTGGGTGACATCCCACCGCTGTGACGCTTTCGTAACGCCATAGGAGCCCGGATACCAGCCACCCCAGTTAATGACGCTCACCCAATATGTGCCGTCCGTATAACCCGAGATCAGGTTGATAGCCTCCGGACCATAACCGCTGTTCGCATCTTGAACAAGAGCAGCTGTTGTGGATGGGTCCAGCGGAAAGAAGTTCTGTGTGCTATAAGCCGCATTACCCTGTGGATACGTACGGGTCTTCGCCGAATATTGCTGCTGCCACGCAAAGCCGCCCACATTAGGCCTGCCCGCCCAGATATGGAATTGGTTCGTATTGCAGGTATCGCCATTCACATTGGTGATGGTTTGCCCGGAAGGCAGAGACCCGACCATGTGCATATCGGGGTCGCGCGGCTCTAAAGCACCCCAGGAAAGTACAATCTTAATATCCTGCCCGGTAAGCAGGCGCACCATCGGTATGCGCCCTTTGGCCGCCGCCGTGCTATGAACGACGACGCTCTCGACATCCAATTGATTGTATCGTTGATTAGTGGTGCCCCAGCTGTCGCCGTTCACCTGAATTGTATAGGTACCGGGAGTTACACCTGTGAAAGAGACATCGCCGCAAGTGACAACCAGGTCAAACTTCGCCTTAGGAATATTTGTAGGAGGTGCTCCTACCGGCGGAATACTCGTACAATTTGCAGCGGTCTCCACCGTGCGTGCGGTTGCTACCGTCACGCCCAGATAGTCTATCAGCTTAACTTCGGCATAACCCAGCATCCAACCGTCATCCGCATCGACAACTTTTGCCGAAACAGTCTGTGCCGAAGAACCCGCTATCGCCGCAAGACCCAGCGTACCGATATTGGTCTGAATGGTGCCACCCGAGCCTTTTTCCTGTACTGTGACATTGCGCTTTGTTGCGGGATAGTAGGTTGCATCCCCTTCGGCCGCCCGAATCTGATATCCGAGTTTGGCCGTGCGTACGTTATCGATGGTAAATATTCCACCCGCGCCGGTAGTAATTGTTCCTCCATAAAGAGAGGTAACATCGGTTCCGCCAGCTGTCAGAATCTTAATGGAAATACCCGTGACGGCCGCATTCGCCTGGTTACGAATCGTACCGGTAATTTTTCCGACAACATAGTGTTCGGCCGATGCAGAAGAAAACGTACCGCGCATGTTGCCTAGGGAGTCGCCCGCTTTGACGCGTGCATAATAGCTTGCGGACTGGAATGCATCTACGGCTACCGCAAAATCCTTAGTACCGAGAGCTGCCGGGCATTCGGGGAGCGAGATGCCTTTACAGCTTTTTACAGTCGTATCGCCAATAATGTTGGTAAATCCCGTGTCGGTCGCCACCTGCACCTGATAGTAGAACGAGTCGGCGGTCGCGGTAGAGTTATCGATACTGAATGTTAAGGCAGCCGTATTGAAGCTACGCGCGCTGGATGAAGCGGCAGCAAATGACGGATTCGCCGACGGCGGATCTAAATCCACCGTCCACTCGCCACTGGTACTGGCCGAGGTCGTCGCCTGCCAGTTTCCTGCCAGATCGCCTGCAACAACGCAAACTTTATATACCGTAGTCCCAGTCGTTGCAATGGTGGGTGGATCGATCGTGATGTCGGTCTCAATGGTTATGTTAGCGCTGTATGTGCCGGTAGAACAGGCTGTACCCGCACCGGTGACGACTGCATAACGATAGTGGGACGCCCCACCATTTGAAGATACCTGCAACCTGTAGCCTGAGGTCTGTGTTGTGGCTGTGGGCGCAGTTATCGGACTTTGCCAGTATACCGTCGCTGTGGGCGCCGAAGTATCAATGACCCACGTGTACTTCGTGATGTTCGGGGGAGTTCCCGCCCCACTCCATGATCCCTGCCACAGGCCACCAATACTACGGCCAACGGCACAAATGGTTTTTTGTGCGACCGCATCCGTCATACCGGTGCGCGTAATCGGGGTAGCAACGGAAACCGGAGCCGCCGAAAGGGCCACCCAGGGAACCGTACTGCAATCGGTTCCGTCGATGATCTGACCAATATAGGTTACTGCGCCGTACGTGCTCAGGACATTAACTGTGGCCGATGTTGTACCGTTGTTGATCGAACCTGGAAGATCGGCGACATTAAAAACGGCTTCGACATTTTGCGTATCGATTGTATAGTTAAAGATTCCGGCCGCGACAGGAGCTATCTGGACATTACCACTTGCGTCATAACCAATCACTTTTAACTGCACGGACCCCGGCGTCAGAATTGCCGTATAATCGGTGTTCGGAATCGAAATATTATTATTCACAGAAGTCGGTGTTGTTCCCTTGAATGTGCTGGTAGTGCAGTCATTGTATGCCCCGTTGTTCAGGCATATTTTATACCTGGCTATTTCGGAACCGATGATTCTGATATTCACGCTTTGAGAAGCAGTCGTGCCACCATTCGTCGTTGGCAACGTTACAGTGTCGAATGCCGCGTCTGCAGCCGGCAAAGAATCCTGAACCCACGAAAAGGTCTTCACATCGGGCGAAGTTGTTTCCTGCCAATAACCTAACGTGTGTTTAACAGCAATGTAAAGAGTATGATAACCTTCGCTTAGGCCAGAGACCGTGAGTGGCGTCGCAACGGGAATTTCAGCCCCCCAACTTCCGGCATCCAATTTATATTTGTATGCGGCAACATTGACGCCGGCCACGACGATATCCAAAGCAGTCTTATTGTAGTATGGCTGCACAGTGCATGCGCTTGCTGAAGTATTCGGATTGCAAAGTGTCCATGTGCCTATGGTTTCAGGAAAAGCAGATTGGTCGACAGGATTGCGCCAAGTGAACGTGGCTGTAGGCAATGCCAGACCGGTAAATGTAATCTGCTTCACACCGACGATCGGCGTTCCCGCCAAACTTGTCAGATTCAGAATTGTGAGTGTATAAGACTGGTTCGTCTGCGTTGTTGTGGTAATGACCAGTTTTGTTTTATCAGCTGAATCTTTCGCAACGGATTGAACAACCAGGCCATTGTTAATGATGTAATTCGCGGTATTCGTTACAGTCGCGTCTGTGCATTCCTTATTAAATGTCACATGAATCGTATTGTTATTGATTACCGCGTGGGAGACATAATCCGGTGCAGCCTCGGCAGCTTGCGCTGTAGCGGAATCAGCACTAACACTGGCGTTATCCGCAGTCTTATCTTTTTCGCGACCGTCGGTGACTTTGCCGCAGTACGACAAAACAGGTACAATTAAGCCCAGAAGGAACAGCGAACGGATCGGTTTCATGATCGCCCTCCTAATGTTAGATGTCTCATGCGTCTGCCCTCATGCCAATTAGACGAGCGAGCGGGTGTGAGTACGACAGATTCCATGGGATCAGAAAATCATCATGGTCGCTCCGAGACCAATGCGCAGCGACATGCCAATTTTCTCCTCGAAATAGATGTAGTGATCCACAGTCATGATAGCCTGCCAGCGCCGGTTGAAGTCGTAAACCGTGGCAAAGCCATATTTCGCGATTATGTCCCCACTCACTGCGTGGATGACGCCGGTCGGCGTCTGTGTATCTGAAGTAATGTTGGTTAGCCCAACGCCTACATAAGGAATAAATCGCATTACAAACTTCGGTGAGAATTGTACGTCATACGCTTTTCCGATAGCCCCTGCATTGGTGACATAATCGGCGTCGGTATCCTGCCCAATTTTGCTCGATACAGACTTTCCGGTCGCCTTATAAAAACTAAATTCATAAATCAGCAACGTATTCTGGAAAATTTTAGATTTCGGCAGCTTGATGAATGTCGTCTCAACCGAAGCCCATAGACGTCCGCCAAAACCTAAGTTCAGAACCTGCGAAGCCTGCCCAATGGGTATGAGCATACCCCCCAGCAAGCCCACACGCAGATCGAGCTGACTGCGGCGCCAAACCCGCCCATAGTTGTCTGCGTTATTCCCCTCGCCCGGCAGCGCCATGTCGGCTGCGGCGGGATCGGACTCTGCACCAGGTTTTTTAATGCCGATCTTCTTGCCTTTGGGTAAGGGCTTTACAACGGGCTTCGCCGCTGCCGGCGCAGCCCCCTGCGCATGGACAAAACCCGCAGTGAGCAGGAGAATAAAGGAAGAGATGGCAATTTGCTTAAACAAAGGCACTCCTATGTTTTATCGGGTTTCTCCCTTTCCTAACTCAATGCGACGCGGGAAAATAGCAGGTATCGACAAAAAAAATGAAGCGGCTTCAGCGACGCACAGACAGATGGCGGATTAACACTGACAGCGGTGTCACAATAGCGCCACGAGCGGCATTCTCTGCGCCAATGGAGAAGGCAATTTGCCACTGCCGGGCGAGAACTTTATATGCATCCGTGAGCGAATGTTTTGGATCATAGATGCTCGTCGCTTCGGACGTAACACCGTTTAACTCGACCACCTTCAGATTCTTACCCTGCCTGAAATCGGCGAGCGATGGCACACGAATATCGTATCGGCCAAAAAAGAAACCATCGAAGCCCTGGCTGATACCTTCGATGGCCTTCACGAGTTCGGGAGTCCGGTGTTGCGTGCCGTCGAGGAAAAGTGATCCCTTGCAATGCGTTCCCAACTCGACCAGGGCGAATTTTTCTCCTGCGGGGACGACTTCGCCGAGGCGCGTGGCAAACTTCTTCAAATGGAAACGCGCCATCATCACCGCGCGCGGGTCGCTCAGAATCAGCTCTTCGAGGCTGCGTTCTCCGTCACCTGTCAGCGCCGGGAAACGTTTATCCGTAATGGCAAAAATCTCTCCCCGGTGGGATTGCGGAATGCGGAAATAAAAAACGCCGAATTCAAGACCTGCGATGTACTCCTGGACGATCACGGCTTTCGCATGCTCTTCAAAATAGCTGGCCGCATCGGCGCCCGAATAAACAATCTGTACGTCGTTGCCGCGCTCGCCGACATCGGGTTTTAATACAACCGGAAATTTCAGTTTTTGCCGCCGCATGAAATCCGACATCTGTCGCATTCTTTCGCCGGCAGGCGCCGGCTCGATCAGTGCGAAACGCGCGATGTTTTTGCGGGCACGCGAAAGGCCCTGCAAGATTGCCGCCTTCGATTCGCCGATCACACCGCCGTCGGGTATTGCCGGGTTAGCGGCGGTAAATACCGTGAAGCTGCGGTGACGGATGATGAGAAAAATAAAATAAAAACCCAGGGGAATGTAGAAGATCCAGGGTGGCCAGAATTCCCAGAGCGTCAGGCGCAGGTATGAAGAATAGAGCAGCCGGCGACCGCGCCACGTCAAAAGCGGAATCAGAATTTTTTTTATGAAAAAAATGACGGCAAGCAAAGACAGGAAAATCCAGCCCGCAGAGACCTGGTAGTTTGCAAGATATTCGAGGGCCTGATCGCCGAAAAAATACCCGGCAGCAACGATCAGCGGCGTCCATACCAGGCACGCGGCGCAGAACGCCAGAGTAAAGCGCAGCATGCTTTGCCGGGAGTAACCGATGGCGAGATAAAGCGGCAACCGCGTTCCCGGAACAAAGCGGCTGAGAAAAACCGCGGCAATTCCCTTGGCGCGAAGCCAGTTTTCCGCGCGCAGCAACGCATCGCCGGAGACATTTTTCCGGATTATGCCGCTCAAAAATGATACCGAACCCAACGCGCGCCCGCAAAACATCAGCAAGATATCGCCGATGAAAATGCCGGCAAAGGATGCCATGGCCGCATGGAGAAAAGTAATGTTGCCATTAGCGGCTAAAATGCCCGAAGACAGCGCGGCCAGATCTTCACTGGCGAACGTTGCAAGAGCCAGGCACACCAGGATAAACCAAAGCGCACCGCCGCTGACCTGCTTCACCGCTGCCGAGCCCACCCCGGTCTGTCGTTGCTCCTCAGGCTGCATCGCCGGTAAAATTCCGGCTTCGAGCCGTTCGACAAAACCGGTTAGGGAACCCGCCACGGCATTGACATCCTCCCAAACGAGCAGATGCCCTGACCGCGGGAAAATGCTGAGCTCGCTGCGCCTGATCAATGCGTGGTGTGCACGGGCAGCGGCCACGGGAACGAGAACATCGTCATCCCCATGCAGAATGAGCACGGGGAGCCTGAGCTCGCTGAGGTATTGTTTCAGCGGGCGCTGATCCGTATCGAAAAAATTCCGGGCATAATAATAGTTCAGCGGAAAATTTTTCAATAATCCGAAATGCGGAACAAAATGGTCGAGACTCCAGAAGAAAGCGAGTTGCAGCGCATGCAACAGGTGATTCAAATGATAATTTCCAAGCAGTTCATGTTCCTGAACGCCGATGCCGGAAAGCAAAGTCAGGGAAAGCAGGCGCCGCGGGTTTAGATGCGCCAGTTCGATCGCAACTCCGGAACCCATGCTGTAGCCGACGACGTGCACCGGGGGTAATCCGGCCTGGTTGAGAAACCGGTCCAGGTAAAGTGCATGCGCACGGATCGAATAATCGGGCAACTCGCGCGAGGACGCGCCGAAACCCGGCAATACAGGCGCGATCACGCGGAATTTTTTCTCCAATAACGGGATGAGGCGTGCGAAGAGCGCGATATCCACCGGGCTGCCATGGATCAACAACAGCACGGGCTTGCCGGAACCATGAGGATCAGTGTCGGCATAAGCAATCGTCACATCACCGGAACGCAAACTCCTTTGCCCTTCAGGTATGCGCACAGGCATAACGGCCACGGCAATATGCGATGCCAGCAGGAGTACTAGATAGAACAGAAGAAGACTGCGTCGCAAATTCAGGTGACCGCGAGCGCCGCGTTAAAGCGCAGTGTCGAAGGCGACATGCCGAAATCCTGCGGCGTTTCAGCGCCCTGTTGCCTGAGAATGATCGCAATCATGGCAAAATGATGCACAGCATGCTGTTGCAGAAAATCAAGTTCGCGCGAGAGATTTGACGGATAAAACACTTTTTGCAATTGCCCGTCAGCCAAGCGGATGACCCGTTCGATACTTAAGGTTGTGTCCCGCAGGATATTATCGCCGAGGTCGTGCAGCGCCGCAACGAGTTCTGCCGTCTTCGCCAGCGCTGCGTCACGCCGCCTTTCGACCTCTGTACCCCGTTCGCGCGTCTCATAATCGACAATGCTCCGCCGCTGCATCAGCAACGCTTCGTAATGGTTGAAAATATGCCTGAAATGTTTTGCGGCCGAACTTATGCCCGAAACTTCTGCCGTATACGCGCCGTCGCTTATCGAGCGAAGCACTCCCTCGCCCTGGCGCAACAGTTGAATATTTTCATGGATCAGGCCCTGCTCTGCGGTCATCTGGATTTTTTCAGGAAAACATTCAGAACACGAATCGCTTCGGCCCGGTGGATGTAAATGCAAATTAGCGACAGCAGAGCCACCCCTGCCGCAAGGCCGAACAGTAGGCCGCCGTCGTTTTTAACGGCGATGCCAATCACGAAAATATGCGAGAGCATCGCCCCAAGCATTGTGCCCAGTGCGATGCCAGCACCAAAGATGACTGTGCGCGGAAAAACCAGCAGCAGGCTGGCGGCCAGCTCAATCACGCCCGCAGCAATGCGGCCCCAGGGTTCCACATGGAGTGCGGAAAAAATCGCCACCGATTCGGGAGCCGCACGGAATTTAAACCACAAAGTCTGTATCAAAATGACGGCGATCGCCGTGCGTATGGCATAATCGATAATGCGGACTGCCATTATGCCGCCTTAAGAACCAAACCGTTCAACTGGTTACGGATTTCCATTATCTTAGGGTTCGGCATGATCCCTGCCATATCTTCGCTGTATTCGGGTTTCAGGCGTTTGACGAAATACATATCGACCTCACCTTTATTCTTCGCCACGAGCTTACCGCGGTATTCGCAGATGAAAAACTCCTTCACCAGGTCATAGGTGCTTTTAGAGATATTGACCATCTCAGGAGCGCCGGAGCTTTCCATGCGGCTTGCCGTGTTCACGGTATCGCCCCATACGTCATAGGAAAACTTTTCTGTACCGATGACACCGGCGACGAGTGGCCCGGTATGGATGCCAAGACGGATCTGCCAGAACGGCAGATTCTTTGCTTCTTTTTCCTTACGCATATGCAGCATGAAGTGCTGCATTTGCAAAGCGACGAGGATCGAGTCGAGTGCATGGCTCTGGTTCACATCGGGCAATCCCCCCGCTGCCATATAGGCGTCACCAATCGTTTTAATCTTTTCCATGTCGAATTTACGGATAATTTCGTCGAAGGTGGCGAAGCAGGCATCCAGTTCGTGGATAAGCTCTGCGGGCGAAAGACGCTCCGCAATCCTGGTGAAACCAACCATGTCGGTGAACAGCACTGTTGCCGAATTAAAGTGCATCGGCGTCACGCGGTTATATTTTTTGAGCTCGTCGGCGACGTGTTGCGGCAGAATATTGCGCAATAACTTTTCAGATTTATTGCGTTCTTCATTGAAGTGATTCTTGAGAATAATAACTGTCGCCGCGCACAGGATCTGGACAAACAGAAACTGCCCCACGACATCGTTGAGCCGCTCTTCAGGTCGTGTAAATTTCATAATCCAGTCGGGTTTGTAGATTTCGATGGCAAACACTCCAGCTGTAAAAGCCACCCCTAACATCGCGGCAATAACCGTGGTCAGGGTATTACGCGATAGAATCGTTGAAATCAACACCATCGGAATGTAATAATAGTGCGCCCCGCCCTGCGAACCTGCATTCCCGACTATATTAAAGAAGAGAAAAATCTGCATAGTAAAGACAAAGGGCCAATAGAGCGAGCGGTAATAGCTTTTAAACCGGGAAAGCGCGTAAAAGGCCAGGAACAGGATGCCCGTACCGAGATTCAGGGCAAAGAGCCATGCGTAATTCGATGATGGGTTGAGAGACCCCAGGGTGTTCGACACCCCATTGAGAAGTGCGAAGGAGTTAAAGAGCCGGTGCTCGAGCGACCAGAGGCGTGAATCGCCGATGAGCTTATCGATGGCGCGGCTGAAGAAGTTTTTCATGGAACTTAGTCAAAGCAATCTGCGAATAATTACAATAAAAAAGGCGCCTTAGGCGCCTCTTCGGGGGTCGCAGGGGGCATCGCCCCCTGCAAACAACTTTTTTAGAAGTCGCCCATGCCGCCCATACCACCCATTCCGCCCATGCCACCTGGCATGCCGCCGCCCATACCGCCTTCCTTTTTCTCAGGACGGTCAGCAATGAGGCACTCGGTTGTCAGAACGAGCGAAGCGATCGATGCCGCGTTCTGCAGTGCAGAGCGTGTCACCTTCGCCGGGTCGATGATGCCGGCTTTCAGCATATCTTCCCATTCGAGAGTTGCGGCGTTAAAGCCGATGTTCTCTTTTTCGCCTTTCGCGCGTTCTACGATGAGGCTGCCTTCAAGACCGCTGTTTTGTGCGATCTGACGCATAGGCTCTTCAAGTGCGCGCATGACGATGTTCTTACCGGTTTCCTGGTCGCCGACGAGCTTGAGCGCCTTGACGACTTCAATTGCCTTGAGGAGAGTGAGACCGCCGCCGGCAACGATACCTTCTTCAACCGCAGAGCGGGTAGCAGAAAGTGCGTCTTCAACGCGGGCTTTTTTCTCTTTCATTTCAACTTCGGTAGCCGCACCGACGTGGATTACCGCAACACCGCCGGCGAGTTTCGCCAGACGTTCTTGCAGTTTTTCGCGATCATAGTCAGACGTTGTTTCTTCGATCTGCTTTTTGATCTGCTTAATGCGGTGCTGGACGTCGGATTCTTTGCCGGCGCCTTTGATGATCGTGGTGTTTTCTTTTTCGATAATCACCTTTTCGATCTTGCCCAGCATATCCATCGTCACTGTCTCGAGTTTCTGGCCGAGTTCTTCGGACACAACCTGCGCACCTGTGAGAATCGCGATATCTTCGAGCATCGCTTTACGGCGATCGCCGAAACCGGGAGCTTTCACTGCCACGCAGCTGATCGCTTTGCGGATAGTGTTGTACACGATCGTTGCAAGCGCTTCGCCTTCGAGGTCTTCTGCGATGATAAGGAGGGGTTTGCCCGCTTGTGCTACCTGGTTCAAAATCGGAGCGATGTCTTTCACCGCGCTGATTTTTTTGTCATAGATCAGCACGTTCGCGTTCTCGAGCGTCGCTGTCATATTTTCTGCGTCTGTTACCATGTATGAAGATACATAACCGCGGTCGAATTGCATACCTTCGACAGTGTCGAGAGATGTTTCGATTGATTTTGCTTCTTCTACCGTGATGACTCCGTCTTTACCGACTTTGTCCATCGCGTCAGCGATGAGTTTGCCGATTTCAGCGTCGTTGTTCGCAGAGATCGAAGCCACGGCCGCGATGTCTTTGTTTTCGACTTTTTTAGCGATCTTGCCGATGTGAGCGGTGACCGCTTCGACAGCTTTATCGATACCACGTTTCAGGTCCATCGGGTTTGCGCCCGCTGTAACGTTCTTGATACCTTCGCGTGCGATCGCCTGGGCGAGAATCGTTGCCGTTGTCGTACCGTCGCCGGCTACGTCGTTGGTTTTTGTTGATACTTCTTTTACAAGTTGTGCGCCCATGTTCTCATAAGCGTCATCGAGTTCGATTTCCTTCGCGACCGTTACACCGTCTTTGGTGATTGTCGGCGCGCCGAATTTTTTATCGATTACCACGTTGCGGCCGCGCGGCCCCAGCGTTACTTTTACCGCATTCGCGAGTTTGTTGATGCCAGTCATCAACTTCGCGCGAGCGACTTCATCATATTCAAGCATTTTTGCCATATTGTTTGTCCTTACTCAACGATTGCGAGAATGTCTGATTCACGCACGATGAGGTATTCTTTTCCACCGTCTTTGATTTCTGTGCCGCTGTACTTTCCGTAGAGCACCTTTTGTCCCGCTTTGACCTGCATCGGCACGGTTTTGCCGTCGTCAGAGACTTTGCCCGGGCCTGCCGCTACTACGACGCCGATTGTGGGCTTTTCTTTTGCCGTATCAGGAATGAAAATATTCCCGATCTTTTCTTCTTTCTCAGGTGCCGCTTCAATGAGAACGCGGTCAGCCAATGGTTTTATCGCCATTTTTCCCTCCAGGAAATTAAATTACTCGTTAGCTGGTGGGATTGATCCCCCTGCTACCGAGCACTCACAGTCAGACATGCTATCACTCCCCCTAGGGTGTGTTAGCACTCTCACCGCCTTAGTGCCAATTTACACAAATAAGACAGGCTGGCAAAAAAATTTCGCCATGGAGGCATATCCGGGGTCTACTAACGGAATATCGTATATCTATGATAATGTGACCGACGATGGGAGGAACCATGAAAGTGATAGTCCAAGCGCTTGCGCTGGCAAGCTTCGCGATAGGTTGTGTATCGACCGTAAAGCCCGGAGAGGTGGGACTGCGCTGGCAGCCGTGGGGCTCAGGCCTGCAAAAAGAGCCGCTGAGGCCCGAAGTCTATGTCTACGCCCCCTGGAACGATATCTATACCTATAAGATTCAGTGGAACTCTTTTTCAGAACAGGTGGAGATTCTGACCAAGGACGACCTCAAGGTACTGGTCGTCTGTACCGTGATCGTGCGCCCGAAACCCGACGAAATCTACCAGCTGCAGCAGGAGATCGGCCCCGATTTTTACCAAAAGGTGGTGAAGCCCCAGCTCCGGACGTCGGTGCGCAATGCACTCTCAACGTATAATATGGTGGAGATTTCCAAAGAGACGCCGAATATCTCACACCGCATCCGGGACGTGCTGGTGAAAAAACTGGAAGGAAAACACATCGACATCGACGATATCATCATCGACGACATCGAATACAGTAAACCGATTCTGCGCGCCATCGAAGGCAAACTCGAAAAAGAACAGGAACAACAGCAGATGGTGTTCACAATCAACATTGCCCGACGCGACGCTGAAATTACCGTGATCAAGGCGAAAGCCTCGGCTGATGCAGCCAAGATCGAAGCTGAAGGTCAGGCGAAGGCCCAGCAGATTATCAACAAACAGCTAACGACAAAATATATTCAGCTTAAAGCCGTCGAGAATCCGAATATGAAGATGATGATTATGCAGGGCGGTAAAAACGGTTTGCCGGTGATTCTGAACACCAACGAAGAATAAACCGATGGCGGCGGCGCTACCGCGCTGCCGTGAGCAGGTTTCCCGAAAAGGCGACTTCGTCGTCGGCGCCGAACGGTGCAATATTATACGCGAGCTGAAATGCCACGCGCACTTCGCTTGCAATCGTACCGTTATCGGCAGCCATCACCGACTGCGAACCGAGCGAGAAATTCAGCCATAAGCCCGGCGTAAAACGGTGCGTGTAAGCGACCTGCGGTTCAAACCGCAGAACATAGCTGCGCCCCGCCGCCGCACCGCCGCGGTTCAGGCGGTAGACCGGAGAGGAGACGCCGATATAAAAAATCGAACGCGCGTGTTCGAGAATCGCATAAACCGGGATGTTCACCTGATCATCGCCGTCGAATGCCCCCGCAGCCGCCTGGGTAAGATTGTTTCTGCGGTAACTGAGACCCGAAATAATCTGCATGTTCTCCAGGCGGTAACGCCAGAGATTGGTCAGCGAATAGAAAGAGGAATAGCTCGAATACAGAAAATTACCGGCGAGGGTCATCCGCCAGCGGAAAGACAGGTCATTACGGAGACGCAGCGAATACAGTTGGCTGTCATAGGCGCTGTTCTGATAGATCGGGGCACTGGCTGATGACGGTAAAGGATTCGGCGCCGCAGCCGATGCATTCGGCATAAAAAAGCGCGCGGCAGCATCAAAAGCCCACCTGTTAAAATAGACGCTGCTCGTCACCGCGCCCATGCTGCCCCACCGGTCCACCGGAGAATCTGAAGCTGAGCGCATCGCCCCGGCCTCAATGCCGATGCTGATAAAACTGAAGAGATAGCTGGCCATAAATTTACCGTTGATGAACGTCGCCGTATCGCTGCCCGGCGCTGCGAGGCTTGCGATACCCAGCCTGAGATTCGATAATTGCAGATAAGCAAAGGTGTCGATGCCGCCGCTATGCTTATCGGGTGCCGTATGCGCATAACGCGGCGCGACGGAGGCACCAAACTTCTTCAGGGGAAACGGTACGGAAAAACTATAGGCCGTCAGATCGGTGTAGGTATCGACGGCATCGCCCGGCAAAAGGCTTGAAAGTTTGTAGGATGCAGAAACCGGCGCTGCGCACAAAACGAATACCGCGCAGGCAAATGTGCTGATGAAACTCTTCACGGCGGGAATTTCTTGTTTCAGCGTCACACGTCAAGCGCAGGGGCGTTGCCTCGCACCCGCTTATACGCCTTCGAATAGGCAAAGGCCGATGAATAACCGACGGCGCGGGCCACCTGCTCGAGTGTCGCGCCCTGCTCGCGCACGAGCGTACGTCCCTTTTCGATGCGCAGCCCCGCGAGATAATGCATCGGCGTCGCGCCGAGCGCATCTTTGAAGCGGGCAGCGAGCGAGGCGCGCGACACACCGACGGTTGCGGCGAGCGATTCAAGAGTCCAGGCACGTTCGGGATTGCGGTGCATCTGCTCGAGCGCAAAGCGGATCTTCTCGTCGAGCAGCGCACTCTGCCAGCCGGGTGAGGTCGGCGGATTTTTTTCCATGTAATAACGCAGCACCTGGTAGAGCAGTATGTCGGCGAGCTTTTGAAGAATCAGGTCAGAACCGATGCCGGCATCGATCTCTTGCGAGATCAGTACCAAAAGCGTATGCAGCGTATGGTGCGCGGGAATCTCATGTGCGCGGATAAAAATGGCTTCGGGCAGTTCGATCAAAAATGGATGCATCGGCTCTTCAGGCACTTCATAACGGATTGAGACAAACGTCGTCAGCGGCTTGCCCGCTGGCTTACTCTTATGCGCCTGTTCCGAAAATTTGCGGATATCGACAATTTTTTCGCCCGGTGCCGAACTTAAATCATGCGTCGCGCCTTTGGCGATGAAAAGAATGTCACCCGCCTGCATGTGAAACGATTGCCGCGGCATTTTTACAAAACAGCTGCCCTGCGACACGACATGAAAGCCCGCGCTCTTATCGCACGGGAAGCGCAGCCCCCACGGGCGGTGGATAGCCTTGCGCGTCAGAAGATCTCCCTTCCAGCGGGCTGAACTTAAGATTTCGGAGAGCATGTCCATAACCGCAATATATCCCGCTTTTACCCAATCGTCCATGAGTTTAGACGATTGGATATGCCTTTTTTACCCGGCGACATGGGCATGCGGCGGTGAAAGGTTATCTTATCGAAGTTATTTCGCCCCTAACCCCAGACTTGGGGAGGGCGACAAGGAGATCTAAATGAAAATATTTGTTTATGGAGCGACCGGTACTGTTTCCAGCACCCTGGTCGACAAATTACTCGCCGCAGACCACGAGGTTTTCGCCGGCACACGCCATCCCGAAAAACTGGCGAAAAGAGAGCGGCTGACCGCCGTCCAAATCGACTCGCAAAAGCCCACGGAAGGACTCGAGGTCCTCGAAAAAGCCGATGCGGCATTTCTGATCGGCCCACCAGCCGTTGTCGATGCCTACTCAGCGCTGAAACCGCTGCTCGAAAAGGCGAAAGCCGTAAAACTCAAAAAGCTCGTGCAGATGACGGCGATGGGCGTCGAACATGCGCCGGCCGAGGCGCCGATGCGCCATCTCGAACTCGATATCGAAGCCTCGGGCCTTGCCTGGAATATTATACGCCCGAACTGGTTCATGCAGAACTTCCACACCTTCTGGATCAGCGGTATCCTGAAGGATGCGAAAATCTACTTCCCGGGCGGTGACGCGAAGGCCAGCTTCATCGATGCGCGCGATATTTCGGCGACCGCCTTCGAGCTTCTGACCTCTGATACGTTTGCAAACCGCGCCTTTGCTTTGACGGGCAGCGAGGCGGTTACCCATAGTGAAGTTGCCGCAAAACTCTCGCAGGCCACCGGCAAAACCATCACTTATGCCGATATCACATCCGAAGCTTTTCAGGCAGGTCTTTCGGGTTTCGGCCTGCCAGCAGACTATGTGGGATTTCTCGCATATATCGCCCAGGCTCTCAAGGACGGCCATTCAGCCCCCGTTACGGAAAATGTGAAACTGATTACGGGGAAATCCCCCATAACCTTCGATCAGTACGCAGCCGATTTTAAGACCCGCTGGGCGTGATTTAACCGCCGGGGCGAGGCAATCGCCCCGGTTTTATTGTTGATTTTTTACAGTCCCCATATTATATTTATACCGAAATTATAGCTATGACAACAGACGACCTGCGCATCGACGCACTTAAATCCCTGATTCCACCCGCGATTCTCATGGAAGAGATACCGCTCGATGAGATCGGCCAGCGTTTTGTGAGCGTCGCGCGGGCAAAGTGTGCCGACATCGTCAGCGGCAAAGACGACCGGGTACTGGTTGTCGTCGGGCCCTGCTCGATCCATGACATCAAAGCGGCGCACGAATATGCCGCGCTTTTAAAACCCCTGAGAGATGAACTCATGGGCGAGCTCGAAATCATCATGCGCGTCTATTTTGAAAAGCCGCGCACCCGCTCTGGCTGGAAGGGTCTCATCAACGACCCGCACATCGACAACTCCTTCCAGATCAACGAAGGCCTGCGTCTCGGCCGCAAACTGCTCGTCGACCTGACCACGATGGGCCTGCCCGCGGGCTGTGAATTCTTAGATACCATCAGTCCGCAGTTTACGGCGGACGCAGTGACATGGGGTGCGATCGGCGCCCGTACGACAGAAAGCCAGGTGCACCGTGAACTGGCTTCCGGGCTCTCTGTTCCTGTCGGTTTCAAAAATGGGACCGACGGCAATGTCAAGATCGCCATCGACGCCATCCACGCGGCGCAGGCGCCGCACCACTTCTTATCGATCACAAAACAGGGTGTCGCAGCGATTGTCCACACCAAGGGCAATCCCTTTGGCCACCTGATTCTGCGCGGCTCGACCAGCGGCCCTAACTACGAAAAGGCCCATGTCGATAAAGCGGCGGCCGATTTAAAAGAAGCGGGCTTAACACCGCGGCTCATTGTCGACTGCAGCCATGGCAATTCCAAGAAAGACCACACCCGCCAAACGATCGTTGCCCGCGACGTCGCCGGGCAGATCGCCGCAGGCTCTGATGCCATCATGGGTATCATGCTCGAAAGCCACCTGAAAGCCGGCAACCAGAAAGAAGCACCGCTCGAAAAACTCGAGTACGGTAAATCAATCACCGACGCCTGCATCGCCTTCGACGAAACTGCGCCGCTGCTACGAGAACTTGCTGAAGCCGTCAAGAAGCGGCGCGCCGGCATGAAGGCATCCGTCGCCTGATTTTGTTTAAAGCACGCAGCCCGCTGGCGCCGGCGCTCTTTGCGGCCTTGCTCTTCGGTACTGCCTGCGGTAATTTTAATCCGCCTGAAGAAAGCATCGCGCCATCGGGCAGCACCGCGAAGGTTGAGAAGAAGCTGGAACTCCACGGCCACCGCGGCGCACGCGGTCTTGCCCCGGAAAATACCTGGCCTGCCTTTGAAGCGGGCATCCGCAACGGCATGACCGCCATCGAGTTCGATGTTAACCTGACTGCTGACGGGGACCTCATTATCCACCATGATTCTTTCACGAATCCGAAACTCTGCCGCAAAGATGACGGCGGCCGCATCAAAGTCACGGCGCTGGAACGCATCACGGTCGCCGAACTGAAAAAACTCGATTGCGGTTCACTCAAAGATGCCAAATTTCCGGAACGGAGGGAGATCCCCCTCACCCGCCTCTTGACGCTCAGGGATTTTTTTGCGCATATCCGTGAACTCGAGAAAACCGACGACAATGCACGCAATGTGATATTTAATATCGACGTCAAATTTCCGCCGCGGCTCACCCCCACCGATGCATACCTGGAAAAAATCGCGCAGCTGATTCTCACGCAGACCGCTGCTGCGGGGCTCACCTCAAGGGTGATGGTGCAGTCCTTTGAAATACGGCTGCTGCCTTTTGTGAAAGAAATCGCACCGGCGATGCGCACTGCGGCACTTTTTCAGTGGAGCCAGTGGCCCGGTGTCGGCCGCAGAACGCCCGACATGATGATCAGCCGGGTACTTGCAAACAAGGCCGACATCATCGCGCCTAACCGGCGCGACACAAACCCGATGCTTGTGCAGCTGGCGCACAAAAACGGCCTGGCGATCATTCCCTGGACCGTCAATGAACCGGAAGAAATCCGTAGCCTCGTGCGCATGGGCGTCGACGGCATTATCACCGATTATCCCGACCGCCTGAAAGCAATTGCCGACGAAATGGGTTTTATTACGCGGCGCTGAGCTTGTAGACGACGGTCTCTTGCCCCACGCCTTTGAGATGCGCCCGGTGCTCTTCATGGCGCAGTTCGGCCTGGTCCGTCACGGCCTTTGCCTCGCGTGAACGCGCAACGCTCTGCGTAATCCAGATCTCGCCCGCCGAGGCTAAACCCTGCACCCGCGCGGCGATGTTGACTGTTTGCCCGAAATAATCGAGGCGCTCGTCGCGCATCACTGCTAAGGCCGGCCCCTCGTGCAACCCGACTTTGAGACCGATTTCAAAGCCATCTTTGCGCACCCGCTCGTTGAGTACCGCAATCTGCGTCATCATATCGAGCGCCGCAGAGATGCCGTCGCCGGGGGTAGAGAATGTTGCCATGATGGCGTCTCCCATGGTCTTTATAATCGCGCCATGGAATTTACGCACCGAATCGGTGAGAATGCGAAAATGTTCCTGGACCAGCGAGTAAGCGAAGACATCCCCTGCCTTATCGTACATTTCCGTGGAGCCGCGCAGGTCGGTAAACATGATCGTCAGGCTTCTGATATTTAGGTTGAGATTTTTCGAGAGATGCTGAATCTTATAAACCTCGCGGAAGGTCTGGTTATTGAGCAGCATCTTCGCCGTGAGAAATTTGCGCACTTGCGTGGGATGCTTTGCAACGATATCGAGTATGCGCGGCAAGTCAGGGGTCGCCACCATCATGCCCACCGGACCACGCGTATTGTTATGTACGGTGATTTCACAGGCCTGCGCCGACGAGGAAATTTCCTTTTGCGCAAATCCTGTCACTGCGAAAGGAATATTTCCCGAAGAGCCCAGAGTGCCATCTTGTTTACCGAGGTGAATCATAATGGAGGTATTGGTCTCGATAGAGATCAGTTGAAAGGTGGAGTAATTTCCCTTCTTTAGCTGCATACGTTTGGAGGCATCCGGGGGAATCACCAGCAAATGCCGCAGTAGTTTTTTCCTCAGATCACGTAACTCGTCGGAGACCACATAATTCGCCGAGAAGTGGTAACGGTTATAAGATGCAAGATCGGCGAGCGGGTTAATGCTCAGCTTGCGGATCGCCGGATTTACGGCGAAGGAGACCTCTACCTGGTCATCGAGCGTGGCCGGGCTCGACATGGTGCAGACCGCACAGTAAAAATCCGTCGACTCAACCTGGTCAAGCTCATGGTGCGCATGCGCCACACCGCCGCAGCGGGGACAGATCATATTATACGAGAAGTCAAACAGCCCCACCCGGGCAGAGTGGATAAACAGATCGAGGGTCTTCTCTTCGTCGATGCCATGCTCGGCTGCAAAAGCGAAAGGGTTAATACGGTAGAGTTGCCAGTCGTCAGCTTCGGCGACAATATCACCGAGTTTTTGAATAATCTCCGGATGAAGTACGGGCAGCTCCTGAAGCGTCCGTATTTTTTCGCTGAGCAGAGTCATGGCCATAAGATAACTAAATCAATGCGGCGAGGCAATCATGAAATCCCGATTCTCTGTATTTTCGGCACATAGCAAGCTGCTGAAAATCGATTGCCGGCCGGCGGCCATTCTTCCGTCAGTCTGACGGATCGCTTGTGAAACATTTTCGTGCAGGGTTATTCTTAGCCAGCCTGTGGTATTCCGGAAATCTCTGGAGCTCCGAGTTAAAACTGAGCGGTTTCGATATCGGCGCAGCCTCGATGGTGAGTTTTAACTCAGCCTGGGCGCAGACAACATCGAAGGATTTCAGACTGGGCTTTGGTCTTGCTGCAAAAGCCAATTTTACCCTTGGCAATGCCCCTCTTAGTTTGCTGTTCAATTTTACTAAAAGTCAGGCATTTTCACAACGCATCGACGGATCTGCGAATGACGCAATCTGCAGCGAAAGTTATTTTCCCGAAATTGTTAAAATACCCGGTGCCTGCACGGCCATCCAGGTACGCCTGAGCCCGCTCTATTGGATAGACGATTTCGGTTTGGGCATTTCTCTGACGTATAACTATTTTTCAGATATCACCTTTTATGGTGCTGAGGTTTATAATACCAAACGGAGTTATCAGGGATTGGGACCAATCATTGCTTATAAGAAGACCTGGAACCGTTTTACATTGATGGGGACCTTCCATTTTGACTATGCGGTTTTTTCACAGTCTCCGCTTGTACTCAATTCGGTCAAAAGTTTACAAACTGGAGTGACGCTTTATGCGATGTACGCCATCTTTTAGCGTGATTTTTTTGCTCATCGCTGGCACATACGGTGGCTGTATGTCGGCGACAGATCCGGGACTCGACGCGCGCTACAATGTCGAATTCACATCACCGTCGCAGATCGCAGGTAAAAAATTCAGCTGGTCGCAAATGCCTGTCAAATTACGCTACAACCGTTGCGCCGTTGCCGGATGCACCGAAGCAGGGGAAAATGCCGCCCTTAAAGGCATACAATTCTGGCAAAAAAATGTCTCCCTCTTCGGTGAGGTACAAACCACTTACGCAGAACCACCCGATGTTGAAGTGAAGTATGTTAACTCGCTGGGTGGAAACGTTATTGGCGTCTGCAGCGCATCGCTTGCCTATAACTCCCTGAGTAAGCAGTACTATGTACTTACGCCGATCTCATTGACGATTGCAACGACAGTTCAAGGCAAGCCGATTGGTGAACGCGATACAGAATTCGTCGCCGCGCATGAAATGGGTCACTGCCTCGGCCTCTGGGATCACTCCCCCAGGGATGGTGATCTTATGAATGCCTACTTGACTTCCAAGACCTCTTACTCATCGCGTGATATCAACTCATTGCGCTGGCTGTACTCTAACGCGTCTGACCTGCCCACATACCCCGCCAGCGCGCTCGCCGATCAGCATGCACTGAATGAGAGCGGCCTCAGCATTTCCAGCCCGCCGCTTTTGATACCGTGAACCGCCGGGCGTTTTTTATTTTGCCCTTATGGGCGCTGTGTTATTTCTGTGCCAGCAGCTCGGTCAGCACCATCAAACGGCTCGCGGGCGAAATTGCACAGGCAGAAAACAGACTTGCAGAAAAAACCGTGGCGGTATTCACGCCTGAAACACGCGGGCTAAGTCAGGAAACCGAGGCACTGGAGATCTGTGACAAACTCATCCATGAAATCGTCGCCGGCTCGAACCTTAAGGTTGTCGAGCGCTCGCGCCTCAATCAGGTTCTCAAGGAGCATGAGCTCGTGCAAAGTGGCGCAGTCGATGCTGCAACCGCCGCGAGGCTCGGCCGTTTGCTTTCAGTCAACGCCGTTGTTATCGGTGTAGTGACAGGCAAAGCCGACAGGACGGAAATTTTTCTGCGCCTCGTCGATTCCTCTTCCGGGGTGATACTGAAAACAGCGCGCGGTGAAATTCCACGCGAGAAGGCATCAGGTGCCGTGCCTATGGAAGATCCGCCGAAAGCTCTGAGCAGTACCAAAACAACGACCATCAGCGGCGTAACAGCGACACTCCCTTCGCAGAAGAACGACAGACGTGTCGTAGTAAACCTTGCGAAAACCGACAAAGGTACTCTCGAAGAAAGCGCCGAACCTTCGGGACGGCTTATCGACGTCGCTCTGCGCAAGGGTGGCGCCGGAGGCTTTACGCAAATCATCGGTCGCGTGGAAAATACCGGCAAGGCAATGCTCGGCGATGTACGCCTATCGGTGCAGCTCTACGATAACAGAAAAAATCTGCTCGCCGGAGCGCATTGCGTTGCGCCCGACAGACCAGTATTGGAAAAAGAAAAACTCCCATTCTCATGTCTGTTTAAACCACCCACAGGTTATGCGAATTATGAAATCAGCTTCGAACCGGCGCAGACATTTTATGGTCACCGTGCTTTGGCACTAACCGCAAAAAATCTGCGTTTCGGCAAAGCTACGGGTTCGACGCTCAACGATTATTCCTTTAGCGGAATCATTACGAACAATGAAGAGACTGAAGTCACCTATCCCAGAATACTGCTCAGTCTTTTTGACGCGTCGGGTAAATTTATCGGCAGCTCCTATGGTTTTGCAGTGAAAAAAGCACTGCAGCCGGGAGAATCTTCTCCCTTCCATATCAGTGTCTACGGCTACTCGCTGCACGGCAAGCCCGCAAACTATGAGGCCTTCTATTCGGGACTTTTGACGCGTTCTAATTAAACATCTCGAGATTCTGCTGCGGGCCTTCTTCGAGCTCGACCCCCGCTCCATTCGCAAGTTCGCTTTTGTCGACAAGGTCAGGCGTCTTGCCGTCGGTACGCGTCTGTATCGTCAGCTCCCCCGGAGCACCCATCAGCACCGGCGTCGAAATCTTTGCCACATAAGCGTCGGTGCGTTGGCTCAGCTCGCCCTGGTTTTCGGCATAATACACCTGGGCGCGCAGGGGATAGCGGCACTTGTACTGCCGCAAAATTAAACCGATTTCGCCGCAGATATCCAGCGCCACAAAACCGCTTTCGAGGGCCGGCAGAAAACGTTTATTTTCCGGATGTCCCGCAACATAGTCCTTGCTAAAATCCTGCCAGACACCGCCGGCAGTACCGCTGCCCGAGCCTGTGAACGGCGCTCCCCGCTCATGCCCCACCCAGATCACACTGATTTCTGCCGGCAAGGCACCCACAAACCACGTATCACGGATGCCGGTGCGGTTATTCCATTTTGCTTTCGCCGATGAAGGTGATTGTACAGTCCCCGATTTGCCCCCGGATATGCCCTCGAGCTCCTTGAGTTTCACGGGCATTGTTCCTTCCGATGAAATGACGGCCTGCATGAGATTCATCACCATGGCTGACGCAACGGGGTCGAGTATACGTTCGCGCGGTTTATCTTCGGCTTTATAGATTTCTTTGCCGTCGAAATCGGAGATCTTTGTCACCATGATGGGTTCAACCTTCAGCCCCCCCGAGGCGATCGTTGCATAGATTTTCGCCAGTTCCAGCGGGGAGAGCTCGATCGCACCCAGCGCCATCGCCAGATTTTTGCGGTCGCCGATTCTGAGCGCCATCTCTTCAGAGCTCAGCCCAAGCACCGCCTGCATCGTATCGGTAAATTTGCCCAGGCCAATCTTATGCAGCAGCTGCACAGGCACCGTATTCATCGAGAGTGCAAAAGCCTGCCGCGCCGTCACCTTGCCCTTAAAACCCTTGTACCAGTTTTTCGGCTGATACCCGCCGTAGTTTACCGCCTTATCTTCGACGATGCTTGAGGGATGGATGAGTTTTTCCTGAAACGCCAGCGCATAGACAAGCCCCTTAATCGTCGAACCGGGCTGGCGATACATCGAGAACGCACGGTTGATCGGCGACGTGCTGCGGTATTCATAACCACCGACGACACTGTCGACATACATATTTTCGGGATTGATGGCGATGAAACTGCCATTCAAACCATCTTCAATGACCTGAACGACGTCGGCGTCGGCCTTATTATTCTTTGCGATAAGATTTTCGCGTTCCTTGGTGAGCTCGGCCTTCACCGCTGCGACGCGGGCGCCCATGAGCCGCGCCGCGGCTTCCTGGTTGCGGATGTCGAGCGCTGTATCAATTCTCAGCACCTTTGTCTTGAGCTCATCGCTGGTATATTTTTTATTGAGAAACTTCTCGACTTCATTCAGGAAATCAGGAGCCCGATTCAAACGAAAATTGCGCGCATAGATATAACGGCCGATTTTCGCCGTATAGAGGTTGAGGTCGCCGACCTTGCGGTCGACGACGGTATGTTTTTCACGAAAACCGCGGATTTGTTTTTCGACATCCAGCTTTTCAGTCGTCTTCACGACATAGGGATGCGCGCTCATCAGCTTTAATACCAGCTGCTGCCGGTGGAGTGCCTGCTTCATCGAAGCGGCGGGATTATAAACCGAAGGGGCTGGAATAATACCAACCAGCATCGCCGCCTCTGCCGGTGAAAGCTCGCGCGCCGAAACACCGAAATATCGCCGGCTGGCATCTTCGAAACCGACGCTCATCATACCGAGATAGACCTTATTCAGGTACATCGCGAGAATCGTTGCTTTATCGTATTTGGACTCCAGGTACCAGGTGCAGAAAAATTCGGATAATTTATTGAAGATGCTGCGCTTGCGGATCTTTGCCGTATCGCCCGCCTGCCCCGCTTCTGCGGCTTCCGCTTCGCTCAAAACGAGTTTTGCCAGCTGCTGCGTGATCGTACTGCCGCCCTGTGTCTCACCCCCCGTGACCATGGTGACCAGCGCGCGGCCGATGGCACGCAGCTGCACACCGCCATGCTTGTAGAAATTCCGGTCTTCAGAAGCCAACAGCGCCCAGACAACGTTTTTGTATTCAACCATGTTATCGGCGCGGATGTCGCGCTGCCCGGCGCGGCGCATCTCGCCGATCAGGACACCATTTCTGTCATAGATCTCGATAAGTTTTCTGTCGCGTTCAGAGATCTCACCCTTGAGCTCTGCCTGCACTGCATCCAGAATATGGCTTACGGTTTCTTTTTTTCCCTGCCACTTGATAAAGGCGCCGACGACCATCGACAGCGCAAAAGCGGCCACAAGGGCGGTCGTCACCAGCGTGATTTTCGCCTTATGATTCCAGATCCAGCGGAATATTTTCACGGGCATTGCGCATAAGCATTAGATCACGGCCCTAGTAAAGAGGAAAAAAGTCGACATCGCGGCTAAAATTCTTAGCAAGCCCGGGATATGTCATCGGAACAAGTCGCCGCCATGAACAAAATTATCGCCATGATCGATAAAAAGGCGGGCGAATATAAAAACGAGTATATGCGCCTGACGACCGCGCAGCGCGTCGCACAGAAAAAACTCATTCTGGATCTCATCGACGACGCCAATGAACTGGGTAATACCATAAACCCAGCGCCGTCAGAAGTTCTGGGAGATCTCAAACGCCTGGGCCAGGAACTATCGCGGCTCTAATGCCGCGGCATTATCCCGGATTTTTTCGACGCCGCGCCTGAAGAATACGGAATTTTTTAAGGCACTGCGGCTCACGGGAATATCCCCGGCCGCTATTTTTTCCGCAGCGGCATGCTCGTCGTTAAAATCATCATCGGCAAATGCTGAAGGACTTTTATTGTAAGGGCAAACCTGCTGGCAGATATCACAGCCAAAAATCCAGCGGTGCTTCTTATACCGCAGGTCATGCACGGCTTCACGCTTGCTCTCGATCGTGCGGTACGAAATGCATTTGCTGGTTTCCATGAGACCGTCACCAAACAGGGCACCCGTAGGGCAGGCGTCGATACAGAGGCGGCAATCTTTGCAAAACTCGGTAAAATCTTTCTCCGGCAGGAAATCCTTTTCGCGCCTGGGGATATCCCCCGGTGACCTAATCTCTTCAGCAACCAGGGCCGCGGCAATAAAAAAGAAGCTGCCCTTTTGCCGGTCGATCAGCATGCCATTTCTGCCGATGAAGCCGAGACCGGCGCGGCGCGCCCAATACCGTTCAAACAGTGGCGCCGAATCTGTTACCGCGCGGCCATCGAGCGTAAAAGTCGACAGCAGGGAACTCAGCTTATGGCGCAACAGCAAGTGGTAGTCCTGTTGCCAGGCATAACGCGCGACCTTGAAGGGTGCTGCGCGCAGCTTCTTCTCGACAGCGCCGAATCGATACGGGTAAAAAAACAACAGCAGGGTCTGCGCTGCCGGAAAAATACTGCGCAGATCGAAACGCTCGGGCCTCGACAGGTACTTCAGGTCGGCCGCAAGGCCACGGGCGAGAAAATCCTCGTAAAGGAGACGGAACTCGTGCTCGACGGCAGAAACGGGAAGCGCCGCGGCGCGACTAAAACCCAGCTTTTGGGCAGCAGCCGTTATGGCATCCAGGGAAACAGTCCTTTCGGGGGAGGCGATGCCAAAAACGGGCAGGCGGGGACAGGGCGTCAGCCGTATTCAGGCGATTCAATAGTAAAATTTGCCTTGACGCTATGAAAGATATCTAGATGCATTAATCGTTAATTATGCTATATAGTAGTGCCAGCAAATACGCCGTCAGAGCCCTGAGCTACATGACGTCGCGCGAAGAGAAGAAAATCTTCACCGTCGAAGAGATCGCCACCGGTGCCGACGTCCCCAAGCCCTACCTCAGTAAGATACTAAAACAGCTCGTCGCCGGAAAAATTCTGCGCTCAAATAAAGGCCCGGGCGGCGGTTATCAATTCGCCAAACCGGTAACTGAAATCAGCCTCTACGACATCAAAATCACTATCGATGGCATTACGGAATTCGTCGACTGTGCATTGGGCCTAAGCTCGTGTAACGATGCCGCCCCCTGCCCTGCTCACTTCATCTGGAAAGACCTGCGCGCCGCGACGACCAAGGCACTGCAGGCAACCACCCTGCCCGCAGCGCATAGGATCATGCAGGAAAAGGCGCAGCATCCCGCCGGCGTAAAAAAGATGGCGTTCAAGAAGAAGCTCTAGCTACCCTGTTAGAGAAGCCAGCGCAAGGGCCAGATCAACCAGGCGCGAAAGCCGGGTTTCAAATCGGCCTCTGTGGCCATGCGGCTCTGCGAGCGCAGTGCGGCATACGCAGAGTTCCATCCCCCCGGTGCATGACGGAAGAACAACAGCGTATCGAGATTGAGCACCATACTGCGGTAATCATAGTTAGCCGAACCCGTGCCGACCCAATCATCAATACGGAAAATTTTCGTGTGCGAAAATCGCGGCATCTCACCGTTGCCGCGGTAAAGGTAGATATCGGCCCCCTTCTTACGCAGCCGGCTGGCCATCGCGAAAGAAATCGCATCAATCCAGGGCAAGTCTGAGGCTTCGGAGAGAATCACTTCGACGCGCACGCCTTCTTTCAGTTTTTTCGCTAAGATGCGCCAGAAAAAACCGTATGGGATAAAATAAGGCACGGCAACGGTGATCTGTGCACGCGCATGCCGCAGCCGGCGTTTGAGCCAGCGTGACATCGAATAAGTCACGATCCGCTCCCCTCCGCAAACAATCACACGATTGCCGCTGCGCGTCAAGAGCCGCGAAGTCCATTTCTCATGGCGCGCGCGGCGGCAGGCATCGTGGTACTGCTGCCTCAGGTGCGCGACCAGCGCCGGTACCTTCGTCTCAATCATCATATCGAGCCAACGCCGCTGGCCATAAAACCTGCGCGAACATTCGCGCATGATATTGAAACCGCCGGTAAAGGCGAGCCGGTCATCGATCACGATAATTTTCCTGTGATTCCGGCGGATAAGATAACGCAACCAGCCCCAGCGGAGTATTTTAATGCGGTGGTGCATGTAGACTAAGACCCCCGCCTCGCGCATCCGCGTAATCGCGGCGACGGGAAGGTCAAAACTTCCGACTGCGTCGATGACCAGCTGCACACTGACGTGACGGCGGGCTGCCTGTATCAACGCCGTTTCAAACTGCCGGCCGACTTCGTCGTCCTGCCAGATATATACCATGAATGAAACGGTGCTGTGCGCGCGCCGTATGGCGCGGACCGCTTCTGCATAGAAGACATCCCCTTCCGTGATGATTTTTACCGGTGTTTTCAATCCGGCTGAGGTTTTAAAAAATCAATGCCGTGACAACTTCAATGGCAATGCGGCAGCATCAGCGACGGCCGCAGCAGCAGCAGTATGCCCAGGGCCAGGCCATAGAGCGGTCCGATGAAGGACAGCACCCGCTTCGCGGCCGGGCTCAGGTACATACCAAAGAGCGAAGCCACCAGCATGACGGGAAAAGTCCCGAGGCCGAAAAATAACATATAAAGCGCACTGCCGTAAAATTCACCGGCCGCGAGGCTTGCGGCGAGCGCGGCTGTCACCATGCCACAGGGCAAAAAACCGTTCACGCCACCCAGGACAAAAGAACGCAGCGCCCCCGGCTGCTTGGCAGCACCGCTGAAAAACCGCAGCATACGCGCGTGGATGCCGGTAAAAAAGGCAATATGAAAAAACGGCATCAGCTGAATGAGCGAAAAAACAATGAGCAGACCGCCAGCGATATACGAAACTTTCGTTTGCCAGCCACGCAGCGAAAAGGTGATCCCGGCCAGGCCGACAAGCGCGCCGAGCAGCGTATAGGTAACGACGCGGCCCGAGTTGTAAACAATGCGGTAAATTACGGAGCGCGTATGGCTCACCGGGCTCACCGGCAGGGCAAGCACCAGCGGCCCACACATACCCAGGCAATGGCCCCCGGAGAAAAAACCCATCGCCAACGCTGAGGCGAGGTAGACCATCAGATCACGCTTTCGAGATAATAACCGTCACCGCCGGCAGAAAATTCCAGCGAAACGCGCCAGCGATGACCGGGGGCGACTTTGGCAGGAATCGCCGCATTTTTTCCCTGAAACTCGACCGGCAGCGAAAAGTCGTCGGCGGGATTCAGAGGTGAATAAAAATAAACTGTGCCCGTGATTTTTTTATCCGTAAAAAAACCGGGCAGGAGGACGCTGACGCCCGCTGCAGAACGTGTGATTTCACTTGGGCCATGCTTCAGAAGTTTTTTCTGGCGCAGAAGGCGTTCTGAGAAACTCTTGTCACGGTAATAATAATCGGTGGCGACAAGATCTACCCGCTCAGAGAATGCTTTTTTTACGAAATACACAGTCATCGCCATAAACAGGCCCAGCCCGATCATGATGCCCAGGGGCCAGGAATACCTATCCCGAAAAGTTTGCGTCCCACCAGGTATGGTTTGGTTTTGCATCAGGTTCCTCCAGCGGTAATAAACACGGTTTTCTTCTTTTGTATGAGCCGTCCATTCGACCAAATTTCAAGTTCAATCGGCCGGCTTTGGCCGCCAATAAGCTCACTTTTTAAAGCGATAAAAAAACGCGCTTCCGCAACATTTTGCGGGGCGATTTCTCCCACGGGGTCGATCAGGCGGATTTCCCCCGGAATATCGGCCAGGCGCACCTCGGCATTCTGGCGATCGAATGTTTTGTTGAAAATCTTCAGTGAATAGAGATTGGTCACGTAACCATCGGGTAGTTTCTGGGCGAGCATACCCGGTTGGCGCAGAAGTACGGTTTCGATTTTTTCCCGCGAAAGCACCAGGTAGCTAAAAGCTGAAATCACCAGCAACCAGACCGTCATATAACCTACCGTACGCAGCTTAATCGGAATTTTCCGCCGCGGCGCTGTGGCCCCTGCTGCCACCGTATTATAAGAAGTGTAACGGATTAATCCGGGGGGCTTGCCGACAGCATGCATCATTTTGTTGCAGGCGTCAATGCAGGCTGTGCACTGAATGCACTCGAGCTGTATGCCGTTGCGGATGTCGATCCCCTCGGGACAAACCACGACGCAGGCGCCGCAGTCGATGCAGTCTCCATGAGAAGATGTCGGGGTTGCCAGCGAAGCGCCCGCAGTGGCAGACAGTGCTATCGGCCCAGCTTTTTTTCTTTGGCCGAGCGTGCCGCGCTTCTCGCCCCTCTTGAAGTCATAGGTCACACTGATCGTATCATTATCAACCAGCGCCGACTGAAAACGCCCGTAGGGGCAGGCAAAATGGCAGGCCTGTTCCCGAAAGCGGGCAAAGACAAGAAAGAAGATGACGGTAAAAATGTTGATGGCGACAAAACCGCCGACATGCTGCGCGACGGGCTCGCGGATGATTTTCCAGAGCTCTTCGCTGCCGATAATATAGGAAAGAAACGTATTGGCGATTGCAAATGACAGCACATAAAAAATCAGGATCTTCGAAGTCTTTTTGACGATTTTTCCCCCTGTCCAGGGGGCGATGGCCAGTTGTTTCTGGTCCTGGAAATCGCCTTCGATCGCGTATTCGATCTTGCGGAACAACATCTCAAGAAAAACAGTCTGCGGGCAGGTCCAGCCGCACCAGATACGCCCGAAGACCGATGTGAACAGCACAATGGTGAGGATCATAGCAAGCAAACCCAGCACCACGATGTAAAAATCCTGCGGCCAGAAGACAAAACCGAACAGGATAAACTTGCGCTCGAGCACGTTGAGGAGGAGAATCGGCTGACCGTGGATACGGACATAAGGCCCCGCAAACATCAGGAAAAGCAGTACATAACTGACGATTGTGCGCAAGTTATAAAACTTTCCCTTCGGTTTTTTGGCAAAGATCCATGCGCGTTTTCCCTGCGCATTGACCGTGTTGATATGGTCACGGTATTCTTCCGTGTCTTTTTCAACTTTGGCCAGCGGATCTGAGGCTGTATACATATTCCCCTCCTTTCAGGGCTAAACTATTTCGCGGCGCATTTCTTCTCGCGCTCGGGATCGATTGCCTTGGCTCCGGCGGGATTCGTCCCCTTTTTCGAGAAGATATAACTCACCAGCTGCTGTAGCTCGGTCTCGGCAAGTGGTTTTCCGTTGCCGAAGGGCATCATGCCTTTCTGCGTAAAGCCCTTGCTGACATTCGCCATGACAGCGGTGTAATCACAACCGTGAATCCAGAAATCGTCGGTCAGGTTGGGACCAACAAGGCCGCCGAGGTTTGGGCTATGGCAGGCCGAGCAGGTCTGCGAAACGAACAGTTTCTCGCCTGCCGCAAGCGAAGCGGCGTCGGTCAGCGGTTTCAGTTTGGTATCTGCGACCTGCACCTGCTCCGCTTTTTTCGGCGATGCCGCGGCCATTTCGAGTTCATATTCTTTGCCTGACAGCGGCCCGCCGGCAAAGTGATAGTAGATCACGTAGGCGACCCCGAATATGATGGTAAAATAAAACCCGAGAACCCACCAGCGCGGCATGTGGTTGTCGAGCTCGCGTATACCGTCGTATTCATGATCCATCAACTTGTCTTGTTCGCTTCTCTTATCCATGGTTCGCCTCCCGCTTTGCCGTAATGCCGTCTTCGAGCGGCAAATGCGCCATCGCGTCGTCATCGGATTTTTTGCGCAACATTACCTTCACCAGCATAAATCCGAAAATGGTGAAGAAGATAATCAACGTCGCCACCGGGTAGATGGCGACTCCGTTAATATCATTGAGTACTTTTGAAATCATGTATCCTCACTTGGCCTTAATGTCCGTACCGAGGCGCTGCAGGTATGCAATGACCGCGACAATTTCCTTATCTGCGGCGATCGGCATGTTGTCCTTTTTCAGGGCATCCGCGATCTGGCCGGCCTGAACATTGAGGTCGGTCAGAGCTTTGCTATCGTAGAACGGCGGGTAATCCACGCCGATTTTTGTCAGCGCACGCACCTTTTTAGTGGTGAGCGACGTATCGAGCGTATTATCGAACAGCCACGGGTATGCCGGCATGATTGAACCGGGCGATGTGATGCGCGGATCTTTCATGTGCTGGAAGTGCCATGCATGGTTGTACTTGCCGCCTATACGGTGCAGGTCGGGCCCGGTGCGCTTAGATCCCCAGAGAAACGGGTGGTCGTAAACGAATTCACCGGCCTTCGAGTATTCGCCGTAACGTTCGGTCTCCGAGCGGAACGGACGTATCATCTGCGAATGGCAGTTATTGCAGCCTTCACGGATATAAAGGTCGCGGCCCTCGAGCTCGAGCGGGCTATACGGCCTCACACTGGCAATAGTCGGGATATTCGAACGCACCATCGCCACCGGCACAAACTCGATTACGCCGCCGATGAGAACGGCAACGAGTGTCAGCGCTGTAAACACCAAGGGTTTGCGCTCCAGAATGCGGTGCTTATATTTCGATTTCTCGTGATGCGCCATGACAGACCGCAGCGACGGCGCACTGGCGCTTTCGGCCGGCACGAAAATTCCGGAACGGATCGTCTTCAGCATGTTGTAGGCCAGCACCACGAATCCGAGGAAATACATGGTTCCACCCACAGAACGAATGACATACATCGGAATGATCTGTGTCACGGTATCGAGAAAGTTAGGGTAAAGCAGCGTGCCCTGCGCGGTGAACTGTTTCCACATCAGGCTCTGCGTGATACCGCCCCAGTACATGGGAATCGCGTAGAAAACGATACCGATGGTTGAAATCCAGAAATGGAAGTTCGCCATGCGCATGCTGTAAAGCGGCTTACCGTAAATGCGCGGAATGATGTAGTACAGCATCGCCGAGGCAAGACCACCGTTCCAGGCCAGCGCGCCAAGATGCACGTGTCCGATCACATAGTCGGTGTAGTGTGTGAGCGCGTTGACGTTCTTGAGCGACATCATCGGCCCTTCGAATGTCGACATACCATAAGCGGTGACGCCCACCACCATGAACTTCAGAACCGGATCCTGACGCACACGATCCCAGGCGCCGCGCAATGTCAGAAGACCGTTGATCATACCGCCCCACGAGGGAGCAATCAACATCACCGAGAACGCGGTCCCGAGGGATTGCGCCCAGTCGGGCAATGATGTGTAGAGCAAGTGGTGCGGACCCGCCCAGATATAAATAAACACGAGGCCCCAGAAGTGGACGATCGACAGTTTATAGGAATAGACAGGGCGGTTGGCCGCCTTGGGGATAAAATAGTACATGATACCGAGAAACGGCGTCGTTAAAAAGAACGCCACGGCATTGTGTCCATACCACCATTGTACCAGGGCATCCTGTACCCCGGCATAAACCGAGTAGCTTTTCAGGAATGACACAGGAATCGCCAGCGAGTTTCCGATATGGAGCATCGCGACTGTAACGAAGGTCGCGATATAAAACCATACCGCAACATAGAGATGCTTTTCACGGCGGTTCAGAATCGTCATCAGCATGTTGAGGCCGAACACGACCCAAATCACAGCGATGGCGATGTCGATCGGCCACTCAAGTTCTGCGTATTCTTTACTCGTCGTGATACCGAACGGTAAAGTCAATGCGGCTGAAACGATAATCAGCTGCCAGCCCCAGAAGTGGATATTCGATAGGATGTCGGAATACATCCTTGCCTTCAACAGACGCTGAAGCGAATAATAGACGCCTAAAAAGAGCGCATTACCCGCAAACGCGAAAACGACCGCATTTGTGTGTAGTGGCCTTAAACGCCCGAATGAAAGAAACGACACATGCCCGAGAAGGTCGGGAATGTAGAGCAGAACCGCAATGACGATTCCGACCAGCATTCCGACAATGCCCCAGACAATGGTCGCCAGAGCAAATTTGCGTACGATATTATTATCGTATTCAAACGTCTCCATAACCGATGTTTCACCTGCCATGATAATCTCCTGTTTTTGTTTTCTGAAGGGAAGATATATTGCGTTGCAGCGTCTTTTCTCTTTCGGCGTCGGCTTCATCGAACAGCATGCGCATTGCCGGCGTTTCCGTATCCTCAAACTGCCCGTTGCGCTGCGCCCAGAAAAATGCGGCCAGAAACCCGACGCCGAGTATGAGACTGAATATGAGGAGGATAAACAGTGCCTCCATCAGACCAGCCCCCTGAACCGTGCCCCGAGGCGGGCCGAAAGAAACGTGAAGCTGATGACACTCAGGGAACTCAATGGCATGAGCACCGCGCAGAAAAGCGGCGTCAGGTCGCCTTTGAGAGCGACACTGACGCCAAAGATGTTGTAGCCTAAGGAAATCATGTATGCCGCAATTGCCGTAGTTTTTGCCTGCCGCGCCTGTTTCAGAAGGCGGGGCAACAGGCCGAACGAGCGCGCGGCGAGAATTGCATCGCTTGCCGGGGAAAAGTTTGCCTGGTTTTCGCTGATGGCTATTCCCAGATCAGCAGCCCTGAGCGCATCGGCATCGTTCAGGCCGTCGCCGATCATCATCGTCTTGCCGCGCAGCGAAGTCTGGCGGATAATTTCTGCCTTCGCTTCGGGTGATGCATTAAAATGAATCTCTGATCCCGCGGGGAAAATCTGTTCGAAGCGGCCCCGTTCGCGCTCGCTGTCGCCCGATACCAGGGCGAGGTTGTATGCCGGGGTAAGCTTCGATACAGTTTGCTGGAGGTTTTCCCGCGAACGGTTCTGGATCAAAAAACGGCCGAGAAAGCGGCCGTCGACCGCCGCAAAGACATTGCTGCCTGAATCGGCAACGGCCACAACGGCAATGCCCTGACCCGAAAGCCAGGCCGCCGAACCGAGCAGGTAGTCATGGCCGGCGACGCGGCCCGCAAGGCCATGGCCCGGCTTCTCGGTAAAGCCGTCAACGGCCGCCTCGGCCTGCGGTAAATAGGCATGGATGGCACGGCTCAGCGGATGCGAAGACTGGTTGGCGAGCGCTTTCAGCGCCGCTGCGTGATTTTCCTGCAGTGGTTCTGCCGCGGGTGTAAACGATGTATCGTACGCGCCGGAGTTCGTCAGCGTGCCAGTCTTATCAAAAACAATGTTTTTAACCGAAAAGAATTTTTCCACGACTGCCGCGCCCTTAAGGAAAAGGCCTGCCCGGCCGAGAACGCTCTGCGTAGTAAAGAATGAAAATGGTTTGGCCATCGCCAGGGCGCAGGGGCAGGTGATGACGAGCACTGCAGAAAATGCATTCCAGGCCTTAGCAGAATCACTGCCCAGCCAGTAAAAAAGTCCCCCGAGCGCAGTCGCGGCGACTGCGCCTGTAAACCAGGGAAGCACCTTATCGGCGAATGAACTCTCTTTTTGGAATTCGACGGCCTGCGTGCCCGCTTCTTCCCAGATGCGGTTGATGCGTGCCTGATCGACTTCTTCGATGACTTCGAGTTCGAGTGAATGACCCACTACCCTGCCGCCGGCTTCAAAATAATCGCCGGCTTTGAGCTGCACCGGCATGGACTCACCCGTCGTAAAAGCATAATCAGCGGCACCGTCGGCTGACAACAGGCGGCAGCGTGTCGGCGCAATTTCACCGTTCAGAAGCCTTACCGTATCTCCGCGCACGAGGCCCTGCACCGGAGAGATCTGCTCAACGCCGTCTTTACGCACGCGCACCGCCAAAGGCAGAAAGAGCAAATTGTCGCGTTCAAAGTTCAGCCAGCTGTACGAGCGGCTCTGCACATAACGACCGATGAGCAGGAAAAAGATCAGCCCGGCAAAAGTGTCGAAATAACCCGAGCTCACGCCGCGCACGATTTCGATCAGGCTGCGCGCGAACATCGCCGTGATGCCGACCGCAATGGGCAGATCGAGGATAATTTTCCTGCGGCGCAGCGCGCGGAACGCATTGCTAAAAAATTCACCGGCGGAATAGATCAATACGAAAGAAGAAAGTGCGACATTGAGGACCATGAAGGTCAGCTGGAAACGTCCCTCAAGACGTTCTGAAAAATACTCCGGAAAGCTAAACAGCATCGCGTTACCAAAACCGAATGCGGCAACCGCCATACGCTTGAGTAAGCCTTTATCGTAAGCCGAAAGCGCACGCCGGCGCGGCGACTCGGGGGAAAAATCGGGAGTATACCCGAGCTCAGCGATGAATTGGATCAGCTTGCCCGTACTGAGAGACTCGGTGGCTGTGAGCTGTATTTCTTTGGCGAGATAATTAATGCGCGCAGCCGTAACGCCAGGCAGCATCTCTGGCAGCTTTTCAAGGAGCCACACGCAGGCGGCGCAATGGATTGCCGGCAGCCTGAGCCTGATCGAATAGGCGCCATTACCCGCAGGGGTGGTGAACGTACGCCTGAACCAGTCACCGTCGCAATAACCAAAGTCTGCGGCGGGACGATCTTTCAGCGATTCGAGATTGTTGGCCGGGAAGTCATAATACCCGAGCAGGTTCTGTTCCTTAAGTATCGCGTAGACACGACTACAGCCTTCGCAACAAAAATGTTTTTGCTGTATGACAATGGCAGCTCCGGCCGCACCACAGTGTGCGCACTGGGTTATGGCTGCCTTATCCGTCGTGATGATTCCCGCCACCATGCTAAGACCAAGAAAAAAGCCGTCACAATCAGTAAAGGATAAAACGATCCTTTTTTATAAAGAATAAAGAATCTACTATTATATTGGAGTTCATCACTACATGGTTAACCTGCAATGGTCAGATTGGAAAGAATATTACCAAAATTGCGGCGAAGCCGAAAAGAGCCTGATTTAAAAACGTTGGACGATAAGGAGGAAGAAGACCGGGAGTAAAATTACGAGGATGAAAGAAAAAAACATCCCGGTATTACCGGGATGTTTCGAAGGGAAATTATTTTCCCATGCCTGGGATAGAAGGTGCGCCTGGAACAGACGGAACTTCTGGAACGCTAGCGAGTGACTTGCACTGTTTGTATGCTTCGTCTTTCGCTTTTTTCGCTTCTTTGAAAGCGTCGTTCACATTTTTGTTGCAATCTTTCTTCTCTTGGCCTTTTTTAGTTTTGCAATCTTTCAGACCGTCTTTATGCGCTGTTTTTGCGCTTGCAAACGCTTCGTCTGCTTTCTTACGGCATTCTTTCTCTGCTGTGCCCATTTTGCCAGCTGAGATACCTGTTACTGCAAAAGCAACGGCTACGAGAATCATTGAAACTTTCTTCATTTGTATTGTCTCCTGTGGAACGCCTTGAAGACGCCCCTTAGGATACGTGTGGAAAAGCGACTCCGGACGTAAAAATCTATTTTATACGACCGGATGGCGCTTATTTTACCGCGTCACAGGTGCGCAAAACCGGCATTAAGCCGGTACCGCCGCTGAGTCCGCGTCATAGACCTCGAGGCCTTCCATAATTTCAGGATGCTCGTCGCGGAAGGCGTTGACCACCGCTTCGGTGAGCAGTGAGCGCGCTTCGCGGGAAACCGGGAAAAAGACATCCGCGTATTCGCCGTTTCTCAGGCGAAAAGACGGCATGCCGATAAATACTCCCTTACGGCCTTTCACGAGGCGTAGATTTTTGACGACGAAAGCGTCTGAAAGTGTCACGTGGGCATAACCCAGGGTATTCTTGCCGTCTACCTGCGGGAATACCTGCACACGAGTGATACGTACATGCTCCATTTTAAATCCCCCTAAATCGCATTGTTCGGTTGTTCGTCTCTTTTAGAGAGATCGAAAATGCAGCGCGAGCAGCCACTGTGCCCCATAGTAGGTGAGTGATACTCCCGCCTGCACATACCAACTTGGACGAATGAACTTGTTAAAAGCCAACAAAAAATCTGACACGCCAAAACTCACCGCTGCGCAAACCGCGGCCGACAAAATCGGAAAACGAAATGCATTCATCACAAAAAGCCCGGAAATAAAGGTGTAAATGATTACAGGCAGGATGTATTTTCTCTGGCGCGATTGCAACAGGCGTTTTGTAAAATAGGCAGAAACTCCTATGATGATAGAACCCACACCGAGTATTAAAGGCGGCGTATAATAAAGCCCTCCGCCTTCGCGCGCAAATGCGAAAATGTAAAAAATATGCCCGATGAGAAAACTTAATAGCCCGGGCACAAAGCCCTTATCGCTGAGCAGTATCGCATCACCGGCAAGGCCAAACGAAATCGCCGCCAGCCATAACGTATTGATATTTTGTGGCCTGAGAAAAGCCAGCGCGAGAATGAAGAGCAGCGGCAAAAGTTTGAAAATATTATATGCGCGCGGCCAGAGAAGTTTTGTCAGCACGGCTGCCAAAACGAGAGCAGTAAAAATGATGAGGCGGATTTCCATGGTTCGGTTAACTCATCACAATTGCTTCAGGAACTCCGTTCCGTATTGAGGCGGATTTTCAGTTCGCGGAAATTCTTATCGTCGATGGGATATCGAAAGGTGAGATCCTGCACACCCGCGGGAATAAATTCAAACGGTATAATCTGAAACCCTGCATCCCCGCGGCGCAAAACAACGGCCTCGTGCGGAGGCGCTTTTTCAAACCAGAATGATTCTTTGGGCACCTGGTTATCATGCTTCGTGATATACGCGGAATACATCGCATCATAACGGAAGTGGTCGTAAGCAACGGAGGTAAAGCGCTCCGCATACTCTTTCGCCGCAACCGCCTTGTAAACTTTTCCATTGGGCTCTGTGAACGACGCCCCGGCGAGATCGAGTTTCCAGTGCAGCGCCGTCTTGTTTTCGAATTCAAAACGCAGGAATGTCAGTGGGGGCAGCCGGTGGTATTTTGCCGGCGCAGCCAGCTTTAAGTCCTCCGCGAGATTTTCGAGATCTTCGCTCTCCGGGGCGATCATCGTTAGGCGCAGGGGCTTCGGTGAAAGTTCAATCTCGCCCTTTTTCTTATCCTTCCGTTCCGCCGCGGCACCCGGCGTCTGGATAAGCATAAACGTGCGCAGGCGATTTTCAGCGCAACCTGCGAAAACGATGACCCATAACCAAAAGCGCGCACGCAGCACACCCGATGTTTTCTCCCACAGGGACGGCGGCAAGACATTTCCGCGTGGCCACCCCGGTAAACCGTTGACGGCGCGCCGCATTGTCGTAGTTCGTGGCATGAAACGGACCTTATTTTTTATTGTCACATCGCTCGCGGCGGCCCTCTATGCCGAAACACGGGGCGAATACCATACCAAGCGCGCCTTTGAGGCCGGGCAAGACAGCGAGAGCCGCCAGATGCACGCCATACGTGAGTGCGCGGTGAGCAAGATACACACTTGCGTCTACCCGATCATCGAACACCTGAAAAAAGACGGCAAAGAAAACGCCACGCTGCGCCGTGAAAGTGCCAATGCTTTAGGCCGCCTGAAAGCACCCGAGGCGCGCGAGCCCTTGCTGGCACTGCTGGCCAAAGAGCAAGATGTCTTCGTCAAGGGCGCCACCATACGCGCGCTGGGGAGTATAGCTAACAAGGCTGACATTAAGACGATTTCACCCTTTCTCACCGACAAAGAGACCCTGCTGCGCCGCCAGGCCGCGCGCGCCCTCTTTGACATCAACGATAAGGCGGCTTCGGCAGAGGTTGCCGGTAAAATCGCCGGCGAAAAAGACGACTATACCCGTGCTGAAATGCTGAATACCGTGCTGCAGCATGAGGCCGGAAAAGTCGAACATGCGCTTGCGCTCAGCAAGATTCTCCTGAGTTCAGACCGCGCGGCGCGCCTGCGCGCAGCAGAGATACTCGGTGATTATAAGAATAAAGAGACTTTGGGTGATCTCGAGCGCGCCTTCCAGGTAGAAACAGACCTGCAGGTACGCCAGGCCATCCACGAGGCGATTGGTGCCGTCAGTTTCGCCAACTGATTGACGGCCTGTCTCAAAAACAAGGATTTACTGCCGGTGGGTGCATTCAGTGCCTATCGACACCGCTGCCCAGATGGCGGAATTGGTATACGCGCTAGTTTCAGGTACTAGTGAGGGCAACCTCGTGGGGGTTCAAGTCCCCCTTTGGGCACAGTTTTTTATTTGCGGAATTTGGCGTAGGCCGCCAGAATACGCGGCATTTCTTTCTTGAGGCGTTCTGCCATCATCTTTTTGCCTTCATGTGTGGGATGCAAACCGTCGGGAATTAACTTACGGAATTCAGTGCGCGGCACATCGAAGTCGAGGGAAAAATCAATCGTCAGGAATGCAGACGAAATAATACGTTCGCGCAGGTCTTGCAGCTTTTCTTCAGGTTTTTGCTCCACCATCGGTATCGGCAGACCAATCACAGGCATAATGTCGCGCGCCATTAGCTCATTGGCCATGGTTTGGATATTGTCAATCATCTGCTGCGTCGTGCGGCCGCGGTTTGCATCGTTGGTGCCGCCCATGATGATGCAGATCGAAGGTTTTACGGGGATAACATCGGTTTTCATGCGACGCAGCATGTCGTCGAGCGTTGCTCCGCTGACGCCGCGGTTAATAATACGGATACCCGTATCGTTGGAAACCATTTCAGTCCAGGATTCACCATTGGGATATCCCCAGGTAATCGAGTCGCCGAGCGCGACAATAGTCAGATCTTCGGTTTGTAATGCGCTACTTTGGGGGCTGTTAACCGGATAAAGGAAGGGTAGCAGACCGCATAATGCGACCAGTACCTTAAAAAGCATACTTTTCTTGACTGTCTTCATCGGAAACCCCTGCAAGCTTATTTTGCGGCGCATAAAACCAAAACGGGTTTTTTGGTCAGTACGTCAAGGACAAACCCGTTCCAGAGCCACTTTTGATTTTCGTCACAATTGTGGAAGTCTTATGAGAAAAATATGCCATTGTGGCTGGCAAAAAGAACTTGCGGACCTCCCCCTCACCTGATTCTAGCTCATGCGAAAGTTGTTTCTGCTGCTGCCTGCGGTATTTATACTTCCCCTGTTCCACCCGACACCGCTGTCAACCCAGGACGCCGATGCGGTGCCGGCCGAAGGCGCCCTCATGGAGTCACTCGATGATATGGAGCGCGTGCCGCTGGCCGAATCGGTGCTGGTCACGCCGCGCGGCCTGCCATCCGCCGTGGATCTTGCCCCCTACTTTCCCCAACCCGGCAACCAGGGTAACCAGGGCAGCTGCGTGGGCTGGGCCTCGACCTATGCGCTGAAGACCTACCACGAAAAACGTAAGAATAACTGGGACCTGGGAGCGCCCGTGCAGCAGGGCGGTTCGGGGGAACACGTCTTTTCACCGGCATGGACGTATAACCAGATCAACAAAGGCCGCGACCGCGGTGCGCATATGCCACATGCGCTGGATCTCCTCATTCAAAAGGGTGCCGTGCCGTGGAAAGACATGCCCTATAACCAGAAGGATTTCCGCACACAGCCGACAGCCGCGCAAAAGCAGCTGGGGCAGCGGTACCGCGCGAAAAGTTATGAGACGATTCCGCCCAACAACATTAACGCGATCAAAGCCGAACTGGCAAAGGGATATCCACTGCTCATCGGCGTCTATTCGGGACCCGACCGCTGGAACTGCTGCAAGAACAACGGTGTGCTCGACGGCTTTGCCACCGCGCGCCGCGCGCAGCATGCGATGGTGATGGTCGGTTACGACGACAGCAAACGTTCGCCTAAAGGGCACCGCGGCGCTTTCAAAATCATGGATTCATCGGGCAATGCCTGGGGCACGCAGGGTTTCGGCTGGATCTCCTATGATTTCGCGCCGACGTTCCTGTACGCAACTTACGTGCTGCGCGACTGGGATGGTAATGGCGGCGGAGCGCCACCGGCACCGACAGACAAAACGTTACGGCCACCTGCGGGGGTCCGCATCAGCCAGGGCGCCTTCCCGGATAAAATTTCTGTCTCATGGCAGCGTGTCACGAATGCCGTGAGTTACCAGGTCGAACGCTCTGACGCAGGCACAGGCGCATTCACGGCGATCGGCTACAGCGAAGAGACACGTTTTACCGATGAGGGCGCGGCGGCGGACACTGCCTTTGATTATCGCGTCATCGCGGTCGGCGACGAAGAGAACTCCGCACCCTCAGCTATCGTGCGCGGCTTCACCGCGTCGCAGACAGTAAAGCCTGTTCAGGTAACGGGCCTCACAGGAGAGCTTTCCGCTAATGGCAGCATTCTGCTCTCATGGTCTGCGCAATTTGCCGCGGATAAATATGTTGTCTCCCGCCAACAAAAAGCCAGCGGCGAGTGGAAGACGCTGGGCACGGCACGCAACAATGCTTATACCGACACAAGCCCTGAACCCGGCGATAATTCCTACACTGTCAGCGCACAGAAGGGAGTTGAAACCGGCTCGGCTTCGGAATCAGTGACCATCGGCGCGAAAGGCGGCAAGGTTGGCGATGTCGAAAATTTTCGTGCATCGCAGGCCACGTACAAAGATAAAATCGTACTGACATGGGACAAAGTACCCAACGCCACGCGCTACTGGCTTGTGCGTTTCAACGGCACAGGCTGGGATGAAGTCGCCCGCGTGAAAACGAATTCTTATGAAGACACGGGCGACGCCGTGCAGGGCGGCAGATCCCTCGCCTACTCGCTGCGCGCCGGCAATGACAGCGAGTATGGTACGGCGTCGCGCGCCGCCTGGGGCAGGACAAACCCCAACCTTGCCCGCGCAGGAGAAATTCCCGAGCCGCCGCAGAATGTTCGCGCCACGCTGGCGGGCGACACAGTTAAAATTTCCTGGAAAGCGGTACAGGGAGCAGCGGAGTATTATATTTTCCGCAAGCGCCACGGTGAGGCCGGCTATCAGCTCGCTGGCACGTCTAAAGCCGCGTCATTTGCAGAAAATTTACCCAACGAGGCGGGGTTGTGGCTTTACAACGTGCGCGCGAAGGCAACAGCCGGGGCTGAATCCGCACCCTCCCAGGCAGTCGCGGCTTCAAAAAATGCAGTCTATCCCTCTGTTGCGCGCCGCGGCGGTGATGCCGTGCTGACCTCGCTGGCCGGAACCTGGCAGGCGCCCGTGCAAATACTGGATGGCGAGCTTGCCACTGCGGCGGTTTCGGTTGCCGGAAATGCAGTCGAAGTAAACCTGACTGTCGGTACGCGTTCCAAAAAATTCACGGGCACCTATGCTTTGGGCAGCGGTGCGCTCGAAGCCAACGGCATCAAACTCAGCAAAACCGACGCGCAGATGAATATTATCCTCCTTACCTGCCGCGACGCGACGATCTGCAAAAAACCGTTCCGGGAAAGTTTTGTGCGTACCCAATAGCATCGCTTTACGGCATGAGGTTCGCCCAGATAAAATCCCGCAGAAGCCGAATTCCATGCCTGTTTTAACTGCCAACGACGCCCCTATTCTTTCCGTAGAAAACCTGCGGCTGACGTTTTCCTCCGGTACAAAAATCATCCACGCGCTGCGCGGCGTTGACCTGACGCTCGCGCGCGGCGAAATTCTCGCACTCGTCGGCGAGTCCGGCAGCGGCAAATCCGTCACGGGCTTAAGCCTTTTGCGCCTGCACGGCAAGAATGCGGCGCTGACAGGCAAGATCCATTTCGACGGCAAAGACCTGGCAGAACTTTCTGAAGATGCGATGCGCAGCTACCGGGGTAAGCGCATCGCCATGATCTTCCAGGAGCCGATGACGGCACTTAACCCCGTCTTCACGGTGGGATTTCAACTGGGTGAGGTTCTGACGCTGCACCGTTCGCTTTCGGGCGACGCGGTGAAAAAAGCCGCGGCGGAACTTCTGAACAAAGTGGGTATTCCCGAGCCGGAGCTCAGGCTCAAAAGTTATCCGTTTCAGCTCTCGGGCGGAATGCGGCAGCGCGTGTTGATTGCGATGGCCCTCGCCGCAGAGCCTGAAATTCTTATCGCCGACGAACCGACCACTGCACTCGATGTGACGATCCAGTCCCAGATTCTGCGCCTGCTGCGCGACATCAACGAACGCGAGCATATGGCGATGGTCTTTATCACACATGACCTAGGCATCGTCGCAAAGCTTGCCCACCGCGTTGCCGTCATGTACGCGGGCGAAATTGTTGAGATCGGTAAGGTCACAGATATTATCGAAAATCCAAAACATCCTTACACGCAGGCGCTGCTCGCATCGGTGCACGATGCGCCCCGCGGGCAAAAACTTTTCGCGATACCCGGCTCGCCGCCCGCACTGACGGCGCTCAGCGAAGGCTGTGCGTTTGCGCCGCGCTGCAACTACGCCGAAGCGCGCTGCAAGACCACCATAACCCCGCAGATTTCAGGTGACCGCCTTTGGCGCTGTATACGCCCGTGAACGGCGAAGACATCACGGTCTTCTGCGACGGCGCTTCGCGTGGCAATCCTGGTCCGGCGTCATTCGGCGTGGTGGCTTTCGAGGGCGATGCGGATGTCCCGCTGGGTGCCTTTAAGGCGGACGAATCGCTGGCTTTTTTCGCTGCCGCGAAAACGCTCGGCACGCGAACCAACAATGAAGCGGAATACGCGGGTTTGATTTTTGCGCTCAAAAAATGTGAAGAGCTCCGCTTGGTAAATCCCACAATCTGCTCAGACAGCGAACTCGTCATCAAACAACTGAAGGGCGAGTACAAAGTTAAGCACGATAAGCTGAAAGTTCTTTTCGCCGAGGCACAGGCTGTGGCAGGCCGGGTAAAACCGAAACTGGTGCATGTGCGCCGGGAGAAAAACCAGATCGCCGATTTCCTGGCGAACCGCGCGCTCGACGAGGCGTCCTGAAAATGGGCGACGATGATTTCCTGAACGACCCGCAGGATCTTGCTGCACCGGGCCGGTTGCCCCCGTGGTGCAACGCGGATGCGCTCAGCGAAATCCAGGGTGAAGCGATCGAGACGGCGCTCGAAGACCACAGTCTTTCCACCCAAACCTTAAATGCCATCTGCGCTCAGGCGTTTGAAAAAATCGGCGCGCGCCTCGATAGCTACCAGATGCGCGATGCGCAGGTGCAGATGGCGCAGCAGATTCTGCGCTCGTTTTACCGCGAACGCAGCGCTGTTGTTGAAGCGGCGACGGGCGTCGGCAAATCTTTCGCTTATGTCGTCGCTGCACTTGCGTACAACTATCTCACCGGCGAACGGGCGCTCATTGCAACGGAAACCAAGGCGCTGCAATGGCAGCTCTATGAAAAGGACCTGCCCTTCATCCGCAGCGTGCTCGACGAAGATCTGCGCTTTGAGCTCTGCCTCGGCTCGGGAAATTATTTTTGCCGCCTGCGTTATGAGCAGATGCTGCAAGAAGGCGGTCACCGCGACATCATTGACAATGAAAAAGTCGCCGAGGTGCGCGATTGGGCCAACTCAGTTATCACCGATGCCGCGCGCTCGGGCAGCCGGTTTGAAGGCGCTGCGGCAAACACGCCGAAAATGCCCGAAGCCATCTGGTCGATGATCACGCGCGACAGTGAAGGTTGCCCGGGCAACCGTTGCCCCCACTACACCGGCTGTAATTATTACCGCGAGCGCAAAAAATGGAACGACGCACAGCTGCTCGTCGCCAACCACCACCTTCTGCTCTACCACTTGCTGAACGATAAACACACGCTGCCCGAGTACGGCGCCATCGTCATCGATGAGGCGCATGGCCTGATCAAAACCGGTTACAACATCTTCACCTCGAGTTTTGGCCGGCACGATTTTGGCGACCTGAAAAAGGGCATCGATAAGACCCTGGTACAGCACACGGGCATTCAGGGCGAACTGAAACAGGAAATCGAAGAGCTCGCGAACCTCTGTCTCACACGCTGGGAAACTTTTTTCTCGCGCTGGGAAGTCGAAAGCGATATGGTGTTCAAGGATTCAGGCACGAATCTCATTCGCACGAACCTGACGGACACCCCCGAACTCATGCCGCCGCTCGCCGACCTGGCCGAAAAACTCGACTCCATGAAGTCAGAAGACCTCGACGCGCAGCTGCTCAACAGTATCAACGGGCAGCTGAAACTCGTGCGCAAAATGCTTTCCTTTGCCGAACTTTTTTCGTCTTTCGATACAGAACGCGTCGTCTACTGGGCCGAAAAACGTAACGACAAGTTTCACCTCCATGCCTGCCGGTTAAACCTCGGTGAAACACTCGCCGATCTCATGCCCGAGCTCAGGCTCTATACCTCGGCCACGATCGGTTACTGGCCTTTCGGTGAATACCCGGCTAAAAAGTCGGATCTCATCCAGCGCGGTTTTTTCAGCCGCTTTCTCGGCGACGCGCTGCCGCTGGCTGAAGAGGGCAGCATCGACTGCAATATCTTTTTCTCTCCCTTTAACTACCGCGAGCATGCGGCGCTCTATGCCCCGGAACACCTCATGATTCCGGAACACGGCTCGCCGCCCGTTGTTCAGGCTGAATATTTTGACCTACTGACGGAAGAAATTGTCAGCCTCACCTCGCTCTCTGACGGCGGGGCACTGGTGCTGTTTACCTCGAACTATAATCTCACGCAGGTAGCGATGCGCCTCAGGGAGCTCACCGACCTGACCGTGATCTCTCAGCTCGAAGATGGCGTACAGGATGCCCTCGTGAAATTCCGCAACGACAAGACGTCGATTTTACTGGGCTCGCAGTCGTTCTGGCAGGGCATCGATGTCGCGGGCGATGGTTTGCGCCTGCTCATTATTACAAAGCTCCTGTTCACGCCGCCCGACGACCCGATATTCAAGGCACGCTCAGAAAATCTCGAAGCGCATGGGAAAAGGCCATTTTTTGAGCTCTCCCTCCCCCATGCGACGACGATGCTGCGCCAGGCCTTCGGGCGACTGATTCGCACAGAAAAAGATAAGGGTGCAGTCGCGCTGCTCGATAGCCGAATCTGGCAGAAGACCTATGGCAAAACGCTCATCGCCAACCTGCCACGCGTACAGGTCGTGCGCACTTTTGGCGAACTCGAACGCGCCAATGAAAAATTCGGGCTTTTGAAATACTCAGCAGGGTAGATAATAGGTGCTTTGGTAACGCGGCAGCTCGATCTGGGCACCGCGCATGAATGTCAGGTTCTTCGCGAGATTTTCACGCGAAGCATCTTCGCCGTGGTTGATATAGATGCGCTCCACACCGTCGCCTTTGAACTGGCGCATCCAGTCCAAAAGCCCGCCTAAGTCTGCGTGAGCAGAGAACGACTGAATCTGCGCCACCATCGCGCGCACGGGAATCTCTTTGCCGAAAATACTCACCCGGTTCGCGCCGCTCATGATCTGGTGCGCCAGCGTGCCCTCGCCTGCATAACCCGTGAAGAGCACGAAATTGCGGCTGTCACCCAGGCGGTGCTCGAGGTGGTGCACAACCCGCCCGCCTGTACACATGCCAGACGCGCTCACAACAATCATCGGCCCCGGAGCTTCGACCAGTGCCCGGCTCTCGTCGGCGTTCTTCACCAGCATGACGTTTTTAGATTTCAAAAATTCAAAAAATCCTGACTTGGTAACTTCACTCGTCAGTTCGTTCTTAAACCGCGTGTATGCCTTGGTTGCCTTGACTGCCATCGGTGAATCGAGGGCAATCCGCAGCGCCGGAATCTTTTTCTCTTTCATCAGGCGGTAGAGCACGTAGAGCGTCGTCTGCGCGCGGCCAACGGCAAAAGCAGGTAATAGCAGGATGCCTTTTCTTTCCACAATATAACGCACCGCATCGCGGAATTTTTTCTCATAATCTTCTTCGACGCGCATGCGGTCGCCGTAGGTCGATTCGATGACAACATTCTGCGCACTTTTGGGCCGCTTTAAGGGTTTATGGAAAAATGTGGATTCCGGGCCAATGTCGCCGCTAAACACCATGCTGAAGTTCTTTCGCCAGACGTTGAGATGGGCCGCGCCGAGAATGTGGCCTGCCCAGGTGAAACGGAAATTGAATGGCCCGACTTTGAAATCCCGGTTATAGTCGACGGCTTTGACAAGCTCAAGCGCTTCAATGCCGTTATCTTTGGTAAAGAGCGGCGCCTCAAGACCCAGCTTGCGCACTTCGCTCTTCGAGAGCTGGCGAAATTCTTCTTCCTGGATATTGCCGGCGTCGGGCAGAATGATTTCGAGCAGCTTTGCCGTCGGTTTTGTACAATAGATCTTACCGGTAAAACCCTCGCGCACCAGGCGCGGCACGAGACCCGAGTGGTCTATATGGGCATGCGTTAAAACAATGGCATCGATCGTTTCTGGTTCACTCTCGAGCGGCAGATAGTTGCGCTGCTCGACGTATTTGGGTCCCTGGTAGAGCCCGCAATCGATGTAAACGCGAAAGCCATTATATTCGATGAGGGTGCGCGAACCGGTAACAAAACCGGCCGCGCCGAGAAACTGTATGCGTACGGAATCTGACGGAGTTATCGAATCCTCCGCTTAAGGAATATTCTTTTTCTCACCAGCCTGCGCGTACCCCCACATTCGCGCCATAGCCTCCCCCTGTCGAGATATTTCCTTGGACAATGAGGCTCACGACGTTCGTGTTTTTCAGGGGGACGAGATTGAGAGCCAGACCGGCGAAAAAGCGCAGATCGCCGAAGCGCCCGCTATTCGATTCGGCCGCGCTGGCGATCATATTACCGGCATTCACGGTAGTACCGGAAACTGTCGCTGTGAGCTGCGTAGAGGTCAAAGCCATGTCCACCGAAGATTTGCCAAAATTCAAATCCAGGCCCGCCCCACCGAAGAGTGAAAGGAAATAAAGAATACGAACGCTGGTCGCAACTTCGAAAGGTATGGTAACGGCGTTATTCTTGACGTTGATACTACCGCCTGGGATAACCCGAATCTGGGGACTCGAAGTCGTACCGTCGCCGGTGGAAATCTGATCGAAGGTTTTCTGGTATCCCAACGTATTGGAGGCAACGCTGAGGCCGGTTACCAAATCGAGACCGCCCCAATTCAGCGACCCCAGACCGATCGATCGCGGCTCCAGGAGTTTGTATTTGGTATGAAAGCCGAACTGTGAAGATTTTACTGTAAGTCCGTCTTGTTTGATGAGGCTCGAAAAATCATACCCTGCCGCATGGCCATAGACCGTAAAGCGGTTCAGGTCAATCACGCCAAATAAAGGCGCCCCGAATTTAAAGGCCCCCAGGTTAATCCCTGCCATCACCGAAAACTGCGTGGCATACCCGGCAGCGGCGAGACCCCCGGATTTAGAGAGGGCATTTGCCGCCTCCTTTACGCTCAAATCACCGATATCAATCGCCACGCCCATAGTACCACCGACAACGAAGATGGATGGGTTTGTGGTGTAATCGACCCCCTGCCCCTTGGTCGAAATCGATTGGGCCGAAGACATATATTTAAGGAAATTGGGTAAAGCTCCCAACTGGAACTTGTCGGAGACCTTGTTAAAGGCAGTCTGCATTGCCGTATTGCAGGCGGAGGCACCCGCTCCGCCGCAAGCCGCATCGTCATAGGTCAGTGTCAGGCCATTATTCGAAATGACCTGCGTTGCCGCTGAAAGCGCCGAAAAACCAGCTAAAAAAGCCGTCCAAAGGCATAAGGTCCGAAAGGTTTTTATCATGTGTATCTCCTGTAAATTTGAGTCGATCGGACCCTATCGCTCGGTAATTCTGATGACTCTAAGGGCCTCAATCCGGCAATCTGTTTTTTTTGCTAACAAATAATGCTTGTCCTGCCGATACTCCTTACAGAGATATAAGATCGCCAGAATGGGAACGGTTAATGCCGCGGGAGCGCGGTCAATGGCTGGCGAGGGCCACAAGGCCAAAGGAAGACTATGAATATTGATAAAATTAACAACGCCGGGCATATCCAGCCCGTAAACGACAAAGCGACCGTGAAACCGGCGGATGCGCAGGCTGCAACCATAGGCAGCGACAGCGTTTCCATCTCGCAAGCTGCCCTGCAGGCCCGCGAAGCGGCTCAAGTGCAGAAAGCCGTAGCTTCGGCCAGCGATGTGCGCGCCGACCGCGTCCGCGAAGTCAAAGAGAAACTGGCGCGCGGCGAGTACGACAACCCGTCTAACGAGGTTCTGAACCACGTTGCGGCGCGTCTGACAACCGCAGTAAAAAACGGCTAATACAGGGATTTTCGCCATCCCCAAATCAAACCACCAGGCGGCTCAAAGCCGCCTTTTTTTTGCCCTCTTCCGGGCATTTTGGTCGAAAATCAAATAAGCCATGCAAGGCATACCCTGGGCACAATTCGCAATCCCCACGCGGATTCAGTTCGAAACTGACTCCACGTTTAAGGTGGGTAATTATGTAAAACAGTTCGGCACGCGTATTTTGCTGCTCAACCTTAAGGCAGAGAACAAGAATCCTTCCGAACTGACGATTCTGAAGAACGGCCTCACCAAACATTCTGACGGAGTCATTCTCTACGATGACCTGACGGCCGACCCCACTTCCGATCAGGTCGACTCAGCGGCCTACTTCACCAAAAAGGCCCACGCCGATGTCATCGTCGCCTTCGGTTCGATTGAGACCTTTGCGACAGCTAAACTTGTGGCACTGCTTGTTACCAACGCCGTGTTCGCTTCCGACGTGCTTAACGGCCGGGCCAAGATCAAAAACCCGCCCCTGCCCCTCATCACCGTACCCGTCGAACCGGCACTCGGCGAAGAGCTCTGCCCCAGTTTTACGATCCGCGACGCAGCCGACGGGCATAAAAAATATTTTGAGCACGAGCTGCTTTTCCCCGTCGCCTGCTTTTATGACCCCAAGGTCTGCGAACATTTGACATCGGACAGTGCGGCGCGCCTCGGCGGAGCGACGCTCGCCTATGCGATCGAAAGCCAGCTGTCACCGAAATCGAACCCCATTTCGAGCGCCCTGGCGCTGCGCGCAATCGAACTCATGCGCCGCAATATTCCCCAGCTCTACAAAGATGCCAAGAACGACAAGCTGATCTCAAGCATGCTGTGGTCTTCGGCGATGATTTCCATTTCGGCGGTGTCTTCGCCCGTGGGTGTCGCCTTCTCGATCGCCAACGCGCTCAACGCCCACGACAAGGTCAACTTCTGCGACGCGCTCTCTCTCATTCTGCCCCACGTCATGGAATATTACCTGACCGCCGCGCCGGCGCAGTACATCAACATCGCGCGCGCGCTCGGCGAAGATGTCAAAGATATTTCGGTGATCGAAGCCGCGATCAAGGCCGTCGAGGGCGTACGCCGTCTTTTTCTTGAAGTGAACCTGCCGACGCGGTTATCCGAATTTGACGTCAAAAAACACGAACTCGAAGATATCTCGCGTCTCGCCGCGGGTTTTCCCCACCTCGAGAACGCGCCGCGTATGCTGACGCGCAACGAGATCGAATCGATTCTACTGGCAGCCTACTGATGGTCCGTTTCTTACGCGGCGGATTTCTTCTTGTTCTGGCGCTTGCCCCGGTATTTGCCAATGCACCCGACCGCGCCTTCTGCGAAAAGATTCTTGGCGAAAACAAACGTTTCATCGACTTCCTGAACGCAGGCGTCTCGAACTTTGCCAATGCCGAACACACCAATATCTTCCGCGACGCGGCCCGCGAGCACTATAAAGCACACAAGGAATATCTCTCGGGGCACTATAAACAGACGCATGCGCATATCCGCGAGTCGCAGAAAATCCTCAAAGATCTTTATTTCACCGTTCTCAACGAATATTACCAGAAAGATACCCAGGCCTTGCTCGAAAAAAATTCCGCGATGATCATTGAGACCCGGGATGTCAGGGCCTTACACTTCATCAAGCTGGGATACCGTGACTTACGCGTGTCTGAGATTTACGAAGGTAAAGGCTTCAATCACAACATCCACCTCTATTCGACGAAAATCTGGTTTTACATCGATGCGATCAAATATGCGCGGCAGGCAAAACGTTACGCATTTCTTGCGATCATTGAAAGCCAGACACCGTTCAGCGACAAGGACGATTTTAAACAACAGACGCTCGACGACTATTTCAATAAACCAGAAGTGGAAAAACAGCGCGATTTCGACAAAGTACAGTCACGGCTCATCAACCTGATCAACCGCAAATTAGTCGTGAATAACTACGATTTCTTTTTCCACCACTTTGACAATTATGGCTACATCAATACCGGTAAAAAAAACCAGTACGATACCTTTGTGCAGCAGATGAGCGACGAAAGCCGCGCACCGCAGAAAAAATAACGTTACTCAGCTTCTTTGCGGGCGATACCGAGTTTTTCTTCGAGCGACGAAACACGCTTTAAAAGTTCAGGCACATAACCCAGCGAGCTGTTGATCTTATGCATCTCGCGCGCCGGCCGCGCCGGTATGCCAAAATACATCGTGCCGGGCTCTGAATCGGCGGCGAGTGCGCTCATGCCCATGACAAGGCTGCCCTTGCGCACCAAAACTTTGCCCGAAATCGCGGTCTGCCCGCCGATGGTGACATTGTCTTCCAAAACGACGCTGCCTGCAAGCACGGTGTTGCCTGCAATGTAGATATACTTACCGACCTGGCAGTTGTGCCCGACATGTACCTGGTCGTCAAATTTAGTATAATCACCGATCGTGGTCGATTCAATCGTCGCCCGGTCGACCGAACAGCTCGAGCCCATTTCGACATGGTTGCCGACGATGACATTGCCGATCTGCGGTATCTTATAGCGCTGGCCCTCTTTGTCATAGAAGCCGAAACCGTCGGCCCCAATCACCGTAGCGCTGTGAATGATACAGTGGTCGCCGATAGTACAGCCCTGTTTCACAACAACAGTGGGATGGATCACGGTGTGTGCGCCAATTTTCACATTCTGCTCAATCACCGCATTCGGATGGATTACGGATCCGGCACCGATCTCGGCCCCTGCCAGAATCACCGCGCCATGCATAATAATTGCAGTCGAATCGACCTTCGCGCCGGGGGCGATATATGCCCCACCCTTTTCAGCCGCAACCGGTGCGGGTATTTTTTCAAATAACTCCAGAAGGCGGATAAAGGCAATACGCGCCACCGGCTCTTCTACGACGATGGCATTCTTATAATTCGGGGCCAGGGCCTTCGTCGTCAGCAAGGCATCGCACTCCTTGCTTTCCGGGTGGGCATTAAAATTCTTTTTGCTTTCTACGAAGTAAATATGCCCCTTTACCGGCATCGCCTGCGGGTCCCGCACGCGGATAAGCTCGAGGTCGCGCACCCCGGCGATTTCGAGGTTAGCATCACCCTGCAGGGTACCACCCAGTTTTTGGGCTAATTCAGCGAGTTTTGGCATCGCATAAAGTTTCTTTCGCCGATGGGAGTGTCAAACAGAAAAGGGGGTGACAGACCGCTCCCCCGGGGAAATCCTATACATTATGGCATCGGTAAAAAACACCAGTTTTCTCGAAGCAGTGGCCGCAGGCATACAGCACGAGAAAGATTTTTTCGATTTTTGCATGAAAACCCACGACGAACTCAAGGACGGCCCGATCAAAAACTTTTTCTTCGACCTGGCCGAAGACAGCGAAGACCATATCGGCATGATTGAACGCATCTATGCGCAATATTCAGGTAGCCAGGGCCTACCCAACCTGAAACACATGGGCCAGGTGCATAAATTCCAGGCAACGGCGATCCAGAAGCTCATCAAAAAACTCGACCGCAACCTGCAAAAGAGCGCGCATGGCAGTGAAGTCGAGGCATTGCGCCTGGCCTTGCAAGAGGCCGAAGATACCATGCATGCTTTCACAAAACTCGCGGATAAATTTTCAGAAACGCCGATCAAAATGCTGTTTAAGCAGATGGCAAACTTTAACAGCGAACGCGCTGTACTCCTCGAAGGTGTGATGGTCTTTCAACATCCGGCCGTCGACAGCGATGCACACCAGGACTACCAGCAGGAAAAAATGAATGTTCCCCTGGAAGCGGAGAAAGGGGCCTCGCCCCGGAAAAAACCCGCGAAGAAAGCGGTGAAAAAGCCGGCTAAAAAATCTGCGAAGAAGAAGGCCCAGCCAAAAACAAAGCCGAAGCAGGCCAAAAGAACGGCGAAGAAAAAATAATACTCAGCGTTTCGGCCTGAGCTGCCGATAATATAACAGGCCTGACCACAGGTCGATTATGCAAGAATCCAATGAAGGCCGCTTGATTCAGTTCGCGGCAGCGATGCAGAAAGTAATCTCTACGGGGCAGCCCCTGCTCAATGCACAGGCGCCTGTCAAGGGCCAGGCAATACTCATGGAACCGCGTTCCGTGCGCCACCAGGAACGCGTCGAAGATCTTTTCTATTTACTTTTCAAAAGAACCGGGACCTAAAATATTTAAGGGGATTTCGGCGTTTCTGCGAAACGCCTCGTCCCCCTTAACAACCCCGATTAAGAACAGCCAGTGGTGCCGCCGCAGGTCTCCGGAAGCCGAGACCTAGCGGAAGTCACTTATTACGAGCAGCCAGTAGTGCCGCCGCAGGTCTCGCACTTGAGGCATGAACCGTTGCGCACCAGCGTCATCGAGCTGCACTCAGGGCAGGCAGTGCCTTCATAGCCCTTGATGCGCGCTTCCTGAATCTGGTTGGCGCTCACTTTGACGCGCAGACCACCGCGTGTCGTCGCCTCACCCACCGCAACAGGAACTGCCTGATCGACAAGATCGGTCAGTTCATCTTCGGCAATGACTTCGTCCTTGGTTGTTGTCTGGTCGACAACCAACGCTTCGGGCGAGACATGCGCGAGATCGTTGCGGTCGAGATAGCTGATCGCAAGTTCGCGGAAGATGAAGTCCATGACAGATGTCGCCATCTTGACGCGATCATGCCCCTGCACCACTCCGTTTGGTTCGAATTTCGTGAACACAAACGCTTCGACGAATTCTTCGAGCGGCACGCCGTACTGCAGGCCCAGGGACACCGCAATCGCGAAACCATTCATGAGTGAACGGAAAGCCGCGCCCTCTTTGTGCATGTCGAGGAAGATTTCACCCAGTGAACCGTCTTCGTACTCACCTGTGCGCAGGTATACCTTGTGGCCGCCGATGACGGCCTTCTGTGTATAACCCGAACGGCGCGAAGGCAGGCGTTTGCGCTCGGCTATCTTGCGCACGATAATTTTTTCGATGATCTTCTCGGCTATTTTGGCTGCTTTAACAGCAGTAGGTGCACCGGCAATTTCGGCGATTTCAGCACCTTCATCCTCTTCGAGAGCGTCGAAGATGTTTTCGCCCACAGTGGAAAGCGGCTGCGACAGTTTAGAGCCGTCGCGGTAGAGTGCATTCGCCTTGATCATCATTTTCCATGAAGCCATGTATGCCTGTTTCACGTCTTCGACGGTCGCTTCATAAGGCATGTTGATCGTCTTCGAGATCGCACCGCTGATGAAAGGCTGCGCTGCAGCCATAACATTGATATGCGCCCCGTACTGGATGAAACGTTTACCGCGGCGACCGCACTTGTTTGCGCAATCGAAGACCGGCAGGTGCTCGTCTTTCAGGAAAGGCGCACCTTCGATCATCATGGTACCGCAGATCGCTTCGTTGGCGATGCCCACCTGCTCGGCGGTAAAACCGATGTGCTGCAGCAGGTTGAAATCGACACGCTCAAAAACTTCTTTCGGAATCTTCAGCGTATTCGAAAGGAATGTCTCACCGACGACAAACCGGTTAAAGACATAGTTGATATCAAACGCCGTCGGCAGCGCCTCTTCGATCGTATCCAGAACTTCGTCGGTAAAACCGCGCAGTTTCAGGTTTTCGCGGTTCACATGGGGAGCTCCCACCAGCGTTGCGCTACCGACTATGTACTCGATGATTTTCGAGATCTGGTCTTTCTGATAACCCAGGTGCTGCAATGCCATCGGCACTGACTTATTGATAATCTTGAAATAACCGCCACCCGCGAGTTTTTTAAACTTCACCAGCGCAAAGTCAGGCTCGATGCCCGTGGTATCGCAATCCATCAGGAGGCCGATGGTGCCTGTCGGTGCAATCACGGTGGATTGCGCATTGCGGTAGCCGTGCTTTTCGCCGAGGGCGAGGGCTTCATCCCACGCAAGGCGAGCGTCTGCGAGAAGGTAATCCGGGCAATACTTGCCGTTGATACCGACCGGGAAAATGCTGAGGCCTTCGTACTCGCTTTCAGCCGCGTTGTTTGCAGCGCGGCGGTGGTTGCGCATGACGCGCAGCATGTGCTCGCGGTTTTTTTCGTAACCCGGGAATGCCCCGAGTTCAGATGCCATCTCTGCAGAAGTCTTGTAGCTGACGCCGGTGAGGATTGCCGTAACGGCGCCCGTGATGGCGTTTGCCTGCGCAGAGTTATACGGAATGCCTGAGACCATGAGCCATGTTCCGAGGTTTGCGTAGCCTAAGCCCAGCGTACGGAATTTGTACGAGAGTTCGGCAATGCGCTGCGAAGGAAACTGCGCCATGAGCACAGAGATTTCGAGCACCACGGTCCAGACACGGATCGCGTGTTTGTAGCCGTCGACGTCGAGACGGTTTTTTTCCGCGTCGTAAAAGCGCATCATGTTGAGCGATGCAAGGTTGCAGGCGGTGTCATCGAGGAACATATACTCGCTGCACGGGTTCGACGCATTGATGCGGCCGTCTTCAGGGCAGGTATGCCATTCGTTGATCGTCGTGTCAAACTGCAGGCCCGGGTCGGCGCATGACCACGCGGCGAACGAAAGTTTGTCGAAAAGTTCGCGAGCCGGAATCGTTTTGTGCACTTTGCCGTCGATGCGGCGTGTGAGCTCCCAGTCGCCGTTTGTTTCGACTGCTTTCAGGAAAGCATTCGAAAGGCGCAGAGAATTGTTCGAGTTCTGGCCGGCGACAGTCAGGTATGCCTTCGATGTCCAGTCGGTATCGTACTCTTCGAATTCGATCGATGTAAAGCCCTGGCGTGCCAGGTGGATAATCCGCTGTACATAACTATCGGGCACGTTTGAGGCGCGTGCCTTTTTCAGTGCGAGCGCGAGATTTTTATTCTGCTTGGGGTCGAGCAGCGACGGTTGTTTGACGCAGCCTTTAACTGCTTCCAGAACTTCGACGATGACCTTGCGGATGGCTTTAGAGCCCGCGACAAGGCTCGCGACCTTCGCCTCTTCTGTGACTTTCCAGTCAATGAATGCTTCAACATCGGGATGGTCAATGTCGAGACAGACCATTTTCGCCGCGCGGCGTGTTGTGCCGCCTGACTTGATTGCGCCGGCTGCAGTGTCGCCGATCTTCAGGAAACTCATGAGCCCAGAAGATTTGCCGCCACCCGAGAGGCGCTCGTTTTCGCCGCGCAGTGCGGAGAAGTTCGAACCGGTACCGGAACCGTATTTGAAGAGGCGCGCTTCGCGCACCCAGAGATCCATGATACCACCGGCATTGACGAGATCATCGTCGACCGCCTGGATAAAGCAGGCATGCGGTTGCGGGTGCTCGTATGAAGATTTAGACTTCACCAGTTTGCCGGTGACCGGGTCGACATAGAAGTGTCCCTGCGAGGGGCCATCCACACCATAGGCCCAGTGCAGGCCCGTGTTGAACCACTGCGGTGAATTGGGCGCCGCCATCTGGTTCATCAGCATGTATGAAAGCTCGTCATAGAATGCGCGCGCATCTTCTTCGCTGGAGAAATAGTTGTGCTTGTAACCCCAGTATGTCCACGCACCAGCCAGGCGGTGCATGACCTGCTTTGCCGAAGTTTCACGGGTATAACGCTCTTCTTTGGGGAATTTAGCGAGCTGCTCTTCGTCGGGCACCTGGCGGCGCAGCCACTCGGGAACGCCTTCTTCGGCAACGGGGGTCAATGCCTTGGCGACGCCAGCCTTACGGAAATACTTCTGCGCGAGAATATCGGTCGCAACGTTGGACCACGATGAAGGGACCTCCACCTCGCTCGCTTCAAACGCTACCGAACCGTCAGTGTTCGTAATCTTCGAGGTCCGTTTCTCAAAGATTATGTCACTATAGATGTCCTTACCTTTTTGTGTGAAATGCCGCGCAATTTTCATAAGCTACCCCTTAATATAATATACAAATTCACGCCTGCGGGATAAATCCGCGGGCGCCTATAGGTTTGTCTAAAAAGTCGATGGTTCGACCCTTTAGACACCCCTACTAACTTTATTATCGTGCTGTCCGGGGATTTTCTATCGGCTTAACCGGTAGAAAATCCTGGGAAGAGACCTAGGGATGGAATTCACATTATGTCACATTGCGTCAATCGAAGTTGGGAAAAGTTTTAGAAAAAAGAACGAAGTATTTCGCACCAGTTCACAGATTGTGCGACGCGCAAAAACTTTGCCGATTGTTTTTATCCCGTTTAAATCTTTTTTCTTCTTTAATATATGAACCCTTGTTTTACCCCGCCCCATGGACATCGTCTTACTGACCAAAATACTGAGCCTTGCCCTTGCAATCATTATGCTGGGGCTGGGGCTGCACCTCACGATCGGCGATTTTGCGCGCGTCGTGCGTTATCCCAAGGCGGCTTTTATCGGCTTGTTTTGTCAGCTCTTCATTCTGCCCGCTGCGGCTTTTGCGCTCTGCAAGCTCTTCAACCTGCCGGGCACGCTCGCGGTCGGCGTGATGCTGCTCTCCGCATCTCCTGGGGGTGTGACTGCAAACCTCTACAGCCATCTTTTTAAGGGGGATGTCGCGCTTAACATCACACTCACCGCCGTGAACAGCCTCTTAAGTCTTTTCACACTGCCGCTCATTGTCACTTTCAGCCTCGCACACTTTCTCGCGGCGAACCAACAGGTGCCGCTGCCGACACAAAAGGTAATCCAGGTCTTTGCCGTCGTTTTGGGCCCGGTATCGATCGGTATGCTGATACGGCATTTCGCAGCGGGTGTCGCGGCAAAACTCGATAAGCCGGTCAAGATTCTTTCGGTCATTGCCCTGGTACTCGCCATCGTCGTCGCCGTTGTCGACCAGCGGGCGACACTCGCCGATAATTTCAAGAATGTGGGTCTCGTCATGCTGCTCTTCAATACCCTGAGCCTCATTGTGGGTTATATTGCGCCGCGGGTTTTCGGCGTCGAAAAACCGCAGGCGATTGCCGTCGGCATGGAAATCGGCATACACAATGGTACGCTCGCGATCGCGGTCGCCACAACCGTACTCATGAACACCGCGATCGCCATGCCGGCCGCGATCTACAGCATCCTGATGTTTTTCACGGCCGCGATTTTTGGTTACATCGTGACGCGCGGAAAAAAATCCAACGCGTGACCATCCGTCGCCCGCCCGCCGCACCGCTCCGCCGCCAGAGCGAATATGTTTTACCGAAAGACTCGCGTTGGTCGCGGGTTAAACTTTCGATCGGCCGCTTTTTCCTGCGCCGTGTCGGCGTTCCCCTGGACGCCACCGACATGCTGCGCTCGGCAATGAAGCTGGGCAACCCCACCAAGACCGAATGGCCCGCCGAAACCTTGCCGATGAATTCGCGGCTCTTCGCCTCAGGGTTTTGGAACTACAGCTTTTTCCAGTTTAACAGAAAATTTCTGCCGCCGCTTTGGGCCGAAGAACAATACAATCCCTCATCAACGTCGTTTCTGCCGCGCTCACACAACATTCTCTCAATGAACCAGACACAGCGCAACTGGGTGGCGATTGGTTTTCCCGGCCGCGCGATCGAAGCCTCGGTCGATATGGCGGGCGGCATCATGGTTTATCCCGGCTCCTACACACTCGAGTTTGCCACCTATGACAATGGCCGCCTCGTGCGCCCGCAGACAAACGCGGCAGACGTCAAACTAGAACTTAAGGCTGCGAACCGCATTGTCTGTAAATGGCGGGGCATCTCTGTCGAGTACACCGCGACGCCGACGGGTATTGAGTTCAAGGCCTCGGGTACCAAGCCGATTCTGCTTTCGGTGCGACCCTTCAATGTCGAAGGCCCAGCCCTGCTCTACAAACTGCATTACAGCGAAAAAAAACACCAACTGACGGGCGACGCTGATTTCAGCTTCGAAAAATCACCCGACCATGCGCTGGTCTCAGACTGGCAGAACGGCGATGCGCTCAGGCGGATTGTCCCCCGCATACGGCGCCTGGCGCGCAAAAAAGAAAACTTCCGCGAAGCGCACGACGCCAAAGACTCGATCGGGCTCACGACAGCCGCGTTTTATTTCAGCGCTGCTGACCGCTGCACAGGCACCATCCGCGACCACCAGGCCGAATACATGCCGGCCGCGCTGGCCGACAAAAGCGCACGCAAAATCGTCGATGAATATTTCGGCGATATGCTGACGGCCGAGTTGCCGAAGGAATACGGCGACTGGCTCGAACATGCGAAGAGCCATCTCATCGCGCTCTGGGACTTTGATTCGATCAAACCCGGCTCTTATACCTACCACCATTTCTGGATCCGCGACGCCGTGATCATGATGTATGCGCTGCTGCTCATGGGGGCGAAAAAAGCCGTGCGGCCGATCATCGAACGTTTTGTCGGCCTGGTCAAACCTTCGGGTCTTTTCCTGTCGCAGAGCGGCGAGTGGGATGCCAATGGCCAGGCGCTGTGGATTCTCGCGCAATATGTGCGCTTCACCCATGATGGTGTGGTCATCCAGCAGCTCAAGAAACAGATTGAGAAGATGCTGACATGGATCGAAAAAGCCAGTTTGCAGCATGGTGGTGTATTGCCACCGGGTTTTTCCGCCGAACATTTGGGGCCGGCTGACTGGTATCTCTGGGATAATTTCTGGGCGCTCGGGGGGCTGAAAGCAATTCAGCCCCACCTCAAGGTCATTGGCCTCGAGGAGCGCGCGCGCAAGATCTATGACAATCTCTCAGGTTCGCTCAACCGCTATCTGGCGGCCTATTCGTATCTGCCGGCGGCATTGGGCCGTGGCAAAGACGCGGGCATGATCGGTTCGATCGCCGCCGCCTACCCGCTACAGGTGGCAGAATTCGCCGACCAGCGCCTGATGCGCACCCTGAACATCATCCGCGATAATTATTTTTTCCGCGGCTGCTTTTTCCAGGAAAATATCCATTCCGGGCTCAACCCCTACCTGACATTGCAGATGGCAGAGAGTTATCTCTATTTCGGCCGCACCGCCGAGGCGCGGAAAATTATCCGCAGCATCCGCGAGAAGGCACAAAAGGCATATACCTTCCCCGAAGCGATCCACGTCAATACCGGCGGTGGTTGCATGGGCGACGGCTTCCATGGCTGGGCCTCAGCCGAAGCGATCATTATGATACGCAATCTGGTTGCGCGCGAAATGGCGCTCGTCGATGGTAGCGAGGCTATCATCTGGCTTTCGGGTTTTCGCGAGAAATGGCTCACCGGCGAAGCTAAGGTGGAGAACATCTATACGCCCTGGTCAGTCACGGGCCTCGAATTGGCGGCTGGCTCTCTGAAGCTTAAAGGGCTATCCAATGCCACGAAGCATATCTTCTCGCTGCCTGCCGATTTCACCATCCGCTACGCGGATGCAGACGTGCCGCTGCGCACCCTTGCGCGCGACACCATCGCGCCGGCGCTTTCGGACGAGCGGAACTATTTCGTGCTCGATAACCACGCGACCGCAGCGGAACTCAAAATCGCTAAGCTTACCTGAGCTGTGATTCTCTACACCACGCTGCTGAAATCCAGGCACTGCGGTGTGAATCTTGCCTTTGAAGATTTTTTCCTGCGTGCAGCAAAAGACCCGGCGTCGATGTACCTGCTGTTCTACGAAAATTTTCCCGCGCTGGTGCTCGGCAAATCACTCGAAAAGGAAAAAGAGATCTGGCTGCACAAGGGACATCCCCCTGTCTACCGGCGCATATCGGGGGGCGGCTCGGTCATCCATGCGGATGGCAACCTCAACTACAGCCTGTTTCTTTCCCTGGAAAAATTTCCCGAATTCATGAATGTCGGCTTCTCGTATGAGAAAATTCTCGCCGCCGTCGCCTGCCGGCTGGGCTCCAAAGTTTCCCGGCAGGGATACTCCGACCTGGCGATTTTATGCCGCGGCGCAATCCGTAAATTTTCGGGGAATGCGCAGTGCCGTAAGCGGGGCTGGATTATGCACCACGGCACTTTGCTCTATGACAAAAAGGCCATCGGCACGATACCCTACTACCTGCGGCCTCCACCGAAAGAGCCCGAGTACCGCAAGGGCCGGCGCCATGCCGAGTTTATGACCAATATTCTGCCTTCGTACAATAAATATGATTTGATCCGCCGCGTGCGCCTGGGCGTCGCCGAAAGCTTTGGCGCCGAACTTAAAAATCGGGCGTTTTCACCGCCGGGGCCCATTACGCCTTTTCAACCGGAATAAAAAATCCGATAAGGAAATATGAACCGGCACGACCGACTCGCTCAGCTTTTACGCCAGGCGTTCCCGGCGGCAGCTTTCCGGATCTTTGATGACTCCGCTGACCATGCCGGCCATTTGCATGGTTTTGACGGTGAAACACATTACCGCCTGCAAATCAGCGATGAAAATTTCAGGGGTATGGCGACGATGGCGATCCACCGTAAAATTCTCGCAGCGATCAAACCCGAAACCGATGCAGGCATGCACTCCTTTGTGATCGAGCGCGCCGAGGCGCCCCCTCAAGCCTAATGCCCGCAACCGTTGCCATTCTCGGCGCCGGCCGCCTGCAACAACCGTTCATCCGCGAGGCGAAACAAATGGGGCTGCGCGTGGTTGCGCTCGACCAGGACAACAACGCCTTCGCGCGTTATGATGCCGACGAATTCCGCGAGGTACAGATCGCCGATGCGGAAAAGGTTATCGCCGAGCTCAGACCCATGCGCGACAAGCTGGCCTTTGTCTGTACTCTCGCCACGGATTTTTCACATATCGTGGGGCGTGTCAACGATGCGCTGGATCTTCCGGGACTCAATACTGCCCAGGGCATTGTGCTGACACACAAGGGCAAAATGCGCGACTTCTGCCGTGCACATGGGCACCCTCACCCGGCGTATACATACGCCACCAAAAAGCAGGATTGCGAAAACTGGGCAAAACAAAACCCCTCGGCAGAAGGTTTTGTCATCAAACCGGTACAGAACATGGGCGCGCGCGGGGTCATGTACCTCAGGTCGGCGGAAGAGTTGGCGTTTGCTTTTGAGTTTTCTGCCCATGCCGATAAAAATGGCGAAGTCATTCTCGAACATTTCGTGCCCGCGCGCGAAATCTCGGTCGATGCGCTCTGCTTCGAAGGCAAAGTATTTTTGACCGGCGTTGCCGATCGCCTCATCGAAATCAAGGACCGCCATTTTTTTATCGAGAACGGCCACACACTGCCGGGAAATTTTTCCGCAGAAGAGTATTCGAAGATCCTGAAGACCATGCAATCTTATGCCGATTCACTCTCGACGCTCGCGGACAAACCTTACCACGGCGCGCTCAAGGGCGATCTGCGCCTGACGCCGAAGGGCGACATCGTCATCGGCGAAATTGCCGGCCGGCTCTCGGGCGGCTTCATGAGCACGCACACGTACAAAGCCGCACATGGCAAGAGCCTCATGCAGATGTTTGCGCGCCTGATGCTGCGCGACGCTTCCGTCGTGCCTGATTATGCGACGGCCCTTAGAACCGAAGGTATCGCCATCGAGCGCTCGCTCTATGCCGACCCCGGCGAACTTGTGGGATTACCCACCACGGAAAAACTCGCGGCCTTGAAGGAAAAATATGCCGCCGATGGCCTCAAAGAAATCATCTGCAATTACAAAGAGGGAGACACTGTCGGAAACCTGCAGAATAACATCGGCAAGGTCATCCACTCTGTCATCCACTCACCGACGCTGGCTGCAGCCGAAGCCGTCTTCGATCGCCTGAAGACTGAACTGCCATTTGAAAGCAAAATTCCCGCCTATAATGCGCGGCCGATGGCGAAGACAGCGCGTGAAAAATTCAACAATGAGTTCTGCTGGGTCTGCAAGGTCTGCGACGGCGGATACTGCGCCTCGGGCGTACCGGGTATGGGTGGTCGCGGCGACATGAATACGTTCCGCGATAATTTTAACGCGCTCGCGGAGTATAAAATTACACCTGCATACACGACGGTGGAAAACAAAGTGCAGGCACCGGACACAACATTTCGTCTTTTCCATGACGACAGGCTGGAGCTCCTCGCGCCGGTTTTTTCCGCTCCCATCACCGGCAGCGTGACGAACATGGGGGGATCCATCACGGAATACGACTATGCTCTCGAAACCGGCACGGCGATGAAACACCTGAACCTCATGCCAACCTTCGGCGACGGCGCGGCGGCGGATAAATACAAGACCGGCCTGCACGCAATTGAAATGCTCGGTACCGGCATACCCATTTTCAAACCGCGCACCGACCAAACGGAACTTATCCGCCGGATTCAGGAAGCTGAAAAAGCTGGTGCCGTCGGTTGGGGCATGGATATCGACGGCGTCTCGTTTAAAACGATGGTTTTGAAGAGCGCGGAAACCCGGCACAAGTCCCTCGCCGAACTGAGAGAGCTCGCCTCGGTATCAAAACTGCCGTTCATCATCAAGGGTGTCATGACCGAACAGGACGCGGCCACGGCCATCGAGGCCGGTGCATCTGCGATTGCGGTATCGAACCATGGCGGCCGTGTCTTAGACGGCATGCCGGGTACGGCGCGGGTCTTGCCGCAAATCGCCGCCTTTATTCGCCGCAACGCTCCCCGCGTACAGGTTTTAGCGGACGGCGGTGTGCGTTCGGGGGCCGACATTTTTCGTATGCTGGCGTTGGGCGCAGATGCAATCCTCATTGGGCGGCCCATTGCCATCATGGCGGTGGGCCACGGCCGCGCCGGGGTCATGAGGTTATTACAATATTACATTGCAGAACTCAGGCAAACCATGAAGGTTTGTGGCGTTTCTAAGCTAACCGATATCGAAGCCCGGCATATAACAAAATTTATTTGACCACCGTAAGGGACTTACCCTGATCGTTTACCGGTGGTGCGTTATTGTGCCCCTGCGGAAGTACAAAGCAATGATCGCAAAATTATCGCGTAGCCTTTTGCCGTTACTTATGCTCAGCCTTATCCACTGCAAAATGGGTTTTAACGACCCCGGGCTCGGTGACGGCCGCGAACGTTTCTCCGTCTTCTTTTCCGAACCGGGCAAAGACCAGGATACAATGATCGATAAGAAGGTCGACGACGAGCTGGTAAAGCTCATCGACGGCGCGGAACGTTACATGTATCTGTCGGTTTATAACTTCAACAAGACCTCCGTTGTCCAGGCAGTGCTCAGGGCATACCAGCGCAATATTGACGTGCGCGTTGTCGGAGACATCGACGAATTCTACACCAGCGGCTATCAGTCGATGTATGTGAACAACATTAATATGACACTGGGTAACGCGAATGGCATTCAGCACGACAAATTCGCCGTTGTCGACGACAAATACGTCTTCATGGGCACGGGGAATATTTCCGATACCGACATGGTGCGCAACAACAACAACTGGTATATCATCCAGAACGACACCATCGTAAAACTTTACAAAGATGAATTTCTGCAGATGCACAACGGCCTCTTCGCCTCGCAGAAACGCCAGCGCAATGCAACGACGAGTGTCGTAATGAACAACAGCGTACTCGAACTTTATTTTTCCCCATACCAGGGTGACGAAGCCATGGACCGCATCATCAACCTGGTTGAATCGGCGACGACCAGCATCCATTATATGATTTTTGCCAACACGCATGATGAGCTCGATGCCGCCATGGTGAAGATGGCGCGGCAAAAGGGCATACCCGTCTATGGCATCCATGACTCGACATTTATCATCGGGGTTTCAGAAGAAGCGCCCAAACTCTATTCAGCGGGTTTCAATAACAACGGTTCGATGAACCCGACAGGCCCCTTCGTGCGCTGGGACGGCAACGAAAACACCTCGGTGAAGAACAACCCCGCACACGGCGGCAAGATGCACTGCAAGACCGTACTCGTCGACGCAGGTACACCCAATGCGCGCATGGCCACAGGTTCGTTTAACTGGTCGAACAACGCGATCAATAATAACGACGAGAATGTCATCATTGTCAACCAGGCACGTGTAGTGAATACAATCTACGAACAATGGAAGGGCGCCTGGGGGATTGCCAACGACATGGCGCTCAAGGTCGTAAAGCACGGCCACACCGCGAATCTGCGCGACATCATCATCACCGAAGTCGGCTGGGGTGGCGCATCGGACGGCGGCACCATCGATAAGACTGATGATTTCGTGGAAATCATGAACAACAGTTCTGCCCCGATCGATGTCTCCCATTGGGCGATACAGTGGGGCACAAATGACAAACGTAACCTCTACCCCATACCCGATAACTATAACTGGTACTATGAAAATCGCCAGTCCTGCTCGGGATTTGCAGCTTATGCGACACCGCAGCCCAACGTCATCTGCCCCGGACAGATTCGCCTTTTTTACAATAACAAACCTTCTGCCTTTGCCGATACCGGCGCCGACGAACAAATCGTCTATGACGATCAGGGTGGGGAGATCAGAAACTCGAGCGGCGGCGCGCTGTCGACAGAACACTTCAAATTTTCAGGCACAAAAGGTTTTAAAATTTCGAATTCCAGTTTTAAAATACGCCTCTTCGATAAAGCGATGAACCTGATCGACGAAGCGGGTGACGGCTTCACCGCGCCCGCCGGGGTTTATGATGATTTTTCAGGCACAAAGATTACGCAATCGATGGAACGCCGTGGTTGCAGTGCCGGCTCGGGTGGCTCATGGCCGCCGGCAACGTTGCCGACCTGCCCAAATGTAGTTTCCGGCAATTTGGCGGATGCCTGGTTTTCGCATAGTACCGGGGCTGCTTACACATGCACCAGCCGCCAGGATTCTAATGGCACAACTTCATTTGATGGCTGTACCGCCAAAGCGGCTAGCACCTACTCATCTGCAGGGTATATCTATGCCACGGAAGTGAATCCCGTTATCAAGAAAGTTGAGGCGATCTCAACAAGCCAGATCGCAGTGACCTTCGACAGCAATATGACGAGTGCGGTTAATAACTGTATCGGAGCTGCAAGCAAGATCTCGGTTGCACTGACCCAGGGTGGCTGCGGCGCGCCGACAGTCACGGGAATCACCGCGGGAAACAGCAGCGCGCAGGTCATCGTTGCGCTCTCGACAAATTTAATGACCGCGCCCACCTGTCGTTATAGTGTAACAGCCAACGCGACGTGCAAAGACAGCGATGTCGCCGGAGTCCGCAATGCGGGCGGCAGCGTACTCCATGTCAACGGCCCTGCCGGCGCTTTCGCCACCGCAATTATTAATGAAGTCCGCGTTGCTGGCAGCGTCAGCGTCGGTACATTCGGTGCCAAAGACTGGGCCGAGATCAAGATCACCGGCGCGGGAACAACGCGCGGCCTGAAACTCTATTATTATAACGACGAGGAGCTCCGCCTGGTCTATGAGTTCAGCGATATGTATACGCCTGCCGGCACGATCCTGTCTGTCGGCATTGCGCAGGCCGCGTTTATTCAACCCGACCGCACGAGCGGAACTTTGACTTTTCCGATGGCGATCAGCCTGCGCGACACCGCCGGCTTTGACGGTACCGACGGCACGTTTATTCTTACCTATTGCGCCACCGGTGAAAACGACACTGTCGATACGACGAAGGCCGAGTGCAGCCTGCCCTATAAAGGCATCCAGGATGCCCTGTACTATACGGACCGTGACGGCACCCTGACGCAGCAGATGGTGGTCGGCCCGCTAACCCACTTCTATAACAACCTGCAATCTTTCTGGCCAATGCCGGAGCGGCCCGTATTCGGACTAAACGACAGGGTGACGCAGCTCACCGGTATCTGCGTCTCTTCGGATGCCAGCACTGCGGAAAATACGGCCTATTCATGTTCGGCCTCAGATGGTGGCGTAAGCCGCGCCGCCGCAGACTTGGGAGCTATCCGTAACGCGGGTAAGGCAGGCTGGAAGCACCTGACAGCCAGCACTTCATCTGCGCCGCTAGTACTCACGCCCAATGCCACGAATACCGGATGGTGAACGATTGTGATTATAGAATACATTTGTTCGCTATTAAACTGGCGCCAGTAACCTTTTTGCTGCTATTACTGTATAAGGTAGTATGCGCCGATTAGTTTGGGTTACGGTTTTTGCACTCACCGGTTTCGCGTATGCCGAATCCGGTGTATCATTCCGTATTGCCGGGCGTAACTATTCGTTAACCGGCGGCCACGCAGTTATCACCAACAAAAACGGCAAAACCCAGCTGATCATTGGTGTCAAAGACCTGACGGCAAAAGCCATGTTTGCCATTACTGCCGAACTCCCGCAGGGGGCTCTGGACTCAGTACAGGAAATCTCATCGGAATATAATCCGGTTTCGCTGGTACTGATGAGCAACAAGGGTGTCTATACGCTTGCTCCGCACGTGACGCTGGCCCGCGACAATTTTATTCAATATCACAAAAGAGAAGATGTCGACACGGGAGGCTTCGAAGACGATCCCGAAGACCGCCCCGAACAGCGCATCCATGAATGCCGCGAACACTTCCGCCATAGCGAGTTGTGTTATCGCCTGATGAAAGAACGCAGGCAGAAACGTAAGAAAATCCGCGTCGAATACAAAAAACACGGCCCGACATGGGTAGGCAAATCGCGCGATGAACGTATCCGTTCGGGCGACGGCGTGATGCGCGAAAATAAATACCGTGATACCACGCTGGTTGTACGGATTACCCCGACCGTGGTGAATGGCAAGCTGACGCAACTCACGGGTTCGTTTGGCGGCGTTGTGGTCTATAACGAGGGATTGAGCCCGGCGGTCAAAACACCGATCCAGAACGGTCAGTTCTCGGTCGAGGTACAGAATGTACCGTAAGTGCCTGAAAACCGCCTGCATCCTGTTTCTTACAGCGGCCCTGACACCGGTAGCGGCGTTCTGGGACAAGGTGCACAAAAACCTGCCTGAAGAATCTTTCCTCTATATGGAATTTCAGGGTTCAAACCAGATGCGCTGGGCTGCAGATTACCTGAAGGCCAAAGCGGGCGGGCGCTACAGCGGCACCTGCGTCAATATTAACTATACGCCTGATGCGATGAGCGCAGGTGACAACACACAATGCGGGGCGATCGGCATTCACCGCGTCGGCGGGGTCAAGATTGACTACCTGCAAGATAATTTTATCGACCATTTGTTCTTCTTCAGCTGGAGCGCCTTTGGCAATAACATCACAACCTATACGCACTTCATCAACCTGAAATTTACAGATTCCAGCGGCGATCCGCTCGTGACAAACAATTACAATACCATTGATGGTTATGGCTACAACGGCACCTATGGTTTTCAGGAATTCGGCAGCGTCGATTCTCTGATAGCCACGGGTTTCGGTTCCGCACCGTTTACCATCAACATCCCTGGCTGCACGGATTCAAGCTGCGCCGAGTGGACGACAGCTGCCACACCGATGCAGACAAATCCGATTGTGGATTATCAGCAGAATGGCTCTACCACACCGCTGGGAACACCCCGCGGTTCGAAGCAGCTCGGTACGGACGACGGCACAAACTACAACTGTTACAGCGACACTGCTGTTATCGGCGCCTGCCCCGACAAAGGTTCGGAATACGGTGGTACCTTCCAATTCCCCAATACAGTTCCAGGCGGGGCAGCGGGAAATGCGCTGAGTTTCTTTACCGGCAATGAGGACTGGGCAATTTTCGAACCTGCGTACAATGCCGCGACATTCTATTTTAATGAAGCATGGCTTGAGGGATTAAGCAGCCGGGACCACAGCCTGCAAAACGCCGCTATTCAGGGCAGATATTATACCGCAACCGGCGATCAGATTCTTTATTATGCGCTCGCCAACCATTACGCCGGCGACGTCACGCAGCAGTCGCACATTTGGATTACCAGCGGTTACAATCACTCTGACTACGAGAGCTTTGCCGACGACCACTATGGCACGCGTAACATCGGTACCTGCGATGACGATAAGAACTACGAAAGCCGGAATTATACCGGTGAGTGCCCCGGTTATGCGAACTTACAGGCCTACCTCAACGGCAAACAAAATCGTTACAACCTGCCCCCGGGCAATGTGCATAAAATCATCATCGAACAGGCATTCTATACCTACCACATCCGTATGCGCTCGGGATACGACAAGCTGACGACAAGCAATCAGGGTGTATGGAAAAACGCCGTTACCTGGGCCGTACAGAATGCCGCGGGCGAGATGGCACTGATCAATGAAAAGGCTGTGATGGATGTCAGAAAGTGCCGCAACAGCAGCTCTTGTAATAATCTCTAAAGATCTTGATCAACTACCCGGGATTTCTTCCGGGCAGTTTAGTTATTCGCCCTTGCCGGGCGCTGTGGCTTTATAACCAAAGAAGCTGCTGAGGGTCTTGAACTCTGCCCTGCCGTCGCGTTTCAGCGTGCGGCTGAGGCGATGGGCACACTTTTTGTAACTCGCCGGGAAACGCGCGATGATACCGCCCGAGCCCGCCTTGCTTTTCAGGTAGGCCCAGATTTTACCCGGTTCTTTATTACACATCGCTGCCATGTCGTATGTCACGCGGCGGTGGTTCATGTTCATTACATTCGCAGTCGTCGTCAGTGCTTTATTGTAACGCGCCGGCAGCAACACGAAGGATTTCCCCTCGGCTTTCATGGCTGTAAAGACCGCGCGCGCCGAGGCGACCGTGGTCGTAACGTTATTCAGGTCACGCACGACAAAACCCCAGACATCGCCCGTCTGTTCGAGCGAAGCTTTGATATGCGGGCCGATCAGGTCCTGTTCGACGATGTCGCGCACCGACGCGCTCTGATCGGGTTCTGAAAAAGTGCCGGATTTAAGGTCGAGGGCCAGCCAGGATTCCTGTTTGTACTCTTCGATCTGCTGGGCGAGTTCTTTGGCGCCTTCAGCTGCCTTAAGGCCAAACGTTAAGGGAATGCCGAGTGTCTGCCAGGCGGTCAGTTCGTCGGCAGTGGCGAGGTAATCCACATAAACGGCGATCTGCGCAGGTTGTCTTGCAGCACCCCAAAGTGGCCCCTGGCTTGTGATATGCAGGCGGACAAAGACAGGTCGGCTCCGCGAGCCATCCTTCTTATCAAATTTATACCAATAGTGCCCGGTCGTTCCCTTGATATCATAAGACTCGCCGCGGAAGGCAAAGCCCTTTTTAAAGAGGAAATCCAGAAATTTATCGCGCTCGGCGCTCGTGTATTCTGCGTCGCAGGCAATGGAGATCACCGGTTCTTCATACTTGCTCGCCTGTTCGGCGACGCAGGCTTTTTCACCCCACAGGTCTGAGAGCTCTTTTCCCAAAGCGCCCAGGTCATCGCCCTCTTCAGGCGCCTGTGCGGCTTCGGCCTCTGCGGGTTTATCCTGCGCCGAAAGCGTTACGCCGAGAACTGCGACCATGGCCGTAGCGGCGAGAATCGCGAGGAGTTTCTTGATGTTTGTCATACTTATCCTTACAATTAAAACTCAATTTTAGGCGGTTTCGGTTTTGCCGCCGCCGGTGCAGTAGCACCGGGAACTGCAGGCGCTGCCGGAGCTACCGCTGGTGCGGCTGCGGCTGGTGCCTCGGCGGCTGCCGGAGCCTCAGTTTTGCCTTCGCCTTCAGGCCGGCCGTCGGAGAAATCGAGCGAGAGAAGTGCATTGTCGAAAACGAACTCATATTCTTTCTGGCGGCTAACCGGCGAAACACAGATCAGCTGGAGGACTTTGTCTTCGGCGACCACAAAAGCCGTCGTCAGCGTATAGACTTTTTTGCCGATGCGGGCACTCCAAATCTGCTTTTCAATACCCTTGCGGAAACCGAGCTCTTTTCTCTTCACGAGAAAAACACGGTCGTATTTCACCGCCAGGCGGGTGCGCAGTTGCAGTATGAGCTGGTCGATTTCAGTATTTTCAGAGGAATATGACCTGACTTCGATCGCTACCCGACCCGATTTATCCCTGCGTTCAAAATGGACATTCGCCACCTTATCGCGCGCGCGCGATGCCTGGCTCCAGAGCGAGGGAACATCGATGGTGAAACCGGGTTCTTCGGTTTTTGCCTCCCAGTAAAATGGCACCGCCGTTAGGGCGGGTGACATAATCACGGCTAAAATAGCGGCAAATGTGAAGCGCAGCATAGAGTCTCTCATTTAGATCATCGGTAAAGTTACAACCCAAATTGAATCCTGAGTTGCGTCATTTATCCTATTATAGCATTGACGGGCGGCTGACGAACGCAACTTGCGCAGGTGCCGCGGCTCTTTACGGCGATTTTTTCCCTTGCGGTGACCTGCCAGGTGTGCGCCGAAGACCCGTGGAGTATTTCACGGGCGCATCCCGTCACGGGGGATGCTATTCCGCATGTGCATGAACAGAGCCGCGCCGAAACAAATCCGTTGATACGTTTTTACCAGAATTATGTCAGCCCGCTGTCAGGCGCAACCTGCCACTACACACCGACCTGCTCACGCTATACTGGCGAAGCGATCCGCAAATTCGGCCTCTTTAAGGGTATCGTCATGGGTACCGACCGCCTAATCCGCTGCCACCCGGGCCAACGCGATTACCCGGTAGACCCGCCGAAAGAATACTGATGCTCCCCCGCTCTCTTTTTGTACTGATCACAGCCCTGTCGCTGAATGCCTCAGCCCTGGAAGCCGCCGGCAAAACCAAGCCCGACTTTTCCAAACCGCAAACCTTCCTGACCCTCGCCGACGCATTTGCCGATGAGCAGGATTATTACCGTGCCATCACGGAATACAAAAAAGTCATCTTTCTGTTTCCCGATTATGATAAACTCGAATGGGTACATTTCCAGATCGGCAAAATGTATTATGAGGGCGGCAGGTTTCCGCAGGCCAAACACGAACTTTTGCCGCTGACGGAATCGAAGGACTCAAGGCTGAAATTTGTCGCCCTGAATTATATTGCCCTAAGCTATTACGAGAACCATGAATATTCGAACGCCGACAGGCTCTTCACGGATTTGCAGGCAGACGTCGAGGGAGCTCCTTACGTGCTCGATTATACGATCTATGCCGGCATGGCGGCGGCGGGAAACCGCAAATTTAGCGATGCCTTCGAGCGGATGACGGCGGCGAAAAAAAACTGGTCAGCGAAAAAAGATGCGGGCGCGGTGATGAATCCGCAATACGGTGAATTTTTCGAAAAGACGCTGCCGATTCTTGAAAAAGCCAGGGAGCTTTCTGCGAAAAGTCCTTATTGGGCGATCGCCTTTTCAGCGCTGCTGCCCGGCGGCGGCCATTTTCTGCTCGGCGAATGGGATACCGGCATCGTCAGTTTTAGCCTCGTGGGCGGCGCGGCGTTTCTGGCCTACGACGGCTTCATGCGTGACAGCGCGGTACAATCGATTCTGTTCACGACTTTTGCCACCGGCGCCTACATCGGGCAAATCTATTCGAGTTACCGCACCGCGCGCAAGTATAATGAAGAGCTGGGCGATACGGAATTCCGCGAACTGACGCGGCAGTTTCGCAGTTTAAATGTTGCGCTGCAATTCCAGTCGCGGTTCTGACGAAGTTTCGTTACGGAAAACTGAAAGTAATTTTATTCTGCGTTGTGACCGCAGATTCGCGGTAACCGTCAAAACCGGTTACAACCGCCGTTCGCACCCCACTTTGTAGTCCGGTGTAGTAGAACGTACGCGCTGCGGGCGGTGTTATCGTGAGTACAATATCGCGCGGAGCATAATAAGTGGACGGCTCTCCATCATAGGTATAGATCAGGTAGGTGCCGACTTCACCGCCGCTTTCGGGATCGATCGATGCTGAAAAATCAAAACGCAGTTGCGCCGCAGTAAAAGTAACCACCGGCACCGACGGCGGATTACCACCGCCGATTTTTGCCGTACCGGAATAATAATCCTGCGGTAAGGGTTCGCTGAGCGTACAACCTGCCAAAGATGCCACGATCGCCAGTAGCGCGACGAAGCAACGTTTATTTTTTCGCATCCTTTTCTTTGGCAGCATCGGGCGCAATGGTTGGCGGCGCCTGTTTCTTTTTCGAAAGTCTCTGTGATTCATTTAAATAGACGCTGACGCGGTGGTTGTGCCGTATCGCCTCTTCATCGGCGGTCATGCCGGCCTGTACCAGGAGTTCATCCGCCTCTTTATAGCGGCCCTCAAGAATAAAACATACTGCCACGTCGGTCTGCCAGTACGCGCGCTGGATCTCGGGCAGGTTCGAAGCCTCAATGCGCGCAAGCAGGGTCATCGCTTCGGCGGGTTTACCCGACACCAGGGCACCATAGGCCAGACTCGTATCGGGCATGTTACGGTCGGTGTAAAAGAACAGGTTACCGAATTGTTTGGCCCCCCCGCCCTCTGCGTTGAGGTGCGGCGTCGGGAGAATCACTGCGACATTGTGCGCGACGCCCGCGGTACAATGGGTAAGGCCGCACACCCCAAAAACGATCAAAAGAACGCTAAGCAGCCTCATGCGCCACCATTCGCGCGGCGCTTTAGGCAGAAAACACAAAATCTTGTCCGCATGAGTCGATTTCCATTATTTTCATTCTATGAGCGCCGGAAGCAATGAAAACAACCACTACGATACGATTATTGTCGGGTCGGGCCCTGCAGGTTATACCGCGGCCATCTACGCGGGGCGCGCGAACCTGAAAACGCTGGTGCTCGAGGGGATTGAACGCGGCGGGCAGCTCATGATCACGAGCGAAGTCGAGAATTACCCCGGTTTTGCCGCGGGCATCCAGGGACCTGAGATCATGGAAGAGTTTCGCAAGCAGGCACAGAGGTTCGGTGCTGAGCTGAAATCGGTGCTGGCGGACAAAGCCGAACTCAAGGGCGGCGCGCCCTTCAAGGTTACCGCCGAAGGTGTCACCTACACCGGCGATACCGTCATCGTCGCTACGGGCGCAACGGCACGTTTCCTGGGAATTCCATCGGAACTCGCGTATAAAGGCAAGGGCGTCTCGGCCTGCGCCACCTGCGACGGCTTTTTTTTCCGCGGCAAGGAAGTTGCGGTTGTCGGCGGCGGCGATTCGGCCTTTGAAGAAGCGAACTTCTTAACCAAGTTTGCGAGCAAAGTCACATTGCTGCACCGCAGCGATAATTTCCGCGCCAGCAAGATCATGGTCGATCGCGCGAAGAATAATCCGAAAATTGTCTTTAAAACTTTTGCCACTGTCGACGAAGTCTATGGCGAAGAGAAGACCGGAACGGTCACGGGTTTAAAACTCAAAGACCCGCGCACCGGCGCCATTGAAGATTTTCCCGTGCAGGGACTTTTTATCGCCATCGGCCACGTGCCAAATACCTCGCTTTTTAAGGGGCAGCTCGATATGGACGAAACCGGCTATCTCGTGACACAACCCGACAGAACCGCAACAAATATTCCGGGGGTGTTCGCCGCGGGTGACGTCAAAGACCACTTCTACCGCCAAGCCATCACCGCTGCAGGTTCGGGCTGCATGGCCGCGATCGAAGCCGAACGTTACCTCGAGGGTCTCGGGGCCCGCAAGTCGGCGTAAGGAAATTTTGATGGAAGAATTTGAAAAAAAGCCGGCGTACTTTGAAGGGAAATTTGTTCCGCTCAAAGACGCCAATGTAAATATCCGGACGCATGCGCTGCAGTATGCCACGGCTTTTTTCGGCGGCATGCGCGCATACTACAATGCAAATAAAAAAAATCTCTTCCTTTTCCGCCTTGAAGATCACCACACACGCCTGAGGCAGTCGGCGAAAATTCTGCGCATGCACTGGGCGATGCCGTATGAGGAATTCAAAAACATCACGCTCCAGATGCTGCGCGACGGTGAATGGAAAGAGAACTGCTACCTGCGTCCGTTCATCTATAAATCAGACCTCTCGATGTCGCCGCGCCTCCACAATGTCGAAGATAAATTTGCGCTTTATGCTATCCCTCTAAACGACTACCTCGACACCAAACGCGGCATGAATGTTCAGGTATCCTCATGGGTGCGCCTGTCAGACAACCAGATTCCCGCGCGAGCGAAGGCCACCGGCGGTTATATCAATTCGGCGCTGGCAAAATCTGAAGCGCTCGAAAACGGTTTTGACGAGGCGATCTTCCTGGACCACCGCGGCATGGTTTCCGAAGGTTCAGCGGAAAATATTTTCATCATCCGCAACGGCAAGCTCATCACACCCGGCACCGCTTCGGCGATTCTCGAAGGTATTACGCGGCGCAGTGTTCTGCAGCTGGCCGCCGATCTGGGCCTCGCCAGCGAAGAGCGCGATATCAGCCGCACCGAACTCTATGTCGCCGACGAAGTCTTCTTCTGCGGCACTGGGGCGCAAATCGCCTGGATCGAAAGCATCGACCGCCGCCAGATCGGCGACGGCAAAATCGGCCCGATAACGGCGAAGATCCAGCAGCGCTTCTTCTCCCTGGTATCCGGTGAAATGCCCGAATACATGCACTGGCTGACCCCCGTCTACCAGCCGGCTGGTAGCCAGCATGGCTAACAGCTGATGCTGAAGATTACGGCCCAGAACGCGCCGCAGACGGTGATCTTCGAGGGCGATACTTCACCCGCGAAGGCCGCTTACCTGCGCCATCTCGGCCGCGACATTCTGCACCTCAACCGACGTGAAAAAGCCGACAGCGAAGCGCTCACCTCGACACTCGTCAATGAAGGCCGGCATCCCGATCTTGTGGAATTTGCGGGAGAGAGCGTACTGATCGGCCCGGAAAAGGAAGCCCCCGAAGGCACGGTGCGGCACCTGCTGCGGAAAATATTACCCTATGCACCGTGGAAATCCGAAGCACGCGTGATTATTTTCCAGAACGCGGCCGGCATCAAAGACGAAGCAGAAACCGCGCTCCTGAAAACACTCGAAGAACCCAATTTGCGGCATTACTTTTTTCTGAGCGCGCAGACCGCCGACCTGCTCAAGGAAACCATACGCTCGCGCGCCATCATCACGCGCTTCGTCGAGCCTTCCGCCGGCGAGAACTTACCATCGGATCCCTGGAAGCGTTTTTATTTTCTTTCCGGTGAACGCGATCTCGATGACACAATGGAAGGCATCGTCGCCGCGCAGCGCACGGCCTACGATGAGATGACTTATACTGCAGATGATTTCTCCGCCCTGGAAAAGATACTTTTCCTCACGCCCAAAAAAGCCTTCGAAAAAGAGACTGTGTCACGGCAGAACCGGGCGCTCGCGTTTGCGGCCCTGCCTCTGCTGGCCGCGCTCCGCGACCGGGCGACCCAGGGGGTGATCCCCCCTGTTGCCCCGATTGTACTGACGCGCATGACGCCGGTTGCGGCCGTGCAGGCGGCGAATTTCGTGCAGGAATACCTCAGGAACCTCGAAGTGCGGATCTTCGGGAACCGGCCGCTCAACCAGCAGGCGGTGTTTTACAGTTTCTTTTTCCGTTTTTTTCCGCTGTGGAGCACATGAAATATCATTCTGCTCGACATGCGCGCTAACTGAGCGGGGTTGGACGGGAGTATGTGGTACCACAGTGAAATTCTCTGGGTCGTGATTAAGATCGTTATCCTGTTCGGCGCGATGATGACCGGCGCGGCCTATTACACCTTGCTCGAACGCAAATGGGCGGGCTACATACAGGACCGCTACGGGCCCAACCGCGCGGGACTTTGGGGCCTGCTTCAGCCGCTCGCTGACGGTATTAAATTCCTCACCAAACAGGAAACCATACCACGCAATGCCGACAAATGGATTTTTGTACTGGCGCCGGCGTTGTCGATGACGACCGCCATTATGTTGTGGGCGGCGATCCCTTTCACACCGGTTTTTACGCAGCTTCCGGATTTTATGCGCGAAGCCACCGGGCAGCGCGAGTTTGTTTTCCAGGTGATGAATCCCGGCGGCGGTTTGCTCTATATGTCGGCGGTGGCCTCACTGGCAGTTTACGGCATCATGCTCGCGGGCTGGTCGTCGAATAACAAGTATGCACTGTTGGGCTCGGTGCGCTCAACCGCGCAGATGATCTCTTATGAACTGGCTCTGGCCTTAAGCCTCGCCGTCGTCGTCATTCTCGCCGGCAGCCTTGACCTGACGCGCATTGTCAAAGCGCAGGAGAACCGCTGGTTTGTCGCAACGCTACCCGGGGCAATCGCATTTTTAATTTTTCTCGTCACAATGTTCGCCGAAACCAACCGCCTGCCCTTTGACCTCGCTGAAGCCGAAAGCGAACTCGTCGTCGGTTTCCACACCGAATACGGCGCCTTTAAATTTGCGTTGTTCTTCATCGCCGAATACATGAATATGATTACGCTCTCGCTGCTGGCGGCGTTGCTGTTCTTCGGCGGCTACAACATCCCGGGTTTCATACCTGACTGGATCAAGGCGACATGGTATGCGCCGCTCATCGGCTCGGCATTCTTTTTCGCCAAAGCCTTCGGCTTCGTCTTCCTGTTTGTCTGGGTACGCTGGTCGATTCCGCGCTTTCGTTATGACCAGCTCATGAACCTGGGCTGGAAAAAACTCGTGCCGCTGGCGATGATCAACCTGCTCATTGCGGGTTTCTGGGTTTATTTTTCCTGAACGGCGCAGCGCGGCGCCATGAACCCAAACGAAGAAGAAAAACCGCTTAACGTGCGGTCGATGGTGATGATCTTCCTCAATTCGATCATCTTCATCAAAATTCCGCTGCTCATCTTCGGCTTCCGTATGAGCGAAGACCCAACCCCCTTCAACATCGGCGGTTTTGTCATCTGCCTGGTGTTCTCACTGAGCAGCATGCTTTGGTTTATCCTGAAAAAATAACAAAATGAGTTGCCTGCCTACCATCTCGATCGTCTCATAGGCAATGAGGCGGATTTCCCCCTTTGCCGGCGCCTTTTTACTGCCTGGCGTTTTCGCCTGCGGCCAGTACCTACAGCAATTCACTGACGAAGATAAAGACCTGAGCATCCGGATTCAATCCGATACCACGGCTTCGCCGGGCTATTCAGCAAATACCCGCCTTGTCACCTTCTCGCTTTCTTTCACCGTCGACCGAAATGGTAGTTTCCGCATTCTGCACGCAGCGGATTGTAATGGTAGCCGCATCGCCGGCGGCACGGGGACAAGCGGAACACTCATCAAGGCTGCAACGAACAGCGCTGCCATTCAGTTGAGCTACGACGATGTTGTCCTCTATGGAAAAGATATCGTGATCTGCGCGCAGGATACTGCAGCATACAAATCGGCAGCGCTCGTGAAAAATTTTGCAACGGGTCTCTCCGCGGCACTCAGTGCTGCAGTTTCACAGCTTAACGAAAGTTATGGCGGCGGTGGCGCCAATATCGACAGCGGTGCGGCGGTGGCATTCCCGGTGCTGCAGGCCAACTTCACCTCGGGTACAGCCAACCGCGGCGGTACCGTTGCTGCGAACGGCGCCTCAAATCCCTATAGCCACGGGGTCTATATCGACCCGAACGACAACTACCGCTTTAAATACATCGTCGCAGACCGCGGAAACCACCGGGTGCTCATCTTCAACCAGATTCCCGCCTCGGCAACTGCCGCGGCAGATGTGGTTGTCGGGCAAACCAGCTTTACTGCCAGCGGCATGAATGCCGGTGCCGGCGCGGTTGCCAATGACCAGGGTTTTAACGAACCCGTACACGCCTCAGTCTCAAACGCCGGCGTACTCTATGTCACCGATAACCAGAATAACCGCGTTCTCGGTTTCAATACGATTCCTAAAACACACGGCGCAACGGCAGATTTTGTTTTGGGGCAAAACAGCATGGGCAATAATACCGCCAATGCATTTGGTGCGGGAGATTCCCGCAATTTGAACCACCCTTACGCAACGCATGCTATTGCCGGCAAACTTTATATCGCCGATAAAGATAACAACCGCGTTGTCGTCTTTAACTCCCTGCCCACCACAACCGCTGCCGGCGCGGACTTTGTAATCGGACAGTCGAATTTTACCGGTACCGGTACGGGTGGTGCCGATTATACCTTTGGCGCCAATACCGATTACATGAGTACTCCGTATGACGTTCTGGTCTATTCGAACAGGCTTTATGTCGCGGATACCGGCCATCACCGCGTTCTGGTTTTTACCACGATACCCACGGTTTCCAACGCCAGGCCGGCCTTTGTCATCGGCCATACGGGTCCGACCGCAGTTCTTGCAAATCAGGGATTTGCGAGCCCCTCGGCAACCAGCCTCAATTTTCCCGCCAGCATGGCGGCGCAGAACAACAAGCTCGCCATCGCCGACGAGGTCAACAACCGGGTAGTTTTTTACGACCTACCGATCACGGGCGACGGCCAGGCTGCGCAACAGTTGCTCGGCCAAACCCTGTTTACCACGGCAAATTCCGGTACAACGCAAACAACCTTCAATCTCGTGAAAGGCCTGATTTTTGACAACGGCTATATCTGGGCCGCCGACGGCGGCAATAACCGGGCGAAGGTGCTCCAACTCCCCTACTGAGATTCATTTACGGCGTGTTTCGCCTCTCCAATGCGGATGTATGAAAGAAGCGCGTAACCAGAACATCAAGAAGATCGTTCTCGCCTATTCCGGCGGGCTAGACACATCGGTAATTTTGCATTGGGCGAAGAAGACGTATAACGCTGAAATTATCGCCTACTGTGCAGATATCGGCCAAGAAGAAGAACTCGCAGGCCTCGATGAGAAGGCCGCTAAAACCGGCGCCTCAAAGTGTTATATCGAAGACCTGCGCGCCGAATTCGTGCGCGATTATGTTTTTCCCATGCTGCGCGCCTCAGCCGTCTATGAGATGCGCTATCTTTTGGGCACGTCGATCGCGCGGCCGCTGATCGCCAAACGCCAGGTCGAGATCGCCGAAAAAGAAGGCGCCGACGCCGTCGCGCACGGTGCGACCGGCAAAGGCAACGACCAGGTTCGTTTCGAACTCACCTTTATGGCCTTGAAGCCCGAGCTCAAGATTGTCGCGCCCTGGCGCACGTGGGATTTCCGCGGCCGGGAAGACCTCATAAAGTATGCAAAAGATGAAAATATTCCGGTCACCGCATCGGCCGAAAAACCCTATTCGATGGACCGCAACGCGCTGCACATCAGCTATGAAGGCGGGGTTCTCGAAGATCCCTGGCATGAATATAAAGAAGATATGTTTATTCTCACGAAGAGCGCCGACAAAGCCCCGGACAAGGCCGAGATGCTCGAGATCGAATTTGAAAACGGAAATGCCGTTGCGGTAAACGGCAAAAAGATGCCGCCGTTCGAGCTGCTCATGCACCTCAATAAAATCGGCGGCGAGCACGGCGTCGGCCGCATCGACATAGTTGAAAACCGGCTGGTCGGCATCAAGTCGCGCGGCGTCTATGAAACCCCAGGCGGTACGATTTTATCGCTCGCGCACCGCGATCTCGAATCGATTACGCTGGAACGCAACCTGCAGCACCTGAAGGATGACCTCAGCCTCAAGTATGCGCGGCTCGTCTACAACGGCCAGTGGTTTACGCCCGAACGCGAAGCGCTTCAGGCATTTGTCGACCAGACGCAGCGCGTCGTCAACGGCATGGTGAAGATGAAATTGTACAAAGGCACGGCGCAGGTTGTGGCGCGAAAATCGCCGAATTCACTCTACAGCGCCGCGCTCGCTTCGTTTGAAAAAGAAGATGTCTATAACCAGTTTGATGCCGAGGGGTTTATCCGCCTCTTTGCCCTGACCGCGCGCAACTCGTATACCGAATATAAAAAGACGATCGGCTGATATGGCTTCTACACAAACCTTCGTTTCTCCCGAAAACTGGTATTCCCTGGAATACCCACGCACGTGGGAGATGGAGGTCATCGAAGGGATTCCCAGTTTTTTCGATGGTATCAATCCCTATGGCACGGGCGGTGTGCTGCAGCTGATGGCGGCAAACCTTGCCGGCGCGGAGAACCGCGAACTGGTAAGTCAATCGCCCTTTCTGATCGGTAAAGACATACCGGACAAACTCGCCCTGTTCCTCAGCAAGCAGGGAGTTTCAAACGAAGCCGCGCAGTTCTTTGAGCGCGATAATACCCAAATGGGCGCCTGCGAATACCGCAACGGCGGTCATTTTTACCTCGCACTCATGGCAGAGCGCAACCGCATCTTCGTGCTCGCCCTCTACAACTGCAAGGGTGAGCCTGAACCGCAAGAAGCTGCGCTGGTCGGTAAAATTCTTCAGTCGCTGACCGTTATTTAGTTTCGATCCCGAGCGCTGCGACCAGCGATCGGAAATAATCCCCGCGTTCTTCAAAGCTCGAAAACTGATCCCATGATGTGACTGCGGGAGACAACAATAGCGTCGCGTGTGGCAGTTTCTGCTGCACGACCATACGCTTGGCGGTGTGAAAGGCCTTAAAAAGATTCTCGTGCAGCGTAAAATTGGTAAAACCCACCTGCGTAAAGTCGGCGGCCATGTCGTTGCGGCATTCCCCGAATATGCAGGCATGCGCTTTAAGGGCGTTGAGTTTTTCTCCAAGACTGAGGTAGCGCTCTCCCTTTCCTTGCCCGCCTAAAAAGATAAATACCGGCTGCCTGGTATTTTGCAGCGCCGTCATAGTTGCCTGTGTGGTCGTTGCCTTGCTATCGTTGATGAAGGTAACCTGCGGCAGCGCCGTCTGCGGTATCAGCTCAAAGCGGTGTGGCAGCGGCTTAATAGCAGCAAATACGGCGTCGAGGTTAACCGCAAAATTTTCTCCCAACAGCCCACGCACGGCCTCCAGGGCAAAAAGCAGATTCGAGTAGTTATGTTTGCCGGCAATCGCCGAACGCGCGAGATCACCCAGTGTTACCTCGGCGTTGCGCACCATATCGCCGGTCACGCTGAAATGTCTCGAGGTCAGATGTTCCGTATCGACGCTAATCAACGGATGCGTGAAATCCACCAGCGGATGCTTATCTTTCCAGTATGCCGTTTTGCCGGGCAAGAGATTTTGCGCAACGACCAGGGGCGCGTCACCCTTAAGACAGCGCGCAATATTCCACTTGGCGCGGCCATACTCTTCGACACCGGCATAGCGGTTCAAATGGTCAGGCGCGAGGTTCAGAAAAATACCGGCATCGAGTCTCAGCTCTCCCGGCTCTTCGAGCTGGTAGCTCGAAAGCTCGCAGACAAGAATCTTGCCGTGAAATTTATCACGCTCAAGCGCAATCTCTGAGAGCGGCACGCCAAAATTACCGCACTCCATCGCCTCGTGTCCCAGGCCGCGGAGTATTTGCGCGATCAGCGTAGTCGTTGTACTCTTACCGTCGGTTCCGGTGATACCGACAATTTTAAAATCCGCGAGGTAAGGTGCAGTATAGGCGACTTCGGAAATCACACGCTTCCCGGCTGCGCGCGCTTCCTGGATAAAGGCCTGCGCAAGAGGAACTCCCGGGGTGAGCGTCAGGGTATCAAAGCTATCCCTGAGCGCTGAAAACACCAATGCAGCCGAAGCGACATGTGTCAGAAGCCCTGGCTCCAGGTTTTTCGGCGCCTGGTCCGGATTTTTGTCATACCAGAGCACATGGTGGCCGTGCGACTGTAAAAGCCGCGCATACGATTCGCCGGTCTTTCCGCCGGCACCCAAGAGCAGAATCCTTTCCGGCATTTTATAGAATCAGAATCTGTGTCTGCGCGGTGGCAATCAGCTTTTTACGCGCATCGTACATCGACGCTGTCATATAAAGCGTCCTTTGCCCGCGCGCCACAACCTCAGCCTCGCAGCAGAGAATGTCGCCGGCGCGCGCCGCGCGCAGGTATGTCTGCGACATGTCGAGCGTCACGGCAGGCTTTTGCGCGGCAGCATACGAAAGGGGACCCAGAGTATTGTCAAAAGCCGCTGCCATAAAGCCACCCTGCATAACACCAATCGGGTTCAGCTGTTTCGCGAGGACGGGAAATTTAACCAGGATCGCCTTGCGGGAACGGTAACGCCAGAACTCCCCCTCCATATCACGGAAACTCGGCGGGGGGATTTCCAGCGGTAACGTCGCTTTCGCCTTCATAGCGTTCATTTCACGCCAAAGCTCTTCTATTTCTTCAGCAAATAATTTATGTTCATCGAAGAGCACGGTTCGGTACGCTGCGCTACTCACCGCAGGTCACAGCCCGGCGCTTTTTTCGATAAAACGTGTAAAGACAGGGTGCGGCTGCAATGGTTTTGATTTAAATTCCGGGTGATACTGCGTACCGACAAAGAACGGGTGCAGTTTACGGTCGAGCTCTACAGTCTCCACGAGAGTCTCGTCAGGCGACAAACCAGAGAGCCGCATACCTTCCGCTTCAAAGGCCGCACGGTATTTGTTGTTAAATTCAAAACGGTGGCGGTGCCGCTCATGTATCAGCGATTGCATGTAACATTCCGCCATGAGCGAGCCCTGTGCGAGTTTCGTGGGATAAGCCCCGAGGCGCATCGTACCGCCCTTGTTCACCACCGCAGTCTGCTCTTCCATCAGGCTGATCACCGGGTAGGTAGAATCGGGATCAAACTCCGTGGAGTGAGCATCTTTATAGCCCAGTATATTCCGCGCAAATTCAATCACCGCACACTGCATGCCGAGACAGATGCCAAAATACGGAATCTTTCTCTCACGCGCATAACGAATCGCCAGCAACTTACCTTCGACACCGCGCTCGCCGAAACCGCCGGGAACCAGAATCCCCTGCGCATTCTCAAGCAACTCTTCAAAATTCCCGGTATCCACTTTCTCGGAATCAATTTTGATAAACTCCACGGCTATATGCCGGGGAAAGCCGCCATGCGTCAGCGCTTCATAGAGTGAGCGGTAGGCATCGTGCAGCGCCATGTATTTGCCGACAACGGCAATCTTCACATGGTGTCGGGGATGTTTGAAGACATCGACGACCTGGTCCCACTTCGCCAGCATGGGGTTGAGGTTCAGCAGGTACTCCCCCGACTGGTTTTCCATATGGAAGTATTGCAAAATTTCGCGATCGAGATCTTCGCTGTGAAAAATCTGGGGAATCTCGTAAATCGTATGCTCTATGTCGGGCGCAGAGAAAACGCGTTTTTTAGAAACATTGCAAAACAGCGAAATCTTTTCTTTCACTTCGGCATCTAATGGCGACGTGGTGCGGCAGATGAGAATATCGGGTTGAATACCCTGCTTCAGAAGTTCTTTCACCGAGTGTTGTGTCGGCTTCGTCTTGATCTCTCCGCCGTCGACGATCGAAGGCACGAGTGTCAGGTGGATGAACATGGTGTTCTCCTGCCCCTGGTCGAGACGGAACTGGCGTATCGCTTCGAGAAACGGCACGGATTCAATATCGCCGACAGTGCCGCCGATTTCCACCAGCACGAAATCCAACCCGGGATTCATCTGCGCCAGAAGCTGTATGCGGTTCTTGATTTCATTGGTGATGTGCGGAATCACCTGCACCGTGCGGCCGAGATATTCGCCGCGGCGCTCACGCGAGATCACACTATGGTAGATCTGGCCGGTCGAAACAGAATTTTCGCGGCCCAAATTCGCGCTGGTAAAACGTTCGTAATAGCCCAGGTCGAGATCAGTTTCGGCGCCGTCTTCGGTGACATAGACTTCGCCATGCTGAAAAGGGCTCATCGTGCCCGGGTCGATGTTGATATAGGGATCCATTTTCTGGATCGTGACTTTGAAGCCGCGTGCCTCGAGCAGCGCGCCGATCGATGCGATCGAGACGCCTTTGCCGAGAGAGCTCGCCACCCCGCCTGTGACAAAGATGTACCGCGTTCTTTTCATATAACTGCTCTCCAGACTGCGCCCGGATTATGTCGCTTGAGCTAATACACCGTCAAGGCGTTGGCATAGCCGGCGTCGCACGCTTTATATTGTAGCAAGCGCTACAGCAATGAACTTGACAAACTGTCTCGACAGCCTAATCAGACCGCTATGTTCAAAGACAGAGTCGCGGTAATCACAGGTTCCGCATCACCCCAAGGTCTCGGCTGTGCAACAGCTGAACACCTCGCCGAGCAAGGTTGCAATATCGTCATTTCCGATATCAGCCAGGAAAATTGCGATAAAACCGCAGCGATGATCGCTGCCAAATACGGTGTGAAAGCTATCGGTTTCGCGGCCAACGTCACAAAAAAAGCCGACAATACCGCGCTCGCTGCAGCAGCCGTCGAAAAGCTCGGCCGCCTCGACATCTGGGTTAACAACGCCGGCGTTCTGCGCGACGATCTCTTCATGCGCATGTCTGAAGAAGACTGGGACCTCGTACAGAATGTCTGCCTCAAGGGCGTGTTCTTCGGCATTCAGGCGGCAACCAAAGTCATGATGAAAGCCAAATACGGCAAAATCGTCAACATCTCGTCCGTCGCAGGTCTCGTCGGTAGCCCCGGTCAGGCGAACTACGCTTCGGCAAAAGCCGGTGTGATTGCGCTTACGAAAACTTCGGCGCGTGAATATGCTTCGCGCAATATCTGCATCAACGCCATCGCTCCCGGTTTCATTCCAACAGGTATGACCGGTGTTCTTAACGATAAAATCAAAGAAGAGCTGGCAAAAATGTCACCCTTACCCCACAAAGGTTCACCGGGCGACATTGCGAAAGCCGTGCGCTTTCTCGCATCTTCCGAAGCCGATTTTATCACCGGGGTAGTCCTCCGCGTAGACGGCGGGGCCGCGATCGGTCTCTGATGACAGCAGAGGGGGATCTCCCCCGAAACTGTAAAAAAGCCCGGCCGGCGTTTCTTAGGAAACGCCTCTGGGCTTTTTTATTTATTACCACGGCAGTCTTCTCAGAATCCCCGGTTCTGACACAGGATGTGGGTTTTGTGCCTGAAATGGGTGGCAGCTTCAAGGCGAAAGCCGGCGGCGCGGCACCCCGGAATTTTTTCTATGTCGGCCGCGAAAAACGCCTGGTCATTCTCGACGATCAGCTGAAAATCATACAAACGATATCTCTGCTCAACGAAACCTCGGCGATCGACTTCGCCGACCTCGACGGCGATCTGAACGACGATCTCATTGAAATGACGCAGAACGGCATCTATAAAAGAACACTGCACTCGGGAAAGTTCGGCGAAGCAGAACGTATCATCCACGATAGACTGGCACTGCCGCTCTATGTCGATAACCTCGAACAGAGCCGCTTAACCCTCGACTATGACCGCGACGGCTTCACGGATTTTTTCCTGCCGGCAGAGGGCAAATTCCTCGTCTACCACAACGATGGCGGAAAGAAATTTACGCGTGAAAAAATTTTACCTTACCAGCCGCGCGGCAGTTTTACCAACCGCCTTTGGCAGAATTCCGACCTACCCTCGAACAGCATCCGTTCGAGTGTCATCATACCCCAGCCTGCGTTTCTCGATTTTAATAACGACGGAATTCTAGACGCAGCCGCCCGTGTCGACGAACGCATCTACTATTTTCTGAGTTCAGGCAAGCCGATTAAACCTTTCTCAGAAACGATTCTGAAAATCTACCCGATGCCGCAAGAAGACATCTATGTGGCTTACTCAGAATTCGTCGACTTTGACGGTGACGGCAATCTGGATCTGGTTTACTCCGCCGTGAAGGGCTTAGGCCTCAATATCCGGGTCGATATGAAAATTTTCAAAGGTGTAAATTTCATCCCTGAACCCGGGAAAACCATCGAACATTCGATCAAAGGCGGCGTGTTTTCCCCCCTCGTGGCTTCGATGAGAAACCGTAAACTTCTGCTACTGCCGACCGTCGATACCGGGCTCGGCTTTTTCATGAATTATATTATTCGCTCCAAGGTGTCGCTGACATTGCAGCTGATCGATCCCATCGAAACCAAGGATAACCCGCTGGAAAAGACAACGCTGACCTTTGACTCTAAGGAATCGGCGGTGCCCGGCTTCACCTACGGCGACTTCAACAACGACGGGCAGACCGATTTTATTCTCGGCACCGAGATCAACGGCATCACTGTTTATGGCGGAAATAAAGATTTCTCCAAACAGGAAATTGCCCGCATCACTGCACCGGCCTACGGCATTTTCAAAGCCGTCACGAACGCCGATAACAGCCATGCGTTATTCATTTTCATGACGCAGAAATCTAAAGCGGATAAGAAAACGTCTGTCTTTCTGGCGCCCATCGAAATCAAAAAATAGCAGTAGCATCACGCGCGTTTCGCGCGCAAGCCACCGGGATCAGAATTTCATCAGGGCGCCGATGGAGACAATAATAACGTGACCGCTATAGGCATAATCCGGCTGGTTGCCTGCTAAATATGATGTCGACCCTGTAACGGCGCCTGATTTCACACTGCTGCGCTCCATCCAAATCTGGTGCTGGAAGCCGAAGATCAGCTCAACCGGAACCTTGACGATGGAATTGGAATTCAGGAAGAACGAGGCACCGAGCGAATAACCGATTTTGTTATTATCCAGAAAGTTGGAAAAACTATTCTGGTCGGGGGTAAATGCCGGAATATAAGTAAACCCGGCGCGCACAAAAAGCGGCACCTCGCGCAGCTTCGGAATGTAACGTCCGGGCCTGCTCTCCACCCCAAATTTCACCAGGATAATATTCTTAAATTTATCAAAGGACTCATTAACCTTATTCAAATATTCCTGGCGCGCACTGTTGACCTGAAAACGATTCCACCACTGAAATTCCCCGTCGAGCGAGAGCTTCAATGCCTCATCGTGGAAGTAAGTGACGCCCAAGGTAAAGGTATGCGGCGAATAGAAATCGAGAATTGCCAAACGCAAGGGCAAACTCACCCTTAACAGCTGAGTTGTCGCGTTGGCATCCAGAGGATTCATCTCCATATAAGTTTCACCGCGCCAGTTGAATCCCACCATGAGAATGCGGTTCTTAAAATTCTGACGGTATTGAAAACCGGCTACAGGCGCACCTGACGGAGTCAGATCCATCTGCACCTCTGCATTGGGTACCTGCGTGGCACCGGTCGGATCGATTTCCACGTTGTCCATCTGGAATCGCCCCTTACCTCCCGTAAACATGTTGTAACCCACGCCGATGCTCAGACGATTGCGCCAAACCTGGGCAGACAAGCCGGAAATAATAAGAATGCGCTGTGCTTCGCGGCCGAGGCGCATGAAGTTGTAAGATTCAATTGTAGTATCGTTGACCGTCGCAATCGTACCGTTATCCCGCACCGACAATGCAACCCCTAAACGTACGGGAATATTCTTCGGGGTATTCATCAGAGTGCGCGTATCAAACACCAGGCCCATCTGTATGGCGCCGTAAGTTAGACTTTTCTTGGCAAGATCTGTGTTAGCTTTGACGGTATCATTGCTCGTCTTAGGCGCCAATGTCATCAGCGACGCCTGCAGCATATAATTCATCCCCACCTGATGTGTGGGCTTGTCTTCTTTGGCCAGCACCTCGGCTTCGAGTTTCTTATCGATAGCGTCTTTGTTGCCCTTTTCGTCGCTCTGCAATGATCCATCATCTTTAAGGAGTTTGATCTTTCCCGACGCCTCTTCGGATTTTTCCTGGTTTCCAAAAATTGCCCGTTCACTCGTGGGTGAAGTCAGGCCTGCAACGTTATAAAAAGTCGATGTCCAGTCGCTGACGCTGGCGACACCGGCGCCGGAGAAGCCAATCATGCGCGGCCCCAGGCCGAAGCTTTCGGCCATCTCGGCAAAGATCGGCGAAAACGTAAAGACCAGGGCAATGGCGCTCAGCCGGGCAATTCGATTCAAGAGAACTCCTCAATGCAATGCGTCGCCATCATTCGAAAATCGAAACGAGGCGCGAGTAGTAAGGTGACGCCATCTGCGACTGCCATTGTGCTTTATATTTATTATACGCCGCCGTCGAGAACTGATCCATCAACAGACCAAATTGTCCCCAGAAAGTATCCTGTGCCTTGTATTTCTTGCAATACAGCGGCCCACCAGGATATTCCCCTGTGATTCCCGGATAACAGCGCATCGTCTGCGTGTTAAAGAGCGTTCTGACATCCGTGAGTATGTCGAGCGATGTATACGGGGCCTTGTTCTTCAGGTTTGTCGAGAAGTAAGTCATAAACCCATTGGGTTTGAAACCTTCGAGCCCCATGGTCAGCAAATCATTATAATCGCCCTGGAACTCCCGCAGAAACGTCACGAGCGACGGCCCTATGCGAACGAACAGGTCGGTGTAGGTACCGGTATCGGTATCATAGAGGAAATTACCCACAACATTCTTCACCGATTTTAACTCAGCAGAAGTAAAGTTCGTGCTCGCATAGAAGGTTGTACGTGCATCCAGCAACTTGGCTGTCAGGTAATTTGAATTCGTTGCGCAATTCAACCCTTGTGAATCGCAAATCGTTGGAGCAAGCAGGTCCTCAAGTGCCTTGGCGCCGAAGTGGACATAATTCTTACTCGGGCTCAAAGGATCCGGCTGAATATATTCAGCGTACTTAGGCATAAAAACGTCTTCGAGATAATAATGAAGCGTTTTACGCAAATTCATGATATCCGCGGCAACAGTCACGTTCTCATCGTCATATTGACCGTTGCCATTGATATCTGTATACTCACCGGCTTCAATGATATTATTGCCGTTGCGATCATAGTGCGGTTCGGCAATCTTCTTATTATACACGTCGCAGAGCAGTAAATTTTTATAGGCTTTGAGCTCCCGGTCAAAGTTAATGCCACCACCTGAACCAGTAGACTTAATGTAACATTCTGTCTTGCCTGTAGCAGGGTTAGGCTGATTCGCGGCATCGGTAACCTGAATCACATCTGTCGGCGAGCCCGTGAGTGTTCGGCCGTAGAGCCAATCCAGCTTCCCGTCGACATCTGCAACTGTCAGCGTATTCACCGCCTTTTCGATATTGCGCCCCACGCCACCCATATCGAGCATGTAATAATCTTTATCGTAAATATTGGGCACCTGCGTGTTTATGGTACAAGTGCCATTCACGTTAGCCGTATCTGTAAAGGTCGATGCGCCGACATAGGCTGCAGAGATGAAAGTGAAAGTCCCGGGATTCCATACGCCATCTTTGTTATGGTCATAGAAACCATTCGCAGCACCACCAGGGCAAGTGGGCTCACCGAGCATCAATGAACTATAAAGAATATCTTTCTTGATATTGATTTCGAAATACTTATTGATCTTGTCATTCATGTCGTCAAAGATCGCCTGGTACGACCCCAAAGTCTTGAACTGATCAAAGTTAAAGCTTCGGAGCGTATTGAGGTCATCCATCTTAGTTGAAACCAGCATATCCAGAAAGCTGTCGACGGAGTTGCTTCCGCTCGAGTTCGTATCTTTGATGAAATCAACAATGTGATCAATATCCTGATTCGTCAAAGTAATTTGCGATGTGCTCCCCTGCACATAAGTCAGGTAATTGTTCAACATCGGAATCGCCGCTTTGATCGCCGCGACAATTTCCGCGTCAGAAGTCAGGGTGCGCAGGTAGCCGATAAATTCCTTCATCATATTGATTGGAATTCCATTGAGCGCCGTACCGTTCACGCTCGCATTAAAACGGTTTGTTTTGAAGAGCGCCTGATTGACACTGTATGATGCAGCGAGCCCCAGAGCCATGGCACCCCCACCAAATGTGGTGCTCAGCCTGAAGGTATCTGCCGTGACAGGAGCGACAACATAATAATAGTTCGGCTCATTGGGGGTAATCCCCGCCGGCACCGCACCTGTCAGGTAAACTTTATCGCCGATCTCAAGACCGTGGCGATCTGCGCTGACATAGCCATTGACGATAGTCTTAGCCGTAAAGGTCGGATTAACTGCATTTTTGGTTGCAAGATACCTTAACCTGTCTTTGTTTTTAAGCACACTGGCACCTGCATTCGTGCCCGTCGTTATGGTAAAGTTATCCTCGGCCTTGCGCACGTTATCTGCAATCAGACCTTCTATGTCGCGGACGAGGGGGTCAACATATGCAATATTTGCATATTTATTATTGGTCATTTTTGGTACAAGACCATTTCTGAGGCCAACAGCCGACTCGGTGACAATATTGGTCAGCGCATTGGTGTTATAAACAGGGAAGTTATTGCAAGGGGTTGCGCCCGGCTGGTGCCCATAGGGATCGCAAGTTTGTCCGTTATTATACATCACACTTTCATTTAGAGAAGCAAGGGCATTAAAGAGTGTGGTCAATTCGACGCGATAGCCTAAATTTGCAGTTACGCAGCCGGGATAGCCGGAGCTGCAGAAGTTGCGGATCGTAACGTTGTCGCGGTTTTCACCCGCGGCCAAAGGTGTCGCATTTGGGTACGAAGTCACCTTCATCACAGCACCGTCTTCGTGCATTGTTCCGAACAGCATGATCAACGGTGTCAACATACCCGTGAGTTTGCCATCGCTTGGCCCCTTGTAAGAGTACCAACCTGCTGCGCCGGCAAGTACTGCACCCGCAGAATCATAGGCCTTTGGATATTGAAAACACCCGGCTTGGGTAAATTCATTGCAGGTCGAAGTGTTCGGATTTACCTTCGGTACGGGTGGCAAATCGCGCGCGGTTACACCACAACCATTGAGATAATTTTCAAAGAGATCAGCACTGCCATTGGCTGTGTTCGTCAATACACCAGCTGTGCAGGTCGTATCATCCGTGGGAAAATAGGTGTCATAGAACAACCGGAATTTTGCCATGTTTTGTTCAAGGCCCGTAAAGGCGCCAGTCATGAGGTTGGCCTTTACATAGACGGCCTCGGCCAAGGTCAGTACGGAATCAAAGTTATCTTTGATCATCGCCGGTGTTACCGGGCCATTGCCTAAACTATCCCAGATTTGTTGCCAGAGGTCGACAATCCAGTTAATTGCGAAACCAAAGGTGCGCATCGTTATGTCGAGGAGCACCATAGAATCGCCGGCGACAAAGGATGTAACGCCAAAACGCGTAGTTTTATGTATCGGAACATTTGAGCGAGTTCCCGGGCACGCACCTGCACCGTTGGTGCATTCTCCAATAAACCCATTGCCAGAGTTTGACACATAACCGTCGCCGTCCGCGCCCATCGAAGCTGCCGATTTATTCCAACGGCCGTTATCAGTTTGGCTGCCACCAGCACGGTGTGCGGTGGTAACGCCCCAAAGGCCGTTTGCGTTGATCGTCGAAAATACGGCAAAAGAAGCGCCCTGCCCCAGGGTAGCCGATGAGGAACTTGAAATAGGAATAACGAAGATAAACTTTTTGTATTTGAGTACCCATTCGACGTTGGCACGGATTGCCTCGTCTCGCGTATCAAAGTCAAGGCGAACCATGGTGCTGGTATCACAGCTGTTGGTCACCGAGGTTAGATTAGAATAGTTAGGATTATTCGTCTGGCGTAACCAACCATAACGCGCATAGCCGTATGTGGGGCCTTGTGCCTGGGTCCAGCATGGATCGCTGCTCGACATCGGACGATAAATCATCTCGTACATGTGATAAGAGCCATTCCGTCCGGCTCCCAATGTACCGCCACCATCACCACCGTTCTCACCCATCGCTACTTCTGAGTACGAGTCAGGGGTTCCAAACAGCGGAACTGAAGTCCCTAGTGCAGCGCGGTAACCATCTGTATAATAATCATTCTCATACTTAACGACGCTACCATTTGCAGCCTTACCTTTCACAGAATAGGGACCGTAACCTTCCCACGCGCTGAGAGAAAACTCTGAAACCATCCATTCTGAAGTTTTCAAATTGGTCGATTCAATATCACCCTGGTGTTGCGAAAAGATGCCGCGCAACTTACCGTTGACCAGATCACCCGGGTAAGTCTCTGTATCAGTACGTGGAATAAAACGACCCGGGCTGATGAGTTCGAAAGCAAACATATTCAACGACGTGGAAGCCGGTTGATCTTGCCGTGAGGCTGCGTGAAAACCGGGAAATGGATCCGGCGCATTTGTGACCGCAACCGTCATGTTGATAAGGCCTGCGAGCGCAGAAATGCTGATCGTGCCATTCGTGGCCAAGGGACTACCCATGGCTTTCAAGCAGGTTTGCAGGGTTAACTGTCCGGGCGCATTGATATGATCAACATACCCGTTTGCTGCTGCAATCGTGTAGAGGAAAGATGTCAAATACGGGACACGTTGCTGGTCATACCCCGCATCAGTGACGGCATTGTATCCGGGGGCAGAAGGGTTCAGCTTACCAAATTTATCCAGCACTGCCATGTTGCGCATCGAGTACTGCATCTGACCGATATAGCTCTGCAAATTTCTGTCTGCCGGGTCGGGATCGGTCGGAAACAATGTCGCCGCGTCTTCCGTGGTCAGCGCCCACTGGTTAGTGCCTTGATCGTAATAACGCTCTAAAATATGGAAATAAAAATTCTTGAGCGCTGATTCGAGGTAGAGCTCATTGTTGTACGTCGACGGCACAGTGACGAGCGAATTGACGCGCGGCGCCATAAACTGACGGAAAGGATTCAGATAGTTTTGCGTGGATTTTACGAGCGCTAGGCGACTGATATATCCGGCCCCTGGAAGAGTACCGTCGCTGTAAATCAAACCGGAAAAGTTGAAGGTTGTGGGCGGGGTCGCTACGTTCGTATATGAAGATGGTCCCCACAAGTGTTGCTTCAGCAGAGCTTTAGAGTAGCGTGAAGTTACACTATTAATACCGTAAGTGCCGTTCTCCACAATATCTTTACCAAATACATAAAGCTTGCTCGTTGTATCAATATTGGAAAAATTCTCAAGGTCATCGATCTTGGGTGCATCTGCATAAAGAGATTTCAGCAGCCATTCAGTGAGGTATTCATCGTTGGTACCAGAAGCGCCACCCGGGTTCTTCATCGAAAGGTGTTCCGCTTCGCGGTCGAGAACTTCTTTACCCTGATTAAAGACAAAATCTTTCCGTGTGATCGGATAGACATAGTCGATGAGGTAATCCGTCACGGCGATCTGCGACTGGAACACAATATTGGAATTATTCACCGTCCAGTCGGCAATGCGGTGCTCGCTGGTCGAGTAGTCGGAAAGCTTGTTCTCGAGGTCATAGATCATGTTTCTGATGCGCAGCTCTATATCGCCGCTGTTTTTAAGCACGGCGGTGGCATTACGCATGTAGGCACCCGGTGTATTATCGCTCTTCGGCACGTAGGCAGAGCCACCCGCATTGAGGGTGATGCTGACGACCTGACCACCGACAACGTTTGCCGTCGCTGTCGCCCCTGAACCTGGGCCGGGCGTTGAATCGATATTGACGACGGTTGTGCCGGCAGGATAACCACTGCCAGGATTTGTCACATTGATGCCTGTGATAACACTCTCATTGATGACAGCCTCGGCTGTCGCACCAGAACCACCCGTGCCCAAAATCTCAATGCGCGGGCCCGACCGGTTAGCATAGATACAAAAACCAGTACGCAGGATATCAAAGAGTGCCCATAAAGAATCGCGTGCCTCTAAATCGGTTACGTCGGATTCGGGACGTCCACTGAGGAATACTGAACCCGGATCATCGCAGGTCTGCCAGGTTGTCAGTTGCGGGAAATGGTATTCGTTCAGGCGATTGACATCAGGGTGTGTGACGCTGAGGGGAAAAAGCGCCTGGCTTTCGCCTATATAACGGATGGCCTGCGCGCCCAGCTTGGAGCCATCGGTGATCGCCTTGGGATCAACGTCGAGCAGGGTGTTCACAAGATCGATCGCGGCATTATATTCAGTCTGCCGTGCAGGTGTGGCCTGGTAATAGCGGGCAAAACGATCAATGACAGAAGAAACGGAATCTGCCAGCTGAGGCAGGGCCGGTCGGGTATGCGAAAGGGCGCCGAGGGCGTGCATCGATTTCACCCCCATCACCGGGTCGGTATGGATTAAATTATCTAAACGGACATTGAACTCGTGGGGATCGATCGTTGTGAACGCGGCACGGATTGCGGGTGTGTTATTAAAGATATCAGAGAGCGCTGTCTCTGATTTGGGTTTGAACTGCTGAAATTCCAGATCACTGGATTTACAGGCGACCCAACTCAATGAAATCATCAAGAAGCTGGATAACCGCAATAGTCTTAATTTAGTAAACATTTGTATATTAAACACGCATACCCCTTTCTTCAAGGCCGTAACACACCGTAATAGAAAATGACAGCCGTGCCGGTTATTGGGCCAAAAAAGTGAACATACTGTTCATTGTTTGTAAACACTTGTTACTCATTTTCCCGACACCCAAGCCAACCATACACTCCCTCCCGGATCAATATCCCGTCCGGGAAAACGGACGCCTCGCCATTCATACGAGTTCAGCGCACCAATGTTTCCGATTTTGAACCTTATCTGGTAGTCAATTTAAGATTGCTCGCCTCAAAACCGATAATAAATCGGGTATATAATATGGCTGAAGCTGTGGCTGAAAAGACCAAAATCAAAGACGACGAATTCGACATCCACGGCGATTTGGCCGTCACGGAATCTGACGATAAATCCTTTGTCGTACTTTACGATTCCTCAAAAGAAAATCCGCAGCTGACACAGCACGAAGACGAAATGCACCACGCAGCTTCAGAGCAAGCACAGGCAGAGACGATTACCGCACCCACTCTTGAGGATATCGACGAGAGCCATGCGATGGCGCCCATGCCGCAGGTACATCCCGAAGATGCTTACATTGACGATATTTTATCTTCCGACGATATAGATCCCCTCGACGCGCCTGCTGAAGTCGCGCCCGTAAGCCATGATCAGACCCTGGCCGAACACAGTGATGAAGACGACGGCCCAATCGCGCTTTCGAGTGAAGAGCTCGATGGCATCCTGGAAATGGGGCCGGCGACAGAAGAAGAATTCCATCCCGATTTTCCGGTAGAACATGAAAGCGCATCTGCGACGCCGGCAATGCCAGAGGCCGATCCCTATGACGCTCCGCCAATGCCGGAAGCCGAACATAACTTCGACGACGATGAATTGCCGATTGCGCTATCAGACGAAGATCTCGATGAAATTTTATTAGAAGAAGAAGGCGCGCACACGCCTGCCTCCCCGGCAGCAGCACCCCGCCCCGCCCCGGTCAGCAGTTCTCCGGCGATGGCACCGCCGCCGCCACCCTCGATCGCCGAAGATTTTGGCGAGGATGAAGAACCGATTGCGCTCTCAGACGACGAACTCGATAATATTTTAGCCGACGCTGAAGCAGGCCATGCTGAAACGCATACCGGCGCGCCCGAGCTCTTACCCGTCAACGATGAAGACGAGGTGCTGACTCTCGACGATGATCCGGCGATCACGATGATCGACGATGGTTCGCCCACACTTGAAGAGACTTCTTCGCCCGCTGCCAACGACAGCGCCGGATTTTTTGACAGCGATGAAGACGAACCGATCACGCTTTCCGATGAAGAACTCGACGGCATTTTAAGCAGCGCGCCCGAAGAAGAGGCGCCGAAACAGACGGATGAAGTCGCCCTCGCCGACCTGCCATCCGACGGCATGGTCGAGGTCGAAGACGACGAACCCATCGCACTTTCCAACGAAGAGCTCGACGGCATTCTCATGGACGCCGAAGAAGTTCCTGCGGCCGATATGGACGCGGGGCAAGCAGCCGCAGCCGATGACCACGCTCATGCCGGCAGCGACGACTTTTTTGACAGCGATGCGGATGAACCCATTGCCCTCTCGGCCGACGAACTCGACGGCATCGCCGCGACGGCGGAAATAGAAGATGCTCCGGAAGTGGCGCCGCTGGCGGAACTCCCACCCGAAGGCATGGATGCCGCGGCCGAAGGCATGGACGCTTCCACGCCTGACCCCATGGCGATTGATTCGCGCTATGCAGATGTCGACCACATGGAAGATGCTTCGACTGAGCTCAGCACAGGCACGCCCGCCGTACCGGCAGACGGCGACGAAGACGGCCCGATAGCCCTTTCTTCCGACGAACTCGACGGCATCGTCGCTGACTCACGCGAAGTCACGCCCGAAGCGCCGATGATGCCGCTCTCGCATATGGATACGGGTGCCGACGAACCCAGCCTCGCCGACAACACGGATAAACCCGCCACCGTATTCGAAGAAGACCTCGATGCAGCCACACTCATCCACGAAGACGCGCACGCCGATGCTGCAGCGCCGGCACCGGATACCGAAGAATTAAAATCGGTGATGACGTACCTCGACAACCTGCTCGGTGAACTGCCGGACGACGTGATCGAGAAGTTTGCGCAGTCAGAGTACTTTAAAATGTACCAGAAAATTATGGATAAACTGGGATTATAAGCATGCCGGCAAATTTTTGCGGGGTTATTAAGGGGGTCGCATGACCCCCTTAAAACATAACCTCCCCGTCAGGGGAGCTTAAGCCATGGGACTCCGCGAGCGGGCCAGCGACTATTCTAAAGCCGTTGGATCTTCGCAGGGCGTCGATTTAGGCCTCGAACTCAAGCCCGACCTCAACAAACCCAAGAGCCATCCGCCTGAGGCAAGCGCACCGCAGGGCGAGGCTGCGCGCCCCGAAATGAAGAAAGCCGTCGTTGCCGCGGCTGATTTCCCCGAAACCATGGGGCATAAATCGCGCCTCGATTCGATGCTGAACCTGATTGAAATCTACAAGGAATTTGGCCAGGTGCGCTCGGCGGCCGATCTCTGGCAGGTCATCGCCTACTCGCTGATGGCGCAGCTCGGCACCAAATACATCGCTCTCTTCATGGAAGACGACACGCGCATGGAACTCAAATACGCGCTCGGCTTCACTCTCGCTTCAGACCATTCCTTTGCCGCAAACAATAAACTCTGCGAGGCGCTGGCAAAAGAGAAGAAAGCAATTCTCGTGGACGACTTCCTGGCGTCATTTTCCGAGCGCGAAGTCAAATTTCTCGGTTCGCTGGGCGCACGTTATGCCGCGCCGGTATTCCGTTATGAGGAACTCCGCGGTGTCATTCTCATCAACCCGCCGCAGGGCGCATCGCTCTTAAGCTCAGACGACCTCTTCTATCTGAAAATCTGCGGCGAGCTGCTCGGCGCTATGGAAGCCCAGCTGAAACTGGTTTCGGGCGCCGAAGAAAAAAACCAAAAGCTCAGCCGTGCCCAGATGTTCCAGGATTACGCGGCAGAGTTTGTCACAAACCTCGGCAAGCTCGACAACCACGAATCGCTGAAAGACGTGCTCGAGGCCGAGCTGACCCGCCATTTTCCCGACACCGCGCTGCTGCTCATGACGCGCGAAGATTTTTTCCTGAGGCGGCATTTTGCCACGGGCTTTCCGGCCGAACAGGTGGCGCACCTCGAAGTCAATCTCGTCGATGCCATCATCGAGAAAATTAAAAACGGGCAGACCTCATTTGCCGCAGCGGATTTCGAAAGCTCGGAAGGTTTTTCTTTTCTCGCCAAATACCGCCAGGTTTTTGCGCACAAAGTACTGCATCGCCAGGAAATTCTTGCCGTGGCGTTTATCGCCGACGGCGAAAAAGAAAAGGTCACAGCACTGGGCTCGATGATCGATCACTACGTGATGCAGAACCACGTCTCACGCCTCAGGGACCACGCCACATCGGCATTAAAACATGCGGATAACCCCGTCATGGCAATCCGGAATTTTATCACCGCCTGCGAAGACAGCCTGGCGAAATCTGACGAACCCTACGCGGTGATTGTCACCAGTCTCATGAATTACACCCGGCTGCAAAACCTGCACGGCGACAGCTTTGCCGCCGAGATCAGGGATTTCACCCGGAAGACGCTGCGCGAGATTATGGAAGCGCAGGATTTTTCTACCGAAGCCTTTCACGGGCATTTCGTCAGCGTGCTTAGACAAAAAGAGGCCGGCGATGCATGGCGGCTTTCTCGCATGCTGCAAAAACAGGCAGGAAAATCGTATACGGACGAAGACCGCCGGCCGATCTACCAGCATAAAATCTATGCACGGCCGCATATTCAGGCGATCCCGTTTGAGCTGTTGTTCAAATCGTAACTGCTTGAAGGCATGTCTCCCCCTCCGTTTGTTGCGGCGTGCCGTTAATTGACTCCCTGCCCAAAGTGAAGTTTGCTCCCGAAAGCTGGATCGACGGGAAAAAACTCATGGGCAAAAAGCTCGCCGAGCTGGTGCGCGGCCATCTTAAGGAAGAAACCGCTGCCCATGCAATAAAACCCGGCCTTGCCGTGATTCTGGTCGGCGACGATGCAGCATCGCAGATCTATGTTGCCAGCAAGGAAAAAGCAGCGCAGGAACTGGGTTATTTTTCGCAGCTCGTACGCCTGCCCGCGCAAACACAACAAGAAGAGATCGTGGCTAAAATCCATGAATTCAACCACGACCCGAACGTGCATGGTATTCTCGTACAGCTACCCCTGCCCAAACACCTCAATGAGCGCCAGATTCTGCAGGCCATCATTCCCGAAAAAGACGCAGACGGCTTCCACTATGTAAATCAGGGTAAACTGCTTGCCGGCGAAGAAACAGTGCTATCGTGCACACCAGCCGGTATCATGCTCATGCTGATGCAACTCGGGCAAAACCTGACGGGTAAGCATGCCGTGGTCGTCGGGCGTTCGAACATTGTGGGTAAACCCATGGCGCAGTTGCTGTTGTCGGTACTCAATATGACAGTGACAACCTGCCATTCTAAAACCCAGAATCTTTCCGCGTTGGTGCGCGATGCCGACATTCTCGTCAGCGCCACAGGGGTGCGCGGCGTTGTCGATACCCGCGACATCAAGCCCGGGGCCATTGTCGTCGACGTGGGGATGCACCGCATCGATGGCAAGGTTACAGGAGACCTCGACCTCGGCCCCGTTGCGGAAAAGGCTTCTTTTTATACGCCCGTGCCGGGCGGTGTGGGACCGATGACAATCGCCATGCTTCTCTATAACACATACCGCAACGCCGTGGCACTGCAGTCGCCGCAGCTCATTGCCTAGGATATTTATGGCCGAAGAACTCAAAGCCTCCGAAAAATTCGCATCTCCCCAAAACGTTCTCGCATCATTTGCCACACTGGATACCCTGGGTCTTTCCGCCGGGAGAAATCCAATTTATGGCAAAAGATTCACCTCGGGAACAAGGCGCGTGCTTTTCGTCGGCGGGGTGCATGGCAATGAAACTGAAGGTGTCGCCGCGACAAAAGGTTTTTTCGACGAATTTATGAGCGGCGGCAAAACACCTGCAACCTCAAGCGACCTGCTTTTTATTCCCGTGCTGAGCCCCGATGGTTTTCTCGCCTGCTCGCGTCACAATGGCAATGCTGTCGACCTCAACCGCAACATGGCTACCAAAGACTGGAAAAAGAACGAACCTGGCGAGAAATATTATTCGGGGCCCGAAGCGAACTCAGAGCCCGAAACAAAGCTGCTGCTGAACATTCTCGAAGAATTTAAACCCGAGTTCATTCTCTCGCTGCATTCCTGGAAACCGATGTTCAACATCAACGGCCCGGCGCGCAGCTTTGCTGAAAAGATGCATGAACATCTGAAATATGAAATCACCGAAGACATCGGTTACCCGACACCGGGTTCATTGGGCACCTATGCTGGCTGGGAAAGACAGATACCGACGATCACATTTGAAATCGAGCGCGGATTACCCCTTGCGGAAGTTTACCCGGTTGTGCGGAATGCGATTTTAGCCGTGCTCTGAGGCGGCATTTTTTTCAGGGGCCGTAAGACCCGCCGGAACCCGGTACTCGACAAACTCAACGCGTTTATTTTCTATCGCGTCGCGCACGGAGATTTCATTGCGATTCAGCCGGCTGGAACCCGATTTCACTTCGACAAAAGCGACGCTGCTGACGCGCCCTTCGGCGAGACCGCGGAAAACAACAAAGTCGACAGGTTTACCGACGAAACGCGCCTCTGTCGGATCAAACGGAAAATCGGGCAGAAACGGTGCGAGCTGTTCGCTAAAATGACCGCCGATCACGGCGCGTGATTTGGCGAGCGAAACGCGCTTATTTTCTTCCGCCACAGCCATCCACTCGGTTTCTTTTTGCCGCAGAATTTCCACAAAGCGATGCTCTGCCCTGAGGCGCGCCAGCGACATGCCGATAAGAATCCCCGCGGCGATGAGAATAACCGCTGCCGCGACGAGAAGCGGCAGCTGATTGCCTGGCGCCGCCATTACTTCGCGGGCCGGATCGGCAACACGAGAAAACTTAATGGGTCAGTTTTTACACCGTGGATGTTCAGAAAAAGATGCAGGTGCGGTCCTTGTACCATTCCGGTGGCGCCGGTTTTACCCAGCAACTGGCCGGCCTTTACGCGCTCGCCGTTCTTTACCAGAAGTTCACTTTGGTGCAGGTAGCCGCTGAGCACACCATAGCCGTGATCAAGAATAACGACCTTACCATCGTAAAACAGGTGGTCTGAGAGATTTACGTGACCGTCAGCGATTGCAAAAATGGGCGCTCCGGTGAGTCCCTTGAGGTCGGTGCCGCCGTGGAATGAGGTCTTGCCGGGCAGCGCCTTTTTTTTCCCCTTAACTACCTTGAAACGTTCGTAGACGCGTTTGATATGAAAAGGCGACGTGATCTTATGCTCGTCGCGCGGGTAACGGATTTCTGAAGAGAGGAAATTTTCATCTACAGAAACGAAAGCCTTGATTTTCTTTTTTCGGCTTTCTTCGATCCATTCGAGGGTCTCTTTCGACGCCGGCTTCGTGGCGTTGGAGAAATTATTCACAGTCAATTTCGATTTCGCAACCGGATATTCAAGCTGCACGACGGGCAATTCAAATTGTGTGACCATGCTGCCCGCGCGCCGGATTTCAATTTCGTTTTTCGTCCGTTTGCTGTCGGGCGAATTGGCGTACAGTGCAAACATGCAGCCCTCGCCGCGAATGAGTTTTAACTCGCGCGCGTTGACAAAGAGGCCCAGCCCTGAAAGGCTCTTCGTTGATTCAATTTCCAGCAGAATGGCGTGGCCGCGCGCGAAATCTTTCGACCAGGCATAAAACGTGATATCTTCGTGCGTAAATTTTTTGACCTGCGGCAGGCTTTTGTCGGCGCCTTCGGGAAATGTGGCCACGTTGGCCGAAGCGCGCGCGAAACCGGGTTCTGTACCAACCGGGGGACGCGTGGTTTTACCCGCGCAAAAAACAAAGCAGGTGAGATAAACAAGAAACAGCGCCAGGCGCGGATGGGGAAAAGTTGTGATCATAGCGGCCTTACAAATATCGACCTGACGGGCCCGGTTCTGTACAACGATCTGTTGTCCCGGCCCGGGCTATTTCTTACTTTGCGGCCTGATGCAAAGCCCTGTTTCAAACCCATGTTCCGCATAGCATTTCTTGTCCTGGTCCTTCCGCTGCGGTTCATTTGGTTTCTCGTCGTCAAAGTCCGCGCGCGGCACCGTAATCTGTTGCTTGAGATAACGCTGAAAGCGGATTTTACCGAAGCGCCCCTGTCGCACGGTATCTGGTCCTATTTTAAACCGGCGAAAGACCGCTTCTATCTTCTGGCGCTCGATCTTGCCGAGGCCTTAGCGGCGGTGGAACAGAAAAAAATCCGCCTGAAAAAAATGCGGATGACCATCGAGCCGCACAATCTCGGCTGGGCGCAGGCCTGGGAGCTGCGTGACCTTGTTAAAAAACTGCGCGCCGCAGGCGTCACGGTCGAGACATATCTTCTGGCCGACGATAAAATATCCGCATTCATCGCCAGCGGCGCCGATAAGATCGTGACGCCCGAAACGGCGGCCTTTGATTTCTCTCCGTTCACAAGCGAGTCACTCTTTATACAAAGCCTGCTGGCAAAACTGGGCATCCGCCCGCAATTTTTATCGGTAGGCGAATTTAAAAGCGCCGCTGAAATTTTCACCCGCACCGGCATGTCGCCCGCGGCAAGGCGCCAAACAGAAGAACTCATAGCCGATCTCGAATCGACTTTTTTCAGCGCCATTGCAGAAAAATCGCCTGCCCTTATGGCCAGAAAGAACCGCAAAATTATGGGAGCCGTCGCTGCACGCGGTTATCAGTTTGTCGACGCAACGCTCAGCCTCACAGAGTTCCGCGATGGCGGAGATGCTGAAAAGAAGATGCGAATCGTCGACGAATATTCGCTCAGCAAAATCATCCGCAGAAAAAACTTCAGGCTTTTTAATTTCCGTAAGAATGAGCGGATCGCGCTTGTCGTCGCCGAAGGAAATATCATTGAAAGCGCTGAGTCGCGGCCCGGCACGATTAACTGGCCGGATTACGAGCAGATTTCTGACGCGCTGGCCGAAGACGGTTTTGACGCTGTCCTTTTGCGCGTGAACAGTCCCGGGGGCTCAGCATTGGTATCGCAACTGTTGTGGCGCGAATGGATGCTTTCCACGGGTAAAATAGAAAGCGAACGGCACGAAGCAGACGCAAAGAAAAAAGAAAAATCTGAAAAGGAATCCATCCCCGTCTATGTTTCACAGGGCAATGTTGCAGCCTCGGGCGGCTATTATCTCTCGGCGGTAGGCGACAGGGTATTTTCGACGCCGATGAGCATCACAGGTTCGATCGGCGTCGTCGGCGGCAAATTCAATGTCGCACCGCTACTCAACAAATGGGGAGTCAGCATCGACCGCGCACCAAAGAAAAATCCCTCACCGGCTTTTTCAGCCTTTTCCGATTTCAACGGCGAACATAAAAAGGCCATCCGCGACAACATGCACGAAGTTTATGGACAGTTCTTACGCGATGTCGCCATCGGCCGCAAGCGCGATGTGGCTGCGATCGAGCGCCATGCCTCGGGCAGGGTCTTTTCCGGTAAAAAGGCGCAGGCCTTGGGCCTGACCGACGCCGAGGGGGGGATATCCGGCACGCTCCAGGCATTGCGCCATGATCTGGGTATTCCCGCGAACCGGGCCGTCGACGTCGTTATTTTGCCAGCAGTCAGGGAATCGCTCTTTAACCGCTCGATGCTGCCGTTCGGCCTCTCACGCGTCATGGCCTTCGCGGATTTTGCCAAGGCGGGCGTGTATGCGCTCGAAACCCGCTTTCTGCACTTTTAATTTTCTTTAGCCCCGGCGATGGCTTGAATTTTGGGCCCAATGTGTCGAAAATAGAAACAGTGGCCTCAGACTTTAAGCCATTTTACGTAGATCTGGACGAGATTCAATTCAAGGAGTTTGCACGCGCAATTCCCCTGCTGGAAGACGAACTCATCGTACTCGAATCGTATGCGCGCTATGCCGTGGAGAATGATACGATTTCTTTTTCAGCGGCGCGCGTCACCGACTCCCTGCTCAGCCGCGGCAATGATGAAAATATCCAGAAACTCAAAACGCTGCCCAACGTGCGCCGCCTCATCACGCAGACGGCTTACGGGCTGCGCGACAAAAAATTCATAGAGATCGAGGTCGACGGCGGGGAGATCCTGCGTATCCGCCTCACGGACCCGGCGTCGCTCTTTATCGACGATTATTACGGGCAGATGCAGTCGAATTCGGCATTGCCCTTCCCCGATGACGATATGCTGCGCCGTTACCTTCTGCCCGAAAACCATATCGAAGTCCCGGTCCAGGAAATCGCCAGCGGTTCAAACCATCGTCTGAAAGAAGAAAAACGCATCATTCTGCTCCGCTTTACGGATGTGCCCATGCCTGTCGCCGTGACAGCGCCGACGATCGACATCCTCATGGAAGTCAGTCTCATGAAACTGAAAAACGTGATCATGACCGCGGCGCAGAACCGCCTCGGCGAAGACCTCGTCAAAGATATGATGAGCATCATGCCGCAGAAATCGACGAGCATCGAACGTATCACGCATATTCTTTCACACAACGAAGCGGAGATACCGCTCTACTTTGTGAATCTCGCAAACCGGCTCGCTGCATATTTTACGATCGATAAAGACAAGAAGGGCATGCTGACCCTGATCCAGGCGGCGCGTATTGTCGAGGCATTCAAGGGTTATGAAGCCTGGCTCGAATCCGAAAAAAACAACCGCGACAAGGTGCGCGAGAATGCCTTAAAACTTCTCAACATGATGGCGGATTATCCTGCCCTGCTCAACCGCACAGACATCATACAGAAAGTCGTAAAAGGAACTTCGGGACTCGAAGTCATGGCTTCGATTCTCAACTCAAACGAGATTGAAAACGTCGTGCAGGAAATGCTCGCCGAATTCTCGGTCTTCCAGGCCGAAGAGCGCGAGCTATTGCCGGCGCTGCTGAAATTCCGGCTGCACGAAGAGGAATTTTTTATTCACCGCGAGGCGTTGCTGATCTTTTTCGAATCGGAACGCAAGCGCGTGCGCACTGAACTGCTCACGCGTTTCCGCAAGATGTGGTATGCGCTGATGCTGAAGAACGAAAGCCGCTCGGCGATGGAATTCGACGAATTTTTCGCCGAAGATGTGGCCAAGTATGTGAAAAACCAGGAACCGGTTTTTTCGGCGTTGCTGCTCAACCCACAGGCAATCATCAATGCCTTCCACGTCGTCACCCGCCACCCCGTGAGCACCAACCTGCAGGAGACCTACTTCATTATAGGTAACCGCGTGATCTTCAAACCAATACACCTGTTGCTCGAACTCAACCGCCGCGAGATCTATGGCCGTGTACGTGCCGAACTGCCGTTCCTCTACCGCTACCCTCTGCTGCGTTTTCTCGCAAGCCTGTTCGGACTCATCAGTACGGCTGCCGCGCCTGCACCGGAAAAAGAAGAAGAGCCGGCTGCGCGTGGCGCAGGCCTGCTTAAAGACACAGACTGGCACCGTATCCTGGCGATGGTCGAGACCCGGCTCATCGGCGAAAAAACCGCACCCGAAATGATCCGCAAATTCGCGGAGTTATGGAATATCAAACTCGGCGATGCACGCAAACAACTCACCGAGCGGGTAGAGAGCGAGGTTTCGACCCGCGCGAAACGCCTCTATTCGATGACGCGTAAATTGCCCGAGATCACGCAAAGCTTTCTCTCAAACGAGATCGGCAATGCCGCGACGCAGATTGTGCGCAAATTCGGCAACGATGCAGCGGATACCAGGGCGCTCAACCAGTATATACAGCTATCGCTCATCGAGCAGCTTAAATCTATCCACGGCTAAAAAATCTCTCCGCTGACTTCTTGCCAGCGCAAACCCGCGTCCAGCCATGGACCATGGACGACTTTCCTCCTCTCAAGGGTAAGCTGCTCATCGCCAGCTCAGCTATACTCGACGGGCATTTTAATAAAAGCGTTGTGCTGATCGTCGACCATGACGCCCGGGGTTCGCTGGGCCTCGTTCTCAACCATTTGCTGCCCGGTGACCGCCGCCGCAAACACCCGCTCTTCAAGGGTGGCCCGGTCGACCCCGACCACCGTTCGCTTTTGCACAGCTCGGCGCAGCTTGCCACCGACCAGGCGGTTATCGACGGGGTTTATTTTGAAAGCTCTGACGACCTCATCACCGAACTTGCCGGCGAAAAATTACCGTACCGGCGTTACGCGGGTTATGCCGGCTGGGCGACAGGCCAGCTTGAATATGAACTGAGAACCAACAGCTGGACAGTGATCGACGCGCGCGCCGATCTGATCTTCCACGACCCCGATGCCGATCTCTGGCGCCGCTGCCTCGTCGAAAAAGGCGGACTCTACCGCCACTTTGCGCGCACGCACAAGAGCATCATGCTCAACTGAGACTGCGGCGTTTCAGAGCGAGAAAGGCAACCGCACCACCGGTGCAGACGACAGCAAAGTTGATCGCCGCCTTCGTATAATGCGCTTTTAAGAGTTCACCCAGCGCGAAAAATGCCGCGTAAATAACCACGACGCCCGAAATAAAAATCAGAATTTCAGGCAAGCGCCACGGCGTCGGCCTTGTGCGCATTTCAAAATCACGTATTTTTTCCGGAGTATCAGACCGCACAATGAGCGTCACGAGTACCCAGACAATAGACGTCGCAGCGGCCACAAAACACAGGCGGATTTCCTGCGGCAGCGCAAAACGCTGTATCACCAGCGAGAATACGAACGAGGCGCACATCGCCGAAATCTCGCTCCATGCATTCACCTTTTTCCAGTACCAGCGGAGCAAATACACGGGCCCGGTACCGGCAGAGAGCATGAGGATGAGTTCCCACCCCTGGCTGACAGAACTCATCAGATAAGAGACGCCGATCGCTGCAGTCGCCAGCAGCAAAATGACAACACGTGACAGCAGAACCTTGCCGTGGTCCGTTGCCGGCAGAAATTTTGTACCACCGGCGACATCGTTCACAATGTAGGATGCCCCCCAGTTCAGGTGTGTGGCGATCGTCGACATGAATGCGGCGAGAAACGAGGCGATGAGCAGGCCCTTAAGACCCGGCGGCAACCACGCGAGAATCGCCTGCGGGTAGAGTAACTCTTTGTCGCCGCCGGCCGGCAGCGCCACTGCGGCGCAGAGCGCAGTGATGATCCACGGCCAGGGACGCACCACAAAGTGCAGCACATTAAAGAGGATAGAGGCCCCGACCGCATGGTTTTCATCCTTGGTCGATAAAAGGCGCTGCACGACATAGCCGCCGCCGCCCGGCTCAAACCCCGGATACCACGAAGCCCACCACTGCACGCCGAGCCAGACAGCGACGACATAGACGGGCCCGGTAAAATACCAGGGATAGACTTCGGTGAACCCTTGCGGCAACATCGCGCCGGCTTTTTGCCAAAGCTCTGCGAGGCCGCCGACCTTTTCAACGGACACCACCGACAAAATAATACATCCTACCATCGCGATAATAAATTGCAGCGCATCGGTGACGACGACGCCCCAGAGGCCTGAGAGAATGATGTAGACAACGGTAAAGGCGTAGAGGATGCCCATTGTTGCCCAGGTCGGATAATCAAAGAATACGGCCATAACCTTTGCCATGCCTGTTGTTACCCAGCCCATGATGATGAGATTCACTGGTACGGCGAGGTACAGCGCGCGGAAGCGCCGCAGGAATGCCGCCGAAGTGCCGGAATAGCGCAGCGTCGCGAACTCGGCGTCGGTCATGACGCCCGAGCGGCGCCAGAGCCGTGCATAAAAAACGGCCGTCATGAGCCCGGCGGGAATCAGCGAGAGCCAGAGAAAGTTGCCGGCGATGCCGCGTTCCAGCGTAATGCCGGTGACGGCGAGCGGCGTATCCGCCGCGAAGGTCGTCGCCACCATCGACAGGCCTGCAAGATGCCAGGGCAGCTTGCGGCCCGAGAGAAAATAATCTTCGGTGGTTTCATTTTTGCGCCTGAGCGCGAGTACGCCGACGCCGAAGGTCAGGATAAAATAGGCGCCGATGACAATAAAATCTGCAAATTGCATTTGTTTCCTTATTCCACGACGGCTGTGACGACGAGCCCCAAACCTTCGCGCCGCAAATCGGAAGCGGCGGTAAATCTTTTCGTTAGGGCATTGTAACCCACTGCCTGCACCGAGCCCAATGAAATAATATTGCGGCGCAGATCGATGTCAAAACCGCGCGCCCTGAGTGCCGCGACAAGTGCGGCATTGCGTTTGACAGGCAATTCCACAATCGCCTTGCCATTCGGCATCATGAGTGCGCGCGGCTTATTGATGGCATCCTGCAATTCATCGCCCGATAAAAACCGCGAAGCGACCAGCGCATTGGTACCGACGATCGTGGGGCCGCCGGGTGACCCCAACGCGGCAAATGAACCGTCGTTTTTCAGGATAATGAGCGGCGACATCGAACTTTTCGGCCGCTTTGCGCCCCGGGTTTCTTTAGCTTCGGCATTAATCGCCGTGGCGCGGACGCGGCGTCCCTTCTGCACAGAATTCACTTTACCTTTTTCAGCGGCAAAATCGCTCAGCTGGTTATTGAGCAGAAAGCCGCGGCCGGAAACGACCAGTGCCGAGCCCATGCTCGTTTCAACCGACGATGTATAACTCACGATATTGCCCTCGGCGTCGGCAATCGAAACATGTGTGGTGTTCTCTGCTTCCTTACCGGCGGCCGCCGCGGTCTTAGCGGCGGCAAAATCCGGGTCTTCGAGAAATCTTTCACGCATCACGAACGCATTCCGCTGCACCGCAAGCGATCCCGCAAGGAACTCGGCATCACCCGCAAGTGGCATCGGCCTTATCGCAGTGAGAACAAAAGCCCCCGACGCGGGCGCGGGCATGGAAAAGACGCGGCTTTGCCCTGCGGCGAATTCGGCGACTTTGCGCTCTGCTACCCGGTAATTCGTCAGATCCGCCGTAGTCATCGCCGAAGGATAATCACGGTTGCTGGTTACAGTCGATAAGATGTCTTTGGCAATCACACCCGAATAAAACGCCGCCGCTCCCTTCTCAGAAATCAGCTCAAGCGTCGAGGCGAGATCGCGCTGGTAAAAGGGTTCTGCAATCGCATACGCCTCTTGCAAACGCAGGTAGGGATTATAACCGCCGTTTTGCCTGATGAGCCGCTCACGGTTCAGCTTCATCGCCTGGTGCAGCCGCGGCGAAACTCTGATGCCATGGCGCGCTAATTCGATGGCGCGCTTAAACGTCTCCGCGAATGGAATTTTGCCTGAATTGAAACGCTTAAAGGCATACTCCATCAGAGCCACGGTGCCGGGCACACCCACGGCGCGCGCACCTTGAATGCGTTCGGGAAAAGGCAGGGGTTTGCCCGCGCTGTCCAGGAAAAGGTTTTCATCCGCATTTTCTGGCAGCTCTTCGCGGCCGTCGAAGGCATAGACCTTTTTGGTTTTTGCATCGTAATAAAGAAGAAATCCGCCGCCGCCCAGGCCCGAAGACTGTGGTTCAGCGACCGCCAAGGACCACTGCACGGCCAAGAGCGCTTCAATCGCGTTACCGCCGCGCGTTAAAATCCGGATGCCCGCTTCGGTCGCCAGCGCATTTGCCGCGGAGACGGCGCCGCCCTTACCCTCGACCGACCAGTGGCCAGGCATGCCCTGCACTTCACCCTGCAGCTCGGCGGGTAAAGATTGCCATGCGCCGGCAAAGCTGTGCGAAATTTCGCCCTTACAGGAAAACAAGATGACACAGACGAATAAATATCTTTTCAGGGAAAAAGCGGCGACCATGAAAACAAGAGATACCTCTGTTCCATAGCGTAAAGTAAGGTTTTATCAAATGACCTGGAAAAAACTTGCCTGGCTGCTCATAACACTTGCCCTTCTGCGCGGGGCGTTTTCGCTTTGCTCGCAATTTTCGCCCAGGCTTTATTCCGAAAGCGCCGTCAAAGAATACTTTTCCGCCGAGTATATTGAAAAGGCCGAGGTTTACAAAGAGCGCCGGCTGCAGGCGCAGAGATTTACCGTCCCTGGCCAGATTCTGATCGACCTGCTTTTTATCTTCGGTGGTCCGTTGCTCTGGCTGTACCGCCGGCTGGCGCGTACGCGTTGGTCAGCTGTCACTCAGGGTGCGGCGATCATAGCGGCGATGGTACTCTTTGAAAACCTGCTGCGTTTACCGATATACTTTTTTTTCGGCCACCGCCTCGAAAAAGAATTCGGTTTTTCAAACCAGACTGCCGCCGGGTTTGTTGCCGATTACACGAAGGGGCTACTGCTCGGGCTGGTTATTGCAGTGGCGCTGACAGCATTGTTCGTGTGGCTTTACGGCAAATTCCGGCGCAGCTGGGTTTGGTTGACCGGGATCAGCTTCACGATCTTTACGATATTCGCAACTTTTATCATTCCACTGCTTATCGAGCCGATGTTCTTCGATTACAAGGATCTCCCCGCAGGCGCGCTGCGCACCCGTATCGAACGGCTGGCCCTGTCGCAGAATATGCGGCTCGAAAACATTCTCGTCATGAAAGCGTCGGCAAAAACAAACCGCACCAATGCCTACGTTTCAGGCCTCTGGGGCACACACCGGGTTGTCCTGTTCGATAACCTCATGAAAAAATTTTCTGAAGACGAGATTCTCGCGATCGTCGGCCACGAGATGGGTCACTCACATTTCAACCACATCTGGAAAAACCTGTTCTTCAGTGTGGCCATGATCTGGCTGGCGATTCCTGCTGCGGGAATGTTGATTCGGTGGCTGACAAAGATATTCCCCGACCCGGTTCAAGAAGGCCATGTCGGGGTATTGCTGCCCCTGGTGCTCATGGTTTTCAGCCTGGCCAATTTCGCTATTGAACCGGCAGTCGCCAGCGTCTCACGGCGCGCGGAGGCCGATGCCGACCTATTCGGTCTCAATGTAACGCTGGATCCTGACGCGGCCATCCGTATGGAAACGAAACTCACGCAGGACAATCTCTCCGATCCGAATCCACGCGTTCTGCCCTACCTTTGGCGCGCGAGCCATCCCGATCCCATCTCGCGGATTCGTATGGCTGAAGAGTTCCGCCGCGCCCGGGGCGCTGAGCATCGCTGAAACAAGTTTATTGACCGGGCATGAGCGCGGTCAGCGCTGAGCCATGTGCAGGAACATCAAGACTCTGTTTAATTTTGATCCACCCGCGACCCACGAAGAAATCGAGGCGGCGAGCATTCAGTTTGTGCGCAAGCTCAGCGGCTTCACGAAACCTTCAAAAGCCAATGAACCGGCGTTTGATGCTGCTGTGCAGGAAACCACCGCTATCGCCGAACGCCTGCTAGCGGCGCTGGTCACGCAGGCGCCGCCGCGCTACCGCGCCGTCGAAGCCGCGAAGGCCAAAGAGAAGGCGCTGAAACGGTTTGGTTTCAGGCCGCCGCCGGCGCCTTAACTCTCGGCCGGCTTGTTGGTTTCAGCGTACTTGCCAAGAATTTTCCACGCGGCGAGAACCAAGGCAGCCAATAAGATTCCAAAAGTAATGCGGATCACCCAGGTCGACAGCGGCGGCTCGACCAGGGCATAACCGAAATCAGGATTCGCCTCTCCTTTGGCGGCGCTGAACTGGGTCAAGGGCGAGTTGGCGTCGATGCGGCTCGCAAGATCATACGATGGCTGCCGGGCATAGCGGTTGCCGTAATAGAGCAGAATGTCTTCATTCGCTTCGAGCTCCGCAGGTATTTCAAAAAGAATATTCTCTGACAACGCCCAGGTTTCAAAACCATCGACCGTTAACGGTGCATCATCCGCGTAGGCGATCTCGAGCTTTAATTTGCGGGCCCTGTTGCCGTTGAAAGTGAACTCAACCCAGGGCGAAACTTCTTTTTCGCTTTTGCCCCGCGTCACCACACGGCTATCGGTCAAAGCATAACGGCGCGATTCTGCAGTCTGCTCATACACTTTCACTTCGCGGCGGTAACGGGATTCCTTAAATTTGATGCGCACGCGGCTGAGCTTGCGGCCATCGGGGTTATTAAAATAGACCACCGAATAACGGATATCTTTATTGAGTTCCATTTTCAGCGACGCCAGGTCTACAGCCACGGGGATTTCCGTATCTTTTGTTGCCGCACGTGCCGTGGCGGACACCACCTCGAATTGCCCCGGCGGCGAGATTTCCAAACGCAGGCTTTTGACACCACGCGCGGCGAGACGGATTTTCAGATTTTCCTCATCGCGGTGACGGAAAAGCCGTTGCTCGCCGGCAGAAGAAACCGAGCCGTCAAAATCCGTGGCAGAGATGATGACATTCGATTCAAACGTATCGTAGCGCTGCAGCGTAAGAACATCGTAAACATAACCCTCGGGAAGCTGAGGCATACGCAATACATAGGTCTGCACATTTTCCGTCGCATCAGAATAGGTAACTGTGGGCTGTTTGGTCAGCTCTGATTTTTGGGCGGTAAGTTCACCCCGAACCAGGTATGGCAGCGAGCGGTTCTTATAACGCAGGCGTATATCGTAGTCGCCCGAGTTGCGGTAAATTTCATCGTCGATGCGCAGCCATCCAAAAAGGCGGTTCGATTTTGCCGCGGCACCGGTCGCAGGTTGAATTTTTTTTACAAAATGATAACCCTTGATGCTCTCGGCTCTCAGCCCACCGCCCAAGGCTACCGCACCGATTAAGAATAGCGCTACCGGCGTTTTACCGAATGATTTCATAAGTTGCTCCCTGAATTTCTGATACATTAAACTGAGAACGACGAGCCCTGCGCCCAAGGAAAGCCCCGCGATGATCCGGGGAAGCAGGCTCAGCGTCCAGATATCGTAGAGGTATAATTTCGCCACCAGGAGCAGCGCGAGGATAAATCCGCTCTGCCGCAGAAAGCGGCCTTGTTTCCAAAAACCGGCGCCCAGAAATACCGCCGCATAAAAGGCGAGAACATAGGAATAACCCAGATTTCTATAGTGCGCATTCGAAACGACGAGATCGACCTGAACACACGTGCCGATGATCAGCATCGTTAAGGCAAAACCGCCGGGAATCTTCCAATACCATTGTTTGCCGAAATCACGGGCCCGCAGGTGCGTATAAGCAAAAAGTGCCGCTGATAATGCAAACAGCATAAAGCGGTAATTCAGAAAAGGCCAGGCATCGCGATCAAAATTCAAAGTAAACAGGCGGGCCACGAAAACCAGAACCAGAGGAAGCGAAGTGATATAAGACAGAGTAAACCTGCGCGCGGCAAAAAGGTGCAGGTAGAAGGCGATGGCGGCGAGAAGAGCAAGCGTCAGGTCATTGCCTTTGAAAAAAGCCAGAAGCGCCAGCGTTGCGCCGGCTTTTGAACAGATAAATAACAGGATACCGGGAGTCGCTTCCGGTTGTTTGGCAATATTCCTGAATTGCCAAACCGGTAAAAGCGATGCGAAGGCAAGAAAGTGCGGCGCATAATCCGCGTGGTGAAACATGAGGATCTGGTAACCGGTGCCCCCGTAAAAAAAGAAAAAAACCATAAAGAGCAGAGCTGTCAGCAGAGCAAAATCACCACTCCTGGGATTTCGGAACGGGTTCTCTGCAAATAAATAGGCGATGCTGACGACGCTGAGGTAAGAAAATGGGATGAGGAAAGAACTATGTTGGCCGTTCGCCGCATACCATCCCATCCAAACCGTAATATTGAGCACAGCCATAACCGCAGACGAGATGCGCCAGCGGAATTTACGGTTAATAGCATGGTAGCCGAGGTTAACGAGTAGCAGGTAAGAGAACAGGAACCGATACGAATTTTCACCCTGCGAAAACATGACCGGTAGCCCAAAGGCGCCGAGCAAAGAAAACACGAACAACGACTGCGACGCCGTCCGGTAAGAAAGTAAAAACCCCGACAGCAGCACGCCGGCCAGATAAAGGAAAGCTTCCGTGCGCCCGAACAAATCGTATAAATAATACGCCGCAAAAATCGTCATCAGAAAACCGGCGATGGAGCCGCCGAACAGAGCCAGCGGCAGCGCCTGGAATTTTTTCTTCGCTGTCCACAGGCCAAAAAAGCCCAGCGTGGCAGAGATCAGGCTTCCAAAAAAGATCTTTCCCGATTCATTCACCCAGTTGTTATCGAATGCATATTTGATAAACCATGACAGCGCGATGACCATCGACAGTACGCCGGCTTTGCCGAGAATATTCCCGCCAAAAAAGAACTCCCACTCGCGCGATCTTACTTTCGGCGCCGCCGGGGGTTTGGGTTTGGGTGCCTGGGTGAGTTTTACGGCAGACTTTGTGGCGGCCGGATCGCGCTTAATTTCGGCAAGCTCTGCCTGAATATCAGAGATCTGCTTCTGCGCCTGTTCGAGCTTTCGCTCGAGATTGGTAATCCGATCAGTCTCGGCCATCTCTCAGACCCGGATGGCCCATCGGGAAGGCAACCTTTTTCTGAGCTTGAACGCGATTTTTCGCTCACAGCCAACGCAAAAAATCAGGCGGATTGTTTTCCGCGTTGAGATTCTTTGCGGCCAGCAGGCAGCTTCGGACCCAGCTCAGAGATGGCATAACCGTCAGGATAGGACGGGAATTTTCGTTTAGTGACATACACGGGTTCCGTGGCGGAGGCGCCCAGATGGCGCAAATAGAGCGCGCGTGCCTTGAACAAAGCCTCTGTAGCAACCACTACAGCCGGGTTCGGGTCAGGAAAGCCCACAGCACGGCGCAGCGGCTCATCGAGCAGGGCATAGATGGTTTCGAAAGTGAGTTCTTTCAAGAGCGGCAACTTAGGCAGAAAATTCGCCAGCACATTCAAGGTCGCACGGCTCACGCGTTCCGATTCAGGCGTATAACCGAAATGCTCTCTCTCGAAAGTCACGTTGAAACTTTCCATCGCTGCATAAGTTTGGGGTAATTTTTTAATCCCCATCATCTTGCCGACACGCAGCCAGAAATAGAACGCTGCCAGCTTTTCTTTTTCGCTGAGCGGGCGCCAGCCAAAACGGGCATTCCAGCGAATAGGTTCGAAAATGAAAGTGGTCAGTGTATAGATAAAATCTTCGTTCGGAATATCGTATTCGTTATGGATTTGGTTCAGGCGGCGGATCGCCTCTTTGCCGCGTTCGCTGTCGAGACCGTTCTCGAGAAATTCGGCGAGCAATAAAGTTGTGTCATCGTAGCGCTTCTGCCCGAACTTCTCAAACTGCTTTGTCTCATCGAGAATCTTCGCAATCGAGGGGATGGCAAAAGTACGGAAAAACGCAAGCCCCAGGGAAATTTCGGTATCCTGGGCGAAATCGTAGGCGCTCGAGACCGCCACGATCTCGTGCGCGTTCTTCTCCGCGTCGAGGGTCTCGATATGCTTTAATGCGCCGAATCTGTCTGCCATGCGCTATTTTGCACAACGCACTATGGCCGTAAAACAAAATAAAACTATTGCATCATGGATAGTTTACCGCAGGTTTCATGCATCGCTTTTTCTTTGGCTTTTTACCCACCTCTATGTACTTTCACAACGCCGGATGGATTTACACATCACAAGGAAAAGCTTCCTGACGAAGGGCTTGGGCGCCATCGCGGCGGTCGTTGGGGCCGCAACGGGGATTTCCTACCTCTTTAAATCCGGTTTCGGGAGAAATAAAACCATGTCAACGTCGCCGATTCTAGATGTCCGCCCCCTGGGCTTTCAATGGGAGACCGCCGATCCCTTTCTCTTCTGCGTTCACCACCACGATTTTTATCCCAAAGGCAACGAAGTTATGGGCCCTGCGGCTTCGCTGGCCGGCCGGCAAATCGGTGAAGATTTCACGCTCAAAGACACCGACCCAAAGTCGGGCAATGCCTGGCGGATGTACCACGGCGAAAAGGTCCCGGGTTTTCCCAACCATCCGCACCGCGGTTTTGAAACCGTCACCGTCGTGCGCAAGGGCTTTATCGATCACTCCGACTCGATGGGCGCCGCGGGGCGTTATGGCGCGGGCGACACACAGTGGATGACGGCCGGCGCCGGCGTGCAACATGCCGAGATGTTTCCGCTGATCGATGGCGAAAAGGAAAACACCCTCGAACTCTTCCAGATCTGGCTGAATCTACCGAAGAAAAACAAATTCGTAAATCCGCATTTTAAGATGCTCTGGAATAACGACGTCCCGAAAATCTCGGTTAAAGACGCCGCAGGCCGCATGGCGCGCCTCGAAATCATCGCGGGAAATTACGGCGACACGCGCGCCGCCGCGCCGCCGCCGGATTCATGGGCGGCTGACGCCGATAACGCCGTGGCGATCTGGCATATTGAGCTCGAAGCGCTGGCTGAATGGACACTCCCCCCTGCTTCGGCAAAAACAAATCGTTTTCTTTATTTCTATAATGGCGAACAGATTAGCGCGGCCGGCACCGCCATCGGCGCCTCAAACGGTATGCGCCTCGATTCGACGGTCGATGTTCCGCTGAAAAACGGCAACAAAACAGCTCAACTGCTGCTGCTTGAAGGTAAACCCATTGCCGAGCCCGTGGTCCAATACGGCCCCTTCGTCATGAATACGCACGGTGAAATCGAGCAGGCTTTCGCGGATTACCGCCGCACCCAGTTCGGCGGCTGGCCGTGGAAGACATCTGAGCCTGTGCATGACCGGGCCCGTGGCCGCTTTGCGCGGCATGCCGATGGTAAAGAGGAAACGGCGTCGGGTTAGACTGCGGGCGCGTTTGGGTTACCAGTAACTCTCAACGTCGAAGTATATGCAGCTTAGATTGCGGTAAAATGGCCGGGAGCCGGCATTTACGGCGAAGATTTGCACGCTTTCAATAACACGAATTCCCTCCCACGTGAGTTCATCATTAGTAACTAAATCCTGGCTATGTTTTTCCATAGCCAGCATCGGGAGGTATAGTTCTATCGCCAATCTAACAAATGCGGTGATGGTCAACCCCAACTCCATCGCCGCAAGACGGATAATCTTTTCATCTTCTCCATAAAGGCACATCACATGGCGATGGATATCCTTCGCGATTGCAAGCCCCTCCCGCACCTGCCCCGCAACCTGCCGCAGCTTCGGCGTCCAACGGAGTGAGCACTTGCGGGCTAATCGCAAAGTACAGTACCGCGTAATCGTGGAATACGTGCGGCGACGCTGCCAGACTGCCAGCTTAATTTTATTCCAGTGGATCGGTGCCAAACGCACCTCTAAAAGATTGGCGATCGGGATGGCTTTCTCTTGCAAAAACCGGGGCTGTTTTCTACATTGCATGCAGGTCTCCTATAAGAGAAATACCAAAAATTCCCGTTTTTTTCTCTCTACTGCGCTGAAATTCTCCAAAACGCTGCCACAGCGCAGCCGGAAAATTTCTTGTCTCGCGCGGTCTTAATTTAACTGTGTTTACCGCGGCATGAACCTCAAAACTTATTCAGAAATACGGCGCCTCTTAGCAGTGACGTCGATTATTATCCAATTTTCGCTGGATATGCTCGTCTCGAGTCTCTACCGCCCGCGCGGCCTGCGCAAGCGCTCGCTCAGCCGGCGCGTTCTTGCCGTCATCGTGCGCCTGATTCTTCGCCGACCAGCGGGCATCATACGCTTTCCTGTGAAACTGAGGCAAACGATCGAACGCCTCGGCCCAACGTACGTAAAGCTCGGGCAAATTCTCTCGCTACGTGAAGATCTCCTGCCACGCCGGATTACCTACGAACTCCGCAACCTGCAAACCAAAGTGCCACCCATCAGCTACGAAGAAGCTAAGATGGTCGTCGAGCAGGAATTCAACGTTCCACTGCGCCACATTTTCAAAGAATTCGCGCCCAAACCCGTCGGGGCTGCATCGCTCGCACAAGCACACATCGCCTACCTCAGAAACGGCCAGAAGGTTGTCGTCAAAGTCCAGCGCCCCGGCATTATTCCGATCATGACGAACGACCTTCGTATCATGAAGCGCCTTGCCTGGGTTCTGCAGCAGATTCCTTACATTCAGGATTTCCAACCGCGCAAACTCATCCAGGAATTTTCTGATTATACCATGAAAGAGCTCGACTTCAATCAAGAAGGCAAGCATGCGGATATCTTCCGCGAAAATTTCAAAGAAGACACCGACGTTATTCTACCGAAAATCTACTGGGAATACACGACAAAAAAGGTACTCACCCTCGAATTCATCGAAGGCGTAAAACCCGACGACACAGAGAAGCTGAAGAAGCTCGGCATCAACGGCCCGCGCGTCGCCGCGCTCGGTGCGCGCGTTGTCATCAAACAGCTTTTCATCGACGGCTTTTTCCACGGCGACCCGCATCCGGGAAACATTTTCATCGTGGGCACCGAAAAATTCTGCATGATCGACCTCGGAATGATCGGCCAGTTTACTCCGAAGACGATGAATGCAATGTTCCTGTACTACTACTACCTGATCATCCGTGATTTTGAAACGGCATCGAAGTATATGGTCGGTCTCACCGAAACTACGCCGCATTCCGATGTCGCGGGCTTCCGCGCCGAGATTGAAGAGATCGGCAAACGCTGGATAGGCGCCGGGTTTAAGAATTATTCACTGGGCAAGCTCATTCTCAACTCCATGAACATGGGTGCGCGTTATAAACTCTATTTCAACAAAGACATCATGCTTGCGATCAAGGCGATCGTCACGATCGAAGCCGTGGGTTATATTCTCGATCCGCAGATGAATCTCGCAAAGGTTTCACTCCCCATGATGAGCGAAATCTTCATTGGCCGCATCTCTCCTGTGCGCATGGCTAAACCGATCCTGCGCGCCCTGCCCGACTACCTCGATTTCCTGGAACAGGCGCCAGCCACGATCCTGAAAACCCTCGGCATGGTTTCGAGCGGCAAATTCCAGATTGAGATGGTTGAGAAAAAGAACGACAAAAAGCCGCAAGAGCCGATCTGGAAGCTTTGGATACCTTTTGCAGCCGTCATTCTGGGTGTGGTTCTGCTATCGGCGGATAACCCCCTCGGCGGCGACCTTTCGCTCAGCCGCAGCCTGCATATCCCCGTGCTTTCAGCGCTCAGCTTCGTCGTCGCCGGCTGGTATTCCCTGCGTTTCTGGCGCATGCGCCGGGCCTGAACCGGCATTATGCCTCATTGAGCATATTCTGGCACTGCCTTTGCGGGCAGGCACTTTAATAAAGAGAGACCCATTGGCGCAGACGCCGCAGGCGTATGGCTAATAAAGGTTGACAAAGCTTGATGCGGTGTCTCATAAATTAAAACTGGCAGGTGCGGTTAACTTGGATTTAATTTGCACCCGATATTGTAATAATCAGCCATTAGGCCTGTTATATAAAGAGGAGATTTAGTGGAGCTCGAACAACTTCCGGAAATACAGAAAATCATCCACATCGGCAAAGCCAACGGCGAAATCACTTACGACGAAATCAACGACATTCTGCCCGAAAAGCTCACCAATTCGGACAAGATCGATGACGTCTTTATCCTGCTTAACCAGTACGGCATTGAGATCGTCGAAGAATACGAGAAGAAACAGGTCGGTCGCCGCGGCGATACTTCTTCAGCCGTAGTCCCTGGCAATTTTGGCTCATTGGGAGAACAAAAGGTCCCCAAGGCACTCGTCACCGAACTCAAGGCACAGGGTTATGAAATCAAGCAGCCGGAAAATAAAGCCGCGCTGACCATACAAGACCTCGCGATGCAGATGCTGACGCGCGGTTACGACCTCGACTCTCTGCAACTTTTACTGCAAAAGCCCGAATTCCGTCCTGCTGCCGCGAAGAAAAAGAAATCCACCGGCAGCGCTGGAGCCAGCGCCGCTGATGACCCGATACGTCTCTACCTGAAAGAAATCGGTAAGATATCACTCATTTCAGGCGACAAAGAAGTTGAACTTGCACGCCGTATCGAAGGCGGCGAGAACATCATCGAAGATGCGGTTCTGCGTTCGTCGTTGCTGCGCAGCGCCTTCATCAAGGCATACAACCGCATCGACAAGGGTACGCTGCGCATCACGGATATCGCGCGCGCATCGAAGACTTACTACATCAGCACGAACGAACAGAAAGAGCTGCGCGAAAAATTCCTGCGCGAAATCAAACCCGTCACCGATTTTGACAAACAGATTTCGTCTCTGAAAGCAAAACTCAAACGCTACACGCATAAGAGTAAAAAACACCAGGAAGTCTGGGCACAGATTCTCAAACTCGAAGGTCTCGCGGCCGAGCACGTCATCCGCGTCGGCGTTTCGCAGAAAGAACTGCAGAAGCACGTCAACAAAATCAAGAGCATGGTTTTCCGTATCAAGGAAATCAAACGCCACTTCCTGAAACTCAAAGAACGTTATGGCCACGACGTCAAAGGCATCAAAGCCTTTAACCGTTATATCGAACGCAACGAAGATCTGCACATCGTCGAGCGCGAACTCGGCTGTACTGTAGAAGATGTGAAAAACATCATCAAAGATATTCGTAACAACGAACGCAAACTGCGCCGTATGGAACAGGAAGCGGGCTCTCCCACCCTGATCATTCTGCTCTGGGGCGAAAAGATCGCGCGCGGTGGTCGTGAAATTGACGCTGCGAAAAAAGAACTTATCAACGCCAACCTGCGTCTCGTGGTTTCTATCGCAAAACGTTTTGCGAACCGCGGCATGCACTTTTTCGACCTGATCCAGGAAGGCAATATTGGCCTCATGCGTGCCGTCGAAAAATTCGAATACCGCAAGGGGTATAAATTTTCGACGTACGCGACCTGGTGGATCCGCCAGGCCATCACACGCGCCCTCTCTGAGCAGGCGCGCACCATCCGCATTCCTTCGCACATGATCGAACAGATCAACAAGGTGAACCGCGAAGCGCGCATCTTTCTGCAAGAAACGGGCCGCGAGCCGTCTGACGATGAGATCGGCGAACGTTTAGGCTGGCCCGTCATCAAGGTCAAGCAAGTCAAAAGCGTCGCGAAAGACCCGGTATCGCTCGAAACCCCTGTGGGTGAGGATGAAGATTCAGAGCTGGGCGACTTTGTCGAAGACAAGAAGGCACCGAGCCCGCTGCAATCCACGGCGCAATCGATTCTCGCAGAGCAGCTGAAGCAGGTTCTCGCTACGCTGCCGGCACGTGAACAAAAGGTCATCCGCATGCGCTTCGGCCTCGACGACGGTTATACGCACACTCTCGAAGAAGTGGGTTACGTCTTCAAGGTCACGCGCGAACGGATACGCCAGATTGAAGCGAAGGCTTTGAGGCGCCTCAGGGCACCGACGCGTATGCGCCGCCTGAGAGACTTTCTCGACCAGAACTAAACTTTCTTTACAAAGGGGGATTTCCCCCGTTCATCGCGGCATGCGCGCTTTGGTGCTTGCTGCGGTATTTTTTTCCACCGGGGCGCATTACGCCGCAGACGTCGCGGCGTACGACAAGCCGGCGCGTGAATTTGACCTGAAAGGCAAAGTCCACTACTACATCGAGGAATATAATGAACAATTGCCGCATGAGGCACTCGAGCTACTGAAGGCGGGGTATTTCACGCGCAGTGAATCGGCGCGGCTCTCGCTGGGGTACACCGCAAAAGCTGTATGGGTGGCTATTCCCTTTTCCGCGGAGGGCGCTCCCGACGACAAACTGATACTCGAGATCGCCTCCCTCATTGATTCGATTCAGTTCAGTGTTCTCAGTGACCGGGGGCTTATTCTCGAAAGCTGGCACACCGGCCGCGATTTTCCGGTCAGCACGCGGCCGATCGTGCACCATAACTTCGTTTTCCCGGTAAATACCGACAGTGCGCCACGCGGTACCATTCTCATGCGCCTCATGAGCCAGGGTAGCATGCTTGTGCCACTGAAGCTCATACCGGAAACTTATTTCACCGAAGCCGACCGGCAGGAGCAGCTGATCTTTGGGATCTATTTCGGCATCATGGTTGTCATGGTGCTGTATAACCTGTTCCTCTATGCCGCGACACGCGAACGCTCGTATGCGTTCTACGTCTTCTACATCCTGTTTTTTCTGTTGTTCCAGTTTGCGCTCTGGGGCTTTTTCCATGAACTGATCCTGCCCGGATCTCCGCGTATGGCAAAATACGCGCTTCCGGTTTTTCTCCATCTCGCCACCATTTTTCAGTTGCTTTTCGCTTCGCAATTTTTTCAGGCAAGGTCTCTGATTCCGTGGTTATACAGAATTTCAGGTTATCTTTCTTTTCTCACATTTATCTCGCTGCTTGTCGGTGGTTTATTACCGTACCGCATCTTCATCACCGTTGGGATTTTCAGCGGTATGGGAACGGCCTTCCTGATGTTCATTATGGGGCTAACTTTATACGTTAAGAGAGTAAAGGCCGCACGTTTCTTTCTTATCGCCTATACTACGCTCATCACGGGCATTATTTTTCTCGCCCTGCGCAACCTCGGCATTCTGAACTACTCGCTGGTCAGTACCTACTCTGCGCAAATTGGCTCTGCCCTCGAAGTGATACTTCTCTCCCTCGCGCTCGCGGACAAGATCAACATCTGGCGCGACGAAAAGGAGCAGGCGCAAAAACAGGTCATCGACCGCGAGCGCGAAATGAACCGCGCCTTCCAGTTATTTGTACCGCAAAAATTCCTTGAACTGGCGGGTGAAACGGATTTTACCAAGCTCGAGCTCGGCAAATCCACGACACGCGAAATCACGATCCTGTTTTCAGACATCCGCAGTTTCACCTCGCTTTCCGAAAAAATGAACCCAGAGGAGAACTTCAAATTTCTGAATTCATACCTGAGCCGCATGGGCCCGATTATACGCGACCACGGCGGTTTTATCGATAAGTTTATCGGCGACGCCATTATGGCGTTATTTCCCGGCACACCCGAAAACGCCGCGCATGCGGCCCTGGCGATGCGCGAAGAGCTGATTAAATATAATGAGCACCGCACAGCCCAGGGTTATGAGCCGATCGACATCGGTATCGGTATCCATACAGGCTCCGTCAGGCTCGGTACCATCGGCGAAAACGAACGCTGGGAGGGCACAGTCATCGGCGATACAGTCAACCTCGCCTCACGCATCGAAAATCTCTGCAGCGAATTCGCAGCCTCCATCGTTATCAGCCATGCTGTTTTAAAAAATCTCGGCAAAGACCAGCCGAACCGTGAACTCGATACCATCCGCGTGAAAGGAAAACAGCAATCTGTGAAAATCTACGAACTCTTACCCGATGAAAAATAACACCGCGCTCAAGGCGCGCGCCCGCCAGGTCTTCGACACGCTACGCAAAGAATTCGGGTCGCCCGCCTGCCCCCTGACCTTCAAGAGCACCGAGCAGCTGGCTATCGCTGTGATTCTCTCGGCGCAGTGCACCGATGAACGCGTCAACCTCGTCACACCGGCGCTCTTTGCGCGTTTCCCTGACATGCCGGCATTTGCCCAGGCGGATGTCTCCGAGGTGGAGAAGCTCATCTACAGCACAGGTTTTTTCCGCAACAAGGTGAAAAATATCGTCGCCCTGGCCAAAATACTTGTCGCAGACTATGGTGGAAAAATCCCCCGCGACTTTGCTATCCTGCCCACCCTGCCTGGCATTGGCCGCAAAACCGCAAACGTCATCATGGCCGAGGCATTCGGCGAAGCGCCCGGCATCACCGTCGACACGCATGTGAAGCGCATCGCAGGCCTCCTGGGTTTTACCAAGAGCGATAACGCGATCATTGTCGAGCGTGAACTCATGGCGATTTTTCCCAAAGAAATATGGCGTGATTTGCCGCTGTTGATTATTTTCCACGGCCGCAAAACCTGTATTGCGCGCCGGCCCGCATGCAATACCTGTGGAATTTTTGCATTTTGCCCCGGCGGTAAGGCTTTGCTAAAACAAAAAAAATCCCGGCCCTGACGGAACCGGGATTTTTTGCCAGTTTTTAGGAGAAATTACTGGTTCGTTTTGGCGTTCACGGCCATTGTCAGCCAGAATGCCCGCACATCGAACCATGGTTCGCCGAGAGAAAGTGTGTTCGATACTTCGAGGTGATCGAGACCCGTAGTCAGAATACCATAGCTTGGGCTGCCTTTCCATGTGCCCCACTTCGCAGAGCTGAGCGGCACGAGGCCGTCGTTGTCTAAGCCCTGGCCTTTCGCAACACCACCGACGCCGGTAACTGGTACCAGAAGCCCCATCAGCGGATGCTGGATCAGGTCGGGCAATGTCACCTTAGAGCCGTATGAGTAATACTTCACGGAGCCTGAGTTGGGTGTCGTTGAATTGAACGATGCGGCGTTTGTCGTTGTGAGCGAGCTCAGCGACGCTGTCAGGTTGTTTGAGCTACCGCCCCAGACAACTTTCACGAGTGTATTCACAGTCGTATTCACGAAGGGCAACAGCCACGATGGCACTACGCCCAGAATCACGTCGGCGATCGGCGCACCATAATGCGGCGTGCTGAGCGTTGTCAGTGTGGCAACTTTCGAAGCCATGCTGAGATTCGCCACCATGTAGCGGCTATCGAGCCCGCCCTGTGAGTGGCCAATGATGTGAACTTTGGAGTATCCACCCGCAGCCATGAATGTGTTGATTTTGTCTTTGAGTTCTTGCGCTCTGAAGGCATTCGATTGCAGCGCGGATTTACCCGGTGCATAGACCACAGCGCCGCGTGAACGCAGATAATCGTCCATACCGCCCCAATATTTAAAAATACCGATCAGTGAGCTGGTGTCGTTAGCACCCCAGCCGAACATACCGTGTGAAAACACGATGGGATAAGAACCATTGAGAGAAGGCGTCGAGCCACCGGAACCGGCAAATAGCTGTGAACCGGAAAAAACCGCCCCCAGCAATATTCCTTTGATTTTCATTGAGTAAATCCTCTTCACGCCTTATTTGTGCCGCGGAATACCGCTAATCACTGAACACTTATGTCACTTTTGCGGGGTGCGGTGCCAAAAAAAGAACATATGTGCCCGATTGAGGTAGCGATTAACCACTTGGCACGCCAAATCGACCCCAAAACCTAAACAATGCCGAATCCCCCCCGTTCCGTACTCTTCATCGCGGTATCCATCCTACTCACCCTCTATTTTCTCTTTGCGGCGGCAGTGCAATACAATGACCCCGACCCGGTGCATTGGATGCTGCTCTACCTGACTTCAGCGCTCTGCTGCGTGCTGGCGGCCATGGGGAAAGACAAGGTTGGCCTGCTCTATGCGCTCATCGGCATGGCCGTCATTGAGATGGCGATGACGGGGGATGGCTTTTTGACATGGATCAGGTTCGGTAAGGAAAACCTGATCACCGCGAAGATGACGGCGGAAAAACCCTATATTGAGCTGGGCCGCGAGTTCCTGGGCGCGCTGATTAGCTTCGCAGTGGGGCTCTGGCAAATTCGCCGTGCCCGCCGGGCCGCCGTGGTTAATTAATGCAGTGACTACGGCAGCGCCGCGGCTTCGCCAGGCGCATCAACCCCGCCCGGCCCCTTCTTGTTGAGAATCATCATCGGGTTTTTTGCGAGATCTTTCGTGAACTTGTCGAGCGTGCTCGACGTGCTGCGGATATTGCGCATAATCGCGACAATTTCACCCTGCGATGAATCGAGTAAGCCGTTGATTTTCGCAATCGAACCGTTGAGATTAGTGAGAATCATTTTGACGTCGTTCTTATTGTCGCCGGCCAGCGCCGCAAAAGTATCCACGAGTTTATTGATCGTCGCCACCAGATTCGAGATCTGCGTCACCATCTGCTCGAGGTTGACAATATTCGTGGCAAAGAGTGTATCATGGGGTTTCAGGATATATTTTTTAACCAGCGAAGGCGTCAGGTCGATCACTGCGTCGCCGATGACGTTCTGATTCGTAATGGTGACCTTGGTGCCCTGGTAGATCGCAAACTCTTTATTAATAAGGACACGGGCCTTGAAGTGCAGGTCAGTGCCGTATATAGGCACGACTTCCTTGACTTCGCCGATGGTAAAATTCTTGATCTTCATCTGGGTGCCCTTTTTGACACCCGCAAGTTTCTCAAAGCGCACCCAGTATTCGGTACGGTCATCGAGCAGGTTATAACCCGCGATAAAGAGCAGCACAGAAAGACCGAATACGGTGCCTACGAGGACAAAGAGACCGGTAAAAATATCGTTGCGTTCAAACTTCATAATATATCGTTAAAGCAGCGCATGGGTCCCTCGGTTCTCAGGGCGCGGTATTGGTCGAGGTATACATTGTCTGCCATTTTAATATCGGCCAAAGAGCCCTGAAACACCACTGCGCCGCGGTAAAGCAGAATGAACTGCATGTCGCGGCCTTCAAAGATCGCAGGGTGGTATGTCGAAATCACGTAGGATATCCCCCTGAGGCGGATATCCTCAAACATCAGCTCAAGCATACGCCGCGAAGCCAGCGGGCAAACACCATCGATAATGCCGTCGAGCAGTATCAGGCGCGGATCGACGATCAGCGCCCGTATCAGCGCGGTGCGGATTGCCTCGGAATCGGACAGCGCAACGGGACGCGCCTTCTCTTTGTGCTTGAGTTCATAGCGCTCGAGCCAGAGATCGGCGGCGGCAAAAAGCTCATCGTCCTTGAGAGCCGTATGGTAACGCAGCGGTAGAATGATATTCTCCATGACCGAGAGGTTGTTGATGAGGCCTGAGGTTTTTGTCACATAACCGATGGAAAACCGCAGCCTTTCGATATCATCCTCAGACTGTAAGCCGAGATTCACCCCGTCGTGGAAGATCTGCCCCGATTTAGGCATGTTCTTGGCGACAATCAGCGCCATCATCTGGCTCTTGCCGGCGCCTTCGGGGCCCGAGATTAAAAGGCCTTCGCCGCGCTTCAGCGTGAAACTGACATTGTCGACATGGTCGCTGCTAACTCCGTCGTTGTACCAGACATTCTCAAAACGTAAGACTTCTTCAGAGCGGTGCATCCGGCGAACCTTTGAGCACCTGGCTTGATGCGCTTTCCACCGTCAACGATACCAGCGTGCCGGAGAAATCTACCGGAACGGAGCGCCGTGGATCAAAGATGATTCTTTTACCGTTACTGAGGCGCCCCACCCACTCGGCGGCATTGCGCTTCGACGGCTGCTCGACCATCGCCTCGACAGTTCTGCCGATATACCTGCTGTTATTTTTCAGCGCCCGTTCGAGCTGGCGGTCGATGAGTTCGGCAAGGCGGGCCTTCTTGATCTCGAGCGGAATATCGTCGGGATAGAGACGGTTCGCGATGGTACCCTTGCGTTCGGAATAGGCAAACATAAAGGCGGTGTCAAAGTTCGCGAGCTCCATCACTTCGAGGGTCTCGCGGAAATCGGCGTCGGTTTCACCCGGAAAACCGACGATGACATCCGTGCTGATCGCCACGTCGACGACACGGCTACGGACATGCTCGACGATCTTGAGGAACTCCGCGCGGGTATAATTGCGTTTCATGCGTTTGAGCGTTCTGTCGGCCCCCGCCTGCAACGGCATATGCACCTGATTGCAGAAGCGCGGCTCCGCAGCCATGAGCTCGATGAGCTCCGATGGAAAATCTTTGGGATGCGGCGAGCTGAAATAGATGCGCTCGATGCGGGTTTTCGCGAGCAAGGTTTCGATCAGGTCGACAAAGCGCGCCGTTTCGTGCCGGTAAGAATTCACGTTCTGCCCGAGGAGTACTACCGACTTCACACCGTTGTCGACGAGATTGGCGATTTCACTGACGATGCTTGCGACCGGGCGCGAGCGCTCGCGGCCGCGTGTGTAGGGCACCACGCAAAAGGCGCAGAAATTGTCGCAGCCGCGCTGTACCGTGATAAACGCAGTCGTCTTGTTCCGCCGGTCGCGCATATGGTACTCGAACGACGGCACAATATCATCGTAGGTTTCGGTGCGCGACAGATTCAGAAAACTCTGCTGCGCCGTCTCGGGCGCCTGGCTACCGTTTTCTGACAGCAGCGACCCCAGATTGCGGAAGGCATCGGGCCCCATGATAAAATCGATCGGCAGGTTTTCATACAGAAGGTCTTCGCGCAGGTTCTGCGCCATGCAGCCCAAAATACCGATCTTCGCGCCCTGTTTGTGCAGATGCCCTAGTTCTTTCAGGCGGTTGTATACGGTCTGGTGTGCGTTCTCACGGATCGCGCAGGTATTGAGCAATATGACATCCGCCGCAGCGACATCGGAAGTCTGTGCGGCATCTTTCTCGAGAATCTTGCCGGCCAAGAGCGAATCGTATTCGTTCATCTGGCAACCGTAGGTTTCGATATAAAACTGTTTTTTGGTCCCGGTCACTCTCCTTTGAAAACCTGATTTTGAAACACGATGAAAACTCCTTTTTAATACATAGGTCATTTGCACCATAGGCCGGTCTCCTAAGCGGTTGACACAGTACAAATAGGCTGTTCTTAACACCATCCGGAAAATCCGGCAGGAGGAAATTGAATGAAAAAACTATTGTTATTTTCGGTCTTAGCCCTGTTAACACCGATCGTCACTCTCTATGCTCAAGGTGTGGGCGGTACTTACACCGTGGAAGGTACAAACCCGGACGGTAGCGGCTACAATGGAACTTGCGTCATCTCAGGCGATGAAGCATCAGGTTATGCCTTCAACTGGACTGTCGGGGCAAGCCAGTATTCAGGCTCTGGAACGCTGAGCGGTAAAAAACTCACCGTTGACTGGGGTCAGCCTGACCCGGTCATTTACAAAGTGAATGCAGATGGTTCTGAACTCAAAGGCCGCTGGGGACCTGGTGGCAAGGGTAAGGAAAAATTAACCCGACAGTAAGACGGGGTTGTTAAGGGGGCGAAGCCCCCTTAAATTTTCATTATCCTTCTTCTTCGCTGCGTGTACCGATCAAGAGTTCGTCCGGCGTATCGACTACCGCTTCGCCGATCTGCACCGCGAGACGCGAACCGATTCGGCCCGGACGGCATTTGAATTTCGCGCGCTCTTCGACTTTAAAGGTAAATTCTTCACGCACCGTCGTCTTCGGCATCTTGATGATATTGCCGACCTTCAGGTTCATGATATCCTTGAAGCCGAGGTTCACCGTACCAATTTCAACAGAAATCTGCACCTGAACATTATCAAGCCGGCTTTGGATCATTGTGCGGTTGACGTCGCTTTCGCCGCGGCGGATCGACGAGAACCAATACTGCGCCGAAAGTTTCTGAATGATCGGCTCGATCGTAATATAGGGAATACAAAGATTCATCATCCCTTCTGATTCACCAATCTTCGTCTCGAGCGTAATCAGCATCACCATCTCGTTCGGTGGAACGATCTGCGCGAACTGCGGGTTTGTCTCAATGGTGCCGAGGCGTGGGCGCAGGTCGATAACCGTCGACCAGGCTTCACGCAGGTTACCCAGAATATGAACGATGATACCTTCGACGACTGACATCTCGATATCGGTGAGTTCGCGGGTCAGCTTTGCATGCTCGCCGGCACCACCGAAGAGGCGGTCGATGATCGTGAACGTGATCGAAGGGTCGACCTCAAGAATCGCCGACCCCTTTAACGGGTCCATGTTGATGAGTGACAGGGTCGTTGGGTTCGGGATCGAACGGATGAATTCTTCATAAGTCAGCTGATCCACCGACTGAACGTGCACCGAAACCATCGCACGCAATTTTGCCGAGAGCGCAGTTGTCGTCAGACGCGCAAAGGTTTCATGCATCATCTGGACCGTACGGATCTGGTCCTTACTGAACTTATCCGGACGTTTAAAGTCGTAGATCTTGACTTTCTTTTGTTCGGCCTGTGTCGCAGAAAAATCTTCTTGCTGCGCGTCACCGGACGAGATCGCCGAGAGTAACTGGTCTATTTCGTCTTGCGAGAGAATATCAGTCATGTGTTTTCCTTACAAACGCCGTCATTTTGCCCTGCAGAAGAATCAATCTGCCAACCTCGATTCGATACCGGTAATCTGCCACAGGGTATCCCGCTTCGTCAAATAATATGTCGTCAGGTAATCGCGCTCAAAACCCTCGACGTCGCGGCGCGCCCGCACGCGCACCTGCGCGGTATCACCGCCCTCGCGGCTTTCGCCGGCCAGCACGCGGAATTTAATGAGCTTATGCGAACCGCGGCCGCTCAGGTATTTTCTGAACTCCGCCAGCGCGCTCATCTGGTCTTCCCCGGCTTCGTTCGCGTACAGGCGTGAGAACTCCGGGTAGTCGCGGATGATATCCTTTAAAGAAACGTATTTAAAGTACTGCGACCAGTTTTTCGTGTATTCGGCTGACAGCATCAGGTAGACGATCTCGCGCGCGCTGATATGCAGCGTATCGGTCGCTGCATCCATCAGGTTATCCTTTTCTTTCAGGACCTCGCGGCTACGGTCATAGATCAGCTGCAGCGACGATGCCGAAGGCAAAAAGTAGCGCTCTGCCTGCAGGGGGTTGGGGTAAAAATGCGCGGTAATGTCGAGATTCTTCAGCTTCGGGGAGAAATCCTCCCAGTCGACATAGTCCGCGAGTTTAATGCGTTTCTCGTACTTTTCACCCGCATGGATGATCATCTTACGCATCGGGTAGGTTTCACCGGTATACTTTGTGTGGTGCGGGTCGCGCCAGTCGGATGTCCCCCGGTAATACATCTCTTCTTTTACATTGAGGGACCGGCCCTCGTGGTCGCGGGCGATAATCGTAAAATTGCGCAGCGGATTTTCGTGCAGGTAGATCGTGATCGGGTAAGCCCCTTCATTGACCAGGGAAACGTTGAAGACGACCTCTTCGTTTTTTGCAAAGCGCAGCTTGTGGGAATTCAAATAGAGTTTCAGGCCGCTGGAACTGAAGTTTTCGGTCGCATTGCCGTGCTGGTCGACCTTGTTGTTGCGCCATGAGGCCGCCCCCAGCGAGGTGACGGCGGCGCAGGCAATAATGAGGCGGAATGCCCGGGACATGGTTGAATATCGGCCGGAATATGTCTCTTCTATGAGTGCTTTTTGGCTGCGCGACGGCTTTATTGTTAATTCTTGTAGCGCCGAGTTCGAATTACACGAATGCCGGCAGACCGCGATATGCGCCATCTCAGGGCAAAAGCAATCTATCCCGGCCGGGTGCGGGGCATCATGGCGGAGTTCCGCCGTGAACGCTTTTCTGCGGTTGAAAAGCCGGCCGCAAACCCGCGCGCGGAGTTCCGCCACTTTAAGAGTGCGCTCAGGTCGGCGCAGCTGCAACTCGCCGCCGAAAAGAAGATGATGCTCGACCGGCGCAGCAAAAATCCCGGCGAAATACATGCCATTGACGATGCCATCAATGTGCTCGAGTCCCATATCATGACCCTTGAAGACCCCTACTTTCTGGGTGAAATCAAGAACCGGATTTTCGAGACCGGTGCAACGGGCGCCGCGGCCCTGGGCGCAGTCATTGGCATGGTTTCGCGGCAATTTGCCTTCGAGCCTTCGGGACAAAAATTCGACGGCAGCCAGAACCGGCACTTCATCAAAGACATGAGCGATATGAAGCGGCGTATTCTCTATTTTCTCGGGCTGCAGCAAGACCTGACCCTGCCCGAAGGTGTTTCCATTATCGCCGCGCCTAAACTCACTGTCAGCGAAGTTCTGGCCTTAAAGCGCGCGGGGGTGCGCGGTATTGTCATCGGCGAAACCAGCGACACCGCACACGAACTGGTGATGTTGCGCGCAATGCAGATTCCCTGCGTCTCGGTCAGCGATACGCGCTTTTTTCGTATGCGGAAATCGCTGCCCGTACTCATCGACGCCGACATCGGCTACATTGTTCTCAACCCGCGCAGGGCGGCGCGTTTCACCGAAACGCATACCGAGAGTGCGTCACCACGCTGGTCAGATACCGTGCGGATGAAATCCGGCGAGAAGATTCAGCTTTCGGGTACCCTGCATTTCCTCTCCGAGCTTCAGAGCGGTAACGACAAGAAACAGGCAAAGCAGCGCATCGGTCTCTACCGTACCGAATACCAGGTAAGCGAAGCGGGCGAGTTGCCTTCGACGCGGCAGCTGGGTCGGCAATACGAAGAACTGCTGACCCAACATGCCGGTACCGAAATCACGTTCAGGCTCTTCGACTTCTCCGAAGATAAGAATTTTCTCAAGAGCCCCCTCATCGAAAGCGACCGGGACCTGAGAGGTATCCGTTTTCTGCTGCACGAGAAAAAAATTCTCGAAAGCCAGATAGCGGCCCTTGTCAAAGCAGCGCAAGAGACAAGACGGCCACTGCGGTTGCTGATTCCCTACCTTTCGGAAAGCCATGAACTGAACGCGGTGCTCGATATCGTCAGGGGGATAAACTCCGGTAAGAAAAAGGTGGCCATTGAAATCGGCGCCATGCTCGAGAGCCCTGCGGCCGTCTTTGCCGCAGAACGCTGGCTCACCCGCGTGGATTTTTTTTATGCCGGTACTTCAGACCTTTTAAGTGCACTCGCCATGGATAAACGCGAGCACAACGAAGTTTTGCACCGCACCCTCCTGGGTGACGGCTCTGCGGCCATTTGCCGCGTCCTGAAATCGCTCTCTGCCAAAAAGCCCGTGACGATCTGCGGTGAAGTGGCCGGAGAGCCGTGGGCGATTGCCTGGTTCCGTTATTTTGGTTTCAGCGACTTTGTCGTTCCGACGCACCGTATCGGTGTCATCACGAATATGCTGCAGGCCCTGACGCTCGACACGTGCCGAAAATTTGCGCGGGAAATTCTCAAAATCGATGACGAAATCGAGCGGCTCGAAAAGGCGCGGCTCATCGCCCTCGATATTCTCTACGGCCAGTCGTGATATGGCAAACGCTGAACGCATCGTCTGCCTCACCGAAGAGACCTGCGAATGGCTCTACCTGCTGGGCGAAGAGAAACGCATCGTCGGCATCAGCGCCTATACTGTCAGGCCCGAACGCGCGGCGAAAGAGAAACCCAAAGTCAGCGCCTTCATTTCAGGCAACGTCGCGAAAATCCAGAAGCTGAAACCCGACCTGGTCATCGGTTTCTCTGACATCCAGGCCGACCTCGCGCAAAAACTCATCAAAGCAGGATTAAACGTTTTGATTACGAACCAACGCACATTGGCCGAAATCACCGATACCCTGCTGCTCATCGCCACTATCGTCGGTAAACGCGAGCGCGGGCAAAAACTCATCCTCGGCTGGAAAAAAAAACTCGCAGCCATCGCGGCAAAAACGCGAAAACGGAAAAAGCCGCGGGTATTTTTCCAGGAATGGGATGAACCTGTGATCACAGCGATAGGCTGGGTTTCGGAACTGATCGCTATCTGCGGCGGAGATAATATCTTCAAGGGGAAATCCCACTCGATGGCAAAAGACCGCATTATCGACCTTCAGGCCGTAGCAAAAGGTAACCCCGAAATCATCATTGGGTCGTGGTGCGGTAAACCGGTGGATTTCGCCTGGCTGCGCAGCCGGAGCGAGCTGCAAGGCACGGCGGCTCTCGCAAATGAGCGTCTCTATGAAATCGATTCGGCTGAAATTTTGCAGCCCGGCCCCGCTCTCTTTGTCGACGGGGTAGATCGTATTTACGAAGCGATTTGGAAAATCCCATGAAAGAAAAAACGCTGCGCGAACTTTATCCCGAAATCAGAAAGGTCAAATCGTATTCTGTTAAAGTCTCAGCACTGCATACACTCTATGTCGAAGAGTGCGGCAACCCGAAGGGCATCCCCGCCCTGTTTCTGCACGGCGGCCCGGGCGCGGGACTTTCGGCAAACCACCGGCGTTTTTTCAATCCGGAAAAATACCGCATTATTCTCTTCGACCAGCGCGGCGCGGGTAAAAGCAAACCCTATGCCGAGCTCAGGGAAAATACGCTCTGGGATCTCATCGACGATATCGAAATTATCCGCAAAAAACTCAAAGTCTCAAAATGGGTGGTGTTCGGCGGCTCGTGGGGCAGCACTCTCGCGCTCACCTATGCGATCAGCCACCCGCAGCAGATTCTGCACCTCATTGTACGCGGCATTTTCCTCTGCCGCCACGAAGAGATTTTGTGGTTTTACCAGTACGGCGCGCACCAGATTTTTCCCGACGCCTGGAAAAATTATATCAGCGTGATTCCCGAAGCGGAACGCCACGATATGCTGGGCGCCTTTTACCGCCGCCTGACTTCTAAGGATAAAAAGGTGCGCATCGAAGCCGCAAAGGCATGGAGCCAGTGGGAGGGCGCGACGATCTGTTTAAAACCCGATGCGAAAGTATTCCACGAATTCACCGAGATCGCCGTCTCGCTGGCGCGCATCGAATGCCATTATTTCATGCACAACTGCTTTTATCCCGAGGATAATTACATCCTGAACAACGCGCATAAGATTGCCCACCTTTCGGCGGAAATCATCCACGGCCGTTATGACATCGTCTGCCCCGTGAAGAATGCCTTTGACCTGAAGGAAAAAATGCCGCGCGCAAAACTGGTGGTGGTAGCCGATGCGGGGCATGCCGCGTTTGAGCCGGGCATCCGCTCGGCGCTGATCGAGGCTACGGACCGCTTTCGCGGCAAATAAAACTAATAGAGAGCTTTGGCATCGGCCAGCGCATCGTAAAGCGCCTGCCAAAACCGGTCGCGGATGTCAGTACCGTTGGGTGCCAGCTGTGTCATGAGGATAATAACCAGTTTCTGGCGCGGATCGACGCGATAAAAAGTTCCGTACGCACCTGTCCAGCCATACGACGCCACCGCTTCGGGCCCGGTAACTCCCGGATGCGCGGAAATTTCGAAACCGTAAGTGAAACCAGAGGGCGTGGGAGAATTTTCCCCGCCCTGCGAATAAGTCATGAGCTTCGCCGTTTCGGCCTTGAGCAGGCGCTTGCCGTTATATTCGCCGCCGCGCCGGATCATTTCAAGAAACTTCGCATAATCACCGGCGGTCGAAACTAAACCAGCCCCACCCGAAAAACTTTTGCGATGCCCTTCGACATAGGGATAAGTTTTACTCCCGCCGGAGCGCTCGGCAAGACCGTTTTTTCCCGTACCATAGAGCGCCGTGAGCCGCGGAATATCGGCGGCGGGCATAAAAAAATGCGTATCCTTCATACCGAGAGGTTCGGTGAGCCGCTTTTTGAAAAATTGCTCCAGCGTCATTTTTGACGCCTGCTCAACGACGCAACCCAGGACATCTGTGCTGTAACCGTAGAGCCAGGGGCCGCCGGGTTGTCCGGCTAAGGGCAACTTTGCCAGCGTTGCCACGGTCTCACAGATTGATTCTTTAAGGGCTGAGAGATTCCAGTTGGCGCCCAGTGCGGGGCCTAAGCCCACACTGCGGAAAATTTCGGCGAGCTCAGGCTCGGCGCCATACGACAATCCGGAAGTGTGCGTCAGCAAATGGTGTATGGTCATCTCAGTCGTGGCGGGTTGCAGGCTCACAACACCCGTGAGAAGGTCTTTCGCGAGCACCTGCTGTTTTTCAAACTCGGGGATATACTTTCCGACTTTCTCATGCGGCGCGAGTTTTTTCTCTTCGACAAGCATGAGCGCCGCCACGCTCGTCATCGCTTTCGTCATCGACGCGATGCGGAAAATACTGTCCATGCGCATCGGTTGGGCGGCCTCGCGGTCACTCCAGCCGGTAGCTCGTTCATAAAATAGTTTGCCGTCGCGCAACACCAGCGCCACGGCACCGGCGACGCGCCCCGACTGCACATATTGATCGAGCACCTGGTCGACACGGGCGAGATTTTTCTGCAATACATTGGGTTGGCAGGAAACCATGAAAAACAAGGCAGTGGTGAAAAGAACCGGGGCCGGCATGGTTTCGAGAAGAGATTTCAGCAAAAAATAGTCCTGAAGGTAGCAAGTTGAAACGACAGATATTCTGAATAGACAGAAATCCTGCCAAAGCGGAACTCAGGCAGGCCGCCGGAACATCTCGGGCTGCATCTGCCCGGCAGGAGATTCAATTTTGGCAGAGATAAAGGGATCAAAAATTTCGGCAAAGGCCTCGTAGAGCTGCTTTGCGTAAAACTTTTTGTCATAGGGCAGGTAATCACGCCCCAGCATTGCCGCTTTTTCTTCGGACATATAACGCCCCCTTTGAGAGTAGTGTTTCTGTTCAACGACGATATACCTCACCTTCTCTCCCGGTGATACAGTGAGCCCCAGTTCTTTCAGTTCACGCATGCTGAGCGATGTGCCGTTCATGACGCTGTATTCCTCGAGTTCATGGCTGACCGTGCGGCGCAGTAAAAGCTCTGACCAGGGTACGTTTCCGGCTTCGAGTGCCTCGAGCCGGTTCTGATAAATCGTATGTGCCGTTTCATAGAGGCCCGCGACAGCGCGGGCATTCACACAGGTCTGCAGTAAGGCAATAATGTCCCGCTGGAACCGGCCGATATACCCGGGAGTATCTTTGCGGCGCACGACCACGCCACGCATCTTGAGTTTGCCCGTCGTAAAGCGCCCCAGATAACGGTTCGCTACGGGAAGTTTATCATCGTTGCGCGAAGGTAAAAACAATGCCCAGGAATAGATGCCCTCGCAGCTCATCTCGACCCGGGTCTCCCGCAGAATGTCGGCGCAGAGTTTCTCAAGCTCGCCTTCAATAAACGCAGTTTCGTCTTTTTTCTGAATAAAGATACAGTCGGTGATTGCATGGACGAGTTCAAAGCCCTGCTCTTCTGCCAGCTGCACTGCTGTCAGAAGTTTATCGCGCCCGAAAGCCGTCACACTCTCATGGCTTTCGAGTTTTCCGAATTTCGCGTTGCGAAATCCCAGGTAGCCGAAGCTGACGACATTCATCCATTTCAGGCTGTCGACGCGCTGCTCATAAATCTTCCGCTGTTCTGTATTCATGTCTTTTCGGGTAAGCTGTTCTTTATAATATTTCCGCCGCGCAAGTATATGCTCCAGCGCGTCAGAAACCACGCCCCGGCGTTTGGTGCAGATATGGTAACCGATCTCGGGAACTCGGGGGATATCCTGCTCAGCTGCGCAGCAGGGGCAATTCACCGTCTCAGGGGAGATATTGTGGATATGCATGATGCTCGGGTACATCTGGGAAAAATCGAGCTGCGCGACGTTGTGGCGCACAATGCCTTTATCGATATCGGGTTGATAGACCAGCCCCCCCTTGTCGAAAAGCTGCAGCTCATACCAGGTCTTGCGGTTCTCAAGCGCACTTTTTTGCCAAGGCACGAGGTACCCCTTACGGATCGCGACATCGGCTTCCATTTCGGTGAGCGCATTACCCGTCGACGCGCGCGCGACGCGCTGTACATGCATGCGGCTGATGCGCGCAAGCTCAATCGTGCCATGCAGGTCGGTATGTTTGAAGGTGAAGGAGTTCTGCTGATCGATATGCCAGCGGCCATAGAGCGGATACGAAGCGGCGCGGAAGATCCAGCTGCCATAGGTATTGAAGCTCGCCCCCTTTCTTTTAATACTGCGGGTAATGGAAGATGTCAGATCGCGGTCGAGCTCGAGTTTTAATCCTGATTCCTGCGCCGCGGCAAACAAGAATGGAAAAATAATCTGGTCACCGAACGAAGACAGAATGCAATCGGGGTTTTCATCGCGCATAATCTGGTTGATCTTATGGATATAGTCTTCGTGGTTTTGTTCGGCGATCGTGTATTTACGGCCGGCAATTTCGAGCAATAGTGGATTATGTGCCCCAATGCCTAACCGGTGGCTGTGTTTCAAAGCCATCTGCAAAATACGCAGATCGGGAAAACGATACTCAAAATCGGTCGAGCGCTGCGTGGCTTCGATGCGCACAACACGGTTAGCAGGCCCCACAATTCTTGTCTGTATGCGTAACGGCGCCAGGGGATAGAGCTCGCGGTCAGACATATAACCCGTAACCGGATCGAGATCGGAGTGATAGATATCAAACTTGTGGTAGAGCGTGAACAGCTTGCGGCGGATATTGGGCAAAAGCGACGGATGCGCGATCTCGAGACGCAGGGCATCGACGATGCGGTTGGGATAGAAAAGAATCTTCTTCTCAAACCGCGGCACTCCGGTGACTGCACCGGTCTTTTGCATATGCTCGGAAAGCGTATAGAGGACATTGGCATTCCCGTGCGCATAGATCACGGGAAAATACTCGTCAACGGCTAAAAACAGCCGCTTCTCATCATCGATCGCCCAGATATAGATCTGGTTACCGACATTATAGATATCGAACAGAAAGCCCTCGAAGCTCCAGTCTCCCCTGAGGGCCGTTGGTTGTGGCATTTACGAAGTCTAAGCAGCCAACGGTATATCGTCGTCGTGATCGGGGTCGATTGAATATTGTTCTTTCTTCATATTTTTCCCTATTTATCTAAAAGCAAAATCAACCAATAAACAAGCAGCGGAACGCTCACGTGCAACGCCGTGGCGATCGACTGTGATTTACTCGTCTTGAGTTTAAGCTGTCTTTTCCCCATAAAGTTCTCCCTTGAAATTTCTTTCTTTTTTTAGCTCGGTAATTTCGCGCTGCAGGTGAATCAGCATCGCCATGCTCATCGAATCGAAGGCATTGGGATGCTGCGCCATCACGCCCGCCTGCACCTGCATGCGCGCGATACGCATGAGATCGTCGAAGGCCTCGCGGTCTTCGCGGCGCAACGTGCGGCGGTAGCTGTCGAAACGACTAATGACCTTATCGATCACCATCGAATAGGCGCTGACGGTGCGGCCCATTAGTTGTCTTCGCGGTGGCGCGACATATATTCAACTGCCAGCACACGGTTGAGCACGCTCGTCGGCGTGATCTTGAAGGCAAAGGACATCGGCTCTTTGCGCTTACTGTTCAGGGAATCCCACAGGGAGAGCCTGAGCAGCCTCGAGTGCAGCTTTTCTGCGGACTCGCTGCGGATGAGATGGTTCTTCTTTTTCATAGATCCTCCTTAAGTGAAAGCAAACTGCATTTGTGATGAAAAATTTTGCGCTTTGAGTGATCCCCCCCGTGGTCGTTCGTCGGCCTTGGGCTGCGGCAGGCTCAGAATATCTCTGTGGAGCTTGCCGTTGGTGATGTACTTTAACCGGTAGGCATTATCCATGCCGAGCCGGTAGAGTTCCCACCGGCTTTTGTCGGTGATCGGGCGAATGTCGGAAAGAAATGTGCTGAACGCGGGGGCGGCGTATGACGGCTTCTCTACGACGAAGAGCGCCACCCCGCGTTCATGCGCATCGGCCAAAAACCGCACCAGCTTCTGGATTAAAAACAGCCCCTCATCGAAGGCGACATCGCCGTCAAAAAACTGTTTCGCAGGCGCAAGAATGAAGACGACTTCATTTTTTTTCAACTCTTGCACTGCGTCGAGAATCTGGTATGGTGTGAATGCGCGGGTAACGGTGATCTGGTCGTGGATCGATTCAGGCGGAATCTCGAGGCGCAAGGCCTCTTCGGCGATCGCATAGGTATTGAAGCGGATCGCACAGTCTATAGTATGCGTTTTGATGCCCTCGATGGCCATGCGGGTCTGCCAGACCTGCGCGAGCGGAAAAATCGCCGAGGTACCGGTCATATAGGCGATCGAACGCTCGTGGCTGCGGTAGTTCCACAGTTTATAGGCATTGCCGAGGGTGAGCTCCGCTGAGGGATTTACCCCTTCGTTAAAATCTGTTTTCGTGTGCCACATAAATACCCCTTTTTTGCTTTACAGCCAATATATAGAACAAGAATAAAACGGCAACTAAAATGTTCTATTTTTGTTCTACAAAATTAAAAAACGGCGAAACACTATGAAAAAGCTACATCCGACACAAAAAAAATTGCTCACGCGGCTCACCCGCCTCGCTGGCGAGGGCTACACAATCCGTGAGTTGCAAGACGATCTCAACCTCTCGACTCCGAGCCTCGTGTTCTTCCATTTACAGCAGTTAGAGAAGAAAGGCATGATCGAGCGCAATCCCATGAACCCCGCCGACTACCGCGTGCGCCAACCGCCCGAAGAGTCGGGCTTGTTTCTCGTGAACCTCTATGGCCTCGCGCGCTGCGGCCCCGAGGGCACGATTCTCTCGGGCGACGTCGAAGAGCGCCTCGAGCTGCCACCGCAGTTTCTCGGCGTAAACCTGCAAAATCCGTTCTTTGTCAGGGCGCATGGCGACTCGATGGAACCGCGTATTCTCGACGGAGATCTGGTGCTGTTCGAGAGAGCGGTCGAGGCGCCGGACGGCAGTATTATCGCCTGCGCCGACGGCGGTAAGGCCTATATCAAGCGGATGGTCCGCTCCGGGAAAAAGATCCTCCTTTATTCTTTAAACAGCCGTTACGAGCCGTTTGCGGCAGACCCCGAAAGTTTTCGTGTTGAGGGTTTGGCACAGGCAGTGGTTGGCCGGATTTAACTAAAAAGCATAACAGACTGCCGAAATAGCCAGAATACAAAAGGTTTGTTACACCAAGACGCATCTCTATAACGAGATTATTAGATAAGCCCACGCCCAAATTCACACCCAAAAAGATGCTCCCACCGTACCTTTGCATCGTCTGTTTGTAGAGGACTTGGGTCGGGTGTGATAAAGCCATACTTGCAAAATGGCCTCCTATTCCTACATGAGGAGAGATAAATAACGCGTTTTCAACGGAAACACAAGACCTACACCAACCAAAAAAAATGCCCAAAGACCCTTTCAATTCAGCTTTTTCCGTTTCACCTTCAACCGTAAACGCCTTACTCCCCGCTAAATGCTGAAAGCGATCAAACAAAAAAAGATTTTGCTGAAAAAAGTTAAGCCGGCGATACTCAATACTTCCGCCTAATAATGCCGCTGTATCATTCGGATATACTTTGTTATCAATCGTAAGCGTCTGATGACTGCGGGAAAAGCTTAAAGGCAAGTATTCGAAACGAAGTATCAGCTGATTATTCCTGATACTATCAGTATTTAGCTTCGATCGATCAGCAACAACAGATTTTCCCCAAGCAAAATTTGTAATAAAAAATATTATGCTGCCAATAAGGAATCGCGACAAAATTATCTCCAACTTTTCCAACTTTAATATAGCGGTCGTCGCTTGCCAAAACCTATCATTCACAACAATGACGATACAACTGCGATTGGGTAGAACAGAAATTCTGACATCCACCAAATACCGGTGCTGTTTCATCCTCGTTATTAGAGCAATCATATGGGTTACCATCACAAATTTTCTTCAAAGATACCTGCTGACCTGAAGCTCCAACACAGTAATAAAGGGTATTTGGGCATAGTGGTAAAGAAATCCGCGAGGCTATATTATCCACAGTATTCTTAATCCAATTTTTCGCTGATATATCCAAGCCAAAAGCACCAACGCCAAAATCAAAACTTGCAGATCCCTGAAGAGAGACGCTGTAGCCGGCAAAATTAAATAAAGGTTTTTCACTCCCATTGCTTTTTTTGATGGTGAAAGATTGTTGTATGCCAGCATAAGCGTAGACCGGGCCGGCTATCGGCCCTTCAGGGCCTTTACTTTCAGAGTTACTTCGTACCCAGTTCCATCTTTCAGCTTCTTTACCGGCAAAGGAATAGATCCCAAAAATTTCCCGGTAGAATCTGTAACTAATCTAGTAACATCCGATAAATTTACGGAATTCGCACCCACAGAGCCATTATGGTCTTGCAGCACAAGGTTCTTGGCTGTACCCGATTTAATAATAGAGATGTCACTCGGTGAAATGGTAATTTCGGCACCTGAAATGGCCGCACCATCATCATTGTTCGACAGCACACCTCCAACGGCGAGATACACAATTTCATAATCACTATTCTGACCGATTATCGGTACGTTCTGACAGCCCGTTAAGAATCCTATGAAAACCAAAGGTAGAGATCGTAACACAACGTTGTCAGTTTTCAAAATTCACCGCCTTAATATTTTATCTACACGGCCTTTTGATTTACGCCAGTAATACGACCTGGCATACGATTTAGATCTGAGCATCCGTAGACTCTCACTAATCTTCACTTACTTTTATACCCAACCATACAGAGTAACAATAAGAATAATGCGACAGCCTCTAGTGAACACAATCCCCAGAAAAACAATCACGTCGATTTTCAACATGGTCAATTAAAAAAGACAACATCAATAAAGTTGACAAATTGTTGCTTCCTTTAGACTCTCTGGTTGCTCCAGAAAATGTACTTTGAGGTGATTTTATGAAGAACCATGCTTCTGTTAAATTTCAAATCGTCTGCCAAACACTAGCAGGGTGTTGAAGAAGTCCTTAATTTTGATTATATTGAGCCAATGCGCGGTGACCAAAAAGCTCAGATGAATTTTCTCTACAATTTCTCTGCGGAAGATCTGATTCCGCCGTCGCATCCATTGCGTAAAATCAAGACTATGGCCGATGACGTGCTCGGCAAACTGGATGGAGCACTTGATAAGATGTACGCCGATGCTGGCAGACCCTCGATACCGCCGGAGTTTTTGCTGAAGGCATCGCTTCTGATCGCTTTTTATTCGATTCGTTCGGAGCGCCAGCTTTGTGAACAACTCAGCTACAATTTTCTCTTCCGCTGGTTTCTTGATCTGATGCCGAATGATCCTGTTCCGAATCACAGTACTTTTGCCAAAAACCGCGAACGCCTCCTCAATCAGGAAATCGCAAATAGCTTTCTGGCGCAGGTCGTTCGTTTTGCGCAAAGCAAGAATCTGGTCTCTGATGAACACTTCACCGCTGACGGCACATTGATCGAAGCATGGGCATCGCTTAAAAGCTTTAAGCCGAAACAAAAAGATGCAGACGTAAAACGCGAAAAGCCAATAGACACCAGTCGCAATCCGATCGTGAATTTTCACGATGAAAAACGCAGCAATGAAACACATGCCAGTACTACTGATCCCGAATCCATGCTTGCACGCAAGGGCCCCGGCAAAGAAGCAAAGCTGTCTTACTGCGGTAATGTCGTCATGGAAAATCGTACCGGTCTTTGTGTTGCGGCAAACCTGGAGGCTGCTGATGGCAAAGCAGAACGCCGTGGCTTGCTTGCTCTATTAAAGAATCTCCGCAAGCGCAAAATCAAGCCGCGAACATTGGGTGCAGACAAAGGCTACCATACGAAAGACATGGTAGCATCGCTCAGGTCATTGAAGATAAAACCGCACATCGCCATGATTGAAACACGAAAAACACCAGGCCTTGATCGCCGAACGGCGCGAAGTACCGGCTATGCAATCAGCCAACGCGTTCGCAAACGGATTGAAGAATTATTTGGCTGGGGCAAAACCATCGGTGGTATCCGTAAAACACGCTACTGCGGCAAAGCTAAGGTTGGCTTTCATTTCATATTCACGATGGCGGCAGCCAATCTGGTTATTTTGGCTGGCAAGCTATGAGCCCGTTGCGCCCAGAAGCGAAGGTGGCAAGGCGCAAAATACGTGCCCGTCCAATCGTATTTATGGTTTGAACGGATACCCGATTCTATGCGTTTTTCAACACCCTGCTAGGATTTGTGACGGCCTGTGCGAGCAGCAAACATTATGAATTCCAAGTACCTCAGTGCGGCAATTTATCGAGCTCACCGACCCGCAAGATGGCGAAACGCTATGTTGATAACGGAGACGGAACAATCACAGATAAAAAGACCAATTTAAAATGGCAAAAATGCGCATACGGGCAACGGAATGAACGCTTTTGCGAGGGCAATGGCACCAGCACCAATTGGTATTCTGCTTCAAAGTACTGCTCAGAACTCAAATTAGCAGGTATTAGCTGGAGGCTTCCCTCAATTGATGAACTTGTAAGTATTGTAGAGATCGACGAACTAGCTTCCGTTAATACAGAATACTTTCCGAGTACGTCTGGCAATCCCCCCCCCGGCGTAAACGGCCAGAAATATACGGATGAAGTTTTTTGGTCGTCGTCCGATTCTCCTTCGTTTTGCGGGCAAAACTATGCGCTCTTGGTCGATTTTAGCAACCAAGGCCAGGTATATACAAACGGTAGTAAAGCGAATAGCGGGGGCAACGGCAGTAAAGTGAAGGTGCGCTGTGTTGCCAAAAACCAATGAACCTGAAACTTCGTGACAGGATATCACGGGAAACACACACACTATAGCTATCGGTAGAGATCTTTTATGATTTTTGCATGTCCGTTCTTTATTACATAGGCCGTCATAAGGCCATGGGAGACAAAAAAACATATATGCGAAAAATACTCATCACAATTACACTATTTTCCTTTACCACCCTGCCAATCTTAGCCAATAAAGGGCGCAAAAACGGCCCCTGTAAGGCCGACATTGAAAAATTCTGCGGCGACAAAAAAAACGACCGCAAGGCGATGAAAGCCTGTATTAAAGAGAATAAAGACAAATTCTCTGCTGAATGCAAGGCTAAAAAAGAAGAACACAAGGCCAAACACGCAGACCGCAAGGCGAAAATGTCCAAAGCGCTCGAAACCTGTGCTCCAGACATCCAGAAACTCTGCCCCGACGCCAACGCTGCCGGTGCCAAAAAACATGCAGGCCTGAAGTGCCTGATGCAAAACCGCGACAAGGTCAGCGACACCTGCAAAGCAGCCCTGCCCGAGAAGCGCGTCCGCAAAGAGAAATAACCGAGACCTGGAAGAAACCACGGCGGTACGGCGAACACGGCGATTGGGGATTCCCCGCCGTGCCCTTCCTGACCGCCGTGGTTTTTATGTTTTTTAGCCCCCCTGATTTTCTGCAATTGAACAAGAAATAGACACCCTGATTTAACCCTCGAAATACGCCCATGGCCAAGATCTTCGTCGACGGGACCGAACACGAGGTCGACGAGAAGAAGAACCTGATCGATGCCCTCCACGACAAAGGTGTGGAGATCCCCCACTTCTGTTATCACTCCAAATTGTCCGTCGTCGGCATGTGCCGCATCTGCCTCATCGAAATCGAAGGCGTGCCGAAGTTCCAGGCGGCGTGTAATACGCCGATCAAAGACGGCATGAAGATCAACGCCTTCGGCGAGAAGATCGTCAAGGCGCGTGAAGGTGTGATGGAGTTTCTGCTCATCAACCACCCGCTCGACTGCCCCGTCTGCGACAAGGCCGGCGAGTGCCGCCTGCAGAATTATTCCTTCGCGCTGGGCCACGACACCACACGTTACAAAGAAATAAAAAGAAATATTCCGCAAGAGAAGATTGGCACCAATCTCTTAATCAACCACAACCGCTGCATTCTCTGCTACCGCTGTGTGCGTTTCGACAAAGAAATCGTCGGCGTGCCCGATCTCGAGATGCTCGCGCGCGGCAACGACACCATCATCGCCTACACTCCGCCCGAAACTTCAGGCGAAAAATCGACTTACCTCAATCACAACTACCAGGGCGCACTCGCCGACATCTGCCCGGTGGGCGCACTGCTGAACGAAAACACACTCTTCCAGTCGCGCGTCTGGTGGTATGAATCGCATGAGTCGATCTGCCACGGCTGCTCGACGCTCTGCAAGGTGACGACCAACGTCAAAAACAATGCGCTTTACCGCTACATGCCGCCGCAGAATCCGATGGCCGATGGCCACTTCATCTGTGATTTTGGTCGTTTCAGCGGCAAAGATTTTTCCGCAAATCGTCTCAACCATTATGTCCTCAACGGCGAGAAAGCGACGTCGAAGACCGCACTCCCCGCGTTAGCCCAAAAAATCGATGCGGCAAAAAAAATTCTCGTCATCGGCGGCGCAAGCGAAGCGTGCGAAGAAATCGATGCCTTCTCGCAGATCGTCGGTGCTTGGCAAGCGCAGGGAAAAACCGTCGACTGGGATTTCCGTTCTGATAAAGATGCCTTCCATGGCACAGAAAATGGGCAGTGGGATTTCCTGCTGAGCCGCGACTTGCGGCCGAACGCCAAATATTTGCGCGATTGGAGCAAAACGGCATTTAACGATTTTGCATCTCTTGCAGGGGCCATCCGCACCGCGGACCTTGTTATTATTCTCAACGAGCTTTCTGCGCCGTTTGCTTACCAGACCGGTGAAAAACACGCACATGTTGCGGGGCTCAGTATACCCGAGCAGGTTGAAGATACCGCACTCTTTGACGCCATCAATGCCGCGACGGCATGGAACAAGGTCGCGCTCTTCACGACGCATGCGAATACGGCTGCTGAACTTGCCGCCATCACGGCACCCGTACTGGCCTTTCCTGAAAAAGCCGGTTCTTTCCGCGACAAAACAGGCGAGGTGAAAAAGACTACCCCGGTCCTGAAACCGGTACAAGGCCTTGAATCGATTGCAAAAATCTTTTCACGCGTCGCGAGCGCAGAAAAAGTCGGGGTGGCAGTCTAATGGCAACGCTGCACGTTCACAAAAAATATAAGTTCCGCTGGTACGAGAAATTCTATTTCATGTCGATCTCGGCGGGTCTATGGGTAACGCTCAAACATTTTCTCAAATCGGCGATTCTGCGCCGTATGGTGACGGTATCTTACCCTGAGAAAAAACTGCCGCTGTCATCGCGGTTTCGCGGTCTGCACCGCCTCAAACGCAATGAAAAGGGACAAGAACGCTGCACCGCCTGCTACTGCTGCCAGTGGGTCTGCCCCGCCGATGCGATACAGATCGTCGCCGCCGAAGTGACGCCCGAAAAACAATACCTGCACCCCGAAGACAAGTATGCCAAGAGTTTTGACGTCGATCTTCTCCGCTGCATCTATTGCGGGCTCTGCGAAGAGGCCTGCCCTAAAGGTGCTATCTATCTCGACGGTGGCATGCCGATGCCAGCCGATAACCGTGAAAATCTGATTCTCAATAAAGAGAAAATGATGGAAGCGACCGGCGGCAAAATTCTCGGGGAGCGCAATTGAGTTTCAGACGGAAGATTGAAAAAAAGGCCGCTGAATACCGCAAAAAGCTCCGCGAGAAGGGCAATGAGCGTATTACGTTCCTCGTCATTCCGCACAACGACCGCGCCATCGTCAACATGCAGCTGTCGAACTATGTGATCGCGCTCGCCATATTCTCCCTTATCTTTATCATCGTCGCTTCCTTCTTTGCCGTCAGCTTCCAACGCAATATTCAGTCCGAGGCTGACTCGTTGCAAGACCGCGACCGCGCCTATGTCAACGAGCGCGAACTGTATTTACGCAAATACCACGAGATGGTCGTACAGCAGGACTTTTTCAAAAAACAGTTCGGCAAAATCATGGTGCAGGCAAAACTGCACGAGGGTGATGAGCCGGTTTTTCTCGACAAAGATATTTTGCACGAAAGCGCCGTGCAGATGCTCGACAGCGAAGGGGAAGAATTTGCGCGCTCGCTGAGTTACAAAGAAAACCGCACCGTCAAATTTCTCAATTTTGAAACGACACTGAAAGTCGCACAGGGCAAATCACAGGAAGAAGGTTTCTACTTTTATCCTGAAATCGCACTCTACCGCCAGCTGAAACTCGATCTCAAGCAGACCGGCAGCGCGGTGGCGATGCTGCAGCAGCTTCTCAAAGAACGCGACATCGTGCAGCAGGCCCTGCCCTACTACTGGCCGCTGGCCGGCGGGCATTTTACCTCATTCTTCGGCGGGCGTATTTCACCGTTCGGGCAAAGCAAAGACTTTCACACGGGTGTAGACCTCGCGAATGCAACCGGAACTCCCATCTATGCCGCCGCTGATGGCCGCGTGACGAGCTGCGGTTATAGCGGGGGTTATGGCCTTTCCGTCAGAATCGCGCACTCCTTCGGCTTTCAAACCCTCTATGGCCACATGAGCAGCGTGCACGCCAGCTGCGGCAGTTATGTGCGCAAGGGACAACAGATCGGCCGCGTCGGCGCGACCGGCCGCGCGACAGGTCCGCACCTCCACTACGAAGTGCGTATCATGGAGCACCCGGTGAACCCCATGCCTTACCTGACAAGCGGCTAACCGGCGGCCGGATGAAAATCTCGGTTTGTGTCATCGGTCTTAACGAAGAGAAAAACCTGGCGGATTGCCTCGCTTCGGTAAAGACTGTCGCCGATGAGATTATCTTCGTCGACAGTTTTAGCGACGATGCCACGGTGAAGATCGCCAAACACTTCACGAAAAAAGTTTTTGCCCGCAAATTTGATAACTATGTGGCACAGAAAAATTTTGCTGTATCGAAAGCGAAATTCGACTGGATTTTGAACCTGGACTGCGACGAGAGATTAACCCCGGAACTGGCGCAGGCAATCCTGACTCTTAAGGACAATTCACCCTCAGATATCGTTGCGTATAAGTTTAACCGCCTGACCTGGTACATCTACCGCTTCATACGCCATTCGGGCTGGTACCCCGATGATAAGATCCGCCTGTACAACAAGCAAGTTTGCGCATGGCAGGGTGATCAGGTGCATGAAATCATCAACGCGCCTGCGGCACAGACGGCGAAACTCAAAGGAGACCTGCTCCATTATTCATTCCGCACCATCGACGACCATATCGCGACCATACGCAAGTATTCGGAAATGGCGTCACAGGCCTTGTATGCCCGCGGCCGCAGGGTTTCGCTTCCCGGTGTTTTCGCGCGTGCGGGCTGGGTCGTCATCCGTAAGTTCTTCTTTGAGTTGTCGTTTCTCGACGGTGCGGCAGGTATCATCATTACCTACTATTCCGCTGTGGCGACCTTTACCAAATATATCAAGCTCTACGTTCTGCACAAAAAAGCCGAAAAGAAACTGAATGGCTGACAATCAGCAGGTTTGGGAAACCCATTATACCCGCCCGCGGGCGCGACAAACTTACCCGGACGAGAATGTCGTGCGCGTGCTCAAAAAAGAGTTTGCCCATGAAATTCCGGGCAGTACGGCGCTCGACTTGGGTAGCGGCAGCGGCCGGCATCTAAGCCTGTTATCCGAGCATTTTTCCCGGACGGTAGCCTGTGACTTTTCCATCAATTCGCTGAAACTCTATGCGGCCGAAAATTTTGGCGCCTTTCAGGCGGCTCTGCCCGAATTACCTTTCCTCACCCAGTCATTCGATTTCATCTTATGCTGGGGCGTTTTGCATTACCTGCCCGAAAATACCCTGAGCCCGGCGATCAGCGAAATCCACCGCATCTTGAAGCCCGGCGGCAAAATTTTCCTGACCCTGCGCTCTGACAGCGACACACACCTCAAGGCACAACTCACGCAGGGCGATCTCAAGGACGGCGATGCGGGGTTATTCTCTAAAGATGAAACCTTGTCGCTGTTCCGCGAATTTACACGGACCAGTTACGGCTTTATCGCCCGCCAACCCCTGGGCGAAGAGCACATCGTCGCCCACCATATGATTCTGGCGCAGAAATGAAAAAGAAATCGGGCGGATCCAAAAGAGCGAAACCATCTCTCTGCCCTGTCTGTGCATCCCCCGAAACCGCCTTTAAATACCGTATTAGCCGCCATGGTTTTGACGTATACCTTTGCCAGGCCTGCCGGTCTGAGTACCAGCATCCCTTCCCCAAAAACGCCGACGCGTTCTATGACGAAGGCTACTACACAGGCACCGCGGCGTTTAACTACCAGGACGAGCGCAAAAAAGAATATTACCACAATTTCGTCCACAACGCACGCCTGAAAGCAATCCGCAAATTTCTGTTAAGCTCCCCCTCCGCCTTCGGCACCTCCCCCGCGGGCGGGGGAGGTGTGCAAGAAGGCAAATTTCTCGATGTCGGTTGTGCGTTTGGCGCCCTGGTGCGCGCCGCGGCTTCACAAAACTTCGAAGCCTATGGCCTCGACGTCTCGCCTTATGCGGTGAAAGAAGGAAATCAGATTTCGGCGGCGGCGGGTAACCCGGCAAAACTTTTCGCAGGCGACCTCATGCATCTGCCGCGCGGCACGGCAAAATATTTTAAACCCGGTAGTTTCTCTGCCATCACCCTCATCGAAGTCGCCGAACATCTCAAAACGGCCCGCACTGATTTCGGCAAAGCTTATCATCTTCTCGAAGCCGGCGGCGTACTCGTGATCCAGACTGCTAATTTTGAAGGTTGCCAGGCTACCGTAAGCGGCGCCGACTATCACTATTATCTTCCCGGCCACCTCATCTACTACACGGCGACGGGCCTTAAAACAATGCTCCGTGAAATCGGCTTTCGCGAGTTCAAAGAATTTTTTCCGGTGGATTTCCCCCTGTGGGCAAAATGGCGTAAGGCTTGGGGCGATGTCTCGAAGCCCAGCGATTTGCTGCGTTTCTGGAAAATGAGTTTATACCATTGGAAATCCCAGCGGCGCCGCAACGGCCGCCCGCTAACCAGCAGCTACGTGCTCTATGCGCGCAAATGATGATATTTGCGCACCGAATTTTGGCTTTTGCAGAACTCCCTTAAATAATCTTAATACTTGAAATGGCGATGAGCGCCAAAAGTACGCCGACAATCCAAAAGCGCGTGACGACCTTATTCTCATGCCAGCCGCCGAGTTCGAAGTGATGGTGTATCGGCGCCATACGAAAGATGCGTTTTTGCCTGAGTTTGTAAGAGCCGACCTGAAGGATTACACTGAGAGCTTCCATCACGAACACGCCGCCTAAGATCACGAGCAATATTTCGCGGTGGATCAGAATTGCACTCATGCCAATCGCGCCACCGAGCGCCAGTGAACCCGTATCGCCCATAAAAACTTCGGCGGGATAAGCATTATACCAGAGAAAACCAATACAAGCCCCGCCTAAGGCCGCGAGAAAAACAGAAATCTCATTCGCCTCAGGCACATAGACGATGCGCAGGTAATGCGCGACCTCTTCAAGGCCCGTGACATAGGCGAGAAGAGCCAAAGTCACAATCACGATCACCGACATGCCGGTGGCAAGACCATCCAAACCGTCGGTCAGATTCACGGCATTCGAAGTACCCACAACAATCCATAGCCAGAAAAAAATCGCGATAATGCCCATATTAAAGAGCGGGCTTTTCATGAACGGCAGAAAAAGACTCGTAGCCTGTTCCTGTGCGCCCTTCGGTGCATAGGGGAAAAAAAACACCAGCGTCGCAAAACCACCCGCAATCACAATCTGGCAGAGAAATTTCGTGCGCGCACGCATGCCGCCGGCAATCTTCAGCACCGATTTCGAGTAGTCGTCGACAAAGCCGACGGCGCTGAGCGCGAGTGTGCCGAGCCACAAGAGCATCACATAGAGATTGCTGAGATTGCCCCAGAGCAGAATCGAAACACTCATGCTCGCCATAATCATGAGGCCACCCATGGTGGGAGTTCCCGCTTTGCTCTGGTGGCTTTCGGGGCCGTCAGATCGCACCGATTCACCGAAGCGCAGTTTTCTTAAAAAGCGGATGAACCGCGGACCGAATAAATATGCCAGAAGCAGCGCGGTAATCGCCGCAGCGACGAGGCGGAACGAGGTATAATTAAAAATCCGGAACCACGAGATGTGTTTCTGTAACGGTGTCAGGAGTAACTGGAGCACGGATGGGCTTAAAATCCCATGTCATACTGAAAATTATTTAATTGATGTTTTTTCTTTCAGGATACCCGCCACAATCTGGTACTGCGCGAGGTAATATGTCGCCATAATCGCATAACCCGCCGCCGGGTGGGGGGCATAAAATTTGTTCAGTGCGAGAATGGTGTCCGAGGCTAGAAAGAAGCTTGCCCCCAAAATAACGCCCCTGCCCCCGCTCTGCCGGTTGATTGCCAAAACCAGCATTGTGGCAATGGCCGTGACATAAACCGCCACGGGAATCTTCAGCGGCCCGAGGTGTGGCCAGAGAAAGACAGCCATGGCTAACGGAAAAATCACCGCGGGAATCGTCGGCAAAAACCGGATACGGCGGATTAAGACGTCGAGACCGAAAAGACCGATGTACCAGAGATGCGCGATCAGAAACGCGATCAATCCGGCTATAAAAGAACCCTGAAAACCCAGGTCGAGAATGACATCACCGGCACCGGAAAAGATGATGGCTGCAATGAGCGCAAACTTACCGCGAAAATCCGCGGCCGTGACTGCAGCAAAAAGCAATATAAGTATGGGGATTGCCTTTGCTATAAAGCTGCCTGTGTAAGGGGCAAAGGGCAACGAGGCGATGAATCCGCCGGCGCAGGTAAAATACAGGGCGACGATCAGTGGGCGCATGGGTACCTTATGGCCAGGCCGCTGCGGCTGTAAGCTATTTTACTGTGGCCTGCGCGGCAGGTCGCAGAATACCAAAGCCCCAACGGGTTATGTTCTTGTCCGCCTGTTTCGCCTGCCGGTTCACGATGGACCGTGGCCAATGCCTGGTTTCAAAGTATCAACCCTGTCAATAGCGAGCACTACTCGCTGGACGAAGTTATTTACCGCTGCCCTAAAAGCGGCGACCTGCTCGAAGTGCGCCACGATGCCGGCGTTCTGAAGAAGAAATCCGCACAGGACTGGCGCGAACTGTTTGAAAAGCGCTGGCGCTCGCAGGATAAAATCGATGCCTCGGGCATCTGGGGTAAACGCGAATGGGTGCTGCCGGATATCCCCAAAGAAGATATCATCTCGCTCGGCGAAGGCGCGACACCGCTCTTTTCAGGCAAACAACTTTCCAGGGAATTCGGCCACGATGAACTTTTTGTAAAACTCTGCGGCAACAGCCATACCGGCTCGTTTAAAGATCTCGGCATGACTGTGCTCGTCTCGCAGGTCAATCACATGATCAAAAAAGGCGCGCCGATCCGCGCGATCGCCTGCGCCTCAACGGGAGATACTTCGGCGGCGCTCGCTGCCTATGCCGCTTACGCGGGTATCCTCAGCGTGATTCTGCTGCCGAAAAACAAGATCTCGCTCGCGCAGCTGATGCAGCCGATTGCAAACGGCTCGCTCGTGCTCGCGCTCGAAACCGATTTCGATGGCTGCATGGAAATCGTGCAGCAGCTGACGCAAGAGAAAGATATCTACCTCGCTAACTCGATGAATTCTCTGCGCATCGAAGGCCAGAAGACTGTCGGCATCGAAGTCGCGCAGCAACTCGGCTGGCAGCTACCCGATTGGTTTATTATTCCCGGCGGCAATCTCGGGAATGTTTCAGCACTGGGCGCCGGGCTCAAGATGCTCTATGAGCTGGGTCTTGTGAATTCTTTGCCCAAGATCGCGGTGGCGCAGGCCGAAGCCGCAAACCCGCTCTACCTTTCTTATAAAAAGAATTTTGCCGATTTCACGGCGATGACAGCCGGTGAAACACAGGCATCCGCGATCCGTATCGGCAATCCGGTTTCCATAAAAAAGGCAATCGCGACACTCAAAGAATTTAACGGTGTCGTCGAACAGGCATCTGAAGCCGAACTTGCCGACGCGGCGGCACTCGGCGACCGCAGTGGGCTGCTCGTCGACCCGCACACCGGTGTCGCGCTAGCGGCGTTTCAAAAACTCAAAAAAGCCGGCACGATTAAAAACAATGAGTCGGTCTGCGTTGTCTCAACCGCCCACGGTCTCAAATTTGCCGACTTCAAAATCAACTACCATTCGGAGAAATCACAGACAGCGCATAAAAATACCCCTGTCGATCTAAAGGCATCACTCTCTTCAGTCAAAGACGCGGTGGCAAAATTCCTGGACGCAAAAAAATGAAAAAGACGGATATCAAAAAAGGCATCTCGACGCGGGCGATACACGCCGGCCACGACAACAGCGGCGACCCCCACCGCCCGCTCGTAACGCCGATCTACCAGACAGCGAGTTATGAATTCGACCGGGTAGAAGACCTTTGGGCGTTCTACCTGAAAAAATCGGACCGGCTCGCCGAATATTCGCGCTATGGCACGCCGACGCAGCGTTCGCTCGAAGAAACGCTGATCGCGCTCGAAGGTGCTGAAGACGCGGTTGTCACAACCAGCGGTATGAATGCCATCACCTCAGCGATCTGCGCAGTGATGAGCGCGGGCGACCACATGGTGACGCTCAGCGAAGGCTACCGCGGCACCTTCAAGATGTTCGACCAGCACCTCGCGCGCCTGGGCCTTAAATTCAGCTATGTGCCGGTCGATCTCGAGGCCATCAAGGCGGCGGTTACTCCCCAAACGAAAGTAATCTTCCTGGAGTTTCCGACCAACCCCTACCTGAAACTCATAGACCTCCAGGAGCTCGTCCGTTTCGCACGCGAGAAGAAAATCCTGACTCTGGTCGACGCCACGCTTTCATCACCGCTGAACTGCAACCCGCTGTCACTGGGTGTCGATCTCATCACTCACTCGCTGACGAAATACCTCAACGGCCACAACGACGCCATCGCCGGCGCGGTTTTGGGCAGCGCCGAACTCATCGAGAAGGTGCGCAGCGTGCGCGGCCTTTTCGGCTCGAATCCGGACCCCCATCTCTGCTTCCTGGTTTCGCGCGGAATTAAATCTTTCGCCGTACGTATGCGCGAACATAACCGTTCGGCACTGACTGTCGCTGAGTACCTCGACAAACACCCCAAAATACAAAAAGTCTGGTATCCGCTTGTATCATCCAACACACAACTGCCGCTCGCGCAAAAATATCTCAAAGGCGGCGGCGGTGTGGTTTCGTTTCAGGTAAAAGGCAAAGATGCCTCACAGGAAGCCGGCATGAAGGCATCGACAACGCTCATCGAATCATTAAGGATTCCGACACTCGGCGCCTCGATGTGCGGTGTCGAATCGCTCATCCACCAGCCCTCGGTGATGAGTTATTACGACATGGACGCGGCGGCACGCCTCAAAGAAGGCATCTTCGACAATCTCATCCGTTTCTCGGTAGGGCTCGAAGATACCGAAGATTTAATTGCCGACCTCGAACAGGCCCTGGCGAAAGTTTAAACCCCGGCCTTAGCCTTTCCACCACAGGGAAAGCCACGGCACATACGTGATGACGAGCTGCGCGATGAGGAGTGCAATCAGATACGGCACAATAGATTTATAGATGTCACTCATCGGTTTCTGGAAACGCAGCGAACTTAAGAACAGGTTGAGCCCCACCGGCGGCGTCAGATAACCGATTTCCAGATTCGTCAGAAATAGAATTCCTAAATGCAGCATCGGAATCTGATAGCTCTCCGCAATGGGGATTATCAGCGGTACAATGACAATAATCGCTGAAAAAATATCCATCAGCGCGCCGACGACCAGCAGAAACACATTGAGCAGCATCAGGAAGGTCAACGGCGAGTGGATATATTGGCTGATGAAGCCGAAGAGCTTTGCCGGTACACCATCGTACAGCAATGCATTCGTCAGAATCATCGCGAAGAAGATAATGAGGATAATCGAACCGATCATGGAGATCGCCTCTTCAAAAACCGCAATCAGCTTTTTTAAGCCGATCTCACGGAAAAACACAACTTCGAGCAGAAAATAGTAGAGCAGGAAAAATACGCCCAGCTCGGTGATCACCATAAAACGCGAATGCATGAGCAAATAGAGCAGCGGAATTGCGGCAAGCTCTGCTGTCAGCTTCAGACCATCTTTCAGCGTAAATGCCGCTGCCGAAAGATGTTTGCGCAGCGCCTCTTCAGAAGCTGTTTCACTCTTGAACGAATTGATCAGTACGACGACGGAAAGCGCGATGAGGAGTATCAGCCCCGGCAATACGCCCGCGCGGTAGAGCTCGTTGATATCCGCCTTATTGTCGCTCATGATGCCGAACAGCATCACGGGCAGGCTGGGGCTGAAGAGCAGGCCAATCGAGCCCGAGGCGGTGATGAGTCCCAGCGCGCGTTTCTCGCTGTAACCAGCCCCGGTCAGAATCGGAAACAGGATACCGCCGATGGCGACGATCGTCACACCCGATGCGCCGGTGAGCGGAGTAAAAAGCGCGGCGATAACAATGCAGACAATGCCGAGACCTAAGGTGCCAACCTTACCGACACGCTTCATGAATATCAGGTAGAGACTGACGACGCGCGAAGCGAACTGCGAATGTGCAATGATATAACCCGTGAGGGTAAAATAGGGAATTGTCAAAAACAGCGCACTCTGGTCGCCTGTGAGCTTTGAGAGCGGGTCGCTGAATACAACTGTCAGCTGGCGCGAGATTTCGCCGAAAGTTCCGGCACCCAGTGCGGTGGTATTATTGAACTGGTAGAGTGTGCCGAGCGTGCCCAGGCCGATAAACAAAGGCATCCCGAAAAACAGCGCAATGACGCAGAGGATGCCGAGCGCAGCGATCATGAATCTTTCAGGAGCTTGACTTTCTTGCCGAATTCACGGCTGAAATCGCGTACCATCTGTGCAGCTTCTTTATCCTGTGTTGCGCGTTCGAGTACATCGGCCATCTTTTTCATCGCCTGGTAAAAGAAAATATTCATGTCACCGACGAGCATTTCTTTCGTCCAGAGGTCGATGCCCAGGGTAGATTTCTCGTCGCCGCTGAAGATCGAAAGCATAAACGCCTCGGCTTTTTCTTCACCCTTCGAGGCACCGGGGGCAAGCCACGATATCGATTCCGGTATCGCGTCTTTGTCGAGGCCTACACGGATGATAATTTCTTTTTTTTCTGCGTCTGGCATCCGCTTACTTCTTCTTTTTATTCTGCTCGCTGAGAATTTTCAGCGCCTGTTCGCGGGTGATCTTTCGGCGCAACAACACCTGATAGCTGACATGAAAATCTTTGGGGATAATCTGGTTCTTGGGGAACTGGAACTGCCAGCGCGTGATATCATCGCTCATGATCCTATCGGTTTCTTTCATGATCGAAGGCTTTGCCTGGCGCACGCGGTAGAATTTTCCCGTTGTGGGGTAGAGCTCGACGCGTATCTGGCCTTCTTGCAGGCTGTTGACCATATCAAATCGTTTGATCTCATCGGCGATCGCCTGGTCGCCGGCTTTGTCTTCTTTAAGCGTGATACTTTCAGGGAAGGCTATTTGTTTGCGCGTGTAGCCATCTGAAGTTACGAAAACGCGGTATACTTCTTCGTTTTCGGCCTCGCGCGCGAAGAACGCTTCGCGCATCGCTTCAATATCGCCGTCCGAAGGGATGGGCGCCGTGCTATTGCCGGCTTCAATCGGATGGTTGGGGGTAATGGACATCCCCGTCGCTGCGCCCGTCTTACAGGCCACGGCTGATACCACCAGGGCAATCAGGGAGAAAAAACGCAAGTGCATTGAATAGCGCCCTGAAAGCAAAACCGGCCGTCAAACCGAAAAGCAATCGGGCTATTCGGCTTTCTTTTCGCAGACAATGATGCAGTGCCGGCCGGTCAGCCAGGCCTTCGACAGCATATGTTTGTAAAGGGGATGCTTGGGCGGACACGCTTTACGGGTCCTGAGCCAGGTAAAAGGATAAAACAAAAACATCAGGAAAAGGCTGAAATTGCGGTGCCGCGAAGCATAACTTTCGGTTAACCTGAGCCCGTTCTCATCGAGAAAGAAATACAGATAGGGCAATTGCACCAGCGAGCGCACATAAAGGAAGGATTTCACATTTTCGTCGGCGACATCCATGAGCTTCCAGTCAGTATCGACAAAACCATTGAAAAAATAATTGAGACGGGTTTCGAGACAGAGATCATTCGGGATCGTGAGAACCATCGTGCCACCGGGTTTAAGCACCCGTGACAGTTCTTTGATCGCAGTCGATACGTCCGAAACATGCTTGAGCCCTTCAAGACAGACCACGACATCAAATTTACGGTCAGCGTACGGCAGTTTGCGGCCGAGGTCTGCCTTCTGTGCGCGCACTTTTTTGTAGGTCCACTTTGCAGGGTCGATGTCGCTGGCTTCGGTCTTCAGCCCCAGATCTTCCGCGAGAAACCGCGTAAACGCACCCGCCCCCGCAGGGGCATCGAGCGCAGTGCGCCAGCCGGGATTTTTTTCCTTTAAAGTCCTCAATACCTCCTGCATCCTCGTGAAAAGATGCGATGTGGTATAGACGTGCAAATCCGTGGATTCCATAAATAAAGTCGGCAAAAAGTCAAAAGGGCCGGGGCATGTCGAGAACTTATTAAACATTTTCAACTTGTCCGCGTTTCCATCTGTTACGGCGGTAACTGCCGATGCGCGACAAAATTGTATTCCTTAGATTGGGCGCCCTGGGCGATATACTGGTAGGGCTTTCGGCGCTCGAAAAAGTCGTGCGTGCGCACCCCGGCAAAGAAATTGTCATCTGCGGCAATGCACTCTGGCTCGAGGTCCTGCGCGCATACCCGCAGCTGAATATCCGCACCGTGTTTGTGCTGAAAGAAAAATACCAACTCGAAAAATTCTCCTGGGCGGATGGCTGGCATAACACGGGAGTGACAACGACCTTCTACAAGCTCGCTTGTAGTACCGCAACACTCTATAATCTGCGGTTTGAATCGTTGCGTTACTCATGGCATGCATTTTTTGCGCGCGTGCCGGTGCGTTACGGGTCTTCGCCGCGGTTTTTCCGGTTCCTTTTCACGCACTGGTATGGCTGGCTGGGCGAAGAACCGCCGATCCATGAACGCGACTGGCTGAATGCGATTGTTGCGGCACCACCTACATCCGCCGGCACCTATAGCACGTGGCGGCGCAACCGTAAGCCGCTGCAGGAAAAAGCAAATGCGATCACGTATGAAAGGCTCAACCGTGACCCCCTTCCGGAAATGACTCTTGCGGAAAATACGCCGGAAGTGCTCGCACAATACAAACTGGCTGCGAAGAAATACATCCTGATCAACCCCACCGCCAGCCGCCGCGACAAGGCATGGCCCGCGGAAAATTTCCGTGCGCTGGCCGAATTTCTGGCACAGAATGTCAGCGACTATGAAATCCGCATCATCGGTTCACCGTCAGAGACCGACTGGCTCAACGAAGCCGCGGGTGAAAACACCATCTTACAACCCAAGGGGTTAAGCGAACTCTTTCACATTGTAAAAGGCGCCGCCGCGCTCGTCACGAATACAAGTTCGATGCAGTTCATCGCCTCAGCCACCCGCGTACCGACACTCACGCTCATGGGTTGGGCCGATCCGATACGTTGGGGTCCCCTGGGCGGTGAAAATCTCGTGGTGCGTGGCACGCCGGGTTTTCATTCAGATATCTTTAAGCGCGATGAAGAATCTTACCGCAGCATTCCGGTCGACCGCGTCACAGAGGCCAGCCTAAGCTGGCTCAGGGCAAAACGCTTGCCGCGATAGCGCCGCCTTGCAGAGGGCAGTATGTCCACAGACCACCACGCCGGGCTCGAAGATATCGAAGTTTTGGAATCATCGATCTGTGAAATCGACCAGAAAGGCCTGCGCTTCCGCGGCTACAGCGTCGTCGATCTCGCGGCGCAGGCGACTTTCGAAGAAGTCGTATATTTGCTCTGGAACGATGCGCTACCCTCGGCGCAGGAGCTGCGTGAATTCAACGTGGCGCTGAAGGCCGAGTTCAGCCTGCCGCGCGAAATTATCGAACATATCAACCATGTGCCGCGCGAGGCGCATCCGATGGCGGTGCTGCGTACGCTCATTTCATCGCTCGGACTCTACGATGCCGAAGCCGCCGATATGAGCCCCCCGGCGCAGCGCCGCAAGGCAATCCGGCTGATTGCCAAGATGCCCCTCATCGTCGCGGCGATTGCACGCCACCGCAATGCCAAGGCGCATGTCGAAGCACATGCAGATCTGAATCTCGCCGCGAATTTTCTGTACTGCCTGACAGGCACGATGCCCGATGAAAAGACGGCGCGCCTCCTTGAAACGACGCTCATTCTCTATGCAGAACACGAACTCAATGCTTCAACCTTTGCCGCGCGCACAACAGCCGCTACGCAGGCGGACACATATTCCTGTATTGTTTCAGCGGTGAGCACACTGCAAGGCAATTTGCACGGCGGCGCCAACCAGCGCGCGATCGAAATGCTGCTGACGATTGCAAAACCCGACGCGGTCGATGAGTACCTGACCGACCGGCTCAGGAAAAAAGAAATCGTCATGGGTTTCGGCCACCGTGTCTACAAAGACGGCGACCCGCGCGTACCGATTCTGCGCGAACTTTGTGCGGGGCTTGCCACGCAGGGCAATGAGAAAGCGCTCTTTGAAACCGCAAAACTGCTCGAGCAAGAGATGCTGAAACGCAAAAAGCTGCACGCCAATGTGGATTATTATTCGGGACTCGCCTTCTATCTCATGGGACTATCGGCCGATATTTTTACCTGCATCTTTGCCATCGCGCGCAACGCCGGTTATCTGGCGCACATCGCCGAGCAGTATACGCAGAACAAACTGATACGCCCGCGCGGTGTCTATACCGGTAAAAAAAATCTGAAATATATTCCGCTTGATAAGAGGTAGTCAGATATCGGGGATCAGCTCAACTCTGCCCGTCGTTTTATCCGCAATCAGCAGGGATATCCTCACCGTAATGAATTTATCTGCTGTCGTCTGAATCTTCAGCGCCGCCTTTTTGAGCTTCTTTAACTGCGCCGCCGAAATTCTCGGATACGCTGCGGAACGTGCCCGCGGCTTCTTTTTCACCTCGAAAATAAACAGTTCGTCTGCTTCTTTCAGCGCGCAGAGAAAATCCAACTCCGCACCAAAACGTCGGTCGTTGCGCGATAGCACGGTGAAACCCTGCCTGCGCAGGTAAGAGGCGGCAATATTTTCTTCGTCATTGCGGAAGGCTGGTTTCAGAAGCTCTTTTAAATCCAGCGCCGGCACCTGAAAGCGGAAAATCCCGGCTATGGTTGTTTTTTTGCTTGGGCGAGAACGATAAGGGAATGCGGGTCTGCGTTTTCTTGTTCGGTTTTGTTATTTTGAATTGCCGGCAGTTCGGCAACTTCTGGGAAATACCGGAGACTCCTGCGCCGTCGGAAAAACCGCTCGAAAAATCCTTTCTGACCTACATCGGCGGCTTATCGAACAGCAGCCCGAATGTCAGTCTGCACACGACTGCAGACGGCGGCTTTCTGGTTACCGACTCCGCAAACGTTGCCTGGTCCTCCGCCATTGCGGGGACACCGCTTTTACCCTTCACTGTATCCGACCTGCTGATTGCACGCTATAACCGCCAGGGTGAAAAGCTCTGGCATACCTATCTGGGCGGCCCCGGACAGGATGAAGCCACGGCGATTCGGGAAACACCCGACGGCGGCTGCATTGTTTTAGGATGGACGAATACCGGCATTAACTCCATGGGTGGGGTGACTCCCATTCGGGCGTTTCAGGCTTCTATTGATCCCGTCCTCATCAAATTGTCTGCCGCCGGAGCCGTCGAATGGTTCACCCATTTGGGTGCCGCGGCAAATGAAATCCCGAACGATATGGCACTGGCGGATGACGGTGGATTTATCCTTTTGCTCTCGACCGACGGCACCTCCACAATCGCGGGCCCCCCGATCTTGCCGTACTCGAATGCCGCCGATATTCAGGTACTTAAGGTCAGCGCGAGTGGCGCCCCCCTTTGGCATACCTTTCTGGGTTCGGTCAACGCTGATTCGCCAGGGGCGGTTTTCCAGAAGAATGGCGATATTTACGTGACCGGCAGTTCTGCAGGCCCCGTCGCGTCCATTCCGGGATTCACCGGCGCCCGTGATGGTTTTCTCGCGCGCTTAGCCGGCAGCGGAAGCCTGATATGGCTGTCTTATTTTGGAGCGAATACCTCTGTCGAAAATCTCTCGGCGCTCTCCGTCAGCGATGCAGGTGACATTTTCGTCACCGGAGAGACGAACGCGGCAGCCCCGGTTATCGCAGGCTTGTCGCCCCAGGTCAGCGGTTTTGCGGGACGCACCGGAGCTATTCTCGCGCGTTATACCGCTGCCGGTACCTTGAGCTGGTTTACGATACACGGCGACGCGTTGGCCGACATACAGGGCAAACGCCTTGTCTTCATAGATAATCAGTATTTATCCGCGGCGAATAGCCTCGGGCCGATAGCGACGCTGCACGGTCGTAATTCGGTTCTCACACCGCCCCCGGGTCAGGGCATCAAAATCATGAAAAGTGACACAGCAGGTAGTCTGCTTTGGCATACGAGTCTTGGCGGCGGCGGGATTGTGAAGGTAGGCAATATGCAGCCGGGCCCTGAGGGGAGTATCCTGGTTTCGGGTAAAGCACCGGTCGGGCCGATTGAAAATGCCACGGAAGTATCCGTAATGCTGCCTTTCGAAAACGGCAGGCAAAACGGCTTTATCCTGAAATTAAACCGCGATGGTGGCATCGACCGCTGATTCCATACCGAAAACCTGCATTTCCACTTGAAAGCATAAAGCGGTGTGCTATTCCGGACGATGCTCTGGTGCCGTTATTTTGTCCTGCTCATGGGCTATTCATTTCTAGCGTGCCAATCCACACCTGCTAAACATCCCAACCCCGCTCCGGCGCCTGCCAGGCGCATGGCGCAGGCAACGGAGACGGCAAAACCCAGAGCAGCGGAACCGGTAAAAGAAGAGCCGAAAAAGCCGGCTGAAGAACCGAAACCGCTTCCCGCCAAAGCGGAAAATCCCCCTGTGGAACCGGCCAAAACGGTCATCATAAAACGGGCCTTCTACAACCCCTATGAGAACGATGCCTTTGTGCTGCACATGGCCGAAGAACATAAGACCTTCGGCACGGCAAACCGCGTCAAAAAATATAAAAAGAAAAAATTCGGCAACAGCATTGTCGAGCAGCGCTCAGGCCGCCGCCGTCTCTACGATCACAACATCTTTCTGCGTGCGGTTTTTTCAGGCAAGCTGATCGCCGACGGTTCTGTCAATCTCAGGGACCAGTTCGAAGGCGCGCTGTTCTTCGACATCGGCAGCGCTATCTTATCGGGAGAGGGCGCCGACACGGTGCGCGACCTTTTCGAGGATAAAAAAGTGAGCCCGCACCTCAAAATTATCGCGAGCGACATCAATGACAGCGCGAATAAGAAGAACCGTTATGTCGATACCTACCGCAAATCGGGCGAGCAGCTGCCCTTCCCGGTCGTGGAGATCCCCACGATGATGGAGAGGCCCGAGCATTTTAAAAATCCTGTGAAGCTGTTTCTGACCGACGAAATCGATGCGGTGATTCTGCGCAGCGCCAATGCCGGCCCCGATCTCTATTATGACACCCGCGAGGTGCAGCGGCACCTGCGATCGGCGATCGCCGCCTTCTATGGCAGGCACGTGATCTACTTTTTTAACAAGTACATTCTCTATAAACCCAAAGAGCGGGAGAGTTTTGTCATTTTAGGAGAAATCGATCCCGAAGTCGGTATTAACCACCGCGTTCCGACCTGGGAAGAGATTGAATGGGGCTCGCGCACGTTCACTGAGGCTATCCGCCTGAACCCTCAATATGCGGAATACCTGAAGTAAACGTCGGAGTATATTTTTTACCCAATTTGGCCTATTTTTTGTATATTTCACCTGAATGTCCACCGTTGCCGTAGAAGATCTCAAGACCGAATACAAATACGGCTTTGTCACCGACATCGAAGCCGAAACGCTCGCAGTGGGCCTCAGCGAAGATACTGTACGTAAAATCTCGGCGATGAAAGAAGAGCCGGCGTTCATGCTCGAATGGCGCCTCAATGCCTATCGCGCCTGGCAGCAGATGACCGAACCCAAGTGGGCCGAGGTCAGCTACCCGCCCATCGACTACCAGAAGATCAGTTACTTCTCGCGCCCGAAAAAAAAACTCGAGTCGCTCGACGCAGCTGACCCCAAACTCATCGAAACTTTTAACCGGTTGGGGATTCCCCTCACCGAACAAAAATTCCTGGCGAATGTCGAAGGCTCTGACATCAATAGCCGCCCCGCGACTCCCGTCGCTGTCGACGCCGTCTTCGACAGCGTCTCTGTCGTGACGACCTACCGCGAGAGTCTCGCGAAACTCGGCATCATTTTCTGTTCCTTTTCTGAAGCGGTGCGCGAACACCCCGAACTCATCCAGAAATACCTGGGCTCGGTTGTGCCTGTCAAAGATAACTTTTTCAGCGCGCTCAACGCCGCCGTGTTCAGCGACGGCTCCTTCGTCTATATTCCTCCCGGTGTGCGCTGCCCGATGGAGCTCTCGACCTACTTCCGCATCAACTCAGCCAACACCGGCCAGTTCGAGCGCACGCTCATTGTCGCCGACAACGACAGTTATGTCAGCTACCTCGAAGGCTGCACCGCGCCGCAGCGCGATGAAAACCAGCTGCACGCGGCTGTTGTCGAACTCGTCGCGCTCGACCGCGCCTACATCAAATACTCGACGGTGCAAAACTGGTATCCCGGCGATGAAAATGGCAAGGGTGGCATTTACAATTTTGTCACCAAGCGCGGCCTCTGCAAGGGCGAAAGCTCACGCATCTCATGGACGCAGGTCGAGACGGGTTCGGCGATCACCTGGAAGTACCCGAGCTGTATTCTCAAGGGTGATAACTCCAAAGGGGAATTCTACTCTGTTGCGTTCACCGGCAACTACCAGCAGGCTGACACCGGCACGAAGATGATCCATTTAGGCAAAGGCACGACGAGCACTATTATCTCCAAGGGCATTTCCGCAGGCCATGGCAAGAACACCTACCGTGGCCTCGTGCGTATCGGCGGCGGCGCTGAAAAAGCGCGCAACTACACGCGCTGCGATTCGCTGATTCTGGGCAATACCGCTTCGGCGCATACCTACCCTTACATCGAAGTCAAAAACCAGAAGGCGCAGGTCGAGCACGAAGCGACGACATCAAAAGTCTCCGACGCGCAGCTCTACTTTCTCAGGCAGCGCGGCCTCACTGAAGAAGACGCGGTGCATATGGTTGTTAACGGTTTTTGCAAAGAAGTCTTCCGTGAACTGCCTATGGAGTTCGCTGTCGAGGCACAAAAACTTTTGGAAATCAGCCTCGAGGATGCAAACGGCTGATGCCGGTCATCTTCGAAGAGAATATTAAATTGGGATCCCTCACGATGCAGAAGACTTTACTCGAAATTGAAAATTTACACGTCTCCACGGGGGATAAAAAAATCCTCCAGGGTATAAACCTCACCCTGGGCGCCGGGGAGATCCACGCCATCATGGGCCCCAATGGTTCGGGCAAGAGTACACTCTCGCATGTGATTGCCGGCAACCCCGAGTTCGTTGTCACCCAGGGCACTATCCGTTTCGGCGGCGCAGATCTTCTGGCGATGCCTATTGAAGAACGCGCACGCAAGGGCGTCTTCGTCGCCTTCCAGTATCCGCCCGAACTGCCTGGTGTGAACAACATGCAGTTTCTGCGCACGGCCGTGAACACCGTACGCAAAGCACGCGGCGAAGCTGAGTTGGGCGCAGGCGAGTTTCTCACCCGCGCGAAAGAGATCATGGCGCGCCTCGATATGAAGGCCGAAATGATCAAACGCTCGCTCAATGAAGGTTTTTCAGGCGGCGAGAAAAAGAAAAATGAAATTCTGCAGATGGCGATGCTCGCCCCCAACCTCATGGTGCTCGACGAGATTGACTCGGGCCTTGACGTCGATGCGCTCGAGGTCGTGGCGAAAGAGGCGGTTAACTCGATGTCTGGCGATCGCACCATGATCGTCATCACGCACTACTCGCGCATTCTGAAATACATCACACCGACGCACGTGCATGTGCTTTCGGGCGGCAAAATTATCGAATCGGGCGGCATCGACATTGTCCACCGCATCGAAGAAAAGGGTTATGATGGCTGACCACCTGATCACGATACCCGCCGGCACCTCTGAAGTCATTCTCAGCGCGGCTGAACTGGCCACTTACGAAAAGGTAACAGTGGCCTCGACGTCACCAGAACTCAGCGTCTATCTCAAATGCGAGGATGTCAAAAGCGCAAAAAAAATCCTGCTCGATTTCAAACTCGCGCCCAAAACACGAACCAAAGTTTTCTACCAGATCACAGGCGGCGCTCCAGGCATTACATCCACCTTTTTACTCGATCCACAAAGTCATCTCGATGTCTTTTCGGCGGTGAAGAACACCGATGCGAACCTCGCCTTTAATGCCACCATCGGCAAAGAGGCTGAAGCGCATTTTACCGGCCTCACCGAACTCACACAGAATGAAAAATCCACCATTGAAGTGCATGTGCACCACACACAGGGGCAAAACCTGACCGATCAGAAGTTTTATTCTTATGCCGCCGATACATCCACCATCACTTTTACCGGGCGCATCACCGTCGACCCCGGTGCCTCGGGCTCGGTCGCGCACCAGCTGCACAGGGGGATTACCCTCTCCCAGGGCGCACGCATCGATGCGCAGCCCTTTCTGAATATCATGCATGACGACGTGCGCTGCACGCACGGTTCGACTGTCGGTTTTATCGACGAAGACGCGCAGCGCTACCTCATGGCGCGCGGCATCGGCGCGGCTGAAGCCGAAGAGATTCTGATTCTTTCTTCACAAAAACAATTCTATGACGCGCTGCCCGATGCGAAGACCGCTGCATTTTTTGGGCACCACGAAGAGGGTCAATGAGCGCAGCGCCGCCGGATACCACCAAGGATGACCTGCGCGAAAAAATTATCGCGGAACTCAGGACCTGCTTCGACCCCGAAATCCCCGTAAACGTTTATGATCTGGGCCTCATCTATGGCATCGATGTCGACGATGCCGCTAATGTCCGGATTGACATGACGCTGACCTCCCCTAATTGTCCCTCGATTGAATCTTTGCCTTCGGAGATACAACAGAAAGCCGAATCGGTGGAAGGTGTGAAATCGGTGAAAATCGAACTCATCTGGGAACCGCCGTTTCACACTGGCATGATGTCCGACGAAGCAAAGCTGCAATTGGGACTCATGTGACTCGACGCCGCCTTTTAATACCCACAGCCATCATTGTTGCAGCGTTTTCGCTGCAGTGCGCCTCTCTCTTTAAAAAAGTATTCGATGCTCCCCAGGTAGGCGTCGACCGGGTCGAAATCAAAAAGATTGATTTTACCGGCGCCGACCTCATAGTCTATGTAAAGATCAATAACCCAAATTCCGTCGGCGCAACGCTCAACCGCATCGAATATGCCTTCGATGTGGAAAACGAGAGGCTACTAAAGGGTATTAAAGAAGACAAAACAAAAATTGCTTCAAACGACGTCAGCATTATTCCCATGCCTGTGTCGGTGAGTTATGCGGGCCTCAAAAGCGGCATAACCGTTATTCTCACCAAAAAGGCCCTGCCCTACGTGCTCGACGGCAAAGTCGTGCTGGATACACCCATCGGCGATCTTTCGTTTAATATCGCCGACAAGGGCGAGATTCCGATTCCGGATCGCCCACGCTTCGACGTTGAAAAAATTGCACTCGGTGAATTTTCCGTGGCTTCGGCCACGCTGATGGTACACATCAAGGTTTCCAACAACCACGATGTCGAACTCGATATCGAAAAATTCCGCTATGAATTTTCACTGCAGGATAACCTGATATCGGCATCGGATGTAACTGTACAAAAATCAGTGACGCAGGATAAATCGATGTCGGTGGTGCTGCCGATCACGGTAAAAATCCTCGGTCTCAAAAAAAGCGTTGTGGACATGATCCGCTCGGGCCAGCTCAAATATGCGATGAAGTTTGACCTGAGCCTTAAAACCAAGTTTGGCCCGCTGACAATCCCCTACGAACGCGAAGGTCTTTCGGCACTTTATTGATTATGGCAACATTCCAAACCGGTGACAAAGTTAAAATCACCAAACCGCCGCATATTTTCGAGGGTGTGATCATTATGCCGGGTTCGCCCGCGGAGATCAAAGACGTGAACCCCGACGGCAGTTACAATCTGCTCTATTATGACCGCGAGATGATGCCGCACACGATGCCCAACATTTCCGAAACCGAAATCCAAAAAGCCTAACCGGGAGACATTATGAAATCAGCTCAGGAATTTTTCTTATCTCTGTTACCCGAGGCGACTGAAATCAGCAAAGAAGTTTCCCGCCGCTTCTTTAAGAAACCGCTCGAATCGATTGGTATGATCAGCAAGGCGGATGCATCCCCGGTGACAGCGGCTGATCTTGAAATCGAGGCGCGGCTGCGTGAACTGATCGAGAAAAAATTCCCCGACCACGGCATCATCGGCGAAGAGCATGACGACGTACGCACCGACGCTGAATTTGTCTGGGTTCTGGATCCGATCGACGGCACCAAAAGTTTTATTACAGGTGTCCCGCTTTTTACCACCCTCATCGCCCTGATGCATAAGGGCGAGCCGCAGTGCGGCGCCATCTACCAGCCGATTCTTGACGAACTTGTCTGGGGAAACAACAAGGAATGTTTTTTCAACGGTAAAAAAACACAGATGAGAAATGTCTCATCCCTTGGCGAAGCGACGTTGCTCATCACCGACGCACGCCATCTCAAAGAGCACCATCCCAAAGCGGATTTCGACGCCCTGGCGAAAGAGACCCGTTTCTGGCGCACCTGGGCCGATGGTTACGGTTATGCACTGCTCGCCACAGGTTATGCCGATATCATGCTCGACCCCGTCATGAATCCGTGGGATATCATGGCCGTGGTGCCTGTGATCCGCGGCGCGGGCGGCGTCGCGACAGATTTTGGCGGCGCAAATCCCGTAACCGGTAAATCCATTGTCGCGGCCGCGCCGGGCCTGCACGCAACTACGCTGAAAAAACTGTTTCCCTAGGAGATGCTGAAAAGCTTCTTCAATTTCCGCTTCAGGCTGAATGCGGCAATTTTTCTTGTCGCGGTAGGCGCCACGGTCACGGGCCTTGCCTACTACTATAAAATCGTCTCGACCCAGGTCTGGTCGCAGATGATGAGCCGGGTTAAGGATTTCGGCAAGATCGGCATTACGCTGCTCAAGCCCGAAGATCTCAAATACCTCGAACGCCTCGACTCTGACCTGAACCCTGCGCAAAAGCGGGGAACAGCCACGGTGGGCGGTGGCGTGCAGCTCTCGGCGCTCGCCGACGCCGAAAAAACCGCAATCATCCGCCGCAACGAATTCCAGTTCATCGCGCAGAAGCTGCGCCGCATCCGCCATGCGTCGGGAAAAAACCCGGTTTATGACGCGACGCTGCCCGCGGCGACGACAGTCGAACAAAATGCGCAGATTCACCGCGTCTGGATTGCCGGGGTGAAGATGCACGAATACGCGCCGCAGTATCTGCGCGTGCTGTGCGCCGACGAATTCGAGGAAATCGACCGTAACAATAACCGGCGCATCGATCCTGAAGAAAGCATTTACCACATCGGCGACGTCTTCAACGGCCGCGGCCAGAGCGGCATCACATCGGCGCTCGCCGGCGAGGTCGCCGTCGGCACAGGGTACCGGACCGAAAGCTCGGGCGTCTATATTTCAGGATATACGCCGATAAAAAATAACCGCGGTAAAATCATCGCCATTATGATTATCGATTTTTCGGCCGCGACCGAATTCGACGCGCTCTTTGGCCTGAAGATAACCGGTTATTACATCATCATCTGCGTGCTGTTATTTTCGATCATCGCCGCTTCGGCAACGAGCCGTTTTCTGCTGAAGCCGTTGGAAAACATGCAGCGCGCGGCGATACGCATTGGCCAGCGTGATTTCTCGGTGCGCATCGAAAGCCGCAATACCGACGAACTCGCTGACCTCGCGTATGCGATGAATCTCATGGCGCAGGAACTCGGCGAATATTCGACGCACATGGAAAAACGCATCGCCGTGCGTACACAGGAAATCTCGGGAATTCTCGAAAGCCTCGAGCAGGGTCTGCTGACCGTAGACACCCAGGGCATTATCCAGGCGGAATACTCGCGCGCGACGCTCGCCATTTTCGGCCTTAGTGAAATTGCGCACCGCAAGTTCAGCTCGCTGTTCGAAGACGAAAAACTCTCCACCGCTGTCGAACGATACCTTGAACTTTTTTTCCAGGAAAACGCCATCAGCGACCAAATGCTCGAGCGTGCAAATCCGTTACGCGAAATCACTTACCTGAACTACCGGAGAGAAAAGCGCAACCTCAGGTTCCTGTTCCGCACGATTGTTTCTTCGGGCGACAGTTCACCCCAGAAAATTCTGGTCAGCATTATCGATGACACTGCCGAGTTTTCGCTGCGCGAAAAGATCAACCTGGCGGAAGCCGATAAGCGGTCAGAATTTGATGTGCTTATTAATTTGATGCAGATTCCCCCGGTGATCCTGGAAAACTTCATTGCCCAGCAGAAAGATATTCTGCAGCGCGGCAAAGAGATTATCGGCAGATTCGAGGCGACGGAGGCCGACCGCTTTGCGGACTTTGCCAAGCGCGTCCATGCCCTCAAGGGCAATGCGCTGCAACTGGGTTTTAACGAACTTGCTGAAATTCTCCACAACCTGGAAAGCCATCTGCAGACAAAAACCGAGGGCCAGTCGCACGACGCCAAATACCTGCGCCATGAGATATCCCGTTGCATCAATGCCTCTGAAACGGCGATGCTCGACCGCGACAAACTCATTACCCGCATACGTGCACTCGTGGGCAACCCGGTGAGTGACGACCCTGCCCTGAAAATCAGGCAACTCACAGCCTTCTGGTCAAACCAGATCGAACAAAAGGCAGCGAACAATGAAGTGCCGGTGGCGGTAGATATCAGATTTGCCGAGGGCAGCGACGGTGCCATCCATGAATTGCACAATGTGCTCGTACAGCTGGTGCGCAACACCTTCGCGCATGGAGTGGAATCCCCCGCTGCCCGCATAATATCGGGTAAAAAGGCCGAACTCCGTATTTCGGTAGCAACAAACCTCAGCCCCGCGGCAGTCGAGCTTGTTTACGAAGAAGACGGCAAGGGCTTTGCCCGGGGAGTTGATGCAAAACCCGTCGCGCTCCAAAGTCTCATCCAAAATGGATTGACGGCAGCGCCCGTCTCCGTAACGCTTGAGGCCGGTCGGGGACTCGGCATGGAATATATCGCAGGGAAAATCGCAGAATTAGGCGGAGAAGCCTGGGTTTCCGCAACTGCAAACGTCACAACGACCCGAATTACAATCCCCCGCTAAGTCTATGCAGATTCTTATCGTCGACGACTCCGAACTCATGCGTACGATTGTCGAGCAGGTGATACGCGAGAACCTCAAGGAAGCGGCCGAGCGCGTGGGATTCCATCACGCCGCAAACGGTAAGGACGCGATGGACATCTTTGAGGCCGGCAAGATCGACCTCGTTTTTCTCGACTGGAATATGCCAGTGCTCGACGGCGTTGAATTTGTGCGGGAAATCCGTTCGAGCGGCAACAAAGTGCCGATAGTCATGATTACTTCTGTTACAGACAGCGAAAAGATACTGCAGGCTGCGGCGGCCGGGGTCAACAGCTATGTGGAGAAACCCGTGCGGGGACCACAACTCTGGAATCAGATCGGGATGTTTTTCAGAAATGCTGGATTTTGAAATTTTCACAGCCGCGCTGCGGCATGTTTTCTCGCAATTCATCGGTTTGAAAGATCTGACGAGTGAAGCGATGGCGACGCTGCCCGATAAATACCAGAGCATCACGGCCAAAATGGAGCTGAGCGGAGAGACCCAGGGCACGCTGTGGCTGAACATTTCACATCCGGGTATCCAGATCGCCATGGAAAGGCTGAATGTTCAGAGTACCGATGAAGATCGTATGCTGATGGATACCGCCGGCGAACTTCTGAACATCATCGCCGGTTCGGCGCAGCGCAGCTCTGCAGTGCGTTACGATTTTTCACTGCCCAGCGCATACAAAGGCGACAGTTACCCGCTGCGTTTCGATACCGATACAAAAAAAACAGCGCGGCGTTTTATTTTCGAAGACTTCGAAGCCTTACTCATCCTCGAACAATAACGACCTAATGCATTAGGTGGCTGAAATCCCGGATTTTCCTTCGTAAGATGTGACATAATACCTGTTTCAAAAATATACAGTCTTCCCCCTCGTATTTCTACTGAAATCGCCCTGTCTTTTTTACCAGCCGCTTGAACTTACAAACCGGTTTCACAAGTTCTCCCATGCTCCACGCCGACACACATCTAAACCCACCTACCGAATCTGTACGTATTTCCGAGGCCAACCAGGTCTGGCTGCCCATCCAGGAGAGCCTGAGAAAGAAGATTTCCGCACCTGTTTTTGCCGTGTTCTTTAAAGACGTTAAAGCGGACCTTTCCGCAGGCGATTTAGTGCTCGTCTGCCCCAACAGCGAGATTGAACGCCACCTGCAAAGCCAGTACGGCAAGAGAATTGCCGACGAGGCGGCTGCGACGGGCTTTGCCGGCAAAATTATTTTCCGCCAGGCAGAAGCCGAGAGACTTCCCCGCCTCGATGCCCTGCCCGCAGCAAAGCAAAAGAATCCCGAAACGGCGTTCCCGAACAGAATCGACCTGAATCCCAACTATACCTTCGATCGCTTTATCAAAGGCCCTTCGAACGAGCATGCATACGCCGCGGCATTCGGCGCCGCGCAGAAGCCCAATGACTACCATAACCCTCTTTATATCTATGGCGGTGTGGGCCTGGGTAAGACGCACCTGATGATGGCGATCGGCAACCATGTCGCGGCAGCTTATCCCTGGCTCAAGGTCAAATACTGCCCGTCGGAGATCTTCCAGAGCGACCTCATCGAGGCGATGAAAGACAAGAATCTCTCCTATTTCCGCACGCGCTACCGCAGCGTGGATGTCTTCCTGCTCGACGACGTACAGTTCATCAGCAAGAACGCCGACTTCACGCAAGAAGAGATTTTCCACACCTTCAACTATTTCTACCAGAATAAAAAACAGATCGTGATTTCAGCCGACCGCCCCCCGCAGGCATTGCCGCAACTACACGACCGCTTACAGAGCCGCTTTCAGCAGGGTCTCATCGTCGACGTCAAGTCACCGAACTTTGAAACGCGCATGGCGATCCTCAAAACCAAGGCGCAGGAAGGTGAAATACCCATCGGTCCCGACGTTCTGAAATACCTCGCGACCCGTTTCACTTCGCAGGTGCGTCCCATGGAAGCCGCGCTCAGCATTCTCCACTTCACAGCGCAGCACGAAAAGCGCCCGATCGACCTGCAGATGGCAAAAATGTCACTGAAGGCCCTGCCGCAGGAAAACGGCATCCACCAGGTGACGATTGAAGATATCTTAAGGGTTGTGTCGCGCACTCTGCATGTCGATGAAGCGCTGATTCTGGGTTCAAACCGCACCGAACAGGTGGCTCTCGCCCGCCACGTCTGTATGCATCTCGCGAAAAGTATGATACAGGGCGCGACGTTAAGTTATATCGCGAGCGCGTTCGGCAAGCGTGACCACACAACGGTACTGCACGCCGATCAGAAAGTGAAGGAACTCATTGATACCGACCCTGCCCTGCAGATGCAGATCGAAGAAATGATTGAAGAACTGAAGTTCTGACCGTTACGGCGTCACCTCGACGTCGTCGTCGAGTGTAACTTCTTCTGATTTAGCCACCGTCTGCGTGCGCTGTTTCGGGCGTGGTGCGGCTTCGTCCCCGGCATGCGCAACGCCGCCGAGGACATCTTCGTCTTCATCGTCGTCGTCGCCATCGTCGTCGAGGCTTTTGACGCCGGTCTTCTCACCCAGCATGCTGCGGGTTTCAGCTTCCCAGTCGCGGGCGATCTGGGCATACTTGCCATTCGGATAATGCGTGCGTGCAAAGGTAAAAACCCGTAGCGCGCGCGAGAACTGGTTGCTCAGGTAATACGCTTCGCCCTTCTTGATATACGCCGCTTCGTCGCGGTCGAGGTATTTGTTACTCACCGCTCTGTTGAGAAAGTGAATCGCATTGCGGTATTGTTTCAGTTTCAGGTAGGCATTGCCCAGGTAATACAGCGCATCTTCGCTGTCGCGGCCAGTAGAGCGCGCTGCGGGAGTTAACAGGCGCACGGCTTTGCCGTATTCGCCGACGGTAAAGGCGCGGATGCCCCCGGCGAGATCATATTTGCCTTCGGCCTTGGCAGGATTTTCTTCTTTGGCCGGTACGGATTCGGTTTTGTCCAGAATGCCGTGGAGCGCGACGGAGTTCTTATAGTCTGCGTCGCCGTAACCCAGTGCAGCGCGCACCTCGCGGTTTTCGGGATTCTCGGTCAGCGCATTCTGGAAATTGCGGACCGCGTCGCGGCCAAGGCCCTTGCGGTGGTAGTACTTGCCGATTTCGAGATAAATTTCAGAACGCAGGGGCTTATCTGCCGTACCATTGAGCAGCTGCAACAGCTGGTTCATGCCTTCGTCAGAATAGTTGCGCATCACCTGCAGCTTGGCGATTTTGAAACGCACATGGGTCTTCAGCTCTTCGGTCAGCGGCATCTCGAGCAGCTTCTTGTATTTGCCGAGCGCGACATCACGCATACCGAGGCGCTCGTAGGCCTCGGCGAGATGGTAACGCGCCGAACGCGCGTGAATGCTGTCAGGGAATTGCGCGACGACCGCCGTCAGGTCATCGATGCCTTTGCGCAGGCCATCTTCATCGAAACGCTCGAGCTGCAGCTTGCCCTGCTCGAGGCGCACTCGCGCCGCCTTGTCGCCCGAGATATACTCGCGCTCGATAAGAAAGACGCCGGCGCCAATAGTAAAAACGATTGCTCCGACCCAGATTGTTATACTGCGCATATTACCTCGAGTTCTCCGCCATGCGGTTGATCCAGAATTCCGCGTTACGGCGGTAAAATTTTTGTGTCAGCGGATGCTCAAAATACTTAAGCGCGCGGTCAAACTGTTCCATGCGGTAGCGCGCCAGCCCGGTATAAAACATCGCCTTCGCCCGCACCTTCGCCGAGCTGTTGCGCAAAAAGGGTTTCATGCCGCGCACGGTTCCGGAAAAATCACCTTTCAGGTAGGTACGGCGGATGACGCCGTTAATCCCGCGGCCCGCGCCGTCGTCCAAATCATCGTGGCGCGCCGGCATGTCTTCGCTGTCGAGTTCGTTGGATGAAAACTCGGGGCGCTTGTAAGAGCCCTTCTCGGGATCAAAACTTGTCTTCGCGGCAGCGCCCGTTCCCAGGTATGAAACCGGCCCCACAAGGTTGCGCGACATGGTAAACGCACCGGGTTCGAGGCCGCGTGTCGTTTCGACAAAGATGGCATAATAATACATGCCGCGCCCGGGCGGTACATCCTCATAGAGATTGATTTCGCCCGTGAGTTTCGCAATCAGCGTGCCTTTCGAGATGTCGTGTATGACACGCGGCTCTTCAGAAAAACGGTAAATCTGCATGCGCTTGTCGATCGCGCGGCCCGTCATCAGGTGCCAGGTGAGAATGACATTCTTGTCGCGGCCATAGGCGGCAAAATCGGCGAAGTAACCGTCGCTGCCCGGCGCCGCAATCGCAGGCGCGGCCTGCGGGGCAGGCGTTGCAGGTGGCGTATAGACCGGCGAGGGTTCGCTTGCGGGGGCAAATTTGACCGTATCTTCGGGGGAGAGAAACTGCGCCGCGAGGGGAGACAGGGTTGCCAGGACGGCAAGAGACATAATTACCAAGGCGCGCATATAGGTTAACGGTTTATACCCCGTCAGTTCAATTTCGGCATTCACAGCGCTGAAAATAAGGGCTGTTTTAGTTATTTTCGCCGCCGACCTTGGGTAACATCCTGGTACCATGGTCGGCGGGCTTGAACATCCTTGTCGCCGCCGACCAAGGTACATCCTTGTACCATGAAAATTATTTCATTCAATGTCAACGGCATCCGCGCCATTGAGAAAAAAGGTGAGCTCGATAAGCTGATTAAAGAAGAAAAGCCGGATATCCTCTTTATCCAGGAGATCAAGGCCAAGGTCGAGCAACTCTCCGACGCACTGGTCAATCCGCCGGGCTATGAAGCACATTACCACAGCGCTGAGAAACCCGGCTATTCGGGCACAGGGGTCTTCATCAAGAAGAAGCTCTTTCCGAAGGTAGAGATTCTGCGCGGTATGCCGAAGTGGAACGACCATGAAGGCCGCGTTTTAGGCGTCAAAGCGGGGGATTTAGTCGTCTTCGGTAACTACTTCCCGAACGGCGGGAAATCCGACGCCGCATGGAAAGAGAAGCTCGTGTTTTTCGATCATTTCCACAAGTACATCAAAGACCTGCGTAAGAAGAAGAACAAGGTCATTTTCACCGGCGACCTCAATGTCGCGCACCAGCCGATCGACCTCGCGCGCCCCAAAGAGAACGAGAAAACCGTGGGTTTTCGCCCCGAAGAGCGCGCCTGGGTCGACCGCCTCGTTGCCGACAAGTGGGTCGACGTTTTCCGGACGAAATACCCTGAGAAGGTATCGTATACCTGGTGGCAGGTGATCACAAATGCGCGGGCGCGTAATATCGGTTGGAGAATTGACTATTTTGTGATCGATGAACCGTTGTATAAGGCGGTGAAAGACATTCGCCATCTGAACGATCATATGGGCTCGGACCACTGCCCGGTCGTGCTGGAGATTAAGCTTTAAATAAAAATCCCCTGCGTGGGTGCTCCACGCAAGGGATCCAATTGTGGGCAGGGAAGGATTCGAACCTTCGTACTCCGGAGAGACTAGATTTACAGTCTAGCGCCATTAACCACTCGGCCACCTACCCCTAAGACTGGGTCGTCGGCACGGAGCGCGTCCATGCGCGCCGCCGACCTCTAGACCTCGTGTCTTGAGCTGCCTGTCAGAATCGAACTGACGACCTACTGCTTACAAGGCAGTTGCTCTACCGGCTGAGCTAAGGCAGCAAATGCGGTTTTTCGAAAGGGTTAGATCCAAATCCCCGCGTGCGGAGAAACAGGTAAATAAAACACCGCGTCAACAAGGATACGGGCTGTTTTCGCTATGGCAGGCTTGTGGTTGCTTATTTTGCTGAAAGTTCGTCGATGAGCTTGGCGACTGACTCGGGGGTCAAAAGTTCATGGAAATCATTGTTCACCAGCATCGCCGGGGCATAACCACAGGCGGCCAGGCACTCGACCTGGCGGGTGTAGGTAAACTTGCCGTCGGGGGTGGTTTGGCCGTCACCGATATTCAGCTTGTCTTTGATACACTTCTCGATCTTATCTGAACCCATCAGCTGGCAAATGAGATTGCCGCAGACATTGAGATGGTACTTGCCGATGGGCTTTTCACGGAACATCGAATAGAACGAAACGACGCCCTTGACCCATGCGGGAGAGACCCCGACACGCGCGGCGACATAGTCAACGACGGCGGGGGTAATATAGCCGATATCTTCCTGCGCGAGGTGCAACGACCACAGCACCAGCGATGAACGTTTGGGAAATTTTTTCTCTATCTCCAGGAACCTTTTTTCGAAGGGGGGTGAGAAACTGTATGTGGCCGTGTGAGCCGCGTCTGCCATGCCGATTCCGACTGAACTTAAATCGGCCTTACCGTGACTACCATTCTACGATGCTCCAGTTCTTTTGCGCCGCGTGCGCCCTGAGTTTCCTGTCGGGAGTGACGCAGACCGGAAAACCCACCGCCTCCATGACAAAACGGTCGGTATAGGCATCGCCGTAATAATAACATTGCGAGAGGTCGTAGCCGTGTTCCTGCGCATAAGACAGCGCCGAGAGATATTTCTGTTCGCCGAAGATATAGGGGCTTGCGAGCGTACCGGTAAATTTACCGTTCTCGATCGCGAGCGCAGTGCACAGCGCCTCATCCATGGCGAGGTGGTTTTTGACCGGCTCGCAGACATAACGTGTCGAAGCCGAAAGAATCACTGTGCGGGCACCCGCTGCCTTATGTTTTTGGACTTCTGCTTCGGCGCCCTGCCGTATGATCTGCTTGATTCTCAGATCGAAGAGTTCGCGCGTCACTTCTTCCATTTTTTCCTGGCTCCAGCCTCTGAAGACGCTGGCCCAGGTACGGACAAAATCTTCGGTGTCATCGATGCCCACCAGGAATTTAAACAACGCAAAGCCGAGGTAACTGACATCGGTAGCAGAATAGATCTTGTGTTCGAGGCAATAATCCCAAAAAACGCGGCCGCTGTTTTTCGCGAGCAGCGTTTCATCGAGATCAAAGAAGGCGATATAGGGGGCCCTGGCGCTCATGCTTCAGGCAAAGCCGGGATTTAAGGGAGCCGAGTCAAGCAGATTGAAATTTTCGTCGCCGCCGTTTAGGGCCGGCCCAGAATGGCCGATGCGCAGCCTGCTTATCCCCACCCTGCTCCTTGCGGTTCTCGCCCAATGCGGATCTACCCCGGTACAACCGCAAGTAACGCCGGGCAAACTCTGGAACAACGACGATGAAAAAGTCCGCTTCATGCTGAAGATGACCCACCACCTCGTGGCGCCAATCAAGGATGAATGCATTGAGCAGGTACTGAACCGACTCAAGGGAAAAGAAACCAAAATCAACCAAAGCTTCAATGACAATGAGTTTGCCCAATTAGGCGCTGCAATGCTGATCGCGGCCCCTAAAAAACCGGCGTCTCCCGCTCCTGCCAAGCCTGCAGTAGCAGTACCTGCAGAATCGGATTCCTGCAGCGATTCCTTAAAATCCTGCGGCACCTGCCACCTGCCCCGGGTTAATAACTGTAACTATCGTGTAACCATCAAAGACAAGGGCGAGTTCACCGGCAAGATCGTCGCCGAGGGCGAGAAGCTGAAATTCCAACCCAACGGTGCCAGCGCCGCGTCAGAAATTGCCCCCAATGAAATCGTGAAGACAGAGTGGCTCGATGGCGGTGACGATATCACCACCTGGTGGAATTTTAAGAAGCTCGGCGCCAAGGCCCGCATCGTCAAGAAGATGATGGCGCTGTCGGCGAAGAACAATGTCGGCTGCACCAACTGCCACCTGCAGCACGGCAACTTTAAACTGAACGATAACGGCAAGCTGTTCGACACCACCGGCGAGGTGAACCGCCTGATTACCCTGGAAAAATTCCTGAAATAATCAGACGAAATAGCGGGGAATCAGGTAGATCGCCTGCCGCAACAGGCTGGCGATAAAATGACGGCGCGCGCTGCTGGCAAACAGCCAAACCAGCAGCACCGCGCCAACACCCAGAATCACCCAGATCACCGGGCTCATATCTTGCGCCCCGCAAGATCAGCTTCGATGAGATCTGCGCCGATCATTCCCGATGCAATCGTCGTGGGCACTCCGCCCCCGGGATGCGTCGATGCACCCACCAGGTAGAGATTCCGGATACTTTTCGAGCGCGCCGCGGGACGAAATACGCTCGCATTCGTCACATCCTGGCGCAACGCATAGATGGCGCCCTCGGGTGACAAAAGGCGGCGTTCGAAATCGAGCGGCGTCGAAAACTCGGCGACCCGGACATGTTCCTTCAGGCCCGGAATATATTTATTCGAATAATAGTCGATGATACCTGCCATCAGTTCCTCCTTTACCTCATCCCAGTTTTTATCTTTTAACCGGTAAGGTCCCGGCGCAAGCGTCAGAATCAGAATATGTTTGCCGCGCGGCGCCATACCAGGGTCAGAAAATGTCGGCCAGCAAATAATGCCGAACTGTTCTTTGGGATAGATCCCCTTCTTATAATAATCGTACCAATATCGGTTCATCGCCGCAGTGGGTATCGTCACCAATGTATGGTGCGCCGTGAGCGGCGGGCGGTAGTCGAGGCCGAGATAGATCATCGGCGTCGCCATCGAATATTCATAGCTCTTGAGGCCCGCACGCACAATCCACGGCAGGTGTTCATGACCGATCATCTTCTGGTACATGCTCTTGGCATTGATACCGGAGACGACCACAGAGCTTAAAATCTTTCGGCCATCGGCGAGTTCGACGCCGTATGCCTTGCGGTTCTTTACCAGAATTTTTGCGACCGCGGTTTTCAGTGCCACCTCAAGACCCGTTTTTTTTCCGAGACGTAAGATACCTTCGGGAACGCGCCCCATGCCGCCCTCGGGATAATAGACGCCGCGGTGTTCGGAATAAGGCAGCATCGCAAAATACGCCGGAGCGAGCGCCGGGGGTAATCCCACATAGAAGCTCTGGAACGACATACTTTCGAGAATGCGTTTGTCTTTAAAATATCTCTGCATCAGCCCCTGGTAACTGCCGGCGAACAGAGTACCGAATTTCAGGAGCGCAGGCGTGCGTTTAAAAATTCTCAGCATATCGCCGAGGGTATTGGCCGGCATGACGAAAAAACCGCGCAGCGCGGTGTCGAGAAACTCACCGAGGCGGCGGGCGTATTTTTTCCAGCGCCTGCCATCCCCCGGTGAAATATGCGCGATCTCGTCAGCGGTCTTGTCAGAATCGAGGGGAATACGCAGCTTCGAACCATCGCTGAGCAACACATCATAAACGGGGTCGCAGACCTTGAGTTTAACTTCTTTTGCCAGAGAAGAACCCAGGCGCTGGTAGACCTGATCAATGATTTCGATATCTTCGAGAATGGAAGCGCCGGCATCGAACCGGAACCCTTTTTTCTCGAAGGTCGAACAACAACCGCCGATAAAATCGCCCTGCTCGAGAAGCAAGACATCCCTGCCTTTTTTGGCCAGCAGCGATGCTACCGTCACGCCGCCGCAACCGGCACCGATAACAATTGCATCATATTGATCCCTGAGTTTTTTTGCCATGGTTATCTCCGTGTAGGGCTGGTTTAACGCAGATTTTGCTCCGGGTCAATCGGGGGAATTCCATGGAAAACCGCGGATAACTACCTTGTTTACGGGGGGCATGGCACCGACATCGCGTGACGTGCTGTCGCAGCGCGGCGAATCTACCGCATGTATTTTCAGGACATCATCGCCACACTGAACCAGTACTGGGCGGCCCAGGGCTGCGTCATCGCCCAGGGCATCGACATGGAGGTCGGCGCGGGCACTTTTAACCCGCATACGTTCCTGCGCGTGCTGGGGCCCAAGCCGTGGTCCGTGGCCTACGTCGAACCTTCACGCCGGCCGACCGATGGCCGCTACGGTGAAAATCCCAACCGCGGGCAGCATTATTACCAGTACCAGGTTATCATGAAGCCGTCGCCGCCCGATGCCCAGGAAGTTTACCTCGGCAGCCTGCGAGCGCTGGGCTTCAAGCTCGAAGAGCACGATATCCGTTTCGTGCAAGACGATTGGGAGTCCCCCACGCTCGGCGCCTCGGGTCTCGGGTGGGAAGTCTGGCTCAATGGCATGGAAGTCACACAGTTCACTTACTTTCAGCAATGCGGATCTCTGCCGCTGAAACCAATTTCGGTCGAATACACCTATGGCCTCGAACGCCTCGCGATGTACCTGCAAGGTGTTGAAAGCATTTTCGAGGTCCAGTGGAACAAGACCATGAAGTACGGCGATATCCACACGCAGACCGAGTGGGAATATTCGCACTATAACTTCGAGCTCGCCGATACAAAAAAACTCTTCAAGTGGTTCGATGAATATGAAGAAGAATCGAAACGTATTCTTGACTGGGAAAAAGAACCGCTGGTTTTTCCCGCCTATGACTACATGCTGAAGTGTTCGCACACCTTCAATCTGCTGCATGCGCGCGGCGCCGTTTCGCCGACAGAACGGCAGACGTATATCGCCCGCGTGCGCCATCTCGCGCAGCGTATCGCCGAGCGTTATGTCGCGATCCAGGAAAAATCCCTCTCCAAAGCGGGAGCTGCGTAGAGCCAGTGCCCGAAAGTTTCGAGCTGGCCCTCTACTCGATTCTGATTATCACAGCGGGCGGCGTGCTCAGCATCGCGCTTGCCCGTGCGACGCGCATCCATCCCGCGTTTTTTTTCCTCGCCTGCGGCGTGGCGCTTAGCATCTACCTGCCGTTCAGTTTTCCGGCGCAGAGCCTCTTGGTGCAGCTCTCTGAACTCGGGGCACTCTTTGTTATCTTTCTTTCGGCGCTTGAAATCGAGTGGGATCTCCACTTTGCCTGGCGCGGCCGCACCATTCTGGCGGCCTTTCTGCTGCAGCTCATGACGGCAATTCCCGTGGCGGCGTTTTTCTTTTTTGTCCTGAAAAGCGACCTGCTCGCCTCCATAGCGGTCGCCAGCATCACTGCCATGCATGCGCCCGAACGGCGCCAGTCGATCGTCAGCGAAAGCTTCCGCGCGAGCCGGGTTTCGAGCGATATCGCCTTCATGGGTCTCATCTCTGAGATTTCCGCACTGCTCGCCGTGTCGTTGCTCGTTGCCTATGCACAACGCGCGACTGCAACCGGCGACCTTCTGCAAGAAGCCGTGGGCGCGATGCTCATCATGCTGATACTGATTTCATTTATACCCCCATCACTGCGCTTTCTGGTGCGGCGGGTTGGTGAAGATTCGTATGCCCTCTTTTACCTGATGCTCGTCCTGTTGATCTCCGTCACGATCGCCGTCCGTAAAGCGGGTGTCGAGCCGCTCATGGGCGCCTATGCCGCGGGTTTTGTGCTGACACGTTTTGTTGCAGAAGGTTCGCGCGTGCTTGAACGGCTGCGCTTTACCGGGCACAGTATCATTGTGCCCGCATTTTATGTTCAGCTGGGTATATCGAGTAATATCCTGGGCTCTTTACAATGGACGACGCTGCTTAGCGCGCTGGCAATTCTCGTAACCACAATCATCGCCCGGGCAGCGTTTGCATTCGTGATGAGGGTCACCCGCCGGGACGCAAAAGTCTCACTGAGGCAACTGCTGCGCAAGAACCCCCTGGTGCTGGTGCTGATCTATGTCGCCTACGCGCGCGGCATTATCCCAACCCCGGCGCTGCACGGCCTGATGCTCTATGCGGTCCTCAATGAAATTTTTGTCGTTCTGCTCTCGCGTTTTTCGCGGCCCGAAAAAACAAGCACAGCCGACGACGGGGCGGCGCGTATTCTATTGCCGGTGAGTAATCCCGAAACCATGATGCCGCTGCTGACGCTCGCGGGGCATTTTCGCAACGAAAATTCTCCCGCTAAGATCTTTCCGCTCAATGTCGTTCCCGACGGCCCCGGCGCGGAAGAGCGAATCCGTACGGTCGAGGCGCAGTTCAACGAGCTCAAGCCCCTCTATGCAATGCGCGACGAGCACATCGAGCTCACCGCGCGCATAGAAAATGACCGTATCAAGGCCGTGGCGCATGCGGCGCGCGAGCTCTTAACAGAGAAGATACTCCTGGGCCTGGGGGCTATCCCCACACTGCAAAAACCGCAGGGATATTCGTTTCTTGAAAGCCTGACCGAAAGCGCGCCGGGCAATACCATCATCGCCGCGCACATACAAACCGACCTGTCGCTTTCGTCGCAGATCAACGTCATTATCGCCAACGAACGACTCGTCGCCACACAGGATGTCTGGCTGCCCGTGGTGTTGAACCTGGCGCGGCGGCTCAAAGCAAACCCGGTTTTTTTCGCTGAACCGGAAATTTTGCCCTCCATCACCGAACACCTGGCGCACCTTGACCACCGCCGCCGCTACGCTGTGCGCGCGGGGCAGATCCATGCAGGTCTCGATCTCTTGACGCTGAACGGCGGCGAAAATTCGCTCTGGATAGCCGTGCTCGAGCGCGCAACTTTTTTTCCGCAGGAGAAAATCCATGCGCGGTTGCCCGAGATGATGCTCAGGGCCTTCGGCGACCGTAACTTTATGCTGGTTTATCCCGCGGGATCGGCGGTGCCGGGACAAAAACGCAAACCTGCCACGGCGTGGGCCCGCTTTAAAAAATTCATGGGTTTCAAATCGAAGTAAACTAACCGGGGTTTGTCAAGGGGCCACAGGCCCCCTTAAAGCGATAGATGTTAGAATTTCGCGCCGAAGACAGCACCGGCACCGAAACCACGTTCGTTGTCGAGAGCGTCAGTCATCTTCAGTGTGATATCAAACCGCAGGTTAGTCATATTTTTCAGCACCGGAATGCGCAGGCCGGTATTGAAAGCACCACGGGCAGCAGCAGCAGTGGGAGCGTTCAGGTAAAGGAAATCATAGTTTGAAAGTTCGTTCAGCCAGCGCACATAACCATTGAATGCGCTGGGGAAAAAATTCAAATCGAAGCCCATCGAGAAGTCGACATCGCCGTCGCGCACGCCGGTACCAAAAGTCTTACCGACAACGATCGAAGTATCGGCTTCCATACCGAAAAAATTCGCCTCGTACGTCGCTGCGAAATAGACCTGTCCTGCGGTTGTTCCCGGCGATGAGTTAAGGCTCTGGTAGCTACCGCCGATCGCCATCGCAGAATTGCCGCGGCCCGACCATGGTGCAAAACGCAGTTTTGTGTGCACGAGGTAATCGTTCTGGTTTGTTCCTTCGGTTGAATTATAGGCGCCACCGATCTCCCAACGTTCGAACAGCGCCACATTCACCTGCGGAACATTGTACGTACGCCCGTTATTGAAATAGGTGAAGCCGCCAGTAACAGCGTTACCGCCCTGGCCTTCGCTGTTAATACGCGCCGTGGGTGTCGCAATGAGGCCGGTTTGCCCCGCCACGTTCAAAGAAGCATAGCCAAACGCCGGGCTGATCGCAGCTACGGCAGTGAGGCAGATAATTATTTTTTTCATTATGACAAGCTACAGCATCTGTTTTCATCTGTCAACCTGCAAAAGGGGGGCTTTGTGACGGCTGTGGCGATGAATCAGCGAACGAGCATCGTACCAACACCCGAATCCGTAAAAATTTCGAGCAGGAGTGCATTCGGCACGCGGCCGTCGATGATGTGCGCCGCGTTGACATGGTTTTCCACAGCGGACACAGCGCAGTCGACTTTCGGAATCATACCGCCTGAAATGATGCCATCCGCCTTGAGCTTTTTCACATCACCGGGAGAGAGCCGCGTCAGGGTTTTGCCTTCGTGCATGACACCCGGCGTATCCGTGAGCAGCAGCAGTTTTTCAGCGCCCAGCGCCGCGGCGATCGCACCTGCCATGGTATCGGCATTAATGTTGAGCGAGTTACCGTCGGCGTCAAAACCCACCGGGGCAATCACGGGGATAAACCCGCCCTGCTTCAGCACGTTGAGAACCTGGATATTGACACCGCCGGGTTTCACCGCGCCGACACGGCCCAGATCGACATTCTCTTTGCCGCTGCGTTCGAGAAAATGTTTTTCTGCATGCGCGAGCGCACCGTCGCGGCCCGACAAACCCACGGCCTTGCCGCCGGCTCGAGCAATCTGCGCGACGATCTTTTTATTTACGTCGCCCGAAAGTACCATTTCGACCGCGGCCATTTCAGCGTCGCCCGTGACACGGTGGCCGTCGATAAAGGTGGATTTCACGCCGAGGCGCTCGAGCAGCTGGTTGATCTGCGGGCCGCCGCCGTGCACAATCACAGGGTCTATGCCGCAGAGTTTGAGTAAAACAACGTCCTGGGCGAACTTGGCGGAGAGGTCGGCCTTCTCCATCGCCGCACCGCCATATTTGATGACGATGGTCTTACCCGCGAAGCGCTGTATATAGGGCAGCGCCTCAAGCAGGGTTTCGATGCGTTCGCGGGAGTGGGCCAGACCGGATTCGATGCTGATCACCTGTCTGGCTAAAATTAGGCGACTTGAGAGGGCATCCTTGCCCGTCGCCTATCAGATGCCTCGTGCATCACGATTATTTTTTCTTTTTCGCAGCGGCTTTCTTTTTTGCTGCGGGGCGCGCGGCCCGTTTGGGCTGCGGCAGGGCGCGCGACTTGCGCGGTGCTTCGTTCTCACCGGGGGTCACGTCACGCTCAGTTGCTGGCGCCGGAGCATGTGTCTGCGTCGATGCTGGTTCGTTACCTGCATTCATGCCACGGCGGAACTCGTGGATACCGGCACCGAGGCCGCGCGCGAGTTCAGGGAGCTTCTTGCCGCCAAAGAGCAGAAGGATGATGATGACGAGGAAGATCATCTCGCCGAGATTGGGCATACCGAATAAGAATACCATAAAGAGAATATACTCAAAAAAGACAGAGTGTAAAGTATAAATTGAACGCAGGGATTGTAACCTTTTTCTGCAGCATCTCGTATAGAAACCAGAGGGTATTTCCCATGAATGATACCATGAAAGCGGCCGAAGCCTCGTATATTCCCGCCCCGCTGCGTGACTGGCTCGACCATGCTATCATTACGCAGATGTCTGAATCTGAAACCAAAACGGAAAACACGCTGCAGCGCCGGGCATCTATTGCCAACGCCATCCTCTATCCCCTCGAAAATACCCCGCGAAGACCAAAAGAGCGCAGCGCACGCTGATCTAAAACCGGGTTCCGGCCATCAACCCGGCACCTGGTTTTTACTGTACGCCCGGCCCAAACTTCATTATGTCGCATTATGCAGAGGCGGATAACCTCGTTTTTTTGCGCCAGCTTACTTGCCTTGGCGGCTTCCGCGTGCGGTAAAAAGGACTCCGAAACGGCGATTGCGGTGTCAGATAAGTTACCGCCCAAAGGTTCTCCTTCCGACGCGCCGGATTTTGTCCGTTCGCTTTCGCTTCTCTACCCCCAGGCAGAAATTTACCGCGTCGATAATCCGATGGCACACGGACGTGCCAAGGTCGACGCGGCCACGGATGGCCGTGCGTCGACGATTTTACAGAAAACGAACCACAACCTGAAGGACATTGTCGCCTATTATGAATCGAGTTTCCGCAAACATAATTTTACGGAAACCGCGCGTCTCGAACAGAGCGGCAGCGCGCTGCTGCAGTACGAGCGCAGCGCGAAAGAGGTGAAGGAACTCATCTCCGTCGACGTCTCGAAACTTCCCTACGCCGAAAATTATCTCATCCGCATTGGCCGCTCTGAGGTCGATTACAACCGCGGCAAACAAGAATAGCATGAAACTTGATCGCAGCTACAGCTTCCTGGATTTCCAACGGTTTCTGCCTTATGTTTTTTTCGGATTATTCCTTTTCCTTCTGGGACTCGTCAGTTACGTTTATTACAGCTACATCTACGCATTCTTTATTTCAGGCATACTGTTCATTTTGTTTCGCACGCCGCACCGCTGGCTGCTGAGGCGGCTCGATGGCCGGCGCACCATCGCCGCGATCATCTCGACTTTTTCGGTGATACTGATACTCATCATACCCGTGGTGTTTCTCGCCATTGCGCTCGTTACCGAAGCGCGGCATGCCGCCGATCTCGCGCGCGAATGGTTCACCCCGGAAAAGCTGCTCGAGATCTATAGAAACAACACCTGGATTGAAAATAAATTCGGAATCAGCGTCGACCAGCTTGTGGCATACCGTGCACATGCGCTCGACGTAATTCTTTCGAATCAACTGGAAACGTTAAAGCAGGGCTGGAAATGGGTGATCACGGGGATGAAGTTCTTCATCGACTTCACCTTCGCCTTGTTTATCCTGTTTTTCCTGTTCCGCAGCGTCGATCGCGTCGGCCAGGCGATTTACCGCAGTCTGCCCTTCCCCGATAAAATTGAAAAACACATCGGCGACCGCATGGTGCGCATTTTCGATGCGGTGGTGAAAGGCAACCTTGTCATCTCGGCCATGCAGGGTGCTGTGGTAGGCATTGTGTTCTGGCTCTGCGGTCTCAGCACACCCCTGCTCTGGGGCGCGGTTGCCGTGCCCTTTGCGCTGATCCCCGTGATCGGCACAGCGGTTGTCTGGCTGCCCGGCGCCATCTACCTCTACTCGCACGACCAGCATACGACCGCTGTCATCATGGCGATCACGTGTACGACATTCTATTTTCTGCTCGAAAATCTTTTGAAACCGATGCTGCTTGACCGCGACCTCAATCTGCATCCATTATTTTTATTTCTCGCCATCGTCGGCGGCCTGAATGCCTTCGGCGTCAAGGGCCTCATTCTTGGCCCCTTCATCGTCACGATGTTCGTCACGATTTGGAAGCTCATCAGTGAATGGAACGGTAATTTCTCGGACCAGGAGATTCCTCCTTCACCACCGGATTCACAGCCACCCGGGAATGCGGCGGACATACCGCGTGAATAAAGCCATCCATGCCTCTGCGTAAGAAAATTCTGATCGCTGGGGTCACGCTGATGACGCTCGGCGCCGTTCTCACCACCTGGTTTATCGTGAAGCGCCACGGCGGCGGTGACGGCTGGCAGATCAGCGTCGAAGGCAACCGCATCTTAAGCGAAAAAGATGTGCAGGATGTGGTGTCGTACCTGCTCAAGGCCGCGAAAGACGGCGTCAGCTCCGATGAAATCCGTGACAGCTTACTCTTAAACCCGCGCATCGCCACCGCGAAGGTGACGGTATTGCCTGGCCGTAAGGTCAATATCACCATCACGGAACGCCAGCTTGAATATCTGCAAAACGAACAGGAAGGTGTCGCAGAGAAAGATCCGGGTGGAACGACGATCGTTGAAAATGCCGCGTATTTACACAAGGATCTCACGCCAGACAAAGTCATTTTCTACTTGACTTTTGGCGGCGAATCATCGTTGTCACCGAAAAGTGACATAATACGGCTCTGGAAAGAGACGCGCGAGAAGTATGCATTTCTCTGGCAGCGTTTCGCAGAGATCGAGATCCGGCCCCTGAAAGGGACCGGCAGTGCGGTGGGTGAAGAGAGTCCGGGACCCGGCAACGGAAAGTCCGGTGGTCTCTGGCGGTACCGCATCTATTCGGCGGGCATCCGCTCGTGCGTTGTGTACGAGGGGCGCTTTTCCGAAGAAACGCTGCGGCGCCTCTGGGCGGTCTATGCGTATCTCGAGACAAAACTGCCGCGTTCTGTCACTTTGGTAGACTTACAGGAAAACAGCGCCATTATACGCGAAATGAAACAGAGCCAAACGAAGGCAGAGGCTGATATATGAGCTATGACGGCACAGGCGTCGGCTCAGGGCGCCTCGTCGCTGCTCTCGATTTGGGTTCGAGTAAGACAGTCGCGATCGTCGCCCGCATCACCTCCCCCGACGAGGTAGAAATTATCGGCCTCGGCGTCGTCGAGTCCCGCGGCGTGAAATCCGGCTCGGTGACGAACATCGAGCAGACCGTCAAAAGCATCCAGGACGCGATCGAAGAGGCCGAACTCATGTCGGCGCTTGAGATAGACGAAGTCGTCATCAATATTTCAGGCAAAAACGTACGCGGCGACAACGCGACCGGCATGGTGACAATCACCGGCCGCGACCGTATCATCACGCACGCCGACGTTTTTCGTGTCATCGATACCGCGCAGAATGTGCGCATTCCCGCCGACCAGGAAATTCTGCACGTACTGTCGCGCGAGTTCAAGGTCGACGACCAGTCGGGCATCAAAGACCCGTTGGGCATGGTGGGAGTTCGCCTCGACGCGCAGGTTCACATCGTTACAGCGCCTGTTACACAACTCCAGAACACGGAAAAAGCCGTGGAACAAGCCGGCGTGCGTGTCTCGAACAAAGTTCTCTCGGCCCTCGCATCCAGCCAGGCTCTACTCACCGAAGCCGAAAAAGATTTAGGCGTCGCGATCTGCGACATCGGCTCGGGTGTCATCGATCTCATCATCTATGTCGACGGTGGCGTCGAATATTCGGCAACGATCTGTCTCGGCGGCCAGCACGTCACACAAGATCTTTCGATCGGCCTCAAAACACCGATCGATTCGGCCGAAATGCTGAAAAAAAGAAAAGGCACCGCGCGTGCGGCCGACGTCGACCCGATGGAAATGGTCGACGTGCCTTCGGTCGGCGAACGCGCACCGCGCCAGATTCCGCGCCGCGACATGGCGCTCATCATCGAAGCGCGTATGCGCGAGATGCTCGAACTCATCGATCATGAACTTTTGCGATCCGGCAGAAAAAACATATTGGCCGGTGGTATTATTTTTACGGGTGGCGCCGCGCAGCTCGAAGGCCTTGTCGGCCTTGCAGAAGAAGTTCTGCAGCTGGGTGCGTCGGTTGCCTATCCAAAGGGCTTGTTGGGGATTTCGGATAAGGTTGCATCGCCACCTTATAGCACGGCGACGGGGTTACTCCTGTACCAGGCGCGCTATGGGGAACCAGATATACAAAAAAGCGGCAAGAATCTGTTCGGAAAAATGAAAAATTGGTTACAAAAAAACTTATGAGGAACCAGTCGTATCTGCGGGGGTTGTTAAGGGGGTGGTGCAACCGCCCCCTTAAACGCGTCCCGTCCACCCTGCCGGGGTGGAGCGATGCGACAACCCGGACAGGAGCAAGTTATGTTAGCATTTGAGGAAAAGAAAAAATCCCCCGCAATGATTAAGGTTGTGGGTGTCGGCGGTGGCGGCATGAACGCCATCGAACGCATGGTGTCGATGAACCTCGAGGGCGTCGAACTCATCGCGATGAATACCGACGAACAGGTACTCGAACGTTCGCATGCTCCGATCAAGGTCGCGCTGGGCGCGAAACTGACGCGCGGCATGGGCGCAGGCGGCATACCGGACATCGGCGCGCAGGCGGCAATGGAAGACCGCGAGAAGATCATGAACGTGCTCAAGGGCGCCGACATGGTGTTTGTTACGGCGGGCATGGGCGGCGGTACCGGTACCGGTGCGGCACCGATTGTCGCCGAAGTCGCGCGCGAGCTCAAGGCCCTGACGGTCGGCGTTGTAACGCTGCCCTTCATCGTCGAAGGCGACAAGCGCATGAGTTATGCGAAAGCGGGCCAGAACAATCTGCGCGACCGCGTCGATACGCTCATCACTATACCCAACGAAGCCATATTTAAAGTTATCGATAAAAAGACGTCTGTCGGTGCAGCTTACAAGCTCATCGACGACATGCTCTACCGCGCGGTGCGCGGCATCAGCAACATTATCAATTCGACCGGCTTTGTGAACGTCGACTTTGCCGACGTGCGCACAGTTATGGGCCAGAACGGTGACGCCGTCATCGGCCTCGGCGAAGGTACCGGCGAGAACCGTGTGGCTGAAGCGCTGCAAAGTGCGATCCACCACCCCCTCCTCAACGGCAAGACCATCGACGGCGCCCAGGCCGTGCTCATCAACGTGGTCGGCGGTTCAGATTTTGCGCTCTACGAATACCACGAGATCCAGAAGCAGATCCACGAACAGGTTTCGAAGGATGCGGTCATCATCGTCGGCTTCACCGAAGACGAAACCAAAGACAATCATGTCTCGATCACCGTCATCGCCACAGGTTACCGCCGCAAAGAGCAGATCGACCTGAAACCGCAGCAATCGCAGTCACAGTTCAAACCCCAGGTTCTGCCGCGCACGGGCACGGAAGACACAACCTACCGCACGCCGGCACAGCAAGGTTTGGATTTCCCCCGCGTCGACGCCTCGGTACAGGCAGCGGCGTATGACATCCCCACCTTTCTGCGCAAGATGCCGAAAGTAGAAGGGTAATAAATGCTTGTCGCGCCCGGTTTGGCGCGCCGTGCTAACTTATGATCACGGGTAAACTAGAGAGGATTCGGGCCGAAACCGAATCTCTTTCAGATTCAGAAAAGATCGCATTGGCTGATATACTCTTGTCATCGACGGGAATGACCGCAGAAACAGATACACTCTGGCGCGATGAGTTGAAGAAACGCGCAGAGCGCATCAAAACAGGTTACTTGAAAACGATTTCATTCGAAGAATTTCGCGCGAAGCATGAAACCGATCAGACTTTCCGTCGAAGCTGATCAGGAGTTTACCGCAGCTAAGCAATGGTATCAGCGTGTTGATCCGCTTTTGGCGGCACGTTTTTTTGAGAATATCCAAGCTGCCATACAAGATATCCGGCAATTTCCGGAAGCATGGGCGCCATACGATGAAACATACCGTCATTATCCGCTAAAAAAATTTCCATACACCATTTTTTACACTGACTTAGGAGAATATATCCTGATCGATGCGGTTGCTCATCAGAGTCGCGAGCCTGATTATTGGAGGCGTGAGCAATAATTTATGCTGTGGCCATACGCCTTTTTTACATTTGTAGCAGCCGTTCTTTTTAGATCAGGATTTCTCGCGGCAGCAATCATCTGTACCGCAACGGCAGCGGGTTTTCTCATTGCCGATTTCCGGCGTTCGGACCGCAGTCTATTTATTGCTTCGGTGGCCGGCGGCATCGTTCTGGGTGCCTGGCTCTTCATTCTCCGCTTAAATATTTTGAGTGCGCCGGCCGCGTTGCCTTTATCCGGCGAAGCGCAGGTGATTGGCGTTTCCAGAAAGTCCGTCGTTATTCAGAATGATCAAAGACTGAAACTGCGCCTTACAGGCTTAAAAAAGGAGCAGCTACCCGCTAAACATTCGCGCGTCAGCTACCGCTGTTCAATTCAGGTTGTGCCCGAATCGACCTTCATGGTGTTCGAACGGCTTTCGGGCGTCGCCTCATGGTGCCGTGTGAATGAGATCAAAACACTCAAACAACCTGAGGGCTTTCTCGTTCAATTCAGGAAAAAGACGCTCGATTACCTCCATGCGAAATTTGATAAGATGGGCGAACGCTCTTTAATTGCAGCCTTTCTCCTGGGAGACACCGATGATCTGACGCCCCAGGAGCTCGACGCCTTCCGCGACATGGGGCTCATGCACCTCTTTGCGGTCTCGGGACTAAACATCGCCCTGCTCTTCGCGATTCTCTACCTGCCATTCCGCTTTGCTGGCATTCCCTCATTGGGTGCCGCTCTGGGCTACACCGTAGCGACCGCGTTCTTACTGCTACTCGATTTTCCCGTGCCGCTCTTGCGCGCCTGGCTTTTTATGACGATTGGCCTCGGCATGCGTCTTCTCGACCGGCGCATTCCTTCGTGGGCCTTGCTGTTTCTGACCGCCATCGTCGTCGAACTGCTTTTTCCGCTCTCCACGTTTTCGATGTCGTTTATTCTCTCGTTTGGCATCACCGCGGCGATTTTGGTTTTTTATGAACCACTGCACTTTTGTTTCGCTGCGAAAAATAAATTTTTGAATCTGCTCAGCGAACACACTGCACTGACACTCGCCGCCGGGTTGCCCGCCCTTGTCCTGGGATACCTTTTGTTCGGCAGTGCGCAGCCACTCTCTCTTCTTTATAACCTGCTGCTGGTGCCGTTTTCCGGGCTCTATCTTTTTACATCGCTGGTCTTCATGGCCTTTGAGCCGGCAAAATACCTGCTTTTTGCCCTCGATACACTCTACCTCAAATTCGCCGCATGGCATGCAGCGTATGTCAGCACGGCATTTCCCTCCGCCGAGAAAACTACCCAGATCGTCTCTCTGGTCTGCATCGCAGTGGCGCTCGCCATACTCTACGTTCTGAAAATCCGCCACCGGCTTTGGTCGGCGCGCCGCAACTTACTCTACATCGCCCCGGCCGCGGCGGCGATTCTGATTCTGCCGTATCTTCTCGCCACCTACCCTGCTGAGGCGATTTATGCGGTACCGAATAAGGTTTGGATCTACAGCGATCGGAAAATTATTTCAACCGGTGCGCAACTTTTTGCCGACGGCAGACCCGCTGAACCGAAATACTGTTTTCCCGTCAGAGGAAAAGCTGAGATCGCACCGTCGAAAAATCAACCCGCGGAAATTCTCATCTCTGGCAATCGTTGCTTCGTGTTCACGGGTCGAATGAAACCGGAAACCTGGAGGCCCGATATTTTGGCGCGGTGTGCATCCCTGCACGTTTTTCAATCCAAAAAAATGCAGACGAGTTCATCAGAATGGGATGAAATGTTTCGGCTGTTTGGTTATAAGGGCAAAGTGGCCATCCGCAAGTTCTTCACCTGGTATGCGGATAAGCCGCTGGCATGCGCGAAATCAGAGGCTCTTTAACCACTAGCGTGGTTTAGGTGCCACGGTTCGACAAGCTCACCGCAGGTCTGCGCCGTTACCTTGGTTTAGGGGCCATCTGGGCAGTCACCCAGATAGAAAAATCCCGGAACATTTCAGCCGTCTTGTAGACAGCCGGATAGACAACCTTGTGGTTGCGTTTTTCCATAGCTATGCGGATTTCCTTCGCAAGGCCGGCCGCCGTACCGAAGGGCACACGGCTCATGGCATCTTTTTCATAACGATCGCCGGCATAGTTTGACATCGGCGTCTCGACGGGGCCTGGATAGACGGTAAGAAAATGCAATTTGGTATCTTTGTATTCCCCTGAAAGCGCAATCGCCAGCGACGCCAGGGCGGCTTTCGAGGCACAGTACTCTGCCATATACGGCGTCGGTGTGATTCCGCCTAAACTCGCGATATTGATAATCGTTCCGGAATTGCGCTCGGCCATCGACGGTAACACCTTGCGCATGAGCCGTGCCGGCGTGGTGTAATTGAGTTTCAAAAGTTTCTCGGCATCTTCGTTTTTGATGGAAGTAAAGTGGTCGATGTTCTGCATGCCCGCGTTGTTGATGAGAATGTCGATCGGGCCGTTTTCTTTCACGGCACGCTCGAGCGTCATTTCTGCAACGGCCGGTTCTGACAGGTCCGCAGCGTAGACGGCGGATTTACTTTTCAGTGTTTTTGCCAAATCGCCGAGCAATTCTTTTTTACGCGAGGCCAGAGAGAAAAATGCTTCGCCCTTGAAATGTGTATCGAGTTCCCTGGCGATGGCGTTGCCAATACCGGTCGATGCGCCCGTCAGAAATATATGCATGCTTCCAGCGATACGCGGCCGAACGGATTGTACAGATAAAAACTGCCTACAAAACAATATCCCTTTACAGGCTGCTGCGCCACAGCCATTTGAAAGCACCGATCTGGTAACCGATGCGTGACAAAAACTTCTTTTGCCGTTTAGTTTCGCTTGCCCTGTATTTCAGCGTATGCGCCACCAATTGCGCTGGCAACAATGTAGATCCAACTCTGCGACGGACAAATCGGGCAAATTAAAGGCAGTCATTAAAAAGGTTGATGGCAATAATTGTCTATCCCACCGTCTGTGGCAATGACAAGGGTTTTCTGCAGAGTGCCCTTTCGGGCGGCAGTTTCAGCGGCTTTCTCTACTCGCCGACCGCCGGTGTGGCGTCCTGGACGACCGTCCCTTAAAAAAAGTTAATCCAACCTCAACATCCGGTCGTACCGTTGGTGCACCGGCACGCCCGATTGTTTGACGTGACAGAGTTCATTTAACACAATGCTGATATGGCTAAACTAATAACAATCACACAGCTCTCGCCCACCATGAAGGAAGGCGTCTTCGTCGAATGGCTGAAAAAAGAAGGCGACAGGGTAAAGCCCGGCGATGTGCTTGCAGCCATTGAGACCGACAAGGCGGTCATGGACCTCGAAGCCTACGACGGTGGTGTCGTATTAAAACTTCTCGCAAACAAGGGCGACAAACTTCCGGTCGGCGCCCCCATCGCCGTCGTCGGCGAGCCAGGTGAGAATTTCGACAGCCTGCTGAGTGGGATTAAAACCGAAGCTAAGCCGGCTTCAGATCGGGGGCAAACCAGCCAAACCACCGGTAGCGCGACTCAGGCCGCGCCAGCAAAACCTTCGCTCGCCCCTGATTTAAATCAGGGGCAAGTGTCGGGCCGCATCAAGGGCTCGCCGCTGGCTAAAAAAATCGCCGGGCAAAATGGCATCGACCTCAAAACGATTCAGGGTACGGGACCCGGTGGCCGCATCGTCAGCCGCGATCTTTCGGCAGGCGCGCAACTGCCGGCCCGCGCCGGTACAACAGCAGGCTCTATTGTGATCCACGCCGCGCATGGTCAGCGCATACCCGACACAACACTACCGCTCTCGCCGATGCGCCAGACCATTGCCGAGCGCCTGACGTATGCCAAACAAAATGTACCGCACTTCTACCTCTCGCGCAGCATCAATGTGACGAGCCTCGTGAAATTGCGCGAAGAGACAAACAAAGGCCTTGCGACGCTGCAAGCACAGGAAAATCCCGAAAACGCCCACCTACCGAAAAAAGTCTCGGTGAATGATTTCATTATCGCGGCGGTCGCACAGAGTCTTGTGCGCCATCCGGAAGTTCTCCGTCAATTCGGTAATGGCCACATCGTGCAACTCGGCAACGTCGACGTCGGCTTCGCTGTGAGCATCGAAGACGGGCTCATCACGCCGGTCATCCGCAACGCCGATCAGTACAGCCTCTTCCAGATCGCTGCAGCCGCGCAAGAGCTCGGCGCACGCGCCCGGGCACGACGCCTTAAACCCGATGAGTACACCGGCGCAGGCTTTACGATCTCAAACCTCGGCATGCTCGGCGTCACTTCGTTCCAGGCCATCATCAATGCGCCCGAGGCGTGTATTCTCGCCGTCGGTACCAGCGAACGGCGGCCTTACGAGGGCAAAAATGGCGAAGTTTTATTCGGGGAATTTATGGCCTTAAACCTCGCCTGCGATCACCGCATCGTCGACGGCGCCGTTGGTGCAAAATTTCTCGCAACGCTCGCGCAATATCTTGAAAATCCGGGGTTAATACGATGATACGTTTTATGACGATTGCGGCGATTCTGGCGGCGCTTAGCGGCTGCCATCTGCGTGCACGAGCGAAGGTTGAAGAAAAAGTCGCATTCCACGACGACCTGAATTATTCAGATACGGCAGACAAGGACGCGGGTTTCGATCTTTATACGCCGAAAACAGCCGCCGGCAAAGTACCGGCGGTCATTTTTATCCATGGCGGCTACTGGCGCAACCAGACGCGCAGTTACCACCAGGCATTTACCGGCCTCTACCAGAATTTCGGCCTCGCACTCGCGAGCCGCGGTATCGCGACAGCAGTTATCGACTACCCCCTTTTTCCGCGCGCGAAAGTCGAAGACCAACTGAACGATATCGCGAACGCTGTGCAATACCTGAAAAAAAGAGCAGATAAGTTTGCCATCGATCCGGCGCAGGTTTACCTGGTGGGCCATTCAGCCGGGGGGCACCTTGCACTCCTGGCCGCGTGGCAGAAAAAAAATGCGGATGTCCGCGGAGTTATAGCGCTTTCGCCGATTCTCGATATCGCACATATGCGCCAGCATAAAGAAGCTGATTTTAATAAAGAACTGACCGTGCCGTTCTTCGGTGAAGGCGCCGAAGATGCGAAATATTCTCCGGCAACCTACGCTTCGCGCGATGCCACGGCCGCGCTGATTCTTTTCGGTGAAAAAGATTATAACTACCTCATTGAACAGGGCAAAAAATTAGCTGAGAAATCCGCTGCTGCGGGCCTGCGCCAGATCCGGGTTGAATGGATTAAAGAAACAGACCATTCGGATATGGTGATGAATGTACATACTCCGGATGATAAAATCAGCGACGTTATCGGCGCCTATATCACACAGATGGGGGCGAAAAAATGAAACAACAACTGCGCTTTCTGCTCCTCTTCTCTCTGGCAGGCGGCGGTAGTCTTGCGGCCCTCGAAGAGAACGTGCCGAAAGAGATTCAGCCGGGAAAAGTCGCAGGATTTTCGTCGGCGGACGGTTTTATCTGGTATGCAAAAAACGCTTCATTCCAGCCCAGCGCAGGCAATCTCGTCAGAAAAATAAAAGTCGCAGAAGATGAATTCGCAGGCTATAAAATCGTCAAAACCCCGGAGAATCTGGCTCCCCAGCTCGGAATGAGCGGCCTGGGCATCGCCCACTACCGCATGCGCTTTCGTTTGGAAAAAATACCCACCGAGGCGTACGCAATCCGCCTGGGTGAAATCAACGACCGCGACCGCACCTACCTCAACGGCGTGCTGATCGGCGAAACCGGTGAGATGGGCCGGCCCGAACCGCAGGCCTATGATAAGACGCGGCTCTACTCGATCCCTGCGGGTGCGCTCAAGGCCGGGGTCAACGAGATTGCCGTCGAGGTTCAGGGTGTGCTGGAAAAAGAACTGGGCATCTACCGCGATCGCACCGAAATCGGGCCGGCAGCGCTTATGTACCGTGAGTTCTACCTGCAAAATCTATGGAGTTCGCTTGCCCTCGTCTGTTACCTGACCTTCGGGCTTTATTTTTTCCTGTTTTTTATCCGCCGCCGCCATGATCGCGAAAATTTTTATTTTGCGCTGTTTGCCCTGGCACTGGTCGTCTACAGTGCGCTGCACACGCAGCTTAAATACCAATACGGGTTAAATCTGTATTTCTGGAAACGCATCCAGTACCTGTCGCTCTTCACGCTAGTACCTTCGTTCTATTATTTTATCCGGCATTATTACAAGTGGCCTGTTACGGGCTGGGTGAAGATCTGGGACTATTCGGTGATTGGTGCCAATGTTATTATCACAGGCGTGGCCGCGGCGGTGGTGTTTTCTCCGGATGTCAAAACCTGGGATTTCCTGCAGAACAATGTCGTTACGTATATCTGGTTCTTTTACATTATCGGCATTGCTTTCATACTGTTCCGCGAAGTGGCACGAAAAAACCGCGATGCAATCATCATGATTGTCAGCTTCGTCGTTCTGCTGGCAGCGATGATTCTCGATATTCTCAGCGGGCAGGCGAAAATCAACCTGCCACCGCTATTGACCTATGTTTTTATCTTCTTTATAATATCAATGGCGCTCGTGCTGGCCAACCGATTCGTACGTCTCCATGATGAAACCGAGGCATTAAACGAAAGCCTTTCTAAATTTAATGCGGCTTCGCGGCGCTTTGTGCCGTTTGAATTCCTCACCATGCTCGATAAGAAGAGCATTCTCGACGTCAACCTCGGCGACCAGGTACAGCGCGATATGGCGGTGCTCTTTTCAGATATCCGCGGATTCACCTCGCTGTCAGAGAAGATGACACCCAAGGAAAATTTTGACTTTATTAATTCATACCTCGACAAGGTCGGTCCGGTCATACGCGACCACCACGGCTTTATCGACAAGTATATCGGTGATGCCGTGATGGCGCTATTTCCTGGAGGGCACGGAGGCCCTGACTCCGCGGCGGGCAGGATGCCCTCTTTGCCGCGGAGCGGTGCAGCAACCGATGCCCTTGAGGCGGCGCTCTCGATGCATGAACGTGTTTTTGACTGGAATAACCGCCGCGCGAAGCATAATTTCCTCCCCGTTGCAATCGGCATCGGCGTGCACCACGGCCGCGTGATGCTGGGTACGATCGGCGAGCACCAGAGAATGGACGGTACAGTCATCGCCGATGCCGTCAACCTCGCTTCGCGCATTGAAAGCCTCACGAAAAATTATGGTGCGGGTACGCTGATCTCCGACGTCTCGTGGAACGACATTCAGCAGAAAGAAAAGTACCTCTACCGGCTCGTCGATCGTGTAGCGGTCAAAGGCAAGAACGAACCGGTCGGACTCATCGAGGTCTTCAACAGCGATAGCGATGAGAAGAAGCGCATGAAACAAAGACAGGCCGCCGATTTTACCAAAGCCCTGGCACTCTACCAGGAAGGCAAGTTCAGCGATGCCAAGACGGCCTTCCTGCAAATGGCGGCAGAGAATACCGCCGACAAGACGCTCAAACTCTACCTTGAGCGCATCGAAAGGCACCTGAAATTCCCACCGGCCGACTGGCGCGGCTTTGAAGTGTTAACGGAAAAGTAGCGCTACTCCCAGGTCTTGCGGTATTTTTTGAACAGCGCACCGATGTTCCGGTCGGTCATGGGTTCTGCGGTTAGGTTTTGTTTATAGAGGTTCTGCATCGCCGCCAGAATGTCGCCGGGCGATGAGCCCGTGAATTTATTCCGGGAAAATTCTTCAGCAATTCTCTTTTTGATTATCTCCTCGCTGTCGAGTTTATCCCCCAGTATATAGATACGGTTCCCCGGCGTCTCCCTCGGGTTATGAATCCAGTAGCCGCGCGCGAACACGTTTCGCAGCGTCATAATCTCCTGCGCTTCGAGCGGGTTCCCTTCCCAGGTATTCATGAGGGTAAGTCCTCCGGGAACCAGGCGGCTTTTTAGCAGGTTAAAATATTCGAGGGTATAGAGTTCGGGCGGAATATAATGTTCCCCGAATGCATCCATGAGAATGACGTCGTACTTCTGTTTGGTTTTTTTGAGGTAAGCGCGGCCATCGTCTTCAATGATATTAACACGTTTATCGATCGGGAAATATTTTTTCGCGAGCCGAATGACTGCGGGATTGATTTCGACGACGTCGACATTCCAGCGCGGATAAACTTCGGCGAGAAAATCGGAAAAACTGCCGCCGCCGAGCCCGATCACGAGAACACGCGCCGGACGCTCAGCGGCGCCGTGCTCGACCGCCAGAATGCCGAGCGAGAGCAGATACATGTAGGTATAGACCCATTCTCTCTTATTCGCCAGATTCACACCGGATTGTTCCTGCTGGCCGATGCTGATGAATCTTTTTCCACCGGCATCATGGACGCTGACGAGGCCAAACCGGGAGTTTTGTTTTTCGAGAATTGTTTTGACTTCGGTACCGGACGATGTAGTGCCTGAAGCGCAGGCCAGAAATAACAGCGCCAGCGGCAGAAGAAAAATTCGCATATTTTTACTTGCTGAGCCGCCGTAACCGTCAAGCGCTATCCGGCGGCTTACTTCTCGCCGCGGCGTTTGACATTTGATATATTACCCGCATGTCCATGCTCTTTGCGGCATTCAGCTGGGGCCTCATCTCCTCCTTTTCCGCCTGCGTCTATCCGCTGATACCGATCACCACCGCCATCTTTGTCGGCGGCGAGCGTAAAAGCTGGCTGCAGGGTTTTAAAGCCGCGGGCATCTATACGCTCGGCATGTCGCTGACCTATGGTTCACTGGGTGTCATCGCCGCGCTCACAGGCGCCGTGTTCGGCAAATATTTCGGCAACCCCTATGTCATCACGACCATCAGTTTAATCCTTATCTATCTCGGCCTCGCCTATGCGCATCTTTTGCCCCTGCCACTACCTAATTTTGCCAACCGGCTGCAGGTGGGTAAGAAAGATGGCCTGGCATACCCGCTGATTCTCGGTATCTTTTCAGCCTTCATCGCCGCGCCGTGCACAGCGCCGTTCTTCGGCAACCTGCTCGTGCAGATCGGCAAAAACGCGGGCGAGCAGCAATCGGTCATTTTGCCGTCGCTCGCGGCGTTCGCCTTTGCCTTCGGCATGGGTGTGCCGTTTCTGCTTATCGGTCTTTTTTCGATCCGCCTGCCGAAACCCGGCGTCTGGTTGCATGCGGTTGAATATGCAGGCGCCGTGACGCTGATCGCCGCCGGCTTTCATTATCTCGAAGATCTTGCGGGGGATTTCCCCCCGGTAGCGCAGGCGTTTCCGTTCGCAGTCATTGGCTTCGCCATGTGCGTGACATTTTTTATTCTTTCAGAACCCATGAAAAGGGAGCATCCGATGCCGACACGACTCAAAATCAACACCGCGGGAATGCTCATGATCTCCGGTTTGGGACTCTTTCTCTTCACCTCGCCCTTCGTAAAATACTGGGGCGTCGAGGTGAAAAACAATAACGGCGCTGTCAGCGACGCGGGCAAAAAAATCACCATGTCGCTGCCGCAAGGCAAACTCAAATGGTATAAAGACCTCGCTGAAGCCAAAGCTGTCGCAGCTAAAGAAGGCAAGATTCTTTTCATTGATTTTTGGGCCGACTGGTGCACCGCCTGCGAAGAGATGGAAAAAAAGCTCTTTGTCAAGGATGAGTTCATCAATTTTGCCCTTGAAAATAAAATCTTACCCGTACGCATCGATTATTCCAGCCCGACCGACGAGCTCGACCGCCTCGCGCAGAGCTACAACATCCGCGGTTTGCCGACGGTTGTGCTGACCAAACCCGACGGCGAACTGATCCATACGCTGACGGGTTTTTACAGCAAAGAATATTCGATGCGCGAACTGAAATCCGCGCTGAAAGATTAGTTACTTCTTTTGAAAATCCAGCGACGCTGAATTGATGCAGTAGCGCTGGCCCGTCGGCTTCGGGCCGTCGTCAAAGACATGCCCCAAATGGCCGCCGCATTTGCCGCAGCGCACTTCGACGCGCACCATGCCATGGCTGGTGTCGCTCAACTCTTCGACATTTTCCGTTTTCACGGATTGGTAAAAACTCGGCCATCCCGTACCGGACTCGAATTTGGTCTGCGAATCGAAAAGCGGGGTTTTGCACGCGGCACAGAGGTAGATACCCTTCTCATGGTGGTCGTGGTATTTGCCGGTAAAGGGGCGCTCGGTGCCCTGCTTGCGCAGAATATAGAACTGTTCGGGCGTCAAAGTTTTCTGCCATTCGGCATCGGATTTTTGGATTTTTTGTGACATAGGAAATCCTCCTTTTACCTTAGGTGGCGCGGCTTCGGGGCCACGGCCGCAGCTGAGTAAAAAAACTGCTGCAACGGCAGTGAGCCATACGTTCGTATTTTTCATGCTTGTTAGTCGACGGAAATCCTACCTGATTACAAATTACTCAAATTTAATAGACCTGCCCATGAGTTCTTTGATGGCCTCGAGTGCAGGTTTGTTTTCATAAAGCACCTTAAAGACTGCATCGGTGATCGGCATCTCGACACCCAGATTCTGCGCGAGTTCATGCGCGCTTTCGGTCGTCGGCACACCCTCGGCAACCATACGCATCTCGCTCTGCACCGCAGCGAGCGTCATGCCCTGCCCGAGCTTGAGGCCAACAGTACGGTTACGCGAGAGATCGCCGGTGCATGTGAGCACGAGGTCACCCATACCGGCAAGACCCATGAAAGTGATGGGTTTCGCGCCGAGCTTTTCACCCAGCCGGGCTATCTCCGCGAGGCCGCGCGTGATAATCGCCGAGCGCGTATTGCTGCCAAACTTGAGGCCGTCGGCGATGCCCGTGGCAATCGCCATGACGTTTTTCAGCGCGCCGCCGAGCTCGACGCCGATCACGTCGGGCGTCGCATAGGCGCGAAAATATTCATTGTGAAATACCTTCTGTATATCAGGCAAGCGCGTGCTATCGTAGCCGGCTATCGTGATCGCCGTCGGCATTTTCAGCGCCATCTCGCGCGCGAACGACGGCCCAGAGAGAAAGAACAGGTTTCCCTTCTTTGCATCGCCGAAAATATCCTTGAAGATATCGCAGACGAGCATATGCGATTTCTTTTCAATGCCCTTGGAGGCGACGACAATCGGTACGTTCAGTTTCGCCGCCCGGCCATCTTTTGAGTAAACTTCGCGGATCGCCTGCGTCGGCGTTGCGCTGACGACAAGTTCGGCATGCTGCGCTGCCTCTGCAAAATCTGTCGTGACCCTGATCGAATCAGGCAAAGTAATGCCTTTCAGATAAATCGAATTTTCTTTATTCGCGCGGATTGCTTCGGCGGTATCAGCGCTATGGCTCCAGATCAGTACGTCGTGGCCGTTCTCGGCCGTCAGTTTTGCAAGCGCGGTGCCGAACGAGCCCGCACCGATAACAGATATACGCATACAACCTTGTGAAAGATCGCGGCCCCGACGGCAAGAGAAAGAGTTTCAACTAAAGTTTATCGAACAACCAGAGCGCAAGCAACGTCTTCGAATCGCTGATCTTGCCGCTTTTCATCATCCGCAGCATCTCGGTCTGGCTAAATGCCTTTTTATTCGAAAACACTTCGTCGTCGTCGTGCTCGGCGATCGCCTCAGATAACCCGCGCGCCGAAAAAAGGTGCAAAACTTCGGTTGAAAAACTGATGGCGGGATGGTACTGCAGGCATTTCTTCCAGCGGCGCGCGGCAAAACCCGCCTCTTCGGCAAGCTCACGCTTGGCACACTGCAGAATAGTCTCGTTGGGTTTCTTTTTGCCTGCGGGAATCTCCCACGATTTTGCGCCCGAACCGAGCCGGTACTGTTCGACCAGCCAGAGGAACTTTTTTTTCGATTTCACCTGTTCGACGGCGAGAATACCGGCGGCAGGCGGATACTGCAATAGCGGCTTATCGCCAAAACGCGTTTTCACCAGGGTAAAAGCGATTTCTTTGTCGCGGTAGAGAACTTTCATAGGTGAACTCCATCGAGGAGCAACTGTAGATTTTTTTCAGAATCGGCTTCGGCGATGAGACGTACAACGGGTTCGGTATTCGACGAACGCAGGTGAATCCAGACGGGGGAGCCGGCAAGTTTGCCGCTGACATGCACGCCGTCGCGCATATCGACGATGGCACCGGTGATGAGCTTCTTCGCCTGGTCGGCCGCCGCCGCAATACCCTCGGCGCTCACACCTTTACGCACCTGCTTCACCATGGTAAAGCGCGGCAGCGTAGCAACCCACGCAGAAAGCGGCTTTTTGCCCGAAGCAACGAGGGCTATCACGTGCGCCATACCAGCGAGCGCGTCGCGGCCGAACGACGGCACACGCGCATCAATGACACCACCATTGCCTTCGCCACCCAGAACGGATTTGCGGCGCAACATTTCGGCAACGACATTGGCCTCACCGACCATCGAGCGGATGAACCTGCATTTCTTTAACTGCGCAGCGCTCTCCGTCAGCATCGAGGTAGAAAGGTTAGCGACGATCATGCCGCCCGGCTTTGCCGCTGACAGGATAGCCAAAGGTAAGGTATACTCTTCGCCGATCGCACGGCCTTTTTCGTCTACCAGGGAAAGGCGGTCTGCATCGGGATCGAAAGCAAAACCGACATCGGCTTTATGTTTTTTGACGGCCGCTGCGAGCTTACCCAGCGCGTCGGCGGTCGGCTCGGGTGGGCGCGGGAACTCATTGACTTCGGCAAGATGGATCGCTTCGTATTTGACTCCCAGTTTCTTCAGCAGATGCACCGCAATCTCGCCGCCGCACGATCCGACAGGATCGATTACGACTTTCAGCCGGCGCCTGGGTTTCTTTATTACTTTAAGAATACTCGCGGTATGCAACTCAATCGCCGCTGCATGCGCCTCAATAATTTTACCCTGCTTGCGCCAGTCGCCCCAGTCGGGCAAGGCATCGAGCGCCGAAGAGAAACGTTCGTTAGCGGCTACGTCGAAAAAAAAGCCTTCTTTGCCGATGAATTTAAGCGCATTGTACTCGGCGGGGTTGTGCGAGGCACTGACCATCAGCCCACCGGCCAGTTTTTTGATTTTTACATAAGCCTTAATGGTCGGAGTCGGCACAAGACCGAGATCATGCACTTCGCGGCCCAAAAGTGTCAGCACACCGGCCGCGATTTTCACCAGCGCAGGCCCCGTCGCACGGGCATCGCGCGCCAACGCGATACCGCCCGCGGGTACAGTCGCCGCAAAGGCGCGCACGTACTCGACCCATTTATCGGGAGAGATGTCGTTGGGGTAAACACCCCTGAGTCCCGAAATGGAGAATTTCAGCGTTGCGGAATCGAATTTCACTTGGTTTCGCGCCCGGAGGCGCCTCCTGTGCTGCGCGAACCCTGGCCATCCATGGCCCCAGGTTCACCATATATTTTCTTTTTCTGCTCTTCAATGCCCATGCGGAACTCGGCCATCTTGTATGTCGTGTAGAGCGTGCAGAAAAGATTTAACACAAAACCGAATACAAAGACCACACAGGCCAGAAGGAAAACCGGCCGTGTCAGCACCTCGCCTTCGGCGCTGCGTTCGAGAATAATTTTCCGGTAGAGATAGAAACCGATCACCGGAAGCGATCCGAGCCCGGCATAATAACCCGTGAGCGGCAGAAAGGCCAGCACGAGCAGCACAACGAGATAGGCAACGAGGAGTATTTTAAGGGCAGTCTTCACGGATTCGTTTTCTTTTCTTCTTCTTTTTTGGGTTCATCGCCGTCGATTTTGATCTGGATCTTCGCGGCGTCGGGCGCGTTCACAGTTTCGGCGGGGGGCTTCTCGCCGCCCACAGAAACAATCGGCGGCGCAATCGTCTTGGGTTTCTCGATTAAACCCTGCGCAACGAGAAAACGCCGTATGCCCTGCACCACCGCAGGCGAGTCTTCAGGACGTTCGTGCGGAATCGTCACCACGGCGAGAATCGCGATGCTTATAATGAAGAGAATACTCTGCAAGCCCAAGGCAATCGAAGCGACAAACGGAATCTTACCCTGCCGGCGCACCCGCCGGAAATGCCAGATAGTAAAGAGCAGAATGGCAAGGCATAGTGCAATCAGGGGAATATTCAGCAGCAGCGGGGTGATGAGTTCGAGAATGAGGGCAACAAGAACAACCAGAACGAGAAGCAGGTGTACAAGAATCACGGGAAAAAATGCAAAGCGAACCGGGCGCGTCGAGCATTTCGGAGACACGCCGTCAAAACAGGCGGAGCTGGGTTTCGTCGCCGAACAGGGCTTCCGTGGGCCGTTCAAACAGCATGGTTGTCATAGGGCTCTTCTCCCGGGTTAATCCTAATCTTTTGGCTGTAATGTGAAATCTTTGCCCCAGCATTTCTGCATAGTGACCCGTACCCCGCATGCGGTCGAAGAATTCGGCCTTATATTCTTCGCCGCCGTGCATCGCTCTCAGTTGCGCAAAAACTTTCTCTTCACGTTCCGGAAAATGCCGCTTTAGCCAGTCATGGAAAAGGTCTTTGATATCCCACGGCAACCGCAGGGTAATATATCCTGCGGATGTCGCACCCGCCTCAGCCGCGGCTTCGAGTATCGCCTCGATCTCATGGTCATTCACGAAGGGAATCTGCGGCGCGAGCATGACCCCCGTCTCGACGCCGGTATCACTCAAGGCCTTGAGCGCGGCGAGCCGTGCGCCGGGCGTCGATGCCCGCGGTTCCATACGCCGCGCGAGATCGCCATTCAGGCTCGTGATCGACATGTACACGCGCACGAGATTTTTCTCCGCCAGGCGTGCGAGAATATCGATGTCGCGGCGAATCAGGTGGTTCTTGGTGATGAGCGCGACAGGGTGATTATACGCCTCAAAGACTTCGAGCAGGCTGCGGGTAATCTTCAGCCGGCGCTCGACCGGTTGGTAAATATCTGTCACACCCGACATGGCAATTGTCTGTGGGATGTACTTTGGTTTACGAAACTCTTTCTCTAACAGGCGCGCGGCTTCGAACTTCGCAAAAATCTTGCTCTCGAAATCAAACCCTGACGAGAGATCGAAATAATTATGCGTCGGCCGGGCAAAACAATAGACGCAGCCGTGCTCGCAGCCGCGGTAGGCATTGATCGAGACCGAGAACGGTATATCGGGAGACTCATTTTTTGAAAATATGGATTTGCTTTCGTCGGGAAAAATCTGCGTTCGAAGCGGGCTCTCTTCTTCGGGTTGCTCCCAGCCGTCGTCAAAATTTTCGCGGCGGCTTTTAGCGAAGCGCCCTGCAGGCTGAATACCGGCGCCGCGGCCACGCTGGATCTCCGACTCGTTGATTTGCGGCATCGCCCACACATATAGAACAAAAATAGAACGTCAACTCTAAAAACCCACCGTGAGATTGATGGCCAATTGCTGAACGGTATCTTTGTTGATCGCATGGTTCAGGAAATAGTTATAAGAGGCATCTTCATAGCTGTCTCTCAGGCTCAGGGAATAGTTCACATAACGGTATTCGATGAATAGCTTGAAGTGCCGGCTGATCTTGTAGCCGATGACCGGGTGAAACACCAGGCGCACGAAAGATACCGAGGGGTCATGACCGCTCTCATTCTGGTAAAAGGCCCGGTATTTTTCGACGAGGTCGATATTGTTCTGTAGACGGATGTTTCCCGAGCCCCAATAGAATCCCAGCTCTTTCAAGCCCCAGAAAAACCCGTCATCCAACTGGTCGGGCGAAGAGAAATAGAAGCGGCTCTTATCCAGGTTCGGAAAATAAAGGTTCTGTAGACCCACCATGAACCCCTGGCCCGTGGCCTGGCCCTCGAACAGGTAAACGCGCTTATCGATCAGTACATCATTCTGGTAGATATCGGCGTCCATCTGGTAAGGTTTGGAATAACTGAGGTCGAAGAACCCGGCGCGCAGCGCATAGAAGCCGACGGTAAAAAGCCAGTCACGTTCCTTAATGGTATAAGACAGTTCGCTGCCGGCAGCTTTTTCTTCATAAAAGATAGTACCCAGGTCGGAATCCTGCTCCGTGAGTCCGGGAGAGCTTGTTGCGGGAAAATAATACAGTTTCTGGTTCGCCCGAATGGTCGTTGCCTTGGTGGTTTTTCTGAATTCGGCGGAGAACAGGTTTCTGAGCAGCGGATCTTCGAGGAACATCAGCGGATATGCCGCCAGGCTCAGCGATTCAAACAGCAGACTGCGCGAGAGACTCCTCTGTTCGATCACCGGAATCTCGCGGAACAAATTGGACGATTGCACGGGAAGCGTCGTCAGGTAAGAGAATTCAAAGCCCAGAACGTTCAGATCCAGCTCATAGGTAGGGACAAATGCGCTCTGGTATTGGATCGCGGGACTAAAATTAAAATCCCAGCTGGTGAAGGCGACCCTGGAGTTAACAGAAACAGTATTCCGCACGAAAGCTTTTTTTTCCTTACGGGCTTCGGCGTCGATGCTGTCGTAGTCGCATTCGGCGCAGCCATCGGTAGCAGGCATGCCTTGCGTAGCCGAATTCCCCCTCGAGCCCGCGGGATAACTGGTGCGCGTGGTTGTGCCGCTCCCCTGCGGCCGTGATGACGAATTCGATGGGCTGGCGGATGGCCGGGACGGAGATGCATGCGAGGGTGAGCTTCTGGGGCTGCGCTGCGTCTGGTTATGCATCGTCTTGGCGCGGGTGCCTTTTTCAGGCAGAATGGAATTGGCCACAAGCAATGTCAGGGTGAATAATAAACCGATGACTTTTCGCATGGAACCTCCTCAAACCATCATGGCAACCGCACCCCTGCGGGTTCCTGTCGGCAACAAAAAAGAGCGGGAATACACTGTCGCAGGTATTTCCGTAAGCAAGCAAAATCCTGTTTACGTGATATGAATTTGGCATTCCGTGCAAGGTTTATGTTCTGGAAAACTTTCTCCACCGTATTCGTCACTGTCTTCTTAGCTGAAATTGGCGACAAAACACAGCTTGCAACGATGCTCTTTGCGGCTGATAAAGAAGTCAACAACATGCATGTATTTCTCGGCTCGGCAGCCGCTTTAGTCGTGGCAGCTGCGATCGGCGTATTTGCCGGCGCTCTTGTTGGTAAATATGTGAGTACCAAATACTTAAACTATGCCGCGGGTGTTGGCTTCGTCTTTATCGGCATCTGGACGATCGTAAAAGCCTGAAGCAAAGCACTGGGCACACCAGATATTTTTTGTACCTAGCGCGGTGCCGCTTCTAATCTGAAAATAAAGGATCCGGGGCTCATTGAAAAGAGTAAACTATCCCGTTTACGACGCTACGGAATATCCTGGGTTTTCTTCAGGTGGCCTTTCCGTTTCAGGGCGTAAGGACTGAGGCCATATTGATTTATTCCTTTTTTACCTGGAGTGACCAAAAGAATCAAAAAAATATTAAGATTGTATATTGGAATAAATAGCAGCCATGGATTAACCGATGGATACAAGTCATGAACTCTTTTGAGAGTATAACAGAGGTTTGCAAATAAAGCCGTACACACGAACGTAAAGGCAGGAAATGCCACCCACACGTAACCTAATTCTGACATCTGAATTTCGAGTATAATGCTGCCAAGAATACAAGCAGCCGTTAACGCCTGACCCATGAGAAATTCGATTCTACCAATCCGGCCTTTCATTGAGAAAATATTTGACATTCGCTATTTTCCCCGAAGCTCCCTTAATTTACGCTTATACGACGCACTCGTTGCCAAATATTTTCCTCTACAATCGTTTTTTTAGGCAAAAGCATCCAGACCGTTGCATATAAGCAGCACAGCAACGGAAAACTCGTTAACCTTAAGCCACCCCCTATTTCACGCGACTGAACGTCCCTGTCTTTTTGTTCCAGCGAAACTCCGCGCGAATGGAAAAAAGCCCGTTGATAGGTCCGCCGTCCTTAAGGGCGGCGTCAAATTTGTCGCTATCGGTTTTTGACTCTTGCAAGATGCTTTGCAGTACAAGAAAATCTTCCTGGAGACTGCAATAGGCCGAAATCGTCGTGCCCGTCCGTGGCAAATCGTAGAAAACGCGAAACTTCTTCAGCCAATCTTTTTGCTTCACCAGCCGATAGGCAGCATCACGCGCCGCAGCAGAAGATAGCGATGCGCAAGTGAGGTCAGGCAGCAATGACTTGATTTTCACCATCTTGCCCTCTTTGTGTTCGAAAAATTCAATCGGCGTACCCGCTTCATGCCAGTTGGTATGTGCGAGCAGGGCACCGCGGCCATCCGGATAATACACGACGTAGGTTTCCCCGATATGGCCGGCACCAGTGGTGGAGACATTGGAAAGATAGCCGTTAGGGATATCAATCACTGCGCCCGTAAATTCCAGGTTACCCGTCCTCTTCAATTCTTCGAGTTCATTGTAGAATGCCGGGTTTTGCAGTTTGGCCAAGTCTAAGACTGTCGGCTTACTGCCGGCGACCAACAGGCCTGGCGCGACAAGCAGTAAGGCACAGGTAGCTGCATTCTTCACCCTTTTCAGATAACGCATACGGCATCTTCGGAGGGCGTTTGAAATTGTCGAGCCGTCATCAATACTGACGACTCAATACAGTCCGGGCATCAGCATCTCAGGCCACCAGAGGCCACGCACGAGCACAAACTCCAATTCGCTGTTAGCTATTAGCTATGCGTTGTTCTTGCGTTTCCCGGTTCATAATAAAGAATAACTGCACCACCGCTAAACGTTTTGGTCTTTGTGAGTTTAAGCGTAATTTTTTCGCTGATGTTTTTAAATAGCGGCAAACCACTTCCGGCGATAACCGGGTGAACACAAAGTTGATATTCGTCTATTAGATTAAGCTTCGTCAAAGCGACAATCAGGCTCGGGCTGCACGCAAAAACGTCTTTACCCGATTGTTGTTTGAGTTCCAGAACTTCTTTCTCAAGGTCTTGAGTTGCTAATTTCGCACTTTTCCAATCTACACTTCGCAGGGTGCGGGAAAAAACTATCTTCGGGGTATTGTCTATGGCGACTGCAAAGTCGTCGGTTGCTTTATCACCTGTGGGATTTCCCAGCACGGTTCGCCAATATTCCATAAGCTGGTAGGTTATCCTGCCATATAAAGCGACACCCGCATTTCTCAACAGGTCCGCGTAATGCTGATGTATTTCTTCGTCGGGAATACCTGAGGTATGATCACAAAAACCGTCGATCGTCATATTGATTGCTGCAATTAACTTTCTCATATAGCGCCTCTCAATGTCGCCTAGGCTTTAAGCTTTCGCATTTTTTCACCCAGAAGTCTCTGCCCGTATACTGACAGCCGGCCCACCAGGGCCTCCAGCGATTGCCTCACGAAAACCACGCCGTTCCCGTCAGTAAAATCATTACCCGCATAACTGGCATAAGTAGTATCGAAAGCCGCCACGCGCCCGTCGCTGAGGCGCATCACGACGACCACCATGCCGTCGAACTGATTGCCCGTTTCCGCCGTCTGGATAATTTCCGCCACATCATTTTCGCCGAAAGTGGCGTCATCGGTTCCATCAGCCGACACGACCTTTCCCAGAAATTTTCCGTTAATACCGAAGGGGCTGAACCGCCAGTTTAGATGATTTTCCAAGCCTTATCCCATGCGTGCGCGGTATGCCTTCATCGCCGACAGAAAGCGATTAATGATCTCTTCCTGGTAGCGGTAAGCCTGCTCTTTACCCATGGGTACCAGGAGTGACAGCGAATTCTTGCGGCACTTCTCTCCCAGGCGCGTCAGGCGGTCGATCAGGGCGTCGAGAATGACGCGCGACTCCTCATTCGCATGCCGCGTTTCCATTTGCTCGAGCGCAATCTCCTCTGCGGTAACCGGCCGTCCGAAAAAACTCCGGAGTTCAGTCTCGATATCGACACGGTTCGCGTCGACGCGCCACAGAAAAAACCGGTTCGCCACATTCATGAGATTAAAGAACACGCTGATTGCCATGAGAATCTGCACGAGATTGCCCAGTGGCATAAAATCCATCAGCCGCGGCGCGAACTGGTCGAAAATCTCCGGGCCCTGGTTCGCAAAATAATCCCGTGAGGCCGATGCATACGCCACACCCGTAAGGTTGGGAATCGTATTGTTGAAGGTAATAAGATCGGGCTCGAGTTCCTGGATCGTGCTGAGCAGCCCCACAATCTGCGAGCGGCGCGTGCCCTTTTTACACAGCACCATCGTGTCGAGCTTCAATACCTGCTTATCGGCGTCGGGAATATTCTTGATCGGATCATAATATCCCTCGCGGATATACGCCGTGCGCAAAAAATGCAGCTTTTTCGCAATGCTTTCCGCCTGCCGGAAAGTCGCAAATTCCATTCCCTCTTTAAGTACCGCATTCTCAACAATCTCGGCATTGTCGGCAAAAACCAACACCGCAAGATCGAGAACGCCCGCCTTGAGCAGCTTCATCTGTTCTTCGGGCGTGTGGTTCGACAGCTTCACGTCGAGCGACGCCATATGCATTTTTTCGTAGAGCGTGCGGGCAAAATGCGCCGCGCCGCTGCCCTCTGGGCCGATGCCGATACGCTTGCCCTTCAGATCCGAGAAATTTTTAATTCTAAAGGCGTTGCGGCCGAAAAAGAAAACAGTTTCCGATTTCGACAGGCGGGCGACGAGTTCAAAACCCTCGGGAATTTTGAGGCCCGTCTGCGCCAGCGCGAAGGCGTTTTTGTCGGGCGCGTCGGCGAGCTGTTCTAAATTCTCGAGCGATCCATTCGTCGGCACGTTGCGGATGACCCCCTTCTTTTTCGCGGCGATCGCGCTCAGCTTCTCAACCGTGGCGTTGTAGCCGCCGGGTTTTACACCGGAGAAAATCCGGATATCGAGGCCCTTTAGACCGGGAACAAAATCGATGAAGTATGCGACCAGCAGCAACGAAAGCAACGAAGAGGCGCCGACAATGAGTCCGAAGACCGGCCGGTCAAAGAACGATGGTTTATAAGGCTTCACGACCCGCCTTTTCACAGAGTGGGCTTGGGCGGTCGTTCTTTATTCTGTCGCCACACAGCGTATCGGCATCGTCGTTCCGCTTTTCACGCCACTACCCATAAAACCCAGGCTGAAGCTAACGTTCACGGCATTTGTTGTGCCTGTATCGCTGGTCGATGCCCAATGCAGATTGAGCTCCGTATTGGGAAAATATGTCGAATTAATGGCGGGGCTCGCCATGGAATAATCCACAAGATTGGCTAGCTCGTTCACATTGGGTAACCGCCAGGAGCGCGCCGCAAGAGAAAGGCCCTGGCAATACGTTAAAGCGGCCTGCCACGTGAGATTCGAAACCGTGCCCGTACAACTCAGCGCATCAAACCCCGCATTGCATTTTTGCCAGCGCAGCCGCGTACTCAAATCGCTTACGGTGCCATCGTTATTATCGCGGTAGGCCGCGGTTTTCAATCCTGCACCCGAAACGCAGCGAGTTCTACCCGACGCCGTCGCTTTGGGCTGCGTGTCGGCCCAGCCAAAATTAAAACTGGCAATCCAGGCGTTATTCGAATTCGCCGCGCTCGTATTAGAAGCCCAGTACACCCCGGTATCCGCCGCCGTAAAATAAGCTGTCTCGATAAACGGGGCGGTGCCGCCATAATACATAATCGTCTGAAACTCTTCGATGCTCGGTAACCGCCAGGTATTGATTCCCCCATAGTTAGCCACGTTGAGCGCAGCGCAGAAATTCGGTGCATTATGCCAATCCGATGTACTCGCAGGTCCTGCGGTGCAGCCCGGATCGCTGTAACCCTCGGCACAGGTCTTCCAGGTAAGACCCGTCAGATTGTCCCGCGTCGTGCGCTGCGTCGTTCCGCCAAAAGCCGTTGGGCCGGAAAACGAACGCGCATTCGGAATATTCACGAAATGGCCATCCTGCCCGCTGATGGGCAATCCGTTACAAGACATCATGGCGCTTTCGCCGATCGCGCCGCTGGCGCAGAACGTTTGCCCCGTATCCGCAATGAGGCGGTAAACGGCGGTACTGCCGCTATCATGGAGTTCCCAAAATTTTCCCCACGATTGGGCACAAGACACCTGGATCAGAATAAAGAAAACGAACCCGGATTTGTGCAGCATAGCTGTACAATCGCTGTCCCGGCATATAGAGGCGGTCAATCCCAAAACCTGCGGCGGGGATTTCCTCTCAATCAGATTTTTTTATTGAAAATTCACCGCGCAGCGGCTGCTGCGCGGGGTTTTGAATTATCCTTCGACGCGCTCAATAATCGTGGCGATGCCCATACCGCCGCCGATGCAGAGCGTGATGAGAGCGTAACGCGCTTTGCGGCGTTCGAGCTCATCGACTGCAGTACCCAGGAGGATAGCTCCCGTACCACCCAGCGGGTGTCCGAGGGCGATCGATCCGCCGTTCACATTGATTTTCTCTGATGGAATGTTCAGTTGTTTCTGCACATAGAGAGGAACCGCGGCAAACGCCTCGTTGATTTCCCAGAGGTCAATGTCTTCAACTTTGAGGCCAGCCTGTTCGAGTGCTTTTTTCGAAGCCGAGACAGGGCCCGTCAGCATGATCGTTGGCTCTTCGCCAGAGACAGCCATGGAAACGATGCGCGCACGCTTCTTGAGGCCGTGCTCTTTGACAGCAGCTTCTGATGCGAGCAGCACGACTCCTGCGCCGTCGACGACGCCCGAGGCATTGCCGCCGCCGTGGATGTGGTTGATCTTGCCGAGTTCGGGGTAAGTTTTGAGCGCCATAGCATCAAAAACTTTTTCACCCACGCCGCGGAACAGAGCCGGCATGCGCGACAGGTATGCGAAATCCCATTTTGCGTTCGGGTATTCATCTTTGTCGACAACGGTGCCGTCATCTTTCTTAACGGGAATCACCGAGTTCTTAAAACGGCCGTCTTTGATTGCTTCGTCGGCTTTTTTTTGCGACGATGCGGCAAACTGGTCGGCCTCTTCGCGCGTGATGTTATATTTTGTCGCGATGATATCGGCCGAAATACCCTGTGGTACGAGGTTGTAGTGAGCAGCGATTTTCGGATTGCCGATCGACATGCCCGTCGCCATGTTCTCTTCAGTCACTTCGCCCGCGTCAGAGCCCATCTTGCAACGGCTCATCGATTCGACACCGCCAGCAACGACGAGATCAAAAGTGCCGCCCTTGATATAAGCAGCCGCGTCGTTCACGGCCTGAAGGCCCGAACCGCAAAAACGATTCACGGTATAGCCGGGTACATCCTGCGGCCACTGCGCCGCCATCACACCATAACGCGCGATGCATGCGGCCTGATCGCCGACCTGCGTCACGCAGCCTAAAATAACATCATTGATTTTATCTACCTTGAGCGACTTGTTGCGTCTGGGCAACTCATTGAGTAGACCTGCGACGAGCTCTTGCGGATGGACATCGGCGAGAGATCCTCTTTTATTGCCGCGCGCACGCGGCGTGCGGATTGCATCGACTATATATGCTTCTGCCATAATTACCTGCCTTATACTACAGTTTATACGTGCATATGCACGTTAAGGCGGATATCCCCGGTTACGTCAGGCCGTAAACAAAAAACGCGTCGATTTGCATCGACGCGTCGAGACAGTTGCCCTCTGGGCAATCTTGCCAGACCCAGCCAGACCCTATAAATTTCTTGACAAGTCACTCTATACTGACTCGTCAGTCTAGAGTGCAAAAGTCAGAGACGCCTATCCTTATTATGCGTGAAACCCTGAGATTGCTGGCCAACAGTACCCCTGACACGATCTCCCTCGACGACGTCGCAAAAAACGCTAAAATTTCGCGCGGCAGTATTTTCTGGCATTTTAAGAGCAAAGAAGGTTTGCTGCTCGCTTGCATGGACCTGATTTTTCAGGACTTCGTGGAAAAACTACAGATCGACTTTCAAAATTGCAAGACGCGCAAAGAAAAATTACGGATATTTCTCGGAAAGTATGCTGATTTTTGCGTGAAGCGTCCCGAAATCAACGTCATCATCTTATCCTTCTTACTGCAAAAGCGCGACAATAAAAAAATGCGGAAAAAAATTCAGGAACTGTTCGGAAAATTTCGCCAATATGTGCTGGTAAATCTCTCCTTGCCTGATAATGAAGGGAACAGGGACCTCATCACTGTTTTCATCGGTGCTCTCGACGGTATTTTTCTGCAATGGCTCATACAGCCTGAGGTGGTCCGCATAAAAGAGTCTTATTTATTACTCGAAAGGTTTTTTGATGACTGAAGGAGAAGAGGAGCATTTGGAAAAGAAATTACATACCGATCCTGAGAACGCGATGAATACTTACCACGGTAGCTGCCATTGCCGTCGCATTCTTTTCTCCGTGAAGGCAGTCATTGAAAGCGTGACGAAATGTAACTGCTCGATTTGCCGTAAAAAGGGGGTATTGCACTATCGTGTTTCGCCACAAAATTTTACCTTACTGACAGACCCAAATTCAGTCGGCGAATACCAGTTTGGTACTTTTATCGCCAGGCACTGTTTTTGCCCGGTTTGCGGTATTCACGTATTTTCTCATCCGCGCGCTGCTCCCCACCTTTATGCCATCAATGTCAACTGCCTTGATGATTTCAACATGGCCGCAAGTAAACCCACGATACACCATTTTGATGGCGAAAATTGGGAAACCGCATTCGTGGATTTTCAAATGGCTGCGAAGGAGCAGAATAAGCGGCATGAATGAAGTCTGGTGGGTCAACGCATTCGTCGGTAACGGCGCAGAGGGAAATGCCACTTGTGTCGTATTCGATTCGCCGGTACAAAATGAACGGGACTACGCTGCGGCAGCTCGAGCATTGCGGGCACCGGATACCGCGTTCATAAATATCCAGGCAAAGAATGTGAGCATCCGCTTTTTTTCGCCATGGGAAGGTGAAATGGCATTTTGCGGCCAGGGATTTATCGCAGCGGATAGTGTGCTGAGGCGCGCGTACGGGTTGGCGGGGCGGATCGAATTCCTCAGCCAAACTGGTAACGTCACCACCTTAGCATTTGAAAATTCGCCGGGCCATTCATGGTTTGAAATACCACGAAACCGGATCCAATCAAGCGCAGGGCCAGAGCACCTAGGCACTATCATTGATAGCGGAAGGCGCCGCTTATTCCGGCGAATGGAACCTGAACAGCTCAAAACCCTGCAGCATGAACCAGCTGAGGTTATGCATATCTGTAAAGAAAATCAGCTGAGTGGGCTGTGCTATTATGCATATTGCAACGAAAAAGAGGTGGATTTGCGGGTATTCACAGTGTCACTCGACGGCAAAGAAGATGCCTCGACAGGAGGTGCCGTTGCAGGCCTTGCCGCATTGTTACCCCGGACAAAATGGAAGATTAGACAAGGATCAGGTAACGCGCAATCACGCGGAGAACTATTGCTGGATAACCAGACAGATGAGGATAAAATCTCCGTTGGTGGCCGGGTTGATCTGATAGCAAACGGCCAGTTCGCTAAGGATTTCCCCCGGCTTAATCTTTAACAATCTTAAGAAGAACTTTTAAACGAAAATTCCCCCCCGACACTTCTATGCGCTGTGCGTTGATCCACTTTGAACCTTCACCGAGAAGCGCCGCAATCACCCCGCCGATGTCGTCGGGCAAGCCCACGCGGCCCAACGCCGTTTCGGGTTTGAAAAATTCCATCTCACCGACATTGCGCACGAGCTCAAGGTCAGCCACGCCGCGCTCTACAACCATTTTCCCGACAAGGCCGCGTTGCTCGATGCGATCTCAGAGCGCTGGCTCACGCACATCGACGATGAGCTTGGGCGCATCGCGGCGAAAAAAGATTCACCCACAAAGCTGATCCAGGCCTGGTTTCAGAAATACCATGCCCTGAAACTCCAAAAGGTGCTGAAAGATATTGAACTCTTTAAATGTTTCAATGCCGGCCTGGAAATCGCCAAACCCTATGTCGCGCGCCATCTCGCCGTGGTGCATGCGCAGCTTTCAGGTCTCATTGCCCGCGCAATCGCCGAAAAGGAAATCCACAGGAACAACGCGGAAAAAATCGCCGACTTATTGCTCGAAACGACGATGTCTTTCCACCATCCGAAAATGGTGCTGGAACGCCGGGACCAGAAACGCACGAAACAACTCACAGACCTGGTCGCCGTCTTGCTTGAAGGCTTGCGATCAAACTAACCTACTGTTCTTGACGCGGCCCCGTCAGGGTTAAGGGCGACACATGCGTGAATTTTTTCTCTATGCCGTGGTCATCCCCCTCGCCATCAGCACCGCAGGTGTCGCCAAATCAGACAAAGACACGATTATTGACGCCCATCATAAAATGAAATCAGAAATGGACAAAGACCCGCTGCGCTACCAACGTGAGTGTGATGCGGGCAAAGCGCATTCATGCACGCGCGAAGGCATCTTCTATGCTTTCGGCACCTGGGGCCATAAAAAAGATTATACGAAGGCGAAACCGCTGTTTGAAAAAGGCTGCAATGCCGGCGACCAAGAGGGCTGCAAAGAACTGGCACTGCTATATCAATACGGCCGCGGCACTGCGAAAGATCTGAAGAAGGCAGCGGCCCTGTTTGCCAAGGCCTGCTCGCTGGGCTATAAAGCCGCCTGCAACAAAAAACTCTGACACATAACCGCGTCCGAAAATACATTTCGGACGACAAAACGCCCGGGATATCTTATGCTCTGGCATGGCTATTATTCCCTTGCCGCTCGAAAAGGCGGTCGGTCGCACCTGGGCGGCGGTTGTCTATGAGATACTCGCCTCTGAGATGTTCGCCAACCTGCGCTTTGCCATGGCCGGCCTCATCGCCGCCCTGACTCTCTACTATGCGATGCTCGTCGTCGACTCGCGCGCCGGCAAATACATTCCGTGGATGATTGTGCAGGGAATCTGGAATCTCGCCATACTCATCTACCACTTCAGGGCTGAAAAACTCATCCGCGATACGCGGCTGCGCGTAGGCATCTCGGTTATCTCCGCCTGTCTCAATGGCATACTTTTGGGCATAGGATTTCTCGCCCAATTTCCCGGCGTCGCGAACCCGAAAATGCAGATTGCCATCGTTGCGCTTGTCGTCGGGGTCGCAGGCGCCAGCGCCTTCACGCTCGCCTGCCATCGTTTTATCTTTATTCTCTTTACCTATCCCTGGCTCATACCGATTTCCATCTACCTCATGTTCTTCACGGGCGAGTTGGGATATATCATTTTGGGAGCGATGAGTGTTCCCTATCTGGGCCTTCTGACCGTGCTCTGCGGGAAAGATTACCAGCGCCGGGTCGAACTCATCAAAGCGGAATTACAGTCGCGCGACGAACGCAATGAAATCGCCGCGAACCTGCAGCTGGTGCAGGATCTCAAGGAACAGCAGGACCACGACTATTACCTGACCCACCAACTCATTAAACCCCTCGCGGTGAATGCTACCGAGGGCGATTCGCGCCTTGAGCTCAGCTTCTTCACAAAACAGAAAAAGGAATTTGAATTCCGCAACGAACGGTTGACCATCGGCGGCGATCTGTCGCTTGCGTACACACTGCATTTTCCCGGCAGAACGATCAGCGTCATCGTCAACGCGGATGCCATGGGAAAATCGATCCAGGGCGCCGGTGGCTGCCTCGTCTTCGGTGCGGTATTTAAGGCGATCATCGACCGCTCCCGGACACAGGAACTCAGCGACCCGGGATTCTGGCTCAGGCAGACAGTCATTGAATTGCAGAAAATTTTCGAAACCTTCGACTGCTCGATGCTGGTCTCAGCGTATTTTTTCCTGATTGATAATGCCACGGGAGAATATTATTCGATCAGCGCGGAACATCCGCGTGCCGTGCTTTACCGCGGCGCGGCAGCCCGGTTTCTCGGCAGCGAGCACAGCCTGTTAAAACTCGGCATGCCCGAGTTTAAAGAAGATTTTAAAATCAATACTGGCCGTCTGCAAGCGGGGGATATCCTCATCATCGGCTCAGACGGGCGCGACGATATTGTACAGGCCGCGGAGAAAACGGGCCGCATGCGCATCAACACAGACGCGGAAAAATTTCTGCACGCGGTCGAACGCAGCCGCGGAGAACTCGATGCGATCGCAAAACAAATTGCCGCTTCGGGTGAAGTGAGCGACGACATGTCCCTGGTGCGCATCGCCTACCGCCCGCTGGCAAGCCCCTTTGCCCTGCGCCCGGCAGCGGCCCTGCGCCAGGCGCGTGATGCGGTTTCGGCCGGCGACCTGGCTGCGGCGGAGAGTATACTTGCGGCAATGTCTGAAAGCAGTACCGGACGCTCTGCGACTATCGGCTGCCTGAAACTCGCGCTGCAGATTCACCAGTTTTCACTGGCGGGTATCTTTGCCAGGCGCCTGGGCGAACTCGGCGCGACCGATGCGCAATCTCTGTATTGGTCGGCCCACGCCCATTTCTATCTCGGGCATCCCGATCAGGCGATGGCAGAGCTGCGGCGCGCCTTGCCGGCCGACCCGGCGCCGCGCATACGCCGGCTGCCCGGCAGACACGCTGCGGCCTGACGCGCGGTGCCTTACTTTTTCTGGGCGAAAGTGACGCGCTTAAATATATTCCAGAAAAAGTAAGGAGGAAAAATGTCTGTTTTATCCATGCCCGCGACGATGACGCATATTTCATCCAAGGCCCAGATTACCGTCCCTTCTGCAATGCGGCAGATCGCCGACATCCACGACGGCGACGCAGTGCTCTTCGTCGCACACGGCAACGAACTCGTGCTGCGTAAATACACGGCAGAAGACGATGCCTGGTATAAATATGCGGAAACCGGTTTCGCCGAATGGGATAATGAAGAAGATGAAGTCTATAATTCGTTATGACGCTTTTGATAAAGGCGACATCGTTCTTCTTCCATTTCCGTTCACTAACCTAAAAACAACCAAACGCCGCCCGGGGCTCGTCATCTCACCCAAAGTATTCAATAAATCCGGCGACACCACAATTCTTTTTATGACCTCGAATGTCGTGACATTGCCCCGTGAAGGTGACGTACTGATTCAAAAATATGCGGATGCAGGTTTGCCCAAGCCGACTCTCGTACGCATGAAATTTGTCACCATCGCGAACGCGCTGATCATGAAAAAGATTGGCCGCCTGCCCCCCGCAGACATGAAGCGCGTTAAGGCGCAGGTCATGCGCTTTTTCGGCATGTCCGATTAGTCCTGCAATGACGATCCGGACGTCCGGATAATCCCTCCGGTCGAAATCCTCTTACCGCCGTGTTATGTTCCACCCGTCGCTAAGACAGGAGGAAACATGCAATCTACATTCGATCGAAAATGGCTCCGCTGGGGCCTTCTCATATCTTTCGGGGTCATCACCGGCTGTGCCGTGAATAATCTGCCCCCCGCGGGCCCGGTGCTCGCCGGCGATGCTGTGCAAAAATACCTGGTCAGCACTTCGCCCGTGGGCCAGACCAGCGGCAATTTCCGGATGCTGAGTTATAATGTAGCCGGCTTGCCCGCAATTCTCTCGAGTTCAGACCCGACACAGAATACAGCTTACATCAGCTGCCTGATACGCGCGTACGACGTCGTTCAGGTGCAGGAGGATTTCAACTACCATGCGACCCTCTACGACAGCTGCGATAATCATCTCTACCGTTCTGCGACCTCGGGCGGCGTACCGTTCGGCTCGGGTCTCAACCAGCTGAGCAATTTTCCCTACAGTGATTTTGACCGCGTCACCTGGACCAACCGCGTTGGCCCCGATGCGCTGACGCCGAAAGGTTTTACCATGGCGCGCACCTGGATAGCCCCGGGCGTCGCCGTCGACTTTTACAACCTGCATGCACAAGCGGGGCAAACCGACCCCTTTTCCACGGCATCGTGGGATGAAGCGGCACTCGCGGCCAGCAGATCCGATATCACCCAGCTTCTGAACTACATCAACGAGAACTCCGCGGGCAATGCCGTCGTCATCTTCGGCGATACCAACACGCGTTATACCCGCGCGGGACAGAACATGCACGATTTTCTCGCCGCGGGCTTCCGCGACGTGTGGATTGATTTGGTGCGCGACGGCGTCCCACCGGTCAATGGCACGCTGCCGCTCACCGACTGCGCGTCGGGCTATGTTTCGTCGCAGTGCGAAATTGTCGACAAGGTACTCTACCGCAATAACGCCTTTGTGGCGCTGAGCCCGACGGCGTATGTTCTCGACGACGCACTGTTCACAAACCCCGCGACTGGCCTGCCGCTCTCAGACCATAAGCCACTCGAAGTGCGCTGGAACATTACCACGGCGACAAACCGCGCGATGAGCGCGCAATTCGGCGGCCCGCACGGCACGAATTACAATGACGCCAATCTGCTACCCGCTGCGCCTAAGGTGAATAAAATTTTCCTCCGTGCCGGATCGCGTGTGGACCGCCTCGGCGCCGCCTTGAACGACAACACTGCGCTGATCCACGGTGGCAACGGTGGCTCTTACAAAGAACTGATTCTTTCGGGCGGCGAGTACCTGAAGTCGCTCTATGTTTGTTCAGGGAAAAAGAACGACCATACGCGCATCTACTATGTCCGCTACACGACAAGCACGGGCCGCACGCTTGCTGGCGGCTCGACGACTTCAGAATGCACTACCTTTGAAGCTCCCGCCGGCATGGCGATCGTCGGCTTCCACGGCCGTTCGGGCGATGAAGTCGATAAGACAGGCGTCATCTACGCGCCCGCAATATAGGCCAAGGAGAACAACATGAATCGAATCATACGATTTTTGCCCGTAGTCGCGCTAAGCGCCTGCGCCGTGACCGACTTTCCCGACCTTTCGACGCTGCCACGCCACGCTTTCTCTGAAATGGAGAGCGTGGCCACGCTCGAATACCCATCGGGCAATGTCTCTGCCGCGCCTAACGGCCGGATATTTTTTTCCTTTTTCCCCGAGGGACAGCCACCCGTTAAAGTAGCCGAACTCGCAGCCGGCGCGGTGGTTCCGTTTCCCGACGCGGCCTTCCAGGCGAAGTTCGTGAGCGTGCTTTCGCTGCGCGTCGATGCACTGAACCGCCTCTGGGTGCTCGACTATGCAAACCCTTCACTGCTCGGCACGCTGACAACGACGCCAAAACTCTACGCATTCGATATAACGTCACACGCGCTTGTGCACGAGTTTGTTTTTCCGAAAGATATCGCAGTGAAAGACTCGGTGCTGAACGATATGCAGATCGATGTCGCCCGCAACCGTATTTACATCACCGATACAAATCCACTCGGCCGCAAGGGCGCGCTCATCGTCTATGACATTGTGCAGAAAAAAGCGCGCCGGGTGCTTGAAGGTACCACGTCGGTGACAGGCGGCGATTACCAGATCCGCGTCAACGGCGCACCGTTCAAAGTGTTGGGATATCCAGTGGTGTTCAACGCCGACTCGATTACACTCGATGCGGCGGGCGAATGGCTCTACTACGGGCCCTTCAACTCGATGGATCTCTACCGCATACGCACGGCAACGCTCGCCGACTTCTCGGTTTCGAACGCCAACCTGGCGGCGGCCGTCGAACGTTTTGCCACCAAGAGTATGACTGACGGCATCAGCATCGATACCGCAGGCAATATCTATGTCACCGATCCGGAACATTCGGCCATCCACCTCATCGACCCGAACACGCGCTACCTGCAGACACTTTACCGCGATACGGCGCTGCGCTGGCCCGACGGCATGAGTTTCGCGCCGGACGGATATACCTATCTCACGGCAAGCTCACTCAACGAGGTAATTTTACAGAGCGCGGCAACGGTGAAAGCCAAGGGGCCATATTATCTCTATCGCTTCAGGCCCGAAGCCGCTGGTATAGTCGGCAGGTAAAAGTGGGAGCCCCCGCCGGAAAGCGCTTGCGTGTCCGGCGGTATATTTTCTCGTAACCTATGCTACAAAATTTTCCGGTTCTTTACTTTCTGCTCGCCTCGGTCTTGCTCTACTGGGTAATGCTGTTATTCGCGAGTCTCTACCATGTCAAAGGCTGGACATGGCCAGGCATGCTGCTTGCTTTCGGCAGCCGCGATAAATTGCCCGACCGCACCCTCACGATGGCCCGCGCCGACCGTGCGGCGAAAAACATGGGAGAAAACCTGATTATCTTTACCGCCGTCGCACTCACAGCCGTTGTCGCTGGCGCAGCGCGCGAGCAGACCACGCTCGGTGCACAAATATTTTTCTACAGCAGGGTTATTTACTGGCCCTTGTATCTTTCCGGGGTTGCATATTTCCGCACATTAATCTGGGCAATAAGCCTCGCCGGTATCGCCCTCATCGCATTGGCCTCGCTGCAGATCAAGATCGTCGGCTGAATCTCTTGCGGCAGGTTATCCCACTCACCGATAGCCGATTTCGGGCGAGAGGGCAACCTTGCTTTTAACAAACACGCCGTTACCGCGCGCGGCCTCTTTGCCGCGGTCGTCGTAGAGTATCGATTCGGCGATGATCTGGTTGCCCAGGTTCTGTAAAACCTTGCCCTTCGCGGTCATGACGCCGCCCTTAATGGCGCGCGTCAGCTGTACCTGAAACGTCAGTGTCAGCACGAAGACGTCGGTCACGATCGAGTTCGCTGCAAAAAAAGCCGCATCGTCGAGCGCCTTGAAATACACCGCACCGTGCACGGACTGCGCGGCATGAAAAAAATCAGGGCGTACGGGAATCGTCACTTCGGCTTCCATGCGGCCGACTTTGAGACCGGGCTTAAAGAACGCGTTGATCTGCGCGCTCTTCAGGTACATATTCTCGAGTTTACGGTAATGTTCGTGCCAGCGGTTGGCCAGCGCAAGGTCAGAATCGCTCATCGCCTTGGGGCGCTGGCTACTCTTTCCACTTAATGCACTCGCCCGGGCAGTCGTCGATCGACTCTTGCACCTTGGCGTAGTCAGCTTCGGCAACCGAAGCGTTGTTTACGTTCTCGCCCGCATTGTGCGTCTCAGCGAGGTCGTCGCTGTCGAGGCGAAAATACTGCGGATGCGTATCGGCGCAAAGGCTGCAGCTTGTGCAATCATCTTTGACGACGTGGACTATCCGGCTCATGTAGTAAAAATAGCAAAATTAAACATGTCGTCAAGTTTTTGTGTTTTATCAGGGCCTAAATCATTGACAAAACAGGCCGTTCACACAGCCCTTTCTGATGCGCCACTTTATCCCACCCGTTGAGAACCGTTTTTTACCCTGGCTGGCCTCCAAGCTGTTTTTCCCGCTTTTGGGCGCCATGCAGAACATCAAGCAGGTGATTATCCGCGATGAGGATATCGCGACGCTGAAAAAGTTTAAAAACGAACGCCTGCTGTTTTTCACGAACCATCCTTCGACGGCTGAACCACCACTGGTTTTCTACCTGGGCCGTTTGCTCGGCCAGCGCTTCAAATTCATGGCCTCGCGCCAGGTCTTCAACTGGCAGGGCGGCCTGATCGGCTGGGCCATCCGCCGCATCGGTGCGTATTCGGTCATCGCCGGTGTTCCCGACCGCGACGCAATGAAACTCACGCGCAAAATTTTATCCGAACCCACCGGTAAGCTTGTCATTTTTCCCGAAGGCGAGCCAACCTCGGGTGAAGTCGATACGCTGATGCCGTTCCAGCCGGGCGTCGCCCAGCTGGGCCTCTGGGGTCTCGAAGATGCCCGCAAGATCGACCCGAACGCCGATATCAACGTCTGGTACGGATTCATGAAGTTTGTCATCACATCGCCGAAAGAGAAGATCCTGCATGACCTGAGTCGATCGCTGGGTAAGATCGAAAAAAAGCTGGGCCTCGATACCACGGGCAAACACCTGTTGCACCGTTTTCTGACGGTGGGCCGGTTGCTGCTCGAAAAGGCCGAAGCGGACTTCAAAGTGACGGTCGAGCCGGGAAAAGATTTTGATTTCCGTATCGGCCGCGTACGCCATGCCATGCTCAACCAATTAGCAGAAAAGATCCAGGCGGCGAATTTTGACCCGAATGAAGACGCTATCCGTAAGTGGCGCCGGCTCTTTGCTTTGGTGGAGCTCCACCAGTTAAGATACCCCGACCCGAAACTGCCGAAACTGAGCAGCAAGACCATTAAAGAGGCGCATAAGGATGCAGTGCTGATCTTTGACTTCATCGTCATGAAACGCGATTATATCCTGGATAACCCGACGCCCGAGCGGCTCTATGAATGGCTCGACCGTTATGAATCGTATATGTTCAAAAAAATCCCGAGGGCACTGGGTGGAGTTCCCTCGCACCTGCCGCGCCGCGCGCATATTCTGTTCGGCAAACCGTACAAACTTTCCGAGATTGTAACCGAGAACCGCAAGGACCGGCGCGTGGCCGTTGAGAATTTTACCAACCGCCTGCGCGGCGACATGCAAAAGCTACTCGATGAAGCACAGTCGCTGACAAGCCCGCTTTTTACGAATGAAGAAATTCTTGCGGTGAAGAGTAAAATTACGTAAGTTGGCAATATGGAAGTAACCACGGCGCCAGGCACAAAAACATGCTCCTGCGGCCATAACCGCAGTCATCCGCATGTGATTCGTAAGAACAAATATACGTTCTGGGGAAGCGTTGGTCTTTATACGGGCATCTCCGTGAAGCCCATTCACATTAACTACCAATGCATTAAGTGCGGCGAAACCTTTGATGAGACCACCGACCCTGTGGAACTCAACAAGTACCTGATGTAAACCCAGGCGGGCCAAAGGCCCGTGTCAACAGCCGGGAGTCGTAATGGTTCCTGAGCTATCGCCGTAGGTAAAGTTAATCGTGCCGTTACTGAAGCTGAGCGTACCGGTGCCGGTGATCGATCCCGAAACCGTCACTGTTGCACTGCCGCTCACCGGTTGACAGCTGCTGGTATTCCACACCGCATTGGAAAACGTTGTGGTGACATCAAAGTTCGCGAGTGTATGCGCGATTTTTACTGACCCGGACTGGATTGTCCGCGTCGTGTTGCTAAAGCTCACCGCTAACGGAGTCGGCGTCGTGACAACATGGCGGAATAGCGTGGAACCCGAAGGCATTTTTCCCGTCCTCGTCTCATTGATAGCCAGCGTGTATGCAGTGTTTCCCGTCCAGGTAAATTTCTGGTTTCCGTTGGCGCCGCTCGCCTGATTGGCCGTATCGTTTCCTGAAATATCGACATAATTGCCGGTTCGGGTGCGGGTCATCGTCAGCGATGAGGTAGCGCGGACCAGGGTTGCGCCATTCTGTACATAGGGCGTCGTGCCCTGCAGGCCGCTGAATTGCAGGTAAACAGTGCCGTTGCGCTTGAACGCGCCCAGATCACCGGTGCAGTTGCTCCATTGCCGGGTCACGAGAACAGAACCGCTGTTGCCGCTGAAACTCGTCGATGGCGTATCAGTAAAACCACCGGAACTGCAGCTGACAGAAACTGATGTTGCGTGCAGGCTCGAATCCAAGAGCCGGCCGGCATATTCGCCGATTCTCTGCCCAAAACTCTGACGATCGAGCAGCTTCTGCTCGGCAGGGCTCATGTAGGCGATGGCAGTACTGGTATTGCCGGCATTGACGTCACTCGTCGCCCCGTTCAGTGTGCTGATCTGGCTCTCTATCGCATCGCTGACATCGGAAGAGCTGGTATCAGAACTGCTCTTAGCGCACCCTGCCACAGCAGCCAATAATAATGTAAGTTGATATGCAAGTTTCATTTTGCCCCCTATCCTACTTAAGACGAATGGGCGCCTGATTTGTGCCAACTATTTAGACGAAACCGACCCTGTAGACCTCTGGAACGATCGCTACAATGCCCATCTGGATTGACGACCTGTTTCGTCTCCAGAACACGTCGACGATCATCGACGCGTTTCGGCGCAGCTGCTTCGGCAGCCTTGGGAGGAAACATGGTACAAGGTAACTATTTCGACGACAATGCAGATCTGGCATTTACGGTGGATCATTTCATCGACTGGGCGACGATCATTCCGCTCAAAGAAGAAGGCTTTAAAGACGGCGCCGAATTCAAAAAAACCGGCGATAAACATCTTGAATTTGCCCCTAACAACACCGAAGAAGCCGTCGAAGGCTATAAAGCCGTATGGCAGCAAACGGGTGAACTCGCCGGTGTCGAAGTTGCCGGCGCAGCACGTGCGATGGATAAACACGGCCTCAAATTTAACAGCGGCAAGGTTACATTTCCCCCCGACATGGTACGCCTCGTCGACCTCTTCACACAATCAGGTCTCTTAGGTTATGCGATGGGTCGCCACCACGGTGGTTTGGGTATGAATCTCTCTGCATCTTCCATCGTCATGGAGCTGGTATCCCGCGCCGACCCAGCCTTCGGTATTGCCCTCGGTTGTTATAACCTCGCTGAAGTCATCGAACGTTTCGGCGGCCAAAAGATGACCGACGAATGGGTGCCCAAAATGTCCGCGGGTGAAGTCACAGGAGCCATGGCGCTCACCGAACCCAACTACGGTTCAGACCTTTCGCGCGTGGCGACAAAAGCCGTAAAAGACGATGCCGGTGCCTGGCGCCTGACCGGCACCAAACGTTTCATCACCCACGGCTGCGGCATGGGCGACAAACCCAGTGTGATCCTCACTCTCGCACGTTCCGGCGGTGCGGGCGCGAAAGGATTGTCCTTTTTTCTCGTGCACAGCAACGATATCGAAGTCGCACGCATCGAAGAGAAACTGGGCCTCCATATCTCTCCCACCTGCGAAATCGTGTTTGAAAACAGCAAGGCTGAACTCATCGGCGAAGAAGGTTTAGGCCTCATACGCTATGCGATGGGGATGATGAACGGTGCACGCATGGGCATCGCCGTACAGTCTTTGGGTATCGCGCAAGCCGCCCATGCCGAAGGTATCAAGTACGCTTCAGAGCGCGTGCAGTTCGGCGCCACGATCGATAAACTTGCCGCCGTCCGCCGGATTCTCGACGACAATGAAGCCTATATCCAGGGCATGCGGGCGCTGGTATACCGCGCCTGTGAAGTCGTCGATCACTACGACGGCCTCTCCGCAAAACTCATCAAAGAAAGCGACGAGCGCGCGGCACGTAAGAACGAAGATGTCGTTCGTCTCGATAAACTCGCGAAACTCCTGACTCCCACAGCGAAGCTGTTTTGCAGCGAATACGCCAATTTTGTGGCCTACCACTCACTGCAAATCTTCGGTGGCTCGGGTTATACCGAAGAATACGACATCGCGAAAATCTACCGCGACGCGCGTATCTGCACGATCTACGAAGGCACAACACAGCTTCAGGCGGTCGCTGCGATCGGCGGTATCGTCGAAGGCCTGCGTGAAAACGGCTTCTTGCTGGCACACCTGCGTGGTGAAATCAACAAGCTCAGCGACGCGGCGCAAAAAACCGGGCTGAATGCCGATGTAGATACCCTGGCGAAACTCGTACCGCAGTACAAAGAACGCGCCGAGAAAGAAGCCGTATCCATCGATATGGTTACGGCATTCGCTCACATCTACGTCTCGATACTGCTTGCGCAACAACTGCAGATCGCGAAGCAGAAAAACATCAGCGACATTGCGGCGTCGAAGGCGAAAGTATTCCCGTACTTCCACCAGATGAGCCGCCGCTACCTCGCAGGTCTCGCGGTCGCTGTAACAAACGCGGCGTGAGTAAAGTTCCAGGGGGAAATCCCCCCGCCGACGGTTATGAGGGACGGCAGAGTCACATCCGCACCCTCGAACTTCCGGCGATCGACGTTTTCGAGAATATCTACGTCGACCGCGACTATGACATCCACCTGGATTTTCCCGAGTTCACGGCGATCTGCCCTAAAACCGGGCTACCCGATTTTGGCACGGTGGTGATTGAATACTCGCCCGATAAGTATTGTCTCGAGCTGAAATCGCTGAAAGAATATTTTCTCGCCTACCGTAATCTCGGCATTTTCCATGAAAATGTCGTGAACCGCGTGATGGATGACATTCTGCTCGCGGCCGACATGCGCCGAGCGAAGGTCACCGTGGTCTACGGCGCCCGCGGCGGAATTATCACGACAGTCTCACGCAATTACGAACGCTGACGGCAAATCCTATGGAGTTTGCACCTACGCCGCGCCCGTTGTGGCAACGTTATATCGCCGTTCTGGTCTATCTGATCGCCAGCTTCCTGTTGATCCAGCTGATCGCCTTGCTGTTCCTGATGTGGAAACCGATCGACCCCAAAATGCTTACGGAGCACGGATTACCGTTTCGTTTTCTCATGCAGAGTGTCGTGATGCAGATGGCAGGTTTTCTGATACCGGCGCCGCTGCTTATCAAATTCACGCGCTGCGGCATTTTCTCATTCAGTGCGGTGAAGGCGCGCGATGTCTTGCTTTCCTGCGCCTTAACCTTTGCCAGCCTCGTTTTTTTCAGTGCCCTCTACCATTTCATCAAAGTCGAACCGCAGCAATTGGGATTTCTCAACGGCGCGGATATCTTACAGCATAAAACGGCCTTCATCGTTGTCACTTCCGTTGCCGTTCCCGGCTATGAGGAATGGATCTTTCGCGGCCTGATTTTCGGTGTGCTGGTTTATGGAGTCGAGTCGCCGAAAAAAATTCTGATGGGTGCAGTATTCTGCGGCCTGCTCTTTACGGCGAGCCACATCGAAGGTAAACACAGCCTGAGCGCCCTGCCGCCGATACTCGTGATGGCCGCAATCTTTCAGTACATGACATGGCGCACGCAGAGTATCTGGCCCGCTGTCGCTGCGCATGCCATGCAGAACTGTATTTCCTCCGCAGCTTTTTTCGCAAAATTCGCCACCACAGCGCAACCGTAGCGCTCAGGCCGCCTGCAGATCGATCACCACACAGCTCGAATCGTCGTCCGTATTCATCTGCGTTCTCGCTCTTAAATGCACGTCGCGCTCGAGCTCCGCAAGCAGCTTGTCGCCCGAATACGAAGCCGATTCCACCAGAAAGTCTTCCAGGCGCGTCACCGTATAGGGCGAGCCCTGAAGCGAACCTGCTTCGATAACGCCGTCAGAATAGAGAAAAATACGCGAGTACAGCGATAAATCCAGCTCGGCCGTCTCATACTGCAGGTCGGGGGCAAAACCGAAAAAACGGCCTTTGGGCTTCACTTTATCCAGGTCGGTGTGATTATTCTGCAGTAAATAAATAGGCGGATGCCCCGCCTGCGCGACACGCATTTTACCGGTCTCGAAATCCATGATGCAGTACGCAGCGGTGATAAATTGTTCCTGTAAATGCGGGTAAAGCGCCGAATTCATATTGCGCATCAGCAACGCCGGATCGTGGGCAAAATCCTTCTGCTGGAGAAATATGGATTTGATGGTACTCACCAGCAGCGCCGCGGCGATACCGTGGCCCGAGACATCTGCGATAAAAACTCCCGTGGCGTGCTCGGAAATTTCATGGAAGGCAAAAAAATCACCGCCAATGATTTTCATCGGTTTAAAAAGAGTCTCAATACTGAGGTGTTTTGTGCGCAGCGAACGCTTTGGCAGCGACAAATTCTGTATCTGCGCGGCGAGCGAGATCTCCTTTTTCCATTCCCTGAGCTCATCTTTTTCGAGCGCCGCCCGCTGCAATCTGCCTGCCAGCGCGACGGCGATACACACCACCGCAAAGAGAAATCCCCCATCGGCAAGCGTGACCGGCGTCGCGTAGGAGAAATAGGAGATCATGTCGTTAACGACCGTGGCACTATAAACAACAAATCCGGTGAGCACCAGGCGAGCACCTTCGGTTCCCGCCAAAACACCCCGGACGGCCGCGTAGATTGAAAAAATCAGCGCCAGCGCCATCGCCATAAACCCCGCGGGCAATCCGTAAGAAAGGTAATAGGGAATGATTCCGGGATAAACAACCGAGGCCAGAAGGATCGCACCCAAGAGCGCCGCAAACCAGTACGACACGGCGCGGATCAGGGGAAATTTCAGGCGGAAATACCGCAGCGAGAAGCCGATCAGTGTGAAGGGAAAGACAGCGAGAATAATATGGATGAGGGCAGCGTTAAAAATGAAACTATCCACAATGTAATAACCGAGACCATTCATCCCAAGAATATGGCAGGCCATCGCCAGCGAAAGCAAAACGTAGTGCAGGTTTGCGCGACGGTAGTTGCGGTCGGGCACGAGGGCAAAATGAAAAACCGCGATCATGAAGATTGCCGCCGCAAGGAACGCCGTGGTCAAAAAAATGAAATTGAATTTTTCGCGGATTTCATCCACACCACCGAAATAGATATGCGAGTTGCCGTAAATACCGCCGCCGCCCTGATACCCCGTCATCTCAAGAGTCAATAACTGCCCCTCTGCCGGTACCAGTAATTCTCTCTTAATCGGGTACCAGGCAAAGGCCTCGGATGAATTCTGTGGATAGCGCAACTCCGGCACGACCCTTCCCTTTTCGGTCACAAGCTGCCCGTTAAAATAGATTTTTAGCGCCGCTGAAACCGGCGGCAAAATCAGGGCAAAATCACCTGTGCGCAGAGGCTGGGGAATATTCAGTTTCAACCGAAATAAGCCGCGCTCTGCCTTTTCAATTCCCTGGAGCCGCCATTCTTTATCTATCCGCAACCTGCTCCACGCCTGCCCTGCGGAAGCGTTGGGCAATCCTTTGAAATCCCAGAACCCCCGCAGCAAGGCCGGGTTGCGACCTGTCAGATTAATTTCAGCATTGTCAATAATTGAGAACACGGGTTGCGTCAGAAGAAGCACCGCCCAGAAAAGCCGCATCGGCAACGCAGGTGGGCTAACTGCGGCGAAAGTAAAGTAGATTTTTGATTGCGGCGAAAACCCGCTTTTCATTCGATGCAAAATGCCGCGCCAGCAAAAAAGCCAGGACAACCTGTTCGGGGATGAACCTCCGGGCTCATGGGATGAAAAATTTGGTCCCCTGATCGCGAAGTACCAGAATACCCCGCATCCGCTCCTCTATAAAAATCTCTATCAATTAATCGTTATGGTCGTGTTATCGGCTCGGGATTCTGATAAACACATCAACAAGGTCGCCCCGCCTTTTTTTACAGCCTTCCCCGACTTTGCCGCCATTGCCAAAGCCAGCCCGGAGGCCTTGCACCCCTACCTAAGCGGGGTAGTTAATTTTGCCAATAAGTGCGTCTGGCTTCATAAAACCGCGACGAAGCTGGCAGACGGCAAAATCCCGTTGAAAATGGAAGATCTGACCGCATTGGATGGCATCGGACGTAAGTCAGCCAATGTCATCCGCCGCGAAATGAAAGAACCTGCCGAAGGCATTATTGTGGATTTACACGTATTGCGCGTGATTCCCCGACTCGGCATCTCTCAGGCGAAGGATGGCACACGTATGGAGAAGGACCTGATGCAGGCCATTTCAAAGCCGCTCTGGCACCATGCCGGTATGTGTATCTCGTTTCTGGGACGCGAGACCTGCCGCCCGACAAACCCGAAATGCGACGACTGCGTCATGCGACCGCATTGTAAGTTTGCAATCGGCCCTTCCGGCGCCCTGTGAGGCCGATAAAACTCGCATCGGCATTCCTTATTGCCTGGCAATTCCACTCGGGAAGCGCCGCGCCTAAGGGCCCTCAAAAGCAGAGCCTGGAAGTCGTGCTGCAAGAAACGAACTGGCTTGCCGCGGATTCGTGCCTACGGGGAGTCCGTTTTCTGAAAAATAATAAAATGGAACTTTGGTTTCATTCCATTGAGCAAAGCAGCGGAGCCTGGGAAACCTTACAAGGAAAGTATTGGATTAACGGAAGCATGGTATTTATCGAATGGAATGATCCGGAAGATCCATATGTGAACACTCTGAGCACGAAACTGAAAGACGGGAAGCTGGAGTTCACGGTAGTCAGGGGCATGGTAAGCGGAGACTATGTTTTCATTGCCGCGGGAAAAGAGAAAATGAGGGATTGCAACAGATAAATCCCGGAGCCCTTCATGTTACTTGCTCTATTGCGTACTTCCAAAACAAAAAAGGCTCCCAAGGGAGCCTTTCGTGCTTCACAATCCAAAACTGTACGCGTCCTACTCTCCCGGGCCCCGAAGGACCAAGTACCATTGGCGATGCAAGTCTTAACTTCCGTGTTCGGGATGGGAACGGGTGTGACCCTTGCTCTATTGCGTACAGATTTGGATTGTGAATATTTGATTTCGAATATGGTTTTAATTTCTTTTGGGGCTGCCCATAAGGCTTCGCTAACCCTCAGCCTCGGCACTTGCGTTGCAAGTGCCTGCTAAAGCGGCTTACGCCTGCTTCGGGTTAGCGTTGAGGCTTTCGCCTCAAACAGCCTTATTGGGTAGCCCACTAACTTTCCTGCGGAAAGTTTCTGGAGCATAATATGGTCAAGCCTCACGACCGATTAGTACTACTTGGCTCACAGATTACTCTGTTTACACCTATAGCCTATCAACCTGGTAGTTGGCCAGGGGTCTTTAGGATGGGGCGAACCCCACCAGGGAAATCTTATCTTGAGGCAGGCTTCCCGCTTAGATGCTTTCAGCGGTTATCCCTTCCGAACATAGCTACCCGGCGTTGCAGCTGGCGCCACAACCGGTACACCAGAGGTTCGTTCATCCCGGTCCTCTCGTACTAGGGACAAGTCCTCTCAAATTTCCAACGCCCACAGTGGATACGGACCGAACTGTCTCACGACGTTCTGAACCCAGCTCGCGTGCCGCTTTAATTGGCGAACAGCCAAACCCTTGGGACCTGCTCCAGCCCCAGGATGCGACGAGCCGACATCGAGGTGCCAAACCGCGTCGTCGATATGGACTCTTGGACGCGATAAGCCTGTTATCCCCGGAGTACCTTTTATCCGTTGAGCGATGGCCCTTCCATGCGGAAACCACCGGATCACTAAGCCCGACTTTCGTCCCTGCTCGACTTGTTTGTCTTACAGTCAAGCTCCCTTATGCCTTTACACTCTTCGCACGATTTCCAACCGTGCTGAGGGAACCTTAGGGCGCCTCCGTTACTCTTTGGGAGGCGACCGCCCCAGTCAAACTGCCCGCCTGACATTGTCCCTGACGTTGCTTTTATGTTCGATTGGAGCCTTGAATAAATATACTCGTTAACTCTTATCCTATAATTAGGAAGAAAGATGTGAAAATTACCCAAGGCTCTGATCGTTTTTGATTCTTCAAAGGCGATTGCGAAGCAATCGTCGATGTTCGAACACAAAAGTAACGCCAGGTTAGGTTTTCAATTTCGTAAGGGTGGTATTTCAAGGACGACTCCATCACGGCTAGCGCCGCAACTTCAGGGTCTCCCACCTATCCTACACATACAAAACCGAAAACCAATGCCAAGTTACAGTAAAGGTTCACGGGGTCTTTCTGTCCCACTGCGGGTAGGCAGCATCTTCACTGCCACTACAATTTCGCCGAGATCCTCGTTGAGACAGTTCCACAGTCGTTACACCATTCGTGCAGGTCGGAATTTACCCGACAAGGAATTTCGCTACCTTAGGACCGTCATAGTTACGGCCGCCGTTTACTGGGGCTTCGATTCAATGCTTCGACTTACGTCTAACATCTCCTGTTAACCTTCCAGCACCGGGCAGGTATCAGCCCCTATACATCCACTTACGTGTTTGCAGAGACCTGTGTTTTTGGTAAACAGTCGCCGCGGACTCTTTATTGCAGCCTCTTCTCGCTTGCACGATAATGAGGCACCCCTTCTCCCGAAGTTACGGGGTCATTTTGCCGAGTTCCTTAACGAGGTTTCTCTCGCGCACCTGAGGATTCTCTCCTCGCCCACCTGTGTCGGTTTAGGGTACGGTTTAGTCTAAGTGTAACTTAGAGGTTTTTCTTGGCAGCATAGAATCAGAAACTTCGTGAAACCCGAAGGCCCACTCGATATCAGCTTTCAGCTCAACGGCCGGATTTACCTGACCATCTCAACGCCTACGACCTTATACAGCCATCCATTAGGCTGATTCCCTATCTTCTTGCGTCACCCCATCGCTCAAACCACTTAAACTAAGCCCTGGAATATAAACCAGGTTGCCATCGGTTACGCCTTTCGGCCTCACCTTAGGTACCGGCTAACCCGCAGCGGAGTTACCTTGCTGCGGAACCCTTGGGCTTACGGTGTGACGGAATTTAACCGTCATTTTCGCTACTCATGCCTGCATTCTCACTTCCTACCGCTCCAGCACTGCTCTCGCTATACCTTCGCCGCTGTAGGAACGCTCCTCTACCACGTGTATTGCTACACATCCGAAGCTTCGGTACTATGCTTAGATCCGTACATTTTCGGCGCCCAATCGCTCGATTAGTGAGCTATTACGCACTCTTTAAAGGGTGGCTGCTTCTAAGCCAACCTCCTAATTGTCTGTGCGATTGAACATCCTTTATCACTTAGCATAGATTTAGGAACCTTAGCTGTCGGTCCGGGTTGTCTCCCTCTCGCCAATGAACGTTATCACCCACTGACTCAGTGCTCAACTCTAACGTTGTAGTATTCGTAGTTTGCCTGGGTTTGGTAACCGGGTAAGGCCCCTAGCCCAAACAGCGCTCTACCCCTACAACGAAACATCGAACCCTGTACCTAAATACATTTCGAGGAGAACCAGCTATCGCTGAGTTTGATTGGCCTTTCACCCCCAGCCTCAGTTCATCTCAGAATTTTTCAACATTCACGAGTTCGGACCTCCATGGCATGTTACTGCCACTTCATCCTGACCAAGGCTAGATCACTCAACTTCGGGTCTAAAGCATGCAACTAAAATCGCCCTATTCAGACTCGCTTTCGCTTCGGCTCCGGAACTTAAATCCCTTAACCTTGCTGCATACAGTAACTCGCAGGCTCATGCTACAAAAGGCACACGGTCAGGCTTACGCCCTTCCATACCTTGTAAGCGTACGATTTCAGGTTCTATTTCACTCCGCTCCCGCGGTGCTTTTCACCTTTCCTTCACAGTACTTGTTCACTATCGGTCACTACCGAGTATTTAGCCTTGCGAAATGGTCTTCGCGGATTCCCACGGAACTTCACGTACTCCGTGGTACTCAGGAACTGGCTCAAAGAGCATTGCGTTTAAAATACGGGGCTATCACCCGCTGTGGCGTGTTTTCCCAAACACTTCTTCTACGCAACACTTTGGTAACTTTGCAGGTCCATTGAGGTGAACCCATGCCAGCCCTACAACACCGATGTCACAACGCCCTCAAGCTTGACATAACTTCGGTTTAGGCTGTTTCGCGTTCGCTCGCCGCTACTAACGAAATCGTTTTTACTTTCTTTTCCTTCAGGTACTAAGATGTTTCAATTCCCTGAGTTTAGCTTTCCATTGCTGGAATTATACGGTTTTGCCGTACAGAGTTTTCTCATTCGGAGATTCCCGGGTAATAGCTTGCTTCCAGCTCGCCGGGACTTATCGCAGGTAACCACGTCCTTCATCGCCTGGTAGTGCCAAGGCATCCTTCGTACGCCCTTAAATACTTGACCATATTATGCTCCACTCAATCTACCTGATTGAGTTTCCTTTATATCGTCTTTGACACTTTGACTTCTTCTCATAAAGAATATGCTGACTTGCATATTCGATGCGCTTTTCTTTAAATCTTCTTCAAAATTGTGTTGGATCAACTCAATACACTCGCGTGCATCTTATTAATCCTCTACCCATATTCGTTGTCAAACTTGGTGGAGCCATCTCTATGACTCTACCAGAGGTTTCCCTCTGTGAAGATGCTGGTGGTGAACCAACCGCAACGACCGTTTGGCCTTGCTTATCTCCTTAATCCTATTTCAAATGGATTTCAGATCTTTATCTGAAATTCCCCGACTTTCCTTCGGAAAGCCTTTTGGAGCTTAGCGGGATTGAACCGCTGACCTCCTGAATGCAAATCAGGCGCTCTCCCAGCTGAGCTAAAGCCCCGTAAGTTCGACAGGTACATCCACCCATCGAGGTGTGCGCCTGGCTAGAATTGAACTAGCGACCCCTCGCTTATCAAGCGAGTGCTCTAACCGCTGAGCTACAAGCGCTTATATGCCTGAAACTCTTAGTCGCAGTTCTCGTCGCTAGCGACCCCTCGCTTATCAGGCGAGTGCTCTAACCGATGCGAGCGTCTTCGCTCTCTGGAGCGAAATGCGCAGCATTTCGCGGAAGTGCTACAAGCGCTACGGCCTATTTCCTCCCAACGAAAGCTATCCGCACTAGGTGCTACAAGCTCTTCTTTTCAAAGCCCTTGGTAATTAACCGAGGCCCTGATCTGTTCTTTAGTAGACGGATAATGTGACCTTGAGGTCCTAATGCTTTTCCTTGCGGAAAAACTTCAGGATCAACTGATTTCCTTTTAAGGAGGTGATCCAGCCGCACCTTCCGGTACGGCTACCTTGTTACGACTTCACCCCCCTCGCCGAATTTACCTTAGCGACCTGCCTCCTTGCGGTTGGCAACAGCCTCTTCGGGTACCTCCAACTCGGGTGGTGTGACGGGCGGTGTGTACAAGGCCCGGGAACGTATTCACCGCAACATGATGATTTGCGATTACTAGCGATTCCGACTTCATGCAGTCGAGTTGCAGACTGCAATCTGAACTGAGACCAGCTTTGTGGGATTTGCTCCACCTCGCGGCTTTGCGTCCCTCTGTACTGGCCATTGTAGCACGTGTGTAGCCCTGGATATAAGGGCCATGCTGATCTGACGTCATCCCCACCTTCCTCCGGTTTGTCACCGGCGGTTTCTTCAGAGTCCCCAACTTAATGATGGTAACAGAAGATAGGGGTTGCGCTCGTTGCGGGACTTAACCCAACATCTCACAACACGAGCTGACGACGACCATGCAACACCTGTGAATCTGCCCTTGCGGGAAGGGGTATCTCTACCCCAGTCAAATCCATGTCAAACCCAGGTAAGGTTTCTCGCGTATCGTCGAATTAAACCACATGCTCCACCGCTTGTGCGGGCCCCCGTCAATTTCTTTGAGTTTCACCCTTGCGAGCATACTCCCCAGGCGGTATACTTAATGCGTTAGCGTCGTCACTGACGGCGTTGAAACCGCCAACAACTAGTATACAACGTTTACGGTGCGGACTACCAGGGTATCTAATCCTGTTTGCTCCCCGCACTTTCGCTCATGAGTGTCAGTTACGATCCAGATAGCTGCCTTCGCCATTGGTGTTCCTCTCGATATCTACGCATTCCACCGCTACACCGAGAATTCCGCTATCCCCTATCGTACTCAAGTTCGCCAGTTTTGGAGGCTGACTCTGGGTTGAGCCCAGAGATTAAACCACCAACTTAACAAACCACCTGCGAGCCCTTTACGCCCAATAATTCCGAACAACGCTTGCCCCATACGTATTACCGCGGCTGCTGGCACGTAATTAGCCGGGGCTTCAGACTGGTACCGTCAATGTATGCCCTCAACGAACATACTTTTTCTTCCCAGTCTACCGAAGTTTACAACCCGAAAGCCTTCATCCTTCACGCGGCGTCGCTGCGTCAGACTTTCGTCCATTGCGCAAGATTCTTAACTGCTGCCTCCCGTAGGAGTCTGGCCCGTGTCTCAGTGCCAGTGTGGCCGATCATCCTCTCAGACCGGCTATCCGTCGTAGCCTTGGTGGGCCGTTACCCCGCCAACAAGCTGATAGACCGCAGGCTCATCTAGAAGCGACTATTGCTAGCCCTTTAACATCACTGTACTATGCGGTATTAGCCCCGGTTTCCCAAAGTTGTCCCGCTCTTCTAGGTAGATTCCTACGTGTTCCTCACCCGTCCGCCACTCCCTGTATTGCTACAGATCGTTCGACTTGCATGTTTAAGACGCGCCGCCAGCGTTCGTTCTGAGCCAGAATCAAACTCTCCATTATAGTTTAAGATCGCATAGCGATCTAAAGTTAAACGAAGAGCTAATAATTAGCCCTTTTAAACAAACCTGTAATGGCGAAACTCTCGTTTCGCCTCAACCTGGCTGCTGTTCATGTTATTCTTTGCCTTAGGCCTTTCTTACGAAAAGTCTCAGGACTTTATGCGTGCCGAATCAAGTTCGGCACGACTTTTGCTCAAGGTTCTTAAAGAAATTTACGAAGTCCTTGCCATTGCATTGCTGCAATTTCAAGCTTCATAACAATTTTCTATTCATTATCCGTCTGTCAAAGAACAGATCGACGAACTGCGCCACACGCGATTCGCGAAAGCCACAATGTGAATGCTCAACAGAGCGTCAAACGTTATGAGGATTTTATTCCCCAAACTACGCTTTTTTTTCCCGCAAGGGGGATGGCCGACCGGCCGTGTACAAAGCTGGCTCCCCCTGCCTGGCCTGTCAAACACGAATGGGATTTCTACCCGGACGCAAAAAACACCCTGAATATATTATGTCACATCATACTGCGATGACTACCGCCGCAAATGCGGTTGACGGGCAGCATATGCAGCGAAGATTTTTTGCAATCAATGGATGCAAAATTTCTCACCGAGAAACGCCGTGACCGCATTCTCAATGCGCTAAACCAACGCACACGCCGCATCACTGTACTTCTGGAAGATATTTTTGATCCACTCAACGGCAATGCCGTGTTGCGCACGGCGGATGGCCTGGGCATACAGGACATCCATATCGCGGAAAACCGGCATAAGTTTACCGTGCATTCCAAAGTCTCGGGGCATGCATCGCACTGGCTCAGCATTCACCGCTACCGTGTGCAGCCGATTCCAGAAAAAACGGATTTTCGCATCAGGCCTGAGGGGATACCTGAAAGCACAAAAAAGGCCTATGAAAGCCTGAGAGCCGCAGGTTATACAATTTTGGCGACAAGCCCGCGGGGGAAATCCCACTCTTTGCGAGAACTCGACATCACGAAAAAATACGCTGTCGCATTGGGCAGTGAACATTGGGGATTATCAGACTGGGCCATAGAAAACGCCGATGCGGCGATCGCGTTGCCGATGCGCGGCTTTACCGAAAGTTATAATATTTCAGTTACGGGTGCGATGATTCTGCATTTTCTGACCGAAAGGCTGCGCGCAGAAACATCGGACTGGCAGATGCCGCAGGAAGAGCGCGAAAAACTATGGCTGGAATGGACAGAGCGGAAAATTTACGGCAAAAAAAAGGCCTGAGGCTTTCGAAAAAGCCCAGGCCCCTGAATTAACAGATAAGAAAAATCTCAGCTGTGTTCTTCGATGTACTTTTGTACGTCGCCGACAGTTTGGATTTTTTCTGCGTCTTCATCAGGAATTTCGATACCGAATTCCTCTTCGAGTGCCATTACGAGCTCGACTGTGTCGAGTGAGTCTGCACCGAGGTCGTCGATGAAGTGGCTCTCGTTATTGATTTCGCCTTCGTCAACACCGAGTTGCTCAGCGATAATCTTTTTTACTTTGCCCATGATTTCTTCTGTTGAAGCCATTTGGGTCTCCTTTTTTTCAAGCCCGCGTTAACGGGGTTGAAGGTTTAGTTTTTTTGCCATAATTTTCATATTATCAAAATTATAGGCCGGAAAGTCCGCCGTTAACGTGCACGCACTGCGCGGTCACGTAACCGGACAAATCAGACGCGAGGAACAGGATGACTTTGGCAATGTCATCGGGTTCGCCGGGTCGTTTCAGGGGAATCGCGGCAATCATCTGCTCGCGGATTTTATCGGGGATTTTATCGGTCATGGGGGTCTTGATGAACCCGGGAGCGACCGCGTTCACGCGGATGCCCATCGGCGCGAGCTCTTTGCCGAGCGCGTAGGTAAAACCTAACACACCTGCTTTGGACGCGCTGTAGTTTGCCTGGCCGGGATTTCCGCCGGCGGCGATAGAGCTGATATTGATGATGGCGCCTTTACGTGCCTTGCGCATATGATTGACGACCGCATGAGCACAGTTATAGGTTCCCGTAAGGTTGATATCGATGACCTTTTGCCACTGGTCGGGCTTCATTCTCAGGAACAGGCCATCCATCGTGATGCCGGCATTGTTAACTAAAACGTCGATTTTTCCCCATTTTTCGACGGCTTTATTCGCCAGGGCTTCTGCCTGATCATATTTCGAAACGTCGCAGGCCATTGAAATGGTCTCGACACCCATTTTGGCGACTTCTTGTGCGGTTTGTTCAGCTGTAGCGGCATCGATATCGGTGATGACGAGCTTCGAGCCCTGCGCCGCAAATGTCTCAGCGATACCGCGTCCAATACCGCGACCTGAACCCGTTACGATGACAACGGCGTCCTTCAGATCTTCCAAACCATACTTCATCGGCCATAGTTTGCCCCCGAAACAGTGCGGCAACGATTTGGCTACATGATTATCCGCTCATTTTGTCTCATGCAGAAACGTGAGCTTTTTCAGGGCCAGTTTTTTTGTTGTGATGTGAAATAATCTCAACGCAATAATGACACAGATGTTAATCATTTTTTAACGTTCCAGAATTTTTTACCTTTACTGCTGGAACAATTCGAACCCAGATGGGTCTGTTAGTTGATAAGGAGGAAAACAAATGAAGAAGCTGTATTTTATCGCTATTTTGCTTCCAGACTCCCTGGAAGAACTGATCCTGCAGCTCAAGACAGAGGTCGCGCAGAAATTTCAGTCCGTCGCGGCCCTGAAACCGATGGGACACATCACCATGCAAGACACGTTTCTTTACGAAGAGAAACATTTACCGCGGCTCATGAAACAGCTCGACGAAGTGTTTGCCACAACCTCACCCTTCGATGTCGAGCTCAGCGACTTTGGCGCGTTTCCCGCGCACACGATTTTTGCGGCCATCAAAGACTTCTGGCCGTTTCAGAAACTGCGCGAATTATTATTCTGGAAGCTCAAGAACGAACGTACTTTTCCGCATACCGCCGTCGGTTCGCGTCAAATCACGCCGCACGTGACGGTCGCCTACCGCGATCTCGATCCACAGACTTTTGAAGCCGCATGGAATGAATTTTCGCAGCGTGAATTCTCTGCGACATTTAAGGCCGCCTCGGCGCACCTCATGGAGCACCGCGGCAAGTGGCGCACCGTAAAAGAATTTCCTTTTCTCAGCCTTCCCGGAAAACCCGTACAGGGCAGCTTATTCGCCGCTTAAGAATTCGCGTATCGCCGCATGCGTTTTTTTGTCTTCGTCGACCGTCGGTATGTGACCGGCATTTTCGAGTTCGAGAAATTCGCTATGTGGGATTGCCTTTTTGACTGAAGCGGCGTTTGCAAACGGTACGACTTTATCCTTTTTGCCCCAAATTAAGAGCGTAGGGATTTTTTTTGCGCCGACGCGCGCGTAAACATCTGCCATTTTCGTCATGTTCATGTTTCGCAGCGTCGACACAATGGCATCGGCATAACCGGCATACTCTGTCTGCGCAAGGCTCTGCGCCGCCATCTGTGGCGGCACGGGCGTTGTAAAATTATCAGCCATACCTTTTTCCATCGAACGCCGCGCAAAGAGACGACCGAGGTAATCCCCTAAAAGCGGAACCTTGACGAGGCTCGCGACCGCCGGTGTCTCCATGGGAAATCCGGCTGGTGCGATCAGGATGAGCTTTTCAATTTTCTCAGGATATTTGTCCGTAAAATAGACGGAAATTGCCCCACCCATCGAAAGGCCACAAATGACAAATTTCTGCCCGGGAAGAATTTTCTCTGTCAGCTCTTTGACCTGGCCTACAAACAGGTCGGCGTTATACTTTTTATCAGGGCGGTCTGAAAAGCCCCGGCCGAAAAGATCAAAGCGCAGCACGGTCGTTCCGGAGCGCTTTAGGGCACTGAAGGTATTATCCCAGACGACCGAAGGCATGGAGAAACCGTTCACCAGCACGACAGGAGTGCCCTCACCCTCGAAATATTCATAGGCAACGGTGCCCGATGTCAAGGCCACGAACTTTTTGCCGTTTTTCGCCCGCACTTCGTCGGTCATCGACGGTTTGCCGATTCTCAACCAGACATGGTGGCCCCACATACCCAGGAGCAGAATCGCTATCAGCCAGAATATTTTCTTGCGCATGGGAGATGCGGACGCAGGCCCGATAGGGTGTCAGTCAAAAATTAAGCGTTTTGGCCGCGCAAAGCTACTTGGTCGTGCGGGTAAAAACACCGTCCCAGTCGGCGGGCGGTGGGTCGGCTTTGTATGTCAGGCAACGTTCGATGAGAAGGCGTGAAGATTTATCGGCACCATTGAGAGCCTGCTGGGCTTCCTTAAAGAAGCCGATCGCGCTATCCCAGGATTTCTGCATATAGGCGGCAAGGCCCTGCTCATAGCGGCCGACAAACTCGGCATGGCGGTTATTCTCTTTGCCTTTGGGACAGATGATCTGGTAGAGCGTGACCGGCATGTGCTTGCCTTTCACGCGTACAACGTCGAGGCGACGCGTGAAGATGCGGTCTTTGATCTGATCGTATACGGAATCGCTGGCTAAAATGGAAACACCATAATCTTTGCCGGCCGCTTCGAGACGGGCCGCGAGATTGACGGTATCGCCCATCATCGTGTATGAGGCCAGCGCATCCGTGCCCATGAAACCCACTTTGGCAAGGCCGGTATTCAGGCCAATGCGGAACTTCATCGTCTGCGCTTCGGCGATATATTTTTTTTCTTCAACCCAGTTCTTCTTCAGGTCGACAAGTTTGGCCTGCATTTTGATCGAAGCCATCGCCGCTTTATAGGCATGGTCTTCGACATCGACGGGCGAATTAAAAATGCCGACAATGGCATCGCCGATATACTTGTCGAGTACGCCCTCATATTCTTTCAGAATGAGCGTCATGGCAGATAAGTACTCGTTGAGCAGTGAAGCGAGCTCGGGCGAGGAAAGTTTTTCGGAGATCGCGGAGAAAGACGCGATATCGGAAAAGAACGCGGTGATATTTTTCTCACTCCCTCTTTTTAATGCCTGCAAATCCTTCATCGCTTCGGTGACAACCACGGGGTCGATCATCGAACCCAGGATACCCTTGATCTTTTCGCGCTCGTTGAGCCCGCCCACCATCTGGTTCAGTGCAACCGTCAGATGACCAAACTCGTCTGCGCCGCCGTGTTCAAAGACGACGGAAAGATCGCCGTTACCCACGGCCTCGGCACTGTTGATAATCCTCTTGATTTTCTGCACGACGATCCCGGAAATATAAACCGCAAACAAAATCGAAACGAGGCCGATGAGAATCGCCGAGATGAGAACCTTGTTCCGGTTGGCTTTAACGAGCTTAACGCCGTCGGTACGATCGACGAGCGTGCGCATGATCCCCGTGAGATTATCCTGCAGGATCAACACAGCGAAAGATGGCACATCGCCCTTAAAGAGCGGTTTGGAATCGAGCTCCCACAGGACCTCTTCGGCTTCGCTGCGCGATTTGGCGATTTGTCCATCGTTGTACAGCAGTTTGAGGCCCAGCGGCGCAGTCTCGGAATTGGCGTCGCTCACCCATTTGCGCAAGAGCTGCCATCTCTGCCGCACCAGTTCCCGTTCCTTGCTATCGGTCATGTATTTATCGATTTCGGTTTCGTCACTGCGGTAACGCAGCATGATCGAATCTTCCCAAGCCGCCTCGCGCAGCGAACGGAGCGCCTCGTGCGCCATGTCCGGCGGGTTATGTTTTGGGTTTTTTCCCGGCAGAAAGTCGAGCGCCTTTTCGCGCTCAGCGATGAGTTTAGTGTAGGTCTTATAATGCGCGACGAAATCTTTATCGTAATAAGGCGGGGTCGGCGGTTTGCGTTCGCGCAGAATTTTTAGCCGCGCCTTGATTTTAGGATAAAGCGTGGCGATCTGGCCGGCAATTTCCGTGTCTTTGGCATGAAAAGCCTTGTGCGCGGCGAGTTCGGCTTTCTGTTCGATCACTGCATGCGCCCATTCGGTCGAATTGGGGCGTTGAAACAGCGGCGAATAGAGTGCCTGAACCTCGAGACCATGATCCTGCACGGCTGTGGCATGCGGTGTCATATCGCTCTGCGGCGCCTGCGTCATAATCGGAAAAATTTTCCTCAGACTCTGTTCGAGAACCTGGTTGTCTGTCATAACCGACAGCGGGCTTTCTTTACTGAGAAGATTGGTGTCGAATGAAGACTCGAGTTTTTCCGCAGCCGCAAGATCGGTTGCCGGAAATGTCTGGATGCGGAAGAGTTTTTGTTCGAGTCCCGTATCTTCGATAATTTTTTTCCGCGAGGGAATAAGCAAGGCCGCGATCTTGGCATCGAGCTTGGTTTTCTCTTTGATAAGAATCTTGTTGTCTTCGACCCCGACAAGCTTGCGCGCGAGGCCTTGCAGCGTCAGCCAGTCGAATTGCGACAGGGGTTTGCCAATGTCGTTGCCGATCTGCTGGCGCACGCGCATCTCCAATTGCTGGAGATCATTGATATTCAGATACCGCGAATAATAGGTATCGACAATGAAACTGACCTTTTTCTTGCCCATTGCACCGAAAAGGTTGGTCTTAAATAGCCCGAGGTTGATCTTCTTTTCTTCTTCAACGGTTTTTGTCGTCCGGTAAACCTGCAGCGCCGCCTGTTGCTCGCTGATCTGGCGGCGGAACTCCTCAATCTGGATCAGGTTACGCGCGATGTTATTGAGTTCGACAACCAAAAGTGAAATATATTTTTTCGAAATCGCCGCCTGCTTCTCGTAACTCTCGGTAAGAATCTGCGTCTGCTGGTTGACCGTGGTCCAGCTGAGAATCAGGATCGTCAGGGTAATGAGGCTACCTGTAAAGAGCGCGAGCTTGGCGCGGATGCCGGAAATCAGGATTTTAAAAAACTTGGGAAACAATTTAGTCCGTCTCGTAGCTATATTCGCAAAACTGGTGGCCGCGCGCCATCGTCACATGGACTTTATGGCGGATTCCGGGTACAAGCTCTGCAAAGAGTTCCTGCCCGGCAGCTTCGCCGATATGGCAGAGCACCCTGGCCCCCGCCCTTTCGCGGAACGGGCAGGTATGAATACGGCGCACGATCTTTTTTTCATTGAGATAATAGTCCTGACCATAGATGCCGGTAAAGTTTTCAGCAAGGCGCGTCGCCTTGAGCGTGTCTTCGAGCACGTGCTCGCCGGGATTTTTCAGCGCGGCGAATGCGGGCTTCGACAGTCGTCCTGCTAACTTGCCGGCAAAGCGCGCGCCACCCTCAAGGGCAGCCTCTACCCGGTCGCCGAAAATACGGCGCGCGAGCATAAAGGGTTCGGCCCAGGTACGCTGTACGACGGCAGAAACCAGCGCGGGCAGGCCATCCGCAAACAGACGATCGTCATGCTTTACAGGCGCTCGCGCTTCTTCTTCGGCAGTCATCAGCATGGGCGTTACGGCACCCCGGGGCTTTTTAGGCCGTAAAGCCCGATTCCGGAAATTTGTGTAAAAAAAATAAAACAAAATTCACAGCTTTGCGTCATCTATGTTATTATGGAAGCAACCACCCTGCAAACGGCTCAGACCGACTTAAACCTTACAAACCTTGTGGGCGTCATCCGCATCCGCGGCAACGACCCGTCCGCTGCGACAGCTCTTTCCGAAGCGATTGAAGATTGGATGGAAAGAACGGGTTGGGACAAGCATTTACGCATTCTCATGGAAGAGGACCATACGAGCGAGGTCGCGCTCGTACCCGGCGCGCACCAAAGTAATCCCGAAGTCAGGCTGGTTTTTCGTGAAACCCCGGATTTCAGCAAAGTGAAATTCCGGCTCGAACACTGGCTTTATGAGCTCATGTAGAGGTATGGCCGGTTAAAAGTAATTCGGCGTAAATAGTTTCGCGCCGGTGCACCTCTTTTTCGGCCGGTAAGCCAAAGAGCACATGCGGTAGCGCATGCGCAAATACAGCCAAAGGAATATCCAGCTTACCGGCAATTTGCGCGCACTGGCCCGGATTCAATGCGGGCATAAGCTGGATCGCCTGCTCAAAGGCAGAAAGAAACTCTTCTGAGAGTCGCTTGTCTTCGCGGAGAAATAATGAGACTTGCGGCGAGCAGCGCCCGCCTGTCACCCGCTCATGCAGGTCTGCAACATCGCACAGCCTGTGCGCTTTGCCACTGCTTTCAAGCAGCGTCGCCATGGGCTCGGGCATAACTGCTGCGAAGACCTGTTCGTGCATAAAACCCTGCATGGTTTGCGGCAGCGGGGCGTTTGTCAGTGGAAGATTTTGTCCACGAAACAGGCGGCCGAGCAATGCCCTGACCTGAAGATCGAGCGGGCTGCCGGCAAAGGGCAAAAGTAGCGCTGCGCCCGCGACAGCAGTAAGTGCCTGCGACAGGTCGTCTAAATTTTTAGTCCCCGCGTCGCGCACCATAAGCGCCGACAATCCCCACACAAATGTCAGCGCACGCCGGGGTTTAAGCGCAGTCGTAACGCGATCGCACTCGCTATAACCGCTGCAGAGAATATCTATTTCTCCGGCTGCAAGTTCGGCAAGCGCCTCATCGTGATCAGTAAAGAAGGAAACCGAACAGAGTCCAGGTTTTTCCTGTGACAATAACAGAAGCGGCGCTGCCGCAAGTGAGCGCGGTGCGGCAATCGTTAGCTTCACTTTTGATATACGGGCCGCGCGTGGTAGGTCGTGTGCAGAAGCTTGTGCGCTTTTTCCGACAGCGGCTTTTCAAGAAACTCAGCGTAGACCTGTTGCACCTCGGGATTATCGTGTGAACAACGCACCGCCTTGTCGCGGTCCTCGCTAAAGAGCCCCTGCATGCGTTTTTTGCGGATTTCGTCCGTGACGCCATAGGGCTGGCCGCCCCCGCCAATACAGCCGCCGGGACACGCCATGACTTCGATAAAATGGTAGGGCATGGGCTTACCTTCTGCCTTTGCCTTACGCACCCGGTCCAATACTTCGCCGACATGGCCTAACCCGTGTGCCACGGCAATGCGGATTTCTTCACCGCCAATAACAACTTTTGTTTCTTTAATTCCCTCAAGGCCACGCAGTTCTTCAAAAACCAGCTTCGGCATTTTTTCTCCGGAAAGGACAAACTGCGCGGTGCGCAGCGCAGCTTCCATGACGCCACCCGTTGTACCAAACATGGTGCCGGCACCCGAGTACGCGCCCAGAAAATTATCCGCCTCTTCCGGGGCAAGCTTGCGGAAATCAATGCCCGCCTGGCGGATCATGCGCGCCAGCTCGCGCGTGGTGAGCACTACATCGACATCCTTGTGGCCTGACGCAAACATCTCGTGATCGCGGGTGATTTCGTATTTCTTTGCCGTGCACGGCATGATCGATACCATTTTCATGCGCGCAGGGTCGATATTCATCTTCTGCGCATAGTAGGTCTTGGCCAGCACCCCCATGATCTGCTGCGGCGATTTGGTCGTTGAAAAATTCGGGATAAAATCGCTGTGCAGCTTTTCCATGTAATCAGTCCACGAAGGGCAACATGAGGTAATAAGCGGCATGTCTCGCTTGCCGTGTTTGAAGCGCTCGACAAATTCATTGGCTTCTTCCATGATCGTGACATCGGCGGAGAAATTGGTATCGAAGACGGCATCAAAACCCAACCGGCGCAGCGCCGCATAGAGCTGCCCCGTGAGGTTTGTACCGGGTTCGTAGCCAAACTCTTCACCGATCGCGACGCGCACTGATGGCGCAATCTGCGCGACCGTAAAATTTTCCTTACCGCGCAAAAAATCCCAGGCAAGCGTCGTCTCGTCAGCCTCGACAATGGCTCCCGTCGGGCAATGCGCCGAGCATTGCCCGCACATCACGCAGGGCGACTCGGCAAGCAGGATGTCGCCGGCCGGCGCCATGCGCGTCTGCATGCCGCGACCCAGAAACGACAGCGCGTGCACATTCTGCAGATCCTGGCAGACATGCACGCAGCGGCCGCAGCGAATACACTTGTCAAAGTCGATGACCAGAGATCCCGTCGAAGTGTCCTTCGGTAAGCCAGGCAGATAATGTTCCCACACGTCTTCGCGGATGCCGAAATCGGCGGCGAGCGTCTGCAACTCGCAGCTCTGGTTGCGGCCGCAGCTCAGGCAGGCATTGGGGTGTGTAGAAAGAATCAGTTCGAGGACGGTTTTGCGGATTTCGGTAATTTCACCGTCATGCGTCGTAATCCGCATGCCCTCTTCAGCCGGCGTGGTACACGCGCGCGGCAGACCGTTCATGCCTTCGACGCGCACAAGGCACAGGCCGCACGCACCGTTGGCGACAAGATCGGGATGTTTGCACAAGGTCGGGATATTCACCTGCGCGGCCCGGGCCGCATCGAGCAGCGTGCCGCCGGCTTTGACGGTAACGGCAATGCCGTTGACTTCTGCTTTTATTTCAGGCATGCTTGATACTCCCCGCGAAAGTATTTCAAGGTTGCAAATAGCGGCGATGGCGCGGATTTTCCCAGCCCGCACAGGGACGCACTCTGCATGGCATGAGCGATACGCTCAATTTGTGCCAAATCGCTCTGATGTCCCTCACCCGCAAGAAGCTTATCGTATAGCCGCGCCAGTTGAAATCCGCCGACACGACAGGGTGCGCACTTACCGCAAGATTCATCGACGTTGAAGCCGAGGTAAAAACGCATGAGCTCAACCATATTCACGTCTTCGTCCAGCACAATCATGCCGCCGGAACCGATGATCGAGCCTAGCGCCGCCATGTTTTCGTAGGTCAAGTGTGTCTCGAGCAGATTCGCGGGAACGAGCCCCCCCGACGGCCCTCCGGTTTGTACCGCTTTGAGTTTTTTGCCGGGTTGAACGCCGCCGCAGAGGTCGTCGACAACATGGCGCACCGTCAGGCCCATCGGCACCTCGACCAGTTGCGTACGGCGGATTTTTCCCGAGACCGCAAAAACTTTTGTACCTGTGGATTTTCCCTCACCGATCGCCGCATACCAGGCACCCCCGCGCACAATTATTTCGGGCACACTCGCCAGCGTCTCGACGTTGTTGATACAGGTCGGTGCATCATGGAGCCCTTTCACAGAGGGATAAGGCGGCCGCGGGTGGGGGCTGCCGCGCTTACCTTCAACCGAGGCGATGAGCGCAGTCTCTTCGCCGCAGACATAGGCGCCGGCACCCAGGCGCACGCGCACTTCAAAAGAAAAAATACTGCCAAGAATTTTCTCGCCGAGATAACCTTCGGCTTCGGCCGCCTCAATTGCTTTGCGCACGCGCGCCGTCGCCAGCGGATATTCGGCACGGATATAAAAATAACCGACGCTTGCCCCCACAGCAAACCCGGCAAGAATCAGGCCTTCGAGCACCTTATGCGGATCGCTTTCGAGCAGGCTGCGGTCCATGAATGCACCGGGGTCGCCCTCGTCACCGTTACAGATGACATATTTTTGCGCGCCGTCTTCTGCGGCCGTCAGCTGCCATTTTTTGCCCGTCGGATAACCCGCGCCGCCACGCCCCCTGAGGCCACTCTCAGAAATTTCAGCAACGATGTCCGTGGGTTTGTGTTCGAGCGCGCGCCGCAATGCTGTATAACCACCCGCCGCTTCATACGCAGCGATACTTTCGGGATCAATGACGCCGCAATTACGGCTGGCGATTCTAAGTTGCGCCGGATCTTTAATCACAGAACCCCGTCGGGGAATTTTCTGCACCAATAGTTCCGCAACGGCCGGCGCCAGTTCGTCACGCTTGAGATCGGCAATGACCAAGCCACCGGGAAAAACCTGCACGGCCAGACCGCGGTTATAAAAACCAAAATCATCCGCCCTGGCAATTTCCAGCGCGGCACCCGGGACCGCGGTGAAAGCAGTCAGCAAAGACTCAGCCTCTCTCTGCGTGGTGTCGCAGAAAATGAGGTGCGTTATTTTTTCCGGCAGCTCTGTACCGGGATTTCTTCCCGCCAGTAACGCACAGCCGGGGGATTTTTTCTTTTCCGGAAATTTTCCCGCGAGGACAAACTCTGTGAAAATTTGTTTAACCGCATCGGCTTTAAGATTACCAAAACTAATGCGCGGCCGCCCGGCGAGGACAATCTCCGCCTGCGGATCGGCGTAACACATACCGGGGGTGCCCACGGACACAACCTTGAGTTGTGGGTAATCTTTTGCAAGTTCTGTAAGCTCAGCGAACACGGCAGCGGCGCCGGCGGCGATACCACCCGAATCCATGGCGACGCGGATTTCGCCGGCGGGTATCGTCATACATCCGCCCTGATCATTTGCTTCAGCATCGCGCTGGTTTTTTTATCATCGAGGTGAGTGTGAATTTTCTTGTCCGCAAACGCCAGCGGTGCCAGGCCACAACAGCCGACACAGCGAACCTGTTCAACTTTCGTTTCGGGATGCGCCTGAGCATATTGTTGCGCCTCATCGAGCACTTTGCTTGAACCGGCAAGCCAGCAGCTCGTACCATGGCAAACCACGATCGTATGTTCGCCCGGCGGCGCAGTGCGGAAATAATGATAGAACGTCAGCACTTCATAGATGCGCGCGAGCGGAATTGCCAGGCGTTCGGAAAGCAAAAGCGCCGACTCCCGCGGCACGTAGCCGTGGGCGTTCTGGATTGCATGGAGGATAAGAATAAGATTGTCGGGTTCCGCCGCAAATTTCTCCACCGTGGCATTGATTTCCCGTTCCAGGCCATTCGAGGCTGTCATACCACAAAATAAAAGACAAATATATCCAGTAAAGCGGAACTTTTGTTTTTATGGTAAGGGAATGGAGGGCCGTGTCACTTTAAACGCGACTTCTCCCGCCGTTGTCGCATGAGTTTTCTCGCGGCGCGGAAACGGCGCCTGAACCAGCTTTTTCGCCTTGCATTCCATCTCTTGACCCAAAGGCGTAACCGGTGCGCACGATCACGCACCAGCTTATAAATAGCCGAGGATTGAATAACGTTATAGATCCGCCTTTTGAATTCTGTGATATGTCCGTACGCCCAGGCAAACCAGCCAAAAGTGAGTAATTTCGGCTTGGTGAGCTTGAAAAGCCGCGCGACAAGCGCCGTACCGGCAATCTTTGCGGCGACAATAGTCGCGAGTCCCAGCAGCGCCTGGCCGCGCGAGATGAAATAGAGCGCCAAAAACTTAACGGGAATCAGCACCAGCGAAGGCAGGATAAAAAAACCCAACGCCGCCGCCGGCGGCAGACGCACAATCAGCGCCTCAAGTTGCCTGAAAACCGGCAGGCGGCCAAACCATGCGGCGAGGCGCTGCAGGTCATCCCACAGCCAGTCTTCGAGCAGGATAATAACCGCGGCAATGAAGACGAGCGGAGCGGTGAGGATGCGCCGCAAAACCCGCATGCTATTTCTGCACGGTCATATTCTGGAAGGCGCGCCAAACCCTGCCGTCAACGGAAAGAGAACCCGGCCCGCCCGCCAGCGGGATCTTAATCCAGATCTTGCGGTCGACGGCGCGCAGGTAATAGAACTGCGCGTCGGCTTTTTCTTCGTCAAAACGAAAACTCTCGCCTTCGGGGTTGATCTCTTGCCAGGCGATTTTGTGCGTCAGGGAATTCTGGCTGCGCGTGAAGCGGCCGGTTCCATAACTAAAAACAGCAAGCGTCTGGTTTTTTCCCGCAACGGGATTTCCCGCCGCGTCGAAAAAGAACGGACTCTGCCGCAAGAGCGCCTTGTCTTCTTCGGTGAGATACGTTTGGTCGGGATATTTGCCGTAGATGCCGCTCGCCATGATGGCATCCGCATGCTTTTTCATATCTTTCGGATGCGGCAGACCCAGCGCATGGCCGAGCTCATGTCCCAGGCCTGCGATCCAGCGGTTGATATCTTTCTGCGTCGGATGCCGGCCTGTGAGGCCCAGAAGATCGTCTTCGGGCATAATACAGACCCCCCCGCCGCCGCGGCCCGAATTGCCCGGGCCATCGGAATAGATCACCCAGACAGTATTGGGATCGTTATGCCTGACTCCCAGGAGGCGATTCGCCTCTTCGAGCGTGTTGTCGAATCCCCAGTTATCCTTGTGCGAAGGCCGGGGGTTCGTATAAAAATACGCGGCCGGTTTACCCGATTTCACCACCTCGACCACCGGATCATGCAGGTTGAAAGTGTAACCGCCCATCTGCTTTTTATACCACTCACGGATGCTGCGGATGGCATTTTCAGCGCCGGCGGCATAAGCCGCATCGGTCTCACGGTCGGCGGAGACAAGATAGACCACGCGGACGACTTTTTCGGCGGCAAAACCTGTGTTTGCGAGGATGGCAAAGAGCAACAGATGTTTCAGCAGGAACATCCCGTTACAGGTAAAGCTCCCATTCCAATGTCAATGAAAAGCCGGTTCGCGCAGGCTTCGCACTCGTTGACGGGGTGTCTAAAATCCCGTTTTTGCCGGAATGCCATCCATTTCCATCAGCCGTGAGTCCGAAACCCGGGTCAAGGCAGACATCACCGTAAATTCCGAAGAATTAAAACCCGCCGAAGAACAGGCGCTGAAAAAAGTCGGCGCGCAGGTCGAAATCAAAGGTTTCCGCAAGGGCAAAGCTCCCGTGCATATGATCCGCCAGAAATATGCCTCGGATATCCGCCTCGAAACACTGTTTGCGCTCGTCGACCACCATCTCAGCGACGTCGAAAAGAAAATTGAAGAGCGCGTGTTCCGCCTCGTACGTATCGAAGACGTCCAGGAGAAAGGCGATAAGATGTCTTTCGCCGTAAAACTCGACCTGTTTCCGTTTGTAAAAATCGGTAAACTCAAAGTTGCACAGCTGACGCGCAATATTCCCGCGATCGACGACGGCGATGTCGAAGCAGAAATCAAAGAACGCCTGCTGCGTTTTGCCACCTTCGAAGACAGTGAAGGGGCACAGGCCGAGCGTAGCGATAAACTCACCGTCGATTTCGAAATCTGGATCGACGATGCCCCATCGGGCGAAGTCAATAAAGATTTTGTTTTCGACCTGGGTTCCGGCACCCTGAGCCGCGAGCTCGAACAGCAGATCATCGACAAAAAGGGCAAAGCCGGCGAAGAGTTCAAACTCAAAAAAGATATGCAGGCGCAGGAAGACGGCAAGACGCGCAGCTATGAAATTATTGCGACCATCAAAAAGGTCTCCAAACCGAAATTGCCCGAACTGACAGATGCATTCGTCGCAGAAAACTTCAAAGGCAATGCCAATGTCGCCGAATTCAAGACGAAAGTGCGCGCCGATCTCGAACGGCGCTTCGACGTAGCGCAGGTGCGGGCCGAAACCGACAAGGCGCTGAAGACCCTCGAAGGCAGCGCGCAGTTTTTTCTGTCAGAAAGTTTCGTCGACCAGAAACTCGACGAATTCGCAACAGAGCGCAAGATTGAAAAATCAGAACTGACGGCGCCGCAGATTGAAAACCTGAAAAAAGCCCTGGGCGAACGCGAGCATGCTAATCTTCTGATGCGCCAGCTGATCAGCGACGCAGAGAAGAATCATCAGAAAAAAAACAAAAACACAGAAACATATATCCAGGCATTCAAGCGCTATATCCACGAAGAGATACTGCGCTTCGAAGGTCAGAATGAAAAGGCAGAAACCCTGCTGGGCGAAATCGACCGCGTGATTGACGCTATGGTCGAAGGCAAAACCGAGCGCAGCCCCTGGGAATCGCTGGTTTCCTCATACCTCACAGTATTCAGCCGTGACTTTCTCTTCCGTTATTTCGACGACGAAGGGATTGTCAAAAAGGGGAAGAAGCTCAGTTATAAAGAACTTGCAGCTACGTTAGGCGCGTCAGCGACTGCCGTCGGCGGCAATGAATAAACCGGGTCTGATCTTATGTCTCTTGCTTCTCGCGGCCGACGCGGCCTCGGCCGGTAGTGGCGCGCAATCGAGCTGGCAGGTCATGGCCGAGCGCGCCGAAGCGCTCATGAAAGAAGGCGACGTGGAAATCGACAACCGCCTCATCCAGACGTACCAGGGTTATGCCGGCGTCTGGGCGAACATCACCTCGACGGCATCGATCAAAAAGACCTGCAAAGAAGAGATGTGCGACCCGATGCTTTTTCGCCTCGTCAACGAGCTGAATCCATCACAGAAGCACATCAAGAAAAACGGCCTCTATTTTATTCCTTTCATCGCAAAATATATTGAAGACCTGAAAGAAAAAGGCATCTACCGCCAAAAGGTCACGCTGAAAAAAGGCCAGTATGTCTGGCCGGTGATGGGCATCCGCATCACCAGCCGCGTCGGCAACCGCTGGGGCAAGGTGCATGGTGGTATCGACGTTGCGGCCTCGCGCGGCAGCATCGTTGTCGGCGCCACCGACGGTACCGTGATGCTGATCGGCGACCAGGGCGCCTACGGGCACTGCGTTTTTGTCGAGAACCATGACGGCACGGTGGCATGGTATGCCCACCTCACCGACTCGTTCGTCAAAGTCGGCGACAAAATCGTACGCGGGCAAATCGTCGGCAGCTCGGGCAATACCGGCCGCTCGACCGGGCCTCACCTGCACTTTGAGATGCGTACGCAGCAGGGAATCATCCTCGATCCGGAACATTTTTTCGTACTGCCTTTTGAAGAACACCTCAAGCAGGCCCAGGATTTTGAGAACGAAAGTAATTCGCGCGGCAAACTCACAAAAGTAAAACCTTCAAACTGACATGCCTCAGGCAGATTACCTCAGAGAACGACCGCGGCGCAACCGCACTCTGCATGGCGTCCGTGCGCTCGCAGAAGAGACGCAGATTCGCGTCGATAAGCTGATCGAACCGCTTTTTCTCATCGATGGGATAAACAAAGCGGAAGAAATTTCTTCGATGCCGGGCGTTTTTCGCTTCAGCGAAGACAAGGCATTGGCGCGTATCGCGGCATCGCTCAAACTCGGCATCCGGAGTTTTATCTTATTTCCTGCGGTCGACGACGCGTTGAAAGATAAAACGGGCTCTTATTCCTGGTCGGCGCAGAATTTTTACCTGAGGATGATCCGCACCTTTAAGAAAAATTTCCCCGAAGCCGTATTGATTTCCGATGTTGCGCTCGACCCCTACAGCAGCGACGGCCACGACGGCATCGTCGAGAACGGTGAAATTTTAAACGATGCGACGCTCGAGGTACTGGCGAAAATGTCGCTGGCGCAGGCCGAAGCGGGTATCGATATCCTGGGCCCCTCAGATATGATGGACGGCCGCGTGGGTTACATACGCGATGCGCTCGATGCCGCCGGCCATACAAAAACCGCGATCATGTCTTATACGGCAAAATACGCCAGCGCCTATTATGGCCCGTTCCGCGATGCGCTGCAATCGGCGCCGAAATTCGGCGATAAAAAGACCTACCAGATGAATCCGGCAAACGCGCGTGAAGCCCTGCGCGAAGCCCGCATCGACGCCGCCGAGGGCGCCGACTACCTGATGGTAAAGCCGGCGCTCGCCTACCTCGATATCATCTGCCGCGTCAAAGAGGCAAGCGACCTGCCCGTCGTCTGCTACAATGTCAGCGGCGAGTATGCGATGGTGAAAGCTGCGGGTGAAAAAAAGTGGATTGATCCCGAGCGCGCGCGCGATGAAATGCTGCTGGCATTTTTCCGTGCCGGCGCTGATGCAGTCATCACCTACTTTGCCCACGAGTTTGCGGAAACGAGGTCGCGCCTCTGATCTTCGCCCCCTTCCCCGGCCCTTCCCCCAAGTCTGGGGGAAGGGAGAAAAGATTTCTTACATTCCCCTTGCCCCGGAATCGGGGAAAGGGGTCAGGGGATAGGGGCGAGATTTGAATTACATCTCCACCGTTTTCTGGCAAATCGAAATCAGCGTTCCCAAAGAACGCGCACTGGAAGTGGAAGAGTTTTTTCTCAAATCAGGAGCGCAGAGTACCTTTGAACTCCTCTATGCCGAAGGCAGATCTTCGAATATCCTCGAAGACAATACCAGCCTTTATTTCTTCTTTAATGAAGATTTTCCCGCGCGCGCCTTCGTGCCGATGGCGCTTGCCACAATCGAACTTCCCGACGCCCCCTTCTCTGTGTCGCAGGTCAGGTACGCGGATTACCTGAAAGAATTTGAAAAGACCTTTAAGGCATTCATGCTCACCGGTAAGACGGCGCTGGTGCCGCCTTGGGACGAGGCGAATCCCGAAATACCGGCGTCCGCGCAAAAACTCTTTCTGGTTCCCGGTATGGCATTCGGTACCGGTAAACACGCAACGACACAGCTCATGGTAGAATTCATCGAAGAGAATATCCGCAAGACCGATTGCGTCATCGACATGGGTTCAGGTTCGGGTATCCTGGCGATCGCCGCCCTGCTCTGGCATGCCGAACGGGTTTACGGCATCGACGTCGAAACGCTGGCTATCGAATCTGCAAACACAAATCTCGAACTCAATGCAAAAAAGCATGGCCGCGCTTTTCAGGCTGATTTTGCCGTCGGTGATTTCGGTTCTCTGAGTGGGATTCACACCGATGCTGCGCATACGGTTTTTGTCGCAAATATTTTGCCGAATATTTTTGAGGCCAATGCGGCCCTGCTGAAACCGGCGCTCATGCATTGCCGCGCCTGGGCGCTGTCGGGGATTCCCACCGCGCAAGGCGAATCATTCACGAACTTTCTTCAGGCACAGAACGTCGGGAAATTTTTCACCCGGGAGAAAGAAGAATGGCTCATTTTTTACGGCAGCCGCGGCCTTTAGGGCGGCACAGCCGCCGGTTCGTACTGTTTTTACTTCCGCTGTTATTAGCGGCTTGTGTTTCACGGCCGTTTATTTTCAAAAAAAATCCTGACACCAGGCTGCCTTCGCTGGGCGGTGGCTTTGTCGTCACCGCCCGGAATGGGGTGCGCACCGTTTATGGATTCTTCGCCAGGCATGGCCCGAATCTTGTCGTGCTATTCCACGGCCAGGCATCCACCATGGCGCGCGAGGCGATCTTCGGCAGAGTTTTTGCCAGCAACGGCTGCAGCGTACTTTTAGTCGAATACGCGGGTTATGGTCTCGCCAAAAAAGAATCCCCTTCCGAACGCACGCTTATCGGGCAACCATTGGCAGAAAATTCTGCAGTTTGCACGGCAGTAAACGAGCGGCAAAGTTAATCGTGCGAAATAACATCAAAATCAAAATAAATCTTCCCCGCCTGCGTATCAGCAAAGCGAAAATGCCACCATTCCGCAGTATAGGGTTTGAAACCCTGCGCCTGCATGAGTTTCCGCAAGAAGCGGCGGTTTGCGAAGGCATTTTTACCGATGAGGTTCTCCGGAGCACCGCTGCGGCTCTTTTCATCAAAGCAGTCAAAGCCAGTCCCCATCTCCAACTCAGGATTTTGATTTCCCGCTAGAGGCCCGGCTCCGCAAACCGGCTGCTGTGTCTGGATGCCATCATTTTTGCCGTCAACCCGGACAATAGTCAGATCTACAGCAATGCCTTTAGAATGCAGGGAGGGCGATCCAATATAACTTTTCACGATGAGCTCAGTCTTTTCTACGCGTGGAAAATATCGATTCTTAGCGGCAAGGGATACAGGCGAACTCACCCAGTCCACAAACCGGGTCACAGTGCCGTGCGGCCGGTAACAATCAAATACTTTGAACGAAAGTCCCCTCGGCAGCAGCTGTTTTTGCTGGATTTCCTTCAATGCTTCCGCTACAGGCCTGCGTAGGATGCAGGTTCCAGTCTGGTATTGTCGGTCGGCTTTACCCATAAAATTATGCCCGGTGGCATAGCGGATCTCCTGCAATATGGATGGATCTACATCGCTCAGAAATACAAAATCCCCGGGCAACGCTGGCAAGAGCGAAGCGGCGGATAATACCAGGCAGCAGGAAATGAATTTCATCGTTTAGCTTCCTGCTGACGTTTCTCTGGCAGGATATGCCCGTCAATGCGCATGTTAAAAATGAAATAATTCGGCGTACAGAACCCATACCCACGTGATGAAAAAGCATCGATCCGTTCTGAAACCTGGTGCCGCTCTGTTCCGGTATAACGCAAAGCTATCTCCCGCGGCAGTTTCTGGCAAATGTAATCCTCGCGGCAAAATTGTCCTTGATAGCAAATATCCAGCATCGTCCGCGCAACAGGGGTATTGGTCAGGCATGTCACAGGATCTTCACCCGCCGCGCAGGCATCAAAATGCGTTCCACCACTTACGGCACACACCTCTCGGGAAATTATATTCCCTGACAAATTCTCGGCAAACTCCAGACGACCTTCTGCTGAGTTATTGACGCATTTTTTGGCGATCCTGCCCAGCGGCGTACCTTTTCTTGGCTCACCACAGAAAAAATTCCGGAGACTTGCTGAATTCGCATAGAGCTCGGCGGGAATCCCGGTACCTCCCAGGTCTGTAATCCGATCTTTAAAACTGGACAAATTAAAATCCTGATGTGGGGGAATCTTTTGCAGAGCCCCGGGTGAAGCATCACTAATTTTTCCAAGCCGGCAGATATGACCGCCAAACATCGCCTTTGCCGGTGCCGATCGCCGAACCACACATTCACCAATCTGAAACCCCAACCGCTCATTTTGCGCAGTAATCAAGCATTCGGCTTCCTTATCCGCACATGCGAGGGGCATCTTAAAATGCCGCGTATCCCGAAGACACAGCCCACGAACTCCCGATTTCTGTGGCGTTGCAATGGCACCGGGCACCGCTGAATTCAGAACATACGCAGGGTGAGGCCGGAATAAATCAGGATTTGCTTCCCCGGCGAGTGCAAATAAATATGAGATCCGGCGGTTTCTCTCTGAATGAAAATGCGGAGAAAAAGGGATAAGCGTGCGATTGAATGAGGAATTATTCTCAGCGTTGATTCCCAGAGTATGAAAGCCCGCTGTGCTATTGGTCTGATGGCAACCCATGCAGCTCATTGCATCCAGTCGCTCGAGTAAACCCGGAATACTGGCGACAAATCGCATAGATTCAAGCTTCGCTTGACTCAGGACATCTCTGATCACAGGCGAATGCCCGTACAGCGAGGCAAAAGGTTTATTTGCGAGCCTCTGCCGACCCGTTGTTGAAAACGATAGCGCCCGCTTTGCCAGCATCTTTCCGCTGGTATTATGCAATACGAAAGTGCCGCGATCGATCAATGGCAGATTTTTTTCATCACTGAGCTGACGCGCGAGATCGGTCTGCAGCGAAACATCGCTGGCGATCAGTGACACATCTGGTGTGTTTTCCAGAGGCAACGGCTGAAACTTCCCTTCAGAATCCCCGAATATTCGCAGGAGGTAAACGGCCTGCCCTCCAAAGTCGGTCATTTGACCCGAAGGAAAGCGCAATACCTGCATGTTGAGCTCGATTTGCCTCAGGCGCAGGTGATTCCGGCTCAGCAGATCGGGAAGCTGAGGCACAACGGACCATTCACGTGCGGCGGCGCGGCAATCAGCTGTTTTACGTTCAAAGACGACATTGAGAAAAACCGGTAACGTAGAATAATTTTCATGGAATTGCTTTCCTTTTTTGACGCGGCGGCTGTATGCCAGCCGGTAAATCAGGCGGATTTCTCCACACCCAGAATCGTAAAAGTCCTTTCGGTCAATACGGTTTACGACCGCGACGAGGGTAAAAGCCGCACTGGCCGATGTCAGCCAGTGCCAGTCAAAGTGTCGCCCGATATTACCGGCAGGTGCGAGACTTTCGGCCTGTTGCGCACTATAGGCAAACTTTAATCCGGATTGTGCCATGAGCTCACGGGTATCGGCCGCGATTGTATCGGCAATGTCTCTGAAGTAAGTACTTTCTCGATAAAGGCTGTTTAGCCGCAATTTTTTGAGCCTATCGCCATTCCTTATGGCATTAGCGTACATTTCAGATTTTTCATTACCGGCGTTTTCCGGCTGCAAGACGGTTGCCAGCGAAAATAAACCAGGTTGATCGAGAGCCTCGAGTGTTTCCGTATCAAAAATATCGGTAACCGGAGCACGAACCGACTGGCCACTCAGCGAGAAGAAGACCGCAACGCCGAAGAGCGCTATTTTCACCATCACGCGAGCAGTTTTGCTGAGTATTTAAGCCACCAACTTCGCCATGCCGGGGAAATTAACTTTGTCGCGCCGATAGCCCAGAACTTCGGTGAGCGTCTTATATTTATTCATGCCCGAACTGATTTCGATATCTTCGCCGGTGAATTGCAGCGGATGTTCGTAACCCGCTGCGTGCGCGAGGGCGAGTAACTCCTTACGAAACCCCTTGATAAACCGCGCCGTGCGCTCGGTCTTATCGTCGATGTCGAGCCCGCGCTGCAGCCACCAGTTCTGCGTCGCCACGCCGGCGGGGCAATGGCCCGTATGGCATTTCTGCGCCTGGATACAGCCGATCGCGAGCATCGCCTCGCGCGCGATATTGACGAGGTCACAGCCCATCGCCAATGCCACAACCGCGCGGTCAGGAAAACCAAGCTTACCCGAACCGATAAAAGTAATCCGTTCGGAAATTTTTTCTTTTTGAAAGATCTGGTAAACACGGGCGAAGCCAACTTTGAAAGGCAGGGAGACGTGATCGGCAAAGGTTAAAGGCGCCGCACCCGTGCCGCCCTCGCCGCCATCGATGGTAATAAAGTCAGGGCCTTTTTTTGTCTGCGCCATACGCTCCGCAAGTTCTTCCCAAAACGCCAGCTCGCCGATCGCACTCTTGATACCCACGGGTAAACCCGTGGCGGCGCCGAGGTGCTCGATAAACGTGATCATCTCGGAGGCCGTCGAAAATTCGGTGTGAAAATTCGGCGAGAGGCAATCCTTTCCTTTTTTGACGCCGCGAATCGCTGCAATCTCCGCCGTGACTTTGGCTCCGGGGAGAATCCCCCCCTTACCGGGCTTTGCGCCCTGCGATAATTTTATCTCGAGCATGCGAATCTGCGGATTTTCATCAATGCGCGCGACGACCTTATCCAGGTTAAAACCATTTTCGTCGCGCGCGCCAAAATATCCCGTGCCGATCTGCCAGACCACGTCGGCGCCTTTCGTATGGTACGGGGAAAATCCGCCCTCACCGGTATTATGCCAGCAATGCGCCTTTTTGGCGCCCTGGTTAAGCGCTGTAACCGCATGGTCACCCAGGGAACCGAACGACATTGCCGAAATATTGATGATCGACGGCGGCCGCCAGGCCTTCGCGCGCTTATGCGATTCGCCGATCACTTTGAGCGAAGGTATCGCCGACGGATCTTCATGGATCACCACGGCCCTCGACTCGGGGAAAGGAAAAACCGCGTGTTTGATAATCGGGTAGCCGGGTTCGTAGAGCTGCTCGGTGGTGCCGAAGCCAAAATTATTATTCTGGCCCTTCGCCGTCGCATAAACCCAGCGCCGCTCGGCACGGTTGAACGGCATCTCTTCTTTGTCATCCGCAACCCAATACTGGCGCAGTTCGGGCCCAATCACTTCGAGCATGTAACGCAGGTGACCGACCAGCGGAAAATTGTGCTGGATTGTCCGCTTGCGCTGAAAGATGTCGCGGATAAAAACCAGGAGAAAAAACACGCCGATAGCGATGAAGAGGCTTGCTATGGGACGCTCAGTGATAAATTGCCACACTACCATAATGGCAGTATTCCAGCAATTCTGCGGCCTGCAAGTTCTTTCGCGTATGCACTGGCAGGCGGCGGGCAGGTAAAAATACGCGGTTTTTCCGGTATTGGGCCGCCTTGACTTTTTGATTTTTCCCGCTAATATCATCTGAAATATCCATCAGGGGCATTGATCATGATCAGAAAACTTCGGTTTATATCCATCCGCACGAAACTCATGGTGATTATCTCGGCGCTTGTGCTGCTCAGCCTTTTCTTCCTGATTACCACGACCCTGAATCTTTTCCAGAAAGACCTGCGGAACATGGTTACGCTCAATAACGGCAACAATGCGCGGATGATGTCGGATAAGATCGATTCGGAAATCAGCCATACACTCGAATCACTGCGGCTGCTGGACGCAGGCAGGGAAAACAATCCCGCTCTGGAGGATAACTACTTTGAAGATACGGGGGAGTTTCTCGCCATCACCTGGTATACCGAATCGGAAGGCAGATTCGAGCGCGAAAAGATACTCTACCGGGATACAAAACTCAGGCATACAAAAATTACCCTGGCGCAGGTAGAAAAGGCCCTGCAATTGCCGGCAATAGACCTCGCCCTGGCATCGCAGGGCAAGACGAGCATCCGGGCACTCAGCGATACCAAGGCAGGCGCGTGGATACTCGCCGGTGCACGCTACAACGGACAAAAACGCCGCGGTGTGGTCGTTGCCTTGATGCGCTCCGATACACTGGCGGCGCTGTTCTCAACGCTGAAGTCACGCGGCTCAACAACCTCGCTTTACCGGGCTTTTCTTACCGACGGACAGCACAGGCTGGTCGCAGATTCCGAATCGGAAAAAAACCCCGTCGGAAAAGACCTCAGCGCGCATCCCGTCGTGTCGTACATGACTGCGCAGAAAATCAGCAAGAATGGCGTCAGGCGCTATGAAATCGACGGTATCCACGAGCTGGGTGCCTTTCAAAGGTTGAGCACCGCGGATGCCGCCATTTTGACGACTGTCAACGAAGACATCGCCCTCGAGAGTGTACGCCGCGCCGGCACGCGTGCATTACTCATTGCGCTGCTGATTATCGCCATTGCAGTACTGTTTATCTATTTTTTTTCAAAAACGATCTCCGAGCCGATCAAATTACTCGCGCTCGGCACCAAAAAGATCCGCGAAGGTGACTATGAAGTCAAACTCGAACCCAGCACCCACGATGAGATCGGCGATCTGACCACAGATTTTAATGCCATGGCCAAGGGGCTCGAAGAGAGAGAGAAACTCAAGGGCGCATTCGGAAAATTCGTCAACGAAGAGATCGCAGAAAGGGTTCTCAGCGGCCGCCTGGCCCTCGGCGGTGAAAGTAAAGAAGTGACGATCTTCTTCTCTGACATTCGTTCTTTCACCAGCATTTCAGAAAAACTCACGCCGCTTGAGGTTGTCGGTTTTCTGAACGAATACCTGACACTGATGGTCGGCATCGTCCGTAAAAAAGGCGGCACGGTGGATAAATTCATCGGTGACGCCATCATGGCCCTGTTCGGCGCGCCGCTGAGCACCGCGAACGATCCCGTGAATGCCGTTGAGACAGCGCTGATGATGCGCGACGCATTGCGCCAGTATAATGTCGGCCGCGGCAGCCGCGCCAAACCCATTATCAAAATCGGCATGGGCATTAACACCGGCCCCGTGCTCGCCGGCCAGATCGGCAGCGAGGACCGCCTGGAATATACGGTCATTGGCGACGCCGTCAATCTCGCATCGCGCCTCGAAGGCCTGAACAAAGTTTTCGGCACCGATATCCTGATCAGTGAAAACACTCACGCTTTGGTAAAAGAAAAATTCCACTGTGTGCCGATGCGCAAAGTAAAAGTCAAGGGCAAACAAAGCGAACAGAAAGTCTTTGCCGTACTCGGTTATGCCGGAGATAAAAAGGCACCCCAAAACCTGAAAGAACTGCATAAACTTGTGGATATGTATCCCGGTAAAAAAATAAAATACTAAGCAGATATGACAAAACTTACACGAAACGATTATTTTTTCGCCGCGGTAGCGTCGGCGGTGATAGCACTGCTTATCTACCTGATCTACTGGCACAGCCGGCAGCGCGGCATTCTCTCAGAGGATCTCAAACCCGTCGGCACCGTCGAATACCGCTACCGCGAAGTGCTGCGAAAATATTCTGACCGCATGATGTGGGAAGATCTCGAGGCTGAAGAAGAAATCTATTTATACGATTCGATTATGACCAACGGTGAATCCGACGCAAAGATTACCATGCAGAACGGACTGAAGATCCAGATAGATCCGAATTCGATGGTCGAAATCGATATGCTCGGCAATACGGCGAATATCGCCCTCAAGGGCGGTGTCGTACACACAGAAGGTTCGGCAGGCGCACATGCGGTCGTGACCACGGCGGATGGCACGCGTATGGACCTGAAAAATGCCAATACACGCATTTCATCCACGGCAGATAGCAGCGAACTCGCCGTTACAGAAGGCAGCGCCCGCGTCGAAAAAGCCGGGCAAAAAACCGACGTTCAATCCGGCCAGGCTTTAAGCCGCGACGAGCGCGGCAACATCATCAAAAAGAACTTCGCCATCAGGCTCGTTAAACCCGAGGACGGCATTGTGGTGACAAGACCGGATGAACCTGTCGCATTCCAGTGGCAAACGGCGTCGCCGGCAGACAATTGCTCTGTGCAGCTGAAAGACTCAGCCGGCATGTCCCGGAAATTCACCGTCAAGGGCAGTTCGGTGAGCCGCACGCTGCCCTCGGGAACCTATGTCTGGCAGGTCTCGTGCGAAACGGCGCATGAAAAAAATGCCGCAACTCCGGAAAGCCAGTCGCCGGCGGCGACGATACGCGTGCGGCCAGCGACTGCACTGCGCATTATCTATCCCAATCCTGGCGAACAAATTCCGCGCAACCAGGCCGATGACCTGGTCTTCCGCTGGGATCTCCCCGGTGAAGACGATGTCGTTTCGTCCAGGTTCTCGCTTTCCCGGAAAGCGGATTTTTCTGATCCCGTCATGGTTCAGGATTCATCGGCAGGCCTCGTCAAACCCGGCCCGTTGCGGCCTGGCAATTATTACTGGAAAGTGGAACCCAAGAGCCGGGCAGAATACAAGCCGCTGACCGCGCGCTTCACAATTTCCCCGCAAAGCGAGTTTCTGCCTTATGCAGATCCTAAATCCGACAAAAAAATTTCGATTGAACCCGACGCCGCCGAGGGCCATGCACACCTGTTATGGAAATACCCGGGGCCGCAACGGACATTTAAAATCACCATCGCCCGTAACGAGACGTTCAGCCATGCCTTGCAGAGCCAAAAGACTACAGAAACTGCTTTTGTTGCCTTTCTGCCGCCGGGAAAATATTACTGGAAGATCGGCGTCTATGACCGCGAGTACCGGAAATTACTGGTTTCATCAAAGCCGTCCCTGCTTGAAATAACAAAAAAGAAATTACCCAAACCCCCGCGGGTAAAATCGGTGGTCGCAGGGCCTTAAACTCAGGCGAGCACGGGCAAATAAATCTGGTGGAGAACAATACTCTTCAGATTCTGGATTTCCCTCAGGCCTTTATAGAAACTGCTGCGCTTCGCGGCATGCGTGTGGATAACAATATCGACCTCGCCCGCCGCCACCGCCGAATGGTCCTGGTGCACTGAGGCAATCGACAAGGCGTTGTTACCCAGAATCTGCGCAATCGCGGCAAGCACACCCGGCTGGTCTTTAACGCGCAGGCGCAGGTAAAACGCAGAGCTTGTGTCGGCAATGTCGCCGATAGCGAGATAGCCCTGCCCCTGTGAATACTGCCCGCTTCGCGTACCCGACGGCCAGCGCGCATTGCCTGATTTCAGGTGCATAAGGTCGGAATAGACGGAAAAGGCCGTCGGGAACTTTCCGGCGCCCTTGCCCATGAAAAGGTGCTCACCCGAATATTCGCCATGGAAAAGAATCGCGTTGTTTTCATACTCAATGTCGTAGAGCACATTCTGTTCATTGACGAGAGCCGGCGTCACATGCATGTAATGGTTGCCGTTAAGGAAGGTGTAATCGGCGACAAGGCGAATACGGTTATGAAACCTCTCGGCCCAGACGACATCCTGGCTGGAGAGTTCTGAAATGCCGCGCACCGGAATATTTTTTGCTTCTACCCATTTACCGGTAATGAGCGACAACAGCAGCGCCAGCTTCTGCTGCGCATCGTAGCCGCCCACGTCGAGCGTCGGGTCGGCTTCCGCAAGCCCTTGTTTCTGCGCGACCTCGAGCACATCGCCATAAGACATGCCGTCTTTGCGCATACGCGTGAGAATGTAATTTGTAGTGCCGTTGATAATTCCCATGAGGCGGGTAATCCGCTCATTGCGGAAAATAGTTTCGATGTTGCGGATAATCGGAATCGCACCTGCGACCGCGGCCTCGAAGCAGATAAATTTACCTTTCTCTTCGGCGAACTGGAAAAGTGCGTAACCGTGCTCCGCGAGCAGCGCCTTATTGGCCGTGACAACGTTCTTGCCGTGCTCGAGAGCCGAGCGCACGACATAGAGAGCATCGTCGATGCCGCCCATGAGTTCGACTACCGTGTCGATCGAGGGGTCTTTGAGAATCAGGTTGCGGTCAGCAGAAGCGGGGATGTCCTGCAGAACCTGTTGCTTTTTCGCAAAGCTGCGGTCGACGACCGCAGCAATGGTTATGCCGCTCTCTTTCTGGCGGATAATTTCAACCAGGCCCTGGCCGACGGTGCCTAAACCAAAAATTCCGATGCGCATGTTTTATCTGCCGCGCTTGCCGCGGCGACCACCGCCGCCGCCACGGGAAGGTTTGCTGCCATCTGCAAGCGGCATTTTGCCTTTATTGAGATCTGAGCCGAAACCCTGATCGACAGGTATTTTATCCAGCTTGCCTTTATACTCCTCGAATGCCAGCGCGAGTTTCTGGCGAAAAACTTCTTCGCTGAATTTTTTATCCGGAAAATCGGTATCGAAGAGCTGCAGCACATTCTTGCCCACCGCCTCTTCGCGCGCCTGCGAATGCGGGTAGGCGTAGATGGAAATGTAATCACCCGTTGTTTTGAAGTAAATTTTTACTTTGGCACCCTTGTTCAGGCTGTCGAAATTACCGACTTCCATGCGCTCTTTGAGCGAATAAACTTTATCGTAGTCTTTGCTGATACGCAGCACCTCTTCTTTCTTCACGAAGCGGCTCGAGCAATACAACAGGGGCAGAAAAACAAGCAGGATCGGTGCTTTGCCCGCGAATGAGATTCTGCGCATTTTTTCCTCTTTAGATTGATTTCACACCGTAAACAGATTTTCACGGCCCGACGCAGGGTTCAGCTTTAAAGGCATGTACTGAGAAATTGTGGTTGCCTGCCGGATGCGGGGGCCGCGATTGTGCCATAACAACATAAGGACACGGCACCTGCCGTTTCCGGATACATTAGGTATCCCAGGAGCATCAATGAAAATACAAAAAATAATGCTGATCGCAGCTGCATTAATGACAGGCGGGCTGGCAGCCGATGCCGGCAAACTGACCTTCGTCTCGGGCGACGTCAGCGTCGACGGCGGCAAAGGCTGGCAAAAGGCCCAGCTCGGCACGATCGTCAACGAAGCCGATAAAATCAAGACCGGCCCGAAAGGCACGGTCATCATCAGCCTGAAATCCGGCGCAGTCCTCAAGCTCAAATCTGATTCACAGATCACACTGAGCGCTGTGGGCAACGCCACCTCGATTGACGTGGGTGCAGGTTCCGTGTTCTCGAAAGTCGATCGCCGCCAGGCTGGGCAGACATTCCAGATCCGCGCGCAGACGATGGTTGCGGCGGTGCGCGGCACCGAGTTTTATTTTGCCTACGGCGACAAAAAGAAAGCCAAGGCCGACATGTGGCTGTGCGTGAACGAAGGCAAGGTCAATGTCGTGGACTCGGGCACACAGAGCAATGTCGATGTCAATGCCGGCGAAGGTATTATTATCCCCACCGACAAACAGATTCCAAAACCCAAAGCATATTCATGGACCAAGAAGCTGAACTGGAACATGGATGCGTCGAAAGGCGAGGTCGAAGACAAGAGCAGCCTCAAGGGTGCTTATAAAGACCTGCTGAAGAACAACTACGACTGATCCTGGCCGGGGGCTTCGGCCCCCGATCTTAACTTAAGGGCCATAGACGGCCGATACTAAACTGAAATGCGGATATCCCTCATCCTGGTTTCTTTCACCCTCATCGCCTGCGCCAAACCCAAACTCAGCGTAGACCCCTGCGACGAAGACCTCGGTTATGCGACGCGCAAGATGCATCTTTCGAATGTCAAATATCTCGACGAAGACAAACAGGTCGACTGGTTTGAACTCTATGAAAACCTCGACGCACGACGAAAGAACACGCCGCCGCAAAACTGCATTCCCGGTTCGCATACGCCGACGATCGAACAGCAGATCGAGCGGACTGAGCACGATCTGAAGAATTTACGCTAGGGCGTAAGCTGCATGGAAAACGAACCGGCGAGATTGTTGCCAGCGGTGATTTCGATGGCTGTCCGCACGTTTGCGTTAGGAATGACAAGATTGCATGAGCCATTGGCAGCGGTACCACAGAAACCGCCGCTAAAACCTGAAGAAGTCCGATAGCCATAATTAACGTTCATAGAGGTGACGGTGACAGGTGAACTGAATTGCAGCGAATACGTTTGCGAGCTCGGTGGCGTAAAATAATAGCATTTACTTTCTTTTTGCCCGATCGTTACGCCGTTATATAACTGATTCCGGTTCATTGTGTCTGGGCGATAAATGAAACTCGCTGGTGTGACTATGGGAGGATTGCAATCGTCATGGGTGCAGAGATGTAAATTCGCAGTCCCTGAAGTAATGGATCGGGCATAAGCTGGCGTTCCTTTGTTGACAGTTCCAGAAAAATTGAGCTTGATGTCGGTACCATATAAATCGCTCGTCTGCTGCGTGACAGCGACTTGCATAGAGCCGCCACTGGTGTTGTAGCTGTAGTAAGCCCCGCCGGCGTCGTACTGGCACTCATTCTCATAATAGGTGATCAGATCACCCAGAAACTCCGTCGAAGGTGCAGTCGTGAAAGCACTGCCTGCCGTAAGAGTACGATTAAAGGAGAACCGTATTTGGGGGAATGAGGCTGTCCCTACTGGAAAAAATCTGCAGGAAAGCCCAGCGGACTGAGAACAGTAAAGCCGATCCGTAGTATATGTAGCGGCAACGCCGTCGATTGTCATCGTCAAGGATCCGCTGGTCTGGGCAGAATTCCCGCTCTCATTTTTGCACCCCGTAAAGAATAAAGCTATGATATGAATAACACACAAGGCGATTATCTTTGATGGGTATTTGGCCATAGTCAAGCGGCTGCCCCCTCCCCGGCATCGTCAATCCTATTCAGGACTATTTTCCTATCGTTCCCCCTCCAAAAACGCCGAGAATTAACAGAGATGCGTTTCTTTCCACGCATAGCCTTGTTTTATGCCCTGATTTCAGGGGCGGGCCATGCTATACCCTACCAGTGGGAGTCCAAATCGGGCGAGTCGCCCTTTACCCTCGATGTGCCTGAAACCTGGCGCACTTGGGAATCGGTGAAACGTAACGGCGTCATCGCCCAGTTCCGCAAGGGCAATGCCCGTATCGAAGTGCGCAGTTTTGCCGGCAAAGAGAAGCTGACGATACCGCAGATCGTCAACCAGAAGGCCGCGCGGCTTTCTTCCGAATACCCGCTCGTGCGCCTAATCGAAGAAAAAGACTCGAAATTCAAAGAGAACCTGCATCTCTCCGTGTGGGAGGTCCGCTCGCGGGGAAAACTTTACCGGGAAGAAACTGCCATCGTGATTTCTGACCTGGGGCCTGTTGTCGTCTCATGCCTTATCCCCCGCGACCAGGAAGACAAATACCGCACGCACTGCGAAAACGCCTTCTACTCCCTGGTTCTCGAAGCCGACCGCGGCGACGCTACCACAGGCAAAAAAATGAAAGTCAATTTGGTGGACGAACTCGCGAAACTCTATTTTGTGAACATTCCGGGAAATTTGCCGGTCATGCCTCCCGAAGCACTGATGAAGACAAGCACACCGCAACCAGAGCAACAGCCGACGGGGCCGACAATGTACGACGATAACTTTATTTTACCCAATGAGCTTACTAAGTAAGACACTGTTATTCGCCTTCGTACTGCTGGCTGCGGTATCACCGGGCAAGGCACGCCCTGCTCTTCAGTCGACTCTGCCTGAAGCCCTCGCCGAGACGACCAAAGAGCTCGAAGCGCTGTGGGCAGAAGATGCCTGTGAAACCATCCTCATCAAAAAGAAAGGGTATCCCCTCGCCTCTGTCGCCTGCAATGGCAGTTACACAGCCGGCCAGCGCGCGAAATTTGTCGACATACTGCTGAAGAACTTCTTCAGCGTCAAGAGAGAGACCTACAAATTACGGCCGCAGAATGGCATGTATCTCTACAAAACCAAATACGGCAACGACACGGTTTATTTTAAACTCTTTGTACGCAACGCTTTCGACCTGTGGCCGAAAAACCCGGTGCAGGGCAAACAGGTCGCGCTCTATGTGCAAAATGTGCGCGCCAGTGCGGATCTCGTCAAGTGGCGCACGCTCGGTGTGCCGCTGACCTTCGGCGTCACACTCGGCCGCGGCGATTCGAAAGAACTCATGCAGCAGGTTTCATCGTATGGCGATGAAGTCTGGCTGGCGATTCCGCTCGAAGATGAGAATACCGACATTGCCGACGGCAATTTGCTGACAATCAATGAAGCACTCGATTCTGAAAAACTCGCCGAGTACCTGAGTGTACTGGACGACGACGACGGCATTGCCGGCGCCAGCCCGCTCTACTGTTCGCGCTTTTGCAAAAACGTGCCTGCGCTGCGCGCACTCTTCGCGGCACTGCGCGACAAAAACGACGGCAAGGATCTCGTGCTTTTAGACGCCGACCACCACGTCACTTCTTCCTTTTATGAGACCGGGCGCATCATGAATTTCCGCACGTTCCGTGCGCAGGTGATGCCCGATAAAAAGAATAACTTCTGCTCGACGCTCGAAAGTTTCGCCGCGCGTTCCGGTGAAAATGTTTCACGCGTGATGGCCGTCGACGCGGCAGACGACACAGCGTTCCGCTGCCTGAAAAAAGTCAGCCGCTCGGCAAAAACCGACGTTGACTTCGTCAAAGTTTCCTCGCTGTCGGTGACAAATCCGTTTAAGTAATGGTTTAGCGCACCACAGCGAGTTCCAGCAAATACGCCGTCAGCAGCAAAGCGTTATCAGGCAAAATCTTGATTTCGAGACGATAGCCGTCGGGCAAATCATAGCGGAAATTATCCAGAGGCAGCCTCTGTTCAACAGCACCACCATGCCTTACCGTAACCTCATCGCCTTCGACAGAAAGAGTAACAATACCGCCAAACGCATAGAGTTCACAGCCAAACGGGTTCTCCCCCGCCGTCATGCGGTAGGCCACATCACGCTCAATGGTAACGCTGGCGCTCGATTGCCGGGGAATTTGCCGGGCGTTTTTCTCCGCCAGCGTGGCGGCGAGGTTTTTGAGGCCCAGCCAGGCAAGTATGGCCAGCCCGACGGCGGCCGCGCATAAGATGAGAATAATCAGAAAGGCGGATTGATACTCGGAAGGGTTCTTCAGCGCATACGAAGTCTCTGCCACCCAACTCTGCGGCGTGAACCGAAATTCCGTGCGCGCGATTTCGATCTCGCCCGCCATGAGGCGCAATGTGCCGCGGAAATAACTGTCGCCCGACGCACGAATCGCAAATTCAAAGTTCTCATTGAAATCCCGGAACTGCGGCAAGAGAAAGCGCGCGTCTTTGCGGCGGCAGCGGTTCGAAGTGCAGGTGATGCGCTCACCCTGGAAAAAGAATTCGGTCTGCGACTGGTTGATTTCGGGTCTGATCTCGAGAGCCAGGGGCGCAGTGATCTGCCGCGCCGAGCGGATACGAATTTTAAGCGGCTGCGCCTCATTCCACAGCGAAAAACGCCCCGAATCGGCTTCGATAACAACGTCGGTCTTGGCGGTATGGACTTCGAACATCGCATCTGCCTTCGGCACATTGATGCAGACAAGAGCCCCGACGAAATCGAGCTGCTTTGCCTGGCGAAAACTTATTTGAAAACGATTTTGTGAAATACTGAGAGGCGAATTTTTACCCGGTTTCAGCTCGCGCCCCGATTCGTGGATGCAGGTGAAACTTTTCCAGTCTGAATTTTGCAGTTCGTTCTGGTTCGTATCGAGATAGTGCGTGCTGAAAAAACCCGCATATTTGGTATGGATGAGTTCTGCGTATTTTTTCCAGAGTTCGCGCCGCGCATAAAGGCCTTTCGGCAGACGTGCGTATTCGGGCGCATTACTTTCGATCAGAAACGAAATCTTGCCCAGCGTCTCGGGCCAGGCGCGGCTCTGCGTGAGTTCGTCGATATATTTGTCGTCGGGCCAGGTATCGGCGCCGATGTACATCCCCCTGTCGTCACCCTTGAGGCGTGTGGCAAAAGCCGCCGCGCTCTGGTCTTTCATAAAACCCTGCACATAGAGTAATTCAACCTCAGATGCGTTGGTGAGCGGCACGAACTTATAGATCGTCTGCTCGGTACGGCTCTTTTTCAGCCGCTCATCGAGCAAAAGATAGAGCTTCGCATGCGCAAAGCCGGGTGCGAATAGCAATAAAAGAAAAAGACCGGTGCGTTTTACATTCAAACCAGTTTGGCTGCAGGCGAATTCTTCCGTTCGGCAAACAATCGGGTCGCGGCGACTATCGAAAGTACCGGGGCAAAAACAGTACCGAATACCGGAATAAAAACGAACAATGTCGAAAAAATGCCCAACCCCGTCGCTTCAGAACGAAAACCTTTGATCATCGCACTGAATTCCTTGGGCTTGCCCAAAAGATCGAACACGGTATCAAAATACGAGCGGCCGAGAAAGTAGCTGCTGAAACCAAAGTTGAGAAACGGCTGTAAGGGCCCGGTGAAGAGCAGCAAGAGCGCCACAAAACTCTGCCAGATCAGCATCTTGATGCTGTACCAAATCGTCGCGAGGATGTACCCCGGGATCTCAGAGCCTTTGATCTCCATGGTAGTAATGCCTTCGGCCTGCAGGATTTTCTCTACCAGCGGCGAAAGGAAGGGAATCACAATGATCGAAAACAGCGCCAGGTAAAGGCGGAGCACAAGGGAGAAGAGCAGATAGAAAATCACCAGCTTGAAAATAAAATGGAACAGATTATAAAACCAGCGCAGCAGAAAAAACCAGTTACTCGCATCGACATTCATCCAGCTCGTAATATAGCTAATTATGAAATACCAGACAACGATCGAAAGCAGCGCCACAATAGCCGCGGTGACAATGAGGGGGAAAATTGTGTATCCCCATAGTTTTTTTTGCGAAATATAGCCGAAACTGTTCAGCGGCAGACCAATGCCCCGCCCAATACGTTCAAACATAGTTCAGGCGCTAAAAGACGGAGCCTCGACGTAAAGAAGATTTTGTCCTCAATAGATTGACCGCGCGTTTTCAGGCACATGTCTGCCTCATGCTGAAACGCCTGAAGCCCCTTTTGTGGCTCTCCCCGCTTATCCTCGCCGCTTGTACTTATAAAGAAGGCATGCTCAAAAGCACGATCGTCTCGTGGGCGCAGGTTTCTCCATATGGTATCACGATGGCACTCGCGTTTTACAGTTCTTTTCTCTTAATCGAACGCGAATTCCCTCGCGTGGGCCTCAAGGTACAGCTCGGTGATTATATTTTGCTCGCGGGTGTCATCGGCGGCATCATCGGCGCCAAGATCGCCTACGTGATTGAAATCCGCAATACACCGGAATTCATGCAGGGCTCGCTGTTCTCACACCTGTTCTCGGGTGCGGGCCTCACCTGGTATGGTGGTTTTATTCTCGCGGCCGCGGCGATTATTTTCATTCTCTGGAAAAACAAAATCAACATTTTGTTCGGCATCGATACCATGACGCCGATGCTGGCGCTCGGTTATGTCTTCGGACGTGCGGGTTGCATCTTTTCGGGCGACGGCTGTTATGGCGGGCTCTGTACGTGGAACCTGCCGGCTCCACTGTGTATGACCTTCCCCAACGGCGCGGCCAGCTGGCCCGAGTGGCTGATGAAACATGCCGGCGGAAATCCCGCGGCGACCGCGATCAATACGCCGTTTTTCGAATGCCTGTTCTCATTCCTGTGCTTCGTGTTTCTCTGGTCGGTGCGCAAGAAAAAATGGCCGCTCGGCTCTAAATTTTTCCTCTACCTTTTTCTCCACGCGCTGTTCCGCTTTTCGATCGAATTCATCCGCCTGAACCCGCGCGACGTATTCGGCGTTTCGCAGGCGCAGTTTCTCTCGCTGATTCTCATGACGGTGTCGCTGGGTTATGTTGTGACTGCTTTCATGCGCCGCTCGCTCGTCGAGAACCGCGCCTAACATAAGGGAGGGCCCCCTGACCGGACACACCCTCCTCTACCGTGCCGGAAATGACTCGCGCATCGACCGCTGGAACATTGCACTGTTAAAGCGGATTATCCGCAAAAGCACAACGCCGGCAAGTCTCGAAATCTACTACCATGAGCCTGCAAAGCTGCTCGATTGGGCCGAACCCCACGAGGGTGTGCGCTACACGCGCCTGCGCAGCGGCGAAAATTTTCCTTTCGCTGAACGCATCGCCGCCGCGACAAGCGATACCGTCGTCGTGCTGGACGATTCACTGCTGATTGCCGCGCCTGATGTCTGGCACCTGATGGGGCTCTCTGAACGCCATGCGGTCGTGCAACTCGACGCCACGCGCGCGCAGAAACGTCCGGGTGAATCTGTCTTCGCATTCTTATGGCGCAACGCGCGGCTGGCGTTAAAGAACTACCTCTACCCGCAAGGCGCGCAGAATGGCCATGCCTTTGCTTTGCATAAAAGACGGCTCAGCAAAGCGCAGAATATCCGGCTGAATAGTTTTTTTGAAAAGAAAAACTATGCCGACTATCTGCAGGCCGTCACTGCTTCAAAACCTGAAATCATCCGCGGCGAAAGTTTTGCTGTCAACACCGCCGGCGCTGTGCCCCTGCTCGGTACCGGCGCCGCCACGGTCTCGGCCTTCCGCATCTGGAACGCTGATAAAAATTTTCCTGGTTGGTTCTCCGGCAGATTTTTGCTATTTCACGTAGCGCAACTGGCGGTTTATTACGGCGCGCTCGTCTTCTATATTTCGCCCAAGGCCAGCCTCATCGTTTTCCTGTTCGCCGCCGCAATCACTCCGCATTTTCTCTTTAAGGCGCTGCCGTTTTGGCGCCGCCCGCACCATGCACTCGCCCAAATCGGCATGCGGTTTTTATTGTATTTTGTCGGTTAAGGCGGATTGCCCGCAGCGAGAGCTGCCTGCAGCCGTTCTTGTGGCGGCAACCCTGCGAGGCGAGCGCGCATCTGGGTTGCCGAAACATCTTCAGCGAAATCTGCGACGAAACTTGCCTTGAGCTTGGGCAGTTCCTGGGGCAAGAGACAGTCCCGGGCAAAAATCAGAAACTGAAAATCGCGGATTAAATCTTCGCTGCGGTGCCACGAACTGAGCTTTTTCGCCTGATCGGCACCGATGACGACAATGGGTTTTATCGTGCAGATTTTAGCCAGTGCTGAAAGCGTGTTCACCGTAAAGCCGGGTTTCGGCAGCCGCTTTTCCAAAACCGACAGAATCACCTTACCCTGTGCTATTTCCTTCTGCAAGAGCCTGCGCAAAAGATAAAAACGTTCGCGGTATGAAAACAGGCGCTCGTCGGCGCGCAGCGGCGCACTCGCCGCCGGCATGGCGATCACCGAAGCATTGGGCTCGCTGCGGAGAATATGGCGGATAATCTGTAAGTGGCCGCGGTGCGGCGGGTCAAAGGTACCGCCGAAAAAATAGATCTTCTGCAAAGCCCCGTCACTGACAGCGGAATCGCTCAGTTGCGGATTTCCCCGTGCCCCATGGCAATATACCTGGTTGTGGTCAGGTCTTTGAGGCCCATTGGCCCGCGCACATGCAGCTTGCCCGTGGCGATGCCGACTTCGGCGCCGAGGCCAAACTCGCCGCCATCATGGAACCGCGTGGAGGCGTTGACAAACACCGCTGCCGAATCGAGCGCATCGATGAACTTTTGCGCAAGGGGCAGCTCTTCGGTGATAATCGCTTCCGAATGTTTCGAGCCGTATTCCAAAATATGCCTAACCGCCTCGTCCAGATCGCCCACGATACGCACACCAATGTCGAGGCTCAGGTATTCGTGGCCGAAACCAAGATCGTTGACGAACGGCTCGACTTTGACACCGAGCTCACCAAAATCCTGAATGCCACCCGCATCGCTGTGCAGTGTCACGCCCTTCGCATTGAGCGCGGCCATCAGTTCAGCCGTGTGCGGCCACTGCTTGTGTACCAGAAGGCACTCCGCCGTGTTACAGACACCGGGACGCTGCGTCTTCGAGTTGATGACAATGTCGCGTGCCATCGCCAGCGGCGCATCTTTTTCAATGTAGATATTGCAGACACCCTTGTCGTGCTTCACGACGGGTATAAGACTGTTTTCGGTGACAAACTGGATCAGCGCCTCACCGCCGCGCGGCACAACGAGATCGATCTGTTTTGTGCATTTCACCAGGTCGACGATCAGGCTGCGTTCCGTTTTCTCGATCAGCTGCACCGCTGCGGCCGGAATCTTTTGCGATTCGAGCGCCTCATGGAAAATTTTGGTCAGGGCACGGTTACTGTGAATCGCTTCTTTGCCGCCGCGCAGAATTGCGGCATTCCCCGATTTTAAGCAAAGCGCACCGACGTCGATGGTGACATTCGGCCGCGATTCATAGATCAGTGCCACGACGCCCAAAGGAGTGCGCACCTTGGTGAGGCGGATGCCGCTGGCGAGGGTACGGCCTTCGACGACCTCTCCCACCGGGTCGGGCAATGCCGCAATTTCGAGAGCCGCCTTGCTCATCGCGGCAATCACTTTGTCGGTGATGGTGAGGCGGTCTAAAAGGCTCGCCTCGAGACCCGTTTCGCGGGCATAGGCGATGTCGCGTGCGTTTTCGGCTTTGAGTTCTGTACCATGGCTGACGATAAGCTCGGCCAGTTTGGTGAGTGCCGCGTTTTTACGCGCGGTCGACACCTGCCTGAGTTCGGCAGAAACTTCGAGCGCGTCGTCGGCAATCCGGCTGATATAGTCATTCATGAGATGTGCCGTCGGCCTTGAATTCAGTTTGATGGGGTAAATCAAAAATCGAAACTGGCAAATGTCAGAATCACCCGTGACGTTCCGTGAGAAGCTTGTCAAATTCGGAACCTGGATCTTCCTCATCTTTTTGTTTGCGATTATCGTCGTATCGTTCGGCATGCCGGACTTTATGGGGTCGAGTTCACGGATGGATGCCTATAATGCCGCGAAAGTCGGCACCGAATACCTCAGCAAAGCCGAGGTCGCCGACTACCAGAAACGCATCGAAGAACGCATGATGCAGAACATGAAGGGCTTGGACGAAAAAAACCGCAAACTGTTCGAAGATATGGCCAAAGGCCGTGCCCTCGACGAGGCGATCGACCGCAAAATTTTCACGCAGATTCTGAACCGCGCCGGTTATGTGCCCATGAGTTCCAGCGAAGCGAAGATTCTCGCCACATTCTATAAACGCCAGTTTGGCGAATATATCGTCAACGGCAAGCTCGACACCGAGCGGCTCAATGAATTTCTCTCCCAACGCCGCCTGACCCTCGACCAGATCGGCCGCAACATGTTGCACGATTACGGTCCGCAGAAAGCGTACGAGATGCTGCAGGCGACGAGTTACGCTTCAGATTTTGCGGTGCTCGACGACATCCGTTTCGCCACCACGCAAAATTCATTCCGCATTGTCGCCGTCGACTCCGGCAGCAAAGATAAGATTCTGCGGGGTCGTTTTAACCCCGCAGAACAGGAAATCCAGGACAAGTTCAAGGCAGAGTTCCTGAGTAAAGATCCCAAATCGGTGCTCGACCAGCCGAAACGCGATACCATCAAAGCGACGCTCTTCAATGAAAAACGTGCAACGCTCGAAAAAGATTTCGCAACTGCGCTCACCCAGGCCTCGAAAGCCGGCATCGACGCCGTTGCCACGGCGGCCGGCACCAAAACCATCGCCATCGATGATGTCGGCCTCGCCACAGATCTCGACTCCAAAAAAGGAAAAGACAATGCTGCCATCAGCCTCTCTCCGCTTTCGCAGTCTGATGTTTTTGTCAAACAGCGCGTCTCGGCCCCTGTCGGCCAAATCGTCGGCCCGGTCGATGCCGGTGGATTTACATATTTCTTTTCCGTCACAGGCCGCAAGAGTTCAGCTCTGCCCGCCGCCGCAGCTTATACAAAAATCGACAACGGTGCCGCTGAACTGGCGAAGGTTAAAGACCTGCCCAAAGACATCACTTTCGAAAAATCTTTTGATACAGCCGGCAAAGGCAACTACGGCCAGCTGCTCACCGCGGCTCTCGAAATCCACCGCCACAATATCCGTATCGTACGTTACAACAAAGCAAAAGGCGCACCCGAGAATTAACGCGTCTGTATAATGATGAGGGCGAGATCGTCGCTCTCATCGCCCGACCCCGTATAAGATTCAATCCGCTGTCTGAGAAAAGCAAGCTGATCGGGGGCGGTCTTATCGAGCGACGATTCAACCCAATCAAAGAATTTCTTCTGCCCGAGAAGTTTTCCCGACTTATTGAAAACATCGAACGCGCCATCGGAATATAAGATCAACCTGGCCGGATCGCCCTCGAGCTTCAGGCTCGTTTCGTTGTAGTCATTCTGCGTAACACCCAGAAGCCGCTGGCTCTCCTGCAGCTCTGTCAGCCTGCCACCCTGGTAGAGTAACGCCGGGTGCTGGCCGGCATTGATATAGCTGAGTTGAATTTCCTGTTCGGTAAACCGCATCTGCAGCGCAAAGAGCGTGATAAATTCATTGCCGCGGTAGTTTTCAGCGAGATAGGCATTGAGCCCGCCAATCGCCGAGGCAAGGGTTTCTTTTCTGTCGACAAGGCCACCCCTGAGGTAGGCGCGCGCAAAGGACACGAGATAACCGCTCGAAATGCCATGCCCCGAAACGTCGCCGAGCAGCACCACGTACTTGCCGGGTTCGGTCTCGATGAGGTCGATATAGTCTCCGGTCACGCTTTCATACGCATGGCTGTAAGACCAGAACGAGAAGCGCTCAAACTCAAGAAAACCGGGGATAATCCGCCGCTGGATACGCGCATTGTCGGCGAGCTCGCGTTCGCGCCGCTTGAGTTTCACGTTTTCAATAAGGAAAAGATAGTTCTGGATGAGAATCTCCGCCTCACGCGCGATCTGGCGTAAAAACCGGATATCCTCATTATAATACGGAATATTCTCGCGGCGTTCAGGAATGAGAATGCCCGCCTTGAATTTGCCCATCGTCACAGCGAGATATCCGCCATGGCTCTGCAAAAAGTCGCGCACGGGACCGATAAAAGTGCGCGTCAGCACCGGATATTTACCGCGCCGCAGGCGACCCCGTGTCTGCGACCAGAACGGATCGTCTGACGGCAGATAGATCACTTTATCGCTGTCGGTATCCCAGTTGAGGAACAGATCGCGACTCATGATAACCTTGGTCCAGCCGGTGCCCAAACCTTCGCTCAGCGAACCGGCAAGCCGGTCGATGAAGTGGCTCACACGGCGGGGGTTGGCGATCTGCTGCGAACTCTGCAGCAGAAACGAATCGAGCACCTTGCGGCGCGCACTGGTATAAGAATCGAGCGAGGCAAGCAGCGCCGTGCGGAAAGGGTCGATGAGCAAAAGAAAAAGTCCCAGGATCCAGACATGCCCGACCCGTGTCGTCTCGCTCTGGTAAATCTCACCAAGGCTGAAGCCGATCGTGAACCAGTAGAGAAATCCGAAAAAAGCGAAATACATGAAACGCACGGCCATAAGACTGATCGGCACATGGAAGCTGACAAGGCCCCATCTCAGGCTCAGCGTCAGGAAAATAATCGGAAAAAGTGCTGGCAAAAAGAACAGCGCGTTATAATTGATGTCGATCCGCACCGGCGTATAATAGAGCATAAAGAAAAATGCCGGGGGTAAGGCAACGGCAAAGATCAGCGATAAATTGAAGATGCGGCCTGCCCACAGCTTGCGCGTATTCTGCGCGCGCTCGCGGTGTCGCTCCGACCGGACAAACAAATAAGCGCAGTAGAGAAATACAGCGAAGAACACGCCGCCCAGAATTTTTATGAAAAGAATTTCATCCGCAGCGCTCTTCACGGGCAAAAGAAAAAATACCGCAGTGCCTGCCGCCATGATGACGGGATAAAAAAAGCCGCGCGTCTCGAGCTCGTAGACGCTGCGGTACAGATAAAGAAACGGGGCAATCACGATAATATTATAGGAGAGGAAAAAATTACCGGTATATCTCCGCGTAAAAAAATCCACAAACAAGAGCAGGTAGGTCGCGACAAAAGCGCTGAACAGTATATACGCGCGTTCGAGGCGGCGCACACGGGAGAAGATGTAGAGGAAAATCCCGGTAAACCAGAAGAAAAACGCTGCGGCGTAAATGGGCAGCAATGCCTGTACGTACTTGAGTTCGCCCGGATCGGCGGGGATTCCCGCATAGGGCCTGAGATAGAAAGCCTTGTCGGGTATGTTGAAGGTTAATGGAATCAGTGCCAGGTCATTGGGGGTGGTGAGAATCCGCGGCTTGTGCTGGTCGACAAAATGCACGGTCGTCCAGAGCTGCAGCGGCACCGCGACAAGCAGGGCCAGGTAGCCGGCGAGCCAGAGCGCGCGTATCACGCGGCGCCTCCACTGATGAGCAGCAGCGGATATTCACGCATGCTGAGGATAAGCTCCTTTTGCGACGGCAGCTCGAGAGCATCAGCAGGGTTAAACGCCTCTGCGCCCAGCGGCACGCTCTCTTTAATCCAGGTCCAGCCGCCGAGGCCGCGGTAGGCGAGGTGGCTGCCAAACGCTAAAATTCCCACGGGCTTATGCGCGGGCGGCAAGGCGACGAGAAAACCTTCGAGGAAAAGCGGCTGGCTCTCATTGCTGACGAGGCTCTGGTGCAACGACCGGCCCAGGGCCGTGATGTCGCTTTGGCCGCGGCAAAGCGCATAAAAATACCCCTGCGTGGAAAACAGCTGCAGCGCATTCGAACGTGTCGAGGCATGGCTGAGGCGCAAGAGCATCACGAAAAAGACGCCGTCACCCTCGGTGCAGCCAAAGATCGCGGCAAAATGTTTTTTCTCCCAGGCGGTATCGAGTTTTTGTATCGTGTAGGCGCCGGCACGGTAGGTGGATGCCCCACTGAGGTGCCGCTCGATGCGCTCGGCAAGGCGAAACTCCTTTTTCAGAAATTCGCTGCGCGGAACAGTACGCTCCAGCTGGTCGTTTTCGATCGCGAGGCTAATGCGGTGCGCGGCGTGGTCGACAAACGGCTGGCGGGCCTTGTCGATGAGTTCGGTGAAACCCAGAATGCCGATCAGGCGCTCACGGAATAAGAGGGGTACGACAAATTTTACCTTGCGCGCCTGCATATAGGCCTTGAGCGGCGGCGACAGCGAACTCACCGCATGGCCGCCGGGATAAAGCGCCAGCTCACGCCTGAATTCATCGGTAATATCGTCGCGCAGCTTCATCTTACGCGCACGTTTATCGCGCGTGAGGAAATACACGAAGTCCTCTTCATCGAAGATGACAATCCGCACACGTGTCAGCTTCCACGCGCGTATCAGCCAGCTCAAAAAATCGAGAATATCGCGCACGTGCATGATGCGCTGCGTACGGTTCTCAAAGCTGAGAAACGTGGTCTGGCCCGAGTAGCGCGCGCTTAAACCCATGCGCGCAATGATCCAGTCTTTGAGCGGCTGCGAGATGAAAATGTGCACAAACAAAAATCCGACGACGATCAGGGGAATCCGCTCGCGGAAAACAGAGATACAGATAATCGCGCCGCCAAGCGACACGATGTTGACGCCGAGCGATAAACTGATCGCCCACCAAGGTAACTCCCGGATCCGCTGCCAGAACATAACAGCTCAGCGCTTTTCCGCGCTCTTCGCACCGCCCGGCGGCAACGCTTTCAAAGACCGTTCGGCGATAACCCAATGCGCTCGCTGCGCTTCCGTTAATATTTCGAGACCCTTGTGATAGCGGGCCGTATGCTCCGCCAGCCATTCGGCTTTGGCAGCTTCGAATTCACGCACCTCTTTCGCCAAAAGACGCAGATCGCCCTTGATTTCGTTGAGGGCCAGCTTTGCCTTGATCGCCTCTTGCATCATACGCAGCTGATCTTTTTTCACTTCGCAGAGTTCCGTACAGGCGCGTGCGGCAACCTCCAGGCTGTTTTGCTGGTCTGGCTCGAGCGCAAGGCGCTTACGATTGATAAAAACCAGGCCCAGATCGGGGTAAATCTCTTCTTTCACTTCACGGACAAAATAGTATGACTTGAAAATACCGCAGCGCAGCGGCACATCCGTCGAAAAATCAAAATCTTCGCGGCGCTCGAGCCGGCATCCCGCGCCAGCGATGAGGATAAATACCGGAATAAAAACTTTGAGTCCCCGGTTGAAAGCCATCCTGAATACCGTTAGCCCGGGCGTGAACACGCGTAAATCATAAAGCATATTCCCGTTAACTTTTTTGCTGCGCGACCGGCCTTTAAGTGTTGCCGTAGCGTGTCCGCAGCCCATTTCAGGCGCATGAAATATAAAAGCATGACCGAGGCTATCGGCAATACCCCCCATCTCCTGATCAACAAGCTCTACAGCGCAGACTACGAAGTCTGGGTGAAGCTCGAGCGCCAGAACCCCGGCGCCAGCATCAAAGACCGCATCGCACTTTCGATGATTGAAGACGCCGAACGCAAGGGCATCCTCAAGGCCGGCAGCATCATCATTGAACCGACATCGGGTAACACCGGTATCGGTCTGGCGATGGTTGCGGCCGCAAAAGGCTACAAACTGACTCTGGTCATGCCTGAGAGTATGTCGGTTGAGCGCCGGGCCATTATGGCTGCTTACGGCGCCAGTTTTGAACTGACGCCGCGCGAAAAAGGCATGAAGGGCGCGATCGAGAAGGCCACCGAACTTGTGGCTGCAACACCCAACTCGTGGATGCCGCAACAGTTTGAAAACGAAGCCAATATTGAAGTACACCGTAAGACAACCGCACAGGAAATTCTGCGCGATTTCCCCGAAGGCATCGACGTACTCATCACCGGCGTCGGCACGGGCGGGCATTTAACGGGAGTCACCGAAGTGCTGCGCCAGAAATGGCCGAACCTGCAGGTCTTCGCGGTTGAGCCTTCGGCATCTCCCGTGATTTCCGGCGGCGCGCCGGGCCCGCACCCGATTCAGGGCATCGGCGCCGGGTTTATTCCGAAGAACCTGAAAAAAGAACTCTTAACCGGTGTGATACAGGTCACGAAAGAAGAGGCATTTGAATACGCCAAACGCGCCGCTAAAGAAGAGGCGCTCTTTGTGGGAGTTTCCTCCGGTGCCTCACTCGCTGCCGTTGCGAAAAAACTTCCCGAACTCAAAAAGGGTTCGCGCGTGCTGACCTTTAACTACGACACCGGCGAGCGTTACCTGTCGATCGAAGGTTTATTTCAACTGCCCGCGTAAAACGCCCCTATCCCCCTCCCCCAGACGGAGGGGGCGTTATTTCTTTGCCTTATCGAGAAAATCTTTCATGCGCGTCTGAGCATCTTCGCTCGACCGCAGTTTAGCCAGTTCGTGGATCAGCTGGTCGCGGCTCATCGGTTCAAAATTTTCATAAGAACGTAAAAGTCTCTTGGCGCTTTTTTGCGCATCACGGCCGGCACCCGTCAGCGCCGCGAGCAGGTTGGCAAGTACACCCGCCGACTGCGAGCCGCTGATCCGCTGCGAGATGAGACCCGCCGCCTCTGCGACCTGCGCTGAAAAGACTTCACCCGACTGGAAATAACGCCGCGCAAAGCCCACCCCGGTTTTTCTTAAAACAAAAGGTGAAATGACTGCGGGGATAATCCCCAGCTTAACCTCGGAAAAACAGAATTTCGCATCGTCACTGGCGATTGCAATATCGCAGGCGGCCAGAATACCCAGGCCACCGCCGAAAATATTGCCATGCGCGTAGACGACCGTCGGCACCAGCAGTGCATAGATGGCTTCAAACATCTGCGATAGTTTTTTTGCGTCCTCGCGGTTCTGCTCTTCTGAAAATGTTGCCTGCAGGCGCATGTAAGAGACATCGGCACCCGCACAAAACGACTTGCCGTTGCCGCTAAAGAGCACGAGCCGCGCTTCAGCGGGAATATCCTGGACCGCCATCGTGACAGCCTTGATCATTTCGGCGTCGAAGGCATTATGTTTTTCGGGGCGATTGAGCGTGATACTATAAACAGAATTTTCGAAACTGGTAGTGATCATAATGTCCTTACATGCGATAAACGGGCTGCCGGAATTTTTCCAGCGGGCGCGCCGACGCCGCCGTGAGTCCCATCAGCAACACCTGGCGCGTGTCGCGCGGGTCGATAATACCGTCATCCCACAGCCTTGCCGATGAATACAATGCGCCCGATTGTTTTTCAAACTGCGCCGTGATGCGCTCCTTAGTCTCAGCGGTTTCTTTTGTCAGCGCAGCAGCATCTACGGGTTTACCGGTTTTTTTTGCCTGCGCCGCCGCAGCCTGCTCACGCACAATATTGAGCACACCCGCCGCCTGCTCGCCGCCCATCACGGAAATGCGCGCATTGGGCCACATGAACAAGAGGTCGGGCGAATACGCGCGCCCGCACATGCCGTAATTGCCGGCGCCATACGAACCCGCAATGATCACAGTGAACTTCGGCACATTCGCGTTCGAAACCGCGCTCACCATCTTGGCGCCGTCTTTCGCGATACCACCCTCTTCGTATTTTTTGCCGACCATGAAGCCCGTGATGTTCTGTAAAAAGATCAGGGGGATTTCCCTCTGGCAGCACAGCTCGATAAAATGCGTGCCTTTCAGCGCCGACTCCGAAAACAGCACACCGTTATTGGCGAGAATGCCGACACGAAAACCGCCGATCTCGGCAAAGGCACAAACCAGCGTCTTACCATAGTCGCCCTTAAATTCATAAAACTCGCTGCCGTCGACGATACGCGCGATGATCTCGCGTACATCGAACGGCTTCTTGGTATCTGCAGGCATGATACCGGGGATTTCTTCCGGCGAAAAAAGCGGCTCTGCATACCCGGTCTTGCGCGAGCTGGCGAGAGTATTTTCACGTACCGGCGGCAAGGTCTCGATGATCCGGCGGGCCTTTTCCAGCGCGTCGAGATCGTCGAGCGCGTAGTGATCGGCAACACCAGACTTCTGGGTATGGAGACGCGCACCGCCGAGATCTTCAGCGCTCACCTCTTCACCCGTCGCCATTTTGACGAGGGGTGGCCCCGCGAGAAAAATCGTACCATGCTTTTCAACGATAATCGTCTCATCGCACATCGCGGGCACGTAAGCACCGCCCGCAGTACACGAGCCCATGACCAGCGCCAGCTGCGGAATACCGGCGGCCGACATGCGTGCCTGGTTATAGAAGATGCGGCCGAAATGGTCGCGATCCGGGAAAACCTCGTCCTGCATCGGCAGAAAGGCGCCGCCGCTATCGACAAGGTAGATGCACGGCAGGCCGTTGAGGGCGGCGAATTCCTGGAAGCGCAAATGTTTCTTCACGGTAATGGGATAATATGTACCGCCCTTGACGGTTGCATCGTTCGCCAAAACCGCCACCAGGCGACCATGCACGAAGCCAATGCCAGCGATGGCGCCCGCACCGGGAATATCCTCACCCGCATAGAGATCAAAACCCGCAAAAGCACCGAGTTCGAGAAACGGCGAACCGGCATCGAGAATCCCGAAAATACGGTCGCGGGCAAAGAGTTTGCCCCGTTCGGTGTGGCGCTTGACTGCCGCCGCGCGGTTCGTGGGAGCAATACGCTGCAGTGCATCGCGGAATTTCTGCAGGTGCGCGCCATACGCTTCGCTATTGAGTTTGAAATCGGCGCTTTGAGGGGCTATTTTGGATTCAAAAACGGGCATTACGGTAGGCGCTCCAGCTGGAATTCGCGCGGCTTCGAGACGATCAGCGGCACTCGTTCTATCTCTACAATAGACGTATCGAGGCCAAAGGCTTTCTCTTCGGTCGGGCTGACAAATTTGAGAATTTTATAAAGACGTGTCACGATGCGTTCGTAGATATTCAGTTCATTGTCATGACTCAAGACCCTGTCGAATATGATAAACCTGAAATCGCCAAGGATATTTTTCTGATTTAACGAAGCATAGCGGCTGGTTATATCGACTATCCCTTCTTCCACTAAAGCCGAAACGGCCTTACGGAAAAACTGGTTGATGCGTGGTTCAATCCGAAACCCGAGTTTAAAATCTATGCGGATAACATCGTTCGGCACCAGCACGTCGACCTTGTAGGCCATAGTATAGGGTTCGTCGGTGACGTCGACATGAACAAGCCAGTACACATCGGCTCGTTTCGGCTGCTTATAAAACAGAGAATATATGACTTTCCATTCAATTTCTCCGGAATTATTTGCACTCGTCAGATAAACGAGATTTGTGGCGTATTTAGGAACTGAGGTATCATGGCTTAGTTCATGCAGAATATCAAAATAATCCGATAAGCGCACGAATTCTACCAACCTGTTCCGAATCTTACGGGCAGCATACCAGGACCACATGACGAGAAAAAGCCCGACACCGATGACGAGGGTCACCCATCCGCCATGGGAAAATTTTTCCAGATTCGCAACAAGAAATGCCAATTCGACAGAGATAAAAATAACAAACCCAAGCCAAGGGGACCAAACGCGGCGTACCTGGTTGTGCATATAAACAAGCAAAAGTGTCGTGGTCATCATCATGTTAAAGGTAATGGCGAGCCCATAAGCGGCTTCCATGTTCGATGCGCGGCCAAACCAAACCATGACCATCATACACCCGACCCAGAGCACACGATTTGCGCTGGGCACGTAGATCTGCCCCTTCAGATTCGATGGGTATTTAATGCGCACTTTCGGCCAAAGATTCAAGCGGATAGCTTCTGCGATGAGCGTGAAGGTACCGCTGATAATTGCCTGAGACGCGATGACCGTTGCTATCGTCGCGATAAAAATGCCGACCGGCAAGAACCAGGCCGGCATTAGCGAATAGAACGGCGTGAGCCCGGCAGCTGTACGTCCATTGGCGTCGAGGGTTTGGCCAGTGATAGTCAGGAGAAACGCTGCCTGCCCGAAATAGTTCAGGAGCAATGTCAGTTTTACAAAACTCCAGCTCGAACGGATATTCTTAATGCCACAATGCCCGAGATCTGTGTAAAGAGCCTCGGCACCCGTAGTGCAGAGGAACACAGCACCCAAAAGCCAGAATCCCTTGGGATAATTAACGAGCAGGTTATAAGCATACCAGGGGTTGACCGCCTTGATTACCGCCGGATTTTTCACAAGATGTGCAAATCCAAACACGGCGATCATAAAAAACCACACAAGCATAATCGGGCCAAACCAACGGCCGACGATATTCGTACCAAACTGCTGAAAGATAAAGAGCGCCGTGAGAATCGCGACCACGATCTTGACGGTCGGTATGCCCGGAATCAGGGCCTCTAGCCCCTCGACAGCGGACGACACCGAAATCGGCGGCGTGATCATACCATCTGCAAGAAGAGCACAGCCACCGATCACGGCGGGAATAATCAGCCAGCGGCTGCGGCGACGAACCAGGGTATAGAGCGAGAAAATACCGCCCTCGCCGTGGTTATCCGCCCTGAGCGTTACTGTGACATATTTAATACTCGTGATGAGCGTCAGCGTCCAGAAAATGCAGGATAACCCGCCGAGAACAAGTTCTTCGGTAATGATACGTTGCCCGGCAATCGCCGAAAACACATAGAGTGGCGAGGTGCCAATATCGCCGTAAATAATCCCCAGCGCGACGATCAGCCCGGCGGCGGAAATTTTTCCGTGCACCCCCTCTGGTTTCACTGCTTCTCAGCTTCTCCCGAGGAGAGCGATATATCAAGGCTAAATTCCCGCGGCTTTGACACAATCAGAGGTACGCGTTCCACTTCAACGATTGAGGTGTCGAGCCCGAACGCCTTTTCTTCTCCTGGGCACAGCGATTTCCACAGCCAGTGCAGCGACGTGACGATCTTCTCATAAAAATTCAGTTCATTATCGTGAGTCAGCACCCGGTCGAGCACGATAAAGCGAAAATCACCGATGATATTCTTTTCATGCAGCGATGCATAACGGCTCGTGATATCGACAACACCCTTGTTGACGAGTTCTGTAACAACCTTGCGGAAATACTGGTTAATGCGCGGCTCAACGCGAAAACCCAGCTTAAAATCGACGCGGATCACGTCGTTCGGCACCAGCACGTCGACGGTACAGGAACGCGTATAGGGTTCGTCGGTGACGTCGACGTGGACAAACCAGTAAATATCCGCCCGCTTGGGTTGTTTGTAAAGCAGCGAATAGATAACCTTCCATTCTATTTCATATTTATTATTTGCGCTCGTCATGTAGACGAGATTGGTTGCATATTTACCGATCGATGTGTCATGGCTCAGGTTATGCAGTGTGTCATAATAGTCTTCGAGCCTCACGAATTCGACATAGCGGTTACGTATTTTGCGTGCAGCGTACCAGGACCAGATGACGGTAAAGAAGCCGAGGCCCATAACCAGCGAGACATAACCGCCATGAGAGAATTTATCAAGGTTGGCGACAAGGAATGAGGCCTCGATGGCAAGAAATCCGCCCAGCGTCACTACGACGACCGGTATCTTTGTTCCGTGCATTCTCAGCCAAACCGAAAGCAAGAGCGAAGTGACGATCATGTTAAGCGTAATCGCCAGCCCGTAAGCCGCTTCCATGTTGGCGGCCTTTTGGAAATAAAGTGTTACGCCACAGCACCCCAGCCACAAAATGCGGTTCGCGCTCGGCACATAAATCTGTCCCTTGAGCATAGAAGGAAACTTAACGCGCACCTTAGGCCAGAGGTTGAGGCGGATTGCCTCTGCAATCAGTGTGTAGGTGCCGCTAATGAGAGCTTGTGACGCGATGATGGTTGCCGTTGTCGCAACGACGATGCCGAATGGCAAAAACCACGGCGGCATCAAAGCATAAAACGGAGTCAGTCCCGATGCCATCTTACCTTCGAGTGAAACGGTTTCACCTTCGTGCCCCAGCAGAAAAGCACCCTGTCCAAAATAATTGAGGAGTAATGCGATGAGCACAAAAGCCCAGGTGAATCGGATATTACCGCGGCCGCAATGCCCCAGATCGGTATAGAGCGCTTCGGCACCCGTTGTGCAGAGAAACACCGCACCGAGAATAAAAAAGCCTTTAGGATACTCGGTGAGCAAATGGTAGGCATGATAAGGATTGAGCGCCTGCAAAACATCCGGATGGTGCCGGATATGCGCAAAGCCCAACACGGCCAGCATACCGAACCAGACGAGCATCATGGGGCCAAAAGCCTTGCCGACGGCGTTAGTCCCAAACTGCTGCACGAAGAACAGGCCTGTGAGAATAATGAGCACGATCTTGACCGTAGGGATTCCCGGAATCAGATATTCGAGCCCTTCCACTGCAGAAGAGACGGAAATGGGTGGCGTAATCATACCATCGGCAAGCAAGGCACAGCCGCCAAGGATCGCGGGAACAATCAGCCATTTCCCCCTTCTCCGCACCAGTGTATAGAGGGAGAAAATACCACCCTCACCCTTGTTATCCGCGCGCAGTGTAACGATCACATATTTGACCGTGGTTACCAGCACCAAAGTCCAAAACACACAGGAAAGGGCTCCATATATCAGATCGCGCGTCAGAACCTTGCCGTTGCAGACAGCGGAGAGCACGTAGAGTGGCGAAGTGCCGATATCGCCATAGATAATCCCCAGCGAGACAAGAAGGCCGGCTATCGTTACACGTGCGTGCCGACCCGAGTGCTCTGTCCGTCCGGGGTTTTCCATGTTATTTCCCTTGAAGCTCCCGCTCGAGATCTTCGAGCGTCACTTCGCTGATGATCTTCTTGCGAAACCCTAATTTTCCCTTTTCGCGTATGAAGATAAAGGTCTCAGGAAACCCTGTCACCCGCCAGGCCCTGAGTTCATCAGCGGTTGCCAGGTAGCGCGGGTATGGCTGATCGAATTTTTTTCCAAACTGGAAAACTTCCGCCTTGATTTGTTCTGCCGTCAGCGGCGGATCTTTGCCCGGTTTAGGATTCTGTTCAATAGCCTTCAGGGATGAACCAATGGCAACAAAACCAACGTCGGTTGCCTGGCGGTACTTTTCAAAAAACTTTTTCAGTGCCGGAATTTCTTTTTCGCAAGGAGGGCAATCCGGGGCGAAAAAATTGACGATCAGCTTCTGGATTTCTTTGGGCGTCGCATCGAGGGAAAACGCCGCACTGCCTTCGAGCGCCTCAAACCGCCGCGCTTCGTCGATAAACGCCTCATTTTTCCGGCACGCCGAGAGCATCAGAAGCAACAGCGTAGCGGCGAGAATGGCGAGACGCATCGGCTTAGGTTACTTTTGCCTTACGGATCATTTTTGCCAGAAGGCCTGGAAAAAATTTCTGTAAAAACATGGCGAATCTTTCCCGACGGCCGGCGATGTAGATTTCATTCTTACCAGCAAGTATGGCCGACCAGGCACGACGCGCACATTCTTCGGCGCTGATGCCGGCTTCGATGGCGCCGTCACTCTTGCCTTGTTTTTTGCCTTCGGCAGTGAGCGCATTCCTGGAAACATTGGTCTTCACGAAACCCGGCATGACGATCGTCACCTGGATATTTTCTTTATAATTTTCGGCGCGCAGCGCGTCGTAAAACCCATTGTTGGCAAATTTACTGGCGGAATAACCGGTTCTCAGCGGTGTGCCGATCTTGCCGGCGACGCTTGAAATCGTGGCAATGGTGCCCGACTTGCGCGCACGCATCGCCGGTAAAACGGCGAGCGTCAGCGCAATATTGCCGAAAAAGTTCACGGCCATGATTTCTTCATAGACTTCGATTTTAGTTTCATGCCCCAGCGAACGCTGGCTGATGCCGCCGTTATTGATGAGAATATCCACCGCACCAAATTTTTTTGTAACAGCCGCGACTGCCTTACCGAATTGTTTATATTTCTTCAAATCGAGCGGGATAATCAGTGAGGTCGCCGCCGTCAGCTTCGCCTCTGCCTGCAGTTTTTTAAGTTCAGCCGTATTGCGCGCCGAAAGCACAAGATTTGCACCCAGCCGTGCCGCCTCTAGCGAAAGCGCCCGACCTATACCGGAACTTGCTCCCGTAATCCAGACCGTTTTGCCTTTGAGGTTCATGGGATGCGGCTACGCCGCTCTGTGTTCGGTCATACGCCTGCGCTTTGAGCGCACAACCATAAAACCAACAATAAGAATCAAGCCCGGGTAAATGTAGAGGAACAGGTGAAACACCACCGTGTCTTTAGTACCCGTGAGTTTAACCTTTTCGTCGTCATACTTTCCGGCCACGATACCCGTCAGCTTGTCGTCTTCGGCCAGCCAACCGATCGTGCGCATCGCCAGCTCTTTGTTCTGCTGCATGTCGATGAATTTGTTCACGAGAAAGTCGGAATCGCCTACAAAGATAAGACGCCCGGCATTTTTCTTGGATTTCACGGCCATGCCGATCTTAAAGGAAGCGATGGGTTCTTTTTTATCGTCCCTCAGGCCGTTAGGAATTTTATCAATCCAGCTCGTGAAGTGGCTGAGCAGGAAATAATTCACGTCATAATCGGGGTTCGACTCGTTGCTGGTTTCGAGGTAGCCCACACCCGGGAAAACCGTCAGCTTGCGCTCTTCGCCGCGTTTTACAAACGGTGCTGTGATCGCGTGCTCTGAATAGTTCATCGACTGGATCGTCGTCTTACCGGGAGGTAAGGCAAAATCGCTGTGGACCTTGTCTTTAATGAACTTAACTTTGAGGGGTTCCAGGAGGAAAGAGAAATCAGCAGCCGATTCCGGATCAACGGCCACAAACAGTTTACCGCCATCGTCAAAGTACTTCTTGAGAGTGATTTTCTCCGCCTGGGAAAAATCACGGCGCGGGCCAATCACCAGCACCAGGTCGGCCTGCGGCATCTTTTGCGGAAAACCTTCAGCGGGTGAGAGCTGTTTCAGGTGGTGCCGCAGCGCACGCAGGTTTTCGTCGAACGATTCGATCGTATCGTCCTTGAAGGCGCCCGAGACAGATTTTTCTTCATGGCCCTGTGCATAAAATATATTCAGCTTCTTGCCGCTGATCTGTAAAATATTCGAAACGAGTTCGCGCTCGAGCCGTTTAACCGCATCTTCATCGAGAATCTCAAATTTTGCCGTTTTGATTTTCTTTTTGGGGTCAGCTTCATCTTTATCTGTCGTTTCGATGAGAATAGTGCCGATACGATCAATCTTCTTCTCGTCCGCGAGATTCTTTTCGCGCAGCGGATCGATGAAATTGTAGGAGATCTTACCGTTCGCCGAAGCTGCGTCGCGCAGCATCAACTCGACGTCGCGGTACATATCGCTGAAAAACGGATAAAACGCCGTGATCTTCACTTCGCTATCGATGCCTGAAAGCAGGCTGCGGCTTTCGTGAGAGAGCGAGAATTTGCGCATCAACGTCATATCCACCGCGGCGGGACGGATATGTGCCCAGTAGTTGAGTGCAATCAGGAAAAACAGCAATCCCCCCAGCGTCAAAATTGCGCCGGAAGCTTCTTTGGCCTCTGCGCGTATCACAGAAGAGACAAAGAGCGCAGCGAAAGAAATGGCAAAGCCGCTGAAGTAGATAATCTGCAGAATCTGGCGCAGGCGCTCGAATGTCGCGCCCGCAGATTCGCCCGCGAACTTAGTCCAGAAAAAATCGATCTGGATAAAATAACAGAACAGTGAGAAGAGAATCAACCAGTAAGCCAGCTGCAACACGCGGAATGATCCGCCTTTTTTTTCATCGTTCTTAAAGAGCGTATAGAGTACGACACCAGCGCCTACATAGATCAGCGAGGCAATGAAGAGCACGAAAAAATAGCCAAACCCCTTCACGGAGAAACCCGAGGCTATATAAAACAACAGCAGCGAAAAAATCAGCAGCGGGCTGAGATAACTGCGGACAAATGCAACGATTTGGTTCATATTCATATCAGTGCCAGCGCCGCGAACTCAGCGAGAGCGATGCGGCATAGAGGTAGAAAACAATGATGCTCAGGTAAAACAGGACATGTTTCACCGAAACGACGCCTTTCTCAAAATCCATAAAATGCACGTAAAAACTCATCTCGCGCAAAACACTCTTGAGCGGCTGATCTATAAAGGGGGAGAAAAAGCCAAGCAGCAAAAACAACACGAGATTCGCCGCGGTCATGAGCGCCGCCAAAAGCTGTGTCTTAGTCAGCGAGGAATAGAATGTTCCCATGGCAGCCGTGGCCGCGCCAATCAGCAGCACACCGATAAAGCCGGAGACGAGATGCCCCAGGTTTGAGCCGCCGTAGAGCACAACCAAAAGGGGAATCGGCAGAGTGATGAGTGCCTGAATGCCCAGGAAAATGAGTGCCGATGCAAATTTGCCCAGCACTAACTGTGTTTCCGTAATAGGTGAGGTAAAAAGCAGCTCGATCGTACCCTGCATTTTTTCTTCGGCGATGAGACGCATCGAAATCAGTACCCCGGTAATCATCGTCGTACCAGAGAGCATATAAAAGATGCGCTGCATCGCCAGGGTCGACGTGCTCTCATGTTTGATATAGGCATACCCCCACAGAAATGCGAGGGTAAACGTAACGCTGAGGATAAAATACGCCAGCGCGGACTGAAAGTAACTTTTGAGCTCGCGCCGGCAAATCTGCCAGACGACTGTCAAAGGGTTGCGTTTCACGACACTAGTGTTTTCAGGTTCGCGAATGGGCTCGCGGTTTCCGTTTTGTTCGAGCTTTCTTTCTCAAGATACTGGCGCATCTCGATTTTTTCCAGGGCGAACGTGACATCTTTGAGCGACAGGGAAATCTTGCGGCTTTCTGGATCAATGCTTTTGATCACGGCCTTGATTTCCTGGCCTTTGGTAAACGTCTTCTTGAAGTTGGCGCTCTGCTCTCTTTCCATGGTAGAAAGGTGCGCAAGACCTTCGTAACCTTCATCAAACTTGATGAAGAGGCCGAAGTCGACCACACCCGAAACAACGCCGGAAACGACGGTACCGCGGGGATACTTGTCGCGCAGTTTTTTGTATGGGTTCGGCAGTGTATGGCGTATCGAACACTGCACCTTGCGGTCTTCGCTGTTGATTTCAATAACTTTGAATTCGATCTCGTCGCCGATCTTGTATGTCTTTTTAGGGTCCGGAGCGGGTTCAGTCCAGCCGATATCTTCTTTTTTGATCAGACCATCGATGTTGTCGGTGATCGCGACAAAAATACCCGTGTTCGTGAGACCACGGATCTTGCCCTTCATGGTTTCGCCGACCTTGACTTCGGTGCGGATCGTATCCCATGGGTTGGCATGTAATTGGCGCAGGCCGAGAGAGATGCGTTTGTCGTCTTTGTTGATGCCGATGATTTTGGTTTCGATGTCCTGGCCGACTTTGACGATTTCGTTGGCGTGGTTTACCTTGCGCGTCCAGCTCATCTCGGTGACGTGCAAGAGGCCTTCGAGGCCTGAACCGAGCTCGACGAATGCACCGTAGTTCGCGACAAAGGAAATTTTTCCTTCAACCTTATCACCGACTTTGAAGCGGGTGAGCACAGTCGACCATGGATCGTCGGTAAGTTGTTTGAGGCCGAGCGACAGGCGGTGATTTTCCGGCTCGATCTCAAGAACGCGGACAGTGACTTCAGCGCCGATTTCGAGTTTTTCTTTTGCGGTGTCGGCTTTGCGCTCCCACGTCATGTTGCTGCGGTGCAGAAAGCCTTCGATGCCTTCGACGTTGATGAAGACGCCGGAGTTCGTGTGCTTGGTAACAATGCCTTTCACGCTGTGGTTGAGCTGGATTTTGCTGCCGATATCTTTCCAGACGGTTGCATTCTGCTCATCCTGGAAAATTTTGCGCGATACCGAACCGCTTTTGCGGCGGTCGTTCAGCTCGGTGATCTTGACGAGATAATTCTGGCCAACGATGTTGATCCGCTTTGAACCGCGGTCGCGTGGCCCCAGAAGACCCACCGCTGTATGCGGCATGAACATAAAGACGCCTTCGACATTCACCATGTAACCGTCGCGCATCGAGCGCTTGACGAGGCCGTTGACAGGAACATTTTTCTCAAATGCTTCTTTAACCACTTCCCAGCCGCGGCGCATTTCGAGCTCGCGCTTCGAGAGATGAACCAGGCCCGTTTCACGGTCATAGGATTTTACCAGCGCCTCGACGGTTTCACCGACGGCGGGTGTGACATCGAACTCACGGATGCCGATGCGGCCTTCAGATTTGCCGCCCATATCGATGATAGCGAAATCAGGGGTGATGCTGACGATCTTGCCGGTGACTTCGCCCCCCGGCCGTATGTCGGCAACTTCAGTATCAGTCTTAAAAACGTCTGCCATTGAGACGTTACTGTCTTGAAAGAGAACTTTGCGCGTTGCCATGGAAACCCCTAAACTGCCGCGCACCGGATGTACGCGAGCATTATATCTGCCACTTGCTCTTGAGTGTGAGACGAGGTGTCAATGAAAATGGCCGTATCAGCCGGGCGCAGGCCGCCAAATTCGCGTGTCGCATCGTCGCGGTCGCGCTCGATAATCTGCCGCTCCACCTCTTCCAATGTAATCGAGGGGGATTTCTCCCGAAACTCAGCCAGCCGGCGTTCGGCGCGGGTGCGGCTCTGCGCGGTGAGAAAGAATTTGAACCGGGCCTCAGTAAACACCTCAGTCCCCATGTCACGGCCATCGGCCACCAGCGAATATTTCGCCGCTGCCGCCACGAGCACCTCGCGCACTCTCTCCCTTATATAACGGGCATCCGCGACCGGCTTAATCCGCCCGGCAATTTCAGGCGACCTGAGCTCATGCGTGAGCTCTTTCCCCTCAACGATCACATGCTGTTTGCCATCCCCTGAGAATCTGAGTTCCAGAGGGATAGCTTCAAGATAGGAAATAATACGCTCATCTTCGGCAACGGCCTTCGGCCACAGACCCCCGATCTTCAAGCGCTCGAACTCCTGGTAACCCGCATAGGTGAAGGCGCGGTAAAGCGCACCCGAATCGATCTGGCTATGCCCGAGAGATTTTGCCAGCATATACGCAACGGTGGATTTACCCGACCCGGCCGGGCCGTCGATGGTAATAACCTGGGGGTGATTTTGTAGAGACGCAGGATTTTGCGCCTCTACCCCGCCCGCCGTCACGGCATTCAGTTTCTCATAAAACGACGGAAAACTCGTCTCCACCCATTCGCGGCCGCTGATGTGAATACAGGGTGCTGCCGCCGCCTCACTCTCGTTGGGGTGGCGCAGGTGCCGTGAGACGCGGTCGGCGATCTCAAACGACATGACGATGCGGTGATCCATATGCGGTTCGACTTTGCCTGAAAGTGCGCGGCCGGGATCACCCTCGACCGCCATGCCGTCGTCGAACTCCTGTACGTTTACGCCACATGCCGCGAGATTCTGCACCATGATCGCGATGCGGTCCGATTCTTTCACACGCAGCTCTTTCGCGTCGCGGTATGAAAACCTGCCATTGGCGAATGCCCCGGCGATCGTCAGCACCGGAAGTTCGTCGATCACAGAGGGAATACTCTCCGCGGGAATTTTGATGCCGCGCAGATGGCCTGTGCGCACGAGCACGTCGCCGCCCCTTTCACCGCATTCATCGCGCTGCGGCAAAATCTCGATGTCGCCGCCCATATTCTGCAACACTTCCAGATAGCGGTCACGGTAGGGGTTTAACAGAATGCCGCGCAGCAAAAGCTCGCTTTTAGGCAAAAGGCTCGCGCCGACGGCAAAGAACGCGGCAGAAGAGACATCGCCCCAGATCTTGTAGTCGCGCGCTTCGACGAGGGCGCCGGGCGCGAGCGAAATTTTTTTCCCCCCTCCCCCGGGTGGGGCGATCTGCAAATCGACGCCCGCAAAACGCAGCATGTTTTCACTGTGGTCGCGCGAGGGTATCGGCTCGTAGAGCGTGAGCGATGTCTGAGACGCCAGCGCGGCGAGAATGACGGCGGATTTCACCTGCGCAGAACCCAATGTTTCCGTAAATTCAATCGGCGGCAGTTTTGTTCCCGTGACGCGCACGGGCAGGCAGTCTTTTTCGCCCAGCCACTCGAACTTCGCACCGACCTTTTCAAGCGGCCCGGTGACACGGCGCATGGGGCGCTTGCGCAGACTCGCATCGCCATCGATGACCGCGGTCACGCCTTCGAGACCAGCAATGAGGCCCATAATGAGGCGTGACCCGGTGCCTGAATTGCCGCAGTCGATCACTCCTGCTGGGGATTTCAGACTGTGAAGACCATCGGATTCGACGCGGAAGCTGCGGTTACCTAAATCTGTGACACGTGCGCCGAGCGCCTGCATGGCCTTCAGCGTATTTAAGGTGTCGCCAGCATCGAGAAAATTCGTGATCGTTGAGGTGCCTTGGGCTAAGGTGGCTAAAATCGCGGCGCGGTGCGAGAGCGATTTATCGCCGGGAAAAGTGAGAGTACCGCGCATCGGCATGACTTGCGAAAACAAGAAAAGAGAGAGGGCGTAAAGGAAAACCATTTACGCGCATACCGGGGTTTCCGAAACCGCGGCCATGAAGACCCTCGATCTGAAAAAGCAGTACAAACACCTGTATCAGCCTTCGGCGAGAAAGATCGAAACCGTAAAAATCCCTAAACTCAGCTTCGCGATGATCGACGGCACTATTGAAAAAGGTTCTGAGCCGGGAAAATCACCCGGTTTTGCCCAGGCCACCGAGGCGCTCTATAGCATCGCCTATACGCTTAAATTTACGTACAAAAAGCGGGCGAAGAATCCCATAGATTACCCCGTAATGCCGCTCGAGGGATTGTGGTGGGTCGAAGACGGTTTTTTTGATATCACCGTGAAAGATAACTGGTTTTATACGCTGATGATTCTGACACCCGATGTCGTCACCAAAGCCGACTTCAAAGAAGCGCAAAATCGCGCCGCAGAGAAAAAGGCAGAGAATCCCCTCATCGGCAAGGTCCGCCTGGCCTTGTTCAACGAAGGTCCCTGTGTCCAGACCATGCATGTCGGGCCGTATGCAACCGAGCCTCTGACCCTCGAACGCATGCGCGAATACATGAAACAAAACGGGTTGGAAGATAACGTAGGCCCGAAGGGCGGAAAGCACCATGAAATCTATCTCAGCGACCCGCGGAAAACCAAGCCCGAAAAAATGAAGACCGTGCTGCGCCACCCGGTCGGTAAAATGCGTCAGGTGGTTTGAGCTAAAAAAACCGGGAAAGCAAAAACGATCAAGTCAATCAGCCTGGCTGCAATACCTTAGTTGCATGAAATTGCAGACAGGAATTATTACCGAAAAGCTCGCCGAATCCCGTGATTTTTACCAAAACGTGTTCGGCTTTGAACGCAAATTCGAGAGCGACTGGTTCGTGTTACTGAGCGCCCCCGGCCGTCCCGAAAATGAACTGGCGCTGATGCTGCCGCACCAAAAACATCTGCGCCTTCAAGGTTTTCAAAGACCGTATAGCGGGGGAACCTGGCTGATTCTGGAGAGTGGCGATATCGACGCGGAATACAAGCGCGTGCAAGCCATGAACATTCCCTTTGCCCTCGAACTTACCCGCGAAGAATGGGGTGATAGCCATTTCACGGTGCTGGACCCTAACGGCATTGCGGTCGACGTCGTTGCCGAACGCGACGCCTGACACGAATGATTTACCGCGCGTTCCGGCGGCGTTTTCAAGCCCCGGGACGCGGCGATGAAAAACGACAAGGGTGAATGGATTTACCGGGTCTACGATGAAATCGAAGCCGCGTTCGCCAAGCAGCTGAAACCCGCGCAGCTCGCTTTCCTCTCGGGCTTTTCGTACTACCACTTTCACCGGCTGTTTCAACGGGTGACGGGTGAGTCTGTGAAACAGTACCTCAACCGCCTGATCGCCGAACGTGCGGCATACGAACTCAAAACAGCGGCCACCCCGGTCTTAGAGATCGCCTTCGCTGCCGGCTTCGCATCAAACGAAGCTTTTACGCGGGCATTTAAAAAGATCTTCCATCTCAGCCCCAGGGCCTACCGGGAAAAATTCGCCCGTAAGACGTCGAGGCTCACCGTGACGCACACAGCCCTGTCCGGCGCAGCGCCGGTTATACTGAGGGTCGATTCCTTTCGCATCGCCTACCTGCGCCGTCTCGGCAGCTATACAGATTTCCCCGGCCCGCTGCCCGATTCCCGCGAGGTTGCGGCGCTCGTAGCTCTTGCCCTCTCACCGGCGCTGCAGCGGAGTAAGTGGGTTGGGATATCCAACGACGATCCCGAAATTACTCCGCCGGAGAAAATCCGCTTCGACCTTGGCCTCACCCTACCCGACCGCTTTCGGCCGCCGGAAAAATTCGGGGTGCGCGTGATACGCGGCGGTCTTTTTCTACGCGCCCGCCACCGTGGCCCCTATACAGATCTGCCCGCGGCGTATGACTTTCTTTTGGGCGCGTATGCCGACGGGCGCAGATTAAAAATACGTAATCTGCCGCCGTTTGAAGTTTACCTGAATCCGCTCGCTGACGGTGAGAAGCTGACCGACATCTATATACCCCTGCGAAAATAAACCGCTCGCCGCTAAAGATGCTTTGACCGGGCAGAACTCGCGCATAGACTAACCCATGCAAGCCGCCTACTTCGAAAAATTGGGAACGCCCGATGTTATCCAATTTGGCGAACAGCCCAAGCCAACAGCTGGCCGTTGGCAAGTCGTCGTCGAAGTGAAAGCGGCTTCCGTCAACCCCGTCGATTATAAGATCCTCGAAGGCGAGGGTTTGAAACTTTTCGGCGGCCGGAAATACCCACGCATACCCGGCAGCGATTTCGCCGGTGTCGTCGTCGAGACAGGCCCCAATGTGACGCGCTTCAAAAAGGGAGATAAGGTTTATGGCATCAGTACCTCGTTTCTGGGCGGCCCCGGATCGCATGCCGAGAAAACAGTTACCTATACGAAGGTTGTCCGCCACATTCCCGAGGGGCAAAGTTTTGAAACGATGGGGGCAATCCCCGTCGGAGCGCTCACGGCATTAAACGGTCTCTATCTCTATGGTGACGGCGGTCGCGCCGTTCGTGGCAAACGCATTCTGCTTGCGGGCGCCTCGGGCGGCGTTGGACACTTTGCCCTGCAGCTCGCCAAATATTTCGGCGCGCATGTCACGACAGTCTGCAGCAAGAAGAATATCGCCTTCGTCAAACAGCTCGGCGCCGATGTCGCACTCGATTATAAAGAGACGAGCCTGGAGACCTACGGAGAAAAATTCGATCTGTTCTACGACGCCTTCGGCTCAACACCGCTGCCAACGGCTTCCCGGCTGCTGCTCAAAGGCGGCAAGTATGTGACGACAACGCCCCGCGGCCTCAACATCGTGCGCGCCATCATTCCTTTTTTGTTTTCCGGCCCCCGCGTGCTCATGGCGAACCTCAGCACGCGCAAATCGGGATTTGAACTTGTGGAAAAACTACTCGTCGAAGGAAAACTCAAAGCCGTGATCGCGGCAAAATTTCCCCTTTCCCAGACGCGGGCAGCTTACCAATCGCTGAAAGACGGCGGCCACGCGGGTAAAGTGCTGATTACAAATCCTTAATCGCCTGCCGGCGCCGCCATTCCTGCGGGGTTTGCTGATACTTGCGACGGAAAGCCGCGTTGAAGGTCGCTTTTGAATTAAAGCCCGCGCGGTAGGCAAGTTCCAAAACCGAAGCTTCCTTTTCTTCCTGCGCTAAGGCCGTAAATTCCAGGAGCCTGTGCTCCGATAACAATTCATAGAAGGTTTTGCCATGGTGGCGGGCCACGACCTGGGAAACCACTGCGACGCCTTCTCCCACGAGGCTCGCAAGTTTTGCGAGCGTCAGCTCGTTGTCGCGGTGGCATTTTTCCGTGACGAAAGCCGCATCGATGCGTTTACCGATACCGGCAAGCTGGGCATCCGGCAGCGCCGACTTTGAATATTTCGGTGCCGGTTCGGCCATGCCCACAATCAGTGCCGGATCGATAATGCCCCAAAGGATAAGGTAGCCCATCACCAAAACCAGTACCGAGATTAAAGCTCCGAAAATATTGGAATTTAACAGGTTCTGGTCTGCGAGCGAAGCCGCGAAGAATAGCGAGAATGCCAGCGCCAGGGAAAATGTCGTCGCCTGCAAAATATGGCGCAGGCGCTTTGCCTCGGCGGGGGCAGAATAAACAGAGGTCGGCTGCGACTTGCGCAGGAAAGAGAACCACGCAAAACCAACGAGGCAAAAATTCTGCACGAGCGTGATATAGAGAATCACGAGGCAATCCGTATGGATCTGCCGCAAATCTTCGAGCAGGTAGCGTACCTTCACCTCGGTCGAAGACAGGAAAAACGGCATGAGGTAAATCAGCTCACCCAAAGGTACCGCAAAGAACACGAGGTCGCTCCACCTCACCCTGTGTTCTGCGTGCCAGAAATTGCGGAAGGCGAGATAGAGGAGCGGCCCCATGAGCGCGGCCATGGGAAAGCCCAGGCGCGCAAGATTCGGCATGCCGAGAATGCGGCGCGTCGCATAGAGATATCCGATAAAAATCCCAAAACTACAGACAGCGACCAGCGCGAGAAAGTACGCCATTCCCGGCTGGCGCCGCCGGCGCCAGAGCAACACCAGCAGAAAGAGCATCTGCAAGATCGCGGCAAAATAGACAAATTCCATAGCTGGGTTCCGCAAAAAGTCGTCTGAGCCGATGGGCTCGGACGACAGACGCCGAATTACGTGCTACCTTCAGGGAAAATTCACGGAGGCTTTCAATGAAAAAAACACTACTCAAACTAATTCTTATGGCAGGCTTAACGCCGGCATATGCGGCAGCGGCGGATACCCCACGTTCCGAAAACCGCTGGCAACTGGTCGCAGGGCTAACGCAGCCAATTCTGATGCACGGCGGCAATATCGAGGTGAACTACCTGACCAAGAACTGGGTGTTCGAATATTCGCACGGTTTTCTGCTCAACCTCGATGTCTATCCCGGCGCGACGAAAACCGCGGACGAACGCGGGCAGGGATTATCGATCAACCTGCCCTACTCGACGGGCGGCGGCATCGGCTACCGCATCACCGAGGGCTTCAACATACGCGCGGAATTCAAAGTACACCGCTACGACGTCACGCGCGGTGCAGAATCCTTTGCCTATACAACCTACAGTATTGGTGCGGGGGTTTATTACTTCTGGCTGCCGCTGGGGGATCACCTGCTCATCGTGCCGTCGCTGCGCTTCTGGCCGAATGTCGCCTCAACGCTCGGGGGAAACAAATTCACCTTTGCCGATGGGCAGACGCACCAGGCACATGACTTTGGCCTGTTTGCCAATGTCTCGATCGGCTGGCGGTTCTAGAGGATTCAGATTACGGCGCTGAGGCGCCGTATGCCTTCTTCAATTGTCGCGGGATCGACGCAGGAGAAATTCAGCCGCATCGTGCTGTATTCGCCCGGCACAACATAAAACGGGTCACCGGGCACGAAGGCAACGTTATTGGTGATCGCCTTTTCAAAAATGCGAAGCGCGATTTTTCCTTCGGGCAGGGTCGCCCAGATGAACATGCCACCCTCGGGCTCGGTGTATTCGATATCTCCAGGAAAATATTTTTTCATCGCGGTTAGCATCGCATCGCATTGGCGGCCATACGCTGCCCTGATCTTCGCGATATGCGCATCGAGATCATTGGTGGTGAGATAGCGGTGGATAATCTTCTGGCAAAAAAAGTTTGTATGTAAATCCGCCGCCTGCTTCGCGACAATGAGTTTTTCCATAATTTGCGGCGGCGCCACGATCCAGCCCAGCCGAAAGGAGGGCACGACAATTTTTGAGAACGAGCCGAGCAGAATCGTTTTGTCCGGAATGAAGTGCCTAAACGACGGCCGGTCTGCGCCGCGGAAACGCAGCTCGCCGTAGGGGTCATCCTCAATAAAAAAAGTTCTGCCCGGCTGCAAGAGTGCCGATACCGCGCGCCGCACGTCTTCGTCGTAGGTAATACCCGATGGATTCTGGAAATTCGGCACGGAGTAGAACAGCTTCGGCGTACAGCGGCCGAGAATTTCGGCGAGCGCGGCCGTGTCAGCGCCCCGCGCCAGCAATGGCACCGTTTCAAACCGGGGCCTGTAAAGAGAAAGCGCCTGGATCGCCCCCAGGTAGGCGGGCTTCTCGAGTATGACGGTGTCACCCTCGTTGAGCAGAATTTTGCCGAGGAGGTCAAGACCCTGCTGCGAACCGTTCGTGATGAGAATTTCATCCGGGTGCACCTTCAACTGATGCCGGCTCAGATAACGTCCGGCGATATATTCGCGCAACGGCAGGTAACCTTCCGAGGTACTGTACTGCAGCGATTCTTTCAGGTCGTGTTGCAGCACATGCATCGTCGCTTCCTGTATTTCTTCGACCGGAAAAAGGTCACGGTTTGGCAATCCCCCGGCAAACGAGATAATCTCGGGCCGAATGGTGGTCTTCAGAATTTCGCGGATGAACGAACGCGGCACGTCGCTGATTCTGTCGGAAAATATACCGTCGGGCAAGGCCATACGGCAGCACCCGCAAACGGAGTTACCACTCCAAGCGAAAACACGGCCCAAATTAAGGTTGCCGCAATGATCGCCGCTCTGTGGAGCAGCGGATGACCAAAAGGGCCAAACATAAACCGCTGACCGCCGAAGAACGCAAGGTCATCTTCGCGGCCTCGCTGGGCACGGTTTTCGAGTGGTACGACTTCTATCTCTATGGCTCGCTTGCCGGCATCATCAGCAAGCAGTTCTTTTCAGGGGTGAATGAGACGACAGCCTTTATCTTCGCCCTGCTCGCCTTCGCAGCGGGTTTTGCCGTGCGCCCGTTTGGCGCTCTATTCTTTGGCCGCCTCGGCGACCTCATCGGCCGCAAACATACCTTCCTTATAACGATTCTGCTCATGGGCGTCTCCACCGCGCTTGTCGGTATGCTGCCCTCATATTCGACGATTGGTCTCGCTGCGCCCGTGATTCTGGTTTCCCTGCGGCTTTTGCAGGGCCTGGCCTTGGGCGGAGAGTATGGTGGTGCCGCGACGTATGTCGCCGAGCACGCCCCGCCGGGACGCCGCGGCTTTTTCACGAGCTTCATCCAGACGACCGCGACACTGGGGCTGTTTCTTTCACTGTTGGTTATCCTCGCCTGCCGTACGGTGTTTAAAGAAGCTTTCGATGTCTGGGCATGGCGCATTCCGTTTCTGCTATCGATTGCCCTTTTGGCGATCTCGGTCTACATACGCCTGCAGCTCAATGAATCGCCGGTTTTCAAACGCATGAAAGAAGAGGGGTCGACATCCAAATCGCCGCTGCGCGATTCTTTCACGAAATGGCCCAACCTGAAGATCGTGCTGTTCTCTCTTCTGGGTGGCACCGCCGGCCAGGCTGTGGTCTGGTACACGGGGCAATTTTACGCGCTGTTCTTTTTGCTGCAAATTCTTAAAATCGATCCCGGCACGGCGAACCTCTTAATCGCCGGCGCGCTGGCGCTCGGCACGCCGTTCTTCATCGTCTTCGGCTGGCTCTCTGACCGCATCGGCCGCAAACCTATTGTTTTAGCCGGATGCATTCTGGCGGCGACGACCTACTTTCCGATCTTCAAAGCCCTCACCCAATACGCGAACCCGGCGGTGAGCCGCGCCGCGGCGGAAAAACCCGTGACCGTCGTCGCCAATACCAAACACTGCAGCTTCCAATTCGACCCGATCGGTTCGGCAAAATTCGTCAGTGGCTGCGATGTCGCGAAAGCCATTCTCGCGAAACGGGCCATCCCCTATAAAACCGAGCACGTCAATGGCGTGAAAGAGGCGTACATACGCATCGGTGAAACCGCGACGCCGGTCTTCGACGGCACGGGTATGAATGACGCCGATTTCAAAAAAGAATTTGCGGCCGCTGAAAAGACGATCGGCGACGCGACTGTCGCGGCGGGTTATCCCACTAAGGCCAACCCTGCCGAAATCAGGATTCCCTTCGTGCTGGGGCTACTCACGCTCCTTGTATTATACGTGACGATGGTCTATGGCCCGATCGCCGCCTGGCTTGTGGAACTCTTCCCGGCCCGCATCCGCTACACGTCGATGTCGCTGCCCTACCACATCGGCAATGGCTGGTTCGGCGGTTTTCTGCCAACGGTGGCGTTCGCGATGGTGGCGGCGACGGGTGACGTCTATTTCGGCCTGTGGTATCCTGTTGTGGTCGCGGCAGTTTCGGCGATCATCGGCCTGTTCTTTTTACCTGAGGGCGTCGACCGCGAAATTTGATTTTTTTGCTCGACGCTCTGCCCACGGGCAGCGTCGGGATATTTAATGACACTAATGTCAGTTATTAATCGCATCGCAGAATTCGCCGATCCGCATGCGGGACTCACCGCCGACAAGATTCCGGAGCACATCCGTAAGATCAATGCCTGGCAGACAATCTCGATGCTCGCGGCAATTCTGCACGGCAAGAAAAGTAAATATTATAAAAAACTGAAAAGGCCCGCGGGCGACGCCATCTCTTGTGCCAGCTATCTCGCAACGCTCGCGATGTTCTATGATTTCGACGATTTTATGTTCGCGGGGCATACGGGCCACTCCTCCGTGATTCTGCCGCTCGTGCTCGCGCCGGATTTCCCCGTTTCTGGCAATGAATTTCTTGCCTTGCAGTCGGTCGGCAACGAAGCCGGTGCGCGCCTCGGCGCTTCACTCTTCTTCGGCCCGCATAATGGCCAGATGTGGTCATCTATCCACCAGTTCAATGCCGGCCTCGTCGTCGGTCGGCTCAAGGCCGCGAAAGCGAAAGATTCCACGGCAACGATACGCGAGACAATTTCACGCGCGATGGCTTTCCCGGTCTATGCGCTCTTCGACAGTTTTTTTTCCTCGTCGGCAAAAGTTTTCACCGCTTCTTCGTCATTAAACGCCGGCCTCACCGCTGCACTTGCAGCCGACGGTATCGCCGGCCCCGATCTTTTCCGCGACGGCTCTGATTTTTATGGCGCCTTCTCTTATGCACCGCTGATGCAGGTCTGGAACGACATCGGCGAGCGCTGGTATTCGCAGTCGATCTCTGTCAAAAAATATCCGGGTTGTGCCTATATCGGCGGCCCCGTCGAAGCTTGCCGCAACATACGCAAACTTATGCAGGCAGAACACCTGAGTGCTGCCGACATCACCGGCGTTAACGTCGAGTGCAATATGCTCTCGAAGAAAATGAACGATCTTTCGAAACCCTATCTCAACGGTGCGGCGAGTTCGCTCACCACGCTTAACTTCTCGCTGCCGGTCAATTGCGCGACGATGTTGATCGACGGCAATATCACACCCGAAAGTTTTTCTGAGAGCTCACTTGCACGCAACGAACTCTGGTCGCTGGCGGGTAAGGTTGATGTCGGGCACGACCTCGAAGCGACGCGCATCATGATGAAATACACATCGCTGCTGAAAGATTCGGGCACCCTGGTGCTCAAAAACATCCACCGCCTCGGCCCTTACATGAAACGTATGGGTGGTTTTTCCGACGCTTTCCAGATGCCGCTCGAAGCGGGGATAAACCTCTTCCGCAAGAACCGCTACCCCACGGAGAATCTCGTCACCCCCGACGAAGATTTCAGCCGCTTTAGGTTTATTAACCCTGCGACGGTGACCGTGAAATTCAAATCCGGTAAAAAGCTGACGGCCTTAAGTCTCAATCCTCCCGGTTTTGCCGGCACCCCTGAAGCCGAGATGACCGAAACGGTGATGGAAAAACTCACGACCTCGGGCATTGCCGATGCCGGGGCGCGAAAAATCCGTGATTTTGCCTTTAATCCGGGGGATTTCAAAGCCGCAGAAGTTAAGGCTTTTTCCGACTGGTTTATCCACCAGCTCTAATAATAGTTGCCATAGCAACCATTATTTATTAACTTACCGCCATGGTTCGTGTCGAACAGGCATATGGCTTCCAGATTGTGCGCATGGCGCGGCTGTTGCGCGTGCACTTTACGCGCTTTGCCGAAAGCGCCGGGTTCGACGTCACACAGGAACAGTGGCTGATTCTCAATAAACTCGCGCAAACGCCGGGTGTATCGCAGCTTGGCCTTGCCGACTCCCTGATCCACGACAAACCCAATATCACACGTATTCTTGCCGGCCTCGAAAAAAAGAAACTGGTGCAGCGCCGCGTCGATTTGAACGACAAGCGGGTGATGCGCGTGAGTTTAACCAAAGCCGGCCAAAGCCTGCATGACGATTTTTCGCGCCTGGTGACAAGCGAGCGCGACCGCGTGCATGCCGGCCTTCAGGAAAAAGATTTTGAGAACCTGATGCACGTCGTGAACACGCTCGAAAAAAACATCATGGGCTCATTCCAGAAACACTGATGCGAAACAAGAAACATCTGCGAGATATAACGGCCTTTTATAGGCATAATAGTTGCCTAGGCAACTATTATGAAAAATTTTCGGAGGAAACATGAACAATTGGATAACAACAACACTTTTGGCTACGATAGCAGCGGCCGGTGGCATTGCCGAAGCAAAGGGGACAAACACCGAAGCGGCGCTGAGGCAGCGCATCGAAGCGTTTAGAAACGCCGGCGATACACGCGATGCCGCGGCGATCGATACGGTGCTGCACAAGGACTTTCGCCTCGTGGCTTATATGGGCGACGCGGTAGAAGGCATGGTCATCGACAAAGCCGGGTATACCGGGGCGCTTGCTGCAGGGAAGATGGGCGGCACAAAGCGTGAGCTGACTATCGTCTCGGTGGAAATCCGCGGCAACCATGCCGTCTGTAAATTGCGCATGCAATCAAACGCGCTGAAGTTTGAAAACTATATGCAGTGGGTGATGACGGCCGGGGGCTGGCAGCTCTTGAACGACCTAACGCATGCGGTGCCGGTGAAATAAAGCTGAGCCCGGTGGAAGGCTACACTTGTTGCACTTCCGCCGGGTCGAGATGGCGGAGATTGAGAAGGACATTCAGGAATCCGCGGCGAAGCACAACGCCTTTCTGAAGGAACTTGGACTGTCTTCGCTCCCAGGACCCAAAAAGTGATCGCACCAGCGCCCAGCAGAGGCAGGGGAGACATGGGGGATGCAGTGACTTCCATTTCGAATTGACGCGCCAAATCCGCACGCCAAGTACAAGCCATGCAGCCCGTGATGGATAAAGCTGACATACTCAACCGGCTTAAAGATGCCAAACCCGACTTTGCCCGCTATGGCGTGCAAAATCTAGGCCTCTTTGGTTCATTCTCCCGTTCCGCAGGACGCCCGGACAGTGATGTGGACTTCGTGGTGCGCTTTAAGCAAAATTCCACCGATTTCTACAATTTTATGAATCTGGCTTACTACCTCGAAGATAAATTAGAGCGCAAGATTGACCTTTTAACCTTTGATTCTCTGCCCGAAAATTTCAAAAAAACGGTGGAGAAAGAGATCGTCTATCTTGAAGTCTGATTTTGAGTGCCTTAATTATATTCTCGCAGAAATCAATTTTCTCGAGAAAGAATTAAAAGGCCTGTCGGAGACAGACTTTCTTGCATCGGAACTGCTAAAAAGAGCGACTGCACGCAGCCTCGAAATTATCGGCGAAGCAGTGAAAACTCTCTCTCCGAAGTTAAAATCAAAAAATTCCGAAATCCCGTGGCGCCTTATTGCTGGAACGCGGGATAAGTTAATTCATGGTTATTTCATCGTGGACTACAAGATAGTCTGGGACGCAGCTACAAATAAGCTACCGGCGATCAAAGCGCAATTAGAAGAGATGCGGAAACACGAAAAAGATATCTTTCAGCAAGATTCGTAGAGCACCCACTGTCTATCCACCAAGGTAAATTCTTACTTCAACCGCACCAGCTCGCCTTTCCGCTTCACGATATTTTTATAATCCCATTGGATCGCCGCCGCTTTTTTCAGGCAGCGCTTTAAGGTTGCGGCTTTAATCTCATTCGCATGGGTGTAGACAATCGAAGCATCCTTAAATTTTCCGGTGCCCGGTACGAGCTGGTCTTCATCAAAACTCGCTCCGCTCCAGAACATCAGGCGAATGCCCGCCTTCAGCCTGCTGTAACCGACAATGGGATTGCCATCCAAAAACCAAACAGGATGCCTGTGCCAGATCTTATTTTCCGCGCCCTTGAGGTGGGCGTCGATGAGCGCGCAAAGCGCGTCGCAGATCTCGCGTTCAATGCCTTTCTGGCCCTTATTATAAGCGGCAATATTTTTATTCATGCGTAGGGGTCTTTCCTTTGTGTAACGCTGCATCCTTGCAGTTCTATTTTTTCAAGAGTTTCAGGGCATGGTTCCAGCCGCCACCCGTCAGGCCGGGGATGCACCAGAGAATACAGAGCGGTTCGATCGCGCGCGCCGCGGTCGCGGCACCCATGTCTTCGACCTCAAAACCAAATTGGACGAGAATCTCCGAAACATCTTTTTTCGCCCCTGCATTGTTACCGCAGATGAACATCGTCGGTTTCGACGAAAACTCCGGATTCACCATATGCGGCCCGCCAATCATGCTGAATGCTTTGACAAAATGCGCATCTGGATTTGCAGCCTGCAGATCTTCCATCAGAGAACGGTTGATGCTGGTAAAAAATTTCAACACACCATTTTCAGGTGCCACACCGTCTTCGATGGGATTCGTCGGGTCAATGACCGTCTTACCCTTGAGATTCGCATCGCCCGCCAGCACCAATGCCTCGTGTGCAATCTTGCCTTTAACCGCCAGGACCAGAATTTCACCAAAAGCAGCCGCTTCGGCAAATGAGCCCACGGTAATCTTGCCACCGGCTTTGGCTAGAAAATCATCCAGCTTACCTGGGCTGCGTGTCCCCATTTTAACTTCGTAACCATGCTTTGAAAAACCCGCGGCCAGAGTCTGCGCAACACTGCCCGAACCCAAAATGCCAATCTTTTTTACCATGGACAAGACTTGACCCGGGCCCCCGGAGCGTCAATCCAACAAGTGGTCACAGCGCGTGACGCGGCGTCGCAAGAACAAAAACTTTCCCATGGTGCAAGTCAACGAATACTTCAATGGAAATGTAAAATCCCTGACGCTCGAGGCCAGCGGCAACAAGGCGACGGTCGGCGTTATGAAAGCCGGTGAATACGAATTTCCGACCGGCCTTAAAGAAATCATGACAGTCGTCGCCGGAGCGATGGCGGTGAAACTACCCGGCGCGGGTGATTTTAAGAATTTTTCCGCGGGGCAGAAATTTGAAGTAGCCGCGAACTCCAAATTCCAGCTCAAAATTACGGGCGACGCCGCCTACCTCTGCGAATTTATCGCCTAACCTAAAGTGGAAGAGAAGGTAGCCAAACGCGAACGCGAGGGTGCTATCCTCGCGGCGGCAAAGAAAGTCTTCGCGGAAAAAGGCTACCATGACGCGAGCATCGACGATATCATTAAAGAAGCCGATATTGCGCGCGGCACGTTTTACCTCTATTATAACGGCAAACGTGCCATCTTCGACGCCATCTTAAACCTGACGCTCGAAGAGGTGGATAGCCACATTGAGGCGATACGGCTCGATGCCGGCCAGCCTTCGCCCGTCGATCAGGTCAAGGCCAATGTGCGGCGGGTTTTCGAACTTTTGATCGAAGACCGCGATCTCGCAGACATTTTGTTCGTGCGCGCACTTGGCATCGACGATGAGGCAATGGAAACCCTGAATTCTTTCTACAAAAAAATCGCCGACCTCATCGCGCGCGCGCTGACACAGGGCATGACGATTGGGCTGTTAAACAAATGTGATCCGCAGATCGCAGCCTATAGCATTATCGGCAGCGTCAAAGAAGTTTTGGTGCGTGTGATACTGACACGGAAACCCTCTGCGCAAAAATTAGACGACGTGATCGATGAGATCATCCGTGTCAACCTGTATGGCTTCTACACCCGGGGCGTGATGCAGTGACGCGCGTAAAACCGTTCATACGGACGTTTCTTGCCATAGGTTACTTAATCACCCTTTCACAGATCTCCGGAGAGTCTTCCCGCGCCCGCGACCTGACGCAGATACTCACCGAAATCAGCATGCTGAGCCGTCCGTTAGCAAAAATCGGTGCCGCGGACGAAAATAAAACCAGTACCCGTTTAAATACCGCCGTGGAGCGATTGAAAGAACTGGTGAAACACCTTGCGACGAACCGGACAAAGCCCGTTAAAGCTGACTTTGCCACACTGTGGACAAAAATGAACTCGGTCGAAGGTAAATCGGTTGTCTATCCGGAGCTTTTGTTACAGATTCTCGAAATGCCGTTCGCGGAACTCACACAAAATGCCATCGCTATTGGCCTCATCGCAGAAGTCGAACCCGGCATCCGGGGTTGCTGCGCGATCGACAGCTATTACAAGTTCAACCACGAAAAAATTATCATGATGCCAGACACGATTGTCCTCGCCTTCCGTTCGCGCCTGCACCATGTGCGCGAGAAACCCGCGAAGGATTTGCACCACGGCGTCATGATTGAGCTGGTCGACCGCGGCTATTATGACTCGTACAACGGCTATGCCTGCGCTCAGAACAAAGTGACGGGCTGCAGAATCACGGCCGAATAAGTGAAGAAAATTGTCATCCACTCTCCCGGCGGTTATGAGAAACTCCGCCTGGAAAATTTTCCCGATCCTATCCCTGCGGAAAATGAAGTCGTCGTTGAGACCCAAGCGGTTGGTGTCAACTACGCCGACTGCGCGGTGCGCTGGGGCGTATATGAGTCAGCGAGAAAATTTGTCGGCTGGCCAATCACGCCGGGTTTTGAATTTTCGGGAACTGTTGTCGCGAAAGGCGCCGCGGCAAAACACGAAGTCGGCAGCAAAGTTTTCGGCATCAGCTTTTTTGGCGGGTATGCCACCCATGTCTGCGTGCCATCCCACCAGGTATATGCGCTGCCCGAAAAGCTAAGCATGCCACAGGCCGCGGGATTTCCCGCGGTGCACATGACTGCCTACCATGCGCTCTTTCAGCTCGTGCGCATCCGCCGCGGCGGAAAAATTCTGATCCATTCGGCGGCCGGCGGCGTGGGTTCGGCGCTACTCCAACTTTGCCGGATTGCGGGTTTTACCACGGTCGGGGTCGTCGGTGCCCGCCATAAAGTGGATTTTGCCCGCAATTTCGGCGCGCACGAGGTCATAGACAAAAGCAGTGAAGATCTCTGGGCGCGCGCCGCGGCCCTGGCACCGGATGGCTACGACGCTATCATGGACGCTAACGGCTATACCACGCTGGCGAAAAGTTACGAGCACCTCGCAGCAACGGGAAAGTTGATTGTTTACGGCTCGCATTCGCTCTTGCCGAAAAAAGGCGGACGGATCAATTACCTCAAAGCCGCCTGGGGACTGTGGAAAACGCCGCGCTTTAATCCCTTGCAGATGCTGAGCAGCAACAAGACCGTCAGCGGCTTCAACATCTCTTTTCTGTTCTCGCGCACCGACCTGCTCAATGAGGCGATGGTTGAACTTTCAGCATGGCTCGCGGCGGGCAAGCTGCAGGCCCCCGCCATTACCGAAATCCCTCTGGAAAATGTGGCCGAAGCCCATCGCCTGCTCGAATCAGGCAACTCGACCGGCAAAATCATTCTTAAAACGAAATAGACTGAATCGTCATTTATTATCCATTTTTCATTGACAAACTGGGTAATGGCATGCTTTTTGGTAGACTCAACTGTCATCGCCTGCGATGGCGGTATTTTACCGACCAAGGAGAGCACCATGAAAAATCCCGTTGCCGAGGCGCCGGAACTCAAGAGCGGAGCCATTTCACAAAAGGAGAAATTCGAGCCGTACCGGGCTTATAAAGCGAGACCCCTGACAAAAGATCAGCGCAAAGACGTCACCTTCCTCTTCGGCGGGCTAACCTGGAAGCACGAACGCCTGCTCGAAGGTGCGTTCCAGAACATGGGCCTCAAGGCCGAGGCGCTACCCAACGTCGAGCGCGCCGACCTCGACACCGGCAAAGAGATGATCGATGCCGGCGCCTGCTGCCCGACGACCTTTGTCACCGGCAACTTAGCAAACTTCTTAAAGAAAAAAGTTGAAACCGAAGGCAAAGATGCCGCCGTGAACAAGTATGCCTACCTCACCGCGGGAGCCTGCGGTGCCTGCCGTTTCGGCCAGTACCATGAATCGTACAACATGGCGCTCGATGCCATGGGTCTCAAAGACTTCCGCATCTTCCTCTTGGCGCAGGACAAAATGGATCAGGGCGAAACCGAAGGCGGCGCCATCGATATGTCGATGCCATTCACCACCGCGGCGTACATGGCTGTGCTCATGGGTGACATCCTCACCGATCTCGAGTACATCACGCGGCCCTATGAAGTCGTGCCGGGCACAACCGATCGGGTGCTGAAAGAATGCGCCGACTATCTCTATGGCGTTTTCAAGAACCGCCCCATCGTGGGTAAGAAATGGGGATCGCTGCTTTGGAACCTGACGACCTCGTATTTCCAGAATGCTCTGAAGGAAGTTGGCAAGAAATGGGCAACTATCGAGGTCGATCGCCTGCGCATGAAGCCGAAGGTAAAAATCACCGGTGAGTTCTGGCTGCAGACGCATGAAGGCGACGGCAACTACAATATCAAACGCTGGCTCGAGAAAGAAGGCGCCGAACTCATTCCGCCGCCGATTGTGGTGTGGATTGATTACCTGATTCGAGCCGATTTGGTACAGACGCTCGAAGCGCGCCGCGAAGTCACGAAGTATGCCGGCTTCAAGATCTGGCTCGGTAAGATGGCGCAAAAGATGCTGCACTATCTCTACAACCGCCTGCGCAAGGCGATAGGATATATCCCTTACTATGTGCCCGATCAATACGAGATCCGCAAGCTCGCCGAGCCGTATTTTCATATGCGGCTTTCGGGCGGCGAAGGCGACATGCTTGTCGGCAAATCGATCATGGCATACCAGAAAAAGACCGCGCACATGATCTGCGAACTCTCTCCTTACTCGTGCATGCCGAACACAATGTCGATCGGCGCCATGGCGAATGTGCAGGGTAAATATCCCGATCTGCTCTATGCTCCCATCGAAGTGAAGGGCGACGCCGAAGTACATGCCATCTCGCGCTGCCAGATGATTCTGACCGAAGCGCGCAAACGCTCGCAGGCGGAGTACGACAAGGTACTTTCAGGGCTTGGCCTGACAGAAGAAAAAATCCGTGAATGCGAGGTGAAACACCCTGAGCTGCGCCAGGCAACGTACCGCATTCCGCACTATGGCGTCGCAGGCACGGCGGCGAACTATGCCATCCACATCGCGAAGAGAATGGGGATCAAGAGCTCTTATAAAGAGAGCTCGGTCTATGGTAAACTCGGATGATACTCGGCGTCGATGCAGGTTCGACCACCTGTAAGTATACTCTGGTCGACGACGATGGTAATATCATCGCGCGCGAGTATGGCCGACACAACAGCAAGCAGGCCGAAAAGGTGCTCGAGTTTCTGGGTAAACTCGAGGCGGAACACGGCCTGACACCGGGACGCGACCGCGTCTATTTCACCGGCTCGGGCTCGGGCTTTATCGCACCGCAGGTCGGCGGCAAGATTATCCAGGAAGTCGTCGCGGTGGCGGCGGCCGTGGAAAAGCTCCACCCGAACGTACAGTTCGTGAGCGAGATAGGCGGCGAAGATATGAAGACGATCTTCTTCACCGGTAATGCCGAATCCAAGAACAAACAGGTGCTGATGCAGAGCGCCTGCTCGGGCGGCACCGGCACCTTCGTCGAGAAGACGGCGCGCAAGCTTGGTGTGGTCGACCAGCTGACAACGATGGGCTATAACAACTATACCCTGCACAAGATCTCATCGAAATGCGGTATCTTTGCCGAGGCGGATTCCAACACGCTGGTGAAGGCCGGTGTCGCGATTGAAGAAATTATCGCGAGTTTATTCGAAGCCGTGGTCTACCAGAACCTTTCGACGCTCACCAAAGGCAATACGCCCATGCCCGAAGTGCTGCTTTTGGGCGGGCCCAACATGTTCTTCAAAGGCCTACAAGAGGCGTGGAAACACCACCTCGGCAAACTCTGGGCAGAGCGCAAGGTGAAGCTGCCCGAAGGTAAATCCATTGATGAGCTCATTCTGATTCCCGATGAAGCGCTCTACTATGCGGCGTTGGGATGCATCGAAGTGGCAAAATCTGAAGCTACAGATGTCGGTCTCTACACAGGCCGTGAAAAGCTGCAATGGTGGCTCGACGAAGGCCAGCATGCCGAGAAAAAGAAGTCGGGTTCGACCGGGCTGTGGGCCAATATCGACGAACTGACGAATTTTAAGAGTGAATACGGCGACACGCAGCGCAGTATACCCACCCCACCCCCTAGCCCCCTCCCCATTAACATCGAGAGGGGGGACCACACACTCCCCTCTCCACATGGTGGGGAGGGGCCGGGGGTGGGGTTGACGGCGATCCTCGGTTGCGACTTCGGCTCAACGACCGCGAAGGCTGTCTGCCTTTCCGCAGGGGGCGATGTGCTGTTCTCGTGCTATGCGCTCTCGAAGGGCAACCCAATCGAAGATGCGAAAAAACTCTTTGAGCAGGTCGAGGCGGCTGGTTATACCAAAATTCTCGGCGTCGGCATCACCGGCTATGGTAAAGACCTGCTCCGCAACATCATCGGCGCCGATGCCCCCGTTGTCGAAACCGTGGCCCATGCCACAGCGGCGCTGAAATATTTCCCCGACGCCGACTGCATTTGCGACGTGGGCGGCGTCGACGTGAAAATCATGCTCATCAAGCTGGGCGCCGTCACAGACTTTCGCCTGAACTCGCAGTGCAGCTCAGGCAACGGCGCTTTTTTGCAAGGTGTTGCCGAACGCTATTCAGTCCCCCTCCATGAATACGCCGACCGCGCATTCCAGGCCGAATCGCGCCCGCAACTCTCGATGGGCTGCGGCGTTTTCTTGCAGAGCGATATCGTTAACCAGCAGCGCAAGGGCTGGAGCGCCGAAGAGATCATGGCGGGTTTGGCGGGCATTATGCCGCTCAACTGCTGGGTCTATGCCGGCGGTTTCAACAATCTCGCGGCCGTCGGTAAAAAATTCATTCTGCAAGGCGGCACGCACCGCAACCTCGCGGTTGTGAAAGCCCAGGTGGATTTCATCCGTTCGAAGGTTCCGGACGCCGAAGTGGTAGTGCATCCCTACTCGGGCGAAGCCGGAGCGATCGGTGCAGGGCTCTGCGCCATCGACGAATACAAACGCGGTAAGGTATCGAGCTTTCGCGGCTTTCGTGTGATCGAGAAGCTGACCTATAAAACGACAACCAACAGCGATACCATCTGTACCTGGTGCCCGGTCAGCTGCAAGCGCACGTTTATCGACGTCGAGCTCGAAGGCAGTGCCGGCCGTGAATGGAGCAAGATTCCGGTGGCGGCCGGTTGGGAGCGTGTGATTACAAACAATTCATGCCCCAAGGGACTCGTCGAAGACAAGAATGAGATGAAGATCATCAAAACCGAGATGGATAAGACCAAGGCGGCCTACCCCAATATCGGTGAACTGGTTCGCAAAGAGGCGTTCAAGGAGATTGAATATGCTTAAGTTCTTCAAACGTGACAGCGGCGCGGGCACCAACCCGTCGCCTAAAGGTAACAGTGCACGCGCCGAGCTCAGGGTAGGCATCCCACGAGTCCTCAACGTCTGGAACACCCACCAGTTCTGGATCGGTTTTCTGCGCGAGCTGGGAATCAAGTCTGAAAACATTATCTTCAGCTCAGAGACTTCGGAAGAGCAAGGGCGGGAATTCGGCAAAGGCCGGGGAACTGTGGATTGCTGTTACCCGGTGAAGTGCATCAGCGGTCATTATGGCGAGCTTGTATTCTCAAAGCGCAAGAAGGTCGACATCGTCTTATCGCCGATGATCCATGATCTCCCTTCGTTCATGCAGGGCCATGTGCAGGGAACCTTGTCTTGCCCGCGCGTCATGGCTGGCCCCGAGAACATCAAGTCCGGATTTCTCAAAGAGAGAGATATCTTTAAAGAGAATAATATTGCATACACGACGCCATTTGTGTCCCTCGGGGAACATCCCAAAGTTGTGACGACTCAGCTTTTTACGGCGCTCAAAGAGACCTTCAACCTCACGCATGCAGAAACCGAGCGTGCGGTGGCGCGCGGTTTCGATGCGCTGAAACGTTTTAACGAGAAGGCGCGCGCTGAAAGCCGTGCAGTGCTCGAAAAAGCATACCGCGAAAACAAACCCGTCGTCATGGTGCTCGCGCGCCCCTACCACATGGATTCGGGCATCGGCCACGAGATCGAAGTCGAGCTGCAGTCGCAGGGTTATTCCATTCTCTGGCTGCAATATTTTCCCGTCGACGAAGACATCATGGATTGGCTCTTTGGCGACGAGATACGCGCGGGTGAAATGAAATCGGCCTTCGACATCTCGAATATCTGGACCTCGTCTTATAGCTCAAACACGAACGAAATCATGTGGGGTGCCAACGTCGCCGCGCGCTGCCCGAATATCACTTGCGTGATACGGCTTTCGAGCTATGAGTGCGGCATGGACCAGCCGACATACACGCCGACGCAGAAGACCGTCGAGGCTTCGGGCACGCTGTTTTTCAAATTTGGCGATCTGGATTCGACAAAGCCGTCAGGGGGGATTAAAATCCGTATCGAGACCATCGTACACTACCTGCGCAAGTATTCGGATGAGATTATCGCGAAGAAGGCGGCGCGGCTTTCGAAGCCCGCGCCATTTGTGATGTCCGGAAACGCAGCCGAACCGTAAACAGGACTACTCGCTCTTTTTGCACGGCCGGTGTGCAGCTGTGTCAGAAAGGCTGCGCGCCTCTTCGTTCTGTTTTGCCTTAGGCTTCACAATGTCGGTCACGCAAATTTCACCGGCAGTGATTTTGATGACCACCAGATACGAAGTGATCTTGGTCGAATCTTCGGGATTTTCTGAAGCGTTAAAGCGCACAATCAGCGCACGGGGGATATCCTTCTTACCGTCATTCTCCAGCCGCCATTCGGCCTTATCGCCTATGGTGGAAAAACCGCCGGAAACCGAATGCCATAAATTCAGTTCTGTCTTCTTCTTCGCAGGATTAATAATATTGAGCGATTGCCGCAGGTCGCCTTCGAGCAATTCCAGCTGGTAGCCGGCGACACCCTTGCAGCGGCCGGCATAGCTGTCTTCGGCCCCCGACTTCAGGGCCTTGCAGTTTTTGGTTTCGAGTGAGGTGTATTCTGTGCGCAACTTCGCTTGCGCAGTTTCACCGGCCCAGAGGGCTGCAGAGAGCAATACGAAAAAGGAAATCCGGGGCAAAGCGGCGGAAAAATGCATGGGTTGTAACTGCATAGACACTTGCGTTGTAAAGAGCATGAAGCAGGATAACAGTTTTCACCGCGGGGAAACATCCTACTTTGCGCAATGCAGCCCCGCATTCACCTCTTAACCCTCGGAGTAAAAAATCTGGAACAGTCGGCAACCTTCTACGAAAAACTTTTTGAGACGAAGCGTTCGAAACAAAGCCAGGAAGCTGTGGTGTTTCTGAAACTGGATGGCATCGCGCTCGGGCTCTTTGGCCTCGATGCCCTGGCAGAAGACGCCAAAGTTAAAAATGACTGCGGCAGCTACCGGGGCTTTTCCCTGGCGCATAACGCCCGCTCTGAGGCAGAAGTTGACACCCTCTATAAAGAAGCAATCGCACTGGGCGCGAAGGGCGTAAAGCCGCCCGAGAAGGTGTTTTGGGGCGGCTATTCGGGTTATGCGGCCGATTTTGACGGCAATTTGATTGAAATTGCCTATAATCCGTTCTTTCCCTTTGATAGCCGCGGCGAACTCGATATCTGACCGGCTAAAGTCTTTACAGGGTGTCTGAAACCCATGTTTTAGCCACAGTTTCCATGGATATTCATGCCGTCATTTTGGCGGCCGGTCGCGGAAAGCGTATGCAGAGCGACCTGCCGAAGGTTTTGCATGTATTGAGCGGTCGCCCGCTGCTCTGGCATGTTCTCGACCAAGTACAAACCGCAGGGTTTACCTCGGCCACGGTTGTCGTCAGTTATAAGAAAGATCTCGTGATCGATTCCGTGAATGTCTGGGCGCGCACCAACACTGCGCTCAAAGTCAATTTCGCCGACCAGGGCGAACCCAAGGGTACAGGTCATGCCCTGCTCGCCGCCGAAGAGGGCGTTCCCGCTGGCAAAGATATTGCTGTTTGCCTGGGTGATGTACCCGGCATTCAGGCAAAAACCCTCAGTGGGATCGCCAACGAATTTAAGGCTGCTCTACCGTCAGCGCTGGTGGTCTCCATGAAGCTCGATGACCCGACGGGGTATGGCCGCATTGTACGCTCCGAAAACGGCATCCGCGCGATTGTCGAAGAACGCGACGCCTCACATGACCAGAAGATGATCCATGAAGTTAATACGGGTATTTTCTTTTTCAAAGGTGGCGACCTGTGGCCGGCGCTGAAGAAAATTCAGCCGCAGAATTCACAGGGCGAATATTACCTCACCGACATTGTACAGATACTTCTAAACGACGGAAAAAAAGTTTCCGCGCACCTGCATCCCCATGCGAATGAATTTCGCGGCGTGAACTCGCAGGAAGATCTCGTGGGCTTGGCATCATAATGGTAGAAGCGGAACTCAAAATTATCTCAGGACGCTCGAACACCGAGCTCGCAAATGAAATCTGCGAAGCGATGAACGTCAAGCTCGGCGGCGTCGATATCAAACGTTTCTCCGACGGCGAGATCTCTGTCAAAATTTCTGAAAACGTGCGCGGCACCGACGTATTCGTGATCCAGTCAACATCTAACCCGGCAAACGACAACCTCATGGAACTCATGCTGATCGTCGATGCCTTACGCCGCGCTTCGGCGCGCCGCATCACTGCAGTTATTCCCTACTACGGTTATGCGCGACAAGACCGTAAGGTCGAGCCACGCGTGCCGATCTCGGCAAAAGTCGTGGCAACGATGCTCGAAGCCATCGGCGTCAAACGCGTGCTGACGATGGATCTGCACGCCAACCAGATTCAGGGCTTTTTTGAAATTCCCGTCGACCATCTCTTCGGCGCCCCCATTCTCATCAAATATTTTAAAGAACTCGCGCTGAACGATCTCGTCGTCGTCTCACCCGATGTCGGCGGTGCAGAACGTGCGCGCTTCTTCGGCAAACAGCTGGGCGCCAGCATGGCCATCATCGACAAGCGCCGCGAGCGGGCGAACGAAGCCGAGGTCATGCACATTGTCGGTAACGTTGAAGGCAAAAACTGCCTGCTGATCGACGACATGATCGATACCGCCGGCACGATCTGCAAAGGCGCACTCGCGCTTAAAGAAAAGGGCGCGCAGAAAATTATCGCCTCAGCCACCCACGGTGTGCTCTCGGGCAGCGCGATACAGAACCTGATCGGCAGCCCGATCGACGAAGTTGTAGTCACAAATACACTTAAAATATCCGATGAAAAACGGTTCCCGCGTATGCGTGTACTGTCCGTAGGCTCGATTTTCGCCACGGCCATTGCGCGTATCCACGAAGAGAAATCCGTCAGTTCATTGTTTTTGTAAAAAGGGAGAATAAAATGGCAAAAGCGACACTCAAGGCGACCAAACGGGACGGAAAAATCGGCGGCAAGAATCTCTTGCGCACCGGCATCATTCCAGCGGTCATCTATAACCACGGCAAAGCGGAAAACATCCAGATCCTGGAAAAAGACACGCGCAAACTTTTCGCGCACGGTATTTCAGAATCGACGCTCATCGACCTCGACATCGAAGGCAAGATCGAACAGGTTTTCGTCAAAGATTACCAGTCACACCCGGTCAGCGAAATTCTGCAACACCTCGACTTCTACCGTGTTTCTCAGGATGAAAAACTCCGTACGCGCATTGCGGTTCATATCGAAGGTAAGGCACAGGGCGTGAAAGACGGTGGTATCATGGAAGTGTTCCTGACCGAAGTTCCATACGAAACTTTCCCAAAACACCTCACGGAATTCCTGACGATCGATATTTCTCACCTCGGCATCGGCGATAGCTTACACGTCAGCGACGTGAAGCTGCCGCCCGATTCGAAGATTCTCATGGATCCACAGACTGTTATCTGCCACGTCACGCACCAGGCGAAAGAAGAAGAAGCGACGCCAGCCGCGGCTGCGGCGGGCGCTGCTCCTGCTGCCGGTGCTGCTGCACCTGCGGCGGGCGATGCGGCAAAGGCAGAACCTGCGAAAAAATAATTTTGCAGGCGGCCTAATCGCTAACGCAACGCATGGCACTGTCTAACCTGAAACTGGTGATCGGCCTCGGTAATCCCGGGGACCGGTACATGAACAACCGCAAGAACATCGGCTTTAAAGTCGTCGATGTTTTGGCGAACAACACCGGTATTCAGATCAAGACCAAAAAGAAAAAATCCCTTTTGGGCCAGGGCGACTTCGAGGGGCATGATATTGTGCTCCTGAAGCCCCAAACCTTCATGGACCTTTCGGGCGAAGCTGTGCTCTACATCGCTTCGTTTCTGCGCGTACAGGTCGCCAACATCATCGTTGTCCACGACGATATCACGATGAAGTACGGCGAAGTCGTCGTGGCACAGGGTCCTCCCGAGATTCCCAACATCGGCGTTGAATCGATTGCTCGCGGCCTTAAGTCCGATAAATTTGTGCGCATCCGCATGGGCGTTGGCCCTGTGAGGATCCGCGGCAAAGAACTGGCGACGCCGAAAGACAATGAAATCAAAGCGTTCATGCTCTCGGATTTTACGCTTGAAGAGAACATGAAGATCATCGAAGTCATCAACGATGCTGAAGCTGCGTTGCGCTCGATTCTCACCCAGGACATCAAAGACGTACTCGCGCGCTTCAAACTCGGCGCCAAGTTCAGCAAAGCTAACGCTTGAGCCTGCCGTCCGACGCAGAGATTTTCATCGTAGCATTTTCGGGCGGGGCAGACAGCGTACTCGCCGCACACACCGCGGCAGAAACGGGCAAACCGTTCCTGCTTTGGTACCTCCACCACTATAACACCCCTATCGAACCGGAACGCCAGAGAGTGTTCGAAGCCATGCAGCAACGTTTTCCGCAGGCGCGCTTGCTGAGCGATGAGGCGGATGTAAACGCCACCGCAAAACGCCTTGGTTACAGCTGGGAGCATACCGCTTCGCTCATACGCCGCAAGCGCCTGCTCCGTTTACGCCGTATGACACCGGGTTCAGCTATCGTAACCGGGCACCATTATTCCGATTACCGGGAAACGATGGCGCTGCGCCGCGAGCGTAAAATTCCGGACGCATTTCTGCCGGCATTATCGGATCGCGACGAAAATACGGGTTTCTTGCGCCCGCTCTATCGCCTGACGCGCGAAGAAGTGCGTGGGCAGCTCATCACATTGGGCCTTAGCTGGTTTGAAGATCCGGCGAATGGAGATTTGCGCTTTGCGCGAAATCGGGTAAGAAACGCCCCAATCGCCCCCTCCCGTCCTCCCCCAAGTCTGGGGGAGGAGACTTGTTGTGCTGGGGAGGGGCAAACCCGAGAACTCCGCCTTCCCCTTACCAAGTGGAACGCTCTCTCTACAACCGAACAAGCCCGCACAACTTTCTCTGCTTTCCGCCGTCTCGCCATTGTGCGCAAGTTCACACGCAGCCATTTTTCGCGCGCCCACAAATTGCCCTTCGCACTACCGCCTTTTTTTGCGCATCTTGAAAATAGCGGAAGTACCGCTCTCATCATATTCCGCCGCGGTCTGGGGCAGGATATGGGTTTACCTGCAGCAGAAACCGGCACCTTCATTCGCGGCAACGCGGTTACCCGCTCGCATGCGATTCGGCAGCCCTATGGCAAAAAATCGGTCGCCAAAATTTTCAGCGAAAAGAAACTTTCGCCCCGCCAAAGAAGACAGACCCTGGTTTACCTGGATGCGGATTCACCCGGACTCGCATCGCGTATTGTTTTTCCGGACCGGACGCAACTGAGCGCAGAAACTCTATGAAATTCAAACGTATCCAGTTTCCGGCCAAAACCCTGATCGTCTCGTCGCTCGATGCGCGTTATAACGCATTCATTCCCTACTTTCTGAAATTATGGGGCGACCGCTTTTCCATCAGGCCTGATGTGAACGGTATCCACGCGCTGACGGAACACTGGGCAAATCCCGTTTCTGTCCCCGTCGGTTTTTTCGCCAGCCTGCGGTTTTTCTTCCGGGCGAGATACAGCACGGTGGTTTTTCTGAACCCGAACCCCAAAGCCGACCGCCCGCTTAAGTGGGCGGCGCGGCTGTTATTCCTGAAGCACCGCGCCGGCTTTGCGCCGCTGAAAGGTTTCTCTACGCTCAACTACTCATTGCCTTTTAATACTGAGAACCACCATTATGTCCATCAATTGAAGATTTTTTTTGAATACCTGGTCGGGGAGAAAATTACCGACTGGAAAAAACCGGAACTGCCAGCAGGGATTGGAAACATAAACCTGCCCAAGGAAAGTTACGGCGTGATCGCGGTCGACACGGCAGATATGGCGACGGAACAGCTGAAGATTCAGCTGACAAAATTCATCAACCTGTCTGCGCGCAACCTGCACCTAATGTTGCTGATTAGTTCGTCGGCAGACGACGCACAACAGACACTGCCTGCGCAGGAACTCGCCCGGCACCTGAGCCAGGCAATGACCGAACGCGCGGTCGCCGTCACCGAGCTCATTATGCATCCGAGCACGGAACAAAAAATCGCCATCACACGTGAGGCCGCCTGGGTGACGGGCACGGACGCCGAGGCGCTGAATATCGCCGCGCTCTGCGCCGTGCCGGGCCTCAGTCTATTCGGCCCCCTGAATGAACGCGTGTGGCAACCCTTTGCTACCCGCGCGCGGGTGCTTGCCGGTGATTTTCCCTGCCGCCCGTGCACGAAATTGCCAGGCAAGGTGACCTGCACCAATCCGGTGGCATGGCAGTGTCTGTCAGGAGTTACCGGCGAACTTATGACAGCGACGCTGACTGGCATGCTGCAGCGGAAACAGCCTTCCATACCCAGCCGCTAAGATGCCATCCATGGCGGCGACAGGTTCGAAACCTCCTGTTTCCGCCTGTCGCGAAGACGCCATCCTTGGCGGCGACAGGTTCGAAACCTCCTGTTTCCGAGCTGGCGCATGGACGTCATCCTTGACGGCGCCAGCCTGAGGTCATCCTGACCATCAGGTGACATAATTCGCTTGTCCTGATACGCAATTATTCTGGCCTACGGCTGCGTTCTTGCCGTATTTAAAAGAGAACCGGAATTTATGGTTTTGTACAACTTAACAGACTATGCCTAAGCACAGCACTGCTACGGTTATCTTCCTCATCTGTGCAGCAGGGCTTTACCCCGCCCCGCGCGGGGCGAAGCCTGAAAAAAAGCCCGCGATCGATATCTATGCCGAAGCCAAAGGGAAAATCCTGCGCTGGCAGTTTGCCGCCGGTGAGATTCTCGAACTCAAAAAATTTTCAGAGCAAACCATCAAAGTCGGCAAAATTTCGCAGAAGCGTTCGGTATTCCACCGCGTGTTGCTCGAAGCAAAAAATCCTGATCCTGTCAGGGGTTATCCGCTCGAAGGTACTTTCGTCAGTCTCATCCGCGGCGCCGATGCCAAGAATGCCTACGGCGAATCGGAAAAATATACCGCAAGTTTTTTCCTGAAACCCCGCGGCGAGTTCGTCGTCGACAAAAGCCAATACATGCCAAACATCCGCTCGGTGCCAACCTTTACCGAAAACCGCGATCCCGCGCTGACGGGCGAGGCCGGGCTTGAGGTCGGTGCCACGTGGGAAAGACCCGGCGAAGAAGTCATGCGTTTTGCTTCACTGATCTCGGTGCCATTCAGTGTGCGCTACGAGTACCGTGGTGTTGAAAACGTAAAATCCGAAGAGGGAGAAAAAAACTGCCACAAATTTATCTCCAACTACGAACTCTCATACGGCGGTGACGACCCGGGAGGCCCGCGCGTCTTCGGTTATGTCACCGCGGTCTGGTTCTGGGATGCCGCGCAGGGGATACCCTACTACGCTACGGAAGAGTATAATGTTATCATCGTCAATGAACAGGGCATGGCCAACGAATTCAAAATCAAAAGCCGCAGCTACTACCGAAAGTTCCGGGGGCGTACCGAAACCGCCAAGGTCGATCTTGCCGCAAAACTCAAGGAATCCATCGAAAAGGATAATCCCGAGCTGAGCGTGCGTGTCACCGATCAGGGTGTGGCGATCTCGCTCCCCGATGTTTTTTTCGACACCGACAGTACGAAACTGAGTAAACCCGCAAAAGAAGCACTCGACCGGGTCGGCCAGATCCTCAAAATTTCCGATGCGAAGCATATCCGCGTGCGCGGCCACACCGATACGACCGGCGACGAGACCTACAATCTGACATTGTCGGAGAAGCGGGCTGAGCGCGTCGCCGAATACCTGATCGACAGCGCGGAGCTCAACCCCGACGGCATGAGTTATGACGGTAAGGGAGCCAAAGACCCTGTGGCCGACAATACCACGGCCGAGGGGCGGGCAAAGAACCGGCGCGTCGAAATTATCCTGCTCGATAAGTAACGAAGCGTTAAAAAATCCGGTCTTTCCGGGAACTTATACTTATATTTACGGTCTACATATATTATGGAGCATAACCCGATGAGCACATACAGCACAAAACGCTTCTTTCTGGTGCTGGGGGCTGTTTTTTTTGCCACGGTATTTGTTTACTGCAAGCCCTGGAAAAATAGGACACCAGAAGAACGGGCAGAGACGATCGCCAAGCGCATCACCAAGGAACTGGAATTAAACCAGGCGCAGATCGGCACGTTGACCAGAATTAAAGAAGAAATGCTGGCAAAACACAATGCCGATAAAACAGAACGCGATGCACAGTTTAAAACCCTGACAGAGATCGTCAGGGCGCAGAACATCGATCGCACGAAACTTGCCGACCTTAAAAAACGCCATGTTGCCCTGCGCGATTCTGCAGAAGAACTCTTTCTCGATAAGATTGCCGAGCTGCACAAAGTGCTGACACCCGAACAGCGCATAAAAGCAGCGGATGCGCTGCTCAAATACGAAAAAAAATTCTCCGGCGAAAAATAACAGGCGCTGAACAGGTGGAGTTTTCAGAAATCATTGCGGAGACGAAGCGCCCGGTACTGGCGTCGATCCGCAGGCACCTCGATGCCAAGTTTGCCTACGCGATCGACGATGTCGCGCAAGAAGTCTACCTGCGGGCCTACCGGGCCCTCACCAAGGGCAAACTCAAGGAACAGAGTAAACTGCGCTCTTATATGTACACCATCGCGAAAAACGAATCGCTGCGCATGAACTCGCGCTGCCACCGCGAAGAGCTGAAAGCAGAACGGTTTATCGAGGGGGAACGCCGCCGTTGGAATGTGGCGCCACCCCAGGAAGAGGGCCTCGCTGAAATGACGGCGCAGGTTATCGACGAACTGCGCCATATACCCGAACACTATGCCCGGGTGGTCGAACTGACACTGATGGGGTTTTCGGCGCGCGAAATTGTAGAAAGACTGGAAATAAAACCCGGCACGGTGAAATCGCGCTTGTCGCGCGGTCTGGCCCTGCTTAGGGAACGAATCGTGCAGGCGGCTTGAGGACAACATGAAACAAAAAAAACAATCCATGGGAAACGAATTCAGCATGCGGCTGCATAGCGGCGAGTGGGACCGCAAAATGCACGCGCGTATCGAAAACGAGCGCAAAGACCGCACACATGTGCGTGTGCGCATCATGGCGTTTGTATCGGCCCTGTTTATCGGCGCTTTTGCCCTAACGGCAACGTGGTGGGACGACGACGCCACGAGCAACAACCTCTACTCTTCGATGCAAGAGGCAGCGGGCGGCCTGCAGATGCAGGTTTCATTCACTGAATGAGGAGGTAGCCTGAAACTTCCCGTTTTTTTCATCGGCCACGGCTCGCCGATGAATGCGATTGAGAATAACGGATTTTCTGCAACCTGGAAAAAAATCGGCGCAGCGCTGCCGCAACCCCGCGCCGTCGTCTGTATCTCCGCGCACTGGCTGACACGCGGTACCCAGATCACCTCGAATAAAAAACCAAAAACCATACACGATTTTGGCGGTTTTCCGCAAGAGCTTTTCGCAGTTCAGTACCCGGCTCCCGGTTCACCCGAAGTCGCAGAGGAGTTGAAAAGGGCACTTGTGGGTACTTGCGCAGCCACTCTGACGGAAGACTGGGGCCTCGATCACGGCACCTGGAGCGTGCTTGTCCATATGCATGCGGCCGCCGATGTACCGGTCTTACAGCTATCGATCGACGCGGCGGCGTCGCCGGATATGTTCTTCAAGATCGGTGAAAAATTGCGGCCGCTCCGCGACAAGGGAATCCTCTTTATCGGCAGCGGCAATATCGTGCACAACCTGCGTCTCGTCGACTGGGCGCGGCTGAACGAGACCGGTTACGCGCATGACTGGGCACGCGAGGCCGACAGCCTCGTCGTCAAACTCATCAACGCAAAAGACTGGCAGCGGCTCATCGACTGGAAGTCGCTCGGCAAAAGCGCAGAGACCGCCATCAACAGCGCGGAGCACTATGTGCCGCTGCTCTACATTCTGGGCCTCAGCCATCCGGCAGAAAAAGCAGAATATTTTAACGCAGAGCCCGTCGGCGGCGCGATCACCATGACTTCGGTTCGATTTGGCTAAATACACATTCAGGCGCCTGACTTCCATAAAGGAAATTCATCCCGATGCGTGGAATACGCTCGTCGAAGCGGGTAATCCTTTTATGCGCCATGAATTTCTCTCAGCGCTCGAGGAAACCGGCTGCACCGGTAAAAAAAGCGGCTGGTTGACGGCCTTTAGCGCGGCATTCGCAGATGATCAACTGGTGGGAGTGATTCCCGCCTACCTGCGCGGCGACTCTTACGGCGAATATATTTTCGACTGGGCATGGGCCAATGCCTATGAACAGGGCGGGCTGAGATATTACCCGAAAATTACCGTAGCGGCGCCCTTTACTCCAGCCTCGGGCCGGCGCATTCTCGTGGGCAGTGACGCTGCCGGTCTTGCACGAGGACTCATTGAAAAACTCGACGAGGCCGAGGCCACAGGCGCCTCAGGAATTCATTTTCTCTGCCTGACCCGCGCAGAACAAAAACTGCTTTCTGAATTCGGCTACATGCCCCGTCTCACGCACCAGTACCATTGGTTGAACCGGGGATTCCAGGATTTTGAGGACTACCTGGCGCAACTGCGCTCTCACCGCCGCAAAGAGATCAAACGCGAACGCCGTAAATGCAGCGAACTCGGACTGGAAATTGTGACGCTTACCGGCGAGGCAATTTCTGAAGAGCATATGCGTGCCATGTATACATTTTATATCCAGACCTACTCCCGCAAGTGGGGATCCCCCTATCTCAACCTCGAATGTTTTTTATTGCTGCGCCAGTGTATGGCAGATCAGCTTGTTCTGGTGCTGGCACGCGAAGGTAAAGCCTGGGTTGCGGGTTCGATCGCCTTCCGCAAGGATGACCGCCTGTTCGGGCGCTACTGGGGCGCCGCGGCGCATTACCCTTATCTGCACTTTGAACTTTGTTTTTACCGGCTGATCGATTTTGCCATTGCAGAGAAGATTTCGCTTTTTGAGGCTGGGGCGCAGGGCGAACATAAATTCCAGCGGGGCTTCACCGCAATGCCCGTCTATAGCAGCCATAAGCTTTTTCATCCCCAGGGTGCAGAGGCTATCGGCGCTTTTCTCAGCCGTGAGCGGCGGGCAACCGTTCGGGCACTTAAGGCCTACCGTGCGGCGTCCCCCAATAAAGACGAGCCGCAGTATATTCCGGAATTAGAGTCCTGAGCTCCGCATAGCACCTTGTGCGGCGGCAATTAAGGCCTCTGGTTTGATCGGTTTCTCAAAAAAGCCGTGGATCTTCAGGTCATCTACTTCCAAAGGATCGATGGACGCGGTTACCATAATAATTGGAATCCCATCAAATTTTTTCTCGGAGCGGATCTTCTCGACCAGGGCTCTTCCGGTTAGCCAAGGCATTTCGTGATCCGTCACGATTAAGTCGAACATGGCCCCGCCGGTAAGGATTTCCCATGCCTCTCCGCCGTGATTACAGATAAAAATCTCCCCCAATGGTTCAAGCCAAATCTTCAGTAAAAACTGGGTGGCTGGATCATCTTCAACCACGAGAATTTTCACCGCCACGGAATACGTGGCGCAATTTTTGGCTGAGGTTGTCAAATTTTTGTAGATTTCCGCCTCGACAGAACATATTCGCAAAAGCAGATTGCGGGGGGATAGATGAGCAAACACAATAGCTTTCTTGATACTGTGGACGAAGTTTTTAAGGGAGCAATGCAAAATGGCGTGTGGCAGCTTTCTTCAGATACCGATTATATTGAAAAACTCGATAAAATCGACGGCCGGCTACTAAAGCTGAAAACCTATGACACCCCCCTTATTAACTTCGGAAATTGCAGCTATTTGGGGTTAGAAACTGATAAAAGATTGCAAGACGGGGCCATCGCCGCTGTGCTCAAGCATGGGACCCAGGTTTCTTCGTCGCGAGCCTACCTTTCCTCGGGACTTTATGACGCCCTCGAAGAAAAATTTGAAAAACTCTTTGGCGGGCATATCGTTATCGCCCCAACGACGACATTGGGACACTTTTCTTCCTTACCAACTCTTTTGACCGACGATGATGCCGTAATTCTGGATCAGTTTGTGCATGCCAGCGTGCAGAGGGCGGTAACCACGGAAAAAAGCCGGGGCGTCAAAGTCGACATTCTGCGGCATAACCGGCTGGACAAACTGGAGGAGCAGATCAAAATTCTGCGGCAAAAACACCGGCGCATCTGGTATATGATCGATGGCGTCTATTCGATGTACGGTCAACTGGCGCCCGTCGCGCAACTAAGCCAAATGCTCGACCAATACGACCAGTTCCACCTCTATGTCGATGACGCCCATGGTATGGGCTGGGCAGGGAAATACGGAAGGGGATATACACTCAGCCAGATCGAGCTACACCCCAAGATGGTACTTGCGACCTCGCTAGCCAAGGCATTCGGCACCACGGGGGGGGTGCTGGTCTTCCCTGATAAGAAAACGGCGGAAAAAGTCCGCACCATTGGCTATACGATGATTTTTTCAGGCCCATTGGTCCCCCCGGTGCTCGGGGCCTCCTTAGCTTCCGCCGATATCATGCTTTCTGATGAATTACCACCAATGCAGCAAGAACTCATGGCCCGCATTGATTACGGGAATCAGCTGATCATCGATAAGAAACTGCCGTATGTCGAACTCAGCCGATCGCCGATATTCTTTATTTGCCTGGGACACCCCCGGGTCGGATATAATATTTCACGCCGGCTCATGCTCGACGGCTTCTACACCAATCTTGCGATTTTCCCCGCCGTCCCCGTGAAGAACACAGGGTTAAGGCTAACGTTTACGCTACATACGAGCAAGGCAGATATAAAGAACCTGATGGATGCTGTCGAATACCACCTTCCGCTCGCCCTTGCCGAAGAAGGCCGAACGATTGAAGACGTCTACAAAGCTTTCAAAATCGACGGTGCCCAGGAAACTCCGGCATTCAACGGCGGTCGTGCGCAAAAAACCGGAAGTGAAATTTTCACCGTAAAGTGTTTTGATTCGATCAAGCAGATACCGGCGGCGGAATGGGATAACTATTTTGAAGGCAAAGGGGCGTTTAACTGGCAAGGCTTAAGACTGCTAGAGGAAACTTTTCAGAATAATCCGGAAAAAGAAAATAACTGGAAAATCCGCTATTATCAGGTGCTTGACCGCGAAGGTAATATAATTCTGGTGACTTTTTTTACGCTGGCTTGGACAAAAGAAGATATGCTCGCCTCGGCCCGCATTTCTTCCGCTGTCGAAGAACAACGCAAATCGGATCCCTATTACCTCTGTGCGGTTTACTACGGTATGGGCACACCGCTGACCGAAGGCGATCACCTGTATTTAAACCGCGCGCATAAACAATGGCAGGGAGCTATGGTAGCCCTACTCGAACGCGCCGGCAAAGATCGGCAGGAAATGGGCGCCAAAGCAATAGTGCTGCGCGACTTCGCAAAAAATGATGCCGAGCTCAAAGACTTGTTCATCAAAGAAGGCTTTTTTCCATACGATATGCCTGACAATCATATTCTCGATATCTCTGCCTGGAAAACAGCGGAGGAGTATTATTATGGTCTTTCGAAGAATTCCCGCCGCCACATTCGTCGCCATGTATTCGACCATTTCTCGGATTTCAACCTTGAACTGTGGAAAAACCCCACGACTGAAGGGCTGCAAACACTTTACCGACTTTATTGTGGCCTGAAAAAAAATAAAACCGAACTGAATACGTTTGATCTGCCCTTCTCACTTTTCGCGGCTATTGGTAAATCTCCGAGCTGGGAAATACTTATCATCCGCTTGCGGCAGGAACACGGAAAGACCGCGTACGACAACGTTGCGGCTTTCTGCTTTAATTTCGTGAATGGAAAGACCTACTGCCCCATGCTGGTTGGAACAGATTATTCCCTGATGGAAAAACACGAACCCTACCGTCAGATCATGTACCGCAATATCATTCGTGCGAAAGAGCTGCATTGTGGAACAGTGCAGCTTGCTTTCACCGCATCTGTGGAAAAACAGAGATTAGGAGCCTTACCGCTACCGACAGTGATGTTTGCGGATAATGAAGATAATTTTGCAATGAGCAAAATGTCCATTATGTAATATCTTTTTTACGCCGGAATGCGTTACTGTCAGTTACCTGATCCAGACTGACTTCAATCGTAACCCCATGTCCGAATATACTGGAGACAGAGATGTCCCCGCCCAGAGCTTCAACATCACGTTTCACTGAATATAGCCCATAGCCCAAGCCCTCGGCTTTTTCGTTTAGTTGAGTATACGCCTGAAAGATACGCGAAATATGTTCCCTCTGAATACCCGTGCCATTATCGGCAAACCGTATCACGCTTTTTCCCGCTTTATTGAAAGCTGAAATATTCAGCAATCCGGGAACCTCAGGACGACGGTATTTACACGAATTTTCTATGAGATTTTTCACCACGGACAGTAAGAGGTGACGATCACTGAAGAGCATAAAATCATCAGGGACGCTGAGACTTATCGTATAATTTGCCAGCAATTGGTTAATCATAGAGACCGTTACCGCTTCTTCAACCAGGTCCCGGATATAAATTTTCTCTGTACTTATTGCAGCGGCGTATTCACCGGTGAGGGCATGGCTGATTTTTGAGAGCATGATTTTGCAGGAGGCGGCGATTGCTGACAAAATCTGCGCCGATGCATCTTCGCTGGTTTCACCCCTATGGCGAGCCTGAGTCAATGTCTCAATGAGCAATGGGATCGAACTGATCGGACCGCGAATATCGTGCAAGGCACGCCGCCACGCCAAAAGGTCTTTCTCACGCTGGTCGTGAGAACTGCGAACTTCCTCCAGAAGACTGTTGTAAGCAAGGCCAATTGCATCGACAGAATCACCATCGGGTGAGAAATCAAAAAATGCGGAGCGGTCACCGGCAGCGGCTTTTAGAATACAATCAATGAGTTTTTGGATTTTTTCCTCAGATGCAGAATCCGGGACTTCCTTATCCGTATTTTCGAATCCCTCGGATATCATTCTTCTCCTGCATTAATATTCCGTCCTCAACCGGCGGTCTAGACAGTAAAAAAATCAGAGCAGAACCCACGGGCGGTGTTCGGCTATTTGCCAGATATGATATTCCATCGGCAAGCAATCAGGCTTTGTACGAGGACAGCCATTTCTCTGCTGTTGCCAAATCCGAATACATGCGGTGGGGAATCGCCGGTGTCGCGAGGCGAAAAAAAATATTGGCAACGGTGCGCACGAAAATTGAGTTATTCGTCAACAATACCCCGGCGGACGTCCCTTTCATGCACTGCGGGGAACCCAAAAAATCACGTGCCGATTTCGTGAGTTCTTTTAAGCCGCGGACGTCTAAAAGAAGAGGAAGTGTCTGATCGCCGAGAATCTGGTTGCGAATCTTCAAACAGTCCTTGGCCGCCTCAAGATCAATCAGGGCTCCACTTTTGAACCGCCCGTGCAAAATACCGTCTTGAATCCAATATTCCGCTACCACGTTTTCAACCCGATTCTTTTGATGATTTGCAATTACCATTTCGTTAAACCTCACATCGACAAGTAAACCCATTCCCGCAGTGTAAGACGGTTTCTTTGGAAATATTACGACATAAGATGCACACTCGTACAGGCTACAGATCACCCCGTCAATCATGAAAAGCGGGAAGTTTTGGCAGTAAGTACCCCCGATGGCTGCCAAAAATCATCAAATTTTCCCCAAATCTGCGTGTTTCCGCGCAGAAAATTACGTTCATGGGCAAATTGACACCGGACTGAAAATGTGTTAAATCATACGCACCGCGGGAGGAACGCAAATGAATTTAGTCAGAAATAGCAATAAGCTTTTTTTATCCCTGGAGAAAACAGATCTCGATAAGGGGACATACAAGATTTGGACAGAACTGGAATACGTGCTCGACCAGGAAAAGCTGGAGAACGTAACCGTGCGCGTATACGATGATTCGGTGCTTTCCATGCAGAACCTTAGCGTTCTTGCATCTCTGGGGTTAAAACTACAGCAAAACACCCTACCGGCAAACCTTGAAAGTACGCCTAAAATTATCGGTCTGATCCGGGATCTTAACTTTTCAGGTTACTTTGCAAAACTCATCGATGCGCATTGAGAAGACCTACGATAAGGACCGGCGCTGCGTCATCACATGCGCCGGACCGCTCACAGCGATGTCTGTCAAAAACGCCTGGCTGGATATTTTTCCATACCTGCGTGCCTATGACATGCTCGTTTTGGATCTGAAATCTCTGGATGATATCGATACAGCGGGAATTCAACTTCTGGCAGTGCTTAAGAAAAACGCACACCTGACGCGAACGAAAGTAAAATTCATCAACCATTCCGCCCCCGCTCTTAAACTGATCGAGATGTACGGAGTCACCGGGCTGTTTCGGGATAAAATTGTTTTACAGAAAGGTCCGGAAGCTGGCAGCCGATTTCGCTATGGGGTAGCCCCACAGGAGTTCTAATGGCAAACCTTCAGATCAACATGGATAATCTGCGTTCTGCGTATCTTGAAGATGCGAGAGAGCACATGACAGCATTTGAGCGTGCGCTCCTGGATCTGGAGAAAGATACTTCTAATATGGAGTCCATCCACACAGCTTTTCGCGCCGTGCACACGATCAAAGGGTCTGGAGCCGTTTTTGCTTACGACGAACTCATCCGTTTTGCGCATACCATGGAGAATGTTCTGGATGCGCTGCGCAGTCAAAACCTTGTACTTACAAGGGAACTTACGACACTACTCTTTAATGGTTATGACCACCTGCAGGCATTACTGGCTTATTATACCGAGGCTGAAAATACCGGACCGGCCGACACGGAGCTCACAGCAATCAGCAATGCCCTGATGCTGCGGCTCAACCAGCTTCTTGCAACTCCGGCATCGAGACCCGCGCCCTTAAGTTATTCCATCGCCACCAGCGAGGATCTCTTCCGCTCGCGCATGTCGCTCGAAAACGCCTTGGGCTATCTGCTGAAAAACAGCGATGTCGATTCGGTATGGGTCTATCCGGACTCCATTCCCCTTGCCGAAAACTACGATCCGGAATCGTGTTATCTGAAAATAGGCATTCAATTTTCTGAGCATGTCAATGCTGTCACAGCCGCAACCGTTATCGATGAAGCATTTGAATTCCTGAAATCCCAGGCCACGATCACTGCGATCCGGCAGGCAGAGCCAGAGGGCGCGGCAGTTATACACGGAAGTATCCCCAAGCAGGAAGCGAAAACGCGTACGGGGCACTCGATCCGCGTGGACGCCGGCAAACTTGATGATTTCGTCAATTTAGTCGGCGAATTGGTTATGAAAAACAGCAGCCTGCAGCAATTGGTTCAGGCACACCAGGTGCGGGCTTTCCTGAAACCAGTGAAGGAAATGTCGCGGCTTGTGGAGAACGTCCGCGAACTGGCGATGAATCTGCGGATGGTTCCCATAGGTGCAACATTCCGGAAAATGGAGCGCATCGTTCGTGATACTGCGGCGCGAATTGGCAAGGAAATCACGATCGCTTTCCACGGTGAGGAAACCGAACTCGATAAAAACGTCATTGAAAAAATTAACGATCCGCTGGTGCACATCATACGTAATGCAATAGATCACGGGATCGAATCAGCCGAGGAACGCGAAGAACGTGGCAAAGCCAGATCAGGCACAATCTCTCTCACGGCTTTTCATGAAGCCGGCACCATCGTCATTGAGATTACAGATGATGGGCGCGGTCTTAACTACCAGAAAATCCTTCAAAAAGCGCGTGAACGCGGCATCGCCGGTGAAGATCGCGAATATTCGGCGACGGAGATACAGCAATTTATTCTGCAACCCGGTTTCTCAACCGCTGACACCGTAACCGAGCTTTCAGGCCGCGGCGTGGGCATGGATGTCGTGAAGAAGAACATCGAAGCGCTGCGTGGTACGATCCGCATCTATTCTGAAGAGGGCAAAGGTACGACAATGCGTATCGCCTTACCCCTTACCCTCGCCATCATCGACGGTTTTCTCGTGCGGTCAGAGAGTCAGAGATTCATTATTCCCCTGGAAGCCATCAAAGAGTGCATCGATTTCAGGCAGGATGCGGAAAAAAAATCCGAGTATGAAAGCCAGCTTTTCAATCTGCGCGGCGAGGTTCTTCCCTACGTGCGGCTCAAACAAATTTTCCACATCCCGGGCAAACAAATAGACCGTGAGAGCCTGGTCGTCATTCAGTGGGGTGCGGCAAGGATTGGCATTGTTGTCGATGAACCCCTCGGTGAATATCAGACCGTGATCAAACCCCTGAATGGATTTCTTTCGGGAATCCCCGGTCTCGGCGGGGCTACCATACTCGGAGACGGAGATATGGCTCTGATAGTCGATATTCAGGGAATCGTCGAGTTAATTACCGATGAAAAATCGAAACTGCAATCGTAAAATGTTATGGAGGAAAAATGAATTTCAATAATCTGGTATTTCTGATGGTGGAAGGGTTGCCACAGCGTGGAAATGAGTCACTGCTCATCATCGTGTTGGCAGCAGGGCTGCTTCTGATGGGAGCGCTCGCGGTCTTTTTGTTTTTGCGCCGGCGCGGTGGAGGTAAAATAAGCGATTTAGAGGGCAAGATTGAGGCTATCAATAAATCGCAGGCTGTCATTGAATTCAGGACCGACGGCACTATTATCACCGCAAATGAAAATTTTCTGAACCTGATGGGGTATTCTCTGGCAGATATCCAGGGAAAACACCACCGTATCTTCGTCGACAACGCATACTCGTCAAGCGATGAATACAGATCATTCTGGAGTCGCCTGAATTCGGGGGAGTATAACTCCGGCGAATTCAAACGTATCGCACGGGACGGACACGAGGTCTGGATTCAAGGCGCCTACAATCCTGTTTTTGAGGGCCGAAAACTTGTGAAGATTGTAAAATTCGCCACCGATATCACGGAAAAGAAAAAAGAATATGCGAACTTTACGGGGCAACTTGACGCAGTTGATAAAACGCAGGCAATTGTCGAGTTCAAACTCGACGGTACGATCGTACGCGCGAATAAAAATTTCCTCAGCCTCATGGGCTACGATCAGAGTGAGGTTGCAGGTCAGCACCACCGGATCTTTGTCGACCCCGCGACGGCAGCGGGCGAAGATTACCGGCTTTTCTGGAACAAGTTAAATCAGGGCCAGTACCAGTCAGGCGAATTCAAAAGGATCGCCAAAGGCGGCCGCGAGGTTTGGATTCAGGGCGCGTACAATCCCGTTTTGGATCCGTCGGGTAAGGTGTGGAAAGTTGTCAAATTCGCTATCGATATCACGGAACAAAAGATGCGCAATGCGGATTTCACGGGCCAACTCGATGCCATACAGAAGTCACAGGCTGTTATCGAATTTAAACTCGATGGTACTATTATTACAGCCAACGCAGCATTCCTCGGTGCGGTGGGTTATACTTTACCCGAAATTCAGGGGCAACACCACCGTATGTTCGTTGAACCTGGATATGCCGTCGGCGAGGAATACCGGAGCTTTTGGGCGAAGCTCAACCAGGGTGAGTTTCAGGCCAACGAATACCGTCGCATCGGAAAAGGCGGAAAAGAAATCTGGCTGCAGGCAACGTACAATCCGATTTTTGACCTCAACGGCAAACCGTTCAAAGTTGTGAAGTACGCAACCGATATCACCCAGAAAAAAAACGCCGTTGTAAGAATCAGCGCCAGCCTTGAAGAACTGCAAAAAGGCATATTGGGCACTCGCGTCAAAGGGGAATTTGATCCGGAATTCAATAAAATCAGGGACAACCTCAACAGTGCGATGGAGCAACTTGAATCTTCTATGAGTGGTATTCTTTCGGCCGTGCTTGGGGTGCAGAGTGCCTCAGAGCAGATTAACAGCTCCGCGCAGGGCCTAAGCCAGGCGGCAACCGAAGCGGCTGCTAACGTTGAAGAAAGCTCCGCCTCGCTCGAAGAGATGGTCGCGACAATCGCACAAAACACCGAGAACACAAAGCGCACCAGCGACATTGCAGTCGATGCGGCGAAGAAGGCTGTGGAAGGTGGTGAAGCAGTCAACGAAACCGTGAAAGTCATGCGCGACATTTCCAAGAAAATCGAGCTCGTAGAGGAAATCGCTTACCAGACTAATCTATTGGCCCTGAATGCGGCTATCGAAGCTGCCCGGGCAGGCGAACACGGCCGCGGCTTTGCAGTTGTGGCATCAGAAGTGCGCGAACTCGCAGAACGCAGTCGGGCGGCCGCGCAGGAAATTGGTGGCCTCGTACAGCGCAGTGTCGGAGTTACGGAAAAAGCCGGCGAGCTTCTGGAAATAATCGTGCCCACCATAAAGAAAACCGCTGAATTAGTACAGGAAGTCAACGCCGCGTCACAGCAACAGAAAATTGGCGTGGACCAAATGCAGCAGTCGATGCAGCAATTGGATTCAGTCACACAGACCAATGCATCTGCTTCTGAAGAAATGGCCAGCACCGCCGAAGAATTGAATGCGCAGGCTTCGGCCCTGCAGGAGACGATCGGCTTCTTCACCCTGTCACAGCAATATGCAGTGGCAAAAACGGCGCCCAAAAAAACCGAGGCCGTTCAGGCCCAGAAACAAAATCACATGGCAAACGGCAACGGCCATGTGAAACTACCAGCAGTTCCCAAGCTACCGGAATCGCGGGCGCAATTCGTGAAGTTTGACTGAGGTAATATGGCAACCGAAACAGCCACCAGTTACCTCAGCGGCCAGTTCCTGACTTTTCGGGTAAAAGATCAGGCATTTGGATTAAACATCAATCACGCCAAGGAAATCATGGCGTATGGTAATGTGACACCCATTCCACTGATGCCCGAATTTATTAAGGGCATCCTGAATTTGCGCGGGAATGTTCTGCCTGTTCTTGACGTAAGCAGGCGTTTTGACTGGGAAAAAACGGAGCAGACAAAAATGACCTGCATCGTCGTCACGGAGATGGATTATGACGGTTCAAAACTCGACGTGGGCCTCATGGTCGACGCCGTTAATGAAGTTGTACGCCTCGAAAAGGACAATCTTGAAGGCTCGCCCAACTTCGGCACACGCATCCGCGCGGATTTTATTTCCAATGTAGGTAAAATTGCCGGAAAATTCGTATTGCTCCTAAACATCGCCCGTTTACTCGATGTAGAGGAAATACAGCAACTGCGTGATATGACAGCAGGGAAAAGGAATTAACCGATGACTGAAACAGCAATCAACATCTTATACACCGGCAACAGCGATACGGAGAAACTTCTCGATTTCGGGCAGATTCTGGATTGCCGGATTTTCCAGGCAAACAATCTGGATACCTGCTACGTGAAGCTGCAGGAAAGACAGGCGGATATCCTGGTTCTGGATCTCGACGACGATCCCAAGGAACAGTTTGCTCTGCTCACCAAGATAGCAGAAAACCATCTCGACGCAGGGATTGAAATTTATCTGCTCACCAGTGCACCCCTGCCGGCGCAGGCCCGTATACTCGCGTTAAAAAACGGTGTTACCCAAATTCTCCAAAAACCTATCGATCTCCATGAATTCTCACTGTTAATTGAGCGCGCTTTCGGTAAGCTGCAGAATCGCAAAGGCCTCGAAGCAAAAATCACTGAACTCACCCGCAACACTCAGATTCTGGGAAAGTATTTTTCGCGCGATATTCGTGACCATCTGCTGGGCGGCAGACTTCAGGGTGACGACAAAGGCATTCTGACTTATGCCTCAGTATTTCACTTTGAACTCAAAATACCGGAGGAGATCAGCAAGGACTTACCTCCTGACGACTTCGCGGTTTTTCTGTCATCCTTGTTTGAAGGTGTCGCTGCCATCGTTTATGCCAACCACGGTTCGCTGACGAAATATACCGGAGATGGTATTCTGGCAACATTTGGCTATCCTGTGTTCTACAATAATGACACATACAACGCCGTAAAATGCTCCCTTGAGATACGGAATTTCATGAGAGCCTATAACGACCGGCGACCTGTTTTCGTGACTGAACCGATTTCGTACGGCATCGGCATCAGTACCGGAAAATTTTTTGCCGGAAACGTTGGTTCCAAATACCGGAAAGAGCACACGATTCTGGGCGATCCGGTGGACCTCGCAGAGAAGCTGCAATCGTGGACAGGACAGGCAAGTGTGGATATCCTGATCGACGCCGAGACCTGCGAGGCATTGCGCCCTCAGCTTGAGGTGAAGCAGGTCAAGCTGCATAAAGTCCGGGAAAAATCGGAAGTACTTACATTATACTGCGTGTTAAATATGAAAGCAGATGCTCCGATCGCGACAGCACTCACCGAAGCGGAACTGCTTCAGACCTACAGCAACAAGCCTGGAGAGGTGGAATTTTTTTAAAATCCTTAGGAGGAAAATTATGGCAAAAAAAGTTATGGTCGTGGACGATTCAAGAACGATTCGTCAATTAGTCAGCGTTACGTTAGAAGCCGCCGGATACGAGGTTCATACCGCAGAAGATGGAAAAATGGCTCTCGACAACGTAGTCTCATTTAGCCCGAATCTCATCATCTGCGACGTAAATATGCCAAATCTTAACGGCATTGATTTTGTCAAGGCGATGAAAAATGATTCGTCCTACGAAGCCTTCAAATTTGCGCCCATCGTAATGCTGACGACCGAAAGTAGTGAAGAAAAACGTACAGAAGGTCAATTGGCCGGAGCTTCGGCGTGGATGGTAAAACCATTCTTACCTGCAAGGGTACTGTCAGTCGTGGAGAAAATCATCGGCGCCGCGGAATAAAACATTTCTGCAATCCCGGTCAAAAAAAGTCCCTAAAAAAATGAAAAATTTTCACACAAGAGGTAATCATGGCAGCTCCAGATAAGATTTTTCACTTGGTTTATGTTAGCACCGCTTCACCGACGATGAATTCTTCCAAGGTGAGAAATTTGCTCTACCATGCAAGAAAGCGCAACGGAGAATTTAATGTGACAGGCTTTCTAACGTATGGTGATCATACATTTTTTCAGTTAATAGAGGGTCGTGAGACTGATGTCAGGACTCTGTTCAGAAACATTGCTCACGACGACAGGCATTCAATGGTAAAGGTTGTCTGCTAGGCAAGCTCCGATCAAAGAATTTTACCGATATGGACTATGTACTATGACGACCGTAAGAACTTAGCGCGACCAATCCGTGACGTTGTGGACACCTTCACATCTTCGGGCCATGAGGGAATTCCTCCGGAAAATTTACTTAGCTTGATTAAAGTATTAAGGTACCTAAATCGAAAACCGGAAAAAAATAGCGCCGATGAGGCTAGCCCAGGACAATCAGAACCTGGGTAATTTTTGAAAAGTCATGCGCGTTCAAGGCCGCACGAGGGAATACGCGCTTGCGATGACTCAAGCACTCCTAATTTTGCTTTTTCAGAAATTACCTAGCCAAATCTCTTGCAGTTTTATTTACCTGGGTTCTTAGTGACCACAGAAGGCGGCGATTTCCTGCCAGATTTCGGTGAGCGCCTTCACTTGAGTGGTTCCACCTTGGGCGATGGCGGCGGCTGGCATGCCGAATACCACGCAGCTCTCGGCGTCTTGCGCGATCGTTAAGGCACCATTTTTTTTCATTTCCACCATACCCAGCGCGCCGTCGGCCCCCATTCCTGTCAGTAAAATGCCGAGAAAACGCGTGTCAGGCATCATTGCCGATGAATGGAAGAGAACATCCACAGATGGTTTATGGCGGTTTACGGGAGGCTTATCAGAAACTGTCAGGAACACTTCTCCGGCCCGCCGGGATATCTCCGTCTGTAATCCGCCAGGTGCGATATAAACACAGTTGTGATTGAGTCTTTGGCCATCGACCGCTTCTGAGAAATTCGAAGCGTAATTTCTGTCGAGGCGTTCCGCAAAGGCCCGTGTAAAACCCGCAGGCATATGTTGGACGATGACAATCGGACAATGGGGAAAATCAATGCGCGAAAAGATTTCTTCAATTGCAGATGTACCGCCAGTCGATGCGCCCATTAGTATGATTCTATCGGCCTTTTGAGCCAGCCCTCCGACCTTCTTGACGACGTTGCGGCGCGGCGCGGAAACCTGCGCAGCCGGGGCTGCCGGTCGCGAAGCCGCGGCAGCTTTGACGGCGTCGAGCAGCGAGTGCGCGGATGTCTCGATGAAATCCTTAATTCCTGATTCGGGTTTATGGATCAGTTCGACGGCACCGTTTTTCAGCGCTTCGAGTCCCAGTGCCAGATTATTTTCGGTCTTTGACGACAAGATTACTATGGGTGTCGGGCGCTCCCGCATAATTTTTCGCGAAAACTCGATTCCGTTCATGCGCGGCATTTCGATATCCAGGACTATGACATCGGGCCACAGCTTTTCCATTTTACGGAGCGCAAACAGGGGGTCCGGCGCCGAATCGACACTGCCAATTTCCGGATCCTGCGGCAGGAGATCGGTCAAGAGCTGCCGGATCAACGCAGAATCGTCGATGACCATAACGTTGATTTTTTTCACTGTTTCACAATGCTCCGGAGCCAAGTTTCACCGCTCCACAGGTCGAGTATTACATTTCTCGTTTCCGCACCCCCCGTATGTTCAGAAAAAACGAAGAAACCATGTTTTTCCAGCGCTGCATAGGCGATTTCCCTGTTTTGTTCGCCAATCGTAGCTTCTTCGCGATTCGTGGCAAGCAGGTTAGCTCCACCGAATATTTTTACTTTGAATTCCGCAGGTTTAAGTCCTGACTCCAGTACCGCCTTCACAAAGAGTTCTACGGCTTCGTCAACGAAACGGGGGTCGGCTTTGACTTTTTTATCTTCGGGATTACGCCTTGTGGGCAAGAGCGAATGGCTCATTCCACCGACCTTTCGACCGGGGTGCCACATGCATATGGCAATGCAGGAGCCGAGCACGGTTTTAATGCGTGTTTCGCCGTCACCCCAATACATTTCGTTGGGATGCAGATAAATATCGAGTATTAATTCTTTCTGTATCATATCATATCATATCAAACGAGACTCACGTTCATTGTGATTGCCCGCATATTGTTGTTTATCTTTTGGGACGGTAGTAACAAGGTATAGCCAACCTTTTTTCCGGAAATAGTTACCGTGAATAATACCAAAAAATGCCGCTTAATCCTTGCTGACGACCACAAGCTGATACGTGCGGGATTAAAACTACTGATCGAGTCAAAACCCCAATACCAGGTTGTTGCTGAAGCCTCTGACGGGACGGAATTACTCAGCAAACTGGCCTCTGTGCCCTGCGATGTTGTCATTATGGATCTGGCCATGCCGCAGATGAATGGCTTTGAAGCGCTTGAGAAAATGCGCGAAAAATTTCCCAAAGTAAGACCTGTTGTACTCACTTCACATAGCGACCGCGCTTTTGTAAAAAAAGCATTCGCCAAAGGCGCCCGTGGATATGTATTGAAAGAAGACGCTATGGCCCGTTTGTCGCGGGCAATCGATGAGGTTTTTGCCGGCCGGAAATACCTCTGCCCTGAGCTGACCTCCGTGATGCTCGATAATCTAAGCCTGGACGTGGAAAAAACGGTGGCTTCCGAAATACTGACGAAAAAAGAACGGGAAGTGCTCCGCCTCACTGCGCAGGGTATGAGTTGCAAGGAAATCGGCGAGCGCATGGGAATAAATTTCAGAACGGTTGAAACACACCGGCTAAACATGAAAACCAAACTTCGTATCAATACTCTTTCGGGCCTCATACGTTTCGCCGTCGATAACGATCTCAACTAAATTACCTCGCCTGAAAAGCGTGCATGATAGCCTGAATCTCAGCCGTTAGGTACGGTTTTTGGAGAAAGCCGATAAAATCCGTACTATTGATTTGTCGCTCAACTTCGATATTCTGTGAGGCAGTAGTGTATACGACAGGTATTTTCTTTAACGCATGTATCTTTTTAATAGCCTCGATGCCATTCATTGGCCCGTCGAGATAGACGTCCATGAAAATGAGATCGGGTTCAAAAGTACCCGTAAGAGCAATAGCATCTTCGCCTGAACTCACAATCTGAACGGATATTGGATCAAAGGCGGCCAGTTCCATCTCCAGCGCCATGGCAGCGATGGCTTCATCTTCCACTATGAGGACCTTTAGTTTTTCCATTTCTTTCCTTGTTGTTTTGCGCAAAATTCAACGATCCCGGGCTGTCTATATTGATAGAAATACAATTTTTTTTTTGGATACACAAAAGTAATACCCTCAGCCATTATTCTTTGACAGCCGCGACCACCGGTTTTCTTCTTTTTTCTGCTCAACAAAAGTTATTCTGAACGTAACCCCACCACGCGTCTCCATAACGACGTTTCCCCGTAACTGCCGCACCAAGGTTTCAATTAAACGCAGTCCCAATGTCGTATCCTTCGGGATCTTGGCTGGCATTCCCGGGCCATTGTCAGCAATAAGCAGTTTATATTCAGATTTTCCTTTTTGAAGACTCAGCCGCAGACGCGGAGCTTCATTTGTTGCGGAGGCATATTTAATAGAATTCGAAATGGCCTCATTGACAATCAAGCCAATCGGCAGAGCTGTCTCGATATTCAGGTGAATCTCCCCGATCTCAATCTCCATGGGTATCTTTTCCGCGACTTGGCGCTGCACCGACATCACCTGTTCGGTAATTGAAGTCAGATACAAATGCATATCCACTTTACCCGTGCCGATGGATTTATAGAGTATATTGTGCAATAAGCCCATTGCCCGGATACGCAGACCAAGACTTTCCAAATGCGTCTGCGCCACCGAATCGCTGATTAATCTGCCCTGCATGCTAATCAGCGACGAAATTACCTGGAGATTATTTTTCACGCGGTGATGGATCTCAGCCAGCAGCATCTCCTTCTCTTCCAGTGAACTCCGCAGCGTATTTTCTGCGAGCTTGCGCGTCGAGATGTCGTAAACGATGGTGAATATGCCGGCAGCCTTTCCCTGGAGATCAAAATCGGGAATGTGCATAATTTGCACGGCTCGTTCCTTTCCGTCTGCCGGCCTGATCGTCGTCTCCCAGCTGACTTCTTTGCCGGAGCGAACTTGAGCGAAATGGGATTCCACTGCGGCAAAAAGCTCAGGTCTGAGTACCTCATCTGGTCTTTTTCCGATAATATCTTCCCTTTTATCACCGAACCATTCTTCATAATGCTTATTGACGAAGACATAAGTGCCATCGCGGCCGATATGCGACACTGGCCCGGGAATAGCCTCCGTAATCAGCCGCATCTGGGCCTCACTTTCAAAAAGTGCCCTCTCTGCCGTTTTGCGCTTACTGATATCCCGGCAACTGACGAGAATCCTGTCTGGCTCGTTATCCCCGCGCAGAATTTGAAGCGATTGCGAGACCCAGATAATCTTTCCGTTTTTGGTAACCTGCCGGTATTCAACAGGGATTGAATTCAACGGATTCCTCAGATAACCTTCAAAATAGCCGCAGGCTGCGGCACGGTCTTCGGAGAAGACGAACTCGTGCATCGGGCGGTTCAGAAATTCCTCTAACGTATATCCCAGTTGTTCCAGGGCGGCCGGGTTGGCATCAAAGATTGTCCCGTCATTATTGAGGATCAAAAGTGTAACCGGGTTATTTCGGTAAAATTCCTGGAATTTTTCTTCGCTGCGGCGCAATGCGAGACCGCTTTCTACCGTCTGCGTCATGTCGCGCCCGATGCCGACGAGGTATTGCTGCCCCTGGAAGTGGTGCAGGGAAACCGATACAGAAACGGGAAAACAGGAGCCGTCCTTTCGTTTCCACACTCCACGTAATTGCAGTGGCGCCCGGGCGGAACGAATCGCTTCGATATGCTGCTTCCATTGTGCTTTTGTGGATACCGGAAACTCCACCTCGATATCCTTGATATAGAGCGATAACAGTTCTTCCTTTCGATAACCGAGATTTTCACAGGCTTTCAGGCTCGCATCTTTGATCCGGCCAAAGTCATGCGGATCGTTGATAATCCACATATCCGTAGCGGCGGCCAATAATGCATTTTGGCGCTCCGTTACCGCCAGTTGGGTTGCGAGATCCGCGGCAAGTCTCCCCTGCATTGCCTGGGCCTCATGTGCCGAGCGCCAAAAGGTGCGTATCGTCAGCAGGGATTGCGTAGCCAGGAGAGCGATGAAGCCTATCCCAGAGTATCTGGAACTTGTAAAGATGCCCCTGAGCACGAGAATATCGTAGATAACGACGGCAAACAAGGCAATCACTGCCCAGAGAAAAACTCCCGAATCTGCTTCTCTTTTGAGAGTCAGTAAAATCAGGTAAACCGTGCTTAACAGCAACAGGACTACTAAATAAACCACCAAAAAAGGCACTGTTCGGGTGAAACTGCCGACAGGCGTCGCCAAGGCCAAATACGTCGCCGCCAATACCGGTAGCGAAACAAGAATCGCGAAATTGCGGCTCACCCGGCGCGGGTATTGCAGGTGTAGTCCCCAAAAGACCAGAACTCCACACCACGCTGTAGCGCCGTACTCCATTCGAATCTGAAAATCAAATATATTTTCTGAAAAAAATCTCTGGATGACTTTCTCTCCGGACAAACGGAGCAACGCCGCGACAAAACTAAGGCCGCTAAAGACCAGGTAGTGCCATGCGTTTCTAACCAGTAACCATGCAATAAAAAAGGACAAACACAGAAAACCGGTCAGGGCAATAAAACCCGAGGTGAAGAAATCGCGATAAAGCAGTTCTCTCGCCAGAGAGGCATCGTTGCCAATTCGCCAACCGTTTCTGGGACCACCAAAGTACGTTTCAAAATTAGCGATTTGCCAGAATAGATCGGTGGACTCGCAGGACTGCAAAGAAACCAGGGTTGGCCCATGGAAGGGCGAAACCAAACCCGGTTCGGAAGCAAACCGGCCCGCTTGCCCGATGGGCTTATCACCGCAATATAAAACAAATGAGTTCGCGGCCCACGCATTGAACAGCAGCAGGTCCTTTCGTGAAGGCAGCAGCAGTTTCAGACGTAGCGTTGCAAAACCCTGTCCGGGTTTCGGATTTTCAGGATGCTGTTTTCGCACCAGATTATTCCATGTTCCGGGAACATGCAAATATTGCCGGCTTTCAGGTTCCGCAAAATCGGCGTTTTTTTTTCCGACGATCTTCTGTTGCCAGTAAAAAGCCCAATCACCATCCAGCGCAACCGGTCCGTCTTCATTAAAATCCCAGGTCCGCAGGTCTAATTCGCCGTTCTTTACTTTTGGCTGTTCGCGTTTTGTTGCATTGCAGGCCAGAAAAGAAGCCAGTAGCAGGATTATGGCTATCCTCAACTTCCTGCGTCCCCCGGGCGTCGCATCGCCACCCGTGTCTGCGCAAGAACCTGGCTCAGTATGCGGTGAAAATATGTTAATTCCTCAGCGGATGCGGACTCAGCTATTTGCTCTAGTTCAGCAGCCACTGCGCTCAACCGAATGGCTCCAGCGAAGCCGCACGCGCCCTTCAATTTATGCGCAATCTTCTGGATTACCGCCTCGTCTCCGGAATTTTCCTGCAGAGAATGAATTGTCTTAGGGACAGATTCGAGAAAAATCTCACAAAACTTGTCATAAACCTCAGCCGAAATTTCGGGCGGATGCAACACCGGTTCTGTATCCAAAATTTTCAAAACTTTCTTTTCCAGACCCGGACGCATTTAGATTCCTGTTTTTGTGTAGCGCATTCCCATATCTTTCCTGCCATTAACCGGGCGGAGGGTCAACGTAAAAATAACGCATTTTCGCCGTGAATTCAGTATTTCCACACAGATTTCTCCCAACGGTGCCCAATTGACCTTGCCTCAATTTTGCGATACAAACTCCCATGAAAACAAAGATCCTGATATTTTCGGTCTCCCCCTCGTCCCTGCAGGCCTTGCTGCAACCGCTGAATTCCTTTTTCGAAACAACACTCGCCGAACTATACCTCCCCTACGGTAACCTGAAAGGCCTGTTGCCCGACATTATCCTCATACATGCAGATCACTACGGAGACAAGGAAGCGGCAGCATTAGAGGATATTCAGTTAAGCCCTGGAGCTCTCATGAAACCCGTTATCTTGCTTTGCCGGGAAATATCCTTTAAGCACCGCATCGAAGCCTTGAAGGCGGGGGTATCAGAGATATTGACCCCCCCCTATGCCGCAGATGAGTTAGTCATGAGAATCCATCGCCTCGCAAAATATGAACAGGCGCTGGCCGAACGCGATGCGCTGCAGGATAGGCTGAACCGGTTATCACAGTATTTCTCTGTCGACGTTGCTGACAAAATCATGAATGAGCAGACACTGGGGAAAAATTACGGGGAGAATCTGGATGCAACAATCTTCTTTCTGGACATACGCAATTTTACCTCGATCAGCGAAACGCTCGAACCTAATCTCGTAGCCAGCCTGCTCAACCATTTATATACCGACATCATGGATCTCGTCTTGACGTACAAGGGATCTGTGAATAAGATTATCGGCGATGCATTACTCAGCACTTTTGGTTGTCCGGTACGCGGCGAGAACGACGCGCGCAACGCCGTTGAATGCGCCCTTGCTGTACGTGAAGCCGTCAAGGCATTCAACAATGCAAAACCGGAATGGCTTCATGAAGATATCAGCATCGGTATGGGTATTGCCACAGGACGCGTCTTTGCGGGCACGATTGGATCCTTCCGCAAAATGGATTACACGGTAATCGGCGACACAGTCAACATTGCATCGCGGCTTGAAGGTTTGACGAAAAAAACAAAGTTCGATCTTATCATCGATGAAAAAACCCGTAAGCTCATCGGCGACGACATCGCAGTCCGCCGCTTACAACTCAATCGCATCCGTGGCAGAACGCAGCCAATGAATATTTTCCTCGTCGACGGTCTTGCGCAGGCACAGCTTGCACCCGAACGGGAAGTTATGTTCTTTAACTGATACCAACCCAGGATTCAGGCATACTCCGAAAAATCTGCGGAATAGTTTTTCCGCTACAATCAATCCCCGGCATGCGACAGGCGTATTTGCTCAAACCGCTCGTAATTGCCCAACAGTGCCTCTATGAGTCCGGGTTCGAAGAAACTTCCCTTCTTTTCCCGAAAAAAATTTGTGATCTTTTGGCGCGGCCACGGTTCTTTATAAACACGTTTTTCATTCAGTGCGTCAAACACGTCGACAACGCCGACAATCCTGGCGGAAATGGGACAATCTTCACCGACTAATCCTTCAGGATACCCGGAGCCATCCCAACGCTCATGATGGTAGAGTGCGACCGTGCGTGCGAGCTTCAGAAACGGATCTTGACAGCCGGCCAGAATTTTTCCGCCTAAAACCGGATGTGTTTTCATAATCTCAAATTCTTCGACAGTTAAGGGACCGGGTTTTTTGAGAATAGCATCAGGTATGGCGAGCTTTCCGATATCGTGTAGCACCGCAGCCTCGCCCAGATCCGAGGCAAATAAGGCGGGCATACCACTGAGCTCGGCGAGTAGCCGACTGAACTTGCCGATACGCTGGATATGAGCCCCTGTTTCACCGTGGTGCAGATCAGAGGTGACAACAAACAGGCGGGCGATATCTTTAATCTTCGAAGACGGCGAAAGCGCGGGATTTTCAGGAACGAAGCCCGGGAGACCGGGATTTGCCAGGCGCTGGTCAATAGATTCCTGACGAAGCCCGTTTAGAATCTGCGACTTCAACTCAGGCAACCGGACTGGTTTCTGGACATAACCAATGGCGCCACGGGCAATAACCTCATCGATCGTTTTCTCCCGCGTAATTCCACTGACCATGATCACACGAAGCTGTGGATATTCCCTTCGGACGATCTCCAGAAAATCAATACCACCGAGAACCGGCATTTCGATATCAGAAAGAATCAGGTTAACCGGCTGCGCAGACAACAACGCGAGCGCATAACCGCCGTGTTCCGCTTCGAGCACGCTGTAACCCCAGGATTCCAATAGTATCCTCAGCGATTGCCGTATCGCTGCATCATCCTCGATGACGAGAATTTGTGCGGGCGCAGGCGCCCGAACCTCTTCGTAGTTCATCATATAACGTTCACCAATCCCGCGCATGCCATCATTTAATCTGCCTCTCCCAAAAAAGCAATTCGCGATCACGCAGGATGGATTGCGTAGAAATACAGAAATATCAGCGATCGACAGGCCCCGGGATTAGAATATTGTCATCCCTGGAGCTAACCACCACTATATTTATTGACCCATACGCCTTCCGTCAAAATATGAGGGATGCAGTTCTCCGGAAGACTTTCCTGGGCGTTTTTTGCCTTTTCTTTAGCGGGCTGTCTCGAGCCGCGCATCGATAAGAACGCCCACCCGGAGCGGATTGCGCAGATGAAGCTCTTCACGACGCCTGCGCCGAAATGGGCAATGCACCATGCCGACATGCCGCAATTCTCGGGTGCGGAACAAAAAGAAATTCTCGCCTGGCTTTCTGACGGTAAAATTGAACTGAACCCCGGCGACCAGGCGAAGGATTTTCAGTTCATCAGCTCACTCGAAAAACTACTGGAAACCGGCGAACCTGAGGACAAGGTTAAGATACGCCGCGATGAACGCCTCGATAATCTCGGCGACCTCGTGCCGACGCAGTTTGAAATTTACTGGGGTAACATCGCGCCTAAGGTGATCGATACCCTGAGCATCGAGAAAAAATTCTCCGCCTGCGACGGTAGCATTCTCACTGCATACGAAAACGGTAAATATTATATTCTCGACGGCCACCACCGCTGGGCAACATGCCTGTTCGTACGCCGGTTTCTCGGCAAACCCGAAGAGTACCGGCAAATGTTTCAGCCATTCAAATATTTTGAAGAGCGCAAGATCTACGAGCTGCTGGCCGACCCGGCAAGCGTGAAGATTAAAGAGATTCCCGATCTGAAAGTCACGGCCCTCGAAGGAAACCCCCAGGGGATTTTGCGAATTCTCTATGAATTCGCCAAACTCGGGCACGGTCATTTCAGTATTTCTGCGCATAAAGAACCGTCGAATAATCCGATCGAATACCTCAAACGCACGATGTTTCTCGAAAACCCGCTCTTGCAGTGGATCTATTTCGGCGCACTGATTCTCGCTGCACTGATCTTCAGCCGTATTTTGCTGATTCTGCTGCGGCTGAAAATGCGTAAGGACGAAGACCTGCAAAAGAGCGTGGCTTTTTTTGACCTGGTTCTGAGCACGCTGAAAAAATATATCTACTCCATTGCCTTTCTCGTCTCGATCAAGGTCGGCATCAGATTTCTGGCGATACCGTCGCAGATTCTTGTTATTGTGCAATCGGCGCTCATGGTAGCCGTCATCTGGCTGCTGACAATATTTGCGTCGCGGCTCTTTACCAATTCGATGCTGCGCTGGCGCGAACGCCTGCGTGCGCGGCCCGACGACTCCGAAATGGCTCACCTTTTTCCGCTGCTGATACGCACCGGCAAAATCGTCATCTATTTCATGGGCTTCCTGGTGATGATGAACCGGGTCGGCTACAATATCTACTCTGCCGTCGCGGGTCTCGGGGTCGGGGGTTTCGCGCTGGCGATGGCAGGCCGCGAGGCGGTGAGCCATATCTTTGCCGGCATCTCTCTCTACATTGATAAGGTCATTAAAGAGGGGGACTACCTGCTGCTCGATGCGCCGATCAAGACCTGGGGCCGCGTCGAAAAGGTCGGCATGCGTTCGACGACGATCCGTACCAAGTATAACAGTATTCTCGTCGTACCGAATTCGATTTTGGCAAACGGTTTTGTCAACAACGTCACCTCGGGCGGGCAGAAGCGGATGTTCCGCGGTAAGATTCTGCTCGACCAGAAAACCGGCGTCGCCACCGTAGAAACGACGATTGTTGAAATCAAAAAAATCATCGAAACCTCAGGTTATAGCCCCGAGGCTGAGGTGCACTTTATGAAATTCGACGCCTTCGGTTTTTATATCCGCATACAATATTTTGTCGAGCCATACACCCGCTACCATGAAACGGTGAGCCGTAACAACCTCGCGATTCTCAGGTACCTGAGCGATCACAAGATCGAGCTCGCGGTGGATTTTGAAAAGCTCGGCTCTGAGAAGCGCTAAGAAGTTTTTTGAGCCGATCGTGCGCGGGAGGAATATCTTCTCGCCATGCCGGCCTTAAAACTTGTCTCCTCTGAACACTCGGTAGCCGGGGCGCAAAGCGCCCCCGCAAGCAACGATGCGGTGCTGCTCGATGCCTACTCGCATACGGTGAGCTCCGTCGCCGCCGCGGTTTCTCCCTCGGTGGTCAAAATCACAATGCTCAAAAAGGGCAAGCGCGATTCGGTACTGGGTACAGGTTCCGGATTTTTTATCAGCCCCGAAGGTTATGTCGTGACCAATGCGCATGTCGTCGCGGCACAAGGCGACATCGAGGTACGCACACTCGACGGCGGCCGCTATTTTGCGACGATACAGGGCAATGACCCGCATAGCGATCTCGCCGTGCTGAAGATCAACGGCTTTGGCTTCAAGGCCCTCGAATTCGCCGACTCGGCGGCTCTGCGCGCCGGCCAGATCGCCATCGCGCTCGGCAACCCCTATGGTTTTGACTACACCCTAACCGCCGGCGTCGTCAGCGGCACGGGCCGGTCGCTGCGCGCCCAGTCGGGGCGCCTGATGGACGACATCATACAGACCGACGCTGCCTTAAACCCCGGTAACAGCGGCGGGCCACTCATCGATTCGGCAGGGCGCGTCATCGGCGTCAATTGTGCCATCATCCCCTCGGCGCAGGGCATCTGTTTTGCGATTGCTGCAAATACCGCGCAGTTTGTGGTGATGCACCTGATACGCGAGGGTAAGATACGCCGCGCGTATCTTGGCGTCGGTGTCTCGAACACACGCTTTCCGCGCGTCGTTTCGCGGTCCCTTAGAATCGGTGAAACCGGGGTTTTGGTGACACATGTGGAGAGCCGTTCGCCGGCTGCCACGGTTGGGCTCAAATACGGCGACATTATTGTCTATTTGAACGGCGAAGCAGTCGCGAGCATCGACGTACTACACCGCCTTCTGAGTCAAAAGGAGGCGTTGAATCGTGTGGATCTGACTATAATTCGGGATAACCGGCGGATGAACTTCGAAATAATACCGACCGAATTGAAGCCCTGAATCGCCGCTAGGGTATATCTAAAGAGGCGCAAGAAAACCGAAAGCCTCGAAAATCGCTTCGCGATTTCCTGCTAAAGCGGCCGAAACGGCCTGCTTTCGGTTTTCTTTTCGGCCGCTTGCCCCGAATGCGCGCCTTTTAGATATACCGCGCCCTTTTTTCTTTACATCCCTCCCTTTATCTCTACACACGCCCATGCTTTCGCAACAGATGCAGCAGGTGCTGCAGGTCTATAATGAAGGGCTGGCGCTTTACAAAAAACGCGAGTTCAAAATGGCCGCCGAGATGTTCAAAAAGGCTCTGGCGATCAGAAAAGAAGACGGCCCGTCGCAGGTTTACCTCGAGCGCTGCGAACATTTTATCGAAGAGCCGCCGCCACCCGATTGGGATGGCGTGTATGTAATGAAGACGAAATAATATGGCATCCAGAGAACCACGGCGTCGCGGCGACGCCACCACATTCGCGCACGGCTCGAGTTTCAAGGGCATTCTGCAGTTCGCAAAACCGCTGCGCATTCTCGGCAACTACGAGGGCGAGATCAAGGGCGGCGAAATGCTCGAGATCGGGCCTGAAGCAAAAGTCACTGCGCATATCGAAGCGGCATACGTCGTTGTATATGGGCAGGTAACGGGCAACGTGGTCGCGACTGAAAAGGTCGAACTCAAGCAGGGCGCGAAACTCATTGGCAACATCCGTGCGCCGAAACTCGAGATCGACGACGGCGTTATCTTTGAAGGTCAGTGTGAGATGCAGCAGAAGGCAAGCTAGGGGGATTGATCCCGTTGACGCGCCTCTGATCGTAATGACCCACTCTCTTCTATGCAACAAATTACTCTTACCGCGAATGGCCTCTCTCACCCCGCACTGAAACAAGGCGAAGGCAAACGCCTCGCTCTACTCCTCCACGGTTTTCCCGATACACCACGCACGTGGAACCGCCTGATGCCGCGCCTTGCCGCGGCGGGTTACACCTGTATTGCGCCCTACCTGCGCGGCTACACGCAGATGAATACGCCGCGCGAACTACAGGAAAATCCCATGGCAACCATTCAGGTCGCCGATCTTGCGGCAGATGCCGTTGCCATGGTCGAGGCCGCGGGTTTTAAAGATGCACTCCTCATTGGCCATGACTGGGGAGCAATCACCGCATACGCCGCGGCGAACCTGGCCCCTGAAAAATTTTCCTGTCTCGTGACGCTGAGCGTGCCGCACTTAAAAGTATTTTTGTCCAACCTGTGGAAAAACCCCTCGCAGATTTTGCAGAGTTGGTATATTTTGTTCTTCCAGCTGCGGTTCGGCATACCAGAAGCACGCGTGGCCCGAGACAATTTTGCTTTCATCGAAAACCTGTGGTCCAAATGGTCACCCGGTGCAACGCTCGACGCCGATGCACTCACTGCGGTCAAAAACGCCTTTGGCGATGAACAGATTCTGAAAAATGCGCTCGCCTATTACCGCGGTCTCATGAGCCCGTTTGTAAGCGAGCTGGCGTTATATAACCGCAGCCGGGAATTATCGTTGGCGCCTGTACAAATTCCCACACTGACACTCACTGGTTCGGGTGACGGCTGTATTCTACCCGAGATGTTTGAAGGTATGCATGCAGAAATCGCCAGCGAATTCACGCTGCGCATTCTGCCGCAGGTGGGGCATTTTCTGACCATGGAGAGTGACGAACGCATCGCGCAGGAAATTTTTAAATTTACCGAGAACGAAGACAGACGCAAAACCGGTTAAAGGACAAGCAATGGCGGAAATTTCAGGTAAAGTCATCATCGTCACCGGCGCGGCCGGCGGCATCGGGCAAGAGCTCGTCACCGCCCTGCACCAGAGCGGTGCGATTGTCGTCGCAACCGATGTCGACGAGGTAGCGCTGCGCAAGCTCGGCACACACACGCGCGTGCAGACGCTGAAGCTCGACGTGCGCAGCGCCGACGAATGGGAAAAGGTTTTTAACCATGCTCAGGCCCTGGGCCCCGTATATGCGCTCATCAACGCGGTGGGTGTTCTTAAGCCCGGTTATATAGACAAAATAACCTCGAAGGATATCGATTTCCACATCGACATCAATGTCAAAGGCGTGATGCTCGGTTCTTCGATCGCCGCGCGCGAATTTAAGAAGGCCCAAACGGGCCACATCATCAACATCGCCTCGCTCGCCGGTGTGGCGCCGATTCCCGGTATCGGCCTCTACAGCGCCTCTAAATTTGCCGTGCGCGGCTTTACGCTCGCGCTCGCGAGCGAACTCAAAGACCACGGTGTCTGCGTTACGGTCGTCTGCCCCGACGCGGTAAAGACACCGATGCTCGACCTGCAAAAAGATTATCCCGAAGCGGCGCTGACCTTTTCAGGCAGCGCTCCGCTGACAGCAAAAGATATCGCCGATGCGATTCTGGGCGTTCTGGGCAAGAATGAACCCGAGATCACGCTACCCTTCTGGCGCGGGCTGTTTGCAAAAACCGCCAGCGCCCTGCCGGGCCTTGCCCCCGCTCTCATCGATACGCTCCGCAAAGCGGGGCTCGAAAACCAGTCAAAATACGAAAAAGGTTAGGAGGATCTCCCATGCACAAGGTTCTTTTCCCGGTTCTGATTCTAACAGCGTTCACGTACTGTGGCTCGTCGCAGAAAAAAACTTTTGCGACGCCCTCAGACAACCTCGTCGACGCCGCGGAAAACGGCGACGAAAAACGCGTCGCTGAACTCATCGCCCAGGGTGTGAATATCAACCAGAAGAGTTCGACGGGTTATACCGCGCTCATGGCCGCGTCGGAACGAGGACAATTAAAAGTCCTGACCGCGCTTCTTGCAGCCAAGGCCGACGTGCATACGCTGAATAAATTCACCTGGAACGCGCTCATGCTCGCCTGTGTCGGTGGTCATACCGAAGCTGCGCGTGCCCTGCTCGCCGCCGGGGCAAATCCGAACTATAGATCGCCCAATGGCGAAACGGCAGTGATGCTGGCGCAGCGCGGCGGTCATACCGAGCTCGCAACCTTGCTCATTAAATCGGGGGCACGATAAAGCGTACAGCCGCGATACTGATCGCGGCGCTTTTCACTTCTCACTGCACGCGCGCGCGCTTTAGCGATTTCCGCGGCGAAGACCTGGATGCCAGCCGGGCCAATGTAGCGAAGGGCCGCGCCGTCGCCGAAAAATACTGCAGCAGCTGCCATCTCACACCACAGCCCGAATCGATGTCGCAGGACAATGCGGCCTTTATGCTCGCGTATATGGGACTCTTCCACGGCATCGACGCCTCGCGCGGGCTCGATGATGTTGAACGGGCGCAGTTCAAAGGCCGCTATGAGCTTCTCAAAAAATCCGGTTTAATCCCCGCGACGCCGCAGATTTCTGCCGCTGACTGGAAAAACCTGCGCGCCTATTACCTGGGCCTTGCCCGCTATCCGTTCGAATCCCATGAAAGTGCCGGCGAGCTGAAAGCGACTCCCGTGCCCTTTGCGGACCAGGGTGTGACCATGTTGCAAAAGCTCGCCGACGGGCGCATTGCAATCGGGGGCGGTGTCACGGGCAAACTGGAATTCCTAAAGAGCGATCTCTCTGCAGATTTTTCTGTGATGCTCGATTCGCCTCCGGTGCATATCGCCCCGGCCGACGGTGGGTTTTATGTTCTGACGCTCGGTAGCCTTCTTGGCGCGCTCAGCGACGAAAACAAGGCTGCGCTCTACTCCATCGATGCGAAAACACATTCAGCGCGAAAAATTCTCAAAGACCTGCCGCGCTCGGGGCATTTTTTAACCGCCGATATGAACGGCGACGGCAAGGCGGATTTCATCGTTGCAGGTTTCGGCGCAGTGACGGGTGGCGGCATTTTGCTGTTTGAAAGCAGCCCGGCGGGTTATAAAGAGAAAACACTCTCTAACCATGCTTCGATCGTGCGGCTGGCACCCCTGTCGCTCAGGGCGAAACGCACGGAATTTCTTGCCCTGGCAGGCGGGGCGCGCGAGGCACTGCTGCATCTCGTCTATGAAAATGGCCGCACCACCGAGCGCAGCCTGATCGATTTTCCGCCACATCTCGGCGCTGTCTGGCTCGAAATAGCCGACATCGACGGCGACGGCAATCCCGAAATTCTGGTGTTAAGTGGCGACAATGCGGATTCAGGCCCCTACAACGAAAACAAGCCCGATCAGGGCCTCAGGATTTACCGCCTCGAGCAGAATGCCGCATCCCTCAGACAACTACGCTTTGAATCTGTACCGGGTGCACTAACGATGGCACTCATTCCCCAAGGCAAAAAAAACACGATCGCGATCGCCCGGTTTTATACCGACCCATCACGAAAACAGGATCTGACGCTGCTTGAGCCGGGCACGGATTTCACCTTCACCCGCCGCCACATAACCCTGCCCTCGCGGCCGACCGTACTCGTGCCGGCGGGAGAACGCCTGCTCATCGGCAGCGGTAATTTTCCGCTGGCTGCCAAGGTCGATGGCAAGGTTGTGCAGAGAATTTTTGACGGACCGGTACTTTTCACAGTCGAGCCTAAACTGGACAAGCTTTGATTTTTAGATTATCTTCTCGTTGTTCATGCAGAAAGATCCCCGCGCCGAGTTTCCTTTTTTCTCCGCGAACCCCGGCATCGTCTATCTCGACTCCGGGGCGACGTCACTCAAACCACAGCGCGTCGTCGATGCCCTGGTCGAATACACCGCGCGCGAATCGGTGAACATACACCGCGGTGTCTACCGCCTGTCGCAGCGCGCGACCGACACCGTTGAAAGAGTCAGGTCACAGGTAGTACAATTTGTTTCCGATCAAAGCGATACGACGGCGGTTTTTGTCAAAGGCACCACAGACGGCCTGAACCTGATTGCGCATATCCTGACTTCACCGAAATCAAAGTTAACCGATTTCTTTAAAAGTTTTGCCGGCACCAAACCGCCGGCTATCCTGCTGAGCGACAGCGAGCACCATGCGAATATTGTCCCGTGGCAGATTTTCGCGGCAGAGCGCGGCTACAAGCTGCTCTATATTCCCGTCGACGCGGATGGCAACTTCAACGCGGCCCCAAACTTCCTGCAGGAAATTCAATCCACCTATTCACTGCGCATCGTTTCGCTGAGTTTGCAGTCGAACGTCACGGGCATCGTCCATGACCTGGCACCGTACCGGCAGGCAGCCCGTGATACCGGTGCGGCTTTCGTACTCGACGCCGCGCAGGCCGTGATCCATGCCCCCGAAACGATCCGCGCACTCGCGCCCGACTTTGTTTCATTCTCGGCGCATAAGATTTTCGGGCCCACAGGCGTCGGCGCCGTTGTCGCCCGCAAACCCGTGCTCGACGCGGCAGATGTCTACCAGGGCGGCGGCGGTATGATCAGCCTTGTCGAACGGGAGAAATCCAGCTACCTCGAAGCGCCGGCGAAATTCGAGGCCGGCACGCAGGCCGTCGGCGAAATCTATGCCTTCGGCAAGGCCCTCGAATTTGCCGGTGAATTTGCGCCGGCCATCCACGGGCGCGACAGCGAACTCATGGCCTATGCGGATGAAAAATTCAAGGCAGCCGGCGTGCGGTTTTTCGGTGGCTCTGCCCCCCGCCGCTCGCCGATCTATTCCTTTGAAATTGCGGGCGTGCATGCCCACGATACCGGCACCTTGCTCGACGAACAGGATATCTGCGTGCGCGCCGGACACCACTGCTGCCAGCTTTTGATGCGCGCGCTCGGCGTACCGGCGACTGCCCGGGCCTCGTTCTCTGTTTATAATACCCGTGACGATGTTGACAGGCTCATAGACGGAATCGGTTATGTAAAAAAGATCTTCCGCAAATGAGCTATGCCCGAAATTTTCTCTTTTAAATCCCACGAACGCCGCGCGTTTTTTATTTCTGTTGCGGCGCATGCCATACTATTTTTGTTGCTGATATTGTTCGCGAGCCGCAATCTGGGCAATCCGCTCGAAGTCAAACTCGTCATCGAGCGCAACGACACACCTAATCGGCTCGAAGAGCGTGACGAAGAAACGGAAGAAGAAGTTCCGCAGAAAAGCCGTAAACAGAAACGCAGTCAATCCGCCGCATCGGCAGCGTCACGGCCGCAAAAAGGCAGCAAAACTAACAGCAACGCGCCTTCGACGCCTTCAGATCCCTGGAGCGCCTACGAGCAGAAAATGCATACGCGCAACAATTCTGAGACAAATGCGACACGGCCCAAATCAAAAAACACTTCCTGGGGGAATGAAACCACAGGCAAAACCGGAAAGCGCGGTGAAAATGAAGCGGTGGTTGTACCCAAGGGCGACACCGGTACCAGCACGCGCTGGAAAAAAGGTGCGGCACGGAGACTCATCACCCTGCCCGCCATCGACTATCCCGAAAGCGTGCGCAAAAAATCGGGACAGGGCCGCGTTGAACTTTTGATTGAAGTGGGGCCCGATGGCCGCGTCGAAGAGATCGAAGTCATTAAATCTTCGGGTTATGCAAAGCTCGATATCAATGCCAAGAACGCCTACCGCAACGCGGTGTTTTCACCCTCGGCTTCGGGCGAGCGCGCGACGGGCGTCGTCATCGTCACATTCCGCATGAGGGATACGTAATGGAACAGGCAGTCGCGCTCAGAAATATTTCGCTCACCATAGCTGAAAAAAAAATTCTCGAAGACATCAGCATCGAAATGCAGCCCGGCGAGACGCTGGTTATCATGGGAAAAAACGGCTCGGGAAAAACCATGCTGCTGAAAACCCTCGTCGGCCTGTTCAGGCCGCAGCGCGGCACGGCTGAAATTCTCGGGCGCAATGTGCATAAGCTGAAAAACCGCGAACTCGACCAGCTGCGCCAGCAGATCGGCTACGTGTTCCAGAAATCGGGTCTCTTCGATTCCCTGCATGTCTGGGAGAATGTTGTCTTCGCCCTGCGGCGTTTCAGCAAACTCGATGCGGATGCGCTGCGCGCGAAAGCAACCGAATGCCTGAACCGTGCCGGTCTTAAGGACGTCGAAGACAAATATCCGTCAGAGCTTTCCGGGGGGATGCAAAAACGCGCCGGCATTGCGCGCGCCATTGCGATGGACCCGAGAATTCTGCTGTTCGATGACCCGACAGCGGGGCTCGACCCCGTGCTCACCGACGCGATCGCCGAACTCATCAAGGGCATTAAACGCAATCTCGGCAGCACAGCCATCGTTGTCGCACACGATTTTAATCTCGCCTACAAACTCGCCGACCGTATCGGCCTGATGGTCGGCGGCCGGCTGCACGGTATACTCACGCGCGATGAGTTTAAGACCACGAGCGAACCCTATTTCGAACAGTTCCGTGAAGGTAAATTGACGGGGCCGATTCCCGTCATAGAATAGTCCCCATGCGCAAAAAGGGAGGTATTACCGCCGCGTTTGTGAATCCCACTGCGGATGGCCGGTTGGAATTTTTTGACAAAGCCTTTTTGCTCTGGAATGAACAGGGCATTATTGAATATTTCTCAGCCACTGCGCCGGCGCCCGAAAAACTCAAAAGCTACGACGTGCTCGTGCGCGATGACGCCATTGCCCTGCCTGGACTCATCGACCTGCATACGCATCTGCCGCAGTATGAATTTGCCGCGCAGGGCGCTGAGGCATTATTGCCCTGGCTCGAAAAATATACCTTTCCGCAGGAGTCACGTTTTGCCGACGCTGCGGTGGCTGAACTGCAGAGCCTCAATTTTTTCCAGAGCTGCCTGACACAGGGCACGACCACCGTCGTCGCCTACCTGTCGTCTTTTGCTGCTGCAGCCGATATCGCCTTCGCCGAGGCAGAACGTTCGGGCATACGCGCCTACCTGGGCCTTACCCTGATGGACCGCAATGTGCCGAAGGCTCTTCTCACGGATGCCGCTACTGCTGAAAAGGATATGACCCGGCTCATTGGCCAGTACCATAAGAAAAACCGCGCGGAATTTGTCGTCACACCGCGTTTTGCCATCAGCTGTACTGCCGGGCTGTTACAGCTCTGCGGCGAGATCAGCCGCGGGCATGATACTTTTCTGCAAACGCACATCAGCGAGAACACGGCGGAGATCGCAACGACGCTAAAACTTTTTCCCGAGGCAAAAAGTTACACCGAGGTTTACGATACGTACGGCTGCCTCCACGGGAAATCCCTGTTAGGCCACGGCATTCACCTGACAGCGGACGAGCAGCAACGGATACGCGAACGGCAAAGCGTGATCGTCCACTGCCCGGTCTCAAACAACTTCCTCGGTAGCGGCATTCTGCCGTATGCAGCTTTTCAGAAAGCGGGTTTGCGCCTGGGGCTCGGCACCGACGTAGCAGCGGGATACTCGCTCTCGATGCTGCATGAAGCAAAACAGATGGCAGAGATGGCCAAGCTGCGGGCGCACTTCGATGGCAGCGAGGTCGGCGTGAACTGCGCAACGGCGCTCTACCAGGCGACGCTGGGCAATGCCCAGGCACTCGGCCGTGCAGATGAACTTGGTAGCTTTACCGTCGGCAAACGCGCAGACCTGGCGCTGATCGACGATAGCCGGTGTGATACATTGCTCGATGAAGAGCCGAACCATTATTCGTCACTTTCCGAACGGCTCAACCGTATTCTCTACCGGCCACACACAGAAATGGTGGCGATGACGCTCATCGACGGAGAAGCTGTCTTTGCCCGATAGCCTTGTCAATCGCCTCTTAGCCTGGTATGCCGGGGAGAAACACCGCTATGAATTTCGCCTGGAGCGGAATCCCTACCGCACCTGGATCACGGAAATTTTTCTGCAGCAAACGCAGATTGCCGCCGGTAAAGAAAAGCTCAAGACCTTCCTCAAGCGGTTCCCCGATGTAAAAGCATTGGCCAAAGGTCCCCTCGAAGATGTGCTCGCTGCCTTCCAGGGTATGGGTTATTATTCGCGCGCGCGCAACATGTTCAAGGCTGCCGTCGAAATTGTAAAAAAGCACAAGGCTGAAGTGCCGGTCGCTTACGGCGAGCTGGTACGGATTCCCGGTATCGGCCATTACACCGCCGCGATCGTTGCGTCGATCCATGGCGGCGAAAAAATTCTCGCGCTCGATGCCAACCACGCGCGCGTGCTTTCACGCATCTACACCATCGCGCATCCGCAGGGCGGCCAGAAATTCCGCGAGGCCGCCGGGCGCGCCGCCGCGCCGCTTTTTGAGACAAAGATGCCGGCGGGCGACGTCAACGAAGCACTCATGCAATGGGGGCAGACGATCTGCAAAAAAAAACCGGCCTGCGATAAATGTTTCGCCGCTGATTTTTGTGGAGCCTATGCTGCCGGCCAGCAGATGCAGTTTCCTAAAAAAGCGGCACGCGTTGAAGCGCTGGAAGTACTCTGGCTCATGTTTGTTCACCGCAAGGGCAATAAGTACCAGGTCTTTGAAAATACCGAAAAATTTCCGTTTCTCAGCGGCGAACTAATGTTCCCGGCATATCTCGTGCTACCGCCTAAGGGTAATGTGGCAACGCTGCCCGGAAAAATATCCGCCGCACTGATCAAAAAAACACTTTCACGGGCCCAGAATTTACCGCTCGATTTCAGGCATACGATTACCCGCTATAAGATCTCCGCCAAACTCATGTTTATCAAAGCGGAAATACCGGGCGGTAAATTCCTCACCCCGGCCGAGCTGAGAACACGCTGCCATTCGAGCCTCATGCAAAAAGCCATAAAGCGGCTCGATAAGCTGGAATTTGATTAACTCTGCCAGGTAATATTACGCGGTATGCTGCGTCGATCACCGCATTGACGGGGACGCGGAAATGGGTTAAAGACAGCTATGAAAGCAACGACGAAACGCCCGAAAGCAGCACTGCGCAGGATTACCATCTGCACAGGAATCAGTTGCACACACAAAGGCGGCGGCCGCGCGATGCAGCTGATCAAAGAGAAGTTCGGCATTCAGGAGAACCCCGTCAGTGCCGACGGTTCGGTGAAACTGGATACGATACGCTGCTCGGGTAACTGCCATTTGGCGCCGCTGGTGATGATGGACAACGCTTTTCTCACCACCACCCAGATCACGGGCTTACCGGCACAGGAGCCTGTTATCCAGCGTGGGGCTGCGCAGGGTGCGGCCTGTGCATGATGCCGGGCAACCACTCTGTCAGGTCTGTATAAACCCGGTCTGCATGCGCTAAATCCGCCGGGGAAAAAGATCCCGTCGCGACAGCCACAGCCGTTGCACCCGCGGCGCGTGCGCAAGCAATATCGTTGGGAGTGTCGCCAATGACGGTCAGGCGCACGTCTGCGCCGAAGGTGGCATCGACATAACTTCTCGCTTCGCGGCCCAGGTCATTGCGGTCGGCGTGCTTGTCTCCGAAAACGCCGAAAGCAAAAGTATGGAAGAGGTCGCCGAGCTTGAGCTCGCTACCCCGGCGCGTGTTTCCGGTAAGAAGCGCCAGTAAGGCACCGGGGTCATCCGCCAGATGGCGCAGCACATCGCCGACACCCGGCAGTATTTCGGCGGGACTCTGACGGAAATTGGTTTCGAGGTGGCCATGGTAGCGCTCAAAAAAACGCGCATGGGTGTCAGGGGCGACCGTGTATTTTGCCTCGGCGAGGGCCCGGCTGAGTAGCCCTGCGTCGGTCTGGCCTGCGAAATCGATATGACCCCACGCAGGTTCATAGCCCAGGGTTTCAGCGACGCTCTGCCTGAAGAGTCTTGAGCCCATGCCGCGCGCGTTGATCAGCGTGCCGTCGATATCGAAGAGATAGACGTGTTTCACCATATTATTTGCGCTGGCCTTTGAGGATTTCTGCGAGTTTGCCCGCCCATTCGAGAATCAGGGCTTCGGACTTCATGGTTTCGGCGTTTTTTGCCGCAGCAGCTTCACTGTCGATTTTCTGCCACAGACTGGCGATGGAATCTGCAAGATCATCTTCGGCACGCCTGGCGCCGTCTTTTTGATTCATAACGGGATTTCCCCGGACCCGGGTTTACCGGGCAAAATGTACTCGAGGGGGGACTTGAACCCCCACGCCGTAAAGCATACGCACCTCAAGCGTACGTGTCTACCAATTCCACCACCCGAGCCTGGCCCACCACCTGCGGTGGTGGGTATTATTTTTCTTTAAGGGGCACTACGTGCTCCTTAACAACCCCACCCTTAAGATGGGGCAGGCGGAGAAACCAATCAAAAAGACACACCGTCAAGCCGATTGCGAGCGCTCAACCGGCGGTTTAGCCGCCCTTGCATTCGTTCCAGTTTGCCCCGAAAGCACCTGAAGCCTTGAGCGGCACCTTCAGTTTAACGATGCCTTCCATTTCCTTGCGTGCCAGCGCCTCGAGCGCTTTCTCTTCGCCGGGCACGACCTCAAACAAGAGTTCGTCGTGGATCTGCAAGACCATGCGGGATTTCAGTTTTTCAGCCTTGATCTTCGCCTGAATTGTAATCATGGCTTTTTTGATGAGATCGGCGGCTGTACCCTGCACCGGAGTGTTGATGGCCAGGCGCTCGGCACCCTCGCGCACAAAACGATTGGGATTGTTCATATCACCGATCGTGCGGCGGCGGCCAAAGAGGTTCTCGGCATACCCCTTTTCACGCGCCGACTCAATCGCCTCGTTCATGTACTTCTTGATGCCGGGAAAAGCCGCAAAGTAGTTCGCCATGAGTTCTTTGGCGTCGCTGCGCGAAATCGTTAGGTTGCGGCTGAGACCAAACTCGGTAACACCGTACACGATCGAGAAGTTCAACACCTTCGCCTGCGAACGCAGGTCTGAGAAATGCGGCGCCGCTTTCATCTTCTTGAGCTCCGCGGTGTTTACCTCGAAGACGACGTCGCGCCCCGGTCCGTCGAATGTGCCCTTCTTTTCATCAAAACGGGAACGGAACAACATGAAGGCCGCGCGGTCGTGGATATCCTCGTCGTTCTGGTACGCCGCGATCAGATTCTTATCACCTGAATAGTGCGCGAGAATGCGCAGCTCGATCTGGCTGTAGTCGAGACTGAGAAGCTTTTTGCCCTTCGACGCGATGAACGCGGCCCTGAGGTGCGAGCCTTCGTCTCCCTTGATGGGTATGTTCTGCAGGTTGGGATCAATACTCGAGAGCCGGCCGGTCGCCGCGGTGACCTGCGAAAGCGATGTGTGCACCCGGCCGGTGGCTTTGGCGACATACTGCGGTAAAGCTTCCGCATAGGTGCTGAGAAGTTTCGTGTACATACGGTAGTCGAGAATCGGATGCATGATCGGGTGCGCGTCTTTCAGCTCTTCAAGCACGCTCTGGTCGGTCGACTGCGCGCCCTTCTCGGTCTTGCGCAGCGATTCAATCTTCAGCTTATCGAAAAGAATTGTCTGCAACTGTTTCGTCGACGAGATATTGAATTCTTCGCCGGCGAGCTTATAGATCTGTTTTTCCGCGGTGCTAATCTTCTTTTTATAGTCGCGCGACAACTCGGCGAGATAAGGCAGGTCGATACTGACGCCTGCGTACTCCATCTCGGCGATCACCTTGGCCAGCGGCACGTCGATGTCGTGGTAGATCTTGTCGAGTTCCGCTTTTTTAACTTTTGGGAAAACTGCGTCACGCAGCGCGAGGGTCACCTCGGCATCTTCGCAGGCATAGTGGCTAAGCTTATCGAGCGGCACCGCGCCGATGGGCAATGCCCCCTTGCCCTTGCCGACGAGTTCGCTGAATGTCACGGTTTTGTATTGCAGATGGTCTTCGGCCATGTCGTCCATATTATGCCTGCGGACATTGGGGTTCAGCAGGTACGACATCAGCATGGTATCGTCGGCGTAGTTAGCGACCTCGATGCCGGCAGTGCGGAATACCTGCAGGTCGAATTTGATGTTTTGGCCGATCTTTGCAATTTTTTTGTTTTCGAGAAAACTTTTCAGGTGCGGCAGCATTTTCTCCGGCGCGTCGACATCGGCATAATCGGGGTTGAGCCCCGCGCCGCCGTCGCTGCCCGGCAAGGGAATGTAAGCGCTCTTCAGCTTCTTGCCCTCGTGCCAGCCCAGTGATACACCAAAGATCTGTGCGTCGTGCGGCGAAAGCCCGGTCGTTTCGGTGTCGACGCAGATTTCAGCGAGTGAAGATAATTTCTTGAGCAGCGCCGTCAGTTCGCTTACCGTCTTCACGGTCGTCATGTCGGCGCAGAACTTCGTGGCGGTTTTTTTTACGGCCTTGCCTTCCTTGGCGGCAGGCGCTCCCGCTGTATTCACAGCGGCGGCGATACCCTGCGATTTAAGAAGTTTCTCCCACTCGTTGGCGACGGCCGGCAGTTTTCTCTGGCGGAAAATATTGGCGCTCTCAGGGCTGAGCTCCATCACCATCGCGTCAGGCTTTACCTTGAGCTTGATATCTTTGCGGAGCGTCACAAGTTTTTGCGAAAGATAAGCCATCTTCTCGCTGGTTTCGAGTTTCAGCTTCAGGCCGTCGGGCTTGATCTTCGCGATATTCTTGTAGATTTTCTCGAGACTTTTGAAATCCTGAATGAGTTTAGAGGCCGTTTTCTCACCGACGCCCTTTACCCCCGGAATGTTATCCGCCGAATCGCCGACCAGCGCCATATAATCGGGCACCTGCTCGCGCGTGATGCCGAGTTTATTTTTAACCCATGCCTCGTTGATCTCTTCCATGTCAGAGACGCCCATCTTCGAGCGCAGCATCACTACATTCTTGTAGAGAATATTGTAGAGGTCTTTATCTCCCGAGGCGATTTCGATTTTATCAAAATTTTCACGGTACTGCTCGACAATCGACGCCATGGTGTCGTCGGCCTCGGCGCCCTCGACAATGAGCGGCGGCAGGTTCAGCTCGACAGCAATCTTCTGGATATCGTCGATCTGGCGGCGCAGCTCGTCGGGCATCGGCGGTCGGTTGCCCTTATACTCCTTGAACATTTCATAGCGCGGGTTCGCGTCACGGCCTGGGTCGAAACAAAGCACGATGTGGGATGGTTTTCTGTCGGCGATGAGTTTCGCGAGCATGCGGTAAAAACCGAACGTGGTTTCGGTCGCATTGCCCTTATCGTCGGTCAGATTCTGGCCCGCGAAGGCGAAATGGGCACGGTAGGCCATGGCATGGCCGTCGACAAGGACGAGAATCTTCTTTTGTTTGGCTTTGGTTTTCTTGGCGGGGGGCATCGGCACAAATTCCGCTCGCCGATGTCACCCGGCAAGTGTAAATAGGCCATGCGGAAGAAAATACTCCTGTTTATACTTTTGGTGGGGGGAGTTTTCTATACCCGCGCCTGGTGCAAGCATGGCAATCTACAGTACGTCTATCAGCCCGAAACCCCTGTCGAAACCTTTGAGGAGTTTGCCAAACGCAGGATCAACTTCTCCAAAGCCATCGGTGTTCCCGAAGGTCTCACGGAAAAACTGACAATCAACAACCCTGAAAAGGACGGTTATGCCATTCTCTATATCCACGGCTTTGGCGCGACGCGCGCCGAGGGCGAAGAAACCGGCGACGACATCGCTTCTGAACTGAATGCCAATATCTATTATGCCCGCCTGCCCGGCCACGGTTCGACCGCCGAGGCGCATGCCGCGGCGACCTTCGACCAGTATCTGCAGGAAATGGAAACTGCCTTATTACAGATGCCGAAGCTGGGCAAAAAGGTAATCCTGATAGGCACCTCGACCGGCGCCCTTGTGGCCACCTACCTCGCGTCGCGGCATTCGGATAAACTACATGCTGTGATTCTCGCCTCGCCCTTTTGGGATTTTGGCGACAAGAGTGCGCGCCTGTTGAATTTCCCGGGCGGTCTGGAACTCGGCCAGCTGGTGCTGGGCAAAGACCGCGACGCGCGCTGGAAAAAGGACCCCGAAAAACGCCAGCACCCGGATTATTATAAATACTGGCTGGCGAAGCAAAAATTCGCCGCGGTGGTGAATCTGAACAATCTCAGGCGTTATGTTGTGAATAAAGACAACTTTGAAAAAGTCACGGCGCCCGCGTTGGGCATGATTTATTACCAGGACGCCGAACACTCTGATGACGCCATCGACATCCGCAAGGTCCGGAACTACTTTCCGCTGCTAAAAAACACTAAAAACAAGCTGGTTGAAATTGCCGATGGCAGCCATATTCTCATGAGCAAGTATGTGCGCACCGATAAGGCCAAAATTAAGGCGGAGATACTGGGGTGGCTGAAGACCCTCTGATCAATCCTAAATCGATTGACGGTGTGTCTAAAATACCCTTTTAGACAAAGCCTAACAGCGCCCGTAGCACCGTAAAAGCGGAGCCACGGTCGCCGTAAACAGCGCCCGTAGCTCAGCTGGATAGAGTGTCAGACTACGAATCTGAAGGTCAATGGTTCGACTCCATTCGGGCGCACAATTTAGATTGTTTTTTCCGAGCGCCCGCAGCACTTCCGCAAAATGCAGTGTATTTTGCTCCAGAGACCGAAGACGGTCACAGCTGGCTAGACCTTCGCCATGGACAGGCCAATGGGCACCGCACACGGAAGGTGTGCTTGGTTCGCCATGCGCGAACCGACTCCATTCAGGCGCACATAACCGGATAGTTGCGGACTTTTTGGGATCGCTCCCCTCAGTGACCGTATTATACTGATGCTCAACTGGATTGAAAATTACGAAGCTGGCCTGCAAAAAGCAAAGGAATCACGGCTTCCGGTTTTACTTGAGTTTTTTCGCCCGGATTGTTCGGGCTGTTTGAAAATGGACCATGAGGTCTTCTCCGCAGAAACAGTCGCCGATGAGGTAAACCGGAAATTTATTCCGGTACGGTTGAATATTTTCAAAAACCCTGATATCCGCGCGCGTTATAACGCCGTTTGGACGCCTGCTTTTTATTTTCTCAATCGCTCCGGCGAGGCCGTGTGGTTCATGGAAGGAGCTTTGAATTCTGAGGATTTCCTGGTAGCGCTGGGGATTGGCGAGGTTAGGCTACTTTTACCCAGGGGTGACTACGGCAAAGCCGCCGATATTCTCGAAGCCCTCATTAAAAAATACCCGGCAAATCCCCGCATTGCCCATTTGATTATGCTCAAAGGCATGGCCTATTACCTTAGATACCGGGATAAAGATGTTTTTCACGCCGCGATGAGTGAAATTGCCGAGGAATACCCGCAGAGCCCGGAGGCCAGAATGTGGCCCTGGGAAAATCAATATCCCAGGCCGGATGATAGAAAAGAGCCTGGAGCTACGTCGTAGCTGCCACATCGCATAGACTGATATATTCACGTACTTCTACCCGATTTTCAAAGTAACCTGCCGACTTGCAGTCGGCCGGAAAATAGTCTAAGCATAGCCTATGAAAGGCAACTACATACGCTGGTTCGACGAGATCGGCATCGAGGACGTCGGCATCGTCGGCGGCAAGAACGCCTCTCTGGGCGAGATGACGCGTAACCTGAAGACCAAAGGTATCCCGGTTCCCTTCGGCTACGCAACGACCTCCCTCGCTTACCGCGAGTTTCTGGAAAAGAATAATCTCTCCGCTCCCATTACTGCCCTTCTGCAGCAAATGAAAAGCGGAAAAATTTCCCTGTCAGTGGCAGGAAAAAGCATTCGCGACCTGATCCTGGGCGGCAGCTTTCCCGGGCACATCGCCGGCGAGATTTCTCAGTGTTATACCAAACTTTCGGCGGAGTACCAGGCAGCCGAAACCGACGTCGCCGTGCGCAGCAGCGCGACCGCGGAAGACCTGCCCGATGCCTCCTTCGCCGGCCAGCAGGAGACATACCTGAATATCCGCGGCGATAAAAAACTGCTCACAGCCTGCCTGCAGTGTTATGCCTCGCTTTTTACCGATCGGGCGATCTCGTACCGCGAAAGCAAGGGTTTTGATCATATGAAGGTCTATCTTTCCATCGGTATCCAGAAAATGATCCGCTCCGACCTTGCCGGTGCTGGGGTCATGTTCACGATCGATACGGAGAACGGTTTTCCCGGCAACGTAACCATCAATGCGGCCTGGGGTTTGGGCGAAAGCGTCGTACAGGGTTTGGTTGATCCCGACGAATACCGCGTATTCAAAGCCCTGATCGGGAAAGCCGACCGACCCATTTTGCAAAAAACTACGGGATCAAAAGAAACAAAGATTATCTATACACGCGACTCGGCGCATTCTGTCAAAACACAACCGACGAGTATCTATGAACGTTCTGCGTTTGTGCTCAAGGATTCTGAAATCATCGATCTCTCCCGCTGGGCCATGGTCATTGAACAGCATTACGGCAAAGCGATGGATATCGAATGGGCGAAGGATGGCTTTACGGGCAAACTCTATATCGTCCAGGCGCGTCCTGAAACCGTACAATCCAGGCGCGACACCGGGATCTTTGAAAAATACCGCATGCTCGACAAAGGTCGGCTTTTGGCAAGCGGCCTTGCTATCGGCAGTAAGATCGTCGCCGGCAAAGCGTGTGTCGTGCGCGACGTAAAAGATCTCGCCGACTTCCGCGAAGGATCCATACTCGTTGCGACGATGACGGACCCCGACTGGGTTCCGATCATGAAGAAGGCGGCGGGCATCGTCACAGACCACGGCGGCCGAACGTCGCATGCCGCGATTATCAGCCGCGAGCTGGGCATCCCCGCGATTATCGGCTGCGGAAATGCCACGAGCAGCATCGCGCAGGGCGAGGAGATTACACTTTCCTGCGCAGAAAGCAATACCGGTAAAATTTTTGCCGGAAAACTTAACTTCGCGATCGCGAGCGAGCGCATCGACCATTTCGCCGACACCCGCACGAAAATCATGATCAACATGGCGAACCCCGATACGGCGCTCGACTGGTGGCAGTTACCTGCCGACGGTATTGGCCTGGCGCGCATGGAATTTATCATCAGCGACCGCATCAAGATTCACCCGATGGCTTTGGTCCACCCGGAACTTGTTACGGATGCGGAAGTTGTTGCACAGATAGCCGGCCTCACACAGGGGTTTGCCGATCAAAAAGATTATTTTGTCGAAAAACTCTGCTCGGGCATCTGCAGCATCGCCGCATCGCGGTTTCCCAATCCGGTTATTCTGCGGATGAGCGACTTCAAGACCAACGAGTATGCCAATCTCGTCGGCGGAAAATATTTTGAACCGGCCGAAGAAAATCCCATGATCGGCTTCCGGGGCGCTTCGCGGTATTACAGCGAGGCATACCGGGAGGGATTCGCCTTGGAATGTGCGGCCGTCAAACGCGCCCGCGCCGAGTGCGGATTTACCAATATCCACATCATGATACCGTTTCTGCGCACGCTGGCCGAGGCAGACCAGGTACTCGCCGAAGTGGGCCGGCATGGCCTGCACCGCGGCGATGAGGGGCTGAAATTTTATATGATGTGCGAGATTCCCTCGAATGCAATCCTCGCGGATAAATTTGCGGAAAAGTTTGATGGCTTTTCCATCGGCAGTAACGATCTCACGCAACTCACGCTGGGTATTGACCGTGACTCAGATCGCCTCGCCTATCTTTTCGATGAGCGTGACCTGGCAGTCAAAGAACTGATCCGGCAAACCATCACTAAGGCGCATCAGGCCGGCATTACCGTGGGAATCTGCGGCCAGGCGCCGAGCGACTATCCGGAGTTTTGTGAATTTTTGATTGAGACAGGCATCGATTCCATCTCTGTCGACCCTGAGCGGTTTATCGCGGTCAAAAAACAGGCTGCCGAAATTGAACACCGCCCGAAACCCGCATGAAAAACATGGCGGGTAAGAAAATACTGATTCTGGGCGGAGGTACTGCCGGCACCATCATGGCGCATCATTTGTGCAGGCAGAAATCCCTGCGCGACTGGCATATCACCCTGGTGGACGAAAGCCCCGACCATATCTACCAGCCCGGCCTGCTATTTGTGCCGTTCGGCAAATATACCCTGCCGCAAATCACCCGGAAAAAACAAAATCTTTTGCCCAAGAGGGTGAGCTGGATGAACACCGGGATCGAGGCCATTTCGCCGGAGACAGATACAGTACACCTGCAGGGTGGCATCCAGCTGGCTTATGACATACTCATTGTTGCGACGGGTTGCCGTACGGTGCCTTCCGAAACTGCGGGGCTGGAAGGCGATGGTTGGTTAAAAAATGTTTTTGATTTCTATTCCCCTGCGGGCGCAGCCGCGCTTTTTCCCGCATTACAGAATTTCACGGGGGGAGATCTCGTTGTACACATTACAGAAATGCCGATCAAATGCCCCGTGGCGCCGCTCGAGTTCACGCTGCTGGCCGACTGGTTTCTGACAAAAAAAGGCATCCGCAGCAAAACACATCTGAGCTACGTAACGCCGCTTTCCGGAGCTTTTACAAAACCTGTCGCCGCAAAGGTGTTAGGGGATCTGCTCGAACGCCGCAATATCAGCGTTGTACCTGAATTTCATATCGAGCAAATCGACCCTGCCGGTAAAAAAATGATCTCGTATGGCGGCACCGAGGTGCCTTACGATCTGCTGGTGACAGTGCCGACCAACATGGGTTCGCCTGCCGTCGAAAAATCAGGCTTCGGCGACGAACTGCATTTTATTCCCACCGACCCCGGCACACTGCAATCCAAAATCAAACCCAATATTTTTGTACTGGGCGACGCCACCGACCTGCCCTCTTCGAAAGCGGGCTCTGTCGCGCACTTCCAGGCTGAAGTGCTGACAGCCAACCTTGTGGCCTACATAGAGAATCGGCCTTGGCCCCAAAACTTCGATGGGCATGCAAACTGCTTTATCGAATCGGGATTTCACAAAGGGTTTATGGTCGATTTTAACTACGAGCAAGAACCCCTGCCCGGTCGCTTCCCTGTCCCCGTGATCGGTCCGTTTGCTCTTCTGAAAGAGAGCTGGCTTAACCACCTGGGAAAACTGCTGTTTCGTTTTGTCTATTGGTATGTGCTGCTCAAAGGACGCGGAATTCCTTTTGTCCAAGCCCGCATGAGTATGCGCGGAAAAAATAAGGAGATCAGATGATAACGGAAACCACAACAATACAATCACCACCGGTGAACGATGAGGGATTCCTCGTGAATCCCGGTGACTGGTCAGAAGATCTGGCCGGCACGATTGCGAAGAACGAGGGTATCACGCTCAGTGACCGGCACTGGCAGGTGATCCGCTTCATGCGCAAGGATTTTCAGGAAACCGGCAAATCGCCGACGATCAGGCGGATTACAAAATTTTCCGGTGTGGATACGAAGGAACTCTATGCTCTTTTTCCCGGCGGCCCGGGAAAAAAGGCAGCGAAGATCGCCGGCGTCCCCAAGCCTGTAGGGTGTATTTAAGAACATAGGAGAAAATTATGTCAGATTTAAGCAAAGAAAAGGTATCCATTATCATCAGCAAGGGTTCGCTCGACGGAGTTTACCCCGGGCTCATCATGGCCAACGGCGCCCGCATGGAAGGAATCACGGTGAATGTCTTCTTCACCTTTTTTGGCCTCGACGCGGTCGTGAAAAAGACGATGGACCACATCAAGGTGGCAACGGTGGGAAATCCCGGTATGCATATGCCGACGCTGCTAGGCATGCTGCCGGGCATGTCAGGACTCGCAACGCATATGATGAAAAAACAGATGTCGGAGCTGGATATTCCACCGATACCCGAATTCATCCAGATGATTCACGATTCAGGCGCTGGTCTTTATGGATGTAAGGCCTCGGTCGACATGTTCAAACTCAAAAAAGAAGATTTCTGCGAACAGGTTTCGGAAATTATTACCGTCGGCGAATTCTATGAGAAAGCTGCCGGCGGGCATATTGTTTTTACCTGAGCATCATTTCCTCGCATTTGAATACACCGGGCGGTTTTAAACCCAGCCCGGTGTATTCCCTTTTGTACATGCGGGCAGCTATTTTCTCTTTCTCACAAAAGACTGGATATCTGCTCGACGTAAGATATAGCGGCCGGATTCACACCCAAAACACAGCCATGTTCAATGAGATCCGAAAACTGCGCATTGTTCTCGTCGACGACCATCCCATACTGCGCACCGGCCTGAAAAACCTCATCAATGAAAATCCGACCATGACGGTTGTTGCCGAAGCGGAAAATGGCAGGCGCCTGCTCGAAATACTGGGCGAGAAGCCGTGCGACATGCTGATTCTCGATTTATCCATGCCTGAACTCAGCGGCCTGGAAGCATTATCTGCTATCCGGGAATCTTACCCGGATCTGAAAATTCTGATTTTGAGCATGCATAAGGAACCTGAATTTGTGCAGAAAGCGCTGGCAAAAAAGGTCCAGGGTTATCTTTTAAAAGACGAGGCTTTTGAGAAACTGATCTCGGCGATTAAATCCATCGCCGCCGGGCATAAATCCTTTTCTAAAGAGCTACTGACGGTAGCAACGGACGAGCGCCGGGTTCTTAAAGAAAGCCATATCTCGCTGAATTTGCTCACCAAACGAGAAAAAGAAGTTTTGGTCTTTCTCGCCCGCGGCTGGACAAACATTGTGATAGCCGAAGAGCTGGATATCAGCTCGCGCACGGTCGAGGCCTACCGCAGCCGCATCATGGAGAAATTGGAATTCGGGAATGTTACAGACCTGGTTCGTTATGCGGTCGACAAAGGACTTGTTTGATATCGCCGCCAGGCGCCGGGTCAGTTGATACCGAGAGAAATCGCCGTTTTCATGAGCTCCGCCATGTTCTTCACGTTTAGTTTATCCATGAGATTTGCCCGGTGCCCCTCGACCGTACGCGCACTGATGTCGAGCTGATCGGCGATCTCCTTGTTCGTGAGCCCCTTGACGAGAGCGCGCAAGACTTCACGCTCCCGTTTGGTCAGGTTATCCAGGGTGGATTGCCCCTCCTGCGCGTGCACATATTCGTCGAGGAATATTGTCATGACTTCGGAGGAAAACGCTTTCTGGCCCAAAAAAATATCTTTTACCGATGAAAGCAGTTTGTCAAATACGGCGTCCTTAAACATGTACCCGTCCGCACCCTTAACCATAGCGTTCTTTACATAGTCGCGTTCTTTGTGCATGCTCAAGATCAGCACTTTCATTTTCGGGTAGATTTTTTTGATCTGTTCGAGCGCTGCGAGGCCGTTCAGGTTGGGCATCGAAATGTCCATGATGACAAGATCGCAGGGTGTGGATTTCAGCCTCGCGAGCAGCGACTCGCCGTCATTCGCTTCCGCGACCACAAGAAATTCACTGTCTTCGGCAATGAGATTCTTGAGACCAGCACGCAGAATCGCATGATCATCCGCAAGAATAATGCGTTTTTTCCCGGGCGAGTTATCCATTTTTGCTATTTGAGCATAGAAATAAAACCCGCCGTCCACTCAAAAATGCGGGCCCGCAACGACTCTACCGGGCCAATTTCACACGTATAAATACGTGTTTCTCCATGTATTTTGCCGCCTTGACCCGCCGGATGTTTCATGATATGGATTGCTTTTGAAAATGAAACCGGGTATCATCATCGTCGACGACCACGCCGCCTTCAGGAAAATATTGCGCCAGCATCTGCATGACAATTCTGAATTCCGCGTGATTGCCGAATTTTCGGACGGTATTGCTGTGCTGGAGGCCCAAATCGACCCTCAATGCAGCCTTATTCTACTGGATATATCGATGCCAAAGATGAACGGATTCACCGTGCTCGCAAAAATCTCTGAACTCTATCCCGAGATCCGCACGATCATCGTTTCGGGACAAGAAGACAAAATTTTCCGTCGCGTTGCCAAAGAAAAGGGAGCTGCAGCCTTCGTATCCAAAGACGCCGTTTTTGAAAATCTGATTGTCACTATCCGAAAGGTTCTTGCCGGACAGGATTCGTTTTCCGATTCAGACTGAACGGAAAATCCTGAAATGCAAGCTGAACTTTCCGAAGAAGAAGCCAGGCTTCGCGCGATTCTCGATACCGTCATCGATGGTATTATTGTCATCGACGAAAAAGGTCTCATCGACTCGCTGAATCCCGCGGCAGAGAAAATATTCGGTTATAAGGCTGCGGAAATTATCGGCAAAAATGTCAACATGCTGATGCCGTCGCCCTACCAGCAAGAGCATGACGGTTATCTCGCCAATTACACGAATAGCGGAAAAGCAAAAATCATCGGCATCGGCCGCGAAGTTACCGGTAAGCGAAAAAACGGTTCTGTATTTCCTATGAACCTTTCCGTAGGCAAAATGGTCCTGCATGGAAAAACCTATTTTACGGGCATTGTTTCCGATATTACCGCGCGGGTAAATGCCGAAGAGGGATTGCGCAAACTGTCACGCGCCGTGGAACAGAGCGCAAGTCTCGTACTGGTGACGAATAAAGACGGCAGTCTCGAATACGTAAACAGGAAATTTACTGAAGTGACCGGCTACACCGCGGCCGAGGTCATCGGAAAAAACCCGAACTTCCTGAAATCGGGGCACCTCTCTGAAGACGACTACCGCAGCCTGTGGAGCACGATAGCCAAAGGAGAGGAATGGAAAGGCGAATTCCATAACCGGAAAAAAACCGGAGAACTGTTCTGGGTTTTGGCCTCGATCTCGCCGATCAAGGATGCCGCCAACGAGATTACGCATTACCTGGCGATTGAAGAAGATATTACCGAGCTCAAGGAAATCCAGCGTGAATTGGCACGCTCCAATGCGGAATTGCAGCAATTCGCCTATGTGGCGTCGCATGACCTGCAGGAACCTTTGCGCATGATCGGCAGCTATGTGCAGCTATTGGCTCGCCGTTACCAGGACAAACTCGACGAATCCGCCAATGAATTTATCGCTTTCGCGGTCGATGGTGTACAACGCATGCAGACACTCATTAACGATCTGCTCGCCTACTCGCGCGTCTCCACGACAGGACAGAACTTTCAACAGTCCGATCTCAACGAAATTTTGGACAGGGTTAAGGCCAACCTGAAAATCGCCATAGAAGAAGCCGGGGCTGAAATTCATTCAGACGTATTGCCCCAGCTGAAGGTCGAGAAAACCCAGATCCTGCAACTTTTCCAGAACCTGATCACCAATGCGATCAAGTTCCGCTCAGACAAGCCGCCCATAATCCGTATTTCCGTGCAGGAAAAAGGGGATTTCTGGCAGTTCGCCGTCAGCGACAATGGCATTGGTATCGATATGAATTACGCTGAGCGGATCTTTGTCATCTTCCAGCGCCTCAATCACCGCGCTGAATACCCGGGTACGGGTATCGGCCTTGCGGTATGTAAAAAGATTGTCGAACGGCATGGCGGCAAGATCTGGCTGGAATCGACTGTAGGCAAGGGCACTGTTTTTCATTTTACGTTGCCCGGCTAAGCGCCATCCGTCAGGAGTACACCTATGAAATCTATCGAAATACTGCTTGTCGAAGATAATCCCGGGGACATTCGCCTGACGATAGAAGCATTAAAAGAAGGGCGGGTATCAAACCATCTGAACATCGCGAAAGACGGCGAAGAAGCGATTGTTTTTCTCGACAACGATACCGGAACAAATCCACACCCCGACCTAATTCTGCTCGATCTCAATTTGCCGCGCGTCAGCGGGGTTGAAGTCCTGGATCATATCAAGAATACTGAAAAACTGAAAAGAATCCCCGTCGTCATACTGACAACGTCACAAGCCGAGCAGGATATCGTCCGCACTTATAATCTCCATGCCAATTGTTACATAAATAAACCCGTCGACTTCGAGAAGTTTATCCAGGTCATAAAAATGATAGAGGACTTCTGGCTCAGCATTGTCAAATTACCACCGCGGTAAACACAATGACTGACCGGAACCGCAATATTCTCCTCATCGAAGATAATCCAGGTGATGCCCGCCTGATCGAAGAGATGGTCTCAGAAATCAACCTGATGCCCGGCGAAGATACCGGAGAATTTCAACTGATCTGGAAAACAACGCTGAGAGAAGGCTTGGATGTATTACGCAACGAAAATATTCGCCTGATACTCCTTGACCTGTCGCTGCCCGACAGCCAGGGGTTTGAGACATTCCACAGAGCGCAGGAAGAAGCATTACGGATTCCCATCATTCTGCTCACGGGGCTCAAGGATGAAAAAATGGCCACCGCCGCGGTTCGCTCCGGCGCGCAGGATTTCCTGCAAAAGAACGGGTTATCCGCTTTTTTTCTCGCAAGATCGATGCGTTATGCAATGGAACGCAAATCCATCGAAGCGGAACTCAAACAACTATCACAAAAAATCCTGCAAATCCGCGAAGAAGAACGCTCCGCACTTTCCCAGGAAATTCATGACGGACTGGGACAATCGCTTCTCGCGCTAAAACTGCAACTGCAGTCGAAGCTCGCAAAAATTGAAAAACAGAGCGGCTTCCCTGTACTCAGCGAAGCCGCTGAAATCATCGCCTACCTCGATGAAATTCTGCAGGAAGTTCGCACGCTCTCGCATAACCTGAGCCCGATCGGGCTCAAGGGTTTGGGCATTGCCCAGGCGATTTTGCAGCTTGCGCAGCGTTTTTCTCATGCGGACGGCCCCGAAATCATTACCGATGTCGCATCGCTTGACGGTTTCTTCCCGGAAAACTGGGATATCAACGTCTACCGCATTGTCGAACAGGCACTCGTCAATGCGGTAAAACATGCGGCCGCAAGCCGCATAGAAATTGCCGCAACCCTCAGCGCCGGGAGCCTGGTCGTTGCGGTAAGCGACAACGGTCAAGGTATGGATATTGAAGCCCTGCACTCCGGTGCAAACCGCCGCAAAGGTTTAGGCCTGCACATTATGAAAGAAAGGGCCCAGATTGCGGGCGGCATTTTGCAGATCGTTTCGGAGCCCGGCAAAGGTTCGCGCATTCAAATTGAAATTCCGCGCGCGCGCTGAGCCTGCCGCCAATACTTGAGCACCTCAAACCACAATATACCGGCAAAGGCGCAGGCGGCGCATAATGCGAGGCTTATGAAATCAGGCGATTCAAAGCGGAAAACTTCACGGATTCCCGGCAGATAGAGTATTACAGCCAGGAGCAAAATTGCCGCGATGATAATCCAGCGCAATGCCGGGTTTCTGAAACCCGCAGGATTCAGCGCGAAGCGCGAAGCTGATGCATTGGACAGAATCAGGAAAATATTTCCCATGATAAGTGTGGCAAATGTCAGCGCACGGGAAACATTTTCAGAGTAACCGGTGTAGCGGGTCGTAAAATAAACGGCAACGACGGCCGCAGTCACCGAAACACCCTGCAGAAAGCTGAGGGTTATGGAGCGTAAATCGAAGAACCGTCCCTGGGTCGCATCCAGCGGGGCATCCATAATCCGCGGGTTTTCTTCATTCTCGAAGGCTAACGTGCATGCAGGATCGATAATCAGCTCGAGGAAAACAATATGAACCGGAAATAAAATCACCGGCAGATCCGGAAAAAGAACCGGGATCAGGGCAACGGCAGCGATCGGAATATGGGATGCCACAATGAAAGAAAAAGCCTTTCTCAAATTGGCGACAATTCTGCGCCCCAGGCTAATTGCCTTAACGATATTCGAAAAATCATCGTCGAGTAAGACAAGCTTGGCCGCTTCGCGCGCAACGTCGGTGCCTTTGCCCCCCATGGCGATGCCAATGTCGGCGGCCTTGAGCGCAGGCGCATCGTTCACACCGTCGCCGGTCATAATGACTGTGGCTGCATTTTCTTTCAGTGCGCGGACAATCTGCAATTTCTGGTCGGGAGAAATCCGGGCAAAGACATTCGTCCTCCGGATATTATCCTTAAGCTCTGCTGCGCTCATTTCCCGCAGCATGTTTCCGGTAAGCACACGATCGCAATCGGCTATCTGTATTTCGCGGGCAATATGCGCGGCCGTTGCCGGATGATCCCCGGTGATCATAATGACGCGGATGCCCGCTTTCGCACAGGCAGCTATGGAATCCGGAACACCGGCCCGAACAGGATCCTTAAAGCCCAGAAGGCCGAGGAACTCGAATTCGAAATCATGCTGTATTTCAGGAAGCCTGTCTTTACCGGGTAACGCTTTGGCTACGGCGATGACCCGCAGGCCCTTTTTGGCAAACTCTGTGACACGCCCTGTCTGCTCTGCGAATGCTTCAGGATTCAGGTGGCAAAGATCAAATACCGCCTCGGGAGCCCCTTTCGCGGCGATGACAAAGCCACCCTGCGAATTCTTAAAAGCGCGCGAAATGGCCAGCAGCGAACGGGAGAGCGGGTATTCTTTGAAGAGGTTCCATTCGCCGTGTAAGTGTTCGCTGCCGGCAAGAGCCGTATTTCCGAACGACAGAATTGCCTTCTCCATGGGATCGTAGGGATTTGCCTGGCTGGCGAGAATTGCATACTCAAGAACTTCGTGGTAACTTTCGGGCAGCTCCGCAGCCGGAGCGGAATAATCGACCTGCAAGGCATCAGAATCATTGGCAAGTATCGTCAGTCTCATGCGGTTTTCTGTTATCGTTCCTGTTTTATCGGAGCAAAGCACGCTTGTGGCACCCAGAATCTCGAGCGCAGCCGGCACGCGCGTCATGACATTCTTGCGCGCGATACGCCATGCCCCGACAGCAAGGAAGATTGTCAGCGCCACCGGAAACTCTTCGGGCAGCATGGAGAGCGCCAGCGCCGTGCCAGCGAGAAAACCTTTCAGCCAATTGGAATAGCGGATAGCAAACGTGACGACGACTGCCGAGCAGAGAATAAACGCCACAACCGCGAACACGGCAACGATCCTGCCGGTTTCTTTCTGCAGGGCAGATTTCTCATCGGGGATAGCCGCGAGTGTTTTTCCCAGCAGGCCCATTTGCGTGAATTCCCCCGTGGCCGCTACGAGCGCGACAGCCTGGCCCTGGACGACGAGCGTACCCGAATAAAGCGAAGCTGAAACGTCGCCTCCCGGAGGAGTGATCAGCGTGGCCGTGGTGCCTTCGGTTTTTGCAACCGGGTGCGATTCGCCGGTCAGAAGAGATTCATCCACACCCAGATTCAGTTCGAAGAGAACCACCGCATCTGCCGGGACCCTGTCACCTTCGCGGACGATGACGATATCGCCGGTGACAACTTCGCGCCCTGCAATGCGCATTTCTTCTCCGTCGCGGATAACCAGGGCACGCGGACTCGAGTATTGCCGCAGCTGCTCCATTGTCCTTTCCGTTTTCTGCCTCTGATAAAATTCAATACCACCCACGACGAAGACGGTAGTGAACATAATGAGCCCTTCGCGGAGATCGCCCAGGGACAGGTAGATCGCGGCACAGACTAAGAGCAGTAAAACCATCGGCTCGCGCAGCGCCGAAAATGCCATGGCAACGCGCCCCGGAGGTTTCGCCTGCTGAATTTCGTTGTAACCGCCCGCCATGAGGCGTTGGACGGCTTCGCTGCGCGAAATTCCCCGAAAAGCGCGCAGATCCGGGAGGGCCTTCATTACCTTACGGGCGCAGGTGTGCGAGCAGGTCCCTGTCTTCGGTCTTCATCAGATCCTGGATAACATAGTTGCGCACCATTCTGCCTGTATCCTTATCCAGGTGCTCCTTGAGTTTGCCGGTGAATTTAGCATCTGCTGCGATAAGAATTTCACGGCAAGTATGTTCGACACGTGCCCGGTTAAGAAAATCCGCAACTTCCCCCGCAAACCGGGTCGCTTCGTGGTCAACCGCATTGTGCTCGGGTGAGAATGAATTATGCCCGCTGTAATTACTCGAACCGCTCTCCCCCGCTTTATCGCTGTCGAGTGAATGCGCCTGCAATCTGCCCTGGGGATTTTCCAGCTTGTGAATCGGATGTATTCCCGTGAGCATGGAATCCCCCGTGAAAAAACGTGCCCCGGTTCTTCCGCATACGGCGATCAGTAAATCGTGTGTCATTTTTTTCTCCTTTGATGCACGCGGCATCCATTCGGCGGCAGGCAGGATTTCCTATCATGCCGCCGCGTTAAATCATCAACAGTTCATTTCTGGATGAGCCTGCGTACCTGCAGAAATTCAGAAATATTTGTCATATCGATGATTCCGATGAGCTGATCCCCGGTTCCGACCGGCAGCATCTGGGCATTGTTTTCTGTCATCTTGCGCAGGGCTTCGACGATGGTCATGTCGGGTGAAAGCATCGGCAGACCGGTGCGCATCACCTGGCGGATCGGGGTGTTCTCCCCGCGCTCAGAAAGACCCGCCAGCATTTCGATGGGTGTCAGCGTTCCCTGCAGATTTCCGACGGCATCGACGACAAGAAACTCTTTGCTCTGGCTTCTCAGCGACAGCCGGATGCCCGCGCCCAGAAGGTCTGTATCCCGGATAGTGGGGAAATCCGTCATGACCAGATCCCGCACCCGAAAGCGCGCAAGTTCAGAGTTTATGGCCTCTTGCGCCGCTTCGCCGCCCGCCCCCATGTAGATAAAAATGCCGATGAAAACAAGCCAGATATTGCTGAATACGCCCACGAGCACGAAGACCACGGCAAAGGCCTGCCCGATACGGGCGGCGATTTGCGTTGCCTGCGGGTGGGGAAATTTCGCTGCCAGGGCAGCGCGCAGTATTCTGCCGCCGTCCATCGGGAAAGCCGGTATGAGATTGAAGACCGCCATGAATGCGTTGACGAACATGAGTAACGTCAGCAGGTTTATTCCCGTTAACAGGTCTAAATCCGGTTGAAAGCGGAGCGGTATTGAAAAGAAGTAATGCACTGCCAGCAGTGCGGATGCAATGACAACATTGACTGCGGGGCCAGCAATGGCGACGAGAAACTCTTCGCTGGGCTTTTCGGGCATTTTTTCCATCCGCGCGACGCCGCCGAAGGGCAATAAAGTAATGTCCTGCGTACGGATGCCAAAACGCCGCGCGGTTAGCGCATGCCCAAATTCATGCAGGACAACGCAGACAAAGAGCAGCAGGATATACGCAGTGGCAAAAAGGGCGTGATTCCAACTGTGATTTCTGGTCCATGCCGCGAAGGTAACCCACGTCACGAGTATGACAAAGCTCCAGTGGACATAAATTTTAATGCCGCGGACCTCAGCAAAATAAAGTGACCATTTCATGGTTTGTGATAACTTAAAAAAGCGGCCAAGTCAAGGCGGTGATATACAGGACTTATCAGGTAGTTTTACCTGAATTTCGGAAACGCCTTGGCATGCCCGAAACATCTAAGGCCAATAAGCATATTGGCCTTCTCCTAAGTGGTATACCAAACTCAGTAGCGCGCGAATGTCACAGCCACACCCACAACCGGCTGCGAAACGTTCGGGCTTGCACTGTTGCCTACGAAATAGTCGTAGCCGCCGTAAATACTAAGCGAAACCCATTCAAAAAGCCGCATTTCAAGCTCTGCAAATGGCATGGCATTGAAATAACCATAACTTGTCCCGCTTACCTGGGTGCCCCGGTCATGTGAGCTATAACCAGCACCAGCGGCTTTTACACCAAGGCCAATAATCAGTGGGTCAAAACGCAATAAGAACTCGCCAAATATCCCAAGACTACCCGTCATTTCGCGGGTATTATTACCCGTATTGGTGCGTCCCGTCATCGTGCCAATGGCGCCGAGTCTGAATGCGTTGCCAAAATGAACGAAGCCCCGCAAGCCAACGCTCGCCGTATCGTTCAAGGAACTCCCATTACCGTAAAGCGCGAACAAACTGCCGCCATACCCGGTGATGTCTGCCATGAGATACCTGCCGGTTTTTGGTTTTGAACTCACTTCGCTGGCGGTTGCTGGGGGCGCAGCTACTGAATCTGCAGCGCCGAACAGCTTGCTGCTCGCCATCGCCCCAATTAAAAACACAACTTGTAATTTTTTCATTTTATTTCTCCTTTTCAACGGTTATTTTCTTGTTTTCTCAGACTTTTGGGTTGGGCCTTGAACTTTGATTTAAACGGGACAAAATCCGGTTTTATGTTTTCTGCAATTGCCGGAAATGTCATCACACCCTTCCGTTCGCCGGTCCACTTCACTGAAGTTTCCCAGTAGTACAGTTCTTCCATGTATGACCTTTCAGAGCTATTTTTTACTGGATATTTTTATGCGCATCTTTGCAGGTTTGAGAAAGCCCTGCTTTATTCTTTCTGAGGCAATCACGCATCCTGCCCTGACCGGGTTTAACATCGGCGCAGAATTTTTCGATATCTGGCATACAGGCAGCGTGCGCACTTTTCATATCCGCATTCATTGCATTCTTATGGTCCCTACACGCATTACTCAGATCTTTTTCGTGGTCGTTCATGCATTGCAGCATCCCGCTATGATCCCCCATGGCATGCGAGCAATGTTTCATTCGGTCTTCACGGCATGGCCCTCCCATTTTCAGCCCTTTACCCTGCCCCATGCCTTCCGCGCCGATAGATAGGGTCATAAATAGGCTTACCGCCCATAGTAGCTTTACTTTTACATGTACTATTTGCATATACTGATCTCCTGTTGCTTTATTTCTGCACCCGGTGGTGAACCGGAGCATAGCACGCTTAAATAAAATTTCAGCAAAAGTCAATCCGGGGAATTCTCCGATAAATCGGGTACTAGTACGTGAAACACAAAGCGGATCGGTTGAAGTCTCAACTATCGATCCTCTCGTCTCGATGCAAGGAGTGCAAAACGAGGCCCTCGCCAGCATCGCCGGAGAGGTGCAGCGACTTTACAACTCCAGCACCCTCGTCACGCCAGCGTGTTCATAGGTAACTTTCTTCAGAAAGTGCAGGGTAATTTCATTCTGTTTACCTTTTACTTTTTGCTGAAATGAGCGGCTCACAATGACCTGGTCCTTGATTTTTGAATAGGTGGTATCACTCACGAGCACACTGTTAGCAGCAGAAGATTTTTCGATGCGCGATGCTGTGTTGACGACATCGCCCAGGGCGGTGAAGTCCATACGGCGCTTTGTGCCCACACTGCCGAGAATGACCATGCCCGTATTGATGCCAATGCGTAATTCAATGGGTTGACTACCGCTGACGCGGCGGTATTCGTTCAATCCCTTGAAATTATTCTGGATCTCAAAAGCCGCGACGACGGCCGGTAACGGGCCCGGAAAGATCGCCAGGATCCCGTCGCCGATGAATTTATCGATCGAACCCTGGTTCCCTTCGATGGATTTTACTGCAATACCCATGGCGAGGTTCAGCAGATCGATGACTTTCGCGGGCGGAAGGTTTTCACTGATTGCGGTAAACCCGATAAGATCGAGAAAAAAAATCGTAGCCTCACGATGCTCATTCTCCAGTACAAAACGCCCTGAGCGCAGTGATGCATGCGCTTTTTCAAGAATCATGCCTGGGATATAGGGACGGACGATATTCTGGATGTGGACGTTTTCGAAGATCGAACCTTCCGAAAGCGTTCCCATATCCTTACCGAGATTGATGGTTTGCCAGATGGTCTCGACGCGACGGGTCTGCGGATTCAGAACACCGCTGATATTGAAAAGAATTTCCTTATCATCACCGTAGCGCGGTACTTTCAGGCGGTAATTCTCGAACGAATTGACGAGGGGCACGCTGTATGGACCTGAAAAAATATCTTCGGTGAAGCGGGCCTTAAGCAGCTCATGGAAATGCCCGGATTTATCGGCAGGCAGATTCAATTGTTCGAGCAGTGCTTCCGAGACTTCGAGTATATTGCCACGTTCGTCGAAAACGACAACGCCGAAACGCAGGTTATCAATCACATCCAGGATAGTTTTTCCGGTTTCTTCGCCTGTCCCCAGAACGCGGATTTTGCCGCTGCCGTTATCATCAAGAGCACTAAACGGTATTTCGAGAATCGCCGTCGTCGATCGGGAGTTTACCTGTATACGAAAATTATGCCGGTCAAGCCCGAGGCCCGTGAGCGTCAGAAAAATGAGACTGAGCCCAAAACCTGCTTTTTCTTCGACAGTGACTTCGCTTGTTTCGCCTTCGTCCATGGCAAGGTATGCCTGAAGGTTTTGTGCATGCGAAGCTTCTTTGAGCATGGCGCGCAGCGCTTTCCGCTCCTTTGCCGATGGCGAGCCATCGTTTTCAACCTCGAACCGCAGTTTGTCGTCGCGCGTCTGACAGCGCAGCGTCAGGCGGAGCGATTTCTCCCGGCAGATTTTTTCAAAATTGCGCGCTTTGTTTGTATCCAGCTCTTCTTTAAGAATATTATGCCAATCGTCGTACGGCAGGTCGGCAAGACCGGATTCCTTGATAGCGTACTCGAAAAAGACATACTTATAGAGCGCCTTGAGGGCATTGGCAGCAAGTTCGAGCACCATGGTCGTGACCGGGCCGGCGAGCCGCGGTTTCCCCAGGCCGGTCAATAGTGTGCGGATTTCCTCTTTGATCTTTTCCTGAACACCGGAATAAAGTTCGTACGCCGTGATCTCAAAATGGGTCTGCATTTCTGCGCCGGTTGCTGCTGATACTTCTGGACGCATAACTTAGTGAACCATGGAAAGCATCTGCAAATGCGGATCGTCCGTCACTGCCGTCGGCCAGTGAATTTTGTGGATTTCATGTTCGGGACCGATGCGCAGCAATCGATAGAACTCTCCCAGCAGATCATCGACAGCCTTCTCTGCATGGCCGAAATTATGGATTTTAGCGATGAGATTGGCCAGCCCGACAACATGGATGATATTGCGGTCCTTCTCCGGCAACTTCATGATACCGGGATTGCCGGGACTATTCTGAAAAACCGTGACCTCGCGGTATACCAACGGTAAATTCCATATCTTAATGATCAGTTGTCCGACCGAAGCGTGATCTACTCCGAAGTGCTCCAATTCCGCCTGCCCAAAGGGATTCTCCGAGCCCAGCGTCTGATCGAGTACGGCGATAAACTTCCGGCGGTCGATCTGGTTCAGGACAACCTTGCCGATGTCGTGCAGCAGGCCGCCGATAAATACCTCTTCTTTCAGTTCCGTCAGCCCAAGCTTTTCAGAGAGAATTCTGCCGATGATGGAGACCGCGAGCGAATGCTGCCAGACATACTTTTTAAACCGCGCGTAATCGCCGCTTCTGAATATCTCTTTTGTCGCGACTGCTGAAACCAGGGAAACGATTGTCCTGAAGCCGATCATGCCGATCGCCTGGGGCAGCGTGCGGATCTCCTGCCCGCGCGAATAAAAACTGGAATTGGCGACCTTAAGAACCAGCGAGGCGATATTCTGATCAACCCGAATCAGGCGATCAAGCTCGCCGAAGTTCATGCGCGTATCTTCCCTGAGCTGCAATATAGCCGACAGTACCTGCGGCTGAAACGGCAGGTGCATGCTGCGCAGCGTCACTTCCAGTCCCTCTAAAGTCAAAAGCTCGCTTGTCATTCTTTGATTTTATACCGGAAATCGTGGAGCGTCAATTGCCCGTATTCCCCGAATTTCCGGGTATTAATACGTGCTGCCCAAAAACAGCCTGTGCAGGCTCAGCCGGGCATTATAAACCACGTAAATGTCCGCGCATTGGCCGGTATCGACCCGAATTGACCGCGCGGTTTTTCTGGCTATAATGATTAAACAATTCAATTGAAAGAGGTAAATATGCGTAAGAATATCAGCGAGATGTTTGACTTGAGCGGAAAAACGGCTCTTGTTACGGGTGGCGCCATGGGCATCGGCCTTGGCATTGTAGACCGTTTGGCTGAGGCGGGAGCTTCGGTAATGATTGCGGATGTAGACGAACAAGCCTGCAAAACCGCGAGCGCTTCGCTGAAAACCGCAGGCAGAAAAGTCTCTTATGTGGTGGCCGACGCAAGCCGGGTCAGCGATATCAAGAGTGCGGTGAATAAGACCATGGAAACTTACGCGCACTTGGATATTCTCGTGAATAATGCCGGTATATTCCCATTTTCGCCGCTCCTGGAAACAAGTGAAGAGCTTTGGGACAAGGTGATCGATATCAACCTGAAAGGTGCTTTCTTTTATGCCCAGCAGGCGGCAATGGCGATGAAGGCAAAGGGTAATCCCGGAAAGATAATCAATATCTCCTCGATCGATTCGCTGCACCCCTCAGGCAATCTCGTGCATTATGATGCGTCGAAGGGCGGAATGCTGATGATGACCAGGTCAATGGCGCTCGAACTGTCGGCGCATGGTATTACGGTGAATGCTGTGGCGCCCGGTGGAATAGAAACTCCCGGCGCGGCAAAAATTATGTCTGCGATCGTGAACACCGAGAATGCGGCTCCGGCAAAAATGGCAGATATAATGAAGAGCTTCACGGCGCGGATCCCCATGGGAAGACAAGGCACGCCGGACGATATTGCCGCGACAGTTCTTTTTCTTGCAAGCGATGCCTCGCGGTATATTACCGGGGAAACCATCGTCGTCGACGGCGGCTATTTGCTGTCTTAGCATGGTTGTCACGGTTACACCCAATCCATGTCTCGATAAAGATGTCTCGACGGAAGTTCTGCAGCCGGACATAAAAATGCGCTGCAGCAGCGTGAAAATTGAAGCCGGCGGCGGAGGCATCAACGTGGCAAAAGCCCTGGTATCCCTCGGGATGGATGCACAGGCGATTCTGGCATCGGGTGGACGTAATGGCGATTTGCTGATGCAGCTGTTAAGGCAAAACCGCATCGTATTTCATGCTGTCGCAGCCCATGGCACGGAAACGCGGGAAAACCTGACGCTGTTCGAAAATACAACGGGAAAACAGTACCGTTTTGTCATGCCATCGGACGCGATGCCGGATGAAACCCAGGACGAGATGCTGGATTTGCTGGAGTCAATCCGGCCTTTCCCGCTGTTTATCGTGGCAAGCGGCAGCCTGCCGCGCGGATTTGGCGAAGATTTTTTTGCCCGCATTGTGGAATCGGCAAACCGGCGTGGTATTCGCTGCGCCGTGGATACCTCGGGTACTGCTCTTCGGCACGCGGTCGCGCAGCGCCCCTATCTTATCAAACCCAATTTATCGGAACTCGCGGAACTCACAGGCCAGCCCAAGCTAACGAGGGATACGGCAGAAGCAGCTGCGCGCAGCCTCGTTGAAAGCGGCGCGTGCAAGATCGTTGTCGTATCTTTCGGCGCCGAAGGTGCGCTTTTGGTTAGCCACGATTTCAGCGAATACGTTGCTGCACCTGCCGTGAAAAAATTGAGCACAGTGGGTGCCGGCGACAGCCTGGTGGCTGGCATCATTCACATGCTGGTTTCCGGGGCAACGCTCTCTGAAGCCATTCGCTTTGGTGTCGCCTGCGGTACCGCTGCGACGATGAACGCCGGGTCGGAGCTATTCCATGCCGAAGATGCCCGGCAACTTTACCGCCAGATGCCCGCCGAAGACAGCCGGGATAAGGTATTTAATCTGCATGCGCGCTGAAGCGCAGGAGAAGAGAACTCATGACTTCAAAAATCAATAAAGTCTGGCATATGAAGAACATCATGCCTAAGAATGCTACATTCGAGCAGCGGGTTGATTGGCATCGCCAGCACCAGAAAAACTGCCCTTGTCGTCCGGGCTATCCGGCAAAACTATTACAGGAAATGAAAGAGAAGGGAATAAAACCCTAGCCTGCCTACTTCTCCCAGTCGAAAAAGAAATCCTTATTGCTGAGTTGCTCCCCCTGCCCACCTGAAGCGGCGCCGGGGTCAAGCGCGGCGCAGATATCGGACAGTACGCCGATCTCCTCTTCCCAATAGGCATCATCGGCAAAGGTCGGGAAGGCAGCCAAAAACGAAGGATCGTCATAGCGGCGCGCAATCCAGCCTGAATAGTGGATAATCCGCATGGCTCTCAGCACCTCGGCGAGGCCAAGCCAGCTGTTTTCAAATTCACGGAACTCGCGGTACGCAGAGAGAAAAATTTCACGCGCCGCGAGCGCCTCGGCGGAAGAACCCGGGAACATCATCCAGACATCCTGTACCGCCGGCCCGGTCAGCGAGTCGTCGAAATCGAGCAGAAACCAGCCATCACTGCCGTTCAGAATATTGCCCTTATGCAGATCGCCGTGTATCGGCAGCAGCGGTACATCCGCCGCGCGCTGCGCAAAGGCAATGGCGACGATTTCTGCCAGTTCCTCATAGCGGGATTGAAACTGCGAACCCAGGTATTTTTTGTCTTTGAGCACCTGCACAGGTTCGTGCACAAAGCGCTCTGCCGTAAAGAGCGGCCTGCTTTTAAAAGAACGCGCCGCACCGACATTGTGCAGGCGCGCGAGCAGGCGTCCGAGAATCTGCAGATCGATTTCGCTCAGCTCTTCGGGCTCACGGCCACCGGTACGCGGCCAGATCGCGAAGTGGATGCCCTGCTCTTCGAACAGACTTTGGCCTGAAAACTGCAGCGGCGCGAGCGCGGGCACATCGTTCTCCCTGAGATCGAACAGGAATGCATGTTCTTCGAGAATCTGCGTCGCCGACCAGCGGCCGGGACGGTAAAACTTTGTCACGACATGACTGCCATTTTCGAGCCTCAGGTCAAAGACACGGTTCTCCATGCTATTGAGTTGGGCGACATGCCCCGAAGGTTCGAGGCCAAGTTTCACCACCGCATCGATAATCTCATCGGGAGTGAGACGGTAAAAAAAATCACGTTCGTTCGCAGCCATTTTCTCTGGGGCACTCCGCCTTCCCGAGACCCAGCGCCACCCGGGATTTGTTTCTCAAAGACTAGCGCTGCAAATCAGGCCGGCCTGGAGGCCATGGCTGAGCGCAACAGCCACAGAAAGAGGGAAAAACAATCCAATGGCAGTGTCGTCAAAACCTATACAATCATGTGGATTTTCGACATGATAAAAACTCTCTATAATTTAAGCTACGCTTGACGTGTGGAGTTTAGACGAGACTGCAATTTCGCTGAGATTGTTTCCGGGAACTTCCCGCAAGATTTGTGAATCCCCTTTTGCAATACTACTTCATGATTCCGCTGGCAGGTTTTCTTGCCGATAGCGCATTGCTGTTCCTGATTTTCTCCGGCAGACCACGGAGCAAGTACACCTGGCCGCTGTTTATCTTTTATGCGGCGCTGGCGCTGTGGAATTTATCGCTGATGCAGCTCTTTTTGGCGAAATCTTACAACGAAGCAAAAGTCATTCTGTTTATTGGATACCATTTTATCGCCTTGATTCCATGGGCCTTTCTGCGTATCGCTTTTGCACTCTCGGGGCAGCCGAAAAACCTCGCTTCGCATATTGCGGATTTTTTGACCATCGTTATTCTGGTAATCCTCGAATACTCATTCTGGTTTACCGCCGGTGACACGCTATTCATTTCCGGATTGCAGAAATATAATTGGGGATACTACCCGCTACTCGGTGGTGGGGCCGCTCTTTATGCCTTTAGCAATGCCTATTGCGTCGTCGTGGGCTTTTACCTGCTCAGCCTTCCGCAGCAGGACACGGCATTCACAAAACGTATGCGTTTCATCTTTATTGTTTTCTGGCTCGGTGCTCTTACCTGCCACCTGCCCGTGTTCGGCGTGGAAATTTTTCCGCTGGGGAACGCCAGCGAAGCCGCCGTTTGTGTATTTTTTGCCAAGGCGCTCTTTGAAACCGGACACCTGCCCGCGACTTCCCATAAATACCTGCGCATTGCCGGAGGCATTGCTGCCATCGCTGCCGCCTTGGTGTTTTCCTGGATCATCAATGAATTCTTCGTGCCGGTGGATAAGGTTCTCAACGTCTTTCTGACCAGCGGCTCTGCGCTCATCGCGATTGTTTTTTTCCAGAGATTTTTCCGCTCTTCCGGGCCGCAGCTTGGAACCGGCGAGAAGAATACCGAATCGCTGTTTGCCCACCTTCAGGTGGCATATAACCTCACCTACCAGGAAGCAACGCTATGCTGCCTGATCGCCGACGGGCTATCCCGGTCAGCCATTGCTAAAAAGATGCAACTCTCACCGAATACCCTCAAAGTGCATCTCTCGTCCATTTACCGTAAGACCATCGGCAGGGACAACACTCCCGCATCGCCGGCAAAGGATAAGTTACAGCGCTTGACCGTATTTCTGCATGAGGTGGATAAAAAAGTGTGATTTCTAATACCTAGGTATTAGAGATTACACATGTCGACTCTTGACACAAGGTTTTAATTAGTATATGATCAGCCAATATCCAATGGAGGGCCAAAGTTAAATCAACCAGGTTTTCATTTATCCACGCTTTCGCTTATGACCATCATCCATACCTCCAAATTAGCACCCGTTACGGCCCAGACCCGTTTTAAAGGTGTTCTCGAAGCCGCGTATCTGCTGCGTTTTCTGCTGCAACATCGATCCAATGCCGAAGTCAGGGCTGAGATGGCGCGGCTCTTTGGCAACCACTGGGACAAAGCAAACCAGGAGCGAAGATATTTTGATCTGCTCAGAACCTATGTCAAATGCCACCATGAAGCCGATTACGTCAGGTACTTGCTGAAGGAAGACATCCAGATCAAAGCCAAGGACCAGCGAACCCTGCGCACCGCTCTCGTGCGTTACCTGATCACGGCCCAGGGCCTCCATGGCAACAGCGAAGTCGTGAACGACCTCGGTTAACAATTTCAATTTGACGCCGGCCTCGGCGGTGTCGGCGTGCAGTATGCTGCAATGGACCCAGACGCCGATTCTCATTCGTATACGTCTCGCGGCCTCTCTCGTGCTGATGTTCTTCGCGGCGACGCACTTTCTGAATCATGCGCTGGGCCTGATCTCGCTGGAAGCTATGGAAAGCGGGCGCAAATTTTTTCTGCTGTTCTGGCGTAACCCGGTGATTCAGTTCGTATTTCCACTCGCGCTTTTCCTGCACGCGCAAAGCGCGATCTGGCGGCTCATGTTCCGCCAGTCGTGGCGGTTCAGTACCCGTGAAAAAATCAAGATCTTCACCGGGCTGGCAATCCCCCTCTTTCTTTTACTGCACATCTGCGGCACGCGTATGCAGTGGTGGGTTTATGGTTACAACGATACCTATGCCTTTTATCTTTACCACAACTTTCGTGGCGGTGCGATGTACTTTCTGCTCTTTATGTCGCTGCTGATCTGGGTGCATGCCTACTATGGCGTGACCGACATCCTGAGCCTCAAACCCTGGTTCGAACGCTACCGCACGCGCTTCGCGGTACTCTATACGACCATACCACTTTTGGGCTTAGCCGGAGTGACTGCAGCGGCCAACCAGGTTTTCCGCCTGGCTGAAAATCCCGAGTGGCTGCGGAAAGTTATACTCGAACACGGCGGCTGGCCGCAACGCGTGGTGCTGACACAGGGAATTTTTTACCTGATCGGTATGGCGCTGGTAGCCCTGCTCATCGGCAGTCTCTTTCTCACGCGTATCATATTGCTGCGCAAGGCCCGGCGCCGGGCCACGATACGCATCAGCTATGCGGGCGGCCCTGAGATACGGGTGACCAGCGGCATTACGCTGCTTGAAGGCAGCCTCGCCCACCGTATCGAGCATGCGCATGTCTGCGGCGGTAACGGGCGTTGCTCGACCTGCCGTGTGCGCGTACTGTCAGGCAGCGAGAACCTGTCGCCCGCTGAAAGCGCTGAGCGCGGCGTCCTGAAAAAAATCGCTGCCGAAAACGATGTGCGCCTCGCCTGCCAGGCGCGTGTCTCGGGCGAAGTGAAAATCGCGCCGCTGATCGGCGCATCGCAGGCAACACATGCCGGCGCCGCCGCGCTGCTGACACGCCGCGCAGACGCAAACGGCGCAGAAAAAGAAGTGGTGGTATTTTTCTCGGATCTCAAGGGTTTTACGTCGTTTTCCGAAAACAAACTTCCGTATGATGTCGTCTTCGTGTTAAACCAGTATTTCCGCAGCATGGGCAAGATCATTGAACAGCATAACGGTTTCATCGATAAGTTCATTGGTGACGGCATTATGGCGATCTTTGGCCTGAACGGCGACATCGAGACCGCGGCGCAAAGCGCGCTGCATGCGTCGCTGCGCATGAACGAGCAGTTAGGGCTCATCAATGAAGTCCTGTCCGAAGAAATTCAGAACCCGCTCGAGATCCGTATTGGCCTGCATGCGGGGCCCGCGATTGTGGGCGAACTCGGTTATGGCAGGGCCGCGCACGTCACCGCCATCGGCGACGTCGTGAATACCGCGAGCCGGCTCGAACACGCGAACAAAAAACTAGGCACATGGCTTTTGTTTTCAGAGACCGTCGCGGCCCACGCCGGGCTAAAAGATATTCCCGCGGAATATCATGCCCGCGTACAGTTGCGCGGTAAAACCGAACCGCTGGCGGTCTACGGCATTCCCAAGGACGGCGTATTGGTGACGGATTTCAACCGATAAAGACTTGCCATATTATCAAAATGGGCGCACGCCTGCCTATGGAAACAATCCAACTCAATTACCTGGCCATCGGCGCCGCCGTCGCAGCCAATTTTGTTTTCGGCTTTCTCTGGTATGGCCCGGTCTTCGGAAAAACCTGGGCAAAAGAAATGGGATTTCCTGCAGATTTTAAACCCGACCCGAAGCAGTTTGTCTTCAGCGCATTCTTAATGGTGGTGGGTTCGTTCCTGATCATCTGGGTGCTGGCGCACAACATGTTCGTCTGGCATTTTTTCGGCAATGCCACGATGCCCCAAATGCCGCCCAAGCCCATGTCCTTAGGCCTTTCGGCTGCATTCTTCACATGGCTGGGGTTCTTTCTGCCTCAGACCCTCGGCCAAAAGGCATGGGAAGGTCGCTCGTGGAAACTGGTATTCATCAATGCCATTTATAACCTGGTAGGCCTCTCGATCACAGGCCTCATTCTCGCAAATTGGAAATAAGCCCGCGCACCGCCCTAATCACCGGCGCCTCGAGCGGCATCGGCGAAGCGCTGGCGCGCAATCTCGCGGCACGGGGTATACACGTCATTTTGACGGCGCGGCGCTTGCCCCTGCTGAAAAAGATCGCCGCCGATATTCGCGCGGCGGGTGGCAAGGCGACCGCGGTTACGCTCGATGTGGCAAAGGCAGATGCTGCCGTTAAGACAATCGTCGCCCTCGATAAAAAATTCGGTGGCATTCACCTCGTCATCGCCAATGCCGGCGTCGGTGTGCGCACAGCTGCGACATCCATGTCGCCTGGCATCGCCACGGATTTACAATTCTCATGGTCGTGGCCGGCGGTTGGCCCGGTTGCACAGACCAATTACACCGGTGCACTCGCTACCATTACGGCTCTGTTGCCACAAATGGTCGCGCGCCGCTCAGGTCACGTGGTCGCCATCAGCTCGCTCGCCTCGTATTCGGCGCTGCCCGATGCCGCAGGTTACTCTTCGCCCAAGGCAGGCCTCAGTCGTTTCATGGAATGCCTGGCCCTGGATCTTCAAAATAGCGGTGTCGCCGTGACCACGGTGCATGTCGGCTTTGTCGAAACGCCGATGGTCGAAAAGTCAACCATCCCCCTGCCCTTTCTCATGAGTGCCGATAAGGCCGCAGAAATTATCGTACGTGGTATTCTAAAGAAGAAACGCGAAATTAATTTCCCTAAAATCATGGTGATCCTGGTGTCGCTGATGGCAAGGCTGCCCTTTGTGGTGAAAAAATTTCTCGCGCGGCGCTTCAGCCCGGCGCGCTAGGGAAGTTCTGCAAAAGTCAAGCGCGGCCAAGGCCGCGCGAGGGAATGCCCGCAAATGCTGACATTTGCGCTCCTAATTTTGGCTTTTGCAGAACTTCCTTAGATCAGCTTATCGACTTCGCTGGCGCGCTCGAACGAATGGTCTTGTACGAAGGCGAGATGCGGTATCGCACGCATGCGGATGTTCTTGGCAATGCTCGAACGCATGCCATGGGCCATACGCTGAATTTCCTTGAAGATGCGCTCCTGCTCTTTAGCAGTGCCCCAGATGCTTACGAAAATTTTCGCAAATGAGCCGTCTGAAGAAAGTTCACAACGTGTGAACGTGCAATAGTCCGATACCTGCTCGGTAAATTTACCGGCATCGGTGACTTCAAAGGGGTTGCGCGGCGTGGCGCCTTCGGCATCAGGCAGCTCCAGGGTTGCCCGGGCATTTCTCGCGCCCGCCATCTTCTGGTAATACGTTGCCACATGACGAAAAATCTGATTTTGCAGGCGCAATCTCTTGATATCGTTCATCGTTAGCCTCGGACCCTTTCGGGTCCGGTGGGATTACTTACTTCCCGCTTCTTCAAAGGTGCGCTGTGTCTCGACTTTTTCGAAGCCCTCGATCACATCGCCGACCTTGATGTCGTTGAAATTCTCGATCAGAATACCGCACTCAAAACCTTCTTTGACTTCACCGACGTCTTCCTGAAAGCGTTTCAGCGATTTGAATGCACCCGTAAACACTACGGCGCCGTCGCGCAGTACGCGGATCGGGTTCGTGCGTTTCAGGAAGCCCGAACGTACCGAACAACCCGCCACTGTACCCATACCGGAAATCTTAAAGACCTGGCGCACTTCGGCTTCGCCGTTAACGCGCTCTGAGATATCCGGAGACAGCATACCGCCGAGGGCGAGTTTCATGTCGTCGATCGCCTGGTAGATAATGCTGTAATTCTTGATCGGCACCGCTTCTTTGGAAGCAATGTCGCGCACCTTGGCATTGGCACGCGCGTTGAAAGTGATAATCGTCGCTTTCGCCGCAGATGCCAGCATCACGTCGCTCTCGGTAATCTCACCGGTTGAGCCCATGATGACACGCACGCGCACTTCGTCATTCGACAGTTTTTCAAGCGAAGCCGTGAGCGCTTCGACCGAACCGCGCACGTCACCCTTGATGATGACCTTGTATTCCTTGAGTTTGCCCTCTTCGATGGTCGCGTCGAAGTTTTCGAGTTTGACCTTTTTAACCTGCTGCGCCTGCTGGTGGCGGGCGAGTTCCTGACGTTTGTCGGCGATTTCGCGCGCTTCACGTTCGGTCGCCATCACGTTCATGATATCGCCTGAGTTGGGAACTCCCGATAAGCCGAGAATTTCCACCGGTGTTGCAGGGCCGGCTTCTTTGACGGTCTGGCCCTTGTCGTTATACATCGCACGGATTTTGCCGCCCTCGAGGCCAACGACGAAAGCATCGCCGACGCGCAGCGTGCCGTTACGCACGAGAATCGTCGCCACGGGACCGCGGCCCTGGTCGAGTTTCGCTTCGACGACAGTGCCGATGGCATGTTTGTTCGGGTTCGCCTTGACTTCCATGACTTCGGCCTGCGCGAGAATTGCATCTTCGAGTTTATCGAGATTCAATTTCTGGAGCGCTGAAATCGGAATGAAAGGCGTGGTACCGCCCCAGTCTTCGGAGAGAATTTCAAATTTAGCGAGATCTTGTTTGATGCGGTCGATATTTGCCGCAGGTTTATCGATCTTGTTTACCGCGACAATGATTGGCACCTTCGCATCTTTCGCATGCGAGATCGCTTCTTCAGTCTGCGGCATCACACCGTCATCGGCGGCGACGACGAGAACGACGATGTCAGTCACCTGGGCACCGCGCGCGCGCATCGCTGAGAACGCGGCGTGACCCGGCGTATCGAGAAAGGTAATTTTACCTTTCGGGCGCGTCACCTGGTATGCCCCGATGTGCTGTGTGATACCACCCGCTTCGGTTGCAACAACGTCGGTTTGGCGAAGCGCGTCGAGCAGCTTTGTCTTACCGTGGTCGACGTGACCCATGATCGTTACGACCGGCGGCCTGTTGACGAGTTCTTCTGCTGTATCAGGTTCTTCCTGGATCAGCGTCTCTTCATAGAGTGAAATAACTTCGATCTGGCAGCCATATTCTGAAGCGAGCAGCGTAGCGGTTTCGGCATCGATCGATTGGGTAATCGTCGCCATAACGCCCATCTGCATCAGTTTCGCGATAATTTCGGGCGCACGCACGTTGAGCTTTTTAGCCAGCTCGCCAACCTGAACGAATTCAGTGATCTTGATTTTTGACGGCACGGATGAAACGGCCTGCGACTGTTCGGGCTTGCCCCGGTCTCGCTGCTTCTGGCCGATGAAGAACTTCTTGTGTTCTTCTTTTTTGAGAATATCTTCGCGCAGGTTGGATTTCTTTTTGTCGGCGCCGGGTTTTGTACCCGGACCTTTTTTGACCTCGCGCTCTTCGGCTTCGGTCTTGGGTTGCCGTTCATCCTGAACGAAAACGGTACGCGGTTTTGGCGGTACACGTTCGACAGGTTTTCTGACCTCGGCAACCGCAGGCTTCGCAGCGGTAGTGCTGGTAGTGGTTGGGACCGGCGCCTTAGCTTGCTGCTGCTTACGCTCTTCTTCGCGTTGCTGGTCGTCGCGTACTTTCTGCGCGCTGATTTTGCCTGCGATCGAGTCTTTTGAAGAATTGCTCTTCAGCACGATCTTCTTCGGCGTTAGTTTAATTTTGTCTGCCATGCGCGCTTTTATGTTCCTTATGTCTTGACTTAGGCTTTAGGCGCCGCGTCAAGTTCTTGGTTCTCTTGTGTTTCCTGGTTCTCTTCACCTTCTTCGAACTCGACGTTCTCAGAGATGATCTCCATAATGCGCTTTGCCGTCGCGCGACCGATACCTTCGATATTGACGAGATTTTCCTCATCCATCGAAACAAGGTCTTCGATATAGCGGATATTATTGTCTTTCAGAATGCGGATGATCCGCGGTGCGAGCCCTGGCAGCGCAGTGAGCGACGTACCCTCTTCTTCTGCGGGTGCTTCTTCTGGCGCTGCGACATCGAAAATCTCATCGAGGCGTTTTCTCGCCTCGGGAGACGCCATCTCTTGCGAGAACTGCGATTCGGATTTTACATCGATTTTATACTGCGTGATGTACGAAGCGATCTTCACGTTCGTGCCTTCGCGGCCGATGGCGATCGCGAGGTCTTTATCGGGCACGACGGCGAGGGCTTCACGGCTGACCGGGTCTACCTTGACAAGGCTTGGGGATGCCGGTGTCAGTGCGTTGGTGATGAGTTCACGCGGATCTGCCGCCCATTCGACAATGTCGATACGCTCGGTACCCAGTTCACGCACAATTGCCTGAATGCGCACACCGCGCACACCGACGCAGGCGCCGACCGGGTCGACGTTCTGGCGTTCAGACGCAACAACGACCTTTGAACGCTCACCGGGAATACGGCCGATCGTTTTGATGACTACAATCTTTTCGAAAATTTCAGGAACTTCTTTTTCAAAAAGTTTCTGCACGAACATGCGGTCGGCGCGCGAAACGATGACGCGCAGCGGCCCGCCTCCCTTATCCTGTTCGATCGAGTGCAGTAAAACCTTGATCTTGTCTTCTACGCGGTAGCGCTCTTTCGGAATCTGGTGTTTCACCGGCATAATCGCCTCGACCTTGCCGAGATCGACGTAAACGGTATCGCCGCGTTTACGCAGAATATAGCCGTTCATGATTTCGCCGATCTTGCCTTCGTAGGCGTCGCGTATTTTATTCTGTTCGAGCTGGCGCAGGCGCTGCGCCACGATCTGCATGGCAGTCTGCGCGGCGATGCGGCCGAATTCGAGCGGGTATTCTATAATATCAATTTCTTCACCGAGTTTAATGTCGGGATTCACTTTTTTTGCATCTTCGAGCAGAATTTGCATGCCAGGTAAAACGACGTTATCGACGACAACGCGGCGCGCGACGACAAACACGTCGTCTTTTTCTTTGTCCATCACGACCTTGACGTTGTCGGTTGTGCGGTATTTACGTTTGTAAGCGGCGATGAGACCTGCTTCCACGACTTCGAGAATTTCCTGTTTGTCGAAACCCTTATCCTGCGTTACCTGCTGGATATCCTCAAAGAACGATCGCTTCTTTTCAACTACCGCCTTTTTTGCTCGTGCCATTTTCTTTTCTCCTCACATCGCTACACGTCGAGGTGCAGCCGTATTTTCTTAATATTATTCCATTCCACCCGGTAAGGCGGCGCCGCTAAAATCTTTTTCGGCGAAAGTCTCTTGCGGTTGAGCTTGCAATCCGCCAGCTGGAAGGTTACAACCTCGCCTTCAAACGATGCCGCCTTCAGCACTTCGGAATGCACCTTGCCATTTTCGGCGGCAAAGGTGACATTCAGCGGCAATGCGCTGAACCTGCGCACTTCGGCGAGCGACGCCAGCTCGCGCTCGGCACCCGCTGAAGATACCTCCAGCGAATAGTTCAGGTTCATGCCGCTGACTTTCTCAAGATCGTCGAGACTGTCGCGCAGCGTGCGTGCATACCGCTCGCACTCGCCGATATTTACAGAACCGTATACATCCGACGGTTTATCGAGTTGAACCACGATGCGGGTATTGCCCTTGCTGTGGAAAAAAGCGATCTTGTGCAGCTTCAGCTCCGCCGGCAACGCCGCCTCAGCGCGCTCAGATACCTGTTTTTCCGTAATTTCTGCAATCGTCATATTCGACTCGGCTTATTCGAGTTGTCTGATTCGGGGCTTCCCCGTTTTTACCAGCCGTTGTAGTTGCGGGGAACGCCTCAAAAAAAAAAGCGGCAAACGCCACTTTCCAACTATCCATAGTCTGGCAGTCAGACAGGCCGTCAAACTCTTAGCTAGGCTACAGCCCCCGCCCGCCTGCTGTTCAATATATGCTTGACCTGTATCAAAGATGTGACATAATGTCGCCGGATCGATGGCAGCGAAACATCCTACTTTTGCGGCGCGTAATTTGCCGTGCCTGACCTTATGAAGATAGCCACCGAAGGTTCTGTCGCACTGCTGATGCTGTCGGGCTCAATACGCCCGCATCAGGTCTATGAAATCGAAGACGCCCTGAACGCCCTCGCCGAAAAACGCCGCTTCAAGGTCATTGTCGATCTGGGAGCCGCACAGCATATTTCGAGCTCGGCCCTGGGCGTACTCGCCCGGTACGCCGAAATCTGCCGGCGCGAGAACGGTGAGCTGCGCCTTGTCGCCACGGAGCAGAATATACTGAACCTGTTGCAGGTCACCATGCTCGACAAGGTTTTTGACGTCTATACTTCCGTAGAAGAAGCAGAGGAAGACTTTTAATGGCAGCAAAAAAGAAAAGCGTAAAGACTAAACCGAAAATCCAGGCACCGCCCGCAAAAAAAATTGAAATCCCCGAAGGGTATTTCGGCGAATTCGGTGGGCGTTTTGTCTCAGAATTATTAATTCCGGCGCTTGACGAGCTCAACGCCGCGTGGAAAAAATTCAGCAAGGATAAAAAGTTCGAAAAAGAACTGCTCGGGCTTTACAATGATTATGCCGGGCGCCCATCGCTGCTCACCTATGCCGCCAACCTGTCGGCGCGCTACAATGCGCAGATCTATCTCAAGCGCGAAGACCTGCTCCATACCGGCTCGCATAAGATTAACAACACTTTAGGCCAGGCGCTTCTCGCGCAGAAGATGAAAAAGAAGCGCATCATTGCCGAAACCGGTGCCGGCCAGCATGGTGTCGCAACCGCGACGGCTGCGGCGCTCATGAAAATACCCGCACATATCTATATGGGCTCTGAAGACCTGCGCCGCCAGGCCCTCAATGGTTTCCGCATGCGCCTTCTGGGTGCGACAGTTGCCGGCGTCGGCGGCGAACATGGCACGTTGCGCGATGCGGTCAACGAAGCGCTGCGCGACTGGTCGAAGAATGTCGACGACACCTACTATCTCATCGGCAGCGTCATCGGGCCGCATCCTTACCCAACAATGGTGCGTACGTTCCAGTCAATCATTGGCCGTGAAGCACGCCAGCAGATTATGAAAGCCGAAGGTAAACTGCCGCAAGCGGTGTTCGCCTGCGTCGGCGGCGGCTCCAATGCCATGGGTATGTTCTATGGTTTTCTCAAAGACACCAAGGTGGAGCTCATCGGCGCTGAAGCCGGCGGCCGCGCGGGGGGATTAACCCCCGGTAACCACTCAGCTTCCCTGGTCGCAGGTAAACCCGGCGTACTGCAGGGTGCCCTCACCTACATACTGCAGTCTCCCGACGGTCAGGTGAACGATGTGCATTCGATTTCCGCTGGCCTCGATTACCCGGGTGTCGGGCCCGAACATGCTTACCTTTTGAAGCAGGGCCGCACGCAGTATGTTGCAGTCAAAGACAAACAGGCCCTCGAGTCATTTCAGGAACTCGCCCGCGAAGAGGGCATTATTCCCGCACTCGAGTCGGCGCATGCACTGGCGGCAGCAAAGAACTACATTGAAGAGATGAAGAAGAAGGGCAAAAAGAACCCGCTGATTCTGATCTGCCTTTCTGGCCGCGGTGACAAAGACGTACAGGAAGTCGAACGCCTGCTGGCATTGCCGCCTGAAAGCGAACCGACGGAAGAGACGACGCCCACACAGTTTACCAGCCTACCGACAGTCAAGGTAGTCGCCGCGGGATCGTAAGGCGCATTGGGTTGCCGCAAAGATGTCATCCATGGCAGCGGCAACCCCAGCGGCCTCGTGCCGCATTGGCCTGGGCTACGATATCCACCGAACAACAACCGGAGATGGTGTTTGGCTCGGGGGTATAAAAATTCCTGCACCGTTTGCACTCGCCGGCCATTCCGATGCGGATGTACTGCTTCATGCAATCACTGATGCAATTTTAGGAGCTCTTGCCGATTTCGACATCGGTCATTATTTTCCGCCTTCTGACGCCGCGAATAAGAACCGGCCGAGCCGTGATTTCCTGGCTTTTGCCCTTGAAAAAATGCGGACGCGTAACTACACGATTGGCAATATCGACTGCAATATTATCTGCGAAGAGCCGCGGATTGCCCCCGTGCGCGAAGACATCCGCCGTTCACTCTCAACACTCATGGACATCGCCCTGGATCAAATCAGTGTCAAAGGGCGTTCGAATGAGAAGGTCGATGCGGTCGGTCGCCGTGAAGCGGTTGTCTGCCAGGCGTCGGTGCTGCTGACCGCTAGCGGAAACCGCTGATAATCCGGTGTAAAATAAATTCACGCGCCGAAAGATCGGTACCATCGACGACAAAGAGCCAGGTCATGCCGCGGCGTTCATGCAGCAGCACGAGCGCCGTCATCTCTTCGCTGCCGGCAAGATATCCGGGAACCGAACTGCCCTGATAACGAACGGCGTAGAGCGAAGTATCATGGCTTTTCAGAATTTGCTGCGGCGTCAAAGGTTCACTATTCATCGCCTTGCTGCGCATAAACCCCTTCTGACTAATGAAAAAATTTTGTATCTGCTGCATGACCTGCGCTGACGGGGCGGCAAACGCAGCAAAAGCGATGGTATTATCTGTTGCGCTATCAGCATAAGGCTTCAACGGAGCAACCAACCTCAAATCTTCGACCAACCGTGAGTTGCCTCCCGGCCGCCAGTACTCCGGCACCGAAAACGCAACCTCGCCAGCACGGCAGAGTCTCTGCTCAGATTTTGCTTCGCACTGTAGCGGAATCGGCGCGCGCAGATGCAAAAATAAGCTACGCACACTCTCAAGAACTGCCGTGAACGCCCCATAAGAGCTGAAACACAGTAACGCCACAGCGATGACGCTCAGTGTTTCACGGCGCAGAAAGTTTTCTGAAATCAAGAGGCCGCGCAAAAGAAAAAGAAACAACAGAGAAAAAGTAAAAAGCCCTAAGAGGCGATCGGTCGCCGCGGGTATCGATGCCAGTAGTAATAGGCCCAGCAAGAACCCCCGCGCGCCGGGGCGCCAGCGCGCAGAGTAAAAAATCAACCAAGTACCCACACAAAAAAAGGCGGCGAACAGAACATTCCACAGCAGAAAATACCAGGTATGAATCAAAGTGCCGGCTACGACAAGTCCAATGAAGACAATCGCGAGAGTGACAATATCAACTTCGCGGGGTGAACCTGCCAGCAAAGATCTACCGGGCTTACGCTGCCCGTCAAAAAAATCCGCGAGGCGGCGGAAGATTTTCCCGAGAAAGGAGCCCTCGCGCGCAGCCACGGCGGACTAAATCTTGATGAAGCGCGCCTCAACAATAAATTCTTTCTTTTTGAGGGTATCGATCAGCGCCTTGGACATTTCGTCGTCGAGCCCCAGGAAGGTGCGGGCTTCACCCCCTTTGGCGGCACGCGAGAGCTGCATGCTCGAGATATTGATCTTATGCTCGCCCAGGAATGTCCCGAGATGACCTACTACGCCTGGGGTATCTGTATTCTGGATATAAAGGAGATTGCCCTCAGGCTTGAGTTCGAGCGAATTGCCGTTGAGTTCAGTGATAAATCCGCCGGTGGCACCCACCGAGGCCTTGAGCGTCAAACGTTCCTTTTCGTCGTACACGGTGATTTTGATGACAGACGATTCTTTCTCGCCCTTTTCGTCTTTTCTGCCCGTGATGCGCAGCGAGCGCTCTTTTGCAAGAATCGGCGCGTTGACGAGGTTGACATCATCGCCCAACGCCACAGAGAGTAAACCTTTCGTCAGGGCGATTTCCAAAGGACCAAGGTTCAGCGCGGTAAATTCGCCGCGGTAAGCGATCTCGACGTCCTTAATCGGGTTTTTGACCATCTGGCCAATGAATGAACCGACCTGCTCGCAGAGCGTAAACCATGGCGCAAGCTGATCCATCGAGGTCGGGTCGATCGTGGGGAAGTTCAGGGAATTGCGCGCGACACCGGTTTTGAAAAAGGCCACCATCGAGTCGGCGCTTTCTTTCGCAACTTCGATCTGTGCCTCGTCCGTCGATGCGCCGAGGTGCGGCGTCAGTACGACATCGTCGAGATCATAGAGCGGGCTGGTCGCGGGCAGAGGCTCTTCGACAAACACATCGAGACCAGCACCGGCAATGATACCTTCCTGCACGCCTTTCGCTACAGCGGCTTCGTCATAGATACCGCCGCGCGCGCAGTTGATGAGGCGAACGCCCGGCTTCAGCATAGAGAGATTTTTCTCGTTCACAAGACCCTTCGTCGCATCGGTCAAGGGCGTGTGTACCGTGATAAAATCTGCCTCTTTCAGAATCGCGTCGATCGGCTCGAGGCGGATTTCCAGGTGCCCCAGGTTCTCTTTCGGAATGTAAGGATCAAAACCGAGAACTTCCATCTGCAGGCCTTTCGCGCGCTTCACCACCTCTTTGCCGATACGGCCGAGGCCAATGACGCCGAGTTTTTTACCCGTAAGCTGCGAGCCCTGGAATTTTGTTTTCTCCCATTTTTTCTGTTTCATCGAACCGTGCGCCTGCGGTAGTTTACGCGCGAGAGCGAACATGAGGGCAATGGCCTGCTCGGCGGTGGAGATAGAATTTCCCGCAGGCGCGTTCATCACAACAATCCCCTTCTGCGAACAGGCAGGAATATCGATGTTGTCGACACCCACACCGGCGCGGATGACTACCTTGAGCTTACCTGCTTTTTCCACGAGGGCCTTATCGACCTTGGAAGCCGAACGGATAATCAGGCCTTCGACTTCACCGATGACTGCTTCGAGTTCTTCGCGGCTGGTCTTCTTGCGGAAATCGACATCGAAAAGCCCGGATGCGGTCAGGATATCTACGCCGTCCTGATCCAGGTTGTCGGAAATCAGAATTTTAGGTTTTGCCATAATCTTTTCCACCGCAAACCTACTTTGCGACAGGGCGTAAACCTATTCGGCTTAGAGCCTTTCTTTATAGTGTTCTACCAGCTTTTGCCAGTCGACGAGGGGCGTCAGGGTTTCTTCATGCAGGTGGCATGCAAGGCCGGGCACTGGCGAAACCGCGATACCCCGCCCCATAAAAAGCAGCCTGCCATAAAGCTTACGGCTCAGGTATCCGTCGTGCGCGGTGTGCGCCGAATGGAAGAGGTGCTTCTCGAATTTGCGCAATGATTTCACCTGCCCCATAAACGTAAAAGTTGTGTGTGAAATCTGCCGCCAGTGACAGTACTTACTCAGGAAGAGAAAAGAATGTCTTTTCCAGTCCTTCTTATAGCGGTCGGGGTAATCCGGCGGATGGATGAAGAGGTCTTTTTTATTCAGGTCGCGCACGAAAAGTTTAAAGATCGCCCGGCGCGGCTCGTATGCCATGATTTCTTCGCGGTTTGTGATAAATTCGTCAATATACTGAAAGGTCTGCGGCTGGTGAATGTAGTCGTCTTCGCAAAAATAAACCCAGTCTTCATTTTCGTATTTTAATGCCTGGCGGAAGGTCATGCGTATCGATTCATCGTTGCCATAAACGCCGTTGGTCACCGTGGCCTTGAAACGCCCGAAAAATTCCATCATCTCGTCGGACAATTTATCGCCCATGATATAAATTTCGTGATCGACCGCCTTCAGCGATTCGACGAGACTTAAAAAACAGATCTTGATCAGCGTCTTTTTATCGAGACCGAAAGGCCGCGGGTTTCTAAGGCTCTGCACCGCATCGCATGCCCGGAAAATTACCTTGTATCGATTCATTTTGTTTGCTCCTTCCGTAATCCCCGAATCCGTTTCGGCGGGGATTTTTTCAGTTCCCGCCAGTATTTTTCAAATGCATCCGACACCGCAGCCACTTCAATGGTATCTAAACCAAAAACCGGGCGCACCGTGTGGGAAACCACAACGCGGTGCCGGTTTTTATCGTAAATACCCCAGTCATTCAACGTCCATTCCGGAACTATCGCTATTGTCGGTACATCATACGCGGCAGCGACATGGCGGGGAGAGGAATCCATAACCATCACGAGTTCGGATTCGGCGACGGCGTTACATAAATCCTGGAAAGTTTTTATCTCCGCCCACTCCAGCTTCCACTTCGGGTCTGCGCCCTCCCGGATGCTGTCGCAGATGTCTTTATCAAAGATGCTTGCAGCGACACGGATTCGCAAACGGGGATATTTTTTCCGGAGGCGCCCCAGGAATTCCAGCCACTTTGCCACGGGCCAGAGCTTTTCCTGGATACGCGCACCGGGATGGATAAGAATGCCATCCGCCTTGCGTAGCCCTCGCCGGGAATGGGCAAAGAGCTCGGTCTTGAAACCAGCCGGAGCAGCAGCCAAAGGATCAAGAAAACTCAGATAAAAAAGCAAGGCACTCTGCTCCCCTTCGGCCAGGGTATTTATGGCCGAAAACAGGCGGCGAAAGGTTTGGTTACGGACACCGATGCGAATCTTCGCTCCCGAGAAGCGGGTCCACAAAGCCATGACATCATTGGCTTCCAGCTGTAGTACGATTTCTGCTTTTAACCGCCGCAGAATCCACAGGTAGCGAAAAAAAGCCGCGACGCGTTTACCTACAGGGCCCTTTTTCACATCCGCAAGCTGAATATTCACAAAGCCTGAAATGGCGGTGTTGTTCGCATAGACTTCGCGCACGACAGGGCGGCTGGCAACGATGAGTTCATGGCCGGGGAAGTTTTTATGCAACGCCCTGATAAGCGCGGTCACCACGACCAAATCACCGATCTCTTTCTGCGTCAGAATAACGATGCGGCGTGGCATCCGGCCAGAGCGGAAACTCAGATCAGCCCAGAAACCACATTTAGCTGAACGCAGGCAACCGTTTTACGGCCTGAATCGTTTAGTGCCGATGGCCCAACCTAATGAACCGAAAGATATATTTCCGTATCCTGAGTTATGCTTCGAAATATAAACGGCGGTTTTTTATGGGGCTGCTCGCCTCTTTCCTTTTCTCTATTTTTAACGGGCTGAGCCTCTTATCGCTGAAGCCGATTTTCGACGTCATTGAAACCGGTGGTTCAAAACCCCTGCAGGTCCATTTTGAAATCTGGGAGGTTGGTCAGCTGGCAAAAACTCATCCCGCCGAGCTAAAAAGCCTGATTGAATCCCCGCAGATGAAAGATTTTTACGAGAAAGAGCGCAGCATCCTGAAGCAGGAGAAATCCAGCGCCGTGGCGATGGAATTTGCATCGGGGATTAAAACCTTTTGGGTCAGAAAAAAGCTCGAACTGAACCAGTTTTTGCTGACAATTCCGGCCATCAAGGTTCTGAAATATATTTCATTTCTGGTTCTGCCAATCTTCCTTCTGCGGCTGATATTTGATTTTGCCACCGTCTATCTGCTGACAGCAACGGGATTGCTGGCCGTAACAGATATCCGCCGTCAGCTCTATGCGAGCATGATACGGTTACCACTTTCGTATTTTGTGAAAGAAAAAACCGGCGTGCTCATGAGCCGTATCATCAATGACGTGACGACCCTGTCAGAGGCGACTTCTACCGAACTCAGAACTTCCATCAATAATTTTTTCATCATTGGTACGCATGTTATCATCCTGGCGATGATTTCAGTCAAATTGCTTCTCATCACAACAATCGGCGTTCCGATTGTGCTGATCCCGGTGCATTTTCTTTCCAGTAAAATCCGCGGCCTGACAACCAATGAACAGATTCGCCTGGGGGAACTCAACGGCCACCTGCAGGAAGTCATCGCGGGCATCCGGATCATCCGCGCCTTCGGCATGGAGCCGTACCAGTCTGCACGCTTTGAAGAGATTAATATGAGTCTCTTTAAGCAGAATTTTTTATACCGCATCACCCACCAGTTAGGGCCGGCGCTCGTGGAAATGATCACGTCATTTATCGTCGTGGGGCTCATCGTCTATGGCGGCACGCTGATTCTCGATCAGGAGATGTCATCGGGAAGCTTCTTTGCCTTCTTATTCACGCTCATTATGCTGCTCAGCCCCATCAAACAAATGGCGGGCTGGTATAATCTCGTGCAGAGATCGATCGCTTCGGGTAGCCGCATCTTCGAAATCATCGACCATAAATCCGAAGTGAAAGAAGCCCTGGTTCCTGTGATGATGCCTGAAGAGGTCGAAAAAATCGAATTCAAAGATGTCGAATTCCAATACCCGGGAACAGATAAACTGGTCCTGAGAAAAGTGAGCCTCAAGGCGAAGAGAGGCGAAACCGTCGCGCTCGTCGGGCACTCCGGCGCAGGCAAATCGACAATGGTGGATTTAATTCTGCGCTTCAACGATGTCACCGACGGCAGCATACAATTCGACGGCACAGATATCCGCCAGTTCAAACTCGAATCTTTACGCGAGCGCATTGGCATCGTCACGCAGGATATCTTCCTGTTTAACGGCACAGTGCGCGAAAACCTGTGTTATGGCCGCTCTGACATACCCGAAGCGGAAGTGATCCGCGCGGCGAAAATGGCCTTTGCCGATGAATTCATCCAAAAGCTTCCCCTTAAATATGATACCATCGTCGGCGAACGCGGCTTGATGTTATCTGGCGGGCAACGCCAACGGCTTTCGATCGCCCGCGCGATTCTCAAGAACCCCGGAATTCTGATTCTTGATGAAGCCACGAGCGCTCTCGATACCGAATCGGAACGCCTCGTACAGCTGGCCATTGAATCGGTAATGAAGAACCGGACAACATTCGTCATTGCACACCGGCTTTCGACAATTTTTAAGGCCGACCAGATCCTGGTCATGAAAGACGGTAAAATTGTGGAACGCGGCAGGCATAAAGAACTCCTGAGAAAAAGCAAGGTTTATAAGAATTTTTATCAATTGCAATTGCAACACTGATGCAGCGGTAGGGCTTTGTCACCGGAAAAAATTCTCGTAACTTCGCAAAAGCTGATGGGCGATCTCATCGTGCAGACTGCGGCTTATGCCGCGCTGCGCAGGGCGTTACCCCACGCACACATTGTGGTGCTCTGCGACGGCCGTTACACCGCGGCGCTGAGTACAAATACCGATATCAATGAGATCTGGCCGATTCCGCTTTCGGACATAAAACGCACTTCCGGCCTGAAAAAAATCTGGATCAAAACGAAATTATTTTTCTTCTGGGCCCGCAAAATCCGTGCTTTCAGATTTTCCCGGATACTCATCACAGATTACAATGACAGGGCCTGCATCTGGGCATTCTTATCCGGCGCCAGGATCCGGGGTGGGCTCAAACATCAATCGCTGTCATGGCTACTTACGGAAAAGCTCGCTGAGAAAGAAGGGGCGAGGGATTTCATCGATTTTTACCTGAATCTCGCGGCTTTGATAGCGCCGATCGAAAGGCAGCGTAAAACGACATTTGTCATTCCCACAACGGCCCCCCCGCTGGGTCATATCCTGCCCAAAATCAAAACCCCTTTTATCGTCATACATCCCGGTGCCAGTTCGGAAAGAAAACGCTGGCCTGCGGCCAACTGGGCAAAACTCATCACAGCCATTGCTGTGCTGGAGAAAAAACTGCAATTCGTACTGGTGTCAGGCCCGAACGAATCACAGCTCTGCGATGCCATTTTTAACGCACTGGATCTGAAAAAGGTCCGTGACCGTACGACGATTTTTGCTGAACACCCGCTGCTCGAAACAGCAATTGTGATGAAGCACTCCAAACTTGTATTCTGCCTGGATTCCGCTTCACGCCATCTTGCTGCCGCCATCGGGACGCCGAGCATCAGCCTGATGACCCAGTGGATATTACCAACGTGGGGGCTCTACACGGAAGCCCAGCGGCAATTCGTCGTCGCTTCGGATGCCCTTGTCGATGATTACGATATCAGTAAAATTTCTGTGAGCGAGGTTATGAAGGTTTACAAAGATACCGCGCGAAAATCAAAATAGACGCATTTAACCTTTGCCAAAGACTCATAAATCTGCCTAAAGGCAGTTTCACTTTCCCGAATATCTCACTTCTTCAGAATCCTGATCGTCGTATGTATTTCATTGGCCGGGTACCGCCAGGCAAAATACTTTTCATATTTTTTAGGAGAGATTTTATAGATCAGCCAACCAGGTAAATCAAACAGCGCTCCGGTAAATTTTAATTCATTCTTGACGGTCTCAAATTTGTCGTTGCCTAACTCCATTTCAAACAATTGTATAATCGAACCCCGGCCGAAATGGTGCACATGCGTGGGGTCTCCCCAGCTTGCACAAGAGCTGTAGTGCGGAGTCACGAATGAAACGACGCAGCCATGGTTGGACAGGCGATAGATTTCCTTAACGAGCACCGGAAGATTCGCAATATGTTCGATCACGTGCTGGCAGCGCATAAAATCGAATCTTTCTTTCACAGGCCAGGGAGCCTTATTCATATTATGCACATACTTGATGCCGGGTAGTTTACGGATATCGATGCCAATCGCATCGGGCAGCTTATGGGGACCGCAGCCGATATCCAAAGATAGGTTGTTCATGCACCGTCAGCCACGACCGGCACTATGCGGCGGCAACTTTTTTAGGGTTATGTATTCAGGAAAGAAAGCGTCAGCTTCGCCAGCTTATCGGCCTGCTCCATCGGTGCCATGTGCGCGGCCTCTTCAATCAGGGCATAGCGCGAATCTGCTACAGTGCGGTGCATCCAGTTGCCGATCGATTCGGGAAAAAAACCGTCATGGCGACCCCAGACAATGAGCGTCGGCGTTTTGATGGCGGCGAATTTCTTCAGCTGCTCTGCCTTACGCTGGTCGATGAAATCTTCGCTTGAAATATCACCCATCATATCCAGGAAAATCTTGTGGTACCAGGTGCGGTTGGCCGCGAACTTCATGTAGAGATAATTTTTCACCGGCAACGGCGCCTTGTGGGGGTCGCTGAAAATGAGTTTGAAAAACTCGCGGAAATCCTCATAGGATGAAACCTCGAACGGATTGTGCCCATTCAGGATACGCTCATAGATATTGTCGCCGTCGTTTGTTGGCACCAGGCCCGCAGCCGAAATCAGAATCAGGCGCTGTACCCGCTGCGGAATTTTCGTCGCGAGCTCTGCGGCGATGGCCCCACCCAGGGAATGCCCGGCCAGCACGAACCGGTCAAAGTGCATCTTATCGGCGAAACGTGTGATCCAGGTGTCAAACTGCTCGAGGTTGTAGACGACGCGTGCAGGTTTCTCGCTCTCGCCGAAACCCGGCAGATCGGGCGCAATCACGTGGAAGCGCCGCGAGAGTTCCTTGGCATACGGCAAGACACCGTCTTTGCTGTCGGCAAAGCCATGCAGGAGTAACAGCTTCGGCAACTGCGGCCGGCCCCACTCGAGATATTTTACCGTGATGTCACCCAGGAAGGCGCTGCCGAGGCGCGCGCCGGATGCCTTGCGGCGGGCAGCGACATAGACATTATACAGGTTTTCGCCGAAATTCCAGCGGAAGCTTTCGGGAACAAAGCGCGTATAGAGCGTGTGCAGAAAAAAATCGATGTCGACGTTCGGGATAAGCCCGCTGCTCGTCGTCTCTGCGGCCGCGTGTGCTGACATACGCCAGCCTAATGAACGAGGTCAATCCGCATAGCAAAAATGAACAAACGTTCAACTAACTTTCAACTGCACGGCGGAGAAATCATCGGTGATTTCGCCTGCGCTTGCTATGTTGTCGAAGACCCTCGCAAGCGAGCCGCCCGATTTTTCCACATGCCGGCAAAAGAGCGTCTCGTCTTCATTGTAAACCCTGCCTTTGGGCGTTTCCAACATTAAATCATCGCGGCCGTCGGAAGCAAAGATCAGCGTATCGCCGGATAAAAGCTGGATGCGCGTGATGGGAATTTTTCCGCTCGGCATATCGTCGCGCATCGAACCAAGTTTAGGAATCTGCGTCGTAGCCATCAGCGACGCGATACCGTTGCGGAGTAACACCGGATCAGGGTGTTCGGCGGAAAGCACATAGGCGACGTTTTCAGGCGTGATAAAAGCCATCGACACCGAAATCATCATGCTGCCCTCGAGCGAGAGAAATACGTCATTGAGGCGGCGGTACAAGGCGGATAACCAGCTGGCGGGGCCAGCCTCCACGCGCGCCGAGGGTCGCGCGAGCAGCGCTTTGAGAATCGCGCCCAAAACCAGCGCTCCACCTGCGCCCTGAATCGATTTACCCATCGCGTCGGCGTTGACGATAAAGATATGCGGCACGCCACCGATCGGCACCGAGGCGCTGTAGACAAAATCGCCGCCTATCTGGTAATTGCGGTCTTTAAAGGAAAACTTTTTTTTCTGCACAACCAGACTTTCAAGCGAAATATTTCCGACGCTCTTTTCAACGCGCGACAAGGGATTGATGAGAAGGCTCGTCAGAAAATAATCCGCGTCTTGCTGGTTCTTGAGTGCCTGCACCTGGGCCAAGGTTTCACTCAGCTGCCGCGTGCGCTCCTCTACTTTCTGTTCGAGTTGCTCATTGGCCTGTCTCAGTTCTTCCTGCGCCTTAAAGCGGGCTTCCGCTTCAAACGCCCGCGAGATCAGGTCAGCGAGGGAGCCGGAAAAATTCTGTTCTTCGGGAGTCCAGGTGCGCCCGGGGCCGACCTGTTCGTTACAGATAACCCCCATCATCTCACCCGAGCGGCGAAACGGGGCATCGAGCATCGAATTGATGTTGAGCGGCTTCAGATAGACGTCAGAGAACTCGAACGTCGAGGCATCGGTGTGGGCGTCGTGAGCGGCCAGAAAACGTTCTTCGGTGAGATACTTGAAGTATGCCGGAAAATCCTTTGCCATGAGCTTAAGCCCATCGCTGTGTTCGTTCTTCTCGGCCTCGTAGAGGTCGAGGCAGACGATGCCGTCACGCGATTCTGTATAGGCCCAGATACTGCAACGTTTGATATCGAGTGTCGCAGCACCAGCTTCCGTAATTTCGCGAAAAGCCTGTTTCAGATTTCCGCTGTCGATAGCGGTACTTTTCGCCAACTTTAAAAGCGCCGCGTTCTGGCGTTGTAATTTTTCTAAAGAGAGTTGTTCCATGACACCTCCAATGATCGGATCGAAAGCTCACCCTACCCACGTGTGGGTAGGGTCAAGCAAAACAGTCCTGAAATGGGAACCCCAAACACCACTTTGCGGTCAGCTTTTGCAGGGCCGAATATTGCCGCAACGCCCGGCATTTCTTACTTTAATCAAGCCGCCAGTGGCGGGGAGGGAATATGACCTGGATCGCAAAGTTTTCCGGAATCATCGTGGTTCTAATGGGTTTTGTTGCCTGTAAGACCATCCAAACCGGTAACCTCGGTGTCGAACGCAAATTTGGCAAGCAAAGCACTGAAATTCTGCAAGCCGGACTTTATTTTTACAATCCGCTTTGGACGGATATTATCGTGCTGCCGGTATCCATCGAAAACCTTGAAGTTTCGCTTTCATTACCCAGTAAAGAAGGCTTAAATATAGAAGCCGATATTTCGATTCTGTATAAGCTGAATCAGGAAAAAATTCCATCACTGCTGGTTGAGTTCGGTGGCAACGATTTCCACCAGACTGAAGAACGCGTTGTCATCAATGTTTTTCGTTCGGCCGCTGCCGATGTTTCCGCCCGTTTTTTGGCTAAAGACATGCACACGGGCAAGCGTGGTGAAATTGAGGGCGAGATTTTGAAGAGTATGCGTGAAACTCTGGAAGACAAAGGTTTTATCATCAGCAAGGTCCTGTTAAAAAGCATTCGCCTGCCCCCGGGGCTCTATGCTGCAATCGAAGAAAAGCTCCGTGCCGAACAGGAAGCACAGCGTATGGAGTATATCCTGAATCAGGAACGTCAGGAGGCTGAACGCCGGAAAATTGAGGCGATGGGAGTACGCGACTCGCAGAAAATCCTGACGCAGGGACTGAATAAAGAGATCATCCAGCTGCGCGCCATCGAAGCATTCAAAGAGCTCGCCAAATCGCCGAATACCAAGATTATTATTACCGACGGTAAGGCTCCCCTCATGCTGCCTGCCGATTCGCGCTGACGATTTCAGTTTACCGGCGCGAGCGGCGTCTGCTTAAGGTGTTCTTCGCCATATGCGCTTTGTTTTTTTCAGCCTTTCTTTGATTGCAGTCAGCGCAAGCTGCTCCAAGGAGTCTGCATTCATACCCGAGCTCATGTACGGCGACCAGATTCGCGGCGCCGATGCGACACTGAGAAATTTTACCGCAGAGGCGTTCCGTAAGGGCGAATTACTGTGGCGTGCCGCGGCCGCTGAAGGTTACATCGTGCAGGTTAAAGATGAAACACATCTCTTTGATCTGCACATTGAATATTTTGAAACAAACCGCAAATCGAAAGACTTCGGTAAGGCCACAATCATCACCGGCAAACGCGCGGTACTGCAGCAGGGCAATAAATTCATGACGATTTCGGGGAATGTCTTCGTCGAAGCCCCGCATAACCGTAAGATGAAGACCGAAGAATTGTTCTGGGACGAAACCAAAAACATGCTTTATTCGAACGTGCCTGTTACCGTACAAGATGGTTCGGGCAATGTACTCACAGGTAAGCGTGGCATCATCACTGATCGCTCGCTGAGCCGCACCGTGTTCAAAGGCGGAGTCGGCTCGGGTTCGACAAAGTTATGACATAGGCAGAAATGGAATGGAAACTCCGAACGGAATGAAATCCTCCGGGAACCGCATGTCCCCTTTATTAATTCATTCTAAACGGCCATAACACCAACCGCTTTACCCTGTATTTTTAATACGCAGACCGGATTTGTGGCCGATTCGCATACGCGCGAGACATTAAAACATTCCTCGATCTTTTCCCTGTTTACGTCGTTCTCGCGCGTGCTCGGCCTCATGCGCGACATGCTGAAAGCGTATGCCTTCGGCACAGGCCCGCTTTCCGTTGCCTTCGACATCGCCTTCCGTCTCAACAACATGCTGCGCAATCTCGTCGCCGAGGGCGCGCTCTCGCAGGCATTTGTGCCGCTCTACAACAAATATGCGCGCGAGGGCGAAGACAAGGCGCGCGAGGCGGCCGGCGTCGTCATTGTTTTCACGGCTATCGCGATGGGATTAATCACGGTTCTGGTTATTTTCCTTTTGCCCTATCTTTTGCCCGTGATTCTCGCGGGGGATAAAATTCCCCCGGCAGAACTTCAGCTCACGATCAACCTCAGCCAGCTGCTTTTCCCCTACCTTGTCATGATGAGCGTCGCATCGCTCTACATGGGCATCCAATATTCACACAAGATTTTCTGGGCCGCGAGCTTCGGGCCGGCGCTTCTGAACATCGTCATCCTGATTGTGTTCGGCGCCTATGCCGCATACATGCGCCTGGCGCATACCGCCTTCGACGTGCGGTCGATCTACATTTTTTCGCTGGCAACGTTACTCGCGGCAGTTGCACAGGTCGCTTTCCAGATTTATACAGTCCACCGCCGGGGACTCAAACCGCGTTACAGTTTCAACCTGCGCCACGGTGCTCTCAAGGCACTGGGGTCGCTCATGTTGCCTGCAGTTTTTGCGGCGTCGATGCAAGAGTTAGGCCAGCTCATCGATGTGTACCTTGCGACTTCACTCGCCGATCGCGTGCCTGAAGCGATCTCGGCGCTCACCTACTCGCACCGCCTGATCCAGTTGCCGATCGGTATCTTTGGCGTCGCCGTTGCCACTGCCAGTTTACCGCAACTTTCAAAATTATTCCATGAAGACACAACAGGTGAGCGGTTTTCAACCAACCTCGCGTATTCGATGCGGTTAAATTTCTTCTTTTTGCTGCCTGCCGTCGCCGGCCTCATGGTCTTCAGTACACCGATCGTCAGCCTGATCTTTGAACGCGGTGCCTTTACCAGCCGCTCAACCGATGTTACCGCGACGGCGCTGATGTGTTATGCGCCGGGTATTCTCGCCTACAGCCTGCAAAAACTCTTCAGTGTTTCACTCTATGCGCGCATGGACACGAAAACGCCGGCCATCATCACGGGCATCGCACTCTTCCTTAACTTCGCGCTGAGCCTCACTCTCATGCAGCCATTGCTCCACGGCGGCCTCGCACTGGGCTCGGCGCTCGCTGCCTGGTGCGGCGTCATCATCTACGGGGTTATCCTGTTCCGGCGGAAAATTTTTCACTCACCGGGTCGCCTTGCCAACGGGCTTTTGGGAATTTTTCTGGTGAACGTAATCTTTGCGGCCCTGCTCCTCTTACTGCGGAAGTTTGTTTTTCCCGAAAGGGCCATCCTGCAACTGGCCGTATCGATTCCCGTTGCGCTTGTCGCTTACGCGGCCCTGGCACAGCTTGCCCGCCTTGACGAAGCAAGGGCATTTTTCGAACTTCTCGGAAAACTCAGGAAAAAATTCGGAGGCAAATAATGCGCTTCATCGTTTTGCGGCACCAGGAAGAAGAAGGCTTGGGCACCATCGCCGAATGGCTTACAAAGAACGGCCATTCACATTTCTATGTAAACCTGTTCCAGAAACAGCGCCCGCCGGCAAATGCTCTCATGGCCTATGACGGCCTCGTTGCGATGGGCGGTCCGATGTCTGTGAACGACGACAGCTGGCTTATGAATACATCGCTGTCGCTGACCGCCGATTTCGTACATGCCAATCGCCCTGTACTCGGGGTATGCCTCGGCGCGCAGGCCATCAGCAAAGTTGCGGGCGGCGTGATTACCCCGTCGGCTTTTGAGCTGGGTTTTGATAAAGTCTCCCCGCTGGCTGCGCACCGTTTTTTTAAGGACGGCAACCTCGACGCCAACGAGTGGGATTGTTTTCAGTGGCATGGTGAGAATTTCACTTTGCCGCCGGGGTTCGAAAAGTTGTTCTCAGGCAAGATTGTCACAAACCAGGGTTTCACTTTTAAGAACTCACTCGGGTTGCAGTTCCATAATGAACTTTCTTTTGAGTGGTATACGATGTGGTATGAGAGCCTCAGGCATAAGTTTGAGAATATGGACAAACTCATAGCACCCTCACCCGAGATGCCGTTCGCCGCGCTGAAGAACAACCTCTTTGCCCTGCTCGATGTCTGGCAGAAGAGCTGGTAATGCCTCAGGCCCGCGGCCAGGCCTTAACGTACTTCTCAATCCCCTCTTTCGTTGCCCCAAAACGAAAGGCATCACTGATGACAGCATAGAAAATCTTCGGTGATCGCGGCAGAAAGCGTACGTTATCGGCAGTGATACCGCCGATCAGTACCAAGGGTAATGCCGTACGTTTCAGATATTCATCGACGCGGTCGCGCGCAGGTATGACATCGGGTTTCACTGTACTCGGGAACATCGTGCCCAGCGCGATATAACCGGGTGGCGGTTCCGCGGCGAGGGCGATAGCCAGTTCTGCAAAGTTATGTGTCGACCTGCCATAGGGAACCCTGAGGTCTCGTGGCAGGGCATCCCCCTGGCCTAAATGCAGCGGCAGTGAAAATTTTTCAGCAATTTGGGCGTGGTCGTTCACAATCAGTGTTACCTGCGATCCTTCACAGACTTTCACGAGGCGCAGCAGATTTTTTTCGTATTCCGGCTCCGGAATATTCTTATGGCGGTACTGAATCATTCCCGCACCGCCGGCGATCGCCCCGGCGAAGAAATCTTCATAGGGCAAACCGCGGTCGCGACAGGTTTCACCGTCACAGATCAGGTATAGGGATGTCGACGATGCCGCAAAAGGGCTTGCTTCCATGATGTGCAAATGCCTTTCGAGGCGCATGATTCTCCGCAAAGTCTTTTTCATTTTCCTGTGCGCAGCGACCGGCGTCTGGCCCAACCTGCGTGCTCCCGTGCGCATCGACCGCGCCGGCAGCGAACTCAGGGCTGAAAAAGCCGCACTCAAAGTTCTCGGCGAAACCCTGGAATTCCATTGCCCCGAAGCGCATACCGGCAAAATGAATTTTGACCTGTTCGCCGCGCGCGCCTGCGATGCCCGGGTACGTTATAAAATTTTCGCGGCCGCGGACGAAAAAGTGAAACTGAGTTTTGTGTTTTCGGGCTCGGGCAACGTCAGCTTCCGCTACCGGGAAAAACTTTTCACTGCGGCGCCGCAAACCCGGAAAATTGACGATAGAAAGCTGTGCTCATTCTGCCCCGATGCCATGAAAAACCTGCAAATCGCAGAACAAATTCTGGAATTTGAAAAAGGCGAAGGCGAGCTGGAGATTCAATACCGCCAGGCCCTCAGCTATGACGAGCGCGGCCATAGCTACTTCAGTAATGGCAATTGGACGCAGGGCTTTACCTATGAACTCTGGCCGATCGCCGAGTGGCAATGGGCCGACAATATTACCGCGTCTGTTCAGCTGAGTATCGGAGCCCGCAGCGGTTTTCTCGGCATCGGTTACAAAAACGATCAGATACGCTGCGTCGTGGAGGAGAATGAAAAACAGACGGAAATTCCCCTGACAGTCACAGCTGTGAAAGATGAGCGCCGCAGCGCCGCGACCCAAGTGAAGCTCGCTAAGAAACCACAGCGCCTGCGCTGCAGTTACAGCGCCGACTGAAAAGAGCATGACAGAGGCCCCGCAGGGCAAAAGCAGACGATTATTATGGCGCAAAAGAAACCCACCACTACCAAAAACCGCTTCTCTGAAGATGCTCTCGACACGCTGCCTTGCAGCGACGGCGTTCAGCGTAAGATACACATCTGGGGGCCGGCAAAACCCAAGGGTGTTTTTTTAGCCGTTCACGGCGGCCTGGCCCATGCCGGCGACTGGGTAACGCCCGCGCTGCATTTTAAGAAAAAAGGTTGGGCGACAGTCAGTTTCGACATGCACGGCCATGCAGAGAGAGCCCGTGTGGATATCCCCTCGTTCCAGATTTTTTTAGATGACATGGAACTTTTCCTGCAATGGGTGAAAACAAAATATCCGAAAAAACCGATTGTTTTCCTGACACACTCGATGGGCGCCCTGATCACCGCTCACTTTGTCTTACAGCGCCTACCGCACGGAGATGCGGCCGTCAAAGGTTACATCATGTCATCGCCTTATTTCGGCAACGCGGTGAAAGTACCCAAGATACTGGTCGCGCTTTCAAAACCCATGGCGGCGATTCTGCCAAAAATGAAAGTGCCGGCGCCATCGCTCACCGACAGCCTGACGCATGACGCTGACATTACGCGCCGCCACTACGAAGATGAAAAAGACCATATCCGTGCGAAAGAGTCGACAATCCGTTTTGGCAATGCACTTCTCAAGGCACACGCAGACCTGGCTGGCATCTTTCACAAGTGGAACCAGCCGCTATTTCTCGTTGTTGCCGGTGATGACCACCTGGCCGACATCAAGGTGACGGAAGCCCTCGCGCAGAAAATCAATCCAAAACTATTGCACTACGATCTCTACCCGCAGAATTTTCATGAAAACTTTAACGAACTCAACCGCCTCAAGATCTTCAAGGATATTGAAGGCTGGATGAAGAAGACCCTGAAACTGCGCTAGACGACGGGCAGAATTTTCTGGATTATATTGTTTTCGCCTAACAGCACAATTTTCGGCTGGAATTTTTGCGCCTCTTCCAGGCTCATCTGTGCATAAGCAATGATGATGATCTTATCACCCCGGTGCCCCAGCCGCGCCGCGGCACCGTTCAGGCAGACTTCGCGCGAACCGCGTTTGCCTTTGATGATATAGGTCTCAAGCCGCGCGCCATTATTGACGTTGACGACATGGATTTTCTCGAATTCGAGAAGACCCGAAGCATCGAGAAAATCTTCATCGAGAGTGAGGCTGCCTTCGTAGTGAAGATTCGCGTCCGTAATTTCCGCGCGGTGGATTTTTGCCCTGAGAAGTGACACCAACATAAACTAACCAAACCTTTTAATATTTTCTGCAATGCGCTGCGTGACATTTTTCTGCCCGAATTCGAGCCCCACGCGGATCGCATTTCTCACGGCGCGTGCACTCGACGAACCGTGACCGATGATACAGACACCGGCGACGCCCAGAAGTGGCGCCCCGCCATAGGTAGCATAGTCCATGCGGTTTTTTACCGCCATGAATGCCGGTTTCATCATCAGTGCGCCGCCTTGTGCAATCGCCGATGCGTTGATGTTTTTCTTGAGACTCGAAAAGATCGTCTTGGCCAGACCTTCGATCGTCTTCAGCATAATATTGCCGACAAAACCGTCGCAGACAACCACATGTACCTGTTTGCCTGTGCCATAGAGGTCACGGCCCTCGACATTGCCGACAAAATCATAGGGCAGTTTTTTGAGTTTGTGGAGCGCTGACAGTGTCAGCTCATTGCCCTTGGTATCTTCTTCACCATTCGAAATAAGACCGATCTTGGGGTTGATGACCCCCATAATTTCGCGCGAATAAACCTCGCCCATGATTGCAAACTGTACAAGATACTCAGGCTTGCAGTCGACGTTGGCACCCGAGTCGAGCAGCACGGTGGCCATGCCGTCTTCACGCGGTATCGGCGTCGCGATCGCGGGGCGTTTGACGCCCGGCAGGCGGCCCATCTGCGAGAGTGCGGCAGCCATCGCGGCGCCGGTATTTCCCGGAGAGAAAAATCCGAGCGCCTTGCCCTCTGCCACGAGCCTGGCGGCGACATTCACGGAAGCGTTTTTTTTCTGGCGCACAGCCATAGCCGGTGAATCTTCCATCGTGATGATTTCGGAAGCATGCGCGATACGGATATTATCGCCCGTATAATCCTGGCGTTTGAGTTCTGCTCCGAGAATTTTTTCGTCGCCGACAAGAACGACGTGGGCATCGAGTTCGCGCGCTGCACCCACCGAACCCGCCACGAGCGGAGTCGGCCCGTGGTCGCCGCTCATTGCATCGACCGCCATCCACATAACGCTTGAGTATGACTCTAACTCAGCGTGCCAAGCGCTTTCAAGGCATCAAACAACCCGGTTATGGAAACTTCAGGACGAGTTCGGCCGAATAGGCGCCGTTTTTCAGCTGCGCCGCGTATTCGGCCTCAATTTTATGTGCTCGTTCGCGCAGCGTTTCCTGCCCCAAGCCCAGCTTACTGGCTTTTTTGACCGTGCGGCCCTGGAACCGAATCGCCAGTTTTTGTGGTTCCGCTTCAATGTTCCACACAGCCGAACCTTTGCCGTGTTTCAGGCTGTTATTGCAGAGTTCCTGAACGATCATACAGAGTTCGAGTTTATTTTGTTCGTTCAATAGGCCCCGGCCCTCGAGCCAGCGGCCGCAGTCGCGGCTTGCTGAAGTGATTTGGATATTCACTTCCCGTTTGACCATCTGGTACCGGCGCAATAAAATCAGGTTAATGCCGGAAATAAAATCCTTCATCACGAGCTCAAGGTCCTCAAGAAAAAGCAATTCTGTGCGCAGCGAAGTGATTGTGCCGGCAACCCGGTGGTCCAGCCTGATCAGATCGGCTTGCAGCCCTGCCGCCCTGTGCTGGCGCACCAATTCTTCGATACTGAGCTTGATGTCGGTTAGATTGCCGCCCAGGCTGTCGTGCAGATTGGCCTCGATCTGTTTTCTTTGGTTCTCCAGGGCAAAACGGCTGCGCTCCAGGCGGTCCTGCATTTCTCCGTTGATTCTGTCCAGTACCGAATGGTTATACGCGAGCGACGCGGATTGAAAGAGAGCAAATAAACAAAAACCGATGGAGAGAAAACTGCCGGCCTGTGAATGGCTGGTGAACAGGTAAATCGCATACACGGTTAGGCTAACTAAAAACAGCAGGCCGAGGGCGAACAACACTGCACCGGCACGCTTGTCCCGGTAGGCGCGGATTGCAATCCACAGGCTCAATATCCCGACCGAGAGGCCGACGCATCCATAGTAGAAAACATTGTAGGAGGTAAAAAAGACCGGGGGCAGAATTAAAAAAGCAGCCATGATCAGGGCAATAGCCCAATACAACCACAGAACAAAACGCGGCAATATACCGGGGAACAGCAACGTGGTGAAGTGCAGAATCAACGGAGGTAGTATATAAATGCAGAAAGCTCCGAACTTAAGATGTGTATCCAGTGGCAGATTCGGCAAGAACAACGAAATGGCCTGTTCGCCGAAGGTGAAGGCGAGCAGGAAATAATCAAACGCAAGGACGGCAAAAACGAGGATTGAGATATCCTTACGTGTCAGGATAAATACGAGAAGGTGGTAGAGCATGATGGCAAAGATAAGCCCGATGGCAAAGAGATCAATTGCCAGATAACGCATGGCATAGGCCTGGATCACTTCGGCACGGCCGAGAAAAAAGCCACCCCGCAAACCGCCCTTATTGTGCAGAAAATTTGCCACGTGCACGATAATTTCCAGATCGGCCCCCTGCGGAGAGAAAAAGACGAGGGATGAACGTCGTTGTGCAACAAAGCCCGCCGGAGATTCGGAAGGCACACCGATTTGCGACATTTTTTCGCCATTGATGTAGAGCCGGTAGCTCGTTAACGGTGCAATCAGCCGAACAGCCAACCGTTCATGTCTGCCTTGGATTTTCAGTTTAATCCGGTATGTCGCAAAGCCGAAAGACGGCGCGGTTTCATTTTTTAACTTACGCCCGTTCCAGATTGTCAGCGGCTGCATAATCGCGTCGGCTTGCGGGGCTGTTCCGTCGGCGAATTCCGAAGGGGCGATAAATTTTTTCCAGTAGAGCTCCCACTGGTAGTTATGGAGATCGATGACGTCTTTTTCGTTGGGTTCTACGATTTGTTCAGCGGAGATAGCTCCAAGACTGCAGAGGAAAAAAAGGCCGCAACACAAGGCTCTGCGCAGGACAGAAAATGTCACATGCCGGGTTTACCAGAAGACGATCCGCCGGGAACTCTTTTAGACAGCGCGCCGCACCCGGTGCGCAAGCTCGACGCGGTTATGGACATTCAGTTTCTTGTAAATATCCTTTACATAACCATGTACAGTGGCCGGGCTCAGCTTCAATGCCTTAGCCACCTGGGGAATGGTTTTTCCTGCAACCATGTGATCGAGAACCTGTTGCAGGCGTTCTGAAAGGCCAAACTCACTGGAATCGGCGCGGCGTTCGCGCAGCGCCGTCATAACCCGCAGGGCAATCGTCGGCGTCAAAATAGCGCCGCCGGCAGCGACCGTATCGATGATGTTTTTCAATTCATTGCGGTCTGATTTGAGCACGTATCCGACGGCGCCGCTTTCAATCGCCTGCAAAATAAGCTCGTCGGAGTTCATGTTCGTGAGAATCACTATTTTTCCCGCGTAACCCCTGCGCATCAGTTCGCGCGTGAGATCGATTCCCGTCATACCCGGCAACATCACGTCGAGCAGCAAAATATCAGGCAAGATCTGTAAATCTTCTTTGAGCAAGCCTTCAGCACTTTGCCACCATGAAAGTTTGGTGCGCGGCATGAGCTGCTTGAGAGTCAGCAGCAAATTGTCGCGGAAAGCAGAATCGTTCTCGACGATACCGATGGCCATGGTTATAAGAACAATCTGGTTGAGGCAGGTCAATAGTTAATAATTTGCGGGGCCCCCTGAACAGGGGGCCCTACCACCCGCATATTTTATTTCATCAACTAGCGCAGCTTCAGTGGTGGCACGGTGCGCATGTCCCAAATTGCAGACGGCGGGCCTGCAGCAAAGCGGTCATCCCAAAAACCGTATTCAATTTCGGGAAATTTTTCAATACCTTCAGCCTTGTTCAGAATGACCGGCTCGCCCGGGCGGTTGAATGACGGCGCGAGGACAGCAAAGTCGCAGAGCTGGATGAGGGTGTGGAATGCCTTATTGCTTTCAAGCGCCGGCATGCGGATGGCAATCGAATCTCCGGCGGGGTATGTGAGGGACGGCGCTTTCGTAAAAACCAGCGTATTCGCCCCGGGCCAATACGCATCGACGGCGGCCCGATTTTCCCGCGGCAGGGCATCCGCCTGAATGAGCGACTGCCAGCCAAAATCTTCAGAGACAACCACGAGAAAGGGTTTGTCGGTATTTTCGCGGCGGATCGCGTGCAGGCGCCGGGCATTTTCAGGCGTAAAACGCATGAGGATGCCATACGTGGTATCGCTCGGGAACACGACCGGGTAGTCGTCGGCGAGCAGTTCTGCGGCCGCCTTCAGCGTCTGGAAGTCAGGCTTTTGCACATCGAAGTCGATAAAACGCACATGGCTTTTTCGGAAGCGGAGACACTCTGCAAATACGGAAAAACTCTTTGCGCGGCGTCCGGCACCTTAATTGCGTAGAGACGCAGAACTCTGCGTCTCTGCAAAAAACGATGCTTGAATCTCTGACGGTTAAAGATTTCGCCCTCATCCGCGAGCTGAATATACAGTTTGGGTCGGGGCTCAACCTCATCACGGGAGAAACCGGTGCGGGCAAATCTGTCCTGTTGGGTGCGCTCTCCCTCGTCCTGGGTTACAAGGCCACGACCGACATGATACGCTCGGGCTCAAAACGCGCCACGGTAGAGGCCTCCTTTGCAATGCCGCCCGATACAAGGGCGGGCGCAAAGGCATTGCGTGCACTACTGGCCGACCAGGGCCTCGACGACGACGAAGGCAGTTTGTTGCTGCGCCGTGAGATCAACGTCGAGGGCAAGGGCCGCAGCTTTGTCAACGCCCGCCAGGTACCCTCTTCCGTTTTGCGCGAGATCGGCAAATTTCTCGTCGATATCCACGGCCAGAATGAACACCAGAATATTCTCAGCGTCGACTCACACCGCTCGATTCTCGACCGCTACGCGCACCTGAACGACCTCGTCGGCGAAATGCGCAAGTTACATAAAGCGCGCGAAGAGGCCCGGCAGAAACTTTCGAGCGTGACACTCAGCGAAGACGACAAGGCGCGCCGTGTCGATATTTTGCGCCATGAGATCAGCGAGCTCGAGGCCGCGAAGATTGACGACCCGCGAGAAATCGAAGAACTCATTACCCGCGAGAAGAGTCTCGCAAACGCCGAAACGCTTGTTACGGATCTCAACAGCGTCCACCAGATTCTCGGCGGCGAAGGCGGTTTTGTTTCGCGCGGCGGCACGATCGAACGCCTGCTCGAAACCGATTCGCAGTATGACGAATCGCTGGGAGAAATACTCACGCAATTCCGCGAAAGTTATTATGCGCTCGAAGAAATCGCGCGCCTCGTGCGCTCCAAGGCTGAATCGTATTCACTGAACCCCGAAGAACTCGAAGAGATGCGGGAGCGTATTGGCCTCTTGCAGACGCTGGGCCGCAAGTATGGCGGTTCACTGGAGAAAGCGAAGGCTTATCTCGACAAAGCCAAAAACGAACTTACCGGCATCGAACTTTCTTCGGGAGAAGAAGAGCGCCTGAGAAAAGAAATCGATACGTTAAACGCGCAGATGAAAGACAAGGCGCTGTATCTGTCTGAAAAACGCCGTCTCGCCTCGCTCGAACTCGAGCAGAAGGTACAGCAAGAACTGAAGGCGCTCGGCATGGAAGAGACGCAGATCAAAATTTCGATCCGCTGGGAATACGCCGACGACGGCACTGTCACCCAGTCAGCCTCTCCCGAGAAGAAGTATGTCATCGCACCCACTGGCCTCGACATCGTCGAGTTTCTCATGGCCTCTTCTGCGCGCGACACGCTGCGCCCTTTGCGCAAAATTGCCTCGGGCGGCGAGATGAGCCGCATTATGCTTGCGATCAAAAAAGTCATCATTGAGACAGACCCTGTCTATACCATGGTATTCGACGAGGTCGATGCCGGCGTCGGCGGCCGCATCGCCGAAGCCGTAGGGCGCAAGCTCGCCGGCCTTTCGCTCGCATCGCAGGTTCTCGTCATCACCCACCTGCACCAGATCGCAGGCCTGTCGCCCGACGAAGTGCGCCACTTTAAGGTCTCGAAACATAAAGAAGACGGCACGCGCATCACACGCCTGAGCAAAGAGCAGCGCCTGCAGGAAATCGCCCGTATGATCGCAGGGGAGAACATCACCGAATCAGCGCTGACGCATGCACGCAGCCTGCTCACAGAAAAAATCGCCTGAAACCATGCTGAACCGCTGTGTATTCTTTCCCGCGCTCATGGACACACCCGAGGTACGCGGATGAAATTCTTGAACATCTTGTTTTTGTGCCTTTTTTGCCTTGCAGCTCTGAACGCCAAAGAAAAACCTAAGGCAAAAGCCGGCTCTGCCGTAGCGGAAACACCGGCGCCAGCGGCTGAAACACTCGATGAGATCTCAGACAATGCCGGCCACATCACCAAAGCAAAAGTTTTGGGCATCGGCGAAAAAGAAATTCTCATCAAAGATCCGGTGACAGGTGAAGATAAAAAGCTCGCGACCGAGAATCTGATCTTTGTACGCACGGTCACCGGGAAATATTACTTCTTTTTCCAGCCAGAACCACCACCCTCACAGAGCTCTACCTCTAAGTCCGGGCCGGCGGTCGGCCGTGAATTTGAAATCACTGCGGGTATGGCTGGCCATTTCGCTAACAATGATACGGTTGGAAACTACACATCGGAGTATGCAGCGTCTTTAGTGACACGGTATAATCAACAGGTCGGCAGTGGTTTTTCGAGCACCTCTTCGGGTGGCGCCGCAGCTTTACACTGGCAATTTTTTGCCGAGCCGCGCCTGAACTTTGAAAATTTTATTTTAGGGCTAAGCATCGGCTATGCCGGCCTGCCAAAAACCTCGGCGGTAGTGAGTTCCGCAGGCCAGGCGGTGCAGAGCACCATCAACGTCAACGGCCAGTTTTTCCCCGTGGCTTTTATGTTTTATTACCGGCTTATCAACGATGGCCCGTTGGGCATCAACCTGGGCTTTGGCGCCGGCGTGCTGTATTCGGCGCTGCGGATCTCCATCGTCGGGGGGCCGGCGGAAAACGAGCAGATACTCACCAGCATGAACCCGATGCTGGTTTTTAAACCCGAACTGACATATAAATTCGGTGCGGTACGCTTTCTCATCAGCATACCGGTCTATTGGGCCGAGGCACGCGATGTCACCGACGGTGACGAGACGTTGATCCAGGTCAGCTCGCGCAACATTGTGTCGCCGAAACTGACAGGCGTCGGCGTGATGCTCGCCGCGGGTATACGCCTCTAAGCGTTTTCGGTAGGTTGGCCTGCTGCCATGAGCTGCTTCGTGGCGGCGCCGATCAATGCCATCGGAAAAGGCAGGGTAAAAAAGATTCCGACAATCAGCCCGATAATTCCGACCACCGAAGCAACCAGGGAAATCACCGTCGCGAGCAACATGAACAGCATTAAGTACCATTGCGTCTTTGACGTCAGCGACCAGCTGGTGGCAAAGGCCTCACCGACAGACAGGTCTTCGTCGATCAGCAGCGGAAAGAGCGGTAACAGACGCCCTTGCAGGTAGAACTGGAACGGATATGCGAGGTACTGCAAGTTGGCCCATTGCTGCACTTCGGGACTTAAACTCGCCGCCACAAAGCGCTCCGCCGAGGTACCCGAAACGCTTTCGGGCGACATAGCCAGAATAAGATGGTAATAATACGGCCCGGAAAAAACCAGCGTCAGGGCGATAAAAATTACCCAAACGATAAGCATGGCGCCGAGCACGCGGCCGTATTTCCGGAAACCCACAAATAGAGAGCTGAACGGGACCTTACCTTTCGTCATGTAATAACCTGCAAGACCGACACCGGCGGCGAGGTGGGGTAAAGCGAACACAATACCGAAAACGGTAAACGCCGAAACAATAATCAACAAAGAGCCGACGAAGAGAATGAGCGCAGCCATGGCGACATTACTGCCATAACCTTTGCCGGCATCTTCAAAGGCGAGGCCGAAATCGAAACGCGCGAGCGGAGAAAATTTTTCAGACATATGGATACATACGAAAAAAACCGTGTAATGCTGTCAAAAAATTATTCCATCCTTTCGTACACACGCATCGCGTGGTCTAAAAAATCGGTCAGTACAATATATTTGCCGTCGGGCGAGACATCGAGCCCCGTTGGCTGGTTACCGGCTTCGATATCTTCGACAACCTTATGCGTCGCAAGATCAATGACCATGAGATGGCCGAAGTCGTGTCCCTTGATCAGATACGATTTCGGGTTATTGCGCCCGCGGCACGAGACATAGAGATATTTGCCGTCGGGCGATTCGGCGATGGTATTCGGGTTCTTATAGACATTGATCTCCGAAGCCTTTTTGTAGTCGGCAATGAAATAGACCTTGCTGCGCGCCATATCCGATACGGCAAAGTTGTCTTGCCCTGCCTTGAGACGCACTGCATGCCGGTGCGAGCCCCCTTCAATCACAGTGCCGGTAACCTTCTGGGTTTCGAGATCGATCTTCACGGTACGGCCGCCGCCGTCGCTGTCTGATTTGCCGCCAAAGATGGCAGCGATCATATAACTGCCGTCCGATGAGAAGGCCATGCCACGCGGCACGCCGCTCATCTTGATGCGCTTGGTTTCTTTGAGTTCGGCGACAGATACTACGGAAATATCCGAACTGTTCCAGTTGCTGGCATAGACGACATTGCGCACGGCGTCGTAAGCGAGAACCTTGGTCCACGAACCCGTGAGATCGATCGAACCTTTATATTCGAGCGTCGCCGTGTCGAAGCGGTGTATCGCTGAAGCCATCATCTGGCTCACCCAGAATTCCTTGAGCGGCGGCACGCGCACGCTCTCGACAAAGCCACCCTTCTTCGCATACTTCGCCGGCATCGTCAGGCGCTTCACTTCGCCCGTGAGAATATCGATGACCTCACTGTGGTTGTCGTCCAAAAGCGGGAGCACAACCTGCGTCGCTGAGATAAACATCGCGCTCTTGGGCTGCTTGCCCGTTGGCACGCGGCGCATAAAGCGGTGTTTTTGCGCGGGGGTATCGAGCACCAGAAGCGGCGGCGTTTTGGGCGGTACTTCAACCCAAGACACGATCATTTCGCGGATGCTGCCCGTTGCCGGGTGCTGCACCGTAATGACGCTCTGGCCGGTATCGGTGGCGAGGTCTTTGAGCGTGACGTCGGCCAGAGCCTGCGTTTTATCGATTTTCGAGTATTTCGCCGCGAGGGCAATCCCCCCGCTGGCCAGCTGCGCGCCCTTATAGGGCTGCAGAAAAAACGCGACCTTGCAGGTCTTGCCGGCGCCCGTCGCCCTGCACGCACCTTCGGCTGCAATGGGCCGCGAGGTGAAAGTTTTGCCCGGGGGCGGATTTCCCCCTGCGGAAAGGGCACAGGCTGTAAGCGCGAAAAGTGCCGTATACACAGGGAAAATCCTTCTATAAGGGAGAGACATGGCGACAGGGCGTGAAAGCGAGAGACGGCGGAAAGGCTAAGAATTATTCACTCAAAGGCTGCGCCGAAGCATCCGACATAATAACAGGCCCGCATGGAGCGGGACAATATGATTGAGCTTTCACGGCTAAACGGCAAGGTTTTTTACCTCAACCATAATCTCATTGAGATTTTTGAGGAGACCCCCGATACGGTGATTAAGCTCACAGACGGCACCAAGTACGTGGTGCGCGAAAAGGTGGTTGAGCTGCTGGAAAAGATAGTATCTTTTAACCGGCAGGTATTCAGCGAAAAGACCCGCACGGAGTAAACTATGGCAGATGCAGAAGATTTAGACCAGGAAGAAGGCGGCGACGAAGCTGCCGCCGTCCCCGTTAGTTCGGGGCGCAGCCGTATTGTTACGATTCTGATCTGGGTCGTTGCCGGGCTCATCGCGCTCGCGCTGATGTTTGTCATCTCGGTGATGGTCGCGAAATACTACAAAAACGCGGATTTCCAGGAAACCGAGAGCATCACGATCGCGCCACCGTCGGCGCCACCTGCAATTTTCAAAATACAGCATGAATTCCGCGTCAACACAGCAGACACGGATGAAGCGCACTATGCACAGGCGAAGATTACCTTAGGCTACGAGGGCGAACTCAACAAGCAGCTCGACGCCGAACTTGCAAAAAGAACGCCGCAGGTGATTCACATCATCAATATCATCCTCGGCGGCAAACGCAAGGATGAACTTTTCACGCCGTTGCAGAAATTGAATCTGGGTGAAGAGATCAAGAATCAGATCAATATGATTCTCCGCGACGGCAAAGTATCCGAAGTAATGTTCGAGCAATTGGTAGTTAGCTGATGAGTAAATTTATTTGCGGCAGGGGGTTTTAGGGGGCTGTAAGCCCCCTAAATATCCTCCCGTAGGGAGAATTGTATGGGTGATGGTTCGTTATCGCAAGAAGAAATAGACGCGCTCTTAATGGGCACCGACGACATGGGTGCGGGCGGCGCGAAAGGCGGCGGCGCGGCCGTGGCAGATTCAGGTGGCGGACTCTCCCCCACGGAACGTGAACTGCTCGCCGATGCGTTCAACGACGCGATGCAGGTTGCGGGTTCGCAGGCCGGCGTCATGGTCGGCAAGAACATCCAGATCTCGAACGCGCAGGTAGACGAAATTTCACCGGCGCAGATCTCCGGTGAACTTCCCAAAGGCGGCGTTATCGCAGAGATCCAGATGGGGCAGACCCATACGGCTCTCGTATACCCGAAAGATCTCGCGCGCCGCATCGCACAGACGATGATGGGTGCAGGCGACGACGGTGGCGAAATCAACGACGCACACCTTTCGACACTGTCAGAACTTTCACAGAGTATCATTTCATCCATAGCCAACGGCCTCGGTGGCAAGTTCAACGACTCGCTGTCTCCGTCGATGCCAGAGATGAAAATCTTCAACGCACCAACGGATGCCCCGCAGTTCACCGGCGGGATCGTGAAGATCTCTTACAACATCGCAGTCGAAGGCATGCCGGGTTCGCGCATTACGCATTACGTCGATGCTTCGGCGGCAAACCGCTGGGCGAAAAGCAACCGCAGCTCGGCGGCGCCACAGGCGGCGGCATTCGATATGGATTTTGGCGCCGGTGCAGGCGGCGGCATGGGTGGCGGCGGCGGCGGTGTTTCCGTAAACCCGATCAACTTTCCGAGTTTGCAGCAATCGAGCGGCACGGCGGGATTACCCCCGAACCTTGAGCTGCTACTCGATGTGCAGATGGCTCTTACCGTAGAGCTCGGGCGCACAAAGAAGTACGTCAAAGAAATTCTCTCCCTGGGTGAAGGTTCGATCATCGAACTCGATAAACTCGCGGGTGAGCCGGTCGACCTTCTCGTCAACGGCAAACTCATCGCGCGCGGCGAGGTTGTGGTCATCGACGAAAACTTCGGTGTTCGGGTAACGGATATCGTCGGGCCGGCGGAGAGAGTGGCGAGGATGACCGGAGGTTAACCCCACCCCCTAACCCCCTCCCCGCTAACGCAGAGAGGGGGAACAAGATTGCTCAAAAATATCTGACAGCGTCCCCCCTCTATGTCAATGGGATGGGGTCACGGCAGCCCGGTCGCAATCACTTCATTCGACGCTTCGGAGCGGATGCCCTTGCGCGAATGTGCCTGCATACGGAAATAATAACTTGTGCCGATTTCAAACGGCAACACGTTCGTAAAACGTGAGATAGTAACAGCACGAACAGTATTCACATCGTATTGCGATTTTGAGTGCAGGAAGGTCGGCAGGCTACCATTGAGCGTCAGCGGCTCCATCGACTGCGCTTCGCCGTCTCCGATCGGCACACGCGCAATCAGCAGATTGTAACCGTCGAACGTCTCTTCTTGATTCTGCACCGTATACTGAACGTTCATCTTCTGGCCGGCAACCGCGGTCACCTGCAGGCCGGTCGGCCTTTTCAGGTAAAGTTCGTTGTCGAACGGTATGTCTGTGCCGCACTGAAATAAGAACAAAACGGGGATGTATAGCAGCGGAAAAATCTTCGGCACGACAGATGATCGGCGGCGCAGTGAAATCAGGCGGTCAAACAGAATTGTGCCAGACACTGACAATGTTAAGATGCGGCGTGTTCGGGAAAAAATCCACCAGGTTGAGCCGCTCAGGCTTGAAACCCGCCGCCAGCAGCGCCTTAGCATCGCGCACAAACGAAACAGTATTATTCGAAATATAGAAAATCGTCTGTGGCCGTATGAGACTCAGCTCCTCAATGACTTGCGAACTCATGCCATAGCGCGCTGGATCAACCACGACAAAATCGGCGTGCTGCGGCCAGCCATAACTTTCGCGCGATTGCAGTATTTCACCGCTATCCCCGCAAACGTATGTCGCGTTGGGAACCCGGTTGCGCCCGACATTGATCGCCGCCACTTCGATGCCGACACGGTTATCATCGCAGCCAAAAATTTTCCCGACCTTCTGGTAATGCGGCAGGGAATAGTTACCGCTGCCCGAATAGAGATCAAAAAGCACCTGCGGGCGCTGAGCAACAATTTGTTCGCCAATCAGCCGGCGGATCACATCGCTTTGGGCCCGGTTCCCCTGCTGAAAGGCGCCGGGCCTGGTAAACATCACGGCATCGCCACATTGCTGCCAGACAAAAATCTCCCCGGTGTCGCTGAAAGCTTCGCGCACGAGCAGTTGCGCATCGAGAGCAGCGAAGCGCGGCGCCGCCTGGCGCAATGCAGCTCGGCGTTCGGGGCTCGAATAGAGAATCATCAGAATTTTTGAATTTTCCGCAGCGAGGTGGATAAACTCGATACCGAAGCCAAAATCTTCCGATGGAGGCCATCCGCCTTTTTTTTGCGCGGCAAGAGCCCGCAAAACACGACGGATCGGTTCTTCGGCGACGGGGCAGTCGGCGACAGGAACCAGTGCGCGCGAACCGCGGCCATAAAAGCCAAATTCCAGATCGCCGTGGAAAAAATTTGCATGTAGATGCACGCGGTTACGGAACCCCGTGGTTGCCGCATTGCCGTGAATGGTGACGGGCAACGATATTATGGCCGGCAAGGCTTTCGCCGCACGCAGCAGCAGTGTTTTTTTCCATTCGAGCTGCTCTGCATAGGGCGCGCCGGGCCAGATACAGCCGCCGCAGCGTCCCGCCACCGCGCAGTGCTCCGCGATGGCGGTGAGACGCTCTGCCTTCCACTTTCCGGGACGGATTTCTTCTTTGAGCCTGACTTCAAGCTGATCACCGGGGAAAGCAAACGGTACATAGATGTGGCCGAACCCGGGAACATGGCCGATGCCATTTCCTGACGGGTGCAGATCTGAAATCGTCAGCTGCAGACGTTCAGGATTTTGAAGCATCGTTCTTCGTATTCGCCGCACCGACGGCGCCGACGACGGCCAACGCCTGAAAGAGTTTAGCAGGGCGCTTCGTGAGACGCGTGTGACTGGCAAAGACCGGCAGGACGGCTGTTAACAACGGAGCCGTCTTGAAGTGATTCAGAATCTGGCTGAAGACCGGTACCGCACCGTCGAAATCAGTGAGCTGCTCCTGTGTCAGCTGTGCAGCGTCTGAAACATAGCGCCCCAGGTAGTCACGGAAAATTTTATAGGGATCGTCGAGATAGCGGTTATTGAGACTCTTCACAGCTGAAGCGGTGAACTGGATCCAGAGCTTGGTGAATTTTTTGTAGCGCAGCAGCGTTTCAGCGTCACGGAACGCAGAAAAATCTGTGATACTCCCCGTGATGAATGCATAACGTAAATTTGCCGGCAGCGGTGCGGCATTGAGTTCTTCGAGCGCCGCGCTGCCCGGCATCAGTTCGCCGAATGCCTCGCTGGCAAAGAAACGGTCGATCTCCGCTTCGGCTTCGCTGGTAACGCGGAACAGCCTCAGGAACAGGCGCCGGAAAAAGCCCGGTTGTTTGTCACCGTGGTACTCCGCCCGGGCAAGCGCACGGTGCAGGCCGGAAAAAACCTGGCGCGCCCCATGGTGTGTGGAATCGCGCAGTAGCGCCAGCGGGCTGCCATAATGCGGTGTGCCGAGTGTGATGAGCGCAAATACGTCGTCGGCGCCGTAAAACTGCACGAGTGCCCGCGCCGCAAGGCCGCCCATACTATGCCCGGCAAGAATGACCTTGTCCGTTTTGTTGATTTCCCTGAGGCCGCGCACGGCCACCTGTAATTCCCGGGCTTGTTCGCGGTAAGACAGATTGCGGCTATTCGAAAAATTCCACGTGTAAAAATCTGCGGCGGCAACATGCTGTTTCGCATCTGTGAAAGTCGCCACGGAAATCTCTCCACCATAACGCAGATCGTAATCTTCGATAAACGCAGCCACGGTTTTTTTCCAGGTTCGGCTGCTCGAAAACAACCCGTGTACAAGCAGCAACGGATAGCGCAGATTTCGTTCGGGTGCGCGACCGAGCATCAGTGCACCGCCCGGCGCTGCAATAAACGATGCACGACTGCGGCAAACGCGGCGAGACCCGCGAGATTGGCTGATGAATAGAGCCAAAAATTCGGGAAGAGTTTTTGTACGGGCGCATAGATGGCAAAGGCGACATTGATATTCAACGCAGCCGGCGTCAGAAGGCGTGCGAGCAGCTGCAATGCCAGGTAATAGAGCAGCGTTTGCCAGATAACATGAGAGCTCCAGCCGAGGCGCAGTGCGACCAGAAACCCCAGGGCGGGGCTTACCACATGTGTAAAGACAGAGAACACATGAAAATCCCCGTTGACCATAAAATCAAAGACCCAGATGGGCAGGCCAATCGTTAACAGCGCAGCACAGATGAAGACGAGATTTCGCACCTTGAAGAAAATCGCCGCGGCCAGCAGCAGATTTGAGACATTGCAGAACCACAAGAGCTGGTAAATATCACCGCGGGGCCAGTATTGCCATGCTTTAAGGCCAAACAGGATCAGCGGGATTACTGCCCAGATGCGTCTGTCAAAAACTGCCAAAATACCTCTGGGTCGCGCAGTGTAAGGCAGCGACCTCCTGTCGCCGGTTTTTTCCTTTCCGTAGCGTTAAAACCACCCGCGCTGGCGTATGTCAGAAATCGCCGCCAAATCACCCCTCATCATTGCCACCTCGCTTGGCAAAAAATACCTGATGGCGCTGTCGGGCCTCTTTCTTGTAAGCTTTTTGCCCGTGCACCTCATCGGCAACCTGCTACTCTTTAAAAACGACGGCGGCGCCGCGTTTGACGCTTATTCCCTCTTTATGAGCACCGCCCTGATTATCCGTATTCTCGAGGTCACACTCGTGGCCGGCTTTCTGGTACACATCGTCGATGGCCTGCTGCTCACCTTCAAAAATAAATCCGCGCGGCCCGTGGGTTACAAAGGCGGCTCAGGCGGTCAGGTTAAATCGCTGTTCTCACGTTATATGGGCCTGACCGGTTCCATTATCCTCATCTACCTCATCATCCACATCAATTCATTTACACTGAAGCACCGCATTTACGAGCCCGGCAATCTCGCCTTCTACCACACGGTCAAGATCGCCTTCGAAACCGGTTGGAACGGCCTCTATGCATGGTTCTACGTGTTTTCGATGGTGCTCATGGCATTCCATCTTAACCACGGTTTCGCCAGCGCCTTCCAGTCACTGGGGCTGAATCACAAGAAATACACCCCGCTCATTGAAAAGTTAGGGCTGCTCTATTCGATTGTTATTCCCGCGGGTTTTGCCGCGATTCCGGTTTTCTTTCAGTTGAAGTTTTTAAGAGTCTTTTGATCTTTTGCCCGTGAATTCATTCATGGGCAAAAAATCAGTCAAACTCGCTGAAATAAACGGCGAGAATCAGCTTTACGTGTTTTTTGCTCCACTCGATCTTTTCCTGGTCGAGTTGTGCCTGAATCTGCTCACGCTTCCATGCCGGGTTTTGTTTCTTAAGTTCAACGACGCGTAATAATACCTTTTCGGGGATAGCTTCCGGTCCTGAAAAGACGCCTGTGTTGTGCAGGGCTGCCGTGGCTGCGCGCATACGCTCGAGCTCTTTTTCCTGGCGGTGGTTGAGGCCCTTCTGCGCCTCGAGCTCCTCTTCGAGTTTTTCGAGCTTGGCGATAAAATACTCAGGGTCGCGCTTGATGATGAACCCTTGCGGATCTTTCACCGCTTGTTTCATTTTTTTGAGAAGATCGGGTTCGTCGGTGTAATAACCTTTGATCTTCACGAAGAGCTTATTGACCTCGAGGCGAAAACTGTACTGCAGCTGGTCTTTATATATAAAAAACAGGTGCCCGGGAATATTTTTCATGAAATCGACGTTGTCGTCCTTGAACGCCGATGGAAAAACCTGCACTTCGACGATATTATTTTCGAGCAAGGTGTAGCGGATGGTCTTCACCTGCATGGATTTCCACGCATAGAGAGTTTTTTGCAGCTGCGCGACGACGGGAATCGATTTATCAGAGGCACTGCCGCTGTAAGCCACAGTCAGCGACCTGCCTTCGGCATCCTGCAGGTCCATCGTCACGCGGTCGTCTTCCTGGCTGCTGTTGATAACTTTAAAACCGTATTCTTCCCATTTGGCCGCGCTCAGCGAAAATGTTGCGGCAAAAAACAGCGCCGGAATTGCAATGATTGTTCTCATGTTATCTGTCCTCGAGATAGATTTTATCGAATGCGCCGATGCTTTTACCGTCGGCAATCCTGACGACCTTGGCGCATGGGCCTTCATTATCAAAAAAGATTTCAATGTCGGCGATGTATTCATCGTCTTTGCGGAAGATATTCGCCCTCAGGCCCGGCTTCGCGCGCAACGAAGGGTTGAGGTAAACCCGCATCTTTGTCTTATTGCGCGCGTCGATGATATAGCCATACTCGCGCTCACGGTCTGTGAGTTCCTTAAGCCCCGAACGGTAGTTGCCGATGACCTCGTTCTTGCGGCGGATGGCTTTCGTCAGCTCGGCGATGATCGTTTCATACTGGCCTGTGATTTCCGCGTTTCGCCGCTCGATACCCGTGAGCGCGGGAGCAACCGAGTTAATATACGGCACTTGCCTGAGGCGCGCAACCAGGCGGCGTTCCTCCGCCTGCTCGGCGCGCAGCCGGTCGAACTTGTCTTTGGGAATAATTTTCTCTTTCGTGAGTTCCGGTGCCAGCGGCGCCAAAACCGGTTGTTTCACCGGTGCCGTAACACGCTCGCGGGCGACCAGGCTGCGCAGTTCCGATTCGCTAAAATTGGGATTAAACCTTAAAATCAGATCGGCGATTTTCTTCTCATACTCACCCTGCTGCTTATCGAGGCGCAGTTTCATGAGACGTTCGTGGTTACTGAGAATATTCTCGGCCTTGCTTACACCCTCGCTCATCTCACGGTGCCGTTTATTAACCTTCGCCTCATAGTCGGCGACGGTCTTCTGCTGCACGGAGATTTTTCCGTTATAATCCGCGCGCACTGAGGCCACTTCGTTTTCGCCCGCCTTACGCGCCTTGAGTTCAGCCAGCACCTCGCGGTACTTCGAGCGCAAAGACTCGAGTTCACGGCGTGCGATCTCGAGATTCTTTTCATCGTTGCGCGTTGCGCTCAGGATGTCTTTGAGTTTGATTTCTTCAAACTCCACAATCGCGAGCTCAACCTTGTTGTGCTTGCCCTGCACGAGCTGCGTTATGACAAATGTCGCGCCGACGATCGCGGCAAGAAAACCGAAGATAATGAGATAAAATGCCCACGAACGGTTCTTGGCGGCGGCAGCAAATTCCTTGTCGAGCGCATAGACTTCGTTGCGCGCATTCGGGTCATCGATATCCGCCGGCAGAAAGCGGGATTTGATCTCTGTGAGATTACGGTTTACTTTGTTTTCATTTCCCATATGCCGTTCCATTTTGAGGGTGCTTTGCTGCGGTAGGTGCGTTCTTCGAATACACGCGCGACCTTGAGTTTATTCTTCGAAAACTCTTTATAAGCACCCGGCCAGTCGCCTTTGTAGTAGAGCTTGAGGCCGCGCGAGAAAGAAGCGAGTTGTTTTTCCATGCCGGATTCCATCTCGGCCTTGGGCACGGGCCAGTAGATGTGCGTGCCCGTAGTCTTGCCCTTTACCTGCACCGTATCGAGTTCCTGGAAATAAATTTTTTCGCCATCGCTGCCGGCATTCTCTTCGATATCATTCTTCACAAACTGCGAGCAGATGACCGGCACCTTATAGACACGCGTCAGACCCTCGAGCCGGGAGGCCGCATTGACGTTGTCGCCGATCACCGTGTTGGTCATCCGCACATGCGAGCCCAGGGTACCATAGAACACCTCGCCGCCATCGATACCGACGCCGACTTCGAGTAGTACCGCCTTATAGACACGCTCTTCTTCAGGCGTCAATTTACCCTTTTTCTTTAAAATAGTGTCGCGCTTGGCCGTCATTTCGTCGCGGAGTTCTTCGGCGACTTGTTGCATTTTATAGCCCGCAAGAACAGCCTGCAATGACTTGTTCGCATGCTCGTCTGCCATGTCATCCATCGCGCCGAACACCGCGAGCAGCGCATCGCCGATGATTGCGCCGATGATGCCGTCGTGATCGACAATTTCACGGATTGCCTTGTCATAGTGCAGGTTTAAGAGGCGGATAATATCGGTGCCCAAAGTCTCGGTGATAAAGGTAAAACTCTTGATGTCTGAGAACATGATCGTCAGGTTCTTCTGCACGCCCTCGAGTTTGACCTCGCGGTCGCGGTAAGCCTTGATGACGATGTCCTGGTTGGCGAATTTACGAAAAATACTGATGAGGTTATTTACGGTACTCGAAAGCGAATTGAACGCCATGCCAAGATAGGTGATGTCGTCGTTCGGCGCATGCTTGAGGTCTACGATCTCGAGTTGCTGCGTTTCGGCCATGCGCATAATACTGCGCGTGAGCATGCGCACGTATTTCAGAATACGGCGCAGCAAAATCGTGCCGACAATCGCGCTGAGCAGCGTGATGACGGCGATAATAATACTGACGTTGCGGAAAATTTCGCGTTGTTTCTGGTAAAACTCATTTTCTTCTTCGGCGCGGACGAGGTACATCTCCCATTTGGGATTATATTTGTATGCGGCGAAATACTCGTGCCGGTTAATCTGCATCGGTAAAAAACCTTCGTCCGATCCCTGGGCCCGGTTTTTCTCCATGAATTCCAGGGATGTCGTGTCGGTAAACTTTTCGACCTGTGCCATTTTGCTGGCCGTAAAAAAGTACTTCTGGTCACGCTTGAGTCCAAAAACAACGGCGCGCGAGTTTTTCAGCTGCGCAGCACCTTTGAGCTTAATCGACTCCAGGGACTTTTTCTCGTCCCGCGTCAGCTGGAAAATTTCAAACTGATTGTTGCAGAAGGTATAGATGTCGCGCAGGTCTTTTCCCAACAGGTCTTTCATCTGGCTGATGAGTTCCGTGCGGTTGAACATCAGGTTGATGTAATTTGAGGCAAGATTGGAAACCAGGATGATGAGAATAAAGATGAAGAGAATTTTACTGGTAACGGGAATAACCCGGGTGTTACCGATCTTCCGTCCAATAATAGACTCTTTTAGCTCGGCAAACATGACTTCGGGATGCCGCTTGGCGAACCGGTAGGACGTAAATCATTATGAGCACGGAACTGGGGAAAAGGCGCAACCCTGGACCAAGCAGCTCAGGCGTGCTTTCAAACGGGCACTTATTAGTGTTGCAGCATGCTTAAACTCGAACCGATCGCTGTTGCACGGCATTCGCCTTATGACTGCTACCGGTTGTAAAAGGCCATAAAAGATTCCGGAAATCTATGACTTGCTTGCGAACAAACATGGTAGGGCAGCCCTAATATGGCCTTGTCGAGAGCCGGCTACGCTTTTGCCGCCCGGTCTTGATCCTGGTGATTTTCTTTTCTCAATAAATTCGGAGAATTACCGAAACGGTCCCGGAAACGCATCGCGAAACGCGAAGACGATTCATACCCGACTTCTTTCGCGATATCTCGAATAGTCAGATCTGTAGCCTGCAACAGGGAAAGAGCGTGAGACATGCGCGCATCAATCAGGATTTCAGAAAAAGAAATACGCTCGGCCGCCAATTTTCTGCGCAATGTCGCTTCACTCACCCTTAATTGCCCAGCCACCTGAGTGGCCGACCAATCCATTGCAAGCTGCGAACTTACAAGAGAGCGCACTTTTTGCGCCATACCCAGCGGTTCAGACAGGCCAAAACGGATTCCCATTTCTTCTAACCAAAACAAGACTTCCTGCAATTTATGAATAGCAATCGAGTCTGGTATTTCATCGACGCGCGAGATAGATTCCCTTGCACTATGAAACGACGCTTCGAACCCGGGATTCAAACGAACCAAGCACGAAATGGTTCTCATTGCGGTTAGTTCAAATCTGGTGCAATTGTGGTTGCGCAATAATTTCTGATGAAAGGCAATCCAAAAGCATTCGAAATCTCCCATTTGAGGGCGGTTTATCACATCGAAGGTTTGATTCCCGGCAATTGCGACGGCCTCGCCCGCTTTTATGGTGTATTCATGTTCCTTAGTACGAAGTATTTTATCTCCCTTCGTCACGATTATCAAAGTTGGCAGGTCGGCGAAAAGCTGAGGAAAGAGAAGCTCTTCTTTTTGCAACACCTGAGCTGTCGTTCCCATACCTTCTCTTACGGCTATGATTCTTTTTTTCATGACACCCTACCCGGGCAGTTCGTGAAAGGCTCAAATTTCAAGGGCTGCATGGGCAAAGTGTGGCACAAGTCATTTCCGGATGTAAAGTTTGTTTTTAAGCAGTTCCGCAGATACCACAAAGATCAAAAAAGATATCTGTGGTATCTTTTTTTGAATCAGCGTGCGTATTTTGCGGTGATTTTACCTTCAGCCACTTTTAAGGCATTCAGATAAAACCCTACGAGGGCCCCGGAAGCTTCTGAGTCGAGCGGTACTTTATCTTTCAAAGCAAATACCTTGAATACGTAACGATGCGGCTTGCTTCCAGATGGCGGACACGGACCTCCATAACCTGGTTTCCCAAAATCCGTTCGACCTTGAATGGCTCCGGAAGGCAGAACGCCCTTTTCGCTACCCGCCCTTTCCTCGAGGCCGGTGGCATCTCCGGGAATATTGAAAATTGTCCAATGCCAAAACCCACTTCCTGTCGGAGCGTCGGGATCGTAAACGGTTACGGCAAAAAACTTGGTGTTTTCCGGAGCTCCGGACCACTGCAGACCGGGAGAGACATTTTCTCCAGAGCAGCCAAAACCAGAAAACAGATGTAAATTCGCAATCGTTGCACCCTCCCGTAATGTCTTGCTTTTGACCTTCAGTTCTGCGGCGTGCACCGTTCCGGCCAAAAGTAAAGCTCCACCAAGGAGCAAGCGTTTGCAAATCAATGTTATTTTCATAGAACCTCCAAGTTCTTAGTTTAGTAATACTAAAAATACGGTTTTTTCCTGCCCCGTCACGGAAGTTATCCTAAAAAAATATGCCTCTTGCTCCTACCCGATCAATGCATGTGCTGATTCGATCAAAAATCGCATAACAAGACGGATATCTCCGGATTTAAGTCCGGATGCGGCTCTATTTGAGAGCTTCCTTGCAAATTAGCAGACTCACAAACTTAAAATCCGTTTACTCCCTAACTTGACCCAAAACTCCGTCAATACAGATGAAACTCGACTCGAAGATTCCCGAAGGCCCACTGGAAACCAAGTGGCGCGACTATAAAGCGAAACTCAAACTCGTTAACCCTGCCAACAAACGTAAACTCGACGTGATCGTCGTCGGCACAGGTCTTGCCGGTGCTGCCGCTGCCGCCTCGCTCGGCGAACTCGGCTATAACGTGCACGCCTTCTCCTTCCACGATAGCCCGCGCCGTGCGCACTCGATTGCTGCACAGGGTGGGATCAACGCGGCAAAGAACTATCACAACGACGGCGATTCAGTCTACAGGCTTTTCTATGACACGATCAAAGGCGGCGACTACCGCGCACGCGAAGGCAATGTCTACCGCCTCGCCGAACTTTCCGTCAATATCATCGACCAGGCCGTTGCACAGGGTGTACCCTTTGCGCGTGAGTATGGCGGCATGCTCGACAACCGTTCGTTCGGCGGCGCGCAGGTTTCGCGTACGTTTTACGCGAAGGGCCAGACCGGCCAGCAGCTTCTGCTCGGCGCTTACAGCGCACTCAACCGCCAGATCCACGAAGGCACCGTCAAGATGCACAACCGCCACGAGATGCTCGACGTGGTTGTCGTCAACGGCCATGCCAAGGGCATCATCACGCGTAACCTGGTTACCGGCGAAGTCAAACGCCACGCCGCGCATGCCGTGATTCTTGCCACCGGTGGTTATGGTAACGTTTATTTCCTTTCGACCAATGCGATGTATTCCAATGTAACTGCATCATGGCGCGCGCACAAGCGCGGCGCCCTGTTCGCCAACCCCTGCTACACGCAGATCCATCCGACCTGTATACCCACAAGCGGCGACTACCAGTCGAAGCTGACGCTGATGAGTGAATCGCTCCGCAACGACGGACGCGTCTGGGTGCCGAAAGATAAGGCTGTGTCCGAAAAGCTCCAGCGCGGCGAAATTACAGCGAAGGAAATTCCTGAAGACGCGCGCGATTATTTTCTCGAGCGCCGTTACCCGTCATTCGGTAACCTTGTGCCACGCGACGTGGCTTCGCGCGCGGCTAAAGAACGCTGCGACCACGGCTTCGGCGTCAACGCCACCGGCCTCTCGGTTTTTCTCGACTTCAAAGCGGCGATCGATCGCCTCGGCGAGCACACCATCGCCGAGCGTTACGGTAATCTCTTCGAGATGTACGAGAAAATCAGCGGTGAAAATCCTTATAAGATGCCGATGAAAATTTATCCCGCGGTTCACTATACCATGGGCGGCCTGTGGGTAGATTATAACCTGATGTCGACAATCCCCGGCCTGTATGTCGGCGGCGAAGCGAACTTCTCTGACCACGGCGCGAACCGCCTCGGCGCCTCGGCGCTGATGCAGGGCCTTGCCGACGGTTATTTTGTGTTGCCGGCGACGATCGGTGATTATCTCGCCGGTGTCGGTTTTGACCGCCCTTCGACCGCAGGCAAAGAATTCGAAGAAGCGGAACAAAATGTTAAAAATGAGACATCACAGATGCTCTCCACCAAGGGCAAAAAAACCGTCGACCAGATCCACAAACATCTCGGTCACGTGATGTGGGAACACGTCGGCATGGGCCGCACCGAAGCGGGCCTCAAAAAGGCCATCGCGGAAATCCAGCAAATTAAAGAAGATTTCAACAAGGACGTCAATGTCCCGGGCTCAGCTGCAAGCATCAACGAGTCGCTGGAGAAAGCCGGCCGCGTGAAAGATTTTATTGGTTTAGGTGAACTCATGGCGCGTGATGCGCTGAACCGCAACGAATCGTGCGGCGGCCATTTCCGTGAAGAATACCAGACAGAAGAAGGCGAAGCAAAGCGCGACGATTCGAATTTTGCGTATGTCGGTGCCTGGGAATACAAAGGCGAAAACCAGCCACAGGAACTCCATAAAGAAGAACTGAAGTTCGACGTGGTGCACCTGACACAGCGCAGTTACAAATAATTGCACTAATTTTCCAGCCCCTGCGTCTTCCATGCAGGGTATGGAAAAGCAGCTGTCGCTCGCGCACACGCTTAAACAAAAGCTAAAGGGTACATGGGATTCCCCCTGTATCGAAGTCTGCTCTTACAAAATGGGGCATCCCTTTTGCCGCGCCTGCGGCCTGACGCGGAGCGAGAAGAAAGCCTGGCCGGGCCTGCCAACCGAACAGAAAACATCCGTCCGAAACGGCTCCCTTCAAAGAATAAAAACACTTGTTCACGGTTAAACTGGCACAGTTGTTCATCAAATAACCATATAAGCTGAGGGCTATGCGCTCAGTTTCCCTGCAACTCCAGCATTTACTCATCGGGGTTTTATGTCTCTCCGGTTCGGCTGCGTTTCCGTGGTCCGTCGACGTGCACCAGAATATTCCAGAAGAATCAGTACTCTATATGGAGTTTCAGGGCACCAACCAAATGCGCTGGGCGGCCGATTTTGCCAAGGCAAAGGCCGGTGGCCGTTACTCAGGTACTTGTGTTAACATGAATTATCCACCATCGAAAATGGGCCGGGGTGACAACACGCAATGCGGTTCGATCGGCATCCACCGTGTCGGCGCGGATAAAGTCGACTACTTCCGCGATACTTTTCTGGACCATCCGCTTTTCTACGCCTGGGAAGATCCAATTCTGGGAAATAACTTCACTTCTTACACGCACTTCATCAACCTGAAAACAACTACCGCAAATGGCGATCCACTGATTACCAACAACCATAACATAATAGACGGCTATTCGTATAACAGCACGTACGGTTTTCAGGAGTTCGGCTCCCTCGATTCACTGATTGCCCTGGCTCTCGGTAATGCCAGCGTCACGATCAATATCAGTGGTTGCACGGATTCAACATGCGCGGAATGGCAGTCGGCCGCAGCCGGAATGAATACAAACCCGGTTCTGGATTACCGGCAGAACGGCTCCACAACCCCTGTGGGATCTCCACATGGATCGAAACAACTGGGTCTGGATAACGGCACGAACTACAACTGCATGAGCGATAGCGCCGTGTTGTTTCCATGTCCCGATATTGGCACTGAACATGGCGGAACTTACCAGATTCCCAACACCAGACCAGGTGGTGCGAGCGGAAATGTGCTAAGCTTTTTTACAGGGAATGAAGATTGGGTCATCTGGGAACCTTCTTATAACGCCGCCACGTTCTATTACAATGAAGCCTGGCTCGAAGGCCTCAACAGCCGCAACGACAGCTTGCAAACAAGCCAGATTGTGGGTCGCTATTATACAGTGACGGGCGACCAGATACTTTATTATGCGCTGACTCACCATTACACGGGCGACGTGACTCAGATGACGCATGTCTGGGTGTCAACGGGGTACAACCACACCGATATAGAGAGTTTCAATGAAGACCACTATGGTAAACGGCAAATCGGCGGATCGAACCCCTCCCAAAATTATGAGAACTATCTGAACACGCAAGCGTATGCGAACTCAAGGCAGAATCGGTACACCACGCCCGTTGGCAATGTCGCAAAACTGATTCTCGAACAGACCTTCCTCACTTATCATATACGCTTCCGCGCGGGTTACGATAAAATGACAACTTCAAACCAGACTGTATGGGAAAATTTTATCCGCTATTCGATGCAGAACGGCGCCGCCTCAATGGCGCTGGTGAACGAAAAAGCCATCATGGACTTGCGCAAGTGCCGCAACAGCGGCGTCTGCAACAATATTTAATCGATTTTAAAGACGCGCGAAACGCCTTCGAACGCCGTCTTTCTGCCAAACCAGAACGCCTTGGATACACCGCGATGCACAAGGCGGTATTCTCCTGGTGCGACATCTTTGGTGTTCCAGCGCAGAATGGCTTTGGATTCGGGGCCTTTGATGCGTTGCCAGGTGAAGGTCAGCTGCGGGTCGCGGTCACCGAGAATGTTTTCAAACGCACCGTTAATTTTTTTCTGCACGATTGCATAGTCTGCCATCGTCAGCAGGTCATTTTTCGGGTGCGCCGACTGAAATTCGGCAACAACGGTGTCGCCCGCTTTGTACGATGCGGCAGCATCGACAAGCACGTCGCCGAATTTTTTTCCGCCTGAAGTATTGTCATAGACCACGCCGGGTTGCAGCGTCAGCTGCGTCAGTTTAAAGTCCCTGGGATAGACACCCTGCGCGACGGCTGATCCCGAGGCGAGCGCCTCACCGAGCCGCTGAAACTCCTGCTGAAAACCGTCGAGCGTATAGGGGCCGAAGTGCGTCGACGCGCCTTCGTATTCCTGGCCAGCATACTCTTCACGCGTCGTCACATACGAAGAATAGGCGTTGGAATGCGAGGCGACGACCGCGTGCGTCACACCGGCCGGGGCCAGCGCGCTTTTGACCGTATCGCGCACGCGGCGGCCGGCCATCGTTGTGATCTCAGTGGGTTGCGCCGCGATGGCGAACTGGCCGATACGGAATACCTGCACCGGCAAAATCTGCGGCGTCCACGGATTGCCATCCCAGCTCGCGAGGCCCGTGGGCACGAGAATCTTTTTGGGCGCGTGGCCTTTGATGAATTTCTCATCGAGCGTTTTGGGCCAGAGCGCGCCGAATGCCGAGTCAACGACACTGGCGATGATGCGCTCATTGCCCTGCAAGGAATCCACGGTCACCCCTTCATGGAATACTGTGACCTGCGAAACATTGTCTTCGGTCGAACCGGCAAGAAAGGCCGCGCCCATCGCTGCGGGCACGGTATCGACGTCGAGGGCATCGATGTGCAACTGCGAGAAATCCGTATAACGGTGGCGTGAATCGACGGGGCCGGTGATCTGTTCGCTGGCGGAGTTATAGAGTTCGACCGCTTTATCATACATTTTCTTTGCAATAATTTCCATATGCTCGTAGTCGTGTATGCCGTCGGCGATGCCCCAGAGGTTCGGCGAAACATCTCCTGCAGGCCCTAAAGCAAAAGCGGCAATGAAGGGATTTGTTTTCGTAAAATCCGACCCCTTATCTTTTTCGAACCAATATTCCGCGAGACCCTTATTGTCGCCGCCGATCAGGCGATTCGACGGGCCAATCGATGTGGGATGCACACCGAGCCAGTTGATCATACCCAGCTCCCGGCCATCCAGCGCAGTCAGCTTAAGAAGAGTCATTTCATTATCGAGATCGGAACCATAACGTTGGCGTTCCGCCTCTGGGTTCATGGCATACGGCCTTGTTGCACGGTTGAGGCCGTAACCCTCGACTTCGCCGCGCGCGATAAAAATTTTACCCGGTACGATGTTCGCATGCGCGCGCTTGATCGACTGATAAATCCCCTCGACAATCGCTTCAAAGTTCTGGGGGATAAATCCCTTCGTTGTCAGGTTATAGATGAAATGGTGCGAATAGCCACCCGGGCCCGAGTGTGTATGCGTCGCACTCAGCAGGATGTTCTTGTCGTTGTAATACTCTGAAAGGGTACTGTCTTTCGCCACACGGGCGGCGACAGCCTGCTTCACGGCCTGGTAGATCATACACAGGTCGGCGCAGACATAGACCACGCGGCGCTCGCCGTCACCGATAATAAAAGCGCGGGACCACAGGCGCATGTAGATGCCCTGCGTGGTCTGCGCGACATCGGCGAAACCCATCATACCGACCTCGGCAGCCGGCCCGGTTACGTCATAGACACCGCAGCCGATTTCATAGATGCCTTTTTTTGCGTCGATTGGGTTACTCATGGTATTAACACGCCCTGAAAGTCGAGACGTGGTGTCGCGTCGAGCAAAGCGAAAATTGCAGGAAAACTATCTTCAGCAATGCAGTTTTGAATATGCTTTAGCTTGACGGAGTGAGTTTTTTTTAGGGCACATAGCACCTCCGCAAAATGCATAGCATTTTGCTCCGGAGAGCGAAGACGCTCACAGTTGGTTAGACCGCGGGCTCTTTTTCGGGCACATAGCTCAGTTGGTTAGAGCGGCGGACTCATAATCCGTTGGTCCCAGGTTCAAGTCCTGGTGTGCCCACATTTTATTTCCGGGAACTGACGCCCAGGTGCAAAAAGTATGCCGTATGCGTGAAGAAGTCGAGCATGCGCTGGCGCGAATCGGTGTCGATTTCGGGTGTATCGTCGAAGGCCAGGCGCATGTGAAAAAGCCAGCGCTCCGCGGCCTTTTGGTTCATATTGAAATTTAAATGCCGGGCAATGAGCGCGGGATGTCCCTTGCGCTCAGAAAACCTCGGCGGGCCGCCGAGGCGCTGAATGAAGAAATCCACCTGATTCTGAATCGCCTCTTCAATGGGGCGCCCCTTGAAGATATTGCGGAACCACTGCTCGCTGTCGGCATAGACCCGCGTGTAGAAGGCGGTGCTCAGTTTCAGAATCGTGGCCTCACCCAGTCGTTCGTAGACGTTAACTTCGTCTACGCGCAGCGCCTGTGCGCGTGTGATGCCGGCGAGCCGCTCAATTTCAGCGTCCATTTGTATACAAAGAGTCGACAAAGCCGAAAAATCCCTTATAAGGTCGATACATTCTATGAATGGAGAATGACATGAAACAGATAACACGATCGGCACTTATGGGGATTTCCTGCTTACTGCTGAGCGCGGCGGTGCAAGCTCAGGGAGCTGTGGAAGAGAGATTCCGCCCGAACACAGCCGCGCATGGCATCCATTGGGATTATTCCCTCGCCGCGCCGTACCAGGGCGTCGGCCTCAGAGCATCGTATGCCTTCAACAGTTGGTTCGCCTATGCCGCCGGCGGCCGCACGCTCTTCACTCTGCGTGACGAACCGGGTACTTCGACACAGTACTTAATCTCAGTCATGCCAGTCAGCCAGTTCATTCTGCGCTATCCCGTGCTGGTCAGCAATTTCTGGAGACCCTATTTTGTCTCAGAACTCAATTATCTCTACCAATTCAGCGACGGCCGCGACAGCGCAGCTATTACAGGACGCAGCGGCCTCGAATTTTTCGTCTCACAGAATTTTGCGGTTGCGGTCGAAGCGGGGGTACAACTACCCTTCTATCGCAATACAAACGCAATACTGCCGCACGGCGGAGTGATTTCGATAATAGGGGCTTGGTACTTTTGATGTGCTCAAGCAGCAGGGGGCCCAGGGGTGGCGCAGCCCCCCTAAGAAATAAATAATATGCCCTGGCACCAGAGCGTCGTCATCACTCTTGGCTTCGTCAATGCGATCGTATTGATTGAGCTCTTGTTGTCACTCGCGCTGCGCCGGCATGTCTATTCGCTCGCCGGCACGCTGACGAATGTTTCGGCCTATACCATCTACCTGGTCATCGCCGCAATCTACGGCTATCTCGAATACCTGATCATGAGCTATCTGCAGCTCTCGCTCGGCACGGCAAAGCTCCCCATTACGTGGTGGTATTGGGTGCTGCTGATTGTTGCCGACGACTTCTGCTTCTACTGGTTTCACAGGCTCAGCCACAAACTTTCGCTGCTGTGGATGTCCCACGTCGTGCACCATTCGTCGAATGAATTCAATCTTTCGGTGGGCCTCAGGCAAACCTGGCTGCCGTTTCCCGGGATTCTGTTCTGGCTGCCGCTGGCGCTCGCCGGCTTCAAGGTCGAACACATTCTGCTTGTGCAGGCGGCGTCGCTCACCTACCAGTTCTTCATGCACACGCAGCTTGTGAACCTGCCGCGTTTCTGGGGCTGGCTCTTCAACACACCGTCACACCACCGCGTGCACCACGGCATGAACCCCGAATACATCGATCAGAATTTCGCCGGCATTTTCATTTTCTGGGATAAACTCTTTGGCACCTTCGTTCCTGAAACAAATCCGGTGGCATTTGGCATCCACGAGCCGGCGCCGCGCGGCGAAATTATTTTTGCCCAGATCTGGGGGCCATGGGCATTCGTGAAGAATATTTTTTCCCGCCATGGCATCCGACCAGCCGAGGGGGATGTCTACTTGCGGCAAAAGACGTCGCTTCTGCTCGCGGTATTGCTTTTAATAGCGAGCCTCTGTGTATTTGTCGTAGTGATTAAAAATCCGAGGTGGTTCATATGAAATGGAAAACAAGGACCTCCCGCCAAGGACGGAGCAGTATTCTCATTCTGGGAATCTGCATTGTTACCGGCTTATGTGTGTTCTGCTCCAAGGGCATGCGCAAGCTCGAAAAAGAGACTATCCTGAAGCGCATGGCGACGCTCACGGCATTTACCGGCACGTACAGCGAAACCGGCGTCGCCAAAACGCCACAGGACACCCGCATCTCGGCGCGCGTCAATCCGGTTGCCGCGACGGCGAAAACGGTTTCGAAAGGCGCCGCCGAAGGCAGCGTGCTCCACTATGCCGGCAGCACACTCGCCACGCATTTCCCTAAATCGGGATTCGGCATCCGTTACCGCAACGTGCCCGAGCTTTCTTTATCCGATCAGGTGCGCTGGCTTGAACTCGAATATGACTGGCATGTCGATCACTATGACATCAGCCAGCTCGAAGACGCGCAGGTCGCGGGTTATGAGACAAAGGGCATTCTCTACAAACCCAACGCTGCATTTGCCGCATCGCCCTTCAGCTTCGAATGGCAGGCATTTGTCGAGCCGAACTATGCCTTTGCGCTTCGGACGATCATGCGAAAGAACGGCAATGAAAAATACCGCCTTGAGTTCCGTGAGATAACATTCCAAAAAACAGCGGAGAATGATTTGACATTCAGATTTCCGCCGGGTACAACTGTCGCCGAATATGACCTCGCGGGTAAGAATTTCTCTTTAACAGCCGCGAACGCCGCCGCAAATTTCAAAATTGTATTGCCGAAAAGCTCTGCTGAGTTTCCCTTGAAAAAAATTATCCGTGTGCAGGGGATCATCCCCGCATTCACGGCTTACTTCGAAAACCTGCCATACCAGACCTACTACACGCAGGTGAAAGATTATGGTTTGAACCTGATACCGCCGCGCGGGCTTTTACTGGAAGCGAAGCGCAAATACCGGGTGAACTTCGCTGGCGCGTTTAAGTCGGTTTATTTTCTCGAAAAGGGTGTCTACCACACGATCGTCTCCTCCAAGCCGCTCAGCGAAGTGCTGGGCTGGCTGGAAGAAAACTAAAATCAGAAATTGCTTTTTGAGGAAACAATGATCTTCGTACCGCTGAGCAATGCCGTATTGTTAAAGCGGTAATACGCCTGCCCTAACGTTAAGGCATTGGTGTTATCGGTAAATGCCGCGTAGTTGACGAGCGCCGTTGCCTGCGTCAAATTTGTACGCGAAGCGCAATTGGCACCGTTCTGGCCCGTCACCCAGAAGATGACGCGCGGCGCAGCGCCTGTTGCAGGTACAAATTCCGCGCAGACTTCGATATTGGTGGATGCATAAATATCGGGTGTCGCTGAACCGTTTGCTTCCGTACCAGAATATGTTGCGGTTGCATTCCTGAAATAACTGAAACTCACCGGACCATTAGAACGGCCGGTGATCAAGGCATATTGTCCCGTTGTGAAGGCAGATGCAGTTGTTGGTGTCGCACTATAGCCGACAAAAATGTATGCAAATCCGTTCACCGCTGCAGAATTCAGCCCTTGAAGTACGAAAAATCGTCCCGCTCCCGCTTCAGGCGTACACAACGCAACATACGTGCCCGTTGCGTACCCTGTTGTCTCCGTTGTACATTCCGTTGCCTTGGCGGCCGCCGCCTCTTCTGTCTTCGCACACTGTGCAGCAATAAGGCTCATGCCGCAAATCGCGATGAGCATTTTGATTTTTCCTTTTTTCATATTTTTCTCCTTTTATTTTTTAAAACAACACAATCAATAACGAGAATCATTCTCATTTAAAGCCCATGCCTGCTCCGTTCCGTTAAAAGCTTCAATCTCCGAAAATGTAACGCACGCCGCCGTATATCCGCACGGGTGCCATCGGCAGGTAATTTATATCGCCCGCTGAATTGAGATTCTCCCCCCCGGCATAGATACTGAATCCACCAGCCACCAGATACTCTGCATTGACGTCGGCGGTCCAATAAGGCGCAGTATAATAATCCACCTGCGTCGCCAGATCTGTATTCACATAATACGGCATGCGATCGACCACAGAAAGCAGTCCGCGCAGCATCAGGCCTCTGTAACGGAATAAGAATCCCACATTACCCCGATGCCTCGCAACTCCCTGCAAAGGCAGGCCCCTGCCGACATTCTCTGCAAAAGTCAGGGAATAGCCGAGCGACGCGCGCAGGTATTTATGTACATAATAGGTTATCCGGTTGTCCAGTCCCGTTGTATTCGCGCGCGCGATATTGTCATACTGGAAAGCCAGCGGATTTAGCGTGACTGTTTTAGTCGCAATGTAATTGCTGATGTCATTAAAATAGGCATTCACATCCAGGCTCAGTTTTTTCGTCACATAAGCTTCTGCTCCAAAATTGACGCTCTTCGTGCTTTCGGCGTTAAGAAGGGGATTCCCAACGGCGGTATAACCCACTGAGGGATTTTCAAAGTACAGGTACAGTTCGCGGAATGACGGGGCGCGGTACCCCATACCGGCGCTCGCCCGGATAATAAAATCTTCATTGCCCCACTTAGCGCCGATACGGGGCGAGACATAGTCGCCGAATTGCGAATCGTGGTCATAACGGACACCGGGTGTAATCACCAGGCCGTCAAAAAAACGGCTCTCCAGTTGCGTATAACCCGACGCCCGGTGCCGCTTGACGAAATCGGGAACAATACGAACCGTGGTGAGATTTTCAAAAAACCCTTCGGCGCCTGTTGTCAGTCGCCCTATGCCGACGGGTATGGCCGCCTGACCGTGGATTACATAAGTGTTCTCGCGCGTCGGTTCATATTTATCGAGTGCGGTATCATTGCGCTGATCGTAAAGATACTGATCCTTAAACAAGGTATAACTGCCGTTCAGCCTGAAATCCGCCTTGCCATAGTCCTGATCCAATTCTTTGCGCAGTTTGGAATCGTCACGCTCGGTCAGGTTCTGGTTATATGTGTCCGTGTTTCGCCGCGTATGAATACGAAAAGCCGCCTGCCCTGTTTCTGTCAGATTTGTCCGGTCGAAAATACCGCCCGAGATCAGGGCATCTGTTCCCCAGAGCCTGCGCTGCTGGTAATCGCCCTGGACCGCGGCAACCCAATTCGGCGCAAAATTGTATTCGACACCGCCCTCGCCCGAATAATCGACGATACCGCGGCCGTCGGTTTTGACAGAATTTTTGTCATAACGAAAAGGTTGTTGGGTCCGGTAGCCTCCCGCTCCCTTAAAGCCAAACTTACCCAGGGGGAAACTGAAAGCCGCAGCGGCGTCGAGGGCTCCCATATTCCCGCCCTGGATGCGGGCCTCGGCACGCGGCTTGTCCGGTTGCCGCGTAACGATGTTGATGACGCCCGCAATCGCATCTGCCCCATACACCGCCGAAGCAGATCCCCGCACAATTTCGATCCGCTCGATATTTTCTACACGCAGGCGCGACAGATCGTAATTTCCGCCATTCAGCCTGCCATTAATTCTCTCTCCGTCTCGCAGAATCAGCAGGTATGTCGAGTTCAGTCCCTGTATCTGTACGTTATCTCCCGAAATACCCGAGCGCTGAATGAAGAAACCCGTCTGATTATTCAAGACATCTGAAACCGTACGGGCGCCCCTGTTGCGGATGTCTTCCTTTGATATGACTTCCACCTGAACGACCGAATCGGCGAGTTGCGTCTCGGTGCGTGCGGCCGAGATAATGACTTTTTTATGCCGCAATCTGCGTTCGATACCGGAGGCATCTTCTTCGGGTTCAGCGGGGGCTGCGGCTATTGCAGAGACATTTATAATGATAATGATACTTATTCTCATTATAAACCATTTAAAAAAAGCCAAAATCACGGTGCAGCGACCTCCGCCCAACGGAAAGACATGATCCCAGAAGTTCCTGTGGAACCATAATAGCTGAGCACCTGCACCTTATAGTACTTGGGATTGCTGGTGCGAACGACATAGGCGACATCGTCTTTACGCGACAAAAGCTGGTGATCCGGGGCACCGGTGTAATAGAGCCAGCAGGCATTCGGCACCTGCGTGGATTTCAAAAAGGCATAAAGAACATTCGCGGTAGTTGGCCGGCATGCGTCGTTTGCGTCCCCCGCGTCTGCCACATCCACGAGGGGTGTTGTGAAAATGGGGGATTGCGTCAGTGCCGTAAAACTCGCCCCCGTAATCGGTTGCACCGCCGCCCCCGCCGTGCCGCTGATGCCTCCGTTCACCTTAATCAAAAAACGTTGAAAGCCGAGATCCCAGGCGGCGTCGCTCTGCGGATTGTTCACTGTGGCTTCGGCGGAAGTTTCAAAATTGAAATACCGCCACGCTGAAGTTGAAGTGGCATCGATTATGGTTTTGAATGTACCGTCGCCTAAAGAGGTGGTGGTCACCGCCGCCACGGTATTGGAACTTTTAATACCGCCATCCGAGGTCTGCAGATCTGCCGCACAATGGATTACCGCCAATGACACCCCGATCATAAAATAAGCTGAAATACGCATCACATCCTCCCTGTTAATAATCTGAAACAACATAACGACTCTTGCCCGACTTCAGCACGGTAAAGGATGCACCATAGACCTTAGCCAGCAAAGCCGGGTCATAGATCTTTGCGGCAGCTGATTCGCCGATCATCTCCGCCTCCTTGATGAAACACACGCGGTCGCAATGGCGCGCGGCAAAATTAATATCGTGCAGAATGACGACAATGCCGGCGCCGTCTTTTTTGAGAGTCGCGAGTTCCTGCGCGAGAATCTGCGTATGCCGCGCATCGAGATGGGCATAGGGTTCGTCGAGAAAAACCAGGTGGCCCTTTTCGCGGCCATGCAGCTGGAGAAAAATGCGCGCAGCATGCACGCGCTGTTTCTCACCGCTTGACAGGACAGAAAAATCTGTGTCGAGTAGCTCGACCAGATCGAAGCAGTGTGCGAAAGCCGCAACCAGTACATTAGCAAGCCGCGGATGCATCGGATTTGAAAGATTGCCGAGCGTGATAATCTCGCGCACACTGAGCCCCTGTGCACCGTCGCCAATATGCGCCGCGCGCATCACCGAGCGTTGCGCCGCGGCCTCGAGCGCGGTGAGAGCAAATAGATCTTTGCCGTTGAGGTTTACCTTGCCGCGGTGCGGCCTGACAAGGCCTGTCACAATATTCAGCAAAGTCGTCTTGCCTGCGCCGTTCGGACCCAAGAGGCCGACAATTTCGCCGGCAGCCACCTGAAAATTCGGCATGCGCAGCGTTAGGCGGCTGTTGATACGATATTCGAGATTTTCGGCGGCGAGAATCATGATATCGCCCTCGCCTTATGCCGCGTCAGCATATAGAGAAAGAACGGTGCCCCTAAAAGACCGGTCAGCACCCCCAGCGGAATCTCCGCCGGCGCAGCGGCGCGGCGCGCCACCGTGTCTGCGAGCAGCGAGATGATCGACCCCAGAAGGATCGAACCCAAAACAAGATAACGATGAGAGGCCCCGACGAGCATGCGCGTCAGGTGGGGAGCGACCAGGGACACAAACATGATCATGCCCGTGAGCGAAACCAGCACCCCCTGGCAGAGCACGATGAGAAAGAACAGGATGCGGCGATCACGCTTGACTTTTACGCCCAAATCAAAAGCGACCTGCTCGCCTAAAAGCAGGGCGTCGAGGCGGCGCCGCATCACGTATGCGGTGATGCCGGCAACGAGGGCGACACTCCCCGCCATAAAAACGGCCGGATATGTCGCTGCTCCGTAACTGCCGAGATTCCAGAATGTGATGTCGCGCAGCTCGCGGTCATTCGCCAGAAAGATAAACACACCGCTGAATGAAGACGCCAGCGCATTGATGGCGATGCCGGCAAGCAGCACAAAGTGCACCTGCCCGCCGCTGGTCTTGCCGAGCCGCAGTACGATGCCGCAGGCAAGCGCAGCGCCGATGAAAGAAAATACTGCGGGCCCGATACCCTTGAAGGCACCGAGATGAAAATTCGTGCCGAGGCGGCTCGAAGCAAAAATGGCGATGATGGCAAACAGCATCGCGCCGGCAGACGTACCCATGAGATAGGGTTCGGCGAGGGGGTTGCGGAACAGGCACTGCGCCAGCACACCCGTGATCGCAAGGCCCGCGCCGCAGAACAGAGCAAAGAGTACGCGCGGCATGCGGATATTCAGCAGAATATCGCGCTCAAATTCTGTACCGCTAAAGAGGGAGGAAATTGAATATTCGCGCGCGGCGCCGAATGAAAGCGCTGCCCATACAGAGAGCAAAAGAATGCCGCCGAGAACCACGAGACTCAGCACGCGTTTATTCTCACCAAGGCGCTGCAGTATGCGTGAGAACAAGTTCGGCCCGGGAACCGCAGCGCCTGGGGCGCCGGGTAATACAGGTGTCGAAGCCGCTGATCCGCCGCGCAGGTTCATCATTTTGTGCGCGCCAATTCTTCAGCTATTTTTTTACGGATGGTGCGGACGGCTTCTGCCGTTCTCGGCCCCAGACCGGCGAGCAGGGAATCGTCGAGGGTAACTACCGCAAGGTTTTTGCCCGCGGGAATCTGGGCGATGCCCGGAATGCCCCTAAGCGAATCTTTGCCGCCGAGCCCCTGCAGGCTGCCTTCGGGAATCATAATAATATCGGCCTGCGATGCAGCGACAGCTTCGGCGTTGATGGGTTTATAACCATCGGCGTTGAAAGCGTTGTCTGCGCCAGAAAGGGCGATAAACTCGTCGGCGGTGGTGTTTTTGCCCATCGCCAACAGCGTCTGCGCACCACGAGCATAAAGAAAAAGCACCTTAGGGCGCTTCGCCCCCGATTTTTGTTTTGCCAGCTCCGTCAAAGAAAGCTGAACCTTTTTCGCGAGGGACTTGGCTTTTACATCTTCGTTCAGAATTTTGCCAAGCGCAAGAATACGCTCAGAAGCCGCCGGTGTACCCAGTTCTTTGCTCAGCTTGTGCAGCTTTACGCCGCTTTGCTCGAGCTGTTGCAGTACCTGGGCCGGGCCGGCGCCGTCGACATAGATGACTGCCGTGGGCTTCATCGAGAGAATGCCTTCGGCACTCAGCTTCGAGACATAGCCGACTTTCGGTTTTTGCAGAAGCTCGCGCGGATAGACAGACGTGATGTCGACGGCGACGATTTCGGAGGCATGGCCGAGATCGGCGACAAGTTCACTCGCCATGGCGCCTACAGTCACGAGCCGAGCCGGCTCTGCTGCGAGTGACAGGGTGAATAGTGCCCCGAGAATTAAGAATATTTTCTTCATGAGATCCTCCAGAGATCAATCGCTTCTCCCGAAGCGCTTTCGAGATGCAGTGTTTTTCCCGCAGTGACACGCGTGATGGCGTCTTCTTTCAGGTGCAGGTTAAAATCTTCGTCGAGAATATTGAACCAGCCGCGGGCATCGACAACCTTCACCGGCGTATGTTGCATCGATACGGCAATCGCCGGCGTCACAAGTTCGAAGGCGACCCGGTCTTTTCCCGCCGCGGCTTCAATCAAGAGACGCGGGGTTGTTTCAGTGGCTGCAGCAGCAGGCAGTGTACGGTGCTTTTCAAGCAAAGCACGGATATCTGCACTTTGACCCGGCACGACATCGGCTTCGGCGTTGAGCAGCGCGGTATCGAATTCATGCGCTTCGATATAGATCTTGAGCGCTGCCGCGCCGGCCTTATCGAAAATCAGCACCGCGGCCTTCTCTTTTTCCGAGGGCGGTGAGAGAAAATAAATGCTGCCGAGTTCGACGGCATTGAGGGCTATGAAGCACGTGGCGCTCCTGAGCACGAACGCAGAACCTTCACTGAGGAAATCCACCTGAGTAAAAAGTTCAAAGACGGCAAAACCCGTGCGCGCCATGAGCTTGACGCGCGTAAGCTTCGCGAGGCTTTCCAGGACGGCAGCGAGCGAGGGCAACTCTTGCGCCCTGCCCGGGTAAAATACCGGTGTCAGCTCCGCTTCGCTGATGCCCAGCTGCGCTGCATAGTCGCGCGGATACGCATGCGGATTTTTTTCTTTAAGCCCGGCCAATCGCGCCGCGAGATCGGTTTTATCTGTCGTAACGGTCATGCGTCATTTCGCTTCGACATGCGCGAGACCGGTGCCTTCGCTGCCGTGAGCGCCCCTGAGCCAATCAATCTTGCCCAGCTCTTCACCCGTCAGCCTGAAAGCCGCGCCAAAACCCAGCACCAGAGTGCCATTGTCAAAGCTGAGCTCAAAGGTATGAAAGTCATTGAGGTTGCGCAGCGATTCTTCGAAGAAGGCCCCGAACTTCTGCGTGAAACGGCTCATCACATCAGTCCAAAGCGGGCTCGCCTTATCGACCTGGACAGCCTTGCCTTCGAGCGTCAGGCGCTTACGGGCAAAGATATTGGCGGCGTCTTTTTCGTCTTCGATGAGCAGCGCCGAAACCTTGCCATTCGCCGAAAGATTGTGAAAATGTTTGGCGAGTTCGCTGATGTGGATGTAATACTTACCCCCCTCACCTGCGACCGTCGGGGCATAGCTCGCATGCGGCACGCCGTCAGCGCTGACGCTCGCCAGGAGCAGCGACTCCCGCGATGCGAGAAGGCCCTCCATCTGGGATTGAATTTTTTCGATTTTACCTGCTTCCATATACCCACCTGCAACTGAGAATAAGTCTCATTTGCATTACTAAATAGTGTGTCAATCCTTTCTTTAAAAAAGACAAAGCGCTTTCGGAAAACTAAGCTTTCAACTCCAACGGGAGATCTGTTCCACCAGCACCGGTTTTCCGCAGAATGTAAATCCATCCCCCTGTTCGGCTAAGAACTCAGAGAAGAACGGACTTACGCCAGCGGCCACAGTGGCATAACACTGCAGGCGTGGGTAATAGATATAGGGCGCTTCATCGTCGCTGTTTAATGTGACTCTCACCTCAGCGGTCGGTAATTCGTCGAGGTTGTCGAAGGTGATTTTTTCGGCGTCGACCCGGAAAACTTCGAGCAGCGGGCCTTCGACGGTAATATAACCCTTTTCCGCAAACTGCCGGAAGGTTTGGTAAATATAAATGCCCTTCGCGTCGCGGAACAGGTGCTGTTTAAAATACGATATTACCTTATCGTTAACAATCTGCTTGGGGCCGGTAAACCAGAGGCTCGCACCGCTGCTGCGGTCGCGGCTAACACGGATATTCGTGAATTCTTCGCGGGCAGCGCTGTGGTCCGGAGCTTCCGGCACCTACGGCCTCAGAGATATTTCGGCTTGTAGTCGAAATGGTGCTGTGACTTGATCCAGCGCATCGTGCGCGATTTCGCGCGCATCACAATCGACTCAGTCACAGCGCCCATCGTGTTGAAACGCACACCGCGCAGCATTTCGCCGTCGGTGACGCCCGTCGCGCAGAACAGCACATTGTCGCCCTGGGCGAGCTCTTCCATCATAAAAGTCTTATCGGGGTTCGAGATGCCCATTTTAATCGCGCGCTGGCGCTCATCGTCGTTACGGAATTTGAGCTGGCCCTGGAAATCACCGCCCATGCACTTGAGAGCTGCGGCTGAAAGCACGCCTTCGGGCGCGCCGCCGGTACCAAGAAGGATATCCACCGGAGAATCGTCCATGCACGTGGCAATGGCCCCTGAAACGTCGCCGTCGCCGATGAGCTTGATGCGGCAGCCGACTTCGCGCACTTCTTTGATCAATTGGTCGTGGCGGGGACGGTCGAGAATACAGACCGTAACATCTTCGATATACTTATCCAGGGCGCGCGCGAGGCGTTTCAGCGTCAGCGGCACCGGGTCATTGATGTCGAGTGTGCCGCGTGCCTTCGGGCCGACTGCCAATTTATTCATGTAGGTGTCGGGCGCGTGCAGGAAACAACCTTTGTCGGCGACCGCGATCACCGTCGTGGCATTATAGCCGCCTTTTGCGGTAATCGTTGTACCTTCGAGCGGGTCGAGAGCTATGTCGACCGGAGTTCCGCCGGCACCGACTTCTTCGCCGATATAGAGCATCGGCGCTTCGTCGCGCTCGCCTTCTCCGATGACAATTTTACCCGAAACCATAACCGAGTCAAACGCCTTGCGCATCGCATCGACGGCAGCCTGATCGGCGATCTTCTCATCACCCTTACCCATCTGCCGTGCAGCGGCGAGAGCAGCTGCTTCGGTCACGCGGACGAATTCTAACGCAAGGTTACGATCCATGAGAGGCCTCTTGATTTTTTTTAGCTTATTATTTCGGTTTTGCAGGTGCGGCGGCCGGAGCCACTGGTGCCGTTGCGGCGGGCTTAGCATTCTGCGCGGCGGCAGGTGCTACTGCGGGCGCTGCACCGGGTTTTGCTGCAGCAGGATTAACCCCTGCGGCAGGCGCTGTGCCTGGGGCAGCTGCTGGTGCAGTTACAGGAGCGAGCTCTTTACCGAGCTGCTCAGCCGCGGCTGCTGTGGCGCGGGTCGATGACTTCAGCGCCGCGAGGCCAAAGCAAATAAGGAGAAAAGCTGCAGCAAAACCGCCAGTAATCTTCGTCAGGGCATCAGCAGAGCCGGCTCCAAAGGCGGTTTGCGCGCCCGAGCCGAACATGCCGCCGGCTGAGCGGCTGGATTGCAGGAGAATGATGATGATCATGAGGATAGATACTATGATCAAAAGGACCGTAAGAATGGTCGAAATAATGTCTGCCATGGGGTAGAACGGGCTTTAGAGACAGGGCGTCAATCGGGATGGCCGGTCAGGGCTGCTCGACGCAGTAAAGCCCTGTACCGGCGGGAGCATTGCAAGGCTGAGTCGTGCCACCCAGAATTGTCGAAGGATTATCCGAAATGCCAGCTGCGCCATTGCCACCAGTAGATGCCCAATCTCCGCAATGGTTCGTCGCGTCGGCGCTCCAATCTGTTGCGCTGGCAAATCCCGTGTAAGCGTTAATTGGTAACGGGGTTACGGCACCACTCATACTGGTTAGCAACCCCACGGAGTCTGCAGTGCCTATTAAAGGCCCGCCCCCCCCAGGGAAATAACTGACAAACGGAAACAACACCCAATCTTCTTGCCCGTCACCATCTGCCGGTCCGGTAATGGTCGCCACTCTGTTCGCAGCGTTATCCACCAGCATCGCTTTATAATAAACATTGATATCCGGTTGTCCCGTATCCACATTACAGATATTATCCGCCCCTTCGATTCCGTTGGCTCCACCACCAAGACTCGCTAAATTGCCACTTGAAAGCGGACTGGAGACATAGATGCTGAAATTGTCCGAATAAAAATATTCATACCCTAAGGCAGCGTCCTGAAACCACAACTCATCCAGCGTATGGCTATCTACCGCATAGAGATCATGCTGTTGCCCTGGCTCTCCCGCCGAAAATAGCAGGAGCTCCGTTTCGGAAAGATACATGTGCAGGACCGACACATAACTCAGCTCGAGATTTTCCCGATCCAGCGCGTCATTGAAAGAATCCATGTAATCACCGATATAATCGTGCCATCCGAACGCAAGATAACCATCATATTCGTAAATGATTGCATCGGTGAACCCGCTGATTGCGGGCACAATACGCGCAGCATTATTCGTAGACTCCAGTTCGTCATTAAAAATCTGCGTGCCGGAATCAAGAGGATCGCCGATGCGGGAAAAATAAAGATCACCTGCACTATCGCGCGAAATCATCTGGAAAGTACGCGAATCCAGATGTACCAGCGTATCGTTATAACGATTGGCATTGGGGATTGGCATTGGAGGCGTTGTTGTATCTCCGATTGTAATCGCTGGTTCGGGCAACGATAAATACTTAATCTGAGAACCATCTTGCAGAAGCATAGTAATCGATCCTTGCGAATACGTCGCTTGAAAATTGAACCGCGAAGCAGATATGTTATGCGCCGAGGCTGATGAGTTCACGACAACCGGCTCATAAAATGCGGGAATGTAATAGCCGTAATAAGGCTCTTCGGATACAGCGACAAAAAGGTTGTAAGATCCGTCACAACCCTCAGCGCAGGGGCGATTTGACTCAAATACCAAGACCAGCGACTCGTCGGGCAACCGAATTAAAACGGGGTTCACATCATCATATTCATCCGATGAAATCGCCGATCCGTCGGTTAGCATAAGGCTCGCCCGCGTCTTGGATAAATTAATACCTTCTGACGAAGGTTTTGGCGCGCAGGCTTGCGCAACTACGAGCATGCAGGCGGGCATTAAAAAGCAAATGAAACTTTTCACCCCGGCAGCGGGTGAGCATTCGGGCGGATTGTCAACAAAAAACGTTTTCAGGCGAAAGCCAGACCCTCTGCGTAAATTGAATTTTCGCCGTCGCTCGACGTCCCGCTCAGGCTTATGTCTCTCACGATCGGCACTCCCCTGAAACCCGGCGCAACCCGTGTCATGCTTCTGGGCTCTGGGGAACTCGGCCGCGAGGTTGTCATTGAACTCATGCGCCTCGGCTGCGAGGTCATTGCCCTCGACCGCTACGAGGGGGCGCCGGCTCAACAGGTCGCGCACCGCGCGCATACCATATCGATGCTCGACGGCGATGCGCTGCGCGCGGTCATAAAAAAAGAGAATCCGCACTTTATCGTGCCTGAGATCGAAGCGATTGCGACCGAGGTCCTCACTGAGTTTGAAAACGCCGGTGTGCGTGTGGTGCCGACCGCACGCGCGGCGCAGCTCACCATGAACCGCGAGGGCATACGGCGGCTCGCGGCCGAAACGCTCCAACTGAAGACATCCCCCTATTTTTTTGTCGAATCGGAAGCCGAACTCAATGCCGCAGCCGAGAAGTTGGGATTTCCATTTGTGCTGAAGCCCATCATGAGTTCGTCGGGCAAGGGACAGAGCGTCGTGAAAAGTGCCGGTGAAATTGCGTCGGCATTCGCCTATGCGCTCGAGGGCGGCCGCGGCAAGTCGGGTCGTTTGATCGCCGAGGGCTTTATCCATTTCGACTACGAAATCACATTACTCACGGTACGCCACGCCGGTGGCACGACGTTTTGCGAGCCTATCGGCCACCGCCAGGTGCACGGCGACTACCATGAATCGTGGCAACCCCATGCCATGAGCGATGCTGCCCTCACCGAATCGAAGCGCATCGCCGAAGCCGTGACGACCGCGCTGGGCGGCTTTGGCCTGTTCGGTGTTGAGCTCTTCATTAAAGGAGATACCGTATACTTCAGCGAAGTCTCGCCGCGGCCGCATGACACGGGCATGGTGACGATGATCTCGCAAAACTATTCTGAGTTTGCGCTGCATGCACGGGCACTGTTAGGATTTCCCCTGCCGGAAGTTCAACTTCTCGCACCCTCGGCCTCGTACGTGATTCTCGGCGAAGGTCGATCGCAGAACATTCGGTACGCAGGCCTCGAAGAGGCATTGAGCGATCCGCAGGTAAACATCCGCCTGTTCTCAAAACCGGAGATCGAAGGCGAGCGCCGGCTGGGTGTGATTTTGGCGACGGGCACAGACGTTGATGACGTACGCAAACGGGCAAAAACTGCCATGGAGAAAATCCGAATTGCGTACTGATGCGCTAGCGCAGCCCCGTCACACTGTGCCGCCGAAACGGAGACACGGCTTTACCCCGTGTCTGAATCCGCAAAACTGACGCAAATTTTCGGATACGCATGAGCAAGATTCTCGTACAAAAATTCGGCGGCACTTCAGTGGGCGACCCCGAGCGCATCAAACGCGTTGCGGCGCGCATCAAGAGCTACTATGAAAAAGGTTACCAGCTCGTGGTGGTTGTTTCCGCGATGGGACACACAACCGACGAACTCGTCGACCTCGCGGGCAAGGTCGCCAAAAACCCTCCCAAACGCGAGATGGACATGCTGCTTTCAACCGGCGAGCAGGTCTCGATCGCCCTTCTCGCGATGGCGCTGCATGATATCGAAGTGCCTGCACTCAGTTTTACGGGCGGCCAGGTCAACATCGTCACCGACGGCAATTTTTCGAATGCACGCATCGAGAGCATCGACACGAAACGCCTGCAAAGCGAACTCGATAAAAAACAAGTCTGCATTGTCGCCGGTTTTCAGGGCATCGATGAGAACCAGAACATCACAACCCTGGGCCGCGGTGGTTCCGACACGACAGCGGTTGCTCTGGCGGCCGCGCTCAAGGCGAAAGAGTGTGAAATCTATACCGATGTCGACGGCGTCTACACCACCGACCCCAACAAGGTCGAGGGCGCACGCAAGCTCAACCAGATCAGCTATGACGAAATGCTTGAACTTGCGTCACTCGGCGCAGGCGTTCTGCACAGCCGCTCGGTAGAATTTGCGAAAAAATACGGCGTTGTCATCCATGTGAAATCCAGCTTCAATTATAATGAGGGAACAAAAGTTGTCAGTGAGAATGAAATTATGGAAAAACTAACCGTAACCGGCGTAACGCTGAAATCCGACGACGCGCGCATGACCGTCGCCGACATTCCTGATAAACCGGGCATAGCGGCCGAGATCTTTCTGGCGCTCGCCGATAAAAAAATCAACATCGATGTCATCGTACAGTCGTCGGCACGACCCACCGGGTCCACAGGTAAGGACCGCATGAACACGATTGCTTTTACCCTGCCCGTTTCATCGGTTGCAGATGCCAAGGCGATTCTCGAGACACTCACGAAAAAATGGGGTTCCGGCTCCGTTTCAACCGATGAAAACATTTCGATTGTTTCCGCAGTCGGTGTCGGCATGAAATCGCACACCGGTGTTGCCGCGAGTATGTTCAAGACGCTCGCCGATAACAGCATCAACATAGAAATGATTTCAACGAGCGAAATCAAAATCTCCTGCGTCATCAGCAAAGACCGCGGCAAAGACGCGCTTCGCCTGATCCACACCGTCTTCGGCCTCGACAAGACCGCCTGAGGATTCGGGGGCGACGGGTAAAATGTCGTCTCAGAAGAGTGCAAATCCAGGGCATGAACCCCAGGCGTCCAAGCCTATCGGGGTTTTTGATTCGGGTCTCGGCGGGCTCACCGTTCTCAAAGAAATACACCGGGTTCTGCCCGAAGAGAATCTCATCTACTTCGGCGACACCGCGCGCCTGCCCTACGGCAATAAATCGGCCACGACCATCATCCGTTACTCGCGCGAGATCGCTGAATTTCTGATTGCGCGCGACGTCAAGGCGATCGTCGTCGCCTGCAATACAGCGTCGTCGTATGCGCTGGATGCACTCCGTGAAATGACCGATATTCCCGTGCTGGGCGTGATCGACCCCGCGGTGCGCAGCCTGACACAAAAAGCAAAGCACAAGTCAACTGCGGGCCTCATCGCCACGAAAAGCACCATCGCCAGCCGCGCCTACGATGCGGCGCTCGAACGCCACCACGGCGATCAGTTTCTTGTCAGCAAGGCCTGTCCCCTGCTCGTTCCGATCATCGAAGAAGGTTATGCTGACAGCGCAGCGGCGGATTTAATCCTGCGCGACTATCTCGGGCCGATGGTCGAACGCGGCGTCGAATACCTGCTGCTCGGTTGTACACATTATCCCCTGATCGCCCGCGCCATTCTCAAACTCTATCCGCATCTGAAACTCATCGACAGCGCCGAAGAAACGGCCGCTGAACTTAAAACGTTGCTTGTTGAGCACAATGCGCTACGCAGCGGCGGCAAAGGAACTGTCGATCTCTATGTTTCGGATATGACAGACAGCATGCGCAGTCTCAGGGATTTATTCTTTGAAGCGAGCGTCGACCGTTTCGAGACGGCGCAGATCGGCGAACACTGAATCATTTTGAGGGTTGAATCGTTTCGAAGGAGACGAGTATGTTCGCAACCTTATCGTTTTCGTCCAGCAACGCCGCCTTCCAGCGACGCGAAGGCGACATCGCAACATAACCTTCTTCGGTGCGTTCGCAGTAGAGAAAGTTTTTTCTCTGGATGAATTTCGAATCGGTCGAACCTTCATCGGTCGCGAGAAAATCGTCGTTCTTTTTGTTGCGGCACGTGAAGCCGTTTTCGGTCATGATTTTATCCGCGGCCGCGATCGGCATGCCGACTTTGATAAAGCGCCGAATCTCGTTACGCATCGGCTTTGCGCCAGGCCTGAAAGCCATCTTTTTCTCTTCGGCGAAGGTTCCCGCGCATAAGGCGAAGGCAATGAGGCATAAAAAAGAACGCATTTGAATTATTTGCCGGCAAAATCGCCGGCGGCGTCAAATTGTTTTTAGGCGATCGCTTTCAGCGCATCGCGCAGGTCAAAGTCGGCAATATCTGCCGCCGTGACCAGATCGCGCGCATCGACCGCCTGCGTCAGATCTCCCAGCAGGGAAACCAGCTTATCGGTCTGCGGCTTCTTCGCATCGCCGGCAATCCGCATGAGTATGACGGCGTCGACGAGCACCTGCGAGACCATCTCCAGTTTTGAAAGTGCTTCCTGTTCCTTGCCCTGGGTAAAACGCGCCGCGATCTGTTCGAGGTCGGCCTGCAGCGAAGGGATCTGTTCGCGGAAACCTTTAACCCGCTCCATCGCTTCATCCGGCGTGACGCGCGAAAATTCTGTTTGCCTGAGCCACAGTTTCAGCTGGTTCTGTATTGCCCCCAGCGCGTTGATTTTCTCGATCAGATCGGGATGCGAATTCAGGGCGTTGACGGCCTTCGCGAGGTAGTCGGCGCTTTCAGGCCGCAGGTAACGTGACAGCGCATCGAGCGATTCGGTAATAAAAACACCGCCGGTCTTCAGGTCGGCTGTATCTTTCTCATTGAGGGTTTTACCCTCCTGGATAACTTTCGCCAGGTGCAGGCCTACCCGGTCGGTGTAGTCGATGAGTTCCCTGAGGTTCGATTCGACGAGATCGGTTTGGTCGCCCAACTGCAGGTGAATCACCTCAATTTCATCAGAATTCAGGTCTTCTTTTTGCGCAAACTCGGGTTTAGCGGCGACCCGGTAGTCGATGATAAAGAGCTTCTGCGACTCGGCCCAATCGGTCAGCTTGGTGAGAACCTGGGGAAAACCCAGGGTCTCCTGAATCTCAAAATTGAGCTCTTCTTCACCGATATAAATCCTCATATCTTAATAACGTCGTAAAATGAGGATAGCCCAAGCGGAAAAAACCGATTCCGTCATCCGAACCTGCGCCTAACTGCGTATTCTTCTTGGCGCGCTGTACACGATCATTCTTTTGCAATCCTTGGAGTTGCGGCGATGCCAAACTTCATACACCGCGCCTTCCGCCGGTGTAGCCCACGCGTTTGCGGCATCTGGAGTGCCATGGCAAAAAATAAAATCCGCATACTCATTGTCGAAGACGACCGCGAGACGGCTTACGCGCTGCGGCAGATTTTTGAAGAAAACCGCGAATTCAGCTTCGTCGCGGTATTTCCCGATATCCGCCGCGCTGAAGCGAACAACCTCGAAGCGGATGCGGCAATTGTCGACATCAAATTACCCGACGGCTCGGGAATCGATCTGATTCCGGTACTGAAGCAAAAATTTCCGCAAATGAAAATCCTCATGTATACCGCCATTGAAGACGGCGCTACACTCTTGAAGGCCATGGGATTCGGCGCCGGGGGATACATACTCAAAGGGACACCGCCTGACCAGATACCGGATCACATAAAGGTACTCATGCAGGGAGGGATTACCTTTTCACCGAGCGTTGCGCAAAGCCTGCTCGGCTTGCACCAAAAACGTCCCGAAGCGGAGATACTCACCGAGCGCGAGAGAGATGTTCTGCGCAACCTCGCCCTCGGCTTTACCTCGACGGAGATCGCGAACAAGCTGGTACTGAGTTCCGCAACGGTCAGAAAGCACCTGGAAAATATCTACCGCAAGCTCGACGTCAAAAGCCGGTCGGGCGCAATTTTGTTCGGCATTGAGTCGGGAATTCTGCGCCGGCCTTGATGCTCAGTCGGAGGCGAAGCAATACAAACGACTCAAAGTGTCACAGGATTGATTGAAGGTGTCACTCCACTGCGAAATCGGATCGGCAAACTGCCCACTCACACCGCTTGAACTCGTGGTAAAATCGTTGCACGTATTGCCGGAGGCGGTACCTGAAGTTGTACTCCCGGTCCAGATATTTACGGCACTGGCATCTTGCCCCTGTTCCGTTAAGAACAGAGTCGATGTCGGTGTTGAAGCGTAGAGGCTTTGAACATCTTTCGCCATAAGTTGCCCCGCCACGTTGTACCATGGGCCATTCCCAATGCGGTCACGCGCATTGCCAGTAGATGTGCTGAGATATGCGCGCCAGGGGCGTTTGCCGCAATCACCAACCCTGGAGGCAGTAGCTTTACATTGTGCATCAGCGCCCGCCACGCCTATTGCGCCATTGACTGTATCTGAAGTGACGAAAAAACCCATTTGGCAGGTATAGAGACGCTCGCGGTAATCTAAGTACTGGAATTTACCATTCGTGCAGCCCAAAAGGTTAGCTATCCCCGCAAGGAACATAATGTTTAGAAACTTAGACATAAGCATGGGCAGTGGCATAAAGCTTGATATCGAAATACCGTGTCGACAGAATCGACACGGTATTCAAAGTTATGTTCCTTTTGTGCAACGGACGCGAAACGAAACCTTTCCGGTCTCTGCCCCGAACTGGTTTTTGACATCGCATGCTATCACTTTGAGTTCAAAGATCGCGGAATTTTCCACAACGGTTGCGCTGCAGCCAGCGGCCTGGGTTCCCCATGGGCCGGGGTCGATATCCATATGCCAGGCAAGGGGATTGCTGCCCGTTTTAATCGTTATGTTTCCGGTGGCCGACAAATCGGCGCCGTGTAGAAACAAGGTCGGATTACCCCCACCTGGCATCGTAAACCCGATACCGGCGGCGCTACTCTTGCAATTCAGTTTATTGGTCAGTGTATGCCGGACTCCATTGAGCGACATCTCCGCTGTTTCGTTCACCGGTTGCGGTAAATCATCAGCTGCCGGTGTCTTACCGTCACCCGTATCCCCGCTAGTATCTTCCGTGTTTTGACAATTCAGGGCCAGAAGTCCTAAAAAAGCTATTAAACTCATCCATTTCATCCTACCTCCCCGACAGTAATCTGTCTTATACTGTGGAGAGTCTTCGGTTGAACCTAAGTGCTCACTTTTTCGGCAAAAAAGCCCAAACATCCGTTTGGGCTTCAGAGTCGTACGGCGAAGTTAGAAACTTCTGTCCGAGATACATCAACAGCATCTGCATGAGCGAACTGGGGAAACTCAATAACATCGATCGCGGTTTAACCGTGCGCCTGTCGCACGAAATCGGTGCACGGGGAAAGACCCATCTCCGGCACCCTGATGAACGCGAATAGGCAAGCCGACGCAGAAAATGGCGATCTTCCTCAAAAAAAAGCAGCCGCAGCTCATTGCTTCTGATGCAGCAAGCTCGGCGTTAAAAATCGGTCAGGCGCGATTCTGTTTGGTATTGGATCAGACATTTTGCGCAAGCCTTAACGATTAGTCGCTGGCAAAGCAGTACAGCCGGTACGTTGACGAACACGAGCTTTCACTAACATAACTCCATTGCGAATTTGGAAATCCAAAGGAAATTTGCCCGTCCGTGTCACAGGTATGATTTCGTAGCCCCTGGGTATCACTCCCCGTCATTGCAGTAACAGTGCTGGCGTCCTGATCCAGTTCAGTGCGAAAAAGCGTGGACGAAGGAGGAGGAGCAAATAGGCTTTGCAGGTTTGCGGCAAATAGCTGCCCCTTGATATTATACCATGGCCCGTTGCCAATTCGATCCCGGGCATTTCCCGCTGCAGAGCTCAGATATGCTTTCCAGGGACGCTTGCTGCAATCCCCGACTTTTGTGGATAAAGCCTGACACTGCGCATCGGCATTTGCGACACCAATCGAATCCGAAACCTGGGTAGTGGAAACAAAAAAACCCATTTGGCAGGTATAGAGGCCGTCGCGGTAGTTGAAATAGTCAAGCTTGCCGTTGGTGCAGCTAACAACGCCCAACGCCCCGAGCAAGGTTAGCACGATCTTTTTTAAACCAGACTCAGCCATGAGTTGCCGCCATGAGTTCAGAAAGAATTGCCGCGTCGATTGTAATCGACACGGCTTCATTATCTAAGTTCCCTTTGTGCACCGTAGACGAAACGAGAGTTTTCCCGTTTCTGGGCCGAACTGATTTTTGATATTGCAAGCGATCGTCTTCAATTCAAAAACCGCATTTGAATTTTCTCCAACGATAGCTCTACAACCGGCCGCGCTAGTACCCCACGTTCTATCGGCATCGAGATCCATGTTCCATGACGATGGATTACTCATGGTATCAATGATTACCTCTCCATTTACATTAAAGCTTATGTTGTGGATATTAAGGAAGGGATTCTGCATACCGGGCATATTGATCGTGATACCGCCTACACCATCTCTACATGCAGTCGTTTCCGTAAGCGTATGCCGTACGCCGTTTAAGGAAATTTCCGCAGTATTTAACGCCGGTTGCGGCAAGTCATCGACCACCGGTGTTTTCTCGCCACCCGTATCCCCAGTAGCATCTCCCGTGTTTTGACAATTCAGGGCCAGAAGTCCTAAAAACGCCATTAAACTCATCCATTTCATCTTATCTCCCCGACAGTAATCTGCCTTATACTGTGGAGAGTCTTCGGTTGAACCTAAGTGCTCAATTTTTCGGGCAAAAAAAAGCCCAAACATCCGTTTGGGCTTCAGAGTCGTACGGCGAAGTTAAAAACTTCTGCCGCGAATGCTTAAGCAGCATCGACGGCAGAAGTTCCCGAGCCCCCGTAAAGAGGCTCGGGATACGCTCATGCAGCCTCAAGCTGCATGAGCGAACTCATCCGGATTAACGGAGGAGTTGCAGTACGCTCTGCGGGCGTTGGTTCGCCTGCGCGAGCATCGCGGTACCAGCTTGTGTGAGAATCTGGTAACGTGTGTAGCTCGACATGGTTTCTGCCATATCTGTGTCGCGGATGCGGCTTTCTGACGCCTGGATATTCTCGTAAGCGTTCATGAGGCCTTTCGCTGCGTGTTCGAGGCGGTTGTAATAAGCGCCCAAGTCAGCACGCTGCTTGCTGATGATGCGGAGTGCTTCATCAGACAGACCGATAACAGAGTTGGCTTTGCCCGGTGTAGAGATCGAGATGAACGTCAGCACCGTTGGGTTTCTCAGCTTCAACGCCGCAGATGTCATCGTTTCGATGAACACGCGCTCGCGCTGGTGCATGTTGGCACCCATATGGAACCACATAGAAGCGGTCGGGTTGAGACGTGCGAACGAACCTGTGAGCAGTTTCATTTTGTTGAATTCTGCCTGAGACGCGATACGATCGACCTCATCGATGAGTTCTGAAATTTCTACCTGGATCTGCTGACGGTCTTCGTCAGTGTAGATGCCGTTGGCGGCCTGAACTGCGAGAACGCGGATACGTTGTACGAGTTCGGCTGTTTCCTGCAGGTAACCTTCTGTGGTTTGGATGAAGCTCATACCGTCTTCGGTGTTTTGCTCCGCCCGGCGCAAGCCGTGCACCTGGGTGCGCATTTTTTCTGATACCGCGAGACCTGAAGCATCGTCGCCGCCGCGGTTAATCCGCATGCCACTCGACAATTTCTCCATATCTTTATCCAGAGACCAGTTCTGGAATTTCAATACGCGGTGCGTATTGATCGCAGACATGTTGTGATTGATAATCATTGTTTCCTCCGTGAAACGTGTATTGCCCGGGCTTCCTTGCCCAGTCTTACCATTAATGTCGACGGATTATTTTTTTACTTGATAAAGGATTTCAAAAAAGCGCCGCACTTTTTTTCAATTTTTGAAAAAAATGCTAATGGGATTTTGGGAATGTGCCGAACGCACGGATGCGTAGGGGGCGACAATGGACAGGACGGCCTCCGTGTTGTCGACTGACACCTGCAGGGCCAAAAAAACATGAGGTTTAAATGGGTGGAGCTATCAAATCTGTTTACCCGCAGCCGAAGTAACAGAAACGGTCGCACCCCGTCCATGACCCCGAAGCATTTTTTCCGTCAGATTTTCTTTGCTTCCCTCTTCCTGTTCGCCCACATCGCCGCAGCGCTCATCGCTCTCCGCTTCATGAGCGGAAACGGCATTGTCGCAAGCTTCTGGCCGCCCACCGGTGTCGCCATCGCCGCGCTGCTGCTCGGTGGCCTCAGGTATGCCCCCCTTACCTTTGTCGGGGCAATGACCGCTAATCTGCTTGCGGGCGCACCCTGGCATGCGGCAGCATTGTTTGGTGCCGGTAATGTGACGGAAGCGCTGTTAGGATATACCCTGTTGCGCTACCTGCGCCCCGTGGATCTCAAGCTCGACCGCGCGCAGGATTACTTCCGCATTTTTCTCTATGGGGGCATACTTTCGCCCCTGCCCAGCGCCCTGATCGGGGCGACAACCCTGCAAATCAGCAATCTGACCCAGGATGGCTGGCTGCATAATTTCCAGTTCTGGTGGATGGGGGATTCCCTCGGTGTCATGACCATGACGCCGTTGATCCTCATCTGGCGGCGTTTCGAACGTTATGAGCTCAAGCGCAGCCAGGTCATAGAGGGCATCCTCGTAACCGCGCTGGCTTTTTTAGCCGGCCAGATTACCTTTATGGGTTGGTTTCACGAAACGATCCGTTACGAACCCCGCGCTTTCATGATGATCGTCTTTCTGATCTGGGCGGGCGTCCGCTTCGGCCGCCATGCCACACTGTTTATTCTCGTAATGATCATTGTGCAGCTGCTGCTCGGATCCACTCATTATTTTGCGGGCAATGGCCGGCAGGTTGAACTCTTTAATATCTGGCTTTATATTGCAGTGCTTTCGGTGACAGGAATGGCACTGGCGACATTTATCCATGAACGGAAAAAATCCATCGAGAGGCTCGCGCATACCACACAAAATCTCGAACAGGTCAGTGCCACGGCGCATATCGGTGGCTGGGAACTCGATGTCGCGACCATGGGAATCTGGTTCTCGCGCGAAGCGCTCAACATCATCGAAGCCGACCCCAAAGCACAACTTACCATTGCTGAAGCGATGGGTTTCATCGAACCCGACGAACGGGGAGCCCATGAAGCGAGGGTTCGCTTGGCAATCGAATTTGGTACGGCGTGGGATGTCGAATTCGGCATGATAACGACCTCAGGTCGCGCGCTTTGGGTTCGTTCGCAGGGCACGCCCTTCTATAAAGAAGGACGGGTCGTAAAACTCCTGGGCACGGTTCATGACATCACCGAGAGGAAAAAAGCAGACCAGATTATTAGTGAAACCAATGAACGACTGTCCCTGATATTCCGCACCCTTTCTGAAGGCGTTGCGTTGAACGAAGTGGTGCTGAATGAAAAAGGCGAATTCATCGATCACCGCATTCTCGAAGTCAATGACGCATTCTACAAAATAGCGGATTTCAAGAAGGATATCCGCGTCCAGGGAGCGCTGGCGACGGAGCTCTATGGCCTAACACCGGAAATGGTGCGCGATTTCTGGGAGAAACACCGTCATACTAAAGAGACCGTCGAATCGGAATTTTTCAGCGCACCCAGCGGGCGCCATTTTCTTATCTCTACCTCGCCCCTGCATAAAGGAAAATTCGTCACCTCTTTCTTCGACATAACCGAACGGAAAACAACCGAACTGGCGCTAAGGGAGAGCGAACAGCGCTACCGGAAACTCGTGGAATCTTCGGCCGACGCGATTCTCGTGCATCAGGGTGGCATCATCGTTTACGTGAACCCGGCAGCACTGCGTATTCTGCGGGCCCAGGACGCGGCGCAATTACTGCATAATAATATGCGCGAAATTGTGCCGCTCGAACACCGTGCCATGATTCTTGAACGGAACGTGGAAGAAGAAAGCCCCCAAACACCCCTGCGCGAGGGAAAATTACGATGTCTCGACGGTACGCTGATCGACGTCGAAGTCTCGGCGGCCGAGGCGACCTATGCCGGTAAATCTTCGACGCTGATCGTGGCACGCGACATTTCAGAACGCAAGCGCGCCGAAGAAGAAATCCGCTATCTGGGCCAGCATGACATTCTGACCCAACTGCCAAACCGGGCGCTTTTCGCCGACAGGCTCTCGCAGTTAATTGCACTCTCCTCAGCGCATAAATCGACTTTCGCGCTGCTATTCCTCGACATCGACCATTTTAAGAAAATCAACGACTCTCTCGGGCACCATGTCGGCGACCTTTTCCTGAAGGAAGTTTCCGGGCGCCTCATCGCAGCCGTAAAAAATATCGATACGGTTTCGCGCCAGGGCGGTGACGAGTTTTTGCTGCTGCTCAATGAGCTGCCGCATGCAGAAGACGCGGCGGTCGTGGCGCAGAAAATCTGTAGCGCGCTTACCGCGCCCGTCGTCATTGAAAAAAACCGTATCAATGCCTCGGTCAGCATCGGCGTCGCCGTCTATCCGCGCGACGGCATCAATGCCGAAACGCTGATCAAAAACGCCGACATTGCCATGTACCATGCCAAAGACAGCGGCCGCAACCAGTTCCAGTTCTACTCAGAAGACCTGAACAGGATTACCCACGAAAACCTCGAGATTGAAACGGCACTGCGTGACGCCATGAATCTCGGGCAGCTCAAAGTCTATTTCCAGCCGCAGCTCGATCTTGTGACCGGCAAGATCGAATCCTGCGAAGCGCTGCTGCGCTGGATTCACCCCGAACGCGGATTCATACCGCCATCGCGTTTTATCCCGATTGCCGAAGAGTCGGGGCAGATCATGGAGATTGGCCGCTGGGTACTGCGCACCGTCGCCGAAAATTACCGCACCTTGTCTGAGGCAGGTTTTCCCGAACTGCGCATCTCGGTTAATGTCAGCGCTGAAGAAATCCAGAACCCGGATTTCAGCGCACATCTCAAACGCACTATCGCCGAAGGCACGATACCCGCCTCGGCGCTCGAGTTTGAGGTCACAGAAAGCATGATCATGCAGGATACCGCAAAGGCAATTCACGCGATACACGATCTTTCCGATCTCGGCGTGCGGTTTTCGATCGATGATTTCGGTACCGGCTATTCTTCGCTGAGTTACCTCAGGCAATTAAAAATCCACAATCTCAAGATCGACCAGTCATTTGTACGCGACCTGATGACCGACCCGGATGACGCGGCGATCGTGCGGACGATTATCGGCCTCGCGAAAAACCTGCGCCTCAAGGTCACCGCTGAAGGTGTCGAGACCGCAGAGCAGAGGGCCTTCCTTAAGGAAAACGGCTGCGATATTATTCAGGGTTATGAATTTTCCGAGGCCCTGCCACTGACAAAATTCCTGCTGTTTCTGCAGGCGCATTCGCTCAAAACTGCGAGGGCGCGGCAAAAAAAACAGCCGGTTTGATTTAAATCGGCGCTGAAGAAAGCCGCGCACTGATTTTCTGTACAAGCTTTCATAGTAACAAATCTTTACATCCCGTGTTTTCAGTCACCTTCGGATTAACGGAAGATATCGACTGAATCATACTATGGCATTCAACACTAAAAACCTGCTCGAAGAACTGAAATCCCTTTACCTCATCGAGCGACGGGATTTTTTCCGTATCATCGGTTTTGGTATTGTACAAGGCGTGCTCTCGCTGATCGTCCCCGTTGCTGTCGGCAACCTCATCAATGCGGTTTCTTTCGGTGGCCTGTTGCAACCCGTCGTTATTCTCACGGTCATCGTGCTCGCCTTTCTTATCGCAGGGGCGGCAGCGCGCCTGCTGCAGGTGTGGTTCATCGAAGCGCTGCAGCGCCGGCTTTTCCTGCGGGTTACGGCGACGGCGACGGGGGCGGCGCAAAACCCTGAAACAGGCGACCATCCCGACCAGATTAATTATTTCATCGAAGGATTTAACCTGCAAAAGAGTCTCGTATCGCTACTCACAGACGGTTCGACGGCCGTGATCGCGATTGCCATCGGCATGGTCGTCATCACCCTATACCATCCGTATTTTATTTTTCTCGATCTGCTGATCCTGTTACTCGGGGTCTACTTCGCGGCGTATTACCTGACACGGCGGGGGCTTCCTGTCAGCTATGAAGAATCGGACAGCAAGTACCGCATTCTGCGCGAGCTGCAGCAACGCGTGCTGAGGTCGAAAAAGAAAAATTTCCGGGACGAGCAGGAGTTCAATCGCCTCAGCGAAACGTATCTCGCCAAGCGCGCCAGTATCTTCGCGATCGTTTTCCGGCAGCACTTTATCATGGTTGCACTGCACATTCTGGGCAACGGCACCGTGCTATTGCTCGGCGGCTACCTCGTTCTGAAAAAGGAAATGGGCCTGGGCCAACTCGTTGCCGCGGAGATCATCGTCTCAAAAATGCTCGATGCCCTTTCGAAGTTCGGTAAATACTTCCAGACCTTTTTCGATACCAGCGACGCGTTGTTAAAACTAAGAACGCTTAAGGCAGCATCCACATTACCTGCCGCAGCAGAGGAGCAATGGCAAACGAGCTTTGCGAAATATCTTTTGCCGCGCTGGAGCACAGTACAGCTGCGCTACTATTTCATCGGCTTTGGGGCCTTGCTGCTGTTTGTTCTGGCATTACCCTGGCAGCAGACTTCATACGGTGAAGGGCGTGTCGTGGCCTTCTCGCCGACAGAACGACAGCAAACCATTGAGGCCCCTATCGCCGGGCGTATCGTCCACTGGCATGTGCACGAGGGTTCGCTGGTGAAGAAAGGCGACAAACTGGTGACAATTTCAGACCTCGACCCGCAGATCACCGAGCGGCTCGAGCAGGAACGGTATGCTCTGACTGACCGTATGCGCGCCGCGCGCAGCCGGGTCGAATCGGTTGAGTCGCGCGTCACCTCACTGCAACTGTCTCGCAGCGAAGCTCTCAGCGCGGCCGAAAACCGCGTAGCCATGGCTGGTGAGCGTGTGCGGCAGGCACAGCAAACCGTCAGTGCCGCCGAGGCGGCACTCGACACAGCGCGCGCGAACTATGACCGCCAGAAATCCCTCATGGAACAGGGGCTGACATCGCAGCGCAACGTCGAACTTGCCGAACTCGAGTTCAAGCGTGCCCGCACCGAAGAGCAGCGCGCCATCGCCGGCCTCAAGTCGGCAGAAGAAGAGCGCAAGGCGATGAAGAGGGATGCCAATCGTATTGCGCGCGACGCCGATGCCGCGATCAACGACGCCCGCGCCACGACACAGAGTGCCCGCTCTGAACTTGCGCGCAGCAACGAAGATCTGCCCCGGGTCGAAGCCCGGCTGTCGCGGCAAAAGTCACAGGAGGTTCTCGCCCCCAAAGACGGCATCATCACGCGGCTTCTGGTCGCACAGGAAGCGGAATTTGTACGCGAGGGAAAAGGTCTCTGCATTCTGATTCCCCAGACGGGCCGGCGCGCCGTCGAGATCTGGGTCGATGGCAACGACATTCCGCTGATCCGCGACAACCGCGAAGCGCGCCTGATGTTCCAGGGTTGGCCCGCGCTGCAAATCACGGGTTGGCCGCAGGGTTCGTACGGTACTTTTCCAGCGCGTGTAAAGTTTATCGATAACGCCGACGACGGACACGGCAAATTCCGTGTAGTGCTGATCCCCGACGAGAAATCCGGCGATGAATGGCCCGATTCTGCACTATTGCGCCAGGGTGTGCGGGCCCGCGGGTGGATTTTTCTCAACCGCGTGACCATCGCCTATGAGCTTTGGCGGAAGTTTAACGACTTTCCGCCGGCGATTCCCGAAGATTCGGGCGGTAGCGGAGGTAAGAAGTGAATTCTATTTTATCTAAAGGATGGCAGCTGAGTTTTGCTTTTGTCTCGCTCACCATCTTCACACCCCTCCTGGGCCAATCGCCGGCGAAAAGCCTGACTCTCGGCGACGTCTATGCGAATCTCGAAAAAACTTTTCCCGTTATTATTCTTTCCATGCGCGAAATCCGCAAGGCGGAGTTCGACATCCTCTCGGCGCAGGGAGCTTTCGACCTGGCGCTGAAAGGCAGCGCGACGAACAATACAGGTTATTATGACAGCAACCGCTTTGAAACCAATCTGGAAAAGCCGACTTCGATCTGGGGAACATCCTTTTTCGCCGGTTACCGTGTGAGCTCGGGCGACTTTCCGGATTATTACGGGGAGCGCCGGACCAACTCTGCCGGCGAAGTGCGTTTCGGCGGCCGGATACCGCTCTGGCGCGACCGCTCGATCGACCAGGGTCGTCTCGATCTCAAACAGTCAGAACTTAACCGCAAGATTGCGGACAATGTGCTGGATGAACAAAAACTCGCGGTCTACCGCGACGCCGCACAGGCTTACTACAACTGGCTGGCCGCGGGAAAAAGGCGGCGCATCGTCGAAGACCTGCTCGCGATAGCTGTAGCGAGAAAAGACCAGATCCAGAAGCGGGTGAAGCTCGGCGATATTCCCGCGATCGAAGAAAAAGAAAACGAACGGGCCATTCTCGCGCGGCGCGAACAGATCGCCGCCGCCGAGCGTTTGCTGCAGAAATCCGCGCTTTACCTCTCGCTCTATTACCGCACGGTTGAAGGAAAAATGATTCTTCCGGCGGTGAACGAGTTGCCCGCAGCCTTTGCCTCCGAAGCCGCCATACCGGCCGATGCCTTTGAAAAAGATAAGATCTTTGCGCTGGAAAACCGCCCTGAACTGAAGAAAATCGAGGGCGAAATCGAGATGGAAAAAAATGCCCTCGCCTTCCATGAAAATCAAAGAAGTCCCCAGCTCGACCTGATACTGCGCGGCTCGCGCGATATTCAGAATGGAACGAGCTTCAGGCGCGATCCATGGGAGGGGGATTTCTCCCTGGTCTTCAATATTCCCCTGCAAACGCGCAAACAAGACGGCAAGATCGGCGGTGCCGAAACCAAAGTGGAGATCCTGAAAACGAAGCTGGCATACCAGAAAGACAAGATCAGTCTCGAGGCAGCGGATGCGATGATTGCGCTCGAAAACGCGCTCAAGCGCCTGCAAATCATCAAGGAAGAAGTTGTCGTTGCGGATAGTCTTGCCCAAGCCGAAAAGAAGCGCTTCGATCTGGGGGATTCTACCCTGCTGATCGTCAACCTGCGCGAACAGGCCGCGGCCGAGGTGGCGCTGCGCCTCATCGGCGCCGAAATGGATTATTGGGTGGCATCGGCGGATTACGATGCCGTGGTGATGAAAAACCTGCGCGGAAAAAAATAATCAGGCTGCGGCCGGTCAGACCGTCATTTTAGCGCGTGCGCCGCGACCCAGTTTTTTCGCCAGCATAGCAAAGGTCTCGAGTTCGGGAACCGTCAGAACACCCATCATGCGAAAGATATTTTGCAAATGGAAAGGGAACAGCTCCGATATCAGTTTCTCACCCGCTGGCGTCAGCGCAATCGTCACAGACCTGCGGTCGGTACTACCCCGCGTCCGCTGCACAAAATCCCGTTTTTCGAGGTTGTCGATGATCGTCGTTAAATTCGCGCCGCTGCGCAGCATTTTTTCCGCCAGTGTCTTCTGGTTCTGCGGGCCATGGTGCAGCAGAATTTCCATCACGCCCAGTTGCGACAGGGTAATGCCATACGATTCGATGTTGCGCGCCAGCAGGTTCTGCACCGTATCCGCGCAACGCATCATCTTTACATAGGCATCGATCTGTATTTTTTCGGCGTCCGTCCCGCCATAACGTTTGGGCATTCTGCCTGACCGATTCCTGTTATGCGCCGTCAAGGCCTAACGCCCTGGGTATTTGCGCGCGCAAAACTTTTCCGTTCGCAGAGCGCGGGAATTTCGCAAGCGTATAAAATTTTTTGGGCAGTTTATACGACGCCAGTCTCTCCTTGCCCCACGTAGCCAGGTTGGCTTCGTTAAACTTTCCCCCCGGTTTCATCTGCACACAAAGAGAGATGAGCGTTTTTTCGGGCCCCAAACTTTCGGCGAAAGCAATGACATCTTCGAGCTCGGCGTAGTCGCGATAGACCCTTTCGATTTCAAAGGGAGATACGCGGTAACCGAACGACTTGATAATCTCGTCGCGCCGGCCCAGGAAAAACAAATAACCATCCTCGTCGGCCCGGGCATAATCCCCCGTAAGAAACCAGCTGTCTTTAAATTGGGCCGCATTCGCTTCGGGCGAGCGCCAATATTCCAGGAACAAACCGGGATCGCTGCGGTGAATGCAGAGCATGCCTTCGCTGCCGGCGGGTACGGGTTTTAAATTTTCGTCGAGCAGGTGAACGCGGTGCCCGGGTTGAATCTTACCCGCCGAATTCGGCCGAATCGGATCACCCGGCCGCTGCGAGATATAATACGAGCACTCCGACATGCCTAGCCCCTCGTAGATGGGAAATCCGAAGCGTTCGATCCATTGCCCCAGCACTTCATCGGTCAGATGCTCTCCCGCACACATGGCATGCCCGAGACTTGGGACCGTCGCCTTCGACGCCTGCGTTTTCTGTAAGATCTGCCGGAAGATCGTCGGCACGCCGATGAATATGTTGCAATCGTGTTTTTCAATCAGCTCAAGCCAACGCTCCGCGGAATTCTCACCCTCGTATACAACGACCGTCTTTCCGTGGTACAGCGGATCCATGAGGCCGGTACCCAAGACATAGGTCCAATTAAACTTCCCCGAATGCAAAATGCGGTCCTGGCTGTCGGCCGTGAATGGAAACCAGTTTGTTGCCGAGGGCAAGCGGCCGAACAGTGCCTGTTGCGCATGCAGCACGCCCTTGGGATATCCCGTCGTGCCCGAAGTATAAACCAGGTAGGCAGCATCGCCGCCCCGGGTGGGATATACCTCTGCGGCGGGATCTGTATCGCGCAGTTCTTTTTCTACCGAAAGAACGCCCGGGGCTTCTTCGGCATAGACGGCCTTGAGTCCCGGGAGAAAATCCGCGCCCGCCAGCGGCGCGAAGAGTTTTGCATCGGTGACCAGCGCCGCAGCGGCCGAGTTTTCCGCGAGGTAAGTAAACTCCGCTGCCGTCAGCATGGGTGATGTCGGTACAGGAATAAATCCCCCCCTGATCGCGCCGAAAAAAGCCACGGGGAATACATAGGTATTGGGCAGCCGCAACAAGATACGGTCGCCCGCGATCAGCCCGCGGTCCTTCAGGCTTTGGGTAAAGCGCGCTGCAAGCTCGTTCAGTTCGCGGTAGCTGAAACTTTTGTGAGCCAAAGCATTGTCGACGAAAACCATCGCCACCTGATCTGCACCCGGACCTTCGGCATGCCGCGTCAGGCAGGCTTCGGCGATATTGAGTTTTTGTTCGGTAAATTCAGATCTTTCTTCTTTATACATGTTTCCTCAGCCCCGATAGCGCCGCCCAAAAACGCATTCGCTTCCACCGCGGCTTCCAAAATCCGCATCCGGGCCCATGAATTCGGTTGACCGAACATAGAGAAAAAGAGGAGTTCGGCCATGATGCGATACCGTTGGATCATCCTCATTCTGTTTATGCTGCCCGCCGCGGTTAGCCAGATGCTGTGGCTCAACTTCGCGCCACTGCTCACCCTGATACAGAAAAAATATGGCGTCGACGAACTGACCTCGAATCTGCTGATTCTTGTCTTTCCGCTGGTCTATGTTTTGGTTTCAGTACCCGCAGGGTATCTCACCGACCGGCGGGGATATAAATATTCGATCACTCTCGGCAGTATCATCATGGCCGTTTTCGCCGCGGCGCGCATTTACGAAGGGCCATTCGCTTTTCTCGTTGCCTGCCAGGTAGGCATTGCCATCGGCCAACCGTTCATCATTAATGGTATTTCTAAACTCGTGGCAGACTGGTTTCCACCGGAACAGAATGCTCTCGCGACTGGCCTCGGCACGCTCGGTATGTTTATCGGCATGGCTTTGGGCATGGCACTCGCGGTACCGCTCGACCAGGGCCTCGGCTTCAAGGGCTCGATGGCAGTCTTCGCTGCGGTCGCAATCGCCAGCGCCCTGCTCTTCGCAGTGTTCGCACGGGAAAACCAGGGTATTAAGGACAATGCCACTGCGGCAATGGGTCGTGACCTTAAGCAGCTCATCCAGTCAGGGAATCTGAAATTATTGTTTGCTGTTTCTTTTCTCGCGCTCGGCTATTTTAACGGTTTCACCGGCTGGCTCGAACAGATTCTTGCGCCGAATGGCGTAGGCGCCGAAGCCGCGGGCAATGCCGGCGCCGCGCTTATCGGTGGCGGTATCCTGGGGGCGGCCATTGTGCCTGCAATCTCCGACGCGGCGCGCCGCAGAAAGCCCTTTCTCATCGGTTGCTGTATTATCGCGGGCGCACTGACGTGGCCGCTCTGCCGCTCGGCGGATGGCGCTATGTTATATGTGCTCAGCGGGCTTTTGGGTTTCTTTTTTCTGCCGGGTTATGCCCTGCTGCTCTCGTCGACGGAGGAATTCGCCGGGCGCGCCAAAGCCGGTTCGGCGACAGGGCTGCTGATGCTTTTTGGCAATGCGGGTGGCGTCGTCGTCGGCGTCGCCATGGACGTCGTCAAGAGAGGCCCCAAAGACTGGACTAACGCTGTTTACCTGCTGCTGGGTACCGTCGCCTTTTCGCTCTTACTCGCCCTCTTCCTTGGCGAATCTTTCCACGCGAAAGAAAAAGCATGAGCGCTGAAATCGTCTATGCCTTCGACGGCTACTGCGGCTGGTGCTGGGGCATGGCCGCAAACATTCTGAAGCTCAGGGAAAATTTTTCCGACCGCTTTCGCTTCTCGGCGATTTCGGGCGGCCTCATGATAGGCGATCGTATCGGGCCTTTGGGTGATTTCGCCGCCTACATTGAAAAGGCACAGCCGCGCGTCGAACAGATGACCGGCGCCATCTTTTCAGAAGCCCATAAAGCTCTGATCCGCGACCGCACAACAATGCAGGATTCGCGCGTGCCCGCTGCGGCATTTGGCGCGATTCTCGCAGCTGCTCCCCAAAGCGACACAATTTTGTTATCGCATGAGATACTTTCGCTGAATTTCAAAGACGGCGCCGATCTCTCAAAACCCGAAAGTTATACGCAGCTCTTTGCAAAATACGCAGTCGACCTAGCCGCGTTTGCCTCCGATTTAAAAACGGGCAAACTCTACCCGGGTGTAGAAAAACAATTCGACGATGCGCGCGAAATCTATGGGGCGGATGCCTTTCCGACCATTATCTACGGTCGCGAGGGACAATATTTTCCCCTGTCGCAGGGATACCAAAACTACGACGGTCTCGCCAATGCGCTCGATGTCCTGCACCGCGAACCGCCGCCGCTGTGATCCCCGTCGTCCTGCGCAATAACGCCATCCGTGCCGCGCGCGGCTTCTTTGCCTCACATCATATTCTGGAAGTGATGACACCTAAAGGCGTCACCTCACCGGCGCTTGAACCTTATATCGATGCCGTGGGCATTCTCGCACAGGAAAACACGCAGAAGATGTTTCTTGCTACCTCCCCGGAGTTTGCATTAAAAAAAATTTACGCCACGGAAATTGCGGCACACACAGATGCGCGGGGCATCTATGAAATCGCCCCGGTTTTCCGCGACGACCGCCCGGGTAAAAATCATGCCATCGAATTTACAATGGTGGAATGGTATCTGAAAGATGCTTCTTTAGAAGCTGTTCTGGAAAGTGCCGCTGCCCTGATCAGGACCATCGCCGATGCGACGGGCGCGAAGCGGTTGCCCGCAGCCTTTCAAATATTCGATCTGGAGCGCCTCTTCGAAGAGGCAGGGCAAAGCTTTGATTTTCATAATAAAACCGGCGCGGTGCAAAAATATCAATCCCTGCACGGTACCCTGCCGCAGCACCTCAACGAAACCGATGCAGCGGTTATCTGTTTCAACCTGCTCTTCGACGAGATCATTTTACCGCGCATCCGCGGCTTCGAAGGGCTCATCGCCGTGTCGGGTTACCCGGAATACCTGGGCGCCCTGGCTTATTCGGAAAACGGCATGGCGCAGCGGGCTGAAATATTCCTGGGTGGGCTCGAACTGGCGAATGGCTACCGTGAAGAATACCGCCCCGAAATAGCTCTCAGCCGCTGGCAGAAATACAATGACATTCGCAGCTTACGTGGCGTTGAAGCTCACCCCGTCGACACAGAGCTGCTTGCGGCATTGCCTGCAATCGAGGGTGTCTCTGGTATCGCCTTAGGCCTGGAGCGGCTTCTGGCATGCCTGAATCCCGGCACAGGGGTAGCCGCGTTTCTTCAGCCCAGCCCTTCGAGCAGCTTCTTGCCGTAGACGTGTTCGGGTAAAAGTTCGTTGAGTAGCATTCCCGCTTCGCGCATACCGGCTTCGTCGGCACGCGCTTCGTGGATACGCCCCAATAGAATCAGGTAGCGCTCGGCACCCCAGTTTCTCAGCGTCAGCCGGTCGGCAAAGTTCAGCGCTTTTTCCAGGTTGCCGATGCGGAAAAACAGCAGGCCCGCAACAAACATATAGAAATCGCGGCTGGGCTGAATGCGCACCAGCGACTCGGCGATCGAGGCAGCATCGACAAGGTTCTTACTCTTGAGATGTAAAAGCAGCAGCGCGCGCCACGCGCGCATACTCTGCGGGTTCAGGTCGAGAATTTTCCGGAGTGCCTCAAGCTTCGCCCCCGTATGCACCGCCTTGCGGTATGCTTCCCAATGCGTTTCAATCGCGGCTCCCTCATGTGGCGCGGGATTGCCGCGGTATTCGATGCGGACGAATGAAACGTCATCGACAATTTCACCGGAATGTTTGAGACCGAGAAAGATACGCGGTAAATCGCCGTCGGCGATACGCACAATCTGCAGTATCTTGCGGTCGTCTTCATTCATCATCGGCTGGCCGTCGCTGTCATAACCGACAACAATATCGTCGCGCCCGTCGGAGCCCAGAATCACCACGTCGCGGTGTTTCAGCATCAGCGTGTCGACCCAGAGGCGGCCCTTGACCGCATTGTTCCCCAGTTTGCGCAAACCTTCATGGCTCGAGATAAATTCGCTGTGGCCGGCGCGCAATAAAATGCCCTGCGGGTGTTCGGCATTAATCATCACCGTATAACCGGAGTTATCATGGATCAGCAGGCAGACCATCGACGCCATCATGCTGCCGTTGAAGTTCGAAAACAAGCGGTGCAGTTCGAGGAATGAATTCTTGAGCCAGCGCTCGGGTGAAAGATTGCGCAAACCTTCGGTTATATTCGTACGCTCGATGAGCGAGCGCAGCGCCGACCCCAGAACCAGGACTCCACCAGCGCCTTGCAGTGATTTACCCATGGCGTCGGCGTTGACGACAAGCGTATATTTTTCGCCCTGCAGGCGCAACGAATAGCCGGCATTCATGTCGCCGCCGATTTCTTTGCTGTGGCCCATGAACTCGAAGATCTTAAATTGTTTAATAAGGGAATCGATGACGACAGTCTCGCTTTCGGGACGAATCTCCGTCAGCGACTCGATGAGGTTCGAGGTCAGGTAATAGTCGCCATCCTGCCGCGATTTGAGCTGTTTGAGTTCGTTGTACGCTTCAGAGATTGTCCGGGTTTTTTCGTCGACGAGTTCGGTGAGGTAATTACGGATCGTATTGATCTCATAGGTGGCGGCGTCGAAATTGACGGCAAGCTCGACCATTTCACTGTCGTTGGAAAGCATGGGCAGGTTACCCCGCCCGCCCATCGCCACGCTATACGTGGCATCGCTGATCTGCTTCAGCGAATAGGTCCAGGTATAGAAGTAAATAAACGCCAAAGTGCCGCAGATCACGAACGTAATCGCTGAGAACTGAATCGCAGTCCACAACACGTGTTCGCTCTTGTTATGCATGAATACAATGAGCGCGATCGTCGAAGCGCCGCCGATGAAGAGCAGGTAGACAAAACGAATCACACCCGAGCGCCCATTGATAAGATCGTTCGCCGCTTCGTCGATTGCCGCCAGCTGGCGTTTGACCTGCATGCGCAGGTAACTGCATGAAAACTCGACAATGGAATAAACCAGCCCCGCCAGCATCAGAAAAATGACTGCATCGATCGCAATAAAGATCTTGATATGGGAGAAATCCCACCGGCCTAAAAAACTCTGCACATAGATAAAAAGCGCATGCGCGGTAAAAATCAGCATGGCGAGTATCGTGAAGGCCCACGGCAGGCGTGACAGGCTCCGCAGCATTTCACGCAGCTGATCTCCGGAAAACTCTCCCGTGAAATGCCTGAGAGCGGGTTCAAGGCGCCGCAAAGCCGGAATCGCACTCGGTAAAAAAACGCGTACCAGGGCGCCGCCAAGGACCGCGTAGAGCACCACGGAGACCACGAAGCTGGGCCAGAAGGCGTCGAGTTCGAGCCGGTAAATTTCCCGGGCTGGCCCGATCTCGAGACCCGAGATAAACAGGAATGCATAATAGTCTAAAAGAGGAAAAACCGGTGCCGTGACGAGAACCAGCATGGTCCCCAGTGAAAAAAACTTAACCAGGCGCACATAAAGGCCAAAAACGGGTTTATAGACATAGCGCTCGGCCATGCCGTGAATCGGTGACGATGCCATGCTTTTTTCGGGGGTCACCTCAACCCCCCGGTTTCAAGAGAGTGCCGCGGCCTTCAAGCAAATTTCTCGGCAATTTCGAGATTTTGCTCCATGATACCGACGAGGTCATAATCCTTGGGAGTAAAAATGTGCTGCACGCCCAATTCCCTAAGGCGGGCGAAATCCGACTCGGGAATGATACCGCCGACCACGAGCGGAATCTCTTTATCAGCCTTGTATTTAACAAGTGTTTTCATGAGTTGGTCGACCAACTCTAAATGACTCCCTGAGAGGATCGACATGGCGATAAGATCGGCGTTTTCTTCAACCGCTGCGCGCGCGATCTCTTCGGGCGTCAGGCGTATGCCTGAATAGATGACATCAAAACCGACATGGCGGGCCGCAACGGCGATCATTTCAGCGCCATTCGAGTGGCCGTCGAGGCCGGGTTTGCCGAGCACAAAGCGTGGCCGGTGGCCGTGCTTATCTTTGAAAGCTTCAACTTTTTTACGCACATCGGCAACGCGCTCTTCAGACAGCGACAGCTTCTGCCCTTCGACGCCGGTCAGCGGACGGTATTCGCCAAACACTTTTCTAAGCGTGTTTGCCCATTCGCCGGTTGTGATGAGCGCCTTGGCGCAGGCAATCGATGCCGGCATAAGATTCACATTGGCCTTCGCGTCGGCTTCGAGCTGCGCGAGGGCTTTTTGAGCCGCAGCGTCATCGCGCGTCTCACGTGCCTTTTTCAGGGCCGCAAGGGTTTCATCGGCAGCCGAATGATCGATTTTGAAAATACCCGCATCTTCGCCGCCCAAAAGCGGAGAAGGTAATCCGTCTGTGTAAATATTACGGCCGACAATTTTGAGATCTTGCGTCATGATGCGGCTCATGCGTTCGGCCTGGCTCTTGACGAGCTGTGATTTCATATAACCCGACTTGATCGCCTCGACGGCGCCGCCCTGCGCCAAAACCTTATCGATCTCGGCTTTCGCTTCGCTGATCAGGGCCTGAACTTTGGATTGAATCACCGGCGAGCCGTCGAAAATATCCGGGTATTCGAGCAGGTCGGTTTCATACGCCATGACCTGCATCATGCGCAGCGACCATTGCTGGTCCCATGGGCGCGGCAGCGACAGCGCTTCATTCCATGCCGGCAACTGCAATGCGCGGCAGCGCGCCTTTTGCGACATCGTGACGCCGAGCGCTTCGATGAGAATACGCCACGCATTGTTCTCGGGTTGCTCTTCGGTGAGACCGAGCGAATTGACCTGCACACCATAACGGAAACGGCGGAATTTTTCGGTCTTCACACCGTAACGATTCTTGGTGATGTCTTCCCACATTTCACCGAAGGCGCGCATCTTGCACATCTCTTCAATGAAACGCATGCCCGAGTTGACGAAGAATGAAATACGGCCGACAGCCTGCTCAAACTCGTCGTCGGTAAAACATTTACGTTCTTTAATCGCGTCGAGAATCGCAATCGCCGTCACCAGCGCGAACGAAAGCTCCTGCACCGGCGTCGCTCCGGCTTCCTGCAAATGGTATGAACAGATGTTGGATGGATTCCATTTCGGGATCTTGCGCACGCAATACTCGTACATATCGACAATGAGGCGGATGGATGATTCGGGGGGGAAGATGTACGTACCCCGCGCGAGATACTCCTTAATAATATCATTCTGTGTCGTACCCTGAAGCAGCGACGGGTCGATGCCACGCTCTTCAGCAAGCGCGATATAGAGCGATAAGAGCCACATCGCCGTGCCGTTGATTGTCATCGATGTGTTCATTTTTTCCAGTGGAATCTGGTCGAACATGACACGGAAATCAAGCAGTGAATTGATCGGCACGCCGACCTTGCCGACTTCGGGCCGCGCCATCGGATGGTCTGAGTCATAACCGCACTGCGTCGCCAGGTCAAAGGCGATCGAGAGGCCCGTTTGGCCGCGCGCTAAGCCCGTGCGGTAGAGTTCATTGGTGGCACGCGCATTCGAATGCCCGCCATAGGTACGGAAAATCCACGGTTCTTCACGGGTAGGATTACCCTCTTTATTGTAGATTTTATGGGCTGCGCGGTCTGCCATACCGTTAAAGATTGAGTTTGAAACAAGGCGTCAAATAGGACGGCGGTCTAAAAGCCTGAAGCCAATTCAAAATGGCACGAGCGAAAAACGGCGGCAGCGAAGCGCTTTAGCAGTCGTTTGCTTGCAAACGACGAGGCCGCCGCTTTTCGCGGCTTTTAGCCGCCCCCCCACGGTTAATCCGCCAATTGCATCTTCAGAAACCTGACCATATTGATATAGGCCCGGCGACCCTCGTCGGTCAGGCGAAAAAAGTGCGGAATGCCGTGAGGCAGCCAGTCATAGTAGCTGACATCGAGGTAGTCCCCCATCTGTTCTTTGAGCTGATCGACACGGGCTTTTGGGCAGAACGGATCGATTTTGACATAGTGCCCCTGCACATTCTTGCAGATGGCACGTGCCGAATCTTCGGGCATGCCGCTGCCCGTCAGGCCAAAGCTGTGATGGAATACGACGGGCGCCTGGATATCGTCGCGCAACGCACAGTGCAGCGCAAAACCGCCGGTCAGGCACTGGCCGATGATGCCGATACGCGAGGCATCCACATAGGGCAGTTTTTTGACCTGGTCGATGATTTCATAAACTTCGAGCACGCCCGGGTTATCGGCGGCATTGGTAACGAAGGCCATGTTAAAGAAAATACGCAGGCAATACCGTGCCGCGCCCTCATGGCTGAACAGTTCGGGCACAAAGACATGAAAACCTTCGAGCGCGAGCAGCCGGGCGGTTTCGAGTTGAGATTCGGCGACGCCGGTGAGGTCGGGTAAAAAGATAATCGCCGGTTGTTTGGATTCCCCGTTCTGAAAGATGTGGAGATCCATCGCGCGGTTCGACAGGTTTAACTGCTGGGTGGCCATAACACGCAGTTGCGCGGTGAGACATTCTGTCGAGACCGTTGCGGCACGTACGCTACCGTCCCAGGCTCACAGTACGGTCACCGCGCCAATCGGAGTAACCGGAAACCAGGCGGAGCGCCGGTATTCCCTGCGCGGCGAGCAGCGCGACCGCATTCACAGAAAGCAGGCAGTATGGGCCGCGGCAATAAACCACCAGCTCGCGCGCTTTGGACAGTTTACCTGCCTGTTTTTTCAGCTCGCCCACGGGCATGCTCAGGGCACCGGTAATGTGTCCCTTATCGTATTCCCCGCGCGAGCGCACATCGATGAGCACCGTCTTTCCTGCTTTGAGTTTCTTATGTAATTCTTTTTCAGTGATACCATCGGCACTCCCCGCATCACCGTCGGTCTTTAGGCCGCGGAAGACCGCAAAGCGCTCGAGCGCGTCGATGAATTCGCGTATGGGTCCATTTTGCAGGCGGTACAGCACATGCTTACCGTCGCGCCGCGTTGCCACCATATTGGATTTTTTTAAGACCTGCAGATGCTGCGACGTGCTGGCCACGGGTATACCCGAAAGCCCGGACAACGTCTCGACCGACTTCTCGCCGGCGGCAATGAGCAACATCAGAATCAGCCGCGAATCGTTGCCGAGTGTACCCGCAACCTCGCTCATGCGGGCGATCGTCTCCATGTCGCTCACGTGGTTAACCATACAACCCGCCCGGACAGTGCGGCGAATATTTTTGGGACCAGCGCATACAAGGCGGGTAAGAAATATTCGCCGTTTTGTCATTCAATAAATATATTGAATAACAGAATGATAATATTGGAGGTCTTATGAATAGTTTTAATGAGGTGCTGGTGCGCACGCTGGTGATTGGCGCGGGCGCTACAGCCGCCATGGATATCTGGCGCTTCTCCCTGCAGAGGGCGTTCGGCGTCACTTCGCTCGACCTCGGCCTGCTCGGCCGGTGGGCAGGCCACCTGCTCCGCGGCCGTTTTTTTCACGACGCCATCGGCAAAAGCCCGAAGATCCGGGGCGAGGTTGCACTGGGTTGGATATCCCACTATGCCATCGGCATTGCCTTTGCGGCGCTCATACCGTTTCTCTGGGGCACAGACTGGTTAAGATCGCCTTCATTCTTACCAGCACTGGCGGTGGGCATCGCCACAGTGCTCGCGCCGTGGTTCATCATGCAGCCGGCAATGGGTTTGGGTCTCGCTGCAAACCATGCGCCGGCACCCCATGCGGTGCGGTTACGCAACCTGGCGATACACACGGTTTATGGCCTCGGGCTGTATGCTTCTGCGATCTTAGTAGGTAAATTATGAAAAAGAAATCCGACTGGCTGATTCCCTTAGGCCTCATTCTGCTCACCCTCGTGCCATCGATCGCCGGGGTCTTTCGCCTCGCTGGCCTCGCGCAGGGCGGTCCCGTCACGGCTGAAAATGCGCGCTTTTTCACCGCGCCCATCGCTGTAACGATCCACATTGTGGGTTCGTTTTTCTTTGGCGTTTTCGGCGCCCTGCAATTCTCACCGGGCTTTCGCGCGGCATACCCGCGCTGGCACCGCAATGCCGGCCGCCCCGTCATCGTTGCCGGCGCCGCCGCGGCATTGACGGGCCTCTACCTCGCCATAGTTTTTCCCCACCTTGAGAGCGACGGCCCGACGCTCTTTTCAGTGCGCATGGTGGTCGGCAGCGCCATGTTTTTGAGCATTGTGCTCGCCGTGCGCGCGATCTTGCGGCGGCGCTTCGCCGAACACGGCGCGTGGATGATGCGCGCGTATGCTCTCGGTATGGGAGCGGGCACACAGGTATTTACACATTTGCCGTGGATCATTGCCGGCGGTGGTAGCCTACCTACAGGTTACACGCGCGATGCGGCGATGGCCGTGGCATGGCTCATCAACCTGGCCTTTGTCGAATGGTTATTACGCCGGCATAAGACAGGCGAAGTTAAAGAAAAGGCAATCGGCTATTCAGGGTAACATATTCGGCAACGCCCAGCCGATTTCATGCGGTATCGCCGGCGCGCGTTCGATATTGTGCTCGATCATTTCGTGAAAAACCGTACCCATGATAAACCCGTCGGTGAGGCGCACCGCCTCGCTGGCATGGATTTTATCTTTGATACCAAAACCCACGACGAGGGGCACGCGCGTTGCCTTGCGTATCGACTTGATGAGCGGCTTCAAGGGTTTCAGCGTAAAATTCTTTTGCCCCGTGACGCCTTTATATGAGACCAGGTAGACAAAACCGTTCGCGTCGCGCGTGATCTCCTGCATGCGCTTCACTGTCGTCGTCGGTGTGATAAAATCGATCCACGCGACGCGCGTCAGCGCATCGGCGAGGCCTTCTTTCTCGATGATATACTTTTTTTCATCAAAGGGGATGTCGGGAATAATAACGGCCTGGACACCGAGGTCGTAAAATTTCTCGAGCAGCGTCTTGAAGCCCGCCTGGTAAAAGATATTGGCATAGCCCATAATCGTGAAAGGGAATTTAGGGTATTTGCGGTGCAACTTACCCAGCATCGAGAGTACATCCGTCATTTTGAATTCATGCTTCAGGGATCGCCTGAACGCACGCTCGAGCGCCGGCCCGTCAGCGACCGGGTCGGTGAAGGGCAGGCCAATTTCAACCGTCGCAGCGCCGCCCTCGACCATTTTGCAGATAATTTCAAATGTGATTTTAGCGTCTGGGTCGCCGTAGGCAATATACGGAATGAAAAGGTACCCCTTTTGCTTTTTGCGCTCATGCAAAAGGCGGGTCATGGGATGCATAATAGTGTAATCATTGCCTTCCATAACAGGCGGCAAGCAAAAAAATCCAATGCGGCGGGTACATTGTGCGCCGCGCAAAAAATAGGCTATTCTGCCGATTCGGTAATTGGCACTTTTTCAAGGTAGGCATCAAAAACCCAACCAGAGTTCATCTCGGCATCCAAAACGAAAACCCAGGTCCCCTTTTTACCCGAGACGGTCGTCGCATGCCCCACCTGGCGCAGCAAAAGCTCTTCTTTGTCGGTCAGGCGGCGTATGACGGCGCCTTCCGTTGAAGGCGACTTGCGCCACTGTAGCTCCCTGGCTTTCACCCGGCGGATATCCCCCGGGAATATACCCTTAAGCACCGCAAAAAGACCGCTGTCACCTGAAAGCGGTGCTTCAGACGCCACCACGTTACGGACAAGGATCTTCATCTCATCGCCGGGCGGTTGCTCGAGCTTCAGGGCCTCAGCGAGAATTTCGCCGGCGCGTTCGAGGTTAGCGGGTATTTGCAGAATGCGGTGCAAAGCCTCGCGCCGGAAAACCGGGCGATCATCCACCGCTTTAATATTGCTCAGCACGCCAGCCAGTGTTGCCTTGGGGTTAGTGCTGAATTCGGCGACGGCAAAGTACGAATAAAGCAGCGGATTGACTTCGCCCTTTTCGAGCTTTTTACGCGTATAAGAATGTAATCCCCCGAGATCGCGTTTTGCAAACAGCTTTTCGGCTTTTTCGACAGGGGTATCGCCGAAGCGGTAGACGAGGAAAATAATGACACCGGTGAGTGCACCGAGCGTCAGAACCGGTAGAATGAGCCGCCGCACAAAGCTGCGGCGGGGTGGGCGCATCAGCACCGACATAGTAGAACTTAGCCGGCTTTCGAGCCGTTCTTTTCTGTTTTGCTGAATTTACTGATCGATTTTTGAATCGTCTCGATCTGGCCCAAAAGACCGTCGAGCTTGCGTGCGCGCTCATTGGGGTCGAGCACAGAGACCATGTTATCCTGGATCGATTGCGAGATGTTGGTCACAAGGCCAGAGATGCTCTGCATCACGCGGTCGGCCTCTTGCTGGCCCTTATCGGCAAGGCCTTTCAGGAAAGCACGTTGTTCCTGCTCATGCGCCTCAGAGGGGTTGAGCATCATTTCGAGCAGTGTTTTGCGTTCGTCTGAAGTGCTCTGTGTCATGCCGACGCCGGCAAGTACGAGTTTTTTCAGAACTTCGAGCACTCCGCCTTTGCTTTCGCGGATGAGTAGCTTCAGCATCTGGTTTTGCAGAACGGGATTACCGACTCTGTCATTATCATTGAGTTTAAGGAAGGTTTGGCCCAGGACTTTGCGGGTAATGTCTTCGCCATTGGTATTGTCGATCACCTTGATATCGATACCGTCGCGCACGTACTGCGCCACTTCGTCGAGGGTGATGGTACGCGATGTTTCAGGATCATAGAGCCGGCGGTTCGCATAACGTTTAATTATTTTCATAACAATCCTTTTGCGCGTTGCACATGAGAAAGCCCGGCTCTCACGCAGTGCGCTGGTGCATTGCACGAAATTGGGACGCCGCGTCAAGGTATTTGAAATAGCGTCCCTTGACTGTCTGACGCCACATTTTCCCCTGAAAGCGGCAGCTCCGCGATGTGAATCCATCTGCGATAGGGGCCATACTTATAGAGGTGCAGTGCATGGAGTACAAAGCTGGCATGAAAACTGCGATCCCTGAGCTCAGGCCAGAGTATCGCAAATATCTCCGGGGTCAGATCGCGGAAGGCCACCGTGACATGCGGGTTGACTGTCGATTCCACAGCTTTGGCCGAAAAGCCGAACTCGGCCATGAGCTTTGCCCGAAACGGGCGCCAAAAACTGCGGAAGGGCTCATTATCCCTGACTTTGAGCGAAATCGTCCGGTTTCCAAAGGCTTGAAAGCCTGTCAGTTCGACGGGAATCGGCCCAGAGCGCCGGGCAAAGGAAAGCGAAATTTCCAATAACCGGGCAACCTGATCCGGCGGCACGGGCGCTTCGGCGGGAAAGGAAATATGGACGGGGGGCAGCAGGGCTTTTTTTAGCCCAAAACGGTCATGCAGCTCTGTTTGCACCGCACGAACCTGGCCCTGGGCCGGGTCAGACGGCAAAAACACCCAAAAATACGACTCCATGTTTCAGCCACCTTAAATCCTCATTCATATTGACGCTGTGTCTGAAAATCCAATTTTGGCGGATGCACGGCAAGAAGACCAATAAGGCCGCGAAAAAGCGTTTTCGCGTCTCCGCCAAAGGTAAGATTAAAAGAACCAAAGCGGGTAAGAACCACATTCTGACAAAAAAATCCGCGAAACGCAAAAATAACCTCGCTAAGGCCGGTTACGTGCATGAAGCTGACGAAGGCCGCGTACGCCGCCTTTTAGGCATCAAGTAAGCAATTAAGGGAACACCATGCGCGCCACAAACGGTACCATACACAAAAATCGTCGTAAGAAAATACTCAAACGCACCAAGGGCTTCAGAGCCGGTCGCCGTCGCCTTTACCGCACGGCAAAAGACGCCGCGCTCAAGGCTGACATGTGGGCGTTCCGCGACCGCAAACAAAGGAAACGCCATTTCCGCGTTCTTTGGATTGCCCGCATCAATGCAGCGGTTCGCCCCGAAGGCATCAGCTATAGCAAGTTTATGGCAGGCGTCATCAAGGCTAAAATCGCGCTCAACCGCAAGAGCCTGAGCGAAATGGCGGTGATCGATCCGGTGGCTTTTAAAGAAGTCGTACGTATCGCTAAAGCCGCATAAGAAAAATCAGGGGATTTCGGCTAACCAAATAGTTTTTTTGAATTTCCTCCCGTGATGAAAGCCCCGCAAGGGGCTTTTTTTTGGTCGACTCGGCCACCTACATTTTGTTAAATAATTTTTCGAGTTCAGGGAAAGTAGTGCGCATGCGCTCTTCGATGGTTTCGAATGAAAAATTCGGGTCTTTGACGATGCTGCGGATCTGGATACGAAATGTCGCCATAAATGCCTCGGCGAGCGTCATCTTGAGCGACTGCAGGTACTCGGGTGTCATGAGCTCCCTGAAAAACAGAATAATCATGTGCGCGAGAATAGAGGGATTCACGTCATGTACATAGCCGCTGGCGATGCCTTCTTTAAAGAAGACGTTCAGCTCCGCTTCCCAGATCGTATACGTACCGCGTATTTTATCCCACAGCGGCAGCAGGCTATACCGCAGGTCTGACATGAGGGTGAACCCCATGCCGCCCAGTTCATGTAGAATCGCCGCGAAGGTGAGCAGGTAACGCTCTTCATAGGGCAATGCCTTGTTGTGCAGAAAAACACGCGATGAAAGAATTTTATCGACCACGTAGTCGATAAACAGCTCAAAAAGTTCGTCACGCGAGCGGAAGTGGCGGTAAAATGTCGCCTTACTGATTTCGAGGTATTGCACAATGTCGTCCATGCTATGCATCGACATGCCTTTCTCGACGAAGAACGGCATCAGCCGTGCCATGTATTCGCTGCGGACCTGGGGGTCGAGTTCGCGCTCTTTTTCGAGAGTCCGGCGGCCCATTATTTTGTAACCTGAAGCCCTTCGCTGAGCGCGCGGCGATAGAGTATGTAAGCCGGGATCATGGCGACGACCGTACCTGTGACAATCAGAACGGCAAGGAAAATTGTTTCCTGGCCGGTAAGGGGAAAAACGCCGATCGCGACGGAAAAAGAACGCAGCAACGCCGAATGGAAAACAGTCGTTGCAAGGAACAATAGCACGTACCCCAGGAGCAATCCACCCAGGGTCAGTATCAGACTTTCGGTGATCAGCAGCGACGCGATCTTGGCGGGGGCCGCGCCCAGCGAGCGCAGAATGGCCATCTCGCGGTAACGCTCGGCGAGCGAGGCATAGAGGGCGATAAAGAGGCCGCAGAGCGCGGTCAGCATAACGAGCACCGAAACAAGTTTCAGAATGTTCTCGAGATAACCCATGACATTCCAGATCTCGCTTAAGACGACACCCGGTAAAATAGCCGTCAATGGCTCATTTTCATCCTCGTTGATGGCACGCATCAAAGGCAGGATATCCACCGGTTCTCTGACACCAACGAGAAAGCTGGTGAGTTTTTCAATGCGCACGGGTTTATCATCCGCATGTTCGCCGCTTTTCTCGTCCCCGTGGCTTTCGGCTTCGTGCATGAGTTCGACGCTTTCCAGGGAGACGTAGATACCTTTATCGAAGGGCGTCCCCGTAGGTTCGAGCACCCCCGAAACAACAAAGGGATTTTCATCATGGTCGTGGATGCCCTGCACATCACTGATACCATGGGTCAGCACCAGCTTATCACCCGCTTTGTACCTGAGTTCACGCGCCGCAGTACTGCCGAGCACAGCGCGAAAACGGCTGAGGCTGAGCTCACCGGCGGCGACACGTAGTTTTTGGCCATTACCGTATTGGTAATGCGAGAAGATGCTATCGTCGGTACCGACAACCCGGAAACCGCGGTGGCTGTCACCGATCGAAACCGGTACGGCCCAGGCAACCGACGGATGCCTTTTGTATTTCAGGTAAGATTTGTACGAAATATTGCTCGTGGGCGAACCGATGTGGAAGAGTGAAAACAACAGCAGCGGTATCTGCCCTGAGCGCGCACCCGCAATGATGTGCGTGCCGCTTACCGTATGGGTAAAACTTGCGCGCGCCCCGTGCCTGAGTTTTTCAACGCCGGCAAAAAGAAATACGCTGAGGGCGACAGAGAGCGCTGTCAGAAACGCTATGGCTTTGCGGTTTGCCAGCGAGGCGAGAACGAGCCGAATCACGCTGCCCTGCCCCTTCCGGTTTTCACGACTTTGTTGATCTTCGTCAGATCAATCACCTGATCGAAACGTTTTTTATGCCGCAGATCGTGTGAGACGACAACAATTGTCGTGTTATTTTCCTCAGCCTCGCGGAACAATAGGTCGAGAAACAGCCGGGCATTGAGTTCGTCGAGTGCGCTCGTCGGTTCATCGGCGAGAATGATCGACGCACGCGCCACAAGCGCGCGCGCCGCAGCAACGCGTTGCTGCTGGCCGTGGCTGAGCGATACCGCGCGTTGCTGAGAGAGAGCAGAGATCTGCAAATGATCGAGAATTTTCTCCATCTGCGATAGATCCGCATGTTTACCCGCAAGCTTTGCGCCGAGTAAAACATTTTCGCTCACGGTAAGATAAGGAATCAGATTGAACTGCTGAAAGATCACCGCAAGATTCTGCGCACGAAACCGGTCGTGGCGCGTGGCTTTCATGCCCGCGTAGTCTGTCCCGAGCACTTCGAGCAGCCCGGTATGCCCGGTGAGAATGCCCGACAAGAGATTCATGAGCGTGCTCTTGCCGCAGCCGCTTTCACCGTAGATCAGCGTATGTGCACCGGCAGGAATTTTAAGCTCACCGATGTCGAGCACCGGCTGCGTACCATAACGGAAGCCGACACGCTGGAGATGAATTGCCGGCGAAGTGCCTTTTGCCCTGGTTGCCCTGCCCTTCGCCATCACTTCCCTGTATAGGGCTTCACGAGTTCGCCCGCGACCTGAAAAGAAACGACGCCGAACTGCGAACGAATCGATTTCACCTTGAGCTTACCCATCAGCACGACCGGCATACCCCAGGTCACCGGTGCCTTTTTTTTATTTTCCATCACGACGTAGATCATCTGGTTTGCGGGTGGCGGCGGTACGTGAATACATGCCTGGGGGTCGGGCACGAGCAGAAAACGCCCCACCGATTCATATTCCATGTCGTCGAGCGGCACCATGAAGCCGGGAATTTTGATCGCCTTGCCGTTGAGCTTGGTCAGCATCTCTGACATTTTACCGGTTTTGAGATTATAACCGCGCAGCGTCTTCCACGAAATTTCGGGAGCCTCTACTGGATTCTCCCCCGCGGCAGTTAACAACCCCGAGAATAAAAAGGCGCTGCAGAGAAGTGTGGCAAAAAAAGAACGTGGCAAGATCACCATAGATTTTGCCGCGAGATTCTTTTCCTCCGTCAAGGGTTTTTTGCCCGGTGGGATTTACCCCGCCTTTAAGCCATAGATTGTCAGCTCACCGGCTTTACCCTTCACCCGGGCAAACCCCAGCTTCCTTAAAGCGGAGTTTGCCCCCACCGCGCTGAAGATCGCTTCGCTCACCAAAAGCGGCGCCTGAAACTTTTTGCAGAGACTTTCGATCCGCGAAGCGGTATTGACGGTATCGCCGATGACAGTGAATTCCTGGCGGTCGCGGCTGCCGATATTGCCGGCAACGACGCTGCCCGTATGAAGACCAATGCCGATGTGGATCTCAGGAATGCCCTTTTCGCGCAGCTCATGGTTCAGTTCATCGAGCTTTTCGAGCATGCGGAAAGCGCAATCGACGCCAGCCTGTGTATGGTTCGCCAGCGGCAGCGGCGCATTGAATACCGCAAGAATGGCGTCGCCGACATACTTATTCACAATGCCGCCGTGTTCGCGTACGCACTCGGCCATACGTTCGAAATAGGTATTGAGCCATGCCACGACTTCCGGCGCCGAGTGGGATTCTGAAAAACTGGTAAAGCCGCGGATGTCACTGAACAGGATCGTCGCCTCAACCTCGAAGCCGCCCATTTCACCGCCGCGTTCGAGCAGATAGTCGCGCACACGCGGGTCGACGGCGCGGCCAAAGGATTCCTTGATCTTTTCTTTCTCGGCAAGGCTGATCGCCATTTCATTGATGCTGAGTGCAAGATCGCCGACTTCGTCGGTGGTGTCGACCGGCAGCTTCACAGAATAGTCTCCGCCCTGGATAGTTTGTGCGGCGTTGCGCATATTACTCAAAGGTCGCCGCAAAGAACGTGCGAGCAGGGTACTCATAAAAATGCCAAGGGCCACCAACCCCAGAATAAGCCCGATACTCGTTGAGTAAGGCGGACGGTTTTCGAATCCTATCAACCCTTGCATATTGAGCAGGCTCAAACCTAAAATTAAAATCGGTCCGGTTGCAACCGCAAGCACGAAGATTTCCAGATTGAATCGCAGGGAGAGATTGCGGACGCCGGGTACGTCTTTGAGACCACCATTCGGAAAAAAAACCGGAATATAAAATCGCCGGTTGATCAACGTCAACAGGTAATAATTCAGAACAAAATTCAACAACCCTGAAACAGTTGAGATTCCAAATACACGCAGTAAGACAATACCACCCTGGGGAATACCTTCGACGGCATAGATAACCCGGGCTGTCAGGTTGCCGTAGATCCAACCGAATAGGCTCCAAAGACCGATATTAAAGGGTGCGTTCAATATACGACGCAATCCCAGCTGGTAGCGCGCATCGCCCTGGTCGCGGGAAAAAATCCGAAACGCGGGATAAGAGACAAAAACAATACCCGCCATGATGACAGGAAAAGGCAGAATATTGACGAAGAAACTATAGCGCGCGTTTTCTAAAATTGTTTTGCGAAAAATCTCCTGATTTACCTGATCATAAAGCAAGGAGCCAATGACGAAATTTGAAACGAACAGCACAAAGGCATTCGACACTATCGGTACGGAATTATAGAAAAACGCCATCCACCAGCCGGATTGAAATTTTTTCATTTTTCCGCCGGCTGACGCGTGCTACTTCTTCGGCGGTACCTTTTTCTCGTCTTTTTCGGCTTCGATGCGGGCTTTGTACGAATCGATACCAGTCTTCGCCTTTGCAGCGAGAGCATCATCTTTGGTTACAAGAGCCACCCGACGCAGGCCATCCAAAAGCTTGATCGCCATAATGAGATCGCCCGTCGCCTTTGTCGAAATCTCGTACTTATCGCGGTAACGGTTCGAGGCGTCCATGAGGTCGTCGACGACATGCTGTACCATTTCTTTGCGGTCGTAGAAAAACTCTTCGCGCGGGTCGCGCTTCGACTGCACCTCGCGGAAATCGATCAGGTTCTTGCCGAGGTTCGCGCTCTTGGCAAAGAGCTCGGGAAATGACCATATCCACTTGGTATTGGGCCCGTATGCCGCGATCAGTTTTTCGATCGCGCGCCGTATATGGCGGTAGAGGTTCAGGCGCTGCTTGGGGGTAAACGGGACAATTTTGTCGAGTTCGTCGCGGTTAAAATCGATCGGTTCGTCGACATCACCCTTAACCGCGGCATCGAGATCGGCGAAGATCTTATAGAGGTTCTTGCGCGCATTGTCGAGGAACGAGTTATTCTTCACCTGCATCATCTGTTCGGAGATTTCATTCATCTCCATCTGCAGGCGGATGATTTCGATGTTCTGGGCACAATTACCGAGGTGGAAAAACGGCTTCAGTTTCTTGTTCGACATCATGGCTTTCTTATAGGCAGAAAGCTCTTTCTCGTGCTCTGAAATCTCGGTTTTGTGCGCTCCGATGCGCTCGTTGTAGAGTTTTTTTGTCGCCTGATCTACGGCCATAGTCTATTTTCGGCTTCTGCCGCGTTTATTAAAGAGGAAATCTGCCGCGAAGCAAGAAACGGGCTGACCGCTTCTTAAAAGGCACTCCGCGCAGCTCAATTATGCGTAAGTGTCGACGGCCGAGGCAGTACCGGTAGCCTGTGCAGGCTGGTCTTTTTGTACGGGCTCTATCTTGTTTTGCGCCTCTTTTGCGGCGGCTTGCTGTGATTCGTAAATCGCGCGGCCGACGTTCACATGGTTGTTATTCGCTTCTTCGACTCGCATACAGATAAATTAGCCTAAAGAGGCCTTAAAGGCCAAAAAATCAAACAAATACCGGTGCCGTAATTCCATAGCCTATTAGGATTTCCCGCTTCACCCCCTGCTCAATCAGCATTTGCGGGGTGACCTCGAGTTTATCGAGGACTAATTGCAGAGGGTCGGCCTTACCCCCTTCGGCGAGGCGCTTGATGCCTTCCTGGATGTGCATGAGGTTGGTTTCGACAAGGCTCTGCGTCGCCTTATTCACCAGCGCCGCCACGAGTTTGTTGCCGCCAAAGGAATAGCGCACCTCGGACTCGATAGCCGAGCGGTTACCCTCAAGGCTGATGAGCTTGCGGTAGCCCTCGAAGCGGCCGAAAGTGCCCTTGGTTTCGCGGAAGTGGAATGTCGTCTGAGCAATGTCATAGTGCACCTCTTGCTCCGAGACTGCCGTCTTCTGAATTACGGGAATCACCGACTCATAGCGGATCAAGTACTTGCGGCTCGCCTGATCGTGCCAGAGCAGTTTCGTTGAGGCAATCGAAGGGGCAAACTCCGGGTAACGCTCGGCGTCGAGCGTGAGCGACAGCACCGCTTCGATGGGTGCCTCAATCTCGGCGCGGCGCCTGACGACCTGCAAAACCACCTCACCCCCGCGCCAGAGCGCTCCCCCTCTCCACATTGTGGAGAGGGGGTCGGGGGGTGAGGTGGTAACGGTTCGCGCGCGCAAAGCTACCGTGATCATCGAAACGCACGCCGTATTTTCTCATGGCCGCATGCGAATATGACGCACCGATCTGCCGCAGGTAGAACGGCTGGTTGACGATGAAGTGGTGAATGCCATGCGTGCTGCCAAAGTTAAAGCAAAACAGCTGGAATGGCAGCATGTACCATGAGCGCGCTGTCATTACCTGGCACTGCTCGAGCAAGCCCACACTCGCATCGGGGTTCACATCGCCAAAATAGTGCATGCTCGACGAGATAATCTGCAGCGAGCCCTGGCGGATAAAATTCGGCAGACCGATCACCACCGCGAGAAAATTCACGACGGTCATCACCTGTACAAACCATGCGAATGCGGCAAAGGCGGGATTAAAAAGCGGCGTGAGTAGCAGATAGAGGTTGCCGATGATGAAGACGAGCGAAGTTGCCTGATACATATACGTAAACGGAAATGCAGCCTTCGCCATTTCAAGCATGCTGAGTTTAGGCGCAGTCTTTTTTACACGGTGAGCATTGATGAGAAACGCCAACCCCTGGTCGAGCATCGTGATAATCCGCTTCAGGCCCCATTTCATACCATTGCCGATCATCTGCTCTTCAATGTCAGACATCTGGCCGGAATCTTTGTGGTGCAGCAGGTGGATTTTTTTACGGTAAAACGGGCTTGGTGTATTGAGGCGGAAAATCCACACGCCCCACATCATCATCTTCTCTATCCACGTTTCGCGGAAGTAGAGACTGTGGATGAGATCGTGTTCAAGTTCGTGCAGCAAAGAAGCGAGAATCGCATTGACGATAATCACGGGCCACGCCGGCACAAGGCCGAAGAAGTACAGTACGGCCATGCCGATCATGCCAGCGATCGAGCCCAGCCAGATCGAAAAGCCCAGGAAATCCTGGCGATTGAGAATGGTGTGATGCCGGCGCAGGTAGCGGTCTGACATGCGGATCGAGCGGCTGATGCGCACAACGCGCTCGGCCGGATTTAAGGCGAATCCACGATTCGCCGGTGTTTGCACAGGTAGTCTTGTGGGCATTTTGATCTCCTTACGCAACTTGTTTCATGCGCGCTTCAATGCGCCCGGCCACGCCGCGCGCCAGCGCATAGTCGTCGTGGTCAGAGGGATGGAACCCCGGTTTCAGGTATTCGACAATCGCCGGCAAAAACGAGGATATGATGCTGCCGTTTTTGCCCTCAGCAAAACCGTCTCCGAAAAATGCCAAGATATCAAGATTCTTTGCCTGCGCCGCGAGGGAAACGAATGCCGCTGAAATCACGAACGGCAACAGCACGGCGCAGAAGAGCATCCCCGCTACGCGCAGTAGATAAGCGTCATTGATTTCCTGCAGCACATCGAAGGCGACATGTTTGTGCTCAATCTCTTCGACGGCATGCCATTGCATGAAGTCGAGCAGTTCCTGGCTCTTGATATGCTCTTCGAGGTAGCCTGAGCTCAAGCCATGCGCGGCCCAGGTGGCGGTAAAATGCTCAGCAGCGGCCGTGACCGAAAGAGCGAGTTCTTTGCCGAGCAACTGCGTCGCTTTTTCTTCGACAAAATCAAACATCGTGGATTTATACCATTTCAAAAAGGGTTCGATGTCATATTCGTGGCCGAGCACAGCCTTATTGAAGGTTTCGTGTAATTTGCCATGTTGGGCTTCCTGGCCGATGAAATTTTTGACATCCTGCGCAAGGTTTTCGTCTTTAATCTGCCCTGCGAAATGTTTCACGGCGCGGATAAAAAAGCGCTCGCCCTCGGGAAAAACCAGGCTCATCGCGCCGAACATCATGCGGCCGAAATCAGACCGCGGCTTTTGCCCGACGAGGTCCTTAAAAGTCCACTGCGGCTTGCGCACGAGAATCTGTTCTGAGCGTTTTGTCGGCGTCTGGCGCATCTGTTTTTCGTTTAACATTTTTGGTCTCCTGACAGGGATGTCATATATGAACAACCCGTCAACTTTTGAAAAATAGTCAAACTTGAACAAGGCGTCAAATATTTTTTAGATTTTTCCTAGCCGTCACCCTTCGACAAGCTCAGGGTGAGATTTACGTCTTGCTGCGACGAAGCCTTACCTTAGTGCACGACAAATCAATCGATTACAAGCTTTCTGCCAGTCAAGGTCAGATGCCGGTCGGTAGACCAGTTCTTAAGCTTCGAATGCTTCTTTAAAAGGTGGAGGCCACATGCGTCGGCGAGCGTTAACTTTTGATCGGAAAACTTGCGCAGTAAAGCCGTCGCTGCTGTGAGCATTTCGGTGTCCGTTGACAGCACAGTCAAAATCCGCAGTGTTTCTATGAATGTCAGAAATTCAAGGCCGCGGTAGCTATCAAAGCGGCGCACGAACCAGCCATGGGTTTCGGCGATGACGAGCGGCGTCGTGATGAGGCCCTTGGTGCGGGCAAAGAGCCCGGCAAACAGCGGGTGCCAGGTGTCGCTCTTATCAAAGAAGGCAATGAATGCCCCTGAGTCGACATAAGCTTCAATATGGCCAGGCAATCTGTCAGTCTTTTCGGCCATAGACAAGCTCGTCAACCTCGGCAGATGTTACCGCACCACCCGAACTGATGCTGCCGCAGTATTTCATCCAGGGTTTGCCCTGGTCGGGCGAAAACTCTTTGCGGATAGCCCTGCGCATCATTTCGGCGAGCGAGATGCCGTATGATTTAGCCGTCACCTGCGCGATTTCCATTTCTTCTTTTTCGAGGCTGATCTGTGTACGCGTCATGATAACATAATTTATAAAATTGTTATCATGATGTCAAGAAATTATCGCCCCTCCCCAAGTCTGGGGCTGGGGTCAGGGGCTTAAACCAATAATGAACACCGGTTCATTTCGACTTGTCCGACTGACTAAAAAAGGAAATCTGTCGAATCGCTTTTCAAACCCCATAAACAGAGAGGAAAATATGGCACAATACGAAGGACTGTTGGATTTTAGCATCACCGATGAGATGCAAGAGATGCTCGATATGGCGCACGAGCTCTGCAAGAACGAAATCGTTCCCCGCCGCGCTGAAATGGATGAGCACGAGAAGTTCCCCCATGAAATCTTTAAAAAATTCGCAGAGGCGGGCCTCTTCGGCATCATGTTCGAAGAAAAATACGGCGGCCTCGGCTTATCCTCTTTCTTAACCGTACTCGCCATCGAAGTCATGAGCGAGTATTGCCTCGGCGTTGCCACCAGCGCCGGCGCCATGAAACTCGGTGCCCTTCCGATCGAACACGGCGGCACTGAAGAACAAAAAATGAAATACCTGCCGCTCATCGCCAGCGGTCAGAAAATCGCTGCCTTTGCGCTCACCGAACCAGGCGCAGGTTCAGACGTACCTGCCCTGAAAACTTACGCCGAGAAAAAAGGCGACAAGTACATCCTGAACGGCACCAAGCAGTGGATTACCAATGCCGGCCAGGCCGATATCTACACGATTTTTGCGATCACCGATAAGACCAAGGGCCCGCGCGGTATCTCATGCTTTATCGTCGAAAAAGACACCAAGGGCCTCAGCTTCGGCAAGCTCGAACAAAAGATGGGTATCCGCTGCTCGCATACTCGCCAGGTCATCATGGAAGATATGGAAGTGCCGGCTGAAAACCTCGTGGGACTCAAACCCAACGCAGGCTTTATCCACGCGATCAAAACTCTGATCTCTTCACGCCCGTTCATCGCCACGATGGGTACAGGCCTCTCACAGGGCGCTTATAAAGAAGCGGTAAAATACGCGCGCCAGCGCGAGCAGTTCGGCAAAAAGATCATCAACTTCCAGGCAGTGCAGCACATGCTCGCCGATATGACAACCAAGATCGAAGCGGCGCGCCTTCTCGCTTACCGCGCAGCGAAATACTCGCTGAACGGCCACCCTGAATCGGCGCGCTACTCAGCAATGGCAAAACTCATGTCGTCTGAAGCCGCAGTTTCGATCTGCAATGACGCGCTGCAGCTGCACGGCGGCTATGGTTTCACCAAAGACTATCCGATTGAGAAGATGTACCGCGACGCGAAAATTCTCACGATCTACGAAGGTACCAGCCAGATCCAGAAAAATGAGATCGGTTCGTACGTGATTAAAGACTCAGCCAGTATGAAATGAGTTTGTTCAAAAAATTCATTTCCGCTATTACGGGTTACCTCGTGCTCTATGCCGGGGTATTCGCTGAAATCGGCCGCATTGCGGCCGATTTTTTTAGTAGCCGCTGGTCCCGCTTTATGTCTATCCCCCTCGCCGAGCGCACCTTTGCACTCTTAACCGGCGTGGTGATCATCTTCACCTTCTTGCCCTGGCGCAGTTACCGCATTCAATTCGGCGACGATGCCGCACGCAAGCATGGCATCTACAGCGATGACTTTGCCTTAATCTTAGTGGGATGCCTACTCGCGGCGATATCTCTGTTCTGGTTTCTGATGCCCCGTGAACCGAAGCTGCTCAAGCGCGGGCCGGTGTACCGCTACGTGGGCCTTGCCATCGTCGCGCTGTTCGCACTTTGGAACTGGGTGAATCCCTACCGCATTGCCGCAACGAAAGAAGCCACTTTTGCGTGGAGCTTTTACGTTTTTCAGCTGGTTACTTTTTTTTGGATACTGACAGGATTAGTTGGGGGGCGCTATTACGCCACCCCCCAGAATCCTGCGAGAACCTGAGTTGTTTCGGCATCAGACCCGGTGTTACCCTGCCCTGCTACCTTTCCACTTCCCAATTCTCTTTCAAGAATGTCGCGAAAACTTTGCCCTTTAGGAGCAACCAAGTCTTTCGGGCGGTAAACCGCTCGAAAGACACTGGGCTTTCGCTGGTATTCCCAGGCGCCCCTCTGCGAGCTGCCTGAAATCGCTGTTACGACCGACCGGGTGTTTGTGGTTGTTATTTTCATAGTCTCCGCAGAGACACCCGTTCGAAAACCACCCCGGGCGAATCCTTTCAGATTCGCCCCTGCCAGACCTTGCGGCCCAGCCATCTTTAAATGTCGACGCCTGTTTGAAAAACCTGTAGTCTTTCTGTTCAGTCTATGTGACATAATACAGTTAGACGCCCCGGGTGGCAATAAAAAAACAAAAAATCTGGATTTATAGCACTTGGGCCAAAGGTGTCGGCCCGTCTGGCAATACTAGAAGTACGTCAATGGAGCAATACCAATCTGGGTTACATTAAAACCAATCTTATGAAGCGCCTGCGCATCGATGATAGAACGTCCGTCAAAGATAAAGGCCGGCTTCTGCATTCTGTGGAATATTTTTGTATAGTCGAGATCCGCATATTGCTGCCATTGTGTGAGAATGACGAGGGCGTGCGCCCCCTCGATAGCTTCTTCAATTTGATCTGTGTAGGTTACCGTTGCATCAATGCCCTTGAGGTCAATTTTGGCATGGTCGAGCGCCTGCGGATCGTGGATAAAGAGCTTCGCCTTCTCCTCGATCAGACGTTTGCAGACATAGATTGCCGGTGATTCGCGCGTGTCGTTCGTGTCGGGCTTAAAGGCAAAACCCAATATGGCAATTTTTTTACCGGCAACGCTGTTGAACTGTGTTTCAATGATCTGGCTGACAAACCGGCGTGTCTGGTAGTCGTTCATATCAATGACCGCCTGCCAGTAATTGGCTACTTCGAGGAGTCCCTGCTGACGGCAGATATAAACCAGATTGAGGATATCCTTTTTGAAACAAGATCCGCCAAAGCCCACGCTTGCCTCGATAAAGCGCGAACCGATCCGCTGGTCCGCTCCGATCGCCCGGCTGATTTGTTTTACTGAAGCGTTTGTTTTCTCACACAGGGCCGAGATACTGTTAATCGACGAAACCCGCTGCGCCAGAAATGCGTTAGCCACCAGTTTTGAGAGCTCACTGGACCAGACATTTGTCAGCAGTACCCGCTCGGGTTTGACCCACGCTGTATAGAGTTCCTTGACTGTTTGTGCTGCGGAGCGACCCGATTCGGTTTCCGCATGGCCAATGAGCACGCGGTCAGGGTTTTCGAGGTCGCGTATCGCAGTGCCCTCGGCGAGGAATTCGGGGTTGGAAAGTACTTCGAAGCGCTTCGCGCTCCCCTGCGTATTGACGATGTTCAGTATCGCCTCGGCCGTTTTTACGGGTACCGTACTCTTCTCGACGATGATCGTCCCGGTTTTGCAGTATTTTTCAATATCGCGGACGGCCAGTTCGGTGAACTGCATGTCGGCAGCCATGCCCTTGCCTTCGCCGTATTCTTTGGTGGGGGTACCGACGCAGACGAAGACAATGTCGGCCTCAGCCAAAAGTTCGGGAGTGATGACTTTAAAAAAGAGATTCTTGCCACGGATTTTGCGTACAATGTCGCCGAGCCCAGGTTCAAAAACTGGCAGTTTTTCAGTATTCCACGCGACGATGCGTTCGGCGTTCTGATCAGTCACAAAAAATTGCACTTCCGGATTATGTGAGGCCATAATAGCCATCGTGGGCCCACCAACATAACCGGCGCCGAGACAGATGACTTTTTGGAGTGAAGACATGTCTCCGGTTGAAATCGATTGCTGGCGTGGGACGTAAATTGATTTGAACCGTTGTTCAATCGATTTTTCCGGGAAAACGGATGACCAAACGCAGACTCATCGTCGATGTCTCCAATTTATCGACTGACGCTTATCGTTGGCTGAAAACCGGCATTCAGGAATACAATTTTCGGATCATTCAAAATTTTATAAAACTGAGGCCACAGTTTCCGGATTATGAGATTATTCTACACCCGCGCTTCAAGATTTGGGGCCTTGAAACAAATTCGGCGTGTATTCTAGCCCAAGTGGAGGAAGCTCTTGGCCTTAACTCTGAAGATATTTGGGGTTATAACCTCAAGTCAAAAGGATATTATGTAAAGGAAAAATTTTCGATGCAGTTGACAAAAAATGCATATCAGGTACACTTTCAGTCCATTCTCGATTTATCGTACCTGATAAGGTCAGGGCAGGTAAATCCTAAAAAAACCGCTTTGAGCGCCGTAATTTATGATCTCATCGCGCATTACTTTCCCGAATTTTTTATCCCCGAATTTAGCCTCTGGTATCGTGAAAATTATCTGCAACCAATGGGGAGATATATGGAAAAAATGATCTGCATATCCCGCAGCACAGCAATCGATCTGCATGACTACTACGGGGATCAGCAGAAAGGAAAGATTTCATATCTGAAAATCCCTGCAGAATTAGATGCAGGCGCAGTTTCAGAAGAAGCACTACTGGCTTTAAAACTAATTCCAATGCAGTATATTTTAGCAGCAGGATCCCTTGAACCACGAAAAAATATCATTCGTCTCATCGAAGGTTGGGAGCTTTTTCGAAAAAAATTTCCCGAAAGCACTATAAAGCTCTTGCTCGTAGGCGGCACGGGGTGGCTTAATTCGGATATTTTTCTCCGTATTAACGAATCAACCCTGAAAAACGATATTATTCTTCCAGGATATGTCCCTGATTCTGACTTGGCCTCGTTAATGCACTACTCAGGCTGTGTTGCTATGCTCTCGATTTACGAAGGGCTTGGTTTGCCACTGGCTCAAGCCCATGCCATGGGAGTCCCAGTACTAACACACATCGGCTCAAGCCTGCCTGAAGCATGCTCCCTGGAAGGCGTGTTCGTTAATCCGGCCGACTCTTGGTCTGTTGCCGCAGGCATAAGACAGATTTTTTTGAATCCCAGTAGAAGGTTAATTGCTCCCAACTTTGAGCAAAACACAAATGGCTGGGAAAAATATGCAAAAGCTATTTTAACGGAGTTATGCCAATAGAAATTATGCTCTGAGAGAGTTTTCTTACAGGAACCTGAATGTGAAAAAAATAATCAAAAAAATCGGTCCCATAATAATGCCTGAAAGGCTTTGGGTGTTTCTGAAAACACGCATTAAACCGATTCTTACCCGAGTGGAGGACAAAAAACGAACAGCTTCCGGGATCGAAGAGATTGACTTCAACCGTAGAATTTATGCCCGAATGTCAACACTTGAAGCTAAGGCAAATATGCTTTTGTATGGGGCTCCCAGGAATGATAAATTTATTGTTACTCAACTGCAGAACCCCAGTCTAGGCACAGACAAAATTGCCTCGGAGTATTTTCGCAAAGAAGAAAGCGATACCAGAATAATTCGACGCCAGATCATAGGGCGCAATTTTAGTCGTATCACTTCAGCATACCTGAAGAAAAATAGAATTCCGATAAAGCGAATACTCCATTTATCAGCTGAAAACTCCCCTGACCTTACATTACTGAAAACAAAGTTACCCCATCTAAGGGAAAGTGTAGCAGTTTCTCCACATGAAACTTTTCCTGATGAAGTTGAAGAAAAAATTGTGAGCACCCCCCTAACCGCACTAAAGGTTCTATCTGCTCAGAAATTTGATTTGATATCCTGTATCGGAGTTTTTGAAACTTTGACCCCTCGCGAACAAGTCGAACTGCTCATTTTAGCCGTGACCTTGCTCAATGCCGGAGGCGCACTGTATTTGCAGGTACCCAATTTGAGAAACCCTGATATATTTTTCGATGAATTCTGGAAAAATCCGGATTGCCTTAAGCCGTATTCCATAACTATGGTTGAAAAGATACTCACTTCGCAAACAGGCGGTGCCTATACAAAGTTCCTGGTCCGTGATAGTAAGGACCCGAAAGTTTTCAGCGGGGTTTCAAAAAAAGAAGAATCCCAGGCAAAACAAGTTGTTTTCCTCTGCCTCAAGCCCGGATAGCACCAAAAAAAACATGAATAACTACCGCAGCGAGGAGATCTTAAATCATAACCTGATCAAGGCTTCTGTAAAACGCGGCTTTACTGAAACGCCCAACCCGGTGCATGGCTTCTTTCTGCATATGCTTTCTCTGTACCGCAGTCTTTTTGGCAAAACCAAGTGTTTTTTGAGATAACTCTGAAACACTCTGGCAACTAAAACCCGATACCCCATCTTCATAAAGTTCGACAACACCACCCCCAGCATACGTAAACGGTATAAGCCCGAATTGCATAGCTTCTAACACAACTATACCAAAATGTTCCTTTTCTATCTCCCTGGGCGGAGATGTATCGAAAAACCCCGTCCCCAACCAAAAAACATCTGCCCATTGTAATGCCTTGATTTTTTCCTCTATTTCCGCATTAGCAATAAAAGTAACGGGAAGGCTTAAAGTCTTCGATGTATTTTTGAGATTTTTAAAAAACTGTAAATCCTCAGAGTTTTTCCCATCCAATGACCCAATCATTTTAAGCTGTGCGTTGGGAATTTTTTTGAGAATACTTTGAAATGCCAGCAGTAAGAGATCTTGCCTCTTTCTATGTCCCCGGTCACTGAACCGGGCCACAGACAGAATCTTCAAACTGCCTTTTCTCTTGTGAGTATTTCGCACTGGAATCTGCTCAAAACACGGATAGATGGTTCTGATCTTGCCCTTTATTCCATACATCTTCTCCGCAAGCTCCCTCGTAAAATTAGAATTGGCGGCGATTAGATCGTATTTCTTCAATATCAGCCTGGTCCACAATATTCCGACAATATTCTTAACGAAATTTTTAGAACTACCGATAAAGGGAAACATCATCACATAGATATTTCGCTTGCCAATCCCGCCGCATAACGAAGCAGCAGTGTGGTTGATAAACAGATCACAGTCTGAAAATTGCTTTCGCAGTAAATATCCCTGAAAAAGGAGCTTAAAAATTCTGGTTTTAGCCAAACGGCGGAACCAGGATGGAATCCCACGCAGAATTGACTTAAATTTTATGTTTTTGGGCACCTTAAGCCCGAAATAAGCCGCATAACTTTTCAGGTCGATCGTGAGATCATTCCACGAAGTGATCGTGATATCACTGCCCTTATAACGCAGTGCGCAATATCCGGCAAAATCCAGAGTCGATTTTTCTCCGCCGCCTCGCGTGTGCAGATAATTGTTGAAGATTACTATTTTCATTGTCTACGCAGCATGCGCAGAGCGTAGCTTACTATAACTTCGTCATATGGGTGGTTTCACCAGCCTTACTTCCAACCAACCATTTGTCACCCGAACGCCAAAGGCTCGAGAGTAAAAGCTGACGGATAAAGAAAAGTTCCTTTGGAAGACGATCGTAGATACGATCAAAAAACTCTTCGTGCTGCAAAACTTCATCTTTATAGAGGCGTGTATCGATGGTCATCAACTCGTTAAATTGTTCGCGGCTGAATTCCAGTCCGTCCCAGTCCATCTCTTCGTAACGTGGCATCCAGCCGAGAGGGCTTTCGCTTGCGGTCCCCATGCCGTGCACACGATCAACAATCCATTTGAGCACTCGCGTATTTTCGCCAAAACCGGGCCAGACAAACTTACCGTCTTTATCCTTTCTAAACCAATTTACAAAAAACATCCTCGGTGGATTGCCCAAGTCACGCCCCATCTGCAGCCAATGATTAAAATAATCAGCCATATGGTAACCGCCAAAAGGCAACATTGCAAAAGGATCACGGCGAACCTGGCCGATTGTACCAGCTGCGGCCGCAGTCATTTCTGAACCAATTGTCGCCGCAAAATAAACGCCGTGGTTCCAGTTCACTGCCTGAAAAACCAACGGGACTGTTGTTGAGCGACGGCCTCCGAAAATAAACGCACTGATTTTAACACCTTTTGGGTTGTCAAAATCACTGTCCAGTGCCGGATTCTGCGTTGCCGGAGAAGTAAAACGCGCATTTGGATGTGCGGCTTTTCTCCCGGAATCCGCCGTCCAAGGCTGGCCAGTCCAGTCGATAATACCAGCAGGTGGTTTCTCTGTCATACCTTCCCACCATACATCTCCGTCTGGCGTCAGGGCGACATTGGTAAAAATGGTATTTTTGCTGATAATCTCCATTGCGTTCTTATTCGACTCGCGCGATGTTCCAGGTAAAACTCCGAAGTATCCGGCTTCGGGATTGATCGCGACAAGACCACCATCCGCTGCTGGTCTGATCCATGCGATGTCATCCCCAACTGTCGTGACCTTGTAACCTTTATAATGTTCGGGTGGAATCATCATTGCAAAGTTTGTCTTACCGCAAGCTGACGGAAAAGCGGCGGCAACATACGTTTTTTCCTTATTGGGTCTCTCCATCCCGAGAATAAGCATGTGTTCTGCAAGCCAGCCTTCGTCACGTCCGATGACGGAGGCAATTCTGAGCGCAAGGCACTTTTTTCCTAACAAGGCGTTTCCACCATAGCCAGAACCGAAGGACCAGATTGCGCGCTCTTCAGGAAAATGAACAATATATTTGTTATCTTTATTGCAAGGCCAAAGTACATCCTTCTCACCTTTTGCAAGCGGTGCGCCGACCGAATGCATGCAAGGAATAAAGTTACCATCGCCAATCACATCGAGCGCTTGTTTACCCATCCGGGTCATAATACGCATGCTAACAACTGCATAAGGAGAATCTGTAATCTGCACACCATACAGGGACATTTCTGATTTAACCGGGCCCATGCAAAAAGGCACCACATACATCGTACGCCCGCGCATACAGCCGTTAAACAGGCTGTTTAAGGTGCTTTTCATCTCACGAGGATCAAGCCAGTTATTGGTAGGGCCGGCATCTTCGCGGCGCTTGCTGCAGATAAAAGTGCGATCTTCTACACGGGCAACATCGGATGGGTCAGAACGAGTCAGAAAGCTATTGGGCCGCTTCTCTGGATTCAGCTTGATGAAGGTGCCTTTGGCGACCATCTCGGCGCAAAGGCGATCATATTCTTCATCGCTGCCATCACAAAAGTAGATATCATCGGGTTGGGTGAGGTTTGCCATAGCCTCGACCCAAGTCAATAGGCGCTGGTTTGTTACGAAATCGGGTTTTTGCATGTAGCCGCCATGAAAATAGTTTCAAATTCATATTGTCAAACTAAAGCTGAATCTAAGCCGAAAAAGCGACAAGTCGCCTGAAAAACGGGCACGCCTACCCAAGTGCAAAACCCGGATTCACTGTGGAAGATGCTGCCGCAAAACAATACGCGGCAAACCGCATTAGGGGGATGGTCAAAAATCCCTGACCGGATTATTTTGAGAAAAATACTGACTTCGATTCAAGCTCTTATACGGGTGTTTATCATTCCACGATTTTCTGGAGGCTGGGGAGGATCCGGGTTCATCTATATTGGTAATCTATATTGGTAATTTTGGTTGACAGCCGCCCAATAAATTTAGTCTTTATTGGGATTTTAATATTCGCCTGTTGAGCTGAGATATTACTTTGAATAAGCCTAAAGCCGAGCAGCTAACGCCCCCTACAGCAGAGGTACAACTCCTGCGAGCGGAGTCGCGAATTGTCAGAGCCGAAGCGAAAGCGAGGGATGCTGAAGCGGAAGCTGAGCGTGCCGAACTGCGCGCGATCCGCGCAGAATCAAAATTACAAAAAATTCTGAATACCCCTATCTTGCGTTTGGCTTTCGCCATTCGCCGGATTAAGGACCATCTCTTCAGGAAACTGCATATTCATGGCATCAAATCAAGAGTGAGCCGGCTATTAAGCAAGATTAAGAACATTTCAACACGACTTCACATAATCCAACCAAGCACAGATAAGTTTGATATTTTTTTTTTTAGAAACTCGGAGATCTTGACGAAAGAATTGCAGCAAAAGGAAAGAGACAGAAAACTATCTGGTATTTCATATCTAATGTATACAAGTGTTCCAAATGGTCACCCCGCTATTGCCCCCGAGGACATTCTAAATCGAATAAGAAAATCCGGATTTTGATGAATTGCTGCCCCTGTTCGGATACGCCACGATGAAATTATTCTATTTTGTTGATCAGACGATTAGATTTCCAGATTATTCGGAACCCCAGCGCATTGTTCGGGCGCTTGCACAATCCCTAATCGCCGCAGGGCACGAAGTAAGCTTTGTAACCTGGTGCGCAGACCGAAAAGCAATCATTCTCCTTGAGCAGCAGTATTTAAAAAATATTTTTTCGCGAATTGGCCCTATCTTATCGGCAGAACAGATTCGTAGCTATCCGGCGGACAAAGAAACCGCTATTCTTGTGGAGGAGAATTCTGCGGAATCCGCCGCCTTTCAATGGCTTCTGATACCGGAAATACTCCATAGCCAACTCGTGTCCTTCCGGACAAATGATCTTTTGGACTATTGTGTCCAACACAGGCTAAGAACGGCGTTCCTTTTCCATGATGCTATTTGGCTTAAATACCCATATTATGCAGATTTACAGCAACAGCATGCCGAGTATGTGCAACAACTGGTGTTTGCTGATCTCATTCTGCCTATTTCTGTTCAGGCTGCGGAAGATCTAGTCTCCTTTTACCTGAACCGATGTTACTTTCGAACGGAAAACCTGCCCCCAATCGCCCCCCTACAGCTTCCATCGGAAATATTAGATCAGGAAAGGCGAATACCAGATGCTGAGCATAAGCCCACTGGGAATATTCTGAGCGTCGGTCCCATTGAACCTCAAAATAATCATCTCCAACTACTGCGGCTGTTTAAAAAATTCTGTCTGGATTTCCCGGAATCAGAAATCAAATTATTTTTGACCGGCGATATTCATCCATCTATCAAAGGAGAGATTGAGGCCGCCTTACTTGAAAATCCAAAAGTCCACCACTTGCTCGATATCGATCGGGAAAAGTTAGATGAATGCTATGAGAAGTGCGATTTTACGATTTCCCCATCGATAGAAGGGAGTTCTGTATTTCCCATAATACAAAGCTTGTGGATGGGAAAACCCTGCTTATGCGCAAATTTTGGATCCGCCGCAACGCTGGCAGAGGGCGGCGGGTGCCTAACTGTGGATATGCTGTCTGAAACGGCTTTTTTCTCAGGAATATCCAAGCTCATCCTTAAACCAAATCTCCTCACACAGCTTCGGAATGAATTGCGGGAGCGAAAATACAGCCGCTGGACCGAATACACGCAAACTCTCACAGGACAGCTTAAAAACCAATCAGCTCCACAAACGCGAATTAAAAAAATCTTCTACTGGGTAGATCACACGCAACATTACCCAGCGAACTCCGGAATCCAAAGGGTTGTCCGCGGGCTTGCTTCAGTTTTGCAAAAAACCGATATTCCCGTAACGCCAGTTGCCTGGAATTCAAAAGCTGGCGATTTCGCCGTCGCAGATCAGACAGGCCTGGAACATTTGGAAAAATGGACCGGGCCGCAGGAAAACTTGTGGAACCTGACTAGCCCCGGATCAGATGAATCTGGTGCCTGGCTCATCGTTTCTGAACTAATTACTTATGCAAACGCGCCTGCCGTCAATAAAATCATTCAGCAGGCCAAAAGAAGGGGTATGCGAACCGCTATCATATTCTTTGACGCAATTCCTTATAAAATGTCTGAACTATACCCCATAGAGGCACAACTTGCCCACGCCGATTATATGAGGACTCTCCCCCTTTTTGATCGGGTACTTTGCATATCAAATCAGAGCAAATCGGATCTATGGAATTATTTGCGTTCGAACCTTGAACGCTTAGTAAATGTTGACCACCGCCTAAGAGCCATATTACTACCTGCAGAATTTCCGGAAATAGAACGGCAACTTGATCCCAGAGCGAGCACGAGGAAGGGAGATACTATCTCCATATTATCGGTAGGAACGCTGGAGCCCAGAAAGAATCAAATCACATTGCTTCAAGCCTTCCAGCAGGCAAAATTGACCACGAAGGTCCCGCTAAAGCTGATTCTAGCCGGACAAGCTCCTTTTCCAGATATTGAAAAAATCGTCAGGGAATATTGCGAGAAGGATAGCGATATCATCTGGATGCCCCATCCGGATGATCGGGTCTTGCACGATTTATACCTTAGCTGCGATTTTACTGTTTATCCTTCGCTTGAAGAGGGTTTTGGACTGCCCATTTTAGAAAGCTTATGGTATGCGCGTCCCTGCATTTGCCGCAATGCCAGCTCGATGAAAGAAATTGCCGAAGAAGGTGGATGCGTCCTGGTTGAGACCGCAAATCCGGAAGTGCTAGCCCAGGCAATTGTAGATCTGGTTGCAAATCCTGCCGTGCTCGCACAGCTGAGAGATGAGGCAACCAGTCGCACATTTAAGACATGGAAGGAATACGGAGATGAGGTTTTGGCTGAACTGGTAGCTAGCTCAGAATGGCGTGCTAATATCTTTCCACCGGCTCATGTCATGCCATCTCGTTCAGTTTTTCACGCACCTATTCTCTCGATTTGTATTTCCACATACAACCGGGCTTCATGGCTGGCCCTAAGCTTACCGCTGCTTTTAAAGCAAACCGCCCGGTATCGCGATATCGTGGAGGTGATCGTTTGTGACAATACGTCCACAGACGAAACGCCGCAAGTTGTTGAACCCTATTTATCGGAATCCGGCTTCCGCTATATTCGTAATCCTGAAAACGTAGGCATGCTGGGAAACCTCAAAGTCACAGCACAGAGCACCCAAGGGCAATATGTTTGGATACTCGGTGACGACGACTTGCTTCAGTACGGCGCTGTAGAAAAAGCTTTGAAAGCAATTATCGAGCATCCAGAGGTTAGCCTCGTCTACCTAAACTATGCATATACAACAATCGCAGACGCCGATAAGGCAAAAAACATCGATAAACACTTGAGGGATGGCGTACCCATCCGGCCACCGACACAAGATTTATATGCCCCGATTTCCAAGATCGCAGCTGTGTGCGAGAATTTTTTTACGGCAATTTACTGTCTGATATTCCGCCGCGATCATGCTCTGCGAGCATACTCACAAAACACTCAAGGCCGCCCTTTTTCGACTATGTTAACCTGTATACCTACTTCGTATTACGTTTGCCAACACATGATGAATGAAGCAGGGTATTGGGTTGGAACTCCCAGCCTTGTAGTCAATATGAATGTTTCCTGGGGGAAATATGCTCCTCTGTGGGTGCTGGAACGACTGCCAGAGCTGTACGACCTCGCAGAGCTGAAAGGTGCAAATCCTGCCGAGATCGATCATTGGCGAACGCATAACCTACCAGGTGCACTGCATTTCCTGGAGAAAATCTATTTTGAGGATACGGAAAATAATCAGCAGTACTTTTCAATGGAACGCTTCATTGCACGGCATAAACACCTTCCGGCATTCAGATCTAAATTGTCTGAATTTATGGCAATATATCAGAAAGCAGGCAGGATTGGTCTCCAGAAACATTCGGCTTCTGCTACGAGTTTATTAGTGCGATTCGGTCTGACCCATACTGATCGCTGATAAAAATCTTTCTTATTCATACCCCCATAAGAGCCAAACTGTGTGCGGGTATGTAAATCTACGATCACTCGTTCTCTACAACTGAACTCTTTTTACGTTTACAGTACGTGAACAGGTAAATACGATGGCGCGCCCAACGTGGGTGCAAAAACCATCGAAGATGAAAAATAAGACCGTATCTGCCGACCTGACGGTTGTTCTACCAACACTTAATGAAGCCGGGAACATAGAAAAATTGCTGAATGATATTTTTTATCACGTCCCCGACGCACAAGTGATCGTGTCTGACGATAACTCAAGCGATGATACTCAGAAAATTGTCAGCAGAATGATGAAGCAAAATCCTGCTATAAAACTCAATGCACGAATGGCAAATCCTGGCCTAACGGGTTCAATAAAAGATGGTGTCTTTGCGGCACAGACAAAATTTGTAGCTTGGATGGATGCTGATTTTTCTCATCCGCCCGAATATTTACCCCTCTTGCTGAAAGAAGCCAGAATTACCGGCTGCGCTATGGGTTCCAGGTTTATTGCTGGCGGCAGTCAGAAGAATCTAGAGGCCAATGCTGTTGATTCTAAGGCTGCCGTTATGCTTTCAACGCTGCTGAATTTCCTAATTCGGTTTTGGCTTCGTCTCAGCATAAGAGATTATACCAGCGGCTTTATAGTCTGTCGTTCGGATGCCTTGCGCCGACATTCTTGGATAGGTGATTACGGAGAATATTTCATTGCACTTATGTATTTTTTAGAACGCCGCGAGAAAATTCAGATTAAAGAGATTCCATTTAAAAGCCCACCCAGAGAATGGGGCGAATCGAAAACAGGCAACACTTTTACAAAGCTCTTTCGCAGAGGGGTAAAATATATTTGGATGGCATTGCGGTTGCCGCTTCCAGTAATCGGGTACGGCAATTGAATTTAGGCCCTGCTTCCACGCCGAAATTCAAGCTATTCTTTCTGTTCATCATTTGCCTGTTGCCACCAGCGCTCAAGTCGCTCTGTTACCGGCTGATCGGATATTCTGTCGGCAGGCGCGTCCAATGGGGATGGTTCTCAGGGATTTTTGGCAATTCATGCCACATTGGTGACAGAGTGGAGGTGGGACATCTCACTTGGATTTTTGGCAACAAAATTCAGATTGGTGAACAGGCGATTATCAGTCTTGGTTGCTGGTTTTACGGAGAAGGGTCGGTTTCTATTGGTAAGTTTTGCTACATCGGATTCCGATCGGTAATAAACAATTATGAAAACTTTTCGATGGGCGATTTCTCCGGTCTGGGACCCCATTCTCTGGCATTTACTCACGGAGTTTTTTTACCGTATACCGAGGGATATCCCAGAAAGTTCGGATCCATAGAGATCATGGATCATGCCTGGTTGCAGGCCAGAGTATTTGTTGGACCAGGAGTAAAAGTTGGTGCTCATAGCATCGTTGGTTCATGTTCGACGATAGTAAAAGATGTTCCTGCAAAAGAATTTTTCGCCGGCGCGCCTGCAAAAAGAATTACTTCTGCAACAAAAATAATGCAGAAAGTCAATTCACAATCACGTCTTGATCGAGTCAGACAAATGCTGGAAACTTTCTGCCGATACAATGGATTTCTGGATGACGGCCATGGCTGCTGGAAAGGTAAAAAATGGAGCATAATCCTTTATGATGTCAATAAACCTTCGGTAGTTACTGCGTCGCAAATATTTATTTTTTGCACGGCATCAATCCCCGAAAACCTGAAAGTTAGCAATTATATTAATTTTTCAAATCGGGAGCTGCACGGAAATGCCAGGATACTCAATGACTTATACTATTTCATGCGTAGTTATTTTGGAGAATATTTCTATTTTCGCACTGAATAGTATTGCACGAATTGGTGTTTGATTCATTCTGTATGAATCGCAGTACATTCATTTACGCGGCATTTTGCAGTCTCGCGGTATTTATTTTTTCTTTGTTTTGGACCGGCGGAGATTGGTACATATCGGAATCGCAAGGGGCGATTATTCAAAATGCCTTATCTGTTCACTATCAATTTCCCTATTTTAGTTTTCTTTGGAACCAGGGGTCTTATCTCATACAGGATTTGCAGAATCCGTTGTTTTCCATTTTTACGCCGATAAATTTATTTTTCGGGTCAACTTTATCGCTACGACTCGTAATTTTGCTCCTTAGTTTTTCCGGGTTTATCTTTTTCTATTTCTGGATAAGAAGATGGGTAGGTGAAACCGCTGCCCTTCTCGGAGGATCTGCGTGGACTATGAATACTTGGGTATTCTGGAGGGTGAGCTGGGGAAATGATTTTTTCATGTATGGATTATTATTGCCTCTTTTCCTAAAACTGATTGAAATGGTAATTGACGCAAAGACTGGAACCAGCCGGCTAAAGGGTACCATTTTTCTCGGTGTTTCAGCCGGCTTGTTCGTTCTCGCTCCGGCCTTTCATGCAATGATCTACCTGATATTCCCGGTCACAGTTATGTACGGATTCTTTTATTCTATCTGGAAAAAAATCTGGAAGACTGATAAAATTGCGCTCACAGTGACTAGTTTCCTTTGCTCTGCCCTCATCGCTTTAATAATTAGCTTGCCGAAACTTATGGCATTCCTGAAATTAAGGCCGGAAAGAGCGTTGAGTGGTGATGGTTCAATCCCATTGCTGACAGCAGTTGAGGCGCTTTTTTGGCCATTCTTACAAACCGCGTTAAGTGCTAAATGGGGCAGTTACGGGCCTCATGAAGCCCATGTCGCCCCCTTATTGGGCACATTATTTTCGCTACCACTGTATTGGTTTCTTTACCGGCGATCAGCCAGGCCCTGGAAAGAAATGAAAATTGAAAAATTCATGCTATTTTTTGGTATCTTTCTAGTGAGCAGTGTTTTTGTCTACATAGGTAATGAAATTCTGTGGAATCTTTTCAGAAAATTAATGCATGGCGCGGTCCGGGTGCCTGCACGATTCATGTGGGTGGCGAGCTTCGGTCTAATCTTGATTTTTGTCAGCCTTTGGAGCTGGCGCATTGATGATTCGTTACAAAAGAGAAGAAAACTGCTGATTAGCATAGTGATCTTTGCCAACATCCTTACTCTCGCTTTCCTGACGATAAGAATGCGGAAGCAGGGTTATGATTTTCATGGAGCCAAATATCAACCTAAAATAGTTGAATTCTCGACGACCCACAATGCCATGGGCACGCTAGCAGTAGCTAATTTGGACTCTGATGCGGGAAACACATGGCTTGCGTGGAACCGGGATAATATCCTGCAAGGGGTTGTTATGGCCGGGCAAGTTCACATAATTGGTAGCCCGTGCCCTAATGAAGTCCTTGTTGACAGTCATTGTCCTCAGTATACGCAGTATATTTATAAGAAATTTGGCCCGCCAGGAAGTTACGGACGGGTCTGCAGCGGATCGTGCGATCAGGTGGAGATCACGCACAACGAGATCAGGTTGCACGCAAAAGATCCTGATGGCACTGCAATCTTAGAGCTGAAGTATCCTGCCCTCGGCTTTGAAAATGGCCCTCCGGAAGGGGTTAAACTCACGAGCATTGGGCTCTATCAAATGAAGCTCTCATGGCACCTTAAAAAGAAGTCTGCCAATAGCAGGCAGGACCACCAAACTGTCGCCGTGTTTAAGGTGAAAAACCCTGTTTCGAACTCGGTTTTTGCTCTCGCGGCTATTTCTTTGATTTCCTGCTGCGCTTTGCTATCATGGCTTTATTGCATTCGGCCGAGGATCGATCCGCATGCCCCTCTTGAATTGTAGTATTCAGCGCGTTGCTGCTTTCCATCGTGAATAGATTTGGGACTTCGAGTCTCAAAGAGCAAAAGGAGTTTGATGGAAAAAATATTTTCTGGTGAAACGCAACTTGCCGTAATCATCAAAAGTGCCGATTTTCCTACAGGATATAATTTTATTTCTCCAAACGAATGGTTATTCCAAATTGGGTTTAATAATTATCCCGCAGGGGGAAAGTGCGAACCCCATGAGCACATTCTGAAAAACCAACCTGACTTACCTGCCGATTTAAGTCCCGAGTTGCTACACATCATGCACGGCAGTTGTATCGTAAATATGTACTGGCGGGACAAAATTGTAAAATCCGTAACTCTTGAGGACGGAGATACCGTATTGTTAATACAGGGAGGACACAGCCTTGTCATGAATAAAGAGACAAAAATTCTCGAAGTCAAGTTGGGACCATACCTGTCCCGTGAATCCGATAAACGCATTTTCCCATGGCAGAATTGATCCCCGTCTGTGAACCCACCCTGGGGCCCTTAGAGCAGGAGTACGTCAGAGATGCGATGGAGAGCGGCTGGATCGGATCCGTCGGCAAATATATTGGTCAGTTTGAAACTGGATTTGCAGAGAAGGTTGGTGCAAAGTACGGGATTTCGGTTTGTAATGGTACTGCTGCAGTGCATATCGCTTTGCTTGCTGCAGGTTTGAAACCAGGCCAAGAAGTGATAATGCCATCATTCACCATGGTGGCAACGGCAAACGCTGTATCATACTGTAACGCAAAACCCATCTTTGTGGATTCGGTATCAGATTCCTGGACGATGGACACGTCACAGATTGAGAGTCTGATTAATGACAAGACATTTGGAATCCTGAGCGTAACAATTTACGGGCATCCTTCAGATTATAAGGTGATCGCTGAACTGAGGGACAAATACAAAATCATGTGGATTGAAGATGCGGCAGAGGGTCATGGAGCCCTGGCTTATGAGAAGCGTCTGGCGGAGCAGCCCGATGCAACAGCATATTCCTTCTTCGCAAATAAGATTTTGACGACCGGCGAGGGCGGGATGGTATGCACAAATAATCCTGATATTTCAGATTCCGCTAAATACTACAAGAATCTTGCATTCCCCTTAGATGGTCAACGGAATTATGTGCACCAGGCAATAGGGTATAATTACCGGATGACGAATTTGCAGGCAGCTATTGGATATGCCCAAACGGCGAGATTTGACGAATTAGTTACCGCACGACGAAGGAATGCAGCGGAGTATCTGCAAGAAATCCGAAAACATAATTTGGGTGAACTGCTCGGGTTACCAGTCGAACGAGATTGGGCCAAAAACTGCTACTGGATGTTTGGAGTAACTCTGAATGATCATGTGAAAAATTCACGCGAAAATATTATGCAACAACTGCGCGCAGAGGGTGTCGATTCGAGGCCCTTTTTTTTCCCGATGCATAAGCAGCCTATATATGCAACACGTCAAACCTTACCCGTTAGCGAATACCTTGCCGAGCGTGGACTATATTTACCTTCAAGTAGCCATCTTAGTTCCGGGCAGATTCAGAAGGTTGTGAAAGCCCTCAGTAAAATCCTCCACCCCTGAAATTTCTTAACCAGGCTTTTAAAGTGAGTGGAAATTGCCTGGCAATTTGCATGCACTTTTTTAATGGCGATGACGGTTTAGCGCCGGCGATTTTTGGCTGTTTTGCAATTCGTAAACATTTCCAGTTTCGGGCCGGCTGTTCAGTTAATTGTTGCCAAACACGCGATATTCCATATCCAAAGTCAAATTCTTCTTCTCGGCAAGTCGATGGTGCACAATCGGTCAATGACTTCTATGCTGAAATCGCTGAAGGTGTTGTTAATTGTAATTTGCCTGATTTTACCCTGCTATTTTGTTTTTCAGGACAATTTTGCCGGCGCTAAACATAATCTGACCCAAAACAGTGCAACATTTAGCAATCGTGACGATCAGGGCGAGATATATATGGCCTTTAAAGCGGCTATGGCAGGTGAAGTGCCTGACTCCGTGCGAAGCGGATATATGGCAACAGGCTATTTATCTCTGATCGGATTTTACCACAAATTATCCGGCGTGTGGTATACACCGTCAGTGGACGCATCTTTCGCCTATCACGGCATGGCTTACGCCATGGCTGCAGCCCTGCTCTCAGTATTGCTTATGTTTCGAGTGGGAATGGTACTGAACCCAGTAAAAAACAAACTCTCATTGGCGTTTTTCTCTGTTTTGCTATGGATTATTATGTATCAGCTTAGCACCATCTTGCGTTTTAACTACATCCCCTGGTCGCATTACGCTGCTGCTTTCTGCGGAGTTGCTTTCGTATTTTCGTTCATAGAGGCTATGTGCAATAACCGGCTCCTGTGGTATTTCGCGGCGGCTTTTTCTGGAATTTTATTCGCTAATGTTCGCCGTCATGAGGCCATGGCCGTTTTCTTAGCCTGTGCTGTTGCAACCGCAATCATGTTTGGCCATTACTTGTTTTTGAAGAAAAACAAAATTGATTTTGCTCTATTGCTGAAACGCATAACAGCTTCCATTTCCGGAGCTATTTTTGCGGTTGCTTTTATTTATTATTTTTCTAACGGAATGCCGATGAATGGGCACTATAGCCAATTGCGATCACAGGACACTTATATCAGAGAATACATGAGTCTCAATCCGAAGATGATTCCGTTGCATTTAATACAAACGTTTGTCGACCCTAATTACTATAGCTACGGCAACGAGTACTCCTTTCGACGCATCATTCTGGGTGGTTTTTCAAGGTCCGATTTCTATATGCCGTTGCTTATGCAGTTGCCGATTCTTTTCTACATTATTCCGCTCACGCTCTTTGCCTCCTTTACTGGAATCTTTTTGAAAAGAGATTGGCGTACTGATTCGCCAATGGTTGGTTTCGCATTCCTGATAGGGGTTGGATCATTTTTGACAATAACTCTGGGTTACAATGCAACCGCCGTTTGGGGTGGTACCCATAACAAATATGGGCTGACCAGAGAATTCATTCTCGCAACGCTATTACTCACCATCGCCACTGGTCCTGGTCTGTTGCAATTCGTTGCCCAGGCATTCAAGAAAAAACGCTTGGCTTGGCTTATACCTTTGGTAGGCATAAGTACGCTAGCGATTGGCGTCGGACAATGGCTGATACCAAAATATAACTGGTTTGAACTGACTAGCAGGCACCTGAATCCTAAACCTACGACGAATGCTAAATGCATCAATGGACAATGTGAAGTAAAAATCAGCTTTACGGATGTGCGAAATCAACCGCTAAAGAGGCCATTCGATGACAATATTATTAAATATGACTGCGGCACGCGAAAATATGAAAGTGGCGCCTTTAACCTAAAAGGCGACGCCATCACCTTTAATGTTGCAGCCTGTGACAAACCTGTAGACTATGAAATATATGCCCTCTTCACGGGATATTGCGGCACGGGATTGCCGAACTTGAAATTTTCAGCATGTCCAAACAAAGCAATTGCGCCAACCTGTGAACAACCGACAAGAAAGGCAGAGAGATCGGATACTCCTTGAAGTCTTCTGCCATATCCCATGGGGAAGCTCCAATGGACAGGGCTTCGCAAACCTCGGGGTTGCAGTGCCCCCCGAAAAGCGGACAGCTTAGCCTGCTGCCATTAAGCTCCTGTATTCAACCGGTGAACGCATCTTCAAGCCTTTATGGGGCGCATGATGGTTGTAGTCATGCATCCACTCCGAAATCTGCGGCATTACTTTCCATGCGGACTCAAGGCGATTGATGTAAACGTAATCGCGCTTGAATGTTTTCACAAATGCTTCGGCCATGCCATTGCTTTCGGGGCTGTAGGCTGGCGTGGTGCATACTTGAAATCCGATCGAGGATGCAAAATGAACTGTTTCGCGGCTTGTGAATTGCGGACCATTGTCACTCAGCAGTTGAATGGTGTGAGGACATTCGGCCTTACCGAAGCGTTCCTCGACAGCACCCAGCAGCATGTCACGAATATTCAGACCGTCGATGCCGATGGTACTGCTGAAATGGTTGATGATCTGGCGGTCGTGGCAATCCAAAACAAATGCAACCCAGACGTGAGTCCCATTCCAGGTGAGCACTCCAAATATATCCATGCACCAGCGCACGTCACTTTTGGCAGTGATGATCTTGCCATCATGCACCAGCGTCCGACGGCTGGCGCTTTTCGGTAGCAACAGCTGGTGTTCTTTCATCAGCCGATAAACGCGCTTCTTATTCACGCGGGAAAATCCTTGTTTTTCAAGGTTTTTGTTGAGTACGGGAGTCACGCGCTGGTAACCATATGTTGGCCTTTCGTCGCAAATCCGGCGGATTTCAGGCAGGACTCGTTCATCGACTATACGATCAATTTTCCGTCCCCGACGTGAGGATTTCAAGCCCTCATAGATATTCGACCGCGCAACGCGCAATACATCAGCAACCCGACTCACTCGAAACCGTCGATTCCGTGTAACGGCTTGTGCGAGATGAGTTTTTTTTCGCGTCCAATACGAACCGCTTCCTTAAGAATTTCCACTTCTTCGGTTTTACGGCCCAGAATGTTTTCCAGTCGGCGGATGCGTTCGCGTAGTTGCTTAACCTGAGATACGGGCAACACCTCTTCTTCGCTATCGACAGCCGCCAGAGCGCCAGCTTCTTTCAGCTTTTTCCACTTAAAAATCTGCGTTGCCGCAATGCCATGTTTGCGGGCCACATACGACATGCTCATTCCGGGTTGTTCAGCTTCGGCGAGAATCTCCAGCTTCTCTGCAACAGACCATCTGCGACGACGCTGCACGGTTGTGACTAACTCTACCTTAGCCTTAGTACTATCACTACTCCTATGTCTTAGGAGCAGGATAAGGTGTCCGGTGATTTAGGGGGTCGGTACAGGGCTTGGTATAAACTAGCCTTTATCCGAGTTTTATTTTCTTGGGTTTCTTTACAATCGCATTGATTGCTACCTGACCCGTTTATGCATGTCTGGCTTAGAGCATAGTCACACTGATGTTAACCTTGCGATCAGCCAGACGTTACGCCATAAACGTGCGAAATAATGCAGGCATGCACTTTCCGGAAAGATACATTTTCAGCCAGCCTACTTAAATAAAACCGGAGGAAAAATTTACAGCTTAAATCCGGCCGCCACAGCATCTTTATAGAACATTTTCACAGTATCAAGGGAATATGCTCCTAAGTCATAACCGACTAGAGTCAGCTTTTTCAGAATATCATTTGTCACGGTTATTACTTGGCACCCAATCGCTTCTGCATGAAAAATATTCAAAAGTTCGCGGGGACTTGCCCAAATAAGTTCCGCACTGCGGTTTGGCTTGAGCATTTCTACGGCGGCTGCCATCAAAGGCATCGGATCGCAGCCTGTATCAGCAATGCGGCCTGCAAAAACAGACACGTAACTGGGTACATCATTTTGCAACGAAGCAACGACGTCCCGAACCTGGGCAAGTGTCATGAGGGCGGTTACATTTAACTTTACCTTATTTGCAGCCAGTTTTTTCACCATGCTGTAGCAGGTTTCGCCCTTAGTATTAGTTACCGGAATTTTCACGTAAACATTACTTCCCCATCCGGCTATTTCCATAGCCTGTCTTTCCATTTCGGCAAAATCATCGGAAAAAACTTCGAATGAAATAGGCTTATCCTTGATGGTTGAAAGTATGTCTTGGGCGAAGGCTTTGTAGTCCTTTATGCCGGCTTTGTTCATCAAAGTCGGGTTTGTTGTAAGTCCTTTTATGTAAGACTTGCTGTTCATTTCGAGCATCCCTTCTTTATCAGCACCATCTGCAAATATCTTGATGTTCAGATCTTCAATTTTCTTCATCATGCACTCCTTTGAGAATAATCTCCACAACTTCATCTATCGATTTCACTACAAAATCCGCATTTTCGGGTTGTTTTTCATTGTATCCGTAGTCAATAAATATTGTCTTACAGCCCGCATTAATCCCAGCCTCCACATCTCTCCAGCGATCACCGATCAAATATGACTGATTCAAGTCGATATCAAAAGCCCTGGCAGCTTCGAATAACATTCCCGGTTTTGGCTTTCGGCATAAGCAATTATCAGCGTCATCGTGGTAGCACACTAAGAACTTATCGATTGGCAATTCCCGTCCAAGATACTTATTTATTGCTTCGACTAAGGTTATTGGCGTTACACCCCTGCCAACATCGGGTTGATTTGTGACCACAATCAGAATGAATCCATGGCTCTTCAATTTCTGTAAGGCAGTGTGTACACCCGGGATAATTTCGACACCCTGCAAATCCCTGGGAGGATATGGTCTGCCATCTTTAACCAAGGCACGGTTAATAACACCGTCCCTGTCTAAAAAAACTGCTTTAGCAATCACACAAAGCGAATCACGAAGTTTTTACTGTAGATTCCCATTTAGTCGCGGAAGCCTTTAGCTTCGGATGTGACACAAGCAAATGCCATGCTACGGCCTGAAAGGCTTCGGAATGCGGAGTAATGTTCTCCGGATTCACTGTCGGGATTATCAGGCATGCGTCGGCTACTGTAGCTGTATATCCGCCATCACGACCAATCACTCCCGTAATCTTTGCTCCTTGTTGTTTTCCATATTGCAAAGCAGTAACCAGATTTGGGCTAATATTTTTTTCCAAGCTACCACCACCGACAGAAAGAATGAAAAGCAAATCCTTCGAAGTCAGCTTACTAATCTTCAACCATTCCACAAAAATAGTTGCCCAGCCTTCGTCATTGGTTCTTGCCGTGAGTTCGGAAACATTATCTGTCGGGGCATAACATTCAATTCCCACGATTTTTCGGAAATCGTTAACCGCATGGGAGCAATTTCCGGCACTTCCGCCTACACCGAGAAAAAATATTCTACCACCGTCTGCCTTTACTTGAACCAACAAATCGGTCATTTTTTCCAGATCATCAGGATTAATTTTGGCAAGAATCTCTACAGCCTCAGCCAAATGCTTTGCGGAATAGCTCATTGTAAACCTGTATTCGTAAAGTATCTAGTCGTCTCGTCAAGGCCTTTGTGAGATCCAATTTCATAGAATCGGTCAAAAACTTCGAATCCGGCCAGACGTCCATCGCGAGAAAGTTCACGATAAATATCGGAAAGATCCGTGGATTTATCTTCCGATACTTCTTTTAGAATTGAAGCGGAGATTATACCTAGACCGTAATCAATATATTTCATTTCAGGCACCTGATTTTTTTTATCGTAACTTATCAATTTGCCATTTACAAATATGACATTGCTCTTATCCCATCTATCTTCGTTCTTAAGTACGGTCATCAACGCCGGGTGGCCACAGCTGGCAAAAGCTGCCGCGACAGCCTGAAAATCAATAGGCAAAAAGGAATCACCATAATAAACGAAGAATGTATCGCCAAGCAACCGACTCGCTTTTTTTAAAGCACCCGCTGTCCCCAAAGGATTTTCTCCATCCCATGAGTACTTAATTTCCATGCCAAGGGCCTTGCCATCTCCGAGCGCAGCTTCAATTTGTCCGCCAAGATAGTTGACGCAGATTACGACGCGATCCAATCCTTGGACGTGCAGGTGCTCCAATTGACGAAGGATAAAAGGCTTTCCTGCGACGTCAACCAACGCTTTTGGAATCTTTTCAGTGATGGGCAATAACCGGGTCGCAAACCCGCCCGCCAGAATGGCGACCGGTAAACTCAAGACAATACAACCTTTGTACCTTCGAAATCGAAAGTAAACCGAACCTCTTCAAGGCCAGCGCGTGTCATCGCTTGCCGGAGTTTAGTACGATCAGACGCATAGAACATTAAAAAGCCGCCGCCGCCCGCACCTACAAGTTTTCCGCCAACGGCGCCGCTTTTGATTCCAAGGGAGTACCACTCATCAATTTGTGGATTACTCATCCCTCCAGATCGACTTTTCTTATGTTCCCAATGCTCATGCATTAGCTCCCCAAATTTGATGACATCACCCGCTTCTAACGCATGCAAGCTGCGATAACCGAGCTCCTTCACAAAATGAAGATTTTTTAGCATTTCCGCATCGCTACTCTGCGTTCGAACATTTTGATCCGTGAGTATTCCGCTCGCACTGCGCGCGTAACCGGTAAAAAACAACAGGATATTATCCTCCAGATCATGCATGGTATCCATGGTGATATTTAGCGGTATCGCGGTTACACTATCGTCTTTGTGGAAAGTGAAGCAAGTTAGCCCCCCATAAGCTGCAATATATTGATCCTGTTTGCCGATGGGTTCACCAAGCCTGTCAATTTCAACATGACATGCCATTTCTGCAAGTTCCTTAGGATGCAATAATTGACGCCGATGTGCATATAATGCTTTCAAAAGAGCCGTTGTAAAACTTCCTGAAGACCCTAAGCCGGTTCCTGCCGGAATATCTGCGAGAGTTGTGATTTCGATTTGGGGGGTCCGCAAGTTTTGTATTAGCAGGGCTTCCCTGATGATTCGGTGCTTGACATCAGTCACTTTCGCCACTTGTTCCAACTCCGAATACTTCAGGTAGATACCTTCGGTGAACGGGCGCATAACAGTTACATAAACGTATTTGTTAATAGCTCCCGCGATGAGAAATCCTTCATGTTGGCGATAATAAGAAGGTAAATCTGTGCCCCCTCCGCCAAGTGTAATACGTAACGGACTACGCGCGATGATCATAGCCAGACTCCTGATAAATCTTCTCGATTATTTTAAGTGTTTGATATGCATCATTGATTCCAGGCGAAGAATTTCTGTTCAAACTTATATCTCTGGCGAACTCAGAGAGTTCAAGCGCCCAGGAATTATCTGCCATCGGATACTCCCAAATTGTAGTTTCAGGTGGCCCCATCTCAGGCAGCATTTTGTAAAAGCAAAGGCGCTCCACACCGTAGCTTCCCCCCAGTCCTGAAATTTCCACCTTGCCGATTTTGCCGTATATCTCCATGGAGAACATGTTCTTCCATTCAGTGCAACTCGCATGTAAAAAAGCCACCTGCTTTTTTGTATTTCTTAATAGCAGAAATCCGTTATCATCTACGGCCATATCCCAGAAATAAGTATGTGCGAATCCATTGATGTCTGAAAAATCCCCCAGAAACCAACGGGCCAAGTCTATAATATGCGGTCCCTGATCGATCAATTCACCCCCCCCTGAAACCTTAGGTTGAGCACGCCATTCACGATCATAGCCGGGACGACCTCCATGGCCGTAGCGCGCCCGGATATACATTAATTCTCCGAGCGAGCCGGAATCAACGAGCTCCCGGGCCGCTTGCATTGCACGATGAAAGCGATGATTAAAGCCAACCCGGACTTTTATTTTGCTTGTTTTCAAAGCATCAAGAATTGGGAGCAATTCCGAGGAGTTTCGCGCCGCTGGCTTTTCTACCAACACATGCTTCCCGCTTTGAATTGCAGCCAAAGTAATTTCTGCCAATGAATCGTGCAGGGTTGCAATTATTACAGCCTCCACTTGAGGATCGGCGAGGAGCTCACGCCACTGGGTATATACCTTTGCTTTTCCCTTTGCGACAGCCTTGGCTCGATCTTCGCTTAAATCAGCGCACGCAACTAAGCTCATATCCCCTAAAGAATTTGCCCGCTTTTGTCCAATCAATCCACAACCGATGATTCCGATGCGCAGACTCATTTGTCACCCAGCGAAAAATCCCGCTCGCGCCCCGCAATGCGTCGAATGGTATATGCATCTGAATTATTAAGTTTTGCAAGATGTTTGGGCCATTCCTGCCAATTATCCCATACTGCACTTATGAGTTTTGCTGTAATTCCGTTACTCACGGCAGACCCGAGAAACACGGCTAATTCCGCGCCAGCCTCAAGTCCTGCACCACCATTTTGCTTTTGCTTAACGGATTTCTCATAGAAGTTTTTACCAACATTTTCAGGTCCTGCTGACAGAACTTCATCAAGCATACGCGTGTTTAAGGCACCGGGTGCTATCGAATTGACATCTACGCCAAATTCACGCAATTCTTCAGCGAGGGTCTCGGCAAACCGGACTATCGCAGCCTTGGAAACCGCGTATGCGCTGATATTTGGCAATGGATTGGTGGCTCCTCCGCCGGAGAGCTGAATTATTTTTCCAGATTTTTGCTTTTTCATGTAAGGTACTACAAGCCGGCACATCAGTATGGAACCAAAGAGATTTACATCTATAGCCTTCTTCCAGTGCAACCAGTCCACCGATTCGATAGGTCCCATAGGCCCGTAAATCCCGGCATTGTTGACAAGAATATCAATCCGGCCGTGGCGTTTGATAATGTTTTCAACCATCAAACCCACTTCACCTTCCAAGGACACATCCACGGAAAAAGCCTCTAACGTTTGTCCTTGCTTAAGGAGTTTCGTAAGTTCGCTAGCCTCTCTTTCAAGTCGGCCGGTCTCCCGGGCACAAAGCATAACAGAGGCTCCAGCCATGATGTATTTCCGCGAAATTTCGAGCCCCAATCCCTGACTGGCTCCGGTTATGATAGCGACTTTATTTTCAAGGGAATAATTCATCCCGAGCCTACCAAAGTTTGAGAGGTTCCAACGGAATAATATCGCAGCTCGACGTGACCCATTAGATCTTTCAATATTCTGTTTTGATCCAGGATTACCAGCCCTCGTGCCACATTTTTTATTTCCTCAGGGGTGATTGACTTGTATGATGAATGCGCCGTTCCAACAATAAGAACATCAGCAGCCCGGAGCATGTCGAGCGGATCGGAATAGCGTTCCACCTTTTCTTCCCATCCCTCAGGTAATTCTTTCACAAGAGGATCATGAACCCGCAATTGAACCTGATCATTAATGAGCCGGCTGCAAAATTCTACGACCGCAGATCTCCTTAAAGTGTCCGTTTCAGGCTTATACGTAAGTCCCCAAACGGCAACCTTCAATTTATGCAGAGATGGAAAAATTGCTTTCAAACGGCGCTCTACCCAATGCTTATGATTCTCGTTACTCTTGCGCACTGATGCCAGCAGTGAAGATTCTAGGCCCAATCGCAGGCTTAACTGGTTCAGGAAGGCGATGTCCCTGGCGAGTGTCCCCCCCGCAAAAGCACCACCCGGTGAAAGGTAAGCCCCTGGTCCAATCCTCTGCTCCGATTTCAGACCGCGCTCGACCTCTTTGGCGTCCGCACCGACGAGCTCGCAAATAGATGCAATCTCATTTGCGTAGGTGACAGAAACCGCCAGAAATGAATTAATAGCATGCTTTGTCATTTCCGCAGATTCTACGGACATCCACTCGATCGGAGATGACCATGGATGAAAGAGTTTTTGCAGCTTTTCTTTGTCCTTAGCACTACGATAGCCAACTACGATTCTATCCGGATGTAAAAATACATCAAGCGCCCTCCCCAATCGCAAATTTTCTGGAGAGCACGCAAAAGTGAGTTCTTTCGCCGCAAATTCCTTCCGGGCGATTTCTTCCAAATGCGCAATTGACCCAACGGGTAGTTGCGAGGAGATCATTACAATAACTCCATTGGGCAAGAAAGGCAAAGTCTGAATTATCTGATTGTAGACAAAATCTGCATCGGCTTTGTCGTCTGCATCGACGGGAGTATCATACGTAACCCAGAGAACATCGGTATCTCCAGGAATATCTGACGCCATTTCTGTAAAATGGATTAGTTTCTTGGAGAGGCCATCCAAAAGGAGGTCGTCTAGACCAGGCTCGTGTATAGGAGCCTGACCGTTTCGCAGATTATTGATGACCGATTCGTCAAAATCCAGACCGATTACGTCGTGCCCAAGGCTGGCTGATCCCGCGACGATTACCGTACCGAGATGCCACAAACCCTGAACGCAGATTTTCATGCCCTAGCTTCCATTACCCATGGATTTTCGCGAAGGTAATCTATGGTTTTTTTGACGCCTTCCTGAATCGATAACTTCGGTATCCATCCTAGTTGTTTTATTTTCCGGGTCTCCAGGAAGATAAAGGGATTGTCGCCGATCCACCCGCGATCTCCCCCGGTGTATTCTAAAATTGGCTTTAGTCCGAGCGAGCCACAAATCCATCCAATGGAATCATTGACTTCACAATATCCATCAACGCCAAGATTGAATATATTGACGTTTTCCTTAGCCATTTCAACCGCGACATGAATCGCATCCAAACAATCCTGAATATAGAGATAAGATTTTCTTTGTTTTCCATTGCCCAGCACGCGCAAGCGGGAACCATCTGCTTTTAGTTGTTTGTAGAAGTCAAATACGTGACCATGCGTGTATCGCTCTCCAAGAATAGATACAAACCGAAAAATCCAAACCTGAAATCCAAATCCTGCACTATATGCTGCCAGCAAACCCTCACATGCAAGTTTAGACGCCGCATACAGTGATGTTTGGATTGGAAATGGACAATCTTCAGGCGTTGGTATGACAGGAGCTTCCCCGTAAACTGACCCGGTCGATGAAAAGATAATCTGCTTAATTCCGTTTGCCCGCATCGCCTCAAGAACATTATAAGTTGCAATCGTGTTCTGCTCCAGGTCCCTTCTTGGATGATTGGTACCAAAACGGACATCAGCATTCGCTGCAAGATGATAAACCCTATCTCCGCCGGAAAAAGAATCAACATAAACTTCCGGATTAAGCAGATCTGCCTCAACCAGGGAGAATTTTGAATTTTTCAGTGCCTTGTGAAGAAACTCCCGTTGCCCCGTGGAAAAATTGTCGATTCCGACCACAGAGTGCCCTTCATCAAGCAATCGGTCCGTGAGGTTGCTCCCGATAAAGCCGGCACAGCCTGTTACTATGAACTTCATTTATGAGTCTCCCGTCCCGATAATAAAAAGTAAAAAACGCGATTATCACCAAACTTTTTCATCATGTCTATGGTATTTTCCTGAGATCAGCTGAGTTCAAAGATTCTGTCGCCAGCTTAATATCTTTTACCAACCAGGAAATTCCATCTTTAAAAAATGAAACTTTTTTCCCTTCTGAAAACGACCGGGCAACATAGTTAACGGGTATTTCTGGCGGATGAAAGCCCTTTCGATACAACTTTATTACTAACTCATGATCAAAATCAAAGCGATTATACCGGAAATGTAAACCATAAATGCAATCTTTGTAGAATACCTTATACATTGTAAACGGGTCTTTCATTTTGGCCCTAATCAAGACGTTAATTAGCCAAACGAAAAAAATGTGCCCCAAGTTGAAAAACCCCGCCATGAACGGCATATCGTTAAACTTCCTCATTTTCCAATCTCCCGTATGCCTGGAGCCAAGAACAAATGTAGAGCGCCACGATAAGAGTTCTTCAACCAGCGCATCATAATCGTTAACGTCATATTCAAGGTCCGCATCCTGAATCAGAATGATGTTCCCTGTGGATGCTTCAATACCTTGCCGAACTGCATGACCTTTGCCACGGGGACGTTCTTGCCAAAGAACTTTGACATTCGGCGCTGCTGCAACGCGCGCAACAAGATCTTTTGTTCCATCCGTTGAGTTACTTTCAACAATGATTATTTCCTTATCTGCGCCAGGAATTTTCTTACTCAACACCCGGGAAAATGTTGATTCAAATGTTGCCGCTTCGTTGAAAACGGGCATGACTATTGAGAGTTTTGGACGAACTCGGGCGATTCCATTTTTGGCTGAAACAATTGCCATACTGGTTCCGTGCTGGTCTTCTTGGACGTTGTTTAGCCAGACCTTCTCAAAACCTGCGGATAAGAGCAATTTGTGGAATGTAACCCAATCAGGCCAAAAACGCGCGTAAGCCTCCCTGGGTTTCAAGGATTCCCTTAACCATCCATGATTTCCGCCAATTAATTCGATGCAAAAAACCACGCGTTGATCAGGCAGAAAGTTTCGGTTCAGCTTGCTTAATATTTCCCTGGGATTAGGTTGATCCAGTAAGTGGTCATCTACAAAAACGCTTTCATTTTTTGACCTAAACGACCCTAGCTTTGCGAAGTCGACAACATTCAGACGCTCTGCCGGCAAAGTTTGCCTAAAAACACGCTCGAGGGACTTATTGCCCCGGATGGTCGTAATTAATGTGACATTGCCCTGAGTATTCTGAACAAGATCCGATAATTTCTCAAGCTTTTCCGGGGACCAATGATTCTGAGGCTGATTCCTTATGTCAAAAGCGACATCTTCCAGCAACCCGCAATTCGTACAATGGACAACACGGGAATGTACTTTTGAATAAACATACGCTTGATGTTTGCTACCGCAAAGCGGACACGCACCTTGCGAGTAGGTAGCACGCTGCGACTTTTCTTTAACTCTTGAGTTTCGTAAAGGACTCATTTCGAAGCCTTGGTTTTTGCTGGGACCTTTCGTGCCAACGCCAAAAACTCGCTGATATTCAGATCGAACATGGCATCTCCGATAAAAGAAGGTATGAGGAACTTGAAGATTTTGTATAGCCGCGAAATCAGCGGATTTGTCTGCGCTAATTGACCAAATAGATAATTAATAGTTAAGGTTTTTTTGGCGGACATTATTTGCACTTCCTGAAAACCGGTCTCCTCTAGCAGCGACTTAAGCCCTCGGCGGCTAAATAGAAAGGTATGCTGCATCGGTTGCAACATTGACCAGCTCCCACGCATCAGGTAACGCAGAAAATGACCAGAATCCGGAGTTGCAATTGCTACAACTCCCTCGGGAGCCAACGCATTATATAGATCCTTGAGAAAAACTTTTGGCTCCTGTGTATGTTCAATAATATCGTACGCCGTCACAACATCATACACTGCACCGTACTTCTTAATGTGCTTATTCGCATCCGCTTTAGAAATCAATTTCCGGATGTCCGGTTTCGCTAGCTCAATGGCCTTTGCGGAAAGCTCGACGCCGTGCACCTTAAATCCGAATTCCTGAGCAACCTCGAGAAACAGGCCAGCAGAGCAACCAACATCGAGCAGATTACCCGAAGCTTTCCCGAATTTTCGAATTTTTTCCAATCTATTTCTGGCCGTCCGCTTCTTCAAATGCCCCATCTCAACATAAGCTTTGTAACTGCCGGACTCATATTCGGATTGATTAAACGCCTCCATATCATTGACGGTGGGCAGATTGCCTTGAAAAATCAAACCCGACTTTGGCTCCAAATAATAGATTGCTCGACCTTTTCTGACGTAAATCCGGGCTGGAAGCCCATTTAGTGGGCAAACGATGGTTTTCTCATTCATATATTACCTATTTCTGATTTCTTAACCGAGCAACACGCTTCTTGAGAAAAGCGCGGTACAAAGGTCGCAATACAAGTTTATCAACAGATAAAAGCCAGGCAAAATATCGCCAGTATCCTGGAATAAAGACAACTCGCTTCTGGGCAGTTACAGCCCTGATGATCCCATCGGTTACTTTGCGAATCGGAGTCACAATTTGCGTCTCGGAACCTGCAACGCGCCTTTTGTATGAGATGTGGTCAAAAAAAGACGTTTCTACGCGCCCTGGGCACACTGTGACAACTCTTATCCCAAAATGATCCAATTCGATGCCCAAAAGCTCAGAAAAAGCAAGCATTCCGGCTTTTGCCGCTCCGTACACAGCATTGGGCGTGATCGGGAACGCACCGGCCACGGAAGCAATGTTCACAATACATCCCGGAGCTGTTGCTGTGATCATCGCTGGAAGGAATGCCCGGGTAACGCGCAGAAAGCCAGAAAAGTTAACATTCGCCGTCTCTTCGATATCATTTTCATCCATTTGGTCAAAAGTGTAAAAGTGAGCAAATCCCGCATTATTGATAATTATATCTGGACAACCCACTTCCTTCAATACGCGGTTGGCCATTTTCTTGACCTGAACTGAACTGCCCACATCACACGGATAAAACCTGATCTTTGCCTGATTTTTCGGGCCAGTAAGAATTTTCTTCGCCTTTGACAAGCTTGTATCATTCCGTGATATTATGGCAACGGCTCCGCAAGTTTCAACGACTTCATGTGCAAGCGCCAAACCAATACCTGAGGACCCGCCAGTAATCAGGACAGTTTTTCCACGCCAGTATTCAATATCTTTTTTAAGCATTCATTTTACCGGGTATCAGGTTTTAAATCTGCTACGACAAATAAATTTTGACCTAAAGAACCCAACAACAGAAAGTCAAATACTCTGGAAATTGGCAACAAAAACTTATCGAATATCCTCAGAGCTGTGCGCGAAGGCTCACCACTTGAACTACCAACCAATTTAAACAATAAAGTTAACGCGAAACCAACTGAATTACAATAACGCATTGAAATAACATCAAATCCGGACTTTTCCAGCATTTGACGCATCGATTTTTTAGTGTACCTCCGAATGTGGCCAACCCGAGAATCCATTTTTGACCATAATAGTGGTAATGCAGGAACAAAGATAACTAATTTCGCGCCATCAAGCATATGATCACGAAGCTCATTGGCAACGGCACTATCGTCGGGTATGTGCTCAAAGACATTCGATGAGTACACTAAGCTGTATTTATCCTGAAGCTCGTGGATTTCCTGATAACATCGAAACCCCCGGCTGGCAATCGTCGCCTGATTTTCCCGATCGAGCTCAATGCAATCGGGAGTAACTCCTGCCTGCGTCGCAAAAATCTGGCTCAGAGTCCCCACTCCTGCACCGAAGTCCAAGACCCTAAGCCCAGGCTTTTTGCCGGTTGCATCAATTACCTGTTTAACAATCCACCGATTATACCTTGGTATGTCTTCTTCGGCCTGAAAAAGTAATGCGGTACCCGAATATTCACGATTCTCGGCATTTTGATGACTTTGATTTTTCTTGAGATGACCGGACACAAATTCTGCCTTTTTTACTCTACGCATAAGCCTGTTTAAAACTAAGCAGTTATGGCATGAACAACGGTTTAGAGCCCATTAGAATTTTGAGCATACTGAGCATAAAAGGTCAAGAATATTAAGCCCGATAAGGTGCCAACTCGATTGGAATCTCTACTGAACTAGGGCTTGACATTGAATACTCTAAATTTTTTGCTGGGATACTACCCCTGTCTTAACTGCAGAAAGCCGGCAAGCCGGAAAGACAGTTCAAATTCGCCGCCAGAAGACTTGTAGCCCGAATTTTTCCTAGATTCAACTAAACGCTTATGGCTTGGTTGTTATCGCAGAGTAAATTCTTTACGAGCGGGCCTGAATAGCCAAGGTGGTTCGTCGAATTGATGGGGTAGAATGCATATAGTAAACAGGTTTTGCCCGTGATGATTCCTGATGTTAAAATCGAATATTCTGGTTAGCTTATATGTCAAAATCGCAGTCGCTAAATATCTTATCTGAGTTTATTAGAACAGATTTTAGACTTAGATACCATGGATCCTTGCTGGGGTATTTTTGGACGCTATTAAAGCCATTGTGCATGTTCGTTGTGCTCTACATTGTATTTGTTCGATTCCTAAAATTTGACCTAAAAGTATCTTCACCGGCGATTTATCTTTTACTGGGGATGATAATCTGGTCTTTCTTTACGGAAGCCTCAACAGCAGGACTTCAGGCAATCGCGGCGCGCGGTCACTTGCTTCGAAAGCTAAATTTTCCGAAGTGGGTATTGTTAACAAGTGTTGTAGCCGCGGCAGGTATTAGCTTTGTACTTAACTTTGTCGTTGTATTGATTTTCGCCATCGTCAATCAAGTAGATATCGGCCTTCAAGCGCTTTGGATTCTGCCTCTGACTATCGAGGCATGCGCGCTCTTTTTAGGCGTGGGCGCCATATTATCGGTTCTCTATATTAATTTCCGTGATATCTCACCCATTTGGGAACTAACTCTTCAGATCGGTTTTTATGGAACGCCTATTCTGTATACGCCATTAGCTCTTCCACCTTTGGCAGCAAAGATTTTGATTCTTTTTCCAGTAGCTCAGATAATCCAGGATTTTCGATATGTGTTTATATCTAAACAGACCGTAATAATTGAAACCCTTCATCCCGAAATGCCTTGGCTGCGAGGAATTCCGATTGGCATTACGGTCTTAATTCTGATATTCGGACTGATTTTCTTTCAGCGTTCAGCAAAATTTTTTGCCGAGAGAATTTGATGCTCAAATATGAAGTAGCTATTTCTATCAGCAATGTAACAAAAATTTTTCGCCCCCCCCGGTTTGCAGGAAGTAATCTAAAGAATCTCTTTATTCATCCAAGTCAGGTTCTAGGGCAGAAAAAATCCACACCGATAACTGTATTACAGGATATAAATCTTAACATTCGGAAAGGAGAGTTTTTTGGAATAGTGGGGCGTAATGGAGGCGGCAAAAGTACACTCCTAAAACTTATAGCTCAAATTTACGCGCCTACAAAAGGCTCCGTGAATGTAAAAGGTTTGATAGTCCCATTTATTGAGCTTGGGGTTGGGTTCCATGGTGAACTCAGTGGCTATGAAAACGTTTATATGAACGGCGCGCTGCTCGGATTCAGCCGCGCAAGCATTACAGCCAAGATGGAAGCAATCGTGAAATTTGCGGAATTAGAAGGGCATATGGACAAACCCCTAAAAAACTTCTCGTCGGGCATGCAGGTTCGCTTGGCCTTTTCCATTGCCTCGATGACTGATGCCGATATTCTGCTGGTGGACGAAGTCTTGGCCGTTGGTGATTTAGATTTTCAACAGAAGTGTTTTCGCCATTTTGAGCTGCTTAAACGCGTCGGGAAAACCGTAGTATTCGTAACTCATGATATGGGGGCTGTCGAACAATTCTGCGACCGCGCTATTTTGATCGATCAAGGCAGGATTACTCATGAAGGAATGCCGAGAGATGTCGCCCGTGAGTATAGAAAGTTATTCAGCAACAGCGAAGCTGCAATTGCAAGCATACCTGCAAGCGGAGAGCGTCCTGATATGCAAACAGTCAACCCATTTCGTTTTGGAAACGGAGACGTTAAATTCACGGCTTTGGAAGCTGATGCTACAACTTATTCAGCGGAGCGGGGTGGCATAATAACTGTGAGAGCGCAATTAGCTGCGAATCATGCGGTTGCGGAATTGGTAACCGGCATCTGCATTAAGAATGAGCTGAAGCAGCCACTATTCGGCACGAATACTCAGCTAGAAGATTCGACGCTTGCAAATGTTAAAGCGGGCGAGACCATTGAGATAACCTGGAGCATACCGAATATATTGGAAAATGGGGCCCATTGGATCGAAGTTACTGCACATTCAAAAAATTCTTTGACAATTTATGACTGGTGGGATCTGGCCATAAAAATAAATATTATTCGAACCAGGCGGACCCCGTTTTATGTTCATCCGGATATTGCTTTGAAGTTAACGCGCCACGATGGCAAGTAGCCAGGTAAATCAACGGCCGATAAAGACCAGAGGAATGTGTATAATCTTACGCCAGGCTTCAATATAGATAGCCAAACGAGGCCAACTTGCAGCCAACGCTGTAATATACTGATATCTGAGTTTTCGAGTTGTCACTTCATGTTTTACCCAAAAACTATCAACTTAGTATGAAATTTTTGGTTTAGGAAAAAACCTTGTCGAATGTAAAGATAAATATAGGCTCGAAGCCTCCTCTCCGGAGGGGCGTTCAAGGAATGTGATTTCACATTAAGAGCCTGTCCCCTTGTGAGACTACCTAAGCATTTGCTCCGTTTGCCAGAAACGTCATGAATTACCGCCCTTCTTACTAAGAATTTTCCATGAAAAAGAATCGCCGAATTTTTTTTATCTGTGCTCATAAAATCTTGCTTCAAACCGAGGTCGCTCGTCTCCGGATGCTGGGCTACGAAGTATTTACGCCACCTTACCTTAGCAAAGTCAATGATCAATCGGTAATCAGGGAGTGGGTACCTTCATCGACCACTCTTCCACCTAAAATTCATGATAAATTGAGCAAATATAACTTCTATCATAATCCAATTAATGCCGAGATGGCCCAAATGCTGAACGAGTACTTTGATTGCGTTATCATTCCTAGTTCCCCCAATATCCTTAAGGATGTCCTTTCGGTTTTTCACGGTAAGGTTATTTTTCGGGCATACGGACTGAAAGACCTTGTTAGCGATGAATTGCAGAGAGTCGGTGCCCTGGAATTATTTTCCGGAATCAAAAATTTCTTTTACTTACCTACCTCCATGGAAATATTAGAAGAAGAACATCTGTGGTTAAGAGAAATGGGAGAAGTTGTCCCCTATTGTGTCACTGATGACATTATTAATCTTCAGGGATCTTGGAACCAACATGGAGCTTTAACCCCAGAAATTTGTCTGACATCGCCGAACATTAGGGACCCCTATTTTCGCCACCACTACAAATATCTTAAGCGCCATTTTCCAGAAAAACACTTTCGTTACTATGGAGTTCAAACGAGCCACGCCCAAGATCCCCAAATCGTTGGCACCCTCCCGCGGAGTCAACAATTAGAGCAGTTCCTCCAATCAAAAGGCGCTCTCTATACACACCCCTCCAGAACTGTTTGTTTCTTACAGCCTATCGAAATGATGATTCTCGGTGCCCCGGTCGTTTTTCTTGACGGTTCTCTGCTCTCCAGAATGATGCCGGTTAATTCTCCCGGGCGGGCATTTAGCGAAGATGAGGCGAAAGGAAAATGTGAGCGCCTTTTAGAAGGAGATAAAAAATTCATTCAGGCGATCGTCGCTTCACAAAAAAGCGTCGTTGATCGATATATTCCGCGGAAGGTATGGCCGGTATTTGACAGGGTTTTGCAGCGGATAATTGAATCCGATACGGTATCACGACCTAAATTCATCTATTTTCCGGAGAAACCAACTTCCGGAAAAAGACGGCTGGCGATATTTATGCATTTCCCCGGTGAACCTGTGCTATTCCATGAAGGCAGCTATTTTGCCGTAGAAGGTATTTGTCGGGTAATGCGGCAGGTAGCTCAAGCACTGATCAAATCCGGGAATTTTGAGGTGATAATTACAAGCCGGTCAAGCATGATCCAGAGAATTCATGGCTTCTTCAATATGCCCGGTTCGGAAATACAATGCCAGGTTTTTGATGTCGGCGGCGCGGATTTCAGAATTGTGGATAAAATCATTCAATATCCGATTCGGCATCACATAAGAAACCTCCCAAAGCCTCCGTTAAAAAAGATTATATCATTCGCAAAGCTAGGCATCATCGTGGTTATGAAAAAGACCATAATATGGTGCGGTATACAAGACGCGCTCAGAATACTTATCGCTCAGATTCGGCCAGATAAGATTCTATCAGCCTTAAAAAATGATGACAACATTGATGGCATTATTGTACCACATTACTATGCTTTCCCAGAAGCTGCTGAGCTGAATAAATCATATCTGCTCTACTTACCTGACTACATACCACATTTTTATCCCCGGAAAAAAGATTTTAAAGGGGAGAAAAGACATCTAGCTACTGGCCAGAAAATTGTCGCAGGAGCAAAACTAATACTGACAAACTCCAAATATAGTCAGGAATACCTACCGCAAACTGAACTTTTTCCACCTGTAGAGAAAATACGTTACTTCCCATTGCCAAACCTACAAGGTAATTTTGACCGCACTAGTAAACCGAATCGAAGCGTAATGGAGACAGTCCAGCATCTGGATTATCTATTTTACCCCACCCGAGATCGCCCCAGCAAAAGATTAGATGTCTTGTTGAAAGCTCTGCAATTATTACACAAGGAGTCAAAATATACAAACTTTTGCCTCGTACTAACATCTGATCTTTCCCCCGAAAACCAAGGCTTGTTGAAATCTTTGGACCTCGAAAAATACGTCCACATAGTTCAAGATGTCAGCGATGCTACTCTTTCCTGGTTATACAAACGCGCCGCATGTCTAGTATTCACGAGCGAACTGGAAGGAAATTTCCCTACCCAGGTAAACGAAGCTCTCGCCTTGAATGTACCCATTGTTGCATCAAATATCCCATTAATCACCCGAGAAATTCCTGATCAAATCGAATATCTGCATTTAGCTGAAGTTGGAAATGCCGCAGATTTCAAGGCAAAATTAGTACAAGCTCTTCATAATAGGAAGCAAACAATCAAAGCGCAGGAGCGTATCCGCGAAAAGATCGCGCAACTCGGGGATCCTGCGAAATTTAAGAAAAACGTCAACAGGTTGCTCTCTGAACTTGTCGAACCATAATCTCATTGACACTCGATTAAAAAAAAAAAAAAGCTACGTATGTACCAAGCGGTTGAACACTGTCGCATATGCAATAGTCCGCATCTTAGCAGCATCCTCGATTTGGGCGTACAAGCCCTTACGGGGATATTTCCAAAAAATGAGAATCAGCAGGTGGATACGATGCCTCTGGAGCTTGTAAAATGCAGTGAAAGCCATGGCGGTTGCGGCTTAGTTCAATTAAAACATACATATAAGCTGGATGGTATGTATGGCGAAACATACGGTTACCGATCCGGACTCAATTTGTCTATGGTTAAGCACTTACACGGTAAGATTTCTAATCTGCTACAGAAATATCCCATAAAAAAGGGAGATATCGTCATCGATATTGGCTGTAACGACGCAACGACTTTAAAAGCCTACCCTCCAGACCTAGGGCGGTATGCCGGCTTTGATCCGTCGGCGGAAAAATTCCGGCATTTCTATCCAGAGTACATAAAGCTCGTAACGGACTTTTTCTCCGAAACTAATTTCAAGTCAGTGTTTGGAAATGAAAAGGCCAAAATTGTAACTTCAATTGCCATGTTCTATGATCTCGAAGAACCGATCCGTTTTGTACAAGATATTCATAATATCTTAGATGACGAAGGGACGTGGACCTTTGAGCAAAGTTATCTCCCGACCATGATTGAAATGAATGCCTATGACACGGTTTGTCATGAGCATCTTGAATACTATGCCCTACGCCAAATTGACTACATGGCAAAAAAAGTTGGTTTTAAAATCATTAATGTGGAGCTAAATGATGTCAACGGCGGTAGCTTTTCTATTACGGTGGCAAAAGAAAAAAGCAAGCACCCAATCAATGAAAAGGCCATATTGAGCTTAATGGAAAAAGAAAAAAATGATGGATACGGTCAAATGGAAGTATACCAGCACTTTAAAGAACGGGTAGAAAAGCACAGGAAAGAATTCTATGAAACGCTCGTTGATCTGAAAAAACAAGGCAAAAAAGTTTTTGGATATGGAGCATCAACTAAAGGCAATGTCGTATTACAATATTGCAATATTACCACAGAACTCATGCCATATATTGCTGAAGTAAACGAAGATAAATTCGGAGCTTTTACACCTGCAACAAAAATTCCGATCATATCCGAGGCCGAAGCGAGAAAGCTTAAGCCAGATGTATTTGTTGTTTTGCCATGGCATTTTGAAAAAAACATACTGGAGCGAGAGAGGGAGTTTCTAGCCACCGGTGGCAAATTACTTTTCCCATTGCCTGAAATCCACTTCGCTTAAAAACAAGCAAGATTTAAGGGTGTATAAGTTTTTTCAGAATATCACGGAACTGCTGACTTTGACGCCAACCCAGATTAATAAGTTCACTTGCATTGCCAATTAAACTCGGCTTCTCAACTGTACGCACCCTTGCTGGATCTTGATTGATCGTTATCTTCAAACCGGAAACTTCGGCAAATATATCTATGACCTCGCGAATAGAGTATCCTTTACCCGATGCTACGTTGTAGGCCTTGCCTGGCTGGCCTTTTTCAAGCAGCACCGAATAGGCTTCGCAAACATCTTGCACGCTGAGAAAATCCCTAATTGCAGTCAAGTTGCCGACATTGAGCACAAGCTCTTTTTGCCCTGATGATAAAGCCGTCTTTATCTGCTTAAGTGTTGAGGGAATAAAGAAGCCTTCGTCCTGTCCAGATCCGATATGGTTGAACGATCTTGCTACAACTGTATGCATTTTCTTGGTACAATAAAATTCAAGGCACAAGACTTCCGCCGCTAGTTTCGATGACGCATAAGGCGAGAGAGGTTCCAATTTACCCGTTTCGGTTATTGGAAAGGAAGCCGATTCATAAACCTGGCCACTAGAAACAAATAATATCCGGGCTTTTGGTGTCGCTTTTCGTGCCGCTTGCAATAGCGAGAGAGTACCCATGTAGTTTATCTCGTGAGTAAGACGTTCTGTCTCAAAACTGCCGGCGACGTTTGAAATAGCGGCCAAGTGGATAATCCGATCTGGCTGCTCTTGCAAAAGCAGGTCAGCCATTCGCGAAGTGTCATTTATATCACAAATATGAGCATACGACGTCTGCGTCTTCGCAATACCCGTTACAGAAAATCCTTTCTTGAGAAAATAATCACGCAAATGCTGACCAACAAAGCCGGCAATTCCAGTGATAAAAATATTCATATTCTAATCATTCACGGATTTTTTGCAAGCGACCTACTGCTTCGAGATCAGAATCAACCATCATCTTAACCAATTGTTCAAAACTGGTTTCAACTCTCCAACCAAGTTGTGACTTGGCTTTTTCAGGAGTTCCTAGTAGCAGATCAACTTCAGCAGGACGCATAAATTTTTCAGAAATTTTCACATATTTTTTGAAATCCAAATCCACATACGAAAAAGCAATTCGACAGAATTCCTCGACAGAGTGTGTTTCACCGGTTGCAACCACAAAGTCGTCCGGTTTTTCCTGCTGGAGCATTAACCACATAGCCTTAACATAATCGCCAGCAAACCCCCAATCACGTTTTGCATCTAAATTTCCTAATTCAAGCGTATCCTGAAGACCTAGCTTTATACGTGCGACGGCATTCGTAATTTTCCGAGTCACAAACTCTATGCCGCGCCGTGGACTTTCGTGGTTAAAGAGGATGCCAGAACAAGCAAACATATCATAAGATTCACGGTAATTCACCGTGATCCAGTGTCCGTAAACCTTGGCAACGCCGTAAGGTGAACGTGGGTAAAAAGAAGTAGTTTCTTTTTGCGGCGTCTCTTGCACTTTGCCAAACATTTCGGAACTCGAAGCCTGATAGAAACGAATCTTAGAATTCACGATTCTTACAGCTTCGAGCATACGCGAAACGCCCACGGCAGTTACTTCAGCAGTTAATACAGGTTCGTTCCAACTTTCACCCACAAAAGATTGCGCGGCCAGATTATATATTTCCGTAGGCTGAACCTTAGCAATAAGCCGCACAAGCGAGGATGTATCTAAGAGATCAGCAAAATGGATGTGTATGCGGTCTTGAAAATGCGCAATCCTTTCGAAATTAGGGGTGCTGGCGCGGCGCACCAAGCCGTGTACTTCATAGCCTTTCGAAAGCAGAAGTTCAGAAAGATAGGAGCCGTCTTGTCCATTAATGCCAGTAATTAGCGCAATTTTACTCATGAAGCTTACATTGTTTTGTTTATTTGACGTTGTGGAAAGGATAAAATCACAAGATTTAGCAACGCAATCCCATGAATGAGGAAGATCTGCATCGTAATCTGGCTAATCTCAAGGCTAAGGAAAAAATCGTTAGGGATTCTTTTGCAAAACAACGTCCTGAACCTGAGAAGAATGAATCCCCCTCCCCTGCCCTGCGTTATACCTGGCTCGGCGCTGAATTTGCGGCGATTTTTTTCGGCTTTGTCTATGGCGGCCATTTTCTCGACCAGCGGTTCGGGACCAAGCCCTGGCTCATTCTCTTGGGTATCTGTGCGGGTTTTGGCCTCGCGCTCTACCGGCTGATTTTCGTGGCGCGGCGTTTGGGTGAGTAGCGGCATGCGTCTACCGCTTGCCTTTAGCGCGCCGGCAAAAATTAATCTCGGCCTGAGCATCACAGGACGCTACAAAAACGGCTATCACCGGCTCGAAAGCATCTTTGTACCGGTCTCTGTCTTCGATCGTATTTCGGTGACGGCCGCCGCTGCGGAAGCGGTGAAACACAGCTGGCCCACTGACCTCAGCCCTGCGCGCCGGCGCGAGATCGCCTCCGGCACCCTTACAAATCCCCTGCTCCTCAAAACCCTCGGGGTGATGCGCTCTTATCTTAAACAAGAGTGCGCGCTCGCACTGCCTGCGCTTCAGATTTCTGTTGAAAAACAGATACCCTCACCCGGCGGTCTGGGCGGTGCCTCAGCGGACGCTGCAGCGCTCATCGCCGCGCTCTGGGCTGCGGCAGGCAGCGCTGAAAATCTTCCGCCCGAATTCATAAAACAGACAGAAAGGCTCGGCGCAGATATCCCGTTTTTTCTGAAATATGGTCTCCAGGGGCAGGCGGCGCTTCTCCAGGGTGTCGGGCATGAGCTCACCGCAGTGAGCATTCCGCGGTTAGGCGGATGGATCTGTGTGCCCGGTTTTGGCTTTCCGACGGGGCAAATGTTCGCCGAGGTGCGCCGCTGGAATTTGCCGGAGGTTGAGGCAGAGGCGGCGAAAAATGCCGCGTCTGCGCAATCTAATTTGGCTTTACGCCTCAACGAAATCCCCTATTCGGACGAACCCATCAGCGGTGTCAGAGTGCTTCGAAACGACTTTGACGCGGCGGCGCAGGCGGTATTCCCCGCCCAGAGCCGTTTGCTCTCTGAGGCTAAGACTGTACTTGCCCGCACGGCAAAGCAGTTTTTTCCCGGTGCCTGGGTGCTCGGTATGACGGGTTCGGGAGCGGCTTTATTCGCCGCGTCCGATGCAGAAATACCGATGCGCAACCTGACTTCTCTCAAGGCTTTGCTCTCTGCGAGGCTCGGCGGGACCTGGCAGGTGATACCGTTTCGAAATATTGGGCCGTAGCCAAGTGGTAAGGCAGCGGATTTTGATTCCGCCATGCGAAGGTTCGACCCCTTCCGGCCCAGCATCTTGCTCTTCAATGAGCGCAATTGCCAATTTTCATCCAATTGGTATTGCGGCGCACTATTTGAACGCGATTCATCCGGCAGCAAATCCTCCAATTCGAAATACCTTAAATTGGCATTAAAAGCGAACTCCGTAAGGTACAGATTTGAATGCTTTGGATTAATCCAGGTGTGGGCACCAAACGCCTTTTTCAACACCCCATTTTTTCCTTCAGCTACATTGTTATGAATTCCATTCTTTGAAAACCGATTCCGTGCCCATTTGAAACGTTTATCCGAAGACTTTCGTGAATGATTTACAGTCCTGTGATTTCTTGAAGGCAGCGAATAACCTTCGTCTGTGAATAGCGGGTTATGCCAGGGGATGTACTTGTGAACTATCGGAAGATAGTTTCGGATTTTTGGTTGGGAATTGAATCGTAAAATGTGGGCCCTTGTTTAACCCCCAATGTATTTACAAGCGTTCCAACCTGATCGGCTCCCAATGATTCTGAACGGTAAATTGAACTTGTTTGACCCGATCGTTTATGGCGTTTTCGTCCTTTGTTTGCAAGCCTTCCACAGCTATACAATACAACAGTATCAGCACTTGGTATTTTCAAATCCTTCACCATAGAAGTTAAATCGGTTTCACGATTCTTAGGAAATTGGAAGTCATGGAATAACAATTTGTTATCGGTATAGAATTTCTTCTGCATCCGTGGCATTACATCACTCGCGAACAGTTGCAATCGGCGTTTCAAACGCACCGCAGTTGTAATAGAGACCCCTAACCTCTTTCGAATTTCAGCAATGGTTAGAACCTTGGGGTACTGAATTTGCCCCTCTTTCAACAGATAGCCAAACATCCAACGATCAATTTTAAGGTGGTTTAGGGGCGTTCCGGCAAGCTTAGAATAGCTCTTGTGACAGGTTGGGCAACGTACGACAGTAACCCTTGTCAAACTGGTTTTGGTTAGCTTTTCATTGCAACAGAACTTCGGATAGAATTGATCCAGGATCGAATCGGTTAGAGTCGTATAAAATTGCCTGTCAACGGCTATTGGGGCGGGCTTTTGAGGGGTTTGCGTACATTGGAGAATGAAGGCCGGCCCAGCAATTCCCTTTGAAACCCCCTTGACGTCTGAAAAGGTCGGCTCAATACAGCGGGATGAGTGAAGCCAAGCGCCCTTCTGCCCTAAAGCGCCAGTATGTCATCGATTTCAGGTTCCAAAGTAAGTTCATCTTCAAGGCGGTTATACCGCTCATGCTCTTTGTGCTGGTGCTGGCTTTCGGCTTTATGTTTGCTGTCAACAGCATCGCGAAAGAATACCAGTTTGAAAACACCGCGGAGCTCATACAGAAGCTCTCGATGACGCTCGGCGTCGATGCGAGCTCGGGTCCGGTATTCCAGAAAGTAAAACTCTACGGCATGCTGGGCCTCGGTTCGCTCGCGCTGGTCATGGCGCTGTCGCTGACTATCCTCTTCGTTCTTTTCTCGCACAAAATCGCAGGTCCAATCCTGCGCATCGAGCGTACTTTTGAAGAAGCGCTCGGCGGCGACCTGACACAGCGCATCAAGCTGAGGCAGGGTGACGAACTCAAGGAAACCGCAGACCAGCTGAACACCATGCTCGACGGGCTGCAGGCGCGCATCAAGCGCATCGACCAGATGTCGCGGTTTATGCGCGAAAGCCTTGATAAACTGATACAGGAAGCCCCGCCCGAGAAAAAAGAGCAGCTGATGAAACTCGACGACCTGGCGAAGGGCGTCAAAGACGCCATTTCTGATTTTAAACTGCAGTAGTGCAGGCCCACCCCCCGTACTCGGTCTTCGACTCTTATTACGACAAGGTCATGGGGGATCTCCCCCATAGCGCCTGGTTTGCCTTCATAGCGCGTCATCTTTCCCCTTCTTCTAAACCCCTGGCCGATCTCTTCAGCGGCCCCGGCTACGTCGCCGCCGCGGCGCGCGCCGCGGGCCTCAGCTGCATCTCGGTCGATAAACACCTCCCCTTTCTGAAAGACGTAACCTCGGGCGTGTGCGCCGATGCGTTGCATTTACCCTTTGGCGACGCCGCATTTTCGGCGCTGGCGGCGACCAACGCGGCGCTGAATTACCTGCGCGACGACGCGGCACTCTTGCAGCACTTCAGCGAATGCCACCGTGTTCTCGAAACAGGGGGTGTCTATGTATTCGATGTCTGTCCGCCGGAACGTGCAGTGATGCTCACCACGCGCACGTTCGATGCGCTGAACGGCGAGGTGTGTTTTGCGCACCGCTATGCATCCGACCTGCGCTTGTTAACCACGACAGTGACAATGACCGGCCGGGTATCGGCGACAGAACAACATACACAGAGAATATTCGCCGCCGAAGAATTGACCCAAACCGCAGCGGCCGCGGGTTTCACCATGAAAGAGATCACGCCGAACTACGGCCTGGCCATAACCGGAGAAAACTTTCCGGTTATGACCTACGTTTTGTGTAAAGCCTGAGCAGCAGCGCCGAGAGAATAAAAGCCAGGGCCGGCAGGCCGATGAAGAGGAATGTTATCGTGCCTGCACCTGCCGCTGTACGCTCCGCGGGATTATACGCGGCGGCGCTCAGGGCAAAACCGATCGCCAGCGGCGACAGGGCCATCGCCGATTTATTTACAAATGTGAACGCGGCAAAATAGAGGCCGCCGCCTGCATCGCCGTCGCTGAGCCCGGTGATCTCTGAGACTTCCTGCGGCACATAGAGAATCACCGCACCCGCCGCACCACCCACAATCACGGCAAAAACAGTCAGATACCAGAGATGGCCTGCCTGCGTGATCAGCAATGTCGGGAACACCAGAATAATAACGGCGAGGGCGATACCCCAGAGACGATGGCGGTCGAACCTGCGCCCGAGCGTCGACCAAACGGGAACGAAGGCTGTCGCACTGAGCAGGAATACAATCGCAACAGTGACACCGAGATCTTTGCGGCCCAAAACATAATCCGCATAATACATCGAAACAGCCAGCAGCGTCGTCGCCGCAAACTGGTTACAAAAGCTCATCGCCGCAACGAGAGCAAAGCGGCGGTTTTGGCCGAGCACACGGAGCGCTTTCAGAAATGATGGCGAGGCCGCCGTCTCGCCGTCGCCGGCCCGGTAAAAGAGCAGCGGCAGGGCTCCGACGACGGCGAGTACCAGTACCATGCCAGCCACTGTGATCATGAGATCGGCGCCGCGGCCGCTGATACTACTTTGGTAAGGCACCAGCAAAGTCAGGGCGGCTCCCCCGAGAATGGTGCCGAAATTCTCAGTGACGGCGCGCGCGGCAAAGAGTGGCGCCGTGTGATGCAATTTTTGCAGCGAGGCCAGCCACGCGTAATGGGGTATGTAGACGAGGGTGACGCCCAGGTAGATGGTGAAAATTCCCGCAGCGGCAAGCGCATAGTATGCGACACGGCTTTCACCTGCCGTGAAATTTGCCGGTAAAAAAGCCAGCAGGGTTCCCGCGGCAAGCGCCACCAGGCCTGCAGCAATAAAGCCACGCCGGGCGCTGAAACGATCGCTCAGGTAACCGCACACAGGGTCGAGAATAGCATCGGTCGCGCGGCTGACGAAGAAAATCGACCCGACAATGGCGCTGTCGAGCAACAGCGCGTCGGTGGCAAACTTCTGGTAGAACTGGGAAATGACAAACTGGACAAAGCCACCCATGAGCATGGGCAGGGCGATAATAACAGCAGAACCGAGGCGCATCAGGGCTCCGTCAGTGCGATGCGGTACGCGCGTTCCGCCGGGTTAGGCTTTTGCCCTAAACACTGCACTTTGATAAGATCGTCTTTTTCAAACAGGGCGCGGTAACGCACGTTCTGCGGGGCGCTCTGCGTTCCCACGCTCTTGCCTGCGCGTAAATGTTCGATGCGTATCTTGCAGTCGATCTTACTTTCGAAGGATAGCAGGCGTTCCGCTGGGGATGACAGCTTGAGGCGGTAATAATCCACATCGCCGATCGGGTTCACGAAACCCCATTTTTGCGTCAGGTCCACGAGACCGTCGGCCTTTTCGGGAATATGGTTAGGTTCAGTTTCATTTTCATCGCTCGCCTGTGTTTCCTGTAATTTAAGAGTATACCCGGTGATTTTAAAATTTTTCTTTTTCAGTTTCGCCCGGTTGCGTACTGAGAAAATTACTGTCTCGCCAGCCTCGAGGCGTATATTCTCCCCCACCTCACCTTTCGCGGCGCTGTCTTCGAAAAGCTGAAGACTCTGGCCGGGTTTTGCCGCAGTCAGCGACAGTGTCGCTAAAATAACACTTTCGAGATCGATGCGCAAGGAAACCGGATATTCACGGCGGTTACGGTATGAAAAATAATCACTATCGGTGAAAGTCGAGATCGTTCCCTCTATCTGGTCTGCGAGAATCGGGCTTGCAGTGCCGGGCGAATTATTTGGTTCCACTTCGCCCTTTTGCGTAGCTTCACCGAACGATAGCGTGAGATCGTAATAATCTCGGCTCTGCTTACCCAGCGTTGTCACCGCGGCGACGCAGACAAAAAATTTCGCCCCGTCGAGTACGACGGGCCCTGCTGCGAGGGCTGCGCCCGTAGCCGGGGCTTCTTGCCTCAGTATTTCTTTGCCATCGGCTCCGCGAATGACGATGGAACTCAGTACACCTTCAACACCAGTGAGTTTCAGATTGAGTGCTTTCTTTTCGCTGGCCGCGATCTCTTTCACAAAACAATCCTTCTCACGCTCGCGTACCTGACCGCGCCGGTCAAGTTCAGGTCCGTAAAAACCCGCGGCGTGCAGTCCCGCCATGGCGGTGGCGGTCTCAGGCGAATTGTTCGGTTCGCGCTCGATGTCGGACGGTGCGTTAAACGTGCGGTAGAAGAATGTAAACGCCGAGTGCTCTCCCCCCTTGCCACGGATACGAATGATGCTGTCGCCGGCCGGGAGGTAGACCGGTGAAATTTCTTCAGCTAATGAAGAACCGTTATCGTCAGTTTCGAAAAGAAGTTTATCTGGGGGATTGAGAACTGCCAGAGACGAGTCCACACCGCGCGCGGCAGAAAGTTCGGCGCGCAGCATGACCGCTTCTTTGAGGCGAACACGCACATAAAAACTCTGGTCCGCGCCGTTAAACTCCCCCGTGATTGTCTTATCTGCCTCAAGCAGAAACGCGGTTTCAGGCGAAACATGACTTGCGGTCAGTTTGAGCGCCGATTCTTTGCAGACGGCAAAACAGAAGATGAGGAGGGAAATCCGCGCTATGCGCATCTTAGGCGGAAACGGGTTCAGCCTGCACCGGTAAAGGCGAACGCCCGGCTTGCAGCGATTCGGCAAGGCGCAAAAACTCGACACTTTCAATACCTGTACCGAATGCCTCGTCGCTGCGAAACATGGCACGCAGGATCTCACGGTTATCGGCACCGCGATCTCGCGCCATTTCGACGGCACCAATAAGGCTTTCGACGTCGCAGGCGGCCGCTAAAAGGGAGATTTTTATGAGATCGTAGATATAATCGGGTGGCCCAATCTCCTCATCTGCGATAGAGGACTGCAAAGTCTCCATCAACCCGTTTTGACGCGCTGCACAATTCGTCAAGAACTATCACTAACCCGGAAGTTCTTAAACACTGAGAAAAACAGGGCGTTTTCTGGTATTTCTTTATATGACTCATACTGATCTTTCGCCGATACGCCATACGTCGGTAACGCTACGCGTATCGACACGGGCGATGCTGGCAGCTGCGGTCAAGCTGGTGAACCAACGGGGCTTATTTTTTTCTGAGCAGCGTCTGATTCGCGAATGTTTGCGCCTTGCGCTTAAATTTTGGCGCTCCCATGGCTCTATTGCGACCCGCAACCGGAGATACAATAAACGCCGGGGACAATACCAGATCGTTCCTTTTTACTCCAGCGAATCGTTACGCTCGGCTTCGTGGGCACGTTGCCACCATTCGGGTATGTCGCTCTCGCGGCTTATGGACTTTTCGGTCGCCACCTACCTGCCACGCGTCGTTGAATATTGGCTCCGGTTTGAGTACCGTAGTCGCGACGCCTCAGATGCGCGCATTTGGCAGGAAAAATACGCCCGGCGACTCCATTCCGCGGACTTCATTATTAGCTATCAGTCCCAGACGGAAAGAAACGATGGTTTAATCCTTGAATATCACGAAAAAACAGAAATTCTACCCTGGCCACCCCCAAATCAACCCATCTCTTTCTAAACAAATCGATTTAACCTGAAATTTCGCAAGCCGCCACACCAAACCTGCGTCAGGGATGCGCAGGGCTTGGTCGCGCAGCGACCGAGGCGACCGCCGAGCCCGGAGCAGCCCGACCTCGCCCGCGGCGAGGGGACGCCCACCTGATTGACGATGTGTCTAAATCACCTTAAATACCCGATGACGCAAGTTTTTCGACGCCTGAGCGCTACGCTGGGGATTTTTGTGTTTATGCTTCATTGCACCTCGACCGGGAGCAAGGTGAAGACCACGAGCGACGCCACCGCGACGGATTTTAGTTTCACCAAAAGCGATCTGAACAGCTGTGATGCGAACAAGCTTTGCCTTTCAGGAAAGGCCATCGGGCGCAATTTGAACGGTGCGGTCTCGAATACCGTATCTTTAGACCCACGCGTGGTAACCAACGCTGAATTCGGCGACTGTGTCGCGGCCGGGCATTGCGAGGGTAAGGGTGTCGGCGGAGAACCCGCGCTGCCGGCGGTGGGACTAACCTTTGAACATGCGAACCGCTACTGCGCGTGGGCAGGCGGCCGCCTAGCGACAATCGCCGAGCTCAAGGCCGGCGCCGAAGAGTCTGGTTTTACAAAAACCGACTATACCGAATGGTCGAATGACTGGACACCGGTTGCCGGGGAGCAATGCGCTGTTACCGTAAAATCTTTTTCGGGTGTTTCCGCAAAGAAAAACATTTGCGAACCCGCGAACCCAATGGGTGTTGCCAGCGGCATCTTTCCTTATGAGACGCTGAAATTTAAACAGACCTTCAATGCGGCCACTGGTGCCGTCGAGCCGCAGGCCTACAACGCGAAAAAAAAACTTGCCTTCCGCTGTGCGTCGGATTATAACCCTGCGACAAAGACTCCGGCGTGGATGATACAGACGCCGCCGGCACCGCTCGGAGACCCGGCACCGCCCAGTTCAGGTGAACTGGCACTACTGCACAATCTCGAAGCGACCGATACGCTCAACAAGCCGATCTGCAAGGCCAAATATACTTCGCCGGCGCACTGCAAAGATCCCGTGACCTATTTTACGCCGAACGAATCGCAGAACTATATCTTTGCACCGTACCTGCGTAATCTCGGCGGCGGTTACGCAGGTGTCGCTGCAGATGCGAACTATTCGTATATCGCTCTCGCGAAAAGCCGCTTCGTCTGGCTCTTCGACTTCGACGTGAATATCAACGCGCTGCATCGGATTATTCGTGCCTTCATGCTCGAATCAGAAACCGTGCCTGCTTTTCTCGCACGTTTCGATAAAAAGAACAAAAACTCATCGCTCGAAATTATCAAGAAACATTATGCCGACCGCGACGATGTGGATTTCATCCAGCAAGTCTACCGCAACAACGCCGAGTCGCTCGGTAAACACTACAAAAAAAATGCAGCCCCTGGCGCTAAAGATTTCGGCTGGCTGCGCTACGCGGAGAACTACCGTTACATACGCCTGCTCTACCAGCAAAACCGCATCGCAATCGTGCCGGGTGACATGCTGAAAGATAAGTCGATGCATTCGATCGGCAAGGCCGCGAAGGCGCTCGGTGTGCCGATCCGCGTCTATTATCCGTCGAACGCCGAAGAGTTCTGGGATTACAGCACAACGAATTCGAACTATAAGCGCAATATTCTTTCATTGCCCTTCGATGAGGCCTCGATCACATTCCGCACGGTGCACGAATACCCTTGGCATCCGAAATGGCGCAAAGGTTTGCAGGGCTTCTGGCACTATGTCGTGCACGGCGCATACAACTACCAGAAGAAGCTGATGCTGCCGCACTACGATTATATGGATTATTTCAAGATGCACCGCGTGGTATCAAAACCGCGTTCCGATTTCAGCACGATTGAGATTCCCGCGGCGATACCCAAGGGCATTCTCGAACAAGACCGTTAACGGAGCTGGCCGCGTGTGAAATCTGCCGCGGTTATAGTAGGATGTCTTCTGGCGGCAGGTTCTTGCGGCCCCGGGCGCGTTAAGAAATCCGAAACTGCGGAAAAGAGTGCGCCCCTCAAAATCTACGCATTGAAGTATGGGAAAAGTGATTACCCCTCAAAACTTGTAAATACCGCCAGCCGGGCAAAAAACGTTCGCCTGAACTGGCTGGCCTATCTTATTGAACACGGCGATGGTAAACACACCCTCATCGATTGTGGTTTTTCCGAAGCGAAACTTTTGAAGCGCTTTGGCATTGAAAAATTCCGTTCTGTGACAGACATTCTGGCAAGCCTCGGAATTACCCCGGATAAAATCCATACGATCATACTGACACACACGCATTTCGACCATGCGCTCGATGCCGGGCGCTTCCCCAATGCCCGGGTTTGGGTACACCAGGCAGAGATCAGCAGCCCGCAAGAGGAAGCCCTAAAGCCGGTTTTCGCTGCTCTGAGGGCACAGGGCAGGCTACAACCTATTCTGTCAGGTACAGAGGCCTCAGGACTTCATCTGGAGCCGGTTATGGGGCATACCCCGGGGTCGACGGTTGTACGCGCGCAGCTCGGGGAAAAGGAGCTCATTTTTACAGGTGATGAATGTTATTTTGCGGCGAGTTGCAAAGCGCAGATACCGCTACCTGCTGGTGCGGTGTTCGACTCAAACGCCAACCGCCGGTTCATTGCCGCGATTCCTGCTAACGCGAAAATTCTCACAGGTCATGAGACAGAACTCGAGGGCGGGCGCTGGCTGAATCCCTATGTCTTTTTCTTCTTCTGATCTTCGATATATTTTTTCGATTTTTTCGGATCGTTGTAGTTCTTGGTACCGCGGGCATGGCAACGCGGGATACCCTTCAGCGACGGGCGGTCGAGCAGGTCGTCGAAATAGGTGTTGAATGGTTTGCCGCGCAGGTCGAGCGCATATTGGTCAGACCAGCGGATATTATCGCGGCAGCGAATCGACACATTGAGTTCGTCGGAATCTGTTTTCGCGAGTTCATAGACGACGATATCTTCACTGTCGCCCGCTTGGTAGACAATCGCGATCTTCTGCCCGACAGCAAGATACCCGCGGGCGCTGGAGTGCAGTTTGTCGAACTGCTCGAGCGTGGTATATTCCCAATCGAGCGCATTGCTCATAAAAATGACACTCAGATTTTTGTCTTTGGGAGGAAACTGCGAATCGTGGATGAATCCCAGCATGAGCTCGGTACGTTTGATTTCGGGCAAGGCCGTAAAGTGCTCAAAGGCGCGTAAGCAGTTTTTTTGTTCGGTTGGCGTACAGAAGGTATATTCGGTGATTTCTTCTTCAAGTTGCGGTATATAATCAAAATGCGCGACCCAGTGCAGGGGCAGCGCCTTTAACAGCGAAACCGTATCCGCATCGGGGGTTTTATTGCGCACGAGTTCGTGGAAATCATAGTGGGCCTTGAGAATACGCCAGTCGGCATCCACCGAGACGACGCGGCCGCAGCGCATCTCCTGCAGCATCATATAGTACTGTGAAAAACCCACCGTGAAACAGTCCTTATCTTCGGGGTAGAGCTCTTCGAGAATACGGAACACCTTATGCACGCCGCGGTCATTCATCTTATAAAAATTCGCACAGCCCGCAATCAGCGACGGCAGTATGTTGTTATACCACATCTGGCCTTTTTTCTTGCGAAAGTCCAGTGTCTCAGAAAAATCCCTGGCCACAGCTTCGTCGTACTCGGCATACTGAAAGATCATGTCGCAGATCTTGTTGCCCTTTTCATCGAGCCGTGTGAACAGGCGGTTGATACTGTTATTCGAATAGCTGCTGCTGCCGATTTCTTCGAGAAAGTTACGGTGCTCGCGCGTCACCTTCAGCGACGCCCGCGTCGCGCAGTGCGCGCCGCATGAAACAACGACAAGCAGGGTGAGATGAATCGCCCTGAAATGAATCCCCTGCAGAAGCCGCGTGGCCATGTTGAACCTTTAAGACGCGCCCGCCGTTGCCGCCGGCTGCTGGGCTTCTTTCTTCAGAAACGGCGTCGTTTCGAGTAAACGCCTATGGATGAATGGCCCTAACATGTAGTGGTCGCTGCGCGTTCGACGCACAGTCCCCGGGTACGTTTTCATATCTGTGTTCTTGCGCACGTCACCGCCGACCCCCGAATAATACGGCTGGAAGTGGTTCGTCACCATGTCGATAATGACATTGCCTGCCGGGTTTGTGAAACGGATGATGCCATGTTCGTCTTCGACCCCCTTGAGCCCCAGCGCGCGTATCATCGTCGTCTGCACCGGGTAGGCGTCGAATTTTTCTATGCGCATCGCGCTATAATAGAACTTATTCGGATTCGTGTCTATCTCAAGCTTGATATAAGCCAACAAGTCCCAAAGTGACTTGTTATATTCGTAGTTGCCTTCAATATCGATGAAACCCTTAATGCCGCCATAGACTGCATCGTTGAAACCGGTTTTTGAAATGTAATCGGCAAGAAATTGTTTCGGGTCACCGAAATGCTTATAATCCAGCTTTTCTTCGGTAAGCAAGACACGCGACAAGAGCTCACCGCGCGGCGTCGTCGAATTGCTGTAGGCCATGATCACGATCGGGTTCGGCGCGGGTAGCGCGCGCTTCAGAAGGCGTATGCCGCCGCCGTTGCGGAACGCCGGAATTTCGGTGTGGATTTTGCCTTCGGGATAATAGGTGCGGTGACAGATCGGGTGCAGCGGCCGGTTCGTCGCGGGCGGGTTTTTCGCGTACTTGTATTTGTATTCGTCGATCGTGATCATCGCCGCGTTAGGCAGATCTGCCATCATTTTCAGGATGCCCTTGGTGACTGAAGATTTATGAAAGCCGGATGACTCGCCGCGCAGGCCAACCATCCAGGTGATGCCGGGTTTGACGCGGTCGAGATTATGGTAGCCGACGACGAAGGGATAACCGCTCTCTTCGGTCAGGTAAAACCTGCGCTTATCGTTCAGCTTTTCATTAAAGACGTCAAAGTCGGCGGTTTCTGAGCGCCAGCCATACGTCGCCGGTGAATATTCGGAGCAGTCGTAGAAACGCGATTTATCCGCCTGGGTAATCGGCGTGGCGTAAATCGTCTCAACGCCCCCGACCTCGGCCTTTGTATTCGGCTGCGTGGCCGCACCATTCACCACCCGCGTCTGGCCTGAAGTGCAGTAACTCAACGCTGCCGCAGCGATGATTATCAGGTAGAAAACCCGCCGCTTCAAAAAATATGACATCGAACTCAACTTATCCCCCGCCTTGCAAAAATCACGCCGCAAACGCGAAGGTTACATATTAGGGGGCCCGATGCAGCGGCTATCAAATTAAGGAGGGAAGTTCTGAAAAATCAAAAATTAGGAGCGCATTTGTCTGCAAATGCGCGTATCCGCTCGGCCGACTGTCATGAGAGTCGGCCCAGACTTTTTCAGAACTTCCAGACCATAAAACGGCTTGGCGCGCTAAGTCAGATTGTAAGATTCAGAGATCTGGGTTGACCAATTCAATAAATTCGTAAACAGGAGAAACTATGAAAAAATCGAGTCTTTTTATGGGGGCTGCGCTGGCTGGCCTCGCACTGGCAGGCGGCATCGGCGCCAAAGAAGCCAAGGATAAAGCCAAAGAAGGCGAATGCCATGGCATCAATGGCTGTAAAGGCCAGGGCGACTGCGGCAATAAAGACCACAGCTGCGGCGGCCAGAACGCCTGCAAAGGCCAGGGTTGGAAAAAGATGAGCGAGGCACAATGCAAGGCCAAGAAAGGTAAATTCAAACCACTCTCCATGGAGATGTGACGGAAAAAATCGGGCTCGGTCTGCGGACCGGGCATTTCAACTATCTGTTGAAAAACCCTCAAACCAGAATCCACTGGTTTGAGGCTATCACTGAGAACTTCATTAATACAGCGGGAGCGCCCCTGTATGTGCTCGGGAAAATCCGCGAACGCTACCCGGTCGCGCTGCACGGCGTAGCCCTTTCCATCGGCAGCGTCGACGGTTTGCGCAACGAACACCTGAAAAAAATCAAGGCGCTTGCCGACCGCATCGAACCTTTTCAGATCTCAGACCATTTTTGTTTTTCCCGGTTTGGCCGTCACCAGTACCACGAGCTCTTACCCTTGCCGCTGACCCATGCGATGGTTCAGAAAATAACGGCGAACATCGACAAAGCACAAAACTATCTGAAACGGCCGCTTGTTTTCGAAAACATTTCCGCATACGCCGCGTTTCCACACAATGAAATGAGCGAACCCGAATTCCTGAATAGCGTGGCAAGAGCCAGCGGCTGCAAACTTTTGCTCGATATCAACAATATTTACGTGAACGCGGCCAATTTCCGTTTCAATGCGCGTCGTTTTCTGAGGGGGATTGATCCCCGTCATGTTGCCCAGTACCATCTCGCGGGTTTCACCGATCTCGGCACGCACCTCTTTGACACGCACGCGGCAAAGATCCATGCGCCGGTGCTGAAACTCTACCGCGAAGCAAAGCAGCACCTGGGGGATTTCCCCCTGAGCCTGGAGCGCGACGACCGGATTCCGGCATTCCCGGTGCTGGAAAGAGAGCTGCTGCGTACGGCGGCGCTTTCACCCACACCCATGCCCGAAAAATTTTCCGAGGGTATAAAGCCGCTGTATTCGCTGCCGGTGAAGCCTGGGCATTCGTTATCCCGCGAAACGCGCTGGCAAAAGACCATCTACACTCGACCGGCTGAAAAAAAAGAACGCTCCGCCGGCACCTTGTCAGTGCGCGGCGTGCAAAGGGTTTACCGCAACGCATACGCCATACGCCTGACCTCGGCCTTAACGGAAAAGTTTATACGCCTTGCGGCGACGGCAGGCCCCCGCCAGTTTGCGAAAATCTGCAGCCGCCATGCGGCTCAAGTGATCTCGCATTCAGAAGATCTCGGGGAATACGGCCGCACGATGCCGGCATTCCTCAAAAAGAACTATCCTGCCCAAAAAAGCTGGCACACTGCCGCGCGCTTCGATTTACTGCGCTACGATCTTTTTTGCCACGCTGCCGGCGCGGCGCTGGGCGACCCCTTTGCGCAAAAGGTCAGGCTCTCGAAATTGCTGCAATTTATTCCCGGCCAACCCGGCACCATTCTCTACCGCGATCATTTTGCCGTCAAAGAAGCTCCGCTCAGCGCACCGGAGCTCGAATTTCTCGCCGCGCTGAAAAAGCCCTGCTATCTGGAAAACCTGCTCAAAACTGCTGAGGCCGAAAAGCGGTTGTCGGCCGCGGCGGTGAAACGACTTTTCCGCATTCTGGGGCTCCCCGGCATACTCATATGAACGCCAGCGATCTTCTGCAAAACCACGGCGACGCACTCTATGCCTTTGCCCGCACCCGCGTCGACAGCGACGACGACATCCAGGATTGTATCCAGGACACGCTGCTCGCCGCCATTAAAAATGCCGGCACCTTCGCCGGGCGCTCGAGCGAGCGCACCTGGCTGATCGGCATACTGAAATTCAAGATCATCGATCTCTACCGTGCGCGGGCCAGGGAGGTCAAAAACCAGGCGACCGATCACACAGACGACGATGATTATTTCGGTGAAAACCGGCACTGGGAAAAAACACGCGTGCCCAAAGCCTGGGAAAAATCACCGCTCGAAAAACTCGAGGACGACGAGCTACGTGCCTATCTATACGACTGCATCCGTAAGCTTCCGACTGCGATGCGGGCGGCGGTTGTGTTGCGCGAACTTGACAACGAAGAGACTCCGGAAATCTGTAAGCAGCTTGCGGTAACGGCGACCAATCTCAACGTCATGCTTTACCGTGCCCGCATGCATTTAAGAAGCTGCCTCGAAGCCGCCGGTTTTAAGGGAGCCTCTGTTGGCTGAGAAAAAACCGCTCATACGTATGCCCTGCGAAGAATTCACAAAACTCGCCTCGGCGGGTTTTGAAAAGAAGATTGTTTTCCGTGACCGGCTGCGTATGCTGTGGCACCGCATTGAATGCGTCTATTGCCGCCGCTTTCTGGCTCAGATGAAGAAAATCCGCGGGCTGCTGACGGCGCCTGCCCGGCAGCAACCGATGCCACCGGCGATGCGCCGGCACATTCAGGGTAAACTACACAACCCGGAATGATCCGCTTCCTTTTTGCTATTTCTCTTTTCATTGCCGTATATGTGACCCTGGTGTTATGGCCGCATGAAAATACTCTGACGCTGGCGGCGCAGGGGAAAATCAGCTTTGGTATAGCATGGGGATACCGGCTGCGCGACGCCGCGTTGCTGCTCGACGAATATTATTCCCCCGTTGCCTTACAGATCATCCGGCCGCTGGGTGTACACCTCAGCTGTCTGCTGCTGGTGATGCTGCACCTGCCGGGATTGATACGGCAGTCGCCACGCGTATTGCGAATACTCTCTGCTCTTGCAGCTCTGACGTCGCTGCTGTTTTTTGCAACGTTGGCAAACCCCGCGGGCATCGTGCACAGGCAGCGCGTGCTGGGTGGCACCTCCCTGTTCGACGAAGTGCGCGCGCTATCGGGTCGGGAAAAAATCCCTCTCGCCGAGAGCTGCGCCGCCGTGGTCAATCCCCACGATCTGCGCGGCGTCAGCGCCCTGGAACTTTCTGACCTGAAAAGTATGCGCGCGCTGCCGAAGATTTTTATCGTCGATCTCAAAGTCGTCGAAGAAAACTACCGGCTTTTGAAGCTGAAAAATTCCGATGGCAAACCGCTGTTCTCTGATGCCGCGCGGGCCTTCGCCGCCGCAGAGACGGCGCAGGCAAATAAGACGATGCCAGATATCATTGCGGCCGGGCGCCTGTGCCTCATTGCCAATTTTGATACGCTGCCGCAAAACGAAGCGCCGCCCTACTCGCGTGCACGCAAAATTTTTGACGCACGGAAAAAAGCGGGCCGCGATACGCGTTTTATCCAGCTACCGGGCCGGAACTGACAAGACGGTAGCCGATACCCGGTTCGTTGATGAGCAGCGCCGGCTCGTCGGGAATTTTTTCGATTTTTTTGCGCAGCGTCGTAATATAGACCCGCAGGTAACCTGTTTCGCCCGAAAGCCCCGGGCCCCAGATTTCGCGCATGATCTGCTGCGTTGTGACAACGCGACCCGCGTTTTTTGCCAATAGGCAGAGCAAGTTATACTCCGTCGGCGTGAGGTGGATTTTTTCGCCGTGAACCGTCACCTCGCGCAGCTCGAAATCGATTTCGAGGCCCGCTGCAGTAAAGCGCGGCAGGCTCGACGGCACAATATTCCTGCGCAGAATCGCGCGGATACGCGCAAGCAACTCGCCCATGCCGAAGGGTTTCGTGATGTAGTCGTCGGCGCCGGCTTCGAGCAGCTCGATCTTATCCGCTTCTTTATCTTTGACAGAAAGCACGATCACCGGCACGTCGGAAAATTCACGGATGCGTTTCAAAAGATCGAGACCATAACCGTCGGGCAGGTTCAGATCGAGCAGCACCAGATCGGGTTTTTGTTTAACGACGGCATCCAGTCCTTCGGCAGAGCCAGAAGCATCGCTAACCGCAAAGCCCTCGGCTTCAAGCCCGATTTTCAGCAGTTTCCTGATCTGCTTTTCGTCGTCGATCGTCAGGATACGAATCATAGCCATGTTAATTTCCTTCGCGCTTGATGCTTCGCGGCAGCAGGATTTCAAAAGCGGCGCCGCCTTCAGGTCTATTGTGTGCCGTCACCGAACCGCCATGCAATTCAATGATGGATTTTGCAATCGGTAATCCAAGCCCTGTACCGCCCGGACTTGCAGCCGGCGAGCGTACAAATTTTTCAAAGATGGAATCCAGCATCTCGTCCGGTATGCCTGTTCCGCTGTCGGTGATGATAATCTTCAACTGTTCTGGACCGATCTCCGCACACAGAATCGATATGTCTATGCCTGGCTTATTGTGCGTCGTCGCATTGGCGATGATATTGATGAGCGCCTGCTGCAAAAGCGTATGGTCGCAGAGGTAGGAAAAATCTTCTCCCTGAAAATCGACGCGCATCCGGTTCCCGGTCAACTCATTTTGCAGTCTTTCCACCGTCTCGCGAATAACGTCACGGAGGTCTGACAGCGTACGGTTAAGCCTGATCTTGCCCGCTTCAATGCGGCTCATGTCGAGAAGGTTACTCACCAGCACATTGAGTTTACGCGCGGCGATGTCGACCTCACCTAAAAGTTCCGCTTGTGCCACGGCGTTTTTTTCCGTGGATTTCAGCTGCATTGCGGACACCGCGCCGCGTATCACCGCAATGGGGGTTCTCAGCTCGTGGGAAATCGAGTTCAAAATCGCCGCGTGCAGCTTCTCGGATTCTTCGGCGACGCGCGCGCGGCGCCTCTCCGAAGCGAGAAAATCGCGTTCGATGGTGATCGCGGCATGGTTCACAAAAGCGAACAGTATTTCTTCCTGATCGGGCCTGAGCCTTTGCCTTTTCGGAAGCCTGATGCCCAGAACGCCGACAATCCCCCCGGTTGAAATTAACGGATAGTAGGTCCCGACGGAAAGTGGTAGGGTATCGGTATGCCGGCCCGCCGGCTTTTTATTTTCAAACGCCCAAAAAGCGACGCTGACTTCCTTCGGGTTCAGCTTGCGGTTTGAGCCTTCGGCGGGTTGTAGTTCGAGTTTTCCGTTTTTGTCCCTGAGGTTAATGGAAATCCTGCCGGCAAAGAATTCACTGATAAACGCGGCTGTTTTTTGTACGGTCTCATCAAGACTCGTCGACCGGCTGAGCAGCCGGGAGAAATTATAAACCGCAGCTACACGCTCTTCACGGCTCATGAGGACGTGTTCCCTGAGACGCAGCCGCGCCATAAGATTACCCATGGTCATCGCGACGATAAAATAGATGCCGAGCGTCAGAAAATCTTCAAGCTTACCGACATAAAATGTATAGCGCGGCGGAATAAAAAAATAATCCCAGGAAAGTGCGCTGATCGTGGCCGCGACGATCAACGGGCCGCGGCCGACCATCATACCTAATGCCAAAACTACCGATAAGTAGATCAGCGATATCGCCGTATACCCAATGATGCCATAGAGAGGAAAGCTAAGCAGCGTCGTCAGTGTGGTCGCACCGACCGACAAAAGATACTGCCAGCGCGGCGAAGTCAAATTTAGCCGGGAAATAAAATTGTTCGCGGGCCTCTCTTCCTTAGAATTCCCGGAGACGTGGATTTCCAGATCGCCCGACGCGGCCATGAGCCGGTCGAGCATCGAACGCCCGGTAATCTTCTGCCATAAGGTCTGGGGAGTTTTGCCCAAAATAATCTGCGTGACGTTCTTCTGCCGTGCGAGCCTGACGAGACCCGACACGACATCCGTGTCGCGCACCTGAATAACCTCGGCGCCGAGCTCGCGCGCCAGGTTCAGGTTCTGCATGAGTATTTTTTGCGCAGCGGGTGTCAGCGAACGCCCCAGATCGATGTGCACCGCAAGCCAGCGGCCTTTGAGCTCAAAGGCACGCTGGCGCGCCATGCGTATCAGGTGTTCGCCGCTTTGACTGGGGCTCACGGCCACGAGCAGGCGCTCCGCCGTTTTCCACTTGTTGCCGATATTTTTGAGCGTGCGGTAGTCCTGCAGCTCCTGGTCGACAAAGTTAGCGGTGAAATGGAGAGACATCTCGCGCAATGCGGTGAGGTTGCCTTTGCGGAAGAAGTTGTTCGCGGCCTGCTCTGCCTTGTCGCGGGCGTAGATTTTACCCTCTTCGAGGCGTTTGATGAGTTCTTCGGGCACAAGATCGACGAGTTCGATGTCGCTCGCGATATCGACAAAGCTGTCCGGGACGCGTTCCTGCACATGTACGTTCGTAATCGCCTCTACGGAATCGGCGACGCTCTCGAGGTGTTGTACGTTGAATGCCGTCATGACATGGATACCCGCATCGAGAAGCTCGAGGATATCCTGGTATCTTTTGGGGTGGCGCATCGAGGGCGCATTCGTATGCGGCAACTCGTCGACGATGATGGTGTGGGGCTTACGTTCGAGCGCCGCGTTGAGATCGAATTCTTCGAGCGTGACATTCTGGTAGACAACCTTCGCGCGCGGAATGACCTCAAGCCCCGTCAGCATGGTTTCAGTTTGGCGGCGACCATGGGTCTCGACAAAGCCGACGACGACGTCGATACCATCATTTTTCATGCGGTGCGCCGTACGCAGCATGGCGTAGGTTTTACCTACGCCCGCTGCCATGCCGAAAAAAATTCTTAAACGCCCGCGCCTGCCGCCTTCTGCCTTATTGATGGCAGAAAGCAGCAGGTCGGCGTCGGGGCGGGGGTCACCGGAAAGCGGCATGGCTCATTAAATCTTGTCGAGCGCGATATTGAGGAGCAGCACATTGATACGCTGCTCGCCAAAGACACCCCATTGCGGCTCTTCGGTCATGCGCTCGACCAAAGCGTAAAGCGATGCGGTCTTCGCGCCGTCAAACTTTCTTGCTGCGGCGATGCGCTTCACCTGAAGACGGGCGGCACCTTGACTAATGTGGGGATCCAACCCGCTGCCGGATGCAAACAGCAGATCGGCGGGAATTTTCTCACCGCGGGCTGTGTCTTTGAGTGCGGCAATGCGTTCGTCGACACTCTTCTTGAGATCGGCGCTCGTGGGTCCCTTATTGGATGCACCTGACGCGACGGTAGCATAATCACCGGCAGAAGGCCGCGGCCAAAAATAATTTTCGTCGCGGAACTTTTGCGCGAGAAGCGCTGAACCGATTGCCTCACCCTTGTTATTATAGATGAGGCTGCCCTGGGCTTTTTCAGGAAATGCTGCCCCTGCGATCCCCGTGACAAGCAGGGGATAAACTCCCCCGCAGATCAGGGTCATCACCAGCAGAAGTCTTAAGGCAATAAACGTATTTTGAGTTTTCACATATCCTCCTTAAACCATGCCTACGGCATTGATCACCATATCGATGAGCTTGATGCCCAAAAACGGTGTCAGTATGCCGCCGAGGCCATAAATCAGCAGATTGCGCAACACCACCTTATCCGCACCCGCAGGCCGGTAAGCGACGCCCTTGAGCGCCAGCGGAATCAGCGCGATGATAATCAGCGCGTTAAAAATCACGGCGCTTAAGATCGCACTTTCGGGCGATTTGAGATCCATGATGTTGAGCGCAGACGCAGGCCCTGAGGTCATGCCGGTCACGATGTAGAGCCCCGCAAAGAGCGCGGGCAGAATCGCAAAGTATTTAGAGATGTCGTTCGCGATACTGAAGGTCGTGAGCGCGCCGCGGGTAATCAGCAACTGTTTGCCGATTTCCACGATCTCAATCAGTTTTGTCGGATTGCTATCGAGGTCGAGCATGTTACCCGCCTCGCGCGCCACCTGGGTACCGCTGTTCATCGCCACGCCGACGTCGGCCTGAGCTAATGCCGGTGCGTCGTTCGTGCCGTCGCCGATCATCGCGACGAGATGTCCCTTTGCCTGCTCTTCACGGATGCGCGCGAGTTTCGCTTCAGGTGTGGCCTGCGCAATAAAGTCGTCGACACCTGCTTCGGCGGCGATCGCTGCGGCGGTGAGCGGGTTATCCCCGGTTATCATGATCGTGCGGATGCCCATTTTGCGCAAATCGGCAAAACGTTCCTGCAAGCCGCGTTTGACGGTATCTTTGAGGTGTACAACCCCCAGAACCTTATTATTCTCGGCGACGACTAAGGGAGTTCCCCCCTTACGCGCAATTTCTTCTACGCTGCGGTGGGTTTCTTCCGGATACTTGCCCCCCTTCGCTTCGACGAAGGCCTTGATGGCGTCGGCCGCACCCTTGCGGATGATCCGCTCGGGATTGTTCTCTGTCAGGGGAATATTGATCCCGCTCACACGTGTTACCGCACTGAACGGCACAAATTCGCCGTTCTGCGCCAGCATCTCGCGCCCGCGGATATTAAATTTTTCCTTGGCAAGCACCACAATCGAGCGGCCTTCGGGGGTCTCATCGGCCAGCGAAGCCAGTTGCGCTGAATCGGCGAGACGCCAGATGTCTACGCCCATCGCGGGAATAAACTCCGAAGCCATACGGTTACCGAGCGTGATCGTACCTGTTTTATCGAGCAGCAACACGTCGATGTCACCGGCCGCCTCAATCGCACGGCCCGATGTCGCGAGCACGTTCGAGCGCATCAGGCGCCCCATGCCACTGATGCCGATTGCAGAAAGCAACCCGCCGATTGTCGTGGGTATGAGACATACGAGGAGCGCGATCAAGACCGGAATGGAAGTTGCGGTTTTTGCACCGATGCCACCGCCTTCCGTCTGGCTGTAGAGGGCAAAGGGGAACATCCCCATCACCGCCAGCAGAAAGACAATCGAGAGTATCGAGAGCAAAATTGTCAGTGCGATCTCGTTGGGTGTCTTCGCGCGGATCGCCCCTTCAATCAGGGTAATCATTTTGTCCATGAAGGAATTCCCCGGCTCTGCGGTAATGCGGATCTCAATACGGTCACTGATCACTTTGGTGCCGCCGGTTACCGCCGAGCGGTCGCCGCCCGATTCACGGATTACGGGAGCCGACTCGCCGGTGATGGCGCTTTCATCGACAGAGGCAATCCCCTTTATGACCTCGCCGTCACCCGGCACCTGGTCGCCCGCTTCGCAGATCACAACCATGCCCTTTTTGAGTTCACCGGCGGGCATGCGCTTCTCGGCACCATTGACAATGACGCGTGCCATTGCATTCGACTTGGTATTGCGCAGCGCATCGGCCCTGGCTTTGCCCCTGCCCTCAGCGATGGCTTCGGCAAAATTGGCGAAGAAGGTGGTGAAGTAGAGCCACAGCGTAATTTGTACGATAAAGTTTGAAACTTTGCCGTAGATGGCGTCCCGGATAATAATGCCCGTGCAGAACAGCGCACCGACGGTGACGATAAAGATCACCGGGTTTTTCATCTGGACTACGGGATGGAATTTCTTGAGAGCTTCCCAAAGGGCGGATTTCACAATCTCGCCGCTTAAGAGGCCTTTCTTATTTTTCAGTATGTTGGTACTCATTGAGCTTTCCTCCTTTTAGAATAGCTTGGCGGCCGGGACCAAAAAGTGTTCGATAATGGGTCCTAAGGTCAGCGCCGGGAAAAATGTCAGCCCACCGACAATAATGATCTCGCCCACCAGGAGCACGATGAAGACCGTTGTGTCGGTGCGGAACGTACCCGCCGATTGCGGCAGAATCTTTTTCACTGCCATGCTACCGCCGATGGCGAGCACGGGAATGATCACCATGAACCGGCCAAAGAACATTGCAATCGACAGGGCAATATTGTAGAAATCGGTATTGGCATTGAGGCCTGCAAATGCGCTGCCGTTATTACCGGCTGCCGATGAAAATGCATAGAGAATCTCGGTGAGACCATGCGGTCCCTTGTTGTTGAGACTCGATAGCGCCGAGGGCAGCAGTACCGCCATAGCCGAGCCGATCAAAATAATCGCCGAAGGCACCACAATGGCCAGCATCGCCCACTTAACTTCCCGGGCTTCGATTTTTTTACCGAGATATTCGGGCGTACGGCCCACCATGAGCCCGGCGAGAAAGACCGTGATAATCACATGCGTGAGCATACCATAGAGGCCGGCACCGACACCGCCGAACACGACCTCACCCAGCATAATGTTGAACATCGGGATCATTCCCGGCAGCGCCTGGAAGCTGTCGTGCATCGCGTTCACCGAACCATTCGATGCGACGGTAGTTACCGCCCCCCACAGTATGCTGTTCGTGACGCCAAAGCGCATTTCCTTACCTTCAAGGTTGGTAAGGCCGCCGAAGATCGGGTTACCGCGGTGTTCGAACACCAGCATCGTGATGAGTCCCGCGACGAAGATGACAAGCATCGCCGTCAGCACTGCATAACCGTGCTTTTTCTGCCGGATCATAGCGCCGAACATGGTGACGCAGGCTACAGGCAACAACAGAATCGCCAGCACCTGGAGAAAATTCGAAAACGGTGTGGAATTTTCAAAAGGATGCGCGCTGTTGACACCGAAAAAACCGCCGCCATTCGTGCCCAACTGTTTAATGGCAATTTGCGAAGCGGCAGGTCCTAAGGGTATCTGCTGCGTCGTGACTGCGGGTTGTGCATCCTGTGCGGCCACGGCGGGCTGATCACCCTGCGCGGGTTTGGCCGCAACTGCCGGCGCCGCGTCTTTTTGAATTTCAATCGTCTTCACTTCTTTATAAGGACTGAAACTCTGCACGACGCCTTGTGAAGCAAACAGGACTGCAAAGAGGATAGAGAACGGCAGCAACACGTAGAGCGTTGCACGCGTCAGGTCGACCCAGAAATTACCGAGCGACTCTGAACCTTTGCTGATGAGCCCCCGCACCATCGCCAGCAAAGCGGCGAAACCCGTTGCGGCACTGACAAAGTTCTGCACATTGAGACCGAGAAGCTGTGCAAAGTAGCTCAGGGTGCTTTCTCCGGAATATGCCTGCCAGTTTGTGTTCGTCATGAAGCTCACGGCGGTATTCAATGCCAAAAGCAGCGGAACATCCGGCAATTTTTGCGGGTTGAGCGGCAGATGCGACTGCCATAGCTGAAGGGCAAAGACGACCAAAAACCCGATGAGGTTGAAGATCATCAGCGCGAACGCATACTGCTTCCAGTTCATCTCTACCGTCGGCTTAATGCCCGAGAGGCGGTAGGTGAGGCGTTCCACCGGTCCCAAGACCGGCGACAGCCAGGTTCTCTCACCCTGGAAAACACGCGCCATAAAACGCCCGATAAAAGGCGCCGGAATCAGTAGCGCGGCAAAATAGATCCCGAGTTGTAAATAATCACGGCCTGCCATAAATCCTCCTAGAATTTCTCCGGCCGCACGACGGTGTAGGTCAGATATAAAAGAATCAGCCCCCCCGTTATTGCGGCGGTCAGCACTTCAGTGGTCATTGTTGGTCTCCTGGTTTCATCTGCATAAATATGCCCTGTCACATCGGGAACGCACGCATAAATGGTATTAAAAAGCAGGTAGTTGAGTGAAAAAGATGTTAAATCGGGTCAAAACCGGCATAAGCAGCGGAATACTATAAGTGTGCATTTGCTACCTAATTTCGCCTATGGCGGATATGAGCCTTGATACCGATGGGAGATTTGCATAACGCAGCTTTGCCGCGTTCCCCCGTACGGATGCGTATGACGTCGGTAATGGGGCTCACGAAAATCTTTCCATCACCTATTTTTCCCGTGCGCCCACCGACAATAATAGCGCTGACTGCTGTTTCGACGAGATCGTCGTTGACGGCGATTTCAATGCGTACTTTTTTTAACAGGTTTATTTCATGCACGAGTCCCTGAAAGGACACGTCATAACCTTGCTGCTGCCCGCAGCCGATAACATTTGAAATCGTCATTCCGGAAATATTTGCCAGGAACAAGGCATCCTTTACATCCTGCAGTTTACCGGGTTGAATGATCGCCGTAACCAGTTTCATATTGTGTCTCCTGTCCATCCGCTCTAATATCCATGCGCTTTCCCGGATCGCCCGCTGGATTATCGTTAAGTGAACTGCAAAGAGTATCAAGAATCTGTTAAGCCAATTTACATGTCTAAGTTCCCTAATACTTTTTTCATGCCATCGGCTGAATATTTGCAGGATTTATGCATGCGCCAGCTGCCTTTTTATGGATCAAATCCCGTCACGGAATTATATTAGACAGAGTATAAAATGCATAACCTCGATCTCATACTCACTCTCGTCGGCGGTTTCGTCGCCGCACTCATCTTCGGTCTCGTGACGCACCGCCTCGGTCTCTCGCCCATCGTGGGCTATCTGCTCGCCGGCATTGCGGTCGGCCCGAAAACTCCCGGCTTTGTCGCGAACGCCGCGATCGCCGACCAGCTCGCCGAAGTCGGTGTGATTCTGCTGATGTTCGGCGTCGGGCTGCAGTTTCACTTTAAGGAACTCTGGGCGGTGCGGCGGATTGCCATCCCGGTCGCGCTGCTGCAAATGATCGCTGCAGCCGTTCTCGGCGCTATCGCTGTGCGGTTTTTCGGCTGGAACTGGAATGCAGGTTTTGTCTTCGGCCTCGCCATCTCTGTCGCCAGTACGGTCGTCATGACACGCGTGCTCGTCGACAACAACGACCTGCACACGCCGCTCGGCCACGTCGCTGTCGGCTGGCTCGTCATGGAAGATATCTTCACCGTCTTCACCCTGGTGCTGCTGCCCGCGGTCTTCGGGCCGGGCGCAGGCGGAGGTCTCGCCCTGGCATTTGGTATGGCCTTCGTCAAGATTGTGGCGTTAGTCGCCGTGACGTTCATCGTCGGCGGTTGGGTAATTCCGCGCCTTCTCGGTTACATCGCTTCGACGGGCTCGCGTGAACTTTTCACCCTCGCCGTGCTGATACTCGCCCTTGGCATCGCCGTCAGCTCCACGCTGCTCTTCGGCGTCTCGATGGCACTGGGCGCCTTTCTCGCAGGCATGGTTGTCGGCCGCTCGGATTTCAGCCTTCGCGCAGCCACTGAGGCCCTGCCAATGCGGGACGCCTTCGCCGTCTTGTTTTTTGTATCGGTGGGCATGCTCTTTGACCTGCGCAGCCTCATCGATTCTCCGCTGTTGGTGCTTTCGGTCGTCGCCGTCATCGTCATCGTCAAACCGCTGGGGGCATTTATTATTCTCTCACTGCTCCGCTACCCCGCCCGCGTGGCGATCTCTGTCGCTGCTGCACTCACACAAATCGGTGAATTTTCTTTCATTCTCGCGACACTCGGTGGGCAGCTGAAAATTTTACCCGCCGGGGCGGCGAATATTCTCGTGGCGGCCGCAATCATCACGATCACAATCAATCCGATGATCTACCGCACCGCAGCGCCTCTCGAAAAATGGCTGCGACGGCTGGCGTTTCTGCGGCGGTTTTTCGACAGCGGCGGGGATGATTCCCAGGCGGCGAATGCAGCAGCGGATAAATCAGCGCGCTCGGCCGTCGTCATTGGTTATGGTCCCGTCGGCCGCACCGTCGCCCGGCTCTTAGCATCGAACGGCTTTTCACCCATGGTCGTCGATCTCAACCTCAACACAGTTAAGGAACTCAGGGGACGCAATATGCCCGCGGTCTACGGCGATGCCAGCCACAGCGAGACGTTGCGCCAGGCGGGCGTGGCAAAAGCGGATATTTTGATCTTAAGCTCATCCAGTATCCGCGGCGGTAAAGAAGTCATCCACGAGGCGAAACGGCTGAATCCGAAAATACGTATTCTCGCACGCACAGCCTACCTGCGCGAAGTGGCTGAACTGAGGGCCGCGGGCGCCGACGCGGTGTTTGCCGGTGAAGGCGAAGTGGCGCTGTCGATAACGGAATTTATATTGTCAGCCTTTGGTGCCACAGCAGAACAAATCGACCGCGAGCGCGAGCGCGTGCACGCGAAACTGTTCGGCGATGGCGTGCAAAAATCACCGGATTTTCCCGGCGGCTGAATCGAGTTTAGATTTCCGCGACGCTGGCCTTGACCTGCTCGCCCGTCGCCAGCGTTTTGACAGAATAGATACCGGCCTTAACCTCATCTTCGCCAAGAATCAAAACGCGTGGGATGCCCTTCTTTTCCGCTTCCTGGAACTGCTTGCCGAGTTTTCCCGCACCGAGGCCGAGCTCAACCGCAAGGCCGCGCGCGCGTAACTCGCCCGCAAGCTTGAGCGCATGCCCACCGAGTTTTTCATCGAGCAGGGCGATGTAGAGATCAACGCGCCGCGGCTGGTCGGCCAGTAATTGATGCGTGCGCAGGAAATTTTCGAGCGTAACATCCCCCATGCCGAAGCCGACGGCATTCAGCGTATCCTTACCGAAGGCACCGACGAGATTATTGTAACGCCCACCACCGAATAAACTGCGCCGGTTCTCCGGATGCGTGTCGAAAACCTCGAAGACGAGGCCGGTATAATAATCAAAGCCGCGCACAACGCCCGGATCATACTCGATAAAATCACCGAGCCCGAGCGACGTCAGCTCTGCCATAATTTCGATAACGTAACTTGCCCCGGTCAGGTGGTATTTTTTCTTCAGATAATCGAGTTTTTCAATCAAAAAGAAATCCAGCTCTGCCTTTTGCAGGGCGGTTACACCTTCGGCCTCGAGCATCTCGCTGTAGGCTTCGGGTTTTACCTTGGATTTTTTATCCATGATGCGGGCGACATTCGGCCATTTTTCGGCGGGCAGCTTCAGCTCGCCCCCCAGAACGCCATTGAGAATCTCGCGGTGCGAGATATAGACCTTAAAATGAGCGGCATTTGCCCCATAGCCCCTGAGCAGGTCGACGGCGAGATTTAAAGTTTCGAGGTCTGCCAGTTTCTCCGAGGCCGCGCCGAAGATATCGCAGTTGAGCTGCCAGTGTTCACGCAACCGGCCCTTGCCCGGCTGCTCATAGCGCCAGACGTTGGGTATCGAATACCAACGTATTGGCTTCGGTGTCTCCTGGAAGCGCGCCGCGACCATGCGCGCCACAGTCGGCGTCATCTCAGGGCGTATCGCCACCTTGCGCTCTCCGCGGTCGGTAAAAGAATAAATTTGCTGGCCGACAATTTCTTCGGAAGTCTTGGCGAGATAGACATCGATGGGCTCAATGAGAGGCGCATCGATCTGGTCGAAGCCATAGCGGCGCACCGTTTGATGCATGACAGAAAACATCGCTTCACGGAAGCGCATGTCTTCGGGAAAAAAGTCGCGTGTGCCTTTATAGGGCTGTGTCGAAAGAAACGCCATTGTCAAAGCGCCGCGCGTTTTTGCGGAAACTCCGACTCAATGGCTTTGCCTAAAGCAAAAAGCATATCTTCAGAAAAATTCGCGCCTTGCAGCTGCATACCGATCGGCAGGCCAGTCGTTGGCCCCGGCACGGCCAGTGCCGGAATGCCGGCCAAACTTGCGCCGACTGTCAAGACGTCGGAAAGATACATCTGCACGGGATCTGAAGTCTTCTCGCCAATTTTGAACGCCGGCGAAGGCGTCGACGGCATCAAGATAGCATCCACTTGCGTAAACGCTTCGTTATAGTCTTTCTGGATCAGTGTGCGCACAGCCTGGGCCTTGCCGTAAAAGGCATCGTAATAACCGCTCGAGAGCGAATAGGTGCCGAGCAGAATGCGGCGTTTGACTTCGGGGCCAAAACCTTCGGTGCGTGATTTTTCATAGAGCTCGGCGAGGTTTTTTGGGTCCTTGCTGCGGTGGCCGAAACGCACACCGTCGAAACGCGCGAGATTGGCCGAAGCCTCGCTCGTCGCAACAAGGTAATACACCGGAATACCATACTTCTGGTTTGGCAGTGATACGGGAGAAACCGATTTTACTTTGCCTTTGAGGAAACCCAGGGTCTGGTCAAAAGACGCGCGCACCTCAGCGGACAAACCTTCGAGCATCTTTTCGTCGATGCCGAGGCGAATGTCGGAGAGACTGCCCTTCCAGTTCTTGTACGCCGACTCAGGCATGGTCGTCGAATCTTTTACGTCATGGCCCTTGATGGCATTATGCACGATCTCAACGTCTGCAACTGTGTGTGCGAGGGGGCCAATCTGGTCGAGGCTTGAGGCAAAAGCCACAAGGCCGTAGCGTGAGACAGTACCGTAGGTCGGTTTCAGGCCCGCAAGCCCGCAAAAGGCCGCAGGCTGGCGGATGGATCCGCCGGTATCAGAGCCCAGCGCTACGGGGAGAAATCCCGCAGCAACGGCGGCGGCAGAACCGCCCGATGAGCCGCCGGGCGCGCGGTCTGTGTCGAAAGGATTGCGCGTAATCTGGAATGCCGAATTTTCCGTAGAGGAGCCCATCGCAAACTCGTCCATATTGAGGCGGCCCAAAGTGATAAATCCCAGTGCCTGCAGTTTTTCAATCACCGTCGCAGAATACGGCGACACAAAGCCTTCGAGAATTTTTGAAGCGCACTGCGTCACGCGGCCCGTCGTCACAATATTGTCTTTGATGCCGATGGGAATGCCGTCATAGGGAGAAAGCGCCTTGCCCTGCTGAATGCGATCCGCTGATTTTTTTGCCTCGGCCAGCGCCTGGTCTTTTTCAACGGCAAGGAATGCCTTAATCTTCTCGTCGTGCTTGCCGACCTGGTCGAGCGTCTGGTTCAGAAGTTCGACGGGAGAAATTTTCTTCGCGCTCAAATCGCGGGAAAGATCCGATAACATATGATCCGATCCGGCGTATCGGACGCGGCGTAAAGCATTGCCGGACGGTCGTTAAAGCAGCGATTCGAACGAATAGCCGCGCGCCGTGGGTGTCAGCACGATGCCCTTAGCCTTGTCCACATCCACCCGCTCACCGAAGAAATCATACTCTACCCCCTCGGTAAGTTCAGGCATCGGCCGTGGGCCGGCCCAGCCATCACCCGGCGGTGAGAAGATAACATACTCAAAAAACACGCGGTTACCAGCGGTAATCCCGCTGGCAGATTTTATCACGCGGACGACCTCGGCCGAGACCTTGACCTTGCGCTCACTGCGCCAGAAATACCAGTCGCGTGAGAAATCGGTCACTTTGATGCGCAGCCGCTCAGGGGCTTTTTCCTGCATTTCTTTGTAATATACGGGACTGATCTCGGCAAACAGCACCGCAACGGGCAAAAGTAACAACGGAAACAAAATGCCGCGGATCATGGGTTACAGCAATAGCGAAGGGGATGGCATCGTCAACTGAAAGCCAAACCGGCATTGATCAGGCGGCTGTCCAAATCCTTAATCCAGCGCAGCGTGGCCACGCGCGGGGCATCGGGTGCAATTTGCACGACACATTGCATCTCGCGTTTGAGTTTTAACGCAATCGGGTTCGCCTTCATAAATACGAGGCTGCATCCCCCTGAAGAAACATCGACCAGGAGTCCGCTGATATCGACTGTTAAAGTATAGTCCGCGCCGCCGAAATTTTCAGTTTTCAGGGAGAGCGCGGCAAACGTTACCTTGCTGACGAGGGTGCGCGTCTCGAAGCGGCGCTCGTGCACGACTTCGCGGGCGTCGTGCATTCCCGCGGCGTTGCCTGCGGTTTTGCCGGCTGTCTTTTTCGCCGGTGTTTTTTTCTTCACGGGCTTCGGAATTTTTTTCTTTTTTATCGGCTTTTTGCGCGTCGGTTTCGCCATAACACTCGAACACACCGCAGACGAGGGACGTCAATAAAGATTGTTTTTCAATTCACCTGTTTGACGATTTTTCCGCGCAGGGTAATCTTGCTGCAACCCGGAAAAAACGGCAACACGGCCGGAACGATCACATACGCAAAATTGTTCATATCGCAGCCTTCGTTCTCGATTTCAAAATTAATGACACCGTGGCCGCCGCGTGACTCGATGATCCGGTTAAAATTCTGAATCTGTTGTTTTGTGTCGCCGAGCGGCACAAAGCTGTAGACCAGCGACCAGTAGCGGTGCGAGACCTCAATGTCACCCACTACCTGCAAACCCACGCCGTCGGCGCGGATACCGCCGTCGTTGCCGTAAATCGTCGGCGTCATCGATACCGCGTAGTCGAGTCCATTCAGCTTAACGGTCTGCCGGTTGCCGACACAGCCAAAACCGCCGGAAATTACGGCGCAGAGGATTACGATTCGCAATTTCATCCGCGCCTCCGTTTCTTCGTCGGTTTTTTCTTTTCTTTTTTCGTCTTGGTTTTCTTACCCGATTTATCGCGGACGACGGGATCTAATATGCGGTAGACACGTTCGGGCACCGGGAAGTTCAGCGGTTCGGTATACCCCGAAACACGGATCCAGTCCTTGTCAAAATAAAGCAGTATCGGAAAAAAAACATAGCTGCCGAACTTCAATTCCGTGATCTGCGCGTCGCGCTCACCCAGCTGCGTCGCTGCGGCAAGACGGTCATCGAGCTTGCCTGCCTGTTTTATTTCCCAGTCAAAAGAGGGCGATGTGGGAGTATCAAGAATCTCAATCTCCGTCGAAAAATCGGGCGGGCGTTTGGCATCATGCGGTTTCTTTTCACCGCCAATCTGGCGTATCTCGCCGACCATGATAGGTTTGCCCGTGGTTTTGGGTTTCATGACGAATGAGTTCGTACACGCTACGAAGACGACCAATACGGGCAGCAGAAATTTCACCATGAGAAACGTGCCCCCACGGTCGCGGCATAACTCTTATCGCTTGTGATATGCAACAGGGAGAACACCCGAATTTTCCAGATATTGATCTGCGGCCCGAAAAACGCCCGAAAGCCGACCGTTGTGATTTTCGCGCTCTCACTCTGCGTAAATTTCGCATAGTCGGCGCCTTGGCCATAACCGTCGATCTTTATCTTACCATCGATATTGGCGGTGATTTCCGCCGAGCTCAGCAGATGAATATCCGCAGCGATACCGGCAGCGAATGAGAGAAAATATAACAGCGAAAAATTCGTCGATATCTCAACAGGTATCAGGTGGGCCGAGTAATTAAGCGTCAGCGTACCCGTGGGCATATATGTTCCCGAGTAGCCGTTCGTAGAAAACGCTACCGACGTAATCGTATCCGTGCTCGATACACCCAGCGTCGTCGAGGCAAAGTTGTAACCGATACCAACGTCAACCCCGCCCCATGTCACAAGACCAAATGGCGTCTTACGCATCGGCACGGCCTTGTACTGAATATACGTACCCACGGCAGTCGTCTTAAAAGAGTACGTCTGGTAGTTAATCTGCGGCGTGACAAGAAAAGAAAAATAGACATTAAAATTTTTCGGATCAAACCAGCCGCGGCGTCGAAATCCCATGTGCCTGAAGCTGATTCCCAGTGTTGCGTTGGCTGCAACTCCGGTTCCCCCGTCAGGAACCGGGTTTTCCTTATATTTTTTTGCAAAAGTTTCGAGTTCGGAAAAAGATAGCGGCGGGGTAATGTTGTTTACGGAAATCGTGGCTCCGGCGCCGAGCGTAAAAACCTGCGGGTTCGTCCAGTAATCCGCGCTCGTCCCCTTCCCCGACAGGGTATTCGCCTTGGCCATGTAGTTCATAATCTGCGACATATTGGCCGTCTGGAATTTTGTCTTGATCTGGTTACAAATCTCCGCTTCGACAGTTTCCTGCACTATCGGGCCTACAGTCGGAGCATCAACCGTTATGGGACTACATGTCGATAATCCCGAGATTGCGCCGTGACTACAGGCAAAGAGCGCGGCGGCCAGAAGGGTGTTCTTCAATCCGCGCATAGTCTATAGATTATCGGGATTCAGAGGTGTGAAGTGAAATCCGGCCCGCACTGTCTGTTAGACGAGCGAGCCGGCGATTCGACGACCCGGGGAGACCGGGTCAGGTGGCCAACTTAGAGGAAATTCAGGCGTTTCAGGTCGCCTTTCAGGACTTCCACAGCCTCGGCGCTCTTGTCGAGAGCCGCTTTTTCTTCAGCCGTGAGTTTGATCTCGATGATCTTCTCAACGCCGTTTTTACCCAGGATTACGGGCAGGCCAATGTGCAGGTCTTTGTAGCCATACTCACCTTCGCAGTACACGGCCACCGGAAAAACCCGGCGCTGGTCGCGTAGAATGCTCTCGGCCATCGCAATCGCCGAGGCGGCCGGCGCGTAGAATGCCGAACCGGTTTTAAGGAGAGCCACGATTTCGCCGCCACCGTTACGCGTGCGGACAACCATCTGCTCAATCTTCTCGGCGGTAAGGCCCGGATAGTCGGGCAGTGGAACGCCGCCGACATAGCTGTAGCGTGGCAGCGGGACCATCGTGTCGCCGTGGCCACCGAGTACGAATGCTGTCACGTCAGCGACGCTGACGCCGGTTTCCATAGAAATGAAGGTACGGAACCGCGCGGCATCCAACACACCTGCCATACCGAGCACGCGGTTTTTCGGGAAACCCGAAACCTTCTGGAACAGGTATACCATCGCATCGAGCGGATTCGAGATCACGATCACAAAAGCATTGGGTGCGACGCGTTTGAGGTTCGTCGCCACGTCGGTCATGATCTTCGCATTCGTGCCGAGCAGGTCGTCGCGGCTCATGCCGGGCTTACGCGGAATGCCCGCTGTGATGATGACGAGATCTGCGTCTTTAATGTCGTCGTACGAATTGGTGCCGACGATGGAATTCGAATAACCGTCGACGGGAGTCGATTCATAGAGGTCTAGGGCTTTTCCCTGTGGTATGCCTTCGACAACGTCGAAGAGAACTACGTCGCCGAGGCCCTTTTGTACAGCCATGAGGGCGAGGTTGCCGCCAATCTGGCCCGCGCCAATCAGCGCAATTTTAGGTCGTTTATGTTGCATACCGACGAAAAATGTTTTTGAAACAGCGCGTCAACGGTTCGACAGGCTCACCGCAGACGGGGAGCAATGCGGTTTTTCGCCACCGCGTGACCCATGACTGCGATATAACTCCGCATGGCCTGCATTTCGGGAGCGGCAAACGGCTCTTCGTGTTTCTCCCTCTGCCATTGCCCGTCTTCGCTCATATTAAAATAGCCCCGGTATTTTTCCGCATCGTAGAGCAGCGCCATAAGCTCACCCTTTCTCTCACGGATGATACCGCCTGAATGTTCGGCGTCAATGTAGGCGAAATGCGGGCCGGGCGCAGAGAGGGATTTCCCCATCGACGCATGCATTGTCTTGAGATGCAGCAGATCGATCAGCGTCGGCAAGACATCGAGTTCCGAAGCCACAGTCTGGTCTTTCCTGGCAGCGACAAAACCGGGCGAATAAACCATGAGCGGAATATGGAATGCATCATATCCCTGGACATCTTCGAAAGCGTGATCAGCCATGAGCACAAAAACCGTATCCCTGAACCAGGGCTTTTTTTCAGCCGCGGAAAAAAAATCGCGCAGTGTATTGTCAGAATAGCGCAGGGCATTATAATATTTGCCGCGGGGTAGATCCGCCTTAAAAAACTCATTACCGGGCGGCAGGGTAAATGGCGGATGCGGGTGTAAGGTATAGGCGACGGAGAGAACCGGTTTCGGCGCCGCATCGATATCGGCGAGCACGCGGGAAAACATGACGTGATCATAGATGCCCCAGGTGCCATCGTGCGCCGCCTCGCGCGGAAAATTTTCACGCGTCAGAATATTTTCAAAACCGGCGAGACGCGCAAACGCGTTGAAACCCATCGAGCCCGCTTTCGCGGCATAAGTGAAAAAAGTCGAATACCCCTGCGCGGCGAAGATCGACCCCATGCCGCGTTGGAAATTCTGTTCATGCGGCGATGTAATGTAGAGCGAACCATAGAGTGTCGGAATACTACTCACCGCCGAAGGCAAAGATGCAATCGAACGCCGCCCGGTAGCAAAAGCATTTGTGAAGAACCAACTTTTCTGCGCGAGGGCGTCGAAAAACGGTGTCGCGCCTGTCTTATCACCGAAGGCGCCGAGCCGCCGCGCCGACCAGGATTCGAGAATGAGGAAAACGACATTCTTTTTTAATGCAGGCACTGCCGGCGTAAAGGAGCGGTAGAAGGGAAGTTCGTCGCTGAGAAATTGTTCCTGCGGGCCCCCTAAAAGAGAGCGCGTCAGAAGAACGCTTTCCCGATCGCCGCGTGCGGGAAAGTCTTCCCGGTGGTAAGAAGCATACAGGGCGGTGTAGAGTCCGTTCAGAGCAAAATCAGCTTCGACCTGGGGTAAATACTGATAGGCATCGGCGGGACGCATCGGGCGATCCTGTAAGCCGCCGCGGAAAGCCACGAGACTCAGCAAAATAAACAAGACCGCCGCACAAGCCCGAACCCACAACTTCCATGGTGGGGCAAATTGCCCCTGTATGCGGCGCTGCCAGAGATACAGAAATATCGCGCCGCAACATATCGTCACAGTGAGCAGGACAAGATATTCGCGCAGCGCCATGCCTGCGATTTCGCCGAAGTTATGCAGTGCAAGGGCAAACTCGACGGTGATATGTTTACCCGCCTGGCGGTAATACACAAGATCGCCCGCGAGAATAACGCTGGAAAAAAACAGCAAAATGCCGGCAAAATATAATACCGCCTTTTTCAAGAGGGATACCCTGCCTGCGATCAGATAGATCAGCCCGGGAACAAAAAGCGCAGCAGAAACGGTGGCTGCCGTGTAGCGCAGCGCAACGAACCAGGCAAGCGGAGTGGCAGCTTTCTGCAAAAACAGGATATGGAAGACGGCGTGGTAAGAGAACAGCAATGCAGAAAACAGAAGGTATGTCTGGAGCAGTTTCAAATGACGAACTTGGATTCAGCCGGTAATCACCGGGCGCTACGTCAAGAGAATACGAACCGGCTGGTTGTTACCAGATGCCGGGGCCGACAGCGGTGCAGAGCTGCTGCCACGAAAATGTCGTCCAGCCATTGGAATAAGTTGAATGATCTCCGCAGCCCAGGAGAATAATGGTATCTTCAAGAGAGATCGTATCGCTGTTCATAAGGGTAACCAGTGTCTGCGTTGAGGCGCTACCGACGTTATTCAGAATTGCGCCTGCTATGTACTGCGGTCCGAGCCCCGGCCAATCAAGCGCCAAAGTTCCGGGGCCGACTCCGCCAGCACCGTTAAAAAAACCCTTCGCACTGGTCGTCGTCGGAGAAACACCGTGGTGCAATAGGCGCACCATAGCCTCGCGCGTCGAAATATTGGGACGCAGCGTATCCGTGCCTGTGCAAGGTACGCCGACCGTCGGCACCAGCCCGCTGCCACTACAGGCAGAAGTGGGTGTCCAAGTGGCGTCGTCGGCACGGTAGTTGAACGCGATACCACCACCCGTAGCATCACGGTCGAGAAGCTGCACTAACTGCGCCGCGTTGACGGAAGCTTCGGAAACACTGATGGCACTGACTTTTCCGGAAGCAGCAGTTACATTCTGAACAATGGCGGTTGCGCCGTCAGAATGGTAAGCATAAGGCGATTCACCGATACGCACCTTAACGCCAGTAGTGCATCCGCTTCCGGGGGCGGTGACGTTCAAGTCCGTCACGCGACCGGAAACGCCGTCAAACACGATAGCGACCGTTGGAGGCGTCGTGCAACCGATAACCTGAATCGCCGGAGCTGCGCCGTAACCGCAGCCGGTATCAACAATTTTCAACCCACCGGCAGCACTACCTAAGCCGGTAGCTATATTACCGCCTGAAACTGCGGCAACTGCAGTCGCTCCGCCGCCGATTTTAACAACCCTGCCCACACCATAATTGTTGCCCCCGCTAATCGCGCTACAACCCGTAAGATTGCCTGTAGCGCCTGCCACGATAGTGCAGGTTCCTCCGGAACCTCCGGCTCCGGTAATCGGACAAATATTACCTGTAACATAACGTGTTCCGCTCGAATAAGATCCGAGGCCAGGGAATGCCGGCGCTTCAATTGTACCGCTGACTGTCGGGACTAACACCGCACCGGCGCCCGGGCCGGCAGAGATTGTCAGTGCAATACCGTTATTATTGTAACCGGTACCGCCATTCGTCACAGTCACGGTTCCGATGCCGTTAATGCGTGCTGTTGCCACCGGTGTCGTGGTGCAACCACCACCGGATACCGTCAGAGTAGGCGCGACCGTATAAGATCCGCCGTTCAGAATATTGATGCGAAGAACTTGTCCCGCCCACAGATAAGGAGCGACCTGAAGACCGGATCCTGTTCCGCCGGTTATTGTTACCGTCGGCAGCGAAGTACAGCCGGCCCCGACATTATTCATTTCAATGCCTGTTACTGCGTTAACAGTTGCTACGTTGACCACAGCCGTCATCCCGCCGGGAGCCGTCACTGTGCCCCCGTTGGTGTAACCGCCGCCGCCATGCATGCTGAGAGATGAAACCAGGTTGGCCATCGCAGCGACGCCAACGCCGGAATTAGCATCGACTAAATTTCCCGTTCTGCTGTAAGGAGCGATCAGCTGGGCCACCATGTCATGATCGCCGTTGGGTACCGTAATCAGATTATCAATTTCCGTGGCATTGCCAAGGTTATCGAGCATATGCACAAGTTTATAGGTATCTGCGAGTGTGATGCCGTTTAACAGGGTTATCAAATCTGTCATTGTGGCATTATTATTGCGTGAAGCATCCACCGTGGCATTTACCACACCCACGAGATTACTCGAACGCGTAATACCATTAATGAGCACACCCAGTTTCTGGCCGTCTGTGACGCCGTTAATCATCGTAACGACAGTGGTGGGAGATCCAGTGATATGGTTGATGACGTTCACCATTTTGCCTAAACCGGTAGCTCCGGTGGCTCCGGCCACCGCTGACGATGGAAAACCACGGTATTCCAAAGGTGGTGTCGCATTGAACCTGCAGCTGCCTGCCCGTGCCGTCACGTTGGCTCCCGCTCCACCACCGCCTGTAAGAATGAGCGGCACTGCGGTCGGCGCCGGATTATAACCAGTACCAGCATTTAGGACAACAACTGCTTTCACCTGGCCCAGGGTTGCGGCAAAATTGAGCGTATCGGTTTCGATGACCGCTTTACCGGTAGCGCCCGCTCCGGTGCCGCCAAAAGTTACAGCAGGCGCGCTGGTGTAACCTGCGCCCGGTGCGTTGACAGTAGTACTGATGAGACCAAAATTTTCTCCCCAACAGTCAAATCCGGAAATCTGATTCACAAGATTTGCGACGTTGATCGTGCTGACGATCTGCAAGCCGGCGATGATCTGCGTCATGTTCGACATGCTGACCTTGCGCACAAGAAAGCGCATGTCTTCGATTTCCGTGATCTGCCCCAAAAGGTTGGTCAGTTTCTGGCCCGCCGCGGTTAAATCTGCAACGGCGGCATCTGTGAGTTTTGAACCGTCTGCGGTCAGATTGATAAGCCCGCGGTTATCGCAGGTTTCGGGAGTACCATCCGCTGGCGCGACACCATCAACTTGATCCGCAACGGCAGTATAACAAGCCAATTGTAGCACGTCGAGAGTTGTACCCATATACTCTACGAGGTATTTGACCTTATTGCGTTTTGCCGGGTTTGCATCGAGTGGCGCCAGCGCAACATTGTCGATCAGGTATGCCGCGGTAATCAGCTCGTTATTCGTCGTATTCGGCGCGTTATGGATATTCGGCGTATTATTCAAGTTGTTAAGCATGACCATCAGGTTGTCGATGCCCCGCCCTGGGCAGGCGAATGTACTCGTATGATTTAAGCTGTAGCCGTCTTCGATAAAATAGATCAAATCCATCATCCGCCCGACATTGGCGATGGAAATCAGGTTAATCAACGTCGCAAGTTTGGTATTCCAAGCTGCCACCCCGCCCTGCGGATTAGAAAAATCCTGTAAGGCCTGCTCAGCGGCGGTTCCGGGATACGAGACCGCCGTGCATACTGTTGTGCGCTCAAGCACTACGCGAAGACGGTCCATATAGTACCGCAATTGCCCACTATCGTAACTGGTATCGTAGCGCCCACTTACCGGCCGGTAACCATTGACGAGGATGCCCATCTTTGAAGTATCCTGAACCTGATCGATGATGCTCAGCAAATTTTTCAGGCTCAACAATTGAGTACCGTTTTGTATGTCGGTCCACAAATTACCACCCGCCGCCGTTACGGTGAGAATGTTTCCTGTAGTGACATTAACGCAGCTACCCGGGCACACTCCTTTGTCAAACGAATCCAACAAAAAGACCATGTCTCTGCCGTCGTTCGTCAAATTCATGAGATTATAGAGCTTTGATGGTCCCGATAAAGTTTCTGAAGCGAAATTAGGGTCCGTCGCCTGCTGCGGATAATCGAACCCCGCCGCGACATATGCGATCTTCATGAGAAACGCATAGTGCTCGACCGAAACCTTATAGCGCTGGTTTGCGGGATTAAACGGAGCGTTGAGTGGATCAGCAAGCGCGGTCGTGGCGGGCTGCGTGGTGATCATCGTCGGCGCCGGACAGAGCGCCTGGTCTGTGGCCAGGAATCCCGAAGCGTTCGAAGCGCAGGCAAGATTTGTATAGGAGTGCTTCACTGTATCGATCAGCGTCGTCAGGCCGTTGTCATTGATGCCGTTTAAGAGCTGCACCATGATGTTGGGTAAATGGAAGTGATTCCATTTGCAACTGTTCATGCTGGCTACCGAGGTGGCGTCGAAAGTATATTGCGCCGGTAGCGGATTATCGTTCACGCGCGTGCATCCGACACGTTTAATGGCGAGAATCAGTTCGAGTGTGGATGTTGCGCTGATACCTTTCACCAACTTTATCAACTTGTCTTCATTGACCTTAGAAAGAATATAAAGCAGGTCACCCACCGGCAAACCCGGCAGCGTCGTGTCATTCGGGTCTTTGAGGAGAATATTGATCTCTTTCTCACCCACCTGACGCGCAAACTTGCCGAGGACTTCGTTCTGTTGCTGTGTGAGCTTCACCTGCTCGGGCGGGGTCGCACGGCCGATACAGGCCGCAAGTACGGGCACAAGCAGTGCGAGGCGCAAGGTTTTGAAGGAATGTCTATGTGGCGTAAGCCTTACCACTAAAATAACCCCGCGGTATAGCCTAAAAGTATCACGATACCGCTCTGTGATACCTTAGCCGTCTTGGTTTTAGTAAGAAAATCTTCGCTCCAGGTTACCGCAAAACTGCCGTCGGCATAGGTTTTTGTCTCGGTCAGGGAGCCCCGGCGGTTGAGCGTCACATTATACTCTTGCAACTGGTATCCCACGCGCAAGTCTAAATAATGCCCGCCCGATACATGAAACTGGAAGCCGATTGCGGGCATAACACGAAAGCCGAAATCATTGATAATGCTCTCTTGCAAGTTGGCCTCAACCCGGTACGATGACGTCGTACTATTAGATTCCACATAGGAGTATGGTTGTGCCATTAAAGTGTACTTTCGTTTACCATAAATCAGGGAAAGCCCCACTTCGACCCCTAAATAGGGCATCAGCCGGCGATCAAATAGCCCCTTCTCATACCAATAGAAGAAGCTCATGCCCGGAGAAACGGTCAGCAGATTTTCATCCACCTGAACCTGGCCGTCATAGGTACGGGTCGGCACCAGCGCATTGGCATCGTAGTAGGCAAACGGGCCACTGATTGTCTGCGTTGTCTGTTTGTAGAACGGCGCCATATAGGCATGAAAGCCGATGCGGAAGAATTTCTTATCTTTAAGAGCGTTGATGCCGCGCAAACCGGGTAACTGGTCGAGATTGACGCCCAAGAGACCTTCGATACCGACCATATAATTCATGGCGTTGTTCTGCGCCATCGGCACCGTAACATTCGTCGAGTTGTTGGATTGACTCGCCCGGCGGAAGATATCCTGTTCAATGGCAGTCTTACGCGATTCGCCCCAGTCGGTGGTCTCTTTCGTCAGGAGAATGCCACCGCGCCAGGTCAACTCGCCGAGATAAAAATATTTCGCGCGGATTTTCGCCAGAGTGCCTTCGACCTTGGGCATCTTACCGATAGCCGCCCCTTCGCCAGGCGCCGGAAAATCCATCGGCGTCGACGGGCCAGTAATACCTGTCGGATCAGCCGCAGGGTCGGCGGGCTTTAAAGTCTGCGCCGCCAGGGGAAGGCAAAGGATGAGCATCAGGAGTCCCCACCCCCATCCCCTCCCCGCATGCGGAGAGGGGAGCAATAATGCGAAAGTGACACACACGCCTCTATAAAATTTTCTGGCCAGAGTCACCTCCCCCGCATGCGGGGGAGGTCGGGAGGGGGACACAGGGCAGGGAAAAACTACTCTCAAAACACTATCCCCACCTGAATAAATCCCCCGAGCAGCTCGAACTTATTCACTTCATGGCTTTTAAAGCCAAGTGTCGTCAGAGGAAACGTACCCGCCAGAGTGTCGCCCAATACAGCCTGGCCCGTGCCGTCGACGTCGCGGTTCAGGTAAACAAAACCATAGTTACCGCCGACCCGCACTTCCATCTGCGTGTTCCAGAATTTTGTCATCGGCGGCGGCCGGTACGTTACATGCAGACGAAAAATCGGCCCAATGTCCGTCACGTTCGTGGAATTTGCAGTACCCTGCAAGATACGCTGCTTCAGGTAATCCAGCGGGGCTTCGACCTGCGTGAGGTCGGTGCGCACGGCCTTGAAGGCAATCTGCTGCGAAGTCGAAAGAATCATCGCGCCGACCGCGCCGCCGAGACTCAGGCGCCCCCATTTACGCGTCAGAAAAATATAATCGTAGGCCAACGACGGCGTGAGAATCCAGACGTCTTCATTCATCGTCATTTTGAAATCGTATTGCCCGATGCGGGAACCCGGATTCACGAAACCCATCGATGCAAGTTTGCAACCGGTGCCCGAACAATTCGATGATTTATCCTGCAGCGTCATGCTCGTGCTGCTATCGACAGTCTTCAGCGGCACAAGACCGGCGAGACCAAATTCGAGTTCGATCTGGTGGCTACCAAGATAGAAGCCGAGCGAAAGGTTGCCCGTCGGCAGAAAGTGCGTCGGCGCCCGCTGTATCTGGTCCGCCGTATTCATGGAAATTTTGCCGTCGATCGTAAAGAGATTCATGCTCAGCGTATCTCCGCCGAAGGCGCCCTCGATCTGTTTGATAACGCCGTTGAACTCGTTGCCGAGATTGAAATAGTTTACCGTTGTCGAAGCCTTGATGAACCACGTGTGCGTGAAGAAGGCGCGGTTGGCGCGCGGGTCAAGCTGCGCGATCGAACCGATATTCGTCTCGTTGTACATATCTTCAACGGCGGCCTGCTCTTCGACGAGATTGCCTTTGGCATCGATACGTTTTTTAGTGGTCTTCTTCTTTAACTGAATACCTCCGGCTGCCTGCGCGTGCAGAGGAGAAAAATTCAGCGAGCACATCGCTATAGACACAGCGATCGCTGCCGATAAAGGCTTAAAAAACTTAGTGAACACGTGTTTATTATACATGTTCATAACTCAATACTCAGTGCCAAAAAAACAGCGGGAATCAGGCGCAGGGAATCCTCATCGCTGATGCCCGTAATAACCTTTTGATACACCGTTTTTTGCCCGCCCTGCTCTGTGAATGTGCCCGTGGTATCAAATGGCAGAACGCCGTAAAGCACGGTCATAGAGCCGATCAGGGACAAATGCATGCGCTGTGCAATGCGCATTCTTACCCCGAGCTCAGCGCGACCCGCCGGCAAAATCGCCATCGCATACGATTGCGTGACCGAGCTTTTTATGACATAGGTGTCACTATAAGTCGGATTGCTGGTTGCGGAAACATACTGGGGATTCAGCGTCAGCTCGTACGTGCGTTGCCCGTTTTGCAACGAAACGCCGGCAGCCATGCGAAAGAGAAATTTAAAATCACCCTGGGCGGGAAGCGCCACGCCGACACCCAGCATGGGCGTCAGATTCTGCCGCTTTTCACTGACGGTGAGACTGCCCGTGTAAGTGAGATCGGTGAGTTCGGCGGCATTCGCCTGGCTATTCTGATAACGAAACGGCCCGCTCGAGGTCAGGGTATTCTGCGCCGAAGTGAATCCACCTTCGAAAGAAAGGTGTGCGGCGAATTTTGACCATTGCGGCAAAAAAGAAATGCGTTCAAAGGGGATCTCCCACTCGGCGCGCAGCTGCGGCTCAAGGCCGGGGCTGAATTTCTCTTCAGCGAGCGTGGCGCCGGTGGATCTATAGATGGTCTCACCCGTGCGCAAAATATTATTTTCAGCAAAGGTCTTCGCATTCGCAGCGGCATTCGAATCAGGTAAAGAAAACCGGTTGCCGAGAAATATGCTGAAATACGACGGCCGTTTTACCACCGCCTCGCCTTTTTCGTCGGTAATCTTTCCTGGAGCCTCAGAAGCCCGCAACACGACCTTATCGGATTTAAGGGGCTCGGCGGCAGCTAAACTACCCAGCATTAAAGCCGCCCCCGCATAGGTAATAAGACGTATAGAAGTAGGCAATGACGACAGCCGCTTCACAGGCGCACCCCAAATCTCAGTGTCACCGCTGGTAGCACTGCAAAAACATTTTGCGCCGCTTCAACGCCCTGCGCCGTCGCCGTCTGCGAAAAGGCAATCGTACCGCCGGCGACGAAGCTCGTATAGCCGGAATTTTCCAGGCGGTAAAATAAAACCGTCGCTGCAGCATTGAGTTCGACGAACCAAAACGCCTGTGGCCGCTCATAGCGCAGGCTCACGCCCAGAACTGGCCCCAGCGCATACGTCGACGCTGTCTTGAGCTCTGACTGTATAACACGCACCTGAGAGGTACTCGCACAGGGCGTTGAACCGCCACCCGAGCAGCGCGAAGCGACAAACTGCGAGCTCACAGAAAATGCCTGCACATTGATGCCGAATTCGCCGTTCAGTATCACATCGCCCGTCGCGATGGTGGCAATTTTTTTACCGAATGTCAGACCCGCGATGACATTCATAAAGCGCAGGTTAGAACGCAGCTCGGCGTCGTATGTCGCATTGCCGCTGGCAGCCACAAAGTTCGTCGCCGCGAGCGGGCATTTATTGTAATTAATACCCGAACACGTGGCCGCTTCGCTCAGTTGGTACGAACCCAAATAATACGCCGATGTCTGCGGCACGAGACCCGACACAGAGGCGAACACGCCCAGGTGAAAAGCCTGCGGCGCACCCAGGTCGGCAGCGATGCGCAGCTCGGGCAGATGCACCAGCGCATACGCTGCCGTATCACTGCCGCTCGCAGACCAAACGCTGCTGTAGGCATTCGTGCCGCTGGTACCGTTGAGCGCCTGACCACTTTCATTCAGGACCATTTTGCCGAGATTTCCGTTAAACGTTGAATTCAGCATCGAATTCAGCTGCATGCCATAGCCGAGTGAAATGCGGGCGCCTGCGCTGAGCGGCAACACCGGCGGTAAAATCAGGAAAATCATTAAGATCAGCGCGCGCACTTGTTGTATTAGACGTATGATTATCGACAACTACGCCATACGAACCGAAGCCGGCAGCTCTAAATAAAAAGGCCGCTTGCGCGGCCCTTTTACTGTTATTCTCTTGTTCAGCCTGTTACCAGAGAGTTGGCGTATGGCTTGAGCAGAAGAAGTGGAAGTCGTTGTCGGTAAGCGGCAGCGTGTTGCCATTCGCGTACTCGACATGATCACCGCAGCCAATCAAGACCACCAAGTCTGTAAGGCTGGTCGAATCGCTGTTGAGCATATTCACCACGGTCATCACCGAACCCGCACCGCTCAGGTTGTTGAGCACATTCTGCGCGATGTGTACCGGTCCTATACCTGGATAAGGCGCAGGGCTTACCGTATAACCGGCACTGGTATGGCTGACGCCGTGGTGCAGCATGCGCACCATCGCCTCGCGCGCTGAAACGTTAGGCGTTGTCGCACCATTATAGTTAACCGCCGCACCGCGCGGAGCTTTCTCTGTGTTGGTGAGCAGCTGTGCAAGGCTATCCGATGCCGATGAGATGCTGATTGCAACAACCGTACCACCAGTGACGTTATTGACGATCGCCGTCGCACCATCGCCGTGCGCCGCATACGGAGCCTGACCGATGACAATCGTCGGGTTGGCCGGACAGCCCGTTGCTGCCGTAGTAACGGTGATAGATGTCACACGACCCGCCGTCAGGTTAGCGGCATAAGTACCTGCAGTCGCACATTCGTTCGCACCGGTTAGGACTGTAACAGTTGGAGCTGCACCATAACCGCAGCCGCTATTTTCGACGGTCATGCTGGTAAGATTTGTGCCCGTGAGCACGCCACGAACCGTAGCACCACCGCCAATCGAAACAATTTGACCGTCAATATAACCCGAACCACCGGCAATTGCACTGCAGCCGGTAACCGCACTACCCGTAACGGCGACCGTACATGTACCACCTGAACCACCGGCACCGCGGATGGGGCAAATCTGCCCGTTGGTATAACCAGCGCCGCCGTAAAAGCTGGTTAGTGTGTTGATCGGACCCGCAACAAGAGCTGTTGCAGATGCGCCCGTACCACCACCGCCTGTGAACGTAACAGTCGGTGAGCTGAAGCTATCTGTATAACCGGTACCACCATTGGTCACGCTGACACCGATGACGCCGTTAATCTGCGTCGTGGCCGTTGGCGCGGTACCGCAGGTTCCGCCCGTAAAGGTCAGCGTCGAAGCTGTATAACCTGAACCGCCATTCGTCAGATAAACCGCTTTAACTTTGAAGTTTGTTGCTGAAGCGGACGTTGGGGCGGTTACGACCGAGACAGTCGCACCTGTGCCGCCACCGCCAACGGTTGCACCGGTAGGCGCTACCGTACAGACCCCCTCACCCGTCAGCGTCACTTTGGTAACCGTGCCGAGGGCTGCAGAGATAGTCGCCGTTGCAGTTGCACCTGTACCGCCGCCCGCATTCAAACCACCCACGGCCGGAGCCGTCGTATAGTTCTGACCACCCGATACGTTCAACGAGCCAATCATCTCGCTCATACGAGCAACACCCACACCCGACGTTGTCGCAATTGAACCCGATACGTAGTTTGACATCAACTGTGCGATCAACACGTGGTCATCACCCGGAAAGGTTGCTGTCGCAGTACCGGAAGCGTTGCCGATCTCACCCACGAGCGAAACCATCTTGCTGATCTCACCCCGCGGCAGGTTGTTGAGAAGAGATACCAGCGCAGTCGTCGAAGTACCATAGCGCACATCGGTCACACCATTGAGAAGACCAACAATGTTTGAAGAATTCACAGTCTGGTTAATGAGGTCGGCGGTTTTGTTGATATCAGTTACGTCATTCAGGAGATTTTTCAACTGAACCATCGCATCGGACACTGTACTACCGGCAACGAAGTCAACCACGTTGACCATCTTACCCATGCCGGTCGCATTCTGGCTGTTCTGTGTCACGCAGGCTGCACTGCCGCCCGGGGCTACAGCTGTCGTGTTACCACGACCGGGGACTGTTGTTGAAAGATAACAGTTGGTGCCGCCGATGGCATTGATCAAAGTCGCCATTTTTCCCGTACCGTCTGTCGCCACAGTTCCAATATCCATAAAAGATACGAGTTTAGACATCTTAATCATCGAACTCACGTTATTCGTTACGAATACAAGCTGGGCGATGGTGGTTGTATTATCGACGATTTTTGTAAGGCGCTTACCGGCAGCTTGAGCATCCAGACCCACAGCACCACGCGGGTAAACATGTGGTGTACCATCCGCGTGCTGGCTGTACGTGGCTGTGTGGTTCACCAAGGCGATCACATTCGCCGGTGTGATGTTATCGATCATCGAGATCAGCTTTGCCGCATTCGCAACGTTTTCCACCAAATAAACCAGCGTCGTTACAGCACGATCACGCTCGCCGTAGAAGAAGCCGTTACCCGAGTTTTCGCAGGTTCCCGTGTCAGAAGCGGTTGTAGTGCTGGGACCGACAAAGGTACCAGCACTACCATCACTGCAACCCGGCACTTCGGTAGATTTAAAAATACCATTGATGACCGTTGAGAGATTCGTTGTGGTTGTCACACCCCAGATCAAATCGATGATCTTATCTGTGTTCGTCACACCGGCAAGCAGGTCGCCAACTTTGAGGGGGCCTTCTTGACCTTGCGACAAATTTTGCATCAGCACGTTCAGCTTACCCAAATAAGTCGTCGTGAGAGACGCATTGGGCTGCGTACCGGTATTATCAAAAGTCCTCTGACCATCCATGACCTGTTGCAAGCGAGGCATATTTGCCAGCGACAACTGCTCCACGACTTGGACAAGGTTGTTCAGCGGGTTGTTTACTGAAATCATTGTGATTGGCGCACCGCCTGCCGTCGGCCGTCGGCCCAACTGCGGTAAACGTCAGCGGTGCCCCAGTACAACCCGGGACACTCATGGCCGGCTGGCTGGTATAACCCGCTCCGTTTGCCGTCATACGAATGTAGGCGATTTGCCCGCCCACATTAAACGAAACCGCCGTTGCGCCCGCACCACCACCGCCACCAATGGTAACGGTATCTGTACCGTTGGGAACAGTACAAGTTCCACCAGTTCCTGCAAGGCCGCTCATATTATTCATCAGGTCGACAACGTCATCGGCCACCATTAAATCCTGAATCAGGCGAACCATTTTAGTCATGTCTGTGACGCCATCGACCAGGTTCAGGAGTTTATAGTAGGTAGCAGCTGGAGCTAGGCCGTTGATAATGTCAATGAGGCGTGCCATGGTTGTTTTAGATGTGGCGGGAGTAACTACGGTCAACCCCTTCAATCCGTTGGCCCCGCAACCAGTACCGGCTGTCGTCACATAGTGACCCGTTGTCTGAATGATACCAGATGATATATTCAAGTGCACCGTCGGCTGAACCGTGCAACCCGTTACCGTAACAGTAACCCCCGGCAGGTAGTTTGAACCGCCGCTACCACCAGCTATGGCGAAAGCACCAATGGGAACCGTACCTGTACCGCTTGTCAGGTTATATTGGTGGGTCAAGCCCGTGCCAGCAGTCCCAAACGGTGCCGCTTTGGTCGGAACACCCCATGTTTCAGCCGGTGAAACCTGAGATGCCCAGGTCGCGCCGTTTTCTGCGAGATTGAGCAAAGTTCCCATGTTGGCGGGCACTTGAACATTGTTGATAATGTTAATAAGCGTTGCGAGGGTTGTCACATTATTAATAGTATAGCCCATTTTGGTGCAGTCTGTAACAGCGTTGATAATCGGCACCATCTTTGCCGTCACATTCGCGACAGTTACACCTTGCATTACTGTGATAAGGTTGGCAATCGCTGCCGTAGATTCGATTGTTTCTACGAGTTTGTCCGCGCTTGTAACGCCCTTAATCATAGGGGCCAGTTTACCCGTAACTTCCGCAGCGGTTAGGCCTGTCATGAGCGGGCAGAGTTTCGCTGCGCAAGATGAGGCTGTTGGAGATACATGCGCCACAACTTTCGCCATGCGCTGGACATAAAGAAGCTGATTCGGAACTGTTTCAGTCGTTGCGGCTGCGAGACTGCGAGAAAGATCAAACCCGAGACCAGCACCGGTAGTACCGAACAAATCAACCATCTTGGTTTGAACCTCAGCTGAAGATAATGTATTCACGACGCTCGCAAGGTTAGCGATCGTATCATTGTCAGTCGGTGTCGAGCCACCGGGCGCGGGCAGATTTGAGGAGATGTTAATCTGCATTTGCGCATCGACTTGAAGAACCAAATAAAGCGTGACGACCACACCGAGACCAGTGCGACCGCCGGGACCGGTACCAACGTTGTTATCATTCCCAACGAGAGTAATGAGCTTATCGGTTGAAGTAATAGCGTTGATTAGTTGCACCATGTTCGACTGGCCGATACCATAGGTGAGCAAGTTGAGACTATCTTGACCCACACCCGCGTAGAGAGCATCTGTTTTGCTTTGCCCGACCAGAGCAACCCACTGTTCATAGGTCGGCGCGGCTTTACCTGCGTCGGCTTCTAGATTTTGCGAAAATTGCGTTTTCGATGAACGCGCACAATTCAGCGCGAATAGCGCTGTTATAAAGAGGGAAATCCCCACTTTAAGGTGTCTTTTTACCTGGCTCATTGTTGTCTCCTGCGGTTTGTCTCTCTGGGTTAGACGAGCTTAAGGCAATTTGGTACGACAATTCGCGTAGAATTGCGTAGGTATACCCCCGGCTACACTAACTTTGTATACGACTATATGCCTTGGGGAAGTTTTCGGGGCCAAAAAAAGTAAACAAGTGTAACTGTTTGGTGCGGCGCGCCAGAGTGACAGTCAACTCTTTGGGCCGTAGAAATAAAAAAGCCACCTTCTGGTGGCTTTGGCTCTGCTCAGACCGCCTGATTATGGCTGATAAATTTCGGCAGTATCTGAGGCATTTACGCCATTATACCCGCCAGTAATGAGGACACGACCATCGGCTAATATTACTGCTCGGTGATAAACTCTCGGCGAAGACATGTTAGCAGCAATGCTGAAGCTACCCAAACCACCATTGCCTATGGGATCAAAAATTTCAGAGCTGCTAAGTGGGCCTGTTTGATCCGAGCCGCCGCTGATGAGTACACGGTTATCTGCCAGGAGCATTGCGGTTGCTAAAGACCTTGCCGAGGACATGCTAGCAGCAACACTAAAGCTACCCAAACCACCATTGCCTGCGGGATCGAAAAATTCAGAACCGCTCAACTGTGTGTTATCCGTGCCGCCCGTAATGAGCACACGGTTATCCGCCAGGAGCGTTGCTGTATGGAAATGCCTTTGTGAGGAAATATTAGATGTCAACGTGAAGCTACCTGTGCCTGCATTTCCTGCTGAGTCAAAGATTTCCGTAGCTGATATAAATACTCCAGAACCTACGCCCCCAATAATTGCAACCCGGCCATCCGATAGCTTGGTTGCTGTGTGAGCCCCTCTTCGCATCATCATATTGGCGGTAGAAACAATGCTACCAAGACCGCCATTGCCCGCAGGATCAAAAATTTCAGCGCTAATTTGACCTAACGTTGAGTCATAAGAACCTGTAAGCAAAACGCGACCATCGTTCAAGAGTGTGGCTTCATGAAATTGCCTTGGTACAGACATCGGAGCGGTAAGCGTAAAAACCCCAGCCCCCCCATTTCCGTTAGGGTCGAAAATTTCAGAACTGTAATTTGAATTGCTAGCGATACCATTATATCCGCCTGTAATGAACACTCGACCGTCAGGTAATAGGGTGGCCGTATGGCACGTTCTTGAAGAAATCATAGGAGCAGTGATAACAAACATGCCCGCACCAGCATTACCATTAGGGTCAAATATCTCAGAAACATTCTGAAGTGCACCGGTAACGTCAGAATACCCACCAGTTAGAAGCACACGGCCATCGGTAAGACGAGTGGCGGTATGACAATAGCGCGAACCATTTAAGCTTCCAGTCACCATCCACCCAGAATTGACCACCACATTAATCAAAATACTATCCTGCACACCGTCGAGCGTCGCGACCAGCGTCGCTGTCTGTGCCGTCGCAGGCGCGGTGTAGAGGCCTGTCGGCGAAATCGTGCCTGCGCCTGAGACCGGTACGATCACAAACAGCGGCAGTACATTTGTCGTATTGCCATAGGCATCGTAGCCCAAAACATCAAAGTCATAGGTTGAGTTCGCGTTCACGGTGATCGAATTTCCCAACACAACGCCAGCGGGTGAGAGCAGTGCGATATGGTCGAGCATGCCTGCATGCACGCGGATATCCTGCGATGTCAGCGTAAATGCACCTGAATTTACCGTCAGCGAGCCGATGCGATAGTTCTGCGCACCTGCAGTCGTGGCGGTAAATTGGACTACCGCGGAAGACAATTGGACTGCATTACCAATGCTGTTGTTTACCGCAAAGGATTCCACTTCGACATTGTAGCTGCCGCCGAGATTATCATTGCCCTTAACGGTGTAAGAACGCTTAAAACCGGCGGCGAGATCGGTGACCACATTCGTCTGGAACGACAGGCCCGTTGCTGTGCGGTTGATAACAATCGATGGCTGGTTGGCGACCTTGGTCGGGTAGCGCAATTTTGCGAGCCCTAAATTATCTACCGCGCGGATATAATACTCGAGCCCAGCAGTCGTGACCGTGTTTGCAGGAATTTTCGCCGTATACCGCGTACCGGTCGCATCATTGTAATCCGGCGCCAGGGCAACCTCGGTATAAGGGGCGGCATTCACATCACCCTGATAAACCCGGTAGAAAAGTTTTGCTGTTGCGATCTGGCCAAAACCAATCTGGCCGTTGACCGTACTCTGTTCAAAATCGGTGATGACGGTCGAGAGGCGCAGCGGCAGGCCGGCCATCGGTGCCGTCGGCAGAAGCGTCGGTGCTGAAATTACAGGGGCGTTGTTACCACCCTGCAGAATCTGCGCAGCGACCAGATAGGTTGAAAAATGCTGTAAATCGGCGGTAATGCAATGCGAGGCTTTATTTACAGAGCCACCTACGGATGCATATTCCCCGGTAGCAGGGTCGACGTAATAGACCGCAACAGTCTCCTCCTTAAGATTCTGCGCCGCGAGGGTTGCAGGGTCATAGCAGACGTTGAGCGACACGGGTTTATTGAACTCCACGCCGTGCGCGCCCAGCTCAACCGAATTCGTCAGCGGAACCAGATTTTCACTGGGTGTTGCGACAGCAGCCTTGTGGACAGAGATATTGGTGTCCTGGTTCAGCGCACCCGCGGGCACAATAAGCTGTATTTTATTACCAATGCTGAGGGATGCCCCGGCGTCAGCCGCCACCAAAGCCTCGACATGGGTCGCTTCGACCGGCACCTTGACTTCATTCGTCACGGTTACCGTCTTTTCCGTTTGTTTGGAACAATGCGCCGCCATAAGGGTAAGCGCTATCAAAGATAAAATTTTCGACTTCATAAATTCCTCCTTTTGAAAAACAGTCGTCCACCGAAAAAAATTAAGACATGGTGTCGTGAAATTTAACTCAGCGTCGTCTAAGTCAATTTTTTGAATGTATCGATTTCTTTAAAAATATATCATTAAATAATCAATTAAAAAAGGCGTCATCAGCATCAATCCCCCCGAATTTTTTGGCACCCCGCTCTTAACTAACCCCATCTATAGCTGGTTCAAGAGGAAATCCCCTTTGTTACCAATCTAAGCGTGTTGGGAGTTTCCATGAGATATCTTATCCTTTCTTTATTAGCTACCGGCTATGTGTGGGCAGGTTCGGGCAGTTCATCTAAGCCATTGCAGGGTTCTTACCCCATCGTTCTGTCGCACGGCATTCTGGGCTTCGACGATACCAAGGGACTTCTCGGCGGCGCAATAAAATACTGGGGCGGCATGGACCAGTACCTGCGCGATCAGGGCGCGGCGGTTCTGACACCGGGCACCAACCCGATTCAATCGGTTTCAAACCGTGCGCTCGACCAGAAAAACCAGATTAATAGCTGGATTGCCGCAAACGGTTATACTAAAGTAAACATTATCGCCCATTCGCAGGGCGCGCTGGTTTCACGCTACATGGTGAGTTCGCTGGGCATGGCTTCAAAAGTCGCGTCGGTAACCACCATCAACGGCGTTAACCGCGGCACACCGGTGGCTGATATTGCGCTCGCCGTGGTTCCGACCTGGCTGCAACCGTCAGTCAACGTGGTCGTGAACGTAATTTCGCAAATAGTCTACGGCAAAACCAGGCAGGATGTCATTGCAATGGCGGCTTCTCTGACCGTGGCGAATGCCAATGCCCTCAACGCCGCCAACCCGAACAATGCGGCGGTGAAATATTTTTCTTACGGCTCGAAGATTACCCTGCCCGATCTGATCCAGCATCCGCTCATGGGCATCACCTACCCGATCACCTGGACAGGCGGTGTGTTCAACGGTCAGGGTGGCGACAACGACGGTGTCGTACCGTTATCATCACAGCAGTGGGGTACATGGAAGGGTGGCCCTTCTTACGGTATTCTGACGACGGGGATAGACCACCTGCAAGCGACAAACTTTGCGGGTACAGGCCAAACTTGGTATGATGTGCAAGCATACTACCTGACAATGGCATCGAACGCGAAAGCGAATCAGTAAGAATCTGAAAGGGGTACTGCGTACCCTTTTAGAACCCCGCTTAAAAACTCAGCTGATAACCCAGCTGCGATTTGAATCCGGTTGCGCCATCGGGATAAAACTCGTAGCGCGGCCCTGATTTTGTCGCGGCTTCGTCGGCGAGCGACCAGCTATGCCATGCGCTGAGACTGCGGATCGCGACATTGGCAATAATCGACAAGGCAAAAAATAACTGACCGCGATCCGCGCGGTTCTTGATATCCTGCAACGACAAATACGAATCGCCGCCCGAGGGGTCCTGAAAAAACAATTTATCGGGTTCCATTGCCTGACGTGTGGCCGCGGCCTGGTAAGCCGATTCGTAAAAGCGCCAGTTGCGGTAAGCAATGTAGATCAGGGCCAGATTGGCGATATTGGCGCTGAAGTAGGCCGCGGCGAAACCGGTCTTATTCTGTGTATAGGTACCATAACCCGGCAGCAGAAAATCGAGTGCGGCAATCTTCAGCGGTGAAGCCGGCTGCACCTGGTCCTTTGGCTGGTACTGTGCCGCGGGCGCCGCGTGAAGAACGGCGCCGGAATACAGCAAGGTGAGAAATCCCACCCTGAAATATCTCGCAGCAAAAAAGCTCATAGGTATAGCAGTACAGAAATAAACGCATTCAGCAAAAAGACGATGAACAGACTGCGGATGACCGCTTTCGAGACATAGATCGGAATCTGGAACAACGATTCGGGTTTGAAGCCGTAATAGGTGCAGGTGAGAGGAATCACCATTCCCGAGAGCACCGCCTTGACGAAGGTCGAGAGTACATCGGTCATCGTCATCGAACGCGCAATATGATCGACAAATTCTGAAAATGGGAATGAGGTGAAGAGCAGGGAAATCAGGTAACCACCGATAATCGCAATCGTGTCAAAATAAGAAATCAATAGAACGAGCGAGATCACACCGCCTGCCAGCCGCGGCAATACCATGATAAGGTAGGGATTGATGCCCATCATCTCCATCGATTCGATTTCGCGGTGCATTTTCTGTGTGCACATCTCTGCGGTGATCGCGGAGCCTGAACGCGCCAGTACAATGATGGCGGTGAGTAGCGGGCCGACTTCGCGGATAATGACGAGGCGTAAAAGATTGCCGATAAAGTTATCTTGCCCGAGTTTCGGCAAGAATGTGATCGCCTGGATGATCGTCGTGCCGCCGATAGAAAGCGCGATGATCGATAACATCGGCAATGCCTGTGCGCCGGTGAAGCGCACCTGGTTGATCACGACACGGATAAAGGTGTCCAGGTGCTTGCCTCTGAGGTGCAGCGCCGACTGGAACACCTTGCGCGCAAACCACGCATAGTCGGCGAGGCCCAAAAGGAATTTGGTAAAACCCGAATTGGGAAAACGTTTGTTGAAGAATTCGTTGACCGAACGCTGTAGCGCGCGGCTATCCAATTTTAAACCGCCGCGCGCGCGGCCAGACGTTCGAATTCGTCTTTGTCGTGCGCGCTAAAAAGTTCGATTTCATGGTTATGGTTGCGCTTGAGTTCACGCAGCCGCGTGAGATTCTCGACGCGCGCTTCATTGTCGACCGCCATGAAGCGCTGGAAAATATCGAGACCGATCGGGCAGTGCTCGTGTTCTAAATCGACCTGGCCCTTATGGAAATAGGCGTCGCCGCAATGCATGAGCCAGCCATGCTCGCCTTTCACGGCAATCGCCGTATGCCCGCGCGTATGCCCGGTGACGGGAATCAGCAGAATTTCTTCTTTGCCGGCGCCCAGGAGCGGACGCACCGCGGGAAAACCGAACCACGACTCGCCTTCGAGATTATAGCGCTGCCAGTCGGGCAGGTGGCGCCAGTGCACCTGGCGGTAACGTTGTTTCTCATTCAGCGTCTGCGGCTGCATCGCGGCGAGGTATTCGTCTTCGTAAATGTGCACCTGCGCCTTCGGGAAATCGGGCATGCCGCCGGCATGGTCGAGATCGAGGTGTGTCGGAATAATGTGGCGTACGTCGCTGCGCTTAAAACCCAGCGCCTCGACCTGCTGGGCCGCGGTAAGTTTTAGATCCCACTTCACATTCATGAGCGCCAGAAACGGGCCCGGCAGGCGCTCTTTGGGGTCGTTCAGGTCGTCGATGCCAAAGCCGGTATCGATGAGCACCAGGCCGTCATTCGTCTCAATCAGCAGCGAATGGCAGATGAGGTGGGCGTCGCCGCCGGTGAGTCCCCGGTCATGCAGCAGCGGACCGCCATACGGGCAAAAACTAGCCGTCTGCAGATGGTGGATTTTCATCGGGTCAATCTTACCCGTACGGCATGCACGGCAAGCAATTCGAGAATTTGGTTTGGGTCATCAAACCACTCTATTTTCCCTTTACCCTTTGCTTGTCTCTAATACGCTGCCGATCGGTAATGGAGAAAAAAGCCGATCTGAAATCCATTGCGGCTGAAGCTGCGCGCATGGCAGCCTTCATCGCCGTCTATGTCGCCTGCAGCGTCGCGGCGCTGCATTTTTTTTCCGAGACCGGGCTTAGCACGATCTTCTGGCCCGCCAGCGGGCTTGGCATCGCAGCAGTGCTGATCGGCGGTCCGCGGTATGTGCCCGTTGTGCTCGTCGCCGCCCTCATCTCAGGACACTTCAATCAGATTCCCTGGAAACTCAGGGGTATCTATGCTGCCGCCAACGCGCTCGAAACCCTGATGGCATGGTTTTTCGTCACGCGCCTCACGCCGATTGACATCCAGCTTTCACGCGCGAAAGACTATATTATGTTGATACTGGTGACCGGCGTGCTGGTGCCGATACCTGGTAGCTTCATCGCCGCAGCAGCGATACAATACCTGACCTTTTCGCCCGTACCGTTTTTCTACCATGTACAGACCTGGTGGATGGGTGGCTCGCTCGGTATTATTCTCATCACACCGCTGATTCTCATCTGGCGTAAACTACCCTATGGCTGGTTCAACAAAAAGCGCATCGCCGAAGCGCTCGCCGGTATCGCCCTGACCTTCATCGGCGGAAAAATTTTTCTCGAAGGTTCGACAGGGTTTTTCGGCGCTTATCCGCGTTCATTCGTCGCATTTATTTTCGTCTCGTGGGCGGCGGTACGCTTCGGCCGTCATGCGACACTGGTCGTCACAACGATTATCGTGACGCAGTCGATCATCGGCACGTATGCCACGTTTTCTGTCTCCAACCATTTCAACAAGCCCTATGACTTCGCCAATATCTGGATGTTCCTCGTCACGCTCTCGACCGTGGGCATGGCCCTCGCGACGACGTTCAACGAGCGGCGCACGACGATGCAAAAACTCTCAGACACGCTCGAGGCCTACCGCAACGAAGAAACGCGGCGGCGCCAATCGGATGTCGCCCTGACTCGTACGTCGATCGATTTCCAAAGACTCGTCGAAACGGCAGAAGAAGGCGTCTGGACGATCGACACGCAAGGCAAAACGACATTCGTCAACCGCCGTATGGCAGAGATGCTTGGCTACACTTCGGCGACGATGTACGGCAAACCGTTCACAGATTTCATGAAACCGGCGCGGCGAGAAGCGGCGATAGCTCTTCTCGCACGCCGCAATGCGGGTATCCAGGAAGCACATGAATTTGCCCTCGAGCACAAGGAAGGGCACGAGATCTGGACTCTGGCGAGCACAAACCCGATCACCGATATCGAAGGCAATATTACCGGTGCGCTCGCGATGATTACCGACATCTCAGGAAACCGTAAAACCGAACAGGCCCTGCACGAAAGCGAAGAAAGATTCCGGAAAATCGTCGAAGAAGTCGGCGACAGTATCATCATCCACCAATCCGGATTTGTCATCTATACGAATCCCGCCGGGGCAAGGATGATGGGTGCAGCGACGCCGGCAGAGCTCATCGGCCGCAACGGCGTCGATTTTACCCACCCCGATTCGAGGTCAGAAGCAGTCGAACGGATTCAGAAACTGATGCAGCAAGGGCCTGACGCGAAACTGCCGCCCTTCAAGCGTAAGGTCATCCGCATCGACGGCAAGGTCATCACAGTGGAATCGACAGGCTTTGTCATCACGTACGAGGGCAGGCAGGCGATGGTTGTGATCGGCCGTGAAGTGCCGGACGACCCCGCTTAGATTGAAAAATCAATAACGCTGGAAATTTCTTTCGAAGGCCGCACGCGCACTTCGCTTTTGTGGTAAACCACCGAGAACGCGGGCACACTCTCGACAAGCCAGGTATTGCCACCGATCACCGAATGGCGGCCGATCACAGTCTCACCACCCAGAATTGTCGCCCCCGCATAAATCACAACACCCTCTTCGATGGTGGGATGCCTCTTGGTGCTGGCGAGATTCTTGTCTACGGAGAGCGCTCCGAGTGTCACACCCTGGTAAATTTTGACGTTGTCGGCGATAATACTCGTGCCGCCGATAACGATGCCGGTACCATGATCCATAAAAAAAGACCGGCCGATTTTTGCGCCAGGATGGATGTCGATGCCGGTTTTCTCATGCGCATGCTCACTGAACAGGCGGGGCAATGTCGGAATATTCAGCGAATAGAGGAAGTGGGCGATACGGTAGACGGCGACTGCGTAAAAACCCGGGTAAGCCAGCACGACTTCCTGAATGTTCTGCGCCGCGGGGTCCCCCGCATACGCCGCTTCAGCGTCTTGCCAAAGCACATCGTAGAGCGCAGGCAATTCGGTATAAAAAAAAGACGCGCTGATTGCGGCGGCCTGAGTTTCATTGGTAAAAGGGATTAATAAGGAGCACAAAGCCTTTTCATAGTTTTTAAGATCCGCATCCCACTCGGGTGCAGCTTTTTTCTGGGTCTCGTGGCTGTGCGCAAAGAGCAGGTCTAAAAGGTCACGGATAAAACTGCCGGCTTCTTTTTTGTTGGGCAGAGTATGGGCAAAGTCACTGCTACGGGCGCGGACCTTGGCGTAGAGCGACTCTGCCATTACTTTGTCAAAAAGTGGGTGAGTTCGATAGCGATGCGGTCGATGGCGAAATCGAGGTAATCCCTGTCACGGATCCGCTGTTTATATTCGGTAATCCGTGCCTCGGTCGAGGAAAATGACTTCCGTCCGAGTTCTGTCGTTTTGGGCAAATTCCGCCTGCCCTTATTGGCGAGTCTCCGAGCCATAGTTACTTCCTTGTAACGTGGAGGTGCCTAAAAACAATTAGACACGCCCATAAATTAGGCCATCCTTGGCCTAAGTAAATAGTCGTCCCTATTAGTGGATTGCTAAAGAGATTTTTACCTTCTGGGGTACGCGGCAGGCCGCGCAACCCCTTCCAGCAATGCTGAAAATCCCCATAGTTATTGACACCGTGTTCAGTTCGCCTGCCCGCTGAAAAGCGACATAATTTTGCTGCACGCCGCACCATGAGAAATGACTTCACGCTCGACCCCGTTCTGACCAATAAGGACGATTCAGACCCAATTCTCGAATATAAGAATATCGATACCTCGCTGTTAGCAGCGCGTCGGGTTTACCTCGGCAAAATACCATTTTACCAGGCGAGCTCAGCAGATTTGGTCGCGCACTCGATCCACCGGCTCGACCAGATGCGCGAGAAGAAGAGTAAGTCGAGCGGCCAGTTCGGGCCGCAGCTGGTTTTCCCTTTTGATCCCTACCGCTATGTCTGGGTGCGTTTCCGCAAGCGCATGCTGGCGATGGCGAACGACGCCTTCATCAACCTGCCCGACGGCTCGGGCATGCTCTACATGGCGCGCGCGCTGAAGCACCCTCTTCCCGAACTGATTTCCACCGTCGCGTATGCGATGAACCTGATTCGGATCGCCCACGCGAAGGAATATACGGTTTTCCTTTTGGGTTCACGCGACGAGGTTCTGGAAAAACTCTATACCAACTTTCGCCGTTCATTCGCCGGCCTGAGAATCGTCGGCCGCCATAATGGTTACCTGAAGGGGCCCGTGGCAGGGCGCGTATTGGAAGCAGTGCGCAAGACCGATCCGCATATTCTTTTCGTCGGCATGGGCTATCATCGTGGCATGCGCTGGATCGAAGAGAACCGCTCGCAGCTGGGTGACCTGATTATCGTCAACGTCGGCGGTGCCTTCGACACGCTAGCGGGCACGAAGAAAAAGGCGCCGATCTTTATGGCCGCCGCAGGATACACCTGGCTGTGGCGTACGATCAATAAACCGTATCGCTGGCACCGGCTGTTTCTGGTCGTCTACTGGTTTTTTGAGACGATGTACTTTAAGTTCTTTAAGAAGAAATAATCGATTTATACCACGCGCATGCCGCGTCGGTGCCTGCGACCAGCCCCAGAGATTCCGTATTCGGTTTATTAAATTTCATAGGAGCAAAATTCCCTTCCCAGAGATTCAGGTCTACCGCGGCAAGCAGCGCAGCACCGCCGGCGATGTCCCATTCGTTTTTGGGTTTTACTGAAACCGCGAGATCGTAAGTGCCGTCAGCGACCAGTGCGAGTTTATAAGCGATGGAGCCCAGCGCATTATTTTCAAGATCGGGGTAGAATTTTTCGAGATGTTTCAGGTGGCCGTTCTTCTGTTCGCTGCGCGAAACGACCAGTTTGGGGAAACTTTCCGGCGGATGGAATGCTGTGCGCGGCGGCGGCGAGAACGGTTTACCGTCGAGAAACAGCCCAAGCCCCGGGCCGCCGCTCATGAGATAGCCGCGCGCGGGATTAAAGATAAAACCCAAAACCGGTTTTTCATTCTCGACGAGCCCCAGAGAAACGGCAAACTGCTCGCGCCCCTTAATGAATTCACGCGTGCCATCGATGGGATCAATCACCCAGACACGTTTTTTTTCGAAGCGCTCGACTGACATATAATCGCGCTCGGCGACAGTATCACTTTCTTCGCTGAGAATCGCATCGTCCGGAAACAGCGAGCGCAGCGCGCCCGTCAGCACACGATTCGCGGCAAAATCGGCATCGGTGACGGGGTTATCTGCATCTTTGTGTTGCACGCCGTAACTTTTCGAAGTAAAAAACTGCATCACCGCTTTGCCTGCTTCCCGCACGGCAGGCAGAAGAGTTTCATGTTCGTGTCTGTAATCGCTCATGCGTCCAGCTCCAGCGCGGGGTTCAGCAGATGCTCAGGGTCGAGCGCATTTTTAATACGCTGCTGCATTTCAAAATACGCAGAAGGCAAGACCGCGCGGGCAAATTTTTTCTTGAGCCGGCCCAGGCCATGCTCCCCGGAAACAGCGCCGCCGACGCGGGTGACTTCGTGGGCCAATTCCTTCATTAAGATATCCAAGACCGGAAGGTCATCCGCCTTTTCGAGCAAATAGTTCACATGCAGGTTGCCGTCGCCTGCATGCCCCCAGATTGCCGTTCTGACGTTTCGGGCAGCCGCCTGGGTGCGGGCAAACGCCGTCGTGTGGGCGAGTGCAGTCAGCGGCACAGCAACATCTTCGCCCAATTTGAAGGCGAACCTCTTCTTGAGTTCTGCTGTGATGGATTTACGTTTAGCCCAGAGCGCAGCGCGGCTCTTTTCATCATGCGCCGAAAGCCATTCGACGCGGCCTCCCAGGGTCATGATATTTTCCAGGGCCGAATCGATCTCGCCTGCTGTGCCATCGAGCTCTATCATCAGCAGCGCGGCGCCTTTCAGGTTGAAACCGGCAATTTCCATGCTATATTCGTCAATGATCTCGATGCATTTGGGCCTGACGCCGTTCTTTTTCACAGACAGAATAAATTCCATGGCTTGCTCTTCGCCCGCAAATGAACCAACAATCAGCGCAGTTTCTTCGGCGCGCGGTATAAGGCGAATATCGGCGTCGAGGATAATACCCAAGCGGCCCTCACTGCCACAGAACAGGTCGGTGAGTGAAAACCCCATCGAGGTTTTTGTTGGTAACGCGCCGGCCGAAACAAGTTCGCCGCCAGCCGAGAGAAATCTCAGCGCCGCGAGATTCTGCCGTGTCGTGCCGTACTTCAGCGAAGACGGCCCGGCGGCGTTGGTCGCAATGCTGCCGCCCAGGGTGCAGAGCGAAGACGAAGAAGGGTCGACGGCATAGCTGAGCGGGCTATCCGCCAGGACATCATAGATTTCAGAAAGTATGCGCCCGCATTCGACGCGCGCAAAAAAATTTCTCTCATCGATTTCCAGGATGCGGTTCATGCGCATCAGATCGAGTACGATGCCACCCTGGGGCACAGCGGCACCGGAAAGCCCGCTGCCGCCGCCCCGCAGCGTCAGCGTCAGATGATGCTTGTCGCCGGGTAACTCGCGGCGCAATGCATGGAGTTCCTGCAAAACAGCAGTCACTTCGTCGCGGCTAACGGGTCGCAGAACCAATGCCGCACTACCCTGCAGATAAGTTTCATCTTTAAGATAATCGCCGAAACGGGAATCTGCGGGGAGCAAGGTGTTTTTGTTTCCAACGATGCGGGCGAGGCGGTCGAAGGCATTCAGGACACGGTCACCGGAAATTTGGCCCGCACCCGTTAACATATTGTCAGGGTGTGGCGCGGAGCGGATGCGCAAAGCGAAAGATGATTTCGCGTACACCGACCATCCGCATTTTCAGCATCACGGCCCTGGCATGCTGCATCTTGCACACCGGATGTCTTGCCATGGACAAAAGAATTTTTGAAAAAGGCTGCGCTGAACCCCGACACACACCGGAGCAGATTGGCGTCAGCTATTCTCTGCCAGAGCAGAAGCACCGGTACCTAGGCGAAATCACAATACAATACGGTACCGGTTATGACCGGCCTGAAATCCTGAGGCGCCTGCGTGTAGAAGCGGCGAACTGTGGCGCCGACGGCCTGCTATTGGGATCATTTTCGCGCTCGGACAGTAAATGGAAATGGTCGGATAAAAACATCAACGACTCATTTGATACTTCGGGCTATCGTCTGATCGTCACAATGTATCGGTTGGAAGATTCCCCGACTTCCCCTTAGCTTTCCGCCAAAGGGCATCCCACTCAGCGTCTGAAAGATTGCCACCCGCGGCAATCACCGGCGACGCTTCGACTTCCATGGCGCGAAACCGTGTTTCAAATTTATTGCATGCCTGCCTGAGCGCCCCTTCGGGATCAATACCAAGGCGGCGTGAATATTGTGCCAGGGCAAAAAACAGGTCGCCGATTTCTTCGGTGGCCCGCTCCTGAGTCTCGCCGATGGCTTCGTCGAGTTCTGCGAGCTCTTCTGCAACTTTGTCCCGCAGCATTTTCGTACCAGCATCGCCCTTGGGCCAGTCGAAGCCGGTCCGCGAAGCCTTTTCTCCGAGCCTGTCGGCGCGCTGCAGGGCAGCCATGGCTTTCGGTACGCCGTCGAGGTAAGAGGTGCGCGCCTGCTTTTTCTGCCGTTCGCGTGCTTTGATGGCCTCCCAGTTCCTCAAGACCTGATCGGGATTATCCGCCACAACATTACCATAGACATGGGGGTGGCGCGAGATCAACTTATCGGCGATGAAGCGTGCGACATCGTTAAAGGTAAAGCGCCCCTCTTCCGCTGCCAGCTGCGCATGGATAACAACCTGGAAAAGGACGTCCCCCAGTTCTTCCTTAAATTCAGCGTCGTTTTCGCGGCTGATGCCCTTCTCGATAACCTCAATCAACTCGCTCGATTCCTCGAGCAGGTGCTTTGCCAGGCTCGTATGCGTTTGCTCGAGATCCCACGGGCAGCCGCCGTTTTTGTCCCGCAAATCGCGCGCTACGGCGATAAGATCGGCAACGGCATCAGCAGATTGGGGAGGTGTTTTCATGGAGAGCGTTTTCTATGTGGCAGCGCGGGCGGCACATAGAAAATGGTCTTCTTGTGGCGTCTCTCAGGCTGAAACCTTATGCGCTGACCTTAACAGGGGATTTCGTTCTTTTGGGTGCGAGTTATGCCGGTTATTTCCACGCGGTGCAGATACTTTGGCTGTGGGCATTCCCCGCGGCGCTTTTCCATGTCGCCCTGTTGGCGGGCTTCCGGCTCTACCGCGCAAACCTGAAATACCTGAATTTTTTCTCGCTGCGCACCCTGTTTTTTGCCTCCCTCGTTGGTACTGCGGCGACGCAGGCGGGATGGCTCTACCAGCACAGGTTTTTTCCCGTGGAGGCGGCCATTCTGCTTTTTTCGCAAAACGTCTTCACCCTGTTGCACCGCCTGTTCTGGTATTTTCGCCTTAACCCCGAAGCCCTCGTCAAAAAGCAGGGTTTAACACCCGTTATCATCTACGGCGCCGGCACCGTTGCACACCACCTGCTGGAAGATTTATCCGCCGAAGATTTACTCGGCAAGTATCAGATTGCCGCGATCGTCGACAACGACACCGATAAAACCGGTGGTCATGTCGGGCCGTATAAGATTTTTCCGGGGACTAGCCTCAGGCAACTCAGCGAAAAATTCCAGGCTAAAGAGATCTGGTTCACGATGCCGCCGACGCCTGATTTCCTGAAACAGGTCATGGACACCCTGACGGGGCTCAGCGTCGCCTACAAAGTCATTCCGCGCAAGCTGCACGAATTTGCACCCGACATCCGCAACCTGCGTATCGAAGATCTCATCCGGCGGCCAGAGATCAGGCTCGATGAAAAGCGCGTGGAGGCTACTATCCGCGGCCGGCGCATTTTGATCACGGGCGCGGCCGGCTCGATTGGCCGCGAGCTCTGCCGCCAGATTGCGGCGCTTAAGCCCGCGCGCCTCACGCTCATCGACCAATGGGAACACGGCGTCTACCAGCTCGAACAGGAATTCAATTCAGAAAATATTTTCTGCGCGGTCGCAGACATCCGTAATGAGCGGCGCCTCGCTGATATCATTGCCACCGAAAAACCGCAGATCATCTTTCATGCCGCTGCGTATAAACACGTGCCGCTCATGGAAACCAACCATCTGCAGGCACTCGATACCAATATCCTCGGAACCTCGCATCTGATTCTTGCCGCAGACCAGTATGCCTCGACGCTTCCGGTGGGTGAAACGGTGCGCATGGTGAATATCTCAACCGACAAGGCCGTCGCACCGGAAAACATCATGGGCATCACAAAACGTATGGCCGAGCTGTTGATGTACAATTTGCCGCGCACCGGCAGTGGCCGCCTGAAGACGGTGAGTGTGCGTTTTGGTAACGTGTTAGGTTCTTCGGGCTCTGTCGTTCCACTGTTCTGGGAGCAGATCCAGAAAGGCGGCCCGCTCACGGTGACGCATCCCGACATGGAGCGCTTTTTCATGACGATTCCTGAAGCTGTGCGCCTGGTGTTGCAGGCAGCTTCGCTGGGAGATCAGTCCGAGGGTATTCTTGCGCTCGACATGGGCCGCCCCGTACGCATCGTCGAACTCGCTGAGCGCCTCATTCTGCTCGCAGGCAAAAAACCCTATAGCGAGATACCAATTGTTTTTACCGGCATCCGCCCGGGAGAAAAGCTAAAAGAAGAATTGTTCTGGGAGAAAGATTCGGTGCGTACGGCAATCCCATTTATTTTTAAATCGACTTCGGACGTCAAAGAAATCGATATCCGTGAATTCCTGAAATTGCTGAAGATCGCGCTGGAAGAAAACCGCTCGCGCTCCTGGTACAAGGAATTTTTGCTGAAATACGCCTAATTATTTTCTTCGGCGAGTTCTTTTTCCAGCCGCGCGGCACCAATACGCCGCTGCATGATAAACCACCCCGGCGCACCAAGCAGAGCCGTAACAACCAAGCCGGTAAGCTGGAACAAGGAAACAATCAAAAATGCGCGATGTTCAGTGATACCAAAGACAGGCAACAGGATCACCGCAATAGCTTGAAAAACACCCACGTAACCGGGAGTAGAAGGCACACTACTGGCAAATCCAAGGGCAGCAATGAAGATCGTCGCCTGCGGAATCGTTATTTCGCTGCCAAGTGCGCGGGCAATCATGAGCATACCTACCGCATCTAAGAGCCATATGATCACGCTGAGCAGAATAAAGACCAGTAACAAACGAATACTATGAAACTTACGGACTCCGTCGATAAGGCCTACCAGCAGGTTCTTAACTTTTTCGCGTAACTTATCTCCAATAGGCAGAAGAGCCGCAATCCTCAGCCAGAAATTCTGCATAAGTGGCGCCAGAAACACAAGTACTAGAATACTGCTGATCACCGGCAGCAAAAAAAGCCATGATTTTCGCACCGTCTCGGGAAGCTGCGGTGCAAAACGCATCATCAGAAACGCCATCATCATGAGGATACCGGCGTCTAGAATGCGCTCGGTGAGAGCCGTTGCAAGTACCAGAGATTTGCGGATATCAGCGCCAAGACCGAGAACCACGGAACGGATCACTTCACCAGCACGTGCGGGTAAAATATTATTGGCTAAATAACCGATAGAAGTCGCCCAAAAACTTGTACTATACGGAAATTTGCGTTCACGCCGCAGTACTAGATGCCAGCGCAAAGCCCGGCCGGCAACTGAGCTGAAAGAAATGAATGCGGCAAAAAGCACAAATTCAGGAACCAGCGATCGCAAATCATCCTGCAACTTCTGCAACTCTATTTTACGCGCGGCGAAATAGAGACATATTCCTGAGATTGCCACAGTCAGGAAAAATTTCAGAACAGACTTGATTCGGGATTTAGCTGAGCTCATAATACTTTAGATCAATTCCGTTGCTAATGACGCTGCCAATAGCAACGGAGTTAAATATGGAAAATCTCAGGGCTTGACTTCAGCGGGGGCTGCAGGCTTTTCTTCAGGCTTGGCTTCTGCGGGAACTGCCGGTTTCTCTTCAGGTTTAGGCTCTGGTTTGATTTCAGCTGTTGGCTTGACTTCAGGTTTTGGTACGGGTTTCGCAGCTGGCTTGGGTTTGGGCGCAGGTGCTTCTTCGCCTTCACCGGCTTTGACGATTCTGAATGTCACACGGCGGTTTTTTTCACGGCTGAGACCTTTGTCGTATTCGGCAGAACCGATACCGCGGTATGCCAGCTTTTCTTTGGGAATGCCGTTTTTCACGAAATAATCGTACACTTGTTTCGCGCGTTGCTGCGAAAGGCCATTGCCCTTACGTTGGGCTTTGTCAGGGTGCTGGTTATGGTGGCCGGTGATCTGCAGAACATGGCCCTCGGGCATCTCGGCAATTGCCGCTTTAGCAGCAGCGAGTGAATCTTTACCGTACTTGTCTATGTTCTTACCGGCTTCAAAAGGCGGCAGGCCCATGACTGGAACCTTTGCGAGTTTTTCGTTCTGCGCATCAACCACGGCACCCGTGTCGACGGAACGGCTCGCCACAACAGGCGGCTCTTCTTTCTTAGGAATTTCTTTCGGTATCTCAGCGACAACCGGTTTCACTGCTTCTTCTACCTTCTTGTCTGTAGAACTGCAGGCTGCGGCAAAGAGGGCAAAACCCATCGCCGCAAGGGTGATATATTTTTTTAACATAAGGATGAATGGAATCCTTTTTTTGTGCGTCAAGTAGAATCAGCTGTTTCAATATTCGCTTGAAAACCACCCCGGTAAACCATGTCTGGACCATGGCATACCGGAGAGTGATCGGCGCGAGTGCAAGCGAAGACCGCCTTGAAAAACTGATCGAAGACCGCTTAAAACCGGGGGCCGATAAAGACAAGATCGACAGCCGCATCTGGGATCTGTTCGGCGAGACCTGGGCAATCATGTTCACCGATCTTTCGGGCTTCTCGCGCAACGTCGCCAAATTCGGCATCATCCATTTTCTGCAGACGATCTACGAGTCGGAGCGTCTGCTGATTCCCACCATCGAAGACCATGACGGAATTTTACTGAAGGCCGAGGGTGATAGTTTGCTCGTGATTTTCCGTAACGTGACGAAGGCCTTGCAGGCCGCAGCCGCGATGCAGCGCACCCTGCTCGCGTACAATAAAGAAAAAACAGATGAAGAGAAAGTACTGTTATGCGCCGGTATCGGTTATGGCAAAGTCTTGCGTATCGGCGATCTCGATGTTTTCGGGCATGAGGTGAATACGGCCTCTAAGCTCGGCGAAGATACCGCAGATGCGTATGAGGTGCTCGTGACGCCCGCAGTGTATGAGAACCCCGACGCGCAGAAAGAGTTTTCTTTCACGAAGACCGAAGCCGGTCACTTTAAACTGAACTGGCAGTAAAAGCCTATCTCAGCGGGTTGAAACCCGCGATTTCTTTTTTTCGCAAGGCTGAAAGCAGGCGTATTCGCCGCTTTAGCAGCAACTTTGCAGAGCAAAGTTGCGAGGCTTTCAGCTTTGCGATTCATACATAGACTTTTTCAGATGGAAATCGTGGGTTTCAACCTAGGCGTTTCGCAGAAACGCCTAGGTTGAATGGCTGCTGAGATAGGCTCTAAGTCGGCATCACTCGAAGGTGTTACATGCCTTCAGATCACCGCTGTCCATCCCCCTTTTAAACCAGCGCACGCGATCGGCCGAGCTGCCATGCGTGAAAGATTCGGGAACGATGGCACCGCCTGAACGCTTCTGCAAAGTATCGTCGCCGATCGCCGATGCGGCACCGAGCGCCTCTTCAATATCGCCCTTCTGTAAAATGTGGCGCGCCTTGTCGGCGTGGTGTCCCCAGACCCCGGCATAACAATCTGCCTGCAATTCGAGTTTGACTGAAAGCGCGTTCGAAGCAGCTTCACTCAGGCCATCCTGCTGGCGGCGCACCTTACCCATCGTACCTAAAAGATTCTGCACGTGGTGACCCACCTCGTGGCCAATGACATACGCTTCGGCAAAATCACCGGGAGCGCGGTAGCGGGTTTTCATCTCGTCATAAAAACTTAAGTCGATATAGATCTTGCGGTCGGCCGGGCAGTAGAACGGCCCCATCGCCGCCTTGCCGCGCCCGCATGCGGTGGGTGTCTGGCCACGGAACAGCACGAGTTTCGGATCTGTGTACCGTTTACCCGCTTTCGGTAACAATTCGCGCCAGACATCTTCGGTGTCAGCAAGCACCACGGACACAAATTTTGCCTGCTTATCATTCGCGGGTATCGGTCGCGCGGGCGCCGAATGCTGCACCTCGGTGCGCGAGCCACTCTCGAAGAGGCTGAGGATCAGCCGCGGATCGATATCGAAATAGTAAGCTGCACCCGCGGCGACAATCAGTCCCACAATGCTCATACCGCGAAAATTGCCGAACGGCAGGTGAAACCCGCCGCCGCCAGAATCGCCGCCGCTCCTCCGGTCTTCTACATTGTCGCTCTCGCGTCCGTCATCCCGCATATTGCATTTCCGGCCAGAAATAAGGCCTGTCAAGAGAAAGGGCATGTCGATTCAAATCCCGCTTGACGGCGTGTTTTTGCAGCGCACCGAGAAATATGCTCCGTTACTCTGCTGACTGGCGCACACTGTTTTTTATTGCAGTTTATTGCGCCCTGCTTTTCACCGGATTTTACTTCTGGAACCAGCTCGAAACCTGGATGGTCGTTGTGCTGTTTATACTCATGTGCAATTCCTCGTTCTTCAACGCCGTTATTGTTCACAATACCATCCATAGCCCCATGTTCAAACAACGCTGGATGAACAAACTGTTCCAATACGTGCTGTCATTTGCCTATGGCCATGCCGTGAGCGCCTTTGTGCCAGGACATAATTTCAGCCACCATAAGTATACGCAGGGGCCAAAGGATGTCATGCGGACGACAAAGATGCGTTTCCGCTGGAATCTCTTAAACCAGCTGTTCTTCTTCTACCGCATGATCTTTGATATCACGCGCGACGAGGGCGCATTCGCCAAAGCGATGCGCAAACAGAAGCCGAGCTGGTACCGCCAGTATATTTCAGAGCTGGTGTTCTTCTTCGCAACACAGGGTGTCTTGGCATTTATCAACTGGAAGGCTTTTCTGCTATTGGTTTTTATCCCCCACCATTACGGCGTCTGGGGCATTGTCAGCGTCAATTACTGGCAGCACGACGGCTGCGATATGAATCACCCGCACAACCACACGCGGAATTTCACTGGTAAGATACTCAACTGGTTTGCCTTCAATAACGGCTTCCACGGCATGCACCATGAACGTGCGAGCCTGCACTGGAGCCTGTTACCACAATGGCATGAAACCAACATCAAGCCGAACGTGCACCCGGCGCTGAACCAGAATAACCTCTTCGTCTATCTCTGGAAGACCACGATATATCCGGGTAAACGCGTCACGTATGACGGTAAACCTATTGACGTACCGCCCCCTTCCAAAGATGAAGACTGGATCACCGAGCTAAAGATAGACGATCATAAATTGGAACTGGGAGCAGAGACCTGATGGCAACAGCCGCGGCAAATAATCAAAAAAAAATATCCTATCGGGCAAAAGAAGTCACCAAATGCCCGGTCTGCGGCGCCACCCACTTCAAAGAAGAACTGCTCTCGGGTTCAGGCCGGCTCATCGCCGGCAAACTGACTCAAGAACTACAGCGTCTCTACGAAGATAACAAAAAATGGGGTAAGATCAACCCCCTCGTCTATCACGTTCAGGTTTGCCCCAAGTGCCTGTTCTCAGCTTTCCCCAAAGATTTTACGAACGTTCCCGCCGAAGAAGCACTGGCCCTTAAGAACACGGTCGCACACCGCCAAAAAGTCGTCGAAACTTTTTTTGGCAAATACGACATGGGTGATAACCGTAACATCATCCACGGCGCGATCGCTTATATGCTCGCCGTTGACTGCTATCACCTGCGCGGCAACGCCATCGCTCCAACACCCAAGAAGGCCGTAGCTGCGCTGCGCGCCGCCTGGATTCTCGACGATCTCTTTAAAGAAGCGAACTACCGCCCCTACGATAAACTACGCGATTTTTATTATGTTGAAGCGGCGCGCTACTACAAGCGCGTGCTCGATACCATGACATCGGGGATTGAACCCATGGAAGAAGCTGCATACATTCTCGGCCCTTCACTCGACTTCAACTGGGCATTCGACGGCGTGATCTATCTCAACTCATACCTGACCCGCAAGTTCATTGAACAGATGGCGACGAACCCGAAAGACAAGTACACGATCATGGGCAGCTCGCGCCAGTTTCTTTCAAAACTTTACGGGAGCGGCAAATCCTCCAAGAGCCGCCCGTCAGTCATCATCGACATGGCAAAAGAACTCTACGATGAGATGGGCAAAATGATGGAACGCTTCCGCTGCGAATACGATCCCGTATTTGCCGAGCAAAAAGCCAAAGAAGCCGCCGAAGCCGCGGCGATTGTTGCTAAGGCGCAGGCAGGCGCTTAGCATGCGGCTGGCATGGATGCCGTCTTTGCCGCGTGCAGCGGCGAATAAATAGATCAGATCGGGCGGCGGGCGTCCGGGTGTCGCCGTATTTTCTCCATCACCTCGGAAAGTTTTTCCTTGCGGCTTTGCAGCTGACGGATGTCATCGTCCATGTCCCGGACTTTTGCCTCAAGTACCCCGGCCGCTGAACTACAGGTAAAATTCTCTTTTTTCGACAGGCGCATCAGTTCGGCAATTTCACGCAGCGTGAAACCATAGGACTGCATCTCGCGTATGAAGCTGATCCTCTCGACATTGCTCTCCGGATAGTCTTTATAGTTATTGAAGCGGTTCGGCCGCGGCGGCGCTTCGAGTAACCCCAGGCTCTCATAATAACGTATTGTGTCGTGCGATGTTTTCGTCGCCTTTGCCAACTTGCCTATTAACATTTTCTGGACCCTTGGGTATACTCCACGGTTTAACTTGCCTGAGTATGAAAACTAACAAAATTATCTACTATACCGCCACTTTATTGCTGAGCGGCCTGATGTTGTTGTCGGCGACAATGTACATCACGAAATTCTCTGAAATGTCGAAAGGCTTCCAGATGTTGGGATATCCCCCGTACCTGCCCGCCATTCTCGCCACGGCGAAGATTCTCGGCGTCGCCGCGCTGCTCGTGCGCAGATTCACAACCTTGCGCGAATGGGCCTATGCAGGATTTTTCTTCAATTTCACCCTTGCGCTGATTGCCCACATACAGACGCAGACAAGCGTCGTTATGGTACTGCTCGCTTTCGCTCTCCTCGCAACGTCCTGGGTCTTCGAACGCAAGACGCGCGCGGCTTAGCCGAAGATCTTATCGACACCGCACGCTTTGCGTGCGGCGCTGGTATTCATCAGTGCAATCATCAGCACCGGAAAAACCGCCATGAAGACGGCGCCGGCGATGACACCACCTGCTCCGGCATTACCGGCAATGCCCATGAGAATATCGAGCCCGGCCTTGTCTTTCCCGAGTAATGGCCCTACCTGGTCGGTAATGGTTTTAAAGAACTTATTCAGCAGCGGCTGCAAAAAGATGAAAAAAATCATGATTTCGATCACCAGATAACCGAGGGCAGAAATGGCCCACCAAACCGCGAGGCGCAGGCCGGGTGCAGAATACTGCACGAGCTTAACTCCGGCGAAAATGCCAAAACCCGAGATCGCCGCGGTCGCGAGTTTTTCGCCGCCCTGCAGCATGTACATGGGCTTGAGCTGTGAGAGAATTTTTTCGAGGTTAATGCCCGATTCTTCGAGCTTGGGAATCGCACCCTTGAGGCCCGGCAGCGCATCCATGAACGAACCACCGAGAAAGGCAGTCGCGGCGCTGAACAGTGAACCTAAAAGGTAAATCGAAGCAAAGATGATGAGCAAGACGCCCATCGATTTGGGGATGCCGCTGCGGGGGGCATCCGTCGCTGTTGTTGTCATCGCACAAAACCGGCAAAAAGCGCCGCCGCTTCAACCACTTTATAAAAAAAGCCTCAAAGGTGCTATTCTATCCGCCGAACATAAATGAGATAACATGGATAAGGGATATATGTTCGGTTTTGGCATTGCCATGGGCGTCCTCATACTTGGGGTCGAATCCTCGGGTGTTGCCTGGGGCGCTCTCTATGACTTAGCCTCGATCTTTATTACCTTCGGGGGAGCGTTTGCCACGACGATGATGCAGAACCCCTGGGAACTTTCCATGCAGGTCCATAAGATCTATAAACTGGCCTGGCTGAAAAACAATATCGATATCAACCGTTATGTTCTCCAGATCGTGTCGCTCTCAGAAATCGCACGCCGCGAAGGCATTCTCGCTCTCGAAGACCATGTCGACAAGCTCGACAGTAAATTTCTCACCAAAGCGCTGCAGATGATTATCGACGGTACCGACCCTGAAATCGCCAAACGCGTTATGCGCATTGAAATCGAAGCCCTCGAAGCGCGCCACGGCGGCGGCCGTAACTTCTTCGACATGCTCGCCCTCATGGGTCCGGCGTTCGGTATGCTCGGTACCCTCATCGGTCTCGTGGGGATGCTCGCGAACCTCGGTGGTGATACCTCTGGTCTCGGTAAGGCGATGGCCGCGGCCCTTATTACGACTTTATACGGATCGTTCCTTGCGAACGTCATCGCCATGCCCACGACCAACAAGTTAAAAAGCCGTACCGGTGACGAGGTCACGCTGATGAACATGCTGCTCGAAGGCGTGATGTCGATCCAGGCGGGTGAAAACCCGAAAGTTATTATGGATAAACTCCTGTGCTTTGTCGATCCGGCATCGCGCGAAGTTCTCATCAAACAACGTGAAGCGGAAGGTGGCGGCAATTAAACATGGCCAAGTGCCCCGATTGTGTCCAGGAAGTTCCCCGCTACATGGCGACATATGGGGACTTTATTACCCTGATTCTCTGCTTTTTTATCGCCATCTACCAGCCGCCTGCGCCGATCAAAATTTCTGAAATGCGCATCATGCTCTCGCCTTTCCAGGGCGCGCGCGGTATCATGCCCGGTGGTAACACACTCTCGAAACAAAAACTCGAAGACATGGGGCTTACCGTAGAGGCGATGCCTGCCGAAGTTAAGGGCAAGGTTCAGTCTAAAGAGAAGTTCCAGGTTAAGCAGATCTTCGAAGACGAAATCAAAAAGAAAAAAGTCAAGATCAGCGAAGAAGAGCGCGGCATCGTCATCAGCCTCATCGGCGACGGTTATTTCGCACCGGGTTCGGCCAAGCTCACGGAACAGGGACGCACTATCCTCACGAAAATCTCCGACGTACTCGGGCGTATGAATTCATACACGCGCATCGAAGGTTATGCCGACGACGAACTCACCGCGCGGCCAGCGGGTGAATTTTACGAATCGGCATGGGAACTCGCCGCGCAGCGCGCTATCAACGCACTCCGCTTTCTCGAAGAGAAAAACGAAGTGCCGGCGGAAAAACTTTCAGCCGCGACTTTCGGCAAAACGCGTCAGCTCACGCAATCGGGAACCCCGGAAGCGCGCGCGCTGAATCGCCGTATAGATGTCATTATTCTTTCGGGCAAAAGCCAGGCGCGTTCTTACAAAGACTCGTCTTTGCCTGAGGGCCGTGTACCGCAGACCGAAACCAGCGTGCCGTAACAGCATCAGGGTTTCGGCGGCACCTCGAAACTCTTCAGATAGTCCTGCGCACGGGTGTAATCCAGATTACGTTTTGCACCCGCCGCGTTATTCTTCTCGATCTGCCGTATCAAATCTGTCAGTTCACGTTTTGCTTCGCCCATTTCGCCACGCTCCTTGTACAATCCTGATAAGAAAAAATATGCCTTGGCCTGATCGGGTTCAGCCTCTTTGAATTCTTTCATCAGCTCGATCGCCTTATCCTGGAACTGCTGCTGTGAGACCGTCAGGGTATCGGAGAGCACACGGTACTGGTTATTGCGCGCAAACCCGACATAATACATGACGGCGAGCTCGTACTTCACCTTGTTCATCGTTTTGTCGAGATTTAATGCCTTGAGGAAACTCTGCTCTGCGCGCTTGGCGTACTCCGCCTGCCAGTTATTGACGCGCGCGAGGTTGGCGTTGCAGAGGCCCTGCCAGTAGAACACGTCAGCGACGACCTCGCCGTATTCGAGGGCTTTGTCGAGGTTTTTGATGCAGAGTTCATAACTCTCCATCAATGCGTAGGATTCCCCCAGTTTACGGTAGACTTTACCGGTCTTGATACCGGCATCGACTTTTTCGTTGATAATTTTTTCATACCCCGCGATCTCTTTTTCCCAGTCGGCGAGCTGGCCTTTATCCGCGGCGCGGTTGCCATAACGTTTATTGAGATGTTTTTCCTTAGCTTCTTCGTAGCAGCTCTTGACTTCGCAGCCCATGGTGGCTGCCAGAGATAAAAAAATCAGATGTCGTAAAATCACTCAGGGCAGATGTGACATAATACGGCTATCTTGTAAAGAAAATTAAATGCCTTCACGCCATATTCCCGTTGACGGAGCCAAGGGGCATGACACCACTAAGTATGCAGATATCGAAGGAACAAAAATGAAAAAGAACTATGCGTTTTTTTGCGCGATACCCATGCTTGCCCTCCTCTTTGCGGTTTCCGCACAGGAATCGCAAATGGAAACTGTGCCGGTCAGCAAGGGCATTGCCGTCTTCGGTGGGCAAAAATTCCCCATCTACAAGGGTATCAAAGAAGTCACCATCAATAAATATCCCGACGGTAGCTTCAGTGTGGATACCTATATGATGGTCCCTGGCGGCCGCGACGCTAAAAACGGCGATAAGATTGAAGCCAGAGATCGCGCCGCACTAATCAAGTTCTACACCGGCAAAACCATTTTCGGTATTAAGATCGGAAAATTCAAAAAGAACGATGCCCACGGCGGTGCATTCGAGTTTCAAAAATGCGCCGCCGAGGCAGGGAAACCATCGCTCATGTTGTCGATCGCTCCCATCGGCGAGGCACCGGGAAACACCGTCTCCATCATTAACAAGTGCCCGTGATCAGGTCTCTTCGGGGTAGGCCTCGATACCGTGCTCGATAATGTCGAGGCCTTCAATCTCTTCAGACTCAGGAACCCGCAGGCCGATGAACGGAACCCATTTCATCGTGTAGAAAACAATCAGCGAAGCGGGAAAAGCCCAGGCAAACGCCAAACCCGCGCCCAGGGATTGAACTCCTAACTGCGCCGCGCCGCCGCCGTAGAAAAGACCGGCAGGCCCGCCGCCATAGTTCGGGTTAGCAAAGAGACCCACGGCAATCGTACCCCACGCGCCGCACAGGCCGTGAACAGAGACTGCACCTACGGGATCGTCGATCTTCAGCCAATCTAAAAGTAAAACACCATAGACGACGAGCACGCCGGCAATGCCGCCGATCGCGACTGCGCCTTTCGGATCGACATTGTTACAACCCGCCGTGATCGCAACAAGGCCGCCCAGCACACCGTTGACAACCATGCTCACATCGGGACGCTTGAAAAGAATCCAGGATGTGATGATGGCAGTGACACCACCCGCACAGGCAGCCATGTTCGTCGTGATGGCGATAATCGCAAACGCCCCGTCTTTGACGACACCGGTCGAACCGGGATTAAAACCAAACCAGCCGAACCAGAGAATGAACATACCGAGCACCGACATGCTCATGTTGTGACCCAGGATCGGCTTCACCTCGTGCTTCGCGCCGAACTTGCCTATGCGCGCACCGAGCGCAATCGTACCCGCAAGGCCCATCCAGCCGCCGATCGAATGTACGACGGTCGAACCGGCGAAGTCGATAAAACCCTTCTGCGCGAGATAGCCGACATTTTTCGCGTCGAACAGGTTTGACCAGACCAGGCTGCCAAAAACAGGATAGATAAAAGAACTACAGATCAAAGAAAAAACAACGTAAGAAATGAACTTCGTGCGTTCGGCCATCGCGCCCGAAACGATGGTCGCCGAGGTGCCAGCGAACACCATCTGGAAAAACAGGAAAGCATAATTGAAGGCAATCGGCTTACCGTCAGGCCCTTCGAGCAGTTTGTCACCGAACATGGGCTTTCCGAAACCGAAACCCTGAATCAGCTGCGGCCCGAACATGAACGCAAAACCAATCACCCAGAAACCCAGGGAGCCGACCAGGAAGTCGGAGGTATTCTTCATCAGAATATTCACGGCGTTTTTCTTCCGCGAAAAACCCGTCTCGACATAGGCAAAACCTGCCTGCATAAAAAATACGAGAGTGCCGGCGATGATTAGCCAGACGAGGTCGGTTTCACCGCGCAGTGTCTTCACCGCCTCTTCGGCGTTGAACGCGGGCGGCTTTTTGTCTTCACCCCAGAGAATCGCGGGCACCAAAAGGTAAAGCCAGCTGAGGCGCAAGAGCCATCTGCCCGCAGTACGGGAAAAAACCGATGTTGAGAAAGAGCTAATTGCCGAAAGCATAAATCCGCCTTTGCTAAGGCAGAGCAAGATTCATGCCAAGTGTGTTTGAGCCTATTTCACTGTAAACGCGGTACTGCCCCATGAACTCGACCATGACCGGCTCGATATGCCGTTCTTTTCAGAACCTGCATAACCCGGCTGGCTCGGCACGACGCGCACCTCGATATTGCCGCCGTCGACTGCGTTCAGAACGCCCGCATGCACCGCTGCGACACACACAGCTGAATCAACGGTGTAGACGCCGTCGCCGTAGACGGTTCCGGAAAAACAATTTTGCGGGCAATGTACTTTAAGAGTCGCCCCGCTGATATTAGTGAGATTGGGAATTTTATCCATGCGATCGGTGCAGGCAATGGGCTGGCCTTTTTTGCAACCGGCGGCAGTAAATGCCAGTGAAGTCAGAATTACGCCGAGTATGAAAAGTTTCATGTGGGGTGGATATCCCCCCGCGCGGGGTTGTCAATTCCTAAAGCCGGTTTACACCCTGTCGCGGCGATACTTGATGCCGTGCTGCAGTTTGCAACGCTAACGGCAGCAATAGAGGAAGTCCGGTGTGAATCCGGCGCTGACCCGCAACCGTGATCTTTCGCCGTTTTAGAAACGGCGGGGAAAGTCGGGAACTCTTGTGTACGTGGCCCGAGGATACGGCCTTGTACCGAAAAAGTTCGAGTAAATTTTTTCTATGCTCGTTCTCGCGGGCTCTTGTTTTCAGGAGCTATTAAATGATTCTCAAAAAAATTTCTATCGCCTCGATGGCGCTATCGTGCACCATTCTGCTCGCGCATTGTAAAAACACAGCTGCTTCCGGTCAGGATTTCAGCGGAAACCTGCACGATCCCTTAACGCAGTTACACGAAATCTCAATCAGCACATGGAAGATCACAAACCCGGGCGTGGGTGTCTGTACCCGCGGACTCTACGACTATAAAAGCACGGATGGCTTTGTTATCTACAGCGAAAGTGGAGCAGCTTGCGTCAACAGCGACAAATTCGGGAAAACCTACCTGATAAACGATTCGGCGGGCACGCTCTGGTATTGTGATTTTATTGCGGGCAAGAATTCCGTCGCTGACGTCAAGGCGGTAACGAGCGCTCCCGATACAGCGTCCCCTTCAACGACCGGCTGCAACGGCAAGGCCTGGACCAAATTAACATCCGGAACAAACCTGACACTCGCAGGCAGTTTTACCGACAATTTCAGCGGTTCGCACACAATTGCCGATACATCTTGGGATGATACGTTTTGCATAAAAACAATTATCCATTACGACAATACGAACGGATACCTGGTCTACCAGGAAGAAAGCGCGGGCTGCTTTAACCGCTACAAATTCGGTAAAATATTCTGGACTCTCGATAGCACCCGTAAACTGTATTACTGTGAGTTACTCTACAACCAGTCTAGCTACCTGGCCACAGCGAACAGCACATCGAAGCCGACGTACACGTCGCCCGGCACAGGCGGTTGCAGCGGCTTTGCCTGGACCAACATAACCCGCAAATAAGAACTATGAAACAGCAAAAGTACAACCTTCAGTTCATGACACTTGCAACGATTATTTTGGTAGCGGCTTTTAGCCGCGTCGTTCCGCACATGCCCAACTTCTCGCCGATGGATGCGATCACGCTGCTGGCCGCTGCACACTTTGCACGCGTCTGGCAGGTATTTCTGATTCCATTTGCCGCGATGTGGTTATCCAGCCTCTTTATCGACAATGTCATCTACGCCGCGTACAATCCCCGATTCGTCTGGATGTACCCCGGCTTCCACTGGCAATACCTCAGCTACTTTCTCATCGCGCTTTTGGGACTCGGCATCCTCCGCAAGAGCGTTTCGCCGGTGAAAGTTGCAGGCGCAGGTTTGGGCGCCGGCGCCATTTTCTTTTTGGTATCGAACTTCGGCGTGTGGCTGCAGGGCAGCATCTACACGCATGACTTCGCGGGGCTCGTTGCCTGTTACAATGCGGCGATACCGTTTTTCCGCGGCACGCTTTACGGTGATGTGTTTTATGTAACGGTGCTGTTCGGCGGCTATGCGCTGCTGCGCCTGCGCTTTCCCGCGCTCGCCCGGGTATAGTTTGAGCGCCGCACCGCTAAAAACATTCTTTAACTGGTCGACCGGCAAAGATTCGGCGCTGGCTCTTTACAAGCTCAGGAGCGACCCGCGCTACAGCGTTGAACATCTGCTCACCTCTGTGAATGCGGCACACGACCGTGTCTCGATGCACGGTCTGCGCCGCAGCCTGCTCGAGCAGCAGATCAGGGCGTTGGGGTTGCCAGCCTCAACCATCGAGCTGCCCGAAGAGCCGGGCATGCCCATCTACGAAGACAAGATGCGGCAGGCCGTGGGTGATCTACAGCGTGCGGGGTTCACCTGCTCCGCGTTCGGTGACATCTTTCTCGAAGACTTGCGCCGCTACCGGGAAGAGAAACTGGCCGACGTCGGTCTCAGCGCAGTCTTTCCGCTGTGGAAGCAGGACACAAAAACACTGATCGCTGAATTTATCGCCCTGGGATTTAAAGCTGTGACGGTCTGCGTCGATCTGAGTGTACTCGATGCCTCATTCGCGGGGCGCGAGATCGACGCCGCCTTTGTCGCCGACCTGCCCACGGGGGTCGATCCCTGCGGTGAAAACGGGGAGTTCCATACGTTCTGTTACGCAGGCCCCGTGTTCAACGGGGAAATCCGCTTCGTTATCGGCGAAAAGGTGACCCGTAGCTACAAGTCATCGCACAGTTTCTGCTTCTGCGACCTGACGCCCCTTTGACGGCCAATTTTGTTTACGGTCAGTTTCGGCGGCATAAGTCGCCTTAATGAAACACGTTCTCTCGGTGAAGGTCAACAATGCGGCCGGGGTCCTGAGTCACGTGACGGGCCTGTTCACACGGCGCAGTTATAACATCGATTCGTTATGCGTCGGTGAAACCCACGACCCAAAATATTCGGTCATTACCCTCGTTATCGATGAAGACGAGTCGATGATCGGGCAGATCACAAAGCAGCTTTTGAAGCTCATGGACGTGATCGAGATCAAAAACCTGACCGGCGAGATTTCGGTCAAGCGCGAGCTGCTACTGATCTCCATCGAAATCAAAAAAAGCGAGCGTGCAGAACTTTTGATGCTTTCACGGCTCTTTGAAACTACCGTGATCGAAATGTCCGATACCCAGATTCTACTGCAGATGGCTGCCGAACCGCGCCGTGTGAAACATTTTCTCGAAGCCATTCAGCCGTTTAAAGTTCTGCATATGGCGCGTACCGGCGTCGTTGCCTTAGCATTGCCATGAGAAGATTTGCGCTGACATTTGCCGCCTGTTTCATTGCCTGCGGCCCTACCCCCGAAAAATTCATCGAAAAATCCCAGGCTGCGCTCGCTAAAGAAGATTACGATTCGGCGCTGCTTTTTATGAAAAATGCCTATGAGCTCTCGCTGCCCAAAGAGTTCTTTATCACAAAACGTGAGCTTTCGTTTTCCTTTCTGCGCACCTCGCACGACGGCCAGAAAATTCTGCTAATCGAAAAAAAGCTCGCGAAAAAGGCCTTTGAAAATACGCGCGCCATCGTCATCAACCGCAGCAAAGACAAACAGGAAAAAGTGAATATCGCAGGTAAAATCCGCGACGTCAATTTTGCGCCCGACGGCAATTTTGCGGTGTTTCTGCAACAACCCAGCGAACAACTGAAGGAATGCAAAATCTGGCTTTGGCAGGTCGAACAGGCCAAACTCGGTGAAATCGGCACCTCGCACTGCGTGACCAAGCCAGCCGTGAAAAGCGACGGCACGGTCTGGTACCTGAAGAACGACCAGATACACGTCTACAGTCCCGTCACCGGCAAAGATACCCTCTTCAACAAGGGCGCAAAACCCGAGAAGTCGGCGAAGAAGTTCCCGGCCTACGCATATTTTTACTCAGCCCCCGACAACAAGGTGTGGATGATCTATGGCGCAGCAGGCAGCTACCGCCTCTACCAACTCGGCGAAAAACAGCCGAAACTCGTCTCCAAAGATATCGCCTCGAACAAACTTTATCTTGTCTCTGAAACCAAGATCGCCGGCGTTTTTATCGGCGGCGCGGGCGCGCAAGAGTTCGTCACGCTGAATCCCAAAGATTCGCAGATCGGCCGCAGAATGAAAGCGAAGGTCTGGGGCGACGCAGCCTTTATCAACGACCGCCAGTTCTATTACATCGAAGACGGCGTGCTGGCTTTCCGCAGTGGCGGCAATGAAACCGAACTTCCATTCTGGGCCGAACAGATTGCCATCGGCGTCAAGGACGAGCTGCTGTTTCTCTCTTCCACGGGTTCTGCGATGCGTTATACACATAAATCACCGCCACCCGAATCATTAAAAATCTACAACAAGGCCGTCGAGATCGACGATAGCAAATCATGATCTATATAGTCTTTGCGCTCATTGTCGCCGCCGCGCTCTTCTACCTGATTTTTTCAGAAGCGCGTGTGCGCCGTCAGGATGCCCCCGTCGTTGATGCAGAACGGGTGCGCCTCGGTGAACGCATCGAAGCCATCAAAGGTTCGCTGCGTGATATGGAATATGAGAAAAGCGTAGGTAAAATGGACGACATTACCTATGGCAGGCTGCAAAACGAACTACTCGGCGAATGGGACAGTATTGAGAAGAAGATCTCTGCCATGCCGGAAATAACTGTAAAAACGCAGAGCAGCGCAAAATTCTGCAGCTCCTGTGGCGCTGCAATCACCGCTGCGGCGGCTAAATTCTGCCATGCCTGCGGCGCAAAGCTGGCACTCTGGCTGTGTGCCATACTCGTTGTTTTCTCCTTGCCTGGCGACCTGAGCGCCTTTGACATCCGCGTGACAGTGCAAAACGGCACACTGGCACGTACCGAGACGCAGCCCATGAGCGTTCAGCTGTTGAAACTCGAACAGGGGATGCAACCCGTGACGGCCAAGACCACGCAGGGCGGCAAAACAGAGTTCCTGAACCTGCCCGAAATGACGACCGGGCCTTATATGGTGCAGGCCGTATACCGCGGCGTAACCTACAGCCGCGTGATTCCACCCAACATGCAGAGCCCGGCAGAAGTCAGCCTCGACATCTTTGACAGCACGGCATCGACCGACAAGGTACGGGTACGCACACTTGTCGAGCTGCGCCGCAGCAGCGCCGACACACTCTCAGGGCTCATGATTCTCTTTTTCGTGAACAGCGACAAGCGCACCTTTACCGGCGGCGCAGAGGGGCTCGAATTTTATCTTCCCGAAAACGCCCAGATCGAACAGGCCTCCATTTCTGTCGGCAGCGGCGCGTCGAGCATCCAGTGGCTGAAACTGACGCCCAAACCCGCGGCACGCAAAGGCTTCTACAGCGCGGGACAGAATGTTAAACCCGGCGACCGTATTCTGCAGGTGATGTTCAAAATGCCGTATGCGGAAAAAGGCACTGCCCTCCGCTTTCAATCCCTCTACCCTCAAGACACAGGCCTTCAGCTGATCGCCGAACCCGAAAACGTCGAAGTGAAACAGGGCGAGAAGACGATGAGCCGGGTGCGCGATGAAAACCTCGGCCGCGGGCTGATCTCATTTACCGCGCGCGAAACCCAGATTGAATTCAGCCTCGCAGGCGGCGGCATCATGGATGTCAAAAAACAGGAAGAGGCGGAGGTCGAAATTAAATCGCCGCTCTCGCTGACGCAGAAATTGCTTTTTCCCCTCGTAGCGGTGGTTGTGTTTGCAGGGGCTTTCTGGTTCCGCCTGCGCCGTAACCCTGCGAATTAGCCCGCCGCGAAGACGCCATCCGTGGCGGCGGCAGACTAAACGCATCCTTGCGTATTAGTCCGGATTAATCAGTTCGGAGTATTCTTCGTCGCTCAGCGGAAACGCCTGGTCGAGAAAAATCTGCGATAAAATCTCAAAGCGCTCGGGTATCGTTTCATTCGCATCCGCAGCAAAGCGTCGGTAACGGTTCATGAGATATTCGATTGTCGGGTCTTCGAGTGAAAACTCGACCTTGAGCGAATTCAGCTTACGGATAAACCAGTTGATATTAAACGTCGTGTAGTCGCCGACAATTTCGAGCGAGACAATCGAAGGTTCGAACTTGTGCAACACCTCGCAGGTATACAAAGCACGCCGGAACGCCTCGTGTTCACCAGCCAAACCGTCCTGGATGTTGCGGCTCATGTTTTCGATGATCGACATCTGCGGCGAAAGGTAGTCGAGCATCTTCACTAAAAATTGCGGGTAATCGTCCATCACCTTCATCAGGTCGATGGGTTCGCCGAGTTCCTTGAAGTGATTCATGACCAGAACCTGGTTGTCGTTCTTCGTCGGCGGATCATAGAGAGGTATGTACAGGTACTTCACCTGGTAGGCGAAGCGGCTCTCTTTGGGAATATAATATTCGATGGTGACCGGCTCTTTGTAATAGTTGTCTGATTCGACGCTGGCGATTTTGGGCACGGCCTCGATGGCCTTTAAAATGGCGACATTCTCTGTGACGACACGCGAGCCACCGGTCCGCTTCGTCAGCAGGTTCTTCATCATGCGACGTGAGACTAAGTCGGCCATTTTGCGCGCCCTGGGGGACTAAATGATATTAAGGTGGGATTGAAGCGTGTAAAGCGCTAATTGGCCGGTGGTCTGCGACTTCTCGAGCAGGCGTTCAAAAATCTTCATCACGCGCGCGCCCGAACCTGTACTTGCCGTATCTTCCATAAAACCCGCCGCGGCGCGACGGCCCAGGCTTGCGTAGGCGTTGTAGAGCTGCTCTACCGCCCTGAGATATTTTGTTTTATCGCCCTTCTGGGCGTTGAAGATAATGACGATGGTATTGCCCTGCCCGCGGGCGATGACAGGCGCTTCTTCGGCAAGAAAATTTTCGCGCATCACCCGAATCGCGGCGCGTGCCACCTTCGTAAACACCGCGGCGCTGAAATCGCCGTCCGCAAAACGAAAGATTGCCGTCGCAAAGGGTAATCCGCCGAGAATTTTTTCTTTCAGCGTGAACATCGCGTACGGCAGGCTATAGAGGCCGCTTTCGGCATCGAGAATCGAGTTTTCGTAATAGTGTTCGACCAGCAGGCTGCGGCAATTCGTCTTCACAAAGGCCGTGATCTGCTGCGAGAGATCGCCCGAGGGCGCGTGGTCGCCCGAGGGAAAACGCAGCGCAAAACACAGCTGCGCTGATTTTGCCTCGGTGTTGAAAAACAGCCATTCAGAGCGGTCGTGCGAAGTTAAAATTTCAGAGTCAGATTCGACCTTTACCATGAGCGGGCCCGGGGTTTCCATCGCTTCGCCGCGCACCGTGAGAGAGCCGCGCACTTCGGCGACGCCCTGCCATTCAGCGCGGTGCCAGAGCGACCCTGCACTTTGTGCAAAAAGACTGACCGAAGACGCGCCGGCCAAAGAGCGCAATGCGCTGAGCGTCGCGTGTATAGTCCCTTCGGCAATGACCCCCGACTTCAGCTGCCAGGCATTCGCCGTGGTCTTTGCGGGCATTCTCACCGGCGGCGCGGAGGCCGTGCGTACCGGTGCAGCTTTTGTTCCACCCAGTTTAAAACGCGGCAACTCGAATTTTTTGCCGTTGAAAAAGAAATGGAATCCGGCCAGCAGCAATCCACCGATGAGTATATAAAGAGGAATAATGTAATGCAGCGAATAGTCGCGGCCCATGCCGGCGAGGTATTCGCTGAACTGCATGCGTTTGAGGCTCAGCGCGATGATGCGCAGTTTGCGCCGTTTGCTCTCCCAGACATGCATCTCATAGCCGGGCACCGGCGTCTTGCCGGACTCAAAAATTTTGGTATCGAGAAAGGTTTTATACTCGGCCGCGCTCATGCGCCGCGCATCGTACATCGCGCCCAGAAAACTGCCCTTGATGTCGCTGAGCTTCAGCGCCGCGGCGTGCGGGCTATCCTTAAAAATCACCGGCAGATTATCGACGAGCTGCGAGAGCGCAAAATGCGATGCGGCAGACAGCGTCAGCTTTTCGTCCAGCTCTGCCTTTTTATACGGCGAAACCTGCATGTAATGTGTGAACAGCACCGCTACACCGGCGAGCAGGTAAAAGGCTGCATAGAGACTGTATCGCTTAACGAAGGCCACGCCCTTTGAATATCGGCCAAACGGGGGCTAAACTTTGGGGGATTTCCCCCTTAAACTACTTCTTTTTCGACTGCAATTCGGCGATCAGCTCGTCGGAAGTATAAATCATCACGAGCTTCCATTTTTTCGCCTTTTTGCCGAAGACCAGGTTGCCGAGACGAACCGTGCCCTGCCCCGAGTCGGTCGGCAAGGTGCCTTTGATCACCTGCTTAGAGACATAATCCTTCTCGGTCTCCTTGAAATTCTTCGCGTTCATACCCGACGGCTGGTTGGCGATCTTCGCCAGGGTTTTAGAAAATTGTTTTTCGTTGATTTTAATCTCGGGCGAATCATCGAGCGTGCCCTTGAGGCGCAGCGGAAAGTGCACCATCTCAGCGTTGACGAGCGTCTCATGGTCGGCTGTCTTAAACACGCCCGCAAACTTACCGATAAAACTTTTGAGTTCGTCGTCGCCTTTTGCTGTAATGGCCGAAGCAGACCCCATTATAAGGAAAGAGAGCATAAAAACCGCAAAGTGCGCTAACTTGCGCAAAGGCAGAAAAGGCAACTTCATGCCCTTAACTTCGCGTAACTTTGCGTACTCTGCGGTTAACATTTTTCTACCCTGATATTACGAAAAATCAACCCAGCAGAATTTTGCCGATCGTCATGAGCTGCATGAAGCTCGTGCCTTCATAGATCTTGCCAATCTTGGCGTCGCGGTAGAGTTTTTCGACCGGATAATCTTTCACAAAGCCGTAACCGCCAAAACATTCAACGGCCAGCGAAGCCACGCGCTCGGCGACCTGGCTCGAATGGTATTTGGCCATCGCTGCTTCTTTGACGAAATCTTTGCCTGCATCTTTAAGGCGCGCGGCGTTATAGACCATGAGTTTTGCGCTTTCGACGTCGATCGCCATCTGCGCGAGCTGAAACTGCATGCCCTGGAATGAAGAGATTGGTTTGCCGAACTGGTTACGCGTCTTTACATAGTCGACGGCGTGGCCGAGCGCCGCTTCGGCGAGGCCGACCATCTGCGCGCCGATGCCGATACGGCCTTCGTTAAGGGTTTCGATCGCAACTTTATATCCCTTGCCCTCTTCGCCGAGCAGGTTTTCGAGCGGCACTTCGCAGTCTTCGAGCACGAGTTCGCAGGTTGAAGATGCGCGTATGCCGAGCTTATTTTCTTTTTTCGAAACAGAGAAACCTTTAAACCCACGCTCGACGATAAAGGCGGTGATGCCTTTATAACCCGCTTCGGGGTTGAGGTTCGCAATAATAATGAAGATATCCGCTTCGCCGGCATTCGTGATCCAGAGCTTTTGCCCGTTCAGAATATATTTACCGTCCTTTTTCGCGGCCTTGGTTTTGAGGGCAAAAGCGTCAGAGCCGGATGAACTTTCGGACAAACAGTATGATCCCACTTTACCTGTCGCGAGCTGCGGCAGGTATTTCTTTTTCAGTGCGTCTGAACCCCAGCGCATGAAGGCATTGTTGACCAGTGTGTTCTGCACATCGACCATGACACCGACCGAGGGGTCGACCTGCGAGATGGCCTGCACCGCGAGAATCGCGGTAAAAAACGATGCTTCGGAACCCTCGAGGCTCTGCGGCACTTCGATGCCCATCATGCCCATTTCGAAGAGTTTTTTGACGATATCTTTATTGACCTGTTGCGCTTCGTCCATCGCCATCACGTGCGGGGTGATCTCTTTTTTGGCGAAATCTTTGATTGCGTCGAAGTACGACTGCTCTTCGTCGGAGAGAATAGTTAATGCTGACATGGGTAAACCTGCGGAATTCAGACCGCGTGAAAAGAATTTATGGTGCTTCAGGAAAGACAGACTTCAGATCAATTTTGGCTCCACTCAGCCCAAGCTCCATGTTGTCCGTCTGCAGGGTAACCTCAGCATACCTGCCTTCTTTCGGCTTTGTATGTAAATGCACAACGCATGCCTTGGCGTCGATGAGCGCGTAGACCGGTATGCCTGCTTCTGCATAGATATCCGCCTTGGCAAAATCGATATCCTGGGACGTCACAGCAACTTCGGCAACAAACTCCGCAGTGGACGGATGCTTCGTCAAAAAATCGTCAGGACTTCCTTTTACGATGGAAATATCCGGTTCAGGTTCAGAATCCCGTGTAGAGATTGGCCCTTCTTTGCGCAGTAGAAATTCTCTGCCCAAAAGCGGCGTAATCGCCTGGATTAATTTCGCGATGATGTATTCATGCAACGGCGATTTTGACATTTTCTCTATCAATGCTCCCCGGATAAACTCAATATCATTGGAAAAAGAACCTTCATTGACAAGCGTATGGTATTGCTCTATCGTCAGAGGTACAGCGTGCTTTCGGATTTCAGCTTTTTCGAAAACCGCGATCATGGTTGAACCAGCTTAGACAAGCGGGGCTCGTCAAGCATTTTGCCTTGCCTTTAACTTAAACCCAGCGCCCGGGGTAAATCTGCCACCGAATGGATGAGCAGATCGGGCTTAATCGCCGATTCGCGCGTATAGTCTTCGCGGTATTTACCCGTCTCGACAAGAATGCCACGGATACCCGCATCTTGCCCGCCGCCGATGTCAGAGTCGATGTCGTCGCCGATAATCGCCACTGCATGCGCCGGTACGCCCAGCTCGTGCAGCGCGACATTAAAAAATGCCGGTGAAGGTTTGCCCATGATCGTGGCACGTTTGCCCGTGGCATACTCGATGCCGGTGACGAAGGCGCCGATGTCCATCTGCAGGCCCTTCTCGGTCTGCCAGAAACGGTTTTTGTGGAGCGCGATAAGATGCGCACCCTTGCGCACCAGTGTAAAGATTTTGTTGAGCAGGGCATAACTCCATTTGTCGCCAATGTCGCCCACGACGACGACGTCGGGAAAACTCTCGTCGGCAGTAAACTCGGCAAAATCACCGCGCACCCGCTCGTCGAGCACGAAAAGACAGCGCGGGTTTTTCATCCGCCGCAACGAAATCACCGCGGCCTGCGGCGCACTGAGGATCTCCTCCGCCGGGATATTAAAACCCAGCTTATTCAGTTTCTCCCGCAGCTGTGCATGCGACTGGGTCGTGGTATTGGTGACAAATCGCACCGGCAACCCCTTCGCCTTGATACGCTGCACTGCATCCACAGCCCCCGGAATCACGGCATCGCCGACATAGAGAACCCCGTCGATGTCAAAGAGTACCGCCCTGATGTTTTCTGCGCCTGCCATTTCCGTTACCCAACCCTGCCACGGCATTTGCGCAGCGTCAAGTAAATGGCAAGATTCATGCCAAAACTGCGTGGCACAAATCGGTTTACGCGCAGGCACCAGCTCCGGATTGAAGGTCGGATTCATGATGGATATAAAGCAGGCCCTAATCGCCTCCGGAAAATTCGATGCCTACGATAAACAGGGCATTGTCATTGCGCGGCGGCGGCGCATTCTGCCGCTGCGGGGTCTTTTCCGCATACTATTTCCCCTAAGCATCGTACGCGCAAAGGCACACGATAGGGCAAACCTTTCGGTCAGACCCGACGCGTGGGGATGGTTGATGCTTTTCGTCTGTGTGATGGGCGTCGTCATCGAGTTCACGATGCCGCGCGTTAAATATCCCCGCGCATACCCGCCCGCATTCGTCTTTGCGTTTACCGGCATTTATATCTTCAATCTGATCCTCGACCTGTATTTGACGCACAAGGCATTGCGCAACAGCATTCAAAATCCGCGCTGACTTGCCCGCATAAGCCGCCATGGCATTACGGTTCATGGCTGAAAAACCGATCCTGACGAAAATCCACGAAAGCGAGGGCGGCAAGATTTTTCAGATCACGATGAACCGCCCCGAAGTGCACAACGCGTGTAACGGCGAGATGGCGAAATATTTTCTCGAAGCGTGGATAACCTTCCGCGACGATGCCTCGCTCACAGTGGCTGTCCTGCACGGTGCTGGTGATAAATCTTTTTGCGCCGGCGCCGACCTCACCGCATTGGAGACACTTTCAGGTGGCCTGATGCCCGAACATGAACTCAGCCCGCCGCCCGATTTTGCGAAACTCGAGGCGTATGCACAGAATAACCCCGGCCCCATGGGCGGCTCGCGCATCATACAGCAAAAACCCGTCATCACTGTCAGCCACGGTTATACCTATGCCGGTGGGCTCGAACTTTTTTGCCACGGCCACATACGCATCGCCGAACCGCAGGCATTGTTTTCCGTCGCCTGCCGCCGCTGGGGTGTTCCCCTGGTTGATGGCGGCACAGTTTACCTGCCGCGGCTCCTGAACTGGGGCGCGGCATTACCGCTCATCATCACAGGGCAACGCATACGCGCTCGCCGCGCTTACGAAATCGGCCTCGTCTGGGAACTCGCGAAAAAAGGCGAAGGCTTAACACGCGCGCTGAAACTCGCGAAACAGATCTGCGCATCGCCGCGCGACGCGCTCATGGCCGACCTCGCTTCTGCGCTGAACGGCACGCACCTGACCCTGAAAGAAGCAATGACACTCGAAGCGCGCAATCTTTATCCCGTGGCGACGAGCGAGAGCATGAAAAAAGGTGTAGAGAGGTTTAATAAGGGTGAGAGGTTTTGGGTCGTGTGACCCGCCTACTTTGATTTTCGTGCCGGGCTGCGCAGGCGAATCACGAGGCAAACGGAAACCAGCAGGCTGACGAATGCGCCTAAAAAATCCCGGCGCAGAACAAAATAAGATTTCTCCATCACGGCGCCTTCCTTAAGCCCGGCAAGAAACCCGTCGCCCGTCGCAGCGATTTCCATGACGGCCATACCGAGCGAAACATAAAGCAGTGGCAGGCTATCTTTTCTGACAACAGTCAGCAGGCAGCACAGGGCCGAGGTCAGATAAAACAACATCCAGTGCACCGGATCAGGGTCATTGTAGTGGGCGACCGCAGCGAAAGCAAAAAAAGCAATCAGCACAATGGCGGTAATCTTGAAAGCGATGGCGCGGGGAGTAGCTTGAGACACAGACGACATATTGTTACCCGTGCCTCTTGATGTTAAAGATTCCTGATCAGGGCATCGGCAAATTCAGAGCATTTGATTTCTTTGGCACCTTCCATGAGACGGGCGAAATCGTATGTCACCGTCTTCTGCGAAATGGTTTTTTTGAGCGCGCTGATGATGCTGTCCGCGGCTTCAGTCCATCCCAGGTAGCGCAGCATCATCTCACCGGAGAGAATCACCGATGAAGGATTCACTTTATCGAGTCCTGCGTACTTCGGCGCGGTACCGTGTGTCGCTTCGAACACCGCCGCCCCGGTAGTGTAGTTAATATTGGCGCCGGGGGCTATCCCAATACCGCCGACCTGCGCCGCGAGCGCGTCGGAAAGGTAGTCGCCGTTGAGATTTAACGTTGCGATCACATCGTATTCTTTCGGGCGCAAGAGAATCTGCTGCAGAAAGGCATCGGCGATCGCGTCTTTGATGAGAATCTTGCCTGCGGGCGGATTACCGCCGCACTCTTCCCAGGCCACAGTTTCATTCGGGAAAAACTTTTTCGCGGTTTCATAGCCCCACTTGCAGAAATACCCTTCGGTAAATTTCATGATATTGCCTTTATGCACCAGCGTCACCGACTTGCGTTTGTTGGCAATCGCATACTCAATCGCCGCCTTGACCAGGCGCTCGGTGCCATGGCGTGAAACGGGCTTGATGCCGAAGGATGAAGTGTCAGGAAAACGCACCTTCCCGAGCATGCCGGTCTCTTCGAGCACCTTGATGATTTTTTTGGCGCCTTCGCTGCCCGGCTCAAATTCGATACCGGCATAGATATCTTCGGTATTCTCGCGGAAGATCGTCATTTCCACGTCTTCGGGCTGTTTCACCGGCGAAGGAACGCCGTCGAAATACTGCACCGGGCGCAGGCAGGTGTATAGATCCAACATCTGCCGCAAGGCCACGTTGATCGAACGTATGCCACCACCCACGGGGGTTGTCATCGGGCCTTTGATCGAGACCTTATATTCAGCGAGGCAGGTTAGCGTTTCTTCGGGCAGCCAGGTGTTCGGCGCATAGACGGCATTGGATTTTTCACCGGCATAGACCTCGAGCCATGAAATTTTGCGCTTACTGCCATAGGCTTTCTCGACCGCCGCATCGAAGACGCGCACGCTCGCTTTCCAGATGTCGGGGCCGGTACCGTCGCCTTCGATAAAGGGAATGATGGGTTGATCGGGAACATAAAGCTTACCGTCTTTAATGGCAATTTTTTCACCCGTTGCCGGGATCCTGATCTTATCGTACGCCATTCGGCAAAATCGGTCCGTGATTGAGACTGTAAATCCAAACGGACGCGAAACTCCTTCCTTGACGGTATAGCTCCGCACTTTTTCCGGTCACGATGCCGACAGTTCAGGTCCCTTCCCATCTCTATGTGCTGCACTTTGCCATTATGCTCGGCCCCGCAGTCTTTGCCCTCGTGCTGCACTTTGTCGTGATACCCGGGGAGGCCACTACAACCATGGCAAAAGAACAAATCGCTGTTTTCCAGACAGTGGCTGCGGTGCTTGCAGTCGTTGCCGTGGGACTCTCGCAACTCGTGCCGCGCTTTATCTTGCGCAACAGCCAGCGCACAAGCGCGATCCGTGGCGGCACAGAATCCGGTGCCTCGCCCGTGCCGGTGCGCAAATATGTCAGCCTGAAAATCGTGCAGTGGGCACTGCTCGAAATCGCAGCGCTCTTCCTGGGCGTTGTCTATTTTCTGACACAACAAAAAAGTATGCTGATCTCGCTTGGCGTTTTGATCGCCCTCATTGCCTTAATGCGGCCAACGGTTGACGAGATGCAGCGCCATAATGTGAAGGATTAAAAATGGCTCTAACAAATCTCACCGGCCTTCTGGGCATCGCCGCCGTTATCGGCGCCTGTTACGCTTTTTCCTCCAATCGCCGCAGCATCGACTGGCGCACGGTAATCTGGGGACTCATTCTCCAGTTCGCTTTTGCCCTTCTGATTATCCGCGGCGGCGATATCGCGCGCCTGTTTGATTTTTTGCCGGTCAGCCACGGTGTTTTTCTCACGATCGTCGCTGCACAGTTTATCGCACTCTACCTGGTCGCGCGTTTCCGCAAAGACATCGCGCAAAATGTCTCTTTTAAATGGGTCAAACGTGTCGTCCTCATCGAACTGGCTCTCTATGTCCTGAAATTTAATATTGTGGGGATTGTCTTCGAAGGTCTCAAAAGCGGCGCGACGCAGATTCTCAAATATTCCGGCACCGGCGCGAGTTTCGTGTTCGGTGTGTTCGGTTCGCAAGATGCCATGAGCGCCGCTTTTGCTTCGTCGCTGGGTGACAAAGTCGGCGGCGTCGCCTTCGTCTTCGCCTTCCAGGTCTTACCGACGATCATCTTCGTCGCCTCGATCTTTTCTGTACTCTACTACCTCGGCGTTATGCAGCCCATGATCCGCGGTATCGCCGGTTTCATCAACCGCTTCATGAAAGCCTCGGGCGCCGAGACGCTCGACGTCGCCGCCAACATCTTCATGGGCCAGACCGAAGCGCCGCTGACGATCAAACCCTACCTGGCGAACCTTACCCGCTCCGAGCTCTTCACGATCACCGTCTCGGGCATGTGCCATTGCAGTGCGGGAATCCTCATTGTCTATGTCTCTGTCGCCGGGGTTGATGCACGCCATCTACTGGCGTCAGTGATCATGACCGCGCCGGGTGCCATCATGCTCGCGAAAATGGTCATGCCTGAAACACAGACGCCGGAAACCGCACAGGGTGCAACGATCGCGAAGACCGAAGAGAACCGCCCGGTCAACGTCATCGACGCCGCCGCGCGCGGTGCCTCCGAGGGCCTCGTTCTGGCCGCCAATGTCGCGGCAATGCTGATCGCCTTCATTGCACTCATCGCGCTTCTCAACGGCCTGTGGTCATCGGCGCGCGATCTCGGTATCCAGAACACCTCAGGCGGATTGCAACAGGTCATCAGTGCTGTGCCCGGCTCGATTCAACAGCTCCTGGGTTATGTATTTGCGCCGGTGGCATTCGTGACTGGCGTGCCGTGGGGTGAGGCAGTGCAGGTCGGCAACCTCTTGGGCACGCGCATTGTGCTCAATGAATTCGTCGGCTACATTGAACTCGGCAAAATCAAGGCAATCCTCTCGCCGAAAGCGTTTCTGATCTCGACCTACCTGCTCTGCGGCTTCGGCAGTCTCACCTCGATCGCTATCCAGGCCGGGGGCGTCGGGGCGCTGATACCCAGCCGCCGGGCAGAACTGGCAGCTTTGGGCATGAAAGCTGTTTTGGTAGGCGTTATGTCTAACATTTTGGCGGCGTCCATCGCTGGAATTCTCTTTTAGTGCAGCGCGAAAGCGCCGCACGGGAAACCAAAATGCAAAAAATCCTCATTATATCCAAGCAGTCGCTCGGCGACATCATTTTACAGATGGGCGTCATTCAGGCGCTCAAAGAGAAGCATCCCACCGCGCGCATCTCTGTGGCCTGCGAAGAACGCAACGTCACGGCGCTGCGCAAGCACCCCGATATCGCAGACGTTCTGCCGCTGCAACTCACTAACGGCAAGGCCGCGGGGTTTTTCAAGGTTCTCGGGCAGATCCGCCGGCACCAATTCGACGTCATTCTCACCTTCGGCAGCGATAGACAGGCCATGTGGTGGGGATTTCTCGCGCGCATTAAGATTCGCGTCGGTACTAAAAATCAGCCGCTGAGCTTTCTCTTAACGCGCTCGCTGCGCGAGCGTTATACAGAACTCAACTCCTTCGAATATTACCACAAGCTCGCGCTGCTCGTCTCGCCCGGCATCGCTGTGGAATATCCCACAATCACCATCGACAAACAGGAGATTGCCCGTCTCAGGGCTGACCTCTACAAGCAACGCCTCGGCCGTAAATTTATCATCTGGCATATTGGTTCCAGTAAAGAAACAAAACGTTACCCGGTTTTCCAGATCATAGAGACACTGCGCCTGTTCCGCAAGAAACGCATTCTCTTACCTGTGCTCTTCGCCGCCGGTTACGGTGACGATAAATTCATCGCCGAGCTTGAAGAGGCGGTCAACACGAGCGATATCCGCACGGCCAAAGTTTATTTCGCCGATGGGATTGAATTCGGTGCCACCGCGGCGCTGTTTTCGCTCGCGCATCTCGTGATTGCAAACGACGCCGCGCCACGCCACATCGCGGCCGCCATCGGCAAGAAGAGTCTCACGCTGATGCCGCGCCACCGTAAACACAGCTGGCAGGTCTATACCGAAAAACAAAAAGCTTATTTCCTGTTTTCCGACGTGCCCTCCGAATCGCTGGCCATTGACACCATCGAACCGGTAGAGCTTGCCGGTATGATCCGCAAGCTGATCTGAGCCATGGCTTTTACCCCGCTTCTCGAAGAACTGCTCGCGCGGCAAAATCTCACCGGCGAAAAAATCACCTACCTGATTTCCGAGACGATGCAGGGCAAGCTGACGCCCGTGCAGATCGCGGCCTGGCTCATGGCGCTGCGTATGAAGGGCGAAACGCCCGCCGAAATCGCCGCCTGCGCGCAGACAATGCGGCAGATGGCGACGCCGATTAACCGCGCCGGACTGCCGCCACTTTTCATCGACACCTGCGGCACCGGCGGTGATCGCTCGCACCTCATCAACATCTCGACTTTAGTAGGATTAACCCTGGCCTCCCTGGGTATTCCCGTAGCGAAGCATGGCAACCGCGCCGTGTCATCTTCCTCAGGTTCGGCGGATGTCCTCGAGGCCTTGGGTTATCCGCTCGAAGAAAAACCAGAACTCATCACCGGCCGCCTCAAAGAAAATAATTTTGCCTTCTTCTTTGCGCCGCTCTACCACCCCGCGATGAAACATGCAGGCCCGGTGCGCAAAGAACTCGGTGTCCGCACCGTGTTCAATGTCCTGGGGCCGCTGGCAAACCCCGCCGCGGCACCGTTGCAGCTCATGGGCGTCTATGCACAGGCCCTGCTTCTGCCCGTCGCTGAAACACTGAAGTTATTGGGCCTGAAGGCCGCGCTGGTCGTCCACAGCGAAGACGGGCTCGACGAGATCTCTCCGCTCGCGCGAACACATTATGCGCACCTGCACGACGGCAAGATAACCGAGGGTGTCTATACGCCACCGCCGCAAAAATATCTGAGCTCGCTCGATGTGTTGCGCACAGACAACAAAGAAAAATCACTCGCCGAATTCCGCGCCGTGATCGACGGTAAAAACGCCGCCGGCGCCTATATGACCGCGCTCAACGCCGCGTTTGGAAAAAAACTATTTGAAAGTATCGGAAAAACTTCCGCAGACATAGTCCCGACGCCGGATGAAATTGTCGCCGTGTTTGATCACATCCAAAGCGGGGCTGTAACGGATGTGGCCAGTTTCGGTCCTCAGAAAATTACCCCGCGCTAGAATCCAAATTACCCGTCAGTCGCGTCTGAGCTTTTTGAATAAAATGATCGACTAATTCTCAAGTTATGAAGTCGTGACCGCCGATTATCTTGGACGTTGTTGCCTGCTCGCCAGAGCAAGTGCGCACCGTGTAAGGCGGCGAAGACATGAGCGATGCAGGTCAGTACTCCCCCAGCGGCCCGGAAAATAATCGGCGCGCAGCATCTGCGGCCGTACTGCGCATCGAAACCGCTGAGTTAAACCATTTACTGAAAATCAACCCGGGCGCACTCATCGTCGTCAACGCCGGGACGGGGCAGGTTTTGGAGGGCAATCAACAAGCCGAAACTCTCCTGCAAATTTCGCGCAAAGAAATCACTGGAAAAACCGTACTCATTCAAACCCTGTTCAAAGACCAGGATGATTACAAAAAACTCAAGGGCGAGTTGGCCCACGCGGGAAGTATCACAGACCGGCGCTGCGAGATACGCGCAGAAAACAACACATTCAAATTCGTGCTGCTTTCTGCTGCCCCGGTTCAGGTGGACACGGTCGATTGTTTCATGCTGACTTTCGCAGACATATCCTCGACTACGGTCGCAGAGCGCGAAGTTTTAATACGTGAGCTGGAAAGGCAGACTGCGGCGTTACAGCAGGCTCAGAGTATCGCCGGGGTTGGCAGCTGGGAATGGTTCGCAGCAACCAATATAACCGTGCGGTCACCGCAAATGTATGCGATCTATGGGTTTGATCCGGCGCAGGGACCTGTTTCTTGCGCTGATGTAAACCGCTTGTATACGCCTAAGAGCTGGACGGATCTTTGTGCCAATTTTGACAAAGCGTATAAAACCGGCGAACCCTACGAGGTCGAATGCGAAATAATCCGCGTCGATGGCAGTCCCGGTTGGGTGATTTCGCGCGGCACTCCTATCAAAGACGATACAGGCACGATTGTTGGCCTGCGCGGCACGGTTCAGGATATTACCGAACGTAAACTGCTTGAGGACAGAAACCGGCTGATCGTCAATGCCGTACCCGATCTGCTGTTCTTGCTCGATAACAGTGGCATTTTTATTGACTACCATGCCTCAGATCCAAACCGTCTTGCGCACAAACCCGAAGATTTCCTGGGCAAATCATTTCGGGAAGTTTTACCTGGTGATTTGTCTGAACGTGTAACCGAAAGCCTTAAAAAGATTTCTGCAGGTAGCCATATGGAGCGCTTCGAATTTTCGATGCCCGTCGCCGGCATACCGTTGCACTTTGAGGGAACCCTTACACCGCTCGACCGGGAACGATTTATGGTCGTGGTGCGGGACATCACCGAGCGAAAAAAAGCCGAGCTCGTCATGCGTGAAAATGAACAGAACCTCGCTCTGGCACAACGTATTGCGGGGCTCGGCAGTTGGCAGTGGCACATAAAAGAAGACAGACTCATCTGGTCACCCGAGGTCTATCGTATCTTTGGCCGCGACCCCCAGGTGTTCACGCCGAGTGTCGGCGTCTTTATGAACCTGCTGCTCCCCGAAGAACGCGCCAGGGTCACGGCGGCACTCGAAGCAGCACTCGCGGGTGGGCCCGCCCTGAACATCGAGCACCGTATCTTGAAACCAAATGGTGAAGAGCTGATAGTCCATGAACAAGGTGAAATAATCTTTGATGAAAACGGCAAACCAGATCTGATGTCAGGTACCGTGCAGGATATTACGCAGCGCAGAAAGGCTGACGAGAAGGTACGCGAACAAGCTACGCTGCTCGATAAGGCGCGCGATGCAATTCTGGTGCGCGATCTTTCGAATTCAATTATTTACTGGAACCAGGGCGCTGAGCGTATGTATGGTTGGACGAAAAAAGAAGCGAATGAAAAATCCATACGCACCTTGCTTTATCCGAACCCCGAAGAGTTTGATGCGGCTATGATCGAAGTGCTGAACAAGGGAGAATTCACGGGCGAACTCGAGCAGACCACGAAAGACGGGCACAAACTCAGCGTCCAGGCGCGCTGGACGCTGCTGCGCGATGAAGCGGGGGTTCCCAAATCTATCCTCTGTATCAATACAGACGTGACTGAACGCAGAAAACTGGAGCAGCAATTCATGCGCGCGCAGAGACTCGAGAGTATTGGCACGCTCGCCGGCGGTATCGCGCATGACCTAAACAATGTGCTGACCCCAATCATGCTGGCCGTCGACGTGCTCAAAGCCGACGCATTGTCCCAAGACCAGCTCGACCTGGTTGCCATGATTGAGGGCAGCGCGAAACGCGGCAGCAACATGGTCCGCCAGGTGCTCTCCTTTGCCCGTGGCGTTGAAGGTAACCAGGAGACCGTGAACATTCAGGACCTGTTATCAGAACTCGCCAAGATAGTGCAGGAAACATTTCCTAAAAATGTAATGCTTCACACCGAAGTGGCGGAAAATTTGTGGAACATTAAGGCTGACTTCACGCAATTGCACCAGGTATTGATGAATCTTGCAGTCAACGCGCGCGATGCAATGCCCGAAGGCGGCAGGCTTTCGATCGTTGCCGAAAACTGTGTTATCGACAACCAGTACGCGGGCATGCACATCGACGCCAGGCCCGGCAACTACGTGGTTATCCGCTGCGAAGATACCGGATCGGGTATGCCGGCAGCAGTTCTCGAGAAAATATTCGAACCGTTTTTCACGACCAAAGAACTCGGTAAAGGCACCGGTTTGGGCCTGTCGACGTCGATCGCCATCATCAAAAGCCATGGCGGGTTCATGCGCGCCTATAGCGAACCCGGCCGCGGCTCACGTTTTCATCTCTACATCCCTGCACTCGGGACGGGCATCGAGGTCACTTCCGAGACCGCACAACCGGAATTATTGCGGGGTAACGGCGAACTGGTTCTCGTTGTGGATGATGAGCCGCACGTGCGCGAGGTTACGCGCCAAACGCTGGAAACGTTTGGCTACAAAACCAAAATAGCTACCGACGGTGCTGACGCATTAGCCGTTTTTGCTGAAAACAAAGAAAAAATCGCTCTGATGGTTACGGACATGATGATGCCCGTTCTCGACGGTCCCGGCGTCATTCGCGTCATCTTGAAGATAAAACCAGATCTACCTATCATTGCCGTCAGTGGCGTAGATGCGCAGGCCAAGATTGATAATCTGCAGTCTGGCCGCAAAATCCATGTTTTACAGAAACCTTATACAGCGCAAATGTTGCTGCAGGCAGTCAGAGACGAACTCATCAAGAAGGCCAGCGATAAGATTTAGAAAAGGAGAATTTCATGGCATACCAGGCACCCCATTCCGGCATCCGGCTGCTGATTGTCGATGACGATCGCTCGATTCGCGCGCTGGTAAGGCGCATCGCAGAGGGTTGGGGATATGAGACAGAAGAATGCCCCAGCGCCGAAGATGCGCTGAAGCTCCTCGAGCAGCGTAAATTTAATATCATTTTGTCGGATATCCGCATGGGTAAGCTGGATGGCATCGCCTTCGCCGAAATAATACGCGAAAAAATGCCCTCCACCGCCGTTGCGATCATGACCGGCAGCCCAAGCGTAAAGACGGCGCAGCGATCGCAGAATATGGGAGCAATCTATTACCTGCAGAAACCGATTTCAACGGAAGAACTCGGCGACACATTAAAAATTGCCGCCTCCTGGAATATTGGCATGCTCATCGACCGCGCTTCGAAACGTTATCTGGCGTTGCGAAAAGGGCACGAACGCGACCTGGAAAAACGCCTCGGCGCAATCAAAGATACCATCCGCCGCATACTGATGGGCCCCGGCTGGGTCGGCCATCTGCGCGATTTCGTATACAGCTCAAAAAGTGAATCGAATCCGCTCTTTGAAGAATTGAACCGGCGCTTCTCTGCTAATTCGGTGAAGCCGTTCTGAGCGGTGTCTCCGCACTTACCCAATAGGCCGATACGGGCTCATCAATCCCCTTTACCCGTATTTTGCCCCTGGCCTCGCAGGGTATCTGGTCGTTAATTAAATCATATGTCGCTTCACTGATCAGAATCCTGTTGGGTTCGGAATTGGATTCCAGGCGCGCCGCAAGATTCACTTCGCGGCCGATCACTCCGTATTCCATATGGTTTTCACTGCCGAAATTGCCGACGCGGCACGGGCCCGTATTGATGCCGCCCCTGATGTTGATATTCATCTCATTGGCAGCAACGATCATCTCCTGCACCATTTTTACACAGTTCAGTGCTCCTGTCTTCGGATCTTCATGGTTGAGATCGCCGAAAAAAAACATGATTCCGTCACCGATAAATTTATCCAGCGCGCCACCGTGGCGGATCGCAATCGCCACCATTTTGTTCAGATAGGTATTCAACCAGTCTGTCAGTTCGCGGTTGCTGAGTTTTTCAGAGATCGGCGTGAAGCCGACAATGTCGGTAAAACATACCGTCAGAATTTTGCGCTGCGATTCTATTCGAACATGCGTATGGCCGCTGAAAATCGATTCATAGAGTCCCGGTGAAAGGTATTTACCCAGCTGTTGCGACAAATTGGAGAGCGTCTCAATGGAGCGTTTCAGGCGCACATGCGTCTCAATGCGCGCCATCAATTCCTTAATATGAAAAGGTTTGCGGACATAGTCTACTGCCCCCACTGCAAAGCCGTTACTGATCATCCCTTCATCCGTATTCCCGGTCAGGAAAATCACCGGTATCGCCTTTGTTGTTTCATGGCTTTTCAGTTTTTCACAGACAAACAGACCGTCTTTGCCCGGCATGCTCATGTCGAGCAGGATTAAATCCGGTTTTTTGATGCCCTCTTTCAGCATCTGAAGGGCAACCTCACCGTCTCCGGCAGTCATAACCTCAAATCTGCCACTCAGCAATTTCGTAAGAATGTCGCGGATTTCTTTTGTGTCATCGACGACCAGGATAACTGGTTTTGTCTCTTCAGGTACTGGCATAAACGGGACGCACATCAGAAAAAACAGCGACAATTTGTCATCTGTTTCGTTGACTCATGACCGGGATAGGGCTGTTCCCTTGCGCAGGCGGTGCGTGTCGTGAACAGCGAAGAAGGTCTCGACGAGGGCTTGCCGTCAAAATCGCAGCATCAACACCCTGCACTCAGAAGGCGACGGTCAGGTTAATCCCAAATTGCTGAACCGTATCTCTGTTGAGCGCATGGCTCAGGAAATAGCTGTTGGCAGCATCTTCGTAACTGTCTTTTAGCGCCAACGAATAGTTCGCATAACGATACTCGATAAATGTTTTGAAATAATGGTTGAATTTGTAGCCGATGACGACATGAAATACCTGCCGCGCAAATGAAACCGAAGGCGAACGACCTGTTTCATTCTGGTAAAAGGCCCGGTACTTTTCCACGAGATCCAGGTTGTTCTGTAAGAGAATGCTGCCAGAGCCCCAATAGAAACCCAGTTCTTTCAAGCCCCAGAAAAATCCATCTGCCAGAAGATCGGGCGTCGTAAAATAGAAACGCCGTGTATCCCACGTCGGAAAATAAAGATTTTGCAGCCCGATCATGAAGCCGCGACCCGTAGCCTGGCCCTCAAACAGGAATACACGCCGGTCGATGAGCGTATTCCCCTGGTAAATTTCCGCATCCATCTGGTAGGGTTTCGAGTAGTTGATATCGAAGTACCCCATGCGAAGCGCCCAAAGGCCAATCGTGACAAGCCAGTCGCGTTCTTTAATGTTGTAAGAAAGCCTGGTGCCGGCGGGTTTTTGTTCGTAATAAATCATACCCAGGTCGGAATCCTGCTGCGTCAATCCCGGATACGTTGCGTATGGAAAATAATATAAATTCTGGGCCGCGACGATCGTTGTCGATTTTGTCGTCTTTCTGAATTCAACGGCAAGCAGGTTTTTGAGTAACGGGTGTTCCATGAAAGTGAGCGGCAACACACCCAGCCGAAGGCATTCCATCACCGAGTTACGCAATGTATTTTCCTGCCCGACGAGGGGAATCTCCCGAAACAGGTTTGCCGGTTGCGGTGGTATCGCCGTCATATAAGAAAATTCGAATCCAAAAGCGTTCAGATCCAGCTCGTATGTCGGAAAAAAAGTACTCTCATACTGTATCGCGGGACTGAAATTAAAATTCCAGTTTGTGAAAGCGATTCTGGAATTGACGGATAGATACTTTACCGGAGAACCTTTCTCTTTAACCGTTTTCTCGAATTTACTCTGTGGATCCTGGGGCCCCTCGTCGGTACAAAGGGCACAAACGGCCGATGGCGTCGTTGCTGTGGAAGCATTGGCCTTTGCCGGTACCGCCGATTTCGCGCCAGCCTTCCCCTTCTTCTTGGTTTCGGCGGGCTTTGTTTCATCAGCGTAATAAACCGGTCCCGTGCTGTTTGGGCTGGTTCTCTCTTCCCTCTGCGGCGGAGGTTCATACCTGGGTTCCGGACGCACATAATCTGGCCCCGGCCTGTTAGAGCTAGGTACCTCTGCCGGCGCGGGCGAAGGTGAATTTTTAGGAACCTGCTTTGTCTCATTGCGCATGGTTTTTGCGCGGGTGCCTTCCTCTGACTGAACCGCCGCCGGAAACCCCGTTACGAAAATACAAAGGAGAGATAAGGCAGGTAAAGCCCCTGATCTAAGACGCGAAAAAAGGCCGATCATTAGATGAGCGCTCATCTGAGCCCGCAGAGCGTAAAGCTGGTTTTCGGGACATGCCAATCCCACAGCTAAAGAGTCGACTTCCGCGTGTGTCCGCACAACCTGCCCGAATGTCCGAATGGCTCCACACACATAAAGAACTCCTCGTCTACCTGAGCATGCCCGTCACCAGCGCCTTTGTCGGCTGGCTCACCAACTGGCTCGCGATCAAAATGACCTTTTATCCCCTCAAATTCTGGGGCATCCCTCCCTACATCGGCTGGCAGGGCATTATTCCGCGCAAAGCCGGCAAAATGGCGGCCAAGTCCGTCGAGCTCATGACCACGAAACTCATCAAGGTCGAAGAAATTTTTGAAAAAGTCAAACCCGATCTGCTCGCCCGTGAACTCGCCGAGCCGATGAAAAAAGTCACCTCAGAACTCGTCGACGAGGTCGGCCGTTCGGCCAACCAAACCGTCTGGGACCTCACCCCCGGCGCGGTGCGCGAACAGATCGCCAAACAAGTCAATAAAGAAACCGGCCCGCTGCTCGAAGGCGCCATCAAAGAAATTAAACGCAACATTCTCGCCGTCTTCGACCTCAAGAGTCTCGTCATTAAAAATCTTACCGGCAAGAACGTCGTCCTCCTGAACGAAATGTTCATGCGCTGCGGCAAAAAGGAATTCACCTTCATCGCGCTCTCCGGCATCTATTTCGGCCTGCCCTTCGGCGTTCTGCAAATGGCGCAATGGCACTTCTACCAGGCACCGTGGACCGTACCCGTCGTCGGTGTCATCGTCGGCTATTACACCAACTGGCTTGCGCTCAAGATGATCTTCCGTCCGCTGCGTGAGAAAAAAATTCTCGGCCTCGTCAAATACCAGGGCCTTTTCCTCAAACGACAAAAAGAAGTCTCGAAAGAATACGCCGACATTGTCGCGAATAAAATCCTCTCGCCGCACCAGGTGCTCGAAAACTTTATCTATGGCCGCGCCGCTGAAGCCTTTTTCAGCGTCATCCAGTCCAATGTCATCCGCGCACTCGCAAAAATCGAAGGTTTGGCACAGCCGATCCTCAGCTTCGCCGTCGGTTCTGAAAAATATGAATCTTTAAAAGGCCTCATCGTCAAACGCATCAACGAGGCCGTACCGAAATATGCCGCCACTGTCGAAGGTTATCTCGGCAGCGCCATGGACCTCGAGAAAACGCTCTACGAACGCCTCAGCCAATTGCCGCCTGAAGATTTTGAAGAACTCCTGCGCACCGCCTTCCAGGAAGATGAATGGATACTCATCCTCGTCGGCTCGGCGCTCGGTTTTGCCGTAGGCCTTGTACAGATGCTATTTATTCTTTAAGGCTTTCCATTTTGCGGACCGCTGCCGCCGGTTTTCCCCGGCGGCTTCTCTGCGAGAAAATCCTCAATCTGAAACGACATGGATTCCGCCATGGCAATGCGCTCGAGCCGGCCCATGTCGATATTCTCCGGCCTACCCTGCTCGCGTAGCACAATACCCAGCTCTTCGTCAGTCATCAGGCTCAGGCGGATTGCCATGTCGCGGAAATCGTGCGCCGCTATTTCACGGCTGCGTTCGAGCCTGCGTACGCGCCTCAGCGCCTTGCGCAGGTTTTTATCCGACAACTCCTTAAAATCTTCATCCTCCGCATCGGGTGCATGCCCGTGCTCGACCTTGTACTCTGCCTCGGTAAATAACGGACTCATTAGCCGCACGATATCCTCTTCTAACCCCAAATCAAAACCGAGAAAATACAACTCCGTGATCAAACCCCGGCGCTCCGTCGTGATATCCTTTTCCTTAAAATCCCGCCACAGCACGTGCGCCTGCTCATAATACAGGTCGACCGAGCGCGTGAGCTTCTTACCCGTCTTCGAATCAAAAAACAAAAACGGCTGCTCCCAGATATCACTCTCACTCTGCTCGAGCGTCACGTCGAAAAATGACTGGTGAAACGCAGTGAAATCCCAGACCGCATTCTGCAGAGCCACCCAGCGCTCTTTCGCCGCCGCAGACAGCTTTGGGTTCACGCCGCCAATCGCCCACATCTTGCGATAATGGAATTCCTTATCCAGCCGCGCCGCCGAAAGATAACGCGTCACCTGGTAGAGATTTTTTATCTCCTTATACTCCGGTATGCGGCAGCCGGCTGCAAGCAACAATCCTAACAATAAAAACTTTTTCACCCGCGCCATAGTCTTATTTCACCCACGATTGACAATGCAGTACCGCCGCGAGACGGCAATGAGAGGACATCCTGTCCGCCGTCTCCAGTTGCGTCCTGCAACATGAAAAGATACTGCATATGAAAGCCGTCTCCGGTCCGAAAGAAATCCCCCTCTTGGGCAGCATTCTCGACCTGCGCCGCGACCCGCCACGCTTCTTCGCCCGCCTCGCGCACGAATATGGGGATGTCACGCGTTTCACAGTCTTTGGCCGTGAGGCACTCCTGTTCGCCGAACCCGAACTCATCAAAGAAGTTTTGATCGGCCAGCCTAAAAACTTCCGCAAAAGCCGCGGCCTGCAGCTTGCGAAAGCGCTGCTCGGCGATGGCCTCTTAACCAGCGAAGGCGACCTCCACAAACAACAACGCAAGCTCGCCTCGCCCGCTTTCGCTAAAAACCGCATGGGCCGCTACGGCGATGAAATGGTCCGTATCACCCGCGAACACGTATCCACCTACCCATCCGCGACAACCGTCGATGCCAACCAGCTCATGATGCGCCTCACTCTCGCCATCGTTAATAAAACCCTGTTCGACGCCGACGTCACCGGCGACGCCCCGCAAGTCGCCGCGGCACTCGAAGTCATCCTCAACAATATGGATCGCCTCCTGAACCCCTTCACCGAAATCATGAACATGCTTCCTCTCCCCTCGACTCTCCGCCTGCGCGAAGCCACAGCCACCCTCGACAAGATCGTCTACCGCATCATCGCCGATCGCCGCGCCTCACCCGGCGACCGCGGTGACCTGCTCAGTATCTTCATGGATGCTCAGGACGACACTTCGACTTCGCCCCGTGCAGGCTCCCCGCAACCCTATCGTATGACCGACAAACAAATCCGCGACGAGTGCCTCACCCTCTTCATCGCCGGCCACGAAACCACCGCCAACGCCCTCGCCTGGACACTCTACCTGCTCGCGAAAAATCCCGACTGGATTCAAAAAGCCCGCGCCGAAATTCAAACCGTTACCGGCGGCAATCCCGTCACCGCCGCTCACTTCCCGCAACTCAAAACACTCTATAACATCTTCGCCGAATCGCTCCGCCTCTACCCACCCGCCTGGACCATCTCGCGCGAAGCCTCCGTCGATACCGAAGTCCTCGGCTACAAGGTCGCCGCCGGTACCACCGTCGTCATGAGCCAGTGGGTCATGCACCGCCACCCCCAATACTGGCCCGACGCCATCACCTTCAACCCCGACCGCTTCCTCCCCGAAAACGAAGCCGCACGCCCCAAGTTCGCCTACTTCCCCTTCGGCGGCGGCGTACGCCAGTGCATCGGCGACCAGTTCGCCTGGATGGAAGGCGTCCTCATCCTCGCCGTCCTCCTCGAAAAATTCTCTCCCACCCTCGCCACCCCAGACTACGTGGCGGATATCCACCCGATGATCACCCTGCGCCCCAAAGGCGGCATGCCTCTCATTTTCCAACCCACCTGAGTTATCACGCAATTCGCACAACACCCCCAGAAAAATGCTGCATTCAGGCATCTTTCAACACTTCCCCTCCAGAAAACATTGACACCCCACAAAAAGGCGCAATGCAGATAATAGACGTTGTGCGAAAGCCAAGGCTAAGACAAAATACTTATGAATGATTTATACAGTTTCTTTAGATACACTCTGCCAGGGGTTCTGTATCTATTCGAAGTTGCGATAGCAGCTTGGATATTGTTTCCTGATTGGGTCGGTACCATGACTTTAAATAATGGAGATCCGCAGCCCCAAGTATTTAATGCCGCCGTTGCCCTAATCGGTGCGACCTTTACTGCCGGCGCTTTGGGATACCTTTTTACTGTGGCCTATCGGGCGCCTGCACTATTCTTGATCGATTATTCAGATTTCATTTCTGAGTTAATCACTAAAAAATATCTTGATCGTTCTAAAATAGTTATCCGAAGAGCTGGTGGCCCCAAGTGCCTCAGAAAGTACTTCCGGAAGAAGAATGCATGGATAATTATAAGCGCTCTTTGGTTTGAGAGAACTGAATCCTCGGATCAAATAAAAGGTGCCGTTGAGAGAACTCAAGGTCTTTCCCATCTGCTAAACAGTTCCGCGGCCATTGTCACCGGCACCTTTTTTGCTGCTTTGACTGTAGGTGGGCTTCTTTGCTTCTATTCGCAATACACCTCATATCTTAGAATCATAATAGTATTTGCAGGATTAACTACCTTTTTTGTCTTTCAATTGATTTCATGTTTAGATGCAAAACGGACTTTATATGAATTCTGCAAACAGGTTTTAACGGACGCTTTTGCGGAGGAATACAATGAGAAGCATAAAGTGCTATCGCTAAAGACTATAGAAAAGGCCATTAAGACAATTAGAGGCAGTAAACATGACTAACACGTATGCCTTGGCCATCGCACAACAAGATTTACCTGCTGCGCTCGCTGCGGTGCCGTAGCTCCTCGCGTGCTCGGCCTCCGGTGGCCTGAAATGCGTTGACGCCCGCGCTCTGTCGAGCTTAATTGGCGGGCGCAACGCAGCCACCTGCGGCACATCGATGGCGCGCCAAGAGCGGCTTTCGTAAGAAGACGGCATTTATTGTGCGGCGCACCATCGACGTCAGGTAAATCCAACGTTGTCTGAAATAATTGCGCCTTTGTACTTCGTCGCCATCCTTGGCGACGCAGCAAATCTGCTGCGACAGGATGAACTCATTGTGGCTAGTTACAGCATTAAAGGACTATTTTTTTCTTTCATACATAATATGTCGCTCTATAGACTATGCTTCAGGATTTTTTTAATTCTCCCCGCGTCATAGCCCGACGCGGTACCCTCAGGCGCCGTCTCGCTCGCGGGAGTCATGCCTCTCTTATCCCGTGCGTGCGGATTCGCACCGTTTTTCAGCAAAAACTTAACCATGTCTAAATCGTCCATTCGTGCTGCGTAGTGGAGCGCAGTTCGTCCTTGGTTATCAACAGCGGCAATATCGACTCCCGATTTCAGCAGAAATATGAGAATACGCTCTCTGTTTTTTTTCAGGCGGGCAAGCTTGGTATCACATCTCTCGCTTTCCTGGCGTTTCCTCTGAGGCGTCTTCTGGTTCCTCCCACAGCCACGGAACGGCCCCACATCCATAGGGCACCACATTAGTGGCGTGCGTCCTTCTGTGTCGCGTCCGTTCACATCGGCACCGCTTTTCACTAAACTTTCAACCGCCGCTAGAAAATCTTTATTCACTGCAAAAATTAGGGGTGTGCCCCAGAATTCAATGGCTTGATTGAGATATGACGGGTTTTCTTTTATCGCCGAATTTACCTTTTGTATGTTTCCGGAATCAATGGCCCTCAAAATTTTTTGGTCGGGCTTTTTCGCTTCTTGAGCAGACATCATACCATTCTGAATCAACATTGCAAATAGAATCATTTTGAGCTTCATATCGTTACTTCGCTTTGGTGAGAAATATTATATAAGAAATTGCTCCCGAATCAGGCCTATAGAATCCCGAATCCCTCAAGTGTAAAGCCTGATTTCATATGACAAAATGAGCGGTTAAGGGCATTAATTCTTCTTCGCCCGGCCCTACTAGCCGGGCTCACAGGCGCAATTACTTCAGACAACAAATTTTACGCGCTGCGCCGCTGCGGTGCCGTAGCTCCTCGCGTGCTCGGGTCTCCGCGGCAAAGATCGCGGACGACGCGCACACCGGGAGGTGTGTTTTCGCGCGTCGCCGCGAGCCGCTACGACCACATTTTTTGACGCAAATCGGCTTTACAATTTGATTAAATGACACAGGCGTCAAAAAACGTCAGCGTAAAATCCACGTTGTGCGAAATCGATGCCTAGGAGATTTTTATGAAAAGCAATATTTTCTACTGTTTACTTTTTTCCTCTACATCATTTTTTCTAAATCAGAAAATTCATGCGCAAGCGCATGAATTCAAGTGCAGCATGTACGGATACGTTACCGTGAACGGAAAAGGTTGTTCGGATATTGGCATAACGATTAATCTAGACCCTAAGGCCGCCGAACCGGTCACAAAGCAATACCATACAGCCAAAGATGGCTTTTATTGCGTTGAAACCCCTATTTCAGAAGGCCAGCTCATTTGCTACACGCTAAATTTTAACGACATAAAAGCTCCAAGTGGTTGCTTTTCTTATTCAAGCGAGAAATGGAAAAGTCGAGATTTTGATACCAACTCAAGCTTCTTCAAAGGAAAAGGGTATGATTGCAATTTTGTTCGCCCGTTAGAAAAGCAAAGACCCGCCATTGGGCGATAGTACCGACAGATCTTTAATATCTTATGAGGCATCGACTTCGCACAACAAATTTTACGCGCTGCGCCGCTGCGGTGCCGTAGCTCCTCGCGTGCTCGGGTCTTCGCGGCAAAGATCGCGGACGACGCGCACACCGGGAGGTGTGTTTTCGCGCGTCGCCGCGAGCCGCTACGACCACATTTTTTGACGCGAATCGGCTTTACAGATTGATTAAATGACACAAGCGTCAAAAAACGTCAGCGTAAAATCCACGTTGTCTGAAATAATTGCGCCTTTGTGCTGCGCCGACCTCGTGTCGACGCGGCAACGTAATCAGGCTTCAATATCTCGAATATTGCTCCTTACAGGGGGACAAAACAACCAGTTATGGAAAGTCAGCCCTTAAAGGGCTATATTTTTGAGACACGTGTTCGGTTAGTAGGGCGAGCCGTCTTTGTGGGTAAATCGCCAGTTGCCAGGGCCTTCAAAATTTGCCATGAGATCGTTATCGGGGTATAAGATGGAATCGCCAGCGCTCCGGTCGCCTATTTCGAGATAAACAGCGTCGGTGTTTTCGCGATTGATTAGGTTGTGTGCGTTTCCGTTTCCATGAAGAAATCCCGCGCACATACCCGGACTGAGTTGCGTTTCACCTTCATTAGTCACCAGCACGGGATTTCCCGAAACAATATAGATAAACTCATCTTGTGTTGCATGTGCATGCCGTAGCGCAGACATGCCACCAGGCTTAATTGTTGTCAAGTTCACTCCGAAGTTTGTCAGGCCAAAAAGATCGCCCAGCACTCGCTTTTCGCGCAGCGCCATCATTGCTGCAAAAGGAGCCGGGTATATGGATTTTTTTTGGCGCGCTTCAATTTTTCCAGCGTTCACAGCGATTGGTTTTTCCATAGTCAAGGCATGGCTAGACAAAAATAAATGCTGGCGCTTTGCGGCCAAAATCTCGTGGATCAAAATGAAGCCAACCGAAGCTAACGCCAATATAACGGATAACAAAGTCAGCTTGCGTTCTTTCAGGTCGCCGGTATGCTCGAAAGCGAATGCGCAGAGCGCGACGGTGCCGGCAGCGACGAGAAATAGACGAAAAGCCGTATCGAAAAATTTTCTTGCCTGGCCGGTTCCACGCAGTTCGCACGTAAATGCCAGGATGTTTAAGAGCGCGGTGAATAGTAGATAGATATGGCTTGCCCGAATTTGCATGCGCATCGTCAGATCCGTTAGATGCTCGGGCTTGAAGTAGCGGCTCATGTAATATCCTGTGCCTAGAAAAGCAAGAAACAAGACGATACCGAAGATCAGATTCGCTTTTCTCATCATATGCACCTTAGGGCGCGCATGGTTGCCATCCCACCCAGAAAAAATAACATCGTTTGTGAGACTATGCCACAGACGTGCGGCGCGAATCGTGACCCATAAAAACCTAGATCAGCGGTTGTTATTGTATTTGACATTATATGATAATGTATAAACATTACGACGTAATGTCAAATAAAATCGGATTTCCTCGTGCCTAAGCAACGAACCGTAAAAAGCCGTGTGGAACAAAAAGCCGTTAGAAGGAAAGGTTTGTTGCGTGTTGCTCGGCAAGTCTTCACAAAGTATGGATATGCAGAAACCAGCGTTGCTGATATCTGCAGGGCAGCTCGCGTGACTCATGGCGCACTCTACCACCACTTTGCGGGCAAGATTGACATTTTCTCCGCCGTCGTTTCGGAAATTTTCACCGAACTGGCTTCGACCATTCAGAATGCGGCCGATGCTGAAACAGGCTGGGCGCAAGTCGAGGCAGCAGCTCGCGCTTACCTGAATGCTTGTATGGACCCCTCTGTTCAGGTGGTTCTGTTGCGTGAGGCACCTACCGTTTTGGCCCACGCAAAATTTAAAGAAGCCGACGCCACGGTCAATGAACCTCTGGTGGCGGGCTTGATGCACCGCTGGATAGAAATGGGTATCATGCGGCCGCTGCCCTTGCCCGATGCGGCGCGGATTCTGGGCGGAGCTTTTGCGGAAGCGGGCGCAGCTATTGCCACCGCTAAAGATTCGACGAAAGCCAGGGCCGAAGCCGAAGCGGTTATTCACTTGCTTATAGCCGGATTGAAGGCGGGCTGATTTCAGTATGATCAGGCAATTATCGCCTTATTCTGAATCAATGGCTGGAGAGATTGCAGATCTTTTTCATACTGCGGTGCATGCCATCGATGAAAGAATTTATACCGCTAAGCAAAAAGAAGCATGGGCGCCAACTCCAACCGATATGATAAAATGGCAAACGCGCCTTAATCAAAAGCGCCCGCATGTCGCTCTTGTCGGCCCGATGATTGCGGGCTTCATCGAGCTTGAGGCCGATGGACACATTGACTGCGCATACGTGCGGCCAGATTTTCAAAGCAAGGGTGTTGGCACGGCCCTCTACCAAGAGGTGAAACGTCAGGCAATCGAAATGCGGTTAAAGCGACTCTATGTCGAAGCGTCGCTTGTCGCGCGAAAGTTTTTTGCAAAGCAAGGCTTTCGAGAAATTTGCGAAAATCACATCGAGCGGAATGGCCAAATTCTGGTAAACTATTCGATGGAGCTGATGCTCTGAACATTTAATATATAGGATATTGCTCCTCACTAAGGGGAACTTAAACCTCACCTATCGGCTGTAAAGCCCGATTGACAGGGGGGGAAAACAACCAGTTATGAGAAGTCCTACGAAGGATTCGCTCGGCCATCCGTGGCCGAGCTCACAGGCGCAATTACTTCAGACAACAAATTTTACGCGCTGCGCCGCTGCGGTGCCGTAGCTCCTCGCGTGCTCGGGTCTCCGCGGCAAAGATCGCGGACGACGCGCACACCGGGAGGTGTGTTTTCGCGCGTCGCCGCGAGCCGCTACGACCACATTTTTTGACGCAAATCGGCTTTACAGATTGAATAAATGACACAAGCGTCAAAAAACGTCAGCGTAAAATCCACGTTGTCTGAAATAATTGCGCCTTGGTTATCCGCGCGCATCCGTGCGCGCGCTCTGACGAGAACAGCGATATTGAATATGTAGGAAATTACTCCCCACTAAGGCCTACAGAATCCCGAATCTCTCGGGTGTAAAGCCTGTTTTTGAAGGTGACAAAATGACAAGTTATGGGTAGTTAGTGCCTTAAAGTGCTATATTTGCCCCGTAGTTGAGCTGACAGAATTCCTGAATCTGATCAGATGTACCGGGTTCTTGCGCGCCAAATTGGTTGCAGGGAAAGCCAAGAATCACGAGACCGCGGTCTTTGTATTTTTCGTACAGCGATTCGAGACCCGCGAACTGCGGTGTGAAGCCGCATTTGCTGGCGGTGTTCACAATCAAAACAACTTTGCCTTTGTAATCGGCGAGGCTTGTTTCTTTGCCGGAAATGTTGGCGGCGGTGAATGCGTGGATGTTTTGTGCCATAGATGCATGAACCGGCGCATCGGTAAGGGCGTCAGCCAGAATTAATTTTGGGTACGGACAGTTATAGTAAAAGCAGAAACGCCGTCACTGTCCAACAGACATATCCGGTGCGATCGCCGCGCCGCCGGTCAAGATTTTTCCGGCACACTTGGTATGGAAGACGGTATCTACCCTTACAGTTGCGACTGGCCTGTCCTTGCGCAAGATAGTGTAAATTTTTCCCACTTTGAGCGCCCCAGCGGCGGGTATGATATCGACCTTGCGTCCGTTAATCTGGAAAATGCGCCCAACGATGCGAATTTGTTTTTTCTGCCGTAGCTTTTCTTGCACAGGCGCTTCGGTAATATCGGAGAAATCATAGGTTACGACGTGCTGCAAAAATTGTGCAATATTTTGCTGCGTCGCTTTTTCAACCGCCTCTTTGCGCAGACCGCCATAGCTGCCGAGGTAATCGGTCGCGGCACCCTTAGTCTGAAACTCAAATTCGTATGCCGGATTATTCTTGTAAAAAACGGAATATCTCGCCGTCACGTGCCCTGTCATGGTCGCCGCAAGCATGTCCATATGCGTTTCAACGTTGACGATGAGCACCCGCAGCCCCCACTCTTCTTCAAAGCGCGCGGCATACTCTGAGAAAAAACCGGATTGGCGTATCGACGTTTCAACAGCCTTGGTGAATTCTTCGTTGGGAATTTTGATTTCGCCGGCGATCGTTGGCGACAGGGCGTCGTTTTCGCCGCCGCCGGTCGCCTGATCGACGAAGACTTTGTTCCCAATCGCCTTTCGCGACCCCGGTTGGCGCACAATCATCTTATCGAACGACGGGCGCGCATTGCATGCGGCGAGGCATGCGAACAGAAAGACGCCGACAAATACGCGCAGCATCATTCTCTGCGCTTTAGCATACCGAGCGTTTTGGGGTCACATTTCCAGTAGCGAATATCGGTGCTAATGTCAATTCTGAATTCCGGTATTTTCCGACCGATCGTTCTGACGCTATATTTCATACCTAAGAACTGCATGGCGTTTGCCCCGGCCCGATAGCCCATGTCGCGCATAATTGCTTCTTCTGCGATCCTGGATTTTTCGAGTGATGCATATTCTGTTTTTTTATACGGCCATGACCTTTCCGTTTCGATCACACCGAGAGATTTACAATTTCGGTGCAAATGAAAAATATTCACCTGTTCTTCTTCAAGCAACAATACATCTTGCGGCACTTGCGCGGCGAGTGCTGAAAGCAGGCAGAAAAAAATAACGCGCACTATCGTCCGGTGAATTGTGCTGGCAAATTTCATGGTCGTTTCTCCCTGATAATATCTGCGGTCAGTTTGACATCAGCGCAACCGGGCCAAATGGGCAACAGAAAAAGGTACGGCACACTGTTCCATGAGCAACTAGCCGTCTCGATCTCGAGGTTGACCATCGCGTCACCCTTGGCTGCAATGATAGCCTGGTTCATGGCCTCGGCGAAAGCCTCTTTGCCATTCAGCGGTATGAGTGAGTAACCGATGCTCCACTGCCGCCGGGTCAGCGAGAATTTTCCGACTTCTTGCATGTGCAGATCTTTCATGAGAATTTCGTTATTCTTGCCATACAAAAAGCCGCTCATAGAAACGGGATAATCCAAATGATCAAATCGTACCGCACCCTGACTGCCAGCGCAGTTTAGCACGATGACAATACACATGACCATTAGGTATTTCATTTTGCCTGTCAACGAGAGCATTCTATCTGCCCCCTTCGGATTGCAGACCGCCTTCACCCTCGATACTTGCTTCATCGCGTACCGACCAGGTAAAAAAATAGTTCGCGACCGTATTTTTGTACCCGATGCTGTTGATTTGCACCACACTGTTTTTGTATCCCAGATTCTTCAGCAGGTAGCCGCTGAGCCGGCCGGGCGAGAGTGTGCTGTAGTCACCGTTTTGGGTGTTCTTAAACGACAGGGGTTGGCTATTTCTCAATTCGCCGGCAGGCCGTGCCCCTATGCGGCGAACATTGCCCACCATCACCGGATGGTCGACGTTACGGGCATTAAGACCTGCCGTAGCACCGCAGTGGCAGAAAAAGATCCCGCTACAAATTACCAGCCAGGCCTGAACGGCGCGAACTGCTGTTGCTTGCGTGGTTGCTTCTGATTTCATATTTTCCTTCATTACCTTACGAAAAAATGGTGTCAACTCAAACCTGTAGTGCACAATTTAGAATTTGTAATTAAAGCCGACGCGTGGAACAATATTCAAAATTGTGTAGGTTTTGCTCACACCCGCTGCAACGCTGGTCGCGTCAAGACTGGTTAGGGAAAAATTACTGCCACCGGTAGGGGCGGTTGCTGACAACGATAACATCCGAATATCAACGCCGAGATCTAAGTCGACGGGCCCATTTTTGATCAGGTAGCCGAGACTGCCGCCATACGTTATGCCGTCGGTTTTTGTCAGCGAACCGCTGCCCGAAACCACGGCCGAACTCAGATCAAGCGCGTACCCAGCCAAGCCGCCGACATAAAGGCCGGCGATCGGATAAAGACGCAGTAAGCCTTCGATGGGTAAGTACCTAAGAAATACCGTCGAACCGCCTTGCCGGTATTCGCCAATGGGAGAATAGGCAACATTTACCCCACCGCGGATCAGCTGGCTGCCGATCATAAAATTAGCGCCTGCGCCTAAAACGCCACCACCCGATGTGGTCCAGCTGGCCGTGCTTCCCGCGGGTAAGGTGAAGAGGTCTGAGCTTGCGATGTTATACGCACCGTAGAATGCCAGGCTCATGACCAAGCCTCCCTCTGTTTTTGGCGTCGGCTGAGGCGTCGGTACGGCTGCGGCTGCCGGCGGTTCGGTGGCTACTGGCTTCGTTGGTTTTGCGGCGTTCTTGGGCGCAGCTGGCAGCGAAGCTGCGAGAGTGAGCGCGATGAGCAAAGTAAAGTATGTTTTCATAGATTCTCCTGTTTTTTGGTGCTCATCTAATACAGCAGAATCCGGCGGATTTCGACCGTTTGGTTCCAGTCGGACGTAGGGAGGCTCTTTTTTTTCATCACAAACCGCCGCCGTGGGCAGAGCGCAGGCAGAGAATGCCCTTAGGACGGATTCCGCGTTGCCTTAGGCGTTTTTCCCGTGACTCTTTTGAATTCCTTATTGAACGTCGACTTACTGTTGAAGCCAACCGCCATGGCGATATCCAGTATTTTTTCTTCTGGATTTTCGCGTAACAGTCTCTGCGCCTCTTCAACCCGATACCGGTTGATAAAATCGTAGAAATTTGTGCCAAACCGCTTGCTCAATAGATCGGATAATTCATGCCGTGTAATATGCAGCATGGCAGAAAGACGATCGAGCGAAAGGTCTTCGTCACAGAAAATTTTTTCCCGCGTGAAAATTTCGCGTAATTCGTCGCTCACTTTGGCAGCCTTGTCTTCGGATAACCTTAGTTTTTCATCGGTTTGCAGATCGCGGGTTATTTCTTCGTCTTCGGTAATTTGGCGTAGGCGGTTGATTTGCGCCTTGTCCCTAAGGCGCAGAGACAACGTGGTAAAGAAAAACAGATACTCGACCGTTTGACCCAAGGGTAGAATTATTTTCACGAAATAACCGCCAAAATCGATAAAGCCCGACATCACAGCAAAATAGAAGCTCTGGCAGAGCAAGATCACAGCGTAACCGTAGATCGAATATATAGCTGGCCTGAAGCGCTTGCGGTAAACAATCCATCCCGCAGAAAAGACAACCATTGCCGCTGTGAAAAACAAAAGCCGGCCGATTTTTTGCAAAATACCAATAGGCAGAAGCGTGAAAGCAGTGGCAAAAATATACACGCCAGAAACGACGCTTATTACATTCATCACAAGATTCAATCGCGGAACGAGCGTCTTGAACTGTAACAGACGCTGGAAAAATAATTGATAAAAAATTATGGAGATGCCCGCTGAAATGCTTACCATGTTTCCGTTTATGGCAGGCCGGTCAGGATAAAATAGCACGGGACCGAAACCCAGCTGGATAATTTGGTACAGGTAGTAGGTCAGCATGCTAAGCGAATACAATACCGGAATAACGGATTTAAGGCTTACCGCGAGCAACAGATTCAGCAGTATGAACAAGATTAAAACGGCGGTAAAGACAAGAAAAAATGCGCTCTCCTGATTTTCCTGTCCGGTGAGCAGCCGTTCAGGCATCACCTGAAAATACATTACTTTCGCTAAATCAGATTCGTAGCGCAGCACTATTTCGATTGGCTGCGCGCTTTTGGTCGGTAGCGCGAAGGCGTCGTTGCGCTGCCAGAACGATTTGGTATTTGGCTGTAGTTGCGCCGCCTGTGGCATTTTTTCCCGTCCGGTCACGAAAAATGCTTCGATGCTTCGGCCAAAATTGTATTGCGAAACCAATGACCAATTTTGCTCAACGGATTGATTGACGAGGCGGCAACGTAGCCATACGATACTGGGGTTTACCCCCAGGGAAATCACGCTGGAATGTATTGGCTTCCACTGCGCTGTGGGTAGTGTCAGAACCTCTTCAACGTTCGCCGCTGCATTCGGTAGGAGCGTATACGCGCAAAATTTACCCAAATCATAGGGTTGCGGTATTTCAAGCCTTAAGTCTGCGGAAAAAACCGGCGCAACGCCGAGGAGAAATATGATACTCATTGATCGGAGCAGCATGATAGATACGGGGGTCAACAACCTCAACAAGCGCGTGGCGTCTGTAAAGCCCGATTACGCTGCTCCGGACGAATCATTTTTCCGCAGCGCAATCCTCGAATCCGACTGGTATTCTGGTGCAGAATCCTAAATTCTGTTGTGCGCAGTGACAGATCGCGGGGTCTGTTTCTCGGTGCGATAATTCATATTCCCGTCTCAAGTCAAGGTGACCATTAATGCGCTACGCCTGCCCACGCGGGATTTATATTAATATGTAGGAAATTACTCCCCACTAAGGCCTACAGAATCCCGAATCTCTCGGGTGTAAAGCCTGTTTTTGAAGGTGACAAAATGACAAGTTATGAGCATTTATCTGCCGTCGCCCTGGCCTCCTTGCCAGGGCTCACAGGCGCAATTACTTCAGACAACAAATTTTACGCGCTGCGCCGCTGCGGTGCCGTAGCTCCTCGCGTGCTCGGGTCTCCGCGGCAAAGATCGCAGATGTCGCGCAAGCGGGACGCTTGCTTTTGCGCGCCACTGCGAGCCGCTACGACCACATTTTTTGACGCGAATCGGCTTTACAGATTGAATAAATGACACTGGCGTCAAAAAACGTCAGCGTAAAATCCACGTTGTCTGAAATAATTGCGCCTTTGTTATTCGCCGACCTCGTGTCGGCGATGCAACGTGTTCGGCATTAAACATGCAGGAAATTACTCCCAACTTGGCCTACAGAACCCATTATCTCTCAGGTGTAAAGCCCGTTTCAGAGTGAGGTCATCGGTCGGAATACTGATTATGAGAAGTTAAATATGGCCTTAAAGAACTATTTTTTTTACTTTGCCACTGCTGTCACTTCGATCTCTATCAATAGGTCAGGTCGCGCTAAGGCGGATACGCCGACGATGGTCGTGGCAGGTTTATAATCGAACTTAAAGATCGCAGCCATCGCCTGCGCCACCCGTTGTACTCGCTCAGGTGACAGATTCACGACGAAATAACGTAGGTGCAGTATCGAATTTTCCGACAAGTTTTCATGGGCCAGAATGCTCATTATGTTTCTAAACGCCTGTTGCGTTTGCGATGTAAAATCGTCCTGATCTTTGAGCTTTCGATTCTCCTGCCAGCCGACTATACCTGAAAGAAAAATAATCTCGCTCACGTGAGCGCGCACGCCTTGAGAAAAGCCGCGGTCATACGTGGCGTAGACATTCGGTGGATTAATCATGGTTATCTGTTTCAAGTTTTTCCGTGGAGCATTACAGGAAGAAGTGCCTAGAATAAGCGTACTCAGGAATAAAAATTTCCAAAAAACTTGCATCAGTACTTCGTGAGAAAGTTCATGAATGATTCGGGTAGAATATCCAGCAAGAAGCCCTCTAGCACTTTATCTAAATGTGTCACCATCAATAATCCGGCAATAATGAGAATGATCGCGAAAACTTTCTTACTCGAAGCGGCAAGATTGCCAATGCGTTCTCGTCTGGACGAAAACTGGCGTGAAAAATATGCAACCAGCATCAGCGGTAGCGCGGAACCTACGCCATACGTTGCCATTAGAAAAAAAGAACGGAGTAAATCTTTTTGCGAAGCAGCAAGTGATATGGCAACGCCGAGGGTCGGGCCCGTACAAGGACTCCAAATGCCGCCGAGTAAGATACCGGTAAAAAACTGACCGGCATAAGTTTTTTTGTCTGATTTCGCCGAGACGTTGGCAAACCGCTCAGAGAAACGACGCAGCAGTTTCGTCAAAAAATCCGCCAAGCTACTCGAAAACATCACTAGGCCAAAAATGAGCAGCATCACTGCAGCAACAGAGCTAATCGTCTCTTGCGTTATGCCAACTTTATAGCCAAAACTCGCGACGCTAAAGCCGACAAGGGTGAATGAAAAAATCATTCCTGCCGCTAGCACAACGGGGCCCAAGGGCCCTGACTGCCGCGTGCTACCCATAACGATGGGCAGCACGGGCAGAACACACGGTGACAGGGTGCCGATGGCACCAGCCATGAATGTTAGAGCAAACGGCATCAAAGTCCTGAGCGCAAAAGCTCTCGCAGCTTTTCTTTGTCGGTTTCGAGCACCAGTCTAGATTTTTCGGTTTTGCCTTTAAAGGCAATTACTGTCCCCCTGCTGCTCACGCCAAATTCTTGCTTCGTTTCGGAATCGCCGTTACTGACAACAAAGACAGTGGTATTCTTGAATTCCACTTCATCTTCAATCAGCGAGGTGATGCGCGATTTCTGAATGCGGCAAACCGGGCACCACCATGCCGCGACGTCGATGACAACAGATTTGCCATCTTCCTGCGCTTTGAGAAATTCTGCCTTTGAATAAGGCACTACGTCTGCCCAAATACCTGATGTCGCTAACGCGACCAATGCCCAAATTATTTTTTTTACTTTCATGTTTTTCTCCTTTCCTAAATCAAATTTCCATTTCCATTACAACATAATTTGTTTCGAAGTTCTAAACAAAGAATGGTGCATTAAATCGTCGCTTTCACTATAAGCCATGAGTAGCCAGATTTTTTTTCCGGCGCTCAGAGAGTAATGGTAGCGATCGCTGCTTTGCAGCTTGAGCGCAAACTGAATGTTCGTGGCGCCAGCTTGTTCGCTACCCGAAATTAATCGCACATGCGATTTACAGCCGAGTGTCTCAACGCTACGATGGTCGCCGGGTGCAATAATGCTGCGGTCAGACAGGTTTGCTGCATTGCCGGAAACTGTCGCCATTATCAGATTGGTTCCAGTGAGGTTGTCTGACTCATTAATCCCAATCGCCACCCAACCTGTATGCGGGGCGCGCAGCTTAAAGATCACTTCATCGCTTGTAAGCGACCAAGTGACTTCCATACCCTGCGCCTGAATGAGATTTGCGCGCGGGGTGGCTGAGCTCAAGCACCACCCCGAAATAATAACTGCCCATACCACCCGGCGCATGTCATTTTGCCTGAGGTACTGCCAGCGTTAAATCGTTCACGAGCTGCCAACCATCGACGGTCTGAACCCATTGCATGTACGTGTCGAATTTTAATTCTTTCGACGTCATCTGAATGCGAATCGCGGCGTGTTTGCCACGCACTTCAAGCGATAGAATCTTGTGCGCGCGCTTGGTTCCGCCGATTTTGCCAGCGGTAAGCGCACCGACATAGCCCGCCTTATCCATCGCCATGCCCTCAGTCGCGGCGCCGATAAACGCCATTAAGCGAAAATCTTTGTGCAGCACTGCATTCATCGCCGCCACGTCGCGTGCGTCACCGGCGTCTTTGAACGCTTCGATTTTTCGGCGCAACTCTTTGACCGTGCCCGCGCTTTCTGGTGCAGCAAATACACCCGTCATCAGTGTCAATGCCATGAACAACATGGATTTTCTCGTTTTCTTTTTCATCATTTTCTCCTTCAAATTTCTTATAGTTGCCTAGGCAACTATTTGCCGTTATGAGGCCTTTTTTTAAGCTTCGCATTACATGTTGCGGCTAATGTTCGTTTCGAGCTGCGACAGAACTTTCATCAAATTTATGAAATCTGCCTCAGCTAAACCTGCGTAAATTTTCGGCCGCTCGTTGGCGACGACCTCTGAAAATTCTTCATGCAATTTTCTACCTTGCGCGCTGAGGCTCACGCGCATAATGCGGCGATCGCTGGTGTCGACGCGGCGTTGAATGAGCTTGCGCTTTTCCATGCCGGCCAAAATTCGTGTGATGTTGGGTTTGTCGTGTATCAATGCATCGCCGAGTTCAAGTTGGGATTGACCAGGGTTATGCGCTAATTTATTCATGATCAGCCATTGCTCTTGCGAAATATCGAACCCGTTTTTTTCGGCGAACCTAGAAAAATGCAGTCGCAAAAGTCGTGCAATGCGTACGATATGAAATCCATAGGCCTTATCTAGGCTAAGCATGAGCCAAAGACGAGTCATTGGTTGCGTTGGCAACCAATTTAGCATTCTCATTGCTGTGCGCAGAGAAGCCTCGCAGTTCCAGCACCGCAACTGCCAGTGCCAGTGGCCACAGCTGCGGATGAGGTTACGGTGCCAGTGCCAACAGTACCGTTGAACGGCCCACCGGTCCAAGAATCAACCGCTCCATTTCGACAGGTGTCGATACTCACGCCAAAGCTTGCGGTTAGTCCTGTCCAGTAGATACCTGAGCCGCCCAAAGTGCTATTCGTCAATGGAAACTGAAGTTGACCCAAGCCATTCGTGATGCCGACATAGAGGCTATCCACGCCGCGATAGTATCTCTGATTGGCTAAAAGCCCCCCGCTGCGTACGACGTTACCTGCGCTGTCTAGTGCGCCCAAGACAGCTTGATACGTACCACCAACCGTCGGCCGCGCGGCATCGACTGCATTGCAGCGAATATCCATGGTAGTTAAACCACCTGTACCCATGAAACTAGCCGTAGTGACAAAAAGAAATTTGCCACTATCAACATCGATATTGGTAACACTGAAATCCGTCGGATTCAGCAATAGGTATTCAGAATCACTGCCAAGCGCAACCGTGGTAACTATGTTAAAATCAACATTGCCATCAAGTTTTAAGTCAGGAATGCCTGTAATTGTCGCCGTCTTAACGATATTCCAGTTTGCACTAGTGAAAATAAAACTCGCAGGCAAAATAGTGCCTTCAAGAATATTACTCGAGCTAAGATTGACCGTCACATTCCCCATCGGTTGTCGATTTAATCGCATCGTAAAGGTGGCTGTACCACCCGCTTCTGTCGTCGTAAGCCCCGATGTGGCGCTCAGAGTAAAGCCAGCGACAGCGGGATAATTCAGCACTGCAAGCTCTGGTATCTGTAGCGCGCTGTAGTTGCCATCTATACTTTCAAGGGGCGCAAAAACTATCTTATACTTTTGAGCAATGTTGGCGCTAATTGTTTCGTCAGTACCCGTGATCGTGACAATTTGCTTCTGCGACCAATTTTGCGCAGAGAAAACAAGGCGTTTTTTATCGACGTAGCCAAGCGATTCAGCAGAACTATTCAGGCGGATAGTCACATCGGCTTTGGGTTTTTGAGCGAGAGCCAAAGAGAAGTTTGTAGTCCCACCGCCAGCAATTGTCGTCAGGCCCGTAGTCGGGGAAACCAGAACTTTGCCGAACTGTGTGTCGATTTCAAGGCCTCCACTACAGCTGAAAAATAAAGTGATCGAGAGAAGCAACAGAGAGTTTGGTTTGGTTTTCATAGTCTGAATCCTACGCCTATGGAAGTTAATAAATTACCCGCCAACGATTGTTGTAAGAATAAAGCTTGGTAGCTAACACCCCATTCAAAGCTAGTAGAGGGTGAAATTTGAAACGCTGCACGCAATCCCGTGCTGGCCGTTGGGCCAAAAATTGAACCGGTCACAGTATCGGGCTGCCCGGTATCCTGCAGATCCAGGCTGACTTTTGCGTATGCAAAACCGACTCCACCCAGAAAATAGAGATTTAGCTTTTTGTAGCGAAACAAATTGTAGCCTAGACCGAGTTCGGCAGAAAAGCCTAAGCCCTGTATTTTGGCGCGATTTGCTGAATCTTGGATGGCCAAATCACTCAAAAAGAATTGCCCGTCGAGACGGCCATAACCTATCAATCGTGCTAGCTTAAAAAATCGATCCCGCCTGAATTCCAGTGAAAGAAATGGCCCACCGAGATCAGCAACTACCACCCGAGATTTATTTTCGATTGTCGCATTTTTTTGCAAGGCTGGAAAAAGGGAGTTAAGATTATAGCCGCTAAACAATGCCAATTGATTTTGTGATAGAGGAGAATGTATATCAAATTCAAATTCGCTCTTATTGGGCAAAATCTCTTGCGATTCTTTTACCACGCGGCGGGATACGAGCTCGATAGATTTGAAGATATTGCTATCTATATAGAGTTCGCTCACAAATTGTTTAACAAGTGTGCGCTTTTCAACATTCAATAACATGATATCTACGATGATGAGATTTCGCCCCGAAGATTCAATTTTTCGTTTAAATGCACCGCTCAAAACGATATCTTGACCCATGGCAAGCCCCAGATGCAGCGCGACATTTTTATTGTGTAAATCGTCCGGAAAAATAAAATAATCAGCGTCAGCTCGCTTGCGTACATCCACAACATCAGGTTCGAAAAATTCGTACTTCTCGTGCAGGTAAGTTCGGACACTTGCTGTTAGCGATTCTTCGAGATATGTTAAGCTTCCATCGCGGTCAGTATTGTGAAAGTCTAGAATCAACACTCTCTTAGCCGCAGCAAGTTCGCTAACGCTGAGAATTTTCACTGACACTAAGATCCATAGCAAATTCTTCACGAGGGCTCCTTTTGATTTAATAGTTGCCTCAGCAACTATTAAAATGCGTTACCGTTTTTTAAGCGAACTATCTCAGCTTTTGTTCAGCAATAAATTTACAAATTTTTGCAGGTCACCCCCGTTCAGATCAGAAATCAACCAATGTTTGATGCCTGAAGCCGTCCATGTGTACATTTGATAACCACGCCGCGTCGAGAACGTTGGTTTTCCGTCGCTTTCGCTCACAGGCCACTGCATCAAATTGATAACGTGCTTTCGATGCTTGTACACCAGTGCCGCGACCGAACGACTCCCGATGTAATCCAATCGGCCGCCAACGAGCGGAAATCCTGCGGCGGACAGATCTTTGACTTGAGGCGAAAAATCTAACTTACCGTCAAACCATGGCTTTACGGTATGTCGGTCGGATGAGGCGATATCCGACAGATGACCGACCATCAACGAGTGAACATGTGCAGACACAACTTCACCGGCGATCTGGTCTGGAGCATCTTTTGTCGACATGGCTTGCCCGAAAAAAAAGCTCATGGCTAGTAGAGTCGATGCCGCAATTGCCATAATCGTTTTTGCCGCAAATTTGGGTCGAATTTCTGCGAAGAGACGTTCACGGCGTGCATCGGGTAGCTTGAAGTATAGGTACTTACGCTTCGCGCCAAAGACAGATTCGCCTTCTAGTTTATGTTCATTTGTCACGTGAGACCTCCCTCTGAGCCTGTTCGTAAAATTCCCGAAACTTTTTTCGCGCGCGCGCAAGGCGAGACATTACGGTCCCTTGCGCTATGCCTGTGATAAATGAAATCTCCGCGTAGGACAGTTGCTCAAGTTCGCGCAAGACCAAAACTTCTTGAAATTGTGCTTTAAGTTTCAGAATATTTTCACGAACTTCAAAAACCGTAATCTCTTTTAACCACTGCGCCTCAGCAATAGGTTGTTCGTCGACGAGGGAATTCATCTCGTCATCGGTCATCTCTTGATAGCGATTTTGCTTTTTCAGCCAACTATAGGCACAATTGCGCGCAATTTTCAAGAACCAAGGGCGTAAATCCTGCGTGGTCTCGAAGAAGCGAAACGCTCTGATCAAGGATTCTTGTAGAATATCTTCAGCATCTGCGTCGTTATGCGCTAAATAGCGCGCAAGGTTATAGGCCGAATCAACGTGCGGTCTAATCAGCTCTTCAAAGCGTGCGGATTTATTGAATATCACGGTTTGACACCATTCGCCTTCACTCTAATGATATGACCAGTCTAATGCTAAAAAAATTCCCATTGCGCGGAATAAAGTGCACCTGAACTGAGTCAACCTTGTAGAACAGTTAAAAATAGGAGTTAAAATGAAAAATATTTATTCGTGGTTGATACATCCACCCGTCGACGGACCCAAGGCTATTTTCTGGATTAGGCTAATGGCTGGTGGGGTGTTTCTTTGGGAGGGAATTCTCAAGTTCGTCTATCTCAACCAAGGAGTCGGCCGTTTTACGAAACTAGGGTTTCCATGGCCTGACATGACAGCAACGTTCGTCGGTGGGTTTGAGATCGTGGGTGGGCTATGCCTGTTACTGGGGTTGTTTACCCGGATTGTGGGCATAGGGTTTATGTTTCAAATGGTTGTTGCGATGTTGTGTACAAAAATTGCGCTATATTATGGCACCTCACCTTTACCGCTCCCCGCGTCGCCGCCGCAGGTCGGTGCGTGGGCGGTACTGCACGAAATTAGATCGGAGTATGCGCAACTCTTAAGCTCGCTGTTTCTTTGTCTCGTCGGCCCAGGTTTTTTTTCCTGGGACGCCAAAATCGCGAAGGACTAGCAATGCAAATCATTCCGAAGGCAGGCGATAGCTATGAATACAAGCGAATTTTTACGCGCAACGATATTTTAGATTTTGCCCGCCTCACGGGTGACGATGGCGATCACCATACCAATCCGCATAAAAAAGTCATTGCGCAAGGTTTGCTGGTCGCTAGCATTGTCACAAAGCTCGGCGGCGATATGAACTATGTCGCTCGCACGATGACTATGGAATTTATCAAGCCCGTCTATGAAGGCGAAGAAATTCTAGGTCGCATGATAGTCACGCGCGCGATCAAAACTGCCAAGCGCGTAAAGTTGACAATGTCTTGTGAGTGCGTCAATGATACGGGTGAGATTGTTGTGCAGGGCGAAACGGCAGGGCAAGTTTGGTTATCGTAGATTTTATTCATCTCGTTACCCTAAAAATAATCGCCGATTTGAAATGTTTGTTGTAAACTGCAACGCATGCAATCAAAGAAAAAATCCGGGGAACCTTTCCAGTCACCACCGATGCAGGAGCGTTTGGCTCAGAAATTTATAACCCAACGTCAAATTTTTCTCTGGGGCCCGGTAACAGACAAATCTGCGGAGAGTCTCATTGAGCGGTTGCTTTTTCTTGAAGCGACAGATCCCGGAAAACCGATTTATTTTTTTATCAATTCTCCCGGCGGCGTGATAACAGCTGGCATGGCTGTGTATGATGTTATGAAACTGATTTCTTCTCCTGTGTATACGATTGCTATGGGTATTGCCGCATCCATGGGTGCTATTTTTCTGACGGTGGGTGAGAAAGGTCACCGGTACGTATTCGAACATGCCAAAATTCTAATTCATCAACCATTGATCAGCGGCGAAGTCACGGCACCGGCATCTGACATTAAGATTTTTGCCGACGAGATTAAAAAAACTCGAGCAGAAATGAATCGTATAATTGCCGCTACTACCGGTCAGTCATTGTCGCGCATTGAAAAAGACACCGATAGAGACTATAATCTCGATGCCAAAGCTGCGGTTGAATACGGATTGGCAGATATTGTTTTAGAAAAATTGTCGGATATAGGCTTAGGAGATAGCAAAATATAAGCCACAATAATGCCTATGCGTAACGGGCGCGGAATCTTTATATTGAAATATTTTCCTGAGCTTAGGCAAGTTAACCAGCAGCTGCTGCACTTCTTGCGTCGTCAAAGCTTTCTCAAAATATACGTGAATGCCCTTTTTGTAGATGATCCAAGCCTTGCGCACTTCGACGCTCCCTAAATCGGTAGTTGTCGCAAAAAAGCCCCGCTTGTCCTCGGAAGAGCGTTCGCGCCGCAACAAACCCTGTTTTTCGAGAGTATTGAGTATCTTTGAATATATAAGAAATTGCTCCCCATTGGGATCTATGGCACCCATGGTCTCTCAGGTGTAAAGCCTGTTTCAGATTGGGCTAAACTGTCGGAGTATTGATTATGAGAACTTGTCCGTCGTCGCCCGGGCCTCCATGCCCGTGCTCACAGGCGCAATTACTTCAGACAACAAATTTTACCCGTTGCGCTCCCTGCGGTGCCGTGGCTCCTCGGGTGCTCAGCCACTCCGCAGCGAAGATCGCGGACGGCGCGCAAGCGGGACGCTTGCTTTTGCGCGCCACCGCGAGCTGCTCCGGGCACAAAATGGCTTGCGGCGAAGACGCCTCCAGCCATTTCGTCGGGTAAAATCCACGTTGTCTGACATAGTTGCGTTTTTTTTCTCACCGCCATCCTTGGCGGTGCGGCTTGGCTGGACGCGGGGAAAGGGCTATCTTAATGTGCATCGAATATTACGCCTATGAGTATGCAGAAAACAATTGCGCCCTATGAACATCTACCGCATTTCCAGATCTATTATGGAAATAGATTTATTATTCTTGGGATAATAACAGCGCTATTTCTTATCTGGGTAGTAATCGGTGGTTTCTTCTTAGTCGATTTGTTACGGCATTTCTCGTTGATGACTCTACTAGTTATGTGTTTTATCGCGTTCGGATTCTTTGGCTTGTACCATTTCGCCAAAGTTTCAATATTCACAGCCATCCACGTTTTTATTGATGGCAAGAATTTGATCTGCATAAACCTGCTGGCGCAAAGCAAAACCATAAGACTCACGGGCTTGAAGGAAATAAAGCAGGCTTTCCTGAGCAAATATCAAATTGTTCTGGAATTTGACGAACCGAGAAAATCATCAATCGAAATCTCTGTCGCAATCTCAGATTTTCCTCAACTGCTTGAATTGATACTAAAAGGGTCACCGAACTTGCGAAAGCTTCATATTGACAAATTACTTGCCTTTTCGCCGGACCCAAATCTAACTTTTCAGCATTCGCTCAATTTTGGGTTGATAAACTCCATAAAGAAGAGACTGGACAGCAGCCCCTGAAGAGACATTATTCGGAAATTCGCCCAGCCCTCCTTGGCTGGGCTCACAACGGCAACTACGTCAGACAACAAAATTTACACGCTGCGCTCGCTGCGGTGCCGTAGCTCCTCGCGTGCTCGGCCTCCGACCGCAAAGATCGTTGACGCCTGACAAACGGGACGTTTGTTTGGTCAGGCGCAACGAGCGGTCTACGGCAGATCGATGGTGCTTAATATGCGGCTTTCCAAATAAGCCTGCTTTTATTGTGCGACGCACCATCGACCTCGTGTAAATTCCGCGTTGTCTGAAATAATTGCGCCTTTGTTATCCGCCGACCTCGTGTCGGCGCTTACACTAATATTCCATTTGCGGTAATCCTTCAAATTGACGGCAAAACCTTGTACGTAATGCCCACGCAATCATCAACGTCACCGCACCTGTGCCAACCTTTAGTTGAAATTACCTTACAATACACGGTGAAATCTACTCGGACATTTTTATCAGTTAGGTGCAAAACCACTCTGTTATTAGAATTATACTTTTCCGCATTTACGTTTTCCGGAAATACCCAGTCGACCGCGTACTCTTCAGAAGGAAAGCTAGGATCAATTTCTACTTCTATACTTATTGTGTCCCCAGACCTTAGCGAGGCGGCCTGATCCCCCGTTAGATCAATGCCTCCGCGACCGGTGTTATTCCTTCTAATCTAAGAATCATGAAACACAATACCCCTCGAATCTGAAATCTTGATTATCGTGGGAGCGTTGTATTCTTTATCCAGATTCTTTTCTTTTAGCCGATTCTTTATGGCGTCAATGACATCATTCGAATAGCACATTATTTGTTCTGCTTGCCGAACACTTATCGGATTAGCATGAGCAAGATTATTTCTGGGCTCCAGAATCTTGCGCAGATAATGCCTAAGATGATCATTTCCAAAGGGATAGGATTGCTCAAAATATTCTTTGAAAAACTTAATATATAACTCAGGATGACAGATGATATCGATTTCTTCATCAAGAAGAACCGCATCAATCATTCTTGGGTAGCGCTTTGGGCTCGCCTCAGCTCGACCCTTAATACCATCCCGTACAGATTTCTTAATTATATGCTGATTTCCATTAATATGGCTTGCATTTACGTAGTCTGCACCAAATACGGGGGCTAGCGTAATATCAATTACTCGCCTTAGCCAGAATTCGAGAGCCTCAATGACCTTCCGGCAATTCTCCCTAAGTTCTGCGTCTGTTGATCTGTGTAGGGCCATAATTGAGCATAGAAGGAATTTTGATCCACCAAAGGTGGCATGTCGCAGAACTCTCGGGTGTAAAGCCCGAAATGCAGAGAAACTAAAAGGCGAGTTACGAGACTTTCACCCTCGTCGCCCGGCCCTCCTAGCCGGGCTCACAGGCGCAATTACTTCAGACAACAAATTTTACGCGCTGCGCCGCTGCGGTGCCGTAGCTCCTCGCGTGCTCGGGTCTCCGCGGCTAAGATCGCGGACGACGCGCACACCGGGAGGTGTGTTTTCGCGCGTCGCCGCGAGCCGCTGCGACCACATTTTTTGACGCAAATCGGCTTTACAAATTGAATAATTGACACTGGCGTCAAAAAACGTCAGCGTAAAATCCACGTTGGGCGCCATTTTGTGGCAAGACACATTTACCGAAATACGGTAAAAGAGCGGTACTGAATTCATTTACCCTATTTGGGCAATTTTTGGCGCCCCTCACAATTAAGCGCATAGGGAATCTTCAATTCCGAAAAAGAATTGAAAATATGTCAAAAACGCCTAGAATCGGTTTGTCTCAAACTGTGAGGCTAAAAGTATGAAACGGATCATGTATATAGAAGACAAAAGCCAAGGCCTAGCTGGGCCAGGCCGCATTGGCTGGGTAACCCTATCAAAGTCTAAGCGCTCATACCACTATGACGGCAAAACCTTTCAGAAAATAGGTTCAGGCTACAAGTATAACTGTATTGAGGCAGAGACTGGGGACCACTATTGGATTTCTGGTCCAAAAAAGAATGGCTCTGATACACTTTACGGCGCGGTTGTACAGATTGATGAAGATGCTCGAGAAGAATATTGGGCCAAAATTCGGAATTTGCCGACACAAGTAGACAAGAAGCAATATCGTGGTTGAGGCCACAAAACGGCGCCCAACAAAATTTACACGCTGCGCTCGCTGCGGTGCCGTGGCTCCTCGCGTGCTCGGCCTCCGACCGCAAAGATCGTTGACGCCTGACAAACGGGACGTTTGTTTGGTCAGGCGCAACGAGCGGTCTACGGCAGATCGATGGTGCTTAATACGCGGCTTCCCAAATAAGCCTGCTCTTATTGTGCGGCGCACCATCGACCTCGTGTAAATTCCACGTTAGCCACCATTACCTCCTTCGCGCCCGAAGGGGCGAAAAAGAGGATTTGTTATCAGAGAGCACAGCCAGATTTCGCTGCTTACGCCTTTGATCCTGGCGACAACTCCTCGGTTACTAATAAGATCGAAATACAGTATCTCGCTGACCTTCGGGTTGCTCGCCAGCCGCGCGAATCCGGTAACGGCGGCTAACAAAAAATACCCGCTGCGCCGCGAGCACTTCGTTGGCTCGCGTGCTCGGCCCTGCGCGCCAAAGATCGCGGACAAAGCACAAGCGGGACGCTTGTTCTGTGCTTTGCCGCGAGGCGCTCCGGGCAAATGCGCTCCCGCGAAAGTCACATAAAGCCGTGATTATTTACACTTTACAGCCGCGAGGGCGCAATTCGGGTATTTTCCACGTTCTCTGACATAGTTGTGCCCTTTACTCCGCCGCCCTCCATGGCGGCGCAACTCGCAGGATGCTCCCTAAATCCAGAGGAGATTATTACGTGCAGAATCTTTATTGACTGATGAAAGCAAGACTAACGTGCGCGAGACTAGTAATGGCAATTTCAATTGCGGTGCGCAAATAATTCCGAAGTGTTTTTTGTCTCCGTTAAGAAAGACAGTATGTAGATTGGCAAAGTCGCGAATATTGTGCGTAAGTAGAGTAAGCTGATTTTGAGCAGCGAATTCCAGCTGTTGCAAATCCGTTTTCCCAGAATTCCCATGAAACAGCGTGTGGGTGGCTTCAAAACCGCGCTCAGTAAGAATTTCTGCCAGAAGAGGTCTTACGTCTTCATCTAGATATAGCTTAATTGGGGTCAATTCTTGGCCGAGTTCTCGGCTATAAACTTGTCGATTATGCTTTTGTGGTCATAGTAATAAGACAGAGCATCATAAATTTGTGAAAGACTTAGTTGTTTAAACTCCCGTTCTAGCTCCTCGGGGGTAAGACCTTGAATCAAAACATACTGAACCACTGCTCTTACTGTCATTCGTGTCCCAGAAATTACTGGCTCTCCCCCACAAATCTCTGGGGAACTTGAAATATATGCATGTGCCGGAATCGTTTCTGCATTCATATCGGACAAGAGACTGATGAATTGTTTGAGCCTGTCAAGAATTTATAGGAGTCTGATACATATTCGCCCGGCCATCCATGCCCGGGCTCACAGGCACAACTACGTCAGAGAACAAATTTTACGCGCTGCGCCGCGACCACTTCGTTGGGTCGCGTGCTCGGGTCTCCGCGGCAAAGATCGCGGACGACGCGCACACCGGGAGGTGTGTTTTCGCGCGTCGCCGCGAGCCGCTACGACCACATTTTTTGACGCAAATCGGCTTTACAAATTGATTAAATGACACAAGCGTCAAAAAACGTCAGCGTAAAATCCACGTTGTCTGCCATTTTCATGATATACGTTTTATTGAATTTACTGGAGAAAGAAAACACCTATGAATAAAGAAGACATCATACTCTGGTTCGGTGCTGCGGGAATTATCATCACGGGAATTGTAATGAAGTTGCGGCAAAAAAAAGCTGCAAACATTGAACAAGCTAAGGACGAAAGCCAATTAAAATGGCTTCGCTTGGACATTGATGCAATATGGCGAATTCTCATTTATGCATTACCCGGTTTGCTTCTAACCATTATCTTGCATTTGTACGGTCTTTGGATTTTTACTCGTTCAACGGAACTGCTTGATACCGAAGCAAAAGTTGCCAAGGCTGGCAAATGGGGTGAGATAGCCTATAACACCCTAGCCAATGTGGGAAATGGTTTTCATCAGATTGAAACACTATTCGTGCTAGTAACAACCTGGTTACTACTAATTGTCTTCAAGGTAAAAGCAACGACGCCTACAAAAAATGCTGTCCGAAATTTTCGCCTCATTCTCCTAATTCCGTTATTCCTCTTTTTTCTCGGCGTGATTGTACATATTTTTCGGAACGGGACAACGATTTCAGGCTTAACACCATTCTCAACGGTGTTCTTCTTTCTGAACCTAAAGGTGATCGGCACGGCTGTGATTTCTCTAGGTCAAATCTATTTTATTAATTTACTCTTGAAGAAGGATACTTCCCTGTATTCATCGGAGAATTTATCACCATTTGCCCGAGTATTCTCATTTAACATCGTACTCGGGCTCCTGATTTCCATTAGAGATCTAGTTTTCTTTTTTTCCAAGTATGGCACGTATATGAATGCCGGTAACTTCACAGATGTGCTGAATGATGTGTGGCTCCCTGTCGCCACCGTAAGTCAAGTTGTCGCGACTGTTGTGAGCATTTTTTGTTGGTATGTTCCATTTGCGATCATAGAAGATAACTCGAACATATTGAGAGGTATCAAGAAATCGGCTATCATATTCAGCGTAAACTTCGGATCGAGCGCCCTCGCATTTTGCTTGATCTTTGCTTTGCAGTTTGGCTTAGTTTCGCTAGTGGAGCATAAGAAAGCCATACTGGAATCAATTGGCTCAGGTATTTATGTGCTGTATCTTTTACTGGCTCCAAGCACATTCCTAATTCCCTTAATAGCGGCAAACATCCAAAATAACATTTACAATCTTAGAAGTCGTGGCGATCGAACATGAAAACGGCAGACAACAAAATTTACCTGCTGCGCTCGCTGCGGTGCCGTAGCTCCTCGCGTGCTCGGCCCTACGCGCCAGAAGATCGCGGACAAAGCACAAGCGGGACGCTTGTTTTGTGCTTTGCCGCGAGGCGCTCCGGGCAGATTGAGTGACGCAATATGGCTTTACAATTTTCAAAGTTGAACAAAGCGTCACTCAACCTCAGGTAAATTCCACGTTGTGTGCAATGATCGCGAGAAATACTTAGTCTAAATATGGGACACGATTCTGAAAACACTATCCCTAAGACTCCTCAAAAGAAAATTGAAGAATTTCTAACAACTATTGGCGCCACTAAAAGTGAGCCTGGGTACTACTATTTTTATAAAGATGAAGATTACAGGTATTATCAAGGCGTTGGCATCTATATATTGAATAAAGAGCGAGACAATACAAAGATTTGTACAAGGACCACGATATTCTGCTCAGAATGGGACTTGAAAATGCAGAATCGTATTATCCGCTTGGTTAAAGAGAGATTTGGCGGTACATTTTCAACAGACAGAGGGCGCGGGCGATATTTTTCATTAAATGGTGAAAATCGGGAAAAAGACGAAGCTGGTTGCTTTTTAGCCTTTGAAAGTTTTCATCAATCAGTCGGGGCAATGAGATCCTATTTGCGCAATTTTAGGTCCAAAGTTTCCCCTGGTATTCCCTCGAATAAGTTTTCGATCGAAATAATGGGCCGACATCATCCATTAGCCGTTCCAGCGGCGATGGCACTGCCGTACCTAATTTCAATTACAGAAAAGTATTTTCGTGATACATTTATTGCCCTCATTCGATATCGAGGCAATGAATCCTTCTTCCGGAAGCAACAAATTCATAAGGCGCACAATTATGATCTGGCCATGGGGCGAACAACTGCTGTTGAAGCCTTGGCGCAGAGTATATCATTTCAAAATATGAGATCAATATCTGAATCCTTTAAGGACATTGATATGAGATTTGACTTAGCGAAAGTGCTTAAGACCAGATACAAAAAATCTACTAAATCACTCTATAAGCACCTGGAAGAGCTATTTCAACATCGACACCAGATAATCCATCGAGCTAGCCTCGAAAGTGGTTATTTGATTAATAATGTTGATGCAGATGTTAAAAAAATAGAGTTGGGTGTCAAAAAAGTCTACTCTCACCTAATTAAAGTCTTGGGTTGGCGCAAATACCCTTAACCGAGCGATCACTGCACACAACAAAATTTACCTGCTGCGCCGCTGCGGTGCCGTGGCTCCTCGCGTGCTCGGCCCTACGCGCCAGAAGATCGCGGACAAAGCACAAGCGGGACGCTTGTTTTGTGCTTTGCCGCGAGGCGCTCCGGGCAGATTGAGTGACGCAATATGGCTTTACAAAATACAAAGTTGAACGATGCGTCACTCAACCTCAGGTAAATTCCACGTTGTCAGCCATTTCATTGCTTAAGGACTAGTTATATGGAATATTTTACAATTGCGAAAGACACACTAACAATCATATTTGCAGTGATTGGCTCAATAGTTGCGATAAAAGGTCTCTCTACCTGGCGGCGCCAGCTGAAAGGAAACTATGAATACGAATTGGCTAAGCGCATCTTAAAAGCATTATATAGATCCCGTGACGTTATTGCTCAGGTCCGATCACCCTTTATTTGGGCCAGAGAAAGCGTTGAAGCCATTGAGAAACTTAGCAAAAATGCGGAACAAGATCTCAAAGATTTCTGGAAATCTGATAATCATATTGGTTATGTATATGAGGCCCGATGGACAAAGTACTCAAAGGTTTCTACCGAACTGCAATCAAATTTTTATGAAGCCGAGGTCATTTGGGGTAAAACCTTCAAAGATGTTACAGTAAAGTATAATCAACATATTTCCAACTTAAGTTTCGCTATCAACGAGCATTTACGAAGTCTACAAAGCAAGGCAAGTCGTATTAATCGATCAGCCGAAGAAATTGAGGAAGAAGAAAAGAACTGGCGGATAGTATCGCCGATTTCCAACGAGGATCCATACAAGCACCGGTTAGAGGAAATAATTACTGAATTTGAGACTTTCCTGAAACCCTATATAGTTATGCACTCTAAACAATGAAACGGCTGACAACAAAATTTACCTGCTGCGCTCGCTGCGGTGCCGTAGCTCCTCGCGTGCTCGGCCCTACGCGCCAGAAGATCGCGGACAAAGCACAAGCGGGACGCTTGTTTTGTGCTTTGCCGCGAGGCGCTTCGGGCACAATTGGTGACACAATTCGGCTTTCCTGATTAAATTAATGACACAAGTGTCACCAATCGTCAGGTAAATTCCACGTTGTCTGAAATAGTTGCGCTTCCCTTTTCCGCCGACCTCCTGTCGGCGCTGCTCACTTCATAAGCAATAAAACTCAGACCGTAGTGGCTAGACCAATTAACCCCTTGGCTTCGACCTTAATGTTCATATCGGCATGCACCATTCTTAAACTTCCAGGCATTTTTATAAGGCTCGCCTAATAGAAAGATATAAGGGCCCAAAGGATTCTTATCTCTGACTTTGAGCAACATAGCATAGATTTCATTCCCATCAGACAGTTTGTCGTAAAGAAATTTAGGCTCAACCGATGTCCGGAAGTACTCAATCTTGATGGCCTCGAAATTTTGCACTAGATCTTTGATATTGCGAATTAAGAAGGGAAATTTATGCTGAAAACTGCCCCGTGAGCCTAAGGAAAAGTGACCGTGGCGAATTTTGCCGGCTTGATTGGGACTTGTTGACTTTTCGCAGTAGACATAATCATATTGATAGCCATTAATTTGCCTAATCCAGAAGTATTCTGTTTCTAAAAGATGCTCATTTCCAATGTAAATCAGGTCAAAAGTATCTCCAGATCGAAGAGTAATCCTCGCATGATACCGTTCAGTTAGAGAATAATCTTGCACCACCTCAGTGCTTTTTACATTCGGAATCGCCTCTATTTTACTTTTTAAAGTTGCACTCAGATCACAATCAATTCCCAAAATACATGTGACTGCGGAAGCAAAAATTTCTATCAGCATTTTTCAGATATAAATAAAGAGGCTAAATACGGGCCGCTATTCTCCAAATATTGGGAATTATTTCTCATGCGGTTTCAAAATTTAGAATTTGCTATAAGTGTAAAGCCTGTTTCGAAATCTCATCAAAGTTCATGAAAAATGATTCGTTATGATCGCCCGGGCCTCCTACCCGGGCTTGCAAGCGCAACTACTTCAGACAACAAAATTTACCTGCTGCGGGCGCGAGCACTTCGTTGGCTCGCGTCCTCGGCCTCCGGTCGCCTAAGAGTCGTTGACGCCCGACAAACGGGACGTTTGTTTGGTCGGGCGCAACGAGGCGACCTACGGCAGATCGATAGTGCATCAAGCCGCGGCTTCCGAATGAAGACTGTATTTATTGTGCGATGCACTATCGACCTCAGGTAAATTCCACGTTGGCTGAAATGACGGGAAAGGCATTTGTAATGATTATGCGACACAAATTGAATCATTTTAGCTCTCCTTTGATGGCAATCATTCTTACCATCTCAGCATTGTCTATTTTCTCATGCGCGACTACCGCACGTAATTTTAAACATGACAATTGGCGCGAACTCAAGATTGGCGTAACGACACTAAATGAAACCATTTCCAGGTTTGGTGAACCGACGTTGAAGGTTCAGGGTACTTACAATGGCATAAGGCATGATGTTTTTGAATGGCTCTACAAAGACAATGAAAAGCCAGGCAGCGGCTTCAAGTCACTTCGGGTTGAGTTTGTGGGTAACTTTGTCACCGGCTTTCTGTTCTTTTCAAGTTTTTCAGATTCAACCACAGATTTTGACATTTCAGAAACAGATAAAATCATTGAAGGCAAGACGCACCTGAATCAAATTAAAAAAAGCCTCGGTGAACCGAGCGGTAATGTCATATTTCCGACACATATCCTGAGCGATGAAGTGAACAAAATGGCGACCATCAACCGTTCAACTAATGCCATTCTTTTTGCCTACAAAGACAAAATGGCCACCCTATTTCTTGATGACAGAGGGTTTGTTGTTAAGAAGAAAGTTCACAAATAGGCCACGACCCGTCACTTCAGCCAACAAAATTTACACGCTGCGCTCGCTGCGGTGCCGTGGCTCCTCGCGTGCTCGGCCTCCGACCGCAAAGATCGTTGACGCCTGACAAACGGGACGTTTGTTTGGTCAGGCGCAACGAGCGGTCTGCGGCAGATCGATGGTGCTTAATACGCGGCTTTCTACATAAGCCCGCCTTTATTGTGCATCGCACCATCGACCTCGTGTAAATTCCACGTTGGCTGAAATTGCCAAAAACATGAAAGAAGACTCAAAAAGGCATCAAACCTCTGAAGAGAATAAAGGCCTCGATGCATTTACGTTCAAATGCATAGAATGCGGAAAAGAGCACAAAGGTGATCCGAGTTTCAGCTACGCTGCCCCAGCTTACTATTCGGCTTTGTCCGAAGAGGACCAGAATTCGCTTGGACAATTAAATAGTGATTTATGCACAATTTCACCAGATGATTATTTTATTCGTGTAATTTTAGAAATCCCGATTATTGACTATCCAATACCTTTTACTTGGGGTGTTTGGGTTTCGCAAAGTAAAACCAACTTTGAATGGTATGTAGATAATTTCAATGCAGATAATTCAGGTTATCAGAGTTTTGGTTGGTTTTGCAATACATTACCGTATTACCCAGATACAATAAATCTTCAAACGGTGGCTCATTTTCAAGTTCCTGGCCAGCGGCCGAGAATAGAATTGAAAGAAGTCGATCATGAACTGTATCAAGATTTCGCAAACGGCATAAGCCGTTCAAAAGCCTACCAGATTGCTCAAAGAGCATTGCACGGAGCTAACTGAGCCGAGTTGGCAACTTCAGCCAACAAATTTTACGCGCTGCGCCGCTGCGGTGCCGTAGCTCCTCGCGTGCTCGGGTCTTCGCGGCAAAGATCGCGGACGACGCGCACACCGGGAGGTGTGTTTTTGCGCGTCGCCGCGAGCCGCTACGACCACATTTTTTGACGCAAATCGGCTTTACAGATTGATTAAATGACACAAGCGTCAAAAAACGTCAGCGTAAAATCCAACGTTGTGTGCCATAATTATGAGACTTATTTTATTCCTAATCTGCCTTATTCCGTTTTGGAAGATATTTTCAGATCAACCGCGGCACACATTTAATTTCTGTAATACCACGAAGCTTCATTGCTTAGTGAGAGATAATAAGAATCAGCATCTATGGAGATTAATTGAGCAGAAAACTGGCAAGAAGCTCTATGACCTCCATGATTCGGAGGGGGAACAGTATACTAAGGCCCTAATTAAAGAACTTAAAGTCACTGCCTCTGAATTGTTGCAGAATATGCACCAACCTTACACACAGACAATGAAAGGGTATATTAACGAATCAGGAAATAAGGTGCTCTTTATTAATGACTGGCCAGAAATAATTGGTGACTCTTGGAATGCAGCCGCCCTTCTCTATTATGAAGACGGCAAACTAAAAACTCCGGTAATACCAATATCCCGAATTTTTGATGTTAAATTCGGCAGATATTCCGTAAGCCACATGAGTTGGCTTTTGCAGCAAAGAATTGATATCGAGGTTGGCAAAGTTACATTTCTAACAAACGAACTCAAGACGATTGTCATAAACTTATCAAATCAGACTCATGCCGTGACGGCTGACGGGCTAAAAGATGGCAAGATTAAGTTATTATACGGTATAATTACACGGCACAAGGATAAATCATACTCTTTTCAAGGTTGCGATATGAAGAACCCGAAACAAAAGATTATGCTGTCCAATCTAGAAGGTAAAGATTTGCCTGAGTCCAAAGAACCAGAGCGGTTCATCCTTAACGGAAAAGAATTATCTACTTCGGATGATTTTGGTACCGGGCCCTGCTCATAATTACGGCACACAACAAATTTTACGCGCTGCGCCGCTGCGGTGCCGTAGCTCCTCGCGTGCTCGGGTCTTCGCGGCAAAGATCGCGGACGACGCGCACACCGGGAGGTGTGTTTTCGCGCGTCGCCGCGAGCCGCTACGACCACATTTTTTGACGCAAATCGGCTTTACAAATTGAATAAATGACACAGGCGTCAAAAAACGTCAGCGTAAAATCCACGTTAGCCACCATTACCTCCTTCGCGCCCGAAGGGGAGAAAAAGAGGATTTGTTATCAGAGAGTACAGCCAGATTTCGCTGCTTACGCCTTTGATCCTGGCGACAACTCCTCGGTGACTAATAAGATCGAACTACAGTATATAGCTGACCTTCGGGTTGTTCGCCAGCCGCGCGAATCCGGTAACGGCGGCTAACAAAAAATACCCGCTGCGCCGCGAGCACTTCGTTGGCTCGCGTGCTCGGCCCTACGCGCCGAAGATCGCTGCGCCCGCCGGCCAATGGGCCTGCATTGGCGGGCTCGCGAGGCGCTACGGGCAAATGCGCTCCCACGAAAGTCGCATAAACCGTGTTTATTTGCACTTTACACCCGCGGGGGCGCAATTCGGGTATTTTCCACGTTGTCTGAAATGATTGCGCCTTTGTCATCCGCCGACTTCCGTGTCGGCGCTATTCCATATCTTGATATTAATGCTTTGTTCACTCAGTATTAGAAGTAGAGGCGGCTTCTTTTCCTTCGCAAGTCCATTTTCCTGCCGCAGAGTTCTACATTACGATTTTAGAAAACGATTAGTCGCCATCATTCTAATTTCGCGATTCGAGTTTATCGAAGGTGAATGTAGAACACGTAGATCCATAAGAAACACGTCACCTGCTCGTCCGCACATTTCTACGATTTGCACATGGGTTCCGCACACAACTTGGGCCTGCGAAAATTTTTCCGGTTTGACATAGAAGTCGGAATGTTCTCTGAGAATCGCATGAGCATTGTGGTTGAAATATATATAATGTAGCTTGTGAGATCCTGCTAAAGCGAGGGTCGCGCCCCCGTGGGGGTGCACGTCGTTAATCAAGATAAAGGCCTGGATGCCTAGAATTTGATCAATTTTTAATGGTGCCAAATCCAAATGCCAGTTCAAATTGGCCAGTGACCAATCTGCTTTATGAGGCAACGAAAGCAAAACCTGTGGCTCAGCAGTTGCGGCCCGCAATGTTGATCCAGCCAAAGAATCTGCTACACTTAATAAATCCTCCGAAAACAGACGGCCAATCTGATCGCCAACCCTTATCAGCTGACCGAGCCGAACCGTTTGTTGGAAGATAGGTAAATTCTGTACTTTAGAAGACACAATTTTTCCATTAACTTTAATTTTCAATCTTTCCAGCTCTGCGAAAATCGATTCGCGGGCAGCCGCGACTTTCTTTTGGTCGAGAAAGCCACGCAAAGTCACGAGTCCCCGATTCACAAAACCAGCATTATCAATTTTCATTTCCTACCTGTGATACCGATTTGACTAGAGTATTAAAGCAATTATAAATTGGCAATCATAAAGTTAAATAATAGGTCGCTAAGCCAACTAATTTCTGACGTCACAGTTCCTAAACTTGTCGCCCGGGCTTCCTTGCCCGGGCTCACAGGCGCAATCACTTCAGACAACAAAATTTACCTGCTGCGCTCGCTGCGGTGCCGTGGCTCCTCGCGTGCTCGGCCCTACGCGCCAGAAGATCGCGGACAAAGCACAAGCGGGACGCTTGTTTTGTGCTTTGCCGCGAGGCGCTCCGGGCACATTTGGTGACACAAGGCGGCTTTTCTGATTGAATTAATGACACAAGTGTCACCAAACGTCAGGTAAATTCCGCGTTCTCTGCCATAACCGCAATAGTTCTCATTCGGTCTCGCCCACATCGTGTGGGCGCAGACATTTAATTGCACTTTATGCCAAGAAAACCCAAATTAGTTCCAATAGAAACTACAGGTTTTTGGATTGCGCTTCGCAGAAACCTCTTCTCGATAAATAAGCTGCGCGTTCTTTAGCTCAATCTCATCGATGAGTATGTTACACCTTCTCCCTTCAGTTGTGTAGCGAACTTCATAATTAGTATTGGATTTGGGGACAAAAAACATTGTGAGTTTGCATTTTTTTCCAAAATACATTCCCGCCAGAGTAAAATAGAGTGGTTGGGCAGGCACTACAGAAATTTCGGCATAACTGTTACCTGAATACTTTTGCTTCGGGTCTTTTGGCATACCAATCTCCGCATCACTTGAAGCCATGCCCCCAAGTTGAACTCCCCCAAGCTGTCGAACCTTGGTAGCGCCGCTACAGCTTGAGTCACTGTTAATATAAACACCGACTGATGTAACATCCTTTTCAGTTTCAGGTATAATAAACCGGACCATTGCCGAATCGGCGGATTTTACGTGTTTGTATGCACTCGTACAGTTGAGCAGCAAAAATGGAAATAAATAAATGCAAATTTTTACCATGAAAATTTAACTCCGCGTAACCTAAGGATTCTTTACCGAAATAGCGTAAACATCCTTTTAACCTTAATTTAAAGCGTTATGGAATTGATCGATCCTCAATCGACCTGTTTACGCCCGGCCATCCATGACCGGGCTATCCGAAGCGGTTACGGCAGAGAACAAATTTTACGCGCTGCGCCGCTGCGGTGCCGTAGCTCCTCGCGTGCTCGGGTCTCCGCGGCAAAGATCGCGGACGACGCGCACACCGGGAGGTGTGTTTTCGCGCGTCGCCGCGAGCCGCTACGACCACATTTTTTGACGCAAATCGGCTTTACAGATTGAATAAATGACACAAGCGTCAAAAAACGTCAGCGTAAAATCCACGTTGTCTGAAATAATTGCGCCTCTGTTATTCGCCGACCTCGTGTCGGCGCATTGACCAAGTTGAGACTCCGGATATGCAGGATAATGCTCCTGAAAAATGCGTGCTTGGTCCCTAATCGCACGTCTACAGAATGTAATTCTCAGGCTAATAAAATGGCCAGCCCTAAGAAATCACGAGCGTAAAAAACCAGTCCTAATAGCTTCAACGTGCGCTAAGCTGGCTTTACAGCCAGGCGTCTTATACGCGTAATAACCAATCTGCAATGGCGCAATCAGCAAACTTCAAGCAAGCGCGAGTCCCCGAATTTGCCAATAGCTTTTATTTATGCATAAGTCTATTATTTGACATGGCGTAGGGCAAGCTATATGCTTTCCAAATTAAAAAAAAATAACTACGGAATGTCAGCATAACGTGAAATAGATCAGCACATTATGGAAAGCCTCACAGCCACTTCGAAATATCGATTCAAGATTCTGCCTGAACGGACTGTAGAAAGCGATGCCTTTGAAGACAAAACACATGAAAAATTGGCCGCTGCGCTTTTTACGCTGGTTACATCGGAATCGCCAAGTATCTCTATTGGCCTAGAAGGCTCATGGGGCTCTGGAAAATCAACAGTTATTTCTATTCTATCAAAAAAAATCAAGGATGCAAATCTAAAGATCCCTGTCATACAATTCGATGCTTGGGCTCACGAGGGAGATCCCCTAAGACGGATATTCTTGGAAACGATTATCGCCAGCGTAAAACCTTACGTATCCGATAAGGAGACCCTCCAGTTAAAACGTCTGGACCGAATAGTCGGGAATCGGAAGAAAAGCGCTCGCATTAAGACATTCCAAGGAACAACAATGTTGGGCAAGGCTGTAGCGACAGCCGCGTTTTTTATACCCATCGGGACTGCTTGTATGGTATATCTTTCAAAACACGAATACGTTTCTGATCGAAATATACTGATTTTAACGATTCTGGGTTGGCTCACAATATCGGGACCAGTCATTATCTTGGCCTTGAAATTCTTGTTCCATGTTATCCAACGCGGTATTTTTAAGGTATTTGGAAAGGTCGTGCTTGGCAAAAAAGCACGAAAAATATTCCACAAGAGAAACTGGCGCTTTCTCCAGAATGACTCTGTACAGAAAGTTTCACAGGAGGTTTCTGAGAGCGATGAGAGATCATCGGTTGAATTTGAAGTATATTTCGAGCAAATTTTAAGTATCGTGCTGAGCAACCCTGAACTAAAGAAAATGGTTCTTGTCGTAGATAATCTGGATAGAATCGATAAGGAAGACTTTATCAAAGTTTGGTCCACCCTCCAAACATTTCTGCAAGTCCGAGGCGATGCCGTTCGCAGAAAAGATCTCTTTGATAAGATTTGGATCATTGTTCCCTACGACAAAAATGGCTTAGAAAAACAGTGGAACGAGCGATCGAAATCAAGGGTTCAGCAGGAAATTTCAAAGTCATTCTTCGATAAGTGTTTTCAACTGCGCCTCGATGTGCCAAAACCAATTTTCTCTGGTTGGGAGAAATTCACCAAAGAACTTGCAAAAGACAGCCTGATTAACTGGAGTGATGAGGAAATTGAGCTGGTAACAAAGATCATCCGAACAACCCGGAATAGCATTGGGGACATGCCGACCCCTAGAGAAATTAAAAACGTCATTAACCAAATTGGTTTTCTAGCATCTCTATGGGGCGATCAGGTGCATATTTCCAGTATTATTTATTACGCCTGCTGGCGGGAATTGGATTTTTGGGATACCCAAAAAATCCGTGCCAGCCTCGTTGAAAGGCGCTTGGTAAATCCCAAGCACCAATTAGCATTGTCAGAAGGTTACTTCAAGGATCTTGCCGGCTTGGTTTTCGGCGTTTCTCCGGCAAAAGGTGAGCAATTGCTTCTTCAACCCGAGATTTCGGATGCCTTAAACAATAGCAACCAAGAAAGACTCCTAGAACTGTCCAATATTCACGGTTCGACATTCCATGGTATCTTGAACTATCATTTTGAGCACACGGAAATATCTCTAGAATACGCCTTGGCAGCCGCGAAACCATTAGAGCTTTTTGCAGCACAGAAGCAATTTACATTGAATATTTTTATCAAAAACGTGAGCTCTCTAATTCTGGATCGGGTCACTCTGACTCCCTTATCAAGTGAAAACAGGGAGTCCTATTTGGCTCTGTTGCGTATCTGCGGACAGGAGGAAAAATTCTTAGTCGAAATGTATGAGCACTTGATCAGGACTTTGCGCTTTAATTTAGACCCGCAACAAGGCGGCAATCTGACGTTCATGGCCGATTGCCTTCAGGAAAACTTGCAATTACTACAGGCGAAATCCAAAGTTCCAAAGTCGCAAAGAATTCAGGAATTAAATCTCGCTGGTCTTTTGTTATGGACAAGACATATTACTCCAGAGGAGATTGTTTTTCCGAAACTCATCCAGCCATCAAATACCCTTTTTACCGAACTTGCGGCAGCCATAAAACAAGGTCAGCCATTCCCGCCGGTATTGGATGTGATCTTTTATGTACAAAAATCTGGCATCGCGGCCGATTGGTCACCAATCTTGAAGGCCTGCCAGTCCTATATTGTTTGGCAAAATTCCAGCAATCCAGCACAGCAGAATCAAGTATTTCAGGTTATTAATCAGCTGTGCATTCGGCCTGAAGGCCCTTCAGAGGACGCAATTGCCATTGCGAAAAATCCGGCCTATTATAATCTTCTGACTCAACGGAAGGCAGCGGACCTCGTTCATGGCGCGATTTTCTATGCTTTCGTTTTCAAGTCGAAAATTCAAACGACTCAAATTTCTGACCCTGCCGGCAACTTCCCTCTCAGTTCCCAGGGATTATCTGATATTAAGGGGATTTGGTCGAGTCAAGATGATACAGAAACGACTAAACTCCTCTTGGAAATTAAGAGATACCAACTCTGGTCCCTCCCATGGGACATAGCAAGCGAAACGGCTTGTAAAAAGGCTGGCGTAATTATCGAAGCGGTGCTAAATGAATTGGAAACAGCAGAAATCTTCCGGATCGACAATGCATTTGATCGTTACCAGTCTTATCTTTCCGTCACAACACAAAATCTGCGCGAGAAAGTTGCATCATTACTCATAGAGTTTGGTGACTTAGAAAATCAAGCTCTAATAGAAACGCGAACATGTTCAGCCTTTCCTGGGGTATTCTACTACGTAGCACATCAAACAAACAACCCAACACTACTAGCAAAGATAGCCAGAGATTTGAGTAATATTACTCAAGCCGAATGGCTTAAGACTTTTGAGGAAGAGTCATATCTGCGCGCCATTCCTACGCTCGTAAAAAAGAAAAAACCAGATTTTTGCCTTGAAAATAACTATCTTGATGCAATTACGAAATACATGCAGGGAGTATTCAAAGCTCCCAAGTGGGGCAAATGGACGGAAAGTAATTGGACAGGAATTATAGACGCCATGGGCTCCAGTTTCCAGAAACATTACGCATCCAGTATGACAAATATATTGCGCGATAACGCATTTAGAGTTCCAGCGGCATTTCTTGATATCAATAAGAATTATTTTGTCAAAGAGGAGCTTTTCAAAGAAGTAAAAACCATACAGGAAGCCATCGAAGATTTCATTAAAAAGGAAGACTTCGAACACATTAAATGGATGATTTTTTTACTCTCACCTGATGCGAATAACGCTTTCAAGCCTCAGGAGCATTTTCCTGATGTAATCAGGAAGCCCCTACAGTCACTCCTGACAAAAGTGCAAGGAAATGAAGAAAACGTTGAATTAGTATCTCAGCTTGCTGTTCTCTGCAAGGTAACGTTAGATAGTCCCAAAGCGTAGAATACCTCTAATTTCCTGCAAAATCTTTGTCCGCGAAAAGTAGAGATTCCGCTGTTATGACAATTTAATCTTTGTCGCACGGGCCTCCATGCCCGTGCTCTCAGGCGCAATTACTTCAGACAACAAAATTTACCTGCTGCGCTCGCTGCGGTGCCGTGGCTCCTCGCGTGCTCGGCCCTACGCGCCGGAGATCGCGGACAAAGCACAAGCGGGACGCTTGTTTTGTGCTTTGCCGCGAGGCGCTCCGGGCACATTTGGTGACACAAGACGGCTTTCCTGATTAAAATAATGACACATGTGTCACCAAACGTCAGGTAAATTCCGCGTTGTCTGAGATAATTGCGGGTACTATCACGACATAGGTAACACATTTCTATCAAGACATCGGTAACACTTTGCTTCGCAAAGAGCTTTTGCCTGCCTTCGGCAGGGGGCTCAAATGCCGTGGAAAGAGGTTACCAAAATGGAAGAGAAAAGATCTTTTGTCTTTCGCGCCCTGGAGGGCGTAGAGAGTTTCACAGAGCTGTGCCGCGAGTTTGGTATCAGCACCAAGACAGGGTACAAGTGGAAGGCAAGGTTTCTGGAAAAAGGCTTAGCTGGATTGGCGGAGTTGTCACGAAAACCAGGAGGCAATCCGAACCGCACTGACGAAGAAACAATCTGCGACATTATTCGCATAAAGAATAACAGGCCTCGCTGGGGAGCCAAGAAGATCTATGCGGTCTTCTGCAGGCTTTACCCCGAGCGCAAAGGCGATATTTCAGTGCCTACAGTCGATCGCCTTCTGGCGCGCTCTGGTCTGACAAGGCCAAGAGGAAAGAAGCGCCGCAGAACCGGAGAGAGGCTGATGCTTCGCGAAAAGGCGACGCATCCCAATCACATATGGACGGTTGATTTCAAGGGGTGGTGGTATACTGCACATGCAGAGAAATGCGAACCTCTGACAGTTCGCGATGAGTACAGTAAGTACATCCTGTCGATACAGATACTGGAAAAGGGCAATATTTCCAATGTAAAACAACACTTTGCCAGACTCTTCAAACGCTATGGTCTGCCGGAAATTATTCGCTCTGACAACGGAACTCCTTTCGCATCATCGTGGGGACTCTTTGGCCTGACAAAATTGTCAGTCTGGTGGCTGTCCTTGGGAATTTCTCTGGACCGCATTGATCCGGGAAAGCCAGCCCAGAATGGTGGCCATGAGCGTATGCACAGAGACATCCGCACGGAACTGCAGGGGCGCATTCGCGGTGATCTAAAGCTTCACCAGATTTCGTTTGATCAGTGGCGCGAAGACTTCAACAATGTGCGACCGCATGAAGCCCTGGGCATGAGGACGCCATCAGAGTTCTACCTACCATCTGAAATTCCGTATACTGGCGACGTACTACCCGCCTACCCTGAGGATTGCATCGTACGCATCGTAAATGACCGCGGTTACACCAACTACAAGCAGCACCGGATATTTATCGGCAATTCTTTTAACGGCTACCCGATCGGGCTCCGGTTTATCGCCGACATGCGCATCGACGTCTACTTCGGTAGCCTGCTATTGGGCTACATCGATCGGAACAATTATTTGTTTACACCAAATCAGGAGGAAACCACGGCAAAGCCTGAGGCAGAACTGTTACCGATGTCGTGATGACTTTTCGTTACCGATGTTCTGATATTGAACCTGCGCCTTTGTGCTTCGTCGGCATCCATGCCGACGCATTGCATAAAGATTTAAGACAAACCGTCATCTCTGTCTCGCCTGTGGCTGGCTGAAATCAAAATTTGATTCCTTAAATACAAGTCTTCATCATAAATAATCAGAAAACTGACGCTTTATACTAGCCTCCCTTTTCTCATCCCTTAAATCCCAATACCACCACTTATCGGGGGAATTTTTCTCTGCTAAATAGCGGCGCATATAGCTATCTTTATAAACAACCAACAAGGTATTGATTGAAGCCTGCATCTCCTGATCATTAAATTCAAGAATCTTCTGTAGATTTGCTTTCGTAATACCCTGAAGCAGAATGACCATGGCTGGAGTTTTTTTCAAAGCTAATATCTCTTGAATTTCTCGCAAGTTAGTACCTTCGGGTTTCGATTGAATTATTAAATCAACTAAGTCGTTAATAAAAGCCCTCTTTTCAGCGGGACCATAGCCGCTAATCTTTGATAGAAATGCAGATATATCAATAAGCCCTTGAGCATATTTATTTAACTGTAAATTTAAAGCGATGCGCATCTGAAATTGGCGACCTTAAAGTTTTATTCTGGCGAGAGGCTGTCCAGAGTAATAACTTTCTTCATTTTTTTTGGCGAATCTTATTCGCCAGCAGGCAATACACTTATGAGCATCTGATTCTTGTCGCACGGGCCTCCTTGCCCGTGCTCGCAGGCGCAATTACCTCAGACAACAAATTTTACGCGCTGCGCCGCTGCGGTGCCGTAGCTCCTCGCGTGCTCGGGTCTTCGCGGCAAAGATCGCGGACGACGCGCACACCGGGAGGTGTGTTTTCGCGCGTCGCCGCGAGCCGCTACGACCACATTTTTTGACGCAATTCGGCTTTACAGATTGAATAAATGACACAAGCGTCAAAAAACGTCAGCGTAAAATCCACGTTGTCTGAAATAATTGCGCCTTTGTTACGCGCCGACTTCGTGTCGGCGCGGCAACGAGCTTGAAGTTAAGTGAATAAGAAATTACTTATCCTGGGACCTACAGGCCCCATAATCTCTCAGGTGTAGAGCCTGTTATCAGGAGACACAATGACGCCTTATGGGCAGTTAACCCATTAAAGGGCTATATTGTCTTGGGAAAGGCCTGCGAAATGACAGGTGCATCGAACGTGCAAAGTATCTTTGTATCATTTGGTCCGGGGGGCAAGATCGCAGGGCTACGATTTCAACTCTCAAACGGATTGAGAATTTGCAATATCATACCTGAGGGCGCTGGCGAAGCCAGAATGTACGAATGGTGCTTACGGATGCGCAGAATAGTCCCCCGCGCCCGGCAACAATCAGCTGTGCCAGACCTATGTTGACCTCAAGGCAAACACATGTCGCCAATGTACACATGGCCAGGGGTTTCATTGGCGTAGATCACGATCAACAGCTCAGGCTTATTTGAGCAATTTTCAAAATTATATGCCCCGCCGTTCGATTTGTTCTTCTTGAATTTTCCAACTTTCGTGCCAAAAATACTTTTGCCGGTGTAGAAGGCAGCCACGTCCTTGAGAACCTTTTCTGTCGACTTTCCTGGAAAGTAATACTCAACTTGTAGAGATCGGGCCCCGTCACCGTCGTTATAGGTCACTGTAACTTCTTCGGCCTTGCCATATACCGGAATTTTTTCTCCAAGAATTTCGATTTCCCCGTTCTGCACTTTTATTTTTTTCTCAACGGCAAATAGAACGCATCCGGCTCCAAAGCTCAATTGTAATAAACCTATCAGAAATATTTTTTGCATTAATTGCCTCCAGTGAGAAATCTGTGGATACTTTCATAATTGTGGCAGGTTCGTCGATCTTAACTGTGCTGCTGCCGCGTCCTTTACTACATAAGAATCTATTCCCGACAAAGACCTCCGGAGCCCCGGATTTCTCAGGCGTAAAGCCTGTTCTTGAGGCAACAAAATGACAAATTATGGGTAGCTGAGATTGGATTTCGCGCGGCCCTCCTGGCCGCGCTCACAGGCGCAATTACTTCAGACAACAAGTTTTACCTGCTGCGCGCGCGACCACTCCGTTGGGTCGCGTGCTCGGCCACTCCGCGCCAAAGATGCCCTGCGCCCGCCGGCCAGTGGGCCTGCATTGGCGGGCTCGGGCAGGCGCTCCGGGCACATTTTTGCTTGTGACGAAGACGCCACAAGCAAAAACGTCAAGGTAAAACCCGCGTTGTCGGCAATAAATCGATATGATTATGCTCGCGTTGCGAGCTTCTGAAGCCTTATTTCATAACCTAAGACATTGGAAATAGCACTCAATTTCTTAAGGCTAATATTCTGCGTTTTACCAGATCTCAGATTCTGAATCATGGCTGGTGACACATGAGCTTTTTCCGAAAGCTTCCTCACTGACAGATGTCTTTCGGCCATAGCCTCATGCAGAAATTCAGAAAGCAAAAAGTCAGTATAGCCACTGTCAAATTGCTTTTTCCGATCTTTATTCGACATAATTCGATCAAAAGTACTAGTCTTCTTCATAGTATTCTTCATAGTATTCTCCCTTTTTTACCCGTAACTCATAATCATCTTTATGCTTTAGAGCAGCCAATTTCTCGCTCTTCGGTAGTTTATCAGTTTTCTTATAAAAGGCATTTGTAACAATAATCTTCTTACCAGCATAGAAAAAGCAAAGAAATCGATCTGGTTGAGGTTTAAAAGCATAGATTTTATCTTCCTCAAATCTAAACTTGGTGATGTCCGAGATTTTTCCAAAATCTCCCATTCTCTTGAATAAATACAGCAATTTATCTTGCTGCTGGGGAGATAAATTCTCAAAATATGTCAGGGCTTGGCTTTCCAATCCTTCATCAAAGTACCATTCTATCGTAAATGCAGTGCCTTTATAGGCAATATACTCCACGGCTGACCGTACTAAAATAATAGTACAGCGTCAAGCAGAATTGTATCCAGCGATTTACTGCCGACAACAAATTTTACGCGCTGCGCCGCTGCGGTGCCGTAGCTCCTCGCGTGCTCGGGTCTTCGCGGCAAAGATCGCGGACGACGCGCACACCGGGAGGTGTGTTTTCGCGCGTCGCCGCGAGCCGCTACGACCACATTTTTTGACGCAAATCGGCTTTACAAATTGAATAAATGACACAGGCGTCAAAAAACGTCAGCGTAAAATCCAACGTTCTCTGACATAGTTGTGCCCTTTACTCCGCCGCCCTCCATGGCGGCGCAACTCGCAGGATGCTCCCTAAATCCAGAGGAGATTATTACGTGCAGAATCTTTATTGACTGATGAAAGCAAGACTAACGTGCGCGAGACTAGTAATGGCAATTTCAATTGCGGTGCGCAAATAATTCCGAAGTGTTTTTTGTCTCCGTTAAGAAAGACAGTATGTAGATTGGCAAAGTCGCGAATATTGTGCGTAAGTAGAGTAAGCTGATTTTGAGCAGCGAATTCCAGCTGTTGCAAATCCGTTTTCCCAGAATTCCCATGAAACAGCGTGTGGGTGGCTTCAAAACCGCGCTCAGTAAGAATTTCTGCCAGAAGAGGTCTTACGTCTTCATCTAGATATAGCTTAATTGGGGTCAATTCTTGGCCGAGTTCTCGGCTATAAACTTGTCGATTATGCTTTTGTGGTCATAGTAATAAGACAGAGCATCATAAATTTGTGAAAGACTTAGTTGTTTAAACTCCCGTTCTAGCTCCTCGGGGGTAAGACCTTGAATCAAAACATACTGAACCACTGCTCTTACTGTCATTCGTGTCCCAGAAATTACTGGCTCTCCCCCACAAATCTCTGGGGAACTTGAAATATATGCATGTGCCGGAATCGTTTCTGCATTCATATCGGACAAGAGACTGATGAATTGTTTGAGCCTGTCAAGAATTTATAGGAGTCTGATACATATTCGCCCGGCCATCCATGCCCGGGCTCACAGGCACAACTACGTCAGAGAACAAATTTTACGCGCTGCGCCGCGACCACTTCGTTGGGTCGCGTGCTCGGGTCTCCGCGGCAAAGATCGCGGACGACGCGCACACCGGGAGGTGTGTTTTCGCGCGTCGCCGCGAGCCGCTACGACCACATTTTTTGACGCAAATCGGCTTTACAAATTGATTAAATGACACAAGCGTCAAAAAACGTCAGCGTAAAATCCACGTTGTCGGCAATTGTTGGAAAGCAGGTGTTCCTCCACCGCCATCCATGGCGGTGCATACATCGCAGATTACACTCCTTCGAGTAACCTGAATAGACCTTCAACTCCTGGACCAGTCTCAAAGATTTCTCCATGAGTGGGCGCCGAGTCCCATGCCGCCTTTGACCCGATAAATAAATGGGCAACAATTTCAAATTTATCAGAGGTTTTCAGCAGCCCAGCAGGTATCCACATATAGTCGGTATTTCCGATCCTATTTGGAACTGGTGAGCCGCACTTAGAACAGAAATCAGATCTAAAGCCTGTTGCTTTGACATAAGACCGAATGTGTTCTTTCCCTTTTTGCCAGGAGAACTTATTCTCAAGCACCAAAGTTGCTGCATTGGCTGGGCCGCCACTTTGCTTTCTGCATAGTGAGCAATGGCACTGGTATAGCTTATACTGCTTATTCTCTAATTTGAACTCAATTTCGCCGCATAGGCAACTACCGATCATTGATTATTCTGAATTCTCAGAACGACAGGTAAATCCATAAGAAAGACTTAGAGAAGCCAGCATCTGCTTGGGCATCCGTGCCCAAGCGATCAACCAACAACTGCCGACAACAAAAAATACCCGCTGCGCCGCGACCGCTACGCTGGGTCGCGTGCTCGGCCCTACGCGCCGAAGATCGCTGCGCCCGCAGGCCAGTGGGCCTGCATTGGCGGGCTCGCGAGGCGCTACGGGCAAATGCGCTCCCGCGAAAGTCGCATAAAGCCGCGATTATTTACACTTTACAGCCGCGGGGGCGCAATTCGGGTATTTTCCACGTTCTCTGCCATTGTCGTATGATGGCTTTTACCTCACCGGCCTCCGTGCCGGTGCCTACCCGCAGGGTATTCACATCAGAATAACCGACTAATTTCTCACTCTGAGATAGATGAGTTATAGGCAATCTTGGAATGCAGCACAGAGAAAAGCGAAAGTGTAACCGAAGAGGGCCGGTGGCATTAATCCAGCAAATACGATACAAATTACGAACTTCCAGCGAGCTTGAAATTTTGTGAGGCCAATTAACAAAAGCCCAACAATTAGAGAAATTGCAAAAGCCACATAGTCAGACCTCGTAGAAAATGAGCCGGCTTTGGTCCTTGTAAAATACAAATAAGTCGACATTATTGCAAAGGGAGCCGCCCCTCCGAGAACACAAAGTAAGCGGTTCTTAGTCTTTGACACTTATTCCCCAAGGCATACGTTTGCCACATTTGTGCCCGGTAAAGAGCTATTTACTTGGCAAAGCCTCAAAGCATACAATTAGCTAAGCTCAAACTGAGTCTCCCTCTCTAAATTTGGTAAGTTTAAGAGATTTTGGACGGAGTACCTGCCTCGCCCTCCATGGCTCGGCGATCCCAGCGACAACGGCAGAGAACAAGATTTACGAGCTGCGCTCCCTGCGGTGCCGTGGCTCCTCGGGTGCTCGGCCTCGCCCACAAAGAAGCGTTGACGCCGCACGCACGGGATGTGCATTTGGTGCGGCGCAACGCTGTGGGCTCGGCAAATTGATGACGCTTGGTATGCGGCTTTCCTAATAAGCCTGTATTCATTGTGCGGCGCGTCATCAACTTCTCGTAAATCCAACGTTGTCTGAAATAATTGCGCCTTTGTACTTCGTCGCCCTCGTGGCGACGCGGCACAATTGGTGGGCATCTTGCCTTCCTAATTCAATTTACGCATCAGGCGCTCCATGTTCTTGGGTTGCCGCATTTGCTAAATCCATCTTAAATTGGGTAGAATAGACGCACAATACTTCTGGATTTTGTGCCAAGCTGGATCTGAAATAATTTCTTTGTCGGTTGCCTTTTCCACATAATCATTAAGCATTTGGCGCATGGTTTCCAGGTTGTTCCGAGATTCTTCAGAAAGCCCATGCTGAGGCCAATACTCGTCTAAGAATTTATCAAGAACAAAATCATCAAAAAGTGTGCAGTATGTTTCTGACCATGATGACACCTCTGGCCCCGCACCTTCTACCCAAACTCTTTTTTGGAATGCCGGATCAGAAAGATCTGCGATTATTTCAATAATACTTGAAAACCAAACTTTAGAGTTCATCATTTTTAATACATTTAGTAATGTGCAGGCACACTCGCCCACTAAGACCTACAGAATCCCAAATCTCTAAGGTGTAAAGCGGGTTTTTAGATGACAAAAAGATACATCACGCGAAGTTTTGACTCGAAAAACGGTATTTTTTCTGATTATGAGACCTTAATCCTAGTCGCCCTGGCCTCCTTGCCAGGGCTCACAGGCGCAATTACTTCAGACAACAAAATTTACACGCTGCGCTCGCTGCGGTGCCGTGGCTCCTCGCGTGCTCGGCCTCCGACCGCAAAGATCGTTGACGCCTGACAAACGGGACGTTTGTTTGGTCAGGCGCAACGAGCGGTCTACGGCAGATCGATGGTGCTTGATACGTGGCTTTCTAAATAAGTCTGTCGTTATTGCGCGGCGCACCATCGACCTCGTGTAAATTCCGCGTTGTCTGAAATCGCGCGAAGACTTATGACCAAAAAACTCGAACTGAAATTTGAAGACAATACAATTCATTGCTTCGAAGATCCAACTTATTCTACTAATTCCACAGATAATATACACGGGTATGACCTTGTGTTTTGCGAGGACAAGGAATACCGAAGTACAGTCAAATATGGTATCTTTTCCTATATTGGTGATACACTCATAAAAAGTGCAATAATTTTCGGCTATGGCGGTGCCACAAGTATACATAAGGACACAGTGCTCCTTATGGACAGCAGCTTGATATTATGCATTTGTGACTCCGTTGTTTCGCTATCACTTCCAGAACTTTCGCTTAACTGGCAGAAAAAGTGCGATGATGTGACATGTTTCCGCATTTTTCCTTTTGAGAACGATTTCTTAATCCACGGTGAGCTCACAATTACGCGAATCAGAAAAACTGGAGAGATCGTTTGGCAAAGAAGCGGCTCAGATATTTTTGTTCTGCCCAATGGCGGTGAAAATCTTAAAATTGAGAATGGCGTTATATTTGCGGAATCTTGGGACGGTCGTAAGTACAGATTCAAAGGTGACGGTACTGAATTTTGAAGCCGAAGCGCGACTTCAGACAACAAAATTTACCCGCTGCGCGCGCTCGCACTTCGTTGGCGAGCGTGCTCGGCCTCGGTCGCCAGGAGTCGTTGACGCCCGACAAACGGGACGTTTGTTTGGTCGGGCGCAACGAGGCGACCTTCGGCAAATCGATAGTGCATCAAGCCGCGGCTTTCGAATGAAGACCACATTTATTGTGCGACGCACTATCGACTTCGGGTAAATTCCACGTTGTCGGCAATAGGCATCTGGAAATATTTTTTGTACTGAAAGAACTTTTTTATGGAAACAGTAACATTGTACCGGCCCACCGGGCCGGAAGAATTGGCATTGGTCAAGGAAAGTGGCTATAAACGCTGGCCACCTCGGCTACTTGGCCAACCTATATTTTACCCCGTAACGAACATAGAATACGCCCGGGAAATTGCAATTAAATGGAACATTAAAGACAGTGGTTTTGGTTGCGTCACGAGATTTGCGGTCAAAAAGGACTTCATGGATAAATACAAGGTAGAAAAGGTGGGTGGTGCTCTACATACCGAATGGTGGATTCCAGCTGAAGATTTGGAAGATCTTAATGATAATATAGTTGGACTTATTGAAATCTTAGAAGAGTATAGGTAATCGGAGCTTCTATCCAATAGACTATGATCTCCGCAAGAACCAAGACCGAATTGGCGCTTCTAAAAGCCATTGAACAAAGAGGTCTTGTCTCTCTGTTAAATAATACCAAATGGAAATATCTGATTGAGAAGATTGAAGCCGATTTACCCTTTAGTCCGGCATTCCAAGAGAAACTGGTACTGGAAAAAGATGCCTATCCGCAAGAATTCGATAAGAATCCTTCGTACTTATGCAATTGGCGAGAGTTGCCAGAATACAAATTTATTGAATGGCTCAAAGTTGCGCCTCGCCTTGCTCATCATAAAGGCAACCTAATTGATCCAGAGATTGAAGATATTTCTGAAGATTTTCGGAGAATTTTAACAGATGGAAATATTTCATTCGAAGAAGTTGACCAGAGCTTCATCATCTATGGGTATAAATGAAGGAAATGACCTGAAGTCCGTGGCGAACCAATGCCTACTGCCGACAACAAAATTTACCTGCTGCGCTCCCTGCGGTGCCGTGGCTCCTCGGGTGCTCGGCCCTGCGCGCCAGAAGATCGCGGACAAAGCACAAGCGGGACGCTTGTTTTGTGCTTTGCCGCGAGGCGCTCCGGGCACAATTGGTGACACAATTTGGCCTTCCTGATGGAGTTAATGACACAAGTGTCACCAATCGTCAGGTAAATTCCACGTTAGCCACCATTACCTCCTTCGCGCCCGAAGGGGAGAAAAAGAGGATTTGTTATCAGAGAGCACAGCCAGATTTCGCTGCTTACGCCTTTGATCCTGGCGACAACTCCTCGGTGACTAATAAGATCGAACTACAGCATATCGCTGACCTTCGGGTTGTTCGCCAGCCGCGCGAATCCGGTAACGGCGGCTAACAAAAAATACCCGCTGCGCCGCGACCACTACGTTGGGTCGCGTGCTCGGCCCTACGCGCCGAAGATCGCTACGCCCGCAGGCCATGGGCCTGCATTGGCGGGCTCGCGAGGCGCTACGGGCAAATGCGCTCCCGCGAAAGTCGCATAAAGCCGTGATTATTTACACTTTACAGCCGCGAGGGCGCAATTCGGGTATTTTCCACGTTGTCGGCAATGTTTAGCAAGAGAGAAGAGCGCCCGGCATCCTTGCCGGTCGCCTCAGTTGGAGACTACTTTGCCCCAGTTAGCACTTGGTTTCCGATTTTCGTTTGCGTAATCTCTTAAGACAAAATTCAGCAATGACTGATACGGTAGTCCGGTTTTTTCAGATAAACCTTTGAAATATGCAATTATTTGTGGTTCCAGCCGAATCGTTACCGGTTCCTTAATGTGTTTCAAGTATTTGGGTGTAGCTTTAGTCAATTTACTCAAATCGTATTGTTTCCTCATAAGTTTCCTCCGAACGCATCGTCCCGCTCTTGCTTCGTCGCTTTGCGAGCCGATATAATTCTAATCTCCGTACCGGTTGCATTTTCAGTGTGGCTGACTAACAGTGCACGAGCCTTATCACTAAAACCGATAGCCAAGTATCGATGTTCCTTTTCCGAGTGATCCGGGTCATTATAAATCTCATACGGTATTCGCCCGAAAATTGTACTGGCTTCAGTGAAAGAAACCCCATGTTTCTTAATATTTTCGAGATTCTTAACCTCATCCCAGACAAAGGTTAGTTTCACTATGTACAATGTACATACAATGAGTTAAATCGCACAAAAAACTGAAATCAGAGACAAAGAAACTTACCCACAAAGCGTCCGCTGGCGACCTCCATGTCGCCGGCGGCTAACGTAAGCTAAACACTGCCGACAACAAAAAATACCCGCTCCGCTCGCCCGCACTTCGTTAGCGGGCGTGCTCGGCCCTACGCGCCCAAGATCCCTTCGTCGCACAAACAGGACGTTTGTTTGGTGCTCCTCAGGGAGGCGCTACGGGCAAATGCGCTCCCACGGAAGTCAGGTAAAGCCGTGATTATTTACACTTTACACCCGCGAGGGCGCACTTCGGGTATTTTCCACGTTGTGCGAAAAATCTGCAAGTCACCTGAGCCTCGCTGACATCCTGTCAGCGCTATAAATCGCTATTCAAATAAATCTGCATGTGAGCCTGTCCGCTCTAGGCGCAGCACTGTCTCATTTGCCGTATAGATCAGCAGCCAATCTGGCTCGATATGGCATTCTCTGCAATCGATGTAGTCACCCGTCAGTTTGTGATCTCTATTCTTAGCAGGTAAAGCTTTCTGTTGAACTAACAGTTCAATAAGAACCTTCAATTTTTCTGGATCCTTGCCTCTCTTGAGAGATCGCTTTAGATCTTTCTTGAATTGATTGCTACGCTCGATATCGAGCATTAAATACCCAGGTCAGCGTATAGGTCGGCTTTTGACTTAAACTTCTTGATATTCTTCCCGATTCTCGAATCCTTCAGAGTTTTCCTAGTGAGCTTATTGGGTACTTTGACGTCAAAGGGTAACCCTTGGTTAAGCTCAACTTGTTTGTAAAAAAGGGTTATGGCTTCGGTTTGAGACAATCCCAGAACATTGAAAATCTGATCGACTTTAGTCTTAAGTCGGCTTTCAACCCGGGCATTTATAATTGCGTCTTTGGCCATGGAGACAATGTATATCAATTGAAACACAAGGTCAAATATTTGTAGTAATCTCCGGCCAAGCCTCCATGCTTGGCCGGGGGCATTTGTAATGCCTTGCAGATTCATCGCACAACAAAAAATACCCGCTGCGGGCGCGACCACTACGTTGGGTCGCGTCCTCGGCCCTACGCGCCAAGGATCGCTTCGCCTGCCACACCGGGAGGTGTGTTTTGGCAGGCTCGCGAGGCGCTCCGGGCAAATGCGCTCCCACGAAAGTCGCATAAGGCGGTGATTATTTACACTTTACACCCGCGCGGGCGCAATTCGGGTATTTTCCACGTTGTCTGAAATTTGCGCAAGTCAGCTCAGACTTTCGGGCATCCATGCCCGAACTCGCAACATCGGAGTTGACAGCAGATATGAGAGCGTTATGGATACGAAATTACATGCTTCGCATAAGAGTGATTGGATTGGGGATCATATTGACGATGACGGCGTGCACTCCAGCTTACGTGCGCGGTCCTGGCATTAAGCGAAATCAGATAGTTGAAAGCGTAACCATTTCATCCGTTTCTGAGACAAATCCCATTAAAATCAACATATCCACAAAGGTTGTAAGTTACACAAATACGCTTAAATGTTTTTCGGACATTTTTTGGCGGAGAGGTCCAGAATTGGCGAGTCCAACATACGTACTATCTTTCCGGTTAACCGATGGCACAATTAATACTTATGCAATTAGCCCCGTACCAATTTTTTCAACTTTCAAGTGCGACGATAGTTGCACAACCTACAGGGTTCGTGCTTATGATGAAACGATGAAGGTTCAGCCCACGCCTATTCTCGAATTTGAGGGAACTTGCGCTGATCTTGTTAGAGATATGATCTCTGAGCTGAAAGATGTAAAATGATGCTCCGCCTCGCCCTCCTTGGCTCGGCGGTTTCGTAGCGCAAACTTCAGACAACAAAATTTACCCGCTGCGCGCACGACCGCTTCGCTGGGTCGTGTGCTCGGCCTCGGTCGCCAAGAGTCGTTGACGCCCGACAAACGGGACGTTTGTTTGGTCGGACGCAACGAGGCGACCTTCGGCAGATAAAATGACGCAATATGGCTTTACAGATTCAAAGTTGAACGAAGCGTCATTTTACCTCGGGTAAATTCCACGTTGGGTGCCATACACGAATATGAATTGTCCGTCATGCGATCATACCGAATTAGCAGCCATTAAGACACCTTATGGCACGGCTTTAGCCTGCTTCACTTGTGCTGGCCATATAGGCTCATTGCAAAGACTTTTAGCCCAAAGTGGTTCCATAGCCTTTTCCATAACTGACACGGCTCTTATCCCAGAGAGATCAATTTTATGCCCGAAATGCAAAACAGCAATGGACAAACGCCGGGTTTATAATGACAGCCTAAATCTCCAAATAGACGTCTGTTGCCCTTGTAATTTAGTTTGGTTTGATAAAACAGAATTAGAAATTCTGTTTTCACTGAATGGATCAGCAGATTCTAAAAAATTCCCGGAGCCAATAAAATCTGAGGCTAAGAACGGGGCCCCGAGAAACGAACCCAGTTTACCTCCAAAAGTGGAAGCAGCAATAGAGCTAATTCTGAGAGATAAGAAACTTACTCCAAAAGAAAAGGCACAAATTATCGAAAACCTTTCATCTGAGGCTGGTAATCAAAAGAAGCAGGCAACTTGGACTTGCTTGACAGACTCTATACTAATGGATCTGGGGGGCGTTTAGAGAAGCCGATGGCTTTAGAGTCGTGTACGGCACCCAACAAATTTTACGCGCTGCGCCGCTGCGGTGCCGTAGCTCCTCGCGTGCTCGGGTCTCCGCGGCAAAGATCGCAGATGTCGCGCAAGCGGGACGCTTGCTTTTGCGCGCCACTGCGAGCCGCTACGACCACATTTTTTGACGCAAATCGGCTTTACAAATTGAATAAATGACACAAGCGTCAAAAAACGTCAGCGTAAAATCCACGTTAGCCACCATTACCTCCTTCGCGCCCCGAAGGGGAGAAAAAGAGGATTTGTTATCAGAGAGTACAACCAGATTTCGCTGCTTACGCCTTTGATCCTGGCGACAACTCCTCGGTTACTAATAATATCGAACTACAGTATCTCGCTGACCTTCGGGTTGCTCGCCAGCCGCGCGAATCCGGTAACGGCGGCTAACAAAAAATACCCGCTGCGCCGCGAGCACTTCGTTGGCTCGCGTGCTCGGCCCTGCGCGCCAAAGATCGCGGACAAAGCACAAGCGGGACGCTTGTTCTGTGCTTTGCCGCGAGGCGCTTCGGGCAAATGCGCTCCCGCGAAAGTCACATAAAGCCGTGATTATTTACACTTTACACCCGCGGGGGCGCAATTCGGGTATTTTCCACGTTGTCTGAAATAATTGCGCCTCTCTTCTTCGCCGACCTCGTGTCGGCGCGGCACATCTGTTGCGCCCTAAGAATCAGTTATGGGTAGTTAGTGCTTAAAGGGCTATATTTGACTCGTTAAGGCTGTTTTCTAGCTTTCTCGCGTTAAGTGCATTTTCATCATTTATAGAGGCCGGAGGTGAGACCTCGCAGCATCAGCAGAGGAGTTGCCGGTTGTGTTTTTCTGGACAGCGGATTTGCAATTATGCATACAGTTTGTCAATAAATGGTCTGTGAACGGAGGGTGCGATGGACGGCTCATTTAACGAGGTTCGGGCGGCATTAGAGAGATGGGCCCAAGACATAAATTTTAAAAGTACGGTTAAGCAAATCAAAGTTGATGCCCTGGGCAAAGATATCATTTTAAGGCCAGTGGATCTGGTTAACGCATATTTATCGGCTTTGCAGAGGATGAGTATTACTCTGAATGAAAACAACTCAATTTCAGAATTCTTCGGTAGGAATCTACTCTCAAAATCTGACGCGGATATTGATCTTTTCTTTCAAGAGAATAATGTATGGGATAAATACTGTGTTGTAAACCTTATCCAGTCCGATCCGACGTTAAGGATAAACGAGATGGCTGATCGATTTTTTTATGGATCTTTTGATTTTCCGTTGCGGAATAAAATTCGGAGAATCGAAAATTCTCTTTCTGAAACCTTTTTTCGTTTTCTCTATTATGGCCAAGTGATTCCAGACGAACCTGTCGCCAAACTTGGGGTTGCAGCAATCAATCGCGCTGCATTTAAAAATTGGACAACAAACTACTTGCTTAGGAATTTCTGGCATAACTTCGTTCATACCCAGTTCCAAAAAATTACCTCGGCTAATTACCATGATTTTTCCGGCCAAGCTACATATTCTTCGGATTTTGAAGCGGATAACATCTCTTATCTCCTCCTTGCTCGATCTTATGCATTGCCAGTGATGGCCTCCGGTTTTCCTGACGAGCGCCCTTCTGCGGAAATTCATAAAATGCTGCGGCAGAATCGCTGTAATCGCATTTTTGAAATACGAGCCAAAAACAGGAACAGTCGGCTTACTGCGCAAGATGAGTATCAGGATTTTGAAAGTCGTGAATGGCGCCGGCGAAGATCTATTGCTGGTTATTTGAGTGGATATCTCCTTTCTCAGGGGCGTGTGGTGACGACATTAAACATTGATTTTATTGGAAATGTTAGTATGGTTAACGGCAAACTTACCCGGCATATTTCCCGAGTCATCGCAGATTTAAATGGAGTGCGAATATCCAAGGCTGTTCGAAAGCCCCATGAAAAATGGACTCGAGAAGATTTTCTGAGATTTATTAAAAATTTGGCTCCCGGATTTCATGATTCGTATCAGAGATATTTTGAGACTGAACCCGAATTAAAAATATGGGCGGAAGAAAGATTAGAAAGTCTATTCAAGAGAATTGGCTTGAGCATATAAGAACTTGCTCCCCATTAAGACCTAAGATACCCCGAATCTCTCAGGTGTAAAACCTGTTTCTGGAAGTGACAAAATGACCAGTTATGAGCAGTCGCACTAAGGGTTCGCCCGGCCCTCCTAGCCGGGCTCACAGGCGCAATTACTTCAGACAACAAAATTTACAAGCTGCGCTCGCTGCGGTGCCGTAGCTCCTCGCGTGCTCGGTCTCCGGCGGCCTGAAATGCGTTGACGCCTGACAAACGGGGCGTTTGTTTGGTCAGGCGCAACGCAGCCGCCTACGACACATTGATGGTGCTTGATACGCGGCTTTCCAAATAAGCCTGCAATTATTGTGTGGCGCACCATCAACGTCTTGTAAATTCCACGTTAGCCACCATTACCTCGGTACTATCACGACATAGGTAACACATTTCTATCAAGACATCGGTAACACTTTGCTTCGCAAAGAGCTTTTGCCTGCCTTCGGCAGGGGGCTCAAATGCCGTGGAAAGAGGTTACCAAAATGGAAGAGAAAAGATCTTTTGTCTTTCGCGCCCTGGAGGGCGTAGAGAGTTTCACAGAGCTGTGCCGCGAGTTTGGCATCAGCACCAAGACAGGGTACAAGTGGAAGGCAAGGTTTCTGGAAAAAGGCTTAGCTGGATTGGCGGAGTTGTCACGAAAACCAGGAGGCAATCCGAACCGCACTGATGAAGAGACAATCTGCGACATTATTCGCATAAAGAATAACAGGCCTCGCTGGGGAGCCAAGAAGATCTATGCGGTCTTCTGCAGGCTTTACCCCGAGCGCAAAGGCGATATTTCAGTGCCTACAGTCGATCGCCTTCTGGCGCGCTCTGGTCTGACAAGGCCAAGAGGAAAGAAGCGCCGCAGAACCGGAGAGAGGCTGATGCTTCGCGAAAAGGCGACGCATCCCAATCACATATGGACGGTTGATTTCAAGGGGTGGTGGTATACTGCACATGCAGAGAAATGCGAACCTCTGACAGTTCGCGATGAGTACAGTAAGTACATCCTGTCGATACAGATACTGGAAAAGGGCAATATTTCCAATGTAAAACAACACTTTGCCAGACTCTTCAAACGCTATGGTCTGCCGGAAATTATTCGCTCTGACAACGGAACTCCTTTCGCATCATCGTGGGGACTCTTTGGCCTGACAAAATTGTCAGTCTGGTGGCTGTCCTTGGGAATTTCTCTGGACCGCATTGATCCGGGAAAGCCAGCCCAGAATGGTGGCCATGAGCGTATGCACAGAGACATCCGCACGGAACTGCAGGGGCGCATTCGCGGTGATCTAAAGCTTCACCAGATTTCGTTTGATCAGTGGCGCGAAGACTTCAACAATGTGCGACCGCATGAAGCCCTGGGCATGAGGACGCCATCAGAGTTCTACCTACCATCTGAAATTCCGTATACTGGCGACGTACTACCCGCCTACCCTGAGGATTGCATCGTACGCATCGTAAATGACCGCGGTTACACCAACTACAAGCAGCACCGGATATTTATCGGCAATTCTTTTAACGGCTACCCGATCGGGCTCCGGTTTATCGCCGACATGCGCATCGACGTCTACTTCGGTAGCCTGCTATTGGGCTACATCGATCGGAACAATTATTTGTTTACACCAAATCAGGAGGAAACCACGGCAAAGCCTGAGGCAGAACTGTTACCGATGTCGTGATGACTTTTCGTTACCGATGTTCTGATATTGTACCCTCCTTCGCGCCCGAAGGGGAGAAGAAGAGGATTTGTTGTCAGAGAGTACAGCCGGCTCTTGCTGCTTACGCCTTTGATCCTGGCGACAACTCCTCGGTTACTAATAATATCGAACTACAGCATATCGCTGACCTTCGGGTTGCTCGCCAGCCGCGCGAATCCGGCAACGGCGGCTAACAAAAAATACCCGCTGCGCCGCGACCACTACGTTGGGTCGCGTGCTCGGCCCTACGCGCCGAAGATCGCTACGGGCAAATGCGCTCCCGCGAAAGTCACATAAACCGTGTTTATTTGCACTTTACACCCGCGAGGGCGCAATTCGGGTATTTTCCACGTTGTCGGCCATTTGGCAAGAGGTATTATGGAACTGAGCGAGATACAGAAATTTTCAGAGGCAGATATTGAAAAACTAAATATTGATGATCTACTCAAAACCACAAACCATAGAAGCGCCCAGGATTTGAGCACACTTTTCCGCAATAAATCGAATGAGGATCCCGCTTCGGCAGGGGCTTGGTTATTACTCTCTGCTGCCTGCTCGCTTTCTATGAACAGCGACAAGCCGGAAATCTTTGCTCCGCTTGCTCAGTTTGTCCATGGTAGAACGGCGGCCTTGGAAGATTTCAATGATAATCATTATGCGAATTTTGAGATTATTGCTCAGAAAGTCGAGGACCCGGCTATTGTAGCCCGGATGTGTGATCTGCTTTGGGTGGGTCGTCGTCGCCATCAGCTTTTGGGTCAGGCAATAGATGCGTATCTTGGCTTGGCCCAATCAATAGAGGATGTGAATAAGTGGCCGGAGTATATCAATAATTTGCGCCGTGCCCTGCAATTGTCAAAATACAAAGGAAAAGATTTAACGTACACCGATAGAATCATTCAATATGCACAATCCGTCCTGAGCAAGTATCAGAATAATGATCCGCTTTTTCTATCCGCCGCTGTTATCGAAATTCTATTCGCCCAGAGCCAAACTGACAAGGTTCAATTAGCCAATTCGGCAAAGGCGCACGCTCAACGCTTCCAAGCCGCCAAGGATATGTACGCCGCCCGGATTTATTGGGAACATGCCATTAAAGCCTTTCGGAAAAGTGGCAACGATATAGAGGTGAATAACGCATACGAGGCCATCGCTCAGGGGTACGAATTAGAAGCAGAGGAATGTACTAAACGGGCGAAGCCAAGCTATTTTGCCGCATCTGATTTCCTGTTGCGAGCCATAGACGCTTATAGAAAAATTCCAGCCCGCAAGAGTGATATCGACAGAGTTCACGCATTGCTCCTTACGTATCAAAAGCGATCGACGAGTGAATTCGGAAAATTCTCCTCTAGCGTTGACCTGACCCGCTTTGTAGACTCAACAATTTCTCACATTAGTGGGCGAGAGAAAAAGGATGTGCTATTTTTCGTCGCGTTCATAACCGATATCCCTAAAGTAAGTAGCATTAGAAAGCGTGTTGAAGACCAAAAGTCTCAAAGTATTCTCTTTCACCTATTTAACTCGGCGGTCTTGAATGAAAATGGCAAAGTCATCGCGAAAAAACCTTCGATCATGACAGATGACGTCACAGAAAAGGAAACAGCGATCAAAGCAGAGATGTTTAAGAGTTTGATTATGGAGCATCAGCTCCTGACGCAGGGACTCATAGAACCGGCAAGATACCAAACGAATGTGGAACATAGCTTTACCGAACGAGATTTTTATCCATTCTTGTACGATAATCCGTTTGTGCCCGAGGCGCGAATCTTAGCTTACGCGAAGGGGCTAAACGCGGGTCTACACGGGGATTATATGACCAGCATACATTTACTGATACCACAACTAGAGAATAGCGTTCGCCAAATTTATGAACAGGCCGGGAACATACCTTCCTCCGTTTCATCAACTTCTCTACAGAAAGAGTATGACCTCAACACATTACTATATAAACCTGAATTAGCCACCATATTTGATGAAGATATCATATTTACGATGCAGGGTCTCCTCACCGAGCAGGTTGGTAGTAATCTCCGCAATATGTTAGCTCACGGTCTGCTGAGTGATTGGCAGATGTTTTCAACAGCAAGTCTCTTTACTTGGTGGTTGACACTTAGGCTTTGCCTTATGCCGGTTCAACACCTGTTAATTAACCCAAGGTGACAGCCAATGCCAAACGGCCGACAACAAAATTTACCCGCTGCGCTCGCTGCGGTGCCGTAGCTCCTCGCGTGCTCGGGTCTGCGCGGCAAAGATCGCGGACGGCGCGCAAGCGGGACGCTTGCTTTTGCGCGCCGCCGCGAGCCGCTCCGACCACATTGATGGTGCTTAGTATGCGGCTTTTCAAATAAGCCCGGTTTTATTGTGTGGCGCACCATCAACGTCGGGTAAATTCCGCGTTAGCCACCATTACCTCCTTCGCGCCCGAAGGGGAGAAAAAGAGGATTTTTTATCAGAGAGTACAGCCAGATTTCGCTGCTTACGCCTTTGATCCTGGCGACAACTCCTCGGTTACTAATAATATCGAACTACAGCATATCGCTGACCTTCGGGTTGCTCGCCAGCCGCGCGAATCCGGTAACGGCGGCTAACAAAAAATACCCGCTGCGCCGCGACCACTACGTTGGGTCGCGTGCTCTGCCCTACGCGCCGAAGATCGCTACGCCCGCAGGCCACTGGGCCTGCATTGGCGGGCTCGCGAGGCGCTACGGGCAAATGCGCTCCCGCGAAAGTCGCATAAAGCCGTGATTATTTACACTTTACACCCGCGAGGGCGCAATTCGGGTATTTTCCGCGTTGTCTGAAATGCCCAAGAGAAATTGGCGCTCGCCTCCATGCGAGCGCTCTGGGTAGAAGGGTATTTCCTAGTTTCGCGGCTCGTGTAAAACGACGCCAACTCTATCAAGTTCAATCATGAATTCTGGAGAGTTTGCTTGAGCAGAAATGGTATTCCAGTTCTTTTCAAAGATACTTAATAATTCATCATTGCCTAAATTCCCAAGATTTATCTTAATGAGCTTTTTAGGCGACTTCAGGAATGTATGGCTAGTTACGAAATCCTTATCTTTGGTTATGACAATATATTGATGATGATCTGCATGTTGCCGAATTTCCGTATCTTTCGTTCGACCACCACTCAAAACATCTAACACATGTATGGCCTCGTGTCCTTTGCTTTGGAGGAAGGCGACGAGGCGCCTGGGTAAATGAACATCGAGTAGGAAAATCACGACGCCGCGGGGATCATTCGTGAATTACTTACCACTGAACCTGCATAAGAGAGGCAGGCTATGATATCGTCTTTCTCCAGTTCTGAATGATCTTTAACGATATCCTCTGGGCTCATACCTGAACTTAGCATATCTAATATGACTTCGACAGGCCAGCGCATACCCCTTACACAGGGTTTTCCGTGGCAAATTTCGGGGTCGAGTGTAATCCTGCCGACTTCCATAAGTTAGCCTCAAAATAGTACCATTCGGTCAGTTAGTCAAGTATCTATTCAAAATACACCTTTAAGTACCCGCGCCTCCGACATCCATGTCTTCGGCGGGCTATATTCCAATTGGGCACTTCAGACAACAAAAAATACCCGCTCCGCGCGCGACCACTTCGTTGGGTCGCGTGCTCGGCCCTGCGCGCCCAAGATCCCTTCGTCGCACAAACGGGACGTTTGTTTGGTGCTCCTCAGGGAGGCGCTCCGGGCACATTGATGGTGCTTAGTATGCGGCTTTTCAAATAGGCCTGCATTTTCCGTGTGACGCACCATCAACGTCGGGTATTTTCCACGTTGGCTGAAATGCCAGGGAATTAAGTTGTTCTGATTATATCAAAGAGATGAGCTTCTTTTATCACAGAGAGACCTCTGGTCATGGAAAAACAAATCTTCAACTTTTTTCTTTAGTTCAAGCCATAAAATACTGGGGGGCTGCAGAGATCGAATTCCGAAAAGGACATAGAGATAAAGCAGCGTTACTCGAATATTATGTCTTCGTAATTGCCTGTTTGGGCTTAAGCCTAAGTCAGCTTTTAGGTCAGAATTACTCTAAAGAAGCGTCAAGCTTGCCTGAATTACATGTGCTATTAAGTGACATTTTTCAGCGCATACCTGCGATTGATAAGAATCAGAAAAAACGGGTGATTAATGAATTTGGCAAATTGATAGCTCTATATAATCAATGCCGACATTTCGGCATAACGAGAGGCGGTAAAACCCATTCGGAAGTTGCTGCAATTTCACATGACCAAGTTGCAAGATATGTCTCTCTTACTTATGAAATATGGAACCTTATTTTGAATCTATACCGAACAGATCCTCAAAATGAGCTTTCTGAACTTGAAAATGCTAAGATTGAAGAGATTGTCAAAGAATTGATTGAATCGAATGAGCTTTCATTCATGTTCCCATACACTTAACGAACCTGGCACTTCAGCCAACAAATTTTACGCGCTGCGCCGCGACCACTTCGTTGGGTCGCGTGCTCGGGTCTCCGCGGCAAAGATCGCGGACGACGCGCACACCGGGAGGTGTGTTTTCGCGCGTCGCCGCGAGCCGCTACGACCACATTTTTTGACGCAAATCGGCTTTACAGATTGAATAAATGACACAAGCGTCAAAAAACGTCAGCGTAAAATCCACGTTCTCTGACATAGTTGCACTAAGTGCTCCGCCGCCATCCATGGCGGCGCATCTAAGGCAAATAAGTCAGTTGATACCTTCTATCGAATCTCTGTAGACATTCACGAGTTTATGTTTTTGAGACAGTTGCAGAATTTTTTTCCAATTTTGTGTAATAAATTCATCCAATACTTGAAAACGCATATTGCCAATCCGCATATGAATTACGCGAGGCGGTGGATTTGAGACCAAGATTCGGTTTGAGAAATCTGTATCCTTACTGACTATTATCAGGTTATTTTGAAGGGCAAAATTCCAAATTTCGCCATCGCTGACTTTTGCACCTAATGCCTTGGCATGGATAAAATCATCAGACTTCCAGCAAGAAATGTCTTCGGGTAGATTTTCATCGATAAGTATTTTCATCCAGCGTGTGCAATTTTATGCATGCTGTATTCGTGTCCCGCCATGTCTGCGGCAAATTGGATACATGCTTGAATACTAACGGTCGTAAGCCTAGGATAATTCTTTACGATGGTCTCAATCGATTCCCCTACGGCCAAGAATTCAAGAACCGTTTGGACAGTTATTCGAGTACCGGCTACGGTCGGTTTGCCGTTACAGATATCAGGGTCAATAACCACATATTCATTGATACTCATATAGACCTCTGGAATGAATAATTAGATGCGTCAAGGACTTTCATCCTTAGCTAATTTAACCCAGAATCTTGAAAAAAGCTTTTTTTAGTCTTTTGAACAACAGCATTTTAGTAATGGTCGCCCGGCCCTCCATGCCCGGGCTCATAAGTGCAACTACGTCAGAGAACAAAATTTACCTGCTGCGGGCGCGAGCACTTCGTTGGCTCGTGTCCTCGGCCTCCGGTCGCTTAAGAGTCGTTGACGCCCGACAAACAGGACGTTTGTTTGGTCGGGCGCAACGAGGCGACCTGCGGCAGATCGATAGTGCATCAAAACGCAGCTTTCGAGTGAAGACTGCATTTATTACGCGACGCACTATCGACCTCAGGTAAATTCCGCGTTGTCTGAAATAATTGCGCCTTTGATATCCGCCGACCTCCTGTCGGCGCGGTGAAGCTATCGTGACACAATGACCAGTTTAAGGGTAGTTACCCGCTTCAAAAGCCATATTTAATAATGTGGCGGTTCAGTTTAATGTTTGACTGATTATCTCCTTGGGTAATGGGTCACCCGTTGGATTGGAGGGTGACTATGCTACGATTCGGTTCCTTTTTTATGCTTTTCGTCTTCTTGCCTAGCTGTGGTGAAAAGATGCCTCCCTTAGTCACAGGAATACAAGCCTCAAGCGAGCATGAACCTGAGACAGGTAAATACCGTGCAGAGTGGCTGCTTCGTGAAGGCGCCCAAGCAAGTTGGGTTGAAGGCAAGGCCGACGACGGCATCGGCGAGACCGTCACCTTTTTATTTGATAAGAAAGCAAAAATTCATCGGATAGCTGTCTGGAATGGTTACTCCGATGCGAAATTTTTCCCGCTCAATAATCGCGTTAAAGAAATCGGATTCTCTGCGGAAGGTGGCAGCGAGACTGTCTATACGCTTAAGGACACCGCGGGCAGACAAAATATAGATTTGAAAGATACTCTGAAGGGTAAACAGGTCAGCTTGAGAATCGTTTCCGTCTATAAAGGCGCGAAATGGTCCGATACGGCTCTCTCGGGTATCAAATTCTTCCGACAGGCAGGTGATTCATTTGAAGATTTTCCAATATCCGCAGAGCTGGGCGACAGGCTCAGATCGCGATACCTTCAGACGTTTACCGACGGATTTATTGGCCTTTATTTAGATGAGAGCAATTCAACCGAACACCGTTATCTGAATATAGAAAGAAATGGCAGATGCCGGCTCGTTTCCCTCTTGACCTATAATGGAAACCGCGTTGATAGGTCGTGTACTTGGAAGCGCAATGAAGCTAAACTTATCATACGCGAAGCACGCAGTGAAACCGATATTATCTACAGCCTGGAAAATAAAGCTCTGAAAACAGAAGGACCTATCGGTCTGGTCGATGGTGACTCGCCTATGCTCTGCTATGGGTATCGGCTGATCATGCAGGAAAAAGCCATGGCGCCCCATGAATTTCATCCTATGGATTACATCGCAAACCAAGAGAAGTCAGCCCGCGCCGCCTTAGACTCACACCGGTAGATGCCGACGCGAAATGACCAGTAATAGGCAATTAAACTCAGAATTCGCGCGGCCCTCCTAGCCGCGCTCACAGGCGCAATTACTTCAGACAACAAATTTTACGCGCTGCGCTCGCTGCGGTGCCGTAGCTCCTCGCGTGCTCGGGTCTCCGCGACAAAGATCGCGGACGACGCGCACACCGGGAGGTGTGTTTTCGCGCGTCGCCGCGAGCCGCTACGACCACATTTTTTGACGCAAATCGGCTTTACAGATTGAATAAATGACACAAGCGTCAAAAAACGTCAGCCTAAAATCCACGTTGGGCGAAATAGCCTTAGGTACTATCACGACATAGGTAACACATTTCTATCAAGACATCGGTAACACTTTGCTTCGCAAAGAGCTTTTGCCTGCCTTCGGCAGGGGGCTCAAATGCCGTGGAAAGAGGTTACCAAAATGGAAGAGAAAAGATCTTTTGTCTTTCGCGCCCTGGAGGGCGTAGAGAGTTTCACAGAGCTGTGCCGCGAGTTTGGCATCAGCACCAAGACAGGGTACAAGTGGAAGGCAAGGTTTCTGGAAAAAGGCTTAGCTGGATTGGCGGAGTTGTCACGAAAACCAGGAGGCAATCCGAACCGCACTGACGAAGAAACAATCTGCGACATTATTCGCATAAAGAATAACAGGCCTCGCTGGGGAGCCAAGAAGATCTATGCGGTCTTCTGCAGGCTTTACCCCGAGCGCAAAGGCGATATTTCAGTGCCTACAGTCGATCGCCTTCTGGCGCGCTCTGGTCTGACAAGGCCAAGAGGAAAGAAGCGCCGCAGAACCGGAGAGAGGCTGATGCTTCGCGAAAAGGCGACGCATCCCAATCACATATGGACGGTTGATTTCAAGGGGTGGTGGTATACTGCACATGCAGAGAAATGCGAACCTCTGACAGTTCGCGATGAGTACAGTAAGTACATCCTGTCGATACAGATACTGGAAAAGGGCAATATTTCCAATGTAAAACAACACTTTGCCAGACTCTTCAAACGCTATGGTCTGCCGGAAATTATTCGCTCTGACAACGGAACTCCTTTCGCATCATCGTGGGGCCTCTTTGGCCTGACAAAATTGTCAGTCTGGTGGCTGTCCTTGGGAATTTCTCTGGACCGCATTGATCCGGGAAAGCCAGCCCAGAATGGTGGCCATGAGCGTATGCACAGAGACATCCGCACGGAACTGCAGGGGCGCATTCGCGGTGATCTAAAGCTTCACCAGATTTCGTTTGATCAGTGGCGCGAAGACTTCAACAATGTGCGACCGCATGAAGCCCTGGGCATGAGGACGCCATCAGAGTTCTACCTACCATCTGAAATTCCGTATACTGGCGACGTACTACCCGCCTACCCTGAGGATTGCATCGTACGCATCGTAAATGACCGCGGTTACACCAACTACAAGCAGCACCGGATATTTATCGGCAATTCTTTTAACGGCTACCCGATCGGGCTCCGGTTTATCGCCGACATGCGCATCGACGTCTACTTCGGTAGCCTGCTATTGGGCTACATCGATCGGAACAATTATTTGTTTACACCAAATCAGGAGGAAACCACGGCAAAGCCTGAGGCAGAACTGTTACCGATGTCGTGATGACTTTTCGTTACCGATGTTCTGATATTGTACCCTTAAGATATTTTTTATGTCAGAAAAATACATTCAGAAAGCAGTAGAAGAAATTAAGAACCCGACATTTGCACTTACAGAACAGTATTTGTCTGTTATGGAGCTGGTTGAAGGTGACTTGGGTTATGAAGTTGAGAGGGTTGATGAAGAAACTGAAGCCGACCGTGTGGCGGTCTATTTTCGTGTTTTAGATGAACGATTCTTCTTTGTCGTGTTTGTTCGAAAAGAATCTTTGGAGATCTCCTGGATCATGATCGAAAACGGCCACAAGTGTTCTTTGAACGTAATCTCAGAAAATCACACTTATGCTGAACTTGCGAAGTTTACGAAGCTCAAGCCTCATGATGGTTGGTCAAAGGGTGATTTGCAACCAAGGACCGGAAAAGCTCGTACATTTAGTCTGGTAAGCTATGAATTTGTAGACAGTGAGGCTTATGACTTAAAGCCGCTATTAAGCAAAGTATTAGACGAGATTGAAAAAGATGCTGAAAATATTCTGTCTTTAACGAAGATGGCAGAGGTAGAAATTTCAATATGCAGACATCAGGCACTAAGCGCCAATGCGGGTATTCATTTTGATATTCAGACAATCAATCGTATGGCAAAGCTCAATCTAGAGGTAGATATTGACACTTACATTGTTGGCAAAGCTCTTTAACCGAAAAGGCTACTTCGCCCAACAAAATTTACCTGCTGCGCCGCTGCGGTGCCGTAGCTCCTCGCGTGCTCGGCCCTACGCGCCAAAAATCGCGGACAAAGCACAAGCGGGACGCTTGTTTTGTGCTTTGCCGCGAGGCGCTTCGGGCAGATTGAGTGACGCAAAAATGGCTTTACAGAATACAAAGTTGAACGAAGCGTCACTCAACCTCAGGTAAATTCCACGTTGTACGACATTGTCTATGATTAATTTTTGGACCCGAAGCTATCACACTTATTCGATATTCATTAGAACTGGCGACAATATGCCATGGCACTATCGTGCCATAAGTCCGGTGGCGGCGGCAATCAACGAGTTTTTACTTTTGAAGAAGCAGACATTTGGTATCAGGGCCTATGAGTATGTAAAGAACGGCCAATATTCCAAAGTGAAAGGTTTGGGTCGTTTAAATTTGAGCGAGAAATCCATTCTGAAATGGGCCTATGGCACCCCCGCGAAACCTGAAAATCCAGCTAACTCACGCTTTGGCCATTTGGAACTTTGGGCGCCGCATTGGGAAACCTGTTCAGAAACTGAGAATCCGCCGATTTTCTATTGGAACTTTCTAAATCCTAGTTCTTCATCAAAAACCGAAAAGCAACCATTGTCTGCCTTTGTCATACTCGCATTTGCAGAAGATATGTTTGATATGGAAGAAACGAAGAACTTTGTTTTCCAAAAAATACTCAATAATTTTAAGGCCGCCCAAGCATTCTATAAGCTGAGAAAATGGGCGTACAAATCAGGTACTGGCTTCCATCTGAGTCTGCAAGATTTTCCTCATAACGGCCTTTTCAAAGATTATACCAAAGCATTTACCGAGCTTATCAAAGTTAATCAGCTTCAGGAACCATGGGCCGCCCTATAGACAACGTCGTACAACAAAATTTACCTGCTGCGCCGCTCCGGTGCCGTGGCTCCTCGCGTGCTCGGCCCTACGCGCCAGAAGATCGCGGACAAAGCACAAGCGGGACGCTTGGTTTGTGCTTTGCCGCGAGGCGCTTCGGGCAGATTGAGTGACGCAACATGGCCTTACAAAACACAAAGTTGAACGAAGCGTCATTCAACCTCAGGTAAATTCCACGTTGAAAGCACTTTACACCCGCGAGGCGCAAATCTCGTAAAACCCGCGTTGTGCGAACATTGCCCCGGAATATATTTCCGTGCGCGTTTGCCGTAAGATTATGCTTTCATCCGCGACGAATGGCACATGAGCAAAGAAGCAATTAGATTGTTTAATACGGCCGCATTGGTACGGTTTTCAGAGGACAAGGCGACGGTAACCGTCATTTCTACTACGAAAACCAATAGTTTGGCGATTTGGGGCGTTAAAGCGGGGCAAGAAGTTCCCGTACATACCCATCCCGACGGCCAAGATACATGGCTTGTGGTTAAAGGTCAGCTAACCTATTTCCGCGGCAATCAAATGAAATCAATAATTTCTGCCGGGCAAATAGCGGTTGCTGAACAAGACGAAGTCCATGGCGCGATAAATGATTTTTCGGAAGACGCCATATTTATCTCAATTTACTCTGCTCCGACATTAGCCGTTCTACCGGCAAACGCTTGAGCATTTTTTTCCAGCGGGGCAACGTCGCACAACAAAACTTACACGCTGCGCTCGCTGCGGTGCCGTGGCTCCTCGCGTGCTCGGCCTCGACCGCAAAGATCGTTGACGCCTGACAAACGGGACGTTTGTTTGGTCAGGCGCAACGAGCGGTCTTCGGCAGATCGATGGTGCTTAATACTCGGCTTTTCAAGTAAGCCTAATTTTATTGTGCGACGCACCATCGACCTCGTGTAAATTCCACGTTGTCTGACATAGTTGCGCTGTTTTTTCCCGCCCGCGTCCATGCGGGCGCCAGCTACTAAATGCGACCAAGTATCTAAGAAATTGATACTCATTTCGACGATTAGGCTACGGACCTTTTCAGGCGTAAATCCTGTTTTCATGGGCAAAAACGACTCTTTATGGATATTTATGGCTTTAAAGGGCTGTATTCATTCCAACCGAACGCAGATAGACCTGAAAGGTCTGCTTGTCTGCTAACCTGCCCGCGTACCCGCCGTAATCAGGTGGCAGAAACCGCAAGTTAGAGAACTGCTTTTGAAACCTTCGCCCAAAACCGGTAGGCGGCGCAGAAAAAAACTGTTTCAGCCCGAAACAAGCGTCATCGCGGGCCCGGTGATAAATCCGGGTCGGCAGCATGTCATACAAAGAAACGCTTTCGAAGCAGTTTTTTATAGCTTCGCTACTTGCCTCAATACCCGAATCCATGGCGTGACGCGCACGTTTTTTGAGAATCCCGGCGATGCTATCGCGAATATCCGGGCCGCGCTGCCCGGCGGGCTACGTTACGGCACCGGGTGGAATTCTTGAGGGCGGCGGTGGGGTGCAGACACCCTTATCGCCTTGTTGCTTGCATTCATGATGGAGCTGGCATTCATCGGAGGCTTTGCATTCTTCTCCGGGCTTTTTCCTTTTAGGATCCGGCGGTAAGGTCTCAGGCCCAGCCCACAATCCACCCTTGCTTTGTTTTGCGTGAGCAAGGTCGCCGAGTAAGGCGATACTACAGATGAGACATAGCGGCGTTATGAATTTTCGCATAGTGTTGTTTTGTATTAGACGCTGCTAGGTGCACGAAAGATCAATTTTGACATCTAAGAAATTGCTATTCGCCACGGTTTAGTTGAAACTATTATCAACCCACGGGATGGTTATCAAATTTTCTTTCCAAGGTTCAGATGAATTTTTAAACCGCCGATCAAGCTATTCTCGGTACTTGCCGCAAAATTAGTTTGATAGCCATAAAACACCTCGACTAAAGTTTGCAAATCATGTAATCTCTGAAGCCCCCAAAAAAGGGATCCCCCAAAGAGAAATCCGGCGGAGGATTGATTACCGGCTTGGTACGTCAGGTCCAGATTTAGTAAGAAATTCAAAATGCCGAATCCAAACCCACCTCGTGTATGCCAAGTTTCGTCAGCGGGGCGGTAGGATAAATTTGCATGTACGTGCGCGCTGACAATTGAGTAGAAACCCGCCAGCAGACCGACCGTTGGTACCGGACCTAACTTGCCTGTGTGAAATTCTATACCGGCATTAACGGTTGTAATACCAGCGATCCCCTCCCCAGTAGCGCTGATTTGCCGCGAGGCAATGATGAGGCTATATATAAAAAATGTCCTCATCGCCATTTTTCGGATGTAGAATACTCTAACTCTACTTTCCATGGCCCTTACTGTACGAATTACTGCCATTCCCTATGCCAAAAAAACGGCATGACATATTTCCGAAAGCGGTGAGATACTAGTTCATTTAGCATCCAAGAAATTGGCGCCGCGTTTAACTAATGAAGCAACTGTCCGTCTCAGGCGTGAATCCTGTTCTTCATGGGACAAACAGAATTTTTTTGGGCAGCCTTCTTCTGCAGTCGCCCGGCCTCCATGCCGGGCTCACAGGCGCAACTACGTCAGACAACAAATTTTACGCGCTGCGCCGCTGCGGTGCCGTAGCTCCTCGCGTGCTCGGGTCTGCGCGGCAAAGATCGCGGACGACGCGCACACCGGGAGGTGTGTTTTCGCGCGCCGCCGCGAGCCGCTACGACCACATTTTTTGACGCAAATCGGCTTTACAGAATGAATAAAAGACACAAGCGTCAAAAAACGTCAGCGTAAAATCCACGTTAGCCACCATTACCTCCTTCGCGCCCGAAGGGGAGAAAAAGAGGATTTTTTATCAGAAAATACAGCCAGATTTCGCTGCTTACGCCTTTGATCCTGGCGACAACTCCTCGGTGACTAATAAGATCGAAATACAGTATATAGCTGACCTTCGGGTTGTTCGCCAGCCGCGCGAATCCGGTAACGGCGGCTAACAAAAAATACCCGCTGCGCCGCGACCGCTACGCTGGGTCGCGTGCTCGGCCCTACGCGCCGAAGATCGCTACGCCCGCAGGCCAGTGGGCCTGCATTGGCGGGCTCGCGAGGCGCTACGGGCAAATGCGCTCCCACGAAAGTCGCATAAAACCGTGATTATTTACACTTTACACCCGCGCGGGCGCAATTCGGGTATTTTCCACGTTAGCCACCATTACCTCCTTCGCGCCCGAAGGGGAGAAAAAGAGGATTTGTTATCAGAGAGTACAACCAGATTTCGCTGCTTACGCCTTTGATCCTGGCGACAACTCCTCGGTTACTAATAATATCGAACTACAGTATCTCGCTGACCTTCGGGTTGCTCGCCAGCCGCGCGAATCCGGTAACGGCGGCTAACAAAAAATACCCGCTGCGCCGCGAGCACTTCGTTGGCTCGCGTGCTCGGCCCTGCGCGCCAAAGATCGCGGACAAAGCACAAGCGGGACGCTTGTTCTGTGCTTTGCCGCGAGGCGCTTCGGGCAAATGCGCTCCCGCGAAAGTCACATAAAGCCGTGATTATTTACACTTTACACCCGCGGGGGCGCAATTCGGGTATTTTCCACGTTGTCTGAAATAATTGCGCCTTTGTATCCCGTCGGCATCCATGCCGACGCTATGACCGGCATTGGCCGATTAATCATATCCATTAAAAACAATGTCGCCAATGCGTTCCGACTTCCAACTGGTAATTTGCTGCAGCTCTGATTCCCCTAATAAAATAAGCTGTTCAGGCTGCACAATTTGACCCAAATCTTTGGGACTAAGATACTGAAAATGAGGTGCGAAAAGATTTTGAATCGCAGTTGGCGCTTCAATAAATACCAAGTTCATCCATTGACTTTCCTTGGTAACAGCTGCATAAAAAGGATAGTGAGCATTGATAAGAATTGAGAAAACATCATTTGTCCGACCATCCTCTATTGTTAACCTGAAATAATTAGCACTGATCTGAGGCATCTTGAAATCAAAGAGCTTATAATGCTGGGAGTAATCTATGGAGAAGGCAAGGGATTTTACGAATTTGTTATCCAAAGAGCCTACGAAAGGCTCGCCTGCGTTCGAAAAACCTGTGATGCCTTTCGGTAGTGGCAGAAAAACCGGAATTTCCATGGATTCAATTCTTATCTAAGAAATTATACCGAGAGAATCATCAAAAACTACGATATCCGAGGTGTAAAGTCTGTTTAACTTCAAAAAGTAGCAAGTTAAGATAACCGATGGCCTCTTATGGAAAAATCTCTTATCCTTTATTCGCCCGGGCCTCCTTGCCCGGGCTCACAGGCGCAATTACTTCAGACAACAAATTTTACGCGCTGCGCCGCTGCGGTGCAGTAGCTCCTCGCGTGCTCGGGTCTCCGCGGCAAAGATCGCGGACGACGCGCACACCGGGAGGTGTGTTTTCGCGCGTCGCCGCGAGCCGCTACGACCACATTTTTTGACGCAAATCGGCTTTACAGATTGAATAAATGACACAAGCGTCAAAAAACGTCAGCGTAAAATCCACGTTGGCCGCCATTAAGATGGGTACTATCACGACATAAGTAACACTTTTCCCTTAAATTGCAATAAACGATTCTTTCTCTGAACAATGAGCTTCCGGCACTGCACGAAGCTCAGATATGCCATGGATAGAGATTGCTAAAATACAGCGCAGAGATGCGCTGGTGAGTAGCCAGGCACCACAGGACATGCTGAGAAATGCGAAACCCTGATTATTCGCGACGGACAAAATGGGTATTTTTTTTATGGATTCAAAGACTGACAAAAGTTAATTTTTCTGTAAAAGAAGCTCTGACCTCAAACTACGCGCCAAATGGATGAATTAACTTATCCAGATGCTCTGCGAGGCCTTTCTGCTTTGCCGGGTGTCTCATTTTTTTCCTTCGTCTGTCTTTTCTGAGAAAATCTATGCCTGTATATCGCTCTAAAACTACAACCTCTGGCAGGAACATGGCTGGTGCCCGTGCCCTCTGGCGCGCCACCGGTATGAAAGATGATGACTTCAATAAGCCTATTATTGCCATAGCGAATTCATTTACCCAGTTTGTGCCAGGGCATGTGCATTTGAAAGATCTTGGCCAACTGGTAGCGCGTGAAATTGAGAAAGTCGGCGGAGTAGCTAAAGAGTTCAATACCATCGCTGTAGATGACGGTATCGCCATGGGGCATGACGGCATGCTCTATAGCCTGCCGAGCCGTGACATTATTGCCGACTCTGTCGAATACATGGTCAATGCGCACTGTGCTGATGCAATCGTTTGCATATCCAACTGTGATAAGATTACACCCGGAATGCTGATGGCGGCAATGCGTTTGAACATTCCCGTCGTGTTCGTTTCCGGCGGGCCGATGGAAGCCGGTAAAACCAAACTCTCAGAACACAAGCTGGATCTTGTGGATGCAATCGTGATTGGAACGGACCAAAATGCCAGCGATGAAAAAGTCGATGCCTACGAGCGCTCCGCCTGCCCCACGTGCGGCTCTTGCTCGGGCATGTTTACCGCAAACTCGATGAACTGCTTAACCGAGGCGTTGGGGTTGAGCTTGCCCGGCAACGGTTCGGTACTGGCAACCCACGCCGACCGCGAGCAACTGTTTCTCGAAGCAGGTCGCCTGATTGTAGAAATAACCAAGCGCTACTACGAAAATAATGATGAGAGCGTATTACCGCGCTCGATTGCATCCTTCCAGGCTTTTGAAAATGCCATGGCGCTGGATATTGCAATGGGTGGCTCGACCAATACCATTTTGCATTTACTGGCCGCGGCTCAGGAAGGCGAGGTGCCTTTCACGATGCAGGATATCGACCGCTTAAGCCGCAAGGTGCCGCAGCTTTGCAAAGTGGCGCCGAACACACCGAAATACCATATGGAAGATGTACACCGCGCCGGCGGCGTCATGGGAATTCTCGCTGAACTGAATCGCGGCGGTTTGCTCCATAACCAGTTACCGACGGTTCACAGCAAAACTTTTCAAGAGGCACTCGATAAATGGGACGTCACCGTTACCGCGTCAGATGCCGTAGCAACTTTCTATAAAGCGGGCCCGGCGGGAATTCCGACACAAGTTGCATTCAGCCAGGCAACCCGCTGGCCGACGCTCGATGCAGACCGCGCTGAAGGTTGCATCCGTTCCGTCGAACATGCCTACAGCAAAGAAGGCGGCCTGGCAGTACTCAAGGGCAACATCGCCATCGACGGCTGTGTCGTAAAAACATCCGGCGTCGACGAGAGCTGCTGGGTATTCGAAGGCCCGGCTCATGTGGTCGAAAGCCAGGACCAGGCGGTTCACCATATTTTGCAAGGCAAGGTAAAAGAAGGCGAGGTCGTCGTCATTCGCTACGAAGGCCCCAAAGGCGGCCCAGGTATGCAAGAGATGCTCTACCCGACGAGCTATCTTAAATCACGGGGCTTAGGCAAAGCCTGCGCACTCTTAACTGATGGCCGCTTCTCTGGCGGAACTTCAGGTCTTTCGATCGGCCATGTTTCACCCGAAGCGGCGGCGGGCGGTGCCATTGGCCTTGTGCGCAATGGCGATATCATCCATATCGATATTCCCAACCGCACCATCAATGTAAAGCTCACGGATGCGGAACTCGATGCACGGCGCGCTGCAGAAAACGCCAGGGGCAAAGCGGCATGGAAACCGGCAGAAGCCCGGCCACGCAAAGTAACGGCATCGCTCAAAGCATATGCACTTTTGGCAACGAGCGCCGATAAAGGCGCCGTCAGGGATCTGAGTAAATTAGAATAATCGTAGGCCGGCTCAGGTGTTGCCTGGCGCCTGCAATGGAATACCTGCCATGCCAACGTAACCGGGTAAACTTTCGATCCGGTGCAGCCATGCCCTGACACGGGGAAATCCGCCTAAATCAACTTTGCCCTGATGCGCCAGCGCAATATAGGGATAGACGGCGATATCCGCCACTGTAACCGATGCTGTTGCAAGCCACAGGTTATCGCGCAGGCGTTTTTCGAGTACCGGCAGAAGATTGTCGGTAATTGCCTGAGCCTCTTCGACGTTAATCGCCTTGCCGATGACGAAATGCGCTCTCAGGGCGCTGGGCCCACGGGCGACTTCATTGGCGGCTGTCGATAACCATGCAGTCACCTCGGCTGCCTTTGCTGCATCCATGGGAAACCAATGGTCGTCGCCATAGGCGCGCGCAAGATAAACTAAAATTGCCTGGCTATCGCGGATAACCACGTCGCCATCTTTCAGCACCGGTACCTGACCAAACGGATTCTTTTCCAGAAACTCTTCCGTTTTATGCCCCCGTTCCTTCATATTGACAATTCGGCTCTCGTATTTCAAATTCAGGAACGACAGCATCATCCGGACCTTGTGGCTGTTTCCGGAAATCGCGGATTCAAATAGCTCGATCATATAACCTCGCACACCTTACTGATAATCTTTGGGATCTTCGCGGAGTTTCCAGTATTTTTGTTTGTCAAACCCGATGACCGGCAATGGAAATTCCGCATCCGCTTTTGTGTTGCTGATTTTAAGGCGGATCTTCTTCGGCGCCGGAAGATTTTCTGTGACGGTCTGGCCGCCTTCGATATCGTACTCAGAGGCACAGGAGCCGGATGACTTAACTTTTTTACCGCCTTTAACGACCTTTCGGCTGCTCACCTTCAGTATGAGATAAGCTTTCTCTATGCTCCACGTACCCAAAAGGCTCAGCTCGCGCTTCCCGCAATCCATCTGGTTGTGGTTGAGGATAAATTTTCCATCGGGGAAAAACTGGTATGCCTCGCCCCAGCCCGAGGCCATGACGGGGGAATCCTGCCAGATGCCGACCAGGAGTTTTTCGGTTTTTTCTTTGTCGCCGTGCAGGCAAAAAAATGCCCCGAGAAAAATTAGTATACCCGGAATTTTTCTCAGCAAATTGCTGTAGCCGCTATTTATCATCTAAACCCAGGCCATCGAGAATACGATCAATATTTTTTTCGACCCTGGACTCACGCGTTGCCGATTGTTTCGCCGCGGAAAAATAAAGCAGGTACCCGCGCTGCCGGCCGGGCGTCAGGGCGGCAAAAGCAGTTTTTAGCGCAGGGTGATGATCCAACTTTTTTTGGAACTCCTCGGGGGTTTTGAATTCCGTAGTTTTTTTGAATTTCACTTTCAGGCCGGCCTTTTCGACTTGAATCGCTTCGAGAATATAAGTTTTCAAAGTGGCTTTCAGCTTAACTATTTCCTTAAGATTCGTAAAGCGGATCTGGCGCGCCGCCTGCACATTTTTCGTTTGCTGAACCAAGATACCTTTGCTGTCTTTTAAGAGCGCACCTTTGAAAAATAAAAATGCGCAGTAATCTTTAAACACATGGATCAGTACGATGTTATTGCCTTCAAAGGTGTAACTGGGACATCCCCATTTTAATTCTTCGCTGAGCTTACAGGCGAGAGCGATTGTGCGTAGCTGCGCTATCTCTTTCTGCCATTTTTTGGCCTTGCGGAAGTAAAAATCGACCTTGGGGTTCATGTTTTTATGCCGTTTCGTCTTGGCCGAAAAGTCAGAATCGAAAGCCTCAATAGAAGAATTGCGCCACCGGCACAAATTACAAAAACTGTGAGAAAGGGCTCTGTGGAAATACTGTCGAACCGAAATGCAAACACGAATCCCATTGCGGGCAAAAGCAACGCAAGTAAAATCGACAAAAACAGGACGCCGCGCATCGTGCGCATTACCGAAAGTGAAACAAACCCGGGTACAATCAAAACCGCCATTGCCACATACGCGCCCACGACGCGGACCACAAAAGAAAGAATTATGCCGGACAGGAAATAAAAAAGTGCATCGCTGAAGGCTGTGTTAATGCCATTCAGTCTTGCCTGTACAGGATCAAAACCGGAAAGCATGAATTTTCTCTGATACAACACCAGGATACTCACAAGCAAAGCGATCGCCGGTAAATAATGTATGAACATCGCCGAAGGCGTGTATAATATCTCTGTAAAATATGCTTTAGCAAGAACAACATCGGTACCGCCAAAAACCTTGTTGATCAAGGGGTAAGCCGCCAGCGCAAGCAACAAGCCCAGAACAAGCAATGTTTCCTTGTTTCGGGAGCCGCGGATGGCAAAATAAACGAACGGTACCAGCAGCAATAACGTTATGGGAACCACAAACATATCAATTTCAAGAAAATGCCAGTCGCCGCCCGAGGCGCCGGAACGGTTGATCATGGCATAAACGTGCTCATGTCCCTGGATTTGTGCTGCAAGAGCCAGTCCCAATAGAAAGCTAACCTGCGCAACCTGCGAAAGTACCAAGCCGAATAGACTCGCCCGCCGCAATATCAGGGAAAGGCCAATGTATCCCGCAGCCATAAAATATGCCAGACTGAGCAGAACCGCAGTCTGGTACTGCTGAAAGTAAGAGAAGATCTTTTCCATATTATTGATTCCCGTCGGAAAAGACGGTGTTCCTTTCCTGCAGGTGCCCTGCATCAATCTCGAGAAAACGGGTGTAAAAACTGCGCTCGATAGCATCGCCATGGTCGATCACACATAAAGCGCAAGCAGGGGAGGCATATTTTCTCAGGATAAGTGCTATTTCACCGCGGCCTGAACGGTCGAGATTGGAAAACGGTTCATCGAGCAGCAGAAAATCGGGTTTACCGACAAGGGCACGGCCGATCAGGGCGCGTTGTAATTGACCTCCGGAAATTTCGCGCAACAGGGAACCGGCCGCCGAGGTCAGGTTTACAACAGATAAAATTTCACTTACCTGTTCCTCCTCATGCCTGCGGTTAGTGCGCAGCCAGGCCGCGACACGGTAGCGGTCCCTAAGCCCCTGACGGATAAGACCACTGACGGTAACGGGGTACTGCACATCAAAGTGCGAACTCTGTGGCACATAAGCCAGGCGATGAAAGGTATTGATACGGTCACCCGAAACCAGGGGCAGAACGCCCAGAAAAGATTTTGCCAGCGTGCTTTTTCCCGACCCGTTCGGTCCAGAAAGGAAAATGATATCGCCCGGCGTAACTTTCAGATCAATACAGGAAATCAGCGGACGACGACCATAACCAATGGCCGCGTTCCGTAATTGAATCATTAAAGCGACGCTGCCAAAGTTCGCGTCGCCGTCTCAATCATTTTGAGCCAGGTTTCGGTGTTTTCTCCCGACCCCGTCTGCACCGGCAAGATCAGGAGCTTTGCGCCGCTGTCCTCGGCGACACGGCGCGCAATACCGACATTCGACCACGGGGACACAAGCACGACGCCGATTTTCTGCTCTTTTATCAGAGCAACAGTCTTATTGATCCACGCGGGTCCGGGAGCAATTCCGAGCCGTTGCTCGACTGAACCGGCTATTTCGAGACCAAACCGATCGGCGAGGTAATTGAACTCCTGGTGGTAGACCACCAGCTTCTTACCTTTGTGCGGTTTCATGACCCGCATGAGATCGAGTGTGAGTTTTTTGACCTTCGCGACGAACGCTTCATAGTTCGCCCGGTATTCTTTCTCGTGCTCATAGTCGATAAGGGTAAGTGTATTCAGAATGTTCTTCGCGATCTGTATGCCGTTTAAAGGGTCTATCCAATAATGCGGATTACCAAAAACATGAATGTCACCCATCGAACGGTCGACAATGCCCGTGGGAACCTGCAGCAGCCGGATACCCTTAAAGGCGAAACAATAGCCCTGTTGCCCGCGCTGTATCTTTGGGTTACGTGCTTGATTCAGTAGCACCGGCGTCCAGCTGGCTTCGAGATCGAGGCCGATTTCCACGAAAACATCTGCCCGGTTCATTTTCATGATGAAGTCGGGCCTCGCCGAAACAAAATGCAGGTCGATATTGCCTTCGGTCAGACTTTCGGCTTCAACGCGGCTACCCCCGACTTCTTTCGCGATGCTGGCGAGGTCGGTCGTCGTTGTCACAATGCGCAGCGCATTCGCAGGAAAAAAAAACGAGCAGAGCGCAAAAAGAAACACGAACCGCAGAGAAGGTGTAGTTACACGGAGAATCCCTCTCTGGCTTTGATCGCGACTGCGTTTAAAACAACTTCTGTACATATTCCCCCATCTAAAAAGTGTGCGGCGGATGAAAGCCCAAAACGTAAACCATTTGCAGGTAGGCTGTCAGGTACGGATCGTTTTGCCCGTCGATTTGCAGGTATTCGCCGGTCAAACGAATGGTTGAAAACTCTGACGGGCGGTAAGCGATCCACAGAGAACCAGCGGAATCCTGCGGATCATAAGCCAGGCCCGTGCGATTCGAAATGACCGAATAGCGGGTGAAAAGATCGACGCGGAGGCCCACCGTCCAAAAGTTCATAAAATTATAAGCGATGAATGCATAGGCGCCGAGTTTATCTTCGGGGCGAGCCACGACGCGCGTCTCTTTGCGGTATTGCGCTTCGAGACCAATTTCAACGGAGCTGATCCGGTTCTTCTGAAAACGGTAGGTGATATCGGTGCCAAAAGTCTGGTCAGAGTCGCCGCGGTCTTGCGTCGGCGAATAGTGCATATAGGTCAGGCCCAAAAGAATACCGCCATAACCGCTTGTCGGTAAAAATTGCTTGAAGCGGCCCAAGAGCAAGGGCAGCGGCTTATCCGGCCCGTCGTTATGCGAGTGCCCGAACGTGCGACCGTTAAAAACGCCAAACTTAATTTCCTGAAAAAAATTCCAGGGGGCAAGCCACGAGAGCTCGCCGCCCGTATCGAGTAACCCCTCTCCAATCACCGGATCCACCAAGCGCTTGTGCATCAGCGGTGCGGTGGTGAAATTCCAATCATGCTGGTGGCGGCGCATGAGGCGACCACCGTCGATAAACATGCGACCAACTTTGAGATTCAGGTTCCACGGCAGGTTGGTGAACTCGGCAGAAATTTCATGCGGATCGAGCTTGTACTCGCCGGCTTCGCGGTGCATCGCAAAGAGCACCATACCTTGCATCCAGTAGTCGACGGCTCCGGTAAAACCGAATTCGGCAGTGCGAATGAAGGCAGAATTCGTCGACTGGCGCTGATCACCGAGGTCATGCTCGGCCATAGCGTCGATGGCGACGGCGATGTTAGGGAAATTCACCCTGTCTGTCGCCATCGCCCCGCCCTGCGTACCCCAGTTCTGGTTAGTGTTGGATGTTGCCTGCACCTGCGTCGGCATTTGCACGGCAGTCGGCACATTTTTCTCGGCGCGCTCGATTTCTTCTTCGATTTTTTTCTCGTCGTCTGCAGTTTCGGCCTTGTTGTCGGCCAACACTGCATTAACCAGGCCGTACAGCAAGATCAGACAGGCGCCTAAGTAGAGGTTCTTTTTAAAGAAGACAGAGATCATGTATAACCAGCCTTGGTCACTAATGAGAACAGATTCTCACTTGCGAGCAATAAAAGATCTTCCACTGAAAAGAACGCACCTTAGGCAAGATCGGGAATATGTCAAATATTGCCGGAAAGTAAGATACCGGTTCATGCCCGGCGTAGATTGAAAAAAAACCCGGCAAACGCCGGGTCTTTAGAGTCAATTTCAGAAGATCTGGTCTGCGTCAAAGACCGCTTGTCCGTGCTGCCTTCACGACAACGCCCGATACGGTCCCCTTATCAGCTTTATAGAGGACTTTTGTACCGGTAGGATCGCCAGTGTTGGTGAAGCAGGTACCTGTACCGCCACATGCTGTCATACCTGTACCATAGTTTGAGGCAGAACGTGCATCGTGATTGCCAGCACTGTCGTTTTGCTCATTGCTGTTGAACTGCGCATTGCCCCACTGACCGGCGACTATCGAATTTGAGCAAGTACCCTTCCAGATGATATGGTGGTTGGGGTTCTCCGTCGCGTGCACGTCGATGCACCAGGTCTTACCGTCACTGGTATCATAGGTACCGGAATCCATGGCTTGTGAAGAGCCAAGACGCGAAACCCGAACCTTTCCCGATGTTCCACCAGTGAAGGCAAACTTCCAGCCGGCGACTTCAGAAACTGCCGAGGCTTTGGCGATAATCTCCAAGTTTTGCCCTGAAGCAACACTCACACCTTCCAGATGGATACTAAAATCGTTGGCGGCAGTTATGGTGGCAGTATAAGAACTTGCACTAATCTCCCGTAGTACGCCATCGGTAACTGCCGGATCACCGCTTTTAGCAGAGCTTACAGTCTGGTTGCAGCTCTGGGCCACAGCAGCAAAGCCGAGGCTTGTTATGAGTAAAATTATTTTTTTCATTTTAATCCTCCTTAATCGATCAGAACTTGTAAGTCAGCTGCACAATGGGCGCAACAATGACATTACCCGCAGCATATGTCTGCTTACCCGAAGAGAACGAATCTTCGATATTGAGCAGAGCCATTGAACCTTGAACGTATGCGCCCACGATAATTTCTTGGGTCAGCGGATAATCGTAGCCGATACGCAGCGAGAAAAGCGGAGCAATCTTGGATTTCAGGCTTCCCTGAACATACGATGTATTTTCAGCTGTTATCGAAGCAACTGCAACACCAGCACCCGCCGCGGCATAGAGCCCGTCGAAAACTTCATAGCGGTAGAGAGCCTGTGCGCTAATGATATTCAGCGCGTAAGTATAGCTCACACCTGAAGTATTCGATGTATTTTTATACACCTGGGAATAGCCACCTTCAAGGCCTACGGCATTGGCACTGTTGCCATACCAGACAGTCGCACCGAAGGCTGGTGCTCCTGTAGTCGCCTTCTGTTCGATACCTATTTTGGAGCCGAACGATTCGAATTCTTTGGTGTGTGTACTCTTCGAAACAATGAGTCCCAAACCACCCCAGAGCGAGGCAGAGAATTTCGCATTGCCAAAACCCAAACTGTCCGCTTTCGCGGCGACAGGGGCTGCCGCGGCCGCAGGCGCTTTGGCTTCAACTTTAGGCGTTTCCGCTATTTTCGGCGCTGCCTTTTTTGGTGCCGCCAATAGGGTTGAACCCATGACTGCGAGCGCGAATATCGTAATTTTTTGAATCATTATTTACCTCCGTAAATTTGCATCAGCGTTGGACGCTGAACATTATTGATAATGATAACTAAATAGCAAGAGACGGCGCGTCAACACTTTTGATAACGGCTTATCATTAGCGACTTTTTTAAGACTACTTTCTGCCTGATGCAACTTGCCGGGGTGGCAGTTTGGCCAGAGGCGCGGCATAAACTTTTGGGAACAGTCGAAGCGGGAGAAGAATCGCGCGCGCTGATTGAAACCGAAAATAAGGGCACAGAAATCTTTTGCGCGCTCAGCCTCGCGTGTCGCCGCGATCACTGTGCTTGCCGAATCGAAGGTGCGACCATAATAAGCATCGGGCATGAGCATATCTGGGTCAGCGAAGCGGGGCGGCGGATAAAAATCGAAACCGGGAAGAGCCTGCCGGCACCAGGGACAATCCCCAACCGCCCAAAACCTGCAGCAACAAAAGAAATCCCCCCTGAATTTTCCCCGAACGTGCGTATTCTGCTGCGCGAAATCGAACGCACGCGTTGGCTCACCGCGTTCGAACCCGGCAGTGCGCACGAGCGGCTTACGACGGTTTTGCAACCGCTGGGCTTACGGCTGGACGATCAGATCAAGAGAGTTCAAGGTCAGCCATTCGACCCTGCGACCTGGGCATCGCCTGTAGCGCTGAAAGAGGCACGTGAAATCAAAATTGAAATCGAGCGCGCAGGCCGCCCGATCGTCTTTAAAATTCAAGTCAAAGACCAATAACAACTCACTTAAACGCCCAACTCTGCCATGGCTATTCTCCGGACAGACATGGCATTTCTGTTTTTTGCGACCGCGTATGCATAAATTATGGCGATACCCCGGTACCCGTTGCAGGGTCGATCAACTCCCCGGTAAGCGCATCTACCAGCGAAACGCGTATCGTGTCACCATCACGCTCGACGACTTCGTAATAGAAGCGCTTTTCGGCGTGCGGATTTTTTTTCGCCAACGCCTCTGGAATGCCCTGAATCAGGGAAAACCGCAGATCACCTTCCAGGGGCCGAAAGCAGTGCGGACCGATCTGAACGCCGTGGTCCGATGACATCTTGACCTTCACAAAACCTGGCAGTTGCGATTCGAGTTTACCTGGCTTGTAGCCACGGACAAAGCCGTTGGGCATCGCCTGGGTCACAACCTCACCCTGGTCATGCGCATCAATGTGACCGTGTGAATCCTCAACCCATCCGAGAATCGCAACCACTAGGGTGGCGAGCATATAATGGCGGTACTTCATATATCCCCCTAAAGGAAGTGTCGGCGGTGTCAATCAAAATGATAATGATAATATATTATCATTTACAAATCTGGAAAACTTTTCGGGATGGTGTATGGTAAATAGGTCAGTTAATCCTCTAAAAACCCATATCACTAAGGCTGCCCGCGTTCTGGACGCTCAAGGTATCTTCGATACGGGGGTCAACATCGCCCTCATCCAACGCGATTATCCTACCATCATAAAGTCTGAATTTGAAGACCTCAATCAGCGCCTGAAGGGTGAATTTCGCGGAACCCTTAGCCGTGCCCAGACCATGGGCCCGCTTGCGGCATTCATTCTTGAGTTCTGTAGATCGCGCACCACAGCCCGCATCATTCTGAATGAACTCACCACTACCGTGCACGATTTTATGGAGCTGACAGGCTCGCTTTCACTGACCGCGATTTTCGGCCAAATTACCAGCGACCACTGCCGCCTGTTTCATGACGACAAGAACCAGCTTCGCCTCGTCGTGACGTATACCGGTAAAGGAACCGAGTGGCTCAAAAATGAGGATGTCCATCGTAGCGGCCTCGGTACTGGCACGAACGCGGGTTATATCGACGGCCGCCCGATACAAAGACTTCGGCCCTACGACATCGCCATTATGAAAGGAGGTATGTACCGCGGAAACGAAGGCAACGGCGTGGTACATCGTTCACCCCCTTTTCTAAAAGAAGATACGCCGAGAATTTTTCTGGCGCTTGATGCCGAGCCTGTGTACCGGCATGATCTTCACTGGCGAAAGCTGAATTTCCCAGCGAAGAAGACCGGCATCGGAAAATGGCGTGTCAGCTCTTCTGAAGAAAGCCTCTTCTGCCGTGAAGTCAGGGCGCGCTTTGAAAGGTCAATGCGTGACAAACGCTGATGTTCTGATTGTCGGCGGTGGTCCGGCAGGTCTAAGCTGCGCTATGGCATTGGCGCGTATGGGTGTAGACACCCTGCTGTGCGACGACCGCCGGCCGCGCAATGGGCCGGCGAAGCAAATCCACAACCTGATAGGCATCGACGGCACACCGCCGTCGATTTGGCGCGAGCAGGCAGAAGGTACGCTCATGGGATACCCCTCAGTCAAGCGCATGCACATACAGGTGCAGTCCCTGATGAAAAAAGAGACGGCATTTTTTGCGACATTTTCCGATGGAAGCCAGGGCATTTTTCAAAAAGTTGTTCTGGCGTATGGCATTGTCGATCGCCTGCCGCAGGTGGCCGGCTTTTCTGAACTGTGGGGTACGAGCGTTTTCCATTGCCCGTTCTGCCACGGCTTCGAACATCGGGACGAAACACTGGGTCTCGTCTGTAATACCGATGCAGCACTCGTCGGCGGCGACGCCGTACTTTTCGATCTCTTAACCGGAGTTCTGGGGATGCTGCGTCGGCTGAGCGGTCAGGTCACGCTCTTTGCAAACGAAGGCATCGAATTTACCCAAAACCAGCAGGAAAAACTGTCGCGGCTTGGAGTTTCTCTTGTCACAACGGCCATCTCAGAACTGGTTATGGACGCCGGTCGCCTGAAAGCAGTGCGGTGCACCGACGCCGGGGAATATCCACTTCAACGCCTCTTTATCACACCGCAGTTGCCGCTCGAACACAAAGCACCTTTCGCACACGATCTGGGCTGCACCTTACAACCTGTCGGTGCCGTGGTTGTCGACGCGATGGGCAAGACCAGTGTCGAGGGCGTCTTTGCCGCGGGCGACATCATCGATCTGCGGCGGCAATCGGTCGCTCAGGCTATAGCATCGGGACAAATGGCTGGGGGTGGTATAGTGCATGATTTGATCGCACACGGTCATTAATCTGCATTCTGAACTTTTACAATCCGCGCTTGCCATCCGCCCAATAGGCACGCATCCTGATATTTCCCGAGGAGACGCCCATGCTAACGAGAAGTCTTTTCCACCGCGTCAGGGACTGCGCATGCCCTACTGCTTGTGATCGGCTTCAAGCTTTTCGTGGTCTGCATGCAGCTTTTCATGAAACTTGCCAGCGCAGGCGCTCACAAAAACCACCGTTGCTGCGATTGCGAAAAATTTACTCATATTTTCTTCTCCTCTGAATCTGTTTTTTTACATACAAAGATTTCTTTGCGCAAAGCCAGCCGTGACTGTATACTTCGCGCAGGTATCAGTTAATAAACTAAGGCTTCGTCGAACCCTTCAGAAAGCCCTCGTCTTCGATATAGTCGTGCTCTAATACAAGATTAGGTTTTTCGCGCTTATTGGCCTTAATAGGTTTCTGTTTTTTGCGGCGCCGCGGGCGCTTGCGCTCGGGTATTTCGATGTCGGGATAATTGCTTTCGGAAAAAGAAATATTCGGCCAATCGGGTAGCTCGCCGTTTCGGTGCCATTCGCCGTCGCAGGCCATGATGCTTTGACCGGCATGGAACGCCGCCAAAATTATCGCACAGGCCACCAGCCATGAGCAAATACGCATCAGAGCTGCTTATTTATGCTGGTCTGAGATTCGTTTATGGTCGGCAACCATTTGCTCATGGTCCTTGCGCATCTGTTCGTGTTCTGACATCATGCCCTTGTGCTCTAATTCTGCCTGCGCGGGATCTTTACCGCTTTCATGGCGTTTTTCCAGTTCGGTATGCGCCGCAACAAGCTCTGAGTGCCGCTTCAGCAGCGCCTGGTGTTTTTTTTCGAGCTCTTTATGCTCCGTTTCTTCTTTGTCGTGCTTCTTGCTTTTGCCTGCATGAGCGGCATGGCCCTTTTCGAGTTCGTCGTGCTCGACTGCCATCTTGAGGTGCGCCTCTTCCATTTGTTTGTGCTCGGCTTCGAGGCGCGCGTGGTCGGCTTTCAGCTTTTCATGGAATTTTTCGCCGCAAGCCGCCAGCGCGATTGCCAAAAACAGGGATACCAGTATTTTCATCGTGAACTCCTTATTCTTCATTTTCATCTTTAACTTCATCGGCCGGAAAAGGATCGGGCATCGCCCTGATCGTCGCATCGTCGAGCCCTGCAAACTCTGCTTCGCTGAGCAGGCAGGCATTGAGCGCGCGCGTGATTGCGGCCTGATCCATGCCGCGGCCGATGATGACGATTTCTTGCCGGGCGTCGCCCCACGGCTCTTGCCAGTTCTTTGCAATCGCCTTGAGCGCTGCCGGGTCGGTCGGCCAATGTGACTTATCGAGCGCGCGATACCAATACCCGGCGCGTTCGATATTCGACAATTTACCCGCATGCGACCACAGCCATGCGACTTCAGGGCGCGTTGCGATGAAGAAGTAACCCTTCGAGCGCACAACGTTCTCAAAGCCGTCACTCAGGTAATCATGGAGGCGCTGCGGGTGAAACGGCATGCGCGCGCGGTAGACAAAGCTCGTGATGCCATACTCTTCAGTCTCGGGGGTATGTTCACCGCGCAATTCCTTGAGCCAGCCGGGGTTCTGCGCCGCTTCTTCGAAAGAGAATTTTTTCGTCGACAAAACCTTTGCCAGCGGCGCGCGCGATTTTTCGGTTTCGATGATCTCTGCTGTGGGGTTCAGGCGGAGCAAAATACCGTAGATCGTTTTCTTATCGTCGGCACTGACTAAATCCACCTTATTGAGCAAAATGACATTCGCGAACTCGATTTGCTCGACCAGAAGGTTCACGATGTCACGCTCATCCTCTTCGCCGAGTTCCATGGCGCGGTCTTTGAGCGAATCATAACTGTTCCAGTCGGCGAGAAAATTTACGGCGTCGACGACCGTGACCATGGTGTCGAGCTCAGCGACGTCGCCCAAACTCACGCCATTCTCATCAGCGAAAGTGAAGGTTTCGGCAACCGGCAGCGGTTCAGAGATGCCTGTCGATTCGATGACAATGTTGTCAAAGCGGCCCTCTTTCGCGAGCTTCGAGACTTCGAGTAATAGGTCTTCGCGCAGTGTGCAGCAGATGCAGCCATTCGACATTTCGACGAGTTTCTCTTCGGTGCGTTTAAAGCCGCCCTGCTCGACGATTGCGGCGTCGATATTCACTTCGGACATATCGTTCACGATGACGGCAATCCGCCTGCCGTCTTTATTAGCTAATAAGTGATTGAGCAGGGTGGTTTTGCCTGCCCCTAAAAAGCCGGAAATAACGGTAACGGGGAGTTTGCCTTCTGCCATGGCCCAGCACCAGGAGTGCCGTCGCCGTGTAAATCAATAATGATAAATCATTATCATTACAAGCAAAAAACCCTCTCCGTACTGGTCTGCACCTGGGCGCTCATCGGCGCTGCTGCATTATGCTTATGGAACGTTTAGATATTTTGCAAGCCCGGTGGATCGCAGAAGCCGATCTTGTATCTCGGCGGGCCTAAGCAGGCTGAACGCGACCCCGCGTTCTGCGCAATTGCGCGCCAGAACAATGAGGGTCGCCAGGCCCACAGAATCGATATGCCTTATTTCGGAAATTTCCAGGGAAACGGATTTTACTCCCTCTGCTAACAACTCCAGAACCTTATGTTTCAAATCAGCGGAAGTAGTGAGCGATAGCACGCCGGTCAATTTAGCGACCACGCCCTGTGGGGTATATGCAATTTCAAGGGAAACCCATTCCAATTCCTGAAGCATGTTTCGCTGTACGAAATCGCAGTTCGTGAAATGCCATTTTTTTCTGCGGGCGAAACCAGGCTGAAGGAACGGCCGACAAACGCTTGAAAGCATGAAATAGCATTTATAACTTTGCTATGCGATATCGTAATGCCTATCTATGTACGCTGATCCTTTGGTCTTTCGCCGCCTACGCTGAAAATGACGTTGCCGACGTCGCGAATAACCCAAGCCGGGCGGAACGCAAATTCGGCATCAGCGGCAGCCTGGGAGGCCCCGGGCATATTTATACGCTGGCGGCAGATTATTATCTTACCCCCAATTTCAATATTGAATGCGGCGGTTCTGCCTATGGCGCTGTCTTCGAAAACTCAAAGTATCTCGTCATGCCGCACGCGGGAATCCGTTATGCGATTTTGGGACATCAACCGCGACAACGTTGGTCTCCCTATGTCGCGGCAATGCTGCGCATTCCGGTCTATGGCGGTGATGTCAGCTTTTACAACGGCGCAAACCAATACAGCGAATCTTTTAACGTTGTCGGTATTTCCGGGTATTTTGCAGCGGGAATGGAACTGGTTGCCTACGACGGTTTTACATTCGGCTTTGAAGCAGCCTATTCGACAGGAATCGGTCGGAGCAGTAATTTTGAATCCGCCAAAGGCGACACAGGAGTCAGCTTTCTTAACATTAAAGCTAACCCGACACTCGCCCTGCGTTGGGGATATCATTTTCGTTAGATACGGAAATCCCGATTTTACTTTATCGGCCCGCTCTGATACCGTTCCATACCTTACCATTGAAAATAGAATCTGACAACGGCGTCGTGAAAATGATCCAGGGCGGGCGCGAGCAGTCCGTGTGGCGGCGCGATAAACCCGACTTCATGGTGCAGTCATACCTGCAGATGGCCGCAGTGGCCAGCCTCACCTGGAGCGGTTATATTCCGAAACAAAAGGGCAAGGCCCTGATCATCGGCCTCGGTGGCGGCGTGATCTGCAAATTCCTCCTGAAACAATTTCCCAGCCTGGCAATTGAAGTCGTCGAGCCCAACCACAAGGTCGTCGAACTCGCGCGCCAGCACTTCGACCTGGACCACCGCGTCGTTGTGCATACCACCGGCGGCCGATCTTTCATCTCTGAGCACAGCGGTACCTTCGATATCATTTTTCTCGATGCCTTCGATAAGGTCTATATTCCCGCAGAGCTCATGACGCAGGAGTTCTTAGAGATGGTGAAACAACGCCTGAAGACGAATGGCGTGCTCATTGCCAATACCTGGGTGCTGAAGAACCTCACAGCGCACGAAAACGCCACCTACCGCTCGGTATTTTCGCCGGTCTGGGATATCCGTAAAATACACAATACGGATGGAAACCGCCTTATCGTTTTTAATCCCACTTTGCCTGGCGAGCCCGAAGGTGTGCAGAGCCTCGTCACCGACCGCTGTGACTATGCCGATGAACGCACGGCGCTGTTAGCCCATCACAGTGCCGGTAATTTTCGTTTCGCGGCGTTTGCCCAGAAACTGCGCATCCAGAAAATCGAAACCGGCCGCACCGGCACAATTCTGACCGACGCCAATATCGCCGCGCTGCGCACAGACCGCGCTTTCGAAGACTAGCTACATAAACAGGCCCCATTCGGCCCGTTCGATTTCGCGGTTCTTCAGGTTGCCGAAGGCGAGGGAGACGGTGTGTACAAAATCGCGGAAATCTTCGCCGGCAAAGCCGATCTTAAAATTTTCAAAGGTCAGAACGACATGCCCGCAGGGAAATGCATCGGCGCGCGCGACTTTGCCGTGCGCGAGAAGCTCCCCGCAGGATGGATGTTGGCTGTGGTTTTCCATAGCGCATAGGGACCAGGGGCTATGCGCCGTCAATCAAATTGATAATGATTCTCATTTGCATCAATGACAAGTCGCTGATTTTTTGGTCCGCTCGACAAGCTGAAACACTACCAAGCGGAAATTGTGTTTCCCGACTATGAAACGACAACGCGGAATAATTTTGAAATCCTGCGCACCTTGAGCAGCAAAGATTGCCATGCCACATTCGTCACGGTCGCCGATTACGTCGAAGCTGCCAGCAATGGCAGCATTTACATCTCCCGTTTCACCTGATATCTGTAAAAGTACTTAGCATTTTGCGGTAAGAACATATTGCAATCTACCCCGGTTTGGGTTATACATAACCATCACATTTCGGGGGGATTCCAATGGCAAGAATACTGGCAGTCGACGATTCGGAAACAATACAGCACCTGGTGCGCCAGGATCAAAACATACCGATTCTCGCACTGACCTCCGAAAACGAAAAACAAATCCGCGCTCAGGGAGCGACCGCGGGCGCCAACGGCTGGATCATCAAACCCTTCCGCCCGGCGCAGCTGCTCGACATCGTCGGGCAGATTGTATGATCATGACCGCCGTTGAAACCGACCGCGTTCTGTTCCTGACGGGAAGGTCGCTGAGCTCCGCCGACTACCGTGGAATTGAAGACGCCATCGGCGCGGGACTCTATATTGCCACCGGCGCCGGCGATGCGCTCGAGCAACTGATCGGCACTTCCTTTGCGGCAATTGTTGTCGTCGAAGGTTTCGGCCTCATGAAACTCCCACGCCTGCTGGCGGCGATACGCCTGCAGCACCCGAATACACCCGTGCTGGTTTTGGGAAATCCCCCTGAAGAAGAAGGAGCGCTTTTTATCAGGCAGTACCGGCCCGTGGAATTTTTACCCGTCGATATGCCGCTCTCTGAGCTCTGCCGGCGGCTGCGCAGTGTGCTGAGTTCGGCGCCGCATAGCGGTACGCCAGGCCGGCATCCCAATGCATCGGAAACACCAATTCTCGAATGGATTTCGGGACGCCGTTCGGAATCGGAAACGGAAAAATCGCTGCAGCTGACGCGCGAAGTCTTGCGCCAGGTACTGCACTCCTCTTCGCAGGGCCTCGGCATTGGTTCGCTCATCACTTATTTCGAGCTGCTCGAAGCCACTGCCGAACGGCAAGAAGGCAAAATTGTAATCTCCGAAGATACCTTCGGCGCCATCGCACAAAATGTCGGCGCCTCGCGCCAATGGCTCGAAAATCTTGAGCGTGCTTTGCAGGCGCTGACGAATGGAATTTCCGCGGAAGTTAAATCCGGCGAAGCCTTGATCGCCGCAATACAGCAGGTGCTTGTTTCTGTGCAGGACGAAGCGCAGATCCGCAGTCATTTTATCGCCGCGGATTTCGACGGCGGCGACTACAATGTTTCTGCCAGCGCAGAGATTTTCTCCCAGGTCGTGCAGGAGATCATTCTCAACGCCCTCAAATATTCTCCGGAAGGAAGTGCCATCCACCTTGCCGCCGGACGCCAGGGAGGTTATTTTGAGCTGCGCGCGGAAAATCTCATGGCGAAAATCCCCAGCGAAGCGGACGCCGCAAACCTTAAAAAACCGTTTATCCGCCTGAGCAACACCATCGATGACCGTTACCGGCTGAATTATGGCCTGGGGCTTGGCCTCACGATCAGCGAGTTCAGGATACGCCAGATGGGCGGCACGCTCGACGTGCGCCGTCAGGATGCAGACGAAGAGAAATCGCAAAAACTGATTATCCGTGTCCGCTTGCCGGTTTTATAAGGAGAAAATATGCTGCAAGAAAACAAGTTATTGATCCTCGTGAAGAATAAATTTCGCCTCGTCGCGATTCGCGATGCGATAGGTGAAGAGTATAGCGTGCAAATCTGCACCTTCGACACCTTCGACCCCGAGCTGGTTGCCGAAGTACCCGGCGTCATTTTCCTGCAAAGTGACTCCTATGACCATGAAGAATCGCAGGTGCTCGAAAAAATCCGTAAACACGGTGTGTTCGGCAAGTTGCCCGTGCTCGCCTACTTTGAACGCAGTTCAGAAAGCCAGAAAGCTCTCGCACTCGACGATGGTGTGAACGAATTCCTGCGGCCGCCATTTATTACGCGTGAAATCCGCGAAAAATTGCGCGTACATTTCGCCCTGCGCCACTCGCAAAAACTGATCGAATCGCTGAATGGCGATATCCAGAAGCTTTCGCAGTTTTTCTCCGACGACGTTGTGCGCAAAATTCTCAGCGAGCAGAATAATCAGGAAGTGTATGGGGAGCATACGCAGGCCACGATCTTCTTTCTCGACATCCGTAATTTCACCACGCTGAGCGAAAACCACGAGCCGCGCATCATTGCCAAACTGCTGAACCGCATCTATACCGACGTCATGGACCTGATCTTGAGTCACCACGGCTCGGTGAACAAAATCATCGGCGATGCCCTGCTTGCCACATTCGGTTGCCCCGTCGCCTACGGCGACGACGCCCTGAACGCCGTACGCTGCGCTTTGGCAATCCGCGAAACCATCGCGAACTTCAATGAAGCGCTGCCCGATTACCTGAGCGAACCCATCGCCATTGGCATGGGCATCGCCACGGGCAATGTCTTTGCCGGCACGATCGGCTCGTTCCGCCGCATGGACTACACTGTCATTGGCGACACCGTCAACATCGCTTCACGCCTCGAAGGCCTGACGAAAAAAACACGTTTTGACCTGATCATCGATGAGAACACGCATGGGCTGATTGCCGATCAGGTACGCTGTCGCAAACTTTCGATCAGCCGCGTGCGTGGCAGAACCGCGGCGATGAAGATTTACCTGGTGGAAGACCTGGTGGTAGATTCGGAAAAACCGGTATTACCGGCGAATGTGCTTTTTAACTGAATCAGAAATCCAAAGACGAGGGGGATGCGTGGTTATCGGTGAGAAGCGCAGAATCGGATCATGGGCAGTTGAAAAATTTTTCGTCGCAAAACCCGCCGTGCGGCGGCGGGGACAGAGCGATGCGCGAGCGAGCAAAGTGGTGGTTGCGAGAAAAAGTTTTCCTCTAAGAGAAACAACGATAACTGAGAATTTTAAAAACTGCCTATTTACGACTTTGACGTCAAAAAAATAGAAAACTAAATCACAGCCAAGCTGGTGTAATCAGATTGAAGACTCCGAAAGTCAGCACTATTTCTTCTTGCCTTCATGTTGCCACACAGTCAACGAAGTAAGCCATCTTACCGTTTTCATCCGGCTCTTCGACAAGCCCGTGAATATCGGTCTGAAATCCCGGAAATCGCGCGTTAAATTCACGCGCGAATTGCAAATACTCGACAATTGTTTTGTTGAACCTTTCACCGGGAATGAGTAACGGAATGCCGGGAGGATACGGTGTGAGCAAGGCAGTTGTCACACGGCCCTCCAAGTTATCAATCGGCACGCGCTCGATTTCGCGGTGAGCCATCTTGGCATATGCCTCTGAAGGGCGCATGACTGGCTCCATATGCGATGTGTACATCTGCGTTGTGAGCTGCGCAATGTTATTGGCGCGGTTCACTTCGTGCATCTGCTCACAAAGATCTTTGAGACCGATGCGATCATAACGGGGATGTTGACTCACGAATTTCGGCATGGCTCGCCATAACGGTTGGTTATTATCGTAAGCGTCTTTAAACTGTTGTAATTCGGTTACCATCGTATTCCAGCGTCCTTTGGTTATGCCGATGGTGAACATGATGAAAAAACTGTAGAGGCCGGTTTTTTCAACGACGATCCCGTGTTCGCTGAGATAGCGGGTTAGAATAAACGCGGGCACACCCCAACTCTCGAATGTGCCATCGACCTTAAGCCCCGGAGTAATGATGGTGGCTTTGATCGGATCAAGCATGTTGAATCCGGCTCCAAGGTCGCCGAAACCATGCCACTCTTCGTTTGCCTTAAGCAACCAATCTTCGCGCCGGATAGGCCCTTCTTCGGCAAGGTTTTCCGATCCCCAGACTTGAAACCACCAATCGTCGCCCCAATCCGCATCAACCTTACGCATTGCGCGGCGGAAATCCAGCGCTTCTTTTATTGACTCTTCCACAAGTGCAGGCCCGCCCGGCGCTTCCATCATTGCCGCCGCGACGTCGCAACTCGCGATAATAGCGTACTGTGGACTTGTGCTGGTGTGCATCAGAAAAGATTCATTGAACAGATCGCGGTCTAATTTCTGCGTTTCGGAATCCTGCACTAAAATCTGGCTGGCCTGTGAAAGACCGGCAAGCATCTTATGCGTAGATTGCGTGGAATAAATCATGCTTTGTCGTGGGCGAGGTCGTTTACTGCTGATAGCGTGCATGTCGCGATAAAAATCGTGGAATGCCGCATGCGGTAACCACGCTTCGTCGAAATGCAAAGTATTGATTTTACCATCCAACATCGCTTTAATATCTTCGACGTTGTAGAGGACTCCATCGTAGGTACTTTGGGTAATCGTCAATATGCGCGGTGCTCCTTTTGCGCTACTTGCAAACGGGTGATTGCGAATTTTCTTCTGTATATTTTCCCAGAGAAATTCCGATTGGGGTATCGGGCCGATGATTCCGTAATGGTTGCGCGTCGGCATTAGAAAAACAGGGATCGCCCCCGTCATGATTATGGCGTGCAAGACCGATTTATGGCAGTTGCGATCAACGACGACAACGTCTCCCGGAGCCACCGTCGAATGCCATACAATTTTGTTTGAAGTAGAAGTGCCATTCGTTACAAAATAAAGCGTATCGCATTGAAATATCCGGGCAGCGTTCACCTCGCTCGCAACGACTGGGCCTGTATGATCGAGTAACTGACCAAGTTCATCGACGGCATTGCAAACATCGGCACGGAGCATATTTTCACCGAAGAACTGGTGAAACATCTGCCCAACGGGACTTTTGAGAAACGCCACGCCTCCCGAGTGCCCTGGGCAATGCCATGAATACGAACCATCATGGGCATAGTGTGTTAAGGCTCTGAAGAAAGGTGGCGGTAGTTTCTCGAGATAAGCGTTTGTCTCCCGAATGATGTAACGCGCAACAAACTCCGGAGTATCCTCATACATGTGGATAAAGCCGTGGAGTTCTTTGAGTATCGGATTTGTAATATGCCGACTCGTCCGCGTTTCACCGTAAAGAAAGAGAGGAATATCAGCGTTTCTGAGACGTATCTCCGCTACAAAATCTTCAAGCTGCTTTATTACGTCTGATGGGGCGCCAGCATTATCCGACGAAAACTCTTCATCGTCTATCGAAAGAATAAATCCTCCGGCGCGGCTTTGCTGTTGGACGAAACTTGAGAGGTCACCATAGCTGGTGACGCCAATGACTTCCATGCCTTCGGCTTCGATGGCCTTCGCCAACGCTCGAATGCCGAAACCACTTGTGTTCTCCGATCGAAAATCTTCGTCGATAATAATAATGGGGAAATGAAATTTCATAATGTCTTATATCGTTTTCAATTCTTTGAGCACCGACAATACCGTACCGATACCAGTCGAATCGATATGAGCAACCCGCTCCAAATTCAAAATGATTCGCTGCTGTAAATAAGTTTACATTTCGTTGATTGACGAAATGCAAAATGCAGGCAATCCCTGTTAGTACAGCCTTAAAAAACGCAAATATAAAGTGATAGAAAATGCAAAATTGCCCCGAAGACAACGCAAAGATGCCATATCATATGATTGTACGGAAGAGAACGCCAGCCATAAAAAACCGTACCGAATGTATACGCGCCGCCACCTGCAAAAAATAAAACTAATCCGTGTGTGGGCATCGCCGCAGAGAAAGATTTGATGGCGAGGAGAATCGACCATCCCATTACCACGTAGATCAACGTCGATAGCAATGCATACCTGTTGATGAATTTTGTTTTGAATAATATCCCTGCTATCGCGAGAATCCAAACAAAAATGAAAAGGCACCATCCGACCGCTCCCTTAAGAAGCACGAGGCAAATCGGTGTATATGTACCGGCGATGGCGAGAAAGATAGCGGAATGGTCGAGCAAATGGAAAAGCCGTTTCGGCTTCGGCTTCATCATGGCGTGATACAGCGTAGATGACATGAAAACCAATACCATACATAGTCCATAAACGGAGGCGCTGAGAATTTTCCAGTAATCCGCACTTCGGATGCTTATAGCGATCAGCAATGCCATGCCAGCCAGACTGATACCCGCTCCGATACCATGCGTTATCGAGTTTGCTGATTCAAGCCTAAGGCGCCGGCGAAATGAAATCAGTCGATGCCTGCGCCTTTTTATCAGGGGGATTTCTTCAACTGCAAATTCAAACGAGTTCTTTGATACTTTGCGCGGCTTTCTTTTCTGAGGTGAAAGTGGAGATTTTCTTCTAACCAGCATTGTCCTTTAGATGCAGTTTCGCTAATCCAGTTTCAAAAAAAATCAACTTTGTTTGGAAGATTTCTTTGCATGCCTTATTCTCTGCTATTTTTCATTAAACTACTGAAATTCCCATTTGCCTGCGGAAATCGGCGATAAAACTTAATTAGCTACAATGCTCTTCGCGGCAGGCATGGCCTTCGTTGATATTGCAGCTTGGACGCTTATCAAAGCTTAACAAACCGCGAAGATTTTTCGCAAAGCCCGATCCAACACACGCGCTTCAGCTAATTTCACAATGAGGTCACCTTTATAGAACATGACGAACATCTTACTTTGTATTTAAGCCCCTGTGCGCCTTTGGTGCCCGGCAATTCAACATCAGGAGTTTTGGCAAAGTACTTCTTTAACTCCAGAAAGGTATCTGCCATGCAACAACCGATTTCGATTCAAACTCTATGACAATAAAAAACGCCCGCCTCGAATCTTAACTTCCGGCTCAAGGCGCGGACAGAGAATGATTCCGCGCTTCCCCACACTAAATCCAATACTTCGTCAAATGACGAAATATTGGATTTGACCGGGTACTTCGTAAATTAGACTGGAATCATGGTAGAAAAAAGCGCAAAGGGGTCAATTTCAGCCGAAGCGACTCAAGAGTATCAATACTATGTGTCTATCCTGCATGAAATCGCAGGAGCCCCGCATGAGAATATGAACCGCCTGATTCTGAGCAGTTATGAACTCAGTGAATCTACGCTAAGACGTTTACGTCATCATCTTACGGAGAAATGGTCAATCACCGACCGACTGGATTTTCTCAACAAACTTACCGGTGTGAACTTTATCCAGCGCAGCGTCTATATCTACGAAAAGGCATACGAGCTGCTCAAAACAAAATTATTCGCGACTAACTAAGCTACCTATACCATGAAATATTTCAAATTTTAACGGAGAGGAAATGAAAGCTAAAAAAAAGAAACATAGTCTTGGTGAAAAAGTTAAAGCAAAGATCACGAAAATTCGCGCATCGGGGACACAAGAATTGTATCAGCATGTTCCAACTGAATTGGTAGCGAATCTCGAAACAGCTTTGAACGAATTTCAAGATGCCGAAACCCGACTTAAATCTGCGCAAACTGAGCACAAAGCGGCAAAAGCTGCACTCGAGAAACAGGACAAGTCTCTCCGAGTCGTATTCAAAGATGCACGCAAGGTAATTAAAGCCGAAAAAAAGAAAGCTAAAAAGGGCAAAAAAAAACGTAAAAAAGAAACGAGTTCCAATTCCTAAAAGGGAAATAATCAATCAGCGCAAACGCTGACTTTTTGACCCTGGCAAAATTCCCGGTTTCAATGCGGGGCATATTCGTTGACGCGACGCCGTCTAAGGCATCGCTGTAGCCTTATGTGGTCAGCTATCGGCAAAGCGTTTAGCCAACCTTCTTTGCGCTCTGCAACTGTAGGGACATTGGTTCTTATGGCATGCTTCCTGTCGCTGCCGTTGATCGATCCAACGCATGTACCGCGACGTCCTATGATGTGGGCGGGCGTCTTGAGTTTTATAGTCGTACTTTTGCCTATCTATCCGACCTATCGGTTAGTGACGGGGCGCCTTTCCTTATCAGGATGGGCAAGGCGCTTTTTCTGGGCGACAATTTTTCCCTGGGCCTTAATCATCGGTCACTTTTCGAGCTATGCGCCCGATTACCTACCCCTCTTCTTTATTCTCTTTGTAGGCGGCGGAGGTGTTGGTGTCGGAATTATGCCGCTTTGGTCATATGTTACAAACACCGCATGGATGATTGTGTGCTTTCTGGCAAGCTGTGCACTTCTTCGTCCGGGATACCTGGAAACTATGTCGCCGGCGTTGTGGCTTAGTTTGCCAATTGCAATGCAAGGTGCGTATTGGATCGGCTTGATTTCACGTTATTATGTCGGCCGCAATGAAAATACCGCTCAACTTTTGCGCTATTCGAGGCGCGACAAACGTTTAGTTGCGGAAGAACGTCAAAAATCGGAGCGATTGTTGCTGAATATTCTACCCGTCAGTGTTGCTGATGAGCTCAAAAAAAACGGAGTGAGTCAACCTGTCTTTTTTCCCAATGCAACAGTTCTTTTCACTGATTTTGAAGGTTTTACGAAAATAGCCGAATCCATGCAACCTGTTGATTTGGTCCGGGAACTTGACCAATGCTTCACATATTTTGATTCCATTGTTGATAGAAATAACCTGGAGAAACTGAAAACGATCGGAGATTCATATATGTGCGCAGGCGGGGTGCCGGTTCGTAACCGCACACATGCCATAGATTGCACGCTGGCTGCTCTCGAAATACAAGCCTTCATGGACCGTTTGAAGCAAGCAAAGAAAATCAAGAACGAACCCTACTGGGAATTGCGTCTGGGTATCCACACGGGACCACTGGTCGCCGGCGTCATAGGCGAGAAAAAGTTTGCTTACGACGTTTGGGGGGACACCGTTAATACGGCAAGTCGGTGCGAATCATCCGGTGAAGCAGGAAGGATCAACGTTTCACAAGCTGTCTATGAGCAGATCGAGATTTTTTTTACCTGCTCATATCGAGGCCGTATACCTGCAAAGCACAAAGGAGAAATTGAAATGTATTTCGTCGAAGGAATTAAACCTTCGCTCTCGGTAGGTGAGAATGGTCTTGTTCCCAATAATTTATTTCGGAGTCAGTACGAACAGCTCTGAAGTGTTTCTTTTTCAAGGGAATTCCCGTTACGCGGATTGAGACTTACGAAGATACGGCAAGGATTCATGAAAGTCCTCTGCACAATAAGCTTGTAATTGAAAAACATTCCGACGCAAAGATTAGCCTTCCAGGAATCTCCTTCTCTGCGCAAAAAGTGGCATAGCGCCGACAAGATAAAATTCCATAAGCGAGCGAAGTGGCGATTCTGAGGAAAAGTTATTCAACTGCCCCCATCGCAGAATCCCCACAAACTCCTAAAAAAGCATGGGAAAATCCCCGGTAAAGAAGCTTACGAAAAGCTAACGACAGAATTCCTTAACCGCCTGTATCCAAAGCACTGCCCTTCCTGCAATACCCAACTCACAAAGACTATCTCAACAAGAAAAGCAGCAATCCGCTGTGAAAAATGCCAATATCAAGGTTCCAGACTAAAAGGAACTCCACTTCAAAATTTCAAATTACCTCTCTGGATGTTCGGTTGGTGTTTAAGTGAAAGCATAGAGCGTTATCCAAAAGTATTAACTGCATCAGAGATACAAAGACGACTTGGAGTAGCAAAAAATACTTCAACTTTGCTGAAGAGAAGACTTCAACTATTTGCAAGTGAACAACTACCAAAACTAAAAAAGCTAATGCATGAAGAATTGCAGAAAGACTTAAATGAACTAAATTTCCCAAGAGAAGATGACAAAGATCTAACAGAAATAATCAAAGAAAAAAGAATACCACAAGTAGATACCTGCGCAATCTACAGCGCAAGCCAGAGAGCAAATAAAGGTCGAAAAAGGCATAAACACTGTGGATTAACAGCATCAATCTACATGTCAGATAATTTAGGTGGTGAACAAAAAGGAATCCTTACACAAGTATTATCATGGAAAAAAGGACCAGTAATCTACGATTCAATTCCAGATAATACTGCACATACTTTAAGACCACTTTTAGATAAGTACATACCGAAAAATGTCCCGGTATTCACAGATGAAGGTTACAAATTTTATTATAGAATAAACAAAAACCATCGAATGATTAATCACTCATTAAAAAGCAAAGATAAAAGGTATCGCTTTGCAAGAGATAGATGGTCTAAAAACGGAATCAACACACAAGTAGCAGAAGGACATAATTCATTATTGAAAAGAAACTTCGTAGCAGGATACCATTACATTAAACCGAAATATTCCCAATTATACTTAAACGAATACGCTTTCTGGAGAAACGTTAAATACTATGGGTGGAATGCTTTGTTACCGGAGAGAAGTGCAGAAGTGGATAATGGGGAGTTGAGTAACTTTTCCAAAGGAGCGCCCGCTGTGAAGCAGCGGGAACGAAGCGAGTCAACGAGCGAAGTGGCGATTCTGAGGAAAAGTTATTCAACTTGCCGCTTCGCATAAACGCCACAATCACTCAAAAAAGCGCGAAAACGTACCCGGTCAGGAAGCTTACGAAAAACTCACAATAGAACTACTCAACCGCCTGTTCCCAAAGCACTGCCCGACCTGCAAAACTCCTCTCACTAAAACCATTTCAACAAGAAGAGCAGCGATTCGATGTGAAAAATGCCATTACCAAGGCTCCCGATTAATAGGGACTCCGCTACAGAATTTCAAACTGCCACTGTGGAAATTCGGATGGTGCCTAAGTGAAAGTGCAGAGCGTTATCCGAAAGTTCTGACGGCATCAGAAATCCAAAGAAGACTTGGTGTAGCAAAGAACACCGCAACATTTCTGAAAAGAAGACTGCAACTACTTGCTTCAGAGCAACTCCCGAAAATAAAAAAACTGATCTATGAAGAAATGAAAACCGAACTCGGTGAAATAAATTTCCCAAGAGAACATGACAAAGACCTGAAAGAAATCATCGGAATGAAGAGCATCCCACAAGTAGATACGTGCGCCCTATATAGCGCTTCAGCGAGGGCAAATAAGGGCAGAAAACGCTATAAACACACGGGTTTAACGGCCTCTATCTACATGTCAGATAATTTGGGTGGTGAACAAAAAGGAATACTCGTAAATACAATTTCATGGAAGAAAGGCCCAATACTCTATCAGAGCATTCCCGATAACACAGCAGCAACACTAAGGCCGATTTTAGATGCAGAAATTCCGAAAAATATTCCGTTGTTTGCGGACGAAGGTTTTAAATTCTACAGAGGAATAAATAAGAATTTCAGAACAATAAACCATTCACTGAAATCAAAAGATAAAAGGTATCGCTTTGCAAGGGAAAGATGGAGCAAGAATGGAATCCACTGCCAAGTAGCAGAAGGCCATAATTCACTGCTGAAAAGAAACTTCGTAGCTGGATACCATTACATTAAGCCGAAGTACAGTCAGCTTTACCTGAACGAATACGCGTTTTGGAGAAATGTCAGATACTACGGTTGGGATGCTTTGCTGCCTGAAAAACAGGATGGGGAGTTGAAAAACCTTTGCGAAGAAAGACCCGCCGTTCCCACGGCGGGAAACGGACGCGTCCTCGCGGCCGGTGGTGTTTCTGCGCAAAGGTTATTCAACTGCCCATGATGCGCACGAGCTGAACCATCTCCGGCTCGACGGCGCGCACACCCTGCGTGGCTTCGACAAGGTATGCCGGTATGATATGCCCGCCGCGCATCGCGGTGAAAATTCCTGTCATGCGGTTCTTGAGAAAGCGCACCGCAGCCTCGCCCATACGCGAACCCCAAACGCGGTCGTATGACGTGGGAGATCCCCCGCGTTGAATGTGACCTAAGACTGAGACGCGGATATTCATGCCGATTTTCGGGCGCAAAACTTCAGCCCAGTGGAATGCCGGCGATTCTTCGGCCGCGAGCACCGCCTTCACCGTCGGGTCGGGTGCGGCGGCGCGCACTGACTTTGCGCGTTCGAGATCGCGCGAATCGCACTGCGCGCCTTCGGCGACAACGACGATACCAAAACGCTTACCTTTTTTGCGACCAGACTCAATGCGCGACGCAAAAGCGTCGGCATCGATTTTTTCTTCGGGAATGATGACGTCTTCGGCGCCCGAGGCAAGCGCGACAGAGAGTGCAATCTGCCCCGAGTGCCGCCCCATGACTTCAACGAAGAACATCCGCCCATGCGACAACGCCGTGTCGCGCAGCTTGTCGATCGCCTCGACCGCGGTCTGTACAGCAGTATCAAAACCAATGGTATATTCGGTGCCGGGTATATCATTGTCGATGGTGCCGGGGATGCCCACGACCTGGCCTTTATAATATTCACTGAGCGCCATGAGCCCGCGGAATGAACCGTCGCCGCCGACGACGCAGAGCGCGTCGATTTTTTTCTCCGTAAGATTCGCCGCAGCCTTCTTCAGTCCCTCTGGGGTTTGAAATTCTGCGGAGCGCGCCGTACCGAGACAGGTTCCGCCGGTATTGATGATCATACCCATGTCGCGCGAGCTCAGCTCGCGGATTTCATTGGCGATCAGGCCTTCGTAACCGTTTTGAATCCCGAATACCTGGTAGCGCTCCCATAGCGCAGAACGCACAAACGCGCGCAGCGCCGCGTTCATGCCGGGTGCATCGCCGCCCGACGCCAGAACGGCAACGCGCTTATCGTCCTGCCGGTTTCCCATCAGTCAAACCTCGGTCGCCGTTTCTCGACAATCGAACGCAGGCCCTCCTGGGTTACCGGGCTCGTCATGATTTCAGCAAGCGCGGCAGCATCGTTCTCACGCATGCTTTCAAAAACCGGCCGGTAATATTCTGTGCGTGCACGTTTCATGCCGGTGAGTGTCTGCAGCGGGCTTTTCGCCAGTTTTTCGGCAAACTTCATTGTTTCCGGGAAAAGTTCGGTTTCATTACAGACGCGGTCAGCCAGTTTGAGTTCCAGCGCTTCAGGGCCCTTGAGTGATTTCGCGCCGAACAGAATGTCGCGCGTTGCAGTGACACCGATGAGATCCTGCATATAACGCGCGACAAAGGCCGGGAAGTTCATCCCCAGCATTGCCTCGGGAAAACCCAGACGCGCGCCCGAAGCCGGCATAAACCGCCAGTCAGAGAACAGCGCAAACACCGCACCTGCACCCATCGCATGGCCGTTGAGGCAGGCGATGATCGGCTTTTTAAAAAAGAAAAAATACATCGCGGTCTCGTTCACGAGGCGGCAGACATTGAGGTTATACTCGTAGGATTGCCCCAGGAAAAGTGCCGGCTCAAAGCCGTTGGAGAAATAGCCTGAATCGTTGCCGGTAAAGATGACGACGCGGATGCTGTCGTCGTTCTCAAACTTCTTCAGCGCATCGCGGAATCCTTCGAAACTTTGCTGTGTCAGCGTATTCGCGGCATTGTGGTTGATTTTAATGATGGCGACGCGGCCCTGCGTCGTAATTTCAAGAGCCATGGTACAAGGATGTACTCGGGCCGGCGCTGACAAGGACGTTATCGGCGGCAATTAAGCCGCTGTTTCAGAACTTCTCGTATTCGCCCGAAGAAATGATAAATTCATCGGTACCCTGCCGGGGCGTCGGGCTTGGACGCGGCTTGACAGATGCCGTCTCGCGTGCAGCCATACGTTTAACCGCATTCGCGGCTGAATAGTTATGCGAAAACGATTCTTCTTCCGTGGCAAAACGGAAGAATTTGAGATTCTCGATGAGTGTCGCCGTCTGCGAACTCATCTCTTCGGCCGTCGCGGCAAGCTCTTCGGCGGCCGATGCGGTCTGCTCCGTCGTCTGGTTGAGCCGGCCCATGCTCTCGCTGATCTGTTTCGCCGCCTGGTCCTGCTCCTGCGACGCATGCCGGATCGCGACCACCTTCTGCGCGGTATCCTGCATGCTCGCGGTAATCAGGGATAAAGAAGACGCGGCGCTTTCAGAAACTGCAGAACTTTCACGCAGCAGCTGCTGGATCTGTTTCGCCGCCTGCCCGCTCGTTTCGGCAAGTTTACCCACTTCGGTCGCCACCACCGCAAAACCACGGCCGTGCTCGCCGGCGCGCGCGGCTTCGATCGTCGCGTTGAGCGCGAGCAGATTTGTCTGCGAGGCGATTTCCTGCACGATGGTAATCCGCTCTGAGATGATTTTCATGGAATCGACGGCGCGCATGACGTTGTCGGCACCGATCTGCGTATTCTTGTAAGCCGTGTTAGCGGTGTTATCAGTTTCAATGGCATTTTTCGCGTTGCTACCGATGAGATTCACCATTTCGCCCAGCGCAGCGCCGGTTTCTTCGACATGCGCTGCCTGGTCCATCGCACCGTTATTGAGCATCTCGGCAGTGCTAGCGACCTGCTGCGCCGCGAGTGAAATCTCCGAGGCGCTCTGGTGTACCTGGCGCAACACACCCTTTAGGCGTTCTGACATGATCTGCAACGACTTCATAAACGCGCCGATTTCGTCGCGTGAATCTGTGGCGACGGTAAATTCAAGATTACCTGCCGCGAGATTTTCAGAAACCATCATGGCTTTTTCGAGGGAGCCTGATATTTGGCGCATGATAATCCAGCTCATGGCGCCTGAAATAGCGATACCCAACAGGGTCAGAAAAATGACGCTCCACATTTTCATACGCAGCATCTGCAATCTGCCCCTTAGCCGGGCCTGGAGCAATGTGTTCAATTCGACGGAGAAATGCGTCAATGCCTCTACATAGGCAGACGAGGCAGCGAAATCCTGTTTTGCGTCGGCCATCGAGCCGGCGACCAGCCCATTCAGGTTCTGCGTGAACAACTTCATATATTTTTCACCGGCCTGTTTTTGTGTCTCGAACAGTTTTCCCAGCGTCGCCTTTTTCTCAGGAAAGTGTCTCGCGACGCGTTCATAGCCGTGTTCTAGAGCTGCGACGCGATTCAGAATAACACCGCGCGCACCTTCCAGTTCCGTAAGTTTTCTGATCTGGGCAGCCCGCTCCATGAGCATAACCACACCCCGCAGGCGTACCCCGGCGACGGTTTCTGTCAGGGGAGAGACAATCTTCAGTGAGGTATCGATCAGATAATAGGGCCCGCCTTCTGCCTCGAGTTCCAGGGCTGATTTTTCAAGAATGAAATTCTGCAGACCGAGCAGGGACTTAGCGACATCCATATGGAATTCAATGCTTTTCTTTTTGTCTACGGTTAAGGCCATTTCAGTCAGATACTTCAGGTTTCCTTTGATATCGTTCCATTGCGTTTCAATGTTGAACGGGTTACTGAGACGTGTATGTACGGAATCTATTTCGGCGATGTTTTTGTTGATGGCGTCGGTCTGCGCCTTCACAGTCACCGTATTGTCGGTTTTCTCATCGTGGAAGGCCACGAGGGTCAGGCGTCCATGCAGGTGATCCAGCATATTCTGGAGCGGCATGATATAGTCCATGCCTTGGGTCTCCAGTTTTGTGGAGTTGATATCCTCTGATGCCTTTAGCGTGAATTGTATTACCAGGTAGAAAAGCGGCAGTAGCATTAACAGCGCCGCTATCGACATCTTGGTGCGCACCCGGAGGTTGCCAAACAGAGAATTCATCATTCTATTTTCGTCCATTTTCGCCCGCTTTTTGACCTTTTATTATTGACGGCGCCGGTTTTCATGGGTATCCAGAAGCATGAAAATCGTATCGACACCCCAAGCGCCGGCAGCCGTCGGCCCCTACTCGCAGGCAATCGCCGCGGGGGATTTCCTGTTTTTATCAGGCCAGATTCCGCTCGTGCCTGAGACGGGCCTCCTCGTTTCTGAGAATATCGCCGAACAGACCGAGCAGGTTCTCAGGAATGTTAAAGCCGTCTGCGAAGCGGCGGGCGGGGGATTAACCAAAATCACGAAATGCACAGTCTTTATGACTGATCTTGCCCACTTTCAGGCGATGAATGACGTCTACGCCCGGCACTTTGGAGACCACAAACCCGCGCGTTCGACCTTCCAGGTCGCCGCGCTGCCCCGGGGTGCTTCGGTCGAAATCGAAGCAATAATGTATTTGAAATAAGCATCAAAACAACCGAGGATTAAGAATGATTTCCGACTTCATATTGAAGCTGATTTCGAACCCGAACTTCAACGGCCAGCCTATCAGTATGATCGAACAGCAAATCAGCAATTTCGTAGAGCAGAACAAACAGCAGATGTCCGCCGTCATCGCCAGCCAGAAATTTTATCCCGGCATCGCGGCCGACAAAACCACCGACAAACTGATCGCTGATATCCGCACGTATATCTCGCAGTCCATTCTCGAAAAAGCCAAAGAAGTCGTGCCCGGTGCCTTCGAGGTATCCGTGCCCGAAACGCTCGGCATCGGTAGCGGCGAGGATGTTCTCGCGCATTTGTTACTACTCTACGAAAAAATCGCTGCCCACAAAGAAGCACGGCAGATGATCGATCAGTACTGCATGCTGCTCAATGAAAGTTATATCGATCGTTATGTCGCGGCGGCATTTGAAGAAAAAGGCTATATCTACAACGAACTCTTTCGCGTACAGAAGCTCAACCTTGATGTGCAGCACATGTCTGAATACATCAAGCTCTGCGCCGCCGTCGTGCCTGCGGGGGCAATCCGCATTCCGATACCGCAGGTGGGTACACAACCCGTAAATGCATTCGACCTCAAGGACAAACCCGCCCAGCAAAAGAGCTATTTCGACAAGGTCACGGCCCTCGTGCGCTCCGTCGCGCCCGGCATTAATCCCGACCTGCTTAACGTTGCACTCAAAGTACCTATCGCTGCCTCTGAATCGACGGCGACACCTATTGGAAAATTTCTCGCAATCATGTTCGCACGTACAAAAGATTTTCGCAAAGGCCAGAAGGCTGAAAAAGGTTCTGAGACACCCGATAAGTCCTGGTTTTCCGTACAGATCAAAAACGCCGCCTTCATGGGTTTTGACAAACGCATGCTCGAAGAATTCAACCGCATGGCTTTTACGATGAAGGCCTGAGGCAAACCATGGAAAATAAAAAGAATTACCACGAAGCCAATTACCTCGGCAGCATCGTTGAGAACTTTATCATCGTTGCGATCGTCTTTGCGCTCGTTATCACGGTGCTCGACGAATTTGCCACGGTACTGGATTTCTCACTGCCGGTGCGCAACATTATTCTGGTACTTTCATGCGCGACGGACGTAATCTTCACCTTTGAATTTGGCGCACGCCTCGTCGTCACGGGTCGCCACGGCGCAGCAAAACATTACATGGTGCACCAGCGCGGCTGGATCGATCTCATTTCATCGTTCCCGTTACTGATTCTTTCGAGCGGCCCCGAAGTTTTACTGATGCTGAACCCCGATCTTTTCGGCCCCGGTGCCGGTTTGGGTTTCATGAGCAGTATCAAGATCGTGAAAGCAGTGCGCGTTAGCCGTATCCTGCGGCTCTTACGGCTGCTCAAGGTCATGGGTAAAATACACAACACCGATTCACAGATGGCAAACCGCCACATTGCGGTGATCTCGACGATCGCCACGATGGCGTTTATCGTTGTCTACAGCTTCATGGCTTTCGCGGGGATTACGGGCGGTCACGACATCGAACAGAACCAGGAAGTTTTCTACAGGCAACTCGCGAAAAATATCCAGACCGTCGCAAACGGCACGAATGGCAGCGAGACCGAAAAAACAGAACGCGCCAAGGATCTCATCACCGGACTCATGTTCCAGATCGAGACCAAACAATCGAATATTGCGCAGGTTTATTATAAGGGCAATCTGCTGTTATCTTCGATCTCGGACGATCAGCTCGCGACGCATTACAAGTACAATGCCGCGAATAAACCTGAATTGAAATTTAAGGGCGATTCGCATGTGCATCCCGTTAAAGAGGGCGACGTGATCGTATATTTTAACACCTGGCCGCTCTCCAAGGAACGTGCACGTGTGAATATCATGGTCTTCTTCGGCATCGTCGCGATTCTGCTCTCATTCATGTTCATTTACAGCCGCCATTTTGTGCAAAACGTCACCGATGTCGTACACATCATGCAGAAAGGGATTAACGATCCGAATTTTAACCTCGAGGTTTCTATCCGCAAGGATTTCGAACACGATGAAATTTTTGAACTGGCGAAGAGTTATAATGAAACCCTGCTGCCTGAAAAGATGAAAAGCAAAGCTTCGGGCGAAAGCACCGATACCGGCGGCCTGTCGCTCGACGACTTTATGAAATAATCAAGGGGGATATCCCCCCGTCATAAGCCCGCTTAGCCGGCGCCCAGTTTTCTCAGGACCGTATGGAGAATACCCCCGTTCTTGAGGTAAACAACCTCAACCGGGGTATCCACACGATTCAGCGTCGTGAATGAAACCAGTGAACCATCTTTCTTTTTGGCGGTGACTTTGATATCGGTGCGCGGCTTCAAATTATTGTCATAACCCTCGACGTTGAAAATTTCCGTACCGTCGAGACCCAGACCCTGCGCATTTTCGCCATTCTTAAACTGCAGCGGCAGAATGCCCATGCCAATGAGGTTTGAGCGGTGAATACGTTCAAAACTTTCAGCGATCACAACCTTGATACCCTGCAGCGCAGGGCCTTTCGCCGCCCAGTCGCGCGATGAACCGGTACCATATTCCTTTCCGGCGAGTACAATGAGCGGAGTTTTTGCTTCCATGTATTTCATCGCCGCGTCAAAGATGCTCATCTTTTCACCCGATGGGATATGCACCGTGTTGCCGCCTTCAGGCACCTTGGTCCAGTCGGCGGTTTTGCCGCTGACGGCTTCCGGAGCTGTCATGAGGTTCTTGATGCGTGTATTCGCGAACGTACCGCGCACCATAACTTCGTGGTTACCGCGGCGCGCGCCATAGGTGTTAAAGTCAACCGGCTGAACGCCGCGGGCCTGCAGGTACTTACCGGCAGGGCCGTCTTTTTTAATATTACCCGCGGGCGAGATGTGGTCGGTGGTGACCGAATCGCCGAAGACCGCGAGGCAGCTGATGTCTTTCAGAACGGGAATTCCCGGCTCTTTGAGCGAGAAATTTTCAAAATAGTTCGGCTTCGCAATGTATGTGGATTTCTGGTCCCATTGGTAGGTGCTGCCGGCACCGACCTTGATATCATTCCACATCGCATTGGCCTTGAAAACGTTACCATACTCTTTCTTAAAGAGGTCAGAGGTTACAGCCTTGGCAAGAGCATCGTTGACCTCTTTTTGTGTCGGCCAGATTTCTTTGAGCGTCACCTTGCCCTGGATCTTCTCTTTATCAAAGTCGATGTCCATCGTGCCGGCGAGCGCGTAGGCGACGACGAGCGGCGGTGAAGCCAGGTAGTTCGCCTTCACATCGGCGTGAATACGGCCTTCAAAGTTCCGGTTACCGGAGAGCACAGCGCCCACGGTAAGATTGTTCTTATTGATCGAATCGGAAATAGTTTGATCGAGCGGCCCGCTGTTACCGATGCAGGTGGTGCAGCCATAACCCACGGTGTTGAAGCCGATCTGGTCGAGCGACTTTTGTAAGCCTGCTGCCTCAAGATATTTTGTTACAACGCGCGACCCCGGTGCGAGTGAGCTCTTGACCGTAGCTGGCACGTGCAGTCCGGCTTTTGCTGCTTTTTCGGCAACGAGACCCGCAGCGATGAGCACAGAGGGGTTGGATGTATTGGTGCATGAAGTGATCGCAGCGATCACAAGTGAACCATTGCCCAGCTTTTCAGCTTTGCCATGCAGGGTGACATCCACCGTTTTGTCAGGTGCGTCTTTAAAGATGTCAGCCATCGCCTTGTGGTATTCGGCTTTAGCGTTCTTCAGTTCGATGCGGTCTTGTGGCCGCTTGGGGCCGGCAATCGAGGGCACAACCTTGCCCATGTCGAGTTCGAGTGTTGAACTGAAATCAGGCGTTGGGGCTTCTTTAGTAAGGAACAGGCCCTGCGCCTTGGAATACTTCTCTACCAGGTCGACGAGTTTATCGTCGCGGCCGGTCAGGCGCATGTAACGCAGAGTTTCGTCGTCGATCGGGAAAAAGCCCATCGTCGCACCATACTCGGGCGCCATGTTGGCGATGGTCGCACGGTCGGCGAGTGTCATGTTGCTTAAACCTTCGCCATAGAATTCGACGAACTTGCCGACGACACCATGCTTACGCAGCATCTGTGTAACGGTGAGCACGAGGTCGGTTGCCGTCGCGCCTTCGGGCAATGCTCCGGTGAGCTTAAACCCGACAACTTCGGGAATCAGCATATAGATCGGCTGCTCGAGCATCACGGCTTCGGCCTCGATACCGCCAACACCCCAACCCAGGACACCCAGGCCGTTGATCATCGTGGTATGCGAGTCGGTGCCCACAAGCGAATCGGGGTAGGCGACGAGTTCGCCGTTATGCGTACGCGTCTGCACAACCTTCGCGAGATATTCGAGGTTTACCTGGTGTACAATGCCGGTGGCGGGAGGTACGACCTGGAAGTTAGAGAACGCGCCCGAACCCCAGCGGAGGAATTCATAACGCTCGCCATTGCGTTCGAACTCGAGCTTATTATTTTTATCGAGCGAGTCAGCCCCGCCGGCAAAATCCACCTGCACCGAGTGGTCGATCACGAGGTCAACAGGCAGTACGGGATTTATTTTTGTCGGATCAATTTTGAGTTCAGTCATCGCATCGCGCATCGCCGCGAGGTCGACGACGCCCGGCACACCGGTGAAATCCTGCATGACAACGCGTGCAGGTTTGAAAGGGATCTCCTCTTCTTTTACGGATTTTGGGTTATATTCGGCGATGGTTTTGATATGGTTCTCATCGATGATAAATCCGTCTTCTTGCCTGAGCGCCGCTTCGAGCAGAATGCGGATGCTATAAGGGAGGCGGTTGATGTTGGGGTATTTTTTCGCGAGTTCAGGGAGTGAATAATAGGCAATCTCGCCAGCGGCCGTGGAAAGTTTCTTACGCGTGCCGAGCTTATCGGCCCAATTCGGGTTCTGCATGCGACAGGATTTTTTTGCCGAGAGGGGGCGTCGAGGAGAATGGAAATCCGCCAAACCCGTTTCATAGGCCTTCGAATAGTGTTTACTTCCCACAGCCGGTTTTTAGATTCTGATTAACCGAATCGAGTGCCTCGGTATGCGGCGATGCTTTTGGTGGAAAACCAGTTGAATTCTTGCTAGATGATCATGAAATACTCCAAAGTGACCGGCAGAGCCCTGCTTCTGAGTGGTTTGGTCGTAAACGTCCTGGCTGGTTCATTGTGTAAAGATTCGAAAGCTGAGTTTATGGCTGCAAAATATCGGGCCGAATTTAAACTGAACTCTGTAACTATCAGAAATGAATTTCCTTTCTCCCTGGATTTTTTCGGCATCACATATTTTGGCACCTCTGGCAACTTGATCGACCGGGAGATACTGCTCTATGGAGCATATGAAAAACCCTTACTTTTTTTCATGAGAGATAATTTCGGTTTATCGGGATGCCGTAATTTTGTGGATGTCGGGTCGAATCGAGGGCAGCACTCTTTTTTTATGTCCAAATATGCGCAGACAATTTATGCTTTTGAACCTTATGACCCAGCATGGCGGGACATGACCCGGATGATTCAGCTCAACAAATTGTCTCAAATTCATCTGTGGAAGATTGGGCTGGGTGAAATAAATTCAGAGGCTGATTTTTTTAAACCTCCACAGAACAATCTGGGGACCGGATCCTTTATCCGGAATTTTTCAAAAGAGAACACCCCTTTTAAGAAGTTGCCGATTGTAAGGGGCGATGATTTTTTCAAGGCAAATAACATCAAAGATTTTTGCATAATAAAAATTGACATTGAAGGATCTGAAAAATCTGCTATGGAAGGACTTCAACAGACTCTGAAAAAGGAAAGGCCGATCGTTGTAATGGAATACAATCTCGTGGGGCGAAATTTTTTCGGAAAATTTGAATCATTTGAAAAAATCGTACCCGATGGGTACCTGTTCAAGTACTTCTCAACTGAGACATATGATTACGACACTTACACCGGAAGATACCAACTGGTAGATTTTACAGAAAGCGTCTTCGATAATGTCAACGATGACAGATATCACCTTAATCTCGTCCTCATACCCAAAGAGCTCAGTCATGCAGTAAAATTGACAAATGATTAGTCGTCAGATTTTAAACCAATTTCTTAGTTGGTAGCCAAATACAATGCGCTCTCTGCGGTTTCTTAAAGACAAGCTTGCCAAGTTGATCCCTTTGCCCGTAAAAGACCGCGAACTAGGATTATACTTCATTCTTCCGGCCTGTTTTTTTTCGATTCTGCAATTTCACACGCCCTACTTATTGGACCATGATCTGTATTTTCACATTCAAATCGCTAACCTAATGCTGGAACATGGAATTATTTATCAATTACCACAAATGGCTTTCACAGGTTTCAGTGATAATTTCGTGCATTTTCACTTTGTTTTTCAAGCTCTCCAATCACTTCTGATTCTGCTGACCAACCACAATCTCATTTGGGCGGCTAAAATCGGAACTGTGCTTTTTTCAAGCTTTTCAACCTGGTGCCTGGGCTATCTTCTAAAAGACAACAACTTACCTTATCGCTGGTTCTGGATGCTATTTTTTCTTCTGGCATCACCTATTTTTACCGGCAGGCTCATGTTTGGCAGAGGAATTACTCTTTTCCTGGGCCTATTGTTTTTGTTTTTGAAATATCTGCGAAACAAGAATTGGAAAGCCCTCGGAATCCTTTCTTTTATATCAGTGTGGGCATACCCGGGTTTTCCAGTCCTGATTGTTGCGGCTTTATTGTTCACCATAGCCGAAACCGTCGAAAAGAAAGCAATTGAGTGGAAATGTCTTACCGCAACCTTGGGGGGAATTATTTCCGCTCTTATTCTACATCCGTCGTTTCCCCATCAATTCAAAGGATACTATGCAGAGTTTTTTGTCCAGTTTTTTCACGGCAATGAGATTGAAACCATAGCTGAATGGCTTCCTGCCGCGAGAAATGTACAGACCGTCGCAATTTTTGTGCCCATGGTTTTCCTGGCCGCCAGGGTCATAGCCACGAAAATCGACTCTGCGTTCGAGAAAACCCTGCTGGGTCTTGTTATACTCAGCATTGCCTCTTTATCCATGGCAGTCAAACCTCTAGAGTATTTCCTCCCATTTGTAACTATCTTCGCTGCGACAGCAAATGTCATGCTCATTTCAGAGAATACAAAGAGAGTGATTTGCGCACTATTCGCATTGCAGATACTATTTTTCAACTTACCTCAAACCTATAATAGAATATTACTCCAATTCAGAATGCAGAATCCGCAATATGCTTTTGACGCCGCTCACTGGCTAAAGAGCAACACTCCCAAACAGAGCCTGGTTCTATTACCCTGGGACGACTTTCCGGTCTTTTTTTTCAAAAATGCCCATAACTACTATCCATTTGGCTTAAACCCCGCATATGCCTACTCCCACAATACTCAAAAGTATTCTTTGCTGAAAGAATTTTATTCGGGCATGCTCGATAAACCGCATCTGGCAATAACCAGGTTAAACGCAAAATATGCCGTGCTGGAAAAGTCTATTCACACTGTAATCATTGCCAAAATGAAGCAAGAAAAAGATTATGTGGTTCCGGTTTTCCAAAATCAAAAGTATGAAATTTTCGCGCTGGTTGGAGCTGGGAAGGACCATTAGGAGCCATGAGGCACTGGCGCCTCTCTTAAGCCTGGCAGTCGTCTTCGCCCTCTTAAGCATCAAATTTAGTTTCTTATTTTCTTCAGAACCGATAACAGGATGGGACACCCTTGGCCATAGACACCTGGCAGGAGTTTATGGCCGACTATTTAGTAATTTTGATTCTGTCGGATACGACCCCACATGGTTTGGAGGCTTTCCGGTTTTTTATTTTTATCCTCCGTTTTTCTACTTTCTGGCCTCTCAATCTAATTTTTTTTTGCAATCGCCCGGACTGGCATTTAATCTCCTGGTTTTTTCGACATTGATTTTCTTTTCGTGGGCATTCATTAAGTATATTGATTTGCTTTTAGAGCAAGTGGGGTTTTTTAAGCGGTTCGCTCTTATTATCTCGGCAATTACCCTCTATTTTACTTACGCCGGAAAAGGCACGCAAGCTACCTCTCTTATCGGTTTCATCAATGGCACCGTTGTCTCAACATTTGCTTTAGGCATTGTTTTTTTAAGTCTTTATTTTTTGGAGAGCTATCGCAGAAAGAAACAGTTTCGTAATTTTGTTCGCTTCATTTTATCGGTCGCCATTCTGTTCTATACCCATTACTTGAGTTTGGCGTTCTGCTACCTCACTTTAACACTATACTTCCTGATCTATCGGAAGAGTTTCAAGATGCAATCTATTTTCGCTCTGTTCGTTCTTCCTCTTGTGCCCGCTCTGCCCATGATTTTTGTTTATCTAAAATATTCTGCTTTTACAAGTGGTGGCCCTTCGATTATTAGTTTTCCCGTTATCAACTCCTTATTGGGAATTGATATTTTAGCGGCATTTACCAAGCAAGCATCGATCGGGAGCTATGTATTTACCGAATTCCTCGTGTCCTTTAAATGGCTGCATTTAGTCTTTTTGGGTCTATACGTGTTTGCCTTTAAGGCAATTATTATCGATCGGAGCACCCAGGAAAAATTTATCTTTGTACTGCCGGCAAGCTTTCTGTTCATGTGGATCAGCCAAGATAGTTCTGTTCCTCTTTTATTATTTTTTGTCGGAATTCATTGGTATCGGATTTTTGACCTCGCCTTTGCGCTGTATTGCATCGTTTGTACATTAAGCCTCTCCTATCTGGGCACAAAAATCAAATCCCCCTATGCCAATATTGGCATGGCGCTCGTGCCCATTCTGCTCATCTTCCGATTTCTCTCATGGGATTTCATGGCGCATGAAGGCTATGCAAGCATGAAACTAAACGATTACAGAGCACATTTCAAGAGCATAGAAACCGCTTTGCAGCAAATACCCAGAAATGCTATCTTCTTGCCGGAAAAAGTCCGGAACACAGAACTTTTTGGCAGCCCTCACAGCGTTGACTATCTCTTAAGTCAAAATGCGAAGAAAAACGCTTTGGGACTTACGATCGAATCATCACTTTCTTCTTTGGTCACTTATGGATACCTTCTCAAAGCGCTCCCCCATGTGTTTGTTTGGGGAATCGACAGTAATTGGCTCTCGAAATTACATGAGCCCGGAAATGAGGGAGAGTTACTCCCGGAATATCTTGAAAGGGCAGGAGTGCAATATGTGATCGGAAGAACAGCTACCATGCACAATTATCTGAATCAGCGCAACAGCGCGTTTGAACCGGTCTTTTTCAGCGATAATGCGTTTATTTATAAAATCCGGTATGCCCGCCCCTTTCTTTCAAGCCTTTCTGAGTTACCTATCGGCTTTGCGAGTCTGTCGCATTTGATGAAAAATGGACCATTGCCACCAAAGGATTTCTTGCTGTACGCAAATCAGACGAGAATCCTGCTGGGAAAAACAGCGCCCATTATCAATCTGGACCAACCTGCAAGCGATTTAAGCGAAGTCAAAAACAAACTGTCAGCTGTAATAATTTTTAATTCCGAGCGCGCTCTTGCACCCTCACACTCCGTTCAGCATCTGGAAGCACTGAACCTTCCCCTGATTTTAGTCAACTTCGAGAAGACTCATAAACCGAATAACCACGTGCATTTCCTGTATACAATAGTAAAACTTCCTGCAAAATACCACAGAAAGATTCCTTTGCCGGACGTCAGAAATTCCGCTTTGCTTTATTCAAGGTTCGACGGGGGAAACAAACTGCAAGGCGAAATGCCGCTCCCGGAGAAAGGTAAATCATGCACGCCCGTAGAAATCAAACAAAGCTTTTTTCCTGATTGGCAAAGCCAAAATGGAGAGCCGATCTTTCAGACCGACACAAATCAAATGCTTATGTGCCCTTCCGGAAACTCTTTTGAAATATCATTTCATAACTCATTCAGTAAAATTATTACTGTCATGCTATACGCGCTAACAATTGCCTTTATGCTCAGTTTTTTTATCAACCGACGGAAAATATCGCTAGTTTGGCGGCGCGCTGACGGTACGCACGGTGATACTAGTCACACTGGGATTACTTAATGTAAGGTCAGGCATGCTCGCCAACGAACCGTCATTTCCAATTGCGTAAGTTCTGATGAGCCCTACTCCGCCTGCATCATCTCCCCCTAAATAAAGGTATTTGCCGTCAGGGGTAACCGCCATTTTTGAAGGTGCGTTTGGTGTAGCCACGGGTGCGCCCAATTGGGTGAGTGACCGGGTAGTGGGGTCGACCGAATATGTATAAATAGCTTTGTCGGCATAATCTGCAGCATACAGAAATTTTTCATTGGGATGCAACATGGCATCCGATGCGCTCACACACCCTGCGCTGAGGGGAAAGCCAGCGCCCGCCGCTAACGCCCCGGTCGATTGATCCACCGGATAATAATGAATATTATCTGTCGCTGACGTTGAACTATGTATATAATAGAAACCCTCGCCCGAACCTAAAAACCGGCCAGCCACGGCAGTAGAAGCAACAGCAGCACTTTGTGTTGAGAGAGTGACTGTACCATCAGAATTGATTTGATCTGTTTTAAGATTGGTACCTGTTGAAAAATGGTATAACCAGCGCGAGAGAGGATCTGCAAATACGGCTGAACCAGCCATACATCCCGCCGCCAATGGAAAACCACTCAAACTTGCGAGATTGCCGCTTGTATCAGCAGAAAAACCAAAAATATTCATGTCATCGGAAGGATATACAAAATTGCCTGACTGTGGAATAGCGATCTTGGTAGCCGCATTGCTCGGCAAATAATTTCCCAGGTTCACAAATGTACTCGGATCTTCAACAGAATATACCCTGAGGCCGTTCGGCGATGCGCCCAACACATATGCATAATGCGTTCGCGGGTCAATAACCACGGTGTTTGGAGTTCCGGCGGAGAACGGCCCCGCTGCAAAAGAAAGACTACCCGATTTCTGATCAATCGCGTAGGCCTTGACCGTACCGGATTCAACCGTGTATAAATGAGTGGCTATTCTTGCTTGATTTCCAATATTTTTTCTTTCATCTTCCCAAAATTTTCCAAAAGGAGAACACTCAACAAAAAAAAGAAAGGCCAGGGCCATCGTTATCGAAAAAAATCGATACCCGAACATGCCCGGGCGATAACGTATGTACCTGTATTGTCAATAGCTTTTCAAAGCAGGATTTTATGCCTGATGCATGCGCTGGATCCATACTACGGTAACGTCGCCGCTCACCTCAGCGCCTTTGCGGTAACGTAATACATCTGCACGCAGATCGCGCACGACCTGCTCTGCCTGGCGCGCTACTGTCTTTGCAAACAAACCACGGTCAAATCGTCGTTCACAACAGCGCCTTGACGAAACCGCGCCACATCTTCGCGCAGGCGTTGCACACAGGTTTCCGCCGGATTACCGGTGCCAGCATTAGCGAGCGCCTTCTTGACGCAAGCAATCATACGATCGGTTTCGTACTGCACATTCTGCGGATCCATCGCCTCGGTAATGCCGTCGGAATAGATCAGTACCGTCTCGCCCGGCTTGAGGTCGAGCCGGTGCACGCGGTACTCCATGTCATATCTCAGGCCGAAGGCAGTGCCGCTCTGCTGCAGAAGCTCTTCAGTAATTTTGCCATCCGCATTGCGAAAGATATACGGCGGATTATGCCCGCAGCTGACATAATGCATTCTACCGGTCACAGCATCGAGGCGCGCAATGAAAGCTGTGACGAAGGTACCAGTAATCAGGTTCTGGCGCATGAAATTATTGAGCTGAAATGCGAGCTCGCCCAGCGTATCGTAGAGCGGCGACAAAAGTTGCAACGCTGCGTGAAAATTCGACACAATGAGCGAAGCCGGAATACCCTTGCCGGCAACGTCGGCAACGATGAGATCCATCTTCAGATTACCGGTACGGTCGTTACGATTGATGAACTGAAAATAATCCCCGCCCACATCCTGCGCGGGTTCGGTATGCCCGAAGACGGCATAACCCGGCACCTGTGGCATCGTGTGCGGCAGCGATTGTTTCTGTATGTCGGCGGCGAGATGCACATCGCGCTCGAATGCCTTTTTCGAAAGTGCATCGCGGTGGAGTAACGACGTCTCAATCGCCATCGCCGCCTGGCTGGAAAAATTCAGCATCAGGCGCACATCGGCGTCGTTAAAGGGGTTGCCGCCGGCCTTGTTCATGAGCTGCACAGTACCTTTGATTTCGCCGCGCAGCTTCAGCGGCACGCACAGGTAAGATTTTGTTTCTCCGCCGCGGGTGATATCCACCTCTTTATAAAAGCGGGCGTCGTTCTTGATATCGCCTTGGTTCACATACTCGCCGGTTTGAGCGACATACCCTGAGATACCCTTGCCGAGCGGCACACGAATATTTTTCAGCAAGTCAGCTTTTGCATCGGTCGTCGCTGCGAACTCAAGCACCTGGTCGGCTTTGTTGATGAGAAAAATGGAAGCAATCTCGGCGCCCGAGAGCGTACGCATCTCTTGCAAAACCAGGCGCAAGACTTCGTCATAGTCGAGAGTAGAAGAGAGAACTTCGTTGATCTGAAAAAGCGAAACATAGCGGATGAGCTCCGCTTTGAGGTCGGAATCGGTTGCCGACTCCATAAATTTGGAGATTTCACTGCTCATGTTCGACAGGCGCAAAAGTCCAGCGGCACCGGGGGCGGCAAGTCAATTGGTGATGGTTCGCGTAGGCATATCGACGCCATCGGTTTTTCCGTTAATCACTACCGGCATTGAAATCTGAAAATGATTGCTCAAAGCGCCGGAGGCATTTCCGGAAATCGTGATGGCTCTGCATCATTACCGGCAGTTTTTACACTTCAAATATCAAACGGACGATTGCCGATTGCCGCTTCCACGTCGGATGAACAGCTTTTCTCCGGAGGACGAATCCCGGATCGCCTGGGTTTCCCGCGCCGACGCTGCATGCCCAACCCAGCTCCATTTACCCTCCGTGGTGCGTATGCTAATTGCGGACAGAAGATGGCAGAGCCGAGAACGGAAAATAACGATAAAAAGATCTTCTATTCACTTTTTGGGACTCCCGGGACCCGCCAAGGGCCACAACAGTAACGCATTAATTCACCCTACCCTATGGAAAACCATAGGGAAAAGCAAAAGGATTGCAGAAACAGGTGGAAAATTTGTCAAAGCTTAAGGATGCCTCTGAAGATAGTTATCATTGACGACCATCCCGTAATCGTGATCGGCGTAAAGGCGCTGCTTGAAATCGATGGTTTTGCCCAGGTGATTGAATGTCCCGACCACCGCCACGCCGCCATGGTGATTGAAAAACACGGCCCCGATGCCGTGCTCATGGACATGCATATGCCGCGGTTCGATTTAGAGCGGGATTTCCGGGCACTCAAACGCAAATTTCCCGATGAAGTTTATATCGCTTACTCCGCTGACGAAGACGCGATGGTGATCGAACGCTGCCGCGACCTGGGTTTCCGTGGTTATATTCTGAAAACGACAGATTTTGAAGCCACGAAAGATGAGATTGTTGCGATCATGAATGGCAAAGCCGTATTCCCTGATGCATCAACAGCCCCGCGCCGTCATGTCCCCTTCACGAGCGCACAACTTGAAATATTGCGCCTGATGGCATCGGGGCATAAGAACAAGGAAATCGCGAAGATTCTTGGCATCCGCGGTGTGACGGTCGAATACCATAAGAAGAACATCAAAAATATTATCGCCGCACAGACATCTGCCGAAGCGGTTGCCGTGGCAAAATCCAACGGCTGGATTTAAGCGTATACAAGTAGCCTGCTAAACCACTGGAATGGTAGCCAGGGCCGCTTCACGCAATGCCTGCTGCTGGTTGAGTGGCGTGAGAAAAACAAACCTCGTACCTTTGCCCGATACGCTCGCAACGGAAATTTTTCCATGCAACTGCTCCGCGAATTCCCTGCAGATTCTTAAGCCGAGGCCAAACCCACTCTCGCCCATGGTTCCCGGTTGCGACGGTTTGTCCTCGCCACTCAACAACTGCACGATTTCGGCCGGTTCCGCGCTGCTGCCCGAATCCTTGACCACCAGCAATGCATTCTGGGCATTTTTTTTTACTTCAAAAATGATTTTTTCACCGTTCACCGAATATTTGATAGCATTCGAAAGAAAATTCCGCAGGATAGCATGCGTCAGCTGCCAGTCACCCCGAATGCGGAAATTCTCGGGACATTCGAGTTCAAATCCCAGGTTTTTCCGCGTGAGCTCGGCGCGGTAGGTTTCTTCCAGGGACTGGAACAGGGCGATCGGAGAGAAATCCGTAAACTCGAGCATCAGGGAAGATTTCTTGCGGTGACTCCAGCGCAACAGGTCATTGAGCAACTCGAAGAACTTTGCCGCCTCGGCGTTGAGTATCGTGGCATACTCGTGTACCCTTTCGGGCAGCGTCGCGGGATTCGCCAGTACCTGCGTTAAACCGAGAATGCCGTTAAACGGAGAGCGCAGGTCATGCGCGATCAGGCTATCGAGCTGTTTGTGCAGTGTCAGCGAAGCCTCCAACTCACGTACAGCCCTTTCGCCTTCGAGATCGCGCGCCATGAACACCGAAGCAACATAGAGATTGAAGACAGCGACAATAAACGGTAAGGCGGTCGCGGCCAGGGCGATGACAAAAAAATACCCCTGCCCGGGAAAAACCAGGCTATTGATAATACCGACGCCCAGCGGAAATAAAATTGAGATATCCTGAAAGCTGCGCAGAATGCGGCACCAATGCCTGCCCCCAAAATACGCCCGGAAAAGCCGGTTTTCGGGGTTTTTCAGAAACAAAACAGAATAATTGAGAAAAAATAAGGCAATCGTAATGGGGGAAATCCCCGATAAAGAAAATTTTTCACCGGGTGTGATATAGATAGGCAAGGCATGGAATGCATAACCGCAGAGCGCAGAATACGGAACCAACAATGCTGCCAGCAGGTGGGTAACGTACTGCCAGGAATGTACGGAGAATTTTCTCTTGGTAAACCGCAGCAGCGCCATAATGAGAATTCCGATGCATGTCTGCAAGGACGGCAAACCGGGATGCCGCGCCGGCGGAAGTGCAATAATATCAGCCAGCAACTTTTTTTGCGCTGCGACCAGCGCATCAAACTGGTAAAAAATACCGTCACCATTTTCAACGAGTGCGAGCAAGGCAACGGCTGCCACAAAAAGGCAAAGGACATCAGACACAACTCCTTGCCGGCCCGTCAGCGGCAACAGGTACGCGGCGGCGAGAATCGCATGCAGCAGCAAGGTCAAAGGCAGCGAACGTGGCAGGGTACCCAACAGGGCATTTTGCAGACGGGCACCGAAGAACCAGTCGATTAAGAATAAAATTGCAATGGCAATAACGAAAAAAGCGGGTATACGAAAATACGCACGCATGACAGGCTAGCCCCCGGCGACAGCCGACTGTAGCGGACTTAGAACTTTAACGATTGTATGCCAGAGATCGGCCTTCGAAAGTGGTTTGCCCAGGTGCGCCGAAAATCCCGCGGCGAGGGCCTGCCCGATCTCTTCGGGCATCACGCTGGCCGAAACAGCCACAACCGGACACGGTTTCACGCCCACGCTATTTTCGGCCTGCCGTATTCTGCGCAGCACTTCGAACCCGCTCAGATCAGGCATATTCAGGTCCATCAGGATGATATCCGGTTTTTCCGCCGCGACCATGGCTAACGCGGAGAGCCCTCCCATTGCCTTGGATAAATTTACGTTTTTATCTGCCAAGAGCGCGCTCATCACCATCTGGTTGACTGCGTCGTCGTCGACGCTGAGGATTTTCAGTGCCCGCGGGAATTCATATGTTCCGTCAGGCACAGATTTTTCAACCTGTGCTGATATGATCTCCGCCTCATACGGTACACGCAGGGTAAAGACACTGCCGCTTCCGAAGGTACTTTGCACCTCCAGGTTCCCTTCCATCTGCCGTGTCAGTTCCCGGCAAATCGCCAGGCCCAGGCCCGCGCCCTTTGCCGTCGGCGTTGCCACCCCGCCCTGGTTGTACGGCTCGAATACCGCCGTGATTTCAGACTCGGGTATCCCCCGGCCGGTATCCGCAACGGTAAAAACCGCGAAGTTCTCATCAGCCAGCCGAACGCCATCCACTTTCATGGTAATGCTCCCGGCATCGGTGAACTTGATAGCGTTTTGCAGAAGATTGGTAAGCACGGCGGCGATCGAATCCGCTGCGCCGAAAACATTCCCGGGAGTGCCGGGTTCTACCTGCAAGGCAAGGGTAATATTCTTGCGTCTGGCCTCAACCGAGTACAAGGCAATAATTTCTTCCAGCAAAGTCACGGGGCTGAAATTCCGCTTCGTGACAAGATTACCGCTTTCTACGCGCGACAGATCGAGCGCCTGATTGGCAATACGTAGCAGGGTTTTCCCCGAATTGAGCATCGTGTTTAGGTAATGCAGCTGCTCGGGATCCGTAATTTTTGAGGCCAGAACCTCGCCGAGGCCAATGAGACCGTTGAGCGGTGTGCGGATTTCATGGCTCATTTCAGCAATAAAACGTTGCTTAATGTTTGCAGCACGCTGGTAACGTTCGAGCATTTCTGCACTGTTTCTATCCCTCACGATCAGCAGATAGGCGCAGACAGCATACGAAGCGGCGACGGCAGAGTACCATTCTGAAGCCGGCAATACGGATGAACCGCCCTGCAAAATACCGTTATCCTGCAGAATCTTTATACCAAAGGCCCGGGTCACGCCTATAGCTCCGTAGACGATGCCCCAGCGCAGTGAGAGCAGGTAAATACCACCCGCAAAAATAACCAATACATTCAGAATCGGCCCTAAACTTGCCGAACGCGTTCCGTATTGATTGAAGCCGATTGTCACGGATGCCACAATCAGCAGAATGTGTGCTGCAAGATTGACGTGTTTTTTCCACGCGAGGGGCAGCGTGGCAACGGCAGCCAACAGCAGCAACAGGCTGGATAGCGCGACCTCGTACAAACCTGCCCGAAAACGAACTGTTGTGGTGAAGATCGAAACCAAAAAAACGAGCCCGCCGAGGAATAAAATGAAATTCCTCTTCTGGTTTTCAATCCTGGTTAAAAACTGCTCGAGGCCTGCGTCTTTCAATTCTGGTGTCGTATTCATGGCTTTGCCGCCGTCCCTTAAGACGCAAGGACATCAGAACAACGTATCGCACTCATAAGGTCAACGAAAGCAAATGCAGGCAAATACACACCTTTTGAGCGCAATATGCGTCCAAACCATCATATGACAGATTACCTGCATCCCGCCGCGGACTTAGTCGACGCCAAACGCATTCACGAACTCAAGAACCTTCTTCGACGCACCACAGGTTCTACGATTCACGAACTCATAAGAACTTTCCGGGAATCGGTGGACACAAGTCTGGCGGATTTAACCACCGCGTCGACAGAGCACGATCTTTCAAAAATCAGCAAACAAGTACACCGGATCAAAGGTGCCAGCCTCAGCATTGGCGCGATCCGCCTGGCGCACCTGGCCGAGCGGGTAGAGGAGGCCACGGGCGAATACGGTTCTTCAGGCTTCGACGCACTTCTCGGGGAATTTCCGGGGTTATATGCAGAAACATTAAGCGCTCTATCCGAAACCAGAAAGCAAATACCCTGAAACTAACTGCATATTCAATCTTTCCGGTGCGCAAGAAATTCGATGATTTTCTCTGACGCAGAAAATTCATCGCTTGTGCGGCCGATGATGGCCTCGGGCAGGTATGGCATGCCGCCCGGCCAGGCATGCCCGCCGTTTTTCACGGCGATCAGTTTCAGCCCACCTTTAGAACAGCTATAGCGCCGCAGAAAACTCGACGCCGTCATATTCTCATCGCTGCTCGCAGTACAAGCCGATTGCCGGCTCCAGAACGCGAGCGAGTCTTCGATGCTGAGAACCATCCCCCGTTCTTTTCTGAGTACCTTGACCGGCCCGCCCGCATAGGGTACGAGCGGATCTTCCATACCGGCGATAAACATCACCGACACGGGTTTTGCCGGCTGGCATTTCTTTTCGAGTTCGACGGGTAAATTCGCGGCAACCGTGGCAACACCTGAAACGACATCGGGCATATCGCAGGCAATACGTTGTGCCATCATGCCGCCGTTTGAAATGCCTGCAGCGAATACATGGCGGATTTTTCCCGGATAACCGGCTTCGGCCGCAAGGGCGCGCAAAAAACCGATATCGTCGACATTGGTTTTCGCCGCCTCAGAGATATCGCCGCGGCCGTCATTCCAGTGCCCGCCGATACCCTCAGGGTAGATAAGAAGAATATGGTATTGATCAGCGAGCACCGGCATATCGCGCGCGAGGCGAATCATACCCGATGCCTTGCCGCCACCGCCGTGCAGAAGCAGCAGCATCGTTTGCGGCGCGGCGCCGGCGGGCTCATAGCGGACATAACCCCGCTCGCGCCCGGCGACGGTAATTTTATGGTCTGTATATTTGCCTGCGCCGGGCTTACGCCGCAGCGCCCCGCAATCGGCAACGGCAAGCAGGCAAAACGCAAAAACCCAAACGGGGGATATCCTCATACGTCGTTTTGGACCGCGCCATGGACACGTCACCGTTTTTAATTGACCACCGCGTTCAGCGCTGCAAGAGTAGCCATGCTCCGCTCTCTCGCCCTGCTTTCCCTGGCCCTGCTTTTTGCCTGTGCGTCGAAGACACGGCGTGAGTATCCCGATAACGGGCAGATTACCTACCTCGACATGACTGCCGGCAACCCGGGTGGCAATCTCGATACCACCGGCGTGATCATGCATTACAAAGGGCCACTCAAAGACAATATCGAAGAGCTGGGTGTGGTCGACGGTAAAGTTTCCGGCGGCGGCAAAAAGAAAGCGGATGTCTTAAAAGAAATGCTGAAAGAAGCAGCTAAGCTCAAGGCCGACGGTGTCTATCAGGTCGAATACACCCAGGACGGCGACACCTTGAAGGCCGACGGTTACGCCTTCCGTTTCAGGCAATAGCATGCTGCTCGAGAAAATCCCGGTCCAGATGACAGCTGCTGAGTTTGCAGCGGAATTTTCTCATGTCGCCAAAACCTCAGATACAGTCGTGTTTACCGAGACCGTTGCGGGCGGCGAAATGTTTTACCGCCTGCAATTCCGCGGCGATAAGCTGGCGGTGCTGAGCTTCAGTGTCAACGGCGATTTTACGCAAAACGCCTACGATGACCTGACAGTGCTTTTGAAATCCATTATCTATTCGCAAAAAGCGCGCGGATTTACCACCGCGCCGCAGGAAACCGGCACGCTTGCCTGGAAAGAACTCATCGAGTCGCCTTTACCCGATACGGGTAGTCCCGCCGAGCGTTCGATTCCGGTCTTCCACGCCGGCTGGGATATGCCTGGCACAAAGGCTATCCTCAGCTTTTCATGGACCTGGCCGGGGCAGCTTGCCCTGGATTATAAAGAAGAAACAGAATAAATTCCCGGCAGCCCCCGCAATTTTCGGGAAAATGCCTCGATCGATACATTTAAAAATGTCGTAAATTGCGGAAAAATCGTGTCCGGTTTATTCTGTTATGGAATCTATATACAGATTCCCTATGCATGCTTGGAGGAAAATATCATGAAATTAGCCCATTTGACCTTTAAAACCGGATTTGCCGCGGCGGCCTCGCTCTTTTTGGCGGGCCTTGGCTGCGGCAATGTCACCACAGATACAAAATTAGGAAACATTGCCAGCGCAAAAACCACGACCGGTACTGTTTCGACGCTGACTGCCACGCTCGATTCGGGCAGCGGCTGCGTCACGAACGTCAACACGGCGCTGGATTCTGATCTACCTACATGGATTAAAGACAATTTCAAATGCCAGGTTGTTTATAAAGACGGGTCTAATTATGTGTTTAAGTCCGTAAATTTACCGAATCATAAAAGCTACTACTATTGCGGCAGCCAGACGAAGAATGGTGGATGCACGAACAAAGGGACTTTATATGAAAACTTCACGGTTAATCATAGCTATTCGCTCACCGCAGATAATGGTACGAATTACGGGGCAGGAACCAACATCATTGCAACACAAAATTTTGTCATCAACATACCTATCAATCCTACCCCCCAGTCAGGCACGTTAACAAGTACTCAGGCCGGGCAAGCAACGATTGGCATCACGGTTAACGGCTTACAGGTCTTCAACAATTCGGCTGCACCGGGCGACACGCTAACGCAGCAGGCTTTTACTTTTGATAATTATGCCGGTCATCCGGATGGAACTAATATCTATCACCATCACTCCGAAGTCTATAAAGTTTCGTCTTCCATGGCAAGTGGGGCGCTTCTTGGCATTATGCTCGATGGCTATGCGCTATATGATGAAAAATGCGATCAGAACGATGGAGTTGGAGCCAAAACGCTTACTTTTAACGGCAGCGCGGCAGTCGGCAACAGCACAACAGACTCGGCAGGTAGTAGCACTACCGCTCTCGACAGACTGCACGGCCATACGACTACGACTAAACACTTTTCAACTGCAACTTATCATTATCACTATTCACAGGATGCCACTGCGACTGCCGCCGGCGCTACATACGCGACTAGCACAAAAACATTAGTTGGCTCCTATTTCAGAGGCGTGCAGGGAACTTCCACCAACTAACATTCGGAAACATCAGAGAGAATATGCTCAAAAGCTGCACATTACTTCTGGTATTGATCGGGGTGGCCTGTACCAAAACATACAAGGTCACCTTCGACGATAAAAATCTGAGTGTGCGCAGCGGCGGACAAATGTTCTACCACGGCGAACCTTTAAACGGTGAAATCACCCAGGAATTTGCCGGAACAAACGCCCGCCGCCTGACAACCTACCAGGACGGTTACGAAAACGGTCCGGTTATGACCTGGGCTGAAAGTGGTACGCTCATCGAAGAACGTAGCTATAAAAAAGGCGTCAAAGTTGGCGTGCACCGCGGCTGGCACGACAATGGCAAATATAAGTTTTATGCAGAATTTGAAAATGGCCGGTATAAAGGCGAATCGTGGAGCTGGTACGCTAACGGTCAGGTCTATGAGTACAAAAAATACGACGATAGCGGAAACGTCGTCGTCCACAAGCAACTGCGCGAAAACGGACAGGTCTATCAGAATATCATCGTCGGCCCCACAGGCCAGACGGGCGTTCCCGGAAGTAAGAACTGCGACACGGTAAAACAGAAAACATGAAACACTTAATTATGGCGGTACTCTTCTCACTTTCTGCAACCGGATTCATATCCTGCAGCAAGGATAAAAATCCGCCTTTCCGAAAAGACATGACTGAGGTTTCTATTCCTAAAGAAGGCAAGTTACCTTACTACAAGGGAGAAATTCTCGATCCCTGGTGGGCCACTGGCGCCGCGCTGCCCGGCGATTTGCGGCGACTGAATGACTTTTCGCTGATCTCTGAATCGGGACGCGAAATCGCCAAAAAAAATCTCGCCGATAAATTTACGTTGGTCGGTTTCTTTTTTGCCCGCTGTTCAGGTATCTGCCCAATGGTAACCGCAAACGTTAAAAAACTTTCGGCAAAAATCCCCGACCAGCGCGATCTTGTTTTTCTTTCAATCAGTGTCGATCCCGAGAACGACTCGGCAGAGGTTTTAAAAAATTACAAGGCGCGCTTCTCTGCGACCCAACAGAACTGGTATTTCTTAACCGGCGCAAAAGAGGCGATCTACCAGATAGCACGCAAAACCTTTAACGCCGATGTCGTCACCAAAAGCCGGACCGACGGCGGCACGGACTTTCTCCACACAGAAAATATCTATCTGTTGGATAAGAATGCTTACCTGCGGGGTATCTACCGCACGCGCGGCGGTATGGATCTCGACCGCCTTGTCAGCGATCTCGAACTTTTAAGAAAAAACGGATAAGGAGTTAATGATGAAAAAAATTACGATGGCAATCTCGATGGCGGCAATCCTGCTGGTACCGATCCATGCGCAGGAAAAATCAGGCACATCAGAGCCGGCATCTTACGAATTCTGGAAGAATGCGAATTTCCAGCTATCTGCCTGGGGCGCTTTCAACTATTCGACGAAAAGCACCTTCTCGAAGGCCGTGGATTCCACTCTGTCAAATTCGGGGACTTATTATTCTCCGTCTTTCGGCGCCATCGGCTGGTACGGAAACTCACGGACACAGGTCGGTTTCTCCGCCGGGTATATGCAGATTTATACCAACACAGCCACCTACTTCGGCCAGGAACAGACCGAAAGGCTTACCTATATTCCCATGGAACTGCTGGCCCGGTATTATTTCATCAAAGGATTATGGGCGGGCGCGGGCTTCGGCTATTCGGTGGGATTGCTCAAAGCAGATAACGGCTCTGCCACTACGAAAATCCTTTTGTCCCCGATCGCGTCGCTGCGCGCCGGATACGATTATCAAATCACGCGCGAATTTTCGCTCAGCGGGTTCGTGAATTTCGCTTATTCTTTCGCCACCGTGAACCAGCCCATGGGGCAGGCCAGTGCCGCTGACTACTCGGCCAATTCCTTCAATATTATGCCGGGAATTGCCGCGAACTATACTTTCTGATACTTTGCGGCGGCCCTGCTGACAGGGCCGTCGTGATTTTCCTGAAATCCGGCAGCTAGCCGGCATATCTTCTTTGGTTTACACCTCATCTCGACTCCAGTTTTTGGCAGCGTACAAAACTATGAAAAACATTGCCATTATTGCTCACGTCGACCACGGTAAAACAACCCTCGTCGACAAGATTCTAAACTTCTGCTCCGGCGGCGACGCCAAAGACGTGACGGAACGCGCCATGGACTCGAATGATCTTGAAAAAGAACGTGGTATCACGATTCTTGCGAAGAACACCGCCGTCGAATACGAAGGCACCCGCATCAACATCGTCGATACCCCGGGTCACAGCGACTTCGGCGGCGAAGTCGAGCGTATTCTGCGTATGGTCGACACCTGCTTACTGCTCGTCGACGCGATGGAAGGCCCGATGCCGCAGACGCGCTTTGTTCTGAAAAAAGCGCTCGAACTCGGTCACAAAATTATTCTCGTTATCAATAAGGTAGATAAACCCAACTGCGATCCCCAGCTGGTGATCAACGATGTTTTCGACCTCTTCGTCGAGCTCAACGCTTCCGATGAACAGACAGACTTCCCGGTTATCTATGCCAGTGCGAAGAACAACTATGCATTCTTAGATTGGGCGGATTTCGAAAAGCCCGAGTCTAAGGCATCGATTAAACCACTGCTCGACACTGTCATGAAATATGCTCGCGACGGCGCCGGCGATGCCGCAGGCCCATTCACATTCCAGGTGACGAACCTCGACTACAACGACTATCTCGGCCGTATCTGTATCGGCCGCGTCTTCAATGGTTCAGTCAAAGTCGGAGACCAAGTCGTTCTGCGCGGTGAAAATGAAAAAGGCGAACCCACCGTGTCAAAACACAAAATCACGAAGCTGTTCGACTTCCTCGGGCTCAAGCGCATCGAGGTCAACGAAGCATCGTGCCCTAACATTATCGCGATCGCGGGTATCGAAGAGATGACGATCGGCGATACGCTCTGCGCTGAAAGCGTCGCAGAGGCGTTACCTCGCATCAAGATCGAACCACCAACGGTATCGATGCAGTTCTGGGTCAACGACTCGCCATTTGCCGGCAAAGAAGGTAAATGGGTGACTTCACGTAACATACGCGAGCGCCTGGAACGCGAACTGAAAACCAATCTCTCGCTCAAAGTCCAGGACCGCGGAGATTCGTTCGAAGTCGCCGGTCGGGGCGAACTGCAGCTCGCAATCCTCATCGAGAATATGCGCCGCGAAGGATTTGAACTGGGTGTCTCAAAACCACAGGTTATCTTCAAAACAGAAAACGGCGAAAAGCTTGAACCGTTTGAAGAAATGGTTATGGATATGCCAGAAACGTATTCAGGTGGTGTCATACAGGAACTGAACCGCCGCAAAGGTATGATGATGATTATGGAAACCCTGTCAACAGGGTTCGTCCGCATCAAATATGAAATGCCGACGCGCGGCCTCATCGGTTTCCGCAGCTTTTTCTTAACTGAAACGCGCGGTGAAGGCTCAATGTCAGGTTTGTTCCTGGGTTACCGCCCTTACGCGGGCGATTTCTCTGGCCGTACGCGTGGCGCGATCGTCAGTATGGAAGCCGGCGCAACCAACGCCTATGCTCTTTTCAGTATCCAGGACCGCGGTGACCTGTTCGTCACTGCCCAGGTACCTGTCTACGTTGGCATGGTCATTGGCCTGCATGCAAAAGATAATGACCTCGACGTGAACCCGATTAAGGAAAAAAAGCAGAGTAACGTCCGTGCTTCGGGTACAGACGAAGCGCTGCGCCTCGTGCCTCATAAAAAAATGTCGCTCGAACAGTGCCTCGACTTTCTCGAAGATGACGAAACCCTTGAAGTGACTCCTTCAAGCCTGCGTTTGCGCAAAAAAGTTCTCAATCCTTCGATGAGAAAACGCAGCGCATAATGCATGGCTGATTTTTTCAGTCCGACGAATCTCAATAATCTCTGGGTTAAACTCACAACGGGGCACACCTACATCGCGACGGCGATCGTGGTTGTGCTCCTGGTACTCATACGCGCGATGGTGGTCGGCATCGCCAACCGCAGCATCGAAGACAAATTCGTGCGCATGCGTTACCGGCGCGGCGTTTCATATTTCGTATTTTTCGTCGGTGTCTTTTTACTGCTGCCCGTCTGGCTGCCCTCTATCCGTAACATTGCCACCTTTTTGGGTATTTTCGGTGCCGGTTTTCTGATCGTCACGCGTGATCTCTGGCTGTGCATCGGCGGCTGGGCCTATATCGTCATCCGCCGGCCCTACGTGATCGGCGACCGCGTGCAGATGGGGCAGATTGCGGGCGACGTGATTGACATCCGCCTCATGGAAACCAGCATCATGGAAGTTTCAAGCACCGAGGGGGGACTCACCACCGGGCGCATTATTTTTTTCCCGAACGCGAAAATTTTCACCGAAATCATCGCCACCACGAGCAAACAGATCGCGCATACCTTTCAGGAGATCCACGTGCATCTCGACGCTGTGTCTGACTGGGATTCTGCCGCGGCTCTGCTGAGCTCGATCACGAACGAACACTATGCGACGGCGATCGCCGCCAAAGAGCAGCAAGAGACCGATGAGGATGACCGCGATGTCATGTCGGGTTACCGCGAACCGCGGGTTTTAACCGAGATGCAGGGCGGCCATATTGTCTTGCACCTGCAGTTCATGGCACCGACGGGCCAGGCGGCGAATATGATCGACCGCATCTGGCGCAGTTTCCTGGCGAAAGCGAAAGAGAATCCCGGGATTAAGTTCATCGGCAACAAAGAGACATTCGCCTAAGCGGCGTTATTTCTCTTTTTGTGGCCTATAGACCACATCGATGCCATTCTCCAGATAACCCACCCAGAGAAAGTCGCCCTCGATGCGCAGAATCTGCACTTCGTTCGAGCTTAAGCCTTCGACGGCGCTGAGCTTCTCGACGCTGTTATCGTTGCGGTCGAGAATACGAATGCCCTGCCCCGACGTGCCGATGAAGATCTCATTATCGCGGCGGGCAAATGCAGACGGGAAAGGCAGCTCCATTTTGAGGCGGGTCAGTTTTTTCTCGCGGATGTCATAGACATAGACGCCGTCGTTGTGCGCGCCGACATAGACATAACGCCCGTCGAGCAGTACCGCCTTCACATTCTCTGATCTGAGCCCCCCCTCGCCGGTCATGATGCGAAAGGTTTCGCCCGTCTTCTTATTATGGATGGCGGCACCGCGATCGAGCGTACCCACGGCGATGTAATCGACATCCGCGTCGATGGCATAGACCTGATTTGATCCGACCCACGATTCTTTGCCCAGGGTTACAACCTTCTTCTTGATGGTATCATACTGAATGAGTCCGCGGTTGAGCGTGGAAAAATAAATATACCGGTCATCTTTGATGGTTTTTTGCCCAAGTTTCAGTTCGCCCGAGTCGTCGCTCAAGGCAGAAGTTTTGCCGGTTTTCTTCGCGATGCGGTAAACACCATCGAAAGATGTGACAAAGATTTCTTCAAAATCCACATAGATACCGCGTAGCTGCGGCGACGGCAAGGGTATCTTCTCCAGCTTATCCTGTGATCTCAGGTAACGCACGAGCCCCGCACCCCAGGTCGCGACATAGATATCGTCGCCGTCGACACGGATATCGGCGATCGAGTTGTCAGGCAAGCCGTTCAGCTTGTCGATGCGACGCAGTGAAATTTTTCTCAGTAAAACCCGGAGCGTTTTCACCTCGGGATTCTTCTGCGCCTCGCCGATCTGTATCGCCGACTGCAGGTAAGTCGCTGCGGCTTCGATCTGCAGCGCGTCATCCGCATAGATCGTACCTAAAGTTTTGTAGACCGTAAAAACATCCGCATCGCCCGTCGGAGTTTTTTCATGGATGCGCAGCGCCGCCTTGAGGTGGGTCGTCGCTTTGGGGAGCAGGCGCGCATCATAGGCAATGAGACCGAGCGTCTTGTCGATGCGGTAACGCAGCTTGCCCTCTTTTACCGTGCGGCCGGTATCGAGCAGAATCTTCTCAGCGCGGGCATGCGCATTCACTTTGTAGAGGCATTCGCCTGTAAGCACCTTGAGTTCGAGGCGGTCATTATGCCCGGGATAACGCTCGAGCGTGATGTTTGCCCGGGTAATGGCTTCGTGGTAGTGGCCCTGCGCTTCAGAGGTCAGCGCCATGTAATACCATGACTTTTTTACCTCGGCTTCGTAGGGATTTTCAGTAATGAATTCGTTGAAAAGTTTCTGCGCGTCAGCGTATTTTTTCGCTTCGAATTTTTCGACGGCGGCACGGTATTTAACCAGCGGGTCGGCGGCAAATAGTCCCACCGTAACAAGCACTGAGCCCAGGAAAAATATTCGCATCTTACCTCAAGTATCGTCTGAAAGCGCAAAAGGCCGCACTTTATCCATATTCATGCGCGCGGTGTTGCGGCGGTAGAAGAACAATGTGACAAGCGCGATCACAATGCTGGTAAAAATAATATAAAATTTCTGCGTCGTCGCCAGATCGGCGGCTGCCGTAATTTCGGGAAGTTTCTCTTCGCTGCCCTCGCGGAATTTCAGAATGCGCACCTTTTCCTGAAACAGGTAGAAATCCTTACTGAACTTCTGGACCGCCATGTCTTTATTGCTCAGCATCACCAGTTTCTGTTTGAGCTCCGCCTTCTGACGGGTAAAATTTTCGATCTGCGTCTTCAGTTCTTCGCGTTCGTGCAGCCGCACGCGGTAGGCCATGAGCCCCTTCTCACCAATAAAAAAAACATAGATGAACGACAGAATCAGCAGCACAAAGAGCGGCACGAACAGCCAGTGCTCACGGCTGCGCTCAAAAAACTGGCCGATACGGCGGGTGAGCATCTTACGTCGCGGTTAAATTGCTGAGCCGCGACGACAAGACTTATCGGGTGGGTTCGTCAGAGAATCTTGAATTTGCCGTTGATGCTGTAGAACTGGCGGTGTACGATTTTTTTTGTTTCTGTATCGTAGAGCACAAGGCCGATATGGTTGAAGAACTTACGGTCGACGCGGTAGCGCGACAGCAGCTTGCCCCAGACGTTGGTTTTGAGTGCTTTTTCTTCGATGCGGTAGGTCGGCTCGACCTTGCGCGTGAATTTGGCGTCTTCAAAACCCTGCAGCATGACGTCGAGACCCGAGTTTGGGTTATCATGAACATACTGTACGTAGTGCAGAAATTCCTTCAGCGTGGGTGACTTTTTTTTGTTACCGGTTGGTTGCGCTGGCTCATCTTTAGGCTTAAAACCGCCGTTCTTGGCGACAGTCTCCTCTTTCTTGCGCGCGTATGCCGCGACATCTTCGTGCTTCGTGTCAGGGATGCTGTTGAAGAGCACCAGTTTGTGCATCTTCTTATCTTCGTCCCATTTGCGCCATTTAGGATATTCCACGTAGCGGCGGTATTCCGCGTCGACGAGGTCGCGTTCATTGAAGGCGATGATGAACATTTTCAGGGGAATGCTGTCTTCGGTCTTGTTGACGATGTCGAAGGTGAACTCAAGGTAGTCACCCTTGCCGTCCGTGGCGTTCTTTTTCCAGAACGTCATGTTTTCGACCGAAACCCGCTCATCGCGAATGCGTCCGCCCGCAGGCTGGGCATCGGTTCCCGTAGGGGCTTTTGCAGCTCCCGTACCTTTATTTTCGTTGGTCTGCGCAAATACGAGCGGCGCGGACAACAGCATGGCAAAAATGATTTTCCGTAACATAGTTTCCCCTAGTCTATATCGGCAGAAAGCGGGCTAATGTTTATCTTTTTTCAACCTTCCGCTTCTGCGCGACAATCCTTTTAAAATCCGCCATATTCCGTACGAAAATGCGGTCACTGTAAAGCTCAATTTTACCGATTTTGGCCCAATGGTTGAGCTGCTCTGAGACCTGGTCGGTGCCGGTACCCGCCCAATTGGCGACATCGTCGATCGTCACAGGAAACGAGACCTCGCGCATATTGGCAAAAGTCGGCTCTTTTTCGGCCAGCATCAGGAAAACGTCCGCAATCTTCGACTGTATATCGTCGAGCAGGAGTATCATGAGGCGGCGTTTGGCGTCATAGATACGTTTTGAGAACACTACCAGGAGTTTGAAAGCAAGCTGCGGCTGGCTCATCATCATCGAGACAAAATTATCCCGGTCAAAATGCAGTACCGTGACGGGTTCGATCGCCGTTGCGGTCGCCGAGCGCGGCTGCTCTTCGAGAATCGCCATTTCGCCGAAAATGTCGCCGACGCCGAGGATATCCATCGTCTTCTCTTTGTCTTTGACGACTTTGGAGATTTTTATCCTGCCCGTCTGGATAAGATAAAAGCTGTTGCCAGGCTCAAATTCGCAGAAGATAATTTCGCCGGTATTGAACTGCTTACCGAATTTGTTGAAGAGCCCGCCGCCGGTCATTTATTTCCCCTGAGCTGATTGGCTTTCTGCTGGGCGATATTCGCCTCTTTATCTTGCGGCGGAATGCGCGCCGCTTTTTCATAAAACTGCACGGCCCGCGCCGTGTCGCGCGCACGCTCGTAGATTTCAGCGAGCTGGATCATGGTCTTTTTGGTATAAGTGCCGTGTTGGTAAGTGCGCAGTATCTCTGAAAATTTTTCCACTGCACCCTTGCTGTCGCCCTTCTTCACATGCGTACGGCCGAGTTCGAATAAAATCTTTTCGTGCATCGCGGGATCTGCCGTACCTGCCGCGGTAAGTGCTTCGTGATACGCGGTGAGTGCTTCGTCGAAACGCTGGCCGGCAAAGGCGGTCAGGCCATCGTTAAAATGATCTGAGACAGATTTTCCGCCGCCCATGTCGCCGAAGTCGTCAGGCATCGGCATGTCAAAATCTGCCGGCGGCGGCAAGTCGCCGAGATCGTGGGCTGAGGCGTCGAGCGGCGGCAGATCGTCGTCGGGCAGCGGTACATCCGCATGCTCTTCATAGTTGTCGACCGGCGCCTGTTCGATACGGCTCATCATCGAGCCGGTGCGCGCAGCAACTTCGTTACGCTGCATCTCTTCGGCGAGATCGGGCAAATCGAGCGGAAAGGGCGAACCTTGTTTCACGGCTTGCGAGAGTTTGCGTACACGCTCGGCCAGCGGGCCTGCGGGAAAATTTTTGAGGTATGTTCCGAACACATAAAGAGCGTAATCGGTTTTGCCTGCTTTATAATAATATTCGCCCACGCTCACGAGCTCCATCGAAGCTTCTGATGCGCCGTGCTCGCCCAAAAATTCACGCACCGCTTTATGCACGCGGCGCAGCTGCGACGAAAAAACCTTGAGCATCTGTAAAACGATGCGGGTATTTTTCTGCCCAAACTGTTCAAATTCGGGAAGTTTAAAGACCAGCACCTGGGAATCGGCGAGCACCTGCGCCGTCTCTTCGCGCGGGTAACGGCCCAAAGCCGATTTGACACCGAAAAACTCGCCCTTGCGCACGTCTTCTTTGATGTCGTCTTTCTGGTCGAGCGAGGTGGAGATAAGGCTGATACGGCCCTTCTGCATTACATAGACGTCTTCGCCGACATCGCCGGCAAAATAAACAATGGAACCGGCTGAGTAGTTACGTGTGATCGGCATTAAGCGGCCTCTATCGGCAGAAAATCGAGTTCCTTTTTAAATTTGACTGCGTGCCGTATACGACTTTGCACCCCGAGAATATCGCCGGCGATAATCTTGCGTGCGCCCTTCACGAGAATCGTCTGGTATGGTATCTTCATCGCGTCAAACACAGGCTGAAATGCAATATCGCCATAACGCGGCGCCCCGTCGGCGATAACCAGCATAACGTCTGCATAGTCGGCATGGGTGAGGGATGCCCATGGATTCGCCGAATTGCCGTCGATCAGGAGTAAATCCGCAGTCTTGCCTTCGGCTATTTCACCCGCGTCGGGAAGGCACATCGCCTTCGCTGCATTCGTAGTGAGCATGTCGACAAGCACACGGTCGTCGATACTTTTGCCATAGGCGAACTTGTAGAACTCGCGCGCGGCGCGGAATTCTTCAAAAATGCTGAAACTGCCCGACATCGGCGAATCGGTGCCGAGGCAGACGTTGATGCCGAGGTCTAAGAGCTCTTTGACGCGCGCGGTCTGCTCGAACATATAGAGGTTCGATACCGGGCACCAGACGACATTGCATTTATTCGCCGCGAGCAGCTCCATGTCTTTGTCTGAAAAAGCGATGCCATGGATAAGCACGGTCTGCTTGCTAAGCGCGCCCTTCGCGGCAAGTGTCTCGACGCTTCTCAGCGTCTCTTCGTCATAACCTTCTGAACAATGTGTGATAAAGGGGATGTTCTTCTCTTTCGCTTTCGCATGCTCGATCTCGATGCCGTCGCCCCATTTCAGCGCATACGATGTCACCGAATGCGCCATGGCAAAATCAGAAATGATTTTGATCGGCATGTTCTTCGCAAACAGCTCGCGCACAAAATGCGGAATATGATCTTGCACGCGCGTGATGCCGCACAGCAGGTGGCGGTAGCCGCCGAGCAGGTAGAGGTCTGAAGATTCGATTTGCTGGCGCTCTGCATACGCAGGTGAACTCTTGAGATCGTTATCCCACTCCAGCCAGTTGAGGTAGGGCCGGCGGTCGCCGACGCGCGGCACATAGGTACCGAGCAAATGGTCGTGGCAGTTGATGAGACCGGGGAATACCAGCATGCCGTTGACGTCGATCTGCATGGTATCTTGTGATTTGCGCGAGGTCTTTGAGACCTGCGCGATGCGCGTTTTATCGATCGTGACCGAGCCGCGTTCGATGACGTCACGCGGTGTGACGATAGTGCCGTTGACGAGTTCCCAGGCCATGTTAGTCGTTCGCCGCCGCCGTCAGATGTTCAGAATATATGCGGGCGCTCATCACTTCTGAGGGGTTTATTGGATTTCCTCTGTAGGATACAACCAAAAAAAGCCTTTTGTGACGCGCAATGCCGATCACGGCGCCTCGCTTCACCTCTTTTCCTTTCGCGGCGTCGACGCGCGCAAGATGCGAGTAGAGCGAATGCCAGCCCTGGCCATGATCGACAATTACATAGCGCCCGTATCCCCTCAGGCGCCCTGAACTGTGCACGCGGCCGTCGGCAAGCGCATGTATGGCGCTCTCGCGCATACGCAACGTCACTCCATAGGTATTATTCTCTTTGTTGCGCGAGTACTTCTCGACCACGTCGCCGAACTTGCGGTAGTCGTCGAAGTCGGGTTTGTTCTCATACGCTGCCAGGCTGACGGGGGAGATCCCACTGAGCATAAAAATGCAGGTGACATAAAACGGGAAACGTGAGAGAGGTCTCGGCATTACCTTTTATTTTCGGCAGAATCGGGGCCATTTCTGAGCGATGCCTTACAGGGCTTTTTTGATTCTCACGATGCCTCTGCCTTATGTTCTGACCTATTATTTCGGCGCAGGTGAACCATGGCTAAGTACGATCAAACTAACTCTGTAATCGGTGAAGGCTCGATCTTCGAAGGGCGTTTTTATATTTCAGGCAGCCTCAGGGTCGACGGCAAGTTTGAGGGCGATATACGCACCGACGAAGCGCTTGTTGTCGGCGAAACCGGCAAGGTGAAGACCAATATCACCGCGCGCGAGGTCATTCTCGCAGGCACACTGATCGGTGATATCGACGCGAAAGACGAAGTGCGTCTCACCGAAACGGGCAGAATGGTCGGCGATATTATAACTCCAGTGCTCACGATCTCACGCGGCGTGGTCCTCAAGGGCAATGTCAGCATCCACGGTGGTCATAAGAAAGACCCGCGTAAAATCGTTGAAGAAAGCTATGGTTTAGTGCGCGAACTCGACAAAAAAGGCATTCAATAATCTATCGAACGGCGGTTGATCTACCTTGGCCAGAAAAAAAGCTCTCAAAGGAAACACTAGTTCAGGTCGAAAATCAGAGCATAGGTCGACTATGCGCTCGATGCCACCGAAAAAAACTGACCGAAAAGATTTCTTTGTCCTCGACGTAAAACCGTCAGCGGCAGCGGCCAAAAAGGCTCCGACGGTAGTTCCGACTCCCGTTTTTGCCGCACCCGTAGAAACAAAACCCCGCCTCAGTGGCCTGCGCATCAATTTGGGTTTTGCCGAGGTTGCCTATCAGGGCAAAGGCCAGTTTCTGTATTTTTACAAGCGCCGCGGTACACTGAAGAGCGGCGCATTGCGGATCGACCGCCGCGCGATGGTGTGGCTTGTGCTCGCTTCGGCCTGCATCGTCACATCTACATCTATCGCTCTTTGGAAAAAACGCCAGAACGCTGTGAAGATGGCTTTCTCTGAGGCCAAGACCGGTATCGGCGGTGTGGGACGCCTTGAGTCGGGCAAGGTTATCAGCGAAGCGTCGGACATCACCGGCGAAATCGCGCAATTTGAAGGCGACGAAAAAATCAAAGACCAGCTCATGGGTGTGCTCGAAGAGCGCACGCAGAGCGACAAAGCCGAAGAGAACAGTGCGAATAAAGTGCAGAAGCTGCAGTATAAGGTGAAGCGCGGTGATACGCTGCAATCCGTCGCTAAAAAGTACAAAGTCAAACCTGAATCGATCAGCGGTTCGAGCCGCCTCAATGAATTCCAGGAAATTTCACCTGGCCAGACACTTTCGGTGCCGACCCGCGACGGGTTTTATTACATCGTGAAGAAAAACGAGCGCCTCGCAAACATTCTGCAGGCGCACAAGGTCACGCTCGATAAGTTCATGACCGAAAATGAGCATGTCAATATTGACCTCTTAGACGTCGGCGAAGAGATCTTTCTGCCCGGCGCGAAGCCCATACGCCACGCCGAGGGCTGGCTGATCCCGGTATCCAGCCGTGTCGTCACCTCAGGTTATGGCTGGCGTAATTACCCACGCTCAGCCTTCCACAAGGGCTTAGACCTCAAGGCATTCTATGTACCTGTACGCGCCGCGAAGTCAGGCACGATCACCTATTCAGGCTGGCTGGGCGGCTACGGCAACGCCATCATCGTGACGCACGACGACACCTACAAGACACTCTACGGTCACCTTTCACGCCGCCACGTGGCCGTCGGCCAGCGCGTACGCCGCGGCCAGGTCCTGGGACGTACCGGTGACACGGGTTATTCTTTCGGTCCGCACCTGCACTTTGAAATTTCTAAGAACGGCGAGAACGTAAACCCTGTCAAATTTCTCAAGGGCCTGCGCGGCCGCTCGAAGCGCCGCTGAGATTTCATGAATCTCAGGCGTTCAGCCGCAAATCCGTCCGACAGAAGAATATCTGCATCGGAGAAACCGTTTCTCATCGCCGAGTTCGGCCTCAACCATAACCGCGATCTTAATCTGGCTAAGCGCATGGTCGACGCAGCGAAAACCAGCGGCGTCAACGCGGTGAAATTGCAATCCTATACGACCAAATATTTTATTAACCGGAAGTTTGAAAATACCCACGGTCTCTATGACATCTTCGCCGGCCTCGAACTCGATTTTGCTTTCCATGAACAGCTTCGGGATTACACGGTTGCGCAAGGCCTGATATTTTTCTCAACACCACTCACCGCCGACTGGGTTGAAAATCTTACAAAGTTGGATGTCCCCGCGTTCAAAATTGCTTCGGGTGACGTGAATAACTGGCCGCTATTGGCGGCGGTGACAGCACAAAAGAAACCACTCATCGTATCGACGGGTGCAGCGAGCGAAAACGAAGTGAAGTCGACGATCGGCCACCTCGAAAAATCCGCAGCTGTTTATGCCCTGCTCCATTGTGTGTCGCTCTACCCGACACCCGTAGAAAAAGCCAACATTTCCCGGCTGGGCCGCATCGCGGCGCTGCTCCCAGCCGATAAGAAGATTCCGTTAGGCTTCTCGGACCACACCGAAGGCACCATCGCCGCTTTTGCCGCGGTATCCGGCGGCGCCGTGATTGTTGAAAAACATTTCACACTCGATAAGAACCTGCCAGGCCCTGATCAAAAAATGTCGTTTGATCCCGCAGAAATGGCGGAGCTCAGAAAACAAATCGATCTCGCCCAGGCAATCCGCGGTTTTGCAACAACGGCTGATTGCCATATGGAAGAAACCAAATCGGATTATTACGGCAAACGTTCGATGTATGAATTCGAAGGGCAAACGCTGGCGATGCGCCCCCGGCATCCGGATTTCCCCCGACCCTGAACGACGAAAACAGGCTTTACCCTGAGAGAGCTGGTGCCCACAGCCGCACCCATGGGGGATATTTTCCGAATGTTCCGCTTTAACAAAATTCCAATTGCTCTCTTTTCAGGTTTGTTTATTATTTTTTCTGCCGCGCAGGCGGCGGATATACCTTCTTCAAAGACACTGAAGGTAAACGAAGCAGATTTCTATCTGGCCGCGGAAAAACTTTTTGTCGCGAAAGAAGTTCAGAAGGTAAAAGATCCAGCGGAAATGAACGCCCCCTGGCAGTCTGCGGGTAAAGGAGTTCCGTCCTATGGCTTCACAGATGCAGCTTATTGGGTACGCATAACACTCCGTTCCGAAAAAGACGGTCTTTGGTTTTTCGTGGTTCCCGCCCCGCGGCTCAGCGATATTCAATTTTTCGAACCAGCGGTACCCGATGGATTTAAAGTGGTTCAAACGGGAATAAAGCGCCCCTTTGCCGAACGCCCCTATCCAAGCCGCAAATTTGTATTTCCAATCCATTTGAAAAAGGGGCTGGATGTTACCTATTACCTGCGGGTCAGCTCCGAAACATCCTTACAAATACCCGTGCAGATCTGGCGTCCTGAAGCCTTCAGGGAATTTGAGATCCGCGAAACATTGATTTTCGGTCTCATTCTGGGTTCGCATTTATTACTGTTCGTCTATAACCTGGCTATCGCTTTTTTCCTTCGTTCCCGTGTTTTCTTTGTCTATTCGGGCCTTGTATGGGTAGGCATCGTATTCTACTCAGCAACCTACGGCTTCGCTTACCAATACTTTTGGCCCGATTATCCACGGTTTGCTTTGAACATCAATGCGTTTGCGATCGGACTTTTCGGCGTGTTGGGAGCGCAGTTTGTGCGTTTCGCCATTGGATCGGAGCACTGGAAATGGACTGACCGGGTTTTACGTTTTTCCCCGCTATTGGTAGTTGCTCCGCTGTTTTTTTTACCATTCCTCTCATACGGAACCGTCGTGCGTACGATGATTATCTCCGGCGTTTCACTTTTTGTTCCCATATTATTTGCCGTAACCCTCGGCATTCGCGAACGGAAAACCGTTGCCTGGTATTTTTTCTCCGCGCTTCTTAGTTTTGCAGCGGGTACGGTTGCATTTGCCTTTGTTACTCTCGGCATAGTCCAATCGACACCCGTATCACAATTCGGATTTATCATCGGAGCGACAGGTGCAATAACCATTCTTTCCTTTGCCCTCGCAAGCCAGGTGCGCACCTTTAAGATTGAGCGTGAAGCGGCCGTGGCTGCGGATCGGTTTAAAACGGAGTTTCTGTCCATCATGAGCCACGAAATCCGGACCCCGCTCACAGCGATGCTGGGCCTGGCCCAGCTTTTGACAGATAACCTGCCGGCCACCGAACGGGTTACATATACACATGCCCTGAAAGAAAGCGGAAACCGGTTGGCGCATCTTGTCAATCAGGTACTTGATTTTTCGCGCATCGAAGAGGGGCGATTTACACTGGAGAAAGGTCCGTTTGACCTGGCGGATTTGTTGAAGAGTCTGGTCGATCTCTTCAGGCCGGCAGCCGCGGCCAAAGGGTTATCCATTTCTGTCAGGAACCAGGTGGAGAATTCAAATTTAAGCGGCGATGCCGCGCGGCTCTCGCAAGTACTCATGAACTTAATCGGCAACGCCATAAAGTTTACCGGGCGGGGAGGAATTATCATCTCTGCCCACACAACCGCGATTGCTGAAGACGCAGATCGTGTACGGGTACATTTTTCTGTTGCTGATACGGGCATCGGCATTTCTCCCGAAAAACGGCAAATGATCTTTGAGAGTTTTGTCCAGGCCGATGCAGGGGTAAGCCGCCGGTACGGAGGCTCGGGTTTGGGCCTCGCGATCGTTTCGCGTATTGTTTCTCTGATGGAAGGCGAGATTAATGTCAAAGAGAACGCAGGCGGGGGAACTGTCTTTAATTTTACCGTTGTGCTTCAAAAGACGCCCGATATCCCATTTGCTTCCGCTATCGTATCACAACCCAGACTTTCATTTAGAATATTAATAGCTGAAGACGATGAAATCAACCTGATGCTGGTCGAACATATTTTGAAGCAGGACCAGCACCGTTTTGACTCCGCGATCAACGGTCTCGAAGCATTGGCGCTATTAAGGAAAAACGAATATGATCTCGCACTGATCGATTTGCAGATGCCAGAAATGGATGGGTATACCACAGTGCGCCAGGCACGGCTATTGACAAACGCGAATAGCCGCATGCCCATATACGCGCTGAGCGCGAACGCACTGCCTTCAGATCTTGCCGCATGCCGTGGAGCGGGGTTCACAGGGCACATCGCAAAACCCTACAGTGCAGAAGAACTCAGGGACATGATTCAGCTTGCCGCTCGCGGAGAAAAAAACCGGGCAACTTTCACAGAAAAATAGATTTTCAGGATTCAATAAAACTATTTTCAACCAGCGAGCAAAGAGAGGCCACGGCCTCTTCTTCTTTTTCACCCTCGGCGATGACCATGATACGCGTGTCGCGCGTCAAAGCCAGCATCATGAGCCCCATGATGCTCTTACCATTGATGCGCTGGCCGTCTTTTTCGACGAAAATTTCGCAGGGAAATTTGTTCGCGGCTTTCACGAACACTGCCGCCGGCCGGGCGTGAACACCGGTTTCATTGCGTATTGTAGCGCTGCGCGAGACCATCTGCGGTAAGTTATGAAAAAGTCATGCGTTTCGCAAGCGAAACGCGAAGGAATGCGCTTTGCCATGGGCAAAGCTCTGGATGGCGCTTTTTCATAACTTACCTAGTTCTCTGCCGCTTCTTTAATCATGCGGGCAAGCCGTTCCTGGAATTTTTTCGCCGCATTGTGCCCACGCGATTTCAGGTTAAAGTTCTTCGCCGCCGTTTCGATGAGCACCGGCACGTTACGGCCCGGGCGTACAGGAATCGTCATGACGGAAATCTCGACACCCAGAATTTCCTCGGTTTGATCTTCTAGGCCCAGCCGGTCGTACTCCTTCTTGTCATCCCAGTCTTCGAGATGGATGATGAGATCGATACGTTTATTCATCCGCACGGCGCCGGCGCCGAACAGGTCACTGATATTGATGATGCCGAGCCCACGGATTTCGAGGTGGTGTTCGATCGTCTGCGAGACATAGCCATAAAGCCGTGAGGCATCGCGGCAGACGATGCGCACGGCGTCGTCTGCGACAAGACTATGGCCGCGCTGCACGAGTTCAAGGGCCGTTTCGCTCTTGCCGACGCCGCTCTTGCCCTGCAATAGAATACCGACGCCTGATACCTCGACAAGCGTACCGTGCAACAGTGTCTGCGGCGCCAATTGCGCATCGAGAAAATCGGTAAAAACATTGATGAATTTGCTGGTGCGGTGGCCCGATACAAAAACCGGGGTGCGGTTTTTCATGGCAAATTTCAGGAACAGATCTGAAGGAAAGTTACCGTGTGTGAAAACGATGCCGGTAATCGGGTAATTGAAATACCGTTCGAGCGGCTCCAGCAGTTTCTCGGGAGCGATGCTCGCGACATAGGCATGTTCGCCCTGGCCAAAAACCTGCATGCGATCATGCGCAAAGTGTTCGAAGAAGCCGTTCAGCGCAAGCCCCGGCCTGTTGACGTCGATCTCTTTGAGTTCGCGGTCGAGATCCGCGTCTTCGTTGATCAGGCGAATCTTCAGCCGGTCGGCGTCACCCAGTAGTTCTCTGACCTTTACCGCTTTCAGGTCGCGGGCCTCTTTATCATGATGCCGCCGCCCTGTGCGTGGAAAATGACGTTCAGGCGATCGTTGTCTTCGTTGACAAATGCGAGGTATTCGAGGTTTGCCTCGTTCAAAACGTCGAGCGCTTCGGCGACGGTAAACTTGGAAACCGGGTAAATCGATTCAGCAAGCTTCTCGAGTTTGTTTTCGGAGAACCGTGCGACCATTTCGACAAAACCGCCGCCACCCGGCGAAGGCATCACGATGCTGTAGTTGCCGTCGTTACGTGCCGTCGCGAGACCGTAATTTTTTTCATCGGCGTGATGGTACATGAGGAAACGAAATTTCTTGGAACGCAGCTGTAATACCGCCTCGAGGTCGTCCATCGGCTTGATTTCGGCATCGCGCATTTCGATTTCAGTCTCTTCTTCGACCGTGCGATCGTCTGTGGTCGGCAGAAACTTTTCTTTGACTTCGGAAGTCTTCTCTTCGAACTTTTTGCGGTACTTATCGATCTGGTTATTCAGGACATCGAGTGCATTATCTATCGCGGCATAGAGATCTTTGTCGCTTTTCTTCAGGTGAAATACCGTAGCATCACCGTGCACCGTGATTTCGAAGAACTGGTTCTGCCTTTCCAGGGAAAAGCGTACATCGATGCCCTCGATGTGGTGCAGCCGTTCTTTTAGCTTATCTATCTTTTTTGTGGCATAAGCCTTAATAGCGTCAGTCGGGGGTAAATTCTTGAAGTAGTATGCGATTTCCATATGGCGATAATAAACGCCTACAGAAACGATCGAGCGTTTTTTACAATTTTCTCAGGCAACTGCCGCTTCGGCCGGATTCTTCTTCTCTAAAAATGCTGCCACCTGGTGCAATTTATCGTTTTGCGGCGCATACTTCATTGCCGCGTGCAGTGTGCGCATCGCCTTATGCGGCTCGCCGGCCCTGACATAGCAGCGGATGAGCAACAGGGCTGCCTTAATATGCTGCGGCTCGTCAGCCAGCAGAAGCTTCAAAAACCGCTTCGCCGATGAAATATCGTTGGCCTTATAAGATGCATGCCCCGCCAGCAGCAGAATCTGCGGATCCACATGGTCGTCCAGGGAGCAGGCCTTTGCCAAATACTCGGCGCCGGTCTTGTAATCGCGCTCAATCAGGGCAAGTTTACCGACGATGATGAGGGCGTCCTGGTGCTGCGGCCGTACGGCCAGCGCCTGCAATGCCAGGGCTTTCGCCGCCTCGTAGTCGTTGGTTTTAATCTTCTGCCGGCTCTGGTGCACATAGGTATCTGCTTCGAGATGGCGCAGGTTATAGTGGAGCGTCAGCACGGTGAGGTCGTCTTCATTTACCTCGTCGCCGCGGTAGAGTTTGAAACTCTGCATGAAAGATTCGATCGCTCCCGCGGGTTCCGCCAGCGCGGCGGACATCCATGCCGCGACCTTATCGGCGCCCGGCTGCTCCTGGTTTGCGTTGTGTTGTTCGGCAAAACCGTCGGTGATCATCACCAGGGTTTCTCCCGGTCGCAGTTTACCCGAAATCTCTTCGTAGTTCCGTATGTCAAAGCTGGTAATCCCCAGGGGGTAACCCGGCGTGTCGTACTGCGCGAGAATTTCGTTGCTGTACGCCGAATAATGCAGCATCTTGGGATGTCCCGCGTTTACGAAAGTAAAACTGTAGTCGCTATGGACACGCATCAGCTGCGCGGTAAAATATATTCCCTGCGGCAGTGTCGATTTCATCTGTTCGTTCAGCTGCTGCAAAAGTTCCAGCAGGCTTAACCCCTGGGCCGACAGCAGGCGAAAATGGTAGTGGAGCGCCATGGTAATGAGCGCCGCGGGCACGCCATGACCCGACACATCGGCCATGATGATGGTCAGCGATTCATGCGAGCGGTAATAGTCAAAATAATCGCCCGAAACTTCAACCATCGGCTCATAAGCCGACCTTAAATCGATCGCTTTGAACGAAGGTATGGTCGAATGGATAATCTGCGACTGCACCGTGCGGCCGATTTTGAGATCGAACTGCAGCTGGTTGTTCAGCCTTTCCTGCGCCTTTTGCGCGACAAGCATGCCGTTGATGAGGCGCGAGCTTAAGATGGCGAGCGCAATCTGTGCGGCCATCGCTTCGAGAATCTCGAGGTCGTCCTTTTTATAAAAATGCGATGTGCCTTTTTCAACGGCAAGGGTACCCAGTTTATCTTCACGCACACTGATCGGCGCGCAGATGACGCAGAGGGTATTTTCCCCGGGGTCAAGGTATTTGGAATCCTGTGAAAGATCGTAGATCAGGCTCGATTTCTGGTCGGCATAGACGCTGCCCGAAAAACCCTCGCCGCTCGCCAGCGGCCGGCGTTCGGGAACCGTCTGCTTGAGAAACGAGACGGGCATCAGCATGTCATTTTCCCAGATGCGCAGCGTCACGTTGTCGGCTTCGAAAATTTCTGAGCACAGCGAAATAACGCGGCTAAAGAGTGTTTGCGGATCGCGCAGCGTTGAGAGCTCTTTGCTCACATACATCAGAATATCGATCTTGTCTTTGGGCGTCAGACCACCAATAACCGTCTTCGCGCCGCGGTATTTGACAACACGCCGTTTACCGTATTTTAGCTCCAGCATCCCACTCGAAAGCAGCAAAACGCATGCCAAGAGGGAATCATGTCACTTTTCGGTGCCAAAAAGACGCAATCCGGGGGCCATCCGCCGCTGAAACCCCTTTACACCCGCCCGCATGACCAGCGAAGCCTGCCGGCCCGCCATATCGGCCAGCTTGGTGAGGCCATCGAGGTAGACGGCCAGAAAATAGCGGTCCCTTGCGGTCCGCACGTCATACCTCAGTGCCGCAAAATTACTCTGCAACGTTTTCAGCACCATAACCTGCTGCCGGCGCGGCATATCCTTATCGAAGAGCTTGAGCCAGCTGTTGAGCTCCGCGGCGCGCTCAGCGACATGGCGCTCGTCCACGGGCTTCTCTTCGCTCATCAGCGCTTCGAGGTATTTTTTTAACAGGCGGATGTCATCCGCGTCGAGCTTCACTTCTACCTGGGCCGCGTGTTGTTCGAGCACCGAGTCAAAGTCGGCGGCGCCGTCGTGCAGATAATGTGCACGCCGTGCCCGCATCAGCGTCGGCGTCTTCAAACCATTTTCCGAGGAGTACGGTGAGAGTGTTTTTTTGCCGGTAAGCCGCCAGACCTTGCCGTCGCTGAAGTATGTCTGTGGATCGTGGCAGCGCGTGCAGCCCGCATTCATGAATATTTTTTCGCCCTGCTTTTCAGCAGCATCCGCTGTTGCCGCGAGTCGCCCGGTCGGCGCCAGCCGGGCGTTGGGCAGAAAATCAAATTCCATCATGTACGCGACGAGCGCGCTCAGTTCAGTTTCTGAAAGCGGCGCTCCTGCAAAAGTATTCTCGACGATGTCGCGCGTGAAATCGCGCAACGATTTCATGCGCCCATCGTGACCATAGGGCGCCAGGTAGCGCACGCCGCGCAGCGAAGGTATACGCAGCGCATCGTCGCGGCCATTATCACCGTGCGCGTGGATAGTTTTATGTGTCAGGTCGACGAGACCCGGACGCGGGGCATTTCCCGTAACGACGACGCGATCCGTCGCGGCGCCATTCGGGTGGCAGCTATGGCATGAAATATTCTGCGCCGCCATTTTTTCACCCAGGATAAAGGGGCTCTTGAACAGCACTTCGCCGAGAATCAGGTGTTCGGGCATCTCGCGCGACAGATACGCCGTGGGGTTCAGGTTCTTATGCCTGAGGTAAGGGCGGGGCTCGGCTGTCAGACCACCTGCAAGAACGAGCGCGGTCGTGCAAAGCGCGAGCCGCTTACTTCTCATCCAGCTCGCGGATTGTCGTGGTGATTTGCGTGAAGATTCCGCCGGGTTTGGGCTGAATATCAACCATGACGCTCTTTGCCACGATGCGCGAGTTGTCGTTGGAATCGAGCGGTGTCACGCGGCCCGAGCCATCGGATGGCGGCCCCAAGATCGTACGGAAAGCAAAACGTTTGTTGCTCTCCACTTCATGGAATATTCCGCGGAACTCGATATAGACGCCCTGCTTGTCCATGTCTTCTGAACTGAATGATACAGCCGTGCCGGGGCCACCCTCTTGCCGAAAACGGCGCGCATTGACCGACACCTTGGTTTCCATTTGATCGAGGTGAACCGCAGGAAAGCCCGAAACCGAAAAACGCCGTGTGTGCGCAAGATTCGAAGTAAAACGGTAGTTGAGCGCGCGGGCTTTCATGGGCGCAACAACCTGCTGCTCGCTGCCTTTGGGCGAAGTCAATTTACCATCCTTCAGTTCAATAATGCCATCGAGAATCGGCGTCACGGCGATGTCAAAATGGACTCCCGACCCGCCGGTCAGCGTCAAAACCTGCGTGCCGTTCTCTTTACTGGAAATTGTACAGTCCAGCCGCCCCGTGCCCAGGAGCACCAGCGGCGGCAGATCGGCAATGTTGATTGCGGAAACAGCCGCTTTCGGCTTTGTTTTTTGGGATTTTGCGGCAGACAGGCTTTCTGCGCCGAGGCAACAGAGTGTCGTAGCAAGGGTGACCTGGAAAAGCCGGGTCATTTCGATTCGATGCCGAATTTTTTGAGTTCGCCGCGCACACGGCCTGTCAAAACGACATACCACAGCCGCCAGTCAGAGATAAATGATTTCAACGGGTATTTGAATGTCGCCGGACGGTTCTTCTCGATGAAGAAGTGACCCACCCAGGCAAAGGCATAGCCGCTGACAAATGCCGGCAGAATCAGCCAGAACTTACTGATCGCAATCGCAGTTGCGAAAATAACGAGGCCGAGTGTAGAGCCGATAAAGTGCAGCGTGCGGTTCACGGTATAGCGGTGCTCATGCAGGTAGAACGGCCAGAATTCTTTCAAGGTGGTATAACGCTCGCGTTTCCAGAAACGTGTGTTATCCGACGAGGGATATGTCACGGCAGCCGACCGTGTTACTGTTGCCGCGGCGCCCGTCTTTGCCGCCGGGCGTGCCGTATTTTTCCGGCGCACCGCCGTTTTTTTTGCGGCTTTTGGTTTTTTCCTCGCCACTTTTTTCGCTTTGACCTTTTTTTTCGCAGCCATTGTTGATCAGCTCCTTCGGTGGGTTATTTAGCTCCGTCACGCGCCTTACGCGCCATATTTAAAAGTTCACGGGAATATAATTCGCCGACGAGTTTATCCTGCACCTTCACCGCCGTGGCCTTGAGCCCCGCCAGTTCTTCAGGATTAGGTTCTACTTTTTCGAGGCCTTTGCCGAGAAGAATCTGTAACGACTTCTCGTTCTCACGGCGCAGCTCCTGTGTGAGTTCGTACGCATATTTCTCCAGCGTCGTATGCACGATTTTTTTCTGTTCGTCTGTCAGCCGGTCATACGCCGATTTTGCCAGCAGTGTCGCTCCGGCAGCGTTCGCCAGCCTGCTGTTGGTGATATATTTTGCTTCACGGAACCACTGCAACCCGATCGCACCATACGGCGGCGCATAGAATGCATCGATGCCGCCGGTTTTCAGTTGCGGCAGCACCGCTTCAAAGCCGAGATAAACGGGAACAAGGCCGTATTCGGCGAGCATCGCCTTCACCAGCGGATCGCCCTTCGGTGCCCAGATTTTGACGCCCTGCATGTCGGCGTATTTTGTAATCGGTTTATTCTTACTCATCAGATAGACGAAACCGTTTTCACCCCAGCCCGCGAGCACGATGCCCTGCGCCATAAATTTTTTCGAAAGCTCGGGATAAATTTTCGCAACGACGGCATCGATCTGGCGCGTGTTCTCAAAAAAATACGGCAGCTCGAGCAGGCGCGATTCGGGAACAACGGTGCCCAGCGTTTGCCCGGTAAAGGAGGCGATGTCAATGGTACCGGTTTTGAGTTTGCGCATCACCGAAGGCTCGTCGCCTGCGATGCCGCCATAGAAGACCTTGATCTGCACCTGGCCGTTGGTTTTCGCAGCGATTTCATCGACACACTTCTTGATGGTTTTTGCCCATACGGTATTTTCCGGGGCGAGTGTCGCATACTTCAGCGTAACCTCGGCGAAAACGGAGAACGAGGGAATCAGAAGTGCAGATAAAACTAAAATTCTGGAAAGGCCGAAACGCGATTGCATGGCCGTGGATTGCGGCCGCTCGCAGCGGCGTCGAGCATAAAAAAATCCCGGTCCAGCCGGGATTTTCAACCGATCAAATGCGGTGACTTAAGTTAGGCACCGCATTTAACAAGCGATTGGAAGCTGAGCAAATTACATCGAGAATGATGCACCGGCACGGATTACATAACCACCGTAATCAAACTTAACAAGGCCTTTTTCCAATTGACCTCCACGATAACCAACTTCCAGAAGAATGCTGGTCGAGGATGCCGAGCCTTCTGCTACCATGCCGAGATTGAGTGCCAGCCCCAATGAGGCCTGATACATCAGCCCGCTGATTGTTTCAGTCGCAGTGGGTTGATTGGGAGTTTTATTTATGTACGATGCCAGACCATAACCTGCCCCGACTGTCACAAAGGGTTGAAGCAGAGGAACATCGTCGGTTCCCATGGGGATGTAAAACCGTGCATTGAGGAGCATCGGCAGTGTATACAAGCTAACCGATGGAGTCGCTGTTGTGCCAAGGCCTGAGCCGCTGATCGTTGTTGCCGCTCCATCATAATTCAACCAATTAAAGTTGATTTCTGGTAAAACAGCAAAAAATCTTTCCAGCCGGATCGCATAGGCAACCCCCGCGTCAAAGCCCGCTTTGTTTTCTGCAGACTTAACTGATGCGATACCAGCTTTAACCTCAAAACCACCTGCTGCAAATGTCGGTGCGCTGATGATCGATGATAGCGCGAGCACTGAAATTAAGTGCAATTTCTTCATTGTAACTCCTTTGAGCAAATCTGCTCTTATCCATTAGACGTTTGACCCCACCGAAGGGGTCGGTAAAATTAAATTAGAGGCGGCATTGATATTGTAAATCGAAAAAACCCATAAATACCGGCAAATTCGCCAGCATAGGCGGTTCATCCCATCAAGGATTGTGCGCCGCAAAAGCCTTTATCGCTGACCCGATTCTGTCCAGCGGCAAAATACCCCGCTCATCGACCGCCGCGAGTTTCACCGCCTCGCGCGGCATGCCCCAAACCACAGACGAAGCTTCGTCCTGGGCAATCGTGGCAAACCGGTGCTCGCGCATCTCGAGAAGGCCGCGCGCACCATCGTTGCCCATGCCGGTCAGTAAAATGCCGAGCGCGGCTTCGGGTGCCGCCTCGATCACAGAGCGAAAGAGTACGTCGACTGAAGGTTTGTGACGGTTCACCGGTGGGCCATCCACCAGCTCAACCGCGAGCTCAAACCCTTGCCGTTTCACACGCATATGCCGGCCGCCCGGCGCAATGAGCACACGCCCCTTGAGCAGCACATCGCCATGCTCGGCCTCTTTGACGCTGACGGGCATCAGGTCGTCGAGGCGCTTGGCAAAGGCGCGCGTAAAATTTTCGGGCATGTGCTGCGTAATGACGATCGGTAAAACTGTCTCGTCGAGTTGCCGCAGTAAAAACTCGATCGCCTGCGGGCCACCGGTCGACGCGCCGATGGCGATGAGGCGGCCCGAAGATGCACGCGCAACATTTTTAGGTTTAGCCGCTTGAGGAGGATGCACACCTGGCGGAAGGCTCGCGACGAGCGTTTTGAGTTTTGCACCCGCAGCGGCGCGGGCGGCTTCGATAAAGGCGGGGCGTTGCGCTTCAAAAAAATCGGCGAGACCCAATTCCGGTTTTGCGAGAACCTCAACGGCGCCCAGCGCAAATGCCTTGATCGTGAGTTCCTGGCTGCGACCGGCAAGCGAAGAGCAGATAATCACCGGCGTCGGCTTCTCGCGCATCAGTTTGGTGAGAAAAGTGATGCCGTCCATCTTGGGCATCTCGACATCGAGAAAAATGACGTCGGGCCATTCGGGCTGCATTTTGCGTTCGGCGGCGATCGGGTCTTCGGCCGAACCCAGCACGACAAAACCCGGTTCGCGCGAAAAAATTTCTGTGAGGCTACGGCGCACGAGTGCCGAATCGTCGACGATAAAAATGCGAATCGGTGATGTTGTCATGGTACCTCACCAAAGACAGGAGGTCTGAGGGAGCTGCGGCACACGATGTGCCTCATGGCAGCTCCGTGTGGCGCACCCAGCAGTCGCCGTTCCAGAGTTCAAAGATCACGTTGCGGTGGCCTTTGCCGCCGACATGTTCGGCAAGAATATGCATGCTTTCACGCTTCATGATCGAGCGCAGCATCGTCAGGTTTTTTTCCCCGACGGTGATGCCTGTCTTATCGGGCAGTTCAAACATATTGCCGCCGCCGAAGAGTTTTACCTGGTAATCTTTTCTCTGCGTCGCATGCCGGTTCATCTCGGCGAAAAAAATATCGAAGGTCTCATCGACGTAGCGGCCGCTGAGTTCGGGCGTGCGGTCGTTGCCGCGTGTCGGTAAAAGGCAGTGGCTCATGCCGCCGATGCGCCGTGCCGGATGCCAGACACAGATTGCGACGCAGGATCCGAGCAGGGTTTTGATGCGATATGATTCATCGCCCCAGAAGTACTCCCCGGGTTGCAGATAGACATTTTTCACCCCCGCGGGTGTATCAGGTGAATGTGGTCGCCCGTGCCGCATAGATTGTGGGTTTTACTGCCCTGAGTTTTTCCGTGATACCGTGCAGACTCTCCGCATGGCCGATCACAAGATTGCCGTCCGGTTTGAGAAAGTGCATCAGGCCCTCAGCCACTTTCTGCCGGGTCGGGCGGTCGAAATAGATCATCACATTTCTCAGGAAGATCACGTCAAAAAGACCAAAATTCTGCGGCAGAGCCTCGTTGAGGTTGATCCTGAAAAAACGGATATTCTGGAGGATTTCAGGCCGGATGCAAAACTTGCCCTCGGAATCGCGCACACCTTTGAGGCAAAACCGTTTGAGGTAACGTTCCGGAATCTGCGTCGACTGTTCCAGCGGATACGTTGCCTGGATAGCCGAGGCGAGCGCCTTTTCACTAATGTCGGAGCCGAGAATTTCCCAGCCGGTCATGCCCATTTCTTCAGCAATGACCATAGCGATCGAATAGGCTTCCTGGCCGGTCGACGAGGCGGCGCTCCACAACCGGAAAGTCTCCCCGGCGTTTCGCGTGCGTATTTTTTGTCTCAGCCAGTCGAAATGTTTGGGTTCGCGGAAAAAATACGTCTCGTTCGTTGTCAGCAGGTTGATCATGATCTGCTTTTCTTCGGGGTAATCCACACTCTTGACGATACGCAGGTAATCGCCGAAGTTTGATATGTTATAGTGCCTGAGGCGTTTCATGAGACGCCCCGAAACGAGCGCCTTTTTGCTCTCGTTCATGTGGATGCCCGCCCATTCGTAGATCAGCTTTTGAAAACCGGCAAACTCTTTGTCGGTCAGCGGCGAGAGCTGAAGATTTACCGGGGGTAGATTAGTTTTTTCCATCCATGACTCAGGGCGCGATCTCTTGCACGGCGGCAAAGACACGCTCGAGGTCAAGCAGGATCGCAAAATTCGGCGGATAAGGAAGAAGGCCGGTGACATATTCGCGCGCAATCGCCGCGCCGACGCCATCATAGGGTTTCACATCTTCATGCGCCGCATCCATAATGCCGCCGAGCGCATCGACGAGAAGCCCGCGCTGAAAGGTTCCCTGCCGCAGCACGACGTCAACCACCACAAGCACGGGCCGTTGTGCCTCATGCCGGCGCTCGATACTCAGGCGGCCGATGAGATCAATCACGGGCAGAATCTGTCCGCGCAGATTCGCGAGGCCAAGAAACCACGCAGGTGCCATCGGCACGCGCGTGACCTCAGGTGGCTCAAGAATTTCCCTGACTGTCAGAATTGGCAGAGCAAAATGAACATCCGCGCTGCGCAGTAACAAATACTGACGATCGGCATTATGCATGCCATAGATATCTTGCTCCGGTGCCCGAGCCGCTAAATGAGAATCAGAATTTAACAAAATCGCCACGTCCTGTATGCGATTCAACCGGTTTCATTTCAGGGGTGTGCCGCAGGGCAGGCTTGTTATTATAGTGTGCCAGCGGCGCCGCGGCATTATGCGCCACGTGCGACACTCCCGAAATACGGAAATAGCGTATCGCCGAAGTGAGTGCATCCGCCTGGCCTGAAAGCTCTTCGACGGTACCCGCCATTTCTTCTGACGCAGCGGCGTTCGACTGTATCACCTCGTTGAGTTGCTGCAGCGCGGCGTTCACCTGGTCGACGCCCGACTTCTGCTGTACTGCGGAAGATGAAATTTCCTGCGTCAGATTCGCGGTCTGGCGGATGCGCGGCAGAATATCGCCAAAAATCTTTCCCGCCTGTTGCGCGATCTCACGCGAGGTCGTGGCAAAATTGCCGATTTCCTGCGCCGCAGCCTGGCTTTTCTCAGCGAGTTTTCTGACTTCGGCGGCGACGACGGAAAAGCCGCGGCCATGCTCGCCGGCGCGCGCCGCTTCAATCGCCGCGTTCAGCGCCAGCAGGTTCGTCTGGTAGGCAATATTTTCAATGATGCTGACTTTTTCAGAGATCGCGTTCATGGCTTCGACCGTTGCGACCAGAACCTTACCGCCCTGCTCCGCCGAATTGGAAGTTTCTACAGCCATAGCCTCTGTAGTCTTGGCATTCTCGCTCGACGCAGAAATGATCGAGGCAATCTCTTCGAGTGAGGCACTCGTCTCTTCAACCGAAGCCGATTGAATTGACGCGCCCTGGCTGATGCCTTGCGCGGTGCTATTGAGCTGTTCCGATACGGCCTGCAGCTGCTCGGCATTCGCCTGGACTTCGCCCACCGCGTCTTTGAGTTTCAGCGCCATGGTCTTGAGCGCATGGCCTAAAACATCGCCGTCAGATTTCGGATCAACAAGGACATCGAGATTACCCTGCGCGATCTCGCGCGCGACACCCGCATGCGAACCCAGGGCCAAAACCATATTTGCCATCGCGGCATTGAGTTCCGCGGTTTCATCGCCGACGAGCTCATCTGTCGCATAAACAACGCTGAGGTCGCCCGCGGCGATTTTATGCGCACTGACGACAGCCTTTTTGATCGGCGTTGTAATCATGCCGGTGATATAGAGTGCTATGGCTATCGAAATCAGAATACCCGCAATAGCAAAAGCGTAGTTGCGCCATTTTTTGTAATTATACTGGTCAACGCGCGCCTTGAGGTCCTTGGTCAAAAGCTCCACCGTCTGTTTCGCGAGTTGCACATAGGTTTCTGAATGCTGAAACGTCGCGGCGCGGAAATCCTGCGAATTCACCGTGAAACGCGCAGCTTTGAGAACATCGCGGTCAATGAGTTCAACGATAGCATCACGGCTCTCGGTCGAACGCCGGGTTTTCTCCTGCCCCCATTCCTTGAGCGCTGGGTTAAAATCGATCATTTTTTTATAGCTGGAAACAATATCTTTTCCGGTCCAGCGCAGAAGCCCCGCATAACGCTGCAAATTTTCGCGTTGCTCAGGGCTCATCGTTTTTGTCGTCAGCACCTGGTCGGCGATGCCGCGGCTCTCGACAATCATATCGATCTGCTCGCCAAACAGCTGGCAGGTCAAAAACATCATGTAATACGTGTCAATCGCCGGGTCTAGCGTGAGCTCCGACGTATCGCAGATCGCTGCATTGAAATCAATAATCTTGCGGCTGAGGTCTGCATGCCAGGTGCGGATTTCCCGGGACCCCAAAGCGGAAAATGTCGAAGGCTCGGTCTGTACCAGTTTCTTAATATCGCTCCACTTATCGCTGTTTTGCAGCAGAGCGGCATTCGGCTGATAGACCGCATCCGCTTCAGCCGCATGTTTCTGCAGTTCGGAGGTCAACGTAGCCGCTTCGAGGCGGGCATTCGGATTACCTTCTTGCGCGCGGATCAGGGCGAGGCGGCGCTTCTGCGCGGTATCGAGCATCGGGTAAAGATGTCCCTGAAGCTGGGCGCCGCGGTATTCATGGTCAGCGAGACCTAAATTTTCACCGAGCTGGAAATAATACCCCACCATCAGTGTGATGATGGGCACCATCATGGCCACTAAAATAACGAAAAGCTTACGGCGGATTTTTAATCCCGAGAGCGCGTGTTTTACAATATTCATGCCGTTTTCCCCAGCTCCAATCTCAATCCCTTCTTTATTACATCGGCGTCTTCGCGCGCGTACTCAATCAGGTTCGTGAGGTCGAGAATCAGTGCCACCTGACCGTCGCCCAAAATCGTCGCCCCGTTGAAGATCTGCGGTATCCCGGGTATATGCTCGATCGGCTTCACCACAATCTGCATTTCACCCAAAGGTTTATCGATAAAGATACCCCGCCGTTTATCGGCGTTCTGCACGACGACCACCACACGAGGTGTGGCCGAGTCTTCGCCAAACACGGTGCCCAGGGGTATGATCGGCAGCGCCTCGCCGCGCAGGCTGAAGATCCCCGTCACCGCCCCGCCCTCGCCGAATTCGTCGTAGTCGACGCACTCGATGACCTGGGCCAAGGGTACAATATACTTGTTTCTGCCCGATTGAATAAGCAGGCCGTCGATGATCGCGAGAGTCAACGGCAGGCGAATCGACACCACCGTACCCCCGGCGGGACTGCGCGTCATCGTCACACTGCCGTTAAGGCGCGTGACATTCTGCCGCACCACGTCCATGCCGACACCGCGGCCCGACAGCGATGTAACCTTCTCGGCGGTCGAGAAGCCGGGCTGAAACACCATCTCGATGAGTTCTTTTTCCGTCGGCTGGCCTTCTTTTAAGAGGCCGCGTTCGCGGGCGCGTTGCTCGATCTTCGCAAGATTCGGCCCCGAGCCGTCGTCTTCGACGCTGATATAGATCATGCCGGCCATGCGCTCGGCGCGCACCGTGATTTTACCCACGGGGGATTTCCCCTTTTGCCGGCGCACTTCAGCGGGCTCGATGCCGTGATCGACGCTGTTGCGGATAATGTGCACCAGCGGGTCATAGACACCGTCCATGAGATTTTTATCGATCTCGGTTTCACCGCCGGAAATTTCGAGTTCGACTTCTTTACCCGCCTCCGAAGAGATATCGCGGACGACGCGCTCAAAGCGGCGGAAAACCTCGCTGAGCGAAAAAATCCTGAGCGACATCGCCGAATCGCGCATCGTTTCGACCTGGCGCTCGAGCAGTGCCATCTGGTCGGTATACCGTTCGTCGGCGCCGGTCGGCTGCAACGATTTCAGCGCCGCGCCGGTCATCACGAGTTCACCGATGGAATCGATGAGCGAATCGAGGCGCCCCGATTCAATGCGCAGGTAATTCTTCTTCTGCCGTTCGGCGTCAGCATTAACTTCGGCTGTGACCGCCGCGGCAGCGGGCGCGGTGGAGCGCTCTTCAGTGCGCTGGTCGCTGCCGATTGTCAACGTTACGAGATCTCCCGCAAGCGAAAAAATGTCACGGATCTCTTCTTCGGTTTTTTCTGTTTCGAGGACGACTTCGAAATTCAGGTATAAAAGTTCGGGGTCAAAAGCAGAGGCTTCTTCGGGAAAAGAATGCAACACACGGCAGTTGAGAATTTCGCCGGCATTTTTCAGATAACGGATAAACGCCAGCGGATCAAAACCGTTCTGCGCCATCACCGCCTTGCAGCGCAGCTGGATAAAATTCTTTTTGAGGGATCGCGGTGCGGCCGCGGGCATCGCAGCGGCGACCTGCTGCGGGGTTGCACCGCCCTGGCTCGCCTGGCTGCGCAGGATTCCTACCAGGCGCGAGACTTCACTTTCGAGCACGGCGCCGACATTTCCGGAAATTTCTTTTTCAATAACCAGCTTCAGCACGTCGTGGACAGAGAGCAAAAGCGAAACTTTGTCTTTGTTCAGAACTTCGCTGCCGTTGCGCACCTCGTCGAGATACGATTCAGCCGCGTGTGAGAACCGCGACGTCGCAACGAGGCCAACCATACCGGCCGCGCCCTTCGTTGTATGTACGGCGCGGAAGATATCGTTGATCGCTTCGGTATCGGCGGAATTTTTTTCGAGCGCCAGGATACCGCGCTCAAAAGCGGAAAGGTGCGTTATCGCCTCTTCGGCAAAAATCTCCTTAAATTCATCGACGTCCATCGGTTCTCAGTGGACTTTGACCCCGTACTTAAAGGCAAACCGTGAACGCTCGGCCGGGCTGAGGTGTATCTTATCGCCGAATTCTGCTACAGCGCCAAACAGGTCGAGTGCGGCGAGAACCGGTGTGGAATGTTTGACAAAATGCAGCTTGCGGCTTTCGGCGCGCGCACGGATTTTCAGGTAGAGCAGAATCTGGAACCCCATCGTGTCGAGGTCGGTGACCCCCGCGAGATTCAGAATCAGGATTTTTTGTTTTTGCCAGAGCGGTTCGACATAGGCCCAGGCATCGCCGACTTCGCGCAGCGTCAGCGCACCCGCGAGGCGGATTTCAAGGTGCGTTTCGTTCTCGCGGGTTTCAAAGGTCAGCATATCACGGAAGCAGCTTCTGCACCATCTCGAGCACTTGCTGCGGCTGGAAAGGTTTAACGAGGTATGCGCGCGCTCCCACTTCGAGCGCCTTTGCCTTGAGATCTTCGCCCATGACTGCCGTCAGCATTACGAACGGGATGAATTTATTCTTTTTGTAGGCGGGGTTGTTCTTCACCTCGGTCATCAGTTCAAGGCCGTTCATGACCGGCATATTATAGTCCGAAATCACCAGGTGCAGCTCGTCGTTTTCGATAATCTTCAGGGCCTCGGCGCCATTCGGTGCCTCGAGCACCTCATAACCCGCCTGCGACAGGGTGCGCTTGATCACCATGCGGATAGTTACGGAATCGTCTACGGTAAGAACCTTCTTCATGTTATCCTCGGATATAGTTTTATTTTCGACTTAAGCAGGCCCAATCTGCAATCATTCCCCTTCGTATGCGGTCGGTGCCATAACATCGACGAAAATGACGGATTTACCCCGAAAACGAAAGCGGATGCCGCGGCTGAAAACTTCGATCATTTCACCCACCTGCCGCAGTCGTTTGGTACGGTAGAATCTCTGCAAATATGATGCCGCTTCCAGGAGTGTAAACTTTCTGAGGTCGCTTTCATAGAGACCCAGCGCTGTGAACCATTCGTTCGACGGCGACTTATACTTTTCAATTTCGAGGCGGATTTCCGTAATTCGGCCGTTGCGCAGCACAAAGGCCGCGTTGAATTTTTCTTCGGTATAATAGAGTGTCTCGGGGGCGGCATGATCGCGGTACGCGGGAGAGCCATAACGTTGCCTGAGCTCAATTTCGCTCTCACCCAAAAGCATACCCGCGGCGCCGGTGCCTTCAATCACGTGGTGAGGCTGGTTCCGGAGCAGCAGGATATCCTTCTCTGCGCGCAGCGGCTGCCAGCGTTTCTTACCGGTTTCAGCGTGGGTACCCGGGCTCAGCGGCATTGTAATTAACAACGGCCCCGGGAAACAAATGCCGATAAAACAGATAATGGTCAAAAAGCGCATTTTAACAAAAGCATACGAAGACCCGGACTTCATGACGTCCTTTGAGGCGCGCTCGCTGCGTATCTTATCGGAATATCTCATGCCGCTGACACACCTGGATAAAATGCGTGTCAAAGACACGATCGTTTTTTTCGGTTCGGCGCGGTTGCCGGCGCCGGCACAGGCCAAGGCCGAACGTGAGCGGCTTATCGCCGAGCAAAGTTTTGATGCCGACGAGGAAAAAAAATTCAACCTGCGCATGCGGTACTACAAAGACGCGGTCCGCTTATCGTACCGCCTGACGCGCTGGTCAAAATCATTGCCAGCCTCGGCACGGCGCTTTCTCATCTGCTCGGGAGGCGGCCCCGGTATCATGGAGGCAGCGAACCGCGGTGCGGCGCATGCGCGGGGCTTAAGCGTCGGCATGAATATCTCGCTGCCCTTTGAACAGGAACCGAATCCCTACATCACACAGAACCTGAATTTTGAATTTCATTATTTTTTCATGCGCAAGTTCTGGCTGGCTAATATGTCCAAGGCGCTTGTCGCCTTTCCCGGCGGCTTCGGTACCTTCGATGAGCTGTTCGAGATTCTGACGCTGGTGCAGACAAGAAAGGTCGAGAAAAGATTACCCATCGTTGTGTATGGCAGTGAATACTGGAATGAGATTATAAACTGGAAGGCCATCGCCGACTGGAAAATGATAAAACATGAAGATCTCAAGTATATCCATTTTGCAGACAGCCCCGATGACGCCTTTGAATTCCTGACGAAGTCACTGACGGAAATTTACCTGACGTAAAACTTTCAGCAGCTGTAACCGTTAAGGCCGTCCATGAGAAAATGGAAGGCCTTCAGCATCCATGGCAGATAATGCTCGTAAAGCCCCAGTGTGAACCAGGTGACGACATCGAAGACGAAGCCCAGCACTACAACGATCGCCATCGTTAGCACGTAAAGAAATCCCACAATGATATGCCCTGCCTGCAGCAGCTGGCAGAACGCACCGGCAGCGTATTGTGCGAGAATTAAATCGGTCATTTCCTTTCGAGAACGGCGAAGAACATGGTGTCTGCGTCGATCTCAGGCGAGCCGACACACTTTGCCTCACTGAGGGAAAAGCCGGGACAGCCAAGCAAAAATTTTTCCACAACTTTTTCATTCTCTTCCCTGAAAACACTGCAGGTTGCATAGATGAGTTTGCCGCCAAGCTTCAGGTGAGGGTGCACCGCAGTCAGAATTTTCAGCTGTAGCTCAGAGAACTTTTCGGGGTCACCAGGCATGATGCGGTAACGCACGTCGGGGTTGCGGCGCAAAGTACCCGAAGCGGTGCAAGGCGCATCGACGAGAATACGGTGAAAACCGCCCGAGTTTTTGACTTCTTTTGTAAGCTCGGGCGAAGTCTCTGCGTCGTAAACAAACCGGCGCACATTATGAAATCCCCCCCGGCGGGCACGCAGCTTCAATTCGTCGAGCTTGTAGTCGCGGATGTCAGAGGCATAGAGTACGCCGCGGTTCTGCATCTGCGAGGCGATCTGCAGCGTTTTGCCGCCGCCGCCCGCGCAGACATCCCACACCGCCATGCCCGGGTGGGCATCGACAGCCTCGCCCAAAAGCTGCGAGGCCAGGTCCTGGATTTCGATGAGACCGGCTTTCAGGCAGGCCAGTTCATAGATCGGCTTCTGCCCCTGCACGGCAAAGGTGACAAGTCCCGAATCGCGCTTTGTCGTCGTGACGGCATAACCGGCCGCCCTGAGTTCGGTTTCGATCTCACTGACCTTGTCGGGGTAATTGGCACGCAGGTACAAAGGGGGTTTGGTCGCAAGCTGCTCCAGAAAACCGGGAATCGCTGCGTCAGGCAGTGAAGAGTTCTTCAGCCATTCGACCCATGTTTGGGGCAGCGTTCGCCCCAAGTCTGGGGGAGGAGCACTGTGCTCCCCTTTCCCCTGACTAGGGGAAAGGGGCTGGGGGATAGGGGCGAGTTTCAACTCGTGCCAAACCGTCCCGGCATCTTTGGTCTTATCTTCGGGCAAAAAAGCCACGGCCCGGCGCAGCAGGGAGAAAAATTCCTCACTGTACCAGGCGCGGTCTTTCTTACCGTATGCCTTGTGATCGCGGAAATACTGCGCGAGCCACTTGTCGGCCTGCCGCGCCGTGGGATGGTCGAGATAGGCGCGCCACAGGGCGACGAGATGGCGTTCGCGGTTAGAAAGATTCGCCGCGGCGGAAACCCCACCCCGCCCTTCGGGCACCCCTCCCCTAATAGGGGAGGGGTTGGGGAGGGGTTTTATTTCAGCGCCCCGGTGGCTACCGCGAGCAATGCCTTATTAAACCGTGCTACATCTTTGAGTTCGCCGCCGTCGGCGATCACCGCATGGCCATAGAGTATCTGGGCATAGTCGGCGAGTTCGGGCGCGCTGGGATTTTTATCGTATAGCGCAAAAAGTTTTTTCGTCAGCTCATGCTCCGGGTTGATTTCGAGGGTCTTCAGCCGCGGCGGCATTTTCTCGCCGTTGCGCGACAGAATTTTTTCGAGATAGGGCGAGACATCAAACTCTTCGCCGACAACCCGCGACGGGGCTGAAACCAGCACGGAAGTAAACTTCACCTCTTTCACCTGGTCTTTCAGGTGTTCCTTGAGCGAACCCAAAAGCGGCCCCATTGCCTTATCTGCTTCCTTGAGTTTCTCGGTATCTTTCTCTTTTTGTTTTTCGTCGGCGAGATCGAGTTCGCCCTTCGCGGCCGATTTGAATTTTTTGCTGTCGAAATCGCCGATGTTCTGCAGCACGATTTCATCGTAGGCGTCGATGAGATAGAGGATCTCATAACCCTTCGCGCGCAGCGACTCTGTGTGCGGTGAATTTTCGAGCGTCAGGCGCGACTCGCCCGAAAGGTAATAGATATCTTTCTGCTCAGGCTTCATGCGCGAAATATATTCTTTGAGCGTGGTGGTTTTTTCCGCATCATTCGAAGAAGCAAAGAGCAAAAGCGCTGAGAGTTTTTCTTTATTCTCGTGATCTGTCGAAGCACCTTCTTTCAGCGCGGGGCCGAACTCCTTGTAGAAGTCGGCAAACTTATCGCGCTCTTTTTCCATGAGCTCAGTGAGCGAAGAAATAATCTTTGTGGTGAGTCCCTTGCGCACCGCGGCGATGTGGCGGTCTTGCTGCAGAATTTCACGCGAGATGTTGAGCGGCATATCAGCGCTTTCGACCACGCCCTTCACAAAGCGCAGGTAGCGGGGCAAAAGTTCCTCAGCCTTTTCGAGAATCAACACCTTCTTCACATAGAGCTGCAATCCGCCTTTAAAGCTGGTGTAATAGAGATCGAACGGCGCGCGTTTGGGTAAATAGAGGAGCGAAGTATACTCAATGCGGCCTTCGGCGCGGTAGTTAATGACTTTAAGCGGATCTTCCCAGTCATGCGAAAGGTGCTTATAGAACTCATTGTACTCCTCGTCTTTGACATCTGCTTTTGCGCGCGTCCAGATCGGCTTCATCGAGTTCAGCGTCGCTTCTTCGATCGACTTTTCAGATTTTGCGTTTTCGCCTTCGCCGACGGTCTTATAGACTTCTTTCTTCATCAGAATCGGGTACGTAATGAAATCCGAATATTTTTTCACCGTACTCTCGACGACGAATTCATCGCAGAAATCGGGGAGGCCGTTCTCGGCATCTGCCGTCTTCAGATCGAGAATGATGGTTGTGCCGACGGTCACCTTATCTTCTTCATCGACGGTGTAGGTGCCAGCGCCCGTCGAAACCCAGCGCACACCGGCAGGGGAATCTGCCCGGCGCGTCAGCATCGTGATCTTATCGGCGACCATAAAGGCCGAGTAGAAACCCACGCCGAACTGGCCGATCAGGTCAGCGACGTTACCGGCGGATTTCATCTGTTCTAAAACTTCTTTGGTACCCGACTTGGCGATCGTACCGATATTGCTGACGACTTCGTCGCGGTTCATACCGATACCAGTGTCGGTGATTGTCAGGCGGCGCGCCGCCTTATCGACTTCGATGCGGATAAAGTTATTCGTTTCCTGGGTGATAGTCTTATCGGTCAGCCCCAGAAATTTGCGCTTATCGATCGCATCTGAGGCATTGGAGATCAATTCGCGCAGGAATATCTCTTTATTGGAATAAATCGAATGGATCATCAGATCCATGAGTTGCCGGGTTTCGGCCTGAAATTCAAAGGTTTGCGTTGTGCTCATAATGAATGGCGCCCCTAACTTGTGTTTGACATACGGTGTCAAATCTAAGGCGACTTTACGGACTTCGTGCGTTTCGGCCTGCAATTCAAGCTCACTGCCCTCATCGTGGCCCTGATTACCGCGGTGATCGGCTCCCTCGCCTTTTACGTCGCCCGCGAAAAAAAGCAGGTTTTGATGAACACCGCGTCTGCGACAGCGCGTAAGGAGCTCGCCAGCCTCGCTTTTATTGCCTCACGCGCCATACTTGACCGCGACGACCTGGCGCTGGCCGATTCGCTGCAGAACGCGCAGGGTCTGCCGGGCTTTGCCGTCGGGGCTGTTTATACACCCGCGAAAAGAGCACCGCTCATCAGCCGCGTCGGCAAGACCCTGGGTGACAAACAGAAAGAAATAGAACGCGATGCGCTCGAAACGGTGCGCGCCGAATGGGAAAATATTTTCGGCCTGCAGGCAGGATACAGCGCCGAAAACCGGAAAACAAAAGAAACTCCACCCAGGAAAGAAGAAGCCAAGGATAAAAAACCGCAGGTTCAGAATTCATCGGTCGCAACGTCTCCCGAACTCCTGAAGATTGTTGAAAAACCTTATCTCGGTGACAAAAGCGTAAAAATTCAGTATTTTCATAAAGCGGTCTTTCATCCCTTCGTCAAAGTCAATCCGCCGCTTTTAGCCGTTGCCCAGGTGGCCGTCACAGACGAATACATCAACCGTTCGATACGCGAAAGCTGGATTGAACTCGGCGTTGTTGGTTCGGGATTCTTTGTGTTTGCCATGATCGCCGCCTACCTGCTCTCGCGCTTCATTGTAAAGCCGGTGAAGGTACTCTCGAAAGGTTCCGAAGAAGTCAGCAAGGGCAATCTCGACGTTACACTGCCTCCCTTGGGCAGCGACGAATTGGGGCAACTCGCAAAACAATTTAATACCATGACGGCAAGCTTAAAGCGCGCGAGCAGCGAAGCCAAAGAGCAAGCGGTTTTTAACGACCAGTTAAAACAAGCGCAGGAGATCCAGGAAGGGATGAATCCGCAGCGCTTTCTGAAAAAACCCGAATACCAGATTAAGGGTTTCACGCGTGCCGCGAAAGGTATCGGCGGCGACTACTACGATTTCCAGGTCATGGCCGATGGCCGTATCGCTGTGCTGATTTCGGATGTCAGCGGAAAATCCATCTCGGCGTCGCTTGTCATGGTGGTCATCAAGACCGTCGTTTCCACGTATTTGAAATTATTCAACACGATTCGCGGCGACACGATCTTGCGCACGATCAACCGCGTGATGTGCGGCGAAGCGCACATCGACAAGTTTGCGACGATCCTGTTCTTTATTTTTGATCCGCTGAGCAAAACAATCGAGTTTTCGAATGGCGGTCACGGCCCGATCTTCATCTACCGCGCCGACCGCAAGGTGTGCACCTCGACAAAACTCGAAGGCCTGCCGATGGGCATCGAAGAAGAAAATGTCTACCGGCTGGCAAAACTCACTGTGCAATCGGGAGATATTGTCGTGCTCTACACCGACGGTATCACCGAATGCTGGAACCACACAAAAGAAGAATTCGGACTGAAACGGGTACGCGAAAAAGTCGCCGAATATGCAGACAAAAACCCCAAAGAAATGATCGATCTATTGGTGCGCGATCTCGACGATTTCGCGGCTGGTGCAGAGCAGCATGATGACATGACGATGGTCGTCATGCGAATACTGTAGCGCCGCATAATAAAATCATTTTCACTTTAAAGCGCTCCTAAAAAACGCCCGAATTCCTTGCATGAAGGGTAAAAACTACACCTTTGGGCTGATAATCATCGTGCCCCTGTTTTTGAGCTTTTGCGGCGCGCCGCCGAAAGTAAAGCAGCACTATGCCCAACACTGCGCTGCATGCCATGAAATTGGCGCTGGTGGTGCTCCGACACGCAAAACCACCTATGACTGGAAGATCCGCCGCAACCAGGACCCGCAGGATATTCTGCGCGCGGTGCGCAAGGGTTTTGTCGGCATGCCGCCGTCGGGGCGCTGCCTTAACTGCAGCGACGACGAGCTTTTAGCCATCATCCGCTTCATGCGCGACGGCGTCTGAGATGATCGTACCACGCTGGTTTCGCATCATCTTTTATCTTAGCTGGTCGTTTTTCTCAACGATACTTTTGCTCTACCTGAGCGTCTCGGCGGCGTGGAAGGCTACCGTAAGACCCATCCTTGAATATCCGGGTATTCTGATCGCCTTGCTTCTGGTCGTATTGCCGGTTTTCAGCAAGGGACGAAAACTACTCGCCCAGCCTTTGAGGTTCACACGGAAATTTTTCAGCGGCTGGGTGCGTCCCCTGGGTTTTGCCGCCGCACTCATCGTTATCTTCTTCATACTCAAACCGAAAAAATACCCCGCACCGCAGATCACGAATGGCAAGATTGCCGTGATCGGTGCCGGCAGCGCAGGTGCACACGCCGCCTGGGTGTTGCACCAGAACAAGGTGGATTTCCGCGTCTTCGAAGCCACGGACTATGTCGGGGGCCATGCCCTTGGTTACGATTTTCAAAGTGGCGGCAAAACTTATCCCGTGGATTTAGGATTTATTTTCGGCGCGCCTTCCTCTTATAAAGAATTTAAAACCCTGTTGGCGCTCCACGGCGTCGAACGCACCATGAGCCGGCTCACGTATTATACCAAGGTAAAAGATACCGAGTGGGCAACGGAAGCGCCGGAAACCCTGACGGAAGAAGTCGAACGTTTCCACCGCCTCGCCGACCGCGACTATAACGATCCGTCGCTCAACCTCATGCCTTTTGGCTGGTGGCTCAAAAAGAACGGGTTCTCTGAAAAATTCCGCGAAACACACCTGACACCGATGCTCGTCGTGTTATTCGTTTCGAGCGAGGGTTTTTATGAACAGTCGACGCGTTTTATTCTCAATATGTATGCCGGCCCCGGTAAATGGGTGGATTACCGCCGCGGTTACGGCTCCTGGGTCGTCAAAGGCAGCAGCAAAGAATATTATGCGCGGCTGACTGCCCCTTTCCGCGACAAGATTCAGCTCTTCGCGCCGGTGACACGCATCGAACGCAAGGACGGGAAGGTGATCGTCACCTGGACCGACAACCTGACGCAGACACACCATGATGTCTTCGACGGTGTGATCGTTACTGTACCCGCCGATGTCGCGCGCAATATTGTCGTGACCGAATGGTGGGAAGACTGGGCCCTGGCCCAGGCGCGGTACACCCCCGTCATCGTCGACCTGCACAGCGACGAATCGGTACTGCCCGAAAAAAACAAACGCCGCGCGTTCAACTATTTCCAGCGCGACAGCAATGTCGAACATTTCGAACTCATCGGGCGCTCGGCCGATATTTTCGGTTATGGCGATATCAAACCCGAACCGCTGATTCACCTCAACCCGCAGCGCCGCGCGAAAGACCCGATTCTCAGCCGGGTGTGGCGCCACCACGCGCAGGATCTCTGGCACATTGCCGTCATGGATCAGCTGTTAACGCCGATGCAGGGGCGCGGCAATATCTATTATGCGGGCGACTGGGTTAAATTTATCGGCCACGGCTTTGCCATGCGCACGGGCATGAACGCCGCCTGCCACCTGACCGGGGTCAAGAAGGGAAAGGAAATCCGGCAGGAGTCGGCGCTGACAGCATGTCGTAAAGTCACCGTCGTCGATGCGCGCGAAGCAGAGGACACGGATGTCCATGGTTCGCGCGGCACAGGAAGTGCCTCTATGCGCGAACCGGAGGACAAAGAGCAATCCATCCGCATCTGCAATAATGAAGATGCCTATCGTTATATCACCGCAATTGCCTGCGCCGACATGCTGCCTGAAAGGAACCGCATACCCGAATGAAATACTTACCGACACTTTTCATCCTCTGCTGCACAACGCTTAGCGCCGTAGAGCCGATGCTGGGCAAGGCCGGCTCATCGGTTTTCGGCAGGCCGATCGACCGCGGCGGTTTTCATTTCCAGTTTGCACTGGGCGCAGGAGCGGGCACGCGCGCTTCGGGCGTCTTCAGCAATGTCGAATTGGGTTACACCTTCCGCAAGCCTGATCTCACCGTGATGTTCTGGCATCCCATGATTGAGAACGATTCGCACCAGGAACCGACGATCGCCAGCCGTTACCAGCCCGTCGTCATTGGCTTAAAGAAAACCTGTTTTTTTGAAGACGTGACCTGCAAGATCGGTATCGGCGGCTCGGGTTCGCATGAGCCCAATTTTTCCAATGCTTCGATCGGTTTCGGTGCAGCCTGGGGTTTCGACCTGCATTACCCCGCGTTCACCGGCCATGGCTTCACGCTGGGTTTTACAGTACACCACGTCATTCTTGCCAACCGCAGCCACCATGCCATTTCGCTGGGCGCGGGGTATGAAATTTTCTAATATGCCCGGCGCCTGCGGGCAACCATGAAAGACGAAATCTTTAAGCACCCCGGTTCGGGTAAAACTCCGTTCGAATTCAACGCGCAGGTCGCCGACGTGTTCGACGACATGGTTTCGCGCTCGGTGCCATTCTACAAGGAAGTTTTGCAGATGAGCGCAGAGCTGGCGCGGGAATTTTATCAACCGGGAACAACCATCTATGACCTCGGATGTTCCACGGGCGCTCTGGTGCGCATACTGATATCCGAATTCGGCGCGGAGAAATTTTCCTACATAGGCATCGATACTTCAGAGGAAATGATAAAGCAAGCCAGACTCTCTTGCCCCGGAATTAATTCCGGGGCAAGAGAGGTAGATTTCCAGCAAACAGATATGACAAAAGTAGATTTCAAACAAGCCTCGGTCATCGTCTCGAACTACACCTTCCAGTTTCTGCGGCCGCTGGCGCGACAAACCTTACTGAAAAAAATCTTCACCGCACTGCCCGCCGACGGCTGCCTGATTCTGTCTGAGAAATGCCTCGAGGATTCGGCGGATGTTTCGCGTGTCTTTGCCGCGCGCCACCATGCGCTCAAGGAACGCAACGGCTATTCAAAGCTCGAGATTGCCGAAAAGCGCGATGCGCTCGAAAACGTGCTGATCCCGTTCCGTGTCAGCGAGAATGTCGAAATGCTGCGCGAGGCGGGTTTCAATCCTGTTTCGATTTTCTTCAAGTGTTATAACTTCGCCTCATTCCTCGCCATCAAACCCGGATGAATTTTTCGCCGCAAGAGCTGCCCACCGACGCGCAGCCGGTTCTGATCCGCGGCGTGCAGGAAAAACTCGCGGCTATTATGACATCGCCGCTCAACGCGCATTACGAAGACATACAAAAACTGCATTTCCAGGATGCGCGCATGGAGATCCGCGACGGCGTCGTCGGTTTTGACGGCCATTACGAAGAGCAAAGCGGAGCTGCCGATGCGGCGCGTATCGCCAACGATCTCATTCCCTGGCGCAAGGGGCCCTTCCGTGTGAACGGTCTGACCATCGATGCCGAATGGCGCTCCGATAAAAAGTGGGATCGCCTGCTGCGCGACCTGCCTGCGCTCGCAGGGAAAACTGTCGCCGACGTCGGCTGCAACAACGGCTATTACCTGTTCCGCATCGCCGAAGCCGGCGCGCGCCGCGTTTTGGGCTTTGACCCGACGCTCAAGTACTGGCTGCAGTTCCAGTTTATCACGCGCCACGCGCCCGAACTCCCGATCGGTTTTTTGCCGCTGGGCTGGCAGGCGCTGAGGCATCTGCCCGGGTATTTCGACGTCATTTTTCTGATGGGCGTGAACTACCACGACCCCAACCCGCTTGAAATTTTTCATGCCTGTAAAACCGCGCTGAAGCCCGGCGGCACGCTGATCTGTGAATCAGTGACCGTGCCTTCGCCGGCGCATCTCGAAATTTTCCCCGCGGGGAAATATGCGGGCATTGGCGGCGTCTATGCGATGCCGACAGTAGCGGCACTCAGCGAACAATTGCGTTTCTCAGGTTTTGCCGATGTACGGCTATTGCACGAAATAAAGCTCACGGCGGATGAACAGCGTCGCAGTGAGTTTTCGCCGCAAAAAAGTTTTGCCGACGCCATCACGGCCGATGGCACGAGCATCGAGGGCCAGCGCAAAGACGCCCTCCGTGGCGGCGCTGGCTCTGGCGCATCCGTGCGCCTGAGCTATCCCCCCATACACCGCGGCGCAATTTCGGCCGTAAAACCATGAGCATAACCGTACGCCGCGCAGCCTGCGGATGCAATACCGGAAAAGTTAAGCCGGTATCTTCAGACCGCGCTGCACCGCCGGGCGGGCGAGAGAGCGCTCAAGCCAGCGTGATACCGCTTTAAAGTTATCGAAACCCACGAGATCACGCGCGCCATAGAAGCCGATCAGGTTTTCGACCCAGCCGATATGCGCCACGTCGGCAATCGTGTACTCTTCGCCCATGAACCAATCACGCCCGGTCAGGTGCGCGTCGAGCACGCCCAGAAGCCGTTTCGATTCTTCGACATACCGTTCGAGCGGCCGTTTGTCTTCGATCTGCTTGCCCGCAAATTTTAGAAAATATCCCAGCTGCCCGAACATCGGCCCGATCGCCGCCATCTGAAAAAACACCCATTGGATCGTCTCGTACATGCGCGCGGCATCGACGGGCAAAAGTTTTCCCGATTTTTCCGCGAGATAGAGCAGAATCGCGCCCGATTCAAACAGGCGGATAGCATTGCCATCGGGCCCTTTCGGGTCGATGATCGCAGGAATCTTCCCGTTCGGGTTCAGCGACAAAAATTCGGCTGTGCGGCTTTCGTCCTGGAGAATGTTGACCCGATGCGCTTCATAAGGCAAACCCATCTCTTCGAGCGCGATGGAAATTTTGACACCGTTCGGCGTCGGAAAAGAATAGAGCTGTATACGGTCCGGATGTTTTGCGGGCCAGCGCTGGGCGATCGAGATTCTTTCTGACATGTGCCGCCAGAACCGGCGGGTGAATCATGCGAAATAGGGAAATTCAGCGGACCTTGGGCATTATCCGCATAATAGGAATTAGAAAGAAGACCTTACTGAAAGATACTATGACGAAAAGTCTCCCGATTTCAAGCACATTGAATTGAACCTGGGGAACGGTATTATAAGCGCTTGCTTTGCTCTGCGGCGGCTGCGGCGGCTGTTTCTTGACGCCGTACACGACTGTGAAAACGCTGATTTGAGGGAAATATGAACGCGATGCGTACTACCTATGAAGACCTGCCTGAAACCGTTACTTTGACGATCCCGAGCGACATGGCGCATAAACGTGGGGAAATTATCGTTCTGGTCGATGAGCCAAGAGCGGCGGGTGGCAAATCATTAGCTGATTTCTTCGGCTCTATTCCCGATTTTCCGGAACGTGCGCCGCAGGGTGAATTTGAAAAACGTGAACCGTTGTGAAATACATTCTCGATACGAACGTCTGTATTCAGATCCTGAAGGGCTCGTCGCCGAAAGTTAAAGAAAAAATCTCGGCAGCTCTCAGCGCGGATATTGCGATCCCTTCGATTGTCCGTTTTGAATTGCTCTATGGTGCTCATAAGAGCAGCAATCCGCAGAAAAAACTGCCGTTGATTCGCGAATTCATTGGTTCTTTTTCGAGTATTCACGTCGACGACCAGATCGCCGATAAATGCGGTGAAATTCGCGCTACCCTCGAAAAAGCAGGCACTCCGATTGGCCCGTATGATCTTCTCATTGCTGCCACGGCGGTTGCAAAAGATACAATTCTCGTCACCCACAATACAAAGGAGTTTTCACGAGTCTCAGGCATTCGGCTAGAAGATTGGGAATAAACCAAAAATCTTATCAAGGCTCCCTGACCCTCGAGTGGTATAACAAAGAGGAATCGCTATCTTACGAAATTTCCGATGCCGAAGGTCGCGGCCTCGAACCGTTCTGGGTCGACCGCAACGACATTCGCTTGAAAGATATTCGACTGTGCGGCTTTCGTCCTGGAGAATATCGACGCGATGCGCTTCATAAGGCAAGCCCATCTCTTCGAGCGCGATGGAAATTTTGACACCGTTCGGCGTCGGAAAAGAATAGAGCTGTATACGGTCCGGATGTTTTGCGGGCCAGCGCTGGGCGATGGAGATTCTTTCTGACATACCCCGCCAGAACCGGCGGGTGAATCATGGGAAATAGGGAAGTTCAAGCGGACCTTGGGCATTATCCGCATGATAGGACTCAGTCGGTGCATGGGGATTAATTGTTTGACGAAAGATTCTAGGATTGGTTCGCAGAATAAACGTTGGGCCAAAAACCGGAGATTATATGCTAAACAAAACATTCATCATTACACTATACATTTTAACGATAGCGCTTTTTGCCTTTTTTCTTTATGGTACAAGATCTATTCCGACAATAAATGTTTCCTTGAAAATAGAGAACGTATCTCCCGAAGCGAATGGACTTAAGATTTCGAAAGATTCATTGACTGAGCTTAATTCCCAGTTGACCAAATTCTCCGGCGCCTTACCGGAGGAAAAGCTAATGCGCATTTTCGAGCGTGAAAGAGAGCATTATATTCTATTAATTTCGATTCTGCTTGGTTTGACGACAATTATCGCTCTCTATTTTACTATGACAAGACTTGTGGAAAAACAGGAATTTGATAAAATTCGAACCGAGTTAACAGCTCTGTCTGGAAGCTTAAAGGAAGATCTCGACGCAGTCAAAATGGAGATTGTTCGTCTGAATCTGGCCGAACGAACGGAAGACTATAGATCCGAGACGATTTTTCATACAAAAGCTGGGCAGCCTGTAGATGGCGCTGACGCCTTTTTGCTTTACGTTGACATGGACATCACTATGTTATCTGAGAGAGTCTCTCCACATTTCGAAAAAGCTCCATCGAACTGGAGTCTCCTCTTTGAAAATTTAGTAGCCGCCATGCTGTATTATGCTAAAAAAGAGGGTTATGCACCTAATCAGGATTATGACGTTGATACAAATCCCCCCTTTAAGGCAATCATTAGTGCCTTCTATCGAACTTTGCCCGCAAAAGCATACATGTCATTAATAGGTAATATCCAAAAAGGCAATGCTGCCGCAAAACTTGGCATTTTCGGCAGCCGTGGTGACTAGCCGGTTCTTCGCCAAGCAAAATTTACCTGCTGCGCTATGTTCGGTGCAGCAGCTCTACCGAAGACGGAGACTCGAAGACTCGTCGCGCGTGCCCCCTAAGGGGAGGTTCGCTTCGCTCATCGCGGCCCTACCTGCCAAAAGATCGCGGACACAGCACAACGCGTTGCCTTGCCAGCGGCAAGCGGGACGCTTGTTTGGTGCTTTGCCGCGTGACGAGCCGTAGGCGCGTCTCTGCCTTCAGAGGCGCTACGGGCAGATCTTACCAGCGGAAAAGTTGAACAAAGCGTCATTAAGTCTCAGGCGAATTCTCCGTTGCTTGAAACATCTCAGCCTTTGTTATTCGCCGACGTCGTATCGATGGTGCAACCAGATGCTGATGAAAACGTAGAAATGAAGCTCCGCTAAGGTCTCTCAGGCGCAAGAGACATGTGAGGCAATCCTAGTAGCAACGACATGCCGTGTAGTTTCGGATATATCATATGAAAAATTGTTGACATTTTGTCTTTTCGGCGCTCATCCCGTAAGCACCTATGCGATCCACCCTCACAGTCTGTTATTTACTGGCAATGACTTTGCTTGGGGCCGGGTGCGCAAAGAGTGCTAGCCTGACAATGGACGACAATTCCAAGACTGGTGGTGGCTCGGGCACAACTTCCGGAACGGGTTCGGGGTCTTCGACGCCTCCTCCGACACCGCCGCCCGCTTGCCCGAATGATGGAAACGATACCGCTGCCTGCGCGACGAACCTGACGAACGGAACTGCAATTAATTCAAGCATTACGCCGGTAGGAGACGTGGATTATTACGCACTGACTGTTACCGATACGGCGGGCACGTACACCTTTTTAACCTATGACCTTGCTACAAATATCTGTAGCCTTGATACGACTCTGATTCTACTTTCTACCGATGGCACAACTGTACTGAGCTCCAATGATAACGCCTCAACTGTAAGCGGCCCCGTACCAAATCCTTGTTCAACGATCAACGGTCGCTTTAATAGTCCGGGGAAATACTATATCCGCGTCGCGGGCAGTGGCATCGGCAGCCCGAATACCGGAAACTACACGATTCGCGTTACGTTCAATGCAGATTATCTGTCTTACCCCACCGGCCTGACCACGCACTGGAAAATGGATGAGACGACGGGAGGCATCGCCGACTCGCGCGGGACATATCCCCTTACGGCCAACGGTACAACCAACAGCATTGCCGGATATTTCGGCAACGCACGCGGCCCATACCACACTGCGTCTACGAACTTCCGGAACAACAACAGCGTTTTTGCAACACAATATTTTCTCGTGGAATTCTGGATGAAATCGGCGGACAGTTTTAATCTCCAGGGCCTCGTGGGCAATTTTGCCTGGGGCGGATCAGGTTCCGGCACAGGGTGGTCTGTGCTCATTCAAAACCCAAGTTTACGGTTATATCTTTCTAATGGAACCACGACGGTTGTCACATCCACGGCAAACGTTTTCGACGATCAATGGCATTACGTTGTTGTCGCTAAGATCAATACAGTCGATTCCGTTAAGGTGCGGATGTACGTCGACGGGCAGAGCCGGAGCGAAGCCACCAGTACATTGTCGACGCTCTGGCAAGTGAATAGCTTCTTTACCGTTGGATCTTATTACGACAACATCGACAGGTACTTCCGCGGTTATCTGGATGATGTGGTTTTCTGGGCAAACCCTCCCACAACCTGGGCTGAAGTCGATCAGATCGTGGCCAACCGCTGGAATTCCGGTTCGCCCAAATATTACAAATGAGCTATTTTATTCTGTAGCGGGCTCCCAGTATCAGGGCAATATCTAAAACCGTAACACTTTTCGTCAGCGTCAAATCCGATCCATTGGCACTGACCCCGCTCAGCTTCCCATAACTTATCGCTACCCGACCGCCTAATTCGAGTCTGTCGGCAGCTTCATACCAAAAGGCGGGAATAACAAGAACGGAAATAATCGCATCCGGATAGAATACACGTGAATAAAGTTGCACGAGCGAAACCCCGGCGGCTAGAGACACATGCATTTTGTCGGCGAAAAAGTAACTGAATTGCGGCGCTAACTGCGCAGACAAGAGATTGAGGCCGCCACCTTCAGCCAACTTCAGCGAATAGTTACCCGCGATGAGTTCGGCATTTTTTGTATTCAGTTGCCCGAAGGAAAAACCGATAAAGAGACCGAAATTCCTGTCATACCTGAATTCCAAGGACTCGGAAAGGCTGACTCCATAACGGAAAAGGCTGTTCGCGCCAAAGTGAAAGCCGCCTCCCGCGCCGATATGAACCTCAACACGCTGCCAAAAATCCCCGGGGACGGCTTCGGGTTTCGCTGCTGACTGTGGGGATGAAGGCGTCGGTTTTTCTGGTTCCGGATTCATCGCTGCCAAATGACCCATGAACAGGAGTTCCGCGAGCAACAGACTTGCCCAAGCCGCTAGACGCATTTACGCCTCCGCGCAGGCATGAAAAAGTTATGGTGTCTTGCGTATGCGATTATGGTACAAAACACAAGGGCTTACCACCGAGGCTGTGCACCCCATGGTCTATCAAGCGTAAAGTCTATTTACGGTGGGGCATGTGTTGGAATACTAATTGCGAGAAGTTATCCGTTGTGGCCCAGCCCTACGCGCCACAAGATCGCTGACAAAGCACAAGGCGTTGCCTTGCCAGCGGCAAGCGGGCTGATTATTTTGTGCTTTGTCGCGCGACGAGCCGAAGGCGAGTCTCTGCCTTCAGAGCCGCTACGACCACAGTTTTTGACGCAAATCGACTTTACAGATTGAATAATTGACACAAGCATCAAAAAACGTCAGCGTAAAATCCAACGTCGTGTGCCATTAGCGGAATTATTATGCTCAGAAGCCTTCTAAAATTAATTACCATATTTTTCCTGTTCCCTCAAGGTTTGACTTCGGCAGCCGGAGTCTGTGAAGGAAATTGCGAAAATGGATTTGGCAGATTGAGCTTGAAGAATGGCTCCGATTATGAGGGAAATTTCCAAAATAAAAAATTTCATGGTAAAGGGACTCTAAAGGCTTTTAAAAAAGATAGGGTGTATGGCTATTCAGGAGACTGGTCTGAAGGCAAGCGCCACGGTCGTGGTACGCAGATATTCTCCAGTGGAGGCCGGTACATAGGCGAATGGCTAAACGATGAGATGGCAGGAAAGGGGATCTTTACAAGCATCTTAGGCAGCTGCGATCTATTTGAAGCGATGTTCCATAAAGATGGTAACTCCGTACCTCCAAGACACGAAGGCTTTGCGGTTGATTATTGCACGTATGACGGCATTTGGCAACACAATTTGCCTGATGGCGACGGCATGCTGCTCTTAAAATTTGATATCGTAAGAGTCATCCGCAAAGATTTTTATGACTTTATCAAGAAAAACGAACGTCTTCTTTCATATCTTGGGTCCTTACAAAAGTATGATCGGCTGCCTGCACTTATCGAAGTAAAAGGCAAATGGGGCAAAGGTCTGCCAAAAGGCGGTAAAATGGTCGTCAAAGACGGCAAAGGCTCTATTTTTCTTCAGGAAACAGTGACCGAAGCCGATTCAATACAACGCTAAGGGCATGTAACAATAATTACCTGCTGCGCTCGCTATGGGCCATTTGGTGCTCGCGTACTTTCCCTAAGGGGAGATTCACTTCGCTCATCGCGGCCGTACGCGCCAGAGATGCCCTGCCCCAGCCAGCATGAAGACTGAACTCTACTTCAAAATGGTCATTCTACCTTCTGGAGTAACTCTAATGCGAATTGTGAAAGAATGAGTCTTGCCTGTTTGAGTCTTATGTTTTGGACTGTTTGGAAAAGAATGTAACAGTTTACAGCTTAATGGGATGCTTACAATACTATCTTTTCCATCCGCCACGCAACTCATATCATGATATTTGCAATTATCTGCATCGAGCATTAAGTTCTCACCCGGGTCATAAGCAACAAGTGCCTCTAAAGCCACATCGGCAGTCTTATGCAAGTGCTCTTCTGTAATCCCACAACATAATCGCGACTCAGGTTTTCTCTCCTTTGCCGTCGGGAAAACTGTACCCATTAAAGCAATATGCCAAACTATTAAAAGGTTCAAGGCTTTTCCTGAGCCCATACGGCTGCTTATTTCAGGACGGTGGTTTTGCCTTCGGGAGTTACGCGAACCCGAATTTTAAAGGAATGCTTCTCGCCTGTAGAGGTATTGTCTTTAGGTGTATTCGGTGCATGATGTAACAACCCGCAGGTCAGAGGAAAGGTAACGATACTGTCTTTTCCGTCATCCTCACACGCAATGGGCTCATGCTTGCAGTCTTTTGGATCAAGGTATACATCCTTTCCTGGATCATAGGCGATCAATCCTTCGAAGCTAGCCTTCGCCGCTTTGCGAAGGTTTTCTTTAGTTACGGAACAGCGTTTATTTTGATCATCTTTTAGGGAGGCTGCCCCAACAAAACCAGTAAACAAAAAGGTTAAAGAAATCATACCTGCAATATGTAATCTCATAGGTAATCCGAGTATTAAATCCTTATATGGTAAAGTCATTTTTATCCGGTGACTCTTGTAAACAATCCGATTAACCGACTTATTGCCAGCTTCGCACAACAACATTTACAAGCTGCGTCCAAACCCTACCGATCTCTTCAGAACATGGGTATCTAATCCCAAACAAAGAGCCATTTGACACCGACATAGAGACCATAGAACACCCAACCCAGCGGCCCCGGTTTGGTCTCTTTGTTGAAGGCCGTATACGGTTCCTGAAAATTTACCGTGATCGTGGAATAAGCAACCTGGCTGTCATAATACCGAATCTGCCCCTTCAGCTGCTCGACCCGCTCCGTGATGCGTGAAAGTTCGCGCTCCACCTCAACCGCGTCCTTAACCGAGTTCGCTTTTTTCAGCAGGTCCTGGTAACGCGCGAGCATCTTCAGCTGCACGTCGAGGCGAATCGAAAGATCGGAGTACTGCATCGTGATGTCCTGCGCAGTCGAGTTCTCGTACTTCACCTTGGCGAGGGTGCGGATAAAATCGTTGGCGGCGGTAAATTCCTTCGCCGGTACGCGCACGGTCAGCGAATTGGAAGAGCGCTGCGAAAGATAGCCGCCCTGCCCCTTGACCTTGTCGACAATCTGGCCGGTCAGGGTCTTAACCTCACTCTCTGTCGCTTCGAGCGAAAGTGTCGCGTTGTAGATGAGGATGGCACTCTTGGGCGCAGTCGCTCCCGGCGCCATGGCGCCCGTGCCGTCTTTTTCACCCGCTTCGCGCTCGCCCTGCCCCCGTGAGGCGGCCAGTTGCGCGCCGTCGCCACCCGAGGCCTCGCTACGGTAGGCTCCTTTACTGGAACTGCAGGCTGAGAGTATAAAAGAAAGAATGAGAAAGTGCGGATAGAATTTTGCGGACAAGGTAATCCCCCTAATGGATATGAATTTGACGGTATCGAGGCCCCTAAGTTCAAAAAAACATGACAGGCTGTCTGAAATATAGTTTCTGACGCTAACGGGTTTGAAAAAACCCGGCTGGTAAATCTCCCGTGCCGAACCAGAGGCGGGCGCAGCCCAGGGATTTATAGGCTGTTTAATACAGCTTAGGAGTTAAAATGGCAACCATTTCGATGAAAAGCCTCTTAGAGGCTGGGGTTCACTTCGGGCATCAGACCCGCCGCTGGAACCCGAAGATGAAAAAATATATCTTCACTGCCCGTAACGGCATCCACATTCTCAACCTGCAAAAGACGATCGTACTCGCGAAAGATGCGTACGAAGCCATGCGGGACCTCGCCTCAAAAGGCGGCAAGGTACTTTTTGTAGGTACCAAAAAACAAGCACAGGCTGATATCGAAAAATCGGCAAAACGCTGCGGCATGTTTTACATCAGCAACCGCTGGCTCGGTGGTCTTCTCACCAACTTCCGCACGGTAAAACAATCGATCCAGCGCCTGCGTAAACTCGAAGAGGCGTTCGAAACCAATACCGTACACGAAATTGTAAAAACGAAGAAAGAGATTCTGCAACTCGACCGTGAAGTCGCGCGCCTGCGCAAAGACCTCTCGGGTATCCGCGATATGAACGACCTGCCCGACGCGCTCTTTGTCGTCGACCCGGAGCGTGAAACGATCGCTGTGAAAGAAGCGAACACTCTCGGTATCCCGATCTTTGCGATGGTCGATACCAACTGCAATCCCGACCTTATCCAGCACCCGATTCCCGCGAACGATGACGCGATCCGCGCTGTAGCCCTGTTCCTTGAGATCATGGCAAACGCGATTGAAGAAGGCAAAGAAGGCGGGGAGTTCCAGCAGGTTGAAATCGAAGAAGGCGAGAGCATGGACGAAAACGAGCTCAAAACTTCTATGGAAAAACTCGACGACCTCGAAGAAATCGAACAGCGCTACGAAGAAGCACGCACTCCGTAATTTCAAGGCGAAATCAGCATGGCAATAGATCAGGAAAAAATAAAAACTCTCCGCGAGATGACCGCCGCGGGGATTCTCGACTGTAAAAAAGTTCTCGAAGAGACCAACGGCGACCTCGAAAAAGCGGCTTCGCTCTTGCGCGAACGCGGTATCGTCAAAGCCGTGAAAAAAATGGACCGCGAAGCGTCTGAAGGCGCGATCGTGTCGTATGTGCACCACAACGGCAAGATCGGTGTACTCGTGCAGCTCAACTGCGAAACCGACTTTGTGGCGCGCAACGAAAAGTTTATCGAACTCGGTAAAAACATCGCGATGCACATCGCCGCAACGAACCCACTGTTTGTGAAAGCAGAAGAGGTTTCGCCCGAACTGATCGAAAAAGAACGCGAATTACAACGCGCGGCACTCATCGAAGAAGGCAAACCCGCCGATAAGGTCGACAAGATTCTCGAAGGCAAAATGAAAAAATTTGCCGCAGACATCTGCCTGCTCGATCAGGGGTTTGTCAAAGAACCCGAAAAAACTGTCGGCGATATCATCAAGGCATCGATCGCAACGCTCGGCGAAAATATCGCTGTCGGCCGTTTCGTCCGCTACGCACTGAAGTAATATGGCAAACGCAGCAGAAAAACCCGCCCGCGGAAATACCGAGGGGAGGGCTTTTCGGCGTGTCGTTTTGAAGCTCTCGGGCGAAGTTCTCGCCGGTGAAGACAAACAAGGTATCAACGTCAAAATTATCCGTGGTCTCGCCGAAGAGATCCGCGAGATCCACCGCGAAACCGGCGGCATTGAAATGGCCATTGTCATCGGCGGCGGCAATATTTTCCGCGGTGTTTCGGCGGCGTCAGACGGTATGGACCGCGCGATTGCCGACTACATGGGCATGATGGCCACCGTCATCAACGGCCTCGCACTCCAGGATTTTCTCGAAAAAGAAGGTTTAACCACACGGCTGCAGACTGCGATTGAAATTAAGTCGGTCGCTGAGCCGTTCATCCGCCGTAAGGCGATTCGCCACCTCGAAAAAAAACGCATTGTAATTCTCGCGGGGGGCACGGGTAACCCCTACTTCACCACCGACACGACGGCTGCCCTGCGCGCCGTCGAACTCGATGCGGATGTCATCTTTAAGGCAACTAAGGTCGACGGCGTCTATGATTCCGACCCCGTAAAAAACCCGGGGGCGAAACGCTACAAACACCTGAGCTTCAAAGACGCGCTGGTGCAGCAGCTCAAGGTCATGGACTCCACGGCGTTCTCGCTTTGTCTCGACAATAAGATGCCGATTCAGGTTTTTGATATGGGTAAAGAGGGTAACCTCAAAAAAGCCGTTCAGGGAGAAGCTATTGGTACCCTGATCGACGCCACAGGAGACAGCGTATTCTATGAGTGACGAAGCGAATAAAATCATCGGCGACGCGAAAAACCGCATGCAGAAGAGCCTCGACGATCTCGGGCACCAGATGGCCCAGATTCGTTCAGGCAGGGCAACACCCTCGTTGGTAGAGGATATCCGGGTTGAGGTCTATGGCCAGAACATGCCCCTGAACCAGGTCGCATCGATTTCTGCTCCCGAAGCGCGGCTCATCACCATCGATGTCTGGGATAAGTCACAGCTGCAGGCCGTGGAAAAAGCAATACAGAAATCGGGAAAAAATATCAACCCCTCGAACGACGGCTCACTGATTCGTATTAACCTCGCCGAAATGTCGGGCGAGACGCGCAAAGAGATGGTTAAACTTGCCAAGGGCAAAGTCGAAGATTATAAAGTTGCCGTGCGCAACGTGCGCCGCGATGCCAACGATACGCTGAAAAAACTCAAAGGCGGCGGCGTCAGCGACGACCAGCTCAAGGGTTTCTCCGATCAGGTGCAAAAACACACCGACGACTACATCAAAAAAATGGATGATCTTTTTACTTCCAAAGAAAAAGACATCATGACGGTTTGAAGAAACCGAAACATATTGCCGTCATCATGGACGGCAATGGCCGCTGGGCCGAAGCCCGCGGCAAAAAACGCAGCGAAGGCCACCGCGCCGGTACCGAAACCGTCGATCGGTTACTCGACCACCTGGTAAAAATAAAAATTCCCTATGTCAGCCTCTATGCATTCTCAACCGAGAACTGGGCCAGGCCACGGCCCGAAATTTCGGCGCTCTTCACGCTGTTGAATGAATTCATTACAACGCGCCTCGACAAGATGATCGCGAAGGGTGTGCGGATTGTCACTTCCGGAGATATCTCGCGCTTACCGAAAAAAAGCCGCGAGCTTTTGGCGGACGCCATGGTAAAGACCGCGCGCGGGCGACGACTAACGGCTAACTTCTGTCTCAACTATGGCGCGCGCGATGAGATTCACCGTGCGGCAGCGGCTTTCGCTGCAGCCCAGCAGGCGAAAAGGACAATCAAAATACCTTCGACCAAGGAATTCCGTAAGTATTTCTGGCAGGGCGAGCTGCCCGACGTCGATCTGCTCGTGCGCACCGCGGGGGAACTGCGGCTCTCAAATTTTATGCTCTACCAGGCCGCCTATGCCGAGCTCTACTTCACTGATAAGACCTGGCCCGATTTTGCCGAAGACGACGTCGACGCGGCGATCTTTGAATTCGCCCGCCGCAAGCGTAAGTTCGGCGGTCTTTAACTTGACGGCGCCGGGGTAAGCGCATCTACTGGGCGATGGCGGGCACAACCGGAAGTACAGACCAGATCGTTACAGGTGTCGCAGCGGGCCGCAAGTTTGTGCTCGTTACCCACTCCCTGACGGACAACGTCGAAAAACAGATCGACTTCCTGATCGCGAAAATCCTCGAAAAATACGGTAAAGCCTCGTTACAAGCTGCGCTCTATTCATGCGTCAAAGAAGTCGTTGTCAATGCGACCAAAGCCAATGCGAAAAAGGTATTCTTTGAAGAGCAAGGGCTGAAATTCAACGAACGCGAAGATTATATCGAGGGTATGAAACGCCTCAAAAAACTGCTTTCCGAAAGCTGGATTCTCGAATACGGCCGCAAGGCAAAACAACGCGGCATGGAAGTCTCGGTGGCATTCACGCATAACGATGACGGCATGCGCGTTGAAGTACGCAACGACGCCGACATCTTACCCACCGACGAAGAACGTATACGCATGAAACTTGCCGAAGGCGCCACCTACGACGATCTCGCGACGTTCTATATGAAAAACGCCGACAACACCGAAGGCGAGGGTTTGGGCCTCGTGATGAATTTAGTACTGCTCAAGGCTGAAAATATCAACCCGGCACTTTTCCGCGTTGGCATGGTCGACGGCAAATCACTCGCGCGCATCGAAATACCGTTCACTGAAAATTTCAAGAGTGTGCGCGGCATCAACCCCGACGGCTTCGTGCGCGACGACGACATCGGTCTCGAGCTGGACTTTCGCTCTGAAAGCTAAAGAGTTTCCTTTCAGGAAACTCTTTAGCAGGCTCGCGGAACCGAAAAAGTGAAAAGCAGGCCGTTTCGGCCGCTTTAGCAGCGATTTGCGGTAGCAAATCGCGAGGCTTTTCGCTTTTTCGGTAGTTTTTTCCGCGAGCCTGCTAGCCGAAAACTTCTTTGAGCTTCGCGGCAGGCTCTTTTTCCTGCATGAAGCCTGTGCCCATGAGAACGGCGTCAAAATAGTGCGGCAGTGCCAGTAATTGTTCGCGCGTATTGTAGCCCGACTCGGCCACCAGAACCAGCTCTTCGCGTTTCTGCGCAGGAATTTTTTCGGCAAGTGTAACGCAGCGGTTCATATCGATTTCCAGTGTGTGCAGATTGCGGTTGTTGATTCCCAGGATTTTAATATCCAGATTCAGGCAGCGCTGCAGTTCTTCTTCGGTCAATACTTCGACAAGTGGTTCCATGCCCAATCTGCGGCCATGCGTGATGAAGGCGGTAAGTTCTGCGTCGCTGAGCGATGCGGCGATGAGCAGAAAACTGCTGGCCCCCGCCCCACGCGCTTCGTCGATCTGCTTTGTATCCACGATAAAATCCTTACGGAGCAGGGGTAAATCCGTCAGCTTTCGCGCTTCTTTGAGATCGTCGATGGAACCCATAAAGTGCACCGGCTCGGTGAGAATACTTAGGGCGGCCGCATAAGGAGCATAAAGTTTCACCGCATCGGCAACGGCCAAACCTTCTTTCAGGGTGCCTTTGGACGGGCTCTTGCGCTTGAGTTCGGCGATCAGCTGCGGCATTTTGCCCCGGCGCTTTAATGCAGCCGCGAAATCAACGCGATTGATTTCCGGAACCAGGGCGATTTGCGGCAAAACCGCTGCGCGTTTTTTACTTTCTGCCGTAATTTTATCGAGCACGCTCATAACGATCCGAATTTATGCAAAAATACAGTTGCAATCCCTAAAAAAACCGAAAAACCGCAGATATCGGTGAAGGTCGTGGCAATCGGCCCCGACGCCAGAGCCGGGTCTATTTTAATCGCCTTCAACCCCAAGGGCAGCATGGCGCCGACCACACCGGCGACAAAGGTATTGCATACCATGCCGATGAAAATACATGATGCCAGCAGGATCTTCTGCGTGTAGGCAAAAACGACCAGCGCCGCGAGTGTGCCAATCAGCGTGCCATTCAGCGAGCAGACACCGATTTCTTTTAGAATCACACGCGCGGCATTCTGTGAATTGACCTGCCCCAGGGCAAGAGAGCGCACGACAACCGTCACCGACTGCATCGTCGCATTGCCGCCCTGGCCACCGATGATCGTCATGAGCGGCGCCAGCAGAATCACTTTGGACAGGGTATCGTCGAAAAAAGTCACCACCCAGGCAGCAAAGACCTGCGTGCCAAGATTGATCGCGAGCCATGGCAGGCGGCCGCGCGCCATACTGCCCAGCGACTGCGCATGCGGCGCATCTTGCGTGACGCCCCCGAGGCGCAGAATATCTTCCGTGGCCTCTTCTTCGAGTACGTCGACCACGTCGTCGACAGTGATCTGCCCGAGCAAAATACCGCGCGAGTCCACGACGGGCAAACTCAACAGGTTATAATCCTTGAAAATCTGGGCAACAGCTTCCTGGTCTTCACCGGGGTTCACCATCACCTGTGCAGGCTGCATAATATCCTGTGCCTTGCGCGATGATTTTTCGAGAATGAGTTTCCTGAGCGGAATATAGCCCAGGAATTTATTGTCGCGGTCGACGACGAAGGTGAACTGCAGGTCCTCCAACTGGTCGTGTTTGACGAGTTTCTGGAACTGGCTGACAATCGACTTGACCGTCGCCTGCCGGCTTACCGCGAGAAAATCGGAGGTCATCAGCGCGCCGGCAGAGCCTTCAGGGTATTTCAGGATCTCCTGGATTTTGCCGGTATAATTTTTATCAAAACGGCGCAGGATAAAATTTGTATCGCGCGGGCTTAAATCGCGCAGAATTCCCGCAATGTCGTCGGTTTCGAGCTCCTCAAGACGATCAAAAATCCATGCCGTGTCTTTGCTGCGGAAAATCGCCGTCCGCTCGTCTGAGCCCAGCTCCGTCAGAAATTCGGCGGCATACTCACTCGAAAGCTGGCTGAGAATAATTTCGCGCTCGCTCTCATCAAAGGAATCCCACAAGAGCGCAAGCGAGGTGGGATGCAGTGCGTGGAGCGCGCGCTTGAGCAGCATAAAACGCCGGCCCTCGCAGAGCTTCTGGATCAGGGCCACGAGCCGCGGATAACTTTCTTTCGTGAGCCGGTGAAATTTTTTCTCGATCGAGTTCAATTTTTAAACGTCCAGATATAGACTATGACGCCGACGCCCACCGAGGCCATGCCGATAATCGCCACCGGTTTTCTGACGATGACCGCCGTCGTGGTCATCGTCACGATAATCATCGCCGTTGCGAGAATCTTCGCCTTCAGCGGAATGCGTTTTTCGTCGCGGAACGCGCGGATCATCGGCCCGAAATATTTGTGCGCCATGATCCAGGCGTAGAAACGTTCGCTGCCGCGCGCAAAACAAAAACCGCTGAGCAGAATAAAGGGCGTCGTCGGCAGAATCGGTGTTACCACGCCGATAATCCCCAGTGCGAGAGACAACCAGCCCAGGCCGATATAGACATAACGCACCCAGGCCTTTTGGGCAAGCTGTGTGGAAGTGGGTGTGTTATCCGCAGCAGCGCTTATATCGCCGGGCTCTGGGTTTGTGCCGGTTTTACTTCGCGGCTTCTTCAATGGTCTCGAAAATTTTGAACATCGATTCGAGTTTAGAAAGCTTAAAAAGCGTCTTCAATGTTTGGTTGAGATTCGCGAGGCGTATCTCGCCCCCGTAATTTTTTACATCGCGCAGAATCGTCACCAGTGCGCCCAACGCAGACGAATCAAGATACTCGGTCTCATGCATATCGAAGACGACAACGGCGGGCTTTTTTTCGAGGTACTTTGCGACTTGCTCGCGAAACTTGCGCGAGATCGACATGTCGATGCGCGTCTCTTTGACGGCCAAAATGATGCCTTTTTCAAAGGGCTTATCGACAATCAGCATACCGTAAAGCAGGGCGATCGGCAGTCGCGTCAATTAAAAAAACACGGGGTTCACGAGCTGAAGTGGCTGTGTATCACGGCATAAACCTGGGGGGATGTCCTCAGAGCCAGATGGTTGATTCCGGGCAGATTCTCGACCCTGACATCGGCTGATTTTTTGAGCCAGAGCAGAGCCCGCTTATGCCAGGGGACATCCCCCTGCTGACCCTGCACCGCACTGTGGCTGCGCACCATACCGTCACCGATGAGGCGATTCATCACCCCCGATGCCTTTTTCTGCACACCCCCGGCAATAAATACATATTTCACGCCCTGCTGCAGAATGCTGCCCTCGGCCGGTAGACCCTTTTGCCCGCGGCTGAGATCTTTGAGACCGCGGCTTCTCAGGCCAATCACAGACGCGGCGATCAGCGTGAACGGGTTTGGAATAAATTGCAGAATCTGTTCGCCCTTTTCGGCGATTTGCGCCAGCGGCGCGCCGGCATGCGGTGTGCCGAGCAGAAACACCTGCTTCAGTTTTTTAAGCCAGGTTTTATTCTGGGCCCGGCTGTGATAGATCGCCGAGTGGACGACAAGGCCACCCATGCTGTGAGCAATCAAGGTCAGGCTGCGCAGGGCTTTATTGCGGGCGGCGAAATCGCTCAGCAGCCTGGCGAGTTTCTCACCGTTGTCGCTCACCGCGAGGCCGCTGTTATAGCGCAGGTAGAGCGCCTCAACCGGAAAGTCGTGGACTAAGCGCTCTGCAAAATTCATTTCACCGGGTTTGACATTCCAGCCGAGTTCGGTGTCGGCGCTGCCGTGCACAAAGATCACAGCATGTTTTTTGCCGGCGATATAGTCGGCCGGCAGTGCCTTACCTTCGGCATAAAACGCCATCTCCGTAGCGAAGCGCTTCGGCAGCTTGTCACCGATCACCCCCTGCACCGCGCCCGAAATCTGCGCGCCCGAGGGCAACTTGTCGCGGATGGCTTTGAGGGTTTTTCTCACCCCACCCCCTCACCCCCTCCCCACCAATAGGCCGGTGGCCTCTTGGCCAACGGCTGACGTGGAGAGGGGGGAAACTGTGAGAATATCTTCTCTAGAACTAACTGAAGTTTTTCGACGACCTCGGAATTTGAAAATCGCAAAATTCTAATACCCTTTGCATTTAGACTTTCGGTGCGTAATGTGTCGTTTCTTTTCATATGTTTGCCCTCATGAATCTTTCCGTCGATCTCAATCCCTAATCTAATCTTAGCGCAGTAAAAATCCAAAATGTATCGCTGACTAACCGGATATTGTCTCCTAAACTGAAGACCATGAAAACGGTGATTTCGCAATTTTTCCCAGAGCACCTCTTCTGCATCAGTCATACTCTTTCGAAGACTGCGGGCTTTGTTCTTAATCGCCATACTTTCCGAAAACCCCTCTCCACGTTAGTGGGGAGGGGTGGCCGAAGGCCGGGGTGGGGTCACAAAATTCCCCTCATCGTATCGTAGGCATACGAGCCATGGTAGATCAGCCAGTTATGGCTGTAATCGGGTACCGGTGTGAATTTCAGCTTCGGCAACACGCCGCGCCATTTGGAGAGATCGTCGTTCTCAATATGAAAAAGCGTATCGAGATCGGCGTAGACGAGTTCGACGGGAACCTCGCTGCGTTTTTCAGGCAGCCGGCTCGCGACGGCACGCGCCGCGCCTTCGATATACCCCAGCGGGTTTGCAATGACGTTGATGCCATAAGCAATGCCGACGCCGGGGTTCGCGAGCATACCGCGCAGCTCACCCGTGGCGTATTTCAGGTCACGCTGCATGTTACCGAGCTGCAGCTTGAATTTATCAGGGGTAAAAATTTCAGGCAGCAGCGGATTTACAGCGATGGCGCGCTGCAGCGACGGAAACTCCGCGGCCAGATGCATCGCCGCAAGTGCGCCGTACGAATGGCCGACAACCAGGCTCTGCCCCAGATCATGCTCACGCATCATTTGGCTCAAAGCTTCGACGTTGCCGAAAAAATCACGGCGGCAGATACCGTTCATGCCGAAGATTTCAGGCACGTAGACATAATAATTTTCCGCGAGGCGCCTGACAAAGTCCAGGTAGAGCCTGGGAGGCGCACCATAACCGTGCAGAAAGACCGCGGGTGTTTTCTTCGGGTCGCCGGTTTTTTCGAGTTTCATTTCAGCAGAATTTCCTTAATGAGTTTAAAATCTTCTTTCAAAAAAAGCGGCGTATAATGCCCTGCGGGCCAGACACCGTGCGGCGATTTCACGAGCTCGACCTTGTCCATCGTGGCGGCGGTTTCGGAAACAAAGGCATCCGCATCGGTGTGCAGGCTGTAAATTTCAGCCTGATGCTGACCGTCATGGTCGTGCAGGTCGCTGAGAAAATCAGAACCGGGGATCATCTGCTCGGCGCCGGGCGCGCGCCCGAATGTCAGCGCTTTCATCAGCCGCGCGAAATGTGTTCCCTTAAAAGGAGTACCGATCGCGACGAAACGGCGCACATATTCGTCACCCCCGAGCTTGCGCAAATAGTGCAGGCCGATCAGCCCGCCCATGCTGATGCCGATCAGGTCGACCTTTTTCGTACCAGCGCGCGTCAGCATGGCATTGACGCTCATTTCGACGACGCGCGCCGATTCGCGGATATCGCCGGCATTGAGGCCTGCGAGCGGCACATCTTCGGCGAGAAAACCCTCAGCCTTCAGGCGGGTCTTCAGGACAAAGTTCGTGAGGGTGGGGGCGAGAAATCCCTGGATGATTAACACGGGATAACGCTGGGGAGAGGACATTGGCCCACTATGAAAGGCAATCACTCCTTGAAAATCCGTAATAGCGTTGCCACTGTGCATAAGGTGAACGAGCGCGCCCTATGCGCACTCAGGTCTATGCAGGGGAAGCGCTTGCCCGCTACGGCTTTCCCGACGGCCACCCTTCAGCACCTACCGGTTCGGGGCCTTCTATAAAGAGTTTGAAAAACGTAATCTCGCCCGCCAGACCACGGTCGTCGACCCCGCAGAGGGCGATGCAGAATTACTGGCGGAGTTTCACAACTCGGCCTACATCCACCTGGTGCAGAGTTCATCAGATCGCGGCTTTGGCCTGCTCGACCGCGGCGACACACCCGCCTTCCCCGGCTGTTTCGAAGCGGCCCTGACCGTCTGCGCCACCGCACTCGCCGCCAGCGAAGCGATTATGGCCGGGGAAACCGAAGCTGCATTTATTCCCATCGCAGGCCTGCACCATGCGCGGCGCAACATGGCGGGCGGGTTCTGTATTTTCAACGATGCAGGCATTGTCATCGAAAACTTATTCGCGAAGCACAACCTCAAACGCATCGCCTACATCGATATCGACGCACACCATGGCGACGGCGTCTATTATGAGTTCGAAGACAATCCCGGCCTCATCTTCGCCGACATGCACCAGCAATACATCTACCCTGGCACGGGCGACAGCGACGAGACCGGCATCGGTGATGCGGCAGGCAAGAAGCTGAATATCCCCATGCGCGCGCATGCGAACGATAAAGATTTCGACCGCGCCTGGGCGGATGTACTCACACATATCAAAGCGCATCAACCCGAATTCATTATTCTGCAGTGCGGCGCCGATTCGATTGCCGGCGACCCGATCACACAGATGGAATATACCTCGGCCTCGTTCCGCCGCGCGGGTCTGGACCTCGCCAAACTCGCCGCAGAACATGCGGGCGGCCGCCTGCTAGCGTTGGGTGGCGGTGGTTACAATCTTACCAACATCGGTCTCGGCTGGAACAATGTGATTGAAGGAATACTGACAATCAGCTGACCCCATAGGAAAAACCACTGCGGGTTGCCGATTTTAGCTCCGCGATCGCAGTGGTTATTAAATCTCAATTCCTTTCAGGGTATAATATCGGTTTTTTCCTTGTCGCGCTGTTCTGAATTATGTCACATCGTACTTCAACGCATGCGTAGTGGGATTTCAATCATACTGGTTTCTCTCTTCGTAGCTACCGCGGCGCTGCATACCCAGGACGCGGCAAAAACCGAAAATAAAGAACAAACCGCACCCGCGGAAAATAAAACCAAAGCAGCAGAAGGCAAGGCCGAGAACGGCGAGAAAAAAAACGACTCGATCGCCGACTTCGAAAAGCAGCTGCAGAAAGAACTCGAAGGCACGCCCGATCGCCCGGCAAACGGCGCAGAACAACCTTCGGTATTCTGGCAGTTCGTGCGCACACTGCTCACACTTGCTGTTTTACTTGGAATATTTTATGGCGTTTTTCGTCTCTATAAGTTTAAGCGCGAACTACCGACGCAGAATTTTTCGGCGGTCAGCAGCATCTATGAATTTCCGCTGGGGCAGAACCAGCGCCTGCAGATTCTCGAAATCGCCGGGCGGCTGATGATCCTGGGTGTCTCAGAGAACTCCGTCCAGCTCATCAGCGAGGTTACGGACAAATACACCATCGACCGCATCAAACTCGATTGCGCCGAAGATTCCAAGGCGCCGAGGGCCGATTTTTTGACAGAACTTTCACGCGCGATTAAGACAAATATCACCGAGCGTTTCGGGAAAAAGAATTCTAATAATTTCATGATGCCCGACATCACGAATAGCGGTGAATCGCTCGAGGCGCAGCGCCAAAGCTCGCTCGAGCGCCTGAGAAAGCTCAAATCCGATAAATACGACTGGCGGGATAAATCTTGAAGATTCTTACACGCCTTGCCGTCATTGCCCTGGTGCTGTTCGCTGCACATTCACTCTATGCGCAGCAGGTGCCTATCCCGCGCGTTGATTTTAACATCACACAGGCAAAGAACCCGCAGCAGGTAGCCCTGTCGCTGCAGATTCTGCTGCTACTGACCATTTTATCGCTGGCACCGGCCATCGTGCTGATGCTGACGTCGTTCACCAAAATCATCATCGTTTTCGACTTCATGAAGCGCGCGCTCAGTTTGCAGAACATGCCGCCCAACCAGGTCATGGTCTCGCTCGCGCTGTTTGTCACATTCTTTATCATGGCGCCGACTTTTGATGAAATGAACCGCAAGGCCATAACACCCTACCTCGACGGCAAGATTTCAAACACCAACTTCTTTAAAGAGGCGGGTGCGCCGTTACGCAAATTCATGATCAAACAGATCGGCCGTGAAGGCATTAAGGAAATTGCGTTGTTTATCCGCCTCAGTAAATCGGAAAAACCCAAAACAATCAATGATGTTTCAATGCAGGTGTTAATCCCCGCGTTTATGCTCACAGAAATCAAAAAGGCATTTATTATCGGCATCTATCTTTTCATACCGTTTCTGATCATCGATATGGTGGTCGCGAGTGTGCTCATGTCGATGGGTATGATGATGCTGCCGCCGGTAATGATCTCGCTGCCGTTTAAGATCATTCTTTTCGTACTCGTCGACGGCTGGACGCTGCTCACCTACGAGATCGTGCGTAGCTATGGCACGAGTTAGCGACTGAAGCGTTTTTACGCCGGCGTCGGATCGACCTTCATTTCCCCGAGTTTCTTTTTCAGTATATCAATACTGCCGAAATCTGGTTCGAGTGCTATGAGTTCGCTGAGCATGGATTCTGCGCGCTTGGAGTTACCCATACGTATGTGCAGGTCGGTGAGCAGGGCGAGATTTTTCGCCAGCGGGAACTCCCTGAGCCGCAGCCGCTCTGAGAGATCGATCGACTTACGGTAGTCCTTGATGCGGCGGAAGCAGAGGCTGGCAAAATAAACGAAGTGCGCATCGGCAGGCTTCAGCCAAAGGTAATCCTGCGCGTAACGCGCAGCCTTTTCATAGTCTTTTGCCTGGTAGTAGATTTGCGCTAAATTCTTCACCGCTTCGGGATAAAACGCGTCCTGTTTAAGATACGCTTCGATACGGCTGATCGCAGCGTCGGTTTTACCCGATTTGAGATCGCGTTTCACACCTTCGAGCACGCCGCTGTAATCGTAGGCAAATCCCGGAGAATGCGCCTCGCGGTAGCGTTCGATACGCATCAGCGAAAGGTCGTCCATGATTTCACCCAGCGACTCGATTTTACTGACCATGGCGTTAATGTCGCCGTTCGTCTCTTCGACTGTGCGCAGAAAGAGATTTTCATCTTCGTTGATAATGCGCCCACCACTCTGGTCATAACCAAGAATAATATCGTCGCGTCCGTCTGAGCCGACGATGAGCACATCGCCCGGTTCGAGTTGCGTTGTGGCGATCGATAACGTGCCTTCAACCCCGGAGGTACCGAGCTTGCGCAGCATTCTGTCGTTCTCAATAAACTCAGCCTTGCCGTTGCGGTAAATGACCGCGCGCGGATGCTCGGCGAGAATATGGTACATGAGGCCCGTGTGTTCGTCGATGAGGGCGAAAAAGCCTGACATGAGCATAGAACCGTCGAAACTTTCGAAAACGCGGTGCAACTCGATGAAGACATTTTTGAGCCAGCGTTCCGGCGACAGCTGTTGCATCGCATGCGTTGCCTGCGTGCGCTCGATAATGGTGTGGAAGACCGAACCTAAGACCAGGGCGCCGCCCGCGCCCTGGATCGACTTGCCCATCGCGTCGCCGTTGATGAAGGCGATGTGGCGCTTGCCTTCCAGCTCAATAATGTGCGAGATGTTGATATCCCCGCCAATATCTTTGCTCCAGTGGCGGAACTCAAATTTCTTTTTCTGCCGGACAAACGATTCAATACCGATGAGCGTGCTATTGACCTCATTGACGCCCAAAGGCTTCAGGAGCAGGGTCGTCAGGAAATAATCCCCGTCCTGCTGCGATTTGAGTGTCTGCACATCCTTTAGCGTCGTCTGCAGCTCTTGCGTGCGTTCCTGCACTTTTTGTTCGAGTTGCGCTGCATATTGCTGCAGGCGCATGCGGCCCGCCTTGATCGAGCGCGCCATTTTGTTGAAAGATTTCGCCATGAAGCCGATCTCGTCTTCGACATGGACCTTCACGCGTGCGTCGAAATTGTCGTTATTGATTTCTTTGAGGCCGACAACAATACCTTCGATGGGTTTCATCAATGCGCCACGGAAGAAAATATTAAACCCAATGATAATGAGCATATACGCCACGAGAATGACCACCGCTAGCGGCCATCCGGATGCGGCGATGGCCTCCCGATAATTGATATAAGGGAAGGCGACTTCGATCACACGTTTTTGCCCGGGATCGACGAACTGGTAGGCAATATAGTGAGCCGGGAGTTTATCTTCGAAATAAATACTACCACGAAAAAGCCGTGCGCCTTGCCCGTGCCAGGGTGTGAGACCAGCCATCAGTACGCCGCGTTTCTCGGCATTTGACATAGCCCCGGGCAGCGTATTCATGAATTTCTGGACTCCGGGAAATTTTTTGTCAATCGCCGCGATCATATCAGGCAGCTTCTTACGAACTTCAGAATCACTCATCTGTCTGAGCTTTGAAATCTGGTACAATTGTTGATTGCGCAGCGACATAATCGCCTGCGCTAGCTCGTATCCGGAGGAAAAATTTCTGGCTACCGCGAATTCCGTAAGATAGGCCGCCTGTAGGGGTGAATAGATTCCGATGCCGGAAATAATTTTTTGCGCTGACTGCGCCAGCTCGGCACCCTTACCCTGGGTGACCATAATCTCAGAAATCAGCTGCGTCGCCTGGGCATCGAGCGCAAAATCGCTTGCGGGAGCATAATCTTCGGGGACTGGAGTATGGAGTTTCTGTTTGCCGTAATCGTAGATATAGACTGCTGATGCTTTTTCGGGAAGCTTTCCAAGTACATAACCTTCGCGGGCACGCCCGTAGGTAACGGCGTCGAAATTCCTTTCAGCATCCCGAAGCCAAAAATATGAAACTGCCTGAAGTATCAGCAAAACCGTTACAAGGCTGATGCTGACGATGCGCGCTAAAGTAGAGGTGCGGTCTTTCGTAACATTGATATAGAGCACTACGGAGGTGAAGAATCCGATGAGACTAAATACGGTAATAGCCGTCTGGTACATCGAACGCGGAATCAGGTTATCGCGGCTCAGGATATTCAGAAGGCCGGGGACGACGGTTACGATAGCGAAAGCAAACGTGAGTAACCAGACGATAATACGCTCAGCTCCGCGTTCTTTGAAACCGCGCCAGACCCCCATGCCGATGAAATTCATGAATGCCACCATGATCAGAAAGCCAAAATATTTTTGCAGCGGCAGCGTGTCCGAATCCCAGAAATCGCTGTTGGAAAGAAAGTAAACCGGCGCTTTGTACATGCCATAAGCGAGATAGAGCGACGTGAGAAAAAGAACGGAGTGACCGATAATTGCATAGCGGCGCGTGAATTTGAGCGACAGCGAGGTCGGAAAATGCCAGAAGAAAAGCGCCCCCTGGAAAGCGCCACCCAAGGCCATGTAAATATTCACCCAACGCGGAAAAAAAACGGGCAAAGGATAGAACCCCTGAGCCACCACGTAACTGAGATTAAATAAACCCATAAATACCATAAGCACGCCAAAATGGAAGGTAGCGGCCGAACGCTCACGTATGCGAAAGAGAAAAATGCCAATGTAAAGGCAGAATAAAAAGGTCAGCAGCGAGCCGAGGAAAAAATAGTTTGGGTAAATGCCGGGCATTCTCAACTCTGGGTCGGCGGATTAAAATGTAAAGGAAAGATTGTAAACAGGCTGTTTAGAGCCTAAACACCCCGCGGAATCCATTTTTTACTTCTCACCGGATGCCGGAATGGCAATCTGCTGTATGCCCTCTTCGGCCGTACCCGCCTCAATCTGGCCCGCTATCATTCAACTGGCATTCGGTGTCGGTTTTGCAGGTCTGATTCTGCTTCTGGCACACAAAATTAAGCCGCGCATCGCTAAGCCCGCCGATGCAAGCCCCGATACCTTTGAGTGCGGCATCCCCTACACAGAAGATGCGCGCGGGCTCTTCAACGTAAAATTCTATTTGGTCGCCGTGGTCTTCATTGTCTTTGACGTCGAGGCAATCTTCCTCATGCCCTGGGCGGTCTCATTCCGCTCATTCCATGAAGCCGGCATGGGGCTCATGATGCTCGGAGAACTGGTCGTGTTTTTGCTGGTTCTGTTCGTCGGATATTATTACATTCTCCGTAAGGGAGCCTTAAATTGGGAGGATCCGAGTTGATCACCGAAACTGTACCGAATCGCTTTACCGCAAAATCTGCTACGCCTGAAAAAGGCCAGTTTGACCAGAGCTTTATTGTCGGCGCACTCGACGATTTTATCAGCTGGGGGCAATCCTACTCGCTTTGGCCTTTCCCCTTCGCGACAGCCTGCTGCGGTATTGAATACATGGCCGCCAGCTCGTCGGATTTCGACATTGCGCGTTTTGGCGCCGAACGCCCGTCTTTTTCACCCCGCCAGGCCGACATGATTCTCGTGCTCGGCACAATCACCTACAAGATGGCACCGGTATTGCGCAATATTTACGAACAGCTCGCCGACCCGCGTTATGTCGTTTCGGTCGGCGCCTGCGCCTCATCGGGCGGCATGTTTCACACCTATGCGGTGTTGCAGGGTATCGACCGTATCATGCCGGTCGACGTCTATGTGCCGGGCTGCCCGCCGCGCCCCGAAGCAATTCTCGAAGCCATTATGCAGCTTCAGAAAAAACTGCGCTCGCAGACGGTTGAAGAGCGGCGTGCAGAAGTCCGCGAAAAATTGGCCATAATTGAGGAGAAGAATCGTCCTATAGTGGTAGAGTGATGGCAACGCAGTACTACGACATTCAGGACTCCCGGCGCATCTTCGGCAGCGAAGTGGAGCTGATGAAGTTTCTCAAGTCGCTGCTGATTAAAGACTACAAAATCTACGAAATGCACAATGAGCAGGGCACGATGGTGCCCTACCACGCGCATGCATTTACCGAAACGATTCTGGTGCTCGAGGGCATGATGCGCCTCATTATCGAAGAAGATATTATCGACGTTTATCCCGGGCAGATCGTCACCATCCAGCCGTTCGCAATTCACCTTGCCGCGTTTCCGCAGGACGGCGGCGCGCGTTTCTACCTGCTGTTCGCCGAGCGCGGCCGGCAGAATCTTTTCCCGGCGAAATAATCGTATGACGAACAAGGCGACAGCCATCGAAGCCATCCAATCTCTGGCCGAGGATGCGCAGTGGGAAGACATCATGTACTCTCTTTCCGTTAGGCAGAAAGTTCAAAAAGGTATTAAGGATTTTGATGACGGTAATGTTGTTTCTCATGAGGATTTAAAAAGAAAAATTCTCCATTCATGAAAGAAATTGTCTGGTCGCGCGAAGCAGCCCACGATCTCGAAAACATAAAGAAGCACATCGCTTATGATTCCCCAAGCTACGCGGTAGTCCACGGCAGCCGTGATCTTAGTAGTTTTGATAATCCTACCCACTAATTAGTTAAAGTAGAAAATCAGGCCGATGTTGCCGCTGTAGAGATTCCACAATTTCGTAGTATATGCGCCCGACGTCGGATCCGACGCCCTGTACTGCGTATAATTTAACCCTGTTTCGCCAATCACATGCAGGTGTTTGCTTAATGCGTACTGCAAACCGAGAAACACCTGAAAATTTACCCGCGTCGTTGCGGTTTCGTTACTGTATGGCGAACTGCTGCTCGGGTCGACTTGGGTGCCTTTCGCGTAGCTAAACCCAGGCATGAACTTAATGTGCAGATTTTCTACGCGGACCAGATAGAAAGGCACGAATGCACCACCACCAAAGTATTGGTTTTTACTCGTGGTGTAGGCGCTCCCCGTATTCGTTCCCTCAAAGTTGTAATAGAGAAAATACGGATTGATGGCAAGGCCTGGTGTAATATGGATGATCGCTCCGGTAGATGCCTGGTTGAGACCGATATGGATATCCATACCGACCTTACCGCCCTGAACTTTTGCGAAATCTTCGGTCGTTTCGGCCCATAGCGGCATGGCGGAAAATAAAATGACGGATAGTATCGATTTTTTCATGATAGACCTCATCTGGTTTTGGGCAGCACCCGCCTTCCCGACAGGACGCAAACTGAAATAGATATCGCCTACCGCGAAATAGATTACGCTTACTTGGGCATCGATTCCAGATTCAACATCTGCATCTCTTTGCGGGTCGCGCGGAACGGCTTTTCCATCGCGGGGCCTGCCTGGACCTGCAGATTTGCCAGCAGGCGTTCGGCGTCTGAATCTTTGCCGCGGATGCGGATGATCTCTTCGAGCAACAGCCGGGCATCATAGAATTTTTTCTGCGTGAGTTTGAGTTCGATGAGCGGCCAGATATAACGCGGATCGCTGCCGAAGATAAAATACAGCCACTCCGTACTTTCCTGCAACAGCACCTTGTCTTTGAGCGCCAGCGCCGTGCGGTAGACGCCGAGATAATTGCGCTCGCGGTCGGGCTGTGCTTCGCGGACGATTTTGAAACATTGGGCGGCCTGGCGTATCTTCCGCTGCTGTTCTAACTTTTCGCACTCTTCGCTTTTCTGCGGTACAGCCCGGGGCTGAATACCCTCGAGCACCTGTTTTGCTTCGTCGCGGCGTTTCAGGCGGCCTAACAGCGCGGCATACCTGATGTGCATGGCGACATCGGTCTTATCGATCTGGTAGTATTTTTCGTAATAATCCCTTGCGACATCGAACCGCTTATGTTTATCGAAATAATTCGCTAAGAATGCATAGACGGTCTTTTCGTTGTAACCATGCACCAGGGCGCGCTCAAACATATTCGCTGCTTCCTCTATGCGGCCAAGCGCTTTGAGCGATTCCCCCGCAAGAATCTCGGCTTCGTATTTTGTGCGGTTTTGCCGGGCATCGTCGTTCTTCGTCATATCGAGCACGACACGCAGCGAATCGAGTGTGTTCAAAAACCGGCGGCGCTCAAAATGTTCGCGCGCCCGCTCGAGAAAATCTTCTGCAGTGCGCATGGAGGCGTCTGGCGGTGTCGCGGCCATGGATGGCCCTTCTTGCGACCCGTCGGTGACGGGCTGGCTGAAAACGGAAGGAGCGAAAACCCCAAGAAATAAAAACGATACCGCAAGCAGAAACGCTAAACGGGGGACGCAGGACATCCCCCTCATGAACTAAAACCTTACGCCAAAAGCGACCTGCAAACCAATCGCATGGTTACGCTCGGAACCCGGTGTGGATTCGAAGAACAGTTTTTCACGCAGTATGTAGCGGTTTTTAAACATCTGCGCTGAAAAGGCTGTCACAATGAACGATGTGTTGCGGAATGAGGAGAAGGCATTACCGGTTGCCGCGCCGCTGGTGTTGAGGCCGAAGTAACCCTGGCCGTTGCCGAAGCCTGTCAGGTTGGTGTTGTTGGTATCCTGGAAGTAAAGGCGCTCGGTCAGCAAGAAGCCGTAGGTAAAACCGATCTTGTCGAATTCGCGCTGCAGCTTACCGAACTCCATACCGATCGAAAAGTCGTAGGTACCGAAGTAGTGGCCGACCGCGTCAGTGCCGGTCACGGGCTTAAATTCGGTGATGTAAACTTCGTCGATGCCGACCTTGACAATGATGTCGGTGAACGGCCCCTTGCTGATCGGCTGTTTCTCGTCGACGACCGTACCGATACTCAGGCGCAGGTTGCGGCGGTATTCGAGATCAATCTTCACGACGTCGAAGCTGCTGCTCTTCGGCCCTGAAGTATCGTCGCGGAACAGGTAACGTGGATAGATCTTCAAAATGAAATAGTTGAGCTCGTCGCGCCCGCCGATGAAGAGGCCAAACTTTGTATCGGAAAGCGAAGTGTAGTCGGTGTTCTGGATGTACGAAGTTGTCTGCGGCGGAATCGTGCTGCTACCGACATTGATCTGGCTGAAGAGAATGCCGCCGCCCACAAACAGGTACTTGAAGTTATATTGCATCTCGATATTTTGCTGGCCGGCATAAAAATTCGGCTGCAGAATACCAAAATAGGGCGTTTTGCCGTTCAGGCGGAATGTCAGCTCGCGCAGCGGATGGAACTCCGCGTAGACGCCGGCGACAGATTTTAATAAACCCTGCGGCTGGTAATAGTTAAATGCCGTCGATTGTTTGTCGATAGCGCCGATGGCCGTGAAGTGCGTGCCGACCTCGGCGATGACTTCGGGGCGCGCCTCGCAGTTGGGGTTCGTCGCCGCATCGCCGGTATAATCGTTGCGCGCGTCATACATCTTCTGCTCGGCGAGTTTTGCATAGGCGTCGGGCAGCCATTTCTGTACCGGCACGTTGCGTGGGTCGAGTTTCAGCGTTGTCTCACCCGAAATTACGGCATCTTTATAGAGGCCCATCGAATACTGCATCTTACCCAGGCTCTGCCACGAGATGGTTTGCCGGGGGTTACGCTGCACCGCCTTCTGGTAACTCTCGAGCGCCTTGTTTTTGTCCCCGGTCAGCTCATAGGTATAGGCGACATTGTGGTACGAACGCGCGGCGCGCGTGTCATCGAGGGTGATGGCCTTCTGGAAACGGTCAGCGGCGTCACGGTAACGCGCATCATTCGAGAGATCGATGCCCTCCCAGTTGAGCTTATCGACCTCGGCCGCGATGTCTTTGCTGCTCACCTTCTGGTTCTGCGCCGAAAGCCCTGAAAGCAGGGTAAAAGCACATACGTAAGGAAGGATTTGTCGGAATTGCATGGTGTATTAGACGCCCCTATCTGGGAGAGTATCGACGGTTTAGGGCCGCTTTTTTAGGCTTTTTGGGAGGGCTCGCGTCCGGAGAGGCTTTTGGCCAGGGCGTTCAGTTTCTCCGAAAGTTCTTCGACGCTTTGGCGCGCCATAGGGTCTACCTCAGAGAGATGCTGCTGCACCTTTTGGCTGATCTCGGTTGCGCGGCGCTCATAGTCGCGTATCGCAGAGACAGATTTATCGATGAGTTCGTCGAGCTTTTCGTTGGCTTTCTCAGCAGTGTTCGAATCTTTCACGCGGCGGCTGAGTTCCTGAATATCTTTATCGAGCACGGTCAGGCCGTGGCGCACTTCTTCGGTCACCGAGATCAAGGTCTCAATGCCCGTTTTCAGCGCTTTTTTAAGAGTTTCTTCCATAACGGCAAAAATCGTGATCTCCATCGCCTACGCCGCCATCGCCTCGCGTGCCACTGTGATGTCTTCGACCACCGTGAAAACCGACAGCAGGCGGGTGACTTCAAAGATATTGCGTATCTGGGGGTTGAGGCCGCAGAGAATGACCTTGCCGCCTTCGGTTTTCTTAGTCATGCTGACAAAACTCACGAGAATACCTATACCTGAAGAATCGACAAAAGCCAGCTGCGTCAGGTCAAAAATAAAACGTTTCACCCCGCCTTCGAGTTTCTTCACGAGACTCGTTCTCAGGTCGGGCGCCGAAAACATATTGAGGTCGCCCACCAAATGCACAACGCTGAGCCCTGTCTCGTCGGTTATGGTATAACTCAGCCCCTTGATCTTATCGAGCATTGACTTGTCCCTGCCGCAAAACGACATAGTAAGTCAAGTGGTATGATTCCGCCGGATTTATCTATGCGGCGGGTTATGGCCCGTCAACGACGGCCATGCGCTACCTCGTCACGGGCGGCAACGGATATCTGGGGGCCGCGCTCTGCCGCGCGCTTATTGCCTCTGGCCACCGCGTGCGCATACTCGATACCCGCCGCGGCGATCTCGACTGCGAGTACCTGAGGGGCGATATTCTTTCCGCGGCCACGGTAAATACCGCCGTGAACGGTGTCGAAGGCATTTTCCATGTCGCCGCCGTGGTCGGCTTCTCGAAAAACAAACGCCCGGCGCAGCGGCGTATCAATGTCGAAGGCACCCGCAATGTCATGGCCGCGGCACTCACGCAGGGCATCCCCAAGGTTGTCTACACCAGCACGATCAATACCCTCGGCTTCGTTGCAACAGAGAATGAGACAGGCGATGAAGACACGCCTTATAACTGGGCGCCGCTTGACATCAGTTACATGGAAACGAAGTACGAGGCCGAACAGCTGGTACTGCGCATGGTGCGTGAACAGAAGCTGCCCGCCACAATTGTAAATCCCGGAACAATCTTTGGCGGCAACGGGTATTCCACAATAGCCTTCGGCCAGACGTCAGCGTCGCCTGTGCCGCCCATGAATGCCAACCGTTACATCGAGCTCATCCGTAACGGTCAGATGCCGACCTACCCGGTGGGCGGTACGAACTGCGTCGCGCTCGAAGATGTGGTGGATGGCCACATCGCGGCGATGACAAAGGGCCGCATCGGCGAGCGCTACGTGCTCGGCGCGGAGAATATGACCTACCACGCCCTGTTTGCTTTCATCGCCGGGGAACTGGGTGTCACAGCGCCCCTGGTTCCGCTCATCGCAGGGCCGACAGAATTTCTCGCCAGGCTCGCCGAGCGGGGTTTTGAATTTTTACAAAAAGAACCACCCTTTACCGCGGAAATGGTACGCGCCTCCAGCCGGTTTTCCTTTTACAGCAACGCGAAGGCGCAGCGCGAGCTGGGCATCCGCTTCCGGGACTTCAGGACTTATCTCCGCGATTGGATCCGAAAGCAGGGATAGCGAAAACTTGTCTCCTGTACAACGGCGACGTATATTATTCACGATGCGCTTGTGCTTTGTTTTGTTTTTCCTGTCTCTCGCGACGGCGCTCACCGCAAAAACATTCCGGGGGCCCGGCGGCCTGCACAGCAAAGTCCAGCTGCGCAGTGAGCGGTTAGAGACAAAACCCGGTGAAGAATTTTTCATCGCTGTGGAGATCGACCTCGACAAAGGCTGGCACACGTATTACAAGAACCCCGGCGACAGCGGCGTCGCGGCGACACTCAAGCCCGCAGGCGCCGATATTGTCTTTGGCAACATCGTTTACCCGCCGCCCGAAAAAATTGTCGCGCCGCCGCTGACATCTTACGGGTATCACGACCGTGTTGTCTTGCTCGTGCCCGTCACGCTGACGGCGGGAAAAATTGCCGGCAAGCTTGACTACCTCGAATGCCGCGAGTCCTGCATTCCAGCGGGTGGGGCATTTTCGCTGCCCGTAAAGAGCGCCGATAAAAGCACCGGCGATAGCGATGAGGTTATTTTTTTCAGCAAGACGCGTGCTGCCTTGCCCCGGCCATCGCCCTTTGAAATTGAAAAACTCTCCGCTGACCGTTTTGTCATGTGTCTCCCCGTTGCGCCACTCGAAGTCCTCGCCATAGCCGATCCATTGGGACAAGTCGACATTGCGGCACCGAAAGCCGTGATCGATGGTAAGGCACTTCAGCTGGAATTTCCCACAGGCAAGAAACGCAGCGACGGCTTACTGCTCTCTATCCGTGATAAAGATACGTGGTCACACTATACGGTAGCCTTGCCGCAAGCGGGCGATGAAACGCCCGTGGCATTATTTTTTCTCTTCGCTGTCTTAGGTGGGCTGCTGCTGAATTTTATGCCCTGTGTACTGCCGGTTTTATCACTCAAGGCTATGTCGCTGGCGAATGCAAAACCCCACCCCAACCCCTCCCCTAATAGGGGAGGGGTGCCGAAGGCGGGGTGGGGTCATGCACTGCCTTACACCCTCGGCGTCATCGGCGCCTTCAGCGCGGTCGGCGCACTGTTCCTGATTCTGCGCGCCAGCGGCCAGATGGTCGGCTGGGGTTTTCAAATGCAGAACCCGATGTTCATCGCCGCAATGGCATTCCTCTTTGCTGCAATGGCGCTGAATCTTTTTGGTGTTTTCGAAATCCGCGTGCCGGCGCTCAATACCCGCCCCGCGATCGGCGAAGCGATGACCGGGGTCATTGCCGTCATTGCCGCAACGCCCTGCACTGCGCCCTTTATGGCGAGCGCACTCGGCGCCGCACTCACACTGCCTGCCGCCGCCGGCTTTCTGATGTTTCCGCTGCTCGGCCTCGGTATGGCGCTGCCGTTTTTGCTCATCGCGGTTTTTCCGCGCGCGGGTAAAATGTTGCCGCGCCCCGGCGCGTGGCTGATCACCTTTAAAGGTGTGCTCGGCTTCATGATGGCGGGCTCGGCGCTCTGGCTCATCTGGGTTTTCGCCGCGCTCACAAACGCCGCGTTTTCGCTCCTGACGGCCATCCTCATCTTTGCGTTCTTTCTTTATATCTATGGCAAACACCAGGTGGCCCCGGCGCGGCTACCCGTCAAAATCTTTCGGTACATTGTTATGGTTTTGGCATTGGGTTTTGCCATCCGCTTTACGATAGTGGGATTAACCCCGGCGGAAAAAACGAATGCCGAAGCCGGTATCTGGCGCAATTTTTCCCCGGCGGCGCGTGATGCCGAACTGGCCTTAAAGAGGCCCGTATTCATCGATTTTACAGCCGAATGGTGCCTGAGCTGCAAAGTCAATGAACAGGTCGCCTTTACTGAAAAGGTCATGAAGGCTTTTGCCGGGCGCGGCGTGTCACTCTTCAAGGCAGATTTTACCAACCTCGATGACATAATCGCCGCCGAGCTCACCCGCCTTGGCCGTGCAGGTGTGCCGGTCTATGCCTTTTACGACAAACAAGGGAACCTCCGGCTTTTGCCGCAGGTCTTAACAGAAGGCATGATGCTCGAAAATATCCAGAATCTGACGAACTAATTTTAAGGAGAAAAAATGAAAAAGAATTTTGTATTCACGGCTCTTTTTATCGCTGCCTTTCAGCTTGCTGCGGTCGACACGGGAGCTCCGGCGCCGGCCTTCGCGGGTCTCAGGGATATCAACGGCAAAACGCACAGCCTCGCCGATTACAAGGGCAAGACTGTCGTGCTCGAATGGGTCAACTATGACTGCCCGTTTGTGAAAAAACACTATGGCTCGGGTAACATGCAAGATCTGCAGCGCAAGTATACTGCGAAGGGCATTGTCTGGCTTTCCGTGAATTCTTCCGCTCCCGGCAAAGAGGGCAGTTACAGCATCGCCGACTGGAAAAAGAAATCGGCCGAGCGCAAGGTCGCCGCAAATGCAATTCTCTTAGACCCGGATGGTGCTGTGGGTAAGGCATACGGTGCCAAGACAACACCGCACATGTACATCATCGACGCGGCAGGTGTGCTGCAATACCAGGGTGCCATCGACAGCACGCCGAGCAAAGATGCCTCTGACATCAAAACTTCGCAGAACTATGTGTCATCCGCATTGGATGAACTGGCAGCAGGCAAAGCCGTCTCGACAAAAGAGACCAAGGCCTATGGCTGCTCGGTGAAATACTGAAATACAGCCTATGAGAATGCGACTATTAGCGTTTTTTTCGCTGGCACTTTTTTCGCTTGGGTCTGCACCGAAAAAACCGCAGGCCGCCATCATCCATGAACTGACGCAGATTGTGGGCCCGTGGAACATCGTGCTCGATTTTGTCGACATCAGGGACTGTAATTGTGATGCCGGCTTCGAGATAATCAATGCCAACAAGAAACTCCGAACCTTTACTCTCGATAAGAATGTAAAAATCCAGCTGCTGAAAAATGCCGGCGAATATGTCGACGCCACGGTCACAGACCTCGCCGCGGCGCGCGACGGCAAAAATTTTGGCTGGCCGTTCAGCCGCGACACACCGTTCGAATTCCGCTTCGACCCGACGCAAAAGCGTGTCATCGAAATCCGGCAGATCTATTTCCCCTAACCATGAAATACGTGGCGCTGTTACGCGGCATCAATGTCGCCGGCCAGAAACGTGTACCGATGGCCGAGCTGAATAAGCTCTTTGAAAGCCTGAAGTTCAAGAACGTCGAAACCTATATCCAAAGTGGCAACGTGGTGTTTGAATATCATGAATGGGAAACCAAACCTATGATCTCGGCAGTAGAGAAAGCTATTCAAAAAAAATTTGGCTTCGAAGTTCCGGTGGTTATACGCACGGAAAAAGACTGGCCCAAAATTCTGAAATCCAACCCCTATGCCGGCGAGGCGAAAAAGATACCCAAATTTCTCCATGTGTTTTTACTCTCAGCTACTCCGGAGAACCCGAAACTGACGGAACTCAAAACCTATTGCCAGGCGGGAGAAAAATTCGAGCTGAAGGGCAGCGAGTTCTACGCGGTCTATCCCGCCGGCGCCGGCAAGAGCAAGTTCGTGCTGAGTGTCATCGAGAAAAAACTCGGCGTCACCGGTACCGCGCGTAACTGGCTAACGATGGTGACGCTCGCCGAAATGCTGGCTAAGAAGTCTTAAATTTACTTCAAGCCTTCGGGGTAGAGTTGTTTTTTCATTTCGCCGAAGAGCGGTGGCAACTCGGGCATCTTGTCTTCGACCCACTGCCAGTCACCGATCACGTTGAAGAACGGCCCCTGTTCCTTGCGTAAAACCCGCGCGACGCTCGGCATGATGTCTTCGGGCTCGGTGGCACGGAATGGCGTGGAAAATTTACTGCCGAACTCCGCGTTTTCCTTATCGTAGGCATAGTCGGCAAAGAACTCCATGAACTTTTGGCCCGAAGCCTTCCAGTTTTTCTTGTAAGCATGGAAATCGGGGTGGTCGACGAGATCTTTTTGCATCACGCGCTGCAGCAGAATGCTGATACCGCGGATCGACTTACTCATGAACATACCGGCGCGTATAACCTTGAAGCGGTCGGGCATCTTCAGTGCGAGTTCTTCCATCGCGATTTTTGCGAAGGCCAGGGCGCCGTAGGTCATCACCAGAGACGGCAGCCAATAGAAACCCGTATAGCCGACGGCTGTACCAATTTCGATGGTCTCCATAACACGGACAATCGGCCGGTAAGAGAAGTCCATCCCCACCTCGGCGTCTTCGCGCGTGCTCTGCATGACGGGAAAACCGACCTTGCCATAAGCCGGCATATAGAACATAAAATCCATGCTGCCATGCGGGGCGATTTTTTTCGCAAGCAGCGTGTGCATCGCTGCATCGGTGGAGCTGATGCCCATGATGGTTTCATCCGCACCTAAAACCGCCTCATCGCGCGATGTCGTAGACACAATGAGCGCCTTAGGGTCAAATTGGCGGATTGCCTGGATGGTCGCCTGCCCGGCGACGCTGGAGCCGCCCATAACTAAGATTTTCATAATATCCCCTTAACGGTCAGAAGTTTTGATCGACGTTGAGGTAAAAATCAAACTAATGACAGTAGTGTCAATAACTTAACAACCGCTACAGCCTAGCAAAATAGCCTAAAATAGGCACAAATCCTGGGAAAAACCTTTGCAATTCCGGAATCGTCAAGGTCTTCGCACGAATCGTGTAGAAATGCGTCAAAAAACCCTGTAGATCCAGCATATGGAAAAACAAAGATTCCTTCTCTATGCATTCCCGGTGCTTCTGGTACTCGCACTCATCGAGGCTCTGGTCTACCGCCGGATGACGCAAAGGCAGTTCGCCTGGAAAGAGAGCGCGGCGTCGATGGGCGTCGCCATCGGCTACCGCACGAGCGTCATGTTTTCGGCCCTCGCCACGGGCGGGCTGTTCTTGTGGTTCGAAAGCATCCGCCCCTGGCAGATCACCATGGATAGATGGTACCATTGGTTTGGCCTCTTCTGGGGGCTCGAGTTCTGCTACTACTGGTTTCACCGTGCCAGCCACGAGGTGCGCTGGTTCTGGGCCACGCATGCGGTACACCACTCGCCTGAGCATTTGAACTTCTCCGCTGCTTATCGCCTCGGCTGGACCGGGCCCATTACCGGAAACTACTTCTTCTTTGTACCGCTCATTCTCATCGGCTTCGAGGCCAAGGTTGTCTTCGCCATGCTCGGCATGAATCTTTTATACCAGTTCTGGCTGCACACGGAACTGATTCCGAAACTCGGCTGGTTTGAATATTTTTTCAACACACCGTCGCACCACCGCGCACACCACGCAACCAACCCGCAGTATCTCGACCGCAACTATGGCGGTGTCGTGATCATCTTCGACCGTTTGTTCGGTACGTTCGTCTCTGAGGACGAAGAAGATCCCTGCCGCTACGGTCTCATCACGCAGGTACAATCGAACAACCCGTTCAAGATCGCCTTCCACGAATGGATCAAGCTGTTCCAGGATCTCGCCACCGTCAGAAAAATCTATCACGTTGTGGGATTTCTCTTTGCGCGACCCGGCTGGCGGCCAGATGGCAAAGGGCTCACGACGAAGAATCTGAACCTAGCTTGTCTGCAAAGAAGCGGGCTGTCGGGTAAACAGCTTTGATAATCCGCTGTTCTCCAGTATTTTTTCCACGATGGGGTTCTCCCCATGGATTGCAAAGAACACGTTCTTTTTGCCGCAATTCCTGAAAACCGTCATCAGGGCGATTAAGCCGCCGGTGTCCATGTGCGTGACATCGGACACGTGGAGCACCAGGCCGCTAATCTTTTCGGCCAGCAAACCCGAAGCCGTGTTTTTGAGCAGGTAACCGGTATGCACCGAAAGCGCCCCCATCAATTGCAGGTTGGCGACATCGGCATGATACCCCAGGGTAAACGATAGGTCATATTTTTTCTCATCCATGCGTACGTCTCATACGAAATGCGACGATGCCGGATGCCAAAAAAAATGTGAAAAGTTTGCCGTCTGATCACGAGCGTATTGACGAGCGAGCTCCGGATTTACCCCGGCAGCAAAAAAAAATTAACAGATTTTTTACATGGGTTTTGCGACGCGCTGCGCCGGGTCGTAGAAAAACTTTTCTTCGGCGATGAGCTCGCCCTCCCAGCGCTGCAGCGCCAGCTCTTCCATTTCGGTGAAGGTGCCGTCTTTCCAGTCGAAGCGGAATTTGTAGCGCAACACCACATGATCGCTGTTTACAAAAACAGGGCGGATGCATTCCGAATGTACAGAATGGGCACGCGCCAGCACTTTACGCTCGTTCGCGACAAGCAGCCTTTTCCCTTTCCGCGGCGCCATCTGGTTTTCCTGCATTGTGGCATCGTCGCTGTAAAAGTTTTCAATCGCTTCGTCGTGTTTGTTCGATTCAATCACGGCGATGAAGCGTTCGAGGGTTTCTGTCGTGGGCATTTAGTTTTCCTTGAGCAAGGCTGCGATGAGTGTATCTAATCTCGCCAGATCGCCGGCATCGCTGACGTGATTCAGCCCCCGCATTCTGCCACGCGCACCGCTGAACAGCAGCATCGTTTCCGCGGTAATCTTCGTCTGAATGGTTTTCAGAATCAGGCCCAGCGATTCAAAAGTTTTTTCTCCCCCGCCCGAGGCGACAATCATCGCCGTCGGCTTATCGGAAAAAACCGTCGATGCAACACACCATTCAAGCGCATTCTTCAGGATAGCCGGTACGCTGAACACGTATTCGGGAGTGCAAAAGATGACAGCGTCCACGGCCGCGACCTGTTCGCGCAGCTCAAGCACGGGGTTGGGGAGAAACGAATCTTCTGCATCGGGGTCAAAATGCGGTAATGCAGTCAGGCCTTCGTAAAAGACAAAATCCGCCGTCGCTGCGCTTCTTTCGGCTATGGTTTTCAGAATCGTCATACAAGTCGAGTTCGAGCGCACGCTGCCCGAAATACAAAGAATCTTTTTCATGGTTGTCCGACAAATATACGATCAACCGGCATTTTCCAGCCAAATTAAACCGCGCGATTTTCCGGAAATCACGGTTTCACCGGCCGCATTCAGACAAGTACACTGCATCTGCAGCTTGAGACGTTTTGCGGCACGCACCAGGGAGAGAACTTTTATCTCGCCGGTAATCTCTTCACCCTCGTGGACGGGCTTGAGCATCTCAAAATCCATGGTGCGCGCGATATAATTCATGTCACCGCCGAGCTTGGTCACGATGCTGGCGACCAAAAGTCCCTGCGCCACGACAGGCCCATGCGGATTCACATGGTGCTTGCCGGCATCCCCCGTAATGCGGGCAAATTCGAGAATGTCCGCGCGCGTGAATTTGCGCGCATAACGATAGACTCCGCCCGCTTCGGGCGTCAAAGCCGTGTCCATGGCAACCTCCAATTAGTTTTACTACAAACTAATTAGTTTTGATCAAAACCAATAATTCAGCCTGTCAATCCTTTTGCGGATTAGCAGAGAGATTTTCATGAATGCGGTTCAGGGTATCTGTCAGATTTTTAAGGTCGGCGTCGGCGATGCCGCGGTGCATGACCTTTTCCAGCTTAAAACCGATCTTCATCAGTCGCGGCCGCAGTTTTTCCGCCTTCGCGGTCAGGTAGATCTCGGCGCGGCGGCGATCTGCGGCCGAAACCTTGCGGTCAAGATAGCCTGCACGGATGAGTCGCTCGACCAGCGGCGTCAGCGTCGATTTATCGCGGCCTGTCAGTACAGCTAGCTGGCGCATTTCGACGCCGCTGTTTTGGGAAACCGCGAACAACACATCGCCGTGCGCGGGTGACAGATCTTGCACGCCAGCCTCGGCAAGTTCGCGCTCCAGCAGAAGAAAGGCCCGCGCGCGGATCTTGCTCATCAGATTCAACACATTGCGGCGCATTTGCATCGAGCGGCTATGCCATCCGGAAAAGCCCCCGGGTCAATCGCAATCGGTTTTTATGGACGCCGCTTCCCTGCTGATATTTATTGTCACAACCGCGGGGAGAAGTATGAGACCGGTAAGATTATCGAAACGGGTGGCAGAGAAACCCATCCCTGAAATTCAACCCGCCAACCTCAGCCGCAGCGGTACAACCTATGGCAGACTTAGCCGGCTTCCGTTTCTCCTCAGAAAATTTGCGGCATAACCGTTGAACGCATCACTGTTCGGCACAGAGCAAAGGTAAGAACTGATTACAGGTTTGTGTTCCCGCGCTGATGGAAGTAGTCGTGATCGATGCCCCATCACCAACCCTACCCGAGCGACTCGATGAAGCTGAAGCCCACATCGGGCCGAGCGAACTCGGAAATACGCCAGAAGCAATACAGCCACTAGAGACGGAGGCACCGGCACTGAGCCCAGTCCAATATGCAACTGCTGAATTATGGATCGAGTTTGTGAGACTCGCTGGCAACGCCCCAAGAGTACTTGTTGTACCCGCGAGCCTGCCATCGGCCCCACGATAGTAGTTCGTACCGCCGAATAATACCCAGTCCGTAAACAGATCACGTTCAATGATTTGATCATAAGCTGCGGGTGGTCCTGGATCTGATAGTACCGGATCGGATGCATGGCCAATAACAGCACGATACGTGCCGGGTCGCGGTTTAGCAGTATCAGCATTGCAAAGGGCATCTGCATCCAAAGATCCGCCAAAATTGCCTCTCGTCGTAGCGTTCGAGACAAAAAGATACTTTCCCGCATCCATATTATTATTCGTCACCGAAACATCGGGGGGATTCAATCCGTTATAGGCGGAATCCGCACTTGTTGCGGCGGCTGTTAAAATAGTATAACCGATATTACCGTCGATACGGTTATCGGCAACCCCTGTTATTGTAACCGTGCGGTTCGCATTCCAATTTGCAGTCGTAAATGTAAGGTTCGTCGGCGAAACGGTTCCTTCAGCAGCATTACTGGAAGAAAGAGCGATGCTAACATTGGCAGTGGGGGCTGTGTTCAATCGCACAGTAAAGCTCGCTGTTCCTCCCCCCTCAGTCGTAACCAGCCCCGATACCGTATTCAAGGTAAATCCCGGGGCGCCGTTATCGGTACTCGTGATGGTAATATCCGCGGGATTAAAACCATTGTAAGCGGCATCGGCGCTGACCACCGGCGCAAGCACGATTGTATATATCTGATTACCGTCGGCTATTAAATCATCCTGCCCTGTCGCAGTTACTGACTGGGTGATATTCCAGTTGGCGGGCGTAAAGGTCAGGGAACAACTACCCGTAGCGACGGCGCCGCCGGTATTGCATACGCCGGCCGTCCTGCGGATTTTTCCTTCGCCTTCATTCGAGCTCGAAAGGGAAACCACGACGTTTGCCGAAGGTTGAGCCTGCAAGACGACCGCAAAAGTAAAATCACCGGATGCCTCTGCGGTTGTACCCGTCGTAGGCGAAACACTGACCGCTGGCAGGTCGTTATCGGTATTGGTAATCTGAATCACTGGCGGCGTCAGGCCATTATATTTCGCGTCACCGCTGGCGATGGCCGTCGGGAAAAAAACCGTATAAAGTGCATTCCCGTCTGTGCTCAAATCATCCTGGCCAACCACGGCGATATCCTGAAACTCATTCCAATTCGAGATGGTAAAAGAGACGGTGCAATTGGTGGTAACTGCGATGCCGTTTACCGGGTCGCAGACACCTGCCGTCGCGAGAAGCCGTCCTTCGGCTACGTTACTGCTCTGCAATGTCAGTGTTACCGAGGCAGACGGCTGAGTTTTGAGTTTCAGGCGAAAATTGGCAATGCCACCCGATTCTGTCGTCGTGAGACCCGTTGCCGGGCTCACCACAACACCCGGGCCTTCAATGACGACACCAAATTCCGAATCCAGTTCGAATGGCTTGCTGCACATAAAAAAATGAAAAACTAAAAGCCATAAAAATATTCTATTTTGCATCATAATCTTAAACCTATCCCCATTGTAGTAAAAACATTCCCCGAAACAGAACCGCTCAGAAACGTCATTTGGTACGAGGCGCCGAGTTCCCAGCTGACGGACCGGTTAATCTGAAACCCCAGGCGAAGTCCGGTCGACGCTACCGGTCCGAAAAAATATCCTGAAGACTGAATCGTTATTTCCCGGCTTTCAGACTGAATCGGCGGATTTTTCATCTGCGAATAATCCAGCTTAAAGTTGGTATAGTTAAAACCGCCACCCGCGAGAGCCTGGATAAAAAATCTTTTAAAACGAAAAACCTGATAACCGATACCCAGCTCTGCGGTAGCGCCGAAGCCCCGTGCTAATGGACCGGTACTCTCGTTTGCAGCACTGAATTCTGCATTGATAATCTGCGCATCGGCGCGACCGTAACCGATGAGACGGTTTATCTTCAAAAAACGATCGCGCCTGATTTCCAGCGAAGCCATAAAGCCACCGAGATCGGCGGGGACGACTGACGACCGTGTTCCGAGCACAGGGTTTTTACGCAGGGCAGAACTCAGCGCATTCAGGTTATATCCGCCGAGGACAGTGAATTGGGTCATCCGCACCGGCGTAAAAGCGTCGAAGTCGTATTCACCCTTGTTTGGCAGAACACCTTTCGCTTCCTGCACGATCCGTTCAGAGAATTTGTCGATTGAGGCAAAGAGACCGCTGTCGACCTTAACCTCACCAATGATCCTTTTCACAAGCGTACGCTTTTCTACATCCATGATGAAGACCTCAAGGGAAATAACCGTACTGCCATGCACCGACATTCTCTGCCGGAAACCGCCGCTTAGGACGATATCCTGCCCCGTAAGCAGCCCTAGCTGCAAGGCGACGTTTTTATTGTGAAAATCTTCGGTAAACAGGAAGGCGCCATCGTTCATTTGACGCACCATGTCTTGACCGTCTGGCTCTACGATTTCATACTTTTCATGCAGGTATTTGCGGACACTTTCGGTTAATGATATTTCCAGATACTGAAAATTCGGATCATGGTCAATACTGCGAAAATCCAAAATGAGCATTTTTTTGGCTGCCGATACCGGCCCCGCAGCAGCCAGAATCAGCCCCGTCAACGCATAGAGACCCCTGCGCACAATTCCTGTACGAAATTCGCTGCAATGCAGTGCCAGAAAAACTAAAACTCATTGCACGCCACGGAGTTGCAGCATTTGCGTAAATCGAGTACGATCTTTTCGTTCGTGAGTGTGATAGTCACCATGGCATTATTCACCGCCCATGAACCTGCATTTTCGATACAGCCTGAATCGAAGTCGTCATCGTGCGTAGCCACTGGGCAGCCGAACGTGATAGGTGCAAAATGCCTGCTCATTGATCAGGCGGTGGATATTTCCGATGCCCCATTGTAGCGATTGCCATACTCATCGCCGCAACTGGTGCCATCTTTTTTAGTTTAAGGCATTGAGATTCACCCGAAACTCGCAGGTCTGCCCGGCAGAAAATTCAATGCGGTAACCGCTATTAAACTGGTTATTGAGCGCGTTCATATTGACGATGGTCACTACCGGTGCCGCAGGCAAGACAGGAGTAATCCGCAAATTGCCCGCAATGATCGAGCCATCGCCCTGCACAATCGGTTGCGTCGGTGTATGCAGCTGCCAGGTCGCTGACACACCAGCAGCGACGGTGCAAACATCGTGCACGGCGAGGGAGTGTGCTCCCCGGTTATAAACCAACTGGCGCGTCCACAGCGAGACATCGGCCGCGCGGTTGGCATACGCGGGTGAAAGATTTTCCTGGAGCGTGACGGTATTTCCCGCATCGCTAATGGTCTTTGTCGAAGTAGAATAATTTTGCGGAATGGTCGAGCCGCCAGCGGCGAAGCGTATGACATTATGCACCGGCACGTCCTGGTTGATGCCGCTGCGTGAGTGGATGTTCGACGTCACGGTGAGCCATCCGCCCTTATAGAAAGTAAACCCACCCTGTTCCTGGTGCGCATGTGATTGGTCGAGGGGACCTACAACGGCGGCAAGCCAACTGGCCGACGTCGTCCAGTCGCTGCGGGCGAAAAAGGCGCCGGCACCCGAGGCATCATAGGCAAGTGCTGTCGGTTGGGCCTCGGGTGTCGCCGGCGCGAGAAGATCAAAACGGAAATTATAGTTATAACGCATGCGATTGATCACCGAGCCTGAACCGCCGTCGCTCAGGCGCGCACGGGCGAGCCACCACGCCCCACGCGCCGATTGTGCCGTACCCGGGTTCAGCGCCACTGCTTCAAGCATCAACCGCCGTTGGTAGTCAAACATGCGTGGGTCGGCAGAGCGCGCCTGATCGCCAATCGCCGCATAGTAGTCGAGCGTCGGTACCGTGGCGTGGATCCAGTAATCTATCGTGTCACGGGAGTGAGATGAAATCGCCGAGAGGTCTTCGCCCGTCGACGAGCGCCAGTAGCGGTAGTTTTCGAACATACTGCCGATCGCGGTGCCGTAACCCGTGCCTTCGCGTGTGCCGCCACCCGTCAACACACTGAAGAAGGGAACAAGCAAGGGATACTTGCGCTGTTGCAAAAATGTAATCCATGCGTTGTTCTGCGACGCCCAGCCCCAGAGTTGCGTCGCTTTCAGAAAACTATAAAAATAATTATTACCAGGATCGTTCATCGACCAACCGCTCCAGGGATAAGAAACCCCGCCCCAAGTGGCCGCCGCGGGGTACCAGAGATTCTGCAGCGTTTGGTTCGCATAGGTCTCCCATGCGGTGCGCTGCGCCGGAGTTAACAAATCATAACCGTAATCGTAGGCAAGCGCCAATTGCTCCATGTAGTAGCCGACTTCGAGATATGAATCACCGGCAATATGCGGCCGCTCACCAGCATGGATGAGCGCCATCTCACTCTGTACAAAAAGATCAACCATGCGGATAGCCTGCTGAATATAAGCCGCATTGTTCGTGAGGCGGTACATGACCACAGAATCTGTGCACGAGTAGCCATAGTGTTGCCCATTGAGCGCCGTGACGAGCTGGTCGTACGTCACGCCGGCAGGCTGCGCCGCGGTGATCGCCGAAGCACTGTCGACCTGGTCTTTAAGGCGGATAAATGCCGGGGATGTATTTCCCGCCGTATTAAAATCATTCATGTGAATATAAGGGCGCACCGTCGGCGGTGTGTAGGTGTACCCAGGATACGGCGTGCCTGCGGGCGGCGGCACATCGTTTGGGTCTGCATTATTTCCGGGACCACCGTTGTTACCCCCGCCCCCATTGCCGCCACCGGGTGCGGGCGGCGCGGGTACAAAACCGGTGAGTACCGCAGAGACGTCGTCGACGCGGAATTCGACGGGCTGGCCACCTTCAAGCTCAATGCGGATGCGTACGCTGCGTAAGACCTTATCTTCGAGCGGCAGCGAGGCATTGAGAATACCTTTATCACCCACGAACGCCGAAACGCGCGCGCAACTGCTGGTGCTGCTATCGTCGTCATAGACGACGAACGCGCAGTACCGGATATATGAGGCTGAGGCCAGATCGGATCGCAAAGTGCCCGAGACTGCATACGCAGTGGCGCGGCCCCGCATGTCACGGCTCCACCAGATGCTGTCGCCGTAATTTCCGATAGTTCCCCGAAGGCTATGGCTGCCACTCAGCGCGGCCGCAGCCCTTGTCACCGTAACCGCATTGGAACCCGCTTCAAAACCTGAGACGCCAGCCTCAAAACCGGGGTCGCTGACCAGATTCACCGGGGTAGAACCCTGGGCCTGAGGTGTCGTTGCCGGGCCTGGCCCGTTACTTACCGGCGCAGCCGCTTTTTCTCCGATATGAATATCCACATTACTTTTGCAGGATATTGCAAGAGAAACAATGAGGGAAACCAGGGGGACAAAGACAAACAATTTCATCGCTACAGGTCTGTACGAAAACAGGTGCGCAGCGATGCCAATTATTCGATACGGCGCAGAATATAATCTGAAGCGTCTGTCACATAGAGGTAGGTGCCGTCTGCGGTGATGCCCATCGGCTCACGGAACGCTGCCGTACCTGCCAGACCCCCGCCCGTGCCGATGGCCGTCGTCGTTCTGGTCTCCCAGCCTGAAAGCGCGGTGGCCGAACCGTTACTGAGATCCATCCGCCAGATATTATAACACTCTTTGTCCGTAGCGTAGAGATACGTGCCGTCACTGATGAGGTTGCGCAGTTTCTTAAACTGGGCCACACCGGCTGCCCCGGCGACGCAACCCCAGGTTCCGGTACCCGAAAAGGTTGTGACATTGTAAGGTGCTGCACTCAGATCGATCGTGCGCACCCACTGCGCCGTGGGATCGCTTTCGGTGACATAAAGTTTACCCGCATGATACGTCAAACCGTGCGGCAGCAGAAAAGTCGCAGTCGCCGCCGGCCCATTGGTGCTCGTCGCCGCGCCGGTACCCGCGAAGGTTGTGGTTGCACCCGTCACCGGATCAACGCGGCGGATGCGCCTGTTGGAATAATCGGCGACATAGAGCCAGGTGCCGTCATGCGTAATCGCCAGCGGATTATTGAAGCGGGCAGCAGATCCCGTCGGCGAGTCGTTAAAAGCACAGACATTATCGGCGCCCGCAAGCACAGTGATATTAAAATTGGCAATGCTTGTTTTGCGCACCGTGCAATTGTTGTAGTTTGCAAAGTAGAGGTAGAGGCCATCGGTGGTTATCCCATCGCTGCCGCCGCTGTCGCCGAGGGTCGTCACCTCGCGCGTGGCAATCGCAATACGGCGCAGCGTGCCAGCAGGGTTCGACTCCTGCAGGTAAATATAGATACCGTCGGTGACCATATGCGTCGGCAAAGAGAAACGTGCAGCTGAACCCACGCCGTCGACAGACGCGCTCGCGCCAGTGCTGCCCGCAAAAACCTCGCCAAGAACCAGATCGGCATTCCCTGAAATATTCAAGGGACGAATGATCGTTCCCGCCACCATCGGACCGGCTGCCGAACCAGGTACACAGCTCACACTCAGCGTCAGATCACCGTCACCAGCAACACCGCGGCCCCCGGCCACCGAGCAATACTGGTTCGGGTTCACGGGGTGCGATACCACCTGAATGGCGTAGGAGTGTTTCTTGCGGAAACGAACCGCAAACGTATAGGTATTGTCGGCCGCTACCGCGAGTGACTCTGATCCTGATGAGAGTACGAGGCCCGAACCCAATAGGCCCGACACCGTCACGGAAATACGGACACTCGCCGCACTATCGAGAAAACGCGTGACGGCGAGGCCGTCGCAGCTCCAGGAAAATACCGCCAGCGAAAGCGAAAACAAACGCAGGCCGGTCTTCATAGCTGGTAACTGACACCCAGGCGGATTGCTGGAATAAGCACGAAAGTTTGCCGGTCGTAGATGTAAGAAACATCGATGAAGGTCGTGGCCGAGATACGATCCGTAAAGCTACGCTCGGCGGCAAACCAGATAATCGCTGCGGGTGTCAGGCTTTGCTCTTTAAGTCCATCCGCCACTGCATAAAGCCAGGCCGCACCCGCGCTGAGCCCTGAAGAAAAACGGATTTCCCTGAAACGCCAGGGCAGATGAAAACTCATTCCCGCGGAAAAAAGCACCGGCCGCAGCGATGCATCGCCATTCGCAAACCGCATGAAATCCCCGCGCGCGATGATATCCCAGCGCTCTTTTAGCCGGTAGGCACCGTAAAGTGTGACTGCGGGAGTTACCGAAGAGAACTCGGCGAGCCGCCCCGTCGCAAAACCCATGCCACCGATGAGCGCCACGGAAAAGGCGCGGGCCTTCACAGGTTCCGCAGCCGCAGGCGGGCGCGCCTTGAGGTCTGTCCGCAAAACATTTTTCTTTTCAATCGCCAGGCGGTTTACTGATGCGGAAAGTTTAACAAAATAACGCGTCTCATCTTCGCCGACGAGCTCCGCATTCATGATATCTTGCCCATGGTCGCAAAAAAAATCATACCGGCCGCCGGTTTCCAGCGCATAAGCCGAACCCAGAGAAAATATCACTACAGCTATGATCGATCGCACAGGCCGCCTAAGCGGACGTTAAGACACCCGGAAGGCCTCGTCAATAACCCTTTATTTGGGGTATTGTATTCCCGCGATCTCGTCCTTGGTAAAACGCAGAACCTGGTTACCGGCAGCAGCGGCGCGCATTTCGACACCCTCTGCTGATTCCGAGATCAGAATGCCACTCACTACCGTGCCCGATTTCAGCGTAACCACAACACGTTTACCACCGCGCGGCGCCGGTGCGGTTTCTGTTTTTGCGGCGATGGCCCGCACAAGCCCGGCAGGATCGCGTTCCGTAATAAATGCCGGAAACAGCTTGCGCCCATTTTCCCCGGTCTTGCCCGTCTTTTGTACAGCTTTCGTTTCTGACCAGAACTCGCCGCCACGCACCACATATTCCTTACCCGCGGCGTTCACACGCACCGCACCCGATTCAACGGCGAGAAAAGCCGTGTCGCCGTCTGCCTGGATAATAAAACGTGTGCCAATTACCGAAAACGTGGCGCGGGGCGTTTCAATTTTTACCGCACGCAGGCGGTCGTTCGGTTCAAAATCAAAAAGTGCCGACATCGTCGCAGCCTTAAGCGTCAATGCGTTGCCATTGAGGGTACGGGTCAGACCGCCCGCAGAGCGTACATGCATGGCGAGGCTGTCTTCCAGGCGAAGTTTTTCTGCCTTGCCCTTGGGTATCTCTATCGCCTGCGCGGTTACCGCGGGGGTGGGCTGACTCAGATATGGGCGTATCAGGAACGAGCCGGCGATGATCAGTACGGTTGCGGCCGCCGCGGCAGGCACCCAGATACGGCGGAAACGGCGACGATCGGCCTCCGCCGCATCACGGCGGGCGAGTACGTTTCTACGGATCTTTTCAAAGTCAGGCAGGCGCCCGGGTTCTTTTTTAGCAAACGCGGCGCCCAGCTTTGCGGCGAAGGGATTGGCCGTAGGGGGGCCGGCCTTCTCACCCAGAAGGTTTTCGACAGCGGCTGCTTTTAGATCGCGTTCATCCATCCGATCGGAGTAATATACGCAAAGTGTGCATTTATGGTGCCATTTTTCCTTATAAAAAGTCCTGGATCAGCTTCTTGAGGTTCTCGACATGCCGCATCATCGTCCGTTTGGGTATCCCCAGGGTTGTTGAAATCTCGTCATAAGTCATCTCATAGTCCACGCGCAAAAGAAAAATACTGAGATATCTCTCATCGACGGCGGCGAGGCGGGCAAGAATATCTTCACGCATGACCCGGGCCTCAGCCTCGCCGGCAAAATCGCGCCGGTCAGCCTCTGCGGGGAAATCCTCGACATTTTTCACCCGCGCATTCTTCTTTATATAGTCAACCGCAAGGTTATGGCTGATATGGATTAAGAACGTGCGGAAATCGCCAGGGCGCCCGGAATCGGCTTTTTCCAGAAATCGCAGGAATGTCTCCTGCAGAATCTCTTCGGCTACCGCCTCGTTATTGACGATGCGGTAGACGCGGACATAGGTCGAACGGCTGTATTTCTGATAGGCCTCATTAAATTGCGTGTCGGAAAGCACGACAGATATCAGGGCAGCTTTTTGCCTAGTTTGTTGATTCGTCCCCATGTTCCGGTTTTTTCGTCCATCTGGTGATGCTCGCCGACTGCAACGGCACGACAGCCGTTACAGAACCGTGCTACACCACCTTCAAAGGGAGAGACAAAATCATACTCTGCAGTGATCACTTTTTTTCCGGCCTCGTCGACAAAGCCGATTTTTCCGTTTTCGACATAACGCAGCAGGCCTTCCTGAACATAGTCGGGGCCGTTATCGTAAATGAAGGGTTTGTATAATACCTGTTTCTTCTTATTGATTGCAACCCAGCCATCTTTCGTTACGATATGCGCGACGCCGGATTTATTGTAGGTGATTTCACCGAAATGTTCCTGATGGTAAGCAGTGATGTCTGCCGCGGCGACAACACTGGCATAAAAAAGTGCCGCCCCGAGAGCCCAAAATTTCATACACACAGCCCCGGCGCCGCTCCACAGCGCGTCAACCGCATAGATACTTGACGCCCCCGAAAAACAACCAAGGCAAAGCCGTGGCGCATCTTGACTTCCAGACGACACGGCGGATTATCTCATCGCCGGGGTCAGTCCGTCAGGTCGCTGCCCTGGCCCGCGAGCTCGGCATCAGGCACGCATTGGTCGTCACCGACGCGGGCATCTTCGCCTCGGGCCTGCATGCACCCTGTATGGCAGCGCTTGCCGCGGGGGATATCCGCTATTCCATTTACAGCGATGTCGTCGCCGACCCGCCCGAAAACATTGTGCTTGAAGCTGTTGCGCGTGCGCGTGACGTCAACATCGACGGTGTCATCGGCTTCGGTGGCGGCAGTTCGATGGATGTCGCGAAAGTCATCGCGGTGCTGGCGCATTCGCCGCAGAACATTTCAGAAATCTATGGCATCGGCAATGTGCGCACGAACCGCCTGCCGCTCATTCAAATACCGACGACTGCAGGGACGGGTTCTGAAGTCACGCCGATTGCCATTATCACCACCGGAGAAACCACAAAAACCGGTATTGTTTCGCCACAGCTCTTGCCCGATGTCGCACTGCTCGACGCCGAGCTCACTCTCGCCCTGCCGCCGCATGTCACAGCCGCTACGGGCATCGACGCGATGGTGCATGCAATCGAGGCCTATACCAGCAAGATCAAAAAAAATCCTTATTCGGATCTTTTGGCTGCCGAGGCACTGCGGCTGTTATCTGCAAATATCGTCACGGCCGTGACTGATGGAAAAAATCTCGCGGCCCGTTCCAACATGCTATACGGTGCAATGCTTGCCGGCCAGGCATTTGCGAATGCACCCGTCGCGGCGGTACATGCGCTCGCTTATCCGCTCGGTGGGCACTACCATATTTCGCACGGGCTTTCGAACTCGCTGATGCTGCCGCATGTATTGGCCTTCAACATGCAGGCCGCCGCGCCGCTCTATGCCGAACTTTCCACGGCAGTGCATCCGCATACAGGCGACGACAGTTCGGCGGATGGATTCTTGCGCAAAATTAGCGCGCTGATTGATGCGGTCAATTTACCGAGAACGTTACGTGAGTTGAAAATCCCGGAAGACGATCTGCCGATGCTGGCGCGCGATGCCATGCTGCAGCAGCGGTTACTCGTCAACAACCCGCGGCCCGTAAACGAAAGCGACGCGCTTTCCCTGTACCGCAAAGCGTGGGGATAGGTTGACGCCTAATCTGCCGGCCGTGGTGGTACGGCATGAAATTCGAAGCCGCGCCCGGAAAAAAACGCATCGAAGCGTTCTGGAAACTCGGCGCCGAATTCGGCCTCGAGAAACCGGCCTTCGAAATTTATTTTGAAGAAATCGTCAGCGATCGCTACAGCCTTGTTAAGGGTATGCAGCTGGTGCGCGACGAGTTGCAGCTGGCCGGCATCGACACGACTTCAGACATCGCCGCATGCGGCGCCGACTTCAGCCTGCCCACCGTCATCACCACGCTCGCGCACACCAACTGCGGCGACCGCATTCACCAGGGCGAGGCTGCGACTGCATACATTCAGACCGTAGCGGCGCGCTTCGCTACGCTCTCTGAAATCGGCGAATATAAAGTCGAAGACTTCGCCCCCACGGGCGGCGGCACCGACGACGGCGCGACGTTCGCGCATGTTACCTGGGCACACCACATCGACGATTTTTTGCGCGAACGCATTTACCTGGGAAATCCGGCTTCGTACGCGCTCTGCAATTTCGACCTGAAGACGCATGTCGGTCGCCTTGAAGAAGGCGGTGTGGCGATCGGCAAGACGCGTGAGAGCAAGTGGCGTGACCCGCGCGCGGCTTGTGGCGCGATCGTCGGCTGCCTCGCACATTACAACGAAAAGAACGCCGTCCACCGCCGCATCCGCTCAGATCTCAGCGAAGAAGGTTATGCTTATCTCGTGAAAAACCCGGTAAAAACAGCGAAAGGTGTCGACATCACCGCCGCGGTGGCCGCTGCCATCGTAGCGGTGCGCGGTATGCTCAATACCGCCGAAGCGCTGACGCGCGAAATGGATGAGCGCGGCATGGCCCACCTCACTGCGACAATGACGGTGAATATTCCCGAAAGGCTTGATACGATCATCTACCTTGCCCGCACGACTGTCTTCGACGGGGAAATCCACACACAGGGCTTCGGCACCGACGCGGCAAAATATTCCGGCGAAATCGTCGAAGAGAAAGGTGAAAACCGCTTGTTGCTGCGTTATGAAAACAGTGCTGCCGGGGCATTTCAGATTGACAAGCGAACCTACGCGGTGCGGCCCTGGACTAAGCCGAAAGAGAAAATATTACTGGAGGATTAGCATGAAACCCGGCGTCATAGCGGCTCTCGTTCTCACAAGCACCATCTTTGCCGACGAATATTATCCCCGCAAATCGCTCGAGGTCGGCTACGAGCGTTACACGCCGACAAGCCCAAGGCCCGATACTGCGGGCACTGGCTTACTCCTCAACTATTATCCCTCACGGGCATTCCACATCGGCACGAATCAGAATATCGTCTCGACCGGCCCCGGTTACAACAGATCTGATTTTGCTTACCGGCCCGACGTGCATATCGGCGTGACGATCCCCCTGCTCGAACAACTCTTTGCCGAATTTACCATGGGTATTGACCTCGTCACGACAGGAATTCTCGCTCTCGCCGTCATTTGTAACAAAAATTGCGTACAAAACAATAGCAGTAGCAGTTACAGCAGCAGTTCGGCCAAATACGACGGTTACCTGAACTTTGCTACAGCGCTGCGCTGGCACTGGGATGCCCTCGCACTGAAACTCATTGCCCAGATGCAATACGGCGGCTACCCGGTTGCCATCAGAGACAGCCTTGGGTCTTCGGCCTGGCTCGGTGTTGGAGCAACGTACCGGTTCAAATTGTGAATTTGCCAACATGCCGCGCCGCCTGCGTCTTTGCGCTAATGTTTTGCATACCGCAGGTCATTTTTTCAAAGGGTCATCCTCCTGAAACCTCGCTGGAAGTCGGCTTCGAGCGCATGTGGGCCACTGTGCCCTGGGAGCCGGCGCTTTCCACCGGATTACTGATCAACTATTACCCTTCGCAATACGTCTATTTCGGCACCAGCCAAAGTTCGCTCACCTGGAAGAGTGTTTCGGAGTACCGTCCCGATTTTCACATCGGTGTGATCTTTCCGTTTCTGGAGCACATCTCGGCCGAAGCGACACTCGGTATGGATTTTTTCACGGCACTTGTCATCGCACTCGCGATTATCGATAAAGACGACAGTGTCCATTACCAGTTCAGAGGTTCTTTTTATTCTCCTTATTTTACCTTATCTACCGCGTTGCGCATCCATTACGATTGGTTTGCGCTGAAGCTGATCTCGCAGGTACAGTTCGGCGGTTATTATCTTTCTGAAACCAGCGGCTTCAATGTCTCAGTCTGGCTGGGGCTCGGGTCGACAGTACGGTTTGCTTTTTAACGGGAAATCAGTAACCGTTCGTCGTGTACTGATAAAGTACGACACCGCTAACCGTGCCATCCACAAAGGCGGATGCACAGCCGTACTCGGCCGGCCCGCGAATACAGGTCAGATTGCCGTGGCCCTGGTATGAAGCAATGTTCGGAGTATAAATACACGCCTCATTCGATTCGCAGAGGCCGTTTTCATTACCGATACCGTCGCCGATGATTTCATAGGCGTTACGCAAAAAGGTCGTTAGGCATGCGGAAGCGGTTAAAGTCCCGCCGGCGGCGCTGCAGGTTGTCGAGTTGCCGGGAAACGGCGGCTTGTCGCAGGTACTCGCGGCAATCCATTGAGCGCCGGGCTGCGTGCACTGCGGTTGGGTAGCGGCATTCCATTTATGCCCGGCAGTCATGTTGCCTGTCGGCACGGGCAATAAATTGCGATACTGTGAGTCCGTTGCCTTCAGCGACCAATCCCAGATGCGGCAATTGGCGGCGGTGCACCGGCCTTGATTGCCCGCCGCAGGAAAGACTGCCGCGTCGAGACCATAACCCCTGAGGCCGTTGGCGAATTTCAGCCAGTCGCTAATCGCCGCGATATTGGTCGCGGCCGCGCCCGCATCGGAAGCATTCGCGGAATCGTCGGTGAGAATTTTTCCGACATAAGAATTCGTCGGGTCCAGCGCCGAGGAAACCAGGGTAAAATCCGAAGAATTCTGAGCCGTGCATGTTCCCGAGAACCCGACATTCGAGGCCGAACCGCATAACGGAGAAGATGAGTTGCCGAAGGAGACTATTCCGCCAATATAAGTGTAGCTGCTCGCGGACGAGTTGATGAGCGTCGCGCTGTTGACATATGCCGCGAGGTTGATAAATTGCGAGTGCATATTCACCGGCACGCCGGTACCCAAATGCATGGCGGGCGAAGGAGAGCTACCGGCGCCCAGGTTCATCCAGGTATTATGGACGGCGCCGTTTATATTGAATCGCAGCGCGCCGATACCGCCGGAAGAATTATTCGCCATCGTCATGTTCAAAAAGAAATTACTGATCGCGCTCCCCTGGATGTCGAACACGCCGCCCGTGTTCGCAATGGTCAATTGCAGAACGACATTGTTCGAGGAATTCAAATACAGGGGAGTGGTATCGTTTGAAGTAAAAACCCCGCTGATCAGATTCGCGTCCCCGCCCGCGGCAAAGTCGAGAGATTTTTCCGCCGCGATGCCTCCGTTGGCGTAGCGGATGTCGCGGAAAAAAGAATTTCTCGCATTAAACTGGAATGCCGAATTGCCGGTTGCCGACGCATTCACAATACCAAAATTCTGTACCACAACAAAACTGCCGTTTGTCAGCGCCAAACCCAGCGCGCTGGCAAGGGAGCCGTTCTTATCGATGGTTCCCTCATACCATGAAAAATTCCTGGCCGAATTGTTCACCACGGCGCCGGAGCCGGCATAAGTAATTTTCACACCCGGCCTCACGAGCAAGGCGATCTTATCGGCAGAAGGCGTCAGCGTAGCACCGCTGTTGGGATTCGTCTGCACAAGCACGACCGCAGAAGCCGCCCCGTAGGTTGTTGTGGAAAGATTGGTAACGGGATTCGCCCACCAAACGGATGACGGTCCCGCATATTCGCTTCCGTCGACGCTAACCTTTAACGAATTCGGACGAAAAACAACCGCGTCGAAATCGACGAGGTCGGTCATATACTTACCCTCGTTGAATCCGACAGAAATAACGCGCACCGGCTTAACGCTGGCATCGCAGACCCAGATGAAAGCCCCCAACGCGTCGGTCACCGTCATGCCCGAACAATCTTCCTTATCGTTCACGACCGCCTGCCGCATCATACCGGCATGGATACAGACCCCGTATCCGCCGGTCGCCGCGGTATTGCAGGTCGTGCCCGAAGCATTGAGGCGATTCGAGGTGCCGCTCGGTGCATTCGGCGATACCCCGCGCACCGTGAGCGCCGAACCGTCTGCGGTAATGTAATCATTCCAGAGACCGGCCCCCGCATAGAGCGCTGTAGCCTGACCAGGCGTGTAGTTGTACCAGAACTTCCCCCACGATTTGCATGAAACGACTGCCCCCAGAAGGAATGTACACAAAAAGATACGCGTGCTTTTTCCTGCCATACTCAATAACCGTTGTTCACGTACTGGTAAAGTACGACACCGCTGATTGTGCCATCCACAAAGGCGGATGTACAGCCGTACTCAACCGGCCCGCGAATACAAGTCAGGTTACCGTGGCCCTGGTAAGAGGCAATGTTCGGCGTATAGATACACGCTTCATTCGATTCGCAGAGGCCGTTCTCATTGCCGATGCCGTCGCCGATGATTTCGTAGGCGTTGCGAAGAAATGTTGTTAGGCATGCAGCCGTAGCGGTTGTTCCTCCAGTCCACGTGGCGCAAGTGCTCGCATTACCTGGAAAAGGGGGATAGTTGCAGGTACCCGTACCAATCCATACCGCTCCGGGCTGCGTACAATTGATCTGTGTTGCGGCCGACCATTTATGCGCAGCGATCATACTGCCTGTCGGAACAGGCAAGACATTGCGGTATTGAGTATCGCCTGCCCGCAGCGACCAATCCCAGATGCGGCAACTTCCCGTTGTGCAGCGTCCCTGATTAGCCGCTATCGGAAAAGTGCCGCCGTCGTTCCCGTATGCCCGAAAAGGGTTATTAAAACGGATCCAATCCATACCCATCGTATAGGTGCTGATGCCGTTACTGTCCGAGGTGTTTTGCAAATCGTCGGCGGTAACTTTGCCGACGAAAGAATTTGCCGGATTCACCGACGTACTGGTGAGATTAAAATCAGAGTTATTGACCAGTGTGCAGGCAATGCCGCCTCCGTTCGGAAGCCCGGCGTCAGGAGTGCCCCCTGTGCAGCTCACGCCATTCGTTGTTTTAACAATGCCGCTAAAATACGAGAAGGTGCTGGCGGAAGAAAGCATATCGACTCCGCCCGCCTGGTCGCGGTGAGCGGCGACGTTGATGATCTGGGTTCCTGTGCCGCCTGCCATAACGACACCGCGATCCGTAGAATTTGCCACGCCGATATTCATAAGCGTGTTATTGGCTCCCGAAGACACGCGCAACGGTCCGATAGAATTTATCACATTGCCGTTTGCCGCGGTCATATTGAACATGACATTGTTACCATTACCCACCTGAAAATCGACGTTCACCTGAACGCTGGAACCGCTATTAGCGCTGGTCAGATTCAGTATAACGCTGTTCGTCGACTTGATCTGAGCCGAATACTCATCATTGGCGGCCATAACACCGTGCAGCAGGTTACCCGAATTTCCAGCAAGAAGATCAAAGGATTTCATATTTATGGCGTTCGCATTGGCATATTTTACATCACGGTAATACAAATTATCTCCGTTTACCTGAAAGCCTGTGTTGCCGGTTGCCGAAGAGTTCACGACGGCAAAATTCTGAACCACAACAAACCTGCCGCTGGAGATCGCGAACCCTATGACGCTGCCGGCGATGCCGTTCAAATCAACAGTACCCTCAAACCATGAGAAATTTCTACCTGCGTTGTTGATCGCACCCGAACCCGAGGTAGTGGTGATCTTGACGCCAGGCCGCACCAGGAGCGCAGTTTTGTCAGCGTTGTTAGTAATAATAGCTGCGCTATTCGGATTCGACTGGACAAGAACAACAGCCGAAGTGGAACCATAGAGGGTGGCGCCGAAATTATTCACGGGATTCGACCACCACACTGACGATGGTCCCTGATAAGTCGTTCCATCCGCACTGAGGATAACGGAATTTTGCCGGAAAGCCACCGCATCAAAATCGATCAAGTCTGTCATATACTTGCCTTCGTTAAAGCCGACAGATACCAGCCGCACCGGCTTCACCGATGCGTCGCAGACCCAGATAAAAACACCCAGCGCGTCGGCGGCGGAAATTCCCGTGCAGTCCTCTTTGTCGTTGATCACGGATTGCCGCATCATGCCCGCATGGATGCAAACACCATACCCACCCGTCGCCGCGGCGTTGCATGCAGTACCCGATGCATTGAGCCGGGTCGATATACCGCTGGGAGCATTTGCTGAAACACCGCGCACCGTCAGCGCGGAACCGTCGGCGACAATATAATCGTTCCACAGCGCGGAACCGCTGTAAAGAGGTTTTGCTTCGCCCGGCGTGTAAATATGCCAGAATTTGCCCCACGATTTACAGGAAAATAGCGCGCCCAGTGCGATCAGTATGCAAAAAATAAGGAACCGCGCGGGTCGGGGGCGTGGCCCGCGCGCGTTGAACATCAGGTTCAACATATCGTGCCAGACACGCGGCAACGTTTCACGGGTCAATCCGCATACGCAGCCTTTTCGTTTGACGGGATAAACATCCCGCTCACCTACCCCCATGGCAAAACCAAGCCGCACGCAACGCGGCGATTACCGTTTCTTCGCGCCGGTTACCACGCGCTGGTCAGACAACGATATCTATGGGCACGTCAACAATGTGATCTATTATTCTTACTTCGACAGCGTCGCGAACCTTTACCTGATACAGCAGGCCGGGCTCAAAATTCACTCCGACACGATCGCCGGTTTCGTCGTCGCCTCAGGTTGCAACTACCACGCACCCGTCGCTTACCCCGATAAACTCGAAGGCGGATTGCGCGTGAACCGGCTCACGGGGTCGTCTGTCGAATACGGCGTCGCCATTTTTCGCGCAGGCGAAGAGATTGCGGTGGCTGACGGATTTTTTACCCATGTCTTTGTCGATCGCGCAGCCAGTAAGCCCACGCGTATTCCGGAACAGATCAGGATCAGCCTGGAAAAAATCGCTGTCACCCCAAACATTTCAGGAGAACCGCATTGAAGAAATATCCGTATTACCTGGCAAACCAGCCGCGGATGGCTGCGCAGACGCTCCAGGTTAAAGATAAGTACACAGGAAACATCTATGCTGAAGTTGCTTTGGCAGATGAGAAGATTATCGATGAGGCAATAGCATTTGCGGTCGCGGCGGAAAGACCCATGGCACAAATGGCGGCATTCGAACGCCGCGCGGTGCTCGAGCACGTTTTGACGCGCGTCGGTGAACGGCAGGCCGAACTCGCCGAGCTGCTCTGCATCGAAGCGGGTAAGCCGATTAAAGATGCGCGTGGCGAAGTCACGCGGCTCATGGACACATTTCGCATCGCCATGGAAGAAGCGACGCGCATCGGCGGCGAAGTCATGCCGCTCGACATCACGCCACGCACCAAGGGCTACCGCGGCTTCACCAGGCGCGTACCCATCGGCGCCTGCTCGTTCATCAGTCCGTTTAATTTTCCGTTGAACCTGGCTGCGCACAAAATTGCGCCGGCAATAGCAGTGGGATGTCCCTTTGTGCTCAAGCCGGCGAGCCTGACGCCGTTGGGCGCCCTGGTGTTGGGAGAGATTTTAGCCGAAACGGCGCTGCCTGCTGGTGCGTTTTCCATTTTACCCTGCTCGCGCGACGGCGCCGATCTTTTTGTCACAGACGAAAGGCTGAAGCTGCTCAGCTTCACGGGCTCGGCCGAAGTCGGCTGGAAGATGAAGGCGCGTGCCGGTAAAAAAAAGGTAACACTCGAGCTCGGCGGCAATGCCGCCTGCATCGTCGACAGTGAAAGCGATCTCGATGCAGTGATTCCGCGCATTATTTTCGGCGCATTTTACCAGTCGGGGCAAAGCTGCATCAGTGTGCAGCGTATTCTGATCCATGAATCGCTCTACGATGAGTGCAAAGCCCGTCTGGTTCAGGCCACGGCTGCACTCAAGGCGGGCAATCCGCATGATGAAAATATTTTTATCGGCCCAATGATTTCAGAGGCCGAAGCCGCGCGGCTCGCCGGCTGGATAGAAGCCGCAGCGGCCGGCGGGGCGAAGGTACTTTGCGGGGGTAAACGCCAGGGCACGATGCTCGAACCCACGCTGGTTGAAGGGGCAAAAAACACCGACGCCCTTTACGCCGAAGAAGCATTCGGCCCCGCGGCGGTGCTCGAAAAATTTTCCGATTTCGGCGAGGCTTTGGAGCGTGTCAACGCGGGGCGTTACGGACTGCAGGCCGGCATTTTCACAAAAGATATTGCGAAGGCGATGCTGGCATGGGATACCCTCGAAGTCGGCGGCGTCGTGATCGGCGATGTGCCGAGCTTTCGCGTCGACAACATGCCGTATGGCGGTGTTAAGGATTCTGGCCTGGGACGCGAAGGCATACGCTCTGCGATCGAAGACATGACCGAGGTGCGGTTGATGGTTATTAAATAGCGCTGAAAATGGCTCCTGAAACCAGCGTCTACCGATTCAAGGCAAAGGTCTGGATCTTTAACGGACCCACGCCCTGGTATTTTGTCACGTTGCCGCAAAAACTCGCGGCAGAGGTGCGGGCATTCCACGGCGGCCTGCAAAAGAATTTCGGCACCATACGTGTCAACGCGACGGTCGGAAAAACAACCTGGAAGACATCTGTTTTCCGCGACACGAAATCCAACTCGTATGCCTTACCCCTGAAAGCCGAAGTCCGTAAAAAAGAAAAAATTATCCCGGGAAAGTCAGTACAGGTAACTCTCGAAATCTGATCCCTTCCGTTTATGGGACATTCATGCCATAACAGGCGCGACATTTATGTCCGCGGGAGCGATCTCATGCGTAATCTCAGGGGTGCCATGAGGCAATCCACAGGAGACAACCAATGAAAAAAATTTCCCTTATTCTTATCGCCGTTGCTTTCACAGCAACAGGCATTGCGGCGAAGATCAGCCCCGCCGAAGCGGAGTGCCGCAAGAAGGCCACGGATACATATAAAGCCACGGTCGAGTCACAAAAGAAAGCTCAGGCCGGCTGCAAGACCGGAAAATCTTCCATGGAGAAGGCACAGTGCAGCACTGCTGTGGTAAAGGCACTCAAGGAAGCAGCGGCAAGCCGTGACGCGGCCCTCAAAGGTTGCAAATCCTCAGCACCCGCAGCAGCCAAAAAATAATTTCGCCGGAAATGGCGTAGCGGCGCTACGCCATCGATTCGTAGAGTGCCCGGCAAAGCGCCAGCGTTTTGTCGGGCCTCACTTTATAATCCATCTTATTACAGACATAACCAAAAGCCAGCTTTGTCTTGGGGTCGGCGAGTGCAATCGGGCCGCCCATACCTGAATGACCGAAGGCTTCGACATTCGGCGAATAGAGCCAGCGCTCTTCTTTAAGGAAACCGAGATTCCAGCCGAGCGGTTTCTGCAGCACAAGATCGTAACGCAGCGGATTTTCGCGCATGAGTTCGGCCATGAGCGCGGGGGTTGCAAACTGAAGCTTGCCGGCCTTGCCGCCGAGCGCAAGCACATTCATCACCTGCGCGAGCGAGCGCGCATGCGCGACACCGTTCACCCATGGCAGTTCGAGACGGTGCACCCAGGGGTCATTGAAGACTTCGAGGCTTTTGATTCCCGCTGACGGGTTCATATAAGCCTGTTCGATCGATTTATTGCCCGACATAAAAGCGCGGCCGATGCGGCCCTCGGTGGTTTCGCCCCTGATAATATCGGGAATGAGAGAGCTGAGACGGTCAAAGACCGAGACCGGGTAAAGCGTCGCCACATCATTTTCATATTCTGCCGGCAAACCAATGAAACAATCCGCATGGAGTTTTTTGGCGACCTCGCGCGCAAAAAATGTACCGACACTCTCGCCGGCGACATTGCGGAACAGCTCGGCAGCATAGGCGCCCCAGACCTGCGCACCATAAGCCTGCATGCTGCCGGGAACAAAGAGCGGCTTTTGCATCGAGAGCGCATTATAAATTTTGGATTGATTATTTGCAAAGTCGGTGAGGTTGAGAGGTGTCTCTACCGCATAGAGGCCGGCGCGGTGTTCGAGCAAGAGCCGGCAGCTGATATCTTTTTTGCCGCCCAAGGCAAAATCGGGCCAGTAGAATGAAACGGGTTTATCGTAGTCGAATTTTTTGCGCGAGGCGAGAATCAGAAAGCAGAGTGCGGTTAAGGCCTTGGTGACGGAAAAGATAGTCGTGAGCGTATTTTCATTCCACGGTTCGCGGGTTTTTGTGTCCTTGATTCCGGCCCAGGCATCGACAAGTTTTTCGCCCTTGTGATAGACGCAGATCGCCGCGCCGGCCTCTTGCTTGTCGGCAAAATTTTTCTGGAACGCATCGATCAGCGGTTTAAACCGGTTATGCCATTCGCCGTTGATTTCCGCCACGGGGCGTTTTCTCAATTGTTTAATGGGCGTCGAGCCAGGTTTTCATGTTACCAAAACACTCAAGCTCTTCTTCAAGAATGGGTATATGCCCCGAATTGGAATATTCATGGTAGGCACCGTTGGGCATTTTACGTGCAATCTCGCGCGCCTGCACATGGTCAACCACGCGGTCATGGGAACCCGTAATAAAGAGGGTATGCGCGGGATGCCCCGTGAGTACAGGCCTGAGGTCGGCCCTGTCGATGATACCCAGCCATGCACCCATGACTTCGGGCGAAATATTCAGCATCTGTTCGCGGTAAGCTTTGACATAGCCTTCGGCGTCGCTGCGTCGGAAGAAGGCTTTGGAGTCATGCACTCCGGTTTCGAAGATATTCTTGAAGGCATCGGGTAATGAACGGATGAAAACAAAGGGCAGATGCAGTGCGGCAGAAAGTTTCAGGCGGTATAGATCCTTCGCAAAACCCAGCGGTCCCTTGACAGGCCCATGGATCACGGGACCGATCGCTATCACGCGGCTCACGAGTTCAGGGTGCTGCACTGCCAGCGCCAGGGCAACAAGGCCACCCGTGGAGTGGCCGACGACGGTTACCTTTTTTTTACCGACAATCTCTTTGATCGCGGCGGCCTGCGCACCAGTGATCTTGATAAGATCAGCATCCTGTATATCGTCTGCCTGCGAGGCCGGGTGGTGGCCGACGAGGTCCATGTTATAGGTTGTGCCGAGCTCGGCAAAATCTTTGAGTACAGGCCCCCAGAAGTTGCGCACGGAGCACCAGCCGTGTATCAGTATGAAAATTTCTTTTCCGGCACCGTGGGTTTCGTAGGAAAAACGAAAACGCCCGGCCTTGACTTCTTGCGTGCGCATCGGCCGGGAAGAGTCTATTCGGGAAGGGAGTGGTCAATCATTTGCGGGCTTATCAGCCCGCGCCCAGTCAATGGCTGTTAACGATAATTGTGGCGGGCTGCTTTTTGAGGCCTGCCGCACAATAATCGAGCAATTCGCGCTTTTCTTTCGCGGCTTCGGCGCGGCAGCGCGCCGAATTGCGGCTATGTAGCTTGCAATCCATCAGGCGCGCCTGGTAAACTTCGCGCGAGTTTTGCAGGCACTTTTCATGCACCTCTGCGACCGGCGCGGCGGCATAGAGCAGGCCAGCGCAGCTCAGCAGGAAAACAGCAAAAAGAAGGCGTGATACAACAGATGATTTCATTGTTTTCCTCCTGAAGTTTTTAGGTAGACGAGAAAGATGGACGGACCAGCTTATCGGGGAAGATAACTCCGTCAATCGGGAAATGAGTTTTTCTGCCAAGGCCCGGCATTTTCTTATGGGAATTACATCCTATTTGCAGGATTCACTAGCCCAGCCATTTCGGCCCATAATTTGCAATAAATATTTTCAGCCTGTCTAAGCTTTGAAAATTAGCTTAATGTCGCGCAAGGTGTTGATTGTGGACGACTCGCAGATCATGCGGGATGTAATGTCAAAATTTCTGACAAACTATAATCTCGAAATTGTCGGTACGGCACGCGACGGTGAAGAAGCGGTCACAATGTTCCGCGACCTCAAGCCCGACCTCGTTACGCTCGACATAACCATGCCGAAAATCGACGGGCTGGCCGCACTCAAAGAAATGAAAAAAATCCGGTCTGATGCGCAGGTGATCATCGTTTCGGCGATCAACGACAAGAGCATCGTTTTAAAGGCGCTCGATGCCGGTGCCTCGCTATTCATCAACAAACCGGTTTCTGAAGCTGCCGTGCGCAGTGCCATTGAGAAAGTGCTCGGCCCCGAAGCGCCGTGAAGTACTGCCTGCGCGCAGCGTTTTTGGCTGCATTATTTCTCAGCTACTCCTTAAGTGCCCGCGACCGCAGCGAGATTGAAGCACGGCACGGCGTTATTGATTTTTCAACAGTTCAGTTCTCAGGCGAAGACACACTTGCCCTCGACGGCGACTGGAAATTCTTCTGGAATGAGTTTATTCCGCCCGCGGGCACGGCGCCGCGCACAGCCCCCATCAACCTGAGGGTGCGCGGCACCTGGAAACATGCCCTCTACGAAGGCAAACCATTACCCGCCGATGGCTGGGGTAGTTACGAATTACTGTTGCTGCCGCCGAAAAATGCCGGGCGGCTCTCGCTCAAGATCGCCAACATCGGCACCGCGTATAAACTGTTCGCCAATGGCATACTCATCGCGCAGCAGGGAAATCCCGGCGAAACTGCGGCGGCCTCAGTCTCCCGCACCGTACCGGTCGTAGCACACCTGCCCGAAGCAGACGCGGGTGGCAGGGTTCTGCTCGTAATGCATGTCTCGAACTTCGACGACCGGCATGGCGGCATCTGGCAGACGATTCGCCTCGGTACTTCGGGATTTATCCAGCATGCCTTCCGCGAGAATCATACGCTCGCCACTTTCCTTTTTGGCGCGATCTTTATGATCGCGCTGCACCACCTTTTGCTTTTCGTACGCCGCCCGCAGGAAAAATCAAATCTCGCCTTTGCAATTCTCTGCGTACTTTTGGCGGTGCGCTCGCTCGTCGAAGGCAACCGCTACATCATGGCGCTTTTCCCCGAATTCCCCTGGGTACTGAACTCGAAACTTGCTTACCTGACCTTTTACGGCTCACTCGCTCCGAGCGCCTGGTTTCTGCGCATCATGTTTCCCGATCAGTTTAAGAAACTGGTCTTCCGCATTATTCTGTGGCTCTCGCTGCCTGTCTGCCTTGCGGTGATTGTTCTGCCGCCGCGGATCTACACCGAAACGCTGACGCCGATGCAGATTTTTTCCCTGTTCCTGATTCTTTACAGCGTTTTCACCGTATTCCAGGGGGTTTTCGCCAAAGCGCGGGGTGCAAAAACACTTGCCTTCGGCATCCTGGGCCTCTTTATCGCGGCGACGATCGACATTCTGACGGTCGCAAACATTCTGAACCTGCCTGAAGTTGCTCCCTTTGGTCTCATTGGTTTTATTCTCTCGCAATCGCTGCTCATCAGTATGCGGCAAGAAGATGCGCACCGCGACCTGGAAATACTGGCGACGGAGAACAAGAGCCTCATCGAATCGATGGAGATGAAAATTCTCGAGCGTACTTCGACCATCGCCGAACTCAGCGCCGAAGGCGATGCAGTGCTCAATTCGCTGACCGAAGGTGTCTTTCTTATCAACCGTGATAAAATTGTGGGCAACAAATTTTCTTTTAAGATTTTTGAAATCCTTGAAATTGAAGCGACCGATCTCGCGCAAAAACCCTTCGCCGAGGTTATCCGCGGCATTACCGGCGAAGATCTTTCAGAAGATGCGCGGCTGTTTCTCAACGTGCTTTTTAATCCCAATATGGACGACGAGACGGTGGAACAACTGAACCCGCTCCACCAGATTACGCTGCGCGGCCTTAAGTCAAAAAAAGAGAAGATTATTCATTTCAATTTCACAAGGCAGCGCCGCAATAAACAAATTATGGCCGTCTTTGTCTCGGTGCGCGACATCACCGCCGATGAAACACTGCGGCTGGAGATCGAAGAGCGCGAAAGCCGGTCGCGCCGCCAGCTCGAGATTGTGCGCACGCTTTTCAGCGTAAACCCCGAAGCGCTACAGGCGTTTTACGGCAGCATCGAAAATGAAATCGAAGACATCGATATGGCGCTGAGCCCCGAGGGCAAGGGCGATGTCAGGGAACGCATCGAGCAGGTTTACCGAGCGGCGCATACGATTAAAGGCAGCGCACAGCTCTTTAAGGTGAATTTCGTCGCAGAAGAAGTCCACACCTTTGAGGCCAAAATGCAGGAACTTCTGAAACGCGAGAAGATCGAAAATCTCGATATGATTTCGGTGAATATCGACTATGCCGAAATGCAAAAGGCTCTCGACGAATTTGAGGGCATGATCCTAAAGATTTTAAAATTCCAGAAAGAAGCGAGCAGCATGCACGTCAATGCGATCGACCTGATCAAGGAATCGTTACCCAAAATGGTCGCCGAGATCTGCACAAAACTTGGCAAAAAGGCTGAGATCCGGTTCGTGAATTTTTCGCCGGAAAACATCCCCCGCAAATATTTTGCCGCACTGAGAGACAGCCTTGTGCAGTGCGTGCGCAATTCCCTGGCGCATAGTATTGAAACGCCCGACGAGCGGCGCGGCAAAGGAAAGGCCGAGACAGGTCAGATTACCATCACCGCGGGTACCGACGGCGATACGCTCGACATCTCGGTGCGTGACGACGGCAAGAGTTTCGACGTCGCCGCGATCAGGCAGCGCGCCACGGAACGCAAGGTCAAAACCGCGGCCGAGATTGCAGCCATGGCCGATAAAGACGTCATCAACTTCATCTTTGCGCCCGGATTCAGTACTGCAGAACCCGGGGGTGAGATCTCGGGCCGGGGGGCGGGTATGGATGTCATCGCCAAAAAGGTCGAGCAGATCGGCGGTAAAATCCGCATCCAGTGGTCCGGCGGGGCCTTTACTGAGTTTACCTTCGTCTTGCCGAAAAAATAATGGCTTATGTCGGGGGTTCCTCCGGAAGAAAGTACACCACCCATACCGAGTTCCGGGTCGCGCGAAGCTGATTTTCAGCGCATCTACAACAAAAGCAAAACGCGCGTCTTAAATTACATTTCGCGCTCGGTGCGCGACCGCGACGAAGCGCTCGATCTCTTACAAGAAGTCTTCATCACCTTCTACGACAAACTTCCCGAACTCGATATCTCGACCGACCGCATCGAGTCATGGCTCGTCAAGACGGCACGCAACGTCATCTTAACCTATGTGCGCGACACACACCGCCGCCTGACGCGTGACCTGCAGAACACGCAAGAGAGCGACACCTGGGAGAAGGACGACCAGGTCGGGAAAATTTACCAGAAAGAACTTGAAAAACATATCGATCATTTCCTTCAGTCGCTGAATGACCAGGAACGCAATCTTTTCATCCTGCAAAAAATCGAACAGGTCAAGTACAACGATCTCGAAAAGATCCTGCATATTCCGCAGCGTACGATGAAACGTATGGCGGCAAATCTCTTGCAGCGCCTGAAAGAGCGCACCACATTCGATAAAGATTATCTCGAGAACTGAGTCCACGAAAAGCGGCGGTAAACTTCCGCAGGGCCGAAATTCGATTTATACGCCATCTTCTCATGCTCGGCGAGGTAGAGCCCGAGATTTAACCACGGCAAATTCAGTTGCCGTACTTTTTCCATCCCGCAGAGAATATTGAATGTGCCCAGAGAGCGATCCGCCAAACCGGGTTCAAAGACAGAATAGACCGCCGACATCGCATCGTCGGTGACGTCGAAAATCGCAAAGGCAATGACCACGTCGTTTTCACTCACGGTCAGCTCGAGCGTATCCTTGGGGTTCATATACATCTGTTGGATCATCGCCGTCGCGAGCTGCTTGCGCACCGTCAGCAGCGACTTCTCCCCGAAATCTTTATGGCGGTCGAGCTGGTAACGTACATAGAGTTCGAACTTTTCCTGTGTCGGCTTGGGTTCGGCCCATACCACCTGCGCCGCCGCATTGCGTTTCAGCGTGCGTTTGAAGCTGCGGTTGGGGGTAAAATCGGCAGCCCGCACGCGGTAGGGTGTGCATTCGTGGCAGGTACGGCAGTAGGGCTTGTAGTAGTCGACGCCGTAACGGCGGTAGCCCTTGTTTAAGAGGCGGGTGATCTGCGACCGGGTAAGTTCGTGGCGGTCGTCGCTGATACAATGGTTACGGCTGATCCGTTCGCCGTAATAGCCGCATTGTCCTTCGGTATAACTTGTCTGCACCCGAGGACATCCCCGGTTTCGATTTTCAGCCTGTCTCGCAAAAAATAACCGCGTCTATGGCAGGCAAAAATGTGGCAATCGCCGGCGCCTCGGGCGCAGTCGGCATCGAGTTCATGAGTGTGCTCGAAAAGATGGATTTTCCCGTAAATACGCTGAAACTGCTCGCCACGAAACGCAGCGCCGGCAAAAAGCTCAAATTCCGCGGTGAAGAGATCACTGTCGAAGAGATGACGCCTGAGTCTTTCAAAGGCATGGATATTGCGCTGTTTTCAGCGGGCAGTTCTGTCAGCAAAGAGTTTGAAAAATACACGCTCGAAGCCGGCTGCGTCATGGTCGACAACAGCTCGGCGTTCCGCATGCGTGAAGGCACGCCGCTGGTGATTCCTGAAATCAATCCGCAGGATGCGAAAGCACACAAAGGTACGATCGCCAACCCCAACTGCTCGACCATTATCATGCTGATGGGAGTTTATCCATTACTGAAAAAATATCCCGTGCGTCGCCTTGTGGTTTCGACCTACCAGGCAGCTTCGGGCGCAGGCTGGGCGGCGATGGAAGAGCTCAAAGATTCGACCCGCGCGGTGCTCGATGGTACAGCGTTCACGCCGCAGAAGATGCCGTACCCCTACGGCTTCAACCTGTTCTCACACAACACAACCATCGGCGCCGAGGGTTATAATGAAGAAGAAATGAAAATGGTCAAAGAGACCAAAAAGATTCTCCACAACGACAAAATCTCGATCAGCCCGACATGCATCCGCGTGCCGATTCTGCGCGCTCATGCCGAGTCGATCAACATCGAATTTGAAGGCGCGGCGCCGTCTGAAGATGAAGCGCGCAAACTCCTGGCGGATTTCCCCGGTGTCAAAGTCGTCGACGACCGTGCGAAGAATCATTTTCCCATGCCGCTCGAGGCTTCGGGCGAATGGGATTGTCTCGTCGGCCGCGTGCGCAAAGACATCAGCATGCCCGACAAGGCGCTGAATATTTTTATCGCCGGCGATCAGTTACTCAAGGGCGCCGCATTGAACGCAGTGCAGATCGCTGCATTACTGTAGAAAGGAATTATGAAAATAGATAAAAACATGATCGCCGAATTGCGCGAAGAAGCGCTGAAGGCGGCGAAACGGGCCTACGCACCGTACTCGAACATCCACGTCGGTTCGGCAATTTTAGGTAATGATGGCTACATCTACACCGGCTGCAATGTCGAGAACGCATCGTATGGTCTCACGATGTGCGCCGAACGCAATGCCATCTCAGCGGCGATGCTGAAGATCACTGATAACCGCGCGTCACTCATCAAAGCCATCTATGTCGTCAGCGACAAACCGGGCGCCACGCCGCCCTGCGGCGCCTGCCGCCAGGTGATTTTTGAATTCGGCAAAGGCGGCGTTGTTTTTTTTCCCGCGACAAAGGGTGTGAAAAAACTCAAGATCAGCGCTCTGCTGCCCGAAGCGTTTCACCTTTAGAACAGGATTTTTCACCCCTGGGCGCGGGCATAGCGCAGATCTCTTCGGTATTATAAACAGACGTCGTTTTCGATGCCGTATTTTTGCATCAGATGGCAGTCGATCGCGTAACGGTCAAGAGTTGTCAGTACGATGCTGTAGAAGATTATCTCGGCTATATCTCCGTCAAAATAGTTCTCGCTGGGGGGATATGCCGGAGGCCCACCAATGGAAATGAAATTATACGCCGCGACGCTGATGCTGGCATAAGTATCTTGCTGTAAATCCCCGTTAAAAAATGTTCGCACTTTCAGATCGCTCGCCTGCGAATAAGTGAACAAGTTGAGTCCGCTGGTGTGTGCTTGAATGAGGAAACGATCAAACGGTCCGCCGTCGGTAAATGCGTACTCGTATGGCCGCTGATTATAATTGCTGCCGAATGCAGGCACCCCGTGAACATTCGAACCGCGCAGAATAAACGCGTTCACGGCACTTGAGGGAGTCGCAACGATAAATACGGTGAAAGCGCCGCCTATTGCCAGCGATCCCAGACTGAGGCTTCGCGGGGAACTAAATCGCAGCGTTGGTTTTCCGTTATAAATTTTTGTCTTGAGTATAGGCTCATTACCGGGAGTCGAAACGGCATTGTTCACTCCTGGAACGGCGCTATTTACCCAAGTTGCGACGGGATTACCGTCGTTCAGAGAGAGGCTATCCGCTTTCAGCCATAACTTCAAATTCGATTGCACGGCCGTAAGATCTGCGGGATCGCGCGACACGATTTGGACGACCCCCTGAACAACCCGGCTGGCACCAGCCTTGTCATTTACCTGGATTACAGTCAAGCCCGGTACACCCGACGAAAAAGCGCCGTCGCGACTCACAGAACCGACGCCGGAAAAAATTTTGTATTCATAGGGAGGCGTACCTCCGCTCGCGCGCAGATGCACAGCGTCGCCCGCCAGTACCTTAAATTCCCTGGGCAAAACTTGTAATGCGAAGGGAAAGCGGGTATTCAGCAAGTCTTCTGTAGAGGTCAAATTCTTGCAGGAAAGAAATGCGCAGACACAGATGAACATCCAGCTTCTTTTGCCATATCGTAAATTACGCACTATGCAATCTTCAGAATCCAGAACTCCGCAGATGTAAACCGTATTTTCAGCGCAGCGGGCTTTTCGTTGAAAATACCTGATGATGCAGGCAGTTTTGGCGTATTGTGGGGCACCCTGAATCAGATTTTATACTGAACTCCCCCCGTCGCCATCGGTAAGTACGTAACAACGCCACGCTCTATGTAGGCGATGCAGTCCAGCGAAAGCAGAATATCCAACTGCGCGGCCGCCTGGTAACCCCAGGTGAAGCCAAGCCTGGCAAAAGGAAATCCGTTCGTGAGCGTCGTGTCGACGCCGTTTCCCGTAACCGAAGTGGACTGGAATACGTAGCCACCCCCGACATTCGGTTCGAGAAATGTGCCTTTCGTAAGCGGGAACTCATAACCGAAAGATACCGGAAGCATGAAATTCAACGTCGTCGCCGAAACACCCAACATCTGCAAAGGAGAATCGGTACCTTCCCTCAAGGTGTGTGCCATGAACGTAACGCCCGTTCCAGCGGTGAGCCTGGGATGCAACTTTGGCAGGCGGGTGCGTAAAGTTGCCGTGATCGCCGGAGGCCGGGCCGTAAAATATTTACTGTAACCGTCGGCGTAAAAACCCGCGCCGGCTTTGAGGCCGAGAGTCCAATCGGAGAAAAAGGGGGCACCGCTGGTCAAACCGATACGCGAGGCGTCTTCTTTACTGGGAATCACCTTACGCGCTTCTTTTTCAATGCGGTCCGCAATCGTGTTAACCGCGTTGAAGAGTTCGCTATCCACGGGAAACTCCATTTCAATTTTAGAAAGAGATTTCTTGCGTTTCGTGTCGAGAACGTATGCCGTAGCGCGAATGAGCGCTTTCTTTTTATACTCCGCTTTAAAACCACCGTGAATCACAATATCCTGGTTCGCAAGCACGCCGAGATTCATGGCCGCGCTTCTCGTGTATAATTCGTCGCGCAGAATATAGTTTTGTTCGGCGACGCGCTGCCAGGTTTCTTCGCTCAATTCGTCGAAGGCAAGTTTTTCTCGAAGCTTTTCAAGCAACGCCGAAGAAATCGAATTTTCCAGATAACTCAGGTTCGGATCTTTCTCGATGTTGACGATGGGCAAAATCAGCACTTTCTGCAATTGTGTTCCGTGGATCGCCGTTACGCCCAGGAAAAAAACAAGAACGTACACGGAGCGCATCGGCGTTTAGCATCGAACCTACTGGGTCGCCGTCAATGAGTTTTCAAGGATCAGCCAGCCATGGAGTGCGCGGAAAGCTCCAGGACCATCGTGGTAATTAAAGTTTCACATTATCGAATAAGAACTTTTTAAACGGCTCGGTCGCATTCTCGACCTTGCTGCCCAGATGGAACATGAGTTCAAAATGCGACGGCCGCTGTACGATCACGCGCTGCATGGGTTTCGCGCCGGCTCTTTCCAGCGCCGCGGTCTTGCAGGCGTCCTTGATATAAGGCAGGTCGCGTTCCGTGCAAATCAAAAGCACCGGGCTCGTGGTCTTCGTGAGCCATAGGGCGGGCGATAACTTCAGCGCGTCGGCGTCTTTGATAAAGCCGTCGATGGCACGTAGCTGCATCGGTGCAATCTGTACCACGTTTTTCACCAGGGAAAAAATCGGCGAGATCAAAGCCACACTCTTAAATTTTGAGACATCCGCTTCGCCCAAGAGCAGTGCCCCCGAACCGTGGGCAAGAATGTGAATACGCTCGGCGTCGAATGCATAGGGTTCTGCCAATGCTTTCACTTCAGCGAGAAATTCGGCGAGCATTTTCGCCTGCGCCGGCAAGGCGCGCGCCTTCAGGCCGTCGGCAGAATAAAATGGCCGGGTAAAAATTCCCGGAAAATGCGGCAGCTGTACAATGGCGACAACATAGCCGTGGCGCACGCCGAGACCACCGAGGTAAGCATAGTTCTTCTTATTGCCGCCCTGCAAAAAGCCGCCGTGCACAACAACGAGCAATGGTCGTTTCGGTTGGCCCGTAACGGGAGGTACAATGAAGAAGTCGGCAGTTACTTGCCCTACTTTCACATCGCGCGCAATCTGCGCAGACGGCAAACCGGTGGTCACCGGGCGAAAACGCGCATACGATGCCTGCTCCCAGATCGAAAAAACATTTTCGAAAATGAAGCCGAAGACAGAGACCGTCAGTACGGCAAGTCCGAGAATAATGTATTTAGATTTCATAAATGTTCCTCCCCTCTGGGGTGAGGGTTATGCCTTGCGGCCAAAAACGAAGTGCGGACGCCCCGCAAAGTCATTCCGGATTTCGACCCTGACAAAGCCCTGACCCGTGGCCCAGGCAGCGACCTCGGCCGTTTTCTGTGGGTGTGTCTCGAGAGCGAACAGCCCACCCGCCACAAGATTTGCAAACGCATTCGCGATGAGGCCACGGTGCAGGTTCTCGAAATTTTCCGCGACCAGCGCCAACCTCGGTTCGAAATCGCGCACATCGCTGTCGAGAACAGCATACTCCTCAGGCAAGACATAGGGGGGATTGCTCACGATGATGTCGGCTTTTTCAGAGAGCGAGAAATTTTCCCGCGTGAAATCCGCCTCGCTGCATTGTAACTGAACGGCCGACTCGGCAAGCAGCCGCTCGGCATTGCCACGCGCGACGGCCAGCGCCGCGCCAGAAATGTCAATGAGCGTCAGTGCCTTGGCCTTGAGTTCGGCCGCGAGCGTGACACCGATCGCGCCCGAGCCCGCACCCAAGTCGACCACGTGATTTGGTGTTACACCTTCTTTAACCACATGCTCGACCAACTCTTCCGTTTCGGGGCGCGGGATAAGAACGGCCGCGTCGACCGCGAATGATCGGCCATAGAATTCTTTTTCGCCCAGAATGTATGCGGTCGGCTTGCCGGCAATCTTGTCGCGCATCGCCTGGCGCAAAGTTTCGAGTTCAGAAGCCACCATTGGCCGGTCCGTTTGCGTGAAGAGGTCAATCCGCCTGAGCTTTAAGAAGTGCGCAAAAATAAGCTGTGCCTCGAGGCGGGGTGAAGTGACGCCCTTTTCGGTGAAGAAGACTTCGGCCTTTCTGAGGGTCTCGATGAGTGTCGGGCCGATGAGACATAATTTCCTTCATGGTTAACAGGTAAATGCCGATTATAACAACAGGTAGAGAATATGGCCGGCTACATGGAACCGCAAAGGCCGCCAAGGAGCGCAAAGTTAAAATTTGCCAGCCCTCTCCACCTCCGCGAAACTCTGCGTCCTCTGCGTTTAGTGCCTCTGATTTTTGCAATTCTACCGGCCTTTGCTACGCGTGGCCAGACCTACATCAAATCGCTGTCGCACAACGACCCCGAGATCAAACTCATGCGCAGCGAGGTCTCTGACAACCTGCGCCTCGTCGCCGACAACCGCGAGGTCGAAATCAAGTGGCGCCGCTACAAAATCAAAAAGACCGATACCTTTTTCAAGGTGATGGCGCGCACGATGCTCAACCACGATACGATTTCGAGTGTGAACCGGCTCGCTTCGCTGTGGGATGTCTCGCAGGGAGACGAATGGCTGTTGCCGAATGTGCGGGGTATTGCCGTGCACGGCGAGAAAAAGCTGATTGCGAAAAAATTCGGCACGTCCCCAGACGCACTGATACCGATACCCGAGCGTGAGAATTATTACTTCATTACCGGGCTGCATTTCGACGAAACCGAAACGGAATTTTTCAATCTCAAGGCGTTTATCCATCCTGTGGCCGGGCGCATCACTTCGGGCTTCGGTGTGCGGGTCGATCCGTTCACCGAAAAGCATAAGTTCCATAAAGGCATCGATATCGCCTGCGCCATCGGCACCAAGGTCGTCGCCTCGGCTGAGGGCAATGTGGTTTTTGCCGGTACCAAAAAGGGTTATGGTAAAACCGTGATTGTCGAGCACCGCAACGGCTACCGCACGCTCTATGGCCACTTAAGCAAAATCAACGTGAAAAACGGCGATAAGGTGACGCAGGGGCGTGCGATCGCGCTCTCAGGCATGACCGGTCGCTCGACCGGCCCCCACCTGCACTTCGAAGTGCGCCGCCGCGGCCAGCCCGAGCGCCCGAATTTCCATCTCGCCAAGATATAAAGTAGCCGCGCAGAGGGAAAAAATCGTCGTGTCAGCATTTAGCTACAGCTACGATGTCAGAGCAAAGCGAACTTCAGTTTTCAGATCTCGTGCGGGAGCTTCCCGATAAACGCGTGGTCAAATCAGGCGATTTAAAACGCCTCATCGCCCGTCTCAATAAACTCGCACTCATCATGCAGGCGTCGCGCTCGCTGATGGGTTCGGTTGACGTCAAAAAACTCTTGTCCGAAGTCTTGAGCAAGGCGCGCATCGTCATGAACGCCGATAAGGCATCGATCTTCATGATCGACGAGGCGCGCGGCGAAATTTTCGCCTCCGTGACGCTCGACGGTTCTGAAATACGGCTGCCGCGCGGCACGGGGATTATCGGCTTTGTCGCCGACTCGGGTGAAACGGTGAACATTCCCGACGCCTACGAAGACCCGCGCTTTAGCCGCGACAATGACATCAAGATCAATTACCGCACGCGCGCCATTCTCTGCATGGCGATACGTAACCAGCACAACCATATCACAGGTGCCATTCAGCTGCTGAATAAAATCGACGGCGATTTTTTCACCCACGAGGACGAAGAGATGCTGACCGCCTTTACCGCGATGGTCGGCGTCTGCCTCGAGAATGCCCGCGCCTACGAAGAACTCGCGGCCGAAAAAGATTCGCTCGAAGACAAGGTCGCCGAGCGCACCGTCGAACTCGCGATGGCAAAAGCCGAAACCGATCAGATTCTGCAGGCAGTCGAAGAAGGGCTTTTTTTACTCTTCCAGAGTGGCGAAAAATTCATCATCGGGGCAAGCCACTCGGGCGCTTTGAATAACATCTTTGAGCAACCGGAACTGCGCAGTAAAAATTTCATCACGGCGATCTCGGCTTTCGTGGATCAGGCCGTCGTCGACAAGACAAAACTCTTTATCGAACTGATGTTCGACGGTACCAAAAAACAAGCCGTACTCTTGAAACTGAATCCGCTGGCCATGGTGAAAGCCAGCTACGCGGAATCGGGCAAGCAGAAGTACCTGCGCTTCAGCTTCAACCGTGTCGCTGACGGCGCCAGGGTCGATCACCTCATGGTTACGGTCAGCGATATTTCCCACGAAATTGCGCTGCAGGAAAAACTCAAACGCACAGAAGAAGAAAATCGCCGGCACATGGAACTTTTGCTCGCGATTCTGCAATCAGAGCCCGCGACGCTCGCCGAATTTCTCGATGACCTCGATCAGGACCTCATCGAATCGCATAAGCTGCTCGAAGAGGCGCAAAAGGCGGATGTCCCCGGGCGGCGGAATCTGCTCACCGAAGCGTTCCGCGTCACCCATTCCGTGAAGGGGAATTCATCGCTCTTAAATTTTCAATCGCTGACGACTCTCGCACATAGCATTGAAAATGCGATCGACGACCTGCTCACAGGCGAAGAGATTAAAGCCGAGCGCATCGTCGAAATCGCGCCACAGCTTACGGAACTCAGCCGCCTTTCCGAAGAATTGCGCTCTTGGCTCTCAAAGATCGCGACTTTTCAAACGGCCTTGACCAGCGAGAAGAAGACAGATTTTCTACTCAGGACACTACAAACCGCCCTCGCGAAAGCAGCCGAATCGCAGAACAAGCAGATTCATTTCGACACGGAAAATTTTTCCACGGAAAAAATCCCCGCAGCAATGCGCAAACCGGTGAAAGAGATACTGATGCACCTCGTGCGCAATGCGGCGATCCACGGCATCGAACCCGCCGCAGATCGTCAGGATCTCGGCAAGGCACCTCAAGGGCGCGTCGCCTTGCGCGCAGAAATCCATAATGGCGCGCTCACGATCGTTCTCGAAGACGACGGGCGCGGTATCGACGGCGAGGGCATTGCGCAGAAGCTTTTGGCAGAGAATCAAATTACGGCCGCAGAACTCTCGCAAATGGACATCCAACAAAAATTGCGCCTCATCTTTCGTGCCGGAGCCTCGACACTCAACAGCGTCTCCGAATTTGCCGGCCGCGGCATGGGGATGAACATCGTCGAAGAGAATGCCCGTAAGCTAGGGGCGGAACTTCAGGTCGAGACGGCGCCGCAAAAATTCACAAGATTCACCTTTGTCTTTGCCAACCGTGGCGGCTAACTTCCGCACCATTGTCCATGTCGACATGGACGCGTTTTTTACCAGCGTCGAGGTCAGGGACCGCCCCGACCTCAAGGGTAAACCCGTCGTCGTTGGCGCTGACCCCAAGGGCGGGCATGGCAGAGGTGTCATCAGCGCCGCGAGCTACGAGGCGCGCAAGTTCGGCGTGCGTTCGGCGCAGCCCGTCAGCACCGCGTACAAACTCTGCCCCGAAGCGATCTTCATGCCCCACCGCATCGACCGCTACCGCGAAGTCTCGGACGAAGTCATGGAAGTACTGGGTGGTTTCAGCGAAAAGCACCTGCGCATGAGTATCGACGAAGCTGTACTCGACTGCTCTGACAGCGGTGAAAAATATGAAACGTGGAAAAAGCTGGGCCTTGCGATCAAAAAGGCCGTGCGCGATAAAACGGGACTTACCTGTACTATCGGCATCGCGACGGGCATGACGCTGGCTAAGATGGGCTCAGAGCTCAAAAAACCAGACGGCCTGACCCTGATACACCCGGGAAAAGAGGCTGAGTTTCTGGCGCCGCTCGCGGTAGAAACGATACCGGGGATCGGCCCCCGCGCAAAAGAGAGTCTTCACCGGCTGGGCATCCGCAAGATTATGGATCTGCAAAACACAGAGCCCGAAGTTCTGGCGCAGGCGTTGGGCAAGTGGGGCGCACGCATCTATGATCTCGCCCGGGGCATCGACAACGACGATGTTGTCTCGACGCATGAGAGAAAGTCTTTTGGCGAAGAGCGCACGTATGAAACAGATCTGGAATCAATGGCCCAGGTCGAAGCGGCGCTGCGTGAGATTGCCGACGATCTCGCGGGGCGCATGACGCGGAAAAATATTTCGGGGCGAACACTGACGGTAAAAATCCGGTTCTCAGATTTTCATACCATCACGCGGTCACAGACCTTGCCGGTGCCGGTACGTTCGGCCGAGAATCTTTGGGAACATGCATGGGCAATCTTTCAGCGCAATGTGCCGGTGGAAAAAGTGAAGACGGAGAAAATCCGTCTGCTGGGAATTCAACTCTCGCACCTGTATCTAGCCAAAGCCGGTGAGCAGCTTTGGCTTTTTTGATCAAGCACCCATCGTTTTCAGATGAAGATAATGGCCCGCAAGCACAGAGCGGAAGGTCGGATACTCGAAATAACGCACACCGTGCTTCTCGCAGAAATCCTTAATGATCGGCTGAATGAGATGGTAACGCGTGTGCGAGATCTTTGGAAAAATATGGTGTTCGATCTGGAAATTGAGCCCCCCCACAATCCATGACAGCACGCGGTTCTTCGTCGCAAAGTCGACCGTCGTCGCCAGCTGGTGGAGCGCCCAATCGGGTTCGCTCTCGCCGCGCGTCGCCGGCATATTTTGCACATGCGTGAGGTGCGCCATCGCAAACACGAGAATGAGCGTCACGCTGAGGAGCATCCAATGGATAAGATAAAATACCAGCGCAAGTTGCCAGCTGCCCGTCACGAGCGCCGGCACCACAAGGTAGCTGACAATGTGCCAGGACTTTGCGAAAATTAATTCTTTCAAAAGAGTTTTTCTCTGCTGCGGGGTCATCGGCCAGCGTTTGGTTATATAGTCCTTGATATCGTCGAACCAGATCCAGCGGATGCTGTGGCCCATATAAAGAAACCAGGCATAGAGATGCTGAAAGCGGTGCGCACCGTGCTTGTCTTGCGCGGGGTGCAGGCGAATCAGACCGCCCGATTCGAAATCCTGGTCGTGCCCAATGACATTGGTATTGTCGTGGTGCGCGCGGACATGCAGCTGGTGCCAGAGCATATTACTGCCGCCGGCAAAACCGAGGCTGTAGGCTGCCACACTATTGAGAAATTTTGAATTACTGAACGCGCCGTGGCTGCCGTCATGCATGACCGAGAGCACAATGCACTGCATCGAGAATGCGAGCGGCAGTACCAGGAGCAATGCATACCAGCCATAGTGCGCGCCGACATAGAGGTACGCTGCATAGCAGGTGAACCACATGGCATAGTTAATGATCGCCTTCTTCAGAAGGCCGGATTGATCCACAGGGTTCAGGGAATTGTTTTTCAGGAAATTGAAAACCGCAGTGCGCAGGCCACTATGGAAGCCGCTTTCGCCGGCGTGGGTTGTTGTCATGCCCGTTAGATGCTTTTAGCAGACCTGGGTTGCAAATAATGACAAAAATGTCATTTTGATGGCATTTTGTCATAAATGCGCGCGACGAGCAGGCCACGCAGAAACAACCGCTCCGCAGCATGCGAGAGACCCATTTCCTGAAAATAGCCGTCAAATGCAGCAAGCTTCTTTATGCCCAGGCCACAAAGCACGTTAAAAGCGAAATAGAGCGTCCGCACCACGGAGCGCGAAATAAAACCCATGAGGCCTGCAGGCACGTTGAAGTCCGCGAAGAGCCACTTACCTCCCGGTATCAGCGCCGCATTCAATTGCCGCATCGCCAAGCCGAGCTCGGCTTCCTGAAAACAATCCAACACGAAGGGAGTCACGATGAGATCGAATTTTCGCCCCGCAATACTCTCGACGGAACCGCAGATGAATTCGATCGGCCGGGCGACCGCTGCCAACCGCGTTACCCGCTTTCGTGCCGCCACCACCATTTTCGCAGAGATATCGATATAGACATATTGCCGCCCAATACCCCGCTTCAGCATCTCGGTAAGAATGCGGCCCGTTCCCCCGCCGAGAATCAAAACCCTGTCATGCGCAGCGAGCCGCGGCAGAAAGTGCCGTTGCGTCCGCATAATCGCTCCACCGAGAAACACCGTCGCCGCAAGATCATACCAGGGGGAGAGAAAATTAAAACCCGAGCGGATACGCGACGCGCGCCTGCCTGCGCCCGTAAGCTTGGCTACAGGATTCGCTTCACGCACGGAAGACCAGCAATACCGCGCCCACAGCAAAGACCAGTTCGGCCGGTAACCGGTAGCGCTGGTCTTTCGCAAAAAAATCTTCATAGAAAAGAATTATCCCCGGCACTGCACAGACAACGAGTAGGTAAGCATAGCCGGCAAGTACGATGGGATCAAAACCCCGGACGAAGCCATAGATCGTGAAAAGGACAATCCCCATTACGGCTGCGAACGAAATACCGATGACGGCGCGCCGGATCGCCTTACGCGTTGAAATGCCCATGCCGAAGACCTGGTCTTCCTGATGGTCTATGATAAATTCGATCACCGAATTCATAAACAGATTGAGGATCGCCCCCAGGATAAAAATGAGAAAGGCAATAACATATACCGGTGAAATCACGACACCGCTATTGAGAAACGGCGCGAACCACACCCCGCAGGCATAGATCACTGCAACGGAGATTTCTTTGCCGAAACGAACCTTGCCCCAGTAGGCGATGAGAATGTGCATCACGGCGAGCCCACCCATGACAAAACCACCCACAAAAACCATTTCGCGCAGATACAAAAATGCGAGGAGAACGCAAGTGACTGCAGTTACCGCAGCCGTGACGGCCAGTAAACTGAAATGATCGAAATGGAACTTGTGCCGCACATTGACCGATCTTTCGCCGACCTTGCGCGCATCCATGAGATGGTCGGCGGTGTAGATAACCCAGACGCTCGCAGGCAAAAGAAACCACCAGACGGGTTTCATCGATGCTCGTAAAAGGGTCTTGGCAAACGCGCCTGAACCGATCACCCCGATACAGATATCGAGGCTTAGCACCTGCATGTAATACAGTAAGGATTTCATGCCGTTAAATCAGGTTTCATAATACTGCATTACGCGTAAAGTTGACCGCTGATTCTGACGCCATGTTTTGGAATACACTTCAGCCGGCGCACTGCATGCCCAACTGCTGGTGCGAAGCGGTGCGGTGGGAATCCATGATTCGCCAGCCGGCCAATGTCTGGTCAAACTTCTCGATGTTTGCGGTGGCCGCGATTGTGCTGTGGCTCTCGCGCAAACGTTCTGATCAGAACCTGCTCACACGCAACCCTAATTACTCGCGCCTCTATGCCCTGGGCCTGACGCTCACGGGGCTCGGCTCGATGTTTTTTCACGCTTCGCTCACGCATATCGGGCAATGGGTTGACCTGATTGGTATGTACTTTCTGGCCACGGTTCTCTACCTCTACAACTATTCGCGCCTGAGGCCGCTGGCGACACGGACGTTGATATTACTGTATTTTTCTTTTGTCGGATTTTTCTCGGCGCTGATGTATTTTCTTCCGCAGGTCAATGATATCCTGTTCGGTGTACTCATTCTGGCTTTCGTTGTTTTCGTGATTTTTGTGCAGCTCCGGTTGAAGACCAAAGTCAAACACCTGTACATTATCCTGGGTTTTATCGCCTATTACGGCGGCTCCACTTTCTGGATACTCGACAAAGAATTGAAACTCTGCATGCCCCAAAGCCTGTTACAGGGTCATGCGGCCTGGCATCTGCTTTCAGCAACGGCGACGCTGTTCGTCTACCTGTTCTTCAGATCAGAAAAGGTGCGGCCGCAACCCAACTAAAGTTTTTCATAGTACCCCCAGATCTCAGGGTTCTCCGCCGCAATCGTGCGCGACGCGCCGGCCTTGAGGCGGTATTGCCCCCTGCCTGTTTTCTGGAACCAGCCATAGTGGTTGTGGTAGAGAATTTTTGACGCTTTCTCTGAGGCCCCCATCTCGACAAGCTCGGTGGTTTTGAGCTCTTTGTGTTTTTTGAGCAGCACGCTGATGTGGATTGCCGATTCCAGATAGGCCGTTTGTAGCTTTTTACCCGTCACTCCGCCTGTGTTTTTGGAAATTTTACGGCCGTTGAATTCGCGCAGAATTTTATTCTTATGCCGCGGCAAAATTTTGCCGGCAAACTTACCGGGCTCTGCAATCGTGAGAATTTTATCGCCGTCGACGACCAGCAGGCCAATGTTGAGGCGGCGGGCAAGACTCTTCATCATCTGCCAGTAAGACATTTTCTGCCGCGTCCTGGGTTTGAAGATAACTGCATAGACCTTGTCTGTGATCATCAGCCGCCGCACCGCCTGGTAGAGTAGCTTGATGTTGAAGGTGATCTTGAGCTCGGCGACGATGATGTCGTCACCCTTCAGGGCCACGAGGTCACAACCACAAACCTCGCCCTTCACGGTATAACCCTGCGCAGCGAAAAATTTTTCGGCCACCGGGTAGAGATCCGCCTCGACCTCACGATGAGACATAATACCGGGATCCATCCTAACTCTGCTGCGTCACGCCAATTGTGGAACAGCGTTTTCAGGCTCCCCAAATAAAAAAATCTGCCCCATGCGCCGAACTTACCGTTTGCTGCCAATCGCCATGACGCTGCTTTTTGCCCATTGTTCGCGGCAGCCCAGCTGTGAAAAATTTACCATTACTGAAGGTGAGCGCCCCGGTTACTCGAGCTTCAGACACCCGAATGACACGGCGGCATGGTCGGGGTGTTCGGATGGCAAAACGCGCACGCTGCGTTGCACGACCGGCCACTGGAGTAACTGGAAGTGTATCTGCAGCATCGACGGTGTAGAAAAGATTAAGGCGCGCAGCGAAAAAACCTTTCCCGTCGAGCGCAGCGGCGCGACGGCCTTCGCCAATAAAATGTGTGAGTGGCACCTCCGGTGAGCACACTCCCCCGGCTCTATTATTTCGCCGACCCGATGTGCTCGTGGTGTTATGGTTTCGTGCCAGTCATGGCGCAAATCCATGAAACCTACGGCAACCGTTTCGACATCCGGCTGGTCATGGGGGGATTACGCCCGGGCAAGCTCGCGCAAACTATGACCCCCGCGGTGGCGCGCGTCATGCGGCACCACTGGCGCGAGGTCGCCAAGATGACGGGCCAGGTTTTTAACGAAACTTTCTTTGAACGCGAAGGCTTTGTCTATGACACCGAACCTGCGGCGAAAGCCGTTATCGTGATGGAGCAGCTGGCTCCTGCCGACGCCTATGCCTACTACCACGATATCCAGCGCGGGTTCTATGCCGAAAATGCCGATGTCACCTCGCCCGATGTACTCGCCGCGTTTTCGGAGAAATATGGTATCGCGGCGGCAGATTTTGCGGCCAGCTTTGAGAGTGAAAAAAGCTACAAAGAGACCTGGGGGCAGTTCACGTTCAGCGCCAGTCTCGGCATCCGCGGCTTTCCGTCGTTGGTTGTCGAACAGGGCGATAAGTTCATGGTTGTATCGCGTAGCTGGCAGCCCTTTGAGCAGATTAGCTCAGCATTGCACGAGGCGCAGACGGCACTGGGCGGGGCGAGCTGCGAGGTCGACGGAGAGAAATGCTGACACTCTTTCCTCTGATTTGCCCGAGCTGTGGAGCACGCCTCGAGGTAGGCGGTAGCCTGAAAAAATTCGAATGCGGTCACTGCGGTAATCACTATCTTCTCGACCGCAACGTTGAAGACATCAGTGAAACAGATCGCCATCATATCGTACCCATCATGACTTATACCGAGAAGATGCGGCACTGGTTCCGCGTTGCCGACGTCGATGTCATGCTCAATTATACCGGGTTTCACACGACAGAGAAAGAAAGAATCTTCTATGCCGAGATTGCCTATGAAAACAAAACCGATGGCCCGCTCAAATACCGGCATGACCAGTGGGTAATCTTCGATAAGAACGGTTATACCTTCGAACCGGCAAAAGATTATGACTACCGGCACTTATATGCTGGCGACAAAATCTACCTCGGCATGACACGCCACCTCAACCCAGGCATGAAACTGCGCGGTTACCTGGCATTTGTGCTGCCCGAATCCTTTTCGTTTGAGTACCTGCAATTCTCAGCCGGTTATCCCGCAAAGACGATTGAGTTTCATATCGGCGCGAGTGTAATACAATCCGGATATCCAGCTTGAGTGGGGAAGTCAATACGGGAATGCAGCCCAGCAGAATTCCAAAATCATGAACCCCCTCAACCCCGAAAAGTTACGCAAAGCGTGCGATCCGCAACAATTCGATTTTGATTCCACTGCGGAAATCTCACTAAAAACCGAGACCATCGGGCAAGAGCAGGCTGAAGAAGCCCTGGGTTTCGGTCTCGACATCAGAAAACCGGGCTATAATATTTTCGCGCTGAGCGAATCGGGCAATGACCGGCACGCCACAGTCGAAAGAATCCTGAATGCGAAAGCCGGCGCAGAGGTTGCTCCTGCTGACTGGTGTTACGTAAATAATTTTGAGAACCCGAATAATCCGCTGTTACTGACATTGCCCGCCGGTCGCGCCGCAAAACTCAAAGCCCATCTGGACGAATTTATTTCTGAACTACCAGGCACAATTTCGAGCTCTCTGGAAGCTGATGAGTACCGTTCGGCGAGCGAGAAGATCCAGGGTGAATTCAAAACCCGTCACGAAACGGCATTGCAGAACCTGGGCGATGAAGCTGTCGCCCAGGGCGTGGCGCTGATTCGCAATGAGCAGGGATTTGCCTTCGTCCCCACCAAAAACAACGAAGTTCTTTCTCCCGAAGATTTCGCGAAACTGCCAGCCGAAGAACAGAAAACCTTTGAGGAAAAAATCCAGGAATTCCTGGGAAAGCTGCAGAAGCTGAGCCACCAGTTTCCCAAATGGCGCCGCGAGATGCAGACGCGTATACGCGCACTGACACGGGAAACTATCAGCCTTGCCGTCGGCCACATGATCGAAGAAATTAAAGAGCAATACCAGGATCTGCCGCACGTTGCCGCCTTTCTGGACGCGGTGCTTGCCGACATCGTCAAAGCCGGTGAAGGCTTACGGGAAAACAGGGGTGCCGATGACGATGCGAATGAAATGCGCGGCGGCCTGGCGACGCAGCGTTACAAAATCAATGTCATCGTCGACCGCAGTAAAATCAGCCAGGCGCCGGTCGTCTACGAAGACAGCCCGAATTACCAGAATCTGCTGGGCCGGTTCGATCAGATCGCGCATTTCGGCTCGCTACTGACGAATTTTACGCTGATCAAAAGCGGCTCTCTGCACCGGGCAAACGGTGGCTACCTGATGCTCGAAGCCGCGAAATTGCTGGCGCAACCTTTTTCCTATGACGGGCTCAAGCGGGCCCTGAAATCCGGGAAACTGCAGATCGAATCGCCGCTGCAACTCGGTGGGCTGATGAGTACGGTTTCACTCGAGCCCGAGGCGATGCCACTCGACGTCAAAGTTGTCTTGATGGGTGAGCGGCGTATCTATTACCTGCTGAAAGAACTGGATCCCGAGTTTGACGAGTTGTTTAAAATCTCCGCCGATTTTGAAAGCGACATCATACGCACCACTGACGCGGAAAAAAAGTACGCTGGCGTCATTGCTCACCTGGCAGAAACCGGAAAACTCAAGGCATTCTCGCGTGATGCCGTGGCCCGCCTCGTCGAATTCGCCTCGCGTGCCAGCGGCGACGCGGAAAAACTCACCGCCAATACGCATCTGATCGCAGGCCTCATGAACGAGGCTGACCACCGCGCAGATGGTAAAATTGTAGAAGCACGGCATATCGATGCTGCAGCCGATGCACAGATACGCCGCGCTGGCCGTGTGCGACGGATCATGGACCGGGAAATCGAACGCGAGACGATGATGATCGCAACAACGGGAGCGGAGATCGGTCAAATCAACGGCCTGGCCGTCGTGCAGCTGCCCGATTATGCCTTCGCATACCCGATGAGAATCACCGCCAATGTCTGGTATGGTAAGGGCAATGTGATAGACATCGAACGTGAATCCGAACTCGGGGGCAAAATCCACTCCAAAGGCGTCATGATACTTTCTTCTTACCTTGCCTGGCGTTATGCGCAGCTGCATCCGCTGACCTTCGGTGCAAGCCTCGTCTTCGAGCAGTCTTATGGACCGGTAGAGGGCGATTCGGCTTCACTCGCCGAACTCTGCGCGTTACTTTCGGCGCTCGCCGAAGCAGCGATTTCGCAGGAACTCGCGGTCACCGGATCGGTAAACCAGCATGGGCGTGTTCAGGCCATCGGCGGCGTGAATGAAAAAATCGAAGGTTTCTTCGATCTGTGCAACCTCAGGGGCTTAACGGGAAATCAGGGAGTGCTGATTCCCGAGGCCAATGTTAAGCACCTGATGTTGCGGCCCGATATCGTCGCTGCATGCGCAGCGGGTAAATTCCGTATTTTTCCGGTCACGACGGTAGATGAGGCAGCGACGATCTTAACCGGCCTGCCGACTGTCGAGGATGCCGAGAGCGGGGATTTCCCCAAAGATACGCTGAATTTTCGTATCGCCGCACGTCTTTCCCACATGGCGAAGTCGGAACGCAAGGCAGCGAAAAAAAAGCGGGGGTAAGGCCCCGGCGGGAATGCCTCAGACCACTATATTCACTTTCTTGTTGGCCTGCCGCCAATAATGCGCATAGAGCGGATGAAATTTCTTATTTGGCTTAAGCTGCAAAAGTTTCTGCGCCGACTCGGCGAGGTGATGATCGCCGCGCGCCACACAGGCCTGTGAAAATTTATCCAGCGCCGCCGAGCCCTTGCGCATCAATGCCTGCTCTTCGCTTAGAAAATCCTGCTGCAGGCGATCGCGCTCACTCAAAAAGCCCGCAGTGAGCCCTGCATACGCGGGCAAAACCCGCCGATGCAGGTGCTCGTGGCGCCACCACAGCGAACCATCCGCCTGGGCGCCCGGCTCTTCTACATCGCCTGCCGTGAAATTCTTACCCGGAATAAAAAACGGTTTAAAGAGCGAAAGACACGGAGCGGCGGTGCCGGTGAACCAATAGGTCGACGGCTTACCGCGGCGCAACTCGGCAACGAGGCTGCCCGTGGTCTGGCTCGGTGTGCGGATACCCGCCGCGTGAACGCAGAGAGCTTTCATACCCGACCGCGCGGGATCGAAATTCGTATGATCCGTCCCGCCATGCGAGCGCAGTATTTGCATCGCCGATTCCGCCGTGAGAGTTTTATTCAGCGCGCCACCTAATGTTGTCGAGAGCGCCTGCCTGAATTTACACGCGGAGAAATATGTATAAAAACGGTCGGAATAGGCCTTACGGAAACTGAAATCCCCGCCTTTTTTAATCCAACCCTGGCGTTTAGCAAAATCGATAAGGTCGGGACTTTTGAGATCGAAATCACCCTCAATCGTCAGGCCATTGGAGATCGAGCGGAAACCTTCGGCTTTCACCGCCGCCCAGTGTTTGCCCGCAGTTTCCAGCACCCAGGCGTCGTCTTTATCGGCGATAATAAAACTGTTGTGATAAAAGAACTTGCGATTCTCATAACCGCCGCAGGCATTTTGGCCGTATTGTTCGAGCAATTCCGTGATGAGACGTAAGGCGTCGCCGGCGGTCTTGCAGCGCTCGAGCGCGAGGCGCAGCATGTCCATGCCCGTAAGCCCGGTATTTTCATTCGGTATCTTGATTTTGGTGAACACCGCCTCATTGCCGATGACAAGACCATGCGCGTTGGCCCCCATCTCGGCCCCCCACATCTGAAACGGTTTCGAGAGCATAACCTCGTACGTGTGTTTGACCTGGGGAATTTCGATATAGGTTGTACGCAGCATGCGTTCCTTGGGCCGACGTTCGGGAATGCGGATAAGCGCCTGTGCTTCATTGGGCTCACGGTCGGAATTCTTACCGAAGATTATATTCCCGGTTTTGGTAAATTTTGGCGTCGCCACAAATGTATCGCACATAAATCAGATCAGCAGCTCACGTCATCGGGTAAACGATGAATAAAAACAGCGCGGATTTACTGACCGGCTTCAGCCTGCGCCTGTTGCGCGGCAGCCCCCCCGGATCACCGCCGCTCATCGTTGGCCTCAACGGACCTCAGGGCTGCGGAAAAACAACGCTCGCGCGCGAGCTGATGGCAAGACTGGAAACAGAAGGCAAACGCGGAATCGCGCTCTCCATCGATGATTTTTACCTGAGGCGGACAGAACAGATCGCCCTGGCGCAGAGATACCCGGAGAACCCATACCTGCAGCAACGGGGCTATCCCGGCACGCATGATATCACACTGGGCAATAAAATTCTGCAAGCACTGCATATCATCAACGATGGCAAATCCGCAGTCCACATACCACGTTACGATAAATCGCTCTGCGGCGGCCAAGGCGATCGGGCACCGGAAGAGACATGGCCTGAGGTTGCGCCGCCCCTCGACCTGGTATTGCTTGAAGGCTGGATGCTGGGTTTCACGGGCGTTGCAGACACAGAAATGCGGGATCGTTTTTTACACGAGCCAAACGAATTTCTGAAGGCATACCAAAGCTGGTATACTTTTCTCGATGCATTCGTGATGATCGAAGCTGCGGAAATAAAATACACGGTCGACTGGCGCATCGAAGCCGAAAAAAATATGCGTGCACAGGGAAAGACGGGAATGTCTGACGGGGAAATCCGCTCCTATATTGAAAAATTTCTGCCTGCCTACCAGCTCTACCTTCCGCAACTGCGCCATCACCCGCCACTCGAAGCCCCGGTGCTGCATATTACAATCGCGCAAGACCGGCACCCCCTCGAATACCACGAGACCTGAAACTCTGTACTGCCATTTCGCTCGACGCGCAATTTAACGAAGCAATCGTATCAGCATGCCCGCCGCCACTGACGTCCTTCTCACCCTAAAACAGGCGCGCGACCGCCGTATGGCAAAAGCGAAACTGATCGAAGTTATCGTTGCGCGGGAAGGTGTGGCGAACCGCGACGCGACGACGGCGGCGGTCGAGAAGATGATTGAATTCCAGATCGGCAAGGGACGGATAGTATCTGAAGTGAAGGCCGGCGTCGAATACCTCATTGCCCAAAAATAAATCCGTCAAAAAAATCGCCTCTTACGCTACATTGAGTATACTAAAGGCGTCCGTGACAGGGAGGGTTCATGAAAGTAACGAATACCTTAACCGAAGAGCTTACCGGCAACCACAGCCATGCGTGGCGCAATGCCTGGAATCGCCCTATGCTGATGGATGAAGACAAGGTGCACCCCTTCGATGTGGCGCGCATGACAGACCACAACGTCAGGGGGGCAGACAGGCCGCTTACCGAAACCCTGGAAGCAGAGTCGATGGAAGCAGAGATATTTCCCCGTTAGGCGCGACAACCACCCTCAGAGAGCTTGACACCCTGCTCCAGCCGGCGTTCAGCAGCGCATGAGAAAAATAATACTGATCACATTAATCGCAGCATCAGGCCTCTTCGCCGGCAACAAAGAAAAGGGCGAGCAGTGCAACATGGATATCGAATGTTCGTTTGGCCTCGAATGCTCAGGCGGCGTCTGCGTCAAAAAGAAAGAATTTGATTTTGGCGGTTCGGGTAAAACCGGCAAAAAATGCAATATCGACGCAGATTGCATCGGTTCGGGCAAGTGCGAGAAAAGCGCGACAGGCCAGGGCCGCTGCACCGGTAACTAAGCTCTAAAAAGCGGCGCGTTACAGTAATCCTGTAATCTCGCCGTTTTTGAAACCGATCTTTCTCGCCTGCGGTTCTTTCGGCAGCCCCGGCATGCGCAGCATATCGCCTGCAACTGCGACAAGAAATTCCGCGCCGCGGTTCACAATCAGGTCTTCAAAATGGATATTAAAATTTTCCGCGACGCCGGTCTCTGCCGCGTTCTGTGAAAACGAATACTGCGTTTTCGCAATACAGACCGGATACCCCGCTTCAGGCGTACCCTCAAGGCGTTTCAGCACTGCCTTTGCCCTCGGGCTAAAAGAAATGGATTCGCCGCGGTAGATGTCGGTCACAATCTTATGCAATTTTTCTTCGGGCTTATCCGTCAGCTGGTAGGTAAAATTCAGCGGCGACGACTCTTTCTTCTCAATCGCCTCGATAACTTCTTCGGCAAGTGCCACTGCGCCTTCACCGCCCAACGCATAACCGTCGTTAAGGGCAAAACGTGTACCACGTTCCGCGCACCAGTCGCGCACATAATTCACCTCGGCCGGTACGTCGAAAGCGTAACGGTTATAACCGACAATCACCTGCTGCCCGAATTCCTTGAGGTTCTCGATGTGGCGTTCGAGGTTCCTGAGGCCAACCCTGAGCGTATCGGCATTGGGTTTTTTAATTTCAGATTCGGGCGAGCCGCCGTGCAGCTTCAGCGAAATAGAAGTGGTGGCAATGACTGTCACCGCCGGTTGAAATCCGCCTAAACGACACTTGATGTTGAGAAATTTTTCAGCACCGAGATCGGCGCCAAAACCCGCTTCGGTGATCGCATAGTCACCATAGGTCATCGCCAAACGCGTCGCAGCGAGGGAATTGCAGCCGTGCGCGATGTTGGCAAACGGCCCGCCGTGCACAAAGGCCGCCACACCTTCGTCGCTTTGAACGAGGTTGGGATGCATCGCGTCGGCAAGCAGTGCCATGACGGCGCCGGTCGACTCGAGTTCCGAAAAATAGAATGGTTTTTTCGACTGCCGGTAACCGATGAGTATCTGGTTAATGCGCCGCATGAGATCAGCCTCGTCGGCCGCGAGACAGAGAATCGCCATAATCTCCGATGCAGCGGTGATATCAAAACCCGTTTCGGCCGCACCGCCATTGCCATTAAGGCCGGTAATCACCGCACGCAGGCCGCGGTCGTTCATGTCGAGCGCGCGTTTCCATTGAATCGATTTCAGGCCGTCGCCTGATTTGTCGTGGTAGCGGAAATTATCGGCGAGTGCGGCGATGAGATTGTTCGCGCTCGTGATCGCATGGAAGTCACCATTAAAATGCAAATTGATATCCGAAGAGGGATGGATCGACGATTTTCCGCCGCCCGTCGCTCCACCCTTCATACCAAAGACGGGGCCCAGCGACGGCTCGCGCAATGCAATCACGCCATTCTTGCCGATTTTTTTTAGCCCCTGCCCGAGTGCCACTGATGTCGTTGTTTTGCCGACGCCCGCTTTGTTGGGCGTCGTCGAAGTCACGAGAATGAGATTGCTCTTTTTCGCGCGCCCGGCATCATAGAGTGTATAGGGTACCTTTGCCTTGTGGCGGCCATAGAGGCTGAGCTGATCGATAGGAATGCCAATCGATGCGGCAATTTTTTCAATGGGTTGGAGCGACGACATCGCGGCAAATCGGGGTTTCCCAATATTGCGGATATATATTTTAGAACCGGTTCGCGCAGCCCGTTACGGGACGTGTAGAGATATGGAGAGCATTTAGCCCTGTTGCGGCGCCGGTTCGTAGTCGGTGAAGAGGCTCTTGTCTGAGAGGAATGCGAGTTCAAAACTGTCGCGCGGACCACCGCGGTTCTTGCCGATGATAATCTCCGCGAGATTTTTTTTATCTTCGGGCGCATCCTTGCCCTGGAACTCGCGGTGGATAAAGATAACCATGTCGGCGTCCTGTTCGATCGCACCCGATTCGCGCAGGTCAGAGAGCTGCGGACGCGGGTCTTTGCCGCGCTGCTCGATCGAGCGGTTCATCTGTGAGAGCGCAAGAATCGGGCAGCCTAAATCTTTGGCGATGAGTTTGATTGCGCGCGAGATCGCTGCGACCTCGTTCTGGCGCCCGTCGCCTGCGCGGTCGCGGTCGGTCATGAGCTGCAGGTAGTCGACGACGATGAGGCCCAGATCTTTGCCCTGCTGTTTGATGGTGCGGCCGAGTCGTCGGGCACGCTGCTTGAACTCCCACGTCGTGAGATCGGCGCTATCGTCGATATAGAATTCAGATTCGTAGATTTCTTTTGCCGTGTGCGCAAGGCGGGCCATTTCTTTTTCATTGATGCGGCCCTTCTGCACCTTCTGCGAATCGAGAAAAGCGCGCGAGCACAAGAGGCGCAGCAAGAGCTCAAGACGTGTCATCTCAAGAGAGAAAAACGCCACGGCCTTGGGGCGCGTTTTGTCCATGCAGACATTGAGCGCCATGTTGAGCGCAAACGTCGTCTTGCCCATACCGGGGCGCGCGGCGATGACGATCATCTGTCCGGGTTTAAAACCGCCGGTCATCTCATCGAGTTTTTTGAAACCCGAAGCGGTGCCGGTGATACCATCGTGCGATTCACGCACATGCTTTAAGAATTCGAGGAATTCCTTATTGGTGTCCTTAATATGGCGGATGTTATAGCTCGAATAACGATCGGCCAAGTGAGTGAGCGCACCTTCGGTATCCGTTAAAACGGAATCGAGTTTGAAACCGGTGTCGCCCGCCTTCTTTTCAAGCTCGCGGAAATTGATGATCAGGCGGCGGCGCAGCGAATAATCGCGGATTTTTTCAGTGAACGAAGCAACGCCGACGAGTACGCCGAGCGAGGCAATGTTCATAATGCCGGCACGGTTGCCGGCGCGCTCGAGCTGGTTTAAATTTTTCAGCGTGTTGATGATGAGAATGGCATTCGGCTGCTCGCCGCGATCGATTTCGGAAGAGATGGCTTCGTAAATAAGCCGGTGACCTTCATAGTAGAAATCCTCAGGCTTTAAAACCTGCGCCACTTCTTCGAAGAGCGACGGCGACTGCAGGATTGACCCCAGTACGACTTGTTCTGCCTCTTCGTCAAATAATTGCATCAGGCAACCCGCGTAATCTGCGCACCGAGAGTTCTCAGGCGCGCATCAATATTTTCATAACCGCGGTCGACCTGCAGAATGTTCTGAATCACCGACTTGCCTTCCGCGGCGAGCGCGGCGATGACGAGCGCCATACCGGCGCGGATATCCGGGGAGGTCATTCTGCTACCGTAGAGCTTGGATGGTCCGATGATGACCGCACGATGCGGGTCGCAGAGCACAATCTTTGCGCCCATACCCATGAGTTTATCTGTAAAATAGAGGCGGCTTTCAAAAAGTTTCTCGTGTATAAGTACCGTACCCGCCGCTTGCGTGGCGACGGTCAGAATAATCGAAATGAGGTCGGCAGGAAACATCGGCCACGGCGCATCGTCGATCTTCGGAATCTCACCGTGCGCATCCGTTTGAATCTCCAGATTGTACGGGGACTTCATCACAAGATCAACTTGCGGCGGCGCATCGGCATCCGTGCCTGCGCCGCCCCCGGTGCCTCCATGCACCCGGGCACGTTCATGATAACGCCACTGGATGCCGACGCGCTCGAAAACAAACTTGATCATCCGCAGATCGATCGGATTCACATCCTGGATGACCAGGTCGCCGCCGGTCATTGCCGACATGGCGATAAAAGAACCGATCTCGAGATAATCGGCGCCGATCGTGTGATCGGCCGCCTTAAGATTTTCATAACCACCCACACCATGGATGCGCAGCATGTTGCTGCCGATGCCTTCGATCTTCACGCCCTGCTTTTCGAGAAAACGACAAAGCCCTTGCACATGCGGCTCTGAGGCCGCGTTTTCAATCAGTGTCACGCCATGCGCGCAGGCCGCGGCCATGACGGCGTTTTCGGTGCCCGTCACCGAAGCTTCGTCGAGTAGTATTGCTGTGCCGGTCAGTTTTTCGGCTTCGAGCATATAGCCGTCGTTAAAAACTTCAACCTTGGCGCCGAGCGCCGAGAGCGCGAGCAGGTGTGTATCGACGCGGCGGCGGCCGATCTTGTCGCCACCGGGGCGGGGGAGAAAAACCTTCTTCGCACGGGCAAGCAAGGGCCCCAGCAGTGTTACCGAGCCGCGCAGGCCCGCGGCAAGCTCAGGGGGAAGTTCATTGAGTTTTATCTCCGGCGTCGTGATTTTATACGAATGCCCGTCTTCAAGCAGCGTGATTTGCGCGCCCACGGCTTCGATAATCTTAAGCAGGTTCTTGATGTCTTCGATCTGCGGCACATTGCGTATCGTTACACCCTGCGGGTTCATGAGCGCGGCACAGAGCACAGGCAAAGCCTCATTTTTATTGCCCTGCGCGGTAATTGTACCGCCGATCTTGTGGCCGCCTTCGATGTGAAATTCAGACATGGAGCGTGCTCAACAGTTTCTGCACGAGGCGCTGTAAATCAGATATTCGAATTGGGTTCCGGCTTGCCAACACGGTTTGTGCACAATATTTGGAAGCATGATTCGCAAACTGGTAATTTTCTCCCTATGCACGATTGCTGTCCTGGCTAAACGCAGCGAAGGTATCATGGCGGAAGGGAAAAAAGAGATCTTCAAAACTCAATCGACCATGATCGTTCGTTCTGAGCCGAGTGTTAAAGGCTCAAAAGAGCGGACTCTCCCCAAGGGTGCCTTAATACAGGGGGTTTATGTCGGCTCTGAGGAAAAAATACAAGGCAAGACAGCGAAATGGGTCGCCGTCGGCGGCTTAGGGTCAGATAGTTATGTATTTTCCGGGTTTATGACCCCGGTGACGGACGATTACGACCAGTTGACCGCTTCGTGCCAAATTGAAAAGAACACACTGAAGTGTAATGCGCAAACTTTCACGATCGATGCAAAGATTCAAGTCTATGTCGACAAGGCGGTTTGCGGAAATAAACGCGGGAGCATCGTAAAAGAAGTCACCATCAATGGTCAGGGTCCCGCAAAACTCAAAGAAGCGCTGAAAAAGGTTACCGAAGATTTCGATGTCTATTTTGACAAGAAGAAGGGCATGGCCGTCCAGGTGGATTATTACGGCTCACCGTTCGACTGTCACTAACTTCGTAACATGGGCTGTCTTACTGCAAGCCCAGGACATCTTTCATCGAATAGAGTCCTGGTTTTTTGCCCTGTAGAAACCTGAGTGCCGCCAGCGCGCCTGTGGCGAAGGTTTCGCGCGATACGGCCTGGTGCTTGATCTCGACGCGCTCGCCCATGCCGAGAAAATAGGCAGTATGATCGCCGACAACGTCGCCACCGCGCAGCGTCATCACCCCGATTTCCTTTTTCTTGCGCTCGCCAATCATGCCTTCGCGGCCATAGAGTACGGCATCTTCCTGAACATCGTAGGCTTTGCGCAGAATCTCCTTGATGGTCACGGCCGTCCCTGAGGGAGAATCCTTTTTCAGATTATGATGGATCTCGAGCACCTCGGGATCAAAACCGTGACCGGCCAGCGCACGCGCCGCGCTCTCAACAAGAGAGAAAAATACGTTCACACCGACAGCCATATTCGAAGCAATGATGAGCGGAACCTTCGCGGCCATCGCCTCAAGCTCGGCGCGCTGCTCCGGGGTAAACCCGGTGGTACCGACAACAACGGGGGCACCTGTCTCCGCCGCTTTCTGTAAAGTATTGATAACGGTTGTCGCATGCGAAAAATCGATCCATCCCCCCGCTGGCGGATGGATCTTTGCGAGAGTGTCGACTGTCGCATCAAAAGGGATGCCCGTAATATCGGAATATTTTTTGCCGAGATCTTTGTGCTGCGCGTGTTCGACGGGCGAGACCAGTTTCAGGTCACTGAATGATGCACGACCCGAGATCGCGCGGCCCATACGCCCTAAAGAGCCTACAATACCGAATTCAATCATGATCCGGCTGCGCTCACTACAGGTGCTTCGAACTTGCGCATGGCGTCTAAAACCGTGCTTTCAAATGCAGCACCAAGCGGGGTCATGGGCAGGCGGAGCGAATTTTCGCAGATGCCTTTTTTCGCCGCGGCGAATTTTACCGGAATCGGGTTCGTCTCCACGAACATCGCCTTGCAGAGCGGTAACAATTTCATAAATTTTTTCTGCGCGTCGGCGGGCTTCCCGGCGAAATAATCGCGTGTGATGTCACCGGTTTCTTTCGGGTAGACATTGGAAATTACGCTGATGACGCCCACGCCACCGATCGAAAGTACCGGCACGATCAGATTGTCGTCACCCGACAACAGGGCCATCCTGCCTTCGGTTGCCTGAATCACCTGCGCCATAAATCCCAGATCGCCTGTTGCTTCTTTAATAGCGGTGATATTGCCGTGCTTGGAAAGTGTAGCGATCGTGTCGACAGTCATGCCGACCGCCGAACGCCCGGGAATATTGTAGAGCACGACGGGAACCTTGGAGGCATCGGCGATTTTCTGAAAGTGTTGTGTCAGCCCGGCTTGTACGGGTTTGTTATAGTAAGGGTTTACGGAGAGCACAGCATCTGCACCGGCCGCGGCGGCTTCTTTAGTTAATGAAATTGCCTCAGCGGTGGAGTTCGAACCCGTACCCGCAATAACAACCGTTTTGGAATTTTTCGCCTTTGCCCATTCAATGACTTTGACGATGACTTCGGTGTGCTCGGCATGCGAGAGTGTCGGCGACTCGCCGGTCGTACCGCAGGGCACGAGGCCTTCGACGCCAGCTTCGATCTGGCGCTCGACGAGCTGTTTCAACGCAGCCCAATCGACCCTTTCACCGTCGGCGGTAAAGGGCGTCAGGAGCGCGGTATATGTACCGCGCAGAGTGATCGCTGCGCTTGCCATACCTCCGGGGCGGGCGTTATGGACAAGGCGTCAAACGCAACTAAAACGGATAAGTGATGGTATTCAGCCCCCTATAACCTTTTTCGTATACGGCGAGGTAAATACGTTCCCTGCCCGGAACCACCACAATCAGGTTGGAAAAAACCGAGCCGTCGTGCATGCTATAGTGCAGCGGCGTCTTGCCATCCGCAGAAAGCACGAGCAAGCCCGTTTTTCTCGAAACCGGTTGCAACCAGGGCGGAATATACAGAGCCAAACGCTTCCAGAACGGATGGCTGTGCAGCCAGGTGATGAGCTTTGATCGTTCGAGCACCAGCGCAATCCAGATGCGGCCCTGAGCATCCCGGTCCATGCCGTCGGGAAAACCCGGTAAGCCGTCGATGACGACCTCATCTTTGCCTGATTTTTCGCCGCTGAGGTGCAGACGCACCAACCGGCATTTCGAAAGTTCGTTCACGAGTATCGAAGTTTCTTTCGTGCTGCCCGCAGGGTATTCGAGCAGGATGCCATCCAGATACGCATAACCATGCGCCACAAGACTCGCACTGTTTTCTTTGAGATCTATTTTCCAGAGATTCCCGTTTTTCCCCAGCGTCAGGGCTTCATTGCGCGACTGAACGCTGACCCCCAGAATAGCACCGGCGTGGTCGTACGGTTCTGTAAAATAGATTCTCTGCCCGTCGGCACTGATCGCCAGATCGTCAGCCTTTTCGACGCGTCGGCTGTTCCCATCCGTCATTTCTGAAAAATGCAATGTGGGTTGCGCGCCGGCGGGATAAAAATAGCCAATCGAACTTTGCATTGTTTGCCGGCTTTCCGCGGGAATTTTCGGCACACGGGTCGTGATCTTGCGTATTGTTTTCTCCGAAATCTTCAATTCATAGATGCCAGGGCCGTTTTCGGCGACGACATCATCTTTCGTGGCACGCGCCACACAGAAATAAATCAAATCTGTGTTTTTCGGATGCGCAACCATTCCACCAGCCAGCAGCGGTGCCTTGACGAACGGTTCCGCCTTATTGAGTTTCAGGTCGACGATCCAGATATAGCCGTCCATCGCCGCAACGAAGGCGCGCCCCAAATCTTCCTGCAGCAATATCTCATCCTGCGCGGGCACATTCGCAACCAACGTTTTTAGACCGTGCTCTTTCAGGTCGCGTTTATCTTTGATCTTTAGGATCGCGTCGTTGTAGGTGAACTGCTCGCTACCCTGGATCTGCTGTTTAAAATATGCCTCGGGGTATTCGAGGCAGCTGCCGATCGCCATCGCGGCGACGGCTGTAATCGAAAACACAATAATCTTACGCCGGCTCATTTATTTACCCAAATCCTTTGGGAATGGCAGTGAAAAAAGGCCGTGGGTATGTTCCGAGAAGTTAGGCAAGTATAACCTGTCTCTGTATGGCACAGCAACAGAAATATCCTGAATGACCTTACCCTCGTGCATCGCGTAATAGAGCGGCCGCGCACCATCGGCGCTCAGGCACAGAATGCCCGTCTGCTTCGGCACCGGCAAAAGCCAGCGCGGCAGGTTGAGGAAAAGATTCTTGATCCAGGGATTGCGGTGCGCCCACGAAATAAGTCCGCTGCGTTTTTTGATGAGCCCTACCCAGATCCGCCCTTCGCTGTCGCGGTCCATACCGTCGGGCATGCCGGGCAAATTCTCCCAGAGTATTTCATGCGTGCCGGCCTTCGGACCCGAAACATAAAGACGGTCGATTTTGAACTTCGTCGTTTCTGTAATCAGGACAGATTCTTCGCGTTGCCCCGCGCGGCCTTCGACGAGAATGCCGTCGATGAAGTTGAAGTCGCGCGCCACAAGGCTGAGCACCTGGCGCCTGCGGTCAAACATCCAGAGATAACCGTTACGGGCGAGCGTGATCGCCTCGCCGAATGTGCCACCCGCCATCGAAGCGCCGGCATACGAATACGGCGCTGTAAAATAGATGCGTTCGCCGTCGGCGCTGACGTCGAGATCGTTGCAGAACGGCATATCGATCGAGTTCCCCGCGTTCATTGCCGCAAGCTGAAGTTCAGGACCTTTGCCCGGCCCATAGACGATGCCAGGGTTTTCATTTTTCAGTGCAGCGGGCTGAGGTGTGAAAACCCGTTGTAGCACAGGTTGAATCGCCTTCGTATCGGTGTCGAGTTCATAGACGCCGACTTTTTCCGAATCGGGAAACGTGCGGCCATGGAGGCGCGAGGCGCAGAATAGAATTTTATTCCTGAGCACCGGGTTGCGCCGCGCGCCGGGTGGAATCAGTGGTGTCTTGACGAAACGTTCCGCTTGTTTCGTCTTTAAATCCAATTTCCAGAAATAACCGTCCATCGCGGTGACGAATGCTTTTTCCTGTTCGGGAAAAAACACAACGTCGTCCTGCCCCGGAATATTTTCCGCCACGGCGTCAATGTCGAGAAAGGGGGCGTTCCTTTTATCGACTGCCTTCATCGCGGCGGGCACATCTTGCATGACATACTTACCTGCAATCACCAGGTGTGCGTTTTTTGGATTTTTATACAGAAGCAGGAATGCCAGCCAACCCGCAAAAACGACGAAAATCGCTAAGAATATTTTTTTCATGTGGAGCTCCTGTCGATACCCTGCGTCATATGCGGCACATCATCGTCGAGCCAGTAGGCGCGGTCTTCTTCGACGATGAGTATCTCTTCGAACTTCGCGCCGAAATTCCCTTTCGCTCCCAGGTGCGGCTCAATAGCCCAGGCGCCGATCTTTTTGCCCTGGTGATGCGGCGTCAGAAGCTCGGGCAGAATACCATGCGCGAGAAAAGAAAACTGCGCCTGAAAACTGAACCAACTAAGAAAACTGATGGGAATCAGCGGCGACCACATTTTCGGCAGTGGCACTTTGTAGACCCTGTGCCCCAAAACCGCGAACGGATATTTGCTGTGCGCATTTTCAAAACCGCGGGCTTTGATGTCGGCGTCGAGCTCGCTCCAGATCTGCGACGCGGGTTTATCCGATGCAAACTCTGCCGGCAGGCGCCTGCGGATTTCGAGCAGGTATGCTTTCATGGCATCGAGTTCCGCATTGGGCGCAAGCGAACCGGTATAACCGATGTCGCCGATATAGCCGTTCAGAATCGGCGAGACGTCGAGAATATAGACATCGTCTTCTTTCAGCGTACGGTTAGAGGGCCTGAAATCGGTATAGAAGTTATAGCCTTTGAATTTAGAATGCTCGCCAAACCAGGCAAACGGCCGGTGCAGGTAGGTTTTAACGCCGCGGTCGGCGAGATAATCTGCGAGTAATTTTGCCGCCGCCTTTTCAGTGATGCCGGGCCGAAGCTGTTTTTCGACCGCCAAAACCGTATCATAAGCCAGCCTCTGCGACGCACGAAATCCGGCTTTGTCTTCTTCGCTTACGATGCGAACACTGGAAGATGAGATTTTAGAAAGTTTGGCTGAAATTGTTGCGAACATAGTCTCGGGTAATTTATAGTAAAGGGGGATTTCCGGCTTGAACGATTATGGCATTACCACTTTTCGCAGTAATAGAGGTCGACCTTGCGGTTTTCACCGAAAAAGTACGACGGCGGAAAACCGATATTCTCTTTAAATATCCGCGAGAGATGCGCCGAATCGGAAAACCCACCTGCATACGCCGAGTCGGTGAGTTGCCCCAGCGTCTCGAGGCGTTTCACGGCTTCGAGAATTTTGAGCCATAAGAGATAGCGCCTGAGCGGCAGACCCATTTCTTCTTTAAACAGGCGGATTAACCTGTCGGCGGAAAGCCGCGCTTTTTGCGCCAGGGCTTTGATCTCGATTCTTTTCGGCAGATTATTTTTAAGATCGGCAACCAGCACTGCAATGCGTGCGTCCATCGGCTTCGGCGCAGCGGCGGTACCGAATACCGTGGCATAGATATCGTCGGTAAAGCGGGTCATACGGCTGAGATTACGGTCATCGTCAAAGAGGGCAATGATCTCCGCACGAAAGCCGGCAACCTTATCAGGGGAAATCCGCATCAACCCTTTCGCCCCGAGCAGCGAACGGATCTGCCCCAGCCCCGCAGGGTCGGGATCGATCATCAAGGTCGCGAGCCGTGTTTTGGATAGCGTACGGTGGCTGACGCTGGGGCCGACGATCACCGCGTTCAGGTCATGCTCCTCATCTTCCGTTGCGATCTTAAAATCCTCACCGGTTGAAATGGCAACCGATGTACCGTGGTGTGCATGAAAACCGACATCCATCTCTTCCGAGAGAAACAGCGCCTTTCTTTCCCAGAGATAGAGTTTGTCGCGCGGCGGCATCGGTGAACGCCCGTTTCAAACGGCGAGGCCCTGTCTGTATACCGAAATTCCATGGTCGATATTTTTCCGGACGGTTTGGCCCGTAGCCGTAAGATAGGTTAAGACATCAAATCTTCAGGAGGATTTTAATGCACAAACTCATTCTTTCAGCAGCAGCAATCGCCTTTGTGGCAGTCAACTGCGGTGAAAACAAAGGACAACCAAGTCTTGATTCGGCAAAATTTACCTATGTCAAAGGCGACGTATCGGTAGGGGGCGCACCTGCAGCTCTCGGCAATACCGTGGCCAAAGACGCGGTCATCGAGGTCAAAGCTAACTCAATGGCGGTCCTCCAGTTCGCCAACGCTGCAACCATCACACTGAAGGCAAACTCTCAGTTATCCATTGCCAACCTCGCCAAAGGCGAAAACGGCAAACCGGTGATCGAACTGTCACAGTCTTCGGGCACATCTTTCAGCAAAATCGCCAAAGGGCGCTCCGAATATTCCATCAAAACGCCAACCGCCGTCGCGGGTGTGCGCGGTACCTCGTTTGAACTTACGGTCGATAAAACCAAAGCGACCCAGATCAGACTTTTAGAAGGCAAAGTCCAGGTAGCAAAGCCTGAAGCGACCCGCGAAGAACTGGCAAACGCCACCGTCGTAGAAGCGGGCCAGAAGATCGAAGCAACTCGCCGCGGCGTCACCCAGCCTGTAGAAATTACCGAGACAGAGAAGACCAGCCTCAAAGCAATGAATACGGTTGAAATCGCCCCTGCGGGTGGTAAAGCTATCATCGCTGAATCGGTCGAAAAATATGCAACGGGTGTTTCGACATCTGCTGCAGCGACAGAAGTCGCCACGCCGCAAAACAGGAAGCTGACTTTGAACGATATTAAAGCCAAATACGGCCGTATCGCGAAAATCGAAACGAAAAACGGTAAGACATATACCGGCTACTTCAACCAGGCCGGCAATACCATGACAATCCAGACCGTAGACGGCCAGGTGAGTCTTCCGGTTGCAAACGTGAACCGGATCATGGAAATAAAATAAAGCGACGACTTAGTATGCTTCGCGGCTTGCGCCGCGGAGCCAGCTCAGCCACCCAGGTGGCTTTTTATTTTTCAAAAAAATTAATGACCTAACGATTTCGCCATCGACTGGATTTCTGCTTCCAGTTTTCCCTTTTCATCGCGCGTCAAACGCGGACCATAACGAATCAGCATTTCCTGTATGAGATCTATCTTCATCGCCGCCCCACCCTGTGCACGTTCTGAACCCTGCCGCTCCAGAAATGCCTGAGCTTCGGGAGAATTGGATGCGCCGGGATCGATGGCTGGGTCGCGCGACACGAGTGCCTTCATCTGTTCGGGAAAATAACGCTGCAGCAGGTTTTCCATCTGCGGCTTTTCACTTCTAAGTTCATTTTTCAGGAAGCGTATGTCGTCGTCGAGCTTTAGCAGGTAATTATGGTAAGCTGCCTTTTCTTTTTCGGGCAGTGCGGCATAACGCTCTTTTTCGAAACCCGGCAGTTTCTCGATGGCCGTTTCGCCGCTAAAACGTTCGCCGACAGAACCCACCAGGCTATCGAGAAGTGAGCCTGGTTGTTTACCGGCACCTGGGTTTTTTTTAACGTTTTCGGGTGCGGGAATCAGTGCGAGAATTAAAAACAGGGCGGCAGCAATGCCGCCGCCCACAAGGAATTTACTAAGTCTACTGAAAACCACGGCCTGCAGAATCGGAGGAGAAAAAATTCGGATCGTCGTAAATTCGCTGCCCGGCATAGGTTCCAGTGAAAATCGAAAGATCATTAAAAAACCAGACACCCACAGAACCGGCATTCGACATCGGTTTGCCGTCGATCGGGGTTACTCCCGCACCGGGGTTGGGGGCCACCGGCACAAGCAGGCCACCCGCCGCCGGAAGGTAAAGCGATGCCGCGCGCGTGGGTAATCCCACCAGGTAACCCCGCCCGTTATTATAACAGGTGCAGCCTAGCCCCAGGCCCGATGTCTTGATATCTTGCTGGCCCGACCAGCCGGTGTCTGAGTAGTTGTGGTGTTTGCCTTTCATAAAGAAGAACGTTGCGTGGTTGGATGTCCCCTCGCCCCAATAGGCAAACGTCGTGGCGCGCAACTGACCCGCGTCCTTGGTCCATGCGCTCTCATCGTCGTGCATCGACGTACGCACGGCGTACCAGTGGCGGCCGCCGTCGCTGGTGCGCAGGAAGATTGTATTCATACCGAAATCGCCCTGGTGCGCGCCGCCGAGAGCACAACCAGAGTCATTGTACCAGAGCGAATTGTACTGCACCGCGATCTCATTCGCTGTGCCCGAAGGCCTCACCTGGAAAATCGTCGCGGGTTCAGAAACCGCGGCGCCGGTGCCGGCTTCGTAATAAAGAGTGCCGATGCTGGAATCTTCGGTCGAGTGATTGTTGTATACCGGCCTGAACGTCTGCGCGATCACATTCTCGTAAAAGTCATGCAAGCCATCACCATCCTTATCGAGATTCGCATTATTGGTATAGAGACTCTGGAATGTAGTCGTCTGCGGTACGCAGCGGTTCGAATAAGAATCGCGCTCGGCGCAGCCGCTGCTATACTTACGGAAGAGAGAGACCGACCGCACAAAAAAACCGGGATCGTAATTGCGGGTAATCCCATTCGCGGCCTGCATGGTCTTATAACGGTTGTCATAGTCGTCGATGCCGAACTGCACAGAATTGTGCACGCGGGCCTCACATTCGGTGGTACCGTCGACCATCAGGGACTCGACGCGGTTTGAACGCGGAACAAATTCGAGATCGCTCGAAGGATAATATGTCATGCGCACACCGTTACCGCCGATGCGCAGGCGGCAGGTGGTATCGGCTTTTTGAATCAGCACCGAGCGCGCCTTCCAGGTATCGCCGCCGCCATTCGACTTATTCTCGATGCCATCGAGACCGGGGCGAATGCGTTCGCCGAGATCTGTACCAATCGCCACCCACTTGCCGTCAAGGTTCGAGCCATTGTAGATAAAAAAGTTGCATGGCCCCGAAGTGCTGCGGATGAAACTCTGCCCCGGTTGGTTGGTCCAGTAGACATACTGGCCGGCACTGCCTGTAAGGTCGTAGGTGAAGGTGCGTGTGCCGCCGTCTTCGCCGAGACGTACAGTGCAGACTTCGGCAGAGAGATGACTGGCGGCAAAAAACATGCCGAGAACAAAAACGATAGGATAAGCTTTGATCAGTGCATTCATTAGCAGCTCCTCATTTTTAAATGATTCAGTTCGGGAACGCTACTTAATGCACTATAGTTCACTCAACACGCCAAAAAACTTTTTTTGAAAAACAGTTTCATAAACGTTTGTTACACATGGTTATTCCCGTGCAAAAAAGCGGTAAGAAAACTTTCCGGCAATATTATTCTTCAGAAAGATTACGATTTTTTTTGCGGCAGTGCCGCATACCTGGCATTCAACATCAGCGTTCCCAGAAAGTATGTCGCCACGGCAGAGAGAATATGCCACAGGGCATGTCCTTGCCAGATTGAGAAACGCGAACAGAGCAAAAGTTTACGATCGAGAACCTGGAAGACCAGACCCACAAGAAAAAAACCGCCAGCAAATAACAGATCGCTGGTCCGAAACGCGATCAACCTGCGCATGCAAAGAAGCGTCAGAAAAGTCAAGGTTACGAGTAGGCCGAAGAGCAGCACCCTGAATTGCATGAAGCTCCAGGCGAAAGCCGCGCAGGCGCCGAGCGTAGCCAGGTAAATCACCGCGAAGCGGGATCTCTGCCAGCGCAAACGTAACGCAATAAAATAGATCAGCACAAATAGGATTACCGCGTAAAGGCCGAGGCCATCGGTCCATTGTCCCACTTCGGTCAGCGTCGCATGGAGAAGTACCGTTCCGAACCACAGCACAACAAGCGCAGCGAAATAGAGGCTATTAAAGAAAGCCGGCCAGTTTGCCCGCCGCGCGCGTTGCCAGAAAATGACGGCCACCAATAGCATGCTGAACGCCGAATAGGTATTCATGGGCTGCAGCACCAAGGCACCTGTATAAGGCCCCTCGCAAAAACAATGCGTCGCAAGGCAGCTGGCGGGTTTCACGGCAGTAACGGAAAATCTTCGCGCTCGCGGTCAACTGGAATCCGTAAAGCTTTGTAAAAACCTGCTATGGCGGTTTTCAAATTTCAGTCGCTGCCGCACCTCTGCTCATACGCTTGGCGCATGGCTGATCTGCAAAATCAATATGACTATGTCATCATCGGCTCCGGATTCGGCGGCTCGGTATCAGCGCTGCGTCTCAGCGAAAAAGGCTACAAGGTGCTCGTCATCGAAAAAGGGAAATGGTTTAAACCCTCAGACTTCCCCAAGACAAACTGGAGCCTTCGTAAGTGGCTGTGGCTACCGTCTCTGAAAATGTTTGGCCTCTTTAAGATGACGATCTTCCGGCACGTCACGATCTTTTCAGGCGTCGGCGTGGGCGGCGGATCGCTGGTCTATGCCAACACTCTTCCCGTACCGAAGCGGCCGTTCTTCAAATCGCCCAGCTGGGCACACCTCGCCGACTGGGAGAAAGAACTGAAGCCGCACTATTCGACCGCGCTGCGCATGATCGGCGCTGCCGAAACCGCGCAGGTCTTCGACGGCGACCATGTGCTCGAATCGATAGCAAAAGATATGGGCCGTGAAAAGGACTATGACCGCACGCGTGTCAGCGTCTATTTCGGTAAACCGGGCGTAACTGTGAAAGATCCCTTTTTTAAAGGCAAAGGCCCCACACGTACTGGCTGTATTTATTGCGGCGCCTGTATGCTTGGCTGCCGGCATAACGCGAAGAACACACTCGATAAGAATTATCTTTACCTGGCCCAGGGTGAAGGAGCCGAAATTCTCGCAGAACGCGAAGTCATCGACGTGCGCCGCATGGATCCAGGCGCAGGAGGCGTTAGGCCGCGAGCTGCCACGGATGGCATCAATGCGAGCGGGACCGCACACCCTTACGAAGTCACCTTTCGCAATTCGACAAAATATTTCAGCCGCGAAGAAAAGGTGCGCGCAGGCGGAGTGATTTTTGCCGGAGGTGTTTTGGGTACTGTTCAGCTTCTATTAAAACTGAAAGAAAAGAAATCCCTGCCGCAAATCTCTGACCGTCTCGGTTACGGCATCCGCACCAATTCGGAGAGTTTACTTGGCGTAACCACCGAACGCCGCGATCTCAATTTCGCGAAAGGCGTCGCGATCGGCTCTATCCTGCACGTCGATGATCACACCCACCTCGAAGTCGTACGCTACCCCGAAGGTGCGGGTTTTTTCAGAACAGCCATGGTCCCCGCGGTCATGGGTTCGAATATTTTCGTACGCCTGGGCCGGGTCATCTGGCAGTATCTCACGAGCCCCCTGAAATACATGAAGGCATTCGTGGTGCCCGACTGGGCAAAATACACGCAGATCATGCTCTTCATGCAAAGCCTTGATTCGACGATGCGCCTCAAGCGCGGCTGGGTGCGCATGAAGACGGCGCTCGATAATGGCCCGGCGCCGACGTCTGACATCCCCATGGCGCATGAGCTGGCACACAAATTCGCGGATAAAACAAAAGGTGCGGTGCATGCATTGGCCAGCGAGGCACTGACGGGCCTTGCGAGTACCGCGCACATTCTGGGTGGTGTCTGCATGGGCGACTCGGCCGCGACGGGCGTCATCGACAGTAAGAACCGCCTCTTTGGTTATGACAATATGTATGTCTGCGACGGCTCGATGATTTCGGCGAATATCGGAGTAAACCCTTCGCTGACCATTATGGCACTGACGGAACGTGCGATGTCGCACATACCGCGCAAGGCGAAAACGGTGAACACAGGCAAACCGAAGCGCGCACCTGTAAAATTACGAAAATAACTGGACACTCAACAGGGTTCAGAGAAGCTCTCTTTGGGAGCATCTGTGCGCGGTCTATTGTTTCTGTGTTTTCTTCCGGCTTTTCTGTTTTGTTCAGGGAGCAGTCGCAATACAGACAAAGTAATCCCCCCTTACGATGGTCCGGCGCCTGAATTTGTTTTTGTCACGAGTCTCTTTGAAAGCGCCGGCGCGAATGAGAACTTGCTACTCTTTGAAAAAAATATTTCATCATGCTCGCTAACCCTGGTCAACACCTATACGGTCGGCCCCGACCCATACGATCTCGTTTACCACACCGGCACAAGCACTCTTTATGTCGCCAACAGCGGCAACGCGACCATCAGCACCTTTAAATTTAATACCAGCTCCAAAGCACTGACCAGCGCGGGAACCGTCACTCAGATTGGCCAAGTAGCGACGTTACCCTTTATGATGGCAGTACACGCAAACGGCTTTTTGTATTCCGTCGACGGCAACGCAACAAACAGCTCGATTGGACAATTCAGCCAGAATACCTCAACAGGGGTACTCACCCAACTCGCAAATCCGAATGAATATATCACCTCGGCCGGAAGGCTCTGGTTCATCGCGCTCACAGGTAACCATGTCTACGCAAATGACTATTCAAACAATGTCATCCGCCAGTTCAGCGTCAACACGGGAACAGGCGTTCTCACCCCATTCGGTACGCCGGCCGCCACCGGCACACAACCTTGGTCGATGTTTCTGCATCCATCGGGAAATTTTCTCTATACTACGAATTCGGCCGCGGGCGGCGGCAGCGTATCGCAATATTCGCGCGATACCGGCACCGGACAGCTCACGGTCATCGCGGGAGGTCCGCATAATGCCGGTAATAACACCATCGGCCTCGCCGTCGGGACCAATCATGTCTTTGCGAGCGCAACCGGCAGCGGGCGAATTTATCAGTTTAGCGTAAACACCTCAACCGGAGCGCTCACGGCAAACGGCTTTGTCAGCACCGTGCGCGCAAATCCCTATGGCATCGCGCTTTCGCGCGGTCAGGACTGCCTTTATGCAGCGGAACTCGACGGCGTGAACGGGGCAAGCGCCAACGACGAGATCGGCATTTACAGTAACTCAGTTGGCACGCTCACCCGCACTGGTTCCATTTCAGGCGGTATCGGCCCACGTTTTTTTGCCGTGGCGTATTGAAGAATATGACATCGAAAGCCACTTCGCCCGAAGCTTATATCAAGGAATTACCAGCCGACCGCCGCGACGCGGTGAAGAAGCTGCGCGAGACGATTCTGAAGAATTTGCCGAAAGGTTTCCAAGAGACGATGTCTTACGGCATGATTGGTTATGTCGTACCGCTGAAAATCTATCCGGATGGCTATCACTGCAATCCTGAACTGCCCTTGCCATTCATGAACCTTGCCTCGCAGAAAAATTTTATCGCCTTCTATCACATGGGTGTCTACGCGATGCCCGATGTACTGCAATGGTTCAAGGGTGAATGGCCTAAACATACGAAGGCAAAGCCAGACATGGGCAAGAGCTGTATCCGCTTCAAAAAACCGGAAGATATTCCATTCAAACTGATCGGTGCGCTGGTGAAAAAGATTTCGGTCAAAAGATGGATTGAGACATACGAAAAAAACATAAAAAAATAATCCATTAACTATGCAGTTTATGAAACTGCACAATGGTGTGTTTCTCCGGACGCCCGGAATTCCACCCCGGTCGATTTTCATTTTGAAATGTGCTAGTTTCCCTGAAATTGAGCCAACCCTGCGGCGCCGCACCAACCATAGGCGCCGTGGTTGTCTCATAACAGGGGGATTTATGAACGCGAGAAAACTTATCTTACTGGGCGCTGCTTTTGCCCTACTATCCTGCGGCCATTCGGCGGGGAATGAAAACCTACCCGGTACATTCGGGGAGAAATTTGCCGTTTCGGGCCAACTTTCTGCCGCGACCGGCAGTTACCTCGTCGGTACAGGCATCTACGACATCACCGGCCCCGCCGCTGAAATCGTCATGATGGGTTATGCCGAAGGTTCGCAGAAGACGAGCGGTATCCATACGCGCCTGAGAGCGCGTTCCTTCATCGCCGGCGATGGCAATAAGAGAGTCGTCTTCGTCAGCAATGACCTCGGCATGTTATTCCAGAGCGTGAAGCTCAAGGTTTCAGACAAGATTGCGGCCGACGCCGAGCTAAAAGACTTTTACAATGAAAGAAACATCCTGTTGTCGGCGACGCATACCCACGGCGGCCCCGGAGGGTATTCCGGCTATTTTCTCTATGATGCGACCGTCAACGGCTTCATCAAAGAGCACCATACGGTGATCGTGAATGGCATCGTGGAATCCATCCGCCGCGCACACCGCAACCTGAGGCCTGGCAAGATTCTCGTCAACGAGGGCACACTGTCGGGTGTCGGCGGCAACCGCGCTACCGAAGCCTATGACAACAACCCGGCAGCAGAGCGCGCACAGTACGACGGCAACACGGACAAAACTTTTACACTCTTAAAATTTGTCACCGATGCCGGCGAAGAGATCGGCGCATTCAGCTGGTTTGCCGTACACCCCGACAGCATCGGGCCGCAGAACCACCTCATTACAGCCGACAACAAGGGCTGGGCAGCATGGCTCTTCGAAAAAGATAAGGGCACCGACTACCTCGCCGACAGAACTTTCGTCGCCGCCTTCGCGCAGGCGAACGAGGGGGATGTCACGCCGAACATCGGTTTTGGCCTCGCGCCGGCTGATCTCACGCTCGCGAAGAACAAGAGTCTCGAAAATGCGGCTCTCAAACAATACAACAAGGCGAAAGAACTCTACAATGCGGCCTCTGAGACCGTGACGGGTTCGATCGACTTCCGCCATGAATGGGTCGATATGCGTACGCTGAATGTCGAATCCGCGGGCAAGACAACCTGCGCTGCGGCGATGGGCGCATCGTTTTCCGCCGGCAGCCCGCTCGACAACCCGAGCCCGTCGCCGCTCTTCCCGAACGGTGTGACCGTCGACAGCTTAAGCTGGAGCGACAATGCGGGTCAGGCAGCGCTTTCTACGCTGCTCGGCGGCGTTTTTGCTTTTGCCTGGCCGGCGACGCAGGACGCGGCATACAAGGCCTGCCATGCGGAAAAACCGATTCTGATTCCAACCGGCAAGGCCCACCTCAATATCAACGGACCACTGATGACGCCGCAGATCATGCCGCTGCAGATCATCAAAATCGGCAACGTTGCCCTGATCGCGGTGCCCGGTGAAACCACGACCATGGCGGGCCGCCGTTTCCGCAAAGCGGTGGTGAATGAGCTGGCCTCTACCGGCGTACGCTATGGCATTATCGCCGGCCTTGCTAACTCTTACGCATCCTACCTCGCGACGCGTGAAGAATATGCGAAACAATGGTATGAAGGTGCATCGACACAGTTCGGCCCCAACCAGCAGGCAGCGTACCAGCAAGAGTTTGTAAAACTCAGCCGCGCCATTGTGCAGGGAACAGATATCGCACCCGGCCCGCGCCCCAGCGATGTCACGGCGCAGACTGTCGACTTCACGGCGAAGGTCGCCTTCGACGATGTGCCTTGGTTTAAAAAATTCGGGGATGTCATCGCCCAGCCCAAAACACTCTACGCGAAAGGCGACCTGATTCAGGTCCAGTTCTGGGGAGCGCACCCGAACAACAACTACCGCACGCAAGACACCTTTCTCGTTGTGGAAAAATGGTCGGGTGGCGCTTTTGTGCCCGTCGCCCGCGACTGGGATCCGGAAACCACCTACGCCTGGGCGCGCGACGGTGTCGCGAACTCGAAGATTACCATCACGTGGGACACGACGGGTGCTGAGCCGGGCATCTACCGTATCCGCCACAAAGGTAACTGGAAGTCAGGCTGGACGGGAGCCATCAGCGCCTATGAGGGCGTGTCGAACGTGTTTAGTTTGGAATAACCCCCTCCGGCTCCCCCCTTATAGGGGGGATTGTCTTAGTCTCCCCTCTCCCTATAAGGGAGAGGGGCCGGGGGTGAGGGTTAGGCGCGCCGTTACTTCTTTAAAGAATCCCGATACTCACTCGGGGTTAATCCCACCAGCTTCTTAAACAAATCATTGAACGTTGACTTCGAATTGAAACCGACAAAAAAACACGTCGTGAGGATATCCTGATCGGGATTTTCTTTTAGCAACTGGCAGACTTCTTCAATACGAAACTGGTTCACATACCCCGCAAAATTGGTCCGTAGCTTCTGCGACAAAAATTCCGAAAGCTGATTGGGATGGATGCCCAGTTCTTTTGCCAAAGTTTTCAGCCCTAACACCGGGTTGTGGTAGAGCTTTTTAACGCGCATGAACTCTGTCAGGCGATTTTGCAACAGCTCGAGGTCGAGGCCATTGAGGAGCGATTTTTCATACTTGCGCTTCAGCACCTCGCGCGACAACGGGCCGAAAAAATCGGGATAACGCGCCGCGGCAAAAAATAACGTGATGATGACGCCGCCGATCAGCACCGCGCCCACAGCAAAAATCAAATCGACGGTGAATAAAAAACCGAACACAACGGAATAAAGCGCAATCGCCGAGGTCGAGGCCAGCACGAGAATGAAGATGATCTGCTTGCGGATGTCACGCACCTCGAAGACCTGGAAGAGCACGCGGTAACGGAAGAAAAAATACACAGTCGATGACACCGTTGTCAGTATGATGGGGATCGCAAACGGATGCCCCAGGCGATTGGCCAGAAAAGTTGCGATGGCTTCCTGCTGTGTTTTGAGGTTCTGCGTAAAAAAGAAGATAAACTCACCGCCAAAGATCACGAGCGGCAGAATAAAATGGTATTTCAGGTATTTATCTTTCGGCGTCTCGGGATAGATCAGCGCATGTGTATAGAGCACCGTTAAAGGCCCAATCAGCGAAAACGAGGTCAAAAGCAGAAAAATACACACGGGCAATTCGCGCTCCCGGTCGGTTAAAACATTCGCCAGCGAAAACAGGATAAAGGCTAAGGAGACATATAAAATAAAAATCAGGTAGTTTTCCATCCGTCTTTTCGTGGGCACGAGTTTCTGGATCGCCATGAGAAACGACAGCCCTGCGGTGAAGTAGATGAACGTTGAAATAATATCGCGTCCCCAGACTTGCATAGCTGCTTATAAAGGATTAACCCCGTCCATTCTACGCAGTTTCATAAATTGCATGGTTTCCCCTGCGCCTCTTTATTGCTTTTTTTCGGGCATCGAGGCCATTTTTCCTTAGGAAATACGCAAAAACAGGTCCGCGTGGAAATCCGGACGTCTGGATTTTCCCGGCCGGTCGATTTTTGTTTTGGAATATGTTTAATTCCGCTATCCTGAAACGGAGGGTGAATATGTGGAACAATAAACTAAGCGCGGTCCGATCGGCAATTTCCCGACTGACTGTGGAGCAAAAGAGAAATTACGCCGTCGTGCTCGCGGCATTAGTGGCGGGCTGTACGCTCGGCACGTTCACGGCGTGGCCTGAGCAGGAAACGCTCTGTACGTTCGACTCGGCCCGCGAAGCGCAGAGGGCCGCCTCGGCAGCCGTCTTCCCCGAACCGCAGATTACGGCGATCGATATCGACGGCGTGCAGGTCTGGACAAGTGGCGGTACCAATTTGCCGCTCTTCAAACCCAACCAGACGATCACGCTGAAAGGCACGGGTTTTGGTGCCGGCCCCGACATCGACTACACGAAGATCATGATCGGCAATACCCGCGTGCTCGAAAGCGATCTCAAGATGTATGAACAAAAACTTGACCAGGGCAAAGAGATCAACTTCGAAACGAAAACTGTCTTCGATTCATGGAACAAGGACATTGTTTCGTGGAATGATACCACGATCAAATTCAAAGTCCCCGGCCATGTTTCGACAGGCCCCCTGATGTTACAGGTACAGAAGCGCACCGGTTATCAAAAATCGTTGCTGCACCCGACGACGGCTCACCTCGCCATCGACGCGATCACCCGCCGCATCACGGATACGAGTTTCACGCATAAGTGCGATGTCGTCTCGACACTCAGCGATACCAAGGCGACCGCGCCCATCGCTGTCAACGTGAGCAATCCCAACTTTGCCAGCATGGTGACATTGGGACGCCAGATTTTCTGGTCTTACGACTACAACATCGGCGTCGCGCACACGATACGCGGCCTTGACTGGGCCAAAATTCTGAATTACCAGACGACCGACCCGGTTGTGGGTGGTATTGCAGATCCCGCAGTGCTGTTTGGCGCGCTGCGCACGAATACGACAGAGATGCCGCTCGAAGCGACGCAGAATGTCTTCTTCGATCCGTATCCGCAGGTAACGCCGATTCCGGGTTTATTGGGCGGCGATCAGAAAACCAAAGGTAACACGCGCGACACCGGTTGGGTCGGTTACCGTTATGCACAGGCAAGCCACCCCTACACCGGCGACGGTGAATGGATCGGTTTTAACTGCGCCTCGTGCCACGGCTATAAGATCAGCTATGAAAATCGTCCGGGAGTTTCTGTGACGAAGGTTATCCCTGGTCTGCCCAACCCCAAGTGGTCGATGCGCTGGGCGGTGCTGGGTAATTTTGAAGGCGTGAAGACCGCAGAGAACGGCCCCAGCTGGTCACCCGGTTCAGCCGATGTCGATAAGACAGGTCTCATCTATTCGATGCCAGGCGGTGCCGGTGAGCATGCGCTCATCCGTGTTTTCGCCGACGGCTCTGAGACCGCGAACGACTACCAGTTCTCGCCGATCGCCATACCCAACGTCACGAACTACATGACGGTACGGCGTTCGCTCTCGCACACCGAAAGTTATGTCGGCTTTGAAGGGTCGTACATACACTCTGAAGAGCCGGATGGTGCAACCGGGGCAATGCGCTCCGCACAACTCAAGGCTCTCACCGCGTACATGACGACGCTTGACTCAAACGACAATGATCTGAGAAATGCGGGCATGTATCGCTGGCTCAAATATTACGGCAAACTCAACGGACAGACCGGCCGTACGGATGTGAGCGAAGGTGAGTTTGTGCAGGCGGGCTGGAATGCCTGGAGCGGCGTGCGTTCGAATGTGGAGCAAGGTAAGGCCATATTTGATCGCGACTGCGCCTCATGCCACCGCGACAACCTGGGTTCGAACACCAATGAGAAGATGTTCAAGATCAATGAAGTCGGTCGTTTCTTCGCACCGACGATCTACCACAAGCAGCAACAGTCTATCCGCGCGACATTTTTGCGCGATCTTTACTGGGTGCAGCACCGCGGCCTCTTAAGCGACGGTCACGTGCGCAACATCGAAGACCTTGTGAACCCGCAGCGTTGCAGCGAAGGTTCGCCGCTCTACAACCAGTACTACACGCTGCATGCGGCGACGGTACCGGCGTTGGGCGGGCCCGACCACCCGCAGCCTTACCCACCGCATAACCGTAAGGGGGATGTATTCCGGGTACAAAAGTTTGCCTCAACTTCATCGAACGACGATGGCGCTAAACGCAACCGCTTCACCGAAAGGCATAAGTACTTCGTGACCTTGCCGGGCGATAACAACTGGTATTATTGGGATTACCAGAAGATGCGCCGCGAGTACGGCCCGGGCGAACTCGGCACGTCAGCGCCGATTGGCATGCCGGCAGCGCCCCACCCCTGGTGCGCACAGAATGCCGGCGACATGGATGCTCTGGTCGAGTATCTGCTGACATTGTAGACGCAGATTATAAACTGCCCCGTGAAATTGATCCGGGGCAGTCTTTTATTCCCTGTCTTTCTTTGGCTGCAGGGTTGTTCTTTTACTGTTCGGTTTTACATTATCAACAATAGTGATGCCGCGCGGGCGGTGAAAATCGAGATGAAAAAAGAAAAATCCGGCATCATGATATTTTCGCCTTTTAACCTCTATCTTTTCCCGGTTACAGGCACTGAAATCAACCCCGAGGGACGACGCAGCTATTCGGCGCAGAACACCGGTGAAATTCACGAGGTCACGATACCGGGCCACATGGCCCTCGAGATTGGCCATCTCAATAACAATAAATTCGAAAGCAGCAAACAGAATTTTATCAACGGACGCATCTTTAATTTCGTACGGGCACAGTCGGGCAAGACCGAGGTGACGCGCGATACCTTTGAGGCCAATTTCAAAAAGATCAGCGCCGGCTATGCCTGGCAGCTGCCTGCCGAATAGGTAGTTTTACTTTTTCTTCGCGACTTTCTTTTTCGCGGATTTCTTCTTAACCGTCGCCTTTTTTGCCGTCTTCTTAGCGGCCTTAGCTTTTACCGCCGGTTTCTTTTTGGGTTTTGCCGGAATTTTTCTTTTTGAAACCAGCAACAATTTCTTTTCCGGAGTTTTTTTCATCTCCGCTTTGAGCAGGCGCGCCAGCTCGCTGCGCAACTTTTGCATTCCCTCACCGCTTTTCGCGGATAAAGGAATCGGGTCGAGCTTCTGCTTCTTAAACGACTGGATAAATTCCTTGAGAAATTTCTTATCGTCGAAGCGGTCGATCTTGTTCAGAACCAGGAGCGACGGTTTCTTCAGCAGTTCAGGGCTGTACGATTCGATCTCTGTTTTGAGAATTTTCAGTTCATCTTCGACATAGGCGTTTTCGAGGTCGATCACGAACACAATCAGCCGCACGCGCTCAATGTGTTTCAAAAAAGATAATCCCAACCCATAACCCTTCGAGGCGCCTTCGAGAATGCCGGGAATATCGGCGACAATCAGCGGCCGCGACAGCAGATCTTCGATCACACCGATGTTGGGTGAAAGAGTTGTGAACGGATAATTGGCAATTTTCGGATTCGCTTTCGTGAGCGCCTTCAGCAACGTCGATTTTCCCGCATTGGGAAACCCCACTAACCCCACGTCGGCGATCATTTTCAGCGCCAGCAAAAACTCTTTCTCTTCGGTTTCTTCACCCGGCTGTGCAAAACGCGGCGCCTGGCGTTTAGAAGTCTTAAAAAAAGCATTTCCCTTGCCGCCGCGCCCACCCTGAGCAGCGACAAAACTGCCGGCTTCAGTGAAATCGTGTATCAGCGCACCGGAGACAGGGTCGATGATCTGCGTGCCGAAGGGCACACGAATGATAAGGTCGGCGCCTTTTTTGCCATCGCAGTTCGAGCCCTGGCCTGGAAAACCATTCTTGGCGCGGTAAACCTGTTCGGGGCGAATATGCGAAAGTGCGAGCAACTGTTCTGCGGTAGTGAAGATGACGTTGCCGCCGTCGCCGCCATTACCACCGTCGGGGCCACCGTATTCGACGAATTTTTCGCTTAGAAATGCGATCTCGCCGGCCCCGCCCTTACCGGCCTGAATGCGGAGTAAAACTTCATCGACGAATTTATGCATGGCGTACAAAGTACGTTATTTTCGTGGAACGCGGTGGAAATAAAAAAACAAAAGGTCCTAAATGCCGCTTTGCCCCGTCTCATGAGCGGGCATGTTGCCATGATCACGTTTTAAAGAGGTAACTATGAAAAACACATTTTTAGTCCTGGGGATAGCACTCGTCATGAGCGCCAGTCTCGGCGCGGCAACTGACCCCGCAACCCTTGAAAAAAGCAAAGAAGTTAAAAAGGCCTGTAAGGCCGACTATAAGAAACTTTGCCGCAAGGTCAAAGCGGGCGAAGGCCGCATTGTCACCTGTCTTCGCGAGCATAGCGCAAAGCTGAGCCCCGACTGCAAGACAGCACTCAGTAAATAACCGATGTTTATGCCGGGTTAATCCCCGGCAATAAACTTTAAGATAGCCCCGTTCACGGCGTCTGCCTCTTCATGCTGCAGCCAGTGCGTTGCCTCGGGAAAATACTGCACCACAGCGCTGTCACAATACTCTTTGCTCTGCTCGGCCATGCGCGCCTCCAGAAAGGCATCCTTCTCACCCCAAAGAATCAGCGTCGGCACATGCACACGCGTATCGCCGCGCAGATCGGGATGGCGAAACGCCGCGCGGTACCAGTGAATCATCGAACGCATCGCGCCGGGCTTTGACCAGGCCTCGGCATACTTTGTCAGTTCCTCATCAGAAAACGTGCCGGGGCGCGAAGTCTTTTGCAGGCCCTGGGCAATCTTGTCAAAGCCGACCCAGGCCATGAGATTTTCAGGTAAAAACGGCAGCTGAAAAAAATACATATACCAGCTCTTAAAAAATTGCAGCGGGTTCGTGAAAACATTCTTCATAAAGACGCGCATGTGCGGCACATTGAGGATAACCAGCTTCGACAACAAATGTGGATACTCAATCGCAGTCTGCCACGCGGCCGCGGCGCCCCAGTCGTGGCCGACAAGCACGGGTTTTTCGAGCTTCAGCGTTTCTATGATCGATGCGACATCAGCAGCAAGCTGCGGCAAGGCATATGCCGACACCTTCTCGGGCTTGTCACTGTCGTTATAACCGCGCTGGTCGGGCACGACGACGAAGTAACCCTGCTCCTCGAAAAAGGGAATCTGCTTCCGCCAGCCATACCAGAACTCGGGAAAGCCATGGAGGAAGATGATGGCACGGCCTTCGCGGGGGCGAGCGACATAGGATGTGTCCTGGCTCTCGCCGCCACGGATGGCGTCTGGGCGCGCGCCGAAGGTTTTCACGGAAAGATTATAACCGTCGCGGGTGGGGATGGAAACGGTGCTGATGCTGACTTCGGTGGTTTGGGATTTGCGCTTCATAGTCAATAGGGAAACGTAGCCACAGGCCGTCCAGTTCGCATACGATTACGTTAGACTTTTACCGCCGATGCACCCAAAACCAACCCTGAGATTTAAGATCGGTACTGGCCATTACAATTCAGCTTTCCAGACCATTGGTTTTGCGGACCCTACTTCACCGGGCAGAGCCCCAGGGATTATCCGTGCGCGCTGCCGCAGGTACTACTTTTCATTGACTCAATTCAGTAAGCGGCACACCATATCATTGAATTGTTGCGGTTGAAATGGCTTCTGCACCCAACCGCTGGCGCCTATCGCCTTACCTTCTTTATGCAGCTGCTGCTCGCGTTCGGTAGTCAAAACCAAAATTGGCAGGTGCGGATTATTTTGACGTATCTGAGATATTAATTGTGCGCCATCCATTATCGGCATATTGATATCGGTCACAACCAGATCAAAAGAATTTGTCTGTATGTATGACAGCGCTTCTGCGCCATTGCTAGCAGTGGTAACGTGATGCCCCGCAGCCCCCAGCACAAACCGCATCAGCTTCCGCATCGGTTCTGAATCATCTACTGTTAATATCTTGCTCATCTCGTACTCCCCTTTAAAAAAATCTACGTTTCCGTTGGGAACGTTTCTAAAGTGTTGGACGGAATTCGGCGGGAGATTTACGACTATTAGTAGGTATGTTTACCTATACTATTAGCTGGGGCACATCACACCCTTGTCTCCCAGTGAAACGGGAAATATTGCTTAGCTATCCCAGATTAGTTACAGGCCGAGTAATTTCCGCATCGGCGTGTAGGCGTTCGGTAACCAGGCCAGAATGCCAATCGTGAAAGAGGCATAGAGCAGCACCAAACGTTTCTTCGGCACCGCGCGGCCGCGCGCCTTTTCGGCAAGCATGAAGTAGGTCAGGCAAAGGAGCGCAAACGCCCATTCGATCAAAATCGCCACGTAGGCAAATCTGCCGTATGAGTTGAGCCCTACCTTCATCGACGTGGGCCCCATGAGCTCGTGTTGAAATCCCACGATGAAATCTGACCAGACATGCAGGCAGGTGAGAAAGGCAGCGGCGAGCGCGAACTTCGTGTTGCGCCAGATGAGTTGCACGAGAATAAAAACGACAATACCCAGAATCAGGTTCGGCACCACGTTGTGGCTGTATGTCATGTGTACATCGAGGTTGTTGAAAGTCGCGTCGAGAATCGAATCGGGCTTCGTCGGCTCGACGCCCACAAGCGCCAGTACCAACCAGAGAAATTCGGAGAAATTCGACGTGAGCAAAAGCAGCCAGAACGGTGCCGTCGGCACATGCGGGCGCACCAGAAACGCAGAGGCGTAGTGTCCGAGTACCATTAGTCCTTCATCACCTTTTGCAGAAAAATGAAAAAGCCGACATAGACGCCAATCAGCACCCAGATAAGTGAAGAAGTCATGAACGATTCAGATCAGAAACTTCTTCTTGTAAATCAAAAATCCGTTAGTTCAGATCCTGCACGTCTTTGAGCTGCGTTGTCGGCACCCGCACGACGCCGCGCGGTGTGATGATTTCCATCTGCGCGCCTTTCAGTACAAAGAAGCCGGTATACGAAGCGCCGGTTTTCAGGTTCACGCGCGAAACCTTGCCATACTTTTTACGGATATCCGCGAGCGTCATGGCCGGCGGTTTACCGTCGGCACCCGCAGCAGGATTTACCTCGGCGGCAAAAACTTCTGCCGTCAGGGCCTCGGCTTCTTTGTCGATGGCGGCGACGCGCTGCGCATCATTGCCGCTGTTTTTTTCACGGCCGAGCGCGGCGATCTTTTCGAGCTTCGTGAGATAGCGCACTTCGGCTTCACTCAGCGCCGAGACCACGGCGGAATGGTTCGCGCGCGAGATCAGAATCTTCTGCTTCGGATTTACCAGAATCGGCTGCGCCAGCTTTGCCCTCTGCGCGGCGTCGGGTATCGTTTCGAGAAATTTCTCATTGAGGCGGGTTTCAACGACGCCGTCGAGCACCGTCACCACCGTGCCGTCTGAGGTCACATTGACATTAAAACTCGTGCCCCGGACGCCGCAGACAGCCGTCGGCGTGCGTACAATAAAATCGACGCGGCCTTTTTCCACCGAGGTAAAGGTCAAACCATTCGTATTCTCAATTTCAATCAGCGGTCGACGCTGCTTTTCGAGCTTCACCACACTCATGCGCGTGTTTTGGCTGAGCAGCGTTGTCGCGTCTTCACCCCAGGTCATCACGGCCAGTGCCTTGGCCTCCGTTGTAATGGTCTCGCCCTTAACGATCGTTGCACCCGGCTGCAGTGTCTGGTTATTTTTCTTCAGCGCGCCCTTCGCCATAACCACACGCCCTTCCACGGCGCCACCGCTTCTCAGCAAATAGGTAATGCCAACACCTAAGACGAGCATGGCGGCAACACCGATCGTACCCCAGATTTTGCCGGCATTCGATTTTTTTCTGATCGTTAAGGCCGGCTGGCGGTCGAAGTCAGCTAGAATTGTGTCTTTCTCGGCGATGAGGCGTTTAGTCACCGCAGTGATTTTTTCCGCGGTGAGAGGCGCTGCACCACTAGTGCGCAGCTTCACCTCTTCGTGCTCAATCAGCCGAAGCAGCATGGCATCCTCATTGTGGTTCTGCGGCTCACTCATGTTAATACACCGTTTTTTACGCCGGCCATATTCAAATCTTTCAGGCTGTCAGCCAGCACGCGGATTCCCCGCGTATACCAGGTATTCACCGAACCCAACGGCTCCTTCAGAATTTCGGCGACATCGGCATTCGAATAGTCGAGCAGCTTCAGCTCAATCACGCGCCGGTACTGCGCATCGAGTTGCTGTATGGCGGTATTGAGGCGCTCACTCGTTTCTTTCTTCACAAACTCTTCATGCACCGAATCGCCGCCGCCGAGCACACGCCAGTGCAGCGGGTTTTCGCCGTCAAAAACCTGCAGCGGCTGGTTCAGCTTGTATTCCTTCATGCGCCAGTCGTAAGAGAAGTTCAACGCGCTTTTGACGAGGTATGCCTTAAACGCCTCTTCGGTCTCGCCGCCAAACTTGGCGAACAGGTTCACCTTCAATATATGATAAAAAAACTCCTGCGTGGCATCTTCGACGTCGTTGGCATTCACCCGCTTGCGGATAAAGGCCATAACGAGGGGAGAATACTTCTCCATAAACCGCGCGAGGGTGGCAGCGTCGAGATTGCGAAGGCCTTTGAGAAAGGGTAGGAATTCCATGATTGGCCGGGGTCCGCAGTGGCTAAATCAGGGCGCGAAAGGGTGTAAAGTAGAAAGTGGGGCTATTTTACCTTCATGATCCAGACGACCGACATGTTGACGGGCCGGGTTTCGCCAGCGGTACGCGGTGTGCCATTAATATTATCACTAATAGGTGAGCGAACTGTTGCATTGCTGGGAGACTGAATCCAAGTATCGCCGGATTCAATCAGGGTACCATTTGTACTCTGTGGAAATGGAACCCCCCCAGCTCCCGTAACATGCCAATGTCCCTGAAACGTATCCTGCTGAAAGACGCCGCTGGCATCACTACCGCGTAAGAAATGACCCGTGCTGGCCGCACCATTCAAATTTGGTATAGTTCGCCCGTTAAGCGGCGAATTAGAATCTACGAGTGTTTGCCCGCTACATTCCACCCATTCACCAGTGCCGGGGAGACCTGGCACACCACTCAAGGATTTGTGCCATGCTAAAATCGTGCCTATCGGCGGATGGTATGCGGCCAGATCATTTACTTTGGTAAAGAGCTGGTCGAAATTTGTATTTATTTCAGAGGCAACCGTTGGATTACCGGCGGTAAAGGTATGAGTCTTCGTGATGCTCAAGGCTGAAATCGCAACCGGAATGATCAGGCCCATGATGCCTCCGGCAAGTACCGTGCGTCGATTTCTGCGCACCGCGTGGAGTGCCTTTTTCGCGCGCGAAAGTTTTAATTCAACTAGCTCCGCCTCAAGTCTTTGAAGCCTTTTTTCGAATTCCAAATTTTCCATTTTAGCTACTTTACCTTCATGATCCACACGACTGACATATTCACGGGCCGGGTTTCGGCAGCGATGCGCGGTGTGCCATTGGTGCCGTCGGATACCGCTTCATGAGCTTCCCCCAAGACTGATCCGTTCGCGGGACCATCGGCCGCAAAAAACTGAGTTCCTACCGTATAACCAGAGAGGCGATTTATCGCATGCCAATGTCCCTGGAATCTATCATCTTGAATCGTTCCACTCGTTAAGGCACCGCGCAAAAAATATCCACCCGGATAATTACCACCAGCGGGGTTGGCCGGCGGATTATTCAGATTAGGTATGGCATGAGTATTGTAAGGAGATTGCGGGTCACTGAGGATCTGGCCATTGCATTCGACCCATTCCCCACTCGCTGGTAATGCAGGCGTTACACCGCCAAGAGATTTATGCCAGGCCAGAATTGTACCAATCGGCGGATGAAATGCCGCGAGATCATTTACTTTGACAAAAAGTTGATCGAAATTTGCATTTACTTCCGAGGCCACAGTCGGATTTCCTGCCGAGAAAGTATGAGACTTGGTAATACTCAGCGAAGAAATAGCTACCGGAATGATAAGTCCTATGATTACGCCGCCGAATATCGCACGTTTATTTCGGCGCATTACATGCAATGTTCTTTGCCTGCGGGAAAGGCTGAGTTCAGCTATTTGTCGCGCTTGAATAGCCAGTTCACTCTCGAGCTTTTGAAATCTGGCTTCGCTGTCTAATTCATGCATATGTCTTACTTTACCTTCATGATCCACACGACAGACATATTCACGGGCCGGGTTTCACTGGCGGTGCGGGGGGTGCCGTTACTTCCGTCTGTAATTGCTTCTGATGTGTGATCTCCAGTTGGCGAAAATGTTGTGCCACCTGGGCTTGATCCTGCTGTACCGGTGTTAATCTGCATAAATAGATAATGCCAATGCCCTTGAAAAGCGTCCAGCTGCCCCGTACCCGATGTCGTATCACCGCGCAAAAACATGCGTGCTTTTGCCGTAAGCCCCGGTGAATCCGCGCCACTGGCTGCCCCGTTTAGGTTAGGGATCACGTGAGTGTGATAGGGAGAGTTGTTATCGTTCAGCGTTTGACCATTGCACTCAACCCACTCTCCACTCGCAGGTAAGCCAGGCGTACTGCCTTCGCTTTTATGCCAGCCGATAATTGAACCAATCGGCGGGTGATAGAACGCTAAGTCGTTCACCTTCGTGAAAAGCTGGTCGAAATTTGCATTCACCTCCGAAGCCACAGTGGGATTTCCTGCCGTAAAAGTAAAAGACTTCGTGATGCTCAGCGCATAGAGCGATAACGGAATAAGTATCATTACACCGATAAATCCCACCACGAGCCGCTTATTTCTTTTGAAGGCGCGCACACTCTTCTGTAGGCGAGTCAATTTCAGCTCGGACAGCTCCGCAACCATCTGTGCGTGTGCAGCCTTAAGCGCATCGAACTCTGCCCGGGTTTCTTGATCCATAGCGCCGTGCCTGAAGCTCGGGCAACTATAGCGTCAATCAAAACTTCGACATGCAGATACACCAGTGGTCGGCAAATTTTTGGCTTATTTCACCTTCATGATCCAGACGACAGACATGTTGACGGGACGGGTTTCGTTGGCGGTGCGGGGTGTGCCATGGCTTCCATCGTTAGTAGGTTCTGTTACCGTAACATCAACAACGGTACCCGCAGAAGACCCTGAAGTAAAGGTCCATGGACCAGACCCATTGATGCCAGTAACGTTATTCGTCAAACGGTTATGATAATGTCCCTGAAATGAATCCAGCTCTCCGGCACCTGAGATCGTATTGCCCCGTAGAAACATACGAACTTTTGCCCCCATGTCAGGAGAATCGGCCCCACCGCCATAACCATTTAGATTGGGTATCACACGAGTGTGATAGGGCGAACCGGTATCGTTTAGCATTTGGCCATTGCATTCGACCCATTCACCACTCAACGGCAAACCCGGCGTGGGCCCCAACATATCCTTATGCCAGGCGATTATTGAGCCGACAGGCGGATGATATGCCGCTAAATCATTTACCTTGGTAAAAAGTTGATCAAAGTTTGTATTAATTTCGGAAGCTACAGTCGGATTCCCTGCGGTGAAAGTATGAGTCTTCGTGATACTGAGCGCAGAAATTGTCATTGGAATAACAAGCCCCATGATTACTCCGGCAAGTATTGTACGCTTATTTCTTTGCGCTGCGCGGAAAGTCTTTTGCAGGCGCGAAAGTTTGAGTGCCGCGAGTTCCGCCTTTAAGGCTTCAAACTCCGCACGACTAACCCTGTCCATTTCGGAACTCATTGAAAACCAGCGCGAACCGAAACCTGTAATGACGGCATGTCAACCCAAAACTTCAGTCCCACACATCAAACGGCTGCGTGGGGCTCGGTGCATACCACGGCGTGCCGGCTGCATGAGACCCCCACACCCCTTTCGACTGACAGGTCGCCGCCTGTACGTTACCTGTGTTCAGATGCCCGGCCTTGTCGATGCAGAGATAGCGGAATGTTACAAGGCCATGCGTGGTGAGCGAATAGCCACCGGTAAGCGAATAGGCCAGTGAATTTGCGCTCGCTGTGGCGCCGACTGCAGAGCCTGTGGGTGTCACGTTAAACGAGGGCAGAGTACCGTCGATCGTGTAGATAATGCGGTCGGCATTGTCGGTGCAGGTGACCGTAATTTGGTAAGGCAACTGACAGCGCGTGAGCGACAGTGTGCTCAGCGTGGGTGGTGAGTCGTCGCGCGCGACGCTGACGGTTAACGCTGTGGCGCTACCTGTAGACACGGGTGTCAGGCAAACGCGGATGGTATCCGTCGAACCTGCGGTGAACTCTCCAAACGCCAGATTTGTGACAACCTGCCCATTTGACATCACAGTGCCCGACTTATTGCTGCCGTTAACCGCCGTTGCGGAAGTGCAATCCGCGCCGTTCTTTTTCACGGTATACGTCATCGCATACGGTGTTGTGTTCGTCCATGTGATGTTGGTTTCAGCATAGCCGCCGCTGGAAGTCACGGCATCGGGCACCGCGGCGATCGAGCTGGTCAGAACGGTGTGGTTTGCCGGCGAAAGTGTATTGCCCGCGAGATCTTTGAGGCGGCTGAGATCGAACACGACGGTGCCGGTACCCACTGCGCCGGTGAGGTTGAGCTGGTAGGTCTGGCTGTTGATCTTGGTCACGGAAGTGATCGAAAGACTGCCGCCCGACACTGTCGGGTTCGGGTAGTTTGAAAGATCGTCCGCGTTTTTCATCGGTTCGGAAAAATTCAGCACGAGCGTGTTGAGCGTGGCGACCGCCGCCGGTGCTGCCGTCGAGGGTTGCGACTGCGGCGTTGTCAAAACAATCGCAGGCAGCTCTTTATCGCGCTCAAAACAACCTGACTTCGGGTTGAGACAATTGATGTCTTTGTTCAGTTTGCAGGCCGGCAAAAAGAAAACGAGCGGCAGCGCGAAAACGCCGGCTCCAAAAATGCGGTTAATCCCACCGGTACTCATAACCCAACCGGGCCGAGATACCGCCCGCATATGCGCTTTCAACATTAAAATGCATTTTGAACGCCGTCGCTGCGCCCGGCGTGATATTGCCGAGGTCGGCCCTGATGAGCCACGCATGCAACAAACTCGCCGAATAAATGACCGTCGTTGTGATGAGGCCCGCCAGCGCCATGGTGCCCCATTGGTTCGTCGTGTTTTCGAGGCGGTCGAACTCGGCCTGCGCCGAAGCCTCGTCGTAGAGACCGACATGCCCGAACGCATTGCGGTACGCTTCGGGGGATGCACTCTTGTACTGGTTCTGGTACACAAGGAAGACCGTGGTCGCCGTGAGCGTGTAGGCGAACGCCGCGCCGGCGGCGATCGACCAGAAGTAGCCCCACTGCCGGCGTTCTTTATAAAAATGTCCCCAGCCCGGCAGTAGCGCCGAACGCCACAGTGCGCCGCGGTCTGACGGCACGAAGAGGTCTTTGATCTTAACTGCGAGATTCGCCGAAACCTTGCCCACGGTTTCAAACATCGTCGAATCGAGTTTGGCATTGCCGCGCTCTTCGCCGATGATCTCGCCGTCGATCACCGAAAAAATCTTACCGTGCATTTCGAGATTATCTTTGCCCGCAACAAACTTGCCGAAGATGACGCCGTCAGCGCCGAGATCGCGGCCCATTTCGCGGATTTTTCTAATATCGAAGAAGTCTGAATTCTGCCACTTTTTATCCGCCGCATATTTTTTCCATGTTTCGGATGGAATTCGTGTGTAACGGTACTTGCCTTCAATCGCGGCATGGGCACCGTCGCCAAAGGAGTTCGAAAGAAACTGCAGGTTCTGGTCATTGGTCTCATTGTAAAAATCGAGAAAGATCAACTTTTTTGCGGATGCCTGTATAATAACGACATCGCTCTTAAGATCGGCGGCGGCGATTTGAGATAGCCCCATTAGAAACCAGATTGCTGTATATCTCATAAACGGGGTTGTTAAGGGGGCCATTTGGCCCCCTTAAACCTCATGACAATCATAAGCCGGATTCTGTAAAGGCGATTCGTCGCCGAATCGCCCATTGCAACCATTTCTCTTGTCTGAGGGTTATACCCCTCAGCCCTTCGCTTTCTACCAATCGACCTTCCCGGCGGGAACACGCCAAGGTTACCCTCTAAAGAGAAGGCCGAAATCTTGAAATTGCACCCGGGGGAGTTTACCCTGCCGCAAACCTCTCAGCCGCGCGGTGGGCTCTTACCCCACCATTTCACCCTTACCGAAGTCGTTTCGCGAGAAACGACGCCGGCAGTATATTTTCTGTGGCACTTTTCGTCGCCTGGCCGAAACCAAACGCCCAGATCGCTCTGGCCCCGTGTCCCGTGGTGTCCGGACTTTCCTCACACTTTCATTGCTGAAAGCAGCGCGGTTGCTCCTGTCAGTAATAACATAGATATTCTGAGATAACATGGCAAATGAAATACGTTTGCAGACCGTCGCTGCCTCGTCAGACTGACGAATGCCGAAAATATTCTCTGTATCCGTATTACTTTTGCTTTCCCTTTCGAAAGTCCATGCGCTCCTCGATCCGGCGAAAGTTGCAAAAATCAAAACCGAACTCGGAATGATCGAAAATGCCGGCGGCGACCGGCTCGGTTATGCCGAGGCTATGCTTGAATACCTGGAGCGCGGTAAAAGCCGTGAAGAATCAGCATGGCGGTCGAGGCCACAGGTAAGTCCCTTCGATCTCTTCTCCGGCGCCCTCGCCATACGCGAATCGCTGCAAGTCGATACGATTCGCGCATCGGCGGGCGACAAGGCCACGGTGGATGTCGCCACGCTCAAGGGTCCACAGGTGCAATCGCATCCTTTTGCACAGATGCTGAAGGGCAGAAAATCCGAAGCATTCCCGCTCGCCGAAAGATGCGCCTCCATGCGCACGGCGAGCCTCGAACATCCTTGTTCCGAGCTTGCGGCGAGTGTGCCGCCCGATTGGTTCTATGCGCATTTCTCATCGCTGACGCGCGCGCTCGATTTCGGCGACTACCTGAACCAGACCGGCGGCGCCTTCTATAACCGCTTCAGCGATGCACCCGTCGACAGCGCCCTGAAAAAACGCATCATGGCTCAGCTGGCTATCGTTGAAAACAAAGAAGCGCGGATTTTCTACGATTCGGTTATCGACGAGATGGCGATGGTTTCTTCCGATTTCTTTTTCGGTATGGGCACCGATGTTTCACTGATTTTCAAACTGAAACAGAAGATGCTGTTTGAAACAACCATCAAAATGTACCGCAGTAAATATCTCAAAGAAGTTTCCGGAGCGAGAGAAGAAAGTCTTAAAATTGAGAATGCCACAGTTCATTTCATCGCGTCACCCGACAACAGATTGCGATCGCTTCTTTATATGGAAGGCGATATCGCCATCATATCGAATTCTCCGGTAGCGCTCGCCCGCCTGATTCGTGTCGCGCAGAAAAAGGAAGCTGCGCTCGCCGCGCTCGACGAATTCAAATACATGCGCAGCGTCTACACCGCCAGCCGCGAGACTGAAGACGGTTTTATCTATTTTTCCGACGCGTTCATCCGCCGGCTGGTTTCGCCGCACGTACGTATTGCCGAGGCGCGGCGCATGGAAGTGGCGTTCAAACTTGCCCGGGCTGAGAAGTTGATCCTGCTGCACCAGCATGTGTATGGTAAAACCGCGGCCAATCTGGATGAATTATTGCAAAATACCGCTGTGGATGAGGCGATGCTAAAGAAACTTCGCGAAAATTTTGCAAATATCCGTATCAGCGGCTTCAGGGCTGAACATGCAGAGCTCGGCACGCTGGGGTTTTTGAAGCCCAATCTCGAGATGCCGCTCAGAAAGGTGACGCAGGCCGAAGCGGAGGGATATACGCGCTTCGTCGAAAATTATTCCAACTTCTGGCGCGAATACTTTGACCCGATCGGCATCCGCTTCAAAAAGAAACCAAACGGCATCAAGATGGAAATCGCGATTCTGCCACTGATCGAAAACTCGATCTACAACCAGATCACACAGTTCATGGGCGGTACACCGCCGACACACACGATCACCTCGATGCCAGGTGAGACATTGTCGCTCGCGGCCAAAATAAATCTCGAGCCCATGAAAGCCCTGCGCGTCGCGCGCGACGATGCCCAGTTTTTAGAGGGTTTAACCGGCAATGTGCAGATCCATGGTCTCGACAACTACCCCACCATCGACTTCGAACCGAATATTTTATTCCGTGAACTGACGCGCGGACGGATGCGCGCCGACGCGATGATCGGTGTGCTCGCCTGGTCGCTCTTTCACCCGCTACGCGTCTCACTCGAGATGAAAGATGCGACGGCGGCCGAAAACCTGATTACTGTGTTGAGCGGCATGAGCCATTATGAATCACGCAGGCGAACCTATGACACCTACGACTACACGCACAACGGCAAAAAAATCACCGTGTTTGTTTTGGATTTTTTTCGCACGCTGACCTTCCGCTTCCACGCATGGGTCGACGGCAAAACGATTCAGGTGACGTCGACGCGCGAATACGCAGAAAAATTCATCGACGCTAAAAAAGAAACGCAGGCACAAAAAGGTAATCTCGTCGCGCTCTACCGCCCGGCGCAGATCAAAAACGAGAAGCCGGCCATCGTGCAGAGCAATGCCGAAGTTATACAAAAGGGCTGCCTCGCCCACCTCGGCACCATCAAGCTCGCAGCGCTGGTATTCCCAGGCGAAGACGCGGCCGAAGCGATTTCGAAAAGATACGGTTTTAAACTCGTTTGCCCAGCAGGGGGAAATTATTCCATAAAGAAGGGAAATCCCACTCACAGCATCTTTGGCACACGCGCGCTTAGCCATGCCGACATGAAGATTGTAGAAGAACTCTTTGCCGACTTCTTCGCAACGGAAGAATTCAGACTGAATTTCGAATTCACCCCGCACGGCATTATGACCTCCATTGAAACTAAATAACAAAAAAGCCCAGCCTTCCCGAAGGGAAAGGCTGGGCAGGCATTCACTTAATCACGTCCCAGAAGACGCATCACGCTTGTTGCGCGCTGATTTGCCTGGGCGAGCATCGCCGTACCACTCTGCTGTAAGATCTGGCCCGTTGTGAAATGGACCATCTCTTCTGCCATGTCCGCATCACGAATGCGGCTCTCTGACGCCTGTATGTTTTCATAAGCGCTCATCAAGCCCTTCGCGGACATTTCCAGCCTATTGGAATAGCTCCCCAGATCGGCACGCTGCTTCAGCAATTTGCCTAAAGCCTCGTCTACCACGCCAATGAGGTCATTGGCCTGTGACGCCGTCGACAGCGATTCGACAGCACCGTTCTCTTTTAATTTAAGAGCCGATGCCGTCATCGTGCCGACGAAGACGCGTTCCCGCTGGTGCATGTTGGCACCCATGTGGAACCACATCGAAGCGGTCTTCGAGGTTCTCGCATAGTCGCCTAACAGCACCTTGAAGCGATTGAACTCCGCCTGCGACGCGACGCGGTCTACCTCGTCGACGAGCTGCGAAATTTCAACCTGCATCAATTGCCGGTCTTCTGCCGTGTAGATACCGTTGGCCGACTGAATGGCCAAAACGCGTACGCGCTGCAGCAGATCGCCCAACTGGTTTAAATAACCGTCGGCCGTCTGCACGAAGCTCATACCGTCTTCGGTATTTCTTTCTGCCTGGCGTAATCCCTGCACCTGCGTTCTCATTTTCTCTGAAACCGCAAGACCAGACGCATCGTCGGATGACTTGGTGATTCTCTCACCGGAAGCCAATTTGGCGATGGTCTTGTCCTGGTTCCATTCGTTGAACTTGAGAACCCGGTGCGCATTGATTGCGCTCAGGTTGTTGCGAATGATCATAGACACTCCTTTGTCTTTATTATCTGGACAAACCCCCAGGTTTGCCTCAGACTAAAGTGTCTGTGTTCGAGACATCGGCCGCGCAGCATCCTTGCTGAGCGGTCTCTATCCCCCTAGCCACGGATGGCTAAGGGCCGCGCTAGTCCACGGATGGACGGGCGCGGCTTCGCAGGACAGGTCTCTCCCAATCAGACACCCGGAAAGTTCGCGGGATGACCAAACAAGATCACCCCGCGGGTAATCCTGGTCTCTGAGAAGGAGAAAACCATGACATTGGAATGCCCAAAAAGGTTTCGAAAACCAAAAGCCTCCGAAGCGGAGACCCGAAGGGTCGCGCCGTTTCCAAGAGGAAACGGCTGCTAAAGCGCTTCGCTGCTTTTGGTTTTCGCAATAACGATTGCGACTATCTTTTTTACCTTTTTAGGCATTCCCTGTGGCAAACACGAAAAGGCAGCCTATGCTGCCCCTGCGTTAAAAATGGAAATCAAGTCGGGACGCACCAAAGCGCGTCCCGACCCATACCCTACTATCTCAGCAGGTGCAACACCGATTGTGGTTTCTGGTTTGCCTGAGCCAACATCGCCGTACCGCTCTGGATCAGCACCTGGTTCTTCGTGAACTTCGTCATCTCTTCTGCCATATCCGTATCGCGGATGCGGCTTTCAGATGCCTGGATGTTCTCGTATGCGTTCATGAGGCCTTTCGCCGCATGCTCGAGACGATTGAAGTATGCACCCAGGTTTGCCCGTTGGCGGCTCACCTGTTGCAGCGCATCGTCCATCAGACCGATGATGTTGTTCGCCTTGGAAGCGGTTGAGATTGACTCAATGCCGCCAGCCTGTGAACGCAGGTTCAGCGCCTGTGCAGTCATCGTAGCGATGAACACACGCTCGCGCTGGTGCATGTTCGCACCCATGTGGAACCACATCGAAGCAGTCGACGATGAACGCGCAAAATCACCTTGCAACAGTTTCATCGTGTTGAACTCGGCCTGAGATGCAATACGGTCGACCTCATCGATTAACTGAGAGACCTCCACCTGCATCATCTGACGGTCTTCTGCGGTATAGATACCGTTGGAAGACTGAACGCCCAACACGCGTACGCGCTGCAGTAGTTCAGAGAGCTCGTTCAGGTAACCTTCGGTTGTCTGAATCATGCTCATGCCGTCTTCGGTGTTGCGCTCAGCCTGGCGAAGACCCGCCACCTGTGTACGCATCTTTTCCGAGACTGCGAGACCGGAAGCATCGTCGCCGCCGCGGTTGATCCGCATGCCGCTCGAAAGCTTTTCCATGTTCTTCGACAGTTCATCGTTCTGGAACTTGAGTACGCGATGCGAATTGATCGCGCTCATGTTATGGTTAATAATCATCTGTAACCCTCCGTTGTCCTAAATCACTACCCACCTTCCTTGGCGGGTTTATGGTATAGGTACGGATGGCGGGCTTAGTCAAATGGAGCCCAGTCAGATGAAGCTAGAGCAACCTGGCAGAGACTAATGCATAAAAACAGTCATTTTAGGCCTTGTTTAATCCCATTTAACAAAAAATGCGCCTTTTCTCCCCTAATGGTAATGTCGGGAAAATAAAAAATACTTTGAGCGAAAAAAACGAAAATCGCTTTTTTTGCTGAAAAATCCGGCTTGTGGATTAAAATTCCGGGCTACGCTCAGGGTCGTTGAGTAGCCGGTAGTTCCCGGTCAGGCTATCCCAATACTCTCTCAGATCGGGTTTGAGCCTGCCATAGACGGTGCGGTAGATGACAGCCAGATTTGCCGCCTGTTCGTAAATCCCTTCTTCCAGGATTCTGCGCTCGAGGCGACGCAGGTAATAGACGAGTTCCTGCTTGTCCCTGGCATCGGGTAACCGCGACCCCATACCCAACGTATACCAGGTTCTAATCAGCACCTTATCGTTGAAGAAATCGAGAATTTGCCCTTCGGCGATACGGCACTTGATTTCGTCATCTAACCAGTGGATCTCCCTGAAATGAAGAATCTGGGCCACCTTAAGCATATGGAATTCGATTGTGGTAAACCTTTTACTGCCCCACCCCGTATCGAATCTGCCGGGTTCAATTTCCCGGCCGCGCTGCCCTGAAGCCCGCGGCTTCCCGAGATTCAGATTCAGCGCAGGATTGGACAAATAAGACTCTGGAAGAGAAAAAATACCCGTCGGATCGAATATCCTCCCTTGAGGAGACAATAAGGGAGTTAAATCGGTACGCGGAGCGGCGCCCCCTTCTTGGCTGCGCTTTCCCCGGGTTCGGGCGGCACTATTCTCAATCACCACCGGATGGATGATAGCTGCCTTTTGAACCTCTAACCGCGGCATGCAAATCAGAACGACCAGGACACCGGTGTGCAGGGATAAAGAAACCGCAAGAAAGAGCAGCGCGGGCCGTTGTCTGCGTGCCCGCGGTTTCGTCATGCCCGATCGTGCACAGAACTTTGAAAGCGTCGCAGAAGGAAAAAGGGCAGATAAAGAATCCCGTAAAGGACAAGCGCCAGGCCTTCAAGACTCAGTAAATAATACGGCCATGGCCCCAGATAATCAAACACCGAAGCCGAAGAGGGCTTCGCCATGGTATAACCGTAGTTTCCACCCAGCGCATAGTTAATGACAAAGGCCGTGGCAAGATAAACCTGCGAGATAATGAAAACCCGGCGGATGGCCCCCGGGCGGGGATAAAACTTCAGTCCAAAAACCAGGTATAAGCTACCGATCACGAGGCCCGAATGCGCGATGTGGAATATAAAGAAATAGATATGCGGAAATGAAAACGGCAGGTCGGGAGAGATTACACCGTTGACTGACCCCGCCATCACCCAGAAGTAGACCACTTCTGCGAGCGTTCGGTTCCGGGTAAAAAACGCAAACATCGTCGCCAGCGCCGCCCAGTTGCAGAGCTCCATCGGCAGGTCATAACGGATCATCCACAGCCCGGCGTGGATACGGTAACCGACATAGACGAAATAATTCAGCAGCAGAATCGCGGCGATGGCATTTCCAATGACGAAAGTAAAAGACTTACCCTGATACCTGCGGCCCAGAAATATCAAAAGAGCGGCTACAACGACCGTCAATGCGACGATAAGGATATGCACGGGCGACCATTGTTCGAAACGTTTGTCCATAGGATCAGGTCGGTTCGACTTCGACCATGAGAAAACTCATGTCATCCTGGATCGGCGCGCCATGCATCGTGGTTTCCCATTCGTGGAGAATAAATGAGGAGGCATCGCTCAGTGGCATATCGAGGCTGCGGCGCAAAACGTTTTGCATCCAGATTTCATCGATCACACTCTTTTCCATCTTATGGTGGTCGTAGAGGCCGTCGGAAAACAAGAATAACCGGTCGCCGGAGAGCAGCGATTCTTTCTTGGTTTCAAAAATTTTCTGCTGATTGGTGACGCCGAGCAAATAGCCGCTGGCCGCAAGCGGCAATATATTCACCAGCGATTTGCGCAGCAAATACGCCGGCGGATGCGCCGCATTGGCATAGGTGAGTTCCCGGTCGGGTGAGATCGCCGCGAAGACTGCTGTCAGATGCCCCTGGCTGAGCACGAGCTTATGCATCGAGTCATTGACATACTTCAGAATCTCACCCGGCGACTTGGTCTTTGCGACAGCCTCAGAAAAGCTGATCTTCGCCATAGCCGTGAGTAACGCCGCCGGCACACCGTGCCCCTCGGCGTCGGCGAGCACAATACCCGTCCAGCCGTCGTAGTGGAAGATGTCGTAATAGTCGCCACCGACCTTCTGCAGCGGCCGGTAATGGCCTGCGAGAGCCAGGCCGTTCTTACGCCATGCCAGGTTCGGGAAAATACTCTTCTGTATCTCGGAGGCAATGACCAGTTCGATCTCCATGATCTCATTTTTCTGCGCGAGATCCCAGTTGATCTTTGCCAGCTCTTCGGTGCGGTCGCGCACCTTCGCCTCGAGCGTACGGTTCGCCTCTTCCAGACTATTGTTGAGTACATTGATGCGGTCGGCAAGGCCCAACGAAAGTAACACCACTTCGATGGCCGAACCGATCTGGATACTGTATGACAGAATTGTCCAGCTCGGTAGCACACCGGCATTCTTAAGAATTGCGAGAATATTTGCCGTCAGCAGCAACAGCCATGCGCTGAGATAAAAATACGCCGGACGGTATTTCCTCACGACGCCATAACCACCAACACCCATCAGCAGAATCGTCGCGCCCAGCACCAAAAACAGCACCGATTTCATGAGCGCCCAGTACGGAACGAAAAATGCCGCAATGCACCCGGCATAACAGATGCCGGTAAAAATCTTGAGCAAGATATCGAGGCGCGGCGTCAGTTTGTCGGTACGCAGATAACTGCGGCTAAACTGGATGCCCAGGGCGTGCACGAGAAAAACGCCCAGCATCACGGCAATATTGCCCCAACGCGGTGAATCCGGCCAGAGAAACTGGAAACTCATACCGTTCAGGTTGGCGGTATTTACCAGCAGCACAGCGGTGAAGAGTGTATAATAAAGATAGGTGCGATCGCGGATAGAGAAGTACAGGAACAGGTTATAGAGCGCCATGACGATCAGCACGCCGAAATAGAGAAACAGGACGATATATTCCTGGAATTTTTCGTTATAAAATTTTTGTTCGCTGAGAATACGCAGCGGTAATACAAGCGAGCTCTGCGAATGGATTCTGAGATAATAGGTATTCTCGCCCGGCGGCGCGTTCAGTAAAAACGCGATATTTGCCGAATCAATTTCCCGAGTGCCATAGGGATGCATGTCGCCGGAAATTTTCTTAGCCCAGGCATTTGCACTTCGGAAATAGAACTCGACATGGTCGTGCAGGGGATAACCCAGATCGAGGACAAGATTTTTTGCCGTGGCTTCGGGATTTACCAGGCTGAAGCGCAGCCAAACCGGGTCTTTATGAAATCCCAGCCCGGCATGGTCTTTGCCGAGAGGCTGCCAACCCGGTGCCGCGGCCATCGCTTCGACGGGCCCGTCGCTTTTGAGATACCCGGTCGTTTTACCAATCGGGATTTCGCCCGAAAAGCCGGCAAGACTGACCAATAAGAGTACCGGCAGCATCGGGTGACGCTATTCCGGTCGGTCCGATTGTCAAGTCCTAAGGCCCGGGAAGTTATTTGCCCTGTCCGACAATATACTGGTAGAGTAAAATCTGCGCCTTGCGGAACTGCGCTTTTTTTTCGCCAATCATATGTTTCGATACGGCTATAGCTTCGGTATGTTTTTCGCGGCAGAGTTTCGCAAATTTGGCGTCTTCGATCACGATGTGTGTCAGCAGCCAGTCCTTGAGGTCATGCACCAGCACCGAAGCGCCCTGTCTTGTGCGCGTCGCATATTCGGCGTCGTGAGCAGAAATCGTTCGGTTAAAAAGTTCATGCAGTTTCTTATGCCCCGCCGCCGCGGGATACCCCAAGGCATCCATCATCGCCTCTTCGGCGGAAAAATGCTCTTCGACATACCTTTTCACATCGGGCAGAAGATCGCTCAGCAGGTTGAGCCTCTTATCGTAATTTTCTTTCAGCGCGACTTCGAGCTCCACTATCATCTTGATGAGCCAGAGATGCTGCATATCAATGAGCGGCACATAGAGGCGGATGGAAAAACTTTTCCACATGCGGCGCACCTCGCTCAAAACTTCATTCGAGATTCCGGGAATGATCTCATTGTTCTGGATGATCTCGGCATAGAGATTCAGCTGATTCTCGGTCAGTGCAAACTCTGAACCGCCGGCGATCAGGCGCTGAAAGTAGGCATTGGCGTCGATGCCTTCGGTGCGGAAAAAATCGCGGTAGGCAAAGTCTTCTTTTTTGATGTGTTGCACCAGCCAGTTCTGCAGGAATTTACTCAACTGCCCCGCACGGTCGGCATCGCCTTTTTCGGGGGAGCTCAGGATATTTTTGATGCTATCCTTAAACGCATGGTGGCGCGCCGCATGGTCGGTCTCTTCAGGAAAACGGTACTCGGCCAGCGCCAGCTCTTCGGCCTGGAAGTGTGTATCCGCATAACGCAGCGCTTCGCTAAAAACTGCATCGATCTGCTTCAGGTCTTTTTCGCCTTTTTGCGACAGTAGTGTATCGAGATGGAAAATCAGCGCGATGAGCCACATGTGCTGCGCATCGAGAAGCTCTATGCCGAGCGTGAAATCATTCTCGCGCCAGAACTTGCGGAATTTTACCAGCGTGTCGTTGTCGATCGTGATATTGAGGTTCTCGGTTTCAATTTTTAGCGACGTCATGCGAGGGGATTTTTATCCGATGGCGGCCAGTCAAGTAAAAAAGGATAAATAGCTCTACAAATACATCATTTCCGGCCTTCGGTATGGAATAAAACATCCCAGATACGTGTATAAAACCCCATATTGACGGCTTCATTTTCATGGTGCGCCCCATGAAACTCCGGGTAGGTCAAACCAATCGCGGCGCAGGCACGCCGCAACCCCGCGGGGTAAAGCGCCACGCCCGCATGCGCCGTGACACCGAAATAAAGATTCAGATTGAGAAAAACCGCGATTGCCTCAATCGTGAACGGAAAAAAGCACAGCGTAAAAACCCAGAGCGTACCGAAACCCAAAGCCTCGAGCGGGCTCATGACAAAAAGCGTCAGAACCCGCACCTCTTTATACTCATGGTGTTTGTAGTGCGCAATTTTATAGAACAACGGTATGTGCGCGATGCGGTGCAGAACGTATAATGCGAGATCCATGACCACGACGAGCACCAGCGTATCGCGCAGTATCTGCCACGCATTGCCTGCAACATTGAGTTGGATTACCCCCCGCTGCCAAAGCAGCCAACCCGCCGAAGTGATCGCACTGTTGATGCAGACGGTGCAAAGACTTAAAACAAGTTCGGTCGCCGTGATGCGTCCGCGGGGCAAGCTACGCCGCGCGAGATATCTGTCGATGAACCAGCCCGCGGCCAGCGCGCCAAGAAAAATCAGCACATTCAGGCCGAGAAAAACGGCGCTGGCCGAAACGAAACTGAGGTGCCATAACCATTCGAGCATAAGCCTGCACCGGGGTTAATCCCACTGCGCCTCTGGAAAGTAGGTTTTGCGAACCAAAGTGGCATGAAAGCGTCGAATGACTATGCGCACGATCAGCAGTATTCTGACCCTCAGTGGGATCTCCCTCTTTGCCCTGCCAGGCCTGTCGGCCCAACAGGTAGGCGGCTGCCCCGACCTCGACAAGGCAGCCCGAAAGTATATTGCGGAAAATTTTTCGGCCGACGATGAGAAGCCGCCTACGATCGAACACAAAATCATGCGCCTGCAGACGCAGGTCGGTGCGGTGCAGCTGATGCTGCCCGACCCAGATGAAGGGAAAGGCGCGGCGCAGCCGGTGACGCTGTTCTTTGCCGGAAAAACCAGTTGTGAATTCGTCTACCAGGCCGAGGGTGAGATTACCGAAACTCTCGAAGCGGGCAATACGAGTTATGTCTTCATCAGGCATGAGGCGCGCGAAGCCGAAGAACGTTATGCCGACTACCAGGTGCTGCGCGTTGCCGCGACGGGCGAGGTCGAAGCGGCCCGCGACCAGCACGGCCAGGAAATTTTTCTCGAAGAATCTTTGCAGAAACGCTGCGGTGGCAAGGTCGGCAACCTGACGCTCTGGTCGCGCGACAACAATGACGCACAGAAGATCGTGCTGCGCCAACGGCACACCGAACGCGACGGCAAATGCCGCGTCACCGAAGACACTTCATCTTACCGTTATTACCGCCTGACCCCGGAGCGTTGGGAACTCGACGACGGTGACTCGGAAACCGCGATGGGCGAGGCAGACGACGCGCCTGCCACTACGCCGGCGCTGCCACCCGCACACCGGCCAGTGGTTAAGGTTTCCCGGCCTTAATCTGTTGCTGTAGTTCACGGATGCGGGCGCGCTTTTGCGGCGAATCCCAATCCTGCGAAGTGAAATCTGAATGGCGGTACTGCTTCGTGCGGTAGGGCTTCCGGAAAAAATTCAGCCGACCGGAGCCGGCCGTGGCATCGGGCAACTTTTCACCCACCAGCCCCGAAAAAGTAAAATGACCCGAGTGCCTGGCATCGCGCACCGCTTTTCCGTAAAAAAGAAAAGTGAGCGTATGTTTTCCCGGCTTCAGTTCACGCGTGAGTATGGTATGTACGAGGGGCTTACCCGTATCGCTCATGAGGTACGTGCGAAAACTGAAGGTGCCGGCTTGCTGCACGCTGACCAAAAACGAAACCAGCAGCGAACCTTTTGAAAGCCTGTCGTCCGAAAAGCCGAGAATCTCTGCACTCGGCGAGGCGTCTCCGGGAATTAGCGGAATTTGATCCAGAGCTTCATCGTTTGCGCCGAGCAGTCGGTTCTCTTCCGGGTATTTGCTGTGTATCAGGTAATCCCTCAGCTGCACCGCTGCCGGAACTTCCGTGTTCGAACCGTCGACCAGGGCGAAGACCGCGTTATGGAGTGGCATGCTTGCCAGCAGCGCGCACAGCCATGGCTTCATTTGCCGGCGGCGAGTTTTTCGAGTTCGCCGATTCTTTCACGCTTGAATTCGGAATCGTACTCGGCGAAAGAAAAGGTCTTCAAGGGATATGCGGAAGTGTGGTAATCACCCTGCCAGGGCAACAACGCGCGTTTGATCGGTTCGGTTTGCTCGGTCATCTGGATCATTTTGTCGACCTGGTCCGGGGGGCCGGTCAAAGCATCGGGGTTGATCGGCAGATTCTGCTGCGCGCCATAGAGCGCCGCGACTTTATACGGCCCCGGCATTCCCTTATCATGAAAAATTTTTCCGAAGAAGAGGAGATCCACCCACTGCGCGCCACCGCCAAGACGGCTGTCGACACGGGCATGGGCGATCGGTTGGCCGTCGTCGGTCGTGAGATTGCCTTCGATGCGGTAGGGGCCTGGCTTGCGCACATTGACTTCGACAGAAAGAATCAAAGACCCGTTATCGATACGCTCGTTAAATTTCCCCGTAAACTTTGCCGGCGCTTCGGGAGAGGAGAAAAAATGCACCTTCAGCCGGTGGATAAACGAACTCTTCTCTTCGGGTATGAGAAAATCAACCGCAAGCTCCATGTCACCCCAGTCCTGGGGACGCGCGCGGTAGGCAAAAACAACGGAGACAGGCGCGCGGTCATTCTTCCGCACATCGGGTAGTGGCACATCGAAAATACCGATTCCCGCAGTGCGCGTCAGTTTCATCGCCCTGACATCCGGCATGACAAATTTTCCGCTCTGTATCTCCTGGCAACGCAGGTGGGTCTCGAGGTCTTCGTTTTCGTATGCTGTGTGCGCATTGGGCTGCAGCACACAGGAATAGACGGGCTCTTTGGGCTTGCCGTTTTCGATAACCGGCATCGGCGTGTACGGCAGTTCGATTTTTCCAAAATTGAGAATGTCGACATCGTCGCGGGAAAGCGGCCGTGAATCCTGCGGATACTGCGCCCAGATTTTGAAATCCGACAGCACATCTGCATACGGCACCTGCGCATTCAGCGCCAGTTCGCGCAACTCACGGGTGGGATCTTCAAAGGCGCTGAGCACGCGGCGTTTGTGGTCGCTTACGGCGTTGCCGCGGCGCTCGCTGCGTCCCTTATAGAAATAAAATACTAAGCCGAGGCCGAGAAGAATTACGGCGCCGGCGATAAAATAATACCGTTTCTGTTTCATACTAAATCACCGGCACTGCATAACCGCACCGGTGACGCGTTTCGGTTACGGCGCTGCCGTTGCGACGTCGCTACGGTTCGGAAAGTCGAGATGTTTGATGCCGACACCCGCCGCGCTGTAGCGCGGGTGCACGTAGTGGCCGCTATGCGTCGTATAATATTTTGTACTTCTGAAAGGCCAGATACCCGAAGTAACACTCTCGCCGCCGCAGCGCGTGAACGACTTGATGTCGCGGTAGCTGCAGGTAGAATGCATGGCAAGTACGGTGTCGTGTTTACCGGGAAAAATCCAGTCAATATACCATTCAGAGGTATTGCCCGCGAGATGGTAAAACGGTGTGCCATTCGTCAGGTTATGGTCATAGGCGGCACGTGCCGCGCTCGTTTTCAGAACAGAAACGGCGTCAGGGAAATTCAGGAAAAAATTCGAAAGGCCGAGTGTGATGATATTGAGCGTCGTTAAAACCGGCGAACCGATGTTAGCCAGCTCAGAACCGCCTTCGGCCGAAACCAGTGAAGTGACATAGAGCACGTTATAAATATTGCTGCGGTTATAATTCGCCAACACGAACCCGGTGGTTAATCCCCCCATCGAGTGATTGACGATGCGGCAGGACTGGCCGCGGTCACGGCGGCAATACGCGTTGAGATTGGCGAGCAGCCGCGTTGAGCCGCGCTCTGTGCCTGCCACGGTTGGATTATAACGCCCGTCATAGCCGGTATGAACAACCGGAGTCGAGTTGTCCTGAACGCCCCAATACGATTCGCAGGTAGACTTGCCCTGGCAGGTTTTTGCCGTTTCAGTCTTCGCGACAGAAAAATGAAAACCGTGAACATAGATCGTGGTGGGTGCTGCGAAGAGCCCCGTGGCTGCAAAACAAAAGATAGCTGCAAAAAGACTTTTTTTCATAGAAGCTCCTGTGGGGATTAGTTGATTGTTATATCCCCCCGCAGCTTCGTGCAGCGCCAAAAAAGCAGTTTGTCGCCGAATTATATAGTCAACACTTGTTCAGTAGCCATGCGTATTGTCGTTGCAGGTACGGCACAAAAAAAAATCCCAAGCTGTGACCGAAAACGACCTCAAGGTTTTAAAGGCCTTGAAAAAGAATAACAACCGTGAGTGGTTTCAAAAGCACAAGGCGGATGTAGAGACTGCGCAGAAAAATTTTCTCGAACTGGTTTCGGGCCTGATCTTTGCACTCAGCGAATACGACGAGGCGCTGACGACGATCGACCCCAAAAGCTGCCTGTTCCGTATTTACCGCGACGTGCGTTTCAGCAAAGACAAGTCGCCGTACAAAACCCACCTCGCGGCCTTCATCTGCAGCGGCGGCAAGAAGAGCGATACAGTTCCGGGCTATTATATCCACATCGAACCCGGCGGCGAATCGATCTTCGGCGCGGGTTATTACATGCCCGACAAAGCAGTGCTCGAAAACCTCAAACAGGACATTGCCGCACCGAAGAGCCGCATCGTGGCAATACTGGGCGACAAAACCTTCCGTAAGAATTTTCCCGAAGTGGTCAATGAAGACAAATCCAAAAAAGTGCCGCGCGGCTACGACCCGAACCATCCGCAGGCGGAACTGTTGAAGTCAAAGCATATGTTTGTGCATACCAACATTGCGGACAGTGTTGTTACAGGGAAAAAGCTGTTGGCGACGCTGGGAGCAAGAGGCGAGTCAGCACATGGGTGGAATGCAATGTTGTTACAAATTGCACGTAAACGGTAGTTGCCTGTATTAATTGCGCCTTGGTTATGCGCCGACCTCGTATCGGCGTAACAAACCTATCGCAGCACAAGGGTTAGTTGTGAGAATTCAGGCCTTAGATCAGGTACCTTGCTCTTTAAGGTGTGTACAAACCAACTTTCGCAAAGCTCTCACAGTTTTCTCACCGCGGAAATAATTTTCACTTTATGATATTCTTTCCGAGCATGGAAATAAATCTCTTTCTCTGTATAACTAAACTCAAATCGCTCGTTCTTGTCCTTTTGCGTACTTAGCAAAATATTTGAATTATCGAAGTTGAAAATCCAGTATAGGCTGCTCATCTTGCCGGTCGCATCTTCTAGCGTTATCTTTGTATAGACTCCGGAATTGATGTCGGTAATCTTTCCGGATACCGTTCTCGTGACCTTATCGTCGTCCTCACTCGCGATTTTTGCAAAAGTGTTCGGACAAACGCTGGCAGCTTCCAACGCGAAAAGGTAACCAAGCCTGGTGCCATGATCACCTTCGGCAATTTTCTCCATGTCGATATTCTTTTCAATTTTGAGATATTTTTCGAAACCCTTTGCGCTTTTGATTACGCAAAGTCCGAGCTGCATATTACGCTGCTCCTGAGTTTTGAATTGAGCATGATCGAGAGCTTCGATGCACTTGCATGATTTTTCAGTGATCAATGTCATCGGGTCACTAGCAGCACTAAGCGGTACGATGTTTACGAGAGCAAGCAGTGCCGTAATGCCAATTGGAAATTGATATCTCACACGGACATTCCGATAAAAGGAAATCGGTGCGTCAAGCCGTCGAAAAAGAATATGATCATGGTTTCTGTACAATCTGCCAGCACCCTTGATAGCATTACAGGCGCCCGCAATGCATCTAAAAGCCGATAAGGGCACCCAATCCAAAGATCGCTGCGCCCGGCGCACCGGGCGGTGCGTTTTGCCGTGCTCGCGAGGCGCTCCGAGCAAATGCGCTCCCACGATAGGCGCATAAAACCGAGAATGAAACCATTTTACACCCGCGAGAACGCAATTCGGGTATTTTCCACGTGGTGCGTAATTACGGTTTCGGCGTTTTTGCACCTTCCGGAATGACCATTTTTCGAAATAGTTTAATTGGCTGCCCCGCTCCTGTATACCACCAGATTTCAGAATTACTTTTAACAGTAAAATAAACAGCGCCAAACTCTTCTGACTTTTCTGCATCGTTATACTCAGATAATTGATATTTGTCTCTGCACCATTTGCGATCAAAATCGGCTTCCGTCAGATCTTTGGGCGCTTTTTTTATTCCGGGTCTCAGTTTTGACTCACAAGAAAATATTATTTCATCCCGAAAGATTATCTCATTCTTGGAATGCCGTGGCCCATACAACTTAGCTTGAAATTCAGCCATAACCTTGCCTTGTTTAATTAGGTGAATGACTTTTCTCTCCATGATGCCGGAATAAATTCCATTATTCTCTTTTATTTCAACCACAACGACATCTACGGCACTAGCCCCACCCTCCCTAATTTCATGAATTGAATACTCACCTTGAATAAGGTAATCCAGCGCTCCTTCCTTATGAGTTAGAATTCTCCGGCTCTGACAGCAAAGGCCACCTGCCACAGAAAAAATAATAACCCACCGGAGCATATCGACAAACTTCTATTAGTTTTTATTCCGTCTACCGTAACTACGCACAACAAGAAATACCCGCTGCGCTCGCTGCGGCCCCGTGGGCCCTCGCGTGCTCGGCCTGTCCCCCGAAGAAGCATTGACGCCGCAGCCGGCATAGCCAAATCGAGGGCATTCTATGAGCAACAGCGCCCGGGTACTATTTCTCCTTTCAGCCCTTTTCATGTTTTTTAACCGTTGCAAAACCACAACTGTGACAACGCCTGTGGTCAGCAAAGAATATGAACTGAAGGGTTTTGAAAAATTCGCCCGCGTTTTAGATAGGGAAACCGGAATTCTCATATACGTCAGCGAAATCGGGGTAAGTTGTATTCGAATTCAGGCACCTACCGTTTCTTTTGATAAACTGAGCGACCGGGACTTTCCTGATTTTGGCCATAAATTTAGCCGGGTGATCGACAGGGAGTACAGCGTGATTATCTACTCGTACTGCGCGGCGATGGATTATAGGACCTGCGATTCGGCGGCAGTAAAGTTTTCAGCCAAATAACCTTGAGAGACGCATGAGACGGCCATTCGGTGCCTCTAACGCGATAACTCCGGGGCCGGCGAAAGAATCAAACCGATCTGCATCACCTCTTCGCAGCGAGAAATCCCTCAGCGCCGCCAGCTCTTAGCCCGGCCGCTCTCGGGCTTCGGGAAGAGCCAGCGCCAACAGGCATGTCATCAGTAAATACATGACCAAAAAATCAAAAATGAAATCCAAACCTGATAGCAGCGTAAGGACTCGAAACATTTGAAATACTCATCGTCGAAGTTGCACCAGGTACCGTTTTTGAATTCAAGGTGACGCTGCTGGATGGTATATAAAGATACGCTAATTCGAACGCAAATGTGAAGCCATTGAAGGCGATCAACTCAATGCCCAACGGAAAATAAGCTCCAAAAAACGGAGCGTAGGCTTTTTCTGTTGAAACCTGGGAAGAGAAGATGCTATTTCCTGTTGCGAATGCTACGTCTCCGCCCAAGATCCAAACAGTCGCCATCACTCCTAAATACGGACTCCAGCGCTGGCCCGGTTGATGCCCCAAGAACGCGTACTTTGCTCCAAAGTATGCGCCGAAAAAGTTCCAATTATTAGATCCGCTGGAAGAATATAGAGGTATAAAAGAGCCGCCAAGCTCAATATCGATATTCGGCGTGATGTAGTAATCGCCGTTGAGTGAATAGAGAAGCCCCGGACCGCCTCCAGAGACGCCAACGCCCCATCGGTTTAGACTGCGACTCGGGGAATTTATCTCAGAAGGCTTGCTACTTGCTATCTCTGCTGAAGAAATGGACGCTGTGGACAATAGCACCATTAAAAAATACAGCCATGGTGTTAATTTTAGCATAGGTCATCATTTCGAACACCATCAGTGATGCAACTTTTACTGCTCTTAAGGGAATTAGTCGGATTCCCCGCCTGCTCTCGGCAGAATCGCTGAACGCAAACCCACGGACTGCAGGGGATGTACAAACTTGCCATTATTGTACGCAGCCAAAACCTTGGACACAATGACCTGGTAACCGTCCAACCACCTCTCCTGCTGCTGCTTTGCCTGTCGATGGTCATGGTTTTGCATCAAAGCCCTTAATCCCTCCGGATCATTCCAGTAATACAGATTGATGATCTGGCCATTCTCTGCGTTCTCATAACTCTCTTCACCGAGATATCCCTGCGTAGCCCGCGCAAAATCAGCAACGCGTTTGTCTAAACGATGGAATTCCTCATCGAAATTGCCCTTCTTAAAGATAAACGTCGCGCAATAAACTTCATCCATTTGTTCAGTCCGCATGCAGAACGAAAGCCTCGCGTGGGGTGTATATTTCAAATCCCCATGCCATGCGTTAAAATATCCGCGATTTTCGTCTTTTTATAAAAAAAATCAAAAAATTGTCCGGTAAAACCGGAATTTTCCTCGTCTAAGTCAGGGCTGAGTATCTAACTATGCTAAGAATCGCGATTTTCCTCCTTTTAACATTTGCGCTGGCCGCCCAGAGACCGGGAACACGGCGCCCCAAAAAACCTCAAAAGCTCAAAACGGAACAAACCGAGCTGCAGCCGCAGGCCCCGACGCGAACCGATGATCCCGAAATGGCGGCCGTACGTGCGCTGCAGGTGAAACCGCGCGCGACGTATGCCGATGCCTGTCGCATCGTGCTTCTGCAACGCGGTGAATATGCCCGTTATGCCACCGATGCCGACCGCTGCACCCGGGTCACGGAATTGGGCATACTGAAAACCGCCGGCATCAAAGACATCTATGCAGAAAATCTCACCTTGGGTGCAGCCGCGAAAGCCGCCATCAATGCGCATGGCTTACAGAAAAGTTTTATGTTCCGGTTAACCGGCTGGTCATGGTATGCCCTGCAAAATGCCGAAGGCCTCGGCCTCGTTGCCGATGGACTTTCGGCAAGCGATGGCATCACCGGGGCCGAGCTGATGAGCCTCATGGATGAGGCGCTCGCCCAGGCCGACGAAGTCAAAAACTGGAATTCAGAAGAAAACCCCTACCGGGAATTCGGTTACGAAACCTACGAAGAGATGTATAACAACCCGGTTGGCCCGGCAAAAATAAACAGGAAATAAGCGGAGAATCTATGAGAGCAAACATTTTGGTATTTTCAGGAGTCCTGGCCTTTATGGCTGTTTCGCCGTTCTCACCGGCAACTGCCGCTGAACAGCCCGCGGGCAAAATTTCAGGGTTGCAAGGTAAAGCCCAGATTTTTGAAAATGGCCGCTGGGTCGCTGCCGGCCTGGGAACCTTAGTCTATCCCTCTTCTACAATACAGACCGGCTACAACAGCCGCGTCATCGTCATGTTACGGACTGGCAGCCAGTTATCACTGAAACCCAATACCACGATCAGTTTCAACCAGATCGCCGCCACGAACGATGGCAGCAATGTCGAAGTGCATCTAGCCAATGGCGGCGTGAATTCCTTTGTGCCGCGCGCCGATGAAGGCAAAATGAATGTCTTCAAAGTCAGAAGCGCAACCGCCGTCGCGGGCGTGCGCGGCTCTTTTCTCAGTGCGCGCCGCCATGGTCAGCACTTCGCCGTGAATGCCCTGCACTCACCGGCCTTCCTGGAACCCGCACCCGCGCCTTCAGAGAAAGAACTGATCCGCGCGACACTGCTGAATGCCGTCGCGCAGCAAGAAAGCAGCGCCCTCGAGGCGGGCGAAGCAAGGGCCTGCCTGCAGAAACAAGATGCGCAGCTCGCTGATTCAGCGCGTGCGCGGCTGCAAAATGTCGAAGCCCGGTCCCGGGAAATCGGCAACCGTGTGCAAATTCTGAAATTATTCGCAGAGAGACAAAATGTCGCTCAGGCACTCGGCGAGACCAAAGACAAGATCGCTGAAAAGAATGCCCAGCTGCGTGAAAAAAACTCCGATGAACCACGCAACATCCAGGAGATCCGCGAAGAGATTAAAAGCCTCGAAGCGGGCGCAAAACAGCAGCAGGCAAAACTCGAAGGCCTGAACCGTTCGCTGACAATCGCCGAAGGCAATGGCGCGCAGACGCAGGGCATGAAGGTAATGAATCCCTTGCAAAGCGAGATGCAAAAGCTGCGGCCCCAGCAGGCGAATATGCCGGGACAAACACGCCAGGAAGGCATGTTCATGTTTAACAATATCGACAACCAGGCCGGCATGGGCAATGATTTCCAGAGATTGTTCAATAACGTAAACCGCTTCAATCAGCAGGGCACTGCAGTCGTGCCTGTACTGCGTAAATTCTGACGCGAACATGGGATTCAAATATTTCAAAGTTTTGCCTTTGTGCCTCGCTGTTGCTTCGGCCGGTGCGCTCCGCGCAGAAGCGGCAGAAGAAGCTATTACCAGCAATCACAACGTGCGGTTGGGCGCAATCACGACCAATACCTTTTACCAGGATAAAACGATTACGAAGGGATTGTTCTCGGGGTTTTACCGGCCTTACCTCAAGTATACCTACGACCGCCGGTTTGAAACCCTCGTGCGGGGAAACCTGACGGTGAAACGCTACATCGAAGCGCCTACCAACGGTACACAGCAGACCAGCGTTTCAGGAGCCATGGAAATTTTCTCTGTGGATGCCACCTTCGGAAACCACCGCTTCAATTTCGGCAGAAATTTTTTCATGACCGAGCAGGGCATATTGTTTGCCAACTTTGCCGACGGCGCTGCATATACGGGCACCTTTTCTTTTGGTACGCTGCGCGGCATGGGGCTGTATTCTGCCGACTATGGCTCTAAAAACTGCGCACTGAATGTGACCGGTTGTGCAGGCGATACCAATGCGTTCGTATCGACACCGACATTGAGCGCCGATTCGGGAGTGCAGAACTCAGGCCAGCGGGTGTTTGGTGTTGTCGACTATACCTCCCCGGTTTTTTTGGGCGGCCAGCTTTCCTTGTACTCGCTGGTTTCCAAAGATATGATCAGCGAAGCCTCGTCGAATACAACGCGGTACGAATATAATCCGTATTATGCGGGCATCGGGCTTTTAGGATATATCTACAATGCGAATTACCGTTACCGCATCGATGCCATTTACCAGGGCGGTAATGCCTTCAACGCCGTGAGCAACGGCGTTTCGACCGCGGCGGCAATACAGGCCTATGCGGTGATTGCCAATTTCAGCTGGACCCTTCCTGTACTCAAGCGCATCGACTCGCAATTCGTTGCCGATTTTGCCATGGGCAGCGGCGATGAAGACAGCACCAGCGTTTCCACACCGTCGCAGAGCAATAACTCCGGCAACTACAATGCCTTTCAGGCGTATGGCAGCTTTTCAGCCGGGCTCGCGCTCAAGCCGCGGCTCACCAACATGACAATCTACCGTGCCGGCTTTCAGCTGCGGCCACTGAAATTTATCCATGCGCTGCGCAATCTGGGCACCCAGGTTAAGTACTCGCTTTACCGCAAAACAAAAGCCAAGGGCGGTATCTCTGATACCTATGCAACGGAAGACAATGCGGATGTCGGCCAGGGGCTGGATGTCGCGCTGACGTACGGTGTTTTTACCGATATCCAGTTCTTCTATGGCTTTGGTGTTTTTAAACCGGGCGCGGCTTACCCGGGTACGAATTCAGACGGTAGCAGCGGCTCCGATTTGCGGATGGCGCACCTGGTGAGTCTGACGGTGGTATTTTGATGATATATGATTTTGTTGTAAAAGGCAGGGGGATGTGATGCGCGTATTTAAAGGGAAAAAAATCCGGCTGTTATTTTTGTGGCCGGCTTTGTTCTATTTCGGTTGCGCATTAAAGCAGGCTGACGATGCGAAGATCAGTACGGCGTTTGCCTTACGCACCGCCGACGGTGCAGCCATCTCGCTTGCAGACTATGACGATTACAATCCTTACCTCGTGAGGTTATCTGACGGATACCTGGTCGCAGCATTCGGCTCTGACCGCACCTGCGGCAGCTGCACGACGGGTAAGCACCACATATTTATCACGAAATCCCTGACACCGTACAACGAAGACGGCGTTCTGCCATTTTTCAATGCGCCCCAGCCGATGACGGTGTCATCCGCCGAGCAAGCCTGGAATAGTACGATCTCCTTTGCCATGACAAAGTCTTCGTCGGGTGTGCGCATCTATGTGAACGATTCTTCAGGTGATATCGTTTATGCGGATGTCACCTCGGGGTCGGTAAACACCACGGCGCTGACAGCTATCAACAATACCTTGTGGGCAAGCCTCAAGATCGTCGGCATTGCTATTTCTGGCACGAGCCTCTTCGCCCGCAACACGACGACAGGGCTGGTCTATCTAATGAGCCCCGATTCTTCGGATGCAACCCTGAACGCGATGAACAGCAGCCAGGGCAGCAATAGCCTGATACAGATCAATCCCCAGTTTGTGCAGCGGCAGGATGCTTTTTTCACGGTCCAGGGAAATCAGGTGCAAACATCATCTTACCAATCGATGGGTGGTCCGGTTACGGCACTGGGCATTTCCCTGGCCAATGCGCATGTGCAAGTACGCAACCTCAGTGTTCTCTACAGTGCGAATCGCGGCGGAGAACTCGTTCTGTTATCGGCCGTACCCGAAGGCAGTTCGAAACAGGAAATGTACATTGTTGAGGGAGTTACACCCTCGCTGCTTTGGGACCAGACCTTCCCGAAACCGGGGGAGCAGATGTTTAACCCTGGCAGCGGCAATGGCTCGTTCACGACCTTTCAGGCTGCAAATTTCGTTCTGGGTTCAGCCAATTTCACCACGAAGGGAACCACCGGTACCTTCGACATCGTCGACATGGATGCGCAGATGGGTACACTCTATCTCAGCCAAAAGACGGGCAGCAAACTACATGTCTTTAATCTGATGCCAAACGTAAACGATGCACCGGCCTCGTACATTGTGACAGGTTTTAACGGCGCGGTCGCTGTTGACGGACCTCTGATGATCCGCACCAATAACACCACGGCAGCTGCAGACCTTTCGTTTTTTGCGCCACCGCCGATGAGCGCGGGTGCATTTCCGGCGCCATCATTCGGTCAGGGATCCACCGGTGCCACCTGTACGCAGAGCGAATTTGCCAATACCAACGAACAGCTTGAAGCATCCGCGGGCAGGCTAATTCTGCCCGATAAGACAAACAACAGGCTTTTGATTTGGAATCCCATGCCCATGAATGGTACGCAGTTTCCCAACCTGGTCCTCGGACAGACAAACTTTACCTCTTGCACAGCGGGGGGGGCAGGACCAACGACGCTCATGACACCGGGTAAACCCTGGACCAATGGTCAGAAACTCGTGGTCGCCGATGCAGGTTACCATCGTGTGCTGATCTGGAATAATTTTCCCACGACCAACGGCCAGGCCGCCGATATCGTACTCGGGCAGCCGAATTTTTCAACCAGTGCAGTGAACAACGGCGGCCCGTCTGCCAGCTCGCTCAGCGCGCCTGCTGCGGTCTCGAGCGATGGTATACGTCTCGCCGTACTCGACAAGGGCAATAACCGCGTGCTGATCTGGAATACGTTCCCCACCGCGAACAACCAGCCCGCAAATGTCGTGCTCGGCCAAAATGATTTCACGCATGTCACGGCAAACGATGACAATCAGGACAATGTGGATGACAACGGCTCGAATCCCGCCTCAGGCCGTGTGTTCAAGAGTCCTTCTTCGATTCTGATGACACCCAATGCACTGTTGGTGGCCGACTTCGCCCACGAACGCGTGCTGATCTTCCTGAACCAGTAGGCTGCATGATATGCGCTTGACCGCCACCGGCCAAACATTAAAAAGCATCATGCTGAAAAAACTGATGCTCGGCTTATGCCTGTGCGCCCTCACTTCACTGAATGCATGGAACAAGGCGGATGACATTCCGGCGGCAGATCTGCCTGCTGAAGTCAAAACAATCGTCGAGGCCTATGCAAAAATACTCAAAGACAGCAAATCTGTCGAAGACGCCGCAACGGCCTTTGGCGAAATTGCCGGCGGCACGCTGGTCAACGACAATGGTTCGGTCTCGAACAACACAAAACAATTTGGGTTAAAGAAGGATTTCAATAATTTCAAACACTATGCCTACCCATTACAAATCACACGCGTGAACAAAACCGTTTCGAACGGCGAAGGGTATGGTGCGAAAAAGATCGCCGGGGCGCGCTACACCGTCTGGATTGCTAAAAATGATCCGGCAAAGGGTATGCCCGCTCCCGTCACGATTATTGCACCGGCATCCGGGGCGCCCAAGGTTGTGAACGTCGGCAGCTATTGACCCCATAAATCCCTTGACCGACGCGTCGCGCATCGCCACGATGTCGCCCGCATGAACCACCTCGACACCGAAAAGACCCAGCGCTACCGGCGGCAGTTGCTCGCCGCCGTCTATACCCGCTATTTTTGGATCGCACTTTCGACCGTCCTGATCAACTGGTTCAATATACCCTTCGCCCGCTACATTACGGTAGCAGGCGGAGCGCTGGCGTTCATGAATACACTGGCGCTTATTTCGTTCTGGAACCTAAAGGGCGACAAGATCATGATCTACTTCATGATCTCCAGCGACAGCCTTGTACTGCTCTACGCGCTCTCTGCCACAGGCCTCTTTGCCAGCCCCTTCACCATGGTGCTCATTGTCGTCGCGGCTTTCACGGTGCTCGTCACCGATCTGCGCTATGGTTTTTTCACGGCGGGCTTTTCTTCAGTGGGCTTTTGCGCATTAGGAGTCCTCTACCTCATGGGCAAGCTGCCACCGGAACTCAATATTCCGGTCTATAACAATATCATGGCAATTCTGCATATGGTTGTGGTGACGACGGCGCTGTTTTCAATCGTGGGCATTTTGGGTTTTGTCGTTCTGCGCCTGCAGAAATCTGAGGCGAGTTATTTTGACCAGGGGCGCATACTCGCTGAACGCAACCAGGAAATGTCGTCCGACCTGGCGATCGCCGCAACAGTACAGAAAGCCATCCTCGCGCGCGACGAGTATGCCGACGACCGTATCGCCATCGCCGGCCGGGTTAAACCGATGGTGGCTGTGGGCGGCGATTATTTTGAAATCTTTCGCTTCGATTCGGGTGAAGCGGGTATTTTCGTCGCGGATGTTTCGGGCCATGGCGCGGGTTCGGCGCTGATCACCGCGATGCTGAAGGTGAGTCTCGAAAATGCCGTCAAGGGCGAGAGTGATACCGGGCGTGTACTGGGTAAAATTAATGATGACATGTGCCGCATCATCGGGCAGACAGATTTTTATCTCACAGGGATTCTCTGCAAGATCCATCCCGATTCTTTTGAACTCGAATACTGCGGTGCCGCACACCCGGAAATGTTTCTCTTATCGGATAACTCCATCGCCTCACTCGATAGCGGCGGTACGATTCTAGGCAAGCTGCCGGCGCTCAACTTTCCGGTGCGGCGTGTGCAGTTGAAAAAGGACGACCGGCTGCTGATCTATACCGACGGCATCACCGAGGCGCGGCAGAAGAGCGGCGAATTCTGGGGAGAGAGCCGCCTGCAAGACCTGCTCAAGGACAGCGCCGGCGCCGGGGCGCGGCAGTTTACCGCATCTGTTTTCGCCGCCACCGATCTTTTTTTCGGTGCTGAAAGTGCCAACGACGACCGCACGCTTGTCACCGTGGATATTTTAGGTGAGCCGCGCGCGGTGACAAAACCGCACGGTTCTGACTCGGCGCTGATCGCCCACGTCGAGCTCAGCCGCGCTGCGCTTGCCGAAGGCAATGCCGCGCGCATCGAAGAGATCCTGCAGAAAAACATATCACTCCCCCTGCGTGCTGCGATATCGCTGATTCGCGTTTTGCGCAAACAACAGGGTGTCGATGTCGCCGTAACCCACCTGCAAAACGAAATAGTGAAGCATGGCGAACACCCGCTGCTGCTCGAAGAAATCGGCCGCAGTTATTTCAGTGCCGGAAAGATCACCGAAGCCCGCCGTTATTTTGAGCTCGCGGCAGCCAAAGATAAGGCGGGTTATAGCAGCTATTATCTGGCGAAGATGCAATCCACCTGAACCGTTACGGGTTCATCGCATACTGGCCGGCGAGTGAGTAGACATACTCGTCGCGCACGCGCTCATAACGTTCTGCGTTTGCCACGGGTTTCTTCACCATCTTGAGGCAGGCTGCCATCTGCGCAGGCGTGCTGCTGGTTTTCGAATAGAGCTGCACGGCATACTTCGAAAAGTCCCGCACCATATAGTCGAAGATCTGGTCGACGAGGTCGATATCGAGATTTTCAATCTTCGCGGCTTCGAGCACCAGCTGGCCATAAGCCACAAGAGTGAAGAGTTCGCCGTAGATTAACATGAAGTCGAGGTCGCGGGTCTGGTCTTTTTCGGGTGGTGCATTCTTGATCAGTTCTTTGTATGCATCGATCTGCGTGCGGAAGACCTTAATATTCTCGAGCTGCTTGAACTGGTCATATGCCTTGTTGTAGTCGTGGAAGAGAATTTTGTTCTGCGCCTTCGACGTCGCGCCCTGCGTGAACATGAAGGCATCGTTACCCAACGAATCGTTTTTTGGTAGCTCGGGCAAGTCGCTCGGGTTGAAGAGGAAGTTGTCGATGAACTTCAGAATCAGCACCATGTTGACCTGCGCCGTGCCCTCGAGTTTCGGCAAGCCGCGGATGTCGCGCGCCGCCATTTCAAAATAAAGATCTTTCTCAAAACCGCGCGCGGCGATGACGTCCCAGAGCAGGTTGATGACTTCTTCGCCCTGCATCGTGACTTTCATCTTCACCATCGGGTTATAGAGCAGGTAGCGCTTGTCACCTTCCGAAGCGGCGCGCATGTAATCGGACGCGCGGCGCGCGAAAAGTTTCATGGAGATGAGGCGCGTATAGGCATCGACGAAGAACTGCTGAATATGGCTGAATTCGGTCACCTTGTGGCGGAACAGCACGCGGTTCGAAGCGTGGTTGATCGCCTCATAGAATGCATGGGTACAGATACCCACAGACGCCCAACCGAGGTTATACTTGCAGAGCGCAACTGTCGCGAGCGACATATCCCAGGCCTCGCGGCCCACGGCTAAAATGTCGTCGTCGGTGATCGGGTAGTTGTCGAGTTCGTACTCCGACACATAATTCTGGCTGTTGACCACGTTCTGCACAAGTTTGTATTTCGGGTGGGATGCCTCGACGACAAAGAACACATAGTCGCCGGTGCCGGCAACTTTGCCAAACGTTGAAACGAGCGCGGCCTTATTGCCGTTGCCGATGTAATACTTTCTACCGGTCGCAAGGTATTTACCGTCACCATTTGGTGTGAGTGTGACTTCGCTCGAAATCAGGTCCGCGCCGTGGGCACGTTCCGATAACCCAAAGGCAAAGATACCACCTTGCTGCAGCAGTTCCGCAGTTTTATTTTTGACTTTTTCATTCTTGCTCATCCAGATCGGGCCGAGGCCCAGCATCGTCACCTGCCAGGTGTACCAATACGCGAGACCATAAAATGCCGTCACCTCGCTGAAGTCGCAGTTACGGTAGGTATCCCAGCGTGAATCTTTGGGGCCATAGCCTGCTGGAGTCATGAGCGTCGCAAAAATCTTTTCCTCTTTAATAACATTCAGAAAATCGGCGTACCAGACGCGTTCGTGGTCGTCGTGTTTCAGGCTTTTCAGGCCCTTCTTCTCAAAGTATTCGATGGTCTTGGTCATCAGGCGACGCGAGGCAACGTCGAGATGTTCGAATTTTTCCGTTTTGGGGTTGAGAAGCAGGTTCTTTTTACTCATGACAATTAACCAAGAAAATGTCAGTATCTTGTAAAGCTGGAATACGGTTCCGCTGGACGGAGTTTTGGCCTAGTTTTAGTTGACAACGCTGTCAAATCACCCTCTCGGAACGATGCGCCGTTTTTTAAGACCCTTTACCCTGATTACAGTTTTAATCCCCCTGCTTTCCTGCTCGCTGTTACAGAACACACTCAGCGAATACGCGCCGACAATCGCTCTCAAAGATATCCAGCTCAAGGGCTTCGATTTCGAAGGGGCGGATATTGAATATATCTACTCCATCCACAATAAAGTCAGCTTTGGCGTCACGTTTTCAAAGCTGGCCTTCCAGATCAGCGTCGACGGCAAGCGGATGATCGATGCGCAGAATGATAAAAACGTCGTTATCAAAGCCAATGAAACCACACAATTCTCGATCGTACAGCGTGTGCGTTATGTCGAAACCGTCGAAGCCATCTTTGAATTTGCTAAAAAGGACTCCGTAGAGATCGCGCTGAAGGGCGCAGTGGGTATTTATGTCAATGACCTGATCGGGACGATCAATGTACCGATTGAGGGCAGTAAGGTTGTACCTGTGCCAAAATTACCCCATGTCGCTTTCGGTTCGCTCGACTTCGGCAGCATGAACTTCTCAAATCCGTTGAATCCCAGTGCGACGTTCAATCTGAAATTCAATGTGAAGAACTCCAACCCGTTCGACATCAAGATACCCAAAATCGAATATGGGTTCACTGCTGCCGGCACGAACGTAGTCAGTGGCACGAAACAAAACCAGACCCTGCCCAAAGGGTCCGATTCGCAGATTTCGATCCCCGTCAACCTGCGCGGCCGCGACATTATCGATCTCGTGCCGAAACTGCGCGACCTGAGTTCTACCGACTACCGTTTTACTTCGGCGGTCGAGTTCAACATCATGGGCCAGCCGGTCAGCCTGCCATTCGCTTATCCGAAATAAGTTTCCTGCGGAAACGCGACGCCTAAAAGCCGATTTCGAAACCGAGCAGAATTGAAATAATCTGGGGGTTCTTCCCCTCTGAGCCCAGGCTTTTTTCGAAATCGCCTTTAAAGCCGCCAGGCGCACCGGGAAACGCAGATGCACTCTGCAGAGTCGGTTCATAGATGTTCGTGTAAAAAATGCGGTGGTAACCAAAGCCCATGCGAACCCTGAAGGACGGGGAAAAACTGTAGGTATAATAAAGCTGTGTATCGAGTGCGGCGGCGCGATTCTTACCCGTCGCGTTTGCCGAAGCCGGAAACCCGGAGAGCGGCTGTTTGAAAGTCATATCGATATTGGCTGAATTGAAAGAACCGCCCCCGGCAATCTCGAGGCGTATGTCGTGCGCATGAACCGTCGACCCGAGATTTCCCAAAAGAGAAAAAACCAAGGAGGCGCCGGCAAAAAGCGATTGGTTGCTGGTTGCAGCATCAAAACCCGGCGCCGGCGCCAGTGGCGCAAAACTCACGGTATTGGCCCAACGGTGAAACGAGGCGTTCAGACCGAAACCCATGTAACGGAACAGGGCGTAATGCCCCGACAAATTGAAGCCAAATGTATTCGGGTGCCATGACTGCTCGAGTGGCGGGGGGCCACCGGAGTTTTCAGTGGCAAACTGCTGAAAAGTCGAAAAACCATAATAACCTGAAAGGCCGATGATGACTTTATCGCGCGGAAAATCTTTTTTCGCCGGCTCTGCGTTCTCTTTGTCGTCTTTACGAATCGTACGGCCGTCTTCTGTCAGATAGACGGATGTATTGTTGTCCTGGTTCACGAGCCGCGCCTTGACGGTCTTATCGCCCACCGTGACGTTTTTCAGCTCGATCGTTTTTTCATCGAGAATCAGCTTTAAGACATTCGCCTTCGCTATCTGTAATTTGCCGTAGGGGCTTTGGAAAACATATTTATCCGTCTTTTCTTCAAGAATGCGGCCGCTGATGACGTCGCCGTTTTTCTGGACGATGACGGTGGCCGATACGACAGATGCCAGGAAAAAAACGCAGAGTGCGCAGAGTTGCGCAAAGACCCGAATAGCTTTATTACTTTGCGTCACTTTGCGTCCCCTGCGTTGATCATGTCTGTCGCCATTGAATCAATTGCGGCTAAGGCTGACCACATCGCGTTCGCGGATTCTGAGATTGCCCGAAGCATTGGCGATCGAAAGCACGCCATCCTTGATCGCGCGCAGCTTGCCCGAAAGCCTATCGCCGTTTTTGAGTTCGACGCTGATATCTTTGCCCACATAGTTAGCATACTTCGACGGTATCTCTTTCTTTTTCTCGACAATGTCGGCTTCGATTTTAATTTCTGTTTCGACCGGGGCCGGCTTCAGCGTGCCATGGAAAGGCGCGGCGACTTCACTCGACTTCCACTTTTTTGCGTCTGCGGCGTCCCGTTCATAGAGGCGAATGCGGCCTTCGATCAGATTTACAGCTGTGCCATCGTTGCCAATCGTGATCGTGAAAGCAGTACCGATGGGCTCGAGCGCGCCGCCCGGGAAAATAAACTGCACAGGTTTCTCGAGCGCCTTGTGCTCGAGTGCCATCTGCCACGAACCGCTCGATAAAATAATTTTATCTGTATTGCCTGCAATTCTCGCAATTGTGCCGCCGCCGAGATTTTCGATGCGCATACCCTTCGCCAAAAGAACATCCCCCTTTTGTTTGGGAATCGCCTTCGTGATTTCAACAAGGGGAACTTCTTTGGGCGTGCTGCCCTGGCTGATGAGCAGAAAGGCGCCGACAAGAATACCGATAGCCCCCAGCGTCAGGGCCGGCATCAGGGGCGGAGAGAATAGGGATTTCAGTTTTGAGCCAAAACTGACATCTTCGATGGCACGTTGCTCAGAGATTTTTTTTTGAATTTTTGACCACAGCGCGGCGGGTGGTTCCATCGCTGTCGCGCTCATCTCTTCGGCGGCGAGCCGGGCAATTTTTTCCTTAGCCGTGGAAGGCTCGTCGACCAGGTATTTGAAAAATTCTTCTTTGAGTTGTTCTTTTTTCATGGCGCCTCAAACGCCGCAGCGGCGTCGCCCCAACCCCTTTCTTTGAAAAAGGCGCGCAGTTTAGAAACAATTTTCTCGAGATCGCGGCGTATCTGCCGCTCGCTCTTATCGAGAGCCGCGGCGATCTCGACCTGCGTCAGGTTCAGGTTCCAGCGCATCTCGAAAATCTCGGCTTCTTTGGCATTGAGTATCTTCACAGCCTCACCGAGAGTTGAAAGCAGGTCGCGTTCCGCCAGGCGGTCGGGATCACCCGTGCCTTCGGGAGCCGCGCGGTTCTCGAGCAGGGCATCCGACGTAAACTTGGCCGACGAAGCGGTTTCATGGTATAAAAGATGGCGGGCAATCTGGAAAAGGTAGGCGCGGGCATTCGACACGTCGGCGGCCTTGCGCAGGCGGGTAAAGAGCCGGGTAAAGGCCTCTTGCATAATGTCTTCGGCGAGCGTGGCGCCGCCTTTTTTCACGAGATATCCGTACAACTTCGGGCCCTCCGCTTCGTAAAGTAACCGCAAAGACTCGTTCAGCTCCCTCTCGCCGGACATTCATACCATGATCGGCAACGGAATAGCTGTAACAAGTATTTTTGGTCCCTGTTAAAGGGTAGAGTGCACCGCGTCAATTACCGGACACAATTTCTTTAGTTTCGATGTCGTCAGACGGTATGCGGAATCGTCCATTCTCGTTCTCAATGATAACCAACTCGGCGTTCGCCCCGACCTGCCGGCCCGTAATCACCGAGCCGTTATGCGTCTTGATGCGCACCGTCAGCAGCTTCTTTTTCGCCTGCTCCGGCTTTTCGGTGAGTTTTTGCCCCGTCGTGCGAATGAGATCCTGGTAGGCCTCTTCGGGCACATAGTCCTTTTGAGGCGCGTCGCTTCTTAACTCAGTGGGATTTCCCGCATAAGGCACAGCTGCGCCGAAAAACTTTGCGTCGCCGAACCCCGTGCCCGCGGTTTTTGCCGCCTCGGCCAGCCGCTCGTTGCGGCGATAAAACGCACCCATGAGGTAGAGCCGGCGGTTGGCGAGCGCCGCCACTTCGCTGCCGCTATCTTTCACAATCGTTTTACGGTAATCTTCAACGGCGGCGGCGTATTCACCCGGCGCCTCGCGCACCCGGCCGCGCAGGTAATAATACTTCTGATCGCGCTCGGCTTCCGTGACCTGCAACAGCGCCTCAAGCGAATCTTTGTACGCCATGATACGATAAAATTCCAGCGCGCGGTTTTTCTTGTTCGCGATTAAATCAGTTTTGCCGCGCTTGGCGAGAAAACGTTCGAGCCAAGCCACCAGCTTTTCTGCAATATCCCGGTTCGTGGCATTCGCCGGCGAGGCCATGACATCTTTCCAGGCATTGCGCGCCGAATCGTACTCGGCGAGAAAAAAGAACGTATACCCCGAGTGCAGCAGGATAAAATCCCGCGTCGCAGGCGAAACACCGGGCTTCAATGCCTTCTGGAATGTCACGAGTGCCTCTGAATAATAGCGGCGGCGTTCGAGGTTGTACGCAAGTGTGATCAAATCGAGCTCGTCGTCGAGATAGATATGCTGCACGGGCCTGATGCCTGCCGCGCGCTGCATCAGTGAAATTACATTGCGGAAAAATTTTAACGGCAGCGCTTCCCGTGAAAGCCAGCCAGTATCGCCCGTTGCGCGCTCGGGAAAAGCCGAGAGCAGGCGCAGCTCGTCTTCGGGAATTTCCTGTTTTGTCAGTTTCGCGGCATTGCCCCTGAGTTCTTCTTCGAGGCGAATCAAAAGGTCCGAGGCATCGCGCGATTCAGAACGTAAGGTGAGGCTGTTCAGGCGATGCCGAAGTTCCTCGGTTTCAATCCCGGCGGTAAACCGCAGAAAACCGAGCCCCAAGACGAGGCAGAGCACGGCAAAGGGCAGTGCGACTGTGTGATACACCGTCGGTGTTTTGAGGCTCATCGGAATTCAAATGAAACGACGGTGACGTCGTCTTCAATCGCGGTGCGCTCGACCTGGGCATTCCATTCGTCGATGATTGCGGCGTGCATGGTTTTCAGGTCTACTTTCGCGTAGCGCGCGAGTATCGCCGTCAGCCCTTCGGTTTCAAATGGTTTTCCCGATTTTGTTACGGTTTCACTGAGGCCATCGGTATGAATGATGACGCGGTCGCCCCGGTGCAGCTCGACCTCGGCTGCATGAAAGGACTCACCCCCCGGCGGCGCAAAACCAACACTCAGCGATGTTGTATCGAGTATCTCGATTTTACCCCCGGCGCGCAGAATCACGACCTGCGTATGCGCGGCATTGCAATACACCATCTTACCGTTGGGGCGCACCACAGCATAGAATGCCGTCAGAAAATTACCGGTTTTTTGCAGGTGCGACGAAAGTTCGTCGTTGACGAAGGCAATGACCTGGTTCGGCCACACGGTCTTTTGAATCGCTTCGACAAACGCCGTCTTCGCCATCATGGTCAAAAGCGCCGCGGGTACACCATGGCCCGAGGCATCGAACTGCAGAATTCCCGTGGCGCCGCCGGCCAGGTCATAGACATCGTAGAGATCCCCCGATACTTTACTCAAGGGGCGGTATGTCACCTGCCAGTCCAGATTTTTGCCCGCCGTCTTTTCGGGCAAAATGCTCTGCTGAATCTCTTCGCCGAGAATCAGGTCGCCCTCGAGATTGAAGTTGGCCTTTTCAAGGTCCATGAGCGTATCTTCGAGCACGCGCGTCTTTTCGGCGAGCGCCAGGCGCATCTCGTTGAACGTCTGCGCAAGATGATCGATCTCATCGCTGCGCTTGCCGGTCTTGATGACTTCGCTGAAATCGCCCTCGCCGATTTTGACCGTGGCCTTTTCGAGCGCGCGCAGCCGGCGGATAAAAATCATATAAATAAACCACGCGAGCCCTGCCTGCATGACGAGCGTGACGAGCAGAATGATGAGGCTTAGGCGCAGCAACCGGTCAAAAGATTCGCGGATCGACTGCAAAGGCACGTTGCAGGCAAAGACGTAAAGCCCCGCCTTAAGGCCGGGACGGAAGGGCACAAAGACATCGGCCGAAAAATCGCCGAGCGCAAGGTCGCTGTAGAACAGCCGCCCCTCGGCCTCGTAGAGCCGCAACGCCTTCAGTGCACGCGGCGAGACGGCCCCGGCGGCAGCGCCGACGGGTTTTCCATCAGGGCCCACCGCCACACAATCTTTGAAAGAGGCGGCCGAAGATTCCGCAGCGGCGGCGAACTTTTTTTGGAAGGCGGCATCGCTCAGCGGATCGGGATTTTGCACATCGCGCAATAACTGCAGAATTTTCAGCGCGGCATTTTCGGCGATCAGAAGACCGTTGCGGCCGATCTGATCGATCTGCCCTGTCGCGGTGAAGATGTAAATTGCCGAAAGATCGAGCGCCGTGATCGCGAGAAAAACGGAAAAAATTTTCGTGATGATCGAGATTTTTTTGCGGGGCTTCTCCACGGGGTTTAATGCCTGTCTCCGCGACAGGCTTTAGCGAATACCAAAGAACTGGATCGCTTTGCGCGCAAAGCATATTTTGCCGAGGCTGAAATCCCCGCCCGGAACGCCGCAATCTTTGCTGACAGGAACCGTGTGCGCCTGGGCATTCAGCGAATAACTCTCGATCATGACATTGCCCCGGGAAGTTTTGTACGCTTCATAGAGTATGTCTCCCGGCAATGCTTTCCGGGTATGGCGCTTACGGCGAATCTTGTGCGCAAACTTCCATTGTTCGACCGCAAGCCCCATGGAATTGTAAGGCACGTTTTTATCCTTTTTTCCATGCCAGATACTAATCTTGGGCCAGCGCAGGGGTTTGCCTGGAAGCGTCAGCAGCGCCTCGTCCATTTCGTCTTCTTCGTCGTCACAATCGACAAATTCATTTATTCCGGTATGGCCGGGTTTGCAGACATACCCTCCGGCAGCGATAATCGCCGCAGCCCGGAATGTCTCGGGATAGCTCGCCGCCAGAATATTCGCAAACTGCCCACCCGATGAAAACCCGGTAATAAAAACATGCTTGGGACTGATGCCATGCTCGGCGATCATGTATCGGACCATTTGCAACACCGATTCGGTTTCGCGGGCGCGGGCATCAGCCATGTTGGGTCGCGAATGATTGAAACAGCGGATATTATTGTTTGCAGTTTTTTGCTCCGGGTAGAGCACAAAAAACCCGTATTTTTCCGCGAGCTGGTTGAATCCCGCCTTAGAGAATTGTTTAGCCGAACCGCTGCAGCCGTGTAAGGCGACAACGAGCGCCGGTTTGTTTTCGGATACGAATTCCGGCACATATTCGTACATCGCAAGATTGCCAGGATTGGGGCCGAACTTATCGATTTTGGACAATTCGGGTTCTGTGTTATCCTCGGCCCCCTGCGCAATACTGGCCGTCAGAATTGAAATGAACAGGAAGCAGAATAGGAGCTTCCCCGGCAATCGAATCCATCGCATATACTATCTTGATCTTCGGCAGATAAGATTGTCGCGCGAAGCGAAAATCAGGCTTTCAGCGCGTCGTTGAGCGTCGCGAAGATCTTCACGACATGCGAAAAACCCAGCAAGTCATAGACCTTCTTCACCTCTTCGGTCGCCGCCGCAACACGCACCTCAAAACCCTTTTGCTTCAGAATCGATTGCGCCTTGACGGTGATGCCGATGCCCGCCGAGCTGATAAAGCTGACCTTGCTCATATCAATGATGATATTACCCGTGGGGTTCTGTGTCGCCATATCCAGTTCGAGCTTTAAGATTGCACTGCCCGCAGTGTCGAGCCGGCCTTCGAGCTGAAAGATCGCGTCTTTCTCGGTATTGCGTTTTGAAACTCTGATACTCATACTGCTCCTAAGATCTGACGACTTGCGGCTTTCCCGGGCCGGGCTGCAACTTCACGCGATGCCAAAGATTATGTTGCTGAATGAAACTATACATCTTCTCTTCAATATGATCGAGTTCTTCACGGTACGGCAAACTCAGATCGTCCTGGAAAGTGATGATGTAGGTGGTGATGCCGCGCACCGCCGTCTTGATATCCATCTTCTCGGCCGAGCGTGCGATCGACTGAAAAAGGCGGACGGCCAAGCGCGAGCGCATATCTTGTTTGAAGGCGCCGTTATTCTCGGCAATCTTCATGATCATGGCATCGACTTCGTCGCGGAACTTAACTTCAGGAAAATTACAGAAGCGCCCGGTGAACTGTGCAAGCAGGTAACTGATCTGCGCTTCGTCGCCGCGCGCGTACGCCAGCTCAATTTTGTTATAGAGCTCACCCGCCTCGCGGTTGAGCAGCTCACGCTGGTTCGTGGTCAGATCATGCGAAACCACGACATGCACATCGTCGTGTCTTTCAAACACTTCCTGGATCCCCGTCATCACTTGTTGGGAAACGATGCCTTGCAGGTTCTTCAGCGAAAATTCATACGCTTTAAAAAACTCAAAAGCGAACGTGGTTTTACGCAACCCTGATTCGGCCTGAAGATCGATGAGGAAAGAACTCAGCATCTTGAATAAAGGATGATGGTCGGCCTCGAAACACAGGACATGAAAAATATGGCGGTAGATATTGGCGACAATCCGCCACTCCTTCACCTTCTTCTGTATCTCGAGGTTCTTGTAGAGGTTATCGTGCACCTCCTGGTCTTTGCGGCCATAATAGAGCCGCAGGGGTTCCATGATGTGGGGTTCAGCCATTTCGAAGCCTTTTTGGTGTGCCCATTTCATGAGCAGCATAAAATTATCGATCTGGTGTAGCGGGATTTCCTGCATAGATTCCGGCGAAAGCTCCTTTAATTGCCGGAAAGCGATTCGGCGAGACAACAAAAATTTGTCCGGGTTTGGCCGCTTGCAGCTCACCCCTGTATGGAGCTCAACAAGATCAAAAACCTCGCGCTTTCCGAGACCGGGTTTCTGTTCGACCCGGCGACGGGGAATACCTTCACACTCAACGAATCGGCGATCTTCATTCTAAAATCGCTGAAGAACGGCTTGCAACAACAGCAGATCGCCGAATCGCTGGCAGCCGAATTTGAAGTCGCGGGACCACAAGCCCTCGAAGATGTCAGCAACGCTTTGCTGCAATTCAGGGAAGCGGGATTAATCGCGGCAGGCACAAGATGGTAAGCCGCCGCACCACCGTCTGTGTGACGGGCCTGAATGCAGCCGATAGCCCGGCTCCTGGCCTCGCGGTCTTACGCTCGCTCAAAGAATCCGGGGCGCGCCACCGCCATATCGGCATCACCTACGGCGTGCTTGATGCGGGTAACTACATGAATGATCTTGTCTCGGCCTGTTACCTAACGCCCTACCCGAACACCGGGCCAGACGCGCTGCTGAGCCGTATCGCCGAGATCCACAAAAAAGAACGCATCGATGTTATTCTGCCGACGCTCGATTCTGAGCTCGAAAATTATATCAAAATCGAAGGTGAGCTGCGCTATCTCGGTATCAAACTCCTCTTGCCCCTCAAAGAGAGCCTGGCACTCCGCGACAAACCGACGCTTGCAGAGAAAATTCCGACCGACATTGTCAAGACGCCCGAGACGGTGCGGATTTCCGACGTGGCGGCGCTGCGCGAATCTTTCGATAAACTGGGATTTCCCCTGTTGGTCAAGGGGCAGTATTATGAGGCGTATGCCGCGTATTCCCCCGAAGAAGCTGTCGGCTGGTTTTACAAGCTCGCTTCGCAGTGGGGAGTCCCGGCCATCGCGCAGAAAATGATTTCCGGCGAAGAGATGAACGTCGCCGGCCTCGCAAAACGCGGCAAACTCTATGGCGCCGTGGCGATGAAAAAGCTCTTCGTCACCGACAAAGGCAAGGCCTGGTCGGGGGTCACGATCAAAAACGAAAAAATTCTCGAGATGACGCGCAAGCTCATCCAGTTTTTAAACTGGGACGGCGGTTTCGAACTCGAGTTCATCGTCGAGAACAAGACCGACGAAGTCTTTCTCATCGAAATGAATCCGCGTTTTCCCGCATGGACCTACCTCGCGACGCGCGCGGGCATGAACCTGCCAGCAATGCATGTCGCCCTCGCGTTGGGTGAGAGCGTTGAGCCCCGCACAGAATACGAAGTCGGCATGGTATTCATCCGCCACGCGCGCGATGAGATTGTGCCGATGGCGACCATTGAATCGCTGTCGACGGTTGGGATGATTTCATACGCGCCACCCCGCTCCCCCTCCCAGCCTCCCCCGCGTGCGGGGCAGGGGGTGGGGACACATAAGGCAGTCGCATGAAAAAAACAGATACAACAGAACAAGCCGGAAGCACCTCAGTGCGCAAACCCTACTCCCGGCCAATCATCCGCAAACAGTATATGGGCGCCGCAAACAAGTTCGGCGGCTACTCGGTACCTGAACCTGTGATGAACATCGACGGTGTGGCGATCGACGATCTGGTGAAAGAGTTCGGTTCGCCGCTCTTCGTCTTTTCGGAGAACACGCTGCGCCGCAAGGTGCGCGAACTCAACCAGGCGTTCTCTTCGCGCTACCCCTCGTTCCAGGCCGCGTGGTCGTATAAGACAAACTACCTCGATGCGATCTGCAATGTCTTCCACAGCGAAGGCAGCTGGGCCGAAGTCGTTTCGGGCTTTGAGTACCTCAAGGCACGGCACAATGGCATTCCCGGCGACAAGATTATCTTCAACGGCCCTTATAAGAATTATGAAATTCTGAAAAAAGCCGTTTCCGAAGGCGCCAAGATCCATGCCGACCACCTCGACGAGATACGCGACCTCAAGAGGATATCCGACGAACTCGGCCGCCCCGTTGAAATTGCGCTGCGCCTGAACCTCGACACCGGCATGGTGCCGCAATGGAGCCGTTTCGGCTTTAATCTCGAAAGCGGTCATGCACTCGAAGCGGCCCGCATGGCTACTGTTGACGGCAAACTGAAGATCATCGGCGTGCACTCGCATATCGGTACCTTCATGTATGAAACCGCGCCGTACAAAAAAGCCGCGGAGAAGGTCAGCAAATTCTACAAACAGCTGCGCGAAGAACTCGGCCAGCCTTTGCGTTACATCGATCTCGGTGGCGGCTTTGCCTCGCGCAATAAACTCAAGGCGCACTACAAGGTCGACAGCTCGTGGATTCCCAGCTTTGAAGCATATGCCGAAGCGATTTGCGATACGCTCTATGAAAATTTTCCCGGCGAGGATTCTCCACCGCAGCTTTTTCTGGAAACTGGTCGGGCATTGGTCGACGAGGCGGGTTTTCTTGTCTCGTCGGTCGTCGGTTCGAAAATGCTGGCAAGCGGCCAGCGCGCGCTCATTCTCGATGCGGGTGTAAACCTTCTTTATACGTCCACATGGTATGACCTGAAAGTTTCGCCGACGCAATACTATTCGGGCAGCTGGGAAGATGTCATTCTCTACGGGCCGCTCTGCATGAACATCGACGTCGTGCGCGAAAAATGCCTGCTGCCGAACATGCACCGCGGCGAGCAGGTGGTGATACACCCGGTCGGCGCGTACAACGTGACGCAGTCGATGCAGTTTATCGAAATGAAACCCGCGGTTGTGATGGTGTCAGCCAAAGGCGAAGTCAAACTCATCAAGCGCCGCGAGACGATGGAAGATATGGTTGCGTTGGAAAGCTAAGCGTTCATGTCACTCCAAGCGCCGCCTAACCCCACCCCGGCCTACGGCCACCCCTCCCCACTGACGTGGAGAGGGGCTCTGAGGCCCCCCCTCTCCACATTTGTGGGGAGGGGGTTGGGGGGTGGGGTCGTCGAAGCCTTACTCCGCTCCTACTCGAACATTCTCTTCAGCGATCGCAAGGCAATCGGCGTCATCGCCCTCGCAGCCACGTTCTTTAACTTAAAGGCCGGCGTCTTCGGTGTCTTTGCCATCCTCGTCGCCAACCTGCTGGCGCGCGTCATCGGCGTGCATGAGGATAAAATCCGCAAGGGCCTCATCGGCTTCAATGCACTCTTGCTCGGCCTGTCGTTCAGCTACTATTACGCCTTCTCGCCAACGGCGCTCTTTATTCTCTTCGTAGCCGTCGTGCTACTGATCTTCGTCAACATCGCGCTCGACCACATCTTCGGTTATTTTTTCAATATTCCCGCGCTTTCAATTCCCTTTGTGCTCGTGAGCTCGATCAGTTACCTCGCCTTCTACAACTACGACGGCACTGCGCTCGAAAAACAAACCGTCCTCAGTATCGATGCATCTTTTCCCGAACTGCCGCGCTACGCGCTCTACTACCTGAAATCGCTCGGGGCGATTTTTTTCCAGTCGAGCCCGTGGGCGGGGCTGGTCATCATGCTCGCCCTTCTCATCTCCAGCAGATTAGGATTTCTTCTGTCGCTCATGGGTTTTTTCACAGGTGTGTTATTTCACCTGATCCTTAAAGGCGATATGAACGATATGACGGGTGGTCTCGTCGCCTTTAACTATATTCTGACTTCGATTGCGCTGGGTGGCATCTTTTTGGTGCCGGGTCCGGCCGCGTTTGTGTTGGCCATCCTTGCGACGCTGACCACCGCCACGGTTGCGTCATTCATCAAGATCTTTTTCGTCAGTTTTAACATGCCTGTGCTCACGCTACCGTTTGCCATGACGACACTGCTCTTTTTGTATTGCATCAAGCTTCTTTATAACAAGAACCTGCGGCCCGTCGATTTTCTGCCGGGTTCACCCGAGCACAACCTTGACTTCTTCAAATCGCGTCAGGGCCGCTTCGGCGAATTGGGTCTCGACATCCGCCTGCCGTTCTGGGGCAAATGGAAGGTCTCGCAGGGTTACCACGGCAAATACACGCACCAGGGTGAGTGGTATGCGAGTCTCGATTTTATGGCACTCAGTGAGGATGGCTCGCTGCGCAAAAGTCAATCGCCCTCTTTAGAAGACTATTTCACTTTCGGTCTGCCGGTTTTGGCCGTCGCGGCGGGAACCGTGCGCAAGGTTGTGGCGCACCTCGACGACAATCTACCCGGCGAGATGAATCTGCGCGAGAACTGGGGTAATCTCGTTCTAATCCAGCATGGTCCCGCGCTGTTCTCTCTCGTCTGTCATCTGAAGAAAAATTCGGTTCTGGTCAAAGAAGGCGACTATGTCATCGCGGGCACGAAACTCGGTCTCGCCGGCAACTCGGGCCGCTCGGCCGAACCCCACCTGCACCTGCACTTTCAGGCGACGCCTGAAATCGGCAGCGCCACGGTGCCGGTGCCGCTCACACAGTATGTGCTGCATAACGGCGTTTCGAAAATCCACTTCAATGGCATACCAGCTGAAGACGAAGTCGTCGCGAATCTCTCACCTGACTTCAACCTCAAGACCTTCTTCACGCTCGCGCCAGGGCAGGTCATGCGTGTGAACCTGGAGACACCCGACTTCAAAACGGTGAGCGAAGAATGGGAAGTCAAAATCGATTTTCTCGGCACGCGTTTCATTGAAAACCAAAGCGGCGACCGGCTTTTGTACTCGTCGTCGAACGACTGGTTCGCCGCGCTCGACTACACCGGCAGCCGCCACAGCGCGCTCTTTTTACTTTTTAACGCCTACTACCGGGTCCCGTTCTCGGCAGCAAAATTCGCCTATGGCGAGCGCATCTCTTACAAATATTTCACCGCGCTGCCGTTCCGCATCCTGAAAGATATTTTGCTGCCCTTCACCGATCGCGTCTCGCTCAGCTGGAATGCGGTCCCACAATCGCATGCAACCGCGCCGATCGTTTCGACTGTTACGAACGGCGCACGCTTGGTACTTACAACCTCGGCCGAGCTTTCGGGCAGCTTTCCTGGAAAAATAACGGCGCAAAGGGATGGAGCCAAATGGGTGCTTTCGGCGGGGTAGGACGCCCCCTTCCCCCGCAGGCTTGCGCCTGCCGCAAGCGCCTTCCCCAAGTCTGGGGGAAGGGAGCTTGGAATTGGGGAGGGGTGGCCGTAGGCCGGGGTGGGGCGATAGTAATCACGTTATTCTTATTTTTTTGGGTTCAAACTCTTCACGCAAACACCGCCACCACCGCCGTCAGCACTGCTGTCGCCGAAATGCAATCCGGCAACTATCTTGCGGCCCTCAATATCTGGCAAAAACTCCTCGAAACCGAACCGCAGTACATCACCGCGCTCAACAACAAAGCGTATTGCAACCTGATGCTCGGCGAATATGCCGCGGCGGCTGAAGATTATCTCAAAGCTGACGCGATTTCGCAGAACCTCGATTCTAAAGCCGGCGCGCAGTGGGCGCTCTTAGGCGCCGAAAAATACGGCGAGAGCATCCAATGGGGCCGCGCCGCACTGGCCATCGACCCGCAAAACTACCCGGTAAAGCTGCGCATGGCGAGCGCTTATAAAGAGAACGGTGATTCATCGAGCGCCGAAAATATCTATGCCGATCTCATGCACCAGTACGGCGCGCGTTCGCTGAGTTATGCGCCCGCGGGCCAGCTGATACCTTATTACCAGAATATTGCATTCTCCGGATCGCGCATGAAATCGTCGGGTTATGACGCTGGCGTATTCGGCCTCTGGAATTTCAATTCGGGCCTGAGCGTCGGTGCAGGTTATGCACAGAGCAATATCGGCAACCCGGCGTCGACGACGGGTTATGAGACGCGCGAAGCAAAACTCTCATCGGCAGTTTTATTCTCTGATCTCTCACAGATCTCTTTCACGGGTCACTATCTGTCTTCGAATTATTCTCTCCTCAACAACGCGGTGACACTCAGCGCCGCGTATAAAAACCACATTACCTCGCGGTTCACGATCGGCGGCGATGTGCTGATCTTCTCGAGTCACAAAGGAGCGGCGCTGACACCGCAATATATGTTTCCGCTGACGAAATCCCTCTCGCTGGGAATTTCGGGCACCGTGCAGGCTATCCGTTTCTCGCAGGTGACGAATTTCTACGCGGCTGGTGGCGCCGCACTGCATTATTGTCTCGGCACGCTATGCCTGTCCGCAGGCGGGCTCTACGGCAGCCTCTACACGCCGCTCTTCGACAACGGCGCCATTCTCACCTACAGCCTCGATGAGATGACCGTGCAGGGTTATGGCCGTCTCGCCTGGAAGCCATCCCCTTATTTTGAAATTTCGGGTGCTTACACCTATGGCCAATGGAAGGCTTTAAACGGCGACACACCGACATCGGGTACAATCTCATTCGCAGCAACAGGGAGTTTATTTTGAAAAAAATTCTGACAATGATCTTCGCACTCGCGCCTGCCGCCATCAGGGGGATAGACCCCTCAGTGCTGCAGAGTACATACACACTCGAATATTATGGCAAATATAATGAGGCATTTGCCGCGGGTGAAAAACTCATTGCCGAAAATCCCAAAGAATATTTTTACCAGTTGCGCGCCGGCTACCTCGCCTACCTCGCGGGGCATTTCACACGCTCGCTCGAGCTCTACCAGAACGCGCTGCTTCTCAAACCAGAATCGCTCGAGCCGCGGTTAGGCAAGCTCTTACCGCTCATCGCGCTGGGTAAATATAATGAAGCAGCACTCGCCGCGCAGGCAGTGCTGCGCAGCGATCCCAAGAACTACACGGCGCGCATCAAGCTCGCCTATGCATATTATCTCGCGGGGGATTTCCCGCGTTCGGAAAAACAGTATGCCGATCTCGCGACTGACTTCCCTTCTGACGCGACGGTACTCATGGGCTTGGGTTGGGCACAGCTGAAACAGGGGAAAAAATCCCCCGCGCGGCAAAATTTCGAACGTGTGAAGCTGATGTCTCCCGATAACAAGTATGCCGATGAAGGTTTGGCATGGGCAAAATAATCAGGCTGCAAACCTTTCACGCGGCCTGAATCAAATGACAGCAATGTCTTCTGTTTTAATGGCTGCGCTCCGCTGAACCATGTACCTTCCCGTCGAAGGGGGATACTATGCTAAAACACTGGAAAGAAAGAGCTGACAAAGGTTACCCTTACGCTTTCGATATCGTGCGCATGCTGGCGGGGGTGGTGATTTTTGCGAAGGGTGTATTTTTTATCTCGAACATGGACACGCTCATCAAGATTATGGAACAAAACCATATCGGCTTCGGGATACACCAGGGCCTCGCCCAGTATATTGGCCTTGCGCATTTGGCCGGCGGATTGATGCTGATGATGGGGCTCATCACGCGTCTTGCGGCGGCTATGCAGATTCCGATTCTGACGGGGGCTGTACTCCTGGTGCATCTGCGCGAGGGATTTTTCAGTAACGGCGCCGATCTCGAATTTGTCGTGATGCTCCTCATCGTCCACGTGATTCTCGCGGTGGTGGGTGGCGGGCCGCTCTCGGTGGACGCGAAACTCGAGCAGAGCCGCAGAACCGGGGCGAACGACACGCTGTTTCATTTTCTATCGCGCTAGCGCGAATTTAGGGCGATCTATTGACGGGGCGGTTGAGGGAGAACTATTGCCCGACGCCGCTCCGGCGAATTTTCCCTCAAGGACTCCCCATGAAAGCAGATAGTTCGGTACGGTTGATGTTGGCATATCTTTGTGTACTCAATCAAATGACGGCAAGCCTGGCCGTACAAGTCGAAATTCTTGATCGCTTTGAACTCACGGATGACGAAATTGCGAAGGTATTGGCCACGACGGTCGAAGCCATTAAAAAAGCCCGCTAAGCGCAGGATTGGGCTGGACGAAGCAGTTTAATCTCCGGGCCTTGGCAACCTCTGTTAAAGATTAAGCTCAACCGAAATTTGCGCCGCGTGCTTCTGCGCGGCCATCCCTGGATCTACCGCGAAGCGCTCGCGCAGCCGCCCAAAGTCGAAGCCGCGCAGATGGTCTGCGTGCTCGATAACAAGGGGGATGAACTTGGCTGGGCGATGTATGATCCCCATGGCCCGCTTTCACTGCGCATGCTGAGCCTCGAGAAAAAGCCGCCCAATGCCGCGTACTTCGATAAGCAGCTGCAACGTGCGCTCGATCTGCGCAACAATCTCAACCTGGAAAACACTACCGCGTTCCGGCTCATCAACGGTGAGGCTGACTTTCTGCCGGGACTCGTCTGTGACATCTATGGCCCGACAGCGGTGGTGCAATTCGACGGCCGCGGTCCATCGGAATTCTGGGATAAGCCACATATTGCCGACTGGATTTTTAAAAACGTCAGGGTCAAATCCGTCGTCGAGAAAAGCCGGCGCAATGCCGAGGGCGAGCTCAAAGTTCTCGCGGGAGAGCCCTCCGCCCCGGTGCTGGAAATCCGCGAAAACGGCGTTGCCTTCAACGTCGACATCGACAAGGGACAGAAGACCGGTTTCTTTTTAGACCAGCGTGACAACCGGCAGTACGTGCGTTCGATCAGCCGCGGCAAATCGGTGCTCAATCTCTTCAGCTATACCGGCGGCTTTTCCGTCTACGCGGGGCTCGGCGGTGCAACCAGGGTCGCAAGCCTTGATGTCGCAGAGGGGGCGATCCGCAGCTCTGAGGAGAACTGGCTGTTAAACGGCCTGCCCAAAGAAAAGCACGAGGGTTTAGCCGTCGACGTGTTTGAATACCTCAATGGTGCCGAAGAAAAATGGGATCATGTCATCGTCGACCCGCCGTCGATGGGGCACAGCGAAGAACAGAAAGAGCGCGCGGTGGCGAAGTATACCGAACTTTTTGCTGCATCGGCAAAACGCGTCATCGCCGGCGGCCAGTTGTCGCTGAGCTCGTGCTCGAGCCATATTTCATTTGAAGATTTTTTCGAGATCATCCGCGAGGCAATGTCACTGGCACGCCGGCGCGGACAGATTCTGCGCGTCTCGGGCCAGGCGCCCGACCATCCGTTTCTGCACAGCTCGCACGAGCAGCGCTACCTGAAGTTTGTACATCTGGTTTTAATCTGAATCAGCCGCGATGCCGGGTCAACGCGGCGATGAGGTCATCGACCTTCAGGGTCGCAATCACGGAGATGATATCGCTCATGGCATACGCGAGAACAAGGTCGCGGCCATGGATCAGCGAACCACAACTATAAACAACGTTCGGCACATAACCTTCACGTTCGCTGCCTTCGGGTTTGAGCAGCGGTTCCCTGAGACTGCCGATGACCTGGGTGGGATCCTGCTTATCCAGGAGTATTGCGCCTAAACAATACTTGCGCATCGGACCGACACCGTGCGTGATCAAAAGCCAACCCGCAGAGGTCTCAATCGGCGATCCGCAATTGCCGGTCTTCACCAGCTCCCATGCCAGCTGCGGTTTCCGCAAAAGCTGCATGTCATTCCAGGTATAGAGATCGTCGGAAAACATAATATAGAGATTCTCATCATCCTGGCGCGAAACCATCGCGAACTTGCCGTTCACGCGTCGTGGAAAAAGTGCCATACCCTTGTTGCGGACTGCATTCCCTTTCAGGGTCAGCATGCGAAAATTCCGGAAATCCGCAGTCTCGATAAATTGCGGGGTGATCTCGCGGCCATTGTATGCGGTATACGTAGCATAATACATCACACGTTTGTCGTCATGGTTGAAACGGACGAAACGCGCATCTTCAATGCCATTGCTTTCGCTGGCTGAAACGGGAAAAATGATGCGCTCGCTCATCGCCAGCTTCGAATCAAAATGCAACTCATATTCGCAGCCAGGCGCGAGTGAAACTTCCGGCACTGTCACATACGGTGAAACCGGTTCGACACTGACCTTGCCTTCGCTCGTGATAATACCCGTACGGAATTCAATCGAAGAGATATGCCCTTCTCCCGTAGCCCTGAGGCTCATGATATAACGCAGCGAACCTTCGACCAGGCCGCTCTGGTCGGGATGCGGTACAATCGACGGGTTAAACAGCGCTGCCGATTCGAGCGCGTATTCACCCGAGAACAGCGCGCCTATCAGCAGCCGGCGCGAAGGTGAAAGGAATTCCGGATGCGCGATATGCTGCCTGATCTTTTCATAATGCGCCAAAAGCAACGATTCAATATCAAAATGCCGTGAATCAAATTCAGCGCGCACAATATCGAGTTCGGTTTCTGTCTCTTCATCATCTAAAGCCAGCGCGCGTGCGATGATATTCGAGATCTGGGTGACTTCCGCCGGAATAAAAGGACGGATGATTACCCGGGCGCTGTCGGGTAAGAAGGTCATCTGCCGGCGGATCTTCACGGCTGTCATACAGGCACGACCTGATCGATAATGGCGTGCGCGGCAAAATTCATTTCAGCGAGCGAAAGATGAAAGGCGAGCGTCGACTCCGCACCCTGGTTTTCATTCGCGCGATCGGGATGCAGGCCGTCGCGGCAGCCGCCCGAGCCGGGATCATAGAGTGAAATCCCGAGATCGTTTCTGCCCAGAAACCACTCGAAGGTTTTTTTCGCCAGAACCGGCCAGGCGGCATCCTGCGTCGCGCGGTAGGCCTCAAAGCAGGCAGATATCATCGCATTCGCCTCGAGCGGTTGCTGGTCATACACGGAGCGCACACCATCGCGCTCAAAAAAACCGTTGCTGCCTATCGGGCGAAAATGCCCGCCGGGGGCCTTTTGCACCTCTGCCAGCCACGACAGTGATTTGAGTCCAATCTCGAGCGCTTCTTTGTCGGGCATCCAGCGGCCGCTCAGAATCAATGCCTGTGAGAGGCGTGCATTGTCATAGGTTACGGTGGATTCAAACCATAACCAGTCAGGGCGCGACGCATCTTTCCATCTCTGGACCAGCTTCTGTGTCAGCAACGTGCGCATCGCATTCATGGCACTGTCACCCGAGAAGCGGCTGAGATATTCATGGATGGCCAGTAGTGCAAAGGCCCATGCCCGCGGCGAAGTGAACTTCGCGACGAGCGGCAAGGCGCGCGCAAACATTAATCCGCATAGATTCCGGTGGCCTTCGTTGCGTGAGCGGCCGACACCGGTGCCGGCGGCCCACAAGGCGCGCGCATGACCGTCTTCGCTGCCAGCCTCATTCAGCCAGATGCGGCTATGGCTCATAAAATTCCGGAAACGCGTCGTCCCCGGAGCCAGGGAATTCCATAAGAATGCAAGATATGTCGACGCGAGTTTATCGAGGTTACGGGAGGGCGGCTGACCGCCGAGCTGATCGAGCAGATTGCAGAGAATATAGGCGCGTGCATTGTCGTCGGTGCAATATCCTTCCGAAAAATTCGGCACTGTAAATACAGCATGCTGGAAAATCCCCGTGCGGTCGGTCATCCGCGCGAGGTGGTCGAGTTTCAACGGCGGCAATTGCTGCGAACGGCTTTCGAGAGTCCATTCTGCAAACGCGCGCCGCGGTTTTTGCAGGCGGTCTGAACGGGCATGATTGAAAACAGCGAGATATTTTTTTGCAATAGCGGGCCAGATCATTCCTCGCCCGATTTCATACGCTGTCTTACGAACCTCTTCCCAGCGCGCGGGAAAATTCAGGAATTCTGAAACCGCCCGGGCAATTGCCGCGGGGTCGCGGAACGGTACAAGCATGCCGCGGCCGTCGGCGAGAAGTTCGCTCGCATGCCAGTAAGGCGTCGAGATGACGGCTTTGCCGGCACCGAAGACGTAAGCGAGCGTACCCGAGGTAATCTGTGCCTCGTTCAGGTAGGGGGTAAGGTAGATATCCGACGCGCCGATAAACTCGCGCAAATCTTCGGGCGAAACAAAGCGGTTGTAGAAGATGACATGCTGCTTCACACCCAAGTCTTCGGCGAGGCGCTCGAGACTCAGTCGGTAACTTTCGCCCTCGCTCGCCAGCAAATTGGGGTGCGTCGCGCCCAGCACGAGATAAACCACATCGTGATGCTGGGTAATAATTTCAGGCAACGCCCGGATCACAAATTCAATCCCCTTCGCAGGTCCCAGCAACCCAAAAGTGAAAAGCACCTTTTGCCCCTCGACGCCGAACTGGTGTTTATACAGAATAGAATCTGAGAACGGGATATCGGGAATGCCGTGCGCGACGACGTCAATCTTGTTTTCTTTGACGCCATAGATTTCGCGCAAAAAATCGGCCCCCTTGTGCGCCATGACAACGAGACGGTCGCTGCGCCTGATGAGCTCATCCATCACAAGACGCTGCTGCGCATTGGGCTCCCTGAGTATGGTATGCAGAGTCGTAACGACGGGCATCCGCACTTCTTTTAAAAGTGCGAGAAGATGGCTGCCCGCCGGCCCGCCATAGATGCCAAATTCATGCTGAATCGATAAAACTTCGACGTTGTTAAAATTCAGGAAATCTGCGGCACGGCGGTACGATTCAATGTCTTTTTCAATGATCTCGAAACGCACGCGCGGCGGGTAATCATAACCCTCGGCATGGTCATTGACGGCGCCAACAAAACAATCCGCAGAAGGGGCTGCGGATGCCACCGCCTCACAGAGATCGCGCGTGAATGTCGCGATGCCGCACAGGCGCGGCACGTAGTCGCCGATGAAGGCGATACGCACCGACGGCGAAGGTTCTATAAAATGTTCCGAGTCATAGACATTCCGTAACCATTAGGGATTCATGCAGTCAAAGATATTCATGGTTTGAAATTTCCATGGAGCAACGTGCTTTACGTCACAAAGCGCCAAATGGCACAGAAACCCAACCGGTGAATACTTTTCAAAATTCAAAAATCACGTTTTCCCTGATCGCGCTCAATGTCGTCGCGTATCTTCTCGTTGCGCTCCAGGGTGGCAACATTATGAACCCGGGTGGTCTTCTTCTTGTGGAGTGGGGAGCGAACTTTGCGCCGCTGACGTTTGGTGAAAGGGAATTCTGGCGGCTCTTCACCTCGATGTTCCTGCACGGCAGCCTGATGCACCTGGCGATCAACATGTATTCCCTGTATTCCGTAGGCAGCATGGTGGAATTCCTCTGCGGCAAAACCAGGTATCTGGCGATTTATATTGTGTGCGGCCTCATCGCCAGCGCCGCCAGCCTGGGGTATAACATGCTGCGCCCCCATCCCGGCATCAGTATCGGCGCCTCGGGTGCCGTTTTTGCGATCTACGGTTTTTTCCTGGTGGTGATCTGGTTGCGCAGAGACCTCGTGGCGCCTTCGGCGCGCCGGCAGACTTTGCAGAGCGGCGCCATATTCATCGGCATTAATTTATTTCTGGGGTTTATCAGCACCGGCATCGATAACGCCGCGCATGTCGGCGGGCTCGTGAGCGGTGTTCTGGCGGGGCTTCTGATCGCACCCACCATCAGAATTATGCTGCGCTGATCAGGTCTTGTAAGGCATTTCGCCTAGATAATCTTTCTTACCGATCGTGATACCATTATGCCGTAAAATAGCATACGCCGTTGTAACATGAAAGTACATGTTGGGGATGGCATGCTGAATCGCGAACTCGGTTCCTGTCAGGTATTTCCCTTCCCAGCGCGGCTGCGAGACTTTGATCGTGGCGGAATCTTTGTAGTCCGCTTCTGAAAATGTGGCGAGGTAGGTCACGACTTTCTGAATCCGCTCTTTGAGTTCCGCGAGGGTCTTTTCATTGTCTTCGTGCACCGGTGCTTCTTTACCAGTAAGGCGAGCCGCGCACATCTTCGCGGTATCGCAGGCAATCTGCACCTGGCGCGTCAGGTTAAACTGATCGGGCGCAAGGCGTGAATTCAGGTAAACCGAAAAATCGACCTTGCGCGCCTCTGCCTCGTGCGCCGCTTTGTCGAGAATCTTACTCAGATTCTGCAGCATTTTTGTGAACTGTGTAATAGTGATGGCATAGAACATTCTTCGGGCAGAGACCGTTCCTTGCTCAGGTTTGGAACCCAGTTTTGACTGCACATGGAAAATGCTTGCCCCGCGTGAAAGCAGGCGTAAGGTAACCCATGAGTTTATGGCAACGTTTTAAGCGCGCACTGCGCTCCATCTTCGGCGGCTGGATTTCTGAAATGGAAGATCCCGCCCTTATTCTTGAGCAGAACATGCGCGACATGCGCGATAAAGTACCCAAAATGAACGAGAATATCGCCAAACTTAAGGCGAACGCAATCCTGATCGGCAAAGAGAAACAGAAACTCGAAACCGAGCAGGCAAAACAAGTTGCGAACATTAAAGCAGCCATTGGCCAGAACCGCGAAGATATCGCCGGCGAATACGCCCTGCAACTCGAACAAAACAAAGCACAGGTTTCACAGCTCGAAATGCAGCTGGCCCAGGCCAATGCCGCGGCCGTGAAAGGCGAAGAGGCGAAGGTAGCATTTATGAAAGAACTCGACCGTAAAACAAAAGAGGCGCTGGCCGCGATCGAACAGGCGAAGCGCGCACAGTGGCAAAAAGAAGTCGCCGACACAATGGAACAATTCACCGCCGGCGGTGTCGATCACACGCATGATGAAATGGTCCGCCGCATCGAACGCGATGGCGCAGTCGCCGACGCGAAACTCGACATGGCATTGAATAAGGGCGATGGCTCAAGAGCAAAAATTGAAGCCGACGCCGAGAAGATCCGCGCAGCGGAACTCGTGAAACAATTCAAGATTGAAATGGGCGCGACGGGCACCTCGGCGCCGACAACGACTTCATCCGGCGGCACGGCCGAACAGGTCGGCGTAAAGAATTAATAACTGGGCGTCTGCGCCGAGTTAGCAACCTGTTGAACCGCAAAACCGGAAAGCAGCGAAGCGCTTTAGCAGCGGTTTGCGCAGCAAACTGCGGGGCTTTCCGGATTTTGCGGCTCTTATTTCAACAGGTTGCTTGACCTCGCAACTTCGGTAAGCTTTTCAAGGCACAGCGCCGCCGTTACCGAGACGTTCAGTGATTCAATTTTTCCAGAACCTGAAATCGTAAACCGGCCGGCACAGCGCGACACAAACGCAGCCGGCAATCCCTCTTCTTCATTACCCAGGCAAACAATAACGGGGGATTTCCCCTTGTCGCGCAAAAATTCACCGAGGCTGCGGTTGGTCTTCGCATCGGGCCGAATAGCCGCCAGCGTGCGCACGCCCCTGGCCTCTGCCCAGGTGAAAAACTCTTCGCTGGTATCGTAAACCAGCAGTGACACGTGCGTCAGGCCGCCCTCTGCGACGCGCCATGCAGCCGCCGTCATCGCGGCATCATAACTCTTGCGGCTGACGATAATCTGGCGCAGGCCAAAAAATGCCGCCGTGCGCAGTATCGCTCCGACATTGTGCGGATTCTCAACATCATGCAGACAGAGTATGTGCCCCGACGCGGCGCCTGAAAGCGGTTGCCCGGGGGGAGGCTCCATGACAACGGCGGCACCCTGGTGGTGGCTGGTGTCGGTAATTTTTTTCAGTTCCTCGGCAGGCACCATACGGTAGATTTTGCGCGCCTGAGCAAGATGACGGCAGGCCTCTGCAAAGAGCGGGGCATTTTTTTCATCGAAAAACAGGCGTTCGATGAGCTGGGGTGTATGGTCAGCGACGGCCCGCACCGAGCTCAGACCACAGACTGTGAAAGTTTTTTTTTGCATACGTTAACTCTGTTCGATCACCTGGATTCCTGTTTTGCGGATGGCTTCATAGAGACGGGTTCTATGCGCCGCGTTTTGGATCTCCACAACGCAGAGTACATTCACCGACGAGACATCTGGCCCTGAAAAGATACGGTCATGGAAAATATCTTTGATCTGCGCACCGGCCGAGGCAATCGCATCCGAGAGTTTCGAGAGTCCACCCGGCCGGTCGCTCACGACAGCCGTAAAACGGCACAGCCTGTCATCGGTAACCATCGCCTTCTCGATTACGCGGCCCAATACCGTCGGGTCGATATTGCCGCCGCTCAGCAGCAGCACTGTTTTTTTACCGCGCCTGTGACCATGCTCGAGCATTGCCGCCAGCGAGACAGCAGCCGCACCCTCGACGACGCCCTTTTCGACTTCGAGCACACGCAGAATCGCCAGCTCGATGGATTTTTCCGAGACTGTAAGCATTTCATCGATGAGCGGGCGCGCGGCTGCAAAGGCGTTCTCGCCGACACGTGAGACGGCGAGGCCGTCGGCAATCGTGGGTTTCAGGGAAATTTTTTCGGCGTGTCCGGCCGATAACGCGGCTTTGAAACAGGCGGCGTTTTCCGGCTCGACGCCGATGACGCGGATGCCTGGCTTGAGCGCCTTTGCTGCGACGGCGACGCCCGCGATGAGGCCGCCGCCGCCCACCGGAACGATGATCTCATCGGCGTCGGGAACCTGCTCGAGAATCTCGAGCGCGCATGTCCCCTGCCCCGAGATAATTTCAGGATTATCAAAGCCATGAACATAACGCAGCTGCTCGCTTGCCGAAATCTCGTCAGCCTTCGCGCGCGCGGCGTCGAGATTCTCACCCGCAAGAATCACGCGCGCGCCCAGGTTCTCGCAGGTAAAACGCTTGATGAGCGGCGCAAACACCGGCATCACCACGGTCACGGGAATTCCGAGAAGTTTACCATGGTAGGCAAGCCCCAGCGCATGGTTTCCTGCGGAGGCTGCCACCACGCCGCGACGGCGCTGCTCTTCGTTTAAGAGCAATAGGGCATTCCGCGCACCGCGTTCCTTAAAGCTACCGGTTCGTTGCAGGTACTCGAGCTTGCAATAGATCTCACCGCCGATGAGTTCAGAGAGCGCAATCGAATGCGGGCATGGCGACAAATAGACGCCACTGGCAATTCTCTGCCGGGCCGCCGTAATGCTCTCGAGTGAAATCGCCATCGGTGGATTAATAACCGGGATTTGAAAATGGCCGGTCTACCAGTTTACCGTATGGAGCTGCGCGGGTAGGCCTCTGCTTGCAAGCCAAGTCGACACCGCCCCGATTTCGTGCTATCATCAGATATGAAATCTGCAAAAAGCCTGCTTTGGGTGGGTCTGGCAGTGATTTTCCCGCATTGCGGGCAAGGTTGGGGGGATTTCTGGCAGACATCCCTGGCGCTCGATCGTGACGAAGTCAACCTCCTCTTCGGCACCAAGCAGCAACTGCAGGTGACATCCACCGACGCCGGCAGCGATTTCACCTGGAGTGTCTCAGATGCCTCGAAGGTGAAGGTGTCTGACAGCGGGGAACTGACGGCACTCAAAACCGGGACAGTCACGGTCACCGTGAAAACCCGCAACCAGCGCCGTATCGGCCAGGCTTTTGTGACCGTGCCGCGCGGGCAAATGCTGTCGATCCGCGGCGCGGTCAGCGCAGAAGCCATGCTCTTTAATCCGCTCACGACAAGTTTTTCCGGCCTGCCCGCGCTCACAGCGGCATCGGGTAATGGAGCTTCCCTTTGGCCCATTACCACAGGCCCGCATGCCGGCAAGATTCTTGTCATCCACGGCAATGCCCTGAGCTCCACTTCACTTTTTGATCCGGGCACGGCAACCTTCAGCAGCGGGCCGGTTGTCAGCGGCAATGTGGGTGCGGGGGCGCACGCCTTCGCGCCGGGCAATGATACCGTGGTTGTCGTGCTGGCGGGCGGATCTTCCACCGCCACCTCTGTCTACTCGATGGCAACCCACACTTTCAGCGCGGGACCAAACCTGTCGCAAGCCGTGAATGCCGGCGCCGGCTCAAAATCTTTTCCGGTGACGAGCGGGGGCAACAGCGGAAAATTCATCACTGTGCATGGCGCGGCACAAACCACAACTTCACTCTACAATCCGTCAGATAATACTTACACAGCCGGACCCAACCTGCCCAGTGCATCGGCAGCAGGAGGCCATACGCTGGCGATCACCAGCGGGGCAGCTGCAGGAAAAACCTTGTTTGTGCACGGTAATTCGAGCGATGTCTCGCTCTATAATCCCGTGAATAATACCTTTGAGGTGACGGGTGTGTCGACAAACACCACGAACAATGGCGCGTCTACATTCCGTATCAACGCCGGAGTCCACGAGGGAAAATTTTTTACCATCCACGGGAATTCACAGACCTTTACTTCGCTCTCCGATGTCGATCTGACGGGATGGACAAGCAGCATCGCGACGCCGTCTGCGGCGGGTTCGGGAGCACATGTCTTCCGTATCGCGGTTGGCCCAAATACGGGAAAGATGATGGTGCTGTTTAACATCACCGCGACGACGCAGATCTACGACGATGCGACACACAGCTTTAGTACCGGCCCGACGCTGGGCATGGGCAGCGCGGGGTTGGGATCCGTATCGATGGAAATCCCTTAGCGATCAGTCTCAGACGCGGGCTGTTTTTTCAGCCGCGCTCTTTAACATCATTGTCTGCATTGCCGTGTTCTTCGCCTGGATGGCGCAAACCGGGCAGAGGTATTTAAAATCGGCGATGTCAGTTTCGAACTCACAGTCGTCGGGAATCTTTGCGACATTGACACTGATGCGATCGCCGCAGGCATAACAAATAAGGTGCATGGTGGTCTCCTTTCGGGAGACCCTAGCCGGAAAAAAGCCCGGCGTCAATGCGCGGCTAAACGCACTTCCCTAAGCAGAAATACGGAGTTTTTCCGTGGCTTAGGCGACTTCCCAGGTTTCGCCGGCATAGAGCAGCTTTTGGATATCACCCTTGCCTTTTTTGGCGATCGCCGCCTGAACCTGCTGGTTGACATCCTGCTCATAGACCGTGCGCGCCTGGCGGTAAAGAACGCCGAAGGGCACGGGAATGCCGTTTTTACCGCCGACCGATTCAAAGGTCTGCAGAAAGTATGGGTCCGCTTCATCAAAGGTCGCCACCGCATTGGGATTATCCACCGCGGAAATAACTTCGAATGAACCGTGGCCCAGCTTGAGGCCCTTCTCATTGTCTTTGCCGAAGACCAGTTTTTGTCCCTGCTCGACGAAGATCATGTTGTCGGCGCGTGTTTCTTTCGCAACAATCGGTTCGAAAACATCATCGTTGAAAATCACACAATTCTGCAGGATCTCCACCAGTGAAGTGCCCTGGTGCGCGTGTGCAGCCTTGACGATCTTCTCCATATGCTTCATGTCTTTATCGTAGGTGCGCGCAAGAAAAGAGCCCCCGGCACCGACAGCAAGTTTCAGCGGTGAGAATGGCGTATCGACCGAGCCATCGGGTGTCGATTTGGCCACTGTGCCTTTAGCGCTCGTCGGTGAATACTGGCCCTTGGTCAGGCCATAGATTTCGTTGTTGAACAGCAGAATATTGATATCGAGGTTACGGCGCAGAATGTGGATCAGGTGGTTACCGCCGATCGACAGCGAGTCGCCGTCGCCGGTGATCATCCATACCGAAAGTTCGGGACGCGTGAGCTTGAGGCCCGAGGCGATGGCCGGCGCGCGGCCGTGAATCGTATGGAAACCATACGTATTCATGTAATACGGGAAACGCGACGAGCAGCCGATGCCCGAAATGAACACGATATTCTCGCGCGCAATGCCTAGCTCGGGCATCGTCTTTTGCACGGCTGTCAGAATACCATAGTCGCCGCAGCCGGGGCACCAGCGAATCATCTGGTCTGAAACAAAATCTTTTTTTGTGAGTGTAGCTTGTGACATGGTATTCCTTATTTTCCTAATGCTTTGAGAATCGCCGTTTCAATCTCTTCGATGCCAAAGGGGCGACCGCGCACTTTGTTATAACCTTCCGCTGGAATAAGATATTTACCACGGATGAGCAGCGATAGCTGGCCCATATTCATTTCGGGGATCAGCACTTTTTCAAACGAACGCAGAACTTTCTCAATATTTTTCGGAAAGGGGTTCAGGTATTTCAGGTGCGCATGCGACACACTGTAACCCGATGCCCGCACACGCATCACCGCTTCGCGCAGTGCGCCGTAGGTCGAGCCCCAGCCTAAAACCAAAAGCCCGCCCTTCTGTTCGGGAAAAGCTTCGAGTTCGGGAATAAAATCGGCGATCTTTTCGATTTTGGCCTGTCTCAGGCGCACCATGGCGTCGTGGTTATCGGCGTCATAACAGATGTTACCCGCTTCGTCTTTTTCAATGCCGCCGATGCGGTGCTCGAAGCCGGCAACACCGGGGGTAGGCCAGCGGCGCGCCAGGGTATCTGCAGCGCGGCCATAGATTTTGAAACCTTCGGGCGATTCGCCTGCCTGAATTTTATTCGTTTCGATTTCGGGCAGGTTTTCAAGTTCCGGAATGCGCCACGGCTCAGAGCTGTTGCCGAGGTAGCCGTCGGACAAAAGAAAGACCGGCGTCATGAATTTGAGCGCAATGCGCGTCGCTTCAATCGCCGCGTCGAAACAATCCGACGGCGTCGCTGCGGCAATCACCGGCACCGGGCTCTCGCCGTTACGGCCATAGAGCGCCATCATGAGGTCGGTCTGTTCGTTTTTCGTCGGCATACCAGTCGAGGGGCCTGCGCGCTGCACATCGACGATGACGACGGGCAGCTCGGTCATGACAGCGAGGTTGATCGCTTCAGACTTGAGCGCGATGCCTGGGCCAGATGAAGCGGTAATCCCAATCGAACCGCCATACGATGCGCCGATCGCCGCGCAGATTGCAGCGATCTCGTCTTCAGTCTGGAAAGTTTTGATGTTGAAATTTTTATATTTCGCCAGCTCATGCAAAATGTCGGATGCAGGTGTGATGGGGTAACCGGCATAGAGCGCGGGCAGGCCCGCGAGATCGGCCGCCGTCACAAGCCCCAAAGCCATCGCCGCATTGCCGGTGATGTTGCGGTACGTACCCGCCGCAAACTTCGCCTTGGTGATTTCGTAGGATACCTCAAAGAGCTCGGTGGTTTCTGCGTAGTGGTAACCGGCTTCGAGCACCTGGATGTTGGCCTTCGCGAGATGCGGTTTTTTCGCGAACTGGCCTTCGAGCCATTTTTTCGTGAGGTTGATGTCGCGGTGGTACATCCAGTAGGTTAAACCCAGAGCGAAAAAGTTTTTGCAGCGATCGATCTCTTTGGTGGTGAGGCCCGACTCAGCGAGCGCACGGCGCGTCGACTCGGTGATCGGCGCTTCGATGACGCGGTACTTCTGTTTGAGCGCTTCATCCAGTAACGGGTTCGTTGCATAATTGACTTTCGCGAGATTCTTTTCGTCGAACTCGTCAGAATTCACGAGCAAGACGCCGCGCTCTTTAAGATCTTTGAGATTCGCTTTCAGCGCGGCGGGGTTCATCGCCACAAGGACATCCACCTTATCGCCCGGCGTATAGATCGTGTGGTCGCCGAAGTGCACCTGGAAACCCGAGACGCCGGCAATCGTGCCCTGCGGCGCGCGTATCTCAGCGGGAAAGTCAGGGAACGTCATCACGTCGTTGCCGGCAAGGCCGGTTACCTGCGTGAACTGCGCGCCGACAAGCTGCATGCCGTCGCCCGAGTCACCGGTAAAACGTACGGTTGCCCCCGGAATTTTTTGTGTGGATTTGGATGTGGTTTCTGGCGTCATTTGCCCTCGAAAAAATGGATGATCGATTTTTGAGGTCAATATGCGCCGCAAACCACTTTACCGGATGCCGAAATACAAGCCTTTGCCAAGGCTAGCTATGAAACTCAAGCGACCCCTCTGGTTCATAGGCGTCCTTCTGGCCTGTAACTTCGCAGCGACGATTTATCTCAATTACAAGCACCCCAACCCGATCTGGGATTGGCGGACCATTGATACCCGCAAGCTCCATTTCCCGCACCGCTTCCTCTGGGGCGCCTCGACATCGGCCTACCAAATCGAGGGGGGCATCAGCAACAACAACTGGTATGTCTGGGAACGCACCCCGCAGTGGACCGGCAGAGCCCGCATCGCGCGCGGTGAAACGGCCGGTCTCGCGGCGAACCACTACGCGATGTACCGCGAAGACGTAAGACTGATGCGTGAGTTTGGCCTCAATACCTACCGTTTTTCGATTGAATGGAGCCGCATTGAACCCGAAGAAGGCAAGTTCGACAATAAGGCAATCCAGCATTACCGCAACCTGATACGCGAGTTAAAGGCGGCGGGAATCGAACCGATGATCACGCTGCACCACTTCACCGATCCGCTTTGGTTCTCGGCCAAAGGCGGTTTTGAAAAAGAAGAAAATCTACGCTACTGGATGCGTTATGCCGAACGGATGTTCCAGGAATACCAGGGCGACGTTGTCTACTGGAGCACCTTCAACGAGTTTAATCTCTACCCGATGAGCGGTTATCTTGAAGGGGGATTTCCCCCGGGCAAAACAGATTTTTTTCTCAGCTGCCTGGTCACACGAAACATGCTGAAAGGGCATATCGCGACCTACAAAAGTTTTAAAAAACTCTCACGCACGAAAAAACACCAGACCGGCGCCATCATCTCGGTTCTCGAAGCCCGGCCTTATAACAGGTGGTTCATCCTCGACTGGCTGGCGGCGCACATCGAAGAACGCATCTGGATGGGCGCGATGCTCGAATTCTTCCAAACCGGAAGATACTATGTCGCGCTGCCCTTCAAAGACTCGTTTGCCTTCGAAGACGCTGAAGGCATCCGCGCCATGGATTTTTTCGGTATCAACTATTATACGCGCACCGAGGTGGTATTCAATCCCTTTGTGCCGGCCTGGTTCAGCCGGGTGCAGATGACGGGTTTTCCCAAGACTGATATGGACTGGGCCATCTATCCCGAAGGGCTGTTCTACGCCATTCAGCGCGTATCTGAGCTAGGGGTACCGATGATCGTCACTGAGAACGGCCTTGCCGATGCGGATGACACCCGCCGCGGGCTCTTTATCCGCCAGCATCTCTACGCACTCTCCGAAGCGCTGAAGGCGGGTTACGATGTGCGCGGTTTTTATTACTGGTCGCTGCTGGATAATTTCGAATGGCTGGAAGGTTTTGACAAGAGGTTCGGGCTTTACCACGTCGACTATAAGACGTTTAAAAGAACACTCAACGAAGGCTCGAAAGAATACCGCAAGGTAATCCGCAGGTTCAGCCGATGACTGCGCAAGCGGCAACGCTGCGCGGAATTCTCCCGGTCTACCTGGCATTTCTCGTGATGGGTTTCGGCGATCTCATCGGGCCGCTGGTCTCACTCGTCAAAACACGGCTGCAGCTGACGCAGTTTGAGGCGTCGTTTATCGCGTTTGCCGGCTTCATTATGTTCGGTACGCTCTCGATACCCACGGGCATTTTCCAGAACCGATATGGGCGCAAGGTTACCACGATCGGCGGTCTGTTACTTGTCCTCGCAGGTCTGTTGGTGCCGCTCACCGGGCTTGCAACCTATGCAGGTTACCTGGTGGCCGTATTGCTTCTGGGTTCCGGCGTCACCGTTCTCCAGGTCAGTGCGCCTCCGCTTCTCCATTTACTGTCCGCCGCGGGCAAATATACGCGCAACCTGACCCTGGGGCAGTTCATCAAGGGTATCGGCACCTTAAGCGCTCCGCTTATCCCGATTCTCGCCTACCGTTATTTTGATAACCGCTGGGAAATCGTCTTTGCTATTTTTGCGGCTGTAACGCTCGTCACGCTGGTGGTCTTCAGTACCCGCCAGACAACGCTGGCGGAAAGCACAAGGAGTACAACGGCATCGCTGAGTGCAAGTCTCGCCGTGCTGCGCGACACACATACCCTCAAAATGGTGGTCGGCATTTTTCTCTATGTGGGCGCCGAGGTTTCGATCAGTGCAACGCTGCCTTCGTACCTGGAACAGCGGTATGGTTATAAGGCTGCCGACCTCGGCATGGCCGGCACGGGTCTGTTTTTTCTATCGCTGATGGCAGGGCGCTTTGCGGGCACGGTGATCCTGACGCGCATAACGCCACAGACCTTCTTTACCTATTCATGCCTGGTGTCGGTTGCGGGCCTCGTGTTGCTGGCCTTCGGCGGCGGCAAAGTGGGATTTATCGCCGCCATCGCTATTGGCGCCGGGTTTTCCAATATCTTTCCGTTAATCTTTGCCCGCGCCATCGAAGCGCGACCACAAAAGGCCAATGAACTTTCTGCGTTGATGGTGACAGCGATTGCGGGTGGGGCAATAATACCCCCCGCCACGAGTTTTATCGCCGATCGTTTGGGCGGCGCGGTTAGCCTGGCCGTGCCCTTGGTTTGCCTGCTCTACCTTACTGTTCTTGCGTTCGCCCGGGATAAAAAAGATGGACTTACCGCATAAATCTGACACGCGCATCGTTCTCACCCTCGACGCGGGCGGAACCAAACTTTCGTTTTCGGCGATGGCCGGCGGCGAAGAAATTGTAACTCCTGTCGAACGGCCCTCACATGCCGAAAATCTCGAACTCTGCCTTAAAACTATTTTCGACGGCTTTGCCGAAACGCTGGGCCGCATGCCGCGAAAACCCGCGGCGATCAGTTTCGCCTTCCCGGGCCCCTCGTATTATCCCGAAGGTATCATCGGCGACCTGGGCAACCTGCCGGCTTTTCGCGGCGGAGTGCCTTTGGGGCCGATGCTCAAGGCCAGGTTCGGCCTGCCCGTCTTTATTAATAACGACGGCGACCTCTTTACCTTGGGCGAGGCGGTTGCGGGACTTTTACCCGAAGTCAATCACCGGCTCGCCGAGGCGGGCAGCACAAAACGTTTCCAAAATCTTTTCGGCTTCACCATCGGCACCGGACTCGGCGGCGGTATCGCCCGCAACGGCGAACTTTTCATCGGCGATAATTCCGCCGCAGGCGAAGTCTGGCTGATGCGCAACCGGGGCTATGGCCACACGTTCATTGAAGAGAGTACCAGCATACGCGCGGTAAAACGCGTCTATACGAAGAATGCGGCCGCGCCGGTTCCCGAAAATATCACGGCAAAAGATATTTTTCTCATTGCATCGGGCGAGGCGGCGGGCGATAAAGCGGCGGCGCTCAGTGCCTATGCCGAACTGGGTGAAAATCTCGGGCACTGCATCGCCGATGTGGTAACCCTGATCGACGGTCTTGTGGTCCTGGGCGGGGGGCTATCCAACGCCTACCCGCTTTTTGCCCCCGCCCTCTTCCGCACGCTCGACGCCGGAATCGAAAGTTATGACAGGCAAAAGAAACTGCCGCGGCTTGAGATCAGCTGTTTTGACCTGGAAAATTCCGATGCGACCGCAAAATTTCTCGCGGGTGAAATGCGACAGATTACCATCCCTGAGAGCGGAGAAATAATCACCTACGATGCGTTGAAGCGCACAGGAATCGGCCGCAGCCGGCTCGGAACGTCGACGGCCGTCTCCATCGGCGCCTATGTCTTTGCGCTGGGTAAGCTGGGTCTGTGAAACGCCCTTGCAGGGTTAGCGCTTTTCCGAAAGCCCGGTTACCAGATCCGAGATTTTTTGCAGAGTCCCCTTGAAAATCGGCAGCGACGAATAACCGATCAGGGTTTCGAGAATCTGCGCTGTCGTGTGCAGCAGGCGGCGGGTTCGCCACTCGTCTTTGCTGGTATCGGTAATCCAGAAGAAGATGATACCCATCTGGTAGAGCCAAAGCAGCATCGGCAGACTTTCAGCAAGCTTCGGGGCGGATGGTTTCGCGTCGGCAATACACCTTTCGAAAAGCGCCACGGCCTCACCGCGGATCGAGGCCGTGGCGTCGCCGAACGGCGACAGCGGGTGGTCAGGCAAGACCGCGTTACGCGCTAAAACCCACATCAGCTTTTTATAGGGTCTGAAAAGCGTGAGCCGCTCTTCGGTCATGCGTATCAACCGCGCGCCTAAACGCTTTTCTTCTTTAAGTATACCTTCGAGACCCGCGACGGCCTCAGCCTGCGAATCACGGTAGAATTCCATCACGACTTCGTCTTTGCTTTTGAAATAGTAGTACGCCCCGCCCAGCGCCACCCCCGCTTCGGCGGCAACCTGGCGCATGGTAGTCTCTTCGAAGCCGTTCTTGCGAAACAGGCCCAGCGCCGTTTTATATATGTGCCGCCGCGTTTCTGCGGATTTCTCCCCCGGATTTTTTTTCTTTTGCACCCCGGGGGATTTGTCTTTCATTTACGGCTGGTCAGGCGTGCGCTTTGAGCTCAGCTTTCGCGGCAACCTTGCGGCGCAGCCTGCCGAACATGAACATGTTGAAGAAGTGCATGCAGCCGAGAATCAGCAGCACCATGCCGACCTTGAGACTGAGCGTTTCAATCGTGTCTTCCACAGTTTTGGGTTTTTCTTTCTCACGCAGCGCCAGCGTCAGGTAGCCGATGTTGATAAGATAAAACCCAACGACAAGCAAATGATTCACTGCATCGGCGAGCTTCTCGTTACCAACAAAGGCATCGACGAGAAAGATGCGGCCGTTCTTCGAGAGCGTACGCGCGACCCAGACCGTCAGCGCAATGCTGATGGCAAGATAGAGCCCGTAGAGCACCAGGGTCAGAGCATTCCACTGCCCGCGCGGTGCGGGGCTGCCATTGGCGATGAGTAAGCGCACGATCTCACGGTTGCCCGCAGCTTCGGCGATATCGACGGGAAGCAGGTTGCGGCGGTTCTTCGCATGTACATTCGCTTTCGCATCGATCAGGTATACCGCGAGCTCGGTATTGCCGCGCAATGCCGCCACGTGTAGCAGCGTGTTTTGCTGCGCATCGGTGGGGTTCAAAGCAGCACCCGCATCGGCAAGAATGCGCACCAGGTCGACCCGGTCTGCCTCGGCAGCGACAAAAAGCGGCGTCTTGCCCTCCTTGTCGCGCGCATCGAGAGCGGCGCCGGGTATGAGCTTCTGAACACTTGCCACACCGTCGGTTCTGACAGCGCGGTGCAGCGCCGTCTCAGCCGCGAAGGCCGGCCAGGCTGCGAGCAGCATGGCCATGATTATTGTTTTTTTCAGCATATTCCCTCCTGAAATTTGAACATGTTCAAATTAGACAAGAGAGGCTCGGTCGCCCAATTTTTTGAACATGTTCGAAAACTTGGGCCCTTCGCGTTTGAAGGAGGCCCTAACTGATTTTTCCCGCGCGTCAGTTTATGCCGGATAAAAATACGGCGACGCGCTGATTCAACACGACGGATTTGCCCTGTATCCATGAGAAAAATGCCTTTTCTGGCGGCCCTGTATATTTCCGCCGCGTGCCATCCCCCTATTCAAAAACCCTCGATTACGCTCGATGCCCCGAAAAAGGGCTACTGGTTTCTGTCGGAGAAATTCGCATATCAGTTCATGCGCGTCGAGCTGTACGACAACCACGTCGAGGGCTTACCCAGCCTCACCATGGAGTTCCGCACGAAGGTTGAAAGTGCCGGCGTCTCATGGAAGGCGGAGGGCGACAAGGTACAGCTCTCTTACAAACGGCCTGAAAGCGGCACCGTGACGTTGACCCCCGTCACCGACCGGAAACTCTACCGCGGCCGCTACCAGGCCGACAAGCTGGCCCTGCCCCTCATCGAGGTAAAACTCGGGAAAGACCGCAAGGTCATGTATTACACCGAAGACGAAGCCGAGATGGATCGCCTGCTGCGCGAAAAGAACAAGCTACGCCTCGATGTCGTCTGGGGACCGACGTTGCCCGAGGTCATCGAGCAGATGTTCCGCTTCACACACCCGACGTCTAAAGATATCATGTTCGACCTCGGTTGCGGCGACGCGCGCATTCTCATCGCTGCCGCCCGCCGCTTCGGTACACGCGGCATCGGCTACGACCTGGACCCCAAACTGATCGAACGCGGCAATGTTATGGCGCGGCAGCAAAAGGTGTCTGAGCTCATCACGCTGCGCACGGAAAATCTTTTCGCCGCCGATCTGTCGTCCGCGACGATCATCGCGATCTATCTCAGCGACCGCATCAACTCGAAACTCAAACCAAAATTTTTCCGCGAACTTAAGCCCGGTACACAGATCGTATCGCATAACTGGCATATGGGTGACTGGCAGCCAGACGGTAAAAAAGCCATGGAAGACAAGTCACGCGTCGTATACTACTGGGTTATCCCGGCAAATCTGTCGGGCATCTGGGAAGCTGATGGCGGCGCAAAGCTGACCATCCACCAGCATTACCAGATCGCAGAGCTACAGCTCGAAGAAGCAGGCAAAACGACGAAGGTTGAAAATATCAGAATCCAGGGATCCAGGCTTTTATACCCCAATCTCGGCGTCTTCGAAAACTCGGGAGAAACCCTGGCGCTCACGAAACCTGGCGCGCCGGTGAGGATATTCCGCCGGCGCGCGGGCAGCATGGAACCCTTCAGTATCTGATTCAAGCGGCTTCGTGCAGCTGCCTGTCGTTTATTCCCGGATCATTCCGTCTATAATGACAAGTTCGTCATTGACATTGAGCAGCGACATACCACTCACGGAAATATTCTCATGCAAAAACAACAGGTAGCGATTACCGGTATCGGTGTGGTTTCACCCATCGGCATCGGCCTCGGCAATTTCTGGCAAGGTCTTCTCGAGTCGCGCACCGGCGTCGGCCCGATTACCCTCTTCGACGCTGAGTCTTTTCCCAGCCGGATTGCGGCCGAAGTAAAGGATTTTGATCCTTCGCCTTTTATGACGCCGCGCGAGCAAAAGGCGTTTTCGCGCGCCACGCAGTTTGCCCGCGTCGCTTATGAACTAGCGTATGCGGATAGCGGGCTGTCTTATATCGACCCGGCACGCACAGGTGTCATTATGGGAACCTCGATGAATGCCTTCGATGTGATGGAAGAGCAGATTTTGAAAAATCCGGATGGCATCCGTAAATTTACAGCGGGCATTGGCGACCCGATGGGCTTGCTGCGGACCGCGTTAAACTCGCCCGCATGCGCCATCGCCCTCAAAGCCGGCGCGGAAAATTATGTGACGACCGTGTCTTCGGCCTGCGCCAGCGGCATCGATGCGGTCGGCCAGGCATTCCGGCGTGTTCAAAACGACGAAGCGGACATCGTGATCTGCGGTTCCGTCGACACGCCGATCACGCGGCTCATCTTTGCCGGATTTTGCAGCGCCAATTTTCTTTCGACCAATAACGAGCACCCCGACGAAGCGGTTTCTCCTTTTGATGTGCGCCATGACAGGCATGTGCTCGGCGAAGGCGCGAGTGTTTTTATCCTGGAAAATGCGAAACTCGCACGGGCCCGCAATGCCCGTATCTATGCACAGATCGACGGTTTTGCGCTGCAGACTGAGAATATAAATCAGTACTTCTTGCTCGATAAATCCGGGGAAAAATGGCGCAAGATGATTGACCGCGCCCTCGACGGCAGAGGCCCCGATCACGTCAACGCCCACGCGCCGAGCGACAGAAGCATTGATATCGCCGAGGGCCGTGCTCTGTCGCAGACTGTTTTACCCGATACACCGGTGACATCGATCAAAGGATCCGTGGGTCAGGGAATGTCTTCGGCGGGGGGATTCCAGATTGCTGCCGCTGCAAATACAATTTACACGGGAACTATCCCCCCGATCCGGAACCACCGACTGGCAGATGATGATTCGCATCTGTTTTTCGTAAAAAAAAGCTTGCGACAAAAAGTGCGCCGTGTTCTGGTAAATAGCCACGGAATCGGCGGCATCAATGCCGCCATCGTCCTCGAGGAGCCAAAAGATGATTAACGAAGCATTATTTCCGGTTGCCATGGTAGCCCTGAACTTGCCGGCCCTGGCCGTCGCGGGATTAACGCTTTTTAAACTCACGCATAGCCGCATCCGCAGTCTTTTTTTACTGACGCTATTTACCGGCATTGTCTGGCTGAATGCCATGCTCTGCTTCTGGAGCATCCATCTGCGGGCAGAATGGGCGCTGCCTGTGGCAAAACTGATTTTTATTGCGGGTATTCTGCTTTTACCTGCATTCGCGGGTTTTATCCGCGCGTTGTCTGGCCGCAGCGAGCGTGATTATACTCTCTACGCATTTTATGCCAGCAGTCTCATCGCACTGGGTTTGATTCTGGGCGGCCTGGTTGTATCCGGGGTCGAGGTGAATGAGACGGGTGTCAGCCGCTTAAACTACGGACCCTTACGGCTTTATTTTGTGGTCCATTTTATCCTGTTCGGTGCCTACATCTTCTTCAGGCTTTGGAAGCTGTCGCGCAAGACGGAAGATGCGATTATCCGTTATCAACTGGGCGAGGTTTTCACCGCAGGCTGGATTACCTTCGCCCTCATCGCCCTGACAAACACCATCGTCCCGATTTTCGCAGGAAAAACCACAGCCGTACTCCTGGGGCCTGTTTTCCCGGTGATTTTCCTGGCGCGTGTGTATGCCCTGCTGACGCAGGGCAGCCGGTATTTTCTCACAAAACAGTTCGAGATGCTCATTGCATCCAACTCAAATTCCACCCTGGAAAAAAACCTGCTTTCGTGGAGCGAATTTCTCGCATTTCTCGGCCGGTCTTTTGAATCCGGAGCCCCCGAGATGAACCGCCGCCTTGCCTTTTCAGGCGCCAGCGGAGCCTTCGATCTGCTGGTCTCAAAACGGGAAAATGCGCCGGCGCCAGATGTTATGCCCGCCGCCCAGGTTTTAGGTAAACAGTTTTCAGCCGGTATCATCGATCAGTCGATTGCGCTCGATCGCGATAATAAGCGTTTGTTTTTCGCGCTGCTGCGCGCACAAGACCTGTTAAAACAAAAATTACTGCCCGAGCTCGAAAACCATTTCGAGAACCGTCGCCTGCCGGCCGGGGAAATTCTGACGATGGAACGTATCGCACAGACATTGACTGAAAACCGCGCAGAAATGGAAGCGATGACCGGTGTCGGCTTCTATTGTTTTTCTAAAAATTTTGCAGAAGCAGTCAACCATACCATGAATTTTGCGCGCGCCGGTGAACCCATGCTGTTTTACGGCGACAAAAGCACCGGGCGTGCCTTGCTGGCACGCGTCGCTGCAAAAACTGCCGGTGGCGGACAGATCGCCGAACTTTTTCCCGAGCATGAAGAAATTTTCCCGACAGAAATTGCCCGCCTGCTGGCGACAGAGGGTGATCTGTCCGTGATCGTGCACAACTTGTCCGTGCTGCGGCCAGACCAGATCGAACTCGTGGAAAAACTGATGCATAGCCAGCGCAGAAAAGTTTCTCTTTATATAACGGCATCACGCGATTTCTACGGCTCGGGACTCGACCTGCCAGACAACCTGACACGCGCGCTGAGTTTCGCCGTGCCTGTGCCGGCACTGCGGGATCGTGAGGCCGATGTTTTCCATCTGGCACTCGGCTTTATTGCCGAACACCGCAACCTGTACCCTGAAGTGCCGTTTACCGCCGTGCATGCCGATTATCTCAAGGCAAAGCTGGCCGAGGCTGAACATATACACATCGCCGATATCCGCACACAGGTGCTGCAACTCTGCCTCGCCGCGGCACCGCCAGTTCTGGCGGCCAGCGGTGAAAAAGGCCGTGAGGTAAAAGCCCTGGCGGCGGGAAGTTTTTCAGCACTCGAAGAATCCGAACGCACGGTCATCCGTACTTTTCTGCTGAAGAATAAACTGAACAAACGCCGCACCGCGATGGAGCTCGACATCACGATCAATACGCTCGTGGCCAAGATCGCCCGCTACAAACTAAGTTACCTGTTCGGCAAATAACCGGCACCGCGCCGCTGCGGCGGAGCCAACTTTTCCTTGCCCACCTGTTTCAGAGATTCACGGGGATTCATGCCTTTCCTGACCACACGCGTCGAAAACCATATCGGCTATGTGTCGATGAACCGTGCACCGATGAATCTCATGGATATCCCTTTCATGCAGGAATTCACGGCGCTGCATGCAGAGCTGGCTGCAAATAAAGAGGTTTGGGGTGTTATTGTTCACTCCTCCGTCGACGGTTATTTTTCCAATGGCCTTGAGCCCCACATGATGCTCTCGCGCGACGTCAAGGGCCGGCAAGAGGTCTTCGAGACGCTGCTCAAAATGGTGCTCGACGTCTATGCTTTCCCAAAGCCGCACATCGCGGCGATCGAGGGCCATGCCATGGCCGGCGGCGCAGTAATCGCCATTCTCTCTGACTGGCGCTTCATGAGCCGCGAGAAGAGCCGCATCTCATTTTCAGAAGTCGCCGTGGGATTAACCATTCCCAAGGCCATCATCAACCTGATTGAATCGGCCACGGGACCTGGCCCCTTGCGCGAAATCGCCATGCTGGGCAGCGCGATTAAGTCAGAACGCGCGCAGCAGCTCGGGCTTGTCGACGAAGTTTTCGACAATGGCACTACCGTTAAAGAGGCTGAGAAGTTTCTGAAACGGATTTTTGAACTGCCGCTGGCTTCAGTCGCCAATGTCAAAGAGACCCTGCGCGCGGCGAATATCGAAAATATGAAAAAGCGCGAGGGCCTTGAAACCCTGGATAAATTCCTGACGGCCGAAAGTTTTGTCGAAGGCCTCTCTGCCGTGCGCGACAAACGCCGGCCGAAGTATAAGAACTGATGAAAGCATACGCCCCACCCCCTAGCCCCCTCCCCAAGTCTGGGGAGGGGGCAGCACAACCTCCCTTCCCCCAGACTTGGGGGAAGGGCTGGGAAAGGGGGCGTACCTTACATTGCCTCGCCATATGCACTCTATTGCTGATATCCTGCGCCCGCCGCGGTTTTGATGTCGAACCCACGACGCTCACCTACCATCTGGCAAGCGATCCCATCAACCTCAACCCGGTGATCTCCGAAGACGCCTATTCGCATGCTATACAGATGCGCCTGTTCGAAAGCCTCGTCGAGCGCGATCACCGCACGCTGGAGCTCACGGGGCAGATCGCCGAAAAATTTACGGTTGGCGCCGACAAGCTGACCTACACATTCAAGCTACGGAAGAACATCCTTTTCCATGACCTGAAACCACTCACGGCCGCCGATGTCATGTTCAGCTATGAGATGATGATGAGCGACAAGGTGCCGAATGCGCACAAAAAGGTTTATTACAAGGATGTACAATCGATCGCTTCACCCGATGCGTATACGATTGTCTTCAGGATGAAAAGACCCTACGCGATGGCGCTCGAGCATTTGGGCGGCTTTGAAGTAATTCCAAAACATATCTATTCGGTCGGTAACTTCATGACCGATGAGAGAAATTTCCGCGGTCCAATCGGCAGCGGGCCATACAAATTTGGCGAATGGACAAACGGCACGCGTGTGATTTTGACGCGCTTTGAAAAGTACTGGGGGCCGAAGCCAGAGATCCAAAAGATCGAATACCAGATAATCAAGAATGACGCCGTAGCATTGCAGGCTTTGAAAAAAGGCGACATCGATAGCTATAATCTGAGGCCTCTACAGTGGACACGGCAGACGAATTCCGAAAAATTTAACCGCGATTTTCAGAAGATCAAATACCTCGCCACGAGCTACCGTTATGTCGGCTACAACCTGCGCCGTCCGCCATTCAACGATGTGCGCGTGCGGCATGCGATGGCGCACCTCATGGATACCGAACGCGTACGCACCACGATTCTCGAAGGCCTTGCGGAAATTACCACGGGTCCGTTTCTGCAACAGAGCCTGCAGTATAACAAGAAACTGAAGCCGCTGACATATGACCCCGCCAAGGCGCTTGAGCTGCTCAAGGCCGCCGGGTATGTGCGCGATAGCAATGGCCATCTTGCCAAAGACGGTAAACCCTTCGAGTTCGAACTCATGATTCCCGCGGGCGGCGGGTTTGCCGACCAGTTCGTTTCGGTGCTTAAAGAAGATTTCAGCAAAGCCGGCATCAATCTCACGCTGCGCAAACTCGAGTTCCAGACAATGCTCGAAAAAATTAACCAGCGCGATTTTCAATCCGTCATGCTCGGCTGGCAATCGGGCATCGAGTCAGACCCTTATCAGCTCTGGCATACTTCGCAGCGCGAAAAGGGCCACAACTTTACGGGCTTCGGCAACGCAGAAACCGATGGTCTCATCGAACAGGCGCGCGTGACATTCGACCCCAAAGAGCGCAATAATTTATACCACCGCTTCCATGAGATTGTCTACAACGAGCAACCCTACACCTTCCTCTACGCGAGCTATGCACTGATCGCCGTGAACCGCCGCTTTACCAATGTCAATGTCTACCCCATTGGCCTCGATATGCTCGAGTGGAAAATTAAGCCCTGATGCTCATCAAAATCTGCGGATTAACTCTGGTGGAAGACGCGGCATTCGCAGCGGAATGCGGCGCCGATTTTCTCGGAATAGTCATGTCCGAAACCAGCCCGCGGCGTGCCGCACCCGATCAGGCGCGCGCGATTTTGAAAGCAAATTTGCCACAGCCGAAATACCTGGTTTTCGGCTACGACGATGCAGGCTATATCGAGAGCACTTTCCGTAGCCTGGCTTTACCAGATACGCGGCTACAGATTATGGCGGATCATCCCGAAATTGCGCGGCTGTTAAACCTTGCTCCCACAGAGAAGGTTATGCCCTCAATTTCGGCAGCGCAGAAAATCGAGATCACGAATTTAGCACGATGGAATCAATATCCGCTGATATTATTTGATTCGCATCGGGCCCCTCTTCTGGAAGAGGCTGGGAAGGGGACCTTAGCCGGCGGTACCGGCAAAACCTTCAACCACGAAAATATCGCCAGCATCCAACGCCCCTATCTTCTCGCCGGCGGGCTCACTGCCGATAACGTTGCAAAAATCGTCGCCCAAGTCAATCCCCCCGGTGTCGACGTCGCCAGCGGCGTCGAAAAATCGCCCGGCATCAAGGACCACGACAAGGTCAGCCAGTTTATTCAGAACGCCCGCCGCGCAGCGCAGATGCTGCACGCGCAACAATAACCATGAATACCGAAGTCGACGCAAAAAATTTAGACACGCCGATGATGCGGCAGTACCTCGAGATCAAAAAACAATACCCCGACGATATACTCTTCTTCCGCATGGGCGACTTTTACGAGATGTTTCTCGAAGACGCCGTCTATGCTTCGCGCGTGCTCGACATCGCGCTGACGCGCCGGCAAGACAAGGTGCCGATGTGCGGTGTCCCGCACCACAGCATGAGCCAGTATGTGCACCCCATTCTGATGCAGGGCCGGCGCATCGCCATCTGCGACCAGCTCGAAGACCCCGCCGAGGCGCAGGGGCGTATCGTAAAACGCGGTGTGACGCGCATTCTGACGCCGGGCAGTTTATTCGAAGAGCAGCTGATTGAAGCGAAAGAATCACGGCGGCTCGCGGCGGCGGTGAAAAAGGACGATGCGTGGCAGCTTGCCGTCATTGAACTTTCCACGGCGCAGATCGTCTTTGAGCGCAAACCACTCGAGGCATTGGGTGAAGCCGCAACGGCCTTGGGCATACGGGAGTGGGTAACCCTCGACGCCGAAGCAATCGTATTCCCTTTCGAAACCCTCACGCAGACGCGCCGGTACCCGGTCGGTGATGCCGCGTTTCAGGAACGCGTGCTGAAGGATGTTTTGCAGACAAAAAATCTCGGCGTCTGGGAGCTGGACGCCGACGAGGCGAAGGCACTCACGCTAGCCTTGGCCTATGTGCGCGAGATCTCACCGCTCTTGAAGCTGCACTGGTCACCACCGGTGCGCGAGTACCGCCGCAAAACCATGGTGCTTGACGAGTCGACGATACGTACGCTGGAGATTCTTTCCAGCGCCGATGGCAAACTCAACCCGAGTCTTTTGGGCCTCTTGGCGCGCGTCAAAAGTTCTGCCGGGCAGCGCCTCATGGGGGCATGGCTCGCGCGGCCATCGGCTGAACTCGGGGAGATTCAACATCGCCATGATGTTGTGGAGATTCTCTCAAAGCATAATTCTTACCGTGAACTCATCGGCACCGAGCTGGGTAAGATTGCCGATCTCGAACGGGTACTGACAAATCTCAATAACAATCCGCAGGTGCGGCATCTGGGCCAGGTGTCGGCTACCTTGGCGGCCGTTCTCAAACTGCAAAAAATCATCGGCGACAACCGCATGCAGCCCCTGCTCGACGCCGGCTGGAATACGCTGAAAGATTTTCCCGCTGCCATCAATACGCTTCTCGACGAGGCAATCCTGACGGAAAACCTGCCGCCGCTTTTGGATGCCCGGCGGTTCCTCAAGCCCGGTTATATGCCGATGCTCGACGAATTTCTCGAGCTCAGCCAGAACGCCGTCGGGCACCTGACGCGCTATGAAGAAGCGCAGAGAAAAGAGCACCAGATTCCGACGCTGCGCGTGAAACATAATAACGTGCTCGGCTATTTCATCGAGATTTCGAAGGGCCAGGCGGCGAAGGCGCCGGAGGGATACCAGCGACGACAAACACTGACAAATGGCGAGCGTTATACAACCGCGGAACTCAAGGAACTCGAAAATAAAATTCTCTCCGCCGAAGAAGAAGTTTTGCGCTTGCAAAAGGGCATCTTCGAAGATATCCGTGAACAGATTCTCGCCGCGGCCGATCAGATCAAGACCTGGGCCGAGCGCCTGTCGCGGCTCGACGTGCTGCTCGCCTTCGCCGAATGCGCGGGCATACACCGCCTGACGCGGCCACAGATGCATGCAGGCACCGCCCTGAGTGCCGAGGCGTCGCGCCACCCCGTCATTGAAGCCTATTTCCGCAGCGAGATGTTTATCGCCAACGATGTCGCCCTCGACAACGGTGGCGGTGCGGCGCCGCACCTCGCGATCATCACGGGCCCCAACATGGCCGGTAAGAGTACGTATATACGCCAGATCGGCATCATGCAGATTATGGCGCAGGCGGGATCTTTCGTCGCTGCGAAAGCGGCACATCTGCCGGTCGTCGACCGCGTTTTCACACGCATCGGCGCGCATGACCGGCTGTCGCGCGGCGAAAGTACGTTTTTCGTCGAGATGGCCGAGTGCGCGCGCATCTTCCGTAACTACACGAAAGATAGTTTGATTCTGTTAGACGAAGTTGGCCGGGGGACATCCACCTATGACGGCATCAGCATTGCGCAGGCGATGATTGAATCGTTAAACGATGAAACGAGAGGTCGGCCGAAAACCCTCTTCGCCACGCATTATTCTGAGCTCGCTCACCTGATCTCCAAAGAAAGCGGGATTGCCGGCCTCACGGTTTCGGTCGTCGAAAAAGACGGCCATGTGGTTTTTCTGCGCAAAATCATCGAGGGCGTCGCCGACAAATCGTATGGTATCCATGTTGCGCAGATGGCGGGTATGCCTCAGGCCGTGACGGCGCGCGCGCATGAAATTCTAAGCGAGCTCGAAAAAAAGTCGGATTTCCTTTTGGCCGACGGTATCTATCACAAAGGCGATGCAAAACCGAAACGCAAGACGGCGACGCCACCCAAAGACCAGGGCAGTCTCTTCAGTTGACCCGGTTACTCAGAGAGTGAACATGTCTTATGCGACTTCTGAATAACGACGAAATGGTGCATGCCCTAAAGCAGCTGCCCGACTGGCATTTGCACGAGGGCGCGATCGCCAAGGAATTTGCCTTTGCCGATTTCAGCGCAGCGTTTGCATTTATGACCCGCGTGGCATTGGCGGCAGAGAAGATGGATCACCACCCCGATTGGAGTAATTCATACAACAAGGTACGTATCTCGCTGAAGACCCACGATAAAGGCGGCCTCACGACGCACGACGTCGACCTGGCCCTGGCAATTGAAAAGTTAATCGCGCCGCAGTCCTGACGGCACCTTAAAAGCGCCTCTCGCGGTTTTCAATCCCCAGCAAACGACACCGGTGGCGTCCACGGCGCATGACCGGTTTACGCCTGCTACGACATAGACCGGATTCACGAGGTCAGGTGCAGCGAGCTGGTCAAATTCGTCGTCGCCCCAACATTTTACGCCGCTATCGTCAAGGGCGCAATAATGGTAATTGCCAGCGACGACCGCGCGAGGATTTTTCAGTTTCGGCGCAGGATCGTCGTAACCCACATCGCCCCAGCATTCGATGCCTTTGGCCCCCAGCGCGCAGGCGCCGTTCTTACTGACCGCTACCTGAATCGGATCATCTATGAGAGGCGGCATTAATTTTTCGCCCCGCTCACCCCAGCATTGCAGGCGGGAATCGAGTATCGCGCAGAAATGGTTTTCGATCGACTCTACATGGTTGAAAGCGACGGGCGGGTCGTGGCGGATAAATTCTTTTGTAATAATTTTATTCCCTTGTCCGATGCAAAAACAGAGAGAGCAGATAGCAGAAAGATGCCTGCGATTTTCATCACGATTTTGCCGCCTCAACAAGCCGCTTTTAAAAGATCACCCGGGTGAGAACTCCGAATACCAGCCGACGCTTAGGGCGATGTTGCTGCAATAGCGTCGCCGTTAACAACCGCAATAAACATCCCATTGCCATAAGCTACCGATTGCCAGAAAGCCGAGCTGGGAAGCGTCCGTTGGGTCCATGTGATGCCATCAGCAGACGTTGCAGCAATGGCACCACCAGAAGCAACTGCGACGAAGACACCATTACCATAAGTGACTGATTGCCAGGAAGCGGAGACGGGAAGCGTACGAGCCGTCCAAGTAATACCATCGGCAGAAGTCGCGGCAACCATACCTGTACCCCCCGCCTGCGCAACAGCTACATAGACGCTATTGCCAAACGCTACTGAATACCAATTGGCTGAAGTCGGCAATGTGCGTGCTGTCCACGTGATTCCATCGGGAGATGTCGCAGCGACCGTACCAGTCTCGGCCACCGCGACAAAACTCCCGGTACCATATGCGACGGCATTCCAGTTGGAAGAGCTAGGAAGTACCCGTTGTGTCCAGGCAATGCCGTCAGAAGATGTAGCTGCAATAGAACTACCATAAGCGATTGCCACAAAGGTACTATTGCCATAGCTAACCGAAGACCAATTGCTCGAAACCGGGAGCGCTCTTTGCGTCCAGGTAATGCCATCCGTTGAAGTAGCAGCAATCGAACTTCCATAAGCAATCGCCACAAAGGTACCATTTCCATAAGTTACAGAACGCCAGGTTGCACTTGTTGGGAGTGTACGTTGAGTCCAAATAACGCCATCGGTAGACCTTGCGGCTATCGTACCACCAGAGGCAATTGTTACGAAGAGGCCATTCCCAAAGGTCAGCGAAGACCAGTTAGAAGCACTGGGTAATGTGCGCTGCGTCCAGGTGCTGCCATCTGCGACTCTGGACGTTTTAGCGGAACTCTCATCTGCTGTCGAGCAGCCATACGCTGTTAAGAAGATAAGACTGATCGCCATGAGAGCGGAAGCTACATTCGCTTTCGTCCGCAGATCTTTGTTCATTCGCCATTAAGCAATCTTTTTTTAATCCGTCATGTCATTTATTGGCACAACCAAGCTTGGTATGAAAGCTTCCGGCTACTCAGAAGATCACCCGCGCCGAGAACTCCGAATACCAAGCGAGGCTGCTCGCGGTGTATTCGCCCACCGGGGCACCCGTGAAGATGTTATTCTGCCAGGTCAGCGTCAGGTTAAAGAGCGGGGTATAGGTCAGCAGTTCTGAAAAAACAAATGTCTTATCGCTCAGATTACCAAAACCGTTGAGGCCCAGCGTCATCTCGTTGAGGATGAACTTCGTATATGTCGCGAAAAACCCGAGATAATGCATGCCATAGTAGTTCGCGCGGTAGAGACCGTTCGTGACGAAGTAAGCTTTCACCAGCGCATTCTGGGCAAAGACATTGTCACTGTAACCCGCGCCGTTGTAAAAATATTCGAGGTTGATCGTCAGCCGGTCGGCGACGTCGAAAACCTCGAAGCTGCGCCCGACGCTGAGCACACCCTTGAAGACATGCTGGTCGCGCAGCTGGTAGGTCACCGGATTCAGGATGTTGAAGGTGTTCACATCGATGCGCTGCGCGTTGTCGCCATAGGCATAGGTTGCCTCCGCGCGCCAGTCGAGCGTCCAGAAACGCGTGCTCGCCTCGGCCAAATATGTCGGCACCTTTTTTTGCCCCATAATCACACCGATAGCAATTTCCGCGCGGCTGACGGCAACCTCGGCCTTGAAGGCCTGTATGATATCTTCGGCGCGCGTGCTCTTGCCGACGCCGGTGAACGAATAAAAATTAAACACCGTGCCGACGGGTACATGCATGCGCAACCCATAGGTTCCCTCGCGAAACTGGAAAGCGTCGGTAGCGCTCCTGAGTTCGGTATTGATGACATCCGAAGGATTCCAGAAAAAGCCGCGCCCCCAGACCAATACCTGTTTGCCGGCACGAAAATAGATGCTGCGCGCAATGTTGGCATCGACAAAAGCTTCGGTGAAGCGGTAATCGGCATAGACGGTTTCATTGTATTTCGAGACGGCTCCCGTGTTGGCATCTTGTATCGTATGCTGTTCGGATCTCCCCTGTGCATAGACATTGTTGACGATATTCACAACGGCCCGTGTACCGCGGCGGGCACGGGCTTCGACGTTGAGGTTATTTTGCAGCTGGTTGTTCAGCGTATTCTGCGCCGTCGAAGAGTTGTTACCGAGCAGCCAGTCACGGCTCATCGAATATGAGTTACGGCTGTTGATCGAACCCGAAAAAGCAATCGATTCCTTATCGGTGACCTCGTCGACTTTGTTATCGGTGATTTTTTCGATGGGCACAACAGTAGGTTCGGAAAAAAGCTCGTCTTCTATCCCCCTCCCAACCTCCCCCGCACGCGGGGGAGGAGCCGTAGGCGGAGGGGGAGTCGAAAGCGGGGTTGGCGCGGCAGCGACGGGGGTGAGGCTAGCCGCCGCGGCGAGGCACGAAAACAGAACCGCAGTCAATCCGCGCACGTTACTTGCTCAGATTCTCAAGATAGGCTTTGGTGAAGATTTTTCCGTCGAGTTTTTTCAGCGACACACCCGAAATATCGAGCACCGTCTTATTGCCTTTCTCAAACTCGTCGATGAACATGCCTTTGAGTAGAATGTATTTCCCCTCAATCTGCGTGTATTTGATAAAGTACGCTGTCTGCATCAGCGTACCAGACAGCGAATAGGATTGCACCTTGAGCTGCAGAAAGGTATCCTTCTCAACCCAATACACCTGCTTGGGATACGTCACGTCGCGCACCTTTGCCACGACGGTGAATTTATAGCAGGGCTTATTGCCCAGCGTCTCTTCGACAATGTCCTCTTTGCCCGATGCGTCGGTGAATGGCTTGTAGAGTTCGCTGACCTTTTTGCGCTCGAAATCCCCGGCCTTCGTGTCGGTGCCGTTGATGCTCTCGTCGCGGTTGATGTGTTGGAATGTGCGCGTGTTCTGGCGGTACATCCAGAAGTTATTGCCTGTGCGCAGGTAGCCGTTGCCCTTCTCTGACTGCGGCGCGGTCGTCACCATCAGAAACTCGTCGTCTTTATCGCGGCGGAAGAACAATGTCTCGAAATTTTTCACTCCCTGCCCGACCTTTTGCTGTGTCAGCGCCACCTTTGCCGCAAAGTCGCTCACCTGCGACATGCGCGCGTCGATCTCTTTCAGAATGTGGTTCACGCCGACGGCGTTGAGAGAAACAAGCGGCAGGGCCGCGATGAGCAGAAGTATTGTTTTCATTAAATCTCCTTATTCGTAATGACGTAACGCTTCAGCCGCGTCGAGTTTTGCAGCGCGCCGCGACGGAAAATATGCCGTCACCGTTGAAATGACCAAAATCATGATAATGTTGCGCACAATGTCGGAGACAAACGGCACAAAGTAGAGTTTCTTTTTCGCGAGGAAAATCCCCAGCACGCTCTGCGTGTCGATCGTAAAGGACGAGAGCGCCAGCATGGCAATGAGGGCCAGAATCAAACCTGCAAACGCCGAGAACAGCGCCAGCTGGAAGGTTTCGAAGAGGAAAATATTGCGCACGTCGCTGCGCTGCACGCCGATCGCGCGCATGGTGCCAATCTCGCGTGTGCGCTCACGTATTGTCATGCGCAACGTATTCACGACGCCGATGAGAATGATGAAAAAGAGAATGAGCACAGCGATGAGCGTGATAAGGTTGAGCGCACCTTCGAGTTCCAGAACCTGGCTCGCGCTTTCGTACATCGTGCGCACGTCGATGGCAGGCCCGTAGAAGTTGGTCTTCCTCAGTTCCTGGTTCTTTTTTTGCAGATCGTCGCCCGTCGACGTGCGCGGCAAGAGCCTGAATTCCGGGGCGAGAATTTTTTTCCATTCCTCAGAGATATTCTCAGGCGCCAGCGTACGCTGCACCGGCAGATCGCTGAGGTAAGCCTTGTAGAACGCGGCTTCGGGCAAATATGCCTCGACCTTTGCTGGAGCATCTCCCATACTCTTAAAAATTCCGGAAACAATCAGATTTTGTTCGACCTCTTCGGTTGCGTGGATCGATTTGAATCGGAGCATTAACTTCGCATCGGGTTTTAGCTTCAAAGCCGCAGCCACCTTTTCCGAAACCAGAATCCGGTCGGTATCGCGGTCGCGCGGCCAGGCGCCTTTGACGAGTTGGATGGATTTCTTAAAGGTATCTGATTTTTCGAATTCCTGGGTCAATCCCCCGGCGGTGACTGGAACGGTCTTTTTGCCTGCCTTCACTTCACCATGGATCGCGGCAATACCCGGTTTTAAGAGAGAATGGATCTTGTCGGCGAGGCGGATAACCGTGCGCGGTGAATCAAAATTCTTAAAGGTGACTTGCAACGAGCCGGTCTCGTTCGCGCGGATTGCCCGCAGTTTTTTGAGGTTCTTGATCGGCAGAAAAATCGCACCTGATTCGAAAAGGCTCTCTGATTTGAGCTGCATCACTACCGTAAAACGCGCGCTCTGCTCCTGACCGCTGACGGTTTTGAGGCGAACCTTGATCGTGTCGAAGAGTTTGATGTTGAGCGCGCGCGACTTATCGGCAAAGACAGCGACCGGGTTCTCGTATTGCGCCGAAAGCATATCTTCGATCTTGCCTTCCTGAACCCGGCTCACCAGGTATTCGGCGTCGCTGTTCTGCGCGAGGTTCTGTCCATCGCCGAAGTCCATCGGCACGACGATGACATTCTCGCCCTTGCCGTTGCCGATCGCGCGCGAAAACACGGCGACATTCTCGGCGATCTCCCGCACATCGGGCAAGTTCTTTTGCAAGAGGTCCAGATAGAGCGTGCGGTCGCGGATCAGCAGATTCTGTGCGCGCGAACGCTCGAGTACCGCCAGTTCGAGATGGCCTGTCATCTGTACGACGATCTTGTTCAGCAGCGTGTCGGTGATGCCGCGCGAGAATGAATTCGCGAGAATCAGGATCATTGTGCCGAATGCAATGGCCACACCTAAGAGCAGGTTGCGGCGGCGCTGGCGTATCAGGTTGCGGAAGGCAAGGGAATTTAAGAGTTTGAGTCGTTTCATGTCCCCCTCCCGGCCTCCCCCGTAAACGGGGGAGGGGTCATTGAAGATAAGCCGCCAACGAAATGTGTTATTTTTCCCAAAACAGTGACGGGATCATTGAGAACATCTTCGTTTTTTAATCTCAAGACCTGAATCCCCGCAAGCCTGCCGTTCCGGATAAGATCCCAGAGCGAATCTTCAGCTGGCGTTGGCTGATTGCGTAACAGCCGGGCTCGTCGCGTCATCTCATTCATTCGTTTCCTATTCCTCTTCACAGCTCCCCTCCCTGCATGCGGGGAGGGGCCGGGGGTGGGGACATTAATCTCTCGATATCGCATCTAAAGGCGTAATCCTCCGCGCCACGCGGATCGGGTAAATCGAGGCAATCACGGTTACCAGCGCAAGCTCAACGACACCGGCGAGAATATCGGCTATGCCCAGATAGGGCGCAAAAGTTTTGCCTCCAAAGAGCAATTGCAAAATATTGTTCTCCGCCGTGATATTCATGGCCTTCAGCACCGGCACCGACGCCGCACCGACGACAATACCCAACCCGCCGAAAAGAATCGCCAGGCAGGCGGTCTCGATAAAGAACATGACGGTGACAAAACGTTTTTGCGCGCCCACCGCACGCATCATGCCGAGCTCGGCCGTGCGCTCGAGCGCCGCCATCGAAAGCGTATTCATGATGATGATAATCGCCACAAAAAAGATAAAAAATACGAAGCCCATGAGCGCGCCGCGGATAATACCCGCCATATCACCCAACTGGCCGATTGCCTTCTGCCACGTCACGGCGCGCGACGAGGCGCCGGCAGCCTTCAGGGCATTATTGAGCTCATCGGTGCGCGCCTGCAGATTCTCTTTGTCCTGCAGTTTGACGAAAACCACGTTATAGGCGCCGGCATCGGTCTGCACCTTAGGCGCGGTGGATTTCTCCTTGAGTTGCTTCAATGTTTTCGTCAGTTCGGCCTTTGCCGACTTCGTTTGGACGACAGTTTCTTCTTTAAAGAGGTCATCCAGATTGCCTTCTTTGGAAATCAGGTTTTTCGTGTCTTTTGTGAGATTTACGGCAGCGTCGGAATTGGTCACCCATTGGAAACATTCGCGGAAGGTCTCGATATCCATGATATTGAAGAATTTCCAAAAATCGTCGAGAAATTCATAGCGTATGATACCCTTGATGTCGGTACGGATGTCGAATGCCGTCGACTCACCCGATGCCCCCATGAGCACCAAATTGTCTTTGACGATCATCTTTGCGCGATACTTTTTCGCCTCTTCGGAAAAATTCTTTTCGTCGAGGGGGTATCCCACCGGCTTCACCCAGATATTCTGGTCATTAAAAAAACGTGTGCGCCGTCCCTGGCTCACCAGCATGCCGCGCTCATTTTTATCGAGCAGCTTGCCTTCGACGAGTTTCACATTCTCGCGGAAAATGCGGTTATATTCGGGAAAATCGACGCCCAAGAGCATCGCAAAATCGATATCGCCCTCTTCGGTAAGCACAAAGCTGAAGCCGCGTGCGGCGGGGAGATAATTCTTGATATAAGGCTGACTCGCTAAAACCGCGCGGGTCTTTTCAAAATTTTTTATCAGCGCGATGTCTTTGCCCATCGGCGTGAAAAGAATGTTGGGATTTTCTTGCGTGTCTGAGATGAGCACGATGTGTCCGGTGAAACGCTCGACAATGTTTTCACTGAGGCCACGGTTCATGCCCGAGATTACCGCGTTGCCGAGCGTCATAATGAGCGCGCCAACAAAGAGGATGGCCCCGATAACGAAGCTTTTTCCCTTATGGCGCAGCAGGTTGCGCGCGGCGATGACAAAGGCGATTTTCATTTCGTATCTGATTTTTGCGAACGTGTTTTTTTCGCCGGGCCGACGGGCTTGCCGTTGTGCAGCTGGCTGTCCTCATGAATCAAGCCGTCGCGGATCTTCACCACGTGGCGCGCATACTGCATGACATCGGGGTCGTGCGTAGAAAAAACAAAAGTTGTTTTATGCTGCTCGTTGAGGCTGCGCATGAGTTCGAGAATCTTAAAGCCGGTATCGGAATCGAGGTTCGCCGTGGGTTCGTCGGCGAGCACAATCTTCGGGTTAGTCACGAGGGCACGCGCGATGGCCACGCGCTGCCTCTGGCCGCCTGACAGCTCGGCGGGGCGCTGTTTGATCTGGGAGGTTAATCCCACTTCCTCAATCAGCTTTTCAGCGCGCTCGCGGATTTCAATTTTAGAGGGCGCGTTTTCGCGCATCAGCAGCAAGGGAAACTCGACATTCTCGCGCACATCGAGCACAGGAATCAGGTTGAATGACTGAAAAATAAAACCGACGGTGTAGAGGCGCAGGTCAGTCAGGGCATTATCAGAAAGCGCGGTGATATCTTGTCCCGCAATGCGTACATCCCCCGATGACGGCTTATCGATGCAGCCGATGATATTGAGCAACGTGGTCTTGCCGCTACCTGAGGGGCCCACCACAGACAGCAAGTCGCCTTCGTCGACGCTGAAATCGACACCCTTAAGCGCGCTCACCGTGGTTTCCCCAAGCGGATAATCTTTCCGCACATTTTTCATGTCGATGATGCGCATAACCTTCACAAATTAAGGCCTGAACAGATTGGCGACCAAAAAATTAACCAAACGGTTAACACGCCGTTAACAATGGCTCGCGCGGAGAGTTCAGGCGATAACGAAGAAACCAAGGAAACCCGTTTGGGGTTTTCAAGGCTAAGACATATGGGGAAATCGGTTATGAAACCCAAATACGCGGTGCTCGCCCTGCTCTGTATTGCAACGGCATTCCATTGCGGAAAAAATCTGCGCATCGGTGAGCCGCGCGTACCGACAAGCGCTGCCTTAAAGAATGCGGGAAATAAAAAAGTTCTCATCGTCGTTTCGGCGCACGCGCAAATGGGTCAAACCGATAAGAAGACGGGTTACTGGCTTTCGGAGGTAACGCACTTCTACCATGCCCTCGCGCAGCAGGGTTTTGAAATCGATTTCACCAGCCCCGGCGGCGCGCCCTCGGTCATGGACCCCGACAGCTTTGACCTCGGCGACAGTTTAAACCAGACCTTTTGGGAAAACGAAAGCTTACGCAAAAAAATCGAAAAGCCGCTCGCGCCCCAGAAAATCAAAGCCGCTGACTATGCCGTGATCTTTTATGCCGGCGGCCATGGCACGATGTGGGATTTTCCCGACAATGCCCCGCTTGCCACGCTGGCTGCGAAGATTTACGAATCGAACGGAGTTGTTTCCGCCGTCTGCCACGGCCCCTCGGGCCTCGTCAATATCAAGCTTAAGGATGGGACGAAACTGATTGCCGGCAAGAAGCTGACGGGTTTTTCCAACGGCGAAGAAAAGATCGTCGGGAAAACATCCGTCGTCCCTTTCTTGCTGCAGGACAGGCTGGGCTCGGAAGGCGGTACTTATTCCAGCGCCTTTTTACCCTTTAGTTCACATGTCGTGAGTGACGGCCGCCTCATCACGGGACAAAACCCGGGCTCGGCGGGCGGCACCGGTGAAGCGGTCGTTGCCTTTCTGGAAAAAAATCCCCTGCCGTGACCGGGATTTTCAAAAATTTCTGGCAGCGGGTTTCGCATTTTGGCGTTCCTGAAGATGTTTCGCCCGACGAAAAAAAACTGCACATCGCGGCAAACCAGCTGATGATGGTCACGATCATGCTGATCGCCAGCATGAGCTCATCGCTGCTCATCGCCTGGGTCGCGCTACTCAAGGTCGATTATACATTTTACAAAAATTATTTCTGGGGTGGTGCGGTGCCGTTCAGCGCCCTCATTCTCGCCGTCTCCATCTTCATTTACCGCGGCAAGACAAGACGATTCTTCGGGCCAATCGTCGTCTTCGCCTACCTGATGACCGCGCTCATCACCGGCATCACCATCATCTTCGGCGGTATTTACGGCCTGGAATACTGGATACTCATCGTCATGGGCATGGGCATTTTCGTGCTCCACAAAAAACCCCTGCTGAGGCGGGTGAGCGTCTTTTTCTCACTGCTGGCTTTTGTGGGATTACGCCTGTGGATACTCTATTATCCCGAACTTCTGCCTGTGCCGGATGCCCCGGTGCGGATGATCTATTATGTGGCGATGGCGCTCGCCATATTCCTGATCATTTTCCTGGAGTTCCGCTTTATTTCACAGCAGAGCGCACGCGCCGAAGATGCCTTTATCGAACAGCGCGACCTCGCCGACAAGCTGCTCTTGAACGTCATGCCCGAAAGCGTCGCGCGCGAACTGAAGGCGAAGGGTGCCTACGCGCCCAGGCACTACGACGCGGTCACGGTGATCTTCACAGACTTTGTCGGTTTCACGCGCCTCGCCGCGACGATGATACCCGCCGATCTCGTGCACTCGCTCGACGCCATGTTCGGTCGCTTCGACAAGATTGTGCAGAAGCACGGCCTCGAAAAATTAAAGACGATCGGCGACGCCTACATGTGCGCCGCGGGTATTCCGGAGCCTTCGGCCGACCATGCTTGCCGCGCGGCGCGCGCGGCGCTCGAATTTCTCGCGGTCATCGCTGAGACCAAGGCCAATTCGGTAAAAAACGGTTCGCCGCATTGGGATATCCGCATTGGCCTCAATACCGGCCCTGTGGTCGCCGGCATCATCGGCGAGCATAAGTTCGCCTATGACATCTGGGGCGATACCGTGAACGTCGCCGCACGCATGGAATCTGCGGGTGAAATCGGCAAGATCAACCTTTCGGCGGCAACGGCGCAAGAACTCGAAACACATTTTGTCGTGCGCTCGCGCGGCCTGCAGGCGGCCAAGAGCCTCGGCGAAATCGAAATGTTCGAACTCGTCGCCGAGAAAGTTTAAACCTCGACGAGCTTGCGCAAACCTTCGAGCACGAGCTTCCAGTTCTCATTCGAATGGTCGCGCGTCGCCTGGTCGCGGTGGTTTTCCTGCACAACAGTCAGCCGCGTGCCGCCGGCAGTCTTTTCGAGACTGTAGGTAATTTTCTGGTAGTTTGCGGGGATATCCGCCTGCCCGGAAAAACCGCTCCAGTAAGTCATGACAATTCTCTTTGGGAATTCGATCTCCAGAATCTCGCCTTTATCTTCATACCGTTTGCCTTCCCATTCGCCGCGGTAATAGATTTTGCTGCCGACTTGCCAGTCGCATTCGGTGTCGGTGCCAAACAGGTACTGCTTTATTTTTGCAGGGTCTGTCAGCGCATCCCAAACTGATTCGGGAGTCGCCGCAAGGTCGATGGCCGCTGTGGTTGTCAGTGTATCGTTCATGCGGGGAATATAAGTTTTGCCAAAGGCGCCGCATTGTAAAAACGCGACCATGGCCGCAAAAAAGGTCACCCCACCGCGTGGTGTTTTGCACCTCGAAAAGGGGCGCCAGAATTTCCAACTCGACCGGCGCATGCCCGCCGATGATCTTGCAAATACGGTCGAACATTTCTGGGCTGTCGCCTGGGATCTCACGGGTTGCCCCCCTTATAGCTCTCAGACGCTGCCGCACCCTTCGGTGCACCTCGTCTTCGAAAATGGCCTCGCCGAAGTCATCGGTGTACCACGCGGCCGTTTTATACGCAAGCTCGAAGGCTGCGGCGAAGCTTTTGGTATCAAATTCCGGCCCGGCGCATTCCACGCCTTTTTGAAGGCACCGCTCAATACGCTCACGGACAGGTGTTTGCCGCCGGAGAAAATTTTCGGCAAGGCATGGCAGCCATTTGCCGCAACGATGGCCAAAACACAGGGCATCGGTGCCCAATCCGCATGCGCCAGCGATTTTCTGCGCGGGGTAAATCCCACACACGATGCCGAAGCGCTTTTCGCACAAAAGATTACCGCCCAGATACTTTCAAACCCGGCGATTCATAAGGTCGATACTGTGGTGGAAATTTTCGGCATAACGAAACGCCAACTGCAGCGGCTGTTTAAAATCTATATTGGGGTGAACCCGAAGTGGGTGATCGAACGCTACCGCATGCACGAAGCACTGCAGCGTTTAGAGATGAAAGGGAAACCCGACTTCGCCCGGCTGGCGCACGCGCTGGGTTATTACGACCAGGCGCACTTCATTCGGGCGTTTCGGAAAATGACGGGCAAATCACCCGGCGCATACGCCGCCGGATAACCCGTCTTACAGCTTACTTCGCCGGCTTAAAATTAAAGCCGAGCAGTTTGTTGACGCCGTCGACTTTCATGAACTTCAGTTCGAGTTCGCCTTTTTTTCCGTCGGCGCCCTCAGCCTCTCCGTCGAGTTTGCTCTCGCCGTTGGCATTGACATTGAAGCCGTTGAAACTCCATTTTGCGGGTTTAAACTTTGCGCTCATTGTCGCCCAACCTTCGGCTCCGCCGACTTCTTTCTGCAGCGCTTCGTGCATCAGCGCGAATGACTTTGCACTATCACCTGATTTCCAGGCTTCCATAAACGCAGCGCCGTCTTCTTTGAGTTTGCCGACACCGCAAGCAGCCGCAATAAAAGCGACAGCGGCAATTGCCAGCATGATTTTCTTTTTCATAATTATCTCCGGGTTTTAATTTTCTTAAATGATCAGCGACGGTAACTATACGGGAATGTGTCGCCGCGTATATGTGTTAACGGAATTCGCGCACGGTCAACCTTTAGGTGGATAAAAGTTTTTTGGCACCCACTGCAGCGGAACGCGGCGATGGTTTCAGGTTCTGTGCCGGCAACAGCGGCTCGGGCTTCAAATCGACATGCTGCACGGTCGACGCCGATTTACCCGAGCGCAGAATAAAACCCGTTTTGCGCAAAACACCGTCGCCGTCTTTCAGGCGCAATGCCGTTGCGAGATTTTCCAGCGAAATCGCCTGCACACCCTTTTCGCGCAGCGTGAAGACAATATCTTTGCCGTCGGGCCCGCGTGTGAAAAGCCGCAGCTGGTCGTAGATTTTGTCGCCCTCGTCGATGAAACCGTTCTTGTCGTCGTCGAATGCCGCCAGTTCCTTAAAGCCGTCGCCCGACCGGACACCAAAAAGTTCTGAGCCGTCGCTGATGACGCCGTCGCCGTTCTTGTCGAGCGCGAGAAACGCGCTGCCCGACGCCGGCATGGCGATATTGTCGGGTACTCCGTCGATATCGAGATCGAAGGTGAATTTCTCATCGGTCAAAAGCGCGCTGTCGTTATCGTAGTTAATGACCAGAGGGTCGATCAGTGACTGCACAACATCCCTGTCGAGACCGACAATATCCTTGCGGTTATCTTCAAGCCTCAGGCGGATATCCACCGGGATTTCCGTCCCGTCCTTAGTGGTCACTTTACCGTGGGCTTCGAAAAATAAAAACTCGCGGGCCTGGACATGCGTTTCACCTTCGATCGAATCAGCCGTTAGCCGGCCGCTCACGGTCAACGGCGCGGTGCTTACAGGTCGCAGGGCATGCATTTTCGCGCCGGTATTTATGGCTGGCGCCTCGAAAATGCCGGCCTTCGCCACCGGCTGTTTTTTCTTCTCGTCTTCTTCTTCGCCGAACAGGCGCAGCATGAGCATCCAGAGGAGTAACAATTTGAGCCGCAGCACGCCGAAGATATCAAAATCATCGCCACTTTTCTCAGCGCTTTTTTTTAGCACCTCGAGCATTTTTTCGACGGATGCGAACTCTCCGCTTTTGGCCTCTTCGGGCCTGAAGTTCGCCTGAAAATCATGGCGCTCCACGACTTCGCCGCCGCGCGCGAGCGTCGTCTCACCCGCCCCCTTTATGCGAATATGGTGCTCGCGCGTCGTCTGCGAAACTTTTTCCGTCCACATGCGGACATCCGACTTATCTATAATCATGGCCTTTGAGGTTTCGGCATTTTTGCCAGATTCGCTGAGCGACGCCCACTGCTGAAAATGGATGCGCCATGAAAGGAAACGAAGCTGGCAGAACTTGTGGCGCGGTGATAATGCCATGAGGGCACTTGCGCGACATAATAGCGCATCGTGTTTCTCCTTTACAGGCTAAGTTCAGCAGAAAGCGGGAACGATGGTTCGACAGAGCTCACCACAGGTGCACATCGCGGATGTATTACGGTCTCATCGCCCGGCACTGAGTTTCGAATTTTTTCCCCCAAAGACCCAGGAAGGCTCAGACACCCTGTTCCAGACCATCAGCGATCTGACACCGCTGGAGCCTGTCTATGTCAGCGTCACCTACGGTGCCGGTGGTTCGACCCGCCAACTGACACATGATCTCGTCGTGCGCCTCGCGCAAGAGCTCGGTATCACTATCGTTTCGCACTTAACCTGCGTGGGCGCAAGTAAGGACGAGATCAGGCAGATTCTCGAACGTTATGCAGAGAGCGGCATCCACAACATCATGGCGCTGCGCGGCGACGCCCCCAAAGAGGCGCAGGGCAAGTGGCAGCAACATCCCGACGGTTTTCTCTACGCGGCCGAACTCGTGGCTTTCATCAAAAAACATTTTCCGCAGATGGGTGTCGGCGTCGCCGGTTTCCCCGAGGGGCATCCCGAGACACCCAACCGCCTCAAAGAGATCGATCATCTGAAAGCAAAAATCGATGCGGGTGCGGATTACATCTGTACCCAACTCTTTTTCGAAAACCGTGACTTTTACGACTACCAGGAACGCTGCGCGCTCGCCGGTATCAACGTCCCTATCATTGCGGGTATTATGCCGATCACCTCGCGCAAGGGCATGCAGCGTATGGCAGAACTCTCGCTCGGCTCGCGTTTTCCGGCAAAACTGTTGCGTGCGCTGGCCCGCGCCGAAGACGACGAATACGCTGAAAACGTGGGCATTCACTGGGCGACAGAACAGGTGCGCGACCTCATCGACAACGGCGCCGCGGGTATTCATTTTTACACCCTGAACAAATCCAAAGCAACGCTGAAAATCTATCAGGCGCTGGGTATCAAGAAGTCTGCTGCGCTGCGCAAGTAAAGGCCTTCACCCGTTGCTGCCCTGTTTTTTGGCAGCTCTTCTATGCGCATCTTCATGCGCCTCAACGCGCGTCGAAACGACGGGTCAGCCGCTGAAGAAAAGCCTGTGTGAAACGGCTGGAGCTAAAATTCCCGTATCGGTATCCTGGCGGCCCCAATGGCGCCCCAACCAGAAAGACATAACAGAAAGGGAGCGCGCCGCAGAGACAGGCATCCGGAATTTTTTCAGCGAATCTTCGTGTTTTACATTAATCGCCCTGCAGCGCCTGGACGCGACTGCCACGGCTGAAATACCACGCGCCGGCAAACCCCACCTGCAGATGCTGATTGAAGTACGGGAACTGGGGCCCGTCGTCAGATTATTTTCCACGTGGGCGCTGCTCGATGGTGGAACCGAAGTGGTTTTCTCTCTCAAAATATTATCTAATCAGGATGCACCCCCGCTGGCAGAGCTCGACACCCACTGGCAAAACGGCGGTCACTGGGTTCTGAAAGGAGTCAAGAGTCTGCCTGATGACATGAAGGCAGCCTTGCAAGCTGCCCTTGAACCAACACAAAGCCGCGATCCTTAGAGGTCTTCTCTGATTTCGGATACAATCTCATAAGAGCGCAAACGGGCCTTGTGGTCGAAAATATGCGCCGTGATCATGAGTTCATCCGCCTGGGTGCGTTCGATGAATTTCTGAATAGAAGCCGTCACCGTCTTCGCGGAACCGATCGCCGAGCAGGAAAAAATCTGATCGAGCATCGTCTGAGCCATCGGATCGAGAGTGTCTTTGTAACCCGGCTGCGGTGGCGGCAATCTGCCGGGGCGTCCCGTGCGCAGATTCACAAAAGCCTGCTGCCCTGACGTGGAGAGCAGCTCTGCCTCGGCGTCGCTATCGGCAGCGATCGCATTGAAACCGAGCATGACATAGGGTTTATCCAAAAACTGCGACGGTCTGAAGTATGAACGGTATTGCTGAATGGCTTCGTCGATCAGCTGCGGCGCAAAATGTGAAGCGAAGGCATAAGGAAGACCAAAGGCCGCAGCCATCTGCGCGCCAAAGAGACTCGAGCCCAAAATCCAGAGAGGTACCTTGAGGCCTGCACCCGGTACCGCGCGCACACGACCTTTCGGTTCAGCGGCAAAATAATCGATGAGCTCCATGACATCCTGCGGAAACTCATCGCTCGACACCGCGAGATTGCGGCGCAATGCCTGCGCAGTAACCTGGTCAGAGCCCGGCGCACGGCCCAGCCCCAGGTCGATGCGCCCGGGGTACAGGCACTCGAGCGTGCCAAACTGTTCGGCGATCACCAGCGGCGCATGGTTCGGCAGCATGATGCCGCCCGCGCCGACGCGGATTGTTTTTGTGCCTTGGGCGACATGGCCGATGAGCACTGCCGTCGCGGCGCTGGCAATGCCCGGCATGCCGTGGTGCTCCGCCAGCCAGAAGCGGTTATACCCCCACGCTTCGGCGCGCTGCGCAAGTTCGAGCGTATTCTTAAAAGAAGTCGTCGCGTCGCCGCCTTCGGTGATCGGCGCCAGGTCGAGAACAGAAAAGGGAATCACTTATGTTCAATATCCGAAGTTTCGCGCGAAACAGCCAAAAAATGCAATTTAGCGGAAAGAGGCTATGGCGTCTTCTTCGGAATCGAAAATTTCAAGGACTGAATTCAGCTTCGTCAGGTGAAAAACTTTATCTACGGCGGGAGAAATTTGCGCGAGTTTTAATCCGCCGCCGCCGGCCCTGAGATTTTTCTGGAACTGCAGCACCATGCCGATGCCCGTCGAATCGATAAACGGCACCGCCTCCATGTTGAGCACCAGCCGGACTTTTTTCGCGGCAATCAGGCCTTTGACTTCTGCCTGAACGGCGCCGGTATTATAGATCTCGATTTCGCCGGAGAGCGTCAGTATGACAGTACCATTCGTTTCGCGCCGCGTGAATTGCATACCCGTTCCGGACCGATGAAGGGTGCCATGCCCGTGGTTGTAAAGCAATATAGCAGCAGAAATGAGAAAAATTATTGAAGCTGAAATCGAATTGAGACCAAAAAATTCAGGGCCATGAGACTTTGCCGGGAATCTAAGCCGTACGCCGAAAACCCCGAGGAAACAGAGTTCACACCGGAAAAAGCTAGGGTGCTAATCATGCCGATTTCGATTCGGCTGAACATGGGGTAATGAGCCGAAACGGCAGCCAAGGGACCAAAGGCGTTGCTAATGCTGATCGAAGGGCTGCCAAGGCTGATAAGCTGGGCGCCCGCACCCAGAGCGATCTCAAAGCCAGAAATCCGGGGAAAGACATAAGACGCCGTTAGGTTAAATTCGAGAAAACCCAGAGTATTTCCACTATTGAGATTGAGCGTGGAATTCCCCGCTTTCAGCTGGGCTGCTTTCGTCTTCACCTGCCCCGTGGAAAAACCCAAGGTCAGGCCCAACCGTTGAAAAAATACACCACCAAAATGGCCACCAAAACCATACCCTACACCTTGGATTGAATTGAGCGAAACCCCTAACAATCCTGTTGCTCCGGCATAGAATTTAGGTCTCCGCGCAGCAGCAGCCCTGGCTTTTTCGGCTTCTTCCTGCGCTTTTTTCTCGGCGGCTGCTTTCTCTGCCTTTTGCCGCTCGAGTAATTCTTCTTCCTCCGATTTTTCGTTTTCTGAATCAAATTGGAGAGAAGGGACATTGGCGTCCGTCGTTACTTTTGGCCGTTCGGAAATTACCGGTTTTTGGGAATAAATTGTGCTAAAGCCGAGAAGCAGGCAAGATGCGGCAACAAGGTATTTTTTCAACTTTCGCATCGGAATTTTAAGGAACCGTCTTCCAGTTTGAAATGGTTGCGGAGCTGCCCGTGCCGTCAGCAATCAGATCACCGGAATTATAAGTGCCGCTCCCGTTCGCATCGATCCAGCATGCGTATTTGAAAGCTATGGCTGCACCCTGCTCAAATTTCATCGTTGTTGTTGCCGTGCCGGTACCGGCGGTAAAAGAAACTGCTCCCTGAGCATAGCCGAGCGTCGAAGAGACGGAAATACTTGGGTTGAGTATTTGGCCGTCCAAAACGCTGCAATACGCCTGGCGACTGACGGTGCCGAGCCCGGTATTTGTAAACGTAAAACTTACGGTTGTTGTGTTATAAACATAAGAAACATAATAGGGCCAGGCATTGTATGTGGACGTAGAGATCAAAGTAGCGTATCCCTGCCCGGCCATGGAAAGCAACCCGGCATCGCTTGGACATCCCGAGGGATAGACAAAGCTGGGATCAGAGTTGCTGTCGACGCGGGCATGCAAATGGTAAAGGATGCTACTAGGCCCCAAAGCCTGGGTCGACGTAGCACAATTCTGCGCATCGACGGCCATCATATTTACGGTTAGGGACCCGGAAGCATCGAGCACATTGTTAGAACGCACTACGCCGATTAGCTTGTTATTGCCAAACAAATAGGCAGAGAATTTCTTATTTGGATAAGAAGGCAGGCTCACTTTCAGGGATAGGGGATAGAGAGTATCAATTGCCACAGTTGCGTTTCCTGAATTCGTACAAGCTACCTGACCAATCTGCAGGAGCATTACGATAATAAAAAAAATATTCTTCATGGTATCGTAGTCCAGCTCGATATGGTTGTTGAAGTACTCGTGGCTATTAGATCACCGCTGCCGTAGGATCCGTTATTATTCGCATCAATCCAGCAGAAGTATTTGTACACGGCCAAGTATACACCCGCAACGGTATAATTTGTAGTTAACGTTGCTGACCCTGCCGTAAAGTTCACGTTGCCCTGCGCATACCCCATAATAGAACTTGTGTTGATCGTGGGGGTTGCAATCTGCGAATCAACGACGCTACAATACGTAAGGCGCGTTACGGTCCCAACTCCTGTTCCTGAGAGCGAAAAAGTGTTTTTATAGGTCACATCAAGATAGTTGAGGTTTAGTGGCCAATATCCCTTACCTGCATAGCTATACCCCAGACTCGCCGTATTTAGAAAACCCGCATCGCTCGCGCACCCTGTGGGATAGATAAAACTACTATCGCCTGCGCCATCAAGTCGCGCATGTATGCTATAAGATGAAGCATCGTCTGTGATAGTCCCGCTCGTGGCACAGTTATTGGCATTCACTGCTACCGCAGTCACGGTCAGATTACCCTTCACATCGGTCTTCGTATTTGACCGCACAACTCCCTTCAAAGCCCCCCCTCCATAAACATATGCCGAGAAGCTCTTGTTTGGGTATCCGGGTGCAGAGAGAGTCAAAGTAAAGGGTGTAGCCGTACTTGCAGTGGTATTGTTTGAGCAGCCCGGTGAAAGTGCCAAGCCTATGATCAGGATACGTATATTTTTGATGATATCACGCATTTCATGCTACTTATGAGAATTTACGGAACCTCGTAGCTCGGCAACCGCACGTAAAGGAAATTCTGTCAAAGCCTGTTGCTCGCTTCCCCAAAAGCGCCTGCAACCCCAAACATTCAAATTTATTTCAGATGGGATTCGCTTCTAAGGCAAATTTACGGTGCCATAGTTTTGATGATTTATTGCCCGATGAAGCCATGCGGGGCGAGTTGCAATGATGGAAGAATAAATTGCTCCCGAACCTGGACTCGAACCAGGGACACAGTGATTAACAGTCACTTGCTCTACCGACTGAGCTATTCGGGAATTTTTCCCATACGGGAATCTAGGCGGAAAAAACGGCATTTTTGACACGGCGTCAATCGTTTTCAAGCCTTCACAACCTGAATCTGCAGGCTTTTGGGCTTAATTCTTGCCTTACCCCCTCAGATTTACCCTCTGTCTTATGGTCGTCGGAGTCCCCAAAGAAATCAAGAACCGCGAGTACCGCGTGGCATTGTTGCCCTCGATCGTTTACCACCTGGTCAAAAAGGGGCACTCGGTTCTGGTAGAACGCAACGCCGGCATCGGGTCGGGATACCACGACCAGGAATACGAATTGGCCGGTGCGCGCATTGTCGATAAGGCCGCAAACGTGTATGGCGAAGCCGAAATGATTGTGAAGGTGAAAGAACCCCTGCCCGAAGAGCGGGCCCTCCTGCGCGCCGGGCAGATCCTTTTCTGCTACCTGCATTTGGCCGCGGACAAAACGTTAACCCAAGACCTGATGCAATCCGGCGTTACCGCGATTGCCTATGAAACCATCGAAGTCGGCAGGCGCCTGCCGCTTCTCGAACCCATGAGCGAAATCGCCGGGCGCATGAGCGTGCTCGTGGGCGGCTATTTTCTCGCCAACCAGAATGGCGGCCGCGGCACACTGCTCGGCGGCGTACCCGGCGTTCTACCGGGCAAAGTTGTGGTGTTGGGCGGCGGCTCTGCAGGCACCAATGCCGCGCGTATGGCGCAGGGGCTGCGGGCGGATGTCACGATTCTCGAAGTCGATATCGAACGCATGCGCTACCTCGATATTTCACTGCACACAGCGCATACGCTCTACTCAAACGAATCACATCTCGCCGATCTTTTACCGCATGTGGATCTACTCATCGGCGCAGTTCTGCTTCCCGGCGCCAAAGCGCCGAAAATCCTCGGCCGCGACTTATTGCGTTTGATGCAGCCGGGCAGTGTCTTCGTCGATATCGCCATCGATCAGGGCGGCTGCTCCGAAACATCGCGGCCCACTTCACACGACGCGCCCGTCTATACCGAAGAGGGGGTGATCCACTACTGCGTGACAAACATGCCGGGAGCGTATGCCCGAACCTCGACGCAGGCGCTGACAAATGCAACGTTCCGCTATGTCGAAATACTTGCCGATCTCGGCCTCGAAGAAGCCCGCAGCAAGTTTCCTGAAATCCAGGGAGGCATCAATGTGATAGACCACAAGGTCGTGAACACCGCTGTTGCGGCGGCGCACGGCATTGATCAAAGTACATGAGTTTTGGTTGAATGCGGATAACCAAAGCAAAAGCAAAATCGCCAGCCCCGGCTCATCAGGCAATGGGGATTTCCTGCACCAACGACATAGGACAGAAAGCCTATACTCAGGCATGCAATCAGAATGCGGCTGTCTTGTGTTTCAGAATACGTAAACCATAAGCGCACTGCGCTGAGTTCCCTTTAAATTTCGCCAAAACCATTTGACCGCCTCTCTGGACGCGGCAAGCTCACCCTCCGTGGATTTCTCGCAGATTTATTTTAACTTTTTTTTCGTCGGCTCTTTTATCGCCTTTGCGGTCACAGCATCGTTCGCCGTTTTTCTGCTGACGCTGCGCAATAAATCTTCGGCGACGCTGCATCTCGGCGTCGCCCTGGCATTTCTTGCACTTTTCAATGCGGCATACCTGATCCCGTATTCAGTCTATAGTCCGCTGGCGGCATACCACCGCTGGCTCACCGTCGGCACCATTCTGCCTGCGGTGCTGCACTTCACCCAGTTTCTGCTGCGCTTTCCCAAAGTAGACCATCCGCGCCTGACAACAACGCTGATGTGGCTCCAATGGACCATCCATATCGGCATCACATCTGTCTTTATTTATTCATCTGCGAAGACCGGCGTCGTGTTCAATTCTCAAGGGCATTATTTTGACCTCGATGCCGACTCCATAAGCACGATTCAATCCGCGTTTATCCTTGGCTATATTCTGTTCTCAGTCGTCGTTGGCGTCTGGCGTTTTTTTATCCGCCGCGGTGCGCACCGCTGGGCGCTCCTTGCACAGGCGCTGATACTGTTCTTTGTGATGATGATTCCCGCGGTGCTCAATTCGCTCAGCCGCGACGGGCGTGTCAGCCGTGAACTTTTCCAAAACGCCTACGCGATCTTTATCGTCATCGGCCTCTTTATTATTCTCGTCGTTTTCCTCAACACGACACCCGACCGCACGTCGTTCATGTCGAAGATTATCGGCATCAGCCTCGTGACGTTTCTGCTGGTCATGCAGGTTCTCGCCTCGCGCACCCTGACGCGCCGTGATGCCGATTATGATACGCTGAAAAAAGAAGAAGCCGGGCGCGTGATGCTCGGCGGCAGACCGCCCGACGACATGGCCTGGCTGCGGGGCTTTAACGCACGCACCGGCCAGGCCAAAATCTATCTCGGCAAACCGCCCGAGTCAGCACCGGCGAACCTGCTGCTGTTCTCTGCCTGGCGCGAAGGCTTCAGTACCCCTGAAATTTCTACACGGCTCCCCGAGGGCAAGTCACGCGCATGGCTTGCCGCGCTTGCCGATCTGCGCTCGCGGCAAACAGGCGATACAGTAGAAGAAAAATTTGCCGCACTCGAAGCGAAGTTACGCATTCTGAAGAGCCGGCTCGTTCGCCTTAACTGGATGGATTTCCGCTCACGCGCGGAGAAACTCCTGAAGGCGCAGGGAGCACTCGAGAAAGACGCCGCGGATTTTTTCCTCGGGCAGCTGCATTCATCGAAAAACGAAGGCCGCGAACTGCGGCAAGAAGTCGCCGACGCGTTCATCCAGCCGCTCAAATCCGGGGCGCGCGATTATCCCGAACAGGGCGGCGCGCATTTTGTTTCATTCCGCTGGTACGATCCGTATACAACGACGGTATACGAAGCCGGCTTCCACTACCTGAAGTACCGGGCTTATGTGCGCGACGCGGCCCTCGATTTTTTTATCTTAACATTGGGTGGATTAATCCTGTTGCTGACGGTTTTTCCCGTGTTCTTCCATCTCGCCCTCGTGAGCCCGCTCAATAAACTGCTCGCGGGAGTCGCCAACGTCAACCAGGGCAACCTCGACGCGCAGGTCAAGATCGGCGTCGAAGACGAGATCGGTACCCTCGCGCGCTCATTCAACAACATGACGGTCTCGATACGCGAGGCGCGCCAGAAACTGCAGGAATACGCTGTGGGCCTCGAACAGAAGGTCAGCGAGCGAACACGCGATCTCGAGCAGACACTCGGGCAGGTACAGGAACTCAAGCAGCAGCAAGACGGGGATTATTTCCTGACTTCGCTCATGCTCAACCCCCTGGGCTCAAACCGGGCGACGTCAGACCTTTACCGCATTGAGTTTTTAGTTAAACAGAAAAAGCAGTTTGATTTCAAACACTGGCAGGCCGAAATCGGCGGTGATATCTGTGTAGCCGATCGTATCACGCTGAAAGATGAAGACTACATCGTCATACTCAACGCCGACGCCATGGGCAAATCGATGCAGGGCGCGGGCGGTGCCGTTGTTCTGGGCTCGGCCTTCCACGCGATTCTCGACCGCTGCCGCATTTCACGCGCCGAAAGTAACCGCTTTCCTGAAAGCTGGATCCGTGATGCCTTTGTCGAACTACACAAGATCTTCGCCGTGTTCGACGGCTCGATGCTGGTTTCGATCTTCTTAGGCCTTATCCATGAAAAGAGCGGCGCCATGTTCTTCACGAACGCCGAGCATCCCTGGCCGGTCATCCTCCGGAACGGGCATGCAGAATTTCTCAAGACCGCGGTTTTTTACCGTAAGCTCGGTATCATACCGGGCCTGGAAAAATATCCGTGGAAGGTACTCAGGGACGACTCGCCTTTCCATGTCGACACAATCCAGCTGAAGCCCGGCGACGTGCTGCTCGTCGGCTCAGACGGGCGCGACGACCTGATGCTGGGTATCAGCAAAGATAAAGAACGTGTCATCAATGAAGACGAGAATATTTTCCGCCGCCTCGCCGAAGAAACGCACGGCGACCTGAAAGAGCTTTTCGAAAAACTCACAAATGCCGGAGAGATCACAGACGACCTCTCGCTCATCCGGGTAGAAGCGAATATTCCGTCGGCGCGCCTCAGCATCGACGACAAATCGATCTTGTCAGAACTCACCGCGGCCTATAAGCGCGGCGAACCCGCATTGGCGCTGAAACTCAGCGAAGATGTGCAAAATCCGACAGAACGCGCTGCTTCGCGGGCCCGCATTTTCTTCAAAATCCAGAATTTTTCCAAAGCCATCGAAGAGGCGCTCATGGCGCTTGAACTTGATCCCCTCAAGCATGATCTGATCTATGTCCTCGTGCGCTCCTATAAGAAGCAACACGAGTATAAAGCCGCCTACGAGTGTGCAGAGCGCTTTCGCCTCCGGAATCCATCCCACACCGGTAACCTCGTACACCTGGCCCACCTTGCAGTCATTCTGCATTTTGATAAAGAGGCACAACTCTATGCCGAAGAGGCGCTGCGGCTCAGCCCCGGCATTCCCGCGGCCGAGCAAATCATGCAAAAGATCGCAAGCATTACTTAATTTTGTCGCGGAAAGCCGAACAGGAGTCGTCTAAGTGAGTATGATCGAAGCTGAACACCGCCCCAACGCGGTTGTCGTAAAAATGCTGACAGATGAGTTTGAAATGTACAAAGTGCCCGAATTTAAAGCGGCGCTGATTGAATGCCTTGAATCCAAACCGGGTACCGTGGTGCTCAATATGGAACAGGTCGAATCAATCGATTCCTCTGCCATCGGCGCCCTGTTCTATTTTCACAAGGCCGTCAAAAATTACGGTGGAAAATTAATCCTCGTTCAGATCGGCGAACAAGTTGATGCGATTTTGCATGCAACACAATCCATGGGTCTTCTCAATGTAATGACATCGACCGAAGATGCCATAGGCCCGGGAACAAGCACTGTAACCTGAATTACCAGGCGTAAGAGACGCCGAGCGAAAAATTGTGCATCAGCACAAACGTCGATTTATCGTGGATGTATTGTGTTCCTAAGACGGCGACGATCGCCCAGTTTGACCCCACCCACCAGTCCATGCCCGCTGCGGCCATAAAACCCAGATTCACACTCCAGGTATCAAACGTATACGAAGTATAATGCAGTAAAGAAACCGTCGGCGCCGCGTGCAGGGAAAATTCGGCCCGCGGAATCTTGCGAAACCTTTTCCGCCATTTCGGCCCCAGGGCAAAATTGATCAGGTCGATGCGGCGCGGCGAGCGGGCAATGGGGGCATACTGCGCTAACAGCGAGAACGCGTTGATCCCCCCGGTATAGGGAATAGGCTCTACCTTGCGGCTCAGGCGCAGCGATGCGCCGGGAAAAAACAGCGCATAATCAGAGAAGGCGCCGCTCGCCATGCGCAGGTCGCCGGCGACGCTGATACTCCAGGGGCGGGCCCAGCGGCCGGCGACGGTGTCTTTAGACAGCTTATCGGACGAAGGGCGCGGGGGCCCCGAGAGCACACTCTTTTCGATCGCCAGGGTTTCATCGCCGAAACCGTCGGTCTTCACGACATAGGTAGTTTCTGTCTCTTTGACAAAGATGGCGGCATAGACATGTTGCCCGTCGCGGGCGATAAAGTCATACTTCGCCCCGGGCTTCAGGGGCGGATTTACCGCAGTTAAAGGCGTCAGAAACGCCAGCAGCAGAATTCTTCGCCTCAACGAAAAGCCTCGGCGCTATCGATCTTTTCCCGGCTCTTAATGCGGCTTTTCGCGATGCTGACTTTGCCCATCACCGTAAAAAAGGAGATGCGGTCCTTTTCCTCCTTAATCGGTATTCCCCAGATTTCATTGTCATCGTTTAGGATGATTAGTTCAATCTCTTTAAAGGTCATGAGAATTTCTTTTTTTTCGGCGCGCGTCAGGTCACGTTTCTTCAGGGCGCTCTGCAACTTCTCTTCGGGGCTTGCCGGCGTTTCTGCCGGTGCGGGCGGGGGCTCTGTCTTGACCACGGGCGGCGTAATCACCTGGGGTTTAGGCTTCGGTGCAACGGGTGCAGGTGGCGGTATGACGGCGGCCACCGGCGGATTTTTCTCTGCAACGGGAACAGCAGCGACCGGTACAGGCAGCGGCTTATCCGCAAGATTGACTTTCTCCTGTTGAACGAGTTCTACGGTTTCGGCAATTTCGGCCTGTCTCGCTTTCGCCACAACTTCGTTCTGCTTGATCACCGACTCGAATTTTTCGGCGGTCTTGATGAGTTCTTTATCCTGAACGACGGTGGTCGCGTTCTTCTGAGACTCTTCGCGGTACTTTTTATCGCCGCCATAGAACGCACCTAGCGCATAGATACGCCGGTTCGCACGCAGCGCCCAGTCGTCACCGCCCTGCTGGGTAATCAGGTTGCGGAATTTCTCCGCGGCCTTATCTGACTGTCCCAGTTCTTCGTGCACCCTGCCCGCATAATACGTCCCCCGCGCTGACAGGTTACCCTGTTTCTGTAGCTTGTCATACACGGCAAAAGCTTTGGGATATGCTGCAAGTTTATAATACGCTTCGGCCTTACCTTCAGAGTCGGCCATCTGATCGATTTTACCCGACTTCTCGAGCAGGTCTTTGAGCAGGGCCGACAGAATCTCGGCCGTATATCGGAACTCACCGGTTTGGTTCGACGAAATTACGATGGAATAATCGGCAAGGGCCTCATTTTTTTTATCCTGCAGGGAAAGGCAAAAACCGCGGTGCAGGTAGGCGTATTGCTGTGCCTCCTGGTTCTTTTCGGGTATCATCTTGATGGCGAGATCGTAGGTCTCAACGGCTTTGCCGTAGTCGCGGCGGATTTCATAGAGGTATGCGAGCTCCAGCGCGCGTTGGTCTTTGCTGGTCTGGTAATTTCTCAGCGGCTCAGAACCCGTCAGCCAGTTGAGTGCATTGATGAGGCCGATCGCGATACGATCGATGACCGTGACCCGATCGGTTTCATCCTGGGCCGTCGTCTGGCTTAAAGCAAGCATGGTCTTGCCTTCGCTCTTAAACTGGTTCGATTCGTCGTTGTGGACCATGCGGTCGCGTATCAGCTGGTAGCGCGAGATCAGCGCCAGTGTACGAAACGATGTCTGGTTATTGTTGAGGCTTTTCAGGGACGTCTTCAATTCGCGAACCCGAATCTCGAATATCAGCGTCATGAAGTATACAGCCCCGGCGCAGCCAATGACTACCGCGGCGATGCGCCAACCGTATCGTTTCGTCATCGAACCTGCCGAAGACATCTGCGGTTAATTCTCCGCCGTCTCAAAGGGGCCGACCAGTGCGGCAATCTTACGATAACGCGCCGATTCGGGATTTTTTTCCAGTGCCTTGCGGATATTCACCTGGGCCTCATTATTTTTACCTTGTTTAATCTGCATCAGTGCCAGCTGTGCCGTCGCATCCGGATTCTCGGGCCACGTCTCGGCCGATTTCAGTGCGATCTCTTCGGCCCTGTCAAATTGGCCGAGATGCGCCAGGCACGACGCCATGCGGAAGGAAACGCGGAAATCCACGCTGCCTGAAGCTGTAGCGTACTTCTCATAGTAGCTCAGCGCATCGCTGTATTTTTTCAGCGAGAAATAACTCTCTGCCGTCAGCAACAGCGCCGCGCTGTTCTGCGCCCCGGATTCAGCCAGTCCCTGGAAGCCGTGGATTGCCTCTTCGTAACGTTTTTCATGGAAAAACCCTATCGCTTCTTCTACCGCGCTGCCACCGGCTTCACCCGCAACAACCGTTTCCGCTTCATCGGGTGCCGCCTCCGGTGCAATTACCGAAACCGGTTCGCCGATTTCCGCAATCAGAATCGTCAGGTCATCATTGAGTGGCGTATTTCCGCGGTATTCGGTCAAAGCGTCGAGCAGCACTTGTTTGAGTTGTTGCGGTGGGGCATCCTTATGTTTAAGCACCAGGTCGGCGACGCGTTCAAGACCAAACATTTTCTTCGTTTCATTCTTGGCTTCAGTAATGCCGTCGGAATAGAGCACCAGCCGGTCACCGGGGTTGAGCTGGATTGTCTTCGTTTCATTCTTACGGCCGTCTTCGTCGAGTATCCCGATATAGAAACCCGTCGATTTCAGATGCTCGAGCTCTCCCGTCTCTTTGCGCAAGACGATCGGCGTGGGATGTATACAATTGCAGTACTCGGCGCGGTTATCCGGATAGATACGCATATAAAAACCGGTCATATACAGGCCTTCCATTTCGAGATAGGCCGCCATAAGAACGCTCACCTGCTGCAGCAGGTCGGCGGGGTCGGAGACTTTTTCGACCAGCGAAGAAAAATAAATCTTCGCCATGATGGTAAGAAACGCCGCGGGCACACCATGCCCTGAAGCGTCGCCGATAAAAATTGCCACCGAACCATCGCTCAGCCGCAAGATATCGTAATAATCGCCGGATACGGTATAGAGCGGCTGGTACTCCACGGCCCAGGCAACATGGCCGACGGTCTTTTTCGTCGGCATGATCGATGATTGAATCTTTTGCGCGATATTCAGCTCAAACTGCGCAATGTCGTTCTTCTTCTTGATGCTTGCCATATTCTGGCGGATAGTATTGTCCTTGGTCTTTAGTTCAGACGACATATGATTGAAAGAATCGACAAGAGTTTTAATCTCATCGTCGCGTTTCGTGCTGTATTCGATCTGCGTAAATTCGCCGCGGCTGAGCTCCCCCGCGGCAGAACTGACATGTTTGATGGGCTTAATCAAAGTGCGGTAGATGATAAACCCCACCGCCATCTGCACGAGCAGCAAAAGGCCGATCATGACGAGGCCCAAACGGAAAAGGCTGGCGAGTTCTTTCTGGATCGACTCGAGCGGAATTCGGCTCGAAAGCACGAGGTCGTTGACTCCCGTCGAGGTCAGCGGCAGGTAGATATCGATGCGGTAGCGCAGGATATCCGGCACGCCATAAAATATTTCATTCTTGAGGTCTTTGAGTTGTATGGCCTTATAGGCGTGCTGCAGGTCATCGGGACTGACGATGGCATTTTTGTCTGCCGGGTACGAAAGCAACACCTGCAGATCGGTGGAAAACACGCGCAGCGACGGGATAATCAGCTTATCGCCACTGCCGCCGACACGCAGGCTCTGTACAAATGCGTCTTTATTTTTAACAAAGATCTGCGTCGGATCGCCCTTGCCGGCAAAATCCTTATCCATCAGCGGCTGCAGCCGGCGAAAGATTTCAAAAGAGATCGATTGCGCGGACATTGTGGCCTTCTCGGCAATCAGCCGCATCTGGTTCGAGCCTGAGGCAAACCAGAAGATCGACATATTGACGAGCATCAGGATTAAGTAGAGGAAGGACAGCCTCATCACAATGGATGATTTAGGGCGGCTCTGGGTTATTGCCGGTATTACAGGTTCTGTTGCGTTCATTTTAAAATCACATTCCGGAGACGAATGCCAAGAAGCGCTCCGATGGTACACTAAAGAACGGCGCTTAAACGCGTACGCTTTAACACGAAAGGAGTAGAGCTTTTATGCCGAATCAGGGGTATGGTCTGTTGCAACACGGCAAGCCCATTCGTCTCATAGATCAGTCCATGCGGAAATCACCCAGCCCATTTTTCTTTCTGAGTACCTTCCTGCTTGTTTTACAGTGTAATTCGTCGATCACCCTGTTTCTGGATGATAAAGGCCCCGACGCCTGGACGCGGCGGCGCAAAATCACCATCAACAACGCGGCGCAGGCAGAGAACTTGTTGAATTTCCCCCTGATGGTCCGCGTGGACGCAACGCGCATCGATTATGCAAACACGCAGGATGCAGGGCAAGACATCCAATTCCGCGACAGCGATGGGAAAAACATCCTATCCCATGAAATTGAAAAATGGAATGAAGCCGGCAGCTCTTATGTTTGGGTCAAGGTACCGCAGGTCGACGCATCGTCGGCGACGGATTATATTTGGATGTACTACGGCAATACGGCGACAAGCGACGGTCAGAATGCCACGACTGTGTGGGATTCGGATTATAAGGCGGTATGGCATTTTGCTTCCATTGCGAGCGCCGGCGACTCGACCGCTAACGGAATTTCTGGCACCAATAACACTATCAGCCAGGTAGACGGCCAGGCCGGTCAGGCCTATTCCTTCAACGGGACATCGAGCTGGGTCGATTTGGGTTTGAACAAGAACATCATCGGCGGAAACCGGGCGACGACGATATCGGTTTGGATATCCCCCTCCGCGACGATCTCGTCGACCAAGAACATACTTGCCATCGCAAAAAACGGGACGCCACCGATCAATTCGTCACGTGTCACGTTCGGCGGGGATGCAACGAACAATTTCGCCGCGGGTGGCCGGGCAGACGATTCGGCGCCAGCCAACGCCACGCAAGCGACCAACACATCTCCGCTGATAACCAATTCATGGCAATTTCTCACCGTAGTCATCGACTACCCCACTCAGGACGTGAAGTTTTACCACAACGGCTCGCTTGTGGCCGATAATGATACTTCGCTGGCGTCATGGACAAGTACCCAATTATCTTCCACCACCTCGGCCAATGCCGCAATAGGAGCTGAGGACGACGGCAGCGCGTTTTTTTTCCCAGGTAAAATGGACGAATTGCGGCTTTCAGGTGCCGCCCGAACATCCGCATGGATCGCTGCTGACTATAAATCTCTGAGCGACACCTTTCTTACCTTCGGCAGTGAAGAGGTTGATCCGAGGCTTCCGTGAAAGCGTTTCATAAAATCTTCATCCTCTTCATTTCTGCTGACTTATGCCGCTGCAATGCAGCGATCACACAATTCCTCGACGACCGGATACCTGACCCATGGACGAAGCGGCGTAAAATAACCATCGACAACTCGGCGCAGGCCGAGACACTCGCCAATTTTCCGGTTATGGTACGTGTTGATTCTACACGTATAGATTACGCCAGCATGCAAAGCGCGGGGCAGGATATCCAGTTTCGCGCCAGCGACGGCACGACGACGCTCTCGCATGAAATCGAAAAATGGAATACATCGGGCAGCTCTTACATCTGGGTGCGCGTCCCGAGCATTGCGGCGTCTTCGTCTTCAGGTTATATCTGGATGTATTACGGCAATGCGGCAACGACCGACACGCAAAGCGCAACGGCAGTCTGGGATACCAGCTTTCGGGGTGTTTGGCATTTAGGCGCTTTGGCGAATGATTCGACAACGAATGCCAACCATGGCACGAATGTCGGGACCGTTACATTGGCAACGGGCAAATCCGGTGATGCGCGCTCTTCAGACGGGGCAACCCAATATATCAATATGTCAGGCACTGGCATGGCGGCGAACCTCAGTGCAGTGACTTTGTCAACATGGGTTAACCGTGCGGCCAACGTTGCCGGACAGGGAATCATGTGCTTTTCCATAAACAATGGCGGCACGCCAACGGGAACATCACGGCTGGCGTTTGAAACAACGGGCACGACGAATCTCAACGGTATCATACGCGCTCCGGACGGAGCCGCTAGCTCATCGTTTGCAACGACGACAACACCGCTGCTGAACCTCAATACCTGGTATCATGTCACGATGACTGTGGATTTTACAGCGAAAAGAATCTCTTATTATGTTAACGGTTCTTTTGACAGTATTTCGGGAGTCCTCGGCTGGGTGCCGAACGTTACCGACGCAACGATATCTGCTTCCGCTGCGCTCGGCGCCTTCGACGACGGGCTGGTGCCATTTCGGGGATTAACCGATGAAATGCGTTTCAGCAACGTGGTTCGCTCTGCGGCGTGGATCGCCGCCGATTATAAGTCTACGAACGATACCTTGCTCAGCTTCGGCGCCGAAGAAAATTCCCCCGGCTTGCCGTAGGCTACTTTGGAAACTATATCGCCCCCCTGATTCTGCTTTACCGGCTGTTTGCGACGCACAAAAAGGCGTATGGCGCGCACAGAATTTCTGTTTGATAAGAATCAAGAACCCCACCTCGCCCGCACGGCTGAGATCCTCAAAAAGCATCCCGAGATGCGCAAATTCATCGGTAAAAAGAACCCGTGGAGCTTTCTCGTCATTCTGCTTTCGGTTTCCGTACAACTCGGCATGGCATGGTTCATGCGCGACAAACCTCTTTATATCGTCATTCCTGTCGCCTGGCTCTTCGGCACGGTGGTGAACCACTGCTTCATTGGCCTCGTCCATGACGCTTCACACGGCCTCATCTTCCGCGGCAAGTTCTGGAACAATGTCGCCGGCCTCATCGTCAACTCGCCGATGCTGATTCCATCCTACGTCTCTTTCCAGAAGTACCACATGAAACACCATGCCTTCCAGGGTGTGTACGAACTCGACGCTGACCTGCCTGCAAGGTGGGAGGTCAAGGCCGTGAAGAATATCTGGTACCGCAAAATGATCTGGCTCGCCTTCTTCCCTTTAATTCAGTCGGTGCGCACGGCGCGCGTGCGCGAAGTCGCCTTCTTTGACGGCTGGGTGCTCGCCAACTGGATCGTCACCTTCGCGGTCGATTTCGCCGTGGCCTACTTCTGGGGCTGGCATTCACTCATTTATCTCGCGGTGGCCTTTTGGTGCGGCTTTGGCCTCAGTATCGTCGGCGGCCGCCTGATCCAGGAACATTTTATGGTCGCCGAACCGCAAGAGACCTATAGCTACTATGGCTGGTTATCTTTGCCATCGGTACATGTCGGTTACCACAACGAACACCATGACTTTCCCTCGGCTTCCTGGAACTACTTACCGAAAATCCGCAAGGCGGCACCCGAATATTACAACAATATCAAGTACCACACCTCGTGGGGATTGCTGGTTTTGAAATTTATCTTCGATAAGAACATGTCACTCGCGAACCGCGTTGAACGCCGCGAGCGTGGTGGGATTGCCTTGGATGCTGAGGTAATTCCGGACGTGAGATTGTCGAATGCTTAACCCCTCCCCCGTCCCCTCCCCTATTAGGGGAGGGGTGCCGAAGGCGCGGTGGGGTTAAGCAGTGATCGACCGCTACTCCACCACCGAAATCCGCCGCCTTTGGTCGCTACAGCGCAAGTTTGAAATCTGGCGCGATATCGAGATCGCCGCCTGCGAATACTGGCATTCTAAAGGCAAGATCACCGACGGCGAGCTCGACGATATCCGCAGGAAATCCACCTTCAGCGTCGAACGCATCAATACAATTGAAAATGAAATCCACCACGACGTCATCGCCTTTCTGACCGCGCTCGCCGAGAATATCGGCCCCGCCTCGCGCCACGTGCACTTTGGCCTCACCTCGTCAGACATCGTCGATACCGCGCAGATGATGCTGATCCAGGAAGCGGGTACCATCATCGACAAGGCGATGGTAAAACTGCTGCAAACACTGCATACCTTCGCTGTTAAAAACAAGGACCTCGTCGTCGCCGGCCGCACGCATGGCGTGCATGCCGAACCCACAACCCTCGGCCTTAAATTTTTAGGCCACTATGCCGAGATACAGCGCGCGCGAGAACGCCTGCAGCATGCGCTCGAAGACTGCCGCTACGGTAAAATCTCGGGTGCGGTCGGTACCTACTCACAGATGCCACCCGAGCTCGAGGCCTACGTACTCGAAAAATGTAATCTCAAGGTTGAAACTGTCAGCACGCAGGTTATCCCCCGCGACCGCCACGCCTACTTCATGCAGGCCATTGCACTCGCAGGCCAAGGGCTCTACCGCCTGATGCAGGAGATTCGCCTGCTGCAGCGCACCGAAGGGCGCGAGGTCGAAGAGCCGTTCCAGAAGGGGCAGAAGGGTTCGAGCGCGATGCCGCATAAGCGTAACCCGATTTTGGCCGAGCGCATCTGCGGCCTCGCACGCGTGCTTTCGGGCTATGCAACGACGGCGGAGTACAACGTGGCACTCTGGCATGAACGCGATATTTCGCACTCGGGTGCGGAGCGGGTGATCTTACCCGATGCGACCGCACTCTTGGAATACATGCTGCTCAAGTCGGCCTTTGTGGTCGAGAACCTGCAAGTGCATGAAAAGAACTGCGAACGCGTGCTCGATGCGACGCATGGCCTGCTCTTCTCTTCGCGCGCGCTCTTAACCGTAACCGCGGCGACAAAGATGAGCCGCGAAGACGCCTACTCCCTGGTACAGGCCGCGGCGATGGCTACGTGGGAGAAGCCCGAAGAGGGTAATCTGCGGCAGCGCCTCGAGGGCAACCAGGCCTTAAAAAACATCACAAAAGCAGAGTGGGATGGAGTTTTTGACGCGCGCTCGTTTTTAACGCATCTGGATACGATTTTTGCGAGGGTTCCTCACCCCCCAACCCCCTCTCCATAATATGGAGAGGGGGAGAAAGGCAAGTTCACTATAAAGTTTAAAGTGTTTTTGCTCCCCTCTCCACGTTGTGGCGAGGGGCTGCGGAGTGGGCCCCGTTTCGGGTCTCTGCTTTCAGAGGTTAAATCGGATATTTCGTGCGGAATTCTTCTTCGGTGATAAAAGAAAAGAAATTCATCAACCCCGCGACCTTGAAGATTTTCTCAATCATGGGTTTGATACCCGTCAGGTGTACGGTGCCCGAGGCTGCCTGGACAGCATTGACGATCTTAATGAGGACACCGATGCCGCTCGAATCGATGTAACTGACGTCGTTGAGCTGCAGGATAATCTTTTCGCCTGTTTTCAGTGCTATGCTATCGGTCTGGCTCTTGAGTTCGACCGATGTGTACATATCAAGACTACCCTTGAGGTAGACGACATAATACCCTTGTTTTTCGTGCAGCTTTATATCCATTCTTTAGTACCTAAATAGTCTTTACGCTACATATAGTTGCGTATCACGTCGATAATAGAGTACCATGAGACGCCAAGCATTTATTTTGTTTTCCATCGTCATATTCTCATGGGTGTCTGTTTTAGGTGCCCAACAGAACGGCACGGGGGATCTCAGCCACCCGACCGTCGAAGAATTGCATAAAAAACTCAATGAGTTAGTCATCCGCTTTAAGGCCGATGAAGACGAGCGCCGCAAAAACGCCGAAAAAGCAAAGGTCAAAGGCGATAAATCAACCCCCAGCTGCGGCGCCGACCAGTTCTGTATCGTTCTGGAACGCGGCGGCAAACGCACGGCGCTTGACCGCGATAACCCGGTCGTCCTCGAAGAAATCATTATGAAAATCAGCGGCAACAATATCACCGCGATCGACCTCAAGTATGAAGAGGCGGCGCTGCGCCGGCAGTTCTCACATAAACGCTCCATTAAGAACGACGATGTCAAAAAGACCAGCTATGGTCATATCAGTCTGTTTTACCACGCCGAGGGCGATACATCAAAGTCTGAAGTCCTCGTGAACATGAGTACCACCGACCGCGCCAAGCTGCTCGCAATCTATATCGACGGTCTCTTGCGTGGCATACGCGATCTCGACGACCGGGTGCTCGCGGCAAAGAAGTTTGCCGGCAAGAAAATGAACAACGCCCTCAACATGGGCGTCCGCATTCGCTAACCTTGACACTTTGTTCACTTGCGTTTCGCTTGCGAAACGCATGACTTTTTCAGAACCTACCTCATGCGTATCATTTTGCGTGCAACCCCGCAAATCTTCATTCTCGGCACCGCCGCAGGGCTCGCGCTCGTGGGTTATATACTCGTCGGCCTCAATAAAGACTCACTGGGCGCGGTGTCGCTCACGACCTACATCGGCATCGTTGTCATGGCTGTGGCGATGAAGCTGTCGGGCTATCTTTTGGGCAATCCGCAGCCGCACGCCGACGGCAAAAAGTATGGCGATGTCATGGATTGGGCCATGCTGCTCTTTGTCTGGCCCAGCTATGTGACGCCACTCATTCTGATGCCCTACCTGATCGGCAATGCCACGCTGATTTTTGGGCTGTTCGCCGTGGGGATAGCCCTCTTCGCCGGCGTTTCGTTCTATGCGCTGAGCCTCAGCCGTGACCGTGTGACCGGCAAACGCCGCCACTCGAAGTGGTTTTATTTTATCCCCGCCTTCCTTTATGTGATACCGGCGCTCGTGATCGGTTACTTCGTCGTGGCGAAATTTTCGACGAATCTGACCGTTATGCGTTTTGCCAATATCGGGGGATTGCTGCTGGGTGCCTTCTTCAGTTTTTACTGCATCAAGCTGGCCCTCTTTGATCTCTTCACCTACGATGTGCGCAAATACAAGCTGATGGACGTGCTTCCCCTCATCCTGGTGGTCGGCGGCGTCATTGCCGTGGCCGAGATTGCTCTGCCGCTTTTTGCCGGCAAGGTCGAGCAGATGTATCTTCTCTACACCATGAGTATTTTCACCCTCGTCGTCGCCCAGGTCTTAGGTGTGCTCTCCGTCACACGCCGGGCAAAATTCTGAAAACGGAAAATAAAACTTTTGCATGACACCCTGTAACATAATGACGTCGCAGCGTTGAACCCGTGGGTGCCGCGCCGCTCTTAAACGACAAGTTTTACATTCAGCCGCAGAGCTTCTCTTTTGAGAATCTTGCGCTCGAAAACGGGGAGATCCTGACAGAGGTAAATCTTGCCTATGAGACCTATGGCAGACTCAATACGGCAAAAACCAACGCCATTCTGATTCAGCATGCGTTCTCGGGCGACCACCACGCCGCCTTTTACCACGAGGGTGATGCCCGCCCCGGTTGGTGGGACAACATGATCGGACCAGGCAAGGCTTTTGATACCGATCGCTTTTTCATAATCTGTTCAAACGTTATAGGCGGCTGCCAGGGCTCGACAGGGCCTTCTTCGCTAAATCCGAAAACCCAGAAGCCCTATGCCCTCGATTTTCCGCAGGTGACGATCAAAGATATGGTGGCGGCGCAAAAGAAGCTGGTAGAACATCTCGGCATCGACAAACTCTATTCTGTAGCCGGCGGCTCGATGGGCGGCATGCAGGTGCTGCAATGGCTTGTCAGTTACCCCAACCATGTGCGCTCGGCGATACCCATCGCAACAACGGCCCGCCATTCGCCGCAGCAGATCGCCTTCAACGAGGTCGGGCGGCAGGCGATCATGGCTGACCCGAAATGGAATAACGGCAATTATTACAGTGAAGAGATTCCGCGCGCAGGGCTTTCGGTCGCGCGCATGGTCGGGCACATCACCTACATGAGCGAGAAATCGATGGCCGAAAAATTCGGCCGCCGCACCAAACTCGCCTCTGACAATACAAAGTTCCATGCGGATTTTGAGGTTGAGGGCTACCTGAGAAACCGCGGCGATTTTTTCGTGCGCCGCTTTGACGCAAACTCATACCTCTATATCAGCAAGGCGATGGATCTCTTCGATGCATCAGAAGGCCGGCATCTCAGCGAAAAATTTTATGAGCTCGACGCCAAACTGCTCGTGCTCGCCTTTAAATCAGATTGGCTCTACCCCGCCTACCAGTCGCTTGAAATCGTCACAGCCTGCAAGGTCTCGGGTGTGCCGGTATCTTACATCGAGATCGAGGCCGATTACGGCCATGATTCCTTTCTGCTCGAAACCGAAAAACAATCTCAACTCGTGCGCCACTTTCTTTCGCGGGTCGACGAACTCATCTACTGATGGTTGGCAAGTAGCGCAGCGTAACGAGCCATGGAGATCCCCATCACAGAATTCGACTCAGAGCGCATCGACTACCGTATCATTCTGAAACTCGTCGAACCCAAAAGCCGCGTGCTCGACATGGGTTGCGGCGACGGCGAACTCCTCTACCTGCTCAACAAGAACCTGCAGACGCGCTCGCAGGGCATCGAGATCGACCAGGACCAGATCATGGAATGCGTCGAGCGCGGTATCAACGTGCTTTTGGGCGACCTCGACAGCGGGCTGACCGATTTTAAGGAAGGTTCATTCGATTATGTGATTCTCAACAATGCGTTGCAAGAGCTGCGTTACCCCGACGATGTCATTAAAGACGCGCTTCGGGTTGGGCGCCGGCTGATCGTTGGTTTTCCCAACTTCGCCTATATCAAGGCACGTATGCAGCTGTTCTTTTCGGGCCGGGTGCCCGTGACGCCGTCGCTGCCCTTCGCCTGGTACGAGAGTCCAAACCTGCACGTCGTCACCATCAAGGACTTCAAGGAATACTGCCGCAGCCGCGGTTTCAAAATTCTCTCGGAGCGCTATGTGCGCAACCAACACGAAATTTCCTTCAGGCCGAACCTTCTGGCACAGTGGGGAATCTTCGTCATCACAAGGTAATATGATAAAACACATCAGCGATCGTGCGGTTGACCTCTTCAACCGCCACCCCCTCGCCATTTCACTCCTGCTGGGTTTAGTGATCAGGTCGCTCGCGGCATTTTCGAACTACGGGCCCTTCGCGATCGATGACTACCAGAACGTTATCGATCCTGCGTTTCGCCATCTCATGCTCGGCACCAAGCCGGATATCCCGACGCTGCGTTTTGAACTTTTCCCTTACGCGTTTTCGTATTTCATGAAACCGCTCTACCTGCTTGGGGTGAAGCGCGCAGATTTTCTGATGAGCTTCGCCTACGGCGTCATGGGCGTAATTTCGCTCACGCAAATCGTCGCCGTACACCGTATCGGCTCGCTCTTGCTTGATACGCAGTGGCGCAATGCGATGACGCTGTTCGCCGCGACGTTCTGGCTGGCCCCGATCTTCACCAACAGCGCAGACATAGCCGGCCCGTCGTATATCCTGATCACATTCGCCATACTACACCTCATTCGCGCCGTTCCGCACAAGTTCGCTATCGCCGACGCTGAAGACGCGGTCACACCGCGCATGGCATTTCTCTGGTGTGGTTTTTATCTCTCGGCCGCGATCTTTTTCCGTTTTTCGCTCGCACCGCTTTATTTCGCCCTGGCTGTCTGGCTGCTCTGGGTTACGCCCCGTGGCCGCAAGCTGCGTTCGCTGTTCTTCTTTGCGCTCGGCGGCGCTTTAACCGCGGCGATTATGGTTTTGCTCGAACTGTCGAATAAGAAGCTACCATTTTCAACCGCGATCGAATTTATCAAGTACAACTTCGCCGAGCATATCAAGGCACAAAATTACGGCAGCATGCCCTGGTACATGTACACAGCGCTGCTGGCGGTTTTTCCGTTTCCAGTCCTGTGTTTCTTTTTCTGGTACCCGATGCTGTCGGCCGCGCGCCGCTACGGCGGATTGACAGTGTTGCTGCTGACATTTCTCATTTCGCATTCGGCAATCGCCTTCAAGCTCGAACGTTACGTGATTCCCGTCTTGCCGATCCTGACGGTTTATCTTTTTAAAGGCATCGAACTTTTCGCCGACCGCGGCTGGGTGAGAGTTTCGTACCGCATTCTGATCGTTATCAACCTACTGCTGATTCTTCCGGTAGCACTGACGATGCAGCAGCGCGCGGGCGTCGACGGTGCCATCCACGCCGGTAACCTCGAGGGAGAACGTTTTGTGCACCGCATCGACCCCTGGCGCTGGGCCTACTATGGGTTCAGCCGCAAAGTGCCGCATTTTACCACCACGACCGAAGAAATCATCGCCGCGGCTACGGCGGGTCAATTTGAGAAGTTCCAGATCTTCCGTTTTATGTATTTCTCGGCCGCGGAGACCGCTCAATTTAAAGCCGCGGGCTACGAATGCGGTTTAAGGCGGGTCTTTCGGCCGGATTTTTTAGAACGGATGTCTATCCGCCTGAACCCGGCCATGAATTTCAGGCGGAACGACACCACAATCTACAGCTGTCGTCTTAAAGCTTGACGGATTAAAACGCATCCCCTTACGAGACTACACATGGATGTCGCTGATCTTGAGGCCCTCAAGCGCGAAAATGCTTCTTTAAGACAGACGCTGCGCGGTTATGAAACCGTGGTGCGGCTGAACGACGAAGAGATCAACCAGCTCGAGCAGATGGTGGCTATGTACGAACGTATTATCGAATACAGCCGCATCGAGCTAATGGAAGCGCGCGAAGAACAAAAGGCCAAGGAAAAGTTGTCGGGCCTGACCCACGACGAACTCATCACCGCCAAAGAAACTGTACAAGCTTCGGAGAGTGTATCGAAAATGAGCCGCGATGAACTTTTAGACGCGCTGACGCGTATCAAAGAACTCGAAATTGAGAACAAACGCCTGAAGGGACAACGCATCGCTGCCGGCGAAAAACTGAATTCATAGCATGGATGATCTTGTCAGTATACTGCTTTTGGGCGGTATTGCGGGTGTTGTCGGCATCTTCGCATACTACGTTGTACGTACCTATCTCGTACCCAAACGCGTCGAAGAACTTGCCGAAATGATACGCCAGGGCCATGTCGGCCCCGCCATTTCTAAACTCACGAAAATGATCGAAGAGAATGAGCGCGACCCCTATCTGCATTTTTTACTCGGCGAGGCCCATTCGAAACAAAATGATTTACAGGCAGCTGCCAACGAATACCGGCAGGTGATCAAGATCAGCAAGTGGAGCCCGCAGGTAAAAGAAGGCATCGTCAGAAGCCGGCTCGCGAAAATCTACATGCAGAACCGCAACTACGACGAGGCGAAAAAAGAATACCTGATTCTGACGCGGCTCGACGGGGCCAACAACGAAAATTTCTACCAGGTGGGAATTCTCTTCGAAACAGCCGGGCTCAACGACAAGGCACTGCCTTATTTCAAGCAGTCGGCAAAACTAAAACCCAACCACGCGGATTCTTTCGCACATATCGGCACGATTGAATACAATTTTGGCAATATCAATGACGCGAAGCTGGCGCTCACCGAAGCAGTGAAACTGAACGCCAGCCTGCACAGCGCGCACTATTACCTCGGCATGTGCCTCAAGAACCAGAAGGACTATGACTGGGCGATTAAGGAATTCGAACTCTCCAGCAAAGACGAGAATTTGAAAGGCCGTTCACTGCTCGCCAAGGGTTTGTCGCTCATGGAAAAAGGGCAATTACCCACGGCGCAGGTTGAACTCGAAAAGGGACTGCTGACCGCACCCAAAGGTTCAGATCTCGAACTCAACCTGCGTTATGCGATCGCCGCCTGCGCCGAGCGCAAACGCGACTTCCATACGGCAATCTCGAACTGGGAACGTATCACTGATGTGAACGCAAAATTCCGCGACGTCCAGGAAAAGCTCAAGGCATACGAAGAGTTCCGCACCGACGATACAATTAAAGACTTCATGATCGCGCCGCCCGGTAAGTTTGAGGCGCAGACACGGGCCATCGTCGAGGCCATGACATTCAAGGTTGTAGACCTCAACGTCGTCGACGACTCCGAAGTGCATATTCTTGCAACCGAAGAAGAAGGCAACCGTCGCAACAGTAAAAAATCCAACCGCCTGATCTATATTCTGCGTACCACCGACATGATTCCCGAGCGCACGGTGCGGCAGCTGCACGAAGAGATGCGCACCAAAGGCGCCAACAAGGGCGCCTGCATCAGCACGTCGGAATTCTCGAGCCAGGCACATGCCTTTATTCAGTCACGCCCGATCGAGCTCTATGACCGCAAACAACTGATCGCGCTGCTCCGCGCTATCTAAAATGGCTGCTGTCGATTTTGCCGGACTCTTTGCGGCAATACGGCGCGAAGAGCTCACCACGCTTAGGGAGCTGCCCTGGCAGAACGAACCGTTGCCCGGTGAGGCCGTTTCAGCAGTTTTCTCGAATGAAACAGGTGTCAATTCATTGCAGGGGGCAATCCCCTTTCTGGAAACAGAAAAAGGCGTAACGGGAACCGAAGAGAACAGGGTCCATGTCAAGAGCGAGGATCTCGCCCAGTTTCTCGCGCAGAACCGCGCCCTGTTCCGCGCTTACCGCAATATCGCTGAATCGGAACACTATCGCATCGTGGGCGATGTGACGCCTGCGCATATCACGCACGTGACCAGTGATATTCCCGGAATGGAAGCGGCGAACCTGGCGATTTTCATCGCCGCGCAAATCGCCCAGGCGGGGGCAAAGACACTGCTCATCGACGCAGACCCGCAGAATCAATTTGTCTTTCCGCTGATTACCTTTCCGGAGCCGCCCAAGTTGCTCACCGAACAGCTGCAGAAGCCCTCGACCTTCAAGGCAGATCTGACGAAAGCCATTGTTACCCTCAACCGCAACCTGTCATACCTGAATTTACAGGCCTCGAGCCTTCGCCCCTTCGACGACGCCGAAATGACTCGCCTCTGCGGTTTTCTCGACGCCGACTTTGAAAACCTCGTTTTTTATTCCGGCCGCTTCCGCAGCGCCTGGCTGAGCGCGAATGCACATGTAAACTACGCCGTCTGCCCCGGTAATTACAAGGGCGAGGTGGCGGCGCTTTTGCGGCATGCGCAGGGCACGCACACGGTGCTCATGAAAAAAGGCCGCGAGCCCTACCTGCCCGTTCTGACCGATTTTTTTTCCGTAAAGCGGAATCTTGAGGAATGGCAGCAGGCTACGCCTGCCGTTGCGGCGCTGGCCGATTTTGTGCTGAAGACACATGGGGCGACGCGGCTCGTCATCGGCGGCCGTGAAAACCTGCCGGCCCATCTGCATTGCCACACGGGGTTCGACTTGTTCTCACGCTATGCGAACCTCACCGATGCCGACGCCGAACGCGCACTCAACGCGCTGCAAAAACGCCTCAGGCCGTATTATCCCAAGACGTCGTTCTTCGGTGAACGCTCGGTTTTGAACCGTGTGAAGAACCTGCCCGAACGCGCCGCAACGACGATACTCGAAATCGGCGATGAACCGCAACTGGTCAGCCTCATGAGTTCACCCGAGCTCAAGGCGGCGGCGATCTTTCCCGCAGGCATCATGAAGGCCATCTCTGCAAATGGTGTGCGTCTCTCTGCCTGCAGTGCTCATGGTTTTATCCGTTTTCAAACGCTCGCGGCGCGTGGCGGATTTACTTCGGTGCTGACAGCGCCACGCTACCGGTTGATGAGACCGAATGCTCTCGCAGCCGTCATGGAACAGGTGCAGGCTTGAAACTTTTCGCCGCGCTGCTATTTACCCTGCTGCTGGCCTGTTGCACGAAACCGCCCACGTTTGCCATGCAGGGACATTTTTTCCTGAGCACTGCCGATGAAACCATGGCGGCGGCTGAGAACCCTAAAATTCTCGCAGCACTGGAAGAAATTGTGACAGCGATAGTCGAAGAAAAACCCGAGCAGATTCTGAAATATGTCAATGCCAAAGAAGGAACAATCATCGACGCGAAGGCCTTCGTGCCCTATGAACAGGTCGCAACCGCCCTGACGAACCCCAAGGCGCAGCTCTACCGCGTGTTCTGGGACGATGCCTACTGGAAAGAGACCGCGCCGCGGGACAACATCCGCAGCTACCGCAAAGTTTTTGGCAGCGCGGGAGAAGTCCGCGTCGGAATTTTTTATTATTCGGCTACGGAATGCGAAGTGCGGCTCGACTTCAAAAACAGGCCGAGCATGGGTCTCATGGGCAATCCCATTTTCCGCAAGCGCGACGGAAAATGGTATATCATGAATATGTTTTGACCGGCACGCCAACCCCCTCTCCACGTTAGTGGGGAGGGGTGGCCGAAGGCCGGGGTGGGGTGCGTCGGATCCAAGAAATCACAAAGAATACGATATAGGGCGAAACACTCGCCGTTAATCCCGCCAGTACCGCTGGAAAATCTTCAGGTTTGATTTTGAATAAACCGCCTATTTCCAGCCAGAATTTCCAAACCAGAAATCCCGTGAGCATGCTTGCCACCGCCGGATAAGGGCTGCGGCTGGGCGTGAAGAACCCGACGAGAAAGGGTGTCAGCAATGCGACAAGACCAATCGCCGAAGATTCCGTCACAAGGTTATGGATATGGCGGTTGGCGAAGGCCATCTGCAGCGCCCAGAGCGCGATGGCGACCGTGCTGAGCCGCGACAGCAGCAGCAGCCACTTTTCCTGGGGAAAAATCTTGCGCAGCAGGTTTTCACTCATGAGTACCGACGGCGCCAAAAGCGCCCCGCTCGCCGTGCTCAAAATCGCCGAAATCAATGCGCCAAAAAAGATGATCTGCACGACGACCGGCGTCTTCATCAGAATCAACTGCGGCAGCAGGTGCTGCATGTCCTGCGGCAGATCTCCCTTAGCCAGCATTGCGACCGCAACGAGGCCCAGAAACAGGGGAATCATGGCGATGGTCAGATAGAGAAAACCCGCTGTAATAGAAGAAGTAACGGCAACCTTGCCTGATTTCGACGACATCACGCGCTGGAAAACATCCTGGCCCGGCACAGAGCCCAGCCCCAGTACCATCCAGAGTGCCGCATAGTTCCACCAGTTCACTTTGCCCGGCGGTATGAGTGAGAAATGGGTTGCGGGTGCATGGCTCAGCACCGCGGACCATCCCCCCGCCTGCGGCATGAGGATGAAAAACACGGCGACGAGACCCAGCACGATGAGCGTCGTCTGCAGCGTATCGGTGAGAGAGACCGCCCACATGCCCCCCATCGTCGTATAGAGCGTCACCATCGCTGCCATGATGGCGATCGCCCATTCGAGGGAAATGCCGGTGATCGTATGCATGACGATACCGAGTGCGATGAACTGCGCGGCGACCCAGCTGACATACGAAAATGCCAGCAGCACCGACGAAACAATCTCGGCGGCAACACCGAAGCGCACGCGGAAAAAGTCGCCGAAGGTGGTGAGGTTCATCGCATAGAGTTTGCGGGCAAAAATTGCGCCGACAAGAATCAGGCAAAGCGCCGCGCCAAACGGCTCTTCAATCACCCCGTGAAAACCATCGCGCACAAAGTTCGCCGAAGAACCCAGTACGGTCTCTGACCCGAACCAGGTGGCGAACACCGTCGACGTCGCCATGAAAACTCCGAGGTTTTTACCGGCGAGTGCAAAGTCGCGGTTGTCTTTGACGCGCCGCGCAGCGATAAACCCGACGAGTAAAGTTGCGGCGAGGTATAGACAAACCCCGGCGATTAACAACGCCCCACCCCCGTTTGGCGAGGGGGAGATACGTACTCCCTTCCCCCAGACTTGGGGGAAGGGTTGGGGATAGGGGCGACGCTACACACGCGTTAGTAAAAAGAAAAAATTATCACCGTCGCCCGCCGGCCCTTTAAAGCCGCCGATACCCAGCGCATGGTTTTCGCTGAGTGGCTTCACTTCGTCGTACAGAATGCCTTTAATGAACCCGGGTAGTTTCGCGGTTTCATAATTCAGCGCCACGGCCTTCGTATCGCGCCACATCGATGGCCCGTTCACCATGGAAAAATTACCCGCGGCCAGGGAAGGATTAAAAAAATACCAGATGCCGGTGGCATCGGCGTTAAAGGTAATGCCGAACGGCGTAATTTCAAACATGAGCCACTGCGAAATGAGGTTGAACGGCTTATATGTTCCGGAGTTCTCAATACGTTTCAGCCAGGTACCGGCATAATTGCCGGGGGCAGGGTAAGCCAGCGGCGCAGCACCCATAAAAATTGTTTCGAGCTGATTTAACGGTTTCGCGCGGAACTCGGCGACGAGCGCCGCGTCATTCGGCATAGATAAAGAAGCCACGGCCCGTCTTGCGTCCCAGATGGCCGGCTTCAACTTTTTTTCTGAGCAGCATGCAGGGCCGGTATTTGGAGTCCTGGTAGTTATCGTGCAGGGTCTGCGTCACGGCAAAAACGACGTCGAGACCGATGAAATCCGCCAGGGCCAGCGGGCCCATCGGGAAATTGTAACCGAGTTTCATCGAGGTATCGATATCTTCCGCAGACATGAGTCCCTCTTGCAGCGCAAAGATCGCCTCATTGATGAGCACAATACCGAGGCGCGAAGTGATAAAGCCCGGTGCATCTTTACAAATGACCGAAACCTTATCGAGCTTGGCCGCCACGTCGCGCGCAAGGTCAAGAGCCGCCGCTTCGGTGGCTTCGGTGGAAATGATTTCAAGCAGCTTCATGACGCGCGGCGGGTTAAAAAAATGCAGGCCGACGACCCGGCCCTGGCGTTTGGGATTAACTGCGGTGGAAAGTTCGGTAATCGATAAGGAGGATGTATTCGACGCGAAGAGCGTTCCTTCGTGGGCGCGCAGATCGAATTCGTTGAAAATCTTTTTCTTGAGCTCGAGATTCTCGGTTACCGCTTCGAGCATGAGATCATACTGGAGCTGTGTTTTGCCGAAACCGGCGAGAACATTCAGGCGACCCGCCACTTCGATGGGCGTTCTGCCGGCCTCAGCATCTTTCTCACGATCTTTTTTGGACCACTTTTCGATGCTCTCGGCCGCCTGTGCGCGCACCTTCTCATTGGTGTCCATGACGTCGACCTGCGCTGTCGGGTAGGCGCGGGCAAAGATATAGGCGATGCCGGCCCCCATTGCACCGCCACCGGCGATCAAGATCTTCTGCATGGGGTTCGCAGCCATACGGCGTATTCGGGCGTTGATTTAGGGCGACAATGATTCACGCATTGGCCGCGTCTGAGCACGATGCGCTTAGTGACATAATTTGCCTTCAGTTAAGCCTTCAGACGAAACGAAGTGCGGTGAAATTTTGTCATGCCATAGCGCGTTATGGCTGAGCGATGTACAGCGGTGCCATAACCCGCGTGGGCGTCGAGGCCGTATTCGGGAAAGCGCAGCGCCGCGCGCGTTATCATCGCATCCCGGGCGACCTTGGCGAGAATAGACGCCGCCGAAACAGGAAAATATTTCTGATCGGCCTTGATCTCGGCAGAGAGATGAGGCATGGGCGATGTGAGGCCGAGCTGGGGATAGGCGGGAATCGATTTGCCATCGAAGAGAACCCGCACTTCACCGGGTTGCATCCCCGATGTGCACAGCAGGCGCTGCACTGCCTTGTAGATACCCCGCTCGACCGCGCGGTTGATGTTGTGCGCGTCGATGTAACGCACCGCGGTGTGCGACACGGCGCCGGGCAGCGCGGCGGCGATGAGCGGCGCGAGCAGATTGCGTTTCTTTTCGCTCACGAGCTTCGAGTCATTAACTAAAGAGAACCATTCTTCTTGCGGCAGGGCATCCCATTTTTCGGGGGTGAGCAGCACTGCCCCGACGGTCACGGGGCCAAAGAGGGCGCCGCGCCCGACCTCGTCGACGCCGATGATGGCACGGTAGGAGATCCCGCTATGCTCAAAAAAAAACCGCGCCAAGGCGCGGTTCTCATCAGGGGTTAATCCCCCTTGCTTACGCAGGTGTTGCGGCTTCAGCTACGGGAGCCGGAGCTGCTGGTGCGGGCTTAGACGCCTTGTATGCCTGGGCCTTGGCAAAGAGCGGGTCTTTGACGGGCTTACGCACGATTTCTTTGAGGCGGCTGTCTTTACCTGATTTGTCGCGCAGGTAATAGAGTTTTGAGCGGCGAACCTTGCTCGAGCGCACTTTTTCGACTTTGTCGACAGTCGGCGCGTAGAGAGGGAAAATACGCTCTACACCGACGTCGAAACTGACGCGGCGCACGGTGAAGGTTTTGCCCGAACCCTGGTTCTGGATCGCGATCACGAGGCCTTCATAGACCTGGATACGCTCTTTCGCGCCTTCTTTGATTTTGTAGTGGACTTTAACTGTGTCGCCTACGGAAAAGTCTACGGGCTTGGAGACTACGTCGTAGTGCAGTTTTTCAAGAATCTGATTCAGCATCCGCCCTTTTAGGGGTTTTAGACAAGGCGTCAAGTGTTAGCAAGTGTGCGGCAGGCCACAACTTCAGTCACCAGCTCAATAGAGCAAAATGCCTAAATCCAAGAAAAGCGGGCCTTTGCCCGTTCATGGAGCGATTTTTGCCCCAAAAATCGCGCAACTTTTCTTGGATTTTGGCATTTTGTAGCCTGTCGCACACTTGCGTTAGCTCGGTTAGTCCTTAATTCCAACCGGACTCACCCCCGCAGAATCATCTTCCTTTCTAAGGCTAGTCGTATCCACAGCCTCAAAAGCCTCACCCTTAATGCGCCCCAGCTCCCTCAGGCGGTCGTTATTCCAGCCTTCATCGGGCGCCCCCGAGATATACCAGTCAGAGCCGTTATCGGCCAAAATCATACCGTATTTCTTCAGCGCACGCAGAATCACCTGCGTATCTTTGCTGAAACCGTCGATTTTGAAGTTTGCCTTGAGGCGAAAGCGCATACCCATAGGCGGCACGGCCTTGTCGGTCACGCGCGAGGCAAAATGCCGCGCCGGCCAGACATAGGCTTTTTGCGTACGGCGTGCGGTGAAGCGCAGCGCGTGGGTGATTTCCCCCGCGGCGACCTCTTCGTAGCGGGCGAGGCCCGGCAACAGGGGTAATCCGGCTGCGTCGGCGGATGTCCAGCCGTCGGGGCGCAGCTGATTCGATTTCAAGTCAAAGATTGCCCCGGAGCCGGCGCTCCACGCGCTGCCTTTTTTGCGCGCGGCATAGAGTTCATAGAGCTTGCAGTTCTTCTCGTCGACGATGAGAATATGGCGGTCGCCGTTTGCTTTTTCGCCGCCCTCGATCGGTGGGTTTGCGGGAATCGGATAAGGCCCCGCGTCACTTTCTTCTTTATATTCGAACGCCACGCGCGCCGCGGGGCCGGTTTTCAACGTATAGGGAATGCCAATCGGGCCGCCTTCCCAAAGGCCTGCGCCGAAGTCGGCCTTGAGCTTTTTCTGCGCGCCGATGCTGCGCACATAGTCGGCCGAACGCGCATGCACCGGCGCGCGGTCGATCGGGGTATTCCAGATATTATCCGCAGGGAAGACTTCGCATTTGCCGATCTTCGGCACCGCCTCAACTGCGGAAAAGAAGAGTAGGGTCAGAAATAATAAGCGGCGCATGTATTCCCCGTCCGGAAATTTTCCAGGGTCTACAAGCGATTTCAGAGGATTATTGCGGCCCTGCAAATTCGCTTTACAGGCAAATCATCGCGGCCCATCAGACATGAAATCACTATGCCACACGATTATATTCTCGCCGGGGCCACCGGGCTCGTCGGCGCTGAAATTCTGAAACAACTCGGGAATAAAAGCGGAACCGGCCGCATCTTTTGCCTCGGGCGCAGAGCACCCGAAACCGATGTAAAGAATGTCGTCTTCATCAACCATGATTTTATGGCGCCGATCGATTGGGGCAGCCACCATCCTGAGAACCTCATCGCCATCTGCACGCTGGGCACCACGATTAAAAAGGCGGGCAGCGAAGCTGCCTTCCGCCAGGTAGATTATGACTTTGTGCTGCACTTCGCCGAAGAGACGCACAAGGCCGGAGCTACCTCGTTGCATGTAGTCACCGCGCATGGGGCATCCGCGAAATCGGGAATTTTTTACAGCCGCGTTAAAGGCGAGCTGGAAGAGAAATTGCAATCGCTGAATCTTCCGTCCCTGCATATCTACCGGCCATCACTCTTAATCGGCGAACGCGCAGAGCACCGCCCGGGCGAAAGTGCCGCGGCGGTAGCGGCGAAACTCTTAGGGCCGGTCTTTAAACTGCCGGGCCTCAACGCCATTCAACCAACGCCTGCGCCGCGGCTGGCATCTTATATGCTCCAGGTCGCTGAAAATGCCGCGCCGGGCAATCATACCCATAGCAATGCGTGGATTATGAATATGACGGTGTAGTGTGTCAGTCAACCGGCTGCGCCTGCCGTGATTTTTTGAGAGTATGACATTTAAAGAACGGATTTTTGTCATCGGCGATATTCACGGCTGCTATGACGAACTCATGGAGCTACTGCAACAGGCAAATGTCGCCGAACAGGATCGGATTATTTCTGTCGGCGACATTGTGGATCGGGGCAATAAGTCGAAAGAGGTATTTGAATTTTTCCGGGACAGAAAAAATTCAAAAGTACTGATGGGCAACCACGAACGCAAGCACCTGAATCATGTGCTGAGCTACGCACAGGAAATTGTCAGAATTCAATTCGGGAACGAGTATCCTGAATTTCTGAAATGGCTCTCGACGCTGGATTATTACGATGAAACGGACGAGGTGATTATCGTCCATGCAGCTTTTGAGCACGATAAGACTTTGACAGAACAAAAGCAGCCCGTCTTGTGCGGCTCGACCGCGGGAGAGCGGGTCTTAGAAAACAAGTACGCACAAGGAACTTTTTGGACCGACCATTACCGGGGCTCCAAGCCCATCATCTACGGACACCGTGTTGTCGGGGAGAAGCCGGAGCTGAAGAATAACACCTGGGGCATCGACACAGGATGTTGCCATGGCGACTATCTGACCGCCCTGGAATTACCCGGATTCATTATCCATCAGGTAAAAGCGAAAAAAGATTACTGGAAAGAAGAACAGAGGCGCTGGCAAATTCCCGTACTGGATGCCAAAGACTGGAACAACATGGAGTTTACCGCCATCCGTAAGCAATTAGCGAAGCTTAGCTACGTTGAAGATGCCGCTGTCAGAGAGTATCTATCTGCGATTGAAAACCGCATCCGCATGCTGGAGAACCTGTTTCCTGAAATGAAAAGCCGTATCGATCAATTGGCTCAACAGTTACGGGAAAAGTTTCCGGATTCCTTTAATGAAGAGGCAAATGAGTTTCCGTTTAAGACACTCCTATTTAAAAGCAAGGCGAACAATTTGAAAACGGAAGATTTCATAAAAACGCTGAATACCCCTGCAAAGGCAGAGGGTCTGGCCAGGAGTTTGGAGATAGAGCCCGCCAGGTAAAACGTCGAAAATCGGCGCGAACAACTTTCAATAATTAAGAAAGTCTCGGCAAGTCACCGCGTTAGTGGCAAATCGACATGCGCCACATGCAGCTTGCGCATCAGGCGACGCTGCGGTGCGTTAAATTGTATGCCCGCGCCTAAGGGCTTGATGAACCTGCCCTCGTTGATCCAGATAATTTTACCCTCGAGAATGAAGTCATCTTCGGCGATTCTCAGCTGCAATGTGCCTTTCTCACCGACGGTAAATTTACCGATGTCGCCGGCGATGAAGCAGCCGTCGCGCGACATGTCGACCGTCTTCGCCAGCACGGCGACCGCCGACGCGCCCTGCCAGATAGCGCCGAGCTGAACAGCATAACGCAGGGGGAATTTGTTTCTGAAGAAGCGGTTGAGGCGTTTTTGGTCGCGGCGTGGTACATCGACAAAACGGATGCCGAGCCCCGTCTCTGTGATACGAACGACCTCGCCGTCGCAGGAAAAATCGATATCTTTTTTTTCGAGGCTAAGACGCACCGGCACGCGCTCACCTAACCTTAAATCAAGCGTTGCATCGGAAACAAAGCAGCCGCTCGCTGAAAAATCCGCAATTTCTTTCTCTTCGCCGGCAAACCAGATGTAGTGGTGAATCGGCACACGCCGCTTTTCGCGCCAGCTGCGCGGCAGCGCCTGAAAGTAAGGTGCGCGAAAATCTTTGCGCAGCACATAGGCGATCGCTGCAACCCAAATGGCGCTTCCCGCGAGCACAGACCACGGGTAGATACCGCTGCCCCCGGCTTTGAAGAGTTTGTACAGATTATCCGAAAGCAAGAGAACGCTGTGGCAGATAAAGATATACCAACTGAAACGATGGATAAAGAAAAGACTGAATCCGACGAGCGGCTCGGCAATGAGCAGCACCCCGCTGAAGCTGCCGAAGATGATGAAAAAATTCTGCACCAGCGCCGAAAACGTAATGCGATAGGCCTGCGCATAGAGCAGGATATTGATGGCAGGGGCGATAACATAACCGAGGATGATAATGTAATGCGCGAACGGGCGTTTAATCGCTGTTTTCAGGCGAGGTTTAAACGTGCCGGCCATACCGGGCAATGGAGCCGCTGTGCACCGAAAGTAAACCGAAAATAGACAGCAGCTTGAGTGCCCTGACCCGAAACTATCCAAAACCACTTTACGGCTGAGAGATGCCGGTACGGCCTGCTGGATGGGGAAAAATTTTTACGTTGTGAAATGGTTCCTCATTTTCACTGTGTTGAGCCTCGCGCACTGCGTCGCGGGTAACGCTCCTGACAGCTATGCCGGCCAGCCGTTGCAGGTCACGGGCGCGCCGACATTTAACGCATGGAAATCCCGCCTCTATAAAGAACCGGGTGAAGACGGTGCATACGTCGTCGAACGCGATCTCGGTATCGCGAACGAAAAATTACTCCTCGAGTACTATAACAAAAACATTACCAAAGTGATCTCAGCCGAACTTGCGGTCAGCCATACCGCCGGTTATGACAGCGCGTGGAGCTTCAATCAGCGGCGTAACCTAACCTACTGCATCTCTGATAATTTCGGGACAAAAAAATCGCGCATGGTAACGGCGATGGCGGTTGCAACCTCGGCCTGGGGAGCCGCCGGCGATGTGAAGTTCATCTACGAACCGTCGCAGGATGCGGATTGCACCACGACCAACAACAATGTACTCTTCAACGTCACCTACCTGAACGACACGAATTCTGACACCTACGCGCGCGCATTTTTTCCATCCGACTCGCGGCCCAACCGCAGCCTGGTCGTCTGGCCGCTCTCCTTTGGTAACGATCCGCACAATACGCTCGAAGGTATTTTGCGGCACGAACTCGGCCACACACTCGGCTTTCGCCACGAACACATCCGTCCGCAGAACGGCGACATGAGCTGCGCAGAAGATTTGGATTTTCGTGCCCTGACACCCTACGACAACCAGTCGGTCATGATGTATCCTTTCTGTAACGGTGTCGGCGATGCGCTCGACCTGACCGCCTACGACAAAGAAGGCATCGCGAATCTCTATGGCGCGCCAGGCACGCCTTTACCGGTGCCACCCGCAGCCAACGAGACAATCCAGACTTTTTCGGGATATCTTGCCCAGGGTGAGAGGACCGTCTTGGGTCCGCTCAACGTAGTCCAGCTGAAACGCTTCGTGGCAAACCTCGCGCTTACGGGCGACATCGATATGTATGTGCGCTGGACATCCGCACCCACGACTTCGACATATACATGCCGCCCCTACCTCCACACCGGCAAAGCAGAAGTCTGTGACATCACGGCGCCTGCCGGTGTTGAAAAAGTTTATGTCATGCTCGTGGGTTATGCCGCGGGAGATTACGATCTCAGCCTCACCTATTATGTGACGCCGGATAATCCGCAGAACCTCATCAAGAACGGTTCGTTTGAAGCCGACTTGAACTCACCGCCTGCCGATTGGATTCTCCAGACAGCCGGTGCGCTTTCGGCTGCGAATTCTGTGAATGCACAAACGGGGAATAATTACGCGCAGTTTGCGACGCTCACCACGGCGCTCTCGGGCCGGGAAGCGCGGTCGTCGTGCTTTGCTGTCGATCCGCAAAAAGCGCTCAATTTTTCGGGTTATGTGAGGACAAGTAAGCCGGTGGCGAATACCAAGGTAGGTCTCAAAATATCTTATTTCACCGACGCTGCTTGCGGCATGCCTGCATCGCTGACATCCGAAGCGCAGACTGCGGCGTCGCTGTCTGCCGTTTCGACGTGGGAGAAGCGCGAATACAACCGCGCTGCGTCAGACATTCCCGACGATGTGCGCTTTGCCTATGTCTCGATACGCGCGCAATATGTCAGCGGCGTCGGAGCATCTTCAGATACAATTCAATTTGACGACATTCTGGTTTCTGTACCCGGTTCGCCGCCTGCGCCGCCCGTCGCCGGCATCACGAATCCCTCTTTCGAATCGAATACCGGGAATCCCCCGGTGGGTTGGCAGGTATTGACGTCAGGTATTTTTCAGTCATCGAAGGGTACTGTAACGGCACAGAACGGCACCAACGTCGCCGCCTTTTCTACACTGACGTCGGCAATCAGCGGACGCGAGGTGCGTTCGAGCTGCATGGCGATCAATCCCTTGTCGGGCCTCAGGGCCAATGCCTGGCTGAGAACCCCCGCCGCTGTAACGCGCACCCGCACGGCGCTCAAGGTATATTATTTTAAAGACGCTGCCTGCACCCAGGCCGCTTCGACCGCCTCGCACGCGCAGACCGGATTTAGCCTGACCAGCCCTGACACCTGGGAGTACGCCGAATATACCCGCACCGCAAGCGATGTGCCGGACGACGCTATGTATGCCGGGGTTTCGCTGCGGGCGAATTATGTCAGTGGCACGGGAGCCTCTACCGATCTGCTTTTTTTTGATTCCGTGAATTTGGGCGTGCTGCCTTAAATTAGAATTGGCGGCTTAAGCGAAAAAGTCTCAACGCAACCAACACAGAAAATACCGTCCATGGCAAGAGCGAGGCGATGCCGAGAATGAGGCCGACCTTTCCGGCTGTTGTCGGCACGAGCATGAGAATTCCCGAAAATAATCCCCAAACCGCGGTTGGCCGGCTGAAAACCGTACCGCGCAGCATGGCGGCGGCGAAAATAATCAGGGCAACGGCGTTCAGAACGTAATACACGTTGAAGGCTGTACCTTTATAGACCTCGAGCATCACGCGACCGGCAGCGAGATACTGAATTTTGAGGTCGGCGCTGGTCGTGGCGGCGTATTGCTGGCTCAGCGATAACACCTCGAAGGCCACTGCTGAAGAATAATAAGCCGCGATACCAATAAGGCCCAGCGCGAGTGCAATCAATGCCGCTGAGGCATGGTTCGGCCTCAAGGCGGCGTAGAGTGCCAGATAAACCAGGACCAGAAAGATGTTATTAAAAATATATAACAGGTCAAGGCTCAAGAGCCCCAGAAGCCAATTCCGCTCAAATAACGCAAAAAAATCGGCGACGCCGGCGGGCGGTGGCCAGGTTATAAAAATAAATATTTGAACAGGAATGATGAGAACGATAACCAGGGCGGCGACGGCGCCCGCAATATACAAGCCCCTATTCTGTTTCAAAATCAGCCGACGAGTTCGGGCTCTTCGGCAAAGATTTCGCCGAGCGCTTCGACGAAGGGTTTGTTGCGAAAACCGAGATCGCGCGCGGCTTTGGTAAAACTGAATTTCACGCCAAGGCCGACGGGAATCTTAAAGACACGCGCGCCCTTGCCCGCGGCCTCTTGCCACGCGGAGAGAAAATCGGCAAAATCACGGCCATCGCCCGTGGTGTTGTAGGCCGAGCCGCCCGATGAATCGTTTTCTAAAGAAGCAACCACCGCGTCGGCAACATCGCCTGCATAGACGAGCGGCCAACTGAGCCCGGGTATCGGCAGAAAGGGCAGCTTCATCGCCCATTTGAAATAAGGCATAATATTCGAATCGCGCGCGCCATAGACACCCGAGGGGCGCAGCGTCGTCAGGCTAATGCCATTCTGCGTCGCGAGCTTCCATGCCAGATCTTCGCTGAGTTGTTTGGTCGCCCGGTAGGCGCCACCCTCGCGCGCTTCGCCGTTCACCTGCGCAGATGTCTCGTCGATCTCACCGAAGATGGTGAACTGGTAAACTGCGACGCTCGATATATGCACGATGCGTTTAATGCCATTTTTTGCGGCGGCGTTGAAAACATTTTCAGTGCCGATCTTGTTGGGACGGTAGTTATCCTCCCAATTCATATTCGTAACCTTGTAGAGCGCCGCGTTCGAAACCACGGCGTCGCAGCCGATGAAGGCGCGCTCAAGCGAAGCTGAATCCATGAGGTCGGCCTTGCGGAATTCGACACCTTCATTTTTAAGAAACGGCGCTTTGTCAGGATTACGCACCACGCCAACAACATGCGCGCCGCGCTGCAAGAGCGCACGGCAGATGTAGACGCCGATCATGCCGGTCGCGCCGGTGACGGCGATATTTTTTCCCTTGAGGTCCATTACCCGTCTTCGCCCGCCCTAACAGGCGATCAATGGATTTCGCGGCGCACAGACCCTCAGCGGGAAAAGCACGATGAAATCATTTACAGAATCACACATCCTTTGGAAGAACTCTCTATGAATTCTGCCGACAATTTGTCCGTGCTGTTTCTTCTATCTGCTTTCGGCGCCTTCCTGATTGCCATGGGTCAGATTTTTCACCTGAAGAATAGCAAGAACCGTACCGCGTTTTTTATGTATCTTTGTATGGCATATCTTCTGGTTTATATTAAGATGGTTTTCGATCTTTCTTTAGTTTCTTACAGTCACCTCTTTCTTACAGGCAACCTTGCCGGCATTGCCGCAGGTTGCCTCTGCTACTTCTACGTGTGCAGTCTTTGCGACGATCATTTCATTCTTGAAATGCGTCATCTCTTCGTCATTATTGGATGTATTGCCGTCTATGCCATACCTCTTTGGCCCTTTTGGACCTTACCGGCTGTCGAAAAAAGCGAGCTTATTCGCATAATGGTTACTTCAGGTTATCTGTATTGGCATGAGCCGCAGATTTTGGGGATTTCAGTTTTCAAGATTAGCAATGTCCTGTTTAGTCTAAATTCCATGATTTTCTTATTACTGGGATTGATTCGCCTCTGGCGTTCATTCGATCGTGAAGGCATGTGGCGCAATTTTTACTTTTATTTGAGCGTCCTTCTTGTTTTCGGATTAATCTCCAGGTCGGTCGGCATGTACGGGGTTCTCAGCGGTTCCGTGTCTCTGATTTCAATTGCCGGTCTCATTTTCTGTGTTTTTATCTTTTTCCTGTATCTGATCGGCCAGGCATTTCCCTGGGTCTTATACGAGAGAAACATGCGGACCCGAACGGCGGATCAAAGTGATCCGGATGCAAGAGTATCATTGAAGGATACCGATATCAAGAGAATTTCCGAAAAATTACGTATACTCATGGGGCAAGATGCCATATATAAAAAAAGTGATTTGACCGTTTCGGTTCTCGCGGCGGAGGTGGGGGTCGCTCCACACCAACTTTCCGCCTACCTTAACCAGGTCGAAAAAAAGCGTTTTACGACCTACCTCAACGAGTTTCGTATTGTTGAAGCGCAGCGACTCTTTGCCGCGGATCCAAAAGCGAACAATCAAATCGTCGCTCGTGAAACAGGTTTCAACAGCGATACCTATTTCTATTTTGTTTTCCAGGCCATGACGGGCATAAGCCCGGGAAAGTACCGGCGCCAACTCAAGAAAAAAACTCAGAACTTCTAAGATCGATAGTTTCTTTTTTGCCAATTGAGTTTTTAGTTCGTAGGCTTCTGCCATGAAGCTGAAAAAAGAATATTCTGCCATCGCAGTGGCGTTTTGCGCATTGCTTTTTGCCTGTAGCAGCAGCGACAGCGCGGCGGGTGGTGGCTCATCCCCCTCAGTGTGCACGAAAGCATTGATGGGTGGCAAATCAACATGCCCCCTGTCGCTAACCGCGGCGGTCACAACCCTGGCAGGCAATGGGGCTGGCAATGCAGACGGCACGGGCACTGCGGCGACGTTTAACCTCCCCACTGGCGTTACCACCGACGGCACGAACCTGTATGTAGGTGATCGGCAAAATCATAGAATTCGCAAGATTGTTATTGCGACGGGTGTAGTCACAACGCTGGCGGGTAATGGGTCTGGCAATGCAGATGGCACGGGCACTGCCGCGACGTTTAATTCCCCCTCTGGCGTTACCACCGACGGGACGAACCTGTATATAGCTGATCAGGACAATCACCGAATTCGCAAGATTATCATTGCGACTGGGGTGGTAACAACGCTGGCAGGCAATGGGTCTGGAAATGCAGATGGCACGGGCACTGCCGCGACGTTTAATCAACCCGCTGGCGTTACCACCGACGGTACGAACCTGTACATAGCTGATTATAGCAATCACCGAATTCGCAAGATTATCATTGCGACTGGGGTGGTAACAACGCTGGCAGGCAATGGGTCTGGAAATGCAGACGGCACGGGTACGGCCGCGACGTTTAACCAACCAACTGGCGTTACCACCGACGGTACGAACCTGTATGTAGCTGATCAGAGCAATCACCGAATTCGCAAGATTGTGATTGCGACGGGGGTGGTAACAACGCTGGCGGGCAATGGGTCTGGAAATGCAGACGGCACGGGCACGGCCGCGACGTTTATCCTCCCCACTGGCGTTACTACCGACGGTACGAACCTGTATGTAACTGATTATGCTAATCATCGAATTCGCAAGATTGTGATTGCGTCGGGGGTGGTCACAACGCTGGCGGGCAATGGGTCTGGAAATGCAGACGGCACGGGCACGGCCGCGACGTTTAACCTCCCCAATGACGTTACCACCGACGGTACGAACCTGTATATAGCTGATTTTAACAATCACCGAATTCGCAAAATTCAATAGTAAAGGAGCCAATATGAAAAAACAATATTTCGCAATCGCAGTGGCGTTCTGCTCACTGTTTTTCGCCTGTAGCAGCAGCGGCGATAGCGCGGGTGGTGGTGGCTCATCCCCTTCAGGGTGTGCAAAAGCTTTGCTGAGTGGCAACTCCAATTGCCCGTTATCTTTGACTGCGGTGGTCACAACACTGGCGGGCAGTTCGCAGGGTAACGCGGATGGCACGGGCACTGCCGCGATGTTTAACCAACCCATTGGCATTACAACCGATGGTACGAACCTGTATGTAGCCGATCGTTCCAATCACAGCATTCGCAAGGTTGTCATTGCAACAGGTTTAGTTACAACTCTGGCGGGAAATGGGTCTGGTTACGCCGACGGCACGGGCACTGCCGCGACGTTTGATCAACCCACGGGCATTACCACGGATGGTACGAACCTGTATGTTGGCGATTTGAACAATCACCGAATCCGAATGATTGTTATTGCGACGGGTGTGGTTACAACTCTGGCGGGCAACGGGCAGGGCTACGCCAACGGCACAGGCACCGCGGCGAGGTTCGACAGACCCGCTGGCATTACCACGGACGGTACAAACCTATATGTAGCTGAATTGAATAATCACCTAATCCGCAAGATTGTCATTGCGACGGGTGTGGTTACGACTCTGGCAGGCAATGGTGGGCAGGGCAGTACCGATGGCAACGGGACTGCTGCGGCGTTCAACTATCCGTATGCCATTACTACCGACGGTACGAACCTGTATGTAGCAGATTCAAGCAATCATCGAATTCGTAAGATTGTGATTGCGACGGGTGTGGTGACAACGCTGGCGGGCAACGGGTCTGGCAATGCCGATGGGACCGGGACCGCTGCAACGTTTAACAATCCTTATGGCATTACCACCGACAGCACGAACCTCTATGTATCAGACGGTTTCAATCACCGAATTCGCAAGATTGTGATTGCAACGGGTGTGGTGACAACGCTGGCAGGTAATGGGGGGGGCAATGCCGACGGGACGGGCACTGCCGCGACGTTTAGCTTTCCATATGGCCTTACTACTGATGGTACGAAGCTGTATGTTGGCGATTTGGGCAATCACCGAATTCGCAAGATTCAATAGCAATATGAGAGGAGCGAATATGAAAAAACAGTATTCTGCAATCGCAATGGCATTTTGCACATTGCTTCTTTTCTGTAACAGCAATAGCAGTGGCGGCAATGACAGCACGGCAGGTGGCGGCTCATCGCCTTCGACGTGCGCGAAAGTTCTGCTGAGTGGCAAATCTACTTGCCCGTTATCTTTGACCGGGGCAGTGACAACGCTGGCGGGCAGTGGGTCGGGCGATGCCGAGGGCACGGGTAATGCCGCGATGTTTCAAAACCCTGCAGGCGTGACGACCGATGGTACGAACCTTTATGTAGCCGATCAGTCCAATAACAAGATACGCAAGGTTGTCATTGCGACGGGCGTGGTCACGACACTTGCGGGCAGTGGGACCGCCGACACCACAAACGGAACGGGTACTGCCGCAGCGTTTAACAACCCGACTGGCATCACTACCGATGGTACGAACCTGTATGTAGCTGAAGTGAGTAATAACAGAATTCGCAAGATTGTCATTGCCACGGGCGTGGTTACGACTCTGGCGGGCTTTGGCCCAGGCGACAACAATGGCACGGGAACCGCTGCGACGTTTAATCAACCCTCCGGCATTACCACCGACGGAACAAACCTGTATGTAGCTGATCAAGTTAATAACCAGATTCGTAAGATTGTCATTGCCACGGCCGTGGTCACAACTCTGGCGGGCAATGGGCCGGGCAATGCTGACGGCACGGGCACGGCAGCGACGTTTTGGCAACCCACGGATGTCACCACCGATGGTACGAACCTGTATGTAGCAGATAACGCCAATTACCGAATTCGCAAGATTGTCATTGCGACGGGTGTGGTCACAACTCTAGCCGGTAATGGGAAGGGCAGCGCCGATGGCACAGGTACAACAGCGACGTTTAGCCAACCCTCTGGCCTTACCACCGACGGCACGAACCTGTACGTTGTGGATAATGACATTCACCGCATTCGCAAAATTGTCATTGCGACCGGTGTGGTGACAACGTTGGCGGGTAGTGGACAGGGCAGCGCTGACGGCACGGGCACGGCCGCGACGTTTTTTTACCCCAAGGGCGTTACCACCGACGGTACAAACCTGTATGTAGCTGATCAGAGCAATCACCGAATTCGCAAGATTCAATAGTAAAGGCACGGGTTGCCAAGGAGATATGTATGAAACCATTGATTGGCCTGCTAATAATTGGGGGAATCCTATCCAGTTGCGCCATTTCCGCGTCGTCATCAAGTTCAGCCGGCAGTACTAGCCAGTCAAGTTCAGGGTTGAACCCAAATGGTATTGTCACCACCTTGGCCGGCTCAACCACCAGCGGGTCTGCCGATGGCACGGGTACTGCGGCCACGTTCAAATATCCAAATGGGATTACCAGCGACGGCACCAATCTGCATGTGGCGGACAGCGCCAACCATCTGGTTCGGAAGATTAAATAGACGCCAGTTATTTTGGCGCCGAGGTTCCCGTGAAATCTCTAACTGAATGCTCGCTGCATGTGCGGCATCCATAGGCAGTCATCTTCAGGTTTTAGCCAAATCAATGGATTTCGCGGTACATCGGCAGTCCGCCGGCGGGGCGGAGCGTAATCAGTGGTTGCGGTCGCGGTGGCTTGGACGAAACTGTAGAAAAGCGGAACTTACGGCCAATCGTTGCCAAAAGCAATACGGCCTCCATCCACGCAAATTGGTCGCCGATACACTGGCGCACGCCGCCACCAAACGGAAAGAATGTGAACTTATGCCGCGAGTCCATGTGTTCAGGCGCAAAGCGCTCCGGATCAAATGTATATGGAGCGGGCCAGTATTTCGGATTGTGATGAACCGCCCACTGGCTCATGACGATCATGACGCCCTTCGGAATCGTGTAACCGCCGAGGGGGATATCCTCCATGATCTGCCTTGAAATCATCCAGGCGGGCGGGTAGACACGAAAACTTTCGGAGATCACCTGCTTCGTGTAAACAAGGCGGGGATAGTCTTCGGGAGAAAGTTTTTCCTTATTTGCAAACTGCGCCCACTCTTCTTCGAGCTTCTGCTGCACCTGCGGGTGCTGGCTAAGAAGATACCAGGTCCAGCTGAGCGCATTCGCCGTCGTTTCATGCCCCGCAAGAAAGATGGTGAGACACTCGTCGCGCAACTGTTTGTCGCTCATGGGCTGACCATCTTCGTCGCGTACCGCCATGAGCGTCGAAAGCAGGTCGTTGCCTTCGATACCTTCGGCCTTTTTCTGCGCAATAATGCGGAAAATAATCTCGTCGAGGTCTTTGACGGCGGCATGGAAGCGTAAGGTCTTCGGCGTGGGCAATGCATTGAGCACCGGCCCCAGCGGATTCAGAATGCGATCGGTGATCGCCATAATATCTTCGATGGCCTGCGCGACACGCTCGCTATCTTTCTCGACATCGGAACCAAAGAGCGTCTTCGCGACAATCTTGAGCGTCAGCCGCATCATTGCTTCGTGCATGTCGAAACGTTTGTGGCTCGCCAATTCGCGATTCAAGTTTTCAGCGAGATCGATCATCGTCTGCGCATAACCCGTGAGTTTCGTCCGCGCGAACGCGGGGGCAGAAAGTTTACGTTGCTGCTTATGAAAATCGCCTTCGCTGGTAAGTAGGCCCTGCCCGAAAACCGGCTTTAAAACTTCCAGCGCCAGCGCTTTCTGCAACCTGCCCGCATTATTGATGAGGAGCTCCTGAATATGCTCAGGCTTGTTGATGATATACACGGGCTTTCCCGCGATCTCGATGAAGACGATGTCACCATAGTCGCGCGCGAGCTTGTCGAGAAAACCCAGGGGATCGTGTCTGAAGTCGGTGAGGTGCCCCACAAAGGGCAGGCCGGGCGGCCCGGGTGGGAGATCTGTCTGGTAGCGGAGCTTTTGCAGATCCGCAAGAATTTGGTTCACCATTTTGCCCTCTTCGCCCCCACCCCCTAGGGGTGGGGCGATCTATTTCTCACATCTTTTCTTCAGCGCTGCATTCATTTCATTATAGCTGGCCGTGAGCCGATCTTGCAGCAACGGCTTCAGCATCGGTGCTGCGAGGCCGGTGAAATCTTCGCCATGCACAAAGCGCACTTTGTTCGGTGAAATTTCCTGCACGATAAAGAAATGTTCGCCGCTGAGGATATCCCCCGCGATCGGAATCGCCGGGCCCTTCCAGCGCAGTTCTTTTTGCGCCGAGTCGGCTACCAGGATCTCGCACGCCATAATCGGTATCTGTATACCGGGCGCGGCCTGGATGTTAAAACTGATCTTGTTGCCGCGGTAGGGCATGCCGTCGATTTTTGGGATCACCGGATTCCACGAACCATAGTCAGGAAAGTTGATGAGCACCTTCCAGACATTCTCTGCCGGCGCGTTGATTTCGATTTCTGTTCTTATTTCCATAAAATTTCCTTAAGGGGCCACTGCGTGGCCCCTTAACAACCCCGCTTTCTGAACAGGAGAGTTTGTATACTGATAATCATCCAGATCAAAGAAATGGCTATGATACCAAACTTCGGCATACGTCATCGGCCGCATGAACGGCGCATCGCCGTGGCGGTCGAAATAATAGCTATTGGCCGTGCTGCAGTTATTGTTGAAGAACACCGTATCTTTCATACGCGCCATGATGTCGGCGTGGTAGCGGTCATGCGCCTCTTGTTTGGGCTCGACCTGCGTCGCGCCGCGTTTGTTGGCTTCGTTGATGACGCGCACGAGATGGTATGACTGGTTCTCCACCATCTGGAACCACGACGCACCGGTGGCCGCGTAGGGCCCCAGCATGATAAACAGGTTGGGGAATTTCGGCACACTGATGCCTTCATAGGCCTGGTAGCGCTCTTCGTCGAAGAACGTACCCAGCTCTTTGCCGCCCAAACCGTTCACAGGGAAAGGCGGAGTGTTGCCTTTTTCAAAGGTCTTAAAACCAGTCGCGGTAATCAGCACATCGATTTCGCGCTCTTTGCCATCCTTCGTAATAATTCCCGTTTCGGTGACGCGGGCAATACCATCGGTGACCAGTTCAACGTTTTCGCGGTTGAAGCTCTTCAGGTACTCGTTATGAAAGCTCGGGCGTTTGCAGCCAAAACCATAGGTCGGTGTGAGCTTTTCACGGATGACGGGATCAACCACCTGCTTCGCGAGATGGTCGCGGCAGATGTTTTCGAAAAATTTTGTGATCTGCGGATATTTTTTGTAATTAATCACTCCCAATACCATCACCGCTTCGGTGATCGAGTTGGTTACGCCGCGCAGCAACCATTGCAGACCGGGAATATACTTCAGCGCCAGCTGCACGCCGCGCGCCATTTCGGCGTCGGGTTTCGGCAGAATCCAGATCGGTGTGCGCTGGTAGACGTGGATTTCTTTCACGATGGGCGCGAGCGCCGGTACCAGCTGTACGCTGGTTGCGCCGGTGCCGATAATCCCCACTCTTTTGCCCTTCAGGTCAAAAGAGTGATCCCAGCGTGCGGTATGGATCTTTTTACCTTTGAACGATTCTATCCCTTCAATGTCGGGCAGCTTGGGAATTGTGAGCCCGCCCGTCGCGAGAATGAGGTAACGTGAACGCAGAACATCCCCACCCTTAAGCGTGGTCACCCATGTGTGCGAGGCCGGGTCAAAGGTGCTGATCTGTACTTCGCTGTTGAAGCGCATGTAAGGCCGCACGCCGTACTTGGTCGCGCAGTGATCGGCATACTTCTTGAGCTCGGCGCCGGGCGCAAACACACGCGACCAATCGGGCAGCTGCTCGTAAGAAAACGAATACGTGAAAGAGGTGATGTCAACGGCGATGCCGGGGTAAGTATTGTCGCGCCAAGTGCCGCCGAGGTCGGGCGCCTTTTCGAGCACCATGAAGGGGATGCCGGCTTCTTTGAGCTTGATGCCTGCGCCGATGCCGGAAAAACCCGAGCCGACAACGAGAGCTTCGGTGTCGAGTTTCATACCTGAATTCATACTTGCCCCACCCTGAGAGATCGCTCCGGTTCCCGAGTTATTAACTACAGTTTTCATAGGCCTCCCTACTTGCTATGGAATTCCAAAACAGAGTAGGCCTTATAATAGAATGACACGTCATTCCGTAAACATTTTTTTGCTGAACCCTGCTTTTCAAGGGTTTACAGCCAGAAAATTGCGATTTGCATGAGGGATTTCCAGCTATGGAATTCCATAGCACAGCAAGGGACAATGATGCCAGAACCGAAAATAGATTCGCCCTCGCATCTGCCATGGCACCGATAACACTATGCAAACTTCAACCATGGTACGGCCTAAAACGGAAACCCCGCAAATCAATGGCGACCGCCTCTGGCAGAGCCTCATGGACATGGCGAAGATCGGGGCCACACAAAAGGGCGGCTGCTGCCGCATTGCACTGACCGACGAAGATAAGGCAGGCCGCGATCTTTTTGTGAAATGGTGCAAAGAGGCGGGTTGCTCGATCGAAATCGACGAGGTCGGTAACATCTATGCGCGGCGCGCCGGCAAAGATAATGCGCTGCCGCCGGTTGCCACCGGCAGCCATCTCGACACACAGCCCACGGGCGGCAGATTCGACGGCGTCTACGGCGTGCTTTCGGGGCTTGAGGTTATCCGCACGCTTAATGATCTGAAGATCGAAACGCAACACCCTATCGAAGTCGTCGTCTGGACCAATGAAGAAGGTACGCGCTTCGCCCCGGCAATGATGGGCTCGGGTACGATGGTCGGCAAATTTTCCCTCGAAGAAACTCTCGCGAGGGTCGACATCCACGGAAAAATTTTCGGTGAGGAGTTAAAACGTATCGGTTACGCCGGAACGAAAAAAGCCAAACCACAACCCATGAAGGCCTTTTTCGAAACGCACATCGAACAAGGCCCGTACATGGAAGCTGAGAAAAAGCAGATCGGTGTCGTGATTTTGGGGCAAGGCCAGCGCTGGTACGATGTGAGGGTTGAGGGCAGAGAATCGCATGCCGGCCCGACGCCGATGCATCTCAGAAAAGACGCGATGGTTGCTGCGGCGAAAATCATCACCAAAGTGAATGAGACCGCGCTCTCGCACCAACCCTATGCCTGCGGCACTGTCGGCTTTGTGCAGGTGTTTCCCAATTCGCGCAATACGATTCCGGGTCAGGTGAAATTTTCGATCGACTTCCGCCACCCGGTGGATGCACAACTGGCGTCGATGGATAAAACGATCAAACAATTCGTCGCCGACATCAATAAAGAAGGTGTTGTCGAAGTTGAACTCAAAGACTTCTGGTATTATCCGCCCATCGCTTTCGATATGAAATGCCGCCAGGCCGTGCAGGATGCTGCCAACAATCTCGGTTATTCTTCCATGGAAATCGTATCCGGCGCAGCACACGACGCGTGTTACATCGCCGAGATCGCTCCCACCGGCATGATTTTTATTCCCTGCGACGACGGCATCAGCCACAACGAAGTCGAAAACATCGAGCCTGAGCAGGCGATGCATGGCTGCAACGTGTTGCTGCAGGCGATGCTGCAGATGGCGAACTGAAATATTTCCTGACACGCCGTTCTAAAAACGAGGATTGCCCGCCATGGCCCGGCCCGAAGTAACAGCCGAGCAGAAGAAAGTCAAACGCGAAGCGATTCTTAAGGCGGCGCTCGATGTGTTTGCCGAAAAGGGCTATCACGCTGCCGGCATCGCTGATATTGCGGCGGCTCTCGATGCTGGTCACGGCACGATCTACCGCTATTTTAAAAACAAGCTCGATATCTTCCTGACGCTCTTCGACCAGCTGAATGCGGATTTCCTGAAAATTGCCTGGGGAACGCGGCCCGATCTGGCTACCACACCCGAAGAGTATATCGGCGTCATGCAAAGGTTTTGTCTCGACTTCAGCCAGATCTTCCTGCGTGAGATCAGCCATATCCGCATCTTCTTCGAAGAGATCCACGCCGACCCTGAAATACGCCGCCGCTTCGAAGCCGCGCAGGCCGAATTTCTCGAAACCACCGTGCGCTTTCTCACGATTGGGCGCGACAAGGGGTTCATCCGCCCGGAGCTCCATGTGCCAAGCACGGCGCGCATTCTCAATGCCATGATCTACGATATCATGCGCGCGGGCACGGAAGTTGAATCTGTCTCCAACAACCTATTGCTGCTCGCGACAACGCTGATCGAAGTTTTTACGAAGGGCGCTCTGGCGCCGAAGCCTGCTTGAGAGCCTGCGCCAGAAATTCAAGCAGTGGTTTTTTATTTTTCAGGGCGCGCAACAGGCGCTGATTAAACTCGATTTCGATACCCGTGTATTGTTTCTCCGGAAATACCAGGCGGAGCGCAGACGTATGGCCGTCGCACATTCCCCGGTAAGGGTAGTTCATCCGCACCCGGAAAAGCGGAAAATGTTTTTTAAAAGAACTTTTCAAACGCCGGGCGGCTGTTTTTTCCGAAAGCCGGCGGGGATCATAAAGAATGCCGATTTCACAGTTTCGTTCTTTTCCGTTGAGAACAGGTACGAATGAATGCACAGACAAATGCAATGTGTGGGACTTCCCCCGGACCAGCGCCAGCGCATTTTGCCGAAAGGGATGATAGATCTTCTCCAGAAGATTCTCTTTTTCTGCCCGCGGTAATTTCCGCGTAAATTCAGAAAATGCGCCGCGGTGCTGGCTCGATCGGTTGAGATCGATCACAAGCCGCGAATAACGGCCTTCGAGAAGCGGCGCACGGAGACGCGGTCTGAGGCCGCGCGCGATTTCCAGCGCACCTTCGTCCCAGCCGCGGTGCGAGTCCAGTAGCCTTTGCCGGCCCTTGAAAAGGCGCCGCAATTCGGGTGGAAGAGAATTTCGCGCATGTTCGCAGCTAAGCAACAAAGCGCGAGATCCGTCAGGGCGCGGCATCGGTCTGCACCAGCCATTGGTTGTCGAGGCGGCGTGAAAGATCGATCGGATCGCCGACCGCTACGGAGCCCGGGGCAACCTGGTAGGCCCAGATTTCGAAATGGCTGAGATTGGCGCCGCCATAGATCGTCGAGAATGCACCGTCCACAGCATCGAGACCGCACGAAACTTTCACGCGGCCAATGCGCGGCACATGGAATCGCGCATCGCTGGTATACCACTGGCCGCCCAAATAAACTTCAGCATAGGCGTGAAAATCCATATGCCCCTGCGCATCGGGAAATCCGATATCGGGCAGATGCCCTGTCACGTAGCGCGCAGGAAGATTGAACGTGCGGTTGAGCGCGACAGCGAGATGCGCGAAGTCACGGCAAACACCGTAGCCCCGCTGCAGCACATCCCCTGCCGACAAATCGGGCCGGCCCGACGAATACTTGTATTCGATATTGTTGTGCAACCACTGGCTGATCGCCTGAACGCGGGGTAGCCCGTGTTCAATGTGCCCGAACTTTTCCCAGGCAAAATTCGTTAATCTGTCTGAGTCGCAGTAGCGGCTGGGCAGAGTATAGCGCAAAAGTTCGGGTTGCAGATCTTCCACGGGCACAGGACCACCCGCCGTAAAATCATAGTTATCGGGCTGTGAATATGCCGCGATCAGCGCATCGTGATGAACGATATTGCTGCCGCGCTGCAGTACAAGGCGGTAGACATGATTCCCGTGGTTATCGACATACTCCTCGATGGGCTGGTCAGACCCCATGCTGAGGGATTGCGCGATGATCAGATGCTTGCGGTCGCGTAACGGTTGAATGTTGAGCAGCAGGGTCGACGGGCCGCTGGCATCATAGACCAAATGGCAGCCGACGCGCAGCGTAATGTCAAAAGCAGGAGATTTTTTCTCCGGGGGATCGTCGCTTTGTCTAGCATTCATCCCCATACCGGAGAGAATATCCATTCTTCTCAGCGTAAAGCTGAATCGGTTACTTTGTGCCCGTGCCGATAAACGCCCGCGAAGCGAGTTTTACCGGCAGTGGCGGCAACTGCTTTTCGAGATGCGCCTGGATTAATTTCCGTTTCTCAGCCCAAACACCTTCGGGTAAATTTTTCCGCATCATTTCCAGCGGTGCGCTGCCGCGCACCATCGATTCGAGAAATTTTTCCGCGTTCTCGATGAGCCATGCGCCATCGAATGCCGTAATTTTCACGTTATGAAATCCGGCTTTTTCCATTTCTTCTTTAAATAGTTCAGGATTCTCAAGGCTAAGCATATTCGTTTTGGGTTCGGGGCGCTCGGGAAACGCCGCGCGCAGCGAACCGAACATGAGTTGCATCATGGGCGATTCGGCGACAGGCGCCCAGCTCGAAACCGCGGCACGCCCGCCCGGTTTTAACACGCGGTATAGCTCGCTAAAGCCCGCCATACGATCGGGAAAAAACATCAGGCCAAACATCGAGAAGGCAAAATCAAATTCCGCATCGAGGAGCTCGAGTTTCTGCCCGTCCATTTGATGGATCGCGATGTTGGTTTTGTCAGAGGCAAGCGCGCGGAAGATGTCGAGCATACCATCTGAAAAATCGATCGCAGTAACAGCCGCAGCGGAATCGGCGAGCATCAGCGACAATGTGCCCGGTCCGCAGGCAACGTCGAGCACCTTGCCACCCGGCTGATAGTCCGCAAGCTCCATCGCCTTTTGGCAATACTGCCGGAATGCCGGCACCGTTTCTTCCTGGTAGCCCGCAGCGACGAGCGACCACGGTTCTGATAGCGACAGCGGGTTTACGCTCACGGCTTCGTGACCTCCTGTCCCTTTTTGTCCAGGTAGAGCGTAAGCAGGTAAAACCCCGTGGCCGAAAGCGACGACACAACTGCGTAAAAAGTGAATTTGCGTCCCGTAAGTGTTCCGTTATGCTCGGTGAAAAAAGCCGCGACTGCAAGTGCACCGGCAAGCATGAGAAAAACACGGAACAGAAACTCAAATGTATAGACGGGTTTCTGTGCGACCTTCGGTTTCACCGCAAACGCCCACATATTGAGCAGCGCGATGAAGAGAATATAGATATGGTTCGCGCGGATTTCCATGCGCGCGGGCAGGTTTGTCATATTCTGCGGTTTGAAAACCAGCATGAGATAAAGCCCGGTGCCGATAAAAGCGAGGAACAACACCAGGCCAAAAATCAGATTTAGCTTGCGCATACTTGCGGAGCCGTGCGCTGAAATATGCGGTCAAGCCAAGAGAAATTAACGGGGGAAACTTTTTTACAAATTCTGCGGTTATTTTATTCTGCTTAGCTCGTATTATTCGGACAGGACTATGAAATCAGCGTTTGATCATATGGCCGAATTTGCCGCCGGGTGGAAAAACCTCAGCGACGCGGCATTTTTAAACATGCTTAAGAAATCCAAGCCGCTCGCTGGCGAAGATGATATTGCCTGGGACGAGGAAGAATATTGGGTAACAGGTCTCTACCGTTTTCTGGCATTTTCGCGCGAAGCCGCAAAACGCCACCTGCGGAATGCCGTGCCATTACTTCTCGACCGCGCCACAGAGTTCGATCAGGATAACCTGCTCGAAGGCCTGCGCCATGATTTTGAAGAAATATTCAAACCCGATTGGCCGGCACTGGCAGATATTTGCATCGCCAAAGCAAAATCAAAACGCCCCGGAACAAGAAAATGGAGTCTCTACCAGTTAACAGTGCTCGACGACCCCCGTGCAGCAGGTGTCTTCAAAGCGGCATTGAAAGATAAAGATGCGGACATTCAGGGCTTGGCCGAAATTGGTATCGGCCGGCTCAAGGCCGCGGCAGACAAGAAGACGAACCCCCGAAAACTGAAACGCTAGGCAGCGGCCGATTGCCGCGCGGGTTCGTTCTTCGCACGTGGTACAATCTGCCACAATAGATTTTCCATAAACTCGGGCAGTGGAATTCCCAGCGGATTCGATTCAGGTTTGCTGTGCGCCGTATAGACGCGTGTGCCCATGATGTAATCAAACCAGGGTTTCGTCACGCACCAGTTCATGTCCTGGTTGCGGCCGAGGTGGTGATCGACATGCCATGACAAATGCTCGCGCGCCCACTCGGGGTTTTCATGCGCCTTGCGGTGGCAGTGGTAATAATTCCAGGCGGAATACCAGAGCGTCGCCGTGAAAAACGGCGCTACGGGAAAAAGCGGCGAGACCATCAGCGAAACTTTGACCAGCGCTTCGATCTCGAAGCGGTGGCGGTCATATTCTTCGCCGAAAATGTGCTCGTACTGCGCCTCTTTAAAATCGTGGCGGCGTACTTCGCGGTGGTGATCCCAATGGTAATGCGCCTGGCCTTTTTTGTCGCGGCCAGCCTCGTGCAGAATTTTGTTATGCGCATACCATTCGAAGGCGTTCGCGGCCAATAGGCCAAGGGGGATGCCAAGCATGGCTGATCCATCATGCACAGTACAGGCGGTCAATCAATAATGACATCAGTGTCATTATACTCAAAGACAAAGCTATCCCGAGTATCGCTAATGGTCGTTGCCCTGTAGGCCATCCATTTACCGGCAGCTACTTATGCAACATACGGAAAACCACCGCACCACGCGCATCGGCTGGCTGCGCGCCGTAGTTCTGGGCGCCAACGATGGTATCGTGTCGACAGCAAGCCTTGTCGTCGGTGTTGCCGCAGCAGGCGCCGAAACCAAAAGCATTCTCATCACAGGTGCGGCGGGCCTTGTCGCCGGCGCCATGTCGATGGCAGCGGGAGAATATGTCTCCGTCAGTTCGCAGGCCGATACCGAACGCGCCGATCTCGCACGGGAAACAAAAGAACTTGCTGAAGAACCCGATTCTGAGCTGAAAGAACTCACGGGCATCTACATCGACCGCGGCGTCGAACCCGAACTCGCGCGCCGCGTCGCAGAACAACTCACGGCGCATGACGCACTCGCCGCGCACGCGCGCGATGAGCTGGGAATCTCAGAAGTTCACACCGCGCGCCCCTTGCAGGCGGCGCTCGCCTCGGCGGCAACATTTGCCATCGGCGCCGCGCTTCCCCTGCTCGTCACAGCACTGGCGCCCAAAAAATACGCCATCGCCGCCGTGTCTGCCGCAGCACTCGTAAGCCTTGCATCCCTCGGGGCTCTGGCGGCCCAGGCGGGCAAGGCAAATGTCGGCCGCGCCGTACTGCGCGTGATGTTCTGGGGCGGCCTTGCGCTGGGCGTGACCGCGCTGGTGGGAAAATTTTTCGGCGTCGCGCTCTAATCTGTCGTGTAGGTGACGCGCATTTTCCTGCCGAGAAATTTCGGCAGGTCGCGCACGAAGTGAATACCCTCGTAACGCACCAGTCTCTTCTTCGCTGTGTCAAAGCTGATTCTGATCGCATCGACAAACATACGTAAAAGGAAATTCCCGAGTTCGATACGGAAGTGCACCAGCCCGGCCGTTGCGGAATCCCTGACGAGGCGAAAGCGGTAATAGTCGCGCTGCGTTGGCACGATCAGGTAAAAATAAACCGCCTTGCCGGCAACCAGGGCATCCCAGTGCCGCACGACAAAATTAGAAAAGCCGGGAATCGTGACGGCGGCAATTTCGTGCTCGGGAATTTTCAGCGGGATTTTCTCTTCCGCAGATTTTGCATCCGCCTTGAAAATAATTTCGTAGGCGGTGCCCGTATGCCGCACCGTTTCGCGGTGGCCGTCACGCAGGTCTTCAAAAGTGTATTCGGGAGCAACAGGAGATCTTTTTACATCAACCTTTTGTCTGGAGTAGGTTTTGCCGCCGGCATTGCGGAATTCCGCATCGCCCGAGAGAAGCAATCCGTCTTTAAAGCGAACATGGTTGACCTCGGTGAATATTTTCTCGCCGGTCTTCGTATCGATGCCGGTTGCGCGGATAACCCGGGGTTCGGCGAACAGCTCTGAAGCTATCAGCAGGGTTACCCAGAGCAAAAACAGATTTCTGGGATGCCTCATTTTATGAAATTGACCCTGTCATGAAGAAGATCATCGGCTTTCTTTTATCTGCCGTTTTGTTGTCAGGCCTTTCGGCAAAATCGCACACGCAGATCAATATACTGCGCTCGGCGCCTTACGATACATCGTGTCAATCGGACGCCGATTGTATACCAGCGCCTGGCTGCTGCCCGACCCCATGCACTTCGCTGGTGATCAATACAAAAGAACTCGAAAAGGCACGCGCGGCATTACACTGCCCGAAAGAGGCGAAATGCCCCAATGCGGGGTCTTGCCTGACGCATGCCTACCTCTGTGTACGCAAACAATGCAAGCTGGTATTTTCGAACGATAAGGATTTCAGGCCGCGGAAATAACGCTTTCAGTGGTTATCGACGCGTTCGAAAACCTGATCCAGCCGGATACCCATTGATTTGAGAAAAGCTTTGGTATCTTCGTGGCTGCGGCGACTTTCACGGCGATTTTCCAGAATTAAACGGGCATTTTGCAGCTGGAAAGCCCGGAGATCCGCATGCCGTTCTCTGGATTCACGGCGCTGCAAAAAAAAGATCGGTACGTTGATGAGCGCAACAATCCCAGCCAGCCCCAAAGCTAAGATAACCCACTCGCTCATAGTCATAATCTACCCCCACTCCCATACCCTGTCCAGAAAATTTTAATTTTCCATCCTACAGTTTAAATACCAAAAACCAACGGATTTTTCTCAGGTCCGGCAAAAAAATAGACGCCGTAGGGTGACAGTTATTCACTGTTCAGTTGTTTATGGATTGTGAGGGGAAAGCTTGCCTGTCGACATAGAACTGTACTACCGCAAGTACGGGGCTATGGTTTTCCGCAGGTGCCGGCAAATGCTGGGTGATGAAAGCCGCGCCCAGGATGCCGTGCAGGAGGTATTTATGGCCCTTCTGAAAAACAATGCGCGCATCAGGGATGAATTCCCGAGCTCGTTGTTATTCCGCATTGCGACAAACACCTGCCTGAATATCCTGAAGAGAGAAAAACAAATCAGCTTTAAGGATGACGCGTTTTTTAATAACATTGAAGGTAAAGATGACTTTTCAGAAAGCCTCGAAGGGAAAGAGGTTCTCGCACGGGTTTTCGCCGGGGAAAAAGACGACATGATGGAAATCGCCGTGATGCGTTATGTCGACGAGCTGAACTACGAAGAAATTTCTGAAATATCCGGCCTGTCTGTATCGGGAGTCAGAAAGCGCCTGAGGAAATTATCTGAGAAGGCGGAAAAGATGAAGGCAGAGATCTATGCATAAACAAAAAGGTTTCAACCTGAAGCTCGAACGCTATTTGCTGGGCGAGTTGCCGGCCGCCGAAATGACCGCCGTGGAAAAAGAACTCGGCAGAAACGCGGCGCTGCGCAAACAACTTGATGCGCTCAAAAAAGAAACAGAAGACTATTACCGCGCCCACCCGCGGCTGCGCGGCGGAGCTTTCTCCCAAGAACCTGAAACCGAACCCTGGTTTCGAAAAATTTTCGGCCCGCGCGCTCTTGGCGCTCTCGTATTTGCGGCCGCCTGCATCGCCGCGGTTCTCTATTTCCCCCAAGCGACTCAGCAAAAAGGCGAAGATAAAATCGCCGGCAAGCAGGAAACGAATCTCATCGTTTTAAATGGCCATGACAACGAAAACACAGTCCGCAGCAAAGGGCTTACACCCACCCTCTTCTTATCCATAATCCGCGCTGGCAAAGAGCAGATTCTGGCAGACGGCGACAAAGTGGAAGGCGGCGATGAAATCCAGATCGCCTACCGCGCCTCGGGTAACCGTTATGGTTTCATCGTCTCAGTGGACGCCGATAAAGCGGTGAGCCTGCATTTCCCCGAATCGGAAAAGGCGCCACAGGAACTTATGGGCGGTGCAAAAGTGAAAATCCCCCACGCCTTTAAGCTCGATGACAGGCCGGGTTTTGAACAGTTCTTTTTCATTGCGGCAGATGAACCGCTGCCGCTGAAAAAAATCATGAAATCCCTGACGCGTCGCGGCAAACCCGGTAAAGAATTGCCTAAGGGCGCGCTGCAGATAGCGATACGACTCAAGAAAGCATGAAGTCGCTCACTGCGCTGTTTTTTCTGCTGTCTTTAGCGCAGGGCCTCTTTGCGGGAACGCGTTTCGGGCTTTTCATCGGCAAGAACAACGGCGGCAGCAAAAAGGCACTGCTCAAGTATGCACACCGCGACGCCCGGCAGCTGCATGCGACGCTGGTTGAAATCGGCAATTTGAAAAACGAGAATTCCATCGTTCTCATCGAGCCTGACATCCAGGCGTTACGCCGCAACCTGCGCAAGTTTACGGGCATGCTCGCCGCAAGCAGAGAATCCGCGCGCGAGGTTTTTTTCTATTATTCCGGCCACTCCGACGAGACGGGACTCCTCATCGAAAACTCGGTTTTGGACTTCGCGGAACTCAAAAAATGGATCCATGATCTGCCCTCCGAAGTCAACATCGTCATTCTCGATTCGTGCTCGTCGGGCAGCCTCGCGCGCATCAAGGGCGGCAAGAGAGTGCCCTCGGCCGTACTTTCGGAATCGGTGAGCCACCGCGGCACAGCGATTCTCGCCTCGAGCTCTTCTTCCGAGGATTCGCAGGAATCGGACCAGCTGCGCGGCTCTTATTTCACACACAACCTGATTGCAGGGCTGCGCGGCGCGGCTGATCTCAACCATGATTCACGCGTGAGTCTCCATGAGGCTTACACCTATTCCTATGAAGAGACGCTCGCGAATACCCTCGAGTCACGCGCTGGCCCGCAGCATCCTTTTTTTGATTTTAAGGTCTCGGGTTATGGCGATCTGCCTGTCTCTGACCTGAAGCAGGTGGGAGCGCAACTCGTGTTCGGTAACGGCATCGAAGGCAAGATCTATATCTTCGACAACGAGAACCACCTGGGTCTCAAACTCCACAAAACTTCGGCAAAACCTCTCACGGTGCGCCTGCCGCCCGAGCGGTTCCATATCCGCATCTTTCAGGATAAGAATATTTTGAACGCAGACGTTGCTTTGCAAAAGAATGAGAGAAAAGAACTCGAGATAAAACACTTCAATCCCCTCGCGGTGGATATCCAAACCCCGGTCAAAGAGCGTTACAATTCTGATTTTTTCGTTGCCGGCGTTTTCGGCCCTTCTTTCCATTTCTTTATGCCCTCAGCCGGCACGCTGCGCAATATCGATCTCGCCGATCTAGGCATCACGGCCAGGGGAATGGCCGGATTCAGACTGAAGAATGAAATCGCGCTTTTTCTCACTGGAGCCGTGAGCGGTGTCAGCAACCTGACAAAATCTTCCGCGACGCAGCCATTGATACTGAACGTCGGTGCGGGCGGACGTTACCATTTCCATCCATCCGGGTTTTTTATCGGCGGCTCGCTCAATGCCGCCTGGAACCGCATCACCGTAAACGGCAATTTCGGCAACGGCCCCGAGACACTGACCTATGCTTCTAAAATCGGCTTTGGTATCGAACTCAATGCCGGTATCGAATGGAAACTGGCACGCAATCTCGGCATTGGCATGTCGTGGTTTTCTTATTTCGGCACGGTTTATGGCGCTGCCGGTTCCGACCCGCGTCTCTACGCAGATAGTGTCCAAAACGTTGTTATCGGTTTTATGGTCTCGCTGACTTTTTTCTGAAAAAGCATAGCGGATGGCAACTTAGGTTCTGTGCAATCAAAGATTATTGCACGCCCCGGAATTTCGGCATTTGCGCAAATCGAGAACGGCTTTTTCGTTGGTGAGTGCCATTGCCGCTATGGAATTGTTCACCGCCCAAACTCCCGCATTTCTCCAGATGGCCTGATTGCTCGTTGTCATTTTGTCGTAGCCACTGCGGAAACGGATATGGTAGGTTAGAAAAGCCTGTTCAATGATTAATTTATGAATATCTCCCGGTGGCCCGTTGTACCGGTGTTGCCGAACGTTTGCGTAGGCATTGGCAACCTCATAATCCTCGAAATTTTTCACATCGGTTCCACCGATGAGGCGCTCTCCGTAATTATCCCCCACATAACCTTCATACTCCCGATGGTTATAGCTCTGTGTTGGCCAAATATGTGTCATCTGGGTCGCGTCGCCTGTATAATGATGCACGGCGGCAAAATACAGCAATTCAGGACCCGAAACATTGTAGTAACGATTTACAATGGGTCCGGTTTGGAGTGAACTATTCCTGGAGCTAAAACCCTCCAGCCAAACCTCGTTATAGTAGAAAGTTGCGGCATTATACGATGGCTCATAGACCACCCAATCCTGGTTTCCGGTAAAAAGACTGATCGGATCGTATCCGGCGCCCCCGGGAACCACATTGGGGTATTGGTTAATTCCATCGTAGGCTGCGCTATTATCCGGACAGGCGCCAATCAGGGCCGTATCACTGAAACAATTGTAATTTGTTCCGTCCTGGTTTTCGAGCTTCTTTGATCCTGTTCCCGGCCCCACAGGAGTTGAGGAGCCATTTTGCCGGTAATCGATCGCGGGGTTCGTATCAATTCCCGTTGCAACCGAGCTTTTTTCGACGCAGGCAGAATCGGTACAACCTTGCAAATCCACGGTCATCGTTGCATTGTTCATCAATGTCGTTAGCAGCCAATCCATACCCAGCTCAAGGTTGGAATAAAGTGCGTTGGGTGCATAGCCATCAAACGCATTATAGTTATTTGTAATCAGCCGATTGTTATCGACATTTCTTTCCATGAGGTTGATAAAATGATACCAGGCCGTGTAATTTTGACCTTCTAAAAGAGATACCTGGGGAGGCCCCCAGCCGTAGATCAGGATGTCCCAAAACGCATCGCGGAAATAGTCAGGCTTAAAGCCACCAATCGCCAATATGCCGAATGCTCCGCACTGCGTATTATCGGAACCCATATTAGCGGGGGGATAGTTCACATTCACGCAGGTGCCCGCATAACGCCCGCCGGCCTTTGCCTTCAGATAATCGGCTGTCCAACGCTGCTGATTCGACCCACGCATCTCCATGTACAGCAACGCGTCTTCTGGCAGCCTCTTATGTGTTGCATCGCCAAAAGCATAAACTTCGCCCAAAATCAGCGCAAACGCCACAGTTATAGCCGCCAGCTTCATTATCGCTTGTACGCGCAAAATGGCAAATCTGTGCCATAGAAATATTCCGAGATGGCAAAAAAAATGGCATTAAAGTCTGGAATTACTCGTATGTGACAATTCATGTCATTATTTCGGCTGCAGGGTCAGCAACCTGGCTGCGCCGGTACATATGTAGCTAAATTATTCGGGACGCATCTTGCTAATCAGTACCAAAAATCAGAAATATGGGCGATTGATTATTTACGTGCCTCTTAAGAAATTGTTTGCACTTTTTTCTTTTGGCGCAGTGATGCTCTATTGCGGAAATAGCAAGGTCTCCAATTTTCTCGGAGATGCCCCGGCGAACACGGCCGCCGCATCCGTGCTGGTTTTACAAGTGAATGTCAGTGGCCTCAGCGGTACTGGCCTGCAAATCCGCAATGGCTCAGAAACGCTGACCATTAACGCCAATGGTTTGACCGCTTTTACAACCGGATTTATTCCAGGACAAAGTTATGCAGCGAGCATAACCCTGTTCCCGACCTCGCCGACCCAGTATTGCAGCATAACGAATCCCAGCGGTGTCTTTGCCGCCGCCAATATCACCTTAAGCGTGCAGTGCACCGCCGGCTCGAGCGCCGGGCCGATGGTTGGCGGAAATATTATTCATCCGCTGACCCTGACTGGAAATGCAGATGTCATTCTGGGGCAGGTTTTTGCAGGCACGATAGGCATCAACGCCTCGACAAACGGTGTTGGCAACGGTGCAAAATTCTCCCAACCGGCATATCTGGCCAGCGACGGTAATAATCTATTTGTTCTCGAAGCTTCAGGCGCGTTGCGTAAAATCACCATCGTTACGCGCAATGTGACGACGCTCGGAAATATCGGCGGCAGCGACAGTATCACCAGCGACGGCGTGAATTTATACGCCGTGCACTTCTATGGCTGCACCGTCACGAAAATGAATCTCACAACATTCGCGGTCACGACTCTTGCAGGCGCCTCATTCACCTGCGGCATGGCCGACGCTCCATCGGGGCCGGGTACCTCGGTCCGTTTCGACGGCCCCACCAGTATCACGACCGACGGCGCATTTTTGTACGTCGCCGATTACAACAATAACCGCATCCGCAAGGTCGACATCAATACCGGGGCCACAACGACGCTGGCAGGCACGGGCGCCGCCACCAGTGTGAATGGCCCCGCCGCCAGCGCTACCTTCACGATCCCCTGCGCGGTGACCTATTATGCGAACAAGGTTTATGTCGGTGAAGCGGCTTTTCAGGCAGTGCGCGTCATCGATTTATCATCTGGCCCCACAGTCAGCACTTTGGCAGGCAATGGCAGCTATGGCAATGTAGACGGCGCACCGGGAACCGCCCGCTTCAAGAGAATTAACAATCTGACCACGGACGGCACATATATCTATGTCGCCGACAAAGACAGCTACAGCATCCGCCGTGTCGATATAACCACGGGCTTTGTATCAACCCTATCCGGGTGGGAGACCGGGACCACCACCGTCATAGGCACTGGAGGCGGAATAACCGGCACAGCCCGTTTCAGGGAGCTGACAGGTATTACCAGCGACGGTACATATCTCTATGTGACCGATTTTTCAGATCACATTATCCGGCGTATAGAATGATATGGAAATACACTGCTGGCACCCGCGGATACGGCTTGACGTCTTGTGCACCGCCGAAAAAATAGCCGAAATAGAAAACTAAAACGTCAAAATAGTATTATCCCCCAAAGGAGAACCATGAATACAGCACAGGACCAACAGTCACAATACAATCAGGACCATCTCAATAAGACACTGGCAGATTTCGTTCTGCAGCGCCGCGAGAAACCAGACCTCTTCGCTTGGGCAGGCCCCTTCTACGAAAGCGTCGATTACCAGCTTTCGATCGGCCACCACATGTACCGCCGCGTCATGCTCTCCGCCAACTCAAACCATGTCGTTGTCGAAGACCAAAAAACCGGCAAAGCCAAAGAAATGATCATGATGGGTTCGAACTCCTATCTGGGCATCAATAACCACCCCAAAGTCAAAGCTGCGGCGATTGCAGCGGCTGAAAAATACGGCGCCGGCGCCGGATCTCCCCCGCACTTCTCAGGCTACTACGATGTGCACCGTGAGCTCGAAAAAGGCCTGTCTGAACTCAAGGGTGCTGAAGACACCTGCCTTTTCCCTTCAGGTTATTCAACCAACGTCGGTGTGCTTTCCTGCTTCCTGGGCCCCAAAGACACAATCATCATCGATAAGCTGGCGCACGCCTCGATCATCGACGGTGCCCTGCTTTCCGGTGCAAAGATCACGACATTCCGTCACAATGACATGGATTCGCTCGAGCGCGTCCTGATCCAGACTAAAAAAGGTTTGGGCGACCGCCTCGTTGTGGTTGAAGGTGTCTACTCGATGGACGGCGATATCGCCCCCCTCAAAGCCATCTATGATCTCGTTAAGAAACACGATGCAAAACTCATGGTCGACGAAGCGCACAGTACAGGCGTACTCGGTAAAACCGGTAAAGGTTCACCCGAGCATTTCGACCTCGAAGGTAAAATCGATATCGTTATGGGTACATTCTCCAAGTCGCTCGGCGGCGTGGGTGGATTTATCTCTGCGAAGAAAGAAGTGATCCGCTATCTGCGCTTTTTCTCACGCGCGTACTTCTTCGCGGCGTCACCGACCCCGATGCAGGTTGCAGCGCAAAGCGCGGCTCTCGAAGTTCTGAAGACAGAACCACAGTGGCACAACCAGCTGTGGGAGAACATCAAGTACTTCCATGCAGAACTCAAAAAGCGTCACTTCGATATCGAACGCACACAAACCGCGATCACCCCGATCGTCATCGGTGACACATTCATCATGCGCGAAATCGCGAAATTCATGGATGAGCAGGGCGTATTCGTGAACCCGGTTCCATACCCTGCGGTGGCCCGCAAGAAAGACCGCCTGCGCCTGTCACTCTCCGCGGCACACACGCGCGCCGACCTGGACAAGGTCATTTCACTTCTCGACGAAGCAGAAGCGAAATACAAGTTCAACAAGCGCGAAGAAACCGCCGGATAAGCCGTTTATCACGCCGTTTTGAAAGGCCCGCAAGGGCCTTTTTACGTATTGAGGCGTGACTCGAGACCGGCCCGAGTATGCTTGAAGTCGTTGAGGTCAGACATGAGCCCCGAAAGGTCGCGCTTTAAGGCATCGTAAGAGATGTGCATCCCCTGCGTCGCCTCGGTCGCTGTCTGGGTTTCGTAGCGCACCGTTTCACGGGCTTCATCGAAGCGCTGCACAGGTGCAGCAGCCGGCACAGCCTCCGGAGCCTGTTCGCCGCTTTGTGCCAGGCGCCGCTCCTTTTTGAGCTTGAGCTCTGCCTCTAACCGGTCGTTCTCAAACGCCAGGCGGTCGAGGTATTCGCCGACGCGCGCCCACTCATCTTCCATATTCTATTTTCGACCCCTTGTCAAAAAAGCTTGATGGGGCATGTCACAGGCCGGGTCTAAAAGATGTCCAGGTTGACCTTATTGTGCCCCGGAGCACTCGCGGCAGGTTTTCTCGTCCTATTCCTGGGCACCGCCTGCCGCGGGCAAAAGCACACAGAACAAGGCCTGGAATTCAGGGGCTGGTTTGTTGTAAAACCAGTCGTGGCCGGTGCGGGTTCGGTGGCATACGGGGAAATCCGCAATAAATCGGGGGCGGCAAAAACCCTGACGGGTGCGGATTTCAGCTGTGCTGCTTCGACGACGCTGCATGAGACTATCGTCACAGGCGACCGTGTCAGCATGGTGCCCTTACCCGCAACGGAAATCCCCGACGGCGCGCTGCTGGCATTCGAACCCGGCCATAAGCATGTGATGCTGGGTGCCCTGAAACCCGAGGCCCAGGAATTTTGTGAGGCAAAGCTTGTGTTTGGGGCAACCGCCGTGAGCTTCAAGGTGCCGATTAAACCACGGGAAAAATAAATGATGCGAATTTTTTTTTTCGGAGCCGTATTCCTTATCGCTGCCGGCCTTTGCTGCAAAGGGGAGAGACTCGAATTCCAGGAGATGCCGCTCGGGGGTGATGCCGAGCTCGTCTCGCAGGATGGCATCCGCGAGAAGCTTTCGCAGAGCTTTCGGCCGGCGACGCTGCTTTTTTTCGGTTTCAGCCGCTGCCCGGATTTCTGCCCGATGACCCTGCACAAGATCGATACCGCGCTGCGCAGCGACGCGGCGTTGCGGGATAAAACACGGCTGCTGTTTATCAGCGTCGATGTTCCGAACGAGAAACCGGAAGATCTGAAAAGATTTCTGACACCTTTCCCTTATGCGCGCGGTTTTACAGGCAGTAAGACCGAGATCACAGAATTAGAGAAAAGATTCGGGGCATATTCAAAGAACCAAGAGAAGACAATTTCGCACTCCCTCTATATCTATGTGCTGAACCAGTCAGGAAGGGTTCAGTATCTTCTCCGTCACGATGACCCGACAGATAAAATTCTGGCGGCCATACGGCAGGCCGCCGCGCAGTAATGCCCACTTATTCAGAAGAAATTCTGCGGCTCGCAGAGATTACGCCGGTAGAAATCCCGGAAGGGATGCCCTCTGCTGAACTCGCCAACCGTCTTTGCGGCGACAAGGTACGAATCGCCCTGACTCTCGGCGACGATACCCTGCAACGCGTGCATTGGCAGGCGGAAGGCTGTGCTATTTTGCGGGCCAGTGCCGCATTCATGGCCCGGGTACTCGAAAATAATACGATCGCACAAACGTATCACCTGATCGATGATTTCAGCAAATCCTTCAGCGAAGAAAATGCCTTCCGTCACGGGGGCCTGGAGGCAGTTTACAAACTTCCTGCGCGTTACAAATGCGCCCTGTTACCCTGGCAGGCTTGCCAGAATTTACTGAACGAATTGAAGCGTTAACCTTCAGATACTGACAACGCGACGGTGTCGCACGACGCGCATGCGTAAATCCCATGCGTCGAGCGTTAGTTTCAATCCGAAACGGGTTTCAGAATTTTCTGAGAAAGCCTGAGGCATAGATCCGCCGAAATGCCGGTTTCCTTCGCGATGCGCGTCGCCAGATCTTCAGGAGTTATTTCAGCAAGGTCAAGCTTGCGCAGCAGCAGCAGCGCCTTAGCGCGTTTCTTTTCCCCGATGCCGGCCACACCGTCGAACAGGGATTTGAGATTACGTTTCATGCGCCGGTTGCGGTGATAGCTCACGGCAAAACGGTGGGCTTCGTCGCGTGCCCGACGCAGAATGTGCATCCCCGGGCTTTCTTTATCGAAATGCAGAATACGCCCGTCTTCGGTATAGATCTCTTCCAGTTTTTTTGCCAGCCCCATCATCGGAATCTTCAGCTCGGCGTTGGTGCGGGCCCTGAGCGCGGCATTCAGCTGCGTGCTGCCGCCGTCGATGACGATGAGATCGGGCGGTTTGACCTCGCCGGTTTTGATGCGCGCCAGGCGGCGCGTGATGACTTCATGGATCATCGCCGGGTCGTTCGCCCCTTCGACGGTCTTGATCTGGTACTTGCGGTATCCCGCCTTATACGGCATACCGTCGCGAAGCATCACCCCGCTCGCCACCGGGTCTGTACCTTGGATGTTTGAAATATCGTAACATTCGATGATCTCAGGCGCTTCTTTGAGATTTAAAAATTTCTGCAATTGCCGCAGGCCCACACGCTGGTTACGCAGGTTTTCAGACAGCAGGCGTTCACGCATTGTGAGCCGTGCGTTATTCACCGCCATACTCATCAACGCAGGGGGATTGATCTCGACGTGGTTTTCTTTCACTGCACGGCTGAAATCCCCCAGCGATTGCACGCGCACGGCATTGCCTTCGCGGTCGGCCAATGCCTTTTGCCAGTAAGATAAATCGATGCCGTCGGGCAGCACGATATACGGCGGCAGATCGAGCATATTCAGGTAATAATCGCGGAAAAAGGTTTCGGTAAAATCTGCATCGCTGAACTCGGCAGCGGCCATATCGGTTTCGGTGAGGGAAAAATTTTCCTTAGCGATGAGCTTGGCGTCGCGGAATTTCAACAGGCAAATTTGCGCGAAGCGCAGTGTGTCAGAGGCACTTTTCAGAGTAACATCCTCATCGCGCAGTGAGAGCTCAGCCTTGAGCGTCGAGAAATCGGCAGAATACACGCCGACGATATCGAAGTCGAGCCGAGATTCGCGCATTTCGACCTGCGGCCTGATATTGCGCTCGTTGAAATACGCCAGGACATCGCGCAGCTTCGCCGCCTCTTCGAATTTCATCGCCGCTGAAAGTTCCTGCATGCGCGCTTCTACTTTTTGGCGCGACTCGGCATCCGAACCCGAAATAAAATCGATCGCCTGTTCGACGATCTTCGCATATTCTTCGCGCGTGATTTTCTCAGCGCAGGGAGCGTGGCATTTCTTGAGGTGGTAGTTGAGGCAGGGTTTCGCAGGTTTCGGCAAAGGCAGTTTCAGCGGTCGGCGCCGCAGCGGAAACAGGTCGAGTGTCAGCTGTATCTTTTCGCGTGCGAGCTGCGCCTTCGAAAACGGCCCGTAGTAGAGATTGCCCGGCAAACGACGGCGCGTGAGATAGATGCGCGGGAAAGGCTCGCTCATCGAAACACAGATATAGGGGTACTGTTTATCATCCTTGAGCCTGACATTGTAGACCGGCCGGTGCTTTTTAATGAGATTATTCTCCAGCAGCAGCGCCTCGGTCTCGTTGTCAGTGGCGATCCACTGGATATGGTGCGCCCGCTTCATGAGGAAACTGGTCTTGAGGTCGTCTGAGACGAGGTATTGCCTCAGGCGTACGCGCAGATTTTTGGCTTTACCGACATAGAGCGGGGTTTTGTCGTCGGGATTTTCAAACCACTGGTATACACCACAGCTTACAGGTGCATGCGTGATGCGTTCTGCAAGCGTGATCTCTGACATTAGTTTGGCTTTAATTGACTCGGAATCAGAAGGGGCAGTTTTACGCCCCGTTTGGCGGCAGAAATGCGCCAGCCTTTAGAGCTCGAGATGTAGAGCTCGAGCTCGTCGGATTTTTTCGCCAGCATGAGCTTCCAGAATTCATATTGCTTATCCACAGCGCTCTGCTTGATATCTTTGAGGCGACCCATGAGCGGGCATTTGTTGATGAATTCGCGCATGAAGATAAGGCCCAGGATATTACCCTGCGCGTCAAGGAAGGGCTCGAGGGGAAAGGTGCGGCAGCCGACCGAACGATTCGGTCTTTCGCAGTGCTGCACTCCCTTACATTCGCAAAAAATCAGAATCCGCGTTTCGTCTTCTTTTTTCTGTTTCTTATCGCGGGCAACCTTCGGCTTCCAGCGGTCCCAGAGACTCGAGCGGTGCTGCAGGTATTTGAACTCTTCGCGGTAGAGCATCGGCACGGCGTTTTCGACACTGCAACAAAACGGTTCGCCGCCATTTGACGGTGAGCAGAGCTTGCCGCAATCGTACGGCGTCAGGCTTTCATCGAGCAGGTCGTAATAATGCTGTAACTCCGCTTCGGTAAATGTACTATTCATATGATTCTATTTGTCCGCGGTCACAATCGTATTGCGTCCGCTGCTTTTGGCACGGTACAGCGCTTTATCGGCCCGCGAAACGAAGGCTTCGATCTGCTGCTCACCCACGTATTCGGCAATGCCTTGCGAGATCGTATGCGACTTCCTGGTGGAGAATTTGAATTTGGCGAGATTCTCCGACAGCCGCGAGGCGACTTTTTGCGCGAGCGACTCTGTGGCGTCGGGTAACAATACCGCAAATTCTTCGCCGCCATAACGGATCGCGATGTCCTTTTCGCGCAACTGCCCCAGAAGAAAATTCGAGAAATCTTTCAGAACCTGGTCGCCTTCGTTATGCCCAAATTCATCGTTTATCTGCTTAAAAAAATCGAAATCAATGAGAATGAGGCTAAACGGTCTTTTCTTGAGTTGATACTCCTCGACGAGCTGTGAAAATTTTTCATCGAGTTGGCGCCGCACATACAGCCCTGTCAGTGAATCCTTGAACGACCACTGGTAATACTGGCTGTTCAGAATCGCATGCCCGAGCTGCTCGGCAAAACCCGAAAACAGGTAAATATCGTTTTGCGCAAAAATTTCGAGAAAACGATTTCCGATCAGTAGAAAATCCCCGAGTCTTTTTTTGCGCACGATAATCGGGCAAATCAGCACCAGCATCTTGTCGCGTGATTCCGAATCGGTGATCTGTGGCTGCGCATACCAAAGGCGGCGCATATTCTCAAGCGAGCGGATCACCGGCAGGTGACCTTCGGTCAGGGCCAGAAAACGCGGCGCCTTTTCCGGTGACAGGCGAAACTCGCGTATGCGGTTTGCGCGGTTCGTCGTGAAAACAATCTGCTCCTGTTCCCTGTTCGCCTGGTGCAGAACAATGAACCCCTTTTGTGCTTTGGTGATGAGCCTGATCTGGATAATGACGTCTTCGAAAACGCTGCTCAGCTTCGTGGATGAATGCAACGACTTTCCGAGCTCGAAATAACTTAAGAGTTTCAGGTTCTGTGTAATTGCCGCCATGTGCGAGCGGCGCAGCTCGTCGATGATACCGCGGCAGGGCTCATGGTTCGGCAACTGGTGGTGCCGTATGATATCTTTGATATCCATGCCCATGTAACTGGGCTAAAGGGGCTTACGCCCCCTTAGGGGCCCCCGCCTTGTTCGCGAATTCGGTGATTTGTTTGGTACGAATTTCTTCTTTTACGAGACGCAGGAAATCCGCGCGGGCATATTCCTTTTGCTCTGTTGTAAAATAATTACGCGCATTGATGATACCGCCCGCAACTTCTTTGTCTCCGATAACCAGCATATAGGGAACTTTCAATTTCTCTGCAGTGCGGATGCGCTTGCCCAAACTCTCTTCGGGTTCTTCGATATGAACACGGATGCCAGCCTCGCGGAATTCTGCAGCAAGATTGGTGCCGTACTCCATATGCGCGGCGTTTACGGGCAGAATCCTCACCTGCTCGGGAGCAAGCCAGATAGGGAATGCCCCGGCAAAGTGTTCGATCAGAAAGCCGATAAAACGCTCATGCGTGCCCAGCGGTGAGCGGTGGATACATACAGGGCGCTTCATGGTCCCGTCTTTGTCGACATACTTGAGATCGAATTTCATCGGCATGAAGAGGTCGAGCTGGCAGGTCGACGAAGTGAACTCGCGGCCAATGGAGCTCTTGATCTGGAAGTCCATCTTGGGGCCATAGAATGCTGCGCCGTCGTTCTCGACGACATACTGCACACCCGACTCTTCCATTGCCTGGCGCGTCAGCGCCTCGGCTTTATCCCACATTGCGTCTTCACCGTGGTATTTTTTATTATTGGGATTTCTGAGCGAGAGCACCATGTGGTAATCTGCGATGTGCAGCGTCTTGTAGTAGTACTCGTGCAGCTTGATAACCGCCTTAAACTCTTCGACCGCCTGCTCTTCGCTGCAATAGATGTGCGCGTCGTTCATCTGCATCGCGCGCACACGCATCAGGCCCATCAGCGCACCGGAATCTTCAAAGCGATGGCAGGTACCGTATTCCGCCATACGCAACGGCAGTTCACGATAACTGCGCGGCCTGTGACCGAAGATTGTATGATGGAACGGGCAGTTCATCGGCTTGATATAATAATTCTGGTTATCCATCTGCATCGGCGGAAACATGTGATCCATGTAATGCGGCAGATGCTCGCTCTGGTAAAACAGGTCTTCTTTGGTGACAATCGGCGTTGTCACACGCTGGTAGCCGTTTTTCGCTTCTGTTTCTTTCGCCCAGTTTTCGAGTTCATCCTTAATGATATTGCCACGCGGCAGCCAGAGAATTAACCCCGGGCCGATTTTGTCTTCGGTCGCAAAGAGCTCGAGCTCGCCGCCAAGCTTACGGTGGTCGCGCTTCTTCGCCTCTTCGAGCAGGCGAAAATGTTCTTTCAGCAGATGTTTATCGGGAAAGCTGACTGCATAGATGCGCTGCAACATCTGGTTCTCAGACTTGCCGCCAATATAGGCACCCGCAACCGTGGTGAGTTTAAAAACGCCGAGCTTGCCGGTGGAAGGTACATGCGGCCCGCGGCAGAGATCTGCAAATTCGCCCTGTTCGTAGATGCGTATTTCATCATTCTCCGGCAAGCGTTCGATGATGCCGACCTTGAGATGTTCGCCCATCGCCTTGAACTTTGCCACGGCATCGGCGCGCGTCATCACATGGCGTTTTACGGGATGGTTCTCGCGGATAACCTTCTGGATCTCTGCCTCGATTTTTTCGAAGGCTTCTTCGTTTATCTTATCTTCGAGCAAAACATCATAAAAAAAGAAACCGGGACCATTCTTGACGACCGGACCGTCTTCGAGCTGAATGTGCGGATAAAGGCGTTTCAGAGCCTGCGCGAGTGTGTGCGCGCTCGAATGCCAAAACATTTCTTTTCCGGCTTCGTCTTCGAAGGTCAGAATTTTCGCGACAATATTCGACGAAGCAATCGCTGAAAGCGGACGGCTCAGGTCATAACTGACCTTTTCGACCTCAATCCCCAGTGCAGCCTTGCGCTGCGTCGGTGCAATTTTCTCAACAACTTCGGCGAATGTCGTCTCGGCAGAGAACTCTCCGCTTTGATCACCGATCTTTACCTGCACCATTGCCATGGGTGCAGAACCGGTTGTCGAAACAGGGGATAAAGCTATTTCGATGGCCGTGGCAGCGTCGCGAGATAGTTATGGATCTCGGGATCGTTGTCTTTTGTGAGCTGCCAGAATGAAAAACCCGCGAGGCGATGTTTTTGCAAGAGCGCCATCTTTTCGGCAAACGCAACCTTATCCATAAAGAACGCTACCCGCTGGCAGCCATTCAATGTGTACCACAACGACGGGTCTTCATAGACCTTCTCGTCATGGATGTCGCGGAACTTACGCAAATTGCTCCAGCTGCGCGCGCCCTTCTCGGTATCGAGAATCTTATTGATGTCGGTCGGCTGCTGCACCTTGTGCGCGCCCGCCTTGATACGTTGCACGTCGTGGTAATAGACAGCCTTCACCGGCGCCTTGCAGTTGAGACCCCAGTCATAACCATAGGTCGGTATCGCCATGTAGAGTTTTTCCGCAGGGATTTTATCCTGCGCGTAGTTAATGATTTCCGTAAGCCAGACACCCGGCGCCTGCGGGCCGGGGCCTGGGTTGCGGTACTTACGCGGGTGCAGCTCGTATGCCATAATCTTCACCATGTCAGCGTGCTTGCCGAGAAACGCATAGTCATGCGTCAGCGGTCCGCGCCAGTTCTCACGAAAGTCCATCGTGATTGAATTTTTCAGGCCCTTGCATTTCTTGATATCGTTCTCTTCATTGTCTGTGCCCGTTTTGGGATGCACAGCGACGGAAAGCAGTTTGCTGCGTGAATGCAGTTCGCCCGAGAGTTTAACAATAAATTCTTCGAATTTCTCTTTTTTGCCGCAGCTCATACCTTCATAATCAATATCAATGCCATCATAACCGTAGGTCATGACTTCGTTCAAGATAATACCAATGTGTTTGTCGCGGATGTCATTACGGCCGCCGAGGCCGATCGCCTCCTGGATTTTTTCGCCGGGGTTCTCCCAACGGAAAATCGTGGGGATGATCTTGAGTTTCGGATTCTTGGCGCGAAGCGCAGCCACGCGCTCGAGCTTCTGCGTATGGCCCCACGATGACACAAGTTCGCCGTTATTGTTGTGGCGGCCTTTGAGCGAATAGATAAAGGGATGCAGTTCGTCGTAGAGGTGCGCATATTGCAGCATTACCTTATAATCAAACGACCAGCTCGATGCCTTGAGCGGCCCCGGAGGCCCTGCTGGTACCACAGGTTTGACTGACCCAGCCTCAGCGCTTGCCGGCATGCTGGCCGGTTTGTCGATCTTCACCTGCGGCGGCTGATTCGCCATGCGTATGGCAAAAGGTGTCGCAATCAGCAAGAGTGCGCCGGTAATACCCAGTGGCAGGGCCAGCTTGCGACGGCGTGACGGCTCAACCGTTGCAGCTTCTACGGGCGCCTGGACCTCAGTTACGGGTTCCTGGACAGGGGGATTTTTACGGGGTGACATGGTCTTCTTTTTAGTATCGGACCCCTGGCGCGAAGCCGATAGGGGTTTCGCCTGCTTATGGACCGTCTTTTTCTGCACTTTTTTCACTTAACTCACTCCGATTACATGTATTTTTTTACATGAATACTAATTCATGTATTTGAGGTCCAGACTCGTCCACAAGCGAAAAACAGTTGAGCGCAAGTGTGCATTCCTGATTCCGCAAACACCTTGCTGACCCGCCGCCGACCCACGAAAAGAGCGCTGCCACCGCATGACTTCACCTTTCTGACGAACCACACGCATGTGCTGATCTGTCTCGCCGCTAACCCCGGCATTACCCTCAGGCAAGTCGCGGCGCTGGTGGGCATTACGGAACGGGCGGTCCTGACCATCGTCAAAGATTTGACGGTTGTAAAAGTTTTATCGGTCAAAAAAGAGGGGCGGCGCAACCGCTACCGTATCCATAACGATGCCCACCTGCGCCACGGCATCGAACGCCATAAGACGGTCGGCGACCTGCTGCGGGCAATCTTGGGTTCTTAATATTTATTCAGGTATGCCGACTGGAGCACCGCGTCGCAGAAGGCGCCCTTCGACTTAGTATCCAGAATCAAACCCACGGTACTGTCGAAGGGCATGCCATAGATCTTCTTATTCCCCGCGAGTACTCCACCGAACCACTTGTCTGTGCCGCCTGTCAAACCGCCCACAGAGGTTATATCCGCCGTATTTATCGCCGGATCAATAATCAGCAGATTTCCAATGGCGATATTGTGGGGCATACCGTAGATTTTGCCGTTGGGGGCCAAAACGCCCCCCAGCCATTTGACGGTCGTCGCCCCCAGGCCCGTAATCGTCGTCGTATCGACCGAGTTATTCTCGGGGTTGATGATGAGCACATTGTCACCCGATCCCGGAATCGCGTAAATCTTGCCGTTGGGGGCCAGAACACCACCCGACCATTTACCGGTACCCGACGAGAGGCCAGCAATCGTTGTCGTATCGGCAGAGTTCTTTTCGGGATCGATAATCAGTACACTGGTCGCGTCGGCGGGAATTGCATAGATTTTACCATTCGGAGCCAGAACGCCGCCGAACCATTTCGATGTACCGGCCGGTACGCTGATCGTTGTGGCATCGGCGGTATTTGTCGCGGGATCAATCACCAGGACAAAATTACTATCGCGGGGAATCCCGTAGATTTTTCCGTTACGGGCCAACACACCGCCAAACCATTTAGTCGTGCCCGTTAACCCCGTGATAGTGGTGGTATCGGCTGTGTCGGTTGCCGGATCAATGATGAGCACGCTGGAGCTCCCCGAAGGAATTCCGTAAATTTTCCCGTTGGGCGCCAGTACACCACCGACCCATTTATTTGCAGTCGTCGTCAGCCCCGTGATTTTTGTCAGGTTGATACTATCCGTTGCGGGATCAATGATCGCCACGACGTCGCTTTGCCTTGGAATTGTGTATATTTTTCCATTCGGAGCAAGCACACCGCCCGCCCATTTTAATCCGCCGGAAAGACCTGAGAGGGTTGTATTATTCGCAGAGGCAATCGCTGTCTCGCCTTTATCGCGCTGCGCCCTGAGATGGTACAAGAACTGGTCTGCGCGGTTCGACTGAATCGCTTCCGTATAAGAGGCGTTTACCTCACAAACATCCACTTCCCAGAATTTGCCCCAACTCTGCCCACACCCCAGGTAAGCGAAACAAACGAAGAGCGGTATAACCCTAAGCAACCTCTGCGCTCCGCGCCAAATACGTGCGCATCTTGCCGATGCCCTTGATCTCAATTTCGCCGCGGTCGACAAATTGTGCAGTGTTACCCAGCGCGGTCATGGTCGTCTCCGTGATGTGGATCTCCCCCGGCACGCCCGAAGATTCCATACGGCTCGCGGTATTGACCGTGTCGCCCCAAAGATCATAGATGAACTTATTCTGCCCGATTACCCCAGCGACCACAGGCCCCGAGGCAATGCCGATTCTCAGGCGCAGTGGTTCTGACAGGTTTTTGTTCTCTTCTTCGAGAATACGCAGCATGCCCTGCGCCATGGCAAAGCAGCGCTGCGCATGGTCTTCGCTGGCGGCCGGTAAGCCCGCACCGACCATATAAGCGTCGCCGATGGTCTTGATTTTCTCGAGGCCCAGAACTTCGGCCAGCGAATCGAAACTGCTGAAGATGCTGTTCAGAAACTGCACGAGCTCCTGCGCCTTGAGCCGGCGGGCGAGACTGGTGAAACCTTCGATATCTGCAAACAGCACCGAAACACTCTCGAAATAATCGGCAATGGTGCGCTCGCCCGAAAGCAGGCGGTTGGCTACTGTTTCAGGTAAGATATTGCGCAGCAAGGCTTCGGAGCGCTTTTTCTCTTCGCCGAGCTGCCTCGTCTGCTCTTCGATCGTGCGATTCTGCATGAACTCGGTGCGGGCATTGAGTTCAAAAAAGAATACCGAAACCAGGCCCGCTGTATTTACGAACAGGATTATCGCCAGCGCATAGACAATATCGATCATCGGCATCGGCCGGATGAATATAAGGAAGGCGAGGTATTGTGCCAGTACAAGCCCCGATGCAGCAATCGCGAAAAAGGTCCTCAGCCGTAGCATGGCGAAGGTATAGATAATAATACAAATGACCAGACCATAGCCGTACTTCAGGTAGAAGGCGTCGGGCGAGAGGTACATGAGCATGATTGCACAGGCATTGCTGAAAACATTGGCAAAAACCAGAATCCATTGCAGGTAAAAGAACCTGCCGAAGAAGCCTACAGAAATAGCCGCCGTGAAATGCGTCGGCACGATAAAGCCGTAGAGGAAATATTTTGACTTCTCGAAGAACTCGGGCAGCAGAAAGAACGAGATGCCGCCCAATATTGCATACCCAAAGGTGCCGAACAGAAACCCCCAGCGCGCCTGCTGCGCGGCCTTGGCGTTGTTACCCAGGATAAAACGGTGTTCGAGTTCGCGCTCCGTAAAACGCGGATAGACATAGTGCCAAGGATTCACTATACCAGTTTCGAACCTATCTGGTAGACGGCGAGCGAAATTATATAGGCGATACCGGTTAGAATAAAGAAGATCGCAACTGCCCAGCCTGTGCTGTTGAGCTCCCGGCGGATTGTTGCCAGCGTACTCATACACTGCGCGCAGAGGGCAAAGAAAATCATGATAGAAATCGCCAGAAGCGTTCCGTAAGCCGGCTTCCCGTCCGGTTTCTTTTCATCGCTGAGTTTTTTGCCCAAGAGCGCCGGATCGTCCTTGGCTTCAGTGACGCTGAAGATGATGCCCAGCGTCGAGACGAAGACCTCGCGCGCGGGAAACGCCGCAAGAATCGCCACCGAGATTTTCCAGTCAAAACCCAACGGGCGGAATATGGGCTCGACCGCGCGGCCAAAGGTCCCGAGAAAACTATCCTTTAGGTAAGCCGCCCGCAGATCGTTCTCAAATTGTGAATTTAAGGGGGTGGTTAACACCACCCCCTTACCAACCCCCGCTTCTTTCGCAAAGCGATCCAGCTCTTTGTCATAGGTTGTTTGTTTATGCGGAAAATAGGCCAGCGCCCAGATGACAATCGACAACGCGAAAATGATCGTGCCGACGCGCGTGAGAAAATTCTTCGCCGCATCGTAAACGCGGCGGATGACATTGGGCCAGTGCGGTGCATGGTATTCGGGCAGTTCAAGAATAAACGGGCTTGTGCCGGTTTTGAGAATCTTACGGTTGAGTAGCCAGGCCAGCGGCATCGCCACGACAATGCCCACGAGATGCATGCCAAAGAGTGTCACGGCAGCCCACAGCGCACCAAAGCGCGGCTCGATAAAGGCACCGATAAAGAGCACATAGACCGGCAGCCGGGCGGAGCATGACATGAGGGGGGCGATGAGAATCGTCGCCATACGTGCCCGGTCGCTGGGCATCACGCGGGCCGAAAGAATACCGGGTACGGCGCAGGCAAAACTCGATAAAAGCGGAATAAAGGCCCGGCCGTTGAGTCCCGTCCAGCCGAGTAATTTATCCATGAGAAAGGCGGCGCGCGCGAGATAGCCGGTTTCTTCGAGTACAGAGATAAAGAAAAAGAGAATCATAATCTGCGGTACAAAAACAAAAACAGAACCCGCACCAGCGAGCACGCCATCGGAGAGCAGCGATGAGGTCACGGGGTATGCCCCAAGAGCCCCGCGCAGCATACCGCCGAGCGATTTCATACCAGCGTCGATGGTATCCATAACCGGTCGCGCGCCCGCATAGATGCTGAAGAACATGCCGCCGATGATTAAGGTAAAAGCCACGAAACCGAGCAGGCGGTGCGTCAGAACGGCATCAATCTTTTCCGAAATCGAGCGACCGGTTTTCTCTTTAGAGAGGCATTTCCGCAAAAGGCGATCCACTTCAGCGTAGCGTTGGTCGATGTCCCCACCCCCCGCCCCTCCCTGTAAACGGGGAGGGGGGCTGGAGGCAGAAGCCGCAATTGCGGAAGAAAGCTGTGAGATTTGCCCCTTGGTTGCCAAAGTCACTTCCACAACGGGAAATCCCAATTGTTTTTGCAACTGGACGAGATCGATTTTGATGCCGCGCCGCGTGGCGATATCGCTCATGGTCATTGCGGCAATCATGGGTATGCCGGTTTCTTTGGCCTGCAAACAAAGATAGAGCGAGCGCTTGAGATTTGAGGCGTCGAGAACGGCGACCACGAGGTCGGGTTTTTTCTCTTCGGCGCCGCCAGCCAGAACCGCCGCGGTAATTTCTTCGTCGGCCGATTTGGGCTTCAGGCTATACGTACCCGGCAGGTCGATGATTTCGATTTCATCGTGGCCTTTCAGTTCGCCGGTTTTCTTTTCAACCGTGACACCGGCATAGTTACCGGTCTGCTGGTGCGTGCCGCAGAGCGCGTTGAAGACCGTCGTCTTACCTGCATTGGGATTTCCAAGTAGCGCAACTCGCATCAATCGACCAAAACCATTTCAATGTCGACGCGGCGCACGATGATGGGAGCATCCAAAATGCGCAAAACCACCGGGTCGCCGAGGGGAGCCGTCTTCACGAAGGTGACTTTTTCGCCTTTGATCATGCCGATTTCTGCGAGGCGCTCATTGCCCGTGGGGGTTTCCCGAATGGTGGCCGTTTCACCGGCTTTCAGCTCGCTCAGGCGGCGCGGGGGGATTTTTTTCATGCCGCTGGCTTGGATTTGACACCCGAATCACAATGATCGCAGGCGCCCTGGGAACGCTGGTTACGATAGCGCAATACGAGATAGAGGCCAGCCACCACGACAAACGCTGCGACAATCAGGTAATCGAGCACACTTGAAGATAGATGATTTTTGACGCCGCGTCAATTCTTTTGGCGGTGGGCTGACAGTTGACGTCAAGACTCAAAATCGCGCTGATACGGAGTGCGCTTACTTATCGGACCTATCTTGATTTTTTTCGGGGGATGCAATAGTTGGGGAAACTTCTGGTCCTCAGGGATTTCCTCCTCTGGAGTAACGACCCCCACGGGTTATTCGATGCTCAGCAATCAGTCGATTGCATTGACCCCGCTTTTTCCCAACCTGACAGCCCCGCTCACCTACCAGTTGATTTCAGGGGGCGGCTCGCTCAATACCAGCACCGGAGTTTATGCCCCCGGAGCCTTTACCGGTACAACAACGCTGCGAGCAACGGACGCGGCAGGTAAGACTGAGGAGAACACGGTGAAAGTGACGACGTATGCGGCCATGACCCTTGCCGAAACGGGCATCACCTACTATTGCCGTATGGGAGAAGCTTCGGGGAATATCGTGAGCAGCGCGGTGGCTGACACAGCCATTGCCGGCGGAGCAACGATCACCTACTCGCAAGCCGGTGCGATCAATGGCGACAGTAACACGGCGATATCGCTGAATGGTGGATATTTTACTACAACGTCTTCCTTTAACCTGTCTGGCCAGAATGTTTCTTTTGATGTTTGGGTAAAAAGAAACGCCGCGGGCACTTTCCAAACGGTGTTCAGCCACGGCACGAATACCCCAGGCAATGGCATGCATTTAGCGCTGACAAACACGAACGTAATCCGCTTCAGTCTTTATGGCGGGGGCGCTCAGGATCTCGACTCGCCCACGGCGTCAGAAACCGATACCGTAAACTACCACCACTATGCCATGACATACGAAGCCGCGACGCAGCGCCGGGTGATGTATAAGGATGGCGTCGAAATCACCTCGATCAGCGGCGTTCCCTATGGCAATGCCTCGGCGACGAGCTTTCGCATCGGCGAGTATGTCTGGTCGCCAGGCGCAGCGCTCAATGCCGTCGTCGATGAAATGGCTATTTACCTCGGCAGTGTACTGACACCGGCGCAGGTGCTGCGGCATTACCAGGCCGGCAAGGGCATGCTTTTTCAGTAGGGTTAATCCAGAACTTTTAAGGCCACATCGATCGAGGCGATGAGTTCTTCGCGGTCGGATTGCAACTTGGCCAGCACGCTGATGCCGTGGTTGAATGTGAATAGGAAGGCGGCGACGGCCGCTGCATTCTTATCTCTGGAGATTTCACCGCGCTCGATACCTTCCTGAATAAAGGCCCGGAATGTGGCTTCCGCATTGCGGCGGTTCGTGACTAAATCACCGACCACGGTGCGATCGCCCGGTAACAGTTCGGTAGTCGTGTTCACCGCAAGACATCCCACTGTGGCTTTGCCGGATTTCATTTCGTCGAGATTGTAAAGGAAGAGATTGCGGAACCCCTCGCGCACAGACTTTTGCGTCGCGAGAAATTCTTTCACCGAATTCAGGCTCTGGCTGGTGTACTGCCGCAGCACTTCGCCGAAAAGTTCGCGTTTGCCGCCGAAGGTTTCATAGAGGCTGGCGCGGTTAATACCGAGCGCATGGACGAGGTCGTCGATCGAAGTGGCATGGTAACCCTGCTTGCGGAAAAGCTCTGTCGCTTTTTGCAGGACTTCGGGACGCGTGAACTTTTTCGGACGACCCATGGGGTTATGCGGGACTTTGAGGGGCGCAACCGGGCGACCACCAAAATCCCGCATAACGCTTAACCTGCGAGCACCGAGTTTACGTTGATGCCGCCGTCGATGTTGTACTCGGCACCGGTGATAAACGACGCATCGTCGGATGCAAGAAACGTCACCAGCTTCGCCACTTCTTCGGGCTGGCCGACACGCTTTAACGGCACGCGGTTCTGTATCGCCGCGGCGAAACCGCTGATACTCGCTTCATCGAGCCCCGACTTGCCGAAGATCGGCGTCGCCACTGGCCCCGGGTTGACCGCATTCACGCGGATCTTACGCGGCGCGAGTTCCGTCGCCGCCGTGCGCGTGTACGAATTCATCGCCGCCTTCGACGCCGCATAGACCGCGGTGTTGGCCATGCCCGTGTAGGCATTGACCGACGAGAGGTTAATTACCGACGCACCGTCTTTCAGCAAGGGCAGAAATTTTTCGAGCGTAAAAACTGCGCCCTTGAAATTAATCCCCATTTGTTTGTCGAAAGTCGCCTCGTCGATCTGCCCCACGGGTGTCGGGTAAAAGACGCCGGCGTTGACAAACAGGATATCCACTGTGCCAAACTGGCTTTTTACCGCCTCAACCAATTTGCCGATCGCCGCAAGATCGGCGGTATCGGCGACGATGCCGGTGATACCGAGCTCAGACGCCGCTGTTTTGACCTTCCCGGCGTCCCTGCCTGTAATCACTACCGCGGCCCCGGCCTCTTTCATCTGTTTCGCAGTGGCATAACCGATGCCGCTGTTGCCGCCTGTGATGACGGCCGTCTTACCTTTAAGATTCTGCATTTTACCTCTTTTTGGAATAATCGTTCCAGAACAAAACTAATCATTTTAGAACGATCAGTCCAAAATAAACGAGGATTTATGCGAGCCGGAATGTCCAGGAGTCGCGCAAGCGTCATGATAAATGAACTTATACTATCCGACCGCGTCCAATAACTCAATGCCATTGTTCAATTCTATCCGCATTACGATCTGCGTGGCTGTTATGATGGCTTTCGGCCACGTCGGCGCCCATATCGAACTCGTCACCGTGCCCAAAAGCCAGTCGGTGCAGCTGACAATCTACAACAGCGCCGACATCACGATGGTGCGCGAATCGCGCGAGCTGACCTTCAAAAGGGGGATGAACACTTTACAGTTTTCCTGGGCCGGAACGCTCATTGACCCGACCTCATTGCGCATTACTTTTCTGAACGAGAAGAGCAAACTCAGGCTCAGCAATACCGCATTTCCGCCCGGGCGCACCGACGCACTGCAATGGCATATCGAAAGCGAACTTTCAGGCCCGGCGCGCGTCGAGATCAACTACTTCACATCAGGCATCACCTGGAACGCCGACTACACCGCGATCACCACGGGTGCGGAAAAATCGATGAGCGTCGATGGCTTTGTTCGCGTCGTCAATAATTCAGGGGAAGATTACCTGAACGCCGAAGTGCGGCTCGTCGTCGGCACGGTCAATCTTGTCGAAAAAATTGCAGAACTCGCGCGCGGTTCGTGGCGGTACGGAGACCTGAACGACAATCTGCGCGCCGAAGTGCGCAATCAATTTTACGGCAAGATACGCCTCGCCGAAAAAGAGCGGGCTCCGGCCAAACCCGCGCCCGCGCCCGAAGTCACGACCGCAAGCACCGGCAGGGGTTATTTTGATAAACCCAAGGACATCATTAAAGAGGGTCTTTCTGAATATTTTCTTTTTACTGTCGAAGGCAGGGAAAGCATACCCAACGGCTGGCAAAAGCGCCTGCGCGCCTTTAGCGCCAGGGATGTTCCCGTGAAGGTCATCTACCGTGCTACAGACCGAAAAAATGGTGGTGCAGTTCATAAGTTCTACGAATTCCGCAACGTCAAGGAAGCGGGACAGGATCCGAAAACCAGCCTCGGTGTCTCACCGCTGCCCGATGGCAAGGTACATATCTTTGCCGAAGACGGGCAGAACAATCTGTCCTATCAAGGCGGTTCGCGCACAGAGGCACGTCCTGTGCCGCGCGGACCACAGACATCCATGTCTTCTGGCATCTACATGAAATATGCCGCAACTGGCGACAAGGTCAAACTCGATTCGGGGCCCACGCGCGAGGTAGTTCTGCGCACCTTCGTGCGGGATTTCAAACGTACTGATTTTGTCACCGATACGCGGTACAACAAGACACACTTCGTCAAAGAGTGGGTCGACACCTACTTCTATGAGAGCGAAATCGAAAATACGCTATCGCGCCCGGTGAGTATCGAAATCGAACGCACCTTTCCGGGCAATTTCGAACCTGCTAATCTCCCCTTTAAATTCGAGAAGGTCGATGCGGCGACGATCCGGTTTTTTCCTGATGTGAATGCGCGGGAGAAAAAATCTATCCCCTACGCCATCAAAGTCGTGCACAAAGAATAAACCGCGTTGTCCCCCTCCCAACCTCCCCCGCATGCGGGGAGGAGCCGTAGGCGGAGGGGGCATTTTTATCGACACCGGGTCGGAATTCACGTGTCTTCCGCCGATATGAAGGCCCACGTTCTCGAAAACTCTTTTGGCATAGAAAACATCCGGCTGCGCGAAACGCCGGTGCCAGATCTCGCGGATCACGAAATCGGCATCGCCGTCAAGGCGGCTTCACTCAACTTCCGCGACTATCTCATGGTTACGGGTAAATATAACCCGAAACTCAAACTGCCGATGGTGCCGCTCTCTGACGGTGCAGGCGAGGTTACCGCCGTCGGCAAGGCTGTGACACGCTTCAAAACCGGCGACCGCGTCATGCCCGCCTTCTCACAGAACTGGATCGGCCGCCGGCCGCTCAGCGACGATATGCGCAAGACCACCCTCGGCGGCCCGCTCGACGGCACGGCGCGTGAAGTCATGCACGTACCAGAATGGGCAGCGGTGGAGATCCCTGAACATTTGTCATACGCCGAAGCGGCGACACTGCCCTGCGCGGCACTCACCGCCTGGTCGGCGCTGGTGACGCTGAACCATGTGCAGCCCGGCGACTATGTCGTTGTTTTGGGCACGGGGGGAGTTTCGATCTTTGCGCTGCAGTTCGCAAAACTCATGGGCTGCAAGGTGATCGTCACCTCGGGCTCGAACGACAAACTGAAACAGGCCGAAGCTTTGGGCGCCGACTATCTGATCAACTACAGGGAAAAAACCGAGTGGGCCAAAGAGGTGCGCCGGATTACCAAAATGCAGGGCGCCGATCACATTATCGAAGTCGGCGGCGCTGGCACGCTCGAGCAGTCGATACGCGCGGTACGCATGGACGGCGTCATCAGCCTCATCGGCATTCTCGCGGGTTCCTCTAAAGAACTCAACCTGCTACCGATTCTGATGCAAAATGTGCGGATGCAGGGTGTCTTGGTCGGTGGCCGCGAGGGGTTCGAGGCCATGTGCCGCGCAATCGGCGAGAACAAACTCAAACCCGCGATCGATCAAACCTTCGCTTTTGCCGATCTGCAAAAAGCGATTCAATACCTTGCCGACGGTAAGCATTTCGGCAAGGTTGTTGTCGACGTCGCTACTTAGCGGACGATATCGAGCAGCTCAACTTCGAAAATGAGTGTCGAGTTGGCTGGAATACCAGGGCGTCCCTGTGAACCATACGCCAGGTTCGCAGGGCAAACCAGTTTCGCTTTGCCGCCGACTTTGATTTTCTGAACGCCTTCTGTCCAGCAAGGGATCACCTGGCGCAGTGGAAATGAGGCCGGCTGACCACGCTTATACGAGCTATCGAATTCCTGGCCATTGGTCAGCGTGCCACGATAGTGCACTTTAACGACATTGTCAGCGGTGGGCTGGCGACCAGTGCCCGCTTTGATTGTCGTGATGGTAATGCCCGAGGCGGTTTTCTCGGCAGCTGCCGCAGATACCGCGAGCAAAGAGATCAAAATGAGTTGAAATTTTTTCATAGAGGGCATGCTCCGGAAACTTTACGTGTTGCGTAAACTGTTTCAGGGATAGACGCAAATCTTTTCTCCCGCGAGGGTAAACTGGTTATCCGCAGTCATATGCAGCTCCTGCACAACTTTAACGGAGCAACCGTTTTTATTGCCGCACTTTGCCTGATTTGCCTTTTCAATGGGGGCCATACATTCCCGCGTGACGCCACGGTAACTGCAGGCATCTTCGGGAGACATATCTTTCTGGGTATAGCTAATGACTATAGATCGGCCTTTGCGCTGCCATTTACCCCGGTCTTCCTGCGCAGTACCGTCGCAACTGCTGACATAATACGCTGTGCCGTTTGCTTCAAGAGTTAGGTTGCCGCAGGTTTGATTACATGGTTTTTGCAGGCATCCCGCTAGGAAAAAACGCGGAAAGTGTTTCTTCGGCATCTGCAGACAGGCTTCAGGATTGCGTTCATAGGCAACGCCATCAACGATGTCGTACCATTTTTGCGTATCAACCTCACCTACAAACGGGCCGAACACCCAGCCTGACATCCCACCATGGTTGACTTTTACCCACGAACCTGAAATACCCATGAGCGAGACCTCGGGGCCGCGCGCGTCCTCAAGCGAAATCCGTTGGCCGAAGGGAATCTTCCCTATCATCTTGCTTTTGACATCGGGAGCATCACGCATAACCAGCGCGGGTTTGACGAGCACCTGCCTCTGCTGTTGCTGTGACAGAACGGGGCTCAGCAATATAACAATCAGGGAAAGATATTTCACCATAAATTATTCTCCATGGTTCGTAGCCCATTCCCCTGCGTCCGCTGCGTAAACCATGTTTTGGGCAAGGCGCCGCTTAAGACGTTTACGCGCTGTTTCCAAAAGCAAAACAATCGGATCAGAGTTATGGAGTTTAAAATCCAAACCACGGATGGCAATGCCCGCTCAGGAACACTGACCTTCCGTAACGCCAGCGTTGAAACCCCCGTCTTTATGCCTGTCGGCACGCAAGCGACAGTCAAAGCCATATCTCAGGAAGACCTCGTCGAAATTGGCTACCAACTGATTCTCGGCAATACCTACCACCTCTACCTCAGGCCCGGCAGCGGCCTTATCGACAGCTTTGGCGGCATCCATAAGTTCATGGCGTGGCCGCACGCGGTACTCACAGACTCGGGCGGCTATCAGGCTTTTTCGCTGAGTAAAAATGTCAAACTCAGCGACGCCGGTGTGAAATTCCGCTCGCACCTCGACGGCAGCGAGCACCACTTCACCCCTGAAAATACCATACGCATTGAACGAGAAATCGGCGCCGATATCATCATGCCGATCGATGACTGCGCCCCCTTCCCCGCCGACGATAAACGCCTCAAAGAAAGCCTCGTGCGCACACACCGCTGGCTCGCCGAATGCAAAGAGCACTGGCTGCGTGAGCCTAAGCACCAGGTTGTGTTCGGCATTTCCCAGGGGGGGATTAACCCTGTACTGCGCGCCGACAGCGCCAAGGCGGTCGCCGACCTCGATTTACCGGGCTACGCCGTCGGCGGTCTTTCCGTCGGCGAACCGCTCGAACATTTTGTGCCCGCGCTGGGCGCGGCCATCGAACATCTGCCTACGCTCAAACCGCGCTATGTGATGGGTGTGGGTTCGATTCCAGAACTTTTGAACGGCGTCGAGCTCGGCGTCGACATGTTCGACTGCGTGCTGCCGACGCGCAACGCGCGCAACGGCCAGGTTTTCACTTCAACCGGCAAGGTGAATCTGCGCAATGAAAAACACGCGCGTTCGCACGAACCCATCGACGCCCATTGTTCCTGCAGGGTTTGCAAAACCTATTCCGTGGGATACATCCGCCACCTGCATAAGCAGGGCGAAATTCTGGGCCTGATGCTCAGCACCTACCACAACCTGCATTTTATGTTTCACTTCATGAAAAGCATGCGGATGGCCATCACAGAGAAAAGATTTGCAGCGTTCAAGGCAGAGTGGCTGCCACTTTTTATTTGAAGCCCCATACACAATGGGATAATTCGCCTAGTCGCCCCATTTCTGCGAGCACACAACCTAAAACCAGCTTTACGGAGCGATGACCGACGCAGGTGTTATGACATGGCAGAATCTGCCAAAAATTTCCCAGGAGAATTCATGAAAAAAATGATGAAGATTAGTATTGTAGCCTGCGTCGCGCTCGCTGCAGTTGCTTGCAAACAAACACCAGGTAAAGCGCTGGTTAAAAAAGCGGCCGACGCAATGAACAAGAAGGATTATGCAGCATTTACGGCATTACTTTCTAAAAACACGCTGGCAGGCATGGAAAAAACCTGCGAACCGCTGAAAGCGATTCCCAAAGACCAGGTCGCTGCCGTTGCGCAGGCATCCAAAATGCCTGAAGACGTGATAGCCAACTGTTCACCCGCTAAACTGATGGAGTTTGGCCTGAAACAACAAGCCAGCGAAGGCAAAGAAGAAAAATACAACGCTGATAAAATCAAATCAGAAAAGCAAGAAGGTAACACAATCGACCTCGAGCTCGACGATGCCCAGCACACAAAAATGAAACTCGTTAACGAAGGCGGCGAATGGAAAATCGACATGTCCGCTGAATTTAAAGGTAAAGAATAATTTCCTGACCTCAAACGAAGCCGTGTAGTCCGAAAACCGGATTACACGGTTTTACTTAAATTTCTTCCTGCCGGCAGTGTCTTTGCCGCTTTCGTTTTTCGCCATCAGCTTTAGCATTGCGCCGGCCTCCCGTCCGCAGGTAATGCGAAGGTCACTATTGAATTTTAGCGAGTAACATCTTGCGCAAACCATGTTGCGCTTCACCTTGTTCATAATGCTTATAGTTCGCGTGTAAGAAGTACAGGCCATGCGGCTTCATCGTCACCCCCGCAGCGAGGCGGTCGGTCGACGCGATAATCTCCGCGACCATGAGGGGGTCGATATTGCCGCGCGCAACATCGATCAGTGTGCCCACCAGAATGCGTATCATGTTGTGCAAAAATCCCGAACCGCGGAAATAGATATAGGTAAAGAGTTCATCCTGAACCACGTCGATGGCATCGATGCGGCGGATCGTAATCTCACCGCTTTTCACCAGCCTGACTTTGGTAAAAGCGGCGAAATTTTTCTCCCCCAGCAAATGCGGAATTGCGTCCCGTACGCGATCCCACTCGAGCTTATCGCGCACCCACAAAGCCTTAAACCCCTGTGTGCCGGGGCGGTACGGGTGGTTGTAGATGAGATAGACATACTCGCGGCCGAGGCATGAAAAACGTGCGTGGAAGTCGTCGGGGACCCGGGCGGCATGGCGGACCGCAATGTCTTTGGGGAGCATGCTGTTGAGCGCATAGACCAGCCGGCCCACATCGGGCTGTGACTCGGCGGCAAAATGCACGACCTGCCCCAGGGCGTTGACACCGGTATCGGTACGACCCGCACAATAGACCCTGGTCTTCTGGCGCAGCACGATGGTGAGCACACGTTCGAGTTCGGCCTGCACGGAATTTTGCCCGTTTTGCCGCTGGAAACCGAAATAACCGGCGCCGTCATACTCGAGCGTCATCGCCGTTCTCATATAAATTGAGGTCGCCAAAAAATGCGCAGGAAAACCGGAAGCCTCGCGATTTGCCGCGGCAAATCGCTGCTAAAGCGGCCAGGAGGCCTGCTTCCGGTTTTCCCCGAATAATATATTATTTCAAGACGCATTTTTTAGGCGACCCCATAGGTATTTTGCTTTATGTCTTATCAAGGCTTTATCGTTGTGCGTCTCCAAAGGGTCACATGAAATTCCAAACAAACAAAGATGCGATCGATAAAGCCGTGCGCCGCATCGACGCAATCATTCCCCACCGCGACATGGGTACGATGCTCTCGAACCTGCTGATCGCCGTCGAGGCAAAACAGGTTTCGATCACCGCCTCAGATATGGAGACAACCGCGCGTATCACGGTCCCCGTCGAGAGCGCCAAGCCGGGGGAATTCATCATTCCCGCGAAACAGTTTCAGGAATATGTCGGCTCTCTGGTTTCCAAAGATCTCATCGTTGAAGTCGAGACTGAAGAAACCCCCGACGAAGGCGCCGCGGCTTTCCGCGTCAATCTCAGGGGTACCAGCGAAGCCTCGGCTGCATACGTCATGCCCGGTAACTCGGCGAAACACTTTCCGACGCTCAACCGTCTCAGCGACAATAAACTCTTTTCGATCTCATCCGCAATTCTCGAAGAGATGATCCGCAAGACGCAGTATGCAATCTCGCAAGAAGATAACCGCTATATCTATAACGGCCTCTGCTTCCAGGGTTCGGGTGACCAACTGACGCTGGTCGGCACCGACGGCCGCCGCCTCGCAGCGATCACACGCAAACTTTCTTCTCCTGTCAACCTGCCCCAGGGCGGGGATGTCGTGGTGCACGCGAAGGCTATCCGCGAGATGCAGAAACTCATCGATGTCGCTGACGAAGTTCTCATCGGAGTCGAACAACGCGACCTCTTTGTGCGCGTCGGCGATGCACAGCTGTCGAGCCGCCTGCTCGAAGGCAAGTTTCCCGACTACAAACGCGTACTGCCTTCAGAAACTCCCGTACAACTCGAGATGAGCCGCGACAAACTCATCGAAGCGCTGCAGCAGATTCGCCCCGTCACCGAGCCGCCTTCACACCAATGCCGTATGGCTCTTGAAAACAAGAAGATGCACATCACCGGCCAGTCATCGGGCCAGGGCAGCCGTGCCGAAGTGGCGCTCGAAGCCGACTACTCGGGCGAACGTCTCGAAATCGGTTTTAACATCACTTACCTTATCGACATCCTCAAAGCCCTAAGCTGCCCGCGCGTGCGCCTCGGTATGAATGACGCGAACAAGCCGCTTGTGGTGCAAGATGTGGACGATCCGGATTTTATCGCTCTTGTAATGCCGATGAAAATTTAATGTGACTCGAACTCAATCCCCACCTGCCTGCCAGGCCCCCCTCCCCGCATGCGGGGAGGGGCCGGGGGTGGGGACATTTAGATGAATTCCATTTCGCAACCAGTCAAGATACGCAGTCTCTCGCTGAAAAATTTCCGCAACGCCGAAAAAGCAGACTACACTTTCAGTGACGGCCTGATCTTCATCACCGGCAATAACGGTGCTGGTAAAACGACGATTCTCGAAGCAATCGGCCTGGTTTCTTTTCTCAAATCGTTCCGCTTTGCGCTCGACCGCGAAATGATCAAATTCGGCGCGAGTTTTTACCGGGTAGAGGCAACATTCGTTTCAACAGGTGAAGAACATAAAATCGCGATTGCCTACGGCCAGAACCCCGGCGATGCAAAAGCGGCGATGGTGAAAAAATACACCTTCGACGGCCGCCCGAACGAGAAGGCGGCGAACATCATCGGCCGTATTCCCAGCGTCGTGCTATCGCCCGACGACATGCGCATCATCGCCGGCGACCATTCAGAGCGCCGGCGTTTTCTCGACCTCTTACTCTCGATGCTCTACCCCGCCTATTTTGCGGCGCTGCAGCATTACCACCGCGCGCTGAAACTCAGAAGCCAGACGCTGAAATCGCGCCCCGATGAAGGGGTACTCACCGCCGTCGACCGCGAGCTCGCCACCGCAGGTGTAGAAATACTCGAAAAGCGACGCCAGTTTATTCCCGAGTTTACATCCCCCTTTGCCGAGAATGTCGCTAAAATCTCGTCGGGTAAAGATGCCTGGCAGATTGAATATCGCGGTAGTACAGGAAGTACTCGGCTGCGAGCCGCCACGGATGGCGTCGAGGCGAGCAGCGGAGATACCGGACAAGTACGAACTGTTGAAGATTACATGGCGATGCTGAAAGACCGCCGTGCAAACGACCTGCGCCTGAGACAGACTACCAGCGGCATCCACCGCGACAGGATTTTTTTCACCCAAGGGGGCGACGTCGAACGCGAAATCCGCAGTGTCGGCTCGCAGGGACAGAAACGCACGGCAGCACTCGCGCTCAAAATGGCACAGTTCAGCTATATGCGTATGAAGCTCGGCACAACACCCGTACTGCTCATCGATGATATTCTAAATGAACTCGACCTCAACCGCCGCGCAAGTTTTATCGACTTCTTAGGCGGCGGTAATGTCGGGCAGGTGTTTTTCACCACGACCGACCTTGTCGGCATGCAGGATTTCCTCAAGACACTCGAGAAATCGGCCGCGGTGCAGAATATAGAGCTTTAACCCTCACCCCCTAGCCCCCTCTCCCTCATAGGGAGAGGGGGAATATGCACCCCTCCCCTATAAGGGGAGGGGAAGGGGTGGGGTTTGGCTGATTTTTTCGAGAGCCTGAAAGACTTCTTTATAATCGCCTTTTGCATTCCACGCCACCCAACCGCGCGCGCCGGTCTTTTCGACGCCTTCAACCTGCAGAACGACATACTGCGTGAGGTTCACCCGCGCATGCTGGATATTGTAGACGAAACATTGCACCCAGGGCATGATTTCGGTGTTTTTTCCCTGAAGGCGGTTGATGGCGTTTTCGGTGCCCTCTTTCACCGTAAAGCCCGGATCTGAAAGGCGTTTTTTATCAGCCGTGAAATGGCTGGGGTAGAGCATCGGATAGATGACATCGGTGTGTTTCGCGAAATTCTCGAGTTTCTGGCCAATCATGTCGTCTTTGTTATACACAATACGGCCAAAGATATCGGCGGAGAGTTTCACGTTACGACGCTTCGTGATTTCGCGCATACTCGCAATGAACTGGTCGAGAAATTCGTATTTTTTCCTGAGCGACACACGCACGCCTTCGTCTGCAAAACGGATGTAATCGAGCTGCACTTCGTCGAAGCCCTGCTGCGAGACCTCTTCTACCAAAGCCGCTAAATTATCGAGATGAGGTTGTGGTACCGGGAACTTCTTGATACCGCCTTCGAAACAAACGACGCGCGCGACCGTATAGATTTGCTCTGACTTCAGGTAGGCCACAACTTCCGGATTTACCTTGTTCTTATTTCCCTGGAATGCCTGTACATCGAGCACGTATGCGTTGATGCCGAGAGGCTTACCGCGTGCGACGGTAGATTTGACGAAATCCAGATTGCGCGAGTCACCCGCTCCCTTGCGCACGGGCAAGTAAAGTCCGCGCAGGTAAGTTTTTTTACCGGTATCAGTGGCCTGCTTCTGTTGGGTCGAGCTGCAAAACAGCGCCGCTGAAACAATCAGGACGAAAACATAACTTAATCGAATGTATCTCATAAAAATCCGAATTTCAATCTTTTGCCCACGAATTCATTCGTGGGCAAAAATCTATTTCAACGTCGCTGATTCTTTGATGATGTAAGCGCCGATTTCATTCTTCTGAATCTGGCTCGTGCCTTCGTAGATCGTCAGAATTTTTGCGTCGCGGTACATTTTCTCAATCGGATAGTCTTTGGTGAAACCATAACCGCCGTGCAGCTGCAGCGCGTCGTTCGCGACAGATACCGCCGTTTCAGAAGCAGTGTATTTTGCCATTGCGGAATATTTTGCTGTGTCAGGGTGACCCGCCATGGCGTATTTTGCCGCGCGGTAAGTGATAAGGCGCGCGCACTCGATCTTGGTCGCCATGTCGGCGAGCATGTGCTGCACTGCCTGGAAGTTGATGATGTTTTTGCCGAACTGTTCACGCTGGCGCGCGTATTTAACGGCTTCTTTGTAGGCGCCAACAGCGAGACCCACCGCTGAAGCAGCCACGGCTGGACGCGACGAAGTCAAAGTCTGAATCGCGTGGATAAACCCGCGGTTCGGTTTTAATCCCACGAGGTTTTCTTCGGGCACTTCGCAATCTTCGAGAATCACCTGGCGGGTATGCGAGCAGCGGATACCCATCTTTTGCTCAAGCTTGCCGTATTCGAGCCCCTTCGTGCCCTTCTCAACGATAAAACACGACATGCCGCGCGGGCCCTTTGATTTGTCGGTGATGGCAAAAATGGTATAAACGTCGGCGACTCCCGAGTTGGAGATCCACTGTTTGGTGCCGTTGAGAATATAACGATCGCCTTTTTTGACGGCGGTGGTAGAAAGATTGGGCACATCAGAACCGGCGTTGGGCTCGGTGAGGCCGAACGCGCCAATCTTTTCGCCTGAGGCAAATGCGCTCAGATATTTCTTTTTTTGCTCTTCGGTGCCGCCGTGCTCGATCGGCAGGGCGCCGAGTTTGGTTGCAGAGATCGCCGTGTTTACCCCGAGGCAGTATTCGCTGACAATTTCAGCAAAGAGGATCGCCGCAAACAGGCCGAGGCCCGCGCCACCATACTCTTCACCATACATGATTCCGGGCAGGCCCGCCTCTTTGAATTTGTTAAAGATTTCGAAGGGATACTCTTCTTTCTCGTCGAGCTCCGCGCGGCGGGGAATGATTTCATTCTGGCAGACCTGGTGGAGTAAATCCGCCATTTCCTGCAAATCGGGAGAAATATTAAAATCGAGAAGGCTGGGGTCGTGCTTCATAACGCGTCGATAATCATCGACGCGTCAGGCCGTAAAGCGTTTACGCATTTCCGTGCTAAGGCGCGCCGAAGCGCAACCGCTCGGCGTTTTTGCGCGCATCTTCGGCATCTTTTTCACGCCCCAGCCCTGCATAAGCGGAATAAGCACTGCCGAAATAGGCGTGCGCTTCAGCGCGTTGGCCGAGTTTTTCGTAAACGATGGCAATATTATAGAGCACATTTGCATACGCGGTGGTCTTTCCGAGAGCGAGCTCATCGAAAAACTGCTTGGATTGCAGATGAAACTGCAGGGCTTCGGGAAAAGCGCCATTTTCCTTATGCACCAGGCCAATGTTGTTTAGCAGCCCTGCATACCCCCCGGTTTTTTGCAGGGCGATCGCCTCGTAGGTTTCTTTGGCGCGGGTAAATCCCTTCATGGCGCCTTCGAGGTCACCGCTTTCCTGAAACGCAACGCCGGCATTATTCATGAGTTCGGCATACCCGGCCGTCTTTTGCAGACCCAGTTTATCGCGGATTTTTTTAGAACTGATATAAAAACCAATGGCTTTCTTGAGATCACCTTTTTTCCGGTGGGCAATCCCCAGATTATTCATCAGTACGGCATACCCGGCTGTTTGGGTCTGGTTTAGTTTCTCATAGGTCTTCTGCGACCTTCCATAATAATCGATTGTCTTTTCCAAATCGCCTTTTTCATCATAGACAACACCGATGCTGTTCATCAGGCTCGCATAGGCGGGCGACAACTTACCGGTCTTCTTCACCAGTATTTTTTCTGTTTTCGCGAGATACGATAAAGCTTCGTCGAAGCGATTTAACATCTTGCCGGCAGTCAAACCCGCTTCGCGTAATGCATCCAGGTACTGTGGGTCAGCCTTCAGGCTTTGCCTGAAAAATTCCATAGCCTTCTGCGGATCGCTTTTTTGTATTTCCAGTCCGCGCGCGTAGAGCTCGTACGAACTCAGCGAGGGGCGTACCTGGGCCTGTATCTTCTCGCGATCTTCTTTAGTAATTCTCACCGGGGCAATATCACTGATGCGGATTTTTTCAGTTTCTGCGAGAAGCGACAAAACAATACGATCCTGTAAGTCAAAAAGCTTTTCAAGCGACCCGTCAATTTTGACCGAATTTTCGACGCGGGCTTTCTCGACATCGACCAACTGCGCATTGACACGCACCTGGCTGCCCATAACCTGATAACTACCGGTAAAAATCAGATTCGCGCCCAGTACCTTGCCGACGCGGACGACTTTTTCTTCGTCAACTAATCCCGACATGGAAAACTCCATCTCTTTGAGCACCTTTTTCCGGTCGGCTTCGGAAATAACGCTGATGTCTTTTATTTTTGCCAGATCGGAAATGACGGTTGCTGTCAACCCGGCATGCAGCCAGGAATAGCGTGCATCCCCGGCATTTTGCAGCGGATGCACCAGGATGGTCATGCTGCGGCCATATACCAGGGCCGGCGATATTAAGACGACGAATACGATCGGCCAAATGCGCACAGATTTTCCTTTAAGTTACACCCTGCATGTCTTGCCGGTAATCGCGCACGCTGAAAAATTCCACGATATGCAGCATCTCGGTAAAACGTGAATAGATTCGCCCTTTAAACAGATTCTTCACGGCCTCAAGGTCGATATTCGACGTGATAATTGTAGGCAGCTCCGCCTCGTAACGCGCGTCGACGAGGTCGTAGAGCATACGCTGCTCCCATTCGCTGTCTGACTGGATGCCGAAATCATCGATCACGAGGATATCCTGCCGGGCGATGTCGTTGAATACGGTTTCGGTTTTGCTGCCCGAGTCGCTGTTGAAGGTTGCACGCAACTGCTGGAAAAAGTCGCGCGAGATTTTGATATAACGGCATGAGAGCCGGGCGGTGAGAATCAGTTCGTTGAGGATCATGGCCGCAAGAAGCGATTTACCGGTACCGGGCGGACCGATGAGAAAAAGGCCTTTGAGATCTGCGGCAGAGACACTTTGTGCGTGCGTGGTCTGGAGTTTTTTTTGTCCTGCGATGAAATGTTCGGCCTTGTCTTGTGCGGCGGTCAGCGCTACCTGTGCGCTGCGTTTCGCGGCCTCGAGTTCCGGGGACTTTGTCGGATTCGGATACTGCGGCTGCAGGTTGAATTCCCTCAGGCGATGAAAACGATACTTCGCCGGGATATTCGATTGCGCAAAAAGTTCGCGCACACGCCCTAAACTATCGCGCGGTATCTTGCATTCGCAGGCGCGGATCTTTCCCGATTTTTCGTCGAGATAGACATAGGGGTTCGTCTTATCGCCGGGGCAAGAACGGCAAAGATTTTCCACGCACTCGCAGGCCTCGAGCACAAAACCCGCCTGCCGGCGCGCCATTTGGGGCACCGTACGGTAACCCAGGCCATCGCATTTGTCACAACCCCACTTTTTCATAGGCGCTCGATTTTAAAGCCCGCTTCCTTAAGGTACGACAAGATACTTTTGTCGCCTATCAGGTGCAGCGCACCCGTGACGACAAAATATTGTCCGGGATAATGTGCGACAAGATCAAGACGTTCGGCCATGCGCCGGTTACGGTCGTAGAGCAGCACGCGGGCAAAACGGCTGCCTTCTTCGGTGCCCTCACGTGCGTAATAATGAAAAATTTCGAGAACTTTCGCATCGTCACCATCGATCCAGAATTTCTGCATTTCGAGGGCATTACTCTCGCCGGTCCTTTCTGAGTATGCGAGAAATGCCCGAAAGCGTTTTAGCTGATCGGGCATCGGCAATTTATGCATGTGCCGCAGGACTTCGTCCGAGGCCTCGAGTGCAAAAATACGCGGTTTATCCTTCGCGGGAATTTTTTTGTCAATATAGCGGAGCAGACGGTGCTCTGTTCCGTAGTCGAGCACAAATCCCTGGTTAAAAGCCATGCGGTAGCCGAACATGAACTCCGTAAACCAAGGCTGGAAACGCTCAAATGTGGGAATATGCACTCCCAGAATCTTGCCGATTTTTTCGAGTTGAGCATTCTCTTCTTTTGTCAGCAGTTTTTGAATCGTCGTTCCGTCGGGCAGGTATGTGTATTTCATATCGGGCATGCGGATCTTATCTTTACGCACTTCGCCTTCGAGTATGAAAAGCCGGCTGCCATTGAGGGCTGTGTAAACTTTCGCGGGATAATCGGGATCGGCAGGTTTGCCCATGTGCATCGAACCGAGCAGGTAAAACTGCACATCGCCCTTGGTGGCGCGGTAGAAAAAATAACGATGTTCTGCCAGCGCGGAGCCGTCGCCTGGCACCGTCGATTCTGCAAACAGCGCCGGGAGAAAACCAGCCAGCAGCAAGAGGATGGACAAAAATTTACGCATCGGCGCTCACCTTAGCCGATAGGTCTTTTGCCGGGTAAAATGAATTATGCACCCGGCACACCAGGCGGCCAATATCACCCAAAAACCCGCAGCCTTATAGCTCTGCAGATAGCCTAAATAGGTGAGCGGTGTGAGGCAGCAGATCAGCATCATCAAAGACCGCCATCTTTTCGAAGTGAGAATCGCGGGCAAAAGCAGGAAATAATACCACGCATGCTGTACCGGAAACAGCACCAGGAGAGATCCCACTGCTAACCAGACCGCATCGTAGAGCCGTATTTTGCGCATCAGGTACAGCAGCAAAAACACCGCAAATAGCAGCCCGATGACCCACTGCACGATGTAAATTCCATGGCCGGCCGCAAAACCATAGGCGATAAAAATCTCGATAATGCCGTTGCCGTGGTGCCAGTACTGGCGGTAAACGGTGAGTCCCTGCGCGGCAAACGGCGTTGCCATGAGGGCGGGTATCAGCTGGGCGCCGAAAAATAATATCGTCAGCCAAGTGAAAGGAGACAAGACTTTCCTGAGTAGACCTTGCAAAGGCGAAGCGACTGCGCGTTTCAGGCGGAACGCAACGGCAAGGATGCCGAGAAATTTCCAGCCAGCACTCAGGAACGTAAAGGCATAAGCCCGCAATGTATTGCCCGCCCGCGTATTCAGAATCGCGAGATAGAGAAAGATCGCCGCGATATGATCGAGATGGCCTTCGCGCCAGACCTCGTGAAGACTCAGCGGATTAAAGAGCAGGAACAGGAACAGCGGTCGTGGAATATTCCGCCGGCGCTTGCGGTAGAGATACCAAAGCACAAAAGCAAATTCAAACAGGCCACCCAAGAGACGGAACACCAGCGGCGACGGCCACACCGCAGCGAGCGCACCAAACACCGCCTCTTGCAGCGGCGGATAGAACGAACGCAGGTGCGCGTATTCAATGGGAATCGGCGCGGGTGCAGTATAGGGATTTTTGCCCGCCGCGACATTCAGCCCGTCGGCGAGAAAACGGCGTGTGTCGGTAGAAAACGACGGCAAAACAAACATTGTCGCGCGGGCGAAAAAAGCAAAAATCAAAAGTAAACCAAACGATCGTTGCGACAATTTCTAACCGGCGCCAGTCAGGCTAGGGCACGTAGGTATTCCAGACATTTTTGTTCGCACCACTGATAACGATGAATGCAGTCGGATAAGCACCGCCAAAAGTTCTGAAGGCAACAGAACCATTGCTGATTGCAAACCCCGGCGAGCCATTTGAACTGACAACGGGTCCTGGACTAAAACTGTTCGTTGCCGGGTCGTACAAACAGGAGACGGGCGAACCTGCCGCGCCTCCCACCAGGAGCAAAGCCTTACCCGCATTGGGTCCAAAGGGTATCGGCATGAGTTGTGCCCCCGCATCAACCATGACGGAGTTTCCACACGCACCAACTCCACCGATAGAGGGGCCAACGCCTTCAACGAGCGTGTCCGCATTGATGACACTGCTGGTGCCGGTGCCACCACCATGGATAACCATGATGTTGCCCGCCTCTGCCCCCGAAGGAATTACGTACAATTGGCGACCGGCTCCGGTTGAAGTCATAATTTGCGGGGCCGCGAAGCTCAGCATGGCCGGGGCATGATCGAATACGATGAAGGAGTTAGCGGTGCACATCACAAACTGCATCAATCCGCCGCCCGTGGGTTTGGTATACCGGATGTTGGTACCGATGCTCAGGGCGCAGGCACCCAACCCCGGCCCCACCCCGACAACACCGGTCATCTGGTTGATGTAGCGTGTGGTATTGCTGCCCCCACCGTGCATCACGAGCAGGCGATCGTCATTCGCAACAGGAAAGCCGTTCGCACCGGCATTCATCACAGCAAATGTGCCAGTGATCGCAGGCAAGGTAAGCGACCCTGAACTTACATATGCTGTGGAACCAGGATCATATACGCTGAAGGTCGTGGAACCGCCGCCATGGAAGGTAAAGATTTTCCCCGCATGTGCGCCGCGGCTGAGTGGAATGCTGAAGCCCGACGCAGAAATCGCCGTGAGTGTGTCAGGCCCCACATCCATCGTGTGCCTCAGCGGATCGTAAACGGCGGAGTGCCGTGTACCGCCGGCACCGACGATCAGTGTACGCCCGTCGTTAAATCCGCCGGATATACGAACCGCATGTGCTCCTGGATTTGGCACGCTGAGAGGCATACGGGTGCCACTGAACAATTTAGTAGAGGGAAAATAAACCGAGGTCGACGGAAACGTATTGCCATTCACGATCAGAAACGCGCCGTTACTGGGCGAACCGGCAAAGATACTTGCCGAGCCGCCTGCGATCGCCCCGGTTGTCGACGGTCCCGACGTAAAATTTCCGGCCACAGCATCATACACACTGGTTGTGTGCACCGTCGTCGCCGAGCCATTCCCGTGCAGCATAACTGGTGCATCGAAAGTCGCAGTGCCCGATTGCCGCAGCAGCAAGGCTCCCCCGCCGACAAGCGCGGGCATCGCTGCGGGCTGCATCGGCACTATGGCATCATTGGCAATGTCATAAGCAAAAATCGTATTGGCACTTCCGCCAAAGACCGTAATAACTTGCCCGGTGCGCGTACCGGAAAAGATCTCGAGCGAAGCCGCGCCAATACTGACGCCCAGTCCGAGCGAATACCCAAGGCTCATCCCGGGCGGATTTTCGGTGAACAGGGTCGTCTGAGCTCCACTGTTGTAATGAATCCATTTTCCGGCATAAGTGCCAGCGGTTGAGCGTATCGCATGCGCACCGAGATTGGCGTTGCCGCCAGTCAGTGTAAAAACGGAACCGCTGCCGGTATCATCGGCTGCGAAACGCACAACTCCGGCACTGTTATTCGCCGTCGTGATCAGCACATTTCCATATTCGCCCGATAGCGGGTTCTGCGGTTTGAATGAATAAGACCCCAGCCCTGTTGCTGCGAGGAAAGTCGGTCCGTTGGCGAAATTGTTGAGTGCATGGTCGAAGAGGCAGGTCGCCGTTGTCGAGTTTCCCAAGACAATAACTTCTTTAGTACCGGCATTGTTCAGGAAATTATGCGTGCTGTTACCCGGCGCCGCACAACCGCCGGTGGCCATGTCGGGGCCTGCCTGTGAAGAGATGGCAACGGGATCAATAAGCGTGGTTGTGGTGATGCCAGATGTATAGACAAGGTACTTACCCGTATGCGTGCCACCCCGAACCAGGAATATTCCCGAGTATGCACCCGCAGGGTATATCAGCGGCGTAGAGTAGCTGAAGAAACAATTGGAAGTCCCGCAGGGAGTGCCCAGCTTAAACCCAACGGGCGAGGTGTAAGGCGTTACGGGAACTCCGGCTGTGCTTAAGACGGCATTTGTAACCCTAATCTGAAACCCCAGGGCCTTCGGGAAAATGGCCGGCGTAAAACGCAGGCGCGGGTTCTGCGAGGCATCCACCGTACCGCCGATACAATTAACAAAGCCGTCATAACTTATCTGCACCGAACCAGTACAGGCGCCGAAGGTGGTTTGCGGCGTGAATGTCGAGGCAGCGATTTCGCTGGAGAAAGTAATATCAATATAGCTTTGATTATAGGGCGCAACACTATTGTCCGCGGGATCGGTCGCCGTTACCACAGGCACGACGGCTTGCTGCTGTTCATAGAGTTTGCGGATTCGTTCGGTTTCGCTGATCAGCGAATTGCAGCGACCGAGTGCCAGGCACATAACTCCAAGAAACAGGGCATGACCGCGCTTTACCGACATTTAGGCTTCTCTCAACTTAGACGAGTGACGCTAAGAAATGGCAACCTTATTCGCGAAGTCAAACACAAATCTATCGGCAGCACACGTCGGCGTCTTCAGGATACGATAACGCTAAAATCTTCCTTAAAAGCATGAAGGGATACCTTGTCTGCGTGAGAAAAAAACGGCCCGCTAAATTGTATATTCGGCCTGGAAATATGGTAGGATTTCTGCAGGTAACCGGCCATGGCTTTGAGATACTCAAAGGCAGCTGCCGCGTAGAGAAAATCTGTACCAGCCTGAATTTCCGCGGCTTTGAAAGCTAACTGCAGCGTCGCCACGCGGGCCATAGCTTTGATCAGATCGCCCAAAGGGTTTTTCATCGGGCAACCGACCAATGACAGCATCAGCGTATTATCCGTAACGCTCGTTTTGATAGTGAAGGGCAATGCAGACTTATCTACCAAATCTTCGTCCGCCAATTCCAAGGTTGCCTTGACTTTTGCGATAAGCTGCGTTGCGGTACAGGGTTTCGCGAGATAGCCGGCGGCACCGAGCTTTTTCGCCCGCAGCACAGATTCCTGATCGTGCAGCGCGGTCAGCATGATCACCGGCGGTATTGGCACGCGGTTTTCGCGCGCATTCTCAAGTGCCTTAAAGCCGTCGATATGCGGCATCATGACGTCGCACAGCATCAGCTCGAAGGATTCCTCAGAAAGACGGCGTAGCGCTGCACGGCCTTCCCCTGCATGTGTAACCGTGAAATTATAACGTTCGAGCGCCGCCGTCACAAACTCGACCGTGCCATGGTCGTCTTCGGCAAGCAAGATTCGGTAGGTCTTTTTGATCGGCTGTTGCTGCATGCTTACTCCCTACGCCGCAATACGGCGTCCCAACGTAACATCAAATTCCGGATTGACTCGAACGTAAACGGTTTTGTCAGAACGTCATTGGCACCGGTTTCCATGGCGTGGATGGCTTCGGCAGGACCAACCGTCGCCGAGACACTGATAATTACCGGATGCTCTTCGGAGCCCGAAAGTTTGCGGATCTCGCCAATTGCTTCGTAACCACTCACGCGCGGCATGTTCGTGTCCATTGTTATAAAATCGAATTTTTTCTCGCGGCACCGCAGCACTGCTTCGTCACCGTCCGATGCAGTCACAACATCGAAACCCAACTTCACAAGCATTGTTGCAAGCATTTCGCGGATTACAGGATCATCGTCGACAACGAGTGCTGCATAATGACGCGAAAAATCAACCGGCACCGGCAGCGAATCCGGTGGGTTTTCTGGCGCCACCACGCGCGGGAAGGCGAGCCGCACTGTCACCCTGGTACCGCGCCCTTCGGTGCTCGCGATGGCGATGGTGCCACCCATCAGGTCGACGAGCCGCTGGCAGATGGAAAGCCCCAGGCCGGTACCGCCATAACGGCGGGCGATCGAGCCATCGACCTGGGTGAAGGGCTTAAAGAGCAGGTCGATCTTATCAGCGGGTATGCCGATGCCGGTATCTGAAACTGAAAATTCGAGTTCGACACGATCATCCTTTTGAACAAGTTCGCGGATGCTCAAAAGGATCGCGCCCTGTTCCGTAAATTTCACGGCGTTACCGACGAGGTTCGAAAGTATCTGCTTCAGCCGGAATTCATCCCCCTCGACGAGATACCGGATCGCCGGATCGAAATACGTCTCGATGGCATTGCCCCGCTCGGCACCTTTGGGTGTCATGAGATCGACAACCTGCCGTGAAATAACCAGAGGATCAAAGGGCTCATGCGCCAGCACCGTTTTGCCCGCCTCGATGCGCGAAAAATCGAGAATATCGTTAATGAGGTTCAGCAGATTTTCACCACTGCGGTTCAAGACTTCGACATAACTGCGCTGGTTTTCGTCGAGTTCAGTGTCGGCCAGTAGCGAAGCCATGCCGATGACGCCACTCATCGGCGTGCGTATTTCATGGCTCATGGTCGAAAGAAAATCAGATTTAGCGCGCGCCGCCACTTCGGCGGCTTCCTTTGCCCGAATGAGTTCGAACTCTGCGTGCTTGCGCCCGGTGATATCCTGGCAGGTGCCGAAAACGCGCACGCAGACATTTTTTTCGAACTCCGCCTCACCCATCGTTCGGATCCAGATTTGCCTGCCCTTCAGGGTGATAACCTGTAGCTCGATATCGTAAGGTATACCATGTTCGCGGCAGGCAGTGAAGGCGCGCACCATGATAAGCCGGCTTTTGCGATCCTCGTAGAACTGAAAGGCATTGTCAGGGCGCGGAATAAAACTCTCGGGCGCATCATACATGGTACGCGTGATATCCGACCAGTAAAAACGATCTTCATCCGGAAAAAACTCCCAGCCGCCGATGCGCGCCATGTTGCTGGTTTGCTGCAGCAGGGCGTTGCTGCGCGAGAGGTTTTTGAGATTGGCCTGTTTGAGCCTGTCGGTCAAAGCCAGCGAGAAGAGCATAATCTCCCAGGCGATGCCGAAATAGAGAGCATTGTCGGTGAAAAAATTAAATGGCAATCTGCCGCTCACCGTCAGTAACTGTATTGTTGTACCGCCGAGTGCTCCTATCCATGCGAGAATAAAATAGAAGGCCATCCGCTGGCGGCGGAAAATCCACAGGTAGCCGGCAACGCCAACAATGAGGATGTTATACGCCGCCTGCAAAGGCCGCGAAAGCATCGGCATCGTCACATGCGGTAGCAGACCGAAAAAATCCTGTAGCGGCAGAACCACGATAAAACAGAATAGAACAAACTGCATGGCATACTTCAGGGTTTTGAACTGATTCAGCTTCAAAAGGCTGATGGCAAAAAAACCGGCCAGTATGAGTGGCAGGTTCCACCACGACGGATGCGTGTAAAAAAAATCGTGCCAGCTCGCGGGTGTGAGGGCCGTGACGATCGGATAATGTTTGAGAAATGTGATCGAGAGTACCGCCGCGGGAATGTAGGCAAGATACCAGATGTAGGTGCGATCGCGGGTTGAAAACAGCAGAAAAAGATTAAAGAGAAACGTAATCAGCATCAGGCCGACAAAGCCGCCGACAAAATAGTCATCGACGGCTTTTTTCTCCGCGAGCTGCTGCGTCGTACCGGCGTAGATGGGTACCTGCACTGCCGGCAGGGCCACGGCGCGGATGTAGAACGTCTGCACTTCGGCACCCACAGGTATGGGGAGATTGACGACATTCGACTGCCCGATTCTGAGAGTGCGGTTGTGCAGCGAACCCGCCTCAAAAATGCGCGTGTATTTACCTTTCACCTCGGCGTAAAAGTCCACGTACCAGAGATGGATACTCGCTAACTCCAGCCATGCTCTGAAACCTGAAGTATTCTGCAGCGACACCTTGAGCCAGAACGGGCGGCTCCCGAGACCACGGATGATGGTGTCGCGTCCGTTGCGTCTGAAACGGCTTTGCAGCTCAGGCTTAAGAATATCGGTAATCGTTATGGCGGCATCCTGGTCTTCGAGGATATAGGTTTGCCGGCCAACAAGACGCGCGCGGCTTTCATTTCCCGTTATTACCGCCGTATCTTCTGGGGAAACGACCTTAGCCAGAAGGGGTGCGGCCGGCAACACTGTCGCCGCGAGAATCAAAAGAATCGTGCGGGCGATCACTGCCGGTAGCGGACGCACCGGATAGCACTGTGTAAATCCCGTTTTTCCGCATGTCACCGCTATTCCCATAGCGTATCGTTGACAACCTCAATGAAATACCTGCCCTCGCACATGGGCGAAACACCAAAACGCTTGATTAGCGGCCTTCTCATCGCTGGGGCGTTCATTTTCAGCATCTGCTACCAGGGCATGTACATGTTCCCGCTCTATGCTTTCACGATGCTTTGCGCCGTTTTGGGTATCCGCGAATTCTACGAGCTCGCGGAAGCCAAAATTAAGGAGAAAATACCAAAGACCTTGGGTGTCGTCAGTACGATATTGCTGTTGACCCTGGTCTACCTTGCCTGGCAGGCGAACTATTATGTTCCCGGCGCGCCGCTCTATAATGAAGGCATTAAAAAGGCGCTGAATCTACTTAAATTCAACTATGCGCTGCTAGGTGGATTGACCTTTGTCTTCCTTTTCTCGCTGCTAAAACTACAGCTGCTGAAGAACCGCGTCGAAAACTCGCTGCTGATTCTCGCGGTCTATGCGATGTCGGTCATTTACCTGCCCTTTACCTTCTCGCACCTGTTTCTTCTTTATAGTCTCGATAACGGCCTCTTCTATGTCTGGATGGTGACCTGGGCTACCGCCATGGCTGATACCGGCGGCTATTTTATGGGCAAGGCTTTCGGCCGCCATAAAGTCGGCTTTGCCGTCAGCCCCAACAAGACCTACGAGGGCTATATTCTCGGCGGGGTTATGCAGAATGCCCTCGTTCTCGTGTTCTATTATGTTGCCCGCAAGTATTTCAACGTCCCGGCTTACAGCTATCTGGAAATGTCGATCTTCGGTGTGATTATCTATTTTGCCTCCATTCTCGGTGATCTCTCTGAATCATTGCTCAAGCGCGACGCGGGCATCAAAGACTCAGGCGGCCTGATTCCCGGCCACGGTGGCGTGCTCGATCTTCTCGATGCGATGCTCATCACGATCCCCGCGGCATACTACTACTTCTATATCGTGCAAGAACTGCGTCGGCTGTAATGCGCCGTGTTCGCCGTGCCGCCGTGGTTACTTATAGATGGTTCCGCCCGACGACCAAGATATAGATGAAAAAGAAATTCCTTCTCTTCGGTGCAACAGGTTCGATCGGCGACTCGACGCTTGATATTCTGCGCCAGCACGGCGATGACTTTGAGCTGGTTGGCTTTACCTGGCACAACAATGAAGAAAAAGCAAGTGGGATTGCCCGCGAATTTAACGTCAGACAATCGTTTTCGACAGCCTCACCCGACGCTGCGGAAAAAACCCGCGCGCTACTCGACCTGGAGCACGATTTTATCATCATTGCCATCGTCGGTGCGGCCGGCGTCACCACCACCCTCGAGGCGGCGAACCGCGGCGAAACCATTCTACTCGCCAACAAAGAAAGCCTCGTCATTGCAGGCGAAGTCGTCAACGCCGCCGCCCGCAAAAACGGGGCAAAGTTTCTGCCCATCGATTCAGAGCACTCGAGCCTGTGGCGGCTTTTAGAACCCCCCTCCGGCTCCCCCCTTATAGGGGGGAGCGATTCGTCTTCACCCCTCCCCTATAAGGGGAGGGGCGGGGGTGGGGTTAGCTGCACATACCTCACAGCCAGCGGCGGCCCCCTGCTGCATGTCCACGGCGATAACTTTTACAATGCCTCGAAAGAACTTGTGTTGAAACACCCGACCTGGGTGATGGGACAGAAAATCACCGTCGATTCCGCCGGCCTTACCAATAAGGCGCTCGAAGTGATAGAAGCACATTATCTTTTCAACCTGCCTTACGAAAAAATTCAGGCGGTAATCCATCCGCAGAGCTATGTGCATGCGATGGTTGAATATTCAGACGGTACCGTGACACAGCATGTGAGCCAGCCCGATATGCGTTACCCGATAGCGTATGCGATGTATTACCCGCAGGAATCTAAAGTCTGCGTAGCCGCGAAAGCGCCGGCCAATTACCCCGCGCTCGAATTTTTCCCGGTGGATGAAAAAAAATTCCGTTCGTATGCGCTGGGGCGAAGTGCGGGTACCCAGGGCAAATATTTTCCCGCGGTCTTCAACGCCGCCAACGAAGCCGCGGTCGCCGCTTTTCTTGCGGGGGATATCCGCTTTGGCGAGATCTCTGAACTCATCGAACGCGCCCTCAGCACAACATTCGAAAAGCGCGATTTTAATACCATCGAAGGCCTCATGGACTATGACAAAGCGGCACGCGCGGTTGTGCAAAAACAGGTAATGCAGGTCTGACAGCCGATGAACCTGGAAAGTCGCCTTCAAGCAGCAACGCACGTTGTTCTGAAATTCGGAACGGGTGTTTTGACCGAGCATATCGAGAAACGCAGCCTCAGCTATTTTCGCTCGGTGGCGCGCGAATGCCGTGAGCTGCAGAAGCAGGGAAAAAAAGTCATCATCGTCTCGAGCGGGGCTGTGGGTTTTGGCCGGGCGATTCTTAAAGAACGCAATAAACTGACCTTACCCAAGGCTTCTGTGAGCGAAAAGCAGGCATTGGCTTCGCTCGGCCAAAGCCTGCTTATCGATTCATACCGCAACGCCTTCGCGAAGGAAAAACTCGCCGCGGCGCAGATTCTCGTCACACGCACTGACTTTATCAATAAGCTGCACCGCCAGAACCTCAAGGCCACGCTCAACCAGCTGCTCGACTGGGGTGCGGTACCTGTCATCAATGAAAACGACGCCATCGCCAGCGAAGAGATCAAGGTCGGCGATAATGACAATCTTTCGGCCGATATTGCCCTGCTTTATCCGAAATCCCTGTTAATACTGCTGACAACCGTCGACGCGTTTTACCGCGATGGCAAGCCCGTGCCTCACGTCGCGAAGGTTTCTGCTGATGTGAAACGCCACGCGGGTGACGCCCTCGAAGGCGGTGGCGGCACAGGCGGCATGATCACAAAACTGCAGGCAGGGGAAAAAATTCTCGCCGCGGGGCAGGTCATGAGCATCGCCGCCGGAAAAAATATGCGGATTGTCCGCCGGCTCATCGCCGGTGAGGCTGTGGGAACCTGGTTCTACGGAAACTGACGCGCATGAAAGATCAATCCGCCGTCGGCAAGATCACTGTCATTCATGGCCCGATGTTTTCGGGCAAAACAGAAGAGCTGCTGCGCCGCGTGCGCCGCGCTAAAATTGCACGCAAAAAAGTGCAGCTCTTCAAACCGGCGATCGATAACCGTTACCATGCGACGCAAATTCTGCCGCATTACCTCGCGCAGGCCGGCGATGAAAGCGTGCAGGTGGGCGAAGAGGCTCACGTCATATCACATCCGCGCGAAATTTCTCCATTGATCGCAGAAGGTACCGATATTGTCGCGATTGAAGAAGCGCAGTTTCTCGATGGCAGTTTATTCGACACGGTCAGGCGATTGAGCCGGTCGGGTATCGATGTCATCATGTCTCTGCTCGATCAGGATTACCGCCGTATGCCATTCCCGATTGCGGGCTCAGAGAGAACTGTCGGTGACTACCTGGCAATCGCGCACGAATCTTTAAAACTTTCTGCGATCTGCGTCGTCTGTGGCGGCGAAGCGCACCACAGTCAGAAATTGACACTGGTTGGTATTAACTCTGAAGGAAAGCCTGAATACACTCCTGCTTCTTTTTATAGTGAAGTTGTTACCGTCGGAACCTCGCAAGAGATCGCGCAGAGCAAACTTTTTGCCGAAAAGAGAGCAGATTTTCCGGAAAATATTTACGAAGCACGTTGCCGGTATTGCCACAGCGTCGCTAACGAGCCAAAATAATTTATTTTTTTTTCGTAAAATTTAAATTCATGCTGTAAAAGTTCTTGTCGCAGAAACCACAAACACTCAAAGGCCCGAGGCCGCGCTGTGGAAATTTTAGTCACGTCAATTATTTATGTCGCCTCGGGTTTCGCAGGTTTTGTTTTAATTGCGATCGGGCGATTCAGACCTCTCGTGTTTTATTATTCACTGTTCTCGGTTGCGATTGGTATTTGGAGCCTGAGTGTCACGCCGGCTCATACGGTAATTTACAGCGGGTCGTGGCGGCAGCTGGAACTCATCTCCTTTTATATCATGCCTTTGGGTTTGTCGCTGTATTTCAACAGAATCTTTGACGGTGGTTACCGGAATTTCCTGAAGCGCATAGCGCAGTACTTCGCCGTGATCACCATTGCGGCTTCCTGTTATATTCTATTCTGGTCACATTCGCTCGAATCCGTGCTGCGCCTCTTTCAGCTGAGCCTGCTCGTGGCAATCGGCCTGTGGATGGCCATGTTAGTCCCAACGATTCGAAACCACCGGGAAAATCTCACGATCATTCTCGGCGGCAGCGTCATGGGTATCACCGGAATTTGGGACATTTTGCGGGCGATGCGCACTCCGCAGGAGGACGTCCAGGCAATACATATCGGCATCCTGGTCTTTTTTCTCGCGGTCAGCGCGCAGGTCATTCTTTCCTTGCTCGATCTGAAACGGAAGGAAACGCTGCTTTCGCGCATCGCGGCGGGCACTACCGGCACAGGGGATGAGTTTTTCCAATCTTTTGTTCGCGAACTGGCGCATATGTTTGACGCTAAATCGGCCATCATCGGCAGACGCGTAAAAGCGGAGAACCGGGAATTTGAGACGCTCGCAGTCTGGGCCGACGGCGAAATCACGGAAAACTTCAGGTTTGCGGGCGATGAAATACCCCGGGGCTTGCCAGGTCACTTTTCGCATGTGCGCAACCATTTTGGCATACCCTTACTCGATAAGAATGCGGCGGAGATCGGCACCATACGCGTTCTGCATGAAAATTCGCCGCGGCATGCAGAGGTGAACCGCACGATTCTCGAGATTTTTGCGGCGCGTGCCTCGGCTGAACTACAGCGCGCCGAAGCAGAGGCGGAGATCCACTATCTCGGCCAGCATGATGCGCTGACGGGATTACCCAACCGTGGCTTGTTCGGCGACCGGCTGCACCAGGCGATCGCCTTTGCCGAAGCCCATCAATCCGCCTTTGCGCTTTTATTCCTCGATATCGATCACTTCAAGAAAATCAACGACTCATTGGGTCACCACCGCGGCGATTTATTCCTGAAGAGGATCGGCGAAATACTCCGGAGTTCGGTTACGGCAATCGACACTGTTTCCCGTCGCGGCGGCGATGAATTTATCATTCTGCTGCCCGAAGACACCCGGCCAGAAGAAGCGGCATCGCTGGCGCAGAAAATATGCCACAAGATTTCTGAGCCCATGGAGATAGATGGTTTTAGGGTAAACGCCAGCGCCAGCATAGGCATTGCTGTATTTCCGCGCGACGGCAAAGAGGCCGAGACACTGCTGAAAAATGCCGACATCGCGATGTACCACGCGAAGGCAAGCGGCCGCAACCAGTTCCAGTATTTCTCTGACGAACTGAACCGTGTCACGCATGAGCGTATCGAACTCGATGCAGCGCTGCGCGAAGCGATTCACAGGGGCGAGCTCGAAGTCCACTACCAGCCGCAGCTGAATTTTAAAAATGGCAAGATAGAATCGTGCGAAGCCCTATTACGCTGGAACCGCCCGGGCCTGGGCCAGATTTCTCCCTGTAAGTTCATTCCGATCGCTGAAGAGTCGGGCCAGATCATCGAGATTGGCATGTGGGTTTTAAATCAGGTTGCCCGCGACTTTAACCTCCTAAAGGAACACGGCTACGGCGATCTGCGCGTTTCTGTAAACGCCAGCGCCCGGCAGATACAGAGTACGGATTTTGCTGCCAGTGTCGAAGAAGTGATTCTGCGGCATGGCTTCCCGCCGAATCGCCTGGAACTCGAAGTGACCGAGAGTATGATCATGCAAGACACACAAAAGTCGCGCAAGGCCATCAGACAGCTTTCTGAAATCGGTGTAAAATTTTCTATCGACGATTTCGGCACCGGTTATTCATCGCTGAGTTACCTGCGCCAGCTCAAGATCCATTACCTGAAAATCGACCAATCGTTTGTGCGCGACGTCGAAGATGATCCGGATGACGCGGCCATTGTGCGCACGATCATCGGGCTCGCGCACAACCTGCGGCTGAGTGTGGTCGCCGAGGGTGTAGAGACAAAAGAGCAGCGGCAGTTTCTCAAGACACAGGGCTGCGACATGATGCAGGGTTATTTGCTCGCCCGCCCCATGCCGTTCCGCGAGCTGATGCTTTTTCTTAAGGATTTTCCGGCAAAGACCTGACTTTTTTCCCGGCCAGCAGGTCTGCCAGCGCCCCTTCGACAAAATCGACCTGCGCCATCATCGCGTTTTGCAGATACGCGCAGGCTTCGGCTACCGGCATGTCACGCGCCAGGTAGATCGGCGCCCCGTAAGAGAGCACCGTCTTCGAGAAAAGTTTCGGGATAATGAAGCGATCCCACGATCGTGTTACCCACTTTTTCTCTGCGGCATAACACATCGGCACGACCGGCAGATTGGTGAACCGCGCCATCGCCGGTAACCCCTCTTTGACGATATACACAGGCCCGCGCGGCCCGTCGGGAGTGATGAGCGGATGAAAATGCAGTTTTGTGTAGCGGAGAATTTTTTTCAGGGCGGATGTACCGCCGCGCGACGATGAGCCGCGTGCAGTGTATGCTCCCCACATCTTCGTTGCCCGGGCGATCAGTTCGCCGTCAGAGGATTGCGAAATAATTGCAAGTATGTCATGGCCGCGGCCGGCAACATGGTCTGAGAGGCTGTAGACTGTATACATCAGCCGGTTATGCCAGATGGCAATGATAAACTGCCCCTTCGGGTCTGCGAGCAGCTTCTCCGTATCGGGATGCACATCGAAGAGCAGTAGCTTCGACGTGCGGAATGCCAGTTGAATATAGTATTTCAGAATATACGAACCGAGAAAAAGTAAGATCCGTTTTTTAAGACCCGGCTTTTGATCTTCAGGCTCGGCGTCGGGCGCCTTGAGTTCGAGAATTGCCTTCGACCGCTCGGCGAGATCGATGTGTGGCGGCGGCGGATAATAACCGGGATACCCCTTCGGGACTTTATAGCGCTTAGGCATAATTTCTCACGTAATTTTCCTGATCGAGATTTTCTACGGCACGGGGCGAACGGACGGCGCGTATACGGTTAATTGCCTCATCGCCATCGATACCTGCGAAGTGTTTCAGAAACAGCGCCGCAGCAACCCCCGTGCGGCCGAGACCGCCGACACAATGGAGAACCGTGCGCCGGTTTGCATCCGCATTCTTCTGGATGAAGCCGAGAAGCTCATCGGCCTGATCGGCGGTGGGTACACCCTGGTCTTTAATCGGCGTGTGCAGTACTTCGAAACCGGCGCTGCGGTATTTGTCGAGCAGATCGGGTACGCCGTAGTCGCCAAATTCGGCATTACTGATAAGGGTCACCACGGCGCCGACGCCGGATTTTTTTAATTGTTCGATATCGGTCGCCAGGTCGCGGCCACGGTCCTTGCGACCCGGCAAGATTGTCAGCCCGATGAGTCCCTGGGGCGACGCATGGCCCTGCAGATCCATAAAATCGATTCTGAGTTGCGCCGATTGTGCCAGCGATGCGCGTACGCGCCCCAGCGCAGTCGCTCCCGCATAGAGCGCCCATTTGCGTTGCCAGAGATTGCACTCGTCGAAGGAGAGCGTGTGCATGGCATAACGCGCAGCGGCGATGAAAAACTGGTAGGGGTCGCGGTCGAGATCGATAATATTCTTATAAAGTCCGCGCAGGTACTGAATGACAAGCAGGGATTTCCGAAAGCGGGCATCGGCGGCCAGTGTAACAGGAATCTCACCGAGAGGTACCGCGAGATCATGGATATCGAACAGCCAGTCTGTTGCCTGTTTCGCCAAAAACAGATCATGCGCATCATCAATTTTCGTAAAAATAAACAGGATATCGTTTTCGAGTTTGATTAAGTCTTTCAGCGCATGGCCGCGGTGTGTGTGAAAGAAATCGATCAGCCAGACATTATGTGCCTCGTCGATCATGATATTGGCGCCGTTGAGGTCGCCATGCAGCCAGGAAACGTAGCGCGGTACGGCGACGGTCTCGCGCAAAGTGAGCAGGTCGTGCGCGTAAAAAGCGGCGACGTCTTCGACGTGCAAGCCCTCTGTGATTTTGAGAGTGCCATCGGCTTGCAGGTCCGCCAGTTCAGCACACTTACGTTTCACCGAATCGGCATATTTGGGACGGAAATCGTAATACTCAAGCAGATTCAGATTCTCCTGAACCGCGGCCTCGTAGAATTTCCCGAGCTGGCGGGTGAAAACGATACTTAAAAATTTTCTGAGCAGTTCCACATCGTCGCTTTCGGCAAAATACTTCTGGAACGTCTTCACTTTGCCATCGGTCATGGCTGCGTAACGGTATTTGATGCCGCCGCGCGTGCCGAATTCGGCAAAATCGACGATTGCCGGTGCGCTGTTACCGAGTACTTCCTGCACGCGTTCAAATGCCGCACGTTCGCGCGAAATCGGGTCGCGTTCGCCGATCTTGACGACTGTCGGCGTCTGCTTCTGGTCATACTGGTCGCGCGATTCGGCCTTTAAGACCACGTTGCCGCTAAAGCCGCCGTCAAGACAGATGAAATCGGCGGATTTACTGTCGCGGAAAAGATAATGCAATATTTTATTGTCTGCTTCTTTAAGCGTATACGGAATATTAAAATGGAATTTGGCATCGTCGAGCATCTTAGCGGCAGCATAAGCCGAAGGGGTGACCCCATGCCCTTCGCCGCCGAGGTGTTCGGCGAAGCTGGCGACGGAATCAAAGATCTTCACACCGAGAATTTTTTTGAGATGATCGAGGGCAATAAAGTGCTGGCTGCGGGATGAGCTCGCCGTGAGCGCACTGCAGGTCGAAAGTTCGATTTTAGGATACCGGGTTAGGAGTTCATAGGCGAGATACGTAATCTTAGCCTCGGTCCAGACGCCGATCAACCCGACTTTGAGGGCGGCAGCATTGCAATCGCTAAGATGCTCCGCTAAATCCGTCTGGTAAAAATCATTGAGGCCCGACGCGTCGACGATCGCATGGTGGCGACCTTCTTTGATCTGCTTGCTAAAAACAAAATCAGCGCCGTCTGTTCCCCTAAGACTGTGTTTTCCGAACTGGTTCAGATGCCCTTGTTGCTCGGTATCGTGTTCGTCGTGCCAGTCGCGGATATGTATGATTCCCAGGTCGTCGGATTTCTGGTCGTAAGCCCAGCGTATGATTTGCGCGACCGGCCCCTCTTCGACGCGCTCGCCCAGAAGCCGGTTGGCTTCGTCATAACCGATATGCAGAAAATTCGGCAGCGGATCATATCTGTCGAGCAGGCGCACAAAGTCGTTCTGCAGGCATTGTGTGATTAAGATTGCTTTAGGCATTTATCCTTAATAGACAACAAGACCGAAGTTGTCGCCCCCCGCTTCACCATTCAGGGTAAAAGCAGCCGCGGCAGACGATGGACTCGAAAAGCCGGCTCTACTCCCTAAAATGACACTGGCCGTGCCCTGCCCGCCACCGGCACCCGCGTTTCGGTTATAGGCACCTGCGATGAGATCGGGAAAGCCGTCGCCATTGATATCTTTCACGCTCATGCAGACACCAAGACCGTCGCCATTGGTGATGCCGGTGATTTGTTGCGCAATCGTTGCCGCATTCGCTGAACTAAAGCCGCTGGCGTTACCGGGAAGAAAATAAATTTTTCCGGGAATCGACGCCGGCAGATAAGAAGAAAAGAGCAAATCGGCAAAACCATCACCGTTGGCATCGGTAATGCGTATGCTGCGCCCAAGGGTTGATCCGGCTAACTCACCCGAAAAATTCAGATGCGTTGCGCTGTTGGCTGTGAAATTAGAGAACCCTGCCGCGCTTCCCGGAAAAAAGTATACCTTCCCCTGTGTTGCGAGACCCGCATTGTGATCGCGCGCTTGAACCGCTATATCCACATAGCCATCATTGTTAAAATCGCCGGTGGCGAAGCCGTCACCGAAACGGTCAGCGGCCTCTCCGGTGATCGTGGCGGCCGCAGTGGTATTAAAACCCGAAGCAATGCCGTGAAAAACATAGGCTAGACTAGTTGGGGTGGCTGTCGGTGCGCCGACAATGACATCTGCCATGCCGTCGCTGTTGACATCGACCACCGCCAGCGAAGAACCGAACCTTTCAGATCCGGTACCGGTTTTCACGGTTGCCGTTGCTAATGACAAGCCGGAGGATGAACCCAGGTACGCATAAATTTCACCCGTTGAACCGACGCGCTCACGCGCGCCAACCACAACATCCTGGTAACCGTCGCCGTTGAGATCGCCCACCGCAACCGCGCCGCCATAATAATCGTTTGCGGCGATGCCGACATATTGCGCCGTTACCAGCGCCGCCTGGCTGGGAATGCCATTACTGCCGCCGAAATAGATCCACACCGCACCGTTGTATGCGCCCGAGGCATACTGCTCGCCCCCAACGGCCAGATCGGCGTAACCATCGCCATTGATGTCACCCAGGGCCAAGGCTGAGCCGAAGCTGCGCTGGGTACCGCCGCCAGTGATGATTGTTGGTGCGCCGGCGCCCGAAGCCGCGTATTGCGGCGCCGCAGCGCCATAATAAATATAGATCGAACCAGTGCTGGTATTACGTGCCGGAGCTGCCGCGATGAAGTCGGCATAGCCGTCTCCGTTGATATCGTGATTTTCCCGACGCAGCAAATCCCCCGATTGCGTCGCGATCACGGACCCGTCACTACCTACCGCACGCGCACTAAAAGCATATTTTTTGCCGACTTTCAGATTCGCCGAAAAAGGAATCGCATAGCGCCATGACGTCGTGCCGGTTGCTATGCCCCAGGCACCGCCGGCAATGGAGATTTCAATGCGCGCTACAGAGCTTGTTGAGCTGCCAATCAGTGTATTGCTCCACAACTCCCCGGTACTGCGCCCGCCCAAGGCACTGATCGTTACGGTGCCAACCTCCCAGAACTTCCCCCATGATTTGCATGAAAGCGCGGCGGCGAGCGCACAAATACAGATGGCGCGCATGAAATTTTTTGCAGGCGCGACAATCATCTCCGGGCCCTTTTCGATTTTCACTTTGCGGCTGCGATCCGATTTTGCATTCGATGCGACCCGTGCCGCAACAGTTCTCCGTCGCCGAAATCTGCCGTATCATCGAAGCCAAAATCAAGAGTACGCCCGAACTACAGGATGTCTGGGTGCGCGGCGAAATTACTTCGTACCAAAAACACTCCTCCTCTGGCCATATCTATATCACGCTTTCAGACATGAGCCAAAAGGGTGCAAACCCACGCCCCACCGTCCGTTGCACCTATTTCCGTTTTGCCCAGACCGCACTGGATTTCGAGCTCAAGGCCGGCCTCGAAGTCGAGCTGTTCGGCTCGATGGGCATCTATGCGCCGCAATCGACATACAGCCTCACGGTCCGCCGCGTGCAAAAGGTCGGCGCGGGCGACATTCTGCAGAAGCTGCAGCAGATCCGCGAACGCCTTCTTAAAGAGGGATTGATAAAGACCGCTGAGACCCGGCGTGAATTGCCAACTCTTCCCAAACGCGTGGGTATTGTGACAGGGGCCGGAACCGCGGCCTACCGCGATATGCTGAAACAGGTGCAGGAACGGTATCCTCATGCCGAAATCGTGCTGGCACCCGCCCAGGTGCAGGGCGAGGCGGCGGCGGCTTCAATCGCTGCGGCGCTGACAGAAATTCAAAAACCGCAATGGCAGTGTGAGGTCGTCATTGTCGGCCGCGGCGGCGGCTCGGCCGAAGACCTGATGGCTTTCAACGACGAAGCCGTCTGCCGTATCATTGCCGCTTGCCGCATTCCCGTTGTCTCTGCGGTCGGCCACCAGATCGACCACCCGATCTCTGACGATGTCGCTGACTATGCCGCGGCAACACCCACCGATGCCGCGCGCGCGGTTTTTCCCGCGGTTGAAGAGCTGCTGTTCAAGGTGGATGGTTTTGCAAAACGCAACGCGGCGACGCTCGATGGTCAGTTGCGCACACTGCGTGAAAGGTTTTTACGTTCGTCGGAAAAAGAATTCTGGGAAAAACCCTATGTGCTCGTCAAAGACCAGGCGCACTTTCTCGACGAGCTCGAATCGAAACTGCGCTTCACCTTCCGCAATATTGTTACCAGCAATGCCAACGCTCTCAACAAGCTCACTCCGCTCGATGTACTGATGGCACAAAAGCTGAAGCTGACGCGCGCTGAATTTGAAAGCACAGGCGGCCGCTTCGATGCTTATTCACCGCTGGCAACGCTGTCGCGCGGTTATTCTGTCGTTTACGATGGCGATAAGATTCTGACCGATGCGAAAAAAGTCGAGAAGGGTTCACAGGTGCGTGTGCGCCTCGCGAAAGGCGAGCTGAAAGCAACGGTCGACGAAATTATTTAGCGTGGCTGCGGGCGAGAATGCCCGTCGTCGAATAGCCTTTGCGGAAAGGTAGAATCACAATTTCTTTTCCCATCTCTTTCATCACCGGGTATTCCGGCAATTTTTCCTTGATATAGTCGCCGCCCTTCACCTGGATATCGGGCTTGAGTCTTTGCATGAGTTCAACCGGAGTATCTTCGTCGAAGATCACGACCGCATCGATATACGGCAACTGCGCAAGAATGCGGGCGCGGTCTTGTTCGTTGTTCACGGGGCGTGACTCACCTTTCAGCGCACGCACGCTGCGGTCTGAGTTTAATCCCAGCACCAGGTAATCGCCGAGCGCACGCGCCTGGGCAAGCAATTGCACATGCCCGCTGTGTACGAGATCAAAACAACCATTTGTAAAAATGACTTTTTTACCGGCATTTTTGGTCTTTTCGAGTTGCGGTAAAAATGCTTCTGCGGTTGCGAACACCTTGCTGTGCGATTCTTCTTCGAAAACCGTCTCGAGAATGAAAGCCGCGGCCTCATGCAGGTTCTCCGCGTGAAAAACCATATTGGGTGGTTTTACAGTTTCGTCGGGGCCCACCAAAATACCGCGGATATCGAAGGGGATTGCACACTCGAGGTCGCGGGCGCGGTCGCCGGCGATAAAGGTCCTGGCGGGATCTATCGCGTATTCATCGATGATTTGCTGTACAAGGCCCGGTTTAGGCTTACGGCAATCGCAGCCATCGTCGTCGCCGTGCGGGCAGACGTAGATCTTTTCGACATGCGCGCCTTCGGCGGCTAAAAGAGCGGAAATTTTCGCATTCACGGCCGCCAGTTCTGTCAGTGAAATCAATCCGCGGGCAACGCCGGATTGATTGCTGGCGACAAAAACCCTGATACCGAATTGGTTTAAGAGTCGGATACCGTCGGCAGCGCGCGGCAACAAGGCGACCTTAGCGGGGTCGTTCAGGTATCCGGGGTCGGCATTGATGGTTTTGTCGCGGTCGAGAATGACAGAATAGGAAGAGACGCTAACCATGCCTCGATACGCGTCGCTACTCGGCACAGGTCACGCAGTTGCCATGCGGGCAACTTTCAACGCGTGGTTCTTATCGATCACGATACGCACGGCCTGCAGTTTTTTGTTGAGACAATTTCTACAGATGCCGTTCTGGAAGACACGCTCCACGATGGTAGAGCATTCAGGGCACTCAAAAAATTTCTGCTGCTTGTCCATCGAGCGGATGAGAATCCGGTAGGCTGAACGCAACGTAAAGACGAAATCAAAAAAAATTCAGGAAAACGAAAAATATTTTTTAAAACTATGTCTCTTCTTTTGCGAAAGTTATGCACAACATTCCACAAAAAAATGTACAACCACGCCGCCATCCGACATAATTCAAGAATTATTGTCGCATCAGCGCCGCGCTCAATAAAAGCCGCGGATCGCCGCGGTAATTTTTTCAACCGCTGCTTTATTCAGCATCGGATAGAGTGGCAACAGCACACCGCGCTGGTAAAGTCTTTCGGCATTCGGGAAATCCAAAGGATTCAGCCCCATGACCTGGTGCAACGGGCCGTTCGGAAATACACGGCGCGTTTCAATCTGCAGCGAAGAAAAATATCTCTGCATGTGTTCGATATTCGAATCGCTGAGCACGGGGAAAGAACCACAGACATCCGCCTCTGGTATGGCGAAGTAGGATTTCAAACGGCTGTGCGCAATCGCTTCGTTATAGAGTACACCCATGCGACGGCGGCGTTCAATGATCGCCGAAAGGTTACCGAGCTGCTCAAGGCCCATCGCCGCCTGGTAGTCGGTGATGGCATAGTCAAAACGCATGCGGTAGGGGCGGTTACCACCCTGCACGCGCAGGTCTTTGATGACGGCAAAAAGGTTGTGCGAATCGGTGAGCACCACACCGCCCTTGCCAATCGTCATGAGATGGTCTTCGTTGAGACCGGCGATCGCAATGTCGGCGTCGGCCCCCGCCTGGCGGCCGTTAAACTCATGGCCGATCACATGCGAGATATCTTCGATCACACGGATATAACGCTCTTTACTTTTGCGTAGGCCCGCTGCTTCGAGCTTTTCGTAGAGGGAACGGAAGTCCTTGTACGAGCCAAAGACATAAGGGAGGAAGATGACCTTGGTCTTATCCGTGATCGCGCCCAAAAGGGCATCCACTTCGGGGTGGAACGAATCTTTCGCAAGATCGACCAGCACAGCGCGGGCACCATTGTACCCCGCCGCATCGATGAGACAGAGCGGCGCGGTAACCGGCATGACGATTTCATCGTCTTTGCCGAGCTCCGCTGCAAGCAGGGCCAGGTGAAAGGCGGATGTATACGAGTCGACGGCGGCGGCGTGTCCGAAATCAAAAGTGCGCGCGAAGGTTTTTTCAAAATCCAGCACGCCCTGGCCGAATGAAACCTCTTCGAGAATCAGCGACTCGAGCACCGACTTGAGTTCGTTGCGCGAGAGCGTTGGCCGCATGTACTGGATCGTCTGGTTTTTCGACTTAGACGTCGCAACAGATGCGAGATACCCCGGTTTCGGTGGAGTTAACCCGGCTTCGGTTGTTTGTTCCACTGCCATATTATGTCACATCAGGGTGATGCGACATAATATGACAAGCAAAATACCAAAACGGGAACCCGGCAGATTTTCACGCGGATTCCCGTTCGGCGATTATTTTTTTTCGAGAATGTTTTTGAGATTTGCAAGGCCGGTGTCAAAGTCCTTGCCGATCATCTCTTCCATATTCATGAACAGCAGCATGATATTCATCGGATAAGGCATGCGCCCGCTCATGCCCCAGCTCACCTTCGTCTGGCCGTCAGCAGCATCAGTAAAAGCCAGATACGCCGGCGAGGTCGCTTCAAACGGTTTCAGAAAACGGAGCTCGTAGTCGATGCGGTTACCTTCGTCGATTTTTTTTATCTCCTGTTCTCCCGTGCCGACATCGTCCTTCTTGCTCTCCCAGGCCGAAACGAAGCCGACGGTGCCGTCCGTACCGCGGTAAGTTTTTTTCATCTCCGGATCCATTTTCGCCCAGACACTGAAATTATCCTGATTTTTGAGGAGCTTCGCATAACTGAAAACTTCGGTTTTGGGCTTCGTTATCGTCACTGATCTTTCGACGGCATAATTCTTTTTCGTAACCGCCGCCGTCACGAGAAACAAAGCAACAATGCCTCCCAGCAGAATTCCGATCACTTTGAGTACTTTCATTGAACCTTCCTTACTAGAAACAGATTTTGAGTCTCGCTTATAATCCCCCGGTGCACCATTGTCAATGGGGGATGGAACAAAGCGGAAAAAACTGGAACAAAATCAACCGGTTTTTGCCCGGCGTATCTGGGGCAGAAATTTCGGGGAAACCGGCACAATAAACGCCTCGCCGGCAAGAGCGGCGAGATATTCACCCGAATGGTTATGCCGCAGCGACTGGATCGCGCGCGTCTGCACGGCATGTTTTTTATGCGATCGCATGAGCCCGGGAATCGAAAACCGGCGGAGAAACTCCTTGAGCAGCATGTTCACCGTGTGGTCACCCGATTCGGTGTGAATAATGGTCCTCTTGCCGTTGGCGGTGAGGTAGCAGATCGAGCGGACCGGCAGATAACGGAGCTTACCCTCTGAACGGATCTCAATCGTTTCCGGAAAATCACCGGCTTTCGCGACAGGTTCTCCGTGGTGCCAGTAGAAAATATAACCCGTTGCAATGAGAAATGTCATCATAAGCGCGGGTACGAAAGAAAGAATCAAATCTAAACACACAATCGGCAAACTTCCTGAGGTGAATTTATGTAATAATACCGCAAGTGTTCGGCCCATGAGACCACCCAAGAGGGAGGCCCCGAGGCTTTTCAGATAAAATTGGGGAACACGTTGATGGCGGAGATGTTGGTAAGCTATAAAACCGCTGGTAAAAGCGCAAAGACCGATGCACAGTGCTGAGATTGTATTCTCGAAAAAAAGGGCCTGAAACCTTTGATCGCGTACTGAAAGGCTCGATAAGGAAAAAGCAAACCCAACGAATATACAGATTAGCGCAAAAACAGGCACCTGGGTGAAATATTTTTTCGGCGCGCGCATTCGCTCCTCCGGCAACGTTTTTCAGGTTTTTTGCCCGCCGTCGAGACTTTTAATTAAACTTGACCGCGTGTTTTTTTTCCTTAAACTATCACATGGCACGCAGCACTTCCTCTAAAACTTCCAAAAGCAAATACATCGACGGTTTTTCAGCTTCCCAGGTTTTTGAAAAAGACCAGGGTATCACCTATAAAGATTTTCTTATTCTTCCCGGTTATATCGATTTCGCCCCGCAGGATGTCAGCCTCGAGACACGCATCACGCGCAATGTCAAAACCAAACTGCCACTCATCAGTTCGCCCATGGACACCGTTACCGAAAGCCGCATGGCGATCACCATGGCGCTATTGGGCGGCATCGGCATCATCCACAACAACCTTTCGATCGAAGAGCAGGCCGCACAGGTCGAACGCGTGAAACGTTTTGAGAACGGCTTCATTACCGAACCTATCGTGCTCTCTCCGAAAAATACCATCGCCGACATCGACAACATCGCCGAGCGTTATGGCTTCCATGGTGTACCGATCACCGAAGACGGCACATTGATGACAAAACTTGTCGGTATCGTCGCTAACCGTGATGTCGATTTTGAGAAGAACCGTTCGATTCCGCTTTCCAAAGTCATGACCACCGACGTCGTCACCGCACTTAAAGGTGTCTCGCTCGTCGAGGCGAATGAAATACTGCGTAAGTCTAAAAAAGGCAAATTGCCAATCATCGACAAGAACGGCCGCCTTGTGGCGCTCATGAGCCGCACCGACTTACAGAAAAACCGCGAATATCCGCTTGCAACCAAAGATGCGCAGAAGCGTCTGCGCGTCGGCGCCGCAGTCTCGACGCACCCGCATGACCGCGAACGCATCGACATGCTGGTCGCGCGCGGCGTCGACCTGCTCGTCGTCGATTCAGCGCAAGGTTATTCGAAATTCCAGATCGACCTGTTGAAGGAGCTCAAGAAAAAACATCCCGAGGTCGATGTCGTCGCCGGCAATGTCGTTACACGCGAACAAGGCGAGGCACTCATCAAAGCCGGCGCAGATGCACTGCGTATCGGCATGGGTCCGGGTTCGATCTGCATCACGCAGGACACCATGGCCTGCGGCCGTTCGCAGGCGACGGCGGTCTATTACACCGCGCTCATGGCTGCGAAACATAAAATACCCGTAATCGCCGACGGCGGTATCGCCAACATCGGCGATATTGCCAAGGCACTCGCCGTCGGCGGCAGTGCAGTCATGTGCGGTTCGCTGCTTGCCGGCAGCAAAGAAGCACCGGGCGACTACTACTACGAGAACGGCGTGCGGCTCAAAAAATTCCGCGGCATGGCTTCTATTGAAGCGATGGAAGGTTCAGGCGGCGGCGCCAAACGTTATAACGTCGAAGACCAGAAGATCCGCGTAGCTCAAGGGGTTTCAGGCGCAGTCGTCGACAAAGGCAGCTTATTCGAGTTCGTACCTTACCTGATGCAGGGTGTACGCCATGCATTACAGGACATGGGTTGCAAAGACATCTCTGGCCTGCACCAGGCGCTGCACACCAGCAAGCTGCGTTTTGAACCCCGTTCGCTTGCGGCGCAGGCGCAGGGCGGCGTTCACGGTTTGTACTCCTACAAAAAGCCGATCATCGGGGCAGACTAGCCGAAAAACTTTTCCAGGTCACTCAGGCACAGCCAACTCAAAGAATTTTTGTAATACCCACTTGGGCTGCATTTGGCCCAATGTGGTACCTACCGCTAATTGCCAGGGGAAGAGATGCTCGGCCTTTTCATCGGCGATTGCCTGCACCATCTCTTTTGCAGCGGTCTCGGCGCTCATCAGAAATGGCTTCGGTAACGGATTGTTTTCTTGCAGGCGGGTTTCCACAAACCCCGGGCAGAGATTAACGATACGAATATCGTGCCTGGCGAGTTCAATCCGGGCGCCATCTAAGAAGATCCGGGTCGCCGCTTTCCCGGCATTGTAATGCATGGCAAGCGGCATGCCGATGAATCCCGCGAGTGAATTCGTATGTGCAATAATGCCACCGCCCGCCTGTCCCTTCATGATTTTCGCCAGCGGGAATAGATAATTTGTCATCGTTTCAAAATTCAGGCGCATTGTCATATTTGCGTCGCCGGGTTTCCCCGTCAAAACCTCCAAAGTGCTTCCGGCGCCGCCCACGTTCAGCAGCGCCATATCGATGCGGCCCATTTCTGCACTCAGTTCCTGCACAGTTTTTTCGGCGATTTCCGTATCGAGTGCGTCGGCGATTTTCACGATAGCCTTGCTGCCGTTTCGGCGAATCATCGCAGCAGTCTCCTCGAGCGTTTTTTGATTCCGCGCAATGATCGCAATGGTATTATTCCCGCGGCTTAGCTCAACAGCCACGGCCTGGCCGATTCCATCGGAACCGCCGACAATAATAATGTTCTTATTTTCAAGCTTCATGCGGACTAATTCCAGAAGGAAGGACGTATCGACACTTTTAAATCCCAGCGGACCACAGTTTACCGGTTTGTTGTTTACTCTTTGTTTGCACCTGATTTCTGACGTACGCATGGATAAAGTACTTATCACGGGAGTATCCTCGGGTATCGGATACGAAACACTGAGCGCAATGAGCGCAACACAGGAGTATGAGATCCTTGCGACAGTCAGAAAGGAGTCTGATGAACTTCGGCTGCGGTCGCAATTTCCGAAAATACAGATCGTACGAGTCGACCTCGCAGATGCGCGAGCATTGGAATTGCAGCTGGGGGATCACGAATTCATCAAGAGTGGTGTGGATATCCTCATCAATAACGCCGGAGCGATGGCCGTCGGGCCGGCTGAAGAGGCATCGCCAGACATGATGCGCCGGCAGTTTGAGATAAATTATTTTGCCAGCGTCCGGCTGATTCAAATGGCATTGCCGCAAATGCGCATCCAGAGGAAGGGCAAAATCATCCAAATCAGCTCTGGCTTTGGACGGTTTGCCGCGCCCATGCTGTCAGCCTATTGTGCCTCAAAGTACGCCATTGAAGGCTTCTGCGAGGCGCTCCGCTATGAGATGATCCGGTTTGATGTCTTTGTGTCACTGATCGAGCCGGGCCCGGTCAGGACAAACATTACCCAAAACCTGGAAAAGTCTCCGAACAATATTCCCGATTACCAACGTGTATTCGGGCTGGTTGAAAACCTGGAATCCGGAAGCGGCTTCATAGCATCTGCGCCGGAAGATATCGCGGCGCTGATACTGAAAGTTGCCCGCAAGGATAAGCCAGATTTGCGCTACCCTATTGGTCTTGGCCACGCCGCGGGTTTCGCCTCAGCGCTAATTCCCAAGGGTCTGAACGAATTTATTTTCGGCCGGATTCTGGGATAAGGCCCTAAGCTGCCTCCTGCGGCAAAACCATGCAGATTTTTCCGATTGCTGCGAAGACTTATTTTCCGCGATATACCGGGGTTTAAATTATGCCCAACCCCATTACCCTCTACGGCAGTGTCACCTCACCCTTCGTACGGCGCCTGCGTTATTTGTGCCACGAACTGGATATCCCCTTTGAACTCGTCGACTCACTCACCGACGCCGGGCAGGCCGCAATGCGCAAGAAGAACCCAATCTGGAAAGTACCTTGCGTCGAAATCGATGGCATCGTGCTGTGGGATAGCCACACCATCATTGAATATCTTTCGAAAAAACACAAGGGGAATGCGAAACTGCTGCGTGAGCCGCAGGGCGCGGAAGTCTGGCGGGAGAAAAATCTCGTCACGGCGGCCGACGGCTGCGTCGAATCGGCGATCAATGTCTTCTATCTGCGCAAAGACGGCGTCGAAGTCGATAAGGTGGCTTACCTCGTGAAGCAGCGCGCCCGCACAGAGTCTATCCTCACCTGGCTCAAGACCCAATTGACAGAGAATTATTTCACAGCCGAGAAAAAAATCGGTCTCTCAGAGCTGACATTCTATTGTATTCTCGATTGGCTGCGCTTTCGTGAGATGTACCCGGTGCTGAGCGACCCGACGCTGAAGGCCTACCTGGATTTTCACGCCGCGAACCCCAGTATTGCTGCGACAAAACCGCCCGGCTAGTGTTAAAATTCTGTTAAAAATGATTCCAATTACAACCGCGTAAGAAAGGCTGGCCTTAGCAGGCGGTCTATGGAACGGATTAAACTCTCATTCGGCGAGCAGATGCGCATACTTTTGCCGTATGCGTACCACAATATCAAAGAACAGGTCGTGATTGTGGCGCCGGTGTGCCTCTACCTGGTGGCATTCCAGATCGTCATTCTGCGTTTTGGCCTCGAGAAAATCGGTGGCATGGTCGGTGGCATCTCGATGGTCATCATGGGCCTCGCGTTTTTTCTCGAGGGTGTGAAGATCGGCCTCGTTCCGATCGGCGAGACTGTCGGTAACACACTGCCCAAGCGCAGTTCCGGCAAAACCATTCTGTTATTTGCCTTCGTACTCGGCGTACTCGCGGCATTCGGCGAGCCTGTGATCGGTTCTCTGCAGCAGGCGGGCTCGAGCCTTCAGGAATCGCATTCGCCCCTGCTCTATAAACTCTTAAAAGGCAAACCCTTCTACCTCGTGTTTACGGTGGCTTTCGGCGTCGGCGTCGCCGTGGTCATTGGCACCATGCGGTTCATCTACGGCTGGAGCCTCAAGCCGATTGTACTGCCGCTCATCGGTATCGGTATTGTCCTCACACTCGTCGCCTCACGCAACCAGCATCTGAAAGAAGCCATCGGTTTAGCATGGGATACCGGAGCCGTGATTGTCGGTCCCGTGCTCTGTCCGCTCGTGCTTGCCCTTGGGCTCGGCGTTTGCCGCGCCACGGGTCGGGGTGACGGTGGCATGGCAGGCTTCGGCATGGTTGCGCTTATTTCCATCATACCGATTACGATGGTTGTTATTTTGACTTTCATTTTATCTTTTCTCGATCAGGGCCACGCGGCTGCCGTCGCTCACGGCCCCGCGGAAGTTGTCGTTGCCCCTTCAATGCTGATGATGGTGAAAGATTCGGCGCTGTTGGGTGTGCAGGCGATTCTGCCGATCTTCACATTCCTTTTTGTGGTGATGCGCTTTTTCCTGAAAGAGAAAGGCATCCCCACTCCGCAGCTCGTGCTCGCGATCTTTTTCGCCATTATCGGCCTGTTCCTTTTTAACTTTGGCCTCGCAGTGGGTTTAAGTGAACTCGGCAACCAGGTCGGTGACACATTACCCAACGCCTTCCTTGCCGATGCGAAACCGCCGATCGATGCGATGGCGCCGCTCTATGGCACAAACTTCGGAAAGGTCATTGTTGTCATCTTCGCCGTGATCTTGGGTTATGGCGCGACACTTGCCGAACCGGCCTTCAACGTCCTCGGGCAGCAGGTCGAAGACGTGACGCAGGGTGCGTTCAAAAAGAATTTATTCAGCCAGGCTGTGGCTTTGGGCGTGGGTATTGGCGCAGGGCTCGGAATCATTTCACTTCTGTATAACATTGATCTTCTTTACCTGCTTTTGCCGCCGTACGGACTCCTGCTGGTACTGACGATTTTCAACGAAGAGAAATACGTCAACATCGCATGGGACGGTGGCGCGGTCACCACGGGCCCCGTGACCGTGCCCCTGAAACTTGCGATCGGCCTTTCGCTCAGTTCGGCGACCGGTGCAGGTGAAGGTTTCGGCGTACTCGCCCTTGCTTCTGCATATCCGGTTCTCAATATTCTGCTGCTTGGGCTTTACATACGCCTGAGAACCCCGCGTGAAACGGCGGCCGCACAATGATCGATAAATTACAACACTTCACCGACTACTACCTCGTTACCTGTGTCGTTGACCGCTCGAAGAGCAAGACTCTCGTACAGTCGGCGATCGATATGGGTGTAAAGCCCACATTCGTCACCAATGCGCGCGGGCTCATGCACGGCAAAAAGGTCGGCTTCTTTAAACTCGGTGGGATCTCCCCCTCACTCGACACTCTCTACCTGCTGGTACCGGCGGCCCATGTCGACACGGTGATGACCAACCTCATCAAAACCGGTAAGCTCGACCACTTCGGTGGTGGCGCAATCTATGCGAGCCGCATACACGACTTCTGGATTTCGGGCACCGATCCGTTTGCGGGTTCTCCCGTCGCGGCAGGCGAGAGTTATGAATTCCACAAAGACCTCGTAGCCATCACCTGTATCAGCCAGCGCGGTATGGCTGAAGAAATCGCGCGCGGCGCGATGGTGGCCGGTAGTCCTTCGCCGACAATCAGTTTCGGTTATGGCCACGGCATACGCGATCGGCTGAACTTCATGCTGCAGCTGGCGATCAATCCCAAAAAGGAACTGCTCGAAGTTGTTGTTGGTTCGGCCGAAGCTGAGCGTATCTTCGAGATCATGGTCGAAGAGGGCAAACTCGATCAACCGGCGATGGGTTTTATCTCCACGCACCGCGTAGAAAAGGGCCTCATCAACACAATCAGCTGGCAGAACACAACGCCCTACCCAGCGACGATGGAGCAGATTATCAAAGCCATCGACCAGATTCAGGGTAACACCAACTGGCGCGCCAGCGGTACCGTGCAGACTGCGACGAAAAAAGAAAGAAAGAAGCTGACTAACCTCATGGGCCTCAACGTCATCGTCAAGCGCGGGTTGGGCGACGCCGTTTCGCTTGCAGCCATGGAAGCGGGTGCCGGCGGCACGTCGGTCATCTATGCCAATGCCTATCCGCAGCAGCAAAAGGCGCATTCGCTCGAAAAAAGCGATGAGCGCGAAATCATTCTTGCGAGCCTCGGCCCTAACCAGGTTGAACCGATAGTGCAAGCCATCACTGCGCTGGCCGAGCTCAAAGACACGCCGGTGATGCTCTATACCTATCCGATCCCTGAAGCGCTGACCTACCTGAAGTAACCTTCGGGGCAGAAAATCAGGAGATTTCCGCTTTCGTGGCAGGCAGGCCTAAACACCACATGCTTGCTGGCCGATATTCAAAGATAGCCGCGGGCATTTATGATAAAGCAGGATAACCGTTACAAGCGCTATTTCGATGCCGTATTGCTTGTCATAACGCTTTTTGCTGCTCTCGAAGTGCCACTGCATCTTTCGCTGAAATATGCGACGCCCCAATGGATCCGGTTTATTCATTTCACGTATCCGATCATTTTCAGCCTCGATATCCTCGTAACCTTCTTCACGACGATAACCGTCGATGGCCAGGAAGTCACCTCGAAAAAGGTCATAGCCATCAAATACCTGCGATCCTGGTTCATCGTTGACCTGATTACCGCCATTCCGTTCGATCTGCTGATTGCTGACGGATGGCTTTCTGAGGCTTCTAATGCCGCGCGTTCTCTGCGTCTGTTCTCTCCCCGTTATATACAGATCTTGTTGCAGGTGCAGTTACTTCGGCTGCACCATATCTTTCCTTTCCTGGAGACAAAAAGGAAGAAAGAGCTCATTAATCCGGGGATTGTCCGGCTACTGTTTACGATTTTTGTCGTACTGATTATTGCACACTGGGTTGCCTGCGGTGGCCTGGCATTAGGAATTCAGATCGATCCCTCGAATAAAGACCCCGTCAGCGATCTGACGCATTATATCAGGGCGCTCTACTGGTGTATGACGACCATCACAACGATCGGTTATGGGGACATCACGCCAAAGACCAATCCGCAGATGATCTACACCATGTTCGTGCAGCTCACGGGTGCGGGCATGTATGGTTACATCATTGGTAATCTCGCGAGTATGCTTGCAAACAGCGATCTCGCGCGCACGCAGTTCCGCGCCAAAATGGAAAAAATCCAGACCTTCATGCAATACCGCGATGTTCCGGGCGAATTGCAGGATAGCATCCGCACATACTATGATTACTTGTGGAACAATCGCCGCGGTTTCGACGAATCTGCGGTACTCGATGAGCTACCTTCTTCATTAAAATTGCAGGTTGCCTTGCATCTCAATAAAGAAATCATCGAAAAAGTGCCCATGTTCAATGGCGCGCCCGATGACCTGATAAGGCAGATCGTACTGAATTTAAAACCCGTACTTTATACGCCGGGAGATTTTATTTTCCGGAAGGGTGAGATGGGCGATCAGATGTATTTCATCAGTCGCGGCAAAGTGGAAATCGTGTCTGAAGATGGTAATACTGTGTTCGCGACGCTATCGGATGGCAGCTTTTTCGGGGAAATCGCTATTCTTTTCAGCAGCGAGCGAACGGCCAGTGTGCGCGCCGCCGATTATTGCGACCTGTATACACTCGATAAATTCACCTTCGATAATGTACTGACAAAATTTCCGGAAGTAGCCCGTCAGGTACATGTCATGGCAGAGGAACGCAGGCAGAAATCCGTCCAGGAAAAACGCTCACCCGAAAACATCAATCCCGCTGATGCCATTATCGAACGCTTCCAGCTCGAGTTTGTCAACGGCCGTGTGCTGGCCGACTGGGAAGATGTTGCAGGTGCGCTCGGCTACCAGATGGAACGCTGGGACGATGCCGGAAGCAACTGGGTTGCTGTTTCACGTTCAATTACCAAGAGCGAATGTTACGATCTTTTACCGCTGAAAAAAGCCACGAACACCTACCGCGTGCGGGCAATTGTCGGCGAAGAGTTCGGCCCGTGGTCAAAGGCCGTGCACATTGACCTGTGATTTTCAGACGCTTGTGGCTTCTTTGCGTTCGCGGCGTTTTTTGAGAAAATATTTCACGACGAAATAGAGAATTCCGAGGCCGATGACGATGAGAATGCCGTGCTCGACATTCTTGATAACTCCCACCGCTTTATTGATTTGATTGCCGAAAAAATAACAGGAATAAACGATCGCCGGCACGGAAATGAGCGCTGCCATACCGTCGAAGAGCAGGAAAATTCGGAATGGAATGCCCAGCGCACCGGAAGACAGGAACACGAGTGAGCGCACTCCCGGCATAAACCGCGCTGAAAAAATAACCTTGTAGCCATGGTTTTTTAGCTTGTCTTTGACGAGTTCAAGCCGTTCGGCGTGTAAAATTTTCGCCATCCACTTCCATTCGAAGACGCGCGTGCCGAAACGTTTGCCGATCTGGAACATCGCGCCGTCACCAATCATCACACCGGCAAGACCAACGCCAATCATGACAAAGACATCGGCTTTGCCGTAATACGCCATAAGACCGCCGGTGATCAGGGTAATATCTTCGGGAATCGGCAGACCGAAACCGCAGAGTAACAGGATGCCGAAAACAAGCATGTAGGTATAGGGCTCATGGATCGATTGGATCCAGTTCACGATGGCGTCGATGTTGATCATTTATGCACGAGCGATCGCAATCGACCGCGGCGGCGTCAAGACATTGCAGACTATGCTGAGAGGGCTCTTTTGGCGATGGGAGTGTAGGTGCGCAGCCACGCGAGCGCTGCGGCCTCGCTGGTGAAGAGGCGTGTAGGTAAGGGAGGATTGTTGAACTGAATGAAAATATTGCCCACCATGCGCTGGAATGTCGAATGGATGATAAAACCAAAGGCGTTGATGTCGGTTTCACGGTCACGCGCCGAAAAATACGCACGCGCCTGCGGAGTGATCGATTTCAGATTCTTCAGGTCGATGAGCAACGGGTGTTTGCGACCGCGGCAGAGTTCATTCACAATCAGGCTGTTTTCAATCGCATAACCGAGCACTATATCAACACCGGCCTTGGCTTCGGTGCGGATAATCCCCTCGGGTAAACGCCATGTAATAAAACCATGCAAGTCGTATTTTTTCATAGCTCGGTTATCACTGTCAGAAGTTTGCGTGACAAATTGAATTCAAGGTGAAAAGAGTTTTACGAAATATTATCCTTCGCATAGGGGTTGCATGGAAGAAAACATACCTATTAAACAAGATTCCAATGCCATGCAAAGGGTACTCGACAGTGCCTACCTGCAGGTACTGAACGGCTTCGGATTTTTTCCATCGGCGGGTGTTCTGGCCCGCGAATATCTTGAAAAGAATGGCGGCGATACGCGCAAGGCAGCGCAGGATTTAATTCTCTGGCAAACGACCAAGGCCGCGACTTCGGGATTTCTCACCAACCTCGGCGGCGTTGCCACGCTGCCGATTGCGATTCCCGCGAATATTTCCAGCGTACTCTATGTACAGGTTCGTATGATTGCTGCGATTGCAATTATGGGCGGTTACGAAGTCGAATCGGATAAGGTGCGCACCCTTGTCTATACGAGCCTTCTGGGTTCTGCCGCCGTTGATATTCTCAAAGATGCGGGAATTCGCCTCGGTGAACATCTGACACGGACGGCGATTTCGCGCATGACCGCAGCGGTGGCCAAGAATATGGCTTCAAGCGTGGCGGCGCGGTTACTGGCGAAGATGGGTCTCGCCAGCGCGGGTAATCTTTCGAAGTTGATTCCGATCGCGGGCGGCGTCGTGGGCGCAGCGATCGACGGCGCAGCAACACAGGCAGTGGGCGCGGTGGCGGTGAAACTGTTTCTCGCTGAAGAAGGCGAAGAGAGAGAAATAAAACTCATCCCCACCCGGGCGGATTAACCCTTTTCTGCTTCTGCCCGTTTTTTGATCACCGTCAGAATATTCGATTGTATCTCACCCATGAGAAACCGGCTCCACAGGCGGGCATAGAAGTTGAAATGCGTCGAGATACGGTGTTCGCTGTAGAGCTTCAGATTGATCTCGCGTTCCGTGATTTTTTCGATTTCATAAACCCCGGTCAGAACGTCAAAGAACGCCCCGCCGACAGTCACGTGCGCATCGAGCGTAGTGATCGGCGTCATCTTCGGGTCGGCCTTGATCGTGAAGCCGAGCTTTTCATTCTCGCGCCAGTGCGTTACTGTCTCAAAAAACTGCAGGCCGCGTTCGAATGTCGCAAGGCGTGTCTGCCCTACGCCGTCGCCTGACAGCACGGCTTCAACGGGGCGGGGAAACCCCATGCTGAAAAACATACTTTCCTGCGGTTCGGTAATCTTCTCAACGCGCACAATTTTTTTCCAGACAGTCGCGGCGGGGGCGTTGATGCGTATGGAGTTGGCGACAATCTGTTTCTCCTGCGGCAGGGGAATCTGTTGTTCGGCAAAAGACAGGGGTATCGGCAGGAAAACAAAGGTCGCAAAGACGAGGTTCTTGTTTTTGAAATTCAGTATCAGGCGCATGATAAGCCCGCCGAGCGCGGCAAGGGCCAGCATTATCGGCAAAGCCATGATGAGGCAGATGGTACCTTCCCAATGGACGAGCACAGAGAAGACCAGGCATAATAACGAGGGCAAGAGCGGTTCAAAAATCGCGCCCGCATAACCGATCGGTTTTTCACGGCTGCGGATAAAAACATGCACCATACCGATCACCGCGGGTAACAAAAAGACGTACGCCGCCGACATGACGAGAAAGGCTTCTGGAATCGGTTTGTCGTTCTTCATACCGAAGCGGGCAAAGAGCTGCGTCAGAATTCCATACGCCGCGCCGCAAAAAGCGGCGAACAGCAGCGAGCGCAGAAATGGGTTAAGTTTCGAAAAGAACATGCTGCAGAATAGATTTTGTAGCAGAGAAGTCAATCCGACTATATAATTAGACTTGACGAGCGCCTTTTAACTCGCCCCCTAAGCATATGGAACCGCGTGCCGCCAACATCACCCGCGAGATGACCCTGCTGAAAGAGCGCATGCAGCAAAATCAGTATAAATCGACGCCGCAGCGCGATGAAATCGCCGACTGGATTTTTCGCACGCACGAACATTTTACCGTCGAAGAACTGATCGCTTCGTTCCGGGAAAAAGGCAAGAAGGTCTCGCAGGCAACGGCATACCGCGTCATACAGATGATGCTTGACCTGAAGCTCATCGAAGAGCATGATTTCGGCAAAGACTATAAGTTCTATGAGCATACTCCGGGGCATGAACACCACGACCATATTGTCTGCATGGACTGCGGCAAGATCATTGAGTTTGCAGATTCAGGCCTCGAAAACCTGAAAGAAAAGATTACCCTGAAGAACGGTTTCCGCATGAAAGAGCACCACCTGACAATTTACGCCGAATGCACCACCTGCCCGCCGGAGAAAAAGGTGCTGACGAACAAAAAGTCCTGATTTGATGGCGCCGTCGCACCCCGTATGCGATTAAATCTTGTCCCTGTGATTTTACCTTAGGTGCTGGCGGCGTGGAAGAGTTGGGTGGTATACTGCTTTCAAGCGGCGAACGCGTGTTCGGCGGTCTGATCAATTCTTTCCGCAAAGTTCCCGACGACAAAAAAAAGAAATATCTCGCCATCGCGTTTGCACTCATTCTTGCCACGGAAGCCGGTGTCTACATCGGCGTGAGCTGGCAGGGCGAAGGCCGTGAGATTCCATTCTCATCGGCGTCGATTGACCTGGGGGATTTTAAACCGCGCGCGCGCAAGGCTCCCGTAATCGAGATTGATGAAGTCTTCGGCAACCAGTTCGTCAAAGAGAAGAAAGAAGCCACTAACCTGCCCGCGAACGAAGCCGGCGGCAGCGTCGACGGCGAAGGTGTTGTCGATCTCGACGTCGACGGCACAGGTTCGGGCGGTAATGCCCCGAACATTGCGCGCTGCGCCGTGCGCAATTTTCCGGCGGAAGCGAAAGCCTATGTCGAAGAAGCACTCGTACCCATTCAGATCACCGTAGACAAGACGGGCATCGTGCGCGAGGCGAAGCCACTGTACGTGAAGCTGAATAAAGAACTGCCCCCCGATCTCAAGGCCAGAATGAAGACATTATTCATGAACGCAGCTCGTGCATCGTTATTGGGGCGGCGTTGCCCGATCTACTCGGCAGGCGGCTCGCCCAAGCCCTATAAACTCGAAGTGCCGCTGAGTTATGAGCTTTACAATTAGGCTCTGCTCAGAATTATTCCCCGATGTCTACGCGTAATGTACTGATATTCCTGTTCATTGCAGGTGCGGCCGCAGCAATCCTGTTTTTCCTGAAACCTTGCGGGCCGGGCACACCGCAGACGGCGGCAAACCTTGCACCCGCGAGCACGCCGCAACCGGCTGTCAATACGCCGCAACCACCCACAGCAGAAATCAAACTTCCGCCGTCAAAAGCCGCGCAGGCCGAAAAAGTAAAACCGGTTTTACCGGCGGACAAAACTGCGCCCGTCGAAAAGAATGTTCCACCCGCAGCGCACGAAGTCGATACCGCACCGCCGGTGAACCTAACCGGTAGCGAACAGATTCCGGATATCGGCAAATGCGCAAGCCATAATTTTCCGACGGAAGCCAAACCTTATGTGCAGATAGCTACAGTAACAGTGCGGCTGGTTGTCGATAAGTTTGGTAATGTGCGCTCAGACACCCCTATTGCCGTAGAGTTCCCCCCCGATGTAGATGAGGACCAGGTACCGGCAATGCGAAAACTATTCATCAAAGCAGGGGCACGCGCGTTCGGCGCGAAAAAATGCCCACCGCATGTGGTGAATGGACAAAATATGGGTTATTCCATTGAAGTACCCTTGCAGTATAAATCTAAATAAGACGTGAAATATAAATATTTCGCCCTCGATATCGACGGCACCATCTTTTCCTCAGAAGAAATTATCTATCCGACCTACAAAGAGGCGATCGAAAATTTCTGCAAAGCCCGTGGTACCACGCTCGTTACCCCCGGCCGCGAGCGCATCATGCTCGAGATCGGTAAGCCGGTCAAAAAGATCTTCGAGAATCTCTTTCCCGATCTGCCCGACGCCGACCGCTACGAGATCTCTGACAGCATTCTTGGCCTCCTCTGTGCGCGGATCGACAAGGGCGAAGGGGAATATTACCCTGATGTGCATGCGACCGTCGAAGCGATACGGGCGTGTGGCGGTAAAATTCTCGTGGCGTCGAACGGCCGGCGGCCCTATATCGAAGCAATACTGCGCCAGTTGAAGATTTTCGACTACGTGATAAATCCCACTTATATTGATGGGATTAAGATCTTCACTAAGGGCGATATCCTGAAAACCTATGTCGCCTCGGGTATTGAAGCGAAACAGATTCTCATGGTCGGCGACCGCCTGAGCGATCTCGAAGCGGCGCAGGCGATTCGCGGGGATTTTGCCTGGTGCGCCTATGGCCATGCGCCGGCGGGCGAAATCACCGAGTACGCGATCAGGCTCGAAAGATTTTCCGATCTGGCAACTTACGCATAACATGGCCTTTGAACTCCACCCGCAAATTGCCGCCGATTCGGTACCCGTGCTCGATCTCGATCTCTGCGCGGTGCGGCTCATGGATGTCGCGGCATTACCCTGGCTTTTGCTGATACCGCGCCGCGCCGATTTACGGGAGATCATTGATCTCAGTGAGCCCGACCAGGCAACGCTCTGGAAAGAAATCGCGATAACGAGCGCTGTTTTGAAAACCGCAGTGCATCCCACTAAGCTGAATATTGCTGCGCTGGGAAATGTTGTGCCACAACTGCACGTGCACGTCATTGCGCGCTTCGATAACGACGCCGCATGGCCGAAACCCGTATGGGGAAATCTGCCTATGACACCCTATACATCTGAAGGCCGCGACGCGATCGCGCAAAAGCTGGGCGCCGCGTTAAAAACCGCGGTTAGTCATTGACTTCCCGAACCTCTCCGGTAAATCACGCCATGAAAAAAATCAGCGTAGCCATCGCGGCTGCAGTATTCGCAGTTTCTGCATGCAAATCGGGCGGCAGCGGCTCGGAGGGAAAAAATATGTTCACAGGTAACGTCGACGCCCAGGTCGAAAAACTTTTGGCCGGCAAGGATATCTATGCCGATGCCACGCGTGTGATTCCCGTGCTCGTGAATTCAGAACAGGGTTCCGGCGAAAAACAGGAAAATCTCGAAAATTACGCAATCGTCAAAAAAGGCAAGGCCCTGACCGCCGATCATATAAAGCGACTGCAGGCGACGATATTCAATACTGGAACATACGATTTCGCCACCACGAAGCGTTGCCCGTTCAGGCCCTATGTCGGATTTATCTTTGAAAAAGACGGCAAGCAGGCGCATGCCTTATTTTGCTTCTCGTGCAACGAAGTGGCATTCGGGCGCGACGGCAAGCAAGGTAACCTGGAAGATTTCGACGCCGCACGCAAAGAGATACTGGCGCTTTCGCTGGAAGTTTTTCCCGGTGACCCGGGTCTGAGCAAACTCGGCAACGGAAAATAAATCATGCGTAATGTTTTTGCAGCGGCCATCGCCGCCTTTCTGCTTCTGCCTGTAGCCGTTTCGGCAGCGTCATTCCGCGTACTGCTCATCGGCGACACCAACGACCGTTCGATCGGTAAATCTGTCGTCACTGACCTCAAGAACGTCGAAGCCTTCGCACGCGACATTGCGGCGCGCACGGGGCTAACCCTCGACCTCAAGGTGCTCAAAGGCGCACAGATCAAGTCGAAACTCGTGACTGCGGCGGTGACAGGCCTCAAGGCAGACCCCGATGATGCAGTGTTTTTCTACTACTCAGGCCACGGCTTCAGAACGCACCAGGTGAAAACGCGCTGGCCGCTGCTCTATATTCCCGACGCGGGCGAAAAGGGTGTGGATTTTCAATGGGTGATTGACACACTTGCCGCGAAAAAGCCCCGCATGATACTCGCGATCAGCGATTCTTGCAACAGCTTTATTGACAACCCGCCGCGCTCGATGGGCTCGCGCGCGATGCAACAAGATAAGGACGAACTCTGGAAGAAGCTATTCGTCGAATTCTCCGGCCGCATCTATGTTTCGGGCTCGCAGATCGGACAATTCTCTTTCGGCGAAGACTCTGCGGGCGGGGCATTCACGAGCCGGTTTGTGACGATCGTGCGCGGCGAGGTAAAGAAGAACGATACCAACTGGGATACGATCATGCAGCAGGCGACGCGGCAGATACAGATCAATAGCGCGCAACAGAAAACCCAGGATCCCCAGTACCAGCTCGTGAAAGGCGCTGCTGCACAGACACCGCAGGCGAGTATCGAGCAGGATATCACTCCGGCGCAGGCCGCGGGCAGCGACGAGCAGACCGAACAGTGCCAGGCGCTGACCGAGTTTCAATCGGCGCTTGTATCGCTGAAGACGGAAATGCCGCCGAAGTTTAACTTCAATACCCAGAAAGAAGACCTCGTGGGTTATAAAGATATGGTGAAGGCACTGATTCAGGCCGGCGGCGATAAACAGATGGTAACGCTGGCGAAGACCATGGACCAGGGGCTCAAAGGTAAAAACTGGGGCCGTTTCCGCTCAGCGGTGTGGTCTTATGAAGGCCACATCACCAAGCTGCAAAAGTCCGCTTGCGGGCAGTAACCTTAAAGAGTCGCCTGCGCCGCCGCGAGCCGGGCAATCGGCACGCGGTAGGGTGAGCAAGACACGTAATCCAGGCCTACGCGGTGGCAGTACTTGATAGAATCGGGATCTCCCCCGTGCTCACCGCAGACGCCGAGTTTAATCTTGGGCTGGGTTTTGCGGCCCTTCTCAATCGCGATTTCAATGAGTTTACCGACGCCTTCCCAGTCTAATACCTGGAACGGGTTCTGCGGATAGATACCCTTCTGGATATAATACGGCAGGTAGTGCTCTGAGTCGTCGCGCGAGAAGCCCGACGTCATCTGCGTCAGGTCGTTCGTGCCGAAGCTGAAGAATTCGGCATGCTGCGCGATCTCGTCGGCCGTGACCGCCGCACGCGGCACTTCAATCATGGTTCCAATACTGTAGGCGACGGTGACGCCCTTCTCTTTCTGCACGGCGTCGGCTGTATCGCGGATAACCTTTGCCTGGTTGGCGAGTTCTTTGTAGTGGCCGACCAAAGGCACCATGATTTCAGGGAATACCTTTTTTCCTTCTTTGATGAGCTCTGCAGCTGCTTCGATAATAGCACGCGTCTGCATCGCCGTAATTTCCGGGTAGGTGACTCCCAACCGGCAGCCGCGGTGACCGAGCATGGGGTTAAATTCTTTGAGGTCGTCGATCTTCTTGTGCACGTACTGGATCGTCTTGCCGAAAGCTTTCGCCAGCTCGGCGATCTGCTCTTCTTCATGCGGTAAGAATTCGTGGAGCGGGGGATCAAGCAGACGAACGGTCACCGGCAGACCTTCCATGGCGGAGAAAATACCCTTGAAGTCATCGCGCTGGTAAGGCAAGAGTTTGGTCAGCGCCTTTTCGCGCTCTTCGACGGTCGACGACAAAATCATCTCGCGCATCGCGGCGATGCGGTCTTCATGGAAGAACATATGCTCGGTACGGCAGAGACCGATGCCCTGCGCGCCATAGCTGCGCGCGACAGCGGCATCCTGCGGGGTATCGGCATTGGTGCGCACCTTGAGCCGGCTGAGCTTATCAGACCATTCCATGATGCGGCCGTATTGCTGGGCGAGTAGTGATTTTTCGACCGGCATCGTCTTTGTGACAAAGACCTGCTCGAGTTCGCTGGGGATCGTCTTCAGCGCGGCATTCAAAACCTGCCCGGTAAAACCGTCGATCGAAATCGGATCGCCCTCTTTGAACTTAGCCGCTTTCGGCGTGCCGGAGTTAAACTCGACGGTGCCGGTCTTGTAGTCGACTTCGAGCGCGCTACAACCGACGATGCAGGGTTTGTTCATGCCGCGCGCAACCACGGCCGCATGCGAGGTCATACCGCCGCGGGCGGTCAAAATGCCTTCAGAGCTGTGCATCCCCGAAATATCTTCGGGCGATGTTTCGACGCGCACCAGAATGGACTTCACACCCTGCGCGGCCCACTCGACTGCTTTTTCTGCGGTGAGCACGATCTTGCCGCTCGCAGCGCCGGGGCCTGCGGGTAGTCCCGAAGCGACCACAAGACCTTTGGCAAGAACTTCTTTTTTCTCTTTCTCGTCGAAAATTTTCGCGAGCAGCGAGGGCAGCGTGCTCGCGTCGATACGTTTTAGTGCAGCCTTTTCGTCGATGAGTTTTTCATCGACCATCTCGACCGCCGTGCGTATCGCGGCGAACGCGGTGCGCTTGCCCGAACGTGTCTGCAGCATATAGAGTTTCGAGCGTTCGATGGTGAACTCGATATCCTGCATGTCTTTGTAGTGGTGCTCGAGTTTGTCGGCGTAAGACAAAAGTTCTTTCATCGCATCGGGCATGATTTCCATCAGTTTCTCGATCGAGAGCGGTGTGCGTATGCCCGCAACCACGTCTTCGCCCTGCGCGTTCATGAGGAACTCCCCGTAGAACTTGCGTTCGCCGTTCGCGGGGTTGCGCGTGAAGGCGACGCCGGTCCCGCAGTCGTCGCCCATATTGCCGAAGACCATCGATTGCACATTCACAGCCGTGCCGAGCGCCTCAGAGATATTATTGAGCTTGCGGTAGGTGATGGCGCGGTCATTCATCCACGACGCGAACACGGCGTCGATGGCGCCGAGGAGTTGTTCTTTCGGCGACTGGGGGAAATCCTTACCGGTCTTGGCCTTCACCGCGGCCTTATACTCGGTGATGAGTTTTTGCAGATCTTCGGCGTCGAGGGCGAGATCTTCTGTCACACCCTTTGCCTTTTTGATGCCTTCGAGAATATGTTCAAAATCGTGGTGCTTCATGCCCATGACGACATTGCCATACATCTGGATAAAACGGCGGTAACTGTCATAACCGAAGCGCTTATTCCCTGAGCCCTCGATGAGGCCGGCGACCGTTTCGTCGTTGAGGCCGAGGTTAAGGATGGTATCCATCATACCAGGCATCGATACCGGGGCGCCGGAGCGCACGGAGACTAGAAGAGGGTTCTTTTTATCGCCGAATTTCTTGCCAATGCCAGCTTCGAGCTCGGCGATACCGGCGTCGATCTGCCCCTGCAGTTCGGATGGATAGCTGTTATTGTGAGCATAATAGTGGGTACAGACTTCCGTTGAAATTGTGAAGCCGGGGGGCACCGGAATGCCGAGCGTGGTCATCTCGGCGAGGTTCGCCCCCTTGCCGCCGAGGAGCTTTTTGTCCCCTGCGCCCCCCTCGGTGCGTTTAGCCGAGAAGAAATAGACATACTTTTGGGCCATTACTCAGCGCCGGAGATTTTGACCTCGTGTAAAGATAATCCGGAACATCGATTGAGCTGCGCGGCAGACCGCTGATAAATTTTCAGAACGGAAATGCAAAACGAAAAAATTCGGGAAAAGCGGGCATTTGCCCGTTCATGGAGTGATTTTTGGTACAAAAATCACGAAACTTTTCCCAAATTTTCGCGTTTTGCGGTCTGCCGCGCAGCTCTCGTTCAAATTTGACGCCCCGTCTGCCGATGCTATAATAACATATGTCTTTTTCCGCGGTCCCCGGCAAAGCGCGCCCTGCGCTGGCCATGAAGCTTACTTTAACCCTGGGCCTCATCATGCTATCGGTGGGAGTCATCTTTTCGGCAATTTATTTCGTTCTTTCCGTTTCTCTGTTTTCACGGCTCGCAAACCAGCAGCTCGAACAGAAAGCCAAAGCGGCCGAAGTCATCGTGCGCGCGGTGGCGAACAGCAAAGACACGATCAACTCGACCACCTTCATGCGCCGCCTGCAAGACGCCGGATTTAGCGACGCGATCGGGGTTTTCGACGCCAAAAAACGCCTGATCGACCACAGCGAAGAGAAAATTTCCACTGGCCTTAGCCGCTACACGACCGATCCGAAGCTGCGTCTGCGCGACGTCGAACTGCAGCACAAGATTCTGGAAGATACACTTAGCCACCTGAGAAAACGTTCGGCGGCGCCGCTCTACATATTCGACGGCGTGCAATACACCGCGTTCGTTCAGGACGCCTATACGATCATGGTAGGGGTCACGGCGCAGAAGCCCAAGATGCTGACCCTTGCCGCTTCGTTTCTTCTGTTATGTCTGCTTGCTGTCGGTATCAATACGCTCTTTGTCTACCACTTCGGCCACTCGCTGGCGCATACGCTCGCACAGATTGTCCGCGGCCTCGACGTCGATTCATTGCGCGTCGACAGCATCGAACCGCAGTATGAAGAAGTCGAAGCGCTGATGCATGCCGTAGACGAAAAGATCAGGCTCAGCAACCGGCCTGCCTCTGGCCCGGTGGCGGTACCTGGTGTTTCCGGCTCCGACGCGGCACTGCAAATCATGCAGACAAAACTCTTCGAAAAGCCATTCCCCCGCATGCAATCTTATGAATTTGCCGTCTACCCGCGTCGGCCGAAGGTGGGCACCAAAGAATTCATCTGCGGCTCGCAGGACCAGGGTCGTGTCGACGTTTTGGTCGGCATCACCGATTCAGATACAGTCGAAGCCGTACTCATCAAGCACCGTATCCAGGAACGCTTCTGGGTGCTCGCGAAAGAAAACCTGGCCTCCGATGAAATCGCGCGCAACCTCTGGACGGCATTCTTCGCGCACAGTGAAGTTGTGCCGGGTATTCTTTTCGCAAGGCTCGACGAAGCCCAAAAAAGCATGGATATCTACCGCGCCGGGGGCATCCACCTTTTCGAAGTTACGGGCAATGATTGCCATGAAATTCACCTCGGCAGCGAACAGTTTGGCAGCGAATATACGATGGTGTCAGAACACCGCCTGACACAGGGCAGCCACTTTGTCATGGTGTCGCATGACGCGTTCAGCGCCATGGAACTCTCGACGGGAGATTTTGCTGCGCTACTGGGACGGCTGGGTTCTGCGAAGACCGGTAAGCACTTACTCGCCGGCATTCTCGAAAAGATCCACCAGAAACTCGAAGCCGGCGAAGTCGTGCCGGGGCTGCTCGCCGTTCTGTCAGAAAAGGGCTAGGCTTTAAAGTTTTGCTGCGGCGCGTTGAATGCGGCGCGCCTCACGCAGACCTGACTTATAAGCACCGTGCACACTCGCAGGATTTTCCTTCGTCGTAGCCTCACCCGCGAAAAAGAGTTTGTTCCCGACAGGTTCGGCTAATACATCATGTTCGTCGCCGGTAGCCCCCAGCGGAATGAAGGAATAGGATCCGCGCGACCAAATATCCTTGCCCCAATGCGAGGCGATGACCCGCTTCGGCGAGGGAGTCGCACTGCCAAAGATTTTTCTCAGCACCTGCATTCCCGCGGCTTCAATTTCAGCATCACTCATCCCGTCTAACCGCGCCCCTGCCGTGCCGCCATGGAATGCCAGCAATGCCGGCTGGCCGTTATAATACTGCATATTCACGAATGCCGGCCACTCGCCTTTGGTATTGGAGACGTGAAAATAAGTATGTACGTCTGTGTCCCAAAACGGGCGCTCGAAGAGAAAATATGCACGGTGGAGAATCCCCATTTTCAAGCGCTGCATCGCCTGGCGCTTTTTCTCGGGCAACCCGGGTTTAAACTCAATCGCACCACTCTGCAAGACGCCGAGGGGTACGGTGACCAGTACCCGTTTGCCGGAAATTCTGTGGCTCGCCGTCTCTACGACGACATCTGCGCCTGTCGTATCCACAAGCGTCACCGCCTGCCCCAGCATGACATTGACGCCGCGGGCGAGACGCTTTACCATCTCGTCATAACCCTCGCGGATCGTCGCACTGTCGTCACCATGGCCGCCGTCGCTGTCATAATATTGCATCGACAATTCTTTTGCATCGCCGAGGTAGTCAGATTCTATTACATTGCTCACGGAAAAGTTTAAGGCACTACGGTCTGCAGCCGCGAGACCTGCAAGCTTTGCAAATTTTTCTATCGATTCTTCCAAAGCGCCGTCGGTCGTTTTGAGTTCGCGTTCCGCTTCCAGAAATGCGGTGAACCTTTCGTACGTGTTACGGATGCGAAACGCGGCGGCATCGGAAAGCCGCTTGCCGTTGTTATCCAGGTAAACCTCGTCGCCGCCTTCGTCTGGAATCATTTGCACACCCAGCCTTTTCGCCAGTGGCACCAGCGGACTACCATCTATGCCTTCTATCCAACCGGCGCCGATTTCGAACGGTACATTATTCGCCGAGCGGTCGCTGTAAATTCTGCCGCCGATGCGGTTGCGCGCTTCCAGCACCAAAACGTCGATGCCGTTTTTTTTGAGTTCGCTGGCTGCCGCAATGCCTGACATCCCCGCGCCGATGACAATGACTTCGGCATTAAGTTTTTTCTTACCGAATACGCAACCGGCCGATGAAAGGCCCAGGCACAGTGCCCCCGGCAATAAAAATGTTCGCAAGTTTAATAACATCATGAAAATCCTTTCGGGTAATCAGCCCGGGTTCGCCTTATCAAAAATCCGTACCGGCCGGCCATTCGGGCCGACCGCCACATACGTCACTTCGCAGGCGATGATCTCGCGTGAAGTCTGCTTCTCGGGATCATAGGCCACGGCCTTGCCTTCTGCCGTTACACTGCTGCGGCGTACATCCTTGATGCGTGCAAAGATCTGGATGATATCACCGAGATAACCAGGCGCCTTGAAATAGACATTATTCATGCTCACGGTCACCATCGATTTATAGCGCAGCTTGTTCGTGCAATGCAGATAGACATCGGTGTCGAGCCAGGCTAGAAGCTGGCCGCCGAAAATATGGTGGTTGGGATTCAAATGCTCCGACATCACCATGTGCTGTGTCACCAGCGAAAAATCTTCGCTGGTGACGTTCTGCACAACATCAGCCATGTTATTGGACTTTGATTTCGGTATTCGGCGGAGCTACAGCGGGCGCACCCGGCTTTTCCACAGGTTTGTCGAAAGGTTGTTCTTCGACGGTACCGGGTTTTTCCGCAGGCTTTTTTTCGCCTGTAGGTTTTTCGGCGGGTTTCTCAGTAGGCTTTGGTTCTACCGTCGGTTTTTCCACTGGTTTCGCCGCGTCTGGCTTCGGTTTAGGAAGCCCTTCGGCGCCAGGCACAATCTTATCATCGCCATTTTCTTTAGCCGATGGCTCGACCTCTTCGGGTGGAAGTGGTTTTGCCGGTTTAGCGGGCTTTTTCTTCGCCGGTTTCTTTTTCTTCGGCGCTGGTTTGTCCTCCGGTGCCGCTTTTTCTTCGATCACTTCGTCGCCGGGGCGCTTGGTCGTATCGAAATAGATTTCAGCACGCCGGTTCAGGCGCCGGCCTTCTGCCGTACTTTCATCTTTACTTGCAGGCTTGGTTTCGCCGAAAGATTTAGCGATCACCATCTCGGCGGGGATGCCATACTGTATCAGGCGGCGTTTCACGAATGCCGCGCGCGAACGCGCCAGCTTCAGGTTATAGCCCGGTGTACCGCGGCTGTCTGTATGGCCGTAGACATAGACATATTTATGCGGCTCTTTGTTCCACAACTCCACAACTTTTTTCAGGCCGACGGCTTTTTCATTGTTGAGCTTGCTCGAGACATTGGTCGAGAAATATGCGATCGCCACGCAACCATTGCCGGCCTTACAATCCACGATATCCACCGGTGTCGGGGTTGACCCCGCTGCCTTCATCGTCAGCTTCAGCTCGACCACGTCCTTGACATCGCCGGCATTGCCGCGCATCAGATCGGTAATACCACGCGTTTCGGCGAGATCTTCGTAGCCCTGTTTTTTAGCGGCAACAGCGAGCTGCATCTGTTCGAGCGCCGCGAGTGCATCTTCAGGCTTTTTGTATTTCGACATCAACGGAATCTTGATGACGCCGGCATTTTTCTTAAACGGTAAAATTGTATCGTCTTTGATCTCAGGGCTCAGCCGGTAGGTAGCATTAGGTTTCAGTACCGTACCCTTCTCGTTCACGAATGTGATGTTGACTGTCAGTTCTTTCGGGAAAGCCAGCGTGCGTTCCATCTCGAAATCTTTTTGGATCGTGATCGGTGTATGCACATCGCGCAGGTCGGCGATATATTCGATCGGCGCATAACCCGGCGCCGTCACCACCATCTTATACTGCTTTTTGTTGATGAGGTTCGCGCTATAGAGCCCCTCGGGCTGATGCGTCGAAAAATTGCGCTCACCGTCGGCGTCGGTAATGCGGATGTTCGCCTCAATGCCCTTCTCGCTGAATTTCTCTTTGACGCGGCCTTTGAGGGTAACAACGACCTCGGGTTTTGCGAAGTCGGGCACCTTGCCGCGGTAGACATCAAAACTGCCCTGGCCGCCTTCGCGGTTCGACGCAAAATACATATAGCCGCCACTGCGGATAACCGTTGGGTATTCATCATCAAATGTCGAGTTGTAGGGCTTGCCGAGGTTCTGTGGTTTTTTCCACATCGACTCTGCATCGCCGCCTGTCATCGCCGATTGCGGCATGCCCTGCAGCATCTGCGTCACATAGATATCGTAACCACCGACACCGCCGGCGCGGTCTGATGAAAAATAAAGGGTAATATTATCGGAGTGCAGCGCAGGCGTCATTTCTGAGGCGGGTGTGTTGATCGTGCGGCCGGCATTCGTGGGTTTACCCCAACGCTTCGCGGCAAAATCATATTCCGAAACCCAGATGTCGTCGCGGCCAAAACCGCCGGGACGATCTGAGCTAAAGAACAGATAATGCCCGTCTTGTGAAATCGACGGCATACGATCATGGAAATCCGTATTGACTTCAGTCACGGGCACAGGGGAAGTCCACTTACCGTTCTTCATGACTGTATAATAGATATTTGTCAGCTCCGGGCCTTCGCGGCCTTCGAGGGCAAAAGAGCAGAAATACATTTCGTACTCACCGGTAGGTAATTTCCGGAGCGTCGGATGCCCGTCGAAAACAGACGAGTTAACCGGCAAGCCGACATTCACCGGGGGTTTAAATTTAGGAGTTCCCTCGCTGACTTCGTTTTCAGCAAACCAGAGGTCAAAATCGCCTGCGCCCTCGACGCCGTCGGGGCGATTGGACTGGAAGAACAGGAAGTGCTCGTCAGCGGTGATGAAAGGCGTGTACTCATTGTACGGGGTATTGATGTTATTGAGGTTCAGAATCTGCGCCTGGTTGTCCGGCGTCACGGGAATACCGGTCTGGGCACCGGCCTGAAATACGGCAAAACCAGCGATCAGAACAAGGCTCATGCGCGTCATCATCGGCTTCATGGGTATATCTGCCGGGCAGACATACGGGGTGAATTATTTTAAGCAGGATTAACCCATGACACGTTATTCATCTCTCACGGATTATTTATTTGTAAACTTTGCCTGTGCCAGCCGTCCGCCGGCCATATAACCTCCACCGGTTACTGCGAGCGCAACAACCGCAACGGCCTACGAAGCGACGCCGTTATCGTAATTCATGACATCCGCTTTCTGACAAACAGCTTGTCATCGTCGGCCCTATATATTTTTGACGCGGTGCGTAACCTTGGCCCCAAACAGGCGTACCATCTAGAGAGAGCATGATCACCCAGCCGCAAGACCCCAAAAGCGGCGAAGCGGAGGCGATTGCCCGTGCGCGCGCCGGCGATGAAACCGGCTGGGATTGGCTTATCGGTACCTGGCAGGGGCCACTCATTGGCTTCCTGATGCGGCATACGGGTAATGAAGACGATGCACTCGAAGTGGCACAGGAGGCGTTTATTCGGGCTATCAATAACATCCAGCGCTTCCGCGAGGGCAGCCGGTTTTCCACGTGGCTTTTTGGCATCGCGCTGAACCTGGTGCGCGATCTTAAGAAGAGTGCCCGCAGCCGGCTTGTCGAATCGCAGCCTGAAATGGATGAGATTCTCGATCGCTCTGAGACCGCCCGTAACCTCGAGGAGCGCGAACTCGCACGCGACCTGAGAGCCGCGATCGACCGTTTGCCCGAGGCGATGCGTAATGTATTGATGTTATTTTATGAAGAAGAATTATCGATGAACGAAATTTCCACCGCACTCAAGGTACCTGTTTCGCTCATCAAGGTGCGGCTTTTTCGCGCGCGTAAGCAGCTGGCGAAAACCAATCCGCAACTGCGGGAGTATTTATGGACTTAAGAGAACAATTGCGTTTTGACCGTGAACGACGCCGCGAGGCGGCACATCAGCTCGCCGAGCAGTTTGGACTGAAAGATAAGATCAAGCGCGCGCTGCGTGCCGCGGCTCCCGAGATCCAGGCGCCCTACATTCCCTGGTACCGCCGCGCCATTTTCACACCGGTGCATGCGCTGGTTATGACCGGGGCAGCAGCGGCGTTTATCTTCGGCCTGCAGATTCTTCCAGGGCCCAACCAGAAGCAGCAGGTTAAAGAAGGACTCGTACCTGTCGAATTCAGCTACCACGCCCCCGACGCCAAAAGCGTCGAGCTCGCCGGTGATTTCGCAGAATGGCGTTCGGGAAAAATGAAGCTCGAAAAACGCGACGGCGGTAACTGGCATCTCAAGATGTCTCTGCCACCGGGCCGTTACCAGTACCAATTCGTGGTCGATGGCGTCTGGACAATCGACCCGCGCTGCCCGGCGCGCGTCAATGACGACTTTGGCAAGGAAAATAGCCTGCTAATTTTATGACTTTACACACGTTAACGATTATTACTCTGTCGGCCTGTGCGTCTGCCGCTCACGGGCATTTTGGTCATCCTTTTGCTTTGCACCGGTTGCGCGAGCACCCGTTGGATTCCCTTTCCGGTGAAACATGGTCATCGTTTTGAATTAGATATGGAAAACGCAGGCGAAATAACACTCATCGGCAGCTGGAATGGCTGGGACAGCAATGCCCATCAGATGCACCGCTGGGGCTCCTACTACTGGCTCGATCTCGACCTGGAGCCGGGCCGTTACGAATATACTTTTAAAAATTCTACCGGGCGTTTTCTACCGATCACGGCGCGCGAGAAAATTGACGATGGTTTCGGCGGGGTGAATGCCGTGGCGGTGATAGAATGAAATGCTTATTAAAACTGTTTTTTTTAGCCGGATGGTTTGCATCGGCAAGTTATGCCGATGACCTGACGGGCGTCCCCGCAGCGGAGCGCGATTTTATACGGGCCGAAGCGGGCAAAATGCGCGCCGCCGGTCTCGATGCAAAACCTCTTTACAACAAAATCCGCGAGGGTATTGCCAAGGGAGTTCCTTCCGACGCGCTGCGCAAAGCCGTCACGCGTGAACGCGAACTCTATACCGAAGCGGCGCGGCTCGTCGCGCCCGTCAGCACCGCGGGAAATCCGAATAAAAATCAGATCGCGCAGTCGGTCGTGATCGCGGTAAAACGCGGCGCTAAGACAACCGACATCGAAAGCGCTGTCAGGCAAAATAAAGATAACCCGCCGACGCTGATCGGTGTCATCGACCTGTTGGGCGATTTTGGACGCTCGGGCATCACCGGCGAAAAAGCGGTGCGCGCCGCCAGCGATACTGCCGCGCGCAAAACAATAACCTCGGCGGCGCCCGCCGATAACCGCGCCGACAGCAACCGCGCCATCATGCAACGCGAAATACAGCAGAACCTGCCGGCTTTAAAACCGCCGCCGGAATCCAGGCCCCTGCCTACCGAGCCACACAATCCGACCGGCACGCAGGGTGTCGTCGATAAGCAGCACTGAGAATACCGATGCGCGGTCACGTGCATGTGCTGACAGGTATCTTCATACTGAGTTCGGCGATCCATTCAACCGGCGGTTTTCTTGAAGCCGGTACGATCTACCAAAGCAGCAACAGTGTTTTCGGTACGGGTGACACGGCGACAGTCAACGGCCGGTATTTTGCGGCCAATGCCGCGCTGGGTTATGAAGGAAAAACCTGGCTCGCCGGTGTCAGTGCGCCCTTCGCTTCACGAAGTGCAAATTCTGAATATTATTACGCCGACAGCAATCAAAAAGTCACAGGTTCGGTTTCTGAAACCGGCATGGGTGATCCGGCGGTTTTTGGCGCGAAAGATATTTTCGGCGGCAACCGTTATGCACCATCCGTGAGTATCACAGGCGCGGCGACGATCCCGGTCGGCAAGACGGCACTAAGCCTGCAGACCTGGCAGGCGCGCCCCGGTCTCGCCTTTGATTTTCCGGTATCGTATTTTTATTTTGGCATACGCGCGTATGCAGCGATTCCCTTTGCCGCAAAGCCGGCGGTGGAAGGCATGTACCATACCTACCCCGGCGCGATCTTTACCGCCGCCGTCACACTGTTCAGGCGTATCGGTACGGGTATCGACATCAGTTATGCCGGCGGTGATTTCGTGCGCTACGACAGCTCGCTGCGCTTCGGCGGTTTTGTCTCCATGAGTTTACCTGTGGAAAACCTCAGTGTTTACCTGGGCGGCCAAACCGAAGTCGTGCGCAGCAACCGCGACTTCTTCATGCAGATGTCAGTGCGCTGCCACAGCATCAAATTCTAAAACTTCAGGCGGCGACGAGCACGTGCGCGAGACCGCCCGACGCGGTGCGGAAATTCGTCGTCTGTCCCTGGTAATACCGCGCCATGAGCCCGAGAATTTTACCCCGGTAGGCATAGACGCGCACATCGTATTTCAGCGATTCTGCAGGCGCAACCTGGCGTTCCCGCGGTACAATATATTTTTGCGCAATATATCCGCCTGCCTGAATGTGTAGCCAGACCTTAGAGGTCAGTTTATCGCCACGGTAGACACCCTTTCCGCCAAAACCTTCGACGGGTTTAAAGAACCATTGCTTCCGCCCGCTCCAGAGCAGTGCCGCGTTTTCCGCAGTGACGAACTTTGTCTCGGGCAAGTGCGCGCGCACCGTCGCCAGATCACCCGCTGGCAGCGACTCAGCAGCGGACGACCAGAAGTATGCCAGGTTCGCCTTATTTGCATAGAGCGCATGCACGGCAGGGTTGGGGCTCACTGTCGCAAGACCGCGCTCATAGACCTCTTTGAGCACCTGCGAAGAAACGTTTTCAAAATAAAAATCCGTTGTGCGGTTATAGATGAAGTCGATGGGGATATCCCCCGCGTAGACAGCGTCACCTTCGATGCGGATGTCTCCTGGCGCGGCGATGACGGTTTCGATATTGTTGCGGCGTAATAATTTCTGCGCCAGCAAAAATTCCGGATAAAAAAACTGGTTCGTGGGGTCTTCGTCGACGATGGCGACCGAGCGTAACACCTTACCTGGAAAACGCAGCGCATACTCTTCGCGAAACATACGGATGATCGATTCGCCTTCGGTTAAAGTCTTCTCAGCCGAAAAATTATCGAGCATGCCCTCGCAGCACTGCATAATTTTTGTCGCGGCAAAAAGCGAAACGACGGCGCCGGCGGCGTTGCTGTTGATCTCAATGAGCTGCGGCCCGGTATCGCTGATATGAAAATCATACGAGTTAAAAATGCCGGCTTCGGGCGCATCCCCCGGTTTGGCGAGCCTCGACAGAAACTGCGAGCGGACATTTTCATCGGCAAGCAGGCGCTCGTAGGCTTCGATGAATACAGCGGTCGATTTCAGGTCTTTTTCGGCAATGAAATGCGGGTGCGGGCTGAAGAACTGCGGGTATTCCAGCGTGTTTTTATCGAGGGTTTTGCAGTGGCAGTGTTTGTTGAGGTATTCGGCTGGTATGATCATAACGCTCCTTAACAACAACCCTGGTTCCGGGCTGCGGTCCTGATTTCCTGGAAGAAGATTTCAATATTCTCATGCAGCTCTTTCACCGCATCGATGTCTATGCAGTAGCATGTTCTCGGGCCGTTGATTTCACCTTTAATCAATCCCGCTTCTTTGAGTGATTTGAGGTGCTGCGAAACTGTGGATTGCGCCAGCGGCAATTCGTTCACAATATCGCCGCACATACAGTCCTTGAGTCCCGCGAGTAATTTCAGAATTTCAAGACGCGCGGGGTGCGACAGCGCCTTCGCCGCGGATGCGAGCTGCTGTTCGCGCGAAGCAAATTCGGTGCTTTTGTTGATCATGCGACACTCCTGGAAAAACGCTGTTTTTGTTTCAAGGCAAATTGCACGAGCAAGATCAATGCCGGCACTTCAATCAGCGGCCCGACGACGGCGGCAAATGCCACGCCCGAATCGATGCCGAAGACGGCGATCGCCACGGCGATACCCAGTTCAAAATTGTTACCAGCGGCGGTAAAAGCCAGGGAAACCGATTTTTCATAATCGACACCGGCGCGCCGCGCAAGAAAAAGACTGCCCACGAACATGACCGCAAAATAGATCAAGAGCGGAAGCGCGATCCTGAGGACATCCCCCGGGATCTTCACAATCAGGTCACCCTTATAGCTGAACATCACCACGATCGTAAAGAGCAGCGCAATCAGCGTGAGCGGGCTGAGGCGCGCTATAAACACCTTCTCATACCATTCCTGCCCTTTCAGCCGGAGCAGCAGAAAACGTGTGAGCATGCCGCCAAAAAACGGGATACCCAGATAGATCAGAACGCTGCCGGCAATCTGGCCCATCGTAATCGTAATCGGAACCGCCACGCCGCGCACACCAAAGAGCGGCGGCAGCCAGGTGACAAAGACATAGGCATAGACGCTGTAAAAGAGAACCTGGAAAAAACTGTTGAAGGCGACGAGACCGGCTGCATATTCTTTGTCGCCGCGCGCGAGATCATTCCAGACAATCACCATGGCAATACAGCGCGCGATACCGATCAGAATGAGGCCGGTCATGTATTCGGGCTTGTCGGCGAGCAGCGACACGGCCAGGGCAAACATCAGTACCGGACCGATCAGCCAGTTCTGTACCATCGACAGCAGCAACACCTTGCGGTCGCGAAATACCTGCCCCAGCTTCTCATACCTGACCTTGGCGAGCGGCGGATACATCATCAGTATCAACCCTGCGGCGATCAGGTAGTTCGTCGAACCTACCTGAAAGGTGCCAAGCAGCTGCGGTGTGCGGGGAAAAAACCAGCCGATAGCGACGCCGGCGGCCATCGCGGCAAAAATCCACAGCGTCAGGTAACGGTCGAGAAAAGAGAGTTTTGGGGCTGCAGTTTCAGACATGTTCGCGTACAAATTTTTCGGAATATTCTTTGATCATCTGCCGCACCCGGCGGAACTCAGCCCTGATTTCTTCTTCGCTGCCGGTGGCTTTCGCCGGGTCAGGGAAATTGTGGTGGAAACGTTCCGCTTTCGACGGGAATACCGGGCAGCGCTCTTTGGCGTTGTCGCAGACGGTAATGATGAGATCAAAGTTCTGCCCCATGTATTCAGAGACATTGTTCGAGGTATGGGCAGAGATATCGATGCCATCTTCTTGCATCGTCTGAATAGCGCGCGGATTGACACCGTGGGTTTCGACGCCAGCGCTCAGGACTTCGGCGCGGTCACCCGCAAAGTGGCGTAAATAGCCCTCGGCAATCTGGCTGCGGCAGCTATTGCCCGTGCATAAGACAAGAATTCGCTTCATAGTTAATAACTCCAGTATTGGCTTTCTGATCTAATATCGTAAATATACGATTAACAGGCCACAAATTTTGAAACTACTCATCGCCTGTATGCTGGACGAGTTTTTGAACGTTTTGGACCTCACGCGCTGAGAATACAAAGATGGCGGATTTACCTTCGCGTTGCAGCCGCATCACGAGCGCATCGGCTTTGAGTAACTGCTCTTTCACTGCTGCCAGGTCGACTTCTCCTCGAATATGCAGGTAAGGAATGCCCGTATCCAGGTAGCCCTTGTGGTCAGCGCCTCCGGCGCGCTCCCCGGAATAACTCAGATTGGCAATCGGCAGTAAATTCTCCTTTCCGTCGACCTTTACGGTCAGCTGCGGCTCGATACTGAGCGCCATGTAGGCGTTGCCGACTGCATGGAAAAATAACCGCAGGCCGGGAGTTCCCGTTTTTCGGATGGTTTTCTGGAATTTCAGATCGATCGAATCCAGGGTATCTGCGCCGCCGCGATCACCGGCAATCACCGAATACTCGATGATGCGCGAGCCATCGTAGGCATCGCGTTGGATGTCAAATGTCTTGCAGGCGGTGCATGACAGCAGGCAGGTTACAATACCCCATCGTAAGATTATATCCCTGCGCGACACGGAGACTCAGCGCGCCCGGCGGGACGCACCATGTAAAGAAATTTCCCCTATGGCTAGCCAAGTTTCAGCAGCTGGCCTAAAACCGTTGAATAACTCTCGGGCATGGTGCGCGCCATGACGTCGATCGCCACAGCGTCGGCGCCGATCAGCACACGCGGAGATTTTTTTTCAATACCTTTCACAATCGTCGCCGCGGCCTCTTCGGGCGTCGTGCGCGCGAGCTTTGCGAATTTTTCACTGGCAGTCGCATGGTTGGTGTCTCCGTTCGGGCCGGTCTTGTAGCGCGCGTACGCGGCAATGTTGGTCTTGATGCCGCCGGGGTGCACACAGCTGACGCCGATGTGTGTGTCGGCAAGTTCTTGCCGCAGTGATTCTGTAAAACCGCGCACGGCGAATTTGGCGGCATTGTACGCCGACTGCGTGGGCACACCGATGAGGCCGAATACGCTCGAGATATTCACGATATGCGCTTCATCCACCTTTTGCAGATGCGGCAGAAAAAATTTCGTGCCGTAGAGCACGCCCCACCAGTTGATGCCCATGAGCCACTCATAGTCTTCGATGCTGGTCTCTTCGACGCTCGCCGAGACCGCGACGCCGGCATTGTTGATCACGATGTGTACCGCGCCGAATTTTTGGATGACCTTGTCTGGATAAGCCTGCATCGCCTTTTTATCGGCGACGTCCATCGCGTCGAACATGACATCGCCTGTGTAAGCCTCGCAGAGCTTAGCCGTTTCGGCGACGCTTTCGGCGCGGATGTCGCTGAGAGCGAGTTTACAACCCTTTTGAGCCAGGTTGAGAGCGAGCGCGCGGCCGATGCCCGAGCCTGCGCCAGTGATGACGGCCACACGGCCTTGGAATGTTTTCATGGCGGATGGAAATCCCACTGGAAACAGGCGGCAAACAAAAAATGACGCATCGTTCAACTTCAATAAAGCATTAGACGCGTTTCACAACCGGCTTACTTTAACCCATCAGGGTTCCCTTTTGCTTTTTTCCAGTTTGCTTCGGCCTTTTCGATGGTAACTTGCTGGTCTTTGTCGAACATGGCCTTTGCGCCCGGGTTGGCAAAAAAGTAAATGTGACCGTTGACATTGCTGAACAGCGAAGGATCGCTGGCGACCTTTTTACCATAAGCCACGGCCGTGGCGCAAAATGTTTTATACTTAATGGTTTTGGCATATTTCTCTGGGTCTTTGTCAAAATTATCCTTGGCACCCTGGTTTACAAAATAGTAAGTTTTGCCCTGATACAGGCTGACGTATTTGTCGGTACCCAGAACTGCGGCATTGGCATCCACGTAAGCAACCACACAGTAACCGCCGAATTCTGCTTTCCCGGCTTTAGCGAACGCCGCCGTCATGGCGGCCACGGTGAGTAAAAAGAATATTTTCTTCATTGAATTACCTCTCAAAAAAATTTTCGCAGAGAGGAAATGGCACCAAGACCAAATTTCACATTTGGCATTCGCGCCTATTCCGCACGCTACAGATGGTCCGAAGAAACGAGCCAGTCTTACAGATTTTTTTTGATAATACACATATGCCTCAGAACGACGGCGTTCACCACAAGGCCCAAATGCGTCTAACATGATGCCACGGTTGTATGCCACGCGGGTTGAATTACTTCGGGCATCCGTCCCTGCTCGTTGCGGTTTGTGGTTTACCACCGGGGGGCTGGTATGTAGCACCTGCTATGGTACCATCGCCGTCATTGAAAGCGCGGGCCGCTGCCGGCCGGATTGCCATCGCTGGTGGTACTGGATTCGCGGGTAAGGCCTTGTCAGTCGAGCTTCTGCGCCGCGGACACAGAGTGCGCATACTCGCACGCTCCGTTGCTGACAGCGGTTCAGGCGAGGCCCTCGAGACGCGTTCGTGCGACGTTTTTTCGTTGAAACAGGTTGCCGACGGCCTGCAAGGCTGCGCCACCGCAATTTATCTCATACATTCGATGCTGCCGAACAACCGGCTGACGCAGGGTACCTTTCAGGATCTCGACCTGATTGTGGCAGACAATTTTGCGCGCGCCTGCCACGAAGCTGGAATTCAGCGCATCGTTTATCTGGGCGGAATTGTACCCGCCGGCGAACTATCGCTGCACCTACGCAGCCGTTTAGAAGTGGAGCGCACTCTGGCAAGTTACGGCGCCAAACTTATTGCCTTACGCGCGGGTCTCGTGATCGGTGCGGGTGGCTCCTCTTATCAGGTACTGACCCGGCTTGTGAAGCGACTACCGGTCATGGTGTGCCCCGCCTGGACCCGCTCGAAATCACAGCCCGTCAGTATCGCCGACACAGTGGCGGCCCTGGTCGCTTGCAGCGAAAAAGCGTACGCTGCGGTTGAGTCCAGTTTTGAGGCCCGTGTGCCCCCCCAGGCTCTTGCTCAATCCGGCAAGTTGAGGAAAAAACAACCGGTGCAGCACACGTACAAGGTGCTGAACATCGGATCCGCAGCTACAGTGAGTTATAATCAATTGATGCAGGCTGCAGCCAAGGCTCTCGGCAGAAACCTGCGCATATTCACATTACCCGTAAACTCCTATGCGCTCAGCAAACTGTGGGTGCGGATTTTTTCCGGCGCGGCGCGCACGCTGATAGATCCGTTGGTAGAGAGCCTCAAGCATGATATGCTGGCCGCGGATAATGCTTTGCCCGCGCTCATCGGGCGCGATCCGCAAACATTGCCGCAAATGTTAGCTGCAGCGGCTGCCGAAACGGCTTTAAAGCTGAGGCTACCGATGCTCAAACCCAATAAACCACGCAATGTACGCTCTGTACAGCGGCTCGACATTCCCGAGGGCGTCGACGCACATTGGCTGGCATTGCGTTATGGCCGCTGGCTGGAAGCCTACCTGCGCGGACTCATTAAGGTGACGATGCACGGCCGCGATCTTATCTTTTCAGGGCAGGGTTTGACCCTGCTCAAGCTCGGCTATTCTGTCGAGCGTTCTGACAGTACGCGCGCTCTGTACTATATTACCGGTGGTATGTTGCTGCGCCAGGGTGCGGCACCTTCGGGCAGGCTGGAATTCCGTACCCTGCCCGCGATGGGGCAGGCTCTGGCCGCCATCCACGATTTTGAGCCGGCATTACCCTGGGGTATTTATGCGCAGACACAGGCCCCCGTGCATGAATACGTTATGAAGAAATTCCAAAAATACCTGGAAGACTATACCGCGCGGCGGAAAATCCGCAGCGCGGCCCCAGCCGCGGAGAAAACGAAGGCTGCGAAGATTTCCTTCGGCAAAATTCTGGGTTCGAAGTGGACCGCCATAACGCCCGTAAATGGCGAAAAACACTTTCTCGTGACGCGCATTGCCAACCATAAGCACCGTGAACTCAAACTCGAGTGCGTTGTAACCAAACGCGCCCTCTTTATTTCATATGCCGAACTCTGCCAATCGGGGCGCTATATCTCAGGCTGGCACTAAAAGCGAACACAGGGCTGGCAATCATTGCTATGCGTGTTAATCCGCGGCCGATAGAAATGCCCTGATCTGCTCATACGCATGCGCATTGACGACCAGCCCCAGATGCGAGCCCGTTGTTTCCATATGACGCACGTGCGGCGATACAGAATCGATGCACGCCTGCCAGCTGACAATGTTGTCGGCCTTTGAATAAATCGCGAGGATTTCATTCTGAATCGGGTTGATCTCCCTTGCTTTGACATCACGCTCCATGGCGTCGAGATCGAAACCCCATTGGGCGTACATCTCGCCAATGGCCGTGTATTTAGGACCGCCAATCACCGGCGTGCCCAGCGTGACAACTTTCTCTACCAACTCGGGTAAATCGCGCGCCACTTCGCGCGCGATATAGCCGCCGAGGCTCCAGCCTACCAGGTGCAGCTTTGTGCCACGCTGCCGTGAGAGCGTGCGCACCTGTTCGAGCATCTGTGTCAAAAGGTCCGGCACATAGCCATGGTTGCGGCCGATACCCCAGTCATGCACTGTGGCGCCAATGGTTTTGAGGTAGCGGCTGAGAAAAGAAAGCGCACGCTCGCTGGTGCCAAAACCTGGAAACAGAATTATCGGATAGGCGAACTGAGCCCGGGTGCGCGTGAGTTCGCGGTACCTGAGGCCGAGGTTCGCGAGCTCAGCTGCTGCCTGCGCTTCAAAGAGCACGCGCCAGCGCGGCGGTGGGGCGAGCGGCGGCTGCGGCTCTGGAAATCCCCTTGTGGCGTCAGGCTGCGATTGCATTTGCGTACCCATGGTTGCCCTGATTCAGCGCGTCAAACACGCCGCGGTGGACATCGACGACAAACGTTTCAGCGAAATTGGCCCGGGGCTGCTGATTCTCCTCGGCGTCGGTCACGAAGACTCGCCTGAAAAAGCCGCGACGCTCGCGAAGAAGACGGCAGCCCTGCGCATCTTCTATGATACTGAAGGTAAAATGAACCTGAGTCTCGCCGATACCCACGGCGAAGCGCTGGTCGTCTCACAGTTTACGCTAATGGCTGATACACAAAAGGGAAACAGGCCATCATTCATGAACGCCGCGAAACCTGAGGTGGCAATCCCACTCTATGAACTGTATGTTGCAGAACTCGGGACGCTGTTGGGCAAAGAAATCAAAACAGGCAAGTTCGCGGCCGACATGCAGTTGAGCCTCGTCAATGACGGGCCGGTGACGATCTGGCTCGAGGTGTGATCACTCCTGGCAGGTCACCTTGAGCTCATCGACGGTGCAACCAATGCTCACCGAATTGCCGGGGTCACTGTCCCTGCAGCGAAACTGCAGTGTATTAGCCGATGTTCCCTCGAATGCGGTTAAATATCTCGAGATATTGCCCGTTTGCGTGACATTGCAAAGAGTCCAGATATTGCTGCCGTTAATTTCCAGAAGCATACAATTGGATGCGTTGTTCGCCTGTATTGAATAATAATAGCTCAACTCGCATGCGAATCGATTCGCAAAGCCCAGAGCCGGTTGAAACGACGCATTCTGGGTGCCTCCGCTTACACCGGTGCCGGCATAGGCAGAAAAAGGTAACTGTATGCTTGCAGTTCCTAAGTAACCGCCGCTGGCCGAACCTGCCCATGCGGATTGGAGCACCCAGTTTGCAGTTGAGCCCATGTTCTCGTACGCAAGCGTGACGCTTGTCGGCGGTGCGTTGTTGCAAGTCACGGAGACATTGTCGACTCGAAGATCGGATGTCCCTGACGGAACCTGAATGAGAATTGTCAATTTTCCGGTTATCCCCGCAGTTAAGATTGCTTTGCGCGCCAGAAACTGTGATGCGCTCGACATCGCCGCGGTACCAGAAGTTTGTTTAAACTCACCGACAATATTTCCTGCATAGAGAATTTGTGCAGCAACGCCCGAGGTTGCGCTCAAATCGAATCTGACATCATACTTGAGCTCGCAGTTCGCGCGACCGCGCAGATCAATATCGTTTGTCGTTGTCAGATTATAGGGTGTGGCTGAGGCGCCGGTCGGGCTTATCAGCGCGCCCCCATTTATGGCGGGTGTGCCGGTTGTCCAACTGCCCGAAACCTGGCTCCATTGACCGAGCCCGTTCTCAAAATCATCGGCGAATAGAATGACCGGCCGCTTTGCAATCTCAGCATCGAGAAATGCATCTTTCTGATCGATCGCCATGCAGGATGCGAACAACATCCCAAGAAAAATTGTGCTGACTTTGCTTCTCACAACCTCACCCCCGCATAAAGCCAAAGATCGTGCTGCATGAACACCTGGTTTTGGGCAAACATCGTGAACTGCGCCCGGTAACTCAAGCCCAGACTCCAGTACGAAAAATGATACGCACCCGACGTACCGAGCACGGCGCTCGGTTGCCAACTGGAGAAAATCGTGCTATCGGTCGTCGTAAGCCGCGTGTAAACGGCGCCGCCGCCCACCTCGGCGAACGCGATGAAGCGCTCCCACTGCCAGTAGGGAACACCGAACATCAGGTGGTTCGAAACAAAAACACCGCTGAGCGCAGCTCCCTGCGTGAGCACGACGGCGTTGGCGCCGACGATATCGGCCTGCCCGCTGAGGAGCGTCAACTTGCTCTGCAACCCCAGGCGGGCGCCCCTCGGCATAAAACTGAATTTGCGCACCAACATGCTGTCCCAGAATGTCGCTCCGAGGGAATAGCCCGTCAGCTTCTGTACCGGTATGCCCTTTGAATACGTGATCGTACCGTCGCTGCTGTAAAGCGGGTGCAAGAGTGGAAAGCCTGCAAAAAGTTGGATTTCCCAATCGCGCACTTCGGCCTTGATGCCCTCGGCAAGCGCTCTGCGCCGTTCGGCCTCAGCGGCGTCGAACATCGGTAATTCGCGCGCCATCGATTCGGCAATCTTGTTCGCAAGAATATTGATACCGTTGAACATGTCGCTGTCTGATTTGGTGAGTACCTCTTCAGAAACTTTGAGCTGCCTCGTATCGGCTTCAAAAGCCTGCGCGCTCATCAAAAGCACGCCATTGAGTTCAGAAAATTTTCCCAAGACCACGACATCCGCACCGGCTTCACGGCCACGCCTGAGCGCTTCTTTGCGCGCGACTTTGACGTTCATGATCAACACCGTGTTCGCAGCCCCCTTATTTTCCGCGCCCGCGGCAGGCATTGCCGAAACAGGTGGTGCCGCCGAAGTTGCATGGGTCGACGGAGTCTCAGGCGGCGTAGCTGCCGTCTGCGGTCTCTGCGAATCCGCAACCGAGTTTATGCGCGCGTCTTCACGCAGCATGATGCGGAATTTTCCGGTCTTCTTGATCGCGTCGGCCAGTGCGTCTGAGATGCTACCCGCGAGATAATCAAACTCGATTTTTCCAGTCTGGTTCTCAAAATCGAAGATAAGCACCTTGCGCTGGACTGTACCCCGGGATGCAACAGTCGGGGGTTCTGCGGGCACCTGGGCGATGAGAGGCGATACGAGCCAGACGCCTAGCCAAAAATTGCGCAGAATGACCGACATCGGCATGTGTGCCGAATAATTTCTCCCCTGCAAAGTCTTTCCATTGTTATTATACCCCCTGAACAGGGGGTATTCCCGCCCCTGAGTGCGCCGGATTTTTTTTCGCTGTGCATCTGTAAGGGCATGGAGGTTTTCGACCCAATCGCTCATGGGTGAAAAACTCAAACTAACCACGATCATGCATGACGGCATCCTCACGATCTATGCTGAAGGAGCCCTGGTGTTCAGCGGCGCAATACAGTTTAAGAGCGAGCTAAAGCCGTGGCTGACGGCAGATCTGAAAGAAATGGTTCTCGATCTGGAAAAAGTCACACAAATCGATTCCGCGGGGCTTGGCCTGATTGCACAGACCCTGAATCAGACGGCGGCACGCAGCTTATCTTTTCGTGTCTTAAACATACCGCCCGCGATTCTTCCAATCTTCGAGCTTACGGGATTATCGGCAAAACTTTCCAGACGTAAAAAACAGGCCGAGAAGTAATATCCCGGTGATTGAAAATCAGCCGGCTTTCGCACGGCGCTGGTTTTCGAGGGTGATCAGCAGAATATCAATATCGCTGGGATCAACGCCGCTGATGCGCGCGGCCTGCCCCAGCGTGCGTGGGCGTATCTTCTTTAACTTGGCGCGCGCTTCAAACTTGACGCTGTCGAGCACATCGTAATCAAAATCTTCGGGAATCGGCCTGTCTTCGGCGTCGACACGGCGGCCCATGCGGTTCGCTTCGCGCTCATTGTAGCCGTCGTACTTGACTTCCATCGCGATCTTGAATTCTTCTTCAGCAGTCACCGGCTGCAAGGCCGGCACGTTTTCGCGCAGATCGGCAAAAACCAGGCGGATGGCCTCTTCTGAAAGTTGCGGGCGCCGCAGCAGAGACTCATACGCCGAGCCCTTCTGCACGCTGACGCCCTGCGTTTCGAGGCTTTCAATCAACGGCACGCTGATCTTTTTCTTGTGGATTGCTTCCTTATAAGTGCCGTAGCGTGTGTATTTCTCTTCACACTCAGCCATCAGCCCGCCGTCGATGCCCAGTTCGGCCGCAAAGCGCATCAGGCGGAAATCCGCATTGTCTTGCCGCAGAGTGAGGCGGTGCTCGGCGCGCGAAGTGAACATGCGGTACGGCTCGTCAACGCCCTTGTTGACGAGATCGTCGATCAACACACCGATGTAGGCTTCGTCGCGCTTGAGGATAAATTCGCCGCGGCCTTGTGCGCGGTAGATAATGTTGTAACCGGCGATGAGGCCCTGCGCCGCAGCTTCTTCATAACCCGTGGTGCCATTGATCTGGCCCGCGAGATAGAGCCCCTTCACTTTTTTGGTTTCGAGCGTCGGGTAAAGTTCGGTGGGTTGAATGAAGTCGTATTCGACCGCATAACCCGGGCGCATCATCTGCGCGTTTTCCAAGCCTTTGATGGAACGCAGAATCTTCCACTGCACGTCTTCGGGCAAGCTCGTCGAGATGCCGTTGACATAGACTTCATGCGTGCGCAGACCCTCGGGTTCGAGAAAAATCTGGTGGCGTTCCTTTTCAGCGAAACGCACGACCTTGTCTTCGATGGAAGGACAGTAGCGCGGGCCGATCGATTTGATTTTCCCCGAGTAAAGCGGCGAGCGGTCGAGCGCACCACGAATCACATTATGCGTCTCGGCGGATGTATAGGTGAGGTAACAGTTAATCTGCCGCTGCCAGAGTTTTTCTTTTTTGTATTCAAATGAGAAACTGAAAGGCTGCGGCACCTCGTCGGGTTCCTGCGTCTGCATCGCCGCGTAGTCGATGGTCTCGCCATGGATACGGGGCGGCGTGCCGGTCTTAAGGCGGCCGAGTTCAAAACCGATTCTGTTTAAAGAGGGAGAAAGTTCTTGCGAGCTTTTGTCGCCGTAGCGGCCCGCAGCGGTCTGAAAATCACCAACGTGGATGAGGCCGCGCAGAAAAGTACCTGTGGTGATGACAACCGCCGGCGAGAGAATCTCGAGCCGGCGCTGGGTTAAAATACCCGTAACCTTTTTAAATCCCGCTGATTCATCTATCAGCAGATCAACAATGCTGTCTTGCAGAATATCGAGGTTGGGCGTCGATTCGAGAATGAATTTGACTTCGTTCTGATAGAGCTTCTTGTCAGCCTGCGCGCGCGGCCCCCAGACGGCCGGGCCTTTGCTGCGGTTGAGCATCTTGTAGTGTATGCCGGTGCGGTCGGTCGCAAGCCCCATGAGGCCGCCCAACGCGTCGACCTCGCGCACCATGTGGCCTTTTGCGACACCGCCGATCGAGGGGTTGCAACTCATCTGCCCGATAGTGTCGAGCGACATGGTCACGAGCAGTGTTTTGAGGCCCGCCTTCGCCGTGATGTGCGCGGCGTCACAGCCCGCATGGCCGGCGCCGACGATGATCGCGTCGTAGTGTTTCGAATACTGGAAGTTATCCTGCGCGGTGCGGGTCAGTTCCACACGTCAGGGGAGGTGGGTGAGACAGGGCGAAAAGCGGAATGAGAATGCGAGCGCTGGCTGCGTTGTGAGCTTCCCTGCCATCCGGGAAATGCCGTGTCCGGTCAGGAGCTTTGACTACTCTGCATAGCAAAGCCATGAAAATAACAAGCCTTGCGACATTGTCTTTTTTAACCCTGCTGCTGACGGCGACAAACTGCATCGGCAATATTCCTCTGGATTCGACACAATCCTATCCATACACCGAAGCCGCCTTTTCAGGAAAAATCAACTTGAATTCACTGGCAAACTATGCGGCACAGAAAATACCTGCGTATATTACGAAATCCAATAGCACTAACAACCCGATCACCAACGCAGGTGCGACGCTGGGGCGGGTGTTGTTCTATGACCAAAATCTATCGTCCAACAATGCCATCTCGTGCGCAAGCTGTCATCAACAGGCAAATGCATTCGGAGACACGGCGGTGGCTAGCACCGGAGTCCATGGCACAACGGGCAGGCACACTCCACGGCTGGTGAATGCAGGTTTTGGACAGGAGGCGAAATTTTTTTGGGATGAGCGCGCCGCAACCCTCGAAGCGCAATCGACAATGCCCATACGTAACCACACAGAAATGGGGTTCAGCGGCGCTAACGGAGATGGGGATTTTAACGCAGTGATCGCCAAACTTTCTTCGATCGGCTATTACCGCGAGCTATTCAAGTTCGTCTATGGCAATGAAGAGATTACCGAGAATAAAATGCAGTTAGCGCTGGCGCAGTTCGTACGCAGCATTAGCTCGTTTGACGCCAAGTACGATACCGGCCGTGCATCAGCTCAGAACAACAACAGGGATTTTGCGAATTTCACTACGGAAGAAAATCTCGGTAAAACTTTGTTCCTTCAGGCTCCTGTCTTCAGTGGCTCATCACGCGTCGGTGGTGGTTTGGGCTGCGGTGGTTGCCACCGCGCACCCGAATTCGATATTGATGCGAATTCGGCGAACAATGGTATTACAGGTTCTTTCAATGGTAGCGTAGACCTGACGAACACACGCTCGCCTTCGCTGCGTGACCTGGTAAAAACCGACGGAAATTTGAATGGGCCTCTAATGCATGATGGTTCGCGAACGACGCTGTTGACAATGATTGAACACTACAATAGCATCAGCGCTGTCAATAATGTGTTTCTCGATAACCGCCTGAAACCTGCGGGTTCGGGCCAAAACCTGAATATGGCTACGGCAGAAAAAAATGCTCTTATTGCCTTTTTAAAAACTCTTGCAGGCAGCAACGTATACATCGATCCGAAATGGAGCAATCCCTACCCTTAAATCAGGGATCGCTGCCGGCTGCTTAGGTCCACAAATACTTCAACTATTTGTGAGTTCCTTATCAATCTGGGCAATAATCAGATCGGCCTGAGTTAGACAGCCTGAATAAGCTTCAATGAGCGAAGACGTCGCCTGCTCCACGAAACCGAGTTTTGTGCGGATACGCGGTGTCGTTAGCTGATTGGCCTGCAAATTAGATTCGCCCACGAGCTCGATGATTTCCAACCCCTGCTTGTTTCTAAACTGCTCTATCTGATCGAGCGAAGGCATACTCTCCTGATAATAGGATAATATCGCGTTCTTGAGTCCTTTGTTGCGGATGTAGCCGATCTTCCCACTCGATTTAAAACCATCATAGTTCCCGCTGAACGTTTTACGGTTGATAAGATGGACGGTCAGGTTTAGTGCTTTCACGTTAGTCAATTTAGCAGCCGTCAGCGATTTCATATCGGCAATCGCCAGCATCGCGCGATCCAGGATTTTCTTTTCTTCAATAAGGTTATTTTTATCTTTAAGCAAGTCTTGTTTCAAGTCAGTGAGGAATTCCCGCACTTCTGCATGTTGCTGCTTATTTGTATTCCAAATATGGAAGGAGATGGATACGCTGACGGCAAAAATGATGATTACCACTTCCAGTAAAATCTCGCGGCACCTTTTCCAGAACGAAGAATTCGGATCGTTCATCACCGCCACCGCTCTTTTCATGTGCTTGATGATATCTTCTTGCATGCCGCCGCATCCGGCAGGTATCACCGCGCGACGAGCGGATTCAAAGATCAGGGATTGCTGCCCGCTATGGCAACACCCGTCGTATCGACGCCGGCGTTATAGGTGCCGATAAGCGAGATGGCGCCAGTCTGCTGGTTGAGCTGGTACGCATAAACCGGATCGGGAGTCGGGTTCGTTTCGCCCGAACCAACAATGTAGACAAAACGGCTGGTCTCGTCGAAGGCGATGCCGATCGGATTTTTCCCCGTGGTGAATGGCGAGCCGGGAATCGCAGTCAGGGCACCGTTGGCCCCCACGGTAAATCCGTGAGCACCCGATGTGCCAACCACGTCGCCGCTATTGGCTACAAAGATAAAACGGCCGTTGATATCGCCCGAAACGAAACCTGGGGCAAGACCTGCTGCATAAGAGGAACTGGCCATCAATGTGAGGGCTCCGGTTATTGTGTCACGGGAATATCCGACCACATTGTTTGAGGAGTATTGGGCATAATAGACGTAATTTCCCGAGGGATGCGCAAAAACCGAGATGCCGTTCTGCAGCATGCCAAACGGCGAGCCGCTCAGCTGTGTTAAAGCTCCCGTCTGCCTGTTGATTGCATAAGCAAAAGTGTTGGGATTCGGCGAACTCTGGCTTGAACCCGCGTAGAGATATTTGCCATCGGGCGAAACCTGCACCGCGACGGGCGATGCACCCGCGGCTGCGGCAAAAGGCGAACCACTGACTTGCGTTATCACCCCCGTGGTGCTGTTGATGGCAAATGCGGAAACTCCGGCGACGGCAGTATCTTCATGCCCGACGAACAAAAATTTCCCCTCGGGGTCTGTCGCGAGAGAATACGGTAAATTGCTCACGGTAAAAGGAGAACCGCTGATCGGCGTCAGGGCGCCTGTGCTCTGGTTGATTAGATGCCCCGAAATGCTCGGGGCAGTACGGTTTGCAACATAAAGAAACTTACCCGACATGTCGCGCAGAACAAAACGGGCGCCGGTACCAGTCCCATAACTGGCCAGCAGCGACAGCGCGCCCGTCGATGCATTGACCGTAAACGCGGTCACATTCGAGTCTGCAACATTCGCCGCATAGACAAACCGCGGCTGAAAAAAGACCCGGATGCCGAGATCCACAGAAAGCGTATCTGTACCGATGTTCGCTGTGATCTGGTAAGTAAGAGTTCCCTGCCCGCGCGTCGGAGTGCCCGATACCGTGCAATCTGCCGCCAAAGACAGGCCTTCTGGCAGTGCCGGTGCGCTGGAGCACGAACTGCTGACGCCCGGAAGCGACGGTGTTACCGGGCTCATGGTGACCTGCTGGGTCAGCAACAGCGTGCTTTGCGGATAAGAGACTCCGGTGAGCCAGAATTTACCCCAACTGCGGCACTGAAAAAAACAGGCGCCGCACAACAAGGCCACAAGAAACCAGCGAAACATGCACGGGTTGGTTATTTGTCTTTTGAAAGGGGAACAAGCATTTTTGGAAAAGCGAAATGACAGCGATTCTACTTTACGCCAACAAAACTCGCCACGGTCTCGCCTACCGGACCCGCATGCTTTTTCATGATCTACTCAAGGGTTTGCGCAATCTCGATGAGAAGGCATTGGACTTTTTTATCGGTGAATATTCGGCCCTAATCAAGGCCTATGTCCGCAAGAATGTTTATCCCAACGACGTTGAGGATGCCACGCAGGAGTTTTTTTACCACATTTTGAAAACGAATCTGTTCGCAAAATTCGCCGGGGAAAACGAAGCGGTTTTTACGGCCTATTTATTGCGCTCTGCTCTCAATTTTTCTTCCAACTGGCGGAAAAAGGAATTCAACGCAAGCAAAGCGCTCGAAACCTTCGATGGGGAAAATCCAAACCATTGGCGGATTATCCGGGAAATCGATTCGCTCCACGAACAGGCATACCGCAAAGAAGTCCTGGCGCGGCTCAACTCGGCTATACACCAGCTGGATAGCCAATACCGGGGCGTCGTTGAGCTCAAGCTGCTGGATTATTCGAACGCCGAAATTGCCGAGATTCTCGACGAGCCGTTGGGATCGGTCAATAGCTGGTACACGAGGGGAATCCACATTCTCAGGGACAAACTAAAAGATTTGCATACAACCGCCGCGGAGGATGGTCTGTTAAAATGAGTGGCCAGCAAAAGAACACGGGAAAAAGTATGCTCGTCCGATTGACTGAAATCGAGAGAAGAAAGCAAGGCGCGACCGGTGAGCTCTCGGGGCTTTCAGTCGAAGGCACGTCAATTCTTAAGGAGAAACTACTCCGTGAAAAGAACAGCATTCTCGCAGAATTTAATCAAACGGGGATAATCCAACCTCGCAAAGCCTCTGCCCGCATGAAGACCTGGGTAGCAGGGGGAATCGCAGCGATGGTCATGGTTGCGACCGGCCTGACATTGATACTCAGGCAACCCACCGGCCCGAAAGCACATTTGGTTTTCAGCAAAGGGGACGTACAGGCCGGTGGGCAGGTCCTCCAAACCGGAACGGCGATTAAAGATCAGCCTCTGACCACAAGCGCAGGATCTCTTGCCGTCATCCATCACGGTGACTCCGTTAAAACGATCCTCGGACCGGGCTCGCGCGTGAGATCAGTCAAGAGTACTTTAACTTCCGGAAAATCCGATATCGAACTCGTTCTGGAAAAAGGCCTCTTTTACTCTGACGTGACAAAGGGCCAGGCGCTTTTAAAGATCATCACACCCTCTGCTGAAATTAAAGTCATCGGCACGGGTTTTAGCGTTCAGACCGACGAGCAAGGCACACACGTATCTGTGCTTGAAGGCATTGTACAGGTAAGCCCAGTGGAACAGAATCCGGGACAGCCAACATCCGGAAAGCCTACATTACTCGAAGCCGGCCAGAAAATATTTGTATCACCAAAGGACAGCCAACTCACTGTTGCTGCACTATCAGCAGGCGAGCTGGGTTTTTTGCGCCTTCTTCACGATTTGACCCGCACGACGGCTCAGACCGGGCTCAGCGCACTGGCGGAAAAAATCTTATTGGCTGAGAATCAGGGCTCAGCACCTAAATTGACCTTGGCCGATATCCGCAGGAAATACGGAAAGATTTCGCGGGTAAACCTGACCAATGGGAAATCGTATGTTGGTTTTTTCACAATGCGTGGTAACCAGCTACAGATCATCACGCCACAGGGCACGGTGCGTGTTGCGAGTCATTTGTTGCGGGATGTACGCGATGCAGAGTAGAATCGGGCAAGGCGTGGTATTTTTGCATATGAAACGCCATGGGGTTTGTCTGTAGATATATGCGTACCATAATGAACCGACTGTTTGCCGGTGCTTTTGTAGCCTCCGGGTTGCTGCTCCAGGCATGCGTCCACGGTAACACGGAAAATGATTCAGCGTCAGCTTGGCGGTGTCAATATTACAGTTCGCAAAATTGTTCAGATACAAATCATTCGGGAAATGGTACCGGCATCACCCCTATGCAATGGGCAAAAACAGCATCGGGAGATTATGACTCGTTCTTCAAAGGTGCCACGATAGACGGCTCCAATAATATTTTTGCCGCGGGCACAATAGACCTAAACACGCCTTATACCTTTGGCCCTGGAATCACTGTCTCCGGAGATGGCGCTTCTTATAACGCAGTCCTTGTAAAATACAATTTAAGCGGCACGCCACAATGGGCGCGCGTGCCAAGTAGCGCGAACGGTATGGGGTCGGATTTTCCCGGTGTGGCCGCGGATTCTTCCGGCAGTATTTATGCTGTTGGTTTTCAGGAAAGCGGTGTTTTTACTTATGGTGCAGGCGTATCGGCGACAGGTCCTGGCTCTTCGAGTTATCCCGTCATCGTCAAATACAGCGGGGCGGGTACCGCACTTTGGGCGAGAACCATAAGCACGGGAGCATCGGGAGCATTCAAAGCAGTTGCCATCGATAGTTCAGGCAATATCTATGCAGCCGGAAATCAAGCGGCGAATTCATCGCATACGTATGGAATCGGGGTTGTTTCGATTCCACCGTCAGCGGGAAGCTCTCACGCCGTTTTGGTGAAGTATGATTCCAATGGCACTGCTCAGTGGGCGCGAACGATCACCAGTGCCACGAACCAGTCTAGTTTTGAAAATCTCGCTGTCGATAATTCAGGAAATATTTATGCCGTCGGTTATCAAAATGGTAACGCCGCTGTTTCTTACGCTACTGGTATTAACGCGACAGGGCCAGCGACCGGTTCTAATGCAGTTTTGGTAAAATACGATTTGGCCGGCAATGCCCAGTGGGCACGCTCAGCCAACTCCGGAGCATCCACCTCGGCTTTTTCAAGCATTGCGAAAGACAACGCGGGTAATATTTATGTAACCGGAAATCAAAACGGGAACTCTGCATTTGCGTATGGCAACGGAGTTACGGCAACGGGCCCCGCTGCCGGCGCCGCCAATGCCGTATTACTCAAATATGCACCGGATGGCACTCCGCAGTGGGCAAAAACAGTTGTTACCGCCACCATGTCGCAGGTTTTTCGCACTATTGCAGTTCTTAGCTCGGGCGACATTTACGTTGCCGGATATCAAGCGGCTAACGCTGCATATACCTATGGAACCGGTGTCACGGCGCAAAGCACGACCCCCTACGATAATGCCCTGATCGTCAAATATAACGCAAGCGGTACCGCGCAATGGGCCAAAACAACCGTCCTGGGCGATTTTGGATCCAACTTCGGCGCTATCGTGGCGGCGAATAATGGCTTGTTAGTCGGTTGCGGTTATCAAAATGGCAACGAACCCATAACGTATCTGCCGGGTGTAGAGGCTACGGGTAATATTGCAGGAGGAGCAAGTTATACAGCTGTTATAGTTCGGTACCAGTAAGTAACTTGCATATCTTCTCTACGAATGCGTTGGTTTACGCGAAGAAAAAACTTCGCTTTTCTCTTCCTTAGTCTACCGTCTTTAATTGCGGTCCAAATTTTTAACGCCAATCATCTCAACGCGCAGACGATACCGGATAAAGAACGCAGTCAAAACAGCAACGACAGACCGGCGTCGGTTTCGGAGAATAAAAACCCGGCCGAAGGGCCGATAACAGAAGACGAAATCAGCCTTGTTATCAAAGGTAAGATAATCAGTGTTACAGACAAAGAAATCATCTACAAAGAAAACGGCTCGGCGGTAGAGACGCGCATGCCGCTCCAGAATCTCCACTTTCTGCGCCGCGCAAATGGAGAGTACCGTTTTTTTACGCCGGCAAAAACGGAACTTAAAGAACCCACAAAGATCGTAACGGAAGAAATTAAACCCAAAGAACCTCCTCCGGTAGAAAAAAAAACTTCCTTCAATTTTTTCATAACCGGTGGTAGCGTATTACATCTGGCCCAGAACTCAGACTCCGGCGAATATGTGAACGGACTTTCCGCTTTCATTGCAAAATCACAGAATCAAACAAACAGCACAAACAGCTTTTCCGGCCAACTCACTCAGGATGCCGCAAAACTACAGTATCAGGTATTTGCGGAACCACGCTTGGCATATAATAAATTTGCGGTCGGTCTGAATATCGGTTATGCCGGATTCCAGAAAATCACGGGTTTCGTCAGCTCACCCAACCATACGAATACGGTAACCCTGAATCTCAGTGGTTATTTTGTCCCAGCTTTCTTAATTTTTTATTACACCCTGCCATTATCCGCAAGTTTTTCCCTGAATTTGGGCCTAGGCGCCGGAATCATGCATACCTCAGTGAAATACGAAGAGAACGGCGCAGCAACGCGTTATACTGCGTGGAGCGCCGCAGGAATCGCCAAACCGGAAATTTCTTACAAACTTGGAAAAGTGCTGCTGATGCTCAGCATACCTTTCTACTTCGCCGAAAGCCGCAAGGTCGAAGCTGGATCTGCGGCGCTCGTTAATGGCGACAGCGGCAAAGTCATTTCACCCAATCTTACCGGAATTAGTTTTTCTGTCGCCGTTGGGTATCAGCTGCGGTAGCTAAAAGCACAACCTCAATCCTTTTCACAAATCTCGCGCGTCACCGCATGCCGGAACTCAAAAAGTCTTTCGAGTTCGCGTCGGGCGAAGCCACCGCCGAATAGATCGCCCAATACACCTAAGGGCAACGCATAGGAAATGTCATCGACCAACGTGCATTCATTTGCGCCCACCGGTTCGATAATATGCCGGTGCAACCAATAACGAAACGGTCCCCTCACCATGCGATCGGCAAACATGCGGCCCGGCTCGTACTCCGTATGTTCTGATTCGATCGTCTGCCACAGAGGACCGATTTTCGTACGCAGGATAACCCGCGTTCCCACAGCCAGCGATACGGGCGGCAAGATGACCTGTGATTTTTGCCAGGGCGGTTGCAGGCGCGCAAAGGCATCCGGCGCTTCATGGAACGCAAAGACCCGCGCCGCACTGGCCGCCATGCGGGATTTTTTCTGGAAATGTTGCATGGTTGAATAAACTTCCTTTTGAATTCCGAATTTACGCCCGCCCACAGCGATATCTGCTGCCACCCCATGGCAACACAATTCGCGGCGGCGCTTCTGACGGCTATAGTTCTGATCACACCCGTCATTTCCGCTTCTGCTGCAGACTTTCCGCTCGCTTCCTTTGTACCCAAAAACGGCCCTGGCATCGTGGCGCTCGTTGCCATTAAGGGCAAAATCGTCTATTCCGGCGCGGCCGGGTATGCGCATATCGATAAGAAGATCGCCATGAAGCCCGAATACCGTTTCAACATGGCTTCGGCCTCGAAACATTTTACCGCGATGGCCGTGCTGCTGCTTGAGGCAGATGGAAAAATTACCGCCTCGGATTCGATTCGCAAATATATTCCCGAACTGCCGAAATACACTGCGCCGATTACCATCCGCCACCTGATTCACCACCAGGGCGGATTGCCGGACTACGAGGGTATCTGCGGCAGTAACGACGCGCCGATGACAAACCAGGCGCTCGTCGACTTTCTCAAGACCACAAAAAAGGCACAGTTTGCGCCGGGCAAAAAATACCAGTATTCGAATTCGGGTTACGGGCTGCTCGCCGAAATCGTCGCGCGCGTGGGCGGAATGCCCTTTGAAGATTTTATGGCCCGGCGGATTTTCACTCCCGCAGGTTTAAAGGATTCGTTTATTCTGACTCCCGCGTCGTTGCAAAAATATCAAAGCCTGCCTGTGGTGGGCCATTATGAAAGCTGGAAAGAAGGCCCGTATGTGTTTTCAGGCTGCGACACCATGGTCGGCGACGGCAGCGTCATTGCGAATATTTTCGACCTGCATCAATGGTTCTCGGCTCTGCACCGCGCGAAACTCACGGATGCGAAGAATATGAAGAAATATTTCACGCCGCTCACCGCAAAGGGCGGCCCCGCCTATGCGTACGGGCTTGAAAAATACGACGACGACGGCGAAATTTCATTCACGCATGACGGCAGCTGGGGCGGCTATATCTCCAGCGTCATCTACTACCCGGCACGCGAAGCGTGGATTATCACAATTTCAAACTATGACGGTTTTGAGAGCGGCAAAGTCACCGACGCCCTCTACGAAAAATTTCTCTCTGAATGATGCGACTGGACCGGCGAGTGTAGGTTCTGTTGAAATGTATTTTTCGAAGGCAGATACTCGTGCTCCGTAGGAAATCCTACTTATACCAGAAACCCGACGGCATCAGAGCGACGCGAATAGGTTTCGGCCGCTTTATTGCGGCACGCCGCCGAGCGTGAGCCCGGTGGGGCTATTGGCTGTCGCATAGGGAGAACTGGGTAAGGGGGTCAGCGCGCCCGTTGCCGCATTGATCGCATAACCAAAGATATTCGCACTCGCGGAATTCGAGACATAGAGATATTTCTCTTTCGGATCAATCACAATCGTCTCCGGATTGGTACCCGCGGCAAAGGGTGATAGGGCAATCGGGGTTAACACACCGGCATTCATCGAAAATGCGGAGATCGAAGCGCCGCCGCTGTTTGTGACGTAGACATATTTTCCAGAAGGCGAGACTGTAACACCGCGCGGATTTCCCCCGACGGCAAAAGGGGCGCCGGGAATGGTACCAGCCAATAAAGCCCCCGTATTCTTATCTATCGTGAAAGCGGAAAGATTATTGTTCCCGGAATTGGTGCTGTAGAGATATGACCCCGAAGGGTCGATCGCCGCGGCCCACGGATTTGTGCCGGCAGGGAACGTACCCAAACCCGTGATGGTCCCGGCGGTCGCATTGATCGCAAAGCCGCTCAGGTTATTGCTCGCCACATTATCGTTGGCGATGTAGAGGAATCTTCCTGTGGGATCGATAACACCTTTTTCCGGATTTGAGCCCGTCGGCAAATTCGCACCGTTGGCAGTCAAGGCACCCGAGCTGGAAATGGAAAAAGGCGAAACAGTATCTGAAGTTGTGCTCGCCACAAAGAGGTTTTTGCCTGCCGGGTCGATCATCACACTCACGGGTCCGTTACCCGCGGCATTAGGGCCGCCAATCATCGTCGGAAAACCCGAGCCATTGAGAGCAAACCCAACGACGCCTGAAGCGGAGAGAGTAGAATAGATAAATTTTCCCGTGGGGTGAAGTTGTAAACCTTCGGGCGACGAGGTCAGCGCAAAGGGCGAACCCGCAATCTGTGTTAAAGCTCCCGAACTCATATCAAGCGCATAACCCGAAAAACTCGAGGCGCCGCCATTGGCGACATAGACAAAATATTTCACCACCGTAAATGGTGCCGGCGATAACGCAGTGCCGCTGCCGTTCGACACGGTGACAGTTCCGGTGACCGCACCTGCCGGCACGCCCACGGTAATTTTTGCATCGCTCGCTGCGGAAATGACCGCATCCTTTGTGCCGAATTTCACCCTGAGCTCGGCGGGGTTGCTGCCAAACCTTTCGCCGAGAATTTCGACGCTATCGCCCACAGCGCCCGACGCCGGGTTGAGGGCAGTAATCGAAGGTCCATAAGGGCCGACCTCCCAAAAGCGGCCAAAGCCCTGGCAGGACGTGAAGAGAATGATACTCGTGAGAGCCAAGATGTTTTGATGGGTAAATTTCATAGGTCTGTATTAGACGCTGCTGCAACGCATACGATCTGAAACAGGAATGAATGCCATGTATTCAGGAGCAATCCCACACTCTTATAATTCGTCATTATGCTAAATAAATAAGTAATTTACTTTTTGGCGCACCTTTTGCTTACCTCCCCCAATACCTAAAAGGTAGTTTTTTATGACGCTTATCGCTCTGGTTCGCACGGCCAGACCCTTGACTAAGATTTTCCTCACGGCAATCTTGGTCAGCTCGTGCGCCGGTGGCTCCATCACCCAGGAAGCCCCCGATGTGAATCTGGGATTAAACAATCCCGCAAATTTGGTAACGACTTCGGGTGGAGTTACCACAACAACAGAACCGTTTGAAAACGGTTCGAAAACAAGCTACGCGGCAGCTTCTGTCGCACTCGAAACCGGATCATGGACGCTTGACGATGCCCTCATCGGCACAGCGACGAACGACCGTAAAGCGGGCACAAAAGCTGTGCGCCTGCAACAGGTGGGAAAGCTCACGATGCTTTTCAATCTGACAACGGGCGCCGGCACCGTGACTGTGAAGCACGGTGTCTATGGCACTGATGCGGCGAGTAGCTGGGAACTCTGGAAATCCTCCAATTCCGGAAGTTCATGGACCAAGGTCGGCGGCACTGTCACAACGAGTTCGACGACGCTTGCAACCGCGACTTTCACGGTCAACCAGGGCGGCACAATCCGCTTCGAGATCCGCAAGATTTCAGGCGGCACGGCACGGCTGAACCTCGATGACATCGCGGTCACCTCGTATGTTGGCTCAGACACGGGCCTCAGTGAACATATCACGATGGGAAATCCCAGCGGCGCTGTCACCAGCACAGGCTCGTATTCAAATTACCTGATGGTAAAATCACAGTACGCGATGTCTTACAGCCGCGACGAAGGCAAGGCGAACTGGGTAGCATGGCACCTAGACCCTTCGTGGATCGGTTCGGCCGCACGGCAGGACGACTTCCGTGCTGATACCACTTTGCCTTCGGGCTGGTACCAGGTGGGCGGCAGCAGTTTTTCCTCGAGCGGATTTGACCGCGGGCATTATTGTCCGTCGGCCGACCGCACCAGCTCCGTCGCCGTGAACTCGTCGACGTTTCTGATGACAAACATGATGCCGCAGGCACCCGACAACAACCAGGGACCATGGGCGCGGCTCGAAGATTATGAGCGCTCGCTCGTCGACGCGGGTTATGAACTTTACATTTACGCAGGCAGCTACGGTAGCGGCGGCACAGGCTCCAACGGCGCAAAGACCACGATCGACAGCGGCCGTGTCAAAGTACCGAACCGTACATGGAAAGTCATCGTCGTGTTGCCCACAGGCTCCAACGACGCGACGCGCGTCACCACCTCAACGCGGATCATCGCGGTCAACATGCCGAATACGCAGGGCATCCGCTCTGTGAACTGGGGGACGTACCGCGTCACCGTGAATTCCATTGAAGCTGCTACGGGTTACGACCTCTTATCCGAGGTAAATCCCACGGTGCAAAATACCATCGAGGCTGCGGTGGATACAGGCCCTACGAGTTAATCGATTGCAGCCGGGGTGTTTGTCTACCCCGGTTTCAAAGTTTACTTTTCGGCCGGGCATAGCCGGTGGATATGACACCATGCTGGCAAAAATACTGACTCTGCTTCTCGCCGCAGGCGCCCTCGTCGGGGCGGTCATCTACGCGCAAAATAAGGCCGAAAAAGGGCAAAAAGTAAAACCCGTATTCGAGTCGAGCAAATCGGGCACGCCGACGCCTTGGCCCGATGACAAAGAAAGTCCAACGGCAATCAAGAAAAAACCCACGAGCAAGGTAGACGAAAAGCAGTCACCCAAACAAGAACCGGAAAAAAAACCTGAGGCAACCGAAAACGACAAGGAAAAGAAAATCATGCCGAGTTCGAAATCCATGGTTCCAGGACCACCGGCTAAAAAGCCGCCACCACCGCCGACCTGACGGTGTGGTTTTTTGAGCTTGTTGCGCAGGCGACTTTATTCCTGGCGGCGATCAGTCTCGCCTTCATCCCCCTTGAGTATTTCTGGAGGGCCGACAGGCCCGAACCCGGCACTTGGATTACGTGGCTCAGGCGCGGCTGGCTGAATGACCTGACCTTCTACCTCGGCCAGGTACTGCTCTTCAATTCGCTGACGCTTTTTGTTTTGGGTGGGATCTTCAGCTTCATCGATTCGGCGTCGCTTGCACCGGCATTTTTCACAACACTGCCGGTGCCGCTGAAAATTATCTGCGCAATTTTAATGAGCGACTTTTTCATCTACTGGGGCCACCGCGCGCAGCATAAATTCAAAATTCTCTGGCGCTTTCACCGTGTGCACCATACCGCAGAGCACGTCGACTACATCGCTGCATACCGCGAGCACCCGCTCGACAACATCTATACGCGCGGCATCGAGACCTTGCCAGCAGTGCTGCTCGGCCTCGACCTGAACCTGATCGCGGGTTTCGTCACGTTCCGCGGGCTGTGGGCGCTCTTTATCCATTCGAACACGACGATACGATTGGGATTCCTCGAAGTACTGCTGGGTTCACCGCACCTGCACCACTGGCACCACGAGCTCGACAAGCGGGGCCTATGCAATTATGCCAATCTTTCACCGCTGATGGATCTCGCCTTTGGCACATACTTTAGCCCGCCAGAGCGTCCGCAAAAGTACGGCACGACAGAGCCTGTGCGGCAGGGTTGGTTTTGGCAGATGGTCGAACCCCTCGTGGGTAGATACCCGTCTCGCATGGAGCGGCCCCATCCACCCCCATGAGAAATCTTTTCGGAGCAACGCCCCTTTGAGGAAAATCGGCCCAAAATTGTTTTTTTTCGCTCGCCGGTAAGTTTCGAACTCTTGCTGAAGCATTGCCGTTTCCGGCCCGGAACTGAGCTCTTAGCGGGAACCATCCCTCTGCAGCGACGGTCTAAGAGGTGTTAATAGAATGAAGATATTCCATAGGCTATTTATCACGGCCCCTATCGCCCTTACCTTAATATTCCCAAACGCCGCGCAGGCCTTTAGTTTCAACGAGGTTGTCTTGCAGGCGAAGGCGCTGTCAGAAAAACCCTGGCGCGAACCCAAGAACGAACTGCCCAAGGTATTGCGAGAGTTGTCTTACGACCAGTTTCGCGACATCCGCTTTCTTCCGGAGCGCGCGCTCTGGCGCGGCAGCGGCTCGCCGTTCGAGATCCAATTTTTTCATCCCGGCTTCCGGCATAATCGTCCGGTGAAGATTAATATCGTTACACATGAAAATGTAAAGAAGCTGCAATTCCGGCCCGGGGACTTCAACTACGGTGCCAACAAGTTTGACAAAGATACTTTCAAAGACCTGAGCTATGCCGGTTTTCGCGTGCACTACCCGGTAAACCGGCCGCAATATAAAGATGAGCTTGCCGTGTTCCTCGGTGCAAGTTACTTCCGCGCGCTCGGCAAGAAACAGCTCTACGGATCGTCCGCTCGGGGACTGGCAGTGGACACAGCGCTGATGTCAGGTGAGGAATTCCCGGCGTTCACCGAATTCTGGATCGTATCGCCCCCAGCCGGCGCGCACGAACTCGAAATCTACGCTTTGCTGGAATCGAAACGTTTGACTGGCGCCTACCGGTTTATGCTGCGGCCAGGCGACGATACGCGGATGGACGTGCGGATGAAGCTCTTCCCGCGCAACCAGATCGAAAAACTGGGTGTCGCTCCCCTTACCAGCATGTTCTTATTCGGCGAGAACCAACCTTCAGAAACTGAAGACTACCGCCCCGAGGTACATGATTCCGACGGCCTGTTGCTCCATACGCAAGAAGGCGAATGGCTGTGGAGACCCTTGGTTAACCCGCAGCGGCTTCTGGTGACGGCCTTTGGATTGAATAACCCGAGGGGTTTTGGCCTGATGCAGCGTGACCACGACTTCGATCATTATGAAGACCTGGAGGCACGCTACGAACGCCGGCCCAGCGTCTGGGTTACCCCCAAAGGCAACTGGGGCAAGGGTCGCGTCGAACTGGTGCAGATTCCAACACCGGACGAGACCAATGATAACATCGTGGCCTATTGGGTGCCCGAGCACCCGCCCGAGCCGGGTAAAACGCTGGAACTGGAGTATCAACTCTTCTGGCAACTGAACAACCTGACCCTGCCGCCGCTGGCCTGGACCGCGCAGACCCGGCGTGGTTATGGTTATCGCCGTGAGCCGGATGACAGTCTGCGCTTCGTGGTGGATTTCGACCCAACTGCGCTGAAGCCATTAGCCCGTAACGAAACACCCGAAGCAGCAATCTGGGCCGGCAACAACGCCGAAGTTCTGGAAAAACAGTCGTTCCAAAACGAAGTTAGCGGCGGCTGGCGGGTATCCTTCCGGCTGAAGCGCAAGAATGAAGAACCGGTCGAAATGCGCGTAACGTTGCGCGCGAAAAACAAAATCGTGTCTGAAACCTGGAGCTACGTTCTCCCCTGATGGGCATGCCGTGAGCACAGACCCGTCGGCCCGCGCCTTAGCGACTTCACAACTTGCTTTAATATACCCCAACGCTCCTTTCCAGGTCGATCGTTTTGGGCGAACCCGACTGGTCACGACGCCACCGCTGGCGCGCAGCCGTATGCACCCGCAACCTCTCAACCGACATCTGTTTCGCCGAATGGGTACTTGGCTCAAAACACTGCTGCTGGGCCGCCGGCACCTCCTTGCACCGCGCGAGCCCGGTTTCGTACCAACCGCAGAGCATCCCCCCTGGCATGCGCAGGGCCTGCGGAGACGCCTGGCGCTGTTGGTGCTGATCCTCAGCCAGACAACGCTGGCGACTTGGTTCATGACTGCGGTGCTGCCTTACCATGGCACGCATTGGCTGGAAAAAATTCTGCTGGTCATTTATGCAATCCTGTTTGCCTGGATATCTTCCGGTTTCTGGACGGCTGTTTCGGGATTTTTGATTCTGCTCACAGGCCGGGACCGTCATGCGATTTCACGCAGCACCCTCGAACCACTCAGTGATGAAACACGCACCGCGATCCTCATGCCGATCTGCAACGAAGACGTCGCGCGCGTATTTGCGGGACTGCGTGCAACATACACCTCGCTGGCGCGCACCGGTGCGTCGGCGCATTTTGATTTTTTTGTCTTAAGCGACAGTTCCGATCCCGACATCCGGGTGGCAGAGATCGAGGCCTGGCTCAGGTTGTGCGAAGAGGTCAAAGGTTTCGGACGAATATTCTACCGGCGACGCCAACTACGCCTCAAACGCAAGAGCGGTAACATCGCCGACTGGTGCCGTCGCTGGGGTTCAGCCTATCGCTACATGATCATTCTCGACGCCGACAGCGTCATGAGTGGCAGCTGTCTGCTAAAGCTCGCGCAACTGATGGAATCGAATCCAACTGCCGGGATTATCCAGACCGCCCCGCAAGCTTCCGGCCGCGAAACCCTGTACGCGCGAATTCAGCAGTTCGCCACCCGCGTCTATGGCCCGCTGTTTACCGCCGGCCTGCATTTCTGGCAATTGGGCGAGTCGCATTACTGGGGACACAACGCGATCCTGCGCGTGGCGCCGTTCATGGAGCACTGCGCCCTCGGTCGCCTGCCTGGGCGTGGTGCACTGGCTGGAGAGATCATGTCGCATGACTTCGTGGAGGCCGCCTTGATGCGCCGCGCGGGCTGGGCTGTATGGATGGCCCATGATCTGCCAGGCAGCTACGAGGAGATGCCGCCCACGCTTCTCGACGAGTTACGCCGCGACCAGCGCTGGTGCCAGGGCAATCTGCAGAATTTCCGCCTATTCCTGACGCAAGGACTGCATCCTGCTCACCGCGCCGTCTTCATGACGGGTGTGATGGCTTATCTGTCAGCACCCCTGTGGCTACTGTTTCTGGCGCTGTCTACCGCACTGCTCGCGGTACACACTTTAGTACCGCCGGCATATTTCACGGAGGCCTACCAGTTGTTTCCTATCTGGCCGCAATGGCATCCTGAATGGGCGGTGTCGCTGTTCAGCGCAACTGCTGGTTTGCTATTCCTGCCCAAAATACTGGCAACACTGCGCTTGTTATTGCGACCAGCCCTGGCGAAATTGTATGGAGGACCCGGTAGGTTGGTAGGCAGCTTACTTTTGGAGTCACTATTCTCAATGTTGCTTGCACCGATTCGTATGCTCTTTCACGCGCGCTACGTGCTCGTGGCCTTGCTAGGCTATGCCGTACGCTGGACCTCACCGCCCCGCGAAGATGCCGAAACACCCTGGCCAGAAGCGATCCGACGGCATGCCGGTGACAGCCTGCTCGGTATCGTCTGGGCGGCCGGTGCATACTGGCTGAGTCCGGGATTTCTCTGGTGGCTGCTACCCATCGTTGGGAGCCTGATCGTCTCTATTCCGTTGTCGGTTTGGTCGAGCCGTGTAGGGTTGGGCCGGCGCTTTCGGCAAATGCGGCTGTGCCTGATCCCAGAGGAGACCCAGCCGCCACGCGAACTGCGCTGGACGCGCGCCGCTGTACGGCGTCAGCCGGCGCCAGGTAACGGCTTCAGACGCGCAGCCATCGACCCCGCGACACAGGCGGTAGTATACGCCGCTGGTCGGCCCAGACAATTGCCCGTCGCCCTGCGGCGTCGGCGCAGAGAGCTGGTCGAGCGGGCCCTAACCGAGGGACCGTTGGCAATCAGTGAAGCCCAACAGAACCTGCTAATCAGCGATCCCGACCTGATTCGCGAGCTGCACCAACGCCTGCGAATGTCGCCAGCATCCGCAGCAATTTGGGATATTGCCAGTCACGGCGACGCGAGCGGTGGCATATCCTGAATATTAAGACGTGATCCGGGGTCATTTGGCGATGAAGCCGGCCCGAGCATCACGCACCCTTACTTCGCAATTAATTTAAATGTGACACGCCGGTTGTCACTGTGAGATAAACTGGGGTCCGGTTCAGAGTTCCCGACGCCGGTATAAGTCATTTTCTTCTTGTCGATTCCTTTCCGGCCGAAATAATCGTAAACATATTTGGCCCGCTGCAGAGAAAGCGATTTTGTGTACGCAGTCGATTTCGCGGGATGCTGGTTTGCGTGACCAACGACCTGCAGCTGATAGCCAGCCGGCATGGAAGCAACCACCGTCTTCGCTACCGTGGCAGCTTCCTCGCCGTACTTATCAAATTGTGTGATGGGCATTTTCGTTGCGAATGGCGGAAATCCGACGATAGGAATTTTCGCCAATTGCGCGTTCGCCGCGTCGATCGCCAGGCCGTCACCTGCTGACCGCGCCGTATTTTCTTTGGCGGGGGCGGAACCGCACGCAGCTAAAATCCCCGCAAAAAGCAGAGCACCCGCGATGTGAAACTTGTTTTTCTTTTCTGTCATGTTACCTCTCTTGATACATAGTAAACCGTAAACCCGACGACGCAGTTCCCGCTCGCAGGAAAATAATCCAGATATCGGGGGCGTCTTTTAGCCGGCCTTTTCTGTACGTAACGTTTCGCGGCGTAATTTTGACCCCCTAGGCATGTCGCTTCTCACCCAGCTCTTAATCCTCATCGTCTCAGCACGCCTCATCGGCCGGCTTTTCCAGAAATTCGGCCAGCCGGCCATCGTCGGTGAAATGATTGCCGGGGTGCTTCTGGGGCCCAGCGTTTTCAACTTTATCCACACCGGCCCCGCGCTGTCGGGAATCTCCGATCTTGCCGTCTTTCTCGTGGTGCTCTCTGCCGGGCTCGAGATGCAGTTCCAGGATATCCTGAACGCGCTCAAGGGCCGGGGACTGATTCTGGCCCTGCTGGCTTTTTTTATCCCGATGGCGGCCGGCATCGCCGTCGGGTTGGCGTACCAGCTCGACCCGATGCGTGTCATTTTTCTGGGGCTCTGCGTCTCGATCACCGCGCTGCCGGTTGCGGTGCGCATTCTGCAGACATTCAACCTGCTCGATTCCGATATTGCTCGCTACTCGGTCGCCACGGCAATCCTCAACGACATCACCGCGCTGCTCATTTTGGGGGTAATCCTGAATCTGCCCGCAACTCTTTCACTCGACTCGATCGGCTTTTCGATTCTGAATACCGGTTGGAAACTGTTGGCGCTGCTCGCCTTTATTCTCGGCTTCAACTGGACCCTGCAAAAACTGATCGGGCGCGGCGTGCATATTCACCGCTGGTCTGAGAAGCTGGTCGAAGTGCTCGGCACCGAAGCACTGTTCGGCATTCTCATCGTCTTCGTACTGGCGTTTGGCTCGGTCAGCGAAGCCCTGGGATTTCAATTTGTCATCGGTGCTTTTTTCGGTGCACTCCTCATCGACCGTAAATTTTTTCTCGCTTCGCGCTACGATGAACTCGACCATACGCTACGCTCGATTACCGACGGCTTTTTAGGCCCGGTATTCTTCGCGACGCTGGGGCTCGAATTTAACGCCGGCTCGGTCAAATCGATCGACTTTGTCGCGGTCGTACTCGCTGTTTCAGTTGTTTCTAAAATGGCCTCGGGTTGGCTCGGCGCAAAAATCATTGGCCTCGGCCCGGCAGAATCACTCGGCATCGGTATTATCCTGAACGGGCGCGGCATCATGGAACTGGTGATTGCCTCGATCGCCTACAAACGCGGTTTCATTTCTCAGGGGTTATTCTCGACTCTGATCGTCATGGGCGTTTTTACCACCATCATCACGCCGCTGATGTTCCGCCGCTGGGTGATGCCGCGCCTTCAAAAAACCTAATCCCAGTTATTCGTTTTCGACAGGGCGTACTTGCCAGCGCCGCTACACCAGAGCAACGCCCAAGTGCCAACGATGAAATAATGTGCTTTATGGCCCTAACCACCCATAACTTGTCATTCTGACACATCCGAAAACAGGCTTTACGCCTGCGAGATTAGGGGTCCGTATGCTCCAGTGAAGAGTAATTTATGTTGAGCATTTTAACGTTCAAAAAGAGCGTTACGCCTCTGCTTGCTCTCTGTGTTCTTAGCCACTGCGCGACGTATCAGAGGACAAAAATCGAAACCGAAATCCGGGCCTCGTTTTTGAATGTCAAATCAAACAATCAGAATGCATTTAAGAAAAGATGGATGGCGATAGATGAAAATCTCGCAGAGAAAGTGTTTAACGATCTGAAACAATACATACACTTCGGGGATTTTGGGTTTGAATGGCCGGGTCTTGATTCTTCGGACAACAAACCCTTAAAACTGGGAAATTCGTGCGTTCGCGTTACTTTCTTCAAGTCAGGCCAATGCACGTCTTGCTATGTTCGATTGATTGACGCCGATTATTATTTCATCTACTCAGTAAACGGAGAAAAATTCCGCGTTGAAAATGCCGGAACCGGCGGTTCTGCCGGATTTAATTTTTATATCGGTCCCGATATGCCGCGCAAAGTCGGCAATAGCAAGTTCGAAATTTGCCGCGCCATAAACGCGGAGATAAGAAATTGAAGAACACCGTATTCAGTATTTTTTGTATCTCTTGGGCCTATGCAGGCGCCGGGGATGACATCTTGTATTTGGCTACGGGAAGCAGTATTATTTCAGCCAACGAGGCGGTGGTTATCTTAGAGGGAAGCGATCACCCAAAACTGAAAATTGAGGCCCTGCGGGTTCGGGAGGCTCTACGAGCCAAGAGTGGATAGTCAGAGAAACTGGTTGATGATCCTGACCGCCTCGGCATTAGTCATCTCTGGCTGAATCTGGTTCATCGTAATTTGGAATTGTTGTCGCCCTGGTCGCCTACAAACGCGGTTTCATTTCTCAGGGGTTATTCTCGACGCTGATCGTCATGGGTGTTTTTACCACCATCATCACGCCGCTGGGTGATGCCAAGATTGTCCCCCTCCGGGCCTCCCCCGTAAACGGGGGAGGTGGCGGAGGGGAAAGGGTTTAACCCGCTTTTTTCTCGAAGAACTTCTGGTTCGCCGCAAAGTAGTCTGTAGCGAGCCGATCGTTGTTCATCTGGTCGGGATGAAAATCCGGCCGGAAGTATTGGAGAATTTTCGGCACCATCGCAGCCACGATCTTCGCGAGGTGCGGAGCTTTGTCTGCAATCGAACCGGGAATGTCTGTGAGTTTGACATCCTTATCTTCGGCAAGAAATTTGACCGTACCCACCGCGCCATACCACAACAGCGCCCAGGTACCCACAACCATACCGATATTCTTGGTAAGCTGGCTGCCGTCGACCTGCTGCATGACATCGAAGGCGACCGATTTGTGCTCGATCTCTTCTGCCGCATGCCACATGAGCAGGGCCTTCATTTTCTCATCAAAACCCTGCAGCGCATTGATTTCAGGATCGATCGCGACTTCGGCGAGCGTCGCCGTGTAGTGCTCGAGGGCGCAGGTTACCGAAAGCTGCAGTTTTTTATACATCTCGGGTCCAAAGATTTTCGCAATCGTGCCCTCGACAGTTTCATAAGCATTCTTCGAATACCAGGCATCATACTCGTGCGCTTTGACACCCTGGCTTTCGAGCGTATCCCAGATGCGTTCGTGCTGCGCCATATGCTGGGTTTCCTGGCCGATAAAGCCTTTGACGCGTGCCTTCAGCTGCGGGTCGGTGATCTCGTCGGCATAGTTTTTCACTGCGCGGATGAAGAGCTTTTCGCCTTCGGGAAACACCACGTGCAGGCTATTCAGCAGCTGCGTTAAGAAAACATTACCATCGGCGTAATACTTGGTGAAATTGTTCTCGAGACCGAAATCCGGCCGCCGTACCTGCGGCATATTCATCGAAATGACATTATTTGTTCCCATATATCCTCCTGGCCAGTAGTGCGGTGCACTCTAGTCTTTTTAAAAGATAATGAAAGACGAACAATGCGTCAACTTATTTTTGAACATTTGTTCACCATTTTAACCGGACGGTTAACTGGTTATTTTTTCGGGCGGATTTCAAAATGCGCGGCGCCTGTAACATTGTTACAGGTAAAATCCTCGGCTCCCGAGGGCATTAAGAGGCTCGTGCGCCCATGGATCTCGAGCTTCATGGCGTCGCCCTTAAAAAAGACCTGACCCTTGCGGATGGTGAATTTGTCGTCAGAGGTCTGGAACCCCTCGCAGACATTGCGGGCATAACTGACTGAGCCGTTCGCCTTGAAGGTAAAAAACTGTTCATCCGAATATTCACCCGATTTCATTTTATAGGGCGAGCCATATTCAAGAGCGTCTGCAGGTGGCGGCGACGAAAGAAATACATCGAACACCCAACCCGATTTACCTTTGACATTTGCCTTCACCCAATGCCCGGCCTCGCCTGACACGGTATCGGCAACGGGCGGCGCCGCCGCGGCCGAAAAGGTTTCGATTTCTTCACCGCGCGGAATCAAGGCCAGCGATTTTCCATTCTTAGCCGGGGCGTCGCGCAGAATCACGCCATCTGACGACCAGACCCAGCGCTTACCACCAGCAACGTCCGGTACCGCTGGTCCGCTGTTCGTCGCTCCGGGTTTATCAAATGCCGGGGTCTGATCTTTTTTTTCTTTGCAATGCGCCGCCATGAGAGTCAGGCAAAGGGGGATTGCGTAAAGCGCGGAAATCTTTCTCATACCGGTGGCTTTAGCCGCTACCGGGCGGCGTCAATTCTTCTTTAGGTGCCGGAATACCGATTCTCCCGGAAGTAAACGCTCGAGAATGTAGGCATATTCACTGAAGCCGCTCGCCTGCCAAAACTGGATTCCTGTCTCATTCCCCGACAGAACGTCGAGACGCAGACGGCGCCCAGGCCAGATCTGCGCCAGCCGCGCGAGCGCCGCGGTACCGAATCCGCGGCGACGAAATTCGCGGCCAATGAAAAACTGCCGCAGATAAATATGGTCCTCCGCATCTTTGTAGACACAATAACCCACCGTAGTGCTGTCCGCTTCAAAAATTTGTACCGTATACTCTACCGAATCGACCCAGCCAGCCATACGCTTCTGCAAATCAGCGAGATCCATGGCATTGCGATGACCTTCGTCTTCGATGAGCTGTTTGTTCATCTGCGCTAGTCGCGGCAAATCGTCCCGGGCAGCAGGACGTAGATTCATTTTTTTTCCCTGAATTCACTCGGCGTTTTCCCTGTGATTTCCTTGAAGACTTTATTGAACCCCGCCTTCGACTGAAACCCTGCCATGAGGCCGATGTCTAGCACAGTTTCGTCATCCATATCAGCACGCGTCAGCAGTGATTTGGCTTCTTCGACGCGGTAGGCGTTGATGAAGTGATAAAAATTCGTGTTGCGTTCGATGTTGATGACCATCGAAAAATGGTGCGCCGGAATACCGAGTTCCCGCGACAACGAGGCGAGTGTCACCTTGTCATCGAGAAAGGGTTTTTCTTCCGCCAGGTATTTTTCGATCTTTGCCAGGTATACCTTGCGTTCGGCATCCGATAAATTCTGCTTCCGGTATTTTGCCGACCTGTCGCTCTTGTTTGTTTCCTGCGTGACTGCCGGCAATGTGAAGATCGCAGGTTTGCGGATAAAATAATAGAGAATGACGTAAATCAGGATCAGTGCAACGAAGCCCTCGAGCGGCGTCGACGGAATCCTGAGATCGTAGAACCAGATCACGAAGAGGCTACACAAAAAACTAACGACCAGAAACAGGTTCAACAGCAAAAAGATGCGGAACCATTGCAGCTGATCGCGGTCAGCCCCCGCAAAATTTTCTTTATAGGCGCGGTTGTAGATATGGATATTGCGCCACGTGAGCATTAAAAAAACCGCATTGTAGAGCACGGCGGCCCCAAACAGAATACGGCTGTAGGTAGCGATGACGCCGCCCTGTGTAGTGACCTGGGCCACGTCGCGCAGCTCTGCAAATCTGAAGTGGAAAAAAAGGTGCACGCAGAGCGCCGAAAGCGGGGCAATGGTTAATCCCAGCCAAAGTGTCTTGCCCGGCCGGCGGTTGAACAGCGCCTCTTCGCAATAAAGGTAGGCGCTCGGCGCATAGGAAAAAATCGCCGGGAAAACAAAAAATGGCATGTAAATCAGCAGCTCGCTCCCCAGGTGAAAAACCAGCCGTGTGGCGATGATCGAACCGAGAATGACGAGTAGCGCGAAAAGATAACGCGTCCCCGGCGCACGCTGCCTGTCGATCAGCAATAATACCGCAAGAAAGACTAAAACGCCGAGGCTGATCGCCGAGATATAGGGAGTCAGGTGCATGCCTGCGGCAAGATTCGCACTATCAGATATTCGGTCACGGCTTTAGCGGAGTGTTTTACAACCTCTCGCGCTTCGCGACAAAGCCCCATGGGCAGCTCGATCGGAAGGCTTTTCCGCGTCACGACCTACGGTGAATCACACGGCGAAGCGCTGGGCTGTGTGATCGAGAACTGCCCGGCGGGCATGCCGCTCACCGCGGCAGATATACAGCCCGATATGAACCGCCGCCGACCCGGCCAGAGCCGCATCACAACGCCGCGCGACGAACCTGACCGCGTCAAAATTCTCTCGGGCACCTTTGAAGACAAAACCGTGGGTAGCCCGATTGCGGTGGCTGTTTTTAATGAAAACGCGCGCGAAAAAGATTACAGCGATATCAAAGAAGTTTTCCGTCCCAGCCACGCCGACTTCACCTACCACGAACGTTACAAACACCGCGCATGGCGCGGCGGCGGGCGCTCCTCGGCGCGCGCCACGATTGGCGTCGTCGCTGCGGGCGCCGTGGCGAAGAAGATCCTCCGCGAAAAGGCAGGCGTTGAAATCGTCGGCTATGTTTCACAAATCAAAGATCTTCTTTATAAGGGCGCTGTCGATCTCGCCCAGGTCGAGGCGGCGCGTGAAAAGATTGAAGCGAATGCCGTGCGTGTGCCCGACGCCGAGCTCGCGGAAAAAATGACGCGGCTGATTCAAGACACCCGCCAGGCGGGTGACTCCCTGGGCGGCGTCGTGACCTGCCATGCGGTCGGTGTGCCTGCCGGTTGGGGCGACCCGGTATTCGACCGCCTCGACGCACTCATTGCGCGCGCGATGCTGGCAATCCCCGCGACGAAAGGTATCGAGATTGGCAGCGGATTTTCTTCGGCGGCGATGACTGGCAGCGAACACAACGATATTTTTGAAATGCAGAATGGCAAGGTGCGCACAAAGACCAACTACTCGGGTGGCATACAAGGCGGTATCTCGAACGGTATGCCGATCGATATCCGCGTCGCCTTCAAGCCGACCGCGACGATCAGCCACGAACAGCCGTCTGTCAATGAGCGCGGCGAGAGTGTGATGCTGAAGGTCAAGGGGCGTCACGACCCCTGCGTGCTGCCCCGCGCGGTGCCGATTGTCGAAGCGATGCTCGCGCTTGTGCTGGTCGATCAGTTTCTGATCGCGCAGACCGCGCAGTACGATTCGTTAACTTGATATGCCTGTACTCGTTCTGATCGGTGTCAGTTTTCTGACCGGTATTGTCCTGCGTCGCTTCAAGAAGTTGCCCGAGAATGCTCATCTCGTCCTCAACAACTTCATCATCTATGTCTCACTGCCGGCTCTCGTCATCAAATCGCTGCGCATTATTCCCATGACGCCCGCATACTTCAGCGCTGCGCTCATGCCCTGGATTATGTTCGGTCTCGCGGCTCTGATCTTTCTTGCGCTGGAGCGCCTGAAGGTTTTCAACCGCAATACAACGCTGGCTCTCATTCTTACGGCTGGTCTCGCCAATACCTCGTTCGTCGGAATTCCAGTGATCGAAGCCCTCTACGGCAAGCAGTATATTCCCGTAGCAGTCATCATCGACCAGATGGGAACTTTTCTCCTGCTGGCGGTCGTCGTCATTCCTTTGGTGGATTTTTTGCGCATCGGCGAGTTCAACCTGAAGACTGCCGTCAAAGACCTGCTGCTTTTTCCGCCCTTTATCGCGCTGATTCTTGCGTTTATCTTCCAGCGCCTGCGCCCGATTGAACTTGTCTTCACCGTGGCTGAGCGCCTGTCAGACACCCTCGCCCCCCTGGCGCTGATTTCGGTCGGCTTTCAATGGGAAGCCAAACAACTGAAAAAATTTGTCAAAGAGCTCAGCTACGGCTTAGGATTTAAACTCGTACTGGCGCCTGTCGCGATTTACCTTATCTACACAGCCTTTGCCTACAACCTTGACCTGAAAAAGATCGTCGTTCTCGAAGCCGCGATGGGCCCCATGATTACGGGTGGCATCATCGCGATGCAGAGGAACCTCAACCCGCCCCTCGTGGCCGCGATGCTCTCGGTGGGCATCCCCCTGTCGCTTTTGACGTCGCTCTCGGTGAAACTCTTCTTTAGGTAATGGGTAAGTTAACATCACCGATTCGCGTCGCCCTGACGGGCATCGGTGTTGTTTCGCCAATCGGTATCGGAAAACAGCCATTCTGGGATAACCTGCTCGCGGGCAAAACCGGCATTAAGCCGATCACACTATTCGACGCGGAAACGTATCCCAGCCGGCTCGCGGGTGAGATTTCAGATTTCGATGCGACGCGTTACTTGCCGGCGAAGACGGCAAAACGTTTTTCGCGCGCCACCCAGTTCGCGCTGATTGCGGCAGAAGAAGCGATCAGCGATTCGGGATTAAAGGGGTTTGATCCTTATCGCACCGACGTGATCATGGGCACGGGCACGAGCGCGTTCGACGTGATCGAAAAGGAAATTATGAAAAGTCCTTCCCGGGGAAGCAGGTACGATCCCGGCATTCTCGATCCCCTGGCCATGACGAAAGCATTCGCAAATGCCCCCGCCTGCGCTATTGCCCTTACCCACGGCGTCGAATCCTATGTGACAACAGTAACTACAGCCTGCGCCAGCGCGATTAATGCTCTCGGGCACGCATACCATCGCATCCGATCAGGGGAGGCAGATATTGCAATCTCCGGCTCGGTCGACACACCGATCAATCGCATGGTATACGGAGCCTTCTGCGCTGCTCGCTTCCTCACTACCGGGCTCACGGCCGAAGATGCTGTTTGCCCGTTTGATGAGCGCAGGACTAAAAGGGCCCTCGGTGAAGGGGCGGCGGTATTTATTCTCGAGGATATGGAATACGCAATTTCGCGGGGCGCCCGCATCTACGCTGAAATCACCGGTTACAGGCAATCGGCAGAGAATGTCAACGAGCTCTACATGCTCGACGCTACGGGACAGCGCTGGGCAGAGCACCTAAAGAACCTGTTTCATGGCCAGGGTTCAGGAACGGAAATAAACTTTATCAACGCGCATGCGCCATCAGATAAACATTCGGATGCCGCCGAGGCCACTGCCATCGGGATGGTTTTCGGCAGTAAGGGTAAAACGATTCCCACGGCCTCGATCAAAGGAGCGGTCGGTCAGGGATTTTCCGTGGCAGGTGCTATGCAGGTAGCGGCCTCTGCGTTGGCGATAGAGCATCAAAACATCCCTGGCACATTCAATCTGGAGCATCCCGACCCTGCCTGTGAAATGAACGTTTCAAAGCAATCGAGGCCCAGCGAAGTTTCCGGAGTGCTCATCAACGCGCACGGTATTGGCGGCATCAATTCAAGTCTGATCATAGAGAAGGTACGCTTATGAATTTACTTGCATTTGGCTGGTGGATTATTTTTGACCTCTGTTCTGCCCTCTTCTTTTTATGGGCAATCAGGAAAATTCCAAACCGGAATCTCAGGTTTGCCTTTTTGTATCTTTTGGGCGCCGGAGCCATTTACTTCAACGCCTTGTTCGCAAAATGGTTAAGCCCGCTGGGTGACTCAAATCCCCTCTTATTGACGAGGGTTATTTTCACCTCGGGAATCTTGATACACAGTGCTTTTGGTTTCTTTGTCGTTGCCTTCGGAGGTAATCCGGCATGGAGCAAACACCTGGTCTTCCGTTTCATACAGGCATCACTACTTGCCGCGGCGATTATGGCCATGGCGACGCCGCTCATCATCGTAGATGTGGCGATTTTGGATCATTATCCGAAATTCCAGGCGGTACATGGAATACTCCATCTGCCCCTCATTGCATTTCTTGCCACGGTGGGCCTTACTGCTATCGGACTCTTCTACCTTTCCTGGCGCAGGTGTCGCATCCCGTTTCAAAAATTCCAGATCGGCGCGACGCTTGCAGTCAGTGGTTTCATTTTTGTCTGCATGACGATCACCAACGGGCTTATTCCCGCGATCACCCAAAAATCCTACCTTTCCATTCTGGGCGGCATATTCCCCATGCTTTTTTTCGCCACGGTGCTTTACCTGCTTGCAAATAGTGAGGCGATTAGCCTGAAACGCGAATTTGCACGCCTGCTGGGTCAAGGGTTAAGCCTGCACGAAGACAATCAGGTGGCTCTCCGCGAAGTCATCCAGGGCCTGCGCAGCCTGCTGCATAAAGGTGCTGAACAGATTTCACGGCGGATTACCTTCCGCGTCAAACCGGGGACGTTGATTCAGGTAACTCTCGAACATACCGCGGGAAACAGGCTGGAATCGCCAAACCACTCTGTGGTCGCGCGGAGCCTCACCAATTCGTTGCAGCATCTTTATACAGAGAACCAGAGAATGTTTTTTTCCCTGATACGCGCAGAGAGCCTGCTACAGGAAAAATGGCTGAGTGACGAAATAGCCAGGACCCCTAAAGTCGGGCAACCAGGCATGTCAACCTACGCAGCTGTCGATGAAAACCTCGCGGAATTCTCAGAATTCTGGGGACAGGAAATGATCTGCGCGACGCCAGAGTTTTTTCAACTGCTGCAACAACTGGCCAGGCGCCAGGCGCTGACCCAACCGGTCGTTATCACCGGCGAAGCGTCAACCGGTAAGGCGATGCTTTGCCGCGCCCTGCACCATCGGCGCGGTGGAAAAAAACTTCTGGAGCGCTCCGGCAGACTCGACACCGTCGAAACAATCCATCAGAAAAGCCTCGAAGCAATCACCGCAGCGAAAACGGGTGATACCGCAGTGCTGATCCGCCATTGCGATGAACTTGGTGTGGAGGGAATGAAAACGCTCTGGACACTCGTCGATATGTTTTCGGATCAGATACGTTTTTACCTGACGGCCTCCGAAAATCTCAGTTCAAAAATCACAGAGCAGGGTCTGCTTGCACGGCTAGACACTCTGGCACTAAAATCCATCCCCCTGCGCAGTCGCCCCCAGGATACGGAATTTCTCGCGCTTCTCTTTGCGCGCAAAGCCGCGCAGGCAACGGGACATACGCCGCCGGAGTTTTCTGTGGCGGTGATGCAAAAACTCAGAAGACATTCCTGGCCCGGGAATATCGCCGAGTTGCGGGAAAGTATCGAGATCGCCGTTGCGACTTCAGTGTCCCGGGAAATCGCCGAGATTCCGCTGTTGCGCCGCCTGCCGGCTACAGAGGGGCAGCTAAGTCCCCTCGAAGCCGGCGAGCGGACACTGATAGCCCAGTTTCTGACAAAGAATAATTTCAACAAAAACCGCACCCGCCGGGAGCTCGGAATAACCATCAATACGCTCAAAGCCAAAATGCTCAAATACGGTTTGATGGTTCCGGCTCAAAAGGCTTAGCCTGTTCTACTCAGGCGCACCCGAAATAAGTTGGGTATGCGCACGGGCAAGGCTTGGTACAAACCTTGCTGGCGACTGGTTTACCCCGGCATATCGGCTTTCAACCGATTGACGCGGTGTGTCAAAAGCATTTTATGATAAGGTTTGATCGCGTGAAAATGCATGTAGACGGAGGGAACATGAGCAATACAGAAATACAGCCAAACCCGCACATTCCCGGCGCAAAGGGTATGTATGACCCACAGTTCGAAAAGGACTCGTGTGGAGTCGGTTTTATCGCCGACCTGAAAGGCGGTAAAAGCCGCGACATTGTCGACAAGGCACTTTCGATGCTCATGAACCTCGAACACCGCGGTGCGGTGGGCGCTGACCCCGAAACCGGCGACGGCGCTGGCATTCTGATGCAAATGCCGCACGACTTCATGAAGGTCGCCGCCGCCGAAGCGAAGATCACGCTGCCCAAAGAGGGCGAATACGGTGTGGCATTCATTTTCATGCCACAAGACAAGGCACTCCGCAAACAAGCTGAAAATATTTTCGAAAAAATCGTCGTCGACGAAGACCTGGAATTTCTGGGATGGCGTAAAGTGCCGGTCGATGACAACGTGCCCGGTTATGGCGCGAAGCTGACCCTGCCTTACGTTGTACACGGTTTCATCGGCCGCGGCAAGTTCAAGGGCAGCGCAGACGATTTTGAACGCCGCCTCTATCTGGTGCGCCGTGTGATTGACCACCGCATCCGCATGGAACTCAAGCTCAACCGCGCGCAATATTACGTGCCGTCATGCAGCAGCCGCACCATCGTCTACAAGGGCATGCTGCTCGCCGCCCAGGTGCCCGCATTCTTCAAAGACCTGCGCCACAAAGAAATGAAGTCGGCGCTCGCGCTGATCCACATGCGCTTCTCGACCAATACCTTCCCGACATGGGATCTCGCACACCCGTTCCGCATGATCGCGCACAACGGCGAGATCAACACGCTGCGCGGCAACATCAACTGGATGAAGACACGCGAAGCAGTGATGGAGTCGCCACACTACGGCCCCGACCTGAAGCGTATGCTGCCGATCGTCATGGAAGGGCAATCCGACTCTGCGACCTTTGACACCGTGCTCGAACTTCTGGTGATGAGCGGGCGCTCGTTACCGCACGCGATCATGATGATGATCCCCGAGGCGTGGTCGAAGAACGACCTCATGAGCGAAGAACGCCGCGACTTCTACGAATACCACGCGACGATGATGGAACCATGGGACGGCCCTGCAGCCGTCGCCTTCACAGACGGCAATATCATCGGCGCGACGCTCGACCGCAACGGCCTGCGTCCCGCGCGCTACATCAAGACCAAAGATGACATTGTCATTATGGCCTCAGAGGTGGGATTACTCCCCGTGCCGCCCGAAGAAATTGTTCTGAGTGGCAAACTGGAACCGGGGCGGATGTTCCTCATCGATATCTCAGAGCACCGCATTATCTCTGACGACGAGGCGAAAGACAAAATCGTCAAGCAGCAACCGTACGGCAAATGGGTCAAAGATAACATGATCAAGTTTGCCGACCTGCCCCAGCCGAAGGTAGAAACAAAGACCGAGCATAAGACGATGCTGGAACGCCAGCGTATCTTTGGCTACACCAAAGAAGATTTGCTGACTGTCCTCAAACCCATGGTGGTGACGGGTCAGGAAGCCATCGGCTCTATGGGTACCGATGCGGCCCTGGCTGTGCTCTCTGAAAAGCCCCAGCTGCTCTACCGTTATTTCAAGCAGTTGTTCGCGCAGGTCACGAACCCACCGGTCGACGCGATACGCGAAGAGCTGGTCATGGAACTCACGACCTATATCGGTCCTGAGCAGAACCTGCTCGATGAAACGCCGCAGCACGCACACCGCATCGAACTGCCGCATCCCATTCTCGAAAACAGCCAGCTGCAACAGCTGAAAGAGATCGCCGAGGGCGAATTTTCGGCGAAAGTTTTCTCGCTGCATTTCAATCCGGCGAAAAAGAACGACATGCGCACGCAGATGGATAAAATCTGCGCGGCGGTCTGCGAGGCAGTCAAACAAGGCACGAATATCGTGATTCTCACCGACCGCGGTGTGAATAAAGAAATCGCGCCAATACCGAGCCTCTTGGGAGTCGCGGCGGTTCACCACGCGCTCATCAAAGCGGGCCTGAGAACACGCACGGGCATTGTACTCGAAAGCGGTGAAGCGCGCGAGGTGCACCATTTTGGCTTACTGCTGGGTTATGGCGCCAACGCGATCAATCCTTATCTCGCCTATGAGACGCTGCACGACCTCTACACCATCGGCTTCATGCCCGAGCTCAAAGAGTCGACTTATATCGAGAAGAACTACCGCAAGGCCATCGGCAAGGGTCTCTTCAAGATCTTCAGCAAGATGGGTATCTCAACCCTGCAGTCATACTGCGGAGCGCAGATCTTCGAGGCAGTTGGTCTCGACAGCGAAGTGATCGAACACTACTTCACGGGCACACCGAGCCGTGTCGAAGGCATGAGCCTCGAGATGCTCGAAGAAGAGGCGCGCCAGCGCCACACAGCAGCTTTCGATCTCATGAAAGAAGGCATGCTGGCATCGGGCGGTCTCTACCACTACCGTGTCGACGGCGAAGCCCACCTCTGGAACCCGACGACGGTCGCCAAGCTGCAGATCAGTACGCGCAACTCGGATTATAAGACATTCAAGGAATATACGGCCGCGATTAATAACCAGGAAAAACACCGCGTGACGTTGCGCTCGCTGCTCGACTTTGATTATGCAGCAACGCCGATTCCGATCGAAGAAGTCGAACCGGCAAAAGAAATCGTCAAACGTTTCGCCACAGGCGCGATGAGCTTCGGCTCGATCTCGTGGGAGGCGCATACCAACCTCGCGATTGCCATGAACCGCATCGGTGGTAAATCTAACACCGGCGAGGGCGGCGAAGGCGCAGAACGTTTTGTAACGTTGCCAAACGGCGACAGCTTACGCTCAGCCATCAAACAGGTGGCTTCGGGACGTTTCGGCGTCACCGCGAGTTACCTCATCAACGCCGACGAACTGCAGATTAAAATGGCGCAGGGTGCGAAACCCGGCGAAGGTGGGCAGCTGCCCGGCTTTAAGGTCGATAAGATCATCGGCAAAGTCCGTCACTCCACCCCAGGCGTGACACTGATTTCGCCGCCGCCACACCACGACATCTATTCGATCGAAGATCTCAAACAGCTGATCTTCGATCTGAAGAACATCAACCCGCGCGCGCGCATTTCCGTGAAACTGGTTTCCGAAAGTGGCGTCGGTACGGTCGCAGCGGGCGTCGCAAAAGCGCACGCAGACCACATTCTCATCAGTGGCCACGACGGCGGCACGGGTGCATCGCCCATCAGCTCGATCCAGTATGCCGGCACGCCGTGGGAACTCGGCCTTGCCGAAACGCACCAGGTACTGATGGTCAATGGCCTGCGAGACCGCGTCTATGTTCAGGCGGATGGCCAGATGAAAACAGGGCGTGACGTCGTCATCGCTGCCCTGCTCGGCGCCGAAGAGTTTGGTTTTGCAACGGCCCCTCTTGTAACCCTGGGTTGCATCATGATGCGCAAGTGCCATCTCAATACTTGCCCGGTTGGCGTCGCAACGCAAGACCCCGAGCTGCGCAAAAAATTCAACGGTAAGCCAGAGCATGTAGTGAACTTCATGTTCTATATCGCCGAAGAAGTGCGCGAATACATGGCGAAGCTCGGCTTCCGCAAACTTTCCGAAATGGTTGGCCGCACAGAAAAGATCGTCACCACGCGCCCGAAAGACCACTGGAAGGCACGCGGCCTCGACCTCTCCAAACTCTTAGTGTCACAGACGCCGGTCTATAAGACCGACCTCTACCGCACGAAGGCGCAGAACCACGAAATCGATAAACAGATCGATAACCGTATCATCGAGATGGCTAAACCTGCGCTCGATAAACAAGAACCGGTGACGATCCAGCTGCCCGTGACTAACGTCGACCGCACTGTCGGCGCAATGCTCTCGGGCGAGGTCGCAAAACGTTATGGCGAAGAAGGTTTGCCGCACGATACCATACAGATCCAGATGAAAGGCAATGCAGGCCAGAGCTTCGGTTGTTTCCTCGCGAAAGGCGTGACGCTCAAGCTCTCGGGCCAGGCGAACGACTATTGCGGCAAGGGACTCTCGGGCGGTAAGCTCGTCGTCCGCACACCGGAAAAGACGCTCTATCCTGCGGCGGAAAATATCATTATCGGCAACACCTGCCTTTATGGTGCGACCTCGGGCGAAGCCTACTTTGAAGGCCGTGCCGGCGAACGTTTTGGTGTACGCAACTCAGGCGTGCATGCGGTGATCGAAGGCACAGGCGACCACGGCGTCGAATACATGACCGGTGGCCGCGTTGTCGTACTCGGTTCTATCGGACGCAACTTTGCGGCCGGCATGTCGGGCGGCATCGCCTACATCTGGGATCCGAACAAGGTGCACCAGAAGTTCGTCAACATGGAGCTCGTCGACATCGAAGATGTCACGGTCGAGCGCGATGCGGATGAACTTTTGCATATGATCACGCGCCACAAAGAGCACACGGGCTCGAAACGGGCGACAGAGATTCTGGGCGACTGGAAAAATCAGCTGAAGAACTTCAAAAAAATCATTCCAGGCGAATATAAGAAGGCTCTTGCAGCGCTCGAAGATGAGGCGCAGAAAGAGAATGAAATGGTCGATGAGTCAAAACTGAAGGTGGGTGTGAAGAATGGGTAAACCGACGGGGTTCATGGAATATGACCGCGCGTCGCAAACTTACGATGCGGTTGCTGATAGGGTAAAACATTACAAAGAGTTCGAACACACCTTCGAACAGGATACCGCTAAAATCCAGGGTGCGCGCTGTATGGATTGCGGCATCCCGTTCTGCCATGGCGATACCGGTTGTCCGGTGGATAACTATATCCCCGAGTTTAACGACCTCGTGTTCCGCGGCCGCTACGAAGACGCGCTCGAGAACCTGCACTCAACCAATAATTTCCCCGAGTTCACAGGCCGTCTCTGCCCTGCACCCTGCGAGGGTGCATGCACACTCGGTATCAATGAGCCGGCTGTAGCGATCAAGGGTATCGAACGTTTTATCATTGATACCGGCTTTAAGAATGGCTGGGTAAAACCGCAGATCAATAACCACAAGACGGGTAAAAAGGTAGCGGTCGTGGGTTCAGGTCCTGCGGGTATGGCGGCTTCGCAACAGCTGGCGCGCATGGGCCACTCGGTCACGCTTTTTGAAAAGAACGAGAAGATCGGCGGCCTCATCCGTTTTGGCATTCCCGATTTTAAGTTTGAAAAATGGCAGATTGACCGCCGCGCCGAACAGATGGTCGCCGAAGGCGTCGTCATCAAAACCGGCGTCACTGTCGGCAAAGACATCTCCGCTCAAGACCTGCTCAAAGAATATGATGCTGTCGTCCTTTCAGGGGGCGCCGAAGCACCCCGAGACCTGCCGATTCCGGGCCGCGAATTCAAGGGCGTCCATTTCGCGATGGAATTTCTGCCGCAGAACAACCGTAAAAACGCGGGGATTGAAGTCGCCAATGCAATTTCAGCGACAGGCAAACATGTCGTCGTGATTGGCGGCGGTGACACCGGTTCTGACTGCGTCGGCACATCGAACCGCCACAAAGCGGCATCCGTCACACAGCTCGAACTCTTTCCAATGCCCCCCACAGACCGGGCAGCATCGACACCATGGCCCTACTGGCCAATGAAACTCAGAACCTCTTCCAGCCACGAAGAAGGGGCCGAGAGAATGTGGTCGATCAACACCGTTAAATTCAACGACGACGGCAAAGGCAATGTCACAAGCCTCAGCTGTAAAAAAGTCGAGATGAAAGATGGCAAGTTCGTCGATGTTGCCGGTTCAGATTTTGAACTCAAAGCTGAGCTTGTGCTGCTGGCGATGGGCTTTTTAGGCCCCCAAAAGAACGGTCTGATTGAACAATTCGAGAAAGCCGGTCTTCAACTCGACCCGCGCGGCAATGTGAAGGCCGACTTCGGCGATCACGCGGGCGCGCATAAAACCAGCGTCGACAAGGTCTTTGCTGCCGGCGACATGCGCCGCGGCCAGAGCCTCATCGTCTGGGCAATCGCCGAAGGGCGTAAATGCGCCAACGCTGTAAACGCCTACCTGATGCAGCCGAAATAAGGAGTACAGCCTGAGCGCCGAAGCCGCAAATACCATAACCCCGATGGAAAGCGAATTCAAGCCAAGGCGCCCGGCGCTTCCCCACCCCGACGAAAAAAACATCTTCGGCCTCTATGAAGGGCCGATCGCCGACACGACAACCACCGAATGGGATTTCAACAGCAAGCTCGCTCCGCGCCGCCGCACCGAGCGCAAGGCATGGATCTATCTCGGCATTTTTAGCCGCGACTTCTACGCGGGTATTGCCATCGCCGACGCCGGTTATATCGGCAATGCATTCAGCTATGTCTATATACCAGCGGAAAAGTATTTCGTCGAAGATAAGCTCACGCTGCCCCTGGGCTTCAACTCCGATTTTAACGCGACGCTTTCGGATAGCTGGCGTTTAGGCCGTTATGAAATTCTGCCCTCAGGCGACCGCGTCGTCGTCAACATCCGCGGTGCCTACGATTTCACGGCAATCTTCAAACTGACCGGAAACGGCCTCAGCACTATCGCTCCGGCCGCCAAGCGTCCTTTCAATTTTACGTACAAAGAGATGGGGCTCAGCTGCGAAGGCGAGTTTATCCTCGGCTCACGCAGGCATAAATTCTCCGGCGATTTCGGCATGATCGACTACACCAAGGGGTACCCGGCGCGCCGCACCGAGTGGAACTGGCTGTCGATGATCGGCAAGACCGAATCGGGCAAATCGCTCTCGGTCAATCTCGTCGACAAATTTAATGACGGCATTGAAAACGCGCTCTGGCTCGACGGCAAGCCGATGGGGCTCAGCTCAGCGCACTTCCACTATATCCGTCCGGCCGAAAAATCCATTTGGCGCATCCTGACGCGCGACAATGTTTTCGAAGCGCGCTTTCGCCCGTTCGGCGCGCGCAGCGAAGACCTGAACCTGGGTTTCCTCAAGAGCAAATTTGTTCAGCCCTACGGCGTCTTCGACGGCCAGGTCAAGATTGGCGGCGAAACCGAAAAGTTTACGGGTTACGGCGTTACAGAAGACCATCTGGCGGTCTGGTAATGAAAATGCATGCAACGACAATCCTCTGCGTCAAACGCGACGGCCAGACGGCCATGGCAGGCGATGGCCAGGTCAGCGCGGGGCAGACCATTCTCAAGGGCAATGCCGTTAAAGTACGCAAACTCTTCAGTGGCAAAATTCTCGCAGGTTTTGCGGGAGCCACCGCCGACGCCTTTACGCTGCTCGAAAAGCTCGAAGAGAAACTACAGGCCTATAGCGGCAACCTGACACGCGCGTCGGTAGAGCTGGCTAAAGACTGGCGTACCGACAAGATGCTGCGCCGCTTAGAGGCCATGCTCATTGCCGCTGATAAAGAAAAGATCTTTTTGCTAACCGGTAACGGCGATGTCATCGAACCCGAAGAAGGCATTATCGCGATTGGTTCAGGCGGCAACTATGCGCTGGCCTCGGCCCGTGCGCTGGTGCGCCATACCAAGTTCAGCGCCGCTGAAATTTGTAAAGAATCGCTGAAAGTTGCAGCGGAAATCTGCGTCTATACGAATGAATCGGTGACGTTAGAAACGCTCGAATAGGCTATTCGGGCTCTTCTTGCCCCTGGCCGGGCAAACCCTTAGCCGTAACATTTTCAGCATTGAGAGTCACGCGCCAACCTGCATCTGTCTTGATAAAAGACAACTTTTCATCGTCGGCAAAATAAAGCGTCGCCTTATTGCCCTTCTCAACACGCTTCAGAATCTTCGCGGGAGGCAACATTTCTTTCGGCAGCAGGGTTGTTTCGCTGCCGCTCGCCCCTTCATTGCTCATCATATAGCCGATAAAATCTTCGATCGTGAGCTCTTTGAGCTTGGAAACCGGCATGCCCATCTGCTTAGCCATGTGTTCGAAGGCCTGGGCGGCCTGGGGGTTCTCTGGGATATTCTGGAACATCGAACGCATCTGCTCGATCTTCTCTTCGAGTTCAGTCAGCGTCTCTTTGGAAAGAACGGCGATGAAGGCTTTGGCATCGCGTTTGATGTAAGCTTCTTGAACGGCGGTCAGTGCCGCCTCGGGCGTATCAAGCTTCTTTTTACCGCACGAAACTACGGCGGTGATTAATAATATACCCGTGAAAGTCCTGAACATTCCATCAGGTTTTGCGGCATAGACAGAATGGCAATCACTTAGACGAATCGGCATACGTCAATTTGACGGTCAATCGAGGAATAACGGCCGGTAAATTCCCTGAAAAACCGGGTTGGAACTTTCCGGATGCCATTCGCTTTCGGGAAGTGCAGCGATGTCAGCAAGAGTGCGAATGCGCAGTTCATTGCGCGCATCACCGGTATGATAGACGAGGTAGATTTCAGAACCTGCGTGCACAACAAGCATGACATGACGGATCTTTAACTCCGGCGACTGGAAATACATCAGGTCGCCTGTCTTCAGGCGCAGCCTGGATGGTGAACGCGACACGAAAACGGAACGCGCGATGAGCTGCGAGGCAGTGAAATTATCGCGCGACCAATCCGATTCAATAGCTGAAAATTCGGCTGCCATCGGCCGCCTCAGCGACCGCACGGCGGGGTATATGTCGAGAAAATCTTCGCGGTGTGCCTGCAGGGCTTCCCAGAACAGATAACGGACGAGCCCGGCGCAATCGCGGTTCTTGCCACCCCAGCGCGGATTTCCCCCTTTTTTCTCGCGCTTCAATACCAAAGGGGTGAAGGCTTCGAGAAAGGCGCGGAAGTACTGCTGGCCTGACGCGGAAAGTTTTGCGCCCTGAGCGGGAAATCCCACCCCGGGCATCAGAATTAGGGCAAAAAAAAGCCCCGCAAATGCGGGGCCCTTGAAGCGAAACATCGTGTTTCGCTTTATATGCCGGCTTATGGGTTCGCCGGTGCTGGTGCTGGTGCTGGAGCCGCTGGTGCGGGCGCTGTAGCGCCACCCACTGGACGGATCGTAGATTTCGGCGGGTTATCGTCGACGATGAATTCAACCTTAACGGGTTGTGATTCGTTGCCTACTTTATCTGTCGCCTTAGCTTCGACGCTGTGCGGGCCTTCTGTCTGGAATACCAGTTTACCGCTGTAAATCTGCCATTCTGCCGCGTTATCGATTTTTACGAAGATGTTCGCCACACCCGATTCAGCGTCTTGCGCCTCAACGAGGTAGGTATTATCACGGCGGGCGTATTTTTTGCCATCAACGTTGATCCAGCGCTGTGATGGAGTAATCATCACGATCGGCGGAGTATTTTCAACATAGAGAGAATTGATAACAGCGAGGTCTTCAGGGCTTGCGCCTTGGCCTGGGCTGGTTGTTGAGAAACCGCTGAGGTTTTCTGATTTGTTACCAAGGTTATCTACCGCGCGGTATTTCAGTTGCGCTGCACCTGGCTTGTCGAGGACGATGCCGTCTTTGTATGGCTGCCAGTCTGAACCGTTCGCTGAATACTCAACGGATTTAACACCGCTGAAGTTGTCTGTCGCACGGATTTCGAGTTTTGTGCCGGGAGCGAGGTAACGCTTACCATCGATGATGATCGGCGCTTTGTTGAGCGCGAAATTCATTACCGGGCCGGTGTTATCGATAATTACGTTAAAGATGTTATCTTCTTCGCGGTTACCTACACGGTCAACGGAGCGGTATACGATTTTGTGCGGGCCTTCTTTTTCGAGGCCGAACGGATGACCGTAAACGCTGAACTGGTTAGTGATGTCGTCGATTTTGTATTCGATGAAGTCGAGGTTTGAGATATTATCTGTAGCCGTCAGCTCGAACTTCGCCTGTGATGTAGCGTAAGTGTTTTTGCCGTCGTTGTAGATATTGCCAACCTGGTTATCCGCAGTTGCGGGTTTTGCAGCGTCTGCGGGCTTGTCAGCCGGCTTGTCTGCTGCGCGGTCTGTAGCTGCAGGAGCGTCGACTTTGCCGTCGGCTGCTTTTTCAGCTTCATCTACTTTCTTTTCTGCGTCTTGTGCGGCTTTATCTGCCGAGTCAATAGCTGGTTGCTGCAGGTCTTGTGCGATCAGCCATGAAGCTGATGCGATCATGACCACGAGCGCTACTTTAATGGTGCGTGTCATATTCGGTAACATTTTTTCCTCTCTAATTTTAACGTTGCAATTCAACTGCAAGGGTAACTCTTTCAAGTATCGACCCTTGTCAGTATGAGACTTAACTGCGAGACGCAATTCAGTCACAGAATGTCAATTTATTTTGCTATTTTAAAAGCCTTTCGTCAAGCCGGCGGGGCATTCGCCGCGTCAATGATCCCGTTTTTCGGTCAGGCTTTCTTTGCCCTTGAAAAACGTGAAGAAGACATAATCCCAGAGCGGTGAACTCAGCCCGAAATTGTATTTATTTGTCAGAAAATGGTGGCGCATGTGGTTCTCTTTGATCTTGCGGAACCAGGCGGCCTTCCAGCTAAAAAAATGCGTCGCGAAGTGGATGAAGTCATAGATCATATACGCAGTCACAAAACCCGAAAACAGCGGCAGGTAATAGATGCCACCCCAGGCCTTAAAACCGTAAAAGAACAGAATTGCCAGCGGTACGCTGGCTCCGGGGGGCATCACCAGGCGGGTCGCATCGTTCGGCGCATCGTGGTGGATGCCATGCGAATAGAAATAAATCGCTTTAAAGACCTTATTTGTCTGTGGAATGTGGAAAAAGAAGCGGTGCATCAGGTATTCAATCAGCGACCAGATCAGCATGCCAATGCCGAAATACCCAAGCGCCGACAGCACCGTCACATTGCCCTGCATGAATGCAAAATACATAGCGACCGATACAACGGGAATATAGATAACGAAGGGCGTTGCCGGATGCACATGCGAGAGTTTCTCCATCCAGTCCCACTTGAACATGCGAATCGTTTCGCTGGTTGCCATGGCTTCTTTCAGAGATTTCTTAGCGGTTGCTTGCATCAGACCTCGTGGGAATACGATTTCCCGGCCAAAAACGGATTTTTGCACACCGCGTCAAGAACGTATCGACCCCGTACTTCCAACGTGGAAAATGCCGCCCATGCACCGACTCAGCTTGTTTTTATGGGGGATATCCGCCTTTGGTTGCGTCAGTTTCGGCCGCCCCGACCGTTCCGCTGACCAGATAGCCGCAGAGCGTGCCCTGATCGCGAAAAAAACCGCCCTGCTCGAACGCGAAAACCAGGTATTGCGCGAAGAGAATCTCGAGGTGACGCGTGCTGCAGAGCTGCAAAAAGCCGACTTTGAAAAACGACAGGCCACCTTCACGGCCGTAGAAGAGAAGCGGGCCGCGCAACTCAAAGCGACCGAGGCCAATGTCGCGAACCTGACGGAGAAGCTCACCATTCTCGAATCGGACAGCGGCGGCAAAATCAAACAACTGACGCAACTGAATCAACAGGTCGCCGAAAAGGCTGCCGAGACGCAAAAAAACTACAGGAAGAAATTTCACACCTGCAGGTCAGCGCGGCGCGTGAAAAGGAACAGCTCACACGCGAAGCCGCGGAGAAACAGTTTGCACAAAGCAAAGAGATCCAGGATTTCCGCCAGCGCCTCGCCGAAAAAGAGAAAGAACTCGAAGATTTGCGCCGCGAATTGGCAGCCCTCAAGAGCAAACAACCTGCCCGGTAATGAAACGACTACTGGTAATATTTTGCTTCGGCGTATTGCCGCTCGCCGCCGCGCCCAAAGAGGTCACGATCTACCTGACGTCGAATCTCGCGGGGCGCTTTCCCCTCGACCAGAACCTTGCGGATAACCACATGATGCGCATCGCTTCGCTGCTGCGTTCGGCCAAAGACAGAAACCCCGCGGCATACCATTTCGATCTCGGCAATGCCTTTTATCCCGGCCGGCTGTCGCGCTTCAGCTTTGGTTCGATCACCGCCGACTACCTGCAGATGCTGCGCCTCGATGCCGGCATTGTCGCCGCCGCCGACCTGAACATCGGTGCCGAAAGTTTAGAGTACATCCGCCGCGCGCGCGGCATTCGCCTGATCTCGGCGAACATCATGCGCGATAAGCTGCCGCTCTTTGAACCATATGCAATCCTCAACAAGGGGGGATTAAAAACCGCGGTGATCGGCATCACCTCGGCGCGCTCGCTGGTATCCTTTGAAGAGGCAGAGCTGCTCGACCTGCGCCTCGACCCCACGGAAGCCACTCTCACCGCCACCGTGGAACGCACAGCCGCCGAAAAACCCGATCTCACCATTGCCCTGACGAGCGTCTCGGTGCGCGACGCGGTGCCGCTGCTGGCGCAGAACCCGCGCATAGACATTCTCATCTGCGGCGGCGATGCGGAAGCTGCGCTCGGCACAGACAGTGTGCGTGCGATCGAACTGCCCGATGGCCGGCGCGTCATAGCGATGCCGCCAGCGACCTCACTCATGAAACTGACGCTGAAAAAAAGCGGCCGCACCTGGGATATCGCCGAGCGCGAACTTCTCGATATCTTTGATACCGGGAAGTTTACTGCACCGCCGCCGTCATTTATCCGGCGACTGTCGTTATGGCAGAAATGGTATGCCGCAGATGAAGATGGTGCGGGTGGTGGAAAAGTCTTCGAGCCCCTGAAGTTAACCCCGCAATTCGCCGCGGCCTCTGTGCGCGATGCCGCGCGTTGCGACGCAGCCTTTGTCGAAGCGGCCGACGTCGACACCGCCAATTTCGGCGAGCTCACGCGGCCGCACCAGATTCGTTATGCTGTGCAGAACGATTATAATATTTTCTCGTTCCGGCTTTCCGGCGCAGCGATGCGGCAATTTTACAAGGCGAACCCTCACCTCGTCTTCTCCGGAATGTCCGCCGACACCATCACCGGCTACCCGATACGCGACAACGTGCGCTACCGTGTCTGCGCCACGCAGCGCGGCTATGAATTCGCCGCAAAACAAGCAGAGAAGCGCCCGCAGGGAGAAAGCCAATGGTTCGGCATCAGCGACGCTATCACAAGCACTCTCGAACGCGGCATTCAGAATCCCGAAGCCGCGGCGGATAACCGGTTTCGCCTGCTGACCATCTTCAATCTTTCGAATGTCTATGAAACGGGGAACGTCTCGAACACCGGCGGCATCGATACACCACCGGGCCAGGCCACAACATCGTATTTTAAATGGGGCCTCGAAAACGACGTCAACTTCATACTCTACAACCGCCGGCACAATATCTCTTTTAATCCCTACATCTTCTATGTGCGACAGAACGACCAGGTGATCCGCAACTTGCTCCGCGGCGACCTGACCTATACCTACAATACCGAGTGGTATATTAAACCGTACCAAAAAAACCGCATCGATACCGTCGTCATCGCCGACCCCGTAACGGGGCTTAAACCCAGCTTTCTGCGGGAAACCTTAGGTGCCGAATTTTCCTGGAAACTTTTTACCGGGCGCCTCGGTGCCGGTCTCGAAAAGGAAATCCTTGACCCGGTCAACAGCCCGAACTGGGGTTTTGAGGCGACCGTGGCAATGCTGTGGGAGTTCTACCCGGGAGTTAAATATAAGCTTGGCTTCGATTCATTCTCGTCGCTGACCTACCAGAATTTATGGCGGCACCGCATCGATATTGGTAACTCCGTCATCTTCACAATAGCCGATCCGCTCACTTTTACCATGAGCCACCGCTGGTATTATTTTTATCTCGAAAGCGCGCAGAATTTTTATAACGCCTCGATCTTTCTCATGTCGCTCGATCTGAGAACGACGTGGCAGTATCCCTAATTTTAATTGACGCAGCAGGAAATCAGGCTTAGCTTAACCACATGAGCCCCCTCATGATTATTGCAAGCATTGTCGCAATAACCTCAGGTTTGTATCTGATGGGCGTGGGGTTGTCACGCATGGTTGCCCGCGAAGTAGAAAAATCGCGCCGCCATGGGTGAACGGCTGCTATTCCTGATTGGTGCCGCTATCATCGCTACGACTGGCGGTGTTTTGTCCATTATTCAATACCTGGGTAACCGCAAAGACAAATGAAAAAACCTGATGAATCTTATTTCGTCTCAGCGATGATCTGGCCCGACTTGGCGCGGTAATAGGCGACCTGGTCTTCGAGCTTCTTGCGGCTCTTGACTGTGATGCTGTCCGGGGCGATGATAAAATTCGTGTTCCCGGAGAGTGCTGACTCCGTGGAATCTTTCAGGCGCATAATGCCGCACATCGTCTTGAGTTCACTCAAAGTAATATCGAATTTATATGAACGATCCTGTCCGCTCTTATCCTTCATCCGCATATTCTGGTTACGCACCAGGTTATAGAGAAAGGCATACATGCGCACCAGGGGGTCCGTGATCTTGAAGATGATGAGCCGCTGGTGCGAAAACCAGATACGCCGCGCCATGTTCTCGAAAATTTTCTGCAGCACGCCCTCACCCACGCTCGAAACAAGCTGCTCGGGGCTAATGCGGATAAGCTGCGAATCCTGTGTGGTAATCGCCGAACCCATGCGCGGCGCGCTTTCGATAAACGCCATTTCGCCGAACAGCTCACCCGCACCCAACACATCGATGATGAATTCTTCGCCGCGGACAATCCGCATCATCTTTACCGAGCCGGCGAGTATGACAAAAATATCGCGCCCCATTTCGCCTTCGGAGAAGAGCATGGTATCTGCCGGAACCAGGGTGCCCTTTCCGGAAAATTCAATCGACTTATGTGCACCCTCAACATCTTTCCACAGGTTGCGGGCGGTATCGAGATGAACGCCATTGTTCTTCTCGGCCCAGCTGATGTATGATTTGATCGCGCGCGCGGCGTACTGCGGTTTTTCCCAATCGATATACTTTTGCGCCAGCGCGAGCAGAATCTCCGGACTCACATTGCGGTCTTCGGGAGTATCGAGCCTTGAGAGATGCAACTGTATGGTCCTTAGCTCCCGCGAATAGAGGCGCAGCATCTTGAGCGCCAGTTCGGGCTGGGCCTTGAGATAACTGCCGATCATGGTGATGGGAATCTCCGCAACCTGCGCGTCGTTCGCCGCATAGATGGTGACGAGAAAATGGTGCCCGGTGAGCGCCGAGACCAGGCCAAAGCTGTCACCCGCCTCAAAACGCGAGAGCACCTTATCGTTGAGGCGGTGCTCCGTATCGATCGCGAGCACGCCTTTTCTGACAATATAAAACAACCCCGGGTTCGGGGCATTCTGAATAATGACGGTGGATCCCGCTTTATAGTCTTTAATCTTGATTTCGGGCATAGGCCTTTCTAAATATCGGCAGTTCGGCTTCCCGTCGGTAATTTCTGTGACCGGAATCGTTGTACACGCCGGTTGTACAAACGCGGTTTTGCTCAAATTTACCAGTAAATTCAACCTGTAAATCAGGCGACATAATATCTGATTTCGAGGGAATGGTCAGGATTCCCATGGCAAAACCCGTAAAAAAAGAAGAAAAAAAGCCCGAAAAGGCTAAGCCGAAAGCAAGTAGCGAACCCGAAGCCATGCACGGGCATGTGAGCGAAAAATACGATTCGTCTAAAATTCAGGTGCTCGAAGGCCTCGAGGCGGTGCGTAAACGCCCGGGCATGTACATCGGTTCAACCGACTTGCCGGGCCTGCACCACATGGTCTACGAGGTCGTCGACAACTGCATCGACGAAGCCATGGCCGGCCACTGTGATACCATTGAGGTAGATATCCTCAAGGGCAACGTTGTACGTGTCAGCGATAACGGACGGGGTATTCCCACCGATATCCATCCCAAAGTTGGGGTCTCAACTGTCGAAGTTGTGTTAACCAAACTGCACGCGGGTGGTAAGTTCGGCGACGGCGCTTATAAGGTTTCGGGCGGTTTGCACGGTGTAGGCATTTCGGTTGTGAACGCACTCTCTGAGTGGGTCGAAGTCGACGTATACCAGGAAGGCAAACACCACCATATCCATTTTGACCGCGGCAAAACGAAGGCGCCCCTGAAAGTAAAAGGCCCGAGCAAACAACGCGGTACGACCGTGACGTTTATGGCGGACAGCCAGATCTTCGATACACTCGAGTTCCGTTACGACACGCTGTCGTCGCGCCTGCGCGAACTGGCTTTTTTGAACAAAAGCCTGAAGATCACCATACGCGACTCGCGCGAAAAAGAAGTCAAAGAACATGTTTTCCAGTATAAGGGCGGCATTGTCGAATTCGTCAAGATGCTGACGGAGAAAAAAAATCCCCTGCAGAAAAAACCCATCTACGCAATCCAGCAGAAAGACGGCATCCAGGTTGAACTCGCAATCGAATACTGCGATACCTACTCCGAACAGATTTTTACCTTCGCTAACGCCATCCACACACGCGAGGGCGGCACGCACCTCGAAGGTTTCCGTACGGCGCTGACGCGCGCGATCAACGAATACAAAAAGAAACTCGGCTACGACAAGAAGGTCGAAGAGTCGCTGACCGGCGACGACGTGCGTGAAGGTTTAACCCTCGTGCTCGCCATTCTCATCCCGAACCCGCAGTTCGAAGGCCAGACGAAAATGAAGCTGGGTAACGGCGAAGTGAAGGGGATTGTCACTTCGGTCGTCTATGAAAAACTCTGTGAGTATTTTGACGAGAACCCCGCCGACGCAAAACGTGTCATTGAAAAGTGTATGCAGGCGGCGCTGGCGCGTATCGCCGCACGCAAGGCTAAAGATCTGGTCCGCCGCAAGAGCGCGCTCGAAGGCGCGGGCCTGCCAGGCAAACTCGCCGACTGCAGTGCACGTGAACCGAAAGATTCAGAACTCTTCATTGTCGAGGGTGATTCGGCGGGTGGCTCGGCGAAACAAGGCCGCAACCGCCACTTCCAGGCGATTTTGCCCCTGAAAGGTAAGATCACGAATGTCGAGAAGACCAAACTCGACAAGATCTTAGGCGACGGTGAAGTCGCCGCGCTGATCTCGGCCATTGGCTGCGGCATTCAGGCCGAGTTCAATATCGAAAAAGCGCGTTACCACAAAATCGTCATTATGACCGATGCGGACGTCGACGGCGCACATATCCAGACGCTGCTCCTGACCTTTTTCTTCCGCCACATGCCGATGCTCATTGAAAAGGGCTTTCTCTACATTGCGCGCCCGCCGCTCTACCTGGTCACACAGGGAAAAGAAAAGTTCTACGCCTATACAGACCAGGAAAAAGATAAGATTCTGAAAGGTTTTAAGGCCGAAGCAAAATACATCATCCAGCGTTACAAAGGTTTGGGTGAAATGAATCCTGAGCAGCTCTGGGAGACCACCATGGATCCGGCGGCGCGTGTACTGATGCAGGTGTCGGTTGACGACGCCGTCATCGCCGACGAGACATTCATCATTCTGATGGGCGACGAGGTAGAACCCCGCCGTAAGTTTATCGAAGAGAACGCGAAAAAAGTTGTAGAGCTGGATTTATAGCCCGTTTCGCGTCCGGGCCTAGTTTACCCCGGCCCGGACGAAGTTACGCAGGTGCGAGCCAACGCCGCGCATATGCTCCGTAATAGCCGTATCGAGTTCTGCCAGCGCCTTCTTATTGACTTCAGGCAAAAGGTTTCCATCGGCAAACCCTTTGAGCAGGTTTGACTCGTCGATCAGCGTATCGATGCGATCGGAAATTCCGTAGCTATCCTTAGTTAAAACCTCGACGACATAGTTATCGTCGAATGCACCATAACCTTTATCTTTATCCGTTGCCATAACTGCCTGCAGAAAAGGGTGCTTGAGGTTATTTTCCGCATACGCCGCCGCCAGCACCGAGAAATGATAGTTCTCGATGGTCGTATGCCGGTTTGAAATACGTTCGATCGCTTCTTTCTTTGCCGTATCAAAACCCATCATCGCCTTGATGTTAATCCACAGCATGCCCATCGTGCCATAGTTGGGCAAAACACGCGCATGGTAGGGTTGCGTCAGGTCGCCGACATAGTGTAATCCCCAGCCGAGAAAACGATAACCCCAGTAAGGATGCCCGGTCTTGAACGCGTAACGCGCAAGACTCAGATTCTGATGCACACGGTAGCGTGGGTAGGTGCGTTTTAAAAAACCAGCGGCCATAAAAATAATGCCCGATTCGTGGTAATAACCGATGTGGAAAGGCGCCTGTGAGCCGTAATAAAGTTTTGGGTCGCCGAATGACTGCTCACCAAAGCCATAGTTCTTGCTGAAATCCTGATTGTTATCGGTAAAGAGATTGATGTCCAGGCCGAAATCCGGCTCATCGCCTGCGGTTGCCAGCACCTCGAGCGGGGCAACCATCTCGCCCTTTTTGATATCATAAAATACATAGGCGCGCTTGAGATCTTTTTCACCAAAGATGCTGACAATATCGGGGTTGGATTTTTTACCGGGCAAGGGACGACCAGGTGCGACTTGCAAAAAATAACCGAGCGGTGTACCGGGGTTAAGGCGCAGCGCGCGCATGAAATTATTGCGTATCGTCGCGGCATCGCCGCCTTTAAAAGCCAGTGCATCGGGTTGCGGGGCCGCCTTGGCATAGGTCAGTTTTGCATCGGCCTCAATCTGCGCCATGAGCTTAACGAGGCCTTCTTGTTCTTTGAGAAGAAAATCTTCGAGCCGCTCGACGGGAACCTTGGGCGCGTTGGCAACTTCAGGCAAAACTTCGAGGGCAGCCCTGTTGAAGAGGTAATGGTTTTGCCACGCATAGGTCGCATTGGCAAACAACGTTAAAACAGCGAAAGAAAACAAAACTCGGGAATATTTCAGCATGGTAAAGAATCTGCAATTGCCGCGTGAAGTCAAGACAAAGTGGCCGTTACCGGCTCAGTACAACCCCTTTGCTTTCAGATATTCAGGCAGCAACGTCAGATTATGCATCGGCCCGGACCAGCCAGCCTTTTGCCCTTCATTAAAGCGCACGCCGACGACCTGACCGTTATTATGTGTGCGGGCAAACTCGACAGCCTGCCCCGGAGTCATCGTCAGATAGAGTGCCTGGCCTTTTGCATCCAGGTGCTGATTTTTCTTCGCATAATATTTCAATTTGCCCGCGTCGGTAAACGCAAGGTACCAGGCTTTGCCCCCGACGGTTTGAGGCGAAGGGGCCTGCTCAGCGGCGCTTGCTGGTATTTTCAGGAAATACCAGCGCGGCAGTTGATAAAGCTCGCCCCATAAAACATCGCTGTATTCCATTTTGACTCCGCCTTCAGGGGGAAAGGCCAACGCGGCCAGTTCCACAAAATCCGTGGGTACGGGTCTTGGTTTTTTATGTACAGGTTTTGGCGTTTTACAGCTTTGCAAAAGAGCCAGCGCGAAGATGATCAGTATGATACGGTAGACTTTCGGCATGCCTTAACAATAATCTCAGGAGCGGTGATCGTCAAGGAAATAGGTTCGCAGCTGCGGCCAGACCCTGATTACTGTCCGATGATAGATCATGATACGGCCTAATACTTTAGTTGTACTCTCACCGCTCGCCGCCCAAGGCAAATATTTCGAGAGCCGCGAGTTTCCCGAAGAGTCGCACCCGCTGCGCAATGATTTTCAGCGCGACCGTGACCGCGTCGTGCACTCCAAATATTTCCGGCGTCTTGAATACAAGACGCAGGTCTTCGTAAACCACTTGGGGGACAACTTCCGCACACGCCTGACGCATTCGATCGAGGTGGCGCAGATTGCACGCACTGTTGCCCGCACGCTCGGCCTCAACGAAGATTTGACCGAAACCGTAGCATTAGCGCATGACATGGGGCATCCCCCTTTTGGTCATGCGGGAGAGCGCGCCTTGCATGAGAAAATGCGCGAGCATGGCGGCTTCGATCACAACGAACAGACATTGCGAATCGTAACGACGCTCGAAGAACGTTACCCCGCGTTCGCCGGGCTCAACCTGACTCAGGGTACGCGTTCCAGTCTGCAAAAGCACGCCTCGCTGCCTGCGGGCCGAGGCCATGCCTTCGAGGCGATGATCGTCGACATCTGCGATGAGATCGCCTACAATAACCATGACATCGATGATGGTCTCGACAGCGGCCATTTGCAACTCAAAGCACTCGACGAGGTGGATATCTGGCGGGAAAATTTTACGATGATCCGCAGCAAATACCCGCAGATAAAAGATAAAATTTGTATCCGGGCGACCATCCGTGAACTCATCAATAGCATGGCAGGCGATCTCATCGCAACCTCCCAGGCACACATCGCAAAGGCGGGGCTCTCCGCTTTCGAAGACGTTCTCGCATACAATGCCGATATTGCAAAACCGCCGCTCATCACATTCTCAGAGACGATGGATGCGCGTGTAAAACAGCTCAAAAAATTCCTCTTCCACCATCTCTATCGCCACAAAGATGTAGTCGGCATGAACGAACGCGCGACGCAAATGATTCACGCTATCTTCGACTACCTGGTCGCTAACCCTCAAAAGCTACCGGAAGATTTTTTCGAACGAACGGAAATCCTGGGCGCTCACAGGGTCATTGCCGATTTCATCGCCGGTATGACCGATCGTTATGCACAGCAGTGGTATAACGAGATCAGCGCGGGTTAAGAATCGCGGCAATCTTCGCCGTCAACGTATCCATGCCGAACGGCTTCTGGATGAATTCGAGAATTTCGACACGATCCATGCCAGAGCTTTCCAGTGTATCGCTTGTGTAACCTGACATATAGAGCACCCGCAGCGAAGGCTGAGCAAGTTTTGCCCTCTTCGCCAGCTCAAAACCGCTAATATCCGGCATGATGATATCCGTCAGAAGCAGATCGATTTTTTCCCCCTGCGTTTCGACAATCTTTAGTGCCTCGAGCCCATTTTCGGCAACGAGCACCTGATAGCCCTTTTTCTTCATCATCGCCATGAATGCATTGCGCAGATTTTTATCATCCTCGACGAGCAAAATGATTTCGTTACCGGTAATCTTGGCTTCGGTAAGGGAAAGCTCTCTGCGATCGGCCGCAGCTTTTTCGACGATCGGTAAATAAATCTTAAAAACCGTACCCCGTCCCGGTTCGCTATAGACCCAAATGGTGCCGTTGCTTTGTTTGACGATGCCGTATGTTGTCGTTAAACCTAATCCCGTACCTTTGCCCGGCGGCTTTGTCGTAAAAAAGGGCTCGAATATTTTCGATACGGTTTCTGCGTCCATGCCCGTACCTTCATCGGCGACACTGAAAAGCACATAATCGCCTTCGCTGACCGACAAATGTTTGTTCGTGAAAGTTTCATCGAGATACACATTCGCCGTTTCGATAGTAATTTTGCCCCCATTAGGCATCGCATCGCGGGCATTCACGACGAGATTCATCACGATCTGCTCCATCTGGTTAGGGTCGCCGCTGACGTGTTTGGCATCGGCCGAAAGCTTCAGGACAATCTGGATATTTTCGCCGATGAGCCGTTTCAGCATTTTCTCCAGTTGCATGAGCAATGCATTGACATCGACTGCCTGCAACTGGGTGACCTGCTTTCTGCTGAAAACGAGCAGCTGCCGCGTCAGCGCTGCCGCACGGTCGGTAACTTCCCTGATCGACTCGACGTGGTCTAAGACCGCTGCGCCATCCGCATGATCTTCTTTCAGGAGTTCACAGCTGAGCATGATGACCGCCAACATATTGTTGAAGTCATGGGCAATGCCACCTGCGAGCCTGCCCACCGCATCCATCTTCTGCAACTGCTGAACCTGCGCTTCGGTCTGTTTGAGTTCTGTAAGACGGGCCTGAATCTCTTGCTCCAGGTCGGCATTATTGCGCTGCAACCCCTGGTTAAGAAGCTGAATCTGTTCTTCAGATGCGACCTGAGCCGTGACATCCCTGCCAATTGTATAAAAGTTCGGGCCGACCGGGGCTGAATTCCACGACATCCATTTGTACTCGCCATTTTTGCAGAGATAGCGGTTTTTCGAAGCAATGGTGGGAGATCCCCCCGTGAGCGTTGCAATACCGCGTTTGGTTTTAGCCACGTCATCCGGGTGTAAAAAATCAACCACCGGCTTGGCATACATTTCCGCGGCGCTGTAACCGAGTACGCGCTCGAAAGCCGGATTAACGAGCTTAAAATAACCGTCGCTGCCGACGATGGCTAACAGATCCAGGGAGTGCTCGAAGAAAAATTCATGCTTGAGTACCTCGGCATCCATCGGCTTTATGGGCACGAGTTTGTGTATTTTGAAATTGTAAACCCGGATTTCCTAAAAAATGTCCGGAGCTGCGTTTTCTTACGTACTTAACTCAGGGATTTTGATGAAAACGCAGAAGATTACCGTCAAAGTGAAACAAAGAGCCCCCCGCACGCTCATTCGCCAGCGCCCGAAAGCGCAGAATATTTCCCGTAAAACCTATAAGCGTACTGCGGCCTGGAAAAAAGAAGACCTGAATTAAACCAGGTAGATAATCTTCGCAATACTCGACGCGAGAAAAAGAATAAAGAGAAAAATAAGTATTTTGCCCGCGTCCATTGCCGACGAGACCACAAACGCCATCCAGAACAGCGCGAAGGCGAGCACCGGCAGGGCGACCTGCAAAACAGAAACAAATTCCCTGAGCGCGGTCTTGTAATCCCCCGCCGTAAGCTGCTTATACGTCAGCTGCAATTCGGGAAAATAAAAATAAACGAGCCCGGCCAGGGTCGCATAGCCCAATATTTTCTGGTAGAGCGCAACGCCGCTACGAAAGGTCAAAAAAAGCAGCGCGAGAGCGCCGAGTGCTAATGCTGCTGAGATGCCTGCTGCCATTTTTCCGCGTACCCAAAAGCAAACCGCAAACTCGCGAGCACGCCTGTCACGTCCACCTGTTTTGCGGCGGTCTGCTGAAACGCCGTGCCGTGGTCGGGTGAAACCCGAAGCCGCGGCAACCCCAGCGTCGTATTGACGCCCGCCATGCCCGCCAGCGACTTAAAGGGAATGAGCCCCTGGTCGTGGTAGTTGGCAAGCACCAGGGAATAATTGCCGAGCACGTGCTTGGTAAAGACCGCGTCAGCCGAAATCGGGCCGTCGACGGGGATGCCCTTTTTCGCCAAAAGGTCAATTCCCCGGCGTACAAATTCTTCTTCGTTGCCGATGCGCCCGTTCTCGCCGCAATGGGGATTCACCCCGCACCACGCGGTTTTGGCTTTAGGCTGGAATATTGCCGTGTACTGGTGCAGCGTTTCCCCGAGATCTTCAATAGAGACCTCATAGAGTTTGCGCGAAACCATCGCCAAGGGAATGTGGTTGGTCAGCGGGATTACGGAAAACTTCCTGTGGTACATGCACATGAAGACCTTTTTCTGAAAAGCCGCGGCGAGCTCTTCGGTATGCCCGGTAAAAGTCATGCCGGCCTTCATGATGAGTTCTTTCGAAACCGGCAGGGTCACCAGCGAAGAGGATGCATGTTCCTGGAACAGTTTCATCGCCTTCTGGAAGGCGTGGTACGAGCGCAGCGCAATCAGCGAATTGCCCTTGCCGGGTTCGAGGTTTTTGCCGCGCGCGACGGCGAGAAAGATCGGTTTTTTTATTTTTTTATCGGCGAGCAGCGCGTCGATGACTGCTGGTTTTGCCGAAAAATCGGTGACATGGAAATGTTTTTCGACAAAGTCGGCTTCGGTGTCGAAGAGATCACCGACTGTAACAAGGCGGCGTATGAGGGGGAAATCCTTCTTTTTTACCGGAAAGAATTTCTTATGCGATGCAATGATTTCTTTAAAGGCGTACCAGCCGGCACCAGCGGCGTCGCCCTGAGATACAATAACCGGAGAGGTGGCATTTGGGGAAGCGATGCTAATCTCCTGAAATTAAGGAACTGCAAGAATCAACCGCAAAGTACGCAGAGAAACGCAAAGGAAGATATCAAAGCTTTCCTGCCTGCTCCGATTACTTTGCGAAACTTTGCGTCCTTTGCGGTTATTTTCTGAAGCTATTAATAGCTGAAAACCAGCTTATGCTTTTTCTTTCTCAGGACGCGCACTCTTCGGGAAGAGAATGCCTTCGTTGAGGTTGTCTTTCAGATACTCGGCTTCGATGACGTCTTTCGCCGATGCCTTGAGGTCGTTCGCGATCACGCAGCGGCCTTCGAGAATCACACCGTTCTGGATGATGAGTTCGGGTGTTTTGATGTCGCCGAAAATTTTCGCCGTGGGCAAAAGCATCACACGGCTCTTCGCCGCAATATTACCGATAATGACGCCTTCGACAAACACCGAGTTCGCCGCGACGCTGGTCTTCACCTTGCCAGTGGTGCCGATGTAGAGCTGGTCTGCCTGCAGAGCGCGGCCTTCGAACTTACCGTCGATCTTGAGCGAGCCGTTGATATAAAAACGGCCGGTAAAATAAGAGTTCGGCCCGATGGTCGAATTGGTGATTTCCTGCGAGCTTTTGACGAGAGCCATGGGTTATCCTCTTTTTGCCGCATGCCCCGTCATGTGATTTTCGCTTATACTTGACGTAGGTGGGATTTCCCCCTGTTTATACTCTATGGCCCTTAAAAATTATGTCCCACTGTTTTTGCTGGCGGTCTTTAGCCTTTCGGCGCAGACCGCCGACGTGCTGTTTCCCAAGGTTTTGGACGATGGCAAGGCCGGCAAACACGAGATCCAGGCACGCGGCGAATCTTTTCGTTTTGCAGGCGCCGACGGCGTGCGCGCGCTGCTGTTTATCCCCGCCACGGTGACACCCGCCGAACTTGCTTCGGCACCGATTGTGGTCTTTTACCACGGCAACAGTAAGGACAAAAAGCTCTATAAAAACGCCGGCAATGTGCTGCACAAGGCAGCGACCGATAAGAAGTTCCTGGTGCTGAGCGTACAGAACTGGTGGCCGCTCTCGGGCAATATGGTCGAAGCCGCCGAAGATTCGCGGCAGGGTACAAATCTCATTCTGACCCGCCTCGCCGAAAAAAAAGTTGGCGATACCAATAAAGTCTTTGTCACCGGTTTTTCGGCGGGCGGGCTCACGGCGTTACTCACCTTCGTGCAGAGCATCGACCCCGGCATACCTGGCGAGCGCGATAAAATATTCTTTAATTATGCGGGCATGGCGAGCTTCAAGGGCAATTTCTATGGCCAGTATTTTATGCCGAACCCGATGCTTTCACCCGAACAGCGCAAGGCCGAATACGCGCGCCTGACACAGGGTAAGGCGGTTATCCTCACTGTCGGCGGCAAAAAGGACGCACCGCGTGTGCAAGAGCAGCAGCCCGAGGCAAAGCAGTTTCTTGAGGGGCAGCTCGGTATTACGGTAACCTATCATGAGTTCCCGAATCAGGGGCACTCGCTCGATAAAGATAATTTGGAATTGCTGTGGCAGGCCATGGGGCGTTAGCGGCGGTGCTTTGCAGCGGTGTCAGGTCGTTGATGACATCGCTCATACTTCCCAAACTCTGTATTTCATTCAGGTAGCGGATCAAATGCCCGCGCGCAGCGCGCAGATCGTTGGACTTGTACTTGATCCGTTCCGTCTTTAAATAACCATAATACTCTTTTTGATGGTGGCAGAGCACATAGGTGCTGATGAGCTCGAAATACTGCTTCTCCTGGGTGGCTGCGCCCCACCACGACCCAAACAGCTTTGCCATCGCCGTGCGTGTCGCCAGGTTCGATTTCTGCTCCAACAGCAGGCGAAAAAGATAGGCCGCCTCAAGTACCCCGCGAAAGCCCATCTGCGCCACTACGGGCGCAATGCGTGAAGTTCGAATCGGACTCATAGCAGTATAGACAGGTTTTTGCGGAATTTGCATTCAACTTTTTTTGCCTAAGCTTCCTTGACGGAGTCGTTTTCGCGGCGGTTCTGGCCTGAATGAACCCGTTTGCCCATATCCAGACCGTCCCCCCCTGCCCGACCATCGCCGCCCTGTGGAAAGAGCGCGTGCTGCAGCATGCGGACAAAACCTATCTTTATTACAATGAGAAAGCCTGGTCGTATGCAGAATTCGACGCCCTCTCTGACCAGGCCGCGGGAATGCTGCAGGCGCTCGGTGCGCAAAAGGGCAACCATATTGCCGTGCTCATACCCAACTCCGTCGAATTTTTGTTCGCCTGGTTCGGGGCCATGAAAGGCGGATTTACCGCCGTCACGATCAATACCTTGCTCAAGGCCGATGAGCTCGAATATATTCTGAACGATTCAGACGCCGGGATTCTCATCACGACGCCGCAGTTCCGCAAGGTGCTCGAGCCGGTGTGGGCAAAGCTCGGCAAAATAAAACACCTCGTGCTCACCGCTGCCGACGAGGCCTCACCGCAAGCAAAAATCCTGAATCAGCAGATGGAGAAATCCCCCCGTTATACCTGCACCGACCTGAAGAGCAGCGACAAGGCCTCGATGATCTACACTTCGGGCACAACGGGGCACCCGAAAGGCGTCATACTCACGCACGGCAATATTCTCTATAACAGCTATGTCTGCCACCAGATGATCGACCTCGCCAAGGACGACACTGCGCTTTGTATCATGCCGCTTTTCCATGTCAATGCCCAGATCGCCTCGATGATGGCGACGCTGTGGGCCGGGGCGTCCGTCGTGCTCGAAGAGGGATTCAAACCGCGCTCGTTCATCGACACGCTGAAAAAATACCGTTGTACAACATTTAGCGGCGTGCCAACAATCTATAATTTTCTCAACGAACTCAAGGAAGCTGAAGGGCAAGATCTCTCCTTTCTCAAAGCTTGCATCTGCGGCGCGGCTCCGATGCCGGTCGAGGTCTTCAACAAGTTTGAAGAAAAGTTCAAAGGCAAGATCATCGAGGGTTACGGTCTCTCTGAAGGCACCTGCGTCTCGTCGTTGAACCCGATGCACGGCAAGCGCAAGATCGGTTCGATTGGTTTATCGATTCCGGGGCAAGGGATGGCAATCGTGAGCGCGAACGTCGAAGGCCGAAATGAGTTTTTGCCCGATGGCGAAATTGGCGAAATCGTCATCAAGGGCCCCAACATGATGACGGGCTATTATAAAAAAGAAGAATCCAACAAATCGACGATCGTCGATGGTTGGCTGCATACAGGGGATTTAGGCCATCGCGACAGTGAGGGTTACTACTACATCACGGGCCGCAAAAAAGAAATGATTATCCAGGGTGGCGAAAATATCTACCCGAAAGAGATTGAAGAAGTTCTCTATAAAAATGACGCTATCTCTGAGTGTGCGATTGTCGGCATACCGGATAAATCCTACGGCGAAGTCGTCGGCGCCTTTATCATTCTTAAAGAAGGCATGGCGTTGACCGCGAAGGACATCCGCGCCTACCTGCGGGAGAAAATTGCCAACTACAAGATGCCCAAGGTGATTGAGTTTGTGACAGCTTTTCCGAAAACGGCGACGGGCAAGATCCAGAAGAATAAGATTGTCGAGCAGCATCAGGCCACTTCCGGAGGCAATACATGACGATTAGAACTGTTTTCCTGAGCCTTATTTGCTGCTCGGCTCTCGTCGCTGAAGAGAAACCAGCCACCGGCAAGGACACGATGCGCGAGGCGATGCGCTCTTATTTCGACCAGGAAAAGACCGCGGCGCTCGTCGGCATGGGTGGAGCCCTAGTTGCGGGTGGTACCGGCGCTTATCTCGTGACACAGGGCGACATGAGCAAGGGCATCGGCTATTCGCTCATCGGTATCGGCGCCATCGGCCTTGCCGTTGGGGGCGGCGTTTATTTGCGCACGGACAGCCAGCTCGAAAAGCTGGAGAAACAACTCGAGAACACGCCAGCCGATTATAAGAGGTTTGAGGGTGTGCGCATGGACCGGGTGATTACCCAGTTCACAATTCTCAAGTTCGCTGAAGTTTCCATTTTCGCCGGCGGCGTCGCTACAACCGTCATCGGCGTCACACAAAAGGCCGACCTCACCACGGGCATTGGTATTGGCCTCGCCATCGACGCGGTGTTACTATTGCTCTTCGATTATTTCGCCGACGCGCGCGCGCAGGTTTACATGAAACAGATCACCGACTTCAGCCTGGCGGGGCGCAACAGTGAGCTCATCCAGGGGATGAGTTTTAGTTATCGCTACTAAATCGAATATTCCGAATTCTTGATCGGCTTTTTGCCGTCAAAGGTGCCGGTCTTCAGCTTGCGCGAGGCCGCATCAAACTCATAGACTGCCTTCAGCATCTGGCCGTTAATGTTTGCGCTCTTCACAAACGTCACGTTACCGCCGTTATTCACAAGATTGTAAGACACGCTGCGCATATTGCCATTGATCGACACGAACTGCGTAAAGCTCACCTGGCTGTACATCTGTCCCTGCGGCGCTGAAGCCGAGACGTTTCTCAGGAAGCTCTCTACCTGCTTTTCGCCGGTGAACGAAACATCGCAGAAAAAAGCCGGCAGCGCAGTTTCGGCCGTGCCCATACCGGCAAAAAGTGACTGCATTTCTGCCTGGTGCAGGGCCAGCAGCTTCTGCAGGTCGCCCGCCACGCGACTTTTAGGACCGGCCGATAGCGGTAATGCAAGCCCAAGTGCTAAGACTGTAAAGATAACCAGTTTTTTCATTTTCAAACCTCCGTCAGGAAAAATATCATGGAATTTTTTAACCGTCAAAAAAATTACGCTGAAGCCTTGATGCGTTTGAGTTCTTTCGAACGCCCGATCATGATTTCGCGCATACAGAAGTGAAAGATCGGCGCCGATTCGACAACCTTGCGGATCTCCCCGCGCGCAATTTCAAGCACGATACTGTCGACGACTGCCGTGACGGTGGCGTTGCGGGCGGTATCAGCCAGCGAGCCGTACTCGCCAAACATATCACCCGGTTTCAGCGTGTTGACCTCCACCCCGTTATGCGTGACGCGGAAAGATCCGGAGAGAATGATAAAAAACTCACCGTCGTTTTTGCCCTGCTCTACCAGGGTTTCACCCGCCGCAACGCGCATGCGGATAGAATTACGTGCGATGCGGTCGTTGACGTTATCAGAAAACTCATTGAAGGGGGCAAAACGTTCGAGTTCAGAGCGCGAACGCCAGAGGTTCCGCATCTCTTCAGTGCGGTCTTCGGCAATGAGAAATTCGTGGAACAGGTTTTCATCGATGGCACAGAGCGTTACCGGCGTCGCGGCGACAATCGAGGCCGAACGGACTTTGTTCTCATCGAGCACGGCCATCTCGCCCACAAAGTCGCCTGCCTCTTTGCGCGCCTTTTCAGAGAGCGTCTTGCCGTCATGCACCATGACGCTGCACGAACCAGCGAGAATGATGTAGATGAGCCCCTTCGAGGCTTCGTTCTGTTTAAAGATAATGTCACCCGAATTAAAAGTCACAATGCGGAAATTATTCATCAGCGCCGCGCTCCACTCATGCGAGATATTGCGGAACGAATCGGTCAGAATCTGCATCGTGCGGATGATGTAAGAGTCATAGCTGCCCTGGATGATATTGTAGCGCTTGCCGTGCGCGGCATGCGAGAACGTGGCGTCGAATTCGGCTGGCAATTTCTCCAGGTGCATGAAGACAATACGGTCAGAGTGAGAGCCCAGCGCATCGCGCGGGTCACCGTGCAGAATGCCCATGCCCCCGTCGGCGAAGAGTACGTCGTGGCGGTCGGTATAACGGCTGCGCAGGATTTCAAATTTTTCAGGGCGGACAATCCCACCCTCGACCATCTTCTCGATGTCGGCAAAAGATTTATTGTCGCCGATGAAGACAATGCTCCGCGTCTGGTTGCCTTCTTTCATACGGAAAGTGGCGCCGATCGTCGGAATCGAATGCACCGTGTAGTGCGGCTCGATCGACATACCGAAAAATTCGGTGGTTTTGCCGGGGTGCACCTCGGTGAACTCAAACATGTCCTTGAGGTCTTCGTAAGGCAACATCGTCTGCAGCGAGAGTTTGGTCATGGCCATCCAAAAGATTTCCTTGGTGGCGAGAAAACGCACACGGTTCGAGAGGCGTAGCAGGGGAAAAATATTGCAATGGTCGTCGTGGATATGCGTCAGGTAAATCGAACGGATCTCGGTGGTGGACATCCCCCTGGCATTCAACGCCTGCTCGAGATAGGGCACACAGTCTACGAGCATGTTTTCTGAGTTGTAGTGCAGCAAAAGACCCGAGCAGGGCTTGTCGGCGATAAAACCCGAAGCGCCCCCCAAGACCGTCGCACCGAAGTGAATCGGATGCGTCGTCACGAAGTCATAGCGCAGGTCGTAGGGCGGAAGCTGGGGCGTGTTGAAGTTGATGTCGATCTTTTCGCCGCCGGCGCGGTAGATATTTTTGCCGGCATGCTCGATACGCACGCCGTCGACATCGGCGATACCTTCTTTGAAGGGAATGAAGTTCACAAAATCATCGATCGTCAGCTCGCGGCCTTCTTTGTTTTTGATCGCCAGCGCGCGTGATTCACGGAAGAGTTCGTCGAAGGCCGGGTTCGCTCCGAGCGCATCATACTCTGCGCGCGTCGGACCCAGCAGGGTCAGCCGCAACAGCTTACGGTTCGCCTTGAGATGCGCGGCCGTACCAACAATCGTCAGCTTCTTGCCCGCCATAAAATTGCGCTCGACGAAGAGAAAATAATAGAGCGGAAACTCGGTGCAGTTTTGCAAAACATCGAAACGATACGGGGTATCGGGAATCACAATGACTTCGGGGCTCTTGATGCCCTTCAGCATCAGGTGCTTGATGACTTCGGGTGGGCAACCGAACAGCAGGGTTTTGCCCCCGGCGTCCAGAACGCTTACCCCGGGGGTTACTTCGATGACCGGCATGGGTTGCTGTGGGATTTACACCGATGAAGCAAACCGTTTTTTACCAGAGAAGTTTGGCTCCCGCATATTTATGAATCTCTTCGTCGGGCGTGAGCAGAGTCAGTTTGTGAAACGCCGCCGTTGCGATCAAAATACGATCGGCCGGATCGTTATGGTGCGGCGGCAATGCTGTTGCAGCAAACAGGATTTTAGCCGTCAGGGGAAGCTCTGTCAGACCGTGGAAGTCAAGGACTTCATCGAACCATTGCTGCGGCTTCAGCGGCAGGGACAGTTTTTTCTTCTGGTGTTTTATGCCGATTTCAAATGCCGAAATAGCAGAAACATAGATGGCACCCTGCCGCTTGTCCAGGGCCGATTGCACTTTTTTCGGTAACTGCTTATAATCCTGGACCAGCCAGAGTAACGCACAGGTATCCAGCAACAGCATTTGTGGATCGACTTAGCGGGCTTCGGTCGGCCATTCGTCAGCGGCAAGGCCTTCCATGGGATTATAATGCAGCTTCAGCTTCCCGAGTTTAGGGCTGTGCTTTAGCGCCGACCCCAGAGGTTGAATCGGCACGATCTGGGCGACTGGCTTACCGTTACGGCAGAGCATCACGATTTCATGCTTCATTTCGACGTCAGCCACCAGGCCCGAAAGATTAGATTTTGCATCGTGGATGTTAAATAGTAACATAGACTAAGCTTAGCTAAGGCTCTTTAAGTCGTCAAGTGTTTTCACTCCCTTGCCCCGGAATTAATTCCGGGGCAAGGGAAAGTTAATTTCCTTATGTACTTTCGAAATTCGCCGAATATTAAGATATGAAAACCCAGATTATGTCCCAGGCGCAAGGACGCGCAGGATCTGACGCCGCCAAGGATGGCGTCTTTGCGGCAGACGTAACTCCTACGGTAGGCGAGTTGGTTGAGGTTCTGAGGGATGAGCTGGCAGCCCACCATAAGCTGATACAGCTTGAGATGACCAAGCAAGAGGCCATCATCGCCCGCAACGGCGAGCTCTTGAAGACATCCGCGGGGGAGCAGGCGAAGGAACTCCATAAAATTGATCTTCTGGAAAGCCGGCGCGACAAGCTCGCGCGCCAAATCATGCACACCGACCAAGACCCGCGCCTCGCAGAAATCATCGAATCGGCCGCCGTGAGCGCGCCGGAAAAAACCGAGCTCGGCCGCTACCAGACGGCGCTTAAAGCCGCACTCAGCGAACTCAAGCGCCTTAGCGAACTCAACGCCAGCATGCTGATTGATAGCCGCGATCTTTTCAAAACGATGTTATCGAGTCTCGCCGGGAAACATCCGCACCATGAGCGTGTCGGTTCTCGCCCGATGCTCGTCGACGCGAACTGCTAATATCTAAGGAATAGGAGGAACTATGCCATCTACCTTCATGGGCATCGAGATCGCGCGGCGCGGAATCGCCACGCACCAGCAGGCCATGACCACCACTGGCCACAACATCTCGAACGCCGATAACAAGAACTACTCACGCCAGCGTGTCGACATGGAGACGATGCATCCTCTCTATGAACCGTCACTCAACCGCGCTGCGGGCGCGGGCCAGTTGGGTCAGGGCCCGAAAGCCGGCGCCGTTGAGCGCATGCGCGACGAGTTTGTCGATGGCCGCATCCACAACGCCGAGCAGACAAAGTCACAATGGGAAACCCGTGAGAAATACCTGCACCAGGTCGAAGTCATCTACAACGAACCGTCGGATGACTCCCTGCGCGCGCAGCTCGACCGCTTCTGGCAATCATGGCAGGAACTCTCGCAGTTCCCGGAAGAGATGAGCCACCGTGAGCTCGTACGTACACGCGGCCGCGAAGTCACATTCCGCATGCGCGACACATTCAATAAACTTTCAGACCTGCGCCGCCAGGCAGACTTCGAATTCGAAGTCACTGTCGGCCGCATCAACGACATGGCATCACAGCTGCGCGATCTCAATGACCGCATCATGAAGTCGCAGGCCGTGGGCGATCGCCCGAATGACCTGATGGACAAACGCGACGCGATTGTGCAGGAACTCTCGAAGCTCGCCGACATCACGCTCGAAAAACAAGACCCCGACGAATTCATCGTCTACCTCGGCGGTGAGATGCTCGTGCAGGGCCGGGTGCAGCACAAAATTCTGATCCAGGGTGATGCTGCCAATGAAGGCATGAAAAAGGCCACTTGGGAGCATAACGGTCAAAAAGCACTATTCCGTTCGGGCAGCGCCCAGGGCCTCCTGGAAATGCGCGATATTACGATCCGCGAGAACATCGAGAAGATGGATTTGCTTGCGATCAACCTCAACGACACGGTCAACGAAGTGCACCGCGACGGTTTCGGTCTCACCAAAGAAACCAATATCAACTTCTTCCGCATCGATCCGCTATCGCGCAACATCCGCGGCAACTACGACCTCTCGGGCGACGGCGTCGATGACACGAGCGCGATATTCAAGGTCGCGGGTAAAAATGCGCTGACTGCCGATCGCCCGATCGGTGTTGCGGGTACCATGTCATTCGTAAAGAACGACGCCGAGCATACGCCGGTCTACGTCACCTACCGCCCCGACATGTCGCTGAACGACGTGATCCATGCGATCAACCGCTCAGATGCCGGCGTCGTGGCCTACCTCAACCACAACAACAACCTGGTGCTGAAGGGCCGTGAAGCGTCGGATAATTACCTGACCAATTTTATGATCCGCCACATTGAGGATTCGGGTGAATTTTTGACAGGCTTTTCAGGCCTCTTGCAGAACTCGGGCGCCGCGGGAGCCTTTGACTACCGCCGCACAGACGAGATCAATAAGTTGCAGTCGACTCTCGACCGCATTACGCTGACCTCGATCATCCATCCGGCTGGCGCAATGCACCTGTCGAATGAAGTCGAGGGCAACACCGCACTCATCGCTGCGGGCCTGGGTAAAGACGTCGGTGGTACTGGCGATGCGAACATGGCTTTCGGCGCCAAAGACGGCGGCAACGCCACACGCATCGCGCAGGCAATGCGGCACAAAGAAACGATGGTTGGGGAACACCGCAACAGCGATGAGTTCTACAACGCACTCATCGCGAAAGCCGGTATTGAATCCAAGACCGCCAAAGAACAGGTGGATAACCAGAAGTTGATTCTGACGAACCTCGAGAACCTGCGGCAATCCGTCATGGGTGTCAACCTCGACGAAGAGATGGCGGCGATGGTGACATTCCAGCATGGCTACAACGCCGCCGCGCGCATCATGCAGACGATGAACGATATGCTCGATAGGTTAATCAATCACCTGGGTTAAGGGAAATTTGAAAGGATAAATTATGATACGCGTAACCAACATCATGCAGAATAACACGATGCTGTCGACTTTGAACAGGCATCAGGTTGCTCTCGAAAAAACCGAACGCGAGCTCGCGACGGGTTCCAAAATCCAGCTGCCCTCGTCAGACCCGGTTGCTGCGGCGAATCAAATGCTCTACCGCACACGCCTCACCGAGCTCGACCAGTACGAGCGCAACATCGGTGAAGCGAAAGACCGCCTCAATGTCATGGACGGCGAGATCGACCGCGTCGGTGAAATTTTCCAGCGCATGCGCTACCTGACAATTCAGGCGGCGAACGGCACGAACAGTGGTTTTGAACTCAAAGAAGCCGTGGCGAAAGAGATCAACCAGCACTTACTCGCACTCATCGATATCGCCAACAGTAAGGACGCTACAGGCCGCACGCTCTTTGGCGGCAGTATCATCGAACGCGATCCGTTCTTGCCCGTCTACTCGCACTTGCAGACTGCCGGTATCGACCAGGGTAATGCCGTGACCGGCGTGCAGTACCAGGGCGACATCCAGGTGCAGAACCGAGAGATCGAACGCCGCGAGCAGATGGATATCACGCTGCCCGGCAACCGTGTATTCTGGGGCACCAACACCTCGATCGCCTCGAACAAAGACTCCTCGGGTTTTGTCGCGCAGGGTGATCAGCTGATCGCAATCAACGGCGTGCGTATCCAGGTTTCGGCCGGCGACACCATCAACGACGTCATCGACAAAATCAATACGGCACCGGTTGAAGTGCGCGCCAGCAAGGGCTCGCAGGATGACCTCATTCTGACATCCAAATCGCCACATCAGATCTGGCTCGAAGATTTAGAAGGCGGCACGGTTCTGCAGGACCTGGGTCTCATCGACGGCACAAACCCCGAGCCGCCGAACAATTTTGCCACGACGGCAACCGTGTCGGGTCTTTCAATTTTCGAAGTCGTGATTATGCTGCGCGACGATCTCATTAAGGGCGATACCAAACTCATTGGTGGCCGTGACCTCGAGGCGCTCGACAGCGCCCTCGAAAACGTACTGCGCTACCGCGCCGAGGTGGGCGCGCGGGTGAACCGCCTCGAACAGCATGAGAAGCGCGTCGCGTGGGACACCACATATACGAAGGAACTCCTCGCGAAGAATGAAAGCGTCGACGTAACGCAATCGATCGTCGACCTCAAGTGGCTCGAGGCCGTGCACTCGTATGCCCTGCGCGTCGGCGCTGGCATCATCAAACAAACCCTGATGGATTTTTTAAGATAAACGCAAAGGACGCAGAGTTACGCAAAGTGTGGACTTGAACATCCTTTCCAGCAAGGTAATCGGTGCGGCTATGAAGGTTCATACAGCACTAGGCCCGGGGTTACTCGAAAGCGCATATGAAGCATGCTTGGCTTATGAACTTACAAAGAACGATATTAAAGTTAAAAAGCAAGTAGAATGTCCAGTGAGTTATCAGGGAATTAAGATCGACGCTGGTTATCGGATCGACTTATTGATTGAAGATGCACTGATACTTGAAATCAAGGCAGTTGAAAAATTGCTGCCATTACACGGAGCTCAGGTGCTGACATATCTTAAATTATCTGGTCTGAAACTTGGTTTGCTCCTGAATTTTAACGTGACAAGCCTGAAGAATGGCATGAAACGGATTGCCCATCAACTATGAAACTTTGCGTAACTCAGCGTACTCTGCGTTTTTCCCCGAAGACCGCAAGTTTAGTGTATAGTCCTAAAAAAGGGAAAAACAATGCAATTTGAAACACGCGCACTCGGTAAAATTGAGATAGAAGCCGCAAAGCAGATCTTCTTCCCGGAAGGTCTTTTCGCGTTTGAGGCTTTCCGCCACTTCGCGCTTTTGCCCACCAAGTCGGGCAGTACCTTCCACTGGCTGCAATCCCTCGAAGAGGCACGGCTGGCGTTTCTTGTCACCCTGATTCCCGAGATCACGACCAAGTATGTCCCTAACATCAATACACAACACCTGACCATCATCGAAGCCTCCCAGCCGGCTGAGGTGGAGATCTGGGGTATCATCACCGTGCCTGCCGGCAAACCCGAAAGCATGACGATCAACCTGCAGGGGCCAATACTGGTGAACCGCCCCAAGAAGCTCGGCAGCCAGTTTGTTTCCGACGATCCGAACCACCTGGTTCGCACGCCGCTCTTAGATCTCGTCGATCATACCGATGACACGCGCGCCAAAGGACATGCCTGATGCTGGTTCTCGCGCGGCGCGTTAACGATTCGATCGTCATCGGCGACAACGTCGAGATTATCGTCGTCGAAATCAAAGGCGACCAGGTGAAACTGGGCGTTAAGGCCCCCAAAGAAGTCAAAGTTTTCCGCGGCGAGATCCATGCTGAGATACAGAAAGAGAACCGCGCCGCTTCGGAATCGCATCTGCCGCCTGACCTCGACCAGTTCATCAAAAAGAAATAGTTCCATCCGCTTTGTGGTTGCCCGGCCAGACGCGTCTTGGGCCAAAGGAACCCGCGATGGCAAAAAATCTGCTCATTGAAAAGGCCGGCTCTGTTGCGGTCGTACGCCTCAACCGCCCGGAGAAATTTAACGCACTCTCCAATGCCTTCCGCGATGAAATCGAAGCCGCCTTGAATACGCTGGCTGCGGATACTTCCGTAACTGCCGCTGTGCTGACGCACAACGGACCACATTTCAGCGTCGGCTATGACCTCGAAGAAGTGATCGCCTCAAAGCTCGCTTCATTCAACCACCGGCCCGTCGAGTACCATGCAGCGGTGTATTGTTTTCCCAAACCCCTGATCGGCGCCTACTCCGGTTTTGTTTTGGCCGGTGGTTTTGATCTGGCACTCGGCGCTGACTACATCATCGCCGGAGAACGCGCCGTCTTTGGCCATCCTGAAATTAAATTTGGAGCCCCGCCGCTGGTCACGACACTCGCGCGCAAGATTGGCCCCATGCGCGCGCTGGAACTCATCTGGAAAGCCGACAATTTACCAGCGAAGCGCGCGCTCGCTGCAGGCTTTGTGAATGAGATCAGGCCAGAAAGCGAGCTTCTAGAGCGAGCGGTAAAAATGGCCCAGCGCATGGGCGCGCAGGATGCCTTCAGTTTACGGCTCACAAAACGTTTTGCCAACGCACTCTACACTGGAGACGTCCGCGAGAACCTGCAAAAAGAATTTGAAGCTTTCGCCCAAGAGATGGATACCACAATGCTACTGACAAAAATCAAAACCTATTACGACGGCTTACGCCTGAAACAGGGGCCCGCATGATCTATTCGCTGCGGGGTATCCCTACCCGCGTCGACCCGTTTTTCGTCGTGCTCGAAGCCGGCGGTGTCGGTTATGGCGCGCGCATTCCCGGCAGCGTCTATGAGGCGATCGTGGCGGGGGGGTACGATACTGCGGGTAAGGAATTTGCTCTCGTCACGCGCAGCGTCTATTCCGAAGATAACGCGCAGCTCTTTGGCTTTCTCAGCGAAGACGAAGCCACGCTCTTTGATTTCATCCGCTCACTCAACGGTTTTGGGCCACAGGCGGCGATGGGTATTATTTCCACGATCGGCGCAGATGCCTTGCTGACCGCGCTTCTCGCCGCCGACGTCGCGGCTCTCGTCAAGGTACCGGGTGTCGGCAAGACCAAGGCCGAAAAGCTCTGCTTTGAGGCCAACGCGAAAAAAACACGCCTCGAAAAACTGGCGGAGGGCAAAAAGTCGGGAAAAATCACCGAGAAGGCAACGGCCGATGATCTGGTCGTTCAGGCCTTGGTTTCGCTGGGCTATTCTGTCAAAGAAATCCAAGGTGCTTCGGAAAAACTTAAAAAATCGACTGACAAGCCAGCAGCAGTCACGCGGGAAAACCTGCAGGAATGGATTCGGCTCTACCTCAGAAATCTCTGATCGGCGACGCACTCAGCGCCCTTTTCCCCGAACTCTGCCTCGAGTGCGGCACAAAGATCGCACACCACGATCTGTTCTGCAAAACCTGCTCCCAGGACGGCATCCTAAAGCGAGTGGGATTTCTCCCTTCAGAAGACGAAATCCAACGCCAATACGCCTTTCTCTATGAGGGCCCCGGCAAAACACTCTTCAGTGCAGCCAAATTTTCTGACCGCCGCCGCGCTGTGAATTTTTTCATCCGCGAATCGCGAGGCGATTTGACCGGAATTTCCGGCGGATCGACAATCGTTCTGGCCTTGCCGTCACGGCGGAATTTTTTGCGACGATTGCTTAAAGCACTTGTTCCCAGGCAAAAGCTAATCCTGGATGCATTTCTGGTGAAACGAAAGCTCTTGCAAAATGACGCGAACAAACTGCTCGGCGAAGCCGAACGTTATAAGCGTATCCACGAAAGCCTTATCTGGAGTGGAAAAAATCTGCCAGCCGCAGAACGCTACGTGATCGCTGACGATGTCTCAACTACAGGTGCAACCCTCAATCATGCTGCTTACCTGCTTCAAAAACATGCCGGCATCCGCCCCGGCCAGATCACGCTCTGGGCATTGATGCACCGCCCGCGCGTCTTTGCGCCAATGGCCTGAGCTATTTACGAATGCCGCGCCAGTAGTCGCCTTTGCGCGGCTTAAAATTCTCGCCCACGGTATCGAGCATCGACACGTAGCAGCGGTAGCGAAACTCGGGGATATCCCCCGCTTCTAAGGCGGCTTTTACACCGCAGCCCGGCTCATTGAGATGAAGGCAGTTTTCGAACCTGCACTGAATTTCCGCAAAATCCGGAAACCCATGACGAATCTCAAGCGGCTCGCGGTGATGCATGCCAAACTCGCGCAGCCCCGGCACATCGATGAGAATCAGGTTCTTATGGCTCGGGCTGAAATACAGTGCGGGGTTCGTCGTCGTGTGGCGGCCCTTGTCGATGAGGCTCACCTCGCCGACGACCTGCAAATCTTCGCCCAGAAGTTTGTTGAGCAGTGTGCTCTTACCAGTGCCTGACTGCCCCAAAAGGAGCCATGTGCCTTCGCTGAGCCGCGCCTTGAGCTCGGGGGATAATCCCGCCTGAATACTTTCGCAAAAGACGGGCAGACCTATTTTCTTATAATACGCAAAGATCTTCTCGTTTTCAACATCGGGCTCCGTAATCAGGTCAAACTTGTTCACGATAAGAATAACATCCGCGCCGGAAATCTGTATCTCTGCCATACAGCGCTCAACAAAACCGAGATTAAAATCGGGCGAACGAATACTCGCCATCACCACCACGCCGTCGACATTCGCGGCAAGGCATTGCTGGCGGCCGAACGAGGCGCGGTGTATCGAATTGTGGCGCTTATCGACAGCGGTAATGATGTACGTGTCGGGGTTATTCGGGTCCGTTTCGATATCGACCGTATCGCCGATCGCGAGCAGGGTTTCCCGGAGCTTGTTGTAGCCGACGTTCTTTTCGTTATAATCGATACGCAGCTTGCCGCGCGGTTTGGCTTTGAAACGCTCACCGCCCAGCGGAAAAGGTAAAACATGGTAGTAGGCGCCAAAAACTCCCGCTACTAACGCGCGTGAGCTTGCGCCTTCACTCTTCATATTCAGGCCGCGAGACGAAAAATATTTTCGAAAAAGATTTTGCCGTAACGGTGCTGCGAGACTGCGGCATCTTTTTGCGTTTTGAGTGCGCGCTCGGGATGGGGCATGAGACCGATGACGCGCTTGTTCTTTGAAGCAAGACCGGCGATGTCATACGTAGCACCGTTGGGGTTAGTAGTATAGCGCAGCAATGCCTGGCCGTTTTGTTTGATCTCAGCGAGATCTTCTGCAGAGCAGATAAAATTGCCCTCGCCATGCGAAATCGGCAAGGCATAGCCTGGCGGATAAATTCCCTTCCAGTCGCCGTCGCCCGTAAGCGGTGTCCATTCGCAGATGTGCTGCAGGTTAGTGTTGCGTATCAGCGCGCCGGGCAACAGCTTTGTCTCGCATAGAATCTGGAAACCATTGCAGATACCGACGATGGGTCGCCCCTGCGCCGCCGCGGCGCGCAATGACTCGACGGACTTTGACTGCGCGGCAAGCGCGCCGGTGCGCAGATAGTCACCGTAGGAGAAGCCGCCCGGAACAAAATAAAAATCATGCGAGGGCGTGAATGACTCCGTATGCCAGAGCAGGTCGACGCTGCAGTTAAAATCGTTCTTCAGCGCCTCGACCAGGTCCTGGTCGCAGTTACTGCCGGGGAATGTCAGAACGGCCGTTTTCACCCCTCGGCACCTTTTTCCGAGACATGCACTTCGCAGGTCTCCATGACGTCGTTAAACAGCATATCTGCGGCAATTTTTTTCATTTTTTGTTCGGCAGCTTCCTTTGAGTCGGCTTCGAGCTCAACCTCGATGTATTTACCAACGCGCACCAATGTGAACTCATGCGAGCCCTTTTCTGCCAGCGAGAGCTGAATCGCCTTGCCCTGTGGCTCGAGTACCGATTTTTTAAAGCGCACCGTCGCGGTTGCCGAAAACTTTTTCATCTTTTTTTCTCTCCAAACCCCACCCAAGCAGCGGAAGGGGGTATGCTCAGGATAATTTCTTCCATCTTGCGGTATTGCTGTACGGTTTTCTGAATTACCTCGGCCGGCAATCGGGGCGCCGGTGGCGTCTTATTCCAGCCGATACTTTCGACAAAATCGCGGACAATCTGTTTATCCATCGTCGGGATTTCTTTGCCTTCCGCCATCGCTTTTTCATATTCGGCGATTTCGACGAAACGCGACGAATCAGGGGTAAAGATCTCATCAATGAGCATCAGCCCACCGTTCAGGATACCAAATTCGAATTTCGTATCGAGCAGATAGATTCCCCGCTCGAGCAAACGTTCAAAGGCGAACTGGAAAAGCGAGAGGCTTTTCTCGCGCAGCGCATCGGCATAATCCGGTAACCGGGTTTTCATTTCGGCGAAAGAGATGTTCTCGTCATGCCCGGTATCGTTCTTCACCGCCGGCGTAAAAACCGGCTGTGGCAGCATCGCGCCTTTGGCGAGCCCCGCGGGTAATTTTTCTCCCGCGAGGGTCTGGGAAGCCATGTATTCTTTATGCCCCGAACCCATCAGAAAGGCGCGCACGACGCATTCAAAATCAATGCGCTGTGTTTTGCGCGCAAGCACGGAGCGACCCGCAAACTGGGCGCCCTTAAACTCCGGCGGAAAGGCATCCGACTCAGCGGAAATAAAATGGTTCGGAATATTTCTCAGCAGCGAAAACCAGTGCGCCGATATGGAGTTCAGAATCTTGCCCTTGTTCGGTATCGAATCGCCAAAGACAACGTCGAAGGCCGAAAGCCGGTCAGAGGAGACCAACAGCAGCCGGTTGCCCAGGTCGTAGACGTCGCGGACTTTACCGCGGTAAGAAGGCTGGGGCGCGGCGGCCATTAATCTTCGTTTCGCCTTTTATAAAGGAGATCTTCGATGAGATAGTCTTCGCCGATGCCTTTGACGGGAAAATCTTTGCGTAGCGGGTGACCCCGGTAGTTCTCGGGCAGCACAATGCGGCGCAGGTTCGGGTGACCCGCAAAGCGGATGCCCATGAGGTCAAAAACTTCGCGCTCTGGCCAATCGGCGCCCGGCCACACCTGGGTGAGCGATGGCACCTCTTCGTTTTCATCGACCGGGACGCAGATTCTGAGCGTCGCCGAACGGCGGTCTGTTATCTGCGAACGGAAGAGATAAACAACCTGAAAACGTTTGCCGTCGTTATCGGCGTGATCCTGGGCACGCGGCGAATTCAGGAAATCGACAGCGGTCAGATCTAACAGAAAATCATAGCGGAATGCGGCATCGTTGCGAATGAAAGCAACAAGACTCAGCAAGTTCTCTTTGCGCACCACGAATGTCGGCATGTCGGTGGAGAACTGGCGTATGCCGTCTTTTTCCAGCGGCGTCGCGGCATGGATGGCACCTGTTTCTGCCGGGGCTTCAGGCCAGGCAGAGCGGATCAGTTGCGTGGCGACTGCGCTGCCTTCGAGCACAGTTTTCTGCTGTGAGTAGATCACGGCATTTTTCTGCGCGACAGCAGATGCGGAAGTTACGGTGCCGAATTTGTTACCTGTCATAAAGTTAGCTTGCGGTTCCCGAGTAGCGACAGCGTATCGAGGGACGCCATACATCCAACTCACCTGCGTGACATAGCCCGGAAATAAAAAACCCCGGCGCGGGCCGGGGTTTCTATTCGGTTGCGGTGAAACCGCGGAGAACTTAGAGACCGAAGCTGTAAGTAAAACCGAGGTTCAAACGAACGATAACGGAACTGGCGCCGTCAGTGTTGAGCGGACCGAGAACCCGAATGTTCGGATCGAAATGGACTACGTTAAAGCCATTGCCCAGCGCAACCTTGATGCCCAATCCACCTTCCCAAAGGAATTGTGAACGCATGAACAAGAGGTTCTGGTATGCCACTGCAGTGGTATAAACGAAGCCATTATCATACGAATTGTATGCAAAACCTGCGCCAGCCCAAAACCATTTAGCAAACGGCATATAGTATTTGAAGACAGTTTCAACCGTCCAATAATTACGCGAACCGGCGATGCCCGTTACCGTGGCATTCGTAGTTACATCTGTAATTGTATTGATAGGTTGCACCAGACGACCAACGCCGAGTTCAACACCCCACGTTGTATTATAGAATTCGCCGTAGAGCCAGAGTGGGCTCAAAGCGCCGTCTTTCTGTGTAACATGATAATCCGCGGATACCCGCAGACCAATGCTGACCCAGCTCAGTACACCTTCACGTACCAAAACGCGGTCTGGAGCAATAACAGTTGTTGTTGTCTCAGGAATCGTCTCAGTGTGTGTGTAAGCTTTTTTTGTCGTAATCGTCCGGATGACCGGTGTCGATTTTGGGGTCTGATCAGCTTGTTCAGTCCCGACGACGATTGGTTGTGAATCTTTTGGCTCTGTGCCTGCAGCCTGCGGAAACAAGGCGAAGGTCACGCCTGCCAAAAGGAATATTGCCAAAATCTTTTTCATTCAATACCTCTTATGTTTTGCGCGTGTTGCAGGGTTTTGCCCTGTAGCGTTGGCTTCGGGTACTGAAAATATGGTGTCAATCTTTTTGACCTAATATTTTCAATCTGAAAGCTCAGTACATATATCGGAGTCCTGACCCACCACCTTTAAGGATTGACCCCCTGTTTTTCAGCCCCAACGCGCCATAGCGCGACTCGTGGTGCGACCCCGTCATCCCGGGTCTTCGCTTCGAAGTAGCTGCACCCGTATCGAACCATGAAAATCAAGCCCCTGAAGAAGAAGCTCAAACTCTACGGCTTTAATAACCTGACCAAGACCCTGAGTTTCAACATGTACGATATCTGCTATGCGGTCAGCGCAAAAAACCAGCGCGCGTACATCGAATATATCGACGAAGTCTACAACGCCGAGCGCCTTACCGAGATTCTCACCAACGTGGCCAAAATCATCGGCGCCAATATTCTGAACATCGCCTCGCAGGATTACGATCCGCAGGGGGCGTCCGTCACGATGTTGGTTTCTGAAAACCACATCGAGGTCGAAAAACGCAATATCTTCGACACCGAGCGCGAATTACCCGGCCCTGAATCCGAAGCTGTCGTCGCCCACCTCGACAAAAGCCATATCACCGTGCACACTTATCCCGAAAGCCACCCCGACCATGGTATCAGCACGTTCCGCGCGGACATCGACGTCTCGACCTGCGGCCAGATTTCACCTTTGAAGGCGCTCAACTACCTGTTACACTCCTTCAGCCCCGACATCGTCATGAGCGACTACCGCGTGCGCGGTTTTACCCGCGACGTCGACGGCAAGAAATACTTCATCGACCACAAGATCAACTCGATCCAGAATTTTATCTCCGAAGATTTGCGGCAGATGTACCAGCTCACCGACATCAACGTCTACCAGGAAAACATCTTCCACACCAAGATGCTGCTCAAGGAATTCGACCTCGACAACTACCTGTTCGGCTCGGCAAAAAAAGATTTCGTACCGGGTGAAAAGAAGAAGATCAAGCAGAGCCTCAAAAAAGAGATGAACGAGATTTTCTACGGCCGTAACATTCCAAAGATGTGAGCCGGAGCCTGTCCTGAGTAGCCAAGGGCGTATCGAAGGACGCCCGTTTTTTTCTGAAAAATACGGCGACATCTATTTCACGGATGAAGATCCCGAAGCTGAAAAACAATTTGTTTTCATCGAAGCAAATCGCATTGCCGAACGCATGGCTTCGACTACGCTCCCGAAGCGGGAGACCGAAGACGGTCGCAGCACAGGCGCCGCCACTGAAAATTTCACTGTCGCAGAACTCGGTTTCGGTTTCGGCCTGAACTATGCCCTGACATTGCATGCAGCAAAAAAGGCGGATGGCTTGCGGAGACTGCAATATTTTTCCGTTGAGGAAAATTTTCCAGAAAAAACCCAAGCAGAACTTTTACTTCCGAAATTGAAAATATCTCAGGAAGAATATCTTGCCTTTTGGAAACCCTCTCCCCCGGCTGCCGACTCAACCTTCCCCCTCCCCTACAAGGGGAGGGGGCTAGGGGGTGAGGTTTACCACACCGACGTCCTCACCTTCCTCAGCGAAGCTAGCTTCCTCGCCGATGCCTGGTACTTCGACGGCTTCTCGCCGGCCAAAAACCCCGCGATGTGGAGCGCTGAAGTTTTTACAAGGGCCTTTGCTCTGACAAAACCCGGGGGCACGTTTTCGACATATTCGGCAGCAGGCTGGGTGAAACGCAACCTTGTGACTGCGGGTTTTTATGTCGAGAAGGTCGCGGGCTTTGGTTCAAAGCGTGAAATGCTGCGGGGATACAGACCATGAAACGCAGTGAACTTTTGATGGACATTTGGCGTCAAAGCGAAGGCGTTTTGCAACCTGCGGCCCGCGTCGCCGTAATTGGCGGGGGTATCAGTGGCCTGCACCTGGCGCAAGCACTGGCGGGGCAAAATTTTTCTGTCACCGTCTTTGAACCCCGGCGTACCGGGGGTGTGAGAATTCCGCTGATGCATGCCTGCCACACCCTGAAAACGCGCGCGCCGCTTTGGGAAAAATCGGCGACGTATGCCCGGCTCTGGTATCGTGATATGGGCGGTGACGCTGTCACCGAGAGAAACAATGCCTTCGGCAGCTATTTTATTATTGAGGCACGGCGTTATCTCAAACAGCTGAAGAGAAGACTAAAGGCACAGGGAGTGCAATTCAGTAACGATACCTTGCACAATACCGGTGCAGTTTTGCCAGACTTCGCCCTTACCTGCGTCGCAACGGGCGCCGCCACTGCCCTGGCGGCAACGCAAATTATTCCGGGTTGGGAATCGTATTTCAGCCGCCACGGTGCGCCGGCGCCAGATGCAGAGATCGGCAAGAATGGGGACAAAGTCACGAACTACATGCATCTTCCTTCAAGGGCCGGGTTTATCCACCGCAACGGCGAGACACGAGACTCGGCGGCAGCCTTTGCCAGGGGATTGCATCCGACCGGCAGGCATGCACTGCTCGGCGGCCAACGCCTTACGACACGCGATCGTTTTCCGGTCGTCGGCTTTGCAGAAAAGGTGAATGCCTCACCCTTTCTGTTCTGCGCGATGGGTTACCATGCGATGACCTATGCCCCCTACCTCGCACACGCGGTTGCCGCGCACTTAACCGGCGACGGCACGGATGAAAATTTGATTTCCACACTGAGCCCCGCCCGGTTTCTTCCGCGTAATAAAGATGGCTGATAACGAACGCTCGTACTGCATGTCGTTCCACACGCGGGGCGCTGACTTCCGGGCGATTTTCGTGAGCGCCGCTGGCGCTATCAATGCCGCCACAAAACAGGTGGCGGTCAACGAACATGCGATCTACCACTTCAGCGAGCTCGTCGTTTGCACCAATTTGCTCGCGGGCCTGTTCCGCAACGTACACGACCTGACGCTTGAGCTCACGACGCCGAAATACCTCTCGAGCCTGGTCGTCGAGGCGAGCCCGCAGGGCATCTTTCGCGCGGCATGCCAGGTAACAGAGGATATTAACAACGTAACAATTCCCGGCCTCATCGATGAAGACATCTTTGGCGGTATTCTGCACGCAACGAAACGGTTTGCCGAAACCCCCGAACCGACGCGCGGTACCGTCGGCAGCCAAAGCCGCTCTGTACCCAATCTTGTGCAGCAATACCTCCACGAAAGCGAGCAGATCGCGACGCTGATGCTGACGGGCATGAAACTGCGTGAAAATGGTACCGGGCGGATTGAGGCCGATAAATGTTTCGGCCTCCTGATTGAGGCACTCCCCGACGTTTCTGAAGAAAAGAAATTTATCCTGACAGACAACCTCGAACGCCTGAGCTCGCTCACGCAATACTTCAGCGGCAAGCCCACCGGGGGTGAACCCGCGAAGGACGTCATGGACCTGCTCGACGATATCTATCCCGGCGAGCAGTGGATTGAAAGCGCCGAATACTCGCTGGTTTACCGGTGCAGCTGCCACCGCGAGGGCTACCTCGAGAAGATGGTACAGCTCGCGCGGGTGAATATCGAAGAACTGTTCGGCGACCTTACCGAAATCGAGGTGCGTTGCGGCTACTGCACAAACGCATTCCACTACGCGCGGTCGGAAATAGAAGAGAGGTTATGATACCCTCCCTGAACGGGGAATTAAAAGACCAGCTTCGAACCGAGCTGAACACCCATGGCATTGTCGGTGCCGTAGGGTGTATCGGTGACAATGCCCGGCGTCGAGTAGAATGAGCCGGGTAAGAAAATGCCGGTTTTGAAGTACAACGTCCAGTAACGGTTCACCGCAAAGTCTATCGAGACATTGATTTCATGCCCTAAGATTTTACCCAAACGATCCTGCGCTTTAAGGACAGTGCTGGTAATTGACGAGGTGGTACCGTTGGCACGGGCGTTTTCATAGAGCACGCTATTACCTGTATCAATGGCCATCCAGTAGTCGAGGCCGAAACGCAGTTTTTGCCATAGTGTTGTACCAACACCAACATGACCGAACGCCGTCGCCGACTTGCGCTCATAGTCATGCGCATAATCTGAAATGCCTGCGGCATCGGTAAAACTCGATGGCCGAAAGCCGTAGAACTTACTCATAATCAGTCCGCCGAGGCGGCTGCCTTTGAAACCCGTAAAACCATGCGAGGTTGCGGTGCCGTTTCCGTCGTACTTGCTGCCCGACGCATAGAAGCCGTCGGCGTTTAAATCGATGTCCAGGATCGGCGCAATTTTAGGGAACTCGAGACTTGCACCGCCGCCGAATGCGTAGCCGTTGGTATCCACGTCCTGGCTTTCGCCAGCGGCGGTGGGTAGACGGCGGTCAATCCCCACTGATACTGCTGCGTCGGCCCAGGTCTTCAGCACATAGCGCTTGCGCGGTATGTTAAAGAGAAAACGCGTGCCGAACATGAAGTTATAATCGTTGTCGGCAAAATTGCCTGAGGCACCGAGATTCGAGCGGTCTGAACCGCCCTTGCTGACGGCACCGTAGCGGGCTCCGAAGGCATATAGTTTATTCTGCAGCACATCCCCTGTCAGCGGCCCTTTCCAGTTGAGCAGGTTACGCGAATCGTAGATGAGGCCCGCGCGCAGCACGTTCGTATCGCCGTCAAAATAGCGCACACGCTGGCTATCGTGCGAGAAGAACCGCACATAGTTCGCATGTAAAGTCGGGTCGGCGCCGAGCTGGAAAGCGTCGAAGGCCAGCAGGCGAAAGCCACCGATCGTCGAATTGGCATAGTTGATCGTTACGGCGTCGAGATAGTCCTTGAGAAAATAGTCATACACCTCGCCGCCGATTTCAAAAAACTGCCGGCCGATCTTGATCGACAGGTCGTTCTTCTGGTTTTTCCAGATCACATAGTTCAGGTGCAGGTCGCCGAAGTTAAAGACGTCGGCGCCCACAGGCGTTGAAGACGAGCTGTTGTTGGAACTCGAACCTGCGAGCTGGTGGTTGCCCCAAAAGCCGTTTTTGAACAAGTCGACGCGAAAATAAAGATCTTCGGTCAGCGGAAAATACAGGTTCAGGTAAAAACGCGAAAAGGCCAGTGTCTGCTTGTCGTCGGTATTTTGTATCGTCGCGACAGTGGACTCGTCCAACTGGCGCAGGTCAGTATTGTTGAAACCGGCACCTTCGGCGATAAAACCGATCTGGTATTCCATCTTATCGAGAATGCCTTTTTTCTCTTTATTGTCGCCGAAAATATTTTCACGCTTCTCGATCTGCGGCGGACCGAATGGCAGCCTGTCTTCCGCAGACTTTTCGCGGTCGGCCTTGAGCTTTTTCGCGGGCACCATATCGTCCCCGGCCTCCCAGGGCTTTTGTTCTGTTTCGGTACCCTTTTCGTCGACGGGTTTCGCCGGGTCGGCAGGCTTTTGCAGCCTGGTTTTTTCTGCATTCGGGTCGAGCTTCTGGGCAATCAGGGGGATGAATCCCGTGAAGAAGAGGAACGGCAGTGTTTTGAAAATTTTACGCAAAATTACCCGGCTAATCGCAGTGGTCGGTCATATGACCATTCAGGACACCGTCAAGGTTTTTTAACGGCATTATGGCACAACGCCGCGGCTCGACACTGCTTTGGTAATTTCAAGCACCGCAGCAGCCACAAGAGCACGGGGTGAAAAGGGTTTATGGATCACCGGAATGGCGCGCAGAACAGGATGTGAATCCAGCACCTGACTCGAATAGCCGGTCATAAAAATCACCGGCAGCCGCGGGTACAACTCGAGTGCCCGCTGGGCCAGGGCAATTCCCGAGACCTCGGGCATCATGACGTCTGAAATGAGCAGGTCGATATTCCCGTTACATGCCTCAAGCCAGTCGAGCGCAATGCGCCCATTCGCCGCGGTAACGATCTGGAATCCGGCATCGCAGAGCGAACTCTCGAGAATACGCCGAATCTGGTCTTCGTCTTCTGCGATCAGCACCTTAAAATCAGGCGGATGGATTTTTGCGGAAATTTCCAAACCCGTTTGCTGGGTCACTTCCTGATTCGTCAGCGGCAATAATATCTGCATCGTGGTCCCCTCGCCGGGTGCACTGTCGCAAAAAATAAATCCCTCATGCTGTTTCACGATACCGCGGGCAATCGCCAGACCCAGTCCGCTCGATTTATTCGGGTCTTTAGTCGAATAATGCGGTTCAAAAACCATGGGCATACTTTCGGCGGAGATCCCCGGGCCGTCATCACGGACACGAATCTCGGCGAATTTTCCCGCAGGGGCATCGACGCCGCGTTTCTGAAAATAAGCCGCATCGGCCAAGACAACCCCCACGCTGATGCGGACATTACCGGAATCCTGCAGCGCTTCGCGGCAATTGGAGAGCAGGTTTAGCATGACCTGCACGATCAGTTTGTCGTCGATCAAAGCCGTTATGCCATCTTCACTGAGCTCGAGTTTCAGGTTGATTTTTTCACCTAACATACTCTGCCACAGGGAACTTCGTTCCGAGATCAGAACTTTCATATCTTCGACACGGCGATCGATCTGCTGCCTGCCGGTATAGGCCAGAATACGTGTGGTGAGATTTGCCGCCCTCTTCACCGCATGGTTGATTTCAAAAATTGCTTCGATGTCTTCGTCACGCGGCGCCATACTGAGCAGTTCGCCAAAGCCGCCGATAACCGCGAGTATGTTATTCATGTCGTGCGCGAATTTTCCTGCAAGATTGCCCAGGGCTTCATGGCGTATCGCGATCTGTTGTTTTTTTTCCTCTTCGATGGCGCGCAACTCGAGGTCACGGTCGCGGCTGAGATCAAAAAGAATCGCCGTGTAACTGATTGTGACGCTCTTTGTACGCACGATAGAAACGCGCACCGGGTAAGATGAACCATCCTTGCGCATGGCCCGGGCTTCCTCATCGCTGCCCACGCGCAAAACGCTGATTTCTGATCCTGCAAAACGCTCGAACCGTCTATCCACGGCCTCGGCATCCAAAACGCTTAACAGGCGGCTCAGCTTTAAACCGGAAAAATCGCCATAACCTAAGGAGTGATGTGCGGCGCCGTTTGCATGCACGATCGTAAAATCCGCGGCGAGCGAAAAGCAGGCCTGTGGAAGCTCTTCTAAGAGCAGTTCCGGGTATTCGCGGGAATCTGAGGTCATCCTGATTTAGCGGGAAAGCCCGGACAACGCCCGTGCGGCAACGGCCGGGTCAACTCCTTCGGGCGAAAAGGTGCCTAGCCTTCAGGCAGGGCATCGTTTTCGCTGGAGACGTGCATGCTACGCAGCGCGATTTCCCGCGTGACAACAGCAACCACGTCGCTGGGAGCAAATGGCTTGTTGATGATGCGGAAATTGCGCAGCACGGGATGTTTGTCCATGATTTGGTGCGAATAGCCCGTGATAAAAACTACGGGCAGAGTCGGAAAAGTTTCGAGAATTTTCTGTACCAGCTCGATTCCTGTCATTTCGGGCATCACGATATCCGTTACCAGCAAGTCGATATCACCGCCGTGCCGGGCAATAACCTCGAATGCCTCGCGGCCATTCGCGGCCGTCAGAATTCCGAAGCCCGCGTGGGTGAGCGTACTGGCGAGAATCTGTAAAATGCGATCTTCGTCATCCACAACAAGGATCGTATACTGAGTCGGATCGATGGCCGGGACGTCGATATCGCCGGAATCGGGTACCTCGGCTCCCGCGTCGATGGCCGGCAATAACACCTTCATTCTGGTGCCACGCTCGGCTCCGTTTTCACAGAAAATAAAACCACCATGCTGTTTGACGATACCGTAGACAATCGCCAGACCAAAGCCGCTGGATGTGTTCGGATTTTTCGTGGAGAAGAAGGGCTCAAAAATCTGCGGCAATTTGGCCGCCGGAATACCCGGTCCGTCATCTTCTATACAAATCTCGATAAAGTCGCCCGAACCTTCAGCGATGCCCTGACCTTCAAGAAAATCCGCTGACAGATGTGTTTTACCCACGCTTAGCTGCACCTTGCCGCCTTCGGGCATTGCTTCACGGCAATTATCGAGTAAGCTGAATATGACCTGTTTTAGCTGCTTTTCATCGGCCTGGGCAACACCTTTCGCTTCCGGAACGCGGATAGTAAGCGAAATGCGCTCGCCCAGGGTGTCGCTCCATTCATGCTTGCCGAGCGCGATCAGCTGACCGATGTCCAGCGGCTTGCTTTCCATCTGCTGTCTGCCGGTATAGGCAAGTGTGCGCGCTGTCAGGTTCGCGCCTTTTCGTACCGCCTGCCGTATTTCTTCGAGCGCATTCGCATCATCACCGTGTGCCGTCAGCGCGAGAATTTCACAGAACCCGCCAATGACAGCGAGTACGTTATTCATGTCATGGGCGAACTTGCCTGCGAGCTTGCCGAGTGCCTCGGTGCGCATCATGCCCTGTGCTTTTTTTTCTTCTTCGATATGCCGGCGCTCACGTTCGCGGTCGGCGGCGAGATCGAGCACAACCACGGAATAAGTATTTATCTCACCCAGGGTAGAGCGGATCAGCGTCACGCGTACGGGAAAAATTGATCCGTCATAGCGAATACCTTCGACAAAGTCTTCTTCACCGAGACGCAGTGTTTTTGCCGTACCGCCCTTAAACTTTGCGAACTGGTCTGCCAGCGTGTCGCTATTGGAGCGGAACAGTCTTCTTAAATCGAAGCCCAGCAACTGTTCGGGCGACATGGCGAATATGTCCTGCCCCGCACGGTTGCAGCGTAATACTGCAAAATCTTCATCCACCATGAAATAAGCCTGTGGCATTTCATCAAAAACGGCGTTGTAAAAACTGCGGGCTTTATGGGCGAACTGCAAGGCTTGCATTTTCTCTGAAATATCGGCGAGCGTCAGTACAGCAAACTGCTCAGAACCGTCTTCGCGAAGTGGCTTAACGACTGCCTGATAGTGCCGGACGGGAAAACCTTCAATCAGTACGGTCTGCGGCGCAGGCCGTATGCCAGAAAGCCCCTGGCGCACCCCCGGCACCAAAGGGGCAAACTCCGTTTTTTCAAAAAGGGTTGTGAGCGTCATGCCCTGGATGTCGGCAACGCCAATGAGATTTTCAAATTCCGTGTTATAGCTGACGATGCTTTCTTTCTGGTCAAAAACACAGAACGGATAACCTATGCCGCGGACAAAAAGTTCTCCCTGGTGTTGCAACATCGCAATTATTCCGGCTTAATGCCATCGAGGCCGGTACGAACAATGCGCGAAAGATCGGCCAGGGAATAGGGCTTTGGCAGAAAGAGAGCGCCCTCTGGTTGTGGATGCTGTGCGATGAGCACTTCGGGACTATACCCGCTGGTAAACACAATCTTCAGATCGGCCTTTTGTGCGCGTAGCCGCGTAGCCAGTTCGAAACCATTCATACCGTCAGGCATAATAATATCGCTGATGACGAGATCGATCAGATTATGGTGTTGCTGCCACAGCGCAATGGCTTCTTTCCCGGTACCGGCCTCAAGCACTCGGTAACCGAGTTTCGAGAGTATAGTCCGGGCTAGCTTACGCAGTGTCAGTTCGTCTTCCACCACGAGAATCGTCTCGTGCCCGCTTTCGATTGTTGCATTGATTTCCTGCTTTTTTTCCTGTGTCAGACTGCCCTGGATCAGCGGCAGGTAGATTCGAAAAGTTGTGCCATGGCCCGGTTCGCTGTAGACATTGACCCAGCCTTGGTGTTGCTGCACGATGCCAAACACCGTCGCCAGCCCCAATCCCGTACCCTTGCCCGGTTCTTTGGTCGTAAAAAAAGGTTCAAAAATACGTGACATAATTTCCTGGGGTATGCCAGTGCCGGTATCGCTCACGGAAAAACAGGCATAAGTTCCCGGCCGCGCCTGAGGTATCGCATGTGCGGTCGCTTCATCCAACTCTTTGGCAGAACACTCCAGGGAGAGTACTCCACCGAGCGGCATTGCATCACGTGCGTTCACGGTCAGGTTGAGTATGATCTGGCTGATCATGCCAGGGTCTGCATAGACGTTCAGGGCGACATCTGAACCATGGAAGCGGACATTGACATCTTCGCCCAGCATACGCCCCAAAAGCGCAACATTCTGCTGCAGTGTTTCATTGAGTTCGAGCGGCTTGAGCTGTAACGACTGCCGGCGGCCGACGAGCAAAAGCTGTTGCGTCAGGTGCCTCGCCTTTTCGGCAGCGGCTTCAATGTCGTCGCACCAGTCACGGGCTTCGGGAGACGCGGATACTTCGGCTTTGATCAAATCATTATTGCCCTTGATGACAGTCAGAAGGTTATTAAAATCGTGGGCGACCCCTGCAGCAAGCTGGCCGATGGCTTCCATTTTCTGCGCCTGGCGCATCTGTGTTTCGAGCAAAAATCTCTCGGTGATATCGGACCAGCTGCCGACGATCTCCGCGGGTTTACCCGCAGCATCGCGGAACAGCCGCTTTTCGTCGCGAATCCAGATAAAGGTACCGTCTTTCTTACGCAGGCGGTATTCGATGACCTGGTGAGCGATTTCATAGGGAATCGGATGTGCTTCGATGACGCGGGCGCGATCTTCAGGATGGATATTCTCCATCCACCATTCTGCTTTGTTTAGTTCCGGATCCGACGGATTATACCCGGTCAGAGTCGCCAGATTCTGCGAGCGCCAGGTCGAATGGAGACTGTCTGGAGTCACGCGGATAGCGTAAAGCACCGTCGGGCTCAGTTCGACAAAACGCGAAAGTTCGGTCTTCAGCTGCTTGCGCTCGGTGATATCCTGAGCGACCCCGGCGATGCGGTAAACGACATCCTCACTGTTCTTAATGGGGAAACCCTTGTCCGAGATCCAGACAATCGTGCCGTCGGGGCGAACAACGCGGTATTCTTCATTGTAAGTTCCCTCGGCCTGGTGGCTCAGTGCCTCCGAAATACGGGGCTGATCTTCAGGGTGGATAGCCTCCAGCCATGTTTTCGGCTGTGAATAAAGACCTTCTGCTGAGCGTCCCCAGATTTTTTCGTATGCCGGGCTGATGTATAGAATTGTGTTCTTGAGCGTGTCGGTCATCCAAAACACCTCTTCGATGGTCTCGACAACCTGCCGAAAGCGCTCTTCACTACTTTTCAGGTTTTCCTGGATTGTTTTCTGTTCCGTGATGTCGATGATCGCGCCAGAGTAACGTTTCATCCCCTTACCATCCGTTGTTAATTCGGCACGAGCATGCAGCCAACGTAACTCTCCGTCATCACGCACGATACGGTATTCTTCGTTGAAAACCCCTTCACCACGCAGCGTGACGCTCGAAGCGTTGCGCACGCGCGCGCGGTCATCCACATGGATCAGCCTGAAAAAATCTTCGCGTTTTAGGGCAATTCCGGGCTGTAGCCCGAATATTTCGAGCAATCGCTCCGATGCAGATACAAGTTCCGTCGCAAAATCCAACTCAAAACTGCCCAGGCCTGAAATCCGCATGGCAGCATTCAGCTGGCGCTCGCTTTCGTGCAGGGCTATTTGCTGGCGTTTACGCTCGGTAATATCGACGGAGAGAATCGATAACCCCCGTGAAGTCGGCTGAAAAAACAGGTCGAACCAGAGCAATGAGCCGTCGGGAAAACGGAATTCATTTTCCATGCGGATAGACACCCGCTGCGAAAAACACTTCTGGTATGCCTGGTAGACCTCCGTTTGCTCGATTCCGGGGTAGAGCTCCTGCACCGTATGTCCCATTAATGTTTCCGCGGAATGCCGCGACTGTTTCACAAAGGCATTATTGAAAAATTTATAACGCCAGTCGAAACCGATGATCTGATAGCCCTCGGACATGTTATCGAGAATTTCGCGCAATTGCCGTTCGCTCTGCTGTGTCGCCAGCTCTTGCTTTTTCCTTCCCGTAATTTCTGTCATGTAAGAATAGATGCGTACGACGCCGTCAGGCAGTTTCTCCATGTTGCGCCGTGACTCGACCCAGATTTCACCGCGCGTGGGGTGTAAAACGCGGTATTCGTGGCTAGGGGCAACCTTGCCATTTTCACGGGCCAAGACGGCAGTTTGCCTGACTCTTTCACGATCGTCGGGATGGATCATATCAATCCACTCGCTGGAGTTAGCCTTCAGATTTGCGGCGGCCGGATCAAAAATGTCACCAACGTTCGGGCTGAGATAAAGAAACTCCCCGGAATCTGCCGACGTTGCCTGATAGACAATAAAAACGCCGGGCGTGGATGCCGCCATTTTCGATAACGTATCTTCGAGTTGCAACCGCTGCGCGACAATTTCTTCAGCGCGCATCCGTGCTGTGATATCCCGTAAAATGACGGTATAGATTTGGCGGCCTTCGGCCTCGACGTGCGAAATCGCGGCCTCGAGGGGAAACTCATGCCCGTCAGCGTGCAGGCCATAAATTTTGCCGAGGCCGCCCATGCGGCGGCTGGTTGTTGCGGCCTTGCCAAATCTCTGGATATGGTTGCGGTGCTCGGTGCGGTAACGCCCGGGAATCAGGATATCCAGATTTTTACCGATGATATCGGTCGCAGCGTGGCCAAACATCTGTTCCGCCGCATTGTTGAACATAAAAATCGTCTGTGAATCATCCACTGAAATGATGGCATCCATAGCAGATGCGATGATTTGCTGAAAATGGGTACTTTGTAATCGTTTCATTTCAGCGGACCCCGAGCAACGTTTAATCTTAACACATGCCTCTGCGGCGTCAATGATTGTCCAATGTTTTTGTAAAACCCAATGAATCCTGACACTTAAAAATCAGCTGTTGCGACCAAAAAATGATTGCCCGCAGAAAATGATTGTAGACACTTGGATTGTGTTTTTCTGTCCAATGTTGTTGAAATACCTTGTAATTTATCGTCCCTTTTGAAAGAGATGTCACACCGCGCACCGCAATCCGAAATGAAACTGCTCATCGTCGATGACGAACGGGCCATTCGCGCCATGATTTCGCAGACTGCCGGCATTTGGGGCTATGAAACGGAAGAATGTGCCAACGCCGAGCAGGCGCTCGAACGTCTCGCGAAAACCCGTTTTAATATTGTACTCACCGATATCCGCATGGGCAAGATGGATGGCATCGCCTTCGCCGAGAAGATCCGCGAAACCATGCCATCGACTGCGGTAGTCATCATGACTGGTTACCCCACCGCAAAAACCGCACAGAAATCACAGGCCATGGGCGCCATCTACTACATGCAGAAGCCGATCAATAACGACGAACTCGGCGACACACTGAAGTTGGCTGCAAGCTGGAATATCGGCATGCTCGTCGACCGTGCGACAAAGCGGTTTCTTGCATTGCGTAAGGGCGATGCCCGCGATAAAGAAAGCCGTATTAAGGCGATCAAGAATGAAATCAGGCACTACATGCAGATTCCCGGACGCATGCCGATACTCCGCGACTTTGTCTATTTGACGAGTATCGAAAACAACGGGCTCTTCCAGGAACTCAACGGCCGCTTTTCAACCGATTCCGTAAAACCGTTCTGACATCCGCCAAACACTTGACGTCTTGCACAGGACTCCATATGTAACCAATTGGTTACATTATGCGCCGCGACGTATTTCAAGCCATTGCCGATCCGACACGCCGGCAGATCATTTCGCTGCTGGCAAAACAGCCGCTGACGATGAACGGTGTAGCCGCGCATTTCAAAATCAGCCGCCCAGCAGTTTCAAAACACATGCGCATTCTGCAAGAATGCAAACTTGTTGCATTGCACGACCGCGGCCGCGAACGTTTCTGTGAAGCAAGACTGGCCCCCCTCAAAGCCGTATCTGACTGGGTGGCCTATTATGACCGGTTTTGGGATAACAAATTGCAGGGCCTTAAGAAGTTCCTGGAGGAAACATGAGCACAACCCCTTTGATCAAAGAGATTCTCATTCAGACGACGCCCGAACGCGTCTGGAAAGCGATTAGCGACAAAACCGAAATGAAACAATGGTACTTCGATCTCGCGGACTTTAGGGCTGAAGTGGGTTTCGAATTCAGTTTTAGCGGCGGCCCGCCTGAAAAACAATATCTGCACCTGTGCCGCGTCGTAGAAGCCATACCGCCTCGAAAATTGTCTTACTCGTGGCGCTACGATGGCTACGAAGGCGATTCCCTCGTGACATTTGAGTTGATGCAAGAAGGTGATATGACGCGCGTACGCCTGACTCACACCGGGCTCGAGACCTTCCCGCCGCTTGAAGATTTCAAACGCGCGAACTTCGACTTCGGCTGGACGTCGCTGATTCAGCAAATGCTGAAAAGCTACATCGAAACGGGCAAAACGAATCCCGGATAATTTTCACTGGGGCCAGAAACCGGGTTATTGTTGACAATGCTGCCTACCGGTGATCGTCGTCGGCATGGTCGAAGTTTCACGTCACGATGGCGCGATCATTATCAAGTTTACCGAAGCGCAGCTGCAGATGTATATCATTCCGCAACTGAAGGCGGATATAACAAAGTATATCGAAGAAAAGCCGGCGCATGTGATCTTTGACATGCAAGGCGTAGAACACCTCGATTCGTCGGCCATGGGAGCGATTTTTCACTTTCAGCGCAAGATCCGTGAATACAACGGCAAGCTGGGGCTGATCCATGTCTCGGGTAAAATCATGCAGGTCTTTAAGATCACCAAGTCCGACGCACACCTCGACGTCTACGAAACGCTCGAGCAGGCGCTGAAATCTAAGTAAACTTCAGCGCGTCGTCAGTGATGCCACCGAATTTCAGCATCGCCGTATCTGAAAGATAATCATTCGAAACCTTCCAGACGCCATGCGTGCCTTGGCGCGGCAGCTTATCCGCTGCGCGGCGGATGTACCCCGAAGCCAAGGCGCCCATGACCGTGTCCTGGGTTTTGACGTCGCCCGGCGCGTGGGCCACCACGATACGGTGGTGGTTCTTATCCATGTGTTTCAGCAGGCGGCAAATATACTCACAGGCAATATCGACCTTGAGCGTCCATGATGCATTGGTATAACCAAAGATAATCGCGGCGTTGGGAACTCCCTCAACGAGCACGGCTTTGTACGTCACGCGCTCTGTCACCGGCACCTTGGCGCCATCGATTTCGATCTCCACGCCGCCCATGAGCTGCACGTTGAGGCCGGTCGCGCTGACAATGATGTCGGCGTCGAGATGCTCGCCCGACTTGAGCTGGATGCCCTTCTCGGTGAATTTTTCGATCTGGTCGGTGACGATCGATGCCTTGCCCGATTTGATGGTCTCGAACAGATCGCCGTCTGGTACGACGCAGAGACGCTCATCCCAGGGATTGTAGTTCGGTGTGAAATGTTTCATATCGACGCTATCGCCGAGGCGCATTTTCGCGGCACCCAAGAGCAGGCGCTTGATCGCGCCAGGGCGCGCTTTCGCGAGGGCATAGATCACCCGCTGCATCAGAATATTGCGCGCCCGGGCCATCTGATAAACCCATGACTTGGGCAAAAACCGCCGCAGCGTTTCAGAGAGAACATCATTTGCGGGAATCGAAACAATGTATGTGGGCGAGCGCTGCAGCATCGTGATATGCGCAGTCTTATCAGCCATCGCTGGTATCAGCGTCACGGCAGTGGCGCCCGAGCCGATGACGACGACGCGCTTACCGGTGTAATTCAGATCTTCGGGCCACTTTTGCGGGTGGATGATCTGCCCCTTGAAATCCTTCTCACCGGGAAAATCAGGCTTATAGCCTTCGTCGTACTTATAATAGCCTGTGCAGGCGATGACAAAATTCGCCGTATAGACGAACTCTTCGCCGCTTTTTTCATCCTCACCCGCAACCGTCCAGAGCGCATCTTTGCTTGAGAACTTTGCGCTCGTGACCTTGCTGCCGAAGCGGATTTTACTCATCACGTTGTATTCTTTCGCCGTGTCTTCGACATATCGCTTAATCGACGGCCCGTCGGAAAGCACGCGCGTCTCGGTCCAGGGCCTGAAACCAAAACCAAACGTGTTCATATCGGAGTCCGAACGAATGCCCGGGTAACGGAATAGATCCCACGTACCACCAACAGCCTGGCGGCGTTCGAGAATCGCAAACGTTTTGTTCGGCAACTCGCGCCGTAAATAGCAGGCCGCGCCGATGCCTGAAATCCCCGCGCCAATGATAAGCACGTCTTGGTGGTTCGCTTTCATGCCTCCAATATAATAATCTTGAACAAGTCGTCAATTTTTATAGTGCAGCGTACACCCAGCATCAAGTTACGCTTTGCGTTTTCGGCGTGAAAGGTCCGCCTGAAGAGCCGCTATGGAATTCCATAGCACGCAAAAATACCATATCTCCGACGAGCTGGCGCGCATCGTCAATATGGCGCTGGCGATGGAAAAGCCGCTGCTGCTCACAGGCGAACCCGGTACCGGTAAAACCCAGCTGGCCTTTGCGATTTCTGAATCGCTGGGGTTTGAGATGGAAATTCTACGGGCGAAGTCCACCTTCCGTGGCGAAGAAGCCTGCTACACCCAAGACACCGTGCTGCGCCTCAACGACTCGCGTTTTCCCGATGCGGCGTCGGGGCGCAACGTACAGAATTTTGACGATTACATTATCTGGGGGCCGATCGGCCGCGCCTTCCGTTCGACGACACGCAAGGTCTTGCTGCTCGACGAAATCGATAAGACCGAATCTGACGTGCAAGACAACCTGCTCGATGTGCTTGAAGATTCCGAGTTTACTATCCGCGAGACGAATACGCGCGTGAAGGCCGCTGTGAAGCCCATCATCATCATCACCTCGAACGCCAAACGCGAGCTCTCCGATCCTTTTCTGCGCCGCTGTTTCTGCCACCATATCACGTTCCCGAATGCCGATGAGATGCGGCAGATTCTTGCGCTGCATTTCCCCGATTTTACAGGCCCGATTGTCGATACCGCGCTCAAGGTCTTTTATGAGTTGCGCGGCCGCGGCTTCGAAAAGGCCCCCGCGACCAGCGAACTCATCGAATGGCTGTCGGCAGTCAAACGGGGCGGATTTACCCCGGCGGAGATCGAACAGGTACCGCTGTCGGGCATTTTGCTGAAACGTACCGCAGACATTCTCGCTTTCCGCGGCGAAAAGCGGGTACGCGGCGGCTAATGCTGCTGAACTTCTTTTACCGCCTGCGCGACGAAGGTTTGGCCGTCGGCGCGAAAGAAATTCTCGATTTCTACCGCGCGCCGGAGAAGATCGAACTCAATAGCCTCGATGATCTTTTTCTGCTTCTAAAACTCATCTGCGTCAAACGCCGTGATGACGCCGATGTCTTTGAGCGCACCTTTCTCAGTTACTTCTACAAGCTCGACATTCCCGCCGTCGCCGAAGGCGATCTGGCGCTACTTGAAACCAAACAGTTCCGCGAATGGTTGCGCCAGGCCCGCGACCGCGGCGAGGTGCCGTTCCGTAGTTATGATTATGACCTCAAAGAACTCATGAAAAAGTTCTGGGACACCGTGCGCGAACAGCTCAAAGAGCACCACGGCGGCAACCGCTGGGTCGGCACGGGTGGTTCCTCAGCTTTTGGTCACTCGGGCAATGCCGCGGGTGGCGTGCGCGTCATGGGTGAAGGCCGCGGCTTCTCCGCGCTCAAGGTTATCGGCGAAAGGCGCCATGTCGCCTATTCATCGCGGCAAAGCCTCAGCGGCGAGAACCTGCGGCAGGCCATCGCGCTCCTCAAAAATCTGAAAAAACATGAAGCTGAAACCGAGCTCGACCTGCCAGAGACCATCCACCGCTCGGGTAAGACCGGCGACATCGAGCTCGTCTTCACCGCGCCGATACGCAACAAGCTCAAGGTGATGTTGTTTATCGACAACGGCGGCTATTCGATGCTACAGCATGTGCCTCTCACCCGGCTCGTCTTTGAGAAAATGACGGCGCAGCTGAAGTCGCTGAAGACCTACTTCTTCCATAACACAATCTATGGCCATGTCTACAAAGATGACATGCGCAGCGAAGCGGTGGATTTACAGACGATTCTCAAAGAAGACGCCGAAACGCGCATCTTTATCATCGGTGACGCGAGCATGGCGCCGTCTGAACTTTTCAGCCGCTATGGCAATGTCAATTACGGCGACGAAGAATACGAGCCATCGATTGAGCGACTGAGGAGCATCCGCACACGCTTTGCACACGCGGTGTGGCTGAACCCCATCGCCGCCGAGCGCTGGGATAACGAGTTTTCGGGCTCAACCTTGCGCGCAATAGCGGGTATTTTTCCCATGTATGACCTGACTTTGGATGGGATTAAAAAAGCAGTGACGCAATTGAACCGATAGTCCCCCTCCCAACCTCCCCCGCATGCGGGGGAGGTGCCCGCAAGGGCGGTGGGGGACTACTTCTTCAACGGTGGGGGTATTTCGTATTTTTCGCGCACCTCGGCCGCAATCTCATCGATCAGAATCAGCGGCAATTTTCCTTTCGTGTACTTGGCCGCAAACACGGTTTCAATCCCAATGACTTTAAGCGGTGCCTTTTCATTGAGGTAGAGGTCGTGCTGGCGAATGCGCTGCCCTACCGGCAGGCGAATCTTGCGCCAGCCACGGAACTGCAGGTCGCCGCTGTCCAGAAAGTGGCGTTTGCCTTCGCGGTCTTCAACGATCAGGGTGATGCGGGCATGCAGCTTCTCGACACTCAGCCAAAAGTTAAAGGCGCGGCAATAGCCTTTGATCTCGGGAGGGGTCTTGAACTGCAGCCGTACCCGCCGCGTCTCGGGGGTTTTGATGCGCACGCTCACGTACTGGTTCGATTCTGAAACCGGCGGCGCCAGCTCGCGTGAGAGCGAAACATCCGCCTCGGTATCTTGCGGCAGAAAAATCTCGGCCAGCGCCTTTTCTTCGAAATTCTCGAGCATCTCATTCTTATAGATGCGTGATTCGATCTCGGCAAAATCGGCGACTTTATTGGGATTGTTCTTTTTGACGGAATCGGCGGCGAATAATAGGAAAAAGACAGCCGTCAAAAGAAATAACAATGGCAAGCGCAAGTTCAATCTGCGGTCACTTCGACTCCGCGCAGTGACCCTGAAATCAGATTATGAGCATGGCATCACCGTACGAATAGAAACGGTAGCCGAGTCGAATGGCTTCGTGGTAGGCATCTGCGAGAAGTTTTTCGCCGCAGAATGCGGCCGTCAGCAAAATGAGGCTCGATTGCGGCAGGTGGAAGTTGGTGATAAGCCCATCGACGCCGGGGAGGATATCACCCGGTTTGATAAAAATCTCCGTTTCACCTTCCGGTGCGCCATAATGTGCAAGCGAGAGCAGCGCCCGCAGCGACGTCGTGCCCAGGGCGATTTTTCGGCCCACAGCCGTTTCGAGCCTGCGGATGCTCGCGGGCGGTATGTAATAATGCTCAGAGTGCAGCTTGCGCTGTGCGAAATTTGCTTCTGTGACGGGCGCAAAAGTGCCATAGCCAATATCGAGGCAGACCGGGTGGAATTCGATGCCGCCCGCTTTCACCTTATCAAACAGCTCAGGCGTAAAATGCAGCGCTGCCGTCGGTGAAGCCGCCGAGCCGGAGATTTTCTCCTTCTGCTCGATCTGCTCGTTAAAGAAGTTCTGGTAAGTTTCCGCATCCGTGGCATCAGCCGCGCGGCGCATATAAGGCGGTATCGGCATCTCACCGATGCGCGCGAAGTCGGCTGCGGCGAGCGGAGTTTTAGATTCGAGGTAGATCCTATCATCTTCCCGGCGCAGCGTGAATTCATATGTGGCATCTTTCACCGCCTGCAGCAGCTGGCCGTCTTTCAGGCGACGGATGCTGCGCATGAGAACCTGCCAGACGCCCCCATCCCCAACCCTTCCCCCAGACTTAGGGGCGACTTTTAAAAATACACATTCAAAATTTTTCTCACTACCCGGCTTTTTAAGATACGCCCTTCTCTCTTCTACCCGCGTCGCGTTGTAGAAGATGGCATCGCCTGCCAAAAGGTACCTGCCCAGATTGTAAAAGTGATCGTGCTGAATCGTGCCCGTGGTGCGATCGATGACCATCAGCCGCGCGTGGTCGGCTGGGGAGACCGGCTGCGCCGCGATTAATTTTTCAGGCAGTTCAAAGTCGAGCGCAGAGTATTCCCGCGGCCAAAAGCTCTGCAAGCCTAGGGCTCCGAATAGTGTTCGTAGATATTGCCGGCATTCCAGAGCAGATAGCCCTGCCCGCCGGCTTTTTTCGAACCGCGGATCTGCTCGGTGATATACTGCGGCGTATAGTGTGTCACCCGCCACTTGAATGCCTGCAACCATGGGCGAATGATTTGCGTCTTATTGATCTCTCTCAGGTTGCTGACGCCCTCTTCTAAGAAAAGCGCGGGCTTATCGGCGGGATTGCTCACGCCGCCAAAGGAATGGCCGAAGTGCGAGGGGTAAAGCATCGGCGACAGCACATCGGCCGCCTGCCCGAGCACGTGCATGTTCTGCCCCGTGCTCTTGATATCGAGGGGTTCCTGCCAGGCGACTACACCGAACACGTCAAGCGACAGGTAGGCGCCATAGGCGCGCGTCAGGGAATGCACGCGCTGCAGAAAGTGCCCAATGATGCGCGGCTTGTCGTCGAAATCTTTCAGGCCATCATACTCGGCGATTTTCCAATCGCCCTCGGCGGGGTAACGGATGTAGTCGAGCTGGATCTCATCGGCGCCCGCCTGCAGTACCTCGCGGATGATGGCGAGGTTATAGTCCTGCACCGCTTTTTTGTTGGGGTCAACCCAGACAGTGCGCCCCTTGGTTAAGAGCGGTCCGCCCGATTTCAGCTTAATCTGCCGGTCGGGAAATTTGCCCGCCATGAGTTCGTCCTGGTGCATCGCGACGCGGGCGATTGTGTAGAACTTTTTGCTTTTGTAATAGGCAATGAGGGGAGCTAGTTCACCCAACGGCGGAGTGATTTTGCCCTGGGTCAATTTAACCTCAGGCAAGTTGGTTTTATAGTTCACAAAACCATAAACGTCTTTGATGTCAAAGCAGATGCCGTTGAGCTTTTGTGCGCGGCTGAAACTCAGATATTTATCGACCCTCGCCGGGCGCGCCGACGTGCCGGTCAGGTAAATCGTGGAAATATTTTCCGGGCCCTGCGCCCGCCGACCCGAAGTGTAGGCGTCTGAACGGCCGGGTATAAAGCGTCGAATGAACTCCTGCGCTTCGGCGCTGCGGGCCGGCGGAAGTTTTTCATTGCGCCGCTTCAGCGCCGCGGTGAATTTCTCAAACCCCGCCTCTTCTTTGACATGGAGCTCATAGTGACGCATCGGCGACGGGAAAAGATAACGGCAAACCGAGACGCTGCAACGCGCATCGAAGGCACGCCACGTTGCGGCAAAGCCCGCCTTTTTCTGATCGAGGTCCGCATACCATCGCCCCAGGGTGCCGGGCAAGAGATGGTGCACGAGAGAAAGCAAAAGCGGGATAGCCAGCAGCAGGACAATGATCTTTACCTTCTGCGACTGAAACCAGCTGCCCACCGCCCCGGCCGCAAGGCGAAGCAAAACACCGAGCACTGCCGCGAGGCCGCCGAGATACGATGCAATAACCGAAGTCACCCCGGCAAAAGCGGTAGCGAAGACGAAGGGTAAAGAACTGGGGATATCCCACTATAGCTAATAATTGACGCAGTGTTCAACTTTTAAACGAATGCCCATGAAATATTTTGAAGGCAAGAGCATTCTTCTCACAGGCGCTTCGGGCGGCCTCGGCGCGCAGTTTGCGACGCAGCTTCTCGAACTTGGTGGCCATCTGATTTTGTCGGATGTCAAAGCTGAATCACTGGCCAGCTACAAAACTTACTCGGGGCCTGGCAAGGTTCTGGGATTCTTTGCCGGTGATATTTCCACGAAAGAAGGTACGGAACGCTTTTTGGCCGATGTCAAAAAGATTACGCCCTGCCCCGACATCATCATTAACAATGCCGGTATTGCCCAGGCCGGGCCGTTCGGCGAGGTGCCGCTCGACCGCTGGGAAAAACTCATGAACATTAACCTGATTTCCCCGATGCGTATCTGCCACTATTTTCTGCCCGACATGGCTTCGCGCGGCAGCGGGCACATTGTGAATATCTCGTCGGTGGCTGGTATCGTGCCTATGCCCGGCGGCGCGCCTTATACCGCGTCGAAGCATGGAATCAAAGGTTTCTCTGACGCCATTCGTATGGATTACCATAAGCAGGGCATTCATGTCTCTACAGTGCATCCGTTTTTTACGCGCACCGCGATTCTGCAGTCCGAACGTTTTGGCGTGAATATCGATATCAACGACTACCCGCAATTCATGATCGAATCGCCCGATAACGTCATCCGCGAGACGATTAAGGCCATTGCCAATAAGACAGATTTTATCCTGCCTGGTCCGACAGCGAAGGTACTGGACCTCATGCGCCGGTTGGCTCCGGGCATGATGGGTCTGTTTAAGCTGTTCTAGCTCAATCCGCATCTGTACTCTATGGGTCGCAAAACCCGCCATGGCAGTGGATATTTTGCGGCTTGCAGGAGCGAGACGCTCCTTTAAGGTGGCGAATGCGTTCAGCCTACGCATTTCTCTTTTTTTCGACACTCGCGGTGGCGTTGTCGCTGACAGAAATATTAACGGCTGTGAGTTTCACTATCCAGGAACCTGTGCGTATTTTCGGTGAATACGGCAAACTGCAGACTCTGGCCATTTCACCCGACGGCAAATCCCTGGCCTTCAGCTCAGACTACCGCGACCAGAAGGGTGACATCGTTGTCTACAATATGGAGACACAAGAAAAAAACACCGTAACCAAGACCTCTTACCTCGAATCACAACCGGTGTTCTCACGCGACGGCAAAGAAATTTATTATTTCATCAATGAAGCTGGTTCGGGCTCGATCAAAAAAGTAAATCTCAGCGACGGTACCGTATCACCCGTCACCGACCGCAACTTCTGGTGTGAATTTCCCGCCATCTCACCCGATGGGCGCACCCTGACGTATTATTCCAAGAGAGATAACAAATACAATCTCTATGAATTAAACCTGGCCACCAGTAAAGAGACGCGGCTTACCAGCGAACAAAATTTCGATTTCGGCCCGGTATATTCGTCTTCAGGGCAGAGCATTTTCTTTTACTCAAACCGCGCGGGTAGTTCGTTCTCTCTCTTTCGGCTTGAGCGCGGCTCAAAACAGATATCACCGCTCTTCGGACCGGGCGGCTTCACGTTTCAACCGACCACTGACATCCAGGGGCTGCTGCTCTTTGCAGTTTCCAATGTCTCTGGCAATAACGATATCTATGCAGTTTCACTGGGAAAAAATCGCGTCGATCAGGTCACGAACTCGCCCGGCAACGATCTTTTTCCCGTACTCGATATAAAGGCGAGCCGGCTCTATTATATCAGCCAGCGTGAAGGGGATTACGCCATTTACAAGCGCCAATTCACCGCGGGTTCTTAATTTAGCGATGCCACCCAAGAAGAAAAAATCCAGTGTGAAAAAGGCTGGGGCGAAACCTGCGAAGGCCATAGCCAGGCAGAAACCAGAATATACTGCCGAAAAAATCCATCCCACTGCATTTATTCACAGGAATGCGACCGTCTTTGGCGACGCCACGATGGGCGAATTTTCGTCACTTTGGCCGGGGGTCGTTGCCCGGGCCGACATGAATTCTGTCGTGCTCGGCAAATACGTTAACATCCAGGATAACAGCACTATTCACTGCGACTCACGGCGCGGCGTCACGATCGGCGACTATACGCTCGTCGGACACAATGCAATGCTGCACGGCTGCAAAATCGGCCGCGCGGTGCTGATTGGTATCGGCAGTATCATTCTGGACGATGCTGAAATCGGCGACGGTGCAATGATTACTGCAGGCTGCATGATTCGCGGTGGTACCAAGATACCTCCGCGGGCCTTGGTCACACCCGACGGCTCATCGATCAAGATCTTTGAAAATAAGGCGCGGACAGCGCTAACGGTGGCGGGTTCGCTTGAATACGTGGAACTGGTTAAACGCATGCAAAAGGGCGTCTGGGGCCCTTTTACACGCGCCGAAGAAGAAGCCTTTCTCGCGCGCGCGAAAGAAATCGTCGATCAGCTTTTCAAAGCTGCCTAAGCTTAGCGCCGGCGGCGGAAGATCACCACAGCAAGCGCAAAAGTCACCAGCAGGAAAAAACCGATGAGAACCGGATAAAGCGTATTCAGACGCCGTCCGCTGCCACCGCCGTTCTCGAGATAGATATCTACACGCCGCTCGGCCTCTTGCTGCCGGGTCAGGCGCACTCCGCGGCCGTCGATGACGATACGCTCGAGCTCGATGCCGCGCTTTTCAAGCGCTATCGCCACCCGCTGTGCACGTTCACCTGCGAGTTCTGAGTTTTCTTCGACCCCGCGGTGGCGATCGGCATAACCGATGAGGATGACCCGCCCGGTAGAGCCGCGGCGCTCCTGGATGCGGCTGGCCATGCGCCCCAGATCGGCCAGCGCGGCCTTCGAAAGTGCCGATGAGCTGGTGCCGAAGTAGATGCTGCCAACGAATTGATCGCGCGCCGGACTTCTCTCATCGGGTGACGCCGCATCGTAGCGGTCGCGGGAATAATCAGAGCAGGAAAGGGTAAAGATGGCTGTAAAGACGCTGAGGGCAATCACCGCGGGATATTTACGCTGGAACATGGCGCTATCATACTTCTTTTTTGTCGTTGTCAAGCAGTAAGCCTGTCTTTTTTGAGCGGCATGAATCCCCCGCAAAACATGGCCGGCGAAAACAAAATTGAGATCCATCTCGACCCCGAGATTCTTAAGGGTACGTTCGCCAATGTCACCAATATCGGCCATGCTAAGGAAGAGTTCATCCTCGATTACCTCTTTATTCAGCAACACCCGGCGCCGTTCGGCAAGCTGGTTTCACGCATTATTCTAACCCCAGGGCATGCGAAACGCCTGCTCCAGGCTCTCCAGGAAAACGTGCGCCGCTACGAAGAACAGTTCGGTGCGATTGATACCGGCGTCGCGGTACCCACAAACAGAACCCTGCAATAAAAAAGGGGCCATCGCGGGAACGTTTCCGTTCCTTTGCGGCCCCTTAACCAATGTATCCCCTCGTGGGGAAGGCGCGAAGCTTACTTCTTCTTCGCGGCTTTTTTCTTTGCGGGTTTTTTAGCCGCTTTTTTCTTTGCAGGTTTTTTCTTTGTCGCCATTGTTTTCTCCTTAATCGTCTTCTTCTTAATTGTCGTCTTTTTTTTCGCAAAGCTTTCAGGTTTCGCTGCAGTTTTTTTCGCTTTTGAGGCGACAGTTTTCCGCGGCGTTTGAGCGCTTTCCGAGGTATGAGAACTTACGGCACCGGCAGAAACGCGCGTCGCGCCCTTCCAGATGCCTTCGAGGTTATAAAATTTCCGTTTTTCTTCTTCAAAGATATGGATGACATAGAAGCCGAAGTCGTAAGTGACCCAGCCGCTCTCGAACTGCGGTGCCTGCGCGCGCGGGCGTTCGATGCCGTTCTCAACGGCGGTCTTGTGGACTTCGTCAAAGAGGGTCTTGATGTGCGTCTTAGAGAGCGCGGTAACGATGACAAAGTAGCTCAGGTATGAGGATTGCGCCCTGAGGTCGAGCACAGTGATATCGCCACCCTTTTTGGCGTCGAGTGCCTTGGTGAGAATCTCAATCTGCTTGAGGTCGTCTGCCATTAGCGGATTACCTCCTCGCCCTTAAGCTTGTTGTAGTCTTTGCCGAGCACCAGTACGAGATCGGTAAAGAGCGAGCGGTTGACCGCCGCATACGACTTCTGTACGCCCATGATGCGGGCGATGCTTTCGAGGTAGAAGGCATTGCCGCTTGTACCTAAGAGTATAGTTTTGTCGTAGTCGTTGTGGTCGGCGTTGGTAAATTCCAGAATCTGCACGCCCTTACGGGAAAGCTCGGTGCGCATGGTGCGCGCGAGGTTGGCGACGTGTGTGCCATTCTTGACTTCCATCTTCGGGGGGTCGTTCACAAAGGGATGCTCTTTCTGCGTCAGCTGTTTCGTCAGCGCACGCATCGAGATGCCCACGGAGTCTTTGTCGACATGGAAGGCGTCTTTTACCCGGCGCACGGGTATCTCGAGCAGAATCGGCACCCAGCCCTTCTGTGTGGCAAACTGCTGGCAGAGAGCGAAAAGGTCTGAGGCGGATGTATTTGTTTCGAGGTTTTTGACCGCGACAGAGAATACCTTTTCCTCTTTAATCAGGGGCCAGAGTCGTGCGCGCTGGTTCCAGGCATTGAGGAAGAGAGAATAGTAGCGAAACAGCTTGAAGGCCGGGGTGTATTCGTTTTTTTCAGGCGGATTCAGCAGGCGGGAAACCAGGCTGCCATCGAGCACAAACTGGCCGCGCGGCAGGTTTTCATCCTTTAACAGGTCCGTGGAAGGCAAAAAGTACTCAATTCCGCCCAAAATATCGACAAATTGGGCCAAAGTATTGTCGCGCGCCTTGACATAAGCGACGATGCGCTCGCCTAAAAACTCAGAAACAGCTGAACTGACGCCCGAAACACCCTTGGATTTATAGATTTCCTCGAGGCTGGACGCATCGTCTTTGAGGCGTGTCGCAGGGAAGAACGAAATCACGCCGATGCGCTGCGTCGCAGGGAAAACCTCGGCGACGGAGACGACCTGAACTTTCTTGTCGTCATGCGCCGAGGTGACGACGAAGAGCAGCGAGAAGCTCTCACGGCCGCCCAATGCCTTCTCGAGATTTGCGCGGTTGAAAAAACGAAAGATATAAATCGTCGCGAAGATCGCAAACGTCAGAGCGAAGGCGACGAGGAAGAGTGGTCTAAGTTTGCGCAGGAGTTCCATGAATTTTATTTTTGATTTCCGACTGCAGTTTCTGTGACCGTATTATGTCTCATGACAGGAATTATGTCACATCGTAACCGAGACACGTGAGGCGTCAACCAATTACTCGAAAAAATTATCTCACCGGAGTTTTTTGATTTCAGATTTTTTTTGGCACCTGCCGGAAAAATTTTCAAAATCGCGGCGGGGATTTTTTTAACGATCGCTCACGCGACGATCTTCTGCACCGCGATCTCGTGGCAGTCGTCTTTGCGCAGACAGAAGTTACAGACCTCGTAGATTTTTTCAGGAAACATATCTTTCGTCGTGCGCGTGTAACCCACGCGCTCGAAGAACTCAGGAGTATAGGTCAGGGCGAAAAACCGCAAGGGTCGCGTCGCCTGCAGGCGCTGCGCCTTCTCTTCAGCCGCAAGCACCAGGCGACGGCCGATTCCTGATCCCTGAACGGCATCGGAGATTACCAGAGCGCGGATCTCGCAGAGCGTCTCAGAGAAGAAGACAAGGCTGGTTGTGCCGACGATGCGGCCGTCCTCGATCTCGACGACGGTCTTATCGACATTCTCGCGGATTTCATCCAGCGAGCGGTGGAGCAGGATCTTTTTTTCGACGTAGGGTTTGAGTAGCGCGGCGATATCTGCCGCATCTTGAAGCTGTGCGTCGCGGATCACACGCTATTTTTTGTAGAGGATAGCTCCCGAAAAGTCGGAATTCTTCTTCAGTTTGGCCAAAATCTCATACGCTTCGGGTTTGCCTTCGATCGGGCCGACATAGAGCTTCACCTTTTTGCCGTTACGCGCCATAAATGCCTTCTGGCCGTTGCGTTTCAGGTTGAGGCCTGCGAGCGACGCTTCTTTCTCGTCGGGGAAGATTTTCGCGAGAATCAGGTAGCTTGCCTTCGGTTCTTTTGCCGACGCTTCGGGACGCGCCTTTTCGTCCGGGCGGGTCATGTGAACGTTCTCTGAAACCTTTTCTTCTTCGGCGTTTCCGGGCTGCGCGACGTTTGCAGTGGCGATGCTGTCAGGCACGATCTTGCCCTCGATCTCGCGCGTCATTTTGCTCTTCTGCAGCTGTGTGCCGCCGATAAAACCGATTGCCAGGGACGAGAAGGCAATAGCAAGATACAGTGAGATTTTATTCACTTTGAGGGGTGTGCCCCGGGACTCCGTACTCTCTGTGGCGGAGTATGCTCCCGCCCTGCGGCCGCGGCGATAATAACGGCTGAAATCGATATCCTGCATATTCTATCTTCGTGAGAAATGGCCATATTTTGTAGTACTATTTTAGCTTTGCCCGATGTGTTTCTTTTCTACTACGCTGCCTTGCCTTTGCGTCGGATATCCCTCTTCACTATTATGTCACTTTGTGCTGCGACCAGCCTCGCCGCAGAACGCACGGCCAACTATCTGAGTCTGCCGCTGCGGCCTTTCAACGCCGCGGTCGGTGGCCAGGTAACGCACAACATTCCTGTGCAGGCTGCGACTGCGGTAAACCCCGCAATGCTCGCCTACGGTTCGCAGAACGCTTTTTTCGCGGGCGGCATCTTCGGCTCTAACCTCACCGGCTTTTTTGCCGACACGGCACTCTTCAGCCCCTTCGGCGGCCTGGGCCTTGGCGTCGATTACCTGCAGGCGGATGACAAAAGTGCGGCGCTGAATTTTTCGTATGGCGGTTTTTTATCTAAACGTGTCGCGACGGGCCTCAGCCTCAGTCCCCGCTACACCACATTCGACAGCCGGCAGGCCTTTGGCTTCGGCATCAACCCTTCCCTCCTTATAGACAGCAAGTGGCATACTGCGTTCGGCGACAACGACGGCTTCGGGATTTATTCGCCTTCGGTCTTTCTGACGACACAAAACCTGGCTATCCCCGTCGGTGAAAGCGAGCTGCTCGCCAAACCTGCCGCGCATGTGGGGATTATCACCGGGTTTTACCAGAGCACGAACTTCAACTGGGCAACGATTGTTTCGACCTATGGCAGCGACCGTTTCGACCGCGTTCCTATCCTGGTCGGCATACAGACGCAGTACCGCTGGTTTTTACTGTCGGCCGGTTACGGGACAAGCAACTACTCCGCGACCGGTAATGGCCTGTCTCTCGGCCTTGGCGCCCATGTACCATTCTCATTCGGCGACAGTTTTCTCTTTTATAACCTGAGCGTCGGCAATTCGACCCGCAGCGACATCCACAGCGTCACGGCCGGGGTCAGGCTGGGCGGTATTGATTCTGATCCCCCGGAGGTGAGCTTTGAGAGCGAGGGGAAATCCTTCTCACCGGACAATGACGGCGTGCGCGACATCATCACCTTCACGGCCAAGGTCACCGATAAGAGCCCGATCGTGTACTATGAGTTCCGTATCCGCGATGCCAAGGGCAATATAGTCCACAAGCAGAAGGGCGACGAACGCATCCGCGAGAAGGATTTCAGCTTCACGCTGTTCTTCCGCAGCTTCATGGCGCCACGCGGACGCTCTGATATACCCGAACGCTTCAGCTGGAACGGTCGTATTACTGCGCAGAAGAAAAAACCCGTCAAGGATACGGTCTTTGAAGAAGAAGCTTCGACCGAGAGTTTACCCGACGGCGTCTATAACTACGAATTCTGGGCGATGGATGAGAAGAACAACGAAAGCCGGCACGTGACCGGTGAGATCGCCATCGACACCAAACGCCCGGGCGCCAGTGTAGAAATCAGCGACGATCTCATCTCGCCCAATGGCGATGGCCAGCGCGACCTCTTAACGATCACCCAGGATACGACCGCTTCAGACAGCTATGAGGGGGTGGTCCTCAATACCGCGGGTGAAAAAATCCGCAGCTTCCAGTGGCCGGAAAACGCCCCCACACGCGTCGATTTTGACGGCAAAAGAGATAATGGCGAACCCGCCGAAGAGGGTGTTTACCGCTACCGCCTGACCGGCCGCGACGCCGCGGGTAACCGCAGCGAGGCGCTGAGCGCGAACTTCTATATATCGCGCCGCATCGATGCGCTGTTTCTCAAAAGCTCCGCAATGGGATTTAACCCGGCGCAGAAGGCCTTTTCTGAATTGGAGCTTTTCCCCTCTGTTGCCTTTGCCGATGGTTATATCGACGGTGAAATTCTGATCCGCAAGGCCTGCTCGCCTAAAGCCGAAGATATTATCTTTAAGATTCCCGTACTCGATCTCAAACCGAACGAGAAAAAGAAAAAAACAAAAAAAGATAAATCCCTGGCATTTGTCTGGCGGGGCGAAGCAGCTTCGGCAAACCGCGCCCCCGACGGCACCTACTGCCTGGCATTCCGCGGCCGCTATGAAAACGGCAACAGCCCCGAGTCGCCGCCGATCAAAATACTGCTCGATAGCACTCCACCCGAGCTCGAGATTCAGGCCGACCTCAATGTGCGGCAATTCACCCCGGACGGCGACGGCGAAAATGAAGAACAGGCCTTTCGCCTGAGTGCCGCCGACCTCTCGCAGATTAAGTCGTATACGCTGGCCATCGATGAGGTCGTGCCTGAAAGCAAGGGAGTCAAACTGATTCCCGTGCGCAGGTTTCAGGGTGAGGGGGAGATCCCACTCACAGTCTTTTGGGATGGCCGCAGTGACACCGGCGCTGCCGTCGAATCGCTGACGCTCTATCAGTACACGCTGACCGCAACGGATGCCCTGGGTAACACGACCACAACCGCGCCGCGCCGTTTCGAGACAGGCATACTGGCGCCGGCAAGCGGCAGCGGATTTCAAATTCGCCTGCCGAATGCCGATATCGAAAACCCGGGTGACGAGAGGCTCAGCCTGCTTTATAATCTTCTCAGCCGTTACCCCAAATATAAAATCAAGATCGAGGTGCATTCGGCGCCGGGCGCGGGTATCGAGAGAAGCCTCAAACTCACAGAGGCCGCGGCCCGCAAGGTCTATGACTATCTGGTCGACAAGGGGATATCCGCCGAACGCATCGCCTACCAGGGTTTCGGCGATTCGAGCCCGGTTTATAATGCGCGCGGCGCGATGGCGCAAAAGAACCGGCGCATCGACGTTTTCCTCAGCCGCTGAAAATATCTTTACGCCCGAACCGTGGGGTTCCGCGTGAAGCATGCCGAACCCAAAAAAATTCGATCTTGTCATTAGCCGCGGAACGATCTATGACGGCACAGGCGCACCTGCCTTTGTCGGCGATGTCGGCGTGCGCGGCGGAAAAATCGCGGCGATCAGCAGGGAAGCCATACCGCGGACGCAGGCGAAGGCCTTTCACAAGGCCGACGGGCTTTGGGTGACTCCCGGTTTTATCGATTTCCACACACACTACGACGCGGAGATTGAAGCGGCACCAGCGCTTTCTGAATCGGTGCGCCATGGCGTAACCACTGTCGCTATTGGCAGCTGCTCCCTTAGCCTGTGCATCGGCACGCCTGAAGATCTCGCCGATATGTTCAGCCGCGTCGAGGCAATCCCCCGCAAACAGGTTCTGCCCCTATTAAAGAAGAAAAGCTGGAATACCGCGCGGGAATACGCGGATCACATCAATGGCCTGAAGCTCGGGCCCAATGTCGCGAGCTTTCTCGGGCATTCGGCAATACGCGCCCATGTCATGGGACTCGGGCGTTCATTAACTAAGGGAGAAAAGCCAACCAAAGAAGAGCAGCGCCGTATGGAGCGCCTGCTCGATGAAGCCCTCGACGCGGGTTACCTTGGCCTCTCGATCAATACGCTGACATGGGATAAAATGGACGGCGAGCGTTTCCGCAGCCGTGCGCTGCCCTCGACCTATGCGCGGTGGAGCGAGATCCATAGCTTCTGCAATCTTCTGCGTAAACGCGGCGCAGTCTTTCAGGGCGTGCCGAATGTTTCGACGAAGTATAATGTGCTATTATTTTTTAAGGAGAGCATGGGGTTCATGCGGCGTAAGCTCAAAACGACAATTATCTCGCTCATGGACGTGCGCTCGAACCGCACCCTCTACCGCCTCGTCGCAGGCCTGACGCGGTTCTTCAACAAGGTGCTCCGCGCCGATATTCGCCTGCAGGCGCTGCCCGAGATTTTTGATCTCTACGCCGACGGCGTCGATGTCGTCGTCTTCGAGGAATTCGGCGCCGGCACAGCTGCGATCCACCTGGAAAATCTCGCCGAGCGCAAAAAACTGCTGAGCGATTCCAAATACCGCAGCTGGTTTCGCCGGCAGTGGACCAATTGGTTTCTGCCGCGCGTCTTCCACCGCGATTTCAACCAATCTAAAGTCGTCGAATGCCCGGATACCGATCTCATCGGCCGATCTTTCGTGGAGATAGCCCGCGAACGCAAACAGCATGTTGTCGATACCTTTCTCGACCTCTGTGCTGAGTACGGCAATGACATCCGCTGGTATACGGTGATCGGCAACGACCGCGTGAAACCGCTGCGTTACATCGTGAGCCACCCCGATGTCTTGATCGGCTTTTCCGATGCCGGTGCGCACCTGCGCGGTATGGCCCATTACAATTTTCCCTTGCGGATGCTGAACCTCGTGCGCGCGGCTGAGAAAGAGGGCAAACCCTTCATGAGCGTCGAAAAAGCCATCTGGCGCCTTACCGGCGAAATCGCCGATTGGTTCGGGTTAAATAACGGCAAACTCAGCATCGGCATGCAGGCCGATATTACCATCCTCGATCCCAAGGCTATCACCGATGAGGTTGAAGAAATCCATGAGGCGAAGATGCCGGAATTCGGCGGTCTTGTCAGGCTCGTGCGCCGCAACGACGCCGCAGTGCGCGCGGTCTTTATCAACGGACGCGCGGCAGTCAAAAACGGAAAGGCACTGCCTGATTTAGGTAAAAAGAGAGGCTTCGGTAAATTTCTCGCCGCAAAGGGCAAAGAACATATCTACGCTTAAAAGACGTCTTCGCCATCAGGCATCCTCGTCACCTTTTTCCCGGAACCGGATTTTGGTAATCTGCAGGGTCTTGAGGCTCGTGTTGAGCTTTTCAACTTCTACTTCAATGCGCTTTAAATCATAAGCGCGCGGGTTGGCGGCAGCTTCCTTTTTTTTCAGATCGGCCAGTTCATTGCGCGCCTCTTCCATGCCGTTGAGTATGACACCGATGAAAAGGTTCATCATAATGAAGGTTCCCAAAAGAATGAACGTGATAAAAAACAGTGGTGCAAGCGCCATTTGTTGCGGATGCGTGCAGAGAGCTTTAAATGCCTCATAACCAACTTTGTCGCAACCGTGAAGCTGAATATTCAGCAGCTCAATCCAGCCCTCAAGCGTCACCGTTTGAAACAGCGATAAAAGTGATTGGCTCAGGTTGCCAAAATGCAGCGGGTCATTTTTTCCGAACAGAAAAACACCGGCTATCGCGAAGACGTAAAAGAGGAGTCCCATGAGCACCGCTACATAACCCATCGAAGGAATACTTTTAAACAGGGCATTGACCAGAATCTGCAATTTGGGTAAGGCACGCAGGAGGCGCAAAATACGCAGCAGCCGGATCAGTCGCAGTACGGTGATGTACTGGTTGTCGAAGGGCAGGAAACACGCCGTGACAATGATGAAGTCGAAGACATTCCATGGATCGCGGAAATAGCGCCACGGTTTTGCGCCCTCGGCGCCGATTTTGATTAAAACCTCTGCCGTGAAGAGTACAATAATGACGATATCAACAATATCCAGGATACGGCCGTACCGTTGTTCGATAGCCGGGTATGTTTCGAGACCGACGAGCAGCCCTGCGAATAAAATAACGCCGATGATGGAATTTTGAAAAGCCGGCGCCGCGGCGATTTTTTTACAGAATTGTGTGAACACGATCGGCGGTACCGACCGCAAACGGCGATCACTTTGTCATGCAGGAAAACCCCAAGTTCAGAAAAAAAACTGCGCCAGGGTGAACGCGTAGATCGGCGCAACCGAAGCGTAATAGATACCGCGGTTGTCGTTGAAACGTTCATTGTAGATGAGGCCGAGGGTAAGGCCGGCAATCCCGCCGATGACGGCAATATAAGGCGCGAGAATGCCACCCAGAAGCCCCAGCGATTTCGACTCTATCAAAACAAAAGCCGGCACAGGCCCGAGCAGAAATGCCGTGGCCAGCGGGCCATTGATGCGGCCAAACCAGTTATCCTGCGGATTATCCTTATAAACGCCCTCGCGCATCGCGACGGCAAAAATAGTATAGGCGATGGGAATTCCATAATGAAACAAGACGTTGCGGACATCGCGTTTCGTGCTGTGGGTTAGGATTGTCTTCTGCGCGCCAGCACGCTCCAGCTGGGCCACGATTTCCCGCGGACAATGATCCGCCGCATAGTTCAGCGGCGCCATTTCGAAAATATCGTTCTGATTCAGGGAGGCGCGGTACTCCAGCAGGACATCAATGGCTTCGCGGTGGCAACGCATGGCAGCATAATGCAGGGCTGTGTATTTGCGCCCAGGGGTCTGCCTGCCCACGTCTGGGTTTCGTTTTAAGAGCATATGCAGCAAGTCAGTTCGGTTGTAAAATGCGGCAACCATCAGCGCCGTTTTATCTTCGAAGCTAAACCCCGAAGTGTCGCCGGGAATGAAATGGAATGAAAGGGTATCGATGGCATTGATGTCGGGTGTGCGGTCGACAATCATCTGCAGCAACTCCGCCGGCAGCGGCGCTTGCCGCTGTATGATCGCAGCGAGTGCAATAAAAAGCGTGCCGGCAGAGACCTCGGTATTTTTCTCTTTGAGCAAATAAGTGACAATGTCGAACTTATCCTTTTCGAGCGCAAAGTCCATGCAGCGCGTCATCCAGTACGCGGACATTTCTGCTTTCGGCAAAAGATAGCGGGTCATTGCTAAGGGCGCATCTGTGCATGATAATAATACCAAGGGGTAATCCACCTGAGCGCCATTATCGATCAGTATCTGTGCCAGTTCCATACTGCCGGAGCGCACTGCGGGTTCGATCATATTCACACGCGCCGCTACGACCTTCGGTTTGGCGCCTTTCGCGATGAGAAGGCGAACGATCGCGGTATCTTTACGGAATGCGGCAAACCAGAGCGGCATACCGCGGCCATCATGGCCGTCGATTTTCGCACCGTGGTCGAGCAGCCACTTCACGGCCTGTGGATTACCTGATTGCACGGCCAGCGAGAGCAGCGACTCATCTTTGTGGAAGATATCCGTCGCAAAGCCATCGACGCCATAGGCGCGACTCAAGTCTTCGGCCGCGGCGGCGCCGCGCTCTTTCATCTGTCGGATTGCCGAGTCACCAGGAAGGTCAACCGCTGCCAGACGGAATGCGCACAGACCAGTCACAAGGAGCATGCGGCTCAGCATATACCGTTCTGGTGGCCCTGAATTCAATTTCAAGCGATTTTAACGGCGATAAAGCTCATTTCACTCGACGCTCTGAATAAAATTCGGAAAGCGAGCGGATGTCCAAACTACTCGACGCCGCGAAAGCGGGCCAGGCAAAATTCCTCCTCCAGTTCGGCGGGCAAGGCGCCCCCTACCTCAAAGAGATGCAGAAGCTCTACGCCGAAGCCTCGATGAAACCCTACTTTGATGTCGCTGTATCAGCCATCGAAGCCGCCGCAAAAATGGTCGAAGGCACCGCCGCCCATCCCGAAAAAGTCGATTTCCGCAAGTGGCTCACCGAAGCAGACTCGGCGCCCTCTGATGATTTTATGTCAATCGCCGGGATCTCCCTCGGCCTGATTCAGGCAACACAGTTCGCGCATTACGAATACCTCAACCAGCAGGGCTTTGACCGCAAAACCATGCTGGCCCACACCGCGGGGGCAACCGGCCACAGCCAGGGCCTCATCGCTGCGAGTTTTACGGCGCTCGGACTCGAAGGCCAGGCATACAACGACGCCGTCTATAAGTACATCCAGTACCTGTTTCTGATGGGTGTGCGCGCGCAGGAAGTTTTTCCCCATATCACCGCCACTGCTGAAGAGAGCGCCAAGAGCGAAGGTTTAGGCGCCAAGGGTCCAGCACCCATGGTCGCGGTTCTCGGCGAAAGCCATGCGACAATCGAAGCGTGGGTGAAAGAGTTCAACGGCGCCGCGAAGAAGATTTTCGTGAGTCTCTATAACACACCCGCGAACCGCATTCTCTCCGGCGCGCGTGGCGACCTCATTGCCTTTCACGAACGTTATAAGGCGGAGTTTGAAGCAAAGCAGATTAAATTCGTCTACCTGCGCTCGACCTGCCCATTCCACTGCGAACTCATGACGCCGATTCTCGAGAAATTCAAACCCGACCTCGCGAAGATCGGCTTCGATTTCAAGGGCTCCGATCTTAAGATGCCAGTTTACTCCTTTTGGGATGGCACGAACCTGCAAAGCTCACCCGAGCTCGGCATGCGCATGACCGATGACCTGATGGTCAAAACTCTCTACTGGGAAAAATCGATGCTGCCGGTGAAGAACGATAAATCGATCACGCACATTCTTGACTTCGGCCCCGGCAAAACCAGCCAGCGCCTCAGCATGGATACACTCGCCGGCCTCGGCCACGAGATTCCGGTCTATGCAATTGCGTTTGCGAAAGATTTAAAAACCGTTCTGGAATAACTCTTTTGCCCATGAATTAATTCATGGGCAAAAGAAGATTAAGCATTACCTTTATAAGTAAAACGAAACCGGCATGCCGGGCAGAGATACTCGCCCGCCACTGCAAGGCGCAGTACCGCCTTGCAGTTCGGACAGGTGATGAGCCGTTTCGCGGCCACATTCAGTTTTAATTCCTGGGCTTCGGGCGATGGTTTATCTTCTATCACCGGGGGCTCTGGTGGCGGAAGTTCTGTCGCCACGGGAGCGCCTGACGCTACGGGTGCAGCAGCAAGCGATGGCGGTGTCGGGGCAACCGGCGCAGCCTGTGCGGCTGGCGCTGCGGGCTTATCTTCATGCAAGGGATGCAGTCCCTTTTTCTCCGGCGAAAAATGCTCTTCCATATGCATGATATCTTCGGCTGGTTTCGCCGATACGTCTTCTGTGACAGCAGTGACTTCGCTTTCCGGTGCTTTTGGCACAACGCGGATTTCCCCCGCCTCGACGATCGGCGGCGCTTCTTCTTTGATAACCTTTTTAATACCTGTCAGCGCCGCGATCGCATCGTCGTAGTCGCCCGCGAGATTGAGTTTTTTCTCCAGCTGCAGAAATTTTAACAGCTGGCGGGTCTCACTCGAAAGCTGGAACAGCAGCATCTTGCCGTTCTGTCCCGTGAGCGCGTTTTGCAGATCGATGAGCGCGCTGATGCCGGCAGAAGAGATGTATTCGAGGCAGAGGCAATCGATCGCAAACGCCCGGTAGCCGGCGCGCGTCTTTTCATTAAACCATGCACGGAAATCGGCGGCGCTATGCGAATCAAGCGAGCCCTCGAGCTCGATGACCAGAATGTCTTTTTCGAATGCTGTATTAAATTCGAGCATGGGCGATCATTTCACAGGTTCAATGAGAATCGCATCGAGAATGTCAGTCTGCGGACGCCCCTGCGGCAGCGCCGGCGGCTGGTTGACGCGCTTCTCAATGTCGTTCAATTTGCCTGACAGTGCCTGAAAGCCGTGTGTGACCTCGGTTTTGATGACCTCATTTTCCCAGAGATAGGTCAGCGCAGCCTTCCATTCGCGCTGTATATAGCGCGCGCGCAGGAAAAAGGCGAAAAGCAGTATTCCGGTAACGAGAAACCCGGCAAGGAAAACAATACCGAATAACAACAGGTATTTGTTGAAAATCGCGGAGAGGTAATAATATTCGCCCAGGCGGTTCATCACCACGTGCAGCGTGGCGTAGGATTTTTCCTTTTTCGTGCGCGCATCGGTCTCCCTCAGGGTCGTGGAAAAGTCGGTCGAATAATGCACATCGGAGCTCATCAGCGAATCGACAATAAAGGAATTCTTGCCGTGGAAGATCCCCTCGGGTTTTTCGAGATTCTGCTGTTGTACACTGTTAGCTTCGTAAAAGAGCGAGGAATGGTAGAATTCGTTGTTGTACTTCGCCGAGACCTCATTCGCCGCCTCGCGCGTGCGCGTCGTCACGAGCGAATAGTCGCTGTGTGCGAGTACCCGGCCGTCTTTCCGGAGCACAAAAACTTCGGTAATGGGGCGCTCCCCCTCGAGATACTGGTTCTTGTTCACGATGCCGGCGAACAGTGCAGATAGCTTAGCCTGGGATTTGACGTCGGTGGCGATGGTGCTCGCTGCAAGCGAGAGGGCAATTTCGCGCCCGCGCTCGCTGTAACCCATCTCGAGCTGGCGCGCGGTTTCTTTCAGGGAAATAAAGCTGAAAGCGGTGAGGCTCGAGAGCAGTACCAGTTCCACGAGCAGGAAAACCCCCAGCGCAAAGCTGAAGGTGAAGCTCCTGATAGAAATCTTATCGCCACGAAGGGTCTGAATGCTCTGAACCGCCATACTCTGTTATCGACCGGATGGCCGAACGTTTACATAAATATTTCTCTCCACCCCCCCGCGAAAAGCCGAAAATAACCCATGGCCAACGGGTCAGAGGCTTCCGCATTCCTAGAAGATTTATCCGAAAACCTGAACGCGATTGAGGGGGCCCTGGTACGCCTCGAGAGCGAACCCGGCAATACGAATTTTCTCGAGGATATTTTCCGCGCCGCGCATACCATCAAGGGCAATGCGGCGATGATGAATTTGACGAACCTCGTCGCGCTCGGCCATGCGCTCGAGACGACGCTGCAGGAATCGCTTACCGGCAAACTTGCCGTCGGCCGCGACGCGCTCCGCCTGTTTAACGACTGCCGCGCCGCGATGGCAGAAATTGGCGAGGCGCTGCGCAGCGGCAATAATCCGGCCGAAATTGCGATTCTCCCCACCACCGACCGTTTGCAGGTGCTGCTACTCGAAGGCGCGGGCACAGGGGGATTACCCGCAGATAATGCTCCGCGCCGGGTCGAAGTGCGGCTGCATGTCGCGCGCGCGGAGCTGGCCCCCGCGGTACGGGCCTTTCTGGTCGAGACTAAACTCGCCGAACTCGGCACGATAATCTCCAAAGAGCCCACAGATGAAAAACTCGAAAGCCCGGATTTTCTCGCCTCTGACCGGCAGCTGTCTTTCATCGTGGAGACCCCTGCGAGTATTGCCGATATCCGCGATAACCTCAACGTCGATCTTATCGAAAATATCTCTGTCGCCGAAATCGCCCGCACAGGTTTTGCGGAAGCGGCACCGGCGCGTGAAAGAATTGAAACCGTCGCCGACGTGCAGGGTAGCGGCGGCGATACTATCCGCCTTTCCGTTCAGGTTCTCGATCGCCTGCTTAACCTGACGGGCGAACTGGTGCTGGCGAACGGTGGGCTCACCAATATCGCCGACGAGCTCACGGTCACCAAGGGCGCTGAAAACCAGGCGCTGCGGCTTACGGAGAAAAACCGCGAAATTTTCCGCATCGCCGCTGAGATACAGAACATCGTCATGCACGCGCGCATGTTGCCGATCGAACATGTATTTTCCCGTTTCAAGCGCTTTGTGCGCGATTACGCCGAAAGCGCCGGTAAGGCTATCCGGCTCGAGATCAGCGGCGAGAAGACTGAGCTCGACAAGCGCGTGATCGACGAAATCGTCAAGCCGCTGACGCATCTTATACGCAACGCCCTGGACCACGGTATCGAACCTGCCGCCGAGCGCATCGCATCCGGCAAAACCGGCGAAGGCACGCTCAAAATCAGCGCCGCGCAGGCTGGCAGTAGTATACTTGTGACGGTCGAAGATGACGGTCGCGGTATGAACCTCGAAAAAATCCTCAAACGTGCGCTCGAAAAAAATCTCGTCACTGCCGAAAAGGCCGCACTGCTAACCCCGGAAGATATCCGCGATTTTATTTTTATGCCGGGCTTTTCCACCAAAGAGACCGCCGACGACGTATCGGGCCGCGGTTTCGGCATGGACATCGTACGCGAATCGATAGAACGCCTGTCCGGCGATCTGACGATCACCTCGGTCGAGGGTAAAGGCACGCGCATGGTAGTTAAACTGCCGCTGACGCTGGCTATCCTCACGACGCTGACATTCAAAGTGCGCAACGACGTGTTTGCGCTGCCACTCTCGGTCATCGAAGAAAGCCTCAAGGTGCCGGCCGGCAGCATCGTCGGCATCGACGGCAGGGATATTCTGCATTCACGCAATATGATGCTGCCTTACCTGCGGCTCGACCGCGTGCTGGGTTACCCGCCGATCGAAGAAAGCACGGAAAACCATCATTTTGCGATCGTCGCTGATCTGCATGGGCAGAAGGTTGCCCTCGGCATCGACGAATTTCTCAAGAAACAGGACCTCGTCGTGAAATCCCTCAATGAAAATTACCGTCCTGTACCGGGGCTTGCCGGTGCGTCGATGCTCGGTGACAATGAAATCGTATTCATCCTTGACCTTGCGGAGATCATCGATCTAAACCGTCAGCGGGAGCGCGTTCTGTGGAGTGATAGTATGGCAGCGGCAAAAAAACCAAATGAAGATTCCATCCCCGAAGGGATGGTGCCCAGCAGTGCGGCAGTACCGATCGAAAAGCTTTTCGACACGAACAATAAAGAGCTGATCCGTAAATGGATTTCGCAGAGCAATAAGGCAGCTGTCAAAGGCATACAGATGCTCACCGGCAACACCAGCATCGCCGTTAAAAAAAGCAAAGGTTCGCGCGTCAAAGCGGCAAATTCTGGCAGCTTCTATGAGAAAATCATGGAACGCGCCGATGACATTTACCTGTTCCACCTGCCGATGTTACCGGCCGCGGGAGCGATCGATCTCATTCTCACAAAGCCTGGCGCAGGCCGTATGTCAAAACTCTTGTTTGACGCCGCGGGCATACAGCACGAAGGCGAATTTGATGCAAGCCCGCTGCTTGAAATCACCAACATCCTTGGCAGTGCATATACAAATACCCTGACCTTTCTCACGGAAAAAAGCGTCGAACCGGCGACGCCGACCCTACTGCAAAGCGCCGATGAAATACGAACCCTGGTCGATCAGCGACTCGCCACGGAGCACGGCGAGATTCTCGTCGTGGAAAACCAGTTTCACATTAAAGATGAAGATATCGAAGTCGAGCTGGTGATTTACCTGAACGGATAACCCCACCCCAACCCTCCCCTTATAGGGGAGGGAGTTTGCAATTCCCCCTCTCCTATAAGGAGAGGGGGTTAGGGGGTGAGGTTAAAGAACGTAAATTTCTTCAGGCTTACCCCGCATTTCCACAATACCTGTGATCGCCTCGCGCGCGGCTTCGACTGTCGTATAATAGGGTATTGAATATTGCAGTGCCGCAAGACGGATTTCCAAAGCGTCGTTGCGTGTCTTGACGTCGGTGGGAATATTGATGATCAGCTGGACATCCCCCGATTTGACACTGTCGACGACATGCGGCCGGCCTTCGTGTACTTTGTTCACACGCTCGGTCTTGACGCCCGCCTGGGTGAGCCCCGCCGCCGTACCTTCGGTTGCGAGAATTTTGAAGCCAGCGGCTTCGGCTGCCTTCAGCGCGGGTATGAGCGGTGCCTTTGAGGGATCGTTCACCGAAATGAAGATCGTTCCCTTATCGGGAAGTTTATGGCCGGCAGCGATCTGCGCCTTATAGAAGGCCTCGGGTACAGTCTTGCCGATGCCCATGACTTCGCCGGTAGATTTCATTTCGGGACCTAAAATCGTGTCGGCACCGGAGAACTTTTTAAACGGCAGCACTACTTCTTTAACGTGATAGAGCTTTGGCAAAATTTCTTTTGTGAGCCCGAGCGATACCAGCGAGTGCCCCAGCATCAGCTTGGTTGCAATCTTCGCGAGCGGCGTGCGGATGGCCTTTGAGATAAACGGCACGGTGCGCGACGCACGGGGATTCACTTCGAGAATATAGGCGACACCGTCGACGATGGCAAACTGGATATTGATACAGCCGATGACCTTAAGTTCGAGCGCAATCTCGCGTGTGATGCGGCGCAGCTCGGTCAGAACATTTTCGGGAATATTTTTCGTCGGCAGAATACAGGCCGAGTCGCCTGAATGCACGCCCGCCTCTTCGACGTGTTCGAGAATACCGGCGATAAAGACATCTTTACCGTCAGAAAGCGCGTCGACGTCGACCTCGAGCGCCCCCGACAAGAACTCGTCGATGAGCACCGGGCGTTCGTGGCTGACCTCGACGCTGGTCGCCATATAGGTTCTGAGTTGTGCTTCGTTGTGCACGATCATCATCGCGCGGCCACCCAAAACGAAGGACGGGCGCGCCAGCACCGGATAACCAATCTGCTCGGCCGCCGCCAGCGCCTCTTCGGCCGAAGCCGCCATGCGTCCGCGCGGCTGCTTGAGTTTTAGTTTCTCGATCAGTTCGTTGAAGAGCTTACGGTCTTCTGCGCGTTCGATATTCTCGAAGCTGGTACCCAGAATCGGAACACCCTGGCTGCTCAAGGCTTTCGCGAGTTTCAGCGGCGTCTGCCCGCCGAATTGTAAAATGACACCCTTTACCTCGCCGCGCGCCTGCTCTTCGCGGTAGATGTGCATGACATCTTCGACCGTCAGCGGTTCAAAGTACAGGCGATCCGAGGTATCGTAGTCGGTCGAAACTGTTTCGGGATTCGAGTTCACCATGATGCTCTCGATACCGATCTCTTGCAGCGCAAAACTCGCGTGGCAGCAGCAATAGTCGAACTCAATACCCTGGCCGATACGGTTAGGACCGCCGCCTAAAATCAAGACCTTTTGTTTGTCTGATACAGCCGACTCGTTTTCGGTTTCATAGGTCGAATACATGTAGGGTGTGAAGGATTCAAATTCAGCCGCGCAGGTATCGACGCGTTTGTAGACGGGCTTTTCACCCGCGGCAAGGCGAGCCGTGGTAATTTCGGCCTCGGTGCGCGCAAGCATCTGGTTCAGCTCATGCATCTTACCCATAAAGGCGGATGAGCCCTGCTCGAGGCGTGAAAGTTCTTTCGCAAGTATCTGCACCGCGTCGAAACATTTCGCATATGCCAGCTGCCGGTCGTGGAAACCGGCTTGTTTCGCTTCGCGCAAGAGTTCTGCTGGTAGCTTCGCGGCTTTGCGGTACGCGGTGATCACACGCGCCTCTATGTCGAGAATGCGCTTCAGCTGCGTTAAAAACCAGGGATCGATCGAATTGCGCTGGTAAACTTCTTCGATGCTGAAATCGCGGACCAGGGCTTCGCGCAGGTAAAAAATGCGCGCGTCGGTCGGTGCGCTGATTTTTTCGAGAATATGTTTGCGTTGTGCTGCTTCGTCGCCCACGCGCAGAATTTCGAGCGTGAAGTCGAGGTTGCCGTCACCGCCCCAACCGAAGCGGCCCGTTTCAAGGGAACGCATTGCCTTCTGGAACGACTCGGCAAAGGTACGGCCGATCGCCATGGCTTCGCCCACCGAGCGCATTTGCGTGTCGAGCGTGCGCGAAGATTCAGGGAATTTTTCAAAAGTAAAACGCGGTATTTTTGTGACGATGTAGTCGATCGTCGGCTCGAACGATGCCGGCGTCTTTTTGGTAATATCGTTCGCAATTTCGTCGAGCGTATAACCGACCGAAAGCAGCGCCGCAATCTTCGCGATGGGAAATCCCGTTGCTTTGGAAGCCAGCGCCGAGGAGCGCGAAACACGAGGGTTCATCTCGACAACCATGATCTGGCCGTCGCGCGGGTTGACTGCAAACTGTATGTTCGAACCACCGGTTTCGACACCGATCTCGCGGATGATTTTGATCGAGAGGTCGCGCAGGTTCTGGTATTCGACGTCAGACAAGGTCTGTTGCGGCGCGACCGTGATCGAATCACCGGTATGCACACCCATCGGATCGAGATTCTCAATGCTGCAGATGATGACGACGTTGTCGGCCTTGTCGCGCATGACTTCGAGCTCATATTCTTTCCAGCCGAGAATACTCTGGTCGATGAGCACCTGGTGCGTCGGGCTTTCGGTGAGCGCCTTTGAGACCATCGAAATGTATTCTTCTTTATTGTAACAGATGCCCCCGCCGCTGCCACCCAGGGTAAACGAAGGGCGCAGAATTGCCGGCAGGCCGATGCGATCGACCAAAGCCAGGGCTTCGTCGATGCTGGTCACGATGCCCGATTCGGGCATCGCTGCACCGATCTTCTCCATCGCTTCTTTAAAAAGTTTGCGGTCTTCGGCCTTCTTGATCGAGGCTTCGTTGGCACCAATCAGCTCGACACCGTATTTTTCGAGCACGCCCGCGTGCACGAGTGAAAGCGCCGCATTGAGCGCAGTCTGGCCGCCTACAGTAGGCAGCAGGGCATCGGGGCGTTCGACCTCGATAATTTTTGTCAGATAAGGCAGGGTAATAGGCTCGACATAGACACGATCGGCCAGCTCGGGATCGGTCATGATCGTAGCGGGGTTTGAGTTGATCAGGATAACCTGATATCCCTCTTTTTTGAGGGCTTTGACGGCCTGCGTGCCTGAATAATCAAATTCGCAGGCCTGGCCGATGACAATCGGCCCCGAACCGATGATCATCACTTTCTTGATGTCGGTACGACGCGGCACACGCCATACCGCGCTTTTAAGACAGGTTGTCAGCCTTTAGCGATGATGATATTTACGGGAGAGTAACCTGGCGCTGACGTGAAGAATGTGTAACATTCCCGTATTGATCATAGCCCCAGACCGCCCAGTAATACGAAGCATTGGGGGGTGTAACGGCTGCCGAATCAAAATCCCTGGTTGACTGGTTATAATTATGCAAAGTTGTTTTTGTTTGCTGACCCCTGGCAAAGTCTGAAAGCCCATCGCGACTGCCGTACATGAACACAGAGGGATTCGTGATGGTTTTACCCGAGGTTGCGACCTGGTTATTGAAAAGCCCAAAAACGATATACTTGACCTCCGAAGGAACCGAATACATAAAATTCCCGCTACCGAGACTCGTTGCTGAGCTCGGTGAGGTGAGCGTTATCTCGGTTGTGCCCTCGAAGATCGGAGTACCAGGCTCTTCGGTATTCTTAACGCATCCGGTTGCGCAATGTGAAGCGATAGCCGTCAGAACAAAGATAACTGTTTTTCTCATAACTCCCCCCGCCGCATCTCAGAAATGCAGGCGCACTCCCCCGCCGATGGAAAGGCTACTGAGATTGGTTTCACCTGCAATCTGCGTCGGCCCGCCCAATACTCCCTGGCTTACCTTCGTCGGCCGGCTGACCGATGCGGGAAAATACTGGTAACGGCCCTCGATAAAAAGACTGAACAGCTGGCGCGGCATAATTTCTACACCGAATTTGGTTCCCAACTGAAAGAGGTCAAAGCTGGCGATCCGCGACGAGGTTTTATCGGCACCCGTCAGTTCATAGTCTGAGATACGGGTAAATCCGCCGAACACACCGACATAAGGTGAGATGTACCGGAAGTCAAAAGGCGAGAATGTTACACCCAGCAGATAGGCATTAAACGTAAAGCTGCGCGAATCATTCAGCGAACCAAAGGGCGTCGCATAGTTGTATGAATGGTCCCATGACGGATTGAGCGCGTAGGTTAAATCAAACGCCCATTTGCCGATGATAAACCCGATTTGCGCGGAAAATAAATTTCCCTGTTGGGCTGGCCCCGATGGCGGCAGCAGGCGCTGATAACCGAAGCCGAGCAAAATATAGACGGCCTTACGCGCTGGCAGCAACGTTTCATTAATTTTCTCTATGGCGCCTGCCTGTATGGTAACTGTATGCTCCTCTTCTTTATGGCCCAGCTTTCGCAGAAATATGTTGTGTTTGCCGGCAGAGAGCTTATATTCGACGAGCGGCGTTTTGCCAACCATGACGCCGTCGATGCGTACTTCAGCTTCATCGGGATTACTCGTCAGTGTCAAAAAACCGGACTGCCCCCCGGAAACTGCCGCAGCGATCTGTAGTGCCGCCTGACTCGACTGCTCGAATACATCTGCGAGCGGTGCAGTTACGGTGCGGCCTTCTAAGACCACCCCGGTTTTCACATCGACTGCCTTGAGTATAACAGTGATTTTTTCCGGATCCCCGGAGAAACTACCTAAAAGCAGTATCTCCGCATGCGCGAGCTTGCCCGCTTCGGCAACCTGCGCCGTATCGATCACCCCGGTTTGACCGAGTTCAATTTCACTGAGCACCTTCTTGAGTGCATTGCGCTCGACGACGCGGATTTCACGCGCGGAAGCCAAAGCTCCGCTAATCGATTCGGGCAAGGCAGTGTTCAGGTATTCTAAACTACGCGCCCCGGAAGAATTCTGAAAGTTTAACACAGCCACGGAGCGTTTGAGCGGCGCCGCCTGAAGCGCAGAATCCGCATTCCAAAAGAAGAACTGAACAGGGATGAGCAGCGCCGTCAAAAAACGGCGCATGGCCTTAGACGGCATCAATCCCGTGTGAGACACGAGCATTCACCCACCAGAAAGTATTCACGCCGTTTGTCAAGCAAAGCCCCATGGAGCAAACTATACGGCTGAGTCGCCTTGCGAACGCCATTTTTTTGTGCCCGGCCGGAACGAATTCGGATATCCGGGGTCAGATATACAGGATAGTGTTGAAACGGAGGCCTTATGCAATATTGGGCATGCCTGATTCTATTATTATCTGCGACGGCAGTATTTGCCGAAACGACGCAGCAAAGAGCTGTGGATTTCATCTGCGAAGCCGAGAAGAAGAGCAACCTGAACCGCCTCGCCGTCTTTGCTTTCACGGATGCCGACGGAGAGGAAACCGACAAGAGCGGGTCTGAGGCAACGCTGTTCCTTTCTGCGCTCGCATCTTGCCCCTCTGTAACGATCATTGATAAATCTAAAGAAGAAGATATTCTCGAAGAGCAGGCGTTTGAACAAACCGGCATCGTCGACGACAAGACGATGGTGCCGGCCGGCCAACTCATCGGAGCGGATAGCTTGCTTTTCGGCATCTACCGCGAATCGGGCCTGGAACTGAGGCTGCTGAATGCCAAAACAGAAGAGCTCATCGCCGCGCAGATTTTCACTGCCGACGCGGCAGCTGCAGCTCCGAACGACCCCGACTATTATACCAAGCGCTGGCTCGTCGACAGTGTGCAGACACAGCCGCCCGTATATCTCTATGTCACCAGTTCGCCCGGCGAATGGAATATTCTCTGCGCGCGCCAACCCTATCTCGAGCGCTATTACAATAACCTCTCCGCGGCGCAACAACAGCAGCTCGGCCAGTGGCGCGAACGCGTCGATGCCATGCGGCGGAGCAATACGCTGCCGCAGAGCCACCAGCAGCAGTTCAGGCGCGATGCCCTACAGCATGCCCGCGGTCACGCGCAGGTGCAGCGGGTAAGCATGCGCAACCGCTACCACACGCGCACAGGCGAAAGGCATGCGCGCCGGCAGGGCAGCGGCGAGAGGTTCCATGGCCGGCAAGCTCATACACAACAAGGACATGGCAACGGCGGCCGCGGGCACCATGGCGGGCAGGGCGGGCATAACAGCGGCCATCACGGCGGGCATGGTGGTCACGGCGGTAGGCGTTAGTGATCGCGCAGGGGATTCCCTGAGATTAAATTGACGCGGTAACAGGCGGGTGTCAGCATTGTACTGGTACTGACCATGCCGGCATCGGATTTTCAGAAAATTTTTGAAGCCTTGCCCGGGCTGTTCATGATTCTATCTCCTGATCTGGGGATCATTGCTGTCACAGATGCATATGCCGCCGCGACAAAAACGCAACGCGACGAAATTCTCGGCAAAGGCATTTTCGAAGTTTTTCCCGATAACCCTGACGACGACGAGGCTACCGGAACCGGTAACCTGCGCGCCTCGCTCATGCGGGTTCTGGCGCATAAGAAACCCGATGTCATGGCTATCCAAAAGTATGACATCCGCAGGCCCGATTCTGAAGGCGGCGGATTTGAAGAACGTTATTGGGCCCCGGTCAATTTGCCTGTCCTCAGCGAGACCGGGGAAGTACTCTACATCATCCACAAGGCAGAAGACGTTACAGAATTCGTAAAACTCAAAAACGCGGGGCTGGTGCAACAGCAAACCATGACACGCCTGCAGTCCGATGCCGAGCAAACAGAAAAAATGCGGCAGGCACAACGCATGGAGGCGATGGGGCAACTCGCTGGCGGTGTTGCGCACGACTTCAACAACATGCTCGCAGTCATTCTGCTTAATGGCGAAATGGCGATCTCCGACCAGCATATTGCACCTGAAACCAGCGAAGCCATACGGCAGATTCTCGAGACGGCGCAGCGGGCAGCGACGATGACCCGGCAACTTCTGGCTTTCAGCCGGCGCCAGGTGCTGCAACCGAAGATTCTGGATCTCAACGCGCTGATGATGAACATCGAGCCGATGCTGCGCCGGCTTCTGCCCGCGGATATCGAATTTGTCACTGAGCTGCACTCCCCGCTGCGTAATATTCTGGCTGACTCAGGACAAATCGAACAAATTCTCCTCAATCTGGTCGTCAACGCCCGCGATGCCATGCCCTCGGGTGGATCGATTACCGTTGAAACCGGAAATGCGACCCTCGATAAAATGATGGCGGCGGGAAACCCCAAAACATCGCCGGGTGAATATGTGATGTTGTCCGTGCGTGATACGGGCATGGGTATGAGTGCTGAAACACAGGCGCGTATTTTCGAACCCTTTTTCACCACCAAGGCAACCGGCAAGGGCACCGGATTGGGGCTGGCAACGGTGTTCGGAATTGTCAGTCAATGCGCGGGTACACTTTGGTGTTACAGCGAACAGGGCAAAGGCACGACCTTTAAAGTCTATTTGCCGGTGATCGACGAAGCACTGACATCGGCCGATGAACCAGCTCTCGAAATGCATCCGGAAAGGGGTACGGCAAGAATTCTCATTGCCGAAGATCAGGATGCGCTGCGTAAGCTAATGCAGTCCACGCTGCAGCTACGGGGTTACGAAGTGATGACCGCAGCCAACGGCGTGCTGGCCCTTGAAATACTGGAGAGCGGAAAATTTAAACCTGACCTGCTCATCACCGATGTCGTCATGCCCGAAATGACCGGCAGTAACCTTGTCACGAAGGCCCGTATGCATCACAAAGAACTGCGCGTTCTCTATGTTTCAGGCTATGCCCCCGAGAGCCTGACGAACTACGGAATTTCGCAGAATGATACGCACTTTCTGGAAAAGCCGTTTTCCCTGAATGCGCTCCTGCAAAAAATAAGTACAGCGCTCGGTTCACCCCAATAAATTTGCGCTGGCCAAAACGCCATAAAGTTGAACACTGGTTCAATTATGAACGATCTGGATATGATGACCGAAATCGAGAAGCTCTCGCATGTTCTAAAGATCACACCCGACAAGATTCAATTCCTCAAGAACCTGTCGCTCGATGATTTCCGCAGTCTCAATAATTCGATCTCCGATCGCCTGCTGACCGATTCATCGGATGTCTGGGGCAAGCTCGCCGGCGTCGCGAAATTCATGCCCAACTTCATCAATGCGCAGGTGGCAAAATCTCTGCTCGGCCCCAATATCACAGCCAACCTCACCTACCACGTCGATGTGAAACAGGCTGTCTCGATCGCGAAGAGTCTCAACATTGAATTTCTCGCCCAGGTCGCCGAGAACCTCGTGCCCGCGCGTGCGCAGCACATCATCGCGGCGTTTCCGATGGATGTACTCGTGGGGCTCACGCGTATTCTCACGCGCGACAAAAAGTTTTTCACGATGGGCGCGTTCGTGGATTACATGGACAAGGATAAGATTCTCGCGCTCTCCAGGGAGATCCCCGACACGGAATCATTGCTGCGCGTGGCGCTCTATACGCAGAACAAGGCGCACGTCGCCACACTCACTGACGGCTACTCGGACGAAAAGATCATCGATATGGTCGAGACTGCGCAGCGCAAAGATCTCTGGCCGTCGGTGATCGGCCTTCTCGCCTACTTCACCGAAGCGCAGCACAAGCGTCTCGCAGGTCTTGTCGGCCGCGTCTCAGTCGATGCGCTCTTGGGGATGGTTCCCTTTGCGATCGAGCATGGTGCACTGGTGCACATCTTCGCCTTTCTGAAACATCTTTCGCCCGAAATGTACGCGCACATGGCGACGATCTGTGCGAAACTCGACTCCGAAGCGCTGGCCAAGCTCATTCATGCCGCCGAAGAATCGGGCCAGCTGCCGACAGCGCTCAGAATCGCGGACAACCTTGCAGAGCGCGACGTTGAGCGCCTGGCGGCGATGTCACACCGCTTTGACGATGAATTGTTAAAGAGGGTTATCCTCACGGCGCATTCAGAAAATCTGATACCTTTTGGCCTGCGCCTCTTGGCACTACTGCCTGAAACTGAAATTCCCCGTGCCGAGAAGATCGCCACTTCCCTCGATAAAAAAGTTATCAAAGACGCTCAGGCGCAGATCGACCAGGCGATGCTCAAAGACCGGCTGGGCTGGCTGCGGAAACTGTAAGACGGCTTTGGAGGCCCATTACCCCGTCTAAAAATTTCCAATTTACGCCATAAACGCTTCCCGTTCAACTCCTGCGTGCGGGGCATATCTGCTTCTTTGCTGATCCTGTTTTTTATTGGCATCAAACTTCATGCAGCACGATCCGGCAATAGGCCGGAGGAAGCGGAGCCTATAACATTTCCTGATACGAGGCCAAATTTTCCCGATAAGACCATTTTTTTAGAAGCGGGTTTCGGTATGATCTGGGGTGGCATTTACGCTGCGGAAAACAGGAATTTAGAAAGCATAGGTGTTATTGCAACAGTGCCTAATGGTAACCAATATAATGCGACGGCATCTACCGGCATCGTCAAAATCGGTATTGGCTATCAGCAATATTCTTCCTGGCGGTGGTCGACGATTGTCACTTATCTGTACCAGGATATGCACCAAAGATTGACTGCAGGTACTTCCAGATCAACGGGCTGTGGCCGTTATGGCTGCAGTCGTACCGATAATTCAGACTACGCAGATCTGGCTCAAGCCCGTATCTCTGAGACACACGTGCTTTTCGCAGGCAGAGAACTCCATTTCTATCCAGGGCGAGATGGTTGGTCGCTGGACTTAATCGGTCAGCTAGGGTATCAAGTGGGTACGTATTACCCCTTTGCCGGTTACAACGATGTCATCTCCCGCTACGGTTCTCCGGCTGGAAAAACCCTCATCAGCGACGTACCTGGCACGTTTATCCATGGGCCTGCATTGCGCGCAGGCGCCGGAGCCACTCTTCTACGCTGGACCAACATACCCATCAGAGTAATTTTTTATTATCAATTATCCTATTTGTTCGGCGCAACCCAGGTTTGGACGAACACCAACCCCAGCCCATTTTTTCAAGAGATCAATGGCACCTTGACACTGGGTTATGCGTTTGACTGAAAACCATAAACTAAAAACAAAACAATAGTTTACTGTTCTGTCATTTTTTTGGCCTGACCGGTGGCTGTTTCCCCATTAATATAAATCGATCTTATTCGCAAGGGAACTATAAACACATGAAAAAAGCACTCCATCTTATACTGGCAACTGCCTCCGCATTTACCATGGGCTGCGCGCTGGAAAACGGCGCTGACGACTATGTCGGCAGCCGGCGCGCCGACAACGTGCGCGACCTGACACCCGTCGAAGCCAAGTATATCGTCGCACCCGATGCGACCACAGTGCAATTCAGCAAAACTTCTGAAGAACTCAAAAAAGTTCAGGCCGGAGATATCATCGTCTCTGATATCAACGCAGCCTCTCCGCAAGGCTTCTTAAAGAAGGTCACGGCGATTGAAGAAAAAGCGGGCACCACAACAATCCAAACCGCACCTGTTTCGATTACCGAAGCCGTTGTCGATGGTGAGGCAACAGCACAAGGCACCTTGAACCCCGCGGGCGATAACAGCCTGCTGCAGGGCGCCACGTATAATCCGCTCAACGGAAAAGTCGAGACGATCGTGCCTCAGCCAGGTGTCGTTGTCTACGGTACAACACAACCCGCGAACGCAATCCCTGAGTGCAAGTCCAAGAAATGGTATATCGCTTTTAATAACCTCAATATCCAGAACGCCGGCACCATCAACGGCTGCGTGGGTCTCGATCTGAAATTCGTCATGAACATGAAGATCAAGATGTTCGAGCTGAAAAACGCCGAATTTTCTGTAAGTCCTTCAGTCGTAACCAAAATCGATGCAAACCTGTCTGGTGCAACGTTTGATATTTCGCGCGCGCAGGTGACGCTGACTACCTTCAACCTGCAGCCGATTACCTTTGTGATCGGCTTTGTACCCGTGATCGTCGTACCACGCATCAAGATTGTTCTCGGCGTCGACGGCAAGATCAGCGCCAGCCTGACCACCTCGGTACAGTACGCAGCCTCCGCCACCGCGGGGATCTCCTACGCGAACAAAAAATGGACCCCTATCAAAACAAAAACGAGCACGTACAACCTCGTTCCTCCGGTATTTTCAGGATCGATCGACGCGATGGTCTATGCAGGCCCCGAAGCTACATTCCTGTTCTACGGTGTTGCAGGCCCTGGTGCGAACCTCTATGTCTATACCCACTTTAATGTCCAATGGGATACCACATTGAACCAGTTGAAACGCTGGGATGTCTGGCTGGGCTTTGAAGCCGGCGCACACTTCACCGTCGAAGCTTTTGGCCGCACCCTCTTTAATATTAACGAACCGTCGCTGATTGGCTATGAAGGACTGGTTGCTTCATCCAACTGGGCTGGTATTGACCCGAACGGCACGGGCCGTGTGACCGGCGTCATCGGACAGGCAATTCAGGGTAATTATAAAAAGTTCGATGGCTCTTACATGCCGATCTCGGGTGACTTCGTCACCGTCGGCAAATTAGTCGGCTCGCTCGCGAAGAAGTAACAGCCGGACCGCGCGGTGCCTTTCGGCGCCGCGAGCCGGCTTTTGTTTCGCTGCACCAAACCCGTCAAAAATTTTATTGAAGCGGTGTTTGAATTCCTTAACTCATATATAAGTTAGGGGTGGCTACATGTATGTTGTGCAAACCGAAAAGAAAAACGGCGTTGTTTTCGCTTCTTTGATCGAAAAAGAATTCACCTTCCGTAACGCACAGGCGATTTATACTGAAATAGACCAAATGTTCCACGATGGCTCGCATTCGCTCGTGCTCGACATGGATAGCGTATCGATTATCGATTCCATGGCGATCGGCATCATGGTCCAGGTCTATGTGAAGATGCAGCGCCTGAAGGGTTCGCTCGGGCTTCTCAAGCTGCATCCTGAATTGGTAAAACTTACAGATATACCCCAGGTTGGGTATACGATCCCCTCTTTCGAAGATTCGCGGTCAGCGCTGATTGCGGCTTTGAAAGAAAACCTGAAAGCGCTCAGTTCAGAAACCTGAAGCTGCGGTTATTCGGGCAAAGGAATGCGGTCGCTTTCACCGGCGACGAGGCCCATGGCATTGGCCTTCCAGTCGGCTTTGGCCTTTTCAAGCCGCTCTTTTGAAGTCGAAACAAAATTCCACCACAGATGGCGCGGCTCTTTGAGGCGCTCACCACCCAGCAGCACCACACGCGCTGCCGCTGGTGCGTGGACAGCGACCTTCTCGCCATCGGCAAAAACAATCATCTGCCCCACGCCGGCCTTTTCACCCGCAGCCGTGACGTTACCGCGCGCGACGTAAAGCGCCGCCTGTTGTCCCGCAGGAAATTCCAGGTCGGCCGTCGCACCGGCCGTAAGTTCTAAGTCGGCATAAAAGAGCGGGGAGAGAATTTTGACGGGCGAGGTTTTACCCATAAGCGTCCCGGCGACAAGCCGCAAGATCCAGCCCGAACCCTTGGTCTCCGGCAGTACATCCGCGCCATAGTGCTCGAAGGCGGGTTCATGCTCTTCATGCTCCAGCGGTAGGGCGACCCAGGTCTGTATGCCCTCGATCTGTTTTTGCACGTCGTCGATGCGTGAATGCTCGCTGTGCACAATGCCACGGCCCGCGGTCATCCAGTTCACCTCGCCGGGGCGGATCAGCTCTTCGCTGCCGATCGAATCTTTGTGCAGAATCAGGCCGTCGTAGAGATAGGTGACCGTGGCCAGGCCAATGTGCGGGTGCGGGCGCACGGAAAGTTCGTGGCCGGTTTTGATCGGCGCGGGGCCAAAATGATCGACGAACACAAAAGGCCCGATCGCGCGTGCGTCGATGTGCGGCAGAATGCGCAGAACAGTAAAACCATCCCCCAGATCTTTGAGTTTTCCCTGAATCACATGCGCCATGGCAACAATCTAAAACATATCTGCGCTCCCGGCGAAAAGTTGACGCATGGTGAGGGACGCCGAACCATGCAATATGGTCGCACAGAGCTTAAACTACGAAGGCGGCCTGCGCTGCGTCGCGAAGCATGGCCCCAGCGGCGTAACCCTCACGACCGACGCCCCCACCGACAACATGGGCCGCGGCGAATCATTCTCGCCGACCGACCTCGTTGTCACAGCGCTCGCCGCATGTAAGCTCACGACAATGGCAATCTTCGCCGAGCGCCACCAGGTGAAGCTCGACGGCTCGACCGCGTACGCCGAGAAACACATGACGACGGCCGGCATCCGTAAGATCGAGCGTATCGTGGTGCGGATTGATTTCTGTGCAGGTATCGCCGCGGATATGCGGGTGAGGCTCGAGAACGCGGCGCTGGCTTGTCCCGTGGCGAAGAGTTTGTCGCCGGATGTGATGCAAGATGTTTCATTTAAATATCCGGATTGAGGGAAAAAACATGGGATTGATTTATGCCGAAATCGAGTTAGTTAATCCGAGTGATTTGGCATTAGTACGACGAGGATACCTCAAGACAGAGGAAATCCGGAGGGAGACAGTGCGCGCGTTGGTAGATAGCGGCGCCTATATGCTTTGCATTAATGAACATCTGAAAACCCAGCTCGATCTCCCGTTCGTATCTACCGCTGAAGCAGAGTTGGCCGACGGAACGCGAAAAAAAGTAGAAGTTGTAGGTCCGGTTATGATTAACTTCAAGAACCGTACCACAAGTTGTAATGCAGCCGTGTTGCCTGGAGACTCAGAAGTTCTTCTGGGTGCGATACCCATGGAAGACCTGGATGTTATTCTGGTGCCCAAAGAGCAGACCATCGATGTCAATCCGGATTCGCCCTACTTGGCAAAAAAGAAAATCAAGCGCCTTCCTTTTTAGATCCAACTGGAAACCTTTACCGCGCGCAAAATTCTCTCCGCTAAGAAAACCGGCAGCTCGTGGCCGCTGCTGATTGAAACCGATGGCGGAAAGTTCATTACGAAACTCTCGGGCAGCGGCCAGGGTTTCGGGGCGCTTGTAGCTGAGGTAGTAACCGGCGAGCTCGCGGAAAAAACCTCCTTACCAGTACCGGCCTGGGGCTCAACCTCGGCTTTGAATACATACCGGGCGCTGTGCTTGTGAATGCGGAGAACCGCAGCCGTATCACGGAAACCGATGGCGCGAAAATTCTTTGGCTCGACTGGCTGACGGAAAACCCCGACCGGACGCCCAGGAACAGCAACATACTGACCCGTGAGAAAAAATTCTGGCTGATCGACCATGGCGCCGCGCTGGGGTTTCAATACAGCCTGCAGAATCTGACAGAAGATTCACCGGCCCGGAGCTGGGTCTGCGCCAGCGGGCATATCTTTTACGATGCGCGGCACCTGTTAACCCGGGTGCATAGTGAGCTTGCGCCGTTCTGCTCTTACGATGAATTTCTGACTCTGTCCTGGGAGGTTCCCGCAGAGTTCATCCGCATTGCGGGGGCCGAAATTACCTATGACAAAACCACCCGCCGCCGGGAACTGCTCGCCGCCTGGCTTTGGAAGCGCCTCAAATCATTTAACCCCGCCGGAATTTGACCCGGCACGGCCTTTGCTGGCAATGTTATGATATTACGGAGGCGATATGAAATCTACCTTGTTACTTGCCGGCTGCCTGTTTTCGGCAGCGCTCATCGCTCAGGAAAAAGCCCTTCCCATCTTGCAATACGTCGACGGCAACGGTAACTCCTATGAGTTCACCGAAGACGGCGGTTCATACACCCTCGAATTTGAGCCGGTCAAAAAGACCACCAAGTCGGGCAGCTACAGCGGCGGCGAACCGGCAACGCGGCGCGTCAGCAAAGACAATTTCGACAAGCTGCTGGCGCGCATGGATAAGGCGATCAAAAGAAAGATCTCCTCGAACCGCGAGCGCGGCACGGCCCTGATCATCAAGTCGGTAAAAGGCGACCAGAAAGAATACGTGCTGCCGAAAAACTCGGGTGACATCAAAGAAATCGAAGCCTTGCTTTACGCCTTATTCTAAGCGCCGTCTGTGATCGGCATCCGTTATGGGCAAGCCGTTCCTCTCCGCACGCTGGAAAAACCTGTTGATGGCCAATTATGCTGTCGACCCCGCACTGCTCGCCCCGCTGGTGCCCGAACACACGGAACTCGACATCTTTAACGGCGAATGCCTCGTATCCCTCGTCGCCTTTCAGTTTCTCGATACACGGGTGAAAGGCTTTCGCATTCCCTGGCACGTGAATTTTCCCGAAATTAATCTGCGGTTTTACCTGAAGCGCACAGTTGGCGCACCGACGGCATCCATGCCGGCGCAAACCTCAGAACATCCTGTTCCGTCGGTAAACGGCGAGCTGCGCCGCGGCGTTAGTTTCATCACCGAAATTGTGCCGCGCCATGCCATCACTCTTGTTGCTAATACCCTTTTTAATGAACATTATAAGACACGGCGGATGTCCCAACGCGTGGTAGTCTCTGACGACAAACTCAAGGCGGAATACACCTTTGTGGAAAAGGGGCAATTGCAGAAATTGGCCTGCTCCACCGATATCCATCCCAAAGCCATCAAACCCGGCAGCCTTGAGGACTTTATCACTGAACACTACTACGGCTACACAAAGGGCAAGACGACTCTCGAATACCGGGTCGAACACCCTTCATGGCGCACCTTTGCGGTGCGCGAGTACAAGATCGACATAGACTTTAAAGCCGTCTATGGCGAGCCGTGGGGCTTTCTCAAAGGCCGCGTACCGCATTCGGTTTTGCTTGCCGAGGGCTCGGAAGTGAATGTCTATAGCGCCGGGAAGGTAACGAGTCATGGCTAAGGCTAAAAAAAGCGGGAGCTTCAAAGGCGCGAAAGATTTTACCCGCAAGGACTATCAGGCGCTCGTCGATGAACTTTACCGCCACAACCGCGCGTATTACCTCGACGACGAGCCCGAGATTTCGGACGCGGAATACGACGATCTCATGCGGCTTCTCAAGGAAGTCGAAGCGCCGAATCCGAAATGGGTTACGCCCGATTCGCCGTCGCTCAAGGTGGGTGGCGAAGTGCGCGAAGATTTCGCCGAAGTCAAACACGACCCGCCGATGATGAGTTTAGACAATGCTATGGATGTGGCCGAGCTGCGCGCCTTCCATGACCGCCTTGTCAAAGCCGGCATTCCGAAACCCATCTACCATGTGGAACCCAAATTCGACGGTCTGGCGATCGACCTTGTCTATGAAAAGGGTGTTCTGACCGTCGGTTCGACGCGGGGCAATGGCGAAATCGGCGAGGATATCACGCACAATGTGCGCACGGTTTCGAATATTCCACTGCGCCTGATGATCGACAATCCGCCCGATACCGTCACGATCCGCGGCGAAGTTATCATCAAGCTTAAAGATTTCCAGAAGCTGAACGACAGGCAGGCAAAGGAAGGCAAGAAGCTGTTCGCCAACCCGCGCAACACCGCTGCGGGGGCGCTGCGACAGCAAGACTCAAAAGAAGCGAAGGACAAATATCTTTCATTCTTCCCATATACTCTCGCGAAAATCAAAGATGCAAAAAAGCGCTTCGTTAAAGATATGCGCACACAAGATGCTATCTGGAAAAAAGTGCTGCCGGCCCTGGGCTTCAAAACCTCGGATTACCATCTCGTTGCGGATATCGATACCATTGAAAAGTATTACGATAAGATGACGGCAACGCGTTCCTCCCTGGAATACGATCTCGACGGCCTTGTCATCAAACTCAACGACACCACCGAATGGGAAAATTTCGGCGCCACGACAAAGGCCCCGCGCTGGGCGATTGCGCTGAAGTTTCCTGCGCGCGCGGGTGTCACAAAACTGGAACGCGTCGCTTACCAGGTCGGCCGCACCGGCGTCATCACCCCCGTCGCGGAGCTGACGCCCATAAACCTCGGCGGTGTCATGGTGTCGCGCGCGTCATTACACAACGCCGATGAAATCGAACGCCTCGACCTGCATGAAGGCGATATGGTCGAAGTTGTGCGCTCGGGCGATGTCATACCCAAGGTTGTCGCCGCCAAACCCACAGAGCGTAAGAAAAAAGCCAAGCCGATTAAATTCGTCACGGCCTGCCCCTCGTGCGGCAAAAAACTCATCCGCGAAGATGTATTTTTCCGCTGTGTGAATCCTGCCTGCCCTGAGATGAATGAAGCATTTTTGCAATTTTTTGTTTCAAAGAATGGCCTCGACATCGAATTTTTAGGCGCCGAGTGGGTAGCCAAGCTACTGAAAAATAAAAAGGTCAAAGACTATGCCGACCTCTTCGCATTAACACAGGACGACCTCATGACCTTCGAAGGCATGGGTGAAATTCTTGCCCGCAAGATTCTCAAATCGATCGACGCGCGGCGTAAGATTCCGTTCGCAAAACTTCTCACCGCGGTGGGGATTCCCAATGTCGGCGAGCACATTGCTTCTGTCCTGGCCGAACACTTCGCTTCGCCCGAAGCCCTGGCCGCCGCCAGCGAAGAAGAGCTCACCGCAGTCCACGAAATCGGCCCTGGTACGGCAGAGTCCGTTTCGCAGTGGTTCTCCGACAAAGTTAACCAACAGCGCTTGAAGAAACTTTTGGCAAACAACGTCGTTATCCTTAAGGCGGAAAACACCCGGGTCTCCGATGATTTCGCAGGCAAAACCTTTGTTTTCACAGGTTCGCTCCTGAAATTCACCCGCGAGGGCGCGGAGGCCGAAGTCAAGGCCCGGGGCGGGCGCGCGGCGTCGTCGGTCAGCAAAAAGACCGATTTTGTCGTGGTTGGCGCGGACGCCGGCAGCAAGGCGCAAAAAGCCAAAGAACTGGGTGTCAAGGTGCTGACCGAGACCGAATTCGCTGCATTACTGTGATTTTCTGTTTTCGCTACGAAGGGCATTTGCGACTCTGAACGGGGCAGCGTATGCCCTGTTTCCTGAATGAAAGCCGTAGCCAACGACTTCACCCGCGCGATCTGGGAATTTCTCGGCTGGGAAGCCTTTGGCGTCGAAGACCGCGTCGAGATCAAATACGTCACACAAGACAGCCGCGAGGTGAAGCGCGGGGCAGCCTTTTTCGCCTATGACGGTCTGAACTTCAAAGGCAAGGATTTCATCTGGGATGCCTTCGATAAGCACGCCGTGGCGGTTTTTGTCGACCGCGAATACAAAGAAGAGATTCTCAGCGATGCGCGCTACAATAAGAACCTGCCGATATTTTTTACGCCCGATTTTCTCCGCGCGGCCGGCAGAACGATCTCGTTCTTCTTCGGCGAACCCACGCGCTACATGGCATCGGTGGGTGTTACGGGCACGAACGGCAAGACGACCGTCGCCCACTCCATCTACCAGGCACTGAACCAACTCAAAAAACCGTCGATGTATATCGGCACATTGGGCATGGAAGTCACACGGCACCAGACCCAGACAGGCATGACGACGCCAGACACGGTCGCTCTACAAGGGATGCTGCACCAGGGGCAAAAACAGAAAGCCCTCTATGCCTGCATTGAAACGAGCTCGCATGGCCTCGCGCAGGGCCGCCTCGAAGGCATCAACTTCCAGATTGGCATCTTCACTAATTTGACGCAGGACCATCTCGATTACCATAAGAATATGGACGCGTATTACCGCGCAAAGCGTCGCCTGTTCGAATACATGCTGCTCGCCTCGCGCAAGAATGCGGAATCATCGAAGGGCGCCGTTATCTGCATCGACGACGACTATGGCAAAAGGCTGCATGCCTGGCTGAAAAGCCAGAACCCGACTTTCCCGGTGATAGCACTCAGCCTCAGGGAAAAATCTGCCGACGCACTCGTCACCGACGTCGAAGCGACCTTCGATGGTTATAGCTGCGTACTGGTGTTCGCACAGAAAAGTTATTTTATTAAAACAAAGCTCCTCGGGCGTTTCAACCTGATGAATCTGAGCGCCAGTTTTCTTGCCCTGCTCTGCCTCGGTTTCGGTACCGAAGAGGCGCTGGCAGCGATCAACCAGGTCGAGCCGGTACCCGGCCGCTTCGAGGTGCTGCGCGGCAAAGAGCAGCGCACGATCATCATCGATTATGCACATTCACCCGATGCGCTGGCAAAAGTTCTTGAAACCGCACAGGAGCTGACGCCCGCCCGCGTCATCGGCCTCTTCGGCTGCGGCGGCGACCGCGACAAAGAGAAGCGGCCGCAAATGGCCGAGATCGGCAGTCTGCACGCCGACCTGTGTATTCTCACCAACGACAATCCACGCAGCGAAGACCCGAAGAACATTATTGAAGACATGCGCAAGGGCCTGAAAACCGCGCGCTACCTCGTCATCGCCGACCGTGAGAAGGCGATCCGCGCGGGCTTACAGATTTTAGGGCCGCGGCAGGTACTTGTCATTGCCGGCAAGGGCCATGAGGATTACCAGATTATCGGCAATAAGACGCTGCATTTTTCAGACCGCGACGTGGCGTTGAAACTGATGGGAACGTTGAAGATTAAATAGCATAGAGACGCAAAATTTTGCGTCTCTACTGATTATTTCGTAAATTTAACTATCGCCTTTAATCCGAACCATGCTATTTTCGCCGAAAATGTACCCGGCAACGTTTTCGTCGATGACCGCTGCATCGACTGCGGCACCTGTTATGCACATGCGCCGAATCTTTTCACTGATACGACGGATCACGCCTATGTTGCCACGCAACCAACAAACGAAACTGAACGCCGCCTGACGCTCGAAGCGCTGCACTCCTGTCCCGTGCATGCTATCGGGCAGCGGGAAAAGGATCCGCTTTCGGGCGAAGTCTTAGCCTCTTTTCCGATCCCCCTCGAAGAAAATGTTTACTTCTGCGGTTTTGCCCACGAAGACACCTTCGGCGCGGCGAGCTATCTCATATGCAGGCCTGAAGGCAATGTGCTCATCGATATACCGCGCTTTTACCCAAAACTCATTCAGGGCATCGAAAAACTGGGCGGCGTACGCTACATATTTCTTTCCCACATCGACGATATCGCCGGGCACGAAAAATTTGCCACGCATTTTGGTGCCGAACGCATCATGCACGACGCGGAGCGGATGCCCCTTGGTATTGAAAAACCGGTTTCAGCAAATACGGCCATCCCCCTGGAGCATGACCTCACAATCATACCAACGCCCGGGCACACGCGCGGCAGCATGTGCCTGCTCTACAAGAATGCAGTGCTCTTTACGGGCGATCATCTCGCCGCTGGCCGGTCGGGGGGATTAACCTCGTTCCGCGACGCCTGCTGGTATTCGTGGGTAGAGGTCAAAAAGTCAAACGAGCGGCTTTTGAGCTTCGACTTTTCCCGCGTGTACCCGGGGCATGGGCGGCGCTACATCGGGGAAGGTGCAGAGAAAACAAAAATGGATCTGAAAAATCTCATCGCCTCGATGTGACTTTTTGCCGGATTTCCGACGGCCGGTTTATTTCTTCCGAACGTACCATGCACAGGGTATTTTCCAAGATATCCTCAAAACGGAGAACAACATGAAAAAAATTTCACTCTCACTTATCCTGGCAATGGTAACCATCTTTGCAGTTTCGTCGGTTACGGCAGAAGCGAAAGCCGACCCAAAAAAATGCCTGGCTTCAGCCCGCGGCAAAAAGGGCGCGGATTCCAAAGCTTGCATGAAATTAAAGGGAGCCGAAAAGAAAGATTGCCGGAAAAAGGCAGATCAGACTTTTGAATCGGCCAAAGCGGCCTGCAACGCGAAGTAATTCCGTCGGCTGACAACAGGGGAGCCCAACTCCCCTTTTCAGATTAACCGTTAAGTCAGGCGCGGCCAAAAAGGCCGGTATTCACCAGGATCTTTTCCGCATTCTGGAAATGTTTATCCTTACCGTATTTTTTCCTGGCTTCATCCAAAAGTTCATTCATCTTAATGACTTTTGAATTCATATCCGCCATTTCAGCCCGGATCTCTCTATTCTGACCAGCGGTTGGGGGATACTTTTTTGTCATGGCCCGGCTCACCTGGACCATTGGCTTCATATCTTTCGCATAACTTTGCATCGCATACGCTGTTTGTTTCGCATCACCAGCCGCCGACAGGGCATTGATATGCTTATCTAAAAGTCGGTTACATTTCGCCAGATATGCCCGGACTTCGGCGCCTTGCGCTTTCTCCTGATTTGACCAGATAAGCCCGGTAATAGATAAGATTAGTGTTATTAAGATAAGTTTCTTCACGGCAACTATACGCCGGATAGGAATTTTTCATGCCAAAATAACAAAAACGAAAGCGTGAAGCTAAGAGTGCGTTACGGCTGCCCTGAGATATTTCCGGTCAAACCAGAATGTTCCAAACGGCAGGCAAGAAAGCACCCAACACAAAATCAACTGTTTCAGGGACCACTTTTCCCTAAAACAAACCACCAGCGCCAGACCGCAATAAGCGACAAAAAGCAACCCATGCAGTGAACCTAAAACTCTCACCGCCATCGGTTGGCTGAAGAAATATTTTAGGGGCATGGCAATGCCCATGAGAAGAAGAAACGAAATGCCTTCCAGGTAACCCAGAACGCGCAAAAAATTGAGCGCGGTCATCGCGTCTTTAACAGTCCAGTTCGCCCGCGATGACGTTCAGCGAACTCATGTTCGCGATCGCATCGGCCAAGAGGCCACCCGTCACGATCTCCGGGAAAGCCTGATAATACCAAAAACAGGGCCTGCGCACATGTACGCGCCACGGGCTCTTTTTTCCGCGCGAGACGATCGTGAAACCCAACTCGCCATTCGCCGCTTCTGTCGAGAAGTAGTGCTCGCCCGTCGGCACTTCAATGCCGTGCATGATAATTTTGAAGTGATAGATGAGATCTTCCATCGAGGTATAGACCTTATCTTTCGCCGGCAGGTATGCATGGGGGATATCTGCATGCCAGGCACCCTCGGGAATATTATTCACCAGCTGCTCAATGATACGCATTGACTGGCGCATCTCTTCGAGGCGCACGAGGTAGCGATCATAGACGCTGCCGTCGTCCCCGACTGGCACGTCAAAATCGACCTGGTCGTAATACATGTAGGGGTTCGAGACGCGCACATCATAGTCGACACCCGCCGCGCGCAGGTTGGGGCCGGTAAAACCATAGGCCAACGCGCGCTCGCCCGAGATTTTGCCGACGCCCTTCGTGCGATCATAGAAGATGCGCGACTTGGTCAGCAGCGTATCGGTTTCCTTGAGCACTTTCGGAAAAGTCTTCAGGAACTTTTTGACATCCGCCACAAATGCGGGATAGATATCTTTTTCAAGACCGCCGACGCGGCAGAAGGTGTTCGTGAGGCGCGCGCCGGTCATCTTCTCGAGAATCTGGTAGATATCTTCGCGCTTGTGGAACATATAAAGGAACGAAGCAAAGGCGCCGAGGTCGACGCCGAGAATGCCGAGGCAGATGATGTGGTCGATGATACGCGAGAGCTCAGAGATAATCATGCGCACGACCAGTGCTTTCGGCGGAGCCTGAATGCCCATCATACTCTCAACGGCGAGAATCCAGCCGATGTTATTCATCGGCGTGGAGACATAGTTCATGCGGTCGGTGCAGACCAGGAACTGGTTGTATCCGTAATGCTCGCCGAGTTTTTCAAAACAGCGGTGCACATAGCCCGTGTAGATTTCGACTGATTCGATAGTCTCACCGTTCAAGATGAGATGGTTTTCGAGAATGCCGTGTGTCGCGGGGTGGGATGGCCCCAGGTTGATGCGCATGCGCCCGTCAGGCAACTCGCCCACACGCACGCCGGGTTGTGTCACCGGTAGCCAGCGTACTTCGTCAGACGTGGGGAGGCTGGTAAAATTGCGGTTATTGGCGTCGACCGTGCCCTTCATCTAAAGATTGCCTCCCTGTGCAGGCGTTAGCGTGTAAATACCTTTCGGAAAGTATCAAGTGTTCGCCATAATTTGCATTGTTTTGGCCGCAAATTATTGACTCACTGTGTCCGCTGCGCAGTTTGCAGAGTCGACCATGGTTCGCGTTAATCAAATACCGCAGGTTCACCAGATTCTGAACACGATCATGGGCAAAAAGCCCTGTTCGATACTGGTCGACGATGCCGAGCACCCCGCTGGCTTCATTTCATACACACTGCTCACGACCGGGCCCGAACTCAAAATCCGCACGCAGTTTCTGAATTCGCCCACCGAGCGACGCGTACTCATACGCCACAACAAGAAGCGCATTGTCGCTATCTGTAAGTTTCTGCTGCGCAACGGCCCGACGGAAATCTTGCATCCGCAGGCACTCGAAATTACCGATGACGGAAAAAAAGATGTCGCAGAGACCGATAACTCCACGCCTTTTTTCATGACCAATCTCACTTCGTCCAAAGAGATAGCCTTCGTCATCGAAGCGAACCGCAAAAAAGTGAATGGCTTTGTGCTGAATTTTTTTGACGGTGAACTGAAGAACCTGGTTCCCTACCATAAAATCTTTCTCGCCTCGGGTGAAGCGAGTGACACACGCCTTAAAAACCTCGTGCGCAACCCGCGGATTATCTATTACAGCCCCAAACCACCTGCCACATTCAACCCGCGCCAATATTTTCCGCAAGACACCTACCTCGCAGAAATACAAAAGAGCGACCTCAAGGTGCCGACACATTTGCATGGAGAGGTGACGGTACCTATCCTCTACAAACAAAAACTCCCGATCGGGTATATCCAGGTCAACACCCCGCTGTTTGTGGAAGATTCGATCTTTCAGTCGGTGAAAAAAATCGCCACCGCGCTCGAAACCCAGCTGCGCAAAGTCGGATTAATCCTCGAGGAACCGCGGCCGCTTCCCGTTCAAAAGATCGATATGAAAAGCCTGCAGCTTGAACTCGCCGACCGCCTGTTGCTGCGTCACTTTCAGCCGGGGCTGATTGTGCTCTTCCGTGTGCAAAAGCACCAGGAGAGCCTCGGGCAGTTCTCTGCGACCGTCACCAACAGCGCGAACCTCGGCGGTGGCCGTACGCGCGTGACGCTGGAATTCCAGGACATGGACGCGATGTCTGAACTGAATCTCGAAGAAGCGTTGAAGTAGCTAAATCCCCAGTTTCTTCTGAGCCTTGAGCGCGAGCCCATGCTGGGCCCAGTCGCTCAGGCGAAAGTCTGAGACGATGGCGTCGAGTTTGGCAATCGTAGCCGACGCCTTCACTTTGTCGGAATCAATCAACGCATCGAGTGAAGTTTTAAGTTCGTTGGTAATCCCCGTCAGGCACATCGCTGCGGTCTGCAGGAACTTGCGGTCGGCGTCGTCGCGGCCGGCTTCGCCCCACTTCTGGATCTGCGCGACGTATTGCGCGAGAAAGGCCGTCATACGCATCGGCGGCTTGTAGATAAAACGTTCGAGATCGGAGAGGTAAAATTTGATCTCGCCCCATTCCTTACGGCCCTGGAAGACATAACGCAGTTCGTCGTCGATTTCGGGAAACAGGTTCGAAACCGCGCCGACAATACGGCGGCATTCCAGCGTCGCCAACGGGTGAAAAAAGACGTCGGGGTAATGGGCGATGAGGGCGTCGTTCGCCTCCATGATTTCGCGCATGCGGGCATCCGCCTCTTCTTGCCTTTTGCGCTTGGCCTCGTCTTCTTCGGCCTTGGCTTCCATTTGTTTGAAAAAATTCATCTCATCGAGGATGAAGCGCTGGAAGTCAGACTTCGCGGCGCGCTGGAAGTTAATACGCTCGTCGAGTTTGGCCTTATCGAAGTATTTGGCGCCATACCGCACCTCGGCCTTGCGGTATTTTTCGAGCAGTTTGGCCAGAATCTCGGCCTTGCTTTCCGGTGAGTAACTGTCCGCCTTTTTAGATTTAAAGAACATCGACACCATTAAAGTACTTGCCTGCCTTAAGTATCGGCAAAAAATCAGCCCATGTTAGAAAATACGCCCAGCCGCACGGCCGAAATCGTGGCCCTGATACGCGCGCTGGAGCTGAGCTACTATGGGGAAAAGAGCCTACTGAACGATAAATACGCAGGCCGGTTTCTCTCTGACTTTTATATGGCGATCTACAACCGCCTGTCGATTCTGCCCGAATTTGTCTCCTTTTTCGTCAACGCTGCGACGCTGGGCCTGTTTGATTTTATCACCCTGCGCCATGCCTTCATGGACAGCTATGTGAGAAAGCTCGGCCCACAGATGCCGGTGGTATTGCTCGGGGCGGGCTACGACTCGCGTTCGCTGCGCCTCAAAGACTCCATCAAGCACGGCATCTGGGAATTTGATTTTCCCGCGACGCAGCGCCGCAAGAAATTCTACCTCCGCAACGAGAGAATCGAGGGGGAGCAACCGCATTACTGCGAAGTCGATTTTATGAAGGAATCTCTCAGCGAAATTTTCACGCATTCGGGGCTCGAAAAGAAACCCGCGCTCGTGCTGTGGGAAGGCGTTTCGATGTATGTCAGCGAAGAGATCGTGCGCTCGACCATTCAGTCCGTCGGCCAGTATTTCGGCCCGGGCAGCACCCTGGTTTTCGATTACTGGCACAACTCGATGACGCACCCGGTGAAGAACCTCATGCAGATGGCGATGCCGTATTTTATGGACCTCATCTACAATGAGAAATTCACCTATGGCGCGACACCCGATGAGATGCGTGCAGTAGCGCAGGCCTCTGGCGCGAAGAAATTCGAATCGTACAATGGTAAACAGATGATGACAAAACTTTCGTTGACATCGCGACTGCCGCTCACATCGGCCTCAATGGCTGTTATCGAATATTAAGGAAGGCAACATGTCCAAAGAATCTGTTATTGAAGAAATTAAAGAGAGCCTCGTCACTGAAAGCGATCTCACGTACCTGAAGAATCTCGACGAGCCCACGCTCGAGAAAATCCATAAAGAGATACACGACTACATACACAGAACTGAAGAGCTGCAAAAACCTGTCTTCAAGGTCATGGCTGTCTCGACGCAGTTTATCCCCAATTTTATCATCGCCAAACTTGCGCACGACTACCTGACACCGTACATCATCGCACAGGTGGTGATTTACATGGACCCCAAGGCGGCGGCGAAGATCGGTAAATCGCTGCGCATCGACTATATGGGCCAGGTGGCGCTCTATGCGAGCCCCGAGAGCACCGCGCGCATCGGCAACCTGATGGAGACAAACATTGTCGCGCAGGTCGTCAAAGACCTCGCCGCGAAGAATTTTCACGGAAAGCTGGGCGAACTTGCCGACCTGCTCGAAGACAAGGTCATGCTCGAAATCATCAAGGTGCTGCGCGACGGTAAGATCGTCGGCAATATCGCTCACTCGATGATCAACCAGGACAAGATCGTGCGTATTGCGCAGCAGATGCCGGCGGATATCCGCAGCGGCGCGAAGGCGCAGCTCGAATCGCTGGGTAATAAACTTGCTGAACGGTTCTGAGATCGTGCGGCGCCTGCCATGGTTCGCCCTGGCCGCGCTCTTCGCGCACTGCTCTTCGATCGAGATCAGGAACCGCTACGATAAGTGTGAGAAAATCACCGTCGGCCCGGGCGCCGAAGATTTTGCGTTGCTCGAAAAAGGCGGCAACACCACGATCTTTGTCTCGAGCCATGAGCGGCGGGGATGGAAAGTGGCGGGAGATATTTTCGCTCTCAACCTGAAATCCAAACAGGTCAAAAAGCTCACACGCACGGGTGAACCTCCAGCCGTTTTCTTTTCGCCGCACGGCATCGACATCTTCCGCAACGGCCAGGATGTCTTTCTCTACGTCGTCAACCACGGCGCTGAGATGAACGACAACGACCAGAGCGTGCTGATCTATAAGATAAACGACGATAAGCTGGAGTTCATGATCCAGGTGCGCGACGATCTGATCAACTCACCGAATGACTTGACTGTCACCGAAACCGGCAACTTCTACGTCACCAACGACCACGGCTCACGCGGCAGTTTGTGGGAAGTCTTTTGGGGCCTCAAAAGATCGAAAATAACGTATTGCACCCTGAACTCGCTGACGCAGAACCTGGGCGGCAGCTGCCGTGTTGCGGCCGAAGGTATCGCGATGGCAAATGGTATTCTTACGCGCGGCAGCAAAGTCTATGTCTCGGCAACGCGCGAGGGCAAAGTCTATGAGTTCAGCCGCGAGACCGACGGCACACTCGGCAATAAGCAGCTGATCGCCGAAATCGCGGGCCCCGATAATCTCTTCAGCCTCGAAAACCAGCTCATGACTTCGTCGCATACCAGCAACTGGAAGTTTTTCCGGCACGCAAGCTCGGCCGACAATAAGGCGCCGTCATATATTGTGGGGATTGACCCCGCGCAGAAAACGGCGACCGGGCTCTACTTCAATGCCGGGGACGAAATCAGCGCCGCGTCGGGCGCGTTTGTATATAACGGTAAGCTCTATATCTCGCAGGTCTTTGAAGACTTTTTACTGGAATGTAAACCTGTTCGGTAAGGGATTTATTTCAGAAATTTATCTGTCTTATCACGCAATACTACCGGTGTGAAGGGCTTCGCAACGTAATCGTCGGCGCCTTCTTCAATCGCTTTTTGTATCGTCGCTTTGTCGGTAACGCCGGTCAGCATCACGACCTTGGTATCATGCGCGGCGTCCATCAGGCGGATGCGTTTAAGTGCGACAAAACCATCGGCTGCGGGCAGGTTGATGTCGAGAAAGATCAGCGCCGGCCTGTCTTGCTCGAATACTTTCACCGCTTCTACCGCCGTGGCAGCTTCGAGAACATCTGCCTTTTTATAGGCGAGGGCGCCTTTGACAGCGGCCCGAATCGTGGGGCTGTCATCGACGATGAGGATTTTATGCATGGCCGCCAGCTAAAGCGTCAAACGACGCGGCGTAAATCAAAACCAGATCTTAAGCGGGACCGACGCGAACCGTTCGCGTTACTGCCTGCGTCTGGATATCTGTATAACTAGTTTCGAACGCAGCATTTTCGACGACAAAAGCAACACCTGACAAATCGGGAGAAAAGCCCGCATGCGGCTCGGTAAAGGTCGTCAGCTCCATGGGCCGTAGCTGTTTTTCCGCCAGCGAGCCGTCCGGCTGCCGATAGAGCATCGTCAGCTCGCCCTCAAGCAGCAGAAACGACTCGGGGCAGGTGTGCTGTTCCAGTTCATGGATTTCCGCTGCGCCGCGGTATTTAGGGCGATAGATACCGATACGCCAGTTTTTGCCCTCATTGAAGATAACTTCCCATTCTTTTTGGGCATGTATTATTGTGCTTACCATCGCCTGCCGGAATCAACTGTGAATGCGGATCAACGGTACAGGAAAAATCCCGCAGACGGAGAATTCAGGTCTGGATTTTCTTGCGGCATTCAATCCAGAGAAAATCGAGATCGGGTAGAGTCGGTGTATTTTTTGCCGGTTCTGAAACCTGCTGAAAGCCCTCTAACCCATAATCGCCAAATTCACGGCCTATGGATTGTGCATCATAAAAAAACAACCTGACACCCGGCATGGTTTCAAAGAGGCGATCCGTAATTTTCTTCCCGGTACCGAACATCGGCGCGCTCTCAGCAATCGATAGAAAAATCATGGTGCCGCCCGGCCTGAGGTGATTATAACAGGCCGCAATAAATTTCTGCCGATCTGTTTCGTTCAAGAGGTGAATCAGCGCAAAGCTGAAAATGCTGTCGTATTGCTTATCTTCAAAGGGCATCTCCGCTACCGAACCGTGAAAAATCCGGATTTCAGAACCGAAACCCGCCTGCGCCATAGCTATGGCGGTTTCAGAAATTTCGATTCCTGTAACAGGTATGCCGGCCCCGATAAACGGTTTTGCATTTCTACCGTACCCGATACCGGGAATCAATACATTCTTATATGCCCGCGCTTTGAAAAGCTCTGCGGCGCGTATGGCCGCGTCTGTGGGAAACTCTCCCCACATTGCCTTTTTCTCCTGGAAACTCGCCTCCCAGAATTCGGTCATATACGCACGGCGGCGCCCACGCTTCGCGGATAACCGCGCCGATTATGGAAACTTAGTATTTAACCCACTTGCCGTTTGCTTTTAAGCATTCCTGCTGGCTCTTATTGCTATCAATCTTGCCATCGGGAAGTCTGCAGCGATGGGTTTTCTTATTCTTGTGATTCTGGCTTTGCTTATCTTTCGAAGTATCCGTGGTTTGTTTTCCTGCGGCATCCTGGCTAGGTTTACTTGAGGCGGTGGTGCTTTGTTTGCCCGAAGTAGAGCTGCTTTGTTTGCTTGAACTCTTGCTGCTCTTAGCCTTTGATTTGGCGAAAGTTGCACTCGTGAGACCTATGATGGCTACGACAAGGCCGCTCATTAAAACATTCTTCATAATTTCCCCCGGTAAAATAAGTTTAGGAGTCGCGTAGATCGGACCATGAACACCGTCAAGAACTAAGAATGCCGGCCGGTCTCTCAGACGCTGTAAACTGAGCTCAATTTTTCAGGCGCTGTTGGAGTAGCGGTTCCTGCCCAGGCTTTTTGCCTGATAAAGTGCGTGGTCTGCCTTCTGCAACAATTCCTCAGCAGAGGTTTTTGCTCCTTTGCAAACGGCTGTTCCGATGCTCAGCGTGAGCGTGATTTCCTGCCCGAGGATTGTCATGGGTTGCCTGAAACGCGCCAATATCCGCTCCGCGGTGACTTGAATTTGATTCGGATCCGTGATTTGTTCCATGACAATCACAAACTCGTCACCGCCGATTCGGTAAACGGTGTCGGCCGAATTCAGCGCGGATTTTAGCCGAGCGGCAGATTCTTTCAAAACTTCATCACCAGCCAAATGGCCGTAGGAATCATTGATTTTTTTGAAATAATCTAAATCCAACAGGCACAACGCTAATGATGTGCCATGGTTTTTTGCATATGTGAGTGCGCCCGCAATACGGTCGTTCAAAAATAATCTGTTGGGAAGCCCGGTCAGGTAATCGTGAGCCGCTAATTTCTCGGCTTTTTCCTTTGAGCGCTTCAGCTCCAGCTCTATTTCCTTCAGATATGTAACATCGGCGACATGAACGATAATACCCTCAATCCGGCCGTTTATCACATCCGGTGTGTAGCTCGCGATGCTATGCCGGATTTTCCCGTCCGGTGCCGTAATCGCGCGTTCAAAGACCTGCGGATGCCCCTTATAAGCCGCTTCAATATAAGGCAGATTCATCTCGTATAACGGCCCCAACAGATCTTTCAGATAAATCTTATCGATCATCTCTTCCGCTGTACGGCCGAACCAATGCAGATAAGCATCATTTGCAAAACGGCATAACTGATTTGAATCCCAGTATGCCAGCATCGCAGTCACGTTGTTACAGACCTTTTTCGAATAATATCCGGCGCCTTTCGTAATCATCCCCTATGACCCAAAATAAATCCCTCAGGCCGCGTTAAATTGTCAATGCCGATACGAGCCGGGACGCGGCGCGACTTTATTGCTCTGAAAAATGCGGGCTGTGCAGGTTATGCCCAATCTGCACGAGCATCTCCATCAGTTTTTTCCTGTCCCGGGATGGAATCCCGTCAAAAATCTGTCTTTGAATCTTACGGGCTGCTTTGGTAACTTTGGCGCGCAATTCTTTTCCCTGATCGGTCAATTCGACGAATCGTTTCCGTTTGTCTTTGGGCGACTGAATTACCCTAACGTAACCCAGCGTCGTCAAATGCGTAACAAGAGCGGTAACGGTCGACTGATCCCGGAATATTTTCCCGGCAATTTCAAGCATCGTGGTGGGCTGCTTGGTTTGCAGGGCGCAAAGAACGGCACCATGGGGCGGGTTGATGTCATGGACATGCAGCCGGCGGTATGAATCCGCCAGCTCTTCCATGACAATTTCGCGCAGCCCCGCAAGAACCACTAAAATTCGATCGATTTTAATTTCTTTGAGTTTGCGGGGAGAAGCCATTAAAAAATACTTTGATTCCAATGGATCTTTCGTGGGCAAAACATTCCGGCAACTGTTTTTTGATAAGGTATGAGAAACTCAAAACACGAAACGACAATGATGTCCCGCGGCCCCGCAGAGTCGGCGATTGTAGCGAAAAGATTTTGCGGCCCGCCCCAGAGCGGCAATGGCGGATACGTTTGCGGTCTTGCCGCCGAACTGGTTACCGATTATCCCCAGGGGCCGATAGAGGCAAGGGTTAAGGCACCGGCACCCCTGCAAACGGCATTAGCCGTGCGCCGTGAGGAGCGTTCCGTGGTCTTGCTCGATGGCGACAAGCCCGTGGTCGAAGCGCGTCCTTCCAGTGGAAATTTAACCGTCGATCTGCCGGAGGCTCCCGATTTCAATCAGGCAAGAGAATGGTCGGCAGGGTATGAAGGCTTTAAGCGCCATTATTTTCCCAGTTGTTTTGTCTGCGGTCCTGAGCGGGTAGACGGCGACGGCCTGCGGATCTTCTGCGGTTCAGGGCGTGATGGCAAACTGGTGGCCAGCCCCTGGATTCCCGACGCATCCCTCGATGACGGCAAAGGCATGGTTGCGGCGCGGTACATCTGGGCCGCCTTGGATTGTCCGGGCGGCATCGCGGCTTTATCAGGCCGCGAGCTGAAATTAGCCGTACTCGCGAAGCTGGAAGTGGAAATCCTGCGACCCGTCATGATCGGTAAGGAGCATATCGTGATAGGTTGGGTAAAAAAAATTACCGGCAAGCGCAATCTGGTAGGTTCAGCCGTTTTTGATGCGAATCGTGAGCTCGTCGCGGTCGGCGAGGGTCTTTGGCTTGAAGTCCCTGGTTGGGAAGAAAGTAATCAATCGCCTGATTGGAGGGATAAGTAAGTGTCCGATGCAACGACACTTGGCAAAAGTGCTGTCCGCTTTTTTGGGGCTTTGGCATATTTGGAGTTCCTAATTGCCTTTGCCTGGTTCGCCTTATTCCTATTGGATCTTGGGCCCCTGGGCATTGATCAGCGTTCGCCACGATGGCAAAACCACACGATTTCACAGCTTGCCGTCGACCTTGCCTTAATCCTGATTTTCGGATTGCACCATTCGGTCGCAGCACGCCCTCGAATAAAAACATGGATTGAGCGATTGTTCTCAATACAGCTTGAGCGTTCAGTATACGCATTCGCGTCGTCCACGCTGCTCATCGCCATTTGCGTTTTCTGGCAACCGTTGCCCGGTATCCTTTGGAACATAGAGCTGCCTCTGGCCAGAGCGCTGATTTTTTCGTTTTTTGCCCTGGGCCTCATCTTCGCCGTTTGGTCTACTTTCCTGATTGACCATGCTGCTCTCGTGGGCTTGCGGCAATCGGGCTGGTGCAAATCCGCGCAAGACCAAGGTCACGAGTTCCGACAACCTGCGCTTTACCGTTACGTACGGCATCCGATGCAACTCGGCATACTGATTCTGTTATGGGCGACTCCCCACATGTCTACCGGCCATGCGTTACTCTCGGCAGCAGTGACCGCTTATATTTTTATCGGTTTGTATTTTGAGGAACGCGCGCTGATGCACAGCTTCGGATCAACCTATGCCGAATACCGCCGGCGGGTGGGTAAGTTACTACCCAGGATATGGAAGCTCAGCAAACCATAGGAAATGAGTTTGTTAAGCTCGACGTTGCCGCGAGGCCAGATACGGAGCGGGCCGGAAGCCCTTTTGATCGCGCAGCATGTCAAAAACAAAGGGAGAACACTTGAAAGCGATGGCGACCTCTTCGCCTTCGCCCCTAGGTTGGTAAACTACGATGGGAAGCGAATTGGATCGAGATTGGTGAATGCTGTGGCCCTAAATCATCGCTTACGAAGCTTTTCCGCAATCTTCTCCGCTAAAAGCATTTTGATATAGGACTGGTAAGGCACGTCTTGCCTGTTCGCTAAAACTTTGATATCGGTCAGTAGTGACTCCGGCAATCGCAGCGAAATGGTCTGGGTCGAAGGTTTTAGGTTGGGAAATTTAGCCTTGATGCCTTTCGAAAAATCCAGAAAGTCAGTAAAGTCGTTCTTTGCCCAAAATTCTCTCTCTGCATCCTCAGTCTTGAATTTGGGCATTTTTTTAAGTGTTTTCATATTGCTTTTTCTCCTTCGCTGACATATCGCGCGCTGAAACAACACGAATTCGGTTCTTTCTTAGAATGAAAGTCAATGCGAGAAACCGAAAGTGGTTTGTTTTGCCAAAGGCAGTGTATCGGTCTTCGTTATTTGAGTGCAAATCGTCTGAAAATATCAGCAGCGGTTCGTTCATGAAAATTTCTTCGCATTCAAGATTTGTAACCTGGTACTTATCATAATTTTTGTCTACATTCCCTTTGCCCCATTCAAAGCCTTCCACGGCTTCAAAATCAGGAATTATCATGTATATGTTTACAATATACGTATGGAATGTCGACTATTTTCAGACTCGCGGCAATATTTCAGGAAAATAGCTCTTGGATTTACGTCCCCCCGCCAATTCCACCCGCGCTCACACCCCGTGGCCGTGAAATGCCGATTGGTGCCATACTCCTCGACTCGCTGCCGCTGACCGCAGTGCTGACTTAGTAATGATAACGACAGGCAATGATAATCAGTGTCTTATTGCCCTCAGCCTGGTAAACAAGCCGATGTTCCGGATCAATTCTGCGGGACCAATACCCTTGTAGTTGATGCTTCAACGGTTCTGGTTTTCCGATGCCTTCATAAGGCGATCGTTTGATATCTCTAATAAGATCATTGATTCTCTTTAAAGTCTTTCGATCTTCCGTTTGCCAGTAAATGTAGTCCTGCCAACCGGCGTCCGTAAATAAAACATTCATCAAGCAATCTTGATTTGTTTCAACTTGCCGGATTTATGCTGTGATATAGATTTTTTGAGATGTTTTGCATTCGCGTCTGATGCCAGGAGATAGTTGGTTTCTTGTAAGGCGTTAAACTCATCTAAAGAAATCATGACAACATTCTCATCATTTTTTCTCGTAATGATCAGGGGATAATGGCCTGTGTATACATCATCCATGTACTTCTTGAGATTTTTCCGGAGATCGCTGTAAGATACGGCTTCCATTAGGTACAATTTATTGTACAACAAGCGCATCGTCAAGAAAAAGTGGTCTAGGCGCCCGGCCAAGGTTACCGCTACTGTGCGGGAGGCTTGGCACATCACCCTACATGCATCAAAGTTGCACAATTATTTCTGCGTACCTGATTTTCGCCTTCTGGCTTGTTGATAATAAGTAAGAGTGACTGTACCGATTAAAATTATAAGCCAGTAATGGTTTTCAACTAAATCCCTAAGGTCACTGTGTTGCCCCCCGCCAGGATGGCGAAGAGAGGGCCAGAAGTCAGAAAGTGAGAACAGGTATGTTCCCCACATACCAACAATAGTCATCGTAACGGCTGCCAATAAATCCAAAAAGAAGCGCGGCCAAAAACTCAGAACCGGCATTTTATTTGGGTTCATAGTTTATGTAATTCCGCTTCCCCCGCCAATTCCGCCCGCGCCCACGCGCCGTGCCGGGTAAACCCGGATCGTAAATGAGCATTCTAAGCAAGCGTATTACCATATCTATCATACTGGATTTCTGGACCTATTCTCTTCAATCTACCACCGCCTCCATGGTAGGTATCTACTCCCAAATGAAAAAAATCATGGCAGTGCTTACATTCGAAATCGTAGATAAGCGTATCCTCCCACTTTCCTCGTGCAGACACGCGGCCAAATGGTTTGTTGTGCTTCTGAACCATGCCTTTCAGATTTGGCACCTCTGATAGCGTTTGGTCGTTAAGCATCTCTTGCAGAATTAATATTGTCTCCGCAAGTTGACCGGGGGAGCTTATTCGATAGCCCGAACCGAGCCGACCGCAATGGAGACATTGTTTAGCCTCGCTCTTTTCTTCAGTCCAAAGTTCTTTCTCCTTTGGCCAAAGTCTCTTTAGGAATTTCAGGAGATTTATCATTCGAGTCTTACCCTCTCCCCCGCCAATCCACCCGCGCCCATACCGTGTGGTTAGTAAACTACGATCAAAACGAGCCCGATCAGATTGGCTACTGCGGAAATGTTTTATCGATTTCTGATTTTGCATGATTTCTTTGCATAACGCCGAGTCTTTGGTCATGCTCCGCCGCGTATAAGAATAACTTACGCCAATAAGTTAATTGATTTTTCTGTTGTGGAATGTGTTTATGCAGGAATTTAATGTATCGAACTCCTTCAATAAGGTCACTTAACTTAATGAATTGAGAACCAAGGTCCAGAAAAAAAGTTGCATCCAATCTCTTCAACATGCCCGATGCTTTTGCAGATTTTATGAAATTGTGAATTTCACCATACTGCTTGGTTCGTATTAAGACTACGAGTAGCCTTTTCTGGTATTCAGAATAATTTTCGTCCTCAGGGTTTGTTGTCTCTGCATAACACGATGTTGCGCAAATGGCTAAAGCACCATAGCGGAACCGTATTTCCTTGGGCCAATAATGAGCGGGGCGTTCTGTTGCATGGCTATAATCGTGAGCTATTTCATCAGACGCGCTATCAAGGTATATCTCCGGTGAACCATTGGGCACCCCATTTCCAGCTCCTATCTCTGCGATCGCAAAGGAAGCTTCGGCGAGCCATCCAATCGCTTCACGGCTGGGCTTTTCATACGCAAGACACAAATCCATAAGTTTATCATACTCTTGCTTTTCGTACAGTGAGTGACTCTTGTCGGGATCGAAAGGGACTTGTTTCACGTCATTCGAGCTAAATCTGTAATAGCACTTGCACTCGAATGGCTCCGTTTTAGGTGGTTTCGAGCAGGCTGGCACTTGCATTATGATCAGAATTATCAAAACTAAGAATTTCATTTCTCTGTTAGCAATCTTTCCAATTAAGCTTAGAAGACTCAAACGGTTGGCGGCAAATGTTGCAAACATTCCGCAGCGAGTTCGGCCTCCAAGGTGCCAGGATACTCTGTCACTACCTGCGCGTATAGATTCTTAGCTTCCAAATACTGCTTTTTCGATTCAGCCTCCCGGGCCTGCGCATAAATGCGCTTAACCGTATTTTTTGACTTCGTACTAAAAGCCTGTGCGTAAGATGAGAAAAGATAAATGCCTAATACTGTCTGCATTATTAAAGGGACGATGATTATCGGCGTCGGAGCCTGGATGGTGATTATTAAACTGATCAGTAAATTTACTCCGAATACGGCTAAAACACCTTGATAGGCGATCTTTGAAGGTTTAAGTAATAGCCAAGCAAATGGCGCAAGAAGAATGATGCGGAACATAATTTCTGGTATTTCGTTTTGAGGATTAAAGTTACTCGAAGCGAATCTTAGGAATATTCCAAGTAAGCCCAATGTCAAAATGCTAATAACTGCTGCTCGCGGACCACCAGCTAATATCTTAACTTCAGTTGATTCTTGCATGAATATTCTCCTAGTATGGCTGCTGGGGGTCAACGCTCCTCCCGCCAATCCCACCACACCCATATCCCGTGTCCGGTAAACTACGATCGGGCGGGAGCCAGCCACCACAGTAATCGCGGCATTTTTTGTCATCTTAAGGCCCCGGTTCAAGGTACTATCCTAAATCCTGAATCTTTTCCTTGATGACCGGATAATGAAAAATGCCCTGTGCCAAATCGTTTCTAATTTGGTTAATAAAATCAGCGTGAGATTCTTGAATCGGTTTGCCGAGCTGGATTTTTTCTAACACTAAATTATAGAGGAACCAATTCAGGTCCTTTATTTGTTCGGCTTCTCTATATGGCGCGTAAGCAAGATCGCCGATCGTCTTGTCTTTACCGAATTCTTGATTTCTTACCAGAACCTTATCCCCAGGTCTGAAAGACCATAATTCTGTCCTATCTGTTGGGTCGTAATCTGCAGTTGGTAATATCTGTGAGCAACCTTGCAAATCAACCAAAGCTTTGACTGGCCGAAATGCCTCAACGCCATCAACAAAATGAATGTAAACTGTATGAATATTTAGTCTCAAAATATCTTCCCGAGGCTTTCCCCCCCTCCCCCGCCAATTCCACCTGCGCCCACACCCCGTAGCCAGTAAACTACGATCAGAGCGAAATAGCCGAACTCGTTGCCCCAACTCTATACAGCACATGCCGCCTTAGCGGATGATGCTCAGGGACTCTCGGGTGATCAAAATCATCGTCAGGGTTATGAACCATGCCGATTTTCTCCATGACCCTTCGGGATGGCAAGTTCGTTGGCACAGTAAATGCCACAAGCGATTTGAGACCCAATACATCGAACCCGTAATTCTTTGCCGCATTTGCGGCCTCGGTTGCATAACCATTCCCTTGGTATTCGCGCATGATGCGCCACCCTAATTCAATATCTTCGCCAAACGGTGCGGTAAAGGTCACCGTTGATAAGCCAGTAAATCCAATCAAACCTGGCCTTGATTTCAGTTCAAGCGCAAATAGACCGAAGCCTTTCAGTTCGAAATGGCGAATCAGTCTTTCAAATAACAACCCGGATTCGTTTGCCGTCAGCGGCGCCGGGAAAAACCGCATCACATCGGGATCTGCGTTCATAGCCGCGAAATCACTCAGATCTTCGCGCTGCCAGGTGCGTAGGATCAATCTCTTTGTTTCAATACGGATTGAGTTCATCAAAGCTGAATTTGGCTAAGTCCATGGGCCTTAATCTTCGGCCCATCTTCAGCGCCTAAGGCAATCGCCTTGTCATAATTTTGGATTGCCAAGTCCTTGTTTCCGAGCTTGATATAAGCATTCCCCAAATTGATGTACGGGCTAGGGTTCTTGGGCTCATCGCGCGTTGCCATCTGATAGTCTGAAATGGCTTTTTCATATTCTTGCATATCGTAATAAGCAACGCCGCGGTTGAGATATGGCGTTAGATTTTTCGGATCTATAGTAATGGCATTTGTAAAATGGTCGGTTGCATCACCCCGAAAACCATAATCATACTTAAGGCATCCCAGATTGAACTCCAGTTCGGCAGTGGCTTTTTTTAAGTTGGCTAGATAAAAAGACTGGTAAGCGAGGTAAAATCGTTGTCCATGATAATACTCATACCCTTTATCTTGTAATGCATCCTTCGTCGCCACCTTTAAGTCATAGATTTTATCTGAGACGCTTGCGCCCCAGTCACCGAAACAGCAGTTATGGTTCAAGGCTTTCGTGAATAGGTAGCCAATGAGAAAAATTAAAAGGTCATCGCTGATGATAACACCTTGCATTTCTATGGAAAGCTCATATTCGCGACGTATTGTTGCGATGGATTTCAGGTAATCGACTTTAAATTTGAATTCAGCAGCCAAGTCGGCCTGTAGACCCTTCAGCTCTTCTTTATCATCGGAGGTAAAATTGAAGTCCACATTGGTGATTGCTAAATCTTTCAATCCGCTTTGTCGCATGGATTCCAGGATATCCCGGCAAATACCGACTTCACGGACTAAATTTGGGTCATTTTTCTGAATGTATTTTTCTGACAAAACCAACCTCCCTGGTTACTGGAATTGAGCCGCCGAATCTGACGCCCCCGCCAATCCACCCGCGCCCACGTCCCGCGGCCGGTAAACCACGATCGGAATATCCTATTCCTATGAGAACCAATACGCATGCATTGACTTCAAAAAATCCTTTGTTATTTGAAAGCCGCTCTTATCAGGTAAAACAGAATCGATACCGCATTTCGGACAAAGCGCAGTACCAGAGCCTTCCGCTAAGTAATCTGTAACTTCTACCGCTGAATATATTTTTTTACAATAATAACAACCACAAAGTGAGCTATTTTCAATTAATTTTCTGTTATTAGTTGAATACTGATGGGCTTGAATTATTTCACTCATGTTGTTCTATCTTTCTTGGGGGTTTCGCCCCCCCCCCCCGCCAGTCCACCCGCGCCCACACACGGTGGCCGGTAAACTACGATTGGAAAAACTCTGCGTGAGCTCTCCGCTACTGGCGCGTATTGATTGTAGTCGTGCCTCGATCTTACATCAGCAAGCGGTTGGGCTCTTCTTCCCAATGGCGAGCCCCAAGCATCTGCAAAACGCGCCAGAATAGATTGGAATGCACAGCTTTGCATCTAATGGGCTCAACTAGCATACTGTAGCCTAAGTGACTTGTCCCGACCTGACGATATTGGGCTGTCAGATCATTTAATGGCATTGTAATTTGAGCTACTACTTGATTATCTAAAGGTCCGAGACCATCAACCCGTGCTCCAAAGCGTTTATAGTTATTTTTATACAAATCGTTAACTTCTGAGCTGTTCTTACCTGGATTCTTTACATAACAGGTTCGGCGCCAAATTAAAATTTGTGATGGCCTTACCCAAATTATCTGGCCCGGTAAATTTTGCGTCTTCAAAAATTCCGCATATGGGATGCTGGCCTCGGCTAAGGTTGGTGGATACTCGCTATATGTATATTTTGCCATACATGTCTATCTCAGGCCATTGCTGACGCTACCCCCTCCCTGCGACTATTTCATTTAACTTGAAATTTTGAGCCGTGGGGAAACAAACTTTTATACTCGTCTTCATCAAAATCTCGATAGCCAGCTCTTAATTCTTTCGTATCTAATAGGTTAAAGAGATTTTCAAATTCTCTTTCAGGCCAATCCGTGCGAATGAAAAAATTAATTTCACCCTGACCAATATCATGCCCATCAAAATCTGAGACATGCTTCAGATTTGCCTCAATCTCTTCGCTAAGGCGCTCAATAAAATCGAAAGGATCTTCCCTTGGCTCGGGAAATTGAAGCACTAGCTGATATTTCATGTCGCCCCTCCCCCGCCAATTCCACCTGCAAGCTTGCTTGTTTTACTTTGTTTTGGCGTAGTTAAGTTCTCATTTGAATCTTTGCAGCTTAGAATGAGCATCCCAAAAAAAATATTCGTATCTGTTTCATGGTTGGAAAGTTGCGCCAAACGTTGCATCAATCGGCGATACCGACCGTATTGAGATTTCCTAAATTCACAACATAGTTGTCTGGCTCATGAGTGGTTTCCTCCAGATAAGTGGTTGATACTTGGACGAACAGGTTGTATACGTCGAGCAATTGAGCCTTAGCTTTTACCGATCCGATTTTCTGGGTCACTATGGCGCGCAGCCGAGGCTTGTCAAAAGGCGTGTTCAATATTCCTGAGTAGCTAAAAGGCCCCTTCGGTAGGCTAGGAATCGGAATACCGAGCTTTACGGAAATTTCTTTCATGTCAAATATTTGCAAAGATTCAAGACCATTTATTTTTTCGAGGAACCAAGTATATGAATCCTTATCCATTAGACAGCGGTCAAGCTTATCGCGTGACATAATTCGAGCATTGTTTATAAGGCCCGATCCAAAGAAGTTACTTTCAAACTCAAAAACTGAGTTATAGGTTAAACAATAACGAACCTTAAGTTCCCCTAAATACTTGCGCATACTTGGATAGAAACTATAAGAATTAAACAAATGGAGAATCGAGGCAAATTTAAGGGCACATATCAAACCTTGTAGAGGATTTTCCAAAACCAAGAATCCACCATCCCCGGTAGAAATAAATTTTTTTCGCAGATCAGTCTCTGTGTGAGAATGAAACAGAAAATATTCAGCACCCACAAGGTGTCTGAGGACCTCATCCAATAGTATTTTAAATACTGGTGGAATTATTGCCTGAGTTTCAAATTCATATTGACTATAACCAAGTATATCGATTCCAACTACGCAGTATTTATCGGCTTGGAGAGTCTTCGCTAAATTTTCGAATTCGTTCTTGAAATTTTCAGCTTTTGCAGTATCATATATCTTTGGTGAAGACATGTTATCCTTTCGATCAAATTTATCCAAAATTTTTGAAAAATCATGAATCTGAAGTGTTTTCATATATCTATGCGGCTCCCCCTAACAATCTTTACGCGCCGATTCCACCCGCGTCCCTACCCCATGCCCGGTAAACTACGATCAGAGTTGAGCCCTGATGAGCTGGCTGCGGTGGTGCGCGATGCCTGTATTGCTGCCGCGCAGGCGGCGTATGAGGCTGCGGGTGTGAGTGGGCTGTGTGCAGAGGGGCGCTGGGAGAATGCTGTCGGCGCCATGCAGACGCTGCGATTAGAAGAGGTTCTGCAGAGATTTAAGCAACCTTGAAATCCCGGGCTAACGGTACACGAATCCAGAATTCCGCACCTTTTCCGGGTTGTACAAGGTACAGCTCAGGGGGTGAATTTACGCCGCACTCACCACCAACCCTGTGCGCCATATCTTGCACAATAGATAGGCCCAAACCCGAGCCGGCGACGCTACTGGACTCGCGTCCGCGGTACTTCTTCTCGAATATTTTCTCGCGTTCAGCTTCGATAATGCCGGGGCCATCGTCCGAAACGGCGAAGCATACGCTTTCCAGACCAGACCCATCGGTTTCCAGCCGGGCATTAAGGTGCACATTGGCATGAAAACCGGCATAGCGTATCGCGTTCAGCAGCAAATTCACGAGCGCTTGAAGAAGATGAGTTTCGGAGATCGTGATTTTTTCATGCGCCCTTGCGCAAACAAAGGTTGAGATTTTCACGCCAGCGGCGATTGCGGACGGCTCCACAATCAATTGGGCATTTCTTACGAATCGGGCCAAAGAAATCTTCGTGGCATACGAAGCCTCAGAGGCATACTGCATTTTCCTGTCCGGTACAAGGTAAACCGAGGTAAGTTGCGTTATTTTTTCGCCCACGACCTTCAAAAATTCAGCGGGATTGAATTTCATAAAATTAACCTCGCTGATTTTCAGAACTCCATGCGCAACATTGCGGAACTCGTGGGCGAGAAAGGCCAGGTAATCTTCGTAACTCTTCTCAACCCGCGCGGCAACAGACATCGCTTCCTCATCAAGAAACCGGTAGAGCACGTGGCGCCCCTGGCTCTTGTTAAAATGCACTACACCGCAATAACCTGAGCGATCGATTTTCTCTACATCTTCGAAATTTTCCAGCAGGGCCCATTTGCTCCGCGGCTTGATATCTGCAAAAACCCGGAAATTCGGAAAGCGGGGCAAATCAGAAGGCGCGACGACTTTATCAAATCCGTGCTCGGCCATCACAACAAAGTGTGTAGATTCCCTGTCACCTTCAATCTCAGTGCATTCGGCGACACGATCAAACAATTTCACGCAAACACAATTTTTAACTTCCGTCAAAAGCGCTGCTTGTGTCACAGGAATACATCCTCTATACGCAGTTCTACATCCAGATCGATCTTAAGAATCTCCGATTCCTGCATCGTCGGTTTAACATGCTGCAATATGAGACTAATCACCTTTTGTTCTGGAATTTTTTTGAGCAACGTATCCCTGATGAAAACACCCTCAATAACTTCATCCTCGATGCTGAGCAATGTAAATTTCCGGGCATGCAAAAAATTCAATGCCCTGCTCATCGCAGCGGGCCCAATAGCCGCCTGCTTTCCCAGCACCAAAACATCTCTGACAAGTGGCATCAAAAATTCCTTAATGCACACGCTAACCTGAATACTCGGCGACATTTTCCCACGACCGAACCGCGAGAACCTTACGTCAAATCGTATTTGCCCTAAAAACAGACTCTGCCATCGGCTATTACCCAAAATGCGACATAATTCCCCAGCGGCTTCCAGCCTAAAACCGAGAGAAACCCTGAAAAATTGACAATAGATAGCTTGAGGGGTCAGATGAAAATACCGTTACGGTCATTCTCAACACCAAAATGAAATCCACAATTCCCCTCGCCGAACGGATGCGGCCGAAGTCGTTGGCCGATTATGTCGGGCAGAAACATCTCGTCGCCGAGGGTGCTGTGCTGCGCCGCGCGGTTGAGAGTAAGAATTTGCCTTCGATTATTCTCTGGGGGCCGCCCGGCGTTGGCAAGACGACGCTCGCGCATATTCTTGCGGGCGAGCTGAAGCGCCCCTTCTATGCGCTGAGCGCGATCAACTCGGGTGTCAAAGATATCCGCGAGGTGATCGAGAAGGCCTCGGGCGGCGGGCTCTTTACCGAGAAGCCCGTGCTGTTCATCGACGAGATCCACCGTTTTTCGAAGGCGCAGCAAGATTCGCTGCTCGGCGCGGTTGAGACCGGCAAGATCACGCTCATCGGCGCCACAACGGAAAATCCTTCGTTTGAGGTGATTTCTGCGCTTTTGTCGCGCTGCCAGGTCTACATTCTGAAAAATCTCGATGAGGCGGATTTACTCTCGTTATTAACTACCGCGATGCAAAAGGACAGCTTTCTCAAAACGCGGAAAATTGAGCTCGCCGAAACCGAAGCCCTGTTCCGACTTTCGGGCGGCGATGCGCGGCGTTTGCTCAATGTATTTGAGCTCGTGATCGATGGCATCGCCGGCGACCCGATCGAAATCACCGACGCGAAAGTTCTCGAACTCGTGCAGCAAAATCCCGTGCTCTATGACAAGGCGGGCGACAACCACTACGACATCATCTCCGCCTTCATTAAGTCGATCCGCGGCAGCGACCCCAACGGCGCGGTTTACTGGCTCGCGCGCATGATCGAGGGTGGCGAAGACGCGCTGTTTATCGCGCGGCGCATGGTGATTGCGGCCTCTGAAGATATCGGCAATGCCAACCCGACCGCGCTCGTCGTCGCCACGACCTGCTTCCAGGCCGTGAATATGATCGGATATCCCGAGGCACGCATTATTCTGTCCCAAGCCGCGACCTATCTTGCGACCTCACCCAAGAGCAACGCCTCGTATGCGGCGATCAACACCGCGCAGAATGTGGTACGCGAAACCGGTAATTTGCCCGTGCCGCTGCACCTGCGCAATGCGCCGACCAAGCTCATGAAAGATATCGGTTATGGCAAAGACTACCAATACTCACACGATCAAGCCGGAGGGTTTTCGGCGCAGGAATATCTGCCCGAAAAGATTATGGGCACGAAACTTTTTGAACCCGGCAATAACGCCCGCGAACGCGAAATCCGCGAGCAATTGAAAAAACTCTGGGGCGAAAAGTACGGCTATTGACCATGATGCGCCGCGGCATCGGCCTCTTGCTTTTTACGGTTTCGGCCTTAGCCGCCGAGCCACGCATCTATCTCTGGGCATGGGATCGCCCCGAAGATTTACGCTTTCTGGGTAACGAAACCGGCGTCGCCTACTTTGCGGGCGAAATCGATCTGGGTGCAAAAAGGCCGGTGTTCCGGCCGCGCACAAAACCGCTCCTTTTACCCGGGGGGCATCCCACCCTGCCCGTGCTGCATGTGCGTGCACACCGCCAGCATAGCTATGGAATTCCACAGCAGCGGCTGATTCTCGATGCCATACGGCAACTCGTGACCAACAGCGGGGCCGAGGCCTTGCAGCTCGACTTCGAAGTCTTTCATTCGCAGCGCGAATTCTACAAGAGTCTAATACACTCCATTAAAGAGGAAAATCCCAAGCTGCGGTTGTCTGTTACGGCGCTGGCGAGTTGGTGCGGCCGCGACTACTGGCTCGCGGGCTTGGACATTGCCGAAGTCGTCCCCATGCTTTTCGACCCTTCGCATAAAAATAGTGGTGCGCGCCACGCCCTGCCGCAAGACTCCCCTTGCCAGAATGCCGTGGGTCTCGCCACTTACGAGATCTACCCGATTTTGCCCCAGGCAAAGACGTACTATCTCTTTAGCAATCGTGCTTGGCGTCGCGAAGACGTTACCCAAATGCTCGCCCGCATCCATGAAAACCTTCGCTAAAACGCTCGCCGTCGTCGCCGCGCTACACACAGCCCTCTATCCCTGCGGACCTTTTTTCGAGAAATCACCGATGATCGATGCCGAGGGTTCGTCGCGCAGCTATGCTGCGCGTATGCGCGAGCCGGGCATTGTTCTTGCCACCTTCAAATCTGACTACCTCACGCTGGTCTATCCCCTGCTTTCAGGTTCCAGCTACCCCGCACGCGCGATCGCCCTTGTGGAAGCGCAAAAAACCGATGTGGATGAAGAGGCGCTCTGGGCCAAAGCGCGCAAAGAGTTCTTTCCCGATGCCGCGGCAGAAAAGGTGACCCCCTATAAACCCGCGGGCACATACCGCTATGTGACCAACTGCCACGGCGATGCGCTGCACTATGCGCGCGAACTGTTGCCGGCGCGCGCCAAGTCAACCCACGGCAAAACCTGGCTCAAGAATCAAGACGTCGTTTTCGCCAACTGCAGTGAAAAAAAGGGCCAGCTGACGCCACCCGCGAAGGATGCACCGCAGGCGGTGAAGAATGATTTTCTCTACCAGCAGTCGGCATTTTATTTTTACCGCGACGAATACGACAAGGCCTATGCGGGTTTTGAAGCGCTCGCAAAAGGCAATTCCCTGCACCGCGACGTCGCGCGCTACATGATGGTGCGCACGCGCATGCGCCAGACCGGTGCCTTCACGGAATTCGCTGCGGGCGCGGGCCCCAAGCCTGCGGAGATAGAGAAGCTGCTTGAAACCACAATCGCCGCCGTGAGCAATCCCAATGTAAAGGCCAATGTCCAGAAACTGAAAAAACTCTTCGCGGCGCGCCGTGATGAAAAGTCCTATGCACGTAACCTGATCGCCGAGCTCACCACGGGCAACCCCGTCGAGATCGCGCATGAATTCCGCTATCTTGTGCGCAAATGGTCGAATACCAGCAGCGACAAGGCGAAGCTGATGAGCGAAGGCAACGATCTGGCCCAATGGATCTACAACTTTCAGGCGCAGGATGCCGCATCCCTTGCTATGGCCGAACGTAAGTATGGCGAGACGAAAAAACCGCATTGGCTCGTGGCCGTGCTTTCGAAACTCGGTGCCGACTCGCCGAAGAAGGATGTCTATCTTACGGATGCCGCGCGCATCGACGCGGACCATCCCGCTTTTACCACGATCGCCTTTTACCGCCTCGCGCTGCGCTATGACGCGAAGCTCGCTGAGACCCTGGAGAAAAAACTCACAAAAGCCGGCGACACAAGTTCGCTGAATGCCCTGAAGGCCGTGAAGCTGCGTTATGCACAGAATTTGGCCGAGGCCGCGGCGGTTCTCGAACGCAAATTGCTGGTGGTCAACAACCAGAAACCTGAGCATGAATTCGGCTTCGACAGCGACGCAGCGCGCTATCTCACCGAGCATGCCTCGCTCAAAGACTATGAGGCACTCATGGCCTCGCCCGCGCTCTCGAAGCCCGGTAAGATCGAAATCGCCCGCGTGGGTTGGGTGCGCAGCATACTCCTCAAATCTGAGGCGGATGCAAAAAGGTTCGCGGCGTATCTAATCGTTAACGATCGCAACATCGCGAAGACCCTGGAAAAGCAAGGCTCCGACGAAGAGACTTTGCTGACACTGCTCAGAAATCCCGGCCTTGTGCCCTATGTGGCCGGCCACCACGGCCGCGACGGCTCAACCGACACCATCGACTCGTTCCGTGAAAACTGGTGGTGCAAGCTCGGCGGCACTGAAAAAGAAAATATCGGGTGGGATCACTACCGTATCTATGCCGGCCTCGATGAGACGTTCTTCACACAGCTCTATCCGGCAAAAATTACCAAGCCATACGCTTTTGCCGACGGCCGCGGCGAATACCAAAAACTGATGAGCGCGGGCAATGCCGCGGTATTTTTCTCCGAGCGCATTTTTCCAGTCGCCGAAAAAACACCGACGGCGCCGTGGCTCGCCGAGGCGCTGCACCGGCTTGTGAAAGTCACACGTTATGGTTGCGACTTTCCGGAGAAAGGCAAGATTTCAAAAAGGGCTTTCCAACTGTTACACAAGAACTTTGCCGCTTCAGAGTGGGCGCAAAAAACGCCGCATTGGTTTAATTAAAGAGATCATTTCTTGTAACTCTCCCCTTCTTTTAACAGTTTCACACCTGTGCCCGTGCGAAAAAGCGTGGGTACAGTCTTACGGCCGAACCGATTCTTTTGATCGGGCACACGCACAACGAAATGCAGATGGGGGTAATCGGGATGTGAATACCCCGTCGCTCCCGCGAGGCCGATCGTATCTCCCGCTTTGACCGCGTCGCCCTTCTTCAGCGTAATACTGCCGCAGCGCATGTGGTAATAATGACCCACAGTGCCGTCGTCATGCAGCACCATGACCAGATTGCCGCCGCTATCCACCGAATTCAACAAAGAGGGATCGATCCCACCGCTGCGCATATCGCTGCGTGAGGCAATCACCATGCCGTCGCGCGCGGCGAGAATCGGCGTGCCACGCGGCATACCAAAATCGAGCGCATGCAGGTTAATTTCGGTGTTATGTGAAAACTTACCGCGATACCCCTGCAGAATCGGCGACGAAAATCCCGCCTGAAACGGCAGCTCGTATTCGGTTTTGGGATTGTGTTTTGTATTCTTCACATCGTTGAGATAGGTGTCGAACGTGTAATTAAAATTGGCAGCCAAAGCAGGATTTCTCACGCGCAGATGCACGGCGACGATTTCGCTTTCTGCGGCGACCGGCACAACAAAAGATTTTCCCTTGGCCGAGGTGAGATTCACGAGTTTTGTCATGCGCATGTCGAGATAGACGGGGAATTTTTCGTTATTTTTGACGGTAACTTCATAGCCGCCCTCGGCCGCACGGTAGGCCGACGTCACCGAAACCTGAAAATCCGGTTTAGCAATCAGTGCATTGGGCTCGCATTGCGCATCGGGTGAATCGGCGGCAAGCGATGCGGTCAGAAGCAAAAGAATCAGAGCAGACCAGCGCAGCATGCACAACAGGGAATTTCATACCACCATCGTAAATGCAATTGTTTCGGCGACGGGGTCAGCGTAGCGTGCGCAGTGGTCTTAATAACCAACACAGCGCGGCACCGCCCACGATCATGAGACCACCGGCCTGAATGGCAAAACTGATATTGGTCGCGCGCGACAGCTGCGACAGGCCAATGGCCGCCGACCCCACAGCGCTCTGGAAAACGATGTTATAGATACTCATGACGCGTCCCCGCGAGGCATCCGCCGTATGCTGCTGTAACGCCGCAGGTATCAGCGTACTCATCAGGCCACCAAAGATACCCGCCAGGCAAAGCGCCACAGCCACGAAAACCGGGCTTTGCGAATCCGCAATAAAGAACATTGCCAGCCCTGAAGCCCCCGCGCCCGAAACGATCATTAGCCCCCGGCGCAAACGGTGCGCCAGAAACTGCGCCAAGGCGCCCCCCAAAAGCAGCCCGACACCCAGCAGGGTCATCAGCGAACCGCGTTCCGCATCGTTGAGATGCAAGCGGCTGCGGGCAAATTCTGGCATGAGCACCTGCAGCGGCCCTACAAGAAAAAGCCCGACATAGGTTGCGGCGAGTAGACTCAGAATCATCGGCTGGCTGCGCACATAACGCAGACCATGCTTGAGGCTCGCCCACGGTGACTCGGCGGCATCGCGCCTACCTGCCGTTGTTTTGACGGGAATCAGCAGCAGAGTAGCCAACGCATAGATCACCGCGATCGTGCCGAAGACCACGGGCCATTCATAATGCCGGCGCAGAAAACCGACGACAAAGGGCGCCAGACCAAAGCCAAGCATAATCATGATCTGAATCTTCATGCTTTCCTGCGGGATTTTCTCCGCCGGCACAAGATCTCCGAGCAGGGCGAGGCGGCCGGGAATGATAAAACTCAAACCGATGCCATTGATAACCATCACGCCAATAAGCATAACCGGGGTCAGAACCGCGGAATGATTTGCCGTGAGCCACATCATGATCGTACCGGTCAGAATAAAAGATGTCTGCGCGATCATCACCACGGTTTTGCGGTGGAAACGATCGAGCAACGTGCCCGCGTAGAGCCCCAGAATCAGCGGCGGCACGAGATTACCCGCATAGACAAAACCGGCAATCGCATCGGAACCACTGGAGGCGCGTGAAAAGATGATCATCGCATAGACAAACATGTTGCCGATCAGCAAGGTCAAAAAACTATTGGCGTAGAAAAACAGCATGGTTCAAGCTAATGATAACCTGCGGCATCGCCTTGGAGAAACATGCTATGTTAACGAGACTGCCTGATTCTTGCGGCGATCAAGGCGGCGACCAAAATCACTGCGGCCATAGCGATTAGGCCGGCTTTCGCCCCCAGAAAGAAATAGAGCAAGGCCCCCATGACAGGCCCAATGGCAAAGGCCAGCGCGCGCCCCGCGTCGAGAATACCCATATAATACCCTTTTTGATCGGGCGGCGCGATGGTGGTGCCGAGTCCCGGTACCACGGGCATGAAGAATGAGCCACACAGGGCAATTGGCACAATGCCCAAGAGTGAAAGAAGAAAATACGGGGGAGTAAATCCCACGAGGATTAACGGCAACGGCATGGCCGTAAGGCTCAGCACAAGCACGCGTTTGTAGCCCCAGCGCTTCACAGCCGGACCAGCGAAGAGCGCCTGCCCCAACACGAGTACAAAACCGATTAGCAGAAAGACCAGGGCTATGCGCGCAGGGCTGAGTGAAAATTCGAGGCGGTAAAAGTACGGCATGACAAAATCAATCGCCGAAAACACGATACAATAGAGAACATAGATAACCCAGAGCAATTTGAAATCACGGCCCGGCAGTGAGAATACCGCAGGAAAAAAGCGTAGCCGGCTACGCACATTCTGCCGGTTCTCCAAAGTTTCCTGAGTCCAAAGCCGGTTGAGCATGAGCTCCACAAGATAAAGAACACAGGTCGCGATGGCCAAGTGTGAATATTTGTGCCAGAGCGGAAGTTCGAGCAACGAAAGCAATCCGCCGAGCACTGGCCCCAAAAGCATACCGGCACCCAAGGCCGCGCCAAAGTAGCCCATACGTTCGGCCTTCTCTTCTTCATTGCTGACGTCGGCAATCGCCGCGCTCACCACACCCAAACTGCCTGAAAAACAACCGGCAAAAAGCCGCGAAAAAAACAACACACCGGCCCCCGCAAAGAAGATCCAAACTGCGGTCGCCACCAGCATGCCAGCGGTAGAAATAAAGATGATCGGGCGGCGGCCGTAGCGGTCAGATAAGCGGCCCCAGAGCGGCGAAGCAAAATAAGCGGTCAGCGAATAACCAAGCGCAATCAGCCCACCGAGAAAAACCAGCCGCATTTGCTGCGGCGCCTGCGCGGGAAAAAGCAGGTTCGCCGCCGCATCGAGCCAGCGGCCCGATTCGGGTACGGTTTTCTGAAAGTAGTCAAGCATCTCGGGCATGACGGGAAAAATCAGCGCGAAACCCGCCATGTTGAGAAACGTGATGAGAAAATAAGGAATGAGTTTTGGCAAGGGTTAATCCGCCTTGCGCCAGGGGTCGGGCAAATTCCATATGGAGGTTCGACGTTGCTCTGTCTCTCGCGCCTCTTTCGCTTCGCGTTGCGCCTGCTCCTTTTGCAATACCATCTTCTGCCTTTCTGCACGTTGTTCTTCAGCGATACCCTGCTGCTGCGGCGGACTCCAGCCGGCGACGATAGCGGCGACTTGTCTTACGACATCTTCCGGTATATAGCCTGGCGGATTTTCAAGAAAGGCACCGATGCTGAAATTGCTCACCGCACCGAGATCGCGCGGCCCCAGCCAATAAGTCACAATTTCGTTTTCGCGGATTATAACACCATAGCGGTTGTATCTGTCTTGTTCGTAAACGAGATCGATTTCCGGCATGGTGCATTGGCGTCTTTCATTCCGGTAGCTTACCATCAACCGAAATAAGAGCGGGACAATTCCGGATTGTAGTGCACGTAGTAGACATTTTGATCGACGGTAGAAACTTCACCGTTTCTCAGCTTGCCCCATGCCTCAAGCTCGCCCTGCGCGACGTAAATCTCCGTACCGTTTTTCTCCGCATCAACGCTCTTCGCCCTGATGAAGTCAGTTAAAAGCGCCTCATGCGCCGAAGCCCATTCGACCACCGCCGCAGGGTCTGTTGCACGCAGCTCCAGGATTCGAATTGTGAGCTTATCCCTGAGCTTCTTGATTTCCCGATCTTCGCGATCCATCGCTTCGAGATTTGCCGCCTTCTCTTCGGGCGAACCATGGCTCCAACGGTCATAGCCGTCGCGCGAAAGCAGGGAGCCTGCGAGATCGTTGATCTGGTCCAGGTCTTTTTGAAGAGAACAAGCGGTCGCACCGCACATGGACATCCGTCTGCATTGCCGCGGCGCTTGTCAACCCTTAGGGTTCGACAAGCTCCAAAAAGCGGTTAGTCTTCGACTCTATTTGCTGATTCAAGGCGTCGATCTCGCGCCCCAAAGCCGCAGTGCGCTCGAAGGGCAGGCCGGCCGTGGCAAGCTCTGCTGTGAGGCTCGCGAGCTTTGCTTCCAATAGCGGGATTTCCTTTTCGAGACCTTCACGCTCTTTGATCTGCGACATTGTCGGACCCTTCGGCTTTTCACGTTCTTTCTTCTCGCGTGATTTTTGCTGGCTTTTCTGCTCAGCGATCTCGCTTTTTTCCTGAGCTTCTTTGACCGCAAGGTAATCGGAATAATTGCCGTTGAAATCGGTGATATGCCCCAGGCGCATCGATGCGTCAGGGCTCGAGCCGGCCGGCGGTTGGTCCGAGAAGCCCTTGAAGTCGGCATCCAGCACGAAGAGATGCTGCGTGAGTTTATCCATGAAGTAGCGGTCATGCGAGACGACCAAAAGGCAGCCGGGAAAATTCTGCAGATAGTCTTCGAGCACGTCAATCGTCGCGATGTCGAGATCATTCGTGGGCTCATCGAGAATCAGAAAATTTGGATTCTTCATGAGAATCGTTAAAAGATAAAGGCGTCGCTTCTCGCCACCGCTCAGCCGCGTGGCGAGCTGGCGGTGTGTGCTTGGCGGGAATAAGAACTGTTCGAGCAGCTGTGCTGCCGTCAGCGACTTGCCTTTAGCCAGCGGAATCGCCTCGGCGACATCGCGCACAACCTCGAGAATCGTGGCGTCTTTGCGGAAGTCGAGGCCTGCCTGACGGTAATAACCAAAGACAGTATTCTCTCCCTTTTCTACCTTGCCGGTATCGGGCTGCAAAAGCCCCGTTACCAGATTCAGAAAGGTCGATTTGCCCGTGCCATTCTTGCCAATCACACCGATACGGTCACCCTTAAGGAATTTATACTCGAAGCCCTCGATGATCTTGCGCTCGCCGAAACTTTTTCCGAGGTTAGTGATATCGAGAATTTTGCCGCCGATACGCGTCATCTCGGTATCGAGCGTCTGTAGTTTTTCTGTTTTGCGCGCCGTCGCCGCGACCTTCAAATCTTCGAAAGCATCGACCCGGTATTTTGCCTTCGTTGTGCGTGCCTTCGGCTGCTTGCGTATCCATTCAAGTTCGCGGCGCATCTTGTTCTGTGCGGTGTCGATCGACTTGCGCTCACTCTCTTCGCGCTCCGCCTTCTTTTCGAGAAAGTTCGAATAGTTGCCGTGGTAGGTATAGAGCTGTCCGTTATCGAGTTCGAGAATCTCATCGCAAATCGTCTCGAGAAAATAGCGGTCGTGGGTTACCAAAAGCAGCGTGATACTCTCGCGCTGCAAATAACTCTCGAGCCATTCGATCATATCGAGGTCGAGATGGTTCGTCGGCTCATCCAAAATCAGCACATCGGCTTCTTCGATCAGCGTATGCGCCAGCGCCACACGCTTGCGCTCGCCGCCCGAAAGCGAGGCAATCTTCGCCGTGAGGTTCGTGATACCCAGCCGCGTCAGAATACCCTTAATTTTGCGTTCGTAATCCCATGCGTTGGCGGCTTCGACCTCAGCGATGGCATTGTCGATATTCTTGCCCGAAATCATCGCCTCTTCATAACGCGCGAGGGTGCGCATCATCGGCCGCGACTGGTCGAAGATGGTCTCGAGAATCGTCATGGCTTCATCTAAGCTGTCGGATTGATCGAGGTAGGCTATGGTTATGCCGTTTTTGAGTATGACCCGCCCCGCGTCTGGCGGTTCACGGCCGACGAGTACCTGCATGAGCGTCGACTTACCGGCGCCGTTTTTTGCGATGAGCGCCTTCTTATCGCCCGCATCGAGGCCAAAGGAGATTTGCTCGAACAGCGGTTTTACACCGAAACTTTTACTGAGTTTTTCTACGGAGAGGTAGTTCAAGTCAGCGCGTACGGCGATGAAAACCGCGCGTCAAGGCAGAACACATTTGCCGGGCAAATTATTTCGGTGCGTTTTTTTTCGGCGATGGCGTCGCGAGAATTTCCTTTTTGCTATTGGCCTCGGCGTCCAAGGCCTGCATCACACGTTTGTGCGTCGCCGCCGGGTCCAGGCGTTCGACCCGCAGCGTTACCGTACACGTCACGGGGTCGGTGCTGTCGTCAAAGCTCGCGGCGATTACGTGCCCGCCTTTGATGCTGCCCTCTGTCGTCTGGATAACTTTTTCCCCGTACTTCTGGCGCGAAACCTTGCCCTTGACATTCGGCCAGTTCATGTCGACTAGTGTCTCGATGGCGATACGTAGCGCTTCGCTGCGCGCCGCCTCTTTGCAACCCGCCTCGTCGCGCGTCGCCGAACCGGATTTCTGCGCCTTGCCTTGGGCGACGACCTCGAGCGTGTCCTTGTTAATGAATTTGGCTTTGGCAAAGACTGCTGATGTCAGCACCAACAATGCAATCGCTAATAGGTTCCGGATTTCCATAGCACTTACTGCACCAGCTGAATGAGCCGGTCAAGCGGATAAGCGCCGCATAAACCGGGTCAGCCATGCCAGTACAATCAGCAGAATCAAAGAATATAAAAACGACGCAACTTGGCCTGAAACCGGTAAGAAGGCCATCCAGCTGAAGAGAATGACCTTCAAACTCAATCCAGAAGCCATTTTTGTCAAAGCCAGGGTTTTACCCACTATACCGCTCAGTATATAGATTTCCAGCGGGTTTTTGCCCATGCGGATGAATGGGTCCGTGATGCGGGATCGCCAACCACTGGCAGCGAAATTAATCCTCTCCAACAAAGATAGCAGCATGACGCCCGCACCGCCTGTCAACAGAACATAGCTGAGCGTCCAGAGATTCTTATTCACCGGCTCGACCCAGGCGAACGCGGCGCCGGCGAGAATCAGCGCCAGGCCAAGTACCAGCCGCCGCTGCGGCAAACGATAGCACAGCGCTCCGGCGATGAAAGTCATGGTAGCCGTCAGCGTGGTAAAGAGCCCCTCGGGGTCGAAGGGGATTTTCTTCACCTTGTAGAGCATCGCCGCCGGCAAGACGCTGGTATCGACATAGCGCGCAAAATTATCGGCGAGGGCAAAGCTGCGCCCGAAATTTCCTTCGCCGGTTTGTATGAGAGGAAGCCTCATACCCATTTCATAGAGAACAGCCAGTACGATAAGGGCGATGATTGTACCACGAACCGATTTGACTTGATAAAGGATCAATCCCCCTATGAGCACACAAACCGCGATGCGCTGCAATACACCCCAAATGCGCAGGTGAGAAATCGAAAACTCACTACCTGGCAAAAGCCCGAACGGCCAGGCGTTGAGAAAAAGACCGATCGCAAATAGAATCACCGCGCGGCGCATGAGTGGCAGATAGTAGGGTTTGGGCTCGGCTTCGTCCAGCGTCAGAGCCGACGCGCAGTGAGGGCCGGCGGGCTGCATTTTCGCGATCTTGAGCGCCGCCGCAAAGCCTGAGACAAATAGAAAGAGCGGAAAAACAATATCGGCCCCCAGAAAGCCATCCCACTCGGCATGCCGCAATATGGAAAACATCTGCTTCCAGTCCCCGGGGTTGTTGACGACGATCATCAGCGCAATCGTCAGGCCGCGCAAAAGATCGAGGGCGGAGTTGCGTGAGGTGGTATTATTCATTGACCGGGCGTGGCTTTTTCCCGCGCGCAATTACGTGAACGACGCACGGGAAATTTTTGCCAAAGCGCTCCAAAGCGCCGGGCGGTCCACCGCATTGAAAGAAGTACGCCCCCTCGTGCCCGAGGCTTCGTCTCGGCGCTACTACCGACTGGCGCTGGCCGACGGCACAACACTCGTGGGTGTCCACGAAGATGCCACAACCGCACACACCAATATGCCGTTAGTGGGTGAAATCCAAACCTTCCTTAAAAAGGGTGGGGTGTCAGTACCCGGAATAATCTACACAGACGCCAGTCTAGGTGTCATGGTGCAGCAGGATTTAGGGGACATCAGCCTCAATCAAATGCTGCGCGAAAATCCCGGGCAGACAGAGGTTCTGTACCAGCAGGCCATCGAGCACATGTTTCGCTGGCAGCGATTATCCCCTGATGGCCGCTGCCCTGCATTCGGCCTCAGTTTTGACGCCGCCAAGCTGAACTGGGAATTCGAGTTTTTTATCCAGCATACGCTTCTGGGTTATTACGGCGTTAAGCTTGATGATGCGGATTTATTCCCGATGCGCAGCGAGTTTAACCGCATTGCAGAAACGCTCGCAGCGCCGGCGCACAAGGTTTTCACCCACCGGGACTACCATTCGCGCAATATCATGGTCTTCGAAAATCGCCAATTTATCATCGACTTTCAGGATGCCCGCCTTGGTCTTTTCCAATACGATCTCAGTTCTCTTCTTTATGATGCCTATGCGCCGATCGAAAAAACGCTGCGTGCCAGGCTTGCGGATTTCGCCTTTGAAAACGGTCGGGAGATCCACCGCCAAACGCGGACCGAATTTGATGAAGCCCTGCGGCTCAGCGCCTTTCAGCGGCTTGTCAAGGCGATGGGTACATTCGGCAGGCAGGCGGCCCTCGGCCGCGCCGATTTTGAATCCTATCTGGAGCCAGCCTGGCAGATGCTCGCGGACATCACGGGCGAAGATGTCAAACTACGGGGGATCACCTTTCGCCTGGAAAGTTTTATCGAGCAGCAATAGCTGCTGACGACTTTAACCCGGGTTCTTCTTTTTATAATCTTCGGTGAGCATGCCGCCGAAGCCCCAGTGGTCTTCTTCGATTTCCTGAATCACAATATGCGTGTGGTCGGGCTTCTTATTCAGGATGCGCACCAGAGAATCTGTCACCTCGCGCACCAGCTGCTCGCGTTGGTCGCGCGTGGCGCCTTTCGTAATTTGAATATTCACGTATGGCATAATGGCGATATCAGCCGGCCGCAAGTTATGGCGTAAACCGGGATACCGGCTCAGGCAAAACACACGCTAAATCGGCGTGACACGTTGACTGACAAAAGGCTCGAACATCACTCAAAATGGCAGTCTCCCTACCTGTGTCGGCGGGCAAAATTTCCGCCCTGGCGGCGCGTATGGCCAAGTTGGGCATTCAGGAAGCCGATCTCACCGAATCATTTATCCGCAGCGGCGGCAAGGGCGGTCAAAACGTGAACAAGGTTTCGACGGCCGTGCGTCTTTCGCATAAGCCCAGCAGCATCGACATCAAATGCAGCACGCACCGCACCCAGGGCATGAACCGCTATGCGGCGCGCGTCATGCTCTGCGAAAAGCTCGAACAACGTGAACGCGACGCGCGCGCCGAAGAAAATCCGGCGCACAAGAAAAAGCGGCTGGCGAAGCTCGACCGCAAGCGCAAGGCAAAACGGAAAGCGGCGGCGAAACGCGCGAATAAAAAACCGACGCAGAATTGGAAAGACTCAGGGGAATGGTGATGAACGGATTTCTGCTTGCGGCGGGTCGTGGCACGCGCCTAAAACCTTTAACGGACAAGACGGCGAAGCCGGCGCTGCCCGTTGCCGGGTTGCCGATGCTTGCGTATTCGCTGAATTTTTTCTATGCCGCGGGCGTGAAGAAGCTGGCGGTGAACACACACCACTTTCCGCAAAGCATCGATCGCATTCTGAACCGCGTCGGGCATCCCTGGGAACTGAAGATCTCCCACGAAAAAGAACTTTTGGATACCGGTGGTGGCGTGAAGCGGTGCGAAGATTTTATCGCTGACGCGCCCGTTTTGCTGGCGAACGCCGACATTGTCGCCGATGTGGATATCCCCCGTTTGCTCAGGTTCCATGAAGCGCGGCAGGCGGCATTGACAATTGTCACGGTGCCGCACGCGCAGGCGAACGACATTGCCCCGATCAGCATCGGTGAAAACGATGAAATTACCGATATCAACCGGACTTTCAGCCCGGCGAGTAGCGGACACCACCTCTATGCCGGCATTGCTGTCTTTGAGCCGTTGCTCTTTCAATACCTTAAGACAGAACCTTCAAGCATCGTCTATACCGGGTACACGGGCCTCATTGCCGCCGGAAAAAAAGTCTGCGCGTATATCCACGAAGACCGCTGGTATGATTGCGGCACACCTGAAAGTTATGCGGCTGTGAACCGCGCCGTCGCCATCGACGCCTGGCACTGGTCCAAATTCCTCAGCCCCGAGATCCAGGCATTAGGCCGCTGATCGCGGCCAAAATGGTTTGACGGGTGCGCATGGCCGTGACTCATGCGAGTCGGCGCGCACGCCAAGGCAATCATGAAAGAAGAGTTTAACGTCACTAAATTATTCACCCGGGGCAAAAGCCAATTGCAGCTGGCTATTACGACCTTGGTTGTGTTGCTGCTCGCCATATCTTCGATCTTTACCCTTGTTTACACTTACGTGGAGACTTCCGATGGCGCGCTCAAATCAGCGTGGCAGATGATGAAGTCGACAAACCGCAGCATGCGCCGTGACGTGCTGCGCTACCTGGGTACAGCAAAACGAACCGTGACGGCCACGACCTGGGGTTTCAAAGAAGTCAATTCGGTGCGCGGCAATTATGAGAAATTATTTTCAGTGATGGCGGGGCAGCTCAGGGCGCAGCGTGAAATTTTCGCCATCAGCGCCGGCGACAATACGGGCTCGTTGCTGATGGTGGGCAAGATTTTCGACGAGCCCAAATACAGTGTCAATAAGGCTAAGCCGCTGCCGCCCGAAGTGGCGTTTCGCTCGCATTACGTAGATCGCCCCGGCGGTGTTGAATATTACCTCTATATGAACAAGAAGATGCAGGTGATCGACCGCGAAGATGTTCCTGCGGCGAAAATCAATTATGACGCGCGCACGAAGGTATGGTATATGGATGCCGACAAGGCCAAGGGCAATACCTGGACCGATGTGCGGATTTACCAGAACGGTGAATTCGGAACCGCCAATGTGGAGGCTATCCGCGACGCACAGGGCAAGACCAAAATTGTCATTTCGGCAAGCATCGCGCTTTCGCTGAAGGACGGCATTTCTTCACGCCTCACGGTCGGGCAAAACGGCATGGCCTTTATTGTCGATGGGGAAGGTCAGGTGATCGCGTATCCCGATATGGATAAGATCACGCGCTGCGAAGAAAAGTCGTCAGAGGTTACACCGCAGGCAACACCTTCACCAACTCCGGCGCCGGCAAAAGAACCCAAAAAGAAAGAAAAGACCGCCAAAGAACTCGCACGCCAGAAAAAGGCGGGCAATGAAGCCGGTGTCAAAGAAGCGCCGCCCAAATGCAGGTTCGCCAAGGTCGACGAAGTGGGAAATCCCGCGCTGGCGGCCGCATTCCGGAAATACAAAGAGAAATCCAACTTGGGCGACGGCAAAAACATTCCGAAGAAACTCAACTACCAGGACTACCATAAAGCCGTTAAAAAACTCGAAGCCGAGCCACGTAAGGCATTCGATAAAGTCTATACCCTGAATGACGAGCAGAAGACAATTACGCTCAACGCGAACCTGCCGCCTGAAGTTATTCCCACCGTGGACGACGTTCTGGATTCGATCAATTACACATACAACGTGCGCTTCAGCGCGACGGGTGACGAATACCTTGCGAGTTTCCAGGATTTCCCGGATAGTTACGGCAAAGAATGGATGATCGGAATTCTCGTACCCGTAAACGACTTCATTGGCGCACTCAAGACAACGATTTTGCACGTGACGCTGATTTCACTTGCGATACTCATACTCTCGATCGGCGCCATTATTTTCGCGGCGCACCGCATTCTCGCGCCTCTGAAACTCATTGCGCAGGATATGAACCGGATTCAGAATCTCGACATCGATGAATCAGTCAGACACCGTTCATTTTTTTACGAAATTGCCCTGATCGCCGATGCACTCGCCGCCATGAAACACGGCCTCAAATCATTCAGTAAGTTTGTTCCTTTCACCTTGGTCAAACAACTCATCGCCTCTGGCAAGGGCGCCGAACTCGGCGGGGAGAAACGCCACCTCACGATGATGTTCACCGACATCGCGGGCTTCACGACTATTTCGGAGAGCATGACGACCGAAGAGCTGCTGATCCACATTTCAGAGTATCTCGATAATCTGACGCAGATTATTCTCGAGCAACAGGGCACTGTTGATAAATATATCGGCGATGCCATCATGAGCTTCTGGGGCGCTCCGAACGCTGACGACCAGCAAGAATACCATAGCTGCAAAGCTGCGCTGCTCTGCGTCGCAAAGCTCAACGATCTCAATAAAAAATGGATTAAGGACGGTAAGCCCGAGCTCTACACGCGCTTTGGCATCAGCTCGGGAGATGTCAGCGTCGGCAATATGGGTTCGAGCGACCGCATGAATTATACCGTGCTCGGTGACTCGGTGAATCTCGCCTCACGGCTTGAGGCGATCAACAAGTATTATGGCACGACTATCATCGTCGGTGAAAGCACGTATGAAAAGGTGAAATCCCAATTCTGCTTCAGGCCGATCGACGTGGTTGCCGTCAAAGGCAAGAGCCGCGGCGTGAAGATCTATCAGCTGCTAGCAGGATTACCCGCGGACGCCGATATTGCACCGACCAAGGACGATCTGAAATCACAGAAACTCACCGAGAGCGCCTTCAACGCATACATGGGTCGCGAATTCGAAAAGGCGCTCAGCCTTTATAGCGAACTCAAAAAGACCTTCCCTGAAGACCCGATCGGCGAGATGTTCATCGAACGCTGCACGGCCTATATCAAAAAGGCACCACCGCAGGATTGGGATGGCGTGACGGTGATGAAGTCCAAATAGCCTTTACGGCCGAAGCGGGCGCCCAAAGGCTCGCTTATGAAGGCCAAGACAAAAAAACCCACCGCGAAAAAACAACCTGCGGCACCCGATATGCAGGGTATTTTCGCGCAGCAAAGAGAAAAGGCGCTGGCGCTGCGCACATCTGATGCCGCGAGCAGAATCCAGAAACTGAAACGCCTGCGTGAAGCCGTCGTCGCGCATACAAAGGATATCTACGCCGCGGGTTACGCTGACTTCAAAAAACCCGTAGCTGAAATCGATCTCACCGAGATTTTCCCGGTGCTCATCGAGATCAAAGATGCGCAAAAACACCTGAAAAAATGGATGCGCCCCAAACCCGCGCCGATGACACTGCCGCTCTTTGGTACCGTCGCCCATGTGCGCTCCGAGCCCAAAGGTGTCTGCCTCATCATTTCACCGTGGAACTATCCGTTTAATCTCACATTCGGCCCACTGGTCTCGGCGATCGCCGCCGGCAACACGGTGATGATCAAACCCTCTGAGTTTACACCACACATGTCGCAGCTGATGGAAAAAATCGTCGGCGAAGTTTTTTCTGCTGATGAAGTTGCCGTATTCCAGGGTGACGAGAAGGTCTCGACAAACCTGCTGAAGCTGCCTTTCGATCACATCTTCTTTACCGGCAGCCCGGGCGTCGGCAAGATCGTCATGGCGGCCGCCGCGAAGAACCTGAGTTCGGTGACGCTCGAGCTCGGCGGCAAATCGCCTGTCATCGTCGATCAATCCGCCAATATTAAAAAGGCCGCGGGCAATATCATGTGGAGTAAGTTCGCCAACAACGGGCAAACCTGCATCGCGCCCGATTTACTCTATGTGCACGAAGATGTCAAAACCGCATTCGTGCAAGAGGCACAGAAACGCATCGCGGCTGTCTATGGCGAGAACGGCCAGGTCCAGGAAAAAAATCCCGACTATTGCCGCATCGTCAATGGCCGCCATTTCAAGCGCGTCAAACACCTGCTCGATGATGCGAAGGCCAAGGGCGCGCTCGTGGTAGCCGGCGGCGAAACGAATGCCGCGGATAATTTTATTGCGCCGACACTCCTGGACAATGTTTCGAAAAAATCGGACATCATGCATTCTGAAATCTTCGGGCCGCTTTTACCAATTATTCCGTTCTCTGACGTAGCCACTGTGATCGACGACATCAATGGCAGGCCGAAACCCCTGGCGCTTTATATCTTTGGAAAAAACAAAAAGCGCACAGAACAGATTCTCAGGAACACCAGCGCCGGCGGTACCTGCATCAACACAAGCGCTGTGCACTTTCTGCATGCGAACCTGCCCTTTGGCGGCGTGAACAACAGCGGCATCGGCAACTCGCACGGTGTTTACGGCTTTCGCGCCTTTTCACACGAACGCGCGGTGCTCACGGACAAATTCAGCGTCACGAGCAACCTGTTCCCTCCTTACACAAAATGGGTGATGCGCCAGATCAATCTGATCGTCGGCATGTTCAGACGCTAGAAAGCGCTGAACGATGTCCGTCACTTTTGGCGTCGATCGGCTGACCGCCGATCCCGGAAAATATCTTAAGGGTCGGCGCTTTGCGCTGCTCGTTAACCAGAGCTCCGTTGCGACGAACGGCAAATACCTGTTCGAGGCGCTTATGGCGCAGGGTTTCAGGCCCGAAAAAATCTTCGCGCCTGAACACGGCATGTTTGGCACCGAGCAGGACCAAATTACCGTTGCTCACGAAACCGATAGCTTCACGGGACTCAAGGCCATCAGCCTTTACGGCCAGACCAAAGAACAACTGAGGCCATCCGCCTCTGATCTCGACGGCATCGATACGCTCGTCGTCGATATCCAGGATATTGGCTGTCGTTATTACACTTACAGCTATACGATGGCGTTCTGCATCGAGGCAGCGGCAAAACGCGGCATCCGTGTAATCGTCTGCGACCGCCCGAACCCGCTCGGCGGTAAGGTTGTCGAAGGCGGCATCGTGCATGAAGGCTGCGAATCTTTTGTCGGTGCCTACCCGCTCGCCGTGCGGCATTCGCTGACAATCGGTGAAATCGCCTCGCTGCTTAACCGCACAGAACAATGGAATACAGATCTCGAAATTATCCGCCTCGAAGGCTGGCAAAGGGGGATGTCTTATGGCGAGACGGGCGGCACATGGGTGCAGCCTTCACCGAATATGCCGACGGTCGATACCGCCGTTGTGTATTCCGGCACCTGCCTTTTTGAAGCAACCAATATTTCCGAAGGCCGCGGTACCACACGCCCATTCGAAATCATCGGCGCGCCGTTTATCGATCCCAAACAATACGCCACAGCCTTAAATGCGCAGGCTATCCCCGGCGTTTTTTTTCGCCCGCTCTATTTTAAGCCGACATTCCACAAATTCCAGGACCAGGCCTGCGGCGGTGTGTTTGTGCATGTGACGGATGTAACCGTCTTCGAATCGTATTATACCGGCCTTGCCATGGTCAAAACCGCACACGACCTTTGGCCGAAAAACTTTGACTGGAGGCGCGAGCCCTACGAATATGTCGCCGATGTTCTCGCGATCGACCTCTTAACCGGCTCGGCCGGTTTTCGCCTGAATACCGAAAACGCTGAAAATCTGGAAACCTATCGTGAAAGCTACCAGCAAGAAGAGGCAGAGTTCCGGAAAAAGGCCGCGGCTTTTTATCTCTATTAATCTCAGATATCTGAAATATTTTTTCCTGTTGGCGAGCGCTGCTTTAGCGCTCGATGCAGCGGACGAGTTGCCCGTGAAGACGGGGCGCAAGGTCGTTCTTAAAAGTGAAGCTGATAAACAGACCGCCGGCAGGGTCACGCTCACAGGCGATCAGATAAAAAACACGCCGGCGACGTTCGGCGATGCGCTAAACGCGCTGACGAGTCTAGCTGGTATTTCCCGCACCGACGCACTGCTCGGCAATCTCGTGATACGCGGCGCAGGTAATGAAGCGAACCGTTTTTTTGTCGACGGCATTCCGATTCCGCGGCCGCAGCATTTCGGCGGATTGCACTCGGTGCTGAACAACGACATCGTGAAGGAAGCGAACGTTTACGCTTCGGCGTTTCCAGTGACTTATGGCGGCGCCACAGGAGCCGTTCTGGAATTTAAGACGATTGATGACGTCGACAAGTTTGGCGCCGTGATCGACATCGGTCTGGTTTCCGCGAATTTTCTGCTCAAAGCACCATGGCCCGGCGGAGACAATCGACCCGAAGGTTACTGGATCACGGCCGGGCGCGTCGGCTATCTGCCGCTCATCATACCTCCTATCTATAAAGCGATTACGGGCGATACCTTCATCGCGCTGCCGCAATATTATGACTATCAGCTAAAGGGCAAGATCGTTCTCGATCAAAAGGGTGAACACGGCCTGACTTTTCTCGCGCTGGGAAGCTACGACATCGTTGAGGTCTTGCGCAGCGCCAGTTCGGGAGAATCTTACTTTGATTCAGATCTCAAGTACATCAAACCGGGCACTGCATGGGAGATCTCTGCTCACTCTCAGGGCCTCTATTACGACTATGAACCGTCGCGTAAAATGAAGAACCATGTGCTTCTCTTTAATACGCTCGTCGCAGATCGGGGCAGCTTTAACTACGAAACCACGGATACTAGCGGTTACGCTAAAAGCCAGCCCAATCTCGCTGGCATCAAGAACAACTTTTCTATCCAGTGGCTTGAAGGCAGCGCTCGTTTAAATCTGGGACTGGAATATTCGCTCTATTACCTGGCCGCTTCGGGTAATTTTTTAGACTATAGTTCTTCTGTTTTGGTTTCTGGCCAAGGATACATAACACCCAAACGCCAGTATGATAATCATAGTGTTCATCATGTGCCATCTGGTTATGTTGAGAATAAATTCCAATTTGGCTCTTTGCGAATGGTCCCAGGGGTAAGGGCGGATTATCTGCCCGTAAGTCGGCACCTCGCTATCGGACCGCGCGGGCTCATGGGTTACGATTTTTCCACGGGAACGACGCTCGAAGCAGCTGGCGGAGTGTATCAATCTTTTGCCCAGGTCAACATGGCCCATCTCGATACGTACTCCTCCAGTTTCGCAGTTCTGAGCAATTCGTCCAATCTCAAACCTGAGGAGGCGGTGCATCGTAGTCTTGCAGTATTACAAAAATATAAGCTCTGGGATTTCAAAGTCGAGGGATACTTAAATGATATTTACCGGCAAATCGGCGCTTACTACGGACAAAGTTATACACCTGAGTTTGGCAACCGGTATGCGACCAAGAATATGGGAGCCGAGTTTTCAGTCCGTAAGGCGAGTGACGGTACAGGGGAGCACGATTTTTATGGTTGGGCGAGTTATACACTGAGCCGCAGTGTTACGCGTGACCAGCTAAGCGAGTACGACCAAACGCATAATATAAAACTCGTCGCGGGTTACATCCACGGCATCCATAATTTGTCGTTACGAGCGGATATTTACTCGGGGTTCGCCTATTTCCCGATCAAAGATTCGCAACGGGATTCATCGACTTCTTCCGGGTTTTATCCGGTCTACGATACTTCGCGTTCGGCACACTACCCTCTTGCCCATCGCATCAGTATCCGCTATAGTCAGGAACGCATTCGTTCCTGGGGATCATGGCGATGGTATTTCGAAGTTGTAAATGCGACCAATTCGGCGCCCCAGGGGCAGCAGGTATTTAATTATTCGCGGCCATACCAGGAAGGAGTTAACCCCACCCTCGAACCTCTCGAACCTAGGATTCCCATTTTACCCAATTTCGGCGTCGAAATCAGATTTTAGGTTGCGCGGCAGCGCCACTTCGGCTCTTGCACATCCAATCTATGCAAGCTGCGTACAGAGATCAATACTGCGGCCCCGATTGCCTTACCGTCAGGCAAATCGAAAAACCAATACCAGGGGCAAGTCAACTGCTCGTCAGGGTACAGGCAACAACCGTCAACAGGACAGATGCCGCAGTACTGACCGGCAAACCCTTCATCATGCGTTTTTTTACCGGCCTCTTCAAACCCAAATTGCCCGTACCGGGAACCGATTTCGCCGGCGAAGTGGTGGCTAAAGGCGATCAGGTCGCTGCGTTTGCGGTTGGCGATAAAGTCTTTGGCTTCAACGACCAGGGTTTAGCTTCACAGGCTGAGTACATGGTGATTGGAGAGAAAGCCGCGGTGGCGAAGGTGCCAGCGGGCATCGATCTGATTACAGCTGTTGCGAGCCTGGAAGCAGCACATTATGCCTATAACTTCCTGACCAAAGTCAAGGCGACAAAAGGCCAGCGTGTTCTGGTTAACGGCGCAACGGGGGGTATCGGCTCCGCCTTGGTCCAGTTTCTAAACCATCTCGGTCTCGAAGTCACGGCGGTTTGCGGCACGGCATATCTGGAGCGTCTACGCTCACTCGGAGCTACGCGCGTCATCGACTATCAAACCGAAGATTTCACAAAGATTCCTGAAAAGTTTGACTATGTTTTTGACGCCGTCGGTAAAAGCACTTTCAAAAAATGTAAACCGCTGCTCAAAGAAAAAGGTATCTACATCTCCTCGGAACTCGGGCCCTATGTCCAGAATCCGTTTCTTGCCCTGCTGACCGCTTTGTTCCCGTGCAAAAAAGTTAAATTTCCCGTACCCGCGGATATCCCGCGTAGCATCCGTTTTATCTCAGACCTGCTGGTACAGGGAAAGTTTAAGCCCCTCATCGACAGAACGTATTCGCTGCGACAAATCGCCGAAGCGTATAGCTATGTGATGACTGGCAGTAAGATCGGGAACGTCGTCATTACCACCGCATGAACACACTCGACTTCGTGGTCCTCATCGGCTACTTTGCTGTGCTGCAGCTTGTTGGCTTTGTGGCAGGCCGCGGCCAAAAGGGCACCGCGGATTTTTTTTCGGGCGAACACACCCTGCCGTGGTGGGTGATCTCCGCTTCGATCGTCGCCGCCGAAACCTCGAGCCTGACATTCATCTCGATACCCGGGCTTGCCTACACGGGTAATCTCACCTTCATGCAGCTGGCCTTCGGCTATGTCATCGGGCGCATCATCGTGGCCTTTGTCTTACTGCCCGCGTACTTCAAAGGCAATATCGAAACGGTCTATGCCTTTCTCGAGCACCGCTATAGCGTGCCTATGCGGCGCCTTGCGGCTGTACTCTTCCAGATTACCCGCCTTTTAGGCACGGGTGTGAGACTCTATGCCACAGCATTGCCCCTGTCGCTCATCAGCGGCTGGTCGATCACCACATCGATTCTGGTCTTTACGCTACTCACGCTGCCCTATACTTTTTTCGGCGGGGTGCGCGCCGCGATGTGGGTGGAGTTTATCCAAACGGGTGTCTATCTCGCCGGCGCATTTGCCGCGGTTTTTGTTTTGCAGGCAAGCGGCATGGATCTCTCTTCAGCGCCCGCGGAAAAATTCCAGTTTCTCGCATCGGGTTTTGCGAACGGCTGGACATCCTTCTTTAAGGAGCCCTTTCATCTGATCGCTGGTATTATCGGCGGAGCACTGCTGGCGGTTTCGTCGCATGGCACCGACCAGCTCATCGTGCAGAAATCGCTGGCCTGCCGCAACCTGAAAGATGCGCAGAAGGCGATGATCACCAGCGGTATTCTCGTCGACCTGCAATTTCTGCTCTTTCTCATCATCGGCGTCTGGCTGTTTGTTTTTTTCAAGGGTGCGCCTTTCGCCTCGAGCGACAGCATTTTCCCGACATTCATCATCAAACATTTGCCCGCAGGTCTCGTCGGCCTCGTGCTCGCGGCGATCTTTGCGACGGGCCAATCCACGCTTTCAGCAACGTTAAGTTCACTCGCTTCGTCGACCTTGCTTGACCTGTTTCCGAACTACGCCGTGAACGACGAACGCAGGCGCCTCAGGCTCTCACGCGCATTGACCCTGATCTGGGCGGCGGCGATTATGCTGATCGCATTACTCTTCACCGATCAGAAAAGCCCCGTCGTGGTGATTGCCTTAAAACTCGCGTCGATACTCGCGGGCGGCATCGTGGGCCTTTACATTCTGGCTTTTAGCCGTGTCGGCCAGGCATCCGCCCTAGTGGGATTTCTCGCGTCGGCGACGGGCATGGCGCTTATTGCAATCTTCTCGCCGCTGGCGTGGACATGGTATGTACCCGCCGGGCTCATCTTCTGCCTCACCGCAGCGGGGCTTATGCGGGGGATTCTGTCGCTAGCGAAAAATCTTCTTCGGGCGCCGATTTAGCCCCTCTGGGAACCAGCCGCGCCCCGACCTGTAATTTCTTATAGATGTCGCGGAAACGCTGGTTAGGGACGCCGTTAGCGTCTACATACCTGGGCTTGAGCCCGCGCAAAAAATACATATTGATTTCGCCGCGGTTTTTTATCGGCAACCTGCCCCGGTGTTCGCAATCAAACAGATATTGCACCTCGTTGTAGGTGCTTTCGGAAATATTGATCTCCCCGGGCGTACCTGTACTTTCCATGCGGCTCGCAATGTTGACCGAGTCGCCGAAGATGTCATAGGCGTATTTATGCTGGCCGACAACACCCGCCATCACGGGCCCGGTATGTATGCCAATGCGAAGCTCCCACAATGCTCCGCCGGTTTCCGCCAAAAGCTGTAGTGTCTGTTCCGTCATGCGCTTGAGTTCCATGGCCGCAAGGCAGACATCGAGCGCATGCGTGGTATTTTTTTGCGGCAGGCCGCCGGCCGCCATGTATGAATCGCCGATGGTCTTGATTTTCTCGATCCCGTAGCGTTGGCTAATGGCGTCGAATTGATAGAAGATGCGGTTCAGCTGTTCGATGAGTTCTTGTGGCTGCATCTGGCTGGCCGTACGCGTAAAGCCGACAAAATCGGTAAAGATCACAGTGGCCGATTCATAAAAAATCGGCTTCACCTCGCCCTGCTCTTTGAGCTCTTCGGCAACCGATGCCGGCAAAATGTTGAGCAGAAGCAGGTTCGAGACCTGTTTTTCTTGCTCGAGCATGTCGAAGCTCGAATCGATGTCGATGGTCAGCGGTTTGGTGAAAAGAAACAGGATCAGGTAGCCGAAAAGAAACAGCGGTATGACGAGAAACAGCGCGTAGAGGATACCCGCCCGGCTTTCGCTCTGTGCTCGTAATGTGACAAAGACCAGAAGCAACGCAACGATGACAAAGAGCACAAGAAAGATCGCCATGCGGCGGTTGATAGCAAAGGCGCGGCCCTGCATCGTCAAAGGCCCGTGCTTTGAAAGGCCATAGGCCAGAACGCCGGCAGGCAAGGCCAGCATGCCCGAAAGCGGAAAGATGTCGAAACCCTGCAGCGCCGGCACGCTGGTAATAATGAGGATGCCCAGGAGAATAAACGAGAGCACAATATAAGTGGCCTGTTTGTTTGCGGCTTTCTTACGCTGTTTCAGCCAGACCCAAATGCCCAGCGTGATGGCAATCGCAGCTGTGGCAGAAAACAAGTCACCGCCGGGCCCTGCCGCGGCGAAATGCCCGAAACTGAATTGATACATACCCACATAATACCACGGTGTTTGCGTCAGTATCGAACAAATCACAACCAGCACATCGACCGCATAGACGATCCATGGCGGTTTGAGACCATAGACGACGTACATGGCGTGGAGCCCCAAAGCCGGCGCAAATACGAAAAATAAATAGATCAGCTGCTGAATACGCTGGAAGTACAGTACCGGCATGCGTATCGCCGAGAGCACCATAATGACTTCGAGTAAACCAACCGAGAACAGAAAGGCCGCGGCGAGCTGGTTTACGGGGCTGCGGGGGTTGATGCCAGCGATAGTAATAGCGAGAACCAGAATCGCGATGAGCGAGATCACGGCCATAACCAGGTAGAGGGATATTCGTACCGGATTAAAGAACTCCGGTTGCAGGCCGAATGCAATGGTAAACGCAAGGGCTAAGAAAATCAGTGCGATGAAAAATGTCACGGCATAGAAGAGACCACTGCGCTCAAAAAGAAATTCATTGAGACTGAGGAAATCCGAAAGCAGAATGCCCGCGAGCACGAGAAACATCGGGATAAAGTTGAAGACACCCAACGGATAAAAACGAATGCCTAACTGGCTCGGTCCATTCGAAGTTGTCAGCAGAATTAACAGGAAGATGCCGGCGATAATCATTTTCTCGCCGCGGCTCTTTTTATTTTTCCAGTTCAGAAGCAGAAGCAAAAATGTATAATAAGAACCAACGCTGCCGACCAGTATCCAGATTTTCGCATAGATCGACCCTTTCGGATATTTGCCAAAGGGATAATAAGCCCAATCGTTGAGCAGAAACAAATTCAGGAAGCCGGTAACGAAGCATAGAGCCACCAACGCCCAACCGGCGTAGAGCCAATATTGCAGGGCCTTGTGACGGCTACCCAGAAACCGGTATACAAAACCGAGCGTACCGGGAAAGATCAGGCTCGCGAGCCACTGCACCCGGTTGTTCCAGCGCAGCAGAAAAGCCTCGTCCTGGATAACCGCCCGCATCGCAAATACTAATCCCAGCACACCGAAACCGAACAGCATCATCGCCGCATCGCGGTACAAATAATCACGCCGCGTCCGGGATTCGCGAAAGAAGCGGGTAAGACAGACTAAGGCGAGAAAGACGCCAGTCGTAAAAGTAATAAATCCCGGAACTGCGTAAGGTAGCATGTCCCAGAAATAGTCCCATTGCGTGACAATAGGGACCTCGGCAAGGGTATGTAAGGCGGCGCGTTGCACGACGAGTTACGGTTTGAAAAATTCCGCATTCGCATAGCGTAATCTTCAGGTTATACCCACCCGAATGGGGGGTATAACCTGAGTGCTTTATACGGTTGACGGGGTCCCCCGCGGCTCTACCGAGGGGGGATGAAAAAAACAATGATGTTCAGTTTAACTACAATGGCATGCGTCTCCCTGCTCGGCGCACAGGCTGACATGGAGCAGAAACCCGCAGACATATCCCCTGGCATGGTCGAAGCCAAACCCCAAGGCGGTTTTTCGAAGAGCATTGCCGGCAAATGGGATTGCGGCGATTTTGGCAAAATGACCCTGAACGACAATAAGGGTAAAGTGACCGGAACCTATATCTATAAAAAGGGGACCGTCACCGGAACCGTGAAGAACAACGTTTTTACCGGCACATGGAAACAGGCAAAGGGTGGCTCAGGTAGTTTTGAATTCAAGGTTTCGATAGAACGCATGACACCGAAGCCGACTAACCTGCGGGGTAAGTGGAAGAACAAGGGCGAAGCCGACTGGCAAGAGACCGCGTGGGAATGCACAAAGTAACGCCGAACATCTTCGCCAACCACGTATAAATACTTGCCTTCTCACGTATTGTGGCGAATTGTAATTTGTGCAGAACAAGTTACAATACGGCATGACAAGGGCCTACCATCAGCAATTACTGATTCTTGCCTCGGCTTTTCTCACCGCCTTGCTTGCGGGTGGGGCATGCGCGCATAATTCTGAACAGGCCGCACCCCTGCCACAGGCGAGTTTTCTGCTGAGCGACGGTAATCCCGTTTCCGCTTCTGGCTACGACGACTATAATCCGATCGTATTGCAACTGAGCAACGGTTCATTGGCGCTGGTTTTCGCTTCGACGCGCACCTGCTCCGTTGCATGCACTAACCACAATATCTTCATCGCATCTTCTGTTTCGGCATACACCAATAACGGAAAGCTGCCGGCATTTAATGCCCCGCAGCCCGTCACCGCAAACGCTTCGGCGTTAAATTTTTCCACCCGGCTGCGGCTCGCAGCAAATGCCAGTGGTAACAATATCACCGTCTTCGTCAAGGATACGGCTGGCATCATCAGCACCACAGGCGCTGTCTCACCGGTTTCTGCCGTGCCGATCAATGTCGGCGCCTCGCTGCCCGCCATTGCGGCTTATAACTGCTATGCCGGTACCATGCTGGGCATCGACGCGACCGGCCTGATGATTTCCACCGCCGGGGCTTCGGGGCCGATTTCGCGCTATGATTCGACGAGCGCCATTCCGTTCTGCCCGACAAATACCCTCACCAATACGGCGATGGCTTCCGCTGTCAATATCAGCATTGTGCGCGCGTCTGCAATCGGCATCGCTGAAGGTTTTTTGGTGACCGATACCGCCGGCACGCTGCGCGCACATACGGCGACATCTGCAGGGCCGGTGATGAAGAACTTTGGCGAGACCCTGACGCAGAGTAAGCTTTTTCTGACAAGCGCCACCGCATTTCAGGCCAGCCAGGCTGCGGGTGATTTGCTCGTCTTCTCAGCCTCAGCCGGGGCAGGATTACCCTCGGATATGTATATTCTTGCGAACCGGACGCCTTCGGCTCTCTGGCTCAACTACACTGTATTCGGAGCACAGCCCACGCCATGAAGCGTTATACCGCATTGTTTTTCTTAGCCTTTGTACCTTTTGCCACCAGGCCCATCATCACCGCTGACAGTCACAATGAGATGGCGCATTACCGCCAGATCGCGGAACGCCCCATTGCAACGGTTCAGGATCTCGTCGATTTGATTTTGATGACGCGCGGCGATTACGCGAAATATCCGAACGAGGCAAAACGCCTTGCCGAGGCGCGCAGCGAAGGGCTGATCAAACACCAGCAAGCCCACGATGCACTCGACCGCGGTACACTGGCCTTTGCTATCCTCAAAGGATTCAATGTGAGTCGGGGATTATTATTTCGCCTGACGCAGTGGAACCGCTACGCGCTGCGCGATGTGCAAGAGGCCGGCATTCTCGCATACCGTTACAGCGAAAACAATCCCGTTTCGGGTGAGCAGCTTATCGGCGCCATCGGCGCGGCTGAGGAATATAGGGCAGAAAAAGAAAAGTGGAGCTCAAACCATTGAGGAGATGCAAATGAAATTATTGATTATACCGTTCTTCTTACTCGCTACCGGCCTTCACGCCGAAGCAGTGGCAAAATTCGAATACCTGAGCGGTAACGTTCAGTACAAGCTGAAGGGGGGGCAATGGAAAGCTGCAAAAATCGGCGTTTCCCTGCCACCAGACACCGATCTCGAAACAGGGCCGCGCGGCCAGGCAGTGATCATCTTCCATAATGGCAGCAAATTGACGTTGCATTCGCTGACGCACGTGAATCTGGAAAGTTACGGCTCCGGTACATATGGCACACAAACCGTCATGGGATTGCGCACAGGCCGCGTTGTCGCCCAGATCGCACACTATAAGCAACCTGCGGAACGGAATTATTTTCAGGTGCGTACACCCACAGTCGTTGCCGGTGTGCGCGGCACCATCCAGGAGATCAGCTATTCGCCCGACAAGGGCTGCGAGATTAAGATGCTTGAATCCGCTTCGGATATCATCGACCGGGCACGCAGCAAGAGTGTTGTTCCCGAAGGTGGTAAATCACGCGTTACCGGTGGCGAAACAGTGACTGCCGATAAAGTGGCGAGGCGCGAAGGCGGCTCGACGATGACTTCTCAGCAATTTTCCACAGCGGGCGAGCAAGCCAGCAGTTACTCCGCCGGCGATCTCAACTTCTCTGGAAACCCCGAGGACTTCTTGAATTTTCAGCACCTCTACGAAAAAATCTCACAGGATGTTTTTGAAAAGGCCCGCGACGTACTGGTGATAGAAAAGCTCTGATATGGTTTTAAAAACGAAATGGGTAAGCCTGCGCCGGCTTTCCGGAGCACTAATATTCTTCGCCGCCATAAGCCCGGCAGCTATTTTTGCAGCCCGCAACGAACTCGTTCCGCTCGAAGAGCTGAAACCGCTGGATACGGGCAAGGGCAATATTGCCCCGCATATTTACCAGTATGGCTTGTCGGCAGCGAACACGTTCATCGGTGATTCGGCAAGCCTCAAAAAGGGTTATTTTCTCGGCAATTACCGGCCTTACTTCCGTTATATGTGGAATGAGCAATATGTGCTGAACCTGCGCGGGCGTGTCAGCTATGCTTATAATAATTCGCTGACAGACGCCCAGCGCAGCAGTGGCACCGATGCATCGACAGGGCTCTATGCGATGGAGTTGTTGAACGGGGAGTTTAATTTCGGCAACCACAAACTCACGGCAGGGCGTGCATTTTATCGCACGGGCCGCGGCCTGCTGTTTGCGAACTTTGCCGACGGCGCCGAATACACCGGCACGTTCCGCTTCGCGCGCATCACGGCGATGGCCTCTTACTCAGCCCAGTATTCGGGCTGCACGATTTCTCTCGGCGGCTGCGGTTTCAGCGGCCAGGTGGCACAAAAGGGAGTCTATGATGTAACGCCGGGCCGCACGATCGACGCCAACCTGCCCGATGCCGGAAAACGGATTTTTACCTCTCTCGAAGTGCAGTCTCCCCAATTCCTGGGTTCATCCGCATACGCCCTGGCATTTTACAGCTATGACCTCAACCAATCTGTCATCGCCGTTACCGATACCAGCACAGGCAGCAAAGCCGGGCAGCAATTCACTTTTAACCCGCTCTACTTCGGCCTGGGCTTCTCGGGATTTATCGCCACGCCCCGCGTGCGTTATTTCACCGAGGGCATTTTTGAGACCGGCACCACGTACAACAAAGTCAATACGCTCACGAATACCAGCGATAAGGCGTCGGTCCGCGCATGGGGGGTCACCCTCGACCTCAACTATGATATCCCTTTTGCGGAGTCGCTCCTGAAACCGGGATTGATTTTCCAGTATGCGACCGGCTCGGGGCGGCAGGTCAAAGCCGGCACGGGTTCAAACCCGGCAAACCCCTCGCAGGAAAACGAATCGGGTACCGACCAGAATTTCTTCTATTTTGGCTATTATTCTGCCGGCCTGGCACTGAAGCCCAAGCTCAGCAACCTACACGTCTTTCGCGTTGGTTTCCAGTTTAAACCGCTGATGCATTTTCACTGGGGACGCAACTTCACGACAGTACTCAAGTATAGTTATTACATGAAGCAAAACGCCGACAATGCGATCTCTGACCCGAACGCCATCGTCGCCAAGGCCGATGTCGGCCACGGCCTCGATGCGCAACTGGTTTATGATTTTACTTCAGACCTGAAGATGTTCTATGCTTATGGTGCGTTTCTACCGGGCGCGGCATACCTGCCCACGGCCGAAACCGTGCATATTCATATTCTCAGCATGAACCTGCTGTTCTAAAACCGGAAGCAACCCCAAGCGACTAAATGTAGCTGTTGAAATAAATCCGGTGGCAGGTATAGCCGTTGGGTGATTTCTGCAGGTAATCCTGGTGGTAATCTTCGGCGGGCCAGAATTTACCGGCGGCGCCGTGCTCGGCTCCTAAAGGCTCCAATGTCGTTACAACGACCTTGGGCCAGCGCTTCGAGGCATCGACAATTTTGATAAATTCCTGCGCCTCGCGCTTTTCATCCTCATTTGCGTAGAAGATCGTCGAGCGGTATGAACTACCGATGTCGTTGCCCTGGCGGTTCATTGTCGTCGGGTTATGGATCTGGAAAAAGAAATTCAGCAGATTTCTGAAACTGGTCTTTGTTTCATCGTAAGTGATCTCGAGCGCCTCGGCGTGGCCCTCGTGGTTGCGGTAGGTGGGATTTTCATTCGGGCCGCCGCAATAACCGCATTCGGTGTCGATCACGCCGGGTTGGCTGCGCATGAGCTCTTCGAGACCCCAGAAACAACCGCCGGCCAGTACTGCTTTTTTCATCAATAACCGCGGTAGTTGCAGCCTGATCCCGTCCACGTGCAGGGGTCGAAGGTACGCATACAATCCAATTGCGTTCTGTAGGTTTTACATTGTGGAATAAACTGTGCCGCGCGGTCTTTTTTGTATTGCCCGTCGGCCTTCGCCGCTTTGGCTTTCTCGGCCGGGGTCAGTTCGCGGTCGGCAATCATATCTTTTTTGAGCCCATGACCCTTACGTGGTCGGACATCTTTTTTAGCCACCCACATCGGTGCCGAGCCATCGGCCCAGTAGACCAGGGTCTTGTCATCGCGATCGAGAATCGCAATACCTTTATAATAATAACCCGTGCTGTACATCGCATAGACCTCGCGCGGCTTTTTGCCTTCGTGCATCAGAGCTTCGAGCGTGCCGAAGACATTGTCGTTTTCTACCCAAGACGGCTCGAGCGTGCCGCCATTACCCGGTGCCCACTGGATCAGGCTCTTGCCATCTTTCTCGTCGATGACATCGCCTTTATAGAAGGCGCCGTTCGGCGGCCAGACGGCGAATACCGCACGTTTCGTGACGATGCGTTGCGGCTCTTCGCCGGCGGGAACATCTTCGGCGGAGACATTTGAGAATAAAAGGAAAAGGGCCATGGAGGCCATAGGCATTGTATTCTGCATAGATACCGCTTCTTAAATAATCGTGAGACATTCAAGCCCGATTCGTCCTAACCTTCTGCAAAAAAGATTGCGTCGCCGCGAAGATTGGCAAAACCAGCGTATGGATACTCTGGCCCTTGCCGTGAGGCGCCGTCTCGAAACGCAGCCTGACGGGGCACGCCAAAATACCGACATGGCTGGCAACCGGCGCCCCGCAGAGTACATCGATTTTATTGTGAATGGAAAATCGCTGGGCGATTTGTTCGAAATCGATCTGCGCGATCTGGCAGGCATGGTGCGCCTTGCGGATTTCCCCGTCGGAAAAAATATGCCGGCCGACCCATTCGACCAGTTCGATTTGGGGCGTAACCGTCTGCAGGAACTGACATTTCGGGTGCCGGCATATTATGAGCGGCGGCGGGTACATCTCTATGGCTGCCCCGAGTGCGGCGACCTCGAATGCGGCAATGTGACCGTGCAGGTTGTCGAAAAAGCGCACAGTGTCACCTGGCGTAATTTTGACAACAACCCACCCCGGCTCGCGGCGTATATGTCCTCGGAAAAAAGCCGCACGGGTAACAAGGTCTTTGAACTGTGGCAGAAAGAGAATCGCAGTTATGCGCTGCTTTCGGCCTATGCAGCGCATGAGAATGAATTCGACTATGTCTTCTTACACGATCTGAAATCGGGAAAACTGGTCATCGATACGGGCGACGTTACCGATCTGGGCGATGCACCGGGCGACGATATCGCTTACCCAGCCGTCGGGCCATTTGAGTTTGAAAAAGAGGCTTACCTGAAAGCTTTTACCGGTTTCGCGTTCGCAGCTAGTTTGCCGCGAACACCGTGATCCAGATGCCTGCGGGATTTTTCTGCGGCACTTCGATCGAAACCCAGACGCCGCCGACGCGGCGCAGGTCGGCCTTCGAGCCGCCGTTCAGGGTGAAGCCGTTCTTGTGCTGCACCATCGGGTATTTTGCACGCTCGGGGAGTGAGCTGATATAACCTGAGAGCCCCGGCTCTTTGATTTCAGGTTTTGCGCCGCCTTCGATTTGTTTACGCACGAGGGGTAAGAGACGCGCGACTTCTGCCTTACCGGTGTCATTCTGCGGATTGATGGTTGCAATTAAGGCAACGGACTCGGCTCCCGATTTGCGCACCGCCAGACTCGACACACGGCTGAATTTCCCGAGCGTCGCAGCCGAGCCGCCATTGGTCTGCACAAAAGTTGTCACACCCAGGTAGACGCCGGGATTCGGCGCGGCAGACTTTTCCGCAGCCGTAAAACCTGTGAAGCGGCACCAGAGCTTGTCTGCCGCCGCCGAGGTGCATCCTGCATATTGTTTGAGCAGGCCCAGATGGTTTTGCGTAAAACCTTCGCCGCCTGCCGCAAAAGCCGTCAAAAGTGGAAAAAGAAATAACAGGGATTTTTTCATAAATTACCTCGGTATAAATTTCATCGATATGGAGTTCACACAATGGCGCGTGTTCTTGGCTGTAAAGCGTTCTCCTTTAAAAACGTGGCCCAGATGTCCACCGCAGGCCGCGCAGACAATTTCGGTACGGCGGCCATCGGCGTCGGGCACATGTTCGACCGCGCCCGCGATTTCGTCGTCGAAGCTGGGCCAGCCGCAGCCCGACTCGAACTTGTCTTCACTGCGGTAGAGCTCTGCATCGCACTGCCGGCAGACATAGGTGCCTGCGGCCTTGTTGTGCTCGTATTCACCCGTACCCGGGCGTTCAGTGCCTTTGTGAATAATGACGCGTTGCTCTTCGAGCGTGAGGGGATTCAGCTTCATCGCGACAATTTCTGATTTTGTTGACGGGGCGCCTAACCCTATTCAAAAACTGAGCTATCTCCAAGGCATGCGCTATTTTGAGCAGTGAACAAAAAGACGGAAAAGAAAAATTAGCGGAAGGCCTGCGCAGCGCCGGGTACCAGGAGATCCTGAAAGTTCTCGATCTTTGTTTCGGGCTCTTCTCCGTTGCCATGGCTCTGCTGGCGCTGCTGACCTCTCTTCAGGGTCTCAGCAGCTGGATCACCTTCGTTTATCTGAGCTGCTTTGTTTTGGTAAATCTCGCACTGACACAGCTGTCCAACCGGGTTAAGAACCGTATTCGACTGGAGGTTTTCCGGGTGTTTTTGTTCAACGGTGTGCTCACATTTTTCGCCTTCTCTGCAACCGATGGGCCATTTCAGCATTACTGGCCTGCGTATCTGGTGATGAATTTTGCCGGTGGAACTTTTTTCACTTTCTGGTCGCAAAGGAGAATATTCGGGTACTTGCAGACGCTCTTTTGGCTGAGTAATTTTGCCGCCGCGAATTTTTGGATGGCCCCGGTGCCAATTGAGCCTGTACAGTTCTGCATTATTGCGAGCGTCATGGCAATGAGCTCATCGCTTCTGGTGGAAATGGTTCATGTGTTTAATCGTTTCCTTGCAAAAGAGAACGAGATGAAAGCGCAGTTAATGCAGAGCAGTAAAATGACGGCGCTGGGTGAAATGGCAGGCGGCATCGCCCATGAGATCAATAATCCGCTGGCGATTATTAAGACCCTGTCTTCGCAGATCGCCGAACTCGCCGCTGAACATCCCGTCGATGCAGAAGCCGTGAGAGAGATGGCAACGACGAACGAAAAAACGGTCGACCGCATTGCAAAAATTGTCCAAGGGCTTCGGGTTTTTTCCCGCGACAGCAGCAAAGACGCACCACAGCCGGTGAACGTCACCCGGCTGATTGAGAACACCGTGAGTTTTTGCCAGGAACGGTTCAAAAACCATGGCGTGAAATTGTTGATCGATGAAATTCCCGGCAATTTATTTTTCACTGGCCGTGAAACACAGATCTCCCAGGTTCTCTTAAATTTACTGCAAAATGCTTACGACGCGATTGCCGATGCAGCGGATAAATGGGTGCAGATTGCAGTGGCTCAGAAGGATCACTGGCTCGAAATACGCGTCGTCGATTCGGGCCCCCGTATTGCCGATGCGGTGCGCGCGAAAATTTTCGAACCGTTTTTCACAACAAAGGAAATAGGAACCGGTACAGGCCTGGGCCTCAGTGTTTCTTTGGGAATTGTGCACGAGCACCAGGGTGAACTAGAGATGGATGCCGGATATGCTAACACCTGCTTTGTGCTGAGGTTACCGGCAATAGAAATTCAGGCAGGCATGAAGGTGCCGCGGGGAGACTTATGGAAGGTTTAGAAAAATTTACAATTTTAATCGTCGATGATGAGCCAGATATCCGTAAGATGCTGGTCTTCGATTTCAAACGGCAGGGCTTCCAGACGTTATCTGCTGCCAGCGCCGCAGAGGCATTTGAATTGGTATTGAAACAAAAGATCGATCTCGTTTTATCTGATATGCGTATGCCAGGCGGCGACGGCATGAGCCTGCTGGAAAAAATCCGCAAGATTGATCCGAAAATCCCCGTGGTCATTTTTCTCACCGGTTTCGCCGATGTCACGGAAGAAGAGTGTATTGCCAAAGGCGCCAGCCGGGTCTTCTCGAAACCATACGATCGCAAGGCGCTGATGAACGGCATTTTCGACGCGCTGGGCTTGCCTAAAATTTCCTGAAACCGGTATCAAATCAGGGTTTACGGCCTGCTCGAAACAAAGTTCTCCGCTACGGAAACGCAGTGTCTGAAATTTCCCAAGTAGATTTTACCTCCGCAGAACTGAGGCGTACCCTTGAAATTCTCAGCCTGCTTTCAGGTGACCCCTCTGCCTGGACGGGCCTTGATGAAACCCAACGCATCGAGCTCATGAAACTCTGCGGGCTACTCTCACACCCTGACCGCGGCACTATACGGCAGAGACGGCGGCAGACGCGTAAGCACGAGCGCCTGGCGATTGCCCAGCGCGAACGCAAGGCCCGCGCACAGACGGGCATCCGCGCGGCGAGGCAGGCAACAGTATTCAGCGCCCCCCAGAAATTGCTCAGCGCACCCACCGGCCAGGAGGGCAACAAGCCCGACCTCGCCTCGCCGCGCAACTGCTACATCTGCAAAGCCGAGTTCGTGAAGCTGCATCATTTCTACGACGCCATGTGTCCCGAGTGCGCCGAGTTCAACTATGCGAAACGTTTTCAGCGCGCTGACCTGACCGGCATGACTGCGCTCATCACCGGCGCGCGCCTCAAGATCGGCTACCAGTCGGCGCTGATGATGCTGCAGTCAGGCGCGCGTGTGATCGTGACGACGCGTTTTCCCGTCGATGCGGCGGTACGCTTCAGCAAAGAGGCGGATTTCCCCCATTGGAAAGACCGGCTGCACATTCACGGCCTCGATCTCAGGCACACGCCGAGCGTTGAAATCTTTTGCGATTATTTTATCTCGCGTTACCAGAGTCTTGATCTCTTGATTAATAACGCCGCACAAACCGTGCGCAGGCCGCCGGCATTCTACAGCCACCTGATGGCGGCCGAACTCATGCCACCAGAAAATATTCCCTCTGAGGCGCGCGCGCTTCTCGAGGACTTTGAGGCGTGCAAGAATCAGCTGGCGGCGAAACGGCCGCCCGAGCTGGCTTCTTCCACTGCTGTTCCCGCGCTGTGGCAAGAACGGGCACCGGGAGTGGGCATACGGCAGTCAGCGGCGCTATCGCAGATACCCTACAACCACGATGAGCTGAAACCCGCCGAGCCGCTTTTCCCCACGGGCAAGCTCGACGCCGACCTGCAGCAGGTCGACCTGCGCACGACGAATAGCTGGCGGCTGAAGCTCGGCCAAATCGATACGGCCGAGATGCTCGAACTACAGCTCGTGAACGCCGTCGCGCCGTTCGTGCTCTGCAACCGCCTGATCGGCCTCATGCGTGAAAACCTGACCGGAAAAAAACACGTCGTCAATGTTTCGGCGATGGAGGGTAAGTTCCACCGTTTCAAAAAAGAAGACCGCCACCCGCACACGAATATGGCGAAAGCCGCGCTCAACATGCTGACGCACACCGCGGCGAGTGATCTTGCGAAAGACGGCATCTATATGAACGCGGTCGACACCGGCTGGGTCACCGATGAAGATCCCGCGCAGCTGGCCGAACTCAAACAAAAAGTGCATGATTTTCAGCCGCCGCTGGATATCGTCGACGGCGCCGCGCGTGTCTGCGATCCGTTTCTCTATGGCATCAATACGGGCGAGCATATCTGGGGCAAGTTTCTCAAAGACTATAAACCGATCGACTGGTAGGCATATGCGGATTTATAGCTTAAACATTGTTACGCTCTTTGCTGTGCTCCTAATAGCACTGTCGGGCTGCGCAAGCCCCGAAATGGTTTCGGCAAGCGACGAAAGCACAGCTCGCGCTAAAATCTCACCCGCGCAGGCGATGAAACTCGCCGCGCCCCATCTTGAAGCGGTTTTCAGATTGCGCTGCGAACGGCGGCCCGACAAGAGCTGGTGCAAGAAGCCGGCCGCTGACCAGATTATTCTCCTGGGCGAGCACTACCATGTCTCGCGCGAAAGTTATCCTTATAAGACGATCAATGCCTATATCGAGCCGGCTATCCGCATTCATAAAGAGAGCGGCGAATTGATCTTGCCCGACGGGCTTAAGTAAGTTTAGGCCGCCGCATCTCGTAGCGGGGTTCGTCCTTACGGTAATAGCCGTCGGTCACGGCAGCTGCGGCGAAGCCGAAACTACGGTAAAGCGCCACTGCATGTTCATTCGCCGGGTTCACCGTGAGATAACAATCCGCCTGATGGTTATCGATTTCGGTGAGGATGCCCTCCATCAGCAGCCGGCCGCCCCCCTGCTTGCGGTGAGTCGCGGCGACGAAAATCTTGTGCAACCAGAAACCACCATCGAGCCGCGGAAAAGCCAGCGCTGCTCCGGCAATCACTTCGGCTTCGCAGAGCACGACAACAACCGCATCTTCAATCCAATGACGCCAAGTATGCTCGCCATCTGGCAAGTGATTGCCGTTGGGGTATGGAAGCCAGACCATGCGGTCGAGGTCAGCTACCGCCAGGTAATCGCCGCGTTCGGCTTTTCTGACCGTCACCACTTGCCGGTATTCTGCATCGACTTCCATGGCTCGGCGGGCGGCAAGGGATCTCCCTTTTGCAGCAGCTCGATGGAAATCTGGTCGGGTGAACGTACAAAAGCCATGCGGCCGTCGCGCGGCGGGCGGTTGATGGTCACACCATGTTTTTGTAATTTTTCGCAGGCCTCGTAGACATTGTCGACCTCGAAAGCCAGGTGGCCGAAATTACGCGATCCACCGTAATCTTCATCGTCATAATTATACGTCAGCTCGACCTCGGCATCGCGGTTTTCTGGCGCACCAAGATAGACGAGCGTAAAGCGCCCTTCGGGATAATCTTTGCGTCGGTTTTCGATGAGACCCAGCGCGTCCTTAAAAAAGGCGAGGGCCTTTTCAAGATTGCGGACGCGCACCATGGCGTGTAGATATTTCATAGAACAAGTCCGGAAAAAGCCGCTGACAAGCAAAGTTCTTTGGGTCTTTATTGCGCGCCGGTCGACCGACAAGCTGACGCAAATCTGTGAAGATCATTTCGCAATAAAACTGCTATTTTTTAGGCGCCGTGAACAGCCGCAAAAACTCTTTCGGCGTCTCTGACTCAAACGCCATCGCCTGACCCGACACGGGGTGAGAAAATTTCAGCATCTGCGCGTGCAACCCAAGGCGTTTGATCGGGTTCGTCGCCGCGCCGTATTTGTCATCCCCCACCACCGGGTGTCCGAGATCCTGCATATGCACGCGAATCTGGTTCTTGCGGCCCGTCTCGAGTTCGACATCGAGTAAGGTATTGGCCTCGCCACGGCGCACAACCTTATAGTGCGAAATGGCTTTTTGCCCGTCGCCCTCGACCTGGCTCGAATAGGTGCGCAGGCCGTCGGTGCCCTGTAACCACGAAATAATTTTGCCTTTGTCCTTCGCCACAACGCCTTCGACCACAACGGCATAGCTGCGCATGAGAATGCTCTCTTGCCAGTTTTCGCGCAGTTGTCTCTGTATTTCTTTATGCTTCACGAACATCATGAGGCCTGATGTTTCACGGTCGAGGCGGTGCACGATAAAGAGGCGCGACTTGTGGTTGAGCCTCTTGAGGTGTGTACCAATAATACTGTGTGCGGATTTCTCGCTGCCTGTGTCGGTGGGTACCGACAAAAGCCCGGCGGCTTTTTCGATCACCACAAGATCGTCATCATCATAGACAATCGTCACCCCGTGGAGCGTCACGGGTTCGGCGGCTGTTCTTTTGCCGATCGCGACAATCTGGCCCGGAGTCAGCGTGAGATTAAACTGCGTCGTGACCTGCATGTCTACGGAGACGAGGCGCTTCGCGAGCATGGCTTTGATACCCGTGCGGCTTTTGCCGTCGAGCGCCTTCATGAGAAAATCCATCAGCGTGGCGTTTTGTTTTACGGTAAATTGCATGGTGCCGGAGGCGGGCCATGTTGGAGAGAGAAACCGCTTGTCGATTCAGATACGATATCGGTTGAAATCCGCATGTACCGTATTCTGGGAATCGCCCTCGTCGCCGGCCTTTTGGCCGCCTGCCAATCTACCGACAAGATGACTGAAATCTGCGAACAGAACAACACCGAATGCCAGCAGAGATGTGTGATTACCAACGCTAATTTTTCACAAACCCGCCTCGCGACGCAGCCTGTCGGCGCCTGCGACCGCGGTTGTGAGAACACCTACCAGACCTGCCTGAAACGCCAGGAAAACAAATCGATCCGCGGTACGTCGGCTTACTGACCCGCGGCGAAGCGCTGGATCTTTTGCCAGGGCTCAGGCCCCAAATGCATAAAAAGGTCGGCGTGATCAGCGCCGGCCACCGGAATAAATTCAGCGCGGGGGAAAAGTAACGCTAATTCTTTTCCCATACGAAAGGGAATCACGCTGTCGTTTACGCCGTGGAAAATCAGTACTGGTATCTGAATAGCCGGTGCTTTGGCCTTGTTATTAAAATCGTCGACGATCAACCAACGCGCGGCAAAGAACAGGTGGTGTTGCGCGGTATCGGGTGTAGAGGTGAAGGGCGCCATGAGGATTAACCGCGTCCCGAAATTCCGCGCCGCCATTTCGACGGCGACCCCCGTGCCGAGAGAGAATCCCCAGAGCACTGTATCTTCGCTTGCATGCCCGTACTGCTCGCGCATGAGTTGCAGCAATGCCGCCGCGTCATCGTAGAGATTTTTTTCGGTCGCCTTGAATTCTGCGGCATACCCGTAACCCGGGTATTCCACCATGAGAATGCTCATACCCTGCGCGAGCATCTTCGCCGCGAGATCGCTCATTGAGCCCATCACCTCGCCGTTGCCATGGAAGAACACAACGAGCTTTTTACCACCCTTCGCATAATAACCATACGCGGTGCGTTCACCCTTCACAGTGACAATCCCGCCGCCCGGCAGCTGCGGATCGATTTTAAATTTCGGCGCGGGAAAAATCGCCGGCCGGGAAATTGCACAGCGCAGTGTAACAAGCACTCCTGTAAGAGCGGTTATGACAACTGTGAGGGAAATCAGAAAACGGCGCATGGTTTTGCTACCCCGATGTGTAGGTCTGGCAGCATGTCACTTCTAATAGTCGTCGTGTGGCATTGATCCTGTTTTTCGCCTCCCATGGTGCGTCCGCCCGTTGAGCGAAATATATAGTTGATCGGCAAAATGGTTTCATATTTCATGAGATTATTTTTTGTTTGTATGGAGTCGATTTATTATTTTTCAGTAATGCGCATCAGTGAACTGGCACGACAGACCGGGATCTCCAAAGATACGATACGCTACTACGAGAATTTTGGTCTCATCACGAAACCGCCGAGATCAAATAAGTATAATAATTACAGGGTTTATTCGCAAGAAGATGTGAAATGGTTGGTATTTATCAAAGAACTCCGCTCCCTGCATTTTGGCTTGCGCGAGATATTGGCTGTTTTAGTTTCCATGAAGAAAAATGGCTGCGATTGCGCCAAAGGAATCGAAATTCTCGAAACTAAAATAGCATCTGTCGATTCACAGATTAGCGGCTTAAAAACAGTGAAGAGCAGTTTGCGGAAAAACATCTCTGATTTCCGCAGACAGGCTGCCAGGCTCCGCTAATTTTCCCGAGCAATAAAGAAGCCGGGCTGATGCACATTAATTGAGGTTAGCTCTGTCTAACTTCAGCATCGTATCGGCAGACCCTGGCTGCACACGAAAGCTGATCGTCAGGCGATTCCAGAAATTCATCAGGCCAATGGCGAATGTCAGTTCAGAGAGCTCTGCGTCCGATAAAACCGCATGCACCGCCTCGTAAACATCATCGGGAACGTGTCCGTCGGTGATCAAAGTGACTGCATCGGCCCATTTTAACGCCGCGCGTTCTTTTTCGTTAAACAGTTGCGAATCTTGCCATATTGGCACATGGTAGAGGCGCAGCTCACGCTCACCGCGAATCTTGGCCTCTTTAGCGTGCATATCGACGCAAAAGGCGCAACCGTTGATGAGTGAGACGCGGTAATAAACCAGGTCGAGCAGCGTCTGGCTTAAACTACCGGCACTAAGTTTTGCGCTGGCTTCATAGAGATATTTGGAGAGATCGGCGATGTGAGTTTGATAATTGATTCTTTGTTTCATAGTTTGAGCAAGGTAAACCTTGCAGTATACTCCCGAGTCCAGAAAAAGTTGCGTTTATTCAGATTTTTTCCGCGAGTGAAAGGCCGGTGCCCAGACTGGGCCAAGACGACCTTGTCGCCGAGGTCCGGAAACTAAAACGCGAACCGGGTCAGATCATATTGTTTGCACTATCGGGTCAACAGACAGAACCTTGCTGCCGCTTCAGCACCGGCTCTAACCAGTCGATGAACACGCGGACGCGCTTGGCAAGCATGCGGCGCTGCGGATAAACCAGTTTCAGCGGAATAGGTTCCGCCCTGAATTCCGGCAGGATTTCTTTAAGACTGCCCGACTTCAGTTCGTTCACCACCGCAATGTGCGGAGTCTGGCAGATGCCGAGACCTGCAAGGCAGGCTGCCTTATACGAATCAGCGCTATTCACGGAAATAAATCCCCCCATTTTGATCTCGCGGTATTTTTCGCCGTCAAAATATTCAAAACCATGCTGTGGTGCACCCAGAATGGGATGAAAAAAAATCAGCTTATGTGATTTCAATTGCGCCAGGTTTTTGGGCGTGCCGTAGGCCGCAAGGTAAGACGCGCTGGCGACATTCACTTGCATCAGTTCGCCGAGCGGTCGTTCCGCCAGCCCCGGTTCGCTGTACTTACCGCCCCGCACGACGCAGTCGATGCCTTCGCGGATAAGGTCGACACGCCTCTCGGTGCTGCTGAGTTCGACTTCAATTCCGGGATATTTTTTTAAGAATTCGGGCAGCCGGGGAATCACCGTGTTTCTCGCCATCGGGCCCGTCATGTCGACGCGGATTTTTCCCGTGATTTGTGCACCATCGCTGGCAAACATCGTTTCCATATCTTCCAGGTCGCTGAGAATATCCTTACTGCGCTCGAGAAAAGTTTTTCCTTCTGAAGTGAGCTGCACGCTACGCGTCGTGCGCTCCAAAAGTTTTGTGCCCAGCAAGGTTTCGAGCGCCTGAATCGTGATGGTGACCGAGGCCTTCGCGAGGTTCAAACTCTCGGCGGCCTGGCTGAAACTTTCGAGCTCGGCGACGCGCACAAAGGTTTTGATGGCTGCAATTTTGTCCATAATTGGCATATTTTAATTATTTATATAAAATGAACAGTGAATTAAAATTGCTTAATTTGTTTAACTTTATTAAACTATAATCGAACTACATTGAGCGAGTCGGGAATAGGAGATATAGTATGAAAATAGCGATAATTACGGGTGGTAGCCGGGGATTAGGCAAAAGTGCGGCAATCCACACCGGCAAAAGAGGCGTGGGTGTGATTGTAACTTACCACAAGCAGCACGGCGACGCCGCGCAGGTGGTGGCTGAAATTGAAAAATCGGGCGGAAAAGCAGCGGCACTAAAACTCGATGTGACGCACATGGCGTCCTTCTCGGATTTTGCCGGCGAAGTGCACAGGCTCTTGAAGCAGAAATGGGGTCAGGAGAAATTCGATTTTCTGGTAAATAACGCCGGTTTTGGTGTCCATGCGGCATTCCAGGATACGACTGAAGAGCAATTCGATCAAATGGTGAGTACGCACCTGAAGGGGCCATTCTTTCTGACGCAGAAGCTCTTGCCTCTGATGAACGACAAGGGAAAAATTCTGAATATTTCTACCGGCCTCACACGCTTTACATTTCCGGGCTATGCAGCCTACGCGACGATGAAGGGCGGCGTAGAGGTGTTCACGCGCTACCTGGCAAAAGAATTGGGTGCGCGCGGCATTACCGCCAATACTCTGGCGCCCGGAGCGATCGAAACCGACTTTGGCGGCGGGGCAGTACGCGATAACGCCGAGCTCAACAAGATGATCTCTTCGATCACCAACTTGGGACGCGCCGGCGTTCCCGACGATATTGGTCCCCTCGTTGCATCGCTGCTTTCCGAAGATGCGCGCTGGGTCAATGCACAACGCATCGAAGCCTCGGGCGGCACGCTGTCTTAATCAGACGGGGAGTAACATCGTATGAAACAGGTTAGTCTTGGAACACAGGGCCTGCGCGTTCCCGCCGTAGGTTTGGGCTGTATGGGGATGTCGGAATTTTATGGCGCCTCTTCGGAAACCGAAAATCTTCGCGTCCTGGATCGCGCGGTGGCTATGGGCTGCACATTCTGGGATACATCCGACATGTATGGCCCATTCACCAATGAAGTGTTACTCTCGAAAGCACTTCAGGGGCGGCGTGATCAGATTATCCTGGCGACTAAGTTCGGCATCTCCCGGGGTGAGGATGGCAGCTGGCAAGGGATTAACGGAAGCAAGGACTATGTAAAGGCGAGTTGCGATGCTTCACTCAAGCGTCTAAGAACCGACTACATCGACCTGTACTACCAGCACCGTGTAGATCCCAAGACACCCATCGAGGAGACCGTAGGTGCTATGGCCGAACTCGTCAAGGCAGGGAAGGTGCGCCACATTGGTCTATCCGAAGCGGAACCGGAAACCATTGCGCGCGCCCACGGGGTCCATCCCATAAGCGCACTGCAGACCGAGTACTCTTTATGGTCGCGGGAAGTTGAGACCGAAATCTTACCGACGATCAGGCGACTGGGCATCGGATTTGTTGCTTATAGTCCTCTGGGGCGCGGTTACTTATCCGGGCAAATCCGGTCGCAAAGCGATCTTACTCCCGGAGACTGGAGACTGACGAATCCGCGGTTTAGCGAAGAGGCAATGGCAAAGAACAGCCAACTGACGGCTCTCGTGGACGAGGTGGCAAAAGACATCGGGGCTACAGCGGCCCAGGTCTCGCTGGCCTGGCTTCTGTCACGCGACGCTCAGCTTGCCGTAATACCAGGCACACGAAAAACCGAACGCCTGGAAGAAAACTGGCGGGCACAAGACATCACTCTCAGCACGGCGCATCTGGAGCGTCTGGAAGCGTTGATTCACCAAGGGGTTGCGGGCGATCGGTATTAGCATCGGCGCGTTATTTCGATAAATTACCTGTGATCAGTTTTCCCATGCTTATGCGAGGTTCTGTTTTATAGCCACGCTTTTCGTAAAAACCAACCACTTCGGCATTGTCTGACACGATCTGGAGGTTGATCTTAACGCAGCCTAATTTTATTAATGCCGCCTCCGCATGCTCTACCAGTGCCGTGCCAACGCCTTTTTTTTGAGATTTTGCGGCGACGCAGAGAGAATACAGCCATCCTCTGTGACCGTCATATCCAGCCAGGATTGTGCCGGTTACGTCAGACCCATCTATCATGACGAAGAATAACCCGTCTTTTATATGGATCTTCTTATCTATTATCAATTCGGGTTTACTTTGCGGAGAACTATAGTTAAACACCTCGTTCCATAGTGAGATTACCATCGCGCGGTGGGCATGATTGTTATATGGTAAGATATTCATAAGAGTAAGCGCGTCTGGTCGGCAATACAGGATTCTCCCGAGGTTTAAGGCGCGGCGGGCCAAATGCGCCTGCCGTGCGTGCCGCGTCAAAGCAGAAAAATCTTTGAAGCGTGTTTTCTCCACGCCTCATAGGGATATCCGCCGCCTAAAAGTTGACATGGCAAAGCTCTGCCCTTCGTGTGACCATCTGGAAACAAAGATGATCACTTGGTCTAAAGCTTCTTTTGAGAAAGCAGGCATGGTTGTTTGCGTTGTTCTCGCCCATGTGGTTGCGATCGGGCAATATCCGGGACTGGGGTCCATCGCCTTTTTCTGCATAACTCTCATCGCTGTCTTTTGGAAAGCGTGGAATATTTTGCCGACAGCTTTACTTTTCTGTCTGCTAAATACTTACTGGTTGGCAGCGCCAACCATTCTCAAGAGTCTTCCGGCTTTACCCTTTCTGCTACCGTTTGCGGTCACAATCGGCCTCTTGTTTTTGTTTAGGTCCCCGAATTCCCCGGTAGGATGGCTTAAGAAAGGAAATATCGATTCGCCTTCACTAATCTTCATTGTATTAACGGGAATATTATCGACAGCCGCGCTCCTGATTTGGGGATTTTGGACAAATAATCTGGGGATAGGGCTTAACATGGGGCAGGCATTCTTAACATACCCCTTATGGATTGTCTTAGCGCTGGCGATACCCGCATTTGCGTTTGTCAACGCCTTTGCTGAAGAAGTCGTGTATCGTGGAATCCTCCAGGAATCTTTAAGCAACACGTTTGCGGCCCAACCTTTGGTTTTTCTACTTCAAGGCTCGGCCTTTGCGGCAATCCATTTTGCCTCGGGGTTTCCCAACGGCTTCATGGGCTACGGCATGGTGTTAATCTATGGACTTATGCTGGGTTATTTGCGGTGGCGCACAAAAGGAATTCTTGCGCCCTATATCGCTCATGTTGTGGCCGATCTCTGCATAGGTTACTTTTTAATTCTGTACCTGGTGAATTCCCGCCCGGCGCTAAATTAGATGTTCCGTATCGGCGAGATGAGACCGGCGACAATGTCATACAATGTGGTCGTGCCGGCTCGCGGCTCGTAAATATTTCCATATAACCTTACCGGGTATATTCGCCCGGTCACGAATGACCGAGCGAATGTATTGATTGCGGCTAATCAACTGCGGAGAAAATTCAGGCCCCGGCCATAATTTCCTTTAATCGCCTCAACCCCTTTTTCGACCTGCTGTGCATTATCCATTTTGCCAACGGTAAGAAAAGCAACCAGGGAAGACGACTATTTCTGCTGAACATGGACCAAATGACCTCAGTCCGGTTCACGTCAAGTTTCTGAAAGGCTATTTCCATACGTGGGAGTATGGGTAAGAACTCTGATTCCGTAATGAGCTGCTCCCTCATAGAGCAATGTTTGACTTCTATGATCACCTTCTTTTGGGAACCCAACGAAGAGAAATTTTCCCGGTATTTTTTTCCCTTCTCCATAAATTTTAAATTATTCGCCGATGTGATGGATACAACCCCGGGAAACCATGCGGAAAAATTCTCCAGGTTTGCGGCGTAGTTAAACACCTCATCTACACCTTTTTCAACAATAATCCTGTTTTTAGCCAATTTGTGCATATTTGAACTCCTTTTTATCTGGTCCAAAACAGCGTGGGCGCTGTTATTATGCTGCGGCTCTTGTAAACAAATTCAGCTCTCTGATCGCCTGCAGATGTACTTAATGCCTATGTGCTTTGATAGGGCGCATCCAGATCAAACGAAGGACCTGCCAAATAAGCCGATTTTGCCTTTAGAACTAACGTACGCATGAACCTCTTCGGTGGAACTACCGCGCTGGCATGGCGCAGCCTGTAAAATTTATGGGGCGAAATAATGAGCAGTGGCGAAGCTTGGCCTCTAACCACTACAAGACCATTCTAAAGTCGGGGATTCATTCCTATCCAAAAAGATTCTCAAACTGCAAGGTCCCTGACCATATACCTGCATGGATTTTTTTTCGTCCAATTGGAAGATTGGCGTGGATGGCTTCATGCAGGCACTCCCGAAAAGATACAATTCCTGGATTGTCCTATCCTTGAAGGTGTAGGTTTGAAGCCAAAAATCGTCGGCTCCTTCCTGGATCAGAACTATATTTTGACGATACGTCCGCCGAATTCTCTTAAAGTTCTTCAATTCATTGCCGAAACTCTTTGCTTCGTCAGAGCGTACGTTCATCTCTTCCACATCCGGTTTGGATATCCCGTAATTATCATCAAAATACGCATCGATGGCACAGCGCCCGGGTTTCGGCGCGGGCATTCGTGAGAGATATCCGGAGAACACATAACCCACCTTGTTGTCATATGTTACAGGCGCCCAACTGCCTTTTAAGCCGTTGACAACTTCGGTTTTGGGCGAAGCTTCAAGCTCTGCCCATTTTAACGTCGAAACTTTCGTTCCAAACGGAATGGTGCTGATCACCTGTGCGCGCTTATCGGGTGCAAGCCGCAGGTTCAGACCCGAGGTTGTCATCACATAATATTGTTCCGTGGCGGCGGGTTTCACGGAATTTCCTTTGCTGGCAATGCCAAAGGCGAGTAAAAACAGGATGCAATATTTTTTTTTCATTCTTATTGTTTTTGGCGAAGGTGAATTTTACGCTGACGTTTTTGACGCTTAGATCGCTAAATCAATCTGTAAAGCCGATTCGCGTCAAGAAAGCTGGCCGCAGCCGCACCGAAGAAAGAGGCCTAAGAAGAGCACGCAGCGCTGCGCGAAAAATTTATTGTCGGCAGTAACAACGTCAATTCGTGCGAGTCCCGTATAAGTAGTTCTCCGCCATATCTGTTTTTTCGTCTAAAATTTGTAACAATCGGGCGGCCGCACCACTTGGTGAATTTTGGCCACTTTCCCACGCTTCAATGGTTCTACGATGCGTACCTAAGATTTCAGCAAAAACAACTTGAGGAGCCCCAATCTTATTACGTATTCTAACTATGTCCTTTGCTTTATAGTGTGGCACGGGCCTTATGGACAATACTCTTTTCTTGAGCTGCGCTTTGCCCGCTACAAAATCCTTAACCTCAGAGAGACTGGATTTTAAGTCATTGAATACTGTACTCATTCTTAATCTCCTTCACAAATTTAGCTAACTCGTGAATCTCAGCTTTGCTCAAGTTATCCTTCTCCGACTTTGGATAAGTCAAAAGCAAGAACGTGTGGCTAATCTCAATGTAGTCAAAATAGTAAATTCTTACGCCGCCACTCTTGCCTTTACCATCTAGAGACCATCGGGTTTTCCAAATATTCGATGTAATATGCGTTCCGTCAGACCGGCTCCAGCAGCTTGCTTATCAAAAAGCTTGGTCCGAACAAACGTTCGAGTCACAGGCCAAATATACACCACATTTTATGTGGTGGCGATAAAATATCCAGAAAAGTGAAAAGTGGGCTGATATTGCTGAGTACGTGGAATTTAGATGGGGTTGACTGACGCTTCGCTCAACTTTGTATTCTCTATGGCCATTTTCCGTCACTCAATCTGACCGGAGCGCCACTGCAAGCAGAGACCCGCCTACGGCTCGGCCCGCGGGAAAGCACAAAACGAGCGTCCCGCTTGTGCTTTGTCCGCGATCTTCTGGCGCGTAGGGCCGAGCACGCGACCCAACGAAGTGGTCGCGCGCGCAGCGGGTAAATTCTGTTGTGCGAAGTGCAATATGGCTATTCCTGTAAGGCTATGTCGTATTGTCTGATTTGCTTAATCTCATTACATATTTGCGCAATAATTTTTCCGAATAACTCTTCCAAGTATATCACATAGTCACCAGCCTTCTCTTGCAAGAAATTATGAATGCTTTCACCCTCTTTGAAAGAATGAGCAATCCCGGCCCTTTTTAACTCTGAAAGTATGATATGATTAACGTGAGAATTATTGTGAACTGCTATATTTCGCAATCTTGAGATCAAGTATAGCTCCTGAAGATCAGTAGATTTCAGCATTAAATTTAGTCCAAAAATTTTCTGAAAATCCTTAGAGAGGATATTGCTAATGTTACCGGCCTGCATATGATCCTTCATTATCCGTGCGATAGCAATACCCTTTAGTTCGTCTACGCTTTCGCTCGTTCGAAAGAGCTTTGCATCAATCGAAATCTGCCCGTAGCACTTTTCAAAAATCCCAGGAAAAAACTGCAACAGCTGAGTTATGACTTTCGAGATTCCAAGCTCAAAGATTTGATAGCTACTGATGAAGATTGTATGGTTGAGTACATTCACAACCTCTTCGGCAGATATGTTTTTAGAGGCGTCTCGATAATCTTCTACTTCTTTGATATAATCCGCCGTCCAATTAAGTTCTTTATGTTCAATTTTGGCCTGTAAATAGTTTGACCACGTTTTCGTAGCTAGAGATTGAGCGCAGAGATTATGCTGTATAAAATGAAGATTGTTCAGCAAATTCTTTGAAGCTGAATCGCTTATTTCTTTGAGTAAATCAATTATGTCCATATTGCATTTCGCACAACACCTATTCTCTGAACTTCGGATCCCTCCACAGAATCTCCCAAAGATGCCCGTCCGGGTCTTTAAAATACGCCGCCATGCCCCAGGGGTAGTGCACCGCCTGGCCGCAGGCGCTCCCACCACCCTCAACCGCTGCCTTTAGAACGGCGTAGGCTTCGTCGCGTGTGGTGACGGTGGCGCTCAGCATCGAGGTGAATTTTTCTGTGGCGAAATCGGCTTCGACTTCGGCGGGTTTGAGCAGCAGGTTGAACTCTTCGCGTTCGATGAAAAAGACACTGACCCCGGGTAGCTGTATGCTGACAGTATTGTCATCCAGCGCCACAAGGTCTGCGCTGAATACGCGTGTGTAGAATTTGTGGCTGCGCTGCGGGTCGGCGACGGGCAGCGAGAAGGCGGCCTGAATGAGCTGCATTGCTACAACTCTGTATTTTACGCCTCTCTGCGGCAACCGAAAATACGTTACGCTCTGTTCCGGCCTCCGCTTGCTCCTGTATGGACGCCTCCGCAGCACAAAAACCGACCTTCACCGGCTATGAGAAATTCGTCATCGCCATGCTCACCTTTCTGCAGTTCACCGTCATTCTCGACTTCATGGTGCTCTCGCCGCTCGGCGCCTTTCTCATGCCCTCGCTGAAAATCGAACCGTCGCAGTTCGGCTGGGTGGTCTCGGCCTATGCCTTCAGCGCCGGGCTCTCGGGCATTCTCGCCGCGGGTTTCGCCGATAAATTCGACCGCAAGAAGATGCTGCTGTTTTTTTACACGGGTTTTATGGCGGGCACGCTTTTCTGCGGCCTGGCACCGACCTACCATCTGCTGCTCGCAGCGCGGATTGTCACCGGCATCTTCGGCGGCGTTTTAAATTCCATCGGCTCGGCAATTATTACCGACCTCTTTCCGATGCAGGTCAGGGGCCGCGTGATGGGCTTTGTACAGATGGCGTTTGCTTCCAGCCAGGTGCTCGGCATTCCGCTCGGTCTTTATTTCGCCGAACATTTCGGCTGGCACTCGTCTTTCCTGATGATCGTCGGCGTCGCAGCGCCGGTCGGTCTCGTCATTCTCTTCAAGATGCGCCCGGTCGACGCGCACCTCAAGCTTAAATCAGAACGCAATGCCTTTCAGCACCTGATCCAAACCGCATCGAACCCGCGTTATGTACGCGGTTTTGCGGCCACGACATTGCTGGCCACCGGCGGCTTCATGCTGATGCCCTTTGGCAGCGCCTTTCTCGCCGGTAACCTCAAGGTCGACACCAAAGACCTGCCGGTCATCTATACCATCACCGGCATCGCCGCACTGATTGCGGGCCCGCTCGCCGGCAGAATCGCCGATAAATTCGGCAAGTACCAGCTCTTCACGATAGGTTCCTTGTGCGCGATGGTTGTGGCGATCATCTATACCCAGCTCACCTCGGCCTCGCTGTCGATGATCACATTCATCTCGGCGCTGCTCTTCATCTTCGTAACGGCGCGTATTGTCGGCGCGACGACACTGATCAGCGGCGTGCCCGCACCGCAAGACCGCGGCGCCTACATGGGTGTGAGTTCCGCGATGCAGCAGATCTCAGGCGGTATCTCGGCGGCGATTGCCGGCCTCATCGTCGTCAAGCTGCCCGGCGGCGCGCTCGCCAATTACGATATTTTAGGTTATGTCGTTGTGGCCGCCATGGCGATCACGATTTTTATGATGTATTTTATCCACCGCATGGTGCCCGAGAATACTACCCCGCGCTGACGCGGTTTTACCGATGCGCGTAACGGGCCTCGACGAGCTCAGGGGCTTTGCCCTGCTGGGCATTGCGATCGTCAACCTGCCGCTGCTCGCACGCAGCTGGGAAAGTTTTTACCAGCCACCCAAAGACGTTTGGGCACAGCTCGGCATATTCCTGAATTCGGGCTTTTTCGACGGCAAGATTTTCCCGATCTTCTCTTTCCTCTTCGGCATCGGTCTCTTTTTGATCGGTGAGAAATCCCCGGCGCGCGTGCTGATGCGCCGCTCTCTGGGCTTGCTGCTCTTCGGCGTCGCGCATGCCATTCTGCTTTTTCCGGGCGATATTCTCGCCAGCTATGCGCTGCTGGGTTTTGTGTTTCTGGCGCTGCGCCGCCGCACGACGCGCACGCTGGTCATCACCGCAGCTTGCTGCCTGGTACTCACAGCGATCGGTTATTTTATCATGGGGCGCATGTCTGAAGCGGTGCCCGACATTCCCAAAACCAACTACCTTGCCGGTTATACCCAAGCCGTACAAAGCAACCTGCGCGTCTACCCGCTCTCTCTCGGCTTCGTCGCACTCTTCAATGTACCCACGGCGCTGGCGATGTTCTGCCTCGGCTACATAACAATGCGTGAGAATCTGCTGACGCGCATCAGAATCGGTAAATCCACATTATTACTCGCGTTGCTGGGGCTCGGCGGCAGCGCCTTTTATGCCACCGCTTCGGCGCTGCACCTGAAGCACCTGATGGCATCGGCGATGCTGACCCTGGCTCTGGCGGCGCCGGTGTTATCGGCCGCGTATGTACAATGTATTCTAACCGCAGCGCAGACGAGACGCGGCGCAAAGCTGCTCAGCATATTCCGCAATGCCGGGCAGATGTCGCTGACGAACTATTTGCTGCAATCCCTGATCGCGGGCTTTTTATTCCACGGCTACGGCCTGGGGCTCTATAATAGGATCTCCCCACTCGCGCTCATCGGCGTTTCGGTATTGATCTTTATTTTCGAGGCGCTGTGCTCAGCGCTCTGGCTGCGCTACTTTGCAACCGGCCCGGCTGAATGGATACTCCGCGCCTTCGCGCGCTGGCAACTGCCGCCGTTGCGGCGTTAATTACCAGCTATCGCCGCCGCCACCGCCAGAATCACCACCACCACTGTCACCCGAACTGCCACCATCGCCGCTGCCCCAGTCGCCGCCGCTGCCCGAACCCGAATCAAAGTCGCCCTTGTCGTCGTTGCGCCAGTCCTGGTTTGAATCGCGGTAAGAATCCTGGTTATAGTTAGAGTGATCATGGCTGTCGCCAAAGAATTTATCGTAGATCCAGTTGCCGGCGACAGCGCCGAAGATACCACCCATCAGCGAGGCAAAAAAACCGCCGCCGCCAAAACCGCCCTGGCCGGGCATACCGGCACCCGGAGCTGCCGTATTCGCCGCCGCGTTGCGGTTCATGAAGTAAGAGATCAGGCGGATAATCAGGAACACGACGCCGATGATGATGAGCCATTTGACCCAACCAAAAGAGCTCGATTCCCGGTGCGTGACAACAGCCGGGCGTTGACCGATCGGGGGCCGACCGTCGGGTTGCATCATCGCGCTATTCGCGCTACTGAAGGTCTCGGCCATATATTGCACCGACGCAGCCAGGGCTTCATCCGGTGCTTTACGCAGATTTTTTTTGAGGATCTCCACCACGGTGTCGCGGTGCTGTTTACGGAACACCATGCTGGTTTTCCGGCCAGCCATGAGCTCGATTTGAGCCGGCTTTTTGGAAATCACCAGAATAATACCATTCAGTTGTCTCGCGCGTCCTTCGGTGCGGGCAAGTTCCACAATCGGTTTGCCGCCGAGGTCGTTCACCGTCAGTATGAGAATTTCCTTGCCGGTTGCCATCCGCACCTTATTCAGCTGCTCATTGGCTGAAGTGATGGCTTTGGCGGAAAACAAGCCCGCTTTGTCTTCAACAGCGGCCGAGAGGGCGCTACTGATGAGAAGTAGGGACAACCATTTTTTCATGGCGCAAAGGTACACCATGGCCCGGCGACAGGCGAATTTTTGCGGAAAAGCCCGCTAAACCGCGCGAGCTCGGGGGACAAGTTAAAAACTCAGCGCCGTTATTTGTGCGGCGTTTTTTCCGGAACCGGGTCATAGCCCGCTTTCGCAAACGGCTGGCAACGCAAGATGCGCCACAGCGAGAGAATAAAGGCGCGGTGCGGTGGCAGTTTTTCAAAACATTCCACCGCATACTCAGAACAGGTCGGGTGAAACCGGCACTGCCCGCCGAGAAACGCCGAGAACGTGTACTGGTAAAAACGGATCAGGAATACAAAGATGTGCTTCATGTTTTGACGGGGCCTTGCACATCCTTGTGCTTTGGTGCGCCGCGAAGAGCGCCATCCGTGGCGGCGGACGCACCTGGCACATCCTTGTGCTTTGGTGCGCCGCGAAGAACGCCATCCGTGGCGGCGGACGCACCTGGCACCTCCTTGTGCTTCGGCAAACGCTGCAGCGCCATTTTCAGGTCGGCGCACAGGTCGCCGAAGTCTGCATCCGCCGTTTCTTTTTTCGGAATAATCGCGAGGTCAAAACCCACCTGTTTCACCGCACCGCTTTTCATGATCTCGTGCAACGCCTCGCGCAGGCGGCGCTTGATGCGGTTGCGCACATGGGCATCGCCGAGCTTGGCCGAAACGGCGAACACGACATGAAAGGGGGGATCTGCCTGTGTGCGCAAGTCGCTGCGGTTAAAACGCAGCATTAACTTTTTGGCGAAGACTTTGCCGCCGGTTTTAAACAGCGACCCGATGCTTTTTTTGGATTTAAGACTGAGGAAATACTGAGCGCGGGCTTTTTTGATTTTAGCTGACTGTTGAAAGTTATCCGCATGCACGGAAAGCCTCGCAGTTCGCGGGGCGAACTGCTGCTAAAGCGCTCCGCAACTTGCGCGGCAAGTTGCTCTGCTGCTTTCCGCGCATTGCGGTTTCAACAGTCAGCTCCGAGGTGTTTTCAACACCTCTTTAGCGCTTCACAATATCCCAGCGGCGGCGTTCGTCAGAAACTGTCAGTTTCCAGCGGCCTTTTTGGCGGCGGCGGCGCAGGACTTCACGGCCTTCGGCTGTCTCATTACGTGCACGGAACCCGTGGGTACGGTTACGTTTTTTGTTTGCGGGCTGCCATGTCCGTTTCATGGGTGCAAAATCTGGTTTTGCGATAGGGTGTAAAGGATTTGCGAGATTCTGACCTCTCGGCTGGGCACTAAGAGCAGGTTGGGCAGTCGGAACATTATGTCACATCTTTTTCTATAAATCTTTAAAGCCTGAATTCCTGCCAGGTTGCCCGGGCATGCAGAAAAATTCGCCGCCCCATTATTAAGGATATAAAATATCCTTAATAAAAAAGGAGCTTATATGAGAATACAATACAACCAACACTCACCCGAACCGGTGAAATCCCTGTTAGCGCTCGATAGAAGCGTGCGTGCCAGCCTCGATGCCTCGCTCGTCGACCTCGTGAAAATCCGCGTATCGCAGCTCAACGGCTGTATCTTCTGCGTCGACATGCATGTCAAAGAAGCTCACCTGCGCGGTGAGCGTGAAATCCGCCTGCACCACCTGTCGGCATGGCATGAGTCGAATCTCTTCAGCGATAAAGAACGCGCGGCACTCGAATGGGCCGAGCAGCTGACTCGCATCGGCCAGGGCGGCGTCAGCGATGGGGATTACCAAAAGGTGTCGGCGCATTTTTCCGAGAAAGAAATCTCTGACCTGACATTCGCCGTCGGCAGTATCAATTTCTGGAACCGCATCGGCGTCGCCTTCCGCCCCGAACCCGGCAGTATGGACGCTTTATTGGGGCTCGACAAAGCGCTGCTCAACTAATGGTACTCCGCAATCAGGTCGAATGGGCGTTGCATTGCTGCTCGATACTTGCGGCGATGCCGCCCGGTAAATATATTCCCACCAAAGACCTGGCGCAGTTCCACGGTGTACCGAAAGAATATCTCTCGAAGGCGTTGCAGGCGCTCGCGCAGGCCGATATCCTCGAGGGGACACTCGGCCCTACCGGTGGCTACCGCTTGAAGCGAACGGCCGAAAAGATTTCTTTTCTCGATGTCGTCGAAGCTATCGAAGGCCCGCGCACAACTTTTAAATGCACAGAGATCCGCATGAATAATCCCTGCCTGAAAAAAGGCGCCGGCAAAAGCGGCACCTGTGCCATCGCGCGCACCATGTACCGGGCCGACGAGGCCTGGCGCGACACGCTGCGCACGATGACGCTCGCCGATCTCGCAAAAGATTTGGTCGCCGACTTGCCCAAAGAGCATCTTGAACGTAGCCATGGTTGGTTTACGACAACAGGCGGCGCGAATGGTCGCTGAAACAACAGAGATCCGGGGGAATCTGGAACAACAAGTCGCTGAGCACGGCTTTGCCATACTCAACGGCATGTTGTCCCGGCAGGGAATCGAATATCTCTTATCTGAAATGACAGACCTCGAAAAAAAGGCGGCGCCAGGCAAACCACAGAATCTGTTGCGCGCCAGCCCGGCCGTGGCGTCTGTCGCAAACCATCCCGCTCTTGCACCCGTGATACGCGACATACTGGGCAGCAAGGCTCGTCCCTTTGCGGCTTTTTTCCTTGATAAAACCGCCGACAGTAACTGGCAGATTCCCTGGCACCAGAATCTGCGCCTGCCGGTTGCACCGGGCAACGCTGACAGCAACTACGAAATAGCGCATGGCATTCCGCAGATTATTCCCGACGCCGAATATCTCGACGGTGTACTGATCGTGCGCATCAGCCTCGATGAGCAGAGCGCTGAAAACGGCGCGCTCGAATTTATTCCTGGCTCGCACCGCAATGGCATTTCAACACCCGAGGCCCTGGAACAAATAACACAAACAACACCAGCGCTTTGTCCTGATCTCGCAGCAGGCAGCACCTTTCTCTTCAAAGCTCTGCTCATCCACCGTTCGCGGCCGTCGCAGACGCAGGCGCACCGCAGGGTTCTGCAGATCGAATACGCGGCCGATTGTGCTCCGCCGGGTTTTGCCTGGTATGGCCTCTGACCGCAAGGCTTTTACGAACAATCGTTGCAGCCCGCGCGTCAAAACAGAATCCAGAAGTTATGAAGACTTTTATTCCCGGTTGTCTTTTTTTTCTCGCGGTGCTCTTTATGCCGAACCTGCCCGCCACAGATAAAGCGGGAGTCCCCGAAACGAAACCAGCTCTTCTGGGTGTCGTTCCGGCGCCTGCCCCGCGCGGTGTGCTGATACATAAAGTGTTACCCGATTCCGCGGCGCAGCGCGCGGGGCTCAAGGTCGGTGACCTGATTCTCACGGTGAATGGCACTCCCATAAATTCGCCGCAGCAGCTGGTGCAGGAAATCCGCAAATACGCCGCCGAAACGCTGACGGCGATTGAATACGAAAGGGCGGGTAAAGTGCAGACGGTGAAAATCGCCCTCGGCGTGCGGCACGAAATTGCTGCGCTCAGGGGCAAACCGGCGCCGAAAATTGCCCTGCCCGTCTATGGCGCTGCCACGACGTTTGCGCCGGCGACAGGCAAGGTCTATATCATCGACTTCTGGGCGACCTGGTGCGGCCCCTGTGAAGGTGTGCGCCGCGCGCTCGAAGAATTCAAAAAAGGGGGGATGAACCCCGGCGTCGAAGTCATTGGCATCACAACGGAAGACATCCCCACCGTGCAGGCTTTCTACAAAGGCCAAAAACCACCCTACCCGATTCTCATCGATGCATCGAACGACGTGACGATGTCATACCATGTGCAGGGTTACCCGACGCTGGCAGTCATTGACCGCCAGGGCGTGGTGCGCTTCGCGGGGTTTGCCTCAGGCGGCGGCCTTGAGACCGCGCTCGAACTTGCGCGGCGGCTGGGTAAAGAATAGGTGGTTGAGGAAAAATTTTCGTATAAATAATTGCCGCCCTGAAAAAAGTATATACCTTAGTATATATGAATATTGCAAAACTTTTCAAAAACGGGGAAAGCCAGGCCGTCAGGCTCCCTAAGGAATACCGGTTCAAGGGCAAAGAAGTCTATATAACCAAACACTCCAACATCGTCATGCTCATCCCTAAATCCAAAGATACATGGGATCTAATGAAAGGCGCACTCAACGGTTTCAGTGACGATCTCTTTGAAGGTGGCCGCCAACAACCCAAAGACCAGGATCGACCCACCTTTTGATGTATTTGCTCGACACCAATATCTGTATCTATATCATTGGAAAACGATCCACTGCCCTCATTGATAAATTCAAGACTGCGAAATTAGAGGGTAAAATCGGCATCTCTGCTATTACCTATGCAGAGCTTCAGTACGGAATTGCGAAAAGTATGAAGAAGTCTGAAAACCAAATAGCCTTGGCGCAATTTCTCATACCTTTGAAAACCTATGAGTTCAATGAAAAAGCCGGAATTATTTTTGGCGATATCAAAGCATCACTGGAGGCCATGGGGAAAGTAATCGGCCCCTATGATATGCTAATCGCCGCCCATGCAATGTCGCTCAATGCCACCTTAATCACAAACAATGAAGCTGAGTTCCGCCGAATTGACGGATTAAAAGTTGAAAATTGGCTTTAACAAGCCCAACCGGGTCTACGATTGACGCCGTGTCCGCCTGCGGCGAGCCGCTTGTAAAGTGAACGCCGCGTCAACGATCACCTTTTGTCTGGTAGTTTGCAGCACCGTCAATGCGGCGACCGTGTTCACACAAAATGGCCGCATCGATGGGGCGCTTGTGCGCCAGAGCGAAAAAGAAATCGCCATACAACCCAAGGGCGCGGCCGAAATCGTTTTGAACCGCAGCGAAATTCTGACGCTCCATGACGACGAAGGTAATTTAATTTGGTCGCATCCCTCAATTGTGAAGAACGATCCGACGCCCGAAGCAGCCATGAAAATCGAGCTGCCGGCGCAGGAATCAGGCAGCGCCTACCACGGCCTGCATGTCGGCCTTGCCGGCAGCTTCGGCGCGCTCTGGCCCAGCGGACTCGTCAGTAATTTTCCGCTGGGGACCACACTCGACTACAGCTACGGTTTTGAAATTGCCGGCACCAGCGCCTGGTATTACGGCGGCAACCACGCGCTGGTTTTTGGTCTCGGTTATGCGCGCCGGAACATTCCGATCAGTGGTATTATCGAAAAAGGCATTACGGGAAATGGTACCTGGGCGATGGATTATCTCGACGTGCGCCTCGGCCATCGTTCGCATTCGGGTATTTTTTTCATCGAACCGGGGCTGCTCACCGCAGTGAATCTCACCAAGGCCCCGCTCACGGTAAATACGGCCACCGGCACATTGACGAATAACAGCTATGGCACTCCTACCTATGTCGCACTGTATTTGAGCGTGGGGGCGAACTTTCCCATCACGCGGCAGATTTTCGGATTGTGCAGCGTGCGGGTCGAACATGCAATTTCTGCCGCCGTTACCGGCAATGCTCCCACAGCGACCGATGTGTCGGGCAATGTGCTGAGCACCGCGCCCATTAACCTCGTGCCTTTCAGCATATCGGTTCAACTCGGCGCAACGTGGCGCTTTGATCTACCTGCGCCGTGGTAAGGGAATCAGCACCGAAGTGCGGCGTTTATAATCGTCGTATTCCTTTTGACCGCCCCATTTTTTGTCAGCCGCTTCTTCGAGCAGCGGAATGCCGCTGATCTTCGTGAGCAGCAGAGTTACAAAGACAGGCGACACCAGCGTGGCATACTGCCAGCCATGCAAGACGGGAAACGCCATCACGGCGATGCCTGTCCAAAGTACGATCTCGCCAAAATAATTAGGATGTCTTGACCAGGCCCAGAGCCCGGACGAGATAAAACGGCCTCTGTTCGACGGCTCACGGCGAAAGCGGCTTTTCTGGAAGTCAGCCAGCGCTTCGAGGAGAAATCCTACACACCACAGGCCGGCCCCGGCATAACCGAATACGTCCATGCGCACAGGAAGAGAAGTGAGAGCTGTGAGACCTGCCGCGAGCGAAAAGGTAACCCACAAACCCTGCAGCGTCCAGGCCATGAGAAAGCGCAGAAACTTGCCACGGATATTGACAAAGCGGCTGTCTTCGCCGGCTTTGAGAATACGCGAAAAAAGAAAAAACCCCAGGCGGATTGCCCACACTGCGATGAAACTGGCGATGAGGCGCGAGCGCAGGTCGCTATGCGGATTCATTTTGATGGCAAAGAGCGTGATCGACAGGTAGGTGATGCTGCCCGTAAAATCGTAAAATTTTTCGGTTTTGAAAAGATAGGCGGGCACGAACGCGAGCCATTGGATAACAAATGCGGCAGCGATGCAGATGTAGATAACGGGAAATTTACCGATCGAGAATACGGGCACCGATGCACCCGCCCAGGCGAACCCTGCGCCAATGGCAACCGCAACAGGTACCGTCACAAGGGCAATTTTATCGTCTTTATCCACGGCTCATCGCATGCGCTGAGAGCGCGCGATGTCAAGCCTTTCGCCGCTGGAACGGCGACAAGATCACTTTTCGGGAGTCAGTATCTTACCCAGCTGCTGCAAAATATCGGCACCACTCGAAACGGAGATGCTGCCTATTTTCGCCGCAACGGTTTCAATCTGCTCCCATTCCTTGAGTTTGATAAGCAGCGGGTTATCTTCCATGAGTTTTACGGTATTCAGCAGGCTACGCGTCGAGGCAGTCTCTTCGCGGCGTGTGATGACATTGGCCTGCGCACGCTTTTCCGCTTCGATGACTTTGTTGAGAATATCTTTGATCTCACCTGGTAAGATGACATCTTTCACGCCGGCGCCGATAAATTCAATACCCCAGCCGCCGGCGTTCTTCTTAAGTTTTTCCAGAATGAACTGCCCGACTTCTTCTTTCTTCTCAAGAAGCTCGTCGAGCTTCAGCATGCCGACATACTCGCGCAAGATCAGCTGCAATTGAATGTAGAGCTGCTTTTCATATTCCTTGATATTTTGAAAAACTGTCAGCGGATCGATGATGCGGTAAAGACAGATAAAATTCAGCCGCAGCGTCACCTTATCCTGCGTCATGATTTCCTGGCCCGTCATGTCGAGCTGCTGCTGCCGCAGGTCGACGAGTTCGGCAGTGACCTTGGTCGGCCCATTCCAGAAATAATATTTTCCCGGCTCCAATACACGCTCGAACTTACCGTTGAAGAACAGCAACGCCTTCTGGAACGAAGCGACGCTCACAGTCTGCAGGTGTGCTACCGTCTCTGCATGCGCGAGAATAGAGGGATGAATTTCGGCGGGAATATCGGGTTTCGAAAAATCGATAACCTCGAAGGTATTTTTGCGCAACATATTCCAGAATGCTGTCTTACCCGGTTTGAGTATTTTCTGAAAATGCCCGTCGGCAAAATACAGCGCTATCTGGTGGTCGGCGACGTCGACAATGTCGAGCAGCTTCGCCAGCTTTTCATCTTTGACAAGAATTTCGAGATTCTTGGATGACTTGAATTCCTGCGCGACCTTATGCAGCTCGACGAGCTTTTTGCCGAAAAACGGGAGCGTATGTTTGCCCGGCAGCAGAAATTTTTTATAGATGCCATCGCGGAAATAAATTCCAACTTCGTCTTGCTCAATCGTTACAGCCATATTTCCCCACAAAATAATCTGATCCAGGCAAAGGAGCCACATACGACCAGCGGAAGTGCGCTTAAGCATCTGCGCTGTAACGCGGGCCGAAGCTGACGCTACTTAACAGGTGCGGTATCCACCACTTACAAAGCCAGCTTTCAGGTGCCCCGAGGGGCCGGCCCCTTTGTCCGGACGAACTTTTTTAGGCAGGCTCACTGCCGTGCCCGGTTAGGGACGGACACCCTCCACAAATCAGGTTCACAGCCCGTTGCAAGAGTCGAACTTGCTCCCCTTTCGGGTTTCCGTCTTGTGCTCTGCCGGTGAGCTACACGCATTGCTGCGGGCGGGAATCGAACCCGCTACCCCAAGAGTTTGGTGCCGCTACGATGCTCCGCAGAATACCCGAAGACACGTCAGGGGTACCGCCCGGCGTTTCGACGCCGCAGGATTACCGCACCGGCGGTGAAGGATATGGTCGTCGGAATGCGCGTCAAGCTTTTCAAAAATTGTTCCCATGCAATGGGCATAGAAATTGATTATGGAGGGCAGTGATTCGTAACTAAATGGTAAAATTATCGTCGCAAGGCCCTTTATTGCCTACTGTGCGATTTCAGGCTGAAATTCACAAATCTGCAGCCGAGGAGATTTACATGAAGAAAAGTATTTTAATGATATTGATTGCAACGATCGCCGTTGCATGTTCGTCGGGTCAAGGTAATGTCAGAGGTGCTTCCGGGGATACCGACCCGAAGATAGTACAGTGGAACGAGACTTTAAAGCAGGCCAGGATGTTTGGTTTCAAAGCATGGAAAGCTGCCCCGGGCAAAGCGGCGTATGCTGAATGGGAAAAGTCAGATATCCCTATTGTGAAATCCGTAGTGGCTGAGATACCCGAGGGATATGTGGTCGAAGTACGCGGGCACGCCGACACACAGGGCGCAACAAAGGCGAACCAAAAAATCGGCTTGAAGCGCGCGGAGTTTGTTTATGAAGCCCTCACTAAGAGCGGCGTGGATAAAGACAAACTCGTGTACCGGTCTATGGGAGAATCAAACCCCATCATGGATGAAACGAATACCGAAAACCCCCTTAACCGCCGGGTAAGCTTCGTCGTCCTCAAAAAGCCGTAACGATAAATTATCAGCGCGTGAGGGTAAAAACCTTCACCGCTTTCTGTTTGCCGCGTACCTTAACGGCGCCGAGAATCGTGAATGGCCTGCTCTCGACGGGCAAGAGTAGAAGAAAAACCGCAAAACCGGCCATCGCCGTCAGAATCACCGTTGCGACGACGCGTATGCGCGACATGCGCCGTACGTAGGTGGCAAGCTCTTCAGCCAGAATTGTACGAATGTCATGGTTGAGGGATGGATTCAGAAAGTTATGCAAAGCTTTGCCCATTACGGCATGCCTCATAAGACAAGGCGATCTGGCAATCCGGAATTTTATGGGCCGATGTTCGCCACGCAACGGACTGGCAACACGGTATTTTTAGCAGCGTATGCGGCCGCGCCTGTATTTGTATTGCTAAAGTTGACTGCGAGCGCGTTGGTCGGCAGCGAGTTATGCGTCGTCGAACTCCAGTAGTCGTTTAATGCAGTTGCTGGAAAAATTTGCGCGTCAACGGGCGGTGCCGCAGCGGACTTGTAATCGACGCTGCTCAGCAACTCGTTGATATTGGGCAGACGCCAGCTCATTCCCGCGAGCGTGAGTGCGACGCAGTAGTTCAGCGCATCGGACCATGCAAGGTTCACGACCGCTCCGCTGCAATCCGGAAGAGCGAGGCCGCTGGAACACTTCTGCCAGACAAGGCCCGACCTGCGATCCAATACCGTGCCGTCGTCTTTTGCCTCCCGCAGCGCCGCGGGAGGAGGATTACCGGCAACACAACGGATGCTCCGGGTAAGAGTCTTTTGCGAATTGTTGAAAACTGTTCCATTATTAAAACTCACTCCCCAGCCGTAGCCAGTGCTCGGAGCATATTCGTCGGCTGTCCAATATGGACCGTTCACCGTTGCGGGAAAGGATAGGGCATCGATGGTCGGCGCCGCGGACTGGTGATTGATCAAGGCGGCCAATTCACGCAGATTTGGAATACGCCAGTCACGGCGGCCCGCGTAGCCAGCTCCTGAATTACTATTGTTCAAGGCGAGGCAGGTGGCCGCAGCCGTTTGCCAATCAAGCACTACCGCAGCGCCGGTACAGGTGGCCCCGGTCAGACCTTCACTGCAACTGCGATAATCCAGCCCTGTCAATCGATCTCTGGTCGTATAATCCGAAGTGAAGACCGGATGCTGTTCCACCGTTAAAAAACTTCGGGGTCGTGGGGTCAGGAAATCCGCATCCTGCGCGGGGTAAGCACCCCCGTTGCCCGAGCAGGCCGTTGCCACATCACCTGCTCCGGTACCTGTGTAGCATAACGTTTGCCCGGTGTCGCCAAACAGGTCAAGTGGATACACCTCGACCCGGTATTCCGCAACACCATCGCTGTATACCAATGGCTGCCTAAAATCATTCGCTGTTTCGCCAGAAATCTGGGAGACACCCGACACTGTAAATGGTGCGCCACCATCGGTCGTGAAGGACGCTATCGCTGCATGAACGATGCCATAAGGTAGAGCGACTCGTATCATATTACCGGAGATAGATCCTTCATAATTCTCGACTAATCCATTTAACCCTGCTTCGAAGCGAAAACTGTAAATACTCCCTGCCTTCTCCTTGGTTTCCCAAAAGTTGCCAAACCCACGGCAAGAGGCCTGCATGACGCAGACGATCGAAAGAATATTCAGATACCCCATGCGACTCATGATCGATTAACCGACAAACCAAGCGTAAGCTAGCTCTGTCTTTCTTGCATTAAGAGTCAAAATTCAGTTCGCTATTGCTCAAAAAAATTTGCCGGGCACGACACTCTTAATTATACTAGCACTGTGATTGATAGAGTGCTATCAGTCAATAAAGACAAACGCCAGAAATGGCCTTTAGGAGGGAAAATGTTAGTGAAAGCACATTCTATCTGGAGCGACCTCGCAGGGGTCCAAAATGAATTCGACCGCATCTTCCGCTGGAGTTTTGCCAACGGTATGAGCGGCTACTATCCGGCGGTCAATATCGCCGAAAACGACGACGCCTATGTCATCGAAGCCCGCGTTCCGGGCCTCGCGAAAGAAGACGTCACTGTCGAACTCGAAGGTCGCAAGCTGACGATCCGCGGTGAAAACAAGCGCGATCAGGCAGAGTATGGCCGCGAAGAGCGTGCCTCCGGCAAATTTGAGCGCGTCATCAGCTTTAAGCACCCGCTCAGTGGCGACAGCGTCAACGCTGAAGTCAAAGACGGCATTCTGACCGTCACGCTGCCCAAAGCCGCAGAGGCGAAGCCGCGCAAAATCGAGATTGTTGCAAAATAAGGGGGAGACTATGTTTGGATTAGAAAAGAAAACATCGGAGAAAGGCCCGGTGGCAAATGGTGTCACCTACCTTCCGGCAGTCGATATCACTGAAACCGAAGCGGGATACACCATCTACGCAGACGTTCCGGGTGCGAACAAAGAGAATGTCAACGTTACCTTTGAAAACGGTATCGTGACACTCAAGGCGACAGCGCAATCTGCCTCTGAACAAAAAACAGAGCAGCAGATCCACCGCGAATTCCGCCGCGCAAGCTATGAGCGCGCGTTCCGCGTCAGCGAAGACGTCGACGCAGAGGCAATCAATGCTGAAATTGCGAACGGCGTGCTCAAGGTGAACCTGCCACGCAAGGCAAGCGCCAAAAAGACAATCACCGTCGCAGCGAAATAAGCGAACGGTGAGCCTGCCCTGAGTGATCAGGGCGGGCTTTTTTGTTTCCAGACAGGCGCCTAAGTGGGATGCATCCCTGATGAAACCACAATATTTCCTGCTCGCGATTTTACCCGTATTCCTATTCTGTAAGTCCGTCGAACGTTATCCCGACGCGAAAACTAAATTTCCGCTGAAGAACAAAGGCATTCTCGTCGCCGCGCAAGACCGCGTCTCGGCTTTGCCGCCTGTTGAAGCCGCCTACCGTAAAGCCGCCGGCGAAGGCGCGGGTTCGATCCATGTGCTGCCGCTCATGCCGGCGCCCGCGCTCGAACTACCCGTAACCGCCGCGCGGCTGGGTCTCGACAACCAGGGCACCAAGGGCCTCGACCCGATTGCGCAGCTCGCGGTGACGGCCACACTCAAGGCCGGCAACCGCTTTGGCGTGAAGTTCGACTACATTGTTTTTGTAACGGCCGAGAAGGCAGGCTCGGTCGGCCAGGTGATGAATGTCGACCATTACGCCGCGCTCTACGAAGTTTCAACGAAACGCGTGATCGCGGCGGCGCGGGAAACCGGAACAACGACGGCCGAGACAGCAATTGAGCAGATGCCTAAGGGGGCGATTGCGGTCGCGCGACTACTGCTTGAAGGCGCGGAGTAGCGCTAGTTGCCTACCCCGTCGCGACCACCTACAAAAGCAGAGATTTTTCCAACATAATCATGTGCTTACACTGAATACCATTTTCAAATATAGATTCGCGATAATTTTCAATAAAAAAATTCTTTTTGATTTCCGAAATCTCAAAGCCTTGTTTTTGATATAAGTAAAGTTGGCCAATACTGGCATTCGCTGTCCCTATGCAGATTGATTTGAAACCGCGTTGTTTTGCGACGATGACAGCGTTTTGCAAGAGCAGACTTCCGATTCCCTGGCCTTGCCGGCCTTCCAATACGGCTATATTCTTGATTTCAACCTTATCGGCATCAACCGGAGTTAATACAAAAGCTCCAACCAGCGCATCTTGTATCTGCCCAACATAAATGTACGAAGTTTGTAAATACCGATCAACGACTTCTTTTGATGGATCTGCAAGAAGAAGTAAGTCATAAGGTGCTTTCTCTCCGGTTTCGATCTGTCTTATCTCCAACCCTTTAGGCCCATCATCCCTTGGTTCAAGATGCATCAAAACCTCATCGCCTCCGTTTTCTTTTCGAAGCCCTAGCCTTATCATTGAACTCCAGGCAAATGCCCAGCCAATATTCAAAATCCTTTTTCGTCTTAAACCCCTCCGGCGATATATAACAATACCCTTTGTATTCTCGCCCCTTCATCTTCATTGGTTGAAAACCCTTGCGCTGGGCGATCTCCGCTTGCAACTCCGGATCAAACCGGCACATCATGTTTTCTCCGCTCACATTGACGCACATTTTTCCGTTGATCATGAAGGTTACGCCCCGAAACATTTTTTTTTCTTCAATTTTTAGTTTCGGAAACGCTTCGAGGTATTTTCGGATTCGGGCAGCCAATGCTGTGTCGTAAGCCATTTGAAGTACATCCTTGGTGTTTTGGGTTAGCGGGAAATATTTTTTCCGATATGATCTTGCCCTGCGGAATTCAGTATAGAGAGAGGTTTATATGACTAAAAAGAAACTGGTATCTTTCTTGAAATTTGCGGGTATATTTATCTGTTTTTCCGGCATATCCGTAAACGCTGACTTACTGACCAAAACAGCTTATTCCAACGGCTCTAAGACCATACTGTTTAAAAACGCAACAAAAGGGCGCGCCAGCTGCCATGGCCCCGGTTGTCACTGCGATGTGAACTTTTCGTTCGTGGTCGAAAATGGGAACCTGGTACGCGTCACGAAGATTGAAACACCCAAAGGGGCTGATGCAGATAACTATTGCCCGGTATCGCTCTTAGCCCAGCCATGCACTCTGAAAATCGACAGCAACGAAAAAATCTATAATAACTGGCTAGTTTGTGGCGAAGAAACCTACGTCAATGAAGCGGCGACCGTTGCCGTAAATTCACAAACCGAAATCGATTCTGTACCGGTCATCTATTTGGGCGAAGCCAGCGGCCACGCAACGACGGCTGTTAAATTTCGCGCGGCCCCCGACGCGGCGTCTCAGGCAGGGACATGCTATAGTGACGGTGGAACAATTGAAACCCTGCCGAAAAAAGGTGGTGTCGCGGTCGTTGCCCGAACAGTGAACAAACTTAAGGTGGGCAACTGGGAAAATTACTGGTATTTCGTCAGAGTTGTCGGGTATGAATGCGGTTTTGGTGAGCCGCAGCGATCTCTGCCTTACAAAGGCGCCTGGGTTTTCGGCGAGTTTATCAAATACGCGGGAAAATAACCCGCGGTAAAAACGAGAGCAACTTGAGCATAATCTTCTTTGATTGCGCTTCAAAATCCGCGGCGTTATTATAGGTGCGGCTGCCCGACACGTCGACCACATCGGAAATCCCGCGCAATACCATCACACGCACATTGTTCTTTTTACAGATTCGAGCAATCGCTGCTGACTCCCAGTCCGCAGCAACGGCATTGTAGGTTTGCATGAGTTCCGGAACCCGGCGCGGATCTATATCCTGATCTGCCGATAAAATGGCCGAAGGAATAACTAAACCCGCGAGGCCAGGCGGCGGCGAATCCAGTTTCGTCGCATAATCCTGAATTGCCGCCGTTGCACTACCCATACGCTCTACGATGTCATAGATGATGGTCTGCGTAGCGAAGACAATTTCCCCTTCCTTCACACGCCCGGGAAATCCGCCCGCTGTGCCGATGTTAACGACGAGCTGTGGATTCCATTTGGATATCGCCCACTGCGCCGATGCTGCTGCATCAACCTTTCCCCAACCCCCATGAAAGAACAGGATCGGTTTTTCTACGTTCGGCAGCTTACCAACAAACCACTGACCGTAAGGCGAAGGTTTTAGATCGCTACTTTCAGGTTTGACCGCGGCCAGAAGCGCGCGCCATTCAGCGTTGGCAGAAACAATCACAACAGTATTCTGGGAATGACGGGTGCATGCCCCGCCCAGAAGGGCTGCAACAACGACGGCGCGGATTACGGCGGGGATCACAACTTCCCCGGAATCAAATCTTCCGGAAACGTAATTTTCACATTCTCTGTATCGCCCTCGAAACTGCCCACGGGCATGCCGAGCGATAGACAGAGCGAACCTTCGTCGGTAAAATCCATCGCCAACCGGTTCGCATTCACCGCCGCGCTGAACTTATCTTCAAAGCTCGGGTAATGGATCAGTTGCGGCGTCTGCACGCGCTTGAGCTCCTGCCGGTTTTCGTAGTGCATGACATTCTTGCCATCGAGCCGAACAATCGAATCGACGACCGGCGCCACGGGAATAAAACACGGCGATTCGTCAGACAACCAGCTCAGGTGGGATGCCACACGTTCTAAAAATGCGACTTGAAGATAAGGCCGATTGGCGTCGTGCACCAGCACGCGCTCAAGGCCATCGAATTTTGCAGCCGCGGCGATGCCATTACCGAAACTACCGTAGCGCGTCGCGCCGGCTGCGGCATATTGCATTTTCCGCCCGGGGAAATCCGCCGTCAGGCGTTCGATCACGGGATTTACCACAGATGCGCCCATCGTGTTTTTGGGCGAAACAAAGATAACAATATCGAGGGGCAGCGCCGCGAGAAGTTTGCGCGCCGTAACTTCGAACAGGGGGCGCTTTGCGCCTTCGAATTCGATTTCCAGAAACTGTTTGGGCATAGCACCGCCGAAGCGTTCTCCGGAGCCACCCATGAGTAAGAGTAATGCGTTCACGCCCCACCCCCTAACCCCCGCCCCATTACATGGAGAGGGGGTACCCGAAGTCCCCTCTCCACGTTAGTGGGGAGGGGTGGCCGTAGGCCGGGGAGGGGTCACTTCTGTGCTAACTTCGTGAAAACCATCTTACCGGCATTCGTCTGAATAACCGATGTGACGTTGATCTTCACTTTTTTGCCGATGAGTTTGCCGCCGCCTTCGACGACGACCATCGTGCCGTCTTCGAGGTAGGCAATGCCCTGGTTCTCGTCTTTGCCTTCTTTAACGACCTGCAGTTCGAGTTCTTCACCTGGCAACACGACCGGTTTCAGCGCGTTCGCGAGGTTGTTCATGTTGAGTACGCGGATGCCCTGCAGTTCTGCGACTTTGTTGAGGTTGAAGTCGTTGGTCACAAGGTAACCACCGGTATCTTTCGCGAGGCGAATGAGTTTCTGGTCTACTTCGCGTGTTTCGGTGTAGTCTTTATAAGAGATCTTCACTTCGAGATCGCTGCGCTTCTGCAGCTGGTTCAGCATGTCGAGACCGCGGCGGCCGCGGTTGCGTTTGATCGCGTCGGGTGAATCGGAGATCAGCTGAATCTCACGCAGAACAAAGTTCGGCACAAGAAAAGGCGGTTCGAGAAAGCCGGTTGCAGCAATGTCGATAATCCGGCCGTCGATGATGATCGAAGTATCGAGAATCTTGGTCTTGGATTCGATGGTCACAACCGGTTTGCCATCCACATCCAGCTTTTCAACCTTTGCCGCAGCGGCGGTGACGCTCGGCACGACCTGCACTTTTTGCGGCTGTGGCCAGAGAATGCCAAAACCGATGGAGCTTGCTATAGTTAATAACGCGAGTACGCCGTATGTGGCGGCCTGCGGAATATCTTTGAGATACGGATAAAGTGAGCCCGCGGCAACGATGCCGGCAAGCGCGCCCAATACATAGGGCAATGAACTTTTGGCTGCGCCTTGGTGAGCGCCGGCCATGATTTGGGAATTTTTCATGTTCCCTCCTTATAAAAGGAGGAAAAGCCGTTTTGAATCCTATTTCGAAAGGATATCTGAGATCATGTTGCTTGCGTCTTCGGCAGTAATGCCTTTCGCCAGCGCCACTTCATTGATCATCAGAGAATAAGCCGATTCGTACAGCTTACGCTCCATTACTGAAAGCTCTTTATCCCGCGCTCTTTTATAAAGATTGCGACAGACCTCCGCAACGGCGGTAATAGAGCCTGACTTTACTTTGGTCAGGTTATTCTGGTAGCGTATCTTCCAGTCTTCTTCCTGTTCGACATATTCTTCCTGAAGAAGTTTGGCGATCTTGGGGATCTGTTTTTTATCCATGATATGCCTGAGGCCAATGGTCTCGGCATTATCGACGGGTACCATGACCCGCATTTTGGTATTTATGAGCTCTACAACGTAATACTTTTTCTTTTTATTGAGAATCGTCTTCGTGGCGATTTCCATGATCTTACCGACGCCATGCATCGGATAAACGACATTTTCCTCGATATTAAACATTTTTAATCGCCCGGTGTAATTACACGAGGCGTAAGAAATGACGGTCTTTCACGACGTGTGGTCAATCAAAAACCGGACAACAAATTTCATGCCGTTTTTTTAGGGGTTTGGTGGGATATACCTTTGTTATGTCACTTCCACAGAAACGGTCAAAGCCGCACTTACTGACATCGATGTCATTTTTTATTGACGCCGCGTTCACCTATTATTACCTTTGGCCTATGAAAGAACTCAGAAATAAAGTCGTACTGATCACCGGCGCGGGTGGCGGTATTGGCCTGAACACCGCCGGATTTTTCGCTGAGGCCAAAACACGCCTCGTGCTGACAGACATCAACGAGCTCGCACTCGAAAACGCGAAGCAGCGCCTGGCAAAACACGACATCGAAATCATGACCCGGGTCGTCGATGTGACCGACCTCAAGGCTGTCGAGCAGCTGGCCGTCGACGTCGCCGCCAAATTTGGCGGAGTGGATATCCTCATTAACAACGCCGGCATCGGTTACAACGCCGAAATCGCCGACACACCGCTCGCGAAATGGCAGCAGCTGATGAATATCAACTTCTGGGCACCCCTCTACCATATACAGACCTTTTTGCCTTACATGAAAAACAAAAAGTCGGGCCATATCGTCAACGTCTCGAGCGGCCAGGCTTACTTCCGTGCGCCGACCTGGGGTGCGTATTCGGTGACTAAACTCGCAATCGGAGCGATGTCAGAGATTCTGAACGTCGAAGTCGCGCGCGATAATGTCAAAGTCACGACGGTCTATCCATTCCTGGTCAACACCGGTTTCTATGACACGGCGACAGCGAACTCGATCGGTGAAAAACTCTTCTTTATGTTCATGCCGCTCTATTCTGATAAACCCGAAACCGTGGCGAAGATGATTTTCGACTCTGTCAAAGAAGATAAAGATGTCGAGATGGTGAGCATACTCAACCAGTTCTTCAAATATATCCGCGTGGCGCCTTCCGCCGCAGACGTCATGGATAAAATGACGCATACGTTCATGTCAAAACAACAGCAGGAATCCCTAGGCCTCGGCAAAGTCGTCGATGCCGTAGGTGGCATCCTCAGCTCGATCTTCGATACCGCCAAAAAAGGCATCCCTGAAAAAGGTTTCCAGATCCATGAGATCATGTCTGGGGAACATGAGTTCGTCGACGGCGCCGGCCCTGCGGGCAAACATAAGTTTGAATTTAAGGCAGACTGGGGTCCGAAGAATCTCGTCGATTTTTTGAATCCCGCCAATGACCAGAAATTTTTGCTGAGTGAACTAGCAGGCACCGTGACCATCGGTGGCATGTGTGAGAATATGCCGGTTTATGGCACACTGCAGCTGCGTTACATTCAAGATCAAAAGATCCGCTACACGTTCGACTTCACGGTCGACGGTGAACCGTACCAGTATGTCGGCGAGAAGCAGCAGATCTATCCATGGAACCTGCAGTATTCACACACCACGTGTTTCGGCGAGGTGAAGAACCTGCGCACAGGCAAGGTGATCTCGAAGTCGGTGACACACTTCGACCTGAACGACCTGCCCGAGTTCCTCGGAACGTTTAAGCTAACGGGTTAACTTTCGATTGAAATTTTCGGGGAACTCCAGGCAGGATTCCCCGAAGTTTCGACTATTGTTCGATCGCCTTTACGCTGCGCAGAATTCGTGTGATACCCTTACGCTCTTTCTTCGCCGCATCTACCGCGATCATACCAATGACCAGAAGATATTTGCCGCTCGGCGTCGCGACGACAACGACATCAAACTCGACAGCGGTGCCATTGAGTTCGCCGGTACCTTCAGTCCAGTGCGCCTGCAGGCCATTCAAGTCGAGCTGCTCTGAGGCGCCGTGCTGAATGTTTTTCAGCAGGGTTTCCAGCTGTTCGTCGAGATGAGCAAGGACTGCGTCGGTCTTCTCATCCTTTAAAACTCTCATGACAACAAACGCATTGCCCGGCTTGCTTGTTGCCTGCAGTGAATTCTTGGTGCCATCGACTTTCCAGCTTTTGGGAATATCCACTGTGACACCCGAACCCTCATGGGGATACCATACTGCGCTGATAGAAGCGGCAAAAAATAACGCTGCCCCTAATACAAATAATTTCTTCATCCTGTTTCCTCCGAAAAAAAATTTGGATAAGGGCATCTGTCGTAATCACTTGTCGTCAAGTGAATTAGGAGAATTCCCGGGGAGCCCGGGGAGTTTCCGGCACGGCAGTTTGTAACCTCGCCGTCTAGCTGTAAAAAGGATAGTCTGTGTAGCCTTTCGCGCCCTGCGCATAAAAGGTCGCAGCATCCGGCGTATTGAGCGGCAGGTTCTCCCGGAACCGTCGCACGAGGTCGGGGTTGGCGATGAAGAGTTTGCCAAAAGCGACAGCATCCGCCTTGCCAATGGCGACAAATTCAGCGGCGGTTTCCTGGGTGAATTTTTCGTTCGCGATATAGACGCCGCCGAATTCGCGTTTAATCTCGGCGCCCAAATGGCCCTCACCCACGTAATCGCGCGTGCAGATAAAGGCAATACCGCGCTTCTTCATGGCGCGCGCGATGTAAACAAAAGTCTCGCCGAGATTCGAATCACCCATGGAATGGGAATCACCCTTCGGCGCGAGGTGTAATCCCACTCGGCCTGCGGGCCAGACAGATAAAACCGCGTCGACCACTTCGAGCATCAGCCGCGCGCGGTTTTCGAGCGAGCCGCCATAACGGTCAGTCCTGTGGTTGGTGCTGTCTTGCAGAAACTGGTCGAGCAGGTAACCGTTTGCACCGTGGATCTCCACACCGTCGAAACCCGCGGCTTTGGCGTTCTCGGCGCCCTTACGGTATGCCTCGATGATTCCCGGAATTTCATGGAGCTCCAGAGCGCGCGGCGTGACATAGGCCTGCTTGGGCCGCATCAAACTCACATGACCGCCCGCTGCAATCGCGCTCGGTGCCACGGGAGTTTCTCCGTTCAGGTAAAAGGGATCAGAAATGCGACCAACATGCCAGAGTTGCAGCAGCATCTTGCCGCCCTTCGCATGTACGGCAGCGGTGATCTTTTTCCAGGCTTCGGTCTGCGCTGGCGACCAGATGCCCGGCGTGTCGGGATACCCCACGCCCATCGGCGTCACCGCCGTCGCTTCGCTGATGATCATGCCCGCCGAGGCGCGTTGTTCGTAATACTCGGCCATGAGAGCGTTGGGCACGCGGTCGTCGACGGCGCGGCAGCGCGTGAGCGGTGACATGATGATACGGTTTTTGAGTTCGAGGTCGCCGATTTTTATCGGGTCAAAGAGGGTTGGCATTACCTTGCAAGATTAATAAAACCGGCAAGGGTGGGCGAAAAGTTACGAATCACAAAAATTTGGCGGCGGGGGTATTAATACATAAATTGGCGGCGGGTTTATAGGCCAGGCCTGCAAACCTTTTTTTCGTTTTATGGGCGAGATCGGCAAGCGAGACGCCAGGTTCGCCACTATCCACGGCTCTCTCCAATGCGGAGAGAATCACTCCACAAATTTTTGCCTCAGCGCAATTTCATATGCTTTAAGATCGAAAAACATCAGCTTCGTTTGCGAAGATTTTTGAATCGGGTATGTTTCAAAACCACATTTCTCATAAAAACCTACGGCTTCCGGCACCGAGTCGGCTATCAAATAGCGACAACCCGTCTTATTCTGTGTAACAAACCAAATCTTGAGAAAGTCAATTACCCTTCGCCCATAGGCCTTGCCACCATGCTTGGTATGGGTAGCTAATTTACCGAGAAGGACTGCGGGATAGTCCTTATGCCTCACATTCTCGGGTAGTGTCATGTCTACATCATTGTTTGCTCTGATTGCCGAATTGCTGACGCAGAAGCCGACTAAAGGTTCAGGAACGTTTTCAAGATGCAAAAAATAGGTTTTTGCAATCAGCTCATCTTCGGTATCCTGGGCGTCATCCCGGAAGAACTTAAACAAATTCTCGGCGCAGTGAAAATCTGCCAGATTCGATTCAGGCAAGGATTGAACGGAGAAACCGGAATCGAGCTCGATCAAGCTTTCTTGGTAGAGGGCTGTTGAATCAGCTTTTTATACATCGCTTCTGCTTCGGGGGACAGCCGGACGGGCGTAGGATTTTCGGCTTTTTTGATGAAAGCTGCCGCTTCTTTACCGGTTAGTTCTGGAATTGCTGGAAAAACATATGCTGCCATTGGCCCTCCTCTATGCCTCTTTTTCGGTCTCAGACACGCTGTAATTCGTTTATCGGCCAGTTGCATCCCGGGCTGCACCCGGGTCAAGATTTTTCATTGTAAGCCTTGTAGCTTCCCTCTGATTTCCAACGTCTTCAAACTCAGCGTCGCCAGCCGTGGGATAAGATCAATGAGCAGTGGCCGGCTGATCGTCTCATACCGCCGCAGCTCGTTCTCAGGTGTATTAAACTTCTCAAAAATTACGCCATAGTTCTGTTTTTCTTTTTCCGACGGGCGGGCGAGTTGGTGCTGGTCGAGCACCCACTCGATGGGCGAGCGCAGGCCGAGCTTGTAGTTGTATGCTTCGATAGGTATGCCTTCGAGCCGGGTCTCGGCATCGAGGTGTACCGTAGAATGGTCGCCCTTATCGATCTTCATGATCGGTGTCACGCGCTGTAGCTCATTTTTACTTTTCTTCGCCTTATCTTCGACGAGTTTTATTGCCTTGTGTTTTTCTACCTTTTCAAACTCGATATGCATCTGCATCAGTTCTTTGCCTAGAGCTGCCATTTCATGGAAGTTTTTATAGAAGGGGATGCGCGGGTAGTCGCGTGTGAGTTCGACTTTGTATTTTTCTACGTAGTCGGGCTTGTTGAGGACGGCGTAGACGTAGTGGAAGATGTCTAGCTTGGTTAGTTTTGGGGCTTTGTAGTATTTTTGAAACTGCTCAAGTGCCCAGTCGGTGATGTTGTCGCGGCGGATCTTTTCCTGATAGCCATATAAAGCGAATGTGTTCGTCTTTTCAAGAAAATCTAAGCTAATGAGAGAATTATGAACAAGGGACTGAAAATCTCGCGAACTTGAAAGACCAGAAAAGGATATTGCCAGATTCGACTTATCCAGGGCTTGGCCAAACATTGCATAATGCTGACCAGTGAGCACATCGTTCATTTTTTGTTCGGCATACTGGAACATTCGGCAGAACGGTCGATATAGTGCGATCTGAATTTTATTTTTGCTATATGCATGAATAGAATGATCGCGCAGGAATTGTCGTTCTCGCAAGTCACGGCTCCATTTAATTTCTGGTGAGTAAAAGGCGGCATCTTTGCTCTTCTTACCTCGATAGGTTTCTAATAATTTGTTATATGATTCAATAAAGAATTTGGTTTTGGCTATCAGATTATCCTCTGCAAAATCATACACCCAACTATCTCGATTTGTTGCCACGCCGAGACATGACATTTCAAAAATTGACTTAACCGCCTTGTCTTTATTGACCGTCGGGATGAAGTCTTCGAAATCAGAATCCACGACATCGAGCCAATAACCCTTCTCATTAGGCGTGATTTTTTCAAATTTAATATCCGCAATGGCATTTTGCGCCAGAAAATCATATTTCTCTTCTTTCGTTGCCATGGGGTGCGTGGCATAATGGTATTTGATCTCGGCTTTCTTGGCTTTGCCTGTCTTGATCAGAAAGCTGATCGCAACGCCCGTTTGTATTCCGAAAACGTTGTTTTTGGTCCCGCTGAGTTTCGTATTTTTGCGCACGTCGCCGTCGAGGTTGATGATGTAGATATTATTGAACTCCTTTGCGACTATCTTGCGAAAACCGTCAAAGGTCCGGCTATCGATGAAGCTATTATTGGTAATGAACGCAATCATGCCTTCATCGCCCACCCGATCCGATGCCCAGCGAATGAAGCGGGCATACATATCGAAGAGTTTCGTTTTTTGTGCAGTACTCTCTTTTATGTACGTCTCTTTAATCCGCTTATCGATCACCGGGTATTCGCGGTTCTTGTTATTGTCGTTCTCGTTTTGCTGGTTGGCATTATACGGCGGGTTGCCGATAATCACCGAAATTTTTTTCTTGTCGAGTTTCTCTCGCCGTTCGAGGTTTGCCTCGCTGATGTCGGCGAAGAGGCCATCTGCCGGTTGTTCGGTGTTGCTGTATGAATCGGGCCGGTCTTTGTAGGTGATATTATCCAGCGTGTCCTGATAAATGATACCCTCGAAGGTTTCATATTCACCGTCCGTTTTTTCGCTGTAAATTCGCTCAATCGTCAAACTCGCGATGTAGTACGGCAGAATCGAAATCTCATTCGCCCAGATTTCATGCTTATATTTGTTCTTAACTTTGGTGATATGCTCTTTACCCTTCTTCTGGTCGAACAGATATTCCAGCAGCGCGCAGATGTAGGTGCCCGTGCCCGTCGCAGGGTCCAAAATATCGACGCCCCTGTCGACGAGGCTCTTGCCAAAATGTTTATCGAGCAGATAGTCGGTACTCTCAATCATGAACTTCACCACCGGCTCGGGGGTGTAGACTATGCCCAGACGGTCGGCGCCCTTCGGGTTATACGCCTTGTAGAATTGTTCATAGAAGTTGATGAGAAACTGCTTTTTGAGAGAAAAATCCCGAATGTTCTGCGCGGTCTTTTTGACGATGCTGAGATAACCTTCGACCCGATTCAAGAACTTCCTTTGAATCCCTTGGTTGAGCACGCTCGACGTCAGCTCGTTGATCTCTTGCGCGACAGGGTTGTACTTCGCAAAATCGAACTCGCTGAATACGCTGTTAAAAATATCGATGGTGAGTAAATGCTGTACGATGATCTCGCGCGTTTCAAAACGCGTGATATTCGGATTGATCGCTTTCTTGAGTACATTTTCGAATTGCTGTATCTTCTCTTTGTACTTGCTGTCTTTATCCGCCTCGTCGAGATACAATCGAATCTCTTTTATCAGATCGGGTATATGCTCGAAGAACTCTGCCTGGCTGCGGTTGTACTCTTGAATATCCTTTGAGGTATAAGAAAAGAATTTTTCGAGCAGCGCCTCAAAGGCCTTCTTGTCCTCAACCTCGACAGCGCCATTGTACTGTTTGCCGTTTTGAAAAAGTATAACTTGATGCGAGTTTTCAAATATGATGTTGTAGAACGGATATCCGGCCGATTTCTTTTCTTCTATGGCTGTTTCAAGATCGACGTCATGCTTCTTTGCTTCGTGAATTCCGTAAACGATGCCCACCCCCGTAAACACGGCGGTATCAAAGCGAATTTCGGTATTCGACTCCGTGGTGTGCCGGTAATCCGACCGGATGAAATACCCATTCTTTTTTGATATATCACCTAAGAGATTGGCAAATAGCCGTTCCGTGTCCCGTTCGACGAACAACCCACCGGTGTCAGCTAGGTCTTTGAGGCCTTCTTGATAGGTGTTGATTTCTTTACGGAACGACACAGAGGGGCATCACAGAAAATCCTATTCCTTCCGGAAATAATAATTAATTCATTCCACGCTCTTCTTTTCACCCTGTGCGCCGCATAAATTATGTCGCATGTATTCACGCTATAAAGCGTTCATTTTTCTGACAGTGCTGATTTTCGGCGTCGTGGGATTAATCGCGTATCTGCAGGGCGGCCCGCTCAGCGGAAAAAACACCGAACCTCAGGTGAAAAAAACTTTGCCGAAGACTGAGCCGGCTACTGTAAGCGGAAATCCATCCTCCGACTGGCGCAGTGATTTGGGTGTGCCCGTGCTGTGTTACCATCAGATCGTCACCGAAGAAAAATACCGCGAGCGGCCAACGCCCTATGCAGTCACCACCACACAGTTCCGCGAACAGATGGAATTTTTGGCGGAGAACAACTTCTATACCATTCTCCCTGATGAGCTGCTGGCCTACGTGCGCGGCGAAAAGAAACTCGAGTTCAACGGCAAGCGCCCGATCGTCTTGACCTTCGACGACGGCAACAACGACTTTGTCGATCACGCACAGAAGGTGCTCGACAAACATAACTTCAAAGGCGTGCTCTTTATCTATCCCACCTATATCTTCGCGCACAAGCCACGCTCGCTCACCTGGGCTCAGATCAATGCGGTGCGCAAAGCCGGCCACGCGATCGAAAGCCACACGATGTGGCACCCGATGCTCAGCACCATGACTGACGCGGAGCAGAAGGCGCAGTTTGTCGATTCGAAGCGTAACCTTGACGAGAAGGGCGGCGCCAACGTAAAACACCTCGCGTATCCCTTCGGCATCTACAACAGCAGCAGCCTGCGCCTGCTCAAAGAAGCCGGTTATGAATCGGCGCATACGACATTCCACGGCGGCAACCAGGTCGGTGAGAACCCCTACCTGCTGCGCCGCTACCTGATCGTCAAAGGCGACAGCGAAAAAGTCTTCGAACAGAAAACACTCGCGCGTTCGCTGCCGCTGGGTTATCTCAACAGCGAACCGGGCGCGATCATTGAAGGCGAGACGGCCCTCAAGTTCAAGGTTCCCGCAAATCTGAACCGTGAAAATTTCAAAGTCCGTGTGTTCTCAACGCCGCGCGAATTTGAATACGAACCCAAGAGCGGCAAGATGACAGTGCACGTCGTGCCTTCGAAGAAACGGCTCAGCGTCCTGGAAATTGTTTACAAAGAAAACGGCGTTGAATACCGTGCCAATGCGCTGCTGAACCACAAGCGCGGCGCGGCCAGCGAAGAACCCGCGAAAAAAGTAAAAAAGAAAAAACGGAAAAAGAAGAAACGGAAAGAAGAAGATTAATGGCCAAAGTTCCGCAAAAGCACGTACCGCAGCCGAAAAAAGCGCCCGCTAAGGCGCCATCTTCGGGCAAAGAATTTTTCACCGTACCCGAAAAGAAAACTGTGCAGAGTGTTACGCCCGACTTCCGTATGCAGCTCGGTGGATTACCCCTCGAGACCAAGGCCGGCTTCGAACTCATCGGCTATCGCCTGAAAAAATTGCTGCACAATACTCCCGAAACCTGGGAAGAAATCAACCGCGAAGAGCACGGCTCATTCTGGAGTTTGTTCCGCAAATACCACCTGCCGCTGTTAATCCCCTTTTACTTTTTCTTCGCGGCGCGCGAACTGTTGCATTATCTCAACCTCTCGCTGTTTCTGCGCCACACCTTCATTGCGCTGCCGGTCTTCACCGGCATCTATGCCGCCTATATTTTTATTCTGGGTGTCATCGCCGAAGAGAGTGCAGAACTTTCGGGCGGCCGCTTTTCGCCGCAGAGCGGCATGCGCGTCGCGCTGTTCTCGTCGTTGATTGTGAGTTTTTTATCAATCGGCGCCTTTTTGCCGGTCGTCGGCGTGCCGATCATTGTTCTGGGTTTATTCTGGCATTACCGCCAGCTTTTTTTCGGCGCGCGTACCTTGCTGAACATCAGCGACAGCCATTATAAGATCTACCGTCTCAGCCATATTCTCGTCTGGGTGCTCATGGGCCTGACCGGATTCATCGTGCTCAGTATCATCAGCTTCGTTTCAGCAAAGCTCGGCCTCGTGGCAATTTAACACACACCCTTAAGGGGTGGCAGAGCTATATTTCTTCCACATCGATGTCCGCTTCGCGCAGCGACAAGATCCCGCTCTCGATATCCTGCGGTTTGCCCGAAAGTTCGATCACCATCGAGCCGCTGCGGTTGGGGCTGAGGTTTGCCTCGAGAATGTTCGGCTGTAGGTTATACTCGGTCACCATGCGGTACATGAAGGGCTCCTTCACGCGCTCGGCAGGCACTTCTAACCGCAGCTTCTTCGTCACGCATCAAAGGTGCTCGCAGAAAGGCTCTGTCAAGGACATTGCTTTTTTATGTCAGCGTGAGAAAAAACCGGCGTTTTCTGGTATTTAATAAGTACAGGGGGATATCCCCCGGAATAACGTGCGGAGTATGTATGGGGCAAAAACCCTCTCGCGGCCGTTGGAACGGTTTAGCGGATTTTCTTCTGACGGTTGCGGCGGCCACTATCTACCTGATAGTCGCTCGGCCCGGGCATGCGCTGAGCGCGCGGCTGACGCATGACGGCGGTAACGGCAACGCGGCCCGCGCTGCGCTGAGCGACAGTCTCGAAGTCGAAGACACCACCGATCACTGGGGTTATGCGGTCTTTGCGCGGCGCCATGACCTGAGCGGCGACCGCATACTCACGAACGCCGCTGCGCTGATGCAGGCGGGCAAACGTTTCGGCGATCATGCTTTTTATTTGGGCCTCGGCGCACATTTCAGACAGCAAAAGTTGAACACGCGCAGCACGGAACCGGCCGATTTTTTACCGGCGGCTGGCCTCAGCTGGCATCACCCTGTTTTTCGCACAGACATCGCCGCCTCGGCAAAGCTGACGCGGGCCACGCTGGCATTCCTGGTTCGCCCGGGCATACCGCTCGAATTCAACACGGAATTTGAAGCACTCTATTCGCAGCCTTACCGCTGGTCGGCGAATGTCTTTGCCTTCGTCAGCAAATACGGCGGATTGATTCTGGGGTATGAACCCGTCTCCGTGCGGGCCCGCGCAGGCCTGTGGCTGAAGCCGGTCGAACATCTGCAGCTGCGCTCGCTCATGCGCCTTGCACCGGGCAGTGAAACCTACTGGGAATTTTCGCTCAGCTACAGTATTCAGGTCGAACACAGCGAAAGCGCAGAACCGGTTCTGCAGGCAGTACCAGCAGAGACAAAAAAACCAACGCCGAAAAAACCGCAAACGGTACCGGCGTTCGCCACCCTGGTAAAGTGGGGACTCACCCCCGTCGAGGCGCTGCAGTACGCGCGTGAAAAAGACATCTGCGCTCTCAGCGCTGCGGCGCAGGCCGCGCTCAAGCGCCACCACTGGGAATGCCGCTCATGAAATCTGTACAGGCGCTCGTCGCCGTTTTGCTGCTTTTGGTTCTTAGGGAAATCGCGGCCCACGAAGTCAGCGTACAGACGGGTTTGCTGCGCAACGATATCGGCCCGTCTGTCGATTTTGGCGTTGCCACCTACAAACACGGTCCCTACCGTATCGGCGCCTTCACGGCACCCGACGTGCAGGGCGTCGTCGCTTCGTATTCCTCGACACAAAGCCCGTTCATTCTTGAATTGGGCCAGAGGGAGAAATCTCTCGATCAGGGTTTTGTCATCAGCAACGGCGCCTACCTGCCCTGGACGAAAAATTTCGCCTTCGCCGAGCCCATCGGCATCCGCACGGGATATGTATTCAAGTACGCGGGGGCCGAGGCCGCGTATTACCAGCACGAGGCGCAGAACCTGGCCACGGCAAATTTCTGCATTACACCGCTCGCATGGCTCAAAATCTCGGGCGGGGCCGCGACACAGAACGTCGAACTAGCACAGCAGGCGATCCCCCTGGCGGCAATTCTCTTGGGTGACCGCGAAGAGCACTTGGGTTTTAAAGGCGGCGCCGACTTCGCTGGCACGGGAAACTATCTTCTGCATGGCCGGTACACTGGCGACTTTACGCTGCGCGCCTTGGCTTTCAAACGCAGCGCGGAGGGTCCGCTCGCCAGCGGTATTTACGCGGCCAAAGAGGGCATCGCCGCCCAGTTCTTCTCGGCAAGCTGGTTCGCGCAGTACTTTCAGACCGACACCCGTTTCGGCATGCTGCGCTTTGCTGGCGAATACCTGACTGCGGTCGCCGTGTATGAAGAAAAGTCGCAGTTAGCGGGCATTTCGCTGCGCAACAGTGCAACAGGTTTTCACCTGCGCAGCGGCGCCACGGCCGGCGTCGACGGTTCGCTGCAGACGCTTGCCGGTTTCGGTTATGCGGACTTCATTTTCCTCGGCGGCGGGCATTATACCCTCTACAGCGAACAGCCGCTCGAGCCGGTAATATTCCCCTCAGACTGGTATTCGTCGGTTTTGCTGCAATCGACGGCCATGCGCATCAAAGACCGGGGCTTTAAGATGATGGCGCTGGTGAACACCGATGCTGTGCAGGGCTTCTTCACGGTGACGTATGCAGAAGACACGCGCGGGCGCGAACGCTTCAATTTTTTCATTCGGGTCGCCGGTCACCTGACCTTCTAAACCGGGCCAAACGCTGAATACCTGAAAAAACTTGACTTCACGTTCGCAAACTCCGAGAATATATCGATGGATTGGTCGCAGTTGATGGTTCGTGCACTGCAGGATGGCAGCATCCGCGAGTTGCATCTTTATCAGATGCCGGTGTTGAAGAACGTCGAAAACTGGAACCAGGTCAAAGAGATCGGTAAAGTCGATTTCCGCGGCAAACACTCCGACTATAAAGGTGCCATCGTACAATACGGCTCAAATTATTTTTTTCTGCCCAATGCGCGCATGGATGCGCTGTCAGTTTACCGCAAATGGAACTTCAAAAAGAGCCTCAAAGTGGTGACTGAAGCCGAGCACAAAAAGAAACCATCTTAATTTTCTATTCGCATAAGTGAACATGTGTTCATTTTAGCTTTACGCGCTGTCTCCACGCGTCCAAATTTGCATTTACAGACCCCATCTGCCGATATTATGACATAGGAGCCTTTGCCATGAATATATTCGCGCGTCCGATAGAGAAACTCGTCAAACCGGAATTTGTAGAGCACGTAGAGGCCACACTCACGCGTGAGATGTTCTGGAATGTGCGCCTGGCGGTTGTCGGCCTCCTGGGCGCGATGCTGCTGTATTATACCATGCTGATGATCGATACCGGCATACAGCACCATTTGGGCTGGTTCATCGCCGAGTTCGCTGTAGGCGTTCCGATCGTTATCTTCTATTTTTTCGGCGAAGACTGGATTCAAGACCCCCGCAAAAAATCCATGTTTGCCAACGGCCAGGCTTTCACCATTGCCACGCTGATGGGCATCGGTTTCTTTTTTCAGCTTCCCGAAATTAAGAATCCGAGCATGAAACTCACATCGTTCAGTCTCATTATCGGCGTCACCGGAGCGGCCGCATTCACGTTCGCCTGCAACCGTTTCACGTTTTTACTTTTTGCTGTTCCCTGGCTTTTACCGATCACATTCTACTTCTTTTTTCTGGCCGGCGACGTCGGCTCATTGATTCTCGGTGGCATGGTGCTCCCTTATCTGGGGGTTTTGACCTTCCTCTGCCTCAAGGATTATGAGCGCCGGGTAGAACTGATCCGTTCTGAACTCAGCCTGCTGGAAGAAAAAGAGCAGGTGATCACCGCTTCAAAGAAACTCAAAACCAGTCTTGATCTCGTCAACGAACTCAAAACGCAACAAGACGGGGATTATTACCTGACCTCGCTGCTGTTAAATCCATTAGGAGTGAATGCCGCTGACGAAGGTTTTAACGTCGACGTGGATTTTTTCACGAAACAGAAAAAACATTTTGAATTCAAAAATCACAAGCGCAGCATCGGCGGCGATATTTCGATCGCGCATTCGCTGCAGTTTGCCACGGGCCCCGTGACGGTTTTCCTCAACGCCGACGCGATGGGCAAATCGATGCAGGGCGCGGGAGGCTCCCTGGTTCTGGGCGCTGTTTTCCAGTCAATTATCGAACGCACGCGCCTCGAAACGAATGTGGAACCCGAACGCTGGCTCAAGAATATTTTTCTCGAGCTGCAAAAAGTTTTCGAGAGTTTCGACTGCTCGATGCTGGTTTCAGTCTACATCGCCGTTCTCGAAAACAATACCGGCAAACTTTATTACCTGAATGCCGAGCATCCCTGGGGAGTGCTCTACCGCGACGGCAAGGCCGTCTTTCTACAGAACCGCAGCTATTACCGCAAACTCGGTACTCCCGGGCTGCAAGACGAAATCGCCGTTGACCACATGCAACTCAAGCCCGGCGATATTATTATCCTGGGCTCCGACGGCCGCGACGACGTGGCCTTGCCGGGGCATGAAGGCAACGTGCGTGTGATCAATGAAGACGAAAGCATCTTCCTGAAACACGTCGAAACTGCGGATGCCCGCCTGCAAGAGATGTACGAGCTCATCGCCGCATCGGGCGAAATCACCGACGACCTGTCATTGGTGCGTGTGCAATACCATGCAGCGCGTGAAAAAACCACCGTAAAAGAGGCGCAGACCGCCTCGACACTGCTGCGTGACGCGAAACAGCGTGTCGACGCAGGCGAGGCAGCCGAAGCGGCTGGGTTACTGCGCCGTGCATTTAACTCCCCCTCGGCCGGGCCGCGGGCATTGCGGGCGGCGCTCAACCTGGCGATGCAGATCAAGGAATACAGCCTTTCGGTGAGCATCGCAGAAAAATCGCTGAAATTGCAGGGCGACGACACCGAAGTCCTGTACCTCGCGGCATTTGCCGAGCGTCGGCTGAATCATCTCGACAAGGCGCTCCACTATGCAGAAAAAATCCGCAGCATTGATCCGAATCCCAATATGATGAACCTGAACCTGCTCGCTGACATCTACTCGACGCTGAACGAGCGCGATAAAGCCAACTACGTGCTCGACGAAATTCTGACCGTTGACCCCCTGAACGCCAAAGCGCGCCGCCTGCGGGAGGGCCTCACTTAAAATATGCGCCGCCACTATCTCCGCATCGAATCGGTTTCGGACATAGACACGGGCCGCATTACCCTGAAGGGCATTGAAAACCGCTATATCGACGCGCAGGGCCGGCGGTTTGCGACGCGCTTCAACCTGCGCACGCACAAGGTAGAAATCATACCGATCGCGCTGGGGCGCGAAGAAGCCGTTCTAGCCAAGCGGCTCTCGGGTACTGTCAAACCTGGTGAATTGTCTTCGTCGCCCACAGCTACAGCAACGGAAAATCGCGGTGAGCGCCGTGTACATCCGCAGCCGATGAAACTACCGACATGGTTACCGGCCCTCAACATCGAACCCGATACGCGCGACTCTGAGTTACATCCGTTTTTGCTCAATGCAGAACGTGAGATGCAGCGCAACGGTGAACGTTACCGCGGTCTCATACAGAGCCTGAAGATGTCGTCGGTGCTCGAAGACATGAAAGACGGCAACCAGCATGATGCGATTCTGGAGCTCACGAACACCTATGAGCGCGACCTCGCCGCGCATGCCGGGCGCGTGCAGGCGATGGTGGTGGAGTTCCTGCGTTTCCCCAAGCCGCTCGCGAGTTACCTGGGGCAAATCGACCGGAACTGCAAAAAGTACGTTGAGAAGCTCGATCCCGAAAAACAAAAACGCTACTGTATGGCCTATTTGCTCGCCGGCGAGATGTTCGCGGTATTCAACGGCAGCCTCGACCTGATTGTGATGATCGAACGTTTCACTGCAGAAGCCAAACCTGAAAAACTGAACTACGACCGCAAAGGCGCTTTCGAGTCGGCGATGCAGTCGCTGGGATTCTTAAAAGAGTCGCTGAACCAGGAAATTGCAAAATTTCTCGGCATCATGGCGACAGCCGACGTAATCTAATTCTTCGCGGCTTCGCGCTGGCGCTCTGCGGCTGCACGCTTGCGGATAAACTGCACTTGTTTCTCGAGCTCAGCTAAATCTTTGCAGATGAACTTGCCCTGGTCGAGGCGCAGGTTCTTGTCGCCGAGCATCGTGATGAGATATTCTTCACCCCTGTCCGGGGGGTATCCCAGCATCTTGAGAATTTCCTGCGAACCGATATCGAAAACATAACTGGTCTTTGGCTGAATCGCCACCTTCTTCTTCTGCACCTGTGTCAGCAGGGTATCGTACATGCGCCCAACCGGGTCGGTGATCAGCAGGTTTGCGAGCTGGCGATACGCAAGCCAGATGCGCTCGCTGAGCAGTGTGATGAGTTTCGTAGCCAGCTGCGGCTGCGCCTGTACCATGCCCTCGAAGTTTTGCTTATTGATCGCAAGTGTTGTGACATTGCCAAAAGCCGCAGCAGATGCTGAGCGCGGTTTATTTTCCAATAAGGCCATCTCGCCGAAAATATCGCCGGGATTTAACACCGCGAGCAAGACTTCGTTTTCATTCACGACCTTGGTGATCTTGACCTTACCGCCCTGAATAATATAGAGTTCATTGCCCGGTTCGTGCTCGATAAAGATCATCTGCCCGTCGGCAAAAGAGCGCGCGAGGGCATTGCCCGCAGGGGGCGGCACCGACATCGGCGCATTCATGTTTTGCAGCGCCATCTTGGCCTGCGCGGCAAAGGCGCCGGTCGGATAAAATTGCAGGTAACGCTGGTACGCATACGCGGCATGCTTCATCTCTTGTTTGCCGTTGTAGAACTGCGCGATGTTAAACATCATTTGCGGATCTTCTTCAACGGTGCTATGGAATGTCAGTTTTGTGATCGCCCGGTCGATGATGCGCAGGCGCTGCGAAAAATAGCGGATGATCTTCATCGCGATCGGCGCGTTTTTCTGGATAAGCACGCCGAACTGGTCGCGACCGACATTGATCATCGATGTGCCGGCGAGGCACTGGGCGGTTTCGATATGGGGATGGCCACTCATGGCCGAGACGACGCCGAAAAAATCTCCGGGATTCAGCATCAGGTTCGCTTCTTCGCCAGGAATCGGCATCTCGGCCGTAAGCCGAACCTTACCTTGTCTTACAATGTAAAACCCCGGGGCTGCCTTGCCTTCCACGATAACAAAGGCATTCTGCTGAAAATTAGCAATCTGGAACATAGGTGGGCGTTTTATCCCTTTTAATTATCGGCACATGGCGTGGCAAGGTGAAGATCAGAATAGGCGGTTATGCCCGCCTTTAGCACTTGCCGCGACCAAAAAGGCCTTATTTCGGGTATATGCGCGCAATTCTGCTGCTTTGGGTTCTGGTTCTCACACACCTTGCCGCCAAACCCTATTCGGGGCGTGTCAAAATCGCCGACGAGACACAAATTCAGGCAACCGACGCGGGGATAGACTATGGCGGAAAACTCGACGCCGCTATCGATGGAGCGCCGGCCGATTTCACGCAGTTCATCCGCCTGATAGACAAACTGGATACTTCGGGCGCTTATTTTCACTACTTCCATATATACGAAGTTGCCGAGCGCGTTGGTGACAAAAAACTCGCCGCAGCAATTGCACCGCTGACCGCCCCTGAGCTGAAAGTCCTGGCTCCGGGGCTATCCGAAGCGCGCGGCTGGCTAAAACGCAAAAAAACCTTTGCTGCCAGTTTTCCCGAAACCGCGGCACAGATCCGCAAAGCCGGCATCGCGGTAAAATTCTAACACGCGAACCCGGTGCCGCAGAAACAAACCATCGGCCTGATCACCTGCATCAGCCTCGTCGCGGGCTGCATGATTGGCACCGGTGTGTTTCTCAAGCCCGCGATCATGGCTTCACACGCGGGCAGTGTTGCGCTCGTGCTGACCGCCTGGCTGGTAGCAGGATTGCTCTCTTACGCAGGAGCACTCACCTATGCAGAACTCTGCTCGCGTATGCCCGCGGCCGGCGGCGAGTATGCGATTATCCGCAACAGCTATGGCCGCTTTCCGGCATACATGTACGGCTGGATGCGCTTCACCATCGGCGCGCCGGGCAGCGCCGCCTCTTACGCGGTCGGGGCAGCGACGTTTTTACATGTCGTGGTACCGTATGAAGCGATGGGCATCCGCATCTGGCAGATGGCGGTGTTTTTTATTCTGCTGTTCACGTTTATCAACAGCCTGACGATTTTTGTCAGCGCCTCGGTGCAGGTGAGCCTGACCGCCATCAAGATCCTGAGCCTTGCCGTGATTGTCATCCTGCTTTTTCTCTTCACGCCCGCCTCGGCCGCAGCAACCCCGCCCGCACACTGGCCGGGCATGGTCTCGTTTTCGGCGGCGCTCATGGCCGCGCTCTGGGCATACGACGGCTGGAATAATCTGCCGATGCTCGGCGGCGAGGTCAAGAACCCGCAGCGCAACCTGCCGCTCGCCCTCGCCATCGGCATGGGAGTCGTGATCGCCGTCTACCTCATCGTTAACCTGGCGTTTTTTCGTGTTTTGGGTTTTTCTGAAATTCTCGCGGCTAACCCGTCGCTGCATACGGCGGCGCAGCCCGTGGCAACGGCGGCACTGGCGAAGAGCATCTCAGGCGCCAGCGTCAAAATCGTGGCGGTGCTGCTCGTGATCTCGGCGCTGGGGGCAATGAATGGTTCGATTCTCGCGAGCGCGCGCGTGCCCTATGCCATGGCGGTCGACGGTGTCTTCTTCAAACCGCTGGCACGCCTTTCGGCAAAAAATTCCATCCCGGTCATATCGACTCTCACGCAGGGTGTGATCGCGGCGATTCTTGCGCTTTCGGGCACCTTCGACCAGCTCACAGATTCTGTTGTCTTTGCCTCCTGGATCTTTTACGGCCTGACCGCAGCGGCGATCTTCAAGGTCAGGCGGATGGATCCCGGCGGGCACAACACGGTTTTCAGAACGCCGCTCTACCCTGTGCTTCCCGCGTTATTCTTGCTCTGTTCAGCGGCTTTCATCGGTTATGCCGTAGTGGCAACGCCGCAACTGACGGCACTGGGTCTGGGCGTCATCGCGCTGGGCATTCCGCTCTATTTTTATTTCCGCAGATCTCTTTAAGATTGCCACAGGATGAAAATCCCTTAAGATGCCGGTAGTGCGTGTCTATCTTAGGTTGTTTTTAGTCACCGCGGCACTTTCTCCCCTGACCGCAGAAACACGAAAGCAGAATTTTACTGCCGGCGTGAACTATCTTGAGGACGCATCGGGCAAACTGGGTTTTGGCGATGTCGCAGCCGTGCCACAGGAAAAATGGCGCAAGATCGGTCTCGATGCGACACGCTTTGCCTTCTCCAAATCGGCCTTCTGGTTCCGTTTCGATCTGCGCGAGCTGCCCGATTTCGCCGCGCTAAAGAAGATCTATACTGTCTTCGAATGGAAACCCCTTGATTCCTTAGAGCTGTTCTACCGCGATACTTCAGGCGATACACAAAAACAGATTGCCGGTGACGCGTATCCGAAGTCGCAGTGGTCGCTGCCTGAGGCTCACTTTCCCGCGGTAGAGATTGTGCCCGAGCGGGTTTCGGGGGGGATTTTCTTCATCCGTCTGACTTCGACTTCATTGATGAATTTTCCCATCTTCATAAAGTCAGAGGTCGCCTACCTGCGCGACCTGAAGCGCGAGGTCACGTTGATCTTCGCCTATTCTACCGTGATACTGATTCTCGTTGCATTCGCGCTTTTTCTCTACATCGTTTCCCGCGATATGAATTATCCGCTATACATCGCCTATATCGTGACGGTGAGCCTGGCGTTTACAACGATATTCGGTAACGGGTTCGATATCTTTTGGCCCGAGGCGACATGGTGGCAAAACCGTGCAGGTTTCACTTTTATGGGCGCGCAGGTGCTGTTCACCATGTTGTTTCTGCGGCGCCTGCTCGACTTTCCCCGGCTGATGCCCAGAGTCGATCTGGTTTGCAAAGTCGTCGCCATCATCTGCCTGTTGAGCATTCCGCTAACGCTCACTACCATACCTGTCGTTATTTTTTCGCGCCTGATCTCGCTGGTTTACCTGATCTCTATCCCTGCGTTCTTTGCAATCGGCGTGATACTCCTTAAGAATTCACGGCCGCATATCCGGCTTTTTATCATCGGCTGGGGAATCCTGTTTTTCTTCGCGATGTTTCACGTTCTCTATATTTTGAATCTCTTGCCATTCAGTAATTTTTATGTCTATGGTGTTATGTTCGCGCTGCCTGTGGATATCCTGTTTTTCTTTATGGCAGTATGGGAAAAACAACGCGGCGCCGATCGGGAACGGTTACGTCTGCTCGAAGAAAAAATGGCTGCCCTCTCTGCGAAATCCAAATACCAGAAATCTTCGCTCGCCGAGATCGATCTGAAAGAAATTCTCTCGCGGTTAGACATCCTCATGAAAGAGGAAAAAATCTACCTGATTGAAGATTTGCGCCTGCCAGACCTCGCCAAAGCGCTTGGACTCAATCGCACCCAGCTTTCGGAACTCTTGAATTCCCACTTTGGAAAGAATTTTGCCAATTTTATTAATGAATACAGGGTGCAGGAGGCCCAAAGTTTGTTGGTGCAATCGCCTGAACAGAATGTCCTGGAAATCGCCTTTGCCACGGGTTTCGGCTCCAAGGCGGTATTTTCAAATGAATTCAAGCGCTATACAGGCATGACAGCTATGGAGTTCCGGGATAAAAACCTCGAAAAATCGTAAAAAATGGTCTCGAATGATCATTTGAGGCGACAAGATGCCCAAAAACAGTTATAAAAACCGGTGTCTAAGGATTGCATCCGGGTTTCACGATTCGGCTTTCTGGCGATTTTCTATTTATTTTGCATATCCGCGGCAGAAGCGGAAATCCTGAAGCGCCGCGTCCTTGTTCTCCCCTTCGATAACCTGCAGAATAACAAGAACTTCAACTGGATGTCTGATTCGATGGCAGACAATCTCAAGGCCGAACTTTTGAAAACGGAGCGCTATGAAGTTTTGGATGTCACGCTGCTACGCAAAATCGATGCCGGCATGCAGTTTGCGAACCTCACGCCGCAGAATGCGGCGGCATTTGCCAAACGCCTGAATTGCGAAGTTGCCGTTATTGGCCGGTTTTCTGTGTCGAAAAAAGACCAGCAACAAATGGTCAGAATAGAGGCCGAAGCTGTCGACGCGCTCGAAGATATTTCCGTGGTCACGAAAAATGAGGAAACCGCGACCGGTGGGGAAATTTTCGACACGCTGGGCAAACTCGCGCTCAATATCTCCGATGAGCTGAACCAGAAATTACGACCACTCGATGCAAGCGAATTCAAGCGAGATAACAAACTCGAGTTGCTCATTTACCGCCTGGAACATCCGCCTAAAGGTTTTCTCGATTCGTTGAGCATAAAGAACCTCGTACTGCGACCGGCATTTGACATCGATCGTTACGAATATGATGTATATCTGAATTACGAAGAAGCGGCTGAAAATAAAACCATCCGCTTTACTTATGAATACCTGCGTAAACGTCTTAATCCGCATATCACGACGACCGGATTCAAATGTAACGGCGAAGAGTGCGTTGCCGAATCGACGGAACCGGTTTTGAACCTCGCATACACAGAAAAACCCGATGCGATAAAGTATACGGTGCGTATGCATTACCCCGACCCGCGCGGGCCAGTCTTGGCGCGCTGGTGGGTGACAGCCGGGTATCCGTACATGACAAGTCTTTCGGTAGCGGGTATGTCAAACCCCGCGGCGCTCACTGCCGGCAGCGGCTTTACCTTCGATGCGATGCGCGGCTATGCAACCCTCGAAGCGGGAATTTTGCCGGGACGCTGGCAATTCTTGCCGGCGAAGATGCGCTGGGCTTTGGCGACACAATTCACTTATGGCAGCGGAGATGCCGCGCAATACCTGGCAGATAACCCGACCAAGAGCAGAATCCATCTCTTCTCTGCCGGTGGCGGATTGCGTTTTGACCGGCCCTTTGATTTCGGGAAGCGCTATTCGCTTTCGCCGGTGATCGGCGTCTATGTGCAATACCAGAATTTTTTTCGCGACCTGAGCTCTGGCGCCTACAGCATCATGGCAATCAACCCCGAGATAGGTCTCAACCAATTTTATCGTTTGGGGCAGAAATCTCCGTGGCATCTCATGTTATCCCTCATGGCCGGCAGTTATCTTTACCAGGGGCAGAACCTCACGTATTTCAGAGCGAGTCTAGGAGTCGAATATGTCATCCCATAAGATCCGTAGAGTCTTCGGCGTCGCATTATCGATCGCAACTATGTTAATATGCGCCACCTGCAAATTCTCGACCCCGGCTTCGTTTCTCGACAAATTTGGCAGCGGTCTCACGCTGACGAATCTCAAGAACGTGACTTCGGGCCATGCCGGGGAACTCTACAGTGGAGTTGTCACTGGAACCTTGACCGCCGGTGCGAGCGAGGTGAAGGGCTCGTTCGACGATGGCGCCTATAAGTCGGCCATAGTCAGCGGGCAAACTTGGAGGTTATTTATTCCCGCAGGCGCCGAGGCAGCGGCCGGGAAAGACCGCTGGCAGGTGGGGTCGAAGCATACGCTGAAACTGCGCCCGTTCGATGCGAATGGCAATACGCAGAGCGATACAGTCAATGTCACTTTTACCCGGCAAACGAACAAAGATGTCAATGCCGATGGCTATGCCGATGTCATCGTCGGAGCACCCCAAAACAATGGAGCCTCTGCGGCGGGCGGGCAAAGCGCAAGCGGCGCAGGAAACAAAGGCGCCGCCTATGTATTTTACGGGTCGGCAGCGGGCGTCACAAGACATGCAGAGAATGCGACGCCCTATTATTGCAGCGGGCCACCCGATTGCACCGTCATACAAAACCCCGATAATTCGGCCGGGCTTTTTGGATTCTCGGCAAGCTTTGCAGGCGATGTCAACGGCGATGGCTATGCCGACATCGTTGTGGGAGCATACCAGAACAATGGTTCGAGTGCGGCAGGTGGTCAAATTGTGGGTGCGACGAATAAAGGGGCTGCCTATGTGTTTTATGGTTCTGCGGCGGGCATCACACGGCACGACGAAAATGCCACGCCCTATTATTGCAGCGGGCTGCCCGATTGCACGGTCGTACAAAATCCCGATAACGCGGCGGGTTTCTTCGGTTACTCCGTAGCCTCTGCGGGCGATGTGAATGGCGACGGCTATGCCGATATCGTCATCGGCGCATACCAAAACAATGGTTCCAATGCCGCTGGCGGACAAACCGCGGGTGCGACCGGCAAGGGTGCATCCTACATATTCTATGGTTCTGCTGCAGGCATCACTAACCATGACGAGAATGCGACGGCGTATTACTGCAGTGGGCCACCGGACTGCACCGTGATACAAAATCCTGATAACCCGGCGGCCAGCGGCTTTTTCGGAAATTCAGTCGCCTTTGCCAGTGATGTGAATGGCGATGGCTTTGCAGATGTTATCATTGGCGCCAAGCAAAACTACGGTATGAATGCCGCTGGTGGGCAAACTGCCGGTGTTCCAAACAAAGGGGCAGCCTACATCTTCTACGGTTCTGCTTCAGGCATTACAAAGCATGACGAGAATGCGACGGCGTATTACTGCAGCGGGCCACCCGATTGCACCGTGGTGCAAAACCCCGATAACGCAACGGGCGGCTTCTTCGGTTTTTCCGTTGCTTATGCGGGTGACGTGAACGGTGATGGGTATGCAGATGTTATCGTAGGGGCATCGTTTAATAACGGCGCAGGTGCTACTGGCGGGCAGGGCATAGGTCAGACAAACAAGGGTGCGGCTTATCTATTCTATGGCTCCGCTTCGGGCATCACAAAGCATCACGAGAATATGACAGCCTACTACTGCAGCGGCCCCCCCGATTGTACTGTCATACAAAACCCAGACGACCGAATCTCGGCATTTTACGGAAACTCCGTTGCCTTTGCCGGTGACGTCAACGGCGACGGCTATAGCGACGTCATCGTTGGGGCATTCGGTAACAATGGTGCGAATTCCGCTGGCGGGCAGACTCCGGGAAATCCCAACAAGGGTGCAGCCTATATCTTCTACGGTTCTGCTTCAGGCATCACAAAGCATGACGAGAATGCGACTCCCTACTATTGCAGCGGCCCGCCCGATTGCACGGTCATACAGAACCCCGATAACTCGACCGGCAATTTCGGCTTCGCGGTCGCGTTTGCGGGTGATGTGAATGGCGATGGTTATCCCGATGTGTTCGTCGGGGCCAAGCAGAACAACGGTACCTCCGCCGCAGGCGGCCAAACTGCCGGTGCAGCAACGAAAGGTGCTGCCTATGTTTTCTATGGTTCTGCTACGGGTATCACCAGGCATGATGAGAATGCCACGCCGTATTTTTGCAGCGGGCCACCCGACTGCACGGTCATACAAAACCCTGATAACGTAGCGAGCGGCCTTTTCGGAAATTCGGTGGCTTTTGAGGTCGGCGGGGCAGGCAGGGAGCAGTGGGTGAGAAACATGCACATCCAAGGCCGTCCTTATGTCTTCGGACGCCAGAGTATCGCTGAGGCTTATTTGGAGAGATCGAAGGTACCGCAGTGGCTTGCCCAGCGGCCGATATTTGCGGAAAAAGGGTCTTAAATGATCATTTGAGTCGACAAAAGCACGGATTTCGGTTATGAGGAGGATGCAAAATGCGCCCTCCGCGTAAGGTTTTTCTGATCTTATTAGCTATTTGCGGGCTTTTTTATCCTCTCAGCGCCCAGAATTTTGACAGCCTACTCAAAGTGGCCATTCTCCCGTTCGAAAACCGCACCCCCAACCCCAATGTCGACTGGATATCGAACCTGTTCGTCGACAGCTACAAGAACGAACTGCGCCGCCACTACCAGTACACCGATGTTGCCGAAGAGAAGACCACAAAGGCACTCGAGCTGATTGCGGAGTACAAGGTTGCCGGCAAGATGCGCTACCAGGTGTTCTCGGCACTCACGGGAGCGGATATTGTACTTGGCGGCAGTTTTTCTCCTTCTGGCGGCGAGGCGCTCGTGATCGAGTCACAGCTCTACTACGCAAAGAACAACAGCCTCGAGGTGCTCGCGCGGCAACCGGCCTCGATCGACAGCAGCCAGCTTTTTCCCGCCGTCGATAAATCGGCTGCCGCATCGGTCGCGCGCATGGGAAAGGGTAAACCTGCGGGAGCACACAAGCCCGCGCTCTTCATTCCCTTTGCGCCGCGCCTGCTCTTTTATGCCGAAACGCAGGTAAAAGGCATCGGCGCAAAAATTACATCGATTCTTGCCGACCCCGATACGCGAGATTTTAATTATCAGCCGCTTACAGCACCGCTGCCGGGCACGAAAGAGGAGCAGGCGCGCCTCGCCGCCGAACTCATGCGCGCCGACCATGCGGCCTACGCAATCATCGCCCGTACCTCCAAAGCCGGGGAAAAATTCTCAACCGAAGTACAACTCTATTCGCCGCTGAAGCCGGCGGCGCTCGTGTCATTCACCGGCGAAGGCGAAACAGAAGACGCCGCGCTTGCCGCTGCCGCGCAGCTCGTCGCGGGGTTTATCCGCACCTGGAAATTCGACGCGAAGATTCAGGTTGAAGGCCTCAAGGGAAAAGATCTCAACATCGAATACGCCGGCCTCAAGAAACGCGAAACATCCGCCAATGGCGAGCTCGCCTTCGGCAGCGAGGTCGCACTCGGTGCGGCCTATGATTTTACACTCGCCGAAGAACCGGTAAAACCTTCGCAGCGCTGCTTTGTGGTCAACGGCTCGGGTAAGACGACGATTACCGGCATCAACCATGCGACTGCCGTCTGCATCACGAAGCGTTATGCCGTCGCGGGCACAGTCGAGGGCCTCAAGGGCGGTGAGGTTGCCGTGAAACTCGGCGACGCAGAAGCTGTCACTCTCAGCGAAAATGCGGCGTTTCGTTTTCCCGACACGCTCGAAGATTTCGAACCCTTGCGCCTGCAGATCACGAAGCTGCCCGCGCAACCGCCGCAGCAATGTGATTTTGTAAGCCCCCCGGCGCGCGTCTCGGGGAAAGCCGTGTCACTGCGCCTCTACTGCATGCCGAAGCTGCAGCATTGGCTGACCGTTTCGGGAAGTTACCCGATCATGCAGGGGAACAACGCCCGCGCCGAAAACCTGCGGCCCGATGCGAGTTTTCCGCTCAACGCACTTTCGGGCCGCTTCTCGGTCACGGCCGGTTACTGGGCAAAATATTATCTGCGCTACAATATTCTCGTCGGCGGCGAGGCCACGTATACATACTTTCAGGGCACGGCGGATTTATACACGAGCAGGGGTATCTTTGTCGAATCGGGACATACGCTCTCTTACCACGGCATTGGCCTCAACGCGCTTGCGGGATATCCCTTTCGGTTACCGGGAAGTTTCCTGGAAAAGACCCGTCTCGTTGCCTTTGGTGGTGTGGGTGCGCGCTACGTGTCGCTGCGCTCTTCGGCACCGATCAACCTATTGAGCACGATCGGCCCCGGGGCGATTGCGGGTATCAACTGCTACTATGAATTGGGCGAACGCTTGCAGGCGGGCATCCGCTACCATGCGGATTTTGTTTACATTCCGAGCGAACCGTATATTTTACAGCATTCCGTAGGCTTGCAGTTAGGAGTAAGGGTATGGTAGCTTACAGATCTATCATTTGCGCCACCATCGCGCTGCTGGGTGCCTGCGTGAACGCAAACACAGGGCGTGAAAATATGCAAAATTACGTCGATGGATTTGCACCCGCAAATCTTCAGTACGATCAAAGTACCGTCACGTTTTACGAGGGTATCGCTGTCACGGCTCAGGTTCCTTCCGTTTCTGTTCGCAAGGGCCTGACTCGTTGCGTGAGTTCTCCGGCACTACCCGCAGGTTTGACATTGAACGCCGAGACCTGCGCCATTTCGGGTACACCACTGACAGCGCAGGCTGAAGTCAAATATACGATTACAGGCAGTAACGACTTTGGTTTCTCCTCGACCGAAATCGGCATCCGCATCTATATTCCGCCGCCTTCAAATCTCGCCTATGCCGGAAATCCCTTCACCTTTTCCAATTACTCATCCGTCGGGACCATTACGCCAACCGTAAACGGAACCGTCACCTCGTGTTCATCCACCCCGGCACTACCCGCGGGCCTGTCTTTGAATAATACGACCTGCGCAATCACGGGCACGGCAACGAATTACCAGAATCCGGTCGATTATACAATCACTGCAAGCAATGCCTTAGGCAGTGCATCCGCAACCATTAACATACGCGTCGATGAATGTTATTTGCGCGGTTGCTTTCGCGACAACATGAATGGAACAGTTTCATTCACGGGAACAGCGGATGGGTATGCCGGTATGAATCTGGTTTTCATGAAATGCAGCCAGGGTCAGGCATGGAACTCAGCAACCAATGACTGTACGGGCACCGGCACAGCCCCGACATATGGCGCCGGTGTCTATGGCGTCTTTGGTGGAAACTGTGGCACGCTGAGTTTTGCGGGCAGAGGCAGCGGAAGCTGGCGCATGCCTACGGGATTAGAACTGTCGGCCATGGTTCATTGCACTAACAAATCCAAAGTCAGCTATGGTGCAAGTGGCTGTGGTGCTGGTAACGGCAGCGCTCCGTCAGTCAATTCCCTTTTTCCCAATACGGAGATTACCGCCGCCTGTAGCAGCGGGCACTGTGGGCGCTATTGGGCCAGCGATAGCATCAACATCAACGTGCCACCGTTGACTTCATTTACCTACTGGATTAGCTTTGCCCTAAACGCCAGCGCGCAGGCAGGCATATGGTCTGCTGCCACGACAGGCGGCGGCTGGGTCTACCATGTGCGCTGCATTGCCACAGGGCCGTAATACAAATGACTAGTGAATTCACGAATCGAAAGGGGGCTCAGTTGCTAAGGAAAAACTGCCACGTCATATTCCCTGCGGCTGCCGGGCTATTAGCTGCGTCGCTCTTCGCCTGCACCAGCGCCACCACGGGCCGGGAAAATACCCAGGATTATATCGCCGACAAGCTCAAACCCAAAAACCTGGTGCTTTCGGCAAACGATCTCGTGCTCACCGTGAATTCAGCGCTGCCGCCAGTCACGGCATCGTTTTCAGGCACAGTCGAAAGCTGCTCGGCGAGCCCCGCGCTGCCGGGCGGGTTATCCTTAAATCCAAAAACCTGTGCCTTGTCGGGAACACCAACAGTTTCCCAGCTGGCGACGCTGCACACAATTTCAGCAAAAAATGAATATGGATCGGCGCAGGCGAGTATCAACTTGATTGTAAATTCAACGTTAGCGTTTGCCCAGGCAAGCTACGACAGCGCCATCATAGCAGCCATCACTCCGATCACACCAACATCCCTTACCCCAATCGTTTCGTGTTCGATAAGCCCCTCATTGCCCGCAGGCATTTCATTGAACAATGCGACGTGCGCGATTTCCGGAGCCACCCCCGCGGTGACGGGCCCCACGACATATACCATGACGGCCTCAGACGGTGTACAGACAGCTTCAACCTCTGTCACACTGGCTTTCGGCAAGGTAGTCTATTCGTGGGCGACGGCGACCGATAACGGCGACGGAACTGTTTCTTATTTGCTTTCTTCATCGACACCGCCACCGGGTTATACTCCGGGAATGACCGTGATCTTCCAGAAATGCAGTTTAGGGCAAACCTGGCAAGCGGCGACGAACACCTGCTCGGGCAGCCCCGGTACCTATTCCGTTGCCGCTGCGAACACGGCCTGCAATGCAATCGGGTCGGGCTGGAATCTGCAGTCGCAGATCTACCAGGCGCACTTGACCCTACACTGCAGCGACAAGACATATCCAACATCCCAAAACAGTGGTCTAACGGAGATTGGAAACTGCGGTGCCGGCAACTACGCAGCACCGTCGGTGAATGCGCTTTTCCCCGCAAACTTCAGCGGGCAATACTGGACGCGCGAAGCTGCCCAGTCATGGGGCTTGGTCAATTGTTGTTTTTATGGCTGGAACAATGTCGGCAATTTTATCATGGATTATTCGAACAGCCAGATTACCTGGTCATCTTCAACGGGCACGGCGATGCGTGCGCGCTGCGCAAAATGAGAATATTTTTTTTATTGCAGCACAGGCTTCTCCAATTTTTGCCTGCCTATTGGCTTACTTAAAGGTTCAATAAACATGGCGGTTTGCTCAGGTAACCCGTTTCTGCGTGACACAGTAATTTGGACTGCGCACTCGGCGCAGCCGTGCCCGACTACCTAACCGCGAAGCCGCTGATCCTGATCTTCTGTCTGGGCTTAACAGGCCTACCCCTCAATGCCCTGCCCGAAACTGAACCTGCGAAGCTGACTTCTACGACACGCTTCGAATTTTTGAGGGATGCTACGCAAAATCTCGGCATTGAAGACGTACGTTCGGCACCGGCATGGCAGCGGTTTGAGAAACCGAGCATGAATTTTCAGTTCACGAAGGATATTATCTGGCTCAGGGGAAAAACGGGTGATCCGGCATTTGCCCCAGGGCGCATTCTGACGCTGCCTTCGAAGGTGCTCGATTCGGCAATTTTGTTTTATCCCGATGACAAAGGTGGCTACGAAGAACATAAAACCGGTGATACCGTACCTAAACGATTCTGGGCTGTACCAGAATCCTTAGATCCGGCTTTCCGCATTCCGGGACACAAGCCGACACAGGATACTTACTTCTATATTCGTATTCAATCCGCTTCGCTGATTTCTTTTCCCATCTATTCGCTTTCAGAATCGGAATTCTTGCGCGAAATTCTATTAGAGGCGGCCATCAATTGGTTAATTCTCGGGCTCTGCTTAGTGATGTTTCTCATTGCACTGTTTCAATTCTGGGTTTTTCGCCTGCCCGAGTTTATTCTCTACGCGGGGTATGTCTTGAGCCAAACCATGTGGATTAACGCCAACCATGGCAATGCCTTTCATTATTTCTGGCCAGAAGCAATTTGGTGGCAAAGTCGCGCCAACCTGTTCTTTGTCGCACTCGCCATTCCTCTCTCGTTTCAGTTTGCGCGCGTTTTTCTGGGCACACGCAAACATACCCCAGTTATCGATAAGATTTTCCTGTTTTTTTCCCTGGTTTCGGCCATGTGCGCGATCGGCGTACTTGTGACTACAACGAACCGCTTTTTTGCAGGTGTGAGTTCGGTGATCTACCTGATTGCGGTTCCCTTGTTCCTGATCGCGGGAATCCGCATCTATTTCAAGGTCGGCAGGCAAGTATTGTTCTTTGTCCTGAGCTGGAGTATCTTTTTCATTGTCGGTTATCCTTTCGCAGCCTACCTGGCAGGTATCCTTTCCTATTCGCCAATCATCAAGTACGGCCTGGTTTTCGCATTACCTGTGGATTTGTTTTTTTTGCTCTTCAATCTTTTTCAGAAGTATCGGGATCTTATCGAAGAAAGAGCAGAAAACCTGCGCGGCAGTGCGTTTCGCTCTTCTAAGGAAGGAGCGCAATATTACAGATCGAAGCTCGAGGCTGTAAACATTACAGAGAAACTCACAGAGCTCGAGGCGTTCATGGCAAACGAGAAACCCTACCATGACGACGCGTTTAATCTCGAGAAAGCGGCAGAACAACTCGGTCTCTCACGGCACCAACTGTCAGAACTTGTGAACGCGCATCGAAAGCAAAGTTTTACATACTATACGAATGCATATCGCGTGGAAGAGGCAAAATCACTGCTCATTAAAGATCCCAACAGAACTGTGCTGGATATCGCGTTTGAAACGGGTTTCGGGTCTAAGAACGCCTTCAACCGTGAGTTTAAGCGCATTGCCGGTGAGACGCCTCAGGAGTTTCGTATGCGCGCTTTCCAAGTACCGCCCAAAGCCTAAAGGCGCCCCAGAATATAATCTGGGGCGACAACACCAGTTTTTCTCGTTATAATCCGGGGAACGGCAGAGGTAAAAAACCCGGCATGGAACCAAAATGAGAACGCTTACCAAAAAGAACCTATGCATAGCTTTTTTACCGGCTATGCTCTTTCTCCACTGCCAATCCTGGGGCAAATTTTGGGAAATCGATGATATACCCACCAACCAGGGTATATTTGCCTGGGGGCGCAGCCCAACTACCGCACCTAACTCATCGGCGTTTTTAAGTGTAGCACCGGATAGCGCTGGTAATGCGTATGCGGTCGGAACCATCAGCGGCACCCTTCCTTTTGTTTTTGGTAGCCAGTCGGTAACGGGCGGCGGTAGCGGCAGCTACCCGCTGATCGTGAAGTACGACACGAACGGTAATGCGGTCTGGGCGCAGTCGGCTACTGGCACCAATATTAATGTAGCTTTCCGCGGCGTTGCCGTCGACAGTAGCGATAGTATCTACGCCTCCGGAGATATTAGCGGTACTGGCACATTTACATTTTCGACCGTAAACTTTACGGGTAATGGTCCTTTACTCGTTAAATATAATCCCGCTGGCGTCGCGGAGTGGGCTGCAACCTCGGCTGCGGCTTGTACCAGCATATTCTACCGCGTGGCAGCGAGCGCAGGCAATTTCGTCTACGCTGTTGGTAATCAAGACGTCGCCTCATGCACCTATGGCTCACAGACGGTGAACTCGGGTTATGCTTCTGGTAATAACGTACTTTTGGTGAAATATGATTCCGCAGGTGTAGCGCAGTGGGGAACCTCCACCACTACAAGCACTTGCATTAGTGCCTTTAGGGCAGTCGCGGCAGATAGTTTCGGCGATGTTTACGCGGTCGGCCTTCAGGGTACTTGTGCTGTGACTTATCCCGGGGGGGCGATAATTCCAGCCAGCACGACCGTGCGATCCATTGTTATTAAGTACTCGAGTTCTGGCATAGTGCAATGGGTATTTTCGGCAGTAAATCCCGGTGGAGGTACTTCATGCCAATTCAGCGATGTCGCTATTGATAAGAATAATAACATCTATGTCGTGGGTCCTCAGATAGGACCGGCGAGCTATGGCGGTTTTACATTAACCCCTGCCAACGGCACCACCAAAGGCGTCTTGCTCAAGTTCAGTACGACTGGTACGGTGTTAGCGGCGCAGCTGGGTGACGTAGCGTTGACTAGTTTTACGGGAGTCGCCACGGACGGGCGCGGTAAGATTTATGTTTCAGGTATCCAATCGGGAAATCTTACCGCGAACTACGGCGGTCTATTAGTGCCCAAGAGCACGACCGAGCAGCAGGCCATTGTATTGAAGTATGATCCCTCGGGGCCCGGCGAGTGGGCAAGGCTGCCCACCTCGAGCCCCGCAGGTTCAACCCAGGTTCTCAATGGCCTTGCGCTCAGCAAAGACGCCCGCCTGTTTGCAGTGGGTAATCCCAATGCCGCGGGAAGCTATGTCTATGAAGGGCAAACGGTCACCGCCGTTTATTCGGGTTCCAATGCGTTGATTGTGCAGTACCGGTAGTGGCCGGGGATTGGCGGTGCGTGCGCGCTGCGCGAAATGGGGATGGATTTACGTGCGCACCTCATACTGCCAAAGGCATTGCCGCCAATCCTGAAATCCACTATCTTTGTTAAACCAGAGCTGATAGGCCATGGACTCCGGTGTTTCATGCAGGTATTGCCTGCCCGCTTTTTGAAATACCTCCGGTAGCGTCGGTGCTTCAGGCGGGTATCGGTCTGGAAAACGATACCAAAGCTGTCCCGTGTACCAATACTCGGCATGACGTTTACCTTGCGAGAATTCGATCCAGCGCCAATTGTCGGTCTGGTCGTTGTTGTGGCCGTAGAGAGCATTACACCCTGCTTCGGCGGCGATGTAGGCAATCAACGATTCATCCGGCCAGGCACCCCAATCACCCCACAGCGCTGTCCAGCCAGAGGCGTCGGTCGGTGAGATGAGCCAATGCCGGGAAAGCAGTTTTTCCGCAGTGGCAACTTCTTCGGGAAAAAAAGGCGGATCACTACTGAGCGGAAGAATTCTGACATCGAAAGTTGCCAGATCATTCCAAAGAAACGCCTCGACATATCTTAAAACATCTACTTGCGGCAGCCGGATATGATGATTCGCGGAAAAACGACTCATCGCAGCGGCTGTCGTTCAGCGCCGGCGGTTATGGCTCGCGGGCTTCTTTAAGCGCTTTCTCTATGTCTTTGCCCATCTGTGCGAGCACCTGCGCGCGAAACTGGTCGAGATTGGCAGGGCGCAGCGAACCGCTATCGGCTGTATAGGTGCGGACCGGGTACTCATTTTGCAGCGTGAGTACCGTCTGCCCGTCGACATTCGAGATCAGGCGCACGACAAGCTGGAACTGGAAGGTATCGCGCTTGTCTCTCTTGTACCAGCGCTTTTCACCCGGTTTAATTTCGCGCTGGAAAAAAACACCATCGCCCTTGTCGAGGCGGGGGTCGTATTTACCGGGGCCGTCGACGGGTAGTTCTGATTCCATCGTGTCGGATTTCACTTCATGCGCGGTAATTTCACCCAGCATGGTCCCCTGGGCACCGAGGAACTGACCGGCTTCGAGCGCCTTGTTATCGACGAGGCCTGACTGCGCGAGTTCTTTCTCTTTCAGAATCTTATCGATTTTCTCGCGCTCGACCACCTGAAAACCGCCCGTCAGCATACTGCCGCGGAAGAGCTCGGTACATTCGCGCGTTACCTTCGCATCGGCGACGGCGGAAGTAAACGGCATCACCGCGATGGTCTTCATCTGTTTTATCGCGTCTTTGCGGATGGATATTTTTGAAGTGGAGCAGGCCGCTAAAAAGACGGCGACACAGACACCTGGAAGAATTATTTTTCGCATATTATTGTTCATCCTCAGTTTTTTTTGCTGGTACCGGTTTCTCTTTTTTGACCAGCCGTGTCAGCCGGGCATTACCGCCAGCATCGATGGCGACTTCGGCAAAAACCAGGCGCTCGCGCAAAGCTTTTTCCCACTCTTCGGCCGCCTCTTTAGGGGCAAAATACGATTCGAGACCCGTCACCAGATCGAAAACAATGTTGCCTTTTTCCAGGTTCCAGCGCGGCTGCACCTTGAGCCTGATGTTCTTCGCCTTTTCCGCGCTGTCGTAAAGGCCCACCGCCTTCAGGGAATCATTTTCTTTTTTCAGATCGAGGAACAGCTGGTCACCAAAGCGGTAGATTTTTTCAGGATCAACACCCATGTGGATGTTCTCGCGGCTGAGATTCGAAAACTCGTATTGCAGGTCAACATAGTTGCCACGAAAGAAATCCCGCGGATCGCGCGGAATGACCGGCAGCAGGTATTTCTGCCCGCGGAAAACCGGCAGGTAGGCGCCGATCACCATGCCCGCGAGAATCAGCCAGGGAACTACGGCGAGAGTGATGCGGCTCCACATATTATTTTTCATATTTTTTCTCCCACAGCCGGTTTAAAAGCACCAGTGCCAGCGCCGACAGTGCAAAAATCAGCGCTGTGATGAGATAATTCTTGAAGAGGTCTATATAACGGATAAGCGCCCAGAGCAGGAACATTCCCACCGAGATCATGAATACCGATTTCTCGCGCAAGCGGATCGCCCGGAAAAGCAAAAAAACCGTCGAGCCGAGGTAAACCAGGTTTGCGGCGATCCGCATAAAATAATGCGGGTGATCTTCGGCCTCTTTTTCCCTGATGAGGTAACTCTGCGCCGTCACGCAAACGAGAATCACAAGAATATTCGCAACCGTAAGCCAGGTGATTGCCGGAAAACGCAGTGTGTTGCGCGCGAGAATGAGTGAAAGGAACGAGATACCGACGATGGCCAGCGCCACGACGGAATCCGAGCCAATATGCACACGGTGGGCAAAAAAACTGAAGGTCAAAAGCATGTTCAGAAACGCCGTTAATCCGAATGCCAGGCAGAGAATGCGGCGCAGCCAGTCTTCTTTAAGTCTCGCAAATTGCTGCAGAAATGCCGTGGCAAAAATCAGCATCGTGAAGTCCCAGACGATGCCCTTTTGGTGAGCGCCCCATTTTTCGAGAATCGTTGCGAGAAACATATAGACGATCCAGAGCAAAGGCAACACCGTGTAGACATGCTGCCGCGACCAGGTGAACCAGGTGAGCGCTGCCAGGGGTAACAACGAAATAAAAGAGAACTGGTGATGCGTTAACTGCATCATGAGATAGGTAAAAAATAAAACCGCCGCGAGTAAGAAATTCACGGTGCTCGCGCGCCACAGCATGACCGGCAGAATACCGATAACCCAGAACAGTACTCCGTTCGGATAGTAGGCGCTGATGTGGAAGATCTGCGCCTGCAGCATGATATTGGCGCCCAGCCCCAGTGACGCCAGAAGCCATGCCACCTCTGCAGCGAGCATATTGCCTTTTTTCTCCTGCCAGATCGCGTAAAGCTGCGCACCTAAAAGCGGCAATGCGGCGACGAGTGACTGTGTCAGCCAGCCCATGCGTTGCCAGTTTTCTGAGATGACGAGAAAAAACGCCAGGCCGCCGAGTATTCCGGCGACGCATTTGAGCCAAAAGCTCATGCGTTTGTAAGCGGGCACTTCCCCCGAATAGCGCGCGAGAATCTTTTCCGCCTGCGCAGCGGTAATCAGGTTTTCCGCGACCCAGAGATCTGTTTCTTTTTTCAGCCTGTTGTAGTTCATGCCTCAGCCGGTTTAACCGGGCCGCGTGGCGGCGCAAGTGTATATTGTTGACGGAGGTAGAGCGGCGGCCCCATCGGGTAAGCAATGCGATTCTTGCCTGCAAGCGCCCTCTGCGCCATCATCGTAATCGGCTGCGCTTCGGCGCATGAGCGGAAAATCCGACAGCTCTATGCCGCCGCGAAAGCCGACAATTTCACTGCCTTTGCGCCCGTCGCAGAACTTCAGCCAGAAGCGACCCAGAGCCTTTTCGAAACCCTGCGTGCTATCAGCCGGGAGAAAAACACCATCAGGGTTACGGAACCTGGGTTAGAACGCTTACCCGATTTTTCCGGTGCATCTTTTTGCGCCCACGCCGCTTTTTATTATGACTCGTTTTGGGACTTCCGCCTGATAAAACTGCCTGACACGAGTCACTACTACTTCATTTTCCGTTACGACGAAACACGCCACCCGAAGCTCACGGATGTTGTCTGGGGTGGCCAATCGGGCCTTGGGGTAGCTTTGGCAGGTCTTGCCTCGCATTCTTCACGCAATCAGGGGCGGATAGCCACCGTGGACGAGGCCTGCCGCTCTCTCAACGGCGGCGCGGCAAACACCCCGAAACATTGAATTGCCTTGACGTTGTTTTCAAATTTGCCGCTTATGTGCACGGCAAAAAAACGCCTAGCCCATGGAAGACGGACCTTCAGAATATTCACAGAGTGCCATTGTTGTTCAGGACCGCTCTTCGCTGACCGCGCCGAACAGCGCCGACATGGAAATCATGGCGAAGCTCGACGAGAAGCTGCGCTTCATCGAGCAAAAAAAAGTCGGAGTTAACGACCCGACATATTATCTCGCACTCGACCATGTCTCGGTCGCCAACGCGAATGCACTTGAAAGTGCGATCAAAAAAGTTACCGACATGCAGAACGGCGGCAAGAACCGCATCGCCTATCTCTACCCGATGCTCGTCTCACACCATTCTAAACCCGCGTTCCAGCTGTTTTTGTTTTATCCCCCCAAAAATCAAAGCGCAGTGCGCGATGCCGGGCCGCTGCGGCGTGCTGCGATCGCTAAATCTGAGCCGCTGATCCGTTCGCTGCTCGAAGCGAAGCGCGCGAAACCCACAGAGATCGAAGAAGAAGATCCGGGTGCGGCGCTGATCAAACTCGACGGCAGCAAGGGTGCACGTTTTTATCCGGATTTCTTTTCGCTTGAGTATGATTTCCGCCGGCTTCTGAAGAAAAGCTACGACAAACTGCAACTGCCCTATATCGAGATACCCGACTTCTTCGAAGACCTGCGTAGTTTTTTTTCCCGATCCTCCGATCTCGTCGATCGTATTGGCGACCGCTACCATATCGTCATCGACCAGCTGATGCTCGATGAGACGGGCAACTATGCGCGCGTGCCGGAAGTCATACGCCATTACCGCGTGCTCGCCGACGGGCTCGAAAAATTCGTCCTCAACGTACTCTACGACAAGGCTAAAAAGGGCGGGGCTGCGGCGTATGTCGCGCAGCTGGAAAGTTTTCGGGCCGCGCATGTCGTCACGGCCGAGCCGGGCCGGAAGCAAAATAAGGAAAAAGTTGATGCTTTGATGCAGCTCGCGCAGCAGTATCCCTACGACCGTATCCAGGACAAAGAGAATAACTCCATACGCGAAAAGATGAACGACTTGCTGTCATGGCTGGGTGTGCTCATCGAAAAAAAAGACCGGCTCGTGAGCCGCAAACAGCAACAGGGTGTGGACAACCTGCTGCAGAAGATCGAGAACATGATCCAGTCGCATACCAAACAAAATCTCGATCTCTTCCAGATAGATCTGCGCCGCGAAATTCTGCGCGCGGTCAAAGACGAAGCGCAGGCCATGACGATGGAAAATGATTTTGAAAAGCGCCTGACTACCCGCTTCGGTTCTTATAAGGTTTCATCCAGCGACGGCTCGAACCTGTACTATTTCGTCGACCAGAAGCATATGAGCTCGGTGCTCGAAAACCTCAGCCGGCAGATGAAAACCGATGCGGGTGCCGCAGAGCGTTTTGAGATAGCCAGCCAGATCTATGAACAACTGGCGAAACGCAAAGATCCGGCACTCGACCAGGGACTCTCTGCCGAAGAGCGTATCAACCTGTCGCAGCTGCGCGCACACAACCTCAACAAACATACGGAATCGAAACAGCTGGAACACCGGGCGAATCGTTATAATTTGCCGCAGGGAATCCTGGTTTCGCTGATTTCGGCGATCCTATTTGCGGCGGCGATGTTCTATTCGACACAGCTGTTCTGGCTGGTTTTCCCGCTGACCCTGGTATCGGTTCTGGCATTCTACCGCTTTAATTTTCAGCCGAAGCATAAGACAAAGAGCGTGTTGTCAGAGCAGGCTCCCTCTGCCGACAGCTCGGCGGCATTCGACTCCGCCGCGAAGCAGATGCAAGAGCAGGCAGCCATCACCAAGCAGAAAATCGCCACCTATGGCTCGGCGATGGTCTTCCCGTTCACTCCGCAGCGGCATTCGGAGCGTGTACTCACCGAAGATGAGTTTCAGAAAAAGGTCAAGATGGCCGCGCCCGAAATCAAGAAGAGCGTTCCCGAACTCGCGGGTCTTGAAGGTCGGGCACTCGAAGAGGCGACTTACGAGGCGCTGCGTGAAGACGCTGTGTGTATCGTTATCCCGACGGAGATTGTGAAGAAATCACTGAACAAGGTGCCTCCCGCGCTCTACATCAATTATAAAGATTTCGCCAATGACCAGACACGCACGAAAATTGCCGAAGAATACCGGCAGATCTTTAAGCCAAACCTTAAGGAATTCGAGCAGGAATTCTACCGTTACCTGATCAACACGCTCGAAGTGAAATATTACACGTACCTGAAAAAGAACCTGAAAAAATAATCAGGCGTTCAGCGCCGCCGTCAGTTCATCGGTCCAGTTTGCTTCGGCGCCCAGCGCAGTAAGGTTACCAACGAGGCCAACGATGGCGCGGTCGATAAACAGCACATCGCCCGGAAACGTGATATCCTTCAATTCGTTGAAATTCTCGCGGTTGAAGGCGACAATTTTCTTGATCGGATCGCGTTCGGTGTTAAAACGATACGGCCGTTCCACGAACACGGGCGCCAGCGCTTCGTGGAATAGATCCACATGTTTTTGCGGCACCGGGTCGCCGTTCTTCATGCTCACATGCATGCGCGTGGCAATGTCGCGGATATCGCCAAAACGGTCTTCGCGGCAGGCCGCGAGCACATCCATATAACCGCCGTGCAGCCAGTCTGGTAGTTCCTTTATGCTGCCAAAATCGTAGAGGATAATCTTGCCATCGGCGCAGAAGGCGTAATTGGCTGGATTCGGATCGGACTGCAATTTCCGGAAAACCAGCAACTGCTCGACCAGTGCCCGAAACAGCAGCTTGCCCCATTCGTCTTTGCGGCCCTGGTCGTGCGTGCGGGCTTCTTCGATCGAAAGGCCGAGAGTCAGCGCTGTGGTCAGAACGCGCTGCGACGAAAGCTCGGGCACCAGTTCGGGTATAAGCACGTCTTCACGCGGGGCATAGAAGGCGCGGAACTCTTCAATCCGCTTCGCCTCGCGGCGGTAATCCACCTCTTCACTCAAACGGCTTTCGATTTCGGCAAACAGGTGGTCGAGGTTAGACGACATGACCGTCTCCAGGATCATCTCAAACAAACGACGGAGATTCTTGAGATCGGAAAAAATCACCTGGTCGATTTTAGGATATTGTATCTTCACGGCGACTTCGCGGCCGTCGTTCATGACTGCGCGGTGCACCTGCCCGATCGACGCCGCTGCGAGGGGTTTGTGATCGATTTCACGCACGAGGCTTTTCCAGTGCGGGATATCCCCGTCGAGCGTCTCGAACATCACGTTCGCTGCAACCGTGGGTGCATTGCGTTGCAGGCTCTTCAGCACGAAAGTCAGTTCTTTAGGCAGGAGCGCCTCTTGAACCGAAAGCATCTGGCCGATCTTCATCGCACCACCCTTGAGGCGGCCCAAAGTCTCGGCAATTTTTTCGGCATTCTTTGCCCAGGATTTTGCCATGCGCATCTCGTGCGAATCTTCGCTGAGAAAGAGACCGAGCGCTTTTTCACCCACAAGTGAAAAGCCGACCCGGCCGGCGAGGGCGCCCATTTTGAGAAAGCGGCCGAATGCCGAGGTCGTGAGTTTTTCCTGTTCGGACATTACCCCTCCCCCAACCCCTCCCCTATTAGGGGAGGGGTGCCAGAGGCGGGGTGGGGTTTGGCATACAAGCCAGTCGATCTAATCATAAAAGGTTACCTCATGATCTACGAGATTGCCCTTCTCATACGTAAACTTCGCCGAAAAAAACTTCGGCTGCTCTAACCATTTGAGAAAAATCTTATCTCCCGGCCACAGCGGAAGCTTCAAAACTTCTTCATTGGGCACCCAAACCAGGTCGCCTTCGGGGCATTCTTTTTTCACTTCGCCCGAATATTTTTCCGCAGTATAGAGAAAGCAATACCAGTCACGGCCCTTCGCGAACTGCGGAAAGGTCAGGACTCCCCGCAAGTGGGGCTCAATCGTCAGATTGCTCTCTTCCAGCACCTCGCGGATCACACACTCTTCAGGGGACTCGCCCGGTTCGAACTTGCCGCCGAGCCCGTTGTATTTTCCCAAATGCACATCGTCGGCCCGCTTGTTCCGGTGCATCATCAGCGTCTTGCCACCCACCCGCACATAACACAGGGTTGCGAGAATCATTTCTGCACTTCCCCGGCATTGAGGCTCGCCGGCTCATACATCGCATTCACGATGCGGTCGGCGAGGCCGTCGAGCATGCGCTCTTCAGCCATGTAGCGCGTTTCAAAGAGCGGTTCGCCGACATTGTAGCTTGTCATATAGCGGATGTCATGCTGCTCATACATCGACTCGGATTCGCTTTCGGCTTTTTTGGTTTTCGCAGGGATATTCCGCTCGCGCGCGCGCATTCTTGTCGAGACGATAATCGTCAGATTGTAAGTCAGCGGCATCGATCCCCGGTCATAGACGCCGGGCTCTTCGGCGTAAAGCTCAATTTTCCCGTAGAGTATCAGGTCGGCTTCGTTCTTTTCTGTGATGACATTGAGCGAAGCACTGCGGGCGAAGGCAAACTGTAGCTTCTCCTTCAGCCTTCCCGTCAGCTGCGGCGAATAGGTGCGGTTGTCAAAATTCTGGATATAGAGCAGACGCTTCTTGCCGCGAAATTTTTTATACTCATCGGTGAGGGGTGTCGAATCGATTTCGCCGACACCGCTGCCCAGCGTGGCACAGCCGAAGAAAATCAAAAATACAGCCGGGCAAATTCCGGCGAAAAATCTAAGCACGCGTATTGGAAAATCCCGCAAGCGCGCCATAACGCCGCTCACTCTCCCGCTTTTCGAGTTCATAGAGCACGATGGCGGCAATCGAAGCTGCGCGTTCGGGGTCGTTCACGGGCGGCGTGAACTCGCGTTGCAGATAACGCGTGTAATGCGTCACCGCGCGGAATTTTTCATCTTTCAGCAAATGGCGCAGCAGCGGAATATTTGTGTGAATGCCGTTGATAATGTATTCTGCGAGTTTTTCGACGAGCAGGCGAATCGCTGTGTCGCGATCGGCGCTGTGTACGATGAGTTTTGCCAGCATGTTGTCGTACTTGCCCGAGACCACCGAACCCACGGCGATGCCGGTATCAATGCGGACCAAACCCATAGGTTCAATATACTGCACAATTTCACCCGTTGAAGGCTGGTAGCTGCCATCACTCTTCTCGGCGCAGATGCGTGCCTGAATCGCGTGCCCATTGATCTTTAAACCAGAATAATCCGTTGTCGCACCCTGCGCAACCAAAATCTGCTCGCGCACGAGGTCAAGTCCCGTGATCATTTCGGTCACTGTATGTTCCACCTGCAGGCGCGTGTTCATCTCAAGAAAATAACATTCTTCGCGTTTGGGATCATACAGGTATTCCATCGTACCGGCATTCGCGTAACCCACATGATCGGCCAGACGAACCGCTGAAGCGTGTAGCGATGCCCGCACCTTGTCGGGCAGATTCGGCGCGGGGGCCTCTTCGATAATTTTCTGGTTGTTGCGCTGCGCGCTGCAGTCGCGATCAAACAGCGAAAAATTCTTTTTTGCGGCATTGCCGAGAATCTGTACCTCGACGTGCCGTGCCTCGAGCAGGTAACGTTCGACCACCAATGCCTGGCTTTTGTATAACCGATCGGCCTCGCGCAGCACTTTATCGAAAGCCGCATCAATCTCCGACTCTTCTTCGATGATCGCCTGCGCCTTACCACCGCCGCCCGCGGCGGCCTTCAGCACAACCGGCAATCCGACCTCGAGAACAATTTTTTTTCGCTCTGCAGATTTCAGGCCCGAGGCATCGTCGAGCTCTGCTCCCGGCAAAAGCGGCACCTTCGCGGCCTTTGCCTCAAGACGTGCCGCAGTCTTGTCACCCATGCGGTCCATCGCGGCCGCCGACGGGCCGATAAAGGTGATGCCCGCTGCTTCGACCTTGCGTACAAAGGCGGCATTCTCTGATAAAAAGCCATAGCCAGGGTGGATAGCATCCGCATTTTCCCGCCGGCAGATGTCGAGTATCGTCTCCTGATCTAAAAAACCGGCGGGCAAAAAATGCGCGGTACCGGCTTCTTTCACGTAGAGCGAAGTTTTGTCTTCGTCTTCATAGATGGCCACGGTGGATATCCCCATGGCATGCGCAGTACGCATGATACGGCGCGCGATTTCGCCGCGGTTAGCGATGAGTATCTTCTTAATCATTGGTCGACCGTCTGATTGAGCAGGCGTTTTGTCTGTTCAAGCCGTTTTCGCATCCGAATCAGCGACACTTTCGAATAGATGGCGTCCTGCGGAAAATTAAGCATTGTCTGGTATTGGCGTGAGGCTGTCTGGTAATCCTGCGCATAAAATGAGGATTCCCCGTAATAATAATGCAGTTCTTTCTTATATGTGCGCCGCGTATCGACGCTGCGGAACCAGAGCGTCGCATCGTAATATTTCCGCAGCGTATACGCGACTTTACCCATGCCGATCAGGGCATCATTGAAACCCTGGTCCTGCTTCAGGCAGTGTTTGAATGTGTTCAGGGCCTCGATCGTGCGCTTCTGCTCGAGCAGCGAGTCCCCGAGCGCCACCAGCGATTCGAGGTTATAGATGTCGTAGCGGTAGGCGCGCAGGTAATTGTAGTCAGCAGCATCACGCTGCGCGCCGAGCTCATACCCCTTGCCCAGGTAATAATAGTTCTTGCTGTACTGCGGCACGAGCTGCGCGCATTTTTCGAACTCGGCAATCGCCTCGCGGTGCTGTTTGAAGTAGAGGTAGACGCGGCCGAGATTAAAGCGGCCCGGAAAAAACTGCGGCTCTTTTGCACGCAACTCTTCGAAGATTTCGCGCGCGCGGTCCATATCGTTCGCCAGCACGAATGCCAGGCCTTCGTTGTTTTTGGAAGTCGCGAGATCGTTCGGCCCTTCGGACCACAGGAATTCGCCGCGGTTGGCGATGCGCGGTTTCTCGCCGCGCGCCGGGGGTTTGGTCGTTGGCGCCTTTCTCAGGTCATCGGCGGTGATCTGCGAGGGATACTTGCGCGCACTCTGGTCGACGATCACCCATTCCATTTCAAAGTCCAGTGGCGTCGGTTTAAACGCCGATAAAAACTCGGGCGTAATTTTCGGATGGTGCATGAGCAGGTCGGGATGGACAACATCCCGCTTCTTTCTGCTGCCGGAATAGATTTCGCTGACGGAGGAAACCGGAGAAAGTGTTGTGGAAAAAATAATCACAGAAAGCAGAAAATTTCTGCCGAATCCGCCCCTATCCCCGGCCCTTCCCCCAAGTCTGGGGGAAGGGAGCCCATGCTTTCCCCTCCCCAGACTTGGGGAGGGGGTTAGGGGGTGGGGCGTTGTTTTCACACCACGTGCGATTCGCCGCGTTTGTCGGCGTATAAAGCGTCGCGCCATTCGATCAGGTCGGCAAACTCGCTGGCGAGATCGTTTTGCGTGAAGACCTCCCGCATTGCCGGTTTTAGTTGCACGTAGCGATCACTCACGGGCCGCACGAAGTTGAGCGTGCCCGCGGCCGTAATATCTGCATAAGTGAAATGATCGTAGATAAATTTCTTACCGGCTAAAGCCTTGCGGATCTTATTCAGAACCTCGCGGGTTTTCTTTTTTTCTTCGGCGATGATCGAGTGGCGGAAATCATACTTCATGCCGAGGTAGGCCACACCCAGATCGGCGAGCGGCGTCAGGACATTCTTGGTAAATTCCGGAAAAAAATCGGGTAAATTTTCGCGCTTGGCATCTTCGTTGTGCGCTGTCGCGTCGGTGGCGATAATACGGTTTGCCTTGTTGGCGATGTCGCAGGTATCATGCCATGCGCGAATCTCATCGACCATATCCAGCGGAATAAGTTTTTCACGGTGACCAATACGGTCTGCATACGTGGCAATCAGCCACGAGTCGTCGTAGACGCGGTCGGGTGTAATGAGCAGGGGCGCCGACAGCTTTCCAGTAAACCGCCGGGCAGCGAGGCGCATCAGCGGGTTCGTGATCATGGGAATGTGCTCGGTGTAGTGGTAGCGGATAACGTGGTGATCGAGGGCCCAGCGGGCCTGAACGGTCCAGGGCGAGTATTTGATGCCAAAAAGGCGGATATTCATACGCCGGTGTGGCTGCCTGAAAGGGGATGTAAAGTAACTATACTGGGCAGCGCTTAATCCCTCTCATTCGCACCCATCGAATAACCACCGGGAACGGCGCTATTCGTTGTATTATCCGCTAGGTTGCCGTTAACCGCGGTCCTCGTCGGTGTCCGAAAATCCGTGGTGATTTGCCCGCAGCTTTCGCCGCCAGGGCCTGTGCCTGGGCCGCCCGACGGCGCGCCACATACATCGCCTGACGTGTCTTTACCACCGTAACGCAGGTTGTTATAAAGCTGGGCGGTGAGCCCGCTAGCGCCTTGCGTAAGGGCTAAATTATAGTTAATGTTATAGGCGGTACCGGAAGCATTGTTATTTGTCCCCCAGCTACGCACTTCCATGTTCGCCGTACTTGCTGTTGCAAGCGGACCGCTCGTAATCGTCAATGTCAGGGAACTGCAAGGTGTACCGCCGCAGGTAACCTGACGCGGAATATTGTCACCGTTCACTTCAACATAATCATTATCGTTATAGAGATTGGCCGGCCCCGTTACAATTAAGGTGTTTGTGGCCCCTGCACCCGTAGTCTTGTCGATCACCCGGGGAAAATTGACGAAGGGCTTTCCTGTCGACGGTAGCAGAATATTACCGCGCGTTTTGTCACTGCCACCCGTCGACGCATAGACTTCCAGATTGGCGATAGTAGACGAACCCGTAGCCCTGTTATACATCGTTGTCGCCGTACCGTTGAGCGGGTAAAATGCATTATTCTCTATCGAGCGAGGCCCACCCTTCAGATGTGTTTCGTGCAGCGCGTAGTTGGTAGCGGTGCCCCCCCAGGCGATGAGATTGTTGGTGATTTTACCGTCGAAGGCATTGACGCTACCGCCATAGTCTTCCATAAAAACCGCGCTACCCCATGCCGAAACGATCGTATTGTTTGTCAGTGTCGGATGGCAACCATTCGTGAGTTGCAATGCATACGTAGTCGTTCGTGCAGCATTGCTTCCTGCATCGATAACATTGTTGGCGATGAGGCCATTTAAGCCGTTGACGGAATAGATAGCACGCACCGTCGAACTGCTGGCGGTGGCGGGTCCGACGCCGCCGATAATAAAATTATTCTTAATGATGACTGCTGATTGCGCTTCAATCGCTGCCAGCGTAAAATTGCCCGTACCGTTGATGGGTGCTCCGCCGAATATTGTGTTGTTTTGAATAGTGGGAGTTCCCCCCGTGCTATAGATCGCGCTGTTCGTCGTGCCAGCGACGTTGTTCTGCGAAGAAGTTCCGGCAATGAAAAATCCGTCAACAACCGTCGCCGCGGTGATTCCGGATCCGAAGGTGATTACCCGGTTGAATGCAGTAACGGTCGAGGTATCGACGAGACAGCTCATCGTGGCCGCATTACAGGTACGCGTGTACCCCAGCGGTGTAGGGTTTCCGGTAAAAGTCAGGTTATAGCCACCGCGTATCGAAACACCTTCCTGTAAGGCGATCGAACCGGCTCCCTGTGAGTTAAAGCTATAGTCACCGACCGCAGCATAGACTGTTCTTTTGGGAGAGAGCGCATTTGCTGTCGCAATGCCAGAATGCAGCGTACCCTGAGGTTTATTCTGGCAGCCATTTCCAGAACCCCCTGGTGTTACATATACCCCGTCACTGATAGTGACCGGAAAAGTCAAAGCAACGGTAACGTTCTTCGTCGTCACGCCCGTGTAAGTCACCGTCCCCGAGAAATTGCCATTTGCCCCGCTTGGCGTAAATACACCCGCCGAATCCACAGACCCGCCGCTGCCGACATAAGACCAAGTACCCGTTGCGGGCATCGCCGTCGTTAACCCGTCTGTGTATTGGATCAGCGAACCTGATCCATACGTCGTCTTGATATCAGCATCGCAGTTAACTCTGTCAGATACGCGTACGTTCATCGGCTGACCGCCATTAATCTGGGTTACACCAATATTCACGCTTAATACGGCGGTTGTGGTAAGACTCTTACCTTTGAAGCCCCCGTCGGCCCGTAGCTCGATGCTGCATGCTCCATTTGTCGGATTCCCTGATGATTGAAATTCTCCGGGATTTCCGGTAAAATTACCCTGCCCTGAGCAGTTGGCGACAAACGTGACGACAATCGAGGTCAATGCAGAAAGTTTCGATGCATGCGGAACCTTCGTGCAAACCTCCCCTCCTGGTTGTGCAACATCCGCTCTGGCTATACCGGTCAAACGATCGCGACTGCAGTTATCCGTAGTTTTGTAATAGTAGTCGATTGTTTTGGGTTGGTTTGCCGCGGTAAATGTCGACGGTACGATGGCGACAATATCCATCACCTCGAGCTTGAAACAACTTTCGGCGCTGTCGATCGAGACACCGCCGCAGTTGACGTCATAGCTGCTGTTTTTCTCCGGTCTCTGGAAAATACACTGTGTAACCGCCCCTAAGGCGAATATAATAGTCAACGCACGAGCTGATACTTTCATAAAGGCTGCCTCCATAGAATATTCACCGCCGTCTCCGCCTGCCCGAATGGCGACAGTATCCGGTTCACGGCTATCGATATATTCTCGGGCAACATGGCAGTCTTGCCAGGTGCCGCGAGATTGTAGTCGCCATGGAAAAAATACGCGTCTGCAAGATTGAGAACATAGAGACCAAGCGTCACATACCAGCCGATCTGCATCGCAGTGTAGCTTGAATCTGCCTTACTGTACAGGCTCGCCGGATCATCCTGAGGCTCAGCGTTTCTGTAAGCGTTGTTATTCTTTATGTAAGCGTAGGTGAAATACGAAGATGTGAGAAATGCGACCCCAACAGAAATCCCCCAGATATAGCCCCACTTCTTGCGCTGCTTGTAAAACTGGCCCCAGCCCGGTAGCATTGCCGAGCGCCGCAGCGCACCTAAGTCCGAGGGAATGAACAGGTCTTTGATTTTGACTGCCAGAGCTTCAGAGATGCTATTGACACTCTCGAACATCTCGGCGGTGAGCGGCGCGACGAGTTCCTTTTCGGCGATGACTTCTTTTTCGATCACGGAAAGAATCTTGCCGGTGATGAGAATCCCGTTCGGGTGGTTGGAGAGCTTGCCAAAGATAATACCATCGGCATGAAAATGCATGCCGATCTTTTGTAGCTTTTCGGGATCGTAATAATCTGCCTCAGAGAAGTCGCTGTAGGTAATGAATTTTTTCCACTCTTCGGCGGTTACCCGGTCATAGGCATACTTGTTCTTAATGAGTTCATGGATCGAATCGACGATCGAACTTTCGAGGTAGGCGATGTTCTTGTTGCCCGTGGCATTATAAAAATTCACGAAAATCAGCTTTTTGCGCTGCTGCGTCGTTTCGACGGGAGCCGCAAAAACCGACGGCAAGGCCAGCAAACAGAAAGCGACATAATACTGTAAACGTGCCCGGTACATTGCGCGTGCCTTTTCCACCAGCTATTATACGCAGCACGGCAAAAAGCGGCTCAAACAATGCTTACGAAGTTATAACTTATGAATATTTCAGGCTTTTACTGCCGAACGGCGGAATTCCCCCGGACTGATACCGGTCATATTCTGGAAAACAAAATGGAAATGCGTGTCGCTGTTAAAGCCCGTTTCGCGCGCCACGATAATGTTATTGGTACGGGTATCCGCCGCAAAAAGCCGCTTCGCTTCTTCGACCCTGTAACCATTCACAAACGCGGTGAAGCGTTTTTTAACGAAACGGTTGAGATACTCCGAAAGCTGGTGCGGCGTTACCCCCACTTCGGCGGCGAGAACCGGCAGTGAAAGATCGCTGCGTTTAAAGAGCTTATTTTGGCTCAGCAGGATATCCAGCTTTTCGGAAATCTTTTGCACGTCTTCGTCTTTCAACCGTGACCGACCGGGGGAGGCATCGGCTACAGATTCAGTGTCCCCGAGATTCGGCCTCTCATAGAGCGCCCAGGGAAAAGCCTGGCCCACGAGATAGAAGCCGAAGATACAGGCGCCGAGAATGCCCCCGAGTATTTCTACCATAAACACGGAACCGACATAAACCCCATAACTGCCAATCAATGTCGCGATAAAACCGATGCCAATGATGACGCTGAGATAAAAATAGAAATTACGCCAAATGCGTTCCGGCTCGATCGAACGGATCAGGCGCAGCGTGGCGAGGCCGATGAAAGTAATAGAATTTACAGCAAAAACAGCATTGCTGATCTTAAAGACAGAAACCCCGAGAATTTCCGGTTCATTCCAGTAGAGAAATCCGCTGGTAATCATCTTGCGCAGCAACTCGCCTTTTTCCGGTGCGGAAAGCAGCCAGAACGGCAGCAGCGTCAGCGCGTAGGCAGTGATACATCCCAAAATCACGGCGCCGTGCCGCCAGCCAAAAACGAACGAACTATCCGAAACGCTGCGCACATGAAAGTAGATAAGGCATGCGGCGGCGATTCCCGCGATATTACCTGTCAGGTAGAGATGCCCATACGAGACCATGGTGAGATCGAAGGCGAGCTTGAAATAAATGAGAATATATGCCATGCAGACATACATAAAGAACGCCACACGGTTTTTACTGTTCTTCAGATAGAAAATCTGGCCGAGCGCCACCAGGGCTGCCCCGAAAGCGGCAAAGAGAAATACCCAGACCATCTCTTGCCGCGCCCGCTAGAACACGAGCTTGTAACTCAGATCGTGGCCGATCGCTTTGGAAAAATTACGGATCGATTGCGCGGTCATGCGTTCGCTCAGACCCGATGGTAAGAGCGTCAAAAGCCAACCGGCGATCGGCAGCTGCTCGCCCGTAACCGGCGCAAACGGGAAAGGTGGCTTGTAACTGACCTTCGCCTCGAGTTTGCCTGTCTTCTCGAGAAACGGAAACAGGCGGCGGAATAGAATAAAGGCAGAATCGTTCGAATGCGCCGACCAGTTGCTCACAGGGATAAAATCTGTCAGGTGAATCAGCTGGTAATTGAGCTGTATCCAGAAATCTTTGCCGGACATCTTCAGCGGCTCATTGTCGATCACACGGTGGAAATGGATTTCTTTAAGTTCGTCGAGCCGGGTACGATTGTTTTCCAGTTCTTTCAGCAGGTTCACATCGTAGAGTAAACGCAGAACCGAAGGAAATGCCTCAACATGCGTCCATTCGAACTCGCTCATCAGCGGCTTCAACCGGGGAATTTTTTCCTTCGTCATGGCGAAGGTGTTGGTACCTGTACCCAATATCGAATGCAAAAGCATCACCAGCGCAGAATGCTGCGGCAGATAGTAGTGCGTGTACTCGTAGCAGTAATAAAGATGGTCGAGAAAAGAACCATCGGCATGCTCGACGTCAAAATCGCATTCTTCACTCAAAAACCGTAACAGTTCAGGGCTGATCGGTGGCAGTTTCTTTTCTGCAGACTTTTGTACATATTGTTTGTCGATAGCTTCTGCAACGGGGGCATCCCACTTTACATCTTTGGCGATGCGCGTCTGTATGACGAGGCGCGGCAATGCACCCTCAAGCGTGTTGAAAATCGTGCGGTTCAGGTCAAAATTTTCAATGGGGCGTACCTGCACCTTGCCGGAATGATCGGCAATACCGCCTGAGACGATGGCGGCCTTGCGCTGGTAACTGTGGACGGGAACTTCAGCGGCACTCTGCTTCATGGCGTTGTGAACCCCCGGCTTTTCGATCCGTCAACTATTAACCGGTTACGAGCCTCGCCTTTTCTGACGCAACGCCGACCGTGGCAATCGCCCCTGAGTTAAATTGCAGAAAGTCACGCTCGACACCGTCGCTGAAGATGACGCCGTTCTGCGCCATGCGCGATTCAAGCACCAGGGGTTTTTTCCGGTCGATCATACCCCAGACCATCGATGCCTGCGACTGCTTGCTGATAAAGGGTTCGCGCACCGCATAGATCAGCTCGGGGGAGTTCCACGTCAGGTTCTTATAGCGCGCAAGGTCGGCCTTGCCCGAGATTCCCGCGACCATATTGAGCACCGAACTCATCCACCCCGTCTTACCCGCGCCGGTGGCGACGAGAATACCCGATGAAGAATGCTCTTCGCGCTTTTCACCCTGCGAGATGATGTAACGCGCAGAGATATGCGACGAGGGACCGATAAAAAAGTCGTTAAAAGCAAGCAGCCTCTGGCCGTCATTGAGTGTCAGCTCGGCCATCGTGATCTCGGAAAGTACCGCGCCACCTGAAAGTGCATGCTGCAGATGCTGGGCAAAGGTCTTCACCTGGGTTCTGAGCAGTACACCGTCAAAGCGCGCAGGGTCGGGATTCACGCCAATGATCGGCTGGCCCTTGGCATATTTCGCCGTATTGGCGACGAGGCCATCTTGCCCGACCGTGATAATCAGATGGTTTTCAGCAAACAGGAACGAAGGCAGAAAACTACGGTCGATAATCTTGAACTTCAGTTTGCCTGAGAGCTGTGCCTGCACCGCCTCGAGGCTGCGGTAAAACTCGTCATGCTCGGCGTCAATGTCGTCGATGCGGCCACCTGAGCGCTCGACATAAAATTTAGCCTGGGCGTGGGTTTGGAACTTGTCTTGCAGAAGCTCGCGGCGGGTCTTCGAGCGGACAATGATGGCGTATTCGAGCATGGTTACGATTTTGGGCGTTTCGACCCCGCTCAACGACCAAAATCGCCCCGGTCACTGAGCGGAGTCGAAGTGACCGATCATGCGTCTTTTTTCTCCGTCAACGACTGTAACAAATCGGGCGTAATATTCAGTGTACCGATCTTCTCGGCATTTTCGGCCAGAAGGCGAAACGCCATCGCCACCTGTGAGTTGGCGTTAAAATCTTTGCCGATCGCGGCGAGCGTCTTCCAGTCCATGGTACGGTAGGGTTTCAGCAGGGTTTCAATCGTATATCCCTGTGCGTCAGCTTCTTTGCGCGAGTTCAGTACGCGCGTGTCGATGAGTTTCTGCCGCTCGGTTTCGACCGAGATATCGGCCCTGATTTTCATCTCGCGCAGCTTTTTGTTGTTCTCGGCATTGAGAACTTCGGTCTCAGCCTTTTTTTCAACGATCTGTTTCTTTTTCTCTTCGACGGCAATCTCGGTACTCAGTTCCGATTCCTTGATCTTGCGTTCCTGCTCGACGGCAAAATTACGCCGCGCGTAAATCGCCTGGTCGGCGCCCTGCTGAATGCCTTCGCGCGTCTCGGTCTCGAGCGCCCGCTCCATTTCGGGAGTTGCCTTCACCGCCAGCACATTCACGGATAAAATATCCAGACCGAGCGCATTGACGGCCACCGCCGATTTTAATCCGCCTGAAATCTTCTCTTCGAATGCCTGGGCGCTGCGCAGTGCCTCTTTCAGCGGCAATGAGTGGATGAGCGCCGACGTCGCCGTCTGTGCCTCGTTGATAATCCGCTGTGTCAGCTTCTCACTTTCATCTTTTTTGTAGCTGCCTTCGGCATCGACGGTGAAATCAAGCACTTCGGAGAGTTTTTTCGCGTCGCTGACGCGGTACGAGATCTGCCCCTGAATGGAGACTGTCTGGTAGTCGAGCGTCGTTTCGTTAAAGATAAACGGCACATCGTTCGACCCCAGGGGAATCGCGGCAATCGAACTTGATGGCTCGTAATAATAGAACGAGAGCCCGCGGCCCTCGCGCTTAATCCGCCCCCTCTTATGATGGATGACATAGGTCATCGCATCGAACTTGATGAAACGGATGCCGAACATCGAAACTTAGCGCAGGAAAATGAGGTGTACCAGCGCCAGTACCGGCACGAGAATCAGAATCGTATAAACCATATATCCGAAGAACGAAGGCATCTTGATCTTCGATTCTTCGCACATCGCCTTCACCATAAAGTTGGGAGCGTTACCGATATAGGTATTGGCGCCGAAAAATACGGCACCGACCGAGATACCGATCAGAATGGTTTCGTTGATCGCGCCGGTTGCCGCGGTGACGACTGCACCAGCAGCCGCGCCCATGTTCGCCGTTACACCCTGGCCCAGCGCAAAGAACGTCGCATACGACGGAGCATTATCGAGGAACGAACTGAGCGCCCCGGTAATCCAATAAAACTGCCAGGGCTGTGTGACACCTGTTTCGGCGCCGCGCGCCTTCAGAATACAGAGCGCGGGAATCATGGTAATAAAGATACCGATAAACAGCGCGGCGACCTCGATGATCGGGCCGAAGCTAAAATTGTTTTTATCGCGCGGTGTGTGCGGCTTATAGTGGGTGAGTACGCGCATATTCGCGGTCACCTTGCCTTCTTTTTCTAATTTTGCCAGCAGCACCTCTTCGTGCGCTTTGGTTTTCTTCGTTTTGGCTATGTGATCGATGACGAAAGAAAGCAATGCAAAACCCAGCATCACAGGCTGCTGCAACCAAGCCAAGCCAAGGTCGCCGTGTTCAGTTTTATAATCCTTGAGAAAGACAACCGCCAGGAGCACGCCACCGATCAGCGCAAAGTTGATACCGCCCTGAATGCGCAGCTTGCTTTGTTGTGTGGCGTCTTTCGCGAGATCGGCCTTGTTCTCTTTGCTATAGGCAATCATATCCCAGACAAAAAAGATAATCAGCAGAATTGCGACCGCCGTCAGCCAGATCGGCCAGAGTTTAATCAGCGTCCAGAAGAACGGCACGCCATAGAGGTAACCCATAAAGAGCGGGGGATCTCCCACCGGGAGCAGCACACCACCGACGTTAGAAACGAGCAAGATAAAGAAGACAAAAATATGCATCGTGTGCTTGCGCTCTTTATTCGTACGGATCAGGGGACGAATCAGCAATACCGAAGCGCCTGTGGTACCAATGAAGCTCGCGATGACAGCACCAATGCCGAGAATCGTGGTATTCGTCAGCGGAGTCGCTTTCATGTCACCTTCGACATAGATGCCGCCTGAAATCGTGAACAATGCAACGAGCAGACAAATGAAGGCATAATATTCTTTGAGTGTTTCGACAATCACCTCAACACCCAGGTGGCCCTGCGTGGCAAGATAACCCGCGGTAATCAGGGCCAAGAGGACGCTGATGACGGCCTTGACCAGATTCGATTCCCAGAGGTGGGGAATCACCAGTGGTAACACGGCAATCGCCAGCAGAATGATGACAAATGGTATCAACGTCAGGATAGATAATTTCTTACCCAGCTCTTTTTGCGGATCAACGGCGGCATGGCCCGTGACGGCAGCCGGAGTGTGAGTTTCACCGCCTACCGCGACGGGCGCTGCATGTTCGGTCGAAGCATCAGGGGTTTTGGCCTTGGTGGCATCGGGTTTTACGAGTTCTGTTTTCGCACCGGGTTTTGGCACAGCCTTAACCTGCTCTGCAAAAATCAATCCGGAAGAAAATAATGCCGTAACCGACAACAATCCTAATGTTAATTTCATACGCTTCATTGAGTTACCACCTTGTCGAATTTATTGTAATACTTTGAATGTCACGCGGCGGCTGGCGACGCGGCCCGCGACGGTCTTCTGATCGCCGATTGTTTCACTGTCGGCGATGCCGCGCGTTTCGATACTTGCCGCGGGTACACCACGCGCCACGAGTGCCGCTTTGGCGACACTTGCCCGTTTCTCCGAAATTTTTTGATTCAGCTCTTTTGGCCCGAGCGAACACGTATGCCCGGTCAGTTGCAGACGGAGATTCTCTCCCTTCAGCCGCGCGGCCAGAGCATCCAGTTTTTTGACGGTCGTCGGAGTCAGGTCCGTTTTTTCAGCGATGAAGATCAGCTGGGTTTTCTCGACAAAGTTTTTGAGATCTGTCGGGACATCACGCGCAGCCGTTTTTGCCGCCACCGGAGCCGCCGTAGCAGGCTTAGCCGTTTCAGCGGGTACAGGTGGCTCTGTAGGTTTGGCTGTTTCAGCCGCTACGGGCGGCGCTGCGGGTTTCGGAGCTTCTGTTACCGGCGTAGATTTTTTCTCGAGCATCGCCTTACCGCAACTGGTCTTAAAGGCAATGAAATAGAACAGCGCACTGGCAGCGATAAGCAGGATCAAACCGATGAAGATTTCTTTCCAGGGCGATCGTTTTTTTTCTGCCGCAGGTGCGGAATAAGGCTCTGCCGCGACGACGGGCGTCGGCGCTGCAGGCACAGGCGCACTTTCTTTAGCTGCGGCTTTTTTTTCTTTGGGTGCGGCTTTTTTGCCCTTGCCGCCCGCCCACTTGCGGATCTCAGAGCGGAAATATTCGTCACCTTCTTTGGTGAATTTATAGCGCTTACGGATATATTCCATCGTCGCCTTTTCAGTCGCCGAATAGTTGTTCGAATCTTTGACAACGCGCAGCAGATTCTTCGCATCGGCGACAGAGATGCGGCCGTCACCCTTGCCCTTGGTAAGCCCATCGGCGAGCTCAAGCATTCTGCGGTCATACTTCTTACCGCGGATCACGGTGTAATAACTATCGGCCATGAGTGATGCCCTGTTTTTTGCGGGGGATGTCAATAGTTTTCGGTAGCGAATATCCCGGCTATGCTATGGAATTCCGGAGCCGCTCGCTGAAGAATCGCGCGCTCCCGGTGGCTCAAGACGCGTATGCCTGTTCTCTTTATACAGGCGCAGCACAAACTGCCCCGCCGGACGCGCACGGTAACCCTCCACAAGAGCCCGAACAGGCGACCCTTCAGGGGCATCTTCGAGCTTAGGCAGCCGCGCGCCATAACCTTCAGGTAAAATAACGGGGGCTGAAAGCGCGGCAAACGTGATGTCGGCGGCGGTCAGTGTATCGCCGCAGAGGTACATCCGACCGTCTTTCAGGCGCTTTTCGACAAAATCAAACTCGGCTTCAAAAACCGCGCGCGAATTCTCTGCCGAGGCGGGGTTGATCGCCATATCACGGATCATCACTTCTTTCAATGCAGGTGCAACCAGGGGCAGGATCGCCTTTTGCCAGGGTATCGCAACGTCCTGGTCGAAAAACTCCGCGACCGAGAAACCGTTGTCGAAGAGCTGCTGGTAGATAAAACGCCGCGTATGTGGACCGATATTTTTGTCGAAACGTTCTTCGAGTTCGAGTACCTGTGGAATCGGGTACAGCCATTTTTGCCGGTATTTTGTCGCGAGATGGCGTAAGATGCGCGTCGAATCAGCTATGACCTGATTACCGTCGATTAAGACCGGGGTTGAGCGGTGTGCGCCCCGGGTCAGCCAGAGCGTTACGGCCGCATGGATGCCCGGCAAGTGGCTTTCTTCCTCAAAGGGAATGCCACTGATTTTCAGGGCCCATTTGACCTTTTCAACGTAATGGCTGACAGATATGGTGATGAGTTTCATGGCGCTTACGTAGCTCCCACAGAAACATTGTGGGAAATACGGATATTTTCTTGTCGTAAAGATAATGCTCGCTGCGTCGTCTATACTATATAAAACAGGCGGGAAGCCTGTGGGAGATACTTGTGGAAACTAAAGGTAGCAGAGAAAGCCTGAAGAAGCTGACGCCCGCTGAATATTCGCGTCTGTTAAAGCTATATCTAGACGATAAAAAGCATGGTGAAGCCCTGAACCTGGCCTCTGAAAATTTATCTGCCCTCGAGATGCTTGTGCAATTCGAAACCATGGTCGCCGTCAATAAACGGCAGGGCGCGACCGTCGAAACGACCGGCTTTAAATTACCCATCCATGAAATCGTCGAAGTCGCTGAGAAATTCTTCTCCGTGGATGATCCGCGCATTATTGAGAAAGAACTTTCAAAGAGCAAAATCTGGCAAACTATAAAGGCCAACAATGCTGATTTTGGGCTGTTTCAAGACACGCTCGCATTCCTGTTCACCTGGGGCGACCGCCCTATGATTCCAACCCCGGCATACCTCAAACAAATCGTCATGAACCGCATCTATGCTGCGGCCCCCGCCGAAGAAGAATCGACGATCGTCATTCGCCTCAAAGACGGCCTGCGCCTAATTGCCGGCCATATACACGACCTCTATAACCTGACCAACAGCGATGAGATGGTTGCAGTACGCGGCTCTGATATGGCCACCGCCGCTGGCGGTGCAACCGGCGCCCTGCAATTCATGACGAGCGAAGAAAAGCAGGGAGACCTGTTTTACCAGGTAGTTAAAGACGGCAATGAAACTGTGATGCTCACGGTGAAACTGCAGAACTACCGACCGCGCCCGAAATTCATTAACCTGCGCCGCCAGGGCCGCCTGCTGCAGTCTATACCACTGCGCGACGATTTTGCCTGGTTCTCGCAACTGTCTGTGGGCAAGTACGAGATCGAGCTGCAAAACGGCAGTGCGACCTCAAGCAAGCGGATCGACATACACATCGTATGATTTTCCGGGGAAGGCTATCTTCCCCTCAACAACCCCCTGCCGCGAAGCCGATAATCTAACAGGTTTCGTATGCTCGCCCGTGAACCCCTGCTAATTGTCGACGACGACCCTGTACAACAGGCCTTGCTGGAGCGTATCCTAACGGGGATGCCCTATGCCCTGACGATTACCGGCAATGCCACTGAGGCACTCGATGCCTTCGAAAAATTAAACCATAAGGTCGTGATCTGCGACGTACACCTGCCGGGAGACATTTCCGGAACAGAGATTCTCAAACGGCTGATGGAAAAGCCGAAACCGCCGGTTGTCATCATGCTGACTGTCGAAAACGGCATCCGGCAGATCATTGATACACTGCGCCTCGGCGCCTACGACTATGTGCTGAAGCCAGCCGAGGCGAAAGAGCTGCAGCAGATTGTGACGAATGCCTTCGACCACGCGCACTCCGACGAACTTTTGCGCAATACGGAAAAAGACCGGGTACAGCGCTTGGAGACCCAGCTCGCCACCAAACGTGTCGCCGAGGGCCTCATGCGGCGGCAAAACGACAAGTTTGCCAAGGCCCTGTTTGGCAACATCCACACCTCGTTCACGCAGGGCAAGGGCGTCGGCGCCATGACCACGCTCGTCTCGATGCTTGCGGGTTCGCAGAAAGCCCCGGACGGTAAAAACTATCTTATACCGACGGACATCCTCGACATGATTCTCGATAACCAGACGGCCGTGAATGATATGATCGGCATGTTCGGCGAGCTGCAGCTCCTGGTGTCGCAGGACTTCGTCCTCTTCGACGTGACGCTCGGGGAATTCCACAGCATCATCCGCGATACGATCTATGAATTAAAACCGCAGGCCGACCTTCAGGGAAACCGCGTCGTACTCAGCGAACTCAATCCGCGCTTCAGCGGCGGCCACCTGAAGCTCAACTGGGAATTCATGCGTAAGGGGCTCAAGGAACTACTGCTCAATGCCATGAAATTTTCACCCCCGGGGTCGACGGTGACTGTGCTTGTTGAATATCTTTATACCCGCGTGCAGGTGACTATCCTCAATATGCCCCTGCCCGGCAGTGTCGACGAACCAGCCGGTATACCCGAAGAGTTCCGCCGTATCATTTTCGAACCATTTTTCCGCCTGTCGCGCGTCGTGCACGAGCAGTACGGAACGCTCGAATACGGGCTGGGATTGACATTCGTCGAGAAAATCGTCCAAATGCACAGGGGCGACATCCGCTGCACCACGATACGCGACTTTGAAAACGAAGGGCGCGAGACAGCCGATCTGATCGCCTTTGAAATTGAGTTGCCAAGTTGAGCTAAGGGCCAAACTTCCCGCGATGGCGCGCAAAAAACCGACCTCGAAAAAAACGACTCCGGCAAAAAAAACCAAAAAACCACCGATCCGCAGGCAATCGGCCGCGACCAGCGCCCGGCTGAAAGAGGGCGACCCGACTTCGGAAGCAGAACTCAGCGCACTTTTCCAGGCCAGCGAGACTGAAGAGACGCGCAAAGCTGAAGGCAAGCAGCCTGTTCTTGATACCTATGAGCCGGAGATTCGCCCGCGCAAAAAACGCCGCATTCTGACCTGGGCGGCACTCATTCTCATTGTCGCCGGTCTCGGGGGTTATATCTGGCTGCGCAGCCGGCTGAAAAAGAGCCTCGTACCCGAAGAGGGCGCTGTGACGGTTCAGGCCATTTCAGCCGACGTGACCATCAGCCGCGACGACTATGGCGTGCCCCACATCAAGGCTCAGAACCTGAACGACATGGCATTCGGTGTCGGCTTTGCGATGGCTTCAGACCGCAACTTCCAGATCGAATTTCTGCGCCGCATGGCGTATGGCCGCCTCTCCGAGGTCTTAGGCGATGAAACCGTGGGTGTCGATGTCTACATGCGCTCGCTGGGTTTTGCCGAACTGACGCAGAAAAACTTCCGTATCATTAATCCCAAATTACAAGGCATGCTGACGTCGTTCGCGGCGGGTATCAATGCGCAGCGCGCGGCCTACCCCGATAAACAATTTGAATTCCTGCTGTTGGGGCTGAAGGCCGAAGAATGGAAACCTGAAGACTCACTCGCGCTCTACCAGCTGTTTTCATTGCTGCTCGCGACGAACCATGTCGAAGAAGTGACATTCCTCAAGTTTGCAGCAAATCTCGGCCTCGAGAAAGCGGCTTGGCTGTTCCCGATCTACGACGACGAAGCGATTCCGTTTGAACAGGCGAGCCACCTCAAGGACATCGACCTGAAAAAAATCACCAACGGCGATGCCCAGCTGAAGGCAGAGCTCGGTAAAGCCGGCGAACTCTGGCAAAACCTGATTCCGACGCCGTCCCTGCCCGCATCGAATAACTGGATCGTCGCGCCCTCACGCGCGAAGAATGGCAAGTCGCTGCTTGCGAACGACACGCACCTGCAGATGACTGTACCCGCGATGTGGTACATGATGAACCTCGAATGCCCCGAATACCGTGCAGCAGGCGTAGCGCTGCCCGGCACGCCGATCGTCGCACTGGGCACCAATGGCACGATCGCCTGGGGCGCAACGATGGTCATGGCCGATAACCAGGATATCTTTCTCGAACAGACCCGCGAAGAGGGGGGTAAAACCCAGTACCTCTACAAAGGCAAATGGGAAGACGCGACGGTGACGCCCGAGACGATCGGTATCCGCGGCGGCAAGACCCACGAATTTAAACGCATACGCACCCGGCACGGCGTGCTGCTGAACTCTGCCTTTTCACATGCTTTCCCCGACCCGCACCTGGCGCTCAGCATCAAGAGCGATTACGGCCTCGCCTACCGCACCACGGTGGGCGCCCGTGAAACCACCATGAACGGTATCTTCGAAATGGCGTCTGCGAAGACCATGAAAGAGGCGCGCGCGGCGCTCGACAAAGTCACAGGCATCTATCTCAACATTGTATACGCGGATGAAAAAAATATCGGCTGGGTAGCAACAGGTAAGTACCCGGCGCGTAAGGGTGCTACGGGCCTTTTTCCGCGCATCGGCTGGACGGGTGAAGACGATTGGGATGGCGCATACGCCCCGTCGGAAAACCCATCGGCCCTAAACCCCAAGGAAGGCTACCTCGCTACAGCCAACCACCGCGTCTGGGACGATTCCAGCGAACTCTGGGTTTCATCTTCATACTATGGTGAAGACCGGGCCGGCCGCGCGAGAGAACTGCTGGCGCAGGGAACGCAGCACACTGCGGCCGATATGGCGAAGTTCCAGGGCGATGTATTCTCGCATACCGCGAGGCGTGTCAAAGAGCTACTGTTCGCACCGGGCTTCAGCGCCGAGCTGACACAGGCGATCGAACAATTGCCTGCAGCGGAAAATATCAAGGCGCAGGAAGCTCTCGAAATCTTCCGCAAGTTCGACGGCAGCCTCGACAAAAATTCGGCCGCCGCCGCGATTTACGAGAATTTTGCTGCTGCAGTGGCAATCCTCACTTTTGCGGATGAACTCGGTGGCAAGGGCTCGCAACTATGGACGAACTTTCAGGCCATCAACAAACGTTCTTATAACGCCGTGCAGGATCACCTGCTGGGCCGCGCCGATAGCCCGTTCTGGGATAATACGGCGACGCCCGAAAAAGAAACCAAGGCAATGATCTTCGCTGCGGCACTCGCCGAAGCCGTGACACTTTCTGAAAAGCAAATGGGTTCGACGCGCGGCGACTGGGCCTGGGGCAAGATTCACCAGTATTACTGGCGCCACGAATTCACCAAAAAGGCAGGGTTTCTCAAGGGCTACCTGAACCGCGGGCCACACGCGGCGGGCGGCGACCTGCATACGCTCAGCCAGGCCGGCAACCTGTGGGGAGATTCCAACGATATCTGGCTGATACCGGCGATGCGCTTCATCGTCGATTTCTCACAGGAAGAACCGGCGCAACTGATGGTTCATATGGGCGTTTCAGGCAATGCCGAATCGAAACACTATGACGATATGATTCCGCTCTTTACCGAGGTAAAGAACCTGCCCCTGCCCATGAAACCGCAGAATGTCGTGAAACAATATTCACGCAGGTTTGTGCTGATCAAGCAGTAGGCTATGCGCCCCCTGCGCCCGTTATTCCGCCGCCATAGCTCGCCCGACGAACTCGAACGCGACGCCGAGCGGCTGAAGAACCGCGACTGGGTAGAAATTCTTCGCGTCGTGCATCCCTCGCAGGCCGAATCGGCCGAACGCGAATACCTGCTCGCGCGCTTCCACCAGGACTGGGCTGAACTCGCCAGCCCCCTGCTTGCAACGCATTCGGTACCCGAAGCTTTGAAGGGCAGAAATCTCATTGTTGCCTGTGATCATAATACCTTCGCCAATGAACTCAAGATGATTGCACCAGTCGTAGAGAAAAAAATCACTGCCCGTTATGGCATCACCGTAAAGATTATTCCCCAGGCCTCGCGGCGCATCGATTGGAGTAAAAAAGAAGTCACTGAACCGATACTTACGGGCGTAGCCGCAAATACACCCGTAAAAAATCCTGTCCTGGAAAAACTCATCGGCGAAATCGCCCGCCTCGAATAGATTTGCAGCACCATTCCGCCACGGAAAACCGGCAGCCATTAACATTCTTGTCGCCGCCGATCTCGGTGCATCCTTGTACCATGAAGCAGATGCTTTTGGCGCTGATTGCCATCCCCCTTCTGGTTGCGTGCGCGAAAAAGCCGCTTCTGCCCGCGCAGCAGCGCGAGGCATTACCCGCCACTTTTGAGACCACGGCGAAAATCAATGCCTACCCCGGCGCTGAGTGGCCTGAGCTCTCGCCTGAGAAGGCCGGTATTAACCGTGAGAAGCTGAAGAACCTCGAGCAATACCTCTTTACCACAACGGGAAAAGAGACAGAACGCAAGGGCATTCGCACGGATATTTTTGTACTGGTGCGCGGCGGCAATATTGTTTACGAACGGTATGGCCGCGAGTTCCATAAAAACCGCAAGCACCTGGCCTGGTCGGTGACGAAGAGTTTTGTAAATACTTTCGTGGGCATGGCCGTACTCGACAATAAACTGAAGATCGAAGAACCGGCGGCGAAATATTACCCGCCGCTCGCTGTGCCAGGGAAAGACAGCATCCAGATCGACCACCTGCTGCGCATGAGTTCGGGGCTTCACTGGTCTGAAGGCTACGAAGCGTCGCCTCTCAAATCGAGCGTCGTCGCCATGCTCTACACGCGGGGCCGCAACGACACGGCAGCCTTCGCGGCTTCTCAGGATGTCATGCACCCGCCGGGAACATTTTGGTATTATTCGAGTGGCACCAGTAATATGCTAACGGCGATGGTGAAGAATATCTATGGCAATCAATTTGAGGACCTTGTCTTCAACCGCCTCTTCAAAACCATCGGCATGCGTTTTACGACCTTCGAGCGCGACGGTGCCGGCACGCCAGTCGGCTCATCATACCTCTACACGACGGGCCGCGACCTCGCGCGTTTTGGCTATCTCTACCTGCACGACGGTGTCTGGCAAGGCCGGCGCCTGCTGCCTGAGAAGTGGGTGCGTTATACTGCGACGATGGCCCCTGCGTATTATACCACGCAACTCAATGAAGAAGACGCGAAGGATAACCCAGGCGCACAGTGGTATATCAACCAGGGCATACCCGAACGCGGGCAAAAGCCGCCCTGGCCCGATGCACCGCCCGATACATTTGCGGCTCTGGGGCACTGGGGGCAATCCCTCTATGTGATACCATCGCTCGACATCATCGCCGTACGGCTGGCCGACGACCGCGATGGTTCGTTTGATAAAAACAAGTACCTGGGCCTTCTCAAAAACATCCTGGAGAACACGCCATGATTAAGAAAATCTTCAAGCGATTCTTCCAGGCATTGGGCTTATTGCTCGCTGTCATCGCCGTCTACCTGCTCATCAACTTCAAACATACGGCGGCGTTTCCGAAAATTATTTCCGCGTTTTACAGTAAGGAATTCTGCTCCTGCTTCTTTGTAACAGAAGGCACCGTCGATGAATGCCATAACTTCGCGCGGCAGTGGGTGCCGATCCAAAGTTTTCAGCTCGACCAGGAAAAACGCAGCGTGACAGTCAAAGGCATGTTTGTCACGACCACGGCGCGTTACACCGGCGATCGTTACGGCTGCGTACTCGACCCGTGGCAGTGACCCCCAAGATCCACATCATCGGCGCCGGCGGCGTCGGCATGAGCGGCCTCGCGTTGCTGCTGAAACGTATGGGCGCCGAGATCACGGCATCTGACAAAAACGATTCGCCGTATCTGCAAAAGCTGGCTGAGAAGGGCATCCAGACCTGGGTAGGCTCAAACCCCGGTGGGATCTCCCCCGGTGCGCACGTCTATTACTCTACGGCCATCAAGGCCGATGACGCGGAACGGCATTTTGCCGAACGCAACGGCTTTGCCTGTGAACCGCGCCATTCGCTCTTGAAGCTCATCACGGCGGATTACTTCACATTGGCGATTGCGGGTTGCCATGGCAAAACGACAACGAGCGCCTGGATCGCCGATCTTTTGACGCGCGCGGGTATGGACCCCACGGCGCTCATCGGCGGCACAGTGCCAGAATGGAATTCGAATTACCGCGAGGGCCAGGGCCAGCGCGACGGAAAAAATATTCTCGTCATTGAGGCCGATGAATCGGACCGCAGTTTTCTTTCCATTGATAGCCGCGTCGCGCTGGTGACGAACGTCGATCTCGACCACACGGATATCCATCCCAGCCTCGAATCGCTCGAGCGCGACTTCTGTGATTTTGCCGCCACGGCGCAAAAGAATGGCGGCTGGATTCATCTCAGTTACGAATGTACCGGCCAACTGCAGACGCTCTTGACCGCTGAAGACAAGGCAGGTGCGGCAATTTCTGTTTCTGTGGAGAGACACAGCATCTCAGCATCGGGCAAAACATACCCCGTCGGCCTTGCGGGCAAACATAACCTCATGAATGCAACATTGGTACTGCAGCTGGGGTTGCGCTTAGGTATCCAAGAAGCTATCATAGCGGAAAGCCTCGCAGCCTATGGCGGCGTGAACCGCCGCATGCAGCGCCTCGCTGCGTTTCCCGACGTGAATCTGACAGTGATCGACGACTATGCACACCACCCCCATGAAGTGGCGGCGACGCTCGAGGCGTTGGCGGGCCAGTATGAAAGGCTATTGATTTTCTGGGAGCCGCACCGCCTGAGCCGCTTCACGCATTTTCATGCCGAGTTTGCGGCGGTGCTGGAAAGTTATGCGGCGAAGCACAGTCTCTTCTCTTTACCGATCTATGCCTCGGGCGATAAGGCGGTGGATTACCCGGAAGCGGAGAAATTATTTCAGCGCTTTCAGAAATCCCCCTATCTGCATGTGGCAGCGAAAGAAAAATTTGATCTGCAAAGTCTTGGCATCGACGGGCGCAAGAGCGCAGCGGTGTTTATGGGAGCAGGATCAAGCAGCGAATACGCGAAAGCGTTTGTGGAATTTATGCAACGCGGTAGGTAATGCGGCCGCGGGTTAAATCGTAAGGAGAAAGCTCGACCGAGACCTTGTCGCCGGGGTTGATACGGATGTAATGCTTGCGCATTTTACCGGAAATATGCCCGAGGATTTCATGGCCGTTTTCGAGCTCGACGAGAAACATCGCGTTGGGCAGCGCCTTTTTAATGGTGCCGTTAACCGAAATTGCCTCTTCTTTGGCCACGCGGCAGTATGGGCCTTCGACACAGGGCGTCGATTACTTTGACCTTTCTAGTCCGAGACCTTGCCGTCTCCCGCACAAACCGTAGTTTTGATCTTGCAATCCGCGCCAAACTTGCCACAGGTTGCCAATGTCTTCTCTTCAGCTTCGCTGCGGCCTTTGCCATGCGCGTAGCCATAGGCCTTTTTAGGGGTCACGGCGAGACTGACGCACATCTCATCGCCATTAGCCCATTGCACGAACTTGCAGTCCTTAGCCTTACACTCGGCCAGGGCGCGGGTTTTCGCTGCATCTTGCGTCTCCTGGTCGAAGGAAAAACCGACGGACCCGCTCTTCGCCGAATAGGCAATTCCCACGTAGTTCGCGCCGCTAAACGACGCCCCGGTACTGACACCATGCCTGGTATCTGCGTCGTATTTTTTTTGTCCCTTGGCCATTTTGGTATATTCGGTTTTGAATAGCTTAGCGGCTTTCGCGCAAGTCAACTCGGCGGCTGCTTCTTCGGCGGCTTTCATCGCGTCGTTGAAGCGGTCGACATGCCCTTGTTCGTGCGCGACGAGCTGCGGGAAAAACTTGTCCCATTTCGCTTTGAGGATTTTGTTTTGCGAGGTCGCATAGTCGACCCAACGCGGCATACGCACGGAACACTTCAGTGTCAGCGTTTTGCACGATGACTTATAGCTGTAACTGGTGTAAGCAAAGAAGCCGCCGCGGGCCTTATTTTGCGCCCTCATCTGGTCGACCAATTCACTGCCGTTTTCACCCGTCACATCATAGAATTCTGATTCGCAGTTGCTGATAACCGCCTGGGCGGAAAGCGATGCGAACGAGGAGAATCCCACGGATAAAAAAAATACGTATGATACCTTCATGGCTTGGTGAAAACAGGCAAACCGCCCTTGCGTCAAGTCAAGAAGCAGGCGAAATTTGGATGTACTGCCCCAAGCTGGCGCCGGAATTGCTGCGGGTATCAAAATGAATTGTAATAAAGCGTGGGCTTTGCTCCCGGTCGCAATCATCATGTGCGTCGGCGGGATTTCTGCGGCAGATGACAAACTGCACCTCAACGCCGGCGCACATACCGACCTGCCCTTATCGGTCGGCGGCCGGGTGGGTATCGAATTTCCCAACCGGTTTAGAATTTCCTCAAGCCTGGGATTCCTCCCCGAAGGCTATATCAACACGATCAATTCTGTTATGGTGAGCTCTGGCACGTACAGCCAGTCGACCGCAGACCTCATCCGTACGACACTCAAAAGCTCCCTGGTGTGGCGCCTCCATGCGGGGTTCAGGCCGTTTGAAAAATCAGGCTTCCACGTCGAAGCCGGTTACGGGCTCGTGGCTCTCGGTGGCGGAGCCAGCGCGGCGGAAATCATATCGGGTACAACCGGTGGCGCATTGAGCGACGGCGGTGCCGCATCAGGAAAAACATTCACGGTAAACTCGACGTTACATATGCTCGATATCGAACTCGGCTGGGAATGGTTCTGGAATCAGATTTACTTCAGGGCGTCGATTGGCGGGGCATTCACTGTCGCCTCAGGAACTTCGGTCACGGCGAATTACCGGCCTACGTTTCCGAGAATCACCGAAGCCTTTGCAGTATCTACAGAAACTTATTTAAATGAAATTTATTCTCGTTACGTGCACACCCCCACGGTTAGTTTTACCGTGGGGTACAATTTTTTCTGATGAAAATGTGAAATCCGCCTTTATTTATTCACCCGAAAGCTACCTTCAGTCACATTCACGAGGGTTACATTCCCATTCTCAACCCGGCGGACTACACCTGAAAAAGTACCAGAAATTTCGGTCGCACTAACGGTCACAGCGAAAGTGGTATTTGCATCATTTGCACCACTCACGTAAGTAACGAGGGTACCTTGGGTATTTTCACTATACTGCAAAAAATAACCTGGGTTGGAATCTTTATCAAAATTGCCGCTGGTAAGGTCGGCAACCGAAGGTATTTGAATATATCTCCCCTCTCCTTGTTTACCAATGAAAGATTCACCATTGCCTTTGGTGTAGGCTATGCCTGACATCGTTACGATAGCGCCGTTCAGCTTAAACGTCATCGTGTTAGTACCTGGTACTTTTTGATCACCTCCTCCATCGTTGCCAGCAGAATCGCTAGTGTTCTGGCAGTTCATTAACGCAACCAAAGGTAATACAGCGAATAATATCGCTTTCATATATTTTTTCATTTTTCTCCTTTTTATCTGAAAGTGAAAGATTTTATCTTTCGCTAAGGAGAGTCAATGCCGAGAGCTAAGTGCTCATTTTTTTTGTAATTTAATTGCCGAAAAGCACCAACCCCTTCTCCAGGGTCTGTTGGATATTTTTCATGCTACCAAATTGCGCCTGCACCGCGGGGTTGGCCTGCAAAAATTCCACAGCCTTCTCCATGAGCGCACCATGCACCCTGAGATCGGCAACATGGAATTCCGATGCGCCCGACTGCCTGAGCCCGGTGACTTCACCCGCACCGCGGATATTAAAATCCACTTCTGCGAGTTCAAAGCCGTCTTCAGTCTTAACCATCGCCGCGAGCCGCTCTTCGCCTTCCTGCGTTAATTTGTCAGGGGCAACGAGAATACAGAAGCTCTGGTAGAGACCGCGGCCCACGCGACCCCGCAGCTGGTGCAATTGCGACAAACCGAAACGGTCGGGGTTGCGTATCACAATGACATTTGCATTCGGTACGTCGATACCCACTTCCACAACGGTAGTGGCAACCAGCACCTGAATCAATCCCTCTTTAAATTTCTGCATGGCCCGTTCTTTTTCGTCACCCGCAAGCCGCCCGTGTAAGAGGCCCAAACGCAGGTCGGGAAAGACCTCACGCTCAAGCGTTGCGTAGTCACTGAGCAGTGAAGCCATGGTCGACCTGCCGCCATCCTTGGCTCGGTCGACCCCGGTGCCTCCGTGCACCCCGTCGGAGTTCTCGTTCTCATCGATCACGGGATAGATGATGTAGACCTGCCGCCCCTCGTTCACATACTTGCGCACCGATTTATAGATACGCTCGAGGTCCGATTCGGGAAAGATGCGGGTATCGATCTTGATGCGGCTTTTGGGCTTCTCTTTCAGATAAACGGGTTCAAGATCGCCGTAATATGCCAAAGTCAGTGTGCGCGGAATCGGCGTGGCGGTCATGGAGAGCAAATCGGGATTTTTTCCCTTCGCGCGCAGCTTCTCGCGCTGTTCGACGCCAAAACGGTGCTGCTCGTCGATGATGATCAGCGAAAGATTTTCAAAAACCACTTCGTCCTGAATCAACGCATGAGTGCCGATCGCGAGCAAGGATTCGCCGCGCGCAATACGCTCGAGCTTTGCCTTTTTCTCCTTACCCGGTTCCTTGCCGAGAATGAGCTCCACCCCCTCGAAAGAACCGCCGGGAAGAATATTCAGAAATGTCTGGTAGTGCTGGCGGGCGAGAATCTCGGTCGGCGCCAGGTAGGCCACCTGCAACTTATGGCGCATGTAAACCAGGGCGAGAATGAGCGCGACAAGGGTCTTGCCGCTACCAACATCGCCCATGAGTAAATGGTTCACGGGGTAAGTCGCCGCTGAATTTTTTAGCAGCAAGTCGATCGCCTTTTGCTGGTCTTCGGTCAGCGTAAAAGGCAGGGCTTTAACCAACTCTGCGAGTTCTTTTTTAAGGGCAGGATTTACCACGATACGGAATTCTTTGTTGATGCGGCGAATCGCCGCCTTTTTCTCTTCCGTCAGCACCGAGAAGAGCACCAGCTCGTCGAAGGCCATACGACGCCGTGCCTCTTCAGTCTCTTCGAGCGATTCGGGAAAATGAATCTTATGGAGCGCCGGCTGAATCGCCAGAAGATTGAGTTTTTTCAGCGTCTGCGCCGGTATGTAATCCGCGATGCGGTTTTCATATTTGCCGAGGCAGGCCGCGATCTTTTCGCGCAGTGACTTGACCGTGAGGTAGGCGGTGCGCATACCCTCGGTGATACGATAAACCGGGACGATGCGGCCTGTGTGTTGCTGCCCCTCATCTGTGAGAAGCTCCCACTCGGGATGCATAAAACTTAAGCGACCTTTATAAACCTCGAGCTTACCCCAGCAGGCAATTTCAGAGCCCACTTTGAGAATCTTCTGCATATAAGCGCCGGCATTAAAAAATGTCGCGTAGATGATAAAACCGTTTGCCTCGACCTTGATCGTAAAACGTTTGCGGCCCGCAAAACGCATCTCCGCATGCGTGATCATACCAACGACCGTGACGAGATCGCCGGCACGTGAATTTCTCAGGTCGAGTTTCTGGCTGCGGTCGATATACTTGCGCGGCAGGTAATAAAAGAGATCGCGCACATCTTTTACCTTTAGACGGCTTAACGTCTTGAGCTGGGTATCGTTAAAGAGGCCGGTTTCGGCGAGGGTAATCATATCCCGACCCCGTGATTTGTTTCACAAATCACTTTGCCCGACAACCAGATTATGCCGGTAACGAAAGAATCGTCTCGATAGTGTGGATATCAAGATTCACGCGCTGCGCGATCTCTTCCGCGGTCCAGCCGAAGGTCGAGAGTTTGCGTACCATCTCTTTCTTGTCGCCGACGCCTGAAGGCGAAAGCGTCTTCGTCAATGTCACTTTGCTTGAACGGTCGTCGTCCATGGCCTTCATAAATTCAGAGAGCTGGCGCACTTTCGATTCTGCATTCTGTTCGATCTTCTCGATCTGCTGCACACTCGTAGACATGGATTTTCTGAGCTCTTCGAATTGTTTGTTGAAAGAAATAATCTGCGTCTTCTTCTTGTCGATATCGGCCATGAGATCTTCGATCTCCATGAAACGGCCCTGAATCGACTGCAGCTCTTTCTCATTCTTATGCAACCCGACCATCTGGTCGGTGATAGTATCGAGCTGTTCTTTCAACAGGTGCGAACGCTGCTCAACGCGCTGGAAGAAACCGTTGAGTTGCGTGATACCGTCGTTGAGCGTATCGATATGCCTGTCTTGCGCTTCGATTTTATCAATTGTTTTCTGGATCAGGCGGTTTTCATCGATGAGGTTCTGCATGAGAACATCGGCTTTGCGGCGTTCTTCTTCGAGTTTTACATAATGCGCCGAGAATTCGTCGAGGTTAGTCTGCAGTTTTTTCAGCGATACCGATTTCGCCTCGATCTCGTTCTGCATACCGAGCACGAAGTTGATACTTTCTTCAAGGCGATCGACCTTGTCGCGCTTGTCTTTGAGCATTAAAAGCTCCGTTTCGAGCTTCGTGCGCATCTCTTTCATCTCTTCGACGCGCTGGTAGACTTCGCCGATCGCCTGGTTTTTGCTCTCGGCCTGTTCGATCTTCTGCGACAGTTCGCGAATGAGTGTACGCAGGCTTTCGGTGGCCTGGCGGTTCTTCTCGACGCTGATCCCCTCAGCTTTCAGCTCACGCAGCGACTCTTTTAGCTCGCGGATTTCCTGCCCTGTGGTGCGTGTCTCTTCGACGATCGCGGCATAGACTTCCTGCTGGTTCTCCTGGAACTCGTTGAAGGTGGATGATGTCTCGGACTTCATTTCCATCAGGCGGTCCATGAGCTCAGAAACTTTACCGCGGAAGTCGCTGACCGATTCAGAAGAGAGCGATGTCAGCTGGCCACGGTAACGGTTTTCGCGTTCGCTGAGCTCCTGGTCAAAGAGTTTCAGCTGCTGGTCATTGGTCTGGCGGATTTCATTTTCAATACGGCGTTTTTCCGACTGCAGGTTCTCGATCAGGGTTTCCTGGGTGGATTCGAGCCCCTTCTTCATATCAAAAAAGCGCGCGACGTTATTCTCGAGTTTTGCGCTAAACTCGTTTTCTTTCTCTTCAATGCGTGTGCGGAAACGCTGCACCGCGTCGCCGAGTTCGCTGTCCATATCGCGCATCATCTCGGCACGGCTCTTCTCGATCTCCATGGTGTTTTTATGGAGAGCATTTCGGGCGTCTTTAACGATCTCTTCGAGGCGGGCCTGTGCGCTCTCGAAGTGGCGGTCGGCGTCAGCGATCTTGTCGCGCAAACTCTTGTCGAGGCTGGTAATCCCCTGCATGAACTGGCGTTCGCGCTCGGTGAGTTCTTCTTTGTAAGATTCCAGCCCTTTTTCGGCGGCCTTTTTAAGTTCTTTAAGGTAGCTCGCGAATTCTTTTTCGGTATTCACGGAAATATCGGCGACTTTCGCCTCGAGATTTTCGCAGCGCTCTTCGGTCTTCTGTACGATGTCGGTGACTTCGGCCTGAACTGAGCTTAGCTTCTCGCGCAGCATGCTCGATTCGCGCAAAATGTCTTCTTCAATATCACTGAACAGTTCGCGCGAAGCTGTTTTGATTTCGCTGAGCGCCTTTTGCAGCTCGCCCTGTATTTCTTCGAGGCCGCGCGACCGGCTGGTTGCGAGATTCGCGCTGATATTTTTATTGAGGTTCTCGATCTCGTCGAGCTTGTGCGACAGGTCGCTTTCACGGCGTGACGCTTCCTGAAACAGGGTTTCGCGCGCACGCGCGTACTGATCGTTGAATTCTTCGATGTTTTTCTGAATCTTCAGCGCTTCGCCACGCGCGGATTTGATGATTTCGTCTTTCTTCGCCAGGGCGTCGAGGTCGAGGTTCGAGATCTGATCGCGGATGCGCTCAGCTTCTGTCGCAATCTCATGGAATAAGAGCGAACGCTGCTGCTCGAGCTCTTCGCGGAAAGCCTGCAGCTTCTTGCGCATCGTGTCTTCGGTGCCCGAAAGGCTCAGTTTCAGCGTTTCCAGCTTCTGCGCCTGATCCTGCATATCGCGCAGAATATCGTTCTTGATATCGCGGATCATGTCAGGGACTGTAACCTCGAGATTTTTCTCCGCAGAGAAGATGCGTTCCTGCAAATCACCCACGGCCTGAATCTGCGTATGGATACGGGCTTCGATATTCTGCGTTAAATCCTGCGCGCTCTTCTTGAGATCGATTTCGAGCTGCTCGTAACTCGCTTCGACTTCGCCTTTGAGGTCGGTATGGCGCGCCATGAGGTCGTCGCGCAGATCGCCCTGCATCTTGAGCGTCTCATTCGTGACTTCTTCAAACTTCTTTTCGAGGACGGTTAATATTTCACCCGACTTGTCTTTGAGCGCGGCCTGGAAAGCGTCGATCATATTCGCCGCTTCATCGTCGACCTGTTTCACATGGTCTTGCAGCTTCTTGATGCGCTTCTGCTGCTGGTCAATTTTATCGAGCGATTCGTTGATAAACTTCAGCTGGTCCTTGACCGAGCGCGTGGTATTGTCGAGCGACTGCAGCTCTGAATCCATGACACGCAGATTCTGGCGCGTGTTTTCGACAGAAGACAGGTCAGCCTTCGCCTGCTCGAGTTTTTCGGTCAGCGCACCGAGATATTTATCCGCATTGATAAGAATCGAATCGAAACGGATCGTCGCGTCTTTGAGTTCTTCTTTTTTCTTGAGCGTCAGGTCAGAGAGCTCGCGCTCCGCCCTTTCAGCGATTGCCTTGATTTTTTTGAGGTTAACGTTTGATTTGTCGAGCCGGCGCAGGAACAGCGTAAAGAACACTGATGCCGCCACCGGTAGGGCGTACTCGAGCATATTATGTCACATTATTATGTCGCATGTGCGTTTACAAGCCTTTTTCTAAAGAGGCAATGGGCGCGCTTTTTGAAGGATTTCCAGGAGTGGGTGAGAAAAAAACGCACTTTGCGGGTATTTCTTCTGTAGGATGCACCATGCAATGCAGAAAACAACCCCGGTTTCTTGAAGGCAAGCCTATCCAGATTACACATCTTTTGGAGATCCGCCTGGCGCCGATCCATTGGAACAGAATTAAGCTGGCAGCCTGGCAACGACGCCGCACTTACTCGACCATAACCCGCTACTGTGTTTTGCGGCTGGCGCGCAAGTGCTCGCTGCGCTGGAATCCTAAACTGCGGCACGTGGCGGTAGGCGTCAAAGACGGTTTAGCGAGGGCACAAGATATCCATCGCCATACGATGTGTCTTTATGGCGATGATGAAAAGATCATCCGTCTTGCGGCAATGGAACTGGGTTTGACAATCACTGCCTTTGTTCGACTGGCGATAGAACTGTATCTCCAGACGCTGGCTATGGAAAAACGGAACTCTCGCTTCGTTTCAAACGCTCATTTAACCTGGGAAGGCATTCGCTTCGTCGAAACTATTCAAATCTTCGCCGTAAACGGTGGCTCGCGGCCATTTTACCGCAATCTAACCTGCGAAAACTTCGACATAGAGAGTTATTGGTAATCTCAAAACGCGCCGGCAGCCAACGTGCGCGCCAGGCGTGCCGCAATGTCCTTGATATGCCCTGCCTGCGCCTCTTCAAAGCTTTCATAGATGTCGAACCCCATGTAAGATCCCCAAAAGCTGAAATCCTTTTCCGAGTAGATTTCCAAAGTGCCTGACGGCTCCTTTGCCGCCATTCCCGTGATCTTATATTCCAGCCGGGTCTTCGTCACGACGGTGTAAATATCGGCATTGAAGAGATAGACCACGGTACCGACGATGGGCCAGCATCCATACGTGTGCATCCTGAGGCTTGACTCAGAGCCCAGAATGCGCACATCCAGCACTCCCCCCTTATCAGGCGGAATCTCGACATTGACAACGGTGGGGATCTCAAGGCGGGTCAGTTCAGCGGCGAAGAGCTTATGCACCTCGGGCAGCGAGTAGATCGTCTTCATCCCGGTTTTTTGATCCGCCGGATCCATGCGGCCATAGGTATCGAAATCGATGCCCTTATAACCGGGTACGACGAATGCCTTGCGAAACATCTCGGTGCGGTCGCCGATCTCAGCAAAGGTAAAGGGTCGGATAAGAAATGGGCGCGTGGCCGGGCCTGTCGACGCCGGGGTTTCGGCCGCGACGGTTTTCGGCTGTTTCAGCTTTTCATAGTTCGATCCGGTTCTGCATCCGGGCAATAACACGCAGCTGAAAACGAAGAGGATAAGGCGCGGCGACCGGGGCACAAACTACTCATGAATCGCGTGCCGCTGCGGCAATAATTTACCTTGGGAAACACATTGGCAGTATGACCCCCGATGGCGGTTGTCTTGATCTTTTTCGGCGCGCTTTTTGCCCTGCTGCTAAGCATCGGCCAGCTCATGCTGCGCCACAAGAAGGCGCGCAATTACCTGCTGGGCGCGCTGCTCTTCTGCACCGCGGGCTGGCAATTCCACACGGCGCTGCTGTTTTCCGAACTGAAAACAGATTTTGCTTTTTATACCTTCTTCAACCTGCCGTTGCTTTTCTTAACGGGGCCATTGCTCTATTATTATTTCCGCCAGCTGATGCAGCATGAAATCAAACTTGAGTGGATAGCCCTCGTGCATGCGCTGCCGGCCATCTCGGCACTCATCTACCTGTCACCGTTTTACCTGCAACGGCTCGAATGCAAATCAGATTTTCTCGCAGGCCTTGTCACACTTTGCGGCCCGCTCACCGCCGCCCCCGTGCAGATCATGGTATTGATGGCGCTGGTCTCGATCATTCTCTACCTGTTACTGACGCTCATCGCTGCCGCACGCACCATTTATGCGGGCCGCAAAGATTCGCGCATCACGGAGTGGCTGGCGTTTGTTTTCATCGCCGCCAATATCGCCAACACAACCCTATGCTTGTGGGGTGTACTGACTCCCTCGCCCGATCTCGTCAAAACCAGCGCGGTCACGGTCACCGTTGTGCTCTGCTTTCTGTTTCTGACCGGCCTGCGCTATGAGCGCTACCTCAATGTCTCGCGCATTGAAGCCGAACGCATCAAGTACGAAAAATCGCGGTTAGGTGGCCTGAACCTCGATGGCACTCTCAAACAGTTGGATGTCCTCATGCGGGAAAAACATCTCTACCGCGATGAAAATCTCACGCTCGTTCAGCTCGCCTCGGCCATGCAGATGGCAGTCCAGCAGTCGGAAGCCATCAATAAAGGCCTCGGTAAAAATTTTTACCAGTTCATCAACGAGTACCGCATCGAAGCGGCCTGTCAGACCCTGATCGCGGAACCTGAAAAAAACATTCTCGATGTGGCCTTCTCCGTCGGCTTCAATTCCAAGTCGGTATTCAATAGGGTCTTCACACAGCTCAAAACCGTGACGCCCAGCGAATTCCGCCGCCGGCAGGGCGGAAAATCCGCCTAGCGCGGGGTCGACAACGCCAACGGCAAGGTCGTCAAAGGCCAGTTTAAGAACAACAAATACGTCGGGCCATAGTTACCCAAGTTAATTCGTTCTTGTAGTCGGAGGGCGATCCGTGAAAGAAGTACTCGCCCTCCCGAACGGATTTAACAGATGCAATTTTTCCACAAAGCGCTTCGCCCGGTAACTTCTTTCGCAGCAGACCTGATCGGCAAAGCACTGCATTTGTGGAACACCGTATCTTTGTACGGGGTTTCCCAGGAATTCAAGGGAACCGCCCGCAAGCGGGAAATTCTATCAACCGCGCCCTGGCGATCGCCGTATTTTATAATTTTTTCGTAACGACGACGATGGTCGTGACGATGAGTATCGCGGCCGTCATCAAAGGCGAGCTGCAAGTACTCTGGTTGGGGTTTTATTATCTGCCTACGGTGTGGAGTGTGGGATTTTTCATGGTGTTTATTCTCTGGCAGCGCCGCCGGAATAATCCCCTTTTTATTTCACTGCAGCGCTCGAGCGTGATTGAATACACTGCCTATGGCGCGACCATGCTCATGACAACCGCCCTGGTGTTTATGTTCCCGCTGCGCACATACGCCGTGGTTTTTTTGATTGCCTTATGCTCGCTGTTGCCGGTGATCCCAGACCGGCGCAGCTATGATCGGTTTGTAAAGCCGCTGCTTTTTCTGGCCACATCTGGCGCCGCTATAGGCGCGCTGCAATGGCACGAGCACCATGCCGCCTGGGCGGCTACACCCGCGTGGTCTGTACCCCCCCTGATGGTGGCCATTATTTTTGGCGGCGCGGGACTTGTCTTTCTCATCAGTTCTTATATCGCTTCCGAGTCCGATAAATCGGAAGCCGCGCTGCAGGTTGCCCATGCCGAATCCGAAAAGCTGCTGTTGAATATTTTACCCCTGCAAGTGTCAGAAGAACTCAAGGCCACGGGCCGCACCACGCCCCGCGAATATGCATCCACCACCGTGCTGTTTACGGACTTTGTCGGCTTCACGCGTATCGCCGAAAACCTGAGTGCGGTTGAACTCGTCAGCGAACTCGATAAGTGCTTCAGCTATTTCGACAGCGTCGCCGAGAAGTATGGCCTCGAAAAACTGAAGACCATCGGCGACGCTTATATGGCCGCGGGGGGCATCCCCACCGAGAACCATACGCACCCGATCGATTGCGCGCTCGCGGCCCTCGAAATTCAGTCGTTCATGAACCAGATGAAAGAGATCAAAGAACAGCGGGGCCTCCCGTATTGGGAGCTACGCCTTGGTATGCATACGGGGCCGCTGGTTGCGGGTGTGGTCGGTGAAAAGAAATTCGCCTATGACGTCTGGGGCGATACGGTCAATACCGCCAGCCGCATGGAATCTTCCGGAGAGCCCGGCGCCATCAATATTTCGCAGGAGATGCACGAGCGCATCCGCTTTCTGTTCGAGTGCGAATACCGCGGAAAGGTCTATGCCAAAAACAAAGGAGAGATTGAGATGTACTTTTTGCGCGGGCTGAAACCGAAATATTCTGTCAGTGGTTTGGGCCGAGTACCCAACGGTGATTTCAAAGACATCTACGCGCGCGTGAAAAACGGTGCAAAGCTGGTGGCTAAGGCCTGAGCGATTTAAAATAATTTTGCAACGAGGCGATGAGAACTGCGAACGCGTTGGGATTATTCAGCCCCTTGATGAATCCGTAAAAACCTTCGTGAGCCATGACGATAAAATATGCAGCCTCGAGCGTATTAACGTTGCGGCGGATCAATCCGCTTTGCTGACCGCGTTTCAGGTGTTCGTCCAGGCCGCTCACCCATAAATCGAGCGCCGCTTGCAGCCGGCGGTTAAACCCCTTATCGACCGGCGCCATCTCCTGTACCATATTATTGAGCGGGCAACCGTAGCGCAAAAGCTCGGGCGGCGTATCGCCGATGTTTTGCTGCATGAGTTTGAGTATACCTTCGACCGGATCTGCAAAACCCGCCAGCGGCCGAATCCAGCGGTTAAGAATCAGCTCGGTTAAAATTTCATCCACAACCGCATAGCCGAGCTCATACTTGGTGGCAAACTGGTGGTAGAACGCCCCTTTCGTCAGCGAGGTTTTGCGCACGAGGTCGTCCATGCTGGTTCCCTGAAAACCCTGTTTAAAGAAGGTTTCAAAAGCAACCCCGAGAATCCGCTGCCGGGTGGCTTCGAGGTTGCGTTCTTTGGGTTTGCGTGCAGCGGCGGATTTTCCCGTGATTTTAGTCGAAGCTTTCACCTGGAGTCCTATGCCCTCTCGCGTTCAGTACTACAATCCGAAAAGCGATTCATTTGAAGTTGTTTACAACATACTTATTAGTATGTTAAGTGTCCATAAATTCATCAAGGAGAATCTAATGTTACCAATTCATCTTAAAGCCGTTGTTGTTGCGGCGCACGGCGGATGGGTGTGACGACGCGCCACGAAGGCGGCTGCCATTGCGGCGCCGTACGTTTTTCTGCGGAGCTCAGCCTCGGGAGCGCCACTACGTGCAATTGTTCGATGTGCCTCAAGCGCGGTTCAGCCCTCGAATTTATCCCGCGTGGTAAGTTCGAGCTGCTGCGCGGCGCAGACAATCTTACGGAGTACAAATTCAACAAACATGTGATTGCGCACCAGTTCTGCAAGACCTGCGGCATTCTGCCCTTCGCCTACGGGCAGATGCCCGACGGCTCGCCCATGGCCGCGGTTAATGTGCGTTGCGTCGACAATGTGAGTCTCGAAAATATTCGCATGGAAGCTTTTGACGGTAAGAGTTACTGACGGCGATTTTCCTTGAGACATCCGATTCCGAAAAAAAATCTTTGGCCGTGTCGAGAATCTGCTGCCTGCTCCGACTGTCAGTAGCCGCGCCAAACCGGTGCCGGCTTAAGGAGAATTATGAAGTACATACTGATGATGCAGTTCGGGGTTAAGGGCTGGAAAGAGGGCAATATCACCACCTGGAAAAGTGAGGATATCCAAAAGAACCGCGACTATCTGATCGCCCTCAACAATGAGCTCATGAAGAACGGCGAAATGGTCCAGACCGAAGGGCTGGGCGGCCCTGAAACGATAAAGTCTATCCGCGCCGACTCGCAGGGCAGGCCCGTGGTGACCGACGGCCCTTTTCCCGAGTCGAAAGAGTTTCTTGCTGGGTTCTGGATTGTCGACGTCGAGACACCGGAGCGCGCCGCGGAAATTGCCGCACTGATTTCGGCGCTGCCTGGCCGCGGCGGCGCACCGGCGAACATCCCCATCGAAATCAGGCCCGTGCTGAAATATTCTGCCCCGGAGCCGAACGCATGAAGCGCAAACTGGTATGGTCGCTGGCAGCCTTCGTCGTTTTAGTCTTCACGTTGGGTGGCGTCATGCTCTGGACTGCGAGCGGGCAGCTGCTCTTTCCGGTCTGGCGCGGTATTTCGAAAGACCTTCGCCTCTGCCCCGCAGAGGCGGAGCGCTACTGGGGCAAAAACTGCGGCAACCTGAGGCAGTCGGGGGATCTCCACTTTGAAGAAGTAACCATAGATGTTTTCGGCCGGCAACCGTTACCGGGCTGGCTGGTGCGTTCGCAGGACAATGCATTCGGCCCGGCACGCGGGGCGATTCTGCTCGTGCATGGCGGGGGATCAGACCGGCGCGAAATGACGCGGTTTATCCGGTTTTATCTACGGCAAAAACTCGACGTGCTCACCTTTGATTTTTCCTGCCACGGCGAAGCGCCGTGCCCAAACCCAGGCTTAACCTATGGCGAACGTGAATCGGACGACGTGCTAGCCGCGCATGCATTTCTGAGAAAAAAATATGACAAGATCTATGCCATGGGTTCTTCTGTCGGTGCAGCAGCCGTGCTGATCGCTATGCATGCGATGAAAGGTATTGCAGCAGTCATTGCGGAAAATCCACCCTATAACTTCGCACGCCTCATACGCGAAACACCGGCAGCCCCAAAAGGTATACCAGAGTGGTTCACGGCGCGGCTCATAGGTCTGACCCTATGGCGGGGAAAATTTAGCGGGTTGCCGAGCGCAGCCGAAGTCCTTGCCCAAACCACTGCCGCGCCCGTGCTCCTGATCCATAGCAAAGCCGATCAGGTTGTGCCATGGCAGCACTCTGTGGATCTCGCGGCTTTGTACCGGGGCGAGAAGAGCGTTTGGTTGCCCGAATATGGCGGCCACGGTGCCATCTGGGATGCAAACCCGCAGGAATACGAGCAGCGTATCAGCGACTTCCTTTCCCGGTAACGATGCGCGGCGGGGCACAGGCACAACTTCTCGCCGAACTGGCGCCGCAGGTATTGGGCATCATCTTCCGTCGCTTCGGTGATTTCGCGGCGGCTGAGGATGCCGTACAGGATGCCCTCATCGCCGCGGGCGAAGAATGGCCTGAAAGCGGCTTGCCCGCAAACCCGCGCGGCTGGCTCATACACGTCGCAGCGCGACGTATGATCGATACGATCCGCAGCGACAGCGCACGGCGGAGGCGCGAACTCGAATGGGTAGAGACTGCGCAGCGGAATGGGGCCGCTCATGATCTGACAGCACAGGATGACACACTTTACCTGCTCTTTCTCTGCTGTCACGCTTCCCTGAGTGATGCCTCGGCGATTGCGCTGACGCTGCGCGCCGTGGGCGGTCTCACGACGGCCGAAATCGCGCGCGCATTTCTGGTTCCCGAAACGACGATGGCGCAGCGGATCAGCCGGGCAAAACAAACCATCCAATTATCCGGAATTCCCCTCGGGCTTGCGGCAGATACAGAACAGGAAAAACGGCTCAAGGCGGTTCTGCAGATTCTGTATCTGATTTTCAACGAAGGTTATGCCAGTGCAGGTAAGAAATTACAGCGCGCCGATCTGGCACGGGAAGCCATCCGCCTGACACGTTTGCTGCTGCATTCGCTGCCTGAAAATCCCGAAGTGCTGGGACTTCTCGCCCTGCTGCTGCTCACCGACGCGCGGCGTGAGGCGCGCACCGGCGCTGACGGAAGCCTGATTCCGCTCGACGAGCAGGATCGTTCACTCTGGAACCGGGCGTGCATTACCGAAGGCATTGTCCTGCTCACGCGGGCCTTGCCGCAGGGCTGCGTCGGGCCATACCAACTGCAGGCGGCAATTGCGGCGGTGCATGACGAGGCAGAAACAACGCAGGCGACAGACTGGCCGCAGATTCTCACCCTCTACGACCTGCTTCTTCGCATGACGGAAAATCCGATGGTTCGCCTAAACCGCGCCGTGGCACTTGCAATGGTGCAAGGACCGCAGTCGGGCCTCGATGCCCTAAAGCTTCTGGAAAACGATGCACGCATAGCAGAGCATTACCGGCTGCACGCTGTGCGCGCGCATCTCTATACGATGCTCGGTGACCGCGCCCGGGCTTTCAGCGACTATCAAATTGCCGCCGCGAAGACGACGAGCCTACCCGAGCGCGATTACCTGGTTCTCAAAGCCGCGCGGCTTCAGGAATAGAAATGGATTTTTTCTTCCGTCGTCTCGCGCGGCGTGTGGAAACGGTTGAGCTCGGGATCGGCTTTGGGATAACCTAGACTTAAACCGACCAAAACTTTTTGCTCTGCGGGTAATCCCAATTCGGCGCGCACCACTTCGGGGAAAGCCGACAGCGCTGCCTGCGGGCAGGTACCGAGACCGTGTTCGCGCGCCAGCAGCATCACCGATTGCAGGTAACAGCCGATATCGATACCGACATAATAGTTCGGTTCAAAGTTGCTGGTGATAAAGACCGCGACGGGCGCATCGAAAAATTTGAAGTTGTCAACCATGAACTGGTCGCGCGCGGCCTTGTCTTTGCGGTCGATACCAGCGACGCCATAGATCTTCATGCCAAGATCGAACATGCGGCGTTTCGCGTCGGCCGGGTAACTCACAGTCCAGGCGATATCGGGGGCCGGGGGGCCGCTCAAGGCAGCCGCGGTGAGCTTATCACGCATCGCCGCCAATTTCGCGCCGGTGACGATGTGCACGTTCCAGGGCTGCGAATTCTTCCAGCTCGGTGCGCGCAAACTCGTCGTAAAGAGCGCATCGAGTTTTTCCTGTTCGACGGGCTTCGAGTCAAAGCGGCGAATGCTATGCCGCGTCTTCATCGCCTCGCTCACCGTGGCGGCGACCCCGGAAATATCCACCATCTCTGATGGTTCAGCTACTGTTTCCATGTTCCTCCGTTATCTGCTTGACAGCGTACAGACAAGTCTGTCTGTTTATCAGCAGGATTTACCCCGTCAATGAAAAAAACTTCCGCAAGCAAACCATCCCCAGGCAGCCACGCCCCTGCGGAGCGTATTGTCGCCACGGCAACACGCCTCTTCGAATCGCAGGGGTATGCTGCAACCGGCATCAACCAGATCATCGCCGAATCCAAAACCGCGAAGGCCAGCTTCTACGACCACTTTCCTTCAAAGGAGCTTCTCGGAAAAGAATACCTCGCCCGCTATGGCACCGACCATCTGCGGCTCATTGAAACACTCATGGCGCGCGCCGATTCGCCCGAAGATTTTATCCGCTCGTGGGTGCGTATTCTAAAACGCCAGCTGAAGCTGAAGAAGTTTTATGGCTGCCCGATGTCGAACCTGCGCGCGCAGACGGCCGATTCGTCGCCGCCCTTGAAGGCCGCTGTCAAAAATCTTGCTGACCGCACCATCGATACAATTTCCGCTTATATTCAAAAGGTAAACCCGGGGGGATTGTTCGCGGCGGAAAAAACGGCGCAACTGGCGGCCCGGCGTATTTTCAGCGCTTACGAGGGGGCCATCCACATCTGGCAGCTCACGGGCGACGAAGCCGCCCTCGACGACATTGAATTTATGGCGCTGAAAGTGCTCGGTTAGGGCAGCGGCGTTGTGATTTTTGATTGACTTGCCGTGCTTTAGCCCGCAAAGCACGGCGATGCGGATTTACCTTTGTTCTGTTTTAATCGCGGCCACATCCCTTTCGGCCGCCGATGCCCCCGGAGCACCCAAGCCGCCCGCCATTCAGGGCAAGATCTTTTCCCTCGCTATCAATCCCCCCGCCGACGCAGCACTCACGGAAATCGAATTTTCTGACATCGATCTTTCGACCGCGACCGACGCGGCAAAAATCTCAGGAGCGCGCGTCAAGACGGTACGTACGAAAGAAAAATCTTTCCGCGAAAACCTCGCACCCGAAATCAAATTCTTCCGTGTGCGCTCGATCCATAAAACCGGCGTCGCGGGCGCCTACAGCAAAACCTTTGCGGTGGCCGATTACCTGAAAAAAGCCTACCGCGAGCCGACGATACCCGTCGTACAACAAGGCCAGACTGAATACCTGTTAGGCAGCCGCATCGAACTGCCGACGCAGCCCAACCTCGTGACCAAATATAAGATCGGCGAAGGCGAATTTCTCGAATACCGCGAGCCGCTTGTTTTCGACAAGCCCGACACCTACAAGATGCAGGTGAATCTCGAGAACGCCGATAAGCAGGTTGTCTATTCGAAGAATTTTGTTTTTAAAGTCGAGCTGAATCCCCCCGTTACACGTGCTGTGATCGTTGATCCTGTACATTCAAAGCGCGGTGTGAATCTGGGCAAAGACAGCAGCCTGGTTTTCCTGGTCGATGACGCCGAATCGGGCATGGCGAAGATCTTTTACCGCATCGTACCTCTCGGCAAAGATGCGAATGCCGTGCCATTCGCCGAGTATGGCAAACGCCTGACCTATGCAGACATTTCAGCAAACGGGGCCGCCAGCCTCGTACAGTTCTATGCCATCGATAAAGCGGGCAACAAAGAGGAAGTCAAAACCGAAATGCTGTTCTGCGAAATTGAAGTTAAGACAAATGCCGCTCCACCACCGGAGGCTTCTCCGAAGTAGTGATTCTTTGAGCGGAAGAAAAGCCCAGCACAAAAAACAGAATCAGCACGGGGCTTAAGACGATAAAGAATATCCAGAGGGGAAAGCTGAGCACTGCCATGGGTCAGAGCGCCTCGGCGCCCTCAAGGGTAAAGGTTCTTTAGACGACCCTGTTCGCGCCGCGCGTGGTCGGCGCCTATACCGTGTTTTTCAGCCATCGCATAGACGTTGATCGCACCCGAGATATCGTGCTGGCTTTCCAAAAAGGTCGCATACTGCTCATAAAATTGTGCGAGCGGTAAGCTGTTACGGCCCGCTTCGATGATGGCGAGCTCGCGCTTTTGTTTCTCAAAATCCGATTCGAGCTTGAGATAGGTGTTGAGCTCGCGGCTGCGCACGTCGTCAAACAGGCTCTTTTTCGCCGTCTGCATTTCCTGATAGGTTTTATTATTGCGCTGCCTCAGATCAAAGATCAGCGCTTCGAGATCTTTATGCGCGGCTTCGGCGCCCTGCATCGTCCGCAAAACCTGGGGCGGTGCGTTCTTTTTGTCGTACATCTGCATCAGATAACGGTTTGCAAGAAAACGCTCCTTGATCCACTGCGTGCGGTCAGTGACATCGGAGGGATTGAGGGTCGAGATGCCCTGCAGGTATTTTTCGAACAGCTGCGTCGCGCGTTCGTAGTTGCCGGTCTTTTCGACATGCAGTTTACCCAGCTGCCAGCTCAGGTTCTGTTTCTCGCGGCCGTCAGGAGTTTGGGTATAGGCCTTTTCATAAAAAAACGCGGCGTCGACAAAGCGGCTCTTGGCGTAGAACAACGCCCCCAGCGAAGCATGCGCCTTGCGCACCTGCTCTTCCTTCAATTCAAAGCCGGCGCGCGGTTTTTCGTTGGCTTCGAGCGCCCGCTCGTAAGAGTCTATGCCCCGCGAGACATCCTGCGAAGTGCGGTATTCTTCGGCGAGCTGAAAGTTCGTGATCGGGTTTTCGGGGTCGAGCCTGGTCGCGGCTTCGAGCACGTTCGCATAGGCGGTGAATTGCCGGTTCTGGCTATAGTCGTGCTGCAAGGTTTGATTGAAATTGGTTTTGTAGAGTGCCTTTTTGTTGAGCACCTTTGAGCGCTCTTTGATGGTATCTTCAAGCTGGCGCACCAGGTTCGCCATCTCGATCAGCATATCGGCCGACTTACGGTTATAGGCCTTTTCATGCTCGGCGTATTTTTGCTTCGCGGCGTCGAACCCCGCTTTGGCCTTATCGTATTCACCTTTGACGCGCTCCAATGCCTGACGGCTTTTCTCTTTCTGATCGGCGATCAGCTGCTGCTGGCGGCGGCGCTCTTCGGCTACATTACCACCCGCCGCAGGCGGCGGTGTATAGGGAGAGCGCGAGCGGTCGTCGAGCAGCACGAGCTCTTCTTCGATACGCTGCTTCTCTTTGGTTTTTTCTTCGAAGGTCTTTTTGGTTTCCCGAAAATTCTCCGCGTCCCTGATTTCGGCGGCACCGGCCTTGACGAGGGCGATGCGGTCGTTATTTGTATAGATCTCATCGTCGAGCCTGAGGCTGCGGTAGCGTAAACTCTCGCCGAAATGGAATGCCGCATGGTAGGGCTTCTTGAGCTTCATCTGCGCCTGCGCGTAGTGGTAATGTAACAGGGCAATGTTGGGGGCTTCTTTAATGATGAAGGACTTTTGCGTTTTCGCGAGCAAGTCGCGCATGAACAGGCGCTGCAGATTGACGTTCCACTCTTTGCGGTAAAAGGCGGCGTTCGAGTCATTGTCTTGCCGGTTGGCGATTTTTTTCTCAGACGGGTCGCTCAGGTAAAACTGGTTGAGCTTCTGCCCGAGCTCTTCGGCGACGAGGCGGGGGTTAAAGTTGGTCGATGCGGCCGAGGCCTCAATCTCATCGATATTATAAGGAAGATAACGTTCGAGTTTTTTTTCGACCGGGTTTTCCCGGATCTCTTTGGCGATGAGCGGGGCAAGGGGTAGGATACAGATCGCAAAAAGGTAGTACTGCCGCAGCATCTGGGTGAATCCTCCCTTTATCTACTATCGACTAAAAATCAAATTCAATGAGCAAAGCGGGGGTTTCAGGGGGTGGTGCAACCACACCCTGAAATATTTAAAATTTCAGGCCCATTTGGCCCGTTACCTGCGCCACCGTCTTCTCACGTTCTTCACGGAAGGCCGCATAGGTCTCGTGGTAGCAGGTGCCGCAGCCCGTCGTCGCATGCGTCTTCTCGATCAGCTTGCGGAAAGTGTCAGCACCCGCCTCGACCGCCTCGGCGATATCTTGCCGCGAAACGCCCTTGCAGAGGCAGAGCTTGCGCGGACGCATCAGGCACGCCAGATCCATGTGTAAAGAGGGTACAATGCCGGGGGCAGCGCGGCAAGTAATTTTGGGATGTAAAAAGAAAAGGAAAACTTGCCATCTGGGTAATATGACCATATATTTATAGTCATGAGCGGCTTTACAAAAACAACGTTCAAAGCGCATGCTTTGGAGCACATGCGCAATGTGCAAACCACGAAACGCCCCCTGGTGATTCTGGACCGCGGCAAGCCTGTGCTTAAGGTTGTGCCCTATACGGAAAATATGGACGATGAACTTTCGAAATTCCGCGGCTTACTGTTGAAGTATGATGACCCCACCGCACCCGTGGGTATCAGCGACTGGCGACTCGTCGAATGATTTTGCTGGATACCCACGCCTGGATCTGGTGGCTCACGCAGCCTGATCTTTTGCCGAAAAAAGCGATGCAGGCAATCCGCGCGGCTATGAAAAAATACAATGTCTGCATCTCTTCTATGAGCGCGTGGGAAATCGCCATGCTGACAACAAAGGGCAGGCTGGAGCTGGCAACCGATTACCGCGAATTTATTCGCCAGACAGAGAAGCTGGCTTTCGTAAAATTCATCGCTCCGGAAAATACCATATTGCTGAATTCGGTCGAAATGCCTGGCTATGCGGGGAAAGATCCGGCGGATAGAATTATCATCGCGACAGCAAATCATCTCGGCGCAACACTCGTGACAAAAGATGAAACGATTTTGGTTTACAAACAAGTACGCACCGTTTGGAATTGATCCGAAATCCAGATACGCCATTTTGCCGTATACCCAGATTCGGAATCCGTTGACGAAGCACATATTCAAGGGAGCTTTCTCCCATGAAAATATGGAAATCCACCGCGATACTCCTCATCGCGCAACAGATTCTTTGGGCAGATGCCCCAACGCCGGCCGGAGAGCCCGGTGCATGCCAGCCTGGCACCGACACAAGCTGCTATCTCAACGACAAGAATGGCGTCAACCAGCCCCTCGACACACAGACGCGGGGCCTCGCCATACCGAACCGCCTGATTGAATCCGACATGAATATGTTTGTGAATCCCGGGCAGGTCGTGAACTACGGTACCGCCTACCTAGAAGGTTGGCTCGGCGCGAACCTCGTTTGGGGTGGCGCCACGGTGCCGTTACCGGCGAACCAAAAGCTCGCGATATTTCTGCGCCGCCCGCTGAATTTGAATAGCCCTCTGGGTTCGACGGAAACGCTTTTTAATAAGTATGCCGCGCAGGTCAGCCCCGCGGGATTTCTGAACGGCGGGGGTTCGCTCTTTACCGGCGATGTCGCCGCAGCGCCCGGTACCTCGAGCCTCACCGCCTTCAGCATTCTCGATAAGGCCAAAAAGGGTTTCGGCAATGCCGACCTCATGTATGGAATAGCTCTCGGAAAACTTAACCTCGGCCTTCGCCTCAGCTATGCGAATATCGCGCATAGCCAGGACAAAACAGATTCGACGGCAAATTATACCGCGCGCTTCGCGACGAACTCGCACAACATCGGCGCCGGCCTTGGAGCGCAGGTCAAAGATTTCGGGCCCGGCTACCTGGACTTTGCACTTTCTACGGATATTCCCATCACAAAATTAGAGTATACCAACCAGATCGCTGCCGGAAGTGAAAACATCTCGATCAAAAGCACCACACCCTTCTCGCTCGGCGTGCTAACACGTTATGTGATGCCGATGGGCCAGGATAAAATCATTCTCGCCGTGAACGTCGATACCTTCAAGGTCGGGCATGAAATCCGCGGCGTCAACGCCACGGCGGTGCAGCTCTCGCGCGACGCATCGGCATCGATGCTGAACGTACAATTTGATGCGGCATACCACCAGTCATTCCAGGAAGGCAAGCTCAAGATCATCTATTCGGCCGGTGTGGGATCAACCCGGTCGACGTATAAAATCGCCGACAACAACAATGCGGCGACGCTCAACAGCCAGTATGAAATTTCGAATTTCTTTATTCCACTGGGCGTTGCGGCAGAGCATAAAACATTCGAGAGCCTGAAGACACGGATCGGCCTGCGCAAGAACGTCATCTCCAACAAGACGATCACGGATACCACCGTCACAGCCAGTAACACCACGAAGACGAGCTTCTATGCAGACGATGAACTGCTCGTCGCGATGGGTTTAGGATGGACACCGGCAGAAAAGGTGCAGCTGGATTTCGCAATGAACGCGAATGCGTTTAATCTGACTACGTTCTTCAGCGCGGTCTCTGCCCGCTACCACTACTAATATTATGAAAAACCAAAAACGCCCCCATCCCCAACGCTCCGCGAGAATTCTCCTCTCTGCATTTATCTTCTTTCTCTGTGGTAGCCTTTGCGCTGTCGAAGGAAAGATCACTTATCTCTCTGGCGGCGCCGAGGTCAAAAGCGGCGGCAAAAGTACGGCCTTAAAATTGGGAGCGGGTATTAAAGAAGGCGATGTCATCATCACCAGCGCGAAGGCTAAGGTGGGCATCCAGATGTCAGACGGCGTCTCTTTTTTCGTCAGCCCGCTCACGACGCTCGAGATCAGGCCGGGTTCGACATACTACCAGGCCGATGGCACGGTCAGCATGATTTTCCGCAAAGAAGGCAGGCATGCCAGCGGCAAATGGGCGATTAAAACACCGGTGGTTACCGCGGGCGTACGCGGCACGGCGTTTACCGTCGAGGCTGCGAAATCGTCCGCGCGCATCGTGCTCTTCACCGGCAAGGTCATCATGACCGATTTCGTGCGTGAATCGGGCCTGCAGAGCGACCCGAACCTGATGATGCAGGATTTTCTGAACGACATCGAGCTCAACGCTGGCACGGCGCTGAAATACAACGGCTCTGACGTAAAGAGAGAACAGGTGGATCTCAGCAAAGAGCCCACAAAAAAGCTCTACGACGAGCACCAGCAGCTCGAGAAAAGCGACGCCTGGAAGAAAGCGACGCAGGAGCTGAAGTAACCCCACCCCCTAACCCCCTCCCCACTGACGTGGAGAGGGGGAAGCGACCGAAGCCTGCAGAGACGAGTCAGCGGAGTGCTCGCGCGCGCAGATTGTAAACCTTGTTGCCCGAAGTAGTTGTGCATGTGGGCCCGGTCAAGGGGGCTGGGCGATTGGACATAAAAACTCGTAGGCGCAACTGGGCGCCGTTGTCAAAGACCCGGCAAAACAGACTTTACGTGCGACAGGTCAACGCCCCCCCTGCTCAAATGTCGATTATCTTTCCAAAGGCCAGGTTCAGCATTGTGAGTTTAATGCTTGGACTAATGATAGCAGGGTGCGGAACCACACAAGGCAAACCGTATTCTACGATAAAATCAACCTTGCCTCAGGTACCAACAGGAATGTCTCGAATTTTTGTATATCGTCCTAGCGGAATTTATGGCTATGGGATGCGGCCGGATATTTTTCTGAATGGGAAGCGTATAGGCACTTCAGAGCCCGGGACTATCCTTTATGTAGATATAACAGCAGGCAGTCATGAATTTTCAATGCCAACCGAAATTTATTCAGGAGAAAATAAATTGACTGTGAATACGAAGAAGGGAGAAATAAAGTACGTAAAAAACTCCATCGGTGCGTCAGCGACAGTTGGTAAGACTAATATTGAATTAGTGGAAAATGCTGAAGCACTTAGAGAAATTGATGAGCTAAAACTCATAAATCAAACTGTGAATTAGTATTATCGCAATTAGCTTATCTCCGAAGACCGGGGTGGGGTCAGAAATCCCCCGCGTCGCCGCCTACCTTGAGGCGCAGATAGCGGTCGAAGGCGCGCATCGATTCTTCTTGCAGGCCTTTGAGTTCGTAGATCACACCCAGGTTGTACCACGCCGCCGGCATGCGGTTATCGCGCGCCAGCACCTGGCGGAAATGCACCTGCGCACGGTCGAGGTCACCGAAATGCATCGCGGCCAGCCCCAGATACTGCCATGCGTCGAGAGCAAAATAAACCTGCTTGCCGGTGCGCGCAAAGTCGTCGGCCGCGACCTTCAGGCGCTTATACGCAAGCTTCACATTGGCGCGCGCCTTAGTCGGGTTGGGCTCCTTGACGAACAGCAGATACTTGCCGCAGGTATACCAGACGAGCGCGTTGATACGGTGAGGGTCCAGCAGCGCTTCGCATTCGGCAACGAAAGTGGGATTGTCTTCAGCTTTGATCGCCGCTTCGATTTTGGCTAATTTTTCCTTTTCCGTTTTGAGATCATAGCTCTGTGGAGAAACGGCCGCCACCGCCAGCAACGCCACAACCGCAGCGCGCGCTCTCAAATTTCTGCCTCGAGCTTCTCGAAGAATCGCGCTAAAGCAGGGAACAACACACGGTAAGAATAGAACACGCAGAGCATGCCCGTAAACGTGATAAATCCAAATGATGCGAGCCCCACATGGCTTGAGATCGTCAGCGAAAGAAAACCCATCGCGGTAGTAAAATTGGAAATAAAGATCGATCCGCCGGTACTGATCATAATGTGGTTAACCTGGGATAATCCCAGCTCGCGTGCATGCGAATAGAGATAAATACCGTTGTCGATGCCCACGCCCAAAAGTATCGGAATCGCCAGGAGATTGATGTAGTTAAACTGAAAGAGCCATGACGGGCTGAACTGATGGCAGATGCCGATAAAGGCGAAGAGGCCCAGAATGCCGGCAACCAGCGGCCCGAGTATCAGCAGCATGCCAGCAAACCGCCGTGTCATCGACAGCACAATCACGGCGATCACGAGGCTGATCAGGAAGATTTCTTTCACAAGGTCGAGCATGACCGTGTTCAGGATATCATCGAGCACATAGAGATCAGAAATTCCATGCCTGATATTCTGGGGCAGGCAAGTTTGGCCCGGTTGCAGGGCAACGGTACAAACTTGCCGGTAAGCCGCCGCAAAATCGAGCGCGCCGCGCTTCAAAACCTTTGCGTTCTTGGGAAAGATATACAGGTAATATTTTCCGTTTTTATAGAGATGCTGCCTGAACTCTTCGGGAATCGCAGCCACGGTGACGGGCGGCGCCTCTGTCATACGCAGGCCCATACGCACCCGACGTAAATTTTCCGCATCAAGGGCAACGAGGTAAAACAGTTCGGCCTGCCGCAGCAGCGCGTGGATACTCGAAAGCACGACCTGCTTACGCGCAGTATCCTCCGGCAACAAATCGCGCATGCTATGGATTTCCACGGGTATCTGCGGCGCGGTTTGGCGCAGGTTCGCCTCAGCGCCCTGAAGTTCTGCCAAATTCGCGAACTCATAGATGACCATATGCTCGCGGTTTTCCAGCACCTTGAGACTCTCATTGCCGCCCTGGATCAGCGGCGTCTGCATGCTGGTGTCGAGCTCGAAAAAATCGTATTCAAAGGGTGGCTTGGTCAGCGTAAAGATGCCGTAGCCGATGACGCAGGCGATGATGGCAATATGCCAGCCGCGCGTCTTACGCGTTTTCTCAAGCATGTGAGAGGGCTCTGTCGTATCGAATGAAAATCTTTCCGTAATGAAAACAAGAGCCGGGAAAAACAGGATAAAGGCCAGGAAAAAGAACACGATCCCCGCAAGGGCAATTTTACCGAATTCGGCGAAGGCGATGAAACGCGAAAAACTCAGCGTCAAAAACACCGCGGCAGTACTAATCATGCCGAAGCTCAACCCCCGGAACAGGTTGCGCATCGTTGTTTCGAGCGCCTTCGTCATGCCATTGCCTGCCAACCGCTCGCTTTTGTAACGCGCAAAGAGATGGATGCCGTAATCGATGCCTAACCCCAGCAGGATCGAAGTCAGAAATGAACTGATGATGCTGATTTGGCCAATGAAATACCACGCGGCGTGGTAAGTGTAGCCCAGCGCCGCGGCGACGGGCAGGCCGATCACCAGCATGACGCGCAGCGAACGGAAAAAGACAATGAGCGATGCTATCAGAATAAGCAGCGTGATCGTCGTCGACTGGTTGATATCACTCTGCAGGCGCTTCTGTTTTTCAATGTCTGAAGCGTAGCGGCCCGACAGGTTCACCACGAAACCGTGCTGTTTCGCATACGCTTGAATCTGATCCCTGAGACTCGATAAGTAAGATGACGAGAACTGGATGTCGTCGGGTGATTTTTTCAGCGAAAGCAAAACGGCAATGCGTTTACGGTCGTTGGCGATGAAGGCATTGGTTGTTACGTAGCGCTTGCGGTATTTGTTGAGAATGTCGCCGATATAAAATTTTGCCGGTGCAGATTCTTCTAAATCTTCGAAATACGGATTTTCTTTTCTCTTCGTATCGCTCACCGTATTCCTGAGCCGCGCCTCGATTTTGAAAAGATCGGCGATATCGGCATAATAGAGCGAGTAGCGCAGCAAGAAGTCTCCCGGAATGCGGTAGATGACCCGGTTCGTTGAAGAGTTCAGGAAAGCGTCGGTGTGTATGACCGATTCCAGCTTCTGCGCCGCCGCAAGGAGTTTATCCTCCGTTTGCGCAGTATCAGCCTCGAACGAGACGACGAGAAACCCCTTGATCTCGGATTCATCGCGTAATTTGTTCAGGCGCTGCAGGGATTCGGTATCGGCAGGCAGAAGGTGCAGCAGGTTTGTATCGATACGGATCTCGCGCCCATAGCGGAAGCCCATGAAGCTCGTGAAGACAAGAAGCAGAACAATCAGCCAGCCAAAACGCCGGACATAGAAAAGCCAGAACGGCCAGAACCGGGCTCCCAGCCGTGAGAAAAAGCCGCCGCTACCTTCATCAGCCATGGCGGTAGAGTTTGGACGCCATCTTGTTCAGGAAATTGCGCTGCTTGATTTTTTGTTTTTTGATGAGGGCATCCGCGCTCTCAGGCGAGCGTATTGCCTTGATTGCGAACTTGCGGCCCACGTAACGCAGGAATGACAATTCGGAAACATTCGCGGTCGAAATCATTTTCGAACCCAGGTTCTGCACTCTGTTGTGGTTCACCTGCAACAACGGTGCAGAGAGAAATTTGGCGAGGATCTCCGCATTATTACCTGTTGCCCCCTCAAGCGTCGCCAGCGGTACCGCCCCGGGAATTTTGAGACCATCGCGGGTGGCATTTAAAATCTTTTGCGGCAGCCGTTCAATCGCCGTCGCAAACCAGTCACGGTAGAGTGACAGGATATAATCCGTGACAATCGGCCTGCCCGTAACCGAGATCTCACGCTTCGTGTGCCGGCGGCGTATCACACGTTCGTTGATATTTTCGAGCGGCTGCAGCCGGTTCGTCGTTTTCGAGAGCCACTCGTCGGTGTGGTGTGTGCCGGGCGTGTGGATTTCCCGCCGCGTATAGGCCAGATCTTGGCCGATGAGAATAATCCGGTCGAATTCCATGAGGCGCATCAGGTCGAAGATCGACGTCGCTACCGAACCGCCCGATTGCAAATCGCCGGGTACGAGGCCCACGGTCCCTTCGATGAATCCCTCATCTTCAATATAATCGCAGCCGGGGCTCACCATACGTTTGTCATCAGGATATTGCGCGGTGTAAGAAATGGCAAGCTCACCCTGCCAATCGCGCGCGACACAGGGGTTCGAGACTGCATCGCAGACAAGCAGCGGATAAGCGGCGGTTTTTCCGCGCGGCAACAAACCAAAATGTTTCGCCGTGTGCGCCTGGCTATCCAGCGAAAATACCAGGTGGGGAGTGATGCCGGCGCGTACCAACACGCGGTAGGCCGAATCGGCGCAGGCGATAAAATAGTGATGCTGGTGCTCTTTAATTTCCGCCAGCGAATCGCGCAGTGACGGCCCCGTGGAAACAATCAGCGCATCGGCGCCACGGCCCAAACCAAAGAGCGCCGACACCGGGCGCGCCTTCGCCATCAACGGTAGCTTGCTGAGTGAATTGAAAACCCAGCGTTCTTCAAATTCGAGGCGGGTAAAGAGGTCTGAAAAACGCGAAGCCAGCTTCTTTTTGAAGTCGCCGATCGCCTCCGCATAAAACGCGGCATCAAACCCCACGCTGGCCTTGTTTTCAAAAGTGCGGTAGCCGACGAAATTTTCGACGTCGATCTTTTCGACAAGCTCGGCCATCACGTTCAGGTTTTCAGGGACGATGACGGCCACGTCGGCAAAGATATCGGGGCGCGATTTTTTAAGTGCCAGAAACAGCTCGGTGTCAGCCTCGAAGGCCAGAATCCATCCGCCTCTGCCCGTTGGGGTCTTGAGCTGCTCAACCAGCATCTCGAGCATCGGCAGATGCCCCACGCCGGCGACGACCGCCAGCATACCGGGCCTCAGCCTGAAGGCGCCGATGTGGCGTTCGGCCTCGCGCACCGGATCACGCGGGGAAACCAGCGAAACCCCTTTTTCCTTTTCGGTGCCGGCAAAAATAGAGAACTGACCCTTTTCGTAGCCGAAACGGTAATGGGCGTATCTTCCTTTAGCTTCGCCCGGGGCCATGCGGTGATGAAAGAAATCAGAATACGCTTTCAAGCAAAATGCTCTTAAAAGAACTCGAAGTTTTAGGTTTTAAGTCATTCGCCGATAAGACGAAGATTGCGTTTTCAAATTCGGTCTCCGGCGTCGTTGGCCCGAACGGCTGCGGCAAGTCGAACGTGCTCGATAGCATGAAATGGGTGCTGGGCGAGAAATCGGTCAAAACCATGCGCGGCGAGAAGATGGAAGATGTCATCTTTGCCGGCACCAGCACGCGCAAAGCCGCGAACTTTGCCCAGGTTTCGCTCACCTTCGACAACCGTATCCGTCTGCTCAAAATCGATACCGACGATGTCAAGGTCGGCCGCCGCCTTTACCGCGACGGGCAGAGCCAGTACTTCATCAACGACAGCCGCGTCGCACTCAAGGAGATCGAAGACCTGTTCCGCGACACGGGTATTGGTAAGTCCTCATACTCCTTCATGGAACAGGGGCGGATGGACCAGATTCTTTCGAGTAAACCCGAAGACCGCCGTGTCATCTTTGAGGAAGCCGCGGGGGTTTCACGCTTCAAGGCGCAACGCGAAGAGGCCGAAAAAAACCTTCAGAACACGCAGCTCAACCTGACGCGCGTGGAAGATATCCAGCGCGGGCTCGAACGAGAGCTGAAAACCATCGCCGAGCAGGCAAAGAAGACCGCCGAGTACAATGCACTCATGGCGAAGTACAAAGACCATGACCTCAAGATCCGCTATCTCATGGTGCGTGACACGAATGAGAAACTCGATGATCTAAAAGAAAAGCTCAGCCGCCGCCACGCCGAGAAAGAAAAGATCCAGCAGAAGCTGATACAGATGCAGGAGCGCCTGACGACGCTCGACGAAGACGAACGTAATCTAAAGGAAGAACTCCACCGCAAAGACGTGTCGAGCCAGGTGGCGAACGAGAAGATCGCACAGCTGGGTCGCACGATCGAAGAGCAAGAAGGCCGCAAGACCACGTTAGCGGCTCAGCTCGGCGGCCTCAAAGAGCAGATCACACGTTTTGAAAAACGTATCAAAGAACTGAAAAGCGAAGCCGCCGAACAGAACCAGTTCACACTGAAGCTCGACCTCAAGGTATCGGACATTGAAAAGGAAATCGGCCGCCTGCAGGAACGCATCGACAAGTGCGCCGAAGAGACCGCCGCGGCCGACAAAGAGATTCAGCGTCTCGAAGAAGAAAAAAAATCTGCCGAGAAAAACCTCAGTGCGGTAAGCGCAAAACAAGAAGAAACAATTCAGGAACTTCTTGTATCACTGAAAAACGAGAAGGCCCGCTGGGAAAAAACCGCGAAGGGACGGGAAGAAGCATTAAAGATCATTGAGGATTGTTGTGCTGCATTGACGGCAGATGCCACCGCGAAGCACCATATCGCGAAAATCCAGGAGAAAGCGCGCGTTTTGGCGGAAATGAGTCGTGGCCTTCACGAAATTCTATTCGAAAAAGGCGGGGTACACTCGCGTAAAGAAGAGCTCGATGAAGAGATCGCCGGTCTCGAAAAAACCCTTGCCGATGCGGCAAAAGAAACGCACCGGCTGACGCTAAAAAAGCAGCAACTCGCCGAAGAAGGGTCCTCCAAGAAACAAGAACGCGAGAAACTGCTGGGCGATGTTAAATCCCTGAATGTACAGATCACCAGCGTCAAAGAAAAAGAGAAGAACCTCGCCGGCCAGATCACAAACGAAGAAACCAATATGGGCTTCGTGCGCGCGCAATTTACCGAAATCGACCGCTCGGTGATGCAGCTGACGCAGGAACAAAAGAACCTGGTGCGCGAAGTCGAAAAGCTGAAGAGCAGCATTGAAAAGGAAAGCCAGCGCATCGCGGGCATCGAAAAAGACATCCAAAAAGTCGACGAAAAGCGCCGCGAACTCGTCGATACCATGAAGCGCGAGGCATCGAAAACCGACGAGGTCTTCGTCGCCGTCAGCGAGCTAGAAGGCAAGATCGGTACCATGAATGGTACGCGCGACCTATTACTCCAGAATATCTATAACGACTATGCGCTCAGCTGGCAAGAACTCTCGGGCCAGTTCACCTCGGGCAAGCTGCAACTTGCCGACGAGAAAGACAAACTGACTGACCTGCAACGCGCGATTTCGGCACTGGGGCAAATCAACCAGCTCGCCATCGAACAGCACCGCCACGTCAAAGAGATGTATGACCACCAGCAGGCGCAGGTCGACGATATCATGAAGGCGCGCGCCGACATCGAAAAGGTGATGCTCGAAATTCAGCAAAAATCAGAAACGCTGTTCCGCGAATCATTCGAACAGATCAACCATAACTTCGCCGAGATCTTCGGCAAACTCTTCAACGGTGGCCAGGCCCGCCTCGAACTACTCGACCCTGAGCAAGCACTGACCAGCGGTATCGAAATCGAAGCGACGCCGCCCGGCAAAAAAACCAAATCGATGCGCCTGATGTCGGGCGGCGAGAAGGCGATGACCGCGATTGCACTCATGTTTGCGATCTACATGGTGCGCTCGTCGCCGTTCTGCGTGCTCGACGAGATCGATGCGCCGCTCGACGAACAGAACGTCGGTCGCTTTCTCACGCTGCTCGATGAATTTGCGAAGAATACACAATTCATCCTCATCACGCATAACAAGAAGACCATGGGCAAGGCCGACGTGCTCTACGGCGTCACCATGAACGAACCGGGTGTCAGCACGCTGCTCAGCGTCGAACTCAGCAAAACCTCGGTCGGCTGACTTGCAGCCTTTGAAATTCCGGGTATCTCCCGAACTGATGCTCGTGCTCTGCACGGTCATCTGGGGCGGCACCTTTGCGTCTGTGAAGTTCGCACTGGACTTTGCGTCACCCTGGCTGCTGGTCGCGGTGCGCTTCGCCGCTGCCGGATTGCTCTTTGCGCTGATCTATTTTCCCCAGCTCAGGCATATCGACCGTGCGACACTCATGCAGGGCGGCATTCTCGGTCTGACATTTTTCGCCGGCTTCGGTCTGCAGACGCTCGGCCTGCAATATACCACAACATCGCGTTCTGCTTTTCTCACCGAAACGCTGGTGCTCTTCACGCCCGTGCTGGCATTTCTTTTCTACCGCAAGCTGCCTTCGTGGGCCACGGCGACCGGCGCCATCATCGTCATCGCCGGCCTCTACCTGCTGACATCACCCTCGGGGTTTCTCGCCCTGAATCGCGGCGATGCATGGACGCTCGGCTGCGCCATCGCCTTCAGCTTCTATATCATCGGCGTCGACCGCTGGAGCACACCGGCGCGGCGCGGGACTCTGTCCACAGTGCAGAGTTTTACCGTCGCTGTGCTGTCGTTGCCGCTGGCATTCGCCGAAGGATTTAGATTCGAGGTAAATCCCACCCTGGGTATGGCGCTCGCTTACCTCATTGTGCCGGGAACCGTGGTCGTCGTCATGATGCAGATGCGCTACCAGCCGCAATCGACGCCGGCGCGTGCCGGTGTGATTTTCGCGCTGGAGCCCGTATTTGCGACGCTCTACGCCCTGGTGCTTTCTCTCGAGCCCTTCCATGAACGCGCCGCCTGGGGCGCGCTCGCCGTAACTGCCGGGGTTATTTTTTCAGAAACAGGCGAGACATTCTGGAAGCGCCTTGTGAAACGGTGACCGGAAAGCAGGGCAATGATTTATTACCAGACAGCCTACCCCGAAAGAATGGATGGCAGCCTGCTCGATGCCTGCCTCGCGCGCGGCTGGTACCGCATCACGCAGAGTTTTATCACCACCGATCTCATCACCTATGACGAGAAACTCGTTCCGGTGTTTTGGCTCAGAATCGACCTCAAGCGTTACCAACCCTCGCGCAGCGCGCGGCGCATTGCCGCAAAAAACTCCCGCTTTCAATTGACGATCAAACCCTTCGCGATCACCGATGAAATCGAGAATCTTTTCAGAACCTATCGTGCCAGCATCGATTTTGCCATGTCGGAATCAGTGGCCTCTTACCTGCTGGATAACGGCGCCACGAACGCGTTTGATTCGCGCCTCATCGAGATGCGCGACGGCGAGCGTCTCATAGCCGTCGGTTATTTCGATCTCGGCGCGCGCACCAGTACGGGCATTTTGCATTTTTACGACCCCGCATTCAGTGACGACAGCCCAGGCAAATACCTGTTTCTCGCCGAGATCGATTATTCGCTCCGGCTGGGTTTTGATTATTATTACATGGGCTATCTCTGCGGGGGAAATCCGAAATTTGACTACAAGCTATTCGCAGACCGCCGATCGACGGAGCTGTATTTTCGGCCGCGGGACAAATGGCTGCCGTATAACGAAATCGAGGCGAGCATCCGCCGCTGGAGCCCCAAGATCACGGCAACCGTGAACCGCCTGTATAAGCTGGCCCCCGCTACGGAATAGTTAATGAACCCATAATAAAAAGTGACTAGTCACTATGTTCACAAGTCAAAATATGCCTCGTGGCGCGCACGCAGGAAGAACGCCGGGCTGATACGCTCGATAAACTCCATACCGCTACGGTGGATGTCATAGTTAATAAAGGCTTCTCGCGCATGACAACGAGCGACATCGCCGATGCGGCTGGGCTCTCGCAGGGAGCCCTCTTTCGTTATTATCCCACAAAGACCGCCGCCGTTGTGGGCGCGACTAAACCCCTCTTCAAGCAGGTGATGTGCGATTTCGAAAATATGTTCGCGGAAAAGACCACACCCAACCCCGAGCATGTTGTGCAGAATCTCTGGGATTGGTTTCACACAACAGATTTTGTCGCCATCTCGCGCCTCTATGCCGAGGCGTCGGCGGATGCCGAACTTCGCCAGGCAATCCAGCCGATCGTGACGGAACACCGGCAGAATACCGACCGCCTGCTCGAGAAAATTTTCCCCGGCGAAGAAGGTGGGCTAATGCGCAGCGTGGCCCTGGCGACCATCTATCTCATGCAGGGTATCGCCGTCGAAAGGCATCTCATCGAAGACGATACCAACGAACGCGAAGTCATATCTTTACTCAAAAAATTCTCGGGCATTCTGATGCCCCAGATGAATAAACCAGGAGCAAAAACATGGAACAAATAATCCAATACATCAAAGAGGAACCCACAATTCTGGCGATCCCCTTCTATCTCATCACCATGGGGATTGAGAACTTTGTGCTCTGGCGCCAGAAACATGCCTACGCCGTCGCCGATACCGCGGCGAGCCTCTCGGGTGGTGTGGGCAGTCTTGTTGTGCGCTTCTTCTGGAATGTCTTATTCATCTGGCTCTTAACGCTGTGCTACAATGCCGGCCCGAAATGGTTCAGCATGACGCCACTGTGGCTCACTTGGCTCGTGCTGGTGCTCGCCGATGATTTTGCTTTTTACTGGATGCACCGCCTGAGCCATGAAATCCGTTTTCTGTGGGCAACGCATGTCGTGCACCACTCGAGCGAGCGTTACCATCTCGCGACGGCGCTGCGCCAGTCATGGACGGCCCCGCTGATTGAGACACCGTTCTGGCTGCCCATCGCCTTTGTGGGATTTCACCCGCACATGATTCTTTTGCAGATGTCCATCAATCTGATCTACCAGTACTGGGTGCATACCGAAACGATCCGCAGCCTCGGCCTGCTGGAATACATCCTGAATACCCCGTCGCACCACCGCGTGCACCACGGTTCAAACCCGCAGTACATCGACCGCAATTACGGCGGCATCTTCATCTTTTGGGACCGGATATTCGGCACATTCACGCCTGAGGGCGAAAAGGTGCGTTATGGCCTGACGAAAAATCTCACGACGACAAACTGGGTTGTCATCCAGTTCCATGAATTCGCCGCGATTCTGCGCGATGTGGCGCGTGCCACAACCCTCAGGGAGAAACTGCGGCAGCTCTTTGGAAATCCGACAGCATTGGCACAGACGGCGAAGAAGTGACACCTTCGCCCACGACCCGGGCGACGAAGGCATTTTCAGGAACCGTGAAGGGCAGGTAGAGGCCGACCTCGCCGATACCGCCGCTTAGGCACGGGTGTTTCGCCCCGCGGCATATAATCTCACCGACCGGTGCAAATTTCGAGACGAATTCTCCGGGGAAAAAGATTTCGAGAGTATCGCCGCTTTCAAGCCGGGTTTTGAGATCGAACCAGCAGATGCCATTTTCATCCTGCCGTTTTACGCAGCCGGCGTAAAAACGGGTGCGCCAGCGCTCTGAGCCGCCTTCGGTGTTCTGGAATTCCAGCTCATCGGCTGGCAACTGGTCTTCGCGGCCCCGGGTCAGGAATCCCGAAAAATATTTGCGCGAGGCGACTTTGTCGAGCTCTGCCACGAGGCTGCGGTCGAATTTTTTTCCAGCGCGGATATCATCCAGTGCGCGGCGGTAGATGCGCGAGATCATGGCCGCATAATAATCATTTTTCGTGCGGCCCTCGACCTTGATCGAGTCGACGCCGATTTCGGCAAGTTCATCAAGAAATTCGATGGCGCGCAAATCTTTCGAATTCATCAGGAAGGTGCCCTCTTCATCGCTGATCAGCTCCATCGCTGCGTTTTCTTTTTGCGGATTCTGCAGATAGATGCGGTAAGGTTCGCGGCAGGCATTGTTGCAGGCACCCTGGTTAGCATCGCGGTTGCCAAAATAGTTGCTCATGAAGCAGCGCCCGCTATGCGCAATGCAGATCGAACCGTGCACGAATACTTCGAGTTCGATACCGGGCGATTTTTCACGGATCTCACGAATTTCCGCGAGGGTAACTTCGCGCGAGAGAATGATGCGCTTCGCGCCGATGCGCCGCCAGAATTCGACAGCCGCATAGTTCATGGTATTCGCCTGCACCGAGATATGCACGGGCAGATCGGGAAAATTTTCCCGCGTGATCAGAATAAGACCCGGGTCGGCCATGATGAGCCCGTCGGGGTTCAGCGCGGCCATGGCCTTCAGGTATTTGAGATAACCGGGAATCTTCGAGTTACGGGGAATGGCATTCACCGTGAAATAGATCTTTTTGCCGCGGCTGCGTACGAAGCTAACCGCATCGGCAAGGTTGTGCAGCCGGAATTCGTTCTCCCGCGCCCGCAGTGAATAGCGCGGCACGCCGCAATAGACCGCGTCGGCACCGTATTCGACCGCCACACGCAGCTTATGCAGGCTGCCGGCCGGCATCAACAGCTCGGGAATTTTCATTAACTAGAGGGGCTTTAAGCCCGAATGATCGTCGATGCCCTTATCTTCCTTACGGGTACGGAAATACGAACCACCGATGAAATCCCAAAAGGGTGAAGTGAAACCGAAATTCTTGAGCGGGGCGCGGTAATGGTGCATCATGTGGTTGCGGCGAATCATCTTGAAATAAGCGCTGCGGAATTGGAAAAAATGCACGGCAAAATGCAAAAAGTCATAGATCAGGTAGCCGGTGATAAACCCCGCGGTGAAGGGCAGATAATAGGCGGGCAATAGCCAGCGGAAGAGAAAAAACAGGCCGACAGCGAGTGGAATGCTTGCACCGGGCGGCATGACAAGCCGCGTTGCATCGCGCGGTTTTTCGTGGTGAATACCATGCGAATAGAAATAGATGGCCTTAAAGACGCGGTTGGTCTGCGGGATATGGAACAGGAAACGGTGCAGGCAATATTCTACGAAAGTCCAGAACAGCAGGCCCGCCACGAGCGCTGCAGAAATTTCAGGAATACTGAGATTTGTTGTCTGCGTCGAAAAGTATCCCAGCACAATGACAACGGGAATGTAGATCAGAAACGGCGTCGCGGGATGCACATGACTCAGCCTTTCTAAAAGCGGGTTCTGGAACATGCGGATGGTCTCGCTCGTCGCCATCGCCTCGCGGATGGATTTTGGTTTTTTCGTGGTACTCATGGCTCTTTAGTCTCCGCATCGAGGGGTATGCCGCCGCGGTCACTGCGCACCATGCGCGAGTGCAGGTCGATCGACGGATCGAATAAAAAACGAAACAGCAGGCGCGTCCAGGATTTGTGTGAAACCAGGCTGTCATAGGCTTCGGGCGCCGCCTGCCTGATCGCTGGTAAATTGTTCCATGGCACCGCGGGAAAATCGTGGTGTTCGTTGTGATAGCCGACATTGAAGGCAAGCCAGTTCAGCGGCCCGTAGTAGCTGTATGTCTCCTGAGGCGCATGGAGCAGGTAGTGCTCCTGGATCCAGCGGGCGCCCAGAATGTGTAATCCCACTGAGAAAAATAATGAAGCCAGCATGTAGACTAACGCCATCGGCCCGAGAAACCAGACAACCGCCACGTTGAAGACGATTTGGCACAGCCAGTTGAAGGCAATCCAGCCGTCGAACAGGCGGATTTCTTTCAGCCGGAAAGGCCGGCTCGCCTGCACCACGGGATACAGCAGAAGCCAAAGCGCTTTGCCGAAGGCAGAGTTGCCCACAAGCCTTGCCTCCCATTCAGAGGCGAGATCGGCATCGAGCTCGTAGACGCCCTGGTAGATATGGTGTTTGAGATGGTAACGCTGGAATGATTCGGAGCTTGGAAAACCCATCGGCAGGTTGCAGAGAATACCAAAGATTTTGTTGAGTACCCGCGATTTGAAGATCAGGTTATGCGACGCTTCGTGAATCATCACAAAGAGCGCGTGGTTGGCAAAGGCACCGATGGCGAAGGCAGCGACAAACGGCACCCAGATAGCTTGTGTTGCGCTCCACGCGGCAACCACGATCTGCAGCGCCACAATGCTGAGAATAATCACCGACGACCAGATATTGCGGCCGTTGAGCGTGCGGATTTCTGGATGTTTGAGGAGTATCTGCTTGGTGCGTGTGCGGTGCGGTTCGCGGTGGGGAGAAAAATGGAAACCATTGGCCGTAAACAGCTCCCCGCTGTTTTCCTGCGAAATGAGTGGCATGCGCTCCTTTGCGTCACCGCGAGACGGCGTCAATCCAATTCAGGATATAACTACCTTTTTATCTATTGTATTTGACGCGCTGCCCCCCCGTTGCCTTTAACGCTATGGAAACGAAAGAAGACGAGACGCTGGCAGAAAATATACCGAAGATGAATAATCTCCAGGTCATCCGCTACCTGGTGTTTACACACCACGAATTCACCCGCAATATTATGGATGAAATCGCCGAGCTCATTCAACGTGCGCATAAGGAAATTACCGACCCGCTGCCTGAACTGACGACGCTGGGCCTCATTTGGAAAAAATACCACGACGAGATGCGGCAACATCTTACCGATGAGGAGCGAATCCTTTTCCCGTGGATTGAACAGAGCGATGCTGCCGGCCGCACCCCGCAAGAAGTATCGCGGCAATATTCGGGCGCCATTCGCCAGATGCTGACCGAACACAAACACCATGAAACAGAGATGGATCGCATCCGCATGCTGGCAGATGCCATCTCTGTCAGCGGCGGTTATGTTCCGGTACTGGCGCTGTTATCGTACAAGCTCAGGCAGCTGAATCGCGATCTCGCCGAGCACATGAGAATCGAAACCGGCCTGCTTTTCCCGCGGATTTTATCCGCTCAGGGAAATCCGCAGGAGTGAAAAATCGTCGTTGCGGATACCCTGGCGGTCGATCTCCGCGACGATGGAATTGAGATCGGTGCCGGCGTGGCGGATAACAGAAAGAAATCTCTCGTCATCGGAGTCGATGGTTCCGCCGATTTCAATATCGTCCTTTCCGTCAGACCCCGCGAGCAGCACGTCACCGGCGCGCAGGCGGATAAAATGCACCCGCGGCTTTTTCGCCGATGAGGTGACGCCGAGTTTTGCCGTGCGCTGCGCGTCTTCGACAAAGTCAGCGTGTTTCTTGCGGTACAGCACCAGGCGCGGATGTTCCGCGTTGATGTAATACGTGTCGCCGCGGGCAGAGTTGACGAGACCGAATACCGCCGACATATTCATCGATCCCTGAAAAAGGCTGAAAATCTCGTCGAGTTCACGGTACACATTCCTGAGCCAGGTCTCCGGCGTTTCGCCGATCGGTTTTTTATCCGCGAAACGTGCCAGTATCGATTGCAGCGTAACCCCGCAGATCAGTGCGCCGGCAGCGCCCTGGCTTGACTTACCCATTGCATCGCCGTTAAAGAAGAACAACCACGGCGAGCGCGAGCCCTTAAAAGAGAGTGCCGCGAATTTCGCATAGTCGCCGCCGATGGCGCCGGATTGCCCTTTGAAAGAAAACCGCTTTTTCTGTTCGATAAGAAATGTCGCCGTGAGTTTGCCCAAAGCCATATCGGATGCACTGAGCGGGGTCAAGAGCAGCGACATCAGCAGGTAATCCCCCTGCTGCATTTCTTCAAGGCCCGTAACGCGCAGCAGCGCCTCGTTGAGATCTTGCGTGCGTTCGCCGATCAGCGCTTCGAGGTTTTCATTCGTATCGCGGATATATTTGATACGGCGCTGCAGCTCGGCAGCCATCTGGTTAAAACCATGCGCCACCTTACCGAGTTCATCGGTCGAAACCCCGTCGACACGGGTATCGAGGTCACCCTCGGTGAACCGCACCATGGCCTGCGACACGGCCCGTGCCGAACCCGCGATACGATGGCCGATTTTGAATGAAAGCAAAATTCCTAAAAGAATCACAATCAGAATCAAAAGAAATGCGCCCCAGAATAAAATATAGAGCAGGTAACGCGGATACGAGGGCTTCAACGCGACCGCAACACCCGCCTTTTGAATTTCGGCGCTTGTCGGGGTGGTAACGATCGGTATGTACCGGAAGTCCATATCGTCGGAACGTACAACATCCTTTTTATCTTTATGAACAACCCGCCGTGAAAGTGAATAATCGCGGTTCTCGGCGGGATAATCAGTATCCATATCTTTCAAAGCCGGCGCAAACGACGATGCGATGATCTTGCCATTCAAAATGATAAAGATTCCCGATTGCGTGAGGTCGGCGACGGTGCGCGTGAACTGGTGGTCGAGGGTATAACCTGCCGTGATCGCCCCGACGCGGTCATCTTCAAAATACACGGGCACGGTATTTTGCAGCACTAACTGGCCCCTGTCCATCGCCAGCGCCGCGGTGCTTTCGCCCTTTTCGAGCGCACGCGCAATCGCCGGGGATTTACTTTCATCTTCGCCGAATTCGCCCGGGTTGTGGCTGCGCACCACGACGAAACCTTTACGATCGTAGATGGTGATACGGCCCAGCGAAACCCCCGACTGTACCTGGCGGCAAACGCGCAGAATCGGCCCGACATTGATCGTATCTGCGAGCAGTTCCTTTTTAATTTGCATGTTTTCGGCAAGAATGCGGGCATAGACCAGCGTCGTACGCTCATAGAAGTTGTACGAATTTTTCGCCGAAATCATTTTCTGCACGAGGGTCGACTCGATCTGGTTGCTGATCTGGAAAAACAGTACCAGAAAGATCATCGAAAGAATGAACAGCATCGGCAGAACTGCCGTAAGAATGATAAAGTTAATCTTCGAGGCGACGGAGTACTTTTCGATGCGGCGGCGCATCCAGTCGGGTACGTGCACGCGGTCATCGAGTTTTCTCAGGAGCCGCGTCAGGCGCGACGATGGTTCATTACTCATCGCGCTTCTCCGGCTTTTTATAACGGCCGACTATTTTGCCAGTGCGCCGCACGATGTCATAGATCGCTTCGGAATGCACGACATAACCCGAATACGGAAAACCCGTATCGAGATTGAGAATTTTATCCCCGCTTTTGGTGAGCGTATAACTTTTGAGGCCCGTCAGAATTTCGCGGAGCTTCGGCGCTAAATCGGCGCCTTTCTTGCGGCTGACGACGACAGCATCGTAGGGTATCGGGTCGGTTTTCATGAGCACCTTAATGCCCGGCGGGTTCGTGGGATAGTTCTCCTCAATGTATCCATCCCACGTAGCGCCCGCATCGACCTTGCCGTTGATCACCGCTTCCACGACATTCGGGTGCGAGCCGAGAAAGTATACCTTCGAAAAATACCTGTCGGGATCGATTCTTTGGGAGAGAAACAGCGCCAGCGGATATTTGTATCCCGAAGAAGAACCGGTCTCTACAAAGGCGAAGGACTTACCCTTGAGTGCCGCAAGGTCTTTCACTTCATTCTTAACGACGATGATGCCGCGGTAAAAATCCTTCCCCTTGAGCTGCGACGAAGCGACGTAGATCGAATCCTTATCGATGCCCTCGTCGAGCGCGTCCGCATAGGCACCCGGTGAAAACGATGCGATCTGCACGATACCGCGCTTGAGGTCGGTCACCAGCTCGCGGTATTCCTGCACAATCATGAGGCGCACGCGCGCATTGAGTTTTTCAGAAAGATACGCCGAGAGCGGCTGGTAGGCCTTGCGCATCTTTTCGATGTCGCCCCAGGGTGTGACGCCGAAGTTGATCGAGCGCGCGTAAGCGGTATCGGAGACTTCAGCCTTCTGCGCGACCTCCATGTCGCCATAGACTTCTTCTTTCTTGCCGGCCACAAGCTGCGAGACGTCGGTCGTCGCTTCGCCGCGGCAAAATGCCAACAGCAGGCAAAAGAACAGGGGGGATGGATGCTTGCGAATCAGAACTTCCCTCGCGGCATCTTAGCGAACCGCGAGCAGAAAAACAATTCAAATTTTAGATCAGGAGTTTTTCCACTGGTTGAAGCGTGAACCGATAAAATCGATAATTTTCTGGTGGGTCTCTTTCTCTTTCTTTTCCACATCCATCGCTTCGCCAAAGGCGATGTGGATGCGGCGCTTGCGCTTCAGGGGACCAAAGCCCTTCAGAAAACGGCCATTGCTCCAGAAGTCGGTTTTAAGAGCGACTGGCATCACCTTGACTCCGGCGCGCTTGCCAAGCTTGGTGCCGAGCGAATTGAAATTCTCCGGTACAAAACCCGCCTGGCGCGTGCCTTCGGGAAACAGAATGACGGATTTACCTTCTCTGAGGCGCTTCTCGCCTTCGCGCAGTACGATCTCCATATCTTCACGGGCATTTTCACGGCCGACAACGATCGGGTCGCGCGACTTCATGATCTTGCCAAAGAACAATCCCCGCATGAGCTTCTCTTTCACGACAAAGGTCGTGGGCTTAATGGGAGTCACCAGGCAGGGCAGCACGAAGGTTTCGAGTGCGCTCATGTGGTTGGCGATGATTACAAGCGGGCCCTCGGCCTTGCGCAGGTTGTCGATGCCGGTGATCTCAAAGCGGCCACCGACGGCTTCAATCGACTGCATGACATCGAGCGAGGTATCGGCCCAGTTTTCGTTGCCATAGCGGTTTTCTTCGATGAGCTTGCGCGAGCGAAAAACGGTGCCGACGAAGCGGGTATAGAGCCACCAGCGCGAGCGCAGAAAGAGGTAGTCTTGCCAGTCGGTATGTTGGTCGGCGGGCGTGGTATAGGTATCGGCGGCAAAAGACGTCATGTTATTAAGATGCTTTTTGCTGTCAGGGGTTGCGAAAAAAAGCGAAATGGCGCAAACATGCGGTTATGTGACAGAACTGCGCAAATTTCACCACTGATATCTACGTTGGTACATTAAACCAATGCAAATCAAATCCATTCATAAAATTTTTGAGTCTGAAAATGTAACCTTAGGATACTTCTTAGAAAACGGCTTCTTTCTGTAGGATTATCTTGTTCAAAATTTTTTGGCAACTTAAGTTGCTTACTTGAGTCTCTTTTCCTTGAAGAAAATGAAGTAATCTTTTGCGGTCGATGAGAAACGTTTTAGAAATTTTTCCTGAGTTAAACCATTCACCGCGGGCTCCTCGAAAGCAATAAGGGATATACATAAGATTATTCGAATATGTTGTGAGAGTAATTTTTGCGCTCCAAACGTCATAACTTGACTCTGACTGTTTTTTCCACCACTCTTTTTGACAAGTGCATTGCCCCAAAAACACGGGCATGCTCGAGAGGTTATCTCCGGTTGGAATGTAGCCAACGATATCTAATCCATCATCCCCATGATTGTGAACCTTGTAATTTGCCTCTGAGATTCTTGGCTGAAGATTTTCGCGAATCTCCTGGGTAAGTGTATTTATTTTTTCCCATAAGGTAGTGCCGGTTTTATACCTCCCTTTTACGTTTAATGCATTTGCTCCAAAAAGGTCTATTGTCGCGGACTTAGGCAATATCCCAGCGGTGGCCCAAAAGGCAACCATTTCAAAGCTATTTGAGAGTAAAGTTTGATGTTGTTTTTCAAAAAAAGAAAGATTAGAGCAGAATAGAAAAAATAAATATAAACGATGTCTTTGCGTAAGCCTATGAACAAGAAACAGCTCATCGCCAGATTTAACCGAGAATGGATAATCTTTACCATACGTACCAGCACGGGCCTCGAGAACTTTGAACCAATCTTCGGCACTTCCTCTCCACTTATCAATAATCTCAGAACGTCTAGTTGCTATGTCATCTTCGGCCTCTAAACCATTAAGTTCTGATAAATCATCCGGATCCGCCTCCTGGAGATCTTTTTGCCTATCCACTATGCGATCCAGCAGTGCATCGATTGAAATCTGTCCGTCAATATTTGCCAAACAGATAAGTTCGATATAGTCAGCCCATAAATACGAATCCGTTTTTGAATAATCAGGATTCTTTTCAAGTGTTGAAAAGTATTTGGCGTCTAAAGCAGACTTTACTCCCTTCTTCTTCCGCTGCCGCATCTGCTAGTTGAGTTTATTACGGATCGAACTTTGAAGAATTGCGGATATTTTTGTGATAGATTTTAAATCTTCCAAGTCAGATTCGTCGACTATCTCGATTTTTGGGAAATAGCTATTTGCTGTTTCAAGTTGTTTCAACGAGCTTTGGATGGAAGTTCGAAAAACTTCATCTGGCTCATCTGTAAATATAACGGCATCCTCAAGAGATTTACCCCTTCGGAATTCAGCCAAAGCTTTTTTATTTCCTACAATGGAATTTAGATGCTTTAAGTTTCGTGATTCCCCGAGCCTTGTGAAATTTTCAGAATTTTTTTCAGCCACCCACCTCACTAATTCTTCAAGATTTTTCATGTCGATCCTTGCAGTTGGCTTTTTCGATTGAAGATCTACATTTAAGAATTTCACAATGTTATTCCACCGAAGAGCGTTGTAAAACACTCCGAAATCAATGGTGTCTTCTTGTAATCCCGCTATTCCAAAATAATTTTTCTCATAAATGCGATCAAATAATTCTAAGCCTACAAGCAACTGGCGTGCATAATCTGCCCGACTTCCAATCGCTTTTGCTAAGTGAATGAATTGCTGATCAAGACTTAGCTTTTCATATTGTTTCTTCAAATCTTTTAGATACTTTGCTTTAGCTAACGGCCGCCAGGACTTTACACCAGTTATATGTCGAAACCCAAGGTAGTCCAAGATTTCTGCTCTTGTGTCATATATAATTGCTGGTACCTTCTGCGGCGTGTAGTTTGCTTCACTTATGATACTTTGAATTGACGCTTTCTTTTGGGCCGCAAGATCAGGTCTAGAAAGTAATTTCAAGGCAGCTAAACGACGATTCCCTTCTACCACAATATAAGAATCAGATTTGCCTTTTTCTGCACAGACCAGTAATGGCTCTGCAGGAAAAAAACCCTTTTCGCCTATTGCTCCCATGAGCTCAAGGATAGACGCGTCTTTGAGCATCCAAGCAATGACTTCACTTTCATCCTTGGTATTCAAAACCGTCGTTGGTAATCTTGGATTGTGTGGATCAAAGTTCAGCTTGGCAATTTCGATAAACTCTATTTTGGGGAGTTTGTCAACATTCATTCTGAAACCCTTTTCCTTTGTTTTTCATATCACATTTCCTCGCAAAGCTTTTTTAAAGGACTCTGCTAGCTGGTAAGCTAATAATGGCGGAACCGCATTTCCGATTTGTACTAATTGACTAGCTTCTGTTCCAAAAAACTCAAACCAGTCTGGAAAGCTTTGTAGTCTCGCAGCTTCACGAATTGACAGCCTTCTTCGCCGTCCATTTTTCATTTTTATTCGATGCATATCTCCAGTAAAACCTGATAGATTGCGGCATGTGAGAGTCCTAGCCGGCCTAGAGAGATTCAGATCCCTTGGCGTCACGCATTTAGATGCCTTTTCATATCGTGCAATATATTGATCCATTTTTTTGGTCAGTAGTTTTGCACCTCTATTCATCTTGGGCAAGATGTCGTTAATTGCATAACCGGCATTTACGCTCAAAGTACGTTTTTTCGGAAATGCGTATGGAATTTTGGAGCCAATAATAAGTACTCGTTCCCTATTTTGGGGGACGCCATAATCTTTTGCATTAATGACCTGAAATGCTACATTGTATTTTAGATTTCGTAATGACCGAAGAACGGTTTGGAAGTAGGTGCTGTGGCTGCCAACTAAACCTTTGACATTCTCGAGCAGAAATATTCGTGGCTTTACCTGTTTTATTGCTTGAATTACCGCAGGGAAACCATTCCGATCGTCTTCGATACCAAGGCGATTTCCGAGAACACTAAACGGTTGACATGGCGGTCCGCCAATAATCACATCAGCTTTCGGGAAGCTGTTCGAGACACTGATCCGTTCTTGTACACATTTACCTTTAAGGTTATGATTGTAGGTTAGGCACGCATCACTATTAATTTCTTGTCCCAAAGTGGTAAAGCCAGCGGCTTCGAAGCCGAGTGACAAACCACCAGCGCCAGCAAACAAATCCAACACAGTAAACCCATTGGCTCTTCTCAATTTTAGGGTTTCAGTCAGGTAGGCGCTATACATGCTCTAGGAAGGTCTGATGGTTGTCATTGATGCTACACTTTGAATAGCAAAAAACATCGGGCATTTCGACCCGCTTTTCGATTCGAATTAAGATGAAGATCCATACTATGATCATCGTCTGACCGACCGAGGAAACATTAAGGAGTTCCTCGAATTTTGCCAAAGATCAAACGCGTCAACTCGAGCTCCATTGCCAAAATCGCAGTTTTAAATATTGCCCGGGCAAGGATGCCTAGGCTCACACGCACAGCCAAGTTAGAGAACGAGATTTACAAGCTGCGCGCCAGAAGATCGAGGGCAAAGCGCCGACGATCGCTTGTTTTATGCTTTCCCGCGAGGCGCTGCGGATAGATTGAGTGACGCAAAATGAAACCAATTTGTAATTTTCTGCTTATGCTAAACTTCACAATATTGGCGGCTTCTTGTGGCGGCTCAGCAACCTTTCAATTAAGTACAGAGAATGCAAAATTCAAGGGGAATGCGGAAAGACTGAAAGCCGCAATAGATAAGATAGCGCAGGAAAATGAACTCAATCCCGATGAGAATTGCCGCTGCAATTTATCGGTTTATTTGTGCTACATGGGCGATCCATACCATTATTTTACCATATCGATAAATCAGGAGAGAAATCAGGTTTTGAACCTGGAAATCATTCACGATGTCAGGATAGGGGCTGTTGACTACCATAAACCTTTTGAGGAAAAACTCCTGAAGATGCTCCGAACAGATTATAAAGTCAAAGAAACTGTAAAGTTTGTAAGTATACCCTACGATAAGATGCCAGATTTACTTCTCCAGTGCGAACATGATAGTCCCAAACCTGAATAACGGTTTCACCCCCCACCCCATGAAAGAATTCACCCGCAAAAAAACCATCCGCCTGCAACACTGCGACGCCGGTGGCATCGTCTTCACACCCCAGTACTTCAACCTCTTCACCGAAATGCTCGAAGACTGGTTCGCCTCTGAACTGGGCTACTCCTTCAGCCACATGCTCGGCCCCGCCCAAAGCGGCACGCCCGCCATGCGCATCACCGCGCGCTTCACCCGCCCCTCGCGCCTCGGCGATGTGCTCGACTTTAAACTGACTGTCGCGCGACTCACCGCAAAAACCGTGATCGTGCGCATGCGGGCTTTCGCGGGTGACGAGTTTCGCTGCGAGTCGGATTTCCACCTGGGCTTCGTCACGCTCCCTGTGTTCGGCCTGACCCGCTGGCCCGCAGAGGTCTTCGAAAGAATGACCGCCTTCGCACAAAAGTGAACAAACCGTCATTTTTGTTGACAACCTGATTCCGCGGCGGTCCATCCGCCCGAAGAATTATGAAAACAGAAACAGTGTCTATCCCCACCTCGTTTGGCCGCCTCGCCATGGAAGTCGCCGGCCCTGAAAGCAGCGAGGCAATTCTCTTTATACACGGCTGGCCCGATTCGCATGAAACCTGGTCGCACCAGATGGATTACTTCTCACAGAAATACCGCGTCGGCGCTCTCGACCTGCCCGGCGTCGGTGCCTCCGACGCCCCGCCCGAACGCTCGGGTTACCATATCGATAACATTCTGCCCCTGATCTCAGCCGCCATCAAAACCCTGGGTGGTAAAAAAACACACCTGGTCGCGCATGACTGGGGATCGATTATCTCCTGGGTTTTTGCAGCGCGGCCCGAATACGCCTCGCAGATCGCATCCTACACCTCGATTGCTGGCCCTCACCCGGGCCTCGCACGCGCGCATCTGTTTGCAAATCTTTCTTCTTTAAATCCTGCAAAAATTTTCGAGGCCCTGAACCAGTTGGCTAAGTCCTGGTATATCTATCTCTTTCAACTGCCGGTGATCCCCGATTTTGCGCTGACGAACTTTGGCAGCTTCATCTGGCCACGCGCCGTCATGCAGGGGGGAGTCCCCGCAGACGACCCGATGCTCGACGCCACAAACGAAGACATCGCCGGCTTTGCCGTCAATCCCCTCAATCTCTACCGCGAAATGCTGCAGGGTAAATGGATTGAGGTACCCAGTAGGATTGACACCAAACTGCAGGTCATTATTCCGAATGACGATCTCGCGATCACTCCGCAGATCTATGCCAACGTACTGGACGTTGCACCGCATGCAGAGATGCATTATGTCGACGCCAACCACTGGGTACAGCGCTCGCATCCGCAACTGGTCAACGAGCTGATCGAAAAATTTATCGCCTGAAATTTTGCCGGGCGGCATTCGCGGAAAAAACTTTACAAGGAGTTAGTTCTATTTTTGTTCTATATTTGTGATTCCAGAGACGCTGGGGATAATCAGGGAAATTGAAGCGGTTTTTGGCAATACGATAGCGCACATCTCCAAGCCTGATCTCAGCGCCTATCTGCAGAGTTTGCGAGGCGTCAGCGAGACCGAGATTCAGGCAATCCACGAATATCACAGCAAGGAAGTTCAAGCGCAAAAGGGCCGGCAGCTGGTCCGGCCGCGCCGCGACCAATTGAGGAACCTGAGCCCCCCTCCGCCGAAAATCCAGCGCTCCGATCTATCGGCAGAACCTGCGTTGCGGGTGCAACTGCAGAATCTGGCAAATATTCTACGGCTGCGTAATTACTCCGCCGCTACATTGCGCAGTTACAGGCACACCATGGTGGGTTTCCACCTGTGGCTTAAGGGACGGGGAGAGAAACTTTCGGTAGCAATTTCTGAAAAACTGGTTGTGGCATACATGCTACACCGCAAAGAAACGGGGATTACAAACCAGGGCCTGCGCGGGTTTCGCGCGGCACTCCGGCTTTTCTGTGAAACCAACGGCGAGAAGCGTGAGTTTACACTCATCCGCACGATGCGGGGCGCAAAACCTCTGCCCATCGTCTTATCTGCGGCCGAAATTGAAAGGACCCTGAACTCGATCAAAAACCAGAAGCACTGGCTCATGGTCTCGCTCATGTATTCCTCGGGCCTGCGCGTTTCTGAAGTCGTGAAAATCCGCATCGCAGATATCGACCTGCCGCAATCGGCGCTGATGATACGGCAAGGCAAAGGCAAGAAAGATCGTCTGACCATTATTTCCGAACGGCAAATACCCCTGCTCAGGGCCCTCGTACAAGGAAAGCGCGGGCAAGATTTCCTGTTCGACTCAGGCCATAAACCGGGTCGCCCCCTGGCGATCCGTACGCTGCAACAGGTAGTCGCCCGCGCCTTGAAGGCCGCGGGTGTCTGGCGCGGTGCGTCCGCGCATAGCTTCCGTCATTCGTTCGCGACCCACCTGCTTGAAGCCGGAACAGACATCCGCCATATTCAGCAACTTCTGGGGCATGAACATATCCGCACCACGACGACTTATACACGCGTCGCAAAGCGGTCATTGAAGAAAATCCAAAGCCCCCTCTAAGCGGCGGATATCCCCCTTTTCTACTCGACAACCGCATCGCGAGTTTTAGTCGGTAACGCATGAAACGAGTATTTTTGATACTGGCGGCGCTGATGATGCCGGCCCTTCTGGTTGCTAAAGGCCGCATCAGCAAGGGGGATGGTTTGCAATACGAAGTTCTTAAACAAGGTACGGGAAAAATCGCACAGGCGGGTCAGCGTGTGCAGGTCCATTATACTGGCTGGTTAAATCAGGATGGCAAAAAGGGTAAGAAATTTGACTCCTCTGTAGATAGAGGCAAACCATTCGTTTTTGGCCTCGGCGAAGGCGCAGTCATCCGCGGCTGGGATGAAGGCGTTGCTGGCATGAAAGTCGGGGAAAAGCGCACGCTGTTTATTCCCTCCGCCTTGGGTTACGGACCGCGCGGCGCGGGCGGGGCAATCCCACCGAATGCAGATCTGATCTTTGACGTTGAGTTACTCGACGTAGAATAATGCCCATTTCCGCATGCAGTCGCTCCGCCTTTATTCTGCTGGCCGGATCGATCTGCGTGCGTTGTTTCGGCACAATTGTGGTGCCCCCCGTGACCATCACGGGTCAGAAAACGGCGATCGAAAAACAAATCATCGGCGAACAGACCGAGCTTGAGAAAGACGTATGGATGATTTCGTCAGCAAAAACGGCGGAACATGCAGAACTCGACAACAAGCCGAAAGAAGTTCGTCGTAGCATAGAACAGGAAAACTCGCATACCTACCGCGCGTTTCTGAAATTTGAATTATTTTCGGGCCACCTCACGCAACTGAAAAAAGATCGTGTCGTCGGCGAGAACAACAAAGGTTATGTATCCAATCTTCTTCTGGAAAAAGCAGATATTCCTGAAGAGATGCGAAAAAAATATTCTGCCGAAAAGGCAGACGAACCGGAATTAGGCAGACCTTACCGGACGCTGACGCAAACCGTTAAGGAAATTAATGAGGCGCGTACCCTGGCAGCGCGGGGTTATGTGCAGAACCAGAAGCGCGCCAACAAGGCCTTTAAAGCCACGGAAAAAGAAGTACTCGCCTCACAAAAAGAAAAGTATCAGCAAGCAGCACTGAAGGGCGAAGTGGTACAGGCCGACGACGGAAGCTGGACGGTTAAGGACTAATATGAGTGAACCTGAGCGCCGTGTTAACGTTGAACTCATGGGAAAGACCTTCACCATCCGGGGTGACGCGGACCCCGAATATATGGCGCAGGTCGCCGGGTACGTCAACAGCAAGATCATCGAGATGAAAAGGCTGACCTCCAGCGATCTGACCAAAATGCTGCTTTTGACGGCTTTAAATCTTGCGGATGAACTCTTTCAGGCCAAACGCGGGATCCAGGTTTCTCCTGCAGATGCCCAGCAGATTGAAAAACGCACCCAAGCTCTTCTGCAAATGCTGGAAACCGGCCTGGTTGGCCAGTATACAAAGCCACGTCCCGGCGATATGGATTAAGAGTCGTGCGGTACTAACCCGCACCAGCTATCATTTACTTTTGCTTTCCTTCGATAACCTGTAACAGTACTATGGCAGCGAGGCCCAGGCGGCGATCGAGTTTTTTTCCCGTGTCGATGCTGAAATCCACACGCATCTGCGGCAGAAACGGATTCCAGGTCTGTTTGGCAGTTCCAACAGGCTGCTCGCCAATCGAAATGTTGAATTTCTGTGGAATGATATTGGCCAAATAACGGCGCACAAGGGCCATCATCCAGCTGTCTTCCTGGATCTTTCCGATAACTGCATCATTTTTGTCGAGAATCTCCCAGGCATCCATTACAAACGACGACATCATACCTTTGCGGCGTAAGACACCCAGTTTCTCGCCAGTCGCCACATCTGTCACGTCATACGCTGCACTAAAATCCAGAATACTGCGGGCGTTGATTTTCAGAATCGGTTTGGTTTCCTGCTCATCGGCGAAGATAGTAATATCTTCTTTGAGTTTAAAAGCCTTTTGTTTTACATAAAGCAGTAAGTTTTCTTTGCTTTCATCGAAAATGCGGATCGCATTTCCAAATAACTTAAAAAATTTCATTTTTGCGAAATAGGTATCGCGTGAAAAAACATCCATTTTCCCTCCAGACTACACCAAAATATTTTAGCGCCGCTGTGCGCCGGGGCAAGATTTACTTTTTATATTTAGACAAAAGCTTATTCAATTCGGCCATCAGTCCATCAAACCCTTTTTCTTTGAGCACTTTTGCGAACTGTGACCGGTAAGTGCTGGAAAGCCGCACACCTTCAACTTCAAAATCGTAAACCAGCCAGCGATCCCCTTTCTGAATCATCGAGTAATTGACTTTCGCCATTTTGCCCTGGTATTCCAGGAGTGTCATTACAGTCGCCCGCGAACCCTTTATGTCTTCCCCGACAAATTCTATTTTATTTCGGTCGTATTTGTCCAGCTTGTCGAGATAAAACTCCAGAACGAACTTCGCAAATTTATCACTGAAGTCACTTTTTTGCGCATCAGAGAGGTCTTTGAAATCGCTCTTGAGCGTATTTGAACCGAGCTTCTCCGTGTCAAAATTCGCATTGTAGATTTCGGAAATCGCTGAGCGTTTTTCCTTACGGGATTTTTTGCTGTCGAGAATTTTGAGAACCGAAGTCACCGCTTTTTTTAAATCCTCTTGAGGCGATGCCGGCCAGAGGGAGTTTGTCAGAATTGTTATGAGAGCGAAAACCAAGCCCGCTCTTGAGAACTTTAGCATTTAGTCGGCTACTTTCTTACGCGTATTCTGTAAATAAATATCGCGGATGAAGCTGTACGGATCTATCGAGTCTTTCATAAAGTTGTCATACTCATCAGGATCCAGCGAAGTGCTATTGATCGCCCGGACGGAATATGTGCCAGCGGTAATCGCCGCCTGCGCCCAAATAGTCTCGGGTTTAATATAGACAGGGACGATAACCATCTGCGGTTGTAGTGAAACATCTCCTGCAAAACCAAAGGTTCCTCGCACGGTTCTGGGCCCTATGAACGGCCAGACAATGTAAGCCCCCTCGCCAATACCCCATTTACCCAAAGTCTGATCCACGTCTTCGTTGGTTTTCTCCAGGGAGAAAATATCCTGAGCCGCATCATAGACACCCAATCCACCTAAGGTCGCGTTAATGGAAAAAGATGCAAGCTCACGTCCGGCGCCTTTAAACTTGGCCTGCAATAAATTGTTTATCAGTCTGCCAGGAGTATAAGCCCATGTGATAAAATTGTCCAGGCCAATGCGCAGAAATTTCGGGGTGATAAAATTCCATCCGGATGCCAGCGGATACAGGCAATAATGGAAAAAGAAATCGTTAAAACCATGAATCTTGCGATTGTATCCTTCTAAAGGATCTGAAATCGGCATGTCAGACTCTCCATCGGGATCATCCGCATTTCGTGCGATAGCTTTGGCATCACCTCCCGAATCGTTAGCCGTGGAGACGGATGATTCAGATGCAGCTTTTTTGGGCGTGCTTTGACAATTTATTGAAGAAAGCAAAAGAGAGAAGCATAGCAGAAGGAAGGATTTCACCGGGACGAATTAGCTCAGGAGGCCGCGGGCGGGTGTAAATAGTTTTTAACAGAAGCAGTGGCAATCGGCCGTGACTTTCCCTTCCGCGCGATGTGCTGAGATTTTTAAGGCAAGAATGTATTAAATTCAGAGGGTAAATTGCGTTTGAGGTGGTGGCCAAGGCTCGAATTCTAATTTCTCCTCGAAAGCAAGGACTGTTGCATCGTTTCTCGGCGTAAGATTGTCATAGCTAATAATGAAATTGGCTATGACTCTTCTTTTTTCGTATTTCGACTTCCAGAATTCAACATCGTCTGGGCTACGCCCCTCATAGTCAATACTTAGCCAACGCTCCACCACCCGCTCTAAATAATGGCGCACGGCGAAATCCATGAGGCGCGAGAGCGAAATACCCGAATGATGACAGCGCAGCCAAGCTACGGATCGCAGGGCTTCGGTTGTGTAAAAGGGCACGATTTCATATACCCCGGATTTGCGGTTGTATCGCCTGTTGCGGCGCGCCTTTTCTTTTCGGCCACGCCACAAGCGGAGAGCAAGGCGCAGACACTCGCGCATCAAGCGTTGCTCTGAAAAACGCAAATCATGTTGGCCAAGCGTGGAAACCGCCTTCCTTAAGGAGAGTCGTATATTCTTTCTAATGGTCACCGACGTGTAACGAATCGGACTGATATCAATATGTTGCATCTTACCATAGAAATACCCAAAAACGGCTAAATTTTCTCACGCGAAACCTGAAAGTTCAGACAATACACCTTTTGCTACTTTTCTTTTCAACTTGTCTAAAAATCAGACACTGGGCGGTGCAAAATGCTTTTACAAACCCTTTGGTTGCCCTGCATGAGGTAACGCTTTCTTTACTAACACAGGACTCCACTGACAAGCTCCTGAGCGCTCTTCTGGATAGGGCAGTAGAATTTACGGGGGCCGATTCCGGCACGATCTCGATTTTGGACGAATCGCGCAAGTTTCTCGAAATCAAGGCATTCCGCGGGTTTGAGCAAGACGTCCCGAAAACGGTGAAACTGAAGATCGGTGAGGGTGTCACGGGGCGTTGTATTGTGACAGGCAAGCTGCGCAATGTGGGAGATACCTCCCAGGATAAATACTACATCGCCGTGCGGCAAGACATCCGCTCTGAGCTGGCCGTACCTTTGAAGGTCGGCAATAAGAACTTCGGTGTGATTTCGGTCGATTCGAAAAGGCTCGAGGCTTTTAACGCCGACCACGAAGAGTACCTGCAGATGCTGGCCGAATACGCGGCGCAGATTTTTACCACAACGACTTCGGTCGAGTCATTGAGCCACCGGACACACTTACAGGAAGTATTACTCCAAATCAGCGGGGTGTTGGGCAAGTATGCGGATGTAAAACTTTTCTTCGAAGAAGTCATCCGCATTTTAGCAGATAAGCTGGGCGTGCGGCGCGCGGCGATCTACCTCTATGATTCCGTGACCAACGATTTGTCGGTCGCGGCTTCGCTAAACTACAGTTCGGAGGAAATCGCGAAGGGCCGTTATTCTCCCGGCGAAGGTGTGACCGGCAAGGCCTTTAAGGCCCGCAAGGCAATTTCTGTCGCCGACATTTCCCAGGACAATCAATTCCTCAATAAGACCGGACACCAACGTGAAGACGAAGAGATCGTGAGCTTTTTCGCGGCGCCGTTTTTTGAGGGCGGAGAGCCGCGCGGCGTTTTTAATACCGAAATTAAGTTCCAGTCGCAATCAAAATTCGAAGACCACGCTTTTCTTGCTCAGATACTTTCATCGCTGTTCGGCCAGGCCTTACAGATTGAAAAATTGGTGCAGCAGAGTTCACGCGAAGTTAAAGAAGAAAACATCATTTTGCGCCGCCAGCTCAAGAATACCTTTGAATACGAAAACATCATCGGCGCCCACCCCCGCATGACGGAATTATTCGCGCGTATGAAGATGGCTGCCGACTCGGCGAGTGCCGTTCTGATTACCGGCGAATCCGGTACGGGAAAGGAACTCATTGCCAGCGCACTACACCAGAACAGCATGCGTTCGGCGAATACGCTGGTGAAAATTAACTGTGCGGCAATACCGGCGGATCTTCTCGAAAGCGAGCTTTTCGGCTATGCCCGGGGCGCATTTACCGGTGCCGTTGACGATTACAAGGGCAAGGTGCTTTCCGCACACAAAGGTACGCTGTTCCTCGACGAAATCGGCGAGCTCGATCTGAAACTGCAGGCAAAGTTGCTGCGCGTATTACAGGAAAAGGAATTTTCACCCCTGGGCAGCAACAAGGTCATCAAGGTGGATGTCCGCATTATCGCGGCCACGAACGCCAACCTCGAGAATGCTGTGAAAGAGAAAACCTTCCGCGAAGACCTCTTCTACCGCCTGAACGTGGTGCGCCTTTCGATACCGCCGCTGCGCGAACGTATCTCTGACCTGGCGATTTTGATTCAGCATCTGCTCGAAAAAATCTGTGAGCGCAACCACAAGAAGATCACCGGCCTCACGCAGGCCGCCTTCGCGAAATTGCAGACCTATTCTTTTCCGGGGAACATCCGCGAACTCGAGAATATTCTGGAGCGTGCGGTCGTGCTCAACAGCAAAAACGAGGTCGACGCAGTGGATATCCAGCTGGGCGACGCCGTGCCAGTGGTCACAGCCGAAGTCGCCCTGGCGCCCGGCGGCGCTGCGGCATTCGAATTGCGCGGCTACCTGAAAGAAGAGATTGCCAAAACCCCTTCGGGCGAGGTCTTTGAGTCGGTCGTGGGCAACATTGAAAAAGAGGTCATCCGCATCTTACTCAACCAAAACCAGTTCAATAAGCGTAAAACCGCCGAAGCGCTGGGTTTAAACCGCGTCACGCTCGACAAAAAGATCCAACAGTACGGGTTATTCGAAATCTGAGGATTTCCCGCCCTGATGCGACATAATACTTTTCGCATGACAGGGCATGGCAGGTTATGGCACTGTCTCCGGGCTTTGTCCTGACCTGTGCATTTTGCTCGACGGTGTATCTGAAATCCCTTTTTTGACCCGATGGATCCTCTCAAAGGGCAGCGTTCGCATTTTCCCAAGCGCGCCGAATTAACACATAAATGGGTCGTACTCGACGCCAAGGATAAAATCCTCGGTCGCCTGAGCACACAGATAGCGACCATTCTCATGGGCAAAAACAAACCCAACTACCAACCAGGTCAGCTGGTCGGCGACCACGTTGTAGTGATCAACGCTTCACAGGTAAAAGTGAGCGGTAAAAAGGCCGAGCAGAAAGAATATATCTGGCACAGCCGTTATTATGGCGGTATGAAGACACGTCCTTACAAAAAGCAGATGGAAATCGCGCCTGACCGTGCGGTACTCCTCACTGTTAAAGGCATGCTGCCGAAAACGAAATATGGCCGTAAACTGCTGACACGCGTACGTGTATTCGCGGGTGCGGAACACTCACTGCAGGGCCAGAAGCCCGCAGCGGCATAAGGTAAATTAAATGGAAAAACCACAAGACAGACAAGACCGCGGCGAGCAGCGCAAGCCCGAAGGCGTCGTTTCCCTCGCGGAATCGATGACGCGCCGCAAGGTTGCACTCAAAAAACCGACCGACGATAAAGCACAGGTCCGCCGTACCCGCAAGAACACCGACCAATTTGTCGGCCGCCGTAAGACTTCAGTGGCACGTGTGTCGCTCAAGGCTGGTTCGGGCAAAATCACTATCAACAACCGTGATATCAGCGAATACTTCCCACGCGCCGATCTGCGTGCCGCTGTTCTGGAACCATTTGTGGTTACAGAAAAAGCCGGCCAGTTTGACGTAAAGGCATCGGTATACGGTGGTGGCATCCAGGGTCAGGCGCAAGCCATATCACTGGGTATCGCACGCAGCATCGACCAGAACGACAACGCACAGCATTCAAAGCTGAAGGCCGCGGGTCTTCTGAAACGCGATCCGCGTATGGTTGAACGTAAGAAATACGGTCTCCACAAAGCACGCCGCGCAACCCAGTTCAGCAAGCGCTGATCCGGGTTACACGGAGAACAAAAGGGGCCGGCTTGCCGGCCTTTTTTATTGCTATTGCAGGTTTCTGATCAGACGGTCGTTATATTTGAACTTCAGTGCGTCGCGGGCATCGCGGATATCAGGCTCATAGACCTGATTCAGCATCTTTGTCCGCAGATCATTTTCAACTTTCCACGAGACATCCAGCAGTTTGATCTTTTCGAGCGCACGCGAAACCTCATAGATACGGACAATGACAATGCCTTCTTTCCCCAGATAGGGTTCGGGTTTGGTGACATCGCGGCTGGCCATGTCGAGAATCAGGCGCTCATAATATTCGCGTTTCTCGCGCTCATCGACGCTCTTTTTGCGGTCATAACCCTGAATCACGGTCGGCTTCGCGGTGCGGATGAATTTCGGCGCTGAAGCATATTTATCGACGATTTTTTCAAAATCGGCGCCTTTATTGAGCTTAGCGAGTAACTCTTCACCGAGATTCTCTTCGGCGACCACGGTGTATGCGGCTTTCACCCAGAGGACATCCGCCAATGCATTCTGCATCTTATGGAAGTGGTCGTAAATTTCCGTTGGCTTTAACGGGATCTTGTCCATAGAGCCAGGGTAAATCCCCTTGCCGGCTTTGCCGTATTTTACCTTGAGAAAAAGTACCGCGACGCGGTTATGGTCAAAGCGGCGCAGCTCATGCTCATCGGCAAAATAGGTTTTCAGCATGCGATCGTGAATTTTCTTCTCGAGCCACGACTTGAGCGTCTCTTTCATTGCCCCGGTCATCGCCGCATTGGTAAAACCTTTAAATTGCTCATAGTCTGAGACTGTCATGACAGTTTTCAGGTCGCGGTATTCAATAGGATTGCCCTCGAATTCGGCGACTACCACCTTTTCATAAGGGCGGCCCGTGGCGACCGCGTCGGTGAAGGTTTTTATAAATTTCGCTTCATCGTAACTGAGTTTTTCGGCCGCAAACAGCATCTGCCAGTTGAACTTATCTTTGTACTTCTTTTGCCAGTGCAGAATAGCCGCTTTGCCATGGCGCGCATGTTCTTGCCGAAACATGTACTCCGGATACGAGGGGTCGCTTTTGAGGCCCTTTTTTGTGCCGAGTGAACCCGCGCCGTCAAGCTCCGCCAGGTCATTCAGAATCGCCTGGTTGCGCTTGGCCGGCGTCTCTTCTTCTTCAAACTGCCCTGCGTAATAGACATCTTTGAGAAACTGGAATGACCCACGCGAAAGTTTGCCCTCGTTATGCTCGTAAACAAGTTTTGAACAACCTACCGTGAGCGTGATCAGCAGGATAAAGAAAGCTACCGGCGACAGGCGTGAACGGTGTATTTGTGGGGAACGCATTAGTCGTTACAGCGCCCGCGGACAATCTCGCCGACGCTCCAGCCGCCGTGTTTGAGCTCGAGGGCAAAGGTCCAATCTTCGCAGCTGATCTTTTTACCCGTTTTGGCGACGCTGAACTCACCGCGATACTGGTATACGCCGCCCTTTTTCTCCGGGTCAGTGAGCAGAACGCTGTCTACCGGGGCGCCGGCGAACTTGCGGATGCTGACCGCCGAGGCAATGAGTTTGGAGGCTTCGGCCGCTGAGGGAGCAGGGCTCGCTGCCAGTGTTCCCGTCATTAAAAACAGCAATATGCCCGTCCAAAGAGCCAGGGAAACTATACGCCGCGTCTTCATCATATGCGCCTCGGTTGCGTGGCGGTTGGCTGCGGCAAGTGATTTTGGGCCGATATTGAATTTTGATTGAATCGCTGCCGATTGACTCCAAAGTGGTTTATGGAATTTGTCGCGTCGATCATCGCGCTCGCTATCACAGCGGCCCTGATTTTACTCCTGAACTATTACCGCAGGCTTCTGAACGACGGGCGGCGGGAGTATCCCCGTGAAGAGCTGATCCACGCGCATAATTTTATCGTCAACGAATGGCAACGCCTGATCAGCGCCGACCCGGCAACGGGTTATGCCGGCGCCGTGGCGGGTGCACTCATCGGCTATCTTCTCAGCTATACCGGCGGTGTTTATGGCGAACACTATGAGAGCGCGTTTTTTCACTCGGCGATTCTGCCCGCACTGTGGTTCATCGGCCAGCCCTACCTCAAAGACAAGGCGGATGAAATGCAGTGGCCATCCTTCATTCGCAAATTTATTGAAAACGATCTGACGTTTTTCTTTGCTTTGTCGAGTATCATGGCTGCCCAGTCGTTGATCGCCTATGGCTTCTACCATGCCCTGAGTTTTCTCTGGGTATTCCTGAATTTTCTGGTAACGGTCGGTCTGGTTCTCTATTACTTCCACAAACGCGATGGACGCGAAAAGGGCGGCCTGCCCGATCGCCCGCGGCGTGAAAACCGCATCTGACCTAAAGTGAGTACAGTCGACGCGCGCGGGGTTCAATTCGTTCTATTCAAAATCGGCGTAGAGACCTATGCCGTTGAGATCGGTGAAACCCAGGAAGTTTTGCGTTACCAGGAACCGCGCAAAATTCCGCACGCGCCTGCACACGTACTGGGTGTCATCAACCTGAGGGGACAGATTATTCCCGTCGTCGGCCTGCGGGAAAAGTTCTCGCTCGAGTCTGCCGAGGTGACACCGGAAACCCGCATCATCGTTACGAGCGCTGCTGGCAAACTTACCGGCATCGTCTGCGACTCGGTCGAACGCGTGGTTTTTATCCCGGGTAAGAATGTAGAAGAGAACCCCGATTTTGCCAACGGCGGCACACGCACCTCAATCCGCGGTGTTGCGCACCTCGACGGCGACGACGGCGTTATTTTTCTTTTAGCCCTGGCAAGCATCACGACCGACACGCCGGGCCTCACCGCGCCGTGAGCGCAGACAAAGACACAGACTTCACGCGCGAGGCCTACCGCGCGGCTCTGCCTGCCATCGGCAATTCAGATCCCAACCCTGCCGTGGGTGCGGTTATTGTTTCTGCGTCCGGTGAGATTATTGCACGCGGGACAACCCAGCGCGCAGGCTATGCGCATGCCGAACGCCACGCGCTGAACCAGATTCCTGACGCTGACCTCTCCGGCGCAACACTCTACGTTACCCTGGAACCCTGTTGCCACCATGGCCGCACGCCACCGTGCGTGGATGCCATCATCGAACGCAAGCTCAAGCGGGTGGTGATCGCTGAACGCGACTTTGCGGCGGAAGTCATGGGGCGATCTGTGCAGATACTCAAAGATCATGGGGTGGATGTCTCCCTGCTGGAGCCGGCGGCTTTCGTTACGGAAGCGTGGTTCACCACGGGTCCGTTCTTTTTCGCACGGGAGCATCAGCGGCCCCGCATCACCCTGAAGTGGGCGCAGACGCATGACGGTGCCCTGGCGCCAGCCACAGGCCCGTCCGGAGCCATCAGCGGCAAAGAGACTGCGTTCATCACGGCGGCCCTGCGCAACTACCATAAATTTACGCTGGCAACGCCGGGTGTGGTCGCCGCGGACAAACCTCGCCTCAATGTGCGATTTGACAGCGCGGTCCCTGACCTTCGGCATACAAATCTTTCGTTCTTTTTTCAAACTATGTTGCTCAGCCAGCCCGCTCTCGCCGGAGCAACGCAGATAAAGCCCGCGGCCCGGGGTTTTCTCGCCGCAGCGATGAATGCACTGCAGCGCGGCGAGTTCCATAACATGCAGACCAGCATAGACACAAACTTCAAGGTCTTTGCGTTTTTGCCCGAAGTATGGAAGGCGGATTTCCCCCGGGCTATGCATACGCTACTTAGGGAGATCCTCGACTCAGGTTTTAACAGCATTTTGATAGAGGCAGGCCCGGGTTTTTCCGAACTTTTGCTGCAGCATGATTTCGTCGATGCCGCGGCCATTTACCGGTCGCGCCACAAGACAGCGGCAGACCTGTGGGGCAAACCGGGCCGCGGTAACAGCTTCAGCGCCGCTATCGGCTCGGGCACGCCACAAGGATATCAGCTCATGGAAGAGGCTGAACTGGGCGAAGACGATTTCTTTTTCTATCGCCGTCACCGATGACCGTCGACGTCGTCATTCCCGCCTATGGCAGAGTCGATCTCTTAAGGGAAGCGATTGCCAGTGTTCTGAATCAGACGTATACTGAGCTTCGGCTGTTTATTGTCGACGATGCCAGTCCCGAACCACTCGAACCGCATCTGCCGGTTTCAGATCCGCGGGTTCAGGTTTTACGTTTAGAGAAGAATGGCGGATCGGGCCCGGCGCGCAACCACGGTGTCGCCGCGGGTTCATCGTCCCTTGTTGCGTTTCTCGACAGCGACGACCTCTGGCATTCTGAGAAACTAGCGAGGCAAGTCACCTATCTGGAAGCCAATCCCGAATGCCAGTGGCTGCATACCAACGAGATCTGGCTACGCGGCGATGTGGAGGTTAAACAACGTTCAGAGCATCGCAAGCAAGGCGGTCAGTTTTTACTGCGGGCGTTTGAGCGTTGCCTGATTGCGACATCCGCCGTAATGATGCGCCGCGATTTTTTTGAAAGCCATTCAGGCTTCGCACCAGCCTTTCGGCTCTGCCAGGATTTCGAATTGTGGCTGCGTCTTTTGGCCGATGCACCTGTCGGCTTTCTCGAAGAACCCTTGGCCATCAAGCGCACAGGTGCCTGGGTGCAATCCTCAGCAACGCCTGAAATTGACCGCTTTCGCGTGTTGGCGCTCCACCGATTTTACCGGCAGATACGCCGTAGTGCAGCCATGGCGGAGTACATGCAGCCGCTTTTAAAAGAAGCGGAAAGAAAGAGCCGCATGTTGGCGATGGGTGCCGCCAAGCACGGCAACACGCGGCGTGCGGCGCGTTATCAGACCTGGTTGACTTTGTTCAGTGCGCGGCGTACGCGGCTCATGCGCTGATCTTCATGCGCCGATTCGAGATATGCCGGTGCGTATTTCGCGACAAGTTCTTTGAGGTATTGCCGGCGGTTACCATCGGAGAAATCCCACTGGTTATCGCAGAGCTCGATCAGTTCGAACGCCGCTTCGCTGTGGCGATCTTTACGCAATGCAATCTCAAAGTGTGTGATCGCGGCGTCGATGTAGGCGCGGTCCCACATTTTGCGCGGCAGCGCCAGCACGCGCTCGCGCGCTACCCGCGTTTCTATCGGCGCATAGAGCGCGTCGCGCTCAGCATACTCGAGCATCTTTGCAACGGCTTCGGGATTATACTCTTTGAGCGCACCGGCAATCGCACGCAAAAGCTGGCCATAGCTCAAATGGTAGGCCGCTGAAAAGCGGCTGCCCTTCAGGCGCATCGTCGATGATTTCGGCGGCGATAGGTCTTTGCCGTACTGGCCCAGGTCTTTCTCAAACTGCCGCATCGAGGTGAGCAAGGCGGCCCCGGTCTTGAGCAGCTCGCGGTTCTGCGCGGGCAAGACAGCGACCTCAGCGGTGAGGTAGAGCCCACCCAGCTTAATAAATTCATTCACATCTTCGAGGCGGCGGCGGTCGTTGAAAGCTTTCTTTAACGCGGCCCGGGCCTTTTCATCGGCAGCATTGGCGAGAGCAAGTTCTGCGTAGCGCAGGTTCACCAGTGGGTTATTAGGTTCGAGTTCGCGGGCATGCTGCAGCTTCTGTGCTGAGCGGGCGAAATCCTTTTCATGGCGGTGGCGTTCTGCCTCGAGCAGGTAGTCCTGCGCGTCGCGCGTGTCGGCGCTCGGCCGCGTCGAAGCCTGCGGCACGGCGATAAAATGCTGGCGGGAAACCATAGAGAACTGACCGCGGATCTGCGCGACCCGCCCCGAGAACACCGTCTCTGCGATCGAATCGATTTCACCTTCGGCGACAATGAGGGCAGCCTGGTTGCGTGTATGGTCGCGCTCGCGTTTTACAATGAAGACCTTCATGCCCGGATAAATTTTCGCGGCATCGTCGATCGACGCGCTCACCACCGAAAGGCGGGCATCATAGCCCAAAATCTGGCGGGGCGGTATCGAGTTATCGGTACCCTTGGTATTGATCTTGCCGATCATCAGCGCCGGCACCGCCTGCATGTCGCTGTAGCTGCGGTAGAGCGTGAGGGGATAGACCTCGGCGGAAAGGGTGGGGGCGGCCATTATAGTTAATAACATGGCTATGGAAAAACGTAGCATTTGCCTTCATAATATCGACAAGGTTCTGGAAGAGTCGAAGGCAAATTCGTCCCAAGGGGTGCGTCAGGGACACGCAGGGCATGGCCCGAAGGGCCGGAGCGTGAGCGCAGCCCGGAGTGGCCCGACCCGAAGGGGACGCCCGTGATGCCCAAAAACATTTACGCAATGTCGCAATCCCCCTTAGAGTCTTTTAGCGTCGTTGTAACGAATGCTACAAAAACCCGGGAAGCAGCTTGTCTGCCTGCCGCCAAGGAGAAAGCTATGGTCAAAAGACTGTCTCGTTTATTACCCTTTACAGAGGAACACAACCAGTTCCGTGAAATGGTTGCGGATTTTATCGCGAAGGATTGCGTGCCGCGCCACGAAGAGTGGGAAAAAGCCGGTGAGGTTACCCGCGACGTTTGGGAAAAGGCCGGCAAGCTCGGCATGATCTGCCCGAATTTTCCCGAAGAGTATGGCGGCATGGGCGTCGACTTTCTCTATAACGTCATTGTCATCGAAGAGCTGGCGAAAGCCGCATCATCGGGCTTCTTTATTTCACTGCACGCCGACGTCATCGCGCCCTACGTTCTGCATTATGCCAACGAAGAGCAAAAGAAGCGCTGGTTGCCGGGCATTATTGACGGCACGAAAATTCTCTCGATCGGCATGACCGAACCCGGCACAGGTTCTGACCTTGCCGCCGTCACCACCAAGGCAGTCGACAAGGGTGATCACTTCATTCTCAACGGCTCAAAGACCTTCATTTCGAACGGCTATCTCTCTGACCTGTGCATCGTCGTTGCACGCACGGGCGAGGGCCAAGGTGGCATCTCTCTTCTTATGGTAGAGCGCGGCATGCCGGGCTTCGAGCGCGGCCGCAAGCTCAAGAAGATTGGCCTGCACGCACAGGATACATCAGAACTGCATTTTAACGACGTGAAGGTACCGAAAGAAAACCTGCTGGGCCGCATGAACGCGGGCTTCCGTTACCTGATGCAGTCGTTGGCACAAGAGCGCCTGGTACTCGCGATCTCGAACATCGCTTCAGCCGAAGTCGTGCTCGACCAGACAGTGAAATACTGCAACGAGCGCCGCGCCTTTGGCAAACCAATCGGCGGTTTCCAGAACACTCGCTTCAGCCTCGTCGACATGTATGTCGAACAAGAAGCCGCGCGCCAGTATCTCGACCGCGTCGTGCAGTTGCACATGACGGGCGATGCAACGCCTGCGCAGGCTTCGGCGGTGAAGCTGCAATGCTCAGAGCTTCTTCAGGCACACGTTTCGAAATGCCTGCAGTTCTTCGGTGGTTATGGTTTCATGATGGAGTACCCGATTGCGAAAGCTTACCTAGACTGCCGTGTGCAGACGATCTATGCCGGAACGTCCGAAATCATGCGCGAGATTGTTTCCAAAAATCTCGGCCTCGCCACCACATAACGCACCATGACCGCGCAACCCGGATCAGCAGACTGGCAAGGGGAGCGCGGTGAAAAATGGCTGGGCCAACTCACCGGCATGGAAGCGATGCTCGCGCCGGTGGATGCCCCGCTGTTCGCAGCCCTCGGCCTCGATGCGGCGTATCGCATCGCCGAGATCGGTTGCGGGGGCGGCGGCACCGCTTCAGATTTAGCACGATTCGCCCCTGCGGGCAATGTTATCCATGGTTTCGATATTTCTCCCGCCCTGATTGAAGCGGCGCAAAAGCGCGAACCCACGGTAAAATTTGCGGTTGCCGATATGGCGAAGGCTCTGCCGGAACAACCCTATGACAGATTATTCTCGCGTTTCGGCGTCATGTTCTTCGATGAACCGCAAGCGGCGTTTTCCAATTTGTTCCGCTGGCTCAAGCCGGGTGGGCAGTTTGCCTTCGCCGTCTGGGGACCTCCCGCAGATAATGAATGGATAGTCGCAGTGCGCGATATTGTTGCGAGCCTTGTGGATATTCCCAGGCCTGATCCCGAGGCGCCCGGCCCCTTTCGTTATGCGCAGGAACAGAAACTGATCAAACTGTTGCAGGCAGCGGGGTTTGGCGACCTGAAAGTCAGTGATTGGCGTGGTAAGCTGCCGGTGGGTGGCAAGTTAGCTGCATCTGATGCGGCTGTTTTTGCCCTCTCGTCTTTTTCGTCCTTCGGTGAACTGCTGGCAAAAGCCGGCCCGGAGAAAGTCAGCGAGGCGCAGCGGCTGTTGACGGCCCGCCTGGCCGGAATCGAAACCGCAGGTTCAGTACTGCTCGGGGCACGCGTCCATATCGTTACTGGCAAACGAAACGGTTGACGGGTGATTCTCCAGATCGAGCCTTTGGCATTCTGAAGCTATCTATCCGCCGGCTATTTCTATTTGCAGGCAGCGCAATCATCTTGTCTGCTGCATGTTCTTCGAAGTATAACGTCGTACGCCTGAACCGGGATAAAAAGCTCAATACCGATTACCTGACGCTCAGCACGGAACACTACCTGAGTCTCGACGGCGACAGGATTCTCGAACTCGACCGCGGCGAACGCACGCTCACCCTGACATTCCGGCGGCCTGCAGCTTTGCCGCGGGCAGCGGACGATGTGATTTCACTGGCGCTGAAGCTCTACGACACCGACCCGGCGCCCAAGGGGAAGATCCGCCTCGAAGCCGACGGCCGCACGCTTGAATTCGAACCCCTGAACGTCAAAAAGGAAATTTTTTCAGAAACGGTAACAGTGCTCGATACGGGCCAGCGCCAGGCAGATAATCCGAATCTCGCGAACAGCGCGCAGGCGCAGACAGGTTATATCACTTTTGGTAAGCCCGCGACAGCTGGCGCGGCGCAACGCTCGTGGCATATTTATCATGTGGAAATCGCGCCTGAAAGCGCGCTCTTCGACAAGGTGGCTTCAGCCAACCGCGTATTGGTTTCGGTCAGCGCGGGGCGCTTTCAGGCCGAAGCGCAGGTGGCTGAAAAGCAGCTCCGCGCCTGGAAGAAATATGCCGGCGGCGACTTCGACGAAAAAAGCGAATCGAACCCATGAAAACCGACAAACGCATCGACGCCTATATCGCCAAAGCGCAGGATTTTGCGAAACCGATTCTGACATACATCCGCCAAACGGTGCATAAGGCCTGCCCCAACGTCGAAGAAACCATCAAATGGGGTATGCCGCATTTTGATTATAACGGAATCCTCTGCGGCACCGCCGCCTTTAAGGAACACTGCGCCCTGAATTTCTGGAAGGGCTCGCTACTGAAGGACACGAAGGGGCTTCTGCAAAAAGAAAGCCGCACGGCCATGGGCCATTTCGGGCGCATCCGCTCGGTCAAAGACCTGCCCAAAGAGAAAGACCTGATTGCTCTCATTCGGGCGGCGGTGAAGCTGAACGAACAGGGCAGCGGGGTGAAGAAGCCCAAAGTCGCGCGCGACCCCAAGCGCAAGGTGGATGTCCCCCCGTTTATGCTGAAGGCGCTCAAGGCCGAGACAAAGACCTGGTCGCACTGGAATGCTTTCAGCTTTTCATACCGCAAAGATTACGTCGAGCATGTGGCGGGCGCCAAGACGGCCGAAACACGCGAGAAGCGGCTGCTGAAATCACTGGAGCAGATTGCCGAAGGTAAAGGCCTGAACTGGAAATATGAGAAGAAGTAGCTCAGTTAATCCGTCTTATTTCCTTTTTCGCCGTGTCTAAGCCTCCCTGAGTGGCGCATGGCCACAAAGAAAAAAGCCGTCAAGAAGCCGGCCAAGAAGAAGGCGGCGAAAAAGAAGGCAAGGCCAGCGCCTCACCACGAACACTCGTTTCTGGAGAGCGAAGCGGCCGTCGCTGGCGTGGCGATCAACGAAGCGAAAAAAGAACCTGTTTTCTCGAAGAGCCAGTGGACGGTCCTTCTCATACTCGCATTTATCCAGTTCATGCACATCGTCGACTTTATGGTGCTGATGCCGCTCAACAAGAAATTTGAAGAGTTATTCCATATCACAACCAACCAGTTCGGCTGGCTTGTTTCGAGTTATACGCTTGCTGCCTTTGCTTCGGGCATCGCGGGAACATTTTTTGTCGAACGGATTTCGCGCAAGCGCACCTTGCTTGTGGCATTTGCCGGATTTATCATCGGAAACCTCGTCTGCGCCATAGCACCGGATTATAAATCCTTTATGCTTGCGCGCATTCTCACGGGCGCCTTTGGCGGCATTCTTTCGGGAATTTCGTTTTCTATTATCGGCGATCTGATTGAACCCGCAAAGCGCGGCCGGGCAACAGGCGTGATCATGATTTCTTTTTCTGTGGCTGCCGTCGCCGGCGTACCAGCGGGGATCTGGTTTGCCAGCAAGTTCTTTCTCCAGTTACCTTATTACCTGATCGCAGGTGCTTCGGCGTTGGTTTTCGTTGTCGCTTTTCTCAAGATGCCTGCGCTGAAAAACCATATGTTCGGCCCCAAACAAAACGTCTTGCGCCAGATCGTCGCCGTTTTTGCGGAAGGTAAACATATACGTCTCTATCTCATGATGATATTTCACTTCGTCGCCGCCTTCAGTATCATTCCCTATATCGCAGGTTTTATGCAGAAAAACCACGGTGTCAGCGACCAGCAATTGCCGTTTATCTACCTCGCTGGCGGCCTTGCCACAATTGTCACATCCCCGATTGTCGGCAGCCTTACGGACAAAATAGGTTCGGTGAAAATGTACACAATCATTTCTGGCCTGGCGTCTATCCCGTTTATCCTGGTCACTAACCAATGGACGTCGAATTTTCCGCTGCTGCTGGTTTTCGCGGTGCTGTTCTTTGTCTTCGTGTCAGGCCGCATGGTTCCGGCGATGTCGCTGCTCAATAACACGGTAACACCTTCTTCCCGTGGCATATTCATGAGCCTCAACGGTTCAGTGCAGCAACTCGCGATGTCGCTCGGCGCAATCGCGGCATCGTTTATCATCGTTGCCTCGCCCGGACAACCCATGCAGCACTATGCGCTGGTCGGTATTTTTGGTGTCGTATTCAACATAGCGGCGATTTTAATCGCCAATACATTTAAAAACAAATAGGTACTATGAAAGCAAAACTCGAAAGTCTCCTCAGCCGCGTACAGAATCCCCTGACGCATAAATCGATCACCGACGATAAGCTGCTCATTGCAGTGCATGACGGCGACAAGCCGGTCATCGAGCTGAAAGCAGGTGGCGATAAGAAGTGGCAACTGGCCATCGAAGCGCAGCTGCGAACGCTTGCCAGCAAGGAAGGTATTGCGCCCGACGGGTTCAAGTTCAAGTGGAACGATGCGAAACCCGAAGTCAACAAGCAGGGCCCGGTTGCCCGCCCGCAGCGCAGCATTCCCGGCGTGAAAAAGGTCATCGCCGTCGCCTCAGGCAAGGGCGGTGTGGGTAAATCTACCGTCTCGGTAAACCTCGCCTCTACATTGCAGCAGATGGGAAAAAAGGTGGGCCTGATGGACGCCGACATCTATGGCCCCTCGATCGGCAAAATGCTTGGCATCGATGGCCGCCAGCAGCTCGACGTGCGCGACGACCGCATCACGCCCATTGAAAAGTTTGGCCTGAAGGTCATGAGTTTTTCTTTCCTCGTCGACGAAGGCCAGCCCATCGTCTGGCGCGGCCCGATGCTAGGCAAAGCCGTCGAGCAGTTCCTCTACGACATGAACTGGGGTGAGTTGGATTACCTCATCATCGACCTGCCGCCGGGCACGGGCGACACGCAACTTTCCCTCGCGCAGTTGGTGCAGACCGATGGCGCCATCATCGTCACGACGCCGCAGTCGGTAGCGCTGCTTGATGCCGGCCGCGCCGTAGCTATGTTCGAACAGGTGAACATACCTATTCTGGGTGTGGTCGAGAATATGAGCGAGTTTCTTTGTTCGCACTGCGGCAAACCCAACCACATCTTCTCGCGCGGCGGCGGGGCGAGACTTGCGGCCAGTTCTGAAAGTATACTGCTCGGACAAGTGCCGCTCGTCGAAGACGCGATGGCCGCCGCAGAAAAGGGAGAAATCCCCGTTTACAAGAACAAGAATAAAAAGATCGACCCCATTGTGGACGCCTTCACGCATATCGCACAGAATGTCGCCTCGGTGCTCGAGCGCGCATAAACAAAACGAAAAGGAGCCGTTATGATTCTTTCGGGAATTGAGATCAAGAAACGCCTGGGGAAAGATATTATTATCGAACCCTACGATGAGAAATATTTAAATCCCAATTCGTATAACCTGACCTTGCATGACGAGCTGCTCGTTTACAAAGAGAGCTTGCTCGACATGAAGAAGCCGAATGAAACGCAGCTGCTCAAAATTCCCGCGGAAGGATTTGTGATCGAGCCCGGTCGCCTCTACCTCGGCCGGACGCGTGAGCTAACCGAGACGAAGAATCTAGTGCCGATGCTCGAAGGCCGCAGCAGCGTCGGTCGGCTCGGTCTCTTCGTGCATATTACAGCAGGGTTCGGAGATATTGGTTTTAAGGGATTTTGGACGCTCGAAATTTCATCCATCCAACCCGTGCGGATTTACGCCGGAGTACAGATTTGCCAGATTTTCTACCATACGGTCGAAGGCGAGTTTACGGAATACAAGAGCGGTAAATACCAGGGCAATACCGGCATTCAACCAAGCCTGATTTACAAAGATTTCGAAAAATAATCAGCCGGGCCCGGGGCTGAGTTTATGCATAAGCTCCCGGGCCACAACATCCACTTCGCATTCCTGATCATCATCGGAGAGGTGCGCAAGCAAATCTTCGAGTAAGGGAATAAATATTCTCGCCTCGTTCTGCGCCATCTGGCCCAAAACTGCGGTCAGTACCCAGTACTTCCACATACCATCGTTGGAGTTAAGAATTTCCGACACAGATGTGAGGACAACCGGGCCGAGCGATGCAAGAAATGCTGCGACGGGACCGGCGACCGGCCAGTTCATATCCTGAATCCATGTAAAGAGCTGTGGCAGTATAGGCCTGATTACTGGATATCCAATATTTTTCAATAACTGAAAGTTATCCAGGTCATGCTTGTGTCGCGGAAGAAAGGCCAAGAGATCAGCGTCTCCTATAATCATGGGTTTGTAAGGTTCCCAGCCAAGAAATTCGTGTTTCTTCATGCAGGCGATTTCCCAGGAGTCGGCATCTACCTGCCAGACAAGAGTCGCGTCAGCGGGAAGAGGTAACGAGTTTGCCTCGGCAGTGAAGGTGTAGGAACTCTCGCTTTCAGAGCTGAATAGCAGATACCGCAATGCCGGCATTTTCGGGTTTTAGGGAGACATAGCGAGCTTCAAGAGATTTGCCTTTCCGTTTGCCGCGGGGTCCGCGACGACCAACGCGCGTAGTCTTTCCAAAGTTTCACCCACGGCGCGACCTTGAATGCCCAGAGCCTGAATATCCAAACCGTTGACCGCGAGGTCGCCCACGTCCATCGGCTCGCGCGATCGGAGAATGGAGATGTAGTGCGCGCCTGTTTTCTCGCGGAACGCAGCAATGGTACCTTCAGGAAAAGCCTTCGTGCGCATTGCCGCGGCGCCCATATCGAGGAAAAAACGCATATGTGCGCTGCGCTCACGGCGGGGAATCTGGGCGAGATGGTTCTTCAGCGTCTGCCGGTCCGGTTCTGCGGCCATGGCGAGCAGCGGCGTATTCAGCATGCTAAGGCAAAGCCTCATCTCAGCCGTGGGAAATTTCGTATCGAGCAGGGTTTTTTTCGCCGTTTCTTTATCGCGAACGCCGAGCAGATAAAATAACGAAGCGGCGTACGAGGCCATCGACCGTAGTTTCAGGCCATCCAGTTCACGCAACAGCACCGCGCTGTGTTCTTTATCGAATACCGAAGCGATATCGGGCAAGAAGGCGCCGATGATGCCCGCCTCGAGCAGGTTCTGCCAGAAGGCGCGCTTGTGTCTTAGCTTCAGCGTTTTGCGCCACTCGTCGTAAAAACGCTCAGGCGCAACCCTCGCCGTTACGGCCACACACTTCAGCATCGCCGCCCGTGTTTCAGCTTCAATATGAAACCCCAGTTTCGCGGCGATGCGGCAACCACGAATGGGCCTCAGGCCGTCTTCGGTAAAGCGCGCCACGGGATCGCCAATCGTGCGCAGGAGTTTCTCTTCCAGGTCAGCGACACCGCCGCAGTGATCTTTCAGTTCGTTCTTTGTCACGGAGAATGCGAGGCCGTTCACGGTAAAATCACGGCGCTTGATATCGGTCGCGAGATCCTGTGCATATTCAACCTTATTGGGACGGCGACCATCCTCATAGTCGGCATCGGCGCGGTAGGTCGTCACCTCTACCTTCTGGCCTTTGTGGAGGACTAAAATTGTGCCGAATTTGATGCCAACTGGCACGGTGCGCGGGAAAATCTTTTGCACCTTTTCGGGCAGGGCGTTCGTAGTGTAATCGAGGTCAGAAAGATTGCCCTCAATCAGAAGGTCGCGCACGCTGCCGCCGACAAGCCAGGCTTCATAGCCATGCTTTGCCAGCGTCTCTTCGATAAAACGGCAAATCGAGAGATAAGGTTCTTTGACTTGAACGCTTTTCAAGTCGCTTTGATCTGGGTATCGTCGCCGACGATGATGGTGCCGGAAACATTCTGGATTACGGCATTGCGGCCAATGAGCGAGTTTTCCAGCTTCGAGTTTTTGATAATCGCTCCGCGGTCGACGATGCAGTTCTTTAGGGTCGAATTTTCGACCTGCGCACCTTCGGAAATACTGGCGAATTCTTCGATCTTAGAACCAGCAACTTTGGCATCGGCCGCAACGGCAAAAGTTTTGCCCGCGCCCCGGCGGCCGAGAATAATCTTATTGGTATCCAGAATCGCCTCGAGGGTACCGGCGTCATCCCATGCCGTGAGCTGCTGCCACACAAAGGTAATCTTCTTATCCTTCAGCATGTGTTGGAAGGCATCCGTCGCCTGGTATTCGTTCTTCGTGCGGATATCATTCTTCACGAGATGGTCGAGCGAGGCGAAAAGTTCCGCCGAGCTTGGGAAATAATTCACGCCGGGGATAGCCAGGTTTGAGACAAACTTTTCCGGTTTTTCGACAAGGCTTTTGATCGCTTTGCCTTCGCCCATTTCAATGACGCCAAAACGCCGGGGATCTTCGACTTCGAAAACACCGATCACCGGGTCTTTGCTCTTCATCATCGTTTCGATATCGCCCTCAAAAAGAGTGTCACCGTAGATGAGTAGCATTGCATCATCCGCGCTGAACTTGTGCTGCGCCATGTAGATCGCGTGGCCAAGACCAGCCTGCTCTTTTTGTTCGACGAATTCGATTTTGAGGTTGGGGTAGGCTGCGAGAATCTCGCTCTCCATAAGCTCGCGCAGGTAACCGGTAATAATCACGAAATCTTTCACACCGGCCTGCGCCGCGCGATCAATGATGTGGAAAATAGTAGGCTTGCCGGCCACGGGTAGCATCGCCTTGGGCAGGGTGTGCGTCAGGGGACGCATGCGTGTCCCCTTGCCGGCGGCGGGGATGAGGCATTTAACTGGCATCCATCCGGTTATGAAGATTCACAAATGGTTGCAAGTCTAAAACCCCACCCCAGCCCTCCCCTTATAGGGGAGGGTGTTAGGTGTCCCCCTCTCCCTATAAGGGAGAGGGGCTGGGGGTGAGGGTTACTTAATTCTCATCCACTGCATGCGTTTATCGAGGTCTTGCTGTTGCTCGAGCATCAGCTCTTCCACATCGCCGCCCGTCTTGTCGACCCGCGCAATTTCTTTCTGGCGGTCGTGTATACGGAGATCGAGCGCCTGCACCGCGAGCGTGCGCACCAGGTGGCTGATATGGCGTTTGGCGTCGGTGAGGCTTAACTCCACAGTCGGGCCAAAGGCCTCCTCATAGTCCATCATGATTTCAGCCAAGAGCGCTGACAGCTTTTCGGGCAAGAACTGCATCGCCGAGCTGAGGTTATCCCAGCTATAGGCCTCGCCGGATTTCAAACGATCATGGAAGAAGGAATACAAGAGGTAAGCATTTTCGTTTTCCCAGGGAATTTCGCTGAGCAGCATCGACTCTTCACCCAGCTCCGGGAATTTGAGGATCAGGGCGATAATCTCTTTCTCTTGTTTGCTGACCGGCTTCAGTTTTACGGCGGGCTTTTGCGCCTGCTCCCTGGCCTCAACTGGCTGCACCCATGCGCCTGTGGACTTACCACCCTGGCTGGGCGTCTGGAAATCTTTACGCAGAATCTGCACGTCGACCTGCAAAACAGCGGCAGCTGTCTTCAGGAATTCATCGCGTTCGAGCTCAGTTTCGAGAATGCGCACATAATCATAGAACTCGACCAGCGCCTGTTTCTTTTGCGAAAGATCGGAAACATTGTGTTTGAAGCTGAAATGGTACCAGGCTAAGAACTTCACCTCGCTATGCGCATCGCGCACGAGCGTGCGCATGTCTTCGGGCGACATTTTGCGGCTGAGATCAAAGGGATCCTGCTTGTCGCCGGCAGCCAGCGGATGTACGACTTTGACGGCGAGGTTGGCCTTACGCGCGATGCGCAGTGATTTGAAAACGGCTTCGGTGCCGGCATTGTCGTTATCCAGGAAAAACACGACGTTGTCGGTGAAACGTTTCACCTGCTTTGCCTGCTCCGAAGTGAATGCCGTACCCAGCGGCGCGACGGCGTTTTCGAAGCCCGCTTCGAATAACCCTAAGACATCGAGATAACCTTCGCAAACAATCACAAAACCTTCGCGGCGAATGGCCTGCGAGGCTTCGCCGAGGCGATAGACGGAGTTGCCTTTGTTAAAGAGCGGCGTCTCGGGCGAATTGACATACTTGCCCGCGTTTTCTTTTTCCCGCACAAGGCGGCCGCCAAAGGCTACCACCTGCCCGCGCAGATCTTTGATCGGGAAAATCCAGCGGTCGCGGAAACGGTTATAGGTGTCGTGGTCGTTTCGGCCGGTGAGGCCAATCACGGTGAGATTCTCAATCGCCTTCGATAAAAGATCAGGTTCATTGCGGTAACGCTCATTCAGTTTCGTTTCGAGAAAGCGCTGTGTGTCGGGAGCATAACCTAATTCAAACGCCTGAACAGACGCGGGGGCTATCCCCCTTGAGGCCGCATATTTATCGGCGTCGGAATTGGCGTAACAGCTTTGGTAGAGTTTGTGTGCCCAGAGATGCAGCTCGATGAGTGCTTTTTTGCGGTCGTCTTCGCCGGGCCGGCGCGGCTGGTGGACAAGTTCAATGCCGGCAAATTCGGCGAGCAGCTTCAATGCTTCGGGAAAAGAAAGTTTGTTGAATTCCTTCGCGAACGTGATGACGTTGCCGCCGACGCCGCAGCCGAAACATTTGTAGATGCCTTTTTGCGGAGAGACCGAGAACGAGGGAGTTTTTTCGCCGTGGAAGGGACAGAGGCCCCATAGGTTGTTGCCTTTTCTTTTTAGGGCTACAAACCGACCGACATAATTTTCAATGGGGATCGCTGCGATTACTTTGTCTGCGTCATTCACAGCGGGGGTTGTTAAGGGGGCGCCGCCCCCTTTAGATTATCCTTAGGCTTCGTGGTAAATGTTTCTTTTGCGGAAACGCTTGCGCTCCGCCTGATCGCGTTCGCGTTTTTTGATCACGCTGGGCTTTTCAAAATATTCACGTTTTTTGAGCTCTGTAAGAATGCCTGAGTTGGCGACTTCACGCTTGAATTTCTTAATGGCGCCCTCGACGGGCTCGTTGTCGCGCACTTCAATACCGTTTGAAAAATGCTGCGAAATATCTGCGAGTTTCTGCACTAAACCTCCGTAGTTTAACACGCCGGCCCCTTTGGGTACCGACCGGTTGTAGTAGGCTTTTTAGACAGGTCGTCAAGGTTTTGGCATTTTGGCGCAAGGCATTTGACGCCCCGTATCGCAAAGCGAGGTTACGGCATGAGAAAACACCTAATGCGTTATGTCACATGTATTGCGGTCATCTGCCTGGGCCTTATCTACGCCGACGCGAAGCCCGATTTCGCCGTTGAGAAAGAAAAGAACGGCGTCAAAGTCTTTACCCGTAAAATCGAAGGCTCTGCCCTGAAGGAGTTCAAGGGCGTCACCTCGATCAAGACCTCGCTGACCAGCCTTGTCGCACTCATGGACGATACCGACGCCTATACACAGTGGCTGCACGAGGTCAACTATGCCAAGCTGATCCAGAAAATGAACTATTATGAGCGCATCACGCATACCGTTATCCACGCGCCCTGGCCGGTTTCAGACCGCGATACGGTAACATATTCCAAAATCGTGCAAGATCCCAAATCGAAGATTATCACGATTTACCTGAAAGGCATGCCCGACAGAATACCACCACAGAGCGGTAAGGTGCGCGTGCCGTCGCTGAAAGGCTTCTGGCAGTTCATACCGAATAAGAATGGTTACGTGACGGTCATCTACCAGGTGCATTCAGAACCGGGCGGATCTATACCGGATGCGATCGCCAATTCGACGACGACGGATATTCCCTACAACACCCTGCTGAATATGCACCGTGTGGTGAAAGGGGAAAAGTACCAAAACGCTAAAATTCCCGAAGTTAAGGAATTAGACGCTAAGTAGCAACCCCACCCCAGCCCTCCCCTTATAAGGGGCGAGGTTATGCCCGCTTCAAAAAATCCAGGTAGAGCGCCGCGACCTGGTCAGGTGCCTCGACCTGCGGATAGTGCCCGACGCCGGGGAGTGAATCCACGCGCGCTTTCGGGTTTCGCAGCACAAAGGCTTCGGCCAGGTGCGCGCCCGAAATAGGGTCGAGCGGCCCGTTAATCATCTGCACCGGGATTTTCGTTTGCTCCATGGCGTTCACCCAACGCTCACGGTAAAGACGACGCTCGGTCATATAGCGCAGCAATTTTGGAATCACAAGGCGGCCCTTGTTGTAGCGGATCAGCTCCCAGAACAGATCGATTTCGGCCACGCTCGGTTTTCTCTCACCGAAGATCGCGTTGAACGATGAACGCAGTTTACCTTTTGAAGACAGACGCGCGAGCAAGGGCCCCAGCGGCCCCAACATCAATTTCTGAATCAGCAATGGCTTATGGAATTCAGGGTAGAGCCCGCCATTGAGGAAACACACCGAGAGCGCCGGCTTTTTCTGACCCGCCTGCCGCGCCAGCAATTCTTGTGCGACGGAGACGCCGTAGTCGTGCGCTAAGATATGGTACTTGCGGATCTTTAAATTGAAGAGGACGGCCTCGATGATATCTGCCTGCTCGATAATCGAGTAGGTATGCTTTTGCGGCTTTGCCGAAAAGCCGAAGCCCAGCATATCAAGGGTAATGAGCCGGTATTTTTTCGCAAGCTTTTCCCAAATCGGCAGGAAATCCCACGACGAGGTGGGAAAGCCATGGATCAGCAGGATTGCGTCTTTGCGGGAGGGCTTGGACTCTTTGACGAAGATACCCCGACCCTTAAAGTCAAAGTATCTGCCAGAGGAAAGCCAGCTGGAAAGTTCGGGGGACAATCATTTTCCTTTAAAGAACTGAATTATGGCCAAGAGCCCGCCAGTAACGCCTAGAATAAAGACAAGTATATCAACTAGCGGCCTATATTCCTTGAAAGTCCAGAGTAATGCTGTAAGCGTAGCTATAATCAAAGTTCCAAGGAAAATAGCAAATCTACCTGTCACTTTGCGAGTTCTTTTTTTATGTTATCGCTAATCACCCGGGAAATGCCCAGACTAATAAAATAAAGCCCGGACGAAATAGACAGAACGATCCCAATGAACAATAGCGCACTCACAACCAAATGTTATCCAAACAGGCTGGAAACGTCCATTTTTTTGCCTATTTTCTGATCGCTTTGACGACTTTCTCGGCGCCGTCTTTGAGACCGTCGGCGACATCGAGTTGGATACCGCTGTTCTTGAGGATTTCCTTCGCTTCTTCAGCGTTGGTACCCGCGAGGCGCACAACCAGTGGCACGGTGATCTTCACATTCTTCGCGGCTTCGATAATGCCGTTCGCAATACGATCGCAGCGGACAATGCCACCGAAGATGTTTACAAAGATCGCTTTCACATTCGGGTCAGAGAGAATGATTTTAAAACCGTTGGTGACAGTCGTTACATTCGCCCCGCCGCCGACATCGAGAAAGTTCGCCGGGGATGAACCTGCGTACTTGATGATATCCATCGTCGCCATCGCGAGACCAGCGCCGTTCACCATGCAGCCGACTTCGCCGTCGAGACGCACGTAGTTGAGGTTGTATTTCGACGCTTCAACTTCAAGCGCATCTTCTTCGGCTTCGTCGCGCAGGCCCACCTGATCGGGGTGACGGTATTGCGCGTTATCGTCAAAGTTCACTTTCGCGTCGAGCGCCATGACCTTGCCGTCTTTGGTTGAGATCAGCGGATTAATTTCCATGAGGGAGCAATCCTCACCATCATAACAATTCCACAGGTTTGTGAGAATTGCGATCGCCTGTTTTGCCATATCGCCTTCAAAGCCGAGGCCATAGGCGAGGCGCGACGCCTGGAAACGTTGCAGGCCCAGCGCTGGTTCAATGGTTTCTTTCAGAATCTTCTCGGGAGAATGGTGCGCCACTTCTTCGATATCCATGCCACCTTCCGTCGAAACCATCATCACAGGTTTCGAGATACGGCGGTCGAGGGTGATCCCGACATAATATTCTTTGAGAATGTCAGAGCCTTCTTCAACGAGAATCGTATTGACCTTCTGGCCTTCGGGACCCGTTTGCGGGGTTTTGAGCATCATGCCAAGGATGGCTTTTGCATGCGTCTTGGCTTCGTCGGCTGATTTCGCCAGCTTAACACCGCCCCCCTTACCGCGGCCACCGGCATGGATTTGCGCCTTAACAACTGCTACAGACTTGCCGAGCTTTGTATAAATCGCTGCTGCTTCGTCGGCTGAGTTTGTGACGATGCCGTTGGGAACGGCGATCTTGTATTTGCGGAATATTTCTTTGCCCTGATACTCATGAATCTTCATGGCGGATTAAGGCGGTGAGGAAAATAGGGGGTCAAGAAGAAGGCTATGAATTTACGGGCAATTTACGGCCGGGCACGAAGTAGCAAAGTCAACGCTGGTCTCCGTTCCCGCGGTAACTGTCCACGATCCGCAAGTGTCTGAGGTTTCGGGAAATCCGTCGGTTTGGGGAGTTATTTTATTGCCACCTAACTGATCGCAATAGCCAGCAGTTGAGGTTTTTAAGCATTTTTTAATATCGCACGTACGATAGAGATTGTAATTACCAGGCGGCAAATTCGTAATTGTGTGATTTGTTGTGCCAGAGGTATAAGCTCTTGTAGCCGCTAAAGGTAAGATGGTCGTAGACGGCGTATTTGCGTCTACTGCCCAGACTTGGCCCGGAAATGTTGTCCCAGCCGAAACAACGGCAAAATAGTCACCTTGGGTGGCGGCAGAATTTTTAATCTTTATGCTGCCAACATATTTCGGCTGATACACGCGGGCCGTCATAAGCACAGACCCGCCTTGCTTCGCACTGTTACCGGAACCATCGGTTTCCAGGAATTTGTGATCTATATTCCAGTCAGCCGGAGCAACATAAACGGATGCATTGTTTGATGCAAGGTTTATCTTTGCCGGGTCACTCGCATTCGACGTATTGATATCATTGCTCACCTGTCGGACATGAATCATCATCAGATTCTGGAGGAAAATTCGGACTTCCAGAACGTAGGGTTCAGCGCCGTTAGTAATCCTGAGCGATAAGTCTTTACGTTGTAGTGGGAACATGAGTGGCTCAGCTGCAGTTGCCCCGTATGGGTTCTGGAGAAAACCCTCAATATCGGCGCCATAGATGGTGCGGTTGTCAAACGTCGCGGTTGCAATTCCTTCCGATCTCGTTCTTACCCCATCTGTTCCCCATGTATTATTGTCAGCGGTAGATGGTATGTACTGACCTTGCCCAGTAAAAGATGCCGCCGGATAGGTTGCAAAGCGGCGAAAATATATTCCCATATGATTATAGTTACCAGTAGCCACATCGACTGCGGGGTAGTTGAATCCTCCCGCAAAAAACTGTGCCAGGCGATCTACCCCGCTTGATCCCTGACAATTTGTGAGGATTCGGTTGGGATCAGTGGTACCGTAATCAGAACACATGAGTTGTCGCGTAATCGCGAACTGTGACCAGTAATCGGAAATCGATTGGCTGGAAGATTTTCCTTGCCCTTCGGCAAGACGGATTTCAGCAATATCAATATAATACCTGATTTTATCTGCATGAGCTTGCCACTGGGGAAAGACTCCATTAGGATCTCTCGAATCCGCAGCCCCGCTGGTAATGTAATTATAGAGATCAGAACCAGCAGCGATGGTTGGGTTTGAGCCTGAGATACCGGCGTTAATTACATCATCTAGCGGCAGTGCATTAGCAACACCCGCATGTTGAAGGGGGTAAGGATCATTGCTTTCGTATGTCCCCATAACCTTTAAGGTTACGGTATTATTCACGAGATCAGAAAGCGGCAAATCACCGGAACAGTGTACCGTGAATCCAGCGACCAAAAACAGATAAATAACGGGTTTCTTCATTTCTATCTGCTTAAATTGAAATTCACCATCAGGCCGAAATTAAAAAAATGCCCATTGTAAACTTCATAGTTGGGATTATTGGATGGAGGACTTAAATGTTTCTCGTAGACAAAAAGATAATCCGCACGCACGCCAATATTGATGAGCTTACCGGCCGGAAACGATGTTTCAAAACCCAAGTATCCTGCCGGTAACCAATTGCGGGACCCTTCTGGGGCATTGCGGAGAAAATTGCCGCCTGCCCCCGCTTTTACAAAAAAACTCAGGGGTAAGCTGATGGGCAACGTATAGCAGATCGCACCGTAAATGGGTATCGAGTGTAAACGCGCGGTAGTCCTGGATGTGTAGTAACTATAGGATGCGCCGATTTCCAGGCGCAGAGTGTTGGAAGGAATATTACCGCGGAAAAAAAGTCCTCCGCCCAGACTCGTTGTGAGCACGTCGGAAAGTACACTACCAGGGGCCGGCGTCACAGGCCCGAACCAGACGCCGATCTGAGGTTTAAACTTCCACGCTTCGCCTTCAACCTGGGCGCTGAGTGCGCCCGCAGAAAGAGCAAATGCTAGAATAGATGGGATTAAACCCTTGTGTAAAGACATCCGACGCATCACGAATACCCGACGAAAAAGGGAACTTAGACCTTGCGTCAAGGTATATGGCATTTGTATATGGCATTTCACTTGACGGCAAGCCAGCGATACCGGAAAAAAACGGATGCAAAGACCGAATACGCTGCTGTTTATTCTGGCGCTTGTGGTACTGGCGCTGTTTCTTCCCGACGGTTGCATTCCCTTCATCGTGGGCACACTCTGGAAAATTACGAAGGTTGTTCTCGTTGTTTTAGCCATCATAATCATCGTGGCGTATTTTCGCAAAAAGAAGGATTAACCCTTCCCGTTATGTCCCGTCTTAGAGCCGTTTTTTGTTATTTATTTCTCGCAGCCTCGGCGGTCAGCGCCGGCGAAGGGCTCGAATACATGCAGAATATCATCGGTAATTTTGAAAAGCTGCGCGCCGAACTCGCGCAGGATTTCAGCGATGAGAAACGCAAAGAAGTATCAGCGCGGGCGCGCGAGATGGCATTGCAAATTCTTGACATCAAGGAAATCGGTAAGCTGGCCTTGGGTAAACACTATGCCAAGCTGACACCGGCGCAGCAAGAAGACTTTCTCGGTCTCTTCCACGAGCTGATGGCCAACCGCGTTGTTGAGGCGAACATCCCCTCGCAGAAGGTCATCACGGGTAAGATTCCCATTGAAATCATTTCAGAGCGGGTTGAAACCGACGATGTCTTCGAAAAAGAAGCGATCATCGTCAACACCAAGGTGCCCCACCGCAAACAGAGCTTTAAGGTAGAGTTTTTCCTTTACCGTAGCGGCGACGGCCTGAAACTCTATGACGTACATATCGACGAAGCGTCGACCTTGCTCGATTTTCGCAATCAGTTCTCGTCGATCATCAATAAAAAAGGTTATAAACACCTGGTGAAATTGCTGCGTGAACGGATTCAAAAAATTAATAAATAGCAGCTTTGTTTGCGGCCTGGTTTTCCTGTCCGTTGGCGGAGTCTCTGCAGAAAAGCCGATCCGTTTTGCCGACGGCCTGACACAGCTTCTCAGGAATAACGCCAAGATACTCGAGAGCAAAGCGCAGATCCTGAGCTTCTCTGCCTACCAGGCCGAAGCATCGGCGCTCGACTTGCCGACGTTTTCCCTCCTCACCTATGCCGCGCCGATTTTCGAATCACGCGGCACGCCGGCCTATTCCGAAGCGAACTACGGCAAGTGGGCGCCCTTCGTGCATGCCGAACTACAGATTGTCTATCCCGTATTCAGCTTCGGCCGCATCAAGGACGGCAAGCAGGCAGCGTCTCACGCGGTCGAAGGCGCACGCTACCTGCACGAAAGCCAGATCAACAAGAGCATCTTCGATTACAAACAACTCTACATGCAGATTATTCTGCTGAATCGCCTCAAAACCGTGCTCGATGACGCGAACGATAAAATGAAAACCGTGCTGAGCCGCGCCGAATCCATCTACAAAAAAGGTACCGGCGAAGTGCAGCGCAAGGATCTCACGCGCCTCAAACTCTTTGCACTGGAATTGCAGCGCTTCAATGCCGAATGGCTGGCGAACAAAAAGACATCCGGCCTGGCGCTGGGGCACTACCTCGGCGAAAAAGAATCGCTTTTGGTGCTGGAGGGGGACTTTCCGAAAGTCACCGACGCGACGCGTGCACTCGAACAGCTCATCACCGAAGCGCACCGTTCGAACCCCGACCTCAAAGCTGTCGGCGAAGGTTTGCAGGCACGGCGCCACCAGGTGGAAATGGAAAAGGGCGGCAATCTGCCCGTGCTGTTTCTTGCCAGCCGCACCGAACTCAATTACACCAGCGCGCGCGACCAGCAGCAATCGAGCTACGCTTTCGATCCTTATAACCGTAATTGGTTTGCCGTGGTATTTGGCGCCAAGTGGGATCTCGACTTCGGCAATACCAAGGCAAAGGTCATGCGCGCTGAGGCCGAGCTGGAGAAGATGCAGGCAAAGCAGGGTGAGGCCTTAACCGGTGTGCCACTCAAGGTCGCGATGGCGATGTGGGATTTTGAGAAACAAAAGGTGCAGCTCGAGATCAGTCAGAATAAGTATAAAGAAGCGAATAAGTGGTCGCTGTCAGAAATGACGGCGTACACGACAGGCACGGGCACAGCGAAAGATCTGATCGAGGCCCTGGGTGCTCAGCTTTTGACAGAAAAGGAAGTCGCAGAATCCGAATTCAACCTGTGCCTCGCCGCAGCGCGGCTGGCGATGGAAATCGGCGATCAGGCGACGCTCAAAACATGGCAGGAATAACCTCTTGGGGCCCCGGGTGGCGGAAGTTTTTTCTTGTCCTTGTCTTACTGGGCACAGGCTCTCTCACCGCGAAGAGCAAAGAACTTCTGCTCGGCGAAAAGGCCTACTCGAAAGGTTCGTTCGACACCGCCCGGAAACATTTCCAGGAAGCGATCGATAACGGAGACGAAAGCGGTGATCCGCACCTGTATATCGGACTCATTCTGGAAGCCCGCCGGCAATACGCCGAAAGCATACAACACTTTCGCGCGGCGGCTGAGCGGCCCATGCAGAAAAAATTCAAAAAAGTCGCCTACTGGAAAATGGTGATTCTTTGCCGGCAGGCAAAGCTCTATGGCGAATCGCTGCGTTACGTCGATCGCCTGCAAGATATGGGCGAGAAGAGCGAGCTCTTTGAAAAGATCCGCGCTGAAGCAGGCAACTACCAGGGGCCGGTCTCTTCAGGTGGGCAAACGAACGCCAGCCTGAAAAAAGCCCTGGCACTCGAAACGGAGTTGAAAGAGCGCGAAGACCAGGCCGACGACGAAGCGGCAGAACTCATGCGCTCGATCATCGCGGCTTACAAAGCGGCGATCGCCGAAGACGCTCGCCTCAAAGATTACCGCTGGAAAATCGCGCAGTACTACGAGAAACTGAAAGAGCCGCGCGAAGCCCAGGCCACCTACAAACTGATCTGGGAAAACTCGGAAGATCCCAGCGCGGCATATAAACTCGGGGCTTTCGCGCGCCGTAATGGCGATTACGCGGGTTCGCTGAAATATTTTGCCGCAGCGCTCGAGAAACCGATTGAAGATCCGCAGCTGAAATTCTTTATCCGCCTGAACGCCGCCCAGGCGCACTACGGCCTCGGTCATTACCCGGAATCCTTTGCCCACGCGAAAATCGCCCGCCGCATCGGCGCCGACCTTGAGCTGAAGGCAAAGGCGGCGCTCAGTGTGAAGCGCGTGTTTTGCCTCGGCGCCTTGTCGGCCGGTGAAGCCGACGAGGAGTATTGCAAGTTTTCGAAAAAGTCAGAGAGCCCTGTGTTTCTGAATCTCATCGCCATGAAAAGGGCCCTCGCCGAAAAGAACAACGAGAAGGCCGCATCGTATGCGGCGAAAATCTATGAAAAAGAAGCCGTGGAAACAGACGAGAATGAAGCGACGATGCCCGCCTACGCCATGTCGGATCTCCCCGTTGCGATCGGTGTGCTTTTTAAAGCGGAAAAATACCGCGCCGTGCTCGAGCTGACGGAGCGCTTCCGCAAGAACCTCGAAAAAAACAAGGACTTCAATGGCTGGCGCGCAGTGTCTTTTTTTGCGCTCAAGGAATATGGCTCGGCGCTCGTCGAATTTGACAAAATCAAAAACCTGACGCCTTCACAGATGAATCTCCACCTCATGACAATGGCCCACCTGGGTGATTGGGCTGGTATCAGAACTAAAGGCAGTGTTTACCTCAAGAACCCCAAAGCGCGCACAAAACTCGAAGGCAATTTCCGTAAGCTCAAACTCTATGCGCCGCTCAGGCAAGATGCGGGATTCGAAGCGTGGCTCAAGGCCGCAACGGATGCGCCCGCACCCAAAGCCCCGTAACTACATCGGGTATTTTCCCTGTTTTGAATCACGCACAAATTTCGGCAGCATGTAGGGTGGCACCCTGACGCGCAGTTCATCGTAGATAGCACGCGCTGCACCTTCGCCGACCTCAAAATGCGCCGAACCCGTCACGCGGTCTAACTGGTGCAGATAATACGGTTGCACACCGGCGGCGATCAGCGCCTGGCAAAGCGCGGCCAATTTCACCGCATCGTCGTTGATGCCTTTCAGCAGCACCGACTGGGCATAGAGGGGGATTCCCAAAGCACGGATAGCGGCGATGGCGGAAGCAGCCTCTCCACTCAGCTCTGCGGCAGTATTGACATGGAGGACAAAAGCGATGCCCTTCGCCGGGTAGTTTAGCCGAAGCTCATTTAACGCGCGCAGAAATTTTTCTGTAATAAGGCCGGGGGCGGTTGTCAGGGCGCGCGTGTGAATTCTCAGGAAGGTGATTGTGGGAATGCCGAGAAACACATTGGCCCGCTGCGCCAAGTCATGAACAGGTAACATCAGGGGATCGCCCCCTGAAAAAATAACTTCGTTAATCTCAGGATGCGCGGCAAGATAAGCGGCGACCTGTTCCGGTGAAGAATGTGTATGCCCTGCGGAGAGCAGCGTCTTGCGCTTGCGTGTGCAATAACGGCAATACACCGGGCATTCATCGGTCGTCAGGTAGAGAATTTTCGAATGATACTTATGCACCACATCGGGAAACGGATGGATATCGGTATCATCTTCGCGCAGCGGATCGTCGCTGAAACCCTCGGCGGCGCTAAGCTCAAGCTCGTCGGGCGTAAATTGTTTGAGAAACGCTTCCGCGTCTGCTGTCCCGAGCCGGGCCGCATGGCGTTTTACAAAGGGAGAAATCCGCTTGCGGAACCGGCGTTCGAGCTCGGGGTGCAGCGCCGCCGCCATCAGAAGAACAGTGTCGGCTTGATGATTTTTGCCGTGATCTGGCCGCGCTCAAAGATGCCCGCCGTGCGCGAATCGCGGGTGTTGCGGTAGTTATCGTTCAGGCAGAAAAAATAATTGGGCCGCACTTCGATCTCGTTCATTGCAAAACTGCGATCTTCGGGTATCGCCAGGCGCGGCTCGAAAGATTTTTTTACCTGCCCGTTCACGAAGAACTGCCCGGCAGCGATTTTTACCTTGTCGCCGTCAACCGCGGCTACGCGGCAGAGAAAATCAGCATCAGTTGCCGGCGAACGCACCAGCACGACATCGCCCGCGACAACCGTCGTCAATTTCGGATGGATAAAGTAACGCTTGTCTCCGGATTGGATTTCCGGGGTCATGCTGTCGGACGAAATTTTCAGGGGATAGAAAAACAACTGTCTAAAGATGAACTGCAGCAGAAACGCAATGACGGTAACAATGACAAATGACAACGCATAAGCGCGCCACTTTTTCTGCCCGGCCTTGCCCGACGCCCTGTAATATTCCGCCTTGCGGATCATGTAAGGGAAAGACGGCAAAAAAGGCAGCGCGTCAAACAGAATCGGAATTCACATGGCCGGTAAAATAGCGCTCAATCTTGGCGGCGGCGCGGCACGGGGTTTTGCCCATGTCGGCGCATTGCGGGCCCTCACCGAGAATGACATCCGCGTGACGCAGCTGATTGGCGTTTCGATGGGCGCGATTGTCGGCGGCGTCTACTCGGTCATGCCCGACGTCGACTTTCTCGAAAAACGCCTGAAACAACTGATCCAGTTCCAGGCCTTCCGGGAATCCGTGGTGGGCACATGGACCACCAATCAGGAACAGGATGCGAAAGGCATCGTGCGCCGCGCGCAGAAACTGGTCAGCGGCACCAACATTCTGCGCCGCATGTTCACGGCAACCGGTGTACTGACGCCAGCCGAAGTGCATAGCGTCATGCATCCGTTTATCGCCGATGTCGCCATGGAGTCGGCAGAGATACCTTTTGCGACGGCGGCGGTCAACGTGCGTAACGGCGAACTCAAGGTCTTCCAGGGCAAAGACCGCTTACGCCATGCAGTCATCGCCTCTGCCTCGATGCCGTTGATTTTTCCGCCCGAACGTGTCGGGCATGAATATTATGTCGACGGCGGCGTGCTCGATAAACTCGGTATCGAAGCGGCAGCAGTGCTCGGTATCGATAAGCCGATCGTGATCGACGTCTCTGATGAGAAACTGCCCGATACGCTGCCGCGCAGCGGGTTTGACGTGATTCTGAAAACAGAAGAAATCGCCTCGGAGCACCGCCGCAATATACAGCTTTCGCGCGCGAGCCTCGTCATGCGGCCGATACGCGGCAATTTCCATTGGGCCGATTATTCGGCCGCCGATGAGTTCATCCAGATGGGTTATGAAACAGCGCTCGAACACATGCGCGAAATCCGTGGGATTGCCAACTCGAGGCGCGTCTTCGGCCTGATGCGGTTTAAGTTCTAAGCTTCGCAGCTAATTTATCTTGTCTCGGCGTTTCGCTCCTCCATGCGGCCCTATGCTTTCGCTCTTTAAAAAGAAGGATAAACCCACTTATCAGGCTCTGATACAGAGCATGGGTAAAACCGTTACAGTTAAACACCGGCAGACACTACTGGAAGCGGCCCTCGAGGCCGGGCTCGATTATCCATTCAGTTGCGGCGCCGGCAGCTGCACAACCTGCAAGACCAAACTCATCCAGGGCGAATACAAAGACCTCTCCGACATGTCACTGGTGCTCACCGAAGATGACATGAAAAAGGGATACATCCTGGCCTGCCAGGCAATCCCTAAATCAGATCTCATCGTGACGCTCGAACCCGACGAATCGAAAGAATACGCGGGTGAAGTCAGCGGTTACTGCAAGCTGACGCACGATATCGTCGAAATCAAGATTAAGCTGGGCGAGAAACTGCGCTATACCTCGGGGCAATATGCGGATCTCGTAGTCAGCGGCGTTAAGGGTTCGCGGTCTTATTCTTTCGCCGCGGCCCCCGGTGCGGGCGGCGGCAACCTCGAAGTCTCTTTTCACCTGCGCCTGGTACCGGGCGGCGAAATGACTGGCTGGTTCCACGAAAAAGACCGCACGGGCGAGAAGATCAAACTGCGCGGGCCGCGCGGCACATTCGGCTGGCGCGAGCAGAAGGGCACGCTGCTGTGCATCGCCGGCGGCAGCGGCATGGCGCCGATCAAAGGTATGCTCGAAGATGCGGCGCAGAAAAAAATGGCGAAGCGGATCGTCTACCTCTTTGGCGCGCGCACCGAAAAAGATTTGTATGCGCTTGATGACATGCAACAGATCAAAGCACAGATGGGTGCCAACTTTGAATTCGTACCGATTCTCTCTCACGAAGAGGCAGGCTCCCCCTGGCAGGGAGCGCGCGGCTTTGTCACAGAATTTATCGAAAAACAGGCGCTCGACTTTGCCGACACGGCGGCATTTCTCTGCGGCCCGCCGCCGATGATCGATGCGGCGATTCTGAAGCTCAACGAGCTGGGCATCGAGAATCAGAATATCTTCTTCGATAAGTTCACAGACAAGAGCCACTTGAATAAATAACCCTCTGGCGAAGAAGTCTATGGCAAAAAGCACAGTACTCCAAATGCACAATGTGGGTATTGTGGTCGAGTCTCTCGACGAGGCGGTGGCTTTTTTCACCGAACTGGGCCTGACGCTCGAGGGGCGTGCCACGATTGAAGGCGAATGGGCCGGGCGTGTCACGGGCCTGGGCAACCAGCATGTTGAGGTTGCCATGATGGTCACCCCCGACGGGCACAGCCGGCTCGAAATATCACGCTTCCTGTCACCAGCTGTAATCGCCGACCATCGCCAGGCGCCTGTAAACGCCTTAGGCTACCTGCGTGTGATGTTCAACGTCAGCGATCTCGACGAAACGTTGGCGAGGCTTCTGCAGCGCGGTGCGCAGGTGGTGGGTGAAGTGGTGCAGTACGAAAATATGTACCGCCTTTGTTACATCCGCGGTCCCGAAGGGCTGCTGATCGGCCTGGCAGAATCACTTTAGGATTGGGCAATCGCACCCATTTGGCTCACCAGTGATTTAAATTGACAATCCAGACCAGTTTAATTACTGTATATACGTAAATTAAATGCTCTATGAATGGGATGAAACCAAGAATATCTCAAATCAAAAGAATCATCACGTTAGCTTTGAGGAAGCCGTCACGGTTTTTGAACAATCTGACTATTTACTTTCTGAGGATGCAAAGCCCGCTGCAGAGCAGAGATTTATTGCCATTGGGCACTCGAAAAAAGGAAATCACTTATTGGTTGTTCACTGTTACAGAGTGAGGGAAAATGATGAAGAAAGAATCCGCATTATCTCTGCGCGCAAAATCACCAAAGCAGAAGAAAAATTCCTGGAAGGATTATGATTTTGAAAACTTGCCAGATTTAACGGAAACTCAGCTCTCGTCTTTTAAGCCGGTTTCTAAAGAGACCTACCTTAGACTTCGCCCTACAGGCATCCGGAAAGTGGGCCGTCCTGCGAAGAAGCCGCATGAACGTGAGGAACAGATATCTATTCGGTTCAAACCTGCTGTATTGAAGAAAATTAAACTGAAAGCGAAAAGAACAGGTTATTCTTCTTACCAAAGATATATTAAAGCCATCTTGGAAAAAGAGGTTAGATAATCCACCCCCTGGCCCTCCCCACTGGTGTGGAGAGGGGCAACCTGAATCCTCAGGGAAGACGGCACATGCTGTCCGTCATCGGCGTACCCATTGCCAGACCCTGCCATCCTCCGGGTGCATATACTCACCCCGCTTTTCAAAATTGAGCCGCTCGAGTATCTGCGTCGAGGCATTCTTTTCTGGCAGCGTCTCTGCCGTGATGCGCATCTGGGGCGAGGTCAGGCGTGCCTGGGTGACCAGGAAAGCGGCAAACAGGGTTCCGAGGCCCTTTCGCTCGTATTCGGGAAAAACGAAGTAGGCGATCTCGACTTGGCCATTTTGCGGCGGCGACTTGAAGGCGCAGGTACCTAACACTTTGTCATTCTGCACACAGAGATAGGCAACCCAGGGTTCCGCGGGCGGTTGCCCGTTCGCGTCATACATTTGTAGTACGCTTGTTACGACGGCTTCGACAGTATCATCTTTTCTGAATTCCGAGATTTCATGGGAATCGGATTTTATAGGGATAAATTTCATTTACATACTCCTTATGTCTTCATATTGTTTTCCTCCGGAAAATTGACGTGAACATAGGCAGCTCCTGAGCTTTTGCGGATCGAATCAGGGGTCGAAAATGGCCTGTAAAGGCGTTCTTAAACGCTCCGCCTGAACAATGCAAAAGCAGATTTCTATTGCAAGCAAGCGGGCGTCGTAGAAAAAGCTCCATAGATTTTTTCGCGGAAGGCACCTGCGGCCTTCCGAAGTTTCGCGCTGATTTGGATTTTGAGCGTTTTCACCAAACATGGTCGTTTGGTGCCGCAGGTCAGTTTTGTTGTAGGCCGTTGGCTACGCACCCCATATGGACCGAATCTCTATACCGTTTCCTTTACGTCGCACGGATACCGTTCCATTGCCTCCATGCTGAAATTCTATCACGCCATTCTTCATTTTTTGATTTTGCCAATCCAAAGCTTCTACGCCTGGCGCAAGTCCTTGAATCATGAGGAAGCCTTCATATAAGTTTGCTTCCGGAAAAAAAAACAAATCCTCACCACCTTCATACTGTGAAATCGCGGTGTGCACAATGCCATTCTTATACGTGGTGATGGTAGATGATTCAGAACCTACGGAGCGATTCTCTCCCTGAGGTTCTGTGTGGGTCGTTTTTGCATGCAGAATTTGACTTTCGTCGGGCAAATAAGTGCGTGGACCAAAATCGTCTTTTTTTTGCCGATAGTACCGGCCGATATAGGCGCAAAAAACCCAACCCTCCGTTTGTAAATGGCGGATCTTGCACCAATTATCTTTTAATCTATCGATTTGATAAGTAGATTTGCTGCGGTCCAGCAGGCTCATCAATGCACCCTGGGGTAGCTTACCCACTATCTTACTACTTTCAAGGGAACCAGCTCTCACATTCAAGGTGCCTTTGGACAGGGCCATGACTTCGATGGCGGTGCCAGGGGAGGTCAGCATGATTAAGAGAAACAAATAGCGAAAGAAGTTCTTATGTCTTTTCATTGTATAGAATGTACCTTGGCCCATGGCTTGCAATGTGTTTTTACGCTGCCGTGTCTCGACCCCCGTGTCAATTCATCAATTTGTAAAGCCGATTCGGGTAGAAAAAATGCGATTGTGGCGACGCGCGTAAAATTTGTTGTCTGATGTAGTTGGGCCTGTGGGCGCAGCTAGGTGGGGTGCGCGAAGCCTGGGCTTAACTGCCTATCACTGGGGTTTTTCTCGCTGAAAATCAGGATTCATAGGCGGAACATAACTTGTTGTCGGTTCCTGACTTAGGCGCAATATCTTGCCTCTCCATATGATGACTTCAGCTACTCGCGTATTTCGGAGAGCAATTATTGGCAAGGCTGGTTTGCACCGAATCTAAGATTGATAGCTGGTCATACGAGATGACAGCATGTCTGCGCCGCGAAATGCGATCGGCGATGCTAAACCGAAATTTGACAACGCTTATCAAACAATCAATGACTATCTTTTTTGCCGCGTTTATACCCCTCCTGCCTCTGAAGGCGCTAGATACGGATACTCAGGAGAAAAGGCAAGATCAAGGGCCGATACCCAATGAAGCGCCACATACGACACCGATGAACTCGGAGAATAACCCAGATCGTCGCTCCTTTTTCATAGAAGCCTTTGGTCAGTATGGGTATTTACAAGCACCGACATCACCGAGTCCGGATAATTCACTTTCATCAATTGACAATAATACGAAGCTTAATTACGCGTATCCAAATACCGCCGGATTTACGACGGGCATCCATGTCGGTTATATGTGGCATCAGAATCTTGGCTTGGTTGTAGGGTACGAGCATAGACGTTTCAGCTGGTCTGGGAAAAGTTATTATTACGTTATTTCTCCTGCTATGTATACTGGAGAAGGGCAGGGGCAGGAGCGGCTATCCTCAAACGCATTTTTGCTGGGGCTAAGGCCTCAGTTTGAGTTGTTCCAAGGCCTCTTGTTCGCTAATCTGGGTTTTGCTTTGATTTTACCCTTCAATATTAATGGCGAGTGGGAGTCCCATTCCATTCAAACCCCTTACTCATCTGCTGCAGACTACAAAACCGAAACGATTAGTGGTTATAACTTAGCCCCTGGCCTCGCGTTGGGGATAGGATATCAATATGCGATTTCCAGTAGAATTTATGTTTCGGTTGCGGTGTCAGTTCTTCTGACAATGGCAACAAATAATGGGAAATCAAGAATCTCTAAATCTACCTATGCGAACGGGAAAACAACAACCTCAACGACGAATTTTACGGATTCATATTCGCTGGCAGATTACGCCGGAAGCATCAATAGCTCAGGGACTTACGTCTATCAATACTCAGTTATCTTCCCAAACGACGTGGGCGTCCGTTTTTCTATCGGATATAGAATCTGACCTTGCCTACTGTCAATTAGCTGGGCATCGTGAGAGCATAAGTGCGCCGCACGAAGCAAGTCTCCCCCTAGGGAGCACGCGCGACGAAGCGAAGCCGCGTCTCCGTCCTCGCAAGGAGCAACGGCACCGCATTGTTCGCAACAGGTTTTTACTGAGGATCTTCCGGAATCCATTCCGGAGATATTCCGCGCGGCAGCAGCACCTTGTTCTTCAGACTCGATGGAAGGCGAAGTCCTTGGGCTGACCTGATGCGACTAATATCGATGCGGCCGTCTATGGTTCTTGGATATTGCAACCCCTCGGCTGACGAGAGGCGACTGAGGTATATGCTACCGTGAATGATTTCCGGTAACTTCAATCCTTGGGCCGATGAGATATTAGGGAGATATAAGTTACCATGAACGGTTTCTGGCAAGATCAACCATTTCGCTGAAACGAGACCGCTGAGATGTAAGCTACCGTGAAGGGTTTTCGGCAATTGCAATCCTTTGGCTGCTCTCAGCGCAGTGAGAAATAAGCTACCGTGCAAGGTTTCTGGCAACTGCAAACTTTCTGCTAATTTGAGACTACTGAGGTCTAAGCCCCCGCGAAAGTCTTTAGGCAGCTGCAACCCTTGGTCTGACGTGAGGCTACTGAGATACAAGGTACCGTGAAGGGATTCTGGCAACTGTAGTTCTTGCGCTGACGCGAGGTTACTGAGGAACAAGTTGCCGTGAAGTATTTTGGGTAGCTTTAACCCCTTGCCTGACGTGAGGCTACTGAGGTTTAGGGTACCATGAATGATTTCAGGAAGCTGCAACCCTGCAGATGAGGTAAGATCACTCAGATCTAAATCACCAACGTGCGCCTTATATCGGCCGCTCAGTGCTTCCTGAACTGTCGTACTGATCTCCGTGGGTTGGAGATTGTATTTTTTTGCTGTCTCATTCCTGGTGTTGGTGTTGCTCTTCACGGGGTTCATTCGCGGAACCCGAGCCTCTGGGGTTCGCGCGTACGTCGCGCACGGAATTGCCAGTGCCAGCATACCTATTAAGATACTTCGCCGGATATTTTTCATTCTCGGGTGTTTCTGCATATATTTATAACCTTAAAAAAAGACCTTTGCGACGATAACTTCCTAAAATGAGTCATTCTGTCCCTTGAAAACAGGCTTTACATAGTAGGGATCGGGAACCCCTCGATCTTTCGTGTGGAGTAAGTTCTTAGATAATAAATATGGATAGGCGAATCGCCGCGTCGCCACGGAAGGCGACGAAGCAATGGAGCGCAATTATTTCAGACAACGTGGATTTTACATCGACGCTTTTGACGCCTGCACCATTTAGTCATTTTGTAAAGCCGATTCGCGGCAAAAAACGTGCTCGCGGCGATGAGCAAAAACACACCTCCCGGTATGCGCGTCGTCCGCGATGAGCGAAGCGAATCTCCCCTTAGGGAGCACGCGCGATGAGGGGTCGCCGAGTGTTCGCCTTCGGAGGAGCTAAGCACCGCAGCGAGCAGCGGAAAAATTTTGTTTTCTGAAGTAAAGCGCTATAAAGAAATATGCCTCCTAAGGGTTACGAGGATACTTTCTGTAGACATTTGTACTTTCTCACCAGGTAAACCAAATCGAATCATTGAGTTTGTTATATCTTGAATCTCTCGATCGACAAGGCCGTAGCAAGTCGCAAAAATACTATGTTTTGGCCTCAGATTATTTCGTAGGTTAAGCGCAAGAATATTTTGGTCGTCAAAGCCAAACCCTAGAAAGAAAATATGTTCTGCCCATGCGAAAACTTCCGCAAGCTTTTCCGTCTGAGCTGCCAACCTTTCACCAATCAGGCGAATATTGCCCGTAAATGTCCCAATTGGCTCATTGGGCAAGATACCAAAGGGTAAAACTGCGGATCTTTGTAGATAAGGTTGGAATGGATTGAAAACCTCTTGAAAAGGCAGAGGCGCTAAGCGCCCGTACATGTGAATAATATCTAAGAACGGCAGGTTAGGCAGAGCCGTTTGCACATATTCGCCAGCTGCATCTCTTGCTATTGCGTTCAATATAGAATCGGAAAAAAACCACTCAAGGGTCCGATCATAATTGAAAGTGATAAATCTGAAGTTAAGTTGTTCTAGGGCTTGACCGGGATGAGGGCTCATAATCGCAGGTGCCATAAATTTATTAAATATCCAAAAAAGCCAATCATCCGAAGGATTCGATAACTCTTCTCGAAACTTACTATTCATTTCGGCATTGCATATTGCTAAAAAAATAGCGAACTTGCCCACTGGACCAAGTTCCTGGTTGACATTCAAAAAGTTATCGATCGAATTGAAGCTGGAATTCTTAAATTTTTCCGTAAAGGTTTCAATTTCTTTGATTACCTTTTCCCGTATCTGAAATTTATTTTTGTCGGTCGATCTAGAAAAATAGGTATCCCAAAGGCTCGTTGTAGACCGAATTAAGCCTGTTCGTAGCTGCATCCCTGTAGGAAATCCATAAATTGTATTTGAGCCAGCTCCTGTAATAATCAACGTATTCTTCATGACATATTAGCGCCTTATTCGAGATAAGGTGGCATATAGCTGATGACGGGTGACTCTTTGTTCAATTTCGTGCTCCGTAAAGTCATTCTATGACAATCAATCTGCCCGAGGCACTCCAGCACGCGCTGCAGGTAAATTTCTTTAGATGTCGTTGGCTATTTCTCAATTCGAATCGACTCTGGGATGCTTGCGGATTCGATAGGTAGTCTTGTGGCCAGCATATGAACAAGCATAATTATGGCGCCAAGAATCATGGTTATGCTAAAGAGAGCTTCCGGGTTCTTTTTAACAGACTTATGCCAACGAGCAAAAAGCTTTTTCTTGAATAATCTAAATAATAGGCGAAGGATTTGCAAGACTGTCTTGTAAAACAAAAAAAGAAAACCCAAAACGACTATTGCACCGATTACAAATATGGCTATTAAAAGGCCAATGCCAATTGCGGTTCGTGTCAAAATGCTGCTGCGATTATCTGTTGTGACTTGAGTAACACCTTCGATTTCACCTCTGAATTTAATTTTATGATCGGAATGTCCTACATAAATAATCTGAGCACAAAAGCCTTCTTTTTGCTCCAAAATCCGAAATTGAAAATTGATGGAATTTTCTTTGCCGTTTTGAGAGATTTTTACTGCATTAATTTCCGGCCGGGATGCCTTGATCAGATTCGCACTTAATAGCCTGTTTGCTGGATTTTCTGAGAAGATTGTCATTGGCGACAATAGATTCTCTTGCTTGATTGACTCTTTTCCGTTGTTCCAAAAGTAAACCCTTAGGACGTAAATATTACCGGTAATTTCCGTCATCTTATTCTCATTGGTGCGCCAAAAGACGGAAATCTGGTTAGATCTCTTCGTCGTCTGCTTGCCCGTATCAAATATCTCTGTTAACGGAACGGCGCTTTCTGCAGTAAGAAAATAAGGCTCGCGCGCCTTCACTGATTCGTAATAGAAATAAAACGATGTCACCAGACCCAAAACACCGATGAACCATCCGGTAACGGAGATTGTATTTAGATTAAAGATTTTTCGTATCATATTCAGGGGCCCCTAACGGCCATCACCAGTAATATGAGATTTCGAGAACCTCAAAGAAACTGCAACGTCCGCCTTCAAGGCTTTCACAACCAACCAGCCAACAGCCGAGCCAGCGCGGCGTTAGTTATTTGGTTCTGATCTCAGCTCATCGCGCAAACGGGCCGCTTCTTCGTATTTTTCGCGGTCCAATGCTGTCTTCAACATCTGCTGCAACACTTCGGTGCGTGAAAAGAATTTCACTTTTTCGAGCGTGGTTTCTTTTTTCTCTTTCGGTGCTTTTTTCTTCTCGCCGAACTCTTCGAGAATCGCCTCGAAGAATTCTTCGCGCTCGTCTGCGGTTAATATATCGTCGACCGTGCTTTCCTGCGAGGCGCGTATGGCATCGCCGTCGGCTTCGCGTAATGTGACGGGGTCAATCGCCGTGCGGTCATAGACATGTTCTGCCACGTAAATCGGCGAGCGGAAACGTACCGCGAGCGCAATGGCGTCTGAGGGGCGGGCATCCAACTCGAGCACGCCGCCCTCGAATTGTTTACCGGTAACGTAGATGCGGGCGAAAAATGTGCCGCCGTGGAAATCGTTGATGAAGATTTTTCCGAGGCCCGCGCCTGACGATTCGATCAGCGCGCGCATGAGATCGGCGCCGACGGGACGCTCCATCTTTTCATTTTGTAAGACGGTTGAGATGGCATAGGCTTCCGATGGCCCGATAAAGATAGGAATAATCTTATCTTTAAACTCGGGTTTCACCACAGCGGCGAACCCCATCGGGGTTACCGCAATTTCTCGGACCGTAGCGGGCAGCATATTTGAACCCCCCATTTGCATTATTTTCTGTAAAGCTATTTTTGGTTTTCCATGGCTTTTTCATTGTCAGGGTGTGCGAATTTCGAAGCCACAACGTATGGCCCGAATTGCAGTCGTTGGCGGCGGAATATCCGGCCTGACCCACGCATACTACCTGAAGAAGAAATTCCCCGATGCTGACGTCAGTCTCTTTGAACCGGGCAATCCCGGCGGCAATATCGCCACGCAGATACATGAGGGCGCACAGCTTGAACCCGGGCCCGATTCGTACCTCGACCGCACCGGCCTCTTTAACCAATTAGCGCAAGAACTGGGGCTGAAAGGTGAGCTGTTGTTTGAAGACAAAAAAAGCGCGAAACGTTTTGTGCTGAAAGACGGCTATTTAGTCGCGGCACCCAAATCGCCGGGCGGATTGATCACCACTTCGCTGCTGTTTTTCCCCGAGAAGTTCAAGATTTTCTTCGCGATGCGCAAAAAATTCTCACTCTGGCCGACGATTACGCTTTTCGACGCGGCGCGTAATGTATTGGGATTCAGCGCGGCGGAATATTTGGCGTCACCCATGGCACGCGGCATTTTCGGCAGTGAAGCCGAAGATCTCGAGTTTTCATCCATTTTCCCCGGGCTTTACCGCAAAATCACCGAAACCGCGAAGCTCAAAACAGCCCTCAAGGAATACGGCGCTGAGAGAAGATTATTCTGGGACAAGGCACTGGGCGGGGTCAGTTTTGAAAAGGGGATCTACAGCTTCAAAGGCGGCCTGAGCACATTAGCGAATGCGCTCACCGCGCGCCTCGGCGAGATGGGTGTCGAAACAGTGAAAGATAAAATCGCGCGTATCCATCGCGATGCATCCGGCCGCACTGTTTTAAGCTCGAAAGCCAAACCCTATGCGGCGTTTGACGAAGTGGTCTTCACGATCGGCAGCGAAGATCTCTCATATATCTGGCGCGACCACGACAAAGAGCTCTCACGCAAGGTCGGCGAGCTGAAATACTCCCCGATCAACGTGGTCTATGCCGCGTGGAACAAAAAGGATTTCTCACCCGGTGGTTACGGCTTTCTCGTGCCGCGCAAAGAGCGCGCGGCTATCCTCGGCACGATCTTCGCCTCGAATGTTTTTCCCGGGCGCGCGGCCGAAGGCCAGTTTCTCACGAAGACCATGATCTCCGGTGACAGCGACCTGTTCAAAGACGGCGAACTCGCAGACCTGGCCGAAGAATCGCTGGGGCGTATTTTGAAATTTAGAACCAAGCCGCTGTGGAGCAAGGTATTCCGCCATAACCCCGGTATTCCGCGTTATGCCCCGGGTTACGGTGAGTGGAAAAAAGAGATCCAGGGCATGCTCGAAAAACACCAGGGTGTGCATTTTGCCGGCTGGGCCTTTTCCGGAATTGGTTTGGCAGATCAGGTGGAGTCGGCGTACTTGTACGCAGCCTCACGCACACCATGACGCCGACAATTGCCAAACGTATCCCCTGGAATTTTGAGGGCGGGGTTAACCTGCTTGCCTATAAAAACGTCCATACCGTCTGCGAAGAGTCGCGCTGCCCCAACCGCCATGAATGTTCGTCGCTGGGTATTGCAACCTTTCTAATCGGCGGCCGCGAATGCACGCGCGCCTGCAAATTCTGCCATATTGCGACCGCAAAACCCGTTGCGCTGGCGTCGATCGCAGAGAAAGAACACGATGACATCGTGCGCACAGCGGTCGATGGCAAATATAAATACCTCGTCATCACTTCTGTGGCGCGCGACGACGACGAAGCGGGCCTCGCGCACCATTTCGCGCGCATCACGCGCAGCCTGAACGGCCTCGGTATCACCGTCGAGCTGCTGGTGCCTGATTTTCACGGCCGCGCCGAACATCTGAATATCATCGCCGAAGCAGGGCCTGCAGTCATTGCGCATAACATGGAAACCGTGGCGCGCCTATCGCCGGCGATTCGCCCCCAGGCGGATTACCACCGGTCACTGCAGTTTTTCCGCTTCTTCGAATCAGCGCACCCGCAGATTATCCGTAAGAGCGCCTTCATGCTGGGCCTCGGTGAAACAGCCGAAGAGGTTGAAACGCTGCTCGACGACATGAAATCCGCAGCGATCGATATCGTCTCGATCGGCCAATACCTGCGCCCGTCGCCCGAACAGGCGCCGGTGGTGAAAAATTATTCCGCGTCAGAATTTGCCGCACTCGAACAGAGCGCTGATACGCGCGGATTCCTCGCCTCGGAAATCGGTCCCTTTGTACGGTCGAGTTATATGGCCGAGGCAACGCTGAAAAAACTCAATGCCGAGCGGCAACGGCGCAGCCATGGATAAACGCACCGGCCTCTATCTCGACTTCCATACGATCGATGTCGCTCACCTGAAATCCCTGGTAGCAGAAAAGAAAATTGATGCCGCTCTGGTCGAAACCCTGATCGGTTACTGGAAAAAACGCCTCGACGATAAGAAAGACGCCATCTATTCGCGCTACATAGAATATTATTTATTCTTCGAATCGCTGAAGGCCCTGTTTTTCGCGGTGTTTATTTTCGACATGAAGAGTGCCGGCACGCGGCATAGTTACGGCATTTTCCCGGCGCTGGCACCGGCCATCTTCTCCACCGTCGCTGCCGGTGAGAAAAATGCCGCAGGTCTCATGGACTTCGACTACAATGGCCAGAAATATGCCCTGCATTACCTGCACAGCGGCTACCACGAGCAAGATTATACAATCGCGGCACTGGCTCTCAAGGAAATGCCCATTGGCGATAATCTCATGCGCCTGAAATATGTCTTTGAACGTTATTATCTTCCTTCCAGCTTTTCGAAGGACGACCGTATCGGCCTGCTTTTTCCGGAAACGCAGAACCTCATTGCCGATATGACGAGGGGCACGCTGGCACAAAAGCAGCCGGTCACCTTTACCTACTTGTATTTTGAATCGCTGACCAAGTACGTGAGTCTCGCGGGAGAGAGTTTTGCGCGCGAACTACTCGAAGAGCTGAAACAAGATGTGCACAGTATCCTTAAAGACACCGACCGCAGCATCATTCTCTCGACGCGCGAGATTTTGATTATTTCACTCAACTGCGAAGAAGATATTATGAAGAAACGCTTCGCCGGCGCTTATTTCCACGCAAAGAGCCTCTTGCTGGCCTTCCAGATCCATTTCCACACGGTGCGCACGCCGATCACCGACCTGCACGCGCTGTGGAGCGACATCACCGGCGACATCGCCTACAAAAAAAAGGTGGGATAACCCGCCTAACCGATGCTGGCCTTGAGGTCGGCGAGTGTCTCCGCCACCGTGGTCAGGGGATTCACCTTCCGGTAGACCTTGGCGATTTTTCCCTCGGGATTAATCAGAAACGTATCACGCGAGAGTCCCTTGAAGACGCGCTCCTTGATCGTTGTTTCCCCATAGACACCCAGGGTTTCGCTGAGCAGTTTATCCTTATCATACAGCAAAGGAAAATTCAGGGAAAATTTCTCTTTGAAAGCCGCATGCGAAGTGAGGTCATCGAGACTGACACCATAGACCTGTGCCCCGAGATTCGTGAACTCCGTAATATTGTCCCGGTATGAGCACGCTTGCTTGGTGCAGCCCGGCGTATCATCCTTCGGGTAAAAATACAGCAAGCTCCATTTGCCTTGCAGCGCGTCGGGCAAGGTAACCGACCCGCCGGCGGAAGAAGCCAGTTCCAGCTTAGGTAATATTGTTCCTGTCAAATCACTCATCCTGTGTCTCCTTGAGTTGCAGTTGTTTAATGTAGCGGTCTATGTAGGGCAGATCGCGCGATAACGTTTCGTAACGCAAATTAAAAATCACCAGGTAGATAAAACGGTTTTCCTGGCGCGTGATATAGACAAACCCGCCCGCCTCTTTTTTACGGAATTTATACTGCAGCCAGCGCATCGTGCCTTCGATGAGCGAAACTTTCTCCAGGGCGGATGGTTTGATTTTGAAACCTTTGGCAATTTTTTCCAGCTGCTTCGCCACCGTGTAGTCCGGCTTTTCGATCTTTGCGTGAACAACGACGACCGAATCGATTTTAGAGACGAAGCTCATCAAAGCCCCGAAACGCGGCGGGTTATCTTCCCGGAAATATTCGCCTGGCAGGCGGCCTTCAAGCGTAACCGCAGCCAGGGGAAATAACAGCCCAACGAGGGCCAGAACGCAAAACGCGGTAATCTTAGATATCCGCAAAGTTGAACGCCCCGCCGATGCGGAGTTTATTGCCGGCAGATTGCGTAAAAATTTTCAGCGATGCCTTTTTCAGGGTCGGCGCTGATTTCGCCAGCGCGTCGCGGAACTCGTTGAAATGTCCGGGCGAATAAATGGCATCGAATTGTTTTAGCGCCGTCTCAGAGTTGTGCAGCAGCGGATAGATTTTCACCGAAGCAAATAAATTGTACGCGGCGCTGACATTGAGCGTCGTGGGCGGTTTTTCATTGAGGGCCAGATAGCTGTGCCAGAAGAAGCGCTCGCGGTTCGCCACAAGGTGCGGGGCAAACAGGTCGGTTTTCTTTTCGCGGTATGAATACGGTGACGGATATACAATTTGCAGGGCATCGCCTTTTACCTCAACCTTGTGTCCCTTCGTCTTAAACGCCTGGCTTAAGAACTCGATGCTCTTTTGATCCGTCGCGGGGCCCGAGTAGAAGAGGTGCGGTATGAGGTATCCCGCGTCGGCTGCAAAGCCACCCAGCGCAATGACATGCGCCGTTTTCGCACCGGCTTTGCGGAAATACGCATAACCCGGAAAATTACCCAGGCTGATTTTTTCATCCACACCCGCAACAGCCTCGCTGCCGCGCGGGCATTCGCCCTCCAGGCCCAGCGCGTCGCCACCGGGCCTGATTTTGAAATTGCACCCGGCAAAAGATTCTGCGCCGAAAGCCTGCTGCAACAGCGCACGTGTGAGGCTTTTTTTCTTCGCGCTATCGCCGGCATTACCGACCGCAATCGCCAGCGTCACGCCATCGCCCAGATAGGCATCCAGCGCAAACTCGCGGCTGGTGGGTTTACGCAGGTATGTTTGCTGCGCTTCCAGGGTTTCTTTGTCGGAAGCAATGACCAGCCAATCACCTTCCTTGGCGGCGTGGGCATTGGCGACCAGCGAGGTAATGAGTTTACCGCGGTTATTGAGAGCCACAACCAGGGAGAATTTTTTTCCCGCGGAACGGTAAAATACCGGCCCGTCGGTCAGCAGTGTATACAGGTTCCACTGCCACGATTTGGGTGCCAGCGAAATAAGACGGTGTAAATGCGCGGCGCCCCGTGTTGGCGCTGAGCGCAGAAAATGTAATCCCAGCGGCGAATCAAAAAAAGCGCGCATCGCATCGCCTTCGCGCAGTTTTGCGGTAAAGCCGCTGACATCGGGTATCGCCGCAATAATGGAAAACGGCTCTCCCGTATTGAGTACTTCGGAAATCCGGCGGATGTTCTTCGTTGCGCCCGGCGCTGCACCCAGGAAAACCACACCGCCCGTAAGGACGGCGGCCAGTGCAAACAGCGAAACGATGCGGCGTTTCATGCCTGGCTGAGTTCGCGTATGCGAGCTTCGAGATTATTCAGAAGGTATTGGTTTTCGAGGTTCTGCCTGAACTTGCCAATGAGACCTTTGATGTCATCGCGCATCGCTTCGGCATTCCAGGGTTTTTCAATATAACGGTTGAGACCGCCCTCGTTGATCGCTTTAATCGCCGAATCGAGGCCGGCATGGCCGGTAAGCAGAATCTTCATGGTCTCGGGCAAAATCGAGTGAACACGTTTTAGAAATTCGTCGCCCTTCATGGTCGGCATCATCTGATCGGTGATAATCAGTTCGATAATTTCATGCTCAGAGCGAGCGGCTTCGACAAATGCCAGGGCTTCTTCTCCGGAAGTCGCTGTGACAACTTCATGTGTCGGCATAAAATCCGCGAGCAATTGTTCTTTCAGCGTCGCGAGCACGCCGGGTTCATCGTCGACACACAGAATGATTCCTTTACGGTTCGTTACTGACACGTTGCCCCCTGACTAGTCCCGAATGTATTTCAGCTTAGCCTTGACGTACTTTTCTTTCTTTATCTGATTGCGCAAGTTTTTAATGGTATTAAACGGTATCATGACGACAAACTGGTTCGCAATCGCCGCCGGAATAACACCACCGGGGTCGGTGTGACCAATCATTTTGATGTGAACCTTACCGCCCGGCTTCGGCTCGAGAATCCAGGTGCCGCGCACCTTTACCACGCGTTCGTATTTTGAATCGGGCGGAATAAAATCGGAGCGGCCCGTGGCCGTCATCGTCACAATTTTAGTCTGCGGATCTTGTACCAGTTTACCGTGCGCAATCGCTTCACGGTTCTTGAGTGGAAACGGCGAGGCGGTGACTGTACGCGTGATAGATTCGGTAGGGCTGATTTCTTTAAGAATCTGCGCCTCGGCGCAGCGGTCGACCCACTGCGGCATGTCGGCCACCGACATCAGCATCGCCACGACCTGGGTCAGCGTCGCGTCGACCTCCGTTTCTACCTTATACTCCTTGAAACCTGACGATGCCACCGATCGTGTATAGGCAGTGACGCCTTCGCTCGCTTTGGCGTATTTCCAGCTGTCATCGGCAGCCGCCAGCGAAAGCGCGGCCGCCAGGTAAAATAAAACTGTGCGCATGCGTTTTGCCTTACGGTTGTGTGTAATTCTCAAGCAGAATATACGCCGTGCCTAAATATGGCACCTCGGTCCAGATTTTGACCGGGACAAAATCCGCGTCGGCGGTAATCCACATCTCAATCTGGCTCTGCGTATTAAAGAACAGGTTACTGCCCGCCTGCGTTTTGTTATTCACATCGTCGACCAGCGCGGATTTCACATGGATAATCTCGCGTGTGCCAAAGAACGGGATATCGTTGCGCGTTTCGCGGCCGAGAACTTTCAGAACCAGGGTCCGGCGTGAGCCGGCAGGCAACACAGGCACCCTCAGCACTTCACCGACGCGGGGAACGCGCCCGGTGCTTCGAACATAATAGAACGCACCCATGAGATCCTGATAACCGCCCTTGGTATTCACATCATAATTTTCTTTCCATTCACCTTTCAATGTGTCGGTGTGCGGATAGCTATGTTCCTGGAATTTTTTTTCGTTCTTGTCGACATTCACCTTGCCTGCGCCAAAACGAAACTTGCGGCGCTGGTAGGCATCGCCCTGAAAGGCTTCTTCGTAAGCAATCACGGGAGTCTTGGTGATGTGATTCCACTTGCTGGCGAAAACGCCCTGCACGTAATAGATGCCATGAACGGCAGCCAGCGAGTTCACGCGGGCATTGATGTTGATGAATTTATCGCCGTCTGTGCGCGTGCGCATTGTGACGTCGCCGGCGGGTATGCCTTTCCAGACAATACGAAAATTCATCGTCTCATTGTAAAAGTTCGGTAGTTTAGCGGGGGTTGGGGCAGGCGCTGCGAAAACAGGCGCCGAAAGCAATAAAGTGTAAATCCAACGGAATTTGAACATTATCTTCAGTGGGGTTGGCGTTTTGGGGGTCAACACATTCTTTAACAGAGTATACGCAAAAAAGAGGCGACATAATACCGAAGAATATTTTGTCCAATGTTTGCGTGTAAACTTGGACAAAACAAACCATCCATGATACCTTCCGTCCATGAAACGATTAACCTACATTAGCAGCTTCGCCCAGCCCCTCAGCGCCGAAGAAGTTGCCCAGATCGGCGAGCGCTCGATCGTCAATAACACGCGGGATGGGTTGACGGGAGTTCTGTTCTGCTTCAACAATGTGTTCTACCAGATTCTTGAGGGGCCCGAAGATGCCCTGAACCGGTGTTACGCACGCATCCTGAAAGACCCGCGCCACACGGACATCTTCTGCCTCGAGGTAGAGAACAGCATCAGCCAGCGTGAGTTCGGTGACTGGGCGATGAAGACCGTGCGCCTCGACGAATCGGGTGACTCGCTGATACGCCCTATCCGCACGATGCTCAACTCACTGGCGCGCACGCATTATGTGCTCGAGCGCTATTCACCCCACGAAGTGCTCACGGGCCTGCAAAAGGGGGAGAACCCCCTTGCATGGAAACTGAAGACGAGTGAGAAGACAATCCTGTTCGCCGACATTTTCTCTTCGACGACTTTCGCCGAAAACCTCGACAGCGCCGAATTTGAGCGTCTGCTGACAGTGTTTTATGAAATTGCCAACCGCTCGGTGACAGAAAACGGCGGTACGATCTCAAAGCTGACAGGCGATGGCCTGATGGCCTACTTCAAGGCGGGCGACGGTTCGCATGCGCTCGACGCGGCGATTGAAATCAGCCGCCGCATCGACGATGCGCGCAAGGCGGCCAAACCCGGCGACCCCGTGGGGCTACTCTACACGGGTATCGGCCTCTGCACAGGTCTCGTGCGCGAGGGCAATGTCGGCTCGCATCTCAAGTACGACTATACACTGCTCGGTGATTCCGTCAATGCTGCCGCCCGGCTCGAGAGTGTGACACGCAAGGTGGATGCACTCGTTGTCTTCGATGAATCGCTGCTGGCGAAGATCGATCCGCCTTCGGCGCTGCGCGGGTTGGGACTCTACCAGCCCAAGGGCAAGACAGAACATCTGCGCATTTACTCCGTAAACTACCCCTATACACGGCGCACGATTGACCTGGGTGATCTCAAACGCAGCATCATCGCGCTAAAAAATAACCGCTCGGCCGCATAACACAAAGCGGGTCAAATTTCCTTGACCCGCTCCTTGGCGCTCTACTTGCTATCCCATGGCCACCATGGAAAGCTCTACCTTTAAATACCGTTGGATGGGAATAGGCGACCTCAACGCCTTCTTCGGGCTGATGCTCGACAACGTCACCAATCTCGTCTTTCTCGCACAGATTCTGATACTCGTCTTCGGATTTCCCGCAGACCTCGTTTACGGAAAAATGTTCCCTGGCACCGCCTTTGGCGTTCTCGTCGGTGACGTCATCTATACTATTATGGCCTTCCGCCTCGCCAAGCGGACGCAGAACCCGAATGTCACGGCCATGCCACTGGGCCTCGATTCGCCATCCACCATCGGCATCGCCTTCGCCGTCATCGGCCCTGCCTTCCTGGCGGCGAAAGCCGGCGGGTTAGACCCGAATGCTGCGGGCCTCGCCGCATGGAAAGTCGGCATGGCGACGATGATCATCATCGGCGTGGTAAAATTCTTTCTTTCGTTCGTAGGCTATTATGTCGAAAAGCTTGTTCCCGAAGCCGGCTTACTCGGTTCCCTTGCCGGTGTCGGTATCGCGCTCCTGGGTCTTCTGCCGCTCGAGCATGTCTTCGGCACTCCCATCGCCGGCATGGTTGCGCTCGGTATTATTATCTATGCGCTCGTCGCCAAGATACGCCTGCCATTTAATCTCCCCAGCGTCTTTCTCTCGGTCATCGGCGGCGCAATTATTTATTACATGCTGGTAGTGCTGAAGGTCGTGCACGCGCCCGAAATCGCACCCAAATTCATCATCGCCTTCCCTATTCCCACGCTCGAATTCATCGGCGGTTTTAGAGAAGCCCTCGTCTATTTGCCCATCGCGATTCCCTTCGCCCTGCTCACGGTCATCGGCGGCATCAACGTCACAGCCAGCGCACGTATTGCCGGTGATTCATACCGCACCAGCAGCATTCTGCTCGCCGAAGCGGTGGCCACCCTCGCCGCCGGCATCACGGGCGGTGTGGCGCAATCGACACCCTACATCGGTCATCCGGCGTATAAGGCCATGGGTGGGCGGGCAGCATACACACTGGGCACGGGTCTCTTTATTGGTCTCGGTGGTATCTTTGGTTTCATCGGCTTCCTCGCGCAGGTTCTGCCCCAGGCAGCTCTTGCGCCGATTCTGATCTTCGTCGGTCTCGACATTGTCGAGCAGTCATACCACTCCACACCCAAGCGGCATGCTACGGCAGTGACCATGGCAATCCTGCCATCGATGCCTTACCTCGCGAAAATCAAGATGATTGGCCTCGTGGCACAGATCCAGGGCCTGTTTGGCGTACTCAGCGGCGTCTCTGCTGAAACCGCAGCGAAAATCAAACCCACGCTCGACTACTTCGGCAGCGCTTTCCAGGAATCGTGGTTTACCATCATCGCGCTCGGCAACGGTTTTATTATCACCGCGATGATCTGGGGCGCCTTTACCGCGAAACTCATCGACCGCAAATTCTACCAATCAGCAGGATATCTTTTTGTGGGCGCGTTTCTTTCGCTCTTTGGTCTCATGCACTCGATCAAGATTGACGGTGATATGTACCTGCCCTGGGCAGTGAAACTGAACCCCGCGGGGCCGACACCTTACAGCATCGCCGCTGCGTATGCGACGCTTGCACTGGTGATTATCATGTTTTCGTATTCTAAAGGCGCCAAAGAGGCCGCGGCCGAAGTCCGGAACTAACCCAACCTCGGCCTTCGGCCAAGGGGGTGGGGTCTAACTATACCGCCGGGATCAGCAACGCCCGGCGGGGATACGCCAGCGTGACCTGTGTCTCGCGGTTGCGAGTCTCGATGTTCATTTGTTTAAACGGATCCAGACCCAATTTATAAAAACCCTGGTCTACCATCGCAATACCAAAACCCGCGGATTCCGTGGTGTCTAAATTATCATAACTGAAAAAATCGCCGGCTCTGCCTTCTTTATAGAGCTCGGCATGGCGGCGGCGGCTCTGGTCGATGCGTTCGAGGTCTCTCTGCAGCATAGGTACCTTGTTGGTTACCGTGATACGAATATCATCACCCGAATGCAGTATCTCCATAGTAACATCGGCGTCGATCGCACGGATGAGCATGCGGAACTTTTTAAGCATCTCGACCTGCTCGCCGGTGAGCTTCTGCCCCATACCAGTACGGTATTTTTCTTCGAGATCGAAGATTTTCTGTACCTGTTTCTTTAAAACATCGGGCATGATGCGCGTTGCCGCGAATTCGCGCAGTGTGCGCTCTTCAATGATAACCTGGAGCAGGTCTTCGATTTCCGTAATCTTAAAACGGTTGAGTTGTTTTTTGATCTCTTCGCGGAAGGCGGCAAATTTCAGATTTGCCTTCAGCGCATTAAAAACAATTTCCACGATCGCATAGTGGATCGCCAGCACATGCATCTTGTTGAGATTCTCTTTTTCAAAGAATTCCGTCAGTACCTGCTGCAGCTGCCTGCGGCCCTGCTTCGTGAGAGCATTGATCTGAAAACGCACTAGCCTTTTTTGTGTGAGGCGCGAAACTGTCTTTTCTACGAGGGCGGGTCTCGACATAAGGGGATTATCGGCTTCGGCACATGGGAAGTCAAACCAATGGCGAACAAATGTTCGCCCCCATCCCTACGGAGTGGGGGCGAATTAGACTATTAACGTTTCAGACCCAGAAGTTCCTGTAACATCTGGTCGGCAGTTGTGATGCTGCGCGAGTTTGCCTGAAAGCCACGCTGCGTGACAATCATGTCCGTAAACTGATCGGCAAGGTCGACGTTCGACATCTCGAGGAAACCGGCGTTGATACCGCCTAAGCCCTGGATGCCAGATGTGCCGATCAAGGCATTACCCGAGTTGATCGATTCCACAAAGTTATTCTGGCCCGACTTGGTAAGACCTTCGGGGTTGGTGAAGTTCGCGAGGGCGACCTGGCCCAGCATGTTGCGTGCACCGTTCGAATAGACCCCGGTAATCACACCCGTGTCATTGATCTCGAAGGCTTCCATGTAGCCCATCGTATAACCATCCTGCTCGACGGCCTTCGTGGTAAACTGTGAAGAGAACTGCGTGATGCCGTCGACCTGGCCCGCTTCGCCGAGGCGCAGTTCGATATTTTTCACCGCGGGGTTACCCGCGAGGCGAAAGCTCACCGTGGCATTGAGTTTATCCTGGTTGCGCATGTCGACACCGTCAGAGACCGAAGTCAGGCGCCCGTCGGGAGAAAAACCGAGCGTCATGCGGGTATTGCCCGCAACCTGCGTGTTCTGGCCGTTAGAACCGGTGACATCCACCGAGAGCTGCTCTGCGCCCTGCATCGCCACCGATGCAGTCCACTTATTGGTATCCGACTTCCACATGTAGACCTTGAGCGTGTGCTCCACGCCCTGGTCGTCAAAGGCGTTGATGCTGGTAATATGGCCGCGGCGCTTAGACGGGTCAGCGTCCATGATCATTTTCATGCGGTCGGCGTCTGTTGTCCCAGCGGGGATTGCCTGCACTGCAGAGTTCAGGTTACTTTTAAAACGTACAAAGCTCGTTTCCTTTGCCGGTTCCTTTTGATAGAGGGGGATCTTCAGGTTTTCTGTGTCACCCGCCGTGTTGACGCCCGGCTTACCTTCTGCAGATTTCGTGGCATTCCAGCCTTGCAGGCGCATACCGTTGGCGGGATTCACAAGCCAGCCTTCCTTATCAACGTCAAAGTTACCGTTACGGGTATAAAACTTTTTGCTGCCGTCAGCGAGTACGAAAAAGCCCTCACCCGAGATCGCAAGGTCGGTGTTTTTCGATGTCGTCTGCAGCGCACCCTGGTGCATCAGCTTATCGATCGATGAAACCATCGCGCCGAGGCCGACTTGTTTGGGGTTCACACCGCCGACATTATCGCGCGGTTCCGATGCGCCCGACACCAGCTGCGAAATCATGTCCTGAAAGTTCACACGCTCGCTTTTAAAGCCGTTGGTATTCACGTTCGAGATGTTATTCCCGATCACGTCCATTCTTATCTGGTGGTTCTTGAGTCCGGATACCCCGGCATACAGTGTTCGCATCATAGTCTTATTCTCCCTTGGAAACTTCTACTTTATTTTTTTGTGATTCTGTTATTGGACCCCCCTCACTCCCCCCTATTAGGGGGGACGGGGGGGTTACCCTTGCGGGTTTTTCGGCGCTCTTTTGGTTCGCCTCATAGGCCTTCGCTGCCTGGTTTGGATTGATCTGTGGTGCTACAGGTACAACCTGCGTGCCGGGTTTCGCCGCCGCTTTGGGGGCTGCCTGGGGCGCAGGTTCGGCCATTGTTTCACGTGAAACATTTCCGGGGCCGACCGGGGTAACAGGCGCCGCGATCGGAGTTACCTCGGTAACGACTGAAACATCATCGAGTTTAGTAAAACGCCCGCCGACTTTAAGCAGCACTTCGCCGTTCGGTTGGTAAATCGTGCTGGTGACAATCCCCTGGATGGGTTTCTCTGTCACAAAATCCTTGCCTTCGATCATTTTGCCGATCAGTTGGTTCGCCTGTGACCCGCGCAGTTTGTTCATCGAGTTGGCGACATTGTTCATCTGTTCCAGTGATGAGAACTGCGCCATCTGCGAGATGAATTCGCGGTCATTCATCGGGTTCGTCGGGTCTTGTTTTGATAATTGCGTCACTAATAACTTGAGGAAACTGTTCTTATCGAGCGCGTCGTAGCCCGACTTGCGCACCATCGGCGTCTTGCCATTCTTCGAGACCGGCTGCCTCTGGCGTTTGCTCTGCAGCTCGCGCAGAACCGCGGCGTCAGAATCAAAACTCTGTATTTCGCCGATCTCAGGCATAGAGGGCTGATCCGGCTCCGTTACTGGTTTCTGTCATCTCGTAGGCGCTGGTAGCGGCGCGGGTCACGAGATTTTGCAACAGCGTATCGGCTTCGGGAGTACGTTCCGGGTTTTGCGCATGCTGGTTGCCGCTTCTCACTTCGATATCAATGCGGTTGAGGTCGATCTGCTCGCCGGTGGATGATTGCTCACGCTGCTCGAGATAATTCTGCATCTCACTTTTCACATCTTCGCTCTCGACAACGATCTTACCGCGAATCTCGCCATCGACCATCTTCAGGTCGATTTCCATGCGGCCGAGGTCGCGCGGGTAGAGTTTGACGGAAAATTCCGCGTTCTTGCTGTCGGCGACCAGCACCTGCGCCCGGCTCATCACTTCATTGAACTGGCGCACCAGGTCGGCGCGCATCAGCGGGTTTTCGACCGCGGTACGGATATTTTCCGATGCACGGATCTGCGATACCGATTCCGCGAGGCGGGTTTCTCCCGCTGCCGCCGTTGCCAGCCGGCCCGTTGCGGTTTCGGGCAGTGATACCGGTTTCAGGTCGCTGCCACCCAGCGGTGCAGGCTTTTCCGCGGTGTCGGCCGCCAATGTTTCACGTGAAACAATTTTCGCGGGTGCGCCTTTTGTGGATTTCTGCTGGTTTTGGAAGGCGGTGTTCTGCTCTGACTGGCCATCCCCGGCCTTTTGCAGCTTCGTTGTCGTGACGGCCGAGGCCATCTCTGTCTTTAACTCACTGCGCGTATTATTCTGTGCGCCTTCTGCCTTGGGTTGTTTCTCACCCAGCTTTTCGCTGACCTTGCCCAAAAAGGCAAGGCCGAGTTTTTCACCGAGGCGTTTGAGGCCATCGGCATTCGCGAGTATAAGATCGGGGGCTTTTTGCAGCTGCTGCAAGGTTGTGGCAGCGATCTGGTTTTTATCTGCCTTTTCGGTGCTGGTCTTTTGTTTTGCGGCAGTCGAACTTTGCGGATCGATCACCGGGCGCGCGATCTTCTGCACGGCTTCTGCCTGCGCTAACGGACTTTTACGCGTGATGAGGCCGAGGGCTTCAAGGAGTTCTTTGTCTGAACGCACAGGTTGCGCCTTCACCGCTTTCGGTTCGGCAGCCTCGCGTTCGTTCTTTGTAGTCTCGCTGCGTTCGCCCGCCGCTTCGTGGCCGGCTTTCTGCGCAGTGCTGGTCTGTGTATCGGTCGTGGCGGTACCTGGTGCGGCCGTCTGCACATTACCGGCCTTCTCTGTTACCGGCGTATCATTCTGTTTTGCGGGCGCTGTTGCCGGGGCATCCATTTTCACGGGCTGGGCAAGGGCCGCCATGTAGGCGGCAAAATCTGCCTGGGGTTTTTGTTCGTCGGCAGGCCGCGTTTTCGCCTTCGCCTCGGTGGGCATACGTGCATCGGCGGGTGCATTGCTGAGTGGGTTCAGGGAAAGCATCTGTATTTTGATATATCGGGCGCTGGGCAAAAAGCTGGAGCGGATTTTCGGCGGTCGCGGGTGATGAACTTAAATTTTCGCTCAAGCTCTGGCCCGATGCGCCCATAATGCGTGTATAGAAAAGTGACATAAACCGGCCGTGAATCCACACACTTTTCCACAAATGTGGACAACAACAAGGGTTGGGTTGCTCAGATTATGAGATTATGGGAATAACCGGAGCATATCGGCCGGCAACGGGGCAGAGATGCGCCATGTATTATGTCTCACGGGATGCTGCAACGTCAGGCGGTGGCAATGCAGCGCCGAGCGGTCGAGACGCAGTTTCAACCAGTCGGCCGCCTCCATCTGGTCGTCGGCAAACTTGAAATACAGCGAACCATCCACCCCGTAGAGCTTGTCGCCCACAACCGGATATCCCAACGACCACATCGTGGCGCGTATCTGGTGCATCCGCCCGGTAAAGATCTTTGCCTCGATGAGGCTGAGGCCCCCGTGGCGCTGTACGGGGGTCAAGAGCGTGCGGCAGGTCTGCGGCTCAATGGCATTCGCAGGGGGATTTCCCTCTTTATAGTATCTTTGGCGCGGCAGGGCAGAATCAGGCAGACGGTAGATATAACCCGTGGCATCGACGGTGGCAGTAAAATCACCTTCGACCGCGACGAGATATTCCTTATCAATGCCGCCACCCCGCAGTATTTTCTGGAACTTTGCCGCAGCGGCGCGGTTCTTTCCGACAGCCAATACGCCGCTGGTCTCGCGGTCGAGGCGGTGCAGAAGATACGGCGTCGCGAGAATTCCCTTTTCCACGAGCAGATTGGTGACAGCCCGGGTGCGGTAGATGCCCGAGGGATGCACAGGTATGCCTGGCGGCTTATTGACGATGAGATAGTCTTCGTCTTCGAAGAGAATGCTGATCTCTGCGTTGACTTCGGGCTCTGCGCGAAAGGTTACAGAAAACTCGATCATATCACCCGCATTCAGACGCCGCGACGGACGGGCGACCATGCTGTTGATCTTAATAAATCCGCCATCGATGCGTGCCTGCCATTCGGTGCGTGAGTAGTCAGGGAAGCGCCGCGTCAGAAAAACATCGAGACGCTCGGCCGCTTCGCTGTCTTTAATCTGAATCTGGCGGATTTCGGTGCGCATCGGGGAAAATACCGGAGGCCAAATGAGTTGACCCGGCCTCTCATAAATAAATCGCACGCCATGCGGAAAGCACAAAGGCGTCAAGTTCAGCTCATACTCATCGGAATATTCGTCGCGCTTTCGGCCTGTAAGAAAAAAGCAGACCCGACCGATGCGCCCCTGCCCGCTACCACGACCGTCAGCGCCGCAGACCTCAAAATGCGCATTGCCCCCAATACCACAGCCGTCGAACTCGCCCACCTCTCGCGCGGCGAGCAGGTAAGAATCGTTCAGCGCAGCGCCGAACCCGTGCAGATCGGTCAGCTCAATGCCTATTGGTATAAAGTGACAAACAGCACCGGGCTCACCGGGTGGGTATACGGTGCGCATCTGGCGATAGAATCAAGCGAAGGCGATGTGCAGGGCCTCAATGAGAAGATGGAAAAAAAATTGCGCCAGGTCGTGATTGGCCGCTGGGAGGCCGCGACGGTACAGGGAGCGCTGACACCGAACTACGTGACGCTTTATCCCGGTGGCGCACTGGATTTCGGCAGTAACCGTGCCCGTACCCAGTTGGGTAAATATGAAATCGTTTTCGAAGGCCCGGTCGCGAAGATTGTTATCCTCGATATCAAAAAACCCATGATGACAGACCTTAAAGCAAAAATGGTCGGCGAGACACTCGTGTTCACCGCCACCATGGACAACGAAGAATACAAGCTCAACCTCACGGATACTCTCGAAAAAAAGAGCGCGAATCCCGCTAACCCTTGAGTCCCCTGCAAGACCCGGAATCCGAAAAAAAAATCCGTATCGGAAAACTTCTCGCGCGCGCCGGTGTTGCACCGCGCCGCGCAACAGCTAATTTTCTGAATGAACACGTCGTCGCCATCGACGGTGTAAAGATTACCGAACTCAACCATACAATCGACGAGGCCGATCTTACGCAGATTCATCTCACCGTCGACGGCAAGACCATCAAACTGGGCGGCGACGATTCTGTTCTGCTTTTTAACAAACCCAAGGGTGTGATCTGCTCGCACCGCTCACAACGCGTGCGCGGTAAAGAACTCAAAACGGTCTTTGATTTTTTGCCCGCGGAGTACAAGACCTGGTTTTTCGCCGGTCGCCTCGACGTATCGTCGGCGGGCCTCATGGTGCTCTCGAACGACGGCGACCATATCTTCGCGCTCAGCCATCCCAAACACGGCGTGGTGAAAAAATATTATGTGCGCACCTCGCGGCCACTGTCACCTGCCGATATTGCCCGCGCTGAAAAGGGTGTCATGGACAAGGGGGAGCGCCTGCGCTTTGAGAAGGTTATTCCCCTCGATAAACCTGCACATTATGAAATGCATTTGCGCGAAGGCAAGAACCGTGAAATACGGCGCCTGCTCGAACGTTTGGGTGTTTTTGCCCGCGAACTGACGCGCACCGAACTGGGGCCCTACCTGTTGGCTGACATCGCCCCAGGGACCTTCATCAAAGTACCGCGCGCGCCTTTAGCTGAGGTCTAATTTGCCTTGACGCTTGTGCGCGGGCCGCACCTTGAAACCGATGGCCGAAGTCACTGTCCGCGAAGCCCTCAACATTGCCCTCGCCGAAGAACTTGCACGCGATAAAGATGTCTTTCTCATCGGCGAAGAAGTCGGCCATTACAACGGCGCGTATAAAGTATCGCAAAATCTCATGGCGCGTTTCGGCGAAGACCGCGTCATTGATACTCCGATAGCCGAAGCGGGTTTCACGGGGCTCGCGATCGGCGCAGCGATGGCGGGCCTGAGGCCCATCGTCGAATTCATGACCTGGAATTTTTCTTTAGTCGCGATCGATCAGATCATCAACAACGCGGCGAAGATGCACCTGATGTCGGGCGGGCAGTTCCACATGCCGATCGTCTTTCGCGCGCCGCAGGGTGCAGGCGGGTCGCTCAGCGCGCAGCATTCATCCATTCTCGAAAGTTTTTATACCTACACACCGGGGCTCATCGTCGTTTCGCCCTCGAACCCCACCGACATGCGCGGCCTTTTAAAGACCGCCGTGCGTTCCGATAACCCGGTGATTTTTCTCGAGCATGAAAAAATCTATGCCATCAAAGGTGAGCTCGAACACGCCGACGTGCCGGATTTTATGATTCCTTTCGGCATGGCGGCGCTGCACGAGGCGCCGGGTGAAGCCCAACTGACGATTCTCTGCTGGTCGCTGACATTCCATGTGGTGAAGCAGGCGGTAGAGCAGCTTGCGGCCGAAGGCATCGTCGCCGACATTCTCGATCTGCGTTCGCTGAAACCCGTCGACTCAGAAGCGATTCAAAGAGCGGCGGAGAAAACACACCGGCTGCTCATCGTACACGAAGGCACGCCGGTCGCTTCTTACGGCGCGTGGCTCTCACACCATATTCAGGAAATTGCTTTTGATGAACTGGATGCGCCCGTGAAAATCGTCGCATCGGATGACGTACCCATGCCGTATACGTTCTCTCTCGAGCCGCAGGTGTTGCCGAATGTAGAAAGAATTATTGTTGCGGCGAAAGAACTCGTCGCTTAAACGAATTTAAGACGCTTTTTTACGATTGCGGTATTTGGGTTCTACCGCGTGCTCGACAGGCAGACCGTGCTTGATGCGGTCGATGTCACCCGCGAGTTCTTTGTGCAGTTTCGGCTCGAGCTGATCGACAAAAACCTTACCGTCAAGGTGATCCATCTCGTGCAGAAAAGCCCGCGCGAGCAGCATTTCGCCCTCGACGGTCTTCTCATTGCCGCTCATATCCTGATAGCCGATCTTCACCCAGCGCGGGCGCTTGAGTTCGGCAGAGAGGCCGGGCACCGAGAGGCATCCCTCTTCACCGTCTTGCATCTCGTCGGACGCTTCGATCAGGCGGGGATTGATAAATGCGCCTTTGATAAAACCCTTCTCGACAAGGTCGATCACGAGCACGCGTTTTAAGACGCCGATCTGTACCGCGGCAAGCCCCACCCCGCCCTCTTCGGCCATCGAATCAAACATATCGCGTACGAGATCGCGCAGGTCACGGTCAAACTTGGTTATTTTGGCTGAGACCTTATAGAGGCGCTCGTCTTGTATGGTGAGGACAGGTTTTACGGCCACGGTAATAATCTAATTTGAAAATCGATTCACGGCGAAAATGCTTAAAGCATTTACACGATCCCTGCGCCTGACAGAACCATAGGAAATCTCTAGACTATATGGGGGTATATGTATACTTTACCCATATGGGAGTCAAAACAACACTGGAGATTGATCCTGAGCTTTTACAAGAAGCAGCGGCGCTTTATCAATTTAAGACCAAGACGGCGACCGTTGAAGCGGGGTTACGCGAACTTATCCATGCGCATAAGCGTAAGCAACTGGCAAATATGTTTGGCAGCCAGAGGGATCTAAAAGTCCCCCCGCGCCGCAGATGACCCTAATCGACACCAGCGTCTTCGTTGAATTTTTTAAGGGCAATCCGCAATTCAGATTTTTACAAACATTATTTATTGAGAATGAAGCCATTCTGCACCCGTTTGTCGAAGGTGAACTATTATTGGGCGGTTTAAATCAGAAGAATGCAATGCTTTTAGAGGCTTTGCCCAGGGCTACGTTGATCCATGAAATGACCTTTAAGACTTTTGTTCGGCACCATCACTTGTCCGGCCAAGGTTTGGGATTTGTTGATTGTCACCTGATTGCATCAGCAAAGGCAGATGCGCACAAGTTGCTAACCCATGACAAAGCCTTGCGAGCAGTCGCGGAAAAGCTCTATTTGACCTAACCGCAGCTCCTGAAGATCAGGGCTTACTTACCCAGCGCTTTTTTCATCGACTCGCCGATCTGTGCCGGCGACTCGCAGACGTGGATGCCCGCATCGGCCATGGCCTTCATCTTGGTCTGGGCTGTACCAGCAGAACCGGAAATGATTGCACCCGCGTGACCCATGCGGCGGCCCGGAGGCGCCGTTTGGCCGGCGATGAAACCCACGACAGGTTTTTTCACATATTGTTTGATGTATTCCGCGGCCTCTTCTTCGGCGCTGCCACCGATTTCGCCGATCATAACAATGCCTTCGGTCTGCGGGTCATCCGCCAGAAGTTTAACCGCTTTGAGGTGCGGCAGGCCGATGATCGGGTCACCGCCAATACCAATACACGTAGACTGCCCGAGGCCGACCTGGGTCAGCTGGTGTACGGATTCATAGGTCAGCGTACCCGAGCGCGAAACCACGCCAATCGTACCCGCCTTGTGGATGAAGCCTGGCATGATGCCCATTTTGCCGACACCCGGAGTAATCACGCCAGGGCAGTTTGGCCCAACAACAACAGTTTTAGAATTGCGGATATAATCGACGATGCGCGACATATCGCGGACGGGAATACCCTCGGTGATGCAGATCACCAGATCGAGACCAGCGGTAATGCCTTCGAGAATGGCATCTGCGGCAAACGGAGGTGGGACGAAAATGACCGCAGCATTGGCTTTTTCTTTGTCTACGGCGTCCTGGACACTGTTAAAGATCGGCAAACCATGTTCTGATTTTTGCCCGCCCTTGCCGGGTGTTACACCACCGACGACTTTTGCCGTGGTATTGTATTCGAGCATCTGCCCTGTGTGGAATGAGCCTTCTTTGCCGGTGATGCCCTGAACGATGATGCGTGTCTTTTCTGTAATGAGAACTGCCATAGAGTTTGAGTTTAAACGGAAAAGAGGGCGTCAAGGAGTAACAGGTGCTCTCGTTGACGGCATGTCTAAAAAAGCCATTTCACCCTATGTTTGAAAAAGAAACGACATTGATTATGGTGAAACCGGACGCCGTGCGTTCGAACTACTCGGGCAAGATTCTGGCCCGCATCGAAGAAGAAGGCTTCAAGATCCGCGCGATGAAACGCATACGCCTGAGCCTCGAACAGGCGCAGGAATTCTACAGCGTACATGCCTCTCGCCCGTTCTACGGCGAACTCTGTAGCTTCATGGCTTCAGGCCCTGTCGTCGCAGCGATTCTCGAACGCGATAACGCAGTGTTGCACTGGCGCGACGTAATCGGTGCAACCGACCCCGCTGAAGCGAAGCCCAACACGATCCGCAAGCTGTTTGCGAAATCTAAAGGCGAAAACGCCGTGCACGGTTCTGACTCTGTTGAAAACGCAAAAATCGAAGGTGCGTTCTTCTTCAACGGTCTCGAACTCGCTGGTCAATAACCACCACACCGTTCCGTGAGCGATCCGCTCTACGAATTAAAGTCCCGCTTCGAGCGGGATTTTTTTTTGCTGCTGCGGAAAACCTCTCTCAAGTCGGCGCCGCCCCTGCTCAAAGAAGCGACAAAGTACACACTCTCCGGAAAAAACAAACGCTTTAGGCCGGTCCTTGTTCTCGAAGCCGGCCGACTCGCCGGCCTCAACGACACGTGTACGCTGCGCCTTGCCGCTGCCCTCGAATGCCTGCACACCTACTCGCTGGTGCACGACGACTTGCCCGCGATGGACAACGACGATTTGAGGCGCGGTCAGCCTTCTTGCCATAAGAAATACGGCGAAGCAACGGCGATTCTCGTCGGTGACCTCTTGCAATCCTTAAGTTTTGAATTTGTTGCCAGCGCGGATGCCCCCGCTACTGCCATTCAGTACTTCGCGCGTGCGGTCGGCGCCCAGGGCATGGTGTCGGGTCAGTTTCTCGATATGGAGGCAAATACCGCTTCGACGCTGCGGCTGCACCGCCTGAAAACCGGCAAACTCATCGAAGCCGCGGTGGTATTGCCGTTTCTCACAGCGGAGAAAAAAATACGTCTGCCCATCATGCGCTGGGCCCGCGGCCTGGGACTTTTGTTCCAAATCACGGACGATCTGCTCGACGCGACGGAAGACTCCGCGACGCTCGGCAAAACTGCGGGTAAAGATGCTGCCCAGAATAAGAAAACGATTGTTGCTGCCATCGGTATGGAGAAAGCCAGGATTCGCGCAACGGCGCTTGCTGCTAAACTCAAAGTAAATGCAGCAAAAATTTTTCCCGAATCGGCCCTCTTTGTTTCATTACCTGACTTTTTAATGAACCGGCATTCTTGAGCATGACCCGATCGGTTTTCGCCCCACCCCCCAGCCCCCTCCTCAAATTTGCGGAGGGGGAGGTAAAGTCTCCCTTCCCCCAGACTTGGGGTGAACCATGCAGCTGAAAGAAGCGTTAATACAGCGCGCCCTTGCCCCCGATGAAAAAAAAGCTGAAGGGCTCATTCTCGCGGGGCAAGTGTTGGTGAACGACGTGCCTGTAACCAAGCCGGGTGCCACCGTCAAAGAAACCGATACCATCCGCATCCGCGGCGTGAAGAAGTTTGTTTCACGCGCGGGCGAGAAGCTCGATGCCGCGCTGGAAAGTTTTGGCATTCCGGTCGCAGGCAGAAACTTTCTGGATATCGGTGCTTCGACGGGCGGTTTCACCGATGCGCTGCTGCAACGCGGCGCCGCAGCGGTGATCGCCATCGACGTCGGCAAAGGCCTTCTGCACCAGAAGCTGCGCACCGATAAACGTGTTCAGGTGCTTGAGGGATGTGATTTTAAGACACTCGAAGCCGCGCAGCTCACACAGAAACCCGAAGCATTCGTCGCCGACGTATCATTTGCGTCGCTGGAGGGTATGGTCGGCAAAGCCTTCGCCCTGCTGGAACCGCGTTCGCGGCCGGCCGAAGGCATTGTGCTCTTTAAACCGCAATTTGAATTACCCAAGGCGGAGCGCGGTATGCTGGTCGACGGCATTCTTGAGGACGGAGAGAAATCCCACCAGCTGCTGGAGGCATTCACAACCAAACTGGCTGCCCTGAAAATCATGGTTGAACACAGCGAAAAGGCAGCAGTTAAGGGCACGAAAGGTAATCAGGAATTCGTCCTACATCTTTGCCGACAATAAACTTTACTTACTGAGTTCATGCCCCCCCGTGGCCTCTCCATGGCCGACGCCGCTGAGAAAAGTGTCGATGTCCTTTTCCGCGAGCATAAGGGGCAGCTTCTTAAATACCTGCGCAACTTCGTCGGTGACGATGAGGCGCACGATGTGCTGCAAGACGTCTTCATTTCTTTCCTGAAACAGAAACGCGAAGAAAAAATACGCACTTCAGACGAGCTCGCCTGGCTCTACCGCTCATGCCATAACCGCGCGATCGACTATATCCGCCGCGGCAAGAAGCTGACGCACTTCACCGAAGAAAAATTCGACCGCATCGAAGCCCCCGAAGAAAACGTCAAAAGCCGCGCCTGGCATGAACTGCGCGGTACCCTGCGCGAGCTGGCGATGCGCTTCGATAAAAAGGGCGAGGGTATTCTGTTACTCCACATGCTCGAAGAAGGTAAGCCCAAACTGCTCATTGCCGAGACTTTGGAGATTTCTGACCGCCACCTGCGGCGCCGTGTCTCACAGCTCTTCCAGTTCTTTCAGCAGGAGCTGAAAAAGCTCGGGATCGAAAAGGTCGAATTGGAATAAAATTGGCACTGATGGGACATAACCAAATTGCGAGACAGGCGGATGGAGAAAAAATCTGTCCGAAGATGCCGATAAATACGTATCTTCTTTAGAGAAAGTATGGCACGGGTTACAAACAGAACATCCCGCAAAAACCCCAAAGGGCAGGGCCTCTCTATGGCCGACCAGCTCTTCGCTATCACAACGCATAAGTATGCCAATGCGGCCGCAGAATTTCTGCCGAGCCAGGCCAAGGCTGACGCCATCGCCGAATACCAAAACGAGAACCGCGCGCGGCTAACGAACCTTGCCAGCGTAACGCATAATAAACCTGTAAAGGCACGTGGCCGTCTGGTCTCGGCAACATTCGGGCGTTTAACCGCGCAAACCACATTCAAGATTATCAGCCGCGCCGCACTCTTTGTCGTGGCTATCGGCGCAGGGCTTACCCTCATCAGTTTTCTCGCCGACGATACCATACGCATCGAAGACGAGCTGGGCAAAAGCGCCCTCAACAATGAATTCGGCACGCATGAAAAGTCTGTTTCTCTGCGCGTCATGCGCAAACGCAAAAAAATCGGTGAGTTCACCGTAGCGCAGGGCTCCAAACTGCGCGTCGTCAAGGCCTCGAACGGCGACTCTTTCCGCTCTGAAGTGGCGTTTGCCGGCACCGAAGCGGATTTCAAACTGAAATACAAAGGCAAAGCGTCTGTCATCGTCAACAACGGACCATTTAAGGCAAAGGTACGTATTGCGCAGGGGCCCGATAACGATGTGCATCTGCGTTTCAAAGAACTCGGGAATCTTTTGCCCGTAGGCGAACCGAAATTTTCCATCGAAGTCATCAAAGGCGATGTTCAGATCGCCGAAGTCGATGACGACGACGAATTCGAGCAGTACAAAGCCGGCGAAAAAGCGATTTTCAGCCTCTCCGACAGCGAAAGTCTCTAAAAATGTTATTATATATTTGCGCTGCGCGCAAATATATAATAACGACCCCAGATGACGGACATCGTCACGATCGACTGCAATTATGTTCTGCCGCAGGTGGCGGCGGCATACCTGCTGCGCGCAGGTGACAAAGCCTGCTTTATAGACAACAACACCAATTACGCCGTACCGGCATTACTCGCCGCACTCAAAGAGAATAATTATAAGCCCGAAGACGTTTCGCACATCATCATCACCCATGTGCACCTCGACCATGCCGGCGCAACAGGCCTTTTGCTTTCACACTGCCCCAATGCTGTCGTCGTTGCGCACCCCCGCGCTGCGCCGCATGTCATCGATCCCACACGGCTGGTGGAAAGCGCCTGTTCTGTCTATGGCGCCGAAAAGTTTCACAAACTCTACGGTGAAATCTTGCCGGTACCCGAGAGCCGGGTGTACATTCCCGCCGATGGGGAAGTGATGCACATCGGCGACCGGGATCTCGAATTCATCTATACGCGCGGGCATGCCAACCACCATTTTGTCATTCTCGATAAGAAGTCCCAAAGCATTTTTACCGGCGACTCCTTTGGCATCGCCTACCCGCTACTACAGCACGGCTCACATGCCTTTCTTTTCCCAAGCACTTCGCCGACAGATTTCGATGCGGCGGAAGCGCGCATCAGCTATGATAAGATACTGGCCACGGGAGCGGCGCGTGCCTACCCCACGCACTTCGGCGCATGGACCGACATGGCAGGCGGACACCGCATGCTCACCACGGCGCTCGATGAAATCGAAGCTATCTTTACTCCACTCAGGGATGGGGAACTTACCGGTGATGACGCCTATAAATTTGCCTTCGCCGGTTTTCAAAAATTCTTCAACCGCGAATTAACCGAACGCGGCATTCACCTTTCTAAAGAAGAGCAGGGTATACTCGGCATGGACATTGATCTCAACGCACAGGGCATCGCCTTTGCTGCCCAGCGGGCGCGCAAAAAGGGAGCAAAACCAACCAATGGATAAACTTCTCGAAATCTGTGAAGTTGCCCCGCGCGACGGTTTGCAATCGGCGTCACAGGTACTGAGCGTCGCAGAACGCATTGCCTTTGTCGAAAGATTAATCGCCTGCGGTCTCACGAAAATCGAAGTCGGTTCGCTTGTGAACCCCAAACTAGTGCCGACGATGGTCGACTCCGACCAGGTCTTCAGCGAAGTTCTTAAAAAATATCCACAGCTGAAAAACCAGATTTCCCTTCTCGTCCCTAACCAGCGCGGGCTCGACCGTGCAGTCGAAATTGGCTGCAAATCGGTCGCTTTGTTTTCGGCGACTTCGGAAACATTCAACAAGAAGAATATCAACCGCGGTGTCCAGGAATCGATCGCCGAGCTGGGCTTTCTCATCGCCGCCGCACGCGGCGCACAGATGGTCATCCGCCTTTATGTGTCGACCGTCTTCGACTGCGCATACCAGGGCACGATGCACCCGGTAGAAGATCTCAAATTGTTTCTGCCGCTCTTCGAGAGCGTCGATGAGATCTCGCTGGGCGATACAACGGGCCGCGCAACGAAAGTGCAGATTCAGGAACTTTTAGCTTCCGGATTACTAGCACCCTTCCGCGAGAAACTCTGGTGGCACTTTCATGATACCTTTCAGCTCGCGGGCGAAAACGCGCGTTACTGCATGGAGCAGGGATTTGTGAAATTTGATTCTTCAGCGGGCGGCATCGGTGGCTGCCCGTTTTCGCCCGGGGCGAAGGGCAATATTGCGACGGAGAAGGTTCTGGCAATTGCGGATGAGGTCGGGTTGAAGCACTCCGTAAGACTCCCTCTCACGATGCCATTATGAGTGCAGCTTCACCACACAAGACCCCACCCCAAAACCCCTCCCCTATTAGGGGAGGGGGAGGGGAGGGGTTAACCCTTTACGATCAAAACCAACTCTTTGCCACACTGGACGAGTCCGGTGTTTGCCGCGTAGAACTCAATAACCCCGATCAACTCAATGCCTTGAACACGACAATGGCCGCAGGCTGTGTCGAACTTGCAGGCATCATTCAGGCTTCTGCGGCGCGCGTGGTAATTTTCTCCGGACGCGGCCGGGCATTTTCCGCTGGTGGCGATCTCGAGTACCTGATTCAGCTGACGAAGCTTCCTAAAGAAGAATCCTCGGCAGCGATGCTGAAATTCTATAAATCCTATCTTACCCTATTCACCCTGCCCTTACCGACCATAGCCCAGATCAACGGCCCCTGTGTCGGCGCCGGCTTTTGCCTGGCTCTCGCCTGCGATATGCGCTTTGTTACCTCGGGCGCGAAGGTGGGGATGAACTTTGTGCGCATCGGTCTCAACCCCGGCATGGCTGCGGAGTTCTGGGCACAGGGGGAGAATTCGCCGCTGATCCGCGAGATGCTGCTCACGGGAAAGATCTATTCGGCCTCGGAACCCCGCCTCGCGTCTCTGTTCAACCAGGTCGGCTCGCCAGCCGAAATTGCCGCAGCCGTTGATGATTGTGCAAACGCCATCGCCGCCAACTCACCGCAATCCATCCGCATTTCTTTGCCGCTGCTGCGTGATCGTCACCTGGGTCTCGACGCCTTAATGGAAAAAGAAGCGGCAGGCCAGGGAATCTGCATGAGTACGGGTGAGATCGCCGCCTCTGTCGCGGCGCAAAAGAACGTACAAAAATTTCGTTTTAAAATTTGATTTCGAGGCCGTCGTAGGCTGGCAGGGCAATCCCCGCCCATTTGGCCTTGAGCTCGGTATGCAGGTATTGGTGCGACAGGTGGCCGATATAACCCTGCCCGGGTTTGAATTTCTGTATCAGGTCAAGGCCTTCGCTATGGCTGATGTGCGAAACATGCAGGCGGTCGAGCGGTGACCCCAGGTAGAGCGCCCTGAGATTAAAGAGGTATTTTTCATCATCCGGATGGATCTCCTTGAAATCCGTGAGATATCCGAATGCACCATTCACCACATACCCCGTGCTGAGTACCCCAGCCTTGGGAATATGCACCAACCGTATCGGCTGTATCTTCAGGCCAGCCATTTCAAACTGGCGGTAACCGTCCTGTTCGTTACCCGGCAGCATCTCGACATTCAAACGCGGAATAGTCGTATACGGGTTTTTATCGCGCAGGTAGGGATACTTGCTCACGATATTTTCATGCGTCTGGATATTGGCGTAGCAGGTAAGTTCTCCCTCACGCTCGAAGGTAAATGGTTTCAGGTCGTCGAGGCCTGCGAGATGATCGTAGTGGAAATGTGTGTATAAAACGCCGGCTAAATTTTCGACCTTGGTGCGCAACATCTGTTGCCTGAGGTCTGGGCCCGTATCGATGAGAACGGGCGCGGTACCATGCAGCAGCAGCGATGCGCGCAGGCGGTGGTTTTCAGGTTCTGGTGAGGTACAGACTTTGCATGCGCAGGCGACTACCGGCACCCCGGTTGAGGTGCCGCTGCCCAGAACGGTGACGGTCAAGAGTTCAACAGTTTATCAATGGCATCTTTCATCGCCTCATACGAGCGTTCTTGCTGGTAGAGTACGCCATTGATATAGATGGTCGGTGTACCGCGCACGCCCACCTTTTGGCCGTAACGCATATCGGCTTCGATTTCAGCTCGCTCGCGGCCTTCTTTATCGGCAAAACACTGCTCATACGCTGGCATGTTCAGGCCAATGCCTTGTGCGACGTTCTTCAGCTGTGCTGCAGACATATCGAGCTGGCGGCCATTGTAGGGGATAGCAAAGACACGTGTCTGAAATTCGAAATACTTGCCTTGTTTACCCGAGCAAGACGCCGCGATATGCGTCGGCATTGCCTGTGCGTGGAAATCGAGTGGAAAGTTGCGGAAAACCCATTTTATCTTACCTGCATATTCTGCCTTCAGGCGCTGCACGTCGGGTTGCATCTGGCGGCAATACGGGCATTCAAAGTCTGAAAATTCGGTGATGACAACTTTTGCATCGGCCTTGCCCCAGAACGGTTTGCCGTCATTTACCAGCGTCAGTGTCGGCGCCTGCGGCTCTTTAAGATTAAATTTGAAGTTATACTGCTTAAAAAGTTCGGAAGTCAGTGAGTCACGGGCGCCTTTTTCCTGGTTATTGATCAGCTGCTGGCGGATACGGTCTTTCACCAGGGCGAATGGCTGGTTGATACGGGTTTTATTGGTTTCATAAAACTGGCGGATACCCTCTTCGGTGATCTGGCCGCGGCGTTTGGACATTTCGGTTTCCACAAACTTATTCACATCCATACCGCGTTTTTTGGCTTCCGCTTCAAAGATGCGTTCGCGCGCTGTCTCAAAGGCAGCCTGTTGTTTGATCTGGAATTCTTTTTGCTTTATCTCAAAGAACTCTTGTTCGTTGTTTTTTTCAACGTCTTTTTGCGTGACGCTGCCGCCGTCAAAGGTGGCAAGGGGTTCGTTCGGGCCACCGCCGCAAAGGGTGGTTGTTGAAATGGCGGCTAAAACGATAAATAGCGTAGCTAATCTTTTCATGCGATCAGCGCGGGTAATCTTAGGCAAGCCGGAAAGCACTTTTGAAAGGGAGGTCAGCGGCCTGTTAAATCTTTCCACATTTGTTCTCATTTTGGTTTCCCCTTTTTCCGTCGGCTGCCGTTTTGTGGTCAGAGGCGGATTTAAGTTTTTCTGTTTGCCCTGCTTAGCCTTTAAAATACGGGATTTTAAAGCTTTCCACATTTCCACGCCGTTATTAGTATTAATATAAATAAGGATTATTATATAGACTAAGATAATATGCCTGTCATTGAATCGACATACAAGATCCCGAGGTTTTTGAGGAACCCGCATTTACACACCATTTCATGTGCCACCCTGCGGCACAGACCGAAAATTCCCTATATCCGAGAACGGCTCGAACTTGCCGACGGTGATTTCGTCGATCTCGACTGGTCGGTGACAGATTCAAAAAAACTGCTGATACTCACGCATGGCATGGAGGGTTCGAGCCAGAGTAAGTATATACTGCATACGGTGAGCCAGGCCAATGCGCAGGGGTATTCCGCCGTCGCATGGAATATGCGCGGTTGTTCAGGCGACATCAACCGTAAGCTGCATTTTTATCACAGTGGTAAGTCTGAAGATCTCGACGCTGTGGTGAAACATGCACTCCGGCAAGGTTTCCGTGAAATTTACCTCAGCGGTTTTAGCCTGGGGGGAAACCTCACTCTGGTTTACCTGGGCCGCAAGGGAAAAAATCTCCACGCGTCGGTGAAGGCGGCAGTCGCCGTGTCAGCGCCTATCGATCTTGCCGCTTCACAAAAAGTCATCGAAGCGTTCCGCAACCGCATCTATCTCAAACGCTTTCTACGCGACTTTAAAAAGAAATTCGAATCCAAACGCACCAAAAGGGGGATCTACATCGATGTCAAAACCTATGACCGCGAAGTCAAAACTCTCGCCCAACTCGATGCCCGTTATACCGCGCCCTGGAACGGCTTTGCCGATGAAAAAGTCTATTACAGCGAGAGCAGCGCCTTGCCTGTGCTGAAAGACATCTGCATACCGTTCTTACTACTCAACCCCAAAGACGATACCTTTCTGAGCCCCGAGTGTTATCCCACCGATATTGCCAAAACGTCAGGAAACTTTTTCCTCGAAATGCCCGACCGCGGCGGCCACTGCGCTATGCTGCTTTCACATAATTTCCGCGAGTCGTATATGGAAAACCGCATCCTGGCCTTTTTCAGAGAAACCCGGCGAAAGGTGTGACGGAGTGAATCGCAATCGCGATCTGCCGGTATGCGCCGGTATCTCGTGGTACTTGTTTTGGGTCTCATACCCGTATGGGCGGACCATCCGCCTGCCGATGATACGATTGCGAAAACACCACCCCCGCTTGAAGTCACGGTTGAAGAAAAACTCGCCGGTGATCTTTCAGGCCTGAGCCTCACCGACGAAACCGGCAAGGTCGTGAAACTGTCATCGCTGGGCGATGGCCGCCGTCCGGTGATTATCGCGCCGGTTTATTATAATTGTCCCCACCTCTGCACACTGACCCTCAACGGGCTTCTGCAGGCCATCGAAAAAGAGACACGCTTTAAAATCGGCAAGGAATACATCGTTCTTGCCTATAGCTTCCATCCCGATGAAAAACCCGAGCTCGCCAAGATGAAACAGGCCAACTACCTGCGGCGGTTAACCGCAGTCACCGACCAGAATCTGCCGGAATACACATTTTACTGGCGTTTTTTCACCGGTTCTGTTGAAAACATTGCTGCCATGTCAAAAGCCATTGGTTTCAAGTATCTCAAAGAGACCTCGACCAACCCGAAAAAGACCGATGCAGAGTATGTCCATCCGGCGGTGCTGGTTGTCACGACCCCGGATTTCAAAGTTTCACGTTATCTTTATGGGGTTGAACACAATGAAACCGACTTCCGCATGGCGCTGCTCGAGGCCGCGGATGGCAAGATTTCGCAGACGATGAGCGATCGCCTGATGCTGACTTGTTATAGTTTTGACCCGGTGAAGCGAAAATACAGTTTGGTGGCTTGGCGCGTCATGCGTCTGGGGGGAATTCTCACCGGAATTCTGGTGATTGCCTTCCTGGCGGTGCTGTGGATACGAGAGAAACGCAAACGCGCTCTATAACGGTGCTGAGCACCATAGTTCACGAATGAGGGGAACGGAATGACGAGTTTTTTCAACACAGTGATGGGTTTTATTACTCATGCGCCCACGGCATCCAGCGTTGCGGCGGAAGTAAAATTTGCCGCGGACCTGATTAATGGTATCAGCCTGGTGGCCTTTATTCTGGTCGAAGGGGTATTGATTTACCTCGTGATCCGGTACCGTCGCCGCAAGGGCGAACCCGATCGCCAGACACTCTATTTAACGCACCACACAACAGCCGAAATCATCTGGACAGTGCTGCCCACGATCATTCTGGGCGTCATTTTCTACTACGGTGTCGTTTCGTTCGTGAAACTGCGCTCGATGCCAAAAGACGGCGAAATTATCCAGCTGACGGCGCGCCAATGGGCATGGGATGTTAAGTACCCATATTGCGTCAAAAATCCTAAAACCAACTCTGAAAAGTGCATCAAACTCTCTTCGGTCAACGTCAATCCTACCCCGGAAAACCCTAAGCGCCTGCAAGATGAAGCGCAGAAGACCCAGACTGAATTCGTTGTGGCGAAGGGCCGCAAGTACGTCATGCAGATGACATCTACGGATGTTATCCACAGCTTTACTATCCCGTCCTTCTACGTAAAACAAGACGTTGTGCCAGGCCTGACTTCACGCCTTTGGTTTGAGCCGACTGTAGTTGGTGAATTTGTTATCACTTGTAATGAATATTGCGGCGATAAGCACTCGGGCATGCTCGGCAAAGTGCGCGTCATGGAGCCGGCGGATTTCGAAAAGTGGAAGTTAGCCTCACTCCAGAAAATCACCGACGACATGGCGAAAGAATCTGCAGGCGGACCGGTAGATGAAACCGCGCTGGCCGCAAAAGGTAAAGAACTCTATAACACTAAAGGTTGCACAGCCTGCCACTCGATCGATGGTTCACCGCGCGCGGCGCCTTCGTTCAAAGGTCTGTTCGGTAAGACTGAAACCCTGACCACAGGCCCGATTAAAGTCGATGAGGCCTACCTCAAGGAATCGATGCTGAAACCCAGCGTCAAAGTCGTCAAAGGTTTTGCTGCAATGCCACCGATGCCGGTAGAAGAAGACGAGACGAAGTATCTCATCGCATTTATCAAGTCATTAAAATAGGAGGAAACGATGTCATCCATAGCACATACAGCAGATCACGCGCACCATGATCATCATGAGAATTATTTAAGCAAAAAAGGTATCTGGTCATGGCTCTCAAGCGTTGACCATAAACGCATCGGCCTCCTTTACCTGTTCACAGGCCTGTTGGCATTCCTCGTGGGCGGCGCCTTCGCGATGCTGCTCCGCACGGAGCTCCTCTTCCCAGGCAGAACCTTTATCGACGAAAAGACCTACAACGTATTCTTCACACTGCACGGTTCGATCATGATCTTCGTGTTCATTGTTCCGGGTATTGTTGCTTCGTTTGGTAACATCTTTATGCCGATCATGATCGGCGCACGCGATGTGGCTTTTCCGGTGCTCAACCGTTTCAGCTACCAGGTATACCTCTTTGGTATCGCAACGATCCTCGTTGGCCTCATCGACCCGTTTAACTGGTTTGGTGGCCCTGCCGATACAGGTTGGACATTCTACACGCCTTACAGCGCGAAGTCGAACTCAAGCGTCATTACGATGACTTTGGGCGCCTTTACGCTCGGATTTTCATCGATTCTGACGGGTTTGAACTTCGTCGTCACAATCCACAAAATGCGCGCCCCGGGTATGACCTGGTTCCGCATGCCGCTCTTTGCATGGGCGATCTATTCAACATCGTTAATCCAGGTTCTCGCAACCCCGGTCATCGGTATCACGCTGTTCCTGCTGATCGCGGAACGTTTCTTTGGTATCGGCTTTTTTGACCCGGCATTGGGCGGCGATCCGGTACTGTTTCAGCATTTCTTCTGGTTCTATTCCCACCCGGTTGTATATATCATGATTCTCCCGGCGATGGGTGTGGTTTCCGAAATTCTGCCCGTCTTTGCACGCAAGCCGATCTTCGGCTACAAAGCGATTGCGCTATCATCACTGGCGATCGCTGGTGTGAGCTTTATCGTCTGGGCGCACCACTTGTTTGTGAGCACACTGTCTTCTTCGGTGGCGATCTTCTTCTCGTTCCTGACCTACCTTGTGGCTATTCCCACGGCGATCAAGGTCTTCAACTGGATTGCCACCCTCTACGGCGGGCAGATCTCACTTAAAACGCCGATGCTTTATGCACTGGCGTTTGTATTCTTATTTGCGATCGGCGGTCTCACGGGCCTTCCACTCGCGGCACCTGCGGTGGATGTCAGCTATCACGATACCTACTTCGTGATCGCGCACTTCCACTACACAATCCAGGGCGGTACGGTGATCTCGCTGATGGCGGCGCTCTACTACTGGATGCCGAAGTTTTCGGGCCGCATGTATAATGAAAAATTTGGTATCGCCAGCTTTATCTTCGTATTCCTCGGCTTTAACCTGACATTTATCCCACAGTTCCTGATGGGCACACAAGGCATGCCGCGCCGCTATTACGACTATGAGCCGATGTTCCACATGTACCATATGATCTCGACATTCGGCGCCTATGCGCTGGGTCTGGGTTATTTCATCGCCGTGATGAACATCGTCTGGTCTTGCTTTAAAGGTAAACCTGCACCGCAGAATCCGTGGGGCGGCAATACGCTCGAGTGGAAAATTCCATCACCTATGCCAGAGCATAACTTCCACGAAATCCCGACAATTACAGAATGGCCGTACGAATATGGCCGTGACGGGATTCCACTTAAGGAAAAGAAATAAGGGAGCAAAGCGAATGAGTTCGAATCAGGCAGGTTACACCACCTACGAAGGACGTACAGTCCGCGACGGCAGTCTTTGGGGCAACCCAGGGCCGCTTGTCTACTCCATGTCGCGTTTCGGCATGTGGCTTTTTCTGGCGACGGAGATCCTGCTTTTTGCAATTCTCTTCACCGCCTATGCGATTGCCTACTACCGCGACGGCGCAGCGTTCCATGCTTCGGCAAAAGAACTCAGCGTTGCTTTTGGCACTGCGAACACGGTAATTCTTCTCTTTAGCTCGTTCACCGTAGCCTGGGGTATTGAAGCGGTAAAACGCGGCAATAACCGCCTGATGATGTTGCTTTTCGCGATTACTGTTGCCTGCGGCATCGGCTTCCTTGTGAATAAGTATTTTGAATACAGCCACAAGGTGCACGAAGTCGAGCTGGCGAAAGAAGCCATCGCTCCCGATCTTTACCAGGCACTAAAAGCAGAAAACAAATGCGCTGAAGCATTTGATAAACACCACGGCGAAGACGTCGCCCTTGAAAAATGCAAAGTTGTCCCGTTTAACCTGCACAATATCGGCAGCAAAGACAAGTCGAAGCCGGCCTTCGCGAGCATGTTCTTCTTTCTTTACTTTATCATGACAGGTATCCACGGGCTACATATTATTATTGGTCTGTCATTGCTCATCTGGGTGATGATTAAGGGTGCCCGCGGGGAGTTCCACCCGGGCTGGTTTACGCCCGTCGAAGTCTCGGGTCTTTACTGGCACCTTGTGGACTTAATCTGGATCTACCTGTTTCCGCTGCTCTATCTCGTATCATAAGGAGTTACCATGTCACATTCAGACACACACGCAGAATCGCACGGCGTTCATTCTCACATGAAGGAGTTGACGCTGACCTTTGTCGCGCTGATCATCTTAACAATCGTAACCGTTAAGATTTCTAAAGTGGATTTTGGCTCGGTGGCGATTAACATTTCCATCGCTCTCTTTATCGCTTCGATCAAAGCCCTGCTCGTTGCCTTGTATTTCATGCACCTCAAATGGGAAGAAAAACTCATCGTCGGCTTCGCCGCTCTGTCGATTCCGTTTCTCTTTCTCATGGTCGGTACCATGGTTTGGGACGTGGCCGAGAAGACGGGCGAATTGATGTACGCGAAGTAGCAAATACTCCGCGCTAAAAGAGCAAGCCCACGCGTGCGTGGGCTTTTTTATGCAAAAACCTAAAAAAGAAAAAACATCCTATCTCTGCTCCGAATGCGGTGATTCCTTTCCGAAATGGTACGGCCAGTGCCCTTCATGCAAGGCCTGGAACAGCCTGACCGAAAACAGATTCGAAGAAGTCACGGCGGCTGAATCGCTGTCTAAACCACTCATTACCGGCAGAGCTGAGACGCTTGCGGTGATGCAAACGGGCCTCAGGCAGTTTGATAGCCTGCTCGGCGGCGGCATCATGCCGGGTGCGGTGATTCTCATCGGCGGCGAACCTGGCATCGGTAAGTCGACACTCCTGCTGGAGATTATGCGCAATACCAAGGCGGTTTACGTCACTGGTGAAGAGAGCCTGTCACAGGTGCAGAGCCGCGCCACGCGGCTGGGCCTCGGCGATGATCTGGATATCATCCAGGGCAACAGCGTTTCGCAGTTACTCGACTATGTGAAACAAAAAAAATCGCGGCTCGTACTGCTCGATTCCATACAAACCGCGTATACAGACCAGCGCACGGGCTTTGCGGGATCGCCGACGCAGATCAGGGAAGTCACGCAACGCATCATCGAATTTGCCAAGACAAACCAGGTTGCCTTCGTGCTGGCAGGGCATATCACGAAGGATGGCCAGATTGCTGGACCGAAACTGCTCGAGCACGCCGTCGATACGGTTATCTATTTCGAGCAGAACCAGGCGACGCGCTATCGTTTTCTGCGTGCAGTCAAGAATCGTTTTGGTGCGACAGGCGATGTCGCCATCTTTGAAATGACGGCGACAGGTTTCCGGGAGATACAGAACGCCGATTCGCTGCTGCCGGTGCAGGAAATCGGTGGCATGGGCTCATGCCTGTTTCCCCAACTCGAAGGCACGCGGATAATCCCCCTCGAGATTCAGGTGCTGGTCACGCCCACAGGTTTTGCCAATGGCCGCCGCATCGGGGAGAATATCGAACTTTCGCGCATCCACCTGATCGCGGCGATTCTCGAAAAATTCTGCAGCCTGAAACTTTCGCAGTGCGATATTTTCGTGCGAGTCAATGGCGGCACGGCGCTTGCCGAGCCGGCAGGTGACCTCGCGCTGCTGTGCGCGATGGCGTCGAGTTATCTCGAAAAGCCGCTCATGAAGCGCCGCGCCGTGGCGGGCCAGGTTTCTCTTACCGGAGAGATACGCTCGCCGGGCGGCCTCGAAGAGCGTCGCCGCGCTTTGGCGCAGTGGAAGATCCCCCATGCTCTCTGGGGAGGCGCGAAAGAAAACGGTGGAAACGGCATCCAGGAGATATTCGCTTCTTTTATTGACAAAGATCTCAAACTTCTCGGGGAATGACACATGCCGGCAGCGGCTCTATGAAACGATACGCGACTGGGGTGTGCAGGATACACTGTATTTTTTCATAAAATCGAACGGCGGTGACGATGTTTGCGCTGGGTGCGGATGAAATTCTCATGGGGCCGTTGGCGTTTTTAAGCGCGGTCGATACCTCACTGACGCACGGCGTTAATTTTCGATGAACGACAAGAGTGCCTGGTATCTGCTCAGCGGCGCAGGTGAGAAAATCGAGCCCAAAATTTTCCAGATCCGCTAAGCGCCAAGTGCTTTACGGGTAAAATAGCTATTCTCAGCCTGCATGTATGCGTATCAAATCACATAGAGTTTTAGTTTCAATCTTAATCCCATTTCTGTTCCTTGCGGCGGCATGCAAGTCGACTACCGCAAAGCCTGAAGAGAACGACGGCTGGGTAACCGTGACAGGCATTGCCGCGATTCAAAGCGGAAATCTCGGCCTCGCAAAAGACGAAGCCCTTAAAGATGCCAAGCGCGTAGCGGTTCAGGAAGTTTTGGGCAGCGTGGTTTCTGCGCGCAGCGATGTAAAAAACTTCCAGCTCGTAAAACAAACTGTCACGAGCAAGTCTGAGGGCATGATCGAAACCTTCGAAATACTTTCATCGTCGGCCGTTTCAGACGCCGAGTATAACGTTAAAATTAAGGCAAAGGTGAGCATGGCGCTCATCAATCAGACCATCGAAGAAGTTGTGGCGTCGCAGGGCAAACCGCGCATGATGGTGCTCGTCGACGAAAGTTTCAACGGTAAGCCTGACACCAATAAGGTGGCGCAGACCGAAATCGAAGCGCAGTTCATCTCTGCGGGATTTCCTTTTGTCGATCGCGCCACGGTAGAGAAAATTGTCAAAAAGAACCGCAAGAAAATCTCCGAAGCGCTGGGTGGCAATAACTCTGCTGCCCGCGAGCTGGGTGTCGATGCGGGCGCCGAAATCATTCTCGTGGGTTCCAGCCGCGTGAAAGAGGCCGGTAAGGTTGGCGGTTCGCAGCTTATTTCAGTACAGGCCGATCTCAATGTGCGCGTGATCGATATAAACACCGGTAAAATTCTGACTGCAGACCAGCAGCACGGCGCCTACCCGCACATCAATGCCGAATCAGGTGGTGTGCAGGCTGTGAAGAAGGCCGTGACTCCCATCCGCGAAAAACTCGTCAGTGATATTGTCAGTTTGTGGGATATCAATCGCGGCAGCACAATTGCGCTGCTCGTCACAGGTCTTGACTATGAGAAACTGATGGTTCTGCGCGGTGAGCTGACTGAAAAAGTGCGCGGCGTCAAGGCTGTGAATCCCAAGGGTTCGGCCGGCAAGGCAGCAAAGCTCGAGGTCGAGTTCGAGGGTTCATCCTTCGACCTGGCTGACCGCCTGCTGACCTCAGGTCTTTCGATCAAACTCAAGATCGGCGACGTGAAGCCCAACGCGCTCGATGTGAGCGCGAAATAATTTTTCCGGCTACCTGAACCAGATTGTATCGGAATACCACTCTGACCCTTCCTGGATCAGGGTGGTGAGGGTGCGCCCGTTTTTCATCTTGATTTTAATGGTCTTTTTTCCCTGGTATTCACCCTCAATGGCCGATGCGACCAGGTCATCCATGGTATAATGTGAGATCTCAGCCTGTGCCTTTTTTACCTTCTCCAATGTGATGCGGTCTTTTTGCCGCTCGGTGAAGCGCGCCTTAAGTTTTTCCAGGTCGCCTCTTTTTACCAAATCAAACTGCCGGCCGATCTCGGCTTTCGCTGTTTCTTTGGCGCCGGCATAAAGCAGGGTTACCGCCGCGCAGAGCGCGATTAAGAGTTGAAGCATGGATTTCATGGAGCCTCCTTATGCAGACCCGCGGTGTCGGTCAAGCCGATTACTGTGCCGCAAGACGTGCGCAGGCGTTGAGAATAATCTGGTGGTCCTTGATGAGTGCTTCGCGGTGGGAATCGGCGACAGCGTTGGCGACGGATTTTCCCACGATAGGAATATTGACCTCGACGAGCACATCGTATTCACGCGCGGTCAGATTTTCCGAAATTTCCAAATAAGGGCAGGTCGCCGTGATTTTAATTTTCTCCGGGGCATATTCGGATTGCATCACAAACCGGCTCAGATACGTTTCCGTATCAAAGTAGTTTGTATCTACCATTTCGAGTAATTTGGCGGGCACCATTTTTTTTACGATTTCCGGAATTGCAGTGCCGAAGCGAAAAAGCCGTTTTGTGATGATCACCGCCCCCTGTCTTTCAGTACCCATAAGTTCCTGTGATTTGAGTCCCGGTTGATTGTCGATGTCGTCGTAGCGCAGCTCCCGCGCTGCAATCACGGTCTTAATCGGGTAAGGGAACTCTTGCCTGAGCTGGTAACGCATGGTGCGATTTGTTTTTGACCGACACTCTGTCTTTCTCATTCGAACCCGTGCAACACGCGAAACTCGAACACCACTTTCCCTTTAGTTTCAAAACGCTGGTAGATATCCGCGTAGCCCGGTATGATCATCTCGACATCTGGGATATGTTTTCCGCGGTTAAGCCCTTGGGAGATAAAACCGAAGGGGATTTACGGACGCGCGAATATAAGCTGATGATTCGCACGGCACTGCCGTTATTCGCGCAAAAATTACTCGCCAATGGCGAAGCGTTGTCCTGCGACGAAACGACAACCTTCAATGAAAAAACATCCGAGTTCACATCGTTTACGGTCTTAAAACTGGCAAATTCGGCGGTTCAGTTTAACGAGAGATCCCTGTATACGCCTGATGGCGACGGCAAGAGCAAAAGACGGATTGATATTGAGGCTAACGTTAAGATCCCCGGTATCGGCAAATTAATCGAAAAACTGATCGTCTATGAATTCAAAGAGCAGAGTGAAGTCGATTTGCAGCGCATCCTTAAATTCCACAAGGATAACTATCCCACAGGGTCTTAGTCTTTCTTGACGAGCGAGAGAGTTCGTTTTCCGAGAATAATCGCGCCAGGTATCAGTGATGCCAGGGCGCTGATGCCAATTGTTGCACCATAGATCAGGAAGCGCTCTGCATTGCTGAGTTCAAGTTTCAGTTCAGAAAGATCGGCCCCGGATAATTTCGTGAGCCATGGCAGTTCATTGAGATGCCCCTGCAGAAATTTGAGGGCCGGCTCAGATAGCATTACCGCCAAGGAAGAATGTATAAATCCCCATAATGCCCCTTCGACTGCGAGCAGAAACCATAAGAAAAACATCGAGGACCCGAACACGAGATAGAGACCGAATTCATAACGGTTCTGCACGGCGAGCAGCGCGAAGGAATTCGCGAGCGCTATCGCGGCAAGGCCCCCCAGGATCGCCGCAACGATCAGGAAAATGAGGTCGAGCTTTTCCAGCGATTTCAGAATCGAATCAAATTTCTTGCTCTGCTCAGGCACGCGCAGCCGTTCGCTGCGCGCAGCCTTGAGTACAGCGGGCAGCGCCTTTTCATTCGCCACTTCGATGAAAATCTGGTCGTAACTCGCCAGCGCATTCAGCTGTTTCCGCTCGCGGTGTTTTTTCTGTACCCATTCGAGCGGCACGCCGAGCGCAGAGATTACCCCTGCGGGCGCAAACCCGCAGACCACAAGCAAGGCATCCTCGGTTTTTGACCATTTAGTGCCAACGATGCTCTGCCCTAACTGCGCCCTGAGCTTCATGCCGATGAGATTCTGCGCGCTAATGTTTGGCAGGCCGTTGATCATTGCATAGGCATACATGATTTCGAGATAGGTTTCGGGAACGACGACGGGGATCTCATCGATCATCTTATCGTCCTTGTCCTCGACCTGGACACCCTTGTAGGGCGCACGGCAGCGCATCAGCGGCTTCAGCATGGGCTGCGGCACCCCCTGGAGCACCAGATCGAACTGGAAGCCCAGCTGCGAGAGTATAGGGTCTTCGAAGCGGCCAATTGCCGGTTGTTGCAGAAGCTGTGTTGCGCTCACCTGCCGCACGTCGCCGGGCTTACCCCAGTGTTTCGCGCGCTCCAGCGTTCGGCTGGTAATCGGCATCAGGTTATCCTGCTCTTTTTTAAAGAGATTCCAGTTCTTATTGCCCTTTCCCATCAGAGAAAGATCGGGTACGAGGCGCAGCGTCTGCGGCGGCAGGCTCGACTCCATTTTCTGGCGAATCATCTTTTTGACAGGTTCGAGAACCCCGAGAATCGTGATGACGACGAGCAGCGATAAGAAGAGTCCGATCGAAGAGAGTGCATTGCGGATGAAATGTTTTCGTGCAATAAAGACGATCAGGTAGAGACGGCGCAAAACAAATCGCAAAATATTCATTTCTTTTTCACCGTTGCCCGTGGCTTGGCGGCAGGTGCTTTTTCCTGCCTTTGCAGCTTGCCATCCTTCAGAAAATGCACATGGTCTGCCCGCTCCATGATGAATGAACTATGCGAAACGCAGATCAGCGTCAGGCCGCCCTGCTTCAGCTCTTCGAGCACATCGACTATAGCCTTCTCTGTTGCCCGGTCGAGATTCCCTGTGGGTTCATCGAGCAGTAACACGGGCGGGTCCATGAGCAGCGCCCGGCAAAGTCCCGTACGCTGGGCCTCACCGCCCGAGATCGCCGTAGGGTATGCCTTAGCGCGGTGTGCGATGCCGAGCTTTTCCATGCGGTCCTTAAGGCGCGCCGTATCGAAACGCATGCCCGAGAAATAGACAGGAAAGCGGATGTTCTGCTCTACGGTTAAAAACGGCAGCAGGCGGAAATCCTGGAACAGAAAGCCGATGTTTTTTTTCCGGAAACGGCCCAGGCCGAATTCACTCCACCGGCGGTAGACCCGCTTCCCTTCAAAGAGATATTCACCGCCACCCGGCCTTTGGAAGCCTCCGAGTATATAGAGCAGTGTGCTCTTGCCGCTGCCTGATTCGCCGGCGATGACTGAGAAACTTCCGGCGGGAAAACTCAGGTCGATGCCATCGAGGATGACCCGCTTGCCATAGGAAAAGCTCAGGTTTTTCAGATCAATCAGGTTTTGAGACATTGTCGATTTCATAAACGGAAATATTTTTGTAGGCCTGCGCGGCCGCTGAATTATAGAAGCAAATAACCTCGGTCTTACGCCCGCGGTCAATATTAAATACCAGCGATGACAGTTGCTCGCGCAGCAAAAAAATGCCGCGACCGTGCGAATCGTGCAGACCCGCAGGCAGGCTGGTATTCGGGTCGAGCGTCAGGTGCCGGTGCAGACGGTAGAGTATTTCCTTTTTTGTGAGCCGCCCGTGCGGATCGATACAGGCCATAATGATCCATTCGTCGCTGATGCCAAACTGCAGCGTGAAGCGATCTTCCTCGTCGAGCACGATATTCTGGTGCGTCTGCAGGATATCCTGATGAGAATTTTTTGTCTGGTACTTGAATTCTCCGCCATCGGTCACAGGTGCGCGGAACATGGCATTCGAAGTGATTTCATCGAGTACCAGTTTCGTCGTCGATTCCGGTGCCCTCTTCTGCGACTTAAATTGCGCCGCGATGCGGTCCGTAAGTTCGCCGCGCTCGTGCAGCGATTTAATTTTTGTGGTGTATAAAACGCCGTTAGCAAACGTGCGGGGGAAATTCGCGAGTGTAATTTCACTCTCGCGCAGTTCAGGAAAATACTTTTTTACACCGAAAATATCCTGCGATAGCATCTTCTCGACCGTGATCTCAATTTCCTTGAGGCTCATGCGGCCGTGTTTGGTAATGATCTGTGAAAAACCGTGTTCTTTAATGATGTCGATGAATTCGTTCACATCGTACGAAGTGATGATAATGATGGGAATCTCGGGTCTCAGTTTGCGCGCCAGCCTGCCGAGTTCAAAGCCGTTCATTTCGGGCAGTTTGATATCGGTGATGAGCAGGTCGATATCCGGTGACATGGCGAGCGCCATCAGTGCATGTTCGGCCGTTGTTACCGACTGCACATCGTAGCGTGCGAACAGAAAATCGCGGATCGCCAGCTGTATCGATTCGACGTCTTCCACGAGTAGTATTTTGCCGGTGGTTTTTTTACCGGCTTCACCGAAATCGAGAAAAGGTGTCGATGCCGGTTTTGTCATGGTTCGCTACGCTCTGACGGGCTATTCGTGGCAAATGCGCTGAGTGGCAGATCCAATGTCACGCGCGTGTAGGGGCGCCGCGACACGACGCGAATTTTGCCGTTGTGTTCGCTGACAATCTTACGTGCAATAAAAAGACCGAGGCCGCGGTTCTTTTCACCCTTGGTCGTAAAGAACGGTTCAAAGACGCGCGTCAGGCGTTGGCGGGGAATTCCCCCAGCATTATCGCGGAATTGCAGGCGCGCCATTTTTCCCGTTTGTTTTACCGTAATCATGAGTCGCGGTCGCTCGTCTCTTTTTCCCGCCTCAGCCGCATCCATGGCGTTGCGGATAATATTCTGCCAGACACGCCGCAGGCGGGACAAATCACCAGCGACGACCAGCTTGACATTCGCTTCGGTAAAATCAATAAATATCGGGCTACGCGGTGCAATACGCAGCTGTTCCACAAGCTGTTTCACCTCATGGGCTAAATCGAGTTTTTGCAGCCGGTAGGTTTCCCGGCGATTGAGAGATTTCAGTTCTTCGAGAAGGTCTGTCGCCTGGCGCAGGTCGCCGTCGATGGAGTCCAGGAGTTTATGCATCTCCGGATTCTTATTCAGACGCTGGCATGCCTGCAGGGTCAGGTTCATGCCTGTCAGAGGCCCGTTCAGGTCATGCGCAATAACACGCACAAAAAGCTCGAGTGACTCGAGCTTTGCCTGATATAATTTTTCCTGGCGGCTTTGCCGCCTGAACGGGTTGAATTGCTGTCCAGGCGTTTGCGTAAGCTTAGTAACGCAGAGAGTTCTTCAAGCGGTGGATTGTCTCAACGTCGCCGTTAGACGCTCCGCGCTTTTGGAATTCAAAGGTAAAACGGAAGAGTTTCTCGAAATAGATCAGGTGCTCGATGTAAAAATCGCGCTTGAACTTGATGCGGTTCGGGTTACTTGGATCGTTTTCAACATCTGCGAGTTTGACCTTGTAATCCGGGTTTTTTTCCGCTACTTCGGTGGGTTTGTTAAACGAGGTAGCGAGTTGCATCTCATTCGGATTTCCCTTCGCCGGGTTCGGATGCGATGATTTTGTGTAGTACTTGTACTGCTCGTAGAAGTTCTGATCATCGACAATGGTTTTGATGCGTGACAGATCCTTGCCGTTGAAATAGAGCCTCATTGACTTCGTTGCAGTTCCGACTGGCTTGCCGTAGTTGTAAGACTGCGGGTTGAAAGTATAAGCTTTTAGCTCGATGAAGTCACCGTCTTCGTCTTTACCGGTTTCAAAAATCGTCTGTGTCGGTGTCAGCTTGACTTTCGGTGCGATATCGCGCAGAGTGTAGAGTGCCTGCAGGCGCTCCGCTACCTGACGGATCTGGTCGTCGAGACGCTTCTCCGTTTCTGCGAGATCAGTCGCCTTTTGGCTATCCTTGCCTGCTTTGAAAGCGTCTTCAATCGCTCCCAGTGAAATTGTCGCCGTAATGACCGTTGCGGCCAAAATTGTTTTCTTTATATTGCTCAGCATATACATGCTCCCTTTATGAGTATTCCCCTCACTCTATCGACCCTTGAACCCGTAAACTGAAATTAGGTAGCTACGATTTTGCATTTTTTTTTACGCCAAAAAAATTGTCGTAGAAAAAGCAAAGGCCTCGTCGCGTCTCTTACTCACCCTCGTAGAGTGCAAGGTTCCGTTTCGAACCGGCGGGCACGGGCAGGGTATCGCCCTTACGAATCGGCTTTTGTTCGTCCTTTATCATCTCACGCACGTAGTTGGGGAGGGCAAAAAGCGAGTGGTGTGTATCTTCATTATAGAACTGCAGCTTGCCGAGGTTGTGTTTGGCCAGCCTGTCGAGGATGGTTTTCTTATCAACTGCAGTCGGGTCCTGTGTTTTTGACGCGAGCGCAAATCCCCAGAGAGTGCCATACAACGGGACATAATTCGTCATTGGCTTCACGATCGGGAACACCGACTTCAAGGTCCAGTAGAGCTTACTGAAGAGTTCAGGGCGCGTGATCGGCGACTCGATATGCAGACTCAGGATACCCTTGTCAGATAAGATTTTGGAAATCTGCGCATAGAACTCATGTGTGTACAGTTCGATCGAAGGTCCGAAGGGGTCGGTGAGATCGAGCAGCACCTGATCAAAAGTCTCTTTCGTTTCGAAGACGTATTTGATGCCGTCTTCGATCAGGAGTTCGAGTTTCGGGTCATTGAAGGCATTGCCGCAGATTCCGGGTATATGTTCTTTGCAGGCATCGACTACGCCGCCATCGAGTTCGACCATGACCACTTTATCGATGGTTTTATATTTGAGGAATTCCTCCGCGGCGCCGCCGTCACCGCCGCCGATGACAAGAGCTTTTTTAGGGCCATCGATGCTGATACCGCCGACGTGGGCCAGTGGTTCGTGGTATAGGAATTCGTCGCGGTCTGAAGTCTGGAAAACGCCGTCCAGGCGCAGCATGCGGCCGTGGCGGGGTAGTTCGTGGATTTCCAGATCCTGGAATTTCGTGCGGGTTTCATAGAGTTTCTTCGCTGTTCTGAAGAAATACCCCATGTCGGGGTTGAGAGTCTCGACCAAAAGGTCGTCGCGTTTTTTATCTGACATGGGTCAAGGTCGCCGCCTTAGACATACCGGAAATCGGAATCAACTCTGTATCGTTTGCTTGCTTGTGATATTTTCGACGCAAGAATTTCCAGCGATAAAGTGAGAAGAAAAGAGCAACCTTTGGTATTTCTTATATAGGAGATTTCTATGCAATGCACACGACAACCCCGGTTTCTCGCAGGAAAGCCGATTCGAATCAACCATGTCCTGGAGGTGCGGCTCGCCCCTGCCCAATGGAATCGCATAAAGATCATTGCCTTTCAGCGCCGCCGTACTTTATCCACAATTACCCGGTTTTGTGTATTACGGTTAGCCCGCAAGTGTTCGTTGCGTTGGAGCGAGAAATTGCGCAATTCCACCCAGGGTGTTAAGCAAGGACTTCACCTTGCACGCGATATGCATCGCCATTTGATGTGTCTCTATGGGGATGATGAGAAGATTATCCGTCTTGCGGCTATTGAGCTTAGCTTAACGCTGACGGCGTTCATCCGGCTGGCAATAGAGCTATATCTTCCGGCCCTGGCTATGGAAAACCATGGCCGCCGGTTTATCTCAGACAGCGATTTAACCTGGGAAGGTATCCGTTTCATCGAAGAGATACAAATCTTTGCCGTAAACGGTGGCTCACGACCATTTTATCGAACGTTAAGCTGTATGCGTTTCGAAACCGACAGCTACTGGTAGTTCGCTAAACGCCGACGCGCTTCTAAATTCTCTCGTAAAGCGGCAGGGTCAGAAACTCTGCAAACCCGTCGGATGTCGACATCTCGACGAAAATTTTCGCCGCGTCGTCATACGTCGCCCCGCCGCCCGTGATCTCTTTAACCTTCGCCAGCTCACCCGGCACCATCGATTTCACCAGCTCCGCCGTAATCTTGCGGCCGTCGTCGAGCTTGCCTTTTTCTGAACGAATCCATTGCCAGACCTGTGAGCGTGAGATCTCAGCGGTTGCGGCGTCTTCCATGAGATTGTGTATCGGCACGCAGCCGTTACCAGCCAGCCACGAGCCGAGATAGTGTATGCCCACGTTGATATTATAGCTAAGTCCTTGTTCCGTGATCGGGCCTTCGGGTTGAAAACTCATGAGATCGCCGGCGACGACATTCACATCAGGGCGCTGCTTGCCGATCTGGTTAGGTTTGTCGCCCAGCACTTTTTTCCATTCTTCCATTGCGATCGGTACGAGACCCGGGTGTGCCACCCAGCCGCCGTCATAGCCGTCGCTGGCGTCGCGCGCTTTATCGTTCCGCACGCCACCCAGAGCCTTCTCATTGGCTGCTGCGTCATTCTTGATCGGTATCAGCGCACTCATACCGCCAATCGCCGGCGCGCCGCGCCTGTGGCAGGTCTTGAGCAGCAGCAGTGCATAGCTGCGCATGAAAGGGGATGTCATCGTGACAAGCGCGCGGTTCGCGAGGCAAAAGTTTTTGTCGTTCTTGAACTTCTTGATGCACGAGAAGATATAATCCCAGCGGCCGGCGTTGAGGCCGGCGCTGTGGTCTTTAAGTTCGTACAGAATTTCATCCATCTCGAAGGCGGCGAGAATCGTTTCGATGAGAACCGTCGCGCGGATAGACCCCTGCGGAATACCCAGCGCCGTTTGTGCAAAGACGAACACATCGTTCCATAGCCGTGCTTCGAGGTGGGATTCCATTTTCGGCAGATAAAAATACGGGCCGCTGCCGCGGCTCAAAAGTTCTTTCGCGTTGTGGAAGAAAAAGAGGCCGAAGTCAAAAAGTCCGCCCGAGATACGCTTGCCATCCACCTCGACATGTTTTTCATCGAGGTGCCAGCCGCGCGGGCGCACCAGTAAGGTTGCGGGTTTTTCGGCAAGTTTGTATTGTTTGCCACCCGATTCAAAATCGATGCGGCGGCGAATCGCATCGCCAAGATTAATCTGGCCCTGGATCTGGTTCTGCCAGTTAGGTGTGTTCGAGTCTTCGAAGTCGGTCATGTAGCTGTCGGCGCCTGAGTTCAGAGCATTGATTACCATTTTGCGGTCGACCGGCCCAGTGATTTCGACGCGGCGGCATTCGAGGTCTTTCGGCAACTTTGCCACCACCCAGTCGGATTCCCGGATTTTCTGCGTGTCTTTCAGAAAGTCGGGTTTCTCACCCGCTTCGAGGCGCTGAGCGCGCGCAACACGGGCTGCGAGCAGTTCTTGCCGGCGGCTTTCGAACTGGCGCGAGAGTGCGGCGACGAACTCCAACGCCTCTTTAGTAAGAATTTGTTTGAAAGCTTCGCCCGATTTATGGACTGCCTCGTCTTTAATTTGCAAGCCTGCCGGTAAGTTAAACATAATATCTCAAACTCCTTTTTTTTAAAGCTCACCGCAAGCACTTTTCTGAGTTGACGTGCAAGCTCTTAGCGCCGCTTTTTTAATATGGCCAATTACCAGGGCGCCCTTGCCGCCGTCATTTCCGCCTTCCAGACAAATTCGCTTACCGGCCTTGCTTCCGACGAGGCCCAGCGCCGTCTCGCCAGCCACGGACCCAACGTGATTACAGCCCGCCCGGGGCGCACCATGCTCCAGGTGCTGATCGAGCAGTTTGCCAACCTGCTGGTAGTCCTGCTTTTTATCGCGGCGGTGATTTCTTTTATCCTGGGCTCGGTCAACGACGGCATCGTACTGATGGTGATCGTCGTCGTAAACGCCGTGGTCGGCTTTTTGCAGGACTGGAAATCCGAGAATATTGTCGCGCGCCTGGGCAGCATGGTCAGTGAAAACGCCATTGCGGTCAGAAACGGCCACCGTATCGAAGTGCCGGCATCGTCGCTGGTGCCGGGCGATATTATTTTTCTGCAAGAGGGCGACGGGGTACCCGCCGACTGCCGGCTGATCGAGGCAGAGAGCCTCATGGCGAATGAGTTTGCGCTTTCGGGCGAATCTGTCCCCGCGCAAAAAGATCCCGGCTTTGAGACGCAGGCGGATATCCCCCTGCCCGACCGGCTCAACTACGTCTTCTTCGGCACTTCACTGGCGCGCGGCGAAGCGACGGCGGTCGTGTGTGAAACGGGAGATCACACCGAGCTCGGTAAGATTGCGAGCACGTCAGAGAGTATGAACCGCGAAGTCTCTCCCCTACAAAAGGAGCTCAACCGGCTGGGAGTCTATATCACGCGCTTTTCGCTTTCCCTTGCCGTGTTGCTTTTTCTGATCCAGATCTGGCGCGACGAACCCCTCAAGACAGCGCTGGTCTTTGCCGTGAGTGTGGCGGCGGCGATGGTGCCCGAGGGCCTGCCGGCGCAAATTTCGATGGGATTATCCCTCGGGGTGGCGCGTCTGGCGCGAAAAAAGGCGGTTGTCAAACGCCTCTCTTCGGTCGAGGCATTGGGCGCCGCGACGGTCATCGCCACCGACAAGACGGGTACCGTCACGAAGAACCAGATGACAATCACCTCTGCTTTTTTTGAGGGTGAAAATTATAAGATCACAGGCACCGGGTACAATCCGGGCGGCGAAATTTTCGAGGAGTCCGGGCGCGTGATGAATCCCAACACCCTGGGTGATCAGAAGATTCTTTTTCTTGCGGGGTTTCTCTCTTCCACCGGCAGCGTCAATGCGCCCGATGAATTCCACAACGACTATTACGCGCTGGGAGATCCCACAGAAGCGGCGTTCGCGACCTTGCTCATGAAGGCGGGCTTTAAACCCGAAGAGGTTCTGGCCGCGTATCCGAGAATCCGTCTTTTCCCCTTCGATTCTGAACGCAAAAGAATTTCCATTATCCGCGAGCACCGCGGCAAACGCATCTCGTTCGTGAAGGGTTCGATTGAATCGCTGCTGCCGCTGTGTGCCGGGCAATGTGTCGACGGCAGTGTCAAACCTATGGCGGAGCGCGACCGCGAAGAGCTGCTCGCTGTTTCGCGCGCCTATTCTGCACAGGCGTTGCGCGTCATTGCGATCGCTTACCGCGATCTTTCAGCCGATGAAGAGCTGACGCAGCAAACTGCCGAATCGAACCTGGTATTTTCCGGTTTTGTCACGATGATCGATCCGCCGCGCGAAGAGGTGAAGGCCGCCGTCGCCGCCGCGCACACGGCGGGCATCCGCACGATGATGATTACAGGTGACCATGAAGCGACGGCGCGCACCATCGCGATTGCGATCGGCATGCAAGATGGCCTGCCGCAACCGATCCAGGTTATCAACCGCGACAAACTTGTCGCGATGGATGATGCCGCGCTTTCAGAGGTTTTGGCCAGCCGCTCGGTTGTTTTCTCGCGCGTCTCACCGGATGAAAAGCTGCGCATCGTGGGCACGCTGCAGAAACGCGGCGATGTCGTGTCCGTAACGGGCGACGGGGTCAACGATACCTTGAGCCTGAAGCGCGCCGATATCGGCGTGGCGATGGGCCACAATGGCAGCAAGGTGGCGCAAGAGGCAGCAAGCCTCGTGCTGCTCGACAACAGTTTTGCCACGATCGTCGCTGCGATCCGTGAGGGGCGCACAATTTTCCGCAACCTGCAGACCAATGTCATCGCCACGCTTTCTTCGAACTTCACAGAATTGCTCTGCGTGCTTGCAGGCTTTGCTTTGATCCCTTTTGCATCCCACCGATTATTCTACCCGTCCAGATTCTGCTGGTGGATCTTGTGGGTGAAATGATTCCGCTGCTCATGCTGACGTATGATCCGGCAGACCCGCGAGAGATGCAGCGGCCGCCGCGGCAGAAAGGTGCGTTGCTCGATAAAACGCGGATCTATACCGTACTGGTCTCGGGCATCATGCGCGGGGCCCTGGCCACCGCAGTCTGCCTCATGGTCTTTCACAACCTCAAGGGCAAACCCGGCGCCTGGGAAACGGGCCTGACATCCACATTTGTGACCATCGTGCTGACGCAATTTGTCAGTATCTTTTATCTGCGCACGAACGAGAATATTTTCAGTCGTTATACATTCTCGAACCCCCGGCTGTTTTTGGGAATTCTGATCTCGCTGGTGGCAATGCTGGCGATCATCTACATTCCCCAGCTCAACCTTTTCCTGCACACGCAACCCCTGGCCTGGCCTGAGTTCCGCTGGATTTTTGCAGCACTGGGAGTATTCGTGGTTTTCAGTTCTCTCTGGCGCTACCTGATGGTGCAGAAAATTCCGGGGCAGGCTTAGATGCCACCGCTGGGGTTAAGCTTGATGACCGTTGCGTCCGTACCGGCACCGGCATAGGCGTTTTTCGGTGTGAGGCCTTTGAGGGTCGGCACTGTCGCGCTGAAAGACCCGCTCACCGCAATACTCCGGTCGGCAGTTTCGGTGACGCTTAAGGCAGTATCAGCCACACCTGAACCGAGAAACTGAAACCACTGCAAAGCACCTGTGGTACTCAGTTTCGTCTGCATCCAGTCGGTACCACCCGCATGGTTGTTCAACGGGGTTAATCCCCCCATGGAGGCGAAACTCGTCGGCGCCTGCCCTATGACCACGAGGCCGCCATCGTAAGTGGCAGCAATTTGCCCCGCTGTTTCAGCCGCGGCGCTGCCCAGGTAGGTGAGCCATTGGGGTACGCCACTCAGCGAAAGTTTTGTGACGAAGATATCGGTGCTACCTGAGTGCGCAAGCAGCGGGGTCGGTTGTACTGACCAGGAAACTAAATTCAGTGCCGCGCTGGATTGCCCCGCAACGATAATACTGTTATCGCTGGCGATTCGGACACCAGTGACCTGGTCAATACCAGCGGCCTCGCCCAGGTAGAAGCACCACAGGCCTGTACCTGAGGAGTTTACGCGTACGATGATACCGTCGAGATTGCCTGCGAAGCTATTCAGGCATGGGCCAGGCATGTTCGAAGCATTCGTCATTCCTGTGGATGACTGCACGCTACCACCGACAATAAAGCCGTTGTCGGGTGTGGCGGTGATGGCCAGGGGTGTGTCACCGCCATTGCCGCCAATATATTCGTAAAACACGATATTGCCGTTACTGTCCAGTTTCACCACGTTCATATCGCCCGTACCTGTCTGTACATTGATCGGGTTTACCGTACCCCCGCAAAGGTTCGCTGAGTTGCCGTTACCCAGGGTGTAGATGCTGCCATCACCCGCCACAGTAATCGCGACGGCACTCTCTCCGCTCGCCGCCGCGCCCAGAAAGGTATACCATTGCAGGGCACCCTGCGGGCTCAGTTTGATCACGATAATATCACCCGTGCCACCAGCGCTATGCGCGCAGACCGGATTCAGGCCATGCATGGGAGAAATAAAACCATTGGCTGCGCTGCCGATCACAACAAAACCCCCGTCGGGTGTCGCGGCAATTCCCGCCGCGCTTTCTATGACCGCCGTCGTCCCAAAGTAGTTATACCATTCCACTTCACCAATGTTGTTGAGTTTCATCACAAAAATGTCGCCGACGCCCCCGCCCGAATGCGCAGCACCCACGGGACTTGCGGGTGCAGCTGAAGTGAAGACAATGTCACTGGTGGTGCTGCCAGCGACCACGGTGCCGCTATCAGAAGTTGCGGCTATACCATTAAACTGTTCGCTGCCGGCGGTTCCGTAAAAGCCGTAGAATGCATTGGTGCAGAAGATATTATTGCCATTATTTCCCGTGGCGGCTATGCCGCGGGAATTATCGACGCTGCAGGTTTGCGCGAAAGCCGTATTCTCCACATCGATGCTGAAGCCCGAACCGGTTAGAATGGTTTTTTCAAAAGCGTAACGCGCCTGCCCTTTAGTGATAACCTGTGATTCTGCAATGCTATTGAGACGGGCCGTAACAGGATAATATACTCCCGTAACATTGCCTCCCATGGCCCCGACTTCCCAGAACCGGTTCCACGACTGGCAGCCGAAGATGAGCAACGAAACACCCGCGATGAGTATTCGTCGCATACGACAGCAAACCGGCAAGCATGTGCACGTCAAACAGGAATCCGGTTGCCAATGTACCCTGCAGCTCATTCAGGAAAAATGCGCTCGATTTGGATGACCGCGGTGATTGCCATTTTCACCGTAATGAGCGGTGGCTTGGCCGCAGAGGAACTGCGGATTGCGGTGGCAGCCAATTTTAGCGATGCCTTGAACGCCCTGGCGCCCGGGTTTAAAAAACAATACCAGCACAAGTTCACCGCCATATCCGGCTCGACCGGAAAATTCTACCTGCAAATCAGGAACGGAGCGCCCTTTGATGTTTTTCTAGCTGCCGACGCGAAACATCCGCGCTTGCTCGAATCGGCAGGTTTCGGCATAAAAAATACACGATTTCACTATGCGACCGGCAAACTCGTATTATGGAGCCCCCGCGGGAATTTTGTGGATGCAAATGGCAAAGTGCTGCAAGGTCAGAATTTCCGTTCCCTGGCGATCGCAAACCCCGATGTGGCGCCGTATGGTCAGGCAGCGAAGGAGTATCTGCTCGCTGTGGGACTCTGGGAGAAACTACAGGGCCGCATTGTCATGGGCCAGGATATCGGCCAAACCCACCATTTTGTTGCCTCAGGTGCCTCTGAGATGGGTTTTGTGGCCCTTTCGCAGATTTCCGCGGGTTCAAGCTTTATCATTCCTCAAGATAGCTATACACCCCTGACACAGGAAGCCATCTTGTTGAAAGACACCGCTGCGGCCAGGGAGTTCATGCAGTTTCTGCGGAGCCCCGCCGCGAAGAAAACCATCCGCACCTTTGGGTACACGGTACCGTAGTCTTGACTTACCCTATCTACTGATAGATAAAAAATTTGCCGACAGATGTATTTGTGGTTAAACTATCTACCAGTAGATAGAATTCCGGAGGATTTAACCATGCTGAGTACCCCCATTCCCGTAAACGAAGATGCCCGTCTTGCCGCGCTCAGGCGCTATGATATTCTCGATAGCGAAAAAGAAGAGCTGTTCGACGATCTAACCCGCCTGGCAGCTGATATCACCGGCTCACCCGTGAGCCTGATCAGCCTCGTTGACAAAGACCGTGTCTGGATTAAATCCAACGTCGGTTTTGATACGCCACAGACGCCGCGGCAGGGCGCCTTCTGCGCGCACACGATTCTCGGTGACGACGCTATGGTTATTCCCGACACCAGCGCCGATGCCCGCTTTCAGCACGGCGTCGTCGATGCGGAGAAAAGTGTGCGCTTTTACGCCGGCACTCCCCTGAGAACCAGCGATGGCCACAATCTGGGCACGCTGTGTGTGATTGATAACAAACCGCGTGAAATTTCTGAAGAACAGCTGAAGAGGCTCAAGATGCTTGCGCGTCAGGCGATGTCGCAGATTGAGCTCAGGCATAATCTCGGTGCGCTCGCTAAAACAACGCGCAAGGCAATCTCGCTCGAAAACCTGATGAAACGTTATACCTCGCGCAGCGTCTGGGAGCGCGCCGACCTGAGCGTCGAAAACGGCCGCCTGGATATCCACGATGAAGAGGTCGATGCGACCTATCTCTTTCTCGACGTCGTCGGTTTTACACGCCTCAGTGAAGAGTTGGGGCCATCCGCCACAGTGGAACTCCTCAACGCGTACTTCAAACCGATTGTTGATGTCGTTTTTGCCAAAGGTGGTGACATCGATAAATTTGTCGGCGACCAGCTGTTTTGTATTTTCCATGACGATCAGGCTGCTGTGCGTACGGCGCTCGCCATCCGTACGATGCTGGCGAATCTGAACGCCGAGCGCGCCGCCGCCGGTAAGCGCACGCTCTCGGTAACAATGGGTATGAATGCCGGCCTGGCGATACGTGCGAACGTCGGCGGCGTCGATCGGCGCGATAATACGCTGATCGGCAATGCGGTGAATATCGCCGCGCGGTTGCAAAAGGCTTGCCGGCCCGGCGGTATTCTTGTCAGTCAGGCGCTCTTTGAAAAGGTCAGGGCAGGAGTGCAAAGCGTGCAACAGGTTCGGTTAAAACTCAAGAATGTCACCGACAATGTGCTGGCGCATTATGTCGAGGAGCCGCTGGCAAGCTGATCGCATATGGGTAAAAAAGAAGAGATCTTAACTCTCGCGAACCGCGAGCTGCAGGAAAAAGGCGTTTCAAGCCTGAGTTTCCGTGAGCTCGCGGCCCGGCTCGGCATCAAGTCATCGAGTGTGCATTATTATTTTCCGCAGAAAGACGATCTCATCGAAGAGGTCGCGCGTAACTATGCCGCAGCGATGTTTACGGCGATCCGCGAACAGACGGAGAAACTCAAACCCGGCAAAGCCCGCCTGTTAAAGGTTTTTGATCTCATTGAAGATAACCTCGAAGACCGGCAGTGCACCGCCGGCATTTTGGCAGCCGAATCGGCTCAGATTTCAGATACTGCGAAAACCATCATTGTGAATTTTTTCAGTGCACTCGGTGACTGGCTGAGGGTCGAAATAATGGCGCTTGGCAAGACTAATAAAGAAGCGAAAATTCTGAGTACTGTTATTCTGTCATCGATCGAAGGCTGCCTGATGATCGATAGTCTCAGCAAGAAGACCCACTACCTTAAAGAGCTGCGTGACTTTGTTCAGGGGCTTTGAGCGGTTTTTTGATGCGGTGCGATGGTAGATTCGGATCTGCCTCGCATTTGATCTGAAATGCCACAATTGCTTCGAGGGTCCGCATCAGGGAATCGTGTTTAGTTCCGAGATTTTCATAACCATTCGCATTCAATTCGTCTAGCACCCGGTAAGCGGCTTCTATCGTCGACAGGGCAACGGCATTGGGCTGCCGCTTGATGACAAATTTCGAAACGTCCCCCTCTCTAAACGTGAGTCGCGGCAGCTGTTGCAGGTTGGGGCTCAGCCTTAACATCTTGCGTGCGCTCGACCAGGTCGCATCCACAATGACGACTAAGGGTCGACGATTCGAGACCATGGAACTAAACTCGACCGATGCGGCATGGATGGCATGTAATCCAGGAAAAAGCAACAGCGGAAAATAGGCCGGGTCATTCAGGGTTGCGCTTAATTTCGCATCGGCGCCAAATTCTGCACCCACGATGATTTCCGAGTTGAGCAGCGATAACCGTGTGACGCGCCCGGTTCCGGTGCGCTGGCGTTTGAATTCCTTGGGATGCATGAGAATAATAAAACGTGTGTTTGTTCTGAGCGGAGTCGTATACTTGCAGAAACACGTCGCGCGTGAGCGGTTGCAGACGCGGCACAGGTCGCGATAGCGGATAATGGATTCCGGGGAAATGTGCACAGGCTCGGCCCGCATTGTGTAGTTAAAAAAATGCGGACTCCGTGTGAAATAAATAGTACATTTGCCCATCCGTGTCCGGCAGTGATGTGAGTGCGCTTTTTTTAACGTTGAAGCTGGCCAGTGTGACGACATGCCTTCTACTGCTCATTGCCACACCCATTGCATGGTGGCTTGCGCATTCGCGCTCGCCGTTACGCCTTGTTACTGAAGCGCTCGTCGCGTTGCCGCTGGTTTTGCCGCCCACGGTGCTGGGTTTTTATCTTTTGCTGATGTTCTCGCCTGCAAATCCCGTCGGGGCGTTTTTTGAAAAAATCTTCGGCGAAAAACTGGTGTTTTCCTTTCCGGGGCTCGTCGTGGGTTCGATTATCTATTCGTTGCCCTTTGCCGTTGGGCCGCTCAAAGACGGCTTCGAGGCCATCGGGCGCCGTCCGCTCGAAGTCGCGGCAACGCTCGGCGCATCGCCGTTGAACCGTTTTCTGACCGTGGCGTTGCCCTTGGCACGACCAGCCTACCTGACTGCGGCTGTTTTGACTTTTGCGCACACGCTGGGTGAATTCGGTATTGTACTGATGATCGGCGGCAATATTCCGGGTCGCACGCAGGTGCTGTCGACGGTGATCTACAATCATGTCGAAGCATTACATTATACAGAAGCGCACCGCCTGGCACTGGGGCTCGTGATATTTTCTTTTCTGATTTTGCTGACGATCTACGTGCTGCGTCGGCGCAAAATTTTGATCAAAATCTGAAAATGAAATTAACCGCCGATCTGAAGCTGACCCGGGGTGCATTTGAGTTGCATGCACAGTTGGATTTCCCTCTGAACGGAATTACCGCGCTCTTTGGGCCGTCAGGTTCCGGAAAAACCTCGCTGTTGCGTGCGATAGTGGGTCTCGAACGTGCCGATGGCATATTGCAGATCGGAGATTCGGACTGGCAGAGTAAAAAACACTTTGTACCCCCGCACAGCCGTCACGTAGGGTATATTTTCCAGGAAGCTGATCTGTTTGATCACCTGAATGTGGAAAAGAATCTTCTCTATGGATACAGTCGGCGCGCCATAGCCAAACGGCGTTTTCAGCCCGGTCAGGTCATTGACCTGTTGAAAATCGGCCATTTGCTGCGGCGCCGTACGCAAAATCTTTCCGGCGGTGAGAGGCAGCTTATCGCCTTAGGGCGTGCGCTGCTGAGTTCGCCCCAACTGTTGCTGATGGATGAACCCCTGGGGGCTCTCGATATTTCCGCGCGTATCGGTATCTATCCCCTTCTGGAACATATTGCCGATAGCATGGGCATCCCCATTCTTTATGTCAGCCATGCACTCGATGAGGTTGCCCGCCTCGCCGATCAGATGATTCTGATCGACGCGGGCAAAATTACCGCCATGGGGGAGACAACCGGGATGCTCACCCGGTTGGACCTGCCTCTCGCGAAAAGTCCTGAGGCCGAAGTGGTTATCCCCGGTATCGTCGTCTCTCACGATGAAGCATGGCAGCTCAGCGAGATAACCTTTCCCGGAGGTAAGTTTCTTGTTCCGCGCATTGCTAAGCCGCCGGGAGAAAGTGTAAAGCTGCGCGTTGCGGCGAGCGATGTCAGTATTGCACTCAGTCACGGCACCGATACCAGCGTGGTGAACATTTTTCCGGCACGTATCCTGGAAATTTCCGAAGGGGAGATCCCCCTTGCATTACTGAAGCTCGATCTGGGCGGAACTATCGTTCTCGCGCGCATCACGCGCAAATCTCTGCAGAGCCTAGGCCTCATCGCCGGCGCGCAGGTTTTCGCGCAGGTTAAGGGCGCGGCGGTGTTGGTGTAATCAGCTGCCGCGGTAGGTGGAAAACCCGTAGGCGCTGAGCAGTAAGGGCACGTGGTAATGCTGTTCGGCATTTGTCACCTGGAAGACGATTTCGACGTAAGGATAAAAGCACGATTCTTTCAGGCCTTCAAAATACGAGGCGATTTCAAAACGGATGCGCCAGGTTCCGGTCTTCATGGTGAATTGCCAATCGCGCACGCGGCCGTCGGCATCGGTCACACCTTCAGCGGCCTTTTTGAACTCTCCGTCAAGAAACTCGAGAACAACCTGAACGCCCTGTGCAGGCTTGCCGCGTGAGATATCGAGAATGTGCGTGCTGATGCTTTTCATAATCGCATGTAAGTGCGGCTCATGCCGCGCCAATACAAATTCACGCCAGCAGTTTATCGATACGTAAAAGACTGATCTTCAACTGCTCTGCCGCCGCATTACGGATTTCCTCTGCCCTGGTATTACCGATGCGTGCGCGCAGCAAATCGAGCATCTGGGCAGCGGTTTTTCCGGTGGCAAAGACAATGAAGATAAAGCCAAATTTCTCCAGGTACTCGCGGTTTTTTACTGCAAGTTCCGTGAGTACCGCCTCGTCGGCACCTGTGGCTCCCGATTGTTCGCCCGAAGCCATGGCTTTTGTCGAGGCATACTTCTTGCGTAACGAGTCCACGTCACCGATCATCGGGTGTGCCTCGAAGGCCTGCAAAAAGTCCGGCTCGCCGAGAGTTTTCCAGACCGATGCCGCTTGATTTTTCAGCGCATCGAGATCAGCAAAGGGGCGAGATGCCGCAAGCGTGCTGCCCCATTTTTCCGCGGCATTGCAGTCATGGAACACCTTGCGGGCTTCGGTCTCGGGTAAGGCATTTAGTTCGTTTAATGTCACTGTTTCTCCAAAAGTTGCAGCGCCGCAGCTTCGGTGAGGGGATGCGAAAACAGAAAACCTTGCGCATATTCACAGCCGAGCTTGCCCAACCATTCGCGCTCCTCATCGGTTTCCACACCCTCTGCCACGGCCTCGAGGTGCAAATTCGCCGTTAAAGCCAGCATGGCTTTGACGATTTCATAGTTCTTGAGGCCCGGCTTCAAACCGTGCACGAAAGAACGATCGATCTTAATCGTATCTGCGGGAATCGAGGCGAGGTGGCTCAGGGAAGAAAATCCGGTACCGAAATCGTCGATGAGTAACCTGAGGCCCATGCCCTTGAGTTCATCCAGCTGCGACATGCCACTCACCGTATCGGCCATCAGGACCGTCTCGGTAATTTCCAACCGCATAAAATGTGGGGGAAGCTTTGCCGCATCAATCAAACCACCGATATGTTCGGTCAGGTTGCCAAAGGCAAATTGTTCGTCAGAGATATTGACACTGATATAAAAATCACCCGGAAAACTCTGAGACCAGCTTTTTGCGGCTGCAATCGCGTTCTTCATTACACAATCGCCCAGAAGACGCATCGCATCCGTCTTTTCCAGAATAGGCATGAATGATGCGGGCAACAGTAATCCCAGTTCCGGGTGCTGCCAGCGCACCAACGCTTCGAAACCGCGGAGTTCAGCGTTTTTCAGCGTGAAGATGGGCTGGTAATAGTTGATGATTTCGCCGCGGTCGACTGCCTTTCGAAAATCAGAGCTGAGCCGCATGCTGCGTACCGCAATCTCATGCATTTGCGGTTCGAAAAGTTTTACCGAAGCGCGTTTGTCGGCCTTGGCGCTGTACATGGCGTTATCGGCATCGCGGAGCATTTCTTCGGCACTGCCATAACGCAGCGATGACATCACCGCACCGATGCTCGCGCCGACATAGATATCCTTATCACGGAAACTGTAGGGAGATTTGAGTTTGTCGGCAATACGGTTGGCAATTTTTTCCAGCGCACCCCCGTGCGGCACCGAATTTACCAGCACGATGAATTCATCCCCACCCCAGCGCGCCACCAGGCAGCGGTTATCGACCGCCGCGAGAATTTCAAAAGCCACCGCCTTGATGACAAGATCGCCGAAATGGTGGCCCAGGCTGTCATTGACGAGCTTAAAGCGGTCGAGGTCGATGAATAACAAACCGAAGGAACCTTTTGCCCCCAGGTTGGTAAATTCCTGGATAGCATCGCTGACCGCGCGTGTGATATAGTGGCGGTTGTAGACGCCCGTGAGAGAGTCATGGTCAGCGAGGTACTGCAGTTCGAGCGTTTGCGCCGCCACGGCGCGGCGCAGCATTTTCACCCAAAGCAGGCTGCCGCTGATGATTAAAACCAGAACTGCGAGCGCCGCAAAAAAGACGCGCTGTAACTTTTGTAGCTCCGCTTTTTTTGCCTGGTCGCCGTCACCGAACCAGCGCTGGTAAATCTGTTCGTAACTGCCGTCGGCCTTGACCTTGTCGATACCGTCGTTGAGCCAACGCAGCATTTCTGTATCACCTTTGCGCACCGCGAAGGCGACATTGGAGGCCAAAATCGGCTGCCCCGTGCCGATGACATTTTTGATGCCGAGTTTCTGCAAAGCGTAGCGGCCGCCGACCTGCGTGGTGATAACACAATCGTGCTTGCCTGAGGCCAGAAGCTGTATCGCTTCCAGCGGATCGCGCACGGGAATGGATTTATACTTTATTGTCTGCGTGTGCAGATATTCCGAAGAAAGAGCTCCCGCTTGCTGGATGACTTCCTTACCGGCGAGTTCGGCGAGTGATAAAATCGGCTTCGAGCCCTGACGGATAAAAATTTCTGAAGCGAGCACGGAGTGCGGTTTGCTGAAATCGGCGTATCCCCTGCGCACGGGCTGATCGAACATGGTGACGACATGCACGCTGCCATCCATGAATCCGTTGCGGATGGTATTCCATGCGCCGGTGACAAAATTCACTCGCCGGCCGGTCGAGGCCGCGATGGCGCGTACCAGATCGATCTGGAAACCCTCGAGCTTGCCGTCTTCGCTGAACCACTCATAGGGGCGAAATGCTTCGTCGGCGCCATAGACAATAGCGGGGGGCTCCCCGGCAGCAATGATCGGCGCTGCGCTGAGCAATAAGATGGGTAATGCCTGGATCAATAAACGCATGGATAGATGGTTGCAATCAGACGCATTTACACCCTAAGTCAATACAATTCAGGGAATACTTTCTCCGTTGACGCTGCGATTTGTGCGTCGCACCCGCTCTCATGCCATCTGCCCGTTTGAAATCTGAAACATTGGGAGAGCGCGTCCATGCCTTTGGCAACGACGTGCTTGCAGAACACGACGCTGTGGCCCTCGCCGGGCTCATCCACCGCGGTGAAATTACTGCCACCGAAGTCACCGAGGCTGCCATCCGGCGCGCCCAAAAGGTGAACGGTAGCCTGAATGCGATCGAATTTCCTATCTTCGAACGTGCGCAGGATGCAGCGCGGAAATTCAATGGCCAGGGCATATTCGCGGGAGTTCCCACTTTTGTTAAAGACAACGCCGACATGAAGGGATTACCCACGCGCAACGGCACGCGGGCCGCGAAAGCGCACATTGCGGCCGACGATGGAAAATTTACCGCGCAGTTTCTCGCGCAGGGGTTCAACGTTCTGGGCAAGAGTTCGTTGCCCGAATTCGGCTTCAATGCTTCGACGGAATTTGAGAGCGACCACCCGACGCGCAATCCCTGGAATACCGATTATTCTGCCGGCGGCTCGTCGGGCGGCTCGGCGGCGCTCGTCGCTGCCGGCGTTGTACCGATCGCGCACGCGAACGACGGCGGTGGTTCGATCCGCGTGCCGGCCGCATGCTGTGGCCTCGTGGGCCTGAAACCGACGCGCGACAGGCATCTCAATAATGCATCCGCGAGTTCCATGCCGATCAATATCGTGAGCGAAGGCGTTGTGACGCGCAGCGTGCGCGATACTGCGGCCTTCATGGCCGGCCTTGAGGATTATTACCGCAATCCTAAGTTACCCGTGATTGGCCGCGTCGAGGGCCCCGGGAAAAAAAAGCTGCGCATCGGTGTGATTGTCGATTCGATTACGGGAACTCACACCTGTGAGGAAACGCGCGCGGTACTCAGTGAGACACAGAAGATTTTCGAATCCATGGGTCATACACTGGTACCGATGCCGTTGCCTGTGAGTAAAAATTTTCTCGAAGACTTCACGCTCTACTGGGCCATGCTGGCATTTCTGATCAGCACTTTCGGGCGTTTTGTCGTCAGCCGCGATTTTGACGGCGCCAAGCTCGATCCGTTTAGCCGTGGGTTGGTAGACTATTTTAAGGCGCGCATGCTGAGCGCACCGCTGATGCTCTACCGTTTAAATCAGACGCAAAAGCTCTATGCTGATGCGATGCGCGGTTATGATGCGGTACTTTCACCGGTGCTGGGGCATGTCGTGCCGAAGCTCGGGCATTTAAACCCCGATATGGACTACGAACAGCTCTATGAGCGCCTGATGCGCTACGTCGCCTTTACCCCGCTCAACAACGCTGCCGGCAGCCCGGCGATTTCGCTGCCGATGGGTGCCGATAAGAATGGCCTGCCGATCGGCATGCAACTGCAAGCGCCGCATGGTGCCGAACGCACGCTCATTGAACTTGCCTTTGCGCTCGAAGCGGCGAAGCCGTGGCGAAAAATTAATTAAAGTGAACTTTCAACCTGGTCTTTAGTCACAAAGCCGAGTTTGACGAGAATTTCACCGATACGTTCGCCGGGCGTTTCTTTCTGCTTTGCGAGAGCAGTGTCGAGTTGCTGCTTCGTCAGCAGGCCTTTCGCGATTAAATTTTCCCCGAGTGCCATATTATACCAACGGTGGACGGTTCATGTCCTTGTAATAAATATATTTCGTATTCTGTTTTCCCGATGCCACAAACCATTGCAGGCAAAACGGCGCCATCCAGATGGCATCGTCTTTTTGCACGGGGTACCAGCTTTCGCTGAGGCGGTAGACGCCCTGGCCCTGCAGAACATACAGCCCATGCTCCATATAGTGGTTCTCGACATTCGGTAACGTACCGCCCGGGGCGAATTCAAAAATATTCACACCCATATCGAACTCGGCGCCCATCGGCATGAGCACTTGCAAAAGGGCACCTGGGTCACCGAGAAAGGGTTCTTTGGTGACTTTGTTTTCGTGTGAAATAATTTCAGCAGGGGGATTAACTCCCGCGAGGGGTTCATACATCTTTTCGAAAAACAATACCCGACTGGGTTTCTTCGCGGCGATGCTGAATGCGGTGCCCGGTGGCAGAAAAAAGAACGAACCCGGTTGCAGCGCGGATTTCGACTTTGCGCTCAGCTCTGCATCCCCCTCTAAGACATAACCCAGAATCTCATTGTCGCCGAGGTTGCGTTTGACTTCGCCGCCCGCTTCGAAGACGCCCATAAACATGGTGAAGTTGGCACCCATCTGCGGCGAGATAAAATAAACCACGGTGGCTTTCGACCAGCCCGGCGGCGAAAGCAACACATGGCTTTCTGGTGTGATCAGCGCGTGATCGCTGGTAATGCGGCTGCGGGTGAGGGCGGTATGGGGCGCTGTCATTGCGGATAGCTCCCGTGATTTAAGTTGGGCGTCAATGACAGAGTCGTTTCAGCGCGCGGCAGGCTAATGGAGACGGAATACCCATCTTATCGTAAACGCTGATACTAAATCCCGCGTAGAGGTATATTTAAGCCCAAATTCCCCGGGACACTTCCGGTGAGTAGTTGGATTTTTAACAGTGTCAGATTTTGACTAACAATATCATTGACCAATTGTTGGATAATTTCTAATGAGATGCATGAAAAAAATCCCCAATAATCCTCTCATCTTGAGTATGCTTGCCATCTTGTTTCTGGGGGCATGCGCAAAAACAACGGAAGCTGAAGATAAAGGCCCGGCCTGCCTGATGTCGGGCAACAAAGTGATTTACGAACAAACTGCCAGCACGGGCGAAATTTGTGGCTCTTGCTATGATAATTGTCAGGCGAAGATTGCCATCCCCGCGGCCGGTACCTATGAATTTGTAATGGCCGCGGGCAAACTGGAAGGTAAATGCGGAAATAGCGCTATTTCAGCTACACTTCAGCTCAGGTTAATTGGTCAGCCCACGCCGGGTTCTCTCAATGATACAGTTAGCAACACATCGGGAATCTATGATTACGGAATTTACGGTACTCCGGCTTTAGCATTGAGTGGGTTAGATGTTAATACGCCTAAGACATATACATATACCGCTGCTGCTGCTGGCTTCGTTCTGCTTACCCCCACGTATGTTGGTAACGGTACAACCTGCGTTTCACAGGGCTCATCTTTAACTGCTTCTTGGAAAGACGTAAAGACGACGAATTTCAAGTGGACTGTCACTAAGAAATAAAAGATAAAGCGCCTACTGGGTAACATCATGCCTGCGAAATTCGCATTCGAATCATGCAAGCATGGTTAGGTGACAGCCAGGCAATTAAGCCACCTTGCCAGCAGTCCCTAAGTTTTTCATTTTTTCAGAAAAAGTCTGGGTATTTTGGTTGCATACCGGCATGAGTTAGCAAACGTGGCGGCCGCAATATGGTTATCGGTAATAAAACAAGCGCTTGGGTTCGTATGCCGCTGGTATTTCTTATTTTATGGTTTGGCAGATGCTCTTCATGGAGCAGATTCTGGGAGCTGCGTTTTGAGCCTTTGAACTCCGGCGCAGGCGCCGTGGCTAATTTTCCTGTCTCCGGCCCATTTACAGTCGATTTCACTGTCGCCATTGATACGGCATCGATTTCAGCAAATACCAGCATCGGCAGCACGTTTTGTTTGGGATCAGTGCAGGTTTCATTGGATAATTTTGCATCGTGCCTTTCGCTTAAAACGCCCACCCTGTCGAATGACGGCACTCGATTAAACATAGTCCCTTTACCTTTCCTGAAACCGCTTACTACCTATAAGGTGCGCATTACGACGGGGCTCAGGAGTTATCAAGGCGTGGCACTGGGCAGCGAATACACGAGTACCACGTACACGACTAAGGATATTGGTAAGTGGGTGTTTACGGGAAATTTTACCTCGGCCAACCTCTCATACGCTACCTTGAATCAGACAACGGGCAATGTGAGTACGTTCCTAACGGTGCCCAATGGGTCGCTGACAATACCCGTTGCGATGGACCCTAATGGAAAAGTCCTGGTCTCGAGTACCAATTCCGGCACTTCGTTGAATTATTCCAGCATCAACCAGTCCACGGGTGTGCCCAGTACCGGATCAACCTATGCCGATGTGACCTTCAACCGGGGGTTTGTCTATCACCCAACCCTTTCGGTGCTTTATGGCGCCGCTAATAATTCAACCGTTACGCAATACTCAATCAATATGAGCACGGGAGCGCCGCTCAGCGCTGCCAATCTTGCGCTTTCAGGTAGCGCTCCGTCGGGCATCGGTATTCATCCGAATGGTAAATACGTTTATGTTTCTTCGAGTGGGGATAACCAAATCTATGTCGCACAGGTAAATCAGACTAGCGGAAGCCTGACGGGCCTGGCCGGACAGGTTTCCGCAGGCGGTGCGAGTCCGCTAACGCCGGTCATCGAGCCCAGTGGTAATTATCTGTATTCTGCAAACAATACTCCGCAAACGATGTCCTACTACTCCATCAATGCATCCACCGGCCTGCTGACGCTGTTAGGCACAGTTTCCGTCGGTTCGAATCCCCAAGGCGCCGCTGTCGATCCCACGGGCCGCTTTGTTTATATTGTGAACACAAGCGGCCCCTCGATTTCCGTATTCAGCATTAACGCTTCGACGGGTTTCCCGACCACGGTACAAACGTTGAGTGTGGCGAATTTTCCGACATTTATCGCGATCGAGGCCAGCGGTCGTTTTGCGGTTATTAGCTATGGTTCGACGACAAATCAGGTGGGTTCTTACACCATTGACCAGCAAACCGGTGCCCTAACCCAAATTAATCTGCAATCAGCCACGAATGCCCAGGGCATTGCGGTTTATTAGATTGCTTTTTTTGGGGATTTCCCCCTGTATAACAGTCTTTCATGTGCAACCCGTGCGGCGTCGAAATTCGATAACTTCTCATTTGTTTTCGCAAAGGCGATTACAACTTCCTCATCTAACGGATCTTCGTGCATTGCTCTTAGCGCAGATTCCAGTGCCGCATGATAATCGCCGGCGCGAATTTGCCGGCAAAATTCCATTCGCGACCCCCGGTTGGGCCGCGGCTTTTTCCAGTTCGCGGTCACGGCTGTGTCCAGAATTTGCAGGCGTAACAAAGAATAATCATCGGCAAGTTTGCCCGCGTCTATGATTTCAGCGCGCACCTTTTCTCCGTCACCCTTGCCTGCTTCAATGTGGCGAAGAATTCTGGTTTCGTCCTCGTTAAAGATTCGGCTGCCTTCGTGGTGTTCGCCGATAATCAAATCGTCTTTTCCATCCGAACCGACGAATAGAATATCGTGCGCCTCCAATGCCAGTATGTTAACGTGAATATTTTCCAGATCGATAAAAGCGCCGATCTTATTTAGTGCGGCACTTTCGACAAAAGACGCAGCGCCATTGCGGTAAAGGATGGGATATGGATGCTCCGCGTTGATGAAATAGAGAATCCCCGTTGCTTCATGCAACAGTCCGATGAACATTGAAGCCATCATGCTATACTCGAAGCACTCGAATATCCTGTGCAGGTCGATGAATGTGCTGATAAGCCAATGTTCGGGAAACTGTCCCCTCAACCCCGAAACCGTGGGCCGTGATATGAGGGTTCGCAGGACGGCAGAAAGTATCAGTGAACCTGCGGCACCTTGCATCGACTTGCCCATGGCGTCGGCGTTCATGAGCAGGCAGTAGCGTTGATCCCCGAGCCATATTTCCTGCGCAGCGCAGATATCGCCGCCGATCTCCGCATAACGGTTCTTGAAGAAAATTTTCTTATACTGCTCGATGTCAAAATAAACCCGGAAATGTTCACTTTGCAATTCATGTTTTAGCAGAGGTTTCAGCAACAGGGAGATAAGAAAATAATCAGCATCCTGGACTTCTTTCAGCCGCAGCGTCTGCGCGAAGCTCTCTTCGAGTTTTTGTGTCCTTTCGCGTACGAGAATTTCGAGTTCCTCCGCCTGGCGCGTTTTCTGGTCATGAACGTCCAGAAGGGTCACCAGGTCTTCCTGCAGGTCAGCCGAAAGCTGCTGCATTGACTTGCAGCGTGTTGCAATTTCGAAGATCTCGGGCGGCAAACTTTGACCCCGCCCAGTAGCGGCCAGGATGGCCGAATTCATGTCATTGGTTAAGCCTTCTAAAATGCCGATGTAGGTAAGTGTTCGACCGGCGTCGAAATTTCTGATCGATTCCATGCGAAATGAGAAAACTCCTTACAGTGAACTCGGGGCTGATGGGTAGGATTTGGCAGCGTTTCGCGGTTTGAGGCAGGGAAAGCGGGCATTGATCCTTCAGGCATGTACGCCGTGCGGCTCAGGATAATGCCAAAAAAAGTTTCGGGTCGCTGCGGTGACGCGCCCAGCGACCGTCATCCAGTCGATGCTTTCAGAGCGATCTCGCCAGGCGAAATCCCAAATCATCGATCTTGAAAGTCGGGTGACTTCGCCGCCGGTTTGTCGCGAGGCATCCTCTTTCCGGGTCTGCCCAGCCGCCGTCGCCCCGTGATTTATAATATCCCAAAGAAAACGGCAAAAAAGTCAAACCCTATACATCTTTATCTTGAAACCTTCTTCCGCTGATGGCGCCAAAAAATGCAGGGCAAAGGCATCAAAATCATCCTGGCTAACCTGATATTCATGATCACCTTTGGCATTCCTTTGATTGAGTCTTGTTCTGCAGATATCGTCCGGCGTTTTCATGTAATGCAGGGTATGGTCAGCGCCGGCTTCTTCAAAGATGGATTTCATCCAATGGCGCGCATTTAGCGTATTTGCATGAAAGTCGAGCACTACCGTTTGTCCCCGTTTCAATAACATGACGATGTGCGGGCCCATGACCTTTCGCAACTTTCCCAGGGCATGGGCAAAATCTTCAATGGATTTAATTTCTCCGGGAAATAAGGTGGCCATCCATTCATCCTGGCTGATAATTATCGCGCCTTCCTTCGAGGCAATTTCTTTTGCCATCGTCGATTTACCGGATGCGATTTTTCCGCAGAACAGGTGTAACATTTGATTCCTTAAAGTGCAAAAAGACCGGAACCCCGATTTTTCCGCCGCCTTTAAAATACGCTCGCCGCACACATGCCATGCCATAAAAAAACCGACCTGTCCGGAGACACTCCATGTTTTATGGGTTGAGTAGTGGTATCTTAAATGCCGAAGGTCCCTTTAAATTCTTCTGAACGCAAAAGACTCTCAACCGTGAGCAGCGTGTGCCCGGCATCATATGCGGGCAAGTTGCGGAACATTTGCCCATACTCATTATCCAGATCGCACATCGCGGCCGCATGCTCTTCTGAAAAAATTCTCGCGTTTTCATAGTGTGGCGTGGCAAAGCGGATGTTTTGCGGGTCAACATATCCTGCCTTAACGAAGCCTCGCGTTTTTCGGTGGCAGCGACAGGAGTTCGCCTTGTTGACAAGTCCGCATTTGTTCTGCATGAATGAGTAAAGATCGCGCCTTGCACGGGAAAGCTGCTGCCTGTAATTCTCAGAACTGACTCCGCAAATTTCACCAGCTACGTCCGATTTGAGGGCAAGAATTTCGCCGAGAATGAAGACTAAGCGCTGCTCGCGTGTCAGGCACAACAACATCCCCAGCATGCAGCCGACATTGGCTTCCTTTACCAAGAGTTGGGTCTCCGGATTCTGAAACTCCCGCGCCTCGATGACCTCATCGGCGACGGCATAAATTTCTTCAGCAAACTCGTCGAAGGAACCGGTCAAGGCCTCGATTTTTCCTTTGCGGAATTTCAGAAGCTGATTCCGCGCTATGGCATAGGCCCAGGTTGTAAATTCGGCTTTCTCGGGCGCATAGGTCTGGAGACCCAGGATGACTTTAAGCAGTACTTCCTGGGTAATGTCTGCGGCATCATCCGGGTTCAGCAGCATTTTTTGGGCGAGATTGAAAATATAAGGCTGCAATGATGCGAGAAGATGATCCAGCACCTCGCGGTTTCCCGCGAGGCTCTTACGCACGAGGTCAGCCCAATCATGCTCAGTTTTTCTCTGTGCGTTGTTGCTTAAAAAAATCATAGTCAGACCTTATATCTGCTTACCGTATGCCTTGATTTCCTGAAAACTGAGGACACCCATATCTGGCTTTGTTTCGTCCATCTCAAACAATTGGAAAAAGTTCGCGCATGCCGGATGGCCGGCCTGTTCAGCCTGTGCGACCCGATCCGCGGCCTCTTTGCTTTCAAAGAAGACCAAATCTGCGTAAGTGCCGTCTTTTCCTTTCAAGAGTATGCGCTTGACGATGCCCGGCTGCCGGGCAACGAACTGGGAATCAAATTCGTCGGATGCTTTAAGAATCTTAGTCTCGTCCACACCCGCTTTTACTTTTCCTGGGGCCAATTGAATATACATTTATTTCTCCTTAACCAGCGGAGAACTCAGGGTTCCCGCCGTTAAAGGTGATATCGCCTGAATTTGGGTTTGTGACAGTTACGTTACGAAAAAATGCAGATTCTGGTGCGTAAGGCGGGGGATGGCCGGGGGAATCCGCGGTAAAAAGCTTTGAAAAATGACCATGTCGTGCCTTTGCCAGCTTCTGTATCTTATTTCATGAATTCTTTCACATCTTTCAGCAAATGTATAGAGGCTTCTATCTCTTCTTTTCTGATGGCAACACTTTCTACATTAAAGCCTACAGGTATATTTTTACCGGCGCTGAATTCCAGCAACTCCACAGCTATTTTCCTGCAAATATCCAGCGACTTCTGTAGAATATTCTCAGAATGTTTTAATTCATTATTTAGCCAATGCGGCATATCTATGCCCAGCCATTTCATGAATTCCAGCGTTTTGAGTGAACCACATGGAGTTAATGTAAATATGATCGGCACTAATGGTTTACCCGTATCTACGCCGGTATAATAATAATCCGATAAAAGATTTTTAGCATTATCCATATTATACACGCATTGCGAAATGAAAAAAGAACAGCCCTCATCTATCTTGTTAAACATTCTCAAATGTTCATCGTTCTTAATCAGATGCCGTTCCGGGATTGCAACTCCGCCCAGCACGATGGGTGAATTTACTTCCCGCTTGAGTTTATAGGCGTCATGTAATGCTAACGCCGGCAAATGACTTTTAGACGGGCTACCGACAAATACGGCACATTCTATTTCGTGGTTTTTAGCACTTATCCACGTCTTAAAGTCCTGTGCTGAATATTTACCGACACTTTTATAAATTATTTTAGCAACATTCAATTCTTTCAGGTATATTTCGCTGTAATTATCCGGTGCAACTGTAGGTATATATGGAAATGGTCGCGGCGCATCCGTTCGTGCAGATTCATCCTGGATATCATACAATATCAACCCGTCTATATCGATGTCTTGAAGCCTTTCAACCTGCTTATGGGCAATTTCAACTATGCGTTGAGGTTCGGTATTTATTTTTGGAGGTGTTAACCCATAAAATATCAAGCCTCTTTTTTTCTGCAGAATTTTATCTTTAAGCATAGCCATTTTTGATTCTTAACAATTTTCCCGAATAAAGTTAATAAAAAGTACATGGCGTAAATGAAACAAATTTTTAATGCCGCGCCCCTGAAGTCAGAGACTCGCCCTGAATAAAGCAAAAAAATTGGTCTTGAATGATCATTCCGGTCGACAAAGGGCAAAATTCTGATATGTTTACGGAAATGCTATCCGGAAAAATATCTTATATCGGCGTGTTTTTTCTTTGCATAGCAACAGGGATGAGCCACTCCTGCACGAGTTGGGGTAAATTCTGGGACTCGACCGACATTTCAAGCAGTTGCACCATAAGTATGGCCTCTTGTAGCCTGCTGATGGTACGCGTGCCAGCGAATACTACCGGTTTCGTTATGGACGATACTGGTATTGAACTGACGCACACGGTTCCCTCGATCACCGCGTTCGCCATCGCGAAATATGAGGTGCAATACAGCGACTGGGTAACGGTGAAGGCTTGGGCCACGAATAACGGGTACACTTTCGCCAACCCAGGCATTCCGGGTGACAACGGAGCGCGCACCGACCAGCACCCGGTGACGGCTGTTAGTTGGCGGGATAGCATCCTCTGGTGCAACGCGGCATCGCAAAAAGATGGACTGACCCCTGTGTATTACAGTGACGCTGGTTTTTCGGTCGTGCAGAAAACCTCGTCGGCTACCTTCTCGATTCTGGGCACACCGGGGAGTGGCAGCATAGATTTTCCTTTCGTCAACTGGTCGGCGAATGGTTATCGGTTGCCCACCGAAGTGGAGTGGGAATATGCGGCACGTTATATTAACGGCACCGCATTCACTCCGGGCAACTATGCGAGCGGGGCAACAGCCGACGTTTCTGACTTTGCCGCAACAGATTTCGTAGCTTGGTTCGGCAACATCGTTAATGGCACTACAGGCAATACCACAACAACACACCCGGTAGACACCAAAGCACCCAATGCTTTGGGCCTCTATCATATGAGTGGCAACGTTTATGAATGGGTTTGGGACTGGAATGGCTCGTATACAACCGCCTCACCTTACACGGATGCGGATAGCATAGGCCCAGCAACCGGCCCGCTTCGTATCAGGCGTAGCGGTAGCTGGAACGATCCCGGTTCCGGCATTGTACGCACCTCGAGCCGCATCAACGCGATTTCCCCGTATCAGGCGTTCTCCAGCATCGGTTTCCGTCCCGTGCGACGACCGTAGCTTAGTTAACCAAAGAAGGTTTCGGAGCAAGCTTTGATCTTCTGTTTAAGTGTGAAGGCGTTTTATTTAGATAACCCCTCAGCTATTCTGAGGAATTGATTTCAGTAAATTCACCATCTGAAGAGCCAGCTGTTTTATTTGCTCAAATATCTCCTCATCTTCGGCATAGAGCTGGGGTGCATGCCGGGCATTTTGTACAATCTGATACAGAGCGCGCAGGTCTTGGCGCCGATGAAGGTTTCTAAAGCAGCCAATGTTTCAATTCGCTTCGCTTCGGCCAAAACCGCTTGAATGCGAGACCATTTCTCTATGGATGAATCAATGGGATTTATGCCCTTCTTGAGGGCGCTCTTAACGTCGGCAGGGGTGAGCAGTGTTTTTCGGAGTGCGGCGACGAGACTTTTCTGCGCCTTGATTTCGGGCTCATCGCCCCAGGATTCATCCAGCATGTATCTTCGATAGATGCTCATACTCTACTTAGACGAAATATTTTTGCTGTTGGAGGGCCGGCGGCGTGAATTTTATTTACCGTTGAATGACGCCTTGTTCGACTTTTTAGCCTGTAGCGGGATCTTGCGGCAGTTAATATACTCCTGGCGCCTCTCTGTAACTCGCTTTCGGATATCCGCCGAGGGTTGTGCACAAAAGAAGTATACCGCTTGCTGCTGCCAGGGCCGCGACGCGCAAAGCGCGACCCGTCTTCGGGTCTATGTCTGTAGGGCAGCTACCGCACCGCAGGTAATTCTTGCTGTGAGCCGTTGCCTATTGGACAATTAGTTCATTTCGCTCATGATCCCAGATTGAAAAAAACGGTCTCTGGAAGTTTTCAGTTAAACCTTTCGATGTTATGGCAATTTCTAGTTGCTTGCTTGGAGTTTGTATTGCAAGTAATTTGAAAGGAAACTTTGAAATAGTTTTATCATCCAAAGCCTTAAACTGGTGAAACGTCATTTTAAAAATCTCTAATCCCGCCCTGGGCTTTAGGGAAAAAATAATCGAATGCCTTTTCGTATCTAACTTAATCGCAGAAGATTTTAAGGGTATTCGCGTACCATTCTCCTCAATGCTCGGCTCTCCAAAATAGCCAGACTTAAAGAAAGTTACTTCGAAGGGGAAATCTTCAGGCGGTTTGGCTGGCATGTCCTCAAAGGGATGAATAAATAGTTCAATAGCTAAAGGTTTTTCGGTCATATTCTGAATGATAAACAGCTTTAGTCGCGGCTGGCAGGATACTCCAAAGAAAATGACAAGAATCAATAATGAATAGGAGTAATGTTTCTTTTTCATTCGTCTCCTGGCGATAGAGCTCAACGTGGATTTTCCGCTGACGTTTGTTGACGCCTGCCCCAATTAATCAATCTGTAAAGCCGATTCGCGACACAAAATGTGCCCTCGTAGCACCGAAGACGGTGGCGTCTTCGCCTCTGTCTTCAGTGACCTAAAAGGTCACGAGCGCCGCGCAAAAACACACCTCCCGGTGTGCGCGTCATCCGCGATCTTTGCCGCGGAGACCCCGCGATGAGCGAAGCGAATCTCCCTTTAGGAAGCCCGCGCCATCGCCCTTGCGGTTTCAAGCTATGGCGCCCCAGCGAGCGTAGCCCCGCAAACCTCGATGTGCGCCGTTTGCTACGGGGCAGCTAATTCATTGTAAAACAAAACTCGATTCCCAAGAATTTCTGAACCGGATATTTTTGAATCCCCCATTAGATCGTGCATATCGCTGTCAGGTGTCGGTTGATTGATTATTATGATGAGCTTGTCCTTCAAGAGCTCGGGCGATTGCGTTGCTTTCGTATAGGTAATTCGCGATAACCCTTTTAATCTCCATTTTTCGTAGGCAATAGAATCAGCAAGTTTTGTCGTAATTTTTTTACCTGCATACCCCTCAGCGGCGATCAAAGCAATATCTCTGCGGATTTTGTTTTCAGGGCAATCGCCGGGCTCATTGTCAGAGTTTACATTATCACGGTCACAAATACTCGGATAGAATAACCATGTCATTTCGTCTGCTTCGGCAAATTCAACGTGACCCATTTCGGCGACTGCGGAGGAAAAAAACTTATGCGTCATCTTTCGTTTAAGTAAGTTGCCATAAATTAGAGTCTTACGGGGCAGCTTCTGTATGGCGTCGCGCAAGTTATGATCGATGTCATTTTTTTCGTGCGAACTAAGGGTCATATGAATTAGAACATATCGAGCTAACGGTCCTAAATCCGTTAGAAACTTCGTCAGAGATGTGCGGAACAAGGGGATCATTCTCCGATACTCCGGCTCAGCAGTTATTTTCAGGCCGAGATCGGCATCAGTGATTTCGACAATAAGTATATCTTTCGTTGCAATTTTATGATTATTACACGTAATCGAATTTAGGCCAAGTATTATAAGTAGAAAATAGCGCTTTGAGAATGGTTTCATAGTAAAGGTAACACAACTTGGATCTAACGCCGACGTTTTTTGACGCCTGTGCCATTTAATCAATTTGTAAAGCCGATTCGCGTCAAAAGATGTGGTCTAGCGGCACCGAAGACGAAGACCTAAAAGGTCACGCAGCGCCGCGCGAAAACACACCTCCCGGTGTGCGCGTCGTCCGCGATCTTTGCTGCGAAGACCCGCGATGAGCGAAGCGAATCTCCCCTGAGGGAGCACACGCGACCTGTCCTCGGGTCTCTGTTTTCAGAGGAACTACGGCACCGCAGCGCGCAGCGCGTAAAATTTGTTAGCTGCCGTGGGGCATTCAGATCAAGATGCCTTTTATCAAAGCAGCGATTGACTCTTGAAAGGTCGAATACCGCATGACTGTCATTTGAAAATTTGCGAAGCCGCCAACGCCGTAAAATGCCAAATTGCCTGCGGAAATCTCCTTAGGGTTTTCATTCTCATCAATTGTAAAAAGCTGAGCGTCTACCACCAATATGGGATGAATTGAGTAAAATCTATTATGCAATGCTTTAATGGCATCAAGTCTTATTAGCGGTATGCGTGTATAAGTTGCATCTCTAGCTTTGTCAACTTCATCAATAAAGCCTGCCATTTGTTCAATCGAATCCTCAACGGCGGTCTTGATAACCTCATTTACGAAGTACATCTGGCAGGCCCGAAGACTTTGGCTAGCTTCCCAAACGACGCTCCCATCATCATCCTTGCGTCGCACATTTGCTGGGTTCATCTCCCTAAAACTCGCATAAGTAGGAAAGACAGGTTCAGCGAAACTGGCGGCCAAATCTATCTGATCTGTTAGTTTCGGGCGTGTATTTGAATGCTCAAGCTCAAACCGTTTTTGGACTTTTAGACTCAGTGATTCACGGTGAATCTTCTGAAAAATTGTTGTTTGAAGAATTTCAAGAGGCCAAACCGTATTTGGCCTGGATTTTTCTTTAGGCTGCTCATTATACAAAAAGACACTAAAATTTTTCAACGTCTTGCACTCGATTGGTATAATAGTTCTTACTCTAATTTCTTCAGATTTTTGATTTATTGTGCTCTCCTTTAAAGCCAATACATCAATTTCTCTGTACTTACTCGTATCAGGGTCTACATAAAAAGTCCCCATTTGAGTGTCTGGTAAATGCTGTTTAACTACGTTAAAAACACTCTGCTCTTTAAGGATCGATTGAAAGTGAACTGAGTTAATTAGTTTATTTAAGTGGTCTGACATAATGCACCATGGCAGCTAACGTTGGATTTTACGATGACGTTTTTTGATGCTTGTGTCATTATTCACTTTGTAAAGCCGATTTGCGTCAAAAAATGTGGTCGTAGCGGCTCGCGGCGACGCGCGAAGCGAATCTCCCCTTAGGGAGCACGCGGGGAGCTACTGCACCGCAGCGGCGCAGCGCGTAAAATTTGTTGTGTGACGTGGGCAACTTATAGTGATTGTATGTATTTGTCCATGCGGATTTGCGACTGAGTATGGTCAAAGTCAAAAATGAACTTTTTCAGAGAAATGGCCTCTGTTGCATTAAGGTAGGATTTGTACGCCTCAAATTCTTGCTCGGTTAAGAGCATAGTCTGTACCAAGCTGCGAAGAAGCATAGAATCTGGGACTTTGCCCTGAATAATTGATTTCTGCATTTTGTTACGCTCAGCGTTTATGATAATCTGAGACTTTGCCTTGATTTCTGCCTCGTCAATGGGTTTATTTGGATGGCTCAATATCCAAAAGATTTTCATCATACGATAGTTGAAGTCGCGGTTTACCCGTTCCCCGTTTTCAGGCTCGTTATTGGCAAAAAAGCGCTGCGTAAAAAAGTCGATTCGAGCGGCGGGGAAATCGGAGATTCTCTTCTGGCCTAAAAGCTGCCGCTCATTGTCAAAATAATTCTTAAGGGATTTTTTGTACGACCTGCCAGCTTCTGTCTTACTGAAATCTATAGTCGACTTCATGCCGGCTATGACTTCCGGCGGTATCGAGGTTTGCTTTAATGTATCAGCGTATGTTTCAAAGTCCCATATCCGGCGTGCAAAGGCACCGAGTTTTAACTTGACTGAGCGCGGCATTTGCGGTGGCAATTTTTCGACAAAAACCTCTTGCATTCTGATCGTACTTTCTCTCGTCAGAGTAGAATCTAAGTAATCTTCAACAATCTGGCCTTTGGGGTCTCGGCAATTTCCTAAGAAGATAATCAATAATGCGATAAAATATTTTGCGTACATAATTACTCTTTGCCCATGTCACACTCCACCTATTCTACGAAACCAACCGCAACACCACCCCCGCAATCCCCCCTCCAATCAGCGGTGCGACCACTGGCACCCAAGCATAGCGCCAGTCCGATGAGCCCTTGCCAGCAATCGGCAGCAGTGCATGCGCGAGGCGTGGGCCGAGGTCGCGGGCGGGGTTGATCGCGTAGCCGGTCGTGCCGCCCATCGAGAGGCCGATTGCCCAGACGAGTATGCCGACGAGAAACGGGCCCATGCCTGCGCTGATGCCGCCGGAGCCGCGTGAGAAGATGACGTAGACGCCGATGATGAGAACCAATGTGCCGATGATCTCGCTCACCATGTTGTGCACCGGATGGCGAATGGCCGGGTCGGTTGAGAAGACCGCGAGTTTTAGTGCGGGGTTTTTTGTTTCGCCCCAGTGCGGTAAATAGTGCAGCCAGGTGATGACAGCTCCCGCAAAAGCGCCCGCGAACTGGGCGGCGAAGAAGACGGGCACGTTTTCATACGAGCCCGATTTGATCGCGAAGGCCAGCGTTACGGCCGGGTTTAGGTGCGCATCGGGACTGCCGAAAGTCTTCGCGGTGAAAATCCCCAGCGTGACGGCAAAGGCCCAGCCCGCCGTGATGACAATCCACCCGGCGTTTTGCGCCTTCGATTTTTCAAGCAGCACGCCCGCGACAACGCCGCTGCCTAAGATGATGAGCACCATCGTGCCCAGAAATTCGCCCCAGAAAGGTGATAACATTGCTTATTGCGATTGCCAGCCTGTGCGCGGCAATCTTTATTTACCCATGACTTACGGTGAACCCATCGCACTTGCCGATGCGAAAAAAATTGTCGCGGCTGCGCAGGCAGAGGCCGGGAAAAACGGCTGGAACATGGCGATTGCCATCGTCGATTCGGGCGCGAATCTCGTGCTGCTCGAAAAGATGGATAACACGCAGCTGGGTTCGATTGAAATCTGCCAGGCCAAGGCACTGACCTCGATAAAATTCAAGCGTGCCACGAAGGCTTTTGAAGAGACTGTCGAAAAGGGCGGCGCGGGTCTCAAGATTCTTGGCATGCCGAATGTGATTCCCGTCGAAGGCGGAGAGATCATTGTCAAAGGCGATAAGATCGTTGGCGCGATCGGCGTCTCTGGCGCGCTTTCGACGCAAGATACCCAGGTCGCCAAAGCCGGCATCGCCGGCCTGTAACCCCCAAGCCTGCCCGTTCGTATTATGAACGATGCAGGCGTTTACATTAGAATTCCACGCCGTTGATCCGACGACCCTGATCCTCAGTACCTCCGGCGACATGAATATGGAAAGCGCCGAGGCGCTGCGCAAAGAACTCACGGCCCGGGTTCAGGGTGGCGGCCGCACCTTTCTGGTCGATGCGACTAAAATGGAAGCGATCGACTCCCCCGCGGTCAGCGTTTTATTCTCGCTGCTGAAACTGCTTAGCCCCGTTTCCGGCTCCGTGTGCATTTTTGGCGCGAACCTGCATGTCAGAAAAATGCTCGATCTTGTGCAGATCACGCGTTATGTCTCCATCTATGCGTCTCAAGAGGAAGCACTGCGCGCCCTTGCGGCGCGCTGAGGTCAGATCTTCAGCGACTGGGCGATAGCCAGCAGTCTCAGCATTTCATCCTTCGTATAATCCATAGACGAGCTAGAGGCCACGATGTAGTGCTGGCCATCCGCGCCCTGGCGCAGCAGCATGAAGTGATAGACTTCACTGTCTTTTTCGCGTATCGGCTGGCCGATCGAATTGCCGGGCCGCGCCGCAAAGACGATCAGTTCGCCTTCGTCTTTGAGCCAGCTTTTCCAGCCGATGGTCGGCCTGAATTTGACTTCTTCGCGGTGCTGGCCAAAGGGCCGCTTCGTCGAATAGATATCGAATTTCGCCTGGGCGGTTCTGTCCGGGTTCGCGGCATCGCTCGGAATCGAAAATGCGCGCACGATGTAATAGGGCCGCTTACCCTCGTTGTCATCGAGGGTAGATTTTTCAGCTGTGGCGCCTGCAGGTGCCTTCACGGTAGCCTTGAGGCCGGTCTGGGTTAAGTCTAAGGCAGTATAATCTGCCGGTAATGCGGGTACCACGAGCGCGCCAGCCGCAGAACCCTTGCCCTTGCCGCATCCGGCGATGAAAATGGCGAAAATCAGGGTGAATGATAATTTTTGCATAGCCTCATGTACGCCCGATGCCGATGCAAGGTGTCAAAAAAACCTAAGTGCCGAAGAACTTGCCGCTTGGGTAATCAAAAACAATAGCCCCGGCACCTTGCACGAGCTCTTCCATTAAGGCAAAGTACTCGTTGAAATAATCCATGTCGGGGTCGTCATCCCCGGAAAATTCAATCCGGTAAGCGCAGTTTGCAACGGTTTTGGCCCAAGGGTGGGATAGACGGCTTCTGGCAATATCTTCCGACTCAGCCAGCGCGGCCTCACCCTCAAAGAGGCTAAGATAAAAATAATATTCTTCACGCCCATACTCGACGCGCATTCGTTTCGTATCGGCCATCAGTGAAACGGGACGGCCGGCTTTGCGGCAATACGTTTCCACAGCGGCCCGTGCTTTGGGCCAGAACACCTGCGCCGTCTCTGCTGAGAAAATGAAACTTTGGTACGAAGCCAAGTTACAGCAGTGAAAGTTCGGCCATAGTCTGCGCCAGCATCTCGACGCCGCGTTGGATTTCCTCAGGCGAGGTATACTCGTCGCTGCGGTGGCTGTAACCGCTCTTTGAGGGCACAAAGATCATACCCATCGGCGCGATGCGCGCGATGAACAGCGAATCGTGGTAGGCGCGGCTCGGCAGACGCATATGCGAATAACCATAATTTGCCGCGGCCTTTTCCGTGATTTTGAGGATGGCCTCGTCAGAAACCGCCGGCGGATCGGAATTGATGTCTTCGATTTCCACTTTCAAGCCGCGCTCGTCGGCGAGCTTCTGCGCGAGTTTTTTGACCTCGGTCACAACATGGTCGCGCGTATCGAGGCGTATGTCGCGAATGTCGAACTCTACCGTTGCTTTCGCTGGAATACTGTTGATCGCACCGGGATGCACTTTCACCACGCCTACGGTGCCGACAGTGTCAGGGCTCGCCGATGACTTTGCGAGACGCTCAGTCTCCTGAATGAGGATAGCGCACGGCACCAGGGCGTCTTTGCGCGCCGGCATGAGAACTCCCCCTGCGTGGCCACCTTCGCCCGTGAAGTGAATACGGAACGAAGCGGGCGCGGCGATGCCCGTCACAGCACCGATCTGCTTTTTTTCGCGCTCGAGCACAGGGCCCTGCTCGATGTGCAGCTCGCAGAAATAATCGTAATAACCTTTAGGTAGGATAGAGTCTTGTACTGCGCCTTTATACCCTGCCGATTCTCTCGCCTGGTCGAAGCTGAGGCCGTCTTTATCGCGCAGAGCAGCCACTTTTTCCATCGTAATGGTGTTTGACATGATTCTGCTGCCGATGCAGCCGATGCCGAAGCGCGTGGGTTCTTCAGAGGTAAAGAAGACAACTTCGAGCGGGCGCTTCGGCTTAAAGCCGGCATTCTTCAGCGCGCGCAACGCTTCGAGGCCGCCGAAAACTCCCACCGTACCATCGAAGCGTCCTGCAAAAGGTACCGCGTCGCAGTGTGAACCGGTACCGATCGCGCCGTCTTTTTGCGAACCCTCGAGGCGCACAAAGATATTACCGATCGTGTCTTCGCGCACAGAGAGTCCCGCTTCATTCGCCAGAGACTTAAAATAATTGCGCGCTTTAACATCGTTCTCGGTGAAGATGATGCGCGTGACAGCGGGGTACTTGTGGTCAGAAAAGCGCGCGAGCTTTTCGAGTTCGTCGGCAGTGCGCTTGCCGTCGATGGTGAATTTGGGGATAGAAGACATGGCTCGCGTTAGTGGCTTGCTACCCTACGACAAGGAATTTTCAGGTTTAGTAGCCGGGACGAACTGACGCAAGTAGATCAGGATCCCCAAACTAACCCATGCTCCCCAGAATAATGGACTGTAATAAAGATAGATGACTATCCGCCATGGCGAATGGCTTCCTTTCCCAAAGACTTCCTTTATACTAAAAACGTTCAGGGACTCCAAAATACATATCGTGAGATAGGCGAGAAGTACCCAGCGAAGAAAGACGGTCCGGCGCACTACATTACGCATTAGAAAAAGTAAAATGAGCATATATGCGACGCCTACTAAGTTCGTCACAGCGTAGTAGAAGTGCCATGCAGCATTTTCGAAATACTCGCTCCTTCTTTTTTGGGATTCCTGCAGCGGCTTATAGTCTGTTTGACTCAAGGTGTTCTTCACCTCCGTGATGACCTCATCGAAATCACCCCAGAGCATTGGTCCCGCCCAAACACCATTGCCAAAGGAAGCATAGACACTGGGATAACCCTTGATTCCGGAAATTTCCCCCTTGTCGTCGAATAAGATCAGCGGTTTTTGAAATTTCTCTTTTTTAAGAAATTTTTCGGCGTCTTCCCGATTATCCGCAGAGTTTATAGCAAGATAACTCCAGCTTCCCAAATCCTGTTTTTCGAGTTTGCGCAGTTCTTCAATGCAGGGTCCGCACCAGGATGCCCAAAATACGACGATTCCTGGGGCATTGATTTTATCCAGGCGGTGCAGTTTGCCTTGCACATCAGGTAGGGCCAGCGCCGGGGTCTTTCGTGAATCTGGGTGTTGTGTAGAATAATTCAGTTTCTTCCGGATCTGAAAGTATTCGAAGCCTGCCCAGACGGTCAGCAAGGGCAAAAGGATAAAAAATGGCTTAATAAAAACAATCGGAATTTTTAGCCGCATGAATTTTCTCCGTTAAAAATCTGAACGCTACATCCTAAGGGAATTTGTGGCGACACGAGTAATCGCCTCCTTAAAATAACCCATGGCACAAAGAGAATTCGACATCATCGTCTATGGCGCAAGCGGTTTTACAGGTCGGCTTGTCGCCGAGTACCTTGTACAGCGCGGCATCCAGGGTTGGGCAATGGCGGGCCGCAACACGGCAAAACTCGCCGAAGTGCGCGATGCGGTAGGTGCATCGAAGGACATCCCCCTCATTGCCGCTGACGCGGAGAACCCATCATCGCTGGCCGCGATGTGTAACCGCACCCGCTCGGTCTTAACCACCGTCGGTCCCTACCAGCTCTATGGTACTCCGCTCGTCGCCGCCTGCGCCGCATCGGGCACCGACTACCTCGACCTCAACGGCGAGCCCGCCTGGGCGCGGCAGATGATCGATGCGCATGAAGAGGCGGCGAAGAAAAGCGGCGCGCGTATTGTGCTCTCCGCTGGTTTCGATTCAATTCCGTTCGATCTCGGCGTCTGGTTTTTGCAACAAGAAGCCATCCAGAAATTCGGCAAACCTGCGCCGCGCGTCAAGGGCCGCGTGCGCAAGATGCAGGGCGGCGCTTCGGGCGGTACCATGGCGAGTATGAAGGCCACGCTGAAAGCTTCGATCAAAGACCCGGGTATTCTGGGCCTGCTGAATAATCCCTTTGCGCTGACGCCGGGCTTTACCGGCCCGTCGCAGCCGTCGGGCCTGGTTCCTGAATACGATAAGACCATGGGCGTCTGGGCGGCTCCCTTTGTGATGGCGCCGATCAATACGAAGAACGTGCACCGTACCAATTTTCTACTGAAGCACCAGTACGGCACCGATTTCGTTTACGATGAAATGATGCTCACAACATTGGGCGAGGCCGCACGCGCTCTCGTCGACGCCGCAGCGAAAGCCAATCCGTTTTCCGGAAAGGGTCTCAAGCCCGGCGATGGCCCATCTAAAGAAGAAAGAGAAAACGGTTTCTACGATGTGCTCTTCACCGGTGAATATCCCGACGGCGGTATAATTAAAGCTTCGGTCAAGGGCGACCGTGACCCCGGCTATGGCTCGACTTCGAAGATGATATCTGAAGCGGCGCTGACGCTGCTCGATGTCGAATCTGACGGTGGCTGTTTTACGCCGGGCGGTGTCATGGCGGGGCCACTCGTCGCACGCCTCGAAGCGCATGCCGGATTAAAATTCGCGGTGGAATCCTAAACGGATTTCAAAAATTCAACGAAGACTTGAATCGCCTCGGCCACATCTTCGACATTCACCGTCTCGACCGGGTTGTGGCTGATACCGCCCGGGCTGCGGATGAATAGCATGGCGGTCGGCGTGACTTTGGAGAGAATGGCCGTATCGTGACCCGCCCCGCTGGCCAGGCGAAATGGCTTGTGGCTGTGTTTTTCCATAGCCAGGGCCATTTTATTAACTAAGCCATCGTCGCATTTAACGACCGCCTGCGCCTCTTGCGTTTCGATCTCCATTTTGATCTTACGAGCGCTTGAGATCGTTTTAGCCTCATGTAAAATGACTTCAGTGGCCTTATCGAGCGTCTGCTGGTCGCCGTGGCGTATATCAAGGCTGAAATAGACTTCGCCCGGAATCACGTTTGCCCCCCCGGGGCGTATCTGCGCCATGCCGATCGTGGCAACGAGGTGGGGCACCGATTGGGCATACTTTTCGACGAAAACGGAGAGTTCGCTGAGCCCGGCAAAGGCGTCGCGGCGACCCGGCATCGGTGTTGTGCCCGCATGGCTGGCTAATCCCTTGAAATAGAGTTTGATGCGGGATTGTCCCACGAGACCAGTCACGGCTCCCAGAGCCAGACTTTCCGTTTCGAGTACGGGGCCTTGCTCGATGTGTACTTCGGCAAAACCTTTCACGTCGGCGAAATTGTACGCAGCACTGGGGTAATCCGCCGGGTTGAGGCCGAAATTTTTGATGGCGTCTGCCATCGTGATACCCTTCTCATCGACACGGGCAAGATACTCTTCTTTAAAGAGGCCGCTGATGGCGAGCGAACCCAGGTAGGGCATTTTGTAACGCACGCCCTCTTCGTCACTGAAGCCGATGGTATCAAAGTGGAAATCCAACTGGTCTTTGCCGATGGCTTCAGCCGCGGCGATGCCGATCAGCACACCCAGCATGCCGTCGTATTTACCCGCGTCGGGCACGGTGTCGAGATGGCTGCCGGTCAAAAACATCTTTTCGGTTTTGCCAGGTAAGCGGCCGATCAGGTTGCCGAGTGCATCGACGCGCACCGACATGCCCGCCGCTTGCATCCAGCTGCGCACCAGACCATGTGCCTTTTGCATCGGGTCAGACATGAAGGTGCGCTTGAGAATACCCGGTACCTCGGTGCATTGGGCAAGCTCGTCAGCCCGCTTTAAGGCTGTCTCTGCGAGTTCGATATAGTTTGACATATGTTTTGCCTGCGATAAGGGTTTGGGCCGCGGCGGGCGTAAATAGAAAAACAGCCAAGCCTGGCGCGCTAATGAACTTACTCGCCGCCGCGTGTTGGGGTTCGGTTTAGACGCATGCTTCCCGAAGGCGTGGATGTGCTCGCCGGCCTCAATACAGAAGAAAGAAAAGATCTCGGGAAATATTTCGAATACCCTGAGTTTAAACCCGGCGAAGAAGTCGTGCATTTCGGCAGCGCCGCCGATGACATGTACTTCGTGCTTTCAGGCACGGTGCGTATGTTCAAGCATGATCTCGAGCTCGGCATGCTGAAGCCGGGCGATCATTTCGGCGAACTGGGCCTCATTGCCCACCGGCCCCGCGCCGCGACCATCAGGGCCGAGACATCCCTGCGGCTGGCCCGCCTCAACCGTAAGGGATTTGAAGAGTTGCAGGCCTCACAGCCGCAGCTTGCTGTGAAACTCATGTCGGGCCTTATTGCGACGCTGGGCCGCCAGCTGGTCGAGCGCACAGAAAGCCTCGATCTGGTTCTGCGGCAACGTTCTCTGCCGCGGCAGGCAGAGGTTAAAGTCACGCGTGAAGACGGCTCTGTCAGCGAAGTGAAGACCGGCACTTTCGTGCGGGATATTCTACCTGCCCAGGTTTCGGGGATAACCGTCGTCGCGGCGCTCGTGAACCGCAGGGTCAGTTCGCTCGATACGCAGATATTTTCCGACGTCGACGTCGAGCCTCTGACCAGCGCACACTGGGAGGGCGAGCGTGTGCTCCGCCATTCGCTCGCTTTGTTGCTCATGGAGGCGGCAGAAGAAATTACGCCTAAATTATCGCTGCGGCTCGGTTTCGGCGTCGGCGCCGGGCAATGGCTTGAATTGCCGCACGGCCATCCATTGACCCCGCAACAAATCGCCGACAAGCTCACGCGCCGCATGCGCGAGCTGATACAGCACCATGCGGATTTCCGTGAAGAGTGGTGGAATATCGATGAAGCACTCAATTATTTCGAAAAGCGCGGTCAGGTCGACGCGGTGCAGTTACTGCAGACCGCGCGCATGCTCAACGTGCCCCTCGTGACCTGCGGCCGAATGCTGGCGATCTACAATGGGCCGCTCTTGCCGCATGCCGGTCTCGTCGGCGACTTCCGCATCAAAGCCAATGGCTCAAGCCTCATTCTGCTTTCAGGCGCTGAAAGTACGGTGACCGCCGGATTTTCCTCGTTTGCGCGTCTTTCTCAAGAGAGCCAGCAATGGCTGAAATCCTTCGAGCTGAATAGCCTCGGCGCGCTCAACCGCGCCTGCGTCGATGGCCGGGTCAGCGAAGTTATTCGCGTTGCCGAGGGTTACCATGAAAAGCGGCTGGCAGCGCTCGCCGACCAGATTGCGGCGCGTCCCGAGATCAAGATTGTCTGCGTTGCCGGGCCCTCATCTTCCGGAAAAACCACTTTTATTCGCCGGCTTTCGATTCAGCTGCGCATCAACGGACTCATTCCCGAGGGCATTTCGATCGATGACTATTACCATAACCGCGACGATGTGCCACTCAACGAGCGCGGTGAGAAAGATTTCGAAACTATACATTCGCTGAATCTGCAGCTCTTGGCGGAACATTTGAAGGCGCTGGTTTCAGGCAGGCCGCAAAAAACCGCGCGTTACGATTTTCGCACCGGCGTCTGCGAACACACGGCAGGGCCCGAAATCACACTCGGTCCGCAAAAGCTGCTCGTGCTCGAAGGCATCCATGGTCTCAACCCTGAACTTTTGAGCGATGTTGTGCCGGCGAACCACGTGTTCCGCATCTTCATTCAGCCGCTCTTGACGCTGCCGATCGACAAGGTCAGCCATGTGAATCCCTCTGACCTGCGCCTGTTGCGCCGTATTGTGCGCGACCGCCGCCAGCGCGGTTTCGCGACGCAAGATAACATCCGGCGCTGGGGCGATGTGCGCGCGGGCGAGCACGCCTATATCTTTCCGCACGTCGACCGGGCTGATGCCGTGTTTGATACTTCGCTGATCTATGAGATGTCGGTGCTCAAGGTCTATGCCGACCGCTACCTGCTCGAAGTGCCGCCGCACAGCCCGTCGTACGCGACTGCATTTCGCCTGCGGCAACTGCTCGAACAGTTCGTCGCGGTCTCGCCCGACGATGTACCCTCAACATCGATTCTGCGCGAATTCATCGGTTCAGGCAGTTTTGAGCATTAGCGTAAGATTGGCCTGCCCGCCGGGCCGACGGATTTTCCCTCTTTATGTACACAGACGCCGCGCAGCCAGGTTTCTTTGACCTGCCCTAAAAGCTCCATACCGATATAGGGTGAAACATCGTGGCGGTGTTCTATGTCGCTGCGCTCGACGCGGAATTTTTTTCCTGAATCGAAAACAATGAGATCGGCGTCCATGCCTGGCGCGATGGCGCCCTTGTTCTTCAGGCCGACAAATTTCGCCGGCGCCGCCGAGAGAAAATGACTGATCTGCGCCAGCGAAAGACCACGGGCGGATGCCCCCGTGTGGAAGACAGAGAGGCTGAATTGCAATCCGGCGATGCCGCCCCACGCTTTCATAAAATCGCCCGATTCGGCGGCCTTGAGTTCAGGCGTGCACGGCGAATGGTCTGACACGGCAAAATCAATCGTGCCGTTTTTCAGCGCCGCCCAGAGTTTTTCGCGGTTCTCTCTTTCGCGTATCGGCGGCGCGCATTTGAATTCGGTACGGCCGTCAGGAATCTCTTCGGAGCAATACGTCAGGTAATGATGGCAGGTCTCGACGCTCAGCGGGATATTTTTTTTGCGCGCACCTTCCAGCGTCGTGAGGGCATCCGACGACGACAGATGCACGACATGCAGGTGCGCGTTGGTCTCATCCGCGAGGCGGGCCATAAGTTCGATGGCATCATTTTCCCAGCGGCGCGGGCGCGAGGCTAGGTAGGTAGCATACGAACGATTGTCCCCCATCCGGCCTCCCCCGTTTACGGGGGAGGCGCCGGAGGCGGAGGGGGACTCCAACTCCGCATGCATGAGGTAGGGGACTCCGCCTTTTTTGAGAATCGGGATCGCCGCGCGCAGTTCGGCTTCGCCGCAGTGCGGAAACTCGTGGATGCCCGAATGGATAAGAAAACTCTTGAAGCCGAGCACGCCGGCATCGATCAGCGGTTCGAGGTCGTTCAGGTTGCCGGGAATCACGCCGCCATAAAAACCGCAATCGACATGCAAGAGTCCCGCACACGATTTGAGTTTTGCCTCGAGCGCCGCACGCGTTGTGGTGACCGGGTCGCAGTTGAGCGGCATGTCGACGAGGGTAGTGATGCCGCCTTTTGCGGCGGCGGCGGTGGCCGTCTGAAAGCCCTCCCACTCGGTGCGGCCCGGTTGGTTGATGTGCACGTGCGTGTCGACGACGCCGGGCATGAGAGCGAGGTCGCCGTAGTCGATGATATGGATACCCGTCGACCCTAAAGCCGCGTCATAGGGGAGAATATCGGTAATCATTTCGCCGTCGATCATGACCGCCGCGGGTTTGACTTCATTGCCAATGACGGCCCGCCGGCTCTTAAGCAGAGTCTTACTCAACCTTCGCGCCCTGATCGATCCAGCGTCCGAGCAGCACCCGCTCTTCGGGGGTCATATTTGTCTTGTTTCCAAAGGGCATTGAAGGCGTTTCAACCGCCCTTTGTTTGATCTTAGAGGCCATTACGGCGATCTGCTGAGCGGTATCGTATTTCACGCCGTTCGGGGCGATCTTGAAAATCGCGTCTGTCGGTTTCTCCGAGTGGCATCCCCGGCAGTGTTTACCCATGAGGGCATCGACTTCCCTGAATGCGACGGGCGCCCCAGCGGCTTGTTTTTTGGGGGCAGTGAACCAGATCACGGCAATGAAGACGGCCGCACTGATGACCCACAGGTATGGTGCGGACTTCCCTTGGCCGCGCAGGTTGAACCAGTGGCGGATAAGCGCCCCACCCATCGAGATCGCGCCCAGAATCGCCCAGTTATATTCATGCGAGAACGTCATCGGGTAATGATTCGAGATCATGATAAAGAGCACAGGCAGCGTCAGGTAGTTGTTATGCAGCGAGCGGTTCTTGGCCATTTCGGCCATTTTCTTTTCGGGCAGGCGGCCCTGCTCTTTGGCGTGCACGAGTTCGCGCTGCGAGGGAATGATGACAAAGAACACGTTCGCGACCATGATCGTGCCTAGCATCGCGCCGACATGCAGGTAGGCGGCGCGGCCGCCGAAGGTGTGGCAGATAAACCAGGTCGCGCCCATGACGAGAGCGAAGAAAACAATCCCAAACGCGAGCTGGCTTTTGCCCAGGGGCGAGCGTTGCAGCAAATCGTAAACAAACCACCCCGCAAGTATGAATCCCACGCCGATGCCGATGGCGGCACCCGAGCCGATTTTTGCAATGGCGGTGTCGACGAGATAGACCTGGGGATTCAGGTAATAGACTAAGGCCAGAAGGCTGATGCCCGAAAGCCATGTCGTATACGCTTCCCATTTAAACCAATGCAGGTCATGGGGAAGTTCTTTCGGCGCGAGCGCATAGCGCTGCACGCGGTAAAACCCGCCGCCGTGGATGGCATGCAGCTCGCCATCTTTTTCGCCATCGGGAGCATTGGGCTCAACGGGCCGGCGGACGTTATTATTCAGCCAGACGAAATAGAACGAGGCGCCGATCCAGGCGATGCCGGCGATCATGTGCAGCCAGCGCACGCCGAGTTGTAACCAGTCGAGAAGGTAAGATTCCATAATGGTAGCGTTGGTGTGCCGCGTTATGCCGGGTCAAGGATTTTGAGCCCGAGGAAAAACACCGGAATTCCTGGCAGCTATTGGTGAAAGTCTATTTACGTGACGTTCATTTTTCCGGTGCTAATCCAGTGAAAAATTATTGCTTATTCTTCCTTTTGTTCCTGGTGTATTCTTCCACTATCGGTGCTAAGGAAATGATTAAGCGCCGTGTGTTGATTCTGGATTTCGTTAACCAGAAAAAAGATGTGGCGAGTGATTTCCTAACACCAACAATTCCCGATTCCTTTGTAAAACCTTTGGAGGAAACGGGCTCCTTTGATATCCTTGATCCACAAAAAGGTCGCAAACTCGCTCAAGATCTGCAAATTTCGGCCGCTAAGTTATACGAAATTGAAACGGCAGTTGGTTTGGGAAAGAAAGCTGAGGCTGATATTGTGCTGATTGGTAATTTTCTGACGATCCAGGGAGTTGCCCAGGTTCAGGCTCAAGCTATCGACGTTCAATCCCAACGGGTAAAAGTGACGGAAAATATTGTCATGCAGGTAACCAGCCTGAAATTATTTGAGGGCATTAATATGCTTTCCAATAAGATGAGTATGAAAATGAAAACAGCCTTACCTCCGCTCCCACGCGAAGAAATTATTCGCTATCAAAAAACAAACGAACTTCACGTTGGTGTCTACGGATTCTACTCGGCGCCACTGCAGGGACAATTCAGCGAAATTTACAAAGGCGCATTCGGAATTTATGGTCAGATTGGTTATTCGGCATTTCAGTCGGGTAGATTCCATTTTTCACCTGTAATTGCAGGCTCTTACGTTAAATACCAGAATAAAGCAGGTATCTTTCCTGGCTTACGTATTCAACCCGTTTCTATATTGGGTGGCGTGGATTTCGGCTATTCAGCTTTTCGAACGTTTACCATCCATTTCTCGGCACTCGTGGGTGCTGCAATTTCCGAGCTGCAGCGGGATTTTGACAATGCCATATTGCAATCGCGGGACATTGAACTGCGCGCAAATCTGGAGTTACGTTATATTCTCTGGCGAACTCTTTCGCTATCAGTGATGGGAAGTTACTCACATATCCTATTCCAGGGCGCAGATTTAAACACCCTGCAAGTTTTAATGGGTATGGGTTATGGTTTTTAAGGGGGTGTCGGTTAATCGCTTTGTTTCGGGATCTATTTTTTCCCTTTTTGTCCTCTTGGGAGTGTTCATAAACTGCGCGCAAGTAGACTTACTTGAAGCCTCTAATAACGATTTATGCTCTGATGAGTTTAATCGACCAGATTCTTCGGACCTTGGAGATAAATGGGAGGCTACAGGCTTATTTCCCTACTCGGCGCCACCGACAGTTAGCATCAGCAACCAAATGGGGAAACTTGATCTGACGCTTAGGTATATTGTCCTCGCTTGTAAGAATCGCATAGAGCATACCAAATCTAAAATATCGCTTAGAATTCAGCCTCAAATGACAGCTTTGGCAAACCACAAATTCGCCTTGGTGGCGCGCGTGAAGAATTTGATCACAGACCTTTATTTATGTGGCTTCTATCAAAATAAAATTGCTCTGTTTAATGTTAGTCAAGGAAACGTTATACAGTTAGCGGTAGATAATTCAATCTCCAGTATTCCTGCAGGAACAACAGCATCTATTATTTTCGCGATGGATGGGGCATCGCTTTTGTGTAGCGTAAATATCGGCTCGAGTCAGGTTGCTTTACGGACCACGGATAGCGCCCTTCAGGTCGGCCAAGTGGGATTCTTCGGCGAAGGGACAGGCGGGCCGATTACGGTACTCTTTGATAGTTTTAAGTCGGAGGTAGCACAATAATATGCTGCGATTTCGACTGCGTTATGGGTCAATTATTTTGGTGCTTCTTACGTGCTGTACGCAATTAAACATGGAAAGGGAATCCAATCCTGAATTCTGCAATGATGATTTCAACAGGAGCGATTCTTCAAGTTTGGGTGAAAATTGGCAGGTTTCGGGGGTTAATTATTTTCAAGCATCAATCATAAACCAAAATGCTGTAGTTAATTTTTCCGGGGGAAACTATACTTTTGTAGCTTGTTCACGCAAAGTAGATCAAAGGAAATCGTTTCATGCCACTCGGCTTACGGCCTTAACCACTCTTCCCGCGCAGAACCATTCGCTTATGCTGGTTGCGAGATCAAAGTTAAAGTCTGCGCCATCTGATGGATATTTCTGCGGAATTGACGGGACTACAAATCCCAAAAGGCTTACGATTTTCAAAAACAGTGCAGGTCTTCGATCGGATTTGTCCGTTTCTTCATCGCCGATTACCGTTATTGTAGGAAATCAATATTTAATAACCTTTAAACTGGAATATAACCAGCTAAGCTGCGAGTTAGCCGGTGCCGTATCGGATTCATTAACTGTTCTGGATTCAACTTATGTGACGGGCTATTCAGGTGTCTATGGTTTTGCCGCCACGCCAGGCACTCCAATCTCTTTTGCGTTTGACGATTTTAGTATTCGGATTCCTGAATAGCTATTCAGTTCGGCAAAGAGAATTTACAGGTTGAGATTCGTTTTGAGGCTTCGTTATGGCCCACCCGAATACCGAACTTTTAGACGCACTCTCAGAAGAAATTGCCACTTCCGAAGTCCTGCGCATTAAGATTATCGTCATCAGTTTTGCTTCGATGTTTGTGCTCAGCCTCGGTTTTTACCTGGTTGCCGCGGAGCGTTATAATGAACTTTTCCGTGGCCGCGTCAACGTAGCTCTTTTGCCGGCTTTTTTTGGAGGTGTGACTGTGTTTTATGCACTCGCCTTCGCCGTGATCTCGCGCCTGGCCCGTAAAAAGAAAACGCTGCCCCTACCGGGACGTCTTTTCAACGCTGCGATGGAAGGCACGGTACCGAGCTTTGCGCTCTGGCTCTTCGCGCCCCAGGGTGATCTGGCAGCAGGGCTGGCTATGCCACCGCTTTTCGCGTACGCTTTCTTCGTGATCTTATCGGTGCTGCGGCTGAATCCCTGGATTTGCCTGACGACGGGGCTGAGCGCCGCGATTACCTATATCGCTTTTGTTTATCATATTATGGGAACGAACCAGCCCCCATACCCGTCGCTACTTTTTACGATGCCCAACCACTTTGTGAAAGCGTTCTTTATTCTGGGCGGCGCGGCGATCGCAGGTTTCGTCGCGTCTCAGCTCAGACAGCGCGTCCTCCATGTTATCGAATCACAGCGAAAGAAACAAGAAATTGAGGCGCTCTTCGGCGAACATGTTTCGCAGGAAGTCGTGCAGAAACTGCTCACGTCGCGTGACACGAACCTGGCGGAGATCCGCCATATTACCGCGCTGTTTCTCGATATTCGCAGTTTTACGACATTTTCGGAGAGTCGCAGCGCGCACGAGGTTTATACTGAGCTCAACAAATTGCTCGAATTTATGATCGATATCGTGCATGCGCATTCGGGTATCATCAATAAGTTCCTGGGTGATGGGTTTCTCGCCGTGTTTGGCGCGCCGCTCGACGATAACAGCCATGCCATCAACGCCGTGAAAACGGCGCTGGTGATTTCCGATGAGCTTAAAAAACGCACCGAAGCTGGCACTGTTGCAGCCCTGGGTATCGGTATCGGCATTCACAGCGGCGAGGCTTTGACGGGCAATGTCGGCTCTGACAAACGTAAGGAATACACCGTGATTGGCGATGTCATCAATGTGGCTTCGCGCATCGAGCAGCTCAACAAGCAGTTTGCGAGCGAGATTCTCGTTTCTGAAGAAGTGCGCGTTGCTGCGGGGGAATCTTTTCAGTTTGTCGAAAAAGGCGAGGTTCCCGTCAAGGGACGCGAGAAACCCGTCCGGGTTTTCAGCCCCAAAGCTTAAAAAAGAATTCCCGGCGGAAGTTTGAGAGCGGTGCTGGCCGCTATGCGGAATATTTTTTATCCAACCTTGTTCGTCGCCTTGGCGCTGACGGCGCTACATGGCGAAGAACCCAACCAAAAACTGATGGCCGCCATTGCTTCGGGCGATATCAAAGAGGTTAACGAAGCCCTGTCCGCGAACGCGGCACAACTCAACCAGCGCTCTGCCGATGCCGGCACACCGTTGATGTACGCGGCGGAGCGTAATTTCCCGGAAGCGGTTGCCGCGTTGGTGAAAAAGGGCGCCGATGTTAATACAACGGACGCCGAGGGTAAAACAGCGCTCATGGTCTGCGGCCTCGATATGCATCATATACGCAAGTCAGGCGGCGGCAGGACTGCTCCCGGTCTCAAAGAAGAAATGAAAAAGGATGGGCCAAAAGCCCTGGAAAAACGCAAGGCTGCCGTCGCGAAGGTTGTCGCATTACTTTTGAAATCCGGCGCTGATGTGAATAAGGCGGATAGTGAAGGTTTAACCGCGCTGCACCATGCGGTGCGGCGCGACGATCTTATCGTCGTGAAATTGCTGGTGAAGGCCGGCGCGCAGGCAACGACCCGCAATAAACAGGGGCAATCCCCGCTGGGCATTATCGGCCAGGGTTATGGCACGCCCAGCAAGGACACGGACGAAATCCGTAAAATTCTAAAAAAGGCCGGCGCTACGGAGTAGTCGCGTTGATATAGGTGTTTACGGTTTTTTCGTTTGTTTTCACCGCTTCGCGCTTATGCCAATCGTACGTGAGCTGTAAAATGTAGGTTGTGTTGCGCAGGTGTGGTAAATAATAATCGCGCTTGAACGACAAGCGCAACGGATTAACCTTGGTGTTTTCGAGGTCGCCGACCCGTAGCGGCGGCTTCGGTCGCTGGTTCATTGCCGTCGTGAGTACAATATCATTGGCCCCCACCTTGGCCGGGTCTTTATGGACAAAACTATTATTTGCGGTTTCTTGCTTGCGCAGTGAAATGGTCGTGAAAGCCGATTCGATGCGTGACACTTTATCGCCCGTGAAGCAGATCTGAATATTCTGCACTTTGTAGTCAATCGGTGCAGATTTGATACGGACCATTTCATGGTTTTCTGCGTGCGCATCGACTTCGAGGCATTCGCCGTTGCTGCTCATGCGTACTTTAGTTTGCTGGGGGGCCATGTGGATGGATTTCAGGTTACGCAGCGTATGCAGTTTTTCAATTTTTACGATCTCTTCTTTAATCTGAGAATCGAGCGCCTGGTCTTCGAGGTTTACCTCGGTATCAGGGGCGTTTTTATACGCGCTATCGATCGCGGTGATACCTGCAGCGAGGGCAAAGAGGCCAGCGAAAACGAGGGCGAAGGCGGTGAATCGGGACATCATGCTTGTCGATCGGCATAATCCGCCGAAAGCAAGAGTACTTTTTTCTCCCAAAGCTTTTCTGCTTTACTGCCATCCGCTTGGCACAAAAGATGCTGACTTAAGCGAACCTGTATTGCCATGGCTGTTACCCGCGAAAAGATTGTCTTCTATCTGAACCATGAACGTGTTGAGATTTCGGGCGAAGATACATTTCTGACGCTCTCGACCTGGCTCAGGGTAAAAAGAGCCATGACGGGCACCAAGATTGTTTGCAGTGAAGGTGACTGCGGCGCCTGCACGATCATTCTCGGTTGGATGAACCCCGTCGGCAAACTCGAATACCGCATTGTCGATTCCTGCATCCAGTTTTTATTCCAGCTCGATTCGTGTCATGTCATCACCGTCGAAGCCCTTGCAGAAAACGGTACGCTGCACCCCGCGCAACAGGCGATGGTCGAGTGTTTCGGTTCGCAATGTGGCTTCTGTACGCCTGGCTTTGTTATGGCGCTCGCCGACATGGCTGAAAAAGAAAAGTCGCATACCACTGTTACCATCAAAGACAAACTCGCTGGGAATCTCTGCCGTTGCACCGGTTATGAGGCAATCGTCAAAGCCGGTTTGGCGCTGAATTCGGCGCAGCAGGTCAAAATCAGCGAACGTTTTGACCGCAAAACGATGGAAACCGAGTTTGCGAAAACCACCGGCCAATCCCTGAAGATCGGAACGACTTCGGGACAAACCTTCTTTAAACCCGCGAATCTGGCTGAAGCGCTGAAGCTACGCGCCGCGATGCCGCAATTAAAAATCGTAGCGGGCGCCACTGACCTCGGCGTGCAGCATAACAAAGGACGGTCGGTGATTACGCAGGCGCTGTTTATCGCGCACCTGCATGAAATCGCCGCGATACAAAAAAAAGGTGATGCGCTCGAAATCGGCGCGGCGGCGAACTGGTCTGACGTGCTGGCTGTCACAAAAACCGAATTGCCTGAACTGCATGGCATCCTCAAGATTTTTGCCGCAGAGCAGATCAGAAACGCCGCTACCATTGGCGGCAATATCATCAACGCTTCGCCGATCGCCGATTCGTTGCCGTGCCTTTATGCATTGGGTGCGCGCCTGGTCGTCACCTCGGCTACGGGCTCGCGTGAAATTGACATCCATAGTTTTTACACGGGTTATAGAAAATTCGACCTGAAGCCCGATGAACTTTTGACGAAAGTTATCGTACCGTTACCCAAGCCGGGCAGTTTGTTCAAGCTCTACAAAGTATCGAAGCGCCGTGATCTCGATATTTCAACCGTGACGTTGGCCATCCACCTGCAAATGGCCGGATCTAAAATTGCCGGTGCGCAACTGGCTGCGGGTGGCGTTGCGGCGACCATTCTGCGCCTCAGCAATACGGAGAAGCTCTTGATGGGTACTGAACTTTCAGAAGAAGGGTTTCGCAAAGCCGGTGAATCTGCGATGTCAGAAGTGCAACCGCAGAGCGATGTGCGGGGTTCGGCGGATTTCCGAAAGATTCTGATCCGTAACCTGTTCCGGAAATTTCATTTTGAAACCGTAAATGCGGCGAGTGTTAAGGCGGGCTAAGTATGGAAATCGGCGCAGGCAATGAAACGATAAAGCGCGCCGAACAAAAGGCGGAGCGCCGGCGGCGGGTGATGGATCTTCTGGAACCCAGGCTGATGACGGTTTTGATCTTTTTGCCACCCACCCTGGGTATAATCCTCGGCGGTGTCGCGGTCACAGCGTACCGCCGCCTTACCGGACTGCTTCAGCCACAACTTCCGGGAGACTATGTCACACTGGGTCTCGGGATTTTCTGCATCTGTGGTTTGGGGTTGATTCTGTTCTTATCGGTTCGTGTTTATCGCGGCGCGGCGACGCGGTTTCCCCGCCTGCTGAGAATTGCACCTTTAACCGCTGTGGCTGGTCTTATTTTCGGAACCACGATTGCCTATCTGAAGGCAGTCGGGAGAATCACATGACGGCGACGGGCGCAGTCGGAGTTTCACACCCGCACGAATCGGCTATTGGCCATGTGCAGGGCGCGGCGCCGTATATCGATGATATGCCGCAGTTACCCGGCGAGCTCATCGTCGACTTCGTGGGCAGTAGATTTGCGCATAGTGAAATCCTCAGGGTCGATACCAGCGGGGTCAGTGAAATTCCCGGAGCGTTTGTATTCACTCATAAGGATATCGAAGGCATCAACCTCTTTGGCCCGATTATCAAAGATGAAGTTTTCTTAGCGGAAAAACACGCGCATTATTTGGGTGAGCCCATTGTTGTTGTAGCGGCGCCGACGCGCGACCTGGTAAATCTCGCCAAAAAAGCCGTGAAGCTTGAGCTGAAGGAGTTGCCCGCCGTGCTCTCGATCGACGAGGCGCGCGAAAAAAAACTCTTCATAGACAAGACCATCAAGATGGAACAGGGTGATGTTGAAGCCGCGCTGAAAACGGCAGAACGCAGCTTGAAAGGTGAATTCTTTACCGGTGGCCAGGAACAGTTTTATCTTGAGTCGCAGGCCGCGTATGCTGTGCCGGGCGAGGGCCGCGAACTTGTCGTGCATTCCTCGACGCAGAATACCACCGAAGTACAGAAGGTAGTCGCCGAAGTTCTGGGCCTCAAGCACAGCGATGTCATCTGTATCTGCAAGCGCATGGGCGGCGGCTTCGGGGGAAAAGAGACGCAAGCGGTGATGCCCGCGCTGATGGCGGGTATTGTGGCAGCGAAGACACGCCGGCCGGCGCGCTGCCAGTTCGACAAAGACACCGACATGATGGTGACGGGCAAACGCCACCCGGTGAAATCTTTTTACGAAGTGGGATTTACCGCAGAGGGCCGGGTTACTGCACTTGCGATCGATTATTTTTCCGACGGCGGTTGCACGGCAGACCTTTCGACTTCGATTATCTCACGCACTCTTTTCCATACCGATAACTGCTATGACATTCCCAACCTGCGCGCCACGGGAACCATCTGCCGTACGAATTATCCATCCAACACTGCGTTCCGTGGCTTTGGCGGACCGCAGGGGGTAGCGGCTATCGAGAATATTCTGGAAGATATCGCCGTCGAGCTAGGGATCGATGCGCTCGGAGTACGCAAACGAAATCTTTATCAGGGACAGAATGCCGTAACCTACTACGGGCAGCACGTAAAAAATAATGTCTTGCCCGAGTTGTTTGATCAGCTTTATGCAAGTTCGAATTATGCCGAAAGACGTAAAGAAATTGATAACCATAATTTTGCCGCCCTCGCCCCTAACCCCGGCCCTTCCCCCAAGTCTGGGGGAAGGGAGCAAATCAAAGGTCTCGCCCTTACCGGTGTCAAATTCGGCATTTCATTCACCACGAAATTTCTGAACCAGGGTAATGCCCTGGTCAACGTCTACACCGACGGCACCGTGCAGGTTTCAACCGGTGGCACGGAAATGGGGCAGGGCCTCTACACGAAGGTGCAGCAGATCGTCGCCGACGAGTTAGGTGTGCGTTATGAAGATGTGCGTGTGATGGCAACATCGAGCGAGAAGTCGAATAACACGGCGCCGACGGCTGCTTCCGCGGGTACAGACCTCAACGGCAATGCGGCGGCTGTGGCTTGCCAAAAGATCCGCGGGCGGCTTACCGAATTTGCGGCGAAGCTGTTTTCGACTACTCCTGATAAAATCGAGTTTTGTGATGGAATAGTGGGCGTGTCCCCCCTCCCGTCCTCCCCCCGCAGGCGGGGGGAGGTGCCCGGTAAGGCGGAGGGGGGACAAAGTATCACCTTCGCCGAACTTACACAAAAGGCGTGGCGTGAACGCATTTCGATGGGTGAGCGTGGCTTCTATGCCACGCCGGGCATCGACTTCGATTATGCAACGGGCAAGGGCAGCCCGTTCTATTATTTTACCAACGGTGCCTGCGTGGCCGAGATTTCGATCGACCGTTTTACCGGAGCGCTCACGATCGACCGCCTTGATGTGCTTATGGATATTGGCAAGGCGATCAACCCTGGCATCGATCGTGGGCAGCTAATCGGTGGCCTGGTGCAAGGCATCGGTTGGGTGACGGCAGAAGAGCTGAAATACAATGAGAAAGGCGCCTTGCTCTCGCATTCGCCGACGACGTATAAGATCCCGAACATTCAGGATATCCCCGACGATTTCCGGCTGGAATTTTTCGAGAATACCTTGCACGACTTCAACATCCGTTCGTCGAAGGCTGTCGCCGAGCCACCGCTGATGCTCGGCCTGGCAGTTTTCTGCGCGGTGAAGAATGCCTTATCATATATGACTGGTAAACCAGCACACATCAACCTACCTGCCACAAACGAAGAAATCTTAATGCTTATTGCGGGGGTTTAAGGGGGTATCGCAGATATCCCCTTAGTGAAATCCTTGTTCTGGGAAAAACACCGCGAATTGCTTGATTCGGGTCGCCCATTCGCCATGGTCATTCTGACCGAGGCGCTCGGTTCTGCGCCCCAGGAATCCGGTGCAAAAATGCTCTGCGATGAACAGGGTCTTATCTATGGCACGGTGGGTGGCGGCAAAGTCGAGGCGAAGGCGCTGGCGACAGCGGCGGATTTACTTCGTCGGAAACAGGCGAACACGCATTTCGACTGGCATTTAGAACGTGACGTCGGTATGACCTGCGGTGGGCGCGTAAAACTCTACTTTGAAACCTACGCTGTTTCGGATTGGCAGATTGCCGTCTTTGGTGCAGGGCATGTAGCGCAGGCGCTGGTGGTTTCGCTGCTTACCCTGAATTGCCGGGTGATTTGTGTCGATGCTCGCGACGAATGGTTGCAGGCACTGCCCAATAGCCCGAAGCTGATAAAGCGCCTGCGCGAAAACCCGGCTATGGAAATCCATAGCCTGTCTGATGAGACATTCGTGCTGATGATGACGCAGGGCCATGCCACGGATTTTCCCGTTCTGATGGCCTGCCTGCAACGCGACAGATCCTTCCCTTATGTGGGAGTGATTGGCAGCAAGAGTAAAAGGGCCGTACTTATCGCCGATCTGATTGCCGCGGGGATACATCCCACCCGTGCCGAAGACTTCCATTGCCCGATTGGCCTGAAGCTGGGGAAGAGCGAGCCCGCCGAAATTGCGGTCAGTATTGCCGCGCAGCTGTTACAGGTGCGCGATGCGCAAGCGGTCTAGCGGGCTAAAATCTTCAACCACGGGCCGACCCATCGACGACAAATAACCCAGCGTTGTGTTGAGGTGTTGGTGGCCCAGCAAACGCTGCACAGAAAACAGCGGCATATTATATTCCACGAGATGGGTGGCGAAAGAGTGCCTCAGCGAGTGGATGGTGACCAGCCCTGAAAGATTCAGTTGGTTGGAGGCAATTTCAAACTCACGCTGGGCCGAACGCACAGAGATAGGCTTTGTTCTGATTACCACAGGAAAGAGGGTTTCCGCCGCGTAAGTCTGGCGGTTCGAAGGGAAAAGCCATTGGATCGGGCGCCTTTCGGAAATATAAAGCATGAGTTCCTTTGCCAGCGCGGAAGAAAGTACCGTTTCACGGTGACGGCCGCCCTTTCCATCCCGGATATAAATTTTCAGATTGTGAAAATCCAGATCTCTGAGACGCAGCCGGCACGCTTCACCCACGCGCAGGCCGCTGCCATAGATCAGGGCGAAGAGCAGCCGGTACCGACGACCCTGCGTGCGATCGATGATGGCGAGAATTTCGTCGCGCGTCAACGGCCGTGCGCGCCGCTTACGGTGTTTATGGACGCGCGGTAACGCAAAGCTGTGCCAGGGTTTCTTCAGTATGCGCGTCACATAAAATTTCAGCGCCACGCATGTAATAATGCTGTTAATGTTCGAGTTACCCTCGAGCGCCGCCTTCTGGATGAACTCTTCTGCGTCTTTTGAACTGAGGCTGGAGGGCTCCTTCCGCAAAAACCTTGCTGCCGCGCTGACGCGCCGGGCATAGTTATTGATGGTGACAGGCCTTAATCCCGTCAGGCGCATCTGCGCTGTATACTGTTTGCCGGTTTCGCTCGCGAGAAATTCTGCTTTTGTCATACCCGCCGTGAGGCGAATATCTTGCCAAAACTACTTCTGGATTGAAACGCCGGCGCCCTGCGCGAGCTTGCCCATGACCGCGGCCTGCGGGTAATGCGTTCTGATTGTTGTAAGTTCGGATTCAGCAGCTATCAGAATAATTCCCGTACCCATGTTGAAGGTATGGAAGAGTTTTTCACGCTCGACGTATTTTTCAAGTATTGGTGCGGCCTTCAGGCGAAACGGTTCGGCGTTTTCGACAACGGCGCCAAAACCCGGTGCAATGGCGCGCGGCAGGTTTTCGTGGAGGCCACCGCCGGTGATGTGGGCAATCCCCTTGATTTGCGCCGCGGCAATGAGACCCGGCAGTTCAGAATAGATGCGTGTGGGATTCAGCCAGGTGGCAATGAGTTCATCGCGGTTGGCGACCATGGTTTGAAACTCAGCCGGGCTCTGTTTTTCCATCTCGGCAAAAATTTTCCGCACCAGAGAGAAGCCGTTTGAATGCAGGCCCGATGCGGGCAGAGCAATGAGTAGATCTCCCTCTTTTTGCGCCTCGAAGTTCGGCAGCTTGCGCTCTTTGGGAACAAAGCCGACCGCGAAACCCGCGAGGTCAAAATCGTCGTCAGGCATAACGCCGGGATGCTCGGCTGTCTCTCCGCCCATGAGCGCCATCGGCGTTGCCGCGCACGCGTCGGCGATACTGCTGAGCACGCGGTCATACCAGCTCTCATCGAGCTTGCCGCAGGCGATGTAGTCCAGGAAAAAAGCGGGGGTGGCGCCGGAGCAGAACAGGTCGTTGACACACATGGCGACGAGGTCTTGGCCTATACCGTCGAGGTAGTTGAACCGGCGTAAGAGTTGCGTCTTGGTGCCGACGCCATCGGTGGTGGCGACGACGTCAAAGCCTGGTATCTGGGGGGATGTAAAGCGTCCCGCAAAGCCGCCGTACTGGCCGGCGATTTCACCGACATTGGGGACGCGGTGTGTCGCGGTGATGCGGTCTTTGAGATTATGGATCAGCCTTTGCGCGTAATGCGTATCGACACCGGCCGACTTGTAATCCATGCGTGGAAAAATGAAAATTCAGACAGGGTGAAAAGGAAAAAGGTCAGTAGCCGGCGATACTCGCAGGGGTTGTTCCGACAGTCACGCTGCCAACGGCTGTAAGGCTATTGGAAGTATAGGAATACCCGTTAATCTTGCCATCGGCCCTGCAGATGAGATACATAAAGCCGGAAGAATTGAGATAAGATTGCGAAGGGTTCGTGCAGGTACTAACTGTGCCCGTTAAAGTCAGGTTTATTCCGGAAACCGAATAGATAGAAATTGTCGCGGCATCGTAGTTAGAAACATACAGCGCAGAAGATGCCGGATTAAAACTGAATACCATCGGGTTTACACCCGTAGTCGTTTGAGCTGTCGTCGGATTAAGAGTCCAACTGGAAAATTGAAACGATTCAATCTTGTTGGCAGCGGTCGCAACGAAAATATACGGATTATTTCCTGAATCTACAGTGCGAATCCATTTCGGAAGCGCACCGATGTTGGCAAAAGGTGTGGCATTTGAAGAAATTGCCCCCGTAGTGGGCGCAATATCGTACAAATAGATTTCGGCATGAGCCAAAGCGGTTACGATTGCATAGTTTCCTGTAATCGCGATAAAATAAGGGATTCGCGTTCCGGAGCCCTCCATATTGGTGGCAGTACCAAGCGACGTGAGAGCGCCGCTCGTCGCATCGACGGAATAGGCCGAGATCGTTTTCGACGTAGCGTTCACCACGTAGGCGAACTTTCCCGAACCATGGAAGGCGATCATGATCGGCTGCGTGCCTGTTGTTGCCGTGCTTGTTAAGGTGAGTTTGCGCGTCGTTTTACTGATGCTGTAAACATGAACCAAATTGTCGTTGGTGTTTACCAGATATGCAAGCGTGCCGGTCGAATTTACTGTGAGATAACCGGGCAGGTTGCCCACGCCTAATTGCCCCAGGTCATTCAATATGCCGGATTTAGGGTCGGCGGCGAGTTGCGAAACTGTGTTTGAACCGGAATTAGGTACGTAGACCCCTGTGCTATCGATATCGCGGTTAAAGCTGTCTTCATAGGATTTACAATCCGAGATGCCGAGTGCGAAACAGCATGATAGTAGTATGTGTATTTGACGTCGCATCAAAACCTCCATTGGCCACCAGCTGAAAAACCGACTGAGGAAATCTTCGTTGAACCCGCAATTGCCAGTGAGTAGCGTGCTTCACCCATGAGTCCCCAACGTTCGCTCAGATCATAAACGGCTCGGCTGCCGGCCATAAAGATACCGTAACCATAATCAAAGGTTTCCACGGCCCCGGTGAGTCGACCCATCTGGTAACCGCCATACAGCACAAGCTGGAATTTCAGTTTCTCCAAAGTCAGAAATTCATAACCGGCGAGACCCAGCGCGGTCATGCTATAGAGACTTGTAAAATTATCGTTGCTCTTGAAATAATAGACGTATTCTCCGTTCACACCGAAAAACAAATCTTTGCCCAGCAGCCCTTTATGCCCGAATTCAAATGACCCGCCTGAGCCCCAGGAGAACCCATTGCGCACGAAACCAAAGGGAAGAACGCCGACACCATTCGCAGCAAGATAAAAACCGCGGATTTTTCCCGGCTTATCTGCAATCGGCACGGGCAGAGCGGGTGCTGAGACAAAATAACTGACAAAAGAATCGCCGATACCTTCGAGAAATTGGACGGCTTCGGCTTTTTCGACGTCGGTATCGACTTTGCGCACGCTGTTTCCCGTCGAGACGGCTGCCATCCGTACAAGAAAAGAGATTTTGTTTTTCTTTTTGGCTATGCGGCCAAAGATTACACAGTCGGCATCCTGGCTGGCGGCGAGTTCGAGCGTTTTCTGCAGGTATTGGTCTGCCGTGGCCTTTTTGTTCTTGAAAAAAGGCATCATCGTTTCATTGATCTGGGCCCGGGGAATGATTTCAAAGCGGCCATCCGTTTCGAAACGTTCGGCGATATAGTCACCGATCGCCTTGCCCATGTCTTTTTTCCCGTAGGTTACGAAGAAGTTGGCGATGTAAACCTTTGGCCGGTTGCCGCGGATTTCGGCACTGCAGCCTGTCGGCGGGCTGATTAATCCGGAAACGCCCGTCGCAGAAATCATTTGGCCGGGATTTTGGCTAAAAACCTTACAGGGTATTGTGACACAAGCGGCCGCGATCAGGAAGCGTCTTAACATAGTAGTTCAATTAAAGGCCTGTTTTATGTAAGTGATAGCTGCGGAGGGCTAACAGGCGGTGGCTCATAATAGCAACCGCCGTATCGCGCCGTCAATTCGAATTTCAGGGATCTGCAAGTCAGTTATAACTGGCCGAGATTCCGAGGCCTGCATAATACTGATTCACAGAAACCGAGTTTCCCGGCAGGTTGCTATAGTGGCCCGTCAATGCGATGCCGATGCCCAGGCGTTGGGCAATCCACCATTCGCGGCCGAGGCTGAGCTGCACTGCCACACCATAGCCTGAGTTTCCGGAAGTGCTGACGCCGTTGTTGCTGTACCCCAGAGTTCCGGTAGCAAAGCCAAGCGAGGCGGAAAAAAAATAATTTTCTTCGCTGTATAATTTCAACCCCGCACCCGCTGTGAGAATGTTATGGCTGAGTTCAGAGAACGAAACGGCGTCCTGAATGCCGCTCTGCTGTAACTTACCCACGGGAGAGAAACCTATAAAACCATCGAAGGCGCCGAACAGAATGACATCCGGCCGGATCGCCGCGCCGATTTTCAGACCTGCATGGCCTGCAAAAGAATCCACGGAAAAACTATCACTGCCGATCGGCTTGGATGCGGTGAGGTAGCCGCTGCCGGCCGTAAGACTCAGGTGAAAACCGCGGTGTCTGCCCTCGGTATTGTTGTCCGCAACGGGCACCGGCGCGGCAGTGACAAAATAACTGACAAACGAATCGCCGATGCCCTCTAAGAAGCCGAGCGCCGCGTCGCGCTCGACATCGGTGTCGACTTTGCGCGCGCTGGCACCGCTGCTGACGGAGGACATCCGCACTGAAAAAGAGACTTTGTTTTTCTTTTTTGAAATTCTTCCGAAGATGACGCAGTCGGCGTTTTCGCCTGCGGCAAGCGCGAGTGTGCGTTGCAGGTATTGGTCTGCACTGATCTTTTTTCCGGTCAGAAAACGGCTCATCGTTTCGCTGATCGCAGCGCGCGGTACCAGCTCGAAACGGCCGTCGGTTTCGAAGCGCTGTGCAATATAATCGCCGATGTTCTTGCCCATGTCAGCCTTGCCATAGGTGACGTAAAAGTTAGCGATATAGACCTTTGGGCGATTGAGGCGGATTTCCGCGTTGCAACCTGCCGGCACATCGGCAAGCGCCGCCGTTTGCGCCGATACTGTTCCGGCAGAGGCAACGAAAACAACCAAAAGCACGTTTCTGAAAATCATGGAGTAGGCAGTCAGCGGGATATCCACCGCCGCGTTCCGTCAATCGGAATTTAGGCAAATGGCACTTGACGCTTCGCTATCCTTTATGCCGTTAAGTTCGCATGCGCAAGGCCTCGTGTTTCGTTGGAGCGCTTATTTCTGTCACGCTCTTAGGTTCGCTGGAGGCCTCGCCGGTCGAAGATATGGCGCTAGTGAAGCGGCACGTCGCTGCCCTCTCTTCGATTCAACCACCGCGTAACCACCGGAACATAGAATCGCTCGAAAAAGCAGTAAAATATATCAACCGTGAATTGCGGCCGTTTACGAAAACCATCCGCACTCAGGATTATAAGGTGGATAATCGCATCTACCGCAATCTGGTGGCGAACATCGGCCCACAGAGTGCTGAGATTATCGTGATTGGTGCCCACTACGATGTCTGCGGTGACCAGCCGGGCGCCGACGACAACGCCAGCGGCGTTGCGGGATTATTGCTTTTGGCAAAATATCTTTCCGAGAACAAGGCTGCGCTCCGCTACAACTACGAACTGGTGTTTTATTCACTGGAGGAGCCCCCGTATTTTCGTACAAAGTTCATGGGCAGCGCGGTGCATGCACGCTCGCTGAAAGATAAAGGGGCGAGGGTAAAGTATATGCTGTCGCTAGAAACCATCGGCTATTATTCCGATAAGAAGGGATCTCAGAGTTACCCGCCCGGACTCAGTTGGTTTTATCCCGGCGAAGGGAATTTTATCGCCGCCGTTGGGCGTCAGGCTGACAGCGATTTACTGAGCGGCTTCAAGAAAAATTTTCAGAAACATTCACCGCTCAAAATCATTACCCTTGCGGCCCCGTCTTTTGTTACCGGCGTCGATTTTTCAGACCATCTCAACTACTGGGCGCAGGGCTGGAATGCAGCGATGGTGACCGACACCGCCTTCATGCGTAACCACAACTACCATGAGGCAACAGATACTCCCGATACGCTGGATTATGAAAAGATCACGCAGGTCATCCGCGGTGTTTACGGGGTCATCATCGCTACGGAGTTTTGATCTCAAAAGTTGTGGCCATCGACGCGTAACTGAAAAAGAAAATAAGGCGGTATGCATCCGCCTTTATTCCCTGAAATTCTCGCGCAGATATAGTCGGGCCGGCAGGCATTGTTTTGATCGCAGGCCTTCAAGGCACCCGGCCTGACGTTGCCTGAAAGGCAGGTCGCGAACGGCTCGGTGCGCGCGAGGCAATCGTTGAAGCCCTGCAAGTTAGCGATGCTGCCACAGATTTCTCCCTCTTTAAGTGAACTGCAATTATTGGAACACATGCCACCGGGAAAACCCACCGGTACATTTTGGCAGCGGTAACCCTTGTTGCAAGAGAGATTTTTGCTCCTGGTAATTCTATCTTTATGCGGATGGATATCCGCGATGGGCTGGCCATTCGTACACGCGGAACCTGCGAGCGTGGTTACCGGCTGACAAATACCCAGGTTATGAATTTTTTCGTCTCTGTTCAGGGGCAGGCATGCAAAACCGGCATTGCAGCCGAACTTAGGTAAAGCCCTATCTCCCGTTTCACAAACAGAACCGAACACACCGGCTTCATGATCGCTGCGCAGTGAAATCTCGCGGTAATTATCGGCAGGTTTTTTTTGCAGCAATGCGTCGGCATAATGCTGACGTCTTCCTTGATCGGCAAAGAAGTGCGGCGATGCGGCATTGAAGATCGAATTCACGGTGTCGGTTTCCGGGCGATCGGCGCCCGTGAAATGAAAACCCGCGACGGCACGGCCCTGGTGACAGCCACTGCAGGTCATATCGTCGAGGCGCCGCAAGAGCCAAGCCGCCGAGGCCGTGTATTTTCCAGCTTTTGCCAAAGGCTCTATTTCCGTTTCGCTGAAAATCTGCCGGAACGGCAAATTCGCGAGGCGCCCTGATCCATTGAGCGCAACCGATGTTGTTTTTCGGGTAAGAAATTTATCGGGTAGAACTGCAATACCCTGATCGATGGCAGTAAGATTCTGCGAAATCCAGGTGAGCATCTCGTCTTTTAGTTGCGCACTGCCCTGGATTTTTTTGACATCCGGAGTATTCTCGAGAGCAGCCGGTTTATACTTCCCTCCTGTTTTCTTAAACACGCGCAGAAAATATTCTGCATAACCGCCAAAATCGGGCCGCACGGTGGAAGGCCAGCGCACGGACTGCATATTGACTTCGATGGATTTGAGACTTGCGGCTGTCAGAGCCGACCGATTCCGTGGCAAATTTCCCGACAGGTTTTGCCAATAGGCCGCAACCTTACGACAATCGTTGGAACTGTTGTTTTCGTCTTTGGCCCAGAAGACCGCATTCACAGTCATCGGCAGGCGAGAATAAATAGTACTTTTGCCGCTGCGCGTACGGTAGGCAAGCCGATAGATAACACGGATCTCGCCGCAGCTCTGTGCTTGAAATGGTGCGCGGTCGAGCCGCGCGACGATGCCGACAAGTTCATAGAAAGCAGATTCTGCGGCGAGCCAGTCGGGGTTGAAAAGCCTGTGCGAATAAGCCATGCCCACGCCCAAAAGTTTATCCGCCTTTGGCAGATTTTTCAGATCAGTGGAGAGACTGTCGCTGATTTCCTTGTATGCAGATACCTGGTATAGCTGCTTATTCGTGGCTAAAAGTTTTTTGGAGGCGAAGACGAGCTCAGAAAAACCGAATCCCTGGTCCTCAAGAGCTTTGAGTTCGGCGGCATCGGTTATGAACAGCTGGTTCGGGTTAGATGCAGGGTTACGCGTAAAAAAGCAAGATGTACCCGCAGCGATGAGCAGTATTAGAGAAGTATGGCGCACCATGGGCTTTATTTGCGGCTCAGCAGATCGGCGGCTGCGGTGTGCCAGTCATTGAAGGCAAATCTAAATCCTTCCTTAAGAAGGCGTGTCGGCACCACGCGCCGGCTCTTGAGAAGGAGCTCGGTGTCGGTGCGCAGAAAAAAGGCGCCGATCTCGGCCATCCATTTTGTCGCGGGTAACCCGATCGGTACATGTGCAGCGGTACGCAGCTCGCGCATAAATTCCTTTTGCGGCAGCGGGTTGGGCGCTGTAAAATTGATCGCGCCTGCGAGTTTCTTTTTTTCCATCACGAAACGAACGGCCGCGCAGAAATCGGCATAATGAATCCATGAGACAAATTGATTGCCACCGCCGATCGCTCCGCCCAGACCCCCGCGTGTCATGTTGTGGAGCACGTCAAACACTCCGCCCTTACCCGGCGCCATGACCATGGCCGTGCGCATGGCGACCTTGCGCGTCTTAGGTGTCTTTGCTTTTTCCTGTTCGCGCTCCCATGCTTTCGCAATTTCGACGCTGAATGCCCAGTACTCTGGCACCCAGGCTTCGCTGCCGCCGATGATTCCCGTCGCTTCATCGTTCGCGGCATCGAAGCGATGCGCATAGATTGTCGCGGTGCTCATCTGCAGCCACAGCTTCGGCGGCTTTTTCGCAAGGCGGATGGCTTCACCCACCACGCGGGTTGAATCGACGCGGGAGTCCATCATCTGCGCGAGATTTTCTTGGGTATAGCGGCAATTCACCGTGCGGCCTGCGAGGTTTATCACGACGTCGCTGCCATCGAGTTCACGTTGCCATGCGCCTAACGTTTTGCCATCCCACTCGATTTCGCCGGGCCGGGTCGGCCGGCGTGTGAGAATCACGACTTCGTCACCGGTGCTTTCAAACTCACGGCGCAGCACCTGACCGAGCTGACCTGTGCCACCGGGGATGATGATTTTCATGGCGTCTCGCATGCCACGCCATTGGTCGTCATGCGGTAAAGAATTCGCAACGATCCATGGCGATAGGGGCATCCGCTTTTGTACTCGGGTGTTCGAATCACCCTGACGGAACAAGTTCTGACTTAGGGTAACGTGATGATGGACGAACAATTCGCAATCAACCCGGCCGAAGTTGCATAGATCTGAATGGAGCCGGTAGCGTTATAGCGTAAGTCGGTATAAGTAACCACGCCCTGCGTAGGCGTCAGGGAAAGTCCACCACCACCAGCGTTGGTTAATGTACCCGGCGCGTCGGTGTTGGCACCGGCACAATCGGTTAGTTTGTCGATCACCGCAATGGCCGTCGACCAGTTCTTGTCGATTCTGCCATTGGCGTCTGTCGCATAGACCGAGGGTGTTCCGGGAAAAGCTGCACTCACGGCGACATTGCCGAAGTTGAATGTTCCCTTGAACTGGACGGTGGTGGCGACAACATCGACGGCCGTTCCCGGGCTTTGCTGAAAAGAAGCGACGCTTTGCAAAAAATTAGAAGAGGTTTCAGCCACGTCAAAATCCGTGACCGGAGAAGTCTTCAGGACGATGGTATTATTATCAGCCGTGGAACCGACAATGTTTGAACGGACATGCACTTTCACCTGATAGGTTTTTCCTGTAGTATCGCCGTCAGTTACGATAATGTCGCCAAAGTCTTTAAAGGTTACTATCGTACCGCTGCTGGTACCGATTGTATTGTTGCTTCCCGGGCCTTCCAGCACAAAGCGCAGGTCGGAAGTATCAGCCGTGCCGGTATTCGTAAAACGCAGTTCTTTGATCTGAAGCGGATAGCCGTCTTTTGATCCATTTTCTTTGACTGTGAATTCGAGGATAGTAACAGCCAAGCCTATGGAATTTACCATCGAGCCTAAAGTTGTAGTGGCCGTAGTAGCCGTCTTATCCACCTGGCCCGAAAAAATCCCGACGCCCTTTCCGCTTTCGGTGAATGTGACACCCACGGTTTTTTGTGCAATACACGCACTAAATCCCGCTGCCGCCAGAACCAGAATCAATCCCTTTTTCAAAAGTACCACCCCGCCCCGATTTTCGCGTTGAGCTCGGCCTGCACGCCGTCAGAAAAATGAAACAGCGAAAAAGATGGGGCGAACACCACCGCCCAACGCGGTGTGATGGCATACTTGGCGATCAGGCCCGCCTGAGAGAAAAAATAAAACTGCTCGAGCGTCTGTGCCGAAACGCTCTGTGCAGCACTGGTATCGACAGGTTTGCGGGCAAGCCCCGAATAATCAAAGTTATAATTCGAATAACCAAAGCCGACACCCGCATAGGGCTCAAGACGGATGCCCTTCGGTAGGGAGAAGGCATAACCCAAAGAAGGCAATCCTTCTATAGCTATGACCCGTGTGGGCACACTTTGCCCGTCGCGCGCATAATTTTTTTTCGCATAGCCGCCGTTCAGGCTGAACTGCACAAATACGGGCCATTTATATTTGCGGTTCAGTATTTCACCCGCATTGTGACGCTGATAGGCAAACTCAGCATTGAAGTGGAGTGCTTCAGCTGTCGAAACCGTCGTGCCTGAAGAGAGATTGTCATTCGTCTTGGCAAAACCCGCGGCGCGCGTACCAAAACTCAGCAACAGGGTGCGCTTGCCTTTTTCCGGATCGTAAAATCTGCCACCCGACGCCGCGAGATCTTGTTGCGATGGCAGCGCCTCAGCCATCTGTTTGCCGAGGTCAGCGGCGATTTTCGCAAAGGTATCAAACATTTTCGCCGAAATGGCGGTCTCACTTTTGAAAGTGAGGAGGGCCTTTTCGGTCTCGATTTCGTAAAGCGTGAGGTTGAGTTTCAACCGGTTGCCGGCGACAGAGTATTTGCCGCCCAGCACAAGATCTTGCCTGAGCCATGCGCCCATTTGCAGCGCTGCAGATTTGGTGTAGAGGTCTTCGTCCTGGATCAGATTTTCTTTGCGCACCGCTTCGATGGCATCCGCTTCGGGATGTATAAAGAAGTAGTTTTCGGCGAGGCCCGTGCGCAAGGCGTCGGCCAGAGACGGGCCGATATAGGAATTCGCCTCACTGCCTTCATTCACCGGGTTCAGGATCAGCAGGCGTTTGACGGTCGGCGCGGCGGTGAGAGGCAACAGGGCGAGCGAAAAGATCGCTGCAAGGTACTTCCACAAAGTGGCGGATTTAAAGACGAAGCAGCGAACCGTCAAGCAGAATCAGGGTCTCCATTCATCTAAAAATAGACAAACTCTAAGTATCGCATTATATTGAAATCGAAGGCAAACCATGAAAAAGCCCGCAGACATTGCCGAATTCCTCAAATCCCGGGGTTTGCGCGTCTCGCTGCAAAAGCTCGAGATTGCGAAGCATGTGCTGGGCGAGCACCGCCATTTTACGGCCGAAGAGATTTTCAAAGAAGTCAATGCGGATTTCTCCCGTGTTTCCCGTGCGACTGTTTTTAACGTACTGAACCTGTTTGTCGAGCACGGTCTTCTCAAAACCGTGCAGGCGCGCAGTGATGTGTTGCTCTATGACTCGAATACGGAAGAGCATGATCACGTTGTGGTCGGTGCCACCGGCAAGATTTTTGACGTGCAATTACCCGAGAAGGAAAAACAGGCATTCCTCAAAACGCTTTGGGTCAAAAACCCGCACCTGCCAAAGAAGGCAGCGGCGCAGGTTGTTATCCATGTTTGATTTTAGGCTCAAACCTTACGCGGCGCACTAACGGCAGGATTTCCGCGCGAATACTACCGCCATTTTATCATTCCTCTGCCTATTTGCTACGCCAATTTGGTTTTAGAGCAGAATCTTCATGACCGCAAACTACTTTCACTTCTGGATATGATTTGGCGAAGGCCCTTAACTTTTCCAGGCTCTCGATTGCAAGCTTGCGATCGTCTGCCCAACCTGGTTCGACGCCCAGTGTAAAGCCCCTGCAGGTATGAGAGGCATCGCCGGTGAAAAGAAAGGCGCCATGGTCTGTAACCATCAGATAAGAAAGATTTGCCTTCGAATGCCCGGGCGTTGGAATCGCAAACAATGATCCATCGCCAAAAATATCCACGACTCTTCCCAGAATCGGCGATATTGTACCTTGGGCCGAATCTATTTCGTACAACTTATCAACCGCGTCCAGGTGGTTTCCATAGTAGAGCAGCCAATAGTTAATGTATTTTTCTCCGGCCCCTACGTAGAAATCAATTCCCTTTGGCAGTGCCGGTACGCCTGAGGTGTGATCGCCGTGAAGATGCGTAAAAAAAACACCGGCCAGAGGTTTACGGATCTGTTGCAGTTGCGAAAAAATATCCTGACCTTTTTCCTGCCTCGTACTACTTACGTAATTACCGGAAACCAAACCGCGCAGATTACCCCCGCGTTGAAAACTTTCGTCAAGTCCGCTATCGATCAGAAAGCAACCGCGGTCGGCGTGGCAGAACCAGATTGCCAAAACATCGACAAATAAACGGTGATCCTTTTCATCCTGCATTCGCGCATCTTTCAGATTCAGCATACCGGATAACGGAACCTCCACGGCCCCGGTGTTCAAAATCCGCAGATCGTTAATCTGTGTTTTTCGCCTCAAAACCTCCGGCCATTCAATAAGAGAAGGCTGCATTGGCAGCATCGCAGATTTACGTGGCGGATCGCCCATCGTGATACATGAAGTGAATAAGAGAGTTGTGAAAATAAGTTTGTTTTTCATACCCCGCAAGTTGCATATTTTTTTCCCTTTCGCAAGGACCGTAAGCACGCTGGGGATGTGACTTTAGTCACAAGTCAGGCAGTTTGATGCCAAATTTATCGGACACAATTTTCCCTTCGTTTTTTAAACGCCGCAGCGCTCTTGTCACTACCTCCCGCACGGTGCCAATTTCATCAGCCAGGGCTTGTTGCGATATCCTGATATAGCGTTGCTTGTCCGTCACTTGTGCCAGCCAATGTAATATGCGGTTTTCAACCGATGAGAATGCGAATAGAATCCATTCCTGGACTACGCTATCCAGATGTCTGCCGAGTTCATCGACCATAGCTCGGTAAGCCAGTGGAAATTTACGAAGAACTTCTTCAAGGATATCGGGCGGAATAATCCAAAACTTCACGTGGCCTTCGGCCGCCACGTATAGTGAATTCATCTTGGAGGCCACGGAGACGGCTCCGGCCAGATCGCCTTCACCCAGTCGGCAAATAGTCAACTGCCTGCCATCATCGTGTTCATAGTAGATTCTTAACGTTCCGGAGAGAACAAGCGCAACACGAATGGGGTCACCAGGCTGGTTTATCACTGATCCTTGGGTGAATTCCGCAAATATTCCCCGCTCAACAAGAAGATTGAGCAGATCCTCGGGTACCGCTTTCAAGGTACTCCGTTTGAGAACTTCTTTGGCTTCAGTTTTTAGGCTCAGTTTTGCCGTTGCTCGTTTGGTCACTAAATTATTTTTCATTTTCAATCACTTAGTATTCGCCGTGCTGCATTACCATCGTTATGTGTTCGATATTCGCTTCCCGGTAAATACCACCTCGGGAAAAAAAACCGAAGCTTTCATAGAACGCTTTCAGATAGAGCTGGGCATGCAGCTCGATGATCTTAAATTTTCGGTCCTCACAATATTGTAGAATCGTCTGCATCAACCGCGTTGCCAGCTTCTGACGTCTGAATTTACTTTCCACACAAAGGCGGCCGATTGTCGCCTTGTTAGATTCTGTATCGATGACGAGACGCGCAGTAGCAATGATAATACCCGGCGAACCATCTTCGCAGGCAAAGTGAATTGCTGCCGTATCATGTTCATCCCATTCCAATTCTTCGGGAACTTCCTGTTCGACGACAAAAACTTCCCGTCTCAAAGCCCCCAGCCGTGCGCCATCGTGCTGCCATGTTGTCGTGTATATGCGGGATTTCATTTCTGAAAAAATACAAAACCCAGCGCATACATTTCATGCCAAAAAGCCAGCGCGCGCGTCTTGAGTCGCGCGGGTGTGCAGGTAAAAATCCGCGTATTGCAAAAATCGGCGACCGCGGCCTCAAGACTTGCTGGTAGCGTAAAACTTTCGCCTGCCGCATATAAGATCACGCCGCCGCGGCCCACGCGGTAAAAATACTGGTTCCGCGGGTTGCGCTGCAGGGATTGTCCCTGCCAACGTGATTTAAACTCACTTAAGGCGGTTTTTTTTCGCCGTGCAATCTGTGCATTCGGCGTGGCGGACAGATCGCTCAGCAAAGTATCGCTGAGTGTTTCCATTTTCAGGTTCCGGGTACCCGATGCCAAAGCTGATTTTCCCAGCAAAAATAATTTCTTAAGCGCCTGTTCATCCAATTGGCCGGGATTTCCCGCGATGCCTGCGCCTTTGTCGCCATAGAATTGTTCCCCTGACTGTGACATGACCCCATCCAGGAGGATACCCATCAGTTGCCTGACCTGGGGAGCGCGAAAACCGACCGAAACCGTGATCGATTCAGTGTCAGCAATACCGTAATGCGCAAATTTCGGGGGGATATAGAGCATATCGCCCGGGCGAGCGACGACCACAGAGTCATTTTTGAAATCTGTAAGCAGGCGCACTGGTTGGCCGGTTTCAAGTCTTTCTTCTTTAGATGCGCGACGGCTATATTGCCAGGTGCGGTTGCCCTGAAGCTGGCATAGGAATACGTCGTAATTGTCGAGGTGGGGGCCCACGGTTCCACCGGGTGTCGCATAGCTGATCATGATATCATCGATGCGCCAGTTCGCGATAAATTTGAAATATTCAAAGAATAAGTCGACGCGCGGCAGCCACTCGTTCACTCTTTGCACTAACAATGTCCAGTTGGGTTTTGTTTTGTACGCGGCGAGTTTGTGTTTTTCAAAAGGGCCGTCGTCCGCGCGGTAGCGCCAGTGGTTTCGCACATTTTTCCGCGAGATGAATCGCGATTCCACCTCAGGCCGGTGCGCCAGCTTAAACAAATCTGCGGGGCGCAGCTGGATAAAATCCGCGGCAAGCGCATTTTTCACAAAGAGCGGTTTTTGCTGCCAGTGGTTACGCATAAAGTGCGTCGGGTCAAAATTCAACAGATGTGCTTTCATTGGCTTTCGTAGGAGAGGATATCGTCGCGACCATTTTCTTCCAAACGCTTCTGAAAGAGAGCACGGGATTCTTCCTCCATAATTGGTCCTGCGATTGTCGGTATGAGGTTCACGTATTTATATTCCCGGATCCATTTGAAAGTGGTGGCCCCAAATACAACTCTGGGAATGCCGACCTCTACGATTGTTTTTTCGCACATGGGGCAAGGGAACAGAGTTGTATACAGAGTGCAATGTCTCAGGCTTTTTCTGTCGAGTTTCTTGTAGCCTTCCCGAATGACGAGAATTTCCGCGTGCGCTGTTGGGTCTGAATCCAAAATGGAGCGGTTGCCGGCTTTGGCGATAATCTGGTCGTTCTCCACCAGAACTGCGCCAACGGGATACTCTCCCCGATCAAAAGCTATCTTCGCTTCTTCAAAGGCTATCTTCATTATTTCCAAATCCGTCATGGTGTTGTGATGAGTAGGGTGTTTAACCCACTATCTCCCAGGCAACCCGTCAAAGGCAGGGCCTGCGAGCAGGTGAAAACACTTTGCCGAAGACTCGTCTGCCCGTAGAGTGGCGCAGTCATGAAGCACCGCCTGCTGTTTTTGCCTGGCGCAGGAGCCGACCCCCTGTTCTGGCAGCCTTTGGGTAACCTGCTGCCCGCAGAGTGGCAGAAACACTATTTCGGCTGGCCGGGCATTGGCCATCAACCTCCGAAGCCTGGCATCGATAGTTTTGCTGATATTGTAAAGATGGCAGAAGATAACCTGGGTGATGACCCCGTGGATTTGCTGGCTCAATCGATGGGCGGCGCTGTTGCCCTGCGCGTCGCGCTGAATTATCCCAGGAAGATCCGGCGATTGGTGCTTGCTGTCACCGCGGGCGGCATAGATATCTCGGCGCTGGGTGCAGCCGACTGGCGGCCTGAATACCGGCGGGAATACCCTGAAGCCTCATCCTGGATTATGGAAACGAGACCGCACTACGACAATGAATTGCACAAGGTACATCATCCCACTCTTTTGCTTTGGGGCGAGAGCGATCCCATCAGCCCCGTTGCCGTGGGGCAGCGCCTTTCACAGCTATTGCCCAATGCAAGCCTACACGTCATACCCGGCGGCGATCATTCCTTTGTGCACGACCGGCCCGCGGAAATTCTACCGCTGATAAAAAATCACTTGGCCTGAAAGTCGCGCCGCGAAGAAGCGACGCTTATCGATTTAGCAAAAAGTTTTCGGCTTTCTGTGCAACCAACCCGGGGTGCTCCATATGCAGCATCAGGCGTGCGTTGGGAATAGAATGAAATGCGACAGGCCCCGGAAATTGATCCAGCATTCCGCGCGCGTTGGTTTCGGGAAAAGTGGGATCATCCGCACCCCAGATAAATTCCACAGGAATCGTAATTTGGCGGTGCAATTCCCTGAGCTTGTCTACGAGCTTAAAATCGATACCCTGGAGATAGCGCACAACGCCATCCATACGCTTGCTGTCAGCGACAAGCGGAGTGACATACGCACTCTTGAAATCTGCATCCAGGCGCGTTTTGTCAAAAAAACATCCGCCAAACCCTGCGCTGCTTTCGAGATATGCCTGCTGCTGGATTAAAGTCCGGAAAACGAAGCGTGAGCCGGGTAGTTTCATCGATGTTTGAAACGCCTCGATCCATGGTGGCCGGTGCCCGGGGATCTCCGTATTAAGCATCACCAGCTTTTGCATCGCCGGATCCTCAAGCGCGAGATAGCGGGCAATCGTTGCGCCCGTATCATGCGCGATGCAGAAATAATCGCCGCCAATCACCTGCGCGGCAAATTTCTTCAATCGTCGCGCGTGTGCAGTGAAGGAGAAATCCGTCTTATCGGTATGTTGACTTAGACCAAGACCCGGCAGATCGACGACATAACATCGGAATTTTTTGCTCAGGATGCTGGCCACGGGCAACCATGTTTCACCGTGAAAAGGCCAACCATGTATCATCAGTAAAGGTGTGCCGCTGCCGCTGGTCCGGTAGTAGATGGAGGTATCTTCCACCATGACGCGATCGGTGCGAACAGGATTGGTGCCGTTACGGTTTTCCATAGCTGGAGTATATTGCTGCTGGCTCGTTTTGACTTGTAAGTTCTTGCTAAAGGGAAATTAAATTGACCCAATACGCCTTTAGAATCGTCGAATGCCCTGTAGCTTTTCCTTAGGAGAATGAACCATGAAGAACAAGATAACCAGAAATATCCTGATTTCGACCTTGGTCTTTGTTGCCGCCGGTGCATTTGCCGGTCCGCCCATGAAACCTGCGGCTGAAGCTATTGAATCGGCGCCCGATCCGAAAAAGAAAAAAGCCGGTGAAGAATGTAAGGTCTCTACCGAATGCCCAAGGCATTATATCTGCAGTCCGGCCGGCGAAAAGAATGTCTGTACAGTCTCGCCACTACCTGTTCCACCCACGTAACCGGGGATTATCCGCGTTGTCCGGGAGAATAACTATGCTAAACAAACTCACAAGAATCGTCATGATCGCAGGCCTGGTCCTTTGCGTCACCAGCGCCTATGCGGGCGCGCCAATACAGGCCGCGGATGCCCTCATGGAACCTGCACCCGATACGAAAAAGAAGAAGGCTGGCGCCGAATGTAAAACCTCAGACGAATGCCAGAGGCATCACACGTGCAGTAAGGCCGGCGAAAAGAATGTCTGCACCGCACCACCGCGCGTTGAGATTCCCAAGACCTGATTTACCGCCTTTTGAATTATTACTCTACGCGCTGCAGACCGCAGACCTGGTTATAGAGCTCAACCTGCGACTTACGTATCGCTATCTCACCTGAATTGATCAGCTCGCGCACGTATTTCTGTACTTCGTTCAGGTGAGTACGCAGGTGCAGATGTATCTTATGGTCCTCTATCGCGATATGCGAAAGCAGCCAATCACGCAAATCTTGGACTAACTTAATCGCCGCTTGTGAATCTCCCTGGCGGTACTGCTGGGCACGGCGTGCAACAAACTCACGAAAGGCGTCATGCTGTTTAATGTGTGCCTGCACACCCGGGAAAGCAAACTTCTGCATAATGCGCTCTTCTGTTGAAAAATGTTCCTGAGCATATTGCACGGCTCCCTGTACGACGCGCTGGAAAATTTTTTCACGCGCAGAACTACCCATATTGCGGCTACGGCTCGCGAGATCGAGCTCGACAACTAAATGGATCAACCACAGGTGCTGCAAATCGATGATAGGAATATGCAGGTTCAGGTGGTTTGCATTCCATATTTTGATGACGTTACTTGTGATGTTGTCGTTGACGATTTCGCGTACTTCGTCGGATTCTGAAACGAGTTTATAGACAGCAACCTGGCCGCGGTCTATCGTGAGAGCGTGTTTTTCGATCTGGCGCTGAAAATATTGTTTCAGGTTTACTCCACTATCACGGTAGAAATCCGCATAATGTTTGTCGTCCTTAAGAATGTGCATCGTCAGCCAATCCTTGAGGAACGAGATCAGAACCTTCACGGATTCACGTTGTCCGGCTTTTACCTCACTGGCGCGTTGCGATAAGAACTGCACGAAGTTACGGTGCCGGTCGGTGTGCTCCAGCGCCTCGGGTAGTTCAAACGCCATGAACAAATCTTCTTCGACGCTGAAGTGTTCGGCGGCGAAGGCCAGCAGGTCGCCCATGATCCTGAGAATATCTTCTTCGGGAAATTCTTCTTCAGGCGCTCCGTGATTTGTCTTCTCGAGCTCCATAATGAGATAAACAAGCCAAACATGTTGCAGGTCAATGACGGGAATGTCGAGCTTGAGGGCGTTCTTGATCCAGAACTGTTTCAAGGACTCCTGGAATTCGGCGCCGATATTGAGTGCTTCAAGCGTACCAGATATAGCCATGGGCTAAACATCCCAAGGAAATACTCTGTCGATCAAAATAAGAGATATTTATCCTTTAATCCATATTTAAAGCCGCTTTCAGCGACGTGTTCGGGAATTGACGCGTTGTTTGGATCTCTCACTCAGGCAAATAAAGATAAATCGATGGATTTATCTTTATAGGAGGCTTATGTTACGCTTTAAAGCCGATTTGCTTTCGGTGTTTTATATGATTCTGACCACGGGTATTCTGGTTTGGCACTGGTCCCTTCCCGAATTTAATATTTATTTGTTCGTGGCCGCAATGCTGATGGCCGCGCCCTGTTTTGCCATGGCCCATAACCATAACCACAACAACATGTGGAAGAGTCCGTTGCTGAACCGGCTGACCGATTATTGGCTGACACTTTTCTACGGCTTTCCCGTCTACGCATGGATTCCGACGCATAACCTGAATCACCACCGTTTCGGGAATAAGGACGGCGATTATACGATTACCTGGCGCTTTTCCGAGGCCAACAATCTATTTACGCTTCTGACCTATCCGGTGATCAGCGCCATCTACCAGCAGACACCCACCAGCCAGTTTCTGAAGCATGCCTGGAGAAACGATAAAGCGCGTTTCTTTTTCTATATCAGCGAATACGCAATCTGGATTACCTGGATGGGCGGCGCATTGCTGCTCGACTGGAAGAAAGCACTCTATTGTATCATTATACCGTCGCAATTTTCAGTCATCGCCGTGCTGATGGTGAATTATATGCAACACGTCCACTGTGACGAAGATTCGGCGCTGAATCATTCGCGCAATTTTACGGGTATCGGCAGCAGGCTGTTACTGAATGCAGGATTTCATACCGCTCACCACGAGCAGATGAGCCTGCACTGGAGCCAGTTAGCTGAAGCGCATGCCAAGATCGCCGGAAAGATCGATCCGCGCCTCATCGAACGCAGCCTCGTCTGGTACATCATTCGCACGTATGTGCTTTCGGTTTTTATTCCACCCTGGCGGTCAAAATCCATGCGTACGCAGCACCAACGGCGGCCAGATGCTGCCCGCGACGCGCTGCTGTCAGAATACGGCACCTGAAAAAAAGGGTTGTCTGTAAAGACAACCCTGTAGTTTTTAAGCCGCGCTGGGCCGGCCGATACTTTTTTCAACTTGCGCGGCAATCCCGGCAACCAATCCTTCGTCGTCCAGATCGTCCGGGTGAAAACCCGGTTTGAAATAACTGAAGAATGCTTTGACGAACTGCCGGGTGAGGCCGCTGTCCGACGAGGCATCCGCTGCGAGGTCACGCAAGACATCCGCAATTTTCACGTCTTTTTCCTGGGCCAGCAGATAAATGAACCCGAGCCCGACCCAGGCCGGCATGGTAACCGCGAGAAACAGAATACCGCTGATACGCAAAACATAGTCATCGTCGACCTGGCGCAGCACATCAAAGGCCACGTGCTTATGCTCAATCTCTTCAATCGCATGCTAGTAGATGAGGTTGCGCAGCGATTCGCTTTGGATACTTCTGACGCGGTCATCGGTAAGGGCATTGTGTGCCCATGTCGCCGTATAATGTTCTGCCGCCGCAGTGACAGAAAGCGAAAATTTCGGCGTGAACAACCAGTTTGTCAGCGGTTCGATCACTGAATAATTTACCCAGCGGTGCAGTTTGAGGTAGTTCTGGATCTCAAAGCGGCTGCCGACAATCTTTTCGTTGTAGTACTCATGCACCTTGCCGTGCTGCACTTCCTGGCCGATAAAGGCCTTGATATCGCCGAGCAGCTTTGCGTCTGAAATCTGATCCTGGAATGCTTTTACGCTGCGGATAAAGAATCTTTCACCGTCCGGGAAAACCAGGCTGAGCGCATGGAATAGGGTACGGGCAAAGACACTGACATCCGCCCCGGATTCAGGTCGTCAAAGGTCCATTTCGGCGCCCGCACCTGCAGTTTTTTTTCACCGCGGTCTTTGCGTGCGGTTGCATATTTGCTTTCAGAAAACATATTCACTCCTTACGGCGTCCCTCCATACCGCGAGGCATGGGCAACCCCTGATTAAAGATAAAAAGATCTAAAAAGCCGCAATGGTGTCAAGAAAAATGACACATTGTTCATCTTTGTTGAGCTAATCCGTTAAGAAATTAAAATCCTCGAGAATTTGCACCGAGGTAATCTGGTCGTTCGTCGTCTGTACTGAACAGGGCGAGCCGTTTTCAAAAATCGTCTTCTGGTCAACGCCGGGACCTTCTTCCTTCAACTGAGTGCGGTCCAGGTTTTTGATGGCGTCCAAAGTGTCCCCTAGTCTGACATCGTCAAAGAGCGGAGTCTTGAGCTTTGTGCCCGAAACCTGTAAGAGATACACTTTCCGGTTATAATCCGCCGTGGCTGATCCGATATACAGGCGCGCTGATCTTGCGCCATCCAGCGCAAATTGCATGAGAATCCCTCCCGAAGCATTTTTTGTAATGATAGGCTCGCCGTATTTTTTGGATGCCTGCAGTAACGCGTCTTTCAGCGGCATGCCCAATTTGAACCCCAGAATTTTGTCCGAAAAACATTTACTTTTTTGCCGGCGTGGCTCTAACTCAAAGTCGAATCCGATGAGAAAGTAGAGCCGGTTTTCATTCATCTGTTTCAGATCATTGGTGTAACAACAACCTACGTAACGGATCAACGCATTGAATTCATTACCTTGTTTGATCTGTTCAAAAAAAGGTGCTTCGCTCCCCTTCTGTACCGGGAGCCAGTAGATTTTGCCATCCTGCGTCACCTCGACTTCCGTTTCATAGAGCGAGATTAGCCTCTGGAAATTCGCCATCTTTTTCAGCAGATCTAATTTTGCCTGTCTCTGCGGCGGAATGGTTCGCTTTTTGCCCGTGAAAGTCAGTATCGTGGAAAACCCAGGCACCCGCGCATCAATATGTATGGAGAGATTTTTTTTCGCGATCTCTTCATTGTCGACGGGTATCAGGTATTGAATGCCTTTAATAGTGTAAGAGGGAAAGTCGCTTTTTGTGATTTCAGAAAATAGCCGGCTGTTTGCCAGGCAGAGCAATACGATGATAAGCATTCTGGACATGTGTCTTCCTTAGGTAAGCGGATCACCTTGACCCGGCTTTCGGCTAACTCAACGCGTCAATGGCAATGAAGTGAATTTAGCAAATTCTACGGAAGCCATCTCCACCGCATTCCTGAGGTTCGCGTCAACTTTCCCAAAATACTCCGCGTCGACCACCAGCTTGCCCTTTTTGGTCTCCCGCTTCCAAATACCCCGCACGAGGCCATTCGCCACAATCGTCGCGCGGAAGATGCCGTTGTTCGAGACGACCCGGGGCGAGACGTTCCTCGGTAGTACTGCGCCGCGGTCTTTGTAAGCGATGATGAACTCGTCAAATGCCGGTAAGAGATGAACTGGGGAATCCGGCGCTGCTTTAAGGTTCTTGGGTATGAGATAGACATCCTCACCGATGGATTCGCGGCTAAATTGTTTTTCGACTGCGGCGTAGGCAGTACGGGCGTCTTCTACCTTGAGTCCTGACCACCAACTGAAGTCGGCGAATGTTGCCGGGCCGTGGCTCGTGAAATATCTTTCCGCGAGTTTTGCCAAAGCCTCGTCGCGCTTGAGCACCGGTGTCTTCTTTATACGTTCGGCGTAGAGCGCGTAGGTTGTCTTTTTCCCGCGCATCGGCCCGCTGCAGATCACACGGCTAAGTTCCGCATGAAAAAGCAAATAGGGATAGTTCTGCGTAGTGCAATTAATCTTTGCCTTTTTGAGAGCAGCAAAAAGTTCTTCCCGCACGAGCGGCCCGGAGGCGGTCAGGATTTTCTCCATCGCCTGATTACTTTTCTGAAGAATGCCCTCGCTCAGAGAGCGCTGTTCATATTGCCCGCGCATCGAGGCGATCATTGCCGGCGCGGTCAGGCGCGTCATCCAGTCGATATCGGCATTGGCCACGAGGTGCCAGGTTGGCCGCAGCAAATGCGTGCGAATGATCTCACCCTTGTCATACGCCGCAAGCACACCAGCGTCGGTGGCTTTCGCCGTGCGCAATCCCACAGCCCAGCGTGACATCGGAAAATCCTGCGCCTGCATCGCGCCGAGGTGCGCGACGGCCTCAGCGGGTTTTCTGAATTTCGCCGTGGCGATGCCTTGACTCGTGATGCGGTAATTTCCTAGCTCGGCGGCTGTCATCATTCAGCGCCAAAGCGAAGTAACTATTCTACCCGCATAGCCGTGCAGGCAAAATACCTTACGCCTCTATCGTCGCGTTGTGTTTGACCGAGATATGGCGCAAAAATACCCGCAGCTCTTCAGGTATCTTGAGGAACTGTAACGCAAATGCGGGTATACCCCACCGGCTGGGTTTTATGCGGATTACCTCTCCGCCCATTTCCAGTGTGCCGGGGCCTGCCGGGTTTTGCAGATAGACCGCCATATAATCCCCGACTTGTACGGGAATATCCGTACGTACGAAAGCTCCGCTGGTGCTGATATTCTCGATATCCGCATGTCTTTTCCGGCCTTGCCAGAATAGTTCGATGTGCTTATTCAGCTTAAGGCGCAAATTTCTGTCTTTCATAATCCCTCCCGCATCTCTACGCGATGACTGAATATAGCAATAAACAGAAATTCACCCCTAGTCCGAAAGGGCTATTTTGCTGCAGTTAAGGATTAGTTTCTTATCAGCTCAAAGATCTTTTCGGCAAGGCTTTTGCCATTAACGGTGATAACCAGTTTGTGCTTTCCCGCATGGTGTTTCCGCGTCGTGAAATCCTGCATGCGCTGGGCCTTTTTGAATGTGAGGATTTCTCCCGGTGCAATCGTAATTTCCTTGAGCTTGAATACCTTGGGCGAAAGTTCCCCCAGCTTTTTACGATAGTAGATAGTGAAATCGATCGCCAGCTTCTGCGGTTTGTTCTTCTGCGAAATAATATCGAACGAGAACTCCAGCCTGCCACCGATCTTGATTTTTTCGCTGGCCAGCTTCAGTTTTTTGACTGCCACTTTGGTACTCTTCTCAAAGGCAAAAACGGCCAGCGCAGCGGGATTGCCTTTTTTGATCAGTGTCCGGCAGGCATGTTTGACGATCCATGCCGTGTGCTCATGGCTTAAATCCCACTTCTTCACGGTATCGATGAGCAACCCGGCATGGTCCTTCGAAAAATCGTTGAGATGATTGGCCACCGATTTTCGCACATAGAGCTCGTTGTCGCCTTTCAACTGTTCCAGAATCGGCAACGTCAGCCGGGGATTTTCCACAACGGCATCGAGTTTAAACGACCAGGGCAGCCGGGGCCGCGAGCCTTCCGAAGCCAGTCTGCGCACATGGTAGTTCTTGTCCCTGGCCCATTTTTTCATGACGGCAATGGTCTTCGCGAAATCGCGTTTCAGAAATTCGCGAATGGCAAATTCCGAAGAGCCGTGCTGTGTAAAAAATTTCAGCGCATCCATCGACGTGTCGAAATGATCGTGGCCGTATAAACCTACAAAATCGGGATAAACCAGATTTGCATAACCGCCATCGATATTCGGCGCGACCGCAAACAGAATCCTCAGAGCCTCTTCGTAATCTTTGGGCAAATATTTCCGCAGTGCCATTGAGGTCTGCCGCATGCGCCCGTTGAGCTCCAGTTCCGCTAAGTTGTAGGTTGCATCCTTATGAAATTCTTTCTCGACAAAGGCGGGGTGTGCTTTTTTAATTTCGGCAGCCAACCTCTTGTAGTACGCCGGGTTAAAGTAGAGATCTTTTAGCGTCATGCTGATATATAAGTTTAAACAAACCCGGATTTATTTGGGAAAATACCGAACTCCTTCCAATCCCTTGAAGTGCTCATCTTGCGTCCAAACTGTGCAATGATATTGGCGTGCCGTGGCATAAATCAAAGCATCTGCCAGGGGCAACCCGTATTGTTTTCCGTATTTTGCAGCCTCTAGCGAAAGGGTAAGGTTTACATCGACGACCTTTCCCAGCCGCATATGCGCAGCAATTTTTAAGGCATTTTCTTCGTTGCTTTCAATGAGTATCTTCTTAAAGACTTCGTAGATCGTAATTACCGGCACAATCAGCCTGCCGGTATCCTCAATATATTTGCCGAAAATCTCGCTGTTCTGCGTGCCAGCAAGATACTCCAGCCAACCCGAAGAATCGACTATATTCATATCCGGTCAACATCACGCTCAATATCTGTGTTGATGCCGCGTAGGCTACCCTTGAGGCTCTTGATGGATTTGATGGGCACGAGCTCAATGCGTCCGTCATATACAAAAATATCCATTTTCGAACCGACTTTAATGCCCGAATTTTCGCGAATTTCTTTCGGAATGACAACCTGGAATTTTGGTGAAACCTTGACTATCGGCATATTTACCTCTTATCGATGGAGATATCGTAAAACTGCCACGCCATCGATAAAGTGTCAACTAAATAGTCTGGAAGATTTCCGCGTGCTCACAAAGTGCCGACAGACCCGCGTCGGGAAAATGCCCGAGCTTCGAGGCTGTCTGTTTCTTTTCAGGAAAATCGATGTAAAGAATGTCAAATGAGCGGCGCTCCAGCGCATACGTGCCGCGGTGCAACAGATGCGCCGAAAACACCAGCAGGTCTCCCACCGCCTGCGGCATTCGTACCTGACCTGGCATGTCCTCTGCATGAGTATGCCCGTTTAGCTCCAGTCGGATTTCCCGCTCTGCCGGAGTATCCCACCGGGCATGCGAGCCCGGCACGAAATCGAGCCCGGGGTCGTCGCTCAGTGCAATGCGGAAGTGCAGCACTGTATCGCGCACGATAATCTGCTTTTGCTCAGTTTCATCGACGCCCATGTACTGCACATCGCGGTGCCAGTACGGTTTTTTCGCCGCGTCGCGCGGGTTAAAGAATAACTGTGTGTTCAGAAAATAAACTCCGCGCGGGCAGAGCGCCGCCGCGATGCGCACGAGTTTTTCTTGTGCGATGAAACGAAACAGGCCCAGCCGCGCTTCGGGGTCTGTGCAAAACTCCGGTGACGTCAAATAATTACTGTTGACCAGCAGGCCATCCGCATGTTTTTCAAGCCAGCGTTCGTGTGCAGTGACTACAGCAGCCGCCAGTTTATCCATTTCGGCTTTCGGAAAAAAACCTTTGAAAAGATAGAAGCCATCGCGCTTGAAAGCTGTCTCGAACGCCGTCACGATTCTTTTTCGCGGCTCTTCGGCAGATGAATGATAGTCAAATACGCCAGGAACGAAAACACGGAGAACAGTATGATCATCGCCATCGTGCGCGGGTGCTCTTCAGGGCTAGAGACGCGTTCGAAGATATCGGTGAGCAATGGCATCGGGTTACTCAGTACATCCCACGAATTCCAGCGCAAAAACCGGCCGAGATAGATACCGAGCGATGAGAGCACAAATACAACAAGTATCACTAACCACACCAGGTACTTCGGCATAAAGCGCAGCGCGGTCAGATGAAAGTAGCGCACCGAGACGAGACCCGCGACAAAACCGTTCCAGGCAAAACTGAAGATCAAGAGTGTGTCATACCACAGCGGTATGTTGTGCCGTGCTTTGAGGTGAATAAAGTCGGTGATGATGTAGGGCGCGTTGGGGTAGAATATGAGCCACAGAATCGCCATGGCGTAAAAAGCAATTTTTTGCGCGCGACCGCTCAGCCACGCATACATCAGGTAGGCGACAACAAGCGGCACGACGGCGAGAAACAGATTCCAAAGCAGAAAGAAGTAAGTGACAAGCTGCGTCTTCTTGACGCGCACAATCACCAGCGCCGCCGAGAACAAAAACGCCACGGCGAGTAATAAGATTAGTTTTTTATCAGGGTAACGTTGCAGAAAACGGAGTACTGTTGCCATGAATTAAATACGACCAGATTCAAGATAATATGCCACGATTCCGCCCGCATAGCAGACCAAAGCGATCCATATGCCGCGAAACGGCGTGCTGAATCCGGTGCGCCCGACGAGAAATGCATAGGCGATGAGCGTCGCTCCGCCGAGGCCCATGAGAAAAAACGATTGGAAAAAGAATACGGGCGCAAACAGGCTCAGGTAGCCGAAGACCAGCCCAAACAAAATCGCCCCGAGACTATGCGTGGCATTAAAACAGATCCAAGCCTTCCAAAACGTCGTCTGCGGGGTCAGATAAATCTTTGCAGTTTCGAGCGTCTGTTTCAGCGCCGCATCGCGGGGCCAGAATTTTTTTCCGTGGTAAGTAAACAGCAGATGGAGTAATCCCAGAAACAAAACAATTGCCGCCGAAGCCCCGATCAGCCATGAATAAATCACGCCGTAGTGATTTCCGTGCGGATCGCCGCGTCAAGCAAGCCCGCAAACCGGTTGACCGGCAGAGATTGGGCGCCGATCGCTACCCGGATGAAATCCCGTTTGAAGGAAATCATCGCCCGCATCGCTGAAAGCTGGTTCAGCATCCTTTTTGCCCTGGCGCCGGCACCGGTCATTGCCCTGGGGGCTGTTCTCATCCATTTTAAGACAGATATCGCCTACCGGTTGCTACAATCTGAGTCTGCCATGCGCGCTCTCCGTTACGTGCGCCCCGGTCTCTTTCTCGCGACGCTTATCGGCATCACCATCGCCGTCCTGGTCCTGCGCAAAACAAGGCCTGCCTGGCGCAGAAAGGCGTTTGCACTGTATTTTTTTGTGCCCATCGCGGCATTTCTCACCTATGTCAGTTGGGCACCAACGCTGCTGATTTGTCTTTTCGCCTTTGCGCTGTTGACGCTCTTCCAGCTACCGCTGATGCGCGATGTTATTTCCGCCTACCAGCGCAAGCGCGGGGTTTTTAAATTGCTGCTGACTTTACAGGGGACTGCACTCTTTCTGCTGCTGGTTTTTGGTATCATACTCTGGGTAGAGGTGCGCGACCGCGCCTACCGAAATGCGCAGTGGCTTGAGATCAAAAGCAAGGGCCTCTACGGCGAATTTTCCGATCTGGGCGCCCTCGCGCAAAACCCGCGCATCGAATATGTACTGATCACAGATCCCGCGCTGCGCTTTAACAATGCCCAGAGCCACCGCTTTGGCAGTGGCGAAGATGCCTATACGGTGACATACGCAATGTTAGGCAACGATGACGCCGAATCCTCCGACCCGGCGCGCTGGCCGTTGTGGTATTACTGCGGTTCCGGCAGTTGTTATGATAAAACGCCGCTCCTGGTCAGCGTCGATCTCTGCCCCGACCCGAAGGATTGCAGCGAAGATTTTGCCTGGGTCATCCGCCGTGTGCGCTTCCGCATCCAGAACTCCGACACGACGCCGCCTTACCCGCCGACGCTGAGGCTCCTAAGCCCCGCCGGCGACCTGGCGCTGAGCGACCACCAACGGCTCAGTAATATCCGTTTCACGGTGAGAATATTCCTCTACTTCCAAATGGCCTATTTTATTTTCCATGCATTACTCGCCACGGTGAACCGCCTTCTGAAAAAGCCGGTAGGCAGATCCTGATGCAATCCGGCAGCATTCTTCTTCCCGATTCCTGGCTACGCACGCTGTGGGATTTCCTCCTTTTCTTAGTCACGCTCTCGTTTGCGATTCTGGGGCCCCTGCAGCTTGTTTATCCGCAGCAGGGTAAGATTTACCAGGTCTATGCCGGTGTATTTCTCACCGCCATCTTCGCCGCGGATATGTTGATCAGTTTCCGCACTGCGTATTACCACCGCGGCGAGCTCGTCTCCGATGCGCGCAAAATACGGCTGCACTACCTGAAGAGCTGGTTCCTCGTCGATGTGCTGTCGATTTTCCCGGTGGAGTTCTTTGCCGGCCCGATTCTCGTGCACTACGGCAGCCACACCATCGACCTTGCCCCGGCGCTGCGCCTCATCCGCCTCATTCGTCTTTTGCACCTGCGTGAGCTGGTGAACCGCTGGCGCCACGCCGACTTTTTCAACCCGAGCATGATCCGTATGGGTATTCTCGTGCTCTGGATGCTGATGGTCGCGCACTGGGCCGCCTGCGGCTGGATTGTCTTAGGCAACATCAAACCAGATTATACGGCCGCGGAAAACTACCTGCGCGCATTCTATTGGGTGATCACGACCTTTGCCACCATCGGCTACGGCGACATTACTCCGCAGAATGTAGCGCAGATTGCCTATACGATCGTGATTGAAATCATCGGCGTCGGCATGTTCGGTTACATGATCGGTAATATCGCAAGCTTACTCGCGAATATGGACATCGCGCGCTCGAAATACCAGGAGAAGATTAACCGCCTGAATCTCTTCATGGAATACCGCGATATCCCGATTGCGCTGCGCCAGAAGCTGCGCCGCTATTATAAATATATGTGGGAGAGCCGGCGCGGTTACGACGAAAATCTGCTGATCAAAGATCTGCCGAGTGCGTTGCAGAAAGAACTCGCGATCCACATCCATGCCGAGGTGCTCGAGAAGATTCCGATCTTCCGTGGCGCCGAAGATGGCTTTATCAAAGAGATTGTCATGAAACTCAACCCCGCGATGTTTACGCCGGGCGACGTGATTTTCCGCGAGGGAGAAATCGGCCACAACATGTATTTTATCAGCCGCGGCTCGGTCGAAATCATCCACGAAAAGACCAGCCGCGTCTTTGCGAAAATTTCCGAAGGCGGCTATTTCGGTGAAATTGCCCTGCTTATGGATTCACCGCGCAATGCGACCGTGCGCGCCGTCGATTACTGCGATCTCTACACGCTCGACAAAGACAGCTTCCAGGTCGTGCTCACGCATTTTCCTGCATTCGCCAAACAGGTGCGCAAGATGGCGCACGAACGCATCCATACCTGGAAGCACCGGCCCAAACACCATGCCACGCAAATTGCGCGTGGGAACAAAAAAACGGCCGCCCGTAAGCGTCGGAATTAACATTTTTTGCCGGAAACCCGATTGACTGGTCGATGTCTGACTTTCATTCTGTTATGTGAGATTTAGAACCTTTCTTTTCTCCTTGGTTCCCGGCATCGTAGCCGTCGCCTGGGCGTATGCCTCTTATTTATGGGCATATTTTCTCTATCCGTTTTTCGCCTGGCAGAATACGAATGCGGGCCAATATCTGCGTCTGGCGATCACCGCGGTGGGGGTTGCTCTGCTCATATATCTTATGGTCCGCTTAAAACGGAAGTACCCTGATTCGGCGGATGTTACCGCCATGGTTTTTATAGGTCTTTTTATTCCTTTCGGGGGCATTTCTCTTTTTGCAGAGTGGACGTACACCTTGCTCATTATACCGGCGCTCGCCATCGCTATTATGTCGATCAAAGCTACGCTTGTACCCCTGATAGCTAAGGCAGAAGAAAAGATCGATTCGCTTGCCGTTGTCGGGATTTTAATTTATCTCTTTGCTGCCTTTCTCTGCTTCATGGTATTCGTCGGGGTGCTTTGGAACACTGCAAGCCAATGGGCCTATACCGCGCGTAAAGTTGTCGATACACGTCAGAGCAAACTCTTCGGGGAATTTGGCGGCCTTGAGGCACTCAGGGGAAAAAACCGTGTCGAATACGCGAAGATTACCAACACCGATCTGGCGCTGGATCTTCGACGGACCGAAACGTTTGGCATGGGCGAGAGTGCGTACCGCGAAACCTATGCCCTCTTATTCGATAAGAAAAAACCGTATCGCGACGTCTCTACCTGGCCGTTTTGGTATCATTGCAAAAATGGTGATTGCGAACTGAAAAATCCGCTTTATGTCGCTATCGACCGCTGCGACGAAGGCACCTGCCCGCAAGATTTTTTTACCGTACTGGCGCAAATCCTTGAAAAAAAAATCGGCGAGCAAACGCCTTCACCAGCCGCGATGCTGCTGCTGAGCCCCGCACCAGAACTCGGATTTACACCCGAAATATGGCGCTCCAAAATCGAAGAGGGCCTTCTTGCGGTCCTGATCGTTCAGTTGTGCCACACGCTGGGCTGTATGGCCCTCGCATTTACAGTGCTCAAAACCCGTTAGCCGCCTTTTTCCGGTCAAACGCCTTTTTGGTGCCCGTCGTGCCCTGCATCGACAGCGGGTCTTCGGGCCAGAAGTGTTTGGGGTAACGCCCGCGCATTTCCTTGCGCACCTCGGCATAAGTCGATTTCCAGAACGCGGCGATGTCATGCGTCGTCGCGATGGGCTGCTTACCCGGCGACAACAGCTCGAGCGCCAGCGGCAGTTTGCCATCCGCTAAAACCGGATGCTTGTCGAGGCCGAAGACTTCTTGAATGCGCACGCTTACTTTTGCCCCGGAATTTATTCCGGGGCCAGAAGCTGTATAATAAATCCGGTGTGAAGAGCCGCTCGGCACGGTCAGGCGTTCGGGCAGCTTTTCATCGATGGCTTTTTTCTGCGCATACGCGAGCCGCGCCTCGAGCGCCTGCAGAAATACTGCTTCCGGAATATCGCTTAAAGATCTGGCGTTCGCAATAAAACCATCGAGCCAGTCTTCGGCGGATTTCCCCAGTTCTGCAAAATCAAATGTGGGCAGGGATTCATCCCACTGCTTGCAAATCTGTGCTCGAACACAAAACTGCAACGCCTCATCGCCGAGCACATTTTCGAGGCCCCTTTCGCGCAGCGCATCGTAGATCGCCTGCCGCGCAAAACCCTCGGGCAGAGCCGTTTCTTTTTCGCTGAGCACGAGGGCATCGAGCCGGGTTTCGACATAGGCGCGCGGCTTGCTATTGACGGTGCGGATGACCTGCTTTTCGGAAATCTCATTTTTGAAATGCGCCATCGCGTCGGCGCGGCTGACAGCGAGGCCAAGCCTGAGCTTCGCATTTTTCTCGCCGCCCGTCACATCCACAGCGATCAGAAATTCGGCTTCAGCATTGTGGTCGCCTTTTTCGACACTGACCCCGCGCCCGCCGCGCATGAGAAACGAACCTGCCTCTCTGCGCATGCAGATGCGGTCGGGGTAGGCGAATAGGAGAACAGAGCCTAACCCCCCCGGCCCCCCCCTATAAGGGGGGACTGAGGGGGGTTTTGAGATCTGCCTAAACACCCTCTCCACTGCCTGGAGTGCTCGTTTATCTATACCGAACGGTAGGTTGCCTTGTTCCAAAAATCCCTGCACTAAGTTGAATCTGGAAGCCAGATCCGTCGCTTCAGAGCCTTTCAAGTCGAACGGGTCACGCTCTGAAAGCAACGCCGCGAGCATTGTTGTTTCGCGGGTTGGTACTGCTGCCAGCATCACTGCCAGACGCGGCGGCAGTGGCATCGAGGCTGCCTTTGATCCGAGGGGCGTCAATTTGCCGTCAGCCCCCAAGGCGCCCAGATCTTTGAGCAGCCTTTCGGCCTGGGCGAGCATTGCCTCAGAAGGTCGATCCATGAGCGTGAGCTCACGCAGCGGCGAGCCGAAGGCGAGGGTGCGCAGCGAGGCTTCGGCCAGGTCTGTACGCAGAATTTCTGGCGGCCGCGTTTTGGGGCGGCGTTTGAAATCGGCTTCGTGGTACATGCGGTAGCAAGTGCCTGGGCCCAGACGCCCCGCGCGGCCCGCGCGCTGCACGGCTGAATCTTGGGTGATCGGTACGGTTTCTAAATGTGTGATACCAGTGCCTGGGTCGAGCGCGGGCTGGCGTACGAGGCCGCTATCGATCACAACCGCGAGGCCCTCGACCGTGAGGCTCGATTCAGCAATCGGCGTGGCGACAATGATGCGCCGCCGGCCCGGTGTGGGCGAAGCCAGAACTCTGTCTTGCTCGGCAGAGGTGAGTTCGCCATAGAGAGGTAAGATATCCGTATTCTTTAAATTTCTCTCTTCAAGAAGATCGATCGCCGCACCAATTTCGCCTGCACCCGGTAAGAAAATGAGGACATCCCCCTCATGCCTGGTTTGCGCTTCGATAGCTTTGCGCGCACAGGCCTCGGCCATGGCGAGATTGTGCATAGCCTGTGCCGAGTAGCCGCTTGCGGCGTATCGAGGCATTGGCAGTTGGCCCGTTTCATATTTCACCTCGACGGGAAAGTTCGTACCCGAGGAAGTCACGATCGGCGCCTCGGCTTTGAGCGTCGTCAATATGAACTTGCTGATCGCGGCGGTATCGATCGTCGCCGACATCACCATGAGCTTGAGGTCGGGGCGAAATACCGAGCGCGATTCGAGGGTGAGAGCCAGCGCGAGATCGGTTTCGACATGGCGCTCGTGGAATTCATCGAAGATGACGAGGCCGACGCCCTTAAGTTCCGGATCATTCACAATGCGCCGCGCGAGTATACCTTCGGTGACGACTTCGAGGCGTGTGGCTGAACTCACCTGGCTGTCAAAGCGCACCGAGTAGCCCACGGTTTTACCGACTTTTTCCTTGAGGTGAAAGGCAAGACGGTTTGCGGCCGCGCGGGCTGCGACGCGGCGCGGTTCAAGCATGACGATTTTCTGTCCCTTGAGCCAGGGTTCGTTCAAGAGCTGCAGAGGCAGCCATGTGGTTTTACCCGAGCCGGTATCGGCGGTCAGAATGACTGCGGGAGAAGATTGTAGGGCAACCCTGAGGTCGGCAAGGCAGGAGGCGACGGGCAATTTTACTGAAATTTTTATGCTCCGTACGGACCGCGGCCTTTTCAAAACAAACCGTCAACTGAAAGGGCCCAGCTGATGTCGCCCTCGGGATATCCGAAAAAATATCTTATTGACGCACCATATTTATAAGTATGGGTTTAACTGTGAGCAGGGAGCAGATAACCAACGAAGCACTGGGATTAGCAGATCCGGAAAAAGTAGACCTCATTGCAAAATTGGAAGAAACGCTCCATCTACCTGCGGACATTGATATTTCAATGCGTAAAGAAGCCATATCGCGGCTCGACTATTATCGTAAATCGGCTTTAGAGCTTTCACGAGCGAAGACAATTGACGAGTTTATAGAAATTCGATGACCATTCGGTTTGCCCGGATTGCCGAATCAGAATACTCGACGGCCCGGCGCCATTACCAGGCAATTTCGCCCGTCGTGGCAAATGCATTTGTTCAATCCATGCGCGCATCTCTGAACCTGATATTGCAATTTCCGAAGATCGGTTTTGAAGTTGAGCCAGATATACGCCGGAAGCTTGTCCATAGATTTCCATTTGCTATTTTTTACGCGATCATAGACGATCTGATTCTGGTTCTGGGGGTATTCGATCTGCGGCGCGAGCCAGAAATCTGGAGCTCACGACTTAAAAAAGATTAGGCTGCAGCCGTAGCATAATCAAATAAACGAACCGTATTCCGCCTGCAATCGCGAGAGCGGCAGCACGCCCGAGGTTCTGTGCATGATGTTTCCCCGCTTAAATAATATCAACGTGGGTATCCCTGAGATGCTATAACGACCGGCAATCTCCGGGTGCGCGTCGGTGTCGACCTTGATGATCTTCACCTTCTCACCCCACGCCGATTTTAAATCTTTCAGAATCGGCGCCATGGCGCGGCAAGGCCCGCACCAGTCGGCATAGAAGTCGACCAGTACAGGCACATCGCTCGCCACCAGAAAATCATCGAACTTGGTTGGTGATGTTTCCATAGAATACCTCACGGCAGATCGCGATAGCCCCCTGCGTTGGTAACAGCTGTAAATCCGGCGGCTTCCAGCGTCTGCTTCGCCCGGCCGCTGCGGTTGCCGGATTGGCAGTAGAGCACAACCGGTTTCTTCTTATCACCGAATTCCGCGAGGCGGCGATCGACCTCATCGACCGGAATATTCACTGCCCGGGGATGATGGCCCGAGGCAAATTCAGCAGGTGTGCGCACGTCGACGACGAGAGCTTTGCTTTCCAGCAATGTCTTCAGGTCTGTGTCGTTTGTCTTTTTGCCACAGGTCACAGCGGCAAAAGCCGCTGCCACCAGAAGAATCAGGTTCTTCATAATTATCCTCCGCTGAGCTTTCTGCGTACGGTGGAAAGGCCGAATGGCAGGTACAACGGGCACACGCCGATGAGGCTGGTCGCCAAAAAGATTACGGCAACGCCCCCTAAAATCAATGCCATCGTGCCCGAGAGATAGCCCAACCCATAGAGCACGGCTACGCCAGCGGCCGCCAATAAGCGGACAATTCGATCTTCTAATCCCATATTTGTCTTCATAAATCCCCCTTTTGAGCGGGATTTCCCCGCGCTTAAACCTAGTATAAAAAATTGGGCGACTATCGCCCACAAATATACTATACCCGGTATGGTATATAAGGCAAAGACCGAAGTGTCCCGCGAAGACCTGGGGCATCGGTTAAACCGCATCACGGGCCAGCTCGAAGGGCTCAAAAAACGCGTGGCGACGGGTGAATCCGACTGTGTCGCCGATATGGCGCAAATCAAGGCAATCCGCAATGCGTTGTGGAAATTTGCCGAGGCCTATGTTGAAGTGCATATGGCTGAATGTGTGGCGCAAAAAAAGCCCATGAACCAGATGCGCGACAATCTGCAATCCGTCATTCAGGCTGCATTCAGTATCTGAGGCAAGCATGAACAATCCTCTTTATATAATACTTGGTATCGTGGCGGGTGGGGTGCTTGGCTACCTCTATTACAGATTCATCGGCTGCGCTACGGGCGCCTGTCCGCTGACATCGAAACCCGTGCCTGCAATTCTCTACGGTGCCTTTATCGGTGCCATGATCGGCTGGAGATAAAATGGAAAAGAAAAAACTTGTTATAGTTGGTGGCGTTGCCGGCGGTGCAACTGCAGCGGGCCGTGCGCGTCGGCTCGATGAAAACGCGGAGATCACGCTGCTGGAAGCCAGTGGTTATATCTCCTTCGCTAACTGTGGCTTACCCTACCATATCGGCGGCGATATACCAAAGCGCGAATCGCTTCTGCTTAGAACTCCCGAGGATCTTTGGAACCGCTACCGCATCAAGGCTGTCGTTGATGCGCGTGTGACAGGTATTGATCGGGTGGCAAAAACCGTCACCTATACACATCCCGGCGGCAACGAAACAATTTCCTACGATAAACTGATTCTCTCGCAGGGCGGCGACCCAATGCAGCCGCAGCTCGAGGGCCTCGAAAATCTGCCGCACTTCTCCCTGCGCTGGATCGAAGATATGGATCTCATTATTGCGCAAATGCAAAAGGCTGAAAAGAAGCATGTCGCCGTTGTTGGCGGCGGTTTCATCGGCATCGAGGTGGCCGAAGCGCTCATACTCAAGGGCTTTAAAGTCACACTGCTCGAGTTTGCCGCGAATGTGATGCCGAATCTCGACCCTGAATTCTCGAATCTGGCGGGTCAAGAACTGGTGCGCAAAGGTGTGGAGGTCCGGACACAAACCACGATTAAATCCGCAGCGCCTGGCGGAAAACTCACGCTTTCCGATGATTCCAATATTGAGGTGGATTTTGCCGTCTTCGCTGCCGGAGTCAAACCAGAGACGGGTTTGGCGCAAAAGACAGGCCTCCAGATCGGAAAAACCGGGGGGGTTGTTGTGAATGACTTTATGCAGACATCCGACACCGATATCTATGCCGTCGGCGATATGGCCGAGATTCAGAATCGGATCACGCATGCGGCCACACGCATTCCGTTGGCGGGACCGGCGAACCGGCAGGGTCGGCTTGCGGCTGAAAATGCCCTGATGGGCAACCGCTGCCGCTACCGCGGCGCCGCAGGCTCGGCTGTAATCAAGATCTTTGATCAGACATTGGCTTTTACCGGGCTTACCGAAAAGGCCGCGAAACAGGCGGGCATCGCCGCGCAAGCGGTGATGGTCCACAGCAACAACCACGCGGGTTATTATCCCGGCGCGGAGCGCATCGCCTTCAAGCTGGTCTTTTCACCAGTGGATGGTCGGGTTCTGGGTGCACAGGCCTTCGGGCCCGATGGCGTAGAAAAACGCATTGATGTTATCGCGACGGCAATCGTCGGCTGGCTGACGATCTATGATCTCGCCGGCCTCGACCTGAGTTATGCGCCGCCGTATTCATCTGCCAATGATCCGGTGAACTTTGCGGCATTTCAGGCCATGAACCACCATTCGGGCATTGCGCCGGTGATCTCGCCGGCGGAGCTCAAGGCGCGGCGCAGTGAATTTGCCGTGATCGATGTGCGGAATCCCGGCGAAATCAAAAGCTTTCCCGTAAAAAGCGAAGCACAGATCCCAGTCGATACCATACGCGACCACCTGGGGGAAATCCCACACAACAAACCACTCGCCTTACTGTGCCAGTCTGGTCAGCGCAGTTATATCGCGCAGCGTATTCTCAAACAATCGGGGTTTAATGATGTTCTTAATATTTCGGGCGGCTATCTCGCGGTAGCGGCGCATGGTGTGCAGGGGGAGTTATGACGACACAACAGCTTATACTCATTGCGGCATTTTTCACATTTGCCGTTTTTTTCTTTTACAAACGTTGGAAGATGGGAGGAAACAAAGTGAAACTGAAAGAGATGTTACAACAGGGCGCTAAGATTATCGATGTGCGCAGCCGGGGTGAATTTTCCATGGGGCATTTCGCCGGCGCGGTGAATATTCCGCTGGATGAATTGCCGGCGAAAATGAACACGCTGGGTGATAAAAATAAACCCGTGATTGTCTACTGCGCCTCGGGCGGTCGCTCCGGTTCAGCGCAGCGCTTCTTGCAAAGTGCGGGATTCACCCAGGTCGAAAACGGCGTCAACCAGGGCAACCTGCAGAGCCTTTGAAATGCGACGCGCCGTATTACCGTTACTTGCGGGGCTGCTGATGGCGGCCCTGCCATTCGGCGAACAGCCTCATCTCATACAAAAGTGGAAATTGTTCGTGAATGGTTGGCTGAGCCAACCGATGGATTGGTTTGACTTTGCGTTGCATGGCCTGCCACTCGCGGGTGCGGTCCTATACACTCTGTATCTGGCGTTGCACTTACGGCGCAAGGCGGCGGCGTGATCGAGATGTGGACACAGGGTTGGCGTGACTTCGCCGCTTCTGTGCTCCACCCCGGCTGGGGAAATTTTTTCTGGTTGCTGGTCGTGGCCTCGCTGGTCGTTTTTGCCTTTGAGCTGGCGCGGCCGTGGCGGCGTGGACAACGCGTGCTTCGTCCGGAACTCGGACTCGATATTTTCTACATGTTCTTTAACATGTTTTTCTTTCCGCTTTTGGGTTATGCGACGCTGAGCGCTTTACTGTCGGGTGCGTTTGAGAAAATTACCGTTGTGGAATCGCTGCGCGGATGGATTTCGTTGCGGGAATTACCCACGGTATTGCAGATCATCATCCTCTTTCTGATACGGGATTTTTTACAATGGAACATCCACATCATTCTGCACCGCGTGCCGTTTTTGTGGAAGCTCCACGAAGTGCACCACAGCGCGACGCAGATGAGTTTTCCGGTGCACCTGCGCTACCATTGGGCCGAAAACATCATCTACCGCGTGCCCGAATATCTGGTCTTCTTCATGATTGGCAGCGGTGTGCGGGATGTTTTTATTATCTACGTCATATCTCTGGGGATCGGGCATCTCAACCATGCCAACTTCAGGTTGCCCTGGGGGCCGCTCAAATATATCTTCAATACCGCAGAGCTGCATCTCTGGCACCATGCGAAAGAGTTACCCAACCGCTACGGTGTGAACTTCGCGATTTCGCTCTCGCTCTGGGATTGGTTGTTCCGTACCGCCTATGATCCTGGCAGAGCGCCCATTGAAATAGGGCTCAACAACGAGCCCAAATTCCCGAGAAGTTTTTCCGGGCAATTGCTCTGGCCGTGGAAGGCGTGACACATGCCGTATCTCCGCATGCCAGAGCGCCTCGGTTTGTGGATGCGGCTTTTCCTTTGGATTACGAAAAAAATCGCGGGTAAGGATATGGCCTTGCCCCGGCTGCTGGCGTGGTCGCCGAAACTGGCCCTTGCATCCGGAATTCTCGAAGCTGCGGCAACCCGCCCTGAGGGAGCGTTGACTGCGCGGCTTTTGAAATTGGTTCGGCTGGAGGTGTCACTGCGCGCCTCCTGTGCCTTTTGTCTTGATATGAATGCGGTGGATTTTGCCGATGTGGGAATAACCCGCGCAGAAATCACGGCGCTTCAGAGCGAACAACCGCCTGAAACCATTGCCACGTTTTCGGCCGCGGAACGCGCTGCACTTCAGCTCGCGCGGGCCTTGACTGCGACACCGATTGTCGTCAATGACACTCTGGCGCGCGAGGTGCGGCAACATTTGTCAGAGCGGGAATACCTCTTACTCACTGCTACCTGTGCGCAGGTAAATTATTGGGCAAGGCTCGCGCAGGGTCTGGGTATTGCTCCCGAAGGTTTTGCCGCAGATTGCGGCTGGCTTAAGCCTTATACCCCGTGAACCGCACGACATGTCCCTTGCCGTGGTGGAAATCCCCTTCGTGTAGGGCTATTTCACGTTCTTCAATTGCGTCAAAGGTGATGCCCTCAAATAGTTCGTGTACCTCCGCTTCGCTGAATAACATGCCGGCGTCTTGCGGGCCGCCGGATTTTTCACCGCGCGCCTGGTAGTCGAGTTGTTGTTTGCTGAAGGCTTCGAAGATGATGCGGCCATTCGCCTTTAAACTTTGCACAATTTTTCTGTAGGCCGCCTTGCGAAACTCCGGAAGAAAATGCGCATAGATCAGCGCGGTACCGTCGAAATGGTCCGCCGGAAGCTCGATATCTTGCACCGGGCCGACAGCGTATTCAATCTCAACGCCCTTCGCCTTTGCGAGGCGGATCGCCTTCGTGCGTCCGGCTTCGCTTTGGTCGAAGGCGAAAATTTGGAAGCCCAGCGAAGCCGCATAGACGGCGTTGCGGCCTTCGCCTTCGGCCGGAAAAAGCCAGAGCCCCTTACCCGGCTTCAGCCGCTCTTTCAGGTAATCGTTGGGTTCTTCGCCATAAACATAGCTGTTTTTAGCGTAACGTTCGTTCCAGAATTCTTTCTGCATACTATAGTGACTCGTGAGAGTCAAATCGCGCCGGGACAACAAAAAGAATACTGTTTATGAAGATATTCTATTGAAGGGTAACAAAATTTTTTCCATTCTACAGCTGAATCTGTCATTTGATTACATATTCTACACCGACCGCGGCGCGAAAATACGATAAATTCTGGTCTAAGTAAAGATAGGTGCCGGCTGCGAGTGTAAGCATCAGATTCCATCGTGATTTGGAATTGAGACGTAAGTAATTATTGATTCCAATCTCCGGAGTAAATCCAACGGTATGCAAGAAATTATCATTGAAGTCGCGAAAGTAGCGTTGGTAATGCACAATTACTCCCAGAAAAGGTGCCCATGACCATATGTTGCCCAACTTATACAGGCGATCAATGCGTATACCGCCGCCTACCGATAATAAATGTATTTTCGCCTTCGTAGGGTTGTCGGCGAGATATTGTGCCATTTCCCCCTGGCCATAACTCGATTGCAAGACTATGGAGTAGCGTAGCTGTCCTGGTAAAAATTGCCACCGGCCCGGTGTTAGACCCGCTTCGAAAAAAGCAAAGCCTTTCATGGCGTCCAGCTGCAGCTTTGAACCCGGCTCAATTGCTTCGGGATTTTTCATGTTCAGCGCAGAGAAGCTCTGCATGTAAGGATATCCGGTCGTCAGCCACCAGCGTGCGACAACCGGGCCGCGTGGATCGGGTAGATTAAATCGCACCCGATAGGTCTTATCTTTTTCCCTGGCGGATTTTGTCATTGCAAGCACGGGATTTCCCCCGGCCAGCCGGCACTTGCTGGCGCTACAGCGCAGATCCTGATTGCCTGCAAAATCCGGTTCATACTGTCTTCCCCAGTACATGAACTTGATGTCGACTTCTTTGTGGCGTTCCAAATCTTCATAGTTGAATTCGACGCTGTAGTCGAATGTATCAATATCGAATGTTGGTTTTAGTGCGAAACCCGCGACCTGCAGATCATCCAGAAAGCCCTTGGGTGGGTTTTCGAGGCGCCTGATAAGTATTTCGAGTTTGTTATCGCGTTTGAAGCTGGCTACGTCCAAGGGTTTGAGTTTAGTGGCGAGTTCGTCTGAAACTTCAGAAGCAAGGCGTTCTACGACATCAAAAATACCGGCGTCGATACGCGCTTCCTGGTTGCGCACGACAACGGACTTTTCTTCGAGTGCATCAACACCTTCGGCTTCAAAGCTAACAATAGTCTGACGGCCTTGTTTTCGTGCGGTAAAACGCCCCACGACTGCGACTTCACAGTTTAGCCTCTTCGCAAACGCCGAGGCGTTTGTTGCCGAAAGATTTTGGAACTGCATTGTAGGATCGATCTTTCGCAGCAATGTGACATCGAGCACCTCGAAACGATTGGATTTCAAGAGATCGTTTTTCAGGTTGTCGGCGATCGAATCGGACATCCATGCGACGTCTCTGTTCTTCTGCAGATTGTCGAAGGGGAGCACAAGCACGCGGCGTTTGAGGTCGGCTGCGCTGAGCGCGGTCGAAGGGATGGCTAAGAGGAACCCCACCCCCGCGCATAGTGCGACCCCTCCCCACCATGTGGAGAGGGGTAAGGTCTTTCTGATCATGCAATGTCCTCTTCGCGGCGAGCAGGTAAGGCGTCTTGACCACACCCCCATCCCCTACCCATGAATGGAGAGGGGGGGCTTGGATGATTCAAATTCGCGGGAGAAGGGCGCAGGGCGGGTGCGAGGGAGCCGACGGAGCTGCCGTATTGATTACCACTTGATTCTCCAGTTAGAATCCCATTTGCAGTGCCTGCACTCTGGCTGGATACACCAAATGATCCGCCCTTGAATATATATGATTGCCCGGTGCCATTGGCTTGATTTGCACCGACCAAGATATCTGTGTAACCGTCTCCATTAAGGTCACTCAACGCCACGGCACCTCCAAATTGATCCCCGGCGCCCTGCCCCGTGAGAATCGTGTTTGCCGCTGCGGCGCCTTGGCTGGCGATACCAGATGCACCCCCTTGAAAAACATACGCACGGCCTTGGTAGTTGTTGTTATACCGGACGGCACCGATCAAGAGGTCTGAAAAACCGTCACCATTAATATCGCTGAGCGAAACGGCAGACCCCAATTCATTGCTCGATCCCTCGGCGGTCAAGATCGTATTTGCGGCCGCCGCGCCTTGGCTGGCGATTCCGGTAGGTGACCCATGAAACAAGTAAGCTCGGCCTTGATTAGTGCCACCGTTGAAACCGGGGGCACCGACTGCTATATCAGCATAACTGTCGGCGTTTACGTCGCCGATTGCAACTGACCAGCCAAACTTATCCAACGCAGCCTCTCCGGTAAGAGTCGTATTTGCCGTTGCAGTGCTCTGGCTGGCGATACCAGAGAGGCTACCTTGGAAGATATATGCCCGGCCCTGATAGGTGTTATTGTCGCGATAAGCGGCTATAACGACATCAGCACACCCATCCGCATTGACATCACCAAGCGCCAGCGAGTAGCCTAATTCATCCGCTGCGGCTATTCCACTAAAGATCGTATTGGCTGTGGCCGCCCCCTGACTGGCAATTCCTGCTGAGGCACCATGGAAAATGTACCCCGCACCTTGATTCGTATTTATTCGATTGGCACCTACGATAACGTCGGTGTAGCCGTCGCCATTGATGTCGCCAAGCGAGATAGAAACCCCGAACCCATTATTTGAACCCTCACCCGTAAGGGTTACTCCTGCAGTTGTCGCAGATTGACTGGCAATTCCGGTCGTTGTTCCATAAAAAATATATACTCGCCCTTGATATGTATTGTAGCGGTACGCACCGACAATTGCGTCGGAATATCCATCGCCATTAACGTCGCCGAGCGCAACAGACCCGCCAAAGTAGTTGTTGGACGCCTCACCGGTTAGAACCGCGTTCGCCGCAGTTGCAACCTGACTGGCGATTCCGCCGAGCGTGCCGGTAAAAATGTAAACTCGACCTTGGTTAGAATTATAGAGTGGAGCGCCAACAATGTTGTCAGCATAGCCGTCGGCGTTTGTATCTTTGTTTAGCTGACGGAAAAAATTAATGCTGACGGGATTGCGATAATTGCCATTGGGGGCCGCCATTCGGGCCTGTAGTCGATGCCGACTCCCCACCTGCCAGCGCTGCCTGCCTGCAGCGGCCTCGGCACCCGTAGGAATAAATACCCGCCACCTGTTACCGTTGATCTCTGCCTTTTTCCATGGGCCATCGTCGAACTTCACGTCGACGCCAGTTACCCCCGCAGGCAAGTCACCCGCCACAACACCGCTCCACAGCTCGCCATTGTTGCGCACGTTCATGGTCTTGAGCAGTTCGTTGCTATCCGGGGTGGGGTCCAGAAAGCTGTCGGGCGTGACTAGTTTGCAGCTTGACGCGAGGGTGAAAAGGGCGGTGAGCAGGAGTCCAGCACGGAATGCTGGACCCAAGGAACCCGATGGTGCCTTGAATAGCCTGCGTTCAGCGGGGGCTATGCGGATCAGCATGCCCCAAGCGTAGCATGAATTATGACAAGTGGCAATCCCTCATATGGCCTATGCGTGTGGCGGACCGGCTGGCCCACACATACCTTAACCCCGCAGATATTTTTTGTTAACTGAGCCGAGGTTACTTCGCGAGCTTCTTAAATTTTGCGCAATCGCCCGACGTCACACCGACATGGTACCCACCGCGCCTATATATACCCGTCTTCTTGACTTTACCAGCTGTAATTACCCACTCTTCCTTAATCGTGAACCCATCATCTATGCACAAGACATGATCAAAGCGCAAAGCATTTGCTTTCCAGGCGAATTCACGCGGTTCATAGAGACCTTCATGAATCTTCCGTGTTGTCTGGAATTCGAAGACTAGCAGTGAGCCAACGGTATCCGTCCCGGCATCGCAAGCCAGGTAACGCAAATCATCAGAGAGTTCGCAGCCAACACTTTCAGGTAACACCGCGAATTTTCTTTCTTTCTGTGCGATCACATCGTAGGCAATCAGGTTTCTTGTTTCGCCACCCGTGCGCGCTTGCCAGAGCATGACGTTGGAGTTCCCCCCGACCTGCTTAAAGCCCGAATCTGTGTAACCGCCGAAAAGCCAGCCTGTCTTACCCGCACCCTCTGCGCGATACCAAAAATCGGTGATGTTGTCGATTGTGACTTCCGTGCTGCTTTTTCCGAGAATCTTAACGACCGTCCCTTTTTTTATTGTGCCGATGACAGAGGCCGTTACCGAAGGCTCGCTGCGCATTTTCAGGGCTGCCGTCACAACCGCTCGTTCCGTCTCTTGTGCGAACAGAACACCCCCGCAGAGGGCTCCCCAGAGGAAAAATTTTTGTATTGTAGTTTTCATTCTTGTTGCCTACAGCAACCCCAACTGCCGCGCCCGATTAAGCGCCTCAACTTTCGACGTCACTTCCAGTTTTTCATAGATGTGGTTAATGTGCCGCCGCACAGTATGCGGACTGATATCGAGATCTTCTGCAATATCTTTGTAGTTGAGTCCGAGAGCGGTGAGATTTATGACTTCCAGCTCGCGCGCTGTCAGCGGATTTGAAATCGGCTCAAGGTTTCCCGAAATCTCCGCCAGTAGCTTTTGCGCAATGCGTTCGGTGAGAGTTGCCCCCCCGGCTTCGATGACACCCAACTCGGCAAAAACAACTCGTCAGAAATATCCTTCAAGAGATAACCGCGTATGCCCAGGCGCATGAGGCGCACAATGCGCTCCTGGTCTTCAAACACCGTAAACACAACAATCTTAATGGCCGGATATTTTGAGCGGACAACCGGTATCAGCTCTTCTCCGCTTTTACCTGGCAGTTCGAGGTCCACGAGAAAAATTGCCGGATGAATGCGTGGCAGCAAGTTAAGGGCTTCGTCCACCGTTCCGCAAACAGCCAGCAATTCATAACGTTCTGAGCTTGCAAACGCGAGCCGCATGCGATTCTGTATGATAGGCTGGTCTTCAAGCATAAGGACAGGAATGAGTTTATTCTTCGTTTCAGGCAAGCTCATAGTTTGAATTCTGACCGGTAAATCGGGCATGGTAAACTGGCTAAGAATAGACGTAAAAGGGTGTCGCGACAATACCCCATTTGACCTATTTATCCAGGGGGATTACCAGTAACCAGAGCGCACCCGTATGTAGCTTTCTGCATGAAACATGCCCAGACATTTCGCGGCTCCTCATTTCAAGACTCTTCAGCCCGCCCCGATGGGCTTTGCCATACCAATGAAAGGGTACGGCGTTCTGGTAAAAGAAAATCCTCACTCTGCGTTTTCTCACCTGCCAGCCTATTACCAACCTTTTGGCGCCCTGTGCATGGCGAATAACGTTGGATGCCCACTCTGAAAGCATGCGTTCGATATGCATGCGCTTGTAGGGCGAAAGCGCAACTATAACCGACCGATCTTTGTTTTCCCGCGGGCAATCGTTTTTGGGCAGATTTTTTCGCAGGTGCACATGCACCGGATTTGCCAGGTATTCTATTTCGTACCGGTGTAGGGATTCGAGGCGACCGCAAAGTTTTTCAAGGATTACCGGGAGTTCGTCCACCGCGGCTTCACCCTTCAGGATGTGCGCAAAATTGCGGATTTTTTCCAGCGCTCCGCTGGCCAGTTGCGCAAGTCCACTCTGCTCCTGCAAAGCGCGATCTTGGCGGCTGAGTACAACAATCTGGGACAATTCTGACCCAACCACATCGTGCAATTCATGCGCCATGCGCAATTTGTCACGCATATGGTCCATTGCCGCGTCATGCCGCCCGCGGTCGCGCCACATGTAGAGGTGAAAGCTGAAATGGTTAAGGAACTGAATAACGTTAACAATGCTCATATAATGAAAGAGCCAGGGCGTATTGATGCGGTACGTAATTACAAAACAATCATGCAGATAAATCATCAGAACCACTAGGGATGGCGGCCAATACCGGCGGTACATGAGCCATCTTGGGCTATGCCGCATCTGGCGCACGAATAAAAAAGGATAAAACAAATGCGTCAAAAAAGCAATCTGGATCCAAAACATGGCATCTGCGAAACCTCCCAGGCTGGATGTTCGTAAGGTCAGCAGAGAAAGGGCGCACCCAAAAATCACCCAAAAAGTTTCACGTTTCCACTTAAAGAAGCCAAGATTTTTCGCAAAATATAGAGCTGAGAACATCACCGACCATATTCGGGCAATCCATTGTATCTTGTTGAATGTGAGGTAATCGATCGAAAAAGCCAATGGAATGAAATAAGCGCTGTGAATCAGGTAAGAAAAGAATGCTGCAACGAGAAATACATTGCCATCATCTTTTTGCCAATAAGGGATAGCGCTCAGGAAAGAAACCATCACCACCAAAAGCAACAGTGGAATTGCAAGATAGACATACTCGCGCGCCAAACGGATCCAGGGAAGGAAGGATTGCGCCGCATGCGCATTTGTGATTTCCATTGGACCTGCGTGTATTCCGGCCTTAGAATCGAGCACGATGACCTTCACTTCAATTGTGTTTATTCCTTGGCGCAGTACCCCGGGAGGTATCTCATAGGTACGTACCTTGTTCCATGCGGAAAGGGTGCTCGCCTCGGCATGATGCCCCTCTTTACCAATGAGAATGCCGTTGATGCGGGTCTCATCGATCGAACCGATGGAGCCCAGAATTAGCATATTCAGGTTTTCATCCGCCTTCATGATGCTGTGGTTGAATTCACGTTTAAACAGCGCTTCTCCATAAAACCATGGAAATGTCTCATGCAGGTTTGCCGGAAAATTTAACCGGTGGATGGCCTCAGTGCGCTGCAGATGGCACTGCGCTTCGGCTGGTAAACAGGAGATAAGTTGTACATCCCAGGTGCCTGTCAGGTCGACAGGATTTGCAAATACTGCATGGGTCAGAAAATAGCTGGCGAGTAATGTTAAAAGCAGCCGCACGGTTAATAATCTTTGGTTCGTACTAACTTACAAACAGTTTTTGCATGAGGTGAACTATGACTGTTACGAGCCGTTTCAAATCCGCATTACGGCTTTAACGGGTAGGTGGTCGGATGCCATGCGTGTCAGCGGGTTTTTGACCACTTCATAATTTACCACCGAGCAATGCCCGTTATAAAAGATCTTGTCGAGGTTCCAGATCGGCGCGAATGACGGCCAGGTCTTGATTTTGCGTTTCAGTTCGCCCGCGGCATTTCTGAAGCCGCCCAGATTCATAAAGATGTCCATATAGCGGGTGCGCTCGTTGCTGTCGCCCAGTGCCAGAATCGGCAAGGCGCGGTGCGCTTTCACCCATTCCGATTCGAGCATGTTCTTAATCTGGAAATGCCGCTCGATGCGCGACAGGCCGAGATGAAAGTTCATCACGAAAATTGTGCCAGCGGGAGTGTTGACGATGCCGCTCAGGCAGCCGCGTTTCTTCTTAATGGTCCAGGTCAGATCGAGATTCTTGCATTCTCCAAACGGCCAGCGTGAAAGCGTAGCGTTACCGTACGACCCGACCTTCAGGTCGACATTAAGTCCCAGCTGCCAGTGGAAACCCAGACGTTCGCCGAGCTCGGCGGCGAGATCTTTATGCCGGCTGCGCGGTACGCCGCTGTCGACCTCTTGCAGGGCGATGATGTCGGCGCCCTCGTTTTCACAGACACGGGCGATGCGTTCAGTATTAAAATTGCCGTCGTTGCCGATTGCCTTGTGGATATTATACGTCAGGCAGGTGATTTCCATTTAACCGGGCTTGTTCTCCTGATACTGCCGTATGAGATAGAGGAACTGTTCGCCATAGCGCGTAAGTTTCGCCTCGCCCACGCCGTGCACGTGCAAAAAATCAGCGCGCGTCTTGGGTAGTTGGGTGCACATGTCGATCAAACTCTTGTCAGAAAAAATCATGTAGGGCGCGAGATTCTGTTCGTCGGCGAGTTCCTTGCGGCGTTTGCGCAGCAATTCAAACAGTTCGTGGTCGATGTCCGTATCCAGAGCGCGGCGACTGCTCGCGGTCGGGCGGCCTGAATCTTTTGCAACGTCGATCGGGTTGCCGAGAAAGGGTTTCTCTCCTTTCAGAATGGGGATGGCTTCCATGGTGAGTGACAGGCCCCCGAATTCAGGGTCTTGCTGCAGTATACCCTGCTGCACAAGCTGGCGGGACAGGGAGAGCCACGCGGCCTTAGATAAATCTTTGCCGATGCCATAGGTCGATAAGTTGCTGTGACCGTTGGCGAGAATCTTTTCGAGTTTTGCGCCACGCAGTATATCTACCACGTACGTAGCGCCGAAACGTTCGCCCGATTTCTTCACGCAGGACATGAATTTCTGTGCGGGCACCGTCAGGTCGATCTTGTCTTTGGGCGGGCCGAGGCATATATCGCAGGCTTCACAATGATCGGGGGCCTGTTCGCCGAAATAGGCGAGCAGGGTCTGCCGACGGCAATGATCGCTCTCCGCATAATTGACGAGCGTTGCCAGTTGCTGCAGCGCCAGCCGCTTTTCTGTTTCCTCTTTCTGTGAAATGAAATATTTGATCTTCTGGCTGTCGCCGTGTGAATAGAGCAAGAAACAATCGGCTTTGAGGCCGTCCCGGCCCGCACGGCCGATTTCCTGGTAGTAGCTCTCGATATTTTTGGGTAGGTCGTGGTGAATGACAAAACGCACATTCGGTTTATTGATACCCATGCCAAAAGCAATGGTTGCGACAATGATCTGCACGTCGTCGCGGATGAAGAGTTCCTGGTTTTTTGCGCGTACGGTGTCGGCGAGGCCGGCGTGGTAGGGTTTCACCGAAAAACCGCGCGAATGCAGAAATGCGGCCAGCTCGTCGACCTGCGCTTTCGAGAAACAATAGATGATACCCGATTCGTCGGGATGATCGCGCAGAATCGCTAAGACCTGGGACTCGGCCGCCTGTTTAGGCACGACGTTCAGGTTAAGATTTTTGCGGTCAAAGCTTGAAATAAATTCATGCGAATCGGTGATGGAAAGTTGCCGCTTGATATCCATCCGCACCTGCGCTGTTGCCGTAGCAGTGAGCGCGATCGTAACCGCGTCGGGAAATTTTTCGCGCACCTCGACGAGCTTGCGGTACTCGGGCCTGAAGTCATGGCCCCAGTCAGAGATGCAGTGTGCCTCGTCGATGGTCAGGCAGTCGACACGCACGTTTTTTAGCAGCGCTTGCGTACGGGCCAGGAACAGCGTTTCCGGTGCAAGATAGAGCATCTTCAAACGGCCGCTACGGATTGCCGCAACATTTTCTTCATACTCTTGCAGATCGAGCGAGCTGTTGAGACAAACTGCGGCGACATTCAGTTGCTGGAGAGCCGAGACCTGATCTTGCATCAGGGAAATCAGCGGCGAAATGACGATGGTGAGCCCTTCAAAGAGCAATGCCGGGATCTGGTAGCAGAGCGATTTGCCGCCACCTGTCGGCATGATGACGAGGGTGTCTTGTTTTGCGAGAATACTGGCGATGATATTTTGCTGATCGAGTCGAAATTCTTCGTAACCGAAGACGGTTCGCAGTAAATCCTGGGCCGTTTTTAGTTCCACAATCTCCCCGCCCACGGGGCAGTGTTGCAATGTTGCGGGGCGCGTAAAATCTTAGGTTGTTTCGCCCTTCCCCCAGACTTGGGGGAAGGGCCGGGGATAGGGGCGTTACGGATTTACGAACTTCGGCCTGCGCCCTTCTACTCCGGCTTTCAACGCCTCGTCAAAATTGACACCCATGAGTACCTTAAAATCTTCCAGGCTGGGGTCATCCGCAAAAAGGTCCAGTGTCTGGCGGCGCAGGTTCTTTTTCACCGCGCGAAAGCCGGAAAGCGGCTTCTGAAACAGGCGCCGCATGAATTTCTCACCTTGTGCCAATAACTCTTCGCGGGGATAGAGCGCGTCGACAACGCCTCGTGCTAAACATTCTTCAGCTTTGAGCGCGTCGCCCGTCTGTACGAGGGGAGCGAGGTTATGTTCGCCGACCCGCGTGCGTAGCATCGCAATCATTGCCTCGGGCATCGAGATGCCGAGCATAACTTCAGGAAACGAAATGCGTGATTTGCCTTCAGCCATGAAGCGCGCATCAGCGGCCATTGCCAACACTGAACCTGCGGCAAACGCATGGCCAGGTAACAGCACGATTTCGGGTTTCGTGAAAGCAAACACGCGGCGCGTGGTTTCAAACAGCTGGCGGAACATATCGAGCTTGTCTTCACGGCTGAGGCTCAGCATGTAATTTGCATCGAGACCGCTCGAAAAGAACGTGTCGGAGGCAGAGGTCCAGATCACACCCCAGACATCTTCGTCGTTCTCGAGCGCGTCGTGTGCTGCCACGATTTCGCTCAGTGATGCGGCATTGAGTGTGTTCTGCTCATTGCTGTCGAGGTAAAGATAGCCGATGTGATCCCGGATTTCGATCCGCAGGCTATGGAATTCCATAGTAGGCTTTGTGGGGGCCAGTGTGGTGGTCAACATATATGACCGATCATTCATATGATGACGGGCAGTAAAGTCTTAATTCATTTCCCCGCAGCTTGAGATTTCGGTTTTGACGGCTCGCCGATGACCAGCGCTCTGCTTGCAATTCTCCTTTGGGCCTCGCTGGCTTCACTGGCTTTCAAGCTCAGCCACCTGCCGCCCTTCCTGTTGACCGGCGTCGGGATGGTCATCGGTAGCTTCGTGATGTTACCCGGTTGGCGGCAATGGCGTGTCGCATGGCGCACTTTTGCCTTTGGGGTTATGGCGCTGATCCTGTACCACGCGGCGCTCTTCGCTGCGCTAAAATGGGCGCCTGCGGTGAGCGCAAATCTCATGAACTATCTGTGGCCGCTGCTCATCGTCGTTCTCGCGCCCGTTATTCAGCGCGGGCCGCGGCTCAACTTCCGTATTGTTTTCGCGGCCATTCTGGGCTTCGCCGGCGCGGCGCTCGCGATTCTGGGTGAGCAGAAGATGCAGTTTGAAATGCGATCTATGATGGGCTATGTGCTGGCTCTCTGCGCAGCGCTGATCTGGTCGGGTTATAGTTTGTCGCTGAAACGCTTGCCGCCTTTCCCGAATGCGGCAGTAGGCGGATTTAATCTGGGTGCGGGAATTTTATCGCTCGTGGTTTCATTTTTTGTGGAGCCGCGGCCGGTTTTGGTGCCGAACGATTGGATCTATCTCGCCCTGATTGGCGCGGGGCCTTTGGGGCTGGCATTTTTCTTCTGGGATAAGGCTGCAAAAACTTTGCCCGCGCGAAAGCTTGGTGTGTTGAGCTTTTTGACGCCGGTACTTTCGACGGCAAGTCTACTGGTCGTGACCGGTGAAACGCCGGGATTGAAATTATGTTTGGGGGCGGGGTTGGTGGTAGTGGCTATTTTGCTCGCGCTGAAATTACCGCGCCCGCAGCCATCCGCCTAACGAATTTGTTACCAGTGTAAGGGCATCGCCGATCAGTTTCTGCCCGCGCTCGGCGAGCTCGGGCCATTCCCGTTCCTTTGGAGTTTCGGGCGCCCAGGAGCGGCGGTTGGTTTTATCGAGTTCAATGAGTTCGCTGAGGCTGCGGCCCTCTTTGATCGAGCTGACAATCTCTACCATACGCGCCATATCAGGCTGTTGCTTCAAGAGTTCAATCGGCACGCGCACGAAGACGCCTGTTGCTTCGCAGAACACGGTTTCACCGCGGGTAATCCGCGCACTGACCATGGCGCGCCGCGTTTCGAGCCGGTCGATCTTTGCAGTACATATATATTCGCCGTTGAGCGGCACTGACTTGCGGTATTTTACGGAAAGATTGGCTGCGAGTACAGGCAAGCCATTGTACCAGCAGGTACTTCCCATCGTTTCGTCGAGAATGGTTGCGAGAAAGCCGCCATGTGAATGCGCCTTGGGGCCTTCGACACCGATGCGGGGAGTAAATACTGTTGTGAAGGATTTATCTTCGTGGAGCTGGCATTGCACGGCGACGAGCTGATCATTCGAAAGGAATGTCGAGCTCCAGTGTTTGGGGATATCGATCGCGGCCGTCTGCATGGGGCATTGTAGTGATTGTTACAGGCGCGTAAAGGAGCTACGTTCAGGATTTAGAAATACTAATTTCTGCGCAAAAATTGGTAGATCGCAATCACGCTACCAGCCACGCCCGTACTCATCATCAGCAATTCAACCGAGCTTTTGTATTCTGCGTAGGTAGACAATAAGGCCAAACCCGTACCGATGATTAAACCACCTAATAAGACAAGAAATCGCTCGTTCATTTAGCGATTTCTTTGCGAACTTCCTTAGCGATGAGTTTTGAGATACCAATAGCGAGAAGATATATTCCTGATGTAAAGGTCAAGATTGTACCGATGATCATCAACGGACTCATAAGCTAAACCTATATCTCTCCCGACGCTTCGTCAAGAAATAACAAGTATTTGACGCAACTACCTTAAGCTGCGCCCTTGAGGCCGTTGTGCCGCAGCAGTGCGTCGATCTGTGCGTTGCGACCGCGAAACTCGCGGTAGACTTCCATGGGATGTTTTGAACCGCCGAGCGCCAGCACCGTCTCGCGGTAACGGTGGCCGAGCTCGCGCAACGCGGCCTCGTTTTGCAGCCCCGCCTCTTCGAAGGCGGCAAACGCATCGGCGCTGAGGACTTCGGCCCATTTATAGCTGTAATAACCTGCCGCATAACCGCCGGCAAAGATATGCGAGAACGAGCAGAGGAAGGCGTCGTCGGGCAAAGGTGCCATCACGGTATAATCAGCGGCGATGCGTTTCTGTATGTCGCGTACGGATTCACTGCCGTTGTATGTCTCGTAGAGTTCAAGGTCGAGCAGCGAGAAGTAGAGTTGGCGCAGCATCTGCGATGCGGCCATGTAATTTTTCGCGGCGATGATTTTTTCAAAAAGCGGCTGGGGTAACAGTTCCCCTGTCTGGTAATGCCCCGAAATCTGGTCGATCACACTGCGCTCAAAGACCCAGTTTTCCATAAACTGGCTGGGGAGTTCCACTGCGTCCCATTCGACGTTCGCAATGCCGGCTGCCTCGTATTCGTCGACGCGTGTCAGCATATGCTGCAGTCCGTGGCCGAATTCGTGAAACAGGGTTTCGACCTCGGTGAAGGTCATGAGCGAAGGCGTGTCGCCCACAGGTGGAGTGCCATTGCAGACGAGATACGCTACCGGTAGGGTGACTTTACCTTCCGTGACCTCGCGCTGCCGGCAGGTATCCATCCATGCACCGCCGCGTTTTTCGCCCGAGCGCGCGTAGGGGTCGAGGTAGAAGGCGGCGATCTTTGTGCCGGCAGAATCGAGTACGTCGAAGAATCTGACATCGTCATGCCAGAGTGCGACTTTTTGCTGCGACGCCTGAACCTTCACGTCGAGAATTTTTTCAGCGAGTGAGAACATGCCATCGAGCACGCGCGGCAATGGGAAATACGGCCTGAGCTCCTCGTCGGTGAAGGCATAGAGTTCTTCACGTTGCCGCTCGGAGTAAAAGGAGACATCCCACAACTGCAGTTCATCGTTCAGGCCCTTCTGTTTCGCATAGCTGCTCAGGGCCGCAAATTCGAGTTTGGCCTTGGGTCTTGCTACCTGTGCAAGCTCGTCAATCATCTGGCGTATGCTCTCCGCATTCGGCGCCATCTTCGCCGCGAGCGAAACCTCCGCATAGTTGGGGTAACCCAACAGGTTGGCTTCTTCGTGGCGGAGCTTCAGGATCTCGTCGATGAGCGGCCAGTTGTTCCATTGGGCAGAAAAGCCGCTGCCGCCGGCGCGCGTGTTGCTGGCGCGGAAAACTTTCTCGCGCAGGCTGCGGTTGGTGGCGTGTTGCATAAAAGGGAAATAGGACGGGAAATCGAGCGTCAAAAGCCAGGGACCATTTTCTGCGTTAGCCTTGGCATGGCCCTTGCCGCTGGCAGCCTGGGCTGCCAGCGCCCGCCAGCTTGCGGGTAAGCCATCGACTTCGTCGGCTGCTGTCAGAACAATCTGGAATTCTTTCGTCGCATCGAGCACGGCATTGGAGAAGCGCGTGGCGAGACTCGCGAGGTCGCGTTGAATCTCGTTGAAACGTTCCTTGTCTCTGCCTTTGAGAGCGACACCCGCAAGTTTGGCGTCGCGCAAGGATGCGGCGACGATGCGTTTACGTGCCGGAGTTGTGAGTTCTGTTGTGGCCTCTGTCTGTAAGTGGTACCAGACTTTATAGAGTTCAGGGCTTTGGCTGAGGGAGAGTTGAAATTCGACGATTTCGGGTTGCACTTCTTCATGCGCCGCCCGCAGTTCGGGGGAATTTTTCACACCCATCAGGTGGTTGACTGCCCCCCAGACCTCGCTCAGGCGGCGGATCGTTTCGCGCAGCGGCAACACGAAAGTTTCCCAGGTTGTGTATTGCAGAGTTTCGAGTTTTGCGAGCTGTTTTTTGCCGAGCCGTATCGCTTCGCGCACGGCGGGAGCCACATGACTCGGTTCGATTTTGGTGAAATCGGGCAATTCGCCCTGATTTAAAAGCGGGTTCTGTTCGAGTTCGGGAGCCGACATGCCTTAATATACCAAAAATCCAACGTTTGTCGCGTAAGATTTTTAATTTGCTTTCGGTGACATATTGGTTTTTTGCGAATCAGAGTTTTCTATCCAAGCCAAACTTTAAAATCGGATTAGCTTACTTCGAGCAAATCACTAATGGATTTACGCGCTGTGATTATGAATAAACGATGAGATAACTCAACGTGTTTATTATGCGTTTAAAGATACTGGGTGTATTGCCATTGACATTTTACGGAATATTTGTATTTGAGCAAGCTATACTGGGTAAGCCTACGAATGCTCTTTGGGCATGTCAGGTTGCCAATATCTTTGTCGGGATTTCGTATCTATTGTTATCTCCCGGTATAAACGGCATTGCTTTCTGCGTATTGGCATACGGAAATATTCTTTGGGTTATCTATCTCATTGGCGGAGGCTTTTTTTCGATTGGTTCACTATTGACGCACCTTTTTGGGGGGGGACTTTCCCTGATCCTTGTGCTGAAAAAGGGACTACCTAAGAATTCCTGGTGGAAATCAGGCCTTTTTATTCTTCTTATGTTCTTCGTTTCTAAGTTTTTTTCCAATCCGAGAGAAAATGTAAATTTAGCCTTTCGAGTCGAAGATGGATGGGAAAGTCAATTTCCTAACTATACATCCTATTTACTGCTGATCTATTCCAGTATGCTGATTTCATTTTTCTTAGTGGAAAAAATAGTGCGGAAGGGTCTGAAAACCATCTACGCCAAGATAGACCAATCAAAGGACCCGTAAAAAAAGTTAAGAGCTGGTTGCCTACGCAACATTCAAGACCGTAACCGGGCTGGGATTCGTAATGGGCCTCAAGCGAGTCGCTCCGTGCCGGTTCTGATCACATCGCTCGCATTCTGCCGGACAGGTCAATAAGGTTAGAGGCGGATGCTCCATTGCTCAGGGCCTGATGAAATCCTCTGCATTGGCTCCAGCAATCCTGGCATTGGGCAACCTTTGCCGATTCGCTGGTCCTCTGGACCAGGACTTTCAGGTCCGTATCTGTGACGTTTCCAACGGCATCATCAATCTTTTCAATGCACGCAGACACGTTCCCTACGTGATCAATGTTTATCGATTGCTTCCCCGCAAGACACTTTGGGAGATCTTTTCCTTGCGTGAAACTGTCGATGCCTTGAATATAGCTTCGAAACATTTTGAAATGGGGGTATTTCTTCCAAAGGCTCATCAGCTTCTCCGAGAAAGGATATTCCGGGAGTTGATTCTCTCCCTTGCCCCTGCGGAAGCCTTCCAAAGCAATGAGCGTCAGGCTATGACCGACACCTTTTTGGCCGCTCAATCGCAGTAATTCATCCATTGCGTCCTGGTTATCCCTCATCAAAACCGAAATAACCTGGACTTGTTTTTCGGGGGATTTTGCCGCATTTTTAAAATACTCGATTGCTTGCCAGGCTTTCTCGTAAGCTCCCGTTCTGCCGCGTTTTGTATCGTGCTTGTCCGCGGTTGGAAAATCGATTGAAACTGCGGCCTGCGTCAGACCCGCTTCAAAAAGTTCAGCCGCAATCTCTGCCGTGACAAACCAGCCATTTGTGTACAAAACCGGCAAATGCTGCTTTGCGAAAATCCGGACGATTTGTACAAGATCCTTCCGGATCAGGGGTTCACCCCCTTCAATGGACACAACACATGTCCCGAGTTCTGCGAGTTGGTTTGCTATCTTCTCATAATCGGCCAGCGAAAGCTCGTCTTTTGCCGGAACCCCGTTAGGCCAAAAATCACAGAAGTCGCAAGTCATATTGCAACGATTCGTTACTTGGACTAAGACATGAATGAGCCTTTTCCTGAATATACTTGCAGTAAACCCCATTGAATTTTTAACAACGTTCCAGGCCATCAGAAGATGATTCCTTTTTTGCTGGATAGGACTCGCTTGCTCACGGCTCTCATATATTTACCAACGCTATCATAATCGCTTAATATTTTTGTGACTTGCAGAACAATCCGGTCAATTTCCCGGATCCCGATGGTCAGCGGCGGCTCAAGGCGCAAAATATTCCACTGCTGTGAAGACGGCTGACAGAGTATTCCTTCTTCTAAGAGTCTGACGCACAGCCATTGCCCGTAGATCTTTTCCGATAAATTTGCCACGACAGAAGGAAACCGGGTGTTCAGAAAGCCCTTGTCCGTTGGTCCAAGCTCGATTCCCACGAGCAATCCCCGCCCTCTAATGTCGCGCACCATCGGATGTCCTTTCAGGTTTTCTTTCAGGCCATCAAGCAACCGCTTTCCCATTTCACGGGAATTTTCGAGAAGCCCGTCTTCTTCAATGATCTCCAGGGTTTTAACTGCCGCGGCGCAAGACAGGGCGTTTCCGCCAAAGGTTGAATTGTTCATGTCAAAGCGATCCAGACTGCCAAAAGCTTTCTTAAAAATTGCCTGTGAAAAAATTGTTGCCCCGATCGGCACAAGACCACCGCTCAAGGCCTTTGCCAAAACCAGAATATCCGGATGGAAATTTTCGGATTGAAAGGCATACATTGTCCCCGTTCGTCCCAGACCGGTCTGTACTTCATCGAGTATCATCAGGGTCTTATTTTTACGGCATATTTTTTGGGCCTGAGCTAAATAGTCCGCGTGTGGGAAACGAAGCCCAGCTTCAATTTGTACTGGCTCGACGATGAACCCGGCAACCGGATAAGAGCTAAATACTCGTTCGAGAGCCGCTAAATCATTAAATGGGATACGGTGGCAGTTAGAGAGCAATGGTTCAAAAGGCTTGCGCAATCTATCCTGCCCCAGAATTGACAGCGTCCCCAGATTCAAACCATGAAACCCGCCCTCACAATAAACGAAGTCGGTTTTTCGCGTCGCCAAGCGGGAAATTTTCATGGCCGACTCGACTGCTTCTGACCCGCTGGAAGAGAAAGAGCACATCCGCAGTATCTTACCCGCGGTGCCTAAGGTCTCGATGAGTTTTTTGCCAAGTTCTGCCTGCTTCACGCTCGGCCCCAAATGATTGATTGTCAAATGGTCAGAGCTCAGAAATTTTTTTATCTCTCCGATCAACCGGGGATGGCTATGACCAATACTATGGGTTCCAAAGGATGCTAAGCAGTCTAAATATTTCCGCTGCCGACTATCCCAAACCCAAATGTCTTTGGCCCGGGTGAAAACCCTTCCAAAACCCAAAACTTTCAGCAGACGAACAAAGGTTGGATTTATGTGATCGCTATAATCTTTGACGGTTTCGTTATTCATTGTTTGCTTATCCTTTTGCTATTACTTCGGTTGTCTGCCGCTTACTTTACCGATACTGTGAAAACTAGAGAAGACCATTGAAGCCAAAAATTCCGCCAGGCCGCGAAGTAGTGAGTTAACCGATGCACCATACGAATGAAAAATAATTTCTACAGTTCAGCCACGTTTATATTTATTATGGCTCCAAAACGACATGAGATGTCAAATATATCCGTTGCTAAATTTTCCGGAGAATAAAACCTCCACAACGAAAGTCTCTAAATCCTGCCTGATTTTTTTGGCATCTTATCTGATCCGTCTCCGTATATAAGCGCAAGTCGAAATGTTTTCGTTTTTATCTGCAAAGGTCATTTAAGCAGGCTTGTTTACCAACAAGGTCCGCATATTATTTGACATGCGTGATCTGGAAAACACACAAGGAGTACAATGATTGATCCGTGCTTAGTCCATTGTCGTGACGACAGAGATTATACATTCTTCAAGATGACCATGAGCACCTGCCCCGAGTGTTTGAAGGTTATTCAGGCACAGGTAGTCTTTCAGGATAACCGAGTCTATTTCCTGAAATTTTGTCCGGAGCACGGGCAAAGTAAGGCGCTTGTAAGTGAAGATGCAAAGTATTATCAAAATGCTTTTCGTTTCATAAAGCCGGGAAGCAAACCGTTGAAGTTTTCTACGGAAGTATCAAAAGGATGTCCAACCGATTGTGGCCTTTGCCCCTCGCACCAGCAACACACATGCCTTCCCATCATTGAAATTACCGATTTCTGCAATCTGACCTGCCCTGTCTGCATTGTAAACAATAAGCACCAGAATCACATGACTCTGGAAGACTTTCGGGGCATTATCAACAGACTTATCGAGCATGAAGGTTCTTTAGAAACTATTACGCTCTCGGGTGGCGAGCCGACGACGCATCCACTATTCTGGGATTTTGTACAAGAAGCGCAACGGGATGAAATCGCCCGCGTTTCGGTGGTCACGAACGGCATTAGAATCGCAAACTCTGAGCAGTTTTGCGAAGAACTTAAGAAAAGGAATGTATACGTAATCCTGCAGATGGATGGCTTCGATGATGATGTTCATGAAAGATTGCGCGGCGTGAAGTTGCAAGGCATCAAAGAGCGGGCGCTCGAGAATCTGGCAAAGTTCAATATCTCCACGCAGCTGGCATTTGTCCCGGTTAAAGACGTCAATGACCATCAACTGGGTGCGGCTGTGAAGATGCTGCTCGAGAGAGATCATGTGCTCTCGCTGTTAATTCAGCCCGTCGCCCACACGGGGCAAGGCGGCGGAGATTTTCCTCATAACCCCATGGATCGCCTGACAATTCCCGGGATCATTCACCGCATCGACGCGCAGACCAGTGGCGTCGTGGCCAGTGAAGACTTCATTCCACTACCATGTTCTCACCCGCTTTGTGTTTCTTTGACATACCTTTTGCGGATGGACGACGGACAATACCTGCCTTTTCCGCGGTTTGTTGATATGGAAAAATACCTCGATCTGTTTCAGCAGACAGCCACCATTGAACCCGGTGTCAAAATCGAAAGCGCGCTGCAAGATGCGATCAACGATCTCTGGAGTGCGGCCGGTGAAGTACCGGACAGTCAAAAAATCATGAAGGCTCTAAAGCGCGCCCTGCTGGAGATGTTCCCCGGTGGGAAAATTGACCGCAAGCAACTACTGCGCATCGCGGAAAGGCAGGCCAAAACGATTTTTATCCACCATTACATGGATCGGCATGATTTTGATTTGGAGCGCCTGATGAAATGTTGCCATCATTACCCTCAGATCGACGGCCGAATCATGCCTGCGTGCGGGTTTAACATGTTCCACCGCGGTGCAGCGCAGGGCACGCAAACTGTGGAGCAACCGCAGGCAAAAGGGCCTTTCATTAAATAGTTCGCTTATTCTTAAACGGATATTTCAGACCATGCGCTTCACAAATATGCTGCGAGGCAAAAATGCCCTGATCACGGGCGGATCCCGAGGCCTCGGCCGGGCATTGTGCCTGGAATTTGCCCGCCAAGGCTGCAACATTGCTTTTGTTTATGCCACAGATGATGAGGGAGCTCGGGAAACCTTGCGCCAGCTTGAAAACTTCGGCATCAAAGCGCTTTCCATTCAGGCTTCAGTGCTCGACAAACCACGGTTGGACAAAACATTGCTGGATTTGGAAAAACACTTCAATCAGCTCGATATCTTAGTCAATAATGCCGGCATTTCCCAACCCCTTCCCTTTGCTTTTCTGGATGAAGAAGACTGGGATAAGGTCATGGATGTAAATGTAAAAGGCTATTTTTTGGTAACGCATGCTGTTGTCCCCATAATGATTCACCAAAGAAGTGGCGTAATCCTCAACATCGGCTCATTGGCCGGCCTTCGTCTGATTGAAGCACCCGCACACTATTCAGCCAGTAAAGCCGCAATCAAAGGGTTGACCGAAGCACTCTGCAAGGAACTGGGCCGGTATAATATTCGCGTCAACTGTCTTGCGCCAGGCCTTCTGGAAGAAGGCGTAGGCAGCAATCTTCCGGAGCACCGCGTGGCCAAATATATAAGCCACGTCGCCTTAAAACGCCTGGGCAAATTGGACGAAGTGGCCAAGTTTGCGGCATTCCTCGTTTCTGATCGCAATACCTATATGAGCGGCGAGACAATCATTATGGACGGTGGACTGTGATCCAACCGCGACGGGTCATGGTTTTTGGGGGAAGCGGCGCTATCGGAGCGCAGATTTGTGAGAGCCTTATTGAAGAAGGATGCCAAATCAGTTTTACATATTTTTCAAACTTCGCGAATGCAAAGCGATTGCAAGAAACTTTACAATGCGATAGTCAGCGGGTCGATGTTCGAAACCCTCTCGAGATTAAACAGGCCGTTCATGAAGCGAGTGCAAATCTAGGCGGCCTGGACGCGGTCATTCAGGCTGTTGGAATTCCAGGACCCCTGGTTCCTCCTGAGCTTTCTCAGGGAGAATCATTAGGTCCTATAGATGGCACGACAGCCGACGACTTGAATGAATTTCTTGCCATTAACACGAAAAGCACTTTCTTCATCTGTCAGAATTCCTGGCCATATCTGAAGTCTTCGGAAAACCCCAATCTGTTAATCCTCGGCTCCATGGATGGGGTAAAAATGCTGCCGTCACCCGTACATTTTTCGCTGAGTAAAGCGGCGCTCAAGGGGCTGACCGAATCGCTGGCAAAAGAGCTAGGTGCACACAATATTAAGGTAAATCAAATTGCTCCCGGTATCTTAGACGGCGGTCAATCCACCCGTCTTTCTGCCAGGGTTAAGGAATCTTACATCGAGCATTGTTCGTTGAGAAGAATTGGAACGATCCAAGAAATTGCAGAAGTTGCGGTATGGTTTGCGCTGGAAAACACCTATGTTACAGGGCAATCGATCTTGCTGGACGGCGGGCTGTGATGATCGCAATTTTACCACTGGTAAAAACGGCTGTCGCACATATAGGGATGTAGATTCGGAGTCAGAAAGATGCGTTTTTTTCTCATCGATAAGATAGTAGAATATGATCGGTTGAGCTCCGCTACAGCGATCAAAAATGTGACCTTGAGCGAAGATTATTTGGCGGATCATTTTCCGGGCTTCCCCGTTTATCCGGGTTGTCTTTTAATTGAATCCATGGCGCAACTGGGTGGATTTTTGATTGAATGCGGTATTAATACCGATCCCAACGATGTTAAGAGGGCCATGCTGGTTCAGGTAGATCGCGCGAAATTTCACCAACCGGCAACCCCAGGCGACCAATTAAACGTCCATTGCCGCATCGATTCAATTTTTGAAGGAGCTGCCCAGCTTTCATGTGAAGTCACCCGGGAATCCGGTGGCAATAATAAAAATTTGCCGGATCTACAAAGCCAGGAAAAGGTGGCGAGCGCCGTTCTGACATTTGCCATGCGCAATGTCAACATACCTGAAATTCATGAACAAAGAAGAGCTTTCTACCGGCTCGTGACCAATCAGTTGCAAGCAGACATAGTGATTCTATGAAGATTTTCCAGAAACCGGTAGAGAAAAAAGAAACATTTCGGGTCGCCGTAACAGGATTTGGCAGCTGCGTATTAAAAGACAATTCCCTGTCTGTAAATACGGAGACCGAACCTGAAGTCATGCCATGGCTTTTAAATCGTAAGATGTTTAAATTTATGGGAAAACAAGACGCTCTGGCAGTTGTCGGCTGTGGGCGCGCCCTTGAACGCGCCGGGCTTCTCGGACAAACTTCCGGCACAGACACAGGCCTTTTTCTTTCCGTTGGCTACATTCCCTTTGAAAGGGAAACGATCAATGAAGTCACGGAACTTTCGACACTAAATGGGGAATTTTCTTCGCTGCAATTCTCGAATCAGGTCATGTCGCACTTTAATCCACTGATTACTTTCAAATGCCTGCCGAATATGCCCATCTTTCATACATCTCTTAATTTTGGTATTCAAGGAAGGTATTTTATTTCGTACCCCGGTGTAGGCCAGTTTTACGCCGCACTTGAAACAGCTATTTCATCTTTAGAGAACGGCGAAAGCAAAGTGGCGCTCGTCGGTGGCGCCGCCGACCAGAATAACTTTCTCGTCGCGCATCATTTTTCAAGATTGGGGCATGGCGTAGAGTATAATCTCGTCGATACAGCTGGTTTTCTTTGCCTTGAAGGTTTTGATGCCGCCAAGGCGCGCAATGCACGCATCTATGCCGTTCTGGAGAATTTTACCTCGATCTATAAAACTTTTGACATTCTCAGCGAAATGCCTGTGCATGAGGAAAAATTCCTAGCGGGCAATACCACACTGGCTCCGGAGCGGCCCCTGACTCCGCGACAGGTAGATTATTTCGGCCCTGCATCCCTGGTACTGGGATTAGAGAAAGCGATCGCAAAGAAGTCATCATCTCCGTATCGGCACAGCGCACAGACCATAGATGGCTTCCAATTAGACAGTACTTGGCAGCTTATGGGAGATATAGAAGCATAAATGGGCAGAAAGGTTGTCGTTACCGGGATCGGCGCCATAACGCCGCTAAGCAATACGAATCATCAATTCGTGCAGCGTCTGCTGGAAGGTGTTTCCGGTGCAGGTGCAATAAGCGTTTTTGAGCCAGGTAATTTACCGACAAGAATCGCCGCCGAAGTAAAAGATATGCCAGCCGTAAATTTGCCGAAATATCTCAGAGACCGCAAGGTAATTTTTGCGGTTGTGGCTGCGCATAGCGCTAAGGCAGATGCGGAAGCAAAAGGTGCGCCGCTCAACGAATTCTATCCCCCTTCCGAGGCGAAAAGTTCCATTAGCTTTGGTATGGGGCTCGAACTGTTTTCACTTCCTGATATGATCGAGCTCATGAGACGCGAGAAGAAAGATCCGGAAAAAATAAAAAGCCCCGAAATGTTCCGCCGTCTGACTTTCTTGCAAACGCCATCGGATATTTGTTTGCATATTATTTCGCATCAGATCGGTCTGACGAAACCACCCACGACTTTAATATCCGCTTGCGCAGCTGCTACAGATGCTATCGGCGTCGGGTATAAAATGATCCAGCAGGGAAAGCGAGACTACATGCTTGTCGGTGGTAGCGACTCGATGATAAACCCCTTAGGTATGGGCGGTTTTTGTTTACTACAGGCTGTCAGCCGTAACAATGAAGAACCGGCAAAAGCTTCGCGGCCATTCGATAGAAACCGCGACGGCTTTCTTTTAGGAGAGGGAGCCGCCTGCCTTGTGCTCGAAGAGCGAGAAAACGCAGTAGAGCGCGGCGCGACCATCTATGCAGAAATCGTCGGTTGGGGCAATTCCTTCGACGCTCACGGGATTACGGAGCCACACCCGGAAGCTGCTGGAGCTGAAATCGCAATGAAAACCGCGCTAAAAGACGCTAATCTTCAACCTACGGATATCAGGCACGTAAATGCCCATGGGACCTCCACACCGAAGAACGATGCCATTGAAACGAAAGCTATCAAAAAAGTTTTTGGAGACCATGCCGGCCGGTTATCCGTGAATTCCACGAAATCAATGATCGGCCATCTGATATCCGCTGCAGGTGCGGCCGAGAGTGCAGCTTGTCTGCTTTGCGCTAAGGAAGGTTTTCTGCACCCGACTATCAATCTTAAAACACCAGACCCGGATTGCGATCTGGATTACATAGCAACAGGCAAAAGAAAGTTCGGCGGAGGGCATATCATGAAAAATTCCTTTGGCTTCGGCGGACAGAATTCCGTTCTGATATTCAAAATTTAATACGATTTCGCATGCAAGAACTTTCGGAAAAAACGATCATTGTCACCGGCGCCAGCCGCGGCATAGGACGCGGGATCGCAAGCGCTCTTGCCGGCAATGGGGCTAATGTGGGCATCCATTTCCGGGACAATAAAGCCAAGGCCGAATGTTTATTGTCTGAAATCGAGAAGCTGGGGGGTAGAGGATTTCTTTTACATTTTGATATCTCTCAACCTGCGGATATTCGCGGCGCTCTTTTTCCACTGTTTGAAAAAGGCATCAGAATTTCCGGGTGGGTAAACAATGCTGGTATAAACCTGCCCGGTCTGTTGCTCAATCAAAGCACCGAGGATATCGACATGACGATCGACGTAAACTTGAAAGGCACCATTTTTTGTTGCCATACTATTTTGCCGCATATGCTCGAACACAGGTGCGGTGCGATTGTTAATATCGGTTCTATCGTGTCAGATAAAGTCTATAGCGGCCAGGCCGTATATGCGGCCTCGAAAGCAGCTATTCTTGCATTCACCAAGGCAATCGCCTTTGAATACGGCAAGAAAGGTATCAGAGCCAATTGCGTCATGCCGGGACCGATTGACACAGATATGCTTGCAGGCACTAAACACCTCGCTGGTGAAGAAATCAGGCAGCGCATCCCGATGCGAAGAATCGGCGAGCCTCGCGATATCGGAGAGCTGGTTTCGTTCTTGCTATCGGAAAGGGCTGCCTACATTTCGGGCGCCCAAATAGCTGTAGATGGCGGTTACAGTGTCGGCTGAGTCTCCATCTGACAACAAAGATTTACATTTATCACCCCCAACGCCTGCAGAGGACATTATTTACCGGCGTCGCACCGTGCGCAAATTTCAGCCGGACAAAGTACCACGTGAACTCATTGAGAGGCTGCTGTCGGCGGCGATACAAGCACCTTCGGCTTCGAATAAACAGCCATGGCGTTTCTTTGTCATTGAAAGTACCGAAAAGAGAAACGAATTGCACGATGCTGTAGAATCTACAGTCGAATCTATCCGCGAGGTAATACCACCCGATTTCAGAGATTCCTTTGAAAACTACGGCAATTATTTTGTACGTTTTGTCGATGCACCCTGCGTCATCGCCGTCGCCTTCAGCAATCTGGTGACCTTATCTCATATGATCGACAATAACCGAACCACGCTCGCTCCTCTTGAGATTGAGAAAATGGAAATGTATTCGGGGTTGATTAGCGCTTCCCTCGCGATTCAGAATTTATTACTCTGCGCCGATTCGCTTGGACTGGGAGCTTCGTGCATGACAGGACCTTTGGTGGCGCGCACACAGCTCAAAGCAATTTTAGAAATTCCCGAATCCTGGGATCTCGCCGCATTGCTGTGCGTCGGTTATCCGGCTGAAAACCCGGCAAGTCAAACAAGAAAAAATCTGAACCATGTTGTGCGCTGGGAAACCAACAACCGCTAATGTTTCACATAATGCTTCCAATGAAACATGGCCGTAAGCTGCTTTCTGTAGGTCTGAGGAAAAGCGGGCATATCGGAAATACCGGTTTTAACAGGCGGAGGAGAACCAGGAAAATAGTAGGTGCCAAAAATCAAATCCCACACAGCCCAATTGAGACCGTAATTGTGATTCATTTCGGCAGTGTCACGGGAATGATGCCAACGATGGACATCGCCGACGCTAAAGATATAGCGCAAATGGCCGAGACGAATATCGACATTAGCATGCTGAAAGGTGGCGCAAATTACGGCACTCATACTTTGCATGACAATGATTTCGGCATTTGCACCAAGAACAACAAGGGGCAGAATATTGGGTAGATACATTAATAGCGCGCTCAGCGGATGTTCACGCCCGGCATTTAAAAAATACAACCGCTCAGCGGAGTGGTGCACCGCATGCAGTCGCCACAACCAATTCGACCGATGCAGCCCCCTGTGAAGCCAATACTGAAAGAACTCTACGACAACGAAAGCGAATATGATTTGCACCAGAAACGGCAAGTTAGTCGGCCAAAGACCGTGCGGTGCTATCCTTTGGGATAGAGAGAATGCGATGGGCAGGAAAAGTAACCTCGTCAATTCTGTACTGAATGGCAAGTTAACCAGATTATGCAAGATGTCAACTTTGACATCTTGCTTACTTTTATTCCATTCATGATAACGCGGCATCAGATGTTCAAAAAGGAATGCAGATGCGAAACAGAAACAGGATATCAGGAATATGACTATTGTTTCATTAAGGCCAGAATGCAGGGCATACCATCCGCATCCCATGGTGAGAAGGTAAAACAATGGAAAAATAATTACAGGGGCGAGGGTCAAAAAAACAACTCCCAGGTTTCGATTAGGTACCAAAGCCGCTATTTCGCGGCGTGTAAACCCTTTCGATATGACCTCTTTTGAGCATGACAAGATATTACAGGATTATTCGCTGAAATCTATGACCGTAGCAGACTCACCGCAAGAAATCGTCACTCAGGCACTCGGCAAACTCCCCTTTACGCGAATAGCTAACGACTATCAGGAGCAAAATGAGTTCATCCATGCCGAAGGTGTATTCCCGGAAGAGTTGATATCCCGAATACTGACCGAAGTGGGGGATCTGGAGACAAAACAGCACCGCAGCCTGGTTCCATGGTTTCGCGCTGCCGGCAATATTGGCTACCGCGCACTACAGCGCTGCGGCCCTTCGGCTGTTGAACTTTACCGATCTCCCGCTATGATTGATTTCTGCAGTCGCTTAGCGGGAAAGCCCCTTCATCTCAAATCGCGACAAGACGACCACGCGTGTTCATTCTACATTTACACGCGCCCCGGCGACAAAATGCGCTATCATTATGACGGTTGCGGCTGCGAAGCAGACGCTTCTTACACTGTTCTTATCACATTGGAAAATAAATCAAGCCAGTTACTGCTCTGCGATCTGCACCGGAAAGATCCGGTGCGGGCTAAACACCTTAGACTCTCCACCAAACCCGGCTCGATGATCTTCTTCTGCGGCTCGAAAGTGTGGCACGGCCTTAGCCCCTTAGGCGGGAACGAACGGCGTATCGTGCTTTCGCTCAGTTATGCGACAAACCCGGTAATGCCCCGCATAACCCGTTTCGCCGAAAACGTAAAGGATGCCATTCTCTATTTCGGACCGACAGCTGTTCTGCAAAAGAATTACGGAAACAGTGCCAAGGAACCTTTGAACGTCCTCATCACTGGTGCCTCCAATGGTATTGGTGCAGAACTTGCGCGGCAATACGCCGAACGCGGTGCCCGTTTAGCGTTGTTCGCCCGTCGTGGCGAACGTCTCGAGGCAATCGCGCGGCTTTGCCGATCCCTTGGCGCTACAGAGACACGAGTCCTGGTCGGGGACACATCCGACCGAGAGGGTGTTGCGCGATCGGCAGCCGAGCTTCGCTCAACATGGGGGCATATTGATAATGCCTTTCTAAATGCCGGCGGATATGGCTCTGCGTATTCCGGTGAATGCCTGACCGGAGATTCCGCACAGGAGAAACAGACCCAGTGGACTGTCGGACATTTTTCTTCAGAGTCAATTGAGTCGGTTATGCGGGTAAATTACCTGGGTGTAGTTTATTGGCTGGAAGAGATGCTGGCTTTAATGCGGCCGCGCGGCAAAGGAACAATTGCCATAACCGGTGCGCAGGCGGCCGACAGAGCATTTCCCGGACACGGGCCTTATGCGGCGTCCAAAGCGGCTTTACGGGCGCTTTGCGATGGACTACGCGCCGATGCCCGTCGATTTGGTATTCGCATTAGCCTGATCGAGCCGGGTTGTGTAACTTCTGGTCTTACCGAAGGACATTGCTGCGACAGGATGCCCTTCCTGCAGACAACCCAGGGTGCAGTCACAAAGATGATCCGCGGAGTTGAGGCAGGCAAAAGTATAATCCGCTTTCCGTGGTATAGCTCATGGCTCAGTAGAATTTCGGCCATTGTCCCACGGGCATTGTATGACCGCTGGGCGTTACGGCAGTTACCTTCTTTATATCCTCTCGAACCCGACGGTTCGGCATTGCCGAATTCAGTTCTCGGTTCAAGAAACTTACACGGTTGATAAAATTTCACCGAAAAGCAATTGACGCACACTTCATTTTTCAAGGCTCATAAACTATGCATAGCCATAATTACGAAGAACAAGTCGTAAACAAAGTCATCCAAGTCCTTGCAGAACGGCTGGTTTTGAGCAAAGACGAAATTACTATTGATTCGTGTCTTATCGAAGACTTAGGCGCGGATTCCCTAGACTTCCTGGACATTATATTCAGTTTGGAAAAGAAATTTAAAATCCAGATTCGTGACTCTGACTTGAATAAAGTTCTGAAAACTGAGTTTAAACCCGAAGCCCTTACGAGCGAAGGTTTTCTCTTAAGAGAAGACTTGGAAAAGCTGCGCGATTTTATCCCGAAGCTACGGGATAATCCCGAGCCGGATAAAATTACACCGCGAGGCCTCTTCAAAATTATTACCGTAGAAACTATGGTAATTCTGGTGTCGCGCAAGCTCGCCGCAAAATCGCCGGAAAATTGAGAATTGCCGGAGCCTCGCTGAGAGGAACTCATAAATACTGATTCCCAGGATTTACTGAGGGAAGAGGTATTTTAAGATCTTCGGCGGAAATTTATCCCACCAGTGACCCAAATAGATATCTGCATCCAGGTGAAAAGAAGCTATTGTGAGAACATGCATTTAATCCCGGCAGGGTTTTTGAAACGATTTATGGCAATGATCGATTCATGAGAAAAGCTGGGATAATTCCGCCTGGCTATGCATGCAGAGCGCCACCTCTGTTCCCCTCTATAGTGAATGAACATCCCTTATCTTTGAACAACCAAATCACATGAATGACGGTTTGAGATATGCCTTCTTCTGCTGAATGTTACCTAGTTTCCTAAAAAAACTCTGTTTTTTTTTTCAAAATCAGGCTTATGTAAAGCATGCGAGGTGATCGACAGAAACAGGATCTATGCAGCTACATTTCTCTGGGGGAGTATGGGCCGATTAAATCTCTCCCATCCAGACAAGTTAATACAGCTCAAGTCAGTCGCTGTACCCGTCGACCGAACCCTCTTGACGGGCTCGATTACCGCAAAAAGAAACGGCTGGCAAAGCCTGTCCGATCGTGCGTGGACATAGGGACTGCATCTTGGCCTTTGCAGTCAGTTCTTTACTGCGAGCAGGGTCACCAGGGCGCCTCGCCCCAGGATATTATTGCCTTTGGCGACTTCGTCAATCATGCGTTTTTTATCTTCGCCGAGTTTGTTGCTGCTTCGGGATTTCTGCTTGAACAGAGATTCATAGCCGCCGATGGTAATTCGCTTAGAATCACTGCTGATTTTCAGGTATCGTGCAGAAAACATATTCCATCAGCTACCTGGCCAATTACGAACATGAACGGAAATTGTTTGCAGAATATCTAACGTCGGCTTTTTCTGAAAAATAAAGCGGCTAAACCTTTTTTCAGAAAGGAGTTCCGCGCTGCGGTAGACAGTTATTTACTAAACAGCCAATAAATTTACCCGTTGTTTAAACCTTATATTTCGTCCTATGGCGAAATTCCCGTGGGAAGATCAGTTCATGGCGGGGGTTCAGTCGTTTGCCGAGGCGGGCATGGCCGAAGCGGAATCATCCGCGCTGCTGGAAGAGTACATCCGCCTGTCGCATGCGACACCCCTGCCGCCGATTCTCGACTTTGAGAACCACCCGAAACTGCTCGATGGCTCACCTTTTCTCGAGCCCGAACCGCATATCTATAACCTCATGAATGCGATCTTTCAGCCCTTGCTCAGCCGCTTCAAGCTTGAGGGTGCAGAGAATTTTGCGAAGGTCATACCTTACCTAGCGACCACCGGCGTCACGATCGTGGAAAACCACCTCAGCCTCTTCGATGCGACGGTCACGTCGCTGCTGCTCGAGCGCGACCCGGCGTTTTATGAATACGCGCGGAAGATGTTTTTCGTCACAGGCCGCCTGGTCTTCACGTCGGATTTCACCCGTGTCGCAGGGCGGGCATTCCGCACCATGCTTGTGGCTTCTCCGCGCGACATGGCGGAGAATGAATCGATACGGCGTGAACTGACCCGCCTCAACCTGCGGTCTTACAAAGAGGTTAAAGAACGGCAAAAAAGGGGCGAACCGCTCGTTATCTATCCCGAAGGCACACGCAGCCGTCACAACACGATGCTGCCCTTCCACGGCCCGCTCTACAGCTATCTCGACGGCACTGTGGTTTTACCCGTGGCCGTCGAAGGGCCTGAGAAGATTCTGCACGCCGACAGTTTCATGTTTGGTTTTACCGAAGGTACGATGCGCATCGGTGAACCGGTGTTCGTCGGTCGAAGTGCAGACGCTCCCCAGGGCATCCGCAATCTTGAAATTGAAAGGTTCCCCAAAGAGACGCGCAAACAGGATACAATGGATTATTTTGGTCGTGCCGTGGCAGAGATGTTACCTGCAGCGATGCGCGGCCATTACGGCCATTGACCAATTTTGCGCCGTTCTGTTCTCGTTGTCTTTTTTTGCCCATGGTTGCTGTTTACCCAGGCCGTCGCCAGCACGGCCGCCGCAACCGGTGAGCAGAAAATCACAAAAATCGAAATTATCGGCAACGATAAAACAAAACCGCACGTGATTCTCAAGGATCTCGAGCCGGCGCTGGGCCGGTCTGTCGCCGACTTCGATGCCGCTGCTGCGAGAAATGCCTTACTTAAACTGGGGATTTTCCGCGAGGTGGCGATCGAATTCGTTTCGCAGCCAGAGGGTGCAACCATGCGCGTGCGCGTCACTGAAAAATGGACCTTGATTCCCATGCCCGTGGCGTCGACGGCGCGCGGCATTAACACCTTTGGACTATTTTTGCTCGATAGCAATGTTCTGGGTTACGGCAAGACGTTATACGCGGGGGCATTGGGATCAAACCGCGGCTGGGAGATTTTGTCGGGTTATGTTGATCGTTCGCTCATGGGCAGTAATTTTCGTTCGAGCGTCAACTACCGCGGCGGCGAAAGATCTTTCGAAAACGGCGCCACCGTTGCCACCATTAACCAACGTTATAAAGATTCATTCCACACAGTGAATGTGCATGTCGGGCATGAGTTTCAGCCGGGATTTATCCTGGGCCTCAGCGCCAAGGTCGAGACGCACCGTAAACAGGACGACCCCAACTCGTATAACGACGTAGGAATTTCTTCGGCGGATGTGTTTGTGCCAGGCATCTATCTGCAGATTGAAGATTTTACCGTGAAAAATTACTACCAGGAAGGCTGGAGCGGCCTGATCAACCTCGGGCCGAACTTCGTGAATAGCCAGATGGAAAATCTCAGGTTAACCGCCCGCCTGCGCTATACGCGCGCTGCCTTCAGCGACCACTCGACCGGGTTAACGCTGCGCGGCGCTTTTTCCCAGACGCCGATCATCGCTGAAGATCGCCTCGGGGCTCAGCAAAATTCACGCACGTTACCCCTGGCCCTCATCAGCGCGGATTCCCACTTGAGCAGTACGATCCACTATGAAATCCCGGTTTTGCACCTGAGCTGGGCCACCTTTACCACGCAGCAATTTTTCGAATTCGGCTTTTATGATAATGAACGCGTGCCCGACTTGCAGGCCTTTTATGGGCCGGGAACGGGAGTGCGCATGTACCTGAATAATGTCGCGATACCGGCATTGGGCGTCGACGTGAGTTATGCCATGCAGAGCCATGACATACTCGTCAGCGCCGCCTTCGGCCTTGCGCTGTGAGTGACTCTACCACCTAATCTCTTTACCGGTCGATTTGCTCTCCGGTTTTGCAGTATGTCACCGCGAGTGCTCCGCATCGGCGTTGTGGACTTTTTGAATGCCTGGCCGCTATGGGCTGCGCTCGAAAATCAAAGCGGCGTCGAGCTCGTCCGGGGTGTGCCCTCGGTACTGGCCGATAAACTGCGTGCAGACGAGGTCGATGCCGCGCTGATTTCTTCTGTCGAATATTTTCGTCTGCCCGCAGGTTATGCGCACAACGAAAAACTCTGCATTGCCGCCGACCGCGAAGTGCGCTCGATCCGGCTTTTTACCACAGGCGTGGGGCCTGGCTTTGTGGCCACGCTCAGAAAACTCACGCGCATCTATACCGATGTCGCATCGCGCAGCTCCGTGGCTCAGCTGCAGATCATCATGCGTGAGCTCAAGGTGGATATCCCCCTGATTGAAACCGGCGGCGTCGCGGAGAAAATCTCTAACCTGGGTGAGGACGAGGCGCTTTTGACGATTGGAGATACGGCGCTTCAGCATATCGCGCGGCCTTCGTTTGATTTGCAGAGCGAATACTTTTCCCTGTTCAGGCGCGGTTTCGTCTATGCGCTCTGGGTTTACCGGGATGCAGTTAAGGCAGAGGTCGATCCGCTGCTTTTGGCCGCATATGACTCCTACAGTGCTGCCGCTGCTGCATACCAGGCCGATGCGGTCACGCGGTTCGGCTTCTCCGCCACCTTCACGGCGGAATACCTGACGCGTGTGATACAGCATGAGCTCACCGCCAACCGCAGGGCAGATCTCGCTTTTTTTAAGCAGCACACCAGTTTTCTGTCGCCGTCAAAATCCGGTTGACCGACGCATCTCAGGCCCGGAAGCTGCACACCCATGGCAAACGGTCACCCCAACGAAGGCAAAAAGCCCCACTTCTGGCAGCGCAAGTATTTCATCGATAAGCGCTTCCAGAGCAAGTTTATCCTGCGCTATTCGATTGTCGTCGCTATTTCAGCGGGGCTGATTTTAGGGGGGCTCTTCGCAGTGAAGAATAAAGCCTACAGCCTTCTGCCCGATGGTGCTTCGGTGCTGGCGCAGATGGACGTCGACAACCATAAGGCCCTCAAAAAAGACCTGCAGGGTAACTGGCAGATCGTTCCCGAAGGCGAAGGCGAGGAATATTTTCCGCTGAAGGTGACCGGTGGCGGATATAAATTCTATAACGCTTTTAACCTCTACATGTGGCCTGTCATTGCGGTGACGGTGCTGAATATTCTTATCATCATGATTTACAGTCTGTTTTTCTCGCATAAGGTAGCGGGCCCGATCTTCAAGCTCAAGAAACACCTGAACCACTATCTCGCCACTGGTGAATATGTGGATATCAAACTGCGCAAGGGCGACAATTTCGACGACCTGGCGCGCCTGATTAACCATGCAGTGCACCGCCACGAGCACAAGCACAGTTACGAAGATAAAAAATAGCCCATGCGTTTAGCTGCAAAACTCTTCCTGCCGCTCCTTGCGGTGAGCACGCTGGCAGCCGATTCGGCGCGCCCTGAAATTCTCGACCGTATCCGTGATTACGACATGCGCCACAGCGATCTGCTTGTGAAGATCGTCCGCGACCCAGAGACGCTGCGCTATGCGAAAGTGCGCGCGCTCGAAAAAATCTCTGTCATTTACCGGCAATCCAAGGCCGAAGCCGAAATGGTCGCGCCGCGGTATTTTGAAGGCATTGCAGCGGGCCTGACGCATAAGTCACCTGACGTACGCGAAGCCGCGTGTAATGCGGGTATCGTTTTTAAAGATTCGCAGATCGCTCCGTTCTTAGTACCTGTTTTGGCGAAAGCACTGACAGAAGAAAATCACCCGGCCGTCATCTATGCCTGCTCTCACAGTCTCAGCGTTTATACCAAAGAAACCGAAGCGGTGCTCATTGTACCTGCACTGCTCACCAAGGTCGACAAATACCTGAAAGATTTTAATGACGATGCGGAGAATGAAAAGGCGCTCCGTGAAGTCTGTCATGCGCTCGGCGTCATGAAAGCGCGCCGGTCGTTTATCCCCCTGCTTCGGGTTTTGCAGTCACGCTATGACGAAGACGTCAAAGAAGTGGCGCAGGAATCGATTCAGGCCATTCGCATACACTAAGGCGCAGCCACGCGCTCATAGACGCGGTGCATCCGGTTGCGGCGCAGAATGGCTTCGGTCTTTTTGACCATCTTGTATTTGTCCCAGTCGGCGGCAGAGAAGTATTCGGGTTTTAATGCCGCTGCTCCCTTGCAGACATCGGGTTTTACCAGCGAAAACATGTGGTTCCAGGTCGGTGTTTCAAAGCAGAACGGCTGCTTCGGGTCCCGGTCGATTTTGGGCAAATGTTTGACCGAAAAATTTTTCGGCTGATAGTTCTCCGCGTCTTCCCATGCCAGTACTTTCGGCTTACCGTTTTTATCCAGAATGACTTCGATGAGCTCAATGTCTGCCGGGCCAAACATCATATCCTTCAGGTGCAATCCACCTGTGTATACCAGGCGGCTCATTGTTGCGCCAAAACCCGAATGGGGATTTTCCTCGTCGGCATAAAACGGGTGGTAGGCGATATGAATCTCGCCCTCGTTACTCTTTGCCATGCGGTAGAATAATCTGGTCGGAGCGCCATAGAGTTTATGACCGATAATGATCGGGGAAAATCGTTCTGCGAGCGCATCGTCTTTGAGTGGAGTAAAACCCGGGGTGGCGAAATCGGTATCGCGGATGGGCCGCATTACCCAGAATGTGACGACCCCGAGTACGATCAGGATCGTCGCGCCGATGCGAACGCCGCGGTGCTTAAGAAGGCCCATACGGCGGCTTATCGGCGCGGCGGTTCAGCTGCAGCTTGATGTCGAGACGGATGTCTTTTTCGATCGGGTTCAGTGTGCTGTTGTAGACGATGCCGAATTTTTCACGGTCGATGATTACGCTGCCGGAAAGCGCGAATTTTTCTTCGCCGCCCTCGCGGCTGAGCGTCAGCGTGACAGGCTGAGTGGTTCCGTGGATGGTCAGGTCGCCAACGACCTCAAACTTCGTTGCCTTGAGCGCATTGGCCTGGTCGGGTTTCACAGTGCGGATACGGAAGATGTGCTGGGAATTTTTTGCACAGTCGAAAAAATCGGCGCTCATGAGGTGTTTATCGCGGCGCTCGTTATCGGTATCAATGGATGTGCAGTCGATGGCGATGTCGCCGACGACATGCAGTTTCTCGCCGATTTTACCCTTGAAGCTCCATTTACGGAAGATGCCGTTGGCATTGACAACGCGCGATTTTGCCAGGAACGTAATCTGCGACTTGGAATAGTCGATGTCATACCAGTAGGTACGGGCTGATAAAACGGAAGTCAGGGCCAGGGCGGCCGATAGTGCAGTGATAATTTTTCTCATAGATTCTCCCTTAGCCCCGCCAGTTGCGGCGGCGCAGCCAGTACTGCACCTGCTGATAATGGTGCACGCCGAAAAATAAGAAATAATTCAGGTAAACAACCGCATAATAACCCCGTGTATACCAGTCGCTCATGATCATGATGTAGAGCGTAACCGCCGCCTGAAACGCCGCAAGAATCCACATCGGTACAGGAATAAAGAAAAACAGCAATACTTCGGTCGTGGGATAAAGTGCCGCCACGGCAAAGAATAGCGACATCTCCAGCGGCATAAAAGTCGTTATCGGGTAGCCGGTGATAATCGAGTAGGCGACGGATAATAAGAGGCCCATGAAAAAATAAAGCGTGGTTTTGAACGGTCCCCAGGTCTGTTCGATAATCTGCATGATCGAATAGAGAAAAAAGAGTACGATAATGATCCAGAATCCGGTGCTGAGCGGCAATGCAATGAAAGTTACGGCGCGCCATATTTCACCTTTCAGCAAAAGCTGGGGAATCAGCGCGAATTTATAGGCGGTTTGCGGGGCGATCTGGAAGGCCAGAAAACCGAATGCCTGCATGACCACTAGAATAAGGCCCAGATTCTCAATGCCGAGTTTATAGTAGCGGCGCTCGAGATTATCGATAAAGCGCGGAGTTTGAATTGACATAGGGTTTGATCTTTAGAGGAAAAACTTCAAGTGCATTCAGCGCGGACAGACAAATTTGCCATAAAGAAACTGGGAGCCGCGGCGTGCTTTTTTGCCTTAGCGTTCTCCACAGCGCGGCTCGATGCCGTCGTGCCTGTGGGCGAAATCGGTGGCGTCGTTGCCGGCGCACTGGGCATCGGTGTCAGTGAATATTACAAGGCCGAGCTTGTTGCGAAAGAACCCCGCTGGACGACGCCCCCTGCTATCGACGCCGATGTGCGCAGCGGCCTCAAATGGTCGAACACACAACTCGCCAAAACCTTCAGTGACGTCATGCTATTCGGTGTTATGCCGGCCGCGGCATTTGCATCCCCCCTTGCTACGAACCATGAGTATGGCCGCGCCGCGCTCACGATCGGAGAGGCAGTGGTTATCACGGGTGTCATCACGCAGGTCACCAAATTTTCTGTCGCGCGTGGCCGGCCGTTTGCCTATTACAGCAACGACTATTCCTCGCCGGACAGCAAGCTTTCTTTTTTCAGCGGCCATACGTCTTATTCGTTTGCGATGGCGCTCTCCAGCGCGATGCTTTTAGCCGAATCGTATCCCCAGCAGAGTGGCGCGATCTATGCAACGGCACTCGTGCTCGCAGCGCTGCCCGGGTATCTGCGGATTGCCGCCGATAAACATTATTTCACCGATGTCCTGGTCGGCGCCCTGATCGGTTCGGGGATAGCCTATGGCATTACGCGCATGCAGCTGCAGACCAACTCCGTTCAGTATGGGGATGAGCGCCGCCTGCAAATGCAGCGCGTCTTTGTTTTGCCATGAAATCAATGCCGGGTCGCTGTGCGGCGGTCTTTCTTTTTTCCGTGTTGATGCTCTTTGCAGCTTGCCGGTCTGCCCCCACTAACAGTGGAAATCCGGCGCCGCAGAAACTTACCGTTGAAGAATTCAATATGCTCGACTGGCAGCGGCAGGTCGAATACCTCGAAGCGATCACCCGCGCGAATCGTGTCAGGGAAGACGACCGCATTCTCGGCAGCGCCCTTGTCGACGATGACAGCGCAGTAATTGTAGCGGCGTTGGAGTCGATATGGCGGCTCGAGCGCGATGACCATCTGGCGAAAGCTGTCGAGTTGACAGAAAATACCGATCCGATTATCCGCTGGCGCGCGCTTTTGGTGGTCGAGAAAGTTGGTTCAGACGATGAACTGATTCCGGCTGTTGCGCGCCTGACGGCAGACCGGGAGTGGATGGTGCGTGAGGCCGCTTATCGCACGCTGCGCAACTATAAAAAAGAGCGGAAAGAAAAGACATATTTTTATTCGGTCTTGTTCAAGCTGAACGAGAAAAATCCCCAGGTTGTGGCCGAGATTTACCGCACGCTTGTCTGGTACGATGATGAATCGGCGTGGCCCTATCTCATTAAGCGGAGCTACCATTGTAAGTCCGCCTCTGAACTCATTCTGGTGATGCGTGAACTGGCGCGCACGAAGACCCGGGACGCCCAGGTGCGCCTCAAGACGCTCACCCGCAGCCAGAGTGTCATTGTACGCACAGAAGCCTCAGAACTCCTGCGCGAGTACTTTTAAGCGCTGCAAAAAAATTGACACCGCGCATGCTGCGCCGGCCATTACCTGTTATGTCACGGCTTATCACAAATCCCCTGCTTGAAATCCGCCTTAAAGGCACCCAGTCGCAGATGGGGCACCAATACGGCGAAATTCTCGCCAGCCAGGGCGGGTACCATGAGATGCTCGATTTTTATCCCCGCATGGCGCATTCGTTGATTCTGAGCGGGCTGCCGCGTCGGTCGCGTAAAGGGCCGCTGCGCAATGTCGCCTCGGGCCTCATGCAGATGGCTGTAAATGCTCTCGCAAAAAACCGCAACGAAGAGTACCAGGGCCGGTCGCTCGCCATGCTGCGCGCCGCCAATCTTTCCCCCGAAGTGGGTAAACACATGCTGGTCATGGATGTTTTCCAGAACAGCATCGGTGTTTTGGGCCGCCTCGGTGCCTTGCACATGAACGATAAGGCACTCCTGCAAGCCATACCTGCATGTTCGTCGGCTGTGGTCTTTAATTCAATGTCCGCTGACGGCGAACTGATGCATGCGCGTAATTTTGACTTCCCCGGCGTCAGTATCTGGGATAAATCACCGACCATCGTCTACTGTACCCCCGACAAGGGCATTCCCTATGCCTACATCGGCGCGCGCGGTGCGGATGTACCCGGTATTACGGCCTTCAACGCCGAAGGGCTGGCTGTCACCTTCCACACACGTTTCCATAAAGATGTGGATTTCAACTCCACGGGTGTCATTGATCTGGGCCACGACATTATTCGTAACTCGCGCACGATTGCCGATGCGATAGAAATTGTCGCGGGCAGCAAGGTGGCTTCGACCTGGGGCATTATGGTGACTTCGGCGAAGGAAAAAAACGCCGCCGTCATCGAGACGACGGCAAAGAAGTGCCGCGTCACATGGGCCGAACATGACCGCCTTGGACAGACCAACCATTATCTGCACCGCGATCTGCAGGATGGTGAAATTGCCACGGGCGATGCCTGGACTCCCTACACCATTGACCGCCTGCGCCTGATGGATCAGTTCTTCCGTAACGTCGGCGAGCGCGGCGGTGCGACACTCACCGATATGCAGAATCTTTTGGGCTGTGACTATGAAGCCGAGATGCCGGGCAAAAGCCGCATGATGGGTTCGCTCATCGGTCACGTGATGTCTGTGCAGTCGGTGGTCTTCAAGCTGCAGTCGGGCTTTATTTCACTTTCAGTCGGCGAAGCGCCCACGGGTTGGGGGCCATACCTCAACCACAACATCGATTGGTCGGGTGATGCGCTCAAGGTCGTCGATCTCAAGAAAGAAAAACTCAGTGATGTGACCGCTACCTACGCGCAGGGCGAAGGCGCTGCAGCTTATGCACACTTCCAGCGCGGCTACCTGATGGATTTTGAGGGCGCGCCGCTCGCCGACGTGGTGAAAGAAATGCAGGCGGCGTCACACATGGCGCCCGAAGATCCGTCGTTGCATTTTATTCTCGGCGCGCTCGCGCTTGAAAGCCGGGATAACGCTGCGGGGCTCGAACATTTTCATGCCGCGCTCGCACTGGAAGAATCGCCTTACCGCAAGGGGCAAAGTCTGCTCTGGGCATCGCGCGCTGCCGCAGCGCTTGGCAAAAAGGCGGAGGCCCAGGAATTCCGCAAGCGCATCCTGGAAACGAACCACCACAGTTTAGGAGAGATCAAACGCCTCGCGCAGAAAGACGCGAACCGTTTGTTCCCGCGCCGCGACTTCAGCGACATCGTCATCAATATGGCGGTTCTGGACGCAGCGTAACCCCTCCCCGCCGCAAAGCGGCGACCCTCCCCTTATAGGGGAGGGTTATCTAAAATTCCACGTCAGCACCCGCTTCAACGCCTGAAAAAAATGCAGGCTGTGGAGCGGGGCATTCAGCCAGCCGCTGGTGATGCAGTAATATTTGTCGAAGGGTGGCGTATGGTGCACGCCATGGTGGCGCGGCGGCAGAATCAGGTGCATGCGCTGCAGCCACACAACGAAGGCCGGCGGGAAATCCTGGTGCGACCATTTGTGAATCTGGTTGGTCATGAATATGCTCAGGAAAAAAATCAGAAAATAAAAACGAAAGGTGAAGTCGGCGACCGGTGCGCTGGCGTAATGCAGATAGATGAGCGGCGGCAATGACACCAGGCAGTTCGCGCCATTGGTTTCGATATACGAGTGCCGCGTGATCGCCTTGGGGTCAACGTGGTGCTCGCGGAAGGCGTAGATGAAAAGTTTGCCGAAAAACGGCGTCTCGGGGTTGCCGAAATTATCGCCCAGAAAATGCGCGAGCCCGGAAACAAAATCGGCAGTCAGATAGGCGAAGAGCGCATAGAGAATCAGCTGCAGCCAGAGCGCCACGGAAACTTCAAGGCGCGCCGAATAATTAGAAAACAGGGAATGACAATAGAGGCCGATAAAAGCGAAAAAAACCGTGATCGCCGTCGCATCGATAGTAAACTGCCAAACGGGATATTTTTTGTGCTCGGTCATAAATCCCCCTGTCATTATGAGTCGACGAAAATAGAAACGTGTTACAGGGGGAGGCCGCTATTTTAGGCGGTCAAGAAAAATGTCGGCGCAAAGATCGCATCCATGCGAGCACCGACTAAAGCCATCCGTGGCAATTTACCGAAGGTCGGACTTGAACCGACATGGAGTTGCCCCCGCCGCATTTTGAGTGCGGTGTGTCTACCATTTCACCACTTCGGCGAGATCGGGCCCATAAAAAAACCCGCTTGCGCGGGTTCTTGTTTTTGAGTCGCAGGGAAAACTATAAATCTTGTTCGATGTATTTGCCTTTGCCCCGGGCGACGATCTTACCGATGTCGTCTTCGAGCTCAGCACGGTTTTCGATCACACGCTTATTTTTCTTCACAAAGTAACCGCGCAGGTAAAGTGGTTCGTTGACTTTCGCCAGTTGCAGATAACGGATCGTCACTTCACCAGTATTGACGTTGAGGTTCAGCGCCTGGTTGATCTTCATCATGACTTCGTCGAGCATGACGGCGATGACGCCCGGGTGCACACATTCAGGCTGGTTGCCCTGGAAGTGAATGGGCAGTACGATTTCGCCGTAAGCGGTTTTAGTGTCTTCGTCGAAGCGGAGGTCGAGCTTGAGACCTTGTTCGTTGTCGGGGCTGGTACCGAAACTCAGATTCTTCTGTCTTCTCAGTACCTTCATAACCCAATGTTACCTTTTGTAACACCGTGTCAAGAAGTATACGGGGTGTGCACTATCTATGCACAAATGCCAGGTTTTTGAGGGGGATTTCCCCTGCCCTGTTTATTTTTTCCGGTTGAGCGTGTCGCTCCCCATGGCGCCGGGCTGTTCGAGCAGGGGCTGGAAGCGGTCGGCTTTGCCGGCTTCGGGGTAGCCTGCATACATATTGACGTCGCTTAGATCGACCGAAACAAGAGACATAAGTTTATGGTGCATGGCAACGTTGACGCCGGTTTCGGTCGTCTTATAATCCGAAAATACCGCTTTGCCGCCATTGGGTATCATCTTGAGGGAAACCCACATGCGCATGTCGGCGATTTTACCCTCGTCGTCGAGGGTGAAGAGATAGCTGTCCCCCGGGGTTGATCCGCCTGATTTAAAGGTCACGAGCAGCTTTTTTGCCTCGGCGCCCGTCAGGCTATTATCCTCGACCAGGGCGCGCTCTGCCCCCGGAGAGGTGATATGAAAAGCGGGGTTAATCCAGTAGGTGTGGTTGTAAAACTTCTTCACTGCTGAGGCAGTCAGTTTTTCGCACTCGTCCATCACGCGGCGCTCGCCCTCGAAACAGATGGATTTCCCGCTGACTTCGCTGAATTGCACCGTGCCCTTTTTGTCGGCGACTTCAACCAGCTTGCGTTTTTTATCCCAGAAGACTTTATCGTCGCCGCGAAAGGTGAATGAAACCGCAACCGTCGCCTGCCATTTATCCTGGTTGGCCGCTTTGAGCATCTTCTGTGCGAGCTGTTCAGCGGCTTCGCCGGGTTGCCCCACCGGCAGGCTCGAGCAATGCAGTACGGCGATGGTGGTGAGTAGGATGGTCAGAGTGTTCAGGCGCATGGCTGACCACCATGCGGCCTGATGCCGCGGCAAGAATTTAGTCATATATCCGCTGGACAAGGCACATCCCTACATGAGACATAATCCTTGACAAGCCACACGATCCGCATTATGTCGCATTATTAGTGTGGATTTCATCCTTAATTGCACTTTGGCTCCAAGTTCGGTCTTACTTCCGTAGCCGATTCGATTTCCTGTTCCCTACGCCCGAATTGGCGCACTATGCGTGGGCTCCGGCTGCCGCCGGGGTGGATATCTTCTCGCTCGTCCTGTGGGCGGCCGAAGACGAAGGCCGCACCGAAGATCCGACCGAGCTGCGCCGCCGCCGCGAGCGCGAAAAAGGCCGGGTTCCCAAGAGCGCAGAAATTCCTGCGGCGCTGGGCACGCTGGGCGGCCTCATCGTTCTCTTCGCCAGCGCCGGCTGGATCTTAACATCGCTCGCGCGTATGATGAAAATCTACATCGGCAATTTTTCGAGCCTCGGCACGGTGCAGGAAGCCACGATGATTCCGATGATGATCGGCGTCGCGCGCGAATTTTTTCTGATGCTTGCGCCGTTCTTTGCCGCAGTCATGCTGCTCGGCGTCATCGGTAATGTTTCTCAGACCGGGTTCATGTTCACGCTCGAACCTTTGCGCCCGAAACTCTCGAATATTTCTTTCAGCTTCAGCCGCATGATCGAAAGAACTTTATTTTCGAAACAGATCTATGTCAATTTGGCAAAGACGATCGTCAAGGTCGCCGCGATCACGTTCGTGAGTTATCTCATCATCAGCGACGATTTCTTAAATGTGATGAAGACAGGCCGCATGGGTGTGGGCGACGCGCTGCGCTCGCTCGGTTATATGTCGTTCAAACTCGCTCTGATACTCATCATCATTCTTCTGGTCATGTCTGTGCCCGACTATCTCTTCCAGAGATCGCAGTTCATGGAAAGTTTGAAAATGACCAAACAAGAAGTGAAACAGGAATTCCGCGAACAGGAAGGGGATCCGCAGATCAAGGCGCGCCAGCGCCAGAGAATGCAGGAAGCGCTGCGCTCGCAGATGCGCTCAGCGGTCGCGACTGCAGATCTCGTGATTACGAACCCGACACACTATGCGGTTGCCATCAAATTCGATTTTGATCTTGAGGGCACTCCACCGCGCCTTGTGGCGAAAGGCGAAGATGAGATCGCTCGTATCATCCGCGAAGTGGCGAAAAAAAATGAAGTGCCGATGTTCGAAGATAAACCCCTGGCACGTTTCATCTACGATAACGTGAACCTCAACCAGGTTCTGCCGTCGAACCTGTTCGAGCTTCTCGTGAGAATTGTTGCTGCGATTCCGGCACTCAGGGAAAAATTTAATCAGGGGCGTAGGGTCGCGTGAAAAAGTGGTATCAGCAAGGCGATATCATGCTGGGCGTCGCCGTCGTGGCAGTGGTTGCGATGCTGATCGTGCCGTTGCCGACCATGCTGCTCGACTTTTTGCTCGCGATCAGTATCATGATATCGATCATCGCCCTGCTCACGGCGATGTTCAACCGTGAGATCGCGGACTTCTCTGTTTTTCCAACTTTGTTACTCGTTTCGACGGTTTTTCGCCTGGCGCTCAACGTTTCCACCACGCGCCAGATTCTCGCGAAGGGGCCCGCTTTTGACGGGCAGCTGGTGCGTGCATTCGGCGAGTTTGTCGCGGGGAATAATTATGTCATCGGCTTCGTCGTGTTCATCATTCTCGTACTCGTGCAGATGATGGTCATTACCAAGGGCGCGACAAGGATCTCTGAAGTTTCGGCGCGTTTCGCGTTGGATGCCTTGCCGGGCCGGCAGATGGCCATCGAGGCCGACATCACCTCGGGCCGCGTGACCGAAGAAGAGGGCCGCAAGCGCAATGAGAATTTGCGCCGTGAAGTCGACTTCTATGGCCAGATGGATGGTGCGACGAAGTTCGTGCAAGGTGACGTGCGCGTGGGCCTCATCATCACGGGTGTGAATATTATTGGCGGTCTCATCATTGGTATGGTGATGCGCGGTGAAAATTTCCAGAGCGCTCTGAAAACCTACACGCTGCTGACCATCGGTGATGGTCTTGTGGCGCAGATTCCGTCGCTTTTGATTACAACAGCCACCGGTATGGTTGTGACGCGCGCGGGCGCGAAAAACAATCTGACGAGCGAGCTTTCGGTGCAGATGTTCCAGAACTCGCGGGCGCTCTACATCACAGCGGGTGCGCTCTTTATCGCTTCGCTGGTGCCTGGTTTTCCCAAGCTCTCCTTATGGGTCATCAGCGGCTTCCTGGGTTTTCTCGCCTACAACATGCGCGAGCAAAAAAAGGCGGAGAGCCAAAAGCAGGAAGCCATTTCAGAACAGCAGAAGATTGGTTCCACCGAGCGCTTCCTCGATGAACTGGCCGTCGATCCGCTGAAGATTGAAATCGGTTTTAATCTCGTGCCGCTTCTGGACCGCAAACAGGGTGGCACGCTGCTCGACCGCATTACGAACCTCAGGCAGAAGATGGCATCTGATCTCGGCATGATCGTGCCGCCGGTGCGCATCAACGACAACCTTGACCTCGACGGCAATGAATACGTGATTCTGATTGGCGGCATCGAGGTCGCGCGCACGAAAGTTTATCCTGAATATTTAGGAGCACTTTCGAACCCGAATATCCGCGAAGAGTTGAAACCGGCATCCCCCGACCTCGTCGTGAACGACCCTGCCTTTGGGCAAAAGGTCATTCTCATCGATCCTGAGAAAAAGCGCGAGGCCGAGGAAAAGGGTTATATCGTCATCGACGCCTCAACCATGATGATCACGCACCTGCAGGAAACCTTCCGTGCGTATGCGCCGCAGATCATGGGCCGCGAAGAGGTGAAGCTGCTCCTCGACAAGACCAAGCAGAAATACCCGAGCGTGGTCGACGAAGTGGCGAAACTGTTCCCGAATCCGGGGGTTATCCTCACCATCTTGCACAACCTGCTGCGTGAGAACGTCTCTATCCGCAACCTGCCGGCGATTCTCGAGACCATGGCCGATTATGGCCAGCGTGTGCAGAACCCCGAACTCTTGACCGACATTGTGCGCCAGCGCCTCGCCCGCCAGATCGTCGCGCCGTACCAGGATAAGAACAAGGCCATCTTCGCCGCAGTCATCGATCCGCAGATCGAATACGATGTGCGCGGCAGTATCACGATCGATGAACGCGACGGCCGTGTCCTGGCGATCGATCCGCATTACCGCGAACGCCTGCGTTCGGTGCTTGTCGCCGCCTACAATACAATGCAGACCGAAGGCAAGTTTCCGCTGTTTGTCTGTGGTTCTGAGATCCGTTCGAGCATCGCTGAAATTATCTCGCGCGAGATTTCCACGCGTTCTTTTGCCGTCGTCGCTTACGAAGAAATCCCCCGCGACGCAAAATTTATTGAGATGACCAAAGTAATTCTGGAACCAAGTGAGGTAAATGCCTGATGCAGTATTTTACGGAGCAAGGCGATACACATGCCGAGGTATTGGCTAAGGTCCGCAGCAAGTATGGCAGCGGACCCGAAGTGTTGATTTCGCAACAGCGCGAAGTACCGGTCAAATCGGTCTGGGGTAAGATCACCCGCGCCACACGCTGGGAGATCCACGGTGCGATTCTCGAAAAGAATAAAACCCAGCCGAAGAAGAAAGATGAGACCATCGACAACAAACTGAAGTTGCTCGAAGAGATGCTCAACCGCACATCGCTGAATAAGAAACCCGCGCCTGACGCAATGGTCGGTGCCGACGAGATCCATCCTCTCGGAATGCGGGGCCAGCAGCTGACGCGTGAGATTCAGCCTTCGCTGAGAAAAGAAATGCTGCCCATCAGCATTCAACCGCCCTCAACCGAACAGATCCGCAAGCTTGAGGCCGAGGTCGCTGAACTTAAGGCGACGCTCAAGAGCAAGGGCGGCCCCGACCTGGACCTCGTCAAAGAGCGCGAGCTAATGTCACTCTACGAGCACTGCGTCGCGATCGGTTTCAGCCATGATTTTTCAGAGAGTATCGCGATGCGCACACGTGCGGGCATCCCCTCGACAGACTACAAACTGCGCCGCAAGATTCACGCGAAGGCCCGCGAGGTTTTAGGTGAGCACGTGCGCACCACCACAACGGCCTCACAGCGCATCATCACCCTCGTCGGGCCGACCGGCGCGGGCAAAACCACGACGCTGGTGAAACTCGCTGCGCGGCTCAGCGTCACACAAAAGCGCCGCGTCGAGCTCATCACGATCGACAACTACCGCATTGCAGCAACCGAGCAGCTCAAGGTCTATGCGCGCATCATGGACATCCCCTGCCGTGTCTGCCGCACACCCGAAGAGCTCAAAGGCACGATCGACGACTCGAGCGCCGAGTTTATCCTGATCGATACCAGCGGATCAAGCCCGGCGAACCGCGAATTTCTGAACCGCCAGAAGCTGTTCTTTGACGGAATTACGGCGCAGCATGAAATCGAAACGCACCTGGTCGTGCCTGCAACGACACGGCTCGAAGATGCCCGCCTGCTTTTTGACCGTTTTGAGCTGTTTGAGTATGCCAAGGTCATTATCAGCAAGATCGATGAAAGCTTCAGTTTCGCGCCGATCGTTGAAATGGCCGATACCTGGCATAAGCCGTTTTCGCTGCTCACCAATGGCCAGGATGTCGCCAAGGACTGGCTCGACGCCGACCGGATGATCATCGCCGACGCGTTATTAAAAAAATGGCTTGATGAAAACGATACTTCTGCACGAAACTAATAAAGAGACTAAATGGACCAGGCCAGCACCTTACGTCAGATGGTAGGTAAAACCGAGCCCGGTACCGCCACGCAGATTATCACTCTCACGAGTGGCAAAGGCGGTGTGGGCAAATCGACCATCTCCGTCAACCTCGGCCTCTCGCTGGCCGCTGCCGGCAAGAAGGTGTTGCTGTTTGACGCCGACCTCGGCCTCGCCAACGTCAACGTGCTTTTGGGTGTGGTACCCAAATTCAACCTCTACCATGTCATCAAGGGCCATAAAGAGCTCGAAGACATTATCATCCGTACCCCCGAAGGCCTCGATATTATCGCCGGCGCATCGGGTTACAGCATGCTCGCGAATCTTTCTGACAAAGAGCGCTCGAATCTCGTTGCGGCATTTGAAAAACTGTCGGGCTATGACATTATGCTGATCGATACCGGTGCCGGTGTGTCATCCAACGTCGTCGGATTTACCCTGCCGGCGGACAAAGTCATCGTGGTGACGACCCCGGAACCCACCGCCATCACGGACGCGTATGGCATCATTAAATCCATTGTACTCGTGGCGCCCGACAAAAACCTCAAGTTGCTCGTCAACCGCGCCGGTTCATCGCTCGAAGGCAAAAAAGTCGCCGAACGCGTTATTAATATCTCGAGCCAGTTCTTAAACGTGCGCGTCGAAAACCTGGGATTTATCTACGACGACGAATGTGTGCCGAAGTCGATCCGGCGGCAGAAGCCGTTCTACCTGCTTTTTCCAGGCTCGAAAGCCGCGTCGTGCCTCGACATCGTGGCATCGCGCATTCTCGAACAAGAACTGCCACGCCGCAGTGAATCCGGCGTCGGCGCATTCTTCCGGAAAATCTTCACACCTTCTTCCTAATTATGCCCGCGTTCTTCACGGCGGCGCACCTTAAGCTCAGTATTCTGCTCGCTGTATTGGGAGTGCTGATCGCACTCATCTTCACTATTATGTCGGCGAGCGGTGTGACAGCGATTATCGTGCGGCCGATTGTCAGCGGCCTTTTGATGTTCGTGCTGGGCAGTATCATCTATGCGCTGCTCGCCAAAAAGGTTCCCGAAGCGATCGAAGTCATCGAGAATAATCCCGAGGTTACCGGCGAGATGATGACCGACGCCGGCGTGGGTGGCGATACGCCCGATGATGCCGGCGCTGAGGGTGCCGGTGAATATTTGGCTTCTGAGGGTGAGTCGTCGCTCGATGCTTACGACCAGGGCCAGGGTGGCGCGGGCGGCATGACCAGCAATATTCCGCGCAAGACAGGCGTTCAGATCGGCAAAGAAGAGATTGTTGTTAACGGCGTAAAGTTCAAGAACCAACCCGAAGTCATGGCTGAGACGATTAAGCAGCTGATGGACCAGGATAAAGAGTAGCCCACCCCGGCGCTAATTCTTCCTCCCCCTCAGAATTGTTACCGCGACCAAAGCAATCAATCCACCGACTACCGTAGCGGGTCGAACAGCTTCACCCAGATACCACGCCGCCATCGCCAGCGCCGTCGCCGGTACGATAAATACATACGAGCTGGCACGTGCCGAACCTAACTCTTTCACGGCAAAAAAATAGACCGTCGTGGCAAATGCATTCGAGATAATTCCCAGGTAGATAATATTAAACCAATAGCTCTTATTTCCCACAGGCGGAGTTTGCAAAATATCGCGGCCGATAAAGGGTATCAGGAACAAGGCGCCGAAAAGATTTACGTAGAATGAATAGACAATGATCGAGGTCTTTTTCGTGGCTGCGTTCGTCGTCATGGTGACAAAGGCATAGACCATGGCGGCGCCCAAAAACAGCAGGTTACCCCCGAGTAGTAACTTTTCTGCCGAGGTATTCCAGAACTCGAGCAGTATGGCGCCGCCGATAGCACCGAGAAAAAGCCCTATGGCATCGCGCCGTGTCAGCGGGTGACGCAGAAGAAACCGCGTCAGGGCATAGGTAAAGATCGGATTCATCGACGTAACAAGTACACCAGCCGCACCGGCATAACCTGTTTTCAGGCCAATAAAGAACATAAACGTGTAGACGGTGATGACCAATGCCCCAAGCGCGGCCCACAACAAGTCGCGCAGCGATACCCTGAAGCTTTCACCGATGAAGGGAATCAGCGGGGCAATGCTGGCCGCAGAAAAGACAAACCGCCAGAATTGTGTCAGTTTGGGGTCAGCAGCATTCGCAATGAGTTTGCCCGATGTCCATGAGCCGGCCCAGATGACCATGGCAAAGATGAGGAGAAGTTCGTGGCGGAGTCTCACAACCGCATGCGCTGCTGTAACAGTTTGCCGTCGCGCAGATAGATCTGGCGGATGAGATCCGCCTCATTATACGTGAGCCCCCACAGGCGCTGCAACGCCGCGATCTGCCACGAACGCCCGCGCGCAGATTGTGTCACGAGCCGCAATGTCGTCGTAAAATAGCCCGGTTTACCGAAGGCATCCTGCCCCTGTTTCTTCAGTACATAAAAATCGCGATCGGGATAGAGTCGGCCGAGCGCCGTGAAAATCAGGTTGCGTTCGGGAGATTCCTTATTCTGTGGTTGATTCAAGAGATCGCTGACACGCCCCTGCATACGCTCGGCGAGTTTCTTATCGAGGTGGTAGTAGGTAAGCGCCTTTTTCAGGTTCGTTTTGACATCCGCCCCGGAATAACCCGGATAAGGTTTTTGGATCAGTGAAACAACATCGGTTTCTTTCGGCAGAGGTTCATACCCGTCCGAAGGTACGGCGCGGTAGACGCGGCCACCAGTGCCACCCACAGCCCGGCCAAAGGCACTTCCTAAAACACGCAGCGAGAGATTGATGGAGGCGACTACCTGCGCATTGCCGGCCCGGGCACGCAGATTGATAAATTTATGGATCATCGATTTATCTTGCGTGTTCACGGCGAGGCGCGTCAGGTAGTCGATGACGGCGATGCGCGACTTGGCCGAAATACCGCGTCGGCCGGCGAGAGCCAAAAGGTAAGGCACGCCTGGCGGATGAGCCTCGGCAATGCTCTGCACCGCGCGGTCTTTGACGTCCGTCGAACCATCGCCGGCAAGGTAGTTAATGAGAACTTGCTCGGGATCACTGTCACCTTCGGCCGGTGCAGTCTCTTCCGCTGCAGCTTCCTTGCCATCGGATGACATGATGGATTCGACATTGAGTTTACCGGCCGCTGGTGCCGCCTCGGGCACGGCGGCAGCAGGGGCCTGCCCCAAGGGCAACGTGAAGTCGAACGGGTGATAGTAGGATGTACTTTTGCGTTTCAGAATTTTGCCTAGGGATTCGACAGTCATTTCGTCCTTATTTGGGTCGCGGCCAATCTGCTGCTTCAATAGCCGAACCGCATGGGGATTATCCGTTTCGCCCAGCGCTTTGATCTCCTCACGCGTCAGACCGCTGAATTCGCGCGCATTCTTCGCTGCGGCGTCGACGATCAGGCCATCGATCTCGGCCTTATTGGTGTCGTTGCGCTGGTGTATGAGGCCGGCAGCCGCCTCGCCACGCAGAAAGCGGTTGGTGAGGTTTTCTATAAGTACCGGCATGCCGCGCGGCGACTGGATCTTGCCCACCTCGGCGAGGGCGCGTTTCTGCATTTCGACATCCGGCTCGTCGTCTTTGCTGCGGATGGTATTTTCGAGGGATTGCCAGCCGCGCTCTTCACCGGCGGCGGCGCGCCGGGCGGCCTCTTCGAGTTCCAGGTCGTTCCGGATCTGCCGGCCCGCGCAGGCGATGGCCGAAAAAGCCGTGAAAACCCCCAGAAAAAGGAAGAGGGTCACCTGTGGTGTGACCCGCTTCGGGTCTCTGTCTTCAGTGCGGAGTCGAACCATAGTCTAATATCGGCGCCGTTATTGAGGAGGTTGATAAATCCCACAAAGGATTGACCCCTTGTCTCGATCACCGGCCCTGTCGCCGATGCAGGCCGTTATCAAAGTGGGCAGTAAACAGTACCGTGTTGCCCAAGACACTATTTTCTTCGCAGAGCTGACAGGCACCGAACCCGGTAAAGATCTGAACATCAGCGAAGTACTCTCTGTCAATAACAATGGCCAGGTCAAAGTCGGCCAGCCCTTTGTTTCAGGCGCCTCGGTAACAGCTAAGGTTCTCGAAGAAGTCAAAGGCCCGAAAATCGTCGGTGTTTTCTACCGCACAAAGAAGCACAACCACCGCAAGTGGGGCCACCGCCAGTCTTACCACAAGCTCCAAGTTACAGCCATCAAGGGCTGATTTACTAAATCTTCTTTTCTGTGCATTTTCACCCTCAAGGGTGACGTGTGCCCATACGATCCTTTTCCCTGGGGGCGGCGTCTAACCCCTTATGAGAAAATTCTATAATATCTTTTTCCGCGGAAAGATTCTGATCTATCTGCTGATTATCGCTGGCTATTTCGGTGTACGCGTTTTTCTCGCCTACAACCGCTGGAGCGACGAAGAGACCGCCGTGATGCAGAAGCTGACGCTCTACAAGCAGCAGCTCGACCGCCTGCGAACGGGAGCCATCGAGCGCGATACCGTTGCCTCGATTGAGCCGGGTGCGGTGGCGATTCCGTCCAAGGTCTTTGACCGCAACAACAAACTCATCGGTGAGTTTTACACCGAACGGCGCAGTTTGCTCAACATCGAGGATTTTCCCCCGCAGCTCATCGACGCGCTCATTGCCAGCGAGGACCGAAAGTTTTACGAACACCATGGCATCGACTATGGCGGCATCTTCCGCGCGTTTTTCCGCAACCTCATCCGTTTTCGTCTCGCGCAGGGCGGCTCGACGCTGACGCAGCAGCTCGCCAAGGTTCTTTTTACCAACCAGGAGAAGACACTCGACCGTAAGCTGTTCGAATTCTTCTGCGCGCGCGCGATCGAGGCGAAGTACAGCAAAAAAGAAATCCTCGAGATGTACCTCAACCTCATCTACATGGGGCACGGCATCTACGGCCTCGAAACCGCGGCGCAATTCTACTTTAACAAATCGGCGAACAACCTGACGATGGGTGAAGCCTCTGCGTTGGTGGGGATTATCCCCAACCCCAAAGCTTTCTCGCCGGTGACTGACTTACCCCGCTTTCTCGAACGCCAGCATAACGTGCTCGCGAGCCTTGTGGCGGTGAATAAGATTACCGAAGAAAAGGCCAAAACAGAGAAGACAAAATTCTTCCGTAGCTGGCGTATCGCCGGCAAAGACAGCAAACAATCGGGCATCGGTGATTTTCCCGATCGCCTCACCGGTAGAAATTATGCGCCGTTTTTTCTGGATTACCTGCGGCAAAAGCTCATGACGACGTTCTCGCAAGAGGCGCTGACTCGCTCTGGGCTGCGTATCTACACCACACTCGACCTGAACCGCCAGATTGCGGCGCAGAAGGCTGTGAAGGCCGCTGTAGAGCTGCAGAAGGCTCACTATGAAAAGCTGATCACGGCTGCGAAGAAGAAGGGGAATGCCGCAAAGATTCAGGAACTCGAAAAGGCTCTGGCGACAACCAATGCCGCCTTCATCAGTCTCGAGCCCAAAACCGGTTACATGTTGGCGATGGTGGGTGGCGCCGAATTCTCAGCACAGAACCAGTTTAACCGGGCGCTCAAGGCCGACCGACAGATCGGTTCGACGATCAAACCGATTATCTATTATATGGCGCTCGCGAAGCAGATCATGACGCCGGCTTCGATGGTCGACGATTCACCTCTGCAGGATTACCAGAATTACGACGGCAAATTCATGGGCAAGATGACGCTGCGCGATGCGCTGAAACTCAGCCGCAACCCGACGGCAATACGCGTGTTGCAGAAACTCGATTTCGACGATCTGCGCAGCCTGTTCCATGAAACGTTGCAGATGCCTTACAAAGATGTGGAAAAGAAAATCCCGCGGGAATTGGGCGTGGCACTGGGGTCATCCTCATTCACGCCGATTCAGCTGACGCAGATGTATGCGGCGATGATCAATCAGGGCAAGCGCGTCGAGCCGCGCGATCTCTTGCGCATCGAAGACAGCCAGGGCCGGCAGATTTGGGAAGCCCCCGAGCCGCCGCCGCCGCACCAGGTGATGGATCCCGCTGCGGCGTATGTGACGCTGACGATGATGCAGGCGGTTGTCGACGGCGGCGGTACCGCGCAACCGGCGATGAAAGTGCTGCGCAATTCTGAAGGCAAGCTCATGTTTGATGTCGCCGGTAAAACCGGTACGACTTCAAAATATGTCGATGCCTGGTTTGTGGGGCTCGTCTCGGACGAAGCGACGGTGATGTGGGTCGGTAACGACGCGAACACCACACTCGGCGCCGGGCGTTCGGGTAGCGGTCTCTGCGCACCGCGTTTTGCCGATTATATCCGCTCGACGCGTTTGGCCGACAAGCCGCGGCCCTTCGCCGAAGTTTTCGATCAGGATCAAATCGTGCGTAAGTCTTTTTGCCCTGCAACGGGTCTTATCTCGCGCTTTCCTGGTGCCTGCGAAGACGAGGTACAGGATCAGCCTTTTATTAAAGGTACCGAACCGACCGAGTTTGATCCATCGGGCTCTCCGCAGGAAACACCCCAGCCCCCCACGCCACCCGTCGATCCCGGTGCGAAACCTCCGGAAACCGCGCCGCCCGTCCCGGGTACCGATAAACCTCCCACTGGAGAAACGAAACCATGAATGTTATCCTGAGAAACCGTATTCCACTGCTCTTTACGGCGGCGGCTATTCTGCTCATCGCCGCGCTTTTCTGGCCTGAGACCAAAAAGGCGGGGGAGATGCAGAAGTATTATTCGATTCCGCAGGCCCAATTAGAGAGCATCGAATATTCGGGCGAAATGTCTTTGGGCGACAAAACCAAAGCGCGCATCGAATATGCCATTCGGCGCGAAGACAATATCCTGAAGCCCAAAGAATCTCTTTACCGCGTTGAGGTGAAAAATCTGAGCGCAACAGATAGCGCGTTGGCTAAACGTGTGGCTGAACTAAAAAACCTCAAAGGTTTTTATGCGGGTGCGCTGGTAAAAACAATCGTGCAGGATTGGTCGGAGCCTGATTTCTATTATGTACTGAAGCATGAACCCGGGCGCGACGCTGAATACGGCATCAAGGATTGCCCGAATAAACTCACCGCCACATTCCGTTCGGGTAAGAAACAATTCTGTATCGGTACTTCGAGCCAGGGGGATAGCCGCCGTTACCTGCTCGATATCGAAAAAGACAAGTTGCTCATCACGCCGGATTTCACCGTGCGCCGCATATTGAATAATATTTTTGCGCAGCGTGAGCAATCGCTGTACCCCCACGGGTCAGAGGGCGCCGACCTGATCGAAACAAAAATTGAACCCGAGATTCTGAAGAAATTTCCCCTGTTGCGCGAAAAAACCGGCGGCCTGATGAAGCTGCGCATGCTCATCAAAGACGAAGGTAAAACTAAGATCAATGTCTGGCATGTGGACGGAATGCTTTCCATCAAACCTTCGCATGCCGCCGAGTTTGCGCAGCTGTTCAATGCGCTGCGCGTCAACGCGCCGTTTGCGGTCGATGCCGGGCAGCCGATTGCCGAAGCGATACGCGCGGCTGGTATTGATGCCAAGGCCTTGCCGGGACTCACGGGCGCCGTGAAGGTCAAAAAGACCGACAAGCAGGACACACTGATTTCAGAGTTCGCTTTTTTTCCGCCGGGAGTCAAAGCCGCTCCGCAGCCGGCATTCCAGTTTGAGAATCAGCTGGTGCGACCGCTCGACACTTTGGTCGTCAGCCAGTACAACGCGGGATATATTACCGCAGATCTCTATCCGCGCCTGCTGGGCATTCTCACCAAAATCGAAACCGATTTAACCGAATCGCAGAAAAAAGGTGAGAAAGAAAAGGCAGAACGCCAGAAAAAGGAGCAGGAACAGAAGGCAAAAGAGCCGCCTGTGATTCAGAAAAAGCAATAATGCTGTATGTTTTTACCAGAGAGGCTTTCTCCTTTCTTTGGGTTATGTCGCATCTTTTTTGCAAAAAATTGCATTCATATTCAAAATTAAATAGTCAATACTAAAATAGACAAGAGTCGGCTCTGGGCTAATGTCTCTGAAAACCGTTTTTTTGCTGACGGCGAGTTTAGGCTCTGCTGTCATGCCCGGTCTATATTAAGAGCAGGAGGCTTTTATGTTTTCCCGTAGTAGCCAGAATGGAGAGAGTTTTTTCCGTTTTACGTCTTTCCTGCTAACCTTTGTATTTGTTTATCTTTTCGGCATCATGCCTTTTACGACGGCTCTCGCCGCCGCGCCGCAATATAAGACCTTCGACGAGCGCGGCAAAACACAAATGGAAAATTACTTCGACCGCGGCAAAACGCTGTCGACGGAAGCTACGTGGCAGAATTTTGTCGATCAGGGTTTAGGTGTCTCAGAGGCACAATGGGAATCCGAAGCGCGGGCCTCTCTGGACGCAGAAAAGAAAGTCATCGATGAAACTGTCGGTCTGGACGACGCGCAGAAGCTGGCGCAGAAGAATGCAGCGCAGGCAGTTTTCGATCAGGCAAAACTCGACTGGCTTTCCACGGCGGCTGACAGGGTTATTTCGGAGCGGGGTAAGTGGAAGGCTATTGTTGGCAACGCTTTCGTTGCCGAAGTCGACGAAGAAAAGTACCGGCAGATTATTACCAAAGCGCGTACGGCGGTTCTGGGCACCGATCTTAACCTTGCACTTTGGGATGCAACGGTTCAGGGCGACAATGCAGCGGTAGAAACGCAGTTTCAGTCTCTTTTAACCGCAGAGATCAACCGTATTGCCTCAACAAATCTCGCACTATCAGGAACCGAGCGCACTGCCTTCGATGCAGAACTCGCCAAGGTGGAAGCATCGATTAAGTCGGAGTATGAACTTAAGCAGAACTATTATCTCCGCCGCGCACGCAATCAGTATATCGCAGAGAAGCGCTCAGACTTGGGCAGTGCTAAATCGGAGTCAGAGAAAGAGTCTGCCGCATACCTTACCGACCAGCTTTTGAAGCAGACTTGGCAGAGCGTCGATGGAATGACGACGCAGGCGTTACAGCAGGCGGTCAATGCCGCTCTGGGGCAGCAAAGTGCCGACATCAATAATCTCGGTCAGGATTGGCAGCGCCAGGTAGAGGCCATTGTCAGCCAAGGGCTTAAGTCCTGGGAGGTCGCTGAAGAAGACCTGATGGAGAAGCGCATCGAGTGGGCCAACAAAGAAAAGAAATTACTCAAGGATGGCGGCGAAATCTGGAAAGCGCAGTATGAGCGTATCCGCTTAGAAAAAGAAAAATGGATGACTCAGGTCAAGACGCAGATTCAACAGGGGCGTGCTCTTTGGGACCAGAAATACGTACAGTTTGCCGACGAGCGCCAAAGAGCGGATTCGGAATTTCAACGCCTGCTTGTCTCTGAAAACGATCGCTGGAATGGCTATAATGACAAGCTGATTGATATGGTGACAACGGGTGGCTCTGCGCTTTCACAGGCGCAGGACGCTGTAGCTTTCTACAGCTCAGTCATGCCCGATACGACAGATACAACAATCAAGACATTTTACCAGCAGCAGATTAATTACTTTAACACTGCCCTTGGTACTTTCAATAACCTGCTGGCCCGGGTGCGTACAGAAATGCAAAGCACGATGCTATCCCAAAACCCTGACAGTGGTTATCTGGTGGACAAGCGCGTATTTGCCGGTACTGTTCCGGCAGAGATTGCCGCTTTAGGCCCTTCTGGATTTAAATCGGCGCTACAGACAAAACTTGATACCTTCGCCGAAGCCTACGTGCTCTATGACCGCGATCTGCGCGGTGAAATCCAGCGCGCCGATCTTTACGCTGTTTCGAGCCAGTATCTCGGCGCTGATCTGGGCGCCTGGTTTTCCGGTGGTTATAATTTCGCGGATGTAACGGCAAAGCTCAATAGTTACAGCGACGAACACGCCAATGTTAAGACGGATATCCAGCAAATCTGGAATACCATCAATGCGGATAATACCAATTTCCCCGACGAAGCCGCGAAGAAAACCGCACTGCAAACACAAGTGCAGTCTCTGCTGACCAGCGGATTGAATGTCGATCAGTCGCTCTTTAACCGCGTTACGGCTTATTTCAATACGCCTTATGGCGGTAATTACCTGACGAGCAACGATAACGATCCCTATTTGATGACACAGGCAGAATATGAATGGGAGCTTCTGCGTAATCGCCGTAATTTTCTCGCCCAGCAACTGGCGACATCGGAAGCCGTTTATAACTATGCGCGCGTAGCCAATGCTTCCGGTGCGGGTCTTGAGCTCGGGCAAATCACGAAAGAAGCGGCCGATATTCAAAAAGTTTATACTGATCTCGCAGAAATCAAATATAAAATCCTGAAAGGCGATATCGCGCTGAACCCTCTCGTTAAGAGCAATGCAACGACGCGCGATACGGAGTTTACAAATATACTCGCCGCACGTGGCATTGACCTGAACACCATTTACACGCGCGAAGGACAGATTTTGACAGAGAAGACGGCGCTGAATACCGTTGTGGGCGCCGGTGCTATAACAGTCGGCACGGATTTAAACGCCCTGATAGGGGCCTTCGATCAGTGGCGTGGCACAAATCCCGCAACACCAGCAGGAAATGCCCAGAATGTGCATTACCTGCAGCAATTCTCTGACAAGCTGATACAGCTCAAGAATGAATGGACCGTGGGCCTAACGGGCGATGCCCTTCTGGAAAAACAGCAGCGCTGGGCGCAGCTGAAATCCGCCGCAGGCGCGCTGTTTCAGTCGCTGACTGATCTACAGGGAAACTACCGCTTCTCTGAGCTTTCTCAGAAAATCGCAGACGTTAAGAACGCGATGGTTCCGGCAAATCCGTTACAGATGAATCTTACGGAGCTCGGCGCTCAGTTACAGGCGGATAAGAGCCTTATCGAAGCACAGGCGCTTGTGGTGGCAAGCGCCAAAGCCGCTTTTGATCAGCAGCAGGATATCTACCGCCAGACCAAGAAAAATTTCGACGTCATCGCTCTTCCGAATTCACAGCAGATTATTGCCACGGAAATTTCTAATATGGGGCAGCAGCTCGCCTCTGTGACAAACCGCATGGTCTTTGTGAACGGTGTGACTACAGAAATGAAAGATGTAGTTTCGGCCTCAGAACTCGACTATTACCGCATCCTGCGCGAGCGCACAGAAGCGCAGAAAGATGTCAGCTTTACGAATAAGGCACTTCAGGCCATCGATAACCTGAAAGCGGCGCGTACCCAAAACGCCGCGCTTGATACTATGTTAACAGCTGGGTTTGCGACCAAGAGCATCGCTCAGATCGCGCAGGATTTCAAGGCTCAGGAAGCAAGTCTTATCCAGCGGACAGGCAGCGTCGTTAACTGGACGAAAACGATAGAACTTTTCGACGGTATCGAAGCGCAGAAAAATGCGTATTTGGCAGCACAAACCGCGCTAACAACCGCGGTAGGCGGCGGTAATGCGGCAACAATCGCTCAAAAAGAAAAGGAATTGCTCATTGCGACGGAGTTATTGCGCCAAAATATCGATGGTTTTATCATCAGCCTGAAGATGGAGAAGAAGATTAATTCCGAAGCACTGGATTATCTTCTCGACTCACAATCGACTCTCGGCGGTCAGACTGCCCTGCTCAATGCCAGTGCGTTACAGAAAGAAGTGGGCGATGCGGTCACACGTACCAATGCCCAGTATGACCGCCTGAACGAAGCGGCTGTGAATCACCTTCAAGGTCTCATCAGTGGTGTCATCAGCGGGAATGCGCAGGCGACGGCAAACAGCGAGACATTGCTTAAAGCTGTCGACGACCAGATTGCGCAGCTTCTGGGTGGAAATACGCGCAGCAATACCGGAAATTCCTGGGTTTCGGGATCAAGCTATGATTTTGGTCTCTTTGAAGGTAAAACCGACACAACATTTAATATTACGCTGGAAAAGCTCTGGATCGTACGCGCTTATCTGACAGACGCCAACGTCAAAGCCCGCATCGACAACCTGTCATCGATACCGCCCCCCGGCGGGCAAACAATCGAACAGAAATGGCAGAAATACCTTGAGGAGGTGCAGTTTTACCAGAAAAAAAATGAAATCTTTCACGATGTAACCACACAGGCGCCCCAATCGGCAACAGATAGCTGGGTCACTGGCTTTAATAATAGCAGAACCACTTTAAGAAATCAAATCAACACCATACTCGGTGCTGGCAGCGCCACCGCGGTGCAGACAGCCCTGACTAACTACCTGAATGGTTTGCCGACCCCCGAACAGGCGGACGATGCACGCTTCATCATTCAATCGTATCTCGGGCACTACGTCAATGAAGGCTCGACCGCGAATCTGGTCGCCGACCTCACCCAGGTACGCGACGCGATGACGCAGGAGCTGTCGAAGCTCAATCTGAACTACGGCTCGATCTGGGCAAAGGAGCAGTATCTCGCTAAAGACCGCGAAGCGCGGAAGTATGAAACCGACCTTGCTTCTAAATTTACCCAAATTGCCGCGAAGAATCTGGAAATACAGACTATCGACGGCGATATCGCGCAGCTGAATACCCTGGCGTCAACGGCGACGGCTCTGGAGCTTACGGCAATTAATAATGAAATTACGCAGAAGACGAACGCGAAGACGACGCTGCAGAATGATATCAATCAGCTGAATATCGACGCGGCCGGGCTGCGCACAACGATTGATCCACTGCGCGCCTATGCTTCGGAGATTTTGACCCGCGGCTCGTCGCTGGTGATGGCGCCCTTCGTGCAGGATGCGCTGTGGCAATACCGCATAGAAGAAGAAGGTTACCGGCGCCTGAACTCTGAATGGTCTGGTGTTAAAGATGCCAGCTTTCGCGCCGAACAATCGGCAGCTCAGCAGGGGCTCACCGATACCATAAAACAGGTCATCGGCTTTTACGAAAAAGATGCCTACGGCAATATTTTACGCGACAGCACGGGTAAACCCGTTCTGAACGCGAACTTCGTCAACACGTACTTAGCCGGAGTTACACCGGCACCTACGGTTGATTCGGATATCTCTGTACTCCTGAGCGGCAATCAAAGCGGCGCGGCCCTCGAAAGTTGGGTGAGTGCCCTGACGCAATATATCGACCGCGCACAGGCCGAGAGAAAAGACGTACCTGATAGTCTGAAACAGGCGATTGCCGGGCTTGAAAGCTCGCTCGTCGAATATTTGAGCGCACAGGCTTATATCGCCAATCGTGACTCCGACGTTGCGACCATTAACGGCAATACGGCCGCAACGCGGACGCTGGAAACAGAGCGCATCAAGAACATCGCTAAGGTTCTAACGCTGTACCAAAACGTCAATGATGCGATGTCAAAGTACAATCCCAGTACAGGAACTTCTCCCCTGGGAGCCTATACAGCATTGGTCAATGAACTTTCTAAGACCCAAAATAAGGAACTCTTAACACTCTTCAGTAGTGCAGCCGTGGGCCCCGACGCGGCAGTCCATGATTCGCTGACGGAACTATTTGCCCTTTCAGATCAGCTCAAACAGGTGCGCGAGCAGCTTTACAGCGCGCAGATTCAAAAACAATTTCTTGCGGCACGACAGACCGCCTACCAGCAAAACAAAGTGCTCTCGGTTTCAGAGTTCCTGAATGGTGTATCGGTTTTAAAGACAGATGCACTGAAGACCAGTATCAGCAATGCAGCAGCGGACGCGAACCTGGTGAATGCCGTAATCGGTTCGTTATCTCAGCCGGGGGTGTCTGAAATTTATGCCTCAAAACTCTGGGATATCCTCTCTGCTTTTCCGGCGAACGGCGATCCGGTTATTCTGAAGAGCAATTTGCTGGTTGCACTGGCCAGCGACACATTTGCTACCCAGGTTAGAAACGAGCTGAACGCGCTTTCTCCGCGCGATCTCTATGCTGCGAAAGGCACGGCCGGCGCCTCTATCGATACGTTCATCGCCGAGCAGGCAGTGCGGGCCGACACATTCCGTACCAATTTCGACGCCTATGTAAGCGGCATTTCCGCCGCTACAACCACGGCCTCTGCCGCGGGTATGATCACCACGTGGATGCAAAACACGGCCAATGTGCCGGTGATGCAACAGGACTATGCATCGGAAATAGTGTACCTGATGCAGACCTTGGACCAGAGCATGCCGCTCGGTCAGTTCAAGAGCCAGCTTACTAATTTTACCGCACTCCTGGCTAACCCATCCGCAACAGAAAAGCAAAAGTTTACTGACTTAACTCTACAGACCGAGCTGACCGACGCCCTGAATCAGTATCATTATTCCGCCAATTTCAATGCCGCTGGTTATCCCGCGGAGCTTCGTAATTTTGTGTTGCTTAGGGGGTACAACGATCTCAATGCCGCGTATCAGGAGTTCCTGAGGCTCAAGAGTTCGCCGATTGCCGACGAGCAGAACAAAGCGATGCTTGATCTCTCCGGGCATCCGCAGGAAATGCAACGGCATTTTTACCTGAATGATTTTTATACGTTTCTCGACGCGGGTGGCGCAGCCGGCGGCGGCCAGGCGCTGGTCGCCTACCTGAACGGCGGCGACAATAGGGATGCAGCCGGTTTTGTCGCACAGTATCTTAACAGCCGCAAAATCGATGCCTCGATCGTTGGTTCGAATCTTATCAGTGAATTTACGAACATTGTACTGCACGCACGCCACGGTGCTTTGGGAACGAATTTAAATCCCAGCCTTGCCAATAACCAGGTCGACGTCAAAAAAGAGGCGAAGGAGTTCAGAACGCGCCTGTTGATGGCCAAGTTTGATACTTATCTGCAAGGGCACTTGAATGCAGGTATGGATCAAACCGCCTTCAAGACTTACTTTGACGCGTTCTTGAACGACGACGCTTATAAAATCGGCGCCGATGAACTTAAAGACCAGCTCTCCGGAAGTGTCGAAATTGCAGATTTCAGGAGCCGGGCCTTTATATATTACGGCGCCAATAATGCCGGCAACGGCAACTTAAATCAGTTTCTACCCGGACTCTATGCAGGTGTGATGAGCGCGGCAACCTTTGCCAGTGATGCAAGAGTCAATGCCGATAGTTTGTTGCCCACCGCGCTGACTTCGATTACCAACTACAAGCTCGCAGGTAAGGGGTATATCAACGAGATTACGGGAACACGGGCCGACGCGCTTAAATCGATTTACCTGAAACAAAAACTTTCTGAAAACCTGGCACTGGATCCGGGTGTTATGACCGGAGCGCAGATCGCGCAAATGGTTTCGACAAGCGGTTACATGGTGAATGCAACGGTCAGTACAACGTTGAATACGTATTTTAGCGACCTGTCTCTTGCGGTCAAAGTTGCTGCCGATTCACCTTCAGCGGCGCTCTATAACCTGCGCCTGACTAAGGCCGTGGAAACGCAGTTTGCCGGGGACACTGTAGCTAAGGAAGGATTACTCGCTAACCGCGCTAATCTTTCGATCGTCGAGCGCGCCAGCTATGAGCTCATGGATCAGTCGACCCCTGCTTTAAGGGCACTTGCCAATAAAGCCGAAGCAGCATTTCTCATGGCCGCGTGGGAGAAGACGGCCGGCGGCACATTGAGTTCTGCGAGCAATACATATTATAACGGCCTGAGCACCGCGGAGAAATCATTATTCGACGACTATGTGCTGGCGCTGGGGACCCGGTTCTCTGCGCAGAGCAGTAAGTTTGTCAGCGACTATGTACCGGAACTCACGACTTACCTGACACAGTCGAGTGCGCTCTTCAATGGCGACCTGACAAAATCAGAAGCGACCGTACGCGCGGCGGCAGAACATCTGGCAACGCCAGCGCTGCGGACTGCCGCAACGCAGAATTTCAACGAGTTCTACAAAGCTTTCGCCCAGTATATGCAGGGCAGCGGCAGCGGCGTTACGTTGGGTGCCGCGACCGTCACGGCCGCCGACTTCGCCAAGATGGCGGCGGAGCTCAATACGCAGGAAAAGGGTTTCTTCACCGCCGAACAATCCCGCCTGACGACATTCTTCAACACGCTCCAGGAAGCGACCGCAGAGCGCACGCATGTCATGCGCCTGATGTCTGACGCTTCGCTGACGAACCCGGTGTTTGCGAGCGATGTCGGTTATGAAATCAAAGTTGCGGAAACGATGGCGCAGGCGAATTTCACCGCCATTACCGAGGCGATCAGCCAGAAACTGAAAAATAACCAGGCGACAACAACCAGCCGTGGGCGTGTCTTCAACCGCAATCTGGCGGTTGCCGACAACCTGAAACACTTTGCGGCGCTGCGCGGCGACCCGAGTACTACAGCGCTAGCGCAGGGCGGCTCGCTGTTTTTGGATTTCCGTTCGTTCTTACAGACGCTGAACGACAAGCAGACGGGAATTTACAATAAGTATGTTTCTAACACGCAGCCGTCACCTACACTGAACCGGCCCGATTATTTCCAGGGTAAGGAAATCAAACAAAATATTCTGAACGGAGGCTCGGGTTATACGGGCGCTGAGCTCGAAGCGATGTTTGCGGCAGCCGGGGGTAATCCTGCTAACTATGCGGCTTTGCTCAAGAGCGATGCCTCGACGTCACCTGCGGATCAGGTCACCTATTCGGATGGTTCGGTTAGCCAAACGCTCTACCAGCAACAGGTTAATAAAGTCAACACCGTAGCCAACAGCGATCTGGCAATCGCGTACAAAGAGCATCTGGCGAATAACTACCTGACCGCTCTTTCATCGATGAACCGGTCGCTGGCGAGCATTTTTGCCATGGCCGAAGTTACGGATGCAGCCTCAGCAACGAATGGCCGCCAGCAGATTGTGGCAGGGCTTTCGGGCGCTATCACTGCCTTTAAAAGCGGCGGAAATATTGAAGACCTAAAAACTGCTTTCACGGATGTGAAACAGACCCGTAACGCACGCCTTCTGGACGACAATGCCACAACAGGACTTTCAGATAACGTTCTCTTAGGTGCGCAGAAACAGATCGAGCAGAACACCGCCGCACTACGCGATTCAAGGCAGAAGCTCGCGGAGGCGGCGCAGCGCGACGTCATTCTGGGTTCCAATGCACGTAATTTCCTGGCGCAGACCTTCAAAAGCGTTTCGGATGACCTCAATGGTTATTACGATCCAGTGACGGGGGTTTTGGTCACCAACGGGGCACGGCAGAATTATGAGGCTACCGTCGCGGACTTGGAAGCGCGTAAAGCAGCGTATGCAACGCACTTCACCTACTACACCGATGCGCTGAACGCGATGGCGGCGGGGTTCAAAAATTTCCAGGTAGAAAACAGCGATTATGAGAAAAAGGCTGCGGTAAAAGACTTTGCCACAACCGCGTACCTTTTCGCTTCATCGACGCAGGCATCGAGCGCTAACGAGGCGGACGCGTATCAGATGTATCTTTCTGCAAAGCAGCGCTATGACCAGACGCAGGCGCAACTGGTGGCAAAGGCAGAGGAGGTACGCACGCAGGATACCCTGACGCAGCTCTCTGACCTGATCACGAAGATCGACCAGGGCCTGCCACTGACGGCGCAGGAAACGGCGATGCGCGCGACGTACCAGAATTTCATCGATGCGCGTAAGGAATACGTACTCGAATCGGAGCGGATGATACGCGTGAAGAAGGCGCAGGAAATTCTGAATGCTGAAATTGAAAAACGCAAGGCTATTGCTGCGTTGAAGCTTGCGGCGTATAACAAGGCGAAGGATGATCTGATTCAGCCGTCTGATCCCTTGAACAAGCCTTTGGTCTATAACCGAGATAAATCGATCGCGACTTTTCAAGCTATTCTGGCATCGCGCGGTCCCGGTGGGCTTGCTTCGGTATTAAAAGGCATGTCGTGGATAGACGACACGTATTCACAGGATAGTAAAATCTGGTTCAACACCTATTCGCGCAGCGATCAGTCGGGACTCGACGAACCGGCTGTAGACTCCGATTGGCGCAGCGCGCAGGCGGATTATAACAATCTGTCGCCTGCGGATAAAGCACTTCTGGATGAATTCAGGCAGCGGGTGAAAGACGGAAATCTCAGCTCTAACAATTATGCTGCATTTAAGAGCGGAGCTGACGATTTTATCCGCAAGAAAGAACTTTATCATGAATCAGTAATCCGTCTGAACTGGGCTTGGGCTGTGGGTGGCCCAATGTTGGTTTCGGGCGCAATTATGTTTGGTGCTGCCAGCGGCTTTTTCGGCTCTGCAGCGGCGGCAGCTGCGAGTTTTTTCGGTGCCTGGGCTGCACCGGCTTTAGCGGCTTTGGGTAGCATGCATTGGGGTTGGGGTGCGGCGTTTATGGCTGCCGGCCTTGGCATGATCATTCCCGCAACAATCGATAACGACAACAAGACGCGCGATATGAACAGTTCTGGGGATAACGTCAACAGCCAGCGCGATCAGATCGTAAATAAACTCAATACAATTAAGCGAACCGAAGAAGAGTACTTAGCCGCTCAGGCTGCGGTCGATTACTTCACAAAGGCCCCAAGCCAACAGGTCTTGAAAGACCGGTTGGTACAATGGGGCGGCCAGAATACTATCGTGCGGCAGGTTCTGGATCCGGTCAGCCTCCAAATGGTTGCGGTGACGGAGAAAATATACACGCTTTCAGATATCGATCTGCGCTATGTGAAGGATGATAAGCAGGCGTACATGGCATCCACGGGTGTCGCGTACACTGCCGGCCAGCAGTGCCCACCGACGGGCAATTGCGCCAACGATGCCGGCCGGGCAACTAACGTCACTTCTTTGACCGAAGCGCCAGAGTTCGCGACTGCCGCAGGCGATCTCTATGATCCTTCGCAGATTACCACGCAGAACCTGGAATCCACTTTGCAGGGCGGCTTTTACTGGTTGAATGGCGAAAAGTACGTCAAAATCAAACAGATGAATCATGTCGGCCAGATGACGGACACATACGCGAAATACATTACGGCTCCGATTGCCCTGGGTGGGGCGTGGGATACGTACGATTTAGGCCGGGTCTTGAACCTGGTTTCTAACGACTCCGACGTCTTACGCGCGCAGCTTAAGCAGAGTTATCTAAATGCCGGCAACGCGCATGAACAGACGCTGATGCTGAACGAGCGTGAAAAGACGATGGATACGATCTGGGATTATGCCGACGCAGAGGGCAAAGAGTTCAAGGGTTTCCAGATTATGGCAGGCGACTACTCTGAAAATTCAACGAATGTATTTCAGACACAGCAGCAGCAGAACGCTTCGCTCGTAACGCAACAGTGGGATTTACGCAAGGCCGAACTCGACGCGGCGCGGGCTCGGTGGGAGAATCTGGCGACAACGATTGAAAGCCGCGGCACAGAAAGTTTCGGCGCTTCGGAGCAGAAATTTTTGAAGGCGTGGCGGCAGTGGGAGATCGACACCAACAGGAAGATCGAAGCGGGTAAGAAACAATGGGACGACAAGATCAAGACCTTCCTTGTCTCGAAACAAAACTGGCAGGAAGAGATCAAGAGCGCCGCAATGGAGAGTTCTCTGGAGCGTATGCTGGGTGCGACCGGTTCGGCGCTCAACGACCGTTTAAGGGCGCTGAGCTCCGATATTAGCATTCCCGTCGATGTGCCTGAGGTGAATGTCACCGACCTGGTGCAGGCGGCAATGGCGGATTTCGAGCGCAATAAGCCTTCGGATCAGCGGATTTTCGGAGAAATCAATAAATCGATCAGCGCTTTCAATGTAACGCTGGAACTCGGCAATGCAACACACTTCAAGGGTTTTAACTCCTCAACGCTGGAAGGCGATTTTGCCAGCAACATGGAGACGTTCTCCAAGAAGATGGCTATCCTCAATAACGTCAAACTCTATGAGAGCATGAAGAAGATGATCGAGGATTTCAAGGATGGCTTGCGCAAGAACGACGATAATGTGACGACGGCGCTGACGACGGCGGCGACGCTGGCGAACTACCGTGAGTCGGGTGGTTGGTACCAGAAAGACATGGGCTGGGCGTTTGGCGGCAATTATTCATTCAGTGCATATGCCCATGCAGATGTAGACGCGATCATGAACCGGGGTATGAAAGAAGCCGGCATGACAATCATGTCGGGCGAAGAAATGGTGAATTTCTTGCAGAATGGCCGCGATGTGGATGTAAAACTTTTCTTTGAAGTGCAGACGATGGCGCTGGAGCAGGCGTTCAAGATCGTGGGCGGTGACAGATCGAAAAAGGGCCTCTACGGCGAATGGGTTGGTAAAGCGCCTGAATTCGACGACGAGGGCGATCCGAAAGACCACGGTTTTGGCGAGTTGGGTGGCTGGACCGGCGGGGACATGCACAATGATAAGACTTACCGCGGGCTGCATTATGAAGAAAAGCGCCTGGCCGCTTATCAAGGCGGTTGGAACGCCGCGATTGGCCTGACTGCGGGCCTTGCCGCAGCTGCAACAGGCAACGTCGGTGTGATGCTGACGATCGCGGCGGCGCAGGCCACAGCCTCTACCGGCGCCGCAATCTCTTCGGGACGCGATGTGGGCGGCTCATTGGCGATGGGCGCCATTGATTTTGGGATGGCGTTCGGTGGCGCAGCGGTTGGCGGCGGTATCGCCGGGACAGCGATACGGGGTGCGATGGGTGTCGTGCGTGCGGGCATCGGCCAGAATGCGGATGGTTCATTGAATCTGGATTTCAAGGGCAACTGGTCGAAGGGCGGCGGCGCGCAGGCGCTCTTCTCTGGCGCGATGTCGTTTGCCGGTGAAGCTCTGGGCAGTGCTGCGGGTGGCGATTGGGGCAAGGTGATCTCTGCCGGTTTTGACGCCATTGGCGACGGCATGCGCTTTGATTCGGGCGGTATTTCTGGTTTCAGCGTAGCTTCGGCAGCGGGCTCCCTTGCCAGCGCATGGGCGACGAATAGTATCAATCCGGGTCAAACGGAAAGCAAGTCGACCTATTCCGGTGAAATCAGAAAACAGATGTTGTCTTCAGAGATCGGCAAGCTGGCGAATGCGGTGACGACGACTCTGGTGGGCGCGATGATGAACGACAGCCAGGCGACGAATAACTTCATCTCTACCTACCAGAACACGAACGGCTTTTCAGCGATGGGCGGTATTTTGGGTCGCGTGGTGAACATGCGCATGGAAGAGAACAAGGCCGTCGATGCGGCACGGCAGGCAGCCAAAGACGGCAGCGGCCAGATGCCGCAGGAGATGATGGGCGCCCTTGCGAGAGCGGTGATGCGTCGTAAGGAAGAAGAAGCCGAATCGAGCATGGGCGGCGCGGGCGGCGGAGCGAAAGCTGCCAGTGGCGGCGGTGGTTCCGGCGGATCTGCCGGTGTGGATGATCCGGTAACGATTGCGCGCAACTATTTCGGCAAAGCCAAGATGGATGCGGAGAACATCGGGCAAATCAACCAGATGCTGAAGAGCGGTATTCTGTCGGATGCGGATGTTAAGGAAATCTCTAAGCAACAGGTCGCGAACAATATCGAGGCGGGCACGAACAAGGCCCTGAAGCTGGTACCGACGAAAGACTTCGGCGGCTTTATGAACACACTGGCCGCGCAGCACAAACTGACGCCGGCGCAAGTCGAAGCCTTGTACGTCAAGGCCAACAACCCGACCCTCGACCCCAGCGACCCGGCCGCCTATGAGGTGGCTAGAGCAGAGCTGAAGGCGAAGATGTCGCAGGGCGGCACGATCGCAATGCCGGCGGGTGCGGGTGAGTATACCAGTCAGACGGATAAGAAGTATGCACCGATAAGGGCGCAGAGGGCGGCTGAGGGCCAGCAGCGCAACGGGTATGCCAATATGGCTGGCGTCGGTGGTGTTGATTTAAGCTACTTAGGGTTGATGCGGGCTAATATGGCTTTTGATGCAGACCCGAAAAACGCCAAATATGTAGCTCAGCGGCGTGCGCAGGCGGAAGCTGACCAAGTCCCATTAATCCAGGCTGAAATGCGCAACGAATACGTCCGTTCGCAAGCGCTGGCTCTAGGCGGAAATGCACTCGCCTTTGCTGCAAATTTCATCAATATGGGAGCGTATGGTGCTGCGGCTGCGCCAACAGGTGGTTCGACTTTAGGCATGGCTTGGGCAAGTAATGTAGCTGCGAGTGTGGCACTCAATAATGCGGGTGCTAACATTTATAATCTGTACCACGCTGCTAAAGGTGACTTCGACTATATGCCCAGCACGGGTGAGGCCGTTGCAAAGGGGCTAATTCCAAACGATTATCCAAAAGCACAAGCAGCTGTTGCTGGTGCTATTGATTTTTCACCGGGTGCACCGTCAGCAGCACAGCTTGTGGGTGCATTGCCTGGCCTAGCCAAAGGAGTAAGCTCTTGGCTAAATTCAGCAAGGACTACCGAGAACTTGGCCTACAGAGCTTTGAATTCAGCAGATGATGCTGCTTTGACCGCCGGAGTCGATTTAACAGCTAAGGCACCTAAAGGGACTTGGACAGCTGCGGAGCACATAGCAAATACAGGTCCGGGATCTGGTGGTGCAGCGGCAAATAGTCCTTGGATATCTACGACAAGGTCATTGGAAGTTGCTGAGGCATATCAAAGTGGAAATGGTATTGCCGTTATTAATCTCAATAAAGTTCCTTCCTTCCAAGTAGAACTTTGGAAACATGCTCCAGCAACTTTGAATAAAGGTAAAGAAGCGATTCCATTTTGGCGCTCGCTTTTTTCAAGAGAAGTTACTATTTACCAAACTATACCAAAAGCAGCTATCAAGGAAGTCATTAGACCAAAATGAGCTTAGAATTTGAAAAGGAATGGTTTGTTGTCAGCAGTAAGATGAGAGAAGCTTTAACGAAACTTCAGATAGGGAAAGCTGTTGATAGGCATTTACTCCAAAATATTCTGCTGGGAATTAAAACATTGACGGTCATGTTGCAATCCGAAAAGCTCATACCTAAAGCTGCGTTGAATGAGATTCGCAGCATGATAAAGGTACTAAATGCGGAGGCGCCGTATTTTTCAGGAGAAACTGATTTCTTAAAGAAGACAGCCGAGGAAATGGAATTCAGCTTTGACCTTATCCTTATGGGAGAAAATCACGCAGATAGGGTCCCCGGAGTCCCACGGATCATGTAGTTAAGGAAATCGGAGGGTTTTCATTGAATAACTCAAAAGTCACCCAAATTATTTCCCAACACGCTAATCATGTTGTAGAGATTACCGGTTTTGAATCTGCTGATTCAATTTCCCATATGATTAAATGGTTACGTAGGGGGTCAGATTTTCGTCAATTCATTGTGCAAGACGTTGAAACTGAATTATATGTGCAGCAACCCCAGTCGCAGCTGATTTCGCTATCCTGTGGTGTGCCAGAAACAGAAACTAACGTGAGAAAATCCATGTTTCGCTCGACGGCGGCGGTGACGGGTGTCTCCATCACTTTCCCTTTAACGGCATCGGTGTGCATGAGCGATCGAGTATTTTGGAATCTGCAAATTAAGCTTAACTATAAGGCGTTTGGCTTGGACCAGACGGAGAAATTCAAACATTCCTTGAATTTTCTAATTGAAAATCATGAAATTCAAATGGCCGAACGGTGAAGAAATGCAACAGAAAAAACCCCGTATGCGGGAGCACTATGCGGCGCGAAAGAAAGTAATAAAATTCCTAAGAGAAAAAGGACATAAATTTATAGCATACGAGGAAAATCCAGAGAATGTAAAAAAAGCACTGGAACCTAAAATAAAAAACTATGTATTCCCTGAATAATTTTCGAAATAAGAAAGGAAAAAAATAAGCATGAGCACCCCCAAACGCCGCAAAACCGATCACGAGCCGCAACCACCCGCGCAACAAATCCCCGAATTCTACGCGAACACGATCCAGGTGAACGTCAACGCCTTCGAAGTCGAACTCAGCGCCATGCTGGTGAGCTCCAAAAACGAGCTCAAGGGCGCACTGAACCTGCGTCTGATGCCAGCCCAAACCTAACGGTATCATAAGATACAAATATACAAACCAACGGAGAATTAGATGAAGAAGTTTCTGATCTTAATAGCAGGTCTAACCATGCTACAATGCGCTACCTACCGCATGTCGGAGGAAAAACAAAAGGCAATCACAGCACAGCCGCACGGCATGCTGGAAATCAAACTTCCTAATGGGAAACAGATCGACGGTTACGATGAGAAATGGCAGGTCTTATTGCATGCCGACGGTGAAGCGCTGATTAAAGATGGCTTCGGCGATGATGAAGCATATAAGATCCCTATGAAAGCGGGTAAACGCCAGTTAATTCTTCAGGTGCGCCGGGAAATTTCGAGACCGTTTCGGATTGGCTACAGATACGTTTACGCAAATTATCTCTTCGCAGTTGACATAGAAGAAAATAAGACCACAAAATTAAATTTTGAAGTGCCTGAAAAATCCTTAAGTGTTGGTATGGTAATCCTAGGTGTTATTGTGCCTATTCTCCCGATCATTGCTTGGCCTATCGGCGATTGGCCTACACAGGATGCAGATCTAAAGCCTGTGATCGTCATGGCTGCCGCTGAAACTGGGCCGAAGGCAACGGGCAAAGCCGCCAAAACAAAAGGAAAATAAAAAGTAAGCAGGATGAGTACTCCCAAACGCCGCAAAACCGACCACGAACCCCACCCCCCCGCCCAACCCATCCCCGAATTCTACGCGAACACAGTTCAGGTGAACGTCAACGCTTTCGAAGTCGAACTCGGCGCCATGCTGGTGAGCTCGAAAAACGAGCTCAAGGGCGCACTCAACCTGCGGCTGAGCCCGCAGACGGCGCTGATGCTGGGCAAGATTCTGACAGAGCAGATGGCGGGGTATGAGAAGCAGTTCGGGGCGATTCCGCTGCCAAAGTAAGCAGAGGTAACCCATGCAACTGTTCGCGCCCGCAATTCCGAAAGAAGCCTTCGCCGATGCGATGAAACGGCTGGAAGCGTATTGTAAGCAGGTAGAGAAAAAGCGCAAAAACACCGCGGATGATGAAGAAATACCAAGCAGGTTCTTCTGGGCACGGAAGGGCAAGACGGTGATACTTTCCGAAGAGTTTGTCACACAAGACGGCCAATTAACCCGGCGCGACTCGGGCAAGTTCGAGTTCGACAACGGCTTTTGGCTGCTCTACTGTCTGGATGCGAGCCGTACCTGGCGAAGGTATGTGCCGGCGAAGACGGAGAAGGGCTTTGATGCTGTTTTCAGGCATTGGCTTGCGGACGAGACCGGCATCTTTCGTGGCTAACCCCACCTCTCTCCATGTCAATGGGGAGGGGTAGACAGGCGGAAATTATTGCATATGAACAACCCGTTTCGCACGTATTAGTATAAAAGTCTGACCATTTAAGGAGTCAATATGAATCGATGCATGCCATTTTTAGTTGTTTTCTTCGCGGTAATGAGCACCGCGTTCGCGGGAGACCGGCCCCCTGAATATGAATACATAAAAGCCGTCCATCAAGGGCAGTTGGATATCGTTAAAAAAAATCTCGAAGCGGGTATTGACGTGAACGCTAAAACACCCAATGGCAGCACGGCGGCCCATATCGCTGCAGAGGAATGCAATTTACCGATGCTGAAGTTTCTGGTTTCAAAAGGACTTTTGTTGAATGAAAAGGATGGGCGCGGGCGAATTCCTCTTCGGATTGCATTGGGCAAGGGAGGTATCGTTGTTATTTATGCAGACCGTAAACCCTACAAAGATTGTGAAGCCGTTGCGCAGTACCTGATCCCGCAATTACCTGAGGGATATTTCAACGAACCGGACGCAGGCGACCTTTTGGTCACCGCCGCTGGAAGCAGTTATCCACAAGTCACGGAAAAGCTTTTAAAAATGGGAGCACCGGCAAACTATCAGGATAAGGACGGAGAGACAGCGCTCATGTCTGCGGTGAAACCGATTACATTTGAAGCTTTTCCCCGCAATATACAGATTATCAGGCTTTTACTGAAGCAGGGAGCGGATAAAGGCCTCAAAAATGCTAAAGGCCAAACCGCATTTGATATCCTGAGCACTGACAAAAATCCCGATCCAAAATTCAATACACCGGCAGGTAAGCTGGTGAAACCCTGAGGTAAAAATGAGTACAACCCCCAAACGCAGAACAACAGACCATGAGCCCCAACCACCCGCGCAGCAAATTCCCGAATTCTACGCGAACACGATCCAGGTGAACGTCAATGCCTTCGAAGTCGAACTCAGCGCCATGCTGGTCAGCTCGAAGAATGAACTCAAGGGCGCATTGAACCTGCGCCTCAGCCCGCAGACGGCGGTGATGCTTGCCAGGATTTTGACGGAGCAAATGGCCGGCTACGAAAAACAGTTCGGGGCGATTCCTTTGCCGAAGTAGCGAAAAACGGAAGATCGCTGATGCTAACTTTTTTTCGACCAACTATTTCAGCGGATCTCTTGGCGATTGTCTCCGCACAACTCGACGCGTACGTGCAACATGCGCAAAAGAAAAGACGTGGCAAGGCAGAGGACCGCATCTACTGGTTCAGGCGCGGTAACACGTTTGTCATCGCGGAAGAGTTCGTGGCGGAGAACGGCGATTTGACCGGCCGCGACGCGGCGAAGTTTTCGTACGAAGACGGCAAGTGGCACCTTTACTGCATCGATGCGAGCCGCAAGTGGCGGCGCTACGGGCTGGCACCAGCAGAAGAACGCTTTTCTGCCGAGCTGCGCTACTTTCAAGACGATGTGACGGGCATCTTTCGTTCGCGGCTGGTGTCGGGGAAGCGCCGGCGGGTTTCCGATGCGGACATCGAGCGGAATGCCTTGGCCGTGTTGGTGGGCGCCAGGTGGTAAGGCGAGAGGGATAATCTGAATGTATGCGTTAGGGATGCGCAGGGCTTGGTCGCGTTAGCGACCGCAGCGCCAGCGGAGCCCGGAGCAGCCCGACGGCCGCAGGCCGGGACGCCATCCGTCTTAGGCGTGGAGCAGGCAAGACTGTTATTAATTTGAGACCGTGCGCTCGCCCCAGCCTGCAAAAATCTGCGGGATTCTTAGCCGCGACTTTTTCAACCGGTAGTACTGCATATTCTGGAAGCCGATGAAGAGCCAGGGCGAGAGATACCGCAAGCGCTGCTGAATTTTTTCGACATCTTCCACCGAATAACTCGAGCGGTCGAGCATCGTATCGAGCATTTTGTCCTTGATGTGCGCCCGGTTGCCACCGATGCCCGCGTTGCGCGAATGGAAAAGCGGCACGAGAAAGTTTTCTGCATGGGGGTAATCCCCCGACCATTTCATGAGGTAGATACCGCGTGTGCCCTTGTTGCTTTCGCGCACCATACTCGGCAGATCGACGATACGAAATTCGAGGCGGATGTTGAACCTCGCAAAAACGTCGCGCATGTATTCCGCAATAAGAACGCGTTCCTTGTCACTGAGCGTAAAAAGCGTCACTGTCTCAGGCGTTGCGGGAATGCGGTAAGAACCGGTCTCGGGGAAGGCAGGCCGCGGCGCGGGAGATAGCACCGCAGGCACGGGGTAATCCGCACCGGCGCAGGCACCCAGCAGTGTTTTTTCGCACAGCAAATTGCGGTTAAAGGCCAGGTTTAAGGCCCGCCTCAGGCCTGGCTGTGCCAGTGCCGAGGGTTCAGCCACGTTAAAAGCCCCGTAGAGCACGACGAGGTCGTACATGGTCTGCGGTTCATAGATAGCGGCATCGTAGGGCATTTTGCGGTGGATGCCCAGCGCCTCATAGGCGTCGAGCCTCGCCTCGCGGAAGGCAAAATAGCGGGCCGTCTCATCGGGCATGGCGAGAAATTCGAGCTGCGGCGAGTGGTCGGTCGTCGAAAAAAGGATACGATCACCGGTTTGTTCGGCGATGCGATAGCGTGAAAAAGGGATGAAACTTTTGTCGGCCGCATGCTCTTTGGCGTGGAAGATGGCGCACTGCGGCAGCGTGAGTTTAATTTTCGCCAGCTGCCAGTCAGTCGCAGCGGGCCGCGGTGATTCAGACAAAGTGATTTCGATTGAATACGCGTCGAGCCGGCGCACCGTTTTGATCTGCTCCATCACCCATGCCTGGTTGGCATCTTTCTGCACTCGGTGTAGCGCATAGACGACGTCATCGGCAGTCGGCCCGCCGCCTTTGAGTTGAATGATCACGCGCCGTCCCGTTTGCATTTCACCCAGGGCGAGGTCGGCTTCGAGTTTTCCATCGGGTGAATAACTATAGAGCCGGCGGTGGAGAAAATTCACAACCAACACGGTCGATTCGTCGACGGCAAAGAGCGGATCTAAAATTTCTGCGCGGTATTTGAGCGGTATAGTGATGAGATCGCTGCGCTTTTCCGATTTTGCGCAGAAGCAGACCAGCAAGCAGATACCTAAAATTCTATGCATGGCGGGGGTTTAAGGGGGTACGCAGTACCCCCTTGAAAAACATGAGCGGGAAATGGGACTTGAACCCACGACCCTCTCCTTGGCAAGGAGATGCTCTACCACTGAGCTATTCCCGCGTGGGTCGTTTCTTTAAAGTGAGTCGGGCTCACTGTGCGAGCGGAGGGACTTGAACCCCCACACCTTGCGGCACGGGAACCTAAATCCCGCGTGTCTACCAGTTTCACCACGCTCGCTGTCGCGTAAACGCTTTTGCTTTTGGCAAGAGCGAATGCTGCGAGGTTCCCAAAAACGTTGCCGCCAAAAGCCTCGCACATTGCTTTCAGCAATGTGCTGCTAAAGCGGCGAGGACGCCTGCTTTCGGCGGCACTCGTTCGCATGAACTATTCATCATGCGTTTTTAAGGAACCTATGGGTGATCGACGGGGGTTGAACCCGCGACATTCAGAATCACAATCTGACGCTCTACCAGCTGAGCTACGACCACCGTGTTTTATCGTAGAACAAACTGGTCTCTACCAGCTGTGACCGTCTTCGGTCTCTGAGACAGAGGCGCTGACGCCACCGTCTTCGGTGCTACGACCACCGTGTTTGGTGGTCGCTAGCGAAGCTGGCTCGCCAGTTGCGAGCGTCTTCGATGCTACGACCACCGTTTTGCGCACGAAGGGAGTCGAACCCCTGACCCACGCCTTAGAAGGGCGTTGCTCTATCCAGCTGAGCTACGTGCGCTCTTGTGCGCACGGAGCGAAGCTGGCACACAGGCTTCGACTATCTCTGGGGCAACGTGCGCTTGCCCCAGAGTCCGAACTAATTTCGGGATGATTGGATTTGAACCAACGACCCCTTGCTCCCAAAGCAAGTGCGCTACCACTGCGCTACATCCCGCCGTAGCAGTCGAAAAGGGTATTTGAGACACACCGTCAACATGAATAGGCTCAGGCATGTGCCTCGGCGCTAAACGATTGACAATCTGAACGGACTGCCCCATGAGAGCCGTATGGACGTGAAGCGCAGCGACATGCTCAAATGGGCGCAGAGTGCACAGCTCAACGCCGAAACCCGCGAACCGGGTACCGCCGAACGCACGGGGGAGATCCGCCTCGAGAACAAGCCGCAGGTATCGGTCGATTCTATGCGCAGCAAGGTTTTAAGCCTGCAGCAAGAGATTCGCGACCTGCAGACGGGCATCTCGATGCGCCAGATTCAGCTGGGTTTCCTCAATCAGGTCAATGAAGGGTCGAGCTGGCAAAAAGAGCTGAAACGGTTCATGAACGAGCAGTTTCCCACTGTGGCGCTCGAAATGCGTGACCAGCAGAATATCGACGAATTTAAGAGTGAAGCCGCGCAAGTCGTCTCAAGCCTGCGCAATAACCTCATCAAGAAAGAAATCCAGATTCAGAATATTCTCTCGGCAGGTATGTTTGAGCCGGCGGGTATGCCCGAAGGCGAAAACGAGGCCCAGGTCGATAATTCCAAAATCGTTAAGGATTTCAACGAAAGCCGCGACATTTTCACCAAGTTGCGGCCCGAATCCGTCAAAAGTCTCGTCAACTAACGCTTGGCCGGTAAAAACGCAGACACTCTTAAGAACGTCTTAAGAGCCTGCGCTCTGGAGTACAAGGGCGACGGTGCGCCTGTGGTCAAAGCCTATGCCGAGGGCGACGCAGCCCGGCGCATGATCGAAATTGCCCGCAAGCATGGCGTCGAAATCAAGCCCGATCAGGAAGAGGGTTTACTGATGGCGCTGAAGTCCGTCAAAGTGAACACAGAAATACCGCGCGAGATTTATCTGGCTGTGGCCCGTATCTATGCGTATCTTCTCAGCGATGAGAAAAAACAAGCGGATTGATCTTTTATATAATATGCTTGAAATTCCGACAGGGACAACCGAAAATCAACCATGACCCGGTACCAGGTCAAACTATTGCGTCCGGGGGTTTCTTTTACCAAACCGGTATTTATCGACCCGACGAACATGCTCGCCGCGGCGAACGTCATAGTTACGCAGAGTGACCTCGAGCGTTTGACCAAATGGAAGATCGACGAGGTCTTGTCTGACGGCGAGCCGGTCTATGCCTCGAAAAAAGATGAAGCCGTGTTCATGGATGGCCAGCAAAAGCTGGATATCGAGAACATCAAGAAAGAACTCAAGAACCTCATCAAGATGAAGCCGTCGTTCAATTCGCTGACCGCGGCGACCGAGGGCATTCTCAAGAATTTTTACGAGCGCCTCAATAGCAATAATAACCCCGTTTCCAACGACGTGCGCAGCAAGGCCGAAGAGATCACCAATCTCGTCACCGATAACCCCCTCATTGTGCTGTTCGTTGCCGAATATATCGTGGAGCCAAATACCTATAAGCATGTGATCGCCTGTTCGATCTATGCTGTGCGTCTGGGCATTGCCCTCGACTTTTCAAGGCCGAAGATTGTGGAACAGGTTTTTGCCATTCTGCTCATGGACGTCGGCATGCTCAAGGTGCCGCAGCTGATTCTGGATAAGGCAGAGAAACTAAACGAAACCGAACTGCAGATTATCCACGCGCACCCGGTGCATGGCTACCAGATGCTTACCCAGATTGCCAAAATCAAGAACACCATTGCCTCGGTGGCGCTGCAGCACCAGGAACACTTTGACGGCTCGGGCTACCCGCGTAAGATCAAGGGTGCTGAGATGTCTGAATACACGCGCGTGGCATCAATCATCGATTCGTTCTGCGCCATCATCTCACGTAAGCCTTACCGCAAAAACCGCCTGCCCTATGATGCGATGAAAGAATTGCTGACGCTCGGAATCTACCGCTATGACCCGGTATACCTGAAGACCTTTCTCGATTCTCATGCCATCTACCCGCTGGGTTCGATCGTAGAGTTGTCAGACGGCACGATCGGCATGGTTGTCTATGCCGTGAAGGGCAAGCCGATGCGGCCTGTTATCTGGATTCTCCGTGATGCTAAAAACCAGCGCCCCACGAAAGTGGAGTTTGCGCACCTGCTCTATGCAGCAGATAAGTTCATCTCAAAAGCAAAATACCCTGAAGACGCGGGTATTAATCTCGACCTCGAATACGAACAGTTAATGAAACAGATATAACCCCACCGTTAGTGGGGAGGGTCGGCGCGTCAGCGCCGGGGTCGGGTTATTTACCTTTTTTGGCTTTCGGCTCTTTTTCTTTGGTCTCTTTCGGTTCCTTTGTTTTGAAAAGCCCCAGCTCGCTGAAGTCGGTTAATACTTTATCGGCGAGACCGTATTCCACCGCGCCTTTGCCATCGAGATAATAGTCACGGTCGGTGTCTTTTTCAATGCGCGACAGCGGTTGGCCCGTTGTTTCGGCGATGATGCGGTTGAGTTCCTGGCGGGTCTTTTTGATCTCTTCGGCGTGAATTTTGATGTCCAGCGCCGGAGCGACGATCTGGCCACTGATCAGCGGCTGGTGTATCATGACCTTTGCGTGCTCAAAAACATAACGGTGCTTCTTCTCGCCCACAGTCAGCAATATCGCACCCATGGAGGCCGCCATGCCCATGGTGACAGTATATACCGGTGAGGAGATCATTTTCATGACATCGTAGATCGCCATGCCTGAAGTGATCACTCCACCCGGAGAATTGATGAAGAAGTAGATCGGTTTACCCGGACCCGTCGCCTCAAGGAACAGCATGCGTTCGACAACCATCTGTGCCGAGCGGTCGGTGACCGCACCCCAGAGAAAAATCTGCCGGTTTTCGAGAAAACGTTCGGCGAGACGCTCGCCTAATGGAGAAGGACGTTCTTTCTCTTTCTTCTCTACCTCACCTTCTTCGTCGTCGGCGATGATTTCAAACGGGTTCTTGATCATAAATGTAATATATCATTTCCGCAACCGCGTGGACATTATTTTATCCGTTGCATGACAATCGCATCGGCGCCATCGCTGTAATACTTTCTGCGCCGCATCAATTCCTGAAAACCAAGTTTTCGATAAAATGCGATGGCGGCGGCGTTGTGCTCAGAGACGTCGATGATGCAACGGGGATTTTTCTCATCGGCGAGAACCTTTGTCAGCAGGTCTTGCGCAATGCCGTGGCGCCGCATTTCAGGCAACACCCCGATCTTGCGGATTTCGAGCTCATCACCGGCGCGCAGAATCGACAGAAAGGCGGTATGCGTACCGCTGTTGCCGCATAGAAAAACCTGTCCCGAGGGATTCGCAATCTCGTCGCGCCACGATGCCACCGAATAGCCAGCGGCGCCGAAAATCACGGCGTCCAGGGCCGCGACTTCAGCTGCGTCTGCGAGTGAGGCGCGCCGCACCTCAACCGGGTTTTTCAAAGAATCTTGTAAAGCAGGTAGGTGGTAATTTGTAACGCGAAGGCACTCACGAGCAGGGTTTTGACGGATTTAATAGTCAGCCGGTCTGTGAGCTTATCGGCGACCCAGAAAATAATCACATTCATGATGAAGCCGGCCAACAGGCCAAAAAGCCCGAGCGTGACGATGGTCAGTAACCATTTGACGATACCGAGAGTCAGGAAATTCACCGCCCCGAAGATCCACGTCACACCGTAGTTGACGCCCACGAGAATCAGCGCCACAATCGGAATCGCGCCCATTTCAATGTGGAAATCCGGCATGATTTTATTGAGCAGGAAAAGCAACGCACAGAACACCGCAAAGATGACAATGAGTTTAATCAGCATGGGTTAACCCGCAGGGTTGCCGTGCTAAATCAAGAAGATTTAGAAAAGCGGTGTTAGCCCATGGTCGGTCTTCGACGTTAAGATCTCAAACGCCGCGCGGTTTTTGGTCTTCAGGTCGACTTTGAGACCGATGCGGCTTTTTTCAGCCAGTGTAATTTCACAGCTTGCGACCTTAGAGTTGAGGCAGGTCTTTACATCGCCCGGCGGGTTGTAATAATTCAGCGCGACAAAGTCATTCTTGTCGGCCCAAATATGCCCGTCGATTTTCAGATCGGCATTTTCACCGGAGAAAACCCAGTCAAAGTAGTTCAGCGTCACCTTGTTACGGAATGCCTGCCAGTAGGTGTTCAGCAAATATTCTTTACCTTTGTAGCGTAACGTAATTGGAGTCAGGTAGGGGGTCATAACGGGGCCGACCTTAATTTTTGCGGAGGCGACTTCGAGAAAGGCATCGGGTTCATCGTCGAAGCCTGCCACCTGGCCCCAGGCGTATTCGTCGGTATGGCGGCTGCCCCAGTTATGGTTCTGGCTGCCCTGCCAGTCTGAGATCGTAATCTTCTTACCATTGACCGTCAGGTGCCCCGCATAGGTTACAAACGGTTGTGCCACGAGAAGTTTCGCGCGCGGCAGCGGCGTGTCGTATGAAGTCAGTGGCATCGGAAAGAGCGCATGGTTATCTTTCGCCGTGGCGATCTTACTCAGCGTGAGATCCCACTCTATTTTATTGTCGCCGCGGCTTTCGGCCGCGCCCTTCAGGGCAGAATCGGTCAGCGTAGCGCCGTCAAAGCTCAGGTCGAAATTCGTATTCGAATATTGCGCGCGTTCAATGGGGAACTCCGACTTTGCAGCTACCGGAGCCTTGCCTTTTTCAAAATAAATCGCCCACAGCTCGCCCATCGCCTGCTTCGTGCCCTTACCCGGTTCGGGTTGGTAGATGGTATAACGGATCCAAAAGCCATGGCCTGTGGCCTTGTCGTTGGCGCGCATGAAGTAACTTTCATAATGCCCGCCGGATTTCTCTCCGCGGAAGCGGGTGAAATTTGCGGTCGCGCGCGCCTTTTCGAGTTGGACTTGCATGGGCTCGACTAGAACAGTGAGTCAGGCCGTCGATATTTTTATGACACTGGTGTCATTAAATCAGGCCTCACCCAGGCCGCTGATAAAACCTTCTTTGAAGCCGAAATAGAGGATCTCCTCCAATTGCCAGGTGAGGCCCAGGCCACGCGCCTGAAGCCGCTTCATGCCGCGGAATGTCTTGATGGTGAGCTTCGCTCTCTGGCTTTTCAGTTTTTCACCGCGCTGCCGTTGCTGTCCCGCGCGGGCCTGACGGTGCCCATGCGGTGTCGTATAAAAAGGCGGTATCACCGCGAAGTCGCGGTAACGTTCGTGTTCGATCTTGTCAAAAAAGCGATCGGCGATAAACTCCAGGCTGCGCGGTGAGACCAAAGAATCCAGGGCGCGCCGTGCCGGTGCGGAAAGTGCGAATGTCATTTCGAGTGTTGCCATAGTACCTCTATAGAAGAAATACCAAAATTCAGGCTTTTTTTCTCACAGGCGGCGATAAAAAAGTCGCACTCAGGTCGCGCGTAGGCATTTTTGCGCGTATTTCATCCCGGATCTGGCGGTAAATCCGGCGTTCCAGAGCATCCCTGCCCCGGTGAGAGCGATGGCGGCGTAGCCGAAAATCCAAAGGCATGACGATGATACGCGTTCTGGTAAAGCCGGTCTCGGCAACGATGAAGAACAGTTCCTCAATGTTCCGGTTGCCAATGGGTATGCAGCCAATGCTGGTGTTGTTGCCGTGGATGAAGATATCGCCGCCGAGCTCGCTGCGCCCGTCTTTTTTCGCAAACTCGAGATCGGTGGTATTGGGATACCCCACTTTGATGGAGAGGTGTTGCCGGCTGTTGGGATTTAAGCCGGCAATCTCATAGACGCCTTCGGGTATCTGGCGGTCTCCGCTCTTGCGCTTAGGGCCCCGCCCGCCGCTCGAGCCCGTGAAGCGGTAGGTTTTTCGGTACTGAAAGATCTCATCGTCACCGCTGCGTGTCCAGACTTCCAGCCGCCGCGATGTTTTGGTGGCGACCAATAGGATTTCCCGTATTGCCGGCAGGTCGGGGTACGATTTCAGAAATTCGCCGCCGCGCTTGGAGCGCAGCTCGGCGACTACACCTGCGACGGTTTTCTGTCCTATGAGTCTGCTCCGGATATTCTGCCGGAACACGATACCCAAAACGATCACAGCAGCAATGCCGGCCCCAAACAACAGGCGTTTGCGTGCCATGGTTAACCTCGGGCAAGCATCGTACGCCTGCGGCGCCAGAGCGTGTAGCAGCCGAACACGAGGGCGATGACCACAAAGCTCCAGGGCTCAGACATGCGCGGCTGCTCGCCGCTATCGAGCTGGTTGCGTGCATTGAGCATCTTCTTGTGGAGTTCCGCGAGCTTGCGCCGCTGCGCCTCGGTCTCGAGTACAATTGAACCCGCCGCGGGATTCAGCACATTGCTCTCCACGGCAGCGAGAACAGCCACTGCCCGGTGCTCGGTTCGGCCGAGATAGAAGTCGTAGAATTTTTCAAAACCATCGGCGAGCGCCAGCGTTTCACCCGGATTTGTTTCTCCGGGGAAGACCAGGGTTTGTGCTGCGGCAAAAAAACGTTTTGCGTACAACCGCTGTGGCAGATTCATGCGTGGACTGCCAGTCTTTAGGGCACCCGTAGCAAAGTTCAGGTTCTGCAATACCTTGCCGTCGAAAAAGGCAATGCCGTCGGCGTCGCTGTAGAACGCCGTGATGTATCCAAAGTCGCAAGGCCGCAGCGCCGTGGGGTCGGCCGAGAGTATCACAACCAGCGGATAATTTTCACTGGGTCGGTTAAACTGCGAAAACAGGACCGCCTTCACAGCGGCGTCGGCATAGAAGCCTTCACCGGTTTTTGGGCAGATTGCCGTGCCGCCGAGGGCCGCCGTGCGTATCGATGTATTCGCAAAGCTGATCTGTGCCTCAGCGAGGGGAAGACCCAGTTTACGGGCGGCGGTTTCGGCATCGCCACGGTAATCTTTCGTAATAGCTCCCGAGCAATCAGCGACGAAGTGCAGATAAGGCTTTCGTATAATCCATTCATCTCTTGCCGCGGGGGCAATGAGATGCGTCTTCCCCGATGTGGATATGACTGTTGGCGCGGCGGTCAGCGCCTTCAGTGAGAATTTTTTGCCGGCAATCCGTATGTCGGTGTCATGCGCATGCGTTATCTGTAACCGGGCCTGGCGAACGCCACCCTGGGGCACGGGAAAAATCCGCCAACGCAGGGCATCCTTACCTTCGTAATAGATGAGGCTCGGGTCGCGTCGCGCCTCGGTCACACGGTTGAATACCCAGATCGCGGTATTTCTGTTCGTGATCTGTGCGGGTACCTCGACGCCGTCGATGGTGAGCCAATGCCCCGTGATGAAGGCGCCCATGGGCAGTTCGATGCCGGCATTAAATTCGGTGTCGCCGCGATTGGCAGTGTTCACCACGGTGACGCTGAGGGTGGATTGCGTAACTTTGCTCGCGATTTTTGCCGATATTTCCACATCACCGAGGCTGGCACCACCTGTGGCTACACGCAGCGGTGGAACATACGGCGCCATGCCGCCAAATATCTGCCGGATTTTGCCGCGCAAATTTTCAGAGAGATCGGCGCCGTCGAAGACAATCTGGCGGTAGAGCGCGTCGTAGATGGGGATGTTCTGCCGGTCGTGACGCCAGCTGCGCCCGCGGTTGTTCGAGACCGGCGCCATGTCGGCGAGCCTCAGCACCGTTGCCGCGCTCATTGCCGACGTACGGTTTAGCTCCAGCGGCGGCTGCTCCAAAAAACGGATAGCTGCCGTGAGCTGCATACGGTCAAAACTGATGCTGCCCAATACCACAGCGGGCAACAGTGCGGCGCCGGCTGCGAGGGCAGTCCATGCGAGCGGCTTGTGCCCGGCTGCGGCGAGCGCCGTGAAATCGTTGCGCAGGCGCAAAATCTGTACCGCCGCAGCGAAGTAAGGAATCAACAGTAAAAGACCCAGGCCGATTGCGGCAATGAGAACCACCGCCAGGGGCAGAAAGAGCAAAAACACGGTACAGAAATACAGCACAAAGATGAATCCTGCTGCGCGCAGCGCGACCAGCGCGAACTGTAAGGGAAAATAGCGGAAGTTAGGCAAAAGATAGGCCACGGCGTTCACAGCCGCCAATAACCAAAACTCGCGGCCGCTGAAGTTACCCAGCACACCCTGGCTCTCGCGGGCAATCGGGCCTGCAGTATTTAAGGCCAGGCCGATAAACGGAAAGATGCCGACAAAGATCAGTTGTAATGTCCACACGGCACCGGGCCTCTGCAAGGCGTCGGCGTTGCGGGCCAGAATGTAGAGCATGAGGCGCAGAATAAAAAACGAAAAGGCGGCTGTCAGCGCCGCGAAACCAATTTGCCAGAGATTACCGAATGCCCCGAAATTCGGCAGAAACCGGATGACATGGAAACCCACGTAGGCGACGAGCGGTATGGCCACGGTGGAGACGATCGAGACAATCAGTGCACGCTGTGATTCAATGGCGGTCAGCGAGGCGAGATAGAACAGCAGAAAATAAAACAGGGGCACCAGCGCCGATACGATGGTTAACAGATAATTGTCGTGATCGAAGAGCCAATCGCGCATGAAGATTCTGGGCTCGATGACATAAAAAAATACATAGAAACAAAACAGCAGCAAACCCGTCAGCAATGCTATGCTCACAAATTTCAGCCTCTCGCCGCGCCGGTATGCCCTGAGGGCCAGCCATGCCGCCGCAACACCTGGCAGCGTTACCATGCCGAGTCCTGCGGCCATGGCTGTAGACTGTTCTGTTGTGAGTTCAGGCCAGATTATATACAGGCTGCGCAGGCAAAGCACCAGTGCGATGCCGAGCGGTACCGTCGCAGTCGCGATCAGCCCACCGTTTAAAAACTTATTTTTCCGTTGCATATTTTCTCCTCAGATCTGTGGCTAAATAATAAAAAAACAGGAATGAAATGAAGACGATCGTGCCGATGGCTTCGTGTAGCCATGGCCGCCCGGTGGAAAAACCAGCGACCTTGAGAAAGAGCGCGACCCGCGCTGTGTTCGCGGCCAGAGTTAACAGGTAGGCCAAAGCCAGCGCTTTCAGAAATCCCCCTGTATTTTCGCCGTGCCGGTGTGTTAGCAGAAGCAGTGCGAGGATAAAAAAATGGATACCAGAGCAGCTGTAGTCGAGAATGAATTCCGGAAAGTTATAGGTGCCGAGCCGCTCTTCATATTCGGCCAGGAAAAAGAACGATAAAACCTGCGCCGGCGGGAACAGGAAGGCGCGGTAAAGGGTCGGCCATTCCAGCATCGCCAGGATTTTGACCACACCACCGCAAATAACGGCTATGAGCAGATACATAATGAAGCAAACATAACCGGCGAGAGGAGGGAAAGTATGAAAGAATCGCGAAATTTATGTGAATTTTCAGATCGGTTGACAATCCTGAAGGCCGCCCGCATCCTTACCCCGATGCGGGATACTACCAGTGCCGGGTTTACGCGCCTCTTAGCCGGCTCGCTGATTGCCATACTTGTCTTCTACGCAGGTAACGCCGGCGCCGACGATGCCGTGCGCTGCGACGGTAAACTCATGATGGTCGGTCAATCGCGCATCGAGGTCTTGAAATATTGCGGCGAACCGCAGGATCGTCTCGCCTACCTCGATGAACGGGTCACGCATACCCGCCTCTCGAACTTTCAGCAGGGCATGACGCAGTTTACGCGTTCGACCGGGTCGTACGTTGAAACATCGCGCGATACTGTTGTTTCGACGCCCACACCTGTTGCGGTCGATCGCAATACGAAACAGGGGGGAGTCACGACTTTACCCCAAACCCATACGCACGACGAAACCCGTGTGAGCCAGAATAATACGGAGACGGTATCCGGCTCTTATGTTACGCTTTCCACATTCTGGGAGTGCAAAAAGGTCTCAGTCTATGTCGATGAATATGTCTATAACTTCGGTGCGGGAAAGTTTCTCACCTTTGTGCGTTTTGAAAACGGCCGTGTGAAGAGTATTAAGTACGGCGAGTACGGGTTTTGAGAAGATCAGTGTTTGTCGACGCGCTCTAAAATCTGCCGATTGAGGATGGATTGTTCGCGGAGAAACTCAACCGCAAGGTCCGTTTTGCGTGACATTTCTTTCAGCAAAGCCTGACTTTCACTTTGGAGCATCGAAAATCTTTCGGTCATGTAGCGGTTATCGCGGCGCCCGATAATTACTCCCGTGATAATCAAACTGGCCACAAAAGCAAAGCCTATGGCGCTTACCAAAATGACAATTTGCCACCCGTCCATAACGGCAAATTACCTAGGTATGGCCGCGTTGGCAATAATTTTCTCAACTAACCAATCACGCTCATATTCTTCCATTTGCCGCCCACGAAGCGGCGCCAGAAAACGATGGCCTGAATAAAACTGAATACCGTCGCAGCACCCCACGACCAGTAAAGGCCACCCTTGAGGTTGATGAGGAAAAAGCTGGGGATCACCATGAGCGGCCAGGGCAGAATCAGCGCCGCGGTAGTGACAAATTTTGTATCGCCTGCACCCTTGAGCGAAAATGAGAAGATCAGATTCACGCTATCGGACGTTGTGAATACCGCGACGAACATCAAAAGGTAAGGCACCATGACACTCACCTGTGCCCAGAGTGCGGCATTGTCTTTGTTCTTAAACCAGCTCATATAAAAATTCGGGAAGAGCAGAAATGTTGAGCCCGCCAGCAGAATATAGAGGATCGTCACCTGCCACCCTGCCCAGACGGCGCGTTCGGCTTCGTTGGGTTTTTTCTCACCGAGAAACTGTCCCACGAGTACCGAGGTTGCCTGCGCCATACCCATGGCGGGCAACACCGACAGCATCATGATGGTGACCACGATCGATGACGCGGCCAACGCCGCGTTGCCGTCAACCATGCGGCCGATAAAAATAAGGAAGACGCTGAACGCGAGGCCTTCGAGAGCCCATTGCAGTCCCGACGGTATGCCGAAGCGGATGTAACGCTTCATGAGATCCATGTTCCATTTCCAGCCGGATGTCATGCCGTACTCGCGGCGGTTCTTGTCACTGAACACCAGCCATATACCATAGACCGCCGCCAGCGCGGTGCCGATCGCCGTGGCATAACCCGCACCGGCGATGCCCATGGCCGGGCAGCCGAATTTGCCGAGGATCATGATGTAGTCGAGAACGGCATTGGCAACCAGGCCGACACCGTTGATCTGCATGATGACCTGCGTGCGGCCGAGGCCTGTGAAATAGCCGCTGGCCGCGGCGACGATCGCTGTCGGCAGGGCAGACCAGCACATGGCCATAAAATAATCCGACTCGAGAACCTGAGTCGACGCAGGATGTCCCATGAGACCAAAGAGCGGCTTCGCCAAAGGGATAAATCCTAAAAACAAAACACCACCGAGCACACTGACATAGAGCGCCTGCCAGACGGCCGGCCCAATCATGTTATTGCGTTTCGCGCCGAAGTATTGCGCGACGAAGGTTGTCACATACGACGCCGTCTGCTGCAAAAGTGCCATTGGCGTCCAGAAAATACCCATCACCGCGATGGCGGCCCCCATCGCTTCCGTGGAATAATCGGCGAGGAAAAGCCTGTCGATCGTCATCTGCAGATTCCAGAAGCTGTTGGCCACGATGAGCGGCCAGGCAATATTCAGAATCGTGCGCCAGCGGGCGAAGCGTCCTTCAGGAAAATTTTCAATAGGGGTGTCGTGTCCGTTCATCTTGGGTAATCCAGGCTATTTTTCAGCCACGGATTTCAGGTTTTGCAAGCCTTTTTCGAATTGGCCGCCGATCATCTTGTCCATGTCCATAAAGATGCAGATGACCTTGGAAATGTAGGGCATGGGGCCGCCCATGGCCCATCTGACGTTGGTCAGATCGCCTTTAGGCGTCAGAATATATTCCACAACATTGTCACCGACCATCGGTTCGTCAAAGTGGAGCGCAACGATAACCCTTTCGTTCTGAACGCTCTCGGTGATGGTCATCTTGCCCTTACCGGCCTCTTTGTTACCGTCCCAGGCATACCCCGCGCCTTTGCCGGCAATGGGGCCGTTGTAGGTGCGCTTCATCTGTGGATCCGTTTTTTCCCAGGGCGACCATTCAGGGCCGTTGCGCAGGTCGTTGATGTAAGGAAAAATTTTTGCCGGTGTCGCCTTGATGTCGATGTTGCGTTCTACTCGGAACGCGTTCGGGCGTGTCGTGGCATAGGCCAGAAGGCCGCCGATCAAAAGAAAAATCACGAGGAAAATCCGCATCATTGTTTTCATTTAGTTACCTCACTGAAGATACTTATTAGTCGCAAAAACGTTCAAATTATTTCGCTAAATCAAAGGCATAGGACAGCTGGAAATCCACCCTGTCGTATTTATCAAAAATCCGCAGGTCCGGATCGCCTGAGGCGATGAAAATACCCGTGTATTGCAGGTAGGTCGAGATCACATCTGTGATCTTATACGTCAGGTTAAAACGGAACAATATGTTACTGTATTTAAGGAACGTAAAGACGAATGAGTTAAAACTCAGCGTATCGCGCAGAAAATTTTTCGAATAGCCGAATGCATACGATTGCAATGGGTCGTCGCGGAGTAACTCCGGATCTTTTTTCATGGGACCAGTTACAGAGTATTCAAGAATGAAGCTGCCGTATTCGGTCGTGTTATAGTCGATACCCACCGTGATACCGGCAGTGTCGACACCCTTGACATCGTAGGGCATCGTGATCGTATTACAGGTCGTCGGGCATTCCGGGTTTGGCAGCTGCGTAGCGGTCTGGTTGAGGCGCTTGAACTGGTAAGCGCTGTCGAATTTGAGCAGCATGCCCCACAGCGGAAAGTTCGCGGAGAGCCCTGTTGTCGCATAGGGCGCGTGCTGCGCCTGAAAGCTGAAGTCAGTCGGGTTCAGTTTAAACAATGGGTCACGGTTATAAAAGCGCCCGCCGAAAACAGAAACAGCGCCGCCGCCCAGGTAAGCCGTATACTGCGCTCCGCCCTCGACCTCGCGGCCGAATGTCGGTGCCTTTTGTATGTCCGCACCGGGAATCAGCGAATAAGGGTGATCGCGGTCTGTGTAGCGGGTATTCACCGGGTAGGGTATAAAAATCAGTTGGATTTCCTGCTTCGGCAAAAACCAGTCGACACGAATTGTGTTTTGACCGAGACGTGCTTCTTGCGGCTGCGCAAAGAAGGCCTTGGTCGCGTCGCGCGCTGAAATCACATCGGAGACCGGCAGAATATCTGCCTTGCCCCATACCGTGATGATTTTTCCGGCGGAGATACTGACATTGTCGAAGGATTTTTTCCAGTAAAGCTCGGCGAGAATCGCTTCGAACTGGTAACCTTCGCGCACGTAGGTGCTGTCCTTTTCGACAGAATAAGAGGCGTTGTAGCGGAAGGCGGCCTCGCCATAGATCTGGCCCCACGAGCTCTGCTGATCGAGCGTCAGGCCCAGAAAGGGGCCCAGGAAAACCCAGCGGTTATCGATCTGGCGGCCGAACTCGGCCGAGACCTTACCGCGCAAGGGCAGCTTAGGCAGCAGCGAGGATTTCTTAGTTTTCTCCTCGGTTGCTTCCTTCGTTTCTTCAAATTCGAATTCCTGCGCGGGAAGCGGTGCCGTGATGAGGATTAATGTGGTTAGGAATATTTTTCGCATAGCTTACCATTTCGCCCCTAACCCCGGCCCTTCCCCCAAGTCTGGGGGAAGGGAGAAAGAGTCTCCTCCCCAGACTTGGGGGAGGATGGGAGGGGGCGTTCTACCGGACCGACCCCATCTGGCTTTCGCGGAACGCGCTATCTTGCACGGCTCTTGTATCAAAGAGTGACTCAGGAATCGGCACGTTGATTTTCACTTTCTCGAGTTTCATCAGGCTCATGCGGCGGTTCTTGTGGTTTACGACAATGAGTTGTTTTGACACGGCCACGCCGCCGATGATTTCAATGTCTTTCGAAAAGAAGGTTTTCACGAGGCGGTTCTGGCGGTCATAAGAGTCGGACTTGATCGTGAGATAGCTGGATTTATCGACCCAGGAAACACCTTTACCGTATGAAGTTTTGGGTGCACGCACCGCCGTCGGATACGATTCGAGAATGTAACAAGGGCGGCCATCCACCACCTCTTCGCCGATCAGCGAATACGTATAGTCGCCGATATGAATCTTCTCGATGTCCTCGTAGGCAATTTCAGAACCGAAGAGCGTACCTGTCTTAGGAGAGTTGGAGCTCTCAGCGACGATGCGTTTCAGCTTCTTGAGCGCGGGCAGGTACATCCACTGTTCGGTGTCTTTGCCGGGCTTGTCATAATCTTTCTGCAAGAATGCCGAACCCTTTTCGTCAGCTGGCTCGTCGATGACGCTGAGGCCGATGGTGTCTTCGAGCGCCTGGCCGACGTCTTTGCTGATCGATTCGAACGATTTCGTGCGCGCCTGGCCCGAACACTTGCGTTTGCCACCCTGTTCATCGAAGGCGCAGGTGATGACCTTGGTGCGGTTGTACGCGGTTTTACCGTCGTCGCGCTTGATCATCTTGTAGGCGATCTCTTTCGCCTTTTCGGGCTCCTTAAGCTGTTGTGCAGCCAAAGGCAGTGTGAGTAAAAATGCGATGAGCATTCTTACTCCCCCTTTTCTATGAAGTGGGGATAGGTTTTTCATGTGTCTGCTCCTGGAACTTTATTTGTGCGGCCGAACGCAACAAGTAGGGCCGGTAAGAAAAACAGGTCGGCAAGTAGCGCACTGGAAATGGCTATGGCCGATAACAATCCGAAATTGCGGAAGGGCACGTAGATCGACGAGAGAAAAATCAGGAACCCCGTGACCAGAATGATCGAAGTAAAGATCATCGCCTGACCGACTTCGCGCAGCGTTGTTTTGATGGATTCAAGCCGGCCATGACCAGCCAACAGTTCGCCGCGGTAGTGCGTGAGAAAGTGAATTGTATCATCGACCGCAATGCCGATTGCAATCGGCAGAACTAAAAGTGTATCGGAGTCGAGAGGGATTTTGAACCAACCGGTCACTCCCACTGTTAACAAGATCGGAAAAATGTTCGGTAGCATCGCAATAATACCGTAGCGCATGGTTCCATAAATGAGGAACATGATCACGGTGATAATCACGAGCGCCAGCCCAAACGATTGTAACTGCGACTTCGTGAGAAACCCCGTGAGGCGCATCATAATGGGGATACCCCCCGTTGCATAATAGGTCAGCTCGGGGTTCGTTTTCTTCACAGGCTCGAGATATTCCTTCATCCAGCCTTCGACCTGCGTCAGGAAGTCTGTATATTCGAACGAGCTCTTATTGACGACTTGCAGCGTGATGCGTCCTTTTTCCCAGTCGTCATCGGCGAAGAGTTTGCGCGATTCGGGGTCGGCCGAGTCGTACATAAGCAGCACCTGTTTGAGCTTCTGGTTGTCAGACGGTATCTTGTAATTTTCTTCTTTGCCGTTCATGAGATTCTTGTTCGAGTCTTTGACGGCGTTTACCAGCGATGTGGTTTTAGCCACGAAATCAGGGCGTTCTTTTTTCGCCCGCTGCGCAAGGTTGTCCATCGCGGTCAGAAGAGTGACGTCTTTGAGGCCGTCGTTCTTACCGGTGTTGATGATAATTTCGACGTTGGTTGTGCCGCCGAAATGTGTATCGAGGGTTTCAAAGGTTTCTTTGAAGCCGAAGCCAGGTTTGATGGATTCGAGAAAATTGGTGTCAACGACGACTCGGGGGTAGCCAGTCAGGCTGAGCAACATAATGACGCTAAAGATGGCGATGATCGTTTTGGGGCGGTCGTGTGTGACGCGGATGATGTAGCTAATGAAACGCTGCAGTTGCCGCTCGAGCAGGCCTTGCATTTTTTCGCCGGTCTTTTTATCTTTTGCCGCGCCCGGTGCCCAAATGGTCAGAAGTGATGGTAAGAGATAAATAGTACCTACATATGCGAAGACAATGCCAAAGGATGCCGCGATCGCGAAATTGCGGATCGGCACAATCGGTACGACGGTCATTGATATGATGCCTGCAAACGTCGTGAGAGTTGCGAGCATCACAGATACTCCCGATTTTTCATACGCCTTTATCAGGGCCTCGCGCTTATCCAAGGTCACCAGATAATACTTATAACCGGAAAGTATGTGTACCGAAGAGGAGATGCCGACCGTCAAATTGAGAATCGCCACGATATTGATCATCATTGTCATCGTAACGTTCGATAAGCCGACAATTCCCAAGGTCCAGACCACGGAAAGAATGATGATGAGCGTCGGCCAAATCATCGCGGATAAAGAACGGAATGCGATGGCGAGCGTGACAAAAATCAATAGTACCGACAGGCCCATGATTTGTCCCATCTGGGATGTCATGATGTTCATGAAGAATGACGCGACCCACGGCCCGCCGCCCACGAGGTACTCCATAAAAGGGGACGGTGGTTCGCCGACAGTTGGGTTTGCCCATTTCTGTTCTTTGAGCACTTTCCCCAGTTCTTCATTGAACTTCATGTAATCCGACGGATCGGCGCTTTCCATTTTGGGAATTTTGTTGCGATCTTTCTTTACGTTTTGGGTTTCGGTAAAATCGAACTCTGGGGTCGAAGGTTTGGCTTCGCCCTTCTCATCGAGCTTTTGAATGCGTGCACCATAGTCGGTCAGCATCAGAATCGCACCAAATTGACTATCCTTGGAAAACCAGCTTCCCGGAAAGTCGCGCTGCGCCATCGCAAATTTCTTAATTTCTGCCAGTTGTTTATTGTCAGGTATGGCTGAACCGATGAATTTGCGGTTTTTTAGGGTATCGCCTTTTGACTCCAGAAAGTCAGCCGAAATGATCGTGCGGATACGCGTGATGCGGTTGAGCGGCGAACCCTTTTCAAAGCGCTTTTTATTGAGTGCGTCTTCAAGCGCTTTGACTTTTTTAAGCGTATCGGCCTCGAATACCTCTTTGCCCTGGGGTTTGAACATGATCATCATGTACTCATCGGACCCAAAGAAGTAGCGGAAGCGCTGATAGTCAACGAGCGTCGAATCGCCTGAGTCGAGCCAGGTGTCGAATGTCATGTCGACTTTCAGTTTGGGCAGGCCAAAGCCCAAGCCCACGGTAAAGAGTACGAAAAAGCCAATCACCCACCAGCGTCGCCGAAACGAAAACTCGGGTATGGCTACCATCCATGCAGTGTATTTTTTCATGAAGCGGTCGGTGAGCCGCATTTTTTGTTGGGGTTGATTTGTTGTCATCGGAAGTTCCTTTTGCCTATTTTATTTTTTGCAACACCGCTTCAAGGCGGTCGAGGTTTTGCTCATTCGCTTCAGTGACGAAACTGCGAATGCGATTGCACTCGTCGGCCGATGCAAATACCTGCCGGAATTCAATGTGAGTACCATTGTTCACCGTAGTGAAAATGCCGCTGAGCATAAAGCGGTGCATGGTCTCGATGTGGTCTAAGACGACGCGTTCGGGTGCGACGATCTCTTCGAACACGCAGAGGTTTTCATAATCGTTACCGTCGGGGCCATGCATGGTAAAATGCCATTTGCCGCCGGGCTTCAGTTCAAAGGTGTGAAAGGTGTTGGTGAAACCTTTCGGCCCCCACCACGCGGCGAGAAGTTCGGGGTCTGTCCACGCTTTGAAAATTTGTTCGCGCGTGTAGGGTACAACCCGCTGATTTAAAACGGTTCTCTCATCACTCATGTTAATCCACCTTTCTTTTTAAATATGCCGCAAGGCGATCGAACGTATTCGACCAACCGTCATTATTCGCACCGCGTTGGGCAACCGAAGGGAAGGGCGCCTGGCAGAATTGCATGCGGGTTTTGTTGCCTTCGTCAAAGAACTGAATCGTGACAACATTTTCAACAGCCATATCGCCCTCTGCCTCGAAGACAAACGTAAATTCGAGCAGATCGTAGGGATCAACCCTGCGGAAGACGCCACCCTGCCAGAGATCGCCGCCATGCGGCTCAGAGGCCAGGCAGCAACGCCAGCGGCCGCCGGGGCGCACGTCCATATCGACCTGCTTGGCCGGGCAAAACGCCGGCCCCCACCAGGCGAGCATCGTCTCGGGACTTGTCCAGGTTTTGAACACGAGTTCACGGGGGGCGTCGAAGACACGCGTGATTCGCAACTCGCTTTCGGTACGCGGCTCGGTCATTTATCTCCGGGTTTTTTGACACCCTTGAAGAGTGCAAAGATGGCCATTGCGTGTCCGTGACCCAGATCAAATTCGGCTTTGAGCCAGGCGACGATTTCTCCTGCCTTGATTCCCGGCTTGAGCTTGCTTTTTTGTAAGAACCCCTTTTTCTCAGCGAGCTTCTTGAACTCAGCGGGACCTTTACCTGTTTTTTCTTTAATATTATCGAGATAAGCCTGAAATGACATAGTGCCTCCTTACGGCTTCAAGTACTGTACTATAACTGGCGCCAGCACTTTCATCGAAACATTGTGGGATTGTTTTGGGAGCAAAACAGATTTTGCGTTCGGCATGGCCTCGGCCGTTGCCTTAACCGCAAGGCGCAGGGATTCGGGACTTTTTTCTCCCCCCATAACTAGCGTCGGAACCAGCACCGATGCCGCGAGTTTTGCCGGGAATGAAAAGTCCTCCATGATCGCCATGTCATAAGGTAGGGTGTGTGCGACCGCCTTGAGGTTTTTCCAGATCGGCATGAGAGGCATGATCCAGGCTAAAAAGGCCGGGGCGCCGATGATTTTCGTCATAAAAAATTTCACTGCCCCGGAGCGGTCATTCGCATCGACGAGCCGCTGCAGTTGCGCCCGGTAATCCGCAGGTGGCTTTTTTGCCTTGGGGTCGACACCGACGAACGGCGGTTCGTAGAGAGCGAGTTTTTTTATTTGGGGCAGTTTGCTTGCCGCCACCAGAGCCAAAGCGCCGCCTGAAGACATGCCATACACGTAGGCTGAGCCGCCGGCTGCCTGAATAATTGCAGCAATATCTTCAACCTCACGTTCGACGGCATAAGGTTCTGTGTCGCCGCTGTCGCCGCGTCCCCGCCGGTCATAATTAATGACGGTGAAGTGCGGCGACAAAAGGCCGGCGAGCTCCAGAGCTCCGGAAAAATTCCGAAAACTCATCGCACCGCCGATCAGGATGAGAGCGGGACCCTGCCCTCTCTCATCGTAAGCGATGCGTGTGCCGTCCTTTGAAGTTACGGTTTTCATCGCCGGGTCTCAGAACATTTTTTCCGTGCGGCGGCTCGCGGGGCGCAGTGCCCACGAGGCGATCACGAATAACAGCATCACTGCCGGAGTGATTACGTGTTGCAGCGGGAAACCCATAACAGCACACGAAACAGAGGCGCCGATCAGGTTAATAAACATGCCCGCATAAGCCCATTCTTTGACGACAGGCATTTTCGGCATTAGTATGGCTATGGCTCCGAGTGTTTTCCAGACGCCGAGCATCACGAAAAAGTAGACCGGATAGCCGAGCGCCTTAGCTCCCTCGAGCACTTGTTCGTTGCGGCTGATGTACGAATAGCCCGCGAACAAATAGTTTGCCGCAACCAGTGCGGTGACGATCCAATACGCGATGAGTTTTCCTTTGCTTTCTTTCATAAATTTCTCCTTAGGTTTTTTGCTTTGAAAGTATTACAATATAATAAACCGGATAGAGTAACAGGTAAAGGTTGGGCAGCCACCACGTTAGGTCAAAATCGCGGCGGATTGCCCAAAATGAAACGGCCATGAGCCCGGAGCAGAATGTCAGAGCAAGCGAAAGCAAAGCCAGGTTTTTCCAGCGCGTCTCATCCTTCGACATGAGGCGAAGACTCCACAGGCCTGTGGCTGAAATCAAAAGGTCGAGCGGCAGGAAGGACCAGTTCCACGCGCTCAGAATCGGGTTATGATAATCTTTGAAAAGGTACGATGCCGGTATCACGCCGATCAGCGTAATCACCCAATAGAGTATGAAGCCGATGTCGGTGATCAGAAAAAAGATCCGGAGTGACTTCATTTTTTTATCCCCGGCTTCTTGAACGCGATGCCGGCTTTTTTGAGGGCAGTCTTCAGCGGTGGGATAGCCGACGGTCCTACACCATGGAGTGCGAGCAGGTCCTTCTCCGTCCACTGGCACAGGTCTTTGATCCTGATGATGCCGGCGTTTGCCAGTGCCCGGTGCGCGGGTTTACCGAGCCTGGGGAATTCCGGGTTATACTGCTTCGCTTTTTCGCACGTAGGACAGGTCGGGCAGTCGCTCGACTTCTCAAAAGTATGGCCGTTGGGGCAGGTCTTTTTCATCGCTTCGGTATGACTCCCTTCGTGAATGCGAGACGAAACTCCGACGGTTGCATTTCGACCGCAAGCAACTGTAACAGAAATGCCATGCGCTGTGCGCGCGTCGTCGCTGTCTTGGCGGATAACAACCGGTGCAGAAATGCTTTGCGCGTTGATGGGGCTAATCCATCGTAGTGCTTGCGGAGCTTCGGATTTTTTTTCAGGGCGGCCGTGAAGTCGGGGGGTTCTTCGTGATTTTCAGAGGCATTGATTTTGTCCCATGAACCATTTTTTTTCGCGACGGTGATCACCTTCAGTCCCGCCGCGTGCATTAATTTTTTCTTTTTTAAGCTCACGATGCGGCTCTTGTTGAGTTTTGACCATTCGCTGCTGGGCTTTCTTGGGCTGATATACAGGCTTGCCTGTGTTTCCGAAACCCTGCGCGGCTGGCTGTCGATAAAACCAAAACAGAGGCATTCTTCAACGATGTCATCGTAGGTCAGGTGGCGCTTGCCGTCTTTCACCTTGTCGTAAATCAACCAAAAGGCTGTTGATTTGGAGTGGTGTTTCGTCAACCAGCTGCGGAGCGCTTTGCGGTCGACGAAATAAATCTTTTCTGCAGTGGCAAGTTTCGACATTTATTTCACCGCAATATCGTAATGGAATACGTCTTCACGTTCGCCCAGCGATGCATAGAGGCACCGCGCGGGTAAATCCGCTTCATCTTTATCGGCCTGAACATAGATGACCCAGGCCCCGATTTTTTGTGCAATTTTTTTGAGTTCGAGAATCAGGCTGCGGGCGATGCCGCGGCGGCGGTACTCTTCGCGCATCGCGAGATCATAGATATAGACCTCGCTGCGCTCCTGCTCGAATTTATCGAGCACATAGGCGACGAGACCGCCCGCAACGCTGTCGCCCATGAACGCAACAAGGGGGATTACATGCGGTTTCAGGAGCAGGCTTTCGAGATAGGCATCCGTTGGCTTTGCCATGGCATACGAAGCATCCCCGAATTCGTCGCCGAAAATTCCGGAAAACATTTGGTTCAGTGCCTTGAACCGGCTGGCTTCTCCGGGCTCGAGACGCCGGATGACGAAAGAAGGGTTGTCGGTTTGGGTTGTTGTCATCTTACTTTGTCGTTCGCCACCCTGATGACTTACCTCGGCGGGCGCTTGTTATACGCCAGCTGTGCGTCGAATGCCCGCTTGTAGGCGGGCCGCGCTTCGCCGCGCGCTACGAAGGCCGCGAGATTTGCGTATTCGTTCAAAATGCCCGACATTCTCAGGCGGAGCAGCACTGAGACCATGATCAGGTCGCCTGCACTGAACGCGCCATCGAGCCATTCGGAATCTGCCAAATGCAATGAAAGTTTTTGCAGCCGGTTACGGATGCGGTCGGCGACTAAGGGCATACGGTCCTGAGCCCAGGGCTTGTCGCTTTCGAGCAGTTTTGCGTTGACGAGTTCCAGTATCCAGGGCTCTACCGAGTTGAGAGCCGCAAACATCCACATGATTGCACGTGCGCGGCCATTGGCATCCTTTGGCAGCAGGCCCTCATGGCGCTCGGCGATATGAAGCACGATAGCCCCGGTCTCGAATAAGACCAGATCGCCTTCTTCATAAGTCGGTATCGACCCGAAAGGATTCAGCGCGAGGTGTTCGTGTTCTTTGAGGGCAGCCATCGAAACGCCGCGCACCTCATACTGTTGCCCCACTTCTTCGAGTGCCCAGCGCACACGGGTGTCGCGTGCGAGACCCATTCCCCCATCGGGGGAACGTTCAAAAGCGGTGATCGTCGGCTTCATGGCGCGGATTTCCTATTTTTTTTCTTCGACGATTTTTTTCAGGTTTTCCATGCTCTGGTTGAACTTATCGCCCATATATTTGTCCATATCGGCAAAGAGCCATATGATGCGTGCGATAATCGGCGCGGGACCTGTCATGTGATACTTCATGAGCGTTGCATCGCCGTCTTTTTTCAGCGAATAGGTTACATCATTCGAACCTTGCATAGGTTTGTAAAAAGTCAGGTCTATTTTAACTTCTTCGTTCGGCGCGATGCTTTTATAAGAAAGTTTTCCATGCCCGGATTTTTTACCTTCAAATTCATAGACGGCACCCATGCCGCTTTCAGGGCCGGTGAATGTACGTTTCACTTCTTCTCCCTGCCGGTCCCACGCAGACCATTCGAGACCTTTCTTGAAGCTGATCAAATAGGGGAAAATTTTCTCCGGTGCTGCGTTGATTTTCAGCGAACGCTCCACTGTATAGGTGTTCGGTCGGGTCGCCGCAATGATGAAGATACCTGCGATGACGACCACGAGTCCGATTAAGATTCTTTTTACGATTTTCATTTTTTCTCCTTCTAATTACTTTTATTAACCTAAGCGTTTTTTGTCGGCAAGCTAATCATCCAGCCGATGCCGAACTTGTCCTTGAATGATCCAAAATAATCGCCCCACGGCATGTCTGCCATTGCCATTTCAACGGCGCCGCCGGCAGAGAGCTGCGCAAACAGGCTGTCTGCATCTTGTTTTGTTTCGGGCGACAGGTTGATGTAGAAGTTGTTGCCCTGCACAACCTTTTGCCCGAGCGATTCGAGTGCGTCCGATGCCATGAGCGCGCTGTGCTTTCCGATCGGCAGGGCGATGTTCATGATCTTGTTACCATCGGCTTCAGAAAGCGTCACGCCGGGCATCGGCATGTCTTTGAAGCGCACGAGCGAATCGAATTCGCGCTTCAACACAGACTTATAAAAAAGAAAAACCGCTTCGGCGTTGCCAGCGAAGTTCAGGTAAATGCTGTTGAGTCTCATACTTTTCTTAAGGGAACGAAGTTTCTAAGTGCGGGAATCCGTAGATACAACCCCAGCCAGACGATGATGCCGATGTAGACCGGGAAAAGGATGTGGCTCGGCCATGGGTTCATGATGCGCACATGTGCTGAGACGGCGCCGCCCAGGTATCCCGTGAGCAGAATTGCCCCCAGAATGGCGGTGCGTGGAATCGCGTAAAGTAACACGCAGATGAGCAGCGTGGTGCCGATACCCGGCATAAGATTCGTCGGATAGTTCAGCCTCGCTGCGTCGGCCACCGCCTCGGGTGGCAGTTTATGCAGAAAAAATTTCAGCACGCCGTCGAAGGTGAGAAAGGCGATGGCGATACCGCTTAAGGTCCAGCCTAAGCCGAGAATTTTCTTTGAAGGTGTTTCGTTTTCCATTGTTTGCTCCTGTTATTTCTTTGAATCTAAGAGAGTCTGAAAGCCGCCGTAAATGACGCGTGCACCGCTGAAAGGTAATTCCCCCGTCGGTTGCATGCGCGGGTCAGCCATGATTTTTTACCTTAGCGATATACTCTTCCATGCGCGCAAAGTGTTGTTTCTGACCTTCGAGTGCGCTGTATTTCTCGACGACCATATTCTTATACTCCACAGTTTTAAAGACGCCTTTCATGGTAACACGCGTCTTGCCGCCTTCCTGGGTGAAGGTCACAAATGTGCGAAATGAGCCGCCATCCTCAGGCTGGCCGTGATCGTAAATCAAACGCTCATGTTTGATGATTTCGAGATAACGAATGTGATTGGGATAATCCGTACCGTCGGGGCCATGCATTGTGAGCACCCATTCGCCACCTTGCACGACATCCATTTTGTGGATAGTGTTTGTGAAGCCGTTTGGTCCCCACCACTCTTTGACGTGTTCGGGTTCGGTCCAGACTTTCCACACGAGATCGCGCGGTGCATCGACCACGCGCGAAATGCTCATCTCGCGGTCGGACGTATCTTCGACATGTTCGCCCAGACGGTCCAGGGTTTCGGCCCAGCCCTGATCCATGCCGGCGAGTGCACCCTCGAGACCGGGCCCGGCTTCGAGAATACTGGCCGTTATCACGATCTTGGTTTTGGCACCTTCGTCACTGAAGAGCATGACGTTGTGCCCTCGCAGTTGCGGCTTGCCCTGATCGTTCGGGAATGCCGTCGTTGTGAAGATTATTTTTTCGAACGGCGAGACTTCTTCGTATTTACCACTCTGCGGCATTTCGCCGAAGTCGGGATGGTAGGTTGTTACCGTAAGTTTTGCCCCGGTCTCTGCGCGTCCGGGGATTTTACCGGAGGTGATGTGGCAGGTTGGGTTGGTAAATCCGCGCGGCATCCACCACTGTTGCAGGTGTTTTTCATCGAGCCAGGCCTCGAATACAAGCTTGCGCGGGGCGTCGAAGATGCGGGTGATGGTGATCGACTTTACAAAATCCATCTTAAACCTTCATTCCCTTGCTGTATTCTACCAATTGCTCCAGCGCCTTCGCCCAGCCATCGTGGAAGCCCATCTGTTCGTGTTTCTTGGCATTCTCGATTGTCCAGTGGCGCGCATGCGCTGTGTACTTCGTTTTGCCCGCACCAGCATCGGCGAATTCGACGATTGCGGTAAAGAAAGGATTCTCCGAAGGTTGCCATCCGGCTGTGTAGGCGTCGGTGAAAACGAGACGTTTATTCGGCACGATCTCGAGATAGACGCCGTGGTTGGGGAAATCCCCGCCTTCGGGTGATTTCATCATCGTAAAAAACTCGCCGCCTACCCTCAGGTCGATTTTGCACTCTGTGGTAAGCCACGGTTTGGGCGTGAACCAGTGCTTCAGGTGTTCGGGCTCGGTCCAACATTTCCAGATGAGATGGGCCGGTGCCTCGACCATGCGCTCAAATTTTAGTTCCCTGTTGTTTGACATTGGTGTTCCTCTATTTTTTATCCAGGATAATATGCGCCGCCGTCGGCGTCGGAGTGTAACTGGTAACACTGAAGCCCATTTCGTCGAGGTTTAACCCCTGAAAGAGGTTCTCTCCGGTGCCCAGCACCACCGGTGCAACCGCCAGGTGCAACTGATCGATGAGCCCCGCTTTCAGGTACTGGCGTACCGTTGAGACACCGCCGCCGATCCGCACGTCCTTATCCCCCGCAGCGGCTTTGGCTTGTTTCAATGCAGATTCGATACCATCGGTGACGAAATAGAATGTCGTGTCGCCTTCCATTTTTAGCGGTGCGCGCGCATGGTGGGTCAGCACAAAAGTCGGTACATGGTAAGGCGGATTTTCTCCCCACCAGCCCTTCCATTCGTCATTCGGCCATGGCCACGGCGAAGATGCCATCCCTGGCAGCCGTGGCCTCGGGTCATCCTTGACCCATGCGCCGCGGATCGGCCCAAACATATTGCGGCCAAGAATCCAGGCGCCGACATTCGCTGCGGCTTTTTCCGCGAACTCGTTATTTGTATCCCGCAGTCCGGCCGTGGGCACGGATGCCTTAGGGTCGGCGCGCGACACGACGTCGCTCTGGGCGTCGACCGGCCGGCCCTGACCATGCATCTTCTGGAAAAATTCCGTTTTGAAAACCCACTCGTGCAGCTCAAGGCCGCGCACCCCCAGCGGATTTTGCAGATCTTGATTCGGACCCGCGCCGAAACCATCCAACGACACGCTGAAGCCCGCGACTTTAACTTTACCCAAGGTTATTCTCCTGACTTGCGTTGCGCTTTCGCGAGATATTCATCCAGGCGAACAAATGTGCCAGCCCAGCCTTCACCCATGCCAGGTCGCGCCGCTTCGAATGTATCGATTTCTTCTTGCGTCGCCTCGTACGGATGCCAATGAATGGCAACAGTGGTTTTGCCTTCTTTTTCTTCGAAAGTCGTCGTCGAAAACATCTTCTTCGGCCAGGTCGGCGCCATCGGGTGTGTGGCAATACCCCCGTCTTTATCCGAAAAACTTTGGATAACTACCAGCTTCTTAGGCGGATCGATCTCCTGGATTACCCACTTTCCCCAGATTTCAAATTCTCCGAATTGCATCGCATAATGATATGACCCGCCAATACGGAAGTCCATCTTCGCGTAGAGGCCTTTTGCGCCGGTGGGCCCCATCCAATGCAACAGGTGCTCTTCCCTGGTCCAGGCGTCCCACACCATCTGGCGCGGGGCATTGAAGGTTCGGGTGAAAACCACTTCATTAGGATTATTTGTTTTGCTCATCTCTGTTCCCTTACTTTGTACCGGCCGCTGCCTTCAGTGCAGCGATATCAATCTTCCGCATTTTCAGCATTGCCTGTTGTGCGCGGTCGGCGATTCCCTTGTCTTTATGCGAGACCAGCTGGAGTAAAATGTTCGGAGTCACCTGCCAAGAGAGGCCAAACTTATCTTTCACCCAACCGCACATGCTTTCTTCGCCGCCATCAGCCGTAAGCGCATTCCAGTAATAATCGACTTCTTTCTGCGTCTCGACATTGATCATGAACGACACACCCCAGGTAAATTTGAACTCGGCATGGTCGCCGACGTTATACGAGAAAAATCTTTGTCCGTTGAGAATGAAATCCGCCTGCATCGGGCTCGAGCGTAAAATCTTCGAGTTTTTGAAGATCTTCACATAGAACTTCGCCACTTCTTCAGGGTTCGCATTGTACATAATAAACGGAGTGATACTATGCGCTTTAGCACCCCCGTACTTTACGTCTACTGCGCCTGTTTTGGATTTCGCAGGCGTCGCCTTAAGCGACTTCTTTTCGCGCACCACCCCTTGCGCATCCCTGCGCTGGGCCGCTTTCTTTTTAGGCTGCGCCGTCTTTTTTTTCGTTGCCATTAGTTTGCCTCCGCGAATTTCTTGAAATTATCCAAAATAGCCTGCCAACCGCCCTTCTGCATTTCTACAGGATTTTGGCTTTCGGCTTCGAATACGGTTACAATTTTCGTTTTGCCGCCGAGATCGCTGAAGTCGGTTTCAACCTTGCGACCGTCGGCGATCGTGTAAACTATACGCTTTTGGTCGATGACTTCGTCATATGTTGCTTCGAAATCGAAGCCAAAACTGCCGTCTTTTGCTTCCATGCGTGATTGCAGCTTGCCGCCGACTCTCAGGTCGTTCTTCGCGCTGGGGCAATGCCATGTATCAATCGCGAAATTCCATTTTGTGATATGTTCGGGTTTATTCCAGAAATCCCAAACCTTAGCGACCGGTGCAGAAACCGTAGCTTCGATGTTTACCTTTGTGCTCATTTTTGTTCTCCTTTGTTCTCTCCATTTTCGCCCCCCTCCCGACCGTCAGGGCGGTGGGGAGCGGTATTAGCTTGCAGCTTCCTGAGATATACTTCCAGACGGTCGAAACTGTCTTCCCAGAATTTACGGTACTTTTCGATAAATTCATTTGCTTCTTTAAAACGGGCGGCCTCGATGCGGCAACGCCGCCACTGGGCGTCTTTTTCCCTCGTTATTAATCCGGCCTTTTCGAGCACCTTGATGTGCTTCGAAATGGCAGGCGCGCTGATGTTAAAGGGCTGGGCGAGCTCCGTCACGGTCGCCGAACCCTCGCCCAGGCGCATGAGCATGGCCCGGCGGGTAGGGTCGGCCAGCGCGGCAAAAGTGGCGCTCAGGTGGTCGCTTGTCGTGTCATAATGAACCATATGGTTAATTAACCGAAAGGTAAAGTGAGGAAATCAGATGAGATTGTCAATTAAAAAGTGCATCGGGGTTCTCGCGTAGGAAACGGTTCAATACTCCGTTTAGCGTTAATCCCAATGGAATGGTTAATTTCGGCTGGCGAAGATTTTAGTGAAACATTTGGCCGATGAATCGCGTGAATCGATAATACTTGGCGCGATTGCTTATTTTTATGAAATGTTAGTCATCGCCAATGGAAAACCCGATACACAGGCGTTTTTTCGGCCCGGCATTTGCGAAAGAAGCCATACAACATTGCCTCAGCGACGCGAAAACGGTGCGCATCGCCACAGCGTTTTTTGAAGCCACTGGCTGGGGCATTCTCGCTGATACTCTATCCGGAAAAGAGGTGAGGATACTCGTAGGGCGCGAAGAAGGTGCCGCCGACAAGGTGACTGAGCTGTTGCAGGAGTTTTTTGCCGAAATTCAAGAAGGTGCGTTCAAAGAAAGCCCCGCATTGCTCAAGCAGATCCTGTCTGCCCTGAGGGCGGGCAAACTATCCGTGCGGATTTCCACAGGTCGGAGAGACACGACCATCGATGCCCGCTATCTTTACCACCACGCAAAACTCTATATTGCAGATCGGGAATCATGCATCGTCACTTCTGCGAATTTTACGAAAAACGGTTTAATGTTGGCGCGCGAAGCGGGTACGCTGGTAACGGAAGCCGGGCAGGTTGCCTATTTTGCAGATAGTTTCGATAAATTTTTTGCCGCCGCCGAGTCATTGACTGATGTCTTCATCGAAGCGCTCGAAGAATTGATTGAACTACGCACGCCAGAAGAGGTTTATCTGCGTTCGCTCATCGAAATATACGGGATGCCGGATAACACGTTTTCAGGCAAGCTGCCGCCACCCGCTCAGTATCAAAAGCCGGTCATTGCGCGTCTCGTCCGCAGTCTCATTGATTTCGGCGGCGCCTTTCTCGTAGCTTCGACCGGGCTTGGCAAAACGGTGATCGCCGCGCATACGGTGGCCATTCTTCGCTCGCGGGATGTTGTACATGCCGTAATCGTGTTTGCTCCCGCAGGACTCAAGGATATGTGGTCGAGGGAAATGCGTGCCGCGCGTGTTTCGAGTCATGAATTTTCCTACTACATCCTTTCCGCCGACGATTGGAAAACTTACCGCGATGTCATGCTGCTTGAGAACGAACTCAGGGGCGACCTCAAAGATACGCTCATTATTCTGGACGAGAGCCATCATATGCGCAATGACGAAGATAGCGCACGTGAGTTGAGCCTCAGGCATCAGCGAATTCAAAAAGCCATCGAAGCCGGGGCAAAACTTCTCATGCTCACGGCTACGCCTTATAGCCGGGGTGTCGACGACATTAATAACCAACTACGCCTTTTGCCGCAGCGCCTTGTGAGAGGTGAATTTTTCGAAACCGAAAAATCATGGCAGGTCGTGCAACCCGGAGAACTCTCTGAATTACCGCCCTGCACCGTGCTCACCGCGCCCACAGTAGTACGGCATTTTAGCCGGGGCGATGCATTTGGCAGGCGCTATGTTGAGTTTGGCAATGAGAGGATATTGTATTTTCCAGAACGGATTCACCTGAAAACGATCCAATTCCAGAATCCTTTTAATGATTTCTTGAAAGAGCTTAAACGCAGCGATCTGTTGCGCCGCCGCATTAACCCGGATTACGAGGCGGGCCTTTTTGAGGACAGACCTATAGGGGGAAAAATCGATTACCTTTTCGAGGCCCGGCTTCTGCATCAATTCTGTTCTTCGCCTGCCAGGGTGGAGCAAACCCTGAAAAGTTTAAGCAAAGAAGGCGGGTACGAACGTATGCGCTTCGAATCCCAGGATCGGCTGACCGTCCTGGCAGAGCGCCTGATTAAAAAGATGAAAGTAACCGATGATAACAAGTTTTCCCGATTAATAGAAATTGTTACCGAACACCGCGATGAAAAGCTGGTTATATTCTGCATCTATCGGGAAACCGCCAAAGAGTTGGTCACAAAGCTGCGAAAGAGTTTCCCGACAAAAAAAATCGAATCGACAGTCGAAGCTCAGCCTGAGGTGTTGGAAAACCTGCTGGATTATTTTGCGCCGATCGCCAACGGAAAGATTACGCCCGGAGCAGAGGAAAATGAATTTTCGCTCCGTGTTCGGGAAAATCAGATTGATATCCTTGTCGCCTCGGAGGCCATTTCTGAGGGTTTTAACCTGCAAGACGCACGCATTCTTGTGAACTACGATTTGCCGTGGTCGATTTTACAGCTTGCGCAACGCATGGGGCGTTTAATGCGCCCATGGCATGAGCCACGGGAGCTGGTTATTTACAACTTTTTACCCGATACGATGTCTGATTCTGAGCTCAGGCACGGCGAAGCATGGCGCACGCGCCTGGAACAACGCAACCGAGAACACCAATCCTTCGCCCAGCTGCCGGTTATCCTGCCGAATGTAAACGAAGCTGTTAACCTCGCATCGCTCAGCGATGCTTTGCAGCAATTTAATGCAGCCGATCTTGAATTGGGCGAAGCGATGGATTTCATCGGTCGGGCAACGCGTGTCGAAACCAGTGGCGTACTGGATGACCTGGCGCAAATTACCGAAGAGCGGCAGTTGCTGCTCAAAAAATTGCGGTCCGGGTTTCGCAGCCGAGTCCATGGAGAAGCCTCAGGACCCGCGCTGTTTTTGTTGATCGGCCTGCGCAGTGCGGTTTTTCCGGCGCTCTTCGACGCGCGCGGGAATTTTTTTACCGCACCGCATGAGGTGACAAGACCTCTGGAAATACTTCGACACCAACGTGCCCAAGACATTTTTAGCGAAGGTTTCGATGCAACAGAGCTGGCTGTCTTTCAGGATAAATGTCTTGAGACATGGCTGCGTGAATTTTCAGAAACGCGCGAAAAAATCCGTGTCGTCTGCGCATTGCATTTTGGCTAATTACATGAAAAACTCTACGACGACCATCAACCCGGCCGCCAAGACAATCGCCGCAATGATCTGCCAGGGAGCGTACTTGAATAAGCCGCTTATGAGACGCCACCTTTCGGCAAGGGAAATGCTGCGTGTCGCAACCGATTTAAAGCCAGGCAGTTCTTCGACGCCGAGTGCCGTATGTGCCTCGGTAGCTTTGCCGTAAAATTTATCAATCTTTTGGGATATTGTCTTATTCTTGGGTCGAAAAATATCGCGTACGTATGAAATGATTAAGGCTACGAACAGAAGAAAGAACACGATGAATATGCGTATTTTGTTTGGTGCATACACAAATGCGATAATAACCGCATAAGCCAGAGGGATTAATCCCAGCATGAAGGGTAGTCTGCGCCAGCCGAAAATTTGCCCCTGCTCTTGGAGCAAAGGCGCACGGATAAAACTTTGTATGCCACAACTAAGGACAAATAGTCCAAAGGCGAAAATCGCCGAAATGATTAAGAAATCGAGATATGAGAGTAGCAACAATAGAGCAATCCCCATGACGATAACGGCGACGATGAAAAAAAGGACACCTTGGGCCCTGATTGCATCGTTCGCGCTGGATCCGGAATTCATGCTCTGTGTTGTCCCGCTATTTCATTTCTTCACCCGGAACGTACTCGCTTTCCAGATGGGCCTTGACTTCATCGCGCGTGCGCAAAACTTTTTTCAGTTCGTGCCGTACAAATTGTTGCGCCTGGTCGGCATAGTGGGGTGAGTCCGGCCGGTTTACATTGCCGTACTGGTGTACCGAGGTTGAAGTCGCTCCGCCGGGTGGAAACTCGACGATTAGAATATACGAATCGCCCTGAAAGCCGACGAGGTTCTTGCCCTTGATCTTCGAGTGTACCGCATTCAGAATATCAGGACCACCACCCACCGGCAGGTCGACCTTGCCGCGGCGCAGGCGCTGCACTTCGCCCAGGGGGACGTCCAGCTTACCGTAATTCTCCATCAGGAATTTGACCGCTTTCGCATAAGACACAAAGATGTCGCCCGTGGGTTCGACGTCCACGCCTTCTAAAATATTCGCGACGGGCTGCCAGGTGAGAATCGCCAGCGCTGCGGCCTGCGATTTTTCATCGGTATTGCCATCCCAGTTTTTTAGCAGGGCGATACCGCGCTCTTCGTCGGCGCTACGGGGCTTGTATCGAATCACCAACGGCCCGACGCCGTGGATAAACATCGGTGAAGATTTTGCATAGCGCTGATCGAATTTGTAGCGGAGAAAATCTTCGCGTGAGATTTTTCCCGGCTGGCCGAAAAGCTCGAGCGAGCGAATAGAGCGGTTGTTTTGCTGGCGATCGATTCCCATATTTTTCGGAAAGTCGGCCGGGTTCGGGTTGCCCGAGCCAACCGTCGCTGTGAAAGGCGTGGCGTTGCAGTTCTGTAGAAACCCCGACGGCGGGTTCTCGCTCTGCGGCAATTTATCGTAGGGAAGATATGCGCTCCACACCGTTTCTGATGTTGAGCCCGGAAGTACTTTCTTATAATCGTGGTTCCCTTTGCGTATCGGCAACAGCGCATTATAAACATAGTGGATGTTGCGCGCATCGGCGTACATGGCATTGAACATGGGAATCGCATGCTTACGCATCGCGGATTTCCATGCGGCAAGGTTTTTCGCTTTGTTCATGTGAAACCATTGCTCCGCCGAAAATATGCCCCGATCCATGCCTGCGTACCGGAACGCGAAGAACCCGTTATCGGCTTTCATCACCGGCCCGTGAACCGACCAGAAGACAGGCCTGTGCAGGGTCACATTAAAAAGACCGGTGTCGATTTCCAGACCTGCTTCGGTGATTTCGAGCGCCTTCCATTTACCGTCAAAACGATACTCGTTTTCGTTGGCGGGATTCATCTCGAGTTTATAGACGTCGACGAGATCGGGTGAATTCACCGTCAGCGCCCAGCCTAAGTGTTCGTTGTGGCCGTGGAGGATCATCGGAGCGCCCGGGAAAGTTCCTCCCGTCATGTTCCAGCCTTCTTCGGAAACAATCTGCGCCTCGTACCAGGTGACGGGGCCTTCCCACGGTTGGTGCGAATTGATATTGAGGCGAACGATGCCGTCGGCAGATTTCGCCGCCGAAACCGCGTGTTCGTTCGAACCCGGAAAGACGATGGCCTTGTTATCGGGTTCATGGCGCGCCGTGCCCGGTATCGCGTCGCCGACATTCAGTTTGTTTTCCATCACGGCGCGCAGGTAATTGGGAAATCCCACCATAAGCGGAACCTTGTGGGCAAAGCCGCCGGCGATGTCGCGGCCCCTGACCGGCAGCAGGCGAGAGTCGACTTCGCTGGGATGTTTATAGGCGTAATAATTCGCGCCCCGGGCATAGGCTTCGAGTACCGCGCGAAACTCGGGGCTCAGTTTATCGTAGTCGCGGTCGAGCTGATCGCGGATTTTCAGGAGATTGGCAAAGTAGTCGTTCACGAGCGCCTGCTTGCTGAGAAGCACCAGGCCGAGTTTTCCCCGCGCGGCCGCGAGGCTGCCCTGGATCAGCGGCCAGTCATCCTGCGCGTGGGCGTAGGCGAGGCCGAACGCGGTGTCCGCGTCGCTCTTGCCGAAAATATGCGGAACACCCCACTTGTCCCTGAGAATGCGAACATTGCTCAGATGAGCAAGCGTAGCACTGTCGGGGCCCGCAATCGCGGGAAAGGTCAGAGGTTTGCGGATGAAGCGCCAAACGCCTGCGATAACCGCGAGCGCGAGAATGACAATTCCGACCTTCTTGAGCATATGAAGCAAGCATCGCACGCAGTCCCCATTGGCGTAAAGCGCATTTTCAGCGATGTTCGAGCCCGCGCAGTAGGTCTTTTCCCAGCAGGGTCCAGATCTCGGCTACGGTCGGATACGGAGATCCGGGCCGCGCGAAGCGGCCATCGATGTAGAGGTTCGCAATGCCATGCACAAACGACCAGGCCGAGAGCGCCATCTGCTCGGGCGGGTCTTCGCGAAAGGCCTGCGCTGCCTGGCAGCGGCGTATACTTTCGACGAGAGCGCCAAAGGCTGTCTCCCCTGCGGTTTTAAGGTCGGTATAAGAATCGTAACGCGTCAGCTTGCCCGAGAACATGATGCGAAAGTGCTGGGGGTGTTCCGCCGCAAACGAGATGTACTCGCGACCGTATTCGAGATAACCCTGCACCGGGTCGGCGACTGTAAGAGCCTTGTTGCCGCGCTCGGCGAGATTGCTGAAGCCCACCTCGGCAATCGCCGCCAGAATATCTTCCTTATCCTTAAAGTGCCGGTAGGGGGCCGTGTGGCTGACCTTGGCGGCGCGTGCCACCTCGCGCAGGGTTAATCCCCCCACGCCTTTTTTATCGAGAATTTTCAGCGCCTGCTTTATCAGCTCGGCTCTCAGGTCGCCGTGGTGGTAATTCGTCATTTGGGGTAAGTTACACGCGGGGCCTGAGATTGTCAAAAAATGTTGACGATGTAAACTTATATGTTTACGTTGTCAACATTATGAAGCCAGAAACAGTTTTTCTTATCGCGAACCAGTTGGCCGTAGTCGGCTGGTTGATCCTCCTTGTATCGTGGTTTGCTCCGCCCGTGCGCCGGGCTGTGAAATATGCGGTCATTCCCCTGCTCTTTGCGGTGGCCTACAGCGTCATCGTCGTGACCAGCTTCGGCGGGTCGGGCGGCGACTTTTCGAACCTCGCAGGGGTGATGAAACTCTTTACCAGCCCTTGGGCGGTGACCGCCGGTTGGATTCATTACCTGGCATTCGACATGTTCGTCGGCATGTGGGAGTTCCAGGATGCGAAGAAACACGGCATTCCTTTTTGGGCCATGCTGCCGTGCTGGTTTCTGACATTCATGTTTGGGCCGATGGGTCTTCTGCTCTATTTTCTGATTCGATTGTCGCGCAATCGTGCGGGATTATTCGGCGGCGAATTATGAACGCCGACCGTACTGGCATGACCCGCGTCTTTGTCTGGGGTACTGTCCTGCACGCGGTTAGCGCGATTATACTCGCGGTTTTTCTTTTCACCGATTCGCGGCAAATTCTCGGAATCAACGGCTGGATAAAGCCGCTGAAATTTGCCGTTACCGGAGTCATTTATCTTGCGACGTTGGCGATTCTCGCAAAATATCTGCCCGAATCGTATGGTGAGGTAAAAGGCAGGCGCGCCGCATGGATCATCAGCGCGATGATTTTCGGAGAAGTCGCTCTGATCTCCCTGCAATCAGCGCGGGGTGTGATCTCGCATTTTAACCGCGAAGGCATATTTAACATCTTAGTCTATAATGCGATGGGTGTGATGATCATCGTCAATACGGTGGTGTTTATTCGCATGTTCCGCCATTTCTTTAAAGGCGAGCAAAAAATCTCAGGTCCTTATCTTGCGGGTATTCGCTGGGGGGCCGTGCTATTTGTCTTCGGTAGTGTCGTCGGCGGCGTCATGTCGGGCATGAATCGCCACACCATCGGTCTCTCTGACGGCGGGCCGGGTTTGCCGCTCGTCAATTTCAGCAGTGTTGCAGGTGATTTAAGAATTGCGCACTTTCTCGGGCTGCATGCGCTGCAGATTCTGCCGTTCTTCGGCTGGTTGATCGCACGTTCGCAGCAAGTGCGCTTGGTTACCGCGGCTGGAGTTTTCTACGCGGCGGGTTTAATTTTTGTTTTTATGCAGGCCATGATGGCAAAGCCCCTGCTAAGATTCTAACCGATAGGCAACCGTAAACGTGAAACGTGCGACATCCCCGGCCAGATTTATTGGCCGATCATATAGTTGAGTATTAAATTGTTGATGGTTCAACTAAATGTCCACAAGACACCGCGGCAGCCCCGAAGAGAAAAGAGCGCTTGATTTATTCATAAAACTCATGCGTACCCACGATTCGCTGGAAAATCGCCTGCGCCAGAATTTCCAAAGTTTCAAACTGACGCCGCCCCAGTTCGGTATTCTCGAAACCCTCTACCATTTGGGCCCCTTGCAACAGCACACCTTGGCATCCAAGCTATTAAAAACCGCCGGTAACATCACACGTGTTCTTGATGTCATGCAAAAGTCCGGGTTGATTGAGAGGCGGCCCGAGCCAGACGATCGCCGTTCACACCGCATTCACCTGACGGCGAGGGGCAAAAAGCTCATCGGGAGAATTTTCCCAGGCTTTGCCTCAGATATCCGCAATGCGTTTGGGTGTCTTGTGGTCACAGAGCAAGATCAACTGAACCTGCTGCTGCGCAAGCTGGGAACAAACATCAAGTATTCATTAAAAGATGAATAAGAAAATTCAAAGGAGATCAAAATGAGTTCAATAATATCTGGTTTTGCCAAAAGCGGACGATACATTTTTTGTATTCCGTTGATTATGTTTGGCATTAATCACCTCACAAAAGCAAATATGATGGCGGGAATGGTGCCTGTTCCCGGCGGTGTGTTCTGGGTCTATTTCACAGGTGTGGCGATGCTGCTGGGCGCGATCGGCATCATCACAAACCTCAAGGGTCTGGGTTCGCTCGCGGCATTTCTGACAGGTGTGCTGATTCTCATCTATGTTCTGAGCATCCATCTGCCCGGAGTCATCAATGCCAAGGATGAGATGAGCCGCATGATGCCGATGCTGGCAACGCTCAAAGATCTCGGGATGGTCGGCGGTGCCTGGGCGATCGCACATCAGTTGAGAAACTGACGATACTGACACGCCTCGCCGCGATCTAACCCGGGGTTCGGTTTATCCGGGTTTACCCAGAATCACGGGTGCGCCGATTTCCACTTTATCGCCGACACGGAGTATCTTACCGGTTTCCGTGTCGGGCAGGTACGTATCCACCGTGAGGTGGTAAAAGCCACCATGCGCGGGTAATACGCTGTCTTTCGGCAGCGTCGCTTCCCGGGCTTTCATCACCCTGCGCACAAAGGTTTTGTTGGGCACACCGGTGAGCGGGTCGCGCGGCGGCACATTGCAACGCGCCCGCGGGGTGACTCCCACCATTTCGACATCACCGATCTTAAAGCGCATACCCACGCCCGGCGGCCCGATGAGTGTTTCTTCCCAAAAGGGTTCGGTGCCGCCGATTTCAAGGTTGGCGCGAAAACGCAGGCGGATGTCCGGCAGCGGAAAATCGACGAGCTCTGACGTAAGAGTTTGATACGAGGCTTCGCTGATGATGGTCACACTGCTGGCATCCGGCACATCGAGCAGACGGCCCTGGGTATTGTGCAGTAAGCTGACGGGTTCATTAAAGAATGTGCTGAGATAATTCTCCAGCTTGTCTTTCTCTTCGAGCAGGTGGAATGCCACAGCCTCGCCGCCCGCGCGGGGTGATAATGTCACTGAGTAGTTTGTTAAATCGTACTCGGCTTTGAGCTCATTCACGCGCCCCGTCTTTTTGCCGTTCATAAAACGGCCCTCGGGGGTTAAGAGTGCAAACTCGCGGTCATGACGCAGCGAGCGCACGCCGATCTCGGCTGTCTGCAGCTCAACCGGATCGAATGACTTGATCGGGTAGATGCGGATGCGCGCGAGAAAGGGTTGTGGCATTCGGTGTCAGAGCGATTTTCTACGGCCGTCTTTTTTCAGTTTTTCGAAGACACTGCCATCTTTGGTGACGAGCACATAGATCTCAAAGTCTTTTGCGGCGTTCTGGTAGACCAGCGTCGGTTGATCGGCAGGTATTTCGAATGACTCGCTTTGGTTCGGAAACCCGGTTGAGTCCGAAACGAAGGCCCCGAACATCGGGCATTTGCCGCGGCCAATGCCGGCGACGTTGAGCTCGGCCGATGCGGCGTCGGTGCGGGTTTTTTCGAATTCGATACACTGCCAGCCTGACGGGCCCGTGATGCTGAGGCGTCCCATGCCCGGTTTGTCGCCGGGGGAAAACTGCGCTTTGCCTGAGGAGCGCATGAGATTGCAGTTACCGGCGGCAAAAAGGGCTAGGATGAGTGGAAGCAGAAACTTATTCATGATCTACCGGGTATCAAATCTCTGCCGCGTCAAGTTTTCCGAGTTTTATGGTGATCTGCTGCTTCTCTGCTTCGGTTTTTGCCAGGGTTGCGGCCGCAGATAAATGGGCGCGCGCCTTTGCCTTATCGCTGCCGGCAAGAAGCTCGGCCAACAGAACGTGATAGAAATGGTTTTCCGGCAGCTTTGCGGCAGAAAGGGCCCGCAGGGCCGCCTCGGCACCTTCCGCTTTATACAGGGCATAAATCCGATTCAGGGCCGCGCCGGGGGAGTATTGAATCTGCAGCAAACTATCGTAGAGACTCAGGATGCTCCGCCACTTTTCCGGCGTATCATTTTGAATACAATGCCAGCGCGCGATGCCGGCCTCAATATGGTATGAACTGAGAACCGCACCGGCGGCCGAGCGGTTTAAAAAGAACATCCCCTGACGGATCAGATTCTCATCCCATAGCGATGCATCCTGCTCTTCATAGAGAACCAGGCTTTCGCTGTCGTTGGTACGTGCATCGAAGCGTGAAGCATGAAAACACATGAGCGCCATAAGCGCATTGGTTTCAGGCAGGTCGGTCGGTGCGTATTCGGTAAGCATCGTGCCGAGGCGCATTGCCTCGAAACAGAGGTCGCGGCGCAGAATCTGGTTTTCGGTTTTAGAGTAATAGCCCTCGCTGAACAAAAGGTAGATGATGCGTAGCACGTTTGCGAGGCGCGCCGCGAGGTCATGTTCGGCGGGCAGCGCCATGGGTATGTTCTCGCTCCGCAGCTTCTCGCGCGCGCGAAAAAGCCGCTTGTTGATGGTCTCTTTATTGGAGAAGAATGCCTCGGCGATCTCATCGATGCCGAAACCGCAGAGAATGCGCAGCGCGAGTCCGATCTGTGCCTCGCTCTGGATCGCCGGGGTGCAGACCGCGAACAGCATTTGCAGCTGGCTGTCGCGGATTCCCGGCGCGGAAAAATCAGGTTCCGTCTCGTCGGTACTTTCACCGTGGCTGAGTGCGAGTTCGGCGATCTTGTTCTCGTGTATCTTCGCTCGCCTGAAATGCGCGATGGCCTTTTGTTTGGCGACCACATAGAGCCAGGCCGCGGGGTTTTCGGGAATGCCCGCCTGCCATTTTTCCGCCGCGGTCAGAAAGGTGTCACTGACGATGTCTTCGGCAATCTCCATATGCGCGAGGCCGAAGCGGCGCGCGATGACCGCGACCATCTTCGCGAATTCGCCGCGGTAAAGTTCGCGGATGACCTCGCTTGCCTGCGCCAAGATTATTTGCCTGGGCCGATGATCGGGCGAACCTCGACGCTGCCGCCTTCGTCGATGGCCGGGCAGCCATGCGCCAGGGTGGTTGCCTCGTCGAGATCTGCCGCGCGTACCACGATGAAGCTGCCCAGCCGTTCTTTGATCTCCACGAAAGGGCCATCGGTGATGACACCGCCGGCCTTGAGAACCTTGCCTTCGAGACCAAGGCGCGGGCCCTGGTCGACCAGCTTGCCTTGCTCCGCAATTGCCGTCACCCAGGCCTGCCATTTTTGCCCGAGTACTTTCATTTCTTCGGGCGGGTATTCATACCGGGGTTGGCGGAAAAGCAGCGCAAAGTTTTTCATTACATCCACCCGGTTTTCCACTGCCGGTACGATATCAACACCAAAACCAGCACGATTGCCGCCGGTATATACGCCTGGTCGGTAAAGGCATGCGACACAATCGCGCCGATCAGGTTGAAGGTATACCCGGCATAAGCCCATTCTTTGAGCGTGCGCGATCGTACGAAAAGAAACGTTAATCCACCGGCGACTTTGAACACGCCCAGGATCTTCATTACATAAAGGGGATAGCCAATTTGGGAAAATCCGGCCACGACCGGCGCATAGCCGGTAATATAGCCGACGCCGGCGAAGATCATGGATACTGCGAAGAATCCTGTGATGATCCAGTAGATCACCCGCGCAGTCTTGATCCACTTGGCCTTTTTTTCTGCCTCTGTCAGCGGTATTTGCCCCGCTTTTTCCGTTAATTCTGTCATTTTTTGCTCCTTGAACCGGTTTCCCGGTTCAAAGGAATAAGGCTTGGCCGGGGAGAAATTGGACAATTCGGTGCATTTTTTCTTAGAAACAAGGCGATTTATTAGTTAATAAGTGAGTTATTAGCTATAAAAGCTGTAAATCCGAATAAAAAAACTTGCCGCAAAGTTGAACAGTTGTTTACTTTATATCTAACACTGTTAGACTGTCCGCAGGACAGCACCTATGGAGGATACAAAAATGGAAACAACAACCCAAACCCACCTCTTCGACACATTCCGCTACTTTGAGCGCCTGTTACCCGATTATGCGCGTACGGGCCTTTTTAACCCCGCGGCGCAGAGTTATGTGCGCGGCAGCGCGGCGCGCCCGATGGCGACCGTGCTCGAGCGCCGCATTGAAACCGCCGATACGGTGACTTTTCTGCTCAAAACTCCCGAAAACTACCCGGCGTTTCAACCCGGCCAGCACATCGACGTCGCCGTCGAAATCAACGGCGTGCGTACCGTGCGCCAGTATTCGCTTACTGGTAGCACTCAAGAAAAGACTCTGTCGATTACAGTGAAGCGCGCCACCAATGGCAAGGTTTCAAACCACCTGCACGATCATATCCACGCCGGTGCGCAGGTCGAAATCTCCGTCCCGCGCGGTGATTTTGTCATGCCGGCGACTGATCACGGTACCTACCTGTTCTTCTCTGCCGGCAGTGGCATTACCCCCGTCTATGCGATGGTGCGTGCGCTGCTTGAGCAAGGTGCCTGGGGGGATATCCACTTTTTCCACGCTGCAAAAAATCTGAGTAGCGTCATTTTCCGTGACGAATTGAAGCGGCTGGCGGCCGAGCATGACAATTTTCACCCGCACTTCTTCTACAGCGAGGGCGCCGAAAAGAACCGCCTGACCGTCGCCAGTGCGATGGTACTTTTGCAGAACGCGATCCATCCGCCGCACACCCCGGTGCGCCTCTGCGGTGCAGGCGATTTCGTAAAAGGGATTGAGGCTGAGCTCACGGCTCTGCAATATTCGCAGATGCAGTCGGAGTATTACACGCTGCCGAAATGGCCGTCGGCGGATCTGCGCTCCGACATCCCTGTCGGCGCAGACCAGGAGCCATCCGGGCTCCATGGCACGGCGCGCTTTCTGCGCTCGCGTTCAGCGGTGAAGGTCGAGACCAACTTGCTCGAAGCCGCGGAGGCCGCGGGCCTTAAGCCCAAGCATGGCTGCCGCCGCGGCATCTGTCATGAATGCAAGGCGCATAAGTGCTCGGGCACTGTGAAAAATCTTTTGAATGGTAAAGAATCATCGGGGCGTGAGGACATCCAACTCTGTATCACGCAACCGGTGGGAGAGGTGGAAATCGATTTATGAGAAGAAACCCCACCCCTTAATCCCCTCCCCTTATAGGGGAGGGGAAATTCAAGCTCCCCTCTCCCTATAAGGGAGAGGGGACGGGGGTGAGGGTTAAGAAGGGAAAATATGAAAAACAGAAAACTCAACACAGAAGAAATCGAAACCTTCGGCCGCGAGCTTGATGCACTGCGCGCCGAAACGCTGGCGAAGGTGGGCGCAGAAGATGCCGGTTATATCCGTGACATCATTCAGCTTTGCCGCGATCATGAGCTTTTGGGCCGCGAGCTTTTGAAAAACGAGGGTGAAAACCCCGCAGCATGGCTGAAGGGTACGTACTCTCTCGGGATTGCAAAAATTCTAGAGAACATGGAGATCGGGCACAACATCATGCACGGCCAGTACGATTTTATGAACGATCCCGAAACACATTCGCAGACCTATGAGTGGGATACTGCATCGACGTCGGAATCGTGGAGGCACTCGCATAACTACATGCACCACACCTACACGAACATCGTCGGCAAAGACCGCGACCTGGGCTATGGCATCATGCGCCTCACCGATCAGGAGCCATGGAAGCCGCAATACCTGGCCCAGCCCGTTTCGAATTTCTTTCTCTCGGTGCTCTTCGAGTGGGGCGTGGCGCTGCACGATCTTGAGGCAGACAACATCAAGAATGGCGATAAAAAGCTGACGCTCGCTGAACTGAAGCCGGTACTGGCGAAGATGTTTTCTCAGGCAGCGAAGGACTATGTCTACTTTCCCGCAACTGCAGGTAAGAACATGCTGCCGGTTTTATTCGGTAACATCACCGCGAACCTGATGCGCAATGTCTGGGCGCATGCGATTATCTTCTGCGGTCACTTTACGACCGACGCAGAAGCGTTTACGCAAGAAGAGACGCAGAATGAAAGCCGTGGCGCCTGGTACCTGCGCCAGCTCAAGGGTTCGAGCAACCTCAAGGGTGACTGGTGGTTCCATATTCTGACGGGTAACCTCAGCCACCAGATCGAACACCACCTGTTCCCCGATGTGCCGGCGTGGCGTTACGCGCAGATGGCGCCGAAAGTGCAGGAGATCTGTGCGCGTTATGACCAGAACTACAATACCGGCAGCTTTGCGAAACAGTACGGTGAAGTGCTGAAGCGGATTTTCCGCTACTCACTGCCAGATAGCTGGTTTAAGAGTTCAAACCCCACCCCAGCCCTCCCCTTATAGGGGAGGGTTAGGCCCTATTCTTTTTCGTAGTCCTGGTACAGTTCTTCGTTCGTCGCAGCGTCGATGATCATCGACTGTATAGAAAAAACAAAGTAGTCCTGAAATTCGCTCCAACTGATATCTTGCGGGCATTTGCCCTCTTCGGTGTACCAGGCGACAAAGGTGTCTTCAAAAAACGCCTGGCGGTTTTCTTCGACCCATTCGAGCGCCTCTTCGTGGTAGAGAAAATCACCGGAGATCAGGTAGACCCGGCTCGTGTCGTTCTCCGTGGCGTCGGGTACCTCGAATGTGTCACCTGAGAGGCGCGTCAGCAGAGCGAAAAAAGCCGGTTTGGCCGTGATGATAAGCGCGTGGCGGTTGACGTCTTTCACAGTCGCCTCAATCGTCTGAAATCGCTTCACGCGAAATCGCCGCTGCTGCGATACAGACCTCATAGTCGAAGAGTGCACGGGCTGTCTTTAGTGCTGTCCCCATTTTCTCAACGCGCACGACAAAACCCGGTCGCCTTCTTTCGATGACGATCTGGTAGTCGCCTTCACCTCTGTCGGGAATCACCAGCATGCGCTTGCGGTCGCGGTTGATCGCTTTGAGACAGCTGCGCGCCGCGCCCTCATCTTTCAGGCCGACAAAGCTAATGTAGATCGGTGGTTTGCCGCCTTCGGATGCTCCCGCCTTATCAGCGAGGAGCGGCGGTGCCCAGATGATAAGAGAGATCGAAAATTTTAAGAGATCCGACCGAATCATCTTTTTCATAATACCGGTCATAGATAATAATAACTTCGGTTGAATTTCCGGGGTCAATGATGAAATAATACTCCCCCGAAAGCTGGCGTATCAGGTCGATGCCGCGGCCGCGGTCAAGCACGATCTGCGAAATATCCTCGCCGGTTTCAGCGGCCCGCTCAATCAGTTGCTGCTGCTCGATGGTCTGGCGCAGTGCGTCGATGATGATCTCCGGGGTCAGGGTACCCATAAAATCGCGCACCGCGATACCGAAGGCATGCTCACTCGCGCCATAGGTGACTTCGACTTCATAGGGGTCAGGCAGCTCGATGGCCACGCGTTCTTTTTTTTCGTTGGTGTAGCCGTGCGCATGGTAGACGGCATTGATGAGGATTTCCTGCCAGACTAAATCCATCTCGGTCTCATGGCTGAAATTGAAGCCCCAGGCATGCATTTCATTCAAAATGGTTTTAATACACGTGCGCACCTGCGTTGAACGCTTGAGCTTTACTTTGCGCAGTTTGCGGAGCCCAGGAAGATAATTGTGGATGCCGAACCAGACGCGTGAATCCACCGTGAGCAGATTTTCCAGCACGCGCGCCACTTCGGCCCCTTTTAATGGTTTCGGCAGCACGATGGTGACGTTCTTGCTGCCCAGTGCCGGCATGTATTCATCGACGTTTTCGTCGGTGGTCAGCAGAATCGGCGCCTTGCTTAATACCTTCAGGTCAGAGAGTATACGGAAATCATGGGGTTTTGCAACCTTGATATCCAGGATAATGATGTCGGGCCGCACCTCGTCGGTGACGACTTTGCATTCGGCCGACGAATCGACGAAATAGGGTTTATAGTTGTTCTTGAGAAGAATATTCTCAATGATCGTACGGTAGATGCCGTCGGGCTCAAATACGACGATTTTCGGAGACATGCCTTTTTAAATATCGGTTTTTTCCGGGAAAATCTGCATGTAAAGCCTTGTCAGACGTCGAGGATGACAAATGTCACATCGTCCAGGAAGGCCTCACCTTCGGCAAAAGCCCGCATTTCCGCCAGCAGGCGGTCTTTGAGCTCGGCGATCGTCGATTCGCGCATTTCTTCCAGGATGGCAATGAGCCTCTCTTCCTCAAAGAAATCCCCTTTGCGGTTCACCAGCTCGATGACCCCATCGGTAAAGAGCGTGAGCCGGGTTTTCGGCTGCAAATGGCGCATTTCCACGGTAATCGCCGCCGCCTTGCGCACACCCAAAACACCACCGGGGGGTTGTATTTTCTTCACACCGGGCTTGCCTGGTTCCTGCAGCAGCAGCGGTAAGTGGCCCGCATTCGCATGCAACAGCCGCTTATTCTTGAAATCCACCATGGTGTAGGCGCAGCTGATGAAGGTGCGCTCGCCGCGGTCGACCATGATGTCGTTGAGTTCCTTGAGCAGCTTCTCGGGAAATTTTGCCTGGTCGCGCAGGTTGTGGAAGGCGATCTTCAGCATCGAAGCATAGAGAGCCGCCGGTATGCCGTGGCCCGCGACGTCGGCGATCAGCACGCAGACCGAAGTTTCATCTTCGATAAAATCGTAGAAGTCACCGCCGATACTGCGTGCCGGCATACACACCGCTTCAATTTTATAGTGGCTGCTCTTGGGTTGAGAAACAGGCAGGATGGACTCCTGGATGCTGCGGGCAATTTCGAGTTCGCGGTTGAGCGCCCTGTAGTTCTCGCGCGCGAGTGACGCTTCGCGCTGCAGCAGCACATTGCGTACGCGCGCCACGACTTCGGCTTTTTCGAACGGCCTGCGGATGAGATCGTTGACGCCGGCGGCGAATGCGCTCGCAGCAACACCGGTCTGGTTATTATCGATGATGAGAATCAGCGGCATGAGGCCAATGTCATAGTGCGCGCGAATATTCATGGTCAGCTCGATACCTGACACGTCAGAGAGCAGAACGTCGCAGATGATCAGTGCGATATCATTTTCGCCCTGCAGGAGCAACATGGCCTCGGCTCCGTTTTTGGCGCTGCGCGTCAGCTTGCCTAGCGTCACCAGCTGTTCCTGCAGCAAGCGGTTTTGGCTGGCATTGTCGCCGATAATCAGTACCGAAGTGCCCGTAGACGAGCTGCCGTCGCTCATACGGACAGGGAACTCATAGACGGTTTTTTCGCTGGTTTTCCTGTACTCTGTGCGGTGCTTGCTGCGTGCAATGAGTGTTTCCAAAGCGTCGATGTGCTCGTAGGGAATGGTGATGCTCAGCGAATGCTGTGATTCCGCAAACTTATGGTAATAATATTTTCCGCCCATGAGCTCTGCGAGCCGCTGCGTCACGAGGGGGCCAACTTCATCACCGGGCGTTTCCGTTTCATGCGTGTAGCGCGCATCGGGGTCCGCGCCGTTATAGAAGACGCTGATGGCCAGTTGTGAATCAATACTACCAAGCTTCACCGTGATAGCCGGCGAATGCGCATAACGTATGGCTGTGTTGAGCAGGTTCAGCAGAATCTGCTGTATGCGCGCCGGGTCGACACGCACGTCTTCGAGGCCGTCGGGAATTTCGTCGATCAGCGCCAGTTGTTTGTTCTCCGAAAGGCCGAGGCATAACTTCATGATCGGATCGATAATCTTCTTCAGCGCAACGGTCTGCAGATTCAGCCTGACATCATTGTGCTTGAGCCGGACGAAATCCGTCAGGTCATCTATTAAGAACAGCAGCCTGCGGCCGTTTTCTTCGATGATGGCCAGAGTCTTTTGTACCTGTTCGCTGACCGCGCCTGTCACACCGCGGCGCAGGTTCTCCAGCGTCTGTACCATCGCCTGCACCGGAGTGCGCAGCTCGTGCGATGTCTGTGTCAGAAACTCATCCTTAAGCTTGTCGGAGTGCATGAGCTTCTTCGAAAGCTCGGCGTTCTCCCTGAAGATCGCGACCGACTTTCCTGAAATAAGAATCGCCTGGATCAGGGTGAAGAGCAGAATGGAATAAGAAAACAAATACGGTGTGGAGATAATCTCAGCGGTCTTCAGCGCGTCGTTGCCAAAGCCCAGGGCGACAATGACAATGCCCGCGAGAAAGATGCGCGCACCGTAGGCATTGCGAAACGCCAGGCGGATCAGCTGAAACATTCCAATGAGGAGCCCAACGGCGACAACGACCTGGAACGGCTCGCGCAAATGGCGCGTGACTGAAATGGGGAGCACCGCCGCGGCGAGGGCAAATGCCAGCGTAATCGCACCGAGCCCCTTGAGCACGATGCTCTTGTTCAGGTCGGGGAAAAACAGGCGGTAATAGAGATAGAAAAACCCTGCATCGATGAAATTACAGAAAAACTCGATCCGCAGACCCACAGCCCAGCTGATACCGGGGAAAACATCTGCCACCAGCCGCTCTCCCGTGAACAGGCGGCCGACCGCAACCATGAGACAAAATAACCCGTAATAAACCGACGAGGTCTCGGGATGTTTCAGGTATGAAAGTAATATGTGGTAAACCGCGAAGGTCAGCAGTGCGACAATAACCAGAATATCCGAAATCAACGCATGAATCCGGTAGCGTTCCATCGCCGCGCCTGTGCCCAGGCTGATTGCCTGCCAGATACCGCCTTTGCGGAACTCGGCGTTACTCACCTGTATCACCAGATCTGTCTTACCGGCCAGCGGCAACTGCATGTAGCGCATTCTGGTCTGGGGGCTAACGGCGGATGGATTTTCAGACACGTTGCCGTTTTCGAGTTCGAGGTGGCCATTGACGAAGACTTTGCTGGCCGTAGCCGGCGGCGGTATACGAACAGTATAGGTCTGGAGCTTCGCAGGCAGGTCGATGACAAGGCGGTATGTCGCGCTCGCCGCCGCTGGCAGTCGCAGCGAGGCATCTTCATAGCTGCTGAAGCTTTGCGGCACCGCGGCAAACAATCTGGCGGCCGGCATCTTACCGAGTTCTTCGGGCACCATCAGTTTGCCGGGAAAATACTCCCATTTCCCGTTCAGCTCGTAGATCTCATCTGCGACAAAGTTAAACTGTGTCAGGTCAATATGCCCCTTATCGACATGCACCGCAGAGGTTTTGCCCGTGCATGCTGCCATCATGGCAAGAACGCAGAACAGAAATGCCCGGAGCAGAATTTTCATTTGAGTTTTTTATGCAGGTGACGCGTAATCCGGTCGTCGGCATTGGATTTAGATAAACGGTTCAGCAAGTTCTGTGCCCGGGATTTGTTCCCGGTTTTCAGCGCGATCGCTGCGAGCAGCTGCGTGGCCCTCACGTCACCCGGCACTCTTTCGAGATGCATCTTCACATGTTTTTCGGCCAGTTCATATTCGTGCAGCTGGTAATAAATGCGCGCGGAGAGAAATGGCAGACCGGGAAAGTCGGGGTACATTTTCCATAATTCTTCCATGAGCCGCGATGAATCAGAAAGCATTTTCTTCTTCATCGCTGTGACAGTTTCGTTGAATTTTTCAATAAACTGGCGGTACTGCGGATGCACACCGAGCACAATCATGGAGATGTCGTCCCTGACGCGTGAGCCGCCGGCAAAAGCCATGAGTTCGGTGTTTACCTTATCGGCAATCGCCTGCGCCGTCAGATCGCGGTTCTCCAGGATAATCGCCTGCAGCCGCGCCTGACCGAATTCTTCGCCCGCCGGGTTGACTTGCTCCGTGATGCCGTCGGTGAATAAAACCAGCAGGTCACCGTATTCGAGGCGCGATTGTTTCTCCTCATAGGTATCGGTGGCGTCTGACATAGCCCCGATGAAGAGACCGTTCGTATCGTAGCTCTCGATGGCATTGCGTTTGCGCCGGTAATGCAATGCACGCTGGTGCGAGGCATTGGCGTAGGTAATATGCATGCGTTCGTCGATGCGTACGAGAAAAGCCGTCAGGTAATCCTGTGTCTTGATCTGATCGCTGAGCTGGCGGTTGACCTCGCGAAATACCGCCGCCGGTGAATCCGTATTGCGGATCGCGAGGCTGAAAGCCTCATTCGCCGCCATGGTGATGAGAGCCGCCGGCACGCCGTGGCCGGATACATCTGCCAGCAGCACGAAAATTTCGCTGCCGCGTTTGTAGATATTCAGGAAGTCGCCCGATACCTTGTGCATGGGTTTGTAGAGAATTCCGAACTGGATCGCATGCCAGGGACTATGCTTCATCGGAATCATATCTTTCTGGATTTCGGCCGCGAAATCGAGCTCAGTCTGGATCTCGTGGTCCTTTTGTTTCAGTTCTTCATTGGCCTGGCTTAAATGCGCAGTCGCTTCGCGGATCTGCTGCTCGAGATCGCGGCGGTAGTTGAGCACCTTCTGTGCGGCGTGGAAAAAACCTGTCGAAAGCGTCGCGAGTTCCTGGTCTGAAGTACGGGAATAAAAATCGGGATCGTGGCCATCTTTGAGGCTCTCGGCGGCAAGCTGCAGTTCTTTGATCGACATAAAGATGGTCGAGAAGTAGAGGATAGTCAGCAGCATCAAAAGAGCGAGCGAGAACGAGGAAAATCCTATCACGTAGGCATACCCTGCAGCGGATTGCGCTGTTTCAGAGCGCAGCATCGAAATCAGAATATAATCACTGAGCGCGATGACGAACATGATGCTGATAAATTTAAATTTCAGTGAAATCGCGTATTGGTTTGGGGGTTCATAACCCAAAAAAAACAATTGGCGTTTTACGAGCGAGCGGTAGCGGCCCATGTGCAGGTCACCCGTTACAAAAAGAAACTGCAGGTGAATCGGCAGCGCGACGGCCGCCGTCTGCACATAGATCCAGTGGTGGCCAGTGCGCATGTAAAAAAGGTCATAGATAAGTACCGTGCCGAGTACGATCGCCACATGGAGCGGGGCATAATACATCCGCTGCCTGCCGTATACGGTGAGATAACTCAGCAGGCGCTTATAATGCGCGATCGGCTTATCGAATTTCAGTTTTCCCTGTTCGAACATCCCGTTTACGAAACGCACGCGCGGAATAAAGGTGCGCAGGCCCAGACGGTGAAAGCCGTCGTTCAGGTAGATCTCCACCAGCATTGCGAAGGCGAGGCCGGCGACGAGAGCCCAGACAATCTGCGGGTGCATCACCGGAATATGCCCGCGCGCAAAACCGTAGGCAAAACCGGCCGTGGCGATCACGCTGGTGAACAGAATGTGCAGAAGCGGCGCCGCATAAAAGCCCGTCCATAAGAGGGCGAACCGCGTCAGCCTCTCATAGCCCATTACAAAAAAACGGATCATCGCTGTCTTAACATCGTCAGAAGTTCGTTGATACGCGCCTCAATATCCGCGGCCTTGAGAGCGCGGTATTTTTCGGGCACCATATCCTGATGTGTACATTCACGTACCGCGACAAGCGTCTGCAGTTCAATCGCCAGCGGGTATTCAGGGCTGCGGAAATTACCGATTGTCTCTTTCATGATCGCGTCAGACAGTGCGGCGCCATGTTTTACTTCGGCGGCGAGTGCGGCGCGCGTCAGCATCGCTTCGATGTCGGCGCCCGAATAAGAACGGGTTTTATCCAGCAGCGGCGACAGTTCGGCGAGCGGAGTCGTGATCTTGAGCTTACGGCAAACGCTTTGGTAGAGGGCCTCGAGTTCGGTTTTTGATTGGGGATGGAATAGGGCGAGGTGTTCTTCAGCACGCCCCTGCCTCTTCATGTCGACAGGCAAAAGGTCGGGGCGCGATGTCATCAGGAACCAGATAATTTTCCCGCGGTATTGTGTGTCGCTCATGAGTGATGCCAGCGACGCGAACACCCGCATCGAGACACCGCTGTCACCCTGCGCGTCGCGGTTGCCCAAAAAGGCATCCGCCTCGTCGATCATCACGGCGACAGGATAGATAGATTTCAGAATATTGAAAATCTTTTCGAGATTGGCTTCGGTCTCGCCCTGCCACTGCGAGCGGAAGTTCAGAAATTTTACCACAGGCAGCGCCGCATCGTGCGCAAAACATTCGGTGATAAAGGTCTTACCGGTACCGACCGGTCCACAAATAAGAAATCCCATCGGCAGGTACTGGGTCTTGCCCTGCTGAATCGCCGTCGCTGTAAGTGACAAAATCTCTTTCACCTTTTCATGCCCGGCAACGGCAGAGAGTGAGTGTTTGGGTTCGACGATTTCCAAAAGACCGCGGCATTCGGCGCTGATGAGTTCTTTTTTAATCGCGCGCAGCTGCAGCTCGTCGGTCTGCCCTTTGTCGAGAATCCCGACGATCTGCCGGTTCGTGAGGCCGGCGGTGAGCTCTGCGAGCTGGAGCACTTGGCCTTCCTCCATTGCCCCGGAATTAATTCCGGGGCAATGGAGGACTGTGTTCTTTCGTTCCTCGAGACCCGGTCTAGGAATCGTGATGTGCTCTATGAACGCGTTCTTGCCGATAAACGGGTCGAGCCGCGCGATCTCGGGCGCAATCAGAACAAAGCGGATTTTATTTTTGCGAAACTCGGGATTCTGCGCCCACTTGTCGAGCGCGATGATGAGATAGCGTAGCTCTGCGTTGTTCGGCATGCCCATCGGAATGATATGGTCGAGGTAGTGGACGATGACGGCAAACGACTTCTTGTCCATGAGGTTGAGCCGCGCGAAATTGTCGAGTATGGAAAATGCCGGCCCGGGTTCTTTCGGCGGGTTCTGCGCATACGTTGTCTTGTGGTAGGCATCGTAGCCGCTGAGCGCACGAAAATACGCCTCGCGCTGTTTGCTATCCGCAAACTGAATGCCCCCCTGCGGGTCGTACTCGGCGACGGTGTCATAGCCGGCCAGCACATCGCTGCGCAAAACTTCGCTCAGGGTGTGGAATTTGCCATTCGTCGCATAAACGTCGCGCACATTGCCGGTGAGCAGCAGAACCGACGCGTCGCCAGACTGGACGTGCGCTTTCGCGTCGTCGATGAACATGGCTACAAGTGGGGAATTCAGGTGGGGTGGAAAGCTTTTCATACCCGTTAGCCGGGAATTAATTCCCAGCTAACGGAGGTTCGAAGAAGCCCTCTTTTTCCCTCTGTTTATGCTGATGGTGTTCCCATTGATTCTCTATGTAATCGAGAGCATTCGCGAAACTCCTCCGTTCAATGCCACTCACCCAATATCCGACTTGCCAATAAACTACTTCGAGGTATCGTGAAGATCTGCCCTTAATGCGTTTCACGACGGTAGCGATACTCAGGCTCGGCGGAATGCGCAGCAGCAGATGCACATGGTCCACATAGCCGTTCACCGCGTGCATATCGAAACCGATTTCCCTGCCCAGCTTGAAGACGATCGTCTCCATTTGTTTTATCAGCGGCGGTGTTAATGATGCAACCCGATGCTTGGTTGCGAAAACGATGTGATAGTTTAGATCGTACTCAGCCTGGCCCATGTGCCTCCCTTGGCTGGGAATTAATTCCCAGCCAAGGGAGGTGGCAAATAAAAAAGGGGCCGAGGGGCCCCTTTCACAAAAGTCTGAAATTTTAATTCAGATTAGCTTTTGCTCCATTTAAGGTTCTTAAGAGTTGGGTTACTTGCAGCAGTTTGAGCACCAGGGGCACCTGTGCCGCCTTTCATAATGATGTTCATCGCATTAACTGGTACCGCGCTAGCATTCAAAACAGCCCAAGCAGCTGCTGTAGTACCACTCACGAGAATCCCTGATGGTGCTGGATCAGCTGCACCCGCAGCGAGGTTCGCACCTGGATTCTCAATGCCCGCAGATGTTCCGTTACTAACGGTAACTCCATCAATAACGATTGTCACAGCTCCCCCCGCATTAGAGGTTCCGGTTTGTGTCTGCCATGTAATACTGAATGTGTGATCACCAGCCGTTTGTAGGGCTGCATTTGTAATCTGCGCATTCGCAGAGCTCACTGTTGCACTTGCGCAAGGTACAGTGCGGCTAGTCTGGCATGAACCTGCACTTGATAGTCTGACAGTTCTTGAGGCCGTGATGTTATTCGTTGCAGCACCGCCTAAACTAACATTATACGATACTACGTCAGTAGTACCATCTTTATCAAGATCAGCAGAAAAAGCCCGTTGGAATATTACAGACTGGTTCACAATGTTACTTGCGCCAATTGTAATTGTTCCAGTGAGTACTGACTTCCAAACGTTGTCACCTGCATTCGGCAAATATGCGATCGCTTGTGCTTCTCCGCACTGAACACCTGAGCTACCAGGCGAAGCCGCTGCAGTGATGGATTGGATGTTGATTGACAGCACTTGAGCTGTGCTTACCAGAATCTTTGTGTTGTAGTCAGCCGCAGTCGTACAGCCGCCGAATGTGGTTGGTGTGCTAAAGCTAGTCTGCGTCAGCTTCGAAGAATCAAAGTAGATACCAGAAGTTGTATCTGTACCTGTTTTCGTAACGTCGCTGGGACTTGAATAATCTGTGGCTGCGCAACCCAAAACGAACATCGCCGTTAATGTTGTTGCTGCCAAGAGTTTTATCTTGTTGTGTTTCATTATATCCTCCTTATGTGGATGAATCTTAGAATAAATAATATTTAACACCGATTTTGATCGATGCTCCGCCGAGAACTACCGGGAAAGCCAAACGCTTAAACCAGTTAGGGTCGTTTTGCGCCAGAGTTTCACTGCTTAACGCTGTGAAAAGTTTCTGGCCTTTGTCGCTCAGCTCTGACGAATAAGAGGTCTTTGCAAAACCGCTTGCATAGATTTCAGCAAAAGCTGAAAGTGATTCGGTCAGCATTTGTTCTATCCCCATGAAATAGTTCACACCAATACCGCTGACGCGGAATGTGATTGTTTCGTCCAGAGAGCCGCCGCCTGCCTGCTTCCAGTAGTTTGTAGCGGTCACAGCAGTTGTGTTAACGTGGGTGGCCAATACGTTGGCATATTTTTCGTCAATACCGACCTTAACATCCCAACCACCGTTGAAATAAGAAGCACCGACACCGAGATAAACTTTTGTTTTATCGCTGATGCGTGCATTCCAACCCACAGATACAGGAATTTCCATCGATGACGATGTGAATTTTGTCGTCATTGTGCCACCTGAATAGTCAGATGCTGTTAGGCCGTTCGCTGCGAGCAGTCCGCTGGCTGCAGGATAAGCAGAGGCTACATTGCCTAAAGTCCGGCTTTGTGAACCGCCACCAATAGTCAGCTGATAGTTAAATGCCGCACGTACAAAGAGCGGTAGGTTAATCAGATCATCGAGATCGTATTGCGCCTGACCACCAAAGTCAATACCAGTCAACGCGCCGCCGTCAGTGTATGCGGTCAGCTGGTTGAATGGTGAACCAGTGTTGCCTGAGTTATACTTGATCGCAGCATTGTTGCGGTCACTCATGATCGCTGTCTTTGTTGAATAGAACTGGTTAGCCATCGTTGACGATGCCGTGTCCACAGTACCATCCTTTGTAATCGTATCACCCAAGCTGGCTTGGTTGCCCTTGAGTCCTACGTTCACGCCAAAGCTGAAACGCTTGATTTTACCGCGTACACCGCCTGTTGAGCCTGTGTAGCTTCCGGTTGTCGCCACCGCTGGTGCGGCAACGGCTGCTGCTGGTGCCGGCGCCGGCTTAGCAATGAGAGGGCTCAATAATGCCAGGCTGGCGATAACACTAAAAACTTTTCTGATTTTCATGTTGTCTCCTTAGTAGATATTTTTTCTTTAAGTTTGCTCACACTACGCCAGAAAAGTCTCCCAGAGAAGTCAGAGCAGGTGACACTCTCCAGAGGGTTCCCGGAAATGCAAGTTTTTTGTAGAAACATGCTGTTAGTAAACAGGCTGTTTAATGTTGCACTGCGAAATCAAATATTGGCACTTTAAAAAAATGACGGCAATAGGTCAGAAAAAACGATTTCGCGCTGTAGTTAATTATCGGCTCGGGTAACCGGGCATAAAAAAACCCCGGCGAACCGGGGTTAAAACCTGGCGCAGGCGAACCCGCATCAGGCAAGTTTAACAGCTTACGCTATTAGAACTTGAAGTTCACGCCGAGGCGTGGAACGATGTTCGTAATTGTTTGGGTTGTGCCACCTGTAGGTGATACAGAAACAATACGGAAATCTGCACCGACTTCAACAGACAGTGCACCGAACTCAAGAGCATAACCAACGCTACCACCATAGGTAATTCCGTTAGTTTTTGTTGTTGGAGTTGGTGAGAACATCTCGAGAGCGTAACCGCCCAATGCGCCGATGTACAGACCACCAATTGGGTAAACGCGTACAAGCGCTTCAATTGGAAGGTAAGCGTATGTCGCTGATGTTGCGCTGATTGAACCTACAGTTAAGTATGTTACACCAACACCACCACGGATCAGCTGGCTGCCGAGCAGTAAGTTACCACCGAAAGTGATACCACCCGCAGTTCCTGACGCAGCTTTGATTGAATCAACGTATGTTCCGCTGGGGATGTTGTATCCGCCGTAAGCACCGATGCTGACAATCAGACCACCATCAGTTTTTGTAGCTGCCATTGCTGCTGCCGCTGGTGCGGGAGTTGCTGGTGCTGCTACTGCTGGTTTTGCTGGAGCTGCTGGCTTCTTCGGGGCTGGTTTAGCCGCGACTGCGCCAACAAGAGCCATAGCAGCGAAAACACTAATAAGTTTCTTCATGTTGTCTCCTGAAATTTTATTTTCGCCTGCCGTGACTGAACCCAAAGGTTACAGCAACAGGACAGACATATGGTATGACGGTTAAAACCGACATACCGGCAAGTTTTTTACTGGATTTAAAGAGTGTGCATCCGTACGTTGGGAGGTGGCATATGATGCCACAAAAATCCTGATTATGTCACTCGGTCGCAGCTCAGCAAATAAAGGCTTGGAAATGTAGGCGCCCAAAACAATTTTGCAATGCGCCACGGCAGTGGGACATTCTTCCTACTAGAGATTTGCAGGCTAGTTTACTTGCGTGAACAGTTCTTTCGGATCGCCGATTTTATCCAGGAATACCATCTTAGGTCCGAGAAAGCCGTTGAACTCAGAAGCATAGACCGAAGTGTAGGCGCCGGCGCTCAAAAACAAAACGCCGTCGCCGGGTTTCGGTTTGGGAATCTGTGCTTCGTACATCTTGTCGACTGAGTCGCAACTCGGGCCGCAGAGCATGGCTGTTTCTTTTTCACCGCTACCGGTAAAAAGCATCGGGTAGGTGATGCCGTCGATGGTCTCCATCATGCCCGTGAAAACGCCGCAGTCGAGAAACGCCCAGGTCTTTTCGCGGCGCGCGACGCCGACAACGCGTGTCACGAGATAACCCGCAGAGCCTGAGATAAAACGCCCGGGTTCGACGATGAGGTCTGAGGGTTTGAATCCCTTTTTCTCCCACTCTTTCAGATGGCGGAGTACCACTTTGCCCACCTGTGCCGCCGTCGGAATTTTTCTACCGAGGTTGACGGGCAAGCCGCCACCGATGTTGATTGTCGTGGGGTTGAGTCCGTACTCGCGGGCGATTTCGATGCAGCGCCAGGTAAGGTACATGGCGCCGTCCCAACCGGCGATCGTCTCGCACTGCGAGCCCGGGTGAAAGGTAATGCCGTCGAGAGCCATGTTGTTATCTTTCATGTACTGAAAGATCGCGGGCCACAGTTCTTCATCCGCGCCGAATTTTCCCGACAGCGGCCACATTGAACCTTCGTTGGGCACGACGATGCGCAGCTGCGGGCGAATATAGGGCAGGCCGTCTTTTTTCTCGGCGAACAGGCCGCCTTCCTGCGCGCCGATCGGCGCAGCATACGGTTTGAATTTTTCGAGCTCTTCGACAGAATCAAAACTCTGAATCGTCACGCCATGCTCGAGTGAGCGGCGGATGGCATTCGGTGCTTTGACGGGGTTCGAGAGTACAATCTCTTCGGCTTTCACGCCCATGCCGAGCAGCTTCTCGATTTCGGCGATCGACGCCGTTTCAAAATGCGAGCCTTCTTTTTTCAGTATTTCGATAATTTCGGGGTGTGAATTTGATTTGATGGCATAGGCAATACGAAACGGTGGCAATGCCTTTTTCAGTTCGAGATAATTTTCACGGATGCGCGAGCGATCCATGAAGAGAACCGGGGTGTCGTGCGTTTCCGCCATGGGCCTATTTAAAGAAGGCGCCGATCGCCTCAACTACTTGTGCGATCTCATCGTGTGTGATGTGCGAATGGATCGGCAGCGCGAGCACTTCGTCGCAGGCTTTTTCGCTCTCGGGGAAATCCCCTTTCTTATAACCTAAATAATCAAAGCAGGGCTGCAGGTGCAGTGGCGTCGGGTAATAGACCATGTTGCCGATCTGCTTGTCGTCGAGATGTTTTTTCAGCGCGTCGCGTTTACCGTTTTGTACGCGGATGATAAACTGGTTATAGATATGATAACAGTTAGGATCTTCATAAGGCAGAATTATTTTTTCCGCAAGGTTGAGTCCCGCGAATAAGCTGCGGTAATGCGCGGCATTCTTGCGGCGCATTTCATGCCATGAGTCGAGGTGCTTGAGTTTGACATGGAGAATCGCCGCCTGCAGCGCATCGATGCGAAAATTGCCGCCTACTTCGAGATGCTCATAGCGGTTCTTCATGCCGTGCACGCGTATGCGGCGCGCCTTCTCGATATACTTCTCGTTCTTCACAATCAGCATGCCAGCATCACCGAATGCGCCGAGATTTTTTGTGGGAAAGAATGAAACTTCGCCCATGTCACCCATCGTCGCGACAGGGCGGCCTTTGTGTTTCGCCCCCATTGCCTGTGCGGCGTCTTCGATGAGTAAAAGATTTTTATCTTTCGCGAGCGCCATGAGTGCATCCATGTCGCAGGCCTGTCCATAGAGATGCACGGGCATGAGCGCGGTTGTGTTTGCCGTCACAGCCTCAGCGGCTTTGACGGGATCGATGTTAAAAGTCTTGGGATCGATGTCTGCAAAACGGATTTTCATGCCGGCGCGGTGTATAACGCCACCCGTTGCGAAGAAGGTGAACGGACTGGTGACACACTCTGCCTTAGCTCCCCTCTCCACTTGTGGAGAGGGGTCGGGGGTGAGGGCCATCAACGCCAAGAGCTGTGCATCCGTACCGCTCGAAACGGCGAGTGCCTGCTCGGGCTTAACGCCGAAATATTTTGCAGCCGCCGCTTCAAAGTCGTCGACGGCTTTGCCTAAGATAAATTGTGAGCCGACAAGAAGGGGCTCCATCGCGGCTTTGATTTCATCAAGCAGCGGCCTGTTCTCTCGGGTCAGGTCAAGCAGCGGAACCATGTGGGGTTGTTTAGGGGGCAACGCCCCCTTAAAGAAAAATATTTTTTATGATTTTGTTAAAGACCGGCGTCTTTCATCATCGAAGCGAGACCTTTCTTCTGCAGCGTGCGCAGGGCACGTGTAGAAACGCTCAGCGTGATGAAACGGCCTTCTTCAGGGAGGAAGATGCGTTTTTTATGAACATTGGCTTTGAACTTACGGCGGGTCTTGCGGTGTGAGTGACTCACGTTGTTGCCGAAGCGAGTTCCTTTTCCGGTTAGTTGACATGTTCTTGCCATAGTAGTTCTCCAAAGAGTGCGTTTGCCGCGCTCAGAACGGCAATTTTTGCCGGATAAACAAGGCGTAAATCAAAAAGTAACCTCACCCCGGCCTTCGGCCACCCCTCTCCAGGTCAGTGGGGTTTTGCGGGCAAAAAACAAGATTTTCCTATGTTTCGGCGACATAATCCGCTAAAAAGCCCGGTTTTAGCCGCTTTTATGCATCCTACCTCAAAAAAACTCAATAAATACGCGGTTTTTCCTTTACAGCACCGCTACCCTACCCCATTATGTCGCATCATGGCAGATAAAAAACCCCTTTCCAAAAGCCAACTGCTCTCAGCACTGGCGGAAAAAACCAACCTCAGCAAAAAAGACGTCGAAGCTTTCCTCGACAAGCTCACAGAGATTGCTTATAAAGAAGCAAAATCTGTCGGTAAATTCACGCTTCCCGGCTTTGGCATCCTGAAGCTCGTACAACGCGCAGCACGTCAGGGCCGTAACCCAGCAACGGGCGCAACGATCCAGATTCCCGCAAAAACTGTGGTCAAAATGACCCTCAGCAAGGCTTGCAAAGAAGCCATCGCGGGCGCTCCTAAGAAAAAATAGCCACAGGCTTAATAGCCCATTTTCTATTGCATTGACAAGGCCTCGGGCGTCACAACGCGCTTGGCCGTCAAAAAACTCCTTCAAGTCAAGGGAAGGGGGTTTGGGGTCGAGGGCATCCTCGACCCTTTTGCGTCTGGGCTGCTGATTGCCGCCACGGGCCCTTCCACCCGGTTTTTATCGTATTATCTCCCGTTTCCGAAGACTTATATCGCCGAAATCAGCTTGGGCGCCGAAACCGATACCCTGGACCACACGGGGGATATCCTGCGGCGGCGAGCCATCCCTTCTTTAGATGCAGGGGGTTTATCGCAGCTGCAGGCGCAGTTTAGTGGTGAAATGGAGCAAATTCCCCCATTGTACTCGAATCTTAAGATCGATGGCCGCCGGGGGCATGAAATTGCCCGCCTCGGCGAAACGGCCGAGCTGAAGCCCCGGCGGGTGACTGTCCATGAGCTGTTATTAACTATCAAAGACGAGGCTACCCTGACCATGCGCTGCCAGGTCTCTTCGGGTACCTACATCCGCGCCCTTGCGCGCGACCTCGCCATTGCACTAGGCACCTATGGCCATCTCAGTATGTTGCGCCGTACCGACATCGGGCCCTTCACGCTAGGTGGGGTTGCCCGGCAGCACGAGCTGGGATTCATCACAGCGGAAATGAGTGATTTCGATGCACTCTATTTTTACCCTGTGGTGCATATCAGCGAGGGCGAGACCGTCAAGTTTCTGCACGGCAATCCCTTTCGGTTACCGAACCCCGGCATGGGCATTACCCGCGTGGTGTGTGGTGAGCGGTTTATCGGCCTCGGGCTTTGGGATGATGACAAGCTGCTGGTTGAGAAAATATACTCCACTGCACCCGAACCTTAACTTGCTCGACGTCTTGTCTGAAAATCTTGCGGGGTTTCCTTCAAAGCCCGGGAGAGGTGTCAGAGTGGTCTAATGTGCTCGCTTGGAAAGCGTGTGTACCGCAAGGTACCGCGGGTTCGAATCCCGCCCTCTCCGCAACTGAATATGCAAATAGACAGAAATAAAGAAGGACCTATCACCGTACTCGCACCTGTCGGCGACATGGGGCTCTACAACCTCAGCGAACTCAGGGAGCTTTTGCAAAAATTGCGCGACGAGGGTACCTGGCAGGTGCTCATCAATATGGCCCGCGTTCCCGGCATTGATTCTATCAGCATCGGTTTCCTGATTCAGGAGACAGGGTTATTTGCGGAACAGGGCGGCGAACTGAAACTCACGAATTTGTCCGCGAGTGTGCTTAAGTCGCTGCAAATAACTGAAACGCTGTCACAGCTCGATGTGCAGGGCAATGTCGCAGCCGCGCTGGCTTCGTTCCGGAAAAAGCAAGGCTGACCGCGATTCTCTGCGGCTTATATGGCCTACTTCAAAAGCTCCGGCGAAGAAATCTATTACCGCAGTTACGGTGAAGGCCGCACGGCGCTCGTCTTTGTGCACGGCTGGTACCAGAGCGGCTCGCAGGCATGGGGCAGGCTCGTGCCCGAGTTCGAAAATAAATTCCGCATTTTTGTTCCTGACTTACCTGGCCACGGTTTGAGTGCGCTCGAAAATGCGGCGGATTTTTCGACAGCAGGAAATGAGAAACTGCTTATCGGGTTCATTCGCCACGTAAAGAAAACATATCGCTGTAACAAAATCATTTTGCTGGGCCATTCGTACGGTGCTTTTGCCGTGCTGGGTGTCGCCGCCGCTGTGGCCGGGGAGCTCAGCGGTGTCGTGGCGATGGCGGCGATCGACGACTATGCGCCGTACAGCCGGCGCCTGCGCAGCGTGCTGCGCATACCAGGGTTTCTCATCGGTGTGTATTACCGACTGCAGGCCCTGCTTGGTCTTTTCCCTTACGGTGATCTAAGGCTGCTTTACGGAAAAACCACGGCTGTGCCTGCGCCGGGAAGGCTCGCATATGCAAAAATCAAAAACAAGACTCTGTCGATCCGCGCATCGCACGCGTATATGAGAGCTTTTCTGGGTGCCAAAGTAGCCTGGCCAAAGCAGAAAATCCACCTGCCGCTTTTGCTGGTGTATGGCGAGCGCGACGGCCTGACATCTTCGAGCTGGGCGCAAAAGATTTTGCCTCATTTCGCGGCGGGCAGTGTTTCGGTTGTGGCCGAGGCCGGGCATAACGTACAGATCTCCGGCGCGGCCGAGGTTGCAGGCCTGATCAAACGCTTTTGTGAAAAATCTTTTCGGCACCGCGCATAAATATGAGGTGGATGGCTATGCGCTCACCCTGCGCGGCGATTTTAGCGGCCGCATTTTTCTTTTTAGCGGCCGTTCCGGGGTGTAAAAAGCCCGATCGCGCGTGGCTTGAGCGGTATCAGCGCTCGGCGCGCAGCGATATCGATCTCTACCTCGTGCCTGAACGTTATGCGGTTCTGGAGTCGAGCTGGCTGAAAAAATCGGCGACCGCTCGCTTCGACAAGGCTGAACTTGTCAAAACTCTGGCTGTCTATAAGCGCACGCTCGACGATCTCAAAAAAAATCCGGCCTACGAATATAAAGAAGACGGTAACGAGGTTAAAATCAAAGTCGGGCGGATCTCCCATTCCACGGCGTATGAATATGATACTGCAATTCCACTCTCCTTTTACGGGAAATGGTTTCCTCCACAGACCAGCTACGTGGCTGCTTACCAGCAACACATTGCCCCAACCCTCGCCGGTGTTCTTGGTGTGAAAAAACCTTCCGGAGTTGAAGTTGAGGCATTGCAGACTTACAACGAATATAAAACTAAACCCGAAATCATCGTGGTTGCCGTAATCGACCAGGGGGGCATGGGGCTCTTAGAGGCGCATAAGGCTGTTACGCCACGCATTACAGCATTGATGGCGAAATCCGCCAACTTTAAGAATGCCCATGTCGGGCATCTCGATGCGCATACCGCCGTAGGCCATATGGCGATTGGCACCGGCGCTTTCCCGGTGAAGAGTTCGGTGATCGGCAACACCTTTTTTACCATGGAAAAAGCCGGCGGTAAGCAGAGCCTGCGCAAAGACGAAATTTATGCCGTACAAGACGAAACGAAAGTCTCCACGTCGGAACTCAAAAGTGAAACCTTGGGTGATGTCTTAAACCAGGTAAACGGCGGCAAAAGTGTCATCGTCGCGCAATCGTATGCCCTGCGTGCCGCGATCGGCATGGGCGGGCATGGCTCGGTCGGCCTCAAAGAAAATCCCGATACGATTACTGCGAGCAACTTTATCTACTGGCTCGATGCGGCTAAATCGAAATGGGTCACTGACACGCGTTATTATGCCTTGCCCCGTGTTGCCTCGGCCAGCGACGTGCTTCTCGGTTATACGAAAAATTACCCGAAAGGCTTTGAAGGTTATGCTATCCGCGACACCAAAGGCGCCTTTGAGAACTGGGGGGTCATGATGGCTACCCCGGCGGAAACCCAGCTTGAAGGTGAACTTGTGCGTGCGGTGATACGCGAAGAGATTATCGGTAAAAAGAAACACAAAGACGGTTTTAGCGATCTCGTGTACGTCTCTTTCAAGTCAGCCGATGCGGTCGGTCACCACTTTGGTTACCACTCGCTCGAGGCGCGCGACACCCTTGCGGCGATTGATAAGGAAATTGGGGCGCTCCAGGATTTTCTCGTCAAAGAATACGGCGACAATTTTGCGCTCGTGCTCACGGCCGATCACGGTTGTGCGCCGTTGTCCGAAATTACCGGGGGTGCGCGGCTCACGGTCGAAGAAGTCATTGCCGCCGTCGATACCCTGCTGCCCGCTGAAGTGGCGGCCAATGAGTCTTTGGTTCGTTTCATGACGGTCGGGCAGATTTCCCTCAACCACGATCTCATCAAAAAACATAACATTTCCCTGACTGCGATCCGGCGCAAAATTATGGATCTCGAGCCCGACGGAAAAAAGTTTTTCAGGGATATACTGACGCGCAAGGATCTCGGTCTTGACGGGTAATTCCGCCGGCCATTCCGATAAAAATTTCGCAGCGGGTCTGCTCTTTACTGTTCTCGGCGCGGCAGGTTTTTCCGCCAAGGCGATCCTCGCTAAGCTCTGCTACCGTTACGGCATCAGCGGCTTTGCGACGCTGACGCTGCGCATGATTTTTGCGCTGCCGATGTATGTGCTGATCTTTGCGTATTATTACCGTAAGCAGCCCGTCGAGACGCAAAAAAAATTTCGCAAAGACTGGTTTTCGGTGGCGATCGTTGGCCTGTTCGGCTATTACCTCGCGAGTTGGTTTGATTTTGTCGGCCTCGAATATATTTCCGCCAGTTTCGAACGGCTGCTGCTGTTTATCTATCCCACACTTGTGCTGATTATTTCGCTCTTCTGGCTGAAGCGCAAAGCGGGCCGCCGTGAAATTGCCGCTTTGTTTGTGACTTATATCGGCATCGGCATATCGTACCACAATGAAGCGGCGGTAGCCGGCGCGAAAGCGCATATCGGTGCGATCTACATTGTTTTGGCGGCGATTACCTATGCGGTGTATCTCGTTGCCACGGAAAAGTTATCGCAGCGTTATTCGCCTCTCGTCTTTACGAGTTTTGCTATTATTGTCTCGGCGCTTGCGATCATGGTTCATGGTTTTGCCCTGGGTGAAAAAATGTGGGGATTTCCCCCTGCGGTATATTATTATACCGCAGCGATGGCGCTCTTCTGTACCGTGCTGCCCTCATTGTTCGTCGCGCAGGGTATTGCCCTGATTGGTTCTAATCGTGCCGCGATTCTGAGTACCCTGGGACCGGTCATGACCATCTATATGGCATACCTTGTGCTCGACGAAACTGTCAATTCGATGCAGACGATAGGGACCTTATGTGTCATTGCGGGCGTCGCGCTGTTAACCTTAAAATCGCGCAGGGCGGCCGTCAATGTCTGAGCTCATCGACAAAGCACTTATGGGCGACAAGTTCTCCATCGCCAAACTCGTTTCTTACTTCGAATCTGCAAAGGCAGCCGATCGTGAAACATGCGTCGATCTCGACCAGAAAATTGCAGCGGGCGCAACACCGCAGGGATTGATTGTCGGCCTCACCGGTGCACCGGGCGCAGGCAAGTCGACGCTGATTCAGCACCTCGTCGATGAGCTGCTGGTACAAAAACCTGCATGGCGTATCGCAGTGGTGGCCGTCGATCCCTCGAGTCCCGTTTCAGGCGGTGCGCTTCTGGGAGACCGTACGCGCGTCAATTTCGGCGAAAATGAGCGCACCTATTTCCGTTCGCAGGCCTCAGACCTTGACCTGGGCGGCATTGGGCGCAATACCTTCCGCGTCTGCCGCCTGCTGCGCCGCCTGTTCGATCTGGTGCTCGTCGAGTCGGTGGGTGTCGGGCAGAGTGAAATTGAAATCGCCCGCCTCGCCGATCTGACGCTGCTGGCCCTGCAGCCCTTCAGCGGCGATCATATCCAGTTCATGAAGTCGGGTATTATGGAGATTCCCCAGGCCTTCGTCATCACCAAGTGTGATGCCGAAGATCTTGCACAGAAGAGTCTCTACCAGCTGCAGTCGAGTCTCGATTTCATGCAGCGTATCGATGCGAAAACAAAACCGCCATCGATATTCCAGACAAGCTCGGTGCGAAAATCCGGGTTCGCTGGCCTCGCCCAATTCGTCGGCGATGCGACTCCGCTTTCCGGTGCGGATGAATTGCAGCGTGAGGATTATTTTCTTAAGAAAGAAATCCGCTATTATTATGGCGAATATGGCCTGAAGATGATTTCAATGAAAAACGAAAATGTGCAGTCTGCGGGTTTTGAACATCGGCGTCTCGAACTTCTCGAGCGCCTTGCAATACGTTTCAATGCGCAGATAACTACCTGAAATGAAACTGCTTGAATTCCATGATCTCTCGCGCCGTTACGGTGCGCATTGGGCCCTGAACGGTGTGAGTGGCAGCCTGGCTGCGGGTGAGATTGTCGCCCTGCAGGGCGAAAACGGTTCCGGCAAATCCACGCTGCTTCTGACGCTTGCGGGTATCCTGAAGCCGCACCGCGGCACTGTGAAATTTGCAGAAACGGCAAGGCCGCATCTCGTGTCGCACCAACCCATGGCATACACGGCATTGAGCATCGGCCGCAACCTGGCGCTCGCTGCAGCGATTGAAGACAAAGCGGAACCGGCGATTCGTGAGGTGCTTTCCTATTGGCATATTGAGCCGCTGCGGGCGAAGCCGCTCGCCACGTTGTCACGCGGTCAGATGCAGCGTTTTCTTCTGGCGCGGGCAATGCTTGCCGCTCCGGAAATCCTGCTGCTCGATGAACCCTTTACGGGGCTCGACAGCGCCGCAGAGGCACGCCTGGTTGAGTTTATCAGGGCAGAGGCGCGCCGTGGCGCTGCCGTTGTGTTCTCGGAGCATGACGCCAAACGTGCCAGGTCCGTGGCAGATAAGTTCATCCGCATGGCAGAGGGTGGGTGTGTGCCATGAGAATTACCTGGGCACTCTTTAAAAACGAAATGCGTCTGTATGCCGCTGGCCGCGGCCTGGCATTTGCATTTATTCTCGCCCTGTCGCTCATGGCCATCTTTCGCTTCGGCATGCCCGTCGACGGCCCCGAGGCAAAGTCCCTCGAAGTTTTCCCGATCGTCGCGTACTGTATTGCGAATCTGCAGCTGCTGCTCATGGCGACGCATTGGGAGAGTGAGGGTTTTGCTCACCGCTATTATGCAATGAACCGCGTCTCTTTGAGTTCGCTGTTTTTCGCGAAGGCAGCGGCTTCCTACCTGGCTCAGATTCCGCTTTGGCTGTTCTGCATTGCCGCCTATTTTCTTTTTTTTCCGGCGGATGTCCCCCCGTTCAAAGACCTGCTTGCAATTCTGGGCACTTGCCTGCCTTTGGGGCTGGCTCTCGCGCCGGCCGGGCAGTTGGTCGCAGCGGTCGCCCAGCATAGTGCGCAGAAAAACTTTCTCGCCATCGCGCTGTTTTTACCTGTCTGCCTTCCGGTACTCATTGCTGCAACGGGTCGAATGACGGCCCTGTTGCAGGGTCTTGAAACCCTGCGTTACGATGCATTGCTTTTAGCGGCGGCCCTGATCTTCTGGGGTGCCGGCAACCTGCTTTTTGCTTACCTCTTTGAGGAATAAGCTCGAAGATAAGGGGTGGGCGTGCAGGGCAGGATTTCCATTTTATTAACTATTCTTTGGTCATTAACTACAGCATTGCCCGCGGCTGAAAAACCGTCCCGTCAGGAAGAGCTGCAGTACTACCGTAACGAATTTGAGGCCCGCTACAAATACCCGGTCTACGATACCCTGTTCGAGAAAATTGTCTGGGAGCGGAAAGTTTCCCATCTTGTTATGGAATTCCATAGCAACGAATACCGGGTGACGCTCTTGATGATGGAAGAATATCCCTATAATTACAAAGGGCAGAATTATCCCATTCACTTCGCTTTTAAGACTTTTCCTGAAGCGGCGCAGAAGTTTGAGGCGATGAACCACTTCTTGCGCAACAATGGCGTGATGGCCGTTGGTATTGAGGGTAAAAAGATTGTGAAAGAAAGAGTTCTTGTCAATCCCGTGGGGAACTTCCCACCGCGGCCAGTTCTCGCAACATGGCCGGGCAAGAAAGATACGGACCCGATTTTGACGCGTGAGCCGTTGCCGCGGCGCCTCCCTTTAGAGAAGCGCTACGATTCGGCTACCTCGCGTTAGGCGACGTCTTCGACTGCCGCGGCGCCTTTCGCACTCTTAGGTAATTTTTCTTTTTCAGCTAAAAGTTTTTTCGCCGTGCCGTCAGCATGTGCCGCACGTACTTTTGCTTCAAGCTCGTCGGTAAGTTTTGGGTTTTCTACCAGGTACTGACGCACATTTTCTTTGCCCTGACCTAAACGGTTGTCATTGTAGGAGAACCATGTTCCAGACTTGTTGAGCACGCCGATATTCACGGCCTCTTCAATGATACACGATTCGCGTGAAATGCCTTGATTGAAGAAGATATCAAACTCGGCCTTCTTGAATGGCGGCGCCATTTTGTTTTTCACAACTTTGACACGCACGTGGTTACCGATTGTTTCTTCACCCTTGGTGATCGATTCCACACGGCGGATATCCATGCGCACGCTTGCATAGAATTTGAGCGCGTTACCGCCCGTTGTTGTTTCGGGCGAACCGAACATAACGCCGATTTTCATGCGGATTTGGTTGATGAAGATGAGAATAGTGTTGGTCTTGTGGATCGTGCCGGTCAGTTTTCTGAGCGCCTGGCTCATGAGCCGTGCCTGAACTCCCATCGTCGCCTGGCCCATATCGCCTTCGATTTCTGATTTGGGCACGAGCGCCGCGACCGAGTCAATGACGACGACATCGAGTGCGTTCGAGCGCACGAGTGCTTCGGCGATCTCGAGAGCCTGTTCGCCGTTATCGGGTTGCGAAACGAGCAGTTCGTCGATGTTCACGCCGAGCTTGCGCGCATACGAAGGGTCGAGTGCATGCTCGGCGTCGATGAATGCCGCCATGCCGCCCAGCTTCTGCGCTTCGGCGATGATGTGGAGCGTGAGCGTGGTTTTACCCGAAGATTCAGGGCCGTAGATTTCGATAATGCGGCCGCGCGGTACGCCGCCGATGCCGAGCGCGAGGTCGAGCGTCAGCGATCCGGTCGAGATGACGGGAATCTCTTTCATCGCTTCGCCGTTGAGCTTCATCACGGCGCCTTTGCCGTATTGTTTTTCGAGTTGTAAAAGGACTGAATCGAGCGCTTTTGTTTTTTCCGCAGCTTCTGCTTTCTGCGCCGCTGTTGTGGGTTTTTCGGTGGTCATCACCGAGGAACCGTCGTTTTTCCCTGTTGTGTCAATCATTATTATGTCTCCTAAGTTCTATTTTTGTTCATGTGGGGTCTTTCCTTATATCGGCCGGCTGCCGGGCAGGCTGAACCCCTTAATAATTAAATACCGGTAACCTCGGATATTTTCTCAGATTTGTAAAAAAAAAGCGCGAATTCCGGTACAAACGCGACCGGTGGAATTACCCATGCCGAAAATCATCGTCTCAATTTTTGCTTGAAAAAACGAACGTTCGTACTAAATTGACCGGGTGGGCAAAGCGGCATTGACAAGGCAGCAAATCGTCGAATGTGCGAGCAAGCTGGCAGACGAGGCTGGTCTGGATTCCCTGACCATCGGGACTCTGGCAACCGCGTTGAAAATGTCCAAAAGCGGACTCTTTGCCCATTTTGGTTCGCGTGAAAAATTGCAGCTTGCAGTATTGGCGCGGGGGGAAAGCCAATTTCGGCGCGCTGTTGTTTTGCCCGTACTGAAGTGCGACGATGCCGCTCAGCGCTGGCAGGTATTATGTGAAGAATTACTGAAATGGATCAGCCGACCTGATTCAGGATGCCTTTTTTTGGGGGCTGGTTTTGAATTTAGCGGCAGGCCAGGCATTGTACGAAATGCGGTCGTTCGGGTCCATAGCCGGATGCGGGAGTTCGTTGCGGGCGTTGCCAGAGAAAATGGCTTTCACCAGGTTGATACCCTGACATTCTCCCTTCTCGGAATCTTGCTCTCGCTACAGCAGTCGCGGCGACTCTTGAAAGATAAGAGATCTATTGCACACAGCGAGCAGGCAATCCAAAGATTGTCAGAAGTTTTTCGCACTAAATAATGTTTGGAAGGAAAAAAAACGAACGTTCGTTTTTAAAGTGGAGGAAGATATGGATTCAGAATACAAGAATGGGGTACTGATCAGAGATGACGACGTGGAGAGGGCTTTGGGGTCAATGAACTTATCGAGCGACAAGTTCTCGCTTGCATACCGCGGCCATGTCTATCGCATCCTTAATTTTACGCACCGGCAGGTGAGCGGCCATCCAATCGCCAAGAGTGAAAGCCGCGCGCTCAGTATTGCTGCGGCCTTTCATGACATCGCCGTATTCAGCGATGGCACCTGGGATTATCTGGATCGCAGCGTTGCATATATGCATCGCTGGCTCAAGGCTGAAAAGCTTGAGGAGCAGGCAATGTTTGCAGAGCTGTTGGTGCGGAATCACCATTGTCTGCGTACCTATAGCGGACCGCATCGCAGATTTGTCGAGGCTTTTCGCCGTGCAGATTTGATCGACTTTCCGGGGTGGCGGCAATTCGGCCTCACCCTGCCGGAAATCCATGAGGTTAGGAGCGCTTTTCCTTCACAGGGCTTTCAGCGCCGACTCTGGTTGCGCATTCTTAAGGAGGCTTTGTTCAAACCCTGGAATCCCGTCCCCATGGTGCGGTTACAGCCGTTCGTGTTTTCTGGTCGGGGCGGAGAAAAAAAATGAAGATCGCCGGTTTTACTATCCCCGACTCGCCCCTTGCTCTGGACGCGCTTGAACTGGCAACGCAAGCGCAGCCCCAATTTCTATTGAACCATTGTGTGAGGAGTTTTCTTTTTGCCCAGGCAATAGGCCAATCGCGGGGAGAAAAATTTGACAGCGAGCTTCTTTTTGTCTCCAGCGTGCTGCACGATATCGCCCTGGCCTCAACGGAAAAGCTGTCTGATCGTTTCGAGATCAGCGGCGCTGATCGCGCCGATGAGTTTCTATTAGCGCGTGGTGTTTCGGGAGATCGACGCAGTATCGTTTGGGATGCCATTGCGCTTCACACTTCGGTAGCGATCGCGCTGCGAAATCGCAGCGAGGTGAGGCTTGCGGCATTAGGGATTGCTCTCGATTTCGCCGGCGGAATTCAGTTGCGTTTGTTGGACCGTAGCGAATTCAAAAAAATTGTCGAAGAAATTCCGCGGCTTGATTTTAAGCGCCAGATGACGGGATTATTAGTCGAGGCGGTGCGGCGCAGTCCAAAGACAATCCCCGGAAGTTTTTTAGCGGATATTGCTCATACGCATGCACCAGAGATCCGTTGCCCTCATGTGCACGAGATGATTGCGAATGCCCCATTCACAGAATAACCTTGGCGGTTTTAATATGCGAGCGGCGTGGTTTCGAAGAAGGGTATGGCGATGCCCTAATTATCACCGATTTTGAACCGGCTGCGGTATTCGCCCGGCGAAATTCCGGTAATCTTTTTAAAGCAGCGATGGAATGAGCTCGTATCTTCATAACCTACAGCCATAGTTATTTCGGCGAAGGAATTTCTAGTCGTTTCCAGTAATCGTTTTGCCGATTCAACGCGCTGTTTTTGAACATACTCGGATGGCGATTGCCCCAGCGCTACCTGAAAACGCCTTGAAAAAGTACGGGCATTGAGTCCGGCGACCGTGCATAGATCTTCAATCGAAATGTCGTCGCGCATGTGTTCTTCAAACCAGCATTGTGCCCTCAATATTTCGGCGTCGCCATGTGCTTTCGAGAGTTCCAGGCGTTCATAAGGCGTCTGCAGATCGACCCCCGTGTCGACCAGCAACAGTTTTGCGCAGATAGACGCGAGTTCCTTCGATTCGAAACGACTAATCAGATACAGCGCCAGGTTCAGGTAGGCTGTCATTCCTGCCGCCGTAATAATTTGTCCTTCATCGATGACCATTTTTTCAGGTCTAAATATGACGCCAGGATACATTTTCCGAAAACGCTGGGACCAATACCAATGCGTCGTGGCTTGTTTGCCCGTGAGTATGCCCGAAGCTGCGAGCAGAAACGAACCAGTGCAGACCGATGTCACGTGACGCGTGTTACACTCGCCCTGCTTTAAGCGCGCAATAAAATTTGCTTCGTTCGACAAAATCGTTTCGGGTACCCCGAGCCAAGGTGGTACGATGAGAATGTCCGATTTTGCATTGCGATCACTCAATTTAGCCTGTGCCCGGATTCGCGTACCGTTAAAGGCGGTCACTTCGTCTGAATGGCTGGTCACGATTTTGGTATCGAATATCCCGGATTTCCCCGATCTGGGATTTTTCTCGTGGGATGCCCAGTTTGCGATATCGAAAACATCTGCGAGACCATAGACGGCAGAAGGTACACAACCCGGATAAGCATAAATATTTATTCTGATCATAATCTCATGCAACGTTTCTGTAGACGGCGACGGGGATACATCCCTATTTCCTGTTGCTGTACCCCCATCGCAAATTCAAAAAACCGTGACCTGGTATCCCTGCTGTTGCAACTTCCTTAGGCTTGGTAAACCTAAGCCATGCGGGTTGGGGGGTAAGTTTTCACTGATTTTTTTGAAACCCGAAACATTTGCCCCGAAGTGCGCGGCGCAAGTCTCTGACACGCCCGTAATCCGGTCTTTGACCGATTCATAGAGCTGGTGGGCCGGATGCTCCTGGGCTTCCAGATGTCTCGGCCAATGGGTCCCGGGGCCGTGGAAAAGAATGTTTACGTCATCCCCGGCTTCTTTGCAATCAAACGCCATCGCCAAACCGTTAAACATCCGCGCGGCGGCCTCGCCGGTTCCGCTGACCGGATCTGAAATTATCACTATCGCATTTTTCATTTTTTACTCCTCGATATAGGTTGGCAGTTGCCCCTTTATCGAACCCGAATATAGGCGAACAGCGGAGTGTCGACCTTGGTGATTTCGGCCAAAATAGTGGCAATTTGGGCCATTTTCTTGCAAAAAAGTCACGCGCATGCCGCGACGGTTAATCTTCCTCCATTAGCCGCTTTCCATGCCCGCGTTATCCCCAAAATCCCAGACCCATCATCAAAAATCCGGAGAATGCGGCGTTTGAGGGACTCAGGCTTTTTGCGACCTTCTTTTTCATCGCATTGATTTCCTTGCGGTAGGCCGCGTAAAATTCCCAACTGGGTTCGGATCTATATGTCAGGCCCTCGAGTTCCAAAAATTCTACGACCCCTTTCGCTGTGGTCGGCTTAACAAACACCTCATGCGTCGGGTCGAAATACGCCCCCGCTGCGCTGATGAGCGACCATTTGGCGAGTTTGCCTTTTTTCAGCACATCGAGCATCAACTCGAAGCCGGCCTGTTGATCTTTGGTATGAAGAAATTTTTCAAGTCCCGTTGCGAGTCTCTTCATATCGCCTGCGGGTAGGGCCCGCGCAAAGTCGCGGAATTTGGGTTTTTCAAACAGCGAAACCATCGAGGCACGTGTGATGAGTTTCGCGAGATCTTCGACAACCACCGCGGGATTTTTGAAGCGCGGTTTGGCAAATATCTCTGCGGCCATTGCCGTCATCTTACCCATCTTGTGTTTCTTTTCAATATCGGCAAACGCCGGGTCGGCAAAACCCTTAGGGTATTTTTTCAGAAACTTCTTCTCTATCTCTTTTAGTTTTTTCAGGTTCATGGTGCGCTCTCCTCAATATCCTTGATTATGCTTTGAATGAATTTCTTTCGGTTCGCCTGGGCAGCAAACACAAACTCGTCAGGCGCCGCCGTATGGGCATCGTGCTTATGGCTCCAGATGATAATTTCGATGAGGGTTGGTATGAGGTCGATACCTTTGGGTGCGATGTCGTAACGTACGTCTTTGTGGCTATTGCCCTGGCGTCGGGCAATGATTTCCATATCTTCCAGGCGCTTCAATCGGTCGGTCAATATGTTGCTGGCAATGGCCTCTTCGCATGCCATAAACTCCTTAAATGTATGCCGGTTCTTGAAGATCAGATCGCGTAAGATCAAAAGACTCCATTTGTCGCCGAGCAATTCGAGCCAATAGTTAATCGGGCATTGGGAGCGCATTCATGCCAGTACTGTTTTTTACTTGCAATTTGCAAGCGAAAAGAAGTGCTGCTCTTCGTTCACTTGTTTTATGCAAGTAAACAGATTAATTTATTGGAAGGAGAACAAGAATATATGAAAGCAGCACAAATTGCGAATCGGTTTTACGAATTGAACAACGAAGTTGCCTGCGGTAAAACGTCCGCCGAGACATTCAGGGAAATCTTAACAGAGGACTTCGAGTTTCACGGCCCGGCGATAAAACTTCAGGGGGCAGAAAATTACGTAAATCTATTAAAACAATTTCTCTCCTTTCATGAGTCGCTCGAGATTGTTCGCCAGTTTGAAAAAGACAATGAGGTCTGCACGATTACGAAGCTGACTGTTAAATCTCCGCAGGGCCAAAAGATAGTTATGGATATTGCAGAATGGTGCCTGGTAGAAAACGGCAAGCTCAAAAAGCATACGATTTTTTACGATCCGCGCGAATTCATGGCCGCATTTCCGGTGTAATAAGAAGATTCTGTGGAAATGTTCCGCAGAGTGTCCTTTACACTATGTCAAATTAAAACCTGAACAGGCAGATAGCCATGAAAATTTCGGTTGCTTCTGAAATCGAACGCATCTATAAGGCGGATTCGCACCGTGTTCTGGCGACACTGATGCGTATCCTCGGAGATTTAGATCAGGCTGAAGAGGCACTGCAAGAGGCTTTTTCAGCCGCCCTGCGCCAATGGCCGACCGAAGGGTTGCCGCAGAACCCTTTCGCGTGGTTAATCTCCGCAGGCAAATTCAAAGCGATCGATGCTGCCCGCCGCTCGGCAAAGGAGCGGGAAATCCTGACACAACAGACGCAGGCTCAGAAGGTGTATGAGCCGCGCGAAACATACCTTGTCGAAGACGATCGCTTGCGCTTAATCTTTTATTGCTGCCACCCGCAAGTACCCGTGGATTCCCGCATCGCCCTCGCGCTCAGGGACGTCTGCGGACTTAGCACCGAAGACATTGCGCGCCTGTATTTAGTACCGGGCGAGACGATAAAGAAAAGAATATCGCGCGCCAAGGCGCAGATCAAAGAGCTGGATATTCCGTACGAAATTCCGGCCGCCAGCGATTTAGCCGAGCGTCTCGCATCTGTGCTTCAGGTGATTTACCTGATCTTCACCGAAGGGTATGCTCCATTGCGGCCTGAACTAACGGCGGAGGCGATTTTCCTCGGCCGTCACCTGGTCGGTTTGCTGCCGACGCCGCAAAGCCTCGGCCTCATGGCTCTGCTTCTCATTCAAGAATCGCGCAACGATGCGCGGATTTCCCGCACGGGTGAAATTATTCCGCTAGAAAAGCAGGATCGCTCTCTCTGGAAGCGCGATCTCATCGATGAGGGGTTGCAATTGCTGCACCGCGCCGTGCTCTCCGGGCGGCTGGGAAGCTATGGTATTCAGGCCGCGATCGCCTCGGTACACGCCGCTGCGGACTCGGTAGAGAGCACCGAATGGAATTTGATCGTTGATTATTATGATATGTTGCTTTCTATTCAGCCATCGCCGGTCATTGAACTCCATAAGGCAATCGCGGTCGGCATGCACGAAGGGCCCGAGGCCGGTCTTCTGCAAATTGAAAAGCTGGCGGCAGCGGAGAGTCTGAAAAGCTATCATTTTCTGTTTGCGGCAAAGGCCGAGTTTTACAAAAAGCTGGGCCGCACTGCTGAGGCAATTCTCGCCTACCGCAGCGCTCTCGCCCTGGTTCGGCACGAACCCGAGCGCCGCTATCTCGAATCATGCCTCGCGGCAATTTCCTAATTTTTTTTGCCAGCTTGTCCCCCGGGGGCAATCCCATTCGACTATACATAAACTTTTTTAAAGGAGATTATATGCAGTTTTTCGTTTATTTCACACGTGCCGAAGGCGAACCAATGGCTATGCCGACGCCTGCGGGTATGGCCAAAATGGGTAAGCTTATGGAAGAGTCGTTTGATAAGGGATTGATCGTGGCGACAGGGCAGCTCCCGAAAAAAACGACACAAATCAGGCTCGAGAAGGGTGAGTTTTCCGTTTCAGACGGGCCGTTTATCGAAGGTAAGGAACTGATCCCCGGTTTTACCGTCATCCAGGTGAATTCCCGCGAAGACGCGATTCAATGGGCGAAAGAGCTTCGCGCATGTATGGGTGACGGTATTCTGAGAATGGCCCAGCTCTCGGGCACCAGCAAAGAAGAATTACGGATGTAAAAACCCTTCAGGGATTTTCATCTGCTAAAACACATAACCCACGCCCGCACTGATCGACGCCGCGCCGAGAATATTCTGCGCAAAGAGAGCACCTTTGATGAAGGCATTCACGTTCAATTTCTCGGTGATCTTATAAAGAGCACCCACCGACCATGAGATAAAACGCGGATTATTGAGATAGAGCGGCGAGTTCACCAGGGCGCCGGTATCGCCGTTACGCAGCGAATGCCGCCATTCGAGCGAGAGCATCGGCACGAAATTGCCGAGCGTCGCACCAAGCATTGTGCTCGCATGAACCTCATCGGAAAAATTCAATGTGCGCTTGTTAAAACCCGCCGATACCGAATAGAACCAGGGGATACCTGCCGAAAAGCCGCCGGCGGCGAAAAGTTTCGGAATGAAATTGAATTCGCCGTCGCCGGTGGGTACGTTGGCATTTTTGTTCCCGGTGGGTAATCCGACATCGAGGCCTGCCGAAAGCAACACTGCGCCCGAATAGAATTGGTAACGCTGCGCGAGCACGGAATCGCCGATACCGGTCGTCTTGCGTTCGGTCTGCATGAGCGAAGCGTCTTCAGCCGAAGAATTAAAGAGCAATGGAATTCCATAGCCTATGGTGTATTTTCCGGTGATACCGTATTCGCCATAGAGGTGAGTGGCAATTTCGGTAAAGCGCGGTATGGCCTGTTTTGTACCCGTAGCGTCGTACGCTATATTCGCCGAGGTATAACTGCCACCAAGGGCAACGTACCCCTCGCCTTGTTGCCGCACCCACGCGGCGCTGGTGGGCACCGTGGCGAATGCCAGGCATAAAATTATAGCCGCCAAAAATTTGCGTTTCATGGAATTATGCTCCTTAGGGCGGCCTCAATTTGTCGCGCCTGATTGTCGTCGTTATGGGTTTCCCCGGCAAAGATATGCGTCTTGCGACCACTGGCATCGAATATATGAAACGCTGGCCAGTAGCGGTTATCCAGAGCATTCCATATTTTCATATCTGAATCCAGATACACCGGGTATTGGATTTTCTGCTCCGACGCATAGCGCCGCAGTTTTGCTATGTCTTTTTCCCACGCGAATTCGGGTGAATGGATGCCCACGATTTGGATGCGGTTACCGTACTTTTCATGCATGCGGTTCAGAAAAGCATGCGAGCGATGGCAGTTACCGCAGTCGCGGGTGAAGACAAAAAGCAACCGGGGCTGCCTTGATGAGGAGGGGAATTTACCCGACAGCCAGTGCGCGCCGTCTGCCTGCAGGGGCGGCATGTCTGAAGCCTCTGCAGCCGAAATAACGGCAAAACACCAGAAAAGTATCCGTAGCACACGGGTGTGTCGATTTTGCCACCCGTTTCTTACGCAAAATATGAAACAATATGCCGGGCGATTTCCTCGCCCTTGTCCTCTTGCAAAAAATGCCCCGCATTCTCTATGGTGATATCCGCAACGACGTTCTGCATCCCTGCGAAGTATGACCGCTGCGACCAGGTGATCGGATCGCGGTTTGAAAATAAGACGAGCTTCTTTATAGGAGACGCCTCAAGCCTGACACGTGCCCTTTGCATGTAAGGTAAAGAGGGATGGCCAGGAGTTATAGGCACTAATCGGGGAAATGCATCGGCGCCAGCTTTGTAGCTTTTGTCCGGGAAGGGCGCATCGTAGGCCGCAACAATTTCAGGCGGCAGTTGCAGAGGAGGCCACGAGCCACCCGATACGATCTGCCCGACCGGGAGATCGGGATGATTCACAGAGAACGTGCGCCAGGCCATAAAGCCCGCTGCGCCGAGCCAGTTTTTGGGATCGAACCAATTGACTGCGGTCGGGTCAGGAAGCCCTGTGTTCATGATGACTAATCCTGAAAACAGGCTATGGAATTCCATAGCCAGGGGCAATCCCAGAAGGCCGCCCCAGTCCTGGCAGACGAGCACGATCTTCGAGGCGCCGGTATGCCGCAGAAAGTCCGCCAGCATATCGAAGTGCAGTTGGAACGAATAATCTTCGATCGCTGCAGGTTTGTCGGATTTACCAAACCCCGCCAGATCGGGCGCGAGCACGCGGCCTCGTTCGGCAAGCGTTGGAATCATTTTGCGGTACAGGTAACTCCACGTCGGCTCCCCGTGCAGGCATAAGAATGTTAAATCGCTATCGTGCCGCCCTTCGTCGAGAAAATGCATGCGTAAGCCTTGCGATTCGAAAAAATGTGAAGCGAAACCGTAACCGGGCAGGTTTACAAATCTTGATTCGGGCGTTCGCAGCATGTTATACTTTCTCGCCGTTCGTTCGGGATGCAGCGGCCAAAATTCGCGCGCGAGCATCGTCGGTTAAAGCCGGCGCCTTTCTCTTTTTAATTAAGACACCTGCCGTTTCCACAAATCGCTCGAATGCCCGGCAATTTTCGCAGTACAGGTTATGCACGCGAATCTGCAATCGGCGCCAAAAACCGACCTGGTGATCGCGTGCCAAAGAAATCAACTCCGCCGTGTGGTTGCAGTCGAGCTTTAGAGATCGCGGTATGTCAGATATTTGCATTCTGTATCCCCATTTCGCGGAGCTTTTGACGTAACGAGGCGCGGGCACGAAAGAGTATCACGTTCATGTTCGTCGGCGAAATGGCCATAATCTTACAAACGTCTTCTGTCGCCAGGTCGTCGATTTCCCGCATCACAAATACCTCTCTATAGGGTGACTTCAGGCAGGTTAGGGCAAAAGACAGTGCGTCGATGAGTTCGATACGTTCATGGCTCTGCGGACGGGGCGATACATCCTGCATATCCCGGAGTACTTCTTCTCCGGGAGTGATTTCGCGCGAGCGGCTGCGGTAATAGTCGAGAATCTTATGCCGTAAGATGCCGGTGAGATAGGTCATCAGGCCTGAATCTTTGCGAAAACGTTCGGGGGCCGCATAGTGAGCGGCCAGGGCCGATTGTACCAGGTCTTCCGCGTCTTCGGCCGAATTAACCCGCTGTAGCGCATAGGCGAATAATACCTCGAGAACAATATTCAGTTCAGGGTCGGGAGCCCGGGCAGAATCCCGAGCAGACGCAGTTTGACCGGTTTTCATAATTCTTTGTAAGATTTGGCGTCTTGCCGCAACAAATGAGAATCCTGTTAAAACGACAATGAAAAGAGCATGGAATCTGCCCCGCCGCTATGCGATGCCTGTGGTTATTGTTTTTTTTAGCTTAGCGGCACTCGGCATCGGCCTTCTGCTACTATTGACGAACGCCAGGCAGACAGAGCGCGCTGTCGGCTCTGAACTGAAAGCCATCGCGACGCATGCGGCAAGCCATATTGATCCGGCAGCCTATTACCGGTTGTTCTTTGCGGGTGATCGGCTTCAGGGTGATTTTAAGGGAATACAGCAAAGCGCGGATTTCTCCACGATTCGCAGAACCCTGCTCGAAACGGCGGGTCTATACGGCGAGCTCAATCTCGGGGAAAATAACATTTATACCTTCGTGCGCGACCTGAAAACAGAAGAATTGCGCTGGGGAGTGATGCTGCACCCGACCCCGTTCAGCGGTGAATCGTATCTTCCGCCGGCGGTAGTCGATCTGATTGTCGCCAACGGCAAACCCGGCTTTAGCGGTGTCTATCTGAGCCGAGCGTCGAACCGCGAATGGATTTCGGGTTATGCGCCGGTCTTATGGCGCGGTCAGGTGATCGGTCTCGTCGAAGTCGCCCGCGAAATCACTGAGGTTACCCGCACCGAAAGAATGCGCCTTATTCCGATGATTGCAGCAGGAGCTGCAGTCATTCTTCTCGCAATGATTGCCATCGCTCTTTTGCTCAATTCTTCGCGCAGGCTTTCGCGGTCGCATGCCGAACTCGAGCGCACCTTTGCCGAACTCGAGAAATCCACCTCAACATACCGTACGCTCACAGAATCTTCTACCGACATCATCTTTTCGTTGAACGCAGAATTTTCGGTGATCTCGATCAACGGCGCGGCACGCCGGCAACTGGGGATTAACCCCGTGGACGCCCAGGGCAAACTGATCACAGATGTGCTCTTCAAGCGCAGGGCGCAAGATACAGCCGATGACCTGTTCGACCCCGCACTTCTGCGCAATGCGCTGAAAAATCTCAAAGGCAGCGAAGACAAGCTCGACTTGATCGCCGCACTTCAATCGGGGATCACGGGCGAACCGAAAGAGTACCGGATACGGATCGAACGTATTTCTTCGGCGGGCGGCGTCGGTTATATCGGCCGTGCCGTCGGGCAGGGAGAGATGGCTATCGCTGGTCTCATCGATCGCGCGCGGTTCCGCTTCAGTCTCAAAAATTCGTTGCTCTTGACTGAAGAGTTGGCGGCATTTCTTGCCGGGCTCTGCCGCCGTTACACAGATGAAGGGCGCGCGAAGACTGTGCGCATCATGCTGCGCGAGATGCTTTTGAACGCCATCGAGCACGGTAATCTGGGGATAGATTTTAAGTCGAAATCGGATGCTCTCGAAGCGGGCAACTATTTTGAGCTGATCGACGAGAGGCGCCGCATGATGCCTTATCGTGACAGAATCGTTTCAGTGGATGTGCTTATCGCGAACGACAAGATGGCGTTTCGCATCACCGACGAGGGCGAAGGTTTTGACCATAAAAAGATGATTCAACGGCTCAGCGACGGAAAAAACGAAGGTGCGCATGGCCGTGGCATCGTGATGACCATGCAGGAATTCGATGTGGTTCGTTATAATGACAAGGGAAATACGGTGACGTTGATTAAGAAGATTCTTTGATCATGCCCGGTTTCAGAAAACAGGCGCAGAAACCATGCATAGCCGGGCGGCGTCAGCGGTGCGCCACCAGCAGAATCAGGCAATCTTCGAGCGCTTTGACGCGCGCATGCTTCGTATCCGCATGCGCAAAAAAATAATCGCCCTTTTGCAGCAGTACTTTGCCGGAGTAGCAGCGACCTTCGAGAATGAAGGCCTGCTCGATCTCGCGGTGTTTATGCGGGGGCAGGATAAATCCCTTGCGGATTTTCAGCAGGCGTGAAAGCCTGCCATCGCCCTCTGACAAAGCACACTCTTTGACGCCGGGGAAGACGGTTTTCCATTGGCGGTCGGCCTCAGCGATAACGAAGGCATCGCTTGCAGGGGCTTTTGCGTCGAGTCGCGCCATCAGGCGGTCTTTGACTGATGTATCGGGTTTTATCTTTTTAGGTGTGTGGGCGAGTAGCTGTGAGAGCTGCTCGACGTCATCGGCGAATTTACGCCGGGCAGGAAGCAGTTCTGCTACCGTGCTTCTTTTCTTACCAGTCGCAATTTGATCGAAGGTTTGCGTTTGCCATTTTTTCATATCTAGTCCATACTTCCGTCATATTGCCAGTTTTCCCGGATCTCGCCGCGCAGCTTTTTTAGCGCGGCGCTGATGAGGCTTTTGACTGAACCCAAAGGCATCGCGCGTTGCGCTGCGATCTCCGAATGGCTGAGGCCGGAGAAAAAAGCGAGTTCCACAATCTCACGTTCATGCGCTGAGAGTTTTGTGAGCGCGCCGGTGACCATGGCATGCACCTCGGCATAACTGGTTTCGCCCTGGTGGTAATCCCACCCCGATTTGTTGAACCCGGCCAAAACCGTATCAGACACCGAGACCTCGCGTTTTTGCCCCGGGCGTTTGAGGCGGTCGAGGCAGATGTTGCGGCAGACCGCGAAGAGCCAGCTGAGCAGCGCGCCGCGGCGATCGCTGTAGAGCGCGGTCTTATTCCAGAGAATGAGAAATGTATCCTGCAAGGCATCCTCGGCCGCCGCACCTTCGCGTAACATACGCGTGGCGAGGCCCAGCACGGGTGGAGCGTGCCGGTTATAGAGTTCCTCAAACGCGGCCTTGTCCCTTTCCCTGACCCGGCGTATGAGTTCTTTGTCTGGCACGTCGCGCATGGCCGTTGTGGGCGACCATAATCAGTACGAGGCTGGCCCTGCAATGGATTTATTTTTTTCACAGTAAAAATAAATCCAAATCGCAGGCCTACTCGTAAGAAAGCTGCCATGAAATCGAGCATAACCCATGTGCACCATGCACCCGCCCGGCCCGAAGTCTACAGTGGCTGGCATGCGCTTTTGGACTTCCTGAGCCTTACAGCATTTGTCTCGGCCATGACGGTTCTCATGATTTCGCTTTGGGGGCAGCTGCCGCAGATTTGGGTGAGTTATGATGCGGTGGGATGGCTCCTGTTGCTGCTGATTGTCGCCGCTCTTCTATCCGCCGATTTTGTTTCGGGCCTCGTGCACTTTCTCGCTGACAATTTCGGTAACCCCGATACGCCGGTCCTGGGCCGTGTGTTTATTTTCCCGTTCCGCGAGCACCATGTGGATGCGAAGGCGATCACACGGCACAGCTATCTCGAAACCAATGGTGCCAACTGTCTCATCTCGCTTCCGTTTGTTTCCTGCGTGTTGCTCTTTGCCCATGGCGAAATGGGTTTTTTTATCGGTGTCTGGACATGGTTCTTTCTGACAGCGATTTTTTTCACAAACCAGATCCACAAGTGGGCGCACACCGACCGCCCACCTGAGTTTGTCCGCGCGTTGCAGAAATGGCGGATTATCCTCTCTCCTGAAAACCACGCCGTGCACCATACGGCGCCGCATGACCAGCACTACTGTATAACGGGAGGTTGGCTCAACGCACCCTTACGGCACCTGCAGTTCTTTACAAGGCTTAAGACATTCCTGAAGCGTCGCGTCGCATGAAAAAAATCTTCAAACGCCTCGCCAAAGGTCTTGGTGTACTGCTTGGCCTCATCGCACTCTTTATCGGCATTGTTTATTTTATTACCTCGAGGCGTATGGCACAGACCTTCCAGGTCAAAGATCATCCCGTGCCTGTCTACACTGCGGCAGCGGATATTGCTGAGGGTAAACGGCTCTATATTTCGCGCGGTTGTGGCGATTGCCATGGCGAGAATCAGGCCGGAAAAACCTTCATCGACGACCCGGCGATTGGCAAGTTCACGGGCTCAAACCTGACAACGGGCAAGGGCGGAGTGCTCGCGTCGCGCAACGATCTCGACCTGGAAAAGGCGATCCGCCATGGCGTCGGTAAAGACGGCCGTGCGCTACTGTTGATGCCTGCCACAGATTTTCAGGGCATGAGCAATCAGGATGTCGGCCGTATCATCGCCTACATGCGCACGGTACCCGCTGTTGACAATACGCCGCCGGCCTTACGCGCCGGCCCCGTCGGCAGAATTTTGTATTTTTTAGGTAAGATACCTGTCTTCATTTCTGCGGAAAAGATCGACCACAACGCCGAGCCGGTGAGCGAAGTCAAACCCGGTCTGACGGTCGAGTACGGAAAATACATTGCTCAGACGTGTACGGGTTGCCATAACTACCAGCTCACCGGCGGGCCGATTCAGGGTGCCCCGCCTGAGTGGCCGCCAGCGTCGAACATCACCAACGCGGGCCTTAAAGGTTACAATGAAGAGCAGTTTATCACCGCGTTGCGCACCGGTAAACGGCCCAATGGTTCAGAGATCAATGCCATCATGCCTTGGAGAAACCTCAGCAAGATGACCGATACCGAAATTAAGGCGCTCTTCCAGTACCTGAAGACGTTAGGCTGACGCAGCGCTTAGAGCGGTGTAAAGTGCCTTAAATTTCTCATTCGGAACGCGCGGCTGGTTGTCCCGCTGTAATTCGGGCCTGAGGCCGCGCACGAAATACATTTCGATCTCACCCTTGTGTTTGGCCTGGAACTCCCGACGATTCGCAGCGGCTTGCCGTGTTCACGGTGTCGCTCCAAACGTCGTACGCGAATTTCTTATCGCCGATGACGCCTGCGACGAGATCGCCCGAATGGATGCCGAGGCGCAGCTGCCAGTAGGGTAGGTTCTGGCCGCTCTTGATGTCTTTCATCTGATTCATAAACGACTGGACCTCGAGCGCCGCCATGACGCAGTCGACGGCATGCGTGCGGTTTTTTTCCGGAATACCCCCTGCGAACATATAGCTGTCGCCGATGGTCTTGAGCTTTTCGAGTTCGCGTGCGATACTCTCCGGCAAAATGTTGAGTAGCAGTTTTTCAGAAGCCGCGTTTTCGGCTGCCAAAAGTCTTTCTGCAGACGATACCGCTTTAAAGAATGAATTGATCGTTAAAATGAAGAATATGGTAACGATGACCAGCGGTGGCATGAGATAATCTCCCGGCACAATCCATTTAGGTTTGCCGAAAATCGCGGCGCCACCCAGCACCCGATAATAATACTGGTCTGCAAAATGCGCCAAAAGCGGCAATGCAACGAGGGTCCAGCGTAACTTCGCGTTCGCAGGGGGAATCGACAAAAAGGCAAGAAGCGCTTGTGCAAGAAGATGCGCGCAACCACGAAAAAGCCCACGATTTCCGCGAACAGCATCATCGATAAAAAGTGAGTCTCGGGGGGGCTACCAATAGCACCTGCGGCAGCAAAAAAAGCAGGATTGTGAAAAAGGTAAGTTGAATGCCATTCGTGGTGCGCACGGCCGTCAAGCAGAGAGATTGGATCTTTTGGCGCGGAGCCTGAAAAAAATAAAACCGGTTGACAGCGCGCATTTTTACCCGGAACTTAAAGTCTCATATCTGCCATGTCGCGCCCTCCTCAATTAGAGCAAAAAGACCTTATCGCAAAAATTACACGCGTATTTAGAAAGGTGGGTTATGAGGGGGCTTCGGTTGCCATGCTCTCCCATGAAACCGGGCTCAAAAAAGCCAGTCTCTATCATCGCTTTCCCGGCGGTAAAATGGAAATGGCATCACAAATCATGGCTGATGCGGGTGAATGGCTGCGTCTGCACATCTTGATTCCCCTGGAAAGAGACGATCCACCGGAGAACCGTGTTGCATTGCTGGTTTCAGAGTTGGACAAGTTTTATTCCGGCGGCAAGCAACCCTGCCTATTGAATACCATGGCATTCGCGCATACTAGTGGCCCTTTGGTTGCAGCCATCGAACAAACATTGAAGGCTTTGATCTCCGCCTTGGCTAAAGTTGCGCAGGACGCCGGTCTTGAGCCCCAAAAAGCACTCCTGCGCGCTGAGGAAGCGGTAGCTTTAATCGAGGGTAGTCTGGTACTCTCGCGTGGTCTCAAATCTAAACGCCCTTTTCGCAACGGTCTCGCGCGGCTCCCGCAAATTTTGCTCGCGGATTAACAATCTTGGTGGATTAAATTAGCAACTTGCTTGACGGCGCAGATGCAAGTCAATTATTTACCGAACGTTCGGTAAATAATTGGGGCAAGCCTCTGTTAGCCGAACGAAAGGAGAAGGATATGTACAAAACACTCGTTGTGGTTTTTTCGGATCCGAAATTGGGATCTGAGGAGGCGCTCGGAAAACTCTTTAATGCGATGTTCCTTGTTTATGAACTCAAAGAAAAAAAGCAGGAAGTCGGGCTGATCTTCCAGGGTACGGGTACCAGATGGCTTGGTGAAGTGGTCAAGCCGGACCATGCGGCTCACGGCCTTTACAACTCGGTCAAGGATAAAGTCGTCGGAGCCTCGGCAGGTTGTGCTACTGTATTTGGAGCGGTGGAAGCTGTAGAAAACGCGGACACCCAGCTTCTCAAGGACGCCGCAATTCCCGGAACGCCTGGTGTTGCGGACATTTCTCAGTATATTCTGGGAGGTTATCAAATAGTTGCGCTTTAGCCCAAGACTGCTTTCTAACCATGGAGATTAACCCGCAAGATCCCTTCCATTCGGGAGAACGCCGAGTTCAGGAGGAAACCGGCGAGCGAAATATCGCGTTGCGTAACGGAAAAATCTTGCGTACGCAGATACAGAGTGGTGCGATCCCGTTTGTCAACGAACAGGAATATTGCGCGCTGGGATGGTCCTCATCCGACGGTCACCTATGGTCGGCTGTCTTTGTCGGTGAAAGGGGATTCGCCCGTACCGATGAAACAGGTAAGTCGGTAAAATTTTCCATTGGGGAAACTCTCGGCGCTCTCACAGGCGCCGAGCCATTTTATGAACTTAGAAGATCTACGCGACTGGGAACTCTATTCATTGAATTCGCAACGCGCAAACGGCTCAGAATCAACGGGGCTCTTACCGAAAGTCCAGACGGTGTTCTGAATCTAAGAGTTGAGGAAGCTTATGCAAATTGCCCGAAATATATTCAGCGACGCAATTTGCGTTTAGGCGAAAAGAAAGCTGCAAAGGTTCTGCGAAGCGGCACAGAGCTGGATTTGCAGGTGCTCGCGTGGATTTTTGCCGCGGACACTTTTTTTGTTTCGAGCGCTCACCCCGCTGGGGCGATGGACGTTTCACACCGAGGCGGAAGAACAGGATTCATCCGTTACCAGGATGGTAATCTCATGATTCCGGATTATCCGGGTAACAGTATGTTCAATACCTTTGGAAATTTTCTCTTAAACCCGAAAGCCGGACTCTGCTTTGTCGACTTTGATAACAATTGTCAATTGCTGATCACCGGTGAGTCCCGTTTGGCGCTCACTGGTGATACAGCGCAAGCGGAATCAGGAGGTACCGGACGCTGGTGGTCCTTTGCGACCAAGCGCTTCATGATCACCACTTTTTCCTATGAAACCAGCTGGTCGTTTCTAGAGGCTTCGCCTTTTAACCCTTAACAAAACTGCATCGTCGAGTCGTTGCTTCCACTCAACATTTATCCGCTTTAGGTTTTACTGACCTTACGGAGATAGCTGAGGGCGGTAACATTTTTGAGAAGCGTGGCCTTAGCCAGAGGATATTCGATTAGGGCACGTAGCTCGCATAAGGTAGCAGTCCGGCCTATAGGGCGCCGAGACGCCGGGTAATCCGATGTAATGACCCGTTAACCTTCAAATCCCGGCTACGCACTCCATTTGAAACGACGGCAAGTTGTCTTCACAAAGAGCTCAAAGGCTTTGGTGTTAATTCCGCTTTACGCGGCGGGTTTTTCCGCGGTTCCACACGCACTTGAGCCACTGGATTTTCCTCGTTAACCTCGCCGCGTTTTCAACCGGCATTGCCTCACTGCTTGCGCTCGCTGTGGTCTGGTTTCGTGCACCGGGCCGCGTGTTTCGGCTGTACTTTGCGCTGTTCTGTTCGTTGCTCGTCATCTCGATCCTGAGCATGGTCGATCTCTATTTCGAGGCGAATCTGCCGGCAATGCGGGCCGGTATGCGCCGCGGGTATTTTTACCTTATGGCGCTGAATGTCGGCGTTTTTAACCTGTGTTTGACGCACCTGTATGGCGCAATTTTCTCACGGCCCAATGCGGCGCGCTGCGGATGGTTGCTTTTAGCCGCGGCAGCGACCGCGGTTGGGGCGGATATGCTGTCCTTTTCGGAAGCCGCGCTGCCGCCTGTGGTACTTGCCTTCCTGAAGGTGACGGCGCTGGTGATCGGCGGGGCGATGGCTTTAGTTGTTCTCACCCCGCGCTTCCATATCAGCAAACTCGAAGATAGCCCGCTGCGCCGCTATGTCTCCCTGTCCTTTTTCCTTTTTGCGCTATTGCTGCTGCTCTATTTGGTGAAGCAAGGCACGGGCGATCGCAATGAATTTTTCGCTGTGTTTGGCCGGGTGCACTTCGGGGTGTTCTTCGCGGTGGCAAACCTGACGACGCTGTACTATACTTTGAAATTTCTGGCGCGGCCTGCTATGCCGAGCGCCGCTTCGTCATCAGGGGATATCCGCCTGACGGATAAATTTTTAATCGCTTTTAAACTTACACCCCGCGAAGGTATTATTGTCCGTGAAATTATCGCGGGCAAAAGCAACCGTGAAATCGGCCGCGCCGTCGATGTCACCGAGGGCACGGTGAAAATCTTCGTGCACAACATCTATAAGAAGACCGGTGTAAATTCACGCATGGCGCTGGCTGCCTTGGTGCGGGGCCATTCTGTAGCGTGACCTCACCCAATGACTGATATGGAAATCAGACGCTGTGAATATAGCTGCCGGTACCCTGATTCAGAATTCAGTCGAACAGAATCAAGGCATAACTGACAGAAATCCCCAACCGGTAGGCCGAAATTTCATCATAGCGCCGTGTTATGGAAGAGTTTGTGGTGACTGCCGGCAGGCTCTTGAGCTCACTCGAGTTTGAAGTGTTCACAGATGCCAAACCCTGGCCTTTGGTGTAGACTTCGCCATGGTAGGTCAGGTTAATCTTTAAGCCTTTAAAGACTGTGTAGGCTATGCCCACAGCAAAACCATAACCTTCGAAGGTCACTTTTCCTGATGTACCCAGGCCCGAAACGTTCGTGATCGGTATCGATGCCAGGGGCATATAAGCTCCCCAGACACTGATCCAGGGTAGATCGGCGTTGATGTAAACACCCAAACGTGTCAGCAGATCGTAGCTCGCTCCGGCGCTGTACAATGTCGCATCCGGGGTTGCACTCATGCTCGAAGCGTTGAGGTATGCGCCCAAAGATAGGGCGATGAGCTGTGGAACCACTTTTTGGTAGGCCCCGATCTTGCCGCCGAAATCGATACCGTTGTTTGAGCTGCTTATCGTGCGCTGGCTCGACGTTGTGTCATCTGTGTAGAAGCCGCCATTGATCGAATAAGGCTGCTTCACATTACCGAAGCTATAACCCAGATGCGGTTCGAGCCACAGCCCGAGGCTCCATGCGCTGGTTGCTGAAAAAAAGACTATAGTTGCCACAATTTTTTTCATGGTCAAAAGATGATCGCTACTTTCCATGCGTCAACGAAAATCAGAGTAACATATCTGCAGAACGCTGCCTGCAGGTCGTCGTGGGTAAACACATGGGGCTTGCCACAACAGTGCGAGGTCAGGGGGTGGATTAACCAAAGTTATATGGACTTTTTTCCAAAACCTGCTATATTCCCGTCATGAATTTCAGCAAGAATCCCCTATGGGCAGTGGCTCTCTTTCTCGCGCTATCTCTGCCGTTCGCGATTACCGCGCAAACCACGGCGTCCGACAAACAAGCTGTCGTTATTAAAGAAGAGAAAAAAGAAGATACCTGGGGAATGTTCCCGCTGTTGGTGCCGCTCTATTCGCCCGAGACGCGGTTTATGGTCGCGGGCGGCGGCATCTTCTGGTACAACCCCTGGCCCGATGCGCCGCGTAAGCGCATCAGCGAGCTCACGACGTTTTTCACCGCGTCGCAGAACAAGCAGTACAGCCTGGGCGTTATCTTTGAGGCTTACTTTCTTCACCACCGCCTCAAGGTGATGCAAAATCTCGACGCGTATAAACAACCCAACTTGTTCTGGGGCATAGGCGCCACGACGCCCGCATCGAACGAAGAGAAGTTTGATCCCACGGGTTTCGCGAACCGCACCAGTTTTCTCTGGCTGATCGCGGAGGATGTCTATCTCGGCGGCATGTGGCAGAGCCAGTTTGATACCATCACACCCGAAAAAGATACGGGGTACCTTGCGACAGTGCGGCCAGCGGGCCACGATGGCACAAAGCTCAACGGGCCGGGCATCCATCTGCTCGTCGATACGCGCGACAACGCGTTCTCACCCGAGCGCGGGCACTGGTTCGAGGCGCGCGTTGTGCATAGTAATGCGAATCTGGGGGCGACGGGCAATCTGCTGCAGACAACGATCGATTACCGCTGGTTTAAAAAAGTTTGGTTTGGCCATGTCTTCGCGCTGAACGCGTTGCTGACAACAACCGCGGGCGATGCGCAGTGGTATGCGATGCCTCGCCTCGGCGGGCAGTTTCAGATGCGCGGTTATTTTTCCGGGCGGTACCTCGACCGGCATCTCTGGGCGACGCAGGTGGATTATCGGCTGCCGGTATGGTGGCGTTTTGGTTTGGTGCTCTTCACAGGCATCGGTGATGTGACTGGTGACCTGCTTGCGCCGGTCTCTTCTAACTTCAAGATATCCTATGGCAGCGGTGTGCGCATTCTGGTCGACAAAGAACAGAAGATCAATATGCGGTTGGATCTGGGATTTACCAATCATGGCGATGTGAATTTTTATTTCACATTTAAAGAAGCATTTTGATCGCCCGCCCCTAACTCCCACCTTTCCTCCAAGTCTGGGGGAGGGGGATAGGGGGTGGGGCGTTAATATTCTTTCGGCGCTGCGCTCAACAGTATCTTCGTCCTGAACCACAGCGGCGCGATGCGGCCGATGCGAACCGCGAGCGCCGTGCCGAAGGGAAAGCGGTTCTCCGGCTTTTCACTCCTGATGCCGCGCAGAATATAATCCGCCGCTTTTTCCGCGGAAATCTGGTTCGGCGCCGGTGTGGCATCCTGGCCGCTGTGGCCCGCATCGACAAAGCCAGGGTGGATGGTTTGTATGCGGATATGTTTTACACCGAAGTGCTTCAGCTCCATGCGCGCGGTTTCGAGAAAGATGCGCGCCGCGGCCTTGGCTGCGGTATAATCGCCCTGCATCGGTAGCCCGAAATAGCTGGCGAGCGAATTTACGTGTGTGATCATCGCCGGCGTCGTCTGGCTCCGCATTTGCCGCAGAACCGGTACGAAGAAGTTCACCATCGTATCGTAGTTGGTGCGCATACAATTGAGAATATTTTCGGCGGGCGCCGTGAGCGTGTTCGATGCCGGCCCGGCACCCACATTCAGAATCGCGAGGTCAATGCGACCATACTTGCGCACGGTATCGCGTACCACTTTTTCTGCGTGCTTTGCGTCGGTAGCATCACCGGGAAAACACACCGCTTCGCTACCAGCCTGAACCACTTCAGCCGCAACTTCGGCAAGCAGTGCCTTGCGCCGCGCGGTTAAGACGAGGCGGTTGCCGTGGGTCGCCAATTTGAGCGCCACCGCGCGGCCTATACCGCTCGAAGCGCCGGTGATCAAAATGGTTTTGCCGCGGTAATCCATGCAGGAGTATTTTTTGCTTTCCCTCAGGCCTGACAGAGATTAAAACTCAGGCGACGCGATCTCGGGCGAAGAGGCCTCGTGCACCAGCCGAAACGGGTTGAACGTCTTGCCGTCCTTCGTGAACTTCCATTCAGAGCCGATTTCAATTTTCGCAGTATAGCCCATCTCGAGTAGCCGCAGGGCCAGCGCCGCACCCAGAACCTGCATCACAAAATAGACCTGCTCGGGTGCCAGGTCCTTGAGTTTCGCTTTTGCATCGATACGTTTAATTGTCTCTTCCATGTCTTGCGCCATACGAAACACAGACTGTGCATCGGCCTTGCCGAGCCAGCTGCTGTTGAAGTCGACGGTTTCGGTCCACATCGGTTTGTACGCCGAGTCCACAATTTCATTCCACGCAAGGGTCTTGAGTTTTAGCTTGAGAATAAATTCGAAAAGCTTTGTCTCAACACTAAGAATATCCTGCGGCAAAAGCGCGCGTGCGGGTTCAGGGTTTTCAGTTGCTACTGGCGCATCGGGCAGCGCTGCGATCGCGGCAAGGCGCTCAGTAAGCGGCGGATGGCTGTCGTAGGGGCTTTTCTCCCCGCTGACGAAACTCGTTTCCACACTGCTGACGAATTTTGTATTTCTGAGGGCCTGCGCATACCCGCCGTCAATATCCGGCATAAAACCGCGTTCGAGCAGTGGCGCAACCTCGGCGTTAAAATAGGTATCGTATTTGACCCCATCGGTCGAAATCTTTTCCAGCGCGGTTGCGATAGCTGCGCGGCCAACGTATTTTGCCGCCAGCGCATCGGCTGAAAATTCCTGCCGGCGCGAGATGGCTTGCGTGATGCGCAGGTACATGTTGCCGTACCAGATAAAGACCTGTTTGATCCATGAGTTAATTGAATTTACGGTGCGTGCGATTGCCTGCCGCGTTTTGTAGATCCATGGGCCGAGCCTGGTATCCCCCCCGACAAAGTGCCCGAACTCATGGGCGATGACCGCGAAGAGCTGCTCCTTCGTTAAGAGTTTAAAGAGCGGCATGCCGATGGCCATGACGGGTTTACTCCCAAACCCCATGATGCCACCGCGCTGCGTGACCCAGGCATTCGCGTCATGCAGCAGGTAAATATGGCGCGGTACCGGATGGCCGCATTTTTGCGCGAGGCTTTGAATGCCCCGAAAAAGCTCGGGATAGTCAGCGGCCTTGAGTTCAGGCCCGGGCGCTTTAAAGAAATCCCAACGAGGTAAGACCGCCCAGATTATAATGAGCGCCAGAATCACCATGGCAAGAACGATCTTAATAAAAATATGACCGCTGATGACCTGAAGATAGGCCAGGCCCAACAAGGCCCCTGCGATGCCGAAGGCGAGCAGATAAAAAGAGATCATGAGTAAAACGGCCAGTGCCGCACGATGAGCAATAGACATGTCACATGGCAAAAAAGCGCCATATCCGCGCAAACCGAATCAACGAACGGTTTGCGGCGAATATGAACAAATGCTCATTTTTTCGAGAGCGGCCAGCGATTAGCGATTCTGAACAGTCACATTCTCGATCTTGACATACGACGTATCGAACCACCACGCACGCACTTCCATCGGCCGGTTGATTTTATCCGGTGCGATGTTGAAGTCCATGCTCAAATTCGTGTATTGACCCGGGCCTGAAAATTCGTGGCGGTAAATGTCGCGGCGCACGAGCACGTCCTGGCCGTCATAGACGTCGATGGTGAGCACCTTGTCGTTGTTGGCATTGGTGACATCGACGAGCATGCGGAACACCGCCTGCTTGTTGCCGGTACCCCAGCGGCTCCGGTCGTAAGGGCCGTAGATGATATGATCGGCCCAGTGGTCGGCCGTCGTCACAACCCACGCATCGCCTTCGGCGAAGCCAGTGCGGTGAGCAAGATTTTTTGCTTTGTAGACTAGGGGCAGTTCCCCTGCAAGCGGAACCGAGCAGCAGAGCAGCGCCGCTGCGCCGCCGTTGCGCTGTGCGAGGCCGGCCGCGTATTCGTTGTCGGCGCACTGGCCCTTGTAACTGCCCGAAGCCCAATCGCCAGCGATGCCCGATGCCCGGTTGTCGCCGCGGTCAAACCAGAGTGTGCGGCAGGCTGTGCCTGCAAGGCTGCGGTTCGCGCGCGCACAGAGAATACCGCTCGTTCCCCACCAGTGTTTGGTTATGCCAGCCGCATAAGAATCGGCAGGACATTCGTACTTGGTGAAGCCGCCCGCCCAGTCGCCGGTATTGTGCGAGCGTTCGCCGGTTTCGTAGACGGCCTGCACGTTGGTTGCGCGATCCGCATTCCAAAGATAGCCGAACTGGATATCGCCGCAGAGAGCGCGGTTGTTGCCGCTCACACCCAACCCGCGCTGCCCGTCGGGGCAGGTGCCTTTATAAGCGCCACTCAACCAATCGGTATCGATGCCTGAGGCATTGTCGTCGCCCGAATCGATGGCGAGCGCGGTAAAGGAATTTGCCTGAACCGAATCTGTTTTGCCTGCTGCACCGAGCAGTCGCGCAAAATGCGGGTAGCGCCAGTCGTCGTTAAGTATGCGAGAATAATCTTCGGAGACGAGACCGTAACCATCCTGACCATTCAGAGGCCAATAGGCGAAATCGAGGTCGCGTTCGATGAGGTAGTCGACGAGGCGGATAAACCACTCGCGGGCCGCGCCGTCTCCTTCATTTTTCGCAATACCAAATTCGCTGACCCAAACCGGTGCGGTGTAGTGATTATTGCTTTCTGTAACATAACCCCATTCATCTGTAAGGGTGTTAAAGAGCGTGTTGCGGTCCATGTCCTTGTATTTGATATTTCCCGCCGAAGTGCCGTCGTCGCCGTTATGCTTGGGCCCGATGAAGGAATAGTTGTGAGCGGCATAGACCAGTTTGTTCGCGTTGCGCATGTGCGCGGGCAGGTCGCGCACCGGCTTCAGGTGCGGGCGCTCCCCAGAACCCAGAATCGGAATTGCCCCCCACCAGTTGATGCCCTCAAGCACAATCAGCATGTTGGGATTCACCCTGAGGATGTCATTGCCGGCGTCCTGTGCGGCAATGCGCCAGTCGTCCTGGTTGCGCCAGCCCCAGTTGGGGCTATTCGGCAGATGTGTGTCGCCCGAGCGCATCGTGCGCACTTCGTTGCGCAGGTCGGCGCCCGCAACCAACGGGTTTGATTTGTAACGATTGACCAGCGTCATCCAGTCGTCACGCCACATCTGCGTCGTCTGGTTATAGGCGAAGGCCGAGCCCGTATGGTACCACTCACCGCTGTAGTCAAAATTGCAGCACCACTCTGAAAAGGTCGTGTGGTTATTGAGGATGACCACAAGGCCAGCATTCGTCAACGCTTCGACGGTCTTGTCGTAGATCTGAAGAGGAGTTAATCCGGCAAATTGCGGGTTCGCCGAAACGTATTCAATCGGCACGGGGTTCGTGTCATGCAGCATCATGTTCGAAAACGGCAGGCGCACCGAGTTAAATCCCCATTCCTGGATAAGGCCAACGATATGCGCGATGGGCTGCTTATCAAGACCGCCGACAACCTGGCGTGTGTCGCTCGCGCCGTACCAGTTGACGGATTTTAATTTGAAACGATTGCCTGCCGCATCGACGACGTATCTTCCTTTAGTACTGAGCGGCATGCGCTGTTGCACCTGGCTTGCCGTTTGCAATGCGGCCCGTACGCTGCCCGCGGCTGTGGGTGCTATTTTGAAACCGGTAGGTGCGTTACTGCACCCTGCGGCAACCGCCGCGAGCAATAAGATCGGTATTTGAATACGCATAGATCCTCCAAAGGCTTTAGTGGAGCGAAATTATACTAAAAAAGGAAGGAAATCCACGCAGTTTGGGAAATTGCGCGGTTTTTTTCCGTGTACGCGCTGAAAGGCAGTGCCGTATTCGGGCATGCCGCTGGATGTCTTTTTCCGCGTCTTCATCGCCGCCGGCGCTTTTTTCCTGATCGCGAGCGCGATCGGCCACCTGATTTTGCCGCGCCGCAATTGGCGCAATATCGGTTATGCTATCTTTCTCGCCTCGATCGGCCTGATGCTTCTCGGCAATGCCAATGTGACTGCCGAGCTCACCTATGCGATACCGCAGCTCGCCCTCGCCGAAACACCGGCCGTCTATGCGATCGGCCCGGCCTGCTACATCATTTTCCACGAATCGGTATCGATTCCGAAACCTGTCGGTAAGCGGGCATATCTGCATCTGCTGCTACCTGTGGCGATGATCTTTGCCACGATTCCATACCTGCTCACGCCAGCCTATATTAAAGTCGATGCCATTCGTGTCGCGATGCTGCACAAACCCGACATGGGCCACCTGATCCATTTCACGGGGATTCTCCTTTCGGGCACGTACTTCATCCTGATGATGGGCCGCATCGTGCACCTGTTCCGCTGGAATATTATCCGCGACGAATTCAGCGTGCGTGTGCTTTTCTACGTCTTCGTTTTCGCTGTGGCGATGATTGCCTGCGCAACTATCGGCTTTAGCCAGAAGAGTTTTACCGGCGCGCGGATTGCCTGCGTTTTAGGGTCTGTGTTCGTGTTCGGGTTCTATATCCTGGGCTTTCGCCACGCGGCTGTGCTCGCGAATTACCAGGTCCGCATCCAGCTGGGTTCGCGCAAGTCGCTGCTCAAAGCGGAAAAACTGCCCGAGCTCGAGGCAAAACTTTCTGCGCTGATGGCCCATGAACGGCTTTTCACCGACCCCGAATTATCGCTGAACGCTCTCGCCCAAAAACTCGATATCTCGCTGTCGCAGCTCTCGGAGTATCTCAACACCGTAAAGAAGGTGAACTTCCACCAGTACGTGGGCCGCTACCGCATCGAGGCAGCGCAGAAACTGCTGGCAGAGAATCCCAAAATGTCAATCATCGAGGCGGCCTTCGAAGTCGGCTATAACACACTTTCTTCTTTTAACAGAATGTTCAAAACGATCACGGGCAAAGCCCCGCGCGATTTCCGCCGCGGTGAAAAAAATCTGGACGTGTAGGCAAGAATTGCCTAGTTTGCCTACATGGGGAGAGTGCAGTACACTATCCGTAATGTTCCTGCCGAGGTGGATCGCGCGCTTCGCCTCAAGGCGCGTAAAAGTCATGAAAGCCTGAATGAAGTGCTTCTCCAGGCGCTCAGAACTTCCGTAAGCGCTGATGATGGGCTCGTAAAATACCATGATTTGGATTTTATCGCGGGCTCGTGGGCGGACGATGCCGGTACCAATAGCACACTCAAAGATCAGCGTAAAATCGATGCGGAGCTCTGGAAGTAATGCATATCATTTTCGATACGAATATGTATGCCGAGCTCGCGCGTGGCGACCAAGCGGCATTAGATAAACTGCAACGCACAGGCCGCGTCTACCTGACTTTTATTACCATTGGTGAGCTTCGGGCGGGTTTTCTTTTTGGCACAAAATCCACACAAAACGAAAAGAATCTGCAAAAGTTCCTGTCATCGGAGCGTGTGACCGTACTCTATGCCGATGCAGGTACCTCTCATTACTATGCGCGCATCTATGCGGATCTGCGCCGGCGTGGGACTCCCGTACCTACAAACGATCTCTGGATCGGCGCACTGGCGATGCAACATGGCTTGCCATTATATACCAAAGACGCACATTTTCAAAAAATTGAATCCATAGATCTCATTCAATAAACCCTACGGGATCAGTCCGGCATGTCATTTCGGACGAACACCGCAAAAAAATACCGGGCAATTTGGCAAATTGCGTAGAAGTCGCCCGAAAAATATGTTATTTCTTCGCGCATGCAACAGGAAAGTTCTCGCCGCCAAAATGACGCGGCCGTCAAATTACAGATTTTTTCGCTCTTGGCCGTTCTGGCTGTTGCGTCTTGCGGCAATGCGGTGAAAACGACCGGACCGGAAAGTGCAGTCGCCAAAGGGGTAAATCCCACCGCCATTGCTCAAGCCACAGCGCCAACAGCCACCGTGGCGGCTCCGCTCACATGGAACACCGCCGTCCATTCCTTCGACTACGAGAACGTCGCCAACGCTGCGCGGATTACCCCCGGCTCCAAAAGTTTTGGCGGCAAAACCGACCGCATCTTCACGGACGGCCTGGGGCGCGAAGTTTATTTCCGCGGCTTCAATGTCTCGGGCGAAGTGAAACTCGCCGAGTCGGGCTTCAAGCCCTTCAAGAATGCCGCCGATGCGAAGACATCCTTCGATGCGCTGGGCCGCAACGCCGGCTCGAACATGGTGCGTTTCACGATTGCCTGGGAGGGCGTGCACACGGCTGTCGATACCATCGACTATGCCTACCTCGATGCCATCGTCGATCAGATGCGTGCGGCGATTGCAAACCGCATGTACATTCTGCTCGATTACCACACTGACCTGTTTTCGCGCCATCTCTTCAACGCCAACTCATGGCATACGGGCAACGGCGCCCCGGCGTGGATTACCCCTGCGGCAGATTATCCCGCCGAATACTGCGGTGTGGTTTGTGTCGCGTGGTCGCAAAATCTGCAGACCAACGAAGCCATCCGCCGGGCAGCGCGTAATTTTTTTAACGACAAGGAAATCCAAACCACTGCCGGTACACGCCGGATGCAGACCGAATTTGTCTGGCAGCTCGGTCAGGCTGCGGCTTACATTAAATCAAAGCTGACTGCCGATGAGTTCAACTACATCGCCGGCATCGATCCGCTCAACGAACCCTATGACGGTGGCACCGAGGGATTGAGTTACCAAGAATGGGATAACCAAAAGTTGTGGCCGTTCTACGAACGCGTGCGTGCAGAACTCAACACGCGCGGCTGGAACGATAAGCCGGTCTATGCCGAGCCGCTTGTGTTCTGGAGCTCGGTTGCGGGCGCGGTGGCACCTGCAACGGGTGGCCATTACCTGAATTACAAGCCCGGTCCCGGTTTTGTCTTCAACGCGCATTTTTACGATCAGGGCCGCATGGGTGTTGCCGATACCAGCGTCGCGCGCAATGGCGCCTACTTTGCGGCGATCGATCTCATCCGCGATGAGGCGCGTTTTCTCGATATACCCGTCTTTGTTTCCGAATTCGGTATGTGGCTGAATGGTTCGGGCCAGAGTGATACCGCGCGTGTCGTGAATGCAACCTATCAGGCCCTCGAGACTTCTGACCAGGGTAAAGCTAAAGACCGCCACGCGAATCTTTACCAACCCGTCGTCGGCGCGACCGAATGGCATTGGGACTATTATTACGACCACCACAACGAATACCAGAACGGCAATGCTTCTAAACTTATGACCGGGCAAGATGCCTGGAATGGCGAAAATTTTTCGGTCGTGAAAAACTATGCCACCGCCTACAACGTGCCGCAGACTTTAGTCGAACGTGCGTATGTGCGCTACTCGCAGGGCCGCATTCTCAATATGTATTACAATGCGATGGTGCCCGACGCGGCAAACGATGTCATGAGCTGGGGTGCGATCCGTATCAATTTGGCGGGCCAGTTTGAAGGCAAGCCCTACCTTAAAGGTAAGAAGTTTATCTTCACTGTCTGGCAGGGCCGCAGCTCCGATGCGCCGACGGAAATTTTTATCCCGCGGCACTGGGCGGCAAACCCGGTTATCATCACCGAGAAGCGCACCTATAACGGCACGCTGGTAAAAGATGCAGTATTCACACAGGCCACGAACGAAGTGGCAATTGCATCTGATCCCGGCAAGGTTGCCGGCGGCGGTAGTCGCATCATCGTTTTCGACGATGCTGATGCGGGAGAAACTTCGGCGACGCTGCACTTTGCGCTCGCGGTCGATAACGGGGGTCTATCCGCCCAGGATATCGCTGACCTGCAAAACGGCATTATTCAGACTCTCGCGGCGGGTGTGAATCCCGTCTATTTCACAACGCAGATGACGCCGTCGGGTTATGCGAATGAAGCCGACCTCAACTGGTTCAGGCTCAAGACCTATGGTCGGTGCATGGATGTCGCGAACGGCATGGCTGTTTTATGGCAGGGAATCCAACTCTATGATTGTAATGGTTCAAACGCGCAGTGGTGGACCTATGACAATGGCTTCTTTAGAACGAAGCTCAACACCTCGTACTGCCTCGATAACCGCGGGCAGACCTACAATAACGGCCAGATCCAACTCTGGACCTGCGACAATAACAACAACCTGAAGTTCGACTGGATCGGCACGTCGATCCGCAACCGCAACAACAACACCTATGCGGTGGATGCCTACGGGCAAGCGAGCGGGTCGCGCATCGGGCAATGGACTTATAACGGCGGCGTCAATCAGCAGTGGATTAAGAGTTATTAACCCCACCCCGGCCTTCGGCCACCCCTCCCCACTGACGTGGAGAGGGGCCGATCGGTTCTCTTTTCCCCCTCTCCACATGGTGGGGAGGGGGTGGGGTAAAACAGGAGCAACAAATGAAAACAAAACTAACCAAAATCAAAACGGTCCTCGCAGGACTTTTACTTATCATGAGTCTCTCCTGCGCCGTTAATAAAACAGACGATGCAAAGACTGCCACGAAGATCTCTGGTCTTGACGCGGCTCTGCAGATATCGAGTGCCGGAAGCTCTGCCTTCCATAACGAGGTACATCCGGCATATTGGTCGCAGTGGACGACGGATGGGTCCGCTGCGCTACAGAGTGACTCCGCGTTTCTGACGCGCGGCATACGCTGCTCGGGTCGTTACTGCGACGACGTGAGCCTGCTCAATGCCGAATCGGGCTATCAGCACACAAACAGCTGGTGGACAGATTCCTTTTCTGAAGAGGGCAATAACGAACGCATCTGTGCGAACAACGGTTTTGTCACTGGCCTGCAATGCTCGGGCAGCTACTGCGACAGCATCGCGCTGCGCTGCTCGCAACTCAACAATAACAACGTACGCAAAAGCTGCTACTGGAGCGGCAATGTCTCCGAAGAGTCGGGCGGCAAATTTATCGCGCCGCAGTCAATGTATATCGCCGGCATGCGCTGCTCGGGTCGCTACTGCGATAATAAGCAAATGTATCTCTGCCAGGCCGATGCGGGCGAACCTTCATTTGATCTGAACGCTCTCGCGCAGCAGTATGCTCCACGCCTGAGATTCGATCAACTCTTCGGACAAGATTCGGGTGACCAGAGCAAGTGCTTCCCAAGCGATGCGGGGGCATATTACAGCGGACGTCAATCAGGAGCTTCGCCGCAATCCATGTGCAACCAGAATTACTCCACTATAGCTAATAACCAAGTACCGATCTATTATTCAGCGACTGCGGTAGGCACAAACAGCGTGCTGATCCGTTATTGGTTTTTTTATTCCTGGCAGAGTACATGTTTCGTGACAGCTGGTTCACATGCCGCCGACTGGGAATCCATGGCGGTGCTGGTCGTGAACGGCCAGATGGCGCGCGTCGCCTATTACCAGCACAACGGCTGGTATAGCAAGGAGGCGGGCCAGTTTGAAACCACGGGTAACCATCCCATCGCTTATGTCGGCAAAAACGCGCATGGCAGTTTCCATGACTCCGGCGGCTCAGGGGGATGTCTTTACTTTGAAGATTTCCGTAACCCCGGCGGCAATGATTACCACATGGACACCTGGAATAATCTCGTCGAAGTCAAACGCGGTGCCGGCCAACCCGATTGGATGAACTGCCAGGGCTCGGGCTGCTTCGATGGTATTGGGCATCCGCTCGAGCGCGGTAATCTTTCAGAAATCGGTGGCTGCGGCGCCGACGGTTGCGACAAATCTTCTGTAGGCGGTAACATACCTTTCATCACCGATCCATCCGGCTCTGAATACTTTGGTATTCAGGCTCGCCATTCGGGCCGCGTACTCGATGTTCCCGGCGCTTCGACCGCTGACAGCGTCAACATCGACCAATACTCAGACTGGGGTGTAGATAACGAGCGTTGGCAGCTGGAGGCGATGGGCGACGGGTATTTCCGTTTCAATGTGCGGCACAGCGGCAAGTGCATGGACATCAAAGGTGGCTCTACGGCAAACGGTACGAATGCGATCCAGTTCTCTTGCGGCGGCGGCAACAACCAACGCTTTCGATTATTACCCGATGGCGCCGGTTATTTTTCCTTACAGGCCAAGCACTCTAACCAGTGCCTCGATATTGCCGGTGGTGCCACGGGCGATGGCGGCCTGCTGGTACAGTGGCCGTGTGCGTGGACGGATAACGAGAAGTTTAGGTTTAAGCCTTAGGGTAGCGCCATCCAAAACCCTCCGCCTCCGACGTTTTCGGGTACGCTCGGTCCTTCCGAAAATGTACCCGTAGCATAATCGAACAACCTGGTGCCCGTAGAAAGCCCGAGAGTCATGAGGCGTTTTCCGGAATAGGGCCCCGCCTTAAGATCGAAAGAATTCAAACCGTAATAGACGGTAGTGCCGACATCATAAGCCGCCATCGTGTTTGAACTTTCCTGATACAAAGTCGCGCCCGGCCCGTCGGAGTGCACGATCATCGTATTGCCCGCTAAAGGACCGGTAGAGATATCGAAAGCCTGGCTGCCGTCGTTTGAACCGGCAGTCAAATTGAGCGTAGCGGGGAAGGAATGCGATACCGGATCATATATCGTAACAAGGGTTTGACCACCGCCGCGGACAAAGGCAAATCGACCAGCGTGCGGCCCGCTGCGGACCGGGAATAAATTGGTACCGTTTGAGGCGATCGGACTTCCCGGTGTTGGACCGGCGACAATGGTGTGCGTAGCGGGATCGTACAGATCGCTCGCCATGGCACCGATAATCAGAAATTTTCCGGGATGCATACCCGAAGGAATCGCGAGCGTGATTCTGCCCGCGTTATTCAATACCGGCCCGGCAGCGAAAGTATTGGTTTCCGGATCATAGACCCGGGTCGAAGTCACTAGACCGGGGATGATCATGGTTTTTCCCGCCTGCGGCCCCGATGGAATCAGGAAATTGTGGGAATAGTAGTCGGCATTTATACCGAGATCTGGCCCCACGATCATCGATCGGTTTTGAGGATCGTAAATGCTCGTCAAACTTGTCGTAGCCGCATGAATAATAAGTATTTTTCCCGCATGGATTCCCGAGTTAATCTTGAAGGCATTGGCCCCTATGCCGATGTCGCCCGTGAGATCGGGTCCCGCTATGAAAGTATTCGTGGCAGGCACATACCGGTAAGTATGTCGGCTATAGCTTCCGGTCACGAACAGGTATTCGGTTGGCGGGATTGTGGCTGTAATATTCCAAAATTCTCCCCACGAACTACAGGCTGCAAAGGTGAGAGTGATGAACATGTGAATGCCCGATTTTCTCCATAAGGTAAGCATTTGCCCATGATATGCAAGCGCTACTTAAGCAACCAAAACGATCTTAACGAACTTATGAATTCTGAGATTTTTCTTTAAGCTGCCGCCGGTATTTACCAGGACTCACACCCACCATACCCTGAAAGACAAAATAGAAATGCGTGTCGCTGTTAAAGCCGGTTTCGCGCGCGACGATGATATTATTGGCCTTTGCATCTGCCGCGAATAGCCGTTGTGCCTCGGCGATACGAAACCCGTTGATGAACGCGGTAAACCGCTTTTTTTCGAAACGGTTCAGGTAGGCCGAAAGCTGGTACGGAGCAACCCCGACCGCAGCCGCGAGCGATGTGAGGGTAAGATCACTCCGCTTATAGAGATGATCTTGCCTGAGCAGAATATCCAGCTTTTCTGAAACCCTTTTCACATCCGCATCGCGCAGGTTCAATTTGGTGGCCGATTCGGCCGGCGTATGATTCGACTCCCGGTTACGTTCATAGAGCACCCAGGGAAAAGCCTGGCCCACGAGGTAAAAGCCGAAAATCGAACCGCCGAGAATAAAACCCACCACCAAAATCAAAAAGAGCGAACCCGAATAGACGCCATAACCGCCGATGAGCGCGGACAAAAAACCTGTGCCCATAATGAGGCTCAGGTAAAAATAAAAATTGCGCCACATACTTTCACGTTCGATCGATCGCAGTAAGGTGAGCGTTGCGAGGCCCACGAACACCATCGAATTTAAAGCGAAGACGGTGTTGCTGATCTTAAAGACAGAAACGCCCCCCAGTTTGGGTTCGTCCCAGTAGAGTTGCCCTGTCGTGATCGCCTGACGCAAGAGCTCGCCTTTTTCGACCGGGCTTAGGCTCCAAAACGGCCAGAGCGGCAGCGCATAAACGGCGATGCACCCCACAATCAGCGCGGCATGACGCCAACCGAAAACGAAGGAGTTATCCGCTACGCTGCGCACATGGAAATAACTCAGGCAACCCGCAGCAATACCCGCAATATTCCCGGTCAGGAACAGGTGACCTTGGGAAACCATGGTCAGGTCAAAGGCGAGTTTATAATAAACGAGAATATACGCCATGCAGAGATACATGAAAAAGGCGACGCGGTTCTTACTGGTTTTGAGGTAAAAAATCTGGCCGAGTGCGATCAGAAATGCGCCTGAAGCCGATGATAGAAAAACCCATGCCATGATCGGTATTAAAGCTAGAGGTATTTCCAAAAAGCCTGGCGTCGAAGGGTCAACCAAAAATAAAACTGCCGAAGAGTTTTGTAATCCTGCTCGACAGGGAATAAACCCGGGTGACGGAGACCTTATCTATGAGGTTTCTGCCGATCACCTTGATTGTCGTATATCTTTGCGCGAGTGTAAATTTTTCTGCAGAAGACACGACCGTTTTCACGACGGCAGAGATCCGCGTGGATTTTGCCGGGCCCTTTAATGTGCGCATCGAACCCGGTGCAACTGTGTACCGCGATCTGTTCCCGAGGCCTTTGCAAACTGTGGATTTTTGCCGCTGGCAGGCACAGGACCCCGAGGTGCAACAGGTTTCGCGGCCTGAAACCGGGTATCTCTGCGAGATGCATGTGCTGCATGTGAAGAGCGTCCAGGACATTATGTATGCCGTCAGAAAATCATCGGAGACAAAGCGCCCCGATCGCGGTACGAACCGTGACCTGACATACAGTGAAATCTACGGCCTCAAGGTCATCCAGTGGCGCTTTCAGGCAGGTAAGACGAGGCTCGATCATTACCTGCTTCTAGGTAAAAAATATAATTACCTCTTTATTTCATCGCCCTATGGCAGCCAAGGAACGATTGAAAGCGTTCTGCAAAAAACAACGCTGCACTGACGAATACTTGACCGTTTGAGTGGCCGGCGTCAGACGCGGTGCATGAAGAAAACGCTTCTGCTAACGATAATCCTGCTGATCTCTGCATCGTGTAAATCCCATGACATCTTTGAGGCCGCGGCGGCCGGCCGAACTGACGAAGTCAAGGCGATGCTGGCTGCGGGCACCGATGTCAATTCGCGCGATTACAAAGGCAGAACTGCACTCATTACGGCAGCCTCGCGCCAGTATTCAGAATCCATAAAGATTCTGATCGCAGCGAAGGCCGACGTCAACGCGGTCGACGACAAGGGAGAGACCGCGCTGATGAAAGCGGCGCGCGAATGCGATACCTCCGCCTTTGCGTCGATCGGCGACGAGGGCATGAAGGTCATGACTTTGCTCATCAATGCCAAGGCCGACGTCAACATGAAGAGCAAGGCCGGCGACACGGCGCTGATGAAGGCTGCGGAGCGCGACAAAAGGGGTTGCGCGTATTTACTGTTACAGGCCGGCGCGGACGTCAATGCGAAGAACAATGCCGGAGAAACCGCCTTGCATATCGCCGAATCCAAGCAGGCATCCGATGTCGTGAAGTTACTCAGCACAATGACCAAGCGCGAGCAGAAGCGTCTTGCCGAAGAGCGTGAAGAGCAGTTACGCCAGGCGAAAGAAGCCGAAGAAAAGGCTAAACAAGAGCAAGAGGTAAAAAACGCCGAAACCAAACCACCTGAAAATCCCGAGAAGAAGCCACCGGAAGTCAAATAACCGCAGATGGCCTTGGGGCCAATTGTCATTGACAATATGACCGATCATTCATATTGAACGCCGTGCAGGCAAAAACAACGCGTGAAAAGATTATAGACGACTGCCTCTCGCTGCTGTGGCGCAACGGCGTCAACGGCACCAGCATGGCCGATATCGCAGAGAAAGCCGCGATTCTCAAGGGTTCGTTTTACAACTATTTCAAAAATAAAGAAGAGTTCATCGGCGCGGTACTCGATTCGTATGCGCAGAAGTGGGAGACCAATGTCGTCGCCATCTTCCGCGAGAAAAAGCAGAACGCCCGCACGCAGTTCAAAAACTATTTTGCCCGCATGAAAGAAATGGCTTCGTCGATGCAATATACGCAGGGGTCGCTGGTCGGTAACTTCGCGCAGGAACTTTCCGGGGCAAGTGAAAAGTTTGCCAAGCAGACCGAGGCGATTTTCCGCCGCATGCAATCCAACCTGGCCGACGCGCTCAAGAGCGCCCAGGAAACCGGCGCGCTGGCGAAGAACGAAGACCCCGAAACACTCGCGGAAATTATCCTGAACAGCACCGAGGGTGCGATTCTGCGCGCGAAAGCGCAGCGCAGCACGCGGCCGATTGAAATTCTCGAAAAGTTTTTCATGCAAAAGCTGGCGATGGCGTAATATGAAATCTTCTTTTGCCAATTTGAAATCACTAATGAATGGTCGGTCATTCTTGTATCTGTCCCCGGAATTTGCGGGGGAGAAGGGGCAGTTCTGCTCATTCAAGCCATGTCTCAATAATTTATCATTCCTATCTGCTCCCCTCCCCGCATGCGGGGAGGGGCAGGGGGTGGGGACAAGGAGCAACATATGAAACCCAAACACTATCTCGTTGTCGGCGCCTCCAGCGTTGCCGGCCAAAAAGCGATCGAGGCGATTCGCCGCAAAGATGCCGAAGCGCGCATCACCGTCACCACCTCAAAATCAGAGGGCGGTGTCGATGGCCTCAGTGCCATCCATGGCATCGATCTCGTGAAACCCGATTCGATCCGTAAGATCAAGCCCGCGCTGATAGCGCCGGTGGATGTGCTCGTGTTCTGCCCGGCTTTCGGCATGGTGGGATATCCCTCTGAGCTCGCGCCTATCGCCGACGTCGAAGCTTGCTTCGATTTTTCCGTGCGCCCGGTTCTTACGCTGATCGACGAACTCAACCCGCAGCTCACCATCGGCTTTTCGAGTTATTATTGGCTGAAGTCACTGGAAGTTGCCTATGGTTCGGTGGCGTTCGCCAAATACGCGCTTGAAAAACTCGCGGTCGAGAATCCAAACCACATCCGCATCGTGCGGGCGGGTCTTTTCCCCTCGAAGTCGCTGCGCGGCATTTGCCTGCTGATCCAGCGCGGTGTGCAGAAAGAAAACTTTCCCGGTTCGACGGAACTGAAGACAGCCTGGAAGGCCTCAGGCCTGAGCTTCGGTGATTATTTCACGCAATTCGCGCAAGGTTATGAAAAGAAAGACCTGGCAAAACACCTGGCGCATGAATACCGCGGCACCGAAGACAAAGACCTTGTGCGCGCGATCGAAGCGGCTCTCGAGCCCAATGCGAAGGGCATCATCAACGTCGTGGGCGATTCGCTCTGGCAGGAAGATGCGCTTTCTAACGTGCCTGATTTTATGGTCCGTAATAAAGAAGCCTTCCGCCTGGCGGAGAGCTTCGATATCCGGCACCAGAATATTGCTTAGCCGTTGCGTTGGAGACCGGCCCCACTCCGGCATTTCATTTGCCGGAGCGGGATAAGGAAAGAGAATTATTTTCTGGCGAAGTACATCACGCAGCTGTAGTATGTTGACGTTTCAGACTTGTATTCCTGATTTGCGCCCATACCGGTTGTGCTGCCGGCTCCGTGAATTTCCTGATTACACTCGGGTTTTTGTGTCTCTTGCACAACTCCAAGAATTTCCTCTGCTTTTTTGGTGGCGTTCTCTTTGGCTTCAAACTCCGTCGGACCAACACCCTGAATTACGGCTGTTGAATCCGTTTGTTTGATGACCCGGGAGGTCGCGCATGCTGCGAGTATCGTGGCGAGACTGGCGACTATGCAAATTTTGATAAACTGTGACATTTTATCTCCTTTCTGGTTTTTTTTGTTTTAGACTGGGGGAAGTCGGAGGGCTCTCTCAAACTGTCAATCCAGATTCAGCCCGGCGCTCCGTTATTTGCGTTCAAAATAAATCACATGGCGATGGCAGGCGCTAACCTTTGATTCATCCTTTTTGCAGCACTTGTTCCTGAGGTGCGAGCCCTGTTATGGATGCCTTTGTATTTCCAAAAAATAGAGGAATGATTCCGATAATTTACCGAAAAGATGCAGTACTCAGGTAAACGGTTGACATCCCCCGATTCCTGTTACTTGCTGAACGATGGAAGCCAAAATTGCCATCATATCTTTTGCGATACTTTTTATCCTTTTAAGCCTCAAGGTTATTAACCAGTACGAGCAAGGCCTGGTGTTTACGCTGGGCAAATTCACGGGTAACAAACAGCCCGGTCTGCGTTTCTTAATCCCGATCATCCAGCGCATGGTGCGCGTCGATATGCGCATCCGTACACTCGATGTCATGAAACAGCAGATCATGACGAAGGACAACGTGCCCGTGCATGTCAATGCCGCGATTTTCTTCAAGGTCGAAAACCCCGAGCAGGCGATTATCAAAGTACAGGACTATGCCTACGCTATCACGCAATACGGACAGACGGCGCTGCGCGATATCATCGGTGGTAAAACTCTCGATACCCTGCTTGTGGAACGGCAAGAGATCGGCGATGCGATCAAAAAGCTCGTCGACCGCGAAACTGACGGCTGGGGTCTCGACGTCAAAGCGATCAAGATACAGGACATCGAAGTACCCGACGACCTGAAACGCATCATGAGCCGTCAGGCTGCGGCGGAGCGTGAGAAGCGCGCGAACATCATCAAGAGCGAGGGCGATAAAGAAGCGGCGAAGAATCTCGCCGATGCTGCGAAGATGATGGAAAAGGCCAAGGGTGCCATGCAGCTGCGTACGTTACAGACCCTCGATGGCCTGGGGCCAACGGCTTCCAATACCGTGGTGCTGGCGTTGCCCGTCGACGTGCTGGAGTGGTTCAAAAAGGGACGCTAGCTGTTACATTTTTGGCTTGCCGGTCGTCCAATAAAGCATAAAGAAGACAGTAGAGGGAACGTTTGTTCCTGAAAACTTTATGTCACATCAAAGAAAGCGACCGATCTTAAGAAATCTTTTTTTGGCAGGATCAACCCTTGCCATGATCCATTGTGCGCGGTTAGGTGAAGGTTCCGTGACCCTCAGCGAGCAGAATATGCTGCCAGCGCAACAGGTTGAGACGGGAATCACGAAGCCTGGCATGGGTAGCAGTGGCGGACCTTCGTCCTGGTCGTTCTGGGTAAAAAACCGGCAGGCTGCCAGCGACGCGATGCTCGGCAGTTTTACGCCTTTTTATAAATTGAATGCGGTCAGGCTGGCTATTTCAACACATTTTGTTTTCTACCGTGACGCGCTCGATGGCACGATTAATTCCACACAGGCCGCGACAGTGCTCACCACCATGGAAAGCGCATATGACAATCTGAAGAGCGTCTACGGTGGCGGTGAGCATCCTTACACAAACGACGGCGCCCGCATCGTTATCCTGGCATATAACATTCAGGATGATTATGCGACGACGGGTAACTATGTGGGTGGTTATTTTTCTCCCCGCGATCTCTACTCCAATACTTTTACCACAGCACTTTTTACCGATCCGGTGGCGATTCAACAGTATTCAAACCTGATCGGTTCGCTGGGCGGGTACAGCAATGAGATGAGCGTTATTAACTACGACCTCAATCCGGGGTATTCATCGAACGCCGCCCAGGTGAACGATATCGTCATCCACGAGCTTTCTCACCTGTTTACGTACAACAAACGTGTGATGAAACAACGGCTCACAAACCATGATCTGTGGATCGCTGAAGGTATCGCTGAAAATGCGCCGAGCCAGACGATACAGACTGCCAATGTGCAGCAACTCCGCCTGACCCAGTTGGCATCCCCCTCGACCATCGACTCCTACCAGGATGCACCGCAGCTGACAGATTTTCTGACCTGGGGACCCAAGATCGTCGGCTATTTACAGAGCAATCTTTTCTTCAACTATCTGAGGCACCGCGCCGAGATGACATCCCCGGGTAGTGCTGCAACGATGCTTACCGAGCTGATGACGACGAGCGACCCGACAATTAACGGTTTCGAAGCCATTGGTAAAAAATATACTTCCGCGTCGGGGTTTGCCGAGATTTACGGGGATTACGTCGTAACGCATTACCTGATGATGCTGGGCATTCCCATCGACGCTGCGGATGGCATGAACGGGGTCGCGACATCTGTGACCAAATACAGCCTGAGCAATGTGCAAATCGGTAATTCCGCTTCGACGACCATTGTCAACGGCACCACAATCAAATCTAAATACTCGAATAACGTGCCTTATAACTATGATCCTCCGAAATGCGCTGATGGCACCGCTGGTCTTAAACCCAATTCTTATATCATCTTCCGTCACCGTTTTGACGGAACAGACAAAGCCACAGTGGATACAGCGGGTACGGGCGCGGTTGCCGGTGAGCTGCCGCTGAAGTATGTCGTAAACCTGCGCACAGAAAATCAGATTATTTCCGGAAGTCCTCCCGCAACCATTTCGGTGAACACATTTGATGCGGGCCAAACCTTGCCGCTCTCGACATATGGCTGGAGCCTTAACGATACAGCGCACATCATTCTCTATAACCCGAACAAGACAGGAAGCTGCCGGTCTTTCGACCCGGCGCTGATTATGAAACGCAACCATTCAAAATGGGTGGGGGCTCAAACATGTGCGACTTATTCGTACACAACCAATGCTTCTCCTGATTTTGATTGGCAAAGCGACAGCGGCGCCTGCTGGGCAAATAACCAGAATGGTCGTTATAATCGTCCCAGTGGTATTGCCGCCTTTACGGGTGGTACGCCGCCCAGTGGGCCCTATGCAACCAGCAATTTCCTTTATGTGGTGGATTATAATAACATGAGCCTACAGCGTTTGGATGTCGAAATGGGAACGCCCATGGGCCGCCTGGGGAATTCCTCCAACACCTGCCCGACCACCGGTAACCTCTGGGATAACAATACGTCACGTTTTGTGAATTCGTATTGTGCGCATACCCTGGATTCGCCGCAGGGCGTTTATGTGGATTCAGGCCATACGATCTACATTGCTGATTCAAATAACCGGCGCATTGTGAAATATGATTCTGCGGGAAATTTTACCGGCTGGATTGGGTTGAACACTACATGCTCCGCAGGTGCGTGGCAAGGTGCCGGTACAGTTACCGACGCTGAGACGCTCCGTCTCGCAGGCGCGGAGACCGATCCATGTATGTTCTGGCTTCCCTGGGCGATGACTTCTAATGGTACCGATCTGTTTATTGTCGATAACGGAAAGCACCGGATACTGAGACGCAATAAGACGAACGGCAATTATGTTGGTTACCTTGGCAACAACCAGAGTGCCTGGAATTCAAGCACTCTCGCCATTGGCGCCGGCACGCTCAATGGTTTCGCAAAGGGCTATTTCGATTCCCCGCGCGGCATAGCCTTTCACAATAATATTCTCTATGTCGCCGATGAGCAGAATCATAGGATTGTCAGGATTGATTTGGTGGCCAATGACATTACCGGGTGGATCGGTAACGGTACTAACGGATGGCAGACGACCTGGACCGCGGCGGCAACGGCCTCATCAGCGGTCCGGTATTTTAAAAACCCTTCCGCGGTGACAACCGACGGTACCTACCTGTACATAGCGGATCGTTTGAATAGCCGCATTGTGCGCTGGAATATCGGCACGGGGAATTTTGCCGGCTGGCTTGGGCATGGTAAAGTTGGTTGGGAAATGAACGCATCGGCTCCAGGATCAGATCCCTATGCAGGAGTCAGCTATTATCCGCCGGATTATTATGCGGAGCCGCATGGTTTGGCATTGGCAACGGCCGCTGCGAAGGGAACAAAACGTAACTACCTGTTCGTCACTTCCATATATAACGGCCGGGTAACACGCATCAATCTCGATTGTGCCAATAGCCCGAGTGATCCGGTACTCTGCGGGCCGCTGTATGATCCCTTTACGCCGTAGCTGCGGGTTCAAACTCATTGACGGTGCGCCGTCCAAAACCAGACTCATCTCGCAATGACGCTTGAAGGTTCGCACGGAGGCACGGGTATTTTCAGGAATTTCCTCAGTTATGTGCAACGGCAGCGCTGGGCGCTGTTTTTCTATCTGTCGATTCTCATGCATCTCTCGCTCTTTACGCACCTGGCAATACAGGGGCTTAAGGCGCAGGAACTCGAGATCTGCAACAAGCCACAGATTCAGTTGATGGCACAGATGGTGCCGGCTCCGAAGGCACCCGGCCAACCAGGTGAGGAATCCAAACCTTCGGACGGTGGTGGTTTTGAGCATGGCCCCATGGCGGATTCACAGGGCAAGGGTAACGGCGATTTTGCCGAAGAGTTTGGCATTCCGGGCGGTAAGTGGAAAGAGCAGCTCGATCGCACCGAAGAGGGTGAGAAGCTCAACGAAAATTATGGCGGTAAAGAAGAGAAGAGTGCGATCAACAATGCGGTTCCTGAAGAATACCGCAACCGCAAACGCGATTACCGCAACATCATCGCCAAGGATATTTTCCCGACACTGAATAATATCGACAAACCCTTCCGCGAAGAAATTAAAGAAGCGCCGCAAGAGCTTGAAAAGATGCACGAGCGCAACGAAGTCATCGAAAACTACAGGCTGTGGCGTGAAGGCAAGGCGATACCGGACAAGAAACGGACCAAGGTTATCGTCAAACGTACGCAGGAAGGCGCCGCGGGAAAGCTGAGTTTTGACGAAGCCGCGCGGCGGAAATACTTTGACGAAACACTTTCAGACCCGAAGGAACAACAGCTCGACCGTTTTTTACAGGATTATGGCAAGTTCGACCCAAACGACGGCGACCTGCCGCGCGCGATCCGCGATCTGTATTATGAAAATCTGCAGCGCGTCGCTTCGACATTTAATCATTCTGACCCGACCTACCTCGCCATCGACTATTACCACGAAGCCTTGAATAAAGAAGAGTTTTTACGCAAGGCACTCGATGTCGCCGCGAAGAAAAGAGGTACAAAATACGCGACGGAAATACTTTTTGCGATCGAGAACATTTACGAGATTCAGGGTCGCGCGCTCAATATGCTCTTCGATATGAAAAAATATATCGATTCCCTTCCGCCGAAGGCACGGGAGAACATCCGTGTGCAGACCCTCGACAAGGTTGCGAAGCGCTACTTACCCCTCGCCGAAAAAAAAGGTATTCGCAATGGCCCGGCAGCGTTGCAGCACTACTATCTTAAGCGCACCGAGATCCTCGATTACCTCACCGAAAATACGCCCGGTGGTTACCGTATCAAGGATGCGACGTTCGCCAAAGGCAGGGTTTTCTGGGAAAGCGTCGAACCTGGCAACCCCGCCTCGTGGCAAAATGCAAAACGCGCCGTCGATATCTGGCGCGGTATCGAGAATTTGAATGATACCGGGGATTTTCTCACGCAGGAAATACACACCGCGATGAAAGAGAGCCTTGGCAAATTCAAAACCTTGAATTCACTCGAAGGCCAGCGCATCGCGCAGGCGCTGAACCAGAATAATGCCCGGTTGATGCAGAAAAAAATCGAGCGCGAAAACAGGCTGCTGTGGTCTTCAAAATCGGCACAGGCAAAAGGGAAAAAATGAGCAACGGGCATCAGGCTTGGCAGGTGCGAGTCATCCGCGTTTCGTTTCGTATGTTGGTTTTACTGGTGATCGATCTCGCTGTTCAGGTGCTGAACCTCCAGGTGATCTCACTGCAAAAATATATCGCCCCCGTTCTTGTGACGATGATTGGCATGGTACTGGTGGTTGCGCTTTTCTATTTTCTTATTTCTTATATTGAGAATATGACCAACGCGGTGCTCAAGTATGTCATTGAGCTCGGTAAAACTTTCAAGTACCGTAAGACCGCGGTGATGCTGATTATCGCGCTGCTTTATGTCTGCGCATTTTTTGTTTATTACCGTCTCTGGTTTAACAAATGGATTGGTTTCACCGATCTGCCGGGTTTATTTTCCGGCAAGCTCATCCGCTGAATTGAGTTTGTCCGGGCGTGTCGTGGCCTCTCTATGGCCTATGCAACAGGCTTCGATGACGTTGAAAAACCCTGCCGATGGGTTTGAATTCTATGCACAGTCCTGGAAACCGGCGGAAATCAAGAAGGTACTGGTAATTCAACATGGTTTCGGCGAGCATTCGGGCCGCTATAAGAATATTGTACAGGCGCTCGAAAACGAAAACACAGCCATCTATGCCCTGGATGCGCGCGGGCACGGCAAAACACCCGGCCGGCGCGGGCACGTCGACGATTTTAACTTTTACGCCGCCGATTTAACGGTATTGATCAAAAAAGCGCGCGCTGAAAATCCAAATGTGCCAATGTTTCTATTAGGGCATTCGATGGGCGCGCTGGTTGCTGGTCTTGCGACGTTATCGGGTGATACCGCAAAAGAGCTCAAAGGGTTGATACTTTCAAGCGGCGGCTTTAAGCCAGCGCTCGACCCGATACAGGAAATCAAAAAAGCCGTCGGCACCGTGCTCGCGAATTTTGCGCCAGCTGTAACTGTTGACGCGGGACTTGATGTTAAGCTGATTTCGCGTGATGAAAACACCGTTCAGGCGTATATCAATGATCCGCTGGTGCACGGCAAGATCTCGCTGAAAATGGGTGTCGATCTTTTCAGCGTCGGTGAAAAACTCATCAACGAAGCGCCGCGCTTTACGCTGCCGATTCTCGTCTTCCATGGCGACGCCGACGGGATAGCCAAAGTCGAGGGCTCAAAAGCTTTTTTCGCAGGCGTCAGCTCGCAGGATAAGACACTGCATATCTATCCGGGGTTCTATCACGAGACCATGAATGAAACCTACAGCGACCGCCAAAAGGTTCTCGCCGACGTCGTCGGCTGGATCAATAAACATTCCTGATTTGGATACCGCGGCACCGGTCGTTTTTTTCGACGGCGTATGTAATCTCTGCAACGGCGCAGTGCAGTTTATTTTAAAGCGCGAAGCAGGCGCGGCCCTGCTGTTTGCAGCCCTGCAAGGGAATCATTATTTAAAAACCGCGGGACATCCCCCTGAGGAAACTCCCGGTAGTATTTTATTTTTTGAGAACGGTGTTTGGTACCGTGAGTCAGATGCCGTGCTGCGCATCAGCCGCTATCTTCGCCAGCCATGGCGTTTCCTGGGTTACGCGGCGCATATTATGCCGCGCTTTCTGCGGGACATTTTGTACCGTTTTATCGCACGCAACCGCTACCGCTGGTTTGGGAAACGCGAGGCCTGTTACCTGCCAACGCCTGAACTCAGAAAACGTTTCCTGGACTAGAGGGCCGACTTGACAAAATCACGCAGCCGCTCGTGCAGTTCGAGCGTTGCGGGTGTAAAGAGCAGCGAGGCGATAATCGTTGCCAGCAGCGCGCCCGAAAGCGTCGGCGCGACAGCTTCATGCATAGAGTCACCGACGATGTCGGCCTGAATCAGGGCCTCCATCTGCGCGGTGTGGCGCGTCACCTGCGTATCGGCTTCCGCCGCATGGCGGGCGCTCGACCAGGCGGCGCCGGTGGTTAGCCAGCTGTTACCATTGAGGAAAGATACAAACCCAAAGCCGATGAGATATCCCGCGAGGCCATAGGCGCCACCCAAAAGACAGGCGAGTGCGGGCAGCAGCATCGTGCCGGCAAAGAGCGGCAGAATTTTCCGCGTGAGATATCCGTTCGCGATCTTCCACAGACTCTTGAGATCCGGTGGTGTCTGGCCGCCTGACAGGCCAGAGAGTTCACGGAACTGCCGTCCCGCTTCGCGGACCAGCAGCGGACCCAGATTCAGCACAAGTTCGTTGATGCGCGCAGAGAGAAAATACGAGGCAATGCCGCCGATGAGCAGCATGGCTGTCTGCGTCAGGTGCCTGAACAGCGAGGCATGGCCCGATTCACTCAGGATCTGCGCATAGACAAGGAAGATCAGGACAGCGAGCGCAGAAAACATCACCTTGCCATGCAGCACGTAAGAGGGAATAGAGACGCTGCGGAGGTTACGGAATTTGCCGATCAGGTCATTCTTTTCGGTTTTGGTGGCGATGGCGCGCAGGCGGGCAATCGTCGTCGAAGCCAGCGGCATGATGACCGCGGTGGCCTGGGCGACCGTAAAAAGCGAGATCATCGAAGTTAGCGCGAGGGAAAGCGCGAACAGGCCGTGGTTGAACTTGTCTTCGCCCTTTTCTTCGACGACACCAGCCAGATAGACAAGGCCCATCATGACGGCGATGATGAGTGCCGGTATGGCAGACCCGCGCATACCCGAAGCGATGCCGCGGTGGATGACCGTCGAAACGGAACTCGCGGCCGCCGCAATGAGGCTGCGCGCAGTCTTGTGGTTTTCGGCGACATAGATCGCCGAATAGACATTGAGCGTAAAAGCCGTCAGCGAACCCAGCAGCACAACCCAGAAATATTTGATGTGCACTTTCGCGATGACGACAAGCACGAGATACGTGATAATCGCCTGAATGCTGATCGCGGCGATATAACCAATGCGTATATTCCAGAGGAATGTTTCGGGCGAAGTTTTTTCGCGCACACGCATGATAAAAAAACCGGGGATGGCTGAAAGAATGCCGACGGCAAACACCGTCAGCGATATGGAATTCTGGCCTTTGAGGCCCAGTTTCGTTTGCGATTCAATCTGGCCCGAGACAAGCAGAACGACCACGCACAGAATAAAAAATTCGAGATGGTAAAACAGAAATCTGTTAATTGCAGCAAAATTAATCCGCAATTTCCAGAGCGGGTTTAACTCGCCGAGCAGCGGCATCACTGCTTCTTGCCGGCCCATGAGTTCAAAAGCATAGTCGCTCGAGCGCGCAATGAGCGCAACGTTAAAACGCAGCCAGTAAATCAGCAACGCCCCAGCATACGCAGGTAAAAGAAAAAATTCAATTGAAAGAGTGTTTTGCCGCTGTACGAGAAAAATATAACCGGCCGCGACAAAAACCGCCCCCATGCCCAATAACGCTCCGGCATAGAGAAAATGCCGAAAAAGCCGGCTCATCGATTCTTTGCGTAACTGGTCGACACGCACGTTCATACGCCGGTGCAGCCGCTCTGTCAGGTAAGCCGTAATCAGAAACACGAGAAATCCGCCGGCGCCGGTGCAGATGACCATCAGATCGGGCGCGCCATGCCGCACATGGTCGAGGTAATACCCCACCCACAGAGCCGCTGCGAAAAGTACAAAGGCAACGATGCTGACGCGGCGCAGGTACAGGGAAAATTCCGTGCGCGCTGCCGATATGCCTGGCGAGGAGGCAACTCCCTTGATGCGCTTTAGAATCTGTATCAGGCACAGCAGCGATGTGAGAAGCGCTGCGCCAAGGGCGATGGTAAGGATGCTGTTGTACACGACGGAGTGTCCTGGTATTATTTCCGGCCCGGTAAAGTGTTATTGGCGCTTTTCGCCGGCTCAGGGGGCGTGACGCGCTCTTCGAGGGCCTTCAGCCCCCCGGGAAACATGGTTTCGAGAATCTCCATGCCTGTATCATCGAAACCGCGCCCCCGGATGATCGCGGCGATAAATTCATCCAATTTCTTTTCTTTTTGCAGGAAAAGCGCCAGCCGCCTGAGTGTCGCGCGCTCGGCCTTTTCGGGGCGGTGGTTTGAAAGTACCACAAACCGCAGCGGCCTGGGTTTTACCTTCGCGGCGTCGCTGAAGGGGTTCGATCCGGGGAGTGTTTCAGCGATGAAGATTTTCTGCCAAAGGCGCAATGGCGTCTCCGCGAGGCGGTGCAAAATAAGCTGCTCTTCGAGTACGGCCGCCGAGGCGCCACAGTAGCTGGTCATGAGGCTGATTTTTTCGTCGTAGTGCCCGTGGCGGTCTTTGGAGAATTTGAAGGTCCGCCGGTAGGCATCAAAACCCGGTAAGAGCCGCACTTGCAATAATCGCATGGGTGGTTCAACGGCTTTTAATGGGGAGTCTTTCCCGATAAGTTTTTTGATGCGTTTTGCGTTGGCCCTTCCCCTGTCTTCGCCGCATTGATGCTGGAGGAAAAACATTTCTTCGCGCACGAAACCCCATTTTTGTTTCAGGTCGAGTGGGCCGTCGAGTTCGTATTCGACAGCGATGGCAAAAATGGGTATGAGAAAGATCTTCACGGCTGCCAGGGTTTAATGAGCCGCTCGGTGAAACCGAGGTGCGTCAGCAGGCGGTCCGCCATAAAATCATAGAGGTCGGTGAGATTTTTCGGTTTATGGTAATAACCGGGCATGAGCGGCATAATGGTTGCGCCGGCTTCGCTGAGAGCCAGCAGATTTTTGAGGTGGATGGAACTCAGCGGCGTCTCGCGCGGGCAGAGAATCAGGGGCCGCCGTTCTTTCAGCGAGACATCGGCCGCGCGTTCGATCAGGTTCGAACTCAGGCCATGCGCAATCGCCGCTGCGGTCTTCATGCTGCAGGGGACGACGGCCATCGCATCGTAGCGCGCCGAACCGCTCGCGGCGCGTGCACCGATGTCGCGGTAGTCGCAGAAGTTAAAAGTATGCCTATCTCCCAAAGATCCGTATCGAGTTTGGATAAGATCGAGGATCGCCCCACCCCCCTCTGGGGATGGGGGCGTAAAACCCGTTTCGGCCGCGAGCACCTTGAAAAAATTTGGTGAAAAGATGAGATCGCTTTCCCCTTCCAGTGAAGAAAGCCGCCAGAGAAAACGCAGCGCATACTCGGCGCCCGAGGCGCCTGTTATGCCGATGATGAGCCGCCGGGGATTCATTCCATACAGAAATAAATTTTTTCCTCAGGGCAACCATGCTTTTTCAGAATCTCTTTCGACGTCTCGAGCAGCTGCAGGCGTAACGGGCGTATATAGCGCATCTTGTTGTCTTCGCCCTGAATAAAGTGGCGGGCGAACATAGCCGAATCGGGGTAATTGGCTTTTGCCTCGCGGAAGACATCCTTCGCAAAACGCACGACGCCGAGTGAAATATACTCGAGCGCCGTGAAGCCGACTTCTTGCCCCAATACCCGGACAAGCGACTCAAAAGCTGCCGCGAAATTCTCCTCGAAAATGATCGGGTCGAAATGCACGGCGAGATTGAACCCCATTTCCTTCAGGCGCTGCATGGCCTCGATGCGCTTCAGGGCGCGCGGCGTGCCGCGATCGAAAATTTCCGCCTGTTCACTCGACGACAGCGAAAAGCTGATAATCGTATTGGGCAAGGGTGTCAGTGGCCGCAGTTCGGTCAGGTTGATCGCCTTGGTGCGCAGCTCCAGCCATGCCCCGGGGTTTTCACGGAAAAAATCCCAGTAGAGCGGAAGTTCCTGGCTGACATGCGAGAGCGCGAGGGAATCGCTGAATTCTCCCGCATGAAACCAAACGCGCTGGCCGGCATTTTTTTTGACCACTTCACGCATGTCGCGCAGAATCTCATCGTGGTTCACGAAAAGCACAAGATCGGGGGAACTAAAATAACCCTGCAGGTAACAATACTCGCATTCGAAGATACAATTGAACGCGTGGATATAATAATAGTGCAGATCGTTGGCGCCAAAGCCGTATGCCGCCGGCGCTTCACGCACCAGCGCGCCTTTTTTTACGGCGATGAAAAGGTTTCTGGCATTACGTTTTTCGAGATAGGGTGTTTTTCTGCGTGAGAATAAATCCTGGTAGTCTTCGATGATCTCGGTACGTTTGGCCTTTACCCGTGCGCGTATTCTCTGCGCTTCGGGTTTTTCCGCAATCGCGCGCTCGATATAAAGGGTGTCAATCAGCATCGGCGCGCTCGTTTTCGCAGTGCTTGAGCCAAGTTTCAAAGTCGAAAGCGTTCAGCTTATCGACGAGCAGGTGGTATTCCGCGCTGGTGCGGATTTTCGCGTTGAAGGTCAGCGCCGCCGTCTCGAGGGTCTGGTCGAACTGGGCGCGCATAAAATCTGTCTGCAAGGTTTTTAACAGGCGTGTGCGCTCTGCGGCGATGGCTGTTTCGAGGGGAAAAAGATTCGTTTTCAGGCGCGCGATATAGGCCGTCGCTGTATCGCCGGCTTGCGCAACCGTTAAGCCATCCGCATTTTTGCGTAACGCGGCAACCTGCAAAAGCTCGCGGATGATGCGCTTTTCGGACTCTGTCGTGTGGAAGGGGAGGTTTTGAACTGTGTCGCTCAAACGTTAAAATTCGTACTGCAGTTTCATCTTCACACCGGGGTTGCGGTCGAAGAATTTGAGCGCGTCGACGCGGCTCACCGCATAGAGTGAAGCCGGGCCGCGGTTCGCGAACGTGAAGGCAAATTTTTCACGACCGGTTTTTAAGAGGTCAGTGTGGATGACCACATCGCCGCGCGTCAGGTCACCGAGGTGAACACCCTTATCGGCCACGGCTACTTCGCCTGAGCGAATGATATAAAAGTATTGCGGTTGCGCACTTTCGGGATAGATCGTACCGGGTTCCGTGAATTCCACCGGCACGAGCATCGATTCAAGCCAGGTCTTTTGTGTGGATGTCAAAAAGTTCAGGTGACGGCTCTGTGAAATGACATTCCATGTCTCGGCGTCGCGCACTTTCGCGAGGCGCAGCAGAATCTTCTCAAACTCAGAACCTGAAATGAAGTTCAGGAACTTGTCTTTTTCGACGGTAAAGAGCGTGACCTCGGTTTCGGCAACGACGTCGGCTGTCCGCAGCTGGTCAGTGACGAGGGCCACTTCGCCAAAATAATCATACGCGCCGTAAATTTTCCGCGACTGGAGATCCTGCGTGCGCACGGATACCGAACCGAAGTAGATGATATAGAACCGGTCGCCCGCCGTGCCCTGGCGGATAATGAGATCGCCCTTGTTGTATTTCTCGACTTCCACGATGTCGATGAATTCCTGTGCACGCGAGATTGGCATATCTTCGAAGAAGTCGAGCTGTTTGAGGGTGCTCAGAATCTGTGACGCCTTGACGTTCTCGGGCGCCGTGGCGTTGAAATAGAGCGTGTTTTCGATACCAAACTTCGCCAGCGTGAGGAGGGAATCCTTCGGGAAGTCTTTTTCGCTGATGTGGTAGACAACGGTCTTCTTACGCACATCGTCGGGCAGCGAGTCGAGGTATTTAATCGGGGTGTGCAGCGGCGCAATTCCCGACTCGTGATAAATGACATTGCTGTGCCAGGGAAAATTGCGCAGCGCGTTGTAGCGCGATTCGCTGATGATTTCCATCCCCTTGAGCTTCTCATGGATCTCGGGGTCGTTGTTGTGGTCAGAAGAATAGACGAATGACTGGTCCTGGAACTTCAGGTTGAAGCCGATCGCGGGAATCGAATGCAGCGTGTAGAAGATGTCGAAACGCCCGCCGTGGATAAAGAACGGCTGGCCGACCTTCACGGGTTTGAAGTCAAACAGGCGGCGCATGTAACTTTCGTCGACGTCGGCGAAGGCAGAGTACTTTTTAAGAAAGCTGCCCATCACCGTGTCGGTGGTGTAGATCGTCACCTTGCCTTCTTCGAGAATTTTCTGGAAGGTGCCGGCGTCGTGGTCGGCGTGGCAGTGCGTGAGAATGATACTGTCGATAAATTTGGGATTTACATTCGAGTCTTCAAGCCACTCGGTCGTGTTCACCGGTGGGTCGACCATGATACCGCAGTGGTTCAGCCAAATGATAAAGCCCGATGTATTCTCGTGCGGGTCAAAGCCATGGCTCGGGCCCAGGCACGTCACACCGAACAGCGGTGGCACGAAGGGTTCGTGCAGACGCTCGCCGATCTGGTAGATGGTTTTAAAGTCGATCTTGCCGGGGATCTCCGCGATACTCTCGCCGGCTTTCGTGACCGAGAAATTGCCTTCGGCGTCCTGACTGATGGTGACACCGTTGTAGGTGAAACGGCCCTTCTCGTTAAAGAGACCGAACCCGACCATGTCGGAGAATTTGAACGTGCTGCTGAAGAACTTCATCTCGCGCTTGAGCTGCGGCACTTCGAGACCTGTCATATAGTCGCCGCTAACGTCGAGATCGCGCGGGCCGAACACAGCCTCGTTGAAGACGGTCTTAAAACGGACGAACTGTTCCTGGTTACAGATGAGGACGGTTTTTTTCTTTTTCAGGAAGAAGTTGTAGTATATGGGGAATTCCAACTCGGCGACGCTGATGCCCTTGCGCCAGTTGAAGAACTGCTTGGGCAGCACGAACACTGTCGGCACGCCTTCGGGCAGGAACATCGTATCTTTGATGGTTTCTGGTGGGGCGCCGAACTGGAAATACCCGCCTGGGGTTTTCACGAGGTAGCCGCCGCGCGGCAGCTCCGTCACGGTATGAGAGAGTTCTTTGAGAGGTTCCACGTTTCGAGTTAACTATCGGAGGATGGGTGCCCCGGTCTTAATCCTGACTGCAAATACGGCTTTTACCGCAGCGGGTCAAGTGGAAAAGATGGACGGCCTATACATACCCGGTACGGTCGGTGCCCGGAGGAAATGCCGATGTCCATACTACGCCAAAGCCTTGCCTTACAGATTATCCCCGCAGACGATAACCCCGAAGGTCTTAAATACCCCGGGATACTCGAAGAGCTCCAGGAGCAGCACATCAAGGTCAAAATGGAGCCTGATTTTGCGTCCGCGCCAAAGTCTGATATGGCGCGTGTGGAATTTACGATGGCGAATTTCAAATTCCATTTCGATTCGGCCATTTCACCCGCGCGGGATGGGAACTTCATCCATATCACGAAGCCGACAAAAATTTTCAAAAGTACCATCCGTAAGGCAAAAAGGCTTCACCTCAATACCCCCATCGGTTACAATGTCTGGACCGAACCCGGGCTGCACAATGCAATCCTCACCGATCTGAGCTCGGTGGGCATGAAGTTCATCGCAGACCGGCCATTGCAAAAGAATACGCTCATCAGCGTGAACGTTTATTTTCCCGGAAAATCCCTGCGCTTCATTTGCCAGGCGATGGTGCGCTGGTGTACCCGCGACCTCGAGATGGAGACGCGGTACACCTGTGGGATTATTTTTACGACATTATCGAACGATGCGACCAAACGCGTCGAAAAGTTTATCGAAGACGAACTCAAGAACGGCGGAACGGAAGCTCCGTTACCCTGACCGCAGTTATTCTGAATCGTCGAAAATTTCATCGACATTGTGCGCGATAGTCGATGAAATGCGCATGAGCGGCAGGTCGTTGGGGTCTTTACCGAACGGATCTTCAATCTCTTCAGCAATGAGTTCGAGACTGGCCAGCGCATAAAACACAAAAATCACGATCGGTATCATATAATAACCGAGTGTAAAAGCATGACCGATGGGCATCGTCATCGTATAAAAAAATACAAACTTCTTGATGAACGCGCTGTACGAGTAAGGTATCGGTGTATTCTTGATGCGCTCGCAAGCACCGCAGATATTGCCAAATGACTCCAGCTCATTGTCGAGAATGATGAGGTGTTCGCCCTTGATCTTCCTTGCCTTGTAGAGTGCGTTGACTTTCCCTTTGATCGCCTTGACGACCAGGTTGGGCAGGTGGCTGCCGTGTTTGGCATGCACCCCGATCTCGCGCAGCGGTTCGAGTTCAGGCGGGTCGCGGTGCAGGTGATTTTTCAGCGTCTCGGCAAAAATGGGGATTGCCTTCTGGAAAAACAGCCTGTCCTTGGGGGAAGGCAGCATTGACGAAAGTTTCAGGGCTAGGTTGCGGCTGTTGTTGACGAGCTCGCCCCAGAGCTTGCGGCCTTCCCACCAGCGCTCATACGCGGTATTCGTGCGGAAGACCAGGAGCATCGAAAGCACGACACCGAGCAGGTTGTGCATGACGCTGACGTTCTTGATATGCGCAGTATCTGAAAGTTTCCAGTATTCAATCTCGAGGAAGGCGATGACCCCCGCGTAGAGGGCTATGCCGATCATGAGCGGAAATAGTTTGCGGAATGTATCCGCCCTGTGAAAGCGGAAAATGTAAGAAAACCATTCTTTGGGATCGTAGGAAACCATGGCCGGCATTATGGAAAAAAACACCGCCCGGTCCATTTATTTAGTCAACCGGGCGATCTGCGGTTATATTTCACGGAGATGTCTCTCACACCCTCGCGGGTGCTCTTCGACGAGTTCCTTGCCAAGACCCCGGAAAAAAAGGCCGAGGTAAAACCGGGCGATTTGCCGCCTAAATCCAACTTTCGCGTCTATTTAGGGTTGTTGGGCGGTTATCGTTCCGCGTTCATTAAGATTTTTGTCGCAGCAGTAGTTACCGAATTGCTCTATCTCGCGGTGCCGATCACAACCCGGCACATCATCGACGGCGTGCTCATGGCGCCGGGCCTCGCTGAACCGGCGAAGCAGAAACTCCTGATCCAGATCGGTCTCGTTTTATTCGGTACACTCATCGCCGCGCAGGGGCTGGATTTCTGGCGGCGCTTCTATACGGTGCTCGTCAACGGCCGCTTCGTGCGCGCGCTCAGGCTAAAACTCTTCACGCATCTCATGAATATTCCCCTGGGCCGTATCCATGAGCTCAAAACCGGCGGCATTGTTTCACGCCTCACAAGCGACGCCGAAAACCTCACAGGTATTCTGCAGATGGCCATCATCTCGCCCGCCGTCGCTTTTTTGCGCATCGCCATCACCTTCGGCATTCTCATCCACTGGCACCTGCCGCTCGCCCTGGTCGCCGCGGGGTTTATTCCCCCTCTTGTCTATATCAGCCTCGTTTACATTCTGAAAGTGCGGCCAATCTACCGCTCCATCTCGAATGACCGCTCGGCGCAAGATGCGCGCACGAGCGAGGTTTTCACCGGCATCCGCGCCATCAAGGCCTATGAGATGCAGACGCTCGAAAAGCGCCGCTACAATCTCGTGCAGGCGCTCATGTTTCGTAAAAACATTTTTGCCTCGCTCAAAGAGTCGGGCATCGATGGCGTCTGGAATTTCCTGATTCCCGTAACCTCGCTCTTCATCATGGTCATCGGCGGCATCTACTACCTGAGAAAAGAGACCACGATCGGCGACCTCGTCGCTTTCCAGATGTATAGCGGCATGCTGCTCTACCCTGTCTGGCGCATGGTGTTTTCGCTTTCGCAGATCCAGAAATCCCTCGCGTCGCTCGAGCGCGTGCTCGACATGCTGGCGCTTGCTCCCGAAGAAAATAACGGCCAGGCGGATTTACCCCGCAAGCTCGACCGGGTGGCGTTTGAGAATGTGTCCTTTTCTTACCGCCCCGGTCAGCCTGTCCTGAAAAACATCTCTTTTGAAATGAAGCCGTCGCATATCTATGCCATCATCGGCGAGAGCGGCATCGGCAAAACGACACTCATCGACCTGCTGATGCGCTTCTACCAGCCCGACACGGGGCAGATTTCCCTGAACGGTGAAAACATCACCGCATTCGATCTCGAAAAATACCGCCGCCAGGTCGCCATCGTCACGCAAGAAGCTATCCTCTTCGACGGTACAGTGCGTGAGAATTTGTTCGCCGATAACAATGATTTTGACGAGGGGGAGCTCCGCCATATATTGAAGGCTTCAGACGCCGGTGAATTCATCGCCGAGCTGCCGCAGGGGTTAGATACCCTGATCGGCGAGCGTGGTTTTAAACTTTCGGGTGGCCAAAAACACCGCCTGACGCTCGCCCGCGCTCTCGCGAAACGTGCGCCGATTCTGGTGCTCGACGAGGCCACGGCCCACCTCGATACCATCAGCGAGCAGCGCATTCGTTCGCACCTGGGCGAGCTGAAAAAAAACCGTATTGTCATCATTATTACGCACCGGCTGAGCACGGTCAGCCACGCCGACCAGATTCTCGTACTCCGCAACGGTGCGGTGGAAGCGACGGGCAAACATGCGCAGCTTCTGAAGAAATCCAAAACCTATAAAAAACTCTGGCTTGCCCAATAATGACGTAAAATTTCAGAAAATTTCGTCTAAGAACTTATCTGCTGCGGTTAACACGCATCAAGCGCCAAAATGATCTTCGACTCTACGCATTCGAAGAATATTCGCGCCCCGATTTTCTTGCCCGGGCCGTCGTGATCGGCGTTGATCCGCGCTTTTTCATTCGTTCCATACGCTTCAATTCTGCGCTTTTCGGCGTCGTTGCCTTTTCTTTTGGGCGGGGCATTACCGAATCATCGGGCTGGGAAGACGAAGACGCGGCGCGCCTGCATTCGGGCACCTCGAAATATTATGCCATGGCTGGGCTCGCTAATTCCCCTGCGGTCGTCCAGAAGGTCGTCGGCGACACCCTGACCGCCGCCCCGGATGAAGCATTTCGCACGATGGTCCAGGATTTCATCGCTCATAACGAAGATGAAATTTTCTACAACTTTCCGGCGTATAAGCTAGAACCGATCCGCACGACGGGGCAAATCCATATTCTCCGGTATTTAAAAGCAGAAAAGAAACCCGACAAGATTACCATTCGGTCTTTTGTGCAGGCACTGTTACGCAACTTAAATCCGGTTTATGTTCTCAGCGAGAGTTATGCGACCGTTATTGGGTCGCTAAACCGTATCCACTATACTTGCACCGGGTGTGGGGCAGAGAATTCATTGCTTGCCAGAAACTGTACCGCATGCCTCAGGCCCCGCCCGCCCATAAGGCTCTATGCGCTCACCCTGTTCATTTTCCGCGCCTTGATTGATATGAGCTATCTTCTCTATATTACCGTGACTATCAGCTTTTTGATATTTACGCTTTTTCACCTCAAGGCGAGAGGTTAGGGGTATTTTTGCTTGATCGCGCAAAAAAGTTTTACAGGCCGTGCTCAGTTTAGCAGCCTACGGTGAAGTACATGGCACGCATCAAGGCAAGTTGGCTCGATTATTGGAAAAGACCGGATCACCGCTATGAATTTCTCATAGCGGCCGTTGTCCTTGCCGGCGTCATGTTCAGCTCGGTACCGTTTCTGACGCAGATTGACCTGCGCCCCGGAGTCCAGCTCAATGACCCGATCCTCAATGTCTTGCCTGCGCGTGACCTCAGCAGCACGATCTTCCTGATTATTTATTCCGCTTTAATTGCCGGTTTTGTCTTTCTGTTACCTTCGCCTGCACGTCTCGTGATTGGTTTCGAGGCCTACGCAGTTTTTGTCATATTGCGTATGATTACCATGTCACTGGTTCCGCTCGAGCCGCCCATCGGTCTCATTCCACTTGTCGATCCAATTTTGGGTTTTATGTACGCGGGTAAGCAGGTGAACAAAGACCTGTTCTTTTCGGGGCATACCGCCACCATGTACCTTGTCTATCTCATGCTGCCCTATGGCATCTACCGCAAGCTCGCTTTTCTCGCCGCCCTGGTGATGGGGGCTTGTCTCGTTGCACAGCGCGTGCATTACACGGTGGATGTCATTGTTGCTCCGTTCTTTGCTTACGGCGCGCTGCGCCTTGTGCTTTGGCTGCGCGGTATGCTGGGATTACCCGAAGATCAGGATCAAAAGCTTGCGTGAACTACCAAACTTCAATTTTTAGATTTTCTAATCGCTTAAACTCACCGATGTTCCGAGTTGCCAGAGAGCCTTGATTTGCGATAACTGTCGCCGCTAATATCAGGTCATTCGGTCCGATTAGGGTGCCTTTTTTCATGAGTTCAAAACGGATTTGCGCGTAAATTGAAGCTGCCCGGCTATCAAAATTTATGATTTCGTAGGGCTCAAGAAATTTAGCAAGCCTCGAACCGTTTTCGCGGATCTTCTTACTATTTGCAACGCCGAATAGTAGTTCTGCCTGAACAATCGCCGCTATTTTCAGGTCTGTTGGAGATTTAGCCTGGAATTTCTTAATGAGATCGGCATCCTTGCCATTTAAGAAGTGGATGCAAATATCTGAATCCAGGAATATCATTCAAGTCGGGTTTTGATCCGGTCGGACTCGAATTTAAGTTCTTTTGGACGCTTAAATTTTACATCCTGGATTGAGCCAAAAAGAGTAAAATAGTCTTTAGGCCAATTTGAATGAATGTCTTTTTCAATGGCTTCTTTCACGTACTTAGAAATGGAGATTTTTCGGGCTTTGGCTTTGGTTTCTACGGCTTTCAGGGTCGCGTTGTCTAAGTACAGGGACAGTTGCGGCATACAAGTATACTATAACATATTTGTTGAGGTGGCAAATCTTTTTAGGGCGTGGGGCACTATTCCCCCCGCCGCGCATGCCTGAACTTAACGCCGGGTTTTATAAAAATCGTGCAGCCATTCGGCCAAATGGTCGGCATCGAATTGTTTCAGCGACGGTTCGCCCGCGAGTACGTTGAGAGCTCCCTCTGTCAGCTGAGCGCTTGAAATAATATAGGTCTTGTCGGCCTTCAGCGATTGCATTTTATTCTGTAAATTGCGCACAGAGATGTCGCTGATATGTGCGCCGGTGCGTAAGCGGTAAAAGGCAAACAGCGCGCGGATCGACTTGCTCTTCGAGGAAATCGCCGAGTAGAGCACGAGATCCTTCTCACCCGATGCCTCTTTGACCGGTTCGTTATATTCGAGGTTGGTGATGATATAGAGCACGAATTTCTGGAATTCTTCAGGCATCATCGACATGAAAAGGTCGGCGCCTTTTTCGGGCGTCATGACGTCGTATTCAACCTTGAGCGAGGGCCGCGCCGAACCCATGTCGAAGAATTTCGTAAACTGGATGCCGCGGTTTTTGCGGAAGCCGGAAATAGCGTAGGTCAGGTCGCTGATGAGCAGCGGTTCGAAGTTGTCTTTCAGAATCTGCTTAAAAGGCTTCAGGTTCTCCGCATGCGGATTCAGGTCGATCTGATCGATGAAAATCTTGAGGTGTTTCATGTCCCGGTAGCTATGGTCTTCGTCGTCGAGGTCGCGGTAGAGCCGCGAAGCTTCGAGAAACATTTCCTCGTTCAGGTAGAGAATCAGCAGCAGGTACTGGTACTCGCGTTTTTTTTCCGTCGGCAGGGTGTTGGCTTCGCTCTGCTTTTTCAGAAATTCCAGCGCTTCGCGCAGGGCTTTTGACTGGTAGCACTGGAAGAGATAGATATTGAAAAGCAACTGGCGCACGTTCTGGTCATTCGTGTTTTCGATCAGCTTCAGCGTCACCTGCTTGCCCCGCGCGATGTGGGGGCCATAGGTTGCCATCGTCGCATAGAGCAGGTTGTTCGGCTGCTCTGCGTCGCCTTCGGCGAGCAGCTTTTCCATGATCGACATGGCGCTTTCTTTTTCACCCAGCTGCCACTGCGTCACCGCAAAAGCGAGTGTCAGTTGCGGGTCGTCGCTTGCCTGCATGGCCGCCTTCAGGTATGTTTCCGCAATTGCAAAGTGGCCGTCGCCCAACGCAATGATTCCGACTTCCTGGTTTGCCAGTTCGTCGTCAGGGTTGAGCCGCAGAATCTCGAGGCAGGTCTCGAAAAAACCTTCGATATCCCCTTCTTCGCGGAAAATTTCGGCGATCTTCTTGAAGATTTCGACCTCGCGGTCCTTATCGTCAAAAGCCCCCGAATCGATGGCTTTGCGGTAGCAGGTACGGGCGAGGTCCTTCGCGCCCAGCTGCTCATGGCATTCGGCGAGATAGATATAAGAGCGCGGGGCGAGATCCACATCTTCAGACATCGCGGTCAGTTTCAGTACCGCTTCGTCATATTTGCCCTCATCCATGAGCCGCTGCACGAGGTGAAAGGGATTGCTTTTGCGCAGCGTCAGCAGCCACGCAAGAAGCGCAATCAGTACGACGAAGCTCAGAACGGCTAAATAAAGCATGGTAAACTCAGGGCGATTGGCCTGCCATGCCCCTGTCATTAATATCGGCGTATTTTGCGCAGCGTAAAGCATAAGAATTGGGGTCTTTTTATTGGATGTGCCGTGTGCCGCTGATTATTTTGTACCTATGGCGATGCCATCACTCCTTCGCAGCCAGCCTGCTTCTGAAACGCAGACTTTGAACACCCTGCTATCCCGCATGCCCTCGTATGTCACCCGGGCGCAGAAGGCGTTGGTCAAAAAGGCCTACCTGCTCGCCGAAGACGGCCATAAATTCCAGAAACGGCTTTCGGGCGAGCCCTACATCATCCATCCCCTCGCCGTGGCGCATACGCTCGCCGACCTGGGCCTCGACCACGAGGTCATCTGTGCGGGCCTCTTGCACGACGTGCTTGAAGATACCTTCATTAAGCCGGATTACATGCGGCAGGAATTCGGCGACACCATCACCTATCTGGTCGAGTCGGTGACGAAGATTTCAGTCCTGAAAAACCAAAGCGCCGAGAATAAGCAGGCGATCAATATCCGTAAAATGATCATGGCGACCGTGCGCGACAGCCGGGTCATTCTCATCAAGCTCGCCGACAAGCTGCATAACATGCGCACGCTGGGTTTCCATGCCACCAATAAGGGCATGCAGATCGCGCGCGAGGTGCTCGAAATCTATGCGCCGCTCGCCGGGCGCCTGGGTATCTACAAAATCAAGTCTGAACTCGAAGACCTAGCGCTCTACCATCTCGACCGCACCACCTACGCCAGCATCAAAGACCAGGTCGCCGAGAAAAAGACACAGCGCGACGGCCGCGTGGCGATGGTGATGTCGCTGCTCAACCAGCATCTCAAAGATTCGAAGATCAAGGCGACTGTCGAAGGCCGCTCGAAACACTTCTACTCGATCTACAACAAAATGCAGGAGCAGAAAAAGAATTTCGAAGAGATCTATGACCTGACGGGTGTGCGCGTACTCGTCAACGAAGTACAGGATTGTTATTCGGTTCTCGGCCTTGTGCACACGCTCTGGACGCCGATTCCCGGGCGCTTCAAAGACTATATCTCTGTGCCTAAATCCAACGGTTACCAGAGTTTGCACACTACGGTGATCGGCCCCGGCGGGCAGAGCATCGAGGTGCAGATTCGTACCTGGACCATGCACCGCATTTCGGAATTTGGTATCGCCTCGCACTGGGCGTATAAAGAAAAACAACCCGATTCGAAGGCATTCGAGACGCAGTTTTTCGAACTGCAGAACATGGCGATCTCGGACGACGAGTCCGATTCGGGGGAGTTCTACCAGGAACTCGTTTCGAACCTCAGCCAGGCGAATGAAGTCTATGTCATCTCACCCAAAGGTAAGATTTTTACTATGGCCGAGAATTCGACTGTACTCGATTTTGCCTTCCGTATCCACACCGATATCGGGTTGAGATGCGCCGGTGCCAAGATCGGTGATCGCCTTGTCAGTATACGCACTCCCCTCAAGAACGGCGACCAGATCGAAATTATCTCGAACAGCAGTGTGAAGCCGTCCTTGAACTGGCTCAATTTTCTCAAAACCCCGCATGCGCGCGCGAAGCTGAAAAGCTATTTCCGTAAACAAGATGCCTCGATCGCCGAGCGGCTGATTGAAAACGAAAAGAAAACTCCCGAGAATAAGCAGCAGCGGCCGCCGCGGGCAGAGAAACTCGGCGCCGTCGTCACCGAACAACCGGGCCTGCGAAAAATCGACTGGAAGGGCGAGACCGACGTCGAGGTAAAATATGCGCAGTGCTGCGAGCCGGCACCGCCCGACAGCATCGCCGGCTTTATCTCGAGGCTGGGCGTCATTTCGGTCCACAAAAAGGGCTGCCCCTCTTTGGCTGACCTCAGCGCACAACCCGACCAGGCAGAACGCTTGATTCCGCTCAAATGGGTCGGCCATAATACGGGCCGGCAGGCCTCCATCGAGATCCGGGGTATCGATCGCCCGCAGATCTACCTCGACATCGTCAAACAGCTCGCGCAGAGCGGGGCGAATATCATTGAAGCGAATGCGACGACCTCGCAGGTCGGTCACATACGCGACAAATTCATCATTGAGGTAGATTCAGACGAGCACCTCGACAACATTCTCAAGGAGCTGACAACTGTAGAAGGTGTCGAAGAGGCCGAAGAAGTCGCGGTTTAAACCGCTTGAGCCAGATAGGGGGCAGGGGCTTCTGCGTCGCGGCCCGCGTGCAGGAATTCAGCGAGACGCTCTGCCGATTTAAACTGGTATGCTTGGCCTTTCATCTCTTGCCATTGCGGCAAATTGCGCAGGTACTGTGTAAGATGTTTGCGCATTAAAATCGCTGCCGCTTCATCGCCATAAAATGCCGCCATGTCGTTCAGGTGGGCGAGTATCATCGGTAAACGTTCATTGTAACCCAGGCGGTCGCGGTCGATGCCGCTGAAAATCCACGGGTTGCCGATTGCGCCGCGGCCGATATAGACGCCGTACACGCCATAGGTTTTGATCTTCTCCATCGCCTCTGCATAAGACGTCACATCGCCGTTGCCGAAGACGGGAATTTTTCTTGCCTGCGCGATCTCGCCGATCTTATCCCAGTCGGCGCGGCCCGTGTATGCCATCTGCCGGGTGCGGCCATGCACCGCGATCGCCCAGACGCCTTCGCTTTCGAGCATCGCGCTAATATCCATATAATTCAGATTCTGGTGGTCCCAGCCGAGGCGGATCTTTGCCGAAACCGGCAGGCCCGTTTCTGCGATCAGCCGGCGGATGATCTCCTGTGTTTTGGCCGGGCATAACAAAAGACCGGCACCCGAGCCACTGCCCGAGACGGTTTTTACCGAGCAGCCCATGTTGAGATCGATACCGTCGGGCTTCAGGTGTAGCACCCGGCTGACGCCGCGCAGAATGATGTCGGGGTTGTTGCCAAAAATCTGGAAGATAACGGGGCGCTCGACCTCTTCGTAGCGGAACAGCGCGATCGCTTTGGGGTTTGAACGGAACAGGTGTTCGGTGGACACGAATTCACTGATGCTCATCGCCGAACCCATGCGGCGGCAGAGTTTGCGGTAGGGCGAGTCCGAAAAACCCGCCATGGGCGAGAGCACGACGCGGGATTTTCCGATTTTGTCTATGAGTGTTTTCATCGGGGCGGAGGATTTTCCAGCGCCGCGGTGATCTCGGCAACAATCGCCTCGGCTGCAGCACGTGGGTCGGCTGCACGGGTAATCGGCCGACCGACGACGATGTTTGTCGCGCCGGATTCGATTGCCATCGTCGGGGTGACGATGCGTATCTGGTCGTCGTCACTGCCGCCCAGGGGGCGAATGCCAGGATTGACGAGAATCGGCTGCGCACCGTAGAGCTGGCGCAGTTCGCGCGTTTCGCGGCCCGAACAGATGAGGCCGTGTGCACCGGCTTCCAGCGAGAGCTCTGCGCGTACTTTGACGGAGGTGAAATCACTGATTTCGCTCGTGAGCACAGTCACGTTCAAAAGTTTCAGCGGCGAACCGAGGCGCGTCAACACCTCGCGCGCCGCCTTGATCTGGGCTGCCGCCGTGAAGAGCGTGAGGTAATCCACCTCGAGCCGTGTCACCGACTCTACGGCTTTTGCCACCGTTTCAGGGATGTCGTTGATCTTGAGATCGAGAAAGATCTTTTTGCCGCGGTCTTTCAGCTGCCGCACGAAACCATTGCCCTCGGCAAAGTAGAGTTGCATACCCACTTTGTAAAAATGCACCGCGTCGCCGAGGGTATCGACAAGCTGCATCGCCTCTGCTGCATCAGGCACATCGAGTGCGACGATTAACTGGTCTGTATTTGCTGCCATTAGTAAAGTACCATCACCTTGAGCATTGGAGTCAGTTCATGCTGCGTATACATGCGGATAGGATGGTTCAGGTGGATATAATCGTAATGCAGCGATGCGGAGAACATGAAGGATTGCGGTTCCGGGTTTTTGACGCGGCCCTTGAAATCGAAGAGTATGTTAAATTCGCCATGGATGAGCCTGAACTCGTCAGTCACCGACTGGTAGATCGCTACGGGTAGGGTAATCACCGCCTGCGTTGCGAGATAATCCCACCAATAAACAAAGCCCTGGCCGCGCAGGCGCAGCGTGAGAGCATGGGCCCCCTTATCGGCGCCCGAGATCAAAAATCCCTGGTGCGCGAGGCCCAGGCCAAAACCCACGGCCCATTTTTTGCCAGACCACGACAGATAGTCGATGTCGAGCAGGCCAAAATTGAAAAGATAAATTCCATTGGGTTTCAGAAAGCCATTGTTACCTGAAAAATAATCCGCGGCGTGGCCGATATCTGACAGCAGTAAAAGCCGCGTGGCGATTTCACGCTGCGCTGAACTGCCGGTAAAAAACATCGGCGTCCGCAGATACTGGCTGGTCTCGTAGGTGTTGTAGCCTAAGCCGCCCTCGATGGCCAGAAAGCCATCCTCAACGGCATCGTCGGGCGCTGGCGGCGCTTCAGCAGCATAGTTCAAACCAGGCATAACAGCCAGCAGGGCGATGAGAATCAGTTTTTTCATTGAGGTTTTTTCGGCGGCGGCGCTTCGAGGCTCTTGACTTCGGCGTCGGTTAATTCGATTTCTGTAACCTCGACATATTCGATCGGCGGCTCATCGATGTGCGCTACGGATGACGGGGTGGCGATTTCGGTCGCGGGGCCGCTCTCGCGCGCCTTGGCCGTCAGTGCCTTAAAATCGGGGGATGTCAGAATTTCCTGCAAAACCTGCCCGGATTTTTCCAGTTTTTTCGTGAGTTCCTTTTCGCGCCTGAGCTCGACCTCAAGGCCTTCGATCCGCTGTTGCAACCCCTTGCGCACGCGCTCCACATCGTCGCGTGTGACTTTCTCTTCAGAGATCACCCGCAGAAAGGGCCGCGGCAAGGGAATTTCCGGTACGCGCGATTCGCTCATAAGCCTACCATGATGGCGTCGCCGCGTCTTGTCCTTCGGTCATCGGTAAGAGTGGCATCCATGCCACCCGATGACCACAGACCTCCTGTCCTTCGGTCAATGAATTTCCCTTTGCGCAGAATACGCAGGCGCCCGCGGTTTTCGCTCACCGCGCCCGAAAAGGTGAGGTAAACCCGGCGGTGATCGGGTGCGGCAACAAAACGTCGCCGGCGCGCCTTGCCCTCAAAACAACGCCAGGTCTGCAAGGGGGATATCCCGTCGGTATCCAGGAAAAGTTCGAGGTGGTTGCGGCTGTCGCGTTGCCTGAAGTAATGGTATGAAAGTGTGAACTGCCCCGCCATGCTAGCGCGCTGAGGCGCGCAGGCTCATCAGCCGTGCGCAGCGTTCGGCTCCCCAGTCGATAATCTTGCGGGTGATCGAGGCGCCCGATTCACCGGCGGCCTTGAAGAGCTGGGGGAACATGCTGATGGGAGTGAAACCCGGCAGGGTATTGATTTCATTGAGATAGAGCTTTCCCGAATCTTTATCGAGAAAAAAATCGATGCGCGCAAAGCCGTCGCCGCGCACTGCGGAAAAAGCCTTTGCCGCAAGCGCCTGGATCTGGCGTTCCATCTCGTCCGAAATCGGCGCCTTCAGGAAGAGATCCGCGCCCTTGGGGTCGAGGTATTTGGCCTCATACGAATAGAATTCGTGGTGTACCTGAATTTCACCCACGCCTGAGGTGATGTAGCGGGGAAAGTTACCCGCGACAGCGATCTCGAGTTCGCGCACGTTCAAACCCTCTTCGCAGAGCAGGTGGTCGTCGAAGCGCCCGGCATCGGCGAGCGCGGCTGCGAGGCCCGATTTGTCTTTTACCTTATGGACTCCCACAGAGCTGCCCATGTTGCAGGGTTTGATAAAGACCGGATAACCAAAGGCTGCAATAATCTGTTCGTCGAGCGCGCGCGTGTCTGCGCTGAGGGGATTCTGGATCGTAAAATATCTCACCTGGGGAATCGCATTGACGGCGAAAAGCGCGCGCATCAGGGCCTTGTCCATACAGACTGCCGACGAAGCGACGCCTGTTCCCGCATAGGGTAATCCTACAACCTCAAAGTAACCCTGCAGCGAACCGTCTTCGCCTGCAGGCCCATGGATGATCGGGAAGGCGAAATCGAGTATGACTGCATTGGAAGCCGAACGCAATGTGACGCCGTTGGCAAGCCGTGAAATTGTCGCCGGGTTTGCGAGGTTCTCTGCCGGCAACTTATGCACACGGTCTTGCCAGTGCCAGATACCCGCACGGTCTACATAGACTGCAATGGGCGTGAAGCCGGCTTCGGCGATGGTCTGTTCGAGATAGGTGGCCGAAATGCACGAGACTTCATGCTCGCCGGATTGGCCGCCATAAATCAGGGCGACGGTGTTGATCTTTTTGATGAAAATCCCCTATTGGGGCAGCTGCGCTTCGCCTTCGTAGATTTTGAAGAACTGGTCGAGCGTCGCGAGTTTGAGAATATTCAGAACGTCTTCGGTAAGACTCATCAGGCCAAACTTGCCACCCTGTGTTTTCATCTTCTTCTGTGCGGCAACCAGGGCGCCTACGCCAGAGGAGTCGATATAGTTGACATTCGCCATATCGATGATGAGCGACTGAACTTCGCCCTCGTCGATAAGTTCGAAAACAGAGCGTTTGAGGTCGCCGACGTTATAGAGGTCGACATCGCCCATAACCCGAACCACTTTGTGGTTGCCTACATCTGCGAATGATATGTCCATATTGTTTTAGACGAAACTTATTCCGCTTTTACGGTCAAATCGCCCGCGACTTTGACTTCACCTTTGTCGTTTGCGGCGGTCAATGATACCATGATGAGTTTCTCGCCGTTCTCCTCTTTTTTCTTTTTAACTTTGCCGGTGAAAACCATTGTTTCACCGGGAAGGCTCATGCCTTTGAACTTAACACCGTAATATTTCACCTGTGCCGGGCTCGCCCAGTTGGTCACGAGACGACCCATGAGCGCCATGATGTACATACCGTGGGCAATCGTGCCGGGAAGCCCCGCAGATTTTGCGAATTCGTTATCGTTGTGGATCGGGTTGAAATCACCCGATGCCCCGGCATAACGCACGAGGTCCATCTGCTGAATCGGGCCGACACGCAGCTCGGGAATATCCTGACCTTCGGTCACGGCTGCAAATTGGATTTTACTCATATTACATGTCTCCTTACGCCATCCGTGGCTCGTCGACTAAGTGACATCCTGTCACATACCCTCCGGGCGGATGACAATGGCCATCTCGGCTTCGATGAAGGCCTTGCCTTTACCGTCACTGTAAGTATTCTTGAAAGTTACCATATTCATTTTACCGACCTTGACGTCGATGACTTCAACCTGGCAGGTGACAGTCGTGCCTGGGTAAATCGGCTCGAGGTAGGTATATTCTTCTTTCATGTGGAGCAGGCGTTTGGTATCGATGCCGAAAGATTCGATGTCGGTCCAGAATTTATCGCCGTAACCCCAGAAGGTAAATGCAGTCTGGAATGTCAGGGGAACGGGAGTGTCGCTGTAGCCTGCGGCTTTCGCGGCAGTAATGTCCCAATAAATGGGGTTCTTTTCGCCGATTGCCTGGAGAAATTCCTTCACTTTGCCGCGTTCGACGGTGAACGTGAAAGGATCCATTTTGCGGCCAACAATGTCTTTGCTGAGTTCAGCCATGCTGCTCAACTTCGTATTGAAATGGGGGCGTCAAGGAAAACCACAGGGATTCGATGAATATCCCGAGGTTGCCGGCAAGGCTGGTGACTATTTGACTTCTACGCGGTTTCTGCCCGCATGTTTTGCGGCATAGAGCGCCTGGTCGGTGCGCTCGATAATATGTTTGTTCTCCTGGTCGGCAGCCGGGTCAAAGGTTGCCACACCAACAGAGACTGTCACCTTCAGCTGCTTGTCGCCCTTGTTGGTGGGATTTTTAACCGCAAGCTTTTCAATACGTTCGCGGTACTTTTCTGCGATCGCGCGGGCGGCAGCGAGGTCACGCCCCGGCGCAATGAGGGCAAATTCTTCGCCGCCATAACGCGCGGCGATGTCTTTACCCCGCGCGGTGTTGATGAGCACCTTGGCGACTTCCTTGAGTACAAGATCGCCGATCTGGTGGCCATAGCTGTCGTTGAATTTTTTAAAATGATCGATATCGGTCAAAAGCAGGCTCAGCGGCTGTCCGTTCTCGCGCGCCACTTCCATTTCTTCACGCAGCCGGGTCTGAAAGAAATGATGGATCTTGAGTTTCGTCATCATATCAACCGTCGCGAGTTCATAGAGCCGTGCGTTTTCAACCGCAATAGCCGCCAGCGAAGCGAGGTCAGAGACAAAGGCTTTTTCTTCTGCGAGATATTCTTCACCGTCAGACTTGGGGCCCATGACAAGAATGCCGTTGATACGCCCCTTGGCCTTGAGCGGAATCAGCAATAGCCTGTCGTTGAGCCGCGAGAGCTGCAGCACGGCATCGCGGTAATTGACTTGCGCGAGACTCGAATGGTCGGTCGCCGCGGCGATGTTTTTGATTTCAGCGAGCGTCAGCAGCGTTGGGTACTCCGACAGCAGTTTCACAAGATCACTCTTATAAGGAATCGTAAAGTCGTCGGCGTCGGTAATTTCGAAGCCGACAAAGTTTTCGTTGAGCACCAGCCCATGGTGGTCGATTTCAGGTACGAGATAAATACCGGCCTGCAGGCAGCGGCTCTGCGCAATACTGACGTTCAGAATCGAATCAATCAGCGACTTGAGGTCGAGGTTTGAATTGAGGGCTTTGGAAAGCTCAATGAGCTGCTTTTGGCTGTGGATTTTTCGCTCATAATGCTCGATGAAAGTATCGGGCTGCGACATAGCCGTCGGTTCATGCACACGCACCGAAACCAAAGTTACCGTAACGGCACAAGTAAAAAATGTCCGAAACCCGCCCGTACGGTGACGGCTTGTTACTTTTTTTTGGCGCTCGCGAAGTGGCGGTGCGCAAATTCACCGATTTTGCGCATTCCTTCTTCGGCCTGTGGTAACCAGCGCCAGGCGAACTCAAAGACATGAAAGAGACCAGGCCAGACATCGAGTTCTACCCTGACCCCGGCTTCGCGTAAAGCCGCGGCGAGACGCACCGAGTCGTCGCGCAGAATTTCATCCCCCGCGGCCTGCAGCATCACGGGCGGCAATCCCTTCAGGTCGGCAAAGAGGGGGGATGCATACGGGTGCCGCGGCTCTGCCCCACCCAGATACTTCACCGCAAATTTTGCGATGCCGCCTGGTTTTAACATGACATCCTTGTCGGCATTTTCACGCATACTGAAACCCGATGCTGTCATATCAACCCAGGGCGAAAGGCCGATAGCCAGCCCCGGCAGAGGCAGGCCGGCGTCACGCGCAGCGAGCATGAGTGCGAAGGTGATGCCGCCACCCGCCGAATCGCCCGCAAAAATAATTTTTTCAGGATCAAAACCGAGGGCCAGCACATGCCTGTAAACGATGAGCGCATCGTCGATAGCCGCGGGAAATTTGTGCTCCGGCGCCAGCCGGTAGTCATAGACGATCGCCTGCGCCTCGAGTTCCTGCGCCAGCCGCGAGGCGAGGCCGCGGTGCGTGCGCCGCGAGAACATGGTATAACCACCGCCATGGCTATAGATAATCAGGCGGCCCGGTGCGAGTTTTGCCGGTGTCCAGAAATCATAAGCGATCGTATCGATTGTGCCCTGCTGCAATTCGCATTCAGGCGCGGGCCGCGCGATGAGGCCAATCTGATCGATGAGCTTGCGCAACATTGGCAGAGGCGTGCGCTCATTGAAGGCGAACCGGGTTCCGAGACCGACGACCCACTTAGTGATATCTGTGCGCAGGTCGCTGGGGACAAGTTCCGACATGCTTGCAGGCGTAAAAATCTGAACAATGCGTCGAGGAGATATTGTCCGAACGCCCCTAACCCCCGGCCCCTTTCCCCGAGTCCGGGGCAAGGGGAGAAAGAGTTTCACTGCGCCCTTCCCCCAGACTTTGGGATGGGGGCGGGCAAAGGAAATGGCATGCTCTTTGCTTGAGGGTGAATAGCTCGGCGGAGTTGCCCACGGATTCCGCCTTCATGTTGTCTCACTGAAAAGCCCACCATCGGATGATGGTGGGCCGTTTTTTTAATCCCCCTCGGTTTCTTCGTTCTCGCTGTCTTTTTTAAGATCAGCGGAAGCTCTGCATGCAGCGGAGAGTACCGGCTTCTGCTGCAGAAGGTAACGGATATCGGGATTCAATCTTTCGGCAGCAGCGCGGATCTGTGTTTTATTTTTAGTCTCATGGCGCTCGAAAAACCGGATGCGGTCGTCATCCGCGGGATGCGTCAGCACAAAGTCGGGCACGCTCGAAATCTCGGCTTTATGCTCCTGGCCGATACGTTCAAAAAACTGGCGGATGGCCTTGCTCGAGATGCCGGCCTCGCCGAGCTTCTGCGCGGCAAATGCGTCGGCGTCACGCTCGTGGTCGCGCGAATTTTTCAGCAGCAGTAGCAGGGCGCCCGCATCCGCGGCGAAGGAGAGTATACTGGCATCGTCGGTCATGCCGAATGCCAGCGTTAAAATCAGCCGAAGCGTCATGTATTGGCTGAGCTGCTGCATGCCGTGGCGCCGCTCGACGTGACCGACTTCGTGCGCAAGAATGCCGGCGAGCTCTTCATAGTTTTTTGCCTTTTGCACAGTTGCCGAGAATACGGTAATTTTGCCCCCGGGCAGGGCAAAGGCGTTCTCCACCGGCGATTTCAGAACCTGGATATCATACTGGTGGGGAGTTCCCGCCTCTTTAAAATAGGGGAGGAATTTTTTGAGATCGCGCACTGTTTCGGGCGAGGCACAGATGGCGCCGAATTCCTTGAGGCCCACTTCTGCCTGGTCGCCCACACTTTTGTCCCAGGTGACTGGTATCAGGTGGTAGCTATTCTCCATGAAGTAATGGGCGCCAATACCAGTCACCGTCAGCGCTACCGCAAGGGCGATAATGACGCGGCCAAAAGATTCGGACCAGACATACGTGGCATAGCGCCAGAAAATATTTTTATGCGAGAGGTACTTGTCGCGCACCAGGCGTGTGAATTTGAGATCGCTGATGACGATCAGCGCGCTGGTATGGTTGCCCTTGATGCGCCATTCGATCAGTTGTTCATTTGCCCGTGTGCGGATTTCATACGCATGGTTTTTATCGAGCGAAAAAGCGAATTTTTCCGTCTGCGTTTCGGAGTCCATTTCATAAAAATGCAGTTCTTTGTTCGCGCCGTCGTAGATGAGTTTTCCGCGGCGCGGCCGGGGTTTGACACCGTCGAGGTGTGTGGCTTCGGTGCGGTGTATCATGTCAGAAAGTCCGCAATGTTATCCAGGAGGCTCGCCGCATCGGCAAGACCGTCGGCGAGTGCGCTGGCATCAGTGTCCGGGTTCGCGTGCATGAGATCGATATCGGGTGGTGCGCCCAGGCTCACGCCCTGTAGCATCACTTTTCTGAGTTTAACCAGCCACCAGGGCAGCCACACGCCAAGGGTTAATAAAGTAAGAACCGGTCCAAAAAAATTTAAAAGGAAGATATCCGTGCCGTCGACGTCGCCCCTGAGGCGCTGGCCCTGGAACAGTGTATGGTTCGTGTGGTAGTTAGCGATCTCGGCTGTGAACCAGCTGTTGAAGATACCAAAGGTGATGATGGTTAACAGCACACCCTTGAGGTAGATCACAAAGATGTCGCCACCGTTGCCATCATAGTCAAAGCTCGAACTACCGATAACCGTTTGGCGGTAGAGGTAGGTTCTCAGCTGTGCGGAGAACCATGCTGCATAGATGCCGAATGTGATGAGGGTGAGAAATCCCCCCTTGAGGGTCAGCGCCGTGAGGTTGCCGGGCCGGCCCAAAAAGCGCAGGCGCACCTGGTTGAACGAGGTGCGCGACATGCGAAAGCGGTACATCGCCACGATGATCGCGGGCAGCAGCAGTAGAATGCCGATAGGTAAAATGATGCCCAAAAACGGTGAGATTTTGATCAGCAGTGTGTTGAGGCCGATGATGATCGCCAAAAGCACCGCCGCTTTGAGAAATCCCACAAAGCGCTCTTTGCCGGTGGCGTGCCAGCCGATGCGCCCGCCGGCGATTTCCGTGTGCATATAGAAGTAGCGCTGCACATTGACGCGTGCCCAAAAATTATAGACACCTAATGTTATGAGTGTCAGAAAAAAATTCTTAATGAGCAAAATGAAAAACTCGCCCCCGTTGCCGGTGAACGAAACGCGTAATTTGACTTCCGCATCCACAAGGGGCCTAAGGCATACTGGCCTTGGCACACACAACCACTTTTCGCCGTTGACACGACGAGCTTCGTCTTCACTGCAGGTTAAACGATGACCGAAGGTGTGCACGAGAATAAATTGCCGCAGACGGTTTTTGCGTTTTTTGTCTGGCAGGCCGATCTCGTCCGCGAAGTCACCCCCGCCGAAGCCGAAGCCTTTTTTGAATTCCTGGGTGGGGGTAAAACCAATACCACGCACGGTCCGCTGAAGAGCGAGCTGAGCGACCGTTATCCGAAACTCTGGCGCGAATATGTGAAACAGGGCCCGCCCCCGCCGCTCGAACTGAGCCTGCTCACGCATAAGGTGGATGAAAATCTGCGGGCGGCGATCTTACAGATGCTGAGCGCGGTACACCGGGCTGCGTCGGGGAAAAAACGGAAACAGACGGCGGGTCTTGTAGATGCATTGGCGCGGCTTCTGAAGAGCGACGATTCCGCGCTTTCTGATTTGCAGCGCTATTTCCAGATGAGCCGCTTTTATCCCGCGTTGCGCAGCGCAGCGACCAGTACCCCGGCTGCCACCGAAAAGCCCGCCTTTGCCGCGCCTGCAGCCATCGCGCCGTTGCCTGCAGAAGTTAAAGCCGTGCCCGCTGCAGCTATGCCCGAGCCTGTTTTGCCGGCCATCAGCGAGAAATCTTTTGAAAACCCTGCCGCTATTATCTCAGTGCTCAAACTTGTACCCTGGAGCGAACACGATGCGGTGAATCCCGAACGCCTCCAGTTCTGGACGAAGGGCGCGCGGGCGATGCGCTGTATCGGCATGATCGAGCGCAGCCATGACTTCAAGAGCTTCCAGTTCATGGCCGAAGAGCCGACGCTGTTCTTTTACAAGCCCGGGCAGTTCGTTACGCTCGAGCTCATGATCGATGGTAAACGTGCACTGCGCTCTTATACGATTTCATCGAGTCCCTCGCGGCCCCACCTCATCGAAATTTCGGTGAAGCGGCTGAAGAATGGCCTTGTCTCCAATTACCTGCACGACCGCATGAACATCGGCGACACGATCATGATGAAACCGCCGGCGGGAAAATTCCATTGTTTCGATACGACATCTGACAAGTACCTGTTTCTCGCCGCCGGCAGCGGCATCACACCGATGCTGTCGATGGCGCGCTGGTGGCATGATACCGGTGCCCACCCGGATGTCATATTCTTTCACTCGATACGCGAGCCTGAAGATGCGGTCTTTGCGGAGGATATGATTACCTTTACGTCGGCGAACCGCAACTTCAGGTATATGACGTCGTTCACTTCGACCTCGATACCCGATAGCTGGCCCGGCATGAAGGGGCGTCTCAATGAAGAAAGACTCTTTCAGATAGCTCCTGATTTATCCGAGCGCATGGTATTTACGTGCGGCCCCGATTCGTTCATGAAGAACGTAAAACTCCTTCTCGAAAAAAACAACTTTCCCGTTAAGGAGCGCTTCCGCCAGGAGAGTTTTGGTTCCGGTGCGCCCAAGGCTGATGCGACCCCGACGGCAGCAGAGCCCAAGGTCGATACGGTTCCTGCACCGGCGGCACGCCATAGTCCCGCCAGGGCGACCCCCGGTGAAAAGGGCCTTAACCCGATCGTGCATTTTTCCCTCTCGGCCCTCGAAGTCTTCGGTGGCGACATGGATATTCCAATACTCGAACTGGCTGAAGAGGTAGGTATCGAAATACCATCCTCATGCCGTGCCGGCACCTGTGGCACGTGCCGTGCTATGAAAATCAAGGGCGAAGTCGAATGTGAAGACACGCCCGGGCTGACCGACGTGGATCGTGAAGCGGGATATATACTGACCTGCGTTTCCCGCGCTAAAAACTACGTAGAGATCGAGGTTTAAATGTTTGCCAAGGCTCCCGAACGCAGGATGCTCACCGTCCGTCTTATACTCTTTGCCGCCTGGGCTACGCTCATCGTCTCATTATTTTGGGACCCGGTAACGATTAAGCTGACGGCGGCTGACAGTGGCACTCCGTTCCGTATCAAAGATATACCCGTCACGGTGCAGGGGCAGGTGCTCGAGCAGAAGCCGTATGCGATGGGCGCTCGCATGTTCTGGACGATGGTGCTCCCCTGCGTGCCGATGATTATCATGCTGCTGGGTCACGAGGCATGGCGCCGTATCTGCCCGCTTTCCTTCGCTTCACGCATTCCCTACTATCTCGGCATCCAGTGGCTGAAGAAGACTTTCAACCGCCAGACGGGTAAGATTGAAAGAAAGCCAGCGACGATTGCCGCGGATTCCTTTCTGAGTAAATACCATTTTCCCATTCAGTTTATTTTCCTGAGTACCGGGGTCACGGCGCGGCTATTGTTTATCAACTCAGACCGCTGGGTGCTCGGGGCATTTTTTATCGGCATTATTTCGGCGGCAATTCTGGTTGGCCTCATCTACGGCGGCAAAACCTGGTGTAATTATTTCTGCCCGATCGCGCCGATCCAGAAAATCTATACATCCCCCCGCGGCCTTTTGGAATCGAAAGCGCATGTACCGAAGCAGCCTGTGAGCCAGTCGATGTGCCGTGCACCGGGCAAAGACGGCGATCAATCGGTCTGCGTCGCCTGCGCCTCGCCATGCCCCGATATTGATCTCGAACGCAGCCACTGGGAAACCTATCTGCAGCCCGGTACCCGTTTTGCCTACTACGGCTATTTCGGTATGGTTTTTATGTTTTATTTCTACTACTTTCTCTATAGTGGCGGCTGGGATTATTACTTTTCAGGCGCCTGGACGCATGAAGAAAACATGCAGCTGAACCAGCTTTTAAGCCCCGGCTTTTTTATTCTGGGACAAAGTATCGATATCCCGAAAATTATCGCGGCTCCGCTGGCGATGGCAGCGAGTATTCTGCTGAGTTATCTTGCCTGGCGCGCGATCGAATGGGTCTATGCGAAAATCGCGGTCCGTATCAATCCGCACACAACAAAGGAAGATATACGACACCGCATGCTCATTATCTGCGCATGGGCGACGTTTAACACCTTCTATTTTTTCGCGGGCCGCCCCAATATCAATCTGATGCCGACATGGTTACAGATCACTATCAATACCTTTATTGTCACAGTAAGCACCCTGTGGATGGCGCGCAGCATTCTGCGCAGGGCGTCTTATTACACAGAAGAATCCCTGGCGGCGTCGCTGCGCACGCGGCTCAAACAATCCACCGAGGCAATCAAAGAACTGACGCGCGGGCGGCCGATTGAAGAGTTAACCGCTGCCGAAGTCAACCTTTTGGCTAAGGTTGTGAAGAGCGATTAAATTCATGTCGTAACAACTGTGCACAAAATCCGGGCTGCTAATCGGGAAAAAGGCTTGTCCTATGCACCCACGAATGTACGCTTGCCGCCATGAACTGGCCGAATATCCGCAATTTTCCGGGGTCCGCAAAAACCCTGATCGCGATCTACACAATGCTTATGGGCAGCATTCTGGTTGTAGCCTTAATACTCAGCTCATGGCACCACGGCCTGACGAGCGATAAATCGATCGAACGCAAGGGTGTCGCTGGTAATGCGGCCTCAGCGCCCATCGACCCCTCGTCGGCGATGAAGGCGGCACAAAAGGCTGACGACGGGCAATCTTCCGGTGTAGTCATTGAGGCCGACACGGAATCTGTCAAAGTTAAGGCCGTCGACTGGTTCATCTATGAAAATTTCAAGCTGGGGCATACGCACCTGAACGGACAAAGCCTGGTTTATTTTTCACTGATTATCCTTTTCCTTTGGTCCAGTGCCTCTGAGAAGATGAAGATTCTCTGGGGTGTGGTACTGGCTTTTTCGGTTGTGCTCCATACCTTCGGGCTGTTCTTTATGCATAAGGAACTCTTTGCCATGCTGCTTCGGGTCAGCGGGGGATTGCTTTCGTTGTCCATTACGGTTATGTGTGCATATATCTTCGTCGATACTGTGAAGAGGCCTGCCACGCAATAACTATGCTCAGATCGACCGGACATACCGCCAAAAGGTTATTTTTTGCTGTAATCATTCTCATTCTCGTGGGCGATGCGCTTTCGGCGGCGCGCCGCCGCCGTAAGGCGAGACAGCGCAAGGTCGCCGAAAAGACCACCCAGACTGAAAAGGCCGAGGCGCGCACGGCCCCGGTCGATGCTGCTTCTGCAAATAAAGCAGTTCCCGCAGCGGTAAATCCTGCTTCAGATGAAATTATACCCGGTAGCGGCACCAATGTCGTTGCCGAAGCGGAAGTCACCCCCGGCGCGCCTGCCGCTAAGGCAGCACCGTCGTTTCTTATTACGGGCTTTCTCGATATGGGTTTCTCCTTCGCGCAAAATAAGGGCGTGGGTTTCCAAAAAGATGTGAATAACTATTTTCCCGAGTACGCCGATAAGACGGCGGTTTTTCTCGGCGACCCTGCCTCAACTTATATGAACACGCGCCATGAAGCGCATGATCTGGGCGAGGCGGGTAACTTTCCCCTCGCGTTTGATACGATGCAGGGCAAGGGTGCGCCGATGGCGACCATTAACAGCGCTACCATCGACATGATTGCCGAGATCCACGAAAAGGTGCGCATGCAGGTTTCGACAGAGTTTCTGCTGCGCCAGAATGTCGTGCAGAACGTCACCGGTAACGGTAACTTTGTAAATCTCGACATGGCCTTTATCGACTACAAACCTTTTCAGCAGTACGACATCACTCTCACCGCCGGTAAGTTCATCGGCATCACCGGTATCGAATACCGCTGGCGTCGCGCCCCCGACCGCTGGACAGTAACGCCGACGCTGGTCGGTCGTTATATGGACGGTAACCCGATCGGGGTAAAGGTGCGCGGAAAACATTTTGACAAACGCTTCGTCTGGAACGTGGGTCTCACCAACGGCAATTCTTTCACACCCGATACGCGCATCTTTGAGTCCGTCGAGAGCAATACCGGAAAAACGGTTGCGGGCCGCCTCAGCTATGATTTTGCCTTCGGGCCCATCACGCTGCTCGAAATCGGTGCATCCGGCTCGTGGGGGCCGCAGGACGCGCAGTCATCGAACAATCCCAAACAATGGGATTTCGGTCCCGATCTGCAAGTAGCCTGGAAGGCACTGCAGATCCGCGGGCAGTGGTTCAAGATCAACACCGATGGCGGTGGCATCAACGAAGCGAAGAACTACGTGGCCGAGGCATGGTATATCGAGGGGATGTACTCCTTTCCGGGACTCTTTGATCTCGTGAATACCTTTGGCATTTACACTCGTTTCAGCCGCCGCGTAGCGCGCGAGATCGATCCGAAGTATGTATTCGTGGTCGACGTCGCTCAGATTACGCCGGGTGTGCGTGTCGATATTACAGAAAATATCATTTTCAAGGCGGAGTATTCCGTGAATCTCGAGGTCGGTGTGCTGAGCAATTATTCGTTCAATAACAATATCTTCACGTCATCGCTGGTGGCAAAATTTTAAGGGGGATGGTATGAAGAAAAAACTACTGGTATCATCTGCGGCCCTTTTGCTGCTGTCGGCTTGCGCGACACAGGACGACGGGGATGTGCTTTTTTCGGATACGGATAGGGAAATAATCAAGACCCTGATTTATACCGATCCGCCGGATGATCCGACGAATAATTTTGATCAGAGCGATACCGCCGCGACATTAGGACAGAAATTTTTCTGGGATAGACAGTTTTCGGGATCAATATCTATCACTGGAAACAGAACGACAACACCCGCCAATTCAAGCACGGATTTTTCTGTCGCTCAGGAAAGGAAAATAAGCTGCGTCACCTGCCACAACCCCAGTTTTGGTTGGGCGGATAATACTTCGAAACCCAATGATGTTTCTTTAGGCGCAAATTTTACTTCGCGAAATAGTCCGACTATTTTGAACACAGCGCACAATACGTATTCTTTATGGGACGGCTCTGCAGACTCTGTTTGGGCTGTGGCAAGACCCGCTATTGAGGGTAATCCCCAAAACTTTGGCAGAATGGGGGTGGCTTGGGTCATTTGCAAAAATACTGTATATCACGATGAATATATAAACGTTTTTGGCGGCGGAGTCTCAACGCCTGAAACTACAGCGCTTTGCCCGCTTCAAACTTCCGTAGTCCTAGATACCTTATGTAACAATGGAGCGACTAATTGCCAGCCAACGTCAACCAATTCTTACGGTAAACATTACGATACCAGTGGTAACCTGATTACCGGTACGACTACTTTTGATAGCCTGAGTGCTGCCAATGAAGTACACGTGAATACCATGTTTGCAAATTTTGGCAAGGCTATAGCCGCCTATGAGCGCAAGTTAGTTTCTAAGAACTCTTCCTTTGATCAATGGGCGAATGGAAATGAAGATGCCATGAGCGTTTCACAAAAACGTGGTCTGAAGATATTTATTGGTAAGGGGAATTGTATCCGGTGCCATAGTGGAAGTAATTTTTCAGATGGTAAATTTCATAACTTAGGAGTACCACAGGTTGGTGGCTTGTCAGGTTCGAACGATCAAGGGCGGTTTTCGGGTATTGAAAAGCTCAAGAGTGTTGCGGATAACGGAGCCTTTAATACGACAACTACCTTCGATTCATCTGGTGCCGCAACCGATAAGGTTAGTAGTTTGACCGCAGCTACCTCAGATACCGGAGCGTTTAAAACGCCGACATTAAGGTCCGTTAACAAAACCCCGCCATACTTTCATAATGGAACTTTTTCGAGTCTCTGGGACGTCGCAAATTTTTATAACTTTGCAGGAAATGCAGGAAACTTCCCGGGTACTAAAGATACAATTCTCACGACGCGCCATATGACGAATGAGGAAATGGAAGATCTGGTGAATTTCCTTAAAGCGCTTGAGGGTGAAGCCCTATCAACCTCGCTGACAACAGGCCCTTGTTCAGGAACTGCAAATATCTGCGGTACGACTACCGGCTGGCCATAGTTGCTACGCCGCCCTCAGCCTGATCCCATTTCCCGTCACAATCGCCAGCGAGTCGATATGGTACTCGCGGTTGAGTTTCTTGCGCGCTTCGGGATTTTTTGCCCTGAGCGCAGCCTTTTCGAGTAGCAGGCTGTTGACTAGCCGCGCCGCGGACTCGACGACTTCGAATGACATGCCCTCTTTAACTTCACGCGCCTCGAACTTGCGCCACGCTTCTACCACGTCTTCAAACCGGGCACGAATCTCAGCGATGGTTTCATTTTTGCCGACAAGCTCTGTCAATGAATCGAGGTATTGCCGCCACTGGCCATGGGGCGCCATGCCGGCGATCACTCCGCCTATCGCTGCATTGACCTGGATCTGCGTCGTGCCGTCATAGATGTTCGTGATGCGTGCGTCGCGGTAGAGGCGGGCGAGGTCATAGTCTTCGGTATAACCCGAACCACCGAATACCTGCAGCGCATCGTCGACGAGCTCATTGCACATTTCGGAATTATAATACTTCGAAATGGGAGTCAGCGTGTTGGCGATTTTTTCCCAGAATTTCGAGTCTTCGCTGACCTTGCCGCTGAACTCGGGGCACTGGTAGCGGTCGACGATCGAGGCACCCTCGATCATGAGGCAACGCATCGCCGCAATCTCGCGTTCCATACGCGACAGCATGCGCGCCACGGCGGGAATCTGGTCGATGGGTTTGCCGAACTGGATGCGTTCAGAGGCGTACTTTTTCGCTTCCATGTACGCGCCTGTGGAGATGCCGACACCCTGCGCGGCGATGCCCATGCGCGCGCCGTTCAGCATGCCGATGACATAACGCACGAGGCCATAACCTTCCTGGCCCACAAGTTCGCCCGGCGAGTCTTCGAGCGCGACTTCACAGGTTGCCGAAGCTTTTAATCCCAGCTTTTTTTCGATGCCGGTGATCTTGTAGTCTTTGCGTTCCACTATAAAGAAGGATAACCCCCGTGCGCCGCCCGAACCTTCGCCGGTGCGCGCGAGCGCGAGCATGATCGCCGGGCCGCCGTTGAGGCCGCAGGCAACGGTTTGAAAACGTTTGGTGCCCGTGAGATACCATTTGCCGTCGCGTTTCACGGCCTTTGTGCGAACAGAGGGCAGGTCGGAGCCAAAGTCGGGTTCGGAGAGTCCCATCGCCACGCAGTAATTTTCACTGATGAGTTTAGGAATCCACTTTTGTTTGGCTTCTTCGGAGGCGTGTTTTTCGAGAATGCCGGCGAGACCCATGCTGCCCATGGCAATCGTTGTGGAAGTGTCGCCGCGATACATGAGTTCGGAAGCCAATGCCTTGATGACGCTGGGCAAACCCAGGCCGCCGTACTGGCGCCGAAACGCGATCGGGGGTAATCCCGCTTCGCGGTATTTGTTAATCACATCCATCATCTTCTGTGGATGTGTGACATTGCCGTTTTCAAATCTTAAACCCTCGCGGTCGATGTCGCGCGCGGCCTGCGAGACATGCTTGCCGGCAATCTCGCCCGCCGAATGCAGAATCTCTTTGTAATATTGCAGGGCCTCTTCATTCGACGACGGCGCCATTTCGAGGCGCGGATTTTTACTTTTCTGGAATTCGGCCGCGTCGGCAAAACCGTTTTCGTAAGTGGCGATGATTTCATTCCAGTCGACGATTTCATGGAACTGTTGCTGCAGGTCAGTATTATCGGTGAAGTAGTTGCTTTGGATCATGGGTCACCGCTCTAAAGCCATGGCCGGGCGTAAATGTTTTCGTTGGTATAGCTAAAACAGCCTATTTTTCCACAAAAAAAGATTGTAACCCGGAAGGCGTCCGGGTGACGTGTCCTATTATTCAATTCCGGAGGGGAAATGTTCCAGATAAATAAGAAACTCATCACCGTATGCGCCCTGGCGCTGTGCGGCACGGTCTATGCCGGCGGTAATATCGAAGGTCAGGTTACAGTTAAATCGAAGGGCCTCTTCGGTAAAGAAGGTGCGAAAGGTGATTCATCGAATGTCGTTATCTTCCTCGAAGAGCTGCAGCAACCGAACCCGAACGGTAAGGCGCAGATTGTACAGAAAGGTAAACAGTTCTCACCACGGGTGCTGCCGATTGTCATGGGCGGTGTGGTCGAGTTTCCCAACGATGACCCGTTCAACCATAATGTTTTCTCACCGACTCCCGAATATAAGTTTGATCTCGATTATTATGGCACCGGCAAGTCTAAGAACGTGCGCTTTGCCAAATCGGGCGCGGTGCGCGTCTACTGCAACATCCACTCCAACATGGTGGCGGATGTTCTTGTAGTGCCGAACCCGTACTTCGCCAAAACCGGTAAGGATGGCAAGTTCCGGATCAGCAACATTCCCGCAGGTAAATATACGTTCGTTGCATGGCAACCGACGGGCGCTTCAGAAAAGCGCGGTATCGCGGTTGTCGACGGCAAAACAATTAACATAAATTTTGAGGTGGAGGAAAGCGTCTTCAGTATTAAGCATAAAAACAAATACGGCAAGGCATATGACAAAGAATATTAGAGCGCTCATCGAGGGCCTGTCTCAGGCAGGCCTTCGGCGTAAGATTCTTGTCGCGATCGTTACGATCGTCCTCATTCTGTCTGCGGTCAGCCTGCTGTTCATCGACCAGGGTGTGCGCAGTCAGGTTAATAAGAATATTCTCACCCAACTCGATGCGGCTGCCACGGCGTATATAGAGCTCAACGACGCGAAACTCGAACAGGTACTCGCGCGTACGCAATTTTTCATTCAAAACCCGAATTTCCAGCGAGATCTAAAAGCGGCTCCGGCGACTTCCGCAAAGATCGCCGCGGGGTTCAAAAAACTCACGGAATACGATTTTCTAATGGCAGTCAGCTTTTCTGGCCGTGTGCTTATAGACAGCATCCATCCTGAAAATCTCGGCAAGACCGTACCCAGCCAGTACCAGGGGCTACTGCAAAAGACCGTCGAAAATGGCCGTTACCTCGGCATGTGGAACGAGGATGGAAAACTGTATCAACTCGTGGCATTGCCGCTTCTCGGGTCTGACGCCGTTCTGCTCGCGGGTAACGAAGTCGGCGATAAGTTCGCCTATAAAATCGAGGAGCTCAGCGGTAACCGCATTACTTTTTTCAGCAAAGATAAAATCGTCGCATCTGCTTTCTCGAAAGAACTCGCGCCAGATGTCGTGAAGATCTTACAGACAGTGAAGGATAAAATTCAAAACGAAACCGGCGAAGGTAAAAGCAAACATTCACAGACTTTTTCGCTGAGTGTTGGCGGCGAATCGTACCTCGCTATCGCGGGGGGCATCGAGAATGTACCCGAGGCGGGATTCATCATCGCCTCTTCTAAAGATAAACAGCTGGCGCTGCTCTATCGCATCGAATTTATCATTATTGTTACCGGTATTGGCGGTATCATTTTTGCCTTTGTCATGGCGGTATTTTTCTCGCGTGGTCTCACGCGATCGGTAAACCACCTCGTCAAAGATGTCGAACAGGTAAAACAGGGCAACCTTGAGCACCAGATTATTTCAACTTCAAAAGATGAGATTGGTTTTCTTTCTGATATGTTCGACTCGTTGCGGATTGCATTCAGGGATGCCCAGAAGGGGCTCAAAGATTACGCAGAAAATCTCGAAGTGAAGGTCGCAGAGCGTACAACGGAATTATCCCAGGCAAACGGAGCTCTCACCACGGCAAAAGAAGAAACCGACAGGATTATGAATACTGTCGGCCAGGGGCTCTTTCTGGTTCAAAAAGACGGGAATTCCTATAAGATCGGCAGCCAGTATTCGAAGGCGCTGGAAGATATGTTTGCAAGCCAGGGGCTCGGGAATAAAGATATTCTCGCGGTTCTGAAAAAGGGCCTGCCCGAATCTTCCATGAAGAAGACCACTGATTATCTCGAGCTCATGTTTAAGCCTGAAATCAAAGAAGCGGTGATGAATAATATTAACCCGCTCCGCGAGACAGAAATTAACTTCGAGGGTTCGGGCGGCGCTAAACAAAAATTCCTGCAGTTTAAATTCCAGCGGATTATGGCTGAGGGTGCCATCAAACACCTGATGTCGACCGTGACCGATGTGACAAAACAAGTGTTGCTTGACAGAAAACTGAAAGAGACCGAAGAAAAGAACGCCGGCCAGATGGAAATGCTGTTCGGCATTCTGCATGTTGAACCGCGTATGCTGAGCGAGTTTATCTCCGACATGGAAGAGGATATCACTCTCATCAACGAGACCTTAAAGCCGGGCGGCCAAAACCTGCCACTCAAGGAAAAACTCGCGATCATCTACCGCGCGATGCACACCATCAAGGGCAATGCGTCGATTCTCAATCTGAAATTCTTCGCCGGTAAAGCGCATGAGTACGAAGAAAAGGTCGGCGAGCTGCAACAGAAGACCGACCTGAGCGGTCAGGACTTCTTGCCGCTGGTCCTCAAGCTCAACGAAATGATAGAGACACTGCGCGAGGTGAAATCCCTGATCCAGCGTATCACACAGTTCCAGGCAACATTCTCCGGTGAGAAGAAGAACGTCGACTTACTCGTGCGCGCAGTCGAGTCGAACGTGCAGAAGCTCGCCGCAGAGATGAACAAGAAGGCCGAACTCAACTTCGATGATTTTGATCCTGACATGGTGCCTGCGGCTCACCGCAAACTCATGAAGGATATTCTCATTCAATTGACGCGGAATTCCCTGTCGCATGGGCTCGAATCCCCCGAAGACAGGAAAAAGGCCGGCAAGAACGAGACAGGTAAGATACAGCTCGCGACAAGAAAAGCTGCATCGGGCATCGAACTGATTTTCCGTGACGACGGACGCGGCCTGCAGATCGATAAACTGCGGCGCAAAGCGATTGAGTCCGGCAAATATACCGCCGAAGAAGTCGCGAAGTGGGATGCAGGCACGGTGGCTGGTGTGATTTTTATCCCGGGCATCAGCACCGCCGAGCAGACCACGCTCAACGCGGGCCGCGGTATCGGCATGGACATCATAAAAGAAAAGGTGCACTCACTCGGCGGAAAGGTCGAGCTCAGCTTCGAAGCGGGCAAGTTCTGCGAATTTAAAATATTCCTACCGGATGGGGCGGCTAAAAAATGAGCGAAGAACTCGAATCGCAGATTACCAAAATTCTTCTTGTCGAAGGAGAGAAACACGAGCGCGATCTCATTCAGCCGCTTTTGCCCGATACGGGTTGCGAACTGACGACGGTGAACGACATCGTTGCCGCTGTGCAGAAAGCGAATGAGCTCAAGCCCGATTTTGTTTTCGTTTCGTCTGAATATGTAACGAAGGTCGATAGCCTTGAAGAGCTGAAAAAAGCAAGCCACATGTTCGGGGCAAGTTTTGTATTGCTCAGCAGCGCATCGGCTGGGGCAAGCGCATCGCAGTACGACGATGTCGTGCGTACCGACCAGGGGAAAACCGAGCTGTCGCACCGCCTGACCAATCTGCTCGAACTCAAACGTGCCAAACTCGAGCTGACCTGGATGAAACAGCGGCTAAAGAACGACCGCAAGCTTTTGACAAAATATTTTTCCGAAGATATCGTCGAAGGTATTTTACAGGACGAGCACGCCAACAGTCTCAGCGGCCGCCACCAGGAAGCGACGATTATGTTCTTCGACGTACGCCGCTCGACAACGATCGCAGAGAATCTCGAGCCGCAGATTTTTGCCGAATTCCTCAGCGAATTTTTCACCGACATCATGGATCTTGTCTACGGGAATAAAGGCTCTGTGAACAAGATGCTGGGCGACGGTATCATGTCTACATTCGGTTGCCCGGTTCCGACGGAAAACGATGTGCTGAACGCGGCCAAATGTGCGCTGCAGATTCGCAATCATCTCGCCACATTCAATGACGTTCGGCCTGACTACATCATCGAGCCGATTCGCGTCGGCATGGGCATTGCTACGGGTAAGGTTTTTGCCGGCAATATCGGTTCGGTGCGGCGCATGGAATACACGGTGTTAGGCGACCCCGTGAATACGGCGAGCCGCCTTGAATCGATGACCAAAGAAGCCAAGGTGGATATCCTCATCGACGGCAATACGCGCCACAGATTGGGTAATCTCATCAAATGCCGCAAAGTCGAACATTCGGGTGTGCGCGGCAAGATGCAGGAAATCGAAATCTTTTCACTCGACGAGCTTCTGGTTCGTTAAGGCATAAAAAAAGGGCGGTTACCCGCCCTCGTCAAATAACCTTAGGGAAGATTATTTCTTGATTTTGAGATCGAGTGTCAGGTTGATTGTATCGTTGATCAGGTTGTCTGGCATACCCGGATAAACAATACCCCACTTTGTACGATCGATATTGAATGTTGTCTTCGCGCTTTTCGGTGCGTCTTTTTCGAATACCACATCTGCGTCAAAGCTGATGCCGTAAGGTTTACCTTTGAGTGTCAGGTTACCGTTGATGGTCTTGCCTGATACGCTGGTAATTTCGAAAACGCCTTCGGGGAATTGTTCAACGTCGAAAAAGTCAGGGCTTTTGAGGTGTTTTACGAGTTTGTCGTGGTTTTCGCCCGTCATGTCTTTGTCGTCGAGTGTTTTCATGTCGGTGACGAATTTACCCGCAACGATCGCTCCGTCTTTAACGAACACAGAACCCGATTTCAGGGCGATGGTGCCGTTGTGCTTGCCGATTTTTTTGGTGCCGACCCACAGAACTGAGCTTTTAGTCGCGTCGATCTGGTACTCTTTACCTTCTGCTTTTGCAACAGGCGCTGTTGATACGGCTTCGGCTTTTTGAGCTACAGGGGGCTTTTCGCAGGCAGCGAGAACCAGGCCCGCAGCTGCCAATACAAATAATTTAGAAATTGTCTTCATTTTTACCTCGGATAGTTTATTACGCACGCAGAAAAAATCTACGCGCAGCGAACCCTCCGGACCATGAGTTTTTGCATTAGATGAGGACCGCTCCCCAGATAAAACCAAAATTCATAGCTTTGGCGGCTTCTGTCGGAATGTACTAAATCAGGGGCGGTGTGACGAAAAATACCGTGTATTTATATGTGTGCGAGCTCTTTGCGCGTCAGCGAGTTTTCGTCGCTGTGGTCAAAATCACGCCCGTAGATATGCAGGCCGGTATTCATTTTATAGCGCAAAGCGTCGCCTTCGACCACAACCTGCATGGAGAAACTGCGCGTTGAGGCTTTCTCTGCCATGAATGCAGACTCAATGATGCCGTGGTTTTTATCGGAAGCATCGGCTTTGACATTGTATTCCATCTTGCCGCCGCTCAGAACGCCTTTACCTTTCGCAAGCACAGAGACAGCGCGGGGAATCGTCAGCGAATACAAAATTTCTCCGGTTTTTTTCTCAAAATACCAGTACCCGGTTTGGTGATGGAAAACCTGGTTGTTGGACTTGCGGCTGACAACTTGTTTGTAGGCGAGAACAACAAGCGTTTGCTCTCCGGCATTGGTGGCGTCACCGACAGGCTCGATGGTTATGGTCTCAAAATAGGGAGACATTTCTTCACCGTCTTTTTCGGGTGATACATCCATTCCCTTGTCGCCTTCCCATTTACCGATCAGCGGAAAAAGGGGCCCGAAAAAATTCTGTAATTCGCTTGCGGTTGCCATGAGCCAGCTTCACGGTAAAGGGTGCCATGGCAAGAACCTCAGTGCTTTCGCAACCATGCGGTCGGAAGATTCATTATGTCGCCCGGCTTGCGCACAAAAGTTCACTAACTCGTATAAACTGAACCGGAAAAACGGGTGACGCCGTTGTCAGAGACTCAAGGTAAGCCTATGAAGCTGATGATTGTGGACGACTCGAGTATTATGCGCAAGGCTATCGAGAAATATCTCGCCAGCGCTAACGTTGAGATCGTCGGCACCGCTGCCGATGGCAAGCAAGCGGTCGAAATGTGCAAGACAGCGATGCCCGATGTGGTCACGCTCGACATCACCATGCCCGAGATGGATGGCCTGCAGTGCCTCGAAGAACTTCTTAAAATCAAGCCGGATATCCGCGTGATGGTGGTTTCGGCGCTCAAAGACGAAGCCACAGCGCTCGAGGCGTTGAAAAAAGGCGCGCGCAGTTTCCTCGGCAAACCCTTTACCCCGGAAAGTATTAAAGAAGCATTTGATCAGGTCGTTGCGGATTAACGCTTATTGAGGCTATCTAAACCAAGATGGGAACCCGGAGCCGATCATGAAAGAAGAAGAAATTCAGGTATTCATCCGCGGAACGATCAGTTATTTTGAAGAAGTTACCGGCAGTAAGGCCGAACTCGATATCCCTTACACAAAGGGTGCAGAGCAGATCGTTCTCGATTATTCAGGTCACATAGGTATATCAGGCAGCCGTAAGGGCGGTCTTTACATCACTTGTTCGCGCGGTATGCTCGAAGAAATCACGCGCAAGATTCTTCTGACGGAAGAAGTCGACGACCAATCGGTTTTTGATATGATCGGCGAGATCGCAAACACCATTGCCGGTAACGCGCGCACTTCCTTTGGTGCAGAATTCAATATCTCGGTGCCGACAATTTTTAAGGGCAAGCCGAACAATTTCCGTATCATTCTTAGAACACCCGTCGTAGTATTACCGATCAACTGGAAAGGCCACCAGGCTTTCCTCGTCGTGGGGATTGATTAATGCGCATGGAGGCGCTTAGTCTGCGACGGGCATGGATGCCCTCTTTGTCGCGGACTGAAATCTTATGAAAATCAAAACCGAAGACATTCAGGGGCTGCTCGAATGTATCGAGCGGTATTTTCTCAGCATCAAAGCGGTGAAGCCCGAGTTTGGTGTTCCGTATAATCTTGATATGAAAGCGACGCGGCAGCCGCTCTTTGATTATACGGGTCACATCGGTATCACCGGCAGCCACAAGGGCGGACTGGTTATCACCTGCGAAAAAAAACTTGTCGAGAAGCTGGTGACGATTGTGCTCGAGACACAGACCCCCGCTGAAGATGATATTATCCCGATGATTGGCGAAATGGCCAATACGATTGCCGGTAATGCGCGCGTGCATTTCGGCAGCGGTTTTGATATTTCAGTGCCGAGCGTTTTTGTCGGAGTGCCTGAAGAGTTCAAGTTCTTGCTGGCTGAGCCTACGCTCGTCATTCCGTTCACCTGGGAAGGCTGTTCGGGTAACGCGATTATTGGTTTAACCTAAAAAAAAGCCCCTCCTTGCGGAAGGGCCTCCACCAGATCAAGTCGTTAAGACTTAAGCTGCTTGTTTTCCGACAGGCAATTTTGCAGCGAGTTCGCTCGCCTTAGCTTGCAGGTCAGAGAATGCCTTTTGCGCTTTTGCGCTGAGGTCTGTGTATTGAGCTTTTGCCTGCTCAACGAGGGTAGAAACTTGTTTTGAAGCATCTGTTACGGCTGTACGCACTTTTACGGCGTTTTCGCTTTTAACGCTTTCACCTTGTGAGATGAGCGCGTTGATTTCTGTTTCGAGGTTTTTCAGCAGTGTTTCAGCGCCTGCGCGGGCAGACTCATAAGCACCGATGCCGAAGCTGACGACTTTATTTACATTTTGTTCCATGTTAAGCTCCTTTGGTACACGAGGTATCAGGGAAGCGGTGCGCACGGATGCGCTCTGTACCGCTTCCTTTGGTTAATCCTATTGCTCTTGCGCAGCAACGTACCTGAGTGCAGATTTTGTGCGGCGCACATGGTGTAAAGCACAACACTACATTTTTTTAAGGTGCGCCGCCCATGAAAGGTCGGTCAGCCTCCAGTAGATCCAGAAGACTGTGAAACCGATGATCCATCCGCCTATAACGTCGAGCGGATAGTGGTAGTTTGCCAGCACGCGCGAGGCGCCGATGATGAGGGGTATCGGTAAATACCACAAGATCGATTTCTCAAACCAACGCGACAGGAAAGCCGCCAGCGCCATCGAGTTCACCGCATGCGCCGAGGGAAATCCTAATGCTTTGGGATCAACATAGATCAGCCAGTCGACTGCCGGCCGGGGGCGGGCGATAAGATTTTTCAGCAGGTACGCTGCGCCTTCACTGAGCACTAACAGGCAGATTACGAAAAGAAGAAAACGCAGGAAGCGCGGGCTGTTGAGCCAGTAGTAGAGGACGCAGAAGATGAGCGCGGGTATTGTGTAGGTAGAGAGATTGCCGATGCGCTCGGCGCAGGCCGATAGCCAGGGTGGGTTGGCGTAGAGGGTCAGGTATTCGAAGATTTGTTTGTCGAGCTCGATGATCCACATGATAAAAGTCATGCCAACAACAAGGTGTGCGAGTTATTGATCGCCGCGATTCCCGCGTCGAACGTCACAAGTTTTACGCGATGGGTTACAGCGAGATGCAAGAGATAAAAATCCGTTACCGTCTTATGGGAATGGATTTTGTCCCAGGTTATTTTTGCAGGCGACCGCTCTTTATCCAAAAAAACGTGGTTCTTGTCTTTCATTTTTTCAAGGAGCGCCGCTGCCGTTGCCGGGTTGACGAATTCTTCCGTGAAAGCAGGGTTCGAACTGAGACGGATAAAGGCCAGTTCTGTCAGGGCGCAGGTGCTCCATTTTTTTGCTTTATTTTTTAAGAACCATTTTGCTGCGGCATTGTGGAATTGATGGTTTGGCCATGCGAGGGCCAGGAGCACATTGACGTCAAGTAATGCCATTATTCTTCTGAAAGTAATTTATTTGCCCGATTGCCGGGTATAATACGTGCATTCGATTTTACTTTAAATACGGGCAGGCTATTTTCGCTGCCAATTGGTGTCTGCGACAAAACCTTGCGCAGCAACTGACTAATGAGAGTGCCTGGCGGAACACCGTTCGTTTCAGCGAGAGTTTTCACCGAAGCGTAGATGTCGTCGTCGATGTGCAGCGTTGTCCGCATGCGCGCATCACAGCATCATAGCATCAAAAAGTCAAACTAAAAAGCTGTTTTCCCGCATCCGAACATTCTTGCCGCCACTGATGCCCGTACGTCCATGTGTAATGGCAGATAGCTTTGACTATGTTGTGATCGGTGCGGGGCCCGGCGGTTACAGCTCGGCGATACGCGCGGCGCAGCTAGGGCTTAAGACCGCTGTGGTCGAACGCGAAAACGCGGGCGGTGTCTGTCTCAACTGGGGATGTATACCGACGAAGGCGCTCTTGACCTCTGCGCATCTTTTGCACAAGGTACAGGCCGGAAAACTCGGCATCACGGTTGAGGGTAAAATCGCCGCCGACCTGCCCGCGATAATCGACCGTTCGCGCCAGGTGGCGACGCGCCTGCAGACCGGCGTCAAGTCGCTCTTTAAAAAATACGGTGTTACACTCTTCGAAGGGAATGCCGCCTTTACTTCTAAAACACAGCTGAAGGTAAAATCCGCGGCGGGTGAGACGCAGGTGAATTTCAAAAATGCCTGCATTGCCACCGGTGCCCGGGCACGGGCGTTGCCGCAATTACCCTTTTCGAAAAAAGTCTGGCAGTACCGCGATGCGCTTGTAGCGAAAGAGTTGCCCGCGAGCCTCACCGTGATCGGCGGTGGCGCCATCGGCCTCGAGTTCGCCGATTTTTACCAGTGCTTAGGCAGCAAGGTGACGCTCATTGAAATGGCGCCGCACATTCTGCCGAACGACGACCTCAAGGTCGCGAGCCACCTCAGAAAAGCCCTCGAACAAAGGGGGATGCAGATCTTTGAAGGCGCGCAGATCACCGCGAATGCGGAGAATGCCCAGGGTGTGGAAACTAAGCTCAAGACCGCGGATGGCAAAGAAGAAAAGGTCCAGTCGGCGGCAATGCTTGTCGCGATCGGCGTGCAGCCGAATACCGAAGATCTGGGCATCGACGCTTTTGGAATTCTCGACGAAAAAAAGTTCATCCATGTCGATGCACAGCTGCAAACCAAAGAGAAGAATATTTTTGCGATCGGCGATGTGACGCCCGGAAAACTGCTCGCGCACCGTGCCGCACACCAGGGCATCTTTGTCGCCGAAAGCCTTGCGGGTAAAAAGCCCGCAGCTGTGGGCGAGATTCCCGGCTGCATCTATACATCCCCGCAGGTGGCGACGATCGGGCTCAGCGAAAAACAGCTGACCGAAGCGAAGCGTGATTTTACCGTCGGCGAATTTCCGTGGATTGCCTCGGGCATGGCGCTGGCAGCGGCCGAGCAGAATGCTTTTACGCGTGTCTTTACTGACAAAAAGACCGGTGAAATCCTGGGCGCGCAGATCGTCGGTGAAAATGCCGCCGAACTGATCGGCCAGGTTTCCCTCGCGATGGGGTCAGAGCTCTTGGCGGATGACTTTATGCATGCAGTTATGCCGCACCCGACGCTGTCAGAAACGGTTTTCGAGGCATTCGGGGTTCTCGAAAAGGTGAGCGTAAACTACTGATGAAAAAAACTATTTTAGCGGTACTGATTGCCGTCACCTCTCTGGGCTTGCGCAGCGAAGCGCCGCTTGCAAGACCTGCGGCCAAGGTCTGCCTGACGGCTGAAGAGATGAAACTTGTCGAGGCCATAAATACCTACCGCCGCGGCAAAGGATTGCCCACACTGCAAGCGACAAAGTCGCTCAGCTATGTGGCAAAGACGCATGCGGCTGACCTTGCAGATAATCGCCCTGCCTCTGGTATGTGCAATATGCACAGCTGGTCGAATGCCGGCCCGTGGTCTTCGTGCTGTTATACGAGCGATCATGCGAAGGCGCAGTGCATGTGGAAAAAGCCGCAGGAACTTAGTGACTATAAGGGAAGCGGCTTTGAGATTTCGGCCGGCGGCAGTGGCGGCATCGACTCGGCAACGGCGCTGCGCGTCTGGCAGGGGTCTTCGGGACATAATGCGGTTATGGTGAACCAAGGCATGTGGAGCAGGGCCTGGAATGCCTTTGGCGTTGGCATCAAGGGCGGCTATGCTGTCGCCTGGTTCGGCAACGAAGCGGACCCTATGGGGAATGCCGAGCTTTGCAAATAGTTTGACACGGCTGCGGCCCGCCGAAACTTAAAGCATGCCAGAAGCCGTCGAAGAAAAAGCCGCGGACACCAAGTCGGTGCGCCTTGCGGTCGCCAAAACTAAAAAACTCTATATTGGCGGCGAGTTTCCGCGCTCTGAATCGGGGCGTTCGTTTCCCCTGAGTGCAAAAGAATCGGGAAAGTTCTACGCGAATATCCAGCAGGGCAGCCGCAAAGATGCCCGCAACGCTGTGGAGGCCGCCCGCAAGGGTGCCAATAGCTGGGCCTCGAAAACCGCTTTCAACCGCGGCCAGATTCTCTACCGCATGGCCGAGATGCTCGAAGCGCGCGCCGGCGAGATTAGCGCTGAGATTTCTTTTGTCTCCGGTGCGAAGCCCTCTGACGCCGCGCGTGAGGTCGAGACCTCCATCGATCGCCTTGTCTGGTATTCCGGCTGGTGCGATAAATTCCAACAGCTTTCGGGTAACCATAACCCGGTTTCGGGTTCGTATTTTAACTTCACTATTCCGGAACCCATGGGTGTTGTTGTGGCGCTCTGCCCTAATTTTTCTCCGGTGCTGGGTTTTATTTCCCAGATCGCGCCGATTCTTGCGGGTGGTAATTCGGTGATCGCGCTTGTGTCCGAAGAAAATCCAGCGGTTGTCCTGAGCCTTGCTGAAGTGCTCGCAACCTCTGACTTACCCGGCGGTGTCGTGAATGTGCTCACGGGTTATCATAAAGAACTGTTACCCGGCCTCGCGCAGCACATGGATGTCAACGCGCTCGATCTTGCCGTGATTTCCGACGAGACACGTAAAACCGCCGAAACAGCGGCAACAGAAAATCTGAAGCGCGTGCGCATCAAGTCCTGGAAAACTGCGGCGGATCTCTACAGTGAAGCGGGTGAAAAACTCGACTACATTACGGACTTTCAGGAATATAAAACGATCTGGCACCCGATCGGGGCATTGAGCACCTCAGCCGGTAAGTATTGATTTCGGAAAATCTGTTAGCCGGCAGCGGTTCAGGCCGATACTAGTTTTGAAGGTTTCAGCGAAATCTTCTTTCGGCCGATAAACTCCACGCGTTTTTTCTCGACGTCGCGCACGATGTCGAGAAAGTCGAGCAGCTTTGACATCACCAGAACTCCGCGCATCAGCGAGACATCCTCAGAAAATTTGCCGCGTGAAATTTCGTCTTTAAGGTTGAGGTCGTTGACTGAGTTGATGGCGCGGATAAAATACTCTTCTTTTTCGATGCCGTGGTGGATAAAAACAGGTAACACATTAGAGTACTTAATCGCGTTCTCTGCCGCTTCGGTGACTGAGATGACAATTTCGTCGCGGTGAGCGTTCAGAACACCCTTGTCGTCGCAAAAATTCTGCACGCGCGAGCGGATATATTGCAGCGGTGAAAGTTTCATATCGTTCGCGACAAAAAAACTCTCTGAGTTATCCGTGTGAAAAACCCATTCGTTATGGTTACGCCACCGCAGTTCGCTGTACGGCAATATCACTTCGGTTGCGCCCGCATCGAAAAGACGCATGATATCTTTCTGCATAAAATCGTCAGAAAGATCTACGCTCGTCTGCTTTGCCGCATCACCGACCTGCTCATCGAGCGCGGCCTGAAATTCGCTGAGATTGGGGGGCAAGGGTGATGCAGCGAGTTGGCGGTACATCGTCGCCCACTGCCTGAAGTTGTCGGCGCTCCCATGAACGCCGGCACAGAATACGGTTTCGAGTATTCCGCGGTGCATCTAAAGCTAAGTTTCCTGCGTTAGCTCGCGGTCAATCAATAAATGTCCGGTTTTGCGTCATTGTTCGTTAACCAAAAACCATTGACGTTCTGTTCAAAAACGAGACGGCCCCCCATGCGGTACGCGTTGATTCCGGTTGGCTTTCTTTTTTATGTCTGGTTTCTGGCGACCTTCATTCCATTCACTATTCTCATCGCCACCCTCGTGATCCTGCTTGCCCCGGTTTGGCCCAAAAAGCATAGCCGCAAATTGCGCTACTTTGCAGAGTTCTGGGGCTGGCTTGGTATTCGCATTACATTTTGTCCGGTCTACGTTTACGGAGCGGAAAAGGCGCGAAACGAACCCGGCATTGTTATCAGCAACCATCAATCCCTCTTTGACATTTTGGCGGGGTTAGGATTCTATCCTTTGGACTTTCTATTTCTTTCCAAGGAAGAAGTTTTCAAAATTCCATTTATCGGTCTCGCCATGCGCAAGATCGGATACATCTCGGTGAACCGCTCAAGCCCGCGCCAGGCAGCCCGCTCGCTAGAGGTCGTCGAGGCTAAGGTGCGTGAGAACAACCGGGTGCTGATTTATCCCGAAGGTACGCGTAGTAAAGATGCGCGCAAGATTCTGCCGTTCAAGGCGGGGGCATTCCAGGTCGCCGAAAAAGGCGGCTTTCCGATTATTCCGATTGTTCTGTATGGTACGCAGGAAACACGGCCCATGCATTCGAATGTCCTGTTGTTTCCGCATCGCATTGCTATCCAGGTACTTGACCCGATCTTGCCCGATCATGAGCTGCATCCCGCAAACGCGACGAGCAAGCTGACCGAAAAAGAAAAGCTGATCGGCATCCGTGCGGTGGTCGAAAAAGCCTATCTGCAACTCGCGGACAGCAAGGGCCTCAAGCCCGCGGTGATGTAACTGCGCGTCGCCCGCGTCCTCTTTGCACGCCTGCCCGAACGCGGTAAGGTCAAGAGCCGCCTGGCCGCCGAACTATCTGAAACTGCCGCCCTTGAAATCTACCGCTGGCTCTTGCGCGTGCAGTCGCGCGTTTTTTCGCTGCCGCGCGCCCCGGCGCACTCTTATACCGATTATGTTTACTTTGCGCCGGGTGCTTCTGCGCTCGTGGCGCGCTATAAATTTTCGCCCGATCTTGCGGGCATGAAACTGCGTTTCCGTGCGCAGAGCGAAGGCGATCTCGGCACGCGGCTGCAGAATGCCTGTGCTGAAGTTCTCAGCCGCCACGATCTTGCTTTGGTCTGGGGAGCGGATATCCCCTGTTTACCGGCCGGCGTTTTTGACCAGGCCATCGCCCTCTTTCCGCAAAGCGTGATTACACTCGCGCGCGACGGCGGGTATGCATTTCTTTCGCTCGCGGCAGAAAAATATTCTGCCGCCGCCTTCGATCGCATCCGCTGGAGTACCTCGTCGGCAGGCGCCGATCAGATCAGGGCTTTGCAACAGGCGGGCATTCCCGTTGTGGTGCGCGGCAAGGTTACCGATTTGGACCGCGCCAAAGATTTTACGCGGATACTGCGCGAACTCGAAGCGGAAGAGCGCAATGCAGACCTGGAAGATTTGAACCAGACGATCGTAAGCCTTAGGGGGGAGTCAGGGGGGTGACATACCATTTTTCTTTTCGCTGACTCTCGCAGAAAAAATACAACGAACATGAAAATGGAAAACGGCCCGCTGACCGGTGTAAAAATTCTCGATCTGTCGTTGCTGCTGCCTGGCCCCCTGTGTTCGCAGCATCTCGCCGATATGGGCGCCGAAGTTATCAAAGTGGAAAATCCCCGCATGGGTGACCTGACGCGCTACATGGGCACTAAGGTCACGAAGGGAGAATTTTCAGAAACCGGTTTTTTTCTGCAGCTCAACCGCAATAAAAAATCGATTACGGTCAACATCAAGCGCGAGGGCGGCCGTGATGTAATTTTTCGCCTGCTGAAAGATTGTGATATTCTGCTCGAAGGTTTTCGCCCCGACACATTGAACGAGCTGGGCATCGGCTATGAACAGCTCAAGGAGAAATTCCCGCGGCTGATCTACTGCGCGATTTCGGGTTATGGGGCGACTGGAGTTTATAAGGAACACGCCGGGCACGATGCCAACTACATTGCGCGTGCGGGCCTTTTGGCCCTGAACGGCGTCAAAGGTGGCCCGCCTGTGGTGCCCGGCTTTCAGGTCGCCGATATCGGCGGCGGTACGCTGACGGCGCTGGCGGCAATTCTCGCGGCGCTCTATGCGCGTGAGAAAACCGGCCGCGGCCAGTTTCTCGATATCTCGATGCAGGATGGCTCGGCGCCCTTTTTGTCTCTTTATATGGGAGAGTTTATCGCCAGCGGCAAAGAGCCCGAGCGTGGCAACGAGGCGCTTTCGGGGATGTTGCCCAATTACCAGGTCTATGAAACCAAAGATGGTAAGTACGTGATGCTGGCGGCGCTGGAAGAAAACTTCTTTAAGACATTCCTGCGCCAGATCGATCGTGTCGATCTGCTCGAAAACATGAGCCGCGACGAAGCGGGGTTTAAGGCCGTGCATGCCGAATTGGAAAAGATCTTCAAGGCAAAGACCTATGCCGAATGGTCGCCGCTCTTCGAGAACACAGATAGTTGTTTTTCAGGCCTCAGCTCTATGGGCGAAGTGGTGCAGGATCGCCACCTGCGCGAACGCGGCATGATCCGTGAGATGGATCATCCCCGCCTGGGCAAAGTCACTGTGATCGGTTCGCCGTTCCATTTCTCGGAAACGCCGGTGACCTACCGCAGTGCGCCGCCGACGCAGGGTGAGCACACCGACGAAATTCTTACCGCAGCCGGTTTCTCGGCCGCCGAGATCGAAGAACTGAAGAAGCAGAAATGTGTATGAGCTTGGTTAGTCATCGACGCCCGGTGTTTTAAATCCGACTAAACCCTATGTACGAGAAAGGCAAAACTTTTGAACAGATCCAGATCGGCGAAACCGCCAGCTTCACCAAGACCATTACAGAAACCGATGTCTATTTATTCGCCGGTATCAGCGGTGATTTTAACCCCCTGCATGTGAATGAAGAGTACGCGAAGACATCGCCCTTTAAAACGCGTATTGCGCACGGTGGCCTTGCGGCATCGCTCTTAGCCAATGTGCTCGGTATGAAATTGCCGGGCCTCGGAACAGTCGCCCTTGAGGTGACGCAGAAGTTCCGGAATGCGGTATATTTCGGCGATACCGTTACGGTTGCCGTCACGGTGTCCAAAAAAATCGAACGCATGAAGGTCGTTGAAATGAATATCCTGTGGAGCAACCAGCGGGGTGAGACGGTGAGTAAGGGGTCGTGCCGGGTACTGCCGCCGGGTGTCGCCTGACGGTTTGACTTGACGGCGTCCTTTCGTTTAGTTTGCTAGCCCGGCTCTGCGACCCGAAAAACACCGGGAAATCCCGCGGCGCAAAATCAGGAGAAAATTCATGAAAAAAACAGGATTATGCATTGCCGTTGCAGTTTTCACACTCGCCGCTTGCGGCAAAGGTTCAATGACGAAAGATTTCGGCAACCTTTTCGATGATGCAACTAAGGAATTAAACGGAGCTGCTACCGATATGAAAGCCGCCAAAGACGCGCCCGCCGTGGCAGCCGCTTTGACAAAGGTTTACAATACCATGTCGACAATGAAAAGCAAAGGCGCCGAACTCGAAAAAAAACACGGTATGAAGGCTAAGGGCGCGATGCCTCCCGAACTCAAGGAAAAAAACGAAGCCTTCCAGGCTGCCGTGAAAAATGTTTTCTCGGGCGAAACACAGGCAGTCATGCAGAAGTTTGCCGGATCACCCGAAGTTCTCGAAGCCTTGAACAAGATCAAAAGCCTCAGAAACTGACAAATTAGCTAAAAAGACTCTCTGTCCGGGCTTGTCCCGGGCATGAGAGGTTTTATCGCACTTTATCTTGACACGCAATCTTTTTTAGAATATCCGCTGACAGCTTCATGCTAAAACCCCCGGTTCTCATCATCGACCCCGACGTCGCCCTTCAGGAAATTCTCGGAGAAATTCTCCAGAATCGCTTCCGTATTTTCGTCGCCAATAGCATTGCCGAGGGTAAGGCTGTTCTCAAAGGTGAAGATCCTCACCTGATCTTTATCGAGCTCGTTTTACCCGGCGAAGACGCCATTGCTTACATTGAAAAAACCAAAAAAAGCAAAACCAATACGCAGTTTATTGTCATTACCGATAAGGCCACGGTCGAAAACGCTGTTACCGCGCTCAGGCACGGTGCCCTGGACTTTCTCAAAAAACCGTTTGAGATCGACGACATCGCGCGTATCGTCGAGAAGTTCTTTTCCCTCACGGCCAACCGCGAAGCCGACTATGACATCTATTCGAGCATCATCGAAGAGTCGCGCACGTTTCAGTTACCGACGGATTTTGCCATTGTTTCGACCTTTATGTCTGAAATCATGCACATCATCTCGCGTTTCACCGGCATCGATAAAAAAACCACGCTCACGATCAGGTTATCGCTCTATGAAATGCTCGTCAACGCCATGGAGCACGGCAATCTTGAGATCAATTACGAGATGAAAAAGAACCTGCTCGAAGAGGTGCTCGACTACCAGCGCTACCTGCAAGAGCGTGCGAACGAAGAACCGTTCCGCAACCGCAAGGTCCATGTATCTTACACCTATGACGCCAGATCGATCGCCTTTACGATCACCGACGAGGGCAAGGGTTTTGATGTCAGTAAAGTGCCTAACCCCCATGCCTCGGAAAATCTCGAGCGCCTCAATGGCCGCGGTATTTTTATCTCACGCGTCAATATGACGCAGGTCACCTATAACGAAAAAGGCAACTCGGTCACTCTCTACAAAGAGCTGGCAGCAATCGCCGAGCCCGTGCCCACTACCTGATTCTCTCGAGAATTCTCAGCCGCGCCGAGCGCGCCCGCGGGTTCGCGTCGATTTCTGCCTCTTCTGGTATGACGCCACCCGGGTGGATCTGTTCAAAATCGCCCGGTATGAAATTACTCTTGGCATGCGGGTCGTTTTGTGCAATCTGTGAAAGGTCGCGGAAGCCGCGTTTAACCATACGGTCTTCGAGAGAATGAAACGTGATGATCGCCAGCCTGCCACCAATACAGAGCTGGTGGGGCAGAATCTTCAGCGCGGTTTCGAGGGCATTCAGCTCGCCATTGACATAGATGCGTAATGCCTGAAAGACCCGGGTAGCCGGATGCCTTTGCGCGTGGCCCTTCGCCTTATATTTAGGCGGATAGATCTTTTCACAGATTTCAGCGAGTTGAAATGTCGTCCGGACCGGCTCGGTTTTGCGGCGTGAGACAATCTCGCGTGCGATGCGGCGCGAGAGTTTTTCTTCGCCGTATTCGAAGAAAATGCGCGCCAGTTCATGCTCTTCGGTAAAAGCCAGTACATCGGCCACAGATGAGCCGCGGCTGATGTCCATCCGCATATCGAGTGGCTGATCGAAACGGAAACTGAAGCCGCGGGAAAAATAGTCAAAATGCGCCGATGAGATACCGAGATCGAGAAAGATGAAGCCCAGAGGCGCCTGGTCGGCAAAAGGCGCACTGGAAAAATTCTCGTGGCGGTATTCCCTGACTTTCTCGCCGAGCCGGCTTCGCGCGAGGTCTAAAATTTCGGCGTCGGCATCGGAGGCAAGCAGTGTCGCATCGGTATACGCTGAGGCAAATGCCTCGAGGTGTCCCCCAAGCCCGGTGGTGCCATCCCAGATTTTGCGATGCTCCGCCGGCAGGTAGGGAAGCTTTTGCGCCGCGTGCAGCACGGCCCCAACGAGGATACTCTTATGGAAAGGCGCCGGTGTGGCGCTTTCCAGCGGCTTGCCGGCGCCGCTTATTTCTGCGTGACCTCGCTCTCCGCTTCGTCTTCGGCTTCACCCTCTTCTGTTTCCAGCAGTGAATTTTCCCAGATTTCGTCGATGGAGGCTTCGTCTTCGAAGTATTCACCCCTGATTTCGAGGAACTTCTCAGCACTGAGGTTTTCAAAGGCGAAAGAGAGTTTTTCTGCGCCGTCTTTTTTCGTCGTGGAGATCTTGATCTCTACGGGTTGCGTGATCTTTTTTTCGAGCAGCATCATCGCGAGTTCGTCTTCGATTTCACGCTGCACGAGACGTTTGAGTGGCCGTGCGCCGTATTTCTCACTGAACCCCTTGTCGGCCAGGTAGCTGCGGGCATTGCCCTTCAGAGTCAGGTACATGTTTTTCGCCAGCGCATTGTAGTTGATTTCGTCGATCGTCAGGTCGACGATCTCCTGAATTTCTTCGCGCGTCAACGGATCGAAAATGATCACATCATCGATGCGGTTCAAAAACTCGGGGGAGAAATGTTTGCGCAGCTCTTCCAGGACCTGCTCGCGTTTGCCATCCTGCCTGCTGTCGCCTTCGCTAAAACCGAGCTTACCGCCCTTTTGCAGAAACCGCGCGCCGATATTCGACGTCAGGATAATGATCGTTTCCTTAAAATCGACGTGGTGACCCGCGTTGTCGGTGAGTTCACCTTCGTCGAGCACCTGCAATAATATATTCTGAATCTCGGGGTGTGCCTTTTCGATCTCATCGAACAACAGCACCGAATGCGGGTGGCGGCGGATCGCCTCGGTCAGCTGGCCGCCGTCTTCGTGGCCAACATAACCCGGGGGCGAACCGATGAATTTCGAGACCGAGTGCATTTCCATGTACTCGCTCATATCGAAACGGATCAGCGCTTCTTCGTCGCCGAACATGAATTCCGCAAGCGCCTTCGCGAGTTCGGTTTTACCCACGCCTGTCGGCCCTAAGAAGATAAAGCTGCCGATCGGCTTTTTAATGGATTTAAGACCCATGCGCGCCCGCCGTACGGCACGCGAGATCTGGTCGATCGCGGCCTTTTGCCCGACGACGCGGTCAGCCAGCTCTTCGGGCATTTTGATGAGGCGTTCATTCTCACTGTCTTTCAGCTGTTGCAGCGGAATACCTGTCCAGTCGGCGATGACTTTGCTGATATCTTCTGCAGTAATTTCAACGCGCGCCTCTTTCTGGCTGCGGCGCCATGAAGTCATCGCGTCGGCGAGGCGCGTGTTTGCCTCACCGATCTGGTCGCGCAGTTTTGCGGCCTTTTCATATTCCTGCTGGCGCACCATTTCGTTTTTGTCGCGCGTCAGCTGCTGCATTTCTTTTTCGATCTCTTTGATCTCTTCTGGAATCACGGCGGATTTCAGCCGGGCATGCGAGCCGGCTTCATCAATAATATCGATCGCCTTATCGGGCAGGAACCGGTCTTTGATATAGCGGTCTGAGAGTTTCACGGCCGATATGATCGCCTCTTTGCTGAAAGACACCGCGTGGTGTTTCTCATAGGCATGGCGCAGGCCCGCCAGAATGCGGATCGCATCTTCCACAGACGGCTCTTCGACCATGACCGACTGGAAGCGGCGCTCGAGCGCCGAATCGCGTTCGATATAACGTTTGTATTCGCGCAGCGTCGTCGCGCCGATACACTGGATCTCCCCCCGCGCGAGGGCCGGTTTCAGAATGTTCGCGGCGTCGACTGCGCCTTCGGCCGCACCCGCGCCGATGATGGTATGGACTTCGTCGATGAAGAGAATGACTTCGCGGTTTGTGCGGATCTCTTTCATGATCTTCTTGATGCGGTCTTCAAACTCGCCGCGGTATTTTGTGCCGGCGATGAGCGCGGCGACATCGAGCGAATAGACCTGACGGTTGAACATCGGCTCGGGTACGCGCTTCTGGGTGATACGCTGCGCGAGACCTTCGGCGATGGCGGTTTTGCCCACACCGGCTTCGCCGATGAGAATCGGGTTATTCTTAGTCTTGCGCGAGAGAATCTGGATAACACGTTCGATTTCATGGTCGCGGCCGATCACCGGATCGGTTAGTTTTTCTTCGGCCATGCGTGACAGGTTGCGCGCAAACTCGTCGAGCATCGGTGTTTTCGACGCCTCTTTCTTCGGTTGCGCTGCTGCGGTCTTCTGCGTGGTGGTCGCCTGTGGTAATCCCAACGTCGCATTGAGTTCATTGCGGATAACCTGGTAGTTGATCTGGAAGGTTTGCAGGGCCGCGGCGACGATACCGTTCGTGTCGCGCAGCAGCGAGAGCAGTACGTGCTCTGAGCCGATATAGCTGTGGCGCATCTTGCGCGCCTCGTCGCGTGAAAGTTCGAGAATACGCTGCACCTTATCTTTGCTGGTGGGGTCGATGACCAGCGTGGCGCTGTCTTGCTCAGAGCGTTTTTCGATTTCTTTGCGCAGCTCACCCAAATCGATACCGAGGTTCATGAGCATCTTGACGGCGACGGAATCCTGCGCTTTGAGAAGGCCAAGGAGTATGTGCTCCGGACCCAGGAACTCGTGGCCGAGCCGTTTTGCCTCGCGGGGCGCATACTCGTTGATAATCTTCTTAACGCGGTTTGTGAAATCGAACATAAGGATATATTAATTTCGGCAGACATGACCGTCAATAAAAAGCAGATTTCACCCATAAAAATGTGGTTTATTTTCCTTCGGGCGAGTATTATGTATTAGGCTCTTTAATTGAGGTTAGGCACGCCTTCGTAAATCATGGAACACCGCACTACAGATTCATTGACGCACATTGTTGCAGCAGAGCCTCCCTGGCAAAGTTGCATTGCAGTCTGCCAGAAGTGTGCGGGTAAGCTCAATGCCATGGATGGCGAGAAGACAAAGCTGCGCGTTGCGCTCAAAGAGCTGATTGCGGAGCGCGATCTGAAGAAAAAGGTGCGCGCGGTGGATGCATCCTGTTTCGATCTTTGTCCCGAAGATAAAATTACGCTGATGCACTTCACGGCGGGTGGTGTGCGCGCGTACAACGCCGGGGCGCAGGTGACGGCGCCCGAAATTCTGCGCGAGTTTGGTTATTAGTCGTTGGATGTATGCCTTGAAGATATTTCCCATTTTGGGAAAAATAGATTGACGAACGGACATTTCTGGCGTATTTAAGCCCTTGCGGGTGATTTCCAGAAAGGCTTTGCGCGACTTTTGGCAGAAGGCCGGTAGACGTGATTCAGAGCAAGCCTTAAGAGCCTGGCTCTATGAGGTCAAAGCTGCCAAATGGAAGAACTCTGCTGAAATTAAGGTGAAGTACCGAACAGCAAGCATAATCAATAATAAGAGGGTCGTATTCAACATATGTGGCAATAAGTACCGGCTGATCGTCGCCATAAATTATCAAATCGGAATAGTATTCATTCGTTTCATCGGCACGCATATGGAATACGATAAAATAATCCCTGAGGAGGTCTAATGATAACCCCGATTAGAAATGAGAAAGATTATAAGCGGACGCTAAAGCGTATTGAGGAAATTTGGGATACTAAGGACAAGAAATTACGAGATGAACTGGATGTAATTTCCACACTAGTTGATCTGTATGAAGAAACCCATTATAATATCTTGCCTCCTGATCCAATTGAAGCAATAAAGTTCAGAATGGAGCAGATGGGTTTAAAAAAGACCGACATTTCGCCGCTGCTTGGGGGGAATAACCGGGTTTCGGAAATTTTATCCCGGAAGCGCGCTTTGACGGTCGAAATGATAAGGAACCTGAATAAGAAGTTGAATATACCGGCGGAATCTCTGATATCCTAGGAATTACGTGCCTACAGCCCCGCAATCTTTCCCGCGAGCAGTCGCCGCGCGTACTCCGTGTGCGCCGAGAACGCCAGCTCTTCCGGTTGTATCATCACTCTCAGGTCGAGTGTCTCTTCACACGGCTCGAACTTGAAGTCGTTTCGTGAATAGTGCCCCTTGGTCATGCAGAACAAAATGATCTGCCGGTTCTGTGCCACGCTCAGGGCATCGATCAGTTGAATCTCTGCACATGGCAAAACCAAACCCGTCTCTTCACGGACCTCGCGCGCGGCACCCTCTTGCCAGCTTTCACCGGTCTCAAGAAAGCCTCCTGGCAATGCCCAATGGCCCTTCGCGGGTTCAATCCCCCTTTGGATGATCAGCACGCCCCCGTCCATTTTCACAAGCACCACGGCCACCGGCAGCGGGTTCGACCAGATGGTCTGCTTACACTCGGGACAGGTTTTCGGAAACGCTACCGCCGGGTATGCGGTGCCGCAGAAGTGGCAGTGCTGGTGCGGCTTCATGCTTCATTCGCCGAAATGGACTTTACAGTATCAAGGAAAAAAACGGGCCTCGTCCACAACTGTCGACTGGCTTCAAGGTTGCTCGAAGGTAAGTGATATGGAACAAAGCAAGGTCAAAATTCTCGTCATTGAAGACAGTACCACGATAGCGATGGTGCAAACCATGTTGCTCGAAAAAAGCGGCTATGATGCCAAACACGCCGAGACAGGTGCAGAGGGTCTAAAGCTCGTCGAAGAATGGCAGCCGGATGTCCTCGTGCTCGACATCATGCTGCCCGATACCGACGGCATTACCATACTCAAAAAAATCAATACCTGGGATCCTGAACTGCGGCCAGACACCATCGTACTTTCGGGACATGACAACCCCGAAGTGACGTTTGAATCTCTGAGGCAGGGCGCCGTCGATTTTATCCGCAAACCCTTTCACCATGAAGAATACCTGCTGCGCATTTCTGCGGTGGTGCAGCTCAGAAATTACCGCAAATCGAATGAGGCGCTGCAGTTGCAGCTCGAAGGCGATCTCAGAAAGCTGAGCCGTTATTTCTCGAAAGATTTGATCCATGCGATTCTTGACGGCAGTATCGCCGCCGACCCTGGCGGCGAGACCATGACCGCAACCTTTCTCATGTTCGACCTGCGCAATTCGACAGCGATGGCCGAGCAGATGGGGCCGACGAATTTCTTCCAGTTTTTGAGCGGTTTTTTCGCCGATATTTCAGATCTCATCTATAGCTGTAACGGGGCGATCAACAAGTTCACCGGCGACGGTTTTTTGGTGACATTCGGCCTCAGAAACTATACCTCCGAATCGACGCTCGATGCGCTCAGCTGCGCGATGAGAATCCGTTCGCATATTGCCATGTATAACGAAGTACGTCCTGCGACTGTGAAGGACCCGATTGGGTTTGGTATCGGAATCACAACGGGTGAAGTTTTTGCCGGTAACATCGGTAATGTCCACAAACTGGAATACACCATTCTCGGCGATCCGGTGAACCTGTCTGCGCGGCTTGAGGCGATGACCAAAAACGCGAAGGTTGATATTCTGATCGATGAAAAGACCCGCGAGATCGGCGGCGAACGCCTCAAAGTCAAAAGATTACAGACAAGTACCGTACGCGGTAAATCTGAAGAAGTGACGATTTATTATCCCGAAGATTTTCAGCCAGGAGCTGTCTAAAAGGCGCGTATGCGGTTTTCTTGCGCCTTTTTAGACAGCTCTGCTTTGCTCGCTATTTCTGAGGGAATTTCTTGAACAACTCTTCGCGCTTTTTCTTTTGCTCTTCAATGTTGTTCTTCATCTGATCGATCTTTTCGGTGGTGCCTTTATTCATTTCCTGAATCTTGTTCTCAGTCGCGCCCTTCTGCTCTTCAACTTTTTTAGTGCTTTCGTCGCGTTTTTCCTGCATTTTTTTGTCGTTCTCTTCAATGATGCCCTTGATCTTGTCGGTGCCACCGGCTTTTTCAAGCGCCTCTTTCTGCTGCTTCAGTGCATCTTCAAAAATCTGTACCTGCTGCGCGCTGATATTGGCCACAGTCGAGAGTTGTTTCATCTGCGCTGCGGTCGCATCGTCGAGTTTGGTCTCGGCCACGCCGCCCGAATCGCTGACATTGGCTTGTTCGCCGGCGTCGATGGCCTTCTCTTCACCCTTATCTGACTTAACGGCGACTGTGCCTTCGGTGACGGCAACCTTGCCCGCGCCCTTCTCGTCGCTCGTCGTCATGAATTCCGTGCCGCGTACACCCGCGACGATGGTCGGTGTCTGGATAGCAAAAGACGAATGCGCCCCGAGTTTCGTGACCTTCGCGAAAATTAAGCCGCGCTGCAGATAGAGTTTGTCGCTCTGGCTGCCATCCGCTGCGGCGAATTCGCGCATCGCCACCGTCGTGTGCTGGTCAATACGGATCAGAATCTTGCCAGGCAGGAGTAAATCCACCTGCGATTTCGGGCCCGTCTGAATACTATCGCCCTGCTGTAAGATCGCGCCTTTTACGGCAGCGACCTGACCCTTTGCCGTGACAATTTTTGCATCGTTACCGACAACAAACACCACCGCGGCGGCATGCGTCGCCGCCGGCTTTTTCGGCGGCTCCTTGCAGGCAAGGGCGAGCGTCAGGGCAGCGAGAGTGGCGATTCTTTTCATGGCAGCACGTTTCACGCTAACTCTGGAAAGTCCAGCGGTTTATGCCCCGACAATCATGTCGAGGTTGCCTGCCCCCGGCGCCACCATCGGAAAAACCTTGTCTTCGCGCGCCACACGAACGTGCATGAGCGCGGGCCCATCAGCCGATAAAAACTCTTCAAGCATAGTGGGATTTCCCCCGTCGTATGCATAGGCGCCGATGCCGAATGCGGCCGCGACCCGCGTAAAATCCGTTGGCCGCTTAAATTCACACGCCGAGAAGCGGTTCTGAAAGAAGAGTTCCTGCTGCTGACGCACAAGACCCAGGTGGCCGTTGTCGATGAGAATGATCTTCACAGGCAGATTCCATTCCACAAGCGTCGCCATTTCCTGGATGTTCATCAGCAGCGAGCCGTCGCCCGAAACACAGATAATTCTTTGCCGGCCACCGGTCGCCAGCGCGGCGCCGATAGCGGTTGGCAGGCCGAAACCCATCGTGCCGAGTCCGCCCGAGGTGAACCAGCGCCGCGGTTTTTCAAACTCCAGAAGCTGCGCCGCCCACATCTGGTGTTGGCCGACGTCGGTGGCGACTAAGTCGTCGCCGCCCAGGTGCCGCGCCAGCTCGCGCATAAAATGCATGCCCGAGTCGGCGTTGGCGGGAAAGCGCAACGCGTGACTCGCTCTCAGGCCGCCGATACGGGCATGCCAGGCCTCGCGTGGCCGCGGATTTTCCATGGCGGCAAAAATTTTTGTCAGTGCGATGCGGGCATCACACTCGATAGCAAGTTCGGGCCTGCGCAGTTTTCCGAGTTCGCGCGCGTCGATGTCGATGTGAATCACTTCCGCGTCGGGGCAAAATTTCTCGAGCTTACCTGTCGCGCGGTCGTCGAAGCGTACGCCGACGGCGATCAGTAAATCGGCCTCGTGCATGACCCTGTTGGTGAATGGCGCCGCATGCATGCCGAGCATGCCGAGAAACAGTGGGTCGCTGGTGGGGAAAGCGCCGAGACCCATGAGACTCGAAACCACCGGTACCTGATGCCGGCGCGCAAAGGCGCCGAGTACTGCAGAAGCATCGGCGTGGACAATGCCGCCGCCCGTGTAAAAAACCGGGCGTGCGCTCTGCTGAATGCGGCGGGCGGCTTCGGCGATTTTTTCGGGGCCAATCTCCGCAGATCGGGGTTTGGGCTTTGCGAACGGGAGTAAATCCACCTCTTCTTTTTGAATGTCTTTCGGAATATCGATGTGCACCGGCCCCGGACGCCCCGTGGTCATCAGGCGCCATGCCTCGGGCAAGATGTCATAGAGCTCGGCAGCTGAATTTACGAAAAAAGATTTGCGCGTGATCTTCTGGAAAAGCGCGCAGGCATCGACTTCCTGAAAGGCGTCGGTGCCGATGAGCGCGCGTGGCACCTGGCCCGTGACGGCGAGCAGCGGCACGCTGTCGGCATAGGCATCGGCGACGGCCGTGACCAGGTTCGTCGCGCCGGGGCCCGAGGTCGCAAACGTGACAGCGGGAAAACCCGTAGCGCGCGCGAGGCCTTGGGCGATGAAGCCCGCGCCCTGTTCATGGCGCGCGAGAATGTGCGTGAGACGCGAGCCTTCGAGCGCATCGTAGAGCGGCAGCGCAGCGCCACCAGGCACGCCCGCGACATAACGCACGCCGACGCTTTCCAGAAATTTAATGAGGAGCTGGGCTCCGTTGATTTTACGCATGTTCCCTCTTTCCCGAGGGCCAAGCGAGCGGTGGTTTGTGTGGGGTCCCCGCTGGCTGGCGCCGCGGGGATAGATTACCTATGCCCCAACGGCGTGCATAACCACGACCACGACGACCACCATTACAGGTACTAGCCAAAGTGCTTGCGGTTTGTTAACCATGAGACGGATTATTTTTTGCCTGCGGGATGCGCCGTAAATAAAAATTGAAAAGCACGCCAAGATCGTGGCGCATCTTTTCACCCACCTTCTCGAAGTATGTTTGGCTCCCATCCATTGGAACCGGATTAAGCTGACCTCATGGCAACGCCGCCGTACCTACTCAACGATAACACGCTATTGCACTATGCGCTTAGCGCATAAGTGCTCCTTGCGCTGGACGCCCAAGCTGCGTCAAGTTGAGACGGGTGTTAAGGAGGGGCTTGCTATCGCGCAGGATATGCACCGCCATATGATGTGTCTTTATGGAGAGGATGAAAAGATTATTCGTCTCGCGGCGATGGAGCTGGGTTTGACAATCACGGCGTTTGTCCGGCTGGCGATTGAGCTATATCTTGTGACATTAGCTATGGAAAAACACAGCTGGCATTTTGTTACAAATGCGGAACTAACGTGGGAAGGCATCCGTTTCACCGAAAGTATAGAAATCTTTGCCGTGAACGCTCGTGCCAGGCCGTTTTACCGTAACTTAAGCTGCGCATACTTTGCTATAGAAAGCTATTGGTAACCTGAACGCATTCCTATCGCTGTCTCGCGCTGGTTATTAAAGCCGTACCCGGCGGTAGAAAATCGTCTTCACGACTTCAGCGACGGCGAAATACGCAATGACTATTAAAAAGAGATACGCATATGTTTTGAGGCTGAGGGGAGCAAAGCCGAAAAAGGGCGCGATCGGTGTAAAGGGTAGCGTTACTGTCACTGCGACCGTGGCGAGCGTTGCAAGCAGCAGGTATTTGCCCGGCGGGCTTTTGAAGAACGGCTTTGGTGTGCGTATGATGAGCACAATCAGTGAAGCCGAAACAACGGATTCGACAAACCATCCGGTCCTGAATTCAATTTCGCTGGCACGCAGAAAAAGCAGCAGCAGGCCAAATGTCAGGTAATCAAAGATGGAACTGACGAGGCCAAAGGTGATCATAAACTTGCGGATTGCCTTGATGTCCCAGCGGCGCGGGTGGTTGATCATCTCTTCATCGACACGGTCAGTGGCGATCGTCATTTCGGGAAAGTCTGTGAGCAGGTTCGTGAGCAGAATCTGTTTCGGCAAAAGCGGCAGAAACGGTATAAAAAACGAAAGACCTGCCATGCTAAACATATTGCCGAAGTTGGCGCTGGTTGCCATGAAGACATACTTCAGCGTATTCGCAAACACGGTGCGCCCTTCGCGCACGCCGGCGATCAGAACATCGAGGGTTTTTTCGAGCAGTACGATGTCGGCCGCGTCTTTAGCGACGTCGGCCGCGGTATCGACAGAGATGCCGACATCGGCGGCATGCAGCGCCGCAGCGTCGTTGATGCCGTCGCCGATGTAACCCACGACATGACCGCCCTTACGAATCGCGAGGATAATCCGCTCTTTTTGGTTGGGTTCGATTTCCGCGAAGATATCGGTGTCCCTGACGCGGTTCACGAGAGCGTCGTCGCCCATGTCACGCAAGTCTGAACCCGTGACGAGATTTACATGCGAGAGGCCCATCTTCGCGCAGAGGCTTTGCGCCACGAGACGGTTATCCCCCGTAATGACTTTCAGCGAAACGCCGAGACCCCTGAGGTCCGCAATGGTCTCGACGATATTTTCTTTCGGCGGATCGAATAATGTAAGGAAACCCAGAAAGGTCATACCGCTTTCATCGTCTTTCTGGATGCCGTCTTCATCGGGCAGTTCCTTGAAAGCGATTCCCAGCGTGCGGAATCCCTGTGCGCTGAAATCAGAGAACTGCTGATCGATATTTTCCCGCACAGAGTCAATAGGAACAACGCCGCCGCCCTTAACCTCCGCAAAGCTGCAGGCTTCCAGAATGTTGGCCAATGCCCCCTTGGTAGCCATCAGGCGCTTGTTTTCGTGGGTGACGACGATGCTCAGGCGTTTGCGAATAAAATCATAGGGAATTTCATCCACCTTGGGGTAGGCTGTCAGGTCGAGAGTTTTATGGCTGCGGATCGCGGTATCGATGGGGTTCGTAAAACCGCTTTCATAAAACGCATTGATGTAGGCGTAGAGAAAGACGCGCTCGCTGGCGCTTCCGTTTGTATCGAGCGCGGCTTTCAGGTGAACTACACCTTCCGTGAGTGTGCCGGTCTTATCGGAGCAGAGTATATTCATGCTGCCGAAATTCTCGATCGAAGACAGCCGTTTGACGATGACGTTTTTTTCCGCCATTTTTTTTGCGCCATGCGCGAGGTTGACGCTGATAATCGCGGGTAAGAGCTGCGGCGTGAGCCCCACCGCCAGCGCCAGGGAAAACAGAAACGATTCGAGCACGGGCCGCTCGAAGTAGACGTTGATGGCAAAGATTACAACGACGAGAATCAGCGTGACTTCACCGAGCAGGTAGCCGAACCTGCGGATACCGCGTTCAAAATCGGTTTCGGGTGGCTTGCTCTGCAGCCGCTCGGAGATGCGGCCGAACTCGGTATCCTTACCCGTATGTACAACCACGGCGCGCCCCGTGCCGCTGACGATATGTGTACCCATCCACAGCGTATTGCTGCGCTGCGAGAGCGGCGTCTGCGCCGTGACGGTCGCCGGGGATTTCTCTACGGGAAAGGTCTCGCCCGTCAGTGTACCCTCGTCGGCGAAAATATCTTTGGATTCAATGAGCAGGCAATCGCCGGGCACGATATCCCCGGCATTGAGTTTGACGACGTCACCGGGCACAATGTCTTCCACGTGAATCTCGACCGGTGCCCCGTCACGCAGCGCTGTCGCCCTGATCTGCACCATCGCCAGCAGTTTCGCGACGGCATTCGACGCGCCGCGCTCTTGCCAGAAGCCCATAAAGCCGCTGGCGATCACGATGGTGAGAATAATCAACGCATCGACGGGGTTGCGCAACACGAATGAGAGTATCGTTGCGCATAATAAGATGATAATGATTGGGCTTTTGAATTGCCCGATGAGGATAGCCAGGCTCTGCGAATTTTTTTTCGGCTTGAGGCGGTTTGCCCCGAACCGGCTGAGGCGTTCAGTCGCCTCGCTGCTGGTCAGCCCATCACTGCGGGTCTCGAGCTGTGCCAGTACCTCTGCGGCAGGCTGCGCAGAAAATACCGGGGTTGCCGAAGTGACGGTTACCGGTTTCAATGTGCGCGGGTCTGTGCCATGAATTTTTCCGTCAGCTGCGCGGCTTCTTCAGGGCGTTCGATCTGCGGCGTGTGGCCGCAGTCTTTCATGATTTTGACCTCGATCGCGGGATTGATCTTTTTCATGACGTCGATGCTCGAGATTTCGAGCACGCGGTCGTGGTCGCCCCAGATCACTAAGATGGGGGCCTTGATATCGGCGAAACGTTTTTCGAGGTAGAACTTATCTTCTCCCAGGTCTTTAAAGATTTTCAGGTTAAATTCGCGGCTCGCCAGCGCCCGTTGGGCAAAATATTTTTTGATTGGCCTCGGAATAAACGGCCGTTTGAAGAACAGAAAATCCATGAGCCGGTCGAAATCCTCTTCGGAATCGACGACGAGCGCGTTCTTGCCCTGCTTCAGTAGCTCGTCGCGCTCTGATGGCCGCGGCGCATGGATGCCGGCATTATCGATGAGTGTCAGCGAAAGAACTTTGCCGGGTGCATCGGCGGCGATAATACCAGCGAGATGGCCGCCCATGGAGTTACCCACGAGATGGAATTTTTCGAGTTTGAGTTCGGCAGCAAATGCCAGCACGCGTTTTGCCTGATCGGCTATGGAGTATTTCTCACTCGGCCGGCGTTCGTTCTCGCCGAAGCCCGGCAGATCGGGGCTCACGACATGGTATTTGGGCGTCAAAAACCGGGCAAAGCGGGTGAAGGTGTCTTTGTCGCCGCCAAAACCGTGGAGTAATATGACATGCTCACCCTGGCCACCTTCGATGTACGGGGTATGCCAGCCGCCCGCGTCGATTTTCTTCACAGTGACGTTGGCGCGGTTGCGTTCGAGTTTCGCAACCACACCGAACAGCGTGCCCGGGAAAAAGAAATAAACAACCGCGAAAGCCGCGGCGATTGTTCCGAGGCCTATGAGTAGCTTTTTCTTCATGGCCGACATCCCGCGACGCTACGGATAGCGTAAAGAGCTTTTAGCGAATCAGGCCTCTTGCCAGCGGTTCGCATGCAGCATGCTCTTAAAATCGTTGAAACGCACACCGTACTTGCGCATCGCTGGCCGCACGTACGGAGCCGTCCATTGCCGCAGGTAGAATGGCTGATTGACGACAAAGTGGTGAATACCATGCGTCGCCCCGAAATTGAAACAGAACACGTGCAGCGGCAAGACCAGCCATGAATCCAGAACCTGGGTCTGCCGGTACAGCGAGTCAATGCCCCCGTAGTAGTGCATGTTGGATGAAACAATCTGGATCGCAGTTTGCCTCAGCCAGCATGGGATGAGGTAAACAACGGCGGCCGTATTGAGAATATTTGCGGCAGTATTCGCCCATGCAGGCAGAGGCATTTGCATACCAGCAATCCAAAAGCCGAGGCGCACGAGACTGAAGATTAAGAATGAGTACCAGAGCAGCATGAAGATCTCGCGCACCGGGCCAATTTTGTGCGGCGCCTTGATTTTGCGCAGTTGCAGAATTGCATCGCGTTTGATCGGCGGCCCCTGAAATTTCAGCGCCATGATCGGGTCGAGCATCACCATGAGGCGCTTCAAACCAAACGGCATGCCATTCGAAATATAACGCTCTTCGACATCTTCTTTATTGCCTGAAACACGGTGATGCAATAGGTGGATTTCCTTCCGGAACCAGGGATTGACCACGTTCGCGCGGAATAGCCACACCATCCAGAACAAAAAGTTCTGCATCTTCAGATTCTCTTTATAGTATAGCGAATGGATGAGATCGTGTTCCATCTCGTGCAGAAATGAGGCGAAGACCGCATTCGCGGTGATGCACAGCCACGCGGGAATCCATCCCACAATGTAGAGAGCCGCAAAGCCGATCATACCCGCCGCAGAGCCTAGCGTGATTGCGAGACCGATCTGGTTTTGAAAACGCGTGAGAAAGGGATGCCTGCGCCTCAGCCGCTTGTCGGTAAAACGAATCCACTGGATAATTTTACTGCCGCGGTCTTTTTCACTGAGGGTAAGTGTTGCGCTCATCGGTTTGTCCTCCGGCACATTCGGAACCGGTGGTGACTCTTTGTAAAGATAAAAATGAACAATCGTTCAGGTTTATTCAGAGGCGAATAGATTTCCGGAGAGCACCTGGCGCACCTTGCGGTTCAGGATTTCCGGTGAGCGGTATTCCGCATTTTGTCGGTAGAGCATGACGGTACGTTCGATGGTTGAGATTTCGCCGCTCAGGTTTTTCTCAATCGTCTGAAATTCGCCGCTGCGTTTCATACTTGCGGCCAGAGCAATGTAAGGTTCGATTGCGCCGCGCTGCATTGCGGGTCGCACACGCTTGCTACAACGGCAGGCGGCCGCAGAATTTACAAGACCGCATTGCCTGCCGAGAAATTCTGCCATCGCGGTGCGCGCACGCTTGAGGCGCTGCCTGAAACTTGCCGCCGAGATACCGAGTATGTCGGCCGCCGTTTCGCTCTTCATTTCCATCACAGCGCCGAGCACAAAAGCGATGCGGTAGTTGCGGCTGAGCGCCAGTAGGATGCCATTCGTACAGGCGATCTTGATATCGTAAATGCGGTCGGCGTCGTTTTCGCCGAGCGGTTCGGGATCGAGTTTTTGCATTTCGATCGCAGTGCCGCGGAAAGAAATTTCACGCCGCTCCGCGCGCGACTTTTTCGCGCGCAGCAAATGGTTCACCGCGATGCGGTAGGCCCAGGTACCGAACTGGCTCTCGCCGCGGAACGCCGAAAGATTCGTCATGATGCGGATGAGAATTTCCTGTGTCGCGTCCTGCGCGTCTTGCGGGTGCCAGAGGAATCTTAAGGCGAGATTGTATACCGGTTCCTGCGTCGCTTGCAGAATGCGTTCGAGCGCGGCGGAGTTACCCCCGACCGCGGCTAAAACTTCGTCGTTGCCGGTATCAATCCAACTCACGTTATTCAGGCTTTGCGGTATGCCAGTCTCACCACAATGAGCGCCAGAAGAGCCGGCACCGACTGGATGAACAGAATCTTTACCATCGCTGTGGCAGCGCCGACAAGGCCCATCGCAAAGACGGCGAGCAAAAAGAATGTGCGGATGTTGCGCTTCCATTCAGGGTTTGCGACGAAGAAGCTCCAGATCAGGCCCACGGCTAAGACGCCGTTGTACGCGCCCTGGTTCTGTGCCATGACGGCTGTCAGTTCGGCGCGTTCTGGGGTGAGCTGGAAGGTTTTCATGCCATAGGCACTTTTCCAGAGAAAGCTTTCGAGCACCAGAATGTAGCAGTGGATGAAGGCCACGAAGCCGGTGAGAATGTTTGCTGTTGTTTTCATTACAAAGTTAGATACAAGAGATTTCCGTTTGTGACAGATTTTGCGATTTTTTTCCCGCGGAGACGGCTTGACGCTGTGTTTTTTGACCCCCGCACTGCTGTATGCGCGCTATTTACTTGCCCACCACATTGTTTTGGCTCTTTATCCTCAGTTGCTCCAGCACACAAAAGATTGCCGAGACCGGCCCCACCGCCGACCTGAAAAAAGCCGCCACCGCCGGCGATGCCGCAGGTATCGAACAGGCTGTCCTCGCTGGTGGAGATCCGTTGGCGAAGGATGAGCGTGGCCGTACGCCTCTGCATCTCGCCGCAGCTTCGGGGAATGCCGATGCGGTGAAAGCGCTGCTGCAACCCAAGGCTGTGCTCGCGGCAAAAAAATCCAGTCGTGAAGGTGTCGCGATTCTGAACTACCTCAACAACACCGGTTCGAAAAATTATGGCTGGATCGGCGCCAGCCTGCCCGATGCGATACAGGGGCTCATGGCCGAGAATTTTGAGTTCAAACGCAAAGCGGAAAAGCAGACCCAAAAAGCGGCTGACAGCGTCATCGGTAAGAAAACCGAATATACTCCCGAACTACTGACCCAGCTGGGAGAAAAAACCCAGGCAGCTGTAATCATCAGCGGCTCGTATACCTCACTTCCCGGCGGCAAACAGGCTGTCATTACGACACAGGTTTTTACGCCCGCCGATAAAAAACTTATCGTCGAAAGCCAGATCACCGCGAGCCTCGACGTCAATATCTTCGATGCCTTGAATCAGGTCGCGGCGGAAATTGTCAGCCGCATCAAAGATTATACGTCGGCCGAATTTGCCATCCGCCTGAAAAATTCGGAGATGGCATTGATTTCGGATGTCAATGCGCGCGACCGCGGCGATATCACGCCGCTCGCTATTGCCGCAGCTGCGGGGCATACCGCACTTGCTGAGATTCTGATTAAAGCAGGCGCTGACTATCAGGCCGATATCATGGATGCCATCAACTTTGCCAACGACACAACTGCCGTGGCGATTATCCAGGTTGCGCCCGACGTGAACTTCCGCATCGGCGGCGGTAAGACACCTCTGATTCAGGCAGCATTCAAAGCGCGCGCATTACCCCTGAAGGCGCTCATTGCCCGCAAGGCCAACAGTGCGCTGCAAGATCTGTACGGTTTTACCGCCCAGCTATATGCCGCACAAGAGGGCCACAGCGAAATTCTCGCCGACCTGATTGCAGCTGGCGCAAACGTCAACATCAAGACCTGGGATGGCTTTACGGCAATCGAAGCCGCGCGCCGCAAAGGGCGCAATGATATCGTGGAAATGCTCGGCAAAGCGGGGGCGAAATGAGAGTCGGCGCTATGCGAAAGGTTTACGGTTTTGCTGTTTTAGTCCTGAGTCTTGCGGCGCTGAACTGTGCGACGGGTAAACCGCGCTACCAGTACCAGCGCACCGTACCTGGTGCCGACGGAACCGTCTATGTGCAGGCGATTAAAGTGCAGTCACGGATTCTTTTTAGTTCCACGACTCCGGTAATTCTCAACTGCAAGCTGCGCGGCGAAGATCTCAAATGCGACCGCGAGCTAAACCTCAATATCGACACGCAGTACTGGCAAGCGCCTGAATACTTTCAGAAGGATGTAAAACCATGAAAAAAATCATAATCCTTATTCTGGTCATAGCCGCGCTCTTCACGGGCTGCCGCAGTCTGGAAATCACAAATTTTGAAGTGTTGAGCAATAAAGACAATAAAATTATCTACCGCGTCGATGCGGTGGAAAACGGCGTGTTCTCGTCGCGGCCGGTTTTGGGACTCATCTGCGTCGCCGATAGTAAAGGAGATCTTGTATGCCGCTAAAACTCGGTTTAACCCTTTTGACCTTTGCGGCAGCAAGTTGCAGCGCCGTGAAGTATAATTCGCATGTCGGCTCCGACGGCTCCAACGGCTATCTGCGCACCTATTATTCTTCGGCAAAAGCGTCGGGCCGCAGCGAAAGTACCGGCATCGAGCAGTGCAAAACGCAGGGCTCAGATATTATCTGCAAAGATCTGAATATCATCCACGCCGACGACGAAGCTCCGAAAAGCGGTGAGGTGCAAAAACCTGCGGTGGTTACACCGCCCAAGGTCGAAGCTCCCGCTGCTAAACCTGCAAAAGCCGCTGCAAAAAAAGCCGGAAAATAAATTACCAGGCGGCGCGCACGCCGAGCTGTCCGCCCAATCCATTCAGGCTGGTGATGCTCGCCTGTGCAAAAATTCCCACGACGCCACCGGTACGCCCCGGTACGAGGTTGAACTGTACCCCTGCGAAACCGCGGCCACTGGCAAATTGCGGTGATGCGGACTTGCTTACCGAGAGTGAGCCTGAACCTACAACATTTTCACCAGTGCCATTGTTACCTTTTACTGTGCCAGAGAGATTGATATCGGTTGTGGCTTTGCCGACGTTGAAATCCGCACCGGCCCCGACATAGAGAGACAAGAAATAGAGCAGCCGGGTGCTGGTCGAAATTTCGACGGGTACTGTGCCCGAACCTGAAGTGATCGACATCGTGCCAGTGGGTAGCCATGTCAGTTGCTGGTCGCTTGCACTACCAGACCCAATCGAAACCGCAGTCAACCCCTTGCCGTTGGCTGAATCGTAGTTCGCTGCAAGCCGCGAATAATCAAAACCCGTCGTCAGCAGAATTTCGCCGTATTGAAAAGCAGAGCCGCGCGCACGGGAAAGTTGATATTGTACATGCAGGCCGGCGACCGTCGCCGAAAGGTTCAATCCGCCAGTCAGGCTGCTCGAAGAGGCGCTCATAAAATTCACCAGCACCGTCATGCGCGAAAGCTCCAGGGGCCCGAGATAACGCGGGGTACGCAGGTTGCCGAGATTCATACCCACCATCGCCGAAAGCTGTGCGCCAACACCAAAGCGCGGCAGGCCGTCGCCGCCTAAATCACCGAGTTTCGTAAACACGTCGCCGAGGCTCTGGTTGACAGCGTTGATTCCCAGCCCCCCACCGCCGCCCACGATAAAAGTATAATTGCCCGAGGCGTATGCCGTGCCTGCGCCCATGGTTGCCAGAGATTGCGACGTCGCGTTGCCCCGCGTAATATCGTTTAGGGCAGAGAGCTGGTATTTCTCGGCGATCGTATTGAGTAAGTCCGGCATCTTGCCGCCAAAATTAGCATCTTGTCCGGCATTCAGGGTCATCACCGATGAACCGTCGGTATATACGCCTGCCGAAATCGGCAATGCCAGTGGGATTGCGTAAAGCGCAGAAATCAAAAAGCGCAGAACGATCTTTCTTCTTAATATTTCCACGAGCATCATATCCGCTTACAATGCGGCTTTTAGCCTGAGCAAGGTGTAAAGCCCGATTTGAATGTGCCCTCGCGCCGCCGCGAAGATGGCGTCCGTGCCAGCGGCGGCGCTCAGCACATCGTGTGCCCTCGGCAGGCGGAAATTGGAAATCTGCTGATTCTCTTCCCTGCTTCACGCACTGCAGATTCGGAAACTTCTCCTAGCGTTTGGTCAGTTTGTTTCTTGATTTTAGGGGGTTTTAGGTGCTTACGGGCCAATTTACGCTTTGAAATCCAGCAGGTATTCAAAAAAAACCATGACGATTGAATTTTAGGCAAGAGAATCACGATAATGTAATAGGTACGCATGCATTCTTGGGCCGATCAAAAAAGATTCTCTTATTTCTTGTGCTTTTTCCCATCAGCGATGATGTTATTGCTCCCAATGCCTTCGGTGGTCTTCGATTTCTTGTTGTTTTTTGCGGTTTTTAGTACCGTTATCTTTACTCTTGCAAGTCTGATAATTCAACCAAATACACGTTATTACTGGCTGACGGTAGCTGGCTTTTTTACACTTACATTGCGCATGATGATGTTAGGCGCATCGGTTCGTAAGATCGGCCTTGCAGGCCCCAACTTTGACGGTCAGATTATTCGGAAAATAACGGACTTTTTTTACTTCCAAACCCTTGAATCAAACCTGACCATTGCGGTCACAACTTACCTAACTCTTGGATTTTTATCCCTTGCGACCATTAAGCGAGTTGTAAATGATATTCATGTGCAAATCCAGGTCAGGAATGAATTAAATTTTCCTCAAATAGAGAAATTGGAAGAATCCGATGAAAAGATTTTATCGAAATCTGATTTTCGCCAAGGTTCTAAAATTCCTTTGTTCTTCCTAAGCACAGCGAAGATCGAATTGTATGTATTCCCTTTATTTATGTGTTTCGCATTGATTCTTGGAGTATGGAATCGCGATCATTTTACACCGGATTCATTAGGGAAATCCATCAGAACCTCGGCTCTTTTGATAGTGAGCACTGTCTTATGTCTCTTGCCTGGGATAGCACTCAATCTTTTTGCGATCAGAGAATGGCTCTCGCAACTTGCCACCAAAAGGGTTGCCAAGCTGAATTTCCGGGAAATGCTCTTTGAAGACCGCCGAAAGGCGATGTTGATTGGCGCTTTTTTTGTTGTTCTATCTTTTTTTCCGGGTTTTCCCAATGCATTCTTGGTAGCATTCGGTGGCGCTGTCTTTGCAGCCGGCTTTTTATCAGACGTAGTTGAGCCTACGGATGCGGGTCACCTGGAAATACATGCCGAGTTCATCCAAAGGGAAGAGAAGCGGATTGAACTTGAAAATCGCGTTAAGCTGCAGTTAGGCAGGACACTCTGGAACGATTACTTTGTAGGGAATGAAGTTGCCATGGGTATTGCGGTAAATTTAAGTAGGATGAAGGCCATACAGGCGACAGGCACGATTATCGAAGAAATCTCTATCGAATTTAATAGCCGCCTTCAACCAGAATCAACCGCAATCCTAATCAATAATCATCGGATTTCAAGCGTAGCTTTTGAAGTAGAGGAAGCAAGCATAGACAGCGATAACCCCATATCTCAGGCCATATCTTTGGAAAGAATAACCCAATTGATTTGCGATGACCTAATAGAGGTTTTATCCGATCAGGCCGCATTATTGTCACATGATCCTGCCTTAGATCATCTCATCCGAGAATTTGAATTCAAATCCTGACCCCTTAAGTCGATCGCCATCTGACTTATAGTTAATTGGGTTAGCATACACATTGTTCTTTTCTGTCCTCGCGGATTTTTAAGTTAGGCTTCTCTGTCGTCGATATTGGACAGGAGATATTAGAATTGGATAACGCCAAGGAAAAGCCACTAAATCATGCAGAATGTTTCACCCTGGATCCGGTTTTTATCGACGATAACAGACCTTGCCATCTTCCGGTTATTGTTAGATGTCGCTTCAATTTTCATCCCGGCTTCATGGCTCACAAATAAGGCTGTTATCCTCTTGTCCTTCCTGGGTGGAGTGTTTCTCACCTATTTTGCATCGAGACTGTTTCTTAAAGGTCAAACAATGGGTATGTGGTTGTTCGGTTATAACATTCGGAAAAACACCAAAGGTAAACGGTTGACTTGGTTTGAAGAGGTGCTGAGATTCATATCCCAATGGATTAGCGTTTTCCTCCTATTTGTCCCGTTTTTGTATCTTTTCTTCAATAAAAGATCAGCCCATCTGTCAGATGCCATCGTTGACAGCTCGCCCAATTTAGTGCCCATGCGATTTGATACATCCAGACCACTTCAGAAACTCATCGGAATTCTCTTGGTTACGGCGGCGGTAACGAGTATCCCGATGATATTTGCCAAAATTCCCGCTGTGGATCTATTTGCGCGCATCTTCAAAGGGGAGGTTGCGCGAGTTGTCAGTATCACGCTGGTGGTTTGCAGCGCGGCACTTGGCATTATTAGTATTACGGGATGGAGATGGGCTGCACATTTAGTGGCTGGGTTTTATCTCATAATGGTAGCCTCGGCGACTTGGAGTGTTGTCGACATCAGCGCATACCAGAGGCGGACCTCACAAAATCTCAAAGAAACTTTGAATCTGGCCTATGCGCAATCACCATCCGGAATCTCCGCCAAAATGCTGAATAGTCTGATTTCGGATGCGGATAGCCAACTTCAGAAGAGTCTGTTGCCAGCAGCTAAATTCGGTCTAGTGACGAATCTCATTCCGCTGATGTACATGATTTATCTGCTTTTCTCTCTCAGGTTAGATGCCATCATAAAATCGGTTTTGAATCGAATTAGGACATCAGGAGAGAAAATCATCGGAAGAATTCGCTTGAGTAGCGAAGAGAGGCTTAAATGAAAAAAATCGGAATTTCGCAAATCATCACACTGTTGGTCATTCTTATCTTCAGTTATTGTGGAGAAAAGACGGTTCAAAAAATTCCACCGGCTATCGAGAAAGATCTTTTCCAGGCAAACCAGGATTTTATCGAGAGAAAGTTTGATAGTTCGCTGGAAAGTGCTGAAAAAATCATAAAAGCATATGCGGCCTATTTGCCAGCGCAAGTGCTAAAGGGAAAAATTTTCTTCTACACCAAAAAGTATAAAGAAAGCGAGCAGGTATTCTCGGCTATTCTCAAAAAAGAAGCTGGTCATCAAGGGGCGTTGCTTTGGCTTGCGCGCATTGCGATGACGGAAAAGAAAACAGAAGCTCAGGCTGAAAGTTATCTGCTGCATGGTTTGAATAATCATCCTGAAGACTTTGCCATGCATGTCGAGTTGGCAAGGTTTTACGCAAAGACAGGTAACTTACGCCAGGCTATGGTTGAGTATCAAAAAGTTCTAATGTCCGAACTGGAACTGGCGACGGCCTACCGAGGCTACGAAGCCCTATTGGTACAACATAAGCTTACGGAGCGGGCCGAAAAAATCAAGGCAAGACGTCTGGTATTGGAAGCAGTCCGGGATAAATGAAATTAGCAGACGGAGATCAGATCCTTGGCCAATAGTCCGGACAAATTAGATTTTTGCAGCCGATGGCCCCTTTACATAGGGGGTTATCTGCTTTCGGCAAGCATGCTATTCACTCAAGATGTGAATCGTATGCCCATGGATTTGAAGATAGCGGAACAATTAGCCCAAACTAACAGCATTGATCTTCAGCTTCAGAGTTCTGAGCGAAGCATGATGCAGGCAAATATTATCGAAAAATGGCGGGCGTTTTTGCCCCAATTGCGATTCTCGTACCTGAATAACGAGCAAGTTAGAATTCGTGATTTTGATACGCGCAGCCATCAAATGCGAGTCGATGTTACGCAGCCCGTCTATGACGGCGGCAGAATGTCATTGGCATACGATTTGAGTAAATTGGACGTAACTCTTGCCAACTATAAATACCGGCAGTTGCGAAATAAGGTCATTCTCGATACCAGAAGTAATTTTTTCCGCCTGTTGCAGGCGATCTACACGGTTGAATCCCGACAGCGCTCCGCCGAACGATCAGAACTTCAGGCCAAGCTCAGTCAGAAAGAATTTGAAGTCGGTACTCTGACAAAAATTGATTACCTCGATGTGGTTTCCAAATATAAGCAGATAGTAACAAGTTTGATTAAAGAGAAGCGTGATTACGAAACCCTGGATTTAACCTTCAAGCAGGGGCTTCGCCTGAATCCAAGCGTCGAACTGGTTCTGGATAAAGAAACCTTACACAAGCTTACCTTCAGGGAAATCGATAGAAAATTCGAAGATCTGTACGCTATTACCATGTCGAACAGGCCAGAAGTTGAACAAAGACGTGTTGATACAATGCGCCTCAGAAAGGAGTATGAAATTGCTGAAAGTTATTTCTATCCTCGTATTTCCCTAACGGGTAATTACAATCTGTCGGGAGACCGGTTTTTTCCGCAGGAAAACGGATGGGGGGTAGGCGTTATTGTGACTTCAAACATGTTTGGCAACATGGTTCGGGAAACGCCGCGAAGCAATGTCGCGACAAACGGATATACGCAAGGATACAGTACGGACACGTCGATTGGTGTTTTCGAGGATATTTCTTACCGTAGACAGAAGATCGAATCAGGGATGAATCTAAAACGAGGCCTCTTCGAAAGGGACAGGCTACCAGACCAGCTGGCGATAGAAGTGAAAACTGCTTTGATCTCTGCAGAGCACAACTTCGAAATCTTCAAAATCGCAGAAGAGGCTGAGAAAGTACTGTCTGAGAGAATTCAGATTCAAACCGCAAAGGTAAGATTAGGCCAATTGAAGCGTGTTGACTTAATGCTTGCCGAGATCGAATACCTTGGCGTTGCACAAAACTTTATAAAAGCCAAAGCCGATTATCTGATTTCAATCGGTGTGCTTGAAACTACCATGGGAGTAAAGGCAGACTATTTGGGACTAATCAATTATAATAACTGATATGAATATCCTGAAAATAATCTTTAAGCCCCTGGCAATTCTCAACAATCTGCTGAGAAAGCTGCCGCCCAAATTGCGTCTCTTGATTTACGTGGCCCTACTCGCTGTGCCGGCGATCCTGCTGACTTTTCTGGTTTATAAGAAACCTAAGACATATCGGGTCGACGAGCCAATTTTCAGCGATACCAAGTATCTGAAAATATACCGAAAGAATCTCGTAAATATTCTCGATACCCCCGGGACTGTAAGCCAGATTCAGAAAGCGCAGATAACATCCCTCGCGAACGCGAGACTCGCTTCTTTTACGAAAGATGTAGGTGATTTTGTGACCAAAGGGGAGGTCATTGCGCTATTGGACAAGCAGCGCCTCGAGATGGAGCATCTTCAGGCTCAGAATAGCCTAAATTCGGCAACAGCCCAGTTGAAGCTATCCAAGGAAAAGTATAATGTTGCGAAGCGTAACGTCGAAAAGCGTGTTTGGGCGATGGAGAAGGAGAAGATCGATGTCTTGGCCGTTAAGGCGAAATACGATAACGATTTGATTAATGAAAAAGCGAAGAAGACTTTGCTCGATATTGATGGGGTTACACCTTTAGAGTACAATGCCCAGCAAGTCGAGATTATGAATACAAAATCGCGATACTATGGTTTGATGTTGGATCAAAAGATGAACGCTGTCGGTTATCGGGTCGAAGACCTCCTTAAAGCGGGATACGAGCGGCCGAAAACAAAAGCCGAATGGAAAAAATCTGTTATGGAGTTAAATACGACCATCGAGCGGTCGGAACTCAACATTGCTGAAGCCAGTATCAAATCTGCGGAAGCCCAGGAAAAAATCTCCGCGCTACTTCTGAAGGAAGCAACGATTCGCACTCCTATCGACGGTGTTATTGCAGCTCGTCAGGTGGATATTGGCGAAATGGTTAAACCGGATACCCCGGTCTTCGTAATCGTTGGTACAAATCCCGTTTATTTGGTTACTTCAGTGAGCGAGGAGAATCTTTTCCAAATAAAGAAGGGCCTTGAGGTTAAATTTGGCGTGGATGCCTTACCTGGTAAATTTTTCACCGGCACGGTAACGGTCATATCCCCTGTCCTTGCGCCACAGACGCGGACGGCCGAAGTGAAGATTAAGGCCAGCAATCCTGAACATATTTTTAGGCCGGGTATGTTTGTCAGAACTCAAATCGTACTCGCGTCGAAGGGTAATGCTATGGCGATCCCTGAAACAGCAATAATCATCACGGATCGAAAACCCGGAAAACTAGAGAAAAATGGCTACTGTTTCGTATTAAAGAATGGGACAGCTTTCAAGAAGGAAATCGTGATCGGCAACAGATATAGTGATGAGTATGAAATCCTGCAAGGTTTGTCTGATCAGGATATTGTTGCAACCTCTAACGTAGAAGCATTAAACGATGGGACGAAAGTCTATAGCGAAGACCGCTGGAAAAAGATAGTAGCTGAGCTATCTAAGGCGCGCCCAGCGGCAGCTGAATCAGTGCCAGAATCTCCGCAGGTGGATAACCCCTCGGGAGAATCAATTGAGGAAGGCGTAGAAACCGACTTAAGCAAGACACAGATTATCAAGAAAAAACCGAAAAGAACGCGGCAAAAGGTGCGCGAGGAGTAGCTATGCTGACGAAGTCGAAAGGAAATTTAACCCGATCCGTTTTCAGATGGCTTTGCGCGGGCATGGTCACGGGATTTCTTCTCACCTGCGCGGCGCTAAAATCCCTGGAATCACCTCTGGTCATTGATTCTTATCCTGCCGAAAGAACCGGATTTACCGACGTCCGGCCGAATATATATCTGAAGTTCGACAAGGAGATGAATCATGAACTGACGCAGAATGCGTTCTCACTGACGTCTGATTCGCCGATTCCGAAGGGTGCTTTTGTGTGGAGCGGGAATACGATGTACTACCAGCTCGAAGGCGATCTTGAATATGGGGGAAGATACACGGTAAAATTATTGCCTTCTGCTCAGGCAAAGGACGAAAGCAAATATCTAACGACATTTCTCGCCCATTTTTATGCTGGCACGGATCTAACTCCGCCACGAGTCGTGACGACTAATCCCATAGACTTGAATATGAGCGTGGCATTAAATACTCCAATCGACATCACGTTTAGTAGACCCATGTCCATTACTGAAACAGAAGCTGCTTTTCAGTTAAGTCCCTCTGTTACCGGTCTGTTTACCTGGAGCGTAGGAAATACCGTGCTCACGTACACACCCTTTCAGGGATTAACCTTTAATCAACAATACGCGGTCACGATTGCGAAAACTGCCAAGGATGCCCGTGGCATGCCCATGGTGTCAGATCATGTTTTCCGGTTTAAGGCGGGTACAGATTTTGTTAAGCCTCAGGTTTTAACGGTACAGACAACGGGTGGAACAGCGATCTTTCCCGGCCCTGCTGCAACAACTGTTGAGAAAAACGAAGGCTTTGTTGTCACTTTCGACGAAGCTATGGATTATAGTCCTTCACAAAGCTCCTTTAGTATTGTAGACGGACATTTTGGCAATACGATCGCTGGTTCCTTCAGTTGGCTAGGCAGTTTTGCCGGTTTTACGTTTCAACCAACAGGTTTGCTGACGCCTGGGCGGGAATATTATCTTACCGTAACAGAAAATGCAAAAGATGCTTTTGGCAATCCTTTACTATCGCAGGTTGCCACAAGCTTTGTAGTCAACGGTCCAAATTCACAATACGTGACTATCGCTTCAGTGGTTCAGGGGGCTGGTTGCCCGTCGCCGGGCACGGCAATCACGAATACCGTTTTGATACCCATATTTACATTATCTTACGGTGCTGTCGTGCCACCCTGGAATTGTATAGTTGTGATTACCTTTTCTGCTCCCATGTTAGTGGAATCTGTGCCTGATAATATTTCGATTACCAGACTTCTGGGGAATGATTCCGCCTTGGTAGGTACAATGACTCAGTTTAGCTGGAATGTCCCGCGCACCGTTCTAAGCTTGTCCCTTGGACAATTGGGCAATAACGTCTATTTATTGAAAATCATCGGAACCAATACCGGAGTAAAAGACGGGAGCAATAATTATTTGCAAAGCGATTATTCTTTGTTTTTCAGGAGTAATCCGTGAAAAAAACAAGCCTTATTGTTCTTCTCGGATTAGTTTTTCTTGGTTTTAATTGCCGAGATGACTTTAATCCTCCCGAAGTTTCTGCTTCTTACCCGACCCAAAATGCTACGGGAATCAGCAATAACGTGGAGGTCTGGATTGAATTTTCTGAATCGATGGATTATTCGCAAACGGAGACAGCCTTCAGTCTTTTTGCGGATACGGACCGCCCCAAAGGCCAGTTTATCTGGGAAAGAAATCGTCTGCGATTTATTCCCAGAGGCCCCCTCACGACCGGAAGGACATATACCTTATTGATCAGCAAGTCAGCTGAAGATAGTGAGGGCAATAACCTCCGCGATGATTTTCAGATCAATTTTACTGTTAATCCAGATGCGGGTAAACCACAGATTGTATCAACGAACCCCGTATATGGTCAGACCGGAATTTTGCCGAATTCAGTATTTACATTCGTTTTCTCAGAGGCAGTAAATCCATCGACTTTGATCCCGGGTATAACCATCACGCCCTCCGTCGTTGGTGCTTTCACGGTAAATGGTACCGGAGAGACTGTGACTTTTACCCCGCAATCGAACCTTTTGAATGGGACTGTTTATACGATAAGCATTAACACGAATGTCCAGGACTTAGTCGGAAATAATCTTCTTCAGGGAAGGACAATTAGTTTTGTCGTCGGAACTGATTTTGTCAGACCCACGATTACAAGTACGGTGGCAAATCCGAGTGCCCTCGCTTTACAAAATGGTTTGGTAACGCCCCTGATTAGCCGAAACGATCAGATTGTGATTACGTTCAGTGAACTTATGAACACAACCACCCTGACCAACGCTATTACCATTTCGCCAACGGCAGGTTTTTCAAAAGTCTTTGCGACTGTTGGTTTATCGACTGTGGCGACTTTAACATTTTCACCCGCATTGGAGAGTGAAACCTTGTATACTTTGTCCGTAAATAATTCAGCCACGGATATTGCGAATAATATTCTAAATCAGAACTATAACTATCAATTCACTACAAACGCAGCTGATTCAATTCGGCCCACAATTACTGGTGTAAGACAAGCTTATACAATTCTAGCATCCGGAACGTGTACTCTAACTCCTGCGACTTGTCCCGCGATCGCAAACTGCGTAGGTGGAGTTACTGATGTCTGCAACAATCAGGCATTATCTGCAGTTTTGGATTCGGGGAGTTTGCTCCAAAATTCGGTCCTGATTGTCGACGAAAGAGTAGATATCGACACGGCTGCAACTACAGATTTTCGTCACGTATTAAAAGTATACTTTGATCGACCCATGGATCTGCAATCCTTGGTTCAGGCGACAACGTATACGGCCATTGTTAGTGGTCCGGGAACAGTCGGTATCACTGATATTCAGCTTGATGCCACTTTAATGATTATGAGCGTCTATATTCGTGGTTGGGCAGGCACAGGGTATCATCGCTTGAAGATAGCGGGGGGCACAGCGAAAGATAATCAGGGTAATGCTCTGCTAAACGACTACTTATTCTTTCACAATTAGCCTACGATGATCCGCTTCTCTATCGAGAGACCCGTCGCGGTCTCGATGTTTTATGCCGCACTTTTGCTTCTCGGATTAGTGAGCTTATCGAGAATTCAGGTAAATTTACTGCCGGAAATTAACATCCCCCGTCTTACTATCCTTACCTCCTATCCCAACGTGTCAGCCAGCGAGATAGAGAATCTCGTCACAAGGCCGATTGAAGAGACACTCTCATCGGTAAACGGCGTAGATAAAGTTAATTCAAAATCTGAAGAGGGCTTGAGCATTATCTCCGTTACCCTATCCTGGGGGTACGACGCTAACCTGGCCCTGATTTCGATGCGGCAAAAACTGGATCTTTTAAGGAGTTCCTTGCCGCAGGATGTTCAGCGTTCGATAATCCTCAAATTCGACCCTTCTGATCAACCGGTTCTGGGTATACTGGTGAAGCCGGTGGGCATTACATTTCCAAAGCTTCGTGGTTTTATCGAAAAAAACCTTAAACCGGAATTAGAGCGGTCAGAAGGAACTGCCTCGATCATCATAAGGGGGGGGGAGAAACGCGAAATTCAAATTATGGCCAATTCGCAAAAACTCTTTCAGGCGAACCTGACCCTCGACGATCTCGCCCAAAGTATCAACTCCGCTAACTACAACTTCCCTGCCGGAAACGTTTATAAGCAAGAGAAAGAATACACAGTTCGCATGATGGGAGAATTTAAGGAAGTTCAAAATATCGGGGAGGTCGTTGTTTTTCTTTCAGAGCAAGGCGTGCCAATTTACCTGAAGTCTATTGCAGATATTCAGGATTCCTACCGGGAGAAATTCGGAGCGACGATATTTAATGATCAGGAAGCCATAATTCTGAATGCATATAAAGAGCCCCGCAAAAACACGTTAGAAGCCGTAGACGCCCTGCGGGCGAAAATCAAAGATTTGAATAGTCGATTCGGCAGATCGGCGGAGATGACGGTCATTTCGGACGAATCGAATTATATTCGCGATGCGATTGATAATGTCACAACAAACGCGATTGTAGGTGGAGTCATTGCTTTCATTTTACTCTTTTTGTTCCTTGGGAATTTCAAATCGGCAATCATCATCAGTATTGCAATTCCCATCACAATCATCGCAACGTTCGTAGTAATGTATATGACCGGCATTTCCATCAATGTCATGTCTATTGGGGGCTTGGCACTTTCAGTCGGTATGGTCGTCGATTCGAGCACCGTCGTATTGGAAAGTATAGATACGGAAATTGTCGAGAATCCAACGCGGACATTGATTCAAAATGCCTACGAAGGGGTTCAAAAAGTCAGGGCTTCAAATATCGCGGCGACTCTTTGCAACGTTGTTGTTTTCTTTCCGATTGTGTTTGTACAGAGTCTCGCAGGGGAGATCTTTAAGGAATTAGCAATCACTATTTCCGTCGCCTTGCTCGTTTCCCTGATTTTTTCCTTCACATTGGTTCCGATGCTCGTCTGTGTGAAAATTCCGATTCGCTTTTCTCTGCCGCAAGGTCTGAGCGGTATTTCGACACGGTATCGGAAGTTCATGGATTGGTATGCTGCGTTCATCGAGAAAAAGCTTGAAGGAATGAAATCTTCGTATAGTAAATTGCTTGATCTTGTTTTGCATAACCTAAAGAAGACATTCACTATCGGAATTATAATTACCGCCGGCGGCATTATTATGGCCTACATGTTGCCAAAGGAGCTTTTCCCAAAAGCGGATCGTTACAGGGTTGAGGGTTTCATTGAAATGCAACCTGGGACGAGGATAGAATCAAGTATTGAGCTGTGCCGGAATATACATGCACATTTATCCAAGAACAAAATGGTTTCGCAGAGCGTGTTCCACATCGGTCACGATGAGGATAACCTTGTTGATATGGTTAAGGGCAAGAAGAAGCCTAACTACATTGAAGTGGATTTTTCGGTCAATAGATCCGAGTTAGGTTCGGAAAAATTCATTGAGGAGTTGAGCCGATTTATCGGCCAAAATCAACGAATCAGCTTTTCTCTCTCGCCTCGCGGCGATGTCCTGGAGAGTGTTCTTGGTAAGACGCAGAACGTAATTGAATCCCGGTTCAGCTCGAACAATGCCGGGGCTAACCTGAAAGCGGTTCAGTTTTTCTTAAGCTCGCTGCGCGATTCCTCCCTGTTCAAAGACGGCACTATTGTCAGTATAGATGCAACCGCGCTCAGAAAATTACCAGAATTGAAAATTCAGATCGACCGTACAAAAATGGCGACAACTGGATTGCAGCCGGTACAAATCGGCCGCTCCCTGAAATCTGCCGTACAGGGCGATATTACGACGCAATTCAGGCAGGGCGATCGGGAGGTGCCTGTCCGGGTAAAGATGAGTTCGGCCTTTGAGGGAAAGATTTCACCCGATACCATTTCTTCGCTTTATGTAAAGGCCCCGTCGAAGGCGATGCTACAGCTCTCTCAAATAGCGCGGCTCGAACCCGGTGAAAGTAGTGGCACGATATTGCGTCGCGATAGCCGGCGTATGGAAGTTATCGAAATCAAGTATGCTGATGGTAAGAAACTGGCGGTAATGAATGCGCTGGCGCATTTCAAGAATCAATATCAAACGCAGCAAGCAGATGTTCAGGCTGGTGTTGCAGTCCAAAATCCCGGAGATTCACTGGAAATTGAATTCCTGGAAAAAAATCATGAGACAATGGAATCTCTTAAAGGACTGTTGCTCACTTTTATTCTTTCGTCTGTTCTGATCTACATGATCATCGCGGCGCAATTCGAATCATTCTTACAGCCGATTTCCGTTGCGTTGAGCATTCCGTTGATGATTCCCGGTGTCGCATTGGCGCTTTTCGTTACTAATAATTCGATTTCGGTTATTTCAGGTATGGGAATCGTCATGCTGGTGGGAATTGTTGTTAGCACTGCGATCGTTCTCTACGAATTCATTCTGTATTTTCGGGAGGAAAAACATGTCTCCGCAAGTTCGGGAGATCTAATCGCAATGCTCAAAAAAGCAGGTGAGGTGAGAATTCGGCCAATTGTTTTGACTCAGCTTACGACAATTGTAGCCGATTTACCGACAGCTTTAGCAATAGGGGAAGGTAGCGAATTTCAAGCCCCGTTATCTATAGTTGTTGTACTAGGGCTCACAATCTCTACATTCCTGACTCTCATATACTTTCCAGCATTATATCTGGCATTTGAAAGACTTAAGGAAAGATTTAGCCGAAAATTTTTCAAGGTATGATGGATAAACCCGGCGATTCGACAGGTTCGGGGCTTACTGCTTTTTTTCTTCAGAAACCCGTTGCCGCCACGATGCTTTTGGCCTCGGGATTACTCTTGGGTATTTACGCTGCGGGGTTCTTAAAAATCGGTCTTCTGCCGAATGCCGTTACGCCCGGTCTGTCGGTCATCACACGTTATCCCGGCGTTGCACCGGAAAAAATCGAAAAATTGCTGACCAAGCCCATAGAGGAAAAAGTCGCCGAGGTGCCTGGAATAGAACAGCTGAGCTCCCTTTCCGAGGATGGAGAGTCGAAGATCAATGTCATCTTTGGCAGCAATGTCGATCTCAAAGTCAAAATAATCGAAGTGCAGGAAAAACTCGAACAGATTCGGCAGACTTTTTCCCGGGAAGTAGAAGCTCCCTATATTGTGCCTTATGATCCGTCTGATCGGCCGGTGTTTATTTTATCGTTGAGCAGTAAGCGTCATGATCTGAAATATATCCGCGGTCTGGCTGATAAAAGAATTAAGTATAACTTTTCCAAAGTAGAGGGTGTCTCCGAAGTGTTTGTGGGCGGTGGCACTATTCGTGAAATTCAAATTTTCGCCGATCCATTGAAGCTCATCTCGTATAATATCTCTCTGTCAGACATCATCTCTTTGGTGCAGGCAAATAACAGATATATGCCGGCCGGACCTTTAAGAGAACTGAATCAGACGCGGAACATTATCGCGAATTTCAAGTATAAATCAGTCAAAGAGATTGGTGAGACACTCATACCTTATGGCAAAGACCAGATTATTCCTCTTCGGAGCGTTGCAGATGTCAAGGACCATTTCAGAGAGCCGGAGAATATTTCGCGCTCGAACGGGACAGAAAAGGTTTCAATTTATGTAATGAAATCAGGGATCGCGAACACCGCTGCCGTGACGGCAGGCTGTAGACGCGTATTGAAGGAACTGAACTTTCCAGACCTGAATATCGAGGTGGATTATGATCAAGGAGAGTTCATCGAAAAGGCGATCAAACGCGTTACGAATGAAATCATTCTGGGTTCGATTATAGCGGCTTTAATTCTATGGCTCTTTCTGAGGCAAGCCAGCATCACTTTTTTGACGTCTATCGTTATACCGGCGTCGATTCTAACGACATTTTTATTTTTGTTCTTTTTCAAGATAGAGCTCAATGTGATGACTCTTTCAGGGCTTGCGCTGGGTGTAGGCCTCATCATCGATAATGCTATCGTTGTGGTCGAAAAAATGGCTCATATAAACCAGCAGAACTTATCGAAGGCAGCCGGCATTCTGGAAAAAGTTGCGGAAGTCAAATTCGAAGTTCTATCTTCAACTCTCACAATCGTAATCGTTTTTTTGCCGATCTTTTTCACGAATCAGAATACCCGTGATTTGTATAAAGACCTGGCGATTTCGCTTTCGTTGTCTGTACTGGTTTCGCTTTTCTTATCCCTTACAATTATTCCGTCATTTTATCATCAATTACAGGGGAGTGTAGCACAATCTCTAGGAGAAAAAATTCACGGGGTTTTCGAACGAATGTGGAGCTTTATTTTCTCCTCTCGCCCGTATTTGAAAACACGCGAGAAACTTTCGGGCATCCTGCGATATGCCGATCGTTACAAAACAATCAGTCTAAAAACACGGTATCGGAAGGCAATTTTCAACGGTTGTCGCAGTTTTCGATTTAATCTTTTGCTGCTCTTGCTTACAGTCGCTGGCGGAATTGTTGCCTTTTATTTTGCCAAAAAGGAATTTATCGATCCGATTGATTCGGGTGAGATAAATGCAAGCGTCGAATTGGATACTGGTATAAATCTCGAACATACGGAAAAAGCCGTTAAGGAGATCGAAAAAGCACTACTCCTTCATCCTGCTGTTGAAAAGATAACGGCGAAGATTGAGAAGTGGCATGCGTCTTTATTTGTTAGGATGAAAAAGGAGTTAAGATCGTCTTTAGATAGCGATACCTTTGTGTCTGAGTTAAAAGGCATAACCGGGCAATTTAAAAACGCCTATGTTTACTTCAATCAAGGCTCCGATGGCGGGGACAGTAGAGAGATTGATATCGATCTTTTTGGCGATGACCATAAGGAACTCAAGAAGCTGGCACGCAGTCTCTCCCAGGAGCTAAAACAGGCGATTCCCGGTATTGGAGAGATCGTTCTGAGATTTCGTGAAGGGAAACCGGCTCTGGAAATTTCGCCGAAACATGTTGAGCTATCGCGTCTCGGATTTACGAACGCGCGGATTGGCGAGCTGTTCCGGGGCGCCCTTTACGGAATTGTGGTCACAAAATTCTATGAGGGAGACCGGGAAGTCGACGTTCGCCTGAAGATAGACCCTAACTTCATCAATACGCCGGAAAAGCTAAAAGGACTATATATTCCCGGCGATGTTAAAGATTTCGTGCCGATATCCTCCGTTTTGAAGATTCAGGAGGGAACTGAAGAGACTAAACTTTACCGTAAGAATAAACAAAAAACTGTCTCAATTACCGCGAAACTGAGCGGGATCGATACGGGTACGGCAGGGCAAAGACTTAAGGAATTCTTGAATCGATATCCCTTTGAAAAGAATTACCATTATGATTTCGGTGAGGGTTATAAGAAGCAGTTGGAGGGCCAAAGAGAGATGCTGTTTGCATCCTTGGCGGCAATATTACTTATCTATTTTCTTCTGGGAGCCCTTTACGAGTCTTTCACGACGCCGCTGTATGTGATCCTCACCGTACCTGCATCAATTATGATGAGCCTCATTGTAACAGTCTTGCTGGGAAAAACTCTGAACGTTTCGGTCTACATCGGCTTTATTCTAACCGCCGGAATTTCGGTAAGCGGAGCCATCATGTTGGTGAGTACCATTAAGCGTAAGAAAATGAGCGCTAAGCCTATTCGGGCTGTTTTTGCTGCGGTATTTGAACGTATTCGGCCGATATCCATGACGACGAGTGTAACTATCGTGAGTATGTTACCGTTGATTTTCGACTATGGCGAAGGGAGTAATTTGTGGCGTCCGCTTGCTTTTACCATTCTCGTCGGAACGTCATTCTCTTTACTGGTAACCCTATATCTGATTCCGATACTACAGATTATCATTTCTTTGCCGCGAAAGCCTTTCTTTCGCTTCGATAAACGGTTACAGTGACGGTACGGTTTTGCGAAATTCCTGAACTACACCTTGCGCCATTTCCTGAAGGTTCTCGGCGGAAACTACAGTTTTCTTTTTGGAGAAATACCGTATTTCTCCCGCCTTTTTACCATCGCGGGAAAACAAAAAGAAGACAATAACAGAATGGTGTTCCTCGGAGAGAGCGTCACCGACCTTGTTCTCCTGCACATAACCTTGCAGGTAAAGATCGAAACTGCTGGTTTTCGACAGGCTAAATATTTCCGCTCCTGAGAGCAATTCTTCGTTTTCTATATTTGAAGCCTTCCGAGCCGCTTTCATAGTTTCGGGATCATTGACGCGGTAGCGTAATTTTTCCATTTCGAATTTTATCGAATCGTAAAGGTTCTTTTTCACAAAAGTATTGAGATCGAGATTTCTGACCTCGATAAATCCCAGGCCGACTTCTTTAACCGGGTCTTTATAAGTATTCTTGTCGTAATAACTTGTGACAGTTACTGAACTGCATTCTAACATTAAGCATGACGAAGCGAAAAAGAAGATATATTTATTCATTTGCAGCACCGAAATCCTAATTTTGCATTTTTTTCCACAGGTTGATCAAAAAATTCCTGAAAGCACGTCGCTTCTTTTGTAGAGTAGTCACCGCCCTTTGCAATGACTAATCCCGCTGGCGACAAGTCTGCGGTTAGTTCCATGACGTTGCCGATCAGATCAAAGGTCCCCAGATCCGACTTACAATTCGTATATTCTCCTGTGTATGCAGGAGAATTGCGTATGCCAGAGATGTTGCAGAAGCCGGGAATATTTTTATGGCCATAGCTGTATTTCAAGAAATGACCGCCGATGCATGCAAGCTCCCATTCGCGGCTAGTGCAGAGCCGTTTGCCGAGGCTCTCACAGATTGTTTTCGCTTCAGCTTGCGTTACGTTCGTCTTTGGCGTTTGGTTTGGGACGGAAAAAAAATCGCCTGGTGTCGGCTCAGAAGCCTCATAGCGATCAATGTAGAATACACCCCTTCCGGTACTGATCGAAACCATATTTTCGGCCGCCGTCGCCAAAGGAATAGGGTCTGATTCTTTTACCTTTACCACTTTAATCTCCTCAGTCTTGCACGCATGGGCGAGGTTGACAAAAGCTATCGCTAAGAATAAAGCAGGTTTCAGGTTATTCGGTCGGTGAAGGTTTGGGCGGTTCATTTTTTCCGGTAGTCTCGACGGTCGCTATGAATTCTATCTTCTTAATCGTCCGTTTCGGCATATTTTTTTCGTAGTATTTCTTATCGGCGGTATTTGCCACCAGCCACTTATAATCGAGGGATTCAAGCTCAGCTTTGTGCTTATTCTTATCCTTCAGGTATTCTGCGATGTCTTTAGCATCTTTGGTCGGAATCATGGTGTCCGAAAAATATGCTGCATAAGCCGACTTGGCGGTATCGCTTTGAATATGAAAGGTCAAGACTTCAAACGGATCGATTTGCCCTTCGATTTTTGCCCCGCTCGCGAGAATGAGTTTGGCCGCCGAAGGCAGGTAATAATACTTTTTAACCTTAAAATCGAGGTTCTGAAGCGGTTCTGTGGCTTCCCGGAAGGGTTGCCACTTGGAGAATTCAAGAGTTGTAATTTCAGAGCGAGGGAATTCATGGATTGTCTTGTTACCGTCTTTTTCAGAAATTATCGTAATTTTATCCCCGTTGAATGGGGTTTCGCCCTGAATGACTTCCCCACCAGAGAGGTGGAGTTTTACTTTTTTGCGAACAAGAATATTTCGATAGAATGGAGGTGCTTTTCTCTTGCCGGAATCTTTCTCCTTTTCGTCAAAATTCCGCTGAATAAACATTCCTTTGATGGCCTTGGTGTCTTCATGGGATTTTTCATAAGTATCGAGCTCGTTTTCCATCGTTTTGAGCGCGTCTTCCTGAAAGAAGTCGTACCCCTCGCCTTCTTTTCCTGCCTTTTTTTCTGGCTTCTTTTCCTGAGCATCGAGCATAACAGAGGTTATCACGGATAAGGAGAGAAATCTAATCAATTGCATGGGCATACCTGTACTTAAAGGAAAGGCTTTTTCAGCTACAAAGGCAAGTCATCCAGAGCAAATCGGCGAGTCAATCAAATTTGAATACCACTTGAAATTTCAACAATGCCGGTCGATAATGGATAAATAGTTTGTTCTCTACCAAAAAGGAGCCTATTTCATGAGCAATAGCAGTAACAGCAATACCACAGGGCAGGGAGAGTATACTCCGACTGACGAAGATTTTATCCGCGAAGAGCCGCCGAGGCCAGCATCTAAATTCCGAAAATTCGTAGGGATAAGTCAGGGCTTTTTTGCAATCATCATTATCTTCATTATGCTCCCGCCCTATCTTTACATATTTTTGTATAGCCCAGAGGAGAAGAAGCTGCTGGAGCATTTCTTTGATGCCCAGAAGCGTGCTGCGACTGCTGCCGATTTTTACTACGAAATCGGCAATGTTAAGTATTCGAAGGCATACCTGAACAGGCTCTATGATACATTGCAAAATCAGGGGATTTTCTCCAACGACCCGAAAAGCCAGGATAAACAGTTTTATCTGCGCGAATCCCTGAATATCGATATTCTCGTAAATCAGGCTCTCCGGGAAAATATCCTTAGTGACCCCGCGGCAGTGCACCTGCTTTCGTTATCTGTTCGAAAAACTCTGGCGGATTACTATTTCCAGAAACTACTGAAAGAGAGCGGGGCAAAAATAAAAACCTCGGTTTCGGATGCAGAGGTAATGCAATTCTACATCAAAAACGCAAAAGCGTACACGGATAAAAAAATCGACAAGGATACGGCATTGAAGAGCATCCGCTTCACACTAAATGAAATGCTGCGCAATAACGTTACGCAAGAGCTTCAGAATCAACGCAATCTGATGCTCCAGCGGTTACGCAATGTGTCTAAAGTCTCCGTCAGTTCAAATACCGATTTTGGCTATTGAGGAAATATGAAACAGAATAGCAGATATGTTCAGCTTCTTGTATTCTTTGTCTCATGCTTTGTCGGCTGCGGTTCCCCGATCGATCAGATGGCGGGAAAAAACGTCAAGGAGCAGGCCAAATTGGGCGGAGACGGCAAATTGGGCGCTTTCGGCAAGGCGGCAATTTCGCGAAAGAGCTTTGCCTATCATAATGTGGATGGGCGCGTCTATACGTTTAGCGATGTTCAGGACATGCCTGCCTCACTCCGGGAAGAAGTATTTCGTCGGGAGCTCCTGCGGCGTGAAATTATCCGGCGGGGCTATGAAGAGGGCATTTATAAGGATGCGGATGCGGAAGCGTATATTTGGCCACGCATGGAAAAGGTTTTAGAAGAGTATTATCACTACAAGAAGCAGGATTATCCCCGGATTCTTGCAGCAAACAAGGTCAGATTCTCTGGAAATAAGGCCATTGAAAAGTTTTATGAAAAGAATCGGATAGCCTTTGAAAAGGAAAAGCTTTCTATGGACGACATTAAGGTTCAAATTGGGAAAAAGATTCAAATTGTAACGGAGAAGGAATTTGAAGAAAAAAAGATAAAGGCTATTCAGGAGATGATGCAAAAGGACAAGATGGAAATTATTCATTAAAGGAATTATGTCTCATACGATCTTCAACTGGGAGTCAATATTCAAAAATTGCATGTATTTTGTAAGAATAATATATGTGACTTAGTTCGCTGGCCTATATAGACGTTTTCGTTTTCTTGCTGACAAAGAGTTGGCCAGATTTCACCCTGCCCGGTCTATAATAAGAGCAGGGGGCGTCGATGTTCTCACATGGTAGTCAAAACGGTCAGAGCTTTTTTCGGTTTACTTCTTTCCTGTTGAATTTTGTCTTTATATATCTATTTGCGATACTGCCTTTTACGACGGCTCTCGCCGCCGCGCCACAATATAAGACCTTCGACGAGCGCGGTAAAACACAAATGGAAAATTACTTCGACCGCGGCAAGACGCTGTCGACGGAAGCTACTTGGCAGAATTTTGTCGATCAGGGGTTAGGCGTCTCAGAAGCACAGTGGGAATCCGAAGCGCGTTCTGTTCTGGACGCAGAGAAAAAGACGGTCGATGAAACGACGGGCCTCGATGACGCGCAGAAGTTAGTGCAGAAGAATGCCGCACAGGCAGTGTTCGATCAGGCAAAGCTCGACTGGCTTTCCGCGGCCGCAGACAGGGTTGTCTCGGAGCGGGGCAAGTGGAAGGCTATTGTTGGCAACGCTTTCGTTGCCGAAGTCGACGAAGAAAAGTACCGGCAGATTATTACCAAAGCACGTACGGCGGTTTTGGGCACCGATCTTAACCTTGCACTCTGGGATGCAACGGTTCAGGGCGACAATGCAGCGGTAGAAACGCAGTTTCAATCTCTTTTGACCGCAGAGGTCAACCGTATTGCATCAGCAAATCTCGCGCTTTCGGGTGCCGAGCGAACTGCATTCGATGCAGAACTCGCCAAGGTGGAAGCATCGATTAAGTCGGAGTATGAACTTAAGCAGAACTATTACCTGCGCCGCGCACGTAATCAGTATATCGCAGAGAAACGCTCAGACCTGGGCAGTGCTAAATCGGATTCAGAGAAAGAATCCGCAGCGTATATCACCGACCAACTCTTAAAGCAAACCTGGGACAGTGTCACTGGCATGACGACCCAGGCCTTGCAGCAAGCGGTGAACGCCGCTTTAGGCCAGCAATCTGCCGACATGAACAATCTCGGCACAGACTGGCAACGTCAGGTTGAGGCGATTGTAAGTCAAGGGCTAAAATCGTGGGAGGTCGCCGAAGAAGACCTGATGGAGAAGCGCATCGAATGGGCGAACAAGGAAAAGAAGCTCTTAAAAGACGGCGGCGACATCTGGAAGGCGCAGTACGAACGTATACGCGCAGAGAAAGAGAAATGGATGACAGACGTCAGGACACAGATTCAGCAAGGCCGCACCCTCTGGGATCAGAAGTATGTGCAGTTTGCTGACGAACGGCAAAGAGCCGATGCGGAATTTCAACGCCTTCTGGTCACGGAAAACGACCGCTGGAACGGTTATAACGATAAGCTCATAGACATGGTGACCACGGGCGGCTCTGCCCTGTCACAGGCGCAGGATGCTGTTGCTTTCTACAGCTCTGTCTTGCCTGATACATCACAACAGGAAATCAGGGACTTTTATACTCAGCAGATCGGCTATTTTAACTCCGCGCTCGGCACATTTAATACCCTGCTTGCCAATGTGCGCACCGAAATGCAGAGCACGATGCTTTCACAGAATGCCGACAGCGGTTACCTCGTAGACAGACGTGTTTTTGCTGGCACTGTGCCCTCTGAAATCCAGGCTTTGGGAGCATCGGGCTTCAAGACCGCGTTGCAGGCGAAACTCGATACCTTTACCGAAGCCTATGTTCTGTATGACCGCGATCTCCGGCGTGAAATCCAGAGAGCCGATACCTATGCCGTCTCGAGCCAGTATCTTGGTGCCGATTTAGGAAGCTGGTTCAGTGGCACCTATGCCTTTGCCGACGTCACTGCGAAAGTAAATGCCTACAGCGATGAACACGCCAATGTTAAGGCGGATATCCTCGCGCTCTGGAATACGATTAATAACGACAACGCAACCTACCCCGATGAAGCGTCGAAAAAAGCAGCGCTGCAGACGCAGGTGCAGACCCTGCTCACGCAGGGCATGAACGTTGACCAGTCGCTTTTTAACCGCGTCACGGCCTACTTCAATACGCCCTATGGCGGCAACTATCTGACGGGTAACGATAACGATCCCTACCTCATGACACAGGCCGAATATGAGTGGGAGCTCCTACGGAATCGCCGCAATTTTCTCGCTCAGCAACTTGCGACGTCTGAAGCGGTCTATAACTACGCGCGCGTAGCGAATGCTTCGGGTGCGGGTCTTGAACTCGCGCAGGTCACGAAAGAATCTGCGGACATCCAGAAAGTCTATACCGACCTTGCCGAAATCAAGTACAAGATATTGAAGGGCGATATCGCCTTAAATCCACTGGTTAAAACCAATGCGGCAACACGCGATACGGAATTCAATACCCTGCTCGCGGCGCGCGGCATTGATCTCAATACCATCTACACCCGCGAAGGGCAGATTGTTACCGAAAAGAACGCGTTGGGTACTGTTATCGGAGCTGGCGCGGTGAATGTCGGTACAGATTTAAACGGTCTCATTACCGCGTTTGACCAGTGGCGTGGAACAAATCCGGCAACGCCCTCGGGCACTGCAAACAACGTGCATTATCTGCAGCAGTTTTCCGATAAGCTCATCCAGCTGAAGAACGAGTGGACCGTCGGTCTTACCGGCGACGCGCTTCTCGAAAAACAGCAGCGCTGGACGCAGCTGAAAGCCGCGGCAAACGCCTTAAATCAATCCCTCACTGACCTTCAGGGCAATTACCGTTTTTCAGAACTCGCTGCGATCATCGCCGACGTTAAAGGCGCTATGGTGCCGGGAAATCCCCTTCTCATGAACCTGACGGAACTCGGCGCGCAGCTTCAGGCCGATAAGAGCCTGATCGAAGCGCAGGCTGTTGTTGTCGCCGGCGCAAAAGCGGCATACGATTTGCAACAGGATATCTATCGTCAGACGAAAAAGAATTTCGACGTTATCGCATTGCCTAATTCGCAAGCGATTATCGCGACCGAAATATCGAACATGGGACAGCAGCTGGCTGCTGTAACCAACCGTATGGTGCTCGTTAACGGCGTGACTGAAATGAAAGACGTGGTCTCCGCCTCCGAGCTCGATTATTACCGCCTGCTCAGAGAGCGCACCGAAGCGCAGAAAGATTTAGGATTCACGACGAAAGTACTTCAATCCATTGAAAACCTGAAAGTCGCGCGTACACAGACGGCGGAGCTCGACACGATGCTCACAGCGGGCTTTGCCGGTAAGGATATTGCGACGATTGCCGCCGACTTCAAGGCGAAAGAAAACGATTTTCTGAAGCGTACGGGCCCTGTTGTCAACTGGTCGCAGACGATCGATCTTTTCGACGGTATTGAAACACGCAAGAACGCCTATGTACTTGCGCAGACTGCGCTGCAAACAGCCATTGGTGGCGGCAATGCCGCGACGATAGCACAGAAAGAAAAAGAATTACTGATCGCAACCGAAGCCCTGCGGCAGAACATCGACGGCTTTATCGTTAGCCTGCGCATGGAGAAGAAAATTAACTCCGAAGCCCTGGACTACCTTTTGGACACCCAGTCGAACCTGGGCGGGCAGACGGCCATATTAAATGCGACGACGCTGCAGAAAGAAGTCGGCGACGCGGTGACGCGTACCAATGCTCAGTATGAACGCCTCAACGAAGCTGCTGTGAATCACCTGCAAGGCCTCGTCAGCGCCGTTATCACCGGCAATAATCAGGCGGTTTCGAACAGCGAAACGCTGCTTAAGACAGTCGACGATCAGATTGCGCAGATTCTCGGTGGCAATCAGCGCAACAATGCCGGCAATGCCTGGGTGAATGGTTCCAGCTATGATTTTGGTCTCTTCGAAGGTAAGACGGATACAAGCTTTAATGTAACACTCGAAAAACTGTGGATCGTGAGGAGCTACTTAACCGACGCGAACGTTAAAGCCCGCATCGACAACCTGTCATCGATACCGCCCCCCGGTGGGCAGACAATCGAACAAAAATGGCAAAAATTCCTGGAGGAGGTGCAGTTTTACCAGCAAAAAAATCAGATTTTCTCAGACGTAACGAGCCAGGCGCCGCAATCAGCGACAGATGCCTGGGTAACCAACTTTAATTCAACGCGCGGTGCTCTGCGCAATCAACTGACAACGATCTTAGGCGCGCCGAATGCGACGGCTGCGCAGGCAGCTCTTACAAGTTACCTGAATTCCCTGACGCCACAGCAGGCGGATGACACGCGTTTCATCATACAGTCGTATATCGGCCATTACGTTAACGAAGGCAGTACGGTGAATCTGGTCGCCGATCTGACCAATGCCCGCAATGGCATGACGCAAGAGCTGCAGAAGCTCAACCTGAATTACGGTGCAATCTGGGCGAAGGAACAATACCTTTCCAAAGACCGCGAAGCGCGTACGTATGAAACGCAGCTCGCAGCCAAGATCGGTCAGATTCAAACAAAAGCCGTCGCGATACAGGGAATCGACGGCGATATCGCAACGCTCACAGCTTTGGCGCTCACGGTATCTGGTGGTGAATTGACCGCTATTAATAACGAAATCACGCAGAAGACAAATGAGAAGACGGCACTACAAAATGACATCGATCAACTGAATATCGACGCGGGTGCCCTACGCACAACGATCGATCCACTACGGGCGTATGCGTCAGAGCTTATCAGCCGGGGATCATCTCTTGTGATGGCGCCGTTCGTGCAAAACTCGCTCTGGCAGTACCGTATTGAAGAAGAAGGTTACCGCCGCTTAAACTCCGAATGGTCTGCCGTTAAGGATGCAAGCTACCGCGCAGAACAGGCTGCGGCCGAGCAAGGCCTTGCGGATACCATCAAGCAGGTTATCGGCTTTTACCAGAAAGATGCATATGGTAATATTCGCCGCGACGTGTCGGGTCAACCGCTGGTCGATACGGCATTCTTAACTGCGAATAACCTCCCCGGAACAACACCTGCGAGTGCGGATATCTCCGTGCTTCTGGGGGGTAATCAGTCTGGTTCGTCTCTGGAGAACTGGGTGGCGGTGCTGACGCAGTACGTCGATCGTGCGCAGGCTGAACGCAAAACCGTACCAGACAACCTGAAACAGGCGATCTCTGGCCTGGAAAGCTCCCTAATTGAGTATTTAAGTGCACAGGCCTATATTGCGAACCGCCAAACTGCTGTTGCAACGATCAATACCAACACCGATAATACGCGCACTCTGGAAACCGAGCGGTTAAAGAATATTGCCAAGGTTCTGGCGTTTTACCAGAACATCAATAATGCGATGTCAAATTACGACACGGCAAACGGCACCTCTCCGCTCGGCGCGTATTCCGCTTTTGTTGCGGAACTCTCTAAAACACAGAACAAAGACTTGCTGAATCTCTTTAGCGTGACTGCGGTCGGGCCCGATGCAGCGGTACACGATTCACTGACGGAACTCTTTGCTTTATCAGGCCAGCTCAAGGAAGTGCGCGAGCAACTTTACAGTGCAAAGATTCAGAAGCAATTCTTAGAAGCGCGCCAGGCCGCGTATGCGCAGAACAAGGTGCTCTCCGTCTCTGAATTCATCGCGGGCGTCGATGTACTGAAAACCGCCGCGATACAGACGAGTATCACCAACATCACAGCTGATGCCAACTTTGTCGCGGGAGTAACCGCATACCTGACGGGCTCCAGCGCATCGGAACTTTACTTATCGAAGTTATGGGATATTGTCACAGCTAACCCTGTCGTTGGTGACCCTGTGACTCATGCAGGGAGCCTCAAGAGCATGTTGCTCAATGCGTTGCAGGGCGACGCCTTTACAACGCAGGTCAAGAGCGAACTCAACGCGCTTTCGCCGCGCGATCTGTATCAGGCGGCCGGAAGTGCCGGGGCGTCGATTGATGCCTTTATCGCCCAGCAGGCGGTACGTGCCGACAGTTTCAGGACTGCGCTGGATGCTTACTTGAACTCCATTCCCGGTGCGACGACGACGGCAACAGCGATCGGGCTGGTTAATACCTGGATGGCGAATACTGCCAACGTGCCTGAAATGCAGCAGGATTATGCCGCAGAGATTAAGTACCTGATGCAGGGCTTGAATGCCGGCATGCCACTCGGCCAGTTCAGAACAGAGCTCACGAATTTTACGGCTTTACTGGCTAACCCATCGGCAACGGAACAGCAAAAATTCACCGACCTTGCACGGCAGTCAGAGCTGACAGCGGCGCTTAACCGATACCACTATGCTTCGAATTTTACCGCCGCAGATTATCCCGTTGAAGTCAGGAATTTTATTCTGCTCCGGGGTTATAACGACCTCAATGCCGCATATCAGGAATTCCTAAGGCTTAAGAACTCTACTATTGCAGACGAACAGAACCGCGCATCGCTCAACCTTTCGGGGCATCCGCAGGAAATGCAGCGGCATTTCTACCTGAATGATTTCTACAGCTTTTTGGACGAAGGCGGCGCGGCGGGTTCAGGCCAGGCGCTTCAGGATTACCTGGCAGGCGGAGGTGCTAAGGATACAAACGGATTCATCGCACAGTATCTCCTGAGCCGCAAAATCGATGCATCGGTAACAGGTTCCGATCTCTTAAATGAGTTCAGAAACATTATTCTGCACGCACGGCACAGCGCCCTCGGGACGGATTTGAATCCGGGTCTCGCCAACCAGGTTGATGTCAACACAGAAGCCAAAGAGTTCAGAACACGAATTCTTATGGCGAAATTCGACGATTATCTGCAGACGAATAATCCCGCTGCTGGTATGAACGCCGCAGCATTCAAAACATTCTTCGATACGTTTCTTAACGATAATACCTACAGAATCAGCGGGGTAGAGCTCAAAGACCAGCTCTCTGGCAATATCGAACTTGTCGATTTCAGGAACAAGGCCTTCGCATATTACGGTCTCAATAACAACGGTGGTGGTAATCTCTCTGTCTATATGCCGTCTCTTTATTCAGGAGTGATGAGTGCGGCGACGTTTGCCAGCGATGCGCGTGTGAACGCCGACACGTTGTTACCTGCGGCGCTCACCGCAATTGCAAACTATAAGACAACCGGACAGGGATATACCAATTCGCTGTCGGATGCACTGAAGACAGTTTATCTGAAACAAAAACTTTCGGAGAATCTTGCGCTCGATGCCGGTATGATGACGAACGCGCAAATTGCGCAGATGATCTCCACCAGCGGTTACACGATCAGTGCCGCCGTGGAAGCAACGCTGAATACCTATTTCAACGACATCGCTTTGGCGACAAAGGTCGCGGCGGGTTCGGCGGGTCAGCCGCCCTCACCCTCACAGGCGCTCTTTAACCTGCGCCTGACGGCGACGGTAGAAAATGTCTTCTCTGCCGATCCGGTAGCAAAAGAGGGATTTATTGCAAATCGCGCCAATCTCTCTGCTTTAGAGAACGCCTCTTACTCGGCGCTGGAAGGCGCATCGGCGCGCGTACGCGACCTGGCGCAGAATAACGAAGCAGGCTTCATGCTCGCAGCATGGATGACTGTGCTTGGGTTATCCCTCGCCGGTAATGCCGCAGCGAATACTTTCTACAACGGACTTAATCCCCAGAATAAAACGGCCTTCGACGACTATGCGCTATCTTTGGGTACGAAGCTCTCTGCGGAAAACCGTAAGTTCATGGGTGATTATCTCACGGAACTTACGACCTATGTAAGCCTGCCTGTTAGTGTCTCTGGCATACTTTTTAAGGGCGATCTCTCTAAATCAGAAACGACGGTGCGCGCGGCCGCGGAGCATCTGTCGACGCCGGCGCTCAGAGCTGCCGCGACGCAGAATTTTAACGAATTCTACAAAGCCTTTGCGCAATATATGCAGGGCAGTGGTACTGGCGTAACCCTGGGGGCGACCACCATTACGGCGGCCGACTTCGCCAAAATGGCGGCGGAACTCAACACGCAGGAAAAGGGTTTTTTTGAAGCGGAACAATCCCGCCTGACACAGTTTTTCAACACGATTCAGGAAACCACCGCGCAGCGTAACAAGGTGGCTCGGCTCATGAGCGATGCCTCGCTGACGAACGCGACTTTTGCGACCGACGTATCTTATGAAATCAAGGTCGCCGAGGCGCTCGCGCAGGCGAATTTAACGGCTGTCACCGATGCCATAGGCCAGAAGCTAAAAAACAACCAGGCAGTGACGACGGGCAGGCAGCGCGTCTTCGGCCGCAACTATGCTGTTGCGGATAACCTGAAACGCTTTGCGGCGCTGCGCGGCGATACGGCAAACCTTGCGAATGGCGGCTCGCTGTTTCTCGATTACCGATCTTTCGTAAAATCAGTTGCCGATAAGCAGCGGGTACTCTTCCCCAATGAAACTCCGGCAACACTGCCCGCTTATCTTCAGGGCAAGACTCTCAAACAGAATGTCTTAAATGGCGGCGCGGGTTATGCCGGGGCAGCCCTGGAGGCGATGTTTGCAGCGGGTACCTATGGCGCACAGCTTGTGAGCGACGCTGCGCCGGTTTTACCCGCAGATCAGGTTTCGTGGACTGTCGGCCCCGACACATTCAATGCCAACCTGCAATCGATTAATAAGGTAAACACCGATGCAAATCCCGATTTAACCGTCGCGTTCAGCGAGCACCTTGCCAACAACTATCTTACCGCTGTGTCGGGTATGAACCGTGCTTTAGCGAGTATCTTCGCGATGGCCGAGACCACCGACGCTGCCTCTGCGAATAACGGGCGCGCGCAGGTGGTGGCTGGCCTTCTTGGTGCGATTACTACCTTCAAGGGTGGCGGTAGTATCGACGACCTGAAAAACGCGGTCACGGCGGTTAAAGACAGCCGCAATACGCAGTTACTCGACGATAACGCGACCACAGGGCTTTCTGAAAATGTCGTCCTGGGTAAACAGAAAGCGATCGAGCAAAACACCGCTGCAGTGCGCGATTCGCGGCAGAAGCTCGCCGAAGCGGCGCACCGCGATGTGCTCTTAGGTTCGAACGCGCGCGGGTTTCTCAACCAGCAGTTTAACCAGGTCTATGCAGACCTGAACGCGGCCGAAGCGGCATACAATACACAGATTGCGGCGCAAACGGCTCTGAAGAATACCTATGTGCAGCATTTTACCTACTATACGGATGCGCTGAATACCATGTCGGGGGCATTCAAAAACTTCCAGGTAGAGAACTCCGACTATGAAAAAAAGGCGGCGGTGAAAGATTTCGCCACCACGGCTTACCTCTTCGCTTCATCAACGCAGGCATCGAGCGCCAACGAAGCCGACGCTTACCAGATGTATCTCTCTGCGAAGCAGCGCTACGACCAGACACAGGCGCAGCTAACGGCGAAAGCGGACGAAGTACGCACGCAGGATACCCTGACGCAGCTCTCTGACCTGATCACCAAGATCGACCAGGGCCTGCCTTTAACCGCGCAGGAAACAGCAATGCGCGCGACGTACCAGAATTTCATCGATGCGCGTAAGGAATACGTACTCGAAAGCGAGCGGATGATCCGCGTCAAAAAGGCGCAGGAGATACTGAATGCTGAAATCGAAAAACGTAAAGCCATCGCGGCACTAAAGCTGGCAGCGTATAATGAAGCCAAAGATAATCTGATTAAACCAACCGACCCCAATAACAAGCCGCAGGTTTACAATCGGGATAAGTCCATTGCGACTTTGATGGCAATCAAAGCATCAGGTGGCAATGGGGCCTTGATGGATGTACTTTCAGGCATGTTCTATACCGAGGGCGCCTACGAATCGGGTGGAAATATTTTCATCGCGGGCACGACGGAAAACGGGATGAATGAGGCTGCCGTTCATAACGATCGAAATCAGAAGCTGGCAGCCTATAACGGGCTGAACCCCGCAGATAAAGCTCTTTTAGATCAGTTCAGAGCCTATGCTGCCGCTGGCCAGCTGAACTCCGGCGATTACGGCGCTTTTAAAGCCGCCAATGCTTCGATGATTCAGGAATGGGAGAAGCGGGAAGAAAAGCGGCATTTCATGAACTGGACGATAGGCGTCATGACCCCGGTCATTGCTGCAGGTGGCGTATTCTTAGCCATAGCCAAGGGTATGTACGCGACGGCTGCTGCATTGGCGGCTTCGCTCTTTGGCGGGGCTTTTGCGGGGCCATTTCTTGCCGCAGGCGCTTTTAATACGAAAGTTGGGTTTGGCCTGATTATTCCGGCCACCATCGCAATTACAGTGGCGGTGATGCAGTATAACGATCAGGATAATACCTGGCAGAATAAGATTAATGGCCTGAACTTCCAGCGGGATCAGATCAGTAACAAACTAGGCGTCATCAAACAAAAGGAAGAAGAATATCTGATCGCGCAGGCGGCGGTGGATTATTTTACGAAGGCGCCCAGCCAACAGGTCTTGAAAGATCGCCTTGTGCAATGGGGCGGGCAGAACGCGAAATACGCCCTTTCAGACAGCGACCTGCGCTATGTCAGGGACACGAAGCAAAACTACATCGACTCGACCGGCGTAACTTACACGGCGGGCGCGCACTGCCCGCCGACGGGTAGCTGCACTAACGACGCGGCGCGGGCTTCAAATATCACGGCGCTGACAGAGACGCCTGAATTCGCGACGGCAGCCGGAGACCTTTATGATCCCTCACAGACGACGACACAGAATCTGGAGTCGACGATGCAGGGTGGCTTCTACTGGCTGAACGGAGATAAGTACATAAAAATCAAGAAGATGTCGCATAATGGTACGATGACCGATACCTATGCGAAATACATCACCGCGCCGATCGCGGCGGGTGGGGTGTGGGATACTTACGATCTGGGTCGTGTAATGAATCTGACTTCAAACCACACTGACTCACTCCGTGCCAACCTGAAACAAAGCTATTTGACCGCAGGTGGAGCGCACGAGCAGACGTTGATGCTCAACGAGCGCGAGAAAACCATGTGGTCACTTTGGGACTATGCGGACAATCAAGGCAAGCAGTTCAAGGGCTTTCAGGTTCTTGCGGGCGATTACCAGGAAAACTCGACGAATGTCTTCCAGGTACAACAGCAGCAAAATGCCTCTCTTGTGACGCAGCAGTGGGATTTACGTCGCGCTGAACTCGACGCTGCCCGCGCACGCTGGGAGAATCTGGCGACAACCATCGAAAGCCGGGGCACAGAATCTTTCAATGCGTCAGAACAGAAATTCCTGAAGGCGTGGCGCCAGTGGGAGATCGACACGAACCGCAAGATCGAAGCCGGCAAGAAACAGTGGGACGACAAGATCAGAACTTTCATGGCGGAAAAACAAAACTGGCAGCAAGAGATCAAGACTGCGGCTATGGAACAGTCGCTGGATAAGATGCTGGCTGCAACAGGTTCAAGCCTGAATGAGAGACTCCGCGTTCTGGCAGCCAACGCCAATATTCAGACGGAGATACCCGAAATTAATGTAACTGATCTGGTTGCGCAGGCAATGAACGATTTCGAGAGCACCCGCCCATCTTCGGAGAAGATCTTCAGCCAAATCAATAAATCGATCAATGCGTTTAACGTGACGCTGGAATTAGGTAACGCGACGCACTTCAAGGGCTTTAACAACGGCAATCTGGAAGAAAACTTCACACAGAATATGGCAGAGTTTTCAAAGAAAATGGCGATCCTCAACAACGTCAAACTCTACGAAAACTTTAAGAAGATGATAGAGAGTTTCAAGGAATCGCTCCGGAAAAATGACGAGAAAGTCGCTATCGCGCTTACGGCACAGGCCGTATCTTCGGGCTACACACAACAGGGTGGTACGTACACCAAGGACGAAGGTATGTGGGGTGATTACGAATTTGTCGCCTACCGCAACGCCAATATCGAGGGCATGATGGAGCGTGCTATGACCGAAGCGGGTATGACGCGGCTTTCGAGCGACGATATGGTCAAATTTCTTGAAACCGGCCGCGATACCGACGTGAAACTGTTCTTCGAGGTACAGACGATGGCGTTAGAGCAGGCGTTCAAGATTGTCGGTGGCGACGGCAGCAAAAAGGGCCTCTATGGCGACTATGTCGGCGATATCGCGCAGTGGAAAGGTCCGGGTGGCGATTTGTTGAGCGAAGGTTCTGGAGAATTGGGTGGTTGGGCTAATGGCAGTAAATGGAATAAGCTCACCTACCGCGGTTTACATGAAGAAGAAACACGGCTTGCGGATAAGAAACAGGTCGTCTACACAACGATGAACGTTGCGAGCGCGGTTACCGGAGCCTTGACGGGCAATATGTGGGTAAGCCTGGCTATGGCTAGCGCCAACACAGTAGTACAGACCGGCGCCGCGTTTGCTTCGGGTAACAATGGCTGGGGTCAGCTGGGTATGGGCCTAATTCAGGGAGCGGGCGCCTTTGCAGGCAGTTTTCTGGGTGGTCTGAATTATTTCGGCGAGACAAGTAATCTAGCTAAAGTAGGTAATGCGGTTGTCGGCGCGGCTGCGCAGCAGACAACGAGCTATCTGATGAGCGGTTTTCAGATGCAATCCGACGGCAGCGTGGGCTATTCAGGCCCCAGCCGCGGGGCGGGTTTCAGCGCACTGGTTCAGGGTGGCTTCTCTATGCTCGGTGCGGGCATCAACGCCAAATACGGTTTAGGCGGCGGCACTGCCGGCTCTACTGTTTCAACGACCTTCAACGCACTGGGGTCCGGCTTCCAGTTTAACGATGACGGTTCGATGAAAGCCTACAATTGGGAAAAGGCAGGCACATCGTTCGCGGCAAATATGGCATCGACGGTGGCATCGGGTTACGCAGGTAACATGAGCAAGTCAGATTTGGTCGGTACGCAGGTGGGTCGCCTCGCGAATACGATTACTGCATCGCTCTTGGGAGACAAGAACGCGTGGAATGCGTACGGGCCAGAAGGTATCTTCAATACGCTGGGGACTTATGCGGGCGGTGAGATGGCAAAGATGGTAAATAACCGCGGTGCCGATCGAAATAGTCTACCGGCCAACCAGCAACCATTCCGTGAGCTGATCGGAGGCGGTGCGATCATCGCGGCGAGACGTGAGGAAGGGAAGGATAACGATGTGCTGGGTGGCATTCTGGATGGGTTCAAAGCGATAGGAAGCGCGGTTGGCGATACGGGAAGTGCTATTGGAAGGGGTGCGAGCAGTGCATGGAATTCGACGAAGAATTTCTTCTCTGATCTTGGCACGGGAATCAGCAACACCTTCCAAAAAACGGTAAACTTCGTTTCTGGTTCAGGATTTAATACAAATGCACAAGTTGAGGCGATGAAAATCGCCGCATTGAGCGGCAGCACCGGGAATAAGGTGGATTACGGTGCACTTGCCCAAGGAAATACCGAATACGCAAAGAAAGTCGGTGGCACAAGGGAGCACGCTTACGTAGCCACAAAGCTTGGTGGTACGCTTTCAAACATCGACGGTGGTTTGGTAGTTATGTTCCCTGATGGCACATGGAAAGACATTGGTGAGACCGATTTGATTGTTGCAAACCATGAACTATACGGCAAAGAAGTGAAATTGACGAACGTCATGTTTGGCGAAGCTGCAGCGGCACAAGCGCAAATGATGCAGAAACGTGCGGAGCTTGTTAAAGCTGCTTATCATGCGAAAGATCGGCCAACAGCACAGAAGATGATAGAGAGCATGAATCTTTCAGACAAAGAGAAGGCACAATTGAACCAAACTCTGGATACGCTTTATAGCGACTGGCATAGTGGCAAGATGACAACAGCCCAGCAGACGCAACTTCAAGCTGAGGGGCGGGCAAGTCTGGCAGCATGGCAGGGAGAAGCGCAGCGAGCCGCTGCGGAAGCAAATAGGCCGAACATATTTCAGCGTGCATGGAATTCTATATTTGGCTCTAGTACGCCGAGGGTTGTTGATGGCTTGGCAACAGGGGCAAACGGATTTACGCCGGAGTACTTTAATCAGTTTAATTTGACACCTAGCAGTGCGGGTGCTGAAGCATGCAATTTGAATGGAGCGAGAACCAATCTAGCATCGGCGATGGGTAGGAACATCACCTTGCCAGAAGCTTACGGGCTAGGTACTGCTAATGGTTCAATAAATCCGAGCGACGGCTACCTGAGCAACTACGATCTTTTTGCCGATGCGTTGGGCAGTGATCTGAGATGGCAAGGCAGAGAAACGAATTCTGCGGGTCAAACATGGGAATTCCGCAGTGTGGCCGATAATCCTGATCATTGGAGACAGCTTGTTCAGAATGAACTAGCTGAAGGCCGCTATCCGATGATTCGCGTTTCTGGCCACACAATGAACATCGTGGGTAACGAAACAATTAATGGGCAACAATACTTTAAGGTTTGGGATCAGGTATCCAATGACCAAAACGGTGGCTGGACACATTTAGATGCCAGCACAGTTATTTCAACTCCAATGCCTGGTGGCAGTCATGGTAGCGAAGACAGGGGATGGCAATTATATCACCGGAATTCAACCGGTACCCTTGAAAACCGAGTACCAACGTCACCAAATCGAAAAAATGTAGTCTGGGGGCTCGGGTATTATGGGCGGTAGAAATCGTAGTAAGTTAATTTTTCTAAAGTTGACAAAGATATTTTTTTTTATCAGCTTGGGATGTTGCCTGCGAGCTGAAAAATCAGACAGTTACTATACCGTTGGCGAAAAAACAGAGTTTTGGAACATAGGTGATAAACGAATCAGTTCTGTTAATGGTCAGCCTCGGAAAATTCTCGCATATATTCCGAAGGGGACGAAAGTTGAAAAAGGTAACATAGTTGGTAACTTTGAAAGAAAGAATGGCGCATGGGGTCGTTGGATAAGTGCTAAATACGAGAATAAAGCTGGGTATATCTTTGTTCCAGATTATGATATTGATAAGAGCAAATGTCTGAATTCAGATTCATTAAAGGATTTGAATGCTGGACACATATATTTATCAGCTTCGCAGAGTTCTTCTTTTTGGCTTTTGCCAAATCACAGAGCTGTACGCTGGGGTGAACACGACGAATGGCGTGATCTCAGATGGTACACAGATGATAGTAAGAGCTTAGTTGTTAGCGGAATTTATAAAGACGGCTCACCATGTTCACGTTGCGCGGATGGATCAAGTGGCTTGTGTGGTCGTCGCCGGGAGTTGCCAAAAGGTAATTTTCTGAAAGACGCTTGCGTAGATTGGGAAAAATGGAGCACACCCGGTGAATGCAGGAGATCTTGCGAAACCGCTCAGCTGAAACATTATGGCTTTAGCGATATCTACGTCGACTTCAATATCAATTTCAAATTTACCCTTCTTAACTCTGGCGAACTCCGCAGCCATGGCACAATAAAACAGCGGCGCGAATATGCCGGTAAAGAACGGTTTGTGCCTTCGCTGGCAGACAGCACTGAGTACTGGTATTGCATCCAGAAATTTGACAATGAAGAATTTCGTAGAGTCTTCCAGGGTTTTGAAAAAAATAGTCAGCGCGCCACTGCGGTGCCCCAAAGCGGCCTAAATGTACGAAAAAAGCCGAACATAGAAGCAGAAAAAGTTGGACTCATTGCCAAGGGAACTAAACTTTCAGTAGGTCAAGTTGGTGATTATGTAGAGATTGATGGTAAGAAAGGACATTGGGTTGAAATCGGCAAAGACCAATGGGTGTTTGATGCATACATAGAGTATGAGAAATGAAGCGCAGCACATTCCACGCGAAAACAAGACAAATCGTTCGGATATCCGAACCCTCCCGCGCGTCATCACGTCGCCCAACCGGGTTTACGCGGGCTCCGGGTTCGACTGCGCTCACCCATCGCCGCAAATTGCTACGCAACTTCGCGTAAACCAACGTTGGGCGCCATGATGGTGACGCATTTCGCGTCTCCGTCTTCGGAGAGTGGCTGGCGAAAAATATTTGAATATATTCCGGTTGTGAAAACGGTATCATAAGATACAAATAAACTTATCAAGGGAGAATTGAATGAAGAGAAGACTATGGATTCCCGGCGCAGTTGCCTTATTTGCGCTCATGGGCTGTTCGACTGTTAAGGTCGTGGCTTCGAAAGAGAAGCTGGTAGCGATCAAAAAAATCGCGCTTCTGGAAACGCTGATAGAAAAGGCTGCCGTTACAAGCATGTCGGGCCTTCAGCAGGGTGCCACGGAGGCAAAATTTGCCGCAATAGCAGGCGAGCTCAATAAGGTCGATGCCGGTGTGGTGGATCAGTACCGCGACATTGCGACAAAAAAACTGGCGACAGAATTAAACGCGACGGTTTTGTCGGGCAAGCAACTGACAAAAGCGTATGCAACAGCTGAAAACGATGGTTTTAAAGATTTCCCGGTTGCCGCCTACAAAAACGAGTTTTCCGTAACACAAGCCAGCGGAGAGAAGAATTTCATCGATGCGCCGGAGGGTGAATTCGGCAAGCATCTGGAAAAAGCGGACTTGTCAAAACTCGCGGTCTATTTTTGCGAAAAACTGAATGTTGATGCGATTGCGCTGTCGTTCAGCAAGGTTGTGTTTGTTATTCAACAGGACAAGGCTCTTATGGGCACGGGTATTGTGATCTACGACCGCACGGGAGAACGCATTTTTAGCGGTGCCGGTGCGATCGATCCGCCGCTCGACGTCACGGGTGCCGGTGATGTTGCAAATTTCACAAAAATCAAGCAGAAGCATGTCTATGCGCGCACGGTTGATCTGATCTTTGCGAAGCTCAAAGAAGCAAAATAGTTAAAATAAGTTATAGGAGAAGATATGAAAAAAATCAAAAAATTAATTCTGTGTGCTGCATTACTCGCACCACAACTGGTGTTTGCTAATTTCGGCCTGGGTGTTCTGGGTAACTATCAGGAAACTGAGTATAAGACACCTTCACAGAAGTTTACCAAATTCGGCGGAGGTATTTCATTTACGGATGAACCCACTAAGCAGGGTTTCCATTTTGGCATGAATTATTCTCTGCTTTTAAACACGGTCAGCAAGGCGACTACGAGCAGCGGCGAGTTGAGTGGTTTTTCACAGATGGAATATATGCTGAGCTTGCTCTTCGAATTCAACTACCGCATTTCACGGTTTGCATTCTTCTTCAGCCCGGGTTCGCAGATTAAATACGCTACTAAGGGAACGCTGAATGGTGCGGAGGTGACGGGTTCAAGCCGCTTTGGTACTGGCATTGTTGTAGGCGGCGGTATCAAAGTGTTTCCTGTAGACAGTGTTTTTCTGAAAGGCACGTTTCTTTACGAGGTTTTTGAATTCGGCGCTGACATAGGCGGAGTCGGCAGCACGCGTGATTTCAAGTCTGGTCTGTATGCGCAGTTTGGTGCGGGTTATGTGTTTGGAACAACATCTTCAAACGACAGCGCCAAAGATCCGTATGCTGCGCCGGCACCAGCCGCAACAAACGCTGATCCGTATGCAGCACCAGCCGAAGAGGCGAAACCTGCAGCAGGCAAGAAACCTGCAGCGAAGAAGAAAGGGAAGTAAGCTCCCGGCCGCGCATCAGCCCAACCGCGCTTACCTGACGCAAGGCTAAGTTGCCTTCGAAAACTTCAGGTAAGCGAGCGATTGGGCGCGATGAATATACAGGTATCATAAGATACAAAGAGAAAACTATGGAGAATATGTGGAAAACCGATCTTTTTTAAAGCGTTACGGCTTTTTTAGCCTGTTTGGGGCTATTCTGTTAGTCGCAAATTGCATCGGCTGGCGCGGACACAACATTCAGGCGCCGGAAAAGCTGTCGCCAATTCAGTCTAAAGTACAGCAGCCTGTCAGCATCTATGTGAAAGCCGGCATCGCCGGAAGTTTTCAGGAAAAAGCACTCAAAGAATCCGCTGAAAAACACTTTAAAGCGGCCAATCTGTCGGTGAGCATTACGGATAAAGACAGTATGGCTACAGGCTACCTGATCACGTATAAATGGGAGCCGGTTTCCAAGGATACTTTTTTTAACGGCTTTTTGAACGGGCTCGGTATTATCACTGTCGGCATCATTCCCTCCTGGAACAGTAAGGATATTGTCACCAAAGTGAAAGTATACAAGGGAAATCAGGTTTTAAAAGAATACGTATATACCGAACCTATGACGCAGCTGAATCAGATTTTACTAATCTTCGGCATGCCTTTTGCTTTCCCGGGTTCCGTCGAAGAGAAGATCGCGGACGCAACGGTCATGAAGTCCGTTGAAGATATTCAAAGGGATATTCAGTTTAAGTAAGCTGACACTGACACCGATGCAACTCTTCGCGCCATCCATTCCGAAAGAAGCCTTCACCGACGCGATGACACGGCTCGATGCCTACTGCAAGCGGGTAGAGAAAAAACGCCGCGCTGCAGCGAAAGATGAAGAGCAGCCAAGTCGGTTCTTCTGGGCGCGAAAGGGCAAGACGGTGATACTTTCCGAAGAGTTTGTCACACAAGACGGTCAATTGACACGGCGCGACTCGGGCAAGTTTGAGTTCGACAACGGTTTCTGGCTGCTTTACTGTCTGGACGCCAGCCGTACCTGGCGAAGGTATGTGCCTGCGAAGGCGGCGAAGAGTTTTGATGCTGTGTTCCGGCACTGGCTTGCGGATGAGACCGGGATATTCAGGGGATAGGCCCGCAGCAAGATTGAAAATATGCTTACACTCTTTCGCCCGTCCATCCCTACCGACCTAATGGTAATCGTGTCTGCACACCTCGACGCATACGTGCGCCATGCGCAAAGAAAGCGCCGCGGAGAGAGAGATCGGATTTACTGGTTTCGTCGCGGCAATGCGTTTATCATTGCGGAAGAATTCGTCGCGGAAAACGGGGATTTCACAGGCCGTGATGCGGCCAAGTTTCTCTACCAAGACGGCAAGTGGCACCTTTACTGCATCGATGCGAGCCGCAAGTGGCGGCGCTTTGCCCTGGCCCCAGCGGCAGAGCGCTTTCCAGCCGTACTGCGCCATTTTCAGGACGATGCCACGGGCATCTTTCGTTCGCGGCTGGTGACGGGAAAGCGCCGACGGGTTTCCGACGCGGATATCGAGCGCGATGCTTTGGCAGTGTTAGTCAGTGCCGGATGGTGAGGTAGTAGGCTAATCAATAGGCAACTCTTTTCGCCGGGCATTCCGAAAGAAGCGTCTTCGCGCAGCACAGGATGAAGAGAAACCGAGTCGGTTCCTCTGCGCAAGTTCGAGCACAACAACGGCTTTCGGTGCTGGATTGCGGATGAGACGGGGGCGCCCAGCGATACAAATCGCAAGATCGAAGCGGGCAAAAGCAGTGGGACGATCCCGAGTAATGCCGCAAGCCGAATGTCGAAGCATCGATATGTGCCCTCGGCAGGAATCGAACCTGCGCACATGGCTTCGGAGACCAACGCTCTATCCACTGAGCTACGAGGGCTGCTGGGCCAAATAGCCCGAGGCTGTGTGTTTTAACGGGACGTGCCGTAAATAATTTGAGATCAGCTTTTCTTCGACCACTTAATAAACATATTCTGCAGCGCTGCCAGGTTAAAAGGTTTCATGAGAAAGTCGTCCATGCCCGCATCGAAGCATTGGCGCTGGTTTTCGACCGAAGAATCTGCCGTCAGCGCAATAATGGTGAAGGTCTTGCCGTTCTCCCTTTTGCGGATTTCCCGCGTCGCTTCGATACCCGAGATTTCCGGCATCTGCACATCCATGAGTATCAGGTCAAAACTCTCGTGCGCGGTAATATCCAGCGCTGCCCGGCCGTGGTCGGCCAGCGTCGCCCGGTATCCCAAAACCCGCAACGATTCGGTGATCACGACCTGGTTGACAACATCATCTTCAACCACGAGAATTTTTAACGGATAACGCAATGCGAAATCCGTGCCGATTTGCATCGGGGGGCTGTGCGGCGCTTCGTTCGCCGCATCGGCTTCTTCTGCCGCCTGCAGCAGAATCGAAAAAAAGAAACAGCTCCCTTTTCCGGGCAGGCTACTCAAAAAGATCGCTCCCCCCAGGGCCTCGACAATGCGCGAACTGATGACGAGTCCGAGTCCCGTTCCGCCGTAACGCCGTGAGATGGTCTGGTCTGCCTGTGTATAAGGTTTGAAGAGATACTGCTGCTCCTCTTCTGAAATACCAATCCCCGTATCTTCAATACAGAACTCGATACGGTAGATATTATGCCACGCCTGGAGAACCGAGAAGCTCAGGTGGACGTATCCCTGTTCGGTAAATTTTACAGCATTGCCGACGAGATTCAGCAGAACCTGGCGCAACCTTGCCTGATCAGAGATGACTTTGTCCGGAACGCCCGGCGGCAGCGGCGCCCGGGTGAGCGTTACATTTTTATCCCTAATGAGCGTCCTGCCCAGCGTCATGACCTCTTCGAGGCACTCGGAAAGTGAAAATACCGATTTATTGAGAGAGAGTTTTCCCGCATCGATCACGGAAAAATCGAGAATGTCGTTAATAACTGACATCAGGTTCGAGCCGCTGCCGTGGATAATGTTGAGATATTTTTCCTGTTCCGGATTGAGCTGAGTCAGTTTAAGAATATTCGACATACCAATGATGCCGTTCAGCGGCGTGCGTAGCTCATGCGTCATCATCGCAAAAAAAGCTGACTTGGCTTTAGTCGCCTGCTCCGCAATGTTGATCGCTTCTTGCAGTTCTATGGTGCGCAGTTCAACCTGGATCTCCAGGTTTTCTTTCATGTTCTCAGTCTGGCGAAACCCCGCGGCAAGGCGGCGCGACAGGGCCACCGAATGGGTAAGTACGAGAATGAAAATACCATACGGGGCAAGATAACCGGGGCCAACCAAAAACTGGTTGTAGAGGATGTCGTTTACGACCGTAATGGAAAGTAGTGCAAAGCCCAGGAAGACAGCCTGCGCGCCTTCGCGGCGGTTGATCATCGCCTTGATGGAGACGTAGTAGGCGAAGAGCAGAGTGACGAGAATCACGAGCTGCCCGTAGAGCAAGGTATGGGTAAAGAGTGCCGGCGGCAGAATCAACACAGGTAAGGTCAGCAGTATAAGCACACCGACGATGATGTTCCGGATGCGGAGATTGGTTTCTTCGACAAAAAGATTATGCAGGTACATGAGCCCCGAGAGGGTCGCGATATTAAACGAAATATATTCCAGCCGGAGTAAAAATGTCCAGTCGGGTTCGGTAAAAACCTGCATGACGAGACGGTCGCCGGTAATCAGGATGCGGATGAACATTGCGAAGCAGCAGATTGCAAACCAAAGCGGTGCGCGATCTTGCCGGCGCGTGAAAAATAAGCCGAAGAAATACGAAGACATGAGCAGCGCCGCACCCAGCAGAAACGCTTCTGTCAGTTGGCGTGTGCGCGTGTATGCGGCGAGTGCCGGCGCCATGCCGAGTTCCAGGGGGATAGAAAACCCGCCATAACGGTGCGCGAAATTGGCAACCTGAACAATAATTTCAATCTCATGCTTCTCGCCCCCAGGCACCTTTGCAGTTAAAGGCCGGTATTCCGGGCGGTATGATTCCCTATGCGTCGCCACAACGCCGTTGCCCGCTATGGAGATCCCATTCCAGAAAATGCGGTAAGCAGATTGCTGGTAACGGCAGCGCAGTGCTAAAAGCTCGCTCTGCACATAACTTTTGCCCGGCAAGATGAGCTTGAGCCGGTAGGTTGCAAACCCATTGCCAGCGGCCGTGACTCCGTCGAGCTGCATGCCGTTCCAGCGCGCCGGAACCTTTACAAGCGCAGAAGGTTTAGGTAGTGCCTTCTGTGTGAAATCGGTTGGATCGAGAAGGCGATTCCAGTAAATTTCCCATTCACCATTGAGTTCGAGTGTACCGTGCTGTTCGAAATCCCACGCGGGTTGCCCGGATGTTTTATTCTCGCGCAGGTCAAGCACACCACCCTGCGCCACCATCAGGGGCCGGTTTTTTCTGGCGCAGGCAAAGAGCAGCAAAGCTGCGGCAATAATCAGAGACAGCTTCTTCACAGGGATTGCTTCCGGGGAACTCCGCCAACGCCCCCGGCCGCGTCACGCGTTTACATCTCGCTGAGTCTTTTTACCGCGCCCGATTCGAGGGCCGCGCGTTCGACGGCCTCGGCCACACGCATGTGCACATCGGGGTTAAGCAGGGCGGGCACCAGTTCTTTGCGGTCGCTGTTTGCCAGCGAGGCAATGGCCTGCGCCGCGGCAATTTTCATGCGGTTATTGATGCGTGAGGCTCTCGCATCGAGCGCGCCTTTAAAGAGGCCCGGGAAGGCGAGTGCATTGTTCACACCCCGCCCGTCGGCGGCAAAAGCGGCACCGGCCTCGAGCGCGGCTTCTGGCTTGATTTCGGGGTCGGGGTTCGAGAGCGCGAGAATAATCTGGCGATGACGTACCATTTCGGGTTTAATGAGATTGGGAACTCCCGTTGTCGTCACGACGACCTGGGCTTCACGCATGAGTTCCATGAGCGGCAAGGGCGTACCGCCCGCCGCTGCAAGACGCTGTTTCGCATCTTCTGCAATATCGGCGCCGTAGATTTTCTCTACGCCGAAACTTTTCAGCAGCCAGGCTATGCCCGTGCCTGCCGCGCCCAGGCCGATGATGCCAACAGAGAGCGAGCGCAGATCGTCGCCGACGTATTTTGTCGCATTGAGTAAAGCTGCGAGTACAACGGTTGCGGTACCATGCTGGTCGTCGTGCATGATCGGCATGTCGAGTTTCTTTTTCAGCGCCTCTTCGATGGCAAAACATTCCGGCGCGCGGAAATCCTCGAGCTTGATGGCGCCGAAAGACGGCGCGATATTGACGATGGTGTCGACGCAAGTCTGGATGTCTTTGCTGTCGATGAGTATCGGTATACCATTGAGACCCACGAGTTTGGCAAACAGCACGGCTTTACCTTCCATGACGGGCATACCCGCGCGCACGCCGATGTCGCCGAGACCCAAAATCGCGGTGCCGTTCGTGACGATCGCGACGGTATTGCGCACATAGGTATAGTCGTACATGAGTTCGGGATCTTTTTCGATCGCACGGCAGACAGCGGCGACGCCGGGAGTGTAGATCCGCCGGATGTCGCTGGCGCTTTCAACGGGAACGCGGCTGCGCATTTCGATCTTACCGCCTTTGTGCAAGTCAAGTACCGCATCTGAAACCGAAGCCACCTGGATACCGTCGAGCTCGCCGACGGCGTGGAGGATTTCCTGCATGTGTTCCTGGTCGCGCACATAGAGTTCGATCTCGCGCAGGTTACTTTTACCGGCGCGCTTGATGAGCTTCAGGTCGCCGATGTTACCGCCGTGCATGCCGATCGTCGTCATGACTTTGCCGAGATAACCGGGTTTGTCGGTGATGTAGACTCGCAGGTTTTTGATTAAATTATCGGGGGTGCGCTCGAATTCCATGCAGCCGGAATTTGATCACCTGACAGGGGGTGAATTGAATTCAAGCCACGGTTAATTTTCAGGGAAACAGCTGCGGAACCAACATACCCCTTTTTCGAGTTGAAAACAATGCAGGAAAGCTCTTTTCAACCTGATTTGAGCATCTGACGAGGGTGCATGACTGCCCCAGAGCTGCCGGAGAAAACGCCCGCCGAAATCGGCGACGCCACCGTGCACGACAAAATCGAACGCCGCAAAACCCGCACCGTGATGATGGCGGGTGTGCCGATCGGTTCGGGACACCCCGTACCCGTGCAGTCGATGACCAAAACAAAGACCGCCGACTGGAAGGCGACGGTCGAACAGATTCTGCGCTATGAAGAAGCCGGCTGCCAGATCGTCCGCTGCACGGCGAACGATGAAGATGCCGCGCTCGCACTCGCGCAGATCAAAAAAAACATCCACATTCCCCTCGTCGCCGATATCCACTTCCAGCACAAACTCGCGCTCATTGCTGTGAAGAGCGGCGTCGATAAAATCCGCATCAACCCCGGCAACATCGGCAACAAAGAAAAAGTTTCCGAAGTGCTGCGCGCCTGCAAAGACAACGGCATCCCGATCCGTATCGGCGTGAACGCCGGCTCACTCGAAAAAGATATTTTGCGCAAAGTGGGATATCCCACTTCGGACGGTATGGTCGAGTCGGCGCTGAGGCACATCGCCATCTGTAACGAACATAATTTTGACGACGTCATCGTTTCACTGAAGTCGAGCGATGTTTTTATGATGATGGAGGCTTACCGCAAGCTCGCGAAGATGTGCGACTATCCGTTTCACCTCGGCGTTACCGAAGCCGGTACAAGCTGGCAGGGCACGATCAAATCTTCGATCGGCATTGGTGGATTGCTCTCTGAGGGTATAGGTGACACGATACGCGTGAGCCTTACCACCGACGGCGCCGAAGAAGTCAAAGTCGGCCGAGAGATTCTGAAGTCGCTGGGTCTCGTGAGCTTTGGCGTAACACTGATCTCATGCCCGACCTGCGGCCGCCTCGAAGTGGATCTTTTCCGCATTGCGAAAGAAGTCGAAGAGGCGGTAGCGCACATCAAGACGCCACTCAAGGTGGCGGTGATGGGTTGTCTCGTCAACGGCCCGGGTGAGAGCAAAGAAGCCGACATCGGCATCTCTGCCGGCGCGGGTTCGGCGATTCTCTATGTCAAGGGCGAGAGCAAGGGTAAAATTTCTGAAGCGGAAATTGTGCCGCGGCTGATGGAAGAAATCGCCATTCTCGAGAAGTCACTGCAGAAGCAGTGACCCCGGTTTCAGTTGAGTTTAATTCCGGTCGAGATTCTTTCGACTTTTGTTTTTAAAATCGCATCCTCTGCTTTTCCGTCGATGACATAACGCAGGTAAAAGGCTGTATCCACATCATTGCCTTTTTTAAGAAACAGCGCCGGCGTTACCAGGTTCAGACTGGATTTACCATCGGAATACCTGACCGAACGGTCAAACGGTAAGCGTTGGTTGATGATATTTCCCCAGCCATGGTGAATGGCTTCGGGCAATTCGGCTGCTGGTTTCGAAACCCGGAAAACAGAAAGCGAGGTGCTGGTATTGACGTTCTCACCGAACATCGTATCCATATGCACATACCGGAGTTCGCTGCCGTTTAGCGTAAAACCGAAATCCATACGCATGTCGCTATCGGCGCTGAGCTTAAAGTCATTGCCGCTAAGGGTCGAACTGATCTCGCGTGTCTGCAATTTCAGCTCTTTGCCGTCGTTAAATTCGAGGCGGTGTGTTTTGAATTCATCGGGGATATAGTTGGTGCTTTGGTAAAAATCCTTCCAGTCTGAAAGCCGGCCGTAGTAGCTGAATGTCATATAATTCAGCAATTCGAGCATATCAAAACGCAGATCCATATCGATCTTTCCGGTACTATCCCGCACAATCAGGGTGACAATGCCGTCGGGCACCATAGACGAATAAGTGATCATCTTTTCATCGGCGTAGTGAATCGGATATTCGGAGATCTGCCATTTGCGCGAGTAGCGATCCGCATGGGTGTAAGACTTTGCCGGCTGCCCGAATGACGTGACGCGGATTTTCTGCCCCGCAAATTTTCTCTCAATGCGCACATGTTTCAGCGACAGGTCGAGAAATTGTTTCTGATCTGCCATCAGCTGTGCGGGTTTGATTTTACGCGGGGTGCGCATATACTGCACGTAAACACCCCGGAGCGAACCGTAGACAATGAGGCCGTTATCTTCCGTTTCCACCCGCTCCTTTTTTTCTGGCTCAAAATGACTCCAGACCCCGTCGTCTGTCTGTGCGACCATCATGGGAAAAAGGCTGTTGCCCGCATTATTCAGGATTTTTATCCCGCCGGGCCCGTATGGAAAATAATCTTTCTTATGGTTGTTAAAGAAATTCTTCACCAGATTCTGCGAAAGTTCTGTATTTGCCTTGATCAGTTTGGCGTCGATTTCCGCAAACGATGCCGGAACGGAATAATCCCTGGCATAATCTGAGCGGTCGCGCAGGATGGTATTGGTAAACCGGTACGCGAGATTATACTGGATTTTGCCCTCGCGTTTCGTATTGATGAAAATCTCTGACGGCAGCGCGTAGTTAAGATTCTCGTTCTCGCTTTTTCGCAGCACGATGCCAAGAAAATTTCCCTTCGCGTCAACGAGCGGGCCGCCGCTGTTGCCTGGCGATGCGGCCGCCGTAAAGCGAATGTAATTCCATTTACCTTCGTACGTTTCCGGCGTTTCGGATGTGAAGATACCGTCGCGGGCGATAATGCCTTCGCCCAGGGCATTGCCGATGGCGAAGATTTTCTGCTGCACTTCCCGTTTCGCCGCCGGTTTCAGCCAGGTCTTGAATTTTTTGTCTTTCAGCGTAAAAATCAGGTAATCTTTTCGGTTTGAAAATCCGGTGATCTTGTCGATTTCATAAATTTTCCCTTCGGCGTCACGTATTGCATAACCGTTGCTGAGACCGCCGCTGCCGGGAACAATGACGTGCCAGGCCGTGATCATCTCCGTTTCGTTAATCGGGAAGGCAGAGCCGATAGAATAATATTTATCGTTACGCTGCTGGAACGACAAAAGCTCATGGGGGAGTTTTTCAGCATAGGATAAGGTATCGGTTTCGGGCTTCTTGAGGACCACTTCATAGACGGCATTCTTAACCGATTTGAGTACCTGAAGATTATCCGTTGTCTCGCTGTGAACGAGCGGGGTGAGCAGCAGCGTGCCCAGAATTGCGTAACGTGTGAACATTTGCCCTGAAACCAGATTTTCTCTCTAAAGGTCAAGTATTAGCTTGTTGCGAGAGTGTGAAGATTGAAGCATGCAGGCATTTTTAGATAATGGTTGGCGCTGCACTGCTCCGGAGGATTTCAGGCCGTGGGTGGGGCACTGTTGCGCTTGAGTCTCAAGCTGTTCTTTTTAGCGCCGATCTGCGCTGCCTGCTCCAGTAATAATAGTTTTTCAGAGTTTAGTACTCCTACCGGGAATCTTTCCAATATCAATTTTAATATCAACCTGCCGGCGCAGGCGAATAAAAAATTTTCGGCCTATGTCTTTATGGGCGGCGTGCTGAAGGGCGCTGTGCTCTCCAATACGACGCTGGATGCAAACGGGCAGTATTATGCGAGGAGCTATAAGGTCGACGCCAGCAATTGTATTACGAATCAACTCTTCAACGACGGCGCCGTCGGGACTTACAGCCTGCACTACCGCGTGGATAATACGGGTTCGGCCAACCTGGTATCTCCCGCCGGATGCCCCGCGAGTCCGGGGTTCCTTTCCGATGCCGGATTAGGTATGGATTTTACCGTGACATTGGCCTCTGGTAACGCTACATTTTCCGTGACCGCGATGAATACAACATCGCAAGTCACTTTCAATATTTCAGGGACGGGACTGAACGGCGTTAACCGGAATACCTACTGTAGTATTGTGGATGGCGGCATCTCAAACCCCACCATCTACACAAGTTCAACTCTCGGGTTTTCCCAGGGCATTTTACCTTATGCGGGTGGCAATACGACGGCGGTAACAACGCCGCGCGTCACCCTAACGACGGCGAGCCTGCTGGGGTATGCCTGCTGGATTGATACCGATGGCGGCGGTGTCTATAATTCCGGGGATCTTGTGGCGAGCGGTGCCCTGACGAATTATACAACAGCGATTTCCGCCTGGAGTACAGTTCCATAAAATCCCCGAATCAGCATTTAACCCTTATTTGGTTACGCGGAATGTCCCGTCTGTGACCGGAAGGATGTCGTTCGGGGCGGTGTTTTTACGCAAAGTGCCCGAGAAAGTTCCCGTGACTTCAGTGGCGGTTACTGTGACATTAAATGTCATATTTGCGGCGCCCACATCGCTCAGGTATGCGGTACCGTTTTCCGCATAGAACATGGAAAACTTTGGGTTAGTGTTTTTGTCATACGTGCCGGTTAACACTGTCGGTGTCGCAGCTTGGATATACTCTCCCTGTAGCTCTTTTCCCATGACGGTTGCCCCACCCCCGACTGTGTAAACAGAGTTTGAAATCGTAACCTGGTTGCCGTTAAACTTGAAGCTGATCGTATTGGCGGGTAAATCCGACGGGTTCTGTCCTTTACCCGAATCCTTACCGCCGTCGGCTTCCGTCGTGTTTTGGCATCCGATAAAAAAAGCACATGTCAGTGCAGCCAGTATAAAAAATATCTTCTTCATGAATCTCTCCTTGGCATTTTTGCCGTCATAGGGGAGAGTCATCCTGGGCGCCTGAAGTGCTCTTTTTTTGTTAGCGCGTGGCCCAGTTAAATTTCGAAATGCGCTGTGGGAGAAAATTCCCGGTACTGATCTTCTGTCATATAGCCCAGTGGATTGGAGACAAACGTGGTATTGAACATTCGCTTGTGGACACTCTGGTGCCAATGGCCAAAGATCCAATGATCAATATCATGCTCTTTAATGACTTTGTTGAGGTTCGACGCGCAGTAATATTTGAGTACGTCTGAATAGGCGGCAAAACCCATCAGCGCATAGCTGGGCAGGTGGTGGGTGACGACGACGGTCTTGCCTGCGAAAGGTTTTGCAAGCTCGGACTCGAGAAAGTGACGGGAAAGGGCATGGAACTCGTTGACTGCTTCGCCTGTGATCTTGCGCTGCATATTGTCGTCTTTATAATACTGAATTAAGCGGTAGTCATTCGAAGCCTTTTCGAGCCGCGCCATCTTTGATTCAGGCATATGCGTCCACAGGATACTGACGATGAAGCGCACATTCTCAAACACGATGGTTTCATTATTCGCAAGTATATGATTTTCCGCGAGCTCGCTGCGGTAATTCGGGTAGCAGTACATGACGTCGCCGCCATAGAATTCGTGGTTGCCTGGGATTGAGATGACATAGCGGAATTCCTTCCGCCATTTCGCGTAGAGCGGCTCGATTTTATCGCGCTGCTTGTCGGTGACGATATCGCCGGCGAGAATGAGGACATCCCCCTTGGGAATCAGAGGGTTCTTGTCGAGGTACTCCCGGTTACGTGGAAATTCGAGATGCAGATCAGAGGCGTACTGGATTCTCATTCCGCTGCCAGCAGATTGTTTGTTGGTAAGCTTCCGTCAAGTTTTATGCATCTTCATTGTCTTGACAGAGGATACCCCCCGCGCCATATCCGGCCCGGGTGCGTCAGAAAAACTCAACAGGCAGAGTGCTTTTTCTGGCCTTGATGACCGGTATGCTCAGCTTTTTTGCGGTGAATGCTGCAGAACCCTCCGTAGCGAAGCCTCAGCGAGAGCCGGAACGCAACGTTATCAGTTTCCGGATACCTGATGCTTTTTTTAGTTCTTTTTTCTTTAATTTCGAGCGCCTGGTCGGCGACCGGCATGGGTTAGTCGTTGAGGTGGGAAAGGTCGGTGCTTACCGCCTGAAAATCAATGGCACAGATTGGAGAACCCACGATGGATATACCCTGGGCGCCCAATATCGTTTTCATTTTTGGAAAGGCCTCAATTCACTTTTCCTGGGGGCATTTTTGAAATATGGGAGTGTCGCCGGGACGATCTACCAGGTAAGCAATGCGGCCGTACTTTTTAACTCAACGATCGGCCAGCCTCAAATGGGATTCACAACTTCGTATCTGATTATCGGCCTGAATGTCGGCCACCGGTTTATCTGGTATCCGGGTATTGCGCTGACGCTGCGCATGGGCGCCGGTCCTGTTATTTCCAACTATAAGTACAGCACCGAAGATTTCGCGGCGAACCGGGACGCGTTTAGCAAATTCTTCGACAATATACTCCGCATTGACTTTGAGGTGTCCCTGGGGTATGCATTTTGAGCCGGTTCAGCTATCAGGAGGTTGTATGAGAGTCCTTTGGGTTCTTTCTGTGGCTTTTTTGTCTGGATGCGCTTTGTCGATACCCGAGGTGCCCAAAGCGGATTTAACTATCAGCGCCACGACCCCGGCCGAGCTCTCTAACGTCGACGATAACAGCACCCTATCGGTCTCATATTCCTGGAAAATCGAGAATTACGATGCTGCGAAAAGATACGTCATGCAGGTACTGCTCTACGATACGAATCAGGGTTCTCCGGAATGGGCTGTGGCATTTGATTTAAATCCCGCGTCAGGTACAAAAACCGATTCGTATTCGGGCAGGAATTTTTACAATTGTATCCTCGGTTGTGTACGGAAGGCCGCCCTACCTTTCAGGGTGTACTACACCATAGAAAAACTGGATAGCGGGAATTCCCATTTCGGCACCACTTTAGCCCGCAGCAAAGAATATACTTATAACTAACCGGACGCCCCGGCACGAACGAGATTACTTCGCTGCGAGGCGCAAAATCTTTCCGCTGCCAAAATCTGCCGCATAAAGATTGCCGCCGCTGTCCCTGCCGAAGGCAGAGATCAGTACGGGCCATTGCCCGAGCGTGTAGGCTTTCTCCGCTTTACCCTGAGCGGAATCAGGTAATTGGATGGCCCAAATGCGTCCGCTCACGAAATCCGCAAAGACGTATTTGTCTTTCAGGGCGCCGATTGCCGTGCCGGTATAGACATAGCCGCCGGTCAGGGATTGCCCTTCTTTGCGGCCATATTCATAGACCGGGTCACGTAAATTTTCAGTTCTGCAACCTTCTTTCGGTTCAAAGCAGTGCGCACCCTCGCGGATATTCCAGCCATAGTTACCGCCCTTCTCGACGATGTCGATTTCTTCCCAGAGATCTTGTCCAACGTCGGCGACGATCAGCCGGCCCTTGGGATCAAAACTATAGCGCCACGGGTTGCGGAAGCCATAGGCAAAAGTTTCCGGCGCATAGGCTGCGTTGCCGACAAAGGGATTGTCCGCGGGGATTGTATAAGGCTTCCCTGATGTATCGGGCTCGACGCTCACACGCAGCATGTTGCCCAGCAGTGTTTTGGTATTTTGTCCGTTTCCCTGGGGGTCATCCTTGAAGCCGCCGTCGCCCCAGCCAATGTAGAGCATGCCGTCGGGACCGAATTGCAGCTGGCCCGCGTTGTGGTTTGCATAAGGCTGAACTACACGCATGAGTATGCGTTCGTTCTCGAGCTTTGCATGCGCGAGATCGGTCGGTTTAGTCACAACCCACTCGGCGATGCGGCTGACATCGTTGCCGTTTTCGCTCACCGTATAGTTGAAGTAGATTTTACCGTTTGTCTTAAATTGCGGATGGAATGCCATCCCCAGAAGCCCTTCTTCGGCTTCAAAAATGACTGCGAATTTGTACAAGGTGCCTGATGCCTTGCTGTTGAGATTAACCCACTTGAGCGCGCCGGTTTTTTCCGCGATAAGTGCCACGTCGGGCTCAACGGGTGAGAACTGGATATCGGTCGGTTGTGTGAAACCCGACGCGACCTGAACCAGTTTGATTTCGATTTTTTCGCGCGCCGCGTCGGCGTCGGTGTATTTCGGCTGCAACGCATTGGGATCTCCCTCTGCCTTGTATTTATCGGCGCTGCCCAGAATATGGATCAACTTCCCTTTGATATACTCGCGTCCCACGTAGATCGAAATACCCGCAGCGGCGAGAAAGATCAGCACATAGCGTAATTTTTTATTCATATTTTTCCTTAGGCTTTTGGTAACCGGAATGCCTTGAGCAAATGCACAATCCACAGGACAACAAAGATCAGGAAAACACCCAACCAGCTAAACATAATAGCCGGCGGTAGCTGGCCTTGAGTGCGGTTGGCAAAAAAGGTCATGAGCAGAATGCCGGACAGGAAGATGTTCAGGAAAAAACACAGCTCGGCAAAAAAGGTTCCCAATACGTAAGCGCTGGCAGCCCGCCTTTCGGGCGCAAACCAGTACTCGCGGTTCGGCATATTGATCAGCGAGACGGGAATCTTTTTCATCAACAGGGCTATCCCCGCGAACAAGGCGTTCAAAATCAGGAATGTCGCCGAAAAGAAAACCGTATTCATTCCATTGGAAGCCCAGCCGTCAGGCTGACCCGAAATATTAAAATGGATCGCGACGCGGTCAGGCAAAAAACGCGATAGAAGAATCGTGAGTGCGATACCTCCCACCAGCGAGAAAACTTGCATCAGGCGCCATGGCATGTCGTATCAGAGACCGTCAGCCAGCGCTGTCAATCAGTTCACTAAGAGACCATCGAGAGTACGCCACGCCGCACCATCATCACGGCGATGGATGCGAGTAACAAGCTGGTTATTTTAGATAGCGCTGCCGAGCCTGATTCACCGAGAACTTTTGTAAGCAATTGCCCGTAAGAGAAGATAATTCCCGCAGCGAGAATATTCAGCGTCAGCGAAATGAGCGTGATGATGACGCCATATTCGTTCGCCATCAATACGCAGGTAGTAATCAGGGCCGGACCTGCGACCATGGGCGTCCCGAGGGGAACAATCCCCATTGTGTCGGGTTCTTCGTCACTTGTGTGCCGCGCACCCATGACATCGAGAATCGCCAGGATAAATAGAATTACGCCACCTGCGACCATGAAGTCAAATACGGTGATGCCCATGAAGCGGAAGATGGCCTTACCGAGCACGGTAAAAATTGCAGTGAGGATGAATGCCGTGAGCATCGACAGGCGCACGATGCGCAGGCGCTCGTTTTTTTTCTGCTTGCGCGTCATGCCGATGAAGATAGGCAAAATACCCACAGCATCCATCGCGACAAAGATGGGGATAAAGGTGATGGCGATTTGTTTGAAGAGCTCTTCCACGGCGGCCAAGCGTGCAGAATGTCTTAAAGTGGCGAGAAAAATGCGGGCTTTTTGGGTATTTCTATTATAGAGGTTCTATGAAAGAAATTCATCCGCTGAAGAACAAGAAAACATCGATATCACTCCCCGGAGTATCATACCGCCGTATGTGCGCCGCCCGCAAGGTCTTTGCCCGCAATGGTATTCGCTACTCAGAACAGGAAATCTATCGTCGCCTTTTCAAGGACTTCCTGAAGAACTGGCGCGGGCATGGAAAGAAGGCCAATAGCTTGCGCCGTTATAATGCCGATGGTAAGGCTTACGAGATCCATCCGCTCTACATCAATCAAGTTCTCTATGCCGCCCTTTGGCAGCGCGCGTTGCATTCCGGCGAATCGATCTCGCGTATGCTGGATGTAGCTATCCGGGTCTATTTGCCGCGCATGCTTGAGGATCTGTTGCGTTCGGTCAATTCACCCAATTCTCGGTACTGGATGGCTAGGTATGGTCGTCGGGTTCGTCAATATCCGGATTTTTTCATTAACTACCTATGCCAAACGAGAAGCAATGATGGGAACGGCTTGGAATACCTTCAAAGCGTGCAAATTATTTCAAAAGCGGATTGTGGGCCAATGCAAATCTGGGATTTATTGCATTCTTGCGCCTAAAAACACTTTAAAGCAATTTGCCCGTAAAAAATGCCCGCCTTTGGGCCGCCTAGTAAATTAATTGCAGACGCGTACGGCGAATAGACTTAGGGAGAATGTTCGTCCGCTTTTGGGGGGTCAGGGGTTCGCTCGCGACCGCGATTACCGCCAAACAGGTTGAGGAAAAAATCCGCAAAGTGCTGGAGCTGGCAAGCCCGGCCGACCTGTTATCCAAAGAAGCCATTGAAAACTTTCTCGGAAACCTGCCACTCTCGCTGCGCGGTACCTATGGCGGCAACACAACCTGCATCGAGATCCAGACAAGCGAGAATAAGACGATCATCATCGACGCCGGTACCGGTTTAAGAACTCTCGGTAACGCGCTGATGGCGCGCGGCAAGCTGACCGGCAAGGATGAAATGTCCTTCCTGTTCACACACTCGCACTGGGACCATATCCAGGGCCTGATGTTTTTTATCCCGATCTTTATTCCCGGTAATACGATTCATTTTTATTCATGCTTCCCCGACATCGAGGAGCGCCTGCGCTACCAGATGGTGACGACGCACTTTCCCTTAACGTTCGACGAGCTGAACGCTAAAAAGATTTTTCACCATTTTCCCGAAACCGAAAGCGCCGAGGTTTATGGCCTGAATATTTCGGCCAAATCCGTACGGCACCCAGGCGGATGTTATTCGTATAAGTTCAGACAACCTAACGGCAAAACTTTCATCTTCTGCTCTGACGCCGAGTTCAACCTGGAGACGCTCGAAGACATCGGTCCCTACATCGATTATTTCTTCGGCGCGGATGTACTCGTGTTCGATACACAATACACCTTTGAAGAGAGCCTGCAAAAAATTGACTGGGGCCATTCATCTGCCGCGATTGCGACAGACATCGCGATTAAGAGCGAGGTCAAAAAACTGATTCTCTACCACCATGACCCGTCATACGACGACGCCAAGATGGATAGCCTTACCTTACAGGCCATTAAGTACAAGAGCATGATGGCGCCCAACCACCCGTTGCAGATCGCGGCGGCGTACGAGGGTCTTGAAATCGAGCTGTGAAGCTGCGCCGGCTCGTTGCGCTTTTTTTATTGTCACTTACTCCGCGTTCTTTTTTTGCCGAACCAGTCGGCTGGGGCGATCCGATTCTCGTCGAGCGTAAACTCGAAGAATTCGGTGTCTGCTGCCACGAAGGCGAGGGCCGTCTCTATGCCGCGAGCTCGGCCCTAAAGGCGCCATTCGAAAAAGATCAACCGACCGTCGTTGAGATTGCGCTGACCTATACCGAAGGCGGCAAGTTCGTGCGTCGCGTGGTCAGCGAAGTGAATCTTGCGCCGTCGGCAGAACTCTTTCCGCTGCATCCCTCGGTGTCGGCGCTCGGCGATGAGATCCTGGTTTCCTGGCAAGAGACATCGCCGCAGGGCAATGCTTCGGGCGTCTATTATGCCTACAGTGCTTCAGGGCCCACCGGCTTTGGCGAAAAGCGCGTGCTGCCTGCGACCGCAGGCAAGCTCAACGCGATTCTGCCGCTCGCGAAGATGACGGGCACAGGCCAGCATATTATTCTCTACCAGGAACCTTCAGCCGCAAACCGTTTTCACCTGACGGCTGCGCTCGGTGCTCGCGGGGTTTTTAGTGGGATGTCTTCCGTTGCGGAAATCTCCGGGGGCACGCGGGGGGCGCTTTTTCCCTCGGTGCTGCGCCGCGGCAACCGTCTCGACATTCTCTACCAGAACCGCGCCGAGGCCACTCTGATCGATGATATCTTCCGTGCGTTCAGCGTAGACCGCGGCGGTACCTGGTCGGGAAATCTGCGCGTCACGCAGAACGGCCTGCAGAACTTTTCGGGAAAGATTACCAATACGAAAGAAAAGCTCGTGTTCGTGTGGCAATCCAACCCCAATAAAATCTGGACGATCTTTGCTGCGCCCGAAGACACGCAGCCCCTGCAGGTGAGCGAGAATACCTCGCCGAGTTACCTGCCGGCGATTGTCGCGGGTTCAGATACTGTGGTCGCCGCCTGGCAGGATACCCGTTCAGGCAGCCCGCAGATTTATGCGAAATTTCTCGACCGCCCTGATAACACCTTTGTCGGCGCTGACCACCGCGTAACCAAGGACGGCATCGCCGCGCGGCCGATTGAATTTGTGCGCTGGGGCTCACGCCCGTATCTCATGTACGGCTGCGGACCAGGGCTCTGCATGCGCGAGGCTGATACGACTGCTGAGGCGGTGAAGATTACTTCCAAAACACATGCGATGGGCATGATCTCTAAATCGAGCGATGCGATTTTCGACTGGCCGAAGATTGAAGATGTCTCGGGCGTCGAAAGTTATGCCTGGGTGATTGATGACATTGCTGACACCGATCCCGATCTTTTCAATCTCAACGCAAAAGCGACGCAGATCACGATACCGGGTCTGAACGGCGGTGCGTATTATATGCACATGAAGTACCGCGACAGGGCGGGTAATGTGTCGCCGATCGCTCACTATCCCTTTGTCGTCGATGCTGTGGCGCCGAGCCGGCCGATTATCACGAGCCCTACACACGAAAATGGGATTCCCGACGCGCGGCAGAACGTGATCGTGAAATTCAATTCATCCGACGACAGCGGCATTCAGTTTTACCGTTTTGCGATGGGGCAGAAGCTGCCGCGCGTCTTTACCGATACGACAGAAAAGGGAGAGCTGGCCTTTAACAATGTGCCGTTCGGCACCTATGTCTTTGCGGTCGAGGCGGTCGATCTCGGCGGCAACGTCTCGGAGCGCGCGTTTTATAAAATCGAGATCGGCCAAAATGAGCGCAACGACCTGACAATCCGCCATAACGCCGAGGCTGACGTCATCACGCGCCCTGACATCGCCTTCACTATCCAGGATAACGGGCTGAGGGGCATCAAAGAAGTCTATTACCAGTTTGGTTTCGATATCAAGGATCCGTTTGCCGGCAAGAAAGCTGCGACCGAGGCCCTGGAAAATATCTACGTTGCGCGTATCGGTAAACTCGAACGCGGCATCAGCGTGATTTCGCTGGGCATCGTCTATGCTGACGGCACGCGCGCGGCGCCCCGGCATTTCTATTTTGATTCGAACGACCCGCGCGCGAAAAAGAAGTTCGCCTTCACCGACGTCGAGTATGAGAAGGTTATCCCCCAGAAAGAGCGCGATGCGATGCAGGTCGGGGGCAGGGCCGATCTCATCAGTTCGACCTTTGACCGCGGTATTCTCGAAATCCGCCTGAACTACGATGTTGCGGCTATTTGCGGTGCGATACGTAACCCGGCATTTGCAAAACCCTGCCTCGATGCCGCGAAGGTGAAAGTGAAGGGTTATGTCTGGGAGATCGCCGATGCCGAGCGCGTACCCCAGGGCGAGATCAATTTTTCGGGTAAGGTCGAATTCATCTACCTGCAAAAACCCGGGCAATATTTCCTGAACGCCAAGACACTCTTCAAGGGACCTGAGCGGCGCCAGTTTGCCTATGACTCGCGCACGGTCGACGTGCCCGACGTGCGCAAAGAGTTCCGCAAACAGGTCTATATGGCATTGGGTGCGTTGCTGGCAGTTCTGGCTTTGCTTGCGCTCTGGCAGCGTAAGCGGATTGCGTTTTATGCCGGGGCGTGGACGTGAATCCCCATTCGCCCCTATCCCCGACCCTTCCCCCAAGTCTGGGGGAAGGGAGACTTATCCCCCCTCCCCAGAATTGGGGAGGGGGAAAGGGGGTGGGGCGATTTGCTCTGTTGCTTATATTCTCCCTTACTGCCCTCCACGCCGAATCCGATTGGCCGATCAGTAAGCTGCGCCTGATACGCACGCAGTGGCATTCTTGGATCACGCGCTTTTTCGCGATGGATGATGAGAACAACCTCATCTATGGCCGTGTCGTCGATCAGGGAAACACGCTGCAGAAAATCATGCGTTTCCGGCGCAATCCTGATCTCGTGAAACATTTTCCGATGGAAGACGGCGATCTTGTCGTCAGCGTCTATAATCCCGAAAAGATCATGCAGTTCGTGGCGATGGATTTCACCGGGGCGATCCGCTATTCGAATGAGTTTGCATTGGGTTACAATGTCTATGATGTCGACGCGCGCGTGAACATTACCTACGGCAATCCATCCTGCCTGTTCTACGCTTACGATCGCAAGACCTATGCCATCAAGTACTGGAGCGAGCAGCGCACGCAGGATATTATGGTGAGCCGCGACCCGATCGAAAGGATGTTTCTGCAATGGGGCGACGGCGGCATACATTATGTCAGTTCATCACCCGCCGGCATGACCTGGACTTTCTGGAAGAACGGGGAGTACCGGCATTACCCCCTGCCTTTCCCGGTCAAATACGCGCGTTATTATAACTACCGCAATACAATGCACCTCATCGGCATCGACCACGAGGGCGGCCTCTGGCAGTTCGATATTTCTGCGGGAGAACTGCGGCGCAATTTGCTCGAGAAGGATCGCCGCCTCGCCCTTGCAGAACGTGTGATACCGGTCAATTTTAATAAAGAACTCAATATCATTTTAACCGGCGAGCAGATGTCTTCGGCTTATCGTTTGGTATACGATGATTTTCCCCGACCCCGCAAGAAGCCCAAGCTCGAAGAGCGCAAACTGTTTTGGCCGGGGCGGGTTTATCCGCTGATCGATAACACGAACCAGCTCAACTTTCTGCTGGAGACCGATCTCAGGCATATTTTCCTGGAAACGTGGAGCGCTCCCACCGCTATCATCACCGACATCGACTGGCGGCTCGACGTGAAACGCAACCCGCCGGTGATGATCGTCAATTGGGCAAGGCCCAAGGGGAGCGAATACGCATACCGCTATCTGCTCAACCAGGATCCCGACTCCGAGCCCCTGAACGAAGCCAAGCTCATTCCTTCTGATACGCTGCAGTTTTCGGCGCGCAAGGAAGGGGCGTATGCGCTGCATCTTCAGGTACGCAATGTTCGCACCGGGTCACTTTCGCGTATCTACCATATTCCGTTGGTCTGGCAATACCAGCCGCCGGAACCTGAAGTCCTGCTGCAAAACCAGATCGCACCGCGTATGGTAAGACCCGGCCAGGCGGATTTCCTTCTGGAGAACCTGGCGCCGGGCGAATATCTCGCGGAGGTCGATACAAAATCTGATACCGTGCCGAAAAAGAAGCTCAAGATTGCGACGGGCCGCTTTGCCTTTAAGACGGGAAAAGGCGCGGGAAAATATTACCTGCATATTGCAAACCGCGATCCGCGTAGCCGCGTGTTAAGCCCCGTCGCGCATTACCTGTTCTTCACTACGCCTTTCGATGTCGATGCCGACCCTGCGCTCGCCGAAACCTACCGGCGCATCGACGAGATCAAGCGCATTAAGCGTAAGATTGAGGCGGCGAAGGGCGATCCCGCCGGCACGCAGCTCTGGATCAACCGGCTGCAGGAAATCGAAGCGCAGCTGAAGTAGCCGCCGTTCTATTTTGGCTTGTAACCGCAAGGGCGCGGGCGACTTGCGGGTGTCCCATGCGCAAGGTTGAGGCGAATCCGGATAATTTACCCTTCGGTGATTTCGAAGAATTCGATTTTGCCAGGGGGGCTGTCAGCGCCGAAGTCAAACGGCTCTATGGCAAGCTCAAGACCATTCGGGCGCATGCCTCCCCGGAAAAAATCAGCGTCGAATACCTGGAAATGCAGGACCTGGAAATCCTGTCGCAAAAAGACAATAAATCGGCCGAGCTGCGTTTTGCCGTCTCGTTCCGCGCGCATTTTCGTTTGCTGAGCCGCGAGGGCAAAGTTCTCGCGCCGCCCGGCAGCGAGGCTGTGACGCGCATCAGCTACTGGAATTTCGGCAGGCAGGATTTCTACACGCTGGATTTTCTGCGCAGCGCCACCGACAAAATGCTCTTTATCCGCGCCTGCACTTCCGCCGCGCATCTCTTTGCGATGGCCACGGCACACCATGCGAAAGAAGCTCCGATCGAAAAAGCAGCGTATGCGCGGGCAATGCGGCTTCTGGAAGAGCTCGGTGCCGATGCCAGCGCCATGGAGGGCTTCCGCGATTATATTTCTGCGCTGCTAAAAAACGGTGCAGAATCCGGGACGGCCGATGCTATCGCTTTTTACCGGCGGATCGACAGCCGCGGCGAATTCGGCGCTCCGCTGGCGCGTCTTCTCCATGAGCAGAGGCAGCCTACGCCTTTTATTGCCGAAATTCTCTCCGAGGCAGTTGCGCGTTTGCTCAAAAATAAGCCGCGTCAATATTCGGTGCAATTAGCTGATATTCTGGAATTTGTCTGCGCCGAGAATTTTTCCAAACCATCGGCCGAGCAACTGCTTTGGCAGGCTTACCTTGCCGCATCGGGCGAACGCGAATTGCCGGTGTTGAAGCGCATCTGGGCGCGCGCAGTCAAGATGAAGGCCGACCGCGAAACATTGCGGCTGATCTACAATACCTGGCGTGGTTTTGCGCGTCCGCCGCGCGCGCTGACACAGGATAAAGCGCCGCCTGAATTATCTGCGCCGTTATGAGCTCTTTTTTGCCTCCCGATGCCGTTCCGGTCGAAAAAGAAATTCTCGATTTTTTTGCCGACCGCAATTTCGAACGCAGCCGGCGTTTTGCACCCGATGCTTACCGGCCCGAAAATCTTAGGACCTTCCTGGCCAAGATCGGTAATCCTCAGCTAAAGTACAAAACGATTCATGTTGTGGGCACGGTGGGCAAAGGCAGCGCCACGACGTATCTCTCGCGCGCGCTCACCGCCATGGGATTCAAAACCGGTGCGTATCTTTCGCCGCATTTTGTGAGTCTGACCGAGCGTTTTACTGTCGATGGCCACCCGATGGCGGGTATGGCTCTGACAGAACTCTGGCACGAGCTGAAGAGTGACGGCGACATACATACGCTTTCCTTCTTCGATGCTATGACGGCGCTGGGGTTTCTGTACTTCGCGCGCAGTGGATGTGACTGGGCCGTCGTCGAAGCGGGGCTTGGCGGCAGGCTCGATTCGACGAATAACCTGAAAGCGGCCTTTGCGGTCATCACGCGTATCGGTCTCGATCACCAGAATATTTTGGGCGACACCTTAGAGAAAATCGCCGCCGAAAAGGCCGGTATCATCCAGAAGGGGCAGCGCGTGTATTCGCCCCCCCAATCGGCCGAAGCCCTGGGCGTGCTGCGTCAGATGGCCGCTGAGAAGGCAGCTGAGCTGATTGTCATCGAAAATAGCGGCGCTAGCTTTGTCGAAGCCAACCGCGACTTTGCGAGCCAGGTTATTGCCGACGCGATGCATCCCACTGCGGATGCGATGGCCCAAATCGAACGTGTGCTGTTGCAAGCAGTGTTTGGCCGCTGGAGCAGTCTCAGGGAAGCGCCCCGGATTATTTTCGACGGCGGGCATAATGCCGAGGCGATGGCGGCATTGGTGCCGTTAGTTAATCGACAGCCTGAAGCCGAATGCAATATTTTTCTGAACACCATGCGCGAGCGTGATTTGGCCGGGTTTTGCGGGATCTTGAAGGCGGGTATTCAGAAGAAGCTATCGCTCTTTTTGCTGCCAGTGGCCAATGCCCAGTATTATGATGCCGCCCCTGCCGGAAGCGGCATGCAAACAACTACCGATACTGGTATCGCAGAAATACTCCAAAACTCCGGTGCGCTTCACCTGTTCACGGGTAGCATGGCACTTTATGCCGAAATGAGGTCGAGATTCGCTTTATGAACCCCACCCCCTATCCCCCTCCCCATTACATGGAGAGGGGGCAAAACGCTTTTGAATTCACCGCTCCACGCCAGCCGTTGGCCAAGAGGCCACCCGCCGATTGGTGGAGTGGGGTATTGCTTTTTTTCTGCCTGCTCTTTCCTTTACAGGCCGCGAACCCCGAGGTCGATGCCGCGCTTGCGAGCAAAGACGAAGACAAGGTCATCGAGGTCTTCAAGGCGCGTGATCTCGCAGAAGAAGATCTCGACAAAATCACCGACTGGTTTGGCGACAAAAAAGAAAAATACCGCAAGCGGTATCTCTACGCAATCCGCGACAAGGCAGCGACAAGCCCGGCAGCAGGCAAACACATCCACCGTGAGATGATGCGCCTCATCAAAGAGAATCTGGTAGAGGACGATCTCGATTATACCATCGCCTGCCTGACGGCCGCGGCCCCGAATAAAAATTCCGACCTGATCTATGCCGTGGCGCCCTTTCTCGTGCACCCGCAGGCAAAACTACGCGCCGAAGCGAATAAGGTGGTCGCGGTAAAAAAAGACGAGCGCATCTACCCTTTGATCGGACAGCTTTTGGCCGGTGAAAACACCATCGATAAAATCTATGCGATGGAAACCCTGCTGGCGCTCAAAGACGAACGCGCGGTACCGCTGCTGCTTTTGCAGCTCTCGAACCAGAATAAGAATGTCCGTTATTTTGCGCTGAAAACCCTCGATGCGATCGGTTCTGACAAGGCGCAGCATGGGGTCATCCACGCAGCCGAGGGCGACGGCGACGAAGAGGTGCGCCTGAAGGGTGTGGAGATTCTGCGGCATTTTAAAACCGGCCCCGTCACCTCGGCGCTGCAGAAACTCATCTCGGACAAGAATCTCGCGGTGCGCAGCCTGGCCCTCGAATCGGCGCTGTTCCAAAAGAATAAGACATACGCGAACGCGATCTCCGAGCAGCTGGCGCATGAAACAGAGCATGCCCAGAAACATGCGCTGCTGCGCGGGCTTTTTACGCTCGGCTCGGGCGGTGGCATGAATGGTGTGCTGACGCTGCTGAAAAAAGAAACCGATCAGGAGCTGCTACTGTGGGCGGCCTATGCCTGCAACCGCTTCAATGAAAGCAAATGCGCCGAGCCGCTATCGGCCGTCATCACCAACCCGCAGAGCGAAGCGATCATGATCGAGAGCCTGAGCGCGCTGGGCACTTTTAAACAGAAGAAACATTTGCCCGTGCTCTTTACCGTGGCGCAAAATGAGAAGCATTCAAGCCTCATCCGTTCAGCGGCACTGGCATCAATCCAGCAGTATGACACCGATGCGTCGATTCCCCCGCTCTTTGAACTCTATACAAAAGAAAAAGACCAGCCGATGCGCGTACAGATTCGTGTGCTGATCACCGATCTCATGCGCCGCAAATTGCCAAAAATATGATGGTTGGTGAGCAATAGTCGAACCATGCAGCAGTGCCGTTTCATACTCCTGGTGGAATTTACGAATGACGAAGAGTTGATTCAGGCGATCCAGAGTTTTGAGAAAAATCTGCCGGGCTATGACTATGCATCGCGGCCGCTGAACCATCCCGTACCCGGGCAGAAGGGTGGGTTCAAATTTCTCGCCTTTAAAGAAGTCAGCACCGTCTCAGCATTCCCGAAATTCGCGGCAAAGGTTTTTAAACTACAGCAGAAGCTGCATGCAGTGCGGATGGAACCCGGTTACGTGTCTATGCTGAATGTTGTGTCAGCATCGCCGCATTCTGTGCCGGGGGCTATCCTCGGGGAAAAAAATTATTCGTATAAGTTGCAGTTAGTATTCACAGAAAAATCGCTGTCGCCCTACACGTTGACGGACGAACTTTTCAAAGACAGGCGTTCTGTTATGTATTTAAATGATGTCTGGCAGCTGGTACGCGGGGCAAGTAAATAACCCCGCTCCCTAACCCCCTCCCCATTGACACGGGGAGGTTTCTACTTTGGAAAATGAAATCTTAACATACCCCTCTCCACGTTAGTGGGGAGGGGTGGCCGAAGGCCGGGGTGGGGTCAGCGACCTTTGAGATATTTCAATTCTTCTAGATACTTACCCGTACCTTCGACCACGCAGTTCAGCGGGTTTTCGGCGCGGATCACCGGCACACCGGTTTCTTTTGAAATATGCTTATCTAAACCTTTGAGCAGGCAACCGCCGCCCGTCATGACGATACCGCGTTCGACAATGTCGGCCGCAAGTTCGGGAGGCGTCTTCTCGAGAGCGATCTTGGTCGCTTCGACAATCGCGTCGATGGGTTCTTTGAGAGCCTTGCGCACTTCTGCGCTGTCGATGAGTACCGTGCGTGGCAGACCTGTGCCAGCATCGCGGCCCTTGAGTTCAAACGTTTCCGTTTTTTTCTCGGGCATGGCGTTGCCGATCGCGAGTTTAATTTCTTCTGCCGTGCGCTCACCGATGATCAGGTTGTGGTGAATACGCAGGTGCTTGATGATGGCTTCGTCGAATTCGTCGCCGCCGATGCGGATACTATCTGCGATCACCATACCGCCGAGTGAGATGACCGCGATCTCGGTGGTACCGCCGCCGATATCGATAATCATGTTACCCGCAGGTTCGTGCACGGGAATTTTTGCGCCGAGTGCGGCCGCAAATGCTTCGTCTATAAGGAAGATATCGCGCGCGCCAGCCTGTTCGGCCGACTCACGCACCGCGCGGCGTTCCACTTCGGTAATGCCTGATGGTACGCCGATGACGATACGGGGTTTAACCAGTGTCGCACGGTTATGAACCTTATTAATAAAATAGCGGATCATCTTTTCGACGGTTTCGAAGTCGGCGATCACGCCGTCTTTCATCGGGCGGATCGCCACGATCTCACCGGGAGTACGACCCAGCATGCGCTTGGCTTCCTGGCCCACCGCGAGCACCTTACCGGTAGAGGCTTGAATGGCCACGACCGACGGTTCGGAGAGCACGATGCCCTGTCCTTTGACATAGACGAGGGTGTTTGCCGTACCCAAGTCGATGCCCATGTCGTTCGAAAATAGGGAGTGAAACCAGTCAAATATCATAATGCCTCAGAGGTTAAACCAAAATGCCGTCATTTAGGCTAAGCCTTGCTATGAATCAAGGTGACAACTAAAAAGGCGTTTGCGATATTGAGCGATTTTCCCGGGTAAATTGCCCGCCCGTTAACCCGGCTTCTTAGCGCAATTTTCTTTCAGTTGTTCCTTCGCCTTGATCTGGCTATCTTTTAAGGCGCGGTTTTCACCCAGGTGCTGATCGGCCAGTTTGCGCTTTTCGGCGCGGTGCTTGTCGTTGAGGTTCCGTTGTGTTTTCACGTCGGCCGGCTGCTTTTTCGCCGCGGCTTGTTCTTCGTCTTGTTTATCGTGCAAGGCTCGGCGTGCGGCCGTATGTTTATCGTGCAAAGCTCGTTTTTCAGCGGTATTCTTGTCAGAAAGAGCCCGTCGCTCGGGCTTACAGTCGTGGGCGAAAGCGAAATTGGTGAGGCAAACAGCCACTAAAATCAGAATAAAAACTCGTTTCATATGTCCTCCGAACCTATCGAGATACGCCGGCCGGGCGAAATACGGCCTTAAAAAACAGGCTTTCGAAAACGGCCACTTTTTGCGCAGTGTAAATTTTTGTCGGCTCTGACGGCTTTAGCTATGCTGTGGACTATGAAAAAGGTGATACATCGCGCGGATTCCCGGGGTGTCGCGGACCATGGCTGGCTACAGAGCCGGCATACGTTCAGCTTCGCCGACTATATGGATCCCGAGCGCATGCAGTTCGGGGCGCTGCGCGTGCTCAATGACGATATTGTCGCACCCGGCATGGGCTTTGGCCGCCACGGCCATGCAGATATGGAAATCGTTTCCATACCCATTTCTGGTTCCCTCGCGCACAAGGATTCCACCGGCAAAGATGAGACGATTCTGACCGGCGATGTGCAGATCATGTCGGCTGGTACCGGCATTATGCATTCGGAGTTTAATCCCGACCCGGCGAAGCCGGTCAATTTTCTGCAGATCTGGATTTTACCCGAGAAGCGCGGCATCGCACCGCGCTATGGGCAGAAGACTTTTGACCTGGAGAAATCCCGCAACAACTTTGTACGCGTGGTCAGCGCGCAACAAAACGGGGATGCCCTGTGGATCAACCAGCGGGCGGAGTTTCAGCTCGGCATCTTCGACGCCGGAGTGCAGACGCGACTGACGCGTGTGCACGAACGGTCGGGCCTCTATCTTTTTGTCATCGAAGGCGGTCTCGAAGTTGCCGGCGAAAAACTGGAAAAGCGTGACGCCATCGGCATCATGGACGACAAGGCGCTCGATATCATCTTCACGGCGCCGACGCGTCTTCTGGCGATCGAAGTTCCGGTTTAGCAGGCTCCGAAAAATCCTTCGGGAAAACTTTAAACCAGCTCGGCGATGTGGCCGGTGAAGGACTCAAAGAGTTTTTCATCGGTATGGTCGCTGATCGAGTCGCGGGCGTTTTCACCGAGTTTCTTCATGTAATTGCGATCGCTAAAAAGTGAGTCCATGGCTGCTTTAAAGGAGTCATAGTCATGGGCCTTGAAGACGAGCCCGTTTTCGCCATGTGTCACGTAGTCTTTAGGACCGCCTTTGTCTGAGACGATGACTCCTGTGCCTGACGCCATCGCTTCGAGCACGGTCTTGCCCAGGGTTTCACTGGCTGATGGTAAGACATAGAGATCGGCACTGGCATAGAGTTTCTGTAAAGCGGGACCGCGTTGCACACCAAGGAATTTGATATTGTCACCGGCGTATTTTTTTTCATAGCCCTCTTTCTCAGGCCCGGAACCGATCACGGCGCAAACCGCCTTCGCAGGTTTTTCTTCGGCGAAATACCTGAGCAGGAATTCAATGTCTTTCACTTTGGTAATCCGCCCGACGAAAATCACCACCGTCATTTCGGGGTCGATACCGTGTTGGCTGAAAACGGCGCGGTCGTTGTTTTCAGGATTCCAGTGCCGTGCATTGACGCCGGCCGGGTAATAACGCAGTTTGCTTTCTTTGTGACCCTTTTTCAGCATCAGGTCATAAAATTCGCGCGTGCGTACGAAGATCAGGTCAGCCTGTTTCTGGTATTGCTTCAAAAAAAACAGCGCCGGGTTTTTGACGAAGGGTTTTACGAGACGGCTGCCGAGGTCATTGAGGTAATAATCAACGTCGGTGTGGTAAATGTCGACCCACGGCAGTGAAAGATATTTTGCCGCTGCCATCGCGAGCATGCCCATGACGCCCGGAGTATTCGAGACGAGCACGTTCATTTGGTTCTTACGGAAAAACTGTACAACGCGGAGGAAATCCGGCACATACATGCTGGTGCCCTTATAGAAACTGCCTGTGGGTACGGGCAGAATCGGATCAAAAATGTGGAACGGAGCGATCGGTTTTTTATAGGTTGTCACCGGTTGCCAGAAATAGCCGCGCGCTTGCGCGAGCTCGTACATCTCTTCCGTGTCGGTGATGATGCCTGAGACCTCGTCGAAGATATCGGCCACCCAGGCGACACGAAGTTTTTGGGCAAGTAAATCAGGCATCGAGGGGAAAAAAATTCTCTCATCGGTTCTGGCAATTTAAATTTGATTTTATCCCTTGACCGCGTGAAAACGGCGAGACATAATTCCGCGTGTGGCAAGATTCGCTGAGCGAACAGAACATCCACCTCATCGACGGCACGACAAACCCCGGGGGCACGCTGACCGACGGGGTAATTCTGTCGCCGATACAGGCGACCAACAAGTGGGAGCTCATCGCCAGCCTGCACAAGGCGCTGTGCATCAGGGAAAAGCTCGAACCTGCGCTTGCGGCAGAAATTGAAAAAGAGCTCATCGAGCGCGAAAAACTGATGAGTACCGGTATCGGCGAGCAGATGGCGATTCCGCATGCCGTAATTCCGGGTGCCTGCAAGTTTATGACCGAATGCGCGATCATCAAGAACGGGCTTGATTTCGATAGTATCGACGGCTCGAAGGCCTATGTCGTGGTGATGCTGGTGGCACCCAAGTCGGCGCTGCAGGAACACCTGCAGATGATGGCGTCGATCGCCCAGGTCTTTTATAAAGCCGAGGTGCGGCAAAAGGTCATCGCGGCATCGACGGCTGCCGAAGCGCTTGCGGTGATCCGCGCGGCGACCAGCGCCTGATAGATTGGCCTGAGTCATGTCGAAAATATCCGGCGTCCATATCCGCACGATTGAGCCGCTGCTCTCGCCCCTGGAGCTTCTGCATTTGTACCCGGCCGATGCCGTGATGGCGCGGCTCACGCTCGAAGCGCGTGAACGCATCTGCGATATCGTTCTGAAGAAATCACCGCGTTTTCTCGTAATCTGTGGTCCGTGCAGTATCCACGACGAAAAGGCGGCGATGGAGTATGCGGGAAAACTGAAAAACCTGCGCGACCTCTACGCCGATAAGCTTGAGATCGTCATGCGTGTTTATTTTGAGAAACCGCGCACCACGACCGGCTGGAAGGGATTGATCTCAGACCCGCGCATCGACGGCAGCGACGATGTGCAGGAAGGGTTGAAACTTGGCCGCCATATTTTGCAGCAGATCGTCTCGCTTGGCATACCAACGGCGACCGAGTTTCTCGACCCCATTGTGCCGCAGTACATTGCCGACCTCGTCAGCTGGGCCGCAATCGGTGCGCGCACGACCGAGTCGCAGACACACCGCCAGATGGCTTCGGGGCTCAGTATGCCTGTCGGTTATAAGAACAGCACTGACGGTAACGTGCAGATTGCACTCGACGCCATGCAGTCGGCGAAAGCTGCGCATAGTTTTCTGGGCATCGACGAAAACGGGCGCACTGCTGTCGTGCGGACCTGTGGCAACCCCTGGGGCCATGTGATTTTGCGCGGCGGCAATAACATGACCAACTATGAAGCCGAACACATCGCGCGTGTTGAGGAAAAGTTAAGCCTCGCGGGGGTCGATCCCGCGATCGTCGTCGATTGTTCGCATGCCAATTCCGAGAAGAAGTTTGAGAAGCAGGAAAATGTCTGGCGCAGCATCATCGGCCAGCGTCGCGCCGGGAACACGAATCTCATCGGCATGATGCTCGAGAGCAATCTCAACGAAGGCAACCAGAAACTGCCCAATCACCTCGATGGCGCAGTCAAAGGTTCCCTCGAATACGGGGTTTCGATCACCGACGCCTGCGTGAATTTTTCTGCAACTGAAATCTTGTTGAAACACGCGCACGAATCTCTGTCTTAGCCCGCGATGAATATCTTTGAGGTAGTGCGGGGCGAGTGGGGATTGACCCGTGACGCTGAGTTCCGTGCCGACCCATGGTATATCATTTCGGGAAAACAGGTCATCGATTCCGGGTTCGGTAAACCGCCCAAGGAATTTTTCCACCGCGTGCTGCCGCCCGGCGTTGTCGTTCCCGGGTTCGTCAATGCGCACAGCCACATTGAACTTTCGTGCATGGAAGGCAAAATTCCCTATGGCAGCCATTTGACGCAGATGGGTGAAATCATCCAGGCGAACCGCGGCCAGATGACGAGCCAGAATATACGCCAGGCTGCGGTCGACGCAATCCATAAGGCCGAAGGGCAGGGGACATTTTTTTTCTGCGATATCTGCAACAGCACCGATTTTATCCGTTTTTTACGCGACCTGCCGTCGTTTAATGGCAACCGCTATCTCGAACTGCTCGGCTTTTCGTCGCCCAGCGACCAGCAACGCATCGTCAGCGCCAAGAAACTGCTCGATATCGATTCAACATTCTACCCGACCGTGCATTCGGTATATGGCTCTTCGCCATTGCAAATGATGTTCGTGCGCGAAAAGGCCCGGCATACTTCGGTTTCTATCCACCTACTCGAGAGCCACGACGAGATTGATTTTCAGCAAGACCGCGGGGCGATCACTGAATTTCTGAAGAAAATCGGCCAGCATGTCAGGCACCAGGAGATGCAGGGGCGTTCGGCCGTAGAGTACCTGCACTCGGTGGGAATGCTCTCGTTCAAAAAACTTCTTCTCGTCCATCTCTCTGCCGCGCGCGTCGAAGATATCGACCGCCTCAGCGAGTATGTGCCGCACTCTGCGTGGGTGATCTGCCACCGCTCGAATAAACATCTCGGTATCGAGCGCACCAACTGGGAAACGCTGAAACACTCGCCGCTGAAGATGCTGATCGGCACTGATTCGCTTGCCACAAATACCGATCTCTCGGTACTCAACGAAATGAAGGCAATTCTCAGCGAAGGAAAATTTTCAGAGCACGATCTGCTCAAGGCCGCGACCTGGGATGCCTATGAATACCTCGAAATCCGCGATAACCGCATTCCGCATTTTCTGTTTCCCGGCGCAAAACCGAATATCCACTCGATGAGCGAAGTGACGGCGGCGCGGGCGCTCGGCGCGACCTGATTAAAACCGGAAACTTGCCGAAACCGATGTCTGCCCGGTGAAGCTGCCGATGCGGATGTCTACATCCCCTTCGGAGCGCGGCTTTTCTTTCATGACAATGCCCTCGTCGGCCGAGAGCAGATGTTGCACATAGAAGTAGATCGAAGAGAGAGCGAGTACGCCAGCCCCGACCATGAAGCCGGTGGCGAAGCCTTCGCGGGTTTTGCCGGCGCTGTGGCGGTCGGCGATGAAATCATAATCTTCCTGGGTATAAAGCGTGGTGGATTTTCCACTGAGCCGCGCATAGATATCTTCCTGGGCCTGGTCGCGCCACACGTAGAAGCCGATCGCTGTGCCGAAGCAGACGGCAGCGCTCACAATGGAAATCCAATACCATGTCTTATAGCTCAGGCCGATGAACCCCCGGGTTTTCTGAAAGGCAAATTCACTGAGCGTTTCTGAAATCTTCGCCGCCGGCGTTTTTTCACTGACCGTAACAGTCTTATAGGCCTCGCCTTTTTCGGGATGCAAAACATGGACGCGGTATGTGCCCGCCGGGACGTTTTCAAGTTTTTGGGGAGTGAGCCCTTTGTAATCGGCGTCGAGGTAAATCTTTGCCCCTTCGGGATCGGATTCCACTTCGATGACGCCGACGGCTTTCGCAGGTAACAGGTTATACTTTCCCTCGAATGTGTCACCCACCTTCGCTTCTACCGGCGCGCGGAATGTCTCAAAATGATCGAGCTTGAGTACCAATTCGTATTTTCCTGGAATCAGGTAGGAGTATTTGAGCGGCGTTTTACCCAGGAATTGCCCGTCGAGATAGACCGAAGCGCGCGTGGGTGTCGTTTCAATATGGAGCGAAGCGTACTGGTCTCCCGTCAGGCGAGCCCGCACAGGATTGATGAGCCGGTTTACCCCGGCGACGAGCTCTTGTTCGTCGGCCGTCGTTGATTGGCTGAGCAGAACCTGGGCACCCTGGCAGAGCAGCACCTCGAGCTTCAGCTGATTGCCGCGCGGCGAGATGCGCGTCAGAAGGGCGTAATACTCATCTTTTAGGCCTTCGCAGCGAAACTCTCCCTTTGCTGCTGATGTTTTGCGCACGATCTTGAGCGGGAGTATCGGCGGTTTCGGTTGTTTGGCCAGTAGCGCGCCCCGCTCGTCGGCGGGCAGGCGCTCATGATCTTTTTGTACTGAATATTCAATCACGGCAGGGCGCACCTTTTCGCGTGTGATTGCCATGCGTTGCAGCGATAGTTCGTCGGCGATCAGGTTCTGCACGACATTGGGCAGATACGCTTTGCCGTCTTTAATCAGCGACTCGGGACGGTGGATATCAAGAATATATTCTTTGGGCCAGACAACTTTTCCCGCCAGATCGTCTTTGGCTTTTACTTCGTTTGCAGGACTGCTGCGCTGCGCAAAGAGCGGTGAGATCGCCGCTACCAGGAGAACATAACCCGCAAAACCCGTGGCAGTATTTCTCATGGCGTTGCGGCGAGGCGTTTTATCATCGCGATCATCGAGGCAAAGCCGTTCGCGCGCGACATCGACAGGTGTTTGGCAAAACCGAGCTTTTCTATGAATGATAAGTTTGCCGAAGCAATTTCGGCTGAGCTTGCACCGGAGAATAATTTCACCAGTAAGGCGATGAGTCCCCGCGTGATCGCCGAGTCGCTGTCGGCTTCAAAGTGAATTCTGTCGCCGTCTTTGCTCGAAACGAGCCAGACCTGTGACTGGCAGCCCTGCACTTTGTTCGCTTCGGTCTTGTGCTTATCATCGAGCGGCGGCAGTTTCTCCCCAAGCTCGATCAGGTACCGGTAACGATCGGCCCAATCGTCAAAAACCTCGAAATCGGCGAGCAGTTCCACCTCGCGTTCCGCTATCGACATGGCGTCACATCCGAAGCGCGCGACGTGCCGTAAGCTAAGTCGCGGGCGTCGGCGCCACGTTCTTGCGCGCGAGGGCCTCGAGCACACGCTTCACCTTGATATCATGGGGATCGAGCTTGGCGGCAAAATCAATGATCGTGCGCGACCGGGCGTAAATACCCTGCAGGTAATAAATATCCGCGAGGTTCACCAGGTTCTTCACCATGTCGTGATCGCGCAGGCGCAGGCGTTCGCCGAAATCCGCGGCTTTCTTAAAGTTCTGCAGCACCTTGTGGCAATACGAGGCGATGTAGAGAAACTCGGAATCTGCTGGTTTGATGTGGATGTAATCCTCGGCGAGGTTTGCCGCCTTCTCGAACTGTTTATCCTTGAGGTATGCCTTGATCAGGTCGCGCATGACTTCAGGCTGTGAGTCGTCGATGCGGTTCGCCTCTTCGAGATCGCCGATTGCGACCTTGAGCTGTCCGGCCTTTACGGCGAGCCGTGCACGGTTGAGCAGCTGGATTACATGCTGCGAGAGCTGCGAGTGATCGTGGTGCACATCTTCTTTATAGCCGATACGCAGCAGCGACAAGTCATCGGTGAGATCGCCGTAGTTTTCCAACACTTCGTGGATGCGGTCGAGTTGACCGTCGGCTTCTTCGACGACTTTCAGGAACTGCATCTCGTCTTCGTTGATGATACGCGCGCCGTCAGCGTCATAACCCAACAACAGGTCGTCGCGACCGTCCGACCCCATGATGATGACATCCTTGGGATCCATTTGCAGCGTCATCACCTCGATATGACCCGAGACGCCCTGCGTGCCGAGTTTCCTGAGCGCGAGTTCTTTTTCGATAAACTCAGCCTTGCCGCCGCGGTAAAGCACCGACCACGGGTGCTCGGCGTTGATGTAATAGAGCAGGCCCGATTCGTCGTCGACCAGTCCCATAATCAGGGAAATCAGCATTGAACCGTCGAACACTTCAAAGACGCGGTGGAGTTCCACAAAAGTGTATTTCAGCCAGTGCTCCGGAAAGACATCCTGTTCTTTCGGCGAGAGTTTAGTGCGTTCGATGACCGAGTGAAAAACCGAGCCTAAAACCAGAATGCCCCCTGCCCCCTGCATCGATTTACCCATCGCGTCGGCGTTGAGGAAAACCGTGTGCGCTTTACCTTTGAGCGTCACCGTGCTGGTAATGCAGGTGTCGCCGCCGATATCGCGGGCCCATTTACGGAATTCAAACTTTTTCTTCTGCTCTACCAGCACGTCGACGTTGAGGTTCGGGCTGTTTGCCTTATTTGCACCAAGTGGCGTCGTGAGCAAACTTGTCAGAAAATAATCCCCGTCTTGCTGTTTTTTCAGCGCGGTGACTTCTTCGAAAGCCTTTTGCAGCTCTGCCGTGCGTTCCTTAACCTTTTCTTCTAGTGTTTCCGCGTATTCTTCGAGTTTCTTCTTCGAGTCGCGGATCGATGAAACCATTCCGTTGAAAGAACGCGAGAGATAACCGATCTCGTCTTCGACATAGATCGGCAGCTCCACGCCCAGGTTGCCTGTATTCACCTGGTTTACCCCGGATAACAGGCTGTTGAGAGGCGTAACCAGCGCCCGGCTGAAGAAAATCGGGAAGCCGACAATGATCAGCAGCATCGCTGCCAGCAGCAGAATCAGGTATTTCAAACCCAACGGGTGTACATACTTGCGGTAATCGAGGTAATCGAAACCCACTTCGATGACTTTGCCGTTTTTGTAGTCGATGCCGACATAGGCGGTATAGTGTGCGCCGTTGTTCTTATCCGTGCGGTAGTGGCGCGCACCGGGGGGAATGACCTCTTCGACAAAACTCAACAGTTTGTTTTTCAGCTCGGTACCGTTGTCCGTGGTGTTTTCTTTCAGATAGGCAAGCATTGCCTCGTTGAAAGTTTCAAGGCCGCGCGCTGATTTGCTGAGCATCGCCATAGCTTTTTCGCGGAACTGGAATTTCTGTAGTTTGCTGAGTTTGTATCGCCGCTGGATCACCGGCCGCTGCAGTTTTGCAATTCTGCCGAGAATCGCTGTCCTGTTGCAGGTCTCTTTTTTCTCCAGCAACGGTAACAGCGCAGCCTTGTAGCCGCCAAAAGTCTGTGGCGCTGATTGCAGCACCTTTTCCATATTGTCTTTGAATGCAATGTCTTCATTCAGATAATATATTTTCTGCCAGAGATAAGTAAACTCGTAGCCGTTCGTTTGGTCCTCGGTGCTGATTTCTGCCTTGTCGATGGCCTTTACCGGTTGGATGGTTTTCTTTGCAAGGTCATAGGCAACGGCATATTTCATGGCTTCGGGCTCTACGCCCGATTCGCGGAAGCGGTTTGCCTGTTCGCTCTTGACCCCGTCGTATGCGATCTCTTTATCCTGGAAAGAAAAGTAGCTGATGCTCTGCAGGACCAAAAGAAAAACCACGGCGCTGACGAGAATAATCTTCGCCATAAAAGTGGTCTTGTCTTTGGTGTTGTTAATAAAGATGATGACGATGACAAACATCCCCAAAATGGTGAAAAGGTCGAATGCGGTCTGGAAGGTACCGCGATCCATACCGCCCTCACGGCTGAGAGTATTGAGATATGCCGGTACCATGGTTGAAAAAATAATCCCGATCAATATGCCGAAAACGGACCAGCGGCCCGGTCCTTTGGTGGCCCAGATACGCCAGACACCCGAACCAATCATGATAAAGACCAGGGCGAAGATCGCCAGGCTGATGATGTAACTCGCATCGTCCGCGTCGAAATCGTAGTAGTGGCCCTCGAAATGGTAGATGTAGTTTGCTTCGATGGTCTGCGCCATAAACCACAGGGAAAGACCGATGCTGACAATGAGCATGATCCAGAACAGTATGCGGTGTTTTTTGCCACCGGTCGGAACGGGGAACTCGTAGAAAATCTGGGTCAACATCGTGATCGTCACAAGTACGAGAATCACCGTATTCCAACGGTGGTAGGCGGCATAGGGATGATAGAAACTGGAGGCGACGATATAGCTTGCGACAAAAGTGCCGTAGACCAACATCACTGTTGCGAGGGTTTTCGTGGCTTTCGATTTGTCTTTAATCTGGAAGAATGCTGCGGCGCAGATATAGAGGAAAACTACCGGAATGACCGCCCCGATAGTATAATAGTCGAGGTAGATACTGCGCAGAAAACTCATGGGCAACCCTGATAAACTCCGCCGGGTCTGTCAAGCGGATAGCGTTAGCTTTGTGTCTCGTGTTTCTTGCGGAGCATCTTCTCGCTTTCAATCGCGGCCCGAATTATTTCCAGGATTTTTTCGTTTCCTGAAGCCTCGGCCGCCGCAAGCGTCTTCTTCTCCAAAGTTATGTCGTCTTCAGCGAACACCCGTACCCCACGGTCGAGCAGCAACTTCACGGTCGCCGTATTTTTGCTTTCGATCGCGTAGATAAGGGGTGTCTTACCCGCCGCATCGGCGCTGTTTGTCAGAATGCCGTCGTCGAGCAGCTGCTTCAACGCCCGCTCGTGGCGGCGTTCAACAGCAATGTGCAGATACCCTTTGCCTTTACTGTTCACCATCGCTCCGTAGCCGACATGGTACTTCAGTCGTTTTACGAGCTTCAGGAATGTGTCTTCGCCGCCGAATTCCAGCGCCGAAAGCAGAATGCCGGAACCGTCACTGCATGACTGCCGAATACGCCAGATTTTGTGTTCTTCTGCAGGCAGTATTTCCGCATAGGCAATCACCTTCGCCCGGAATTTTTCTTTATCTTTCTGCTGCAGCGCTGCGCAAACTTCGTCGCGCATCGCCTCGATACGCTCGCTGTTGCGCTGTTCGGCCTTGCGCTTTTCAATCATGCTCCTGGCGAGTTGCATCGCCGGAATCATATCTTTGCCGTTCACAAACTGCCAGCTCAGGCTTACCTTGCCTTCGCGGTCGCTGATACGAATCTGTTCGAACGAGTCTGAAAACTTCTGGAACAGGTCCATCGCGATTTTCAGATTTGCATCTTTAGGGGGAAGTCCCCCTGCGCGCGCTTCCCAGGCGGCGATACCCAGAGTTGTACCGATGCTGCCCAGCACCTGCAGCGAAGAGAGCGATTTTATGAAAGCGTCGCGGTGGCTGGCAGCGCCGAGAGTGTATTCCGATGCCAGCGTTACGCCGTCTGCGAGGGAGATCCGTAGTGAACTCTGCTTCGTACTGAGCATGGCATTGAGGAAAGGGTTCTTGATCAGGCGCACCAGGATCTTCTCGATGCCCGGTGATTGCAGGGTGGCCGAACGGCGGGCCATCAGCGCGCGCAGGCGCTCCGTCAAATCGCTGAATTCGGATTTCTCATGGTATTCAATAAACGCCGCCGCATCGGGGTTGATACCCATATCCGTGGCAATGGCATCGTGCAGTTCCCGGAGTGATTTGATTTCAGGCATCGCCGCAGCTTCTTCGCTGGGTAGCATGAGAATACCGTCGGGTAATATTTCCATCACGAGGTCTTCGCGCGGCACTTTGTAGAAGCGGTTGCGTATCAGTGTGCGCCCGCCGGGGTTTTTCTCTGCGCCGATCTTGATCAGGGCCATCCATGCTGCGCTGTCGACCTTGACACCGACGATGCCGGGAAAACGGCGCGTGAACATGAATTCATTGGTGTAGAAAAAAGCGTACGGGAAATCTGCCGGTTTCAGCGAATTGAGCAGCGGCGCCAGATCTTTGTTGCGCTCACCTTTGAGGTCTGCGGCTGTAATCAGATCGGGAATGGTAATGCCATGCTTTTCCAGAAACGCAATGGGTGGCGCGGAGCTGATGCGAAAGAACGTGTTGAGTTTGATTCCCTTTTTGTAAGGTGCGGCGGTAAGCAGCGGCGCACAGAGCAGCATTGCGGCGACCAGGGCGGTGCGCGCGGAAAATTTAAACATAAGTCAGGATTCTGGTGTCCGGCGCCGCGTCAATATTGCAGCGGTGGCAGATCGCGTAGGATTTCGGCGCGTGTTTTTGCCTGGGTTTTTTCGGTGCGCCGGGGTTTAATCTGCGTGTCAGAGTTCGTGCGCGGCAGAATCTCGTCCACGTTCATCATGCGGGCAAAATTTTTCAGCGGATTGCTTGGCGCGGCCGGCTCATCACTCAGCTGAATTTCATGGCGCGGCGCGTAGGTTGAGGTCGAGGCACCGAGCAGCGCGTCGAGCGGCACGCGTGGCTGCGGTATCTTTTTCTCTTCGCTTTCAAAAACATGCTTAGTGAGAAAATCCGGCGGATTTTCAATCTTGAGCTCCATGAGTTTTACTTTTTCGCCGACGAGGTTATTGATCTGCTGCTCGGCGGCGATTTTCATCGTGTTGCGGTACGACCGCTGCGTGTCGATACCGTCGACAAGATGGTGTAATTCGGCGATTTCACGGTCAATCTGTTCGACCCGCTTTACGAGATGAATAACTTTTACCGGCAGCATGGCGGAATCCCGGAGTGAAGCTTTGCGGGGTCAAGTGAAAAGGCGATTGGTTGTTGCAAATTATGTCTCAATCAGGGAGCGCCGGCACAATTTCGCTTGCAGCGGTAGTCTCGTTATGAATCCTATTCTATGTGGCAGAAAATCAAAACCTACTTCTTCGCGCACCTTCTGGGACTGGTGTTCATGGTCATCGGCTGGGGCCTCAGTATCAACTTCATCGCCCTCGACCGGGGCTCCTTTAAGCTGGGTCCAAGCGGCATTACCGAGCGCAGCCTGTTCCAAACCCCGACCTTTATTGGCCTCGCGCTGATCATCATTGGCGCATATTTCCCTGAAATCTGGATTGCGATAAAAAATCGCAAAGTGAAGTCGTAAACGAGCGTTTTCCTTCGTACTATATATTATGTCCGATAAGAAGAAAGTGCTTATAGTCGATGATTCGGGCTATATGCGCCAGGTGATTCGCAGGCATCTGGAATCCAAAGGTTTTGAAGTTTCAGGGGAAGCCTCTGATGGCAGCGAGGTTGTGGCGATGGCCGAAAACCTAAAGCCCGACCTGATTACGATGGACCTATCGATGAAAACGCTGGGGGGCATTGAAGCGACCAAGCTGGTTAAAAAAGCCGTACCCGATACCAAAGTCATCGTTGTGTCTGCCCTCGGCGAAAGCCGTTTCATTAAAGAAGCAGTGGCCGCGGGTGCCCACGATTTTATCATCAAACCATTTACCGAAGACCGTCTGATCTCTTCGGTGCGCAGCGCGCTTAAAATGAATTGATGCCCCATGTTGTCCCGGCGATATTAACGCCGCAGTCCGGACACCATGGCGCAACAACCCCTCACTGATACGAATTTTTTCCTGCATGGCGAAAGCGCGATTGTAACCGGTGCGCTGGGGCGCTATATCAGCGCGCAGGGGGCTCAGGTGACCGAAGTGGCACGGCTCGACGACCTGCGCCCAAGCGATGATGTTGAGAACATACTCGTCGTTCACTATTCGGCGAATGCCGGGTTAGCGGTGAAACTCCCGCGGCTCAAACAAGATTATGGCTCGCTGCGCGTTTTGTTGCTCCATGAATTTGTCGATCGCGGCAAAATCGAAATGGGAGTACTCTCGGCGACGGACCATCTGCTGGAGAAACCATTCACGCAGCTGAACCTCGAGAAGGCTCTCACCCAGTTCCGTTTTCGGCCACTGTCGGGAAAATCCGTTTTTGTTTTTCAAAACGGCGGCGATACCCTTGCAGATTCCCTGCTCAAGGCGCTGGGCGCAGAAGTGATCGAAAAACTGCCGGGTGATAAAAAAGATCTGCCCCTGGAACTCGCGGTGTTTTCACCGGCTGCCCTCGATGATACCTTTCGCGCGGTGCTCACAGAGTTCCGTGCATCTTATGCGGATGTCCCCGTGTTCATGCTCTATGACCCGCAGGCGCAGGGCGTACTCGATTCTGCGATTCTCAACGAGATTGCATACTTAGTACAGAAACCCGTTACGCGCCGCGCGCTGCGCGAGAAAATTCTTGCATTCTTTGACCAGCCTCAGCGCGACCGGCGCAAGAACCCGCGGAAAAAAGGCATCAGCCAGATCTGGATCTCCGCCTTCAATGCAGAGTTGGGCGCTCCCGAACTCTTCGAATCGCCTTTCCTCATCGATATCTCGCAGAGCGGTCTTTCGTTCCAGTCGTATATGGATTACAGGGAAAACCAGGCGATGTCAGTGTGGGTGATATCCGAAGAGCATCCCGACAAGATCATCGACCTGAAGGGCGAAATCCGCTGGCGCCGCCACGAAGCCACCGACGTACCCGGTGCGGCCTTCAAATATGGGGTTGAATTCACCAAACAAAATTCGGTATCTTACAACAGTTTTGCGCGCATGATTGCGATGCACGCGGGCTAGCCGTTACTCTTTTTTAAAGCCCAGCGCCCTGCGGAATGAAAATTCCATCAGCCGGCGCAGCGCAAAGATCGCCGCCGCTGAACCCAGAAGAATATTGGCTGCATGCGCTGCGAGCCAGGGCGGCACCAGGTTTTTCTGTATAGCAAACGTATCGGCCGACAGGAACAGCGCAAAGTAGGCGAAGATAAAAATCACCGAGATGCCGAGGCCCATGCCCTTGCCGCTGCGGCGGTTGACTATGGCGAGGGGAAATCCCATGAGTACGAACACAATAACGGAAAATGCCAGCGCAAAACGTTTATGCAGCTCGAGCTCGGCCTTCCGTTTCAGTTTCTCCGCTTCAGGATAGGCTTTGATGGTCTCGAAGCTTGCCATGAGCTGCGGCAGCGTCAGTGAACCCATGTCGTCGATCTTCTTCATTTTCTTGATCTTCTCAGGCTCCTGGATGTTCAGGTCGAACATGCCGTTTGAGAAATCGATGCGCTGAAAAGTCCCGTCGCTGCCCGTACTGAAGAGATAACCCTTGGTGAGCCGGAGCGCTTTTACCCATTCGCCCTGCGTCGTCTGTTTCAGGACTTTCCGGCCTTCCTTGGCGATGATGATTTCGCTGAGCTGGCGTATCTTACCGACATGACCGATTTTGCGCACCTGGATATTTTCGAGAGTTTCGCCGGGAGTCAGTTTGTTCTTCGTCGTCTTTTCAATATAGATTTTGCGCACAAAGCTCTCGCGTTTGTCGAGCGTGATGAACTGACCCGGCTGTATCGCGGCGATCGGGTCGGTCGTGAGAATAAAATTGCGCATGTTTTCCATGTTGTCGGCGAACGCAGGCACGACGAAGTTGGAGAACCAGACGAGAAACGCGCCGATCACAATCGCCACGGTCAGAAAAGGCCGCAAAATGCGCGGATATGTGATACCACCCGCGCGCATGGCGATAATCTCTGAATCGGCGTTCAGGGAGCCCACGGTGAGAATTGTGGAAAGCAGAAAAGCCATCGGTATCGTCAGCGTCAGTGTCCAGCCGAGCGCATACCAGCAGAGCTCCAGGATGATCCAAAAATCAAGATTCTTCTCTACGGCGTGTTTGATGGTCTCCTTCAAAAAAAAGACCAGGACGATAAAAGTGAAGAATGCGCAGGCGACAGCAAGCGAGGGCAGAAAATGCCGCAACAGGTAAACGTCGAGGCTATAGATGCGGGGGATTCTGATTTTCATGAACCGCTCGGCTTAGAGCGTTTCTTCGGCCGCAAGGTAAAGCCCTTTCAGAGTCAGGTTTTTGTCCACGACGTCAAAAAAATCCGGGGCGAATTCGAGGCTCTCTGAAATTCCCCCCGTTGCGATTACCTTGTGGTTTATCCCGGAGCCCGGAAGCTCCCGTTTGATTTCCGCGAGAATTTCCCGCACCACGCCCCGCCAGCCGACGAAGGCGCCGATCTCGATGGATTCACCCGTTGATTTGCCGATACCGTTTTTGGTCTGGTGGAATAAAATCTTCGGGAGTTTTGCCGTTGAGCTGAACAGCGCCTCGAGCGAAGAGGTAATACCGGGGGCGATGACGCCGCCCTGGAAAATCCCTGCGGTCAGCACAGAGAAGGTAATTGCCGTGCCGAAATCCACGGCAATGCAGTTGTCGCCGAAAAAATGTTTTGCCGCAATCAAATCAGCAATACGGTCTGCGCCTAATGTCTGGGCCTGGGGATAATTAAAACCGAAGTTTAGCTTAATTTCTGATGAAACCCACAGCGGCTCTTTGACGCCGAGCACCCTGACGGCGTCACCGAGCGCCGAACTCGCTGCAGGTACGACGGAGCAAAATGCCGCACGCAATACTCTGCCGTCGTTCCCGGCCTCTTTAAGCCAGGCCGAGAGCAGAATGCGCCATTCATCTGCGGTGCGCCGCGCATCGGTGGAAAGGCGCAGGGTTTGATTGAGCCCCCCGTCTTTCCATAAGCCGACGACGGTATGCGAATTACCGACGTCGACGGTTAACGTCATAGACGGCATCCGTGCCGGACGTTAACCCGGCGACATCCTGTCGCACCGGTCAGCGTCACTGCTGCGGTTGCTGCTGTGGCGCTTCGGCGATTTTTACCGTGACGGAAATTTCTTTCCCCTGGCGCAGCAGCTTGATTTCGATTTCTCCGCCGACACCTTTTTGCAGCACCGTTGACTTGAGCACGGAAAATTTATCGGCGGGTTTACCGTCGACATGGGTAATAAAATCATTCGCGACAATGCCTGCTTTGAAAGCCGGTGAGCCGATGACCACCTGGGCAACGATAATACCTGTTTTCCCGGAAACGCCGAGGTGTTTGAGCTTTTCATCCGTCGCCTCGGGGTCAACCGAGACACCGACATAACCCTGGCGGATTTTCTTGCCGGATTTCAGTTTATCGATGATATGTTTTGCGTGGTTGATGGGTATCGCGAAACCGATACCGACGCTGCCACCCGACTGTGAATAGATCATCTGGTTGATACCGATAACTTCACCTCGGATATTGAGGAGCGGCCCGCCGGAATTACCAGGGTTGATCGAGGCATCGGTCTGGATGCGGCTAACGCCGTCGGCGGAGTTCACGTCCTGACCTTTGGAGGAAATGATTCCCGTTGTCAGTGTTGACTGGAGACCGAAGGGATTTCCGATCGCGAGAGCGAAATCACCGACCTCAATCTTATCCGAATCGCCGAGGTGCGCCGTCTTGAGGTTTTTTGCGCCGTCGATTTTGATGAGCGCGATATCTGAATTCGGGTCAGAGCCGATCAGCTTTGCCTGGTATTCTTTCCCGTTGGTGAGTTTCACGGTGATTTTGTCAACGCGTTGCACGACGTGGTGGTTTGTTACCGCGAAGCCGTCGGGTGAAACGATGAAGCCCGAACCCAGGCCGGCGCGTTTTTGTTTTTGCTGCCCTTCGGGTACCTGGAAGAAGCGGCGGAACATGGGATCGTTGAAAAAGGGGTGGTTGACTTCGACGGTCTGTTCAGTCTCAATGCGTATCACCGCAGGATTCACTTCTTTGTAAATTTCACGGATTGCATCCTGGAATTTCAGCGCATAGCTGACGGCATCGGACTTAAGGAGCGGGTTATCCGTTGCCGCTTCGGCGATCGAGCCGCTACCGCAGGTGCCTGCAAACGGCGAGAACGCCACGCCGATGAGAAAGACAAACATCGTCAGATTGGCTATCCCCATAGTGGAGAATTTGAATTTACGTTGGTTCAATTTTCTGAACATTTTTCCCTCTGAAATTTAGTAAATTTTTTGAATGGCCGGAATGCCATTATTGTATAAAAAAGACGAGAAAGCTGCAAAAAAACACAGAGCTCCGAGGAGAAAACCGGCGGCTAGACGCGCCGCATCGCGGATAACGAATGGCCGTGCCTTATCTGCCGTTTCCGCTGTATCTTCGCTGAAAAAGACCGGCCGCAGAATGCGGATATATGCGTATACGGAGATTGCACTCGCAGCAGCAGCAGCAGCAGCCAAAAGCATATTGTTCGAAAACGCCAGGTATTTAAACAGAAAGAATTTTCCCAGAAAACCGGCCAGGGGAGGCATGCCCATAAAAGATAAGACACTGATACCGAGTGCAATTGCTGCACCTTGGTCGCGGCGGTACAGATTTGATAAGGAATCCAAAGTTACTGGCGTACCCGGAGGCAGCGATCGTTCGATAAATGCAATCGTCCCGAACGCGAGCAAAGAGGCAAAAGTATATCCGACAAGGTAGATATAAAGCGCAGACCCCGCTTCCTGCTTCAGCGCTCCGATAATGCTGCCATCTGTGGCTGCGGGCGTGATAAAGAAGCATAACATAAAGCCCGCGTGGCCGATCGACGAGTATGCGAGAATCCGCTTGAGGTTCTGTGTGGCGAGTGAAGCAAAAGCCCCGAAGAGCATCGAACCGATTGCAGCAAACATCAGAATTGGCGCGAAATACTGCCGGTAACCGTCGTGAACGCCGTAATAAATCTTCAGCAGAATCAGAGCGCCTGCGGCTTTTGACAGCGAGGCGAGAATACCGGTGAATACCGTCACCGAGCCTTCGTAGACATCTGCGACATAACTGTGCAGCGGAAATGCCGCCAGTTTAAAGAAGAATCCTGTGAAGATAAACGCATAGGCGAGCGTCATCACCCTGACTTTGAGGAAATGCGGTCCAATTTCCCTGATGTCCCGCAGCCTGACAGTGGCATTGGCGCCGTAGACGAGGGCAATGCCGAGCAGCAAAAACGCCATCGCGAAAGCAGAAAGCAGCAGGTACTTGAGGGCGGCCTCGTTAGTCGCCTTATCCTGGCGGTTAAGACCGATGAGCACAAGCAAAGGGAGCGATCCCAGTTCAAGGCCGATAAACAGTGTGATCAGATCTTCAGCGCAGATAGAATAGCTATACCCTGCTACGCTCATGAGAATCAGAAAATAGTTCTCCGGAAAATTGAGTTCCAGCGCCGGCATGATCTGCCGCATGAACAGGACGGCGACGAGCGCCAGAACCAGAAAAAGCAGGATGGCATTGGCGCTGAAAACGGAGTACCGGTATGTTCCGTTGATTGCCGAGACAACATCTGTGCCCAGAAATGCCCTCGGCAGTAATGTCGTGACACCTTTGCTGTCACTGAGGCCGACGACAACAACCAGTATCGCTGCGGCTAAGGTGACAACTGTCAACTGCCAGGCGATGCGCGCCCTGCCCGATTTCAATAACATCTGGCTGATCAGCACACCGAGACCGCCCAGTACAAGCAATGTCTGTGGCGCCATCGCGATCAGGTCATTCCATGAGAGCGTCATCGGGGCTTTGTCTCCGGTGCAGGGGAATTGATAACATTGACATTCAGAGTTTTTGATGTGGCACGCGCATATTCACCCAACAGCGAGGGGTAAATACCGAACCATAAAATTGCCACTGAAATGAGGACAAGGCAGGCCCGTTCCAGTAGCGTTGGGCTCCAGCTGGTATCGGCTGCGCGCGCACGTACCTTGTGGAAGAGACGCAGCATGTATGCGGCGCTGAGAACCAGGGTCAGCACCGCCGCGATAGTCAAAGTCCATGACTTGAACGATAAACCGAACAGTATCATGAATTCCCCGACAAACCCAATGGTTCCCGGTACACCGATGGCAGAAAAAAGCGCGATGGAAAATGCCGCCCAATACAAAAAGCTCTTCGGCGGATTGATAGCGGCAACATCGTCCGATTTGCCCCGTACGAGGTGCATGCAGACAATGATAAAGAGCAAAGCATTTGCGAGGCTGTGCCCGACATTCTGAATAATAGCCCCGCTGGTTGCGTATTCGTGCCGCGTCAAAGCGCCGGCAAGCAAGAGTCCCATGTGCGCCAGTGACGAATAGGCGATAACATAACGAAAAGATTTCTGCCGGTATGCAGCAAAGGCTCCGTAGAACATGGAAATGAGGCCCAGGATCGTGAAGAGGGATCCCCATTCGGCGAGAACTCCGGAAAAATTCGGCGTTACAAAACGCAGCACACCATAAGAGCCGAGCTTTAGAAACAGGCCGGAAAGCAGTAACGTGCCCAGCGGCGCCTGGGTGTGCGTGAGCGGTAACCATGCATGGAATGGAAATACCGGCATCTTCACAAGGAATGCGGCCATAAAGAACAAAAACAGCAATTGCTGTTTTTCGGGCTGCATCATATTGATTTCGCCAGCAAAGTTCGAGCGAAAATCAAAATCACCGCCGATGCGGGGTGTATAATAAACCAGCGCAGCGAAGGCCGCGACCATAAAGGCTGACGATACAAATGTATAGATAAAAAACTGCAAGGCCGCGCGGCGCCGCTCTTCGAGGCCAAATCTCCAGAGCAGAATCGTCAGCGGTATCAGGAATAGTTCCCAGAAGGCAAAGAAAGCGACAAAGTTCCATGCCGAAAAAATCGCCAGCACGACGCTCTCGAGCAGCAAGAACATTCCCCAGAAAACCTTTTGGCGGGCAGGGGATGTAGCGCCCTGCAGTTGAAAAGTATTCATGGAGAAAAGTGCGGCGATAAAAAACAGAAAGGCAGTTGTGATAAAAAGCGGGAAGGAAAGTCCATCAACCGCGAAGGTGATATTGATTCCGGTACCTGCACTTGTCCACCAGGTTTCGCGTAGTTGGCTTTCGCCATAGGTGGGTGAAAAACGACCGACCATGAGCAGTGCCGAGACCAGCGATGTAATCGTCGCAGCGATGGCGAACCAGGCGTTTCGGCTCTTGAGAGCCGGCCCGGCACTCTCTTCTTTGAGCAGCAGGATTACCAACGCAGCAAAAAACGGTATGAGAATTGCGGCGGTTATCATATCAGAGCGTCCCCAAAAGCAGCACGAGCAGAATCGTTATACCACCGACCATATAGATTGCATAATGCGCCATGACGCCATTTTGCAGGCGGCTGAACGATGCGCCGATGATCTCGGCGAGATACCCCATGCCCTCAGAAATCGCCGGGATAACGCGGAAATCCCACTCGCTGATTTTATCAGCAATCTTCTTATAAGGCGCGACAAAGAGGAATTGGTAGATTTCGTCGACATAGAGTTTTTTGAGACTCAGCCGCGTCAAAGCTGGATGGTAAGCCTCTTCGGCAACCGGGCGGCGGCGCAGAATACCATAATAAAAAATTGCCGCAAGCGCACCCGTAAGCGCCGCCCCCACACCCAGAGCAATGATGTTAAATTCGGTTGCGTGGCTCAAATGGTGCTGCATCGCCACCGTGAAATCTGCGGCAGGCACAGGCAGGTTATGGCTGATAAATTCGAAGAAACGGGATTCAAAGCCGGTAAAAAATGCCGGTACTCCAAAATAACCCGCGAGCAGAGTGGGAATGGCGAGAAGTACCAGTGGCAGATAGAAGGTGACGGATGGCTCCTCGCCTTGCTCAGCATGCCCCGATGCTTCAGTCTTTTTGCCGTGGAAGACCAGGATGCCGAGCCGGAAGCTGTAAAATGCAGTCAGCAGCGATACCGCGACGGTAATCGCTCCTAATACAGTACCGCCGTTTTTAAGGGCGAACGCCGATGCGAGAATATGGTCCTTCGAGAAAAAGCCTGACAGGCCGGGAATACCGGCAAGCGCCGCGAGGGCAATCCAGAAGATAAAGGCCAGCAGCGGCCGCTCACCCACCAGCCCGCCCATGCGCCGTATGTTTTGTTCGTGGTGTTTGTAAGTGATGACTGCACCCGCAGACAGGAACAACATCGCCTTAAAGAATGCATGTGTGAAAAGATGGAAAAATGCGGCTGCATACGACCCGGTGCCCACCGCAAGCACCATGAGGCCGAGCTGCGACACCGTGGAGAATGCGAGTACCTTTTTGATGTCAGTCTGCGCGACGGCGATGAACGCCGCCATGAGCGCGGTAATGCCACCTGTCCAGGCGACAATCGCCGACGCTTCCGGCGCCATGACAAAAACCGGCTCCAGGCGCAGCATGAGAAAAATACCCGCCGTTACCATCGTCGCTGCGTGAATCAGCGCAGAAACCGGAGTGGGCCCGGTCATCGCATCGGGCAACCAGGTGTAGAGGGGCAGCTGCGCCGATTTGGCGGCGGCGGCGATAAAAACCATCAGGGCGATAAAGTTTGCATGCGACGCTGCAATGCTGCCTTTCGAAAAGACGAGGGCAATTTCCCGGAAGTCACCCGTGTTTGCCACGCGGAAAAGTGCGAACATGGCAATGAGCAGCGCCGCGTCGCCGATACGGTTCATGATAAAGGCTTTTTTACCCGCGCGCTGTGCCGCATCTTTTTCGACATAGAAAGAAATCAGTTTATACGAAGACAATCCGACGGCTTCCCAGCCGGCGAAAAACACAAGCATGTTCGCCGACACGACGAGCAGCAGCATACTGAACATGAAGAAACTCAACCAGGCGAAGTAGCGCGCGTAATCTTCGCGGCGATCGTTGAGGTAACCCACGCTGAAAATCTGCACCATCAGGCCGACGAAAAGCACGACGGCGACCATGATGCTTGTCAGCGCGTCGAAGCGGATTGCCCACATGAAGCGCAGCGGGCTGGTAAAGGCGAGCCACTCTACGGGCGCGACGATCGAAGCCGAGGCTTCGCCGATTAAAGTCGGATGCAGATAAATGACGGAAAAATGTGCGGCGAGCGCGAAGAGCACAGAAGCCATGGAAACGAGAATGGTCCAGTACTGGATCTTCTGGTTTTGTATCCGGCCTGAAACCGCAAAGATCGCCGCATTAATAACAGCGGCAACAAGCGGCAGCAACGGTACCGCGACGAGCAGGTATGGTATATGTTCCTGTTTCATGAGTCTTTGAGGTTCTCGATAGAGTCGGTCATGATGCTGTGTGAATTACGGAACAAAGCAATAACCAGGGCTAAACCCACCGCGGCTTCGGCGGCAGCAATCGCCATCACGAACAGAACCATGATCTGCCCGGTGGTGTCGTTAAACCCGCGCGAGAAAGTCACAAAAAGTAAATTGACCGAGTTCAGCATAATTTCAACGGACATCAGTACCACGATGAGGTTACGGCGCGAGACTACGCCCACAATACCGATCGCAAAAAGCACAAAGGCCAGAATGGCAATTTCGCGGACTGATAAAAATTCATCCATAACTATTCCATCATCCGGCGGTTACGTTTGGCAATCATGATCGCCCCGACGACGGCGACGAGCAATAACAGCGACACGAGTTCAAAAGCGATGAGATATTCCTTGAAGAGATTCACAGCGAGAACCTGGGCGGAATCCCTGATTTCCTTGTTACCTGTAATGGCAGTTACCGGTTGCGCAATCGGGTTCAGGTCGCCCTTACCGATTTTAATCTGCAACAGCAGCAGAATCTGTGTAACAAATGCGATGGCCAGAACAATGACCAACGCGGCTCGCCCGACATTACTGAACGGGCTTTCGAAACTTTCTTCGCGCACGGCAATGAGCATGATGACAAAAAGGAAAAGCACCATGATTGCGCCCACATAGACAAGTACCTGTAATGTGGCCAGTACCTCGGCGCCGATGAGGGCGTAGGTCGAAGCGAGCGAGACAAAAAATGCCACGAGAAAAAGTGCTGATTTGACCGGGTTGCGGTGGAACACGACCCCCAGGGCCGAACCGGTCAGGACGAATGCGAAACAATAAAAGAGGGTTTGCCTGAGGCTGATTTCCTCCACACGTGCGGTGTTAATAACCCGCTTTCGGCGCAAAGCATTTTAGAACTGCGGAAAACATGTCCGGTTTGGCCTCAAACCGCCTCCGCATCGGAAAGGAGATAAACATGTACAAAAACATCCTGACATTAACGGCTCTGGTGCTGCTAGCCTCATGCGGCAATACTTCCGGGACGTCGTCTTCGACGACCGATTCCACCACGAGCACCAGCACGACGACCTCCAGTAGCAGCTGCACAGGCAGTACCTCAAACACCACAGCCTGCGGGTCTTCGGCAACAAGCGCAACGATTGCGGTATCGAGCGCGACCCTGAACGGCACGTCGGGTTGTATTACCAACGTCAATACCGCGATTTCGTCGGATCTCCCCTCGTGGGCCACAGGCAACTTCACCTGCCAGATCGGCTATACTTCGGGTACAAACTATATTTTCAAATCCGCCAATCTGCCGAACCATACGAGTTTTTACTGGTGCGCAGCGCACGGCGCCGGTTCCACTACCTGCTCCAGCGGCCAGAATGCAACGCTGTGGGCGGCCCTGCCCGGAGCCAATATTTCCGCGGGCACCAATGTGATCGCGAGCCAAAGCATCGTCTACACAATACCGGCAACACCGACGCTGAAAACCGGAACCCTGACAAGTTCGCAGGGCGGTCTTGTTTCGATCGGCATCACGACCAATGGCCTCGCGATTTTCAACAACGCCGCTGCGCCGCCGGATAACCTTTCGACCGAAGCGACAACATTCGATGCTTTTGGCGGCCACCCACAGAACGGCGGTGTCTACCACCACCACGCCGCGGTAACGAAACTCTCCGCAACGATGACCGATTCAACGCTGCTCGGTGTGGCGCTCGACGGTTATCTCATCTACGCCGAACAATGCGACAATGGCACAGTCGGCACAGGCGATGATTATACGCCGACAGCAAATACCAGTTCGGCGACAGGCACTGCCACGACGGATTCTGTCACACAGAGTGGCACGCAGACTTCGCTCGATCGCCTGCACGGCCACACGACAACCACACGCCACTTATCCACAGCAACGTACCACTACCACTATATGCAGGATCCAACAGCAACGATTAAGACGCTTATGGGTTCTTATTTCAGGGGAACGATCGGTTCGGTTTCGAATTAACGTTCGACCCAAGTCTGGGGAGGGGAAAAGAGTTTTCTTAGCTCCCTTCCCCCAGACTTGGGGGAAGGGCGGGGGGTTAGGGGCGCTGTGTTACCAGCGGTTCTTTAAGATCAGTTTCACATAGACATTCAGTTTCTTTTTCTCACGGCCATTGGCCGGTACCTGTATGTGCAGCTTGAGGTTGTCGAGATCGATGCGTTCCTGCTTCACATCGGTTGAGTAGGATTTCTCGCGGATCTCGTCCCTTTCGCCGCTTTCTTCTTTCACATCGATGTCGTCGACAACCCATTCACCGCCGGGGTGTTCGACCACAGTCAGTGGTACAGAGCTGTCTTTAAAGTTCTCGATCTGGTAGCGCACTGTCTGGTGGTAATTCTTGATCGGGAGTTTCACCACTTCTTCTTTTTTCTTCACGATGGTCCGTGTGACCTTGACTTCCTTTGCCTGGCCAAGCTTGAGCTCGAGTTTCTGGCCCGCGCCGGTTTCCTGTGTCCAGTCTTCGCCTAAGAAGGCTTCTGAACCCTGCGAGTCTTCCTGGTAGACCCGCGCCTTACCGTTGGGCAGCATGGTTTCGGGCAGGCCTGAAGCTTTATCGTTGCGGACCTCATAGATCAGCGCGACTTCGCTGGAATGCGACTGGTCGTAGAAAAACTTCTTCGTGAATTTGACATCCCCCGCCGAGAATGCCTGGATCTTTTTGGATTCGCCCTGCAACAGGCCGCCGTTGTACGGTTTGCCGATCACGCTTGAAATCTCGGCACTGGCAAAATGTTCGCCCGAGCCGTTCTGCACCATGGTGTGCGCCTTAAGATCGAGCGTCTTTTCGTCTTTGCCGATCACGGCTTCGTACGCAGTCGTGCGGTGCAGGTTCTGTATCAGGTAAGAGATACGAAAGACACCCGGGCCCGCTTTGTCAGAGAACACTTCCCAAAAGAGCGCATTCTCACCCGGTGGATAGTTGACGTTGATCACGCGCACCGTACCAGGCGTCTTGATCGGCCTGAACTGGATGCTGTTGATGTCGACCGCGACGCCCGAAAAGGCGTATTCGACCTGGTTCGTGCCGGCCTGCAAACTCACCGTGCGTTCTTCCTCAACGATAGTCTGGTTAGGGTTCTTGAGGTCGATGCGCGTGTATTCGCGCTGCGGCATCGTCACGAGTTTGGTGCGGGCGAAGAGGCTGCCCGTGAGGGTGAGTGCGGCGAGGAGGATGAGACCCCTCCCCGCCTTCGGCACCCCTCCCCTATTAGGGGAGGGGTTGGGGGTGGGGTTTTTCAAATTTAACATACATTACTCCTTGTGCTCAATCTTGACCGAATACGGGATCTTCTTCTTTTCCCGGGCTTCAGCCTCGGGGAAAAATTTGATCGTCATCGAATCGATTTTTTCGTATTTAAAAGGAAGTTTGCCGCCCTCGAAATTGCCGGGGAAGGTGCGTTCGATCTCGACGCTGACGGCGCGGGCCATAGTATTCTCGAGTTCATGCTCGTAGAAATATTCGTCCATCCACGCTTTGACATAGTGTGACTTGTCGTAGCGCGTATCGGTGACGAAGCCATAACGCTTGAAGTCACGCGTAAATGTGCGCAGGACTACCTCGCGCGTTTCGCCGGCGTCGAGCTTGACCTTGTCGCCGGTGGCGACATATTTCATATAGACGCCGCCCTGGTAAGACAGGTTGTTCTTGGCATCTTCAGAGAAGATGTGCACGGTGCCGTCGGGCAGTGGTGACACGCCGAGGCTGGTTTTGGGATCCTGGCCCTTTTCTTTGACATTGCGAAACTCATAGAACTTGTGCACAGTGCCGCCGGTCATGCGGTCTGAAGCCTTGTAGATAACTTTGACATCGACATCTTTTGCGCTAAATGCCTTGAGGCGCTTCTGCCAACCATTGGGAATTTTCTCTTTGCCTTCAACGGTGAAGAGAAAATATTCGGAAAGACCTTCTTTGACGATTTCTTTCGGCTGTGATACACTGGCAGGCGCTGCGGGCATCGGCGCCGCATCTTCGTTGTCCATCGCCATCTTGGCCGCCTCGGCGCGCTTCATTTTCTTTTTAAAACCATTGCGCACGCGGTCGCGCTTCTCTTCGTCGAGATCGGCATAACGCCACTTGCCTTGGGCCAAACCGGCAATGTCTTCGACGAGGTTAACCGTGCCCACGACGAGGCGGACTTCCGCATTGGGGTAATCCTCACCTGAATTATTGATGACGCGGATATAGCCGTCGAGCCCCATCTTATTTTCATTGGTGTTTGTGATCGAGGTGTAATCGGCGCTCCACGTGATACCCGAAGTGAAATAGTTGATCTCGACCTTCGCTGAGCCTGAAATTTCGCTGTCGATGTTCCATTGCAGCGCATCGGTGCGGCCTGGGGGAAACGAGGTGTCGCGCAGGTTGAGTTTCGACTTTTGTGTGAGAAAGGTGAGGCGCAGCGACGTCGGGTCGATCAGGGTACCCGCCCACGAAAACTGGATGGTATTGACCCCGGGCTTAAAGGTCAGCTCGCGTGACTCTTTCACCATCGTGATGTCGGCGCTGTTGTAAATTGTGAGCTGCACCGACTGGCTCTTCGGCACAGTCACGAGTTCGATATGTGCGCCGAGCTGTGTCGAAAGGGCCAGTATCGTGATGAGGATTGCGCTGCGTAAACCGAACCGGGGTTTCATATGCATTTTGGACGCCTTATTTGCCATAAGGTTCATTTTAATTTGCAGGATGGGGGTTGAAAACCACAAAAAGGGAGGAATTTAGCGGAGGCGAGCTCCGTGCCGGATCATCAATAATTCCACAAAATTGTCTTTTAAGCGGTACCAATCCGGTAATTCCCATGAAAAATTTCCCTGATGCGCGGGTGATTGGTTTCGGGTACGATACGACCGATTTCCGGATTTTCTTTTAATTGTTCAAGTCGGGAAAAAACTCGTTTTACAAATTCTTTGGCAAGAATCCGCGAGTCTTGTTGGATGAATTCGGCGATATTCGAGAGGTCTTCACCAAATTTGGGCGTAAACCTCAACTCAGCCATTTGCCGAGACGAGCTTTGAGCTCGGGCTCAGTGAGTAGGATACGCGAATCTGCTTGTTCGACGGCAATTTCGAGATTTTTCAAGAAGAGAATTTTTTCAATTACGTCTTCCGCGTCGACCTCGCCAGGTAAGGCTGCAATCGTTGATACTAAAGCCTCTTTCTGCATGATTCAAAGTCGCTACTTAATCGAGCGCCGTCAATGTTTTTACCTGAAGCATATCTCTGTTGTTGCCTTCGAGACAATTTTCCCAATCACAGGCATTTTATCGGATATTCCCGCCTTCGCAAAAGCGGCTTCGACATCTTTCAGGGCATCAGGTTTTATGGCCACGAGCAATCCCCCCGAAGTTTGCGGATCGCAGACAACCGCGCGCCGGTATTCGTCTGCGACGCCGGTCAGGCGATCCCCGAAACTATCGAAGTTTCGCCCGGTGCCGCCTGGTACAGCTTTCAAAGTTACATAGTCTTCGAGGCCGGGCAGCAGTGGCAGCCTGGCGAACTCAATTTCTGCCGACAGTTTGCGCGGCGTGATCATTTCGAGAAGATGCCCGGCGAGGCCAAAGCCTGTCACATCGGTGATGGCATGCACACCGGGGAGCTCCGCCAGCTCACGGCCCATTTTATTCAGCGTGGTCATCTCTTTAACAGCGAGGCCTTCATGCTCACTCTTAAGGAGGGATTTTTTCAGCGCCGTGGTATGGATGCCAATGCCGAGCGGCTTTGTGAGAATGAGGATATCCCCGGCTTCAGCTGTGGAATTGCGTTTGAGATGCTTTGGCGACACAAGGCCGTTGACGGAAAGACCGAAGATCGGTTCTTCTGCGTCGATACTGTGGCCGCCAGCGATGGTGATACCTGCCTCGGCAGCGATTTCACGCGCGCCGGCAATAACGCGGTTGGCGACTTCTACCGGCAATTTCGCAATCGGCCAGCCGAGAATGGCCAGCGCAAGAATCGGCCGCCCGCCCATCGCATAGATATCAGAGATCGCGTTCGCTGCGGCGATGCGCCCAAAGTCGAAGGCATCGTCGACGACCGGCATGAAGAAGTCCGTTGTCGAGAGCAGAACCTGGTCGTGGCCCAGCAGGTAGGCCGCGGCGTCGTCGCGGTCTGAGTTGCCGACGATGACATTCGCCGTCGGAAATACCATGTTGCCTTTCAGGATTTCCGTGAGCACACCGGGCGAAATTTTGCAGCCACAGCCGGCGCCGTGACTGTATTGGGTTAAGCGGACTTGCATGACAGTTTTCTCTGAATTTCTTCGCGGGCGGTTTCACCGGGTAAATAACTTAATGTGGATGGATCGCGTACACTCAGGCCATAGGCATAGGCGCGGTCGTAATAATCGAGAACCGTGCGGCAGACTTCATCGAGCCGCCCCTCATCGAGCGCCGTCAGAGCGGTTTTATAGCGCTCCATGCCGAGCCGCTTGTGGATGGCTTTGAGGTTCGCGCGGATTTTCTCCGCGGGGGCCTCATAGTCGGCCATCAGATGTTCAATACGTTTTTCGATCGGCCATTCGAGCACCCAGACCGGGGCCGCGCGCATTTGAAACCAGAATGGATCGGGTATGTGCAATCGCCCCAGAAGCCGGCTCTCGTCTTCGACAAGCAAAGGTCTGTCGGCATCGGATTTAAAGAGCACCATGCCCAGGTCGTTTTCAAACTGTTCCTGCGTTGGCTGCGTGCCGTCAGTGGCATAACCGAAGGCCGAACCGCGGTGGTTGGCGAGTGCCTCGAGATCGAGCGTTTGCGCTGCCACGCCTTGCAGTTCATTGAGGATGTCGGTTTTTTTGGAACCTGTCTTGCCACCGATGATCGTAAGCCTACGCGGTACGGCAAAGAGCTCAAGGCAGAGCCGGCGGTATGATTTATAACCGCCTTCCAGAACCTTGACATCGAGGCCGACACCTTCGAGCAGCCAGGCCACCGATGACGAGCGCATACCGCCGCGCCAGCAATGCACGGCGATCTTGCCATCCTTTGCCAGCGCGAGGCCGTTTGACGCCAGAGTCTGCATCTTAGCCCCGGCATATTCCAAACCCTTGAGTATGGCGGTTTGCCTGCCTTGTTGTTTGTAGAGTGTACCGATCTCTGCGCGCTCGGTGTTATTAAAGAGGGGAAGCGATATCGCCCCGGGAATATGACCCGCGGCAAATTCGCCCTCACTGCGCACGTCGATGACCGGTGCGCCGCCCGCTAAGAAATTACGGATGTCAGACGGCTTTGCCAAAATCTAACGTGAAGTCTCGAGTGCTTTCTCTATACATTCTTCGACGGGGTTCGGCGTTTCGGTTTTGAGTGCGTCCATTTCGCTGCGTGCCTTCATTTCACTTGTGGTGAACGGCGAATCGGCAAAGATGCGGTTCAGCAAGGCAGCGAGGCGGATCCCCGCTTTCAGCAACTGGCGGTTTAACAGTTCGCGGTTTTTTTCGATATAGGCGTATTCGAGATTCGGTACGGGTTCGGTAGATTTTTTTTCGCAGGAACCGAATGCCGCCGCCGCTTTGCATCCGTCTTTGCTGAGGCAGGTATAGATCTGCGTGCGTACCGTCTGCGCCTCAGCCGTCCAGTCGAGATAGTTCGATGTCGACCATGCCGCAAGTGTTTTCTCATCGGCCTTGTCGATCTCGGTCGCGTATTCGCTGAAACTCAGTTCTTCATAGTTGATGAGTTCGACATCCCACACCTTATGCAGATTTGACTTTGCCTTGAACCAGCTGACTTCGGTTGAATTGCCGCCGCGGTCGCAGGCGCGGCCAACGTGCAGCGGCTGGTGTATGTCGCCGACCAGATGCACCAGCCATTTGAGCGCGAGAGCTTTCGCAACAGGTTTGGATTTTTTGTCGCGCAGCACATCCTCAAAGTAGACGAGGGCGCGCACGATGTCGCCCCCCGCCGCCTTTTGGGCATTGAGATAGATTTCTTTATCCTCGATGCTGACATAGTGGAACGGTGCAGCGCACTTCCATTTAGACTGGGAGCGATAGCTATCGGCTTCATTGGCCACTTTGGTGAGAGTGTCTTCTTTCAGGAGTTCCGTCACCTTTTGGCGGGCATTTTCCGTCAGGTGGTTCTCAGCGATGCGCGCGACAATGCGGTGTCCCCGTATGCCCCAGGGAAAAAGGGTCGTACCCGCCATAAAGATGCAGAAGAACAGAATGCGCATGCGCCATGCGGTAACCTCGTTTTGGCGCGTCGCTACGAAATTGGTCATTCTAAATCATTGACATGGCGAAGCGCGGCAGTATCTTTATCCATGGCGAACGAACCCAAGGATGGCGGCTTTGACCGCGTCGAAGAAGAAGGCACATACCAGATGCTCTGGGACTGCAAGTATTGCGGTACCAAAAAACTCCTGGGGTTAACGCATAAGTTCTGTCCGAGCTGCGGTGCTGCGCAGGATACCAGCGCCCGCTATTTTCCCTCGGACGAAGAGGCGATTGCCGTCGCAGACCACGAATACACCGGGGCCGATAAGAAGTGCGGCAATTGCCAGACTGCGAATGCGGCGAAGGCCGAGTTCTGTACGCAGTGCGGCTCACCCATGAAAGACGCGAAGACGGTTTCGCTGCGCTCTGAACAGGTCGCCGGAGTCGGGGGGTTCGCGGCCGAATCGAAAGCGACCGCCAAAGCGGACTTCGATGCGCAAAAGAGCGGCACTCCCCCGATAACCGAGCCACCCAAATCGAACAAAAAATGGTATTATATTGGTGGCGGCGTCGCGGCGGCCCTCGCCACCATCATCACGCTCATCTTTGTCTCACGCTCGATCGAGGTGAAGATCGACAGCCATGTCTGGGAAAAAACCGTGAAGATAGAGTCTTATAAAGGAAGGTCGCAAACCAGCTGGTGTGATGCCATGCCGTTTGACGCCTATCTGATCATCCACAAACAAGAAGTGCGCTCGCACAACAAAGTCGCTGACGGTGAAACCTGCTCCATGGCGCGCGTCGACAAAGGTAACGGCACGTTTAAGAAAGAGAAACGTTGCAATACGAAATACAAAGACGCACCCGTATACGGCGATAAGTGTTATTACCGCGTGAACCGCTGGGGCCATGAGCGCAACATCGTTGCTACAGGCGGCCTTGCGCAGCAGCCCGTCTGGCCACAGGTCTTTATCCGGTCAGGCACCTGTCTCGGCTGCGAGCGCGAAGCGGGCCGCAGCGAGACGTATACACTCAACATGACGGAAGTCAAAAAGCCTGACAAAAAGCATGCCTGTGCATATCCCGAGGCGCAGTGGCGCGCTGCCGCCGATGGCTCGGTGAAAAAACTGAAGGTGCGGATTATCGGCGGCGCGAAGTGTGATTCCTTAGGTTAATCTTAAGGGGCACTCCGTGCCCCTTAACAACCCCGGTCAAAATGCAAAAGCAGCCTTGGATTTATTCAGGGGTCGTTGACGGCATCTTCATTATTGGTGTTCCCTTCTTTATCGTCGCTGCGGCGCTGCTCATGCCGGCGACGTTCGGCGAGCCCGATTCGATGACGGTTGTCAGCTGGGCGATACTTGTTATGGGTGTCGACGTCAGCCATGTCTACAGCACACTCTACCGCACCTACCTCGATCCTGAGACGCATAAGCTGCACCGCACGTTTCTTTATCTGTTGCCGTTTGCCGTCTTCGTCGTCTGCATGAGCCTCTATAGTCTCGGCGCGCTCACGTTTTGGCGCGTGATGGCCTATCTCGCAGTCTTTCACTTCGCGCGCCAGCAGTATGGTTTCATGCGCGTCTATGCGCGCTCTGAAAATCAGACGCCGTGGCTGCGGCGCCTCGACGCCCTCGCGATCTACACGGCGACGATTTATCCCATACTCGACTGGCATCTCGCGGGTCAGAAGAATTTCAACTGGTTCATGAAGGGCGATTTTGTCTATTTGCCTGAAGTAGGATTGCGTAAGGTTCTGTTCCTTCTTTATTCAGCGGTTATTCTCACCTATCTTGTGAAAGAGATTCGGCAGATTTTAAAAACCCGCTCCGTGAACATTCCACGCAATGGCATTCTCGCAGGAACCTTTCTGTCGTGGTATGTGGGCATCGTGCACTTTAACTCTGATCTTGCCTTCACAGCGATCAATGTCGTTTCGCATGGCGTGCCTTATATGGCGCTCGTCTGGATTTATGGTAATAAGAAATACAACCCTTTCTACAAGGGGGGCTGGGGGGTTAGGAATATTTTCCGGCCGCGTTATGTCGCATTATTTGTAGTTTCGTTGTTAATCCTCGCCTATTTGGAAGAGGGTCTGTGGAATGCCTGGGTCTGGCACGACAAAGAGCATGCAGCCTTCTTCGGAATATTTCACTCGGCGCTCGGCACGGTCGATGCCGGCTCGCCCTGGCTGAAAATTATCGTGCCACTGCTGTCAGTCCCACAGATTACGCATTATGTCATAGATGGCTTCATCTGGAAAATGCGAAAAGATAACTACAACTGGAGAGACATAACTCTGCCGGCGGGGGTTCCTAAGGGGGCGGTGCAACCGCCCCCTTAAATTCATCGTTTTCACCCCGAAGGGGTGGAAACAATTTAAGTAATGCATCCCCACTACCGATATTAGTTACAGTATAAAAGGCTTTTCAGGGCGTACTATGCAAGCTCTGTAGGCAAGGATATGGGGGAATTTATGGAAGGCAGCGGTAAAAAGGTACTGCTAGTAACGGCGCTGGCAACGGCATTCATTGGTGCAACTTTGGTTGCGCAGGATGCTTCTAATGTTAAAGGCAACAAAAAAGCAGACGTACAGGACGTGCTCCTGAACGATTTCGAATCTTCGGAAGACTGGCGCGCCTTCTCGACGACGCCCCTCGGTATCACGAAGGTCAGAAAGACGATTCAGTTAGGGCCGATCGAAGACGTTTTTAATCCCAAGGAACTTTCCGAGGAAGAAAAAACCCGCTTCAAAGACGGTCTCAAAGACCCGAAGACGGCGAACAATGTGCTCGGCGTAAAAACCTTCTTTAAAGAAAAGGGTTTTGACCGCGTCGAAATCAAGCCCCCGCATGAATACCTCATCAAAGGTTTGGGCCGCCAGTTCTCTGTTTGGGTGCTGGGTCGTAACTTCCGCCACACGCTCTTTATCAAACTGCGCGACTACCGCGGCAACCTGCACAAGCTGAAACTCGGCAAGCTCGACTACTTCGGCTGGCGCAAGCACACCGTAACGGTGCCGGGTTGGCTGCCACAGAGCACACGCCATGCGCTGCTCGATAAAAACCTGCACTTTGTTTCACTCTATGTCGAGTGCGATCCGCACGAAACCTGGGGCGACTTCTTCTTTTATGTCGATGATCTGCGCGTCAAAACAGATATGAGCGATAGCGAATATCCCGGCAGCAAGATCAAGGATAACTGGTAAGATCACGGAGGATCTATGCGTACTGCAATAAAAATAACAACGCTCGCGGTAATTCCGCTGCTGTACTCGTTTACAGCGATTTCGGGTAAGAGTGCGATCAAGACTCTGAACGGCGACGACGTCGACGGTTTTGAGTTGCGTTCGATTCAGGTCGAAGGCTTTGAAGCTGACGCCTGGACTGCTGTTGTCACGCCCGGTGACCCGGAAGCGATTCCGGCTGTCGTCGAGGCCGATGGCACACCACCTAAAGGAGAGAAATGGAATTCTCCTGAAATTGGCATCAAAGGCGCGGCGAACGCTCCATGCCGCCCGCAGAACCTCGCGCATGACGAGACCAACAAGAAGTGCCTTGGTCTGCGCTTTAAGTTCATCTATCCCGGTAATAACGTTGTGGCGCTGACGCCACCCGCTTCTAAGAAGATTTACCGTGTGCTCGACGAGCTCGACAACAACAACAAGCCCAAAGTCCAGGAAATTCCTGGCCTTAAGCTGCCCGGCAAAGTCAAGGCTGTGTCGGTCTGGGTACTGGGCCGCGGCAACGATTACACTCTCGAAGCATGGGTTCAGGACTGGAGAGGTTCAACGCACGTTCTGAAGATGGGTTCAGTGAACTTTGTCGGCTGGCGCCCGCTGACGGCGAAAGTGCCCGTGGGCGTTCCGCAGGATATCGACACCTACCCTCAAACCAAAAACCTGGTTCTGACAAAACTCGTGCTGCGTTCGAAACTGACAGCCAACACAGAAAAAGTGGTTATCTTCTTCGACGCGGTGAAAGTTCTCACCGACATGTATGATGTGCACTTTGACGGTGCCGACGTAGACTTTGACGATGTCGATAAGAAAGAAAAGAACGAGGCGCGTGAATACGCTAAAAACCTCAAAAAATACGCGGAGGGTGGCAAGTAAGCTACCCGACGGTATTTCAAAAGGCCCGCGTCAGCGGGCTTTTTTATTTGTGAATTCGTTTGACGCGGAGGCTTGTCCGCCTGCCGTTCGCCTGTGGAAAAAAAATCAATCAAAGAAAAATTTAAACCTATCTTCAAATATTTTCTGATCTCCTTCGGAGCGCTCTTTCTGATGCGCATCGGCTACGGTTTTGCGGTCTCTGACGTCGCAGCGGAACAAAACCACATGAATGGATTTTTTGCCGGCAATGCGCAGAACGACGGTGCGCAGCAGAATTCTGTGGATAACAATCTGCGGAAAAACTACGCTTCCGAGAAAAAGAAAATAGCCGCAGGCCCCGCGGTGATACAGAATAAGGAAAAATACGAAAAAGTCGGCTCGGTGGCTTCGCATTCGCGCGATTTTGTGAATGATGAAAAAAGACTGCGCGGCACCGTCGAACAATACAAGGCTATCATCCAGTCCGAGCAGGCGACGGGTTTGGCCGGCCACCGCGTGCTGCGCCTGGGCATCGGTGTTGATCCGGAAAAGTTTGATGTATTGATCGAAGATGTACGCAAAATCGGTGAGCTCACCGACATACAGATTACCAAATCCGATAAGACAAATGAATACAAAAACCTGAACGCGAAGCGCGTCTCGCAGGAAAAATACCGCACGGCGCTGAAGGCCCTCAAGGGCCGCGGCGGCAAGGTGACGGAGCTCATCGAGCTCGAGAATAAAATTCTCGAAATCGAACAGGAGATCCAGAATCTCGGAGTGAAACTGGGCGAGTTCGATGAACAGAATGAATTCTGCACGGTGCGTGTGACGCTGGTTGAAAACCGCGGCGCAGTGAAAGCGGGCTTTTTCACAAACCTGCTCCGGCGCATTAAGATCGCGCTCGAGTGGACGATCCGTTATTATCTCATGGCGGCACTGTTGCTGTTGTTCTCGGGTCTGGCGATTCTGGTTTTCCTGATGATAGCGGAACGCCTGGGGTTTATCCGCCAGATCGTGGAACATTTTTCAGCGGATATAGCCACCGGTAAGAAAAGCCGTAACGGCAAAAAAGGAGAGGTTTGATTATGTCAGGAAGGTTCTATGTTTGGCTTAGTTTGCTATCGTTTGCCCTGTTGTTCGCAAGCTGTTCGAAAACCCCGGATAATTTTTTCTCCGATGAGGAAAAAAAATCCCCGCTGGTTTTAAAGGAACTTTACCGCGACGCCATGAAGAGCTCGCACATCATTCTGATGAATGGCGCGGAGAAACCGCACTTTCATGACAAACATAGCTTTGAGGTGACCTTGGTCAAGGGGGCGAACCGGTTGCATCTGGGCGACAAGGTTATTGAGCTGATTAAGGATAAACCAGTGCGGGTGGAGAAGGGTACGCTGCATTGGGCGGAGAATGTGGGGAAGGGGTATTCGATTCTCAACGTCGATTTTTATCCGCCGTTCGACGGGGCGGATAGAAGGTTTGTGAAGTAGTTGATAGACGGGGAAAAAGCTCCCATTTGTTTTATCAAGCTTCATAGCAATATTTTATGAAAATATAATTGCCGTTAAGAAAAGAGTAGGACGGCATTGGAAAATCTTACGAGCTGTGCCGTTGCGATGCCGTCGCTCCTGGCGTGCTCGCGAAAGCTGTGTTATTGTGTTAATTTGTTGACATTGTATTTTAGGGGAGCAGGAGCCTTCTATGCTCAAGAATATTACCCTGAGAATAGATGAGAATACATTGAAGAGAGGGAAACATATTGCCGTTGAGCAAGGCAAATCACTTTCCAAATGGGTAACGGAACTAATCGAGAAAAGTTCTCACAATGCTCTCGAGATAAATAAAGCCAGATCACATGCCCTGAAAGTGATCAAAAAAGGAGTTAACCTCAGTAAAGACAAATTTTCCCGGGAAAGTGCTTATGAATGACCGTTTACGAGAGATAATAAATGGAGAGGTCTTTATCGATACGAATATCTTGTTCTATGGTGTTAATATTGCTAATCCGGTGAAGTATGCGCGGGCAGGTGTCTTGTTAGAATTCCTGTGGCGAAAGCCGGCGCTGCCGGCCGTTAGCACGCAAGTGCTACAGGAATTTTATGTAACTCTTGTTCGAAATAAAGTGGAGATTGATGAGGCGCAGAAAATTGTAAAAGACTATTATGTTTGGAATGTTGTTCCGGTAGGTACAGAGCTCATAGACGAAGCTTTCCAAATACAGAAACGCTTTGTCTTGTCCTTTTGGGATTCTTTAGTCCTGGCTGCTGCCCAACAATCCCGTTGTTCTTATCTACTGACGGAAGACTTAAATCACGGGCAAAAATACGGGAAGCTTATGGCGATAAATCCTTTCCACAGTGTTTATGGCGCCTAATAAAAGGCCTCCATCAGAAATGGGGTATGGCTGGAGTCTAGGTAGCTGTGGCCGATCTCATCAAATCTCCTTTAAAATCCCCATAATTAACGACCCCGCTGCCTTTTCCTGCACCCTTTCCGTTTTTTAACTGACGTTATGTCGCATCAGGGAACTTGCGTACAGCTTCCGGTGTTTCTCTGAGACCCCGTGGCTTTACCCGCACTTCTAGATGGCCGAAACTGTAAATACATCCCCCGCCGCGCATGATTTTGCGCACCTGCATTTGCATTCGACGTACTCGCTTTTGGACGGTGCGATTCGACCCACCGACCTCGTTAAAAAAGTCAAAGAGCTCGGCATGAAGTCCGTGGCGGTCACCGACCATGGCAACATGTTCGGCGCGATCGAGTTCTACGAGGCTGCGAAAAAAGAGGGCGTGAAGCCCATCATCGGCTACGAGGCCTATGTCGCCCCCGGCAGCCGTTTTGAAAAACGTAACCAGGAAGATTTGGTCGATGGCCGTGCCTACCACCTCATTCTGCTTGCGAAGAATAAGGTCGGTTATAAGAACCTGATCAAGCTCGCGTCGAAGGCGTATACCGAAGGCCTCTACTACAAACCGCGCATCGACTATGAACTGCTGTCGCAGCATGCGGAGGGTTTGGTGGGGCTCACGGCATGCCTCGCCGGCGAAGTCAATCGCCTCATTTACCGGCAAGACATGGTCAAGGCGAAAGAGCTTTCGGGGCGCCTGAATGAAATGTTCGGCCAGGGAAATTTTTTCCTCGAAGTGCAGAACCACGGCATTCCGGAACAGATAGAAGTTGCGCGCGGCGCGGCGGATATCTCGAAGGCGCTGAATATTCCGCTCGTCTTGACCAACGACTCGCACTTCCTTACGCGCAAAGACCAGAAAGCCCAGGATGCGATGCTACGCATCCAGATGAACAAGAAGATCACCGACCCGCTCGAGTTTGGTTTTAACGACGAGTTTTACGTCAAATCACCGCAGGAAATGTTCGGGCTTTTCCCCGAACTGCCGCAGGCATTTTACAATACAATCGAGATTGCCGATATGTGCAATTTCGATTTTGAGTTCGGCGCGCCATTGTTGCCGGATTTCAAAGTTCCCCCGGGCATGTCGCTGGGCGACTACCTGGTCGCCGAAACCGTTGCAGGCCTGTCGCGGCGCTTTGACGGCAATGTGTCGGCCAAGCACCGCGAGCGCCTGCAGTATGAGCTCGATGTCATCAAGAATATGGGCTTCGAGGGCTACTTTCTCATCGTCGCCGATTTCATCAACTATGCGAAGCGGCAGAATATTCCCGTCGGCCCGGGCCGGGGTTCAGCGGTGGGTTCGCTGGTGGCGTATTCGCTCGGTATCACCGATTTAGATCCCCTCAAATACGACCTGCTCTTTGAGCGTTTTCTTAACCCCTCGCGCAAAGAGATGCCCGATATCGACGTCGACTTCTGCCGCGACCGCCGTGAAGAAGTGATTCGTTATGTCGTCGACAAGTATGGCGCCGACCACGTTTCGCAGATCATCACATTCGGTACGCTTTCGGCGAAAGCCGTTATCAAAGATGTGGCGCGCGTGCTGGGCGTCGACTACCAGATTATCAACCAGCTCTCGAAAAACCTACCCGACACGCCGGGTATTTCGCTTGCCGACGCCGTAGCCGCGACGCCCGAGATCAAAAAATATTTTGAGCAGGGCGACAAAGAGCGCCAGCTCTATGCCATCGCGCAGACGCTTGAAGGCATGCCGCGTAACTCGGGTAAACATGCCGCCGGTGTCGTGATTGCGCCGCAGCCGCTCGATGAAATTGTACCTCTGGCGAAAGATTCGAAGACCGATTCAATCGTGACGCAGTATGATATGACGCTGTTGCCGAAGGTCGGCCTCGTCAAGATGGACTTTCTGGGTCTCAAGAACCTCACGGTCATTCAGCACTGCGTCGAAGAGATCAAACGCCGGCATGGCACTGAACTCGATATCTCGCGCCTGCCGCTCGACGATTTGAAGACCTACCAGCTGTTATCGCAGGGCAAAACGCGGGGCGTATTTCAGGTCGAATCTACCGGCATCACAAAACTGCTGATGCAGGCGAAACCGCGTGCGTTCGAAGACATTGTTGCTATCATCGCGCTCTACCGCCCTGGTCCGCTTGAATCGGGTATGACCGAAAGTTATGTGAAGCGCAAGAACGGCGAGATGAAGGTTGAATACCCGCACATCTCCCTCGAGCCGATTCTGAAAGATACCTATGGTACCTTCGTCTACCAAGAGCAGATCATGCTCGCGTCGCAGATTATCGGCGGCTTCACGCTATCTGAAGCGGATACGCTTCGGAAGGCGATGGGTAAAAAGAACGCCGAAGAGATGGCGAAGATGAAGGCCAAGTTCGTCGATGGGGCGAAAGAGAAAAAGTTTTCCGATAAATGGGCCAACGACCTGTTCGATAACATGGCCGAATTCGCAAAATACGGCTTTAACAAATCGCACTCCGCCGCGTACGGCCTCATCACCTACCAGACTGCCTACCTCAAGGTCAACTATACCATTGAATTTCTCAAGGCGTCGATGGACGCCGATATCGGCGACACCGACAAGATCATCGGCTACATTAACCATGCGAAAGAACTCGGCATCAGCGTCTTGCCGCCCGATGTCAACGAGTCGGATGTCTACTTTACTATCCTCGACGATAATCGCCTGCGCTTTGGTCTGCTCGCTATCAAGGGCCTGGGCGAAGCGCCGGCGAAAGCGATCGTCGAGGCACGCGCACAGTTAGGCGGCCGTTTTAACACCCTCGCGGACTTCGCCGAATCGCTCGATACCAAGACGCTCAACCGCCGCATGCTCGACGCGCTGACCTTTGCCGGCGCCACCGATTCTCTGGGATACCCGCGCGCGGCGATCGTGCAGGCCGCAGATGAGATCTTAAAATTTTCGGCGGCCGCGCACCTCGACCGCTCTTCGGGCCAGACATCGCTGTTCGGCGGCACCGACATCGAAACCGCGCGGCTGCAGATACCCACGGCAAAAGAATTTTCCGAAGAGGAAAAATTACTCAAAGAGAAACAGACGCTGGGGCTCTACCTGACATCCCACCCGCTCGACCGCTTCGATGAGATGGCCGAACATATGAAACTCGTCAAGATCGCCGATCTCGACGACGGTGTCTCGAAAGAACGTCGGCTCTCGGTACTGGCGGTGATCGACACGCTGCGCACGGTGACTTCGCGGCGGGGGGCGTTCTACCTGCTGAAAATTGCCGACAGGACGGGCCAGATCGAAGTGCGTATTTTCCAGAACATGTTCGAGCAGGTGAAGGCGCAAATTAAGGAAAATACCTGCGCGATTTTCGATATCCGCGTGCAGGCTTTCCGCGAAGAAGAAGTGACGACGATGAATTATGCTCTCGGGGGCATCGTTCCGGAAGAGAAGTTTTCTGATCGGGTAGAAAAATCGCTACACCTCTACCTCAATGTCAAAACTGCCGAAGATCTGCAGAACATGATCGGCCGCGTGAAAACCACGCTGCGGAAATATTCAGGCAATAACCCGGTATTTCTTTACTGGCGCGAAGTTGAAAACGGGCCCCTGCAGTCGATCAAGGCGCATTCGAGCTTCTGTGTGCGTTACGATAAGTTGCTGCTGAAAGATGTCGGGCAGCTTTTAGGTGCGGAAAAATACGCGCTTTTCAAAGTCGGTGGCGTCATGGAAGCTGCGCCGACTTCTGCGCAAACGGTTTAATTCCCCAACCCCGGTTCGGTTACCGATTGACTGACAGCAAAAAATGAAATGTCGTTCCTTTACCGGCAGAGGATTCGGCTTCAATGGCCCCGCCATGCCGTTTCAATATCGAGTGGCAGATGGTCAGTCCGAGGCCGTGGTGCTGGTCTTTGAGAGTAAAAAAAGGCTCAAAGATCCGTTGCAGTAAGGGGGATGCGACCCCGGGGCCTGAATCGCTGAGGGAAAACAGGGCATATTTTCCCGCAGGTAGATTTGCCCTTTCATGCTCAGCTAATGAGATGGTTTTTGCCACAAGCCTGAGATTGCCGCCCCGGGGCATTGCCTCGACGGCGTTCTGAATCAGATGCTGCAGTACCTGGCGTATCTGGGTCGCATCGAAATAAATCAGCGAATTGTCGTCGGGAAAATCAAAGTCGCAAATAACCTTGGAATTTTTTAGCAGGTGCTCCGCACTCTCGCGAATAAAAGGAAAAAGGCGATCGGGTTTCAGGTTGGGACCACCGCCCTTCGCAAATGTCAGCAGTTGCCGCGTCAGGTCACGCGCGGTTTCGAGCGATATCATTGCGTCACTGAGATATTCGGCCGCAGTGCCGTTGCTCAAACCTGTCTGGGCGAGTTCGATGTTCCCGTAGAGGCCCATCAGCAGATTGTTAAAATCGTGCGCGACCCCCGCCGCCAGGGCGCCCAGCGCTTCAAGCTTCTGATTTTCATGGTTCAGTTTCTCAGACAGCGCATTCTCGGTCTCGGCTTGTTTAACCATGGAGATATCGTACAGGATGATGCGGATTAAGATCCGCGTGTCTGTTTCCGCCGAAACCTTCGCATTCAGGCGCACCCAGACGTTTTTGCCGGTTTGCCCAACCATCTGCAACTCAACAATTTCATGCCTCTCCACACCGGCCATTCTTGCCGTTTCTGCCGCCTGCAGTCTCTTGCGGAGTAAATACCAGGTATCCTGGAACTCACGCATCACAAAGCGCTCAAAAGGCTGCTGGATCAATGCTGTGGGCGGCAGGTCGAGCAGTTCGGATGCCGCGAGATTGGCCTCGAGAAACCGTCCGTTTTTATCGAGAGTGCAATACGCCACGGGGGCGCGGTCATAGAGATCAAAGTATTTCGCACGTGAAAGTTCAAGTTCTTCCTGGGTTTTTCTGAGCTCATCGTTCTGCATTTGCAGTTCGAGCTGATGTACATGCAATTCATGAATCAGGGGAATTACCTGTTCGCGCGGCAGAACCGAATATTCATTTTCGATCGTTTCCTTGTTCTTGAAGGCGATCTCTTCTGCGCGCAGGCGCAGGGCTGTGAGAAAATCCTTTTGAGATTGTTTAGTTTCCATGATTTTCCCTTTCTTGATCGGCAGTCTTGTTAAAATCGACAGAGGCGCAGGTTATGCCGACGATGATGCCTTCGTGGTCGCGCAGAGGTTCTATGGTGAGATCATAGACAAGGTTTTTTTCGGTCTTTATTGTGTGGCGGCTGCCGATACCGTTGCGCAGAACTTGCTGTTTGAAAGCAGTCAGGCTTTCGCCTGTTGCACCAGGGTGAATCTCGAGATCCGTTTTTCCCAGTACCTGTTCGGGGGAGAATTTCGGGTTTGCATTATGTATCCATGTGTACCGGAGTTCGCGATCCTGATTAAAGATCGTTATCGGTGAGGCCCGCAGCGCGACGCGGATACGTTCCTCACTCAGGCGCAAAGTCTCCTGGGTTTTCTTCGTTTCCGTGATATTGACAAAGGTTATCACCGCGCCCTCGATCACATTTTCCAGTGTCCGGTAGGGCATAATGCGCAGCGCGTACCAGGTGCCGGTTTTTGTTTGTACCTCGAGTTCCCTGGGCATCAGGGTATCCAGGACCTGCTGCGTATCGGGCACCAATGTCTGATAGTCCGCGAGGTTTGAGACGATATGGCTGACCGGGCGGCCGACATCGCTCTGGATTAAATTGATGATTTGTGTGGCGGCAGGCGTAAAACGCACGATATTCAGCTTGTGATCAACAAAAACCGTACCGATACCCGTGCCGGCGAGCAGGTTGTTCAGGTCATTGTTGGCGCGGGACAGGTCGACCACCTTAGTCTGTAATTCGGCGTTGACGGTGGCCAGCTCTTCATTCACCGATTGCAGTTCTTCTTTTGAAGTCTCCAGTTCTTCATTGGCAGATTGCAATTCTTCATTGATGGACTGCATCTCTTCGTTGGACGACTTGAGTTCTTCATTGGAGGTTTCGAGTTCTTCGTTCGCACTCTTCAGGTATTCTTCTTTTGCGCTGAGTTCCTTTTTCAGGCTGGCAATATAAGCATCGGAATCTGTTTCAGCGGCATTCTCCTTCGCGGGAGGGTGTAGGCTACGCGCTTCAGCGCTTTCGCCTTCAGGCGCCGCAACCTTTTCAAAGATGATGACATAAAGCGCCGCTTCTGAAGTGGATGCGACCACAGGTTTTATGGTCAAATTGATGAGTGTGTAGTCACCGTTCGTTTTTACGCGCACTGCCGCGTGCCGGACAATCTCTTTTGTTGCGGCGGCTTGGTGCATTGCCGTGGTTAAATCGCGCCGCAGGCCTTCGCGCGCCATTTTGAGCACATTGTTGACCGAAATCTCTCCCGGTGCGGGTTCGAGATAGAGACCGGTGCGCCCGTGCAGGTAGAAGATATCACCCTGCGCATTGACGAGCGCGGCTATGGGATTCAGATGCTGTAGCAGCGCCTTTTCAGTCACTTCGCGCAGCGGCAGCTTCGGGGGGAACGGCACAGCTATGCCTGATTGCTGCGGTATTTCGCCTATTGCGGCCGGGCGCAGTATTCTGCTGAGCGCGGCGTGCAGCGGAACATGATGTGATGATTTACTTTGGTATATTTTCGCTTTGCGGTCCAGCGCCGTAAACAGCTCGTTGAAATCACCGACACCTTCTGACGTGCCCAGAAGTAAAAAAGCGTTCGTATTCAGCGCGTAGTGGAAAAGCGGGATGATTTTTTTCTGCAACTCTGGTCCCATATAAATGAGCAGATTACGGCAACTGACGAGATCGAGTTTTGAAAAGGGCGGATCGCGGACCATATCCTGTTCAGAGAATATCACGAGATCGCGGATGCTCTTGTTGATACGAAATGCACCCTCGAGGGGGTCAGCGATAAAAAAACGCCTCAGCCGTTCGGGTGAAATGTCCGTGGCGATACTCCCCGAATAAATGCCCGCGCGGGCCACGGCAATCGCCTGGCTGTCGATGTCTGTCGCAAAGATCTGAATCCGGTATCCCTGCTTCAGTGTTTCTGCGTATTCATAGAGCAGGATAGCTATGGAATAAGCTTCTTCGCCGCTCGAGCATCCGGGTACCCACACCCGGATCAGCCCGCCGGGTAACTTGCCGGAAAACAGCTTCGGTATAACCTGGGTCTCCAGGGCAGAGAATGCTTCTATGTCGCGGAAAAAATGTGTCACACCGATGAGCAGATCCCGGAAAAGCGCTTCGACTTCACCCGGGGCATTTTCCGCAAAACCAGCGTACGCTTCGAGTGTATCCATCTGGTTCACTGCCATGCGCCGCTCTACCCGGCGCTGTATTGTGCCGGGTTTGTACTGAACAAAGTCATGGCCGGTATGGCGCCGTATTAAACCATAGAGCTTATGCAGCGCGAGATCTTCGCTGGATTTTAAAGGTGCGCCGTTAAGCACGGGCGTTCCGAAGGCGCGTGCCGCGTAGGCAACAAGTTGTGCCGGCATTTCAGCGGGTGGCAACTCGTAATCGACGAGGCCTGTGGCAATGGCCGTGCGCGGCATGCTGTCGTATTCGGCCGATGCCGGGTTTTGCACCATGACCATGCCGCCTTCGGCCTTGATCGCGCGCACACCGAGTGTGCCGTCGCTGCCGCTGCCCGACAGAATGATGCCAATGCCCCTTTCGCGCTGCTCACGCGCGAGTGAGCGGAAGAAAAAATCGATCGGCCTGCGCTGTCCGCGCGGGGCTGCGGGTTCGAGCAGCTGTAATCTGCCGCCGGCAAACTCCATATCGCGCCCGGGAGGTATAATATACGCACAATCCGGCTCGACCCGCATGCCGTCTTCGACTTCGAAAACCTGCATTTTCGTGTAGCGGCGTACCAGTTCGGTTAAGAGACTCTTGTGGTCGGGCGCGAGATGCTGCACAAGCACGAAGGCCATCCCGGTTTTTTTTTCCGGCATGCCGGCGAAAAAAGCTTCAAAGGTTGCAAGGCCCCCTGCGGAAGCGCCGATGCCGACAATGGGAAAATTTACGGAGGTAAAACCCGGTTCTTCATGGGCGCTGGTTGGATTCATCTTCATCGGATCTGCCGCCCCCTTTTTGTTCGAGGTTTACGTCAAAAATACCATCACCCTTTGGGATGATTGGCCGCCAAGTCTCCCGGAGGGTGGTACTGTACAGCAGTTATTAGCGGATAATTTTTTCGAGCGGGAGCTTCACACCAAATGAGAAGAGCAAGTACATCGAGCCAATAAACCCCAGGTAGACCAGCACAACACCGGCGCTCATCCACTCAGGCAGGGGCGCTGCGGCGCCGGGGGCAAAGGCGCGGCGGCGGAAATAGAAGCGGTAGACGATAAACGCAACGGCAAAACCCATCACAATATCGACAAAGAAGTGCTGCTTCATATAAAGCGTGGAAACGGAGATCAGCGCCGCCAGCAACCATGCCACGATGCCGACGCGCGGGCGGTAATGGAAGGCGATCATCGATGCCATGAAGGCATTGCCGACGTGCAGGCTCGGAAAACAGTTCACCGGCTTATCGAGAAAATAGTTCAGCGCAGTACCCCACCAGAGAAATTCATTTTGCGTTGTGAGTTCGGGGCGTGCATACTTCGCCGGCATCAGAATAAAGATCGCCACCGAAGTAAAATTGACGATGATAAAAGACTTTGCCACAAAACGGAAACTCGTCGCGTCTTTGACGATGAATACCGGAAGAAATAAAAACACATAGACCCAGGCATAGATGAGAATCCAGCGATGGTCAAAGGGTAACCACGCGTCGATCGGCAAAGACAGGTTAACGGCCGGCCGGTCGTAGAAGAAGTGGTTGACGATCATGTACGGCGGAAAAGCCACCAGCACCGTGATCAATCCTACTTTGGCATTGGTTGTGAGAGCGGCAAGATCGCCCTTTTCAAATAATTTCATGAGAGAGTTGCTCGCCACAAGCCGCGGCCGGTCGCGAGACTTTTTTAAATCAGAAGAAGGTACGCGCGCCGATGCCGAACAGGCCGCCGACAAGCTGGGGTGCCAGTACATCGCGGATGAAAGGTGCGTTCACGCCGCCTTCGATATAGATGCTGTAATCCTGCGTCATGTAGAGATCGACGCCAATAACGAAGGTACCGTTGATGCCGCCCGCCTTGAACTTAGCGTCGTAGAAGTATGTCAGGTTCAGCGCGGTATAGGGGCGCGCGATGCCTTTATAGATCTTGGTCGAGGTGAATACGAGGCCGCCGGTAAATTGCCAGAGCAGCGAATAGTTCGAAAATGAAAACGAGCCCGAGGGCTGGTCGCCGAGCAGTGAGCCCGTGATGCCGCCTGAAAGACGCAGCCAGTTGGTCACACCGATTTGCAGGGCGCCGCCTAAGAAGCCATAACCGCCGTAAGTTCCGGTACCGAGACCGAATGCGGTCGCGTCGAGCACGGGGGCCTGGTTGCGTTCAACCGGAACATCGGGGATACTGGCCGTGGTGGCAGCCGGCGCCGCAGCGGCTTTCGGTGCTGCATGGAGAACAGAGCCCATTCCGGTGAGGATTGCCCCTGCGAAGAGAAGAGAGATTTTGATTTTTTTCATAGTGAACGATCGTTCAAGTTTGTGCCGGCATGTAAATGAATTTTTTCCCTGAAAACCGTGGTGCACGTATTATGAACAATAACTTGAAATCCTCGCCATATTTCATAAATTGACGGTATGGGCACTACAGCGAAACTAATATTCGAAGGCAAGGAGTATGAACTCCCCGTTGTCAAGGGAACAGAAAACGAACTGGCGATCGATATCTCGAAACTGCGCGCCCAGTCCGGGCTTGTGACGCTCGACGATGGTTATGTCAACACCGGTTCGACGCTGAGTGCGATTACGTTTCTCGACGGCGAGCAGGGCATCTTGCGTTACCGTGGCTACGACATCGCCGAGCTCGCGGAAAAATCGACCTTTCTCGAAGTTGCGTATCTCTTGATCTACGGCGACCTGCCGCGCAAGCATGAGTTTGAAAGTTTTAACAAATCCATCACGCGCCACACGCTGATCCACGAAGACCTGAAACGACTCTACGACGGCTTTCCCAAAGATTCGCATCCGATGGCGACCCTGGGTTCGATGATCAACACGCTGTCGGGCTACTATGTCAAAGACGCTGCTGATCCGCTCGACCCGACGGGCCGCGAACTTTCGGTGCACCGCCTGTTGGCCAAGGCGCCGACGATCGCCGCGTTCTCACACAAAAAATCCGTCGGCCAGCCATTCATGTATCCGAAAAATTCGCTGAGCTATGTTGCGAATTTTATCCAGATGATGTTCGCGGTGCCGGCAGAAAATTACGAAGTCGATCCCGTCGTCGAGCGCGCGTTGGATCTCCTGCTTATACTCCATGCCGACCACGAGCAGAACTGCTCGACCTCGACGGTGCGCATGGTGGGTTCGTCGCGCGCGAATGTTTTCGCCGCGATTTCGAGCGGTGTCAACGCGCTCTGGGGGCCGCTGCACGGTGGCGCGAACCAGGCCGTGATTGAAATGCTGCAGCACATACAGTCTGAAGGCGGCAACATTAAGAAATTCGTCGAGATGGCGAAAGAAAAAAATTCATCCTTCCGCCTCATGGGCTTCGGCCACCGCGTTTATAAAAATTTCGACCCGCGCGCAAAGATTATCAAAAAGGCGTGTATGGAAGTTCTGACGAAACTGGGCGTCAAAGACTCATTGCTCGAAATTGCGATGCAGCTTGAAGAGGCAGCACTCAAAGACGATTATTTTGTCGAACGCAAACTCTACCCCAATGTGGATTTCTACAGTGGACTCATCTACCGCGCGATTGGAATTCCGACTGAAATGTTTACCGTGATGTTCGCGCTCGGCCGTATGCCAGGTTGGATCGCGCAGTGGAAAGAGATGATCGAGAGCCCGTCGGCCAAGATCGGCCGTCCGCGGCAGATCTACAACGGCCATACACTGCGCGCTTTTGTAGCGCCGGATAAACGGGGTTAATACAAACCGGCGCGCCGGATAGGTTTTTCACCTACCTGACGGACTTAAGCAACGAGAACGTTGGTTTTCGCCCTAAACCTTCACGTATATCTACAGGTTTCCCCGCAGGGTTAATTTATGATAATTGTTGCAATCAAAGCACGTTTAGATAAGCGGTGGAAGTCTCTGGCGGAATTAACCGGTCGGACGCTTACCCGCGAGGCATACGCCTATGACAACTCCCAGGATATGGCCAATCTCATCTATGCGCTTGCGAACGAGTACTTTGACAAGGGTTTGACTTTAATCGGCACCTGGGTCGAAAACGGTTGGACGGTGCTTTGGAGTTTGGATGGATTCGAATGGCTTGAGGAGTCCATGCCGAAAAAGCTGCAGAAATTATTCGGCACTGACGTCTGGGTATTCAGCGCCGAACTCAATGAGACCGCTGCGGGTCAGGAAATCAGCCACTACCTGGTCTCATTTGCCGGAGGTAAGAAGCTGAGAAAATTTGAGTGTCTGAATGGCAGAATTACACAAGACACCGGTATTAAGCAGCGCGCTGAAAAAAATGTAGATATGAGTGCAGATTATGCTGAAGAAGATATGGATCTGTTAATGGAGAATCTTGGGATTACCTATGCCCCTGATGACGATGTCTTTAGAGTCATGGTCTTGAAGAACAAAAAATGAAACGCAGGCTCTCCGGTCCCCTCTCCACGTCAGCCGATTGGTGGGGAGGGGGGGCCGAAGGGTGGGGTTATTTCGCTTCCGGCTTAACTTTCGCAACGGCGTCTTTCACCATTTGCTGAGCCTGGCCAGTCACTTCGTTGAGGTTGTTCACCGCTGTGTTAACGATATTCGTTACGCGGTTCACAAGGTCAGTTGCGTTTGCACGCAGCTTCTGTGCATTTTCGTCGCTGGCTGCCGCGCCTTTTTCGACGAGGGTTTTCACTTCTGCTTCGAGGTTTGACAGCGTGCTTTTAGCTGCGTCGCCAAAGCCCTTAACTGTACCGATTGCAAAGTTTACGATTTGTTGAATTTGTTGTTCCATGTGTAGCTCCTTCGAAAATCTGAATGTGCGGCCATGTTTTGTGCGCCGCACAAGTTGTCAAGCTAAAAATGGATCAGCGCACGCAATAGTCTTCGTAAGCGATAGGGCCACCGATGGGTTTGTTTAATGCCATACAATTGGTGGCTTGTTTGACTTTGACATAAATTGCGGGGTTATTGCCGTCGCGCAGGCTATCCTTGCCGGCGATTTTCAGGGCGCGGTAATGCTCTTGTAGGGAGGCTTTCATATCCTGTACTTCAGACTTGTCATAATCAGAGCCCAGGCTGATGCCCATGGCTTCAATGTCGCCGGTCATGCAGGCGATCTTTTTCTCGCTGTTGACGCAGAGGCAATCGCCCTCTTTGGCACTTTGGTAAATACCTGTCGCGATGGTGTTTTCCTGAGCCGCAGGAGCAGGGGGGGCCGCCGGTTTTTCTTTGCATGCCGCTGCGAGGCAGAGGGTGCCGATCAGTAGGGAGGTGAATATTTTTTTCATGGGACATGCGGTTAGAAACTATCAATGCGGCAATGCGAAAAACGGCCGAACCTTGCCAAAGTTGGCATTTTGCCCGGAATTTACCTAAATTACTGCTGTGTTTCGCATCCTATTCCTGCTGCTCATCGCTGTTGCAGCAATCTTCTCCGACGCCCCCTTCAGCAAAATCTCTAAAATTGAACTCAAACCCTTCTTTAAGAAGACATTCAAACAACCGGTCTATGTAACGCCCTACCCTGCAAAGCTGGAGAGTTGCCCCGACGCCTATGCCATCGTCGAAAAGCCAGGGGTCATCCGCCTGGAAAGCCCGGAGCGCAAGTGCAATCTTGTGCTCGCCGATTTCACAGACCGCGTCGCTGACCCGACGCTCGAAGAGGGACTTTTGGGCCTTGCCTTCCCGCGCGATTTTGAAAAAAGCCACAGCTACTACATCTACTATTCAGCGGCAAAACCGCGGCGTACGATTGTGGCGCGCGTCAGGGTTAAGAATCCGTCGGCGCCCGATACGGGCAAACTGACCGAGCTATTAACTATCCGCCAACCGTTCAGCAACCACAACGGCGGCATGCTCGAGTTCGGGCCTGACGGTTATCTCTACATCGGTGTCGGTGACGGCGGTTCGGGGGGAGATCCCCGCGGTTATGCGCAAAACTTAGCCTCGCATCTCGGGAAAATTCTGCGCATCGACGTCAGGACTTCAGTGACGTATGGCATCCCCCGCGACAACCCGTTTGCGGGTTCGAAGGGAGAGCGCGGCGACAAGCAGCGCGAGATTTTTGCCTGGGGCCTGCGCAATCCCTGGCGGTTCAGTTTTGTGCCCGACGGGCGCCTGCTGGTGGCCGACGTCGGGCAGAACGACTATGAAGAGCTGAGTTTCGTTGGCCGCGGTGAGAATATGGGCTGGAATATCATGGAAGGTTTTCATTGTTTTAAGCCCGCGAAGGATTGCAACCGCAAGGGTCTTGTCGAGCCATTCCATGAATATGATCACGGTGTCGGGCAGTCGATTCTCGGCGGCTATGTCTACGAAGGCACGGCACTCGCTGCTTACCGCGGCAAATATATCTTTGCCGATTCGGTTTCGGGGCGTATTTTTTCGATCGATTATCAGAAGAGCAATATAAAGCCGGATATCCTCATTCAGGCGCCCGGTTTGTGGTCGAGCTTCGGCCGGCTACGCAATAAAGAACTGGTGATTGCCGAACTACAGTCAGGCCGAATTTTTTTATTGGCACCGACGCTTCCGGTGGGACGGGGGTTATAGGGGGTGTGTAACACCCCCTATAAAAAATGTTTCAAAGCATCGCTTTAACAATTGCCGGCAGCGATTCCTCTGCCGGTGCGGGCATTCAGGCAGACCTGAAAACTTTCGCTGCCTTAGGCGTCTATGGCACCAGCGCGATCACAGCGATTACCGCGCAGAACACGGTCGGCGTCGATAGTTTTGAGCGCGTCTCGCCGGCGCTCGTCTATGCGCAGATTAAAAGCGTGGCAAGCGACCTGAAAGTTGCCGCACTGAAGACCGGCATGCTGGTCGACGCAGAAATCATCGCCAGTGTCGTGCGCGCCGTCACGGACTTTCACCTGACACAGCTCGTCGTCGACCCCGTGATGGTGGCGAAGAGCGGCCACCGGTTGCTCTTACCTGAAGCGGAGACCGCGTTGAAGGAAAAACTGCTGCCGCTTGCCTTTATCGTCACGCCGAATATTCCCGAAGCCGAAGTGCTTACGGGTAAGAAGATCGTGAGTCAAGACGATATGCGTTCCGCCGCAACGGCGCTGCATCGCCTGGGCGCAAAGTTTATTCTCGTTAAAGGTGGTCATCTCGATGGCGGCGATGCCACGGATATTCTCTATGACGGAAAAAGTTTCAGCGAATTTTCTGCGCCGCGCGTGAAGACTTCATCGACACACGGCACCGGGTGCACTCTTTCGGCGGCAATTACCGCTTATCTGTCCCTCGGCTTTGAGGCTGCTGCGGCGATTCAGGCAGCGAAGGAATACTTAACGGGCGCGCTGAAAAATGCCGAGCCACTGGGGCATGGTCACGGCCCCGTGAACCATTTCTGGATGTTTAACCCCACCCCCTAACATGGAGAGGGGGAACTTTGGGGAAATTCTTCCTGAAAAAACCCTCTCCACGTCAGTGGGGAGGGTCGGCGCTTTGCGCCGGGGTGGGGTTAATTCCGAATCTGGAAGTCGTAGGTAATCGTCTTACCGTCGCGTTCGAGTTCGATCTTGATCTCAGGCGCGGTTTTGATCGCCTTCCATAAATCGAGCATGCGCTCGGTGTCGCTCAGGCCATAACCGTTCACTTTGCGTATGATATCACCCGACCGGGCGCCGAGTTTCGCAAACACGTGGTCGTCGTTGACCCGCGCGATCTTATAACCTTCGATTTTTCCGTTCACAAGATGCGGGCCGAACTGCGCACCCTCGTAAATCTTCGCGGGGTTACCGAGAATATTCTTGTTCACCTCTTCGCGCGAAATCACTTTTGAAATAACCTGGTTGCCACCCGTTGCGACTGCAGGTACTCCCGCCGCGGCAGGGGCCGCAGCAGCCTGCGCCGCGAGGTCGGTGGTGGATTGCCCGATTTTCAGTTTATATCTGCTCTGGTTCATCTTGATCCAGATGTGTTCCTGCGCAATCGAAATGATGGTGGCATTCTGCACCGAGCACTCGCATTCTTTTTCTTTCTTGCGGCAGCCGGCAGACGCCGCGCAATATTCACGGATGCTTTCACCCTGCGTCTCGATCAGTGCGCGTGCGACATCGGGCGGGCCTTCGAGTGTCGCCGTCAGCTTGAACGGCTTCGCGGGTTGCTCGACAACGGCCGCCGCGCCAGCCACCGGGGTTTCTCCGGCTTTTTGAAAAAGCGCACCGCCGACGGTAATCGTCGGGTCTGAAAAGATCTGGTCGCTGCTGTTGGTCTGCTGTGCCGCGGCGCGTGGTGGCGGTAGCGGTGTCGATTTGCTGATTGCGTAGAGCACGACGGAGTGCCCGACGCGCGCAAGGGACAGGCCGAGAATGACGGCGGCGCCGGAGTACCACCAGGTACGGCTGTAGCGGATGCGCGAGGCAATGCCGATCGCCATCTCGCGCACCTGCAGCAAGCGGCGCTTCATCTCTTGCGCGTCAATATTTCGGATATCGGCCAAGGCCATGCTTTATCCAGCTGATTTTGATGACTGCGTCAAGCAAAACAAGGCTGGCATCCGTTAAAAGATGTGACATAATCACATTTCTCCATTTATCGCACCGCACAAAACACTTGTTCACCTTTTCGGGTTTTTTGGCCCCGAAACTACGATAGTGAACATATTATCATGATGGATTGGCATCAATGCGGAGTAAATCCGCCCTGATGTTCGTCTAATAGACAGAGGGAACATGAAGAGCGCAAAAAGTTGGAAAATACTGATTGGAATCGGGCTTGTTGCCTTTACGGCAACCTGCGCGCCAAAGCGGACGCAGACTCAGTTTGCCAAAAATAAAGAGGCCGAATCAGGGCAGACCTACACGTCAGACCAAATGCGTGCTGCCTTAGGTGCCGACCGCTACGATGCTCTGGTAGCGGGAATCGGACAAGATAACCTGAATCTCCTCACATACGGTATTGGCGTTTCAAATATGACGCAGCTGATTAATGGCATCAGCGGTACGGGAAAACTAACAGCTCTCATGTCCAATGGGCCTAACTCCGTTAAGCTGACAGCCATTGAAGTGCTGGATCTTCTTAATAAGCTGGATGATGCCTGCCAGCAGCCCGGTTCGTGGGGAACAGATACCATTGCGAAAATGACTAACATGATCAACCAGGTGACAAATGCTGGCATGGAAGGGGTTAAAAACATTGTCCATGGTGTTACCGATACGACAGCAGCTTCGCCTTCTTTCAGCGATCCCAACGGGGTCACCTATAACAATAATGTAGCGCGTCTTGCGTTACTGATTTCGCTGTTGAATGAAGCGTTAAGTGTAATGCCGACACTCATCAACGATCTGGCCGCTCCGAGTGGAGTTTTTTCTGCGGCCGGAACCGCAAAGTTGATTCGGCTTGTGAACAGTTCCAAAGATTTGCGGGATATCGCGGTTATCATCAACGGTACGACCAGTCTCTCAAACATCACCGCAGTTATGGCAGGTCTTTCCGGAAATGTCTATTGCTCGCGTCCTTGGCACCTCACTAAAGCAGCGTGCGAAGCGCCTTTCGATGCATCGCTGCGCCCGTTAAACCCGGGTGTGTGGTCGAATTCAAATTGCTCGAATCCTATCTATGAAACGCGGACATCCTGCGTGGCTGGCGGCGCAACCTGGACCGCCGACGGTATTGAAAATATGTCACGCATGATCAACGAACTCGACCGGGTTTGTTCGAATCCCGCCCATACCAATGGCAGCGCGTGTTTGGCTGCGTCTGCAACATGGAGAACAAAAGCCTCCAAAATACCAGTTATTGTAAATAATATTTCGAACGTGCCTAACATGTACACGATCGTGAACGGCCTGACAAACGACGGCAAAAGACCGCCATGGCCTACCGTGGCCTTACCCGTTGGGCTCGGTTTGCCGACGGCATATCCGGGTGATGGCGGTAACGTTTTTGACGGCGTCGACTCGATGGTTGCAACCATCAACAAGCTCTACATAGGTACCGATGCCGATTCCTTTGGCACAAATGGCACGTTACGCCTCGCCTATATGGTGAATAATCTGGATACGACCGGTGTTTTCACAAATGATTCTACTTTTGATACCAACATAGGCACGGGCTGTGTTAACGGTGAATTCGATAACCGTATGAATTGGGCTTTCTCAAACAATCAAACCACTGCAGGTACGCCGTGGTGGGGCAAAAGCTGGCGCTCGGGTGGTACAACAGTGCATAGCGGTGCCTGCTCCCTACGCAACGACGGCACCGCTGCGACAGTCTTTACTCAAACACAATCGGCCGAAATGATAGCAAACATCACGACGGCCGGCAACATGACATTTTATACGCGTGAAGCTTTGGGCGCTTACGATACGGTGCGCTTCTATGTTGATGATGTGCAGGTGCAAACCTTTACAGGTGTCTCGGGATCTTTTACCTTGCGCACCCAGGCGCTGGCAACCGGGGTACGTCGGTTACGCTGGGATGTACAACGTGCATTAAATAGTACAGGTGTTTTCTATCTCGATACGGTTACATTACCGGGAGATAAAGGAGCAGCACGCACCGCTGCCGAAAAAACCTATATCATGATGAACAATCTGTACATTGCTTCGAGCATTACCAACGTTGCGGATATTCTGAGTAATGCAACGGCAACTACGACCCCGGCCGGTTGCTGGGCAGCCTCCCCGATCACCTGTACTCCCACCTGGGACAACGGCCTTGATACACTCATACACACAGTGAATCGTGTCGAGTACCCGGCCAGCATTGCGACCGTGCCGCGGCTCGCCACAACTGTGAATACGATCTCCAATCTGCAGATCATGTATGACATTCTGAATAACATGAATAGCCAGGCATCGACAGATCAACTTGTAGCAATGATGGATTTCGTACAGACGCCGTCTAATGTACCCGATCTCATCAATGGTTTGACGGGGGCTGCGGGCGTGCGCACGGCTGATATCCTGAAAACCCTGAATCCCGCCGGGACAAGCAATATGTTGCGTGTTCTCGCGGATTCACCGGCCGGGGCGCCGGTTGGCGATGTTGCAGCGCTATTAAACGGGGTTACTAATACTATCCGCGTCGCGGAAATTCTGAATAAACTCAAATTAACGGCGAACGTGTATGATACGACGTCGTCAACTGTGACAATTTCCGTAGCCTCGCCGGCCGTTGTTACCTGGGCGGCCCACGGCTTAATTCAAAATGCCCGCATTTCCTTTACGTCTACGATAAAGCTACCGAGCGGCATTAACTCAGGGCAAGTCTACTATGTCTGTCCGCTTACGGTCAATACGTTCCGCCTGAGCAACGATTTGACTTGCTCGTCCCTTGTGAATACAACCGCAGCAAACTCGGGTACTCATACTGCTTTGGCGGGCGATGAAACGTTCTTTAACTCTCCAAATCCCGGCGGCGGCGCAAAGTTGGCACAATTCTTTAACCGCGTCAACGCAGTGAAGCTTGCCAATGGCGCAACCTGCTCGACCGGCACCGCGACGGATTTTTGTATAGCGAATCACCTGGTTCGTCTGGTGAACGATATTGCGACCACTGCCGCGGGATCGAATACCGTTGCGGAAATCGTCAGTAACCTGAACCCGACTACCGGTCCCGGAACGAATGGCTCTTACCCTACAGGAGCGACAGGTGTTCAGCGTATGGTAGATGTGCTCTATGATATGCGGACAATGAATAGCGGATCACCGTATACTAACGAACTTTCGAACAGCACGCTCGAAGATTTCGGTCGGTTGACGACGTTTATCAAGGCGATGACGGGTGGCAACGCCGGCCTCAATACCGCTCGCATGGTCAACGAAGTGAATCTGAACTATATGATCACCCGGGTGAGCTACCTGCTCAGAAACGTGAACCGCATTAAGTACCTGTCGCGGCTGCTCTCCGAAATGACGAGCGTGGATTTAATGATTTTGCTGCTGAATGATCCGAACACCAACATCACGCGTATTGATACACTCGTCGATATTCAGGGTAACCTAACGTATGGCACCGGCGCGATAGGATCATATGCTGGCGCCCTGTACGGAACCGCACCTTCGGGGTCAGGGTGTACAGACCCAGGTTGCGATACGAATACCACGGATGCCCTCGGGCGCCTTATTGTTCTCATCAACCAGACAGACGCAATTTCGAACGTGATCGCAGTCGTGAATCGAGTGGCGAACCTGAACTTTATTTCCTCCTCTACCCCGACTTTCTCTTATGGAACACGCACCGACGGCACTGGCTATGGTTTCGTGAATGCCATCGGCCGCATCAACTATATGAGCGATCTCCTAAACGGTGTAACCAACATCGACCTACTCATCGCCGTCATTAATGGTGCAGGGTCGTGTACGAATGTGACTTACCAAACCTATTCGACATGCACGGCTGGCGGCGCTGTGTGGACCGAAGGGAATATGTCGGGCGGCATTCACTACGGTAAAATGCTTACCCTGTTGAACAATGTCGGCGCATCGACGAAAAAGGGCACTGGTACGAAAAACGTTGGCGACATTTCCATTATCTGGGATACTATCAACCAGTTAGCGTGGAACCAGACACTGGGCCAGCCGCGTACGATCGCAGAGCAGATGAACATGAAGACCGTCGTCAACGACGTACAATATTGCGGTCTGCGCGCCGATTACGATTCTACCGTCACCTCGGGCGCGAACTGTACTGTTGCGACACACACCAACCAACAGGATTGTGTTGCTGCAGGCTCGACGTGGAATAACGCCGCTCAGTATTATACCTGTGATGCTGACGTCAGCTTTGCTTACAATAAATCAGACATCTCATATAACTACGATCGCAGGCACCGTTTATCGAATCTGATGTTGGGAATCAACGACGCTTCGCCTCTGGCCATCATCGTTGGTGGAGTTACAAATCCGCAGAAGACCATCCGCATGGTCAACGCCACACGGCGGATTAACTCGGTGATCGGCATCGTGAATAACCAACCGGGTGATGTCACAAAGGCACTCGTAAATACAACGCATATCAATGCGGTGTACCGCTCGCTCACATATCTTGTGAATAACCTTGAACCCGATGAGGATCTCGCCGTAGAAGCGTTTGTGGGCCTTATCCATAAAGGTACGGGCATACCTGATGCGGGCACGGCATTTAGCCAGGGCACGGTACGCAGCAAATACCAGCGCACCGGCACTTGTCACTATTTCACCGGGATCGGACCTAACCGATTGGGTGAGTTGCTGAACACAGGCACAGGCAAGGCGCTCGAGGGTTTGATTGTGAAGTTTGGCTGGCGCACGGCCATTGCGGCGATGGTTTGCGGTTTCGGCGTGCCGAGCAATAGTGTTGGTTCCTTGACGAACCCGCAACAATTACCCGAAGACTACGACACCGCGCCACAACCCAGCTCGGATGGAACAATGCATAATTTCAGCAAAACCGATTGGGTCGATCTGACAGATACCCAGTTTGGGGCCGGCACGTACCGGCACCGTTACCAGGCACCTTGGTGGGGTACTGCCTCAGCCCGGAGCACCGAGGCGTGTTTGGCTTATTTGGCGGAAGAAACAGGTGCGGAAGTATGGCCGGTTGTCGAATACCATGACACAGACGGTATCGTCTGGAATGGCCTGAGCGTCTTAGGCAATACCGCGAGCCCGGGAATTCAAGGTGTTTGGGATATCATAAACGGTACTGCGACGGGCATTCTCTCGTGGATGTTGGGTTTAGGTACGGGTGAGTTTGGTTTTCCGCCGAACATTGCCACGAACCAGTACGGTGTCGCGACGCAGAGCCCTGCTATTGGCGGGCCGGGTACGCAGGGCACCTGTGCACACCCATCCGGAAACAGCACGGATAATAACGAAAATTCATGCCTGAAACCTGCCGGTTCTGTCGAGCAGTGGGGCACATATTGTTCCGATCTTTCGACAAAAACCGACGAAGCGTGCTCTGACGCAGTGGGAACAAAATGGCGCAATAACAAGAATTACGATTATTGCAAAGTTCCGCTCAATGCGCCACCGGTGCGTTATAACTGCAATATCACCCCTGACGTGGCACCAGGTGCAGGCGGCGGCGGGACTACCTCGAGCTGTAATTCCAGTACAGGATCCGGCCGCAAAGGTACCGGCAGTTTACTTTTCCCAGGCGGGTACTCCGAAGCGAACTATCCGTAACAAAAAGCGCATGACGACTGATTTTGTCTGAAAAGTCAGTCGTTGTATGCGTTCTCGCTTTTTCCTGTTTGCCGCAATTACGTTTTTTGCTTCTGAATGTGCCGATGGCCGGCGCGAAGAAGATCTGGTCGTTGCAGAAGGTCGCAAATTAATTCAAAGCACCTACGCAAAATACGCGGCAAGTAAGGATGAACTGGCGCAGTATACCCAGAGTAAAAAAGATTATGATTTACTGAAGCTGATCCAGGAAAATACGAATATCACGCTCGATCTGTATACGGGTATCAAGGCGATGGCAAAAAAATATCCGGCGGTCAGTAAAAAATATGCGGAAAATCCCAATCTTTTGGGCAGGCAATTGGGAGCTGATCTCCAGCCGCTTTTTCAGATCGTTAACAAGCTGGCCGCGAATATCCGCACGGCGATGAAGACCTATCCGGAAAAAGAAAAAACCAGGGCTGCGTACCAGGAATTAATGCTGGCATGGGTTAAGGTGCTGACAGTTTTCGGCACCGAACTGAAATAGAACAGATCGCGGAAAACATGATCACTCGACAGCAGCATCGCAAATCCAGTTATTCGGCCCTGATTCTCATTGCTGTTGTTGTCGGCTTCGGCCGTTGGTTTCTGGAGGCCAGTTTAGGAGTGGCCAAGTTAAACGGTGTGCTCCCCTTTGCGTACTCACTTTACTACGTGGCCGTCGGTTTGAGCTTTCATCTGATATTGTACAGGCTTTCGGGAATTTCCCGCAGATCAAGTTTGAATTTTGCCCGGCTAGGGTTGTTGGTTGGGCTATTGCCGCCCGTAGTGGATCTGGTAAATTTCTGGATTCAGGCCACGCCGTTACTGCCTTACTCTTATTATTTATATGAGGATTTCAGCTATTTCTCACCATTTTTCTATGCGCCGATGCGCGGATTTCCGCTCGGCGAAGCGGTCGCGGTCTGGTTGATTATCATGCTCACGCTGGTATTCACCCTCCGTGAAACGCGGAACCCGCTCAGAATTTTGGCCGCGGGTGTTGCGGCATACGGAGTCTTCTTGTTCTTTTTGGTTGTGTTGCCCAAAAGCTTAACGGATTTTTTCACCCAAGCCGATGCAGGCCTGAATCTGGATGCCGCGCTGCGGCTCAACGCGCGCAACGCCTCTACGCGCTACCATGTATTTGCCCATTTTGCTGTCATTATTCTGCTATGGCTCATCACGGATTCAAATTTCCGCAGGGCGCTCCAGAGAAGGGTGCTACACTACATGCCGTTCGGTGCTATCGCAACGGCGCCCTTCATCTTTACGGGTAATTACGGCGTACTGACGCTTTGCATTCCCGGGCTGGTAATGCTTAATTTCCTGTTTGCCTGCATGCAAAACGATCTCTACGATACGAAAACGGTTGCTAAATCTGCTTTAGTCACCGTCTCAACTATGGGGATGCAGTATGCCGACAGCGTGCGGTTTTTTATGGTCCTGATGTTTATCCTTGTCGGTTATCTTTACGGGATAGGCAGTTTGCTGTTTTTTCCGCAGTTGATTTTTCTGGTCTTGACGCTGCTTTACAACCTGCCCGAAACCCGGATGCGTTATTATACGCTCGGCGGCCAGAAAATCGAAGGCGGTTGGGGTGTCTGTGCTCTGTGGAGCGCATTGGTTTGTTTGAAGATAAATCCCTTTCAGGTATCGACATTAGTGCTGACGGTGCTCATTTTTTTTGGTTGGGCGTATTTATCGTCGCTCAAAGATCTAAAAGATATTCTCAACGACCGCCGGGACGGGCGAAAAACGCTGATTTCATTTTTGCAGAAGAAAACTAAAAGTCTCTCGACTGCCGTTCGATTTTACAAACTTCAAATTGCGATTATTGTCGTTTTGCCCGTTTTTTTCTTACTGGCGAGAAAGACGATTCTACATGGCCTGCTCTTTGCGGGTTTTTCTGTTCTGCCGCTTTGGGCAGTATTGTACTGGGCACCCCGTCTGCGGATTTTCCGTTATTTTTCGATAGCGATTTCCAGCTACTTCATTGCGTTCGCCTATGCGGCGGGTTATTGATTTAAGGCAGCCGCGGTTTTCTTGCGGATGTAAAGGCGACGGTAAAAGCCCCGCTTTTCAGAGCAGCCGCGAATACCTGGTTGGGAAAAGCCCGCGCTAGTGAACCGGGGGCGAGCTCGCGGATATCCTCATTTTGAACGCTCTCAAAACCGATTCGCTTCAGCGTTTGTGCGGTATCTTGCATCGTCGCCAGTGAAGATTTATGCTCTTCGTCGATAGGTTTAACGAGATCTGCCCAATGCTTATTTGCTGCGTCTGCGTACCAATCCTGAACAGAAAATTCTCCGCCGGGTTTTAACACCCGAAAAATTTCGCGGTAGGTAAGATCTTTATCGGGAGCGTTTACGAGGGCTTCTTGCGAGAAAATCACGTCAAAAGCCGAGTCTTCGTAAGGCAGCTTTTTGCCGTCGTACAGGTCGAATTTCACCCACTGCGCGACGTGATTCTGTTGCGCCCATTTTCTTGCCTGTTCCAGTTGAACGGCAGAAATGTTGAGCCCGGTCACCCGGCACCGGCATTGCTGTGCCAGGCGCACGGCTAACCAGCCCATTCCGCAGCCCCAATCCAGAATGCGCGTCTCTGTGGATAATTTCGCATTGCGGGTCAGATATTCAGTTTCATCCAGTATCTGACCTTCTAAAGTCTTTATCTTAAATGTCGCATGCCACCGGTATTGACCGAAGGCCGCCGGATCCATGAAAGCGCCGATGACGCCAGGGGAATCATAATACTCCCGCGTCGCGGCGAGCTTCTGATCGACATTTATTTTCTCTTCCTTGCAGGATAAAGATAACCATGCGTAGGTGATCAGGATCGCGATGTTCTTCAGAACGGGGCTGAGCACGCTCCGTATTTTCGACGCAGGTTAGTCGCGTATAGTGAATTCCTGTAGCGCTGGTCCGTTGAATTGCCTGAACTGGGTTGATCCCTGCACGCGCTGACGCAGCGGAATATTGCCGCTGCCGATGAGAAGCGAATTCGCAGCATTCAGCCATAGACCCACGGTCGGTCTTGAATTCATAAAATACGATTTTTCGTGGAATTTTCCGGTAGCATCGGCGGTCAAGATGACCACATCACGAGGTGCCCGCAGATCAGCGTAGTACGCTAATACCAGAATTTGAACAGGTTGGCCAGAAGAAGGGGGCCTGATGCTCATGCTCAGTGCGCCTTGAATGGGATAAAAATCTCTGAGCGTGGCTGCATCCGCGGTCATGCTGTAAACGCGCAGACCCTGGTAGGGTTTTATGGCATTGTGCGGACCGCAATCTGCATTATCGCCGCTAAGCACAAGTAATTCGTCGTTGCCATCTGCGTCCAAGTCTGCGGCCTCAAGCCAGACAGAACCGTAACTTGGGGGGTATTGATCCAGAATCCTTGATTCTGTTTTCTGGCGGTCTATGGTGTAGAGCATCAACTGCTCGCGGGCGCCGGCCTTCAAAACCGCAATCTGCACCGGATGTTTTCCTGGCTTCGAGAGGATAGCAGTACGCACAACCGATGCATTTTCAGTAATCGTGTGTTTTCTTTGCTTTCCGGTTTCAAAATCATACCACGCTAATTCCCCGTCCTCTTGGTTGCCGAAAGAAGAGATCAGGAAATCCTTGCGCCCATCTCCGTTCATGTCATGGAGCAACACCTGCGTGGAGCGCGTCAATCCGCTCAGCAATTTCTTCTTCGAAGCACTGGAGACAGCCCAGAGCTCAGCCTTCTTCAGGCTATTTAAGCCGCCCAGCAGGTCGCCCAGGGTCACGACATAATACGTTTTGTCCTCATAAACGACGTCGACTGGCGGGCTGGTGAATGACGTTTCCAATAAAATATTCCAAGTGGAATCGAAAATCTGAAGGCTGTTCGTCATTCCACCACCGATAGCCATCCTTTCGGTACCGGGGATGCGCTTGAGCAGCGTTACAACTTTATCGTCAAACTTCAGGTTTGGCACAGTGCCGGAAATTTTGCTGACGGAAACGGGTGGTGATGGATCAATGAGTGATTTCGCTAAGAAAAAATTTCTCAGCGCATGGAATTCTTCCCGGGAAACGGCTGGTTTTTGTGGAATTCTTTGTGTTGCCTTGAGCAGACGAAACCGGTTCTGAAAATGTGCCTTCTCGAGCGGCTCGATTAAATTTGCCGATGAATCGAATCCCATCAGCAACCCCATATAGCTCAGGGTGTAGTTGTTGGATTCCTGATTGAGTAGGTTAGGCTCGGGTAAAATATGGCATTGCGTGCAATATTTTTGAGATAGAGCCCGGCCTTCTGCCAACGCTTTGTCGCTGGTATCCAAGGCCTGTCCGGCAAACGTATCCTGCGTGTCGGGCTTTTTGCATGAAATGAGGTATATGAAGGAAAAAGCGAAGAGAATTTTTGTCGGGCGGATCATCAGGCCCTCCAGATTCCTAAATGCACGAGCGCGACAGCGGCGAGAATATTCAACGCGACGGCTACGAGACCCCATTGAAAAGCTTTTTTCCCCTCGCCGAGCCATAAGCACGCGACGGGTAAGCATGCGGTCGCCATGAGAATCGCCCCGGCCGTTGCATTGATAGTCACGAACGCAATCAGCGGAAGCAGTAGGAAAAAAAATGTTACCACCGACCTCACGCCTATGACGATTTTGGTGCGCGGGAACCCACGTTTTTCCAGCAATGTGAACACCGTTGCGACCCCCGCGCGTTTATCGCTCTCTATGTCTTTAAGGTCTTTCCAGACGCTGACACTTGACCAACCGCCGAAGATCAGCAGCGCCGTTATTTTCACCCTGAAGTCCTGGGCCGCAACCGGATCGAGCAAGGCACCTGCGAGAAATGCCGATACACCCCAAATGCCCTCGATTTTCAGATTGGCGGGAAAATGATTTCGGCCCCGGTAGAAGGGGTAGTTGTAGAGCGTCGATGCAACCAGCGCGACAAAAAGCAAGATGCTGCTGCGTTGATTTTGAAAAAACAGAAACAGCAGCGTGATCAGGGTGACAATCGTCCAGGATTGCAACTCATGCTTTGCAACCGGCGGCTCTGTGTTGCCGTCATCGCGGAAATCAAAATGATCGTTTTGCCAGATCGCGAGAATAATCACCGCGAGCAATGCAGAGGTTGCGCTGATTAGAAATTCCGTAGAGGCCTTCACCAAAGTTCCGCCAAGAATAGCGAGGCAAATAAACGGCAGGCCATGCGGCAAGCGGCGTAGCGTATGCACGAGCAGCGTTTTCCGCGAAACCAGGAGTAATGCGAGAGCGAGTATCGCTTGCCAGAATGACAGGCGGAGTAAGAACATCTGTAGCCTGACAAAGTCTATCGCACGCACAGCTTCGACTGTCGCGGCAAGGCCTTGCGAAACTCTGAAGAGTAGCATAGGAAACAAGCTGCCGCAAAAAATAAAAATGAGATATGCAGCAGCCAAAGCCATCAGGGCCCGGAAAATCTTTCCTGTTTGGGCATGGACGTAGAGGGCGCAGAATAAGATGCTCAGCCAGATCGTGACGCATTCCCCGGCCGGAAAATTGAAGTAAGGATTATAACCGAGCCACGGGATATTCCGGAAATCCCAGAGAAAATAGTAGCCGTAGAATACCGGCGCCGGGGCTGGCAGAAAAAGATCGAATATCGGCGGGAATAACCCCAGGAAAATTCCCATGATCAGGGATTTTTCAACTTTTTCCCTACTGATCCCTCCCAGGAGTGCCAGTATTTCGCGCAGCAGTAAGCCGAGGGAGATATAGAACGGAATAAAGCCGACGACTTCGGTATTTCGAATCTGGATGTTATGCAGGAAAATCTCCAGTATACCCCGCATTAAACCCGTGAAGATACAGAACAGAAAGAACGTGTACGGATTATAATTACGACGTTCCTGCGCCTGAATTAGCGAAAGAAGTGGGCGCATCTAAAACATCCGGAAGATTTCAGATTCTTTCAATATTCCGCCAACCCTGTATTTTGCAGAATTGTCTCCATACAGGCCGAGGTTAATTCGTCGGGGGATCGCCGCTCGCGCGACGCTTTGAGCGTCACGTCGCCTTCGATGTATTCAAAATTATTGATAGGCGTCAGCGTCGGGTGAATAATGCGTATCTGAATTTCCCCTTTGCGGTTCTTGAGTTTGCCCAGCCAGGTAATTTGCTGATTTTTCTTTGGTTGTTTTGTTATAAACCCTTCGCTGACGCCGATGCTTCCGGGAGCAATTGTTGCCATGGCGATCGCACCTCCCGCAGAGATGCGGTAAAAAATCGTTGTGTTCTTCATCCGGCCCCGAACGACTTCCAGTGATGATTCGTCCGGTTGTGCTTTGTAGTTGTTCAGGTACTTTTGCTCGGTCGTGGTAATGAGGCTGTCTTTATCGACACGAAAAATGCCATTTAATGGTGATTTCGCGTCTACAGGGACGCTAAAAAATTTGCGGAGCTCGGTCTTCAGAAGCTCTTGCTTGTTGTTCTTGTCTGTTGCCGGCTTTTTGCAGAACCCAAAAGCCACCAGAAGCAAAAGGAAAGCATACCGCATTGACCCCGAAATATCTGCAGTTCACAAAGACAAGGAAAGTTTCAATATATATGCCGAAAAACCGGTAAATCCACGATCAAAAAGATTTACCTGAAAGCTCGTTCCGCAATACCGGTATCGCGGTGCATACCGAATGCAAAGTCGATTTCAAATAGGGATTATCAGCTTTTTACTGCAATTCATTCATTTGGTTCATGTCCAGGTGATTTTGCGAAAACTGGGGCTGGTATTTCCCATAGATTTTACGAGCTTTGCGGTCACGCTCGTTGCTCAGTTTTTTTCTTTTGCGATCGCGATGACATTGACACCTTTTTTGCCTGAACAAATGCGGACCAGCCGTGCGTTTGGTTTAGTATTGGTTCTGAAATTTTGCATCTGCATAATTCTAGTATTCGCAAATCACGGGATTCTTCCGCTGGCTGTCCTTTTCTTTTTTTTATCAGGCATGGAATATTCCCTGCTGTTTGAGACGTCGCTGAGATTACCGGTTACCCAACGCCTCACAGCGCCCAGACTGAATGCCTTGATCTATTGCGGCTCTGCCATGGGCTTGCTTCTAGGCGAAAGAGTTTTTTTCAAAGCCTGGTCATTGAGCGTATTGACGGTGGCCCTCTCGGCGATCGGATTTATGATCGCAGCTTTACTGCTCTTCAAGAGCCAGCCGGCGGGCGAAAATAGTCGTGCCGAAGATATTTCTTCCCCTGGCGGGGAACGGAATTTTTCCTGGGGTTATGCCTTTGCCGGCGGGTTCCTGCTCTTTGGTGGTATTTCTATCGTCTACCGGCTTTTGCAGATCTACCTGCGTGATACGGCGGATATCAGTGCTGAAATTACCGCGCTGAGCATGATCGTGGGTGCGGCGGTCAGTTATGGTATTTCAAAACTAAAATCCGCTCTTTTAGCGGGAAAATATCATCTGGTAACGTCTGGCGTTGCGGCTGGCGCTCTCGTGTTTTGCATTACGGCGCAAAAGCTATCCGCTGTGGCTTTTTTGCCGCGCGAAATCTTTATCGTACTCTTGCTTTTGGGGATTTCCGGAGTAGGTTCATGCCTCTACAATTTTGCGTTCTTAACGGGACCAGACACTTTTTCAACGACGCGGCGCGTTCTGATTGAAAATTCCTGGGGGGCCTGTATCGGGGCCGCTCTATTTGGCCTGTTATTGCTGCCATGGCTAAAAACCACGATCTCCTTTCAGATTTTCATCGGCTGTTATGTCGGGGTTCTTGCGTTTTGCGTTTGGCGCTCAGCGGTTAGAATCGGGAAAAGGACGCTGAAATCCATTTTCATTTTAGTTTTCATAGTTGTAATGTTAGTTTTATTTATCCGGGCGCGTGATTCGCAATGGTATTATGATCAGATCACACGCAATATATCGAAGTTGGTTCCTCACGAAAAAATACGGCGCATTTCGGAGACGAACCGCGATCTCTGGGTGTTGACAGACAAGCTGCTGGGCGCAACCCCGCTTTACCATCGTCTGATCAGTAACGCACACTCAATGTCCGGCACGATGCCTTCGAGCCGGCGCTACATGAAGTTAATGTCGTATCTCGCCTGGCTATACGCCGAGAACGGAGAGCGCGCATTGAATATAGGTTACGGCACGGGATTAACGGCGCAGGCCCTTCTGGAATTCAAAGAACTCAAGCGGTTGGATGTCATCGACGTTACGCGCGACATTTTACCGCTTACGGAGATTATTCACCATCGCGAGAATAGTATCGATCCACTTCGGGATAACCGGCTTCATTTCAGCCTGGGTGGCGCCAGGGATTTTCTGCACAAAACGACCGAAAATTATGATTTGATCACCGGAGAGCCTCCTCCACCCGCAAATTCCAACGTCTCATATCTGTATACCACAGATTATTATGAGCTGGTTAAATCACGTCTGAGACCCGGTGGCGCATTTACCTATTGGGTGCCGATCCATTCCATTTCACGCCCGGCGGCGATGCAGATTCTAAAAACATTTTGTGCTGTTTTTCAGGAATGCGATCTCTATGCAGGCACCGAAACAAACCTGATTCTGGTTGGCTACGCGGCGCAGGGCGGGCAAAAACAAAATCTTCAGGAGAAATTCAAGATCCTGGCAACGACGCGGTTTTACCGCGACACGGCGCTGTCATCGCCGGAACAGCTATTTTCACTCCTAGTGTCCACGAAGGCTGATTTAGCAACAGAATATTTTCCGCATCGGCTGCTGACCGATAACCACGCCTACATCGAGGAGGACTATACCCGACCACTTGCACACTATGCTCCGTTCTTACAGCGGTTCGCCGCAACCCAAAAGGCTTCTGTGACGAATGCCGTTTCGGCCCGTTTTGGCCCTCCGGGGCCGGATCTGGGCAAAATTGAGTTTCAGAATATATTCACGGTCGAAACCGCATCCGATATGAAAACGGCATTGCCCGCGCTGGTAAAAGCTTATAAGGCGAATGCGTCTCCGTTAACGATTGCCTGGTTGTTCGGTCTCGATGAGAATACGGAACGGGCCGTGGCGACATCTTCTCTGCCGGAAAACCATTATTTGATGATTGTGCGGCAGGTTGTGCGCCATTTACAGGAGAGAAAACCAGCGGCTGCAATAAGCCACTTGAGAAAGTTTCCCCTGGAAATTGAAAAAGATAAGCGTTTGCTGCTGATTCTGGCGAATCTGAACAGGCTCGAAAAATGAAGAATTTTGCCGTCTGCCGGTTTGAAACTCACGGTAATTGGTGGATATTCCCCAGGTCGAGAATGCCTTCAAAAAATTTGCCGCTGCGCGCGGGAGTCGTTTTCCAGTATTTTTGTGTCGCGAGAAATTCGTCCCGGTTATTAAACTCGTAAAACGTATAGGTAAAACGCAAGCGCAGCGGGGGGTGCTCCGGAAAGGGATTGTTTTCCAACAATCGGGAGATACCGGGCTTTTGGGTGAGCAGCCCATGAAGAAAGTGGGGCATCCACCGCACGCCCAGAAAGTAGCTATATTTTTCATGCAGGGCGGGGTCGCGGATACGGAAGGATTCATAATACATCTGGTGATCGAGCCGCCAGTGGTGCGGAGCGTACCAAATTGGTGCGGTCTGCGCCTTGTCGGGTTTGATTTTAAACTGGTATTTTTTCCATTCGACTCCGTCCGCGCTGCCTTCCAGGCCGATTTCCAGCCGGTACTTGGGTATCATGCCAAACAGGGCATAGGGATTGCTGATCTTCGCGGCGGCATAGACTTTAAGTGCGGTTCGAATCGGAGCCGGTACGGCGCGCTGCTCTTCATTGCCCAGAAAAATCCAACTTGTCTCGTGCAAATATTTTGGTCCCGGAAAGACGCACCGGTACAGATACCATAGTGATGTGAAACACCAGCCGGCGAGGATAACGCTGCAGGCGCATAAAACTATTTTCCTCAACAACGGATGCAAAGGTGGTAAGGAAGAACGACCATGCTGCAATGCATCTAGCTTTGGCATATCCCATAGAGAAATACTGAGCACCACGGTAAGGATATTAAAAAATCCATAGTTACCCGAAATGAAGATACCAAACTGGAGCATCAGGTTCAGGAAAAAAAACAGCCGTCTGGATTTGCCGCCCCCGAAGATCAGAAATGGCCCCGGTACCTCGACCAGAAAAACAAACGCCGCCATAATTTGCTGCATGAAATCAGGTAACTGCGCCAGACACCACGCCATGTGCCCGGGCATTGGCTGGTTTTGCCAGAAATACTTTAACGCCAGACCGGAGCGCCATTCGGGCATGCCGTGCAGAAATTTAACTATCCCCATACACAGCATGAGTTTAAAAAGCAACACCCGCATTGGCCAGGGAAATAAATCTTCGCGGCCTTCAATTACCAGGCAGATGCGTGAAATCAGGAAAACAAAAATACTCTCGATGAGAAAAACATCCCACACATAATCGAAGAAGGGCGCCGGCAGATATGCATAGAGCATGATTCCGGAAAGCAGCAACGCGTTAATCCACGATGTCCACCGAGGGCTCTGAATACTCCGGCGTTCGGGAATGAGTTGCAACAGCGCCACCGGGGCAAACAGCAGTAGCTGCGAGACAAGCCGGAAGGCGGCACTCACCGGATGGCCTGGCGGTGCGATGGCGCTTAGGGCGTTAAATTGGGGCCAGGCAGAAAGAAAGGCTATGCCCAGACATGATAATAACAAGACCTGGATTAACGGTGGCGAAAGTGATCGATTCATGAACCAGTTCATTCGAAGTGCCGGCCACGGCCGTATTGCGAGGTGTTTACGGCTTTGCAACCCCCTTAATCCTTGACGACCTGTGTTTTTCGTAGTATTTTCCGCACAATATCGGTTGGCGGAAAACCGAGCCGAAGCTCCAGCCTCGCAAATTCGCGGGGCGAAGTTGCTGCTAAAGCGCTTCGCTGCTGTCGCTTCGGCGATCTCGGTTTTCACGCCAACCAAATCGGTGTCGTAGCCAAGTGGTAAGGCAGAGCTCTGCAAAAGCTCCACCCCCGGTTCAAATCCGGGCGACACCTCAATCTGGCAAAAACAACACACCCCCTCACGGGGGTGTGTTGTTTTTGCCTTTTTAAAAAGAGCCCGTGTGATGGAATTGGTAGACATACAGGACTTAAAATCCTGGGGCAGCAATGCCGTGCCGGTTCAACTCCGGCCACGGGTAAATTTAATAGACTCTCACTGCCACTTGGACATGGTGATAGAGCGGGGTCTGGGAGTTGAAGAAGTCACGCGCACTCTCGCCGAGAACGGCGTGGGTGCGCTCGTCGAGATCGGTGCCGACAAGGCGGCGATGCTCTGGGCGCGCACGCTGGCGCATACCTCGCAGCTCATCGACGTCTATTACACGATCGGCCACCACCCCGGCGAAGCGAGTACCAATGCGCATGGACGCGCTGGGTCGGCGGCCGACACGATGTCGTCTTCGCCGACGACAGAAGATTCCGATTTTGGCCTGAGGTTCATCGAAGAGAATAAAGACGACCCGAAATTTGTTGCGGTGGGCGAGATTGGCCTCGACTACCATTATTACGCCGATCAGGCGGATATCCAGAAGAAGGTGTTCATTGACTTCGTGCGTGCGGCCCGGCGCGTGAACCGCGGCATTGCGCTGCACACCCGTGACGCGCATGCCGACACCGTGGCGGTGCTGAAAGCCGAAGCCGAAGGTATTCCGACTTTGATTCATTGTTTTACCGGCACAAAACCCGAGATGGAAGAATTCCTGGCGATGGGTTGTTATATTTCTTTTTCGGGCATTGTCACCTTCAAGAACGCAGCGGCGTTACAAGAAGCGGCAAAAGCCTGCCCGCTCGACCGCATGCTGATTGAAACTGACGCGCCGTTTCTGGCGCCGATTCCGCACCGCGGCAAAATTAACCAGCCGGGTTATGTGAAGCACACGTTGGATTTCCTTTCGGTATTGCGCGGGGAGAGTGTCGAGGTTATCGCCGCAGCCTGCACCGCGAACACCCGCGCCTTTTACCGGTTTTAGTCCTTCAGCCCCGAGTAGACTTTTTCAAGCAGAACAAACAGGTTTGCCCGTTCTTCTGCGGAAAGGTTTTTTCCCAAGGCCTGTTCCGTTTTTACGAACACGCGCAGCACAGGTGTTCTGAGGGCCAAACCTTTTGCCGTCAGTGAAACCATCGTCACGCGGCCGTCGCCCGCCACGCCTTTTTTGGCGACAAAACCCATCTGAGAGAGCTTGCGCACAAGAACCGTCACCGTAGATTTGTCGCGTTCGAGGGCGCGCGACAAGGACTGCATCGTCGCAGGGCCCTTGCGCAGCAGATAGGTAATAATTTCAAGGTGCGAAGCCGCCAAACCGCGCAGCGGCTGTTTTGACATGCCGACTTCAAGATTTTTTACCGCAAGCTCACCGGAACGCACGAGGTATTTGATAACGGGGCGCTGCGAACCGTGCACAGCGGATACGCTGTTTCAATAATGTTGACGCCGTCAAGGTAAATAGTTTTATATCCCACTGTATAGTTTTATATAAAATTATACAAGGAGGGCGTATGGAAAAAATCATGATCAGCGGAGACAAGGGCGTATGGACGCTGGTAATCCGCACCAACGAGGCAAACCAGTTTGACCTGGAGAGTTTCCAGGAATTCGACCAGAAGCTGGGCGAACTTACCGTGAATACCGGTGTGCGCGCGCTCGTTCTGCGCAGCGGCACCGTTGGAGTTTTTTCACAGGGCCTGAATCTCGAACGCCTGCAGCAGATTACCGATGGCGCTGCGCTCGAGCAGTTTCTCACACTCTTCTACGCGATCCTGCACAAGGTCTATTTTTTTCCCGCGCCGGTCGTGGCTGAAGTGAATGGCCATGCCATGGGGTATGGCGCGATGCTGGCATTGGCGTCAGACTACCGGCTGATGGTCGAAGACGGTGCTCGCATTGGCCTGCCTGAAATCAAGATCGGTATTCGTGTGCCGCTCTTTGTCTGCCGCTTACTCGAGAATACCATCGGTTATGACAAGGCGCTGAAACATGTCATGGACGGAACACCGTGGAAAAGTGCAGCCGCGAAGGAGATCGGGCTTATCGACGAACTGCATCCGGCGGCAAGCCTCGAAGCTGCTGCCCAGAAGCTGGCCCGCCGTATCGCCGGCGCATCTGCCTCGGGCATGCGTTCGATCAAGCAGGCGATGCGCCATACCATGCGCACACAGGCCGCAGCGGTGCTCGCTGAAGATATCGCCGAAACGCGCGCCAGCATTCAGACTGCCGATGCGCAGGAAGGCATCGCCGCCGCTGTGGCCGGCCGACGCCCGCAATTCAAATAACTGTTAGATTACTGCGGCTGCTCAAAATTGGCCGGGCGAACGCGGCGGTCAAATTTGGGCGACTCGCCGCTTTTCAGCAGCTTGGTGAATAATTCAATGCCTTCTCTGACCGGGTCCGCACCCTGCGGATGCCGTATCATGCCGTTGAGGTCGAGCACAATGAGGCCGTACATCCACGACCACATCGTGCGTGCGATTCCGGGATAAGCCCGGCGCGAATAGGGGATAGAGCCTGAGCCGATGCCGCGGCGTATGGTTTCGAGGAACACACGGTACGATGTTGGCAGAGTCGGAAAAGACCTGCGGTAGAGTTTACCACCCGAAGCGCTGAACATCAGCCTGTGCAGTTCGCGGTTTCTCGAGGCAAAGCTCCAGTAGCCATGCGCGATGGCGTCAAGCTGCTTGTAAACATCCTGCGAACTTGCCTGTGCCTGGCGTAAATCTTGCGTGAGGCGCTTCTCGCCGTTCATCACAAGAATGCGCATGATCTCTTCCTGGTTCTCAAAATGCGCATAGGGGCTGGCAACCGAACAACCCAGGCGCTCAGCGACCCGGCGCATGCTCATCGCTTCGACGCCATGCTCGTTGACGATCGCCGTTGCGGCTTCAATGATTTCGTCGCGGCTTAAGGAACCGCGCGCACGGCGCGGGTGTTTTGGCGTGCCTTTTTTGCCTCCGCCTGAGCCGATGCGCGCGAGACGAATGCGTTCGCTGCGCTCGCGCACTTTTAAAGCCCGCTCGGCGGACTTTTTATCGCGCAGCGCTTTGATGCGCAGCGCGCGTTCGGTGGGATTAATCGCCACAGGGATTAATCCCACTTGATGACTCACGCGCAAAGGATAAATCAAGCCGCCGCAGTTTCGGTCGAAACTGAACGCTGAGCCATAGTTTTAGGCTCGGCGGTCTTTTTGAAGCGGATGATGTGCAAGAGGTTCATGACGCGCATAATCTGGTAGGTCGTGTCGAGCTCGAACCAGCGTTTCGCGAAGTTGGGGTTCGTGCCGAAGGCGTGGTGGTTGTTCTGGTAGAGCTCGCCGCCGATGAGAAAGTCAATCGGGAGCGTGTTTTTCGACTCGTCTTTGGTTTTGGTGTAGTTGACGTAGCCGTATTTGTGCCCGCCCCAGTTTACCATGGCGCCATGGATGGGCCCCATCAGCCAGTGCGCGGGTAGCAGCAGGTAAAGGTACCACATGCCTTCGGGTACAAAAGCCATGTAAAAGAAAGCATAGAGTGAGCCCGCGGCGATGCGGAATACCCACGATTGCCCGAGGTTATCGATGAGCGGCCAGGAAGGTGTGTTTTCCGCAAAAACCTTAGGTGCTTCGACGCGGCCATAAGCGTAGTCGTCGTAAGTGTGCTTGGTTTTCAGCATCATATCAAAAAAGTTTTTCGCATGGTGGGGGCTGTGCGGGTCTTTCTCGGTATCGCTAAACTGGTGGTGCATGCGGTGCAGGATCGCATAGCCGCGGGGGTTAAGGAACGATGGGCCCTGTGCAATAATCGTGAACAGGTGCCAGAACTTTTCCCAGCCCTTCGACATGGTGAACATGCTATGCGATGCATAGCGGTGCAGAAAGAATGTCTGCGCGAATGCGGAGCAAAACCAGTGTGCTCCGAAGAAAATCAGGATAGTTGCCATAAGTTTCTCCCTAACCTCCGCCTTATTTATATCTATCGGCGTTAGTTATCTGTAGCCATATATCTAACGCCGTTCGTTACGTAAAGCGGAAAACGATCCTGCGGTTTCAGAGAGGGTCGGGATATGTTGAGCGGGGGAAATTGCCATTTTTATGAACCGCAAAGGGCGTAAAGGAACGCAGAGTTGAGATTTGCTATCTTTGATTCCTTTGCGCAACTTCGCGTACTCTGCGTTTAACATTCCCGCCAGTCCGTCATATTCCGCGGCCTCGATTCTCCGTACGCGTATTTATATTGCCGACATGAATAACAATCGAGTACTCGTTTATTAATCGCATTCTTAACCGCCTGGTTAAACTAACAAAGTTAATTACTTGTCGGTGTGTCTGACCGACCGTTCATGTTAAATGAAAATAGCTGATTTCGTTACGGTCAATAAAAAAAGTTTAAAGGGCCGTTACTCCAAAAAGAAAGTTCCCATCATTCGCGTTGTCGAAGACTACATCGCGGGTGACATTGATCTCAAAGTTGATAACTTTGCAGAACTGCTGAAGCATAAGAAAGAAATTTTCGAATTTAAATTTGTTTCTTCTCATTACAGCTTCTTCCTGACAAAGTTTTTGCCGCAGGTGCTCATCCACTCGAAGGCGCAAGATACACGCATCGCGCAAGATCACTATGATATCGGTAATGACTTCTTCAACTGGTTCCTCGGGCCATACATGGTTTACACCAGCGGTATCTACAAAACCGGAAAAGAAACGCTTGAGCAGGCACAGCAGAACAAAATCGACCTCATCGCTGAGAAGATTAACCTCAAAAAAGGCGACAAGATGCTCGACATCGGTTGCGGCTGGGGTACTCTTCTCTACAATTCAGCCAAAAAATACGGCGCGAAAGTGACCGGCGTTACGATTGCTGAGCAAGGTTACCAGTACATCAGCAACCAGATCAAGAAACAAAAGCTCGAAGGTAAAGTCGACGTTTTGAAAATCGACTACCGCGACATTCCGAAGCAGAAATTCGACAAGATTACCTGCGTTGAGATGGCCGAGCACGTGGGTGTGAAGAACTTCAATAAGTTCATGAAACAGATCTACAACCTGCTCGACGACGACGGTATCTACTACCAGCAGGTAGCGGGTCTCAAATCAGGTCTGTGGAACATGGAAAGCCTTGTCTGGGGCCTCTTCATGAACAAATACATCTTCCCCGGCGCAGACGCGAGTATGCCCCTGAAATGGTATATCAAGAAGCTTGAGAATGCGGGCTTCGAAGTGCGCAGTGTTGAGACCGTGGGCATCCACTACTCAAACACCCTCAACCAGTGGCACCAAAACTGGCTGAAGAACAAGCAGAATGTCCTCAAAGCCTATAACGCGTATTGGTTCCGCCTGTGGGATGCCTTCCTCGCGTGGTCAACACAGATCGCCGCCGAAGGGCATGCGACCTGTTACCAGATCGTGGCACACAAAAACAAGGCGTCGTTTAACCGCCGCCAGTTCATCGGCAAGCCCGCGCTGACGCACGAGCAGCCGCTGTGGAAAAAGAAGTCGGCTTAAGCACCGATAGCAGGTTTGGCGGCAAACGCCGCTAGACCTGCATGCTATCCAGCGCCGTCTCAATCTCGGCGGCCAGCTTCGCCGCCTGCGCCGATCCGCCTTTGGCGAAAGCCTTCAATGCATCGCGGATGGTTTTCAATTCACCGAAGTTCATTTCCGTTGCGGAAAAACTCTGCTTGTCCTGTCCCTGACTCAGTTTCATGGTTGCGCTTCGCTGGTTGGGGCGCGCCTGGCAATCGAATTGCCGGCGTGTCGGGCAGCTGCGGCCTGTAGGTCATGACCAACCGACCCTTTAAACAAATCGATGTCTTTACGCAAGTAGCCTACCGCGGCAATCCTTTGGCGGTGGTTTTAGATGGGGTGGGATTAACCCCGGCGGAAATGCAAGTTTTCACAGACTGGACCAATCTTTCAGAAGCGACGTTTCTTTTGCCGCCCGAAGATCCATCCGCCGACTACAAGGTGCGCATCTTTTGCCCCGGCCGCGAACTGCCGTTCGCGGGACACCCGACACTCGGCACATGCCATGCCTGGCTCGAGGCGGGCGGCAAACCTAAAGCTAAATTTATTGTACAGGAATGCGGCGTCGGGCTTGTAAAGATCCGCCGCGATGGAAATCGCCTCGCCTTTGCCGCACCGCCCTTGAAGAAGAGCGGACCACTGCCTGAAGCCGATGTCGAACTCATTGCGCGCGGCCTCGGTGTCGCCCGCAAAGATATCATTCACCATTCCTGGTGCGATAACGGACCCAACTGGCGCGGTGTCATGCTTGCCTCGGCCGATCAGGTGTTGGCTTTAAAACCCGATGCACAGATTCTTGCAGGGCTTGATGTCGGCGTCGTCGGCCCGCGCGGCAAGGTGGGTGTGGTCGGTTCACATGCAGACGGCGAGGCACAGTTTGAGCTCCGCGCATTTTTTCCCGTGAAGTCAGGTATGGCCGAAGACCCGGTAACGGGTTCGCTGAACGCCGGTGTTGCGCAGTGGCTGATCGGTGCGGGTTTAGCACCGCACGAATACATTGCCAGCCAGGGCACGATGCTCGGCCGCGCAGGGCGGGTGCATGTCAGGCAAGACGGCTCTGATATCTGGATCGGGGGCAACTCCGTCACCTGCATCGGGGGAAGCGTACAATTATGAAACGCCACGCGACGCTCTATTTTGATTTTATCTCGCCCTTTGCGTATCTGTTGTTCAAACAACTTGATCAGCTGCCGTCGGGGATTGAAATTGAATTTAAACCTGTGCTCTTTGCCGGGCTGCTCAAGCATTGGGCGCATAAAGGCCCGGCGGAAATTCCTGAAAAGCGGAAATTTACTTACCGGTTCATACAATGGCAGGCAGCACAACTGGGTATTCCCCTGCAATTTCCACCCGCGCATCCTTTTAACCCCGTGAAGCTATTGCGCCTTGCCGTTGCGCTCGGCTCAAACCATGATGCGATACAAAAGATTTTCGATTTTATCTGGGGCAGGGGCGGCGACGTTGCAGACCCGGCTGCGCTGAAAAAACTCGGCAAAGATCTCGGAGTCGCCGATATCGACGCTTTAGTTGAAAACAAAGTTGTCAAAGAGCAGCTGATTCGCAATGGTGAGGCCGCAATCGCCGCCGGTGTTTTTGGTGTGCCGACATTTGTGGCGGACGGCAACCTGTTCTGGGGTTCGGACAGTTTGGGTATGCTACTCGCATACCTCGGCGATCCGAACCTCTTGCACAGCGACGAGATGCGGCGCATCAGCGATTTGCCGGTGGGTGCGGAGCGAAAGTTATGATAAAACGTATTTGTGTTTTCTGCGGCTCGAGCCCGGGAACAAAACCCGAATATAGACAGGTGGCGCAGTTGCTCGGCCGGCTCTTGGCCGCTGAAAAAATCGGCCTTGTCTATGGCGGCGCCTCAGTGGGGCTCATGGGCGCGGTTGCCGATGCGGCGATTACGGCAGGCGGCGAGGTAATCGGTGTCATTCCCGAACACCTCGTGGCTAAAGAAGTCGCGCACAAGGGCCTCGGCGACCTGCGTGTTGTGCCTTCGATGCATGAGCGTAAGGCACTCATGGCCGAACTTTCGGACGGTTTTATCGCCTTGCCTGGCGGCTTTGGTACGTTTGAAGAATTTTTCGAAATAGTGACCTGGTCGCAGCTGGGGCTTCATGCGAAGCCTGCAGGCATTCTGAATATTGCCGCTTATTACGACAGTTTGCTCGATCTGGTCGAACAGGGTGTCGCCGAGGGGTTTATCCGCCCAGGGCACCGGGACATCGTATTGAGCAGTGATGACCCGCATCTACTATTGCAACAGATGCGGGATTTTCGGCCGAGGTCAGAACCCAAGTGGATGCCTGACCCTGCACAAAGCTGACTTACGGCAGCGTGTCGATTTCGAGCGTCTGCTGCTGCGACGACGAGAAGCCCAGCTTCACCTGGTAGATCGAATTGGTCGGCTTCGCATACTGCAGATCTTCGGTGTCGACGGCCAGCACCAACGAGTGTCCCGCGGGAACCTCGTACGCTGAAACGTTCAGGTTGATTGTCATGTTCTGCGCGACATTCGGCGTCGCGGTATGGAATGTCGTGCTGCCGAAGGTAATCACCTTACCCCAGTTGAGGCCGTCGGTATCGTAGAGATAGGCGACAAGCTGCGCCTTCGACGACGAGGGTATCACCCGTGCGTTAAACTTCACGCGCCCGCGGATCTTCAGCGTGCTGCTTAAATTTCCCGATTCAAACCACGCGCCGTTGATGCGGCTAATGCTGTTGACCCAGTTTGTCACCGGCACATCGACATGCGCCTCCAGAAGTTGCGCAATGAGCGGGATGCCACTCGTGGCTGTCGTATCGAGACCCGACAGAAAATCATTCGTTGTCGAAGACGTGTTCGTCGAAGTCGAGAGCGAACCTTCATTAAAGAGGCCACGCGGTTTCAGGTACCAGGTCTTCTTCACCGTGTTCGACGCAGGCCACGAGTTGTACGATGTACGTGTTCCGGTGAACTTTGATTCCATCGTCAGTTTCGGGCCGCTTGTCACACCATTCGCCGCGCCTTTCAGGTAATGGTCGAACCAGGCATGCACCTGTGTCCAGGTAAAGTTTGGCAGGCCAAAAAGTCCTGTCGCTTCGGCTGAAGCGTGAATACCCTGGTTGAGGTCCATGCGTTTGGGCACGGTGAGACTCTCATAAAAATCCAGAATCTGGTTCGGGTTAAAGAGCAGGTCCTGGAAATTATTGCTCAGGTAAACGGGTTTGCCCGCCGCATTGATCTGTGCTGCATAGTTCGCCGGTGAGCGCGGTGCAGCCCAGGCCTGCGTGGCACCGACGTTGTTATAATTCACGAGGTTCTGGTACATCTGCAAAATTATCGGGTCCATGTGACCGATCAGGTAACCTGATGCGATCAGAATCGTGCCCCAAACCTGCTGCGGCGATTCTCCCGCCCACAGTGATTGTTCGAGATTGCCCCAGCCGCTCATGGCCGCTGCGGTCTTGACCTCGGGCATTTGCGCGAGCCCCAGAAGAGAGATGCCAGCGCCATAGGATATCCCCGCCATACCAATATTGGCCGCGTCGGTCGGAGTATTGGTTTTCAGCCAATCGAGCGCCGCGCGCAGATCTTCCATATCTTTGGGGCCGGCGACATTGATGACACCGCCTGAATTGCCGAATCCGCGTGTGCTGTACGTAAGCACGACATAGCCTTTTTTCGCGAACTGCGCCGCCTGCGCGAGGTATTCGATCTTGTCTAGCGCCCAGCTGTTGACGAACACAATCGCCGGGTAGCGCGTCGCGCTATTGCCGCCTGTGGGTACCATGACATTGCCGTCGATCTTGGTGCCGTCGGCTGATGTGATGCTGATCGCCGCTTTAAAGGTGAAACTGCCGTCAGACAGCGCGTTGAACGCGTCCTGTACGACCTGATCGATGTTGATCGCCGCTTTGGTTGTCCCCGAAATTTCTGATGTCGGACCCGGTTCTGAACCAGTGCCGCCGCTTGTACCGCAATGCGACATAATCACAGCCGCTGTAAGTATCCCCAATAGATTGGTAGTTTTTTTCACTGTCTGTCCCTAATCTCCCCCACAAATTTATTTCCCTAAAAACCCCCGCTGTGTTATTTGCGGGGATCAACAGTGCGCAATCTATCTGAAAAAAAGGCGTTCGTCGCCTTGGATTATGATTTGGGACGCAGGTAAAGGTCTTGAATTATGATTCTGGACTTTGCAGGGCCATTTCTTCCCTTTTATTAGCTATATAACGCCCAGGCGGCAGGCCCTTGATGTTACTGAATGCGGCGTTGAACGCCGCCTTGGAATTGAAGCCGCACTCGAAGGCCACGTCTAAAATATTCGCCTCGGGGTTTTCGAGCAACAGCTTCACGGCCTTTTCAATGCGCAGGTGATTGATGAAGCGGTTGAAGTTCATCTTCATGTGTTTATTGAGAAATTCCGAGAGCTGGTGGGGTTTGATATCGAGCTCTTCGGCGAGCTTGGCGAGCGTGAGGTGCTCGTCCATATAGATCTTCTCGCTCGTCATGAGTTCGATGAGTTCGAAATGCAGCGCTTTGAGATCGATGCCCTCCAGGCGCGAAACTTTGTTCTTTTCGATAGCGACTTGAATTTGCTCGAAGAGCTCGGGGCTGAAGCGGCGGAAGATATGCACCGCCGTGGCGAGAAAAGCAGTGAGCGCGGCGGCGAGATAGAGCCAGAAAATGTTACGCATGAGAAAAGCCGCGATCAGTAGCGCCGTCAGGCCCGTGGTGACGACGTAGAGACCCACGAGAATGCGCGCGCTGAGTTGGGTCTTCAAAGCCTGCAGGTTAAAGAGCAGCGAGGTGCGTCTGAAGATCGGTCCATAATAAAAGATGTTTTGCAGAAAGCCCGCCACGAATACGTAGTCGAGCACCTGCGCTCCCTGGCCCATGAAGTACGACAACGGTTTATGGGCGACCAAAGGGGGATAGATTGCTGCGGCGACGGGCATGGCCACAAGTAGCAGGGCGCCGGGAACGAAAAAGAGCGCGTGCCGGCGCGACAGTACAAACCCGGCGTCGACGGTCAGTACAAAGCCCAGGTATGTACCCGGTCCCATAAAATAGATGAAGGGCACGTAGAGGTGGTTCAGCAGGCGGTAGCCGAAATAGATATCGACCATGCTGAACCAGGCATAGAGCAGCAGTATGCCGCCAGAGAAAAACACAATACCATCGCACCAGGTGCGCTGCGAAACATTGCTGCCGGCAAAGTTGCGCGCGACGATGACAAAACACAGCACCCCGCCGAAGAAGATGCTTTGTTGCAGAAAGAAATCGAATGCTGACATGGGCGTATCTATGGATCAATGGCTAATGCGATAGCCAATGCATGATCCAGCTCTTCGATCTTACCAGAATTAAGTGTCGCAACGAACTGCGTCAGCAGAGTTTTTGGCAAGCTCATGAGCTCGTCGCAGTGGATTGCACAATCCTTAAGCATGCCATCTGTTGCCGATAAGGGTACTTGGGTTACGAGGCCTGTAAAATTAGAATAGATCGGTGCACAGATCACGGTGCTGAATTTGGATTGAATCAGGGCTTCGCGCGAAACGATGGCAAATAATCTGAATTTTTTAGGATCGTTGCCGCCTGGTTTTTTGACGCGGTAGATTTCGCCGCGTGTCATAGGCCTATCTGGTATGAAAGTGCATCGTCGGCTTCTTTGTTCAAAGTCGTAGCATTCTTATTGATAAGATCAATCTCGCGTCGATCCCGTGCCTGCTTGCGCATCCGTTTTATTTGCTCTGTGACTGCACCTTCGATAAACTCAGACCGGCTTTTTTCGCCGCGCAAGGCTGAGATTTCCTTGAGAACTCCCTTTTCGAGTGTCACAGATGTCTTGACTTTCATACCTACAAAATAGGTATAAAGGCAATACCGTCAAGATTTTCTGCGATTCCCGGTCTTAGACCATGGCGGTGCGGTCGAGGTGAGGGAAGTTCCGCCGCGCTGATTCTGTTCTCGCCTGCAGGCCTTTCAGGCAAGAAAGCCGGGTGAGCAGGACATCGAGCTCTGCCTCGTTGTGCTGCTCGCTCTCGCCGGTCTGCGCACGCCGCCGCAGAAACATTTCGACGATCACGCCGCGCAGGTATTCAGCCAAATGCTGCGGGTGCGAATTCATGTCTGCCATACAATATTCAAGATCGCCGGAAAATTTCACATCGCTTTCGGCATAGGGCGCGAGGGTATCGAGGTCGGTGAGTAATTCCTTAAAAAACGCCACCTGCCCTTGCGGCTGGTAATCCGCCTTAAAGAATGCATAGGCATGGCCGAGGTCGTGCAGCGCAAACTCGAACGCATCGCGGTCGCCTTCGATCGGCTCGCCGGCAAGGGCGGCGGCAAAACTTATCGTCACATAACGCCAGCCTTCGGCCTGTGCGTGCAGCATCGCCTCAGCAGAGACGGGGTTTTGTGCCAGGCGTAAGTGGACCTTACCGGAAAGCCAGTCGCTTAGAATGGCTGCGATCATGCCAGGCATGCCCGGAATTTGCGGCCACCTTTTGCCGGTACGGTGTTCCGAAAATATGCGGATGAACTGCGTCGCGAGTTCGGCTTCGGAAACCGCGCCTGTGTTTGGTCTGAGCCTCGGTGCAATAATCGCTGCCTCCGTCTTAAGGCCCGTGAAAGGTATCAATAGCCGACGGTATTTACCGATCAGTTTGCCTTCGACGAGGGGCATATTGCATGCTTTCAGAAAGAGATAACCGGGCAACGTTATACCATGATAAAAGATCCAAAATGTGGCCATATATATTAGATATATATATACTATATACATGAAGGCGCTCCTCGAAATTGAACCCGCGCAGGTGGATATCCTCAAAGAACTCTGCGCTCGCGACGGTATTTCACGCGCCGAAGCGATACGCCGTGCTATCGACTACTACGCTGCGCATATGCTGCCAGCCGCGCCGATGACCGCACACTTTGGCTACTGGAAGGGTCGAAAGATCGAGACCCTCGCTTATGTCGACAAGCTGCGCGACGAGTGGTAGCGGGGTGTTGTTTTGAAAGCCGTGTTTGATACGAATATCCTGATCGATTTTCTGAAACAGGATAAACGTGCGAAAAAGGAGTTGGAGCTCTACGACAAGCGGCTGATTAGCCTCGTTACACATATCGAGATTCTCGTCGGTGCAAAAGATAAAACTGATGAAGGGGAGCTCCGCAAGTTTTTGAGGCATTTTGAACTCTGCGATATTTCGACAGAAATTGCGGATTTCACGGTGAGGCTTAGGCAGAAGCACAAACTGCGCATACCCGATGCCCTGATCTGGGCAACCGCCCTGCACAACGAATGCCAGCTCGTGACGCGCAACACCCGCGACTTCGATGCCGGCCACCCCTCGGTGCGGATTCCGTACCGGTAAAGGGCTTTTCGCCCTGTCTTAAAGGGCAATTTCACCCCGTGGCGCTGTCCCTAAAAGAGGTAAAAGGCGAGCTTTCGACGCTCAAAGACCGCATCGAGGCGCGTTATAAAGAGCTGCACCTCGAAGACGTCGAATCTGAGCTTGCCGACCTGCGGCAGAAGATGGAAGATCCCAGGCTCTTCGCTGACGATAGCAAGGTCGGCTATGTGCGCGATCTGCAAACCCGTATTTCGATTCTCGACAAGAAGATCAGCGCATGGAATGCGCTCAAGGCCGAAATGGCCGATGCCTTTGAATACGCCGAGATCGCCGAAATGGAAAACGCCGAGAATCTCTCGGGTGAACTCATAAACCGCCTCAACGCCGCACGCGTCGAGTTCGACAAACTCGACCTCGAGAGCCTGCTGAACGGCCCCGACGACATGAACAATGCCTTCCTCAATATCCATCCCGGCGCCGGCGGCACTGAATCGCAGGACTGGGCCGACATGCTCTTCCGCGCGTATTCGCGCTATGGCGAGAAGCAGGGCTTTGAGGTCGAGCTCGTCGACTACCAGGAAGGCGAAGAAGCGGGGATTAAAAACGTCACGCTCTATATCAAGGGCCCCAATGCCTATGGCTACCTGAAGGCCGAAAACGGCATCCATCGGCTTGTGCGTATTTCTCCCTTTGACTCCAACAAGCGCCGCCATACTTCATTTGCCGCCGTTCACGTTTCGCCGGAAATTTCCGATGAAGTGAATATTGAAATTCTGGATAAAGACCTGCGCATCGACGTCTACCGTGCCTCAGGCGCCGGCGGCCAGCACGTCAACAAGACCGAGTCGGCCGTGCGCATGACACACCTGCCGACGGGTGTCGTGGTTTCTTCGCAGACACAGCGCAGCCAGATTCAGAACCGTCTAACCTGTATGAAGATGCTCAAGGCGCGCCTCTATGAACTTGCGCGCGCCGAAAAAGAGGCCGAGATCGAATCGCGTTCGGGTGAGCGCAAAGATATTTCGTGGGGCAACCAGATCCGCAGTTATGTATTCCATCCCTATAGCATGGTGAAAGACGCGCGTACGGGTCACGAGACCGCGCAGGTGCAGAACGTGATGGACGGCGATTTCGGCCCGTTCATCGACGCTTACCTGAGGCAGTTGAAGAAGAATTAATATGAATAATACGCCCCACCCCCTAGCCCCCTCCCCATTGACATGGAGAGGGGGAATACTGAGTCCCCTCTCCACGTTAGTGGGGAGGGGTGGCCGTAGGCCGGGGTGGGGTTTTCTGGTTTTGTTCCTTGCCTTTTGCCAGAGCGGCAAAGTTGTCGACGAGAAGACAGGCCGCGCGGGTGGCGCGAAGATGGATGGTCCCAGCGGTTATTATTTCGATGATATGGCGCGCTATCTCGGCGGTTTCGACATTCCGTCTGATTCAAAACTGGCTCCGTTCACGCAAGGCCCCGAGTATGCCGAGCACCGCAATCGCATGGCCGTGTTTTGGGAAAAAACGCGCACGCACAGCATCACACCGGTGAGCGAATGGCGCGAGTCAACGCTCTACCGTAACCCTAACGGTATCGTCTGCCGCGAAGACCGCCCGGCGATTTATCCCATGAGCGGCGCTGACCTTATCAACCTCTACACGATTTGCCCGCATGCGACCGAGTACGTCATGGTCGCACTCGAGAAGGCGGGTGATATTCCGCGTCCCGAAAAACAGACAGCGCAGTATTACAAAAATCTGCGCGATATGCGCGCGGTGATCGGCAACATCGCAGAACGCAACTATTTCTCTTCTGTGCAAATGCGGCGCAACCTCGTCAACAATGCCGAAATACCGGGGATTGCCCCCGTGCTGCTGGCCTTCGCCTCGGGGCTCGGCTGGCGCATCGTCGACATGGAAAAATTCCATCTCGATGAGGATGGCAAGCCCGTCATCGACCAGGTGACCAGCGAGCAAAAACCGCGGGGCGTGCGCATCTGGTTTCGCGTCGAGGGCGATAAGCGCCTGCGCTCACTGACTTACATCGAACAATATCTGAATGCGCAGAGCGCCGAAAAGACGCATCCCCTGAATAAGTTTTTTCAGCAAAGAAAAGGCGGATTGATCCTGTTCAAAGCCGCTTCATACGTGATGCACAATCCCGCGATGGCGACCGTGCGTGATATGTTTATCGAAGTTTCAGATTATGTCGTCCAGGACGATTCGGGCTTCCGTTATCTCGATCTGACTGCTGGTTTCGAAGTCAGTCTTTACGGTTATTACCGCGCGCCTGTCCCCCTCGGTGACGCCTTCTTCCGCAGATATGCTCCCCAACCGGAACTCACTGCACTCTATATCGAGAGAAATCCGCCGGACCTGCCATTCCATTTCGGCTACGGCTCGCTGCGGCGCCCGCCGCGCTCAAACCTGATCGTCGCGCATCGGAGACAGGGTTGAAAGAACCCCACCCCCTGGCACTCTCCGCTCATAAGGGGTGGGGGTTACTCGCCCTGTTTCTTTGCTTCTGCCAGAGCGGCCCGGTCGTCGATGAGAAAAGCGGCCGCGCTGCGGGCGCCATGCAGGATGGCCGCAGCGGCTATTATTTCGACGACATGGCGCGTTATCTCGGCGGCTTTGAGATTCCTGCCGATTCGAAACTGGTCCCCTACACGAAAGGGCCGGAATATGCCGAGCACCGCGAGAAGATGGCAATCTTCTGGAACAAGGTGCGCACGCACAACATCGGCCCGGTCAGCGAATGGCGCGAGTCGACGCTCAATCGCAATCCTAACGGCATCGTCTGCCGCGAAGACCGGCCGGCGATTTATCCCTTAAGCGGCGCCGACATCATCAATCTCTACACTATCTGTCCGCAGGCCAGCGAATATATCATGGTCGCGCTCGAAAAGGCGGGTGATATTCCGCAGCCCGAAAAACAGACGGCGCAGTATTACCGCGGGCTCAAAAACACGCGCTCGGTGATCAACAACATCGCCGACCGCAATTATTTTTTCTCGGCGCACATGCGCATCAACATTATCGGTAATGATCAAATTCCGGGGATTGCCCCCGTGTTGTTGGCGTTTGCTTCAGGTCTTGGCTGGCGCATCGTCGACATGGAGAAGATTTATCTTTCAGGCGACGGCAATCCCGTCGTCTTAGATGATCCGAATTTGGATTTCAAACCGCGCGGCGTGCGCATCTGGTTTCGCGTCGAAGGCGATAAGCGTGTGCGCTCGCTGACATATATCGAGCAGTATCTCGATCGCCAAAGCGTGGCCGCGAATTATCCGCTGGCGAAGTTTTTACAGCAAAAACGCGGCAGCATGATGCTCATGAAGGCGGCGATCTACCTGATGCACAATCCGTCTTTTATGCCCGTAAAGGAGTTCTTCATGAAGATTCCGGACGTACTTGTACAGGACGATTCGGGCTTTCGTTATATTGATCTGCGTGATAACTGGGATGTCGCCATCTATGGGCATTTTACCGGGCCGAAACCCCTGCGCGGCATAGTGCCGGCGAACCCGGTGCAGCCCGAACTCACCGGGCTCTATAAAGAGAGAAATCCGCCCGATTTACCTTTTCATTTTGGTTATGGTTCACTGAGAAATCCACCGCGTTCGAATTTGATGGTGGCACACCGGAAGGAGGCCTAAATGGCAGGTTTAACACGGCAGCTGGGGTTTTTGACGGCGGCATTTACGGTCATCGGCTCGATGATTGGTTCAGGCGTTTTTCGTACGAGCAATGAGCTGTTGTTTGATATTCACCTCACACCGATGGTGATCGTGGCGCTCTGGGCCATTGGGGGCCTGGTGGCACTTTCGGGAGCACTGAGCTATGCCGAACTTGCGGCAGCCTATCCCGAAGCGGGCGGTGAGTTTGCTTATCTTAACCGCATCTTCGGTAAGCTACCCGCCTTTCTCACGGGTTTCATTTCACTGACCGTCGGCTTTTCTGCGCCGATTGCTTTCACATCCCTCGTTATTGTCGACCTGGTTGTGCGGGGTTTGACGCAGATGCGGGGCAGCGAAGTCCAGATGTCGGATTTCAAGCTGCGGCTTGTTGCGGCGTTTATCCCGGTCATTCTTGCAGGCTTCCATATCGGCCGTGTGAAGCTCGGCGAAGGTCTGCAGAATTTTCTCACGGCCGCAAAAACACTCCTGATCTTTGTTGTGGCGATTGCGCTGTTTTTTGTCGTCGCTCCGGGTGGGGCGCCGGCGGTGATGCCGGCCACCGCGCAACCGGAGTTCTGGAAGTGGGGAAGTCTCGTTCTCACCGTCATGTTTGCATACAGCGGCTGGAACGCGGCGTCCTACCTCGGTGCCGAAGTCAAAGACCCGATTAAGAACCTGCCGCGCGCGATGGTGATCGGTACGCTCATCACCTGCGCGGTCTATGTCATTCTCAACTATAACTTCTTAAAGTTTGCGGGACTCAACCGTGAGACGACGGATCTCGCCCTCAACGCTTTCACCGCGCTCCTGGGTAAAGTCGGCGGGGCGGCCTTGTCGTTCCTCATCGCCTTTTTCCTGGTTTCATCGGTTTCAGCAGAAGTGATGATCGGGCCGCGTGTCTATTATGCGATGGCAGACCAGGGCCTGCTTTTCAAAAAGCTTGCGCAAGTGCAGCCGAAGCTCGGCACACCCGCGTTTGCGATTCTGTTGCAGACCGCAATCAGCGTCGTCTATATCATCTCGTTTGGTTTCGGTGGAACTCTGAAACTGCTCATCTTCATGGGTTTTGCGCTCAGCTTTTTCCCGTGGCTGACCGTATTTGGTCTGCTCTATGCACACTACATTAAACATATGGGAGTGATCGCGAACCGGCCTTACCGCTCGCCGCTGTTCCCGCTTTTTCCGGTGCTGTATCTTGTGGCTTCGGCCTTTATGATGATTTCATCGCTGATTTACAGCACCGAGCAGTCGCTGTGGGCGATCGGTATTACCGCCGTCGGTGCGGTGAGCTTTTTCGTCTGGCAGAAATTCAGAACGGCCTAAGGCGTACCTGACGGATCCCAGCAGGTCCTGAGATTTTCATCGAGACCGTCGATCAGATTGAGGTCGGCGGTATCGAGCTCAAAGTCAAAGATAGAAAAATTTTCCAGAATGCGCTGCGGCGACACCGACTTCACGAGAACAATATTGCCCTTTTGTACCGACCAGCGCAGCAACACCTGGGCAATACTTTTGCCGTGTTTGGCAGCGACGGGCTGCAGCGAGACATCCCCGGTTTTCTGGCCGTGCGCGAGCGGGCTGTAGGCCTGAATTCTGATCTCGCGCGATTCGCAATAAGCTTTCAATTCTTTCTGCGCCAGCCAGGGGTGCAGTTCGATCTGGTTCACCACCGGCTTTATCTTAGCGACCTTCAACAGTTCATCGAGGTGGGCGGGCATATTATTGCTGACACCGATCGAGCGCGCCTTGCCTGAAGCATGGATTTTTTCCAGCTCGGCATACGCGGCCAGGCGCGTCTTCGTGACCGGGAAGTGTACGAGGTATAGATCCACATAATCGAGGCCCAGGCGCGCGAGGCTGTCGTCGAAGGCCATCGCTGCCTTTGCCTGATCGGAGTTCCAGAGTTTTGTAGTGACGAAAATTTCGCTGCGGGGAATTCCGCTGTCCTTGATAGCGCGGCCGACGTCCTCTTCGTTGCCATAGATGCGCGCCGTGTCGATGTGGCGGTAGCCGGCATCAAGCGCGGTTCTCACCGCATTGTAACAATCCCCCGAAGACGCCTTCCAGACCCCGAAACCGAGGCAGGGGATGGAGTGGCCGTCATGGAGTTTTACTGAAGGGGTCATGGGTAAGGTTCTGCATCGAGCATTCAGGCGTCGATCCAATTGATCCTTGTTTTGCGACGTAAAATGGTTGGCACAGAGCATCTGGACCTGAATGAGACGCTGCCGTGCCAAATGCGATCGATCTCAACAGCATCGATGAAAAGCAGCTATTGCAGCTAAAACTTTCGCATCTGCCGATACGTATTGAAAATACCTGGCTGCAGGAGATCATTGAAAAGCTTTATGCGGAGCTCTCGGCGCGGGGGCTCTCTTTCAGGCCGCCCTGTTATCTCGGCGATGAGTGGTTTTCTCCGGATGGTGTCGCGGCGATTGCATTGCCCTTTTACCTGACGCACCCCCGTCTCATACAGCTCGAAAAGAAGATGATCGGCGAAGCCGAGGGCGAAGACCGGGCAGAGGCGATGCGGCTTTTGCGGCATGAATGCGGCCACGCCTTTGTGCATGCGTTCCAGCTGACTAAACGCAAGACCTGGCGCGAAGTTTTTGGGCATCCGCGCAAGGCATTCAGCGACTACTATAAGTACCGGCCTTATAGCAAATCGTATGTACGCAATCTCAAAGATTTTTACGCGCAGAGCCATCCCGAAGAAGATTTCGCCGAGACCTTTGCGGTCTGGCTCAACCCCGAGGAGAACTGGCGCGAGCTCTACGCCGACTGGCCGGCTCTGCACAAGCTCGAGTATATCGAGGGACTTGTGCCCTCGATTGGCGCTAAGACTGTACGCGTGCCGCGCTCGGAATTCTTTTTTCGGATCGAATCGCTGAAGAAAAGGCTCGATAACCACTACCGGCAGAAACGCAAGCTTTACATTGAGCACGAAGCGGATTTCTTTGACGCAGACCTGAAACTGATTTTTCCGGTGCGTGAATTCAAGAAGAAGAATTCAGCCGCGCGTTTTCTTACCAGCCACCGGCGCCAGCTCGAAAACTATGTTGGGCGCAGTACGGGCGAGAAGAAGGTGATGATTAAGAACCTATTAAGCCGCTTGAAAAAGCGTTGTGAAACGCTGAAGCTGGAAACCGACCCAGCCATCGCCGCCGAAACGTTGATCCAGTTCACGGCATACCTGACTTCGCTTGTCAGCAACTACCGCTATACGAGCCGTTATAAACCGGGAAAATGAAAGTTCTAGTTGCCTTTGACTATCCCCTCGCGCTGCCGAAAGACGGCGATTACAAGTCGGCGCTGCACGCCGAAGACTGGCGGCCGATACGCAACGTTGTCGAGGCGATACAGCGTCTGGGTCACGACGTGGTTTTGCAGGGCGTGTTCGACGACATCATGCCGCTCATCACCACGATCCGCCGGAAAAAACCCGACATCGTATTTAACCTGCTCGAAACCTTTAAACAGGACCGGCAGTACGAGGGTGCACTCGCGGGTCTCTTTGACCTCCTCGGCATTCCCTATACGGGCTGTTCCGCGACGGCGCTCACCATCTGCCGCAATAAGTCATACACGAAGCAGCTGTTGCGCGAGTTCGACATCAAGATTCCCGAGTCGGTGGTGTTCCGACGCGGCAAGACCAACCGCAGCATTAAAGACCTGAGATTTCCGGTGATTGTAAAGCCGCTGGGGCTCGAAGGTTCGGATGGTATTTCGCAGGCGTCTTTTGTCGAAGACGAAAAAGCCTGCATTGAACGGGTGAAGATACTGCACGATACCTACGAGGCTGACGCGCTGGCCGAGGAATATATCGAAGGTCGCGAGATCTATGCGGGTGTTCTGGGTCTGGAAAAGCTCACAGCGTTGCCACTGCGTGAGATGCTGTTCACGAACTTCCCCGAAGATAAGCCGAAGTTTGCGACTTTCCGCGCCAAATGGAATACGGAGTTCCGCAAGAAGTGGGGGATCAAGAATACCTTTGCAAAAAATATCGACGAAAAGGTCGAAGCCGAGATCGAAGAGATTTCCAAAACTGCGTTTCGGGCATTGGGATTGTCAGGTTTTGCACGGCTTGACCTGAGGCTCACCGATAAAAACGAGATCTATGTCATCGAGGTAAATCCCAACCCGAACATTTCGAATGACGACGAGATCGCCTACGCAGCGCAGAAGCTCGGCATATCCTATGACCAGCTGATCCAGAAGATTCTGGATTATGGGAAGCGCAAACAGGCATAAACCGCGCGAGCGGATTTACATCCTGTTTCCCTCTCTGGTTTCTCCGCCATGCAATACGATATCGCCGTACTCGCCGGGGACTATATCGGCCCCGAAGTGATGAAATCTGCCCTCGAAGTCCTGGGCAAGCTCTCTGACAACAACGCAAAATTCAACTTCCACGAAGCCCTCGTCGGTGGCTCGGCCATCGACGCCACCGGCAAGGCACTCCCTCCCGAAACATTGAAAACCGCTGAGGGTGCGCATGCGATCCTCTTCGGTTCCGTGGGCGGCCCCAAGTGGGAGCACATGCCGCCCGCAGAGCAACCCGAACGCGCGTCGCTGCTACCCCTGCGTAAACATTTTGCTTTGTATGCGAACCTGCGTCCCGCAATCATTTATAAAGAACTCAAGGAAGCCTCGCCGCTGCGCGGCGACATCGTCGGTGATGGTCTCGACATTCTGATCCTGCGTGAACTCACGGGGGATGTCTACTTCGGCGAACCGAAAATCCGCCGCGGTGAAGGTGCCAACGAAGAAGCGCTCGATACCATGATCTATAAGCGTTATGAAATCGAACGCATCGCCCATCTCGCTTTTCAATCCGCACGCCTGCGCCGCAAAATTGTACACTCGATCGATAAGGCGAACGTGCTGACGAGCATGGTATTCTGGCGCGAGGTGGTGACCCAGGTCGCGAAAGAGTATCCCGATGTGAAACTTCACCACCAGTACGTCGATAATGCCGCCATGCAGCTCATCCGCTGGCCGCAACAGTTCGACGTCGTGCTCTGCCCGAACATGTTCGGTGATATCTTGTCCGATGAGGCCAGCCAGATCACGGGTTCGATTGGCATGCTCGCATCGGCGTCGCTCGGCGAACAAGGCAAATGGGGCCGTGACGGTTTGCAGTTCGGTCTCTACGAACCGGCCGGCGGCACGGCACCGGATATCGCAGGCCAGGGTGTCGCGAACCCGATCGCGCAGATTCTCTCGGCGGCACTGTTGCTCAGGTATTCGCTGAAACTCGAAGATAAGGCAAGCCGGATTGAAAACGCGGTGAAGGCGGCGATTGCGGCTGGCGCGCGGACGCGTGACTTAACCCAGGACGCGGCGAAGGCCATTTCAACCGCCGAGATGACCCAGGAGATTGTAAAGAGACTCTGAGGTCTCTTCAATCTTCGACGGGTTTGCATTAAGTTTGACGCCGCAATCGGGGATGCATACATTTGGGTATCGAAAAAAAGCCCGAAATACTCTCTCTGACCGAAGAGGAACTCGCCGCGGTGCTGGTCGCCGACGGCCATAAAAAATTCCGCGCGCAACAGGTCTTCCAGTGGCTGCACCTGAAGCAGGTCTTCGACGTGCGGCAGATGAGCAACCTCAGGGCCGAGTTCCAGGACTACCTGACGGAGAAATTCGCCTTTCCCGATTTCAAGATTCTGAACGAAACGACATCCCCCTCGGACCAGACGGCGAAATACCTGTTCGAATTCGGGAAAAGACAGGTAGAGAGCGTCTGGCTGCCTTATGAAAACCGGCAGTCGATCTGCATTTCGGTACAGTCGGGTTGTTCTCTCGATTGCAGTTTCTGCGCCACGGGTAAAATTGCCTTTAAGGGCAACCTGTCAGCAGGGGAAATTCTGACACAGGTCTATGGCATGCAGCAGCTCTATGATCGCCGTATCACGAATATCGTGTTTATGGGCATGGGCGAGCCCTTCTATAACTATGACAATGCGATTCGCGCGGCGGGGCTGATTGGGCACCAGCACGGCATGAATATCTCGCGCCGGCGGATTACCCTGAGTACCTCGGGGGTTCTCCCCGGCATCAAGCGCTTTGTTGAGGAGAAACAGCCCTACCGGCTGGCCTTATCTCTGCACTCAGTTTTTGCCGATAAAAGAAAACAGATCATGGATATTGAAGAGAAATACCCTTTCCTCGATGTCCTCGAATATCTCAGGGAAAAACGGCATGAGCTGCAGCAGGGACAGCTCATGTTCGAATACATCATGATTGACGGTATTAATATTTTCCCTGACGATGCGAAGGAACTCGCGCGTTGGGCGAAGGCCTTAAATGCCAAGGTAAACCTGATTCCGATGAATACGGAGTTTAATGGCATGCACCGCCCGCCCGATGAGAAGATTTACGATTTCTGGCGGGCGCTGGTCGAACGCGGTGTTGTTGCCGTAAACCGCAAATCACCCGCGAAAGATATTGACGGGGCCTGTGGTATGCTTGCGGGGAAACTTGCCTCCTGACATGGTTGAAAGCGACAACGCCGAACTCGAAAAGCCGGAAGCTGAAGGTGTTGAACCTCCCGAGGCAGCCCCCCTTGCGGGATTTCCCTTTACCTCATTCCGGGAGCTTCTGAAATTTGTGGAATATGTGGGTGAAGCTGCGCCGGTGGAGCTCGCCGGCCCTATTCTCGATGCCAGTGGCGCCATGCTGGTACCGAAGGCGAGCCACGTCAGGGCGACACTGATAAAGAATCTCTGGAAATTTTTCAGTCAATCGAATCTCAACGAGAATATCACCATTGCCGGAACGAAAGCATTACGTACGGCACTGAGGGATAAAATTGGTCGTTCGCTTTTTAAATGTCTCGAAACCGGCCGGTTCCATGTGGCGCAGGCGCTCGTCGATGCATCGCAAGTGAATATCCGGGGCATGGTCCTCCACATCGTTGAAAGAAAAGAAATCCTGCCGCTGTTCCTGAAGCTCGATCAGCAGGAGGATCCGATACTCCCTCACCTCGGTGAAGTTGCGCTCGTGGCCGGCGGCTTTGCGGAGCAGTTTCTCCGGGCGGCCCCGGATAAAAACGCCCGTGAGTTCATTCGCAACGCGGTTTTTGCAGGATTATTCCACGATATCAGTCTCGCCGATGATGCCGATTTTCTCAGTAAAGATATCGAGCAGGCTATCTCCAGTGGACACGCGGCAAAGAGCGGGCAATTTGTTCGCGAGACGCTGCCTGATATGAACCCGGTCATCGCTGGGATCATCGAAAATCACCACCGTGATACAAACCCCTTCGACCCCGAAAAATTCCGCGTTTTAGACCCGGGCGAAATTGCCCAGGAATCTGTCGTGCTTGCAGAATATATCTTTGGACAATTGAGATCTCAATATAAAAAAGATGAATCCATGTCGGTGGCAGAGCTGTTATTTTACAGCCTGGGCAGGGCTTTTGGCCAGGGTCGATTCCATTCGAGTTTTCAGGACATTACCGCTAAACTCTGGGAAGATCTCTACGCTACGCTGCATTATGGATTTGAAATCGGCCGGGTTGAAAACCGTTGTCCCCACAAGCCATCGGCGATTGCGTATCCGACGCCCCGTTGTACCCAGGTCATGTGCCACCAGGGAATTACAACATGTGAGCATTACGACCACCAATTTCCACTGGCGATTGTGAACGCTACGCGGTTTCCCGGGCGGCCTGGTGTGATGATTAACCCCGGTAAGTATGGCAAGTGCCGATTGAGCCAGTTTTTACCAAAAGAAGGGGATATGAAAAAAGGCGCCCTCGACTGGATGGAGCGTGGTGGCCGTAAACAGGCGCCTAAGCCAGACGAGCTTTAAGCTTCAGGTAAGGACCGCCGTCGGTGACCTTGACCCATTCCTTATAACCCTTGCCGCACATGCCGAGGCCGTTGATGTGCAGGTGGGGTGATACCATCGATATCGATTGTAAGATTTCCGGAACATAACCGGTCACAATAACCGGCGAGAAATAATCTTCGGTGAGCTTGCCTTTGCGTATACGGCGCGCAACGAGTGCTTCGAGCTGAATACCCCAGCTTTTCGGATCTTCCATGCCGTTTGTGGCGCGATCGACGAAGAACCCCTCGTCGATCGAAGAGATCATTGCATCGAGGCTGTCGTCGCCTGGCATGAAGTACGTATTTGTCATGCGCGAATAAATCTTATGGTCGAAACTTTCGCGGCGGCCGTTGGGCGAGCGGCGGTAATTCATGCGCGAGGCACTGGCATGGTCTGTCATCGGTTGGGTCAGAATGCCGTTTTCGACGATGCGTGTTTCCGAGGCGGGTAATCCCTCATGATCAAAATGGTAACTCGCGGCGGCATTTGCCAGCAGGGGTGAATCATAGAGCCGCACCTTTTCGGAAGCCACATGTTTGCCAAGATATTCGGTGCCGCGTGCGCGACCCTTTTGCATGGTGTCGGCTTCGGTGCCGTGGCCGAAGGCCTCGTGCGCCAGCATGCCTGAAAGCGAAGGGGAGAAAACACATTCATATTGGCCCGGGGTAAGGCGGGGCGCCCCGAGGATTTTCTCGCCGTCGATCAGCATGCCGTCGATGAGAGAAAGATTCGCACCCATGAGGTCCCATGAGCCTCTTTGGCTGAAACCGTCGTAGATCTGCGCCGTGGAATTCGTGGCATCGTCTTTGAGCACGGCCGAATAGATTGCTTCGAAGCGCGGCAGGTACTGCTCGAGGGATTTTTTGCCGCTGACATAGATTTCGCGCGTGTTCGTCTGTTTGTAGCGGGCAGAGGCCATGGCCACAAGGCTCTTTTTAGCCTTGATCTCACGCGCCATCTTCGCCGCAAAAGCAGCTTTGTCGTTTTCGCTGAGGTTATCGGCGAGGGGTGCCCCCTGCGTCAGGTGCAGGGGTTCCTCGGGAAGCAGCCTCAGCGAGCCCTGTTGTTTGCTTGCCGCCACCGTTTTTTCGAGTTCGCGGATGGTCTTCTTGACGTCGGCGACGCTGTGTACAACCGAAGAACCTTCGTAAATGAGTCCGCGTTCGAGAACGCTGATAACAATACCGCGCTGCGCCGAAAGCGGTTCGACAAATGTCTGGTTGAGATTACTCGAAACCGTAAGCCCAGAGGTTTCGATATAGAGGGCGCGCGCAAACTCGTAACGTTCGGTCAGGGGCTTCAGCAGACCTTCGAGCGATTCAAGCGTGACCTCGCGTTGCATGCGGCTCTCTTATTTCTGCGCGGCGAAGCGCTGTACTACCAGGTTTTGCATCTTGGCATATTGCTCTGGCGTCAGGGTGTTTTTCTTGCCCATCGAGCCGTTATCGAGTTCGGAATGATTGTGGTTTGCAGGGATGCCCAGTTTTTTAATATCTTCGAGCGTCACTTTGACCGATTTCTGCCCCTGGTAGAACATCAGGTAATCGCCGTCATTCACTTCTTCTTTTCCGGTCAGGGTGTTTTTATAAGAGATTTTTCCCTCGCAGTGGCATGTGCCCGTCATGCCGCCTTCGATAAAGGTGAAAAATTTCGTACCCCGCACACCCGCAACTGTCGTCGGCGTGCGCAGGGAAAAGTTACCCTTATCGCCCATTTTTGTTACCGATGTCCATGCATTACCATTCTGCAGGTACATGATTTTTTCTTCACCGCCGCGTTCGTAAACAAAGCGCGAGTTTTGCTGGATTTCCATCTGTGCGCCGCTGACATTAAAAATAACGTTGGCACCCGCAGCGGTCACGATCGTGTCTTTGACAAAAACTTTTTCACCCGGACGGGCAGGCTTGGTTTTTTTAGAGCCGTCGCTGTCTATGTGCTCAATGACGGCGCTGCCTTTGACGAGGGTGATTATGCCATCGGTGACGACCGGTTCTTTACCACACGCGGCGAGAATGAATAGGGGGATTAAAGCTGTTGCTAATTTCATGAAGCCAGATAGCGGTTTTGAGCCCGCTGTCAAGCTTATATGATTTGATAGATACTGGGTGGAATCAGGTTAACGCGTGAAGTTACCGCTTCAGGCAATACCGGCATCTTGTCTTCTGTCCACAGCCAGGGCCCCAGGACATTGATGATCGGGGCTTTTTCACCCTGGAGTGCCATACGGAACCCGGTGGTGATGTCATCGGGTATCGTGGGCCGAAAAGCAACCCCGCCCGAATGCTCCCGGTAGGTCTCTTCTTCGGAACGATAGTTTTTGTCGTAAAAGAACTCGGTGAATTTCATGCCCGACGCTTTCCATTCAGCGCGCCAATCGGGCTGAAAATCTTTTTCACGGGTAAAACGCCGTTGCGCGAGCAGGGCAATTCCCCTAACTGAATTAGAATAAAACATGCCGATGCGGATGATCTGCAGCTTGTCGGGGTTGCGCACAGCAAGCTCTTCCATCGCAATTTTTGTGAAGGTCATCGCCCCATAGATTTTCATCAGCGCCGGCAGCGCCATGAAACCCGATAGCGCGATCGTGCGTTTGGGGTTTAAAGCCTTCGACAGCTTCAGGTAGGGAATGACGGAGTATTCAAGGCTCGGCGGCACCATTTCGGCTTTGGATTCGCTCACGTCCATGCCCACCTGGCCGCGCGCGGGAATGTAAATGACATAGTCGACGGGTTTGGCGGTAAGTTTTGCATCGCCCAGCATCTTCTCGACCGCATCCGCTTTTTCCAGGTCGATGCCGTAGATTGTGTGATCGGCGCCTTTAATATCTTCGCTGCGGCTCGTGGTCGTGATAATCTCGGCACCCAACTCTTTCGCCGCTTTCATCGCCGCGCCGCCTGAGACGGCACCCGCGCCTACAATAAATACTCGCATCAATCAAACCCCTTTACGCCAAATTCTTTTCTTAGTTTTTTATGTTCCGGATTATGTTCGCGCCAGTAGGCGCTGCGGATGGTCTTTTTGAGCCGGGCAACGGTAGTCAGCTTTTGTTTCTTTTCGAAGCCGTCCCAGTATGTCTCGCGGTATTCAAGAATACGGTGGGGGAAGGCATCTTCGAAAATCCACGAGACCTGCCGTTCTTCGGGAGAACCGGTCGCATAACGGAGCGTGAACTCCGTCTGCCTGAGCTTGCCATAGGCCTGCGTTTCAGCCTGGGCCGTTTCGATCTTGAGGCGGCGGTGCCTGAGCCGCGCCGACATGAGCGAGGGGATCATCTGGGTATCGCCGGTCGGCAGAAATTTGGGATGCATACGTATACGCTGCCAGATTTCGTCTTCGGAAATCGCGTCGCCCACTTTGAAATCTTCATCTGCTTCGGCCTCGAAATAAGAGCGCACCTGTGCCTGGTAGGCGCCGCTTTTCAGGTTGAGCTGCATCCAGGCGTGACCGCACCAGTCGACGGCGGACCCGGTGACCTTGGGGGCGCGGCGAAGCAAACCTGTTTCGAGGGGCTTGAAGCTGGTCGTGGTCAGCTCATAGTCGTAGATGCCTGTCGCAAAACGGCGCATCAGTTGTGCCTTGAGAACGGGGGTGTCATTTGTGCCCGGTGTCAGTTCAGACTTGACCTGTTTATCTGTGCGGAACGGTTCACTGACGACGACGACGATCATTTCGCCGTCGTGCATGCTGCCATAGCGAGCCTGTTTTAAATCATAGCGCGTGAGTTCGGCCGTGCCCGAATTCCAGTAAGCATTGAACTCTTCGGAGGGGGAGAATAAGCCGCGCTGTTTTCCGGTCTCGCCGTCGTATGCGTCAGAGCAGGTAAGGAAAAAACACAGGATAACCGGTAGAAGGGAGTGCTTCATCAGGAAACCTCGCGGAATTTTTTCAGGAAAAGTTCTTTGACCGGCTGCATTGCTGCGATATCACCCTTGCCGCTGGAAAGCATACACCAAACAAGTTGTTTGTCGGCTCTCAGCCACAGCGAGCGGCCACTCAGAGCAAAATGCGCTTTATCGGTTTTCTGCTCTTCCTGTGGCCGTTCGGCGATAGTTTTTTTCGCGGCATTGAGCGCCGCCGTGCTGTTTTCAAACTCGCGCGATTCACAGAGGAAGATCTGGTCTTTATGGGTGAATTTATATTCGCGCAGGGCGACATCCGCCTGGCCTTCGCCTGCACTTTCGGTTTTGTCGCTGCGCGTCACCTGCTTTGCGTCTGCGGGCAGAATCTCGAATTTTCTTTTGCACCCGAGCGCCATTAAAACCATAATAAGGCCCGCCGCGCCGCGCATGCTATTTTTTGAGCACGTCGCGGTAGTCTGGAATAAACGCGACAACCGAGCCGTCGGCCATAATTTTAGAGTGGCCCACGGAGAGTGGAATCTGGTATTTTTTCAGGTAAAAATCAAAATCATTTTTCTGCGTCATGTCAACCATCTGCAGGCGCGCATCGACCATCATGAGCTTGCCGAATTTGACATCGCCCTGGTAGAGGTAGAGATAGTTCTTCACGTCGCGCACCGGCAGGGGCGGAAAGTTCACCTTTACGTTACTCGAGAAGAACAGCTGTAAGCCATCGTTCTGTACGCGCATGTCGCTGATGAAACCACTGATCTGCGGCGGCGGAAAAATCTTGAACGGTTCGACAATAATCTTGTTACCGACCATCGTCAGGCCGCGGCCTGACGGTATCGGCAGCAGTTTTTCCATGTTGAGCCCGACAGCGTCGAGCAATGCTTTAGTGTAGGGATTTCCCAGTGACTTGATGCGTTCCGCTTCGATAATCATGAGCGTCTTTTCGCGGTCGAGGTACATTTTACCGACCATTTCGAAGCTGATCCACATGACGAGTTTCATGTCGCCCGAGAGGCGCAGTTTTTTCACCTTTTTGCCGTCTTCGTCGTCGTCGAAAAATTCCATCTTCATGTTCTTCAGCGGCGAACCGTCGTAATTGAAGACCAGGTTATTGAAGATATATTCCATGATTTCGGTGCGCACAAACGCTTCACCGGAGAGAATGTTGATGCTGAACGAATTCACATCGTCGAAATTGATAATCCGCGACTTACCCTTGGGGATAGCTTCGCCGATCAGCTCCTTGACCTGCATGTTGATCTCGTCTGTGAGGCGAAAGTGCAGGTTTGAGAGCTTCATATAAGTGCCGGTACGCGACTGCGTGCGGAAACCCTTGGCATCGCCCCCGAGCTCCATAGGCTTATGCTCGAGCTTATAATGAGATAAAATGATCTTTATGGCAAAAACACCCAGGACGGTGGCAACCGCCATGACAATGCTGAGGTGTACCAGTTTACCGATCAGTAATTTGCGTCGCTCCTTTTTATCCAGAGGAGCCGGGGTATTTTCCATGGCGCATGGTTTTTTTCTTTGACGGGTGTGTCAATTTCATAACTACGAGCGCACGGCGCTTACCATGGAAAATACACAGAAAAAAGAACGGCTCTATATCGTACTCGCGGGTTTTTTTGTCACCAATGCGATTCTAGCCGAGATGGTCGGCGGCAAAATTTTCACTTTCAGCTTCTTTGGCCTGACCACCGCCAATTTGTCGGTGGGCGTGCTGGTCTGGCCGGTCGTCTTTGTCATGACCGACCTCATCAATGAATATTATGGGATCGCCGGTGTGCGCCGCCTCACGCTGCTGACCATGCTGCTGATCTCTTATGTGTTTGTCGCTCTCTACTTTATGGGTATGACGCGGGCGGCTTCGTTTTCGGCGATCAGCGACGATAACTTCAATACCGTCTTCGGTACCTCGCAGAGCATCATCATCGGGTCACTGGTGGCCTTCGGCATCGGGCAGTTTCTCGATTTTTTTATTTTCCACCAGCTGAAAATGCGGACAGGCGGCTCACACCTCTGGCTGCGTGCGACGGGCAGCACGGTGATCAGCCAGCTCATCGATACTTTCGTCGTGCTCTACATCGCCTTTGTGATTCCGGGTAAATGGACGCATGCCGAATTTTTTAAGGTGGCGACGAATAACTATCTTTATAAACTCGTGATCGCCATCGCGGTAACTCCCGTGATCTACCTCGTCCACGTTATCATCGAAAAGTACCTGCACGACGAAAAACGCTAAGCATGCGCTGGCTCGTAGTCGCTCACGCGAAAGAAATTCCCGGGTTTGATGATTTTTCCAAAGGGGGATTTACCCCCCATGCGCTGGGTGTCGGCCAGTTTGATTCTTTGGCCGAATTTGCTCGGCTCGCGGCTGCGCAGAAACCAGCCGGCGTTTTACTTGCCGGTACCTGCGGCTCGACCGGGAGAGAAGATGTTTTCCAGGCTTTTCAGTGCCAGCATTTTGCCTTGCCCTCTGTAGCCCATGAAGAACTGCCGGAGTTTTTACCGCGGAAAGTTCAGACCGCCGAGGTTGTGAATTTTGCCGGGCTGCGGCGCGCGACTGTTTTGCAGAACCACGGCATCAGCCTCGATGCGGAAAAATTTGCGCAGAATACGGGGTATATCCCCCGCGAATACCCGCGCCCCATTCTCGAGAATATGGAGGCTGCGTCGCTTGCCTTGTATTGCCGTAAGCTGGGTATACCCTTCACCGCACTCTTGTGCGCGACGAATGTCATCGGCCCCGATGGCCGTCGCGAGTGGAAAGAGAATTTCCGGAAAGCGGGCGAAAATCTCGCTACGTTGCTTTCGTCTTTGTAAAAGTAAATTCGTACGAGCCGTCGTCGTCGGCGCTGATGCGCATAAAGGGCGAGAGATCGAGAAATGTTTTTTTCACCGGAGAATAAAATACGCAGCGGCCGACGAGGTATGAGGTTTTTTCGAGCAGCTCGGTATAGGTCATGGCATTGGCCTGCGTTGGTAGAATGATATCGCGGTGGGTGTGGTGGGTTTCAACGCCGTGGAAGCTCAGCTGGCGGTGGCCGGGTTCAACGATCAGGTAGAAGCCGTAGTGGCGCAAAAAGTCGAGATCGATGAGCAGCGCTTCCATGAGGTATTGTACGGTGATGGTGTAGGTTTCAAAATCCGCCTCTTTGACGGCGCCACCACGATATTTTTTGCGCAGGTTGGCGATCTTTTCGAGGTTTTCCTTATGGACATAGAGCGTTTCCAGCAGGTTCACAGCCAGCGGGTGCGCCTTGATGGCGCGTATCGCACCGAGCGCCGAAAACAGTGCGGCGAGTGATTTGTCGACATTGGGAAACGGAAACGCGATCGGCTTCGGAAAGTTAAAGATCCGGTAATTCGAGAGCACCAATCCCGTGAGGAAAAACAGGCATTGTGAAAAGAGATAGAACAGCGCTTTGAGACTCTCTTCGCCGCCGCTTTGGCCCTTTTCACTTTTAGCAACAAAGATTTTATGAAACTTCTCGAATGCCTCGGCGATCGGGTAGGGGTAATGCGCGATGACATCTTCGGCCTCGAGCATGTTGCGCGTGACGTCGGGCAGAAGCGAATCAGCGCGGAAGACCGTTTGCATCGGGTTGCCCATCAGCAGGTACGATGCCCAGGTCAGGTCGTTCAGCGAGAAATGTTCACGCGCATGTGAGCGGCTTTGCTGCAAAGATTCGCCGAGCGATTTCCCCTGGAAGATGTGGTCGTAGAACTGTGTGGTAAACTCGAGTGTCGGTTGCCGGTCGGGTAGTTCCCAGTTGGTGCCGACATAACTCGTGCGCCCCGCGCGGATGAACGCCGCAGCAAAATGCGCATACCACGAGGCATCGGCGACATGCTGGTCGGCGCGGGCGCTGAGGCATGAATTGCAAAAAATCAGTTTGGGTTGCGCGCCGCTCATCTTAAATTCGCGCGCATACAGAATCTTGCCGTCTGACAGCAACCAGCCGTTTTCATCGGGGTTGCCGCTGTAGTGCAGGTGGCCTGCGTAGTGGATGATGTCTTTATCGAGAATGGCGTTCAGAATGTTGAGCTTGGTTACGGTTTTGCCACCGATGAGTGTCAGGTTGATCTTTTTGGGGCTGACGAAAGCGCCCAAGTGTTCGAACAGCATCTCGCCCTCGCGCCGCGCCCAGTCTAAATCTTCGCGCGGGTCGGCGATGATGAGCATGTTGATGATCTCGCGCGGATGGAAGTCGCTGAGTGAGATATCCTGTCCTTTGATGGCCTTGCCGACATAGAATTTTTCCCAGAGAAAGGCCGAGCCGTCGTGTAGAATTTCCAGTGGCAACGAGGCGAGGGCAGCGTCGACGTGAAAGTACAGGTAGCTCTGCTGCGAATCGCGGATAAATTCCTGCAGCGGCGCTGGAAAAAACTGCTTAAAAAGCGCTTCGCCGATTTCGCGCAGCTTGTGGCTAAGGTTCAGGTGCTGGAAGATCAGCGCCTGGTGCTCTTCGCTGCCGCGTGGCAACGAAGAGAGCGAACGTGAAATGTTGGCGATCCGCCCCAGCTCCTCGAGATATTCGCCGATGAGGTCATCGTCGATAACTGACTGCAGGCGTTCATTGGCTTTGAGGGCAGGGTTGCCGACTCCACTTTCCTGGACGACGTTGAAAACATTGGTATTACCAACGCGATCGATGATGATGGAGGTTAGCATGGGCCCTCACCCCCCAACCCCCTCTCCCAGGGGGAGAGGGGGAGTAAGACACTTTTTTCTCTCTTCTCCCTCCGGGAGAAGGGTAGGGGATGCGGGTATCGGCGTCACTTCGCCGCGTCGTACATCTCGTCGATCAACTTGTCGTATTTCTCCGAGACAATGTGGCGGCGTACTTTGAGTGTGTTGTTTAGTTCATCGCCAGGTTCGAAAGGTTTTTTCAGCAGGGCGAAAGCGCCAATTTTCTCAAAGTTCTTAAAGCCGTTCTCAGCATTGATGTACTTGTTGATCTCGGACCGGTACATTGCATGCACCTTCGGCTCTCTCACCCACGTAGCCAGATCACCGCTGACACCGTTCTTTTTGCACCAGTCAGCGAGATTTTCCGCATTGGGCACAATCAGGGCGCCCAGCACCTTCTGGTCTTCGCCGAAGGCACGCGATACCAGCATGACATGGTCGACGAACGAGCTTTCTTTCAGTTTCTCTTCAATCGGTGTCGGTTCGACGTTTTCACCACCAACGAGAACCAGGGTATCCTTGCTGCGGCCGACGATGGAAACTTCACCCGAATGGTTCATGACGACGAGGTCGCCGGTGTTAAACCAGCCATCGGGGGTGAGTACATCTGCGGTTTTTTTCGGGTTCTTGTAATAGCCTTGCATGACCTGTGGGCCACGCACATGGATCGTCCCTTTCGCACCTGGAATCTTCGTGACATCGCGGCCTTCGAGATCGATGAGCTTATACTCTGTACCGGCAATCAACGGGCCCACGGTACCGGGAATCACGCGGTCGGGTTGGCGCACCGAAAGCACAGGTGACGTTTCTGTCAGACCATAACCTTCGAGAATGCGTACACCAATCGCGCGGAAGAAATCGTCGATATACGACGGCAGGGCTCCGCCGCCGGAGAGCGAGGCTTTGAGGCGACCGCCGGTCGCTGCGAGCACTTTCTTGAAGACGAGAATATCACCGAGTTTTTTCGGGATAAACCAGACAATCGCTCCCAAAAGGCCGACGAGGCGTGCGATCAGCGAAGAGACGAACGAACGTTTCAGCGGACGCTTCTCCTTGTTGGTGAGCATCGATGTGAAGTGGTTATACTTCAGCGCAGCTGCCTTGAACTTATTGAAGATCGGTTCTTTGCCCTGCTTCTTGACATTGCCGATGATCTTGTTGTAAACACCTTCCCAGATGCGCGGCACGGCCGGTACATAGGTTGGTTTGATCGAGCGCATGTCTTCGCCGATGTGTTTGATGTCGGTGTATGTGACGGATGCACCGATGGCGAAGAACATCATTTCGGTGATGCGCCCGAAAACGTGCCATGGCGGCAGCAGCGTCAGGCCACTGTCAGACGGGCCGATTTTAAGAATCTCGGGGATGACGCGCATCTGCGAAGCAAAGTTGCCGTGGCTGAGCATGACACCCTTGGGTTCACCGGTTGTTCCCGATGTGTAAATAATACCCGAAAGATCGGTGGGGGTAACTTTACCCGCGCGCGATTCAAAGTCGGCAACGGCCTTGCCGCCCTTTTTCATGAGCTTTTCACCTTCGGCTTTCAGGTCAGAAAGTGTCATGACGTTTGAGCCTTTCGCGGTTTTTTCGTCGTTGAGGACGATATATTTTTTCACTTTGTGTTTAAATTTTTTGAGACCCGCTTCGATCTTCTTGACTTGCTCGGCGTTATGCACAAAAACGATGCTGGAACCGGAGTGGTCGAGAATAAAAGCGATTTCAGGGCCCGTAGAGTCTGTACCGCGGGGTACATCCGCCGCACCATTCAGCTGGATAGCGAGGTTTGCCGTGATCCAGTAGTGGCTGACATCGGCAATCAGGCCGACATGGTCTTTGGGTTTGAGGCCGATTGCGGCCAGGCCCGCAGCGACAAGGCGCACGCTTTTTTCAAGTTCGGAGTAAGTCAGCGTTTTAAACTCTTCACCCCCCTGCCGGTAGCGCACAGCCAGACGGCTGCCATTTTTTTTGAATGATTGTTCGACCGCGTCGACAAAAGTTTTGACATTGAGCTTGACGTATTCCATAAGATCCCCTTCAGATAAAATTTAGAGAGTGCAGAGTCGACAGAAAAGTTTTTGGGTCAAGCAAAAAGCCGCTTTGGATTTTCGGCTTGTCAGCCTGAGCGAAGCCCGTGCGGAGTTATGTCGCATGTATCATGCGCAGCGTCGAATCCATGTAATTTCTGCTCTCCGCCAGGCCGGTATCGGTAGCGTATTTCTGCTTGCCACAGCCTGTTTTCAAAAACCAGCGCAGATTACCTACCTGTCGCCCGTCGACCGCCTGCAAGAAGGTTTTCTCGATCCCGCGACCTACCAGATTGTCAGTTATGGCCGTGCGCTCGACCTTGCCAAGCCGTTTGACCTGAAAACCACGCTGCTCCCAAGCAGCATCAGCGAGGCTTTCGATCACGAAGCGTTTACCGAATTTAATCAGCAACAGCAGAATCTTCTCAAACAGCGTAAACCGACGACCGGTTTTCCGCTGGGTGATATTCTCGTGGCTGAAGCCAATCAGCTCAACCCGCAAGAGATCAACCTGGCGCTCATCGACGAGAAGATTCGTGCGCCGATGGAAATCAAACGCGTGTTATTTGACAATGCCTGCCTCAATGCGCGTATTTTAGGTCTCTACCGCTGGCTGATTTCCGAAGCGATGCAGATGAAGTTGCTGCACGGGGCGACGATACCACGCGAGGGACTGGCCCTAACGTCGCTTGACGCCCGCTATTTTCCGCCGCGCGATTATTACGTGGCCGAATCGGCAGAGATCGCGAAAAATCTCGATACCGCGATGCAGAAGAAGAAATTCCGTTACGAAATCGTGCAGGAAATTTTCACCAAGCCGGAAAAACTCGAGTGCAAGGTAGCCATCCACATCCACAAGCGGAATCTCCAGGTGAATCTACCGTTCCTGGCGCCTCTATGAGCACCGGTCACTGGGCGCGGCCGAAGTGATTGAATTCAACCACAAGGATATCAAGGTCGATGCGATCGGCCGTGGCGGCATCGAGACCTGTTATATACTCTCCAACTTCCAGGTTGCCTTCGATACAGGCCGCTGTCCCGATGCGCTGGTCGAAATTCCGCGCATCTTTCTGACGCATGGCCACCTAGACCATTCGGCGGGTTTACCCTATTATATCAGCCAGCGTAGCCTCAAGCATTTGCCGCCACCCGACATCCATTGCCCGGTTGAAATTGTCGAACCGCTGACGCAGATTCTGAAACTGTGGCAGAAAATAGAAGGTTTCGAATACGAGATCAAGCTCCATGGGATGGTTCCCGGCGACGAAGTCACGCTGCGAAAAGATTTACGCGTCTTAGCGTTGAAGTCGCACCACCGCGTTCCCTGCCGCGGCTACGCTGTACTGCGCAAGAGCCGCAAACTCAAAGATGAATTTTTGAATACGCCGGGGCGCGAGATCAAACGCATGAAGGACCGCGGCGATGACATCTTCGAAGACCGCGATATTCCTGTATTTGCTTTTTCGGGTGATACGACGATCGAGTTTCTCAGCGACAACGAAGAGGCGCGGCAGGCGACCGTGCTTTTTATCGAATGCACGTACATCGACGACAAGCGGCCGGTGGCGCGCGCGAGGGAGTGGGGGCATATTCATCTCGACGAAATCATCGCGCATAAAGAACTTTTCCAGAATGATAGAATTGTGCTGACGCATTTTTCGAAGCGTTATACCCGGCGTTATATACAGCATATTCTTGGCAAGAAGATCCAGGATAAGGATTTTCTCGACCGCATATTTATTTTGGCGCATGACGACTGATCTCGACGTCGATGTGATTTATTCGCGTACGCGGCGGCGCACCGCGCTGCTGAAGTATACGCCGCAAGGTCGTTTTGTGCTCTCTGTTCCCGACGGCTCGCCCGAAGGCTGGATCCGCGAATTTCTCACTTCGCGCCGCGCATGGATGGAAAAGGTGAGGCAGCGCGCCGACCGTCAAAGCGGTGGGCGTACCGTTCCCGAAGGGGCGCAGATTCAGACGGCGCATTATGCGCTCACCGTACTGGCTGACCCGGCGCTGAAGTACCCCCAGTACCGGGTTGATCGCAAGAATAAAGAAAGAAAATCCACGTTTCATCTCGCGCCGGAATTCTTTTTACCCGAAAACACGGAAAAGCTCTATACTCATCTTGAGAAATACCTGCTGGCGCAGATGGTCAAGTTCGGCACGCCGGCGCTCTTGGAGCGCGCGCGCTATTGGGCCGAACTGCATGGCATTCGCGTCAAAGAATTCTTTGTGCGCGTGCAGAAATCGCGGCTCGGCTATTGCACGCACGATGACCGCATCATGCTGAATGGCCGCCTGTTGTTTGCACCGCAACGGCTGATCGACTATGTCATCTGCCACGAGCTCGCACACACAAAACATAAGAACCATTCGAAAAGTTACTGGGCATATCTCGAAAAACTTTTCCCGGGCGCGCGCGCGGCGGATAAAATGCTGCGCGACGGTTCGGTATACAGTATGCGCATCGGTGGCGAGCCATGAGAATCTATATCGCCACCGAGAATGCCGGTAAGATCCGCGAAATGCGCGCGATTATTTCCGCGGCTTTGCCTGAAACCGAGGTGCTGTCGGTCGCAGATCTCAGTGCGGAAAAACGCGCCGCCTACAGCGCCGAAGAAACGGGTACGACGTATTCCGCCAATGCACTGATTAAGGCGAAGGCTCTTATGCCGCTGGCCGACGCAAAGACGCATTCCGTGCCGGCGTCGGCCCAAATCCATCCGTGGGTATTGGCCGAAGATTCGGGTTTTGAGGTCGAGGCATTGGCGGGCGCCCCGGGCGTCTATTCGGCGCGTTTTGCGCCGGACGACAAAACGCGCTGTGCAAAAATTCTGACGGCGTTAGAGGGCATGCCCCCGGAAAAGCGTCGGGCCCGATTTGTCGCCTGTATGGTGCTCATCGACGCCGGGGGAGATCCCACTTTCTTTTTTGGCCGCAAGGATGGCTATGTCGCCGAACAGGCAAGAGGTACTAAGGGTTTCGGTTACGACCCGATTTTCTGCCCGGTCTTGGGTGGGCCCACATGGGGTGAAACGGATGTTGCAGAGAAGATAAGCGACAGTCACCGCGGAAAAGCCTTAGCTTCAGTGATTCAATATATGATTGTCCGCGGCTCTCTTTTATCCGTTTTGAGTGCACGCTCCTATAGCGCTCAAGGAGAGCTATAGCAGCCTACGGCTCCTATAGCTCAGATGGATAGAGCAGCGCCCTCCTAAGGCGAAGACCCCAGTTCGACTCCGGGTGGGAGCAAATACCGTTATGGCAGAATTAAACGAAAACAACCTGCGCGCGATTGTCTCGAGCTTCCGTGCGATTGAAGAGCGCATGGCCGACCCGCAGGTCGCCGCCGATAACAAGCGCCTGACAGAGCTTTCGCGCGAACGCGCGCGGCTCATGAAAACCGCGGAACTCGCCGAGACCTGGCTGTCGCTGAAAACCCAGACCGCGGAGTGCGAGACCGGCTGGCTGGCTGAAAAAGACGCGGAAATGAAATCCATCCTCGCCGCCGAACTTTCCGATCTCAGAGAGCGTTTTGCAAAGCTTTCCGAAGAGTTGCAGGTCGAGCTGATTCCGAAGGATGCCGACTCGGGTAAGAATATCTATCTCGAAATACGCGCGGGTACGGGTGGCGATGAGGCGGGCCTCTTTGTGCGCGACCTGTTCCGTATGTACACGCGCTATCTCGACGCCGAGGGCGTGAAGTATGAAATACAGGATCTCAGCGAAACCGGCGTCGGCGGCCTGAAAGAAGCCATCATCTACGTCAGCGGCACGAGTGCCTATGATATGCTGCATCTCGAGGCGGGCACACACCGCGTGCAGCGTATACCGGCCACCGAGGCCAACGGGCGCATCCATACCTCTGCGGTTACCGTCTCCGTGATCCCCGAAGCCGACGAAGACGAAATCACTATCAACCCGAATGACCTGCGCATCGACGTCTTCCGTTCGTCAGGCGCCGGCGGCCAGCACGTCAATAAGACCGAGTCTGCGGTGCGCATCACACACTTGCCCAGCGGCATCGTCGTCGGCTGCCAGGAAGAAAAATCGCAGATCAAGAACCGCGCGAAGGCTATGAAGGCCCTCATGTCAAAGCTCGTCGAAAAGCAGCGCTCTGAAGCGGCAGAAAAATATGCCACCGAGAAAAAGGCGCAAGTCGGTTCGGGCGATCGCAGCGAGAAGATTCGCACCTATAACTTTCCTCAGAACCGCGTCACCGACCACCGCATCAATTTCACTTCGCACAACCTGGACCAGGTGATGGACGGCAAACTCGACGGCATCATCGGCGCACTGATTCTCGCCGAACGCGAAGCTAAAATGCGCGCCGGTGAATCGCTTGCCTCGGGAGTTCAGGCGTAAATGGCCAAGGTTTCGGATTCATCGCGCCACGGTATTCAGGTCAACCCGACCGATCTTTTTCTTTTCGGTCTCATCATTGCGCTTGTGGCATTCGGGCTCAACATTCTGCTGGCCTCGTCGTCGTTCATGGCGCGCGAGCAGTTCAGCGATCCGTATTTCTTTCTGAAAAAACAGGCCTTCGCGGCCTTCCTGGGTTTTCTCGGTATGCTGGCGATGACGCAGATCGACCCCGACCGTTACCGCCATCTCGTGTGGCCGATCTACGGCATTGCGGTGATTCTGCTCATCCTGGTATTTGTACCCGGCATCGGCCGGCGCGCGGGTGGCGCCAACCGCTGGATCGTTATCGCCGGCCTCTCGATTCAGCCGTCAGACTTTGCCAAGGTTGCATTGGTGCTGGTGCTCGCCCGCATCTATTCGCAGGCGAAAGAGGTGGATTTAAGGCTGAGCCTCATGACGCTGCTCGTCATCGCGGTGCCGGCCTTTCTCATCGCCATCGAACAAGATCTGGGTACTGCAATCCATCTCGTACTCGTTGGCAGTGCCCTGCTTTTTTTTACGCGGTATCCGCTGTCGATGCAGCTCATGGCGCTGGTTGCCGTTGTTGCCGCGGTTTCCTATATCATTGTTAAAACACCATTCCGTCTGACGCGTATCAAGGCCTTTCTCGATCCCTGGGAGGCGCGTTACGACGCCGGCTTTCAGCTTGTGGCTTCAATGAAAGCCTTTCTCGCGGGTGGCCTCACGGGAAAAGGTCTGGGCGAAGAGCTGGTGCGCCACCACCTGCAAGAACGCCACACCGACTTCATTCTGGCGATCGTTGCCGAAGACTTGGGTGCGCTGGGTGTGATTTTACTGATCGGCACGTATTTTTTAATTTCGATCTACGGCATTATTCTCGCCTCACGCCTCAAAGATGATTTCATGCGCCTCATGGCGACGGGCTTCTTGCTGTGTCTGATCATTCAGGTCATTATCAACAGCGGCGTGACGATGGGGCTTTTGCCTACCAAGGGCATTAACCTGCCGCTGGTATCCAACGGGGGTACATCCCTCTTGGTTTACCTGATTATGTGTGGGATGCTGCTCAGCGCGCTGCGGCGCGAGCAGGCCTAGTTCAAAAAAGATTCGCCGCGCGGCAGCGCCGGTTTTTGCAGGTTCGAGAGTAATTCCGAAGCGTCGATCTTGTAGCCTAAATCCTGTGCGGTTGAAGCGTAAAAGGCGATAACATGGCGCAGACGGCGGCGCGCCTCTTCGGCATCGTTGCCATAGGTATACACGTCGAGCTCGGGGCAAGAGGCGACAAATTCCCCCTCTTTCTCATAGACGCGTATGCTCAGATCCACCCTTTATTCTCGGTGGACTCGCAGTAGTTACATGAGAAAAAAGCAGTGTGCGATGAGACATAAGCAGGGTTGCCGAAAAGCGAGCCGCCGAATTTGCAGGCACTGAAAACCGGAAGCAGCGGAGCGACTTGGCAACCAAGTCGCGTAGCGCTTTAGCAGCCGTTTGCCTTAGCAAACGGCGAGGCTTCCGGTTTTCACGCTTTTCGGCAACCTCGGCGAAACAAGCTAATTCTACGCCGCGCGTGTCTTCGGTCCGAAAATACGCACGAACCAACCAGCGAGGGAGTGAAAGTGCCGCGCGGTATCATAGATTTCAGGGTAGGCGAGGACGGCATCCTTTCTGAAATAAGCGCCCACGATCTTCTCAGCGAGCTTGTAACGGTCGCCTACCGGCATCATCTGCGTGATCCAGCTGTCTTCATAGCCCTGCCGCGCGCCCTTTTCAAGCTCGGTGGCAATGGGGCCGGGGTAAACCGTCAGCACGTGTATGCCCTGAGGTTTCACCTCACTATAGAGTATCTCTGAGGCATGGCCAATACCGGCCTTCGAGGCGCCATACCAGGTACAGCCCGGCAACAGCGCCTTGCCCGCCATACTTGCGATATTGATGATGCCGCCTGACTGCCGCTTTATCATATGCGGCAGAATCTCATAGATGAGCCGCAGCGGCGCCGTCAGGTTGATGTCGAGCATCAGCTTGCCTTTTTCCCAGGTCATCTGTGAGAAATCTTCAACCAGCATGATGCCCGCATTGTTGATGAGCACGTCGATCGGGCCCATTTTATCGAGCGATTCTTTGACGACCGCGGGAATTTTTTCGAGCTGCGTCAGATCGGCCTGAATGCCGTGAACCTTGATGCCACGGCCTCCAAGTTTTTTACAGACCGCGGCGAGTGCCACTTCATTCTTGTCGGCAATGGTAAACGAAGACGCGGGCTCTTTTTCAAGCCAGCGGTCGATGGTCGCCTCGCCGATACCGGTCGCGGCCCCTGTGATGAATACGTGCATTAGCCCGTAACGGCTTGAGCTTGTACTTCGTCGAGCAAGTTACGCAACGATCTGTCTTCGGGGTTTAAGAGCATGGCTTTTTCCCATGCCTCGACAGCTTCTTTTTTCATCTTGAGCTTATAGAATACATTGCCCAGTGATTTATAAGTCGGCGCCGCTTCATGCCCGAGCCGCAGCGCCTTTTCAAGGCTCTCGCGTGCCAGGTGCAGTTGTCCGTCGTTCAGCTGTATGCGGCTGAGCAGGATGTAATACTGCGGAACATTTTCGATATTGAGTTCCGATGAAGTCGATTGCAGCGCGGTCGCGGCGCCCGCGAAATCTTTTCTCTGGATGAGGAGTTTGATTTCGGACAGGCGTTCTTTTACGGACTTGCGGGCATTTTCCGTGATGCGTTGCCGCTCAATGGGTTCCGGGTTGAAACCCAAAACCTCGATACGAATCATCGATAAATCGTCGGAGAATCCGCCCGAGCTCTGCAGGGTTTCGACGGTCTTCTGCAGGCTGCCGCTACCCTGCAGAATGATATCCAGAATGGCTTTTTCATCTTCATTGATAATGCGGTTCTGGCCGTTCTCGGCTTCTTTGAGAACAATGTCGTCGCGACCGTCAGATGCAAGAAACAAGACATCGCCGACACGGAATGAGAATTCTTTCACCGTCAGCGTATGCCCCGGAATATCGGCGCCGAGTTTGCGCAGCATGAGATCCTGCTCGATAAACTCGGGCTTGTTGTCGCGGAACAAAATCGTCCACGGATGTTCGGCATTGATGTAGTATGCATTGCCGTTATGCTCATTGAGCAGCATAAAGACACCTGAAACGAGCATGGAGCCGTCGAAAGACAGGAAAATATTGTGGAGTTCGCGGTACATACGCATCAGCCATTCGCGCGGCGAAGTCTCGAGCACGCGGTTGTTGGCAGTGGACGAAGCGATGATGGTATTGATCGCCGTGCCATAGACGATGGCGCCGCCTGCACCCTGGATCGATTTGCCCATCGCGTCGGCATTGGTGGCGAACAGGTAGCGGTTGACCTTGCCGTCGGCTTCGCGGAACAACAGGTTGGCCGTGATGCAGATGTCGCCGCCGATCTCTCCTTTTTTATCGCGGAATGAAAATTCCTTTTTTTGCTTGAGAAAAAATTCAGTTGTAACGTATTCCGACGAATTGCGGTTAATGCACAGCGGTTTGAAAAGAAAAGTTGTCAGGTAATAGTCTGCATCCTGTTGTTCCTTGAGTTTCGAAACTTCGGTGAGGGCCGTGCGCAGTTCCGAGGTTCTCTCCTCCACTTTCACTTCGAGGTTGTCGCGGTGGTCTTCGATCTCCCGGATTTTCGTGGCGATCTGGTCGGCCATGTCGTTGAAGGCCGTGCCGAGGGTCTTGAGCTCGTCTTTGACGCGGATATCCACCTTATAATCAAGATCACCCTTCGTATACCGGTGCACGCCTTCGACCAGCGCGGTAATCGGGCCAGTGATGAAGCGTGAAACCCCCACGCCCAGGATGAGGGCGAGCACGACGGCAACCCCGGCGCTGATGTAGATCAGCAACCGCAGGCGGTGGATAGGGTCCAGGACATGTTTTTCTGAAATCGACATGACAGAAAGAATGACCGGCGTCTTTTCATATTTTGCCACGTATGAAAAATTATAACATTTTTCCGCCGGGTTGTTAAAACAGGGGCCGGAGTGGTTCTCTTCATATTTCAGGAAGTTGCTGATTTCATCTTCCTTCCGGCTGGTCGCGGCTGGTTTTTCCTTCCCTGCTTCGGCTTTCTTAACCTTATCGACGGCGTTTTTATCCAAAGATGCCATGATCAGGCCGCGGTGTTGTTTGCTGAGCATCAGCGTCTGTCCGAACACAAGCCCCAATTCAAACTGGTCACGGTACGTGTTCATCGCCTCTTCGGCATCGATGCGCATTGAATTTGGTTCACCACCCGATTTGAGAAAAACATCGAGCATGGTTTTACCGAGCAGCTTTGTATTACCCCGGCCGATCGCAATCGTCGATTCGATCTTTTCTTTTTCTTGTTTCAGCAGTATATACATCGACAGCGGAATCGCGGCGACGACCGCCACGATCAGGACTGTCAATGCGAGCTTGATGGATATTCTGTTCATATCAGTGTATTGCCGAAACGGCTTTCGCGCGTTTTCCGGACTTCTCCTTATATATTTCGGCTTCACGGTTTCCCGGGTCGATCATCAGCACGAGGTTCATCGTATTAATGCATTCCCGGTATTTTTTATTTTTGAACTGCGCCACGCCTTGTTCGAAGATGCCGCCGACCTCGCCGCGCATTTCGGCGCGCAATGAAGCGAGACGACTGCGCGCCTCGGGCAAAAAACGCCCTGCGGCGATCAGCAGCGGTATTGCGCCGCGCCGGTTGCCGCTTTGAATACGCCCATACGCAGCGCTCAGGTTGCTTTTTGCTTCAATGGAGTTTACAAAGTACGTCGCCGTCGCGTTTTTTTTGTCATATTTCAGAACTTCGCGGAATTTCGCCAGCGCGCTGCCGGTGCTGCCGTCTTTTTGTAGTTCTTGCGCGTCGTTGAGCAGGGTCGTCACTTTTTCCTTGAAGCGCAGATCATCCGGCAGGTCGATCTTTAATTCCTGGAAAAGCTTGAGGTTCAGGTAAACACCGGATTGCCGCGGTCTCTGGTAGGCAATGTCCGATGGATTTGTGCCGCTGATGACCTTCTGCGCCATTTCGGCGGTCTGTACGCCGGTATCGAAATAGCTGGGCGCGAGCGCGATGGCTGCGCCCGCTTCCGTGACCAGGACTTCGAAATTTGTGACGAGCAGGACTCCCTTCTCGCTGCAGAGATCGGCGAGTTTGCGGAAGATCGCCTGATTGTAGAGCGGGTCGGGTAAGACCCAGATGGCTTTTACCTTTTCTTCTTCGATGAGTTGTTTGATTTTTGCGCCAATCTGTTCGCGGTTCTCAATCTTCACGCGCACGCCCGTGAAATTAAAGTCGCCTTCCACATAGTCAATTTCCGTTGTTAGGAACTCGTTCTGCGGTGAGCTGTAGATGAAGCCGATGCGGGAACCCGGTTTCATGACCTTCTGGAATTCCGCGAGGAATAATCTGAACGAAAGGTCGAAACTGACGCCGGTTATGTTATGGTGCGAGCGGTAATCGCTGAATCGTGGTGCCGAAACCAGGGAAAAAATCACCGGGGTCGTTTTGCAGCTCTCCAGGGACTTGTCCAGTGAGGGTTTACCAATGGCGATCACCGCCGCGGTATTGCCGTCGTCGCAATTCTTCAGGGGTGAGTCGTCACCCAGAATGACGGCTTTTGTATTGGTTAGCCGGCTTTGTATGCCATCGAGCGTGATTTCCTGGAAGCGGGAACCTTTTTCGTAAACGATGAAGACCTGCTTATCTTTTTCGGCATGGCTGACCCGGATGGAAAACAAACAGAGTCCCACGCAAATGACAACTGCTGTGCGTCGATGGATTATTCTCATATTTTGTAGGTAAGTTTTGCCCAGATTGTGAGGCGCGCCTCGGGACGCATGGCGGAGTAATAGACACCGCTGGCATCCCGCGTTCCAGGGTCGTTGATGTCCTGATCTAAAAGATTAAAAATATAAATTGAAGCATCCCAATCGTTCTTTGGATTATGGTAGCCGAGGCTGAGGTTAACCAAGCCATAAGCGGGTATATAATTTACCGGACTGGTAATCACGTTCGGGCGGGCTCCCACATAATGAAAGATGGGGGAGATAGAGAAATAGCGCTGAATATATAAGGTGATACCAATATTCGCCTTATGCTGCGATACCCTCGGCATCTGATAAGAATTTTGCGTATCTCCCGGACGATCGTTCTCATGGCTGAGTGATGTTGCACCCGCGCTACTGACATCGAGATAGCGGTTGTTTTGGAACGAATAGTTAAGGAATAATAGCATGCTCAGGGGCTTCGTCTGTATGAGGGCGATATCGGTTTTGATTTCAAAACCCAAAAGCCGGGCGGAGCCGATGTTCTGAAACTGCGTCATCGCCGAACTCGAGCCGGATTTTCCGAATTTGGAATCCGAAAGTTGAATGAGGTCCTGTACTTCAGACCAGAAGCCATCGATTTCGGCCCGCAGGAATTTCAGCGGCTTTATTGCGTAACCCAGTTCAGTTGTCTTGATTTGTTCCGGTTTCAAATCTGCACCTATCGGAATCCGGCTGCTGGATAGGGAGAATCGTTCGCGCACTGTTGGGTTTCGGAAAGCCCAGCCATGGAGTAGTTTCACTGTATGCGTCTGATTGGGGTTCCAGACTATGCCGATTCGGGGATTTAGTGAGAAGACATTTACATTGACGTCACTTATATTATAATAGATTCCACTTCGCTTAAGTTGCGCTCCCGCGGCCCCGGCCTGCGCATCGGAATAAACCGTACTTGTGTCACAGCTTGCACAAGTTGAAGTTGCGGCTACGCCGATCGGTTGAGGACCTTCTTGTCCTTTTAACACGAATAGATCCCCGCGGCCACCGATCGTAAATTTCAACTGTTGAAAAAAGGTTTCGCTATGTTGCGCGTAAGCAGCGAAGTTATATTGTTTAAAGTAGACCTCATCTTTATCCTCGGGGCCGACACCTTCATCCGTTACCTTGCCATTGCCGTCAAAGCTGCCTTTACGTTCGTCTAGGTAACGTTGAGTAAAAGCGGTCCCATTCCACTTACTAAGCGAAGTGTCATTGGTATTCCAGTTTGAGACTTTAGCGTACTCGCCAAAAATCCCCACGTTCGTTGCAGAATGCACATTCCAATCAAAGGTTGCCTGCTGATCTATTGAAAGGGCAAAGTCGTTGCGTTTGTACCAAAGCAGACGCCCTGGTGTAGAACTGCTGGGATTTCCCGCTGAGGTCGCAGGGGAACAAGTCGTGGCCGCCCCCGCTATCGTACAATCTCTATCGGCATCCACAACGCGCTTACCATATTCACCCTCGGGTAGCTGGCTCGCACGGAAACTGACTTGGGAGAATGTAGAGAAGGTCTGATTGAATTTGTGATTATATTTCGCATAGACATCCTGACCCTGAAACCCCCAATACGCCAGTTCTACGGCGCTCGCGTTGTAATTTGCGAATCCCCCCTGCTTAGACATGATATACCATGCCCGTGCCCCGACGGTTAATCCTTTGTAATCAAAGCGAATCTGCGCACTATAGTCTCCCAATATGGGCATTGTTCCGCCACTGGGAACAGAATATTCTGCATTGGTTTTTGCTCCCTTCGCCGGATCGTAATGCCGACCATACTCAGGGCCGGTATCCGATCGGATATAATGTCCTGAAACGGTAATTTTTCCCGCGTTTTCATCCTCCCACATTCTTCCGCCCGCCAGAAAGTCAAAATACATACCTGCCGGAGTTGCCGATTGCGAGAGGCGTGGAATAACTGTTCCGGCACTGACATGCCCAAGTTTTCCTTCGGCCTCCAGATCATCTGCGGTCTTGGTTACGATGTTGATGATACCCGAAAAGGCGTTCGCTCCGTAGAGCGCTGAAGCCGGCCCCCAAAGAATCTCGACCCGCTTTACGTTGTGGAGTGCGAATTGATAAGACATATAACTCACCCCCTGCGAGGGGTTGTTTGTTGAAATTCCGTCGATAAAGATCAGCGTCTTATTATTCTCCGGAGAATCGACGCCCCGCTGCATCGCCATCATGCCGTAGGTACCGAGATCGTTGGTAAAATCAAACCCTGGAACATCGCGCAGCAGGTCGTGCAAAAACAAATACCCGCGTTCTTTTATCTCTTTTTCGCCTACAACATAAATTGTCGCGGGGGCGTCCTGTACGCGCTCTTCTTTTTTGGACACGATCGCAACTTTCTGCTCGCCCTTAAAGAGCTCGAAGACGTCGGCGCTTGAGACTGCATCTTTTTTTGTGGGTTTTGTCAGTGGAGTTTTCGCAGCGTCAGGGTCCGATTCTTCGCGGCGTACTTCAGTTTTATTCTTTTTATTTTTTTTGTCGGGCTTTGCCGGCGCCGTATTCTCATCGATATTAAAATCGTAATCGGCGGAGAATAAAAAACCAGAAGAGGAAAAGAAAAAGATGATGAGAAAAAATATTCGCTGCTGCACGAAGAGCATACTAATCAGCCACCGCACATGTCAAACGTTTAGTAGAAAAAACAGACAAACAATGCGACATAACGAAAAATAATTCCAAACAACCGTTTACTTTTTATTTCCGAAAAAGTTTCCTATCCTTATAATGTCTGCAATGCGCCGTGAACTCACTGACTTCGCCAAGGTAATAGCTGCAATCGCCGTCGTCGGAATTCATGCGACCAGTACATCAGAGAACAGTTTTGCGGCAAAACATGATTTTTTCTCTGCAGATTTTGTCAGTGTGCTGTTAAATCAGTGGGCGCGCTTCAGCGTGCCGCTATTTTTATATCTTTCCGCATATGGTTTGGCGCTTTCGGACAAACGCCGGAGCGAAAGTTTTGCATCCGACTATGTTTTTTTTCTCACAAAGCGCCTGGCAACGATTCTGATTCCTTATCTTTTTTTCTCCGCGTGGGGGCTTGCGCTGAATTCTCAGTATCTGACACCGTGGGTCATTATTGACACGCTGCGAAAAGGCAGCGGGGATTATCATTTGTACTTTCTGGTCATCCTTCTGCAGTGTTATCTGCTCTTTCCGTTAATGTTGTGGCTGCATGAGAGATCGGCAAAGGCGTTCCGGCTGTTCGTGCTCATCGTCTTCCTGTTCGTGGTTTTATTTCTTTATAAAACCACGTCGGAGCGGACGCTGGGCTATCTTGGCCTAACGCATCCGGGCTGGCATGCTTCGTTCTGCATCTACTGGTTGCCGTATTTTATGCTCGGCATTCTGCACGCGAAGACGCCGCCCGCACCGTGGGGTATGTTCACAGCAATCACCGCCGTGTTTATAGCCCTGGTTCTTGTGCTCCATGACTATATCTATTACTCGCGGCTGGGTACCCCGGTCGATTATTACAATCATTTCTCCCGGCCGAGCGTAGCGCTCTATGCGCTGGCGGTGATTTATCTGCTGCATGCAATGGCGGAGCGGGGGATGCAAGGCTCCGGAAAAATTGCCACGCTGGCAGGGTTGACGTTCAGCGTTTACCTGGTACATCCGCAGATTCTGCGGTTTCTGAACTGGCAGCTACCAGGTCTGCCGACCTTATTGATTTGGATGTTAACTGTGGCAACGGCGTTTATTGCCGTCTTCGCCGTGAAGAAATTGCTGGGCAGGTTCGAAAACCCGCTGGTAAATTTTTTCCAGCGGGCGTTGGGGTTGCGATAACCCCACCCCGGCCTACGGCCACCCCTCCCCTTATAGGGGAGGGGATACAAAGGGCATCCCCCCTATAAGGGGGGATCGAGGGGGGTTAGATCTTCGAAAACACCGGCGTCAGTTTGTCTTCGTAAGCCTTGAACTGCACCTTATCGCCAATCTTTGCCGTGTTGGCATCGGGCATTTCGACGATGGCCGTGATGCGCATCTTGTCGTCGGTCTCGACCACAGCCATACAATACGGCGCACGCGCCTTGTGTTTACCCATCGGCACGAAGGTATTCACCGAGTACGTATAGATCGCACCCGTGCCTTTCGCTTCATAATCCTCGAGGTTCATCGATCCGCAGGCCGGGCAGGCCGCGATACCCTTCGGGTGCGGCGTGCCGCAATCCTTACATTTTACAGCAGGTATTGTTGAACTCATATATCACCTCTTCCCAGAATATGTACGGTTGAAACCGATGCGGGGCCGCCGAGCACGTGTGTCAGCGCAAACTTTGCATCTTTTACCTGGCGTTTGTCTGATTTATCCTGCAATTGCCAGGTCATCTCGACGATCTGGCCGACACCGGTTGCACCGATGGGATGTCCTTTGGCGGTGAGGCCGCCTGATGTGTTAATGGGCAATTTGCCACCCAGGCGCGAATGGCCTTCCGCCGCAAAAAATCCGCCTTTGCCCTTTTCGGTGAAGCCGAGATCTTCGACATTCATGATTTCCGTGAAGCTAAAACAGTCGTGGCACTCGGCGACGGAAATGTCGCTGGGTTTCAGGTTCGCCATTTTGTAGGCCTCGGCCGCCGCGTTTTTGGTCGCTTCCGATTCGGTATGTTTCGCCCGAAACGCCACAGAGAAGGATGCCCCGCCGTGGCCCGAACCCATGACCTTCACAGCATTCTTTTTGCCGAGCGCCTTCGCGCGCTCTTTGGTTGTGATAATCACAGCGGCCGCGCCGTCGGTGATCAGCGAGACTTCCTGCGCGCTGAAGGGCGTTGCAATCATGGGTGATTTGAGAATTTTCTCGAGCGGTATTTCGCGCTGCTTATACGCGTAGGGGTTTAAGCTACCGTGGTACTTATTTTTTTCTGCGACCTGTGCGAGCTGTTTGCGTGTCGTGCCGAACTCGTGCATGTGGCGGTGCGCGAACATCGCAAACATCGTCGAGCCGTTCATGCCAGGGCCCGCCTCATAGAGATAGTCCACACCCGAAAGCGCGGCCTTCATCTGGTCTTCGTAAGGCAATTCGTCGGGTGGGATGTTCATCTTTTCTACGCCCATCACCATCACGGTGTCATAAACACCCGCACCGACGGCGATCATGGCATTGCGAAAGGCGACACCGCCCGAGGCGCAGGCCGCTTCAAAACGCAGCGTCGCCGCATGCGGCATCGCGAGAGAAGTGGCAGCGAGGGCAGCCATCGTATTCTGCGCATTCAGGCCGTTGCCGTTATAATTGCCGAGGTAGAGCGCCTGGATCTCTTTGCGGTCCATGCCGGCATCCTGGATGGCGTTATTGCCTGCGTCGGCGATCAAATGCCTGAAACTCTTATCCTTGAAACTGCCATGTTCGGTTTCGTGAGCACCGATGATGTAAACTTCTCTCATGTATTCCTCCGCATAACCTCTTTCATTAGCCAGTAAATTAATTTACTGGCTAATGTGTAGCGATCGCTACAGTCATTTCGGAGAACCTGAACGATCCGTCGACAAAAATCGACGCGTTAGAACTTGTTCAGGTATGCAGACTGCAATACCGCGGAACAAAAACTGCCGTTCGATTTGGTGTCGATGACCAGCACGCCGTCGCTCGCCGAGGGAATCGCGTAAATCTTTCCGTTCGCTGCCAGAACGCCGCCATACCAATCCGCGTTGGCAATCCACCCCGGCGCAGCAATCTCTTCGGCCGTATTTTTTTCGGGATCAATAATGAGTATGGTATTCCGGTTCTGTGGTATGCCGTAAATTTTACCATTCGGCGCGAGCACGCCGCCCGACCATTTTCCTGTACCTGCGGGAACGGGGATCGATGTCGTATCGGCCGTGTTACTGACCGGGTCGACGATGAGAACGGATGTGGCATTTAAGGGAATGCCGTAAATCTTGCCGTTAGGGGCGAGTACTCCCCCGGCCCATTTGCCTGCGGTGGCGCTGACGGGTATCGCCGTTGTATTTACCGTATCGGTTTCAGGGTCAGTGATGAGCACACTCGTCTCGCCCAGCGGTATGCCATAAATTTTACCATTAGGCGCAAGAACGCTGCCAGCCCAGCGGGGACTTACGGTGCCGACAGATACGGTGCTGGTGGTATTATTCGCCGGATTGATGATCAGCGTCGTGCCAACGTAGAATGGCGTCGTATAAATCTTGCCATTACGCCCAACAGCACCGCCCAGCCAACTTTGCCCCACTGCGGCACTCGTGATGTACGAGAGCGAGTTGTTCGACGGGTCGATAATTACGGAGGGCGATATACTGGTCGGAATACCGTAAATTTTATCGTTCGGGGCGAGTACACCACCCGCCGTTCTTTCAACGGCGCCCGCAACGGCGGGAATCGTTGTGGAGTCTGTTGTGCCGGTTACGGGATCGATGATCAGGCCGATAGAACTGTAAAACGGCATGGCGTAAATTTTGCCATTCGGTGCCAGTACACCACCTAGCCATTTATAGGTAGAGGTGGATAACCCCGTCATTGTGTATTGCGCGGTGGCCTGGGCCGAAGAACCCTTATCGCGTTGCGTGCGCAGGTATTTGAGAAAGAGATCGCTGTACTGCGCTTCAGCAACCTGGCTGTAAGTCAGGTTACGCGAGCAAATATCGGGCTCTTCGATTTCCCAAAATTTTCCCCACGATTGGCAGCCGCACAACGCAGGGAAAACCAGGCTGAACACCAGATAAGTGAGTTTTTGCATCGGCGGATTTAGACCGGCGATGCAACCAGCGGTGTCAAGCCGACAGGGACATGTTACGCGACTTTCTTCTCTCTCGCGCCGGTCTTGTGTATTATATCGAAATCCCTAGGGTGAAACTGGCTTGCCTTCAAAACATATTCGCCGGCAAACCCGGGATAGAGGGTCGTATTGCGCCCTGAATCGGTGAGGTACCAGCTCTTGCAACCCGACGTCCAGTTGGTGATCTTCATGCGCTCGTCGATGAAGTGGGTGAACTCCGCCTGCTTTTCAGCTTTCACCTCGATACTCTGTATGCCTTCGGTGAGCATGCGCGAGACGGCCGCGGCGATGTAGCGGTATTGCGGTTCTGTGTAAACAAGTACCGAGGTATGCCCGGGACCTGTATTGGGCCCCATGCAGAAAAACAGGTTCGGAAAACCGTGGGTGCTCATGCCGAGATAAGATTCGGCGCCGCGCGCCCAGTCGTTGTTGAGATTGTGTCCGCGCGCACCATCCACGGGATAGGGCACTCCGGCTTTCGGCACTTCAAAACCCGTAGCATAGATCAAGACATCCGCGTCAAATTTCTGACCATTCGATTCGACCCCGGTGGGATGGATCTTGGTTACGGGAGATGCCACGAGTTCGACATTGTCACGCACGAGCGCGGGATACCAGTCATTCGAAATGAGCATGCGCTTGCAGCCGAAGCGGTAATCCGGCGTGACCTTCGCGCGCAACGCGGGATCTTGAATGGTGCGTTCAATATTCCAGCGCGCGAGGCGTTCGAGAGCCGAGGTCATTGGCGTATTAAAAACGATACCGGCACCGAACATTTCGGTGATGGCATAGATTGTGTTGCGGCGCAGCGTTTGCACAAACGGCAGCGCGCGATAGAGTGATTTTTCAAACGCGCCGATCTCATAGTCGGGTTTGGGGATAATCCACGAGGGCGTGCGCTGGAATACTGTGAGTTCTTTCACATCGGGTGCAATCGCAGGCACCAGCTGAATCGCGCTGGCGCCACCGCCGACGACGGCGACCTTTTTGCCTTTGAGGTTCACATCGCGGCGCCAGCGCGCCGTGTGTAAGATCTCGCCTTGAAATGAGTCAGAGCCTTCAATTTTGGGAATCGCGGGATTCGAGAGGGCGCCCATCGCGGATACGACAACCCGTGCAACAATCGTCTTCCCTTCTTTGGTTGTCACTGTCCAGGTACCCGATGTTTCATCGAATTTCATGCCGGTTACCGTGGTGCCGAATTCAGCTTTCTCGCGCAGGCGGTATTTTTCGACCACGCCTAATAAGTAGGCCTGTATTTCATCCGACGTCGCAAACATACGCGACCAGTTGGGGTTTTGTTCAAAAGAGAATGAGTAGAGGTGTGATGGCACGTCGCACGCCGCGCCGGGGTAAAAATTATCGCGCCAGGTACCGCCGAAATCCTTACCTTTGTCGACGATCCTGAAGTTCGTCACGCCCTGTTTTTGCAGGTTGATCGCCGTACCGATGCCGCTGAAGCCGGAACCGATGATGAGTACATCCAACTGTTTCTCTTTCATGGTGCAGGGCGCAAAAGCAGAAACTGTCTGTCAACTTAAAATTGAACAAGTGTTCACTATTTTTCCTTTGTTGGCAAAATCAAAGAGCCCGCGTCTAACTTGCCATGCTCGAAGCGATTCAAGAAAATAATGCGGTAGTGCTGCAAATTCAAAAAACGAAACTCGATATGTATAACGTCACTGACCTCAATGGCCTGATACGGGACCACCTTCAACCCCAACCACGCACCGTTGTTTTTGATTTAGGGGAAGTCGAATCAATCGATTCTTCGGCGATCGGTATGCTATTCTCTCTGCAACAGTTTATCAAGACCTATAGCGGCAGCATGATTCTGGTAAATCTTACAGAGCAAGTGCTCAAGGTTTTAAGGGGCATTCGGGCGCTGGAGCTCTTTACTAACTATAACAGTGTCGAGGAAGCTCTCCAGGCACAGACTGCCGCCGCTTAAGCCTGCACCGCGGCGGTTATTCCACCACCGGCGGTGAAACGATTTTCTGCGGTTTTGACCATTCGGTCATTTTTTGCACCGCAGACCATTTTTCCTGAATCTGCACCTGGCTGAACTGCTCGGTGAAGACTGCTTCGTTGTAAGCGAGCGTCGCGTCGTCGGGGTACATGCCCCGTGCGAGTCCAAAAATTTCCGCGGCTTCTTCATGGCGCCCGAGTTTGTGCGCGTAAATCGCCGCTTCGTTCAACACCGCCGCGTCGCGCGGGTAATCGGTCATCAGCGCGCTCATCTCGGTCCATGCCTCGTGCTGCATCTGCACGGCGAATAACGCGCGCGCGTAATAGAGGCGTGTCGCGCGGTCGCGGCGGAAGATGCCGAGATAGGCGAAACAACGCACAGCCTCGTTGTAACGTTCGAACAAACAGAAAAATTTGAAATAATGCAGACGGCAGGTCAGCGGCGGTTTTTTTCCGTTGTCGAAAAGCCAGCTGCGGATATCCGTCGTTGCAAAAATCTCCTGGATTTTCAGGGCCAGATCTTCGGGCAAATCTTCTTTTTCAAATATATCGGGGTTCGCGACCTGCAGCAGCGCATCGGTTTCGGTTTCGCAGGGCAGGTTGCGTATCCATTCGCTGAAACGCGCGGTATTGCCCGAATTGCGGATCCGTAACCAGCGCGAGGGACTCATGTAGCGGCGCAGTGTTTTCAGGTTCGTGAGGTAAAGGCCCTCGCTGAAAACCGGGCTGGTGGCCGCCTCGCGGTAAATGGTCTTTGCGGGTAATTTCTGCGCCAGCTCGAGTTCATAGAAACGGCGGAATTCGACCGGCAGCAGTTTTTCGAGATCCTGCGATTTTTGCGGTGATATTTTTGCGGAATTGTAGAGCGTGACTGCCGCCTGGAATGCCGGTTTCGACCAGCGGGTTAATCCCGGTACGGAGCGCGGCGAGAGCGGTTTGCCGATGACGTCCTGGAATAAAAAACGGATGAGTTCTTTTTGCTCGGGCGCGATCTGTGCATGGCTTGCGACCTTGAGTGCCATCTGCGCATACGAAGGGTCGCCGCTATGCCACAGCAGCAGCGTCGCATAGGCGCCGTTCACGGCAAGCCCGGCGGCGGTGTCGCAGTGCCGCACGGCGCTGAGAAAGTCCGCGCCCTGCACGGCGTCGGGCATCTGTACCCGGTGAATGTTGCCCGCCTCGTCGAAGGCAAAGGCGGGCAGCAGGGCTTCGATTTTACTTTCCGGTGAATGCTGCTCGTAGATGCCCTGTGTCCAGGGGCTCGGCGCATCGCCGATCGAAAGTTTGGCGCGCTTTACACGGGGTGGGGCCTCACCCCCTTCCCCCTCGGGGGCTAGCTCCCTTCCCCCAGACTTGGGGGAAGGGGCGGGGTTAGGGGCGTGCATCCGCCTCGCGCGCTTCAAGGCGACAATCAGTGTGATGAGGGCCGTCACGAAGAGGGCAAAAACAACCCCGCCGGAGATAAAGAATACCCGGTGGCGGGAGATAAAATCGAGAATATGACGCAGACCTTCGGGCATGGGGATACCCTTAGATTATCGGCAGGGTCTAAGGTTCTGCTATACATTTCGCAAAAGCGTCATCCCCGGCCTTGGCGATTTCGGCCTTATCGGCCTCGCTGAAACTGTTGAATTCAAGGTTAATTTTGAGGTAACGCGTGGCCTTTGCCATGTCGTCGGTGCAGCGTGTGAGATCGCCGGGAGGGTTTTTCTTCTTCAATTTCTCGCAGGTGCAGCGCGCCTTCGCATAGGCAATTGAGTTACCTTTTGCCGCCGCGGTCGGTTTTTTCTGCCGGCACTGGCAAAGGCCCAGGGAGAATAGCACGATTAGGGCGAAGGTGAATTTCATGGGTTATCCGGCCCCGATGCAATGCCGCCGTCAAATGGATTTCGCGCAGCGGAAACCAAAGTGATGGTATTCGGGAAAGTTCTGCGGTACGTGCGCGCGCCGTTTCGAACCGCGGGCATAGTCGCCGGGCCACCACCACGAGCCGCTCTTCAAAACGCGTTTCGTATAGCCCGGGCAAGTCTCTGCGCCGGCACAAGGGCCTTTCGGGTTTTTACCGCGGCAGGCTTCGCCACAGGCCGCATAAGAAGGTGCATACCAGTCTTCGACCCATTCCCACGAATTACCCGCCATGTCATAGAGGCCATACGCGCCGGGGGCCTTTGTGCCGACGTTGGCGGTATGCATGTGCCATTCGACGGCGGTGCGTTTGGGAAAACAACCTTTCACCTTATTTGCGCCCGTGCCTTCTTCAATGACAGCGCGCGCGCAGGTTGCGGGTTCATTGCCCCAGGGATAAAGGTTACCGTCGGGGCCACGCGCGGCCTTTTCCCATTCGGCCTCGGTCGGCAGGCGCTTACCGCGGAACTCGCAGTACTCTTTCGCCGTATACCAACTGATGCCGACGATCGGTTGTTTCTCGCCCATATAGGGTTTGCCATAGCCCGGTGTCACCTGTGTGCATTTATTGGCCTTCAGGCAATTGCGGCATTTACCGGCGGCAAGGCATTCATTAAATTCGCGGTTGGTCGTCTCGTAGGTGTCGATGTAAAACGCATCGAGCAGAATTTTTTCTTCGGGTTTCTCGTCGGCGTCGTGGTTATTCGAACCGCGAATGAAGAAACCCGCGGGGATGCACTTCATTCCGGGGATTTCGATGCCGCATGCTTCAGCCTTTTTTCCACAGGTAATGAGACTAACAGCGAGAAAAAACAAGATGGTGCCTGAAAAGCGCAGGGTGAATACCATTCCGATCAGATCAAGATTTTTCCGCGCTGCGTAAATCTCCTTTTAGGGGATCGCGATTTCACTTTTCCGGCATTTAGATGACAGCGCAGCGGCGTGTCTCAAATCACCATCCGCATGCTTCGTGGTTTGCTGTTTTCCGTTGCCGTTATTTTGCTCGTGCCGATTTGCCGGTCTACCGTCAAAGCGCCGCAGCTGATCGACGAGGCCGCGATCAGCGATGAAATCCAGGAGTCGAAAACACGAAAACCCTATTTTGTGCAGACTGCCGTCGCCAGCTCCTTCCGCGAAAAATACCGCGAGCGCTTCGGTATAGATCCGGTTTTCGTTACTGAAAAAGGTGAGGCTTCGGTTTATCTCATAAACATGAGCGAGGCAAAAGACGCCGCGCTGGCAGATTTCCAGCTGCGCGAAGCCGGGAAATACCCGCCGTTCATTTATTTTGATCCGACCTATAATATGCGCCTGCAACAGGGTTATACTTCACCCGAAGACCTGATGGCAGGGTATAAAGATCCGATGCTGAACGAGGTGCTGCTGGCGGGCGTCGTGCAGGCCTTTCCGCGGCATGCGAAGCTGCATATCATCGGCACGACAGGGCTGGGGCGCAATATTCTCGCGCTGCAAATCACGGATTTCAAATCCACACAGAAAAAAATCCCCCTGCTTTTCTCCGGGGCTCTGCACGGCAATGAGCTCACGGCGACGGAGCACTGTTACCATATCATCTATGAAATACTCAAAAATCCGGGAAGTTACAGCGACGCGCTGGAGCACCTGAGTCTCTGGATTATACCGATCGCCAACCCTGATGGGAATTTTTTCTTCTGGCATGCTTCGAGCCTCATGGGCCGCAAGAATGCGGCGGTGGGGCCTGGACAGACAACGGGAGCGCCGCTGCGCGGTGTTGACCTCAACCGCAACTTTCCTTTCCGCTGGAACTCGGGGCATAAGAAGGCCTCGAGCGAAGATCCGAACAATGTCTATTTTCGCGGCGTCGCGCCGGGTTCAGAAAAAGAGACGCGGGCTATTATGGAGCTCGCCGAGCGCGAGCGTTTTCTCTATGCGGTAAGCTTCCATGCCGTCTCGGGAAAAATTCTCGTGCCGTACACGATCGAGAATGTCCGCAACCCGACACCCGATTATGCCTGGGCGTTCGCCCGCGATATTGTGCCGAAGGTACGCCATCATAATCCGAAGCGGGGATTTCGGGCAGTGAAGAATATTTATCCCGTCGACGGCACCGACCAGGACTATCTCTATTTTAAGTATGGTACGCTCGCCTACATCGTCGAGAGTTCTTACCGTAATTGTGAGTACCGCTATGTCCCGTATTATCTCGAAGGTTATCAGCCTCTCTGGACAGGGGTGATGGCTGATTATACGGAAAACCATAAATTCGCGCTCCAGGTCAAAAACGCGCGCGGCGAAGCTGTCAAAGCCACGCTACGCTTTTCGGATGTGAATTTTTTCGAAGGCGAGACCCGAACGACGAATCCTGCAGATGGCAGTTTTTTCCGTCTGACCAAAAGTACCGAACCGGTTGAAATCACTGTGTCTGCAAAGGGATACGAAACGAAAAAAATCGAACTTGCTCCGCATGGCCCCGGATATCCCGCGTTAACGCCGGTTTTGCTCGAACCAAATTGACTTTACAGAGTGCGCGCCCCGCCCTCGATGCGCAGTGTTTTCGCTGCGCCTACCCCTGATTCTATTCATAGTTACCGGGTTTTGTTTCTCCTGCACTAAAAAGAAAGAAAAACCGGAACTCAGCCTTGTGGTTTCTGAAAAGCTCCGCGAGATTTTTCCCGAGCTGAAGGCAAAATACAATCAGGCCGAAACCGAGGCGCTGTTTAAAAAAATGACGGAGGACAGCGAACCCGTCTGCCAGGTATTGCATAAAAAGGTTCCCGGCAATATCTACGCTTTCAAAAAATTCTCACCCTTGCTGTGGACACAGAAATATAACGCCTATCTTTCGGAGATCATTGCGGGCTGTTATAATTTTTTTACGATGAATGACCTCGCTGTCAAGAAGGCATTCTCCATGGTGCGCGAGTTTTATCCCGGGCAAAAGGACTGTTATTCAGTGGGTTTTGCCCAACTGTATTTTATGCACACGACGATGGGCTGCAATAAATGGGTGTCGATCGACATCGACTGGCGCATTCTTGACCTGCAAATGCAGGTGCTGTCACGTTTACTGAAAGAACAGCCCCTGAAGTTCAAAGACCTCGAACTACGCTGGTCGGCGAATTTCGGCGACGAAGAGCAGATCCGCCCGCGTGAAGAGGGTATCACCGTCGACAGCTTTTGTTACTGGCCGACCCGGCCTGATTGCCGGCTCGTTTTCCAGCGTTTTCCCATATACTTCCGCATGCTGGGCGCGATCCAATTGCAACTGTCGTTTCTGCACGATGTGCAGGTGCAGCCCCTGTCTGATATCAGCGTCATCCATGTCTCCAACGCCGTCGACCCGGGGTATACCTCGAAAGCGCAGTTTGAACAATTGCTGAAGGCTGTGACCGCGCCTGAGAATAAGAAGCACAAGGCGGTGATCGTCTATCACAGCGGTGGCAGCTTCCAGTTTGCAATCTATGAAGTGGCGCGCGGCGAAAACGGCGAAGCGGTCGTCACAACCAAATGCCGCGATCGTCTGGCCTGGTCAAAGTACTATAAAGACAGACCGGGAGTGAAGTACAGAACGCATTTCGACAATGCCAGTAAAACCGAAAGTCCCGCGGTATGCTCGGGCGCAGACTGGGCCGGTTCGTAACCGGCCGGGGTGGGGTTACATCGGTTGCGTAGTAGAACCGGTGAGATGTGTCGCGTAGAAGGCGAGTCCCGCCTTGTCCTGGAAAATAGAAGAGCCTTGCACCAGCGCGAGTACAATCACTTCTCGCACGTGTGAGACAAAATGGAACTGCATCTGCTGGCGTATGCTCTGCGGAATTTCCGCAAAGTCTTTTTCATTGTCTTTCGGGCAAATCACGTGCGTGATGCCGCCGCGGAATGCCGCGAGCACTTTTTCCTTGAGGCCGCCGATCGGCAGCACGTTGCCGCGCAGCGTGACTTCGCCGGTCATGGCAATGTGGCTGAGCACGCCGCGCTGCGTCAGCGCTGAAATAATCGCCGTCACGAGGGTAATCCCCGCCGACGGCCCGTCTTTCGGAATCGCGCCTTCGGGTACGTGGATAAAGATGTCATTTTTTTCGAAGAAGTCGGCGCTGAGACCGAGAATATTGGCCTGCGTGCGCACAAAGCCCAGCGCAATGTTCGCCGATTCTTTCATGACGTCGCCGAGGTTACCGGTGAGCGAGAGTTTGCCCTTGCCGTGCGCGAGCGCCACTTCGATATTGAGTATATCGCCGCCGGTAGATGTCCAGGCGAGGCCCGAAACCTTGCCGACCGGGTTTTCGAGTTCTTTGCGCGTATAGAGATATTTTGCGGGCCCGAGATACTGGATGATCGATTGTTTATCCAGCACCTGGGTTCCGGATTGTTTCTTCTCAACAACTTCGCGCGCGATTTTGCGTGCAATCTGCGCTAGCTCACGCTCTGCCTGGCGCACGCCGGCTTCCTTGGTATAGTGGCGCAGAATGTAGGCGAGGGATTTATTTGTGTATTGCAGGTCGACACCCTTGATGCCGTTTTCTTCGATCTGGCGTGGAATGAGATACTTGTTTGCGATCTGGATTTTTTCCATCTCGGTGTAGCCTGAGAGCTGGATGATTTCAAGGCGGTCGAGTAAGGGCTCTGGAATAGAATGTGTGACGTTCGCCGTGGCGACAAAGAGTGCCTGTGACAAATCAAAGGGAATGTCGAGGTAGTGATCGGTGAATTCTTTGTTCTGTTCGGGGTCGAGTACTTCAAGCAGCGCCGCCGCCGGGTTACCGCGGAAATCCGACGAAATCTTATCGATCTCATCGAGCAGAATCACCGGGTTCTTGACTTTGACTTTTTTGAGTGCAGCGATGATGCGGCCGGGCATCGAACCGATATAGGTGCGGCGATGGCCACGAATCTCTGCTTCGTCGCGCACACCGCCCAGGGCGATGCGCACAAATTTACGGTCGAGGGCCTCGGCGAGTGACTTTGCGAGGCTGGTCTTACCGACACCCGGGGGGCCGACGAGGCAAAGAATCGGGCCGCGCATGGCGGATGACAATTGTTTTACGGCGATAAATTCGAGAATGCGGTCTTTGATTTTTTCGAGACCATAATGGCTCTCTTCGAGAATCTTTTCGGCTTTGGAAATATCGTCATTGTCGACCGTCGTCTCTGAAAAGGGCAGATCGAGCAACCAGTCGAGGTAGTTGCGGATCACGCCCGATTCGGCCGACATCGGCGGCATCTTTTCGAGCTTGCGGATCTCCGACTCGGCTTTCGCGCGGATATCGTCTGGCCAGTTTTTCGCCTTGGCTTTTTTTCTTAACGTTTCAAATTCGTCGGGCTCGGTTTCGCCCATCTCTTCGCGGATCGCCTTGATCTGCTCTTGCAGGTAATACTGGCGCTGCATCTTGTCGAGCTGCGCGCGCACCTTGTCGTGGATCTGGCCTTCGAGGCGTGACAGTTCGAGCTGGTTTTCCATCGCCGCTTTGACTTTTTCGGCGCGTTCCCAGAGGTTATCGGTGCCGAGAATATCCTGCTGTTCGATGAAGGGAATCCTGAGGCTTTCGGCGATGGCGTGGATCAGTCGTTCGGGTTCATCTTTCGCGCGAATCTCACGCCAGTTGTCGCTGGGCATGAAGGTCTGCTGCTCGTTCAGGCGCTCAAAGGCGTCGACGAGTTTGGCGGTAGATTTCTCATAGAGGTGGAGTTCTTTTTCGCCGGCGGGCTGCACCGACATGGCAGAGACGGCGACACCGATCGGGCATTTCTCGTCGTTGTCATCGATTTCGACGAGGCGTACGCGGCTGAGGCCCTCTATGAGAATTTTATACGTGTTATCGGGCATCTTCAGCAGCTGCAGAATTTCTGCAGCGACGCCGGTTTCATAGAGATCGCTTAAACCCGGTATGGTGATCTCAGCGTTGCGCTGTGTGGCGAGAATAATCTTGCGGTCGGCGTCCATCGCGCGCCGCGTTGCTTCCATCGATTTTTCACGGCCGACAAAGATGGACGTGACGCTACCCGGGTAAATAACCATGTCGCGCAGTGGCAACAATGGGTAGCGGATAGCGGAAGATTCTGCCATTAAGCCATTTTCTCCGGAGGTAAGAGGTAGGTCTCTTCGTTAGTGGAGGCCTTGCTCTTCTTGGTACGTTCTTTATCGGTCTCTGCGCGTGAAATGATGCGTGCTTTTTCGCCTGTTTCAATCATCGCGCGTGTGATAATGACTTCGTCGACGCCGATCATCGTCGGTATCTCGAACATGAGATCCATCATGGAATCTTCGAGAATTGCCCGCAGCCCACGTGCACCGGTCTGGCGGATGAGGGCTTTTGCGGCGATTGCCTTAATGGCATCGTCTTCGAAGCTGAGTTTAATGCCTTCAAGGTCGAAGATCTTCTTGTATTGTTTGATGAGCGCGTTGCGCGGTTCGGTGAGAATTTTCACCATCGCCGCTTCGTCGAGGTTGTCGAGCGAACGGATGATCGGCAGGCGGCCGATGAATTCAGGAATCAGGCCATACTTCATCAGGTCGTCGGGGTTCACCAGGCGCAGGTATTCGCTCTGCTGCTCTTTTTTCTTGGGTGCTTTGTAGTCAAAACCCAGCGTCGACTTATCGACGCGCTTCTGCACGACTTTGTCGAGGCCTTCGAAGGCGCCGCCGCAGATAAAGAGAATATTGCGCGTGTCCATCTGGATAAAATCCTGGTGCGGGTGTTTGCGGCCGCCGACGGGAGGAACACTTGCGACAGTGCCTTCGATAATCTTCAAAAGCGCCTGTTGAACACCTTCGCCAGAAACGTCGCGCGTGATCGAGGGGTTATCCGACTTGCGGGCAATTTTATCGATTTCGTCGATATAGATGATACCGGTTTGCGCCTTTTCGACGTTGGCGTCGGCGTTTTGGTAAAGACGCAGCAGAATGTTTTCTACGTCTTCGCCGACATAACCCGCTTCGGTAAGCGCGGTGGCGTCGACAAGGGCGCAGGGTACCTGCAAAATGCGGGCGAGCGTTTGGGCGAGAAAGGTTTTGCCCGAACCCGTGGGGCCGATGAGCAGGATGTTCGACTTATCGATTTCAACGCCGCTTTGGTCGGCCGTCGCATGTTTGCGCAGAAACTTGCCGCCGAGCTTGGTCGCCTGGTCTTTTTCGTACTGCAGGCGTTTGTAGTGGTTATAGACCGCGACCGAGAGTGCGCGCTTCGCGGAATCTTGCCCGATGACGTATTCGTCGAGGATATTCTTGATTTCCGCCGGTTTCGGCAGTTTTTGTACAGTTGCCGGTGTTGCCTGTTTTTCGAGATCGTCGGCGAGAATGCCGTTGCACAGCACGACGCATTCATCGCAGATGTGCACGCCGGGGCCGGCAATCAGGCGGTTTACTTTTGCCTGTTCTTTACCGCAGAAGGAACAATGGTTACCCGAATCATACGAACGTCGCTCAGCCATGTTATCTCTTAATTATCGTTTAACCGGCCAATTCTTTGGAGGCATTTTCTACGCGGCCTGATATGACATAATCAATGAGGCCCCATTTCATGGCTTCGGGGCCGTCCATGTAGAGGTCACGCGCAGTCTCTTCTTCAATTTTCTCGAGTGTGAGACCGGTATGTTTCTGGTAAAGGCCGTTCAGGGTATCGCGGATGCGCAGCACTTCGCGTGCCTGTATCTCGATGTCGGCGGCCTGTCCTGAGGCGCCGCCCACCGGCTGGTGCAGCAGAACGCGCGAATGAGGCAGCGCCGAGCGCTTGCCTTTTGTGCCGGCCGCGAGAATAAGCGCCGCGATGTTCGATGCCTGCCCGGTGCAAACAGTGCGCACGTCGGGGCGAATCAGCTGCATGGTATCATAGATCGCGAGTCCTGAGGAGACATAGCCCCCCGGTGAGTTGATATAAAGATAGATATCTTTTTCAGGATCTTCAGATTCCAGGAACAACAGCTGCGCGATGATGACATTGGCGTAAGCGTCGTCGATGGGAAATCCCAAAAAAACGATGCGGTCTTTCAGTAGCCGCGAATAGATGTCGTAATGCCGCTCGCCGCGGTTTGTCTGCTCAATTACAATTGGTGCGTATGCCATGTGTCCTCTTTTACTCCCCGAATGTGTCGTCCATCACAGTATGCATAATTCTCCGTGCCACGCCCAATCTTTCTCCGGCGAAGCTCCGCATTTTTTTGGACAGTGCATTATGACTTTTACACAGGTTTTCCACAAGCCTGCCAAACTCTGCCGCGTCGGGTCGGGCCATCACCTGCAACAATCCCAAAGCCTTCAGATCGAGGGCCTCCGCCGAATTGGCGATATGGGGGCCCGTGATGGGCGGCGCACCAGCAAGCGTCGCCTCGATGACCGAGTGCACCGAGCCCTCAAAACCGCCCCCGACATAGGCCACGTCGGCCAGCGGGTAAAGAAGCGGCAAAAGGCCGAGGCTATCTATGATTAACACGTCTGGGTTTTTAACAAAGTGGGATGTCCCGCGTTGGCTGAATCTTGCGACAGTCAACGCCGCGTTTTTGCACAGCGCTTCGAGAGCCACAATTTTCTCTTCGCGTATATGGTGCGGAGCGATGATTGCAACGACCGGTCTTTTTACGATGCGCGGTTTCTGTGCGAGGTATGCCACGATCATTCTTTCTGATGCGGCATAGCTTGAACCCGCGACCAGCACCGTTTTCCCGGCGCAGATTTTTTTTATGCTATCGATGTCTTTTTTTCTCGCGGCCGCTTCTTTCAGCCTTGCCTGAATCGCGTCGAAGCGCGTATCGCCGGCGACTTCGACATTCAGGGACGAAATTTTCCGAAAGCGCGCCGCATGTTCTGCGTTGATGGCGAAAATTTTCCGCATCGGCGCATAGACGGCATGCATCAGCTTTTTCAGCGGCCATTTGTTGCGCCCCGATTTGGCAGGCAGCGTCGCGCTCACGAGGTAAACCGGGACACCCGCCTGCTGCGCCTGGCGTGTCTGATTTAACCACGCGTCGTATTTACCGATGATGAGCGCGTCCGGTTGCATTTGCCGCACCAGTCGTTTCATCCGCCAGGGAAAATCAAAGGGCAGGGCGAAGAGCAGGTCGGGTACGTTATCGTTTTTTTTTGCCCGATAGGCGCTATCGGAGAAATAACTGAATGAAAAAAATAAATTCTTATATGCCTTACGCATCTCGAGCGCCACCGCGCGCACCTGCTCGAATTCGCCTGCCGACGCTGCGTGAAACCAAATATGCCGTTTTCCCCGCGCCGCGTTAAAATCAGGCATCTGCGCGCGCAGGGCAAAGTTCTCCCTGAGTCGCCCATGGAAGCGCGACACCAGCCAAAGCAAGGGGTAAACAATCAAAAGCAGAACATTATAAAGAGGAATCATGCGCGAATCTCAAAAATTGCAGGTAGACTGTCCCTTACAGGTAAGTCATCCTTTTTTACCGCATCGACCCTGCCGAAGCTCGGGCCTTGTCCCAGTGCCTTTTCAAAGGTAATGAGTACCTGTTCGTCACCTTCGGCTTCGGCTTCCACATTGCCGTCCGGTAAATTACGCACCCAGCCAGCGAGTTTCAGCAGGCGCGCCTTTTCGGCTGTAAACTGACGGAAGCCGACGCCCTGCACACGGCCTGACACCACGTAGCGCCTGCGCATTATTCTTAATGTAATCCGTTACCGGCGAATTTGATTTCGTGCTGTGCAGCGAGGCGCAGTGCCTGCGACAGAATTTTGCTGCGCGCCTTGTCGATGCTGTCGAGCCGCGTCGTCTTGATCTCGGCCATGGCGCTGGCGATCATGCCCGCGCGTTTGACGGGCAATTTACCCAGCAGCGATTTTCTTTTACCCTGGTCGATGGCCTTTAGAGCCCGCGCCCAAAGTGTTTCATCCGGAATCGAGCTAAACAGGGTGCGAAAGTCACGCGCATTGAGATTGACCAGGTCCTCAAAGTTGTAACGGCTTTTTTCCAGGGTCGAAGCGAGAACCTCGTCGTGCTCATAAACTTCGCGCGTGATGCGATCCGCCTCATCGACACCCATGAGCTTTAAGATTTCATTCACATGTTTGACGCCGTCGATTCTCGCCGGCATTTCAGCAGGAAGAGCCGCGAGCAGCGCAGCGATTTTTTTGCCGAGCGCGACCAGGGCCTCGCTGACGATATGGCGTTCCGATGCCATCGCGCGCACGATTTCACCGCGCGAGAGTTCAGGCAGGTTTTTAATGACCTGCGATGCGAAGCGCTGGCTCAGCTGCAGAAGCACGGTCGCGGCGACCGCGCTCGATTCGCCGGAAAGAATTTCGGCCACTGCCGCTGGCGGATATTTTTCAAAACCGGCATAGAGGTCTTTGAGTTCGCGCACTTCTTTGACATGGCGCAGGCGCGCGATTTTGCGCTCGTCTTTTTCCGGCAGAAAATCTTCTGCCTCCCACGTTTCGGTCACGGCGGCGGGTTTTGCGGGGGCGTTGTTATTTTGCGGGGTCAGTAGTTCGAGCAGCCGCGCTTTTTGTTCATAGTTCAGCGAGGCGAAGAGCTGCGCACGCGCGGCTTCGGGCATGCTCTCATAGACACTCATGAACTCCGAACGCGACAGCGGGCGATTGAGTTTCCCCGCGGCGCCGTCGGGATTATGTCTCTTCTTTTTCGCCTTGAAAAGATTCGCCAGCGACGAAAGAATGAACGCCATAACTTATTTGAGAGCTTCTTCTTCTGAGGGATAGATATCGAACATGTCCATGAGTTCGACGACTTCAAAGATTTTTTTCACCGCAACATTCATGTTGCAAAGTTTCATTTTACGGCTGCGACCCTTGAGGTGGCGCATCAGGGCGACGAGCACGCGCAGTCCGCTCGACGACATATATTCGATGCCTTCGAGGTTCAGTATGAAATCAGATTCGGGATTTTTCTCGCTGAGCGCCATGAGGTCTTTTTCAATCTCGCCACTGATATGCACATCGAGCCGACCCTTGAGGTATGCTACTATGTAGTTGCCGACTTCTTTCGTTCTGAGCATGTTAACCTTGAACTTCTTTTACAAGCTTTGTAATGTTGAGCCTGTGCCGTGCGCTGTAAACTATTTTATCGACTAGTTTCCGGATCAGGAAAACACCGTAACCACCGCGTTTTTCGCCGGCGAGATTTTTGCTGATATCCGGCGGCGCCACAGCCTTCAAATTGAAGGCGCTGCCCGAGTCGAAGAAGGTTGCTGTTACCTTGTCTTTGCGGCAGTTGAGGGCGAGAACGAACTTCGGTTTAGGTTTTAAGGCGCCCAATTTGCCCTCGAACGCATGTTCGACGATGTTTGTCGCGGCTTCGTCACAGGCGAGTACCAGATCGTCGGTGGAATCGGAGCCGACACCGTTCGCAGCCAGTGTGTCTTTGACAAAGTCATGCACCTGCGGTATTGCGGCGGGTTCTGCGACGAAAACTTGCTTGCATCGGCTCATTTTGGGTAGGCTCTCTTTAATGGATCGGTTGGGGTCATTTCAGTACTTTAATAACCATTAGCGTAAAGTCGTCGTATTGCGGCTCGCTGCCCGCAAAAGTCTTCACTTCACGGAAGATTTTCTTCACCAGCTGATCGGACGATAAGAGCATATTTTCACTGATGATGCGGCAAAAGCGGTCAAAGCCGAATTCTTCTTTGCGTTCGTTGATGGCCTCGACCACGCCGTCGGTGTAGAGAATGAGCAAATCGCCTTCGTTGAGAAATGCCTTGCCTTCGCCGAACGGGCCGTGCAGTGCCGAGTCGACGACGCCGAGCGGCCGGCCGCGGGTGCCGAGTTTTTCAAAGGTGCGCGTGTCATGGCGGAAGATCAGTTGTTCATTGTGGCCGGCCGACGAGTAGTAGAGCTGATGCTCGGGGGCGTCGAAAAAGGCGTAGAATAATGTGACGAACATTCCCGCCTGGCTGTCCTGGTAGATGAGGTCGTTGGCCTTATAGAGCACCTCTGCCGGCGTCTTAATCTCACGCCCGTATGTACGAATAATCGAACTCGTCACTGCCATAAAAAGTGCGGCGGGCAGGCTCTTACCGCTCACGTCGGCGACGGAAAACACAAACTGGTCGCCGTCAAAAGACAGCAGGTCGTAAAAATCCCCGCCCATGAGTTTTGCGGGTTCTGAAATCACACCGAGGTCGAACCATGCCGATTTTTGAAAATGCGTGGGTAGGATGGATTTCTGGATGCTCGAAGTGATTTCGAGTTCTTTCTCGTACGAACGTTTCTGCAACATCTCATTGAGCAGGCGGAAGTTCTGTATGCTGCGCGTGATCTGGCTGGCGATCGTTGATACCAGTCTCAGGTCGTCGTCATTGAAATCATGGCTCAGCGATGATTGCCGGTCAGAAATATTGAGTACGCCGTAGATTTCCTGCCCGTGCATCAGTGGTTGTATAATGCAACCGCCGCTATGGTAACGTTCGACGTCCCGGAACGCCGCGTACTGGGTCTTTTCGAGGGCGTTGGTGTAGATGAGCTTGCGCTCTTCATACGATTTGCCGGCGAGTGATTTATCGAGGGAGACAAAGGTGCGCTCGAAGGGCGAGAGGTCCAGGCCGTAATGCGAGACGATCTCAAGCGCGTCGTGGTCGGCGGCATAGATCATGATCGAGACACGATCGGCCTGCATCTCGTCGGCGATAATGCGTACAATCGAGTCAAAAAGATCTTTCTCATTGAGCGTCGACATCAAAACCTTGCCGATTTCGTGCAGGCTCGAAAGTTCGTGCACCTTCTTCTTCAGTTCGCGGTTGATATCCTTGAGGGAGTCGATGAGCTCGCGGTTGTGGATCGCGAGTGCCGCCTGCTCGGAGAAGGTATTGAAGAGCTCGAGATCCTTCTCGGAAAATTCGGTGCGCCCGATCGAATTGATGACTTCGATGACGCCGATAATGCGGTTGCGCACCATGAGCGGCGTGGCAATCAGGTTGTTTGTGACAAAATTAATTTTCGCGTCTGCCTGCTTATAGACACGTTCGTCGTTCTGCGCATCGTTGACGATCAGCGGTTTGTTGGTTTCGGCGACGATGCCGGCGATGCCGACGCCCATCGGAATGCGGATTTCCTTGAGGTCGCGCTCCTTCTCGCCCGAGATGATGTTAAAGAAAAGTTCGTTCGTTTTGCGGTCGATCAGCATCAGCGACGAGGCTTCTGCCTTGAGAACGATTTTCGCCGAATCCATGATCGACTCGAGCAGGCTGTTGATGTCGAGCGTCGAATTGATCATCTTCGACACTTTGATCATCTCTGAGAGCAGGAAATTATTCTCGATGTTCTTGCGGTAAAGGTAGAGATTCTCGAAAACCGTGACGAGATTACCGCTGAATTTCACCAGCAGCGTGGTGCGGTCAGGTGAGGTAATACAATTCGCGAGCATGCGCGCGAAGGTACGGGCAAAGGTCGCCGCGAGGCTTAGATCCTCTTCGCTGAAATTATCTTCACCCTGTTTGGTTGCCCATAACAGGGCGCCGAGCACTCCCTTGCCGTCGGTCAGGAGTGGGGCCGCGAGGTACGAAGTTTCGGCCTCGCCCATTGAAATCTGCGCCGCATTGAAAAGTTGCTGGCGTTTTTCGATGATCAGCGTCTCGCTTTCGACAAGACTTTTCTGCATGATATTTTTTTCGAGGGTCGTGAGGCCGCGCTTTGCTATGCGGTATGTTTTGACGCCCTGGCCCGTGCGCAGTGCCATAAAACAGCCTTCTGCCTGCATCAGGCCGCAAGCGGCTTTGAGAATATACTGCGCCGCCTTATTCAGTTCGTCGGTCGCTTCTATGTATAGACGTCCGCCATTCGATTGCATGAGCATATTGCCCGCACCTGGGAGGCTGATAGCTTCGGTCGACGCATCCGTGCTTTTGGTCGCAATCATTTCAGTTCCGGTATAAATAATAGAGCGGCCGCGTCGAGGCTTGCTTTCCCTTGAGTGTTTTAAACGCGGCCTCATATGCGGTTTCTACCGGCATTTTCTGTTCTGCCATATTGCGCACCATTGTCTGGGCAAAGGCCGCGAAATTATTGTAAGATTCCCCCTGCGCGCAGAACAGGTGATAGGCTGCGGGCTTCAGGCGCGGCAGATTATCGAGCTCGACCGGCTCGGAATAGATGTTGAGGGCACCTGCGGCGCCGTGGTAAGGCGGCTTGATTTGTATAAAAGCAGACTTGCCCGTTTTTTTTCCCGAACCCCATTCCGAGTAAAGTGCCGAGTAGAGTGCCGTTGGCTCCGGGGCAGCGAAACTCAGTGATTCGGGGACTTCCGTCGTGGCGCCAGGGCTACTCGAAATATCGACGAGCACGGCTTCGCGCGGCGGCTGAATCTTGTGCCGTGCGAAGAGATTGCGTTTGGGCGTGTACGCCAGGTAGCGCCGCCCGGGTCGCACGGTCACGAGCGATTTTTCGTCAAATGCCGGCAAACGCTGGAACTGCACGTTCGTTCCGTCGCTGTACCATTCGTAAATTTCATCAGTAAAGATTTCACTGTAACCAAAAGATCCTGCCGCCAGGCGTTTCGTGTTTGTTCCCGGTTCGCCCTGATTTCTCAGCAGCAGGTTCAGCCCCGCCGTGTTCTCGCCGCGCGCGATATGACGTTTGATAAGCAATGCGCAGTTAACGCGGGTGCAGTCTATGGTGGGGGAGTAACCCCGGTCGGTTTCGGCGTAGGATTTAAGATTCGCATCGACGAGCGTATCCGCGGGAAATCCCGTTGCGGTTGCCGCTGCGATTGTATTGCCCTGGGGATTTACAGAGATACCGGTCAGATAAAGCTGGTTGAAGGCGGAATGGACACCCGATGTCCACTGACCCGCATCGCGGGGCGCGATATCGGCCAGCGCTGCGACACCGGTCGCATAGACGCTGGCGCTGCGCGAGAGCAGGGTATAAAATGCCTGCACTTGTGCATTCGGTGCTTTTGGGACTGCCGCGGCGCCGTACTCGCTGAGCAGACGGGCAATGCCCTGCGCGTCGCTTTCACTCGTGCGGCGTTGGGCAAGAACGCGCAGCAAGGTGAAGGCGAGAAGGTTTTCCGATACCGACAGAGTTACCGGTGCCAGGTGTTTCTTCGAATAGAAGAGTGCGTCGGCGACAAAACCCGCTTGCATCAGTGAAATCGCATGGAAAAAATCCGTGTCTTCGGGCCGCGTCAGGTCTTTGAGTTCAGACTTAGAGCCGGCAAACCAGGCTTTGATCTGCCGGCGGTCGGCCCTTTCCGTTTCGTCGGCGTTTTTATTTTCAATACAGGCACGCAGCACCAGCGCATATTCCAGCGCATCGGTCGCCGCGCTACAGATCTCATTCTTGAGTTCTTCATTTTTCAGATTTGCGGAGAGTTTGTTTTTAAGATCAGCGTGCGAACCGCCTGCCTTGGTTTCCCAAGGAAAAGATTGATTGAGCCGCGACAGGTCGCCACTGACGAAAGCGGCCAGCTGCACGAGGCTCTCACTCTCGGCTGTTTCGCCTGCCAGAGCCGACTTCACATCAGCATTTGCGGAGATAAAGCGCTCTGCTTCGTCATGTGAGCCGGAGCGCAGTAAAAGTTTTGCATAATTTTTCCGGTCTTTCAGGGGTGATGCCTGAGTAATGTGCGCTGCCGCGATATGCCGTGCCGCCGCACCATTGACTCCCTGCATCATGTGAAGTTCCGCCGCCGTTAGGTGCAAATTTACGTCCGTGGGGAACAGCGAGAGGGCGTCTTCGGCATAAGAGGCGGCTTCGGTGTACTCGCGCAATTTTCGGGCAGCCGTGACCTTTGCCTGGTACGAGGCGCGTTGCGAAGCCATGAGTTTCCGCTCGGCTTCTTCACTTTCGATAAAATGCGCATTTCCGGTAAGCATGGTTCCCGGCGTGATCTCCCCGGAACTCAGAAATGTCTCGATAGCGCCTTGTGCGGTTTTACGGGGCGCAAGGGTATGTAATACCTGCCCTGCACCCATCGCGGAAAAATACAGGTCGATGGAGGTTGCGTAACGGAATTCATCGCCTTTGCCGATCTTATCGCGTGATGACCATGATGCCAGCGCGTAGTTGGGATTGCTCTTCAATGCAAACATCGCTGAGGGCGTGATCGGGGCGTTGTCTGTAACCACAGTCTTGCGCACGAGTTCAGCTTCGTAATCGACGACGTTGCGGTGAATCGTCAGGGCGTTGATTTCAGAGGCCTTTTTCACGCGCTCGACGGATTGAGGCAGATTGTACGTGATTTCGTTCTTGCCGGCAAGGCCGAAGAACGTTCCACTCTTGACGAGTTGCACGAGGCTGCGTTTGGCGCGGTCGGGGTTGTCGGCAAAGTTGATCGCCGCCCGCGCGGTGGTTTGCATCGCCAGCGGTTTTAATTTCTCGCTCTTGAGAGCGTCGGCGAGAATTTGCGGCGCTAAAATCAAAACGCGTGCACGTGTTTTTGCGGCAAAGGCCTCGAGTTCCTGAATATCGCTTTGGCCTTCCACGGGTACAGAAACTTCATAACGGAAGCCGCCGCGTTTTCCGCCTTCAGATTTCACATAAACAAACATCAGGTCGTCGCGCGGCCTCAGGGCATAGATGACGCCGTAGCGGGCAATACGCGCAAGTTCAGCTTCGGAGTAACCGTCGCTGAAAAATGTATCGTAGCGGTAATCGAGCCGATCTGGTTGCCGCAGCCGGCGTTTCAGGGATTCGGCTTCAGAGTCAGCGTCGAAAAGCTCTTTTTCCAGAGTCTGCACACTCTGGCGGGCAAGACGTCCCGCGCGGATGCGGTTCGAGAGCGTATACCGTTTCTGTTCCAGGATCAGGAGCTTCGAAAATTGCTCTTCCTTGGGTCCATAGAGTTTCAGATCATCGAGGTACATTTGTATTCCCGTGAGTTGCCGCCGCAGATCTTCCGTGAGGATAGCCTCGGCGAAGTTTCGTTTTTTCAGGGCCCGGTCTGTGATGATATTACAGATTCTTTCAAAGAGATCCGTGTTGGCGCGCATGAAGTTCTGGTTGCGCATAAAAAAGCGGATCAGGTTACGGTATTGTGTCAGGTTGACTTTCTCTTCGAGCTCAGCCTCTTCATAGACCCGGTATACGCGGTAAGTGGCGATGGCATATTCAAGATCGGCGCGGAACTCCTGGCTGCGTTCCTGGATCTCCTTGAGCTCGGCGATGGATTCGTCGACGAGATTCATTTCCTGCAGAACCTTGGCGCGGTTCATCGCCAGTTTAATCCTGAGACTGTTATTTTTCAGATCGGGTTCGAATACCGGGTCGACTTCCGGAAAACTTTCTTTTGTAAAGCCTCTGAAGTATTTCAGCGCCTGCCGGAATTTATCGAACCCTGCTTTTTTATGAGCCAGGTATTGATCGAATGTTTCGTCTTTTGCTTCAAAGCGGTCTTTGAAGTCGGCGAGCTCGGCTTCATGCGCCAGGCTCAGACCTTTAAAGAAAAGAATCGGCTGGATTTCAGCCTGGACTTTCTGTGTGACTTTGATGACGCCTTCGGGAGAAATGTCTTTTTTCTCGGGATCATCCTTTTCTTTGATCGCTTTGCGTACGGCTTTGAGCCGCTCTTCAATTTTATCTTTCTCAAATTCCGCAACTTCTTCGCTGTTTTTTTGCGCGGTCTTGATTTTATCGGCCAGCGTTTGGTTCTCGGTTTCGAGTTTGCGCAGCTTACAGAGGTGGATGTTTTTGCGGAAGGTCAGCGCGGCTGTAGCATTCGCGTCTTTTTCCGCCTGCTTGAGCGCAGTCTGGTACAGCGCCATGGCATTATCCCAGTTCTTGAGCTGGAACTCCAGCTCGCCGCGCCGGCTTACAGCAGCGCTCAGAGTTTCTTTGCCGTGTGTCGTTTTGTCTTTCTCGGCGTATTCGACAAGTTTCGCCAGTGCTTCCGAGGCGTCCTGGATGAGGCCCTTCTGTTTGTAAACATCGGCGCGGATGGAGTAGAGTAGCTGGTAGCGGTTCACCGTGGGTAATTCGAAGGCAAGATGATTTTCACCGATGTAGACATCGTCATACGAAAGTTTGTAAAGCCAACCGACCACCGTTGTCCACGGCTCGTAGATCCAGAACCATTTGAGGCGGAGCTTAAACTTTGGAATCGGAATTTCTTTTTCTTTTTCCAGCGCTTTTTCTGCCCGGTTGGTATGCCTGAGCGCGGCGGCGAGATCGCCCTGCCTGAGAAAAAGTCGTGCCAGTTCGAGCTGCGACATCGATACGGGGGTTTCGGCGGCGACGGCCTTGGCTTCGGCGAGAATGGTCTGGTGGTACTGGATCGCCATCGGAACATTCTGCGAATACTCGCTGTTGAGGGCGAAAGTCTTATAGGCGATCTCCCTCCTCCCTTGATTGAGTTTCTGCACGTCGGCGGGTACCCCGGCAATGGGATAGCGTGAATTCAGGTTGTTCTCAACATACTTCAGGTAGCGTGCCGCTACGTCGTTCTTACCCGAAAAATACAGCGTTCGGCCGAAATGATAATAAAACATCATTTCCTGTTCAGGGTTTTCAAACTGGAAATCGGGATTGCCATTTTTATCGAGAATGGCAGCGTAATGTTCTTCGGCCTGGCTGTAATTATTAAGGAGGAAATAGTTATTCGCGATGTTGAGATGGAAGCTGTTCTTGATACGCGGCGAACCGGATTTGCCAAAGAGTGCGAGCGTTTTCTGGTAAAGGCGGATGTTCTTTTCAAAAAGATAATCCGGGAAGAACGACTTATAGAGCGACTCGAATACCTCGCGGTCTCTTTTTCCCGAACTCGGCTCCAATACGACTTCGCGTTTTTCGTCGATGAACTGGTACATCCACCCCAGCATGATGTAGGCGTCGGCGAAGCGTGCGTTCGCAAAAAAACACCAATTGAGGTCAACCTCTGCCTTACGAAAGTGTTCAAAGACTTTTTTCTTCTCAGATTTGGTGAGGCCATCGGCTTCCGCTGCCAGGTGGCGTTTGATGCCGAGTTGTGCGCGTAAAAAACCGCGCCCGAAAATAAACTCGCTCACGAGGTAACGCCGCGCGATGTCAATGCGCGAATCATAGAAATTCATGATTTCATCGAGCAGCTTCTCGTCGCCGTCGTCACCCGCCGCGCGCAGCGCCACCTGGTCGAGATTGAGGGCACTATCCAGGAGCTCCCCCGCCGCGATCTCTTTTGTCAGTTTGTTCGCATGCGCAGACAAATAGAGATCGAGCAGCGCCTGGTACTCGCCCGCCGCCGCGCGGTCATTTTGTTCTCCGCGGAAACGTTCGGCGCGCTCTTCGTGGTAACGCGTGAGTTTTGCGATAATGTTCTTCGCGCTCGCCGGTATCTCGGTATCGCGGAAGGCCCCCACCGCTGCGGCATAGACGCGCATTGCCCCGTCGGCGCCGTTGCGGACTTCTTCGATTTTGCCGCGCACGATTTCTGCATCATAGTGGATGAGCGAGCCCGCCGGAGCCAATGCCTGCGCGCGCGCCGAAGCGGCCGCCGCTTCATCGAGAAGCTCTTTTTTTACAGCGCTGCGTGCCGAGGCTACAGAATAAAGTGCGTGCATGGTCCGGTGATTTTTCTCGGGGTATGCGGCAAGAAATTGTTTCTGCGCGGCTTCGCTGCCGGCTGCAAATTGTTTTCTGAAGAAATCGGCGAGAAATCTTTCGGCCTGTCTGCGCACATGCGGCCTGACTTTGATGGCGGTGTTCTTGAGGCCCGAAAAATAATCCGGTATCAGCGCCGGATCGGGTGTATCGGCGAGCAGATAAACAATTTCAGAGGCAGGCAGCGACGCGGAATCGATGCTTCCGTTCCCGAGCAGCAATTCGTCGAGGCCCAGGTAATCCACATTGAAGCGGATAACCTTGCGGATAACTTCTACCGCATCTTTGTGTTTACCCTGGCGGATAAAATATTTTGCCTGTTCATGGCGGATGAAGGAGAAGATCGCGCGATAATCTTCTTTGTCCCCGGGATCCCCATCGCGGTATTCATTCCAGATTTTTTTGTCGCTGGTTATTTTTTCGAAGTATTCCTGCACGTTGCCTGTTTCGGCAAGGGCAGCAAGGCGCACGATACCCTTTAAATCCGCATAATCCGCCGAGATTGCCGAGAGGTCGTTTAACAGGCGGTAAACAACCTGCTCTTCATACGTCACATCGGCGATGAATTCCCTGAGTTCTGCGGCCTCATTTGTATCGCACGCGGCTTGCCGCATACGGCTCAGCGCCTGGTAGATTTCGATGTCAGGTGATTTTTCAAAGGCACTGGGCAATTGTTCAAGGCCCAGGCAGGGGCGGGCCTTGTTTTTGGCTTTTTTCATCTGTTCAAACAGGTAGGCCTGCTGTTGCCGCACATCAGGTTTCACGGGGATTGCCCCTGATAACGGAATAAAGCCGACGTTGACGTCTTCGCCCTTAAGCTGGGCCAGAATCACACTGCCGCCGATAAAATTGCTCACCCGCGAATCAAAGACATGGTCTGTATCTGCGGTGAGTGCGACGTGTTCGTGGTCTTCGACAAAACCCCTGTCGAGCGAGTCGAGCGGTGCGTCGGTATCGAGGTCGTCGGGTTCGATACGAATAATCTGTCCCGCATCCTTACGGTCGATTTGGCCGTCGCCGTTAGTATCTGCCGCGATCCGTGTCAGAATAATCCCGTCCATATCGGGCGTATAACTTGGATAAAAATCCATGCTTTTGCCTGAGGTGATGCGCCGTGTTTTTCCTGTGGCAACCTCGACTTCGTAAACTGCGCCCGAAGATTTTTCATCTTCGTACGAGATATAGACGATGCGTTTCCCGTCCGGGGAAAAAGACGGCATCACGCCGCCTTTCGTCGTGAGCTGTCTTTTCTCTTCGGGGCTCGATGCGGGCATGATCCAGATATTTTGTATCGCACCGGCGCCCGCACCGAGGTCATCCTGTTTCAGCGCGACCAGGTCAGAACTGTAGGCGATCCATTTTCCGTCGGGCGACCAAGTTGGGTTGGCGTCGCGTGCGCGGATGCGGTTCTTTTCGCTGTTCGTGAGATTTTTTGCGCGCGAGGCAAACCATTCGTCGCCGGGTTGCTCCCGGTCGCGGTAGAGCTCGATGAGTTTTTTCGGGCTCACCTTGAGCAGAATAATATCGCCGTCGGGATCGAGTTCGTCGTCGACATAGACAAGGTACTTGCCGTCGGGGCTGATCGATGGCTCGCGCTGGTTTGTTACCGTCGTGACGACCGGAATCGAAAATACGTCGGAAAGGTCGCGCAGGTAAATATCGTAATTACCCGATGTGTTTGAAGAGAAGTAGAGATATTTCTGGTCGCGCGTGATCGACCCGCTGTATGATTCGCCGCGCTCCAGCGTGATCGGAATAATACCACCGTTACCGCGCTGGTAGCGGTCTTGATAGATGTTCTCGTAACTAAAGTGCGCGTCGTCGCGCACGTTCGCACCCGAGCAATGCGCCGCAATCAAGGCACCGGCTAAAACGATAGCAAGTCGGTGCAATGCTTTCACCTACTGGATGCGGAATTCCTGCGAAGCGAGCACTTCACCATTAGGCGAAAGGACATGGATGCGGAATCTGCCGGTATGATCAAAGTTTTCTTTCTGGAACTGGGTCGTAAAGTAGCGCCAGTTCGATTTCACACTGCCTTCGATCTGCGCGACACTCTCTTCTTTCATCATGTTGCTCGAATCGGCATAGACTTCGGTAAGTTTTGTGACGAGCTTATCTTGCCCCAGGCGGCCCCCGCTGGAGAAAAACAGGTAAAGGGTCTTGTTGCGGGGAAACACGAGATTCGCGGTGCTGAGGTTTCGTGCGTTGTTTTCTTCGATCACTGCGTTAGACAGGTAGATTGTGGGTTTTTGCCCCGGAGAAAAGATGGCCCAGTATAACAGGCTGAGTACAAGGAAGGCGGCGACGCCGTATAGGGCCGCTTTACGCCAGCGGGGCGGTTCATCGTCGTCGGCAAATGCCGCGGGTTGAACCGGTCCTCCGGAACCCGATGTGAGTCTTTTGAGACGGCTTTCCATAGCTGAGCCGGTTCTTTTTTCTTCTTTTTGTTCCGGCAAGTCATTTTTGTTTTCGCCGGTTTCTTTTTCGGCCGCTTCGCCGGGGTTGTCGGCGCGCGAACCGTGGTGCACGGAGGCACCGAGGTTCGCGGAGGCATGGATGTCGTCACGCGAACGCTTCATGTCACTGACAAAATCGCCGAGTTCGGAATTCTCTTCCTGGTTTTCACTCAGGTTATCGGCTACGGCCTTGCGGAACAGATCTTTTTTGTTCTTTTTCATGGCGCGGCACCCGCGGCATGGGCCGCAAAGACGCCGGCAAGTTCGTCGGCCAGGTCGTTATAGGCAACAGCGACCTTGTTATCAGGCGCGTAATCGAAGATATCCTGCCGCATCAGGTGGGCTTCTTCAACGGCGACCGAGCGGGGGATAGTCGTTTTCAGAATCGGCAGGATCTTCTCCACTTCGGGAATCATCGCCTGCGACAGGGTCGTGCGCCCGTCGTGCAGGGTCAGGCATCCGCCGGCGATCTTGAGGTGTGCGTTGTAGCGGCGGTTCACCGTGGTTACCGCATCGCGGATATTCTGGATGCCGTCGATCGAGAATTTGGAGATCTGCAGGGGGATCAGCAGAAAATCTGCCGAGACCATCGCGTTGATGGTGATGACAGAGAGCGAGGGCGGGCAATCGAGCAGAATGAAGTCAAACTCGTGCCGCAGAATCTGCAGCGCGTCGTTGAGACGAAAGAAGCCGTCGATGGCCCCTGTGAGCTGTGATTCGACTTCGACCAGGTGCAGGTTCGAAGGAATCACAAAAAGATTTGGGAGTCGTGTGGGATAGAGCACCGAGCTCTCGGGTTTTTTATTCTGGAAAAGCGCATAGACCGATTTTTCCGGCGGAATATCCTGCGCGCCCAGGAGAATCGACGTCGCATTGCGCTGCGAATCGAGATCGATCAGCAGTATTTTCTTTTGCGGATCTTTGCGCGCGAACGCATGCGCGAGCGACAACGCCGTTGTGGTTTTAGCTACGCCGCCTTTCTGGTTTGTAATGGAAAGAACGACGGCCAAAGTACATTAATCCCAGTTAAACTTTTTTGCGTCGGCGAGAAATTTTTCGAGGCCCGAGTCGGTGAGCGGGTGTTTTACCAACTGCCCGAAGACGCTGAACGGAATCGTGGCGACGTCTGCGCCGATGAGCGCGGCTTGTTTGAGGTGAATCGGATGGCGTATGCTCGCAACCAGGACTTTTGTGGAGAAATCGTAATTCTCGTAAATGGTTTTGATTTCTTCGATGAGTTCGATACCTTCCTGGCTGATGTCGTCGAGTCGGCCGATGAAGGGAGAGATGTAAGTCGCCCCGACTTTTGCGGCGAGCAATGCCTGATTTGCAGTGAAGCAGAGCGTCACGTTGGTTTTAATGCCTTCGGCCGAAAAAACTTTCACGGCTTTTAATCCCTCGGGAATCAGCGGCACCTTCACGACGACGTTCTTTGCCAGCTTGGCAAGTTCTCTGCCTTCTTTCAGTATTGCATCTTTTTCTATCGCGACGACTTCGGCCGAAACAGGGCCGTCGACGATTGCGCAGATTTCGCGGATGACCTGTTTGAAGGGTTTGCCTGTCTTTGCCACAAGCGACGGGTTGGTCGTGACGCCGTCTAAAATACCGAGTTCGTGGGCGGTTTTGATTTCGTTCACATCCGCCGTATCAATGAAAAATTCCATAAGGCGGAGTGATTGACGAAATGGCCGCGTCAAGATTTTAGCTCTTTCCCGATGCGGCGGCTATTTACCTGTTTTTGTTATATCATTCCCGCATTCTGTTTCGCCGAAACCGCCGAGGCGAAAAATCCCCGGATCATCGTTGTCAATGCGGCTGGTTATGAATCTAACCTCAACAATACGCCTTCTGCGGGTGATAAAGGTGTGGTGAATGATACCAAACTCAGGGTGCACTACAGTATCTCGCGTTCGAAAAATCTCAAATTCGGCCTGAATGGCGGCATCAACAGCGCCTACCGGCAATCGGGACGTCCCCTCAATGCCCAGGTTTGGCAGGTTATGCCCCGCTTTAACGCCAATACGCTCTGGACGCCGGGTATTTTGTCCAAGTGGGATTTCCGCACCATGCTCGATCTCAACTACTCGCACAAATTTAATCCGTACTTTAATAACAATCCGGCCGACGATCAGACCAATATCCTGAATACGTCGGAAGATGACGGCTTCCATGAACTCGAGCCCGGGGCGAGCCATGACGGTAGCGCCGCGGCCGATCACCACAATGAACTCGGCGCGACAGAATCGGCGAATACCGATGTGGACGACGATTTTGAAGATTCCAATTATGCCGGGCCTGGCAGCGGGCAATCGTATGCGGCGCTGAAGAGTTTTGCGCGCTCCACCTACGTAAATAATTATTCGGCGCGCCTGTCGTTTATGGCGATGCCCTGGGAAAAATGGGACGCGCGTTTTTCCGCGACGGGCTCTTACAACGACGTCGGCATGCAGGCGGGGCTCTTGCCAGCAAGTTCGACAGCGCATTCTTACGAGATATCACTGGCGCATGAAATTGTCCACACGCTTGAGCTCAGCCTGTCTTATTCGATCGAATTTCGCCGGTTTTTGGAACGCCCGGCGTTTTCCGGTTCCAGCGATCTCTTCTTTGTGAGAACGCATTCAATACCGATTGAGCTGACCTGGCATTTTGCGAAACACATGCGCATCGAAGCCGCCTATTCGTGGATTTTCCGCGACGTGCCGCTGCACGACACGCTCGATACGATTCTCCATGTCGGTTTTCTCGAATACGCCGTGGCCCTGAACGAGCATATCGCCCTCAGCCTCTGGGGCGCGTACGCATTCACGATTTACAACATCACCGCGCAGACCCCGATCGACCGCTTGGTGACGGGGCTTGCGACGAGTTACAAATTCTAATCGAGGTTGTTCCGCACGCAGTACGTCACCAGTTCCTGGATATTGTGGAAATCCATCTTGCGCATGATGCTGGCGCGGTGTGTTTCGACGGTACGCACGCTGAGATCGAGAAACCCGGCGACTTCTTTGTTGCTCTGCCCCTTGCCCAATAACCGTAAGATTTCCTGCTCACGCTTCGTCAGAATTTCAAAAGCGAGTTCGTCGGTTTGCCCGAGCGCGTAATCCGTCGCAATGAAATTAGTCAGGCGCGGCGAAAAAGATTTTTCACCAGCCACAACCGTCTTGAGGCAATGGATCATCTGCTCAAAGATATCTTCTTTCAGTATGTAGCCGTCGATACCGAGTTGGATAGCCTTCTTAAAGAGGTCGCGGTCCTTGTGCATGGACAGGACCACGATTTTGGATTGCGGAGAGCTCTTTTTCACAAGTTCGATCGCTTCGAAACCGTTGGCACCCGGCATCGAAAGATCGGTGAGCACGAGATCGTGGGCGACCGAAGCCACTTTTTCGGCCAACGTCTTGCCGTCGCCGGCCTGTGCCACGACACTGAAAAATCCCGAATCTTCCAGCATACGTTTCATGCCCTCGCGGAACACGGCATGGTCGTCGGCGAGAATCAGCCGGGCCTTAACCAACGGCAAGCTCAATCGCCACCTCCGTTCCCCGACCCGGCGCCGAGTCGATGCTAAGTTTGCCGCCCAGCAGCCGCACGCGTTCGGCAATCAGGGCAAGGCCCAGACCCGATGCTTTTTTCGCGCTATCGAAACCCTGGCCATCATCGGCGATGCAGAGGGAGAGTTTATTCCGGCTGCATCCGCACAGTACAGAGATGTTCGTGGCCTGCGAATGGCGCAGGGCGTTGTTCAGGGATTCCTGCACAATGCGGAAAATATGAAAGCTGAGACGCGATGAAATCTCAACATCGAGGTTTTCGTGCCGCAGCGTCACCGAAGCCGGCGTCAGCTTTGCCGCGCGTTCGATCAGCCGTTCGAGCATGGTTACGAGGCCCAGTTTTTCGATGGCGATGGGGCTCAGGGAGTGTGAAATGCTGCGCGCCATTTCAATCGTCTCGTCAATACCTGTTATGAGCGCAGCGGCATCATCACGTTTGTCGGGCAGGTGCCTGAGCAGCTGTTGCGCCTGCAGTTTCAGCCAGCCGAGATTTGTTCCCAGCGTGTCATGTAGTTCCCGCGAAATTTTATCCTGCTCTTCGTCTTTAATTTCGATCATCTTGTGCGTGAGATGCCGCACCGTATCTTCACTTTCTTTGAGCGCCGTCAGGTCGTGCAGGACGATGGTAATAATGCCGTTCTCGGCGAGGTGTTTACGACCCGAAGTGATCGAAGCGGGAAACGGCGGACCGGATTTTTTTTTCAGGTACACTGTGATGTCCGGGCGGTTAACAAAACTTTCATCGCGGATGCGGCCAATGGTCTGCATCGTCGTGTCATCTTCGGGGTCGAACAGGATTGCAAAATCACGGGCGATGAGTTCGTTTTCAGAATAACCGAGCGCCTCGAGCGTCGCCGGGTTGACGAGGCGGATAAGGCCCTGCTCGTCCGTTGTAATAATCATATCCTGCGCCGATTCGACGACCGCTTCGGTGAGCATGCGGTGTTTCTCGAGCTCGGCAAGCACGGGACGGCTGACGCGCACGAAGAGAAAAATACAAAACAGGATCATCGCACCACTGGCGAGAGCGATCATAAAGCCGCTCCACAAGTAGGGTTTGACGATTTCGGCCATGGCGATTTTTATCTCGAGCCCGGTTTTAAGATAGGGAATGTAGGTATATGCCGCCAGTACAGGCTCTCCGTTCAGGTCGGGAAACTGGCCGACCCCGGTTTCACCCGCCAGTGCCCGCGCCATCGCCTCGGAACGGGCTTTGTCGTGGGGCAGAACGAGGTTCTGGTTCAGGTGGTGGTCGCGGTAACGCAGAAAGATAACGATCTTTTTGTCTTCGCTGCGGCCCAGCATGATTTCACCGGTTTCGCCTACGGGATTCTGGCTCTTGAATGCATCTTCAACCTGGCTGAGGGTAGCCTTGGTCGCCTTGCTGACATCGCTGAACGTATTGCGGTCAAAGCGGGCGACGGCGCCAATGAGGCGCGCGAGGTTCTGCACCTCGATCAGCAGAAAATCGGACTTTTCCCGGAGCGCTGTCTGATACAATATTAAGGAGGCAATTGTGCCCGTGAAGGTGGAGGCAGCCACCAGAATCAATACTAATCCCCAGACGCGTCGGCGTTCCTTTTTCAACTGCGGCTAAAGTACAAAGAGATTCTTTCTCAAGCCAAATAACCGTCTCCGTAGTTTACGGTATTTTATTACCACAAGGCCCTCAGGGCGCCCCGCCGCAAAACAGCTAATTTCAGCACAGAATTCAGAGGATTCGGGAGGATCAAATGAAAAAAATTAAACAAATGCTGCTATTAACGGTTTTATTGCCGTTGGGATTTCTCGGCGCAGCGCCACTGACCGTACAGGATGCGAATGCGCTTCCGGAAAACTGCCGCGTGATCGGCGAAATCAAAGTCGGTGATATTGCGATAGGCAAGCCCCGCGCCGACGTCGTCGCAGGGCTTAAAAAAGAAGCGGAAGATCTGGGGGCAAACTACCTGCTCATGGATATTAAGCGCGTAAATCACCCCAAACAAGGCATCTACTATTGGGGTTGGGGTACGGCTGGCCTCTGCAAATAGCCCGTGACTAAAGTTTCAACATGTGTTCTGACAGCCCTGTGTCTAACCGCACAGGGCGTTTATGCTGTTACCGAAGCGGCGGAAAAACCCCTGGTAAGGCCCGGTGTTTTCATCGACACGTATTATGCATCGAGCGTCTACCGGCCAGCCAGCAGTGACCGGCAATATCTCACGCAGATTGCCCGCGACCGCGAATTTAATATCAATCTAGCGCATGTTGAAGCGGCGGTGGATGAAAAGCACATCCGTGGCCGCCTCGCGCTACAGTTCGGAACTTCCGTGAATGCAAACTACCAGAACGAAACGAACACGGAAAAATATTCGAACCAGCTCTCGACGCGAAATCTACAGGAGGCTTTTGTCGGTTATAAATTTTTTGATAAGCTCTGGCTCGATGCCGGAATCTTTTTCGGCCATATCGGTTATGAATCGTGGATATCCCACACCAACTGGAATTATTCGCGTGCCTTAAATCTCGACAACGTGCCTTATTATGCGACGGGTGTGCGGCTGACTTACGAAGCGACGCAAAAACTGATTTTACAACTGCACATACTGAACGGCTGGCAGGTCATCACGCCGACGAACCGCGATAAAAGTTTAGGCACGCAGGTGAGCTATGAATTCTCACCGCAATTGAAAATTATTCACAATTCTTTTGCCGGCAACGTCGCGCCCGACGACAATACGCCGCAATACCGGTTTTACAGTAATTTAATTTTGCAGTTTTCTCTTTCAGCTTCGTGGCAATTTGCCCTTACCTGCGACGTGGGTGTACAAAAAACCGCAGGCCTTGAATCGTACCGGCAATGGTACACCGGCGCCGCGTACGCGCGTTATGTTTTGAATCCGCAGTGGAATACCGCAATCCGCCTCGAATATTTTATCGATCCGAAACAAGTGATGGTGGCGACGGGCACTGCGAATGGTTTTCAGGTGGGAGGATTTACCTGGAATCTGAATTTTCAGCCGCAGGAGGCCTATGTGCTCCGCCTGGAGTACCGTAATTTTTTTGCCGCCGATGGTATTTACCGTTTTTCCGACGCTGTTCGTCCGCAGGAACATATTGTGACCGCCGCCGCGAGCCTGAAATTATAGCTTAAAGCCTGCGATCTTTTTTCCGCTTTTCCGTTTCCGGGGCATGGGGTTTTAGGTTCCATGAGCTCATTTATTCTGACCAAGTTTGATGCCGGTGTTCTGCATGTCAGCCTGAATCATCCCGAAAAAGCCAACTCTTTGACAGAAGAGATGATCGCTGAGTTGACAGGCATATTTAAGGGGGCGGCAAAATCCCCCGAGACCCGGGTGATCGTGCTGCGCGGCGAAGGCAAATCGTTCTGCGGCGGCGCCGATATGAAACATATCGAAGAGACTGCGGGGCTCACGAAACAGCAGCAGATAAAAGACATTAAGCCCCTCTCAGAGCTGCTTACTTCGATTGCCACCTGCGGCATACCCGTCATTGCCATTGCGCAAGGGCATATTTCGGGGGCCGGCATTGGCCTGTTGGCCGCCGCCGATATCGCTGTCGCATTCGAATCTTCCACCTTCGCCTTTGCTGAAGTAACCTTAGGGCTCATCCCCAGCGTGATTACGCCTTATGTCGTATCGCGCATCGGCCTGACGAACGCTAGGAGGTTCTTCCTATCCGGTGAGATTTTCCAGTTCTGGGATGCCAAGGAAATGGGGCTCGTGAATTATGTCGGTACAAAGATGGCATGTTTTGAGTTTCTCAATGCAATGATTACCGACCTGAAAAGAGGGGCGCCTGGGGCCCAGGCCGAGATCAAAAACCTGCTGGATATTTATTCTGGCCGTGGCAAATGGCCTGCTGACCTGCCGGCGCATCTGATCGATCTGGCCGCCCGGCGGCGCATGAGCGATGAAGGCCGTGAAGGCGTCGGCGCTTTCTTGTATAAAAAGACGCCATCCTGGCGACAGGCATAGCCATATTCATTGACCCGTTGAGCCATCTACCAAGAACGACGGATTCGATTTGGTTGATAGCATTATGAACGTATCTGTCTCGGCACCAAGAAGCGTTTTCTCTGTACTGATCGCATCAGTTCTGGTGCTTTGCAGCTTCAGCATTGCAACGCAAGACCTGTCACCCAAAGTTGTGAAAAGCTCAGCGCTGCACATCAGTACGCTTGAGTTGCATGCTGCGCGTGACTTTACGTCACCGGCGCAGGGTATCCGTGAATCTTCACCCGAAGAAATCCAACGGATCGAACAGGGTAACAACCGCTTCACTCCGCCTCGTCACAATACATCCGGATCTTCCCTGTGGGAACTCTTTCCCATGGCCTTCGCAGCCCAGAAACTCAACAAACCGCTGCTGCTTCTGGGTGATGCCTGCCTGAACGCTAATCTTATTTCACTTGCGCATACGCACCTTAATTCCCGCTACCCAATACCTCCACCTGCCCTCTCTCTCGCATAAACGATAAAGATTCGCCGGCTCAGGCAGGCGTGGAGGGAATGTGTTTAAAGTATCTATATCTTTTTTTCTTGTTTTGGTTGCATCGCTGTATGCGCAGGCTGGCGATATTCCGGAAAAACAAGAGGCGGAGCTCATTAAGTCCGCCGAGCCTGTGTCCGCGACCAAACCGGCGTCGCAGACACCGGAGCCTATCGTTGCGAACCCAATCACTTCGCCGACGCTCGCGGCGAGTGATCTGAAAGTCTATAGACTTTCGCTGGAAGAAGCCGAACGATCATTCGTCGAAAGAAACCTGCTGCTCCTTGCGGCAAAATTTCAGATCGAGGCGAAACGCGCGCTTGTCATGCAGGCGGGGCTTTATGCAAACCCCAGCGTGTTTCTCGAAACCAGCATTTACAGCCATAAGACGGCGCAATTTCTCGATGCTACCGAAAACGGCAGCCAGGTAATCCAGATACAGCAGCTCTTTCTCATGGGCGGCAAGATCGATAAGCGGATCAAGGTTGCGGAAATCAACAAGGCGCTGACGGAAAATGAGTTCTTTAATGTTTTACGCGCGCTGAAGTTTGAACTGCGCAATACTTTTTTCGCCCTCCATTATATGCGCGAGAGCGTCATGTATTATGACCAGACGATCGAAGCTCTCGGCAGAACTGTGAAGGGCGCCGAAGTGGCATTGTCTCGCCGCGCGATCACTAAAGCGGAGTACCTGCGTCTCAAGGCGCTAAGTTATTTTCTGCGCAATGAGCGCGCGAACATCATGATGAATGTGCGCCTGAAAGAAGTGAATTTACGCGTGCTGATGAACCGGCCTGAACTTGCCGAGCACCAACTGGTGCCGCTCGTCGACGAAAAATTGCTCGAGAATGCGGCTGCAAACAGCCTCGAGATAAAGCAACTCGTTGAGTATGCGGAGACGCATAGGCCCGATCTCAAAACCGCGATGCTGAACCTCAAGTACGAGACAGCGAACCTCGAACTGCAAGAGGCGAATGCGATTCCCGACCTGGCATTTGGGCCGGTTTTTAACCGCGCAAACACGTATCAGCCCAACTACTTCGGTCTCACTGCGCAGGTGAATGTGCCGCTCTTCGACCGCAACCAGGGGAATATCGAATCGGCCAAGAAGGCGATCGCAGCAAAAAAACGCGAGCTCATGAACGAACGTATGAGGCTCGAAGGTGAGCTCGCGGCTTCGCTGATTAAGGCGAAAGAAAAAGACAAGATTTACCAGGAATTCAAGGGCGGCCATGTCCAGGATTTCCGCGAGTTGATCCAGGTGATGGTGGCGAGTTACCAGAAACGTTATATCTCCGTCATCGAACTTGCAGACTTCTTTGAGACTTACCGCAACAGCATCGTGCAGCTGATCGACCTTAAAACGCAGCGCACCGAAGCCCTCGAGAACATCAACTACTCGATCGGGAAAGACATCATCTTCCTGCAAACCGTACCGGCGAACAACAATGCCGCGGAGGTGAAATAATATGAGAACTTTCAAACCTGGTATATTGTTGGTTTGCGCATTTTTGTCAGGCGGAGTGCTGTTTGCCCAGGCAAAGGACAGCGAAGCGAAGACGGATAAATTCGCCCAAGCGTATAAAGACGCCGACGAGGCCATCGACCGTAACCTGCTGACAAATTCGTTTTTTGCCATCGGGCCGACCGTTGGCTTGCCTTCGGGGCTCAATGTGCATGCGCAGCTTCATCTGTGGCGCTTTATCCTCAGGGGATCGGGCATGTTTTACGGCAGCAATTTTATGGGCTTTCAGGGTGATGTCGGTTTCTCGCTGTTTAACGGCGATCGCATCCGCCACAGCCTGTCTTTTGTCGGGGGCTATATGAAGCGCAACCCGCTGTTTGCGCTCGATCCGGCATTGCCTGACGACAAGACCGGCGTCTCGCAGGCCAGCGGTTACATCGGTGGCGCCTATGAACTGTTCATGGACGGATTTTTCTTCCAGGGCGGGGTGGGGCGTGCCATGTCGGATGAAATGAAGAACCCGGTCTTGATTTTTCAGGCCGGCTACCTGTTCACTTTTCCACGTTAAACAAAGGAATAATCATGAAAAAACATACTTCTATTAAGGAGAATAAAATGAAGACGATACTGTCTTATTCTGTATTTTTGAGTCTGGTTCTTGTTGCCTGCGGGCCGAAAGCAAAGCCGCCGACGGTCTATGTGGCGCCTGAAATCCGCGAGAAGGGAGAAGTGATCTTTTTCCCGGAAGGCGCCCAAGGGCGTGCCCGCATTGAAACGCGGCCCTTCGGCAGCGGCAAGGAATTCATACAGATTCAGGCGCCGGCGCGCGTGGTTGCAACCGTCGGCCGTTCGGTTTCGAGTGGGGGCAAAATCGTGCTCTTCGAATCTGCCGATCTCAACACGGCGTATGCCACGTACCGCCAGGCGCGCAACGCCTCTTCGCGTGCTTCGAAAAATCTCAAACGCGTGAAAGACATGTACTCGATGCAGGTTGCCACCGAGCGTGACATCATCGAGGCCGAGACCGAAGCCGGCAACTCGGGGGCCCAGGTCGCCGAATCGGAAGGTAAGCTGCGCGCCGCAGGGGTGAATCCCTCTGACCTCAACAACTATGGCTCGAACATCGTCTGGATGATTGCTGACATCAGCGAAAGCAGGTTAGACACCTGCCGCGCCGGTAAAGCCGTGAACATTATTTTCAATTCTTTCCCCGATAAGAAAATGAAAGGAAAGGTGCAGGCCGTGGGTGACAACGTCGACCCGGCGACGCGGACTGTAAAAGTGCGTGTGATTTTCCCGAATGAAAATGGCAAGTTCAAACCCGGCATGTTCGCCAAGGTCGAATTCATCGACGACCAAAAAGCACCTATGGTGCTACCCTTCACTTCGATTTTTACCGTCGAAAGTCAAAACTATGTTTTTGTCGAAGAAGCGAAAGATACGTTCCGGAAAAAAACCGTCGTGATTGGAAACTCCAACGACGAATACGTCGAGATTCTGCAAGGGCTGAAGAAGGGCGATACGGTCGTGACGGAAGGCGTCATGCTGCTCAAGGGCTTATCCGTCGGTTTCTAAACTATGGATAAAATAATTTTCCGGGCGGTCGAGTTCGCCCTAAAAAACAAACTGCCGACCCTGGGACTGGCTGGTCTCATTATCGCGCTCGGTATCTGGTCGTGGGTCGGCATTCAGAAAGAAGCCTACTCGGACATCGCCGATACGCAGGTGCGTCTCGTTGCCGCTTTTCCCGGGCGGGCCGCCGTTGAAGTCGAAGAGCGCGTCACATTGCCCATCGAGCGCGTGACGAACAATACACCACAGGTGCGCGTACGCCGTTCGCGCACGATCAACGGCCTCGTCACTTTTCAGTTTGTCTTTGAGGAAGGTACAGACGACTATTTTGCCCGCATCAGGCTGATGGAAAAGGTGAAAGAGGCGGAGATTCCGCCAGAGGTCGTGCCCGAACTTGCGCCCATGAGTTCACCTTCAGGCGAAATTTTCCGCTATATAGTCGAATCGAAAAAAAATCACACGCCGATGGAAGTGCGTACCGTGCAGGACTGGATTGTGATGCCGAAACTGCTCAGCGTTCCCTGCGTTGCCGACGTCGTAACCTTTGGCGGCGTTGCGAAACAGTACCATGCGATCACGACGCCGGAAAAGCTCGTTCAGTATAACACGAATCTCGATGAAGTTGTCGAAGCCATCCAGAAAAATAACCTGAACACCGGCGGTAACATTCTGCGCCAGGGGGACCAGGGGTTTGCTATTCGCTCACTGGGGGCTATCCGCACGATCAAAGATATTGAGAATATTGTCGTCAAGGTCGATAAGGGCGTGCCGGTTTTCGTTAAGGATCTCGCCTCGGTCGAAGTTTCGCCGCTGATTCCACAGGGTATCATCAATTATTTTACGCAGGATAAATCAGCGGGCGAGGCGCTCTTTAAGGTTCCATCGGGCGTCCAGGGAAACACCGCGATGCGGCGCTGGTGCGACCCCAATACGACCGGGGACAACCTGCGCGCTAAAACGAAAGAAATTAACGAACAGTATATGCCCGACGGCATGCAGGTGAAGCCCATGATCGACAGGGCCGACCTCGTCAACTATACACTGCGCACGATCGGTACAACGTTGATCGAAGGCGTGACGGTCGTAACCCTGATTCTGATCTTTTTTATCGGCTCAGTGCGCACGGCGATGGTCGTGGTATTGACGATTCCGTTTTCGCTGCTCTTTGCCTTTATTCTCATGCGCATGACCGGCTTGTCGGCGAACCTGTTGTCGCTGGGGGCTATCGATTTCGGTATCATTGTCGATGGTGTCGTGATCATGGCCGAGAACATCATGCGCAGCTACCGCGATAAAAGCGCTAGCCGCAGCCAGAACATCAACCAGTACACGCTCAATAGCAGTAAAGAAGTGGGGATGGAGATTGTGTTCTCGATTCTCATCATCATTCTGGCCTATATCCCGATCTTTTCATTCCAACGCGTCGAGGGCCGACTGTTCAAGCCGATGGCGTTCACGATTTCATACGCCATTCTGGGGTCTCTGCTCTTTGCGATGACGATCATGCCTGTCCTCATGTCGATGATCTACAAAAAATACTGGGAATCCGATTCGAACGAAAAAATCGAATGGCATAACCCGGTCTATGCCTGGGTCGAAGTACGTTATGACAAGCTCATGCGTTTTTTGCTCGCACGTTATAAAAAGGTCGTCTATATTTCCTTTGGTGTCGTGCTGGCCTTAATTACTTTCGGCGGGATGCGCATCGGTTCTGAATTTTTACCCGAACTCGACGAGGGCAACCTGACGCTCAGGGGATATTTCCCGGTTGGTGTTTCGTTGCAGTCTGCAAATAAGATGTTGCCGAAAATCCAGGAGGTACTGGCAAAGAACACCATGATTGCGAATGCCGTGGCGCAGCTCGGCCGCAACGATTCGGGCACTGACCCGCTGCCGCCCAACCGTCTCGAAATCACGATGGCACTCCATGACTATAGCAAATGGGATGAAAAAATTACTAAGGACGATTTGTTGATCCGCATCATCAAAGATGTCGAACACGAGTTCCCGTCGATCCGCTGGAGTTTCTCGCAGCCGATTATGGACAACATGTCCGAAGCGATCATGGGTACGATTGCCGATATGGCCGTATTCGTCTACGGTCCCGACCTGAAGATCGCGCGGCAAAAAGCGAGCGAGATTCTGGAAATCATGCGTAAGATCCAGGGTGCCTCGGAATTCGGCCTCGAGCAGGAAGCCGATTCGCCGCAGCTGACGATTAAGATCAAGCGCGAGGTCGCCGCGCGTTATGCCATCAACGTCAGTACCATTCAAAGCCTCATCGAGAAAGGTATTGGTGCGCAGAGGATATCCACCCTGTACGAAGGCCCGTGGCGTTTCGGTATCGTGGTGCGTTTTCCATATGAATACAGAAAAAGCATCAAAGCGTTGAAGTCATTGCCGGTTTTCTCACCGCTTGGCGAACGTATTCCGCTGGCGCAGCTGGCCGACATTGACATTGTCGATGGACCGACGATGATCTTCAGGCAAGAGGGCAAGCGCGCTATTACAGTACGTGCGAATATTCGCGGCCGTGACCAGGGCTCCTTTGTCGCCGAGCTGCAAAAAAAGGTCGATGCGCAGATAAAAATGCCCGAGGGCTATACGCTGCAGTATGGTGGTAACTATGAAAACCTTGCGCGTGTGGGTAAGCAGCTGGCGATTGCGATACCGGCGACGATCCTCATCATTTTCGGCCTGCTCTATGGGCTGTTCAAAAATATCCGTTTCGTCCTGGTTGCTTTGGCCTGTATACCTCTCTCGCTTGTGGGTGGTATGATGGCCCTCGTGATGCGCGATTATTATTTCAATGTGTCATCGGGTGTGGGGTTTATCTCGCTGTTCGGTATTGCGACGATGTCGGGGGTTCTCTTCGTCTCGCGCACGAACCATATTCTCGCGAATAACCTGACCATGAGCACGTTTGAAGCGGTCGAAAAAGCCGCGCAGGTGCAGCTGCGGCCGATGCTGATGACGATTCTCCTGGCGCTTCTGGGGTTAATCCCCGCGACGCTGGCCCACGGTGTGGGTTCAGACGTGCAGCGCCCGCTGGCAACGGTCATCGTCGGTGGTCTCGCTTCGGCAATGCTCTTGGTGCTTACCGTGCTGCCCTGCCTCTACCTGCTCGTCGTCAGAGATGAAAAGAAGACGCCATCGACCGGGTCTTCGGGTGGTGGATCGCCGATCGACTATTTTGCGGCGAAAGATGCAGCGGAATCGGCGGCACCGCCGCGGCTGGTCTACGAGGGCGCCAACGAAGGTAAGTCGAAGTGGAAGAAACGTAAGAAGAAGAGGTAGCTTGTTATCCGATTCGAAAGCAGTTTCTGAATTTTCCCCGCGGAGAAAAATCCCCGCGGTGCTCTTCCTTTTATTCTATGCCGTCTCCGGATTTGCCGTCGCCGGAGGCGTGCAGCCGCCGGGAACTTTCGGCTACGGTCATATCCAGAAGGCACCCGAACTGCATGCTGCAGGCGGAGGGCTGGCATCGGAGCACGGCGTGCGGGAAACTGCGGGTGAAGTCGCCCAAAAACTCGCGCATCCGAATAAGCGTGGCAGCCTTCTGCGATTCGGTTTTCAGGAACATTTTCGCGATTTTTTTCTGCAGACGGTCACCTCTGCGGTCCTGAAACCTTCCGGTTTTTTCCTGAGTGTCATCCATCCCGACGATGATTTTCATTATTTTGCCCAATCTGATATCCCAAGCCGGTATCCGATTCCTCCTCCGGTAAGATCCATCTAAGCAAAAAATTTTTAATGCCGCGGAAAACCCGCGGGTATGGAGAGGTGCGTCTTGAGTGTTGAGCTCCGCTCTGCGCGGGCTGCCATTGCGCGCCGACTCCAGGCAGGGATAAAACAAAGATGTCTTTGTTGCAAGGAGCAATCATGGATAAGATTATTTTTCGGGCGGTGGAGTTCGCCCTCAAGAACAAACTCCCGACCCTCGGTCTCGCCGGTCTCATCGTAGCGCTGGGAATCTGGTCGTGGGTCGGCATCCAGAAAGAGGCGTATTCGGATATTGCCGATACGCAGGTACGTATGGTTGCGGCGTTTCCGGGGCGCGCCGCCGTCGAGGTTGAAGAGCGTGTGACACTGCCCATTGAGCGCGTCACAAATAATACGCCCAATGTGCGCGTCAGGCGTTCGCGGACGATCAATGGCCTTGTGACATTCCAATTCGTCTTCGAAGAAGGTACCGACGACTATTTCGCGCGCATACGTCTGATGGAAAAAGTCAAGGAAGCGCAGATTCCCCCCGAAGTGGAACCGGAACTTGCGCCGATGAGTTCACCTTCGGGCGAGATTTTCCGTTACATCGTCGAGAGCAGAAAAAACCATACGCCGATGGAAGTGCGCACGGTGCAGGACTGGGTAGTCATGCCGAAACTTCTATCGGTGCCTTGCGTTGCCGATGTTGTGACATTCGGCGGCCTGGAAAAACAGTACCACGTAATCACGACCCCGGAGCGGATGGTTCAATACAATACCAATCTCGAAGAAGTCGTCAACGCCATTCAGAATAATAATCTCAACAGCGGCGGCAATATTCTGCGCCAGGGCGACCAGGGGTTTGCGATCCGTTCGCTGGGCGCTATCCGCAATCTCAAGGATATCGAAAATATTTTTGTGAAAACCGAACGCGGCGTACCGGTCTTCGTTAAAGACCTGGCCTCGGTCGAAGTTTCGCCGCTGATACCGCAAGGGGTTGTGAACTATTTCACGCAGGATAAATCCGCCGGCGAAGCGCTGTTCAGCGTCCCCTCGGGAGTCCAGGGGAACACGGCCATGCGGCGCTGGTGTGACCCCAATACTACCGGAGAAAAACTGCGCGCGAAGACCAAAGAAATCAATGAGAAATACATGCCGGATGGCATGCAGGTCAAGGTCATGGTCGACCGGGGCGATCTCGTCAAGTATACCTTGAATACGATCAGCAAAACCCTGATAGAGGGTGTGACGATTGTGACCTTGATTCTGGTGTTCTTCATCGGTTCGGTGCGCACCGCGATGGTGGTGGTGTTGACGATACCGTTCTCGCTCTGTTGCGCTTTTATTCTCATGCGGATGACGGGGCTTTCGGCGAACCTCTTATCGCTGGGCGCGATTGACTTCGGTATCATCGTCGACGGCGTCGTCGTTATGGCCGAGAACATCACGCGGCTTTACCGTGACCGAAAAGACAACCGCACGCAGAATATCGGCCAGTATACGCTGAACGGCACCAAGGAAGTGGGGATGGAGATCGTCTTTTCGATGCTCATTATTATCCTCGCCTATATTCCCATCTTCTCGTTTGAGCGTATCGAGGGACGGCTCTTTAAACCGATGGCGTTTACGATTTCTTACGCGATTCTCGGATCGCTCGTTTTTGCCATGACAGTAGTGCCCGTGTTAATGGCGATGATTTACCGGAAATACTGGGAATCCGACAGCAAGGAGAAAATCGAATGGCACAACCCGGTATACGGCTGGATAGAAAAACAGTACGATCGTGTGGTACGTTATTTGCTGGCCCGCTACAAAAAGGTCGTCGCCATCGCATTCGGCGCCGTTCTCGCCCTGACGATATTCGGTACGCTGAAGATCGGGTCTGAATTTTTGCCCGAGCTCGACGAAGGCAACCTGACACTTAGGGGATATTTCCCGGTAGGTGTTTCTTTGCAGTCCGCAAACAAGCAGTTGCCGAAGATTCAGGAAGTCCTGGCGAAGAATACCATGATCGCCAACTCCGTGGCGCAGCTCGGACGCAACGATTCGGGTACCGACCCGCTGCCGCCCAATCGCCTCGAAATCACGATGTCGCTGCACGATTACGCGAAGTGGGAAGAGAAAATAACAAAACAGGATCTGCTCATCCGCATTATCAAGGATATGGAACACGAGTTTCCCTCGGTGCGCTGGAGCTTTTCGCAGCCGATTATGGATAACATGCAGGAGGCGATTAACGGTACCATTGCTGAATTGGCGGTGTTTGTCTATGGGCCCGATCTCAAGATCGCCCGGCAAAAAGCCAATGAAATCCTCGATATCCTCAGTCAGATTCCGGGGGCTTCGGAATATGGTCTCGAACAGGAAGCCGACTCGCCGCAACTGACGATCAAGATCAAGCGCGAAGTTGCCGGACGCTACGGCATCAATATCAGCACGATCCAGAGCGTCATAGAGCGGGGTATCGGTGCCCAGCGGATATCGACGCTGTATGAAGGGCCATGGCGCTTCGGCATCGTTGTGCGGTATCCCTATGAATACCGCAAGAGCGTCAAGGCGCTGCAGGCCCTGCCGGTTTTCGCTCCCACCGGAGAACGCGTGCCGCTGGCGCAGCTTGCCGATATTTCCATCATCGATGGGCCAACGATGATTTTCAGGCAAGAAGGTAAGCGCGCCATCACAGTGCGCACGAATATCCGCGGCCGCGACCAGGGTGGTTTCGTGAAAGAGTTACAGGACAAGGTTGCCGCGCAGGTAAAATTGCCCGAGGACTACAGCCTCGAATACGGCGGCAACTATGAGAACCTCGCGCGCGTCGGTAAGCAGTTGGCGGTAGCGATTCCGGTGACGATCTTTATCATCTTTGCGCTGCTGTATGGCCTCTACAAACGCCTGCGTTACGTGATGGTGGCGCTGGCCTGCATTCCGCTGTCGCTGGTCGGCGGCCTCATGGCGCTCGTCGTCCGCGATTATTACTTCAACATCTCGGCCGGGGTGGGATTTATCTCGTTGTTCGGTATTGCGACGATGGGGGGAGTCCTCTTCGTTTCGCGAACAAACCTGATCCTGAGGTCAAACCTGAACATGAGCGTCATGGAAGCCGTCGAACACGCGGCGATTGTGCAGCTGAGGCCCCGCCTCATGACGATGACGCTGGCGCTTCTGGGATTAATCCCCGCGACGCTGGCAACGGGGGTGGGTTCAGACGTGCAGCGACCGCTTGCCACGGTCGTCGTCGGCGGTCTGTTTGCGGCATTGGTGCTGATTCTGACTGTCTTACCATGCCTCTACCTTTTGATCGTAAAAGACGAGAATCCCACGGCGCCCACTGCGGGCTCGCATGCCGGCAAAACGGATTACTTCGATATCAGGGATCACGAGGCGACAGCCGAGACTGCGCCGCGCCTGGTCTATGAAGGCGCCAACGAAGGTAAGTCGAAGTGGAAGAAAAAAAAGCGAAAGCGCTAGGCAAAAAAAAGGCGGCCAGCGGCCGCCTTTTTGAGATTCGATACAGTTTCCTTAGAAGAGGAGAGCTGCGTCTAAGCCAATTACGAACTGATCTTTTTTCGCTCCGTTCCCAAACGGTAATGCGGCAGGATCTGTAGCTCGTGTCGCAGCATCCGTGGAAGCAGCGAGTGTTGCTGCAGTCGTTGCATTCAACGCTGTTCCGTCGAAGTAGTCATAACGACCATTCAGACGAACGAAGAAGTTCTTCTGTGGTTGCCATTTTGGACCGAATGTAACCTGGAAGAAGTTACCCACGTAATTCAGACGGCCGCCGGCGAGATAGTTCGAACCCATACCACGCACACCTGTTGTTGCCGCAGAGTATGTGGGGAGCACGTTACCTACGCGAACACCGTTATTGTCACGGAACCATTCAAAGTTAACCGCGAGTTGCAGCGTTTGCAGTGTCTGGTGTATCAGGTACACGTTCGCACCGTACCACATTGCTGTAACGTCTTTGTCTTTCTGCGGATTTGTTGCATCCAGAGCGGACTTCATGTCTGCCACTTTTTGAATTCCGAAGTCAGACTGAACAACCAGCTGCAGCGTTGAGGTAAGTGGGCGCTTATAGACGAGCGTCTGAAAGTACCTCCAGCTGTAGAGACTGTCATCAGGGTTGTACGAACCCAAAGCATAACTCTGAGCCGGGTTTGTGCTCGTGGTTGAGCTGTGGTAGTTGTATTCCTTACTTACGTGAACAACCCAGTCAAAGGTTGCTTTGTTGTCGAAGACGTACGTCAGCGTTCCAAGGAAGCCGGGAACTTTCGAGCCAACACCTGCGCCATCGAGGTTATCTCCACCGCGTGTTGCACCACCCATAAGGGTCAGCTTATCACTGGCAGTCCAATACAGAAATGCACCCCAGTGCGTGAAAGGCTCACCGTAAGCATACGTGTAGGGGATGGTATTAAACACGTTCTGTGTTGTATCCACCGTAAAAAAACCTACAGGCGATATGATGTGACCCACGCGCAGTTTCAGCGACTTGTAAGCCATATCAACGTATGCTTGGGGAATTGCCAAGCCATATTGGTTGCTTGCTACGCTCGAGCCGTTACCGGTATTTGTTTTGAACAGTTTGTCTTCAAAACCGGCGCTGGTTGCCCAACGGTAGCTGGAACCGAACATAGTATCCACGCGCAGACCAAAGTCAAAATCTTTTTTGCTTGTGTCTGTGGGAATCTCGAAGTACATCCACGCCTGATTGAGCTGATACTCATTCGCGCGGTCTGTCCAGGTCAATGTACCGTTATATCCGTCTGACGGATGTTGCGGGTTATAAGTGTAACCTTGTACGAGATTACCACCAACATTGAACCATGACGCTTTGTCCGGCGGGCCTTCGGGCGCCTTCGCCGCTTCAGCCTTGGCTTTTGCTTCTGCTTCCGCCTTAGCTTTTGCCTCTGCTTCAGCTTTAGCCACTTTTGGGTCTACCTTAGCGGCCACTGGCTTTGCCGGGGCTTTCTTCGGCGCGGCAGAAACTGCAGCAGCGAAGACTGTTAAACTTGCCAATAAGGCAATGCTTTTTAACTTCATGTTTAACTCCTTGTGTATTAGAGAATTGGGTTCTCTTAGGCGAGATCCAGCAAATTAAATGCCATAGTCTCGCTAAGAGATCCTTGGGTTTCTTCTCGTAAGGAATAAAATGGCACAAAATGGCCCTATCGGCGGCCTAATTTATGCTAAGAATTGGTGGTTTAAGGGAAGAAAAGTGCTAAGCACCGCTACATTTTAGAGAGTTTTATGGGTTCCGTCACAATAGGGCGCATTTTTCGTATGCTTACACATGCAAAGCCACACCTTTTGCGCCTGTTCTGATGAAACGCGTACCGGTTTGAAGCGCGCGGCTGCATCGGCAATGCCTGAATTTACTTCTTTATGAGTGCCGTCGCAGTAGGGCTGCGTTTTCGAATGCCCGCAAGCGCACCAGAAATAGGTTTTGCCTGCTTCGAGTTCGGCTTCGATCGGTTGTTTCGCGGCAATGTGTGCTTCCATACTGGTTGCTAATCGCTGTCATTATGGCGTCAACACAATGTGGGATTTCCCGCGTACACGCTGTGAATTCCATTGACGGTGATGGTGGGCTTCTGTGACAGATCTATGGCTGAAAAGCAGAAGAATCTGATTTTTGAATTTGGCGACTGGCTCGCGCGCAAATCCGGAAAAGAAGCATCGGCGGTCGAATTTTTCGGCGCCTTCACCGGTTTTCTCAACCGCGCGGGTTACCAGATTTTCCGCGCCAATTTCGCCAGCCGTTCTTTGCACCCGCAGTTCGGTGCGATTTCACTGGTATGGTCAGATGTCGATAACATACCGCTGCCGCCGCCGGGCACCGGTATCCAGGATGTGCGCCAGATCAAACTGAAAAACGGTTACGTAAATCACATCCGCATATTGCGTGTAAACATCGAGACACCGGCGTTCCGCGAATCGCCGATGGCGCCGGTCATTCTCCATGGTCGCACCGTGCGCGAAAAAATCCTACGGGGCCAGAAGAAATTTAAATACCCGATTCTCAAAGACCTGCACGAGCTCGACGGCACCGACTACCTGGCACTTCCGGTTTACTTCAAGGCGAAGATCGAGGGTTTTATCAGCTTCGCGACACGCAAAAAAGGCGGATTCAATGCCGCGGCGATGACTGACCTGAAGCGCCTGACGGGACTCTTTACGCTGGCACTCGAGGCGCGCCTGAAAGATGAACTGCTCGATAGTTTGCTGCGCCTCTATCTCGGCGAAATCACCGGGCCACAGGTATTGGCGGGGCGTATCCAGCGCGGTGACATGGAAAATTTCGAGTCGGTTGTGTGGTTTTCAGACATCCGCGGTTTTTCGGCGATGAGTTCGATCATGCAGCCCGAAGAAATTATCGAGGTCTTAAACACCTACTATGAGACTATTATTCCCGTGGTGCGCGAGTATGGCGGCGAAGTGCTTAAATTCCTGGGAGACGGACTCCTGGTCATCTTCAGCGCGCGCGAGGGCAAAGAGCGGCAGGTGAAATACCAGTCGCTGATCGCGGCGAATGCCGCCGGCCGCGCACTGAAAAAGCTCAACGAGCGGCGCGTATCCGAGGGGAAAATCCCCCTGGAGCACGGTATCGGCCTGCATTATGGCCTGATACAGTATGGCAATATCGGCTCGAACGACCGCCTCGATTTCACGGCGATCGGTGCGGCGGTCAATACCGCGAGCCGGGTTGCCGCGCTCTGTGCTGAGCTCGGCAAGAATGTCCTGATCAGTGCCGATCTGGCGCGTTTGCTGAGAATCCGCCTCGAGCCGCATGGCGCCAAAGAGCTCAAGGGAATTCCCAATCCCATCGAGATTTTTTCACTACCGGTGCCTGCGGCGCGTCGCCCTGTCGCCAGCCGATAATCGATTCTCAAATTATGCTTGCTGGCATGTTTTTCCCGTGCTTTTTGCCATGCACATGGTCATCATCGAAACGCTGAGTCATATCAATATGCCCGCCAAAAACCTTCAAAAGGCGGTAGAATTCTACACGCAGTTTTTAGACTTCGAAGTTGTCGAAGAAAGCACAAATTTTGCAGTGGTTTCCTTTGATAACCTTCAGATTCGGCTCGATAGCGGCCTTGAGCCCTACGCAAAAGTCCCCGTTTTATCGTTTTTACTCGATGTTGACGACTTCACCGAGGCGCTGCAAGAAATAGAGCAGGGTGAAATTACCATCGCCAAAGGCCCCTTCGAGATCGAAGGCGGCGAAAGCGTTCACGTGACCGACCCGAACGGCAATCTGGTCGAGCTCTACTACCGCGAAGACTAAGCCCCGTGGCGCAGCCGGCTCAGGAATGGGTACCGGTTGTTTTTACCGCCGCCCACTGGCTGGGCGTCGCGGTCTATTTCGGCTCCCTCGTTTTTCTTCTGCTGATATTCCAGCGCATCTACGGCCGCTACCGCTCGTATAAGTATGTCGATAATTTCCGTGGCGAGATCATTATCCTCTACTGGAAGTTCCTCCACGGCGCCTTCATTGTCATTGTGATTTCAGGGGCAGCGCTGGCTGGGCTCAAGGGCAAGTCGGTGCTGAAGGGATTCTATGGCCTGGTGTTTTCGGCAAAACTTGTGCTGTGGCTCGTGCAGATCTATTTAACACAAGAGACACTGAAACCGTTCACGCCCGAGGTCGAACACACGTATCCTGAGAAAGAGCTGCCGCAGCCACGCGTCGTATCGCCGGTTTTTATCATCTCGCTTTTGTTGTTGATTTCCCTTTGCGGTTTCGCCTTGAAGGTCCTGTGAGAATCGCCATACCCTTTTTTTTTGCAGTGGGATCTCTACTGTGCTGCGCATGCAAACAGCATAACATCTTTTCTTTTTGCCGCGACTTTGATCCCAAGGGCTGTATCAATCCCGTTGCCGAAAAGGTTGTCTATTCCGCGTCAGAAAAAACCGTGCGGAACAAAACGATCCGCGATTTTGCGAACTCGGTATATTTCCGCGGCGACCGCCTTGCCTTTGAACTGAAGAATGCGCGCTCAAAATACGACGTTACCTTCGAATGCCTGCACGGGCGTTATACATTCTCACCACCTACGGGCGAAAAGCTGGAGCTTGAATACCTGGAGTTACGCGAAAATAATGTCTATGGACTTGTGATGCTCGGTAGTCTTATAGAGAAAAGATATGCGATCGTCAAAGCAGAGCCGTATCGGCGGCTCGAACCCTTCGCAGTGACCTATGGTGTCTATTGTGGAAAAGATCTCATCGGCGAGCGAACAATTCGAATAGAATTGGAATAACTATGCTGCTCGCCTTCAGCGAACTTTCTGCCGAAGCGACGGAAGGCCGCTTTTTTGTTTTGTTCCAGGGAAAAAAAATCCCGATCTACAGTGACCGCTCAGGTACGCGCGACCTCGCGCAGATAAGGGAGCTCATCGCATCCGTACCGGCGGGGCATACGGCGCTGGTGATTGCTCCTTATGCTGGTGGCCTCGAAGATATATTCAACGATCGCACCCGGTTTGTCTGGATTGCTCCCGTGCTTTTTACGGAACATTTACCCGCCGATGACCGCTTGGTCGCCGACGATGCCGCCCTCGAAGGTTTTATCAACAATGTCGGCGCCGCTGAAAAATTTACCTTACTGCCGATTGCCCAGTGGCAGCAGGCGGCTGACTATGTAGTCCAGGCGACGCGGGCCCTGCTGGAACGCGCGGCGGTGCGCTTAAAAACGATCGGCCACTTTGGTAAGCTCTGGCAGATCAATTTTCGCGTGAACGCGATGCCTGCGGCCGGTTACGGCGACATTAAACGGCTAGGGGGCAAAAGGCCAGACGCCCTGGTGATGGCAGGGCCGTCGCTGGATAACGCTGATTTAACGGGGTATATGACGATCTGGTGTGCCGATACCGCACTGCCGGCACTCATTGCCCGTGGTATCTATCCACAGGTTGTGTTCTCCGTCGACGCCGGCTTTGCCAGCCGGGAACATTTTGTGGGTGCCGTTTCGGCAATCCATTCACACCAGATGTTGCTGGTCTGTGACCTGCTGGGTTATCCGGCGGTGCAGCGCCTGCCCTTTGCCGCACATCTCGCCTACGCCTCTTCGCACCCGCTGGTGCAGGAATTCTGCGCCGTATCGCGGCCCGACCTGACAGCCGTCGAGAACCCCGCCGGCGATGTCGGTTCGCTGATGCGCGCGGTGTATCAAAAGCTTTTTGGCGATGCGGCGGTCAAAATATTCGGGCACGACGGCGGCCACCGCCGCCGCGTCACGCATGCGCGGGGAACAGCGTATTTCAATCGCAGCTTTGCGGCGCAGACGCGGCTAGCGAATGTCGAAACATATATGCTGAGGCTCAGCCGGCGTTATGCCTGAATCAGCGGGTGTGTGGTCATTTTCACGGCCAGCTCTGCGGCGATTTTTTCAATATCCGCGGGCAGCTTGTAGGCAATTTTGCGGTCACATGCATATGCAGCGATAAAGTTCTGCAGCAGAAAATCGAGTAGAAACCCGGGCGTTACATCTCCGTAAAGGTCGTCGTAGATTGCGCTACCGGTATAGGTCTCATGGTGCATGTAATAGAACACAACCTGGGAAATCATACTGTAAACGGCCAGGGTCGGATTCTTACATTCGAGTTCTCCGTCTTTGATGCCCTTCTCGATCACTTCGGCGAGATGCACCATGCGGGGTACCAGGTATTTTTGCGCGACGCGTTTTAAGTTATTCTGCCCGGCTGCCAGCTCCCATGCCAGAATGCAACGGAAAGAGCGGTTACGGGGATCACCGTGTTTGGCGATGATGACCTTCAGAAAGATATGTATATGCTGTACGGAGTTCAGCGGCGCATTCGCGATTTTTTCGATGAGATCATCGGCTTCGAGAAATGAACCGTAGAGGCTGTCGAGCACCGCATTGTAGAGGGTCTCTTTGTCGTGGTAATAATAGTGCAGCATCGCCTTATTGACTTCCGCCGATTTGGCGATGTTTTCGGTGCGGGCACCGGCAAAGCCGCGCTCGGCAAACTCATGGATGGCAGCCCTGAGAATAGCCTCGCGTGTCTTGGCTTCAGGCAGGCGTCCGGATTTTTTTGCGGTGGCTGACATAAACGCTGTTAACTGAAATATACATACCGTTCAACTTTGCTGCCAAAAAAATTAACCAAATGGTTAACTTCCCCCTAATCCCCGGCCTTTACCTCAAGTCTGGGGGTGGGGCGAAAAATAAAAAAGGCCCCAGTGGGGCCTTTTCAGAACAGGGGGAAGTCCCCTTAGTTTGCGGCAGCTGCCGGATATACTGAAATCTTCTGGCGGTGCTTGTCGATGCGCTCGAATTTCACGACGCCGTGGACTGTAGTAAAGAGGGAATCATCGCGGCCGCGCAGAACGTTGCTGCCTGCATGGAAAACCGTGCCGTGCTGGCGTACCAGAATAGAACCGGCCTTTACGAACTGACCGCCCGAAGCCTTCAGGCCGAGTCGTTGTGAATTGGAATCGCGACCGTTTTTAGACGAACCGCCGCCCTTCTTGTGTGCCATACGTCAATATTTGCGGCCGAAACCCGGTGTAAAGCGTAACTCAGGCCATAGACCCGGCTTTGCGAAAAATTGTGGCGCGGCCAGTGCGGCACGGCTCAGTGACCGGCAACCGCTATGAACCGAGAAAAGGCCCTCTGGGAAATCCGCAACGAAAAAAACAAGGCCAGCGTCCGCTGGGTGCTGATACTCACGATCGGCAGCTACCTCAGCTATTTATTCTACCGGGGTGAGGGCAATGCCCTGGGTGGGATCACCTTCGATGCCACCTATATCTTCGGCCTCATGGGTTTTGCCGTGGCCTTTAACGTCGGTATCGCCGTGCTGGTACAGCGCGCGCTCAAAAAAGAACAGATCGGCCGCTGGGTCAAATACCTGACGATGAGCTGCGACTTTCTGCTCGTGGCGCTGGTGCTGATACCCACGGGCGGCAGTACGAGCCTCCTGTATCCGATTAACTATGTCATCATCGTTTCAAATGCGCTGCGTTATGGCATGAGCATTGCCCTCGCGGGCACGTTTATCATGAATATCTTTTATCTCGGTGTGCTGGCGAACCAGTATTGGCCCGACATGCATATTCCCGACTTCCACCAGGAAGTGTTGAAGGTCGCCGGGTTTTGGCTTGTCGGCATCTACACCGGCTATCTCTCGCGCCGCTATGAAATTCTGCGCGGCGAGGTGGAGCGTTACCAGAAACTACTCAAGGACGCGTTGAAAAAAGATGGCTGATTCAGGCAGCGACAAAGAATTTTCTGAACGCGTCGAACGCTCGCTGCGCCGCGGCAATATCAACTTTGATTTTTTAAATCCTGTCCATTTACCCGACGACGAGAAAACACCCAGCGAAGACCGCCGCGGTGGAACGCGCACCGGCAAGCGCGGGCTCTTCAGCCGCGGCTGGAAAGTGAAGGTGCTGCCGGGTTGGTATACCTGGGTGTGGTTATTCTTCGCGCTCGCGAGCGTAGTGGGATTAACCTTTGTGTGGCAGTCTGATAATTTTGTGGCATTATTGGCAGTGCCGTTTTTGCTCAGCAGCGCGCTGGCATCGCTGATTATGTTGGGGCTTTTTCTCGCGCGCCCGCGCTGACGCCGCCCTTTTGTTTTAAAATTTCATTCGCCCTGAAACACAGCTGATCCAGAACTTCTTCGACCTTCTTGCTTTGCTCCGCCAGCGCCGCTTCGCTCAAATCAGCCGGCGGATAGATCGGTTCGCCGATCACGAAGGCCACGCGCGAGAAGGGTAGCGGCAGCGAGAAGTCGTCCCAGTTGGCGCCGACGACACGCCGCGAAAAACTGGCGCCGATCGGCACCACGACACTCGAGGCCTTTGCCGCCATGTAGATCACGCCGGGCTTCGCTTCGTAGATCGGCCCATGCGGGCCGTCGGGCGCAACGATCGCCGGTGTGCCGCTCTGGATTTTTTTGATGAAATTCAAAACGCCCGCAGACTGTTTGCCGAGCGATGCATCGAGCACGTCGAAACCGAGAGAGCGCAGCGTCTTCAGGCCAATCTCACGGAAAAAATGCGTCCAGCTTTTCTCATAGGCTTCGGTGCGGGGGTGATCCGAATAAATGCAGAAGCGCCGGTGGTGTAGGGTAAACACCGCGGCTGTCACGAAGGTATGCCAGACGGCCACGATGTAGTTCTGGTCTTTCGCGCGCAAAATGCGCAGATGGTCTTCGCCTTCGATCTCGAAGCGCAGCGTCGATTCATAGATCGAAATCAGAACAGCGGAGAGCGCGGCAAAGAAACTCGTTGTGGCGCGGTAAAGGGTGCGTCTTACGGGATTGGCGGGCAGCATGCTATTTTTACCGTGGCCTCACAGGGCACAGATAACCGGAAGCCTCGCAGTTTGTCTAGCCAAACTGCTGCTAAAGCGCTGCGCCGTTTGCCATGCAAACGCCTTCGCTGCTTCCGGTTATCCCGGATGCACCCTGTGAGGCGCACATAGCTTTCAGCTTGCTCTTTCATCCGGCAAACCCATTTAACCCTATGTTATCGCTCGCGGAACGCATAGATTCGGCGATTCAGAAAAACCAGACGATCAAGGTACGTGCCTACGCATTACTGCCCGAAACTGAGAAAGACCTTAATCTCATCATTCTGCGCCTGCTCAATAAATACAATAAACTCGACCTGACAGCCACGCTCTATACCTGCATCAAAGAACTTGCGGTCAACGGCGCCAAAGCCAACATCAAACGCATTCTGTTCGATGAAGTGAAGATCGATCTCGAGAATGAATCCGATTACCGCCGCGGCTTAGAGATGTTCCGCGAAAAGCTGACCGATAAATTCATCAATGAGTATGCCCAAAAAGCAAAAGACCGCGGGCTGTTCGTTGACATCAAGTTCGAATACGATGACACGAAGCTGATTGTCGAAGTGCTGAATAACAGCGCGCTCACCAAGCGCGAAGACGAGCGTATCCGCGACAAGTTCCGCGACGGCCTTAAGTACGAGAACATCGGTGAGCTCTATATGGACATGCAAGATAACTCAGAAGGCGCCGGTATGGGTATTGCGCTCATTCTGATGATGCTTAAATCCGAGGGCATCGATCCGCACTTTTTCACGATCTACAGTGATTATTCAAACAAGACCATCGCCAAAATTACCTTCCCGATGACGCCCGCGTTCCAGAACGACCGCGCCGACTTCAAGAAATAACCTCGCGTGAAACGCTCCGGCCGTTTGGGCGTCGCGCTTTGTCTCGCGGCGGGGTTTTTCCATTGTGCAGGTTTCGACGGCCATGTTGAAAATCTGCCGGCCGATGTCGAGGCGGCGCTCGCCGTGCGCGCAAAAGAAACTCCCGCAGAACTGGAAAAGGAAAATGCCGATGAAACGGAAATAACCGTCGGCACGATCACGATCCTCAACCAGACGGTCTTGCCTGCAAGCGACATATTCGCTCCGTTACTCAACAATTTGCATTTTGTGACGCAGAAAGATGTCATCTACAGCGAATTGGATTTCAAAGAGGGCGATAAGATACCGCGCTTTAAACTCTATGACGCCGAACGTTATGTGCGGCTTCTGGATCCTATCAAACAGGCCGTCATCGTCACGAAGAAAAATCCGGAAACCGGAAAAACAGATGTGACCGTTGTCACACAGGACCGGTATTCGCCGCAGTTCAGCACCGGCGCCAGCGGCTCGGGCGGTTACTCTTCTTTCGGCGTCAATGTCTTTGAGCCGAGTGTATTCGGAAAACTCTATTACTGGGGCGCAAGTTATGGCCGCGAAAATTTCCGCGATTACATTTCGCTCGGTGTCGGCAAGACACGCATCAACGGTTCGCGCTGGGAAATCGGCGCAGCGACAACGATGGGTTTTGCCAATTCACAGTACAACCTGCAGACGCAGGGAATTACGTTGTCGCATCCGTTCACGAGGAACGGCCAAAAGCATGCCTTTCAGCTTTCGACTTCGTTTACGAATGGCGTGAATTATGACTATCTCGGCGGCGGCATACGGCAGGGTTATAATACTGCGACGGGGAAATATTTCGACCTGATCTACCGCACGAAAATTGAAGATATTTCGGCGCAATATCTCTATGGCCTCGGTAAAAATGACCGCATCGAATTCGGGCCTGGTATCTGGCATTACATCCGACGGGATAATTATATCTATGCAAATGACCAGTATTCGCTTTCTGAGACCCCCGAGCTACCTGTTTCAGCCGCGTCAAAGGCGTTCTACCAAAGCCAGCAATATTCGACGCATGCGCTGACTTTTTCAGTCAATACCCGTAACGGTAATTTTGCGCCGATGCGCAATTTCAGGCGCTATCTTTTTACCGAAGACCAGTTCGAGGGCCTGAGGACTTCTTCGAAAATTGTCTACGCGAACCCGTCGTTTGGTTTAGCCGACCACTACACGGCGCCTTCTTTCGGCGCTGCGTACCAGAAGAATTTTCTCGACCAGAAGTTGAGGCTCGAAACCAGCGTGGCCCGCGCCGCGATTTTCTGGTATAACGGTGCGCCTTACCCCACAGACGATCTCTGGGCTTTCGATCTGCGCGGGTTCTATTTCACGCGCTTTGGTACGCTGGCCTTGCGGACCTACCTGGCGAAAGGCAATCATCTCACCAAGGACAAGCGGGAAGACATTGCTAACCAGCTGCGGCGGGGTTTCTCGTATGGTTCAGTATACCCGAGCGCAGGGCATCTGACATCGATCGAGTACCGCTCGCCGGGCCTTAAGTTGCCCTACCTTCTGGTCGCCGGGGTCATCTTCTTCGATTATGCGGGAGTCGGCGAAAACCTGAGTGCGCTCACGTATTATTCGATCGCCGGCCTTGGCCTTCGCACGATGCTCCATGAATTCGACAACAATGTCTTCCGCATTGATTTCGGTTTTAACCTGAATGAGCCGGAGATCAATCTCTTGAACGCCCTGCAATTCGGCGTCAGCCATACCTTCTAATTGACGCGGTGCACGAATTTCCTATAGAGCTTCATGTCCTGGCTGCGCAGCGCCGCAATCTATCTTGTCATCACGGGTATCTTCGTCGGCGCAGTCTGGCTGTTCTGGGGCAAAGACCTTGAAAAGCTCTGGAAAAAGACAAAAGAGAATCCGGTAGTCAAAGAAAAGATCCCGAAAGAGATTGAGAAAAAGAAAGCCGAGCTCAAAAAGCTGGATATCCCCCGTGTTGACGCGGCTATCGGTACCGCGAAACAGTTACCCGTCAACGCGAACGCGGAGTGGAAAAAAACGCAGAGCGGAGTCGAGGGTCTGGTCGCCGCGCAGAAGCGCGAGAACACGCGCGACCTGCAGGCCATGACGGGCCGGCACGACAACCGCATGATCGAGATTCTGAAACAGGTTAGACTCTATAAAGAGCCGAAACCCGTGGCACTGTTTCCGCCGGAGCCCACGCCCGTGAAAACGCCGGAAAAGAAAACGGCGAAAAAAGAAACAGCCAAGCCGAAAAAAGATTCTCTGAAGCCGATGTTTTAAGCCGGCGGCGGAACCACAACTTTTATAGCGCCGGGCAGAATAGTAAATTCGGCGGGGGCTTCACCCGGCATTTCACCGTCGCAATCCAGAAGCGCCTGGGTATCTGATTGTATGCTGACGTGTTTCGCACGGTGTACAGTGATGTTCTTTTCAAAAATGTGCGTACCATTGCGCAGCTTCTGCATCTTGGCGACCATTTCGATTTTGCTCATTTCGCCGAGCATCACGACATCAAAGAGGCCGTCGTCGGGAATCGCATTGGGCGCAATCTTCATGCCGCTGCCAAAGTATTGCCCGAGCGCGACGATCACACCATTATACGTGCCGTCGAATTTCTGTTTTTTGTCGAGTACGATATTCAGGTGTTTATTCTTGTAACCGATGAGGCCGCGCAGTGTCGCTATCTGGTATGACAAAAATGCACCGAGCCGTTTACCCTGGCGTTCGAGAATATCGATCACCTCGCCGCCGATACCGATATCGGCGATATTGATAAAGATGCGTTTTGTTTTTTCTCCGCTGGTGGAAATAAACTCAACGAGCCCGGCATCGACGGTGCGTGTGTGGCCTGTTTGCAAAATCTGTAAAGCAATCGCCGATGAACGGGGAATGCCAATCGTCTTGGCATAGTCGCTGCCTGAACCGGCAGGGAGTATTCCCAATGCAGGCGCCTGTTTTATCGGTTTCAGGGCCTTGCCCTTCGCGTCGAAAAAACCCGCTGCCACTTCGCTGATGGTGCCGTCGCCGCCCACGGCAACGATCAGTTCGGTACCTGCTTCTACCGCACCGCGCGCGAGTTCTGTCGCATGCAGTTTGCGCTCGGTGAACTGTATTTTTGCGTTGCCGTAAATCGCTTCGATATCCGCAAGCAACTGCTTGAGCTGCTTATCTGATTTGCCGCCCCCCGCCTGTGGGTTGACGATAAAGACGGCGGTCTCTTTACGCTGCTTGCGGCGCGCCATCGCTTAATTGCCGCCTGGTGTTTCGGAAGCGGGTTTTGTTTCTTCTGTTTTGTTTTCGCTCTTCGCTTCACCGTCACCGGCTAACGCCTTTTGAGCGGGTTCGATAAATTGTGACTTACCTTCTTTGATAATCCCTTCGAGTTCTTTTTTGCCCGCCGCTTTTTTCGCTGCATCGCCGTCGTAATATTTACGCAGCGCTGTCTCAAGCTCGACGCCCTGGCCGATCGCCATTGGATCATAGCTTACGCCTTCGACCTGGGCCCATTTCTGGTCGACCCATTTCGTGCTGTCCTTGCTGAATACCCAGTTTTCGTTGATCTTGTAACCGAAACGGATTTTTGCCCAATCGGCTTTTTCTTCGATGATAAAACCGACCTGACCCGCAGGAACGCTGGCGAGTTTTTTACCCGATGCCTGGTTGATGCTGAAGACGTCGAGTGGGCGAATGACGACGAATGCCTTGCCTTCGATGTTTGCCGCATCGACAAAACCCTGTTTGCCGGTAGTGCGTTCGACTTTGGCCCAGGTCTTGGCTTTAGCATCTTCTTTGACTGACGGTGGAGTTACGGTATCGAGCACGGTGACCATCTCACCGCGGCTCAGGTATTCCGATGCTTTTGCCGCGCCGATCTGGTCGAAGAGGCCGGCACCGTAAACGGCGTAGGCGATTTTGGCCGCCGCTTTCGGCGCATCGCCGTCTTTTTTCTTCCCGCAATACGCCGCGGCGCTGATAGCAATAATCAATAACGTGGTTTTAAGGCTGATATTTTTCATGGAGTGAAGCAGCGCGTGCGCTGAGATATTCCGTCAATTAAGAAAATCCACGGCGCCGCGGTCAATTCACCGGCAAAACCGGCTGAAAACGCATGCCGGCGGCAAACAGCAGCAGGCAGGTACCAACGACAATGCCATACATATACAGCACCCACAGGGCTGTCCGGGGCGGAAAGACGAGGGTCTCAGCCCCCTCGCCCAGGCGGCGCTGGATCAGGGGATGTACCACAACAAAATAACAGCCTAAGGCCAGGGCGGCGCCGGCGAGAATATCGGCAAAAAAATGCTGCCGCAGCGTCATGGTCGAAACGCAAATCAGCGCCGCGCCCACGATACCCCACAGGCCCACGCGGCGCGAAAGTTTCATGCAGCAGGCCACGGCAAAAACGGAATTGGCCACGTGCAGGCTCGGAAAACAATTCACGGGTTTGTCGAGAACATAGTTCAGCGCCACGCCCCAGTAGAAAAAACTTTCCTGCGTGGGGATTCCCGGCCGCGGCATGCGCACCGGCATAAAGATAAAGAAGGGAACAGCGATCACGCTGCAGGCTAAAAAACCCAAAATCACCCGCCAGAGAATTTCACGGTCTTTGATGGTGAAGAGCGGCAGGAAAACAAACACGTAGATGAGTGCATAACCGAGAATTGTCCATGGCGCGAAGGGCATCCACGTATCGATGAAGATACTGAGGTTCATGCCCGGCCTGTCGGCATACACCAGGTTCGGCACCATGTAGATCGGAAAAGCGACCGCCATGGCGATGAGGCCCAGGATAAAGTTCTGGGTCAGTAAGGATAAATTCCGGAAAGCCCGCAGCATCTGCGCCGCTGTCGTATTTTTGCGTGACCCTGCGTCTATTAAAGAAACGCTCGCCAGAGGTTATATGAAATATTCCATACCGCTTTTTTGTCTCGCCCTGGTGTTTTCCGCGGGCCTCGCCGCCCAAACCGAAGAAGAAAAATTGCAGGTAATTGAAGTCAAACGCGGCGACACGCTCTCCAAAATTTCCAAAAAATACCTCGAAGACCCAAGCCAGTGGCCGGCCCTCTTGAAATACAACAAGGTCGCGAACCCCAACCTCATCCAACCCGGCATGAAACTCAAGGTGCCGGCCAGCCTCGGCAAAAAACCGGCGGCGGTTGTGATCTATAAATCCGGCAAGGCGCAGTATGCGCGCGCGCAAGAAAACTCCTGGAAAGAAGTGATGATCAAACTCGGCCTCTATTCCGAAGACCAGGTCAAGACAGGCCCGCTGTCGTCCGTGCACCTGCAGCTCTCGAACATGACGATATTGCGCCTGCAACCCGAAACTTTCATTATTGTAAATAAAGTCGATAAAAACAGCAAAGACACGATCTTCACTCTGCAAGAAGGCCGTCTGCAGGCGCAGGTTGAAAACATGCGCAAGTCCGGTGGCCAAATGGCGATCCGCACGCCATCCGCCGTCGCTGCTGTGCGCGGCACGGTCTTCGAACTCAGCGCGTCTAAAAAAGACACCGGCCTTGCCTGCCATGAGGGCCAGGTGGATGTCTCGGCGCAGAAGGTCACCGTCGCCGTACCCAACGGCATGGGTACCTATGTTGAAAAAGGCAAGGCACCGCTGAAACCATTCAGGCTGCCCCTGCCGCCTAAAATTGCTCCTTTAGATATTTAACAGGGCGTCCCCCTTCGGGTCGGGCTGCTCCGGGCTCCGCTGCGCTTCGGTCGGCGCTGCCATGGATGGCATCTGCGCGCCGACCAGGCCCTACGCATCCCTGACGCATACACTCAGGCTAAATTTTTTACCGAGTGGTTTAACCGTTTGGTTAATTTTTTGGTCAAAATCGTCCGCAGTGATTAATTTGTAATTTATGAATATAGCCGCGTTTTCGATTAAGCGCCCGATTTTTGTCGCCAGTTTAGTCATCCTCATGCTCTCCACCGGATATGTCTCGCTGAAACGTATCGGCGTTGACCTTTTCCCCGATGTGAATATCCCCTTTATTACCATCATGACAACCTACTCAGGCGCTGGTCCTGAAGAAATTGAGACCCTGATTTCTAAAAAAATCGAAGAAGAGGTTTCGTCGATTTCAGGCCTCAAGCGCGTGAGCTCAGACAACCAGGAAGGTGTTTCGATCGTCATGTGCGAGTTCTATCTCGGGCAAGATATCAAAGAAGCGGAGCAACAGGTTCGCAACAAACTCGGTAAGGTGCGGCGTGATTTACCCGACGGCATCGATGATCCTCTCATACAGCGCTTCGACCCCGCAGACCAGCCGATTATCCGCCTTTCCGTTGCGGCCGATATGCCCTCATCAAAACTCTATGACTATGTCGACCAGCGCATCAAACCGCGCTTCGAGCAGGTGCCGAGTGTCGGTGCCGTGCGTATCTCCGGCGGGCAGAAGCGTGAGGTACAGGTCGAAGTCGACCGTAACCTCCTGAACTCCAACCAAATGACATTGACGTGGATCGCGAATAACCTGCGCTCTTATGGCGCGAACGTGCCGGTCGGTAAAAAAGAGAGCGGCGATAAAGAGATCGCGTTTCGTACCATGGGCCGCTTCGAGCGCCTCAAGCAGATTGAAAATACCGTTGTTTCCTTCGGCGGCGACGCCGGCAGCGCGCTGCTCTTGAAGCGCGTCGCAAAAGTTTCCGACGGGGTTGAAGATCCTAAGGCGAAAGCCTTTCTCTACCTGCCCGTCGAAGAAGATACTGTCGATCTCAAGGGTAAGGAAATCGACCAGACGAAGATGGTGCGCGAACGCAAGCCCGCACTGCTTGTCGACGTCTACAAACAATCGAACGCGAATACCGTCGCGGTAGCGGACGCCACGCTGAAACTCGTCGATAAGATCAACGAAGATTTGCGTCCCGCCGCTTTGCGCGAACTCAACATACTCAAAGAAATGCTCCGCAACGGCGACAAGGCGGAGAAAGTCAACGCGCAGATCAAAAAGATTGAAGATGATGCGGTCGTCAAAGGTAGCGCCAGTATCAGCGCGAAGTTGAAGGCGCTGCAAAAGCAGATCGAGAACAGCCCGAAATCTGATGAGACCGGGGTTGCACTGCGCGAACTGAAAGGTGAAATCAAGAAAGTCACCGGCGCGCCTGAGATTGCTCTGATCCGTAATACCGCGCGCTGGATTAAAATCAACGTCGACGATGTGAAAGAATCGATTATTATCGGTGTACTGCTCGCGGTTCTCGTGGTGTATCTCTTCCTGGGAAATATGCGCTCGACGATTATTACCGGCCTTGCGCTGCCGAACTCGCTTCTGGGCGCCTTTATTCTCATGCTGGCGATGGGTTTTACCATCAACGTTATCACGCTGCTGGCGCTTTCTCTGTCGATAGGGCTACTTGTCGACGATGCCATTGTCGTGCGCGAGAACATCTTCCGTAAGATGGAAGAGGGTGAGCATCCGGTAAAGGCCGCCGAAACCGGTACCACCGAGGTTCTGCTCGCCGTGATCGCGACGACGATGACGGTGATCGCGGTGTTCTTGCCTGTCGGATTTCTCTCCGGTATGGTGGGCCAGTTCCTGAGACAGCTGGGTCTTACCGTGGTGTTCGCGATGGCGATTTCGCTCTTTGATGCGATTACCGTAGCGCCGATGCTCTCCGCTTATTTCGGTGGTTCGGCGCATGGTAAACCGAACTTCATTATCCGCGGCTTCAATAAATTCCAGGATTGGCTCGAAGCTACATATTCGACGATCATGCGCTTCACGCTGCGCCGTCCGCTGGTCACCGTCGGCATCTCCGTTGCCGTCATGCTCGGTAACTGTGCATCTTGCGGCGCGGTAAAGAAAACCTTCTTACCGCCGAACACGCAGCCCGAATTTCTTGTGAATTTTGAAATGCCGCCTGGAACCAGTCTCGAAGGCTCTAAGAAAATGGCTGAAGAGATTGAGACACGCCTGCGCAAACTGCCCGAAGTGCACCTCATCGCTTCGGTTGCCGGCTCTAACTATACCGCGATTGCCAATAAGGGCGAGCTCGGTGTTGTGCTTGTCGACCGCAAATGGCGTAAGCGCGAAACATGGCTTCTCAAAGACGTCGCTCGCGATATGCTGAAAGACCTCGCTTACGCGAAAGTCTCGGTGAACGACTACAGCGCCGTCGGTGGCGGCGTGCAGTATCCCCTGAACCTGAACGTCACGGGCGAGAACCTCGACGAACTCGACAAGTATTCGCAGATCGTCATGGCCGAACTCAAGACAATCAAAGACCTCATCGATGTCTCGGCAGATTTCCAAACCGGTAAGCCAGAATTCCAGGTGCAGCTTGACCCGGAGCGCATGCAGCAGGTCGGTGTCGGTCCTTCAGCCGCGGGCAATGAATTGCGCCTGCATGTTGCGGGCGGTGTTGTAGGCAAGTTCTACGATAACGGCCTCGAGTACGATATCCGCATGCGTCTCAAAGAAGAGCAGCGCGATTTGAAGACATCGTTCGCCAAAAGTTTTGTACCGAACCTGAGCCAGCCGTCGCGCCCGATTCCGCTCAGCATTCTGGGTAAAGGCGAGGTTAAGGCGGGACCGTCGAACATCTCGCGGCAAGACCGCTCGCGCGTCATCAAGATTCACGCGAACCTCGCGCCGGGCGGTGCGATCGGTAACGCCGTCGACGAGGCCAAGAAAATGCTCGATGGTAAAATCAAACCCCCGCCAGGCGTTCGTTATGTCTTCTGGGGTCAGGCAGAGGACTTAAAAGAACTCATGGAGAATATCCTGCTCGCCTTCGGGTTAGCTCTGCTTTTCATCTACCTCGTTCTCGCCTCGCTCTATGAGTCGTTCATCACGCCGATCACGATCATTACGGCGATTCCTCCGGCGATCTCGGGCGCGTTTGTGTCGCTCGCGATTTTCCGAGAGCAGCTGAATATTTTCAGTATGATCGGTTTGATCATGCTGATGGGTCTTGTGACTAAGAACTCGATCCTTTTGGTCGACTATGCGCTGCAGCGCGTGCGTAAAGGTATGAGCCTCAACGACGCGATCTATGAAGCGGGTAAGGCGCGTCTCAGGCCGATTCTCATGACCTCGTTCGCGATGATCGCGGGTACACTGCCTCTGGCGATGGGGCTCGGTGAAGCGGCGAAACAACGTACTGCGATGGGTATTGCCATCATCGGGGGGCTTGTGTTCTCGACGATCATGACGCTCTTCTTTGTACCGGCGGTATTCGGTTATATTGACCGCCTACGCGAATGGATTGAAAAACGTTTCCGTCCGGATTATGACATGACCCAGGTTGGAAATTATGGCCACGACGCCCACATTACCATGGCGACCACCGGCAGTATCGAAGCGGAAATTCAGGCGGCGCAAGCGGCGCGCAAAGCCCGAAAAGCCAAGAAGAAGTAATTTGCTGCACGGCGTTCTCACCAAGTTGAGTCAATACAACCAGGTGATGAACGCCGCCGTCTATGCGGCAGCATCCAAGCTGACGGATGACCAAAGAAAGCAGGATCAAGGCGCGTTCTTCAAATCTATCCACGCCACACTCAATCATATTCTTTGGGCCGACAAGAACTGGCTGCGCCGGTTTGTCCGGGCCGGGCATGGTTATGGCATACTTTCAGAAGAGATTGCCCGTAATATTGAAGGCCGAACCGGCGAACATGCCTACCAGATTCACGAAAATTTCGCGGATCTTGGTGCAGAGCGTACCGCGCTCGACACGGCGCTGATCGCCTGGGTTCGCGACGGGTTATCGGACGAAAAACTTGCGGCGACTTTACATTACAAGAATGCGCGCGGCGAAGAGATGTCACGGCCGTTTGCCGACGTACTCACACATTTTTTCAACCACCAGACACACCACCGGGGCCAGGTGACGACATTGCTCACCCAGCATGGAATCGACACAGGTGTCACCGATTTCATCTTTTATAGCGGCAAATTTACCTAGGCGTCAAGCCGGGCGTTTTTAATTTGACCCTCTGTTTCTGAGCGCAAACACGCGCAGACCCTTCATGACAAAGAAAACAACCCTCCTTAAGAATATGCTGCTCTCAAACGAGGTGGAATTCCTCATGGAGGCACACAATGGCCTGAGCGCCAAGATCGCCGAAGAAGCGGGTTTTAAGGGCATTTGGGCAAGCGGACTTTCCATTTCGGCGCAGATGGGCGTACGCGACAATAACGAAGCCAGCTGGACGCAGGTACTCGAAGTTGCCGAGTTTATGAGCGACGCGACGACGATTCCGATTCTGCTCGATGGTGATACCGGTTATGGTAACTTCAATTCGATGCGCCGCCTCGTGAAAAAGCTCGAGCAGCGCGGTGTTGCCGGGGTCTGTATCGAGGACAAACTCTTTCCGAAGACCAACAGTTTTATCAAAGGCTCAGAGCAACCTCTTGCCGAAATCCAGGAATTCTGCGGCAAGATCAGCGCCGGCAAAGACGCGCAGACCGATAAAGATTTTGTCATCGTCGCACGCGTCGAAGCGTTCATCGCCGGCTGGGGCCTCGATGAGGCGATCAAACGCGCCGAAGCATACCGCAAGGCAGGTGCTGATGCGATTTTAATCCACAGTGCCCTGCGCAAACCCGATGAAATTCTTGCCTTCAAAAAAGAGTGGGGTGACCGTGCGCCGGTCGTGATTGTGCCGACAAAATACTACGCAACCCCTACCGAAGTTTTCCGTGATTATAAGTTTTCAATCGTCATCTGGGCAAACCACCTGATGCGCTCGGCCATCACCGCGATGCAGCACACCGCTGCGACGATCTTCAAAGACCAGAACCTGCTGAATGTCGAAGAAAAAGTGGCTTCGGTCAGCGAAGTCTTCCGCATCCAGGGCGCTGATGAGCTCGAAGACGCTGAGAAACGTTATTTACCGGCGACCGCCGCGCCGGGCGCGATTGTACTCGCGGCATCGCGCGGCGAAGAGCTCGGCGACCTGACGAAGGACATCCCCAAGGCGATGGTGCCGATTGGCGGCACACCGCTGGTGCAGCATATCATCGATAGTTACCGCGCAGTCGGCGTCAAAGAAGTCACCGTGGTGCGTGGTTATAAAAAAGAAGCATTTAATCTTTTGAATGTCGCCTATGCCGATAATGATGATTTCGCGAAAACCCAGGAGCTGAGCTCGCTCGCCAAGGCGATCGCCAAAATTGAAGGCGAAACTTTTATCTCTTATGGCGATGTACTCTTCAAGAAATATATCGCACAGGAACTCATCGACGAAAAAGCAGACATCGTCGCCGTCGTTGACTATGACTGGCAGACGAGCCGCAATTCGGCGCGTTATGCGGATTATGTTTCTTGCAGCGAACCGCAATCGACAAAATCATTTTATCACGAAGTGCTGCTGACAGGTATCGGCAACGACATGGCTGAAGGCAAGCGGCATGGCGAGTGGGCAGGCATTATCAAACTTTCGGCAAAGGGCGCAGCAGTCGTGCAGAATCTTCTGAAAGAGCTGCAAAAAGATAAATCGTTCGATACGTTACGCATGTCTGATCTCATCCGCACGCTGATTGAAAAAGGCCATGAAGTGCGCGTCGTCTATACTTCGCGCGCGGGTTGGCTTGATATTGACAACCTCGACGACGTACTTCTGGGCAGTAGTTTCTAAATGATCGAGGCCAAAACATTTATTGAACAGGCAAAAGCCGCTGGTTTCTCGCTTTATACGGGAGTGCCCTGTTCATACCTGAAACCTTTCATTAACTATGTCATCGATGCGCCCGATCTCGAATACATCGGCGCGACGAACGAAGGCGATGCGGTCGCAATCGCTTCGGGGGCTGAGATCGCCGGGCGCCGCGCCGTTGTGATGTTCCAGAATTCAGGTTTTGGTAATACGGTTTCGCCTTTGACTTCACTCAATATGATTTTTAAGGTTCCCGTGCTCGTCATCACGACCTGGCGCGGCGAACCGGGCGGCGCGCATGACGAGCCGCAGCACGAACTCATGGGCCAGATTACAGGCGAGTTGTTTGATCTCATGCGCATCCAGTGGGAGTTCTTTCCGGCGGAAGAGAAAGATGTCGCCGCGGTCATCGACCGTGCCGTGAAACACATGGATTCGACGGGCACACCCTACGGTCTTGTCATGAAGAAAGACACAGTTGCGCCGCATAAACTGACATCGAAGCCGAACCCCAAGCCGCTGGGCGCGCCGCTCACGGGCGAGCGCAAGAGCACAAGCCGGCCGCTGCGCCGCGAGGTTCTTGCCGAAGTACAGCGCCTGACGCCCGCGCCGCATGCCATTGTCGCTACGACGGGTTTTACGGGCCGCGCGCTCTATGCCCTCGACGACCGCGAGAGCCAGCTCTACATGGTGGGCTCGATGGGTTGTGTTTCGAGCTTTGCCTTGGGCATTGCCGTCGCCAAGCCCGAGCGTAAGATCGTTGCCCTGGACGGCGATGGCGCGATCACCATGCGTATGGGCGCCCTCGCCACGGTTGGCTATGAGCGCCCAAAAAATCTGATCCACGTCCTTTTAGACAACGAAGTGCATGATTCGACGGGTGGGCAAGAGACCGTTTCGCATTCGCTTGATCTCGCGCTGGTTGCACATGCCTGCGGATATCCCGTCGTGAAATTCGCGGCGTCGCTTGCCGAGTTTTCGACAGCTTTTGCCGAAGCGGTGAAAGGCGACGCGCTCACCTTTATCCATATCAAAACGGCTCCCGGCGAAAACTCCGATCTGCCGCGCCCAAAAGTAACTCCGGTACAAGTTGCGGAACGCTTCAAGAAGTATCTTGCCACATAACATGCGCCGCGAAATTCTGTTAAACCCCGGTCCCGTAACCTTGTCTGACCGCGTGCGTGCGGCGATGATGAAACCCGATCTCTGCCACCGCGAAAAAGAATTTTCAACCCTCTGCCTTGAAATTCTGAAAATGATTTCCGAAGTCTATCCCGAAGCGAAAGACTTTCAACCGGTGATGTTGACGGGCTCAGGCACGTCGGCGGTCGAAGCAATGCTGCAGAGTTTTGCGCCGGCGAATAAGAAATGCCTCATTGCCGCAAACGGCGTCTATGGCGAGCGTATGGCGACGATGCTCACCAGGCAAGGCAAACCCTTCAACCTGATCAAGGGCGACTGGACACAGGGTATCGATCTCATGGCTCTCGAAGCGCATCTGAAAACCGATGCCGCGAACTACCATTCTATCTTAACCGTTCATCACGAGACCACGACGGGCCGCCGTAACCCGATCGAACCCATCGCAGCGCTCGGTAAAAAGTATAATATTCCCATTATGGTCGATGCGGTTTCCAGTTTCGCCGCCGAAGAGATCCCCTTCGACAATGTGCTTGCAGTTGCCGCGACGGGCAACAAGTGCCTGCATTCGATACCGGCGATTTCTTTTGTACTGGCACGCCGCGACTTGCTCGAGGCGGGCGTGAGTGAAGCGAAAAGTCTCTATCTCGATCTCTTCGAATATTATAAGGCGCAAAAAAGCGGATTTTCTCCGTTTACACAGTCCGTACAGGGCGTCTATGCGCTCCATGAAGCGCTGAAAGAATTTTTCGATATGGGTGGCATGCTGCAGCGGCGCACAGTATACCGTAAGCGCCGAGACACCGTTCTCGACCTGCTGGCATCGGTCGGTGTCAAGACCCTGATCCCGCGCGATGTCTTTTCGAGCTACCTGACCTCTTTCCTGATGCCCGAAGGAAAAAGTTATGATGTATTACACGACGATCTCAAGGCAAACGGCTTCACAATCTACGCTGGCCAGGGTAATTTTTCCGGAAAAATTTTCCGCATCGCCGTGATGGGCGATATCCGCGACAGCGATATGGAATTATTGCTGAGTCTTCTCAAACGGAATCTCGGCTGATGTCGGCAGAACAGAAAGAAACTCCGGCAACGAAGCTCATCTCGCTGATGACGGATTTTCCGAATAAATTCATCTATTACCCGATGGCGAACCTCTGGTATATTCCGTTCTCGTACACGCCGATCACACCGACACAGGTCACGATCGTGCACACGTTTCTGGCCTTTGTCGGCGCATGGTTTCTGTCCCGGGGCTCAGCCACCGATCTCTGGATCGCTTTTATCATCTTCCAGGTGCGGGCTGTGCTCGATTGCCTCGACGGCACAATCGCGCGTCGCAAAAACATGTCGTCTGAGCTGGGCCGCAATCTCGACATGCTCGGGGACACCATTGGCTTTCTCTGCCTGATGACCGGCTATTATTTCTTCATGCGTCTGAACAACGCCCACAGTATTCCGGAAACCGTTGGTACGCTGCTACTCAGCACCACAGTTTCGGGAGTCATGGCGCAGGGCACCGACCATTTCCGTCGCAAGTTCTCTGCGGCACTGCGCGACGGCAAAGATACGATTGTCGAAGAAATAGAAAAAAAATACCGCACGATTGCCGCCGGAAACGGCACATTCCTGCTCTGGTTCAGCTACCTGAATGACTGGTTCCAGATTCTGGTCTTCAATCCGGGTTCGATCAGCCGTCTGCGCACATACCTGAAGGGTGCGAAAGGCGAGACGGAGTTTGTTCACGATGTGGAGACGATCCGCGGGAATCTGCAATCGCCGATGCTGAAGTTTGCCATGTTTATGGTGGGCATGATGTCGGGCGATGTGGCGATTTTTATCCTGCTGATGGGTTTTCCGTTCGCGATGCCGGTGCAGGCCATGTATGTCAACATGGCGTACGGGGTGCTCATCATTGCCATCGTCGGTATCGTGATGGCGAAGTTTTTCAGTATCAAAACTAAGCCCGTAACCCACCCCACAAGTGTAGCGGCTATAGCGGCGCCCCCAAGAAAAGCCGCAAAAAAATCACCGCGGCCCAAAAAGAAAGCCGTTCGTAAGTCGCCGGTTAAGACCGGAAAACGAAAATAGGGCTAATATCCTGTATTCTGCTGTCGGATAATTCAACTTAGAAGCGTCTATGGACATCACCACAAGATGATTACAGACAAATTTTTTTGCCGTCGGGCGAAGCCAGCCAAAATTCTTCTCTCCCTACTGATTCTCTCCGTAACCGCCATAGCGGCCGCTGAAGAACCACCCAAACCCGCTCCGGCGACAACCGCCCCCGCGCCCGCGAAATTGCACTTTTTTTCGGGGTTGTGGGGCAATATCGCGGACACCTTTTGGGGGTCACCGGGTAACATCGCCGCCTGGGTTTCCGTCCCGGTATCAACGGCTGTGATCGTGAATACCAATCTCGACGAACGCATCAACTCGGCCATCAGCCGCAGCCCGGTCTGGTCGCGCAGTGTCGACCAGGGGTTTCTGCAGGTCGGTAACTTTGCCGCCGCCGTTCCCCACACTCTGATGTTCTTTTACGGCTATTTTTGGGGTTCAAATGAAACGGCGGCTGCAGGCGCTGCGGGTTTGCAGGCGCTGGGGGTGAATGGCGGTATTGTGTTTTTCTGGAAGTGGGCGTCGGGCCGCCCCCGGCCAGAATACGATGCGACCACGGGAACAACACCGCGTGATAAGGAGTTTAATTTTAATATTGCCGAACAATCCGTTTCTTCCGGGCGTTGGCGCTGGCCTTCGGGGCATACCTCTTCGATGTTTGCCATGGCCAGTGCGTTCCACGGATTTTATCCCGACAAACCATGGATTCCCTGGGTGGGATATCCCGTCTCTGCCCTCATGGGTTTCGCTATGATCAATGGCAATTACCACTGGACTTCAGACGTGATCGCTGGTGCGATTATCGGTACAGTCGTTGGTTTTACGATCGGGCGTAATTTTCGCCGCATGTATGCAGGCACGCAGACGAGTAAGGTCGCTGCCGATGGCAAACGCAGCCTCGATTGGTATCTCACACCGCGGCAGACTGAAAACGGTATGGCGCTCGCCATGACGGCGCTCTTTTAATTACGGCGCGATGCGGTTTTTCGCGATGCTCTCGTTGACAAAATTCATATAAGAGAACCATTCGCGCAGGCGGTCGGCAATCGCAGGCCGCCTCTCACCGAGAACGTCGCGCGAAAATCCCGGGTCGGTTGCCATGTCATAGGCCGCAACGCCGCTTTCACGGTTGGCGAGCACCGCATAGGGTGCCCTCAGGTAACCCATGCTGCCATCCAGGTCGATGATCGCCCAAGGCGTGCCCGTTTTGCGCCACAGCGATTTGCCCATGCTGGCATGCGCAGTTTTCACCTGCATGAGGTCAATGAGCGAAGGTAGGATATCCAGCTGCGAGGCTATTCCGTTCCTTTTTTCAAAGCGCAGAAACCCTGGCGCGTAGAATAGCAATGGAATCCGGTATTTGTCTAACACGCCGTTCTGCGTATACGTGTGGTCGGCGGTGATGATAAAGATTGTATTCGCGAAATACCGCGACTTGCGTGCGAGAGTGAAAAAGCGCCCCAGCGCATAATCGGAATAACGCAAAGCATTGAAATGCGGCGCGCGGGTGACATCTTTATAAAATTCACGCTCGGCATAATCGGCGGGAAGCTTATACGGGTGGTGCGGGTGCAGGCTGGGTACGACGGCGACAAAGGGTTTGGTTTCGGCGTCGAGTATTTGGTGCAGGCGTTCGAAGGTGTGGTGGTCATAGATGCCCCAGACGCCGTCTGACTTTTCGGTACCGAGGCCCAAATTCTCGCGCGTGATAATTTTGTCGAAACCGGCGACGCGCATATACGTGGAAAATCCCTGCGCGCCCGCCTTGTAACCCGTGACAAAATAACCGGCATAACCCGCTTCGCCAAAGATCGTGCCCATGCCGCGCTGTTTGTTGTTGGCATACGACGATGTCGTATAGGGCTTGCCGAACATACCGGCGATAGAACTGGCAATCGTTGGTACCGCGGTAATCGAGCGGTTGCCGAGCGCATACGCTTCGGTGAAGTTGACTCCCTCTGCAGCGAGAGCGTCGAAATTAGGCGTCGCCTTGAGCGGATGCCCGAACCAGCCGAGATCGGCGGCCGACCAGCTTTCCATAATAAAGATCACGACGTTTCTTTTTACCATGGCGCCCGTCGGCTGTGTTTCGCGAAAAAACGGATAGTCTTCGCGGGGAAAAAATTCACCCTCAGCCGCAACGGCTTTACGCACTTCGGCGACGGGCAGGTTGCCCAGCGCGCGGTTGAGCGGCAACGAGTCGCCCGTATATGCTAGTTTGATTGTCGCAAAGATCGGGTTCAACGTGACGTTGCCGAGAAAATAATCGCCGACCACAAAGGCATGCGTGACATTGAGCGGGCGACCCTGCAAACCGCCGCGCACGGCGATGATCGAAAGCAATGCCACAACGACCATGAGCGCGAGGCTTTGCAGAACGGGAATGCGTGGCAATTCCCGGCGCACCTGCTTGCGGTAGAGCAGGTAGAACGGCGCCACACCTACGGGAATGCCCAGAATGATATAGAGCGCCGAACCCGAGACAAAGGCCCAGAAGTCCTTAAACGAGGCAAAAACAGCAAAAAATTCGGCGGATGATCGGCGGTGCGAAATGGAATAGAAAACGAGGTCGCCCACAGTCACCGCGAAGTAGAGAAAATGCAGAACCAGGGTGAATCCCCATAGGCTTAAACGCAGCTGTTTCGGCACAAGCGGCAGCGAAAACAGCAGGATTAAGAACCCGAAAACCAGGGCAAAGGCTGCCAGGTCAAAGCGCAGGCCAGCGACGAGCGACAAGAGCACCGCGCCTGTATCTGTGCGCACCGCCTCTGCACGGAACAGCACGAGAAAGGCCAGGCGCGCCGCCATGCTGATCGTGAGCACGACGGCGAGAAAACGCACAAACAGTGCGAGCCTTGGGTAAAGGTTCGACCACATGCGCCGCGTTTACATTTACGCGGCGGGTGTAAAGGCGTCGGCTTATTCGGGGCGCATTCCGAACATAAAGTAGAGCCAGATCCGGTCAGATAAGAAGCGTAACAGCATCAGGTGACTCCTTTGGCGGCGCCAGGCGTTACCGCGCCGGGGGCTACAATATTCAGATCGGGAAATGACGGATCGGCTTTCTTTGCTAGTTCCATGCGGGCGCCCTGTTCGAGCGTCATGAGTACCAGGCGCTGCAGCTGCACGGCGTCGCGGTTATCGATAAAACTTTTGTCGTGCAGGCTAAAATTCACTGCAATTTCATCGGTGTCGGTATTGATGCGCGTCACAAAACCGCAGGTGATGTGGATGGCCATCTTGGGCGAACGCAGCGTTACCTGCACAGCCTCGCGCAGATCGAGGTTGCGGTACTTGCTCTCATTCATCTTGAGACTCAAACCGTTGAGGCTGAGGTTCATGAGGCGCGCAGTGAGTGTGGCGTCTCCGGGGCGGCCCAGGTTTTTTACGAACACACGGAACTCGTTCGCCTCTTTCGGCACCACGCGGATATAGTTGCGGTCTGGGCGCTCGTGTTTGTGGAACAGCGGCAAGGCATGTGTGCGGATGAAGTGGAAAAATGGTTTCTCAAAGGTCAAATCTCTCTGCAAAAAGGAGACATCCGCCTGATGGAAAATATCTTCAACCTTGGGCGAAAGTGTGCGTGTCACGACGATACTGTTGTGGCTGCAGAATGAATTGATGTAGTGCGCAAGTTTTTTCGCCGCTGAAATCTGCATCGACTCGCTGTGCGCCCTGAGTGTTGGGGCATAATGATCAAACGAATAGACGTATGCGGTCGTGCGGCCGTTGAGCTGGCCAAATGTTTCAAAATCTGTACCTGTAGCGGTGTGCAGATAGAGATCGTGCAGCAATAAATTGAAACGCTGTGTTTCGGTGAGGTGCAAGGGCACACCGTACCAGCACAATACTTTAGGTGCAGCCTGCACCAGATCGTTCTTCAAGGCCATAACGCCTCCAGGACAATGCCCGGAACGTGCTTCGGTATTTGGAACAAGCCATCCGCCGCGCGCTGCGGATGGTGGCCCCAGTCCCGTGCCCGCTAAGTTCAACTTTTTATGTTCGGTTGGGCACCGTCATATATAGATCGCGCTCAGAGTACAGCAGAGGCCAAAAATAAAAATTTTCTATAGCAGAGTTTGAACGCAGCGTTCAGTTTTGTGTTGAAATTATTGGCTGAAATTCATGTGACATAATTTAAAAATGCTCTGGCGGGCTTTCTCTCTGCAAGGGCGCGCCGCTGGAACAACGCATTTCCTTGACGGCGCTTGCGGATTCGCGACTCGTGGAACATGGCTTCCAAAGCAAAGGCGAAAAACGCCAACGAAAAATTCGATCCGAAAAAAATCGCACCCGCACTGGTGAAAGGCGCGCACATCAAGGGCATGGCAGAATACAAAAAAATGTATCATCAGTCGGTGAAAAACCCCGAGGCGTTCTGGGGTAAGATCGGCAAGCAGCAGCTTACGTGGTTTAAGCCGTTCAAAAAAGTTTTGCAGTCGAATTTTGCCAAGGCCCAGAATGCCTGGTATGTCGGCGGCAAGGTCAACCTCTGCTACAATGCTCTCGACCGTCACCTGGCGACCGATCGCAAGAACAAAGCCGCAATCATTTGGGAACCCGATAACCCGGCAACGCCTTCGCGCACGTTTACTTATCAGCAACTGTACCACGAAGTCTGCCGTATGGCGAATGTAATGCTCGCGCATGGCGTCAAAAAGGGCGACCGCGTCACAATCTATATGCCGATGATCCCCGAGCTGGCGATGGCGACGCTGGCCTGCGCGCGCATCGGCGCTGTGCATTCGATCATTTTCGGTGGATTTTCCCCTGATTCGATTAAGGACCGTGTGGTCGATGCGGCGTCTGATTTTATCATTACGTCAGATACCGGTTATCGGGGCGGCAAGGTGATTCCGATTAAGGCAAATGTCGACGCCGCGCTTGAAAAATCCACGCAGAAGGTGCGCAAGGTACTTGTCGTGAAACACACAGGCGACGCCGTCGACTTCAAGGAAGGCCGCGACCTGTGGTGGCATGAAGAGGCAGGAAAGGTCTCCGCGAAAAATAAACCCTCCGAACAGGACAGTGAAGATCCTCTCTTTATTTTGTACACATCGGGTTCGACCGGCAAACCCAAAGGCGTGTTGCATACCACAGGCGGGTACGGTGTCTATGCATCGTTTACACACAAGATTGTCTTCGACGTGCATGACTCCGACACCTACTGGTGCACCGCCGATTTAGGTTGGGTCACGGGACACAGTTACATTCTCTATGGGCCGCTCATCAACGGCGCCACCTCGCTCATGTTCGAGGGAATTCCCACATACCCGCACGTCGACCGCTTCTGGCAGATTGTCGCGAAACACCACGTTTCGATTTTTTATACGGCACCGACGGCTATCCGCGCGCTGATGCGTTTCGGCGACGAACCCGTCAAAAAGCACGATCTCTCTTCGCTGAGGCTTTTGGGCTCGGTCGGTGAGCCGATCAACCCCGAGGCCTGGCTGTGGTATCACCGCACGGTCGGCAAGGGCAAGTGCCCGATCGTCGATACCTGGTGGCAGACAGAGACCGGCGGTGTGCTGATCTCGCCGATTCCCGGTGTGACAACGACGAAGCCGGGTTCGGCGACGCTGCCGTTTTTCGGCGTGCAGCCGCTGCTCGTCGATGCCGAGGGCAAAACGCTGAAGGGCGAAACCGAGGGCAACCTCTGCATCCAATTTCCCTGGCCGGCGATTATGCGCGGGGTCTATGGCGATCCCGACCGGTTTTACCAGACTTACTTCTCGACCTTCAAGGGTTATTATTTTACGGGGGATGGCTGCCGGCGCGACAAAGACGGCTACTATTGGATCACGGGCCGCGTCGATGACGTCATCAACGTCAGCGGCCACCGGCTCGGCACAGCCGAGGTTGAGTCGGCATTGGTGCTGCACCCGTCGGTGGCCGAAGCGGCGGTCGTGGGTTTTCCGCACGACATCAAGGGCCAGGGCATCTATGCCTACGTGATTCTGAAAGAAGGCATCGCCGCAACCGACGACCTGAAAAAAGCGCTCATCGCGCAGGTTTCCAAAGAGATCGGGCCAATCGCCAAGCCCGATGCCATCCACATCACACCGGGACTGCCGAAGACGCGCAGCGGCAAGATCATGCGCCGTATTTTGCGCAAGATCGCCGCGGGTGAGTTTTCGACGTTAGGTGATACATCCACGCTTGCCGATCCATCCGTGGTTGAATTGTTGATTCAAGACCGGCAGGGGTAGGGTTCTAGCCCCACCCCGACCTTCGGTCACCCCTCCCCACTACGTGGAGAGGGGCCGGGGGTGGGGTCCTCAAGCCGGCCCAGAATTTTCTGACCTTCTTCCCATTCGCCGAGGCCAGACGCGGCGTTGATGTGACCGTGCGGCCCGACGTCGATAAACTCCGAACCCCAACGGTCGGCAAAAAAACGTGCGCGTTGAGCGCTGACGAATGTGTCGTTGCTACTCGAAACCACGATGCTTTTGAACGGAAGTCTTTCCAGCGGTATCGGCGCAAAGCTGCGCACCTCTTCGGGTGTGTGCGCCGGTGAATCGACGTCGCTCGGCGATACGAGCAATGCGCCTTTCACATTTGCCGCCCGGTATTGAGCCGCCCAATGCGCGACGAGTGCGACGCCGAGGCTATGGGCGACAAGCAGGATATCCGCCTGCTGGACGGCCACAACGCCCTGCAGCGCATCAATCCACAGCCCGCGATCGGGTCTTTCCCAATCATTTTGATTTACGCGAACGGAACCAGAGAACTTTTTCTGCCAGAGTGTCTGCCAGTGTTCAGGACCAGAATTACCGAGGCCGGGAATAATGACAAGTTTCATGCTTTATACTCGATGCGGATCATGGAAAGGTCGTCGGTGACTTCTCCGGAGCCGTGAACTGCCGCCGCAATCTCTTTCAGGTTTCCCTGGGCTGCCTCCACGAGCGTCAGAAATCGCGGCCGGTCTGCTATTTTGTAGTCCAGGAAATTACCGTTTACCAGTAAATCGTCGCGCCCATCTGAAGCGATTAGAAAGATATCACCCTGCAGCAATTGACGCGCGTAGATCTTCGGTTTTTGGGCGAAGGGTACGCCGAGTTTGTGTACAGAGATTTCATTCTCGGTAAAGCTGGCCTGGCCCGCCCGGTAAAGCACCGAAAAAGGATGCTCGGCGTTCAGGTAAAGCAGAGCTCCCGTTTTTTCTGAAATCAGGCCAAACACCGCAGAGACATACATCGAGCCATCAAACGATTCCATGATGCGCTGGATCTCCCGGTATACCGCCATAAGCCAGCGTTCGGGAGAAATCTGCATCTCGCGGCTGGTATGCGAACGCGCGAGAATGGAATGCAGCAGCGAACCCGTGACAAGCGCTCCGCCGGCTCCCTGGGAAGACTTACCCATCGCGTCGCCGTTGAAGAAAAAAACAAAATCCTCGCCAGCGAGTTTGACGCGGTCTGAGACACAGATATCGCCCCCGAGGTCGAAATCATTTTCATAGAAGCGGACTTTTTTCTTTTGTTCGATGTAAAAATCGACAGCGATCAGCGCCGATTTCGCGCTGTTGCGTATCAGCGGTTCGATCAGCAGCGAAGTGAGGTAATAGTCCCCGTCCTGGGTTTGTTTGAGGGCGAGAATTTCCTTACGCTGCGCGAAATCCCGGTCGAGCTGCTTGATGTGCAGGTAGGCGAGCAGTGCCGAGACGGCGTAGGCATTGCCGTAGATGAAAATCGTCGTCAGATTGCGGAAATCGCGGATATCTGTCACACTCGCCGTGTAGGCAATTTGGAAAACCAGGGCAAGCGCATAGGAACTGAGGCAGTACCAGAAGCGGGTGAACAGAACCTGCGCGCCGAAAATTGCCAGCAGCCCGGCGGAGATATGGATCAGGTTGTTCTGTGCATGCGTGATCAGCAAGATATCCACACACAGCAGCAGGGTGACGTTGAAAAACAGCACGGCTTCTGAAAAGCGGTGGAGTGGTTTCAGTAAATACGTCAGCGTTCCGAATAAGAGAATGGTGCCCGCGGCGATGAGCCTGATGCCGAGGGGGTCAGCCGGTAGGCCGGGAATGATTTTCAGCATGAAGTGCAGCCCGGGCAGAATGGCGGCAATCAGCAGCGATACGAGTAACAGCAGGCTGCGGGTCTGGTTCAGCCGCCATTCACTCAGTGAGTGCATGGCGGTATTGTTTGAAGGCATCAGCGTACCTTTACGCCGTCGCGGATTTTTTCTCCCGGAAACAAAATCACGTCGTCGCCGGCAGTGATGCCGGTCTCTATCAGTGCGGTGCTGCCGCTGGTTTCAGCGACCTTCAGCGTCGTTTTTACCGCGCGGGACTTGATAACGCGGTAAAGCGCCCAGGTTTCACCGTCGCGGAACAGGGCGCCCACCGGGACAATCAGGCTATCTGCTTTGCGTTGTGAAATGAGGCGGCAGCGCACCTGAAATCCCTCACCCATTTCTTTGGGCCGGTCAAAATCTATCAGCACGCGTACGCGCTGCTCTTCGACCCCGAGGGTTGAGATTTTTGTGAATGCGGATGGTTCGACGAGGCGGATTTTTCCGGCGAGGTTGCCGCCGCCCCAGCCGCTGACCATGACTTCATTGCCGGGTTTCAGGTTGACGACATCGCGGGTAAGAACTTCGGACACGATTTCAAGCTTGTCGGTGTCGCCGATGTCGGCGATGGGAGAACCCATTTCTATGGGACCTTCGCTTTCACGGTGGATTTTTAATACCGTACCTGTGACCGGCGATTTTACCGGGCGCATGTAATCGAGCATGACATGTGTGATCAGCTCGCCTTTCTGCAGGCGATCCCCCGCATGTTTATGCACGCGCATCAAAACACCCGAAGCCGGGGAGAATACCGTAAATTTTTCCCTTACCCGCGTCACCCCGTCTTCTTCGACGAAGGCTTCATAGGTGCCGCGCTGCACCTTGTGGATTTCCGTCGGCACCGGGGGTTTGCGGTAGAAAAGTAACAGCGCGGCGACGATGATTGCCGCCAGGCCGCCATAACGGAGATAGCGGTTTTTCCAGCCGGATTTGATTTTATCTGCAATTGCCATTTATTCCCTCACTTTGAGTACCGAGACCAGGTCCATTTTTCTTATGCGGAAAAACAAGATGATAAAACTGAGGAGTGCCGTCGCCAGTGAAGTCAGCATCGCCGTTACATACGTGCGGTTGCTGATCATGAGCGTCAGCGAAAATTCTTCGGTGTCAACGGAGTTCATGAGCAGCCAGGCGAAACCATAACCCAGAAAGCAGCCGGGTATGAGCGAGGCCATAACTACTGTACCTAGCTCCGAGGCGAGCATTTCGAACACCCGGGCTTTGGTAAAACCCAGGATGCGGAGCGATCCCAGTTCAAAGGTGCGTTCCGACAGCAAGATCATGGCTGTGTTGTAGACGACGCCGATGGAAATCGCAGCGGCAAATACCATGATGATCGTAATCATCGTCAGCATGCTGCGCGACATCATCTCATAGAAGATTTTGAGCGTCGCCTCGCGCGTGCCGATCGAGGCAACCTGCGAGGATACTTTCAGGCGCGCGATAATCTGATCCTGTTGCAGCGTGTCGATGCGCAGCGCGGCGCTGTTAATACTGTGTTCTTCGTTAAGCAGGCGGCTCAGAGCCTCCATGCGCATATAACAACCCTGGCCCAGAATTTCATCCACCAGCCGTGAGATGGTAACCGAGACACGGCGGCGGCTGCCTTCGAGGAGTTCGAGTTCGACAGTATCTCCCGGCCCCAGCTGCATCTTGCGCGCGACATTCGAGTTGAGCAATACTCCCGAAAGCGGCAGAGAGACAACGTCGCGATTCTGGTCTGCCACGCGCCGCAATTGTGCATTTGCCGGAATTCCCGTCACCGCGAGCTCTTTTGTAAATTGGCCATGCCTCAGCCGCACGGGCACCTGGCGGTAACCTTCGGCGAGCTCTACTCCGGGTATGCTACGCAATTCGTCCAGTGCATCTGCCGGCACGGGCCGTAAGAACGAGACGTTCATGTTGTCGCGGTTAATGAGATCAAACTGTATGCCGACGATCGAGTCCATGACATCGGTCATAAACAGCCCAAGGACCATAATCATTACCGAAGTGGATAATCCGACTATGGAGAGCGAGGTGCGCAGCGGGCGCCGCAGCAGGTTGCGCAAAAACATGCGTGTGGTCGTAGGGATGTTTTTGAACCAGCGCTCGAAAAATGACTGCGCAAAACTCTCGGGCACCGGGGGGCGCATGGCCTGTGCCGGCTGCATCTTCATCACACGTTTCACGGAAAACCAGGTGCCAAACACGCCGGCGACGGTGCCGATCATGAGGCCGGTGAAGGCGACGGAAAAATGGAACACGTGCTTTAGGTCGGGAAAACGGTAAAAATCGCCGTAAAGTTGTGTCATGCCCTGCCCGAGCCACCAGCCTGCCGCAACACCGAGCAGCGCGCCGCCACCGCTGATGATCAGCATGAGTTTCAGGTAATGGCCGGCGATCTGCCGGTTATAATAACCGAGCGCCATGAGTGAGGCGATCTGCTCGCGCTGCCGGCTGATGAGCCGGGTTGCGACGATGTGCAGCAGGAAGGCAGCGACGCCGAGAAAAACCAGCGGCAAAAAGAAGGCATTGGTTCTCAGCTGTTTAAACTCGTCGCGCAGAAATGCATAGGAGGCCAGTTTGTCGCGGTCGTAAGAGCCGAGGCCGCCATAGGTTTCGAGCACGGCGTCGATGGATTTCAATGTGTGCCGGGTGTTCGTGCCGGGCGCAAAGGTAAAGGCGAGGTCGTTGAAGGCGGCACCGTAGTCGAAGTGGTTCTCCATCGCTTCGCGCGTCATCCAGAGAATGCCATAATGTTTGTCATCGGGCATAAAGGTCGCGGGGCGGAATATATAGACAAATTCGGGAGAGAGCGCCGAACCTGTGACCTTGAGCACCTGGCGCCGGCCATTCAGCACTGCGACGATGCGGCTGCCGGGGCGCAGATTATTTGCCCGGGCAAAAGATTCGCTGAGCATCACTTCATTTGTGGTCTCGGGCAATTTGCCGCTGCGGATGCTGAGGCGGCTTAACTTATCGGGCAGGGAAACGAATCTGCCGGCGGAGGGCAATATTTCTCCGGGGAAATCCAGCGTGGCTTCCTGGGTAATGCGTGGCTCAACGAGCGCGACCCCACCCGTGGCAGACAGGCGCGTCACAATGCTGCGCGGGGCTTTTTTCAGCGAAGCAAAACCTTCCGCAAAACCGGTCGAGCTGTAGAAATGGTCGCGTGCACGGGCCAGGGAATCATAAGAAGATTTCGAAGACACAAACAGCGCGACCCCGGCGGCGACGACAATGGCGATGGTGATCGTCTGGCTTTTCATGCCTGAAATTTCGCGGATGACTTTGCGGTCGATGGTTTTCACCAGCTGAGCTCCGCGATTGCCTGGCGTTTTTTATTTTTACGATCACTGACAATGCGGCCGTCGCGCATTTCGATGACGCGGTCGGCCATGCCGGCGATGGCGGCATTATGCGTGATGACGACCGTTGTTGTGCCGAGCTTCAGGTTTACTGCAGAGATGGCCTCGAGCACGATACGGCCGGTTTTGAAATCGAGGGCTCCCGTGGGTTCATCGCAGAGCAGCACGTCGGGTTTTTTCGCGATCGCGCGTGCAATCGCCACACGCTGTTGTTCACCCCCGGAGAGCTGCGCGGGAAAATGCTGCAGGCGCTCTTCGAGGCCGACGAGGCGCATGGCTTCAGCCGGCGTCATGGGGTCTTTCGCAAGTTCGGTCACCAGCGCGATGTTCTCTTCTGCGGTAAGGCTGGGCATCAGGTTATAGAACTGGAAGACAAAGCCGATATGGTCGCGGCGGAAAAAGGTTAGTTCATTTTCCGACATGGCTGAAATATCCTTGTTGCGGAAGAGAACCTTGCCGTCGGTCGGCGTATCGAGCCCGCCGAGAATATTGAGCAGTGTCGATTTACCGGAACCTGAAGCGCCGAGGAGTACAATGAACTCACCCTCCACGAGCTCGAGTTCAATACCGGCGAGCGCATGCACTTTGACTTCGCCCATGGTATAGGTTTTGGCGAGGTTATGCGCGTGAAAGACAACTGGTTTGGTTACCTGTTGCTTAGCGGATGGTTTTTGGGCATTGCGGGGCATCGATTAAAAGATAAATTAGTCCTGTATTTTTTCTCAGGTCGTCACGTAAATTTTATAACGCCCGGATTCCGGAGTGAATGCTATTTATTTACGGTTTTTTCCGCGAACTTCCGTGCCCGTTTGATATTTCTTTCGGCAACGTTGGCGTGCCATTTCCGCATTGTCTGGCTTACCTGATCCTTTAGAGTAGCCGGAATTTTCGCGCTCCGGTTTAACGATGAACGTAAGGCATCGGCCTTAGCTGTCAGTTTGCTGAGATCTCCCTCTTCTTTCTTCCTATTCCGAAGAGAGCGCAATTCAGGCTGCTTCTGGGCAAACAGCTTGAGAAGTTGTTGATGGGATTCCCTGTACGCGAAGCCGCCCGGTTCCGCCGGTACGGGAATCTCATAAAAGAGTGCAATCGCAGATGCCATATCTGCAGGAGTCTGTGCGGCCTCGAAGCGCACCAGGGCTAATTCGAATTTAATGTCTGCAAGCCGGGTACTTTGCCCGGCGCTGGCACTTAGGTGCTTGAGTATGCTCTCCTGCATTGTATGGAATTTTCCCATTAAAATTTCCTTGTCCATCATCTTCCATGCATTATGCTTTTCAAGTGTTTCGCAGAGTATTATGGCTTCATTCGGATGTTTTAATCTTTCAAAGTCCCGGTTAATACATGTTTCACGGATCTCTCGCTCATAAAAGATAAAGCTAACGGTATGCTTTTGAATTTCCGTTATCCGGAAAAAAATCAGCATTGCCTCAATCGCCAACGCGGAGTTCTGTTCATGGGTAATCAGGTAGAGGGTATAATTGAGCAGTGAATTCTTATCGAGCTGGTTTTTGAGATAGTCGAATGCAAAAGGGATAATGCCGTCTGGCGTCATCGAGATGGTGCGGATCAGATTTTCATCGAACAAACGACGAAAAATTCCCGCCTTTTCCCGGGAAAAAAATTTTACATTTTTGAAAACTTGATCATGGAATATCCGGATTTGTATCTCTTTATCCAGGGGATACAAGTCATCCAGAAATTGGTCTGGTGACTTGAATTCGACGTCGGCAGCTTTTTCACCATAGGCCGGGAGCCCCGGCCCGTGTTCGCGGCCGTACTGCTGCAGTATTTCGGAGAAATCCCGATCGAGGAATTTCAGCGCTGGCAGTAGCTCTGTTTTGCCCATGCGCGCCATCTCTTCGGTTCTTGGGGGGAACTTGGGTTTTCTTAACAGAAATGCGACGAGACCGCCACAAAGTACCAACATGCTGATCCCGCATATCCTGAGCACGCGCCTATGCCTGTTAAAGAAGCTGCGCACATCACTTTCTGATTCCGGTACATCCGCAGCTGGCTGGGGTTGTGCTAGCTCTGGTATGTAAACGGTGTACAGAGATTCATCGAAGATTAATCGCGTTTTGCCACTGGGGAATATCCCCAGCAGGTGTTTCAGATAATTATCGTAGATGACCGATCTCAAATTGTGAAAAATCCGCAACGCTTCGGCCCGGCCGGCCTTTGCGATGCCGACGCGCAGCGGATAATGACGCGACCAGTCGGATGCCTGCTGGGCCTCGGCTTCTGATTCCCATGCAGTACAATGGACCAGTTCGCCGGAATCAGAGAAGGCACAATCTCCCTCAATGTTATGTAATATTTCAATCGATACGATTGCCCCCTGACCATCGAGTGAGATATTGAGGGCGTCGAGCTCCAGGCCGTCGGAGCGCAGTCGGCAGAAATGATAAATCTTACCGGCCGCGCTCTGAACGATTTCCTTGAGGATAATCACTCCCGCAGCTTTCTTTTATCCTCAATATTATGTCATCATTTATTATTTCAGCTGCGACCTGATTTCACCAAACCAGCCGCCACTGACAGTCACTTTATCGCCCGGCTTCAGGAACTTACTCTGATCACCCTTGAGAATAAACCTGAGCTTCGTAAACCGGCTAAAACGAAACAGCTCCGCAAGCCGGGCCTTGAAGCGCGGCGCTGAGAGCGCGATGCCGCCCGGCGTACCCATGATGACGATGTCGCCCTTCAGCAGCGGCAGCTGCGGGTATGTCGCACGCGCGGCGATCAGCATCTGGCGTGGGGTGTAGATCATGTTGTTGGTTTTCGCACTTTGGCGGATCTCCCCGTTGACGCGCGTTTCGAGCGTGATACAGGGAATCGCGTCGGCAACGTGTTCGTTCGGCACCCAGACCTTTTTCGACGTCGGTAAGAAATCTTCCAGGCTTTTCGACATGCCCCAGTATTCCAGGCGGTTCGGCATACCCTCGCCGAGAACCTGCAGCGCGCGCGCCGAAAGGTCATTTGCAATCAGAAAGCCGAGTTTGGGAATGTACGACGGGTCATGCAGCTCATCGTCAGAAATGTTCTCCAAAAGTGTAAATCCCAACTCTGCCTCATAGTCCATCAGCGGCGGAAAATCCTGAAATTTTTCGCGCAAGGTTTTGCGCAGCGTCGCATCAACGCCGGCTGCGGCTTCGAGCAAATCACTCATGCCGGGTATTTCAGTTTCGCCACCGCCCGGTTTCAGCGAGCGGCGGTCTTTGATAAAGACGGCGGGACCACCCTGCGGATCGAATTCATGCGCCGTTTCATCGATATGCTGCGCATAACTTAAGCCGATGCCGAAAATGTGTTTCGGTCTTAACGGTAGCGAACTGAATTTTCCGTCCGCTTCGTTCAGGCAAACGAACGCTGCCGGTTGCGGATGATGCCGTAACGGCCTGAAGAGATACCAACCCAGGAAAACTGAGCAACCCGCGAGAATGAAGAGAATGTCGAAGAGTATGATTTTCATGAAGCGATCCTCCAGTTTGTGAACCCTGAGTTTTCAAAGTATTGCGCCAATGCCTCATAGGCGTTATCGGCGCTGCTGAAATTTGCAGCGATATGCCCGTCGGGCCGAATGAGGATAGCCCCCGTGCGCGGAAAAGCTACCGCTTTGCCGCCGATATACACTGTTTCGGGGACTGCAGCGAGCTTCAACTGTATATCCGTATGCAGCGCATGGGCATGCCGGCGCCACAGAGACAGGGCTTTTTCGCCAATGAGCAGCGAGAATCGTGTGTAACGTATCAGCGTGTGAGAGATAATCTCCCGACCCGACTGCCGAAACGAAAATACCGGCAAACGCGAACCGGGCGAAAAATCGGGTGCATACTGCGTCGTTCGTGTGAGATCAGCGTCCCGGCCATAATGGAAACCCAGGTCGAGACCGATGCGGTCGAAATGCGAGATTTGCTCCGAAACAGCAGATTGTACACGTTTTTGTAATTTGGGTTTCGTGGCATAGCGCCGCAGCATCTTATCGCCGAGATCAAAGATCAGGCGGAGTGCAGATTTTCTAAAGCCTTTTCCCAACCAGCGCAATGGCGGCAGCGCGAGGCATGCCATGATCCAGGGCAGTACATGTGCGTTGATGCCGAGTGCCGCCGGGATCTTAAGCAGGTTGAAAAAATTCCGGCGGCTCTCTTCGCTATTCACGGCGACGACGGGCTTTCTCTCTTTTTCATAGCTTGCGAGAAGCTCAGGCGATGCTTCGCCGTTGAGGACCGCCGCGATTTTCCATGCCAGATTGTGCGCGTCTGCCACACCCGAATTGAGCCCAAGGCCCCCGGTCGGCGGAAAGCGGTGAGCACTGTCGCCGACGAGAAATACCCGACCCTTTTGGAAGGTCTCGGCGACCTGGGCCGTCATGCGCCATGAGCTGATCGATTGAATATTCGCCTTAAAGTGCGGATCTCCCATCGCTTTTGCGATACGCTCACGGAAAACGTCTTCGGTATAATCTTCGATTTTCTCGTGCGGAGTCATCACCGGCACGTGGTAGACCCAGCGCTTCGCCGCATGGTGGGCGATGAACGTACCGACGGCGTCGGGCTTGAAGACAAAGAAAAGTTTTGCCGGCGTTTTGATTTTTGCCCGCAGATCATCGGTGAAGTAGGCATTGACGACATCCTGAATTTTCTCAGGCCCGGTCATACGAATGCCGAGAAAATCGCGGCATTTTCCGCCCGCACCATCGCAGCTGAACACATAGTCACAACGGATTTCCAGCACCTCGCCCTCGGCGCGCCGTGCGACGCATGTCACGCCGTCGGCCTGCTGGCTGAGCGATTTCCATTCTGCACCCGTGAGCAGTGTAACTGATTTGTTTTTCGTAACATGCCGGCGCAGAACTTTTTCGAGTTCGGTCTGCGAGAGGTTGAGATAGGGGCGTGGCAGCGCCGTATGCGCCGCGTATTTTTCGCGGATCGATTTCTCGTTAAGATCGATACGGCCGATCTCTTCATTCAGGGTGCGGCAGAACAGAATACGCGAGGCATCCTCATGCGGCGACGCCTCTGCCTCGAGTTCTTTAAATGGGATGCCCAACTGCGTCAGAATTTCGAGCGTACGCGCGCTGACCTCGTGGCCCTTGGGATGCCGGGATGGCGTGCTGCGTTTTTCAACGATCACACTCTTCACACCACATGCTGCGAGACAAAGCGCAGCGACCATGCCCGAGGGGCCGCCGCCGATGATGAGTACCTGCGTGCGCAGCATGCCCAGCCTCGCCATCAGGCGCTCCGGTGGCGTGGCACCACGTGGAAGTGGAAGTACGCGAAGGACATCGCCGTCAGCGACGAAAGCAGCGTGAAGGCGAGAATATTCTCATTGATGCCCATGATTTCAACATGGTAAACCCCATCGATGACTGCGCCACCGTATGCCGGAGAGAGAATGACCGCCAGCCAGAATGCCGCGAGGTTACAGGTTTGCCATCCGAATGACAGATAGAGATTCTGCAGTGTGAACGGACGCCTCAGCCAAATCAGGTAGACATTGGCAATGCCTGACGTGACCATGTAGGCGATAAGCCACATCATGTGCACGCGCGCATGGCCCGGCCATGCGGCGTTGGTGAGATGTGATTCCCCGGCGTCACGCAGCGCCGGGCCAAAAAATTCGATAGCTGTCAGCGTCAGCAGAATCTGTACAATGCGGATTTTTTTGTCGGTTTCCACAGACTCTCCTCAGAAGTGAAAAGAGAATGCAATACCAGGAGTCACAGCCCATGCGCTGGCACTCTGGTATGTGTAGTTACCGCTCGAATCCTTCGTGGCTTCATAGAACACGGTTAGCAGCGAGCCTTTGACAAAGGCGTCGACGCTGACATTGTCTGACAGGGGAATGGCGATCCCGAGCGTTGCCTGGGCGAAAAATCCTGTTGGGTTCGACGTCTTGCGGCCGCTGGTCGTGGAATTGCTTACGGTAAATTCATAGCTCGTGATGTTGATCGCGGCTCCTGCTCCGATACCGATATAGAAAAATTTCGGGTGGAAGCGGAACTGCGCCATCAGCGGAATGAAGTGCGAAAACAGTTTCTCCGTCGTTTTCACCGTCGTGGTATTGCCCGGTGGTGGCGGCGATGACACGGTGGTGCTCGAAGAGCCTTCGAAGCTCGCTGCCTGAAAGTACTGCGCCGCAAAACCGATCTGCGCAACATTACCCATCCAGAGATCCACACCGCCGGCATAACCGCCAAACTTGTTTGTGCAGCTCCCCCCTGCCTTCGTATAAACGTCGCAGGCGGAGTTATACTCGCTCTTGTCGACGGCGCCGACATAGGGAGTATAGCCGCCCCAGAGTGAAATTGTTGCCTGACGGCCCTTTGCCTTTGCCGGTGAAGGGCTTTCGGCAGCCGGTGCGGCATTGAGGCCTTGTGCTACAATACCTGCTATGCATAAACTGATTAACATTTGCTTTTTCATATTTTTTTCCTCGTTGGCCCGTTAAAAAACCGGGGTCTCCCCCGGAGTGCTTTTGGAGCTCAACTGCGCTGTTTATAGGGTAAAAAAACGGCTTTGTCGACTTGGCTTGTGAGCGTGGACGTCTTTTGTCGGGTTATGCGGGTTTGATTCACCAATAGCTATCCGGATCGAAGCACAGGCAGCTTAGATTGCGATAGAATGGCCGGGCACCGCCGTTTATGGCGAATATTTGGATGTTTTCGATACAGCGAATGCCATCCCACGTTAGACTAGCGTTCGACACCAATCGCTGGCTACGTTTTTCCATAACCAGCGTTTGGAGATAGAGCTCAATCGCCAACCGAACGAAGCCCGTGATGGTTAAACCCAGTTCAATTGCGGCAAGGCGGATAAGCTTCGCATCATCCCCATACAAACACATCATATGGCGATGAATATCCTGTGCTATCTCAAGTCCCTGCCTAACGCCCGTCGCCGCGACCTGCAACTTAGGCGTCCAGCGCAGCGAGCACTTGCGCGCCAGGCGCAAGGTGCAGTAGCGGGTTATGGTCGAGTAGGTACGGCGACGCTGCCAGGAGGCTAGTTTAATTCTGTTCCAGTGTATGGGCGCCAGCCGTATCTCCAAAAGATGAGTGATTTGCACAGGTTTGTCGGCCAAAAACCGGGGTTGTTTTCTGCATTGCATGGTGTTTACATAAGAAATACCGAAAAAGCCTGTTTTTTTCTCATGTATCGTTGTAACTCTGGGAAAAGCTGCGACCGGGCATGCCGGGCGAATAAAAATCCCTCACCGAAAGGCATCCCCCCATCGATAATCAACTATGCTGCGGGGTATTTACACAGGCGCGTCGGGAATGAGCGCGATGCAGGTCAAAATGGACACGGTGGCGAACAATATCGCGAACGTGGATAAGACGGCCTTCAAAGAAGATGTGACAATATTCCGCGCCAACCCCGAGGTTCTGATTCACCGCACGCGCGACGACGGTGTAGGCTGGATGCCCATGGGCGGCTTTGATATCTCTCCTTTAGTAGGGAAGCTCGGCACCGGCAGCGAAGTGAATGAGGTTTTTACGCGTTTTGATCAGGGCGCGTTGAAGAAGACCGACCGTGACCAGGACCTTGCGATCAATGGCGACGGTTTTCTCGTGGTGGAGTCCCAGGCAGGGCCCCGCCTGACACGCAGCGGCGCCTTTATTTTAGACCGCAACGGTATGCTGGTGACGCCCGACGGTTTTCCGCTGATGGGCGAGAAGGGGCCGATCCGCGTGAACCATAACAACTACATTGTGAAATCGAATGGTGAAGTCTGGATCAACCAGGCTGTGGGTAACGATCCGCGAAATTTTACGAGTAAGGATATCAACCAGTGGGAAAATCCCGTATTGCTCGATACCCTGCAGATCCGCACCGTAGACCATCCCCGGCATCTTGACAAAGTCGGATTGTCATTTTACAACACCACGCCCGAATCGGGCGACATGCGCCCGGTCGATCAGGTCAAGGCGCCCGAAATTTTACAGGGCTTTCTTGAAGCCTCGAACGTCAACATCGTCACCGAAATGGTCAACATGATCGAGGTGCAGCGTATGTACGAGGCGAACCAGAAGGCAATTCAGACGCACGACGGCATGCTCGGCACGCTCATCAACCAGGTACTGCGGGTCTAAGAGTTTCCTGAAAGGAAACTCTTAGCAGGCTTCCGGAACCGAAAAAGCGAAAAGCAGCGGAGCGCTTTAGTAGCCGTTTGCAAGGCAAACGGCGAGGCTTTTCGCTTTTTCGGAAGTTTTCCGGAGCCTGCTAAGCCGCCGCGCCTGATTTGATTTTTCTGGGCCCGACAATCAATACATAACCGAGCGACAGCGCCGCGACAATGACCAGCGACGGCGCGACTGTTGTGAGCACGTTCGGTGTGCCACGGTAATAGTGCAGCGAAGTCAGTACCACAGCAACGATCGAGTTTGGTAAGACAAAGGCGAGCAACAGCCGTGTGAAAGCGGTTTTGCCAATCGAGAACATATACTCCATGATCACTGTAAAGAGAAACGCGTTGACGATGGTAAAACTTCCCTGCGTAATCGCCGCCTTCCGCGCTGCTTCAACGCCATACGCCATGTTGGCATAATAGGCCCACGACGACCAAAGTGCTGTGAAGAATAGCCCGCTCAGGATTCCCCGGATCAGTATTTTTTTCAGGGTGTAATTTTCATTCATGTTCCCTCCAGCGCAGATGGTTGAGCCTCCGCGTTTTATTTGACAACATACATAGTGTTATGTATGTTGTCAAGGTGAATGAGGCGCCATCCAGACGCAAACCGCGCAGCGCGATCAGCGTGCGCGACCGGTTAGAGACCACCGCCGACACGCTGTTTTCGCGCCAGGGTTATGCCGTGACTCCCGTGCGCGACCTCATGGATGCCGCCGGAGTCGTGCCGCGCAGTTTTTACGATACGTTTAAATCCAAAAAAGATCTCGGCCTCGTCTACCTGCGCCGCAAAGAAGAAGAGAGCATGGCAGATCTGAAGGCTTTGATGCAACAATACCCCGAGCCTCGCCAACTGTTTCGCGCCTGGGTGCTCGCAAAAAAAAGGCAGATCAAACGCGGCGAATTTTTCGGCTGCCCGTTTCTGCGCTTCGCCCTGCAGATGCCCGAGGCCGACGCGGAGTTCCAGGCGCAGCTCAGATCGGTATCCCGTATGTGGGAAGATCTGCTCTGCGACTATCTTGTCGACGCGATTCGTCTGGGCCATCTGCCGGCGGCGACCGACAAGTTAGCGCTGGCGCGCAAGGCCTTGGCGATCTACGAAGGCAATGTGGCGATGTGGAGAATCAGCGGGCAGAAGTTTTACCTCGACCAAATGCCGGACATGTTTGATGCGATTCTGAAATAACCTATTTATTCAGCAGCCGGTATTTATGCGCAATGCCGGCCATCTCTGCCGTGCTGCGCACCTGCAGTTTCTCTTTAATATTTTGTTTATGAAAAACCAAAGTGCGCAAGGCAATATCCAGATCGTTGCAGATCTTTTCGCTGGGGATGCCCGCCGCGACGAGTTTGAAGACTTCGAGTTCGCGGGTTGTAAGAACTTCGAGGGGATTGGCCACGGCAGAGGCCGCATCGAAAACGATCTGTTGTGATTTGGGCGACAGCGCCTTGCGGCCCTGGTGCGCGAGCTTCAGCGTCTGAATCATGTTCAGAAAATCGTCGTTCTTCGAGACATAGCCGGTAGCCCCTGACGACAGGGCGAGATTTAAGAACTCGGGTTCGATGTTGCCGGTCATGATGACGATCTTCAGCTCTGGCCTCGTGGTGCGTGCCTGCTTCAGGGCTTCGATGCCGTCGAGGTTCGGCATGAAGATGTCGACCAGTGCGACGTCTGCCGCGCGCTCCCCGATGAGTTTCAGAAACTCATGGCCGTCACCCGCACGGCCGACAATTTCGAATTCGGGGTGTTTTTTGAAATTGGCGATAAGTCCGTCCAGAAACACCGGATGGTCTTCGGCGATCACGAGTCGAATCGGCGATTCAGTCTGCAGCATAGAACCGGGTCAGAATTGCCGTCAGCGCGTCTCGATCAAGCGGTTTCGGCAACACGGCATCAAAATCTGCAGCGGTGACATGTTGCAAAATCTCTTCTTCGCTGAAACTCGAGTGAAAGATCACACGGGGCCGCGTTGTCTGGGTAGCGAGTTTTGCCGCCAGGGTAAATCCGTCCATGCCGGGAAGTTTTACATCGAGTAGAATGAAGTCGAAGGCCTGACGCTGCAGCATGTCCCAGGCTGCCTGGCCATCGCCCGCTATTTCGGCGCCGATGCCGATTTCTGCCAGCACGCCTTCGGCGAGGCGCTGGTGGATCGCATTGTCTTCAATGATAAGCGCACGCAGCAGTCTCAGGTTCTGCGGTAGACCGGGCCGTGTTGCCGAAGCCGCCTCGATTCCTGCGGGAATCTCGAACCAGAAGCAGCTGCCTTTTCCCGGTTCGCTCGCCGCCCCGATTGTGCCGCCATTTGCTTCGACAAATTCTTTGCAGATAATGAGGCCGAGTCCGGTACCCTCATCTTTGATTCGGGCTGCTGTTTTTGCCCCGGCGGAAACAACGGCAAACAACGCCGACAATTTATCGGGCGGCATGCCGGGGCCCGTGTCACGGATTTCAAGGCGAACCCGGTCAATACTCGTCAGCGCCGTGAAAGTGATCTCGCCGCCGGGCGGTGTAAATTTCGCCGCATTGCTGATGAGATTGCGCAGCACGGTCTCTATCATGCTGCCGTCTGCATGCACCCAGAGCTCATCGGGCAGTGCCAAACTCAGTCGCAGGTTTTTCTCCGCCGCAATATGCTCCGACAGGTGCAGAATCCTTTCGAGAATTTTTCTGAGGTCGACATCGTCGGGAAAAATCTTCAACTGGTTTTTCTGGCTCATCGCCCAGCTGAGCATATTTTCGAGCAGGTTGACGCTTTCGCGCGCGGTTTTGCTGAGCGCCGGAATCATTTTGTCTTCGAGTTTCGCGACACCCCCGGTGACTGACTCGAAGATGCGCGCCATGCCGATGAGCGGGCTGCGCAGGTCGTGCGCGATGATCGAGAGAAATTTCTCGCGGGTGTGGATCGCCGTGGCAAGTTCGCTGTTTTTTTCGTGCAAGACTTCGGTGCGTTCCTTGACCTTGAGTTCAAGACTCTCCTTGAGCTGCGTCAGGTCACGGTTTGTGACCGTGAGCGATACCGAAAGATCTTCGGAGAGGCGGTAGGCGTGGTAGAACTTGCGCGAAAGCAGCACTGCCTGCGCAAAAACGAAAACAATCAGGCCGAACGGCAGCATGCTTGTCGTGTAGATAAATTCCAGCGAGAATAAGAGGTCGTTGATCAGCGTGGCCGCGAGAAAGATCAGCAATAGCAGGGTAATGAGTGCGTTCTCCTTACGGCGATAAACAGCCCGCGACATGACTGAAAACGCCCAGACGACGATCGTCATCAGAAATAGATCGTGCCCGGCGATAAATCGCGTGAAGGTAAACGGGGGAAAAAAGATGAATGTCAGACAGAAGAGAAAAGCCACGATGCGTGAATAATAGAGAATAAACCGGCGCGTGCCTTCGGCATACGAATGTGCGATGAAAGATATGACGAAGACCGGTGTTATGTAAACCGTCGCGTATTCCAGGCGCAGCTGTAGCGTCAGCGGAAAATCAGGAAACAGCTGCGTGAGAAAAAATTCTCCTGTGAAGGGCACGCGGAAGGCAACGATCAGGCAAAACAGACCGAAATGCAGTACGGCAATTTCCCGGCGGCGGTTCAGAAACAGGCTGATGTGGTAGAAGCCGATGATAAAGAGCGCTCCCATCAGGATAAAATCACGAAACAATCCCTTCTCACGCATGCTGGTAATTTGTTCCACCGGTCCCAGGTGGTGGCTGAACCAGAGGCCGCCGGAGCGGTGGAAATAATTCGAAATATGGAAAACCAGTTCGAGTTCGCCTTTCTCGGGTTTCACCGGAACGGTAAGCACCTTATAACTGCCCTGCGATGTTTCGACGCTGTTGCCCGGCTGGCCGGCCGCCGCTGCTTTGCGGCCGTTGACGAAGAGGGTATAGGCCGTGCCGGCGGTGTCGAGCCTGAGGCTCAGGAAGTTATCCCCCTTATAATGCTGTGGCAGCTGTATGCGCAAACGGTATGTCGCGAAACCATCGGCACGAAAGCCATGGTGATTCCATGAGTCGGGTACAGGCATGAATGTTTTTCCGGGAGCCTGCGCCTTTTGAAGATCGTCAGGAGAGAGAAACTGACCGTAATAAAACTCCCAGTTGCCATCGAGGGCGAGGGGGCCGTTGGCCGCGAAATCATACTGTTCCAGATTCAGAACGCCACCTTCCACCTTGGGTTTTGGCGCACGGTTGCAAGCCAGCAGTGAAAAGGCAAAGATGACAAAAACGATTCTGCGCATCCGGCTGTGAACAGGGCGAATGGATTCACGCAGACAATCCGAAAACCTGCCTGAAAGCGCAGGCCAAAGCTGCGCCGAGTGCCGTTGACAAAACCTTGTTTTTGTGCTCTGCTGGCAGCGATTCGAGATGAAAAACCTGACACGCTTCATACTTTTATTGGCCGGGCTGATGGCCGGGTATTCGCCGGCACGGGCAGAACTGGCGCGTATCGGCATGGTGCATTTTACCGGCAATGTCGAGAGCGCGGGTTACCTCGGCGGATCGCTCTCTTCGGCGATCGATGATTCCCTGAAAAAGAAATTCTCATACCAGCGCATCTCAGAAGACAAGGTCAAGACGGCGCTCGACGATCTTGCCAAAATCGGTATCTTTGATCCGCGCAAAGTGCCTGAAAAGAATAACCTGTTGCGCATTGCCGTAGCCTTGAAGGCGGATATCCTCATCTACGGTTCATACGGCATTATTGAAAAACCGGTTCGTGCGCCAGGCAAAAGCACAGGAGGTGCAGGGCCGGGCGCCGGCACGGATGGCGTCGGTGCGCCAGGACAACCAGCGCCTGAGAACGAGGTGACGCAGATCAGCATGCGCACCTATGTCTATTACGTGAATGAAAACCGTACGGCAGAATTGCCTGAACTCAAACCGAACCTCGATGCTTCGCTGTTCGAGGCGATCAATACCTCGGCGGAAAACGTGATTGCCGAATTCAAAAAAATTACCGTCGAAACGGAATCGGATGACGAAGAGACGGGTTCGATCCAGACCGCGGCGACGCTGCGCATGGCGTGGCTGCCGGTTGCGGCGGCAGACAAAAAAAATAAGGCATTGGCCGGGCTTTACAAAAAGACGGCCGCAAGCGTCCGCGAAGAAAATTACGGTATCCAGGTCTCAGGTAAAAGTGTCAATGCGTATGCGCAAGGTGCGAATTGGGATGGCCAGGGGAATCCCCGGTTTTTTGCCGATGCTGCAGCGGCGCTCAAGACCGACATCGTGTTCTGGCCGCAGCTTGTCGCAGACGGCAAGAAGAAGTATCTCACGGTCTCGGCGTATCACGCGCAGTTAGCAAAAACCCTCTTCACGCTGCGTGAAGAATTGAAAGACAGCGATGCCACTGCGGAGAAATTACAAAAGGCGATCTTAAGTAACCTCAAAGGTCTTGAATTTGCCGTCACGGCGCAGATCGCCGGCCTCAAGGGTGCGGGTCTCGTACTCGAATTCGGCGGCAGCTCTTTCAGCGTGAATCCCGGTGAGAGCACAAAGGATTTCGGCAAACTGTTTAAAACCGGCGAGCAGTATAACCTGACGGTGAAGAAAAACCCCAAAGAACCCCGTCAGATTTGCCACGTGCGTAACGCCGCGGGGTCTGTGACGTTCAAGAACATTGAAATTCTGATTACCTGCATTACCGAAACAGTGCCGGTGCTTGTAAAAACCACCGACTTCTATGGCGGCGAACTTTTGTTGTCGCTCGACGGCAAAGAAGAAATGAAAGTGTCCGCGCTGGGCGAGCAAAAGTTTCAGATGCGCGTCGAAGATCTCCAGGCTTTCGATCTGAGCGTCGTCAGCCTGCCCAAACTGCCGGCGCAGAGCTGCAAGATCGGCGAGCCGGCTAAGCTGGGCGATGCGACGACGATCGATGTGAAGGTGCGTTGCAGTAAGGCGCTTGAACACCAGGTCTCGGGTTATCTGGGTTACCCCGCGATGGGTAGCTTCGGCAAAAGTGCGGATACATTGCAGGTGAATGAAAATTTTCCCGTCGGGCAAATGTCGTCGCTCTTTGCCGTGTCGGCGGTTTACCAGATAAAAAATCTGCTACCCTACAACCTGCTGTTCGGTGCCCAGGTGAATTTTTCGACAGCCTCGGCGACGCTGGCCGTGCAGCAATTCTCCGGTGAAACTTCGACCGATACGGTTAAGACGAATATGATCCGCACCGATCTGGTTGCCTTCGCCGCCTATCCGGTACCGCTACCGTACAAACTCGAGCTTCTGCCCTACGCGGGGTTCGGCATGTCGTACCAGAACCTTTGGCGCAGCGGCGGTGGAACCTTATCCGCCGGTTTCTCGCCGCTGGTTTCAATCGGCGCGATTCTGCAGTACGATTACACGCCGAGTTTGAAATTTCTTTTTAAGACCGGCCCCGATTTCTATTTTTATTCAGGCGGGCAGAATATGATGATCTGGAGTTTCAACTTCGGCGTCGGGAAGCAATTTATATGAAATGGAACGGAGGATTTATGAAAAAATTAATCGCAGGCGGAGTCATACTGGGTTTTGCCCATTGTATGGCTGTTCAGATGCCCGAAGACTATCTGTCCGATAAATACTATGCGGCGACTACGCAGGTTGTTTCTACTTCGCCTTCAACCAGTATGGAGTGGACGAAGCTTGCCCAGCCTGTTAAGATAAAGTTTAACAATCCGATGGATGCTACAAGTTTGACTATTGATACCGCAGGCACCTGCACCGGAAACATACAACTGTTTAATAATCGTACAGGTCAGTGTGAGGCTCTCACCTTAAACTCCATCGAAAACAGAAATTCTGTTCTGGTGGTAAATCCTTCCGCTGATCTGGATCCGAACACCAATTATGTCATTACCATTAAGGGCGCAGTCACAGATTTTCGCGGAGTGGCCTTCGGTGCAGATCAGACTTTTCCCTTCAAGAGTGGTGTACCTTCGGGTTCGGAGTTGAGTGTTCTTTCAGTGACGGCATCACCAACTACTTTTACGGGTGGAGCTATATTTATTACACTAAATCTTTCACGCAACATAACAAATGTCGGGTCGTCACTTGATACGGGTAATTGCAGTGCGATTTTTCTTTTATCGGATAATAATGTTCCGGGTGATTGCAACAGCCTTAGCGGGCCGCCGACAATTAACTCCAATGGCAACGGGAATTATACAATTGTTGCGAAAGTCGGGCCGACTGGCTCGTATACTCTAGCGGTCAGCGCTTCTGCGGTCGATATTTACGGTATTCAATTAGGTACCCGTTTTACTAAAACGTTACCGTAACAGGCTAAGTATTTTTTTAGATCAAACCGCGACTAAATCGCGGCTCTCAACCATCACGCAGGCACCGATGATGTACTGAAAGTCGTTGGTGTCGAGGTACTCGGCGACCGCCGCATCAGCCGCACCGGGCTGAAGCCAAACCTTTTTATAACCCAGTTCCTTGGCTTTTTTGAGGCTCTCGAGCGTCAGCGCCGGGGGAATCACAAATACAAGCAAATCGACCTGCGTCTGCTCTTTCAGCTCTTCGAGAGATTTCAGCGCCGGCACGCCTTCGATCGACGTCGCCTTGGGATTGATCGGGTAAACAGTGTATCCCTTCGATTTGAGATCTTTGAAGATGATATTGCCGTATTTGGTAGAGTCGTTGCTCGCGCCGATCAGCGCGACCGGTGGCATCGTCCGGAAGTATTTAACCAGAGTATGCATGCGACATAATCCTTACGCGGTTTCGGGCGTCAAGCGCCGGTGCCTTTTGCGTTTCTTTCATATCTTTCCACAGCACCGGTGATGCCAAAGTTATTTCACCTTCTCGAGAATTTTCTCTACGTCTACGCCGTAGCGTTCGAAGATTTCATTCTTCGCGAGGTCAAATTGCAGCAGAGCTATGTTGTAATTTACCAGAGATTCGAGTTCTCTTTGGCGGTTGGCGACCATGTTTTCCAGCGCTTGGCCCACGAGCTGAAAGTTGAGCTTACCTGTGCGGGTGCGCGCAAGCATGCGGCTATAGAAGGCTTCTGATTCTTTGCGCGAGGTGCGGCTGGTTTGAAAAATCTCGAAGGTCAGGCGCACGTTCTCCAGGCGTGTCAGCACATCGTCGCGGATTTCCTGTTCGATGTTCTGCATTTTGATGCGGCTCTGAGAGAGTTGCATGCCGGCGTTGCGCTGGTTTACTTTGACTTCTTCGTCCCAGAGCGGGTATGAAGCCTTAACCCCTACCTGCCATTGCGGGCTCTGCAGCGCGCTGGCGATCGGTACGCCGGGAAACTGGATAAACTGATTAGTACCTTGCGATACGAGGTTGAAATATGCACTTAAGGAAGGCAGAGCCTGATTGCCGTAGAGGTCTGTCTGCAGTTCCGCGACTTCAAGCTCAATCTTGGCGTTTCTGAAGTCGACACGTTTCTCCATGGCGGCTTTGAGAGCGGCATTGCCGTCCAGACTTGGGAGTACATCCACAAGATTGGTAATGCCTTCGATCTTGGTTTCGACGGGCATGTTGACGGTGCGCAATAACTTGCGCGTCGCGTTCTTGAGACTTTGTTCGGTCATCGCGACCTTAGCTACAGAATTTGCCACGCGTGCGTTATAGTTGTTGAGATCATAACCTTCGCCCAGACCGTAACTGACGTTACGGGCGACGATGGCGCGTACCTGGCGGTTCGACTTTTCTTCGAGTTTCGCGTTTTCGAGTGCGAACTTTTGGATCGTTACCTGCCAGTAGTCTGTGAGCGCCTGCACGACGAGGGCTGAGAGCAGGTTGACCGTGTATGCACGCTGGCCCTCTGCCTGTTTGTTGGCGATTTTTTCCATTTTGCGGTCAGCATAGCCAAATGAGTTTTTCAGCAGCTCTTGTTGCACGTTAATAAAATATCCGTTAAAGGTGCTTGTTGTTGCAGGCGAATAACCACCCAGGAAATTCGGCCCGGCTTCGGTATGCAGCTGTTGGTAGCGGTAACCGCCGCCGACGGTTGTACCCGTTGCAAAGAGTTTTGAAATGCCGAGATAGCCGTTATATTGATTGCCCTTGCTGTTACTTGCAAACGGTGCATCACTGAAGTTCAGGTGCTGCGCTTCTCCGCTGATCACCGGAGCGAATTTTTTATCGAGCTTGCGCGCCGCGGTATCGCTCATGATGACGTCGTACTTGGCCGCCTGCAATGTCAGGTTCTTTTCGAGTACGATGTTGATCGCATCCTGAATCGAAAGGTTGACACCGCCGATATTGAAGCTCGCCTCGCTGGCTTTTTTCACATCGGGTTTGACCAAGGCGGGTGTCTCAGTGGAGTCTTTACCCTCATTCTTCGCCGCGGGTGCCGGTGTTTCTTTTGCCGGTGGTTTGGCGGCCGGGGTAGCGGGTTTATCTTCCGCAAAGAGCAGTGTGGCTGAAAGGAGCGCCGAAAACAGCGCAAGGTAACGATTAAACATATATTTCTCGATGGTAAGGTACTGAAAACGACCGATTTAGGCAAAAAAAATTAACCAAACGGTTAATACCGGCGCCAACGGGGGATATCCTACTTTAAAACAGATTTGGATTGTCGCTACATACTCTTTCACAATCCCCACGCATGTCCAAAAATGCCCGCCTGAGAACCGCTCTCTTCATCTCGATCTGCGGCTTCTTCGCCCTCACTGTCACGCTCGTGGTCGTGCAGCCGACGAAGCCCGCGCTGGTCATGCAGCCGGGCGTGAACTCGCCGATTATCGGCCTCGAGATGGCGCTCAGCCCCTACGAAATCTGGAACGTGATTGGCGATCCGCAAACGATCAAAGGGCAGAAGATCCGCGCAGGTTTTACCTTAGGCACATGGATTGATTTTGGTTATATCATGGCGTATTCGCTCTGCTACCTGTTTCTGACCTGGCTGCTTGCCTTTCGCCACCGCGCCCACTGGGGATGGCTTCTGGTGACAGCGCTATTGGTTTTGGGCACGGCGGCTTCTGACATTCTGGAGAATCTCGCTATTTTTAAGATTCTGAACACGGGCACCGAAGCCCTGATCGATCTGCACATCGATCAGCTGATTGTTTTTACGCGGCTCAAATGGTTATTGCTGGGCCTCCAGGGGTTACCCGCGGTGATGTTGTTCCGCAAAGAGGGCAGGCGCGGGCCATCGTTTCTGCTCACCGCGGCATTTGCATTCGGCGCTCTCGGCATTATGAAGCAGTATGCCCCGGAAATCATGACGCTGTTTCTTGCGTTTTTCTGGGTCTATCTGTTCGTAAAACTTTTGCCGCTGAAGAATCGCTGGTGGGCCTGAACCGACAGTTAAGACACTTTTCCGACTTTAAAAAACAGCGGCCAGCGGATGGGCCGCTTGGGCACATCGCCCCATGCCTTTTCAAGATCAGCGGCGATCAACGCCAGCGGATTTTCGCTGCGTTCCTTGATGTAGCGCTGTGTGGCTGACCACGAAGCGAGATACCCCGTTAATTGTTCGAGCGAATATTCGTCTTCGATGGCGAGGTCAGGCGCCTGCATCTCCTTAAAGGGAAACGGCAGCGAGCGGTAGTGCTGCTCGACATGCATGCGCTCCGGCGGCCAGAACTTGCCGACGATATAGCCGTAATATTTGCCGACAATATCGTCGATAACCGGTTCAATCGAATGGATGCCGTAACCCCAGGCGGCGAAGATACCCTGGTTTTTAGCGACGCGTTTGACTTCGTTGTAAAAATTATCGTTCGCGAACCAGTGCAGCGCCTGGGCCACTGTGACGAGATCACAGGTTTTGTCGCCCAGCGAAGACAGATCAGCGGGTTCTACTGCGTAGCGGATATTATCGTGTGGTTTTGCCTCGCCGATCTGCTTGGCGCTGGCGTCGGTGGCAAAAACCGATTTAAAATACGGAGCCAGCGCCTCGGCTGCCTGACCGTTGCCCGTCGCCGCATCCCAGGCGAGGTCATGGCTGGCGCAGAGTGAAGACAGCCATTCGAACAGGGCTTTGGGGTAAACCGGGCGGAACTCCGCGTAGGCGCCCGCCTGCGTCGAGAAGTGGTCTGCAAACCGGCTCATGGCGTTATTTTAACCGTGGAATCGGGGCGAAAACCAGAATATATCTTCATTGACCCCCTGTCTCTGACGCCGAAAGAAACCTGTGCTATTCACTGATTTAAAGCTCTCCGAGCCCATCCAAAAGCGGCTTGCCGAGAAGGGCTTTCCAGAACCCACTCCGATTCAGGCAGAAACCATTCCCCTCGCGATGAACAACCGCGACCTCATCGCCTGCGCGAAAACCGGTTCAGGCAAAACACTCGCCTACCTCTTACCGATCATGCAATATGTCTACAGCCGCGCCGAAGCGCGGGGGGCCGATGCCCCGGCCGAAGAAAACCCGGGCCCGGTAGCGCTCGTGCTTGCGCCCACCCGCGAACTCGTTGTGCAGATCGCCGACGAAGCTGACTTTTTTGCCGAAGCAGCCGGCCTTAAGCTCACCACAATTTTTGGCGGCGTCGACCATGACAAGCAGCGCCGCGAAATCGCCCAAGGGCCTCACCTCGTCGTGGCAACACCGGGGCGGCTGCTCGACTTTTTGCGCGGTAACGAGATCAATCTGAAAAACGTCGTGCGCATCGTGCTCGATGAGGCCGACCGCATGCTCGACATGGGTTTCATCGACGACGTACGCAAGATTCTCTCGAAGTGCTCGGCGAATGAAAACGAAGAGCGCCAGTTCTCCCTGTTCTCAGCAACCATCAACTTCAGTGCTCTTTACTCTGTCTGGGAATTCATGCGTGAGCCAGAAGAGATTCTCATCAATCCCGAACTCATCGACCACGCCTCGATCGAGCAAGAGATGCTGCACCTGGGGCAGGATGAAAAACTGCCTTACCTGATTCAGTTTCTCGAAGCCAACAAACTCGAGCCCGTTATTATTTTTACTAACAGCCGCCAGTATGTTGACGTTCTGGTTAAAAACCTGAATCACCACAATATCCCCGCCGAGGGTTTGAGCAGCATGGTGACGCAGAACCGCCGCCTGAGAATTCTCGACGATTTCAAAGAAAACAAATTCCGTGTGCTCGTCGCCACCGACGTGGCGAGCCGGGGTTTGCACATTGAGGATATCCAGCTCGTGGTGAATTACGATATCCCGATGGATTCTGAAACTTACGTGCACCGCATCGGCCGCACAGCGCGTGCCGGCAAAACCGGCAAGGCGATGAGTTTTAGCTCTGAGTTTGATTATGACTCGCTCACAAAACTCGAACGTTATCTGAAATATAAAATTCCCGTGGCGCAGCCCGAGCAGCGTTTTATTGAAAACACCAGCTTTGTGCGCATTGTGCAGGTCGCACGCCAGGATGGTGCAGATCATCTTCGCTCCGGTCGCGGGCGCGACTCAGCGAGTGGCAGAGACGGCCGTCGTGGCGAGCGCGGTGCACAGCGCGGCGAACGTGGCGCAGCACGCGGTGGTGCGCGTGGTCGCGGTGAAAACCGCGGGCGCGACAAACAGCCAGGGCGTGAAGAACGCCCGCGCCGCGAACAGGGGCAGCAGCAGGCACGTGGCGCCCAGCGCCCGGAAGCAGGCGGACAGCGCGACAAACAACGCGACGGTGCTTACTTCGATTCACGCAAAGGGCGTGGTGGCCAGGGTGGTGCGGGTCGCCACGACCAGAAGAACAGCGGGCGTGAGCGCCAGAACAAGCGCGAAGAATTTGCCATTGTTTCACGCGGCGCTAAAAAGGCCGGCTTCTTCGGCCGCCTAATGGGCTCCATTAAAGCACTCTTCACCAGTAAAAAAAGCCAGCCACAGATTTCGGAGCGCACGCGCCGCATTCTCGAGCAAGAAACCCATGGCGGCGGGGCTGGACGCGCCGAAGGCAGAGGCGATAAGCGCCGTGGCGGTGGCCGCGGCCGTCGTCGGCCAGGCGGCGGTAATAAAAAAGGCGACGGGCGCCGCCGCTAAGCCCACGCTGTGCGGTACGGCGCGCCGGGAAAATTTCTCTATATACTCTCGTTAGTCGGCATCGACATTGCCGCGTACACACTGGCGTTTTTTTGCGCCGTCCAGCTCCGCATTTTTTTAGGCGGTGCCTTCGGGGTCATTCCTGATTTCGGCGGGGATGCCATGCGTTTCGGCGATCTCTATTTTATGCCTGGTCTTTTTCTCCTGATCTTTTTCTACGAGGGCCTCTATAGCCGCCGTGCACCTTACATCGACGAATTGCGCGACATAGCAAAATCGATTGCGATGCTGACGATTCTGCTTTTTGCTTTGATTTCTGTGGGTAAGTTAGCCAATCTGATAAGTCGTTTGACTATTATATTTATGGCGCCTTTGGCATTCATATTTGTAGGAGCCTTTCGCTATTGGGGAAAAATGATCCTGCATAGAATAGGCTTAGGACGACAGAATCTGATTATCGTTGGTGATGTTGCCTCGTCGCTCAAGATCAAAGACGAGTTATTAGCAGAGAAAACACTCGGATACTGCTATCAGGGTTTTGTTCCTGTCGACAAGAGCCAGAAGAATCTTCTGAAAAAGACAGGTTCGCATGATCTGAAATACGCTGGAGACATTCAGAAATTACCCGAGATTCTGCGATCACGTCGTATTGAATGTGCGCTGATCGCCGCTCCCGGTCTAAGTAGAGAAAAAATCAGCGCCCTGGCAGATCGGGTGCACCGGCATGTGCATCATGTCCTCCTGATTCCTGAAATGCGTTCAGGCGCACTTCTCAATTCAGAACTCTACCACCTGTTTGTAAACCAGCTGTTCCTGATTAAGATGCGCAATACGTTGAGCGAACGGGGCGCCCGATTCAGTAAGCTGTTGTTCGATTACTTTATGGTGTTGATTTCGCTCCCTTTCATCGTTCCTATTCTGCTGGTCATCGCCGCGATCATTCGGCTGACCTCACCGGGGCCGGCTCTGTTTTCTCAACAGCGCGTCGGGCAGCATGGAAAAATTATCCGTGTTTATAAATTCCGCAGCATGTACGCCGATGCCGAGGCGCGGCTGAAAGAGCTTTTGGCCAGCAGCGCCGCTGCCCGCGCCGAGTGGAAAAAGACGATCAAACTCAAAAACGATCCCCGTGTTACCCGGCTCGGTGCTTTTTTGCGCAAAACCTCGCTCGATGAATTGCCGCAGCTTATCAATGTGCTCAGAGGCGAAATGAGCCTCGTCGGGCCGCGACCGGTGCCGGAAGCGGAGCTTAAGGCACGTTATAAAGACAGAAGCGATTATTATAAGCTGGTCAGGCCAGGCATGACTGGCCTCTGGCAGATCAGCGGGCGCAACGATGTCAGTTACGAGCAAAGGGTAAACATGGATACCTGGTATGTGTTTAACTGGTCGCTTTACATCGATTTGGTAATTCTGTACAAGACACTCGGCGTTGTCTTAAAGAAACGTGGCGCGTACTGAGAAGTTTTCCCTCGTTGTTCCCGTGCGCAACGGCGGAGAGCTATTTATGCGGTGTATGGCTGCCGCGATGCGGCAATCCCTGCTGCCCGCCGAAATTCTGATCTATGACACGGAATCTACCGATGGCGTGATCGGGAAGATCAAGCCGCTACTGAAGAAGATATCGACCCGGTTTTTTCGTGTCAGTAAGACACAATTCGATCACGGCGGCACACGTAACCTGGCGTTGAAGGCCGCACGCCATCCCTGGGTGCTCTTTCTGACGCAGGACGCTGTCCCTGCAGATGAGCGGGCATTTGCAGAGCTCATGGCCGCAGCGCGGGCACCCGGGATTGTTGCCGCGTATGGCAAGCAGCTCGCTCACGTGGATGCAAACCCGCTGGCGGCGACGGCGCGCGGTTTTAATTACGGGGATACCCGCATCATCCAGGATATGGCGCATGCGCCGCTCTTGGGTATCAAAACCTGGTTCACCTCAAACAGTTTCTGTGTCTGGAATAAAGCCGCGCTGACCCGCGTTGGTGGTTTTGCTGAAAAGCTGATCCTGGGCGAAGATATGCACGCCGCCGCGCGGCTGATACAGGCGGGTGGCGCCGTCGCTTACGAACCGCGCGCGCATGTCAGGCATTCGCACAATTATTCCGCGGCAGAGGAGTTCCGGCGCTATTTCGATATCGGTGTTTTTCACAGCCTGCATGCCGATCTGCTTTTTCGGGCAGGTAATGCTAACAAAGAGGGAATAAGATTTGTATTTGCGCAGGCCCTGGCTTTATTACGGGATCAATCCTACTGGTCGCTGCTGAAATTGCCGTTTCATATTGCCGCGAAATTTATAGGTTACAAGTTAGGTCGCAAATTTACGCTGCTCGGCACGCGCCTCAGCCGCCGCCTGAGCATGCATAAAAATTACTGGAATTAAATGTTACCTTCGGAAAATACTATTGCGGGAAAGCTTGCCTTTGCATTTCTCTGTCTTTTTGCGTTCGGCCTGGCTTTTTCTATTTCGATCGCCCAAACCGGCTTAGGCCTGGCGTTTCTGGTCTTTATCGCGACCATTGCTACGAAGCGTGGGCGCGCTACACTGAATCTTTCAGGGGCGCCGCGCCTCAGGATTCTCTATATTTCTTTTTTAGCGTGGGTTGCCTGGCGTATATTCCATATTGCGATTTCGCCGGTTCCCGTCGCCGAACTCATTGAGGCGCGCGAAGTCTGGTTGATGCTCATTCCGCTGTTTATTTATTTCTATGCGTCTGACCGCCGTCGGCTTTGGATTGTTGTCGGTTTTTTCATCGCCGGCGTCGCTATTTCATCCGCTTACGGCGCCTGGAAAATGCGCGCTGATTTCTGGAACATGGTGCGCGGCCGCGGTCTGAGCGGCATGCATCATCTTAATTTTGCCGGTATGGCGGCATTGGCGACTGTGCTGGGAGCGGGTTTGACCTGCGCGTATTATTATTCGGGCAAAAAGTCAAAAGCATTGTTTGTTTTTGCCTTAACTTTTGCCGCGGCGGTTGGGTTGTGGCTGACAAAGTCGCGTGGGGCAATTGCGACTACGGCGCTGGTCTTTCCGCTTTTTATTTACGTTCAGCTCTACAATAAGATACAACGTTTCATTTTTGTTGCGGTAGTTTTGACCGTCGGGGTGTTGATCGTTTTGCGCATTCCTGATACGATTGCACAGGAATTTAAAATGCCGCCTGCCGACGTGCATGCAGGTTCTCAGGCCGAGCGCCGCGATCTCTGGCAGGCAGGCACGCAGATGATCAAAGACCGACCGGTCATCGGCTGGGGCGAGCGCGGCTATAACCTCGCGTACGGGCGTTACCAGGTTCCAGGCGCATTCGGCGTCGCCGTATACGATACAAAATGGAATGAAGCTTCGCACATGCATAACGACTTCATCAATACCTGGGTGCTTTACGGTATTGTGGGATTAATTTTGCAGCTGTTCTATTATTTCTTCGGTGGATTTATTTACCTGCGTGAACGTTTCCGCATCCGCCGCGAAAGCGACCGCCCGCTGGCTGCCGCAGCAGCGACGTGCCTGCCTTTAATGGCGTTCATGGGTATGACGCAGTGCCACTTCACCTCAGAGATTGTGCAGATGACTTTCTGGCTGGCGGTGGGTGTACTCTTCAGTGTTCTTGAATCAGACCGTGCCGGAACTGCGTAACCACGCAGGTAGGCCCGCCCGGTTTTCCATAAAATTATTCTCAAAGGGATTGACGTGCGGCGTATCGCTCAAATCTTGAGCGCCACAAACGCAATTTCTCTGGAGGAAAAATGGCAGTAGCAGCATTGGTATTGGGGATTGTATCCCTTGTTTTTACGATTATTCCCGGTCTGCAGTTTATCGGGGCAATCGTTGGCTTGATCGGTATCATTCTTGGGGTACTGGGACGTAAAAAAGCGAAAGCGGATAACCAGCCGACAGGAACCGCAACAGCGGGTTTTGTAATGAGCATTATCGGTACCGTACTTTCAGCGATCATGTACATCGCATGCGTCATTATGGTAACACAGGGTGCGAAAGCACTTGAGAAAGAACTCGGCGATCCGAAATTTCAGGAAAAACTGAAACAAGAACTCGAAAAAGGCATGAAAGAGGCAGATAAATAATCTGACTTTACAGTCTTGATGGAAAAGCCGGTCTCAGACCGGCTTTTTCATTTTATGCATCCTGTTCTTTTCCAATTTAACTATTTCGGCGAGACGCGCACCTTCACGAGTTACGGCGTCGCAGCCGTGATCGGCATCTTTACGGCATCGGTCTTAATTGTATACCTGGCGCGGACACGTGGCCTCGAGGTTTTTGATACGGTCAATATTCTTGCACTGCTGGTTGCCGGTGGCATTCTGTTTTCTCTATTCACGCATTTTTTAATCTTTTTACCCGAGCGCATGGCGCTGAAAAAATTCTGGGATCTCCCCCTCGGGGTCATCAGCTGGGGCGGCGTTCTCGGCGGTTTTTTCGCGGCCTTGTTTGTCAGCCGCTTCTGGAAAATTCCGCTCCTTAAACTGGGCGATATCTTTATTCCCGGTGTCGCTTTGGGGTTCGCCTTCGGGCGCGTCGGCTGCCATCTTGCCGGCTGTTGTTATGGCTTGCATTATGAAGGCCCACTTGCGCTACATTTTACGCATCCGATGGCTCCGGCGGCGGCTGTGAGCCAGCCGCTTTTTCCCATTCAGCTGACCTCAGCGGCATTGCTGCTCGCCCTGACGTTGATCCTGCTCGGCGTGCTAAAGATGAATCGCCGGCCTGGTTCTGTCGTGGCGGTGTATGCCCTGCTTTACGGCGCAGGGCGTTTCAGCGTTGAGTTTTTCCGAAGCGATGCGCGCGGTGTGTGGTTGAGTTTTTCCGATGCGCAATGGTATTCTTTCTTTTTGTTCGCCACCGGTGTGGCGCTGATTTTTTATCTCAGGCGGTCTAAGGAGGCCTATGGTCATTGAAGTTAAGGAAGTGTCGCGGCTGTTTGGTTCAAAACGCGCCGTCGACAAAGTCTCTCTGAAAATCGAACCCGGGCAGCGCCTGGGTATTCTCGGGCCGAATGGTTCAGGCAAGACCACGCTGATTCAGCTGATTCTCGGATTTCTGAAGCCGACGGAAGGCGAAATCACCATCGACGGTCTGCCGGTCTGGAATAACCGCTTCGCACTGCGCCGCCGTATCGGCTCGCTGATTGAGATCCCGCTGCTTTACCCCTCGCTCTCAGCGCGCGAGAATTTACTGTTTTTTGCGCGGTTTACGGGTGTCGATTTGAACAAGGTCGACGAACTTCTGAAGATGGTCGATCTCGATCCCGCTGAGAAAAAATCGTTCAGCACATTCTCGCTCGGTATGAAGCAGCGCCTGGGGATTGCCCTCGCGCTGATGAACGATCCCGAATTGCTGATTTTTGACGAACCCACCAACGGCCTCGACCCCGAAGGTATCGTGCAGGTGCGCACGATTCTCAAGGATATCACGCGCATGGGTAAGACCCTGATTCTGTGCAGCCATCTATTGCCCGAGGTCGAGCAGATCTGCGACACCGTTGCTATTCTGCAGAACGGCTCGCTGCTGGCAAAGCGCGATGTCAAGGGACTCGCGCGTGAAGGTAATGCCTTCCGTATCGTGGTGCAGAACCCCGATATCGCGCCGAAAATCCTGAAAGACCTGGGAGCAACTCCCGGTGAAAAAGAAGGCGAGCAGGCATTCAATATCATGCTCGATGCTGCAGTCGATCCCTCTGATTTCCTGAAATCCGCTTTCGACCGCGGGTTGCGCGTCGAGGAGTTTATCCGCCTGAACGCAGGCCTCGAGAATTTCTTTATGAATCTTATCGAATCACAAAAGGACAAGAAATGAAATCGCAAGCCATTCAAGAACTCACAGCCGCTTTCCTTGCGGAGATCCGTAAGCTTTTTAAGCTCAAAACCCACGTTACCTTTCTCGCGATTACGCTATCCCTGATTACGCTCGTGCTTGTGCTCGAAGTCGCGATCAGTAAGAATGCGCCGACGCAAAAGGGTGCAACACCATCGCCGGTGAATCTCGGAGTGGTATGGCAGATCTTCCATTTCTTTTCGCAATACCTGAATCCGCTGATCGCGGCGCTCGTTGCCGCCTACCAGGTCGGCAAAGAATTTGAATGGAAAACCTTCCACCAGATTCAGCTCAAAGGCCAGACGGCGCTCACCTACCTGATGTCAAAACTGGCAGCATTCTACACCCTCGCCACGGGGGTCTACATTGTGCAGATTGTGCTGGTGACGATCTTCTATTGCATCCGTGCCTTGATCGAAGGCCAATCGGTGGATATCCCCTTTGGGCAGGTTGCGGCCGACATGTTGTTTTATCTTACCGCGATTCCGATTGCGCTTATGATCTCGATCATGACTGTTTCGGCGTCGATTGGCATCGTTTTAAGTCTCGTGTATCTCTGCGTGCTTGAGATGATGATTTTTCCGCTGGTGAGTTCTCTCTCGGGTGCGCTGGGGCAGCACGGTGTTGTGACGGCGCTGAACTATACGCCGATGAAGTTACCGGTGCAGATCGTGAACAGCGATGCTTTTCTCGAGGGACTCATTCTCGTTGCGGCCAATGTGGCACTGATTGCGCTCATGTGTTTTTTGTCGCACCTGATGCTCAGCCGACGCCAGATCGGCATGATACGCTAAGCTACGGCGTCGTGGCAGACGGCTTCGATGTTGTGGCCGTCGGGGTCGAGCACGAAGGCGCCGTAATAGTGTTCATGGTAGTGGGGGCGTAGCCCCGGCGCGCCGTTGTCTTTTCCGCCGGCAGCGATAGCTGCCTGGTAAAAGGCATCGACCTGTGCGCGGTTGGCCGCGCGGATAGCAATATGTATCTTGGGTGTTTCGGCCGTTCCCTGTGCGACCCAGAAATCGGGCTTCGGTGGTTCGCCATAACCTAACACGACGAGGCCGCCTGTGAACTCTTTGGGTATTTCAGCGAGCAGTTTATAGCCTAAGGGTGCGAGCGCCTTATCGTAGAAGGCGCGGCTCTTTTCCGGGTTGCTCATATGCAGGCCTGTGTGGTCGATCATGGTTCGCTTCGCGTTATCGAACGCATAAAGTCAATCGAAAAGGGGTGCGCTGCGGGGGAGATCCCCCCTAAACCTTATCGAGCATGATCGCCACGACCATATCACTCATGACGTTGACCGCCGAGCGCAGCCGTGCAATGAACCAGTCGATCGGTACGATCAGCGCAATGGCGATGGCAATCGTGTGGTCGCTGAGGCCAGAAGCGCCGAGCACGAGGGGCAGAATGATGAGCCCCGCTTCGGGAATACCGGCGATGCCCATCGAGACGAAGATCGATACCAGCACGATAAAGATCTGCGACGACAGCGGCAGGTCAAAACCGAGAGCTTGTGTGAGAAAAATCGCGGTCATCGCCTCATAGAGCGTAATGCCGTCGTTGTTGAGATTGGTGGCGAAACACGCAGACATGCGAGCCGAGGTTTCAGAAACCCCCATGCGCTGTGTCAGCGTTTTGAGTGTCATCGGCATCGTCGCAAGGCTGCTGTTAACCGAAAATGCCGTGATGATCGTGTCGGCGCCTTTGCCGAGATAGACGCGCGGCGATTTTTTGCCGACGAGCCAAGCCATGAGCGGATAATAAACGAAGGCGTGCACAAAAAAACCGGCCAGTATTGTTACGAGAAATATCCACAGTATCGAAAAAACGCCGAGCCCCGACTTGCCGACGGCGGCGCCGACGAGGCAGAACACCGCATAGGGAATAATTTTGATGACATAACCGATTACGGTAAGCGTGGTCTTAAACAGCGTCTCGACCAGTTTTTCGATATCGTGGATGCGTTCGACTTCGCCTCTTTTGCGCATGCCCTTGAAGGCAAAACCGAACAGCAGCGCGACGAGGATCACACCCAGAGTATTGTTTTTCGCAAAGGGTTCGACGATGGATTCGGGTACGAGCCCCGTGAATACTTTGATGGGGTCGAGGGATGTCTTCGGTTGCTGCGCCCTGGCTTCTTGCGGCGCTGCGGCTGCCTTGGTTTCTACCGCAAACCGGCCCTTCCAGTGTTTGCCGGGTTCAAACACATTGAGGATCACAAGGCCGATCACCATGGCGATCGAAACATTAAAAAGGCAAATACTGACCACTTTCAGCGCGTTCTTGCCGGTGATTTCCGTCTTCAGGATCGTGTCGATGATCGCAAAGAGGATTAACGGTATCGCGAGAATCTTGAGCAGGCGGATGACAGAGAGGCCGATTTCGCTCAGCGAGTCATTGGCCCAGTAATGGGCAGATTCCTTGCCGAAAAAAACTCCCGCGAGCGAGCCCAGCGTTACGGCGGTGAGAATCTGCAGATAAAAAGGGAAGCGCGGTTGTTTTTGTTTGGTGGCGGCTTCCATGGAGGTCAGAGAAAGCGGCAAGTCGGATTGAGTGTCAAGAGGTCTTCAAAAAAATGGCATCGCAGATCTGCTTCAGGCGTACATGTGTGGGTTAGTTATAAGCTTACCTAAAGGAGAAACTATGAAGAAATTAATCGTTATGGCGGTGTTTGCCGCTCTTTCAATCGGCACGGCATTGAGCGCAACGGACGTTATCAATCAGGATAGCAAGTCGTATACAGTCAAGGTGCAGGGCGAAGGCAATCTCAGCATTTCAGAGCATACGCTGGGTTCGGGCGGATCACTTTACGGTCTCTGCGGTTATTCATTTTGTACGTTTGATATCGGCAGCGATAAAATCAGCGCTACTAAAAACGAGCGGCTGACAATCCGCAACGGAAAATTTTCGAAATAAGTCGAATGTCGGGCGTTGGAAGCATTTGACGCGCCCGATTTTAGTTTAAAGCTATCATATGAATACATCAAAACTTTTTTTGCGCGTCGCGGGGGCGCTGACGTTATTTACCTGCCTTGGCCATACGGCCGGCACGTTTATGCCGATACCCGCGGCCCAGGTTGAGGTGACGAGGGCTGTTGCGGTCATGAAGGCGACGCTGGTACCGATGCCTGTAGGCAAGGCGCAGACATACGCGGACATTTTCCTGGGCAATAATATTGGTATGAGCCTGTTCCTGTTTATTTTGGGGATTGGCTTTTTTATGCTTTCGGGCAAAGGTGGCCTCGAGGGCGTGGGGCGCAAGTTGTTGATTCTGAATAGTGTCGGCGTGCTGGGAATTTCCGTGCTCAGTGCGCTGTTCTTTTTTCCGGTACCGGCCGCGTGCACGGGCATTGCCGCGCTGCTGGGGCTCAGGGCGGCGAAGAATTAGCTTAATCACGGTTTTGGATGCGCCATGAGCCATGCATAGAGCGACTCGGCCCAGATCGGCTGGTTGAGGCGCGGCTTATGGCTGCCACCTTGCAGAGTCCATAACTCGGCGCCGCGGCAGCTACCCCACTTTTCAAGCGTTGTTTCTTTTCCGAGCGGAGGATCTTCATCGGCAATAAGATCCAAAGCTTGTTCGTTTGTTTCCGATGTCGCTTTGCAACCGTTGAAGCCGGCCCAGGCGGCGGCTGTTTCATGTGCAGAAATATGCGTTGTCGACGAACCCTGGTAATTATCGACGCTCTCATAAGGAACAATGGTATCTGCGTCGCCGTGAATCTGTAATACCGCAACAGGCTCTTCGGGGTCGCAGCGCGAGGTGTCCGTCCACATGGCGCCGGCAAGGCTGATGATAGCCGCAACCCTTTCAGCCCTGTCACAGGCATAACGATACGCCATGTAGCCGCCGTTGGAATGTCCGGCAACGAAGATGCGCTTCTCATCGATCATATATTTTGCAGAAACATCGTCGATGACAGCATCAATGTATGTGACATCGTCGGGCGGGTTTTGCACAAAGGCGCAACAGAGATCGGTGGCATTGAAGTAACGCTTGCCCAGAAACCACCGCCGCGTACCCTCCGGCATGGCGAGAATAAAACCTTTCGAATCGACAAGTTTGTCGAAGCCGAAGTATGAGCTGGTTTTTGGACCATAACCGCCGTGGCCATGGAGTAAAATCACCAGCGGATAGGCTTGACCGGGTTTGATTTGTTCGGGAACGTTGAGCTGATAAGGGCGGTTTCCCGATGGCGTTTTAACAGACTCTTGCCGGATGCAGCTAAGAAACTGCAGGGTGATTGTCATCAGAGTGATCAGGCTTCGCATTTTTACCGCTTGTGTGTAATGTGCATCAATTAAGGCTTTATCAACCAATCGAAAATCGCGGCATTCTCATCGCGCGGGTAGTTGTGCGAGAGGTCGGCGATTTCGCGGTAGACGATTTCCGCGCCCGCCGCCTTTAATGCCCCGGCTGCCTGTCGCACCGGCGCAACCTGGAACATCCAGTCCCTGCCGCCATGAACCAGGTAGATTTTTTTTCCGGAAAACTTTTGCGCGTGGGCTGTGAAAGCATGGCCCGCGCAGGCCAGCGGCGCCGTATGGCTGAAGATATTCATCGCTGACGAGGTCAGCATCATCGCAAACGTGCCGCCGTCCGAAATGCCTGTCAACATCATGCGACTGGCATCGACTTTATAGCGCGCAATAATATCGCTCACCATTTTGAGGATTGCCTTACCATCGACTGTGGGATCTTGCAGCGACCAGGTATTCTCTTTTGAACTCGGCGCGAGCAGAATCGCACCACGCGAGCGCGCCGTAGGCAACCAGTTCCAGAAAAAATCCGCACCGTGGCCAGACCCGCCGTGGAGCGCGACGATGAGCGGCCAGTCTCTTTCGGCAGTGTAATATTCCGGCACGTACAGGGTAAATCCACCGCGCTGACCGCGTTCGTTTTCAAAATTCTGGATGCCGCGCGCGACAGTGTCGGCGACCTGCGTGGGCTTGCGCTCTGGCAGCACGTCATCGGCCGACTCGAGAAAAAACCTGTGAATATCCTTGTAAAACGGCGCGAGCGGATAGAGCGCTTCATATGCCCGGCAGAAAAAGCGCAGCGAGCGGAAGATACCCATGAAACCCGCGCGGCCGGCTTCGGCCGTCAGAAAAATCTCTTTGCCTTTCGCCAGTTGCGCAGCAGCTTTGAGGAGCTGTCGTTGTGGAAACGCCTGGGCCTCCGGTAGCTCTACAGCGCGCAAGGTCTCGGCGACGGCCGAAAAATCCGGTAGTGCTTTTACCTGGGCCTCGTATTCGGCCAGCCGCTGCGGATCAAGCCGTAGCTGGATCGTTTCAAATGCGGTGAGGTTTTGCAGAAGCTGTGTGATAAGCTGATCGCTGCCAATCATGCAGCCCGTGACGCGCGTTTTCATTTCAAATGTAAAGCGCAATTCGTTGACGCAAAGTTTACCATTTATTGCAGAGAGTTATGCGGATTGTTCTCTTCGTTACCATACTCCTGCCGATCTCTGAGATTCTCTCCGTCACACCCCCGCCCGTTTTCCGCGACGAATTCTCGAGCGACAGCCTCGCGACGACAAAGAACTATGTGCAGTTTCAGGACGAGTGTTTCTCCGTGGTCGAGGGGACACTCAAAGCCCGCTTTAAACAAAAGGGGAGTGCCTATCTGAATATTCTGCCCATGATGGGCAGGAATGCGCTGTTTTCAATTCAGGCTCGCGCCGCGGGTGATGCCGATTCGCACTTCAACATTGTCGCTGACACTCGGTATAATCTGCTCGAAAATCTTTTGTACTTCCATATCGATCTGAAGGCGCAGCAGGTGACGTTGCTTGCCAGTCACACGAACAGCGGTAAAAAAATCCAGCAGGTGGGATATCCCTTCAGCCGCAACACCTGGCACACCTTCAAGATCGACCGCAGCGGCGACGAGTTCACGCTCTCCGTCGACGGCAAAGATCTCATCACCGCGCCGCGCATGCCTTCGAGCGCCAGCGAGGGTGAGGTCGTGACCTTGCCCGAGATGGCTGCTTACGCCGGCTTCGCGCTTTATATGGACACGATGGGCAATCAGTTGAACCCCAACCGCGATCGCCGGCTCGAAAAAACCTTTGTGCAAAATGCCGTCGACTTCGATAACATAGAAATATCCGGCGAGGCATCCCCCCTGGCTTACCGCGCCGCGCAAAAATCTTTTCAGATGGGCAAGGACGCTTATAGTTTCGCGGTGATTTATCCTGACGGTTGGGACAAATGGGCGAAAGGAGCCGTTGACGACGGTATCGCGAAAATGCAGGATCTCTATGCGAAGGTATATCCGCTGCCGGCCGATCACAAAAATCTCGGCATGGTTTTGAGTCGCGGACCGTACTACTATGCGCACAAAGCGCACAACAACCGTACCGGTATCGTTTTTCAATTTAACGAAAAGGACAAACCGGCGAATGTTTCACGCCACGAACTGGTGCACAACTGGGCCTGCCTCTACGCGAACCGCTGGTCGAAAGAGGGCGTGACCTATGTCGCCAACGTGATACTGCGCGAAGTGTTTCAAAAAAAGCCGACCTACCTCAGGGACGTGCTGAAGTTCAAGGATTATGACGATGCGAAAAAAAACCGCTTCGTTAAGTCTCTGCTTGATAAAGATACAGAATTCCAGTACGACAAGGGCGCGGCATTCTGGTACATGTTGTATCGCCAGCTGGGCTACCAGGGCTGGCTGAAGCTGCACAGGCGGATGTATGAACGCGGAAAATTTTTGGACACCGCGCAGATTAAAGAACTGATTGTCGAGGTTTCAGGCCGCGATCTCAGGTCTCTTTTTGCCGGATGGACCGAAGCGGGAGTGCCGGGTGTCGACGCCGCGGAGATTTTCCGTGATTCTGATGGCGACGGTTTTTCCGATTTTGAAGAAGCCATGTTTGAGACCGACCCCCACTCCAAAACCTCTTATCCGGGAAAATAATCAGCCGAGCTGCCTCAGGCGTGTTTGCGCTTCCACATAGCTGACGAATTCTTGCGGTATTTGCAAATTATAGTTCTCCACGTAATAGGTGAGTGATGCCGGCCACTGCCAGTTGCCGTCGCTGAGAATACGCATCGGGCCAATGATCTTCTTCTCTTTCGCAAGAACGTCGGTTTCAATGCCGGCGGCTACGGAACGCGGTTCACCGGTTCTTAGGTATGCAAGCAGTGTTTCCCTGTCATGCGAAGGTTCCCTGTTTTTGGGCAGCAACCAATCTTCAATCGATTCGTCGGAGCGTCCATACGGCAATTCTTTGAAGAAGCCGACTCGGCGGTCCTGGACTGTATTCAAGGTTTCATTGATCTGGCGCTGCAAATTTTTCTTATCGATCTTTGCCTGTCGGTTGCGGTTCGCGTCGGTGATTCTGCCCTTGAGCAATGTGTTGCGGTAATGGAAGAGCCGCGCCGCGAGCTGCGGCAGATCTTCTTTTTGCACGGCCTGCCGGCTTTCGGCTATACCCTCAAGCAGCGCCGCGGCGATTTCAGAGCGCGGTTTGCCTTCGACCTGGCTGAGGCGGGTAAGGCAGGAATAGAGGGCCGTGAGCCGCTGGCCGTGTTCGAGCTCGGTGTTGAGAAGTCGCTTGTAGTGCCAGAGATAGCTCATCCGACATTTGACGGTTTGGCTCTGCAAGCTCTTCTGTAAAGCCGTTACAAACCTGCATAATTGCTTGACCGAGGTAGGGTTATGGCTTCGCTGCTTTGTGCTGCGGTTACCGCTTTGGGCGCTTCTGATTTTTCCTGGCGCCTGTACGTTTTCGCGCATCGTCTATCATAATTTTTCCACGATCGATGACTGGAAGATTTTTCCTTCACGGCCTTTGCCGGCTGCAGCGCAGCCGTGGAAACTCGGCAGTGAGAATGCCTTCGCACCCGAAGTTCCCGCCGGCTTTGCTGCAAAATTCCAGACGTTTGAACAACTGTTGTCTGAAAATAACACCACGGCCTTTCTGGTGTTGAAAAATCAAAAGCTTGTCTATGAAAAATACCTGAACGGTGCAGCCGAAAATACCATCTCGCTGGCATTTTCCATGAGCAAGTCTTACTTTTCGATGCTGTTTGGCCGCGCGCTCGAAGAGGGATGGATTTCCGGCGTGAACGATCCGGTAGCGAATTACATCCCGGAACTTGTGGGGCGTGGGTACGACCGCGTCACGTTGGAAAATCTTCTGAATATGACTTCTGGTTCGGACTACAGCGATTCGGATAACCCCATCGGTGGCGATGCGCCCTGGTACTATTATGACAAAGATCTGGAGCAAAGGGCATTGACGCAAAAAGTCACCGGTGTTCCGGGGGCCGGCTTCAATTACAAGAGCGCCGACACTGCACTTTTGGGTGTGGCCTTGCGGCGCAGGTTAAAAAAAGAAACGATCACGGAGTATTTCCGCCGCAGCATCTGGGAAAAAATGGGCGCAGAGTATGCCGGCTCGTGGTCCGTCGATAATGATAATGGCATAGAGAAAGTCTATTGCTGCCTCACAGCAACCGCCCGCGATTTCATTAAGCTCGGCGCGCTGAGCATCGATGGCAAGAACTGGCGGGGTAACCAGGTCGTTCCCGTGGCGTGGCTCAAAGAATCACGCAACCAGGCAAAGGCATTGAACGCCGGCGAGCTCAGGTACAGATACCAGTGGTGGCTGCCGCGCGAAAATAACGGAACGTATTTTGCCATCGGCCATTTAGGCCAGTATACCCTGGTCAATCCGCGTACGCAGGTCGTTGTTTTGCGTTTGGGAAAATCGGAAGGTAACCTGCGCAGGGATGCCTGGCTGCGCATGATGGAAACTATTTCGAATTCATTGTAACTGCGCGCGCGCCTGTTGGGCGTTTGCCTTTAGCGAGTCTGTGAATTCTTCTGCCGTGGCAGCGTATTCATCGTAAGCGCCTTCGTCGAAAACTTCGCAGCGGAGTTTTCCTTCGCTTAAAAAATAGGTTTTATACCAGCGGCCCACACCCAGCTGTATACGCTTGCCCTGTTGCAGGGCCGCCATAGCTTCTGCGAGAGTCGGCGGCTCTATGGCTGCCGCGGCTTTTTCTTCTGCGGCAATTTCAACCGCCCTGTGCGCCTGTGCCCGTAGCTGTGGTAAAATCCATGTACTTAGGTCGGTTAGAATTTTCGCCGAGCCGGCATGGAAAGTCTCCGGTTCTGAACCGACCCAGACAAAAATCTGCACCGCTGCGCCTTCCTGAAAAAGGCCGATTGCGTAAGCGCCGCTCTTGAGCCAGGCTTCGGAAGGCACTGGCGTTCCGGGGAAATCGCAGCGCCATGGTGAGGTGAGTGTGAGGATTACCGGCTTCAGACAGATTGCCACATCTGCCATGGTGACAACCTCTGGATTTTTCCCGCGGTATGCGTTCGTTGCCCGAATAATTTCAGGCATGGCATTTTTGAAATCGGCTGTATTACGAAACGAAAAACTTGTATCCGTCGGCAAAGAAATTCCGAACGAAGAACCAAAATGCCTGACTAACAGCAAATGTGAACCGCCGACGCTGACCGCACACGCGGGATATGCGCCTTCTTCGAGTACGGTAAATGTTTCAACCCCGAACGCCTGCGCCAGTTCCTGGGAGATCCTAATGCAGTCAGAAAGAGGAATCACGGTTTACACCCTTTCCGGTGCCGTCGCCATATGTTCAATGAAAAAGGATCACGCTCTCGAAGTTGTCGGTTATGCGGCAGTCGTGCGCAGTGCCTTTGCCGATTTTACAGGTTTAGGGAAGGTAATACCGTCGGCCACTCAGGCCGCGTTTGCTCTGGTCGAGCGCTGGCTCGCCGGAGAGGAAGTCGAGCCTGAAGCATTGCAGGCGGCAGCGAACCTGAGTTTTGAAGATGGCGTTCCGTTTGCGCAGCGTGAAAAAGACCGCGCGGTATCGTGGGCACGTACCGCGGCCGGTAATCTTGCCTGGCTCGCAAAAAAAGACCGCGGCTGGCAAGAGGGCGGCGCGACGGTAATGGACGCCGCGGTTTATATGCTTTCGAGTTTGAATGTCGCCGGCGTAAAAGACCGTGAGCAATTCGAAGTGATCCGTGCCGCAGCGATGGCGAACGCGGGCAAAATCAAGAGGTCACCGGCTAAAAAAGCGGCAAAACCGATTTCCACAAATTTAACGGCATTCATCGGCGCTGAAGCGAATAAGCGCCTTGCAAAGCTCAAACCCACATTCGATTTGAAGCAGCGCGGCGATGATGAAAAACTCCGCGCCCTGCTCAGCGATCGAAAGTACGCGTTGCATGGAGCGGTGCTGGTTTTTGATCAGCGTTATGGCGGCCTCGTTGCGGCGGATGCCCCCGGCGAAGAAGGGTATGACTGGCTGTTCGGCGCCTATGCCTGTCTCAAGAGCGGCGCACATAAAGATCCGCGCGGTGATGATGCCAGCTGGGTTCCGGTCGCCTATGCGCCGAACGATTACATTTTTTACCTCGATGGCGACGGAGCTGCATGGGTCGTCGACACCGTTGGAGACACACCCACAGAGAAATTCGCCGACGACGCCGACAAGATGATGGCGCGCATCTTTACTGCCAAATCTTGATTCAGGAACCAAATCGACGCAGCCGGGGTCTTTTCCCTAATGCACACAGACGATGTCTCGCAGCGGAAGTCTTATTAGAATTTTCTTACCCGCTCTGCTCGTCGCAACCGCAGGTATCAACGCCGCGCCCTTGCTCTTTTCCGGCACTGTTCGTGATCTCGGGAGTAAAGAAGCGGTCGAAGGTGGTACCGTTGTCATACGCGAACTGAAATTTAAGGCGCGGCTTTCAGAGCAGGGCACTTTTATTTTACCGGTCGAGAAGCCCGGTACGTACACGATTGTCTTCAAAGTCGCCGGCCGCGCCGATCTTGTTGTGACGGAAAAGATCGATAAGAATACGGTTAAAAACTACTTCATGGAATTGCCTACCGTCCGCGCCGGCAAGGTCAGGCTATACGGTGATCGTGATATCCAGACCCTTTCGCGCAATACCCTGACGCGCGAGAACATCAAGGATATTGCCGGCGGCTTCAACGATCCGATTCAATCGCTACGCACCTTGCCGGGGGTGAGCACGACAGGCGGCGGCGGTACAGGCGGTCTCTTTGGCACGCTTGTGATCCGCGGCGCGAACCCCAACCTCAACCTCTACCTGATCGACGACATACCGATTCTCAATGCACAGCATTTTGGCGGATTCCATGCCGTGGTGCCGGTGGAGCTGTTGAAGTCGGTAGATTTATACTCATCATCGTATCCGGCACACTTCGGCTTTGCCAGTGGCGGGGTGATCAGCTTCAACACCATCGATGCAGTAAAAGAATTCGGTACGATTGTGGATGTGAATGCCATTTCGGGTAACGCCATCATTAAAGTACCGATCAATTTTTCGGCGCCCGGCACGAAAGAGAAGCAGAACGCGGGGTACTGGATGATCGGCGGTAGAAAAAGTTATATCGATCTGTTCTTGCCGGTACTTGAGAAAATCCAAAATACCACCATTGATGCCTTGCCCCGCTATTGGGATTACCAGGCGAAGGCGAAGTATGATTTGAATCAACACCATTCCCTGCGCGTGCTCGTCTTTGGCAGCCGCGATACCCTGGTATTAAACACCTCGCCCGAAGCGGCTGCGGCGCGCGCTGCCGACCAGGCCGGCGCCGATCCGTTGACATTCGCGCGCTCGACGAATCTGGAAATTATGGCGCATAGCCAGGGACTCTATCACGACTATATCGTTCCGAAAAAATTTTCGAATACGCTGATGGGTTTCTCATCGCTGACGAAGCAGAGTATCTTTGATAACCGCAACAACTCGGCATATAACGTCAATATAACGGTGCGGCGCGATGCCTTGCCGAATGTGTTTGGCATCCAGGATACCGCGAAATTCTACTGGCTGAATACGCAGACATTCCTGCAGGCGGGGGCCGAGTTCCGTTATTTTGATTTCAGCAATACGGGGCAACAGATCCTGAACAACAACCCGGCGCCGGCACGCATCGATTTCGACGACCCGACTTCGTACCGCATTGTGCCCTATTCAAACGCCGGCTCGAACCGTGTCGTCGCAGGGCATATCGAAAACAAACTCGTCGTCGGTGGGCTGACATTTTTACCGGGGGTGAGGGCGAACTATCTCGACCGCAACCGCGAAACCACCGTCGATCCGCGCGGGCTTCTGTCGTATGAATTTGAGTCGGCGACAAAGATCTCTGTTGCGGGCGGGCAATACAGCCAATTTGTGCAGACAAACCCGAACTATTTCCAGTCGGACCCGACGGTAAGCGTGGCGAAGGAATATACCGCCGAAAAGGCATGGCATGGCGCAGCGGGTTTCGAACAGGCTTTTTCAGGGTTCAGCATCAAGTCAGAATTTTTTTATAATTATTTCTTCAACCAGGCGAATTCGTACACGGACGCTGCAAATATTTCGGCGGATGGTACGCAGCTCACACGCATCAACTCAGGCAAGTCGAAGAATTTTGGTTTCGAGATCACGCTCAAAAAAGCCGACAGCGATAACGGGCAGGGTTTTTTTGGCTGGATCAACTATACTTACACCAATGCCAAATTGCTGACGGGAGTACCCAATCAACCATATGCGAATACGGAGATCAGTTCGCAATACCAGCAGTACCATAATTTCAAGCTCGTCGGCGGTTACCGCCACAATAACCACACGCTCAGCTGGCGCTTTGAAGCCGTTTCATCCGCTCCCTACACAACCATAGTTGGTGATGACGGTGACCCAAAGGGCACGGGTAGGTATGCACCCAAAAATAATACCATACCCAACACCGCAACTTTCGACCCGTTTTTGCTGCTCAATATGCGTTATACTTACCGTAACCGTCACCACTGGGGTGAGGCGTCGTTCTATTTTGAGATTCTCAACATGACGGCGATGTTCTACCATCCAAAGACGCAGCAGCGCTGGTATTACAACCAGCCCTATGGCGCTGGTAATCCCGAGGTGCAGCGGCCGATTAACTCGGCGCCATTCATTCCTAATTTCGGTGTGGAGATAAAATTCTGAGGTAATATGAAAAAAGTTCCGGTAATCATGATTTTGCTGGCGGCAACACTTGTTGCATGCGTCACGCCGATGGGGATGGCCCCCTCTAACGTGCCTGTCACACAGGAACAAATCTCGAAAACCCTTGGCCCCGCCGAAGGCACTTCGAGCGCATGGAGTTTTTCGCCGCTCTGCCTGTTCTCTTTCGGGCATCCTGATTTTGACGAAGCCATCAAAATGGCGCTGGATAGTTCCCAGGGGGATGCCCTGATTGATATCCGCTGGTATAAAAAAGATGCCTGCCTGTTATTCGCCACCTGGGATAAACTTTATCTTTCAGGGACTGCGGTGAAAATCAGGCCGAGAGGGGAAACCGAGGTTAAAAAGAGAAAGTGAAACTGCTGCTGCGCGTATTTATTCTCTCTTTGTTTTTCCTAATAATGTCATGTTCGGGCAATCACGTCGGCCTGCGCAAGACCTCGCCAGGTGGCATCGTGCCTTCGCTGACGGCAATCAGCAGACCGTACAAAATTCTGGGTGAGGCCGAAACGCGGGTCAGTAACTTCAATTTATTGTGGAGCGCCAATGTCACCGGAGCCCCTGATTTTGAGCGCGCGCGGCGCGAACTCGTTCAGGCGAAGCAGGGCGACGACATCATACAAGTGAGTTGGTTTCTTGAAAAAGAGTACTGGCTGTTGGGGACCATCCATATACTGCATCTGAAAGCCACCGTCGTGAAGTTTGACGACGGGACGTGATTCATTCTTTCAGGTAAGGGTCGCTGTTTTTCCCGGAGACCACGGTTTTTTGTAGCTTAAACTTTTCGCCATTGGGTTTCATGTGGTTTTTTGCTTTGGGTTTATATGTTAACACTATACATTCCGCTTTGAAGCGGGCATGGATCGCATCACCTTTTGCACTGCAATCGACGTCGATTTTGCAACCTTTCGGGTCGATGAGCTTTTGATCGCCGGGATCGACTTTTTTGAAATATTCGAAAAATACATTGAAAACCTCTTCAGCCTCGTGCTCGCCGAAAGGGCAGTTGCGCCATTCTGCGTGAATTGCCGGTAGAACACTGAGTAACAGGCATAACGACAGGATCCTGGAGACCAATTTCATTGGCGCAGAAATCCCGTCGCTATACACGAACAACAACTAAAGCATGAAGCCACCCGAAACTTCGATGTCCTGTGCGGTTACCCAGCCGAAATCGTCGGACAGCAGGTTGGCGATCACCCGACCGACATCTTCGGGCTCGGCGATGCGGCCCAGCGCCGTCTGGTCGGCGAGCGGTTGGATATATTCGGGATGTTTATCGAACACACCGTCGCCGAAGTTGCTGCGCACAGGCCCGGGAGACACAGCATTGACACGAAACTGCCGCGGAGCGAGTTCTTTGGCGAGGTAACGCGTCCAGGTTGACAGCGCCGCTTTCAGCGAGCCATAGATCGAATACCCCGGTGGTGTGATCGACTTCGAGTTGCTCGAGGTGTTCACAATGCGCCCGCCGTCTGCCATGAGCGGCAATAACTGCTGCGTCAGGAAAACCGGCCCTTTGAAATTCGTGTTGAGGATCGCATCGAAATACTCTTCGGTCATCGCGCTGAATATCATGCCACCACCGATGCCGCCGTTATTTACCAGGTAGTCGAAGGTGTCCTTCCGCCAGATTTCAGCGAGATGTTTTTTCACCTGTTCGGTAAAATCGGCAAACGTCGAGCGCTGGCTGAGATCGAGTTTTAATCCCACGGCACGTGCACCGAGCTGTTCGATCTGGCGCACCACATCGTCGGCGCCCTTGGGGTGCGAGTGATACGTCAGAATCACGCCGACGCCGCGCCGGCCCAGCTCGAGCGCCGTGCTCTTACCGATGCCGTTACTTCCACCTGTGACAATTGCTACTTTCATAAAATTCTCCTTTAAATTTTTAATGTCGAGACATAGGTATAGGGTATTTTGCGGCCAGTTTCAAGATCCAATGCTGTCGATTTATTGCCTAATAGTACCTTAGCATAGTTAATGAATCGGCCTTTTATTAAGAAGTTTACTAATTTTAGGCCTAAAAATGCTATTTTGACTATCTTGAGCCCATGCAAGATCAGCTGACTGAAATAGTTCAACTGACGATGGCGGCGCAGACCACGCCGACCACCACGCCATTGCCCGGCGTGCTGATCATCAAGGGCGAGGTGCCAGAGCAGCAGCTCGCGGCGCTCTATGAGCCGATGATCGGGCTCGTGGTGCAGGGCGGCAAGACGCTGTGGATCGGCGACACAACCATCGAGCTCAGGGCGCCGTCGTACTTTGTCATTCCCACAGAATTGCCGGCGACGGGCCGGGTGCACCAGGGCGCGAACGGTCTGCCCTATGTTTCGGTGGGGCTGTATTTGAATCAAGATACACTGATAAGTTTGCTGAACGATCTGCCTGAAGACCTTCACAAAGGGGGATATCCCACTGCGTTTTCTGCCTGCGACGCAACGGAAGATTTTCTCGAAGCTGTGCTACGCATGCTGCGCCTCTTGAAGACGCCTGAGCACATTGCAGCGCTGGCGCCTGTCTACGAACGCGAGATACTGTACCGTGTACTCATCGGGCCGCAGGGCTGGCGGCTGGCGCGCCTCTGCCGTGCGCATGGTCAGGGGCCGGGCATACAGCAGGCGATTCAGTGGATTCGGGAAAATTATACCAGCACGGTAGAAATCCATCGCCTGGCGGAGAAGGCCAGCATTGCGGTGACAACGTTTCACCGCCAGTTCAGGCAGATCACGGGCATGACGCCGATTCAGTTTCAAAAACAATTGCGTCTGATGGAGGCACGCAAGCTTTTGGCCTTTGGTGGTTACCGTGTTGCACCGGCGGCGTATGAAGTCGGTTACGAGAGTGCATCGCAGTTCAACCGCGAGTATGCGCGGTTCTTCGGCGCGCCGCCGGCCAGAGATGTTGCGCGCATGAAAAAAGGAGCATAAGTATTTTACCCGAACGTTTGCTGCGTACGCTATTTTTAATCGGGCTTGCCATGCCATCTGAAATTCACTAAAAAAACCTTTAACGGAGCACCATGGAAAAAATTCCTACATTATTCGAATGGGCGGGCGATATGACGACCTTCGAAAACCTGTTTTCAAAATTTTATGAAAAAGTTCTGAAAGATCCTTTGTTAGGCGCAGTTTTTGCCAATATGTCCAAAGAGCACGTCCAACACGTAGCCCATTTTGTTGCCGAAGTTTTCGGTGGTGAAAAGTTATATTCTACCCAGGACGGCGGCAGTCACTCTCAGATGATCGGAAAACATATCGGCAAAATGTTAACGGAAGAGAAGCGGCAGCGCTGGATTCAACTCTTGCTCGAAACGGCGGATGAAATCGGGCTCAAAAGCGATCCCGAGTTTCGCTCGGCTTTTGTGGGCTATCTCGAATGGGGAACCCGGCTTGCGGTGATTAACTCGAATCTTACAGAGAATCCAATGGAAGCAGAGCAACCCATGCCCAAATGGGGTTGGGGCGAAACCGGCGGACCATACTTGCCCTGATGATTCGTGGAATATTGGCAGGATTGCTCGCCTTTATGGCAGCTTATGCCGGCAGCAACCGTGTTCGCAGCATTGACTACGCCGATAAAGAGGAGCGTGTCCGCGTGCTTAAAAAATACCTGCGCATGCGTTCAGAGGTCAAAGATGTACAGTTTGATATTTACGATGTGAATCTCAACGCCGGCTCGTCGATTCCCGGGCCAACACACCGCGATTTCAGGGTTGCGCTTGCGCTGAAAAAGGCAGATGCGAAAAAATGGCTGGCCGGTGCGGTTATCACCTCATTCCCGAAAGAGGCAGCGTGGTGCGAAGCCCTGATTGCGGGTAAGGAGAATTTCCACCGGTTGCATCCCAAAGATGTTTGGACATATACGGCAAAAGACAAGGTTGTATTTCATTTCGAAAAGGATGGGGTACTTTGTATACGCATCACGCAAGAATGAATAATTACGGGCTGGTTTCATGCCAAATTTCATTGACGTAAGAATTCCCCATGGCGCTCTGTCGGCCAACGGTCAGAAATCATCACGCGCTCCTTATCTGCAAAATCCATCCTGCGTGAACCCGGCCCGTTATTTAGCGGCCGCTTTCTATCCGAAAAACGTACCAGAGGTAATATGAAATTCAGAAATTTATTGTTTGTTCAGGCATTGTTGTTTGCCGCACTTTTTGCGGCCTGCAGCTCGACGCCAAAAGTAGAAGAGCGCGCGCCCAGCGGTAATATGATCGTCGACGCTGCAAATGCGCAGCTGGCAAAGGTGCCTGTCATGGGTTTTCCCGGCTTTGGTTCGTCGATGCCTATGACGCAGTTTGATCAGTACGGCGAAGCGTCAGCCAGTGTTGCCAAGGGTGTGGTTGCATCTATGCCAGAGGGTTATAAACTGCAGATCGCCGGGCATGCCAATTCTGGCAGCGGAAAACCCCAGAGTTTTCTGAAAAATATCTCTACGCAACGTGCAAAATTTGTCTATGACTACTTCAAACAGAAGGGTCTCGATGGCACAAAGATGACCTATGTCGGTGTTTCAGATTCAGACCAGGATCCCTCGCTGACAAAATTACAAAACCGCCGCGTCACATTCAAACTCGTCGAATCTAAATAAGGTTTCCTCTCCCGCTTTCGGGCGGGAGGTCTTACTCTCTAACCCGCGTCTTTAAATTTAAATCCGAGTTTTTTCGCCCGCAGGTATTTTACGATCTTGCGCCTGGCATCTGCGGAGTTCAGGTCTTCTGCGTCTTCGCAATCGCCTGAATGCCCGGTAACAGTCCCCGACGACATGCCGCCTGTATTGAGGTTTAATTCATACCAGCGGTCGCAGCTCACCATATTATAAGAGGTCAGGCCATAAAAAGGCGGGCCGGCATTCGTCAGCGTTGTCACTGTTGAGGCGCCGACCTTGATAGGGCGACGGTTGATATTGAGAAAGCCGAAGATTGGCCTGTCACTCGTGAGCTTCTCAGGTCTGAGCAGCGAGTGGCCTTCAACCCACGGGGGCACGTTTCGGCCCAGGGAATCAAGAATGGTCGGCATAACATCCAAAAGCTGGCAATTTTTCTCTTCGACCCTGGCCTGTTTGCCGTCCGGAAAGAAAAACATCAGCGGCGTGCGCTTTTTGATCGTCCAGCCCCGGTTGTGGTCAGAGCTGTAAACGATCAGCGTATTGGCGAGCATGCCGCGTGATTTCAGAAACGCCAGCATGCGGCCAAAATGATCGTCGCTGGAGAGAATGGTGTCGTCCATCAGGTCATTGGCCGACGGCCCTTCGTCGTCGTCTTCGCCGCGCGCAGAAAAATGTGCACGGCGAATCTTATACCCGCAGCAGTGCGAATCGAGCAGGTGCAGGTGTGCAAAGAATGGCGTCCTTGTGCCCTCCATAAATTTGAAAAAACGGTCCATGCGCGTGTCGTCGTTTGTTCCATAAACTTCGTTCGGCTTATCTGGCTGCGTCATTTGTGCATAGACGTCTTCCATCGCACGCACTCCGGTCAGATGCAGGCTGCGTTGCCGGATGCGGTCGACGATAGCCGCGAGAAAATAATTTTCCGTGACAAAACGCCGGCCGAGAAAGCCGGGATTGTACAGGCCGCGGTTATTGGCGATGTCGAATGCACCCTGCAAATTCAGGTCACCCGCGTCTGCGTAATAGCGGATGGTCTCCTGGAAATTCACATAGCCGAGTTTTTTCAGGATGCCCGGCAAGTGCCGCAGCGCTTCGGCATCATCAAGCATATGCGGCGGGAAAAATACCTTGTTCGTGGCCGGCGCCTTCCCCGTCAGCATCGACGTCACAGAGCCTGTCGTGCGCGCGCCGTTGGAAAATGCATTTTCGCACAACAGCGGCGGCCTTTCCCTGGAAAAGGCATTGAGGTTGGGCGTTGTGTTGCGGCGGTAGCCATAGAGCGCGAGCCTGTTGGCATCGATGCCGTCCGAAGCGAACAGGATAATATTCGGTAAATCGGAGCGGGCGCGTGCACCCGCATCTGACGCCACCGCGGCCGAAGGGCTCAGTAAAAGCTTTCCAAAAATAATGACAATACTTGTCATCAGGGGAAGTCCTGCGGAAAAAAAAGCCAGCGGATGCCGGTAGAAGATGCGGTTTCTGCGCATCGTTCTGGTGATTTGCCAGTAGAGTACGATGAACACCGCGGCGATGATTCCCAGATACAGGTAGCGCTGCAACCCCTGGGTATGGATAATGCCGGTTTTAAAAACCGTATAAGAGAAATTATCGGCCATCAGCAGCGCGCTAAAGGTGAGGCCGACCAGCGCCGGCATCAGGGAAAGTTGTGCGCTTCTTTTCGTGAACCGGCTGGTCAACCCATCGAGTGCTGTACCGGCGGCCCAGAGTATAAGCCCGGGTAGCCAGACGAGCGGGACAGATACAAAAACTGCCGCCACAATCTCCAGCGGGTCTGTTGCAGACACAAAAGTCGGCCGCGTAAAAAAGAATAAACCTTCCATGAAGACCAGCAGGTAGGTAGAATAGAGCAGCGCGAAGAAAGAAGGTATTGACAACTCAGGCATTAAGGAAAGTATTCTCCGACGCCGAGCAGGAAGTATCGGTCGAATAAGATGTAAACTCCGAATGTTCCGCTATTTTCCCCTCATACCCCTGGCAATTTACATTATTTCGGCCGATACTGCGCACGCTTACGTCGATCCGGGCAGCGGCAGTGTGGCCGTGCAGGCTATCCTGGCCGGCTTTCTCGGGTTTTTGCTCGCGCTGAAAATTTACTGGAAAAAGCTCGTGAATCTTTTCCGCAAAAACGAAAAAACTGAAAAGGAAAACCAGTCCTGAGAATTGCGGGTTCCTTTCGCGATCGCGCCGGCTTTGTTTTTCTTTCGGCAGATCAGGTTTACCGGCAGATTAATCTTGCAGGCAAAGAAGATTTCAGCGCATTCATGGCTTCGGGTCTCTATGAGAACCTCACCCAATCCGGTGACCTGATTGCGCATGCCGAGGCGGATGTTCCGCCGGCGGAGATACAAAATGCCTGGAAGGTTATTCGACCTGATCGTATTCCATACATTTCTTATCCCTATGAGTGGTGTTTCAGCCAGCTCAAGGCTGCAGCGCTTTTGACTGTGAAAATCCAGAAAACCGCGCTCGGCTTTGGCATGACGCTGAAGGATGCCAGCGCTTATAACGTACAATTCTATGGGGGACGACCGGTATTCATCGATACGTTATCGTTCGCGAAATATACTGCCGGCGAACCGTGGGCGGCCTACGCACAATTTTGCCGGCATTTTCTTGCGCCGCTCTTAGTCATGCGTTACCGCGATATTCGTTTGGGGGCATTGCTCGCTGCCCATATCGATGGCATACCGCTCGACCTCGCAAGTGCGCTGCTGCCGCTTTCGACGTACTTCCGTTTTTCGATTTTGACGCATATCCATCTGCACGCGAAAGCGCAGGGGCATGCGGCAAAAGGCGGGGCGAATAAAAAAAAATACCAGGTCAGCCGGCTTTCACTTTTAGCTTTGCTCGAAAATCTCGAGGCACTGGTCAAAAGCCTGAGTTGGATGCCCCGCGGTACTGGCTGGTCAGACTATGAGGAGCATAACAACTATTCAGAGACTGCGCTCGCGCACAAAAAAGCGACTATCAGCGATTTTCTCCGCACTATCAAACCCAAAAACGTGTGGGATATCGGCGCCAACACCGGCATATTCAGCCGTCTTGCAGCAGAGCAGGGCATCCCGACCATTGCTTCTGACAGCGATGCGGCGGCGGTCGAAAAGAATTATCTGCGTTGTATTGCAGCGCGCGAAACTCACATTCTGCCGCTGGTGACAGATATCACGAATCCCAGCCCGGGTATTGGTTGGGAGAACCAGGAGCGCGCGGCTTTGACGGATCGGGTTCAGGCCGACATGGTTTTTGCTCTCGCCTTGGTGCACCATCTGGTGATGACGCACCATTTGCCGTTCGCGCGGATAGCCGAGTTCCTGAGCCGAATTTGCCGTTACCTGGTAATCGAGTTTGTGCCCAAAAGTGACTCGCAGGTCCAGAGGATGTTATCCACGCGGGCAGATATTTTTCCTGAATATTCGAGAGAAGATTTTGAAAAGGTGTTTGCAGAGTTTTTTTTCACTCAAAGAATCGTGCAGCTGGGGGAATCCCACCGGGTGTTATACCTGATGGCAAGCAAACCTAAAGCCTCTTAACCGGTTTATTTTAACCGCGCGAAAATATCGCCGAGACGCGGATTGCAACCCATATCATTCAAAATCACCAGGTCGTTTGGTCCCGAGGCTTCAAGAAAAATGCGCCCGGTATTCGGGTATTTAAACTCTGTGGTCGCGAGAATCAGCCGGCCGCCTTCCACAGAGTACTTACCTGTCAGTGGTTTCATGCCTTCACATAAATTCTGCACGAGTTCGAAGGTGCCATCGGCGCGCAGATCGAGCGTCGAAGGTATGCCTTCGGTGTATGTCGAAATACGATACGCACCGACAAAGCTGGCAGCGTCGGAGTTAATACGGTGTGTGCCGGCAAGCAGGGTTTTATCGCCGGGGGTCGGTGACAAAAGACCATGCCATGCAAAACGCTGTTGTCCTGAAAAAAAGAATGCGAGCATTTTCTTTTTCGGCAGCGGCGTATACGCCTCACCGTCGCTTGCGGCAGCCCACACCCTGGTATTTGCCGGTATGCGCTCGGCTGGGTCTTCGGTCTCGATGGCTATTCGCACGTAATACACCGCGGGCTGTGTCTTGCTTAAGTCTTCAAAGGCAACCCAGCCGGTGTTGTCCTTCGTCGTAATCTTACAGAACTTTTGACCCGATACATTCTGGCATTCCGGATCGCCTGATGCTGCGAGCGCCAATTCTACCTCGGTTCCGGGCGGAAGTGTTTCAGGCCTCGTACCGGAGGTAAGTTTTGTTCCCTTGTCGTTTAAAATCCAGTGCTTCACGAATTTCGGCTCCGGCTTCTTGCAGTGGACGAGAAGCAGCAGAAGGTAACAGGAAAAAAAGGTTTTCATTGTTTTTCGCAGGTAAATGAGATCTCCTGTAGGTGGATATGATTTTTCAGGCACTTGCCAAGAATAATTTACCGCCTAACTTCGCCCGGGTATCTTGTCTTATGTTCAAAAGTTCACTGGGCCGCAAATACATCATGGCCGCAACGGGATTATTCCTCATCAGCTTTCTCGTGATTCATGCCGGCATCAATGCCATGATCTGGTACAACGACGGCGGCGTGACATTCGGTCACTGGGCGCATTTTATGGGGACGAACCCTATCATCCGTACTCTGGAAATCGGTCTTGTGCTGGGTTTTTTGATCCACATCGTCGATGGCCTGTTGCTCTGGAAACAGAACCGCGCGGCGCGCCCGGTGGGTTATGCCGCGAACAAGGCGTCGGCAAATTCAACCTGGTATTCGCGCAGCATGGCGCTGCTCGGTACGTTAATCCTGCTTTTTCTCATTATGCACACGTCGCATTTTTGGATCCCCAACCGCACCAACCAGTTTGTCACGGGACATGAGCTCAACCTCTACCGCATGATGTTTGCGACTTTCAAAACAGAATGGATCGTCGGCCTCTACCTCGCGGGTTGTTTCTCACTGGCCTGGCATTTACTGCACGGCTTTCGCAGCGCCTTCCAGAGCCTCGGCATCAACCACCTGAGGTATAACAAACCGATAAGGCTTGCGGGCGCCGCCTTTGCAATTGTCGTGCCGCTCGTTTTCGCGATGATGCCGGTTTCCATCTATTTCGGTTGGATTAACCCCTGAGTCAAAATACAATCGTTGTCCGGGAACTGCGCGCCGAAAATTTCGAAGCGTGGCTACCGCTGTGGTTGGGCTACCTCGAATTTTACAAAAGCACTCTCAGCGAAGCGACGACACGCACCACGTGGCAGCGCCTTACGGATGCAAGCGAACCCATGTTCGTCTTGGGCGCCTTTCTGGATGGCAAGCTCACTGGTATCGCGCACATCATCTACCACCGTTCCTGCTGGACAGAGGGCAACTATTGTTACCTGCAAGATCTCTTCACCGCCGCCGGGGCGCGCGGGCAGGGTATTGGTACCGCGCTCATCGAAGCCGTCTATGCGCGCGCAAAAGCCGACGGCGCATCGCGTGTGCACTGGCTGACGCATGAAACCAATACGACAGCGCAGAAACTGTATGAAAAAATCGCCGCGCGCTCGGGGTTTATTCAGTACCGGAAGATACTGAGTTTGTAAGGCAGAAAAATTTGCAGTTTACGGCAAACATTGTCTCCGCAACGCGACGGGTATGCATAAACCGATAGATCCGTTGACCTTTACAATTGCCGTGGTCGGTGCGCACCATGTAATGAGTTTATTCGGTAATCTTTTTCTCGCCGCGGTTTATCGGTTCAATCTTTTCCCTGAGCGTCGCCTTTATAAAGAGAGAAATATTCCGCCGCGTTCGCTAACGGTCGGTGCGCTCAGAGACCTGTTAATCGCATCATTAGTCACGCAGCCGCTGGCGACATGGTTTTTACTCTACCCGATTTGCATGTGGCGGGGAATGCAATATTTTCCACCCGTGGCGAATCCCGCGCTTGCCGCACTCTACGTAGCGACAGCGACGGTCGTCGCTTTTATTCTAAACGATATCTTCAACTATTGGACGCACCGCATGTTGCATCTGCGCCTGTTCTATAAACCCATTCACAAGAAGCATCACCTCTTCACTAATGACTGCGTCGGTCTCACCAGCGAGTACAACCATCCCGTCGAGCAAGTCATTTCAACGCTCTGCACACTTACCCCCATTGTGATTCTGGGCCTCGACCTCGTATCTACGTGCGTGTTTCTTTTCTTCCGCACGTGGGAGGTTCTCGACGAGCATTGCGGCTATCGTTTTCCGTCGCCGTTCGGCAGCGAGCACTCCCTGCGACACGACTTTCATCATGCGCGCTCAGGTCTCAACAATCTAGGTATGTTTCGTTTTTGGGATTGGCTGCTCGGCACCGACAAGAACTACAAAGCCTATCTGGCAAAAATCAAGATGAAATCTCAGATGTAATTCTGTGACGAAAAGTCCGGCATGGAATATCTTTAGCGTGGCGTTGGTGCTGAAAGCGTCAGCAGAAAATACGCTAAGGTTGCAACACCGGCGAGCATCGTCAGCAGGCCGCCGACGCCATAAATCAGAATACGGATATTTTGTTTGTAGCCGGTAAACGGATTGTGTGTAAATATATACTTCAGGATGCGCGTCAGCGAGACATCGACGAGAAAATTTTCCATTTCGATTGCCTTACCTGAAAGCCGTCCCGAGAGGATCACCAGCCAGATACCAAGAACCAGAAACAGGACGGAAAAAAAGACCATGGCAAATCCGGCCAGACCTAGGGCTGCGGTAAAGGTTTTTTGGGTGTGCCGGTTGTTTTTTCACCCTGCTGCGATCCTCGAGAACCCGTCTTCCAGACCCTAATTGACCGCAATGCTGCGAGTCACCGTGCCCAAATTAAAAGGGAGTACAGGCCCGGCAGCAGCTGCGAAGCTTGAAGTCTCAGGATCGAAAGAGTGGGTTAAATTGAAAGAAGCCCCTGTTGTCAGCAATGTTTTTCCGGCCAAGGGGCCCGCGTCTACTTCTATCGCGTTTGCTCCCGCGCTCGTTGTATAAGAGGCCGCAAACGTAGTGTACCATGACCCATCTGGCAACATGATGCGTGCATTCGGTGAGCTGCCACCCTGCATGACGACAAAGCCGCCCTTGCTTGCGCCGGCGCGGATGCGAAAGGCGAAAGCCCCGGTAGAAACTGTAAAGCCAGTCGCCAGTGCAGTTGTAATGGCGGGCACTGCAATAAACGGGTCGAACTCAAAAACATTGGCCGTACCGTCACCAGCAAGAATGCGCGTCTTCCCTGCCAAGGCGCCTTCACTGAAAGTGAAGGCCACGCTGTTCGTCCCTAAAGGCGAGGGTAGCGCCGGGCCGGTAGCATAAACTAATAAAGCGGTATCTGCATAGCTGGTGAGGGAGCTCCCCGAACCATACAGCACCAAATGCGTTCCGGTTCGTGGCCCTGATGCAACATAACTGGCATGCGGATTTGTCGACAGGGTTTGTTGCGACGCAGTGCTGCTAAAAAAAGTATCCGTGGCGGAATCATAGAGTGAGGCACTATTGTTCCCGTTGCCGTGCAGCACCATCCAGCGATTTCCGATAACGGAATCAAAAGCCAGCGCATTGGCACCTGCAAAACCCGACAGCACGGGACCAATCGACATCGTATTTGTCGCCGGGTCGAATAAAGTTGTGGTGCCGGTACCGTCGCCGTGCACTACCAGTGTCTTACCCTGCTGCGGCCCCAGCGGTATATTCCATAATTGTACCCCGGTTCCGGCAGCCGAGGTGAGTTGAGGGCCAGCAATTATCGTCGCGGATTCTTCGCTGAAAATGCCTGTCTGCGCCGTGCCGGCGGTAACGATGAGGTGTCGCCGCGGCTGCACTGTTCCCTTGGCTGAATGCCCAGCGGTTGCGTCAGCTTCCGATTTAGCCCAAAAAGAATTCCAACTTTGGCAAGAGAAGCCGCAACAAGCTAACAGGGCAAGAAGGCCGAACCGAAGATGAGAACGGCCGTCTCTACAAAATACCAACTTCGTCCATCCTCTATGCTAATTTGCAGATATACTGGGCAGGTGCACTCAAGGCGAATTCGAAAATCCTTGTATGACAAATTCGGTTGCAGTACCGTTGGTAACGCATAATCGAATCGACAAAATTCCCGTGAACCCCGATTGCCAGAATACGTTAATTGTCGTATCTCCGATATTGGTCACACCAGATTGCAAAACAGTGCCATCAGAACAGTTGGATGACGCTTTCCTTGTCGTCCAAAACAACCCTGCCGCCCCGGCATTCCAAACCCACGTTGCCGTTTGTGTGGCCGATGAGAGCGATGTAGTATCTAACGAAATCGTGCTGATGGGGACGGGTTGCGGTGCATCTGTCGAATAATCAAACGTCGCGGTTGAAACTCTTTGCGCCTGATCTGATGCAGCAACCCGAAGTGTTAATAATGAGGCCGATGGTATGGCAATGGGGGATAAGTATTGCATGCCGTGATTGATCGTGCCATCAGGATTGATATCCGGTGCCGAACCATCGACGGTGTATGCCATATTGGTACAATTGTCTGCGCAAACCAGCGTGACCGATTGAGCGCCCATATAAGGCCCAGAGGCAAGATTTGACGTAATCACCGCCGGTGAATCGTCCCTGGTGATGGCTATGGAGTTTGAAAATACGCAATCCCCCGAAACTTTTCGCGCCGCCAGTCTGAAACCAACCGTTGTGTTATCTGTTGAAACCAAACTTGAAACCAGGGCACTTAGGTTTCCGGTTGGCGATGACAAGGTCGTTCCCCCGAAACAAGTTGTTACCGTGTCGGCCTGTATCCTGCCTGGAATATTATTTCGCGTTGAAGTGTAGTCGAAAACCAGGGATGTGGTGCCGGCGGCCAAGGTCTTGGTTGCCGACAGGGTCAGGACGATGCCATTATCCGTATCGACATTATAGATTTGGGATTTCAAAGCGCTCAGATTGCCGTAGGCATCCCGGCATCTTGCCCGCACAATACTTTGCAGCTGGTCCTGGAGAGTTAAGGGCCCGGCATATGCCGTTCCGGTGGTGATGGTGCCATCTGCAGCGATGACCGGTGTGGCGCCGTTAATTGTATAAGCGATGACAGCTCCGGCCGCTGGTGTACAGGATATCACAGGCGCGGGTACAGAGACTGTGTGATTGGAAACCGCGGGTGTTATACTGGCAGTGGGCGCGGCATCAGAACGGTCTATTGTGGTGCTGATTGCGCCGAAGTTGCCGAGTAAACTTTGACCGCAGATGCGCAGGGTGTGGGTGCCAACGCTCGTCAAATTCGCGGCCGTGAAAACGAGACTCGTCGTTGCGGTAGTCGTGCCCGAGGTTATGATCGTGCCGGAGCTACAGTCTGTAGTATCCAATCGTAGTGTATAAGGTAGCCCCGGGCGGTCGGTTGTGAAATCAATCTGCGAAGAAGAATAACCGTTAACGCTCATTTTTGAGCGCGTGACGTTCGTGATGGCAAGGTTGGGCACGAAATCCTGTTGGTATGCTTCGGTGCGTATCACCGCTTCCCGGTTGCCGGCTTTATCCACTGCCAGCACCTTGAGGTTAGTAGTTGCGGATGGCAATTGTATCGCATTCGAGTAAACAAATCCGTTCAGGATCCGTCCATCCGCGGCAATATCGGGGTCAGAATTATCCAGGGTATATATTAACTTTAAGCAGTTATCGGAGCAGTTCAGCGTGACTGCCGGCATTTCTGCAAAAGCTCCGCTGCCCGGGAATGCCGTGGAAACCGGTGGTACGTCATCGCGTACGACGATATGGGATACCGCCTTCACGACGCTTGTTTTGTCGACCGTCAGGCAAATGGTTAAGGTATTGTTGCCAATATCGAGGTCCGCAGCGTGCAGGGGGATTTTTGCTTTTGTACCTGCTTCAATATATCCACTGCCGGCAACCGGTAAGGGAGTCCCCGCTGAACAGCTGCCATTCAGGTAGACGCTAAAAATTCCACTCTGCGTTGCTTCCCATTGCAGCTCAACGCTGTCTACGGCGCCGGGCATGGTCGACAGATAGACCGGAGCATTATTGAGCATGCGGATACGCGCTAAATTCGGATCACTCTCGCCCATGAAGCCTGCCAATCCCCTTGTGCACTGAGCGGTTGAAAGTATCAAGACCAGAAATAGCGAGCCGCTGAAGCCTGTGTATTGGCTGTTTAAGAAACCGATTCTTCTCATGCTACCTCCGATTGCGTACACCAAACTCTACCGAGTATCGTTACAGCAAATGTGGAAATGCAACCTGTGAATGAAAATATTCTGTCTTGTATGAATCCAACAATCATTGTCAAACCGTCAAAAAGTGAAGCCCACACGCAACGTGACGCCCAGCGGGGAGAACATGACGTCGGAATCCTGGACATAGTCGACCGCGACGCCGGCGGAAAGATAAAAAGCTCCGGGATTAAATGATATGCCGGTCATTCCGTTTACCATCGCGGAAAGATTTTTTTTCGTAAAAGTAAAACCTTTCATATCGACGCTCGCCATGCCGACGGATAATTCGGTAATAATCTTCAGGGAGAATCGCTCAAAGTTCCACCAGGCAAGCCGCGTTCCCACGTAACCGCCGATGATCTCAATATAACGGGGCTCATTGACATAGCGCTGATACGACCCGAATGCATGAAACCCATCGATAAAATACAACCATGGGCGGGGTAAGACAACGAAGGTGCCTGCTGAAAACACACTCGTTGGCGTAAAAATTTCTCCCAGGGGTGATATCATGAGCGAAGAGTATGTATAGTTACCGACAAGCCCAAACTTCCATTTGCCCAAAGGTCGTTTGGTCGCTGGTGCCGGCTGTTTTTCGTCTTTCTTCTTATTCTGGATGGGTACCGGGGGTTCACTTAGGTTATCGCGATCAACAAAAATGAGATCCTTAAGGTAGGGAAGCCTGACATAAAAACCCTGTTCTGTTTCATGATCGATCTCCGCGTTTCGTACGTGCTGCCCATCGAGGCAAAAAAAATCAAATCTCTTTTCAGATTGGGAAAAAGCGGCCGCAAACGGAATCAATAATGATGCCAGCCAAAACAGTCGCGCGGTGATTCTAAGCATTATTGCATAATAGATTTGATCGGTGCTTTGTTACGTTCGGTGATGTCCTCTTTATTTATTTCAAGGTTGCCCATGATTGTGAAAATAGAAATCTTGTTCTTGTTCTCTGCAAAAATAATACCGAAAAATTCATTCCCGTCATCGGTCAGAAGGCGGTCAATTTGACGGTAGCGCTTTGCGAGCAGTGCCTTTTTCTCCAACCGAGTCAGTTTCTCAGCACGCTGTGCAGTCGCCATGTCCCGGAGATTCGTAAGGTCTTCGACCGGTGCCTTTACGGGTACGTCTGCCTGGACTATCGTCTGGGGTTTGCGATTCATTATCTGCTGCGCAGGGGGGCGCGCCGGAAGCGTCGGTTTCATTGGTTCGTTCTTAGCCGCAGGAGTTTCTACCGTAGGGCCGGGTTTTGCTTGCTCAATACCCTGGTCTTTTTCGAAGGCAAGCGATTTTTCGGTCTCCATTGCCATATCTTTGTCGAGGGAACTGATCAGGCTTTCCGATGCCTGAGCTGATTTGAAAAACTGCGTGTCGAGAGTTATGTTTTTTGAGTTTTCCTTAGCTTCTTCGCGCAAGGCCTTTCCCTGGCCGTAAAATGCGCCCAGTGCATATAACCGGCGGTTCGCCTGGATTGCGTTTGCAGAGGATGCGTCTTTTTGGATTGCGGTACGATAATTGATTGCGGCTTCACGGGCCTGTCCCGTCTCTTCGAGAGCGCGGCCGTACAGGAACAGCACACGGGAATCGCGGCCTGCTTCAGGAATTTCGGCGATAACCCGCGCGGCCTCGGCAAAGGCGCCAATTCGGTGATAATATTCGGCCTTGGCATTTAAGCTGGCATGGGTGTCGATTTGTCTGGTCTTATCGGCCTGACCGCGGATAATCAACAGCATCTCCGAAGCCAAAGCAATATTTGCCTGGTTCTTTGAGGTCTGCATTAGTTTTTCGAGATCGGCAATGCCGGTCGCATATTTTCCCATCATGGCTGCGCAGAAACTCTTATGGGTAAGCACATAATCGAGCTGGTCGGCTCTCAGGTTTCGGGCAGTCAGCAGTTCATAAAGGGCATGCGCCTTAGCGAAATTCCGCTGCTTTTCGTAAAAAAACGCGTTTTCGGCGAGGCGTTCTTCGGCTGACGGTTTCGAGAGATAGACTAAAGGTAGCCCAAGAATATGGTTCAGGGAATTTACGACGCCCAGGGCGATCACTTCTCCGTTGTTCCCCCCTGTGGAATCTGGCGTTACCGCCAGAGCAATCGCCAGGTTTCGCTCCTCCGCGAATTTTTTTTCATCACCCTGATCTTTATAGCCGCCCTGGTTGAGTCGCAGGCGCTTTAAGATGTTAAGGTTTCGGATATCCTCACGTTTTCCAGTCAGCTCTGTGAGTTTTCTGCCCAGTTCGAGAAAACGTATTTCGGCAATTGCCCGCATCAGCATGAAGACCCCAGCAATGATGCTTATGGCGACAACTGCCGGCACGGCGAACTGCCAAACCGGACGCCGGTCTTCCGGGCGATCTGCCGATAACTGTAACGGCTGATCAGGCAAGAGCTAACTCCTTATCTCCGTTTGCAGCCGCGGCGATTTTGTCGCGCAGTTTTTGAAAGCGCGGAGCATCGGGTTTTAATGCCAGGGCGGTTTGCACAGAGTTCAGGGCTTCTTCGGTACGACCAAGGCGCATCAAACATGCGGCAACCCCGGCGTATGCCTCGGCAAAATTCTTGTCGAGATCCGTGGCTCTCTGGAAGTACATCAGCGCCGTGTCGAATTGCCGCTCTTTCATCAGGCAGGTCCCGATTTTCATGAGGACTACATCCCTTTCTCCGTAACGCTCGAGGTATTCTTTGAATAATGGCAGCGCTTTGCTGAATTGTTTAAGCTTAAAATAGGTGTCGGCAAAGTATGACAATGCCGCCCCGGTCATCAATTCGGGACTGTCTGCACGGAGAGTATTGAAAATATCAATTGCTTTGGTGAAGTCAAAACTGCGATAGGATTCAATAGCCTCTTTCAGGTTTTGTCCACGGTGAGCACCCGATAAAACCTCACCAACCTCTATGACAACCAGGGTTACGTCATCGCGCAGCGCCGTAGTTCCGCAGAAGGTTTGAAGATCCTTTAGTATCGTTTGTTTCAGTTCGGCCGGTGGCAAAGCCCCGCATTCGGCAACAATCGCTTTCAGTCGGTCGTCACCGAACATGTCTCCTGCCTCATTGATGGCCTCGGTGATACCGTCGGTATAAAAGACCAGTTTCTGTTTTGCCGTCAGCTTCAGTTCTCGGGTCTCGAAATCCATGGGCAGGTCTTGCAACAAACCGATATAAAATCCGGGAGCTTCCAGTGAGGTGACATTTCCCGTCGTTTCGTCGAAAACAAATGGCAAGGGGTGTGTTGCATTGGCGTATTTGAGAGTGCCATCAGGATAAATACGCGCATAGAAAGCAGTTAGGTAGTGCCCCCCGCCATCCAGGGCACGGGCGATATCGGCGTTTGCTGAGCGCAGGAGCGCCGCTGGGTCTTCGTAGCTCTCAGCAAACGAAGAAAAATAGGATTTCGCCATAATCGTTAAGAGCGCTGCGGGTACTCCATGGCCGCTGGCATCGCAGATGATAAAACCGGTGCTGCCATCGCGGAATTGAAACCAGTCAAAATAGTCTCCCGAGACACCATAGAGCGGATTATACTCGGCTTCGACGAGCATTCCTCCCGGTTTGAAATCCTTCGGTAAAATGGCCGCCTGTATCTTCTGGGCGATATTCAGTTCAAAGTTCATCATATCGCTCTTCTTTTTCAGGTCTTTATAATTCTTCTCCAGTTCTGTTTTCTGATCGCGGATATTCACGCTCATTTGGTTAAATGTGCGTACCAGGATTCCAAGTTCGTCGTTGTTTTTCGCATAACGCTCGATTTCGACGTGCTTACCTCCGCCGAGCTCAACAGATGCACGGGTGACCGCAAGAATGGGACGCAGCAGTTTTCTGTAAATCACTACGCCCACAAGAATCTGTAAAACCGTGAGCAGCACCACAATTCCCAATGCCGAACGCAGTAACAGGTCGAGTTCATCGCGGATTTTCATCACGCTCAGTTTTGTTACCAGGACAACTTCACTATCTGCGGCGTTAAAAACCGGAATGAAGGCATTCACGGAATAATGTAATACATCGGGTTCGCCGTAAAATTGTGTGTTGCTGAATTCCCGAAGCTGAATTGCCCGAATCGCCGCCTTCAGGGTCTCAGGCTTCAGCACGCTCTCTGTTATATTTTTTTTAGGCCAGGATATCAAAACGCGACCGCCGGCGGATACCAACTGGAAATCCGGCCAGGTGCCGCTTTTGTTTTGTTTATCCCGTGCGGCCATTTCGAGGGCATTGTTTATGGAAATGGCGTACTGCGCTGTGTTTGTGCCGGCCAAAATGCTTCCGTTGATGCGTTCTATGTTTTTTTTGATTTCCGTGACCTGTGACTGGGCTTCGGCTGTTGCTTTCTCGGCAATAAGGCGGAGTTGATTTGAGCCGCTTGAAATCCAGAAAAACAAGACATTCAGCAGGGTCAGGGAGAAAAACAGCAGGGAGATTTTTGTAACCAGGGAAACGCGGATTTTATTCTTCATGGTCCTGATCCTTCTTCACGATTGCTGATTCCCGAATACGATCATCGATTTCTGATTTCTGCAGCACGACAGTTTTTCCTTCGTCATTCAATACCGTAATCTTTTCCGCATTCTCCCTCAGCAGAACCCCTTTGAGAATTTCCCCGGACTTCATATTGAATATGAACCTGTTGTCAGGCGGGGCAAGAGCAGGCGGTCCCGCCGATGCTATGCGCATCCCCTCTTTAGTATACTTGAGTTCAGCTCCCGGTTTCAGGCGTAATTGCTGGCCATTGTTGTGTTCAACGGTCACAGAGCCCCGCCGCAGAGTAACCTTTCCGGTTTCACCCGCCCAATCGATGCCGAACGCGGTGCCGGTAACAACGACCCGGATATAAGCATTACGCACAATTAGGTTTGTCTTGCCGCGCAGGTCAAAATCCCCTTGGACTACATTACCCATGAGATCGAGCGTAGGCACTGCACCGGGTTGTGCATCCACGACGACCAATGCTCCCCGGGTGACGCGCAAGGTGCGTTTATCGCCCAACGAAATGAGGGATTTCCCCGGAAATAACGATCCACCGATTCGCGGAAAATTTCCCGCGGTAAGGGCCTTACCCGTTTCCGAGGGCACCTGTGGGTTTGGATTCGGAAATAAAAAAATCACAAGCAATACTGCCGCCAGCGCGAAAGATCCGGCGAGGGGAATCCGGAACAAATTGTTACTCCAGAGAGAAACCGGTGCCTTCCTTGCCTTTTCCTCAGGAAATAGAAACGGTCGCGGCCGGTAGCCGAAATGCGTCGCGCGAAAACGTGCGACACTGGCTGTCCATGCCGATAAAAAATTATCTTTGGTGGGGCCCTGTTGATTTTCCTCGTCCCGCGCGTCCCAGGCGCGCATCTTTTCCATATAGGCTTTTTGTTTTTCCGCGTCCCGCGGGTCATTTTTTCTGCTCATATTTTCCCCCGCAAAATATTCAGTCTATCCAGCTGTTTTTGCCGCCGTCAAGACACGGATGCTCGGTATGGTTTTTGCAAGATTTGCAAGCATTTGAAAGGCAATGCGTTGCCACTCCGAATCCGCCGAATAATAAAACTCAGCGGCGATACCCTTGCGTTCCAGGTTTTTCATGAATATGATCAGCGATGGCATCGATGAAGAGTTCATCTGCGCCAGTTCGGTCAGGTCTACAATGACGCGGGCGAGCCCTGGCTCTTCGGTAATTTTTAATAAGAGAGGATTTAAAAATTCACCTGGATTTTTATCCACTGATTTTCCTTCCCATGCCAGTGTCAGTGTCTCACCATCGCAGCTTTCGTGCAACTTCAGCAGTCCTTTTGTGTGGGTATTCTTAACTAATTGCCGCATTTTCCTTCCTTTTTCCAAGTTTTCTCGTTGCTATTACTTCGATAAAATTTCGTGTTTTAATATATTGCAGCGAAAAACCGGCCTCGACAACGATGCGCAATAGGCCCAGCCGCACCCTATCCTGATAGGGATCTTCAAATAAATCACGCATCCGGGATTCGTACAATGCATCACCATCCGTGAGGTTGATCTCATCTATGGTGCGTGTCAATGCCCTGATGTTTTCGAGCGAAATACAGCGGTTACGGATCATGACACAGGCATGCACATGGTTTACGCTAAAAGAGAAACGGATTTTTCCCGGGGGATGCGCCGTGGAGTATTTGATGGCATTTTCAAGGAGCTCATAGAGTGTCAGTTGTACGCCTTCGTTGACTTCGTGATTTCCATAAACACCCGTCAGCGATTCCACGAGTTCATGCAATTTTTCGTATTCCGGATCGACATCCGCAACGAGGTCAAGATTGTGCAGCAGAATCATTCCCTGGCTTTTTACCGTCATGCGGTTCTCCGTAGCAAAATAAAGGCCGCATCGTCGCCGGCATTCTTCAGGTCCATTTCGAGAATGATCTTTTCTTTTATTTCGCCCAGCTGTGCGTGTGCGTATTTGCGTAATATCGAAAACAGACGCCCTGCAGAATCGTTGCCCACATTTTCTTTAAAAATCTCCGTCAGGCCATCGGTGTAGAGAAAAAGGATATCGCCCGCTTCCAGGCGCGTGTAACCGTCGCCGAATGCGCCCTGCCATTGCGGTAGCCCTAACCAGGATCCGATGCTCGGAATAAATTCCAGGTAATCCCCGCTCTTGCGATAAACAACTATATCCTGGTGTAATCCCGAATGCGCAATCCGCCAATCTTGTTCGAGACGCAGCAGGGATAGCGTGACATACTTACTTAAATCGCGATCCATCTGCGCAATATTATGGGTTAAGGTGCGGTTGACGCATTCCAGTATACGGGCCGGGCTGGCGTCCGGCAGCATTGTGACGGCCGTGTGAATGCTTGCCTGCGTCATGACCATAATCAGCCCTGCGGTGAGTCCTTTACCGCTGACGTCACCGATAACCAGCCAATGCGCGTCAGCAGCGGAAATAATATCAACGTAATCTCCCCCCACATCTTCTGCAGGGGCGCAAAAGTAATCGGCTTCCGCGCCGGGCAGCGAAGGAATCGCCGGCAGCAAAGCCGATTGCAGGCGCACGGGCACATTGAGCAGAGTCCGGGCCATACGGGTACTTTTTGTGCGTTCGATGCGCAACTCCCGCCGCGCAGCAAAAACTTTTTTCATCGAACGTCTAACGAGGTAGGCCGAAATAAACCCGAATCCCAAAAACATGAAGATAAACAGGTGCAGCACATTTCTGAAAGAGTCCCGCACCGTTAACTTGAAGAGAATCAGGCCTTCAAAGAGACAGAATAGCAGCGCCGATACCGAGACGGCGCCGAAAAGGGACAATCCCGTAAGGGTAAAGGCCCCGACAAAACTCATGACAAAGCCGAAAAAATAGAAAATAAAGGCAGTGGAATCCGGATCAAAAACCCGCAGCATGGCCAATGTGCAAACGCCCTGCAGTAAAACCCCCACCCAGATCAGGGGCGGATAAAAGCGCCGGTAACGCCGGTGCATGCCCAAAAGCATCACGAACACAAAATAGGGCAAAACAAGGTAATAGCGCAATGCATGTGTAGCCGCTGCCTGCGCCTCAGTTTCAAAGGGGCGCAAAACAGCACCGAACAGAACAAACAGAATCAGCCCTAATACCGGCACGAGGCGTGCAAAGATGACGAATTGACCGCGGAATTCCAGGCTCTGCCGGTCGTGGTAGGGTAATATTTCGCGCAGGCGAAACGGCATCATGCATGATAACGTGGTCAGACCGGGGAAAAACCAACCTTGGAATTAAAAAAAAATAGCAGTAATCCAGGGCGCGTTTAGCCCAAAAGTTCAACAAATTCGCCAAACAGCTGCTTACCTGATTCAATGGCCCTGAGCATGCGTCGCCGGGCCGCCTCTGCGCTGATGCGCAGGGCATAGCCGATTTCTTCATAGGTGATGCCATTCATGCGCATCTGAAAGACTTCTTTTTGCTTTTTGGGAAGCTTATTTACAAATTTTTCCAGGGCCAGGTAAAGTTCATTTTCGATCGCCCGGCGCTCGAGAGGAGATTCCAGGTAACGGGCCTTTTCCAGGTCTCCGACATTCATTTTGTCGATGTCAGCGCTCGAGGCCATGAGGACTTCCTGCCGCCGCCAGAATTTTCGTTGTTCGTAGCGACAGGTGTTCTCTGTGATGCGCAGTATCCAGAGATCGGGAGCCGGGTGTGAGGCTACTTCATCGAAGCGCCGCCAGGCAATCTCAAAGACTTTCTGGACAATATCGTCGGCGGTTTCATCGGCAAAACTGCGCGACCGAACATAAGCGTATGCTTTGGGCGCATATTTGCCGTAAAAGGCGAGAAAAGTACGCTGTCGGGCGTCGTGCATGGCTTCGAAGTCAGGTGCGGGAACGTCCTCCTCACGGAAAAAATCCGCGCCTAACTCGTCGCCCACACTACTGCCGATAACTGCCATAAAGCGTCAATCGCGCATCAATTCTAATGCTTCGGTCACACCGCGCACCACGGTGAAGAGTGAAATGATACGCGTAACGATAAAGAGCTTTTCGACATTGCCTGTAAGATTACATACAATTAATTTAGCGCCCGGAATGCGCCGCATCCGGTGCATCGCCGAAATAATCGATCCGATGCCGGCAGAGTCGATGCCAGCGAGATGGGCAAAATCAAGGACGATCTTAGTGTCCCGATTCTCAGCCAGTTCAAAAAGTTCATTCTTGAGCTCGTGGCTGGTGTAAATATTCAGGACTCCGAACAAACCAATGATATTGACATCCTCGTCTCGAGTCATACGAATATTAAATTCCGCCGACGCATCGTAGCCTGTACTGGCGATTTTTTCAGCAAGTTCCATCCGCTCTCCTTTACATGCAATCTTTTGACGACTGCGTATGTTGTATCGTGACAGATTTTGCAACAACCCAACATTTTTTTTCCAGAAGGTTGCTTTTTTTTGAAAACCTTCACGAACTATGCACATGGTAAGAGCTGCAGGTCAATGGATCCGGAGCCGCAACCATAGGGAGCGCAAATGAGATTTCTGCAGATGAAGCATGGCAAAGGACTGTTTTTGGCCGGTTTGTTTTTGCTTTCTTGCTCCAAGGGGATGGTTAATTTCCTGAACGAAACGGACCCGCGGCGCGCAAGGCTGAGCTGGAACAGGAATCCTCCGCAATACATTTCAGGCGCCGGTGCGGGAAATTACATGGATCTCGAATGGCTAGCCACCAATGATGGCAGTTATGTCGCCCGTCTCGGCGGAGATTGCCAGAGCGGCGTCCAGCTCGCCTCCGGTGGCTCCGGTTCTGTCGCCGCGCGGGAAGTAAAAACTATCCGTCTTCATAGTTCAGCACTGCAATTGGGTGATAATTCGATTGTCATCTGTTATACCCCGGCGACCGGGGCCGCGCTAGCGATCAGTGTCGTGATTCACAGGGATGACACCCCGCCCATTACTACAGCCAGCGTTGGTCCCGGAGATTATGGCACGAGCCAGTCGCTGGTTCTTACCTGCACTGATACCTGCCTCAAAACCGTCTATACGACAGACGCTTCCACGCCCGCCGTCGCAGCAGACGGTACAATTATCACGGGGCTGCTTTATACCGGGCCTATTTCATTGCCAAACCCCAGCCAGCAAACGGTGAAATTTCTCAGCGTCGATAAGGCGGGGAATACCGAAACGACACCCCAGGGCGGGCTTTATCGCATCGACTCTGTGAATCCCACTTTGGCCATCGACCCGGCATTCTCAGGTTATTATTTAAGTGCCGCCGGGCATACCTCGTCGACCTTCACCTGGACTACAGACAGGCCGGGTGTTGCCTACGATGTTCGCCTCGATGTTGCGGATTGCACAAGCGGTACACCTTTTGCTTCCGGAACGACGGCTGCCTCGAATACTTTTACGCTGAACGCGACAGATTTAAGCTCCGGCACACACACGCTGCGCATCTGCAGCAAAAATTACGTGGGCGTCTGGGGTTCTGTGAGCGCTGCATTTGAGCGCTGGGATACTCCGCCGACTTCGGTACAAACGCTCGCGGCTGGCAATCATACGGCGAATCCCACTACCGTAACCTTATCTTGTTCCTCTGGCTCGTCGGGTGGTTGCAGCATTGCTTACACGGCGATCTCCGGCACATCGGCGGGCACCCCCGCCGATCCGACGATCGGGGCTGCGGATACTATTACAACAGGTACATCGTATCCGGTCGGTGGCTTTATTGCTCCGGATCAGAAAATTACCACCGTGAAATTCACGAGCTTTGATCGTTATGGTAACCGCGAGGGGGCAATCCATTCAGTGACCTACAACGTAGACAGTGTGCAGCCCACACTCACGTTCGGTCTGGTTTCCACATATTATCTGAGTGCCAACGGGCATACGACGGCGACAATCCCGTGGACGTCAAACCGGGTTGGAACCCCTTACAGCATCCGCCGCGATTCGACAACCTGCTCTGATGGCACACAAATTACTTCGGGTACGACTGCGGCATCGAATACGTTAACTTTGAATGCCACCGATATTTCTGCAGGTACACATAACCTGCGCGTCTGCAGCCAGAATTTTGCCGGCACCTGGGGTTCCGTCGATGCACCATTTTATCGCTGGGATAACGCACCGACGACGACCAATACGACGCCGGCGGGCAATTTCAGCGGCACAACAGTAAATTTATCCTGCACTACGGGAGCTCCGACCGGGTGCAGCATTGCCTTTACGATCAATTCGGGAGTTTCTTCACCCACTGATCCGGCTACGCCCGTTTTCGACTTCATGACAGATACGATTACGACCGGTGCACTCTACGATACCACCAACGGCATATCGGTACCTGACCAACAGGTTACGAAGATCAAATTCATGGGTTTCGACCCTTATGGCAACCGCGAGGGTTCGAGCCATTTGGTGAGTTATAACGTCGACAGCAACATTCCCACTGTTGCAATTTCCGGTAGCAGCCGTGGTGCGGTCGGCGTCAGCGGCATCTTCCGTTATACCGATTTAACCTGGACATCGAGCCGCACCGGACTGCCCTTTCGTATCTGCGTGGGGCCTACCGGCTGTGGCACAGGTTCCGCCGCTTGTGCTGCAGGCAGTTATTCACCATCCGATGGGCTTGGGGCAGGCACGATTACAACGGGCACGATGACAACGCGCCTGAATGCAAGCACGGCATTTCCATGGGCAGGCTCATCAAACGATGTCCGTGTTTGTGTCTATAACCTCGTCGATGCATTGGGTGCTTCGATCTATACTACATTAGCGCGGTACGACGTCGGTCCCACGCTGAATTTTTCGCCGGCGCCGGGTACATATACAAATCCGCAATCGCTGACGATCACATGTTCGGGACATAGTTGCGATAAAATTTATTTAACCGACGACGGCAGTGCTTTGACCACGGACTCCCTCCTCAACGATCATATCGCGATTACCAATGGCACAGAATATACAGGAGCAATCAGCTTGCCGCTTGGCACGACACGCATCCGTGTTAAGGCCTACGACGCTGCCGGAAACTGGTCCACGAATGATCTGGATGGCACGTTTACGGTAAATCCCTAGGTGAGATTCGCGCGCATGCGTCGCAAACGGAAAAAACATAGATTTTATCCGTTGCATCCGAATTTATCCCTATGCCTGCTGATTGTGTTAGTGCGCTGCCATGGTTTTGGCCGCTTTTGGGAAACAGAAGCCGGAATGTCTGCAGCCCGCGACCTTGAGTGGGTGCAGCAGGCCTACCTCAAGGCATCAAATGGCGAGGCCGACGACCGGTTCGGAAATCCCGTTGCGATCAGCGGTGACACAGTTGCGATTGCGGCCGTTACCGAAGCGTCGGGAAGTCCAAACATTGTGAATGGGGGGGCCGCCAGCAGCGATAACTCATTAACGGGTGCGGGGGCTGTCTATGTATTTGCCAGGTCAGGGACAAGCTGGGTGCAGCAGGCGTATCTTAAACCCGCAAACCCGGATGCCAGTGACAGTTTCGGCGCATCGCTAGCGATCGATGGAGACACCATCGTTGTCGGTGCTGTTTCAGAAGACAGCAGCCAGAATTTTGTAACGAATGGTTCGACGATTGCCGGCGATAATGCCGCGACAGATTCCGGTGCCGCTTATGTATTTGTGCGCAATGGTGATACCTGGTCGCTCGAAGCTTATCTCAAAGCATCCAATGCCGAACCCGCAGATGGCTTCGGCGCTTCTGTCGCAGTCAGTCAAAACACGATTGCGGTCGGCGCGGCGTATGAGGACAGCGCGCAGAATACGATCGTCAACAACGGGACGATTAGTTTCGACAACGGAGCCGCAGATTCGGGCGCGGTATACATATTCCAGCGCACCGGTTCTGCCTGGCAGCAGAGCGCATATATTAAGGCATCGAATGCGGATACAGGCGATCGTTTTGGCCGCGCCGTGGCGCTCGATGCTGACACATTGGTCGTCGGCGCAGATCTCGAAGACAGCGCTCAGAATACCGTTCTAAACACGGCGGCTGCCAGCACGGATAATAGCAGTTCAAATTCCGGGGCGGCTTATGTTTTCCAGCGTTCAGCGGGTACCTGGACACAACAGGCATATCTCAAGGCATCGAATTCCGGTCCTACCGATGCATTCGGACAGGCTGTTTCCATCAGCGGCGATACGATCGTCGTCGGAGCGATGTCGGAGGACAGCGATGAACGTTCCGTACAAAACGGTACATTTGCGAATACGAATAATGCCATGAGCGATGCGGGAGCAGCATATATTTTTACCCGGTCGGGGGGCTTATGGTCACAGCAGGCATGCCTCAAAGCCTCAAATGCGGATGTCGGCGATAGTTTTGGCTTTTCGGTATCCATTAGTGGAGATATCGTTGTTGTTGGGGCACGCCTTGAAGATTCCAGCCAACGCACCGTAAGTCCGGGCAGTCTTGCGAGTTCCGACAACACTCTCGCAAGCTCGGGGGCCGCTTACGTTTTTTCACGATCGGGTCAGTTTTGGGCACAACGAGCATACTTAAAGGCATCGAATGCTGACAGCGGAGATGTTTTCGGTGTTTCCGTTGCGGTGAGCAACCGGACAATTATTGCTGGCGCTTCACTCGAAGCTGCCGCTGAAACTCAAATTACCAACTCCTGGGAAGCCAGTGCGGATAATTCCGCTCCGAACACAGGCGCCGCGTACATATTTTCCGCAAGATAAAGTGATTACCAGGATGCAGGCCGATATGGACGTATTATCCGAACGCAGATACGCCGATACCATGAACGCGCGCATCCTTGCAGAGCAAATGGCTAACTCTGTACGCATTGCATGGTTTTATATTCCTGCAAGTCTTGGGGAAAGTCTGCACATGAACCTGCTCGTCACCAATGCCGTACTGACGAGTGAACATCCGCGCAAGGGAGAGCTCCCCGAAAAACTTGCGTTCTTTTTCTCAACGGCAACCATAGGGCGCTCGTTTGCAGTAATAAACCTCGATCAGTTTCTCAATTTGTCCGGCGCCCGCAGCATGGAGCAAATCCTTAAGGAGTGTCGCCTGCTGGCTCTTGCGCTCGCCGGATTGCCCCTGGATCGCGTGCTCTTGCATACCGGATACATCGATGCCTCGTTGAAAGAAATCTTCACCGAGCGCAACATTTTCCTTGTGCAGAAAAATCTTTCGGATGCAAAATTCTCCCTGGATTTTCTGCGAAAACTGATTCCCGTATTTGTGCCTGAAATTGCCAGCTTGCGCAGGAATTATGTCCGTATTTTTCCTGACAGCGACCTGCGCGTACGCATGGAGTTCACGCGGCGCGCAGAGAGCCATCCGCCGATTCACGGCTCGATTGCAGATATTGGCCTGGGCGGCCTTTCGGTGATTCTCAATAGCGAAACCACGGCGCCTCTCGATCTCAGAGAAGTGGTTCGTCTGCAGGTATACCTGCCCAGGGGAAGTGTGAAGATTACTGCGGCAGTTATCGTATGGAAAAACGAAGAAACCGGTCGTGTGGGTTTGTTTTTCGATCCGGATGATCCCCGCATGATTTCCGGTGAAGACGTCGATACCCTGGCGTTTTACGTCTATACCCGCATCAAAATGGCACGCAAAGCCCTCCGCGAAACGGCTTAAGCTTCTGCAGATTTTTTCTCACGACGGCGTTAGCCAGGGAAAAAAATGCATATAAAAACAAAGAATTCCCGTGTTTGAAGGTATTGAAGGCAGAAATTTTCCGGATTCGCAAGAGGGATTTCCTGCCGGATTATCAGTTTAGTAGAGGAGAAAATACGATGAAAAGATTTTTGAAAATGAGCGGGGCGCTTACAGTCTTGGTGCTGTCGCAGTGCGCGACTTCCAGGGTGATACAGCAAACGGATACAACTGCCGTAATTCAGGGTGTCGGACCTACAGATTTCGAAGCCAGGCTGAATGCGACGCAAAAGGCGGAAGACATTTTAGCTGGGCCAGTGACCGAAACACAAACGGCTGAATGCAATCAGGAGTACAAATCCTCGGGACGTACTACAGGAACAGGTGCGACACAACAATACAAACACTCAGGAAGGACCTACTATAGTTGCGTTATGTATTTCCAAAAGAAATAAATATTCATTGGGCGAAAGGAATGGCAGGCAATTATGTGCCTGCCTCTCACTCTTACCGGAATCTGCTTTGCAGGCCGCAACAATCACCATAAGCTGTCAGGCATGCATTCGCCTATGCAAATCACTATCGAGCCCGGCAAAGAGCAAAAATTACTGACCGACCTCTTTACCCGCTACGGTGTTGGTGAAAAATACAAACGGGGCGATAGTGTTTTCCGCGAAGGCGATCCCTATCGCGGCATTTTTCTGGTGTTGCAGGGTAGCTTTAAATGGTACCGAAAAGACGCCCTGGGCGACGAGGGTGTCCTGAAAATTTATATCCCTGGTGAAGTCGCGGGCTTGCCGCCGCTCTTTGACAAAGAACCGAAGAAACACTACGTTGCCAACTTGATTGCCCTCACCGATGGCCGGGTCAGTTGCTGGGACCAGGACCGGCTCCACAGGCTGATGCACCACCAGCCAGAACTTTTATATCTCTTAAATCAGCACTACTGCGCGACCCTGAAGGAATTGATTGATCAGACCGCATCGCTGTCGCTCAAGAGCGTACCAGACCGACTGTTGGATTTCCTGAAAAAAATCGGCGCCGAAGAAAACTGGGTGCAATTGCCTTTTAAGAAGAAACAACTTGCCGCAACGCTGAATACAAGCCCGGAGACCATCAGCCGCTCACTCAAGTCGCTGGTCCGCGAGGGCAAACTCGCCGTCGATCGCAACAAGTTCCGGATGCTTCACTAGTTTTTTAAGTGTGGTCGTAGTGGCTCACGGCGACCCGCGAAAAGATATCTGCCGGTGTGCGTATCGTCCGCTATCTTTGCCGCGTAGGGCCGAGCACGCGCGGCGAGTCTTCGTCCTTAGAGGAACTACGGCGCTGCAGTAGGTAATTTTTGTTGTGTCAAGTTATAACTCAGGGAGATATTTCTAAGCCGTTTAACAATTCAAAAAGCTCAGATTCGGCTTCCGGAAATTTGGCTTTCGTTGTATAGACGATGAATTGAATTGTGAGATTTTCTCCCGTATATATATATATGAATGGTAGACAAAGTCATTTTTATGGACCTTAGCGTTATATGTTAGATGTAGTATCTTTTTCTTGTTAATAATTCGATATTCCAGATTTTCTAATTTTGCGTCTGGGTCAACTTTTTGCGCTGACTCCAGCGCGATTTGTGTCATCATTTCTGGTGTCATGGTCAGGGGCTCAGGAATGACCATCGCGAAACCAAAATTCTCTTTTAGCGCAAAAGCGTATTTTATGTTGGGATTAGACTTAAATTCTGTTTGCTTTACACGCGCCGGATTATACCATATGCTAAAATTCATCTTTGAAGCTTTTAGTTCGCTGACGGCCTCGGGACTCTTAAAGTACTCTTTCAAGGGCGCGTTTTGAGTCTTTGTTGCGGGTTCAGTGGGCTTAAGGGTTTTCTTAAATTCCCATGTCTTATCAGGCTTGAGTATGACCTCTTTACCGTCTTTGGTAATAACCATCTCATCCGCGAACAACGGACTCAGTAGGATTAGAAAAATTAATTTTCGTTCAAATAGCTTAAGCACATTAACTCCTTTGCAATTTTACATAACGTCCATTATCTGAATATGTCCATCTAACCTGGGGATTTTGACAAGCCCCGCATTCGCGCCGCTCCCAAATAGCCGTCCCTCACGGCGCCGCCGTCGTGATGTCTGCCGCGTAACAGGCGCCGCCGCAGTTTTTTCCGTTGGGATAAGAGGGCTCTCCCCAAACCAGGGCATATTGCTTGCGCTCGAGAGAGACGTTCAGCGCATCGAAGACCTCCAAGGTGACGGCACTTTCTCTGTCGAAACCGTTTGCAAACACGACAATCTGCGAAGCGGTGCATGCCGCAGCGCGTGAGGTCGGGCTGTCGGCCAGTTCGAAGCGGGCCCGGGCCACGTTGTATGTGCATTCTCCGCCCAGGGCAGCAGCGCCTTGTTTTTCAAGGGTGACACGGAAGTCCTGAGTTCTTGGGGTCGTGAAATTGATGCGAATGATCGATGAACAGCCGATAAGAGTGCAAACCTGGTTTCGTTCCTTGATGGCCTCATCCTCCTGTGCGCAGGCAGATACGATCAAGAGTGGGATAATGATCAATACCTGTTTAACCATATATCCCTGCTAATTCTTCACCACGGCGCCGCCGATCGGAATGTCTGTGGTGATTGACGAATTCAGATAATACGCCGTGCTAATCGGGGCGTACGTCGAAAGCGATGTCAAGTTACCCGCGGCGTCGCTGATACTGAGATAGCAAACTTTCCAGGTCCCGGCCTCGTGATAGCTCTGCAGTATAACCGTGCCCTGCATATAGGCGCCCGCATTGCTGATGCCTGATGCATATAAAACGGCGCCGCCGCTGCCGTTCGCAAGTTTCGTTGGGCTGCAGAACGTCATCGAGCCAGACGCATATCCCGAACCGGTCTCCGTGTAATAGACGCGCAACGTGACCGTGGCGGGGTAGGTGCCCGGCGCAGAAGGCGTTGCCGTCACCGATGTCACGACGGGCCCGGTGACGTCCTGTGTTGTGCCAGAGACACTCACGGCACCACCGATTGGTACGCCGGAGTCAGTGTCCGTAAAGCCCAGGGCGTAGTTGACCGAACTAAACGTCGGTCGCAGGTAATAGCTATTACTGTTGCCTGCGGTATCGCGGATATAAATATCGCAAACCTTCCATGTGCCTGCTTCATGGTAATTCTGTAACGTCACGGTTCCTTGAAAATAGGTACCCGCATTCGTCTGATTGGAAGAGCTCATCGTCGATCCGCTGCTTGTGCCGAGAATCCGCGTTGGACTACATAGGCTGAACAATCCCCCTGCATATCCCGAGCCAGTTTCGGTGTAATACATACGTATGGTCACTGTGGCAGGAAATATGTTCACAGATGAAGGTGTCGCGGTAACAGAGGTGATTGCCGGTGCGGTATCATCGGGCGTTGTGCCAGTTACGGAAACGATGCCGCCAACCGGTACGCTCGAGTCCATGCTGGGATCTCCAACCGCGTAGTTTACTGAACTCGTACTGCTATAAATATCGTAGTGACCGACGTTGCCGGCGAGATCGTACAGGGAAATACTGCATACGCGCCAGGTTCCTGAAGCGTGGTAACTCTGCAGCGTCACGGTTGCCTGCACATACGTGCCCATATTCGTCACGGAAGAAGAATCGAGACGCTTACCCGTCGTGGTGTTGCATAAGTATATGGAGCTCAGCCAATAGCCTGAACCGATTTCATCGTAATTGATTCGAATCGTCACTGTCGCAGGAAACGTGCTCACCGACGCAGGCGTCGCTGTGACCGACGAAATCGTCGGCGCAAAAACATCGCTACTGGTGGGCGTGACGGTGACTATGTAATCACGGGTCGTACCGTTTGTTGCCTGTAGCGTATACACCAAAGGGCTGCTGAAATTATTTACCGTGACACGCGTCGTCTGATTCGCCGCACCGACGCGCACCGTGGCGTCCATCGTTCTGAAGTTTGCGACCAGATTCGTCAGGTTTGTTGCCGCGGGCACCTTGACTGAGATGTTATTGCCTGAAATCGTGCCCTGCGTTGAGGTCGTCGTGAAAGAGAAATAACTAAACTGCGGTAGCGTGGCGGCCAGGTCTGTTGAATTGTCACCGCTTGTCCCATTAGGGTTTGCCCCACCGGGTCCTTTGCCGCCGATTGAAATGCTGCCGAAGCCTGAACACTGGCAGGCAAGGGCTAATAAGCAGAATAGTTTCCCGTGGCGGGGCGGCCTCATGATCAGCATAGATTGCACAGGTAAAACCGGTTGCCTGTCCGAAGAGCCTTTCGTAAAGCAAAATTTAAAAATGGTTCAAATGTTTGTATAGGGTGTTAATATTTGCATCGATTAGGCTTAGCGTAATCCTCTGTTTTCGCGATTCTGTAGCCACGTGAGAAAAGCAGGCGAGGGCAGGGCTTTTGAGTAGGCATAACCCTGGCCGACGGTACATCCCCAGCCCCTCAGCAGCTCGGCAATACGCAGCGACTCAACGCCTTCGGCGACTGTGCGCAGACCCAGGCGCTGGCCCAGCTCAATCGATGTGCGCACGATACTTTCCGATTCGCGGTTGGTCTCGCAGTTCATGACGAATTGTTTGTCGATCTTAAGTTCGTTGAATGGAATGAGCTGCAGCTGCCGCAGGGTCGAATAGCCTGTGCCAAAATCGTCGATCGACAGCTCGAACCCTTTCATGCGCAACCGCGTCAGTACGTCGATCGTGTTTACGGAGTCTTCGAACAGCTGGCTTTCGGTGACCTCGACAACAATAGCTTCGGGGGCGACCCGCTCTTGCTCCGCCAGTTTAATCAGGCGATCCGGAAATTGAATTTCGGCGAGGGAGATGGCCGAAACGTTGATCGAACACTGAATCTTTATGCCCAGCTTTGCAAGTGCAGCGGATTCCCTCAGCGCCTGCCCTGCCACGCAGTCGGTGAGTGCCGGCATAAGGCCGGCTTGCTCGGCGACGGGAATGAAGCGATCGGGAAAAACCAAACCCCATTCGGAGTGATTCCAGCGCACCAGGGCTTCGCAACCAATCACGCGGTTGCTCATGAGGTCTACCTGCGGTTGAAAGTAGGCGGTCAGCGTGCCTTCTTTAATTGCGGCAGCAAGGTCAGAGGGATGCACCGCGTCACCCTCCGCATGCTCTCTCTCAGGGAGGTTCTCGGAGCCACGCGCGAGAATCTTTTGCAGTTCTGCTATTTCAAATGGCTTCCCCAGCGTGCCCTGTATATTCAGGCCCTGCGCCGCTGCCAGGCGTGCGGCGCTTTGCACAACACGCGCGTCGGTGCCGCTGATGAGCACAATGCCGGCGCGTATCTGGTTCTCCGCGAGATAACGAAACAGTTCGACTCCGTCGACACCCGGCATGAGCAGGTCCATGAGGATAAAATCGGGTCGGCTCAGTACCAGACGGCGAAAGTCTTCAGGTGAACTCGTCATCTCGATACTGTACCCTGCAACCTCGCAAACGTGGTGCAGAAGTTTTAACATCGCGGGTTCATCATCAATGATGACGACGCGTTTGGCGGTTACGTTCATTGTGTTTTTGTATCTAATGTCCTGCGGATAATTTCCGAGAGCCCCACAGTCGAATACGGTTTTGCGAGAAAATTGACTCCGGCTGTCAGATTCAGGCTTCCCGAAACATGGGCATCGCTGTATCCACTGGAATAAATCAGATGCAGGGATGGTTTTTCTTTGTGCAGTAACGCACCGAGTTCGGTTCCCGTCATACCACCCGGCATCACCATATCGGTCAGCACGAGGCTGATATCTTTTTTGCGCGCGGCGAAAAGTTTGAGCGCTTCGGGGCCGGTTTTTGCGACCAATACCTCATACCCCAGGGCCGACAGGGATTTTTCAAGTAACGTGCGAATGCCGGATTCGTCTTCGACAACGAGCAGCGTTTCGCTTCCCCTGGCCAACGATTTCAGGGGGCTTTTTTCCGGCAGCTCGCCGGCATCCGACTGATCGACAGGCAGGTAGACGCGAAACGTTGTACCGTATCCGACCTCGCTATACACCTTGATCCACCCGGAGTGCTGCTGCACGATGCCGAATGCCGTTGCAAGACCCAGCCCGGTGCCTTTGCCGACATCCTTGGTGGTAAAAAAAGGTTCAAAAATTTTAGGTAAGATCTCTGCAGGTATGCCGCAACCGGAATCGCTGACAGAGAGTACGGCAAAGGCGCCTGAGACAAGCTGGTTGGAATGTTGCAGCATGTCGGCGTCCACTTCGCTGATGGCAGTTTCGATGGTCAGCCGGCCGCCCTTAGGCATGGCGTCGCGGGCGTTCACTGCGAGATTCACCAATACCTGATCGAGCATACCGGCATCGGCCTGTACATAGATGGGTTTCGCCAGCGGCTTGAAATCCAGCAGGATGTCCTCGCCCAGTATGCGCAGCAACATTTTAGTGGTTTCTAAAATTGCAGTGTTTATGTTGATACGAATCAAATGCGGTTTTTCGCGCCGCGAGAATAACAGCAATTGTCGTGTCAGGCCTGCCGCGCGTTCCCCCGCTTTTCTGATTTCAGCCACAGAATCCTGAGCCTCCCGGTTTTCGTCGAGAGTTTCCAGTATGGAGGCATGGCCGAGAATGACGGTGAGCAGGTTATTAAAGTCATGCGCTATTCCCCCGGATAGCCTGCCGATTGCCTCCATTTTCTGCGCCTGCTGTAATTGCAGTTCGACGTGTTTCTGGCGGGTTTGATCCTCGATCAGGCCGGCGAAACGATAGGTTTCGCCCGCGGCGTTGAGTATCGGAAAAGCGCGGCCGCGTACCGCATGTTCGTGGCCGGCGAGGTCCTTAAGGCGGAAATCCACATCTGAAGCGACTAGTTTTCCTCCCGGTGCAACTGCGGCTAAAACGCGCTGCATATCGTCGGGATGAATTCCCGTGAGCCAGTTTTGCGGATTCGCATAGAGGCTTTCACAGCTGCGCCCTGTGATCGTCGTATAGGCGGGACTGACATAAAAGATCTGCGTCATTTCCGGATCCGTGAGGAAGAAAATTTCCTGTATCGTTTCCGCAAGTTGCCGAAACCGCGATTCGCTTTCCTTGACCGCATCAACCGCGCGCTTGCTTTCAGTAATATCTTCGTAGATACCTAAGATACCGATGACGTGATCGTTTTCATCCCGCAACGGCACTTTAGAGGTTCTCAGCCAGAGACTGCTGCCGTCCTGTTTGGTCTGGCGTTCTTCAAATGCCAGCTTGGGTTTGCCGGAATCGAGTACCGCTTCGTCGTCGGCCCGGTACGCTGTGGCCTGGTCTTTCCAGCTCATTTCAAAATCTGATTTCCCGATGATCTGGTCGAGATCTGTTTCGCCGGCGTCTTGTGCAAACAACAGGTTACATCCCAGGTAATTCAGATCACGGTCTTTCCAGAAGATGCGCAGGGGCGCATTGGCGACGACTGCCTTGAGTAAATCGGTGGATTTGCGCAGGGCCGTGGCCGCCTTGCGGCGTTCGCTGATATCCCTTATATTACATTGAATGACCTGCCGACCGTTGACTTCATAAGAGTTGCTGACAAATTCGACAAAGATGTGATCACCTTTTATGGTTCTGAGGGGAAGGTTTTCATAGCGTATATAGCGGTTCTGCTGCAGTTCCGCGAGATTGGTCTTGTTTGCCGGAATATCCTTGAATGCCCCGATTTGCCAAAGCTGTTTACCGATAAAATCCGCATGCGAATACCCCAATAAATCTGCGAGGAAGGGATTGACATCCTGGATTTCACCGGTGTCGGCATTCAGTATAAGGATACCGTCTTTGGCGGCCTCAAAGAGCCGGCGGTATCCTGCCTCCGACTCTTTCAGATCATGTTCTGCCTGTAACCTGTCTGTTATATCAGCCACAACGCCAGCGATGCGGTATATTTTGTTGTTCTCGTCCCTGACGGGAAAAGCCTTGTCATGCACCCAGCGGATTTCCCCGTCGGGGCGCAGTATTCTGTATTCAATATTGTAGGTGCCTTCGATCTGCGCTTTCCTGGCTTCCATAACCCTGGCGCGATCTTCGGCATGGAGTGTTGCCGGCCATGACTCGAGCGACTCGTACAGACTGCTTACAGGTCTTCCCCAGATTTTTTCATACTGGGGGCTCAGGTAAATCATCTGGTTCTTTTCCAGGTCGGTCAGCCAGAAAACTTCGCCGATGTTTTCGACCACCTGCGCAAAGCGTTCGGCCTCTTTATACCGGGCCAATTCGGCTTCGATGCGCGGTGAGATATCTTCGAACAGCCCCAAAAGGTAATCAATCGTGCCGTCGGGTAGCCTAACGCAGCGTACGGAAATCTTTGCATGCAGGATTTTCCCGTCTTTACGGACGAACCTTTTTTCCCGGGAATAGGCGTCGATTTCTTCACGCCCCATACGCTCAAAGAAAGCCTCGTCGGCCGCAAGGTCGTCCGCATGAGTCATCTGCGACCAGGTCAGGCCCATCAGCTCATCGCGCTCGTAGCCGAGAATGCGGCAGAGCTGGCTGTTTGCATTTAACAATCTTCTTTCGGGTGACGATATTGCCATGCCGATCAGGTCGAGGTCAAAGAACGCCTGAAACCGGGCCTGTGTCTTGGCTAATTCCATCTCCGTTTTGATGCGTTCTGTGGTATCCCGGATAATGGCCGTGAATTTTCTATTGCCATGGAGCTGCATCTGCGAAATGGCAACTTCCATAGGGAACTCCTCGCCATTAGCGCGCAGGCCGTAGATTTTCCCCAGATGCCCCATGGACCGTGCGGTCGTTTTGGTCCGCGCAAAATCGCGGATATGGTCGTTATGTTTTGCGCGAAAGCGCAATGGCATGAGTCTTTCGAGGCCTGTTCCGCATACCTGCGCGGCGCTATAACCAAACATTTTTTCTGCAGCCTGATTAAATACAGAAATGTTATAATCGCCATCGATAGAGATGATGGCATCCATCGCCGAGGCAATAATGGCTTCGCCAAGGGCTTCGCTTGCATGCAGGGCATTTTCGGCGGTTTTGTGCGCGGTATTGTCGGTGCCGATCAGAAGGTAACCGATGATGTTTTCCTGCGCATCGCGCAGCGCCGTAACAGAAACAACTGCCGGAAACCGGCTACCGTCTTTGCGGATTTTTGTCAGTTCGTAGATATCTTCGATGCCATGGGCTGCCTTATAGATCAGGGCTTCGAATCCCGCTGTAATCGTGGTACCGAATTCGCGGCTCAGCGCCCCGGCGCGGGCGCGGATTTCCTGCGGATCAGAGAGCTCGGCAGGCGTCATCTTGTCGACGACGTCTTCGCTGCGGTAACCCAGCATGTGCTCGGCGCCGACATTGAAGACCTGGATGACACCTTTGGCATCGGTGGCGATGCTTGAGAAATGACTACTGTTGAGGATTGCCGCCTGTAATGCCTCGGCTTTGAGTATTTGTGAATTCAATCGGCCTCCCGCGCGCATGCAGCCATACACGTTCGCGTTAAAGGAAAAATTTTTGTTTAAAGCCGGCGACTTTGAAAAGATAGCTACAGAAAAACGCAGCAAAATCGGAGGATTCACGCTATGGCATAACCAGATTCCATGCTGCATACCAGAAAAGGCAATCCCGCGCACAACAGGTGCCATTGCCTTTTGATTTCAACTGCTTGACAATCTGCTTGTATATGCGTGTATGGTTATATAACCAATTGGTAATTAAATGAAAGCCCTCGACGCCACTTTTGCAGCCCTTTCTGACCCGACCCGGCGGGCCATACTCATGCGTCTTGCCCAGGGGCAAAAATCCGTGAATGAACTGGTGAAACCCTTCAAGATGAGCCAGCCCGCCATCTCGCGCCACCTCAAGGTGCTCGAAGAGGCCGGGCTTGTTTCGACAACTATAGTGGCGCAGAAGCGCATGCGCAAGCTAGAGGCGCAGCCGCTCGCCGATGCAACGCATTGGCTCGAGAAATACCGGCGGTTTTGGGAAAAACGCTACAAGGCGCTCGATGCGGTCCTGGAAGAACTCAAGGCGCTGAAGGATAAAAATGAAACCAAAGGCAAATAGTAAGGCGAGCGGGGAAATTCCCGCTTCTGTCGACGCCTATATACAGAAATTCCCGGCCGAAACGAAAAAAATTTTGCAGCAGGTACGCGCCGCGGTGAAGCGGGCTGCTCCCCAGGCCATCGAAAAAATCAGTTATGCGATGCCTGCCTTTGAACTGCATGGCATCCTCGTCTATTTCGCGGGTTATAAAAACCATATCGGCTTCTATGCCACGCCCAGCGGGCATAACGAATTCGACAAGGCACTAGCAAAGTACAAGGTCGGCAAGGGCTCGGTGCAGTTTCCGTTAGATGAAAAGATGCCGCTTAAGCTGATCGAAAAGATGGTGAAATTCCGCGTGGAAGAAAATTTAAAAAAAATAAAATCGAAGCAAAATAAAAAGAGAGGAACAAAATGAAAACAGAACAAAAGGAACTGAAGGTAGAACTGCGCGGCGAGAACGAGGTCGTGGTGACGCGCTATTTCGAAGCGCCGCGCGAACTGGTATTCGACTGCCATACGAAACCCGAGCTGATGCGCCGCTGGCTGATCGGTCCGCCTGGCACGACGCTTGATATACGCGCGCAAAACCTGAAAGTGGGCGGCAAATACCTATATGCCTACGTTGACTCAAAAGGCGGCGCCATGGGCGTTTATGGAAAATTCGTAGAGGTGGTTGTGCCTGAAAAGTTCGCGAATACCGAGAATTACGCCATGGATTTGTCTACCTTCGATCCGAATACTCCCGAAGACCCGAATGCTACTGTCGAATCGCGCACGTTTACCACTGAAGGCAATGCGACCCTGATGACACATGTGTGTAAATATGCTTCGGCCGAAGTGCGCAAGATGGTGCTTGAATCTGGTGCGGGCCCCGATGGCATGGCAGAATGCTGCCGCGAACTCGATAAATTACTGGCGGAGCTTGTATGACTTCGCTGCAGAAAGAACTGAAGCTCGAACTGAAAGGCGAAACCGAAGTGGTGTTCACGCGCCACTTCGCCGCACCGCGCGAACTAGTTTATGACTGCCACACGAAACCCGAGCTGATGCGCCGCTGGCTATTGGGCCCCGACGGCTGGCAGTTCGACCGCTGCGACGTCGATCTCAAGGTCGGCGGCAAGTACCTCTATTCATGGAAACATGCTGAGCGCGCCACGTTCGGAATGCACGGGGTATTCAAAGAGATCGCCGCGCCCGGGCGCCTCGTGAACACAGAAAGTTTCATCCCCGACATGGTCGCCTTCAATGCGAACGCGCCTGAAGATCCAGGCGCTGCGCTGAATACCCTCGTGCTGACGAGCGATGGCGACATGACGCTGATGACGCTGGTCTGCCATTATCCTTCGGCCGAAGTGCGCCAGATGGTGATGCAGACCGGCATGGAAACCGGCATGGAGACGAGCTACAAGCGGCTCGATGCTATGCTCGGTGGTAAGACCGTGACAAAATGAAAAACCTGCATTGCCTCACCCTCTACGAAACGGCGGAACTTATCCGCAGCGGAAAAATATCTCCGGTCGAGGTAACCGAAGCATGCCTCGAACGCATCGAGGCATTGAACGCGAAATTCAATGCCTTCATCACAGTGCTGCCGGGCAAGGCCCGTGCGGCTGCACTTGAGGCAGAGAAAGAAATCGCCGCGGGCAATTACCGCGGGCCGCTGCATGGTATTCCCATCGCTTTCAAAGACATGTACGACACCGCGGGGGTCAAGACCACGGCGGCCTTCCAATATTTCAAAGATCGCATTCCGCAAAAGGACGCCGTGGCAGTGCAAAAGCTCAAAGCTGCAGGGGCTATCCTCATCGGTAAAACCAACATGCACGAGCTGGCGATGGGCACGACTTCAGCGCAAAGTTTTTTCGGTGCGGTGAAGAACCCGTGGAATACCGATTACATCGCCGGCGGTTCATCGGGTGGTTCGGGCGCGGCCGTCGCGGCGGGTATGTGTTATGCGACGGTTGATACCGACGCCATTGGCTCGACGCGCCTGCCCGCGGCATGCTGTGGTGTCGTCGGTTACAAGTGCACCTGGGGTCTGATCGACAATACAGGCATTCTCGACGGCGAAAAAGCAGAAGAGGTCATTCTGCAACTCGCGGCTGTCGGCATCATGGCGCGCGACGCCGTCGGCGTGACGCTGGTCGCCGACGCGCTGACCGGTTCAAAATACGTCGCCGATGCCGAGGTTCGCTTAGATTCCTCGCTGCGTTTGGGTATCGTAAAAAATTTCGGCGCAGACGAAGATGTCCGCAAGCCCTTTGCCGCCGCGGTTGCCGCCCTGCAAAAAGTGGGATATCCCACTTTGGAGACGCTGGCGCCGTTCGAAGAAAATCCCAATATGCTTCAGATACAGAAATTCAGGGAAGCCGCGAATGCCGCAATCTTTGCCGATGTCGATGTGCTGGTTCTGCCGACGCTCGCTCATGGAGTTTTAACTCTCGCTCAAGCGGAGAAAAACCCGAAGGCGCTTTCGCCGCAGAATACTTTTTTCGCCAATTATTTCGGTCTGCCCGCGATTTCCATTCCCTGCGGATTGGACGCGAAGGGATTGCCTGTAGGCCTGCAGATTGTCGGCAGGCAGGGCGACGATGGCAAATTATTACAGGTTGCAGAGGTTATTCAGCATGCCACAACGTGGCACCAGTTGCATCCGCAGGTGTAACTGAAAAATTAACTACCTGCTGTAAAACGAGCATACCCTGCAACCCGACAATCGGGTGACAGGCTATCGCACCTGAGCGAATCGCGCCGATGCCCAAGTTTATCCAGGCTCATAATCTCCAGGTGACGGTGAAGAACCAGGGTAACTCAGCAACCAGTGATTTCACTGTCGCGATCTTTACCGGCGCAAGTTTGCCGTCGCTCGCTTTGGGTGAGTCGACCGAAAATAACAATCATAAAATTAACAATGTCATCATCAATTAAACTCTGCTGTATTACAGCTCTTTTCTTTACGGCCATGCATTCTCTGGTGGCACGCGAACGTATTGCTGTCATGCAATTCGAGGCGGGAAAAAAAATCAAACCCGCCGAAGCTGAATTTATTACCGAACGTATTCGCATCGCCCTGATCAAGACCGAAAAATTCGACGTGGTGAGTAACGACCAGATCGGTTATGTCGATTCCTGCTCGGCGGAGACATGTCTTGCCGCAGTCGGGCGGGCGCTCGGTTGTACTCATATGGTAGTCGGTAAGATCGACCATGCTTTTGACCAATATACTTTGAGCGCGAAGATATTAGACGTTGCGGGAAAAAAATATATCAAGGCCGAAGAAATTATCATAGAAGATAAAGCAGCTATAACCGCATCTTCAGGCAAGCTCGTGGAAAATCTCACCACCGGGTTGCCGGTGACATCGGTGGCCTCTATTCCCGCCCCTGCCCAGAAAGCCAGCAGGCCTTATCAGAGAAAAGATTATGGCCTGATGGTCGGTTTGACTGCGCTGGCTCCGGGTGCCGGGCATCTTTATGCGAAGCAGTGGCGAGGTGCCATTTACGGCACACTCTGGGTTGGTTCTGCTATTGGCCTGTTTTTCGGTCAGTTTTTTTACAGCAGCAACATGACTACGTACGAGAACGCCGTCACAGATTTTGATACCTACTATGACCGGGCGCAAACCTGGAAAAAAGTGCGCGGCTATTCGTCTTACGTGCTGCTCGCCACTTATGCCATCGCACTTCTCGATATACTGATTACAGGCCCAAGTTATGAAAAGATGTTTGTCCGCAGCGAGCCGGCAGAAGAGAATGTTCGATTTGTCTTTCTCGGGGTCGGTCCATCCTTGGATAGCTCAAAGCGTACCGACGACGCAACGCGGGTAGCAGTTGTCCGCGCATTTTAGGTGGTAAGAAAACGCCGAAGCGATCAAGCTTGACGCGCGGCCACAAGACATGAATGCCGGGCCAGGGATTCAATGAATTTATTTCATTTTGCATTCAGAAACTTCTGGTCAGGCCTCGCTGCGACGCCGGCCGGTCGCCGCCATATTTACAGCTTTGCCATCGCCGCCGAACAGGGCGACGAGCACGGTGTTTTTGACATGCTTGCCGAGCGTGTCGAAAATATGGAATTCAAAAAGCTTGTGCGTGCGCACCAGGCCGATGAGGAGCGTCATGCGGGTCTCTTCCAGGAATGCCTGCACCGCATGGGCATGACCGCGGAAAAAATCCCCGACGAGTTGCAGATCATCCGTCGCATGGGCACAAAGTTCGATGCGAATGCCGGCGATGCCAATACCGTGGTTGAGCTCTACGCGATGCTGCGCGCGATCGAAGTGCGGGGGGTTGAACAGTTCCCGATTATTGCCGAAGCTCTCAGGCCATATGATGCCTTCGGCGCGGACACTTTTCTCGCAGTTGCAGCCGATGAGAAAAAGCATATCGGCTTTTGCGATCGCATCGGTAAGAGCGAGGCTGAAAACCCAGGGGCATGGCATCACGCGGTAGCTAAATACGAGCGCATCGAGAAGGCCGCGTTTTTCGAGCATGGAATCGTCGCTTTCCGTTATGTGATGCAGCACGGTATTATCGGTTCTGATACAAGCCGTGGTGTTGCCGCCTGGTTTTTTCATGAACTGGATATTCTGGCCGAAAAATTTGCCTCTGTGCCGGGGTTGGCAAATCTAAAGGCGCTACGTCTCCAAAACTGATTTAACCTATGTTTCGAAACCATCTTCTGCCGGCTGTTGTTGTGTTTTTATCCGCCGTATGAATATGAGCGTCGCGTATTGGTCTGTGTTATGTGTCGGCGTGATTCCTTATGTATTGCTTTTTCTCACGGGTTTACCTGAGCGGAATATGACTTCGCGCTGGAGTGCCGGTTATGACAACCGGGATCCGCGGAAGTCGGCGGATCGCCTCACCGGCTGGCGCCGCCGTGCCCACCAGGCGCAGTTAAATTCTTACGAATCCTTCGCGCCTTTTGCCGCAGCGGTGATCATTGCCCAGGTGCAACGCGGGCCTCTCATGCTGATAGACATGCTCGCCGTCGCCTATGTGGCGCTGCGGCTTATCTACAGCACATTCTACATCGCTGATTTAGCCACCGCGCGTTCAACAGTTTGGGCGCTCGCTGTGGGATTGATACCGGTGCTATTTGCTGTCGCCGCGGGGATACTCTGATGGTTTCTCCGCTGCGAACCCTGCTCGCCTATCTCGAAGCGTTCGAGGTCGCCTATGACAGCGATGACTGGAGCGTACTCGATCCGTATTTCAGCGCCGATGCAACGTACAGCGTCGAAGGCGCACCGCCCTTTACCGGTACATGGAAAACCCGCGCGGCGATCCAAACACAGTTCCGGAAAATCTGCAATGAATTTGATCGCCGCTTCGACGAACGCATCGTCTCTGAAACAGGACGGCCGAGATTACGCGGCGATGAAATCCTTTTTGGCTGGCAGGCGACGTATAAGCTGAAGGGCGCGCCCGATTTTCTGCTCATGGGTGATTCTTCAGCGCGCATCGCAGACGGGCGCATCACCGAACTCAAAGACATCATTTCGCCGGAGAACTGCAATGGCGGGGAAGCGTATTTGCAGAACTACGATCAGAAGTTAAAGCCGATCGGCGCCTATGTGCCGATCGTACGCGCCATGGAGCATGCGGCCGGCATGAGCGATGTGCTGGATGCACTCTGGACTGAAATACAAACGCGTTATGGCTTTAAAGCGCCGAATCCTATGAACTTCAAACCCTTTGCTGCGCCACGTGCCGGTCTGTGGATTGCCTATTCCGGAGGGAACCCGGTTGGTAGCATCGGCCTCTATCCCTTTACGGAAACCGAAGCCGAACTCGATGTTATGTATGTTGCACCAGACTTTCGCGGTACGGGACTCGCGCAACGCCTGGTGGCTGTCGCCGAACGTTTCGCCCAGCATAACCGCTTTCAAAGAATTAAGCTACGCGCCGGTGAGCCCCAACCCGAGGCCATCCGCTTCTATGAAAAAGCCGGGTTCGGGCGGATTGAATCTTTTGGTAAATGGCAAAGCGACCCGACGGCGGTTTGTTTCGAAAAAACCTTAAGGTAACCCGATGAAAACAAAAATGCCCCCCGATCTGAATGTTCTGCGCAAACGCGCGCGCGACCATATTCTCCTGCAGGGCAGTCCGCGCCTCAAGGTTTTCCTGATCGTGACGGCGACGCTCGTGACCGGGCTCGGTACATCGTTTCTGCTCCTGAAGTGCGGCGTGCAGGCGATGTGGCTGCGTTATTCGCTGGCTGCGCTTTTTGCCTATGCCGCTTTTTTCCTCTATATGCGCATTTTGATTTACTGGTTCTATTCCATCAGTCATGAAAAAGACATCATCCGGCAACGTGTGGCGGCGACACTGGACAACGCCGATGGCGACAGTGTCGGCGATGCCATCGAAACGGCGGTCGACGTCGTCGATGCGGCTTCGTCCGTGTCCGCAGATTCAGGAGGTTCAGGTCTTCCTGATATCGGCGATCTTTTCAGCGACGGCGATGCGGTGCCATTCGTCATTGGCATCATCATACTTTTCGGTATTTTTATCTCTTCGTTCTACGTGGTTTATATCGCACCCGAACTGATCTTTGAAATTACTTTCGAGGCTCTGGTCAGCGTCGGGTTTTACCGCATGGCGAAGCGCGAGCAAAGAAAAGACTGGATGCAGAGCACCTTCCGCGCGACCATCTGGCCGTTTGTGATCACTTTGGTTTTAGCCGCGGTCGGCGGCCTGGTGATTCAGATGATCGATCCCGAAGCCATAAAGATGCGGGACCTGTTTCATCCTGCCATTAAGCCGAAGTAGCGTGCAGGCTTTCCCATTCGGCGACGCTTTCGTCGAGCTGCTTTTGCAGGTTTGCGCGTTCGGCCGATTTTATGCGTATGTCATCCGGCGTGAGCGATTGCACACGTTCACCGTCGGCAAACAGTGCGTCGAGTTCGGCAATCGTCGCTTCATGCGACGCGATGGCTTCTTCGAGTTTTTTGATGCGTGTCTGCGTTTTACCGGCTTCGCTCTTCTGTTTCTTGCGGTCACCATAGCCATTTTGGCCGTTTCCGTTGACCTCGGCTACTATGGCCGCTTCGGCTTTCTGGCGCGCCGTCGGTGCAGGCTTGTCTTCATCAGCTTCCATTGCTTCGAGTGCGCGTACACCCGCATTGAGCTCTTTGACACTGCCATTTTTGAGCTCAAATACGCGCGTGCAGACACGCTTAATAAATGCACGGTCGTGGCTCACCATGAGTACGGTGCCCTCGTAAGTGGCGAGCGCGTCTTCGAGCGCTTCAATGCCTTCGATGTCCAGGTGGTTCGTGGGTTCGTCGAGCACAAGAAAATTGGGCTTTTGCAGCATGAGATCCGCAAACACGAATCGCGCCATCTCACCGCCCGAAAGCGCAGACAGCTTTTTCTTTTGTTCGTCGCCCTCGAAGAGCATGAGGCCGAGCGAACCGCGCACGTCCTTGACGGCTTTTTCGCGGTGCAGCTGGTGCAGATGTTCGTGCAGCGGCTCTTGCAGTTTGCGGAGTTCCGCGTGCACCTGAGCATAATAACCCAGGCGGGCCTCATGGCCGAATTGTACGGTGCCACCGATGGGCTTCAGTTCACCGGCGATGATTTTGAGGAGTGTCGTTTTGCCGTGGCCGTTGGGCCCAATGATTGCGGCCTTGTCGCCCTTGCGCAAGAGAAATTCCGCCCCGGTGAAAAGCGGGGTGTCTGTGAACTGCATCGCGACATTGTGTATGTTCAAAACATCGCGCCCCGATTCACGCTCGTAACGAAAGTTAAAAGATGGCTTGCGGCGTGAAGAGGGAATAATCTCGGGTACTTCGATCTTTTCGACCTGTTTCACCCGTGACTGCGCCTGGCGTGCTTTCGAGGCCTTTGCCTTGAAACGGTCGATGAACTCGGTCAGTTCGGCGATCTTTCTTTTTGCCGCTTCGGCCTCGCGTTCCTTTTGTTCGGATGCCAGTGTACGCGCGCCGACAAAGCGGTTGTAATTCATGTTGAAGATCGTGACGGTCTTGTAGTCGACGTCGAGAATCTGTTCAGACAGCGCCGATAAAAAACCGCGGTCGTGCGTGATGAGTAAGAGCATGCCCTGGAATTCATAGAGGATAAAATTCTCGAGCCATTTGATGCCCGGCATGTCCAAGTGGTTGGTGGGTTCGTCGAGCAGCAGCACTTCGCCCTTCGCGAAGAGTGAGCGCGCCAAGAGCGCGCGCATCAGCTGCCCGCCCGATAGTTTATTCGCCGGAATCGTATGCACTTCGTCGGGAAGCCCGAGGCCCGACAGCAGGCGTGCCGCTTCTGATTCGGCGCGGTAACCTTCACGCGACATGATGATCTCTTCGATCTCACCCGCATGCGCGGGGTCGGCATCGGCATTGTCACGCTCGGCGAGCGCCTTTGCGAGAATTTCATCGCCGCCGATCACGATCTCGATCGCTGTCTGTCCCGATTCAAGTGGCAGGTTCTGTTCGAGGTAAGCAATGCGCGTACCCTTTTGGATATCGATTTTGCCTTCGGTGGGTACGTCGCGCCCGGCGATGAGTTTTAACAGCGTGGATTTCCCGGAACCGTTCGCGCCCGTGATACCGTAACGCACACCTTCGTTTAACTGTACTGACACCTTAGTGAACAGGTCGCGTTCGCCGTAAGACATCCCAATGTTTTGTAAACTGATCATACCGGTTATTCGCCTTTGAATTTGGAATCATAGTCGGCAATCGACGCCGCGATGACTTCGAGCGCCTCGTCGCGCTCATAGACTTTGCCGATTTCGACTTTTTGCTGGCGTCCCGGAAAATCTTTATAGGTCAGAAAGTAGTGGCGAATACGGTCGATGAGCGCCTCGGGCATGTCTTTGAGCGTTTGTATTTTTGCATAAAGCGGGTCATCCGCCATAACGGAGATAATTTTATCGTCGGCCTCTTTATCATCGATCAGCCGGAGCCCACCGATCGGCCGCGCGCGCACTAGAAAGCCGTTCGCGGCAATCGCGCGCTCGGTGAACACGCAGATATCGAGCGGGTCACGGTCGCCGCGCTCGACCTTCTTGTCATTGGCGAGCAGGCGGACGTTATCGTCGCAGTAGGTCTGTGGAATAAAGCCGTAAAGTGTGGGGCAGAGCGATGAATATTTCTGGGGGCGATCGACCTTCATGAGGCCCGAGGCTTTATCGATTTCGTACTTAATCGTATCCGACGGCACAATTTCGATAAATGCCGTTACGATCTGCGGCGCTTCTTTACCGATGGCCACGCCATGCCATGGATGTGAGGTAAAGGGGCTAGCCTGCATACGGCATTGCCGGGGATTTAGACACCGCGTAAAGCAGTGTATCCGCAGCGTTACTTCTTTTCGAGAAGCTTTTTCAGGTTACCCAGGCCCTCGTCAAAAGCCTTACCAATCATCGCCTCGGCGTCGAAAAACAGCAGCATTAGGTTGAACGGGTAGGGGGTTTTTGCCTGAAAGCCCCAGAAGACCTTTGTCTGTTTATCGCCGACGCTCTCGACTTTCATATACGCCTGGTTCGTCGCCTTCATAGGCTTCAGAAACCGGAGCTCATAGTCGATGCGCTCGCCGGGCAGAATCTTCTTAATCTCCTGCTGGCCCGCACCGACCTGGTTATTCTGGCTTTCCCAGGCTGAAACAAAGCCGACGGTGCCGTCTGTGCCTGAGTAGGATTTCCTCATGTTCTTGTCCATGTTGGCCCAGACGCTGAAATTATCCTGGTTTTTGAGCAGTTTTATGTATGCGAAGACATCTTCTTTCGTGCGGTTAACGGTCACCTCACGCACGACGGCGTATTCGTCCTTTGTGAACAGGGGAATAATCAACACCACCGCGATGATCGCGCCGAAGCTTATACCCAGCCGTTTGAGGAATTTCATTAACTAGCCTTGGCCCGGGCGCCTGGGTCGTAAAGTCTCATTTATTGCCCGAATCTCTTTACGCCCTGTCTTTTTTTCACTTTTTTTCCTGTCATGGCAAGAAAATCCACCCCATCGCGAAAGCCAGCGAAGGCCAGCAAGCAGACCGGTCGTTCGCGCAGCAATACCGGACGCGATTCTGAAGGCGCCGCCACAGGCGCCATCATACGCACATTACCACAATCGGCTTCCGGCTCAGGCTCGATGGATGCACCGGTTTCTGGTAAGCGGAAATTTTTTAAGCGCCTGCTGATCGGCATTGTTGCCGTCGTGCTCATTGCGCTGATCTATCTTTTCTATAAGGCCCGCCGTTCTGTCGTCAGCGAAACCGGCACGATCAAGATCGAAGGCCTCATCAGCGGCGTCACCATCGCGCGCGACGAGTTGGGAGTCCCCCTCATCAAAGCCGACAACGAACAGGATGCCTTTTTCGGCGCCGGTTATGCTTCGGCCACCGACCGCCTGTGGCAGATGTATTCGACCAAACTCGCCGTTACGGGGCGACTCGCTGAACTCGCGGGTTCCAAAATGCTGCCCGTCGACGTCTATATGCGCTCGGTCGGTATCAAGCGCAACGTCGATCGTGCGATCGATAAAATGCCCGCAAAAAACCGTGCGCCCCTCGAAGCGTATGCCGCGGGTGTAAACGCCTTTCTCAAAACGCACAGCAACCTGCCGCTCGAGTTTGTGCTGACAGGTTATACTCCCGAGCCCTGGACGATCTACGATTGCGGTTATGTTTTCGGAGCGCTGTCGTTCGGCCTGGCACTCAATATCAATGAAGAACTCTTCTTCTTAGATGCCGCGAAAAAGCTCGGCGCCGAAAAAGCGGCATGGCTCGTGCCGACCTACCAGGACGAACCGATTCCCTTTGCCGAAGCGCAGAAGATCGACAAGAAGCTCGCGTGGGATCTCTCGCCGCACACAGACCGCCTGCACGATGTGCTGACTGACCTCGACAAAATTTTCCGCACTGGCATGCCCGCTTCAAACAACTGGGTCATTTCCGGAAAGAAAACGAAGGGGGGCAAAACCATTCTCGCTAACGATACCCACCTGCCGATCACGATTCCATCGATCTGGTCGATGATGAGCATCGATTCGCCGACATACAAAGCGGCGGGCGTTACGATTGCGGGCCAGCCTTATATCCAGCTCGGTTACAACGGCAATATCGCCTGGGGCGCAACGATGGTCGAAGCCGATTGCCAGGATCTCTTCATCGAAACTATTAGGTCTGAAAATGGCAAAACATTGTACCTCAAACCGGATAATACGTGGGCGCCGGTGCGCGAAACGACCGAGCACTTCAAAGTGCGCTTCGGCCGTGATAAGGATATCACCCTGCGCTTTACCGGTAATGGCCCGCTGGTGAGCGATGCCGTCAGCCAGCTCGATGTAAAACAGCTGACTCCGCTGGTTCCCGTCGGCATGAAAACTCAAACGCATTTTGCCATGCGCTGGTCGCTGCAAGACGGCGACACCGCCGGCATCGGCATCTATGAAATGGGTTCGGCTGCAACGATGGCCGATTTCCGCAAGGCCACAAGCAAGATCCATTCGATTTACCTGAACCTCGTCTACAGCGACGGCGAGAATATCGCCTGGCAGACAACGGGTAAAATTCCCGTCCGCACCAAGGGCACAGGCCAGTTGCCCTCGATCGCCGCAGAAGGCTACCGTTGGAAATCCTTCTTACCTTTTGACCGCCAGCCGCACAAAGAAAATCCCGAAGCGGGCTTTTTGGTGACGGCCAACGAGCGCACTGTACCCAAAGACGATACGCGTCAGATCAGCGGCGTCTGGTACAGCCCCGAGCGCGGCGAGCGTATTGCCGATCTGCTTTCTAAAAGAGACGACTGGTCGGCGGAAGAAACGAAAAAGATGCAGCTCGATCTCTATTCACGCATGGCAGAAAAAACCCTGCTTGCATTCAAGGCGCTCGAAGGCGAGCTGAATACCGCGATAACAAAACTGCCTGAAAAAAAGCAAAAGCGTGCACAGGCGGCGCTCCAGCTGCTCGCGAAATTCGATAATACGATGACGAAAGATTCACAGGGTGGCGCTCTGATCGGCGCCTTTTACCATGTCTTCACGCGCAACGTCTTCGGCGACGAGCTCGAGATCGACAGTCCGCTATGGAAAAATTTCATCGATACCAACCTGCGCTCGTACAATGCCCCGCAGGATCATATTCTCGGCCGTGAAGAGAGCCCGTTCTTTGACGACATCAGAACCCCGCAAAAAGAAACGCGCGCGGACATGTTTGCCCTCGCGCTCGCCGATGCCTACGAGTATTGCGGCGATGCAATGGGTGCGCCCGAAAGATGGCGCTGGGAAAAGCTGCACAAGATCTACTGGCGCAACGACCTGACGAAAGATCTGGGTCTCGCGTCATGGTACCTGAACCACGGCCCCGTTGCCTACCAGGGCGACAGCCATACGATCAACGTTGCGCACTATGCCTGGGGCGAGAATTTCGACACATTTGTAATCCCCGCGATGCGCTTTGTGGTGGATTTCAATCGTCCTGAACCGGCTGAGCTCATTGTTCATACAGGCGTTTCAGGCAACGGTTCATCGAAACACTACCGCGACCAGATTCCGTACTTCTTAGAGGGGCGAAATAATGCGCTACCAATGGCTCCGGATGCTAAGGCTAAACAGTACGCCAGCGTTTTACGCCTCGAAAAATAGGTTGTAGTCTAGGGGCAAACGGCTCCACCAGTCATCGGAATTGAGTACTTCGCAGAAAGATAACATTCGGCGATGCGGCGTTCCGCTGCCGAGGCATCTTTAGTCATAACGAAGACTTCACCGATCTGCCCGTAGTACGAACTTGCCAAATCGAATCGTGAACCGACGACCAGTCTGTCGGCGTTTGAGCCAGACATAATGGTTTTGGAAACAGAAGACGAGGCCTGTCCGTTCAGGTAACTGCTCAGCAAATTCCCCGCTCCGCTGACGACGCAGTAAATTGCGGGAGTATCGTCTGCGATGGCTGTCACAACCTCCGCCGATGCAGTTGAATCCATTTCAAATTTCAGCGCGCTTGTGGGCAAATCTGTCAACATGCCCCAGCTATTCGTCGTCGCCGTAGCGCCGCGCTTCTCGACAAGGCCCCGGTAGCTATTGCCCTTACGGGTTGCGGCGGTGCATACGGTTACCCCGGAGTACGTATACGTGGGGAATCCGAAATCGAAATATTTTCCGGCCGTACCGTCGAATTCTACTGCTGGCATGCCCCCCAAAAGGCTGCTCGTGCCGCTGACATAGCGGGGATTGCCCGCAACCGTGCCGCTTCCCGACGCTGGTGTCTGTATAACGGAATTGCGCCAGTTTGTGGTAATCGCATTGCCGTCGCTTAAATTGGAGAAAGTATCCGCCTGAACGTGAAGGCTCAGTCCGCTCGCACTTTGCACCGCATGATATCCGGTAAGTGCCTGTACTTCACTTGTCGAAAGAGCCCGGTTGTAGATGCGCACATCTTGAAGACTGACATCTCCGCTACCTGCGTTGAGACCGATATTGAGATCTACAGTATTAGGAATAATTGCGGTACCGTTTCCTGCCGTTATATTACTGTAAGAAACACCATTTATATAAATGGTCAAACCCGCTCCGGAGCGGACATAGGCATAATGGTTCCAGACATTGTTTGAGGGTACGGGATGCGAATTGCTGAAAGCCCCGTTACCCGCTGTGCCAACTGTCCATCCGTGAGCGTAATTGACCTGATCGTACTTAATTACCCAGCCAGAGTTCGGCGTCACGACATATTTCCCCAAAATCTGTCCGACCACGCTACTCATATCCGGCGATTTCATCCAAAAAGACCAAGTGATATCAGTTTGCTGCATGATTTCCGCGGCATGCGCTATTTGCGCCTGCTGCGGTGCGACGAAACGGTAGGCCGTGCTGGCGATACCGCGGCGCCCCGCGACAAGAGTCCCTGGGTTGCTCACCAGGCTGTTGCCGAAACCGCTGACATCATTAAAATCTCCATTTGTATCGATGCGTAACACGAGGCCTGCCGGTACCTGCGTAGCGAGTTGGCGTATCTGGTTTGCGGTTAAGGCATTATCATAAATTCGAATATCCGCAAGGCCCCCGGTTAGAAATCCCGCAGTGGGCAGGTCTCGGCCTAAGCCAAGCGCCCCGGCTTGGGTATTCCACGCCGGATAAGAGGCCGTGTCCAGAAGTTGCCCGTTAGCATAGAGCGAAGAGTTGGTGCCATCGTACGTATTGCAGACATGAATCCATGTGTTGATGGGGAAGTTAAAAGTTGCCTCATGGTCATTGCCGCCGCCGCCATTGACCAGCTTTTTTACGCCCGCATTGTCACGCAGCCATAAGCCGGATTTCTGATTCGTACCGTTGAGGCCATACTGCAGCAAGGTAAAATACTGGCCCGTGGCAATCTTATTCGCTGGTCGAACCCAACCGCAATGTGTGCGAGGTGCATTGCCGACGGGGAGTCCGGCATAAGCATTTGTAAAATGATAGCCGCCACCGTCATAATAAAAAGCCCCATTCGGTGCGCCATCCTTGCCGGTAATTAACGAGCCTCCCGAACCAGCAGCGCTTAGTGAGCTACCAACTGGTCCCTGTGGTGCTGTGGAATTTGCCAGTGTATAATGTGCCAGGAGCCCGGTTCCGCCCGTGCTGAAGGTCTGACCGACTTGTGCAGATGCGGCATCTTGTGCCAATTCGTTTATTTCGCCTTCGCTCAGTGCGCGATTGTAGATACGCACGTCGGCAATACCTCCGCCAAAATACTGCGTATTTCCCTGCTGTGCGCCGATGCGCAGCCCGGTGCTGCCGGTGGCGAAGGTGTTCGCATACGAGCCAATCACTTTGCCGTTAAGAAATAACTTTCCGGTCGTCCCGTTTGCCCAAGCGCAGAGATGGGTCCATTTGGTTGTAGAAAGGATATAAGGTACCACAACATCCTGTGCGTAACCGGTTAAACCTACGTTTTCAACACCACTCACATACGACTGATATAACCCAAAGGATTGGTTCACAGATGGATTGCCGTAGGTCGCGATCAAATGCCCCGCGGTCGGCGCTGCCGTTGGTTTTACCCACGCGCACATCGTGCGCGGGGCATTGCCGGTCGGCAGTCCGGTTGCACTGGCTGAAATGCTTTGGCTCGTGCCGTTAAATAAACTTGCCTTATTCGCATTTCCGAACCGGTCGGCTAGAGTACTCAATGGACCACCCAAAACCGAACCATGCAGCGATGCCGTATTGTCGCTACTGTAGTCGTTGGGATTCACCCCCGGATTAATCGCCCAGTAACCGACAAGGCCTGCATCCTCGAGCTTTTTGATGCGATGGCCGCCCCATTCTCCAAAGTAGAGCCTGCGACCGTCGGTCGCAATGCCATGCGATCTGTTGATGACAGCAGCAGGCCCTGTACCGTCAGCATGGCCCCAAGCGGTGCTCCCCGCAAGCGTCGAAACCCGGTAGCCGTTTTTCGGATCGATACGGCGGATGACCGAATTGTTCAGGTCGGCAACAAAGATGGATGTGCCGTCAGTCGTGAGTGCGATGGGAGTGTTGAACTTTGCGGTACTTCCCGGGCCATCGGCCAAAGCCGCAGTTCCCCCAACGCCAGCAACGGTTGTGACTGGGTAAGGCGCGATGAGGGAAATTTTACGTATCGTGTTGCCATTGTTGCCGGAGCAGGTCCAGCAGACATCGCCAAGATAGAGGTCGGTACCGATGACGGTCATTCCGGTAGGGGAGTTAAAGGAAGCGGATGTTCCGATGCCTGAGTCGACGCTCGCCGCCGCTCCGTTGCCCGCGATTGTTGAAACGGTCCCGGTTGCGAGATCTATTTTGCGGATACGGTTATTCCCGTTTTCACTGACAAAAAGGCTCGTACCATCGCTAACGAGGCTGTAAATATCGGAGAACTGCGCTGTTGCCGCGGGACCATCGGTATAACCATAGGGGCCCGCTCCCGCAAAAGTACTCACGGTGCAGGTGCCCGCAAAGTCAGAAATCTTGCGGATGCGTCGTGCCGGACTGTATTCGCCGGTGTATAAATTCACGCCATCGGTTGCGATGGCGGTCATGACGCCGAATTTTGCCGTTGTGCACGCGCCGTCGTCGGTTGTATCGCCAGCAGCCGCGGTTGCCGAACCCGCGGTTGTTGTTACCGCATAAGAACCCGTCAGGTCAACTCTCCTCACTCTTCTGTTATTGGAATCCGCCACATACAACGCATTGTTCAAATAAACCAAAAACTCGGGATTCTGAAATTGCGCTGAGGTCCCGGTTCCATTATCTACGAAACCTGCAACGCCGTTGCCCGCAAGGGTCGTGACTTTGCCGCGGTAGAGCAGATAATTGAGCGGAACGGGAGGCGTGGCCCGGTAGTTACCTCCAACCCATTGACCCTGAAGGCATTGTACCTGCAGTGTCAGATCGCTCGTAATTGTACCGAACTGCTTCGGCACAAAAGAGCAAATCTGGTTTGTGGGCTGCGCCGTAATCGATACGCTGTAAGAACTGCCGGGTGTGAACCCGGTTGCAAATGTCTGGGTGCCTCCCGGTGTGGTATTAAAAGCGAGCGTATCGCCGCCCTGTTGCACGCGGAAATCACCGGCGCCGGTTGTATAACCTGTGACGCTGACAATGAGGTTAAGTCTCGTAGCTATAACATTATAAGACGCCGCGAGTGCCATGACATTGCCCGCGGCATCTACAGGAACAATGCGCAGGTAATATTTCGAGGCATCGGGCATCGCGATGGTTGCCGAATTGGTTCCGGCAGTTGCCACAGCGATATAGTCGGGGGTATTGGGATACCCGGGAAATGTCGGGGTCATAGCCCCATCGCGAAAGATGCGGTAAAAAGCTACACCCGAGCCCGCCGTGTCATCGGCGGCATTCCATGAAATAGTGTAATTAGTTCCGCCCGCAGCGGTGATCGTTGGCGTCAGGTTTGCCGCAAGGATCGTCGGCGGCGTGTCGTCGCGTGTGACTGTTACATTTGTCGATTGGTATGTCGATTGGTTTGCATAGTTGAATACGCACAACCGAATCGGATACTGGTTATTGTTAGTCGGTAACATCGCCGTCGTCAGATTGCTGGTAATATTCGTACCCACGGTGGGCGTCGTCCCTGAAAGAATGGTATTTCCCGGATCGCCCGCGTGATTGCAATTCGCCACCCTACGAACGCGGTATTGAAGGCCGGCACGGTTGGCATTCCACACGACGTCGGCGCTCGCAAATGCCCCTGCGGTCGAGCTTATGCCCGCATGGTTCTGCGAAACGAAATTCACGGCTGGCAATGTCGCGTCGATGGTGTACTGGGTGGTTTGCACCGACGATTGGTTGCCGGCCTTATCGATACACTTAAATTTTACAATCGTCGTCGACTGGTCGGGGGGACTGTAGGGGCCTGTCTGTTCAAAACCGTTTGTGATATCGCCGGTCGTGGCATTAAATGTCGGGTCTAATGGCGGTATAGCAGGGGCGATGGAGCCGGTTTGTGTTGCGATCGTGTATGCGACTTTGTCTCCATGAAAATCCGGGTCGTTGCACGTGAAAGTAACATCCTGAAGTGCCCCATAGCTTCCTGTCGGTGTATTTGCCGCAACACTGGGCGCGGTATCATCGCGGATGATCTGCAGGTATGCAGTCCCCCAAACCGTTGAGACCGTTCCCTGAACGCAGATACGCACGTGATTTACGGCTGGACTCACCGATGTGAAAGAACCGGCGGGAATTACTTGCGGAGGATTTGCACCGTTTGCGCTTGCGTTGGTGTAAAAGGGGCCAGATCCGATGAGAGAAGTCCCGCCACCGCCAGGAGAACACAAAGTTGTTCCACTTGCAATGTTGTATTGATGGTTCGCCTGATCCGAAGTGAAATTCAACGTCGTCGAACTATATCCTCCGATCGTTGAGACGAACGCACGATAGCTCGAATCAAGATTTACCATCACACCCGGCAGCGTGCTATCGATCGTGTAAGCTACATTCGATGTGAGGCTGCTTTGATTACCAGCGATATCTATACAGCGCCATGAAAATTTCCAGTTTGTCGGATTTCCATTGTTGCTTATGGGGATAGGATTAGTGTAAAGGTTCCCTGTGCCCGGATTTCCGCTACCGTCAAAAGTTGGCGTGGCCGGATTTGCAGGAGCACCGGATTGTAACCATTCACTGGTGTAGACAATCTTTGAGTTAAATCCGGTGCATGTTATCGTCAGAGGACTCGAAGCCTGGTATGCGTCAGCGACTGGTGAAAAACCAGTCGTAATCGCAGGCGAATTGTCAAAACGGTATACGGACGACGACCAGGTTGCCACAGCGGATGGGTTCACCTGGTTCTTGACGCAGACGACGATGCGGTTCTGACCTATCGCGAAGTTCCCGGAGGGAATATTCGTTAAAGTGATTGTACTCCCCGCTGCCAGTGACGAGCCAATCGGAACGCCTACGCTTGGTGTTGGGTCTGTATTAACGCATTGCGCCGCGCCGCTGGTAATTCTTACTTCATAACTATTGTTATTGGTTTGGTCGGCCGAATAATTGTGAGAAAAGGAGAGTGTGATATTCGCATAACCACCGCCGCTACTGACACCCAGATGATCGATGTTGGCGCTGATGATAAATTTTGAGCTGCCGTTCATGACCACCGGCTTTGCCAAGGTGTCGATGTGATTGCCGGCATAATCGATCAGCTTGGAATAATTCAAAGTGAAAGCACCATCGCCGACATTGCCAGCAGCGAAGATACGGTACTTATAATCGCTCAGCTTCTGCACTGACGTGACAATTAAATCTCCTCCCTGGGTATTATTTTCAAAGGCATAATTCGTTGCGATGTCAGCGCCCTTAGGCTCTTCAGAGAATGTAACATCGACGTAGGCGAGGCTGCTGATCTTGCCGTTACTATCCGGCGGTGGTTCGCTTACATAGTCGATTACTTTGGGGGCGGTCTTATCTGCCTTGAAGCAGCCGGATTTTTCGTTCAGGCAGTTGGTATCTTTATCGAGCTTTAATCCGGAGCATGAGGCCGCAAGGAGCAATGTGGAGAAAAACGCCAACCGGAGAGCCGCGCCCGGCTGTATCAATTTTGACTCGAGGTTTTTTTCCATGTTCGTTAGCATAGGTTAATCCCGAACTGTATCTTATGCTCAATCCGTGCCTGTAAGGTGTCCAGTTTTTTACACACTCCAAAACCGTCCTTACTGCTCAACGCAATACACCGATAGTGCGCTCAAGCATAGGGTGCTGGTGGTGGATATGGAGAAACCACCGGTAGAGCTTCCCGAACCATATTGTCCCAAAGAGCCGATAGATGACCAGTCGCCGCAGGTATTGCTATTTGTGGTCCAGTCAATTTCTAACCCCGTCCAGGCCGTATCGGCAGCGCCGGTGATGCTCGTTGTCAAAGGTAGCGGGACAATACCGTTAAAATTTGCCGTACCGATAATGGTGAATAAATCACCCCGCAGATATGTGATATTGGGGCGGATAACCCACTGAATATTTTCGCTAATGCCGCTTGTTGTGCAGTTTGGACTCGTACACGCTCTGCGAACTGCTCCGTCCACAATAAGCGCTTTATAACCGCCAGGGCATCGCTGATCCGCCCCGTTGATGCCTGAAGGCGATCCACCCATATCACCTTGCATCGTCGGGCCGCTGAGGACGATACGCTTATTCGGCTGCTGCAGTAATGTTTGAATTTCTGTATTCGTTAGCGCGCGGTTGTAGATCCGCACATCGTCAATGCTTCCGGTAAAATAGTCGGCACCTGCGAAAATACCGCGGCCGATCTTGAGTGTACCCGATGCCGTTGCCAATGTAACGGGCTTACTTGCAACCGCGGTACCATCGACAAAGAGCTGTTCCGTTGCGCCGCTGTACGTGGCGCACATGTGCCTCCAAACGTTCAAGCCATGCGGTAGATTGTATGCTAAATCTCCGGCGGTATCCAATATGAACATGCGCCCATAAGGCGGTGTCGCGGAGCCATCCATGCCGAAGCCCCATCCTTGTGATGTCCCATTCACTCCATACATGACCACTTCGGAAAATGCAGCGGACAATGCGGTTGGGTTCGTCCACGCGCAGACCGTGCGTGGTGAGTTACCCAAAGGGAAGTTTGCCATCGCTCCGTCGAAGTTCGAGCTGCCGTTGAATGTAGCGGCGGCATTGGCGAGGCCGAAGCGATCCGTACCCAGGTTTGCTCCGTTGTTGCTGAGGTCTTGTCCGAAACCGCTGATGTCGCTACGATCTCCCGTGAAATCATAGCGGGCGACAAGCCCCGTCGGAATGTTTGTAGCGAGTTGACGAATTTGCCATGCGGATAGCGCATTGTTGTAGATGCGCACATCGTCGACCTTCCCGTCGGTGAGGAGACCGTCGTCGCGCCTGCCCACATAGATCGGCGTCGCTACGGTCGTCTGTGCCAAGGGGCGCGGCGAAACCTGTGCCGTCGGCATGGCCTGACCGTTTACGTAAATTGTCGCAGTGGTTCCCGTATGTGTTACCGCAACGTGCGACCAGGTGTTGAGCGGCATGCTGATGTTGGTCGTATAAGCACCGGACCCGCCCGATGGTGTCCAGTAGAGCTGCTGTGTGCCGCCATTGTTAAAGTACTCAAAGTAATAGCCACGGGCTGTATCCGACGCCGAGTAGTGTGAGGCGATCAGGTACACAGAGCCCACAGATGGCAATGCCGTCGGGCTGACCCACGCCGCGACAGTGATTTCACCATTCGCGGATGCACCGTCAGCGATGATGGATGACGTCGCCTGGTATTGGCTGGATGCCGCGCTGAACGAGTAAGCTCCGTTCGTATCGCCGTCCTTCCCAGTAACGAGAGTGCCGTTCGAGCTGACGATCGGGGTGTTTATCGCGCCTGAATCAGCAAGTGAGCCGTTATCCATTTCGAAATGCGTCAATAAACCTGTGGCTCCTGCATTACGGCTGATGCCAGTTACAGCAATGCTGGTCGAAGCGTCCTGCGCCAGTTCGTTAATTTCACCCTCGTCGAGCGAGCGGTTGTATAACCGTATGTCTGTAACAGACCCGTTGACGTATGCGGAAATCGTATCGCGCCCGATTGTCATTTGGCCCAAAGGATTCGACAGCGGGGAGTTAACGCTGTCGGCGAGTTTATGGCCGTTAATGAAAAGAGTCCAGCGGTTACCAGATGAGCACCGCAATGTGACGTGTGTCCATTGATTTAGCGGAGGCATGAAGCTGTTGCCTACGGCCGGTATCCACACAACGCCACCCAGCAGGCCGCGGATGCCGGTGGTCGCGTCGAACATGAGACCAAAGCCACTGTTGCCGCTATTTCCGTTGTAGGCAATCCCCTGCGAGGCAGCGAGCGAGCTCGGTTTATACCATGCAGCAAGCGTTGCGTTACAGGCGGTGCCCGTCACGCCTGTCGCGCTTGCTGTCACGTATTCCGCGCCCTGCAGATTTTGTGCTCCGCCGGCATTATTGTACCTGTCAGCAGTGCTTGTATCGGAAATCGAGCCTGTTAAACTGCCAGTCAGGGGCGAACCGATGTCGGATGCATACTCTTGCTGGTTACCAAAGTTATTGGGCCAGTAGCCCACTGCGCCCCAATCAGCAATTTTGCGGATGGTTCCATTACCCTCATCAGAGACAAAAAGCTGTCTGCCATTCGTGGCGATGGCCACGGGCCCTGTAAAGGTGGCCACTGTGCCGATACCGTTGGCCCCGCCCGTTGCCCCGCTGCCCACGATGGTTGAGGCAATGTGGTTGCTGCCGCCATTGCGGTCGAGGCGGATGCGCCTCACAGTACGGCCTATATAGTCGGTAACATATAAATCGAAACCATCTGTTGTGATTCCTGAAGGCCCGTTAAATTTAGCCACGGAGACCGTACCGTCGACTGCACCGGCGCTACTGCCCATCAGTGTACTCACCGCCTGCGATGAGATGTTAATCACCCGAATGCGGTGATTTCCAAATTCCGTTACATAGAGCTTGCCGCCCAAGGCAGTCAAACCCATCGGTTGGTTGAAAGTGGCTGTGCTGCCTGGGCCATCTGACGCACCCAGGGTGCCAGTGCCTGCGAATACCGAAACAACTCCTGTGGTGATATCCAACGCTTTCACTTGATGCGAATTGCGGTTCGCCCAGTAGAGCGTGTTGCCCAAGACGACGATCCCTTCAGGGTCAAGCACGGCAGCGCCGCTCACCAACGTTGTGACGTTGCCGGCCGGGTCCAGTTTACGGATGCCGTCATTGGTGTTGCTGCCAAGGCTACTGCCGACCTGGGAAATATAAATGTTCGTTCCGTCAGAAGAGATGTAACTCGGATTGTGAAATGTTGCCGCGGCTCCGTTACCGTCCGCAATGCCCGCTATACTGCCGTTGCCGGCGACGCTGATGAGTGAGCTGCCTGAGATGCGGTAAATCTGACTCGTACCAGGGTCCGTAACAAATGAAGTTCCACTGCTGGTGATGGCGATACCTGATGAAACAAAAGCACCGGAAACTCCTGAGACCGATCTCGCTACGTCTGTCGACGCCCTGCCGCGGTAGAGCATGTAGTTAACAGGCGCGGGCGGTATTTGCAGGTACGTACCACCGGTAATATAACCGACGGCACAATTCACTGTGATCGTCAGGTCGCCTGACAGCGAGCCAAATTGTTTTTCGCGTATCGCGCAGAGTTGCCCTGCGGGTTGCTGCGTGATGCTGAAGGCATAATTTTGGCCAAGCGTCAGCGGCGTGTTCCAAAGACTTCCCGGGCCGGGGATATTGGCCGCGAAACTTTGGTCTGCCTGCGCGCCATCGTTGATTTTTATTGTGCCGCTCAGGCCCGAGATGATTAGCCGGATATCCGGCTTTGTGGAAATTTCTGTATAGTTTGCCGGAGTCACCGGAACGTTGCCCGCAGCGTCGATCGGCACGACGCGCAGAAAGTATTTCTGCGTGTCGGGCATGGTGAGCGTCGTCGAAGTACTGACGGCGGTGTAGTCGGGAGTTGAACCGTAGACTCCCGAAGTTACCGAGCGAAAAATCCGGTATGCGGCGACGCCGACATTGTCGCTGGCAGCATTCCACGAAATGGTGAAGTTAGTTGAATTTACAGGGGTATTGGTTGTGGATGGATCGCCAATAACGGGCCGTGTCTCATCGCGAGTGACATCGTTCGCAGTCGTCTGGTAACCGGCAATATTCGCGGCATTAAAAACGCAGACCTTGATATTGTACGTATTGCCGACGACCGGGAAATCGCCGCTGGCAATACTGAGGTTTTGGCTATTCGATGCCGCTGCGGTGCCGGAATACCGTGTTGCTGTACCTCCGCCTCCGAAACCGCCATTGCAATTACCCGAATTGCGGATTTCATACTGCAATCCCGGCTTGTCTGTCGTCCAGTTCATCTGAACGCTGGGGTAGGCGCCCGCGAGATTACTGACGGAAGGGCGCTCGAAGTATGTGACATTCACGAGCGGAATTACCGAATCTATCGTATACGTCGCAGTACCCAAAGTACTCTCGTTACCGCCGACATCGATGCAGCGCCAGTTTATGGTCGTGGTTTTTTGGTTCAGAAGCGTAATGGGACTTAAATGATCTAGGCCGGAAATGCGGACACCTATCGGGCTATAGAGTGGCCCTGTGGGCGGCGTTGGTACTGTAGCGCCATCGGCAGAACTGGCATCGTAAATGACACCTTCGGGATTCGTATCATTGCAAGTCACAACGATATTTTGTACAGTTCCATAACTACCACCACCGACGTTTACGGTGGTCGTGGGTGTATGGTTGTCCGTGGTCCGGATAATCGTCCGCGTATCCTGACCATAGGAACCTCCGTTTTGGACGCACAGGCGCAGGTCGTTTGTGCCAACGGCGATGCCTGAACTATTGTATGAAATAGTCGTTGTGATATCCTGATTTGCGACACCAGGCGTAGTTCCGGATGTAACGAGAGTTCCGTCAGCAGCAAGGCAACTGGTAGAACCTTTACGCAGCGAAAATGGCTTAGTAACCTGATTGGTGTGCCAGATAATATCGGCAGATTGATGTGCAAGGGCTTTATTGCTGAGCCCGGTAATTTCGCGGGTTGTGGTCGCCCGGTACACGTGCGTGATCGTAACTTCAGGCAAGGTGCTGTCGACGACATAGGTTTCCGTGTTCAGATTACCCGAATTTTTGATCGCTTCGATATTACCGGCTCGGTCGATGCAGCGGAATTCAAACCGCGAATGAGTCGGGTCTGCGATGTAGGGAGTGAGCGGCTTACTGGCCGCGTCGTATAAACTGCCTGAAGTCACCGCGCCCGTTGCGGCATTAAAGGTCGGATCGGTGGGAGATCCCACTAGCGGATCGACACCGTTGCCTGATGTAAAATCCGAGCTGTAGATGATTTTATCCATGTAGGGAGCGCAGGTAAATGTCAGAGCTTTAGGGCTACCCGAAGGGCCGAAGGTCGGCGACAGTGTCGTGGTTGGCGCGCTGCTGTTCTGTAAGAAAGATATCGCGGCCGTGCCGCGCTTGTTGTGTGTTGCGTTCGATACGCAGATCAGCAGTACCTGATCACCCGAAGTTGTTACGTCGTTGGTGTCGATGGAAAAAGAATACGAAGTGCCCGAAGTTACCGTTGAACCTGCAGCGGGGCTCGGTATCGGCGTACCGACTCCAGACCAGGCCAACGCCGACGCCGTATTGCAGTCGGTCGAACCGTTCGTCAATTTCACGGTGTAGATGGTTGTACTCGCTGTCGGCGGTACGTATGTATAGCTCCAATTCACATCGATTTGACTATAACCCGAACTGCTGCTGAGGCCATTTCGATTAACAGTAAAAGGCACCGCGATATCGACGTTGCCATAATAATTAATTTGCGTATTGCCGGTGATCGGATTTCCATTGTAATCTTTCAGATTGGGAAAATCGAGAAAGATATTTCCGGTTTCGAGCGAAGCGGAAACCAGAAGGCGGTATGTATACTTGTCGATTTTTTCAATGGCGTTGACTTTGATGCCGCTGGTTCCTGTGCCTGGTCCGCTGAAGATAAAATCGGAAGTTTTCGGATTATTGAGTTCTTCAGAGAACATGATATCGACTTTCGCCAGCGTCGAAATTGTGTTGTTTCCCGGGAGATAGGGGAGCGGGTCGACGGCCTGACGGAATTCGGGTGGGGTTTTATCGGCGCGAAAGCACCCGGAGGATTGATTGATACAATTTGAATCCTTGTCGAGCTTTAGGCCCGAACAGGACAAGACGATGCCAGCGTAGACCAAGGTGAAAAAGTGCGCTACTGATTTCATCGTGGGGTACGCCCTTTTAGCATTATACTGAACCGCCCTCCACAAGGTGTCCAACATTTTCTGAATTTACTGCAGCAATGAGAGTGCCTAATGGCGAGTCGAGACTGTTCTTTTTTACAGGTCTGGACTACTGCTCGACGCAGTAGAGCGGATACGAGGAAGCCAGGCAAGACACCATGGTTCCCGTCGTGTTGCCCGTCCACAATTCATAGAGTACGCCCCCGGTGCTCGCTGGCTGGGACGTGGAATTCGCACGCCCAAAGACTCCCTTATCATCCGATGTGGCAATGCCATCCCAGTGACCACAAGCCGCATCGGTACTCCAGTTAAATGTCATTCCCGTCCATGGCGTCACAGCTGTAGCGCTGACCGCATTAAGAAAGTTTCCACCTGTGGGGGCGGCTCCGAGGAAGTTCCAGGAACCGTTCCAGTCAGCGGTAAAGATGGGAAGCGTACCCCCACTGGTTGTGTAAGTTACATTGGGTCTCAGTACCCAATCGATACCCTCCGTGACTCCACCGCTTGCACAGTAACCCGAGGTGCAAGCGCGACGATTCAAACCATCGCCAAGCATCGCTTTATAAACACCCGTCGCTGGCTTATTTGCATCTGCGGCGTTGCACTTGATATCAGCGCCTGCCACACCTGTGCCTGCGCCACCATTTCTAAGATCACCGCTGTAAGTGTTCGCTGTGACATAGATCCTTTTGTTCGGCTGCTGTACGAGAGCCTGAATCTCGGTAGCCGAAAGCGCACGGTTGTAAATCCGGATATCATCCATGTCGCCGGGAAACCAGTATTGCCCGTTGAAGCTGCCGATGACAAGGGGACCCGCCGGTGTATTCCAGGCGGTTGCAGAAACAGTGGTGCCAGCGCCGGCGCCATTGGTGTCAAGAGTGCCGCCATTCAGGTACATTTGTGCGTTGGTCGCGTTGACAACCATACATACATGGTGCCATGTATTCTGGTGGATGTATCCCGCCGGCGAACACGGCGCACCATAGGCGCAGCCTAACGTTGTAGGCGAACTGGTGTTAAGGGTGTTGAAACCGATCTGAGAGGTCTGATTCGTAGAGCTGTTGCCATAAGCGACGCCGATGCGGACGCCGCTGAGGGCCTGATCGGCGCGCCCCCAGAAGCACATTGTTCTGTCGAAGTTGCCCGTGGCAAACGGCAGCGAGGTCGAAGAATTTATCATGAGGTTATTCGCACCGTTGAAACGATAGGCCCCGTTTGGTATGCCGAAACGATCGGTGCTGGCAGTCGCGCCGCTATTGGTCAGATTATTCCCCAGGCCGCTGACATCGTTCGTGTCCCCGTTGAAATCATAGCGCGCAACAAGTCCCGTCGGTACTTGCGTGGCCAACTGGCGGATTTCCGCCGCGGTAAGAACTTTATTATAGATGCGCGCATCGTCGATGGTGCCCTGGAACATCAAGGCAGAATTTCCGTCGAGTGCCGAACCCAGAGATAATACCGATCCGGCGTCATTCACCGTATTTAAGGTTCCGATGCCGCCGCTATTCGCGCCGAGAGATGCGCCGTTCATGAACATTTCAACCGTGTTCCCCGTCGCTGTGCCACAGACATGCTGCCACGTGTTGAGTTGAACCGGATAATTGTAGACCACATTCGGTCCGCCCCAGTTGAAAAACTGGATCTGCGCACCGTTGAGCAGCGTAATGCCAAAGCCGCGGAAATTGGGAGCTACCGGGTTTCCATGGGCGATGAGCACGTCATTGGCGGGAATCCGCTGTGGATTGAACCAGATGCAAAGGGTACGCGGGGCGCTACCCCATGGAGTTCCCGCGCTGCCGCCACTTGAGGTAACGAGGTTGTTGTTACCGTCAAGATAACAAGAACCAGCTGCATCCCCATCCTTGCCGATCGGGCTGCTGCATAAGGGAGTAAGCCCGTTACCCGATGGGCCGGAGCTTGTCATATTTGCATTCCCTGCAGTGCCGCCGGTAAACTGGAAAATAACTGCGGCTTCTGTGGGACCGGTATTGTAGGAGTTACCGACCTGGGCTGGGCTTGCATCCTGCGCAAGTTCATTGATTTCGGCATCGTTGAGAACCCGGCCATAAATCCGTACAGCCGCCATCGCGCCGCTGAATACATTGGCATTATTGGAATCTGAGCCGATGCGCAGCGCCAGGGTATTGCTGGGTGTCGAAGCAGAAGTGCCGAAAATTTGCTCGGCGTCGAGGTGGCCGTTGATATAGATGCGCGCGCGTTTTTCCAGCTGTGAATATGTCGCGAGCACTTGCACCCACGTGCCCGTCGTCACTATGCTGTTAGAGACCAATTCGGTCGATACCGATACGCCATGGATCAGGCGATAACGGTTAGAGACGATATCGAGTACATAGCCGTTGGCTGCACCTGCAGTAGTCTTGTCGACGATACGCTGGCTTGCTGTGCTGTTGGTGTTGATCCACGCGCTAATCGTATAGGCACTGCTCAGATTGAACTGGTTTTGGTGTGGGGTCGAAAACCAGGTCGAGGAGCCATCAAAGCGATAAGCTCCGTTCGCTTCGTTGTAACGACCCGGTACTACCGTATGGCTGCCGGTCGGCGTCATATCGAAAGATCCGTTGAAACCATCGCTACTGAAGTCAGAGGGCTGGGCATTGAGTGGCCAGTAGCCGACATTATTTTGATCGGCGATACGCACCACGCTCGAACCGGCGTTATGGTTACTCAGAAAGATACGTTTGCCGTCGCTGGTGATGCCAACGGGATTTTGCACCTTGGCGGAGGCGCCTCCGCCCAGCGAGAAGGCTGCCGAGCCATCGCCTAAAAGTGTAATCACCCTGCCCGTCGAGAGTTTGGCCTTTTTCATGCGGTTGCCGCCGTACTCTGCGAAGTACAGGTTATCGACGCCGTCGTAGACAAGGTCGTGCGGCTGATTTAAGAGTGCGCCGGTTCCATTGCCGTCCTGCATGCCCGAAGTTCCGGAGCTGCCAAAGACCACCGTGGGTGATCCGCCTGATTTGGGCACCTTGTAGATCGCGTGCGTACCCCATGTGGTAAAATAAAGATCGGTGCCGACGACTTCGATACCCAGCGGATAATTTGCCAATGGACCCGCGATATCTGCGATTGTTCCGGTAGCAAGGTCAATGCGGCGAATCGTCAGAGCACCGGCCCCACAGACATAGAGATAATTGCCGTCCGTGGCGATGCCATATGGTGAAGTGATCGCATTTGTCAGCAAGGTAGAAGTTCCGCCTGCGATAGGGACTTTGTATATTCCATTGTTGGGTGATTCGACACTGTAATAAATACTCGTGCCGTCGGTAGTTACACCGCGTACCGGTGCCGTTATCCCTGTAACATGCGTCGCCACGGAGCCCGATGTTGCAGGAACTTTGAAAAGGCAATACTGATTTCCCGGAGTGCCGCCATCGCAGTCGGCGTAGTTTCCGTAAAAGATATAACCCGCGGCATAGATCAGTGATGTAGGGTTGGTCTGCGACGAGGCTAGCGCCGTACTCGATGCGCGGTAAAGCATGTAGCTGACATTCGAAGCTTTTACCTGCTGGAAACGGCCGGCGACCATCTGGCCGTTCGTGCAGTCGACGTTGACAGTGAGGTCAGAAACCAATGCACCGAATTGTTTTTGTCTTATGCCGCAGACCTGGCCGACAGGTTGCGCGGTAATCTGAAAGTTATAGGTCGCATTCATGCCGAGCGTCGTTGCCCATGTGCTCGTTGCATTTGTGGTAATGGTTTGGGAGGCGCTGCCGTCGGTCAGGCTGAATGTCTTGCTGTTTGCGGTATCGAGTCCCGCAACGACGAGGGTGATGGTGGGTTTTGACGAAAGTTCTGCTGCGGTGACCTTGGTTTCGTTGCCGGCGATATCCACGGCTCCGGCGATGAGATAGTATGTCTGCGCTGGATTCGGTACCGTGATATTGATGCTCGTGGCGGGATGCGCTGCGGTATAACTGACAGTATTGTATGGTCCTCCCGGAGCGGTGGCTATGTAGATGTTGTAAAAGGCAGGTCCGGAGTTTGCATCCGTAGCGGCATTCCAGCTCACGGTGAAATTTGCCCCACCGGTCGATGCGATCGCAGTAAGCCCTGCGAAGGTTGGATAGCCATCATCCCGGAGTACAGAGAGCGCTGTGGGCTGATAGCTGGGCGTACCGAGGTAATTGAAAACACATATCTTCAGGTTATAGGTTACCGCATTTGTGGGAAACATTGCCGCCGTCAGCGTAGAGATGACATTGGGATAAACCCCGCTTACGGATACCGGGGTCGTACCGGAGAGAATGGTGTTCGCCGCATCGCCGGCAGGACCGCCATTGCAGTTACCGGAACGCCGGATCTCATAGGGGAGCGATCCTCTTGTCGAGTTCCAAATGAGCTGCGACGTTGCGTATGCACCCGCGTTACCGCTGAGCGAGGTGCGCTCATTGCTGACAAGGTTAACATTCGGCAGGGTTGAATCAACTCTGTATTGCTGCTGGCCAATCGTGGATTTATTGTTGGCTTTGTCGACGCACATATAACGGATAATGGTCGTGCTGGCATCCGTCGGCGTAAATGTTCCAGTGAATTCCTTACCCGGCAACGGAAAAGTGCCTCCCGAATAAACAGGGCCGGAGGGTGCGACAGGGGCTGTGGAGCCTGCCAGTTCCGTACTTTCATAACCCATGATACTCTGGTTATCAGTACATGTGAAAAGAACACTCTGTATGACCCCGTACGAGCCACCGACGATGTTAGGCGTAATCGTCGGCACATTGTCATCGCGCGTAATTTGCAGGTAGGCCATGCCCCATGAAACACCCGTGCCAGCAATGCAGACACGCACATCGTACGTGGTGTTCGCAGTGGTGAAATGGTTTGCGGTACTGGTATCGAGTATGACCGATGTTGGATTTCCCGGAGTGGGGTCTGTGGTTCCGGAGGTAATGAGTGTGCCGTCACCACCCAAGTCGCAGGTAGTTCCGCCCTTCCTTATGTTATAAGTTTTGCTCGTTTGGTCTGTGCTGAATTTCAGCGTCGTGGTGTTAAAAGAGCCCACGACCGATGAAATGAAATCGTGATAGTTGGGGTCGGGCAGCATGTTCACGGCCGGTATCGTATTGTCGATATAATAATGATAAGCAGCCAAAGGGGGCGTGCTTATTCTGCCCGCGATGTCGATGCAACTGAAACTGAATTTGCTGTGTGTGGGATTTGCGGGATTTTCTGCCATGAGTCCCGCGGCATAAAGCGAACCGTTATTGATGGAGCCGTCGGCATTGAAAGAAGGCAGCGGGTTAGGGTCTGCGGGATTCGTGTTTTGCTGCACGGCGGACCGCATAATTATCTTGTCTTTATTCGGGCCGCATGTGACGCTGACGGCAACGGGGTCGCGGAAACTGCTATCATTGGGTGGAGTAATATTCCACGTAAACGTAGCTGTGGGTTTAAGTATCGGCCAGTAGCCAACCGCTTGCGCCGCGGGATTCACGGTATTTTTCACACAGACCACGATCATGTTCTGTCCGTTCGCGAATGAGGCCTGCAAAATTGTCTGATCGATAGTCTGTGAGTTTGGCAGCCCCGTTCCGCTGTTGATCGACGTGCCCAGTGCACAATCGGCGACAGAGCCTGATACAGAGCGGATATCCCAGTTATTGCTGGCATCGGTGTAATAGTTATGCTTGAAGTGCATGACCACGTTAGGGTAGCCTGCTGGGCTGACACCTTTGCGGTCGCCGTCGACGGTGATATCGACACTCATCGTAACGTTACCTGTATAGGTAACCATGGCCGGATTGCTCATCGAATTGCCGCCATAGTCCCGGAGTGCCGCAAAGCCAATGGTAATGGGGCCGTTGTTGACGGATCCACCAAAGCGCAATCGATAGGTGTTGCTGTTCACCTTCTCGACGGAGAGCAGCTGCATGTTAACGGCCCCCCCTGATTTATCAAGCGTGTAGTTATTGATGTTATCACCGTCTTTGGGCTCTTCGGAGAAGACCAGGTCTACTGTTGGCAGCGCGTTGACGTTCTGCGCCGGGTCTGGAATTGCCTGGGCAAGTTTAGGTGGGGTCTTATCAGGCTTAAAACAGCCCGAGGTCTCGTTCAGGCAGTTCTTATCTTTGTCTAGTTTAAGGAAGGAACACGACGCGGCAAATGTGACAATAATAAACCCCGTAAAAACGGGGCGAAAGACTCGCCTGCCGCGCCCAAAAACTTCCATATTAGTATAACAGTAAAACGCGGGAGCGGATGATCGGTAACATCCCGCACCTTATCTTATCGGCTATAGGATAAACGTCCGGCAAAAAATCCTCAAAATGCGAAGCCGATGCGGATCGACAGGGGATCCCGGTCGCTGCTAATGCGGATATTCGCCCCCAGGAGGTTATCCCCACCGCGGCCATTCAGTGCAGTGCCGCCCTTCGCGATCTCGGTATAACTGCCTTCGAAGAACCAGGCATCGAAAAGATGCCAGAGATAGATGCCCAGCGTGATGCTGGCGCTGATCATGGTAATCTGGTACCATTGGTTGGCGGTATCTTCGAGCTTGGCGAACTGTGCCTGCGCCGCCGCCGGGTCTTTGATGCCGAATTCATTGTTGGGCGTGACGACATGGTCAGGATTGTAATTTTCATAAGCGCGCTTCGACGATTGTAACATGATGAGCGAGAACAGTGAGAACGCTGCACCCGTGCCAATGACGCCGCCGTAGATATACCCCCAGGTTTTGCGTTGTTTATAGTATTGTCCCCAGCCCGGCAGAAGGGCTGACCGCCACAATGCGCCGCGGTCTGACGGGAAGAACAGGTCTTTGATGCGGCTGCCCAGGGTCTCCGAGACATCCTGCACATCTTCGAACATCTGGCTCGAGAACGGCACAGTGACGTTTTTTTCCGCGATGATTTCTTTGTCGACGACGGAGAGAATCTTGCCGCTGATCTGGATGTTTTCTTCGGTCGTGATAAACTTTCCGAAAATGATGCCATCCACCTTCAGCGCATAGCCCATCGCCTGGAGTTTTTCGGTATTATAAAAGTCTTCGGGTTTGAAATTTTTCTGCGTCGCGTATTCGCGCCAGACCTTGTTGGGAATGCGCGAATAATTATATTTATTTTTCGTGAGTTCAAAAATCGATTCGCCGATCGAGTCGACCATCCATTTGGCGTTGGGGTTGTTCGACTCATTATAAAAATCGATGAAGATCAGTTTCTTGATCGCGGGCCCAACGGTTGCGGTCGACTTATCGGCTTCGATCACAATGGGCACGTCGCTCTTGAAGGTTTTGGCTTCCGTTTTTTCAGGCGGTTTCGTTTCCGGTTTATTTTCCGGTTTCGCCGCGGGTTTAACTTCTGGTTTTGTTTCGGCTTTGACTTCTTTAACTGCAGGAGCTGCAGGCTTTGTTTCCGGTTTTACATCCGGCTTTGCTGCTTGTGCACCCAGTGCCGTCACAGCGATGAGCAGTAGGCCAGATAAGTACAGTTTCACGATCGGTAAGCGAACCATGCTAATTTAGACGCCGACCGGCTATGAAACGGCGCGTAAAGTAGAGAATTTTTTATGGACATGAACGTTCGTTCACCTTAATTTTGGCCCGCGAACTATCAGGCCGCCAATAGTACATGGTCAGCCCGAAGCCTTCGGGGCTTGGTTGGCCACGGTGCCTAGGCACCCTGTCGTTACCAATACGTGAGGGAGAACTTTACCGATGCGAAAAATGTTGATCGCATTCCTTTTTGCCGCAGTTCCTGCGGCAGTTTCAGCAGCGGCCGCGAAAACCACATACCCGGTGGTCTTCGCCCATGGCATGGCGGGTTTTGACGACATTCTGGGCTATTCCTATTGGGGGGATGACTACGGTGTTTTTGTCGGCGATCCTTGTGATGAGTTTCTCGAAATTACCTGCAACGGTAATATAAGCAGCTCGCAAAAGGCTTACCAGACAGCGACATACGCTTTTCAGTCCTCCGAAGTACGCGGTCTCGACATCGCGAACCAGATTGAATCGTATATGACTTCGCAGGGTGTGAGTTACATCAACCTCGTGGGGCATTCGCAGGGCGGTTTGGATATCCGCAAGGCGGCAAAGGTTCTTTACCAACGTAAAGGCCGCCAGGTAGTCAAAGTGTTGATTTCTGTTTCTTCTCCCCACCGCGGATCACCCGTCGCGAAGTATATTCTCGACCTGAAGCCCGGCGTCACGAATGTCGTGGCGGCTTTGGCAACGATTTACGGAAACACCATCTACCGCAGCGGCAGCGATGCCTTTGCAGGTGCGAAGCAGCTCGTGTATAACGACTACAGTGCAACAGACGGAGTGACCACGGGGGCGAAAGCTTTCAACGTGGCGAACCCCGTCAGTGCAACGTACGCGGCGTACTACGGTTCGTTCGTCACAGCACAGACAGGTGTTTCGGTGAACCCGGCGCTGTTCTTGCTGCGTAATGGTTTCATCAACATCGATGGCAACGGCTATTGTGTGGATGACTGCGACAACGATGGTGCTGCCGGCAAGGGTAACGGTACGGCGACAGATCTCGACGACGACGGTCTGGTCGGTATCAACTCGCAGCAGATGGGTTATCGCCTGAAACACAATTCATGCACACTCTGCCTCGATTACATCACCCAGGATTCTACAACAGGTTATGTGTCTGATCTCAATAACCCGACGTCGATCCAGATGACATCGAGCTCGAGTATCATCAACCAGGATCATCTCGATGTGGTGGGCGTTCCGCCTGACACATTCGACGAGATGGAATTCTACGCGGCGATCATTGACTTTGTCGCGGCGAAAGACTAATTAGATTAAGGGGGCCTGTGGCCCCCTTAACAACCCCCGTGAAGAATAAATCCATTTGGCTTGGTATTATGGGCGGCCTGTTAGTCGGGGCGGTCATTTTCTATTTCGCTAACCGCGATTCCGACGCTATTCGCCAGCTAAAAAATCTGCAAAGCCACCCACGCGCAATACGCGCCTACCAGGAATCGGCGATTGAAAAAATCCAATACGAACTTACGGAGACGGGCCAGAAGCGCATCGTCGGTGAGCTGACATTCGAACAGAAAATTGCCCTGTTGCGCGAGAAGTGGGGTAAGAATATCCACCGCGGCTATCTGCAGATCAAGATGCTCGAAGATCTCATGCGGCTCTGCCAGAAGGAACAACCCAATGATTGGGTCGCCTGCGTGAACGAACTTGCGGGCGCCGCATTCCCGAATCTGGCCAATAAACTTTTCGATCAGCTGTCATCGCTGGTCAAATACAACGACTGGCTCACGCGCAACAAAGACCGGCTCGACAAGATGAGCCGCAAGGATCGGCAAAAGGCTTTGGCCGAAATGCGCACCAGTTTATTCGGCGACGATAACGCAAAAGAAATTTTCGCCGCCGAGATCAGGGCGACGACCATGCAGAACGCCCTCGAAGAGATACGCGATGCGAAGGGGAAGGATATCAACGCCAAGCTGAGCTATTTCAAAAATACCCTCAACGAAACTTTTGGCGCCGAAGCCAGGGCCTACCTCGAACGCCACCAGCAGGAAATCACGAATTCACTCTTGCAATCGGTTCAGGCCGACCTCAAGGCCCTCTCTCCCACACAGCAGCGGCATGCGCTTCGGACCGTGCGCACCGAAATGGGCATGGATGCTGTGACGCTCGAACGCTGGGAGACACTCGACCGCGACCGCGAGTCGCGTTGGGCACAGGGCAAAACCTACCTTACCGAACGGTCGAAGGTTGCCGGTGACGCGGCAGCGCTGGATGCATTAAGGAAGAAATATTTCGGCGCCGAAGCCGAGACTATTGCCCAGGAAGAGACCGAAGGCTTTTACCGCTATGGCGGTGAACAGCGGATCGGCATCGAATAAGTTCCCGATACAATATTTTTGTTATATTTGCGTCTAGACAATATGCGCAACCTTTGCTGGCCTCCTCTGTTTTTGACGTTTCTGGCCGCCTGCGGCAATTTTTCGGGCACTGTCAAAACCGGTAAACCCGCACCGCAGCTGGTCTCAGCGCCTGAGAAGATTGAGTTTTACTGGGTGGGGCATGCGACGGTGCTGATGCGCCTCTACGATAAGTGGATTATCACCGACCCGAATTTTTCAGACCGTACCGGCACAGTTGTCAAACGTCTCAGCGAGCCTGGCATCGATGTCGCCTCGGTCAAACCCGTCGATGCGATTGTCATCTCGCACAACCATTTCGATCATCTCGACGCGCCTTCGCTGCGTGTGCTGCGCGGCTCGGGGCACTTGTTCGCGCCACCGAGCGGTTTTAATTATACACCGCACTCCGTGGCCCGTCATGAGCATCCCGCAAGCCCGGGCTATTCGCACGAAGAAAATGGTCTGAAAATCACCTCTGTACCGGTGCGGCATTTTGGCGGGCGCATGCTGGTCGATAATCTGTGGGATGGCGAACCCTATACCGGCTATATCATTGAATACAAAGGCATCACGGTATTCTTTGCCGGCGACACCGGTTACCATGAAGAATATTTCCGTAATCTCAAGCGCGATTATAAAATCGACGTTGCGTTAATTCCCGTAGGACCAGCAGGAGGTTTTACTTCAGGGGGTATTGGCAATGCCGTGCATGTGAATCCTTATGGAGCTCTGCAGATCTACCGCGACTGCGGCGCACGTTACATGATACCCATACATCACAGCACCTTCTACCGCCGCGGCGGCCGCGAAATGGAAATGATCAAAGACTCGATTGCGATCTCAGGCCGCAGCGACTATATGCTGCTGCTCGGCGAGGGCGACGGTGTGGAATTCAAGAAGTCGCGAGGCGTTTTTTCCAAAACGGGCGTTTTAAGGGCTGATGCGGCTTCAGTGTCCCCCTCCCAACCTCCCCCGTAAACGGGGGAGGCCCCCATGCTCCCCTCCCCGCATGCGGGGAGGGGCAGGGGGTGGGGACACTTACACTTTATAATAAGCGTCCATATAAGTTTTCAGTAAATCGCCGACGACGCTGCGCACCGGCAGTGATGCAGCCATGCCGTAGATCGGTGCCGAGCTGCCCTTTTCGGAAGGGTTTGCTTTCACATAAGCTACGGCAGCCTTGAGGTCTTCGATGAAACGTTCTGCTACACCGGGTTCTGCATGGCGCAGTGTGAGTGCAATATGCACACAGGCAGGGCGATGCAGACCGTTGAGTGAATAACCCTTATGCGTCATCTGTTCCATGACCTTGTAGATGTCTATGGTGTCTGACGCAAAGGCGATGACATAGAGCGGGTTGCCGAGGAGTTTCAGTTCGGGAATTTTTTTGATTTCGGCTTTGACGTAATCGGCGGCTGTCATGATTTTTTTCGCAGCGTCGAGATAACCCTTTTCACCGATCGAAACCAGCGCCGCCCAGCATGCGGCCGAAAGGCCGCCCGGGCGTGAACCGGCGAATGTGGGTGAGAAGTACATCCCCCCCGGCCAGTTAGTTGAGGTAAAGAACTGGTGGTGGCGGATTTTCGCGTTGCGGTAGAGAATCACCGAAGTGCCTTTCGCTGCGTAACCGTACTTGTGTGTGTCCACCGAAATCGATGTCACACCGGGCAGCGAGAAATCGAATTTAGGCACATCATAGCCGAGTTTTTTTGCCCAAGGCAGAATATAGCCGCCGAGGCAGGCGTCGGTGTGGAACGGAATTTTTTTCGAGAGCGCGAGATTGGACATCTCTTCGATGGGGTCGACAATGCCATGGGGGAAAGCGGGTGCTGAGCCAACGACGACGACAGTATTACTATTGATCGCTTTTCTGACTTCGTCGAGGTTCGCCCGGAAATTGCTGTCAAAGTTTACGTAGCGAATCTTGATCTTAAAATATTGTGCCGCTTTGTGGAATGCCACGTGTGCAGTTGTCGGCAACACCATTTCCGGATTGCGCACACCGCGCTCCTCAAAAGCCATATCGCGGTAGGTTTTCATCGCCAAAAGGATGCTCTCGGTACCGCCAGAAGATACCGAACCGCAGATACCTGCGCGCACGCTTTCGGGAGCACCTTCACTGAGCATGCCGGCGGTCATCGAAATGATCTCCGCTTCGAACTTGCTGGCGCTGGGCCAGAGATCGGAGTGCAGGGGATTCGACTGCGAATGTATCGTGTAGGCGTTATTCATATACTCGATATGCTCATCGTCGCCGTGGTAGACAGCGCCCGATACGTAGCCTTCTTTCCATTTTTTACGCTCTAGATCGCGCATCTCTTTGAGCTCTTTCAGGACTTCAGGCCGCGCGACACCTTCTTTAGGCAAGCGGGCATGGACCTCGTACTGGTCGCGGTAAGGTTTCATGTCTTTTGCGATCGTCTCGAGCACTTCTTTGGCCTGGGCATCGATCTGGTCGCGCACAATGCCTTGTGATTTAATGAAGCGGTCGAGCTCGGGAAAGCGTTCGAGGATACCTTCTACGAAGGCAAAAACCTCGGGGAATTTCTTTTGGTATTCGGCAATGAGTTGTGGATCCATGGTGTTCCTAATGTGTTTTATTCATTCTCTCATGTATTTTCTTGTGAGCGGTGTAGACATTCTTAAATTCGGTATAAAGCTCGTCGTAAATCTTGCGGTTTGCGGCGATCGGTTTATACGTTTTTGCGATTGCCACGCGGCTCGAAAGGTCTTTGAATTTAAAGCGCCCTTGCGAGACCCCTGCAAGTAATGCGACACCGCGCACATTTGCTTCGACGGCGTCGGCAACCTGGCGTATTTCGCGGTTGAGAATGTCGGCGTGGATCTGGCACCAGAGGTCTGAGCGCGCGCCGCCGCCGATCATGTTGATATATTCGATCTTGCGGCCGATAAAATCTTCGACGGCGTCAAGTAACCAGCGCGAGTTGTAGGCCACGCCTTCAAAGACCGCACGCACCATGTGTGCGCGCGTCGTTGAGAGCGACATATTGAAGAAGCCGCCGCGTATCGTGTGGTCTTCTACCGGTGTGCGTTCGCCGATGAGCCACGGCGTAAAAATCAGTTTGTCGCTGCCCGGAGCGATCGTTGCGGCGAGATCGTTGAATTTCTGGTAAGCATCTTTCGGGGCGCCTTCGGGTGTGATGGCATCTTTGGGATAAAAGATTTTATCGCGCAGGTAGGTGAGGCAATACCCCGCGGTTTCGTGTTCATTGCCGACGAGGTATCTGCCCGGTACGGCCGAGGGAATCGTTGCCATGTTGTATTCGGCTGATGTCTTCTTGAACGGCACGTGGCAGGTGAGCCATGAGGATGTACCGATGTACAGGTGCGCGGCATAATCTTCAACAGCACCCGAACCCAGCGCCGCAGACTGGACATCCGGCGTACCCATAACCACCATCGTGCTCTCAGAGATGCCGAGCTCACGGGCGACATCGGGTAAGATTTTTCCCAGCACATCGGTCGAACTGTAGAGATCGGGGAGTTTTTTCACATCGAGGCCGGTCGTCTGTATCAGCCCGGGATGGTAGTGGACCTTGCTGAGATCGCGGTTGTCGGTAACCCAGTGGAGGGCGATCGAATCCTGAGCAGCAGCAAATTTGCCGCTGAGACGCAGGTTCAGGTAATCTTTCGGTTCGAGAAATTTGTAGGTCTTCGCGTAGAGATCGGGCATTTCATTTTTGATGAAGAGCACATGGGCGAGCGAATCTTTGCCCGAGAGGCCAGGCATGCCCGCGGTGAGCAGAATCCACTGCGCGAGCTTGACGACGTCATAGCCCTGGAATTTGACGAGGCCGTCCATGACCTGCGCGACATGTTTTGCGCCGCGGGAATCCATCCAAATGATCGAATTATAGAGATGTTTGCCGGATTTATCGACGGCAACGGTACCCGACCACTGCGAAGTAACGGCGACAGAAGTGATGCGATCGAGTGGAACGAGATTTTTGGCGATGAGTCTTTTTGACGCGGCGCAGATCTTTTGCCACCAGTCATCGGGGTCTTGCTCGGCGCCGCCGCCATCAAGCAGAATGAGTTCAGTTGCTTCGACTTCGCAGTGCAGGACCTTGCCGCTCTCGCTGACAATCGCGACTTTGGGGCCAGAGGTACCCAAATCGATGGCAAGAACGTACTGATCAGCGTCTGACATGCCTAACAGCACATGAGCGGGAGAGAGTGTGTAAACTAAAATGTGCGGGAAAGGAGAACGGAATTAATACTAAATCGGGAAAAATAGTTTTGCGGCGCGCGGGTTTTTGGCCCGCGACCCGCAAGTTGTTTTAGAGATCTTTCAGCTTTGCGAGAACTTGCTGCATGCGCTTCTGGAACTTTGGATTTTCTTTGAACAGTTCCACTTTTGTCTGCAGGTTGCCTGACATTGTTTGTACGGATGTCATGAATGCTTCGAGGTCGGGTTTGATTTCTTCTGGTGGTTCTTTCTTCTTCAGGAATTTAAAGCCTTTTTTGGATTCCAGGGCTTTCGCCTTTTTTTTGAAAGCGTCGAGAGCGTTTGCCCATGCGTCGAGTGCCTGAACCACTTCTTTGCCTTTTTGTGCCGCAACGAGTGCATCGTTCAGCTTGTTGGTTTCGCCGGTCAAATCAGCTAAAAGCTGTTTTACTTCGGCGATGGCTGCCGCGCGGCGTTCTGCTTTAGCATCTGCTTTGGCGTCGGCAAAAGCGGATGCGCCGGCAACGAAAACCGCTGCGATGGCCAATCGAGAGAGAAATTGGAATTTCTTCATTAGTGTGTCTCCTGTGATATTATTTGGGTTTCCCAAACTGGTGCAGGTTTATCGGAATAAACATGGGCTGCAACCTATAAATTACGTTTGAAAACCTGGGATCGGACGCGGGAATTTTAACTCGTGGAAACCGCGATTTTACCGGTCAGAATTTTATGAACCGGGCAGGCATTGGCGACAGCGATCAGCCGTTCGTGTTCAGCGTCGCCGAGGGTTTTGCCGAAGGTCAGTTTTCTGGTAATTTTGGTGTCGCCCTTTTCCGTTTCAAAGGCCACGTCGACAGCGATTTCTCCGGTATCCCAGCCCTTGCGCTCAGCGTACATCCGCACCGTGATGGCGGTGCAGGCGGCAAGAGACGACAGCAGCAACTGGTAGGGTGACATGCCGGTATCGCCACCGCCCTTTTCGACGGGTTCGTCGGCGATGACTTCGTTTTTGCCGGCGGCGATGCGCACCCTGTACTTCGCGCCTTCTGATTTACCGGCAACGTTGGCTGTATCTGGCATGCGGCATGTTTCGACTTTACGCGTCGTCTGGAAAGGCCGTTTTGCTTAGGTGGAAGATACCCTTCTTTTTGAACTCGCCACTGAAGAGATACCCGCAGCGTACCAGAAAAACCTCTTTGCCGATTGGGAAAAGCGGTTGCCGCAGCTTCTCAAATCAACAGCGTTATCTTATAAAGAAGTAAAAATTTTTGCCACTGCGCGCCGTATCGCTTTCACGGTGGCGGGTATTGCTGAGCGCGGCGAAGATGTCACCGAAACCCTGCAGGGGCCTGCACAAAGTGTCGCCATCGGCCCCGACGGTAAACCATCCCCCGCGCTGATCGGTTTTGCGAAGAAGGCGGGTATTGCGCCCGAGAAGATTGAATTCAAAGATGCGGGCAAGGGTGCCTATGCTACGGCGACTGTGACGCGCACCGGTAAATCGCTGCGCGAAGTTTTACCCAAGCTCCTGCACGATCTCGTGTCGGGTTACCGTTTTCCGCGCTCGATGCGCTGGGGCGATTTGCCGACCGTGTACGCGCGGCCGATCGCCGGTTATTACCTGAAATACGGCAATACCGAGTGGGATTTAGATGCGACGGCGCTCAAAGATACCGTGCTTGAGTTTGTGCCAAAGCGCCCTGTGCGCGGGCATTTTATTTTGGATAAGGAAGCGATTCCCCTTAAAGCCGCCTCTGCCTATGCCGAAACACTGGCGACGCACCAGATTTACGTTGAACCGCGCACGCGCCGTGAAAAAATCCTGGGGCTGCTGAGGGACGCTGCAGCGAAAGAAAAACTTGCCCTCGTTGAAAACAGCGCGCTGCTCGACGAAGTGAATTATCTCGTCGAGCGCCCTGGCATCGTGGTCGGCTCTTTCAGCGCCGATAACCTGCGGTTACCCGATGGTGTTATTCTTTCTGAAATGAACCAGCACCAACGTTATTTTGGTCTGCGTACTTCAGATGGAAAACTCAGCAATACATTCCTGGTTGTGACGAATGCAGACATCTCGGGTGCAGCGGCGGTGAAGAATATCCGCGAAGGCAACGAACGTGTGCTGCGCTCGCGGCTTTCAGACGGCGCGTTTTTCTACGATGAAGATTTGAAGCGGCCGCTGATCGAACGTGTCGACGACCTGAAGCAGATTGTTTTTCACGAGGGCCTCGGCACCTACCGCGAGAAGGTCGACCGCATCGCCGCGTTTGCCGGCCTCTTTGGCGGCAAGACAGTGCCGGCAGCGACGTTGCAAGAAGCGGCGCGCCTTATTAAGGCCGACCTCACGACGGCGCTGGTCTTCGAGTTCGATCACCTTCAGGGTGAGATCGGTGCAGTGTATGCAAAGCGCGGTGGCGTTGCTGATGACATCTGTACGGCGATTCACGAGCATTATTTGCCGCGCTTCCAGGGTGACGATTTGCCGAAGACCCGCCTCGGCGCCCTCATGTCGCTCGCCGACAAGTGGGATAACATGCTCGCGGCATTCGTGCTCGGCAAGGAACCGACAGCAAGCGCCGACCCGTTTGCTATCCGCAGGCAGAGCCTTTACGTCATTCAGATTCTGGTCGCTGAAAAGATCAGTCTTTCGCTGGAAAGCCTGATCTCGGCTTCGCTCAAAATCTATACAGAATACAGGAAATTATCCGAAGCAGAAATTAAAGAGAATACGGCGAAGATTCTGCAGTTTCTCAAGGCGCGCCTTGTCACCATCTTCGAGGGCGAGGGTTTTGATAAGAAACTCACGCGCGCCGCGATTTTCTCGGGATCAGACGATGCCTACGATCTCTTTACCCGGGCCTCGGCGCTGAAAAGCATCGCCGAAAAAGATCGCGCTGGTTTTGATGCCCTGCTTACAGCTTTCAAGCGGATGGCAAATATTGCTTCTGAAGCGAAAGATGCGCTCAAAGTCGATACCGGCCTTTTTGCGGAACCGGAAGAAAAAACTCTCTTTGAATTCGCTGCCAGGCTGCACGCGCTCGTTGAAAAACCGGCGCGCGATTACGGCGCGATTTTTGCAGAATTTGCCGCGGGTAAGCCGACGGTCGATGCCTTCTTTAATAAGGTCATGGTGAACCATGAGGATGCAAAAATCCGCAATAACCGGTTGGCACTACTCAACCATACGCTCTCGGCGGTGCGCAACCTGATTGCCCTCGAGGAACTGACATGAGCACCGAAGCCTACCGCAAAGTTTCATCGCCTTATGGCTTCAGTATGTACGACGTCGAAGCGACGGCAGCGCTCGAAAAGGCGTCGCGCGCCGCGCAGGATATTCTGCGTGCGCAGGGTTTCGAGCGCATTATGCCGGCGATGGTGGATTTTCCCGAAACCTTCGCCGAGGGTACGCACAGCGAAATGTTCAGCATGAAGGACAACAGCGGTGAGCGCCTCGCCCTGCGCAATGATATCACGGCGCAAGTGATTAAAGGCTATGTGCGGCAGATTGAGAACAGGGCAGGCCAGAACCTGCGCAAATTTTTCTACGCGGCACCTGTCTACAAAGACGTGCGTAAAAACTATCCGTTGCCGCGCGAAATTTACCAGATCGGCTGCGAGGTTGTAGGGCATAAGGCGGATGACGCCCTGCCTGAGCTCATTCGCATCAGCCGTAAAATTCTCAGCGATGTTTTTGGCCTGAGATCTGCGACACAGATCGGTGATGTCCGGTTGCACAATGCCTTTGCCCGACTGGGGGGAAAAGACTATCTGGATGGAGAACGGCGCCGCGATGTGCCGTTTCTGAGCGGCTTTCTCGCCGAAAAGCTGGGCGTTCCCCAAAGTGATGCTGAAAAACTCGCGCTGTGGTTATTTTATCCCGCGGCGGGGCAAGAGATCCCTGCGGCGGTAAAATCGTTACCAGAGGAAATCCGCGCCATACTCAATGTTGTGGCCGATGCAGTGCATGGCATCGTCGCTGGCCTCGAAAAAGAAAAACTCGAAGCATTCTGGCAGCCGCTCTGTGAACCGCGCAGCAGCTATTATACCGGCATTTATTTCGAAACCTTTGTGCCAGGTTTTACCGAGCCGATGGTGCGCGGCGGCGTGTACAACGACCTGGTAAAACGTTACGCCAACGTCGAAGCCGGCGCCTGCGGTTTTGCCCTCGACTTACTGAGCTTCTAACTAAAAAATAATCCTGAAGCCGAAGGCGAACTGGCGTTGGTAGAGATTTGTCTGCCGGAATTTCAGGTCGTCCGTGAACGGAAAAGTGCCGAAATCGAACGCATAGCGGTCGAGGGATTCCATGAAGATAAACGGGTACGCTGCACTGCGGATAATCACGTCATAATAGAGCCCGGGAATCGGGTTGAGTCTCTCCCAGCGCCGGGCCATGCTCTCGTAAAGGCGTACTGTAAAACGTTCAGCGTTGTATAGATCGCGGTCGATGCCATCGGGCATGAGCCCTGTCGCGCCCAGCTTAGCCATCTGCGCGAAGTCAGAACTGATCTGGATGTTTGTCAGGTTACCCGAGTTGCTTGCATAACCCGTCTGTAGCACGCTGAATTCTGAGCGAAACAGCAGAAAGCGCACATTGTCGCTCAGGTGCCTCTGCGTGTAATCCTGAACCCGGTTGTCGAATTCATAGAGTGGCGGAATCAGATAATCCTGCGCAGCGATAGCTCCGCCCGCAGCCCAAAAGGCCAGGCAGAAGAAGAGGAATCGTGCTTTACAGGCGATCATAACGATATAAGCCTTCGTATCTTTATGAACGGCAGATCAAAGAAGAGCCAGCATCAAAAATCCGGAATCGTGGTTTTTTTCGGGGCTTTTCGCGCTTTTAGCCTCTGCCCCGTCAACGCAGCTTGCCGAGAGTTCCTGAACCACTGAGGCAACCGGTACGATGCAGCAATTTCCCGACGGCGAGGTGACAGCGACGACCCAGCCGCGGGGGAAAATCTCAAAAATCTTCCGGATTACGCGCAAAGTAGCCGGATATTTTTTTCTCGCGGTATTTATAACAATCATTGCCGGTTATAATTATGTGATGCGGCCATCCTTTCTGGAGCCGCTGATCGTAAAACAATTTGCCGAGAATACCAACGGAAAAATTGAAATCAAAATAGAGGAGGCCTCGCTGTTTCGTGGTTTTAAGTTCCGTAATGTCGTGGTGCACCCGCCCGCGGGCTTCAAACAGACGCCCATACTCAAGGCGCGCGAGATTAATCTTCTTTATAACGTCTACGGGTTTTTTCGCGGTAAATTCGGCGTGCATGAAATTGCATTTAAAGACGCCGAGGTCTTTATCGACCAGAAAAAAAATATCATGAGCGTGCAGGCGCTGATGAAGCCGTCCAAAAAGAGAGAGCCTGAGAAAGAAGAACCAGAGTCCCCGCCGGGAAATAACTCCGTCGTTTCCTGGTTCTTTGACGTGCAGATTTTCGCCCGCTTTATTCTGGAGAATTTTAACTTCACACTCGATGCCCAGGATGCTTCGAATAAGGTGCGGCAGTATGCGCATCTCAAAAATTTTAACTTCAACTTCTCGCTGCTGACGCGGGATTTCAATAAAATCGATACGCGGAACCCTGCGGATGCGGTAGCGCTGTTAAACGCGCTGGTGATCGAGCTGAATCCGCAAAAGACGATCGATATCTCATTCCAGGGCCCGCCCGCGCGGGTTAGTACAAAGCTCGACCTGTTCTGGCGGCTGTTTTACGACGGCCAGTCTAAGCGGCCTGAGTTCGTTTCCAATATGCATTTTGCTCAGGATAAAATCCCTGTGGCGCTTGCGGGCCGTGCTGCCCAGAATCTATCCTTTCTCGTCGATCACAAGATAGAGTATAATGCCAAAGAAGATCGTTTGAAGATCGGGAATTTTATCATCAAATTTCTGGGTGATACGTTGCTTACGCTTACCGGTAGCGGCGAGAAGGTTTTAACGCCGGGCCGTAGCATCGATATTCAGACGGGAGCCTCGCGTGTGAATCTCGGCGAAGTTTTCAGGGTTGTGTCGGGCCTGACGGGTCAGCGCGATCCTTCCTATTCGGGGTATTTTTCGGTGAAGCCAACCACCGTTGTCATCCGCGGCGATACGGTCGACGATCGGGGCGGCATTATGCTTGAGCGTGTTCAGGTACGAAAGGGGAACCTCAACATTTCGATTCCCACCCTCGAGTTTGATCATGCGGCATTTGTCGATCAGAAAAGAAAGCCGCTGCCCATTAAAAAAGCAGAAGCAAAACTCAAGGGTGTGATCAACGGTGCCGGTGTCGGTCTCGACGCATCGCTCGAAGAGAAAAAGACCGCAGTGAATTTCTCGCTGCGCGGCTTTGACTTAACACCCTTTGCGTCGGGCAATGCCCAGGGCCAGATCAATACGACTTTCAGCGCCATCGGCGAATCTCCCCAAAATCTTGCCATTGCCCTGCGCGTATTCTCGCCGCAGTTATATTATTTTGTTGACCGGGGTAAATCCGGCGTCAATCGCATCGATTTCAATGTTAAAGGCGCGGTTAAGAGTAGCGAGGATTTCAAGCAGATCTCGGTCAATCTGCCGGTGATTGCATTTACCGATAAAGACAAAGATTATAACCCTGCGGTCGAACTCAAATCGCGCGTGACGATTGAGAAAACACAGGGCATCAAAGTGAATTACAATCTCGATGCGTTGACGATTGGTTTTAAGGCTCTGGTTCTGAGTATGCCGGTGGCGCTCCAAGAGACGATTGGCACACAGATCGCCGCCGTAAGCCCGGGGCGCACCATGAGGGCCGACGGCGAAACGGCGGTGACGATTGCGGGTGGTGAAACCGCCGTTGTTCATACAACACACGTCGCTTTTCCTGACATCCATTTGGATGATATCGTGATTAACGCTAAGACGCGCCTGACCCCCGCGGTAACTTACCTCGACCAGTTTACCATCACGGGGCTCAGGCAGGCTTTGCTGGTTTCTCTCGACGGTGCGCTTCGGCAGGGGGTCGATATCGAGACCGATCCGAAAACAGGCCGCGAGCGGCGCGTCACCGTTCCGGTGCCCGATATGCGGTTTAAGATTGAGCTTTCTAAAAAAGAAGAAAGTGAAATTCTCGATGATACTTTTCTCGTCGGTGTTTTTTCGCTGGCAGGTACAGCCAAGGACACTATCGTCAACGGAAAAATTAAGATCGAAGATCTCAGTTTTCGCAATAAGGACGTACGCATAAACAAGGTCAACATGATATTTCCGTTCAGGCACGACCTAAAGCTGAAAAAGACGCTGAATCTCCGCGCAGGGAACAAAGAGCACATTATAAAGAACTATAATTTTAACCGCGAATACAATTTTTCTATAGCGGGCATTGATATTCCCGATCCGAACAATAAAAAAGAATGGCTCAATCTTGTTTATCCCCGCGGCAACTATCCGGCTGTCGGTGCATCGATGGAGTACAAAGATAATGTCTTCGTGATGCCCGTAATGCAGATGTATACGTTGAACGGCGTCGTCACCATTTCAGACACATTGTTCAATTTGGGGAGACTGCGACCCAGCGAGATGGAATATTCGTCGACTATCCAGATCAAAGATATTGATTTAAAGCCGCTGTTGCTTAAGGAAAAGGCAGAAAATATTACCGATGGCAAGCTCAGAATCGACATGCTTTTTACGGGGAACAGGCTGGATAAACCTATCGAAAACCTCAATGGTTATATTTCGATTTTCAGAATCGGGCCTGAATTTGCCGATACAGTAATGAAGGCGGTCATGCCAAAGAGTTCGGGCCTTGTAAATACATTGGCCGCGAACACGACCGTGCCTAAAAAAATGGACATTGTTTTCAGGGATGGTTTCGTCTATTCGGATATTCCGATGAGTAAGAAATTCTTCGGTTACCTTGCCGCTTCGCCCGACGAAATCAAAAACCGGCGTATCAATATTCCGGAATTTTTTCAGCGCATCTCTGACGAGGCCAGCGTTTACAGTGCGCCTGCCGCCAACGCCGGAGGATAACCTGGGCGCGTTTTCTTATCAACCGGAATTTAATTACGATGCCGTAAGCCCCACAGATTCCGTCGAGTGCGCGAAGCATCTGCTTCCTTTTAAGGGCGGTTTTCTCAAGGGCCTCGAGGCACATCTTGTCAATGCGGACAATGTGCAGAAATTTCTCGCCTCTGCGCCGCCTGAGACCCGCAAGGACATCAATAAAAATATCAAAGAAATCGACGCGGCGCTGGTGGGCATCATGCGCCTCTATGGCCACGTCGAAGGCGAGCTGGCGAGTCGCGCTCTCGAATCTTCAGCGCAGCGCGAGTATTATAACCATTTTGCCGATTCGGATATTGAAGACCCGAAGATGGAGTTCTGCAAGCTGATCCGTTCTTATGAGGTCATAAAAGAATTTAATATGGAGGTGACGGAGCACTGGTGGAAAGTCGCCAACCTTTTCGAGGCTTTTAATCCACCGAGCGGCGAGAAACATTTTCTCGAACAGGTTTTGATTTACCGTGTTTATCCGCGCATCGATCTCTGTAACCTGACAAACCTGCTGTTGCGCCGTCTCGCTTACCTGCTCAAGGCGAGTTCTGAGCAAATCACCGGCGGCAAGGTGACGATCCGCGGCGAATATACCAGCCAGATTCAATATACGTATTCGGCGATTTTCCGCGAAGATCTGTCAGGAATCATCGAAAGTTTTGCAACGGTGCCGAAGGCCGATGCGAAAACGCGCGTGGCCGAACCCGTCAAGGAGCACCGGGACACCGCGATCAAGTCACCCTATATTCTTGATACCCGCGGCAGTGAACATTTCAACCAGACGCATGCGCATGTCCTGGAAATCAGTGAAGCGCGTTTTCAGCTAGAAGAGGCCAAGGTTAAACGCAGCATTTACGTCGAGACGCATCTCGGTGCTGAAGACGATGCATTGCGCCAGGACATTATCCGCAAATTTATTTCGGCGGCGCGCAACAAAGACAGGGTGGGCGAGTATCGTACATTTCTTATGAGTTATTTCCAGTTCACCCGCGATACCTTGCTCATGCAGCAGCACAATCTCACCGAGGCCGACTACAATCTGTTTCTCTACCACTTCGGCCCTGTGTTTTTTGTGAAGGTCTGTACACACTTCATGCGCGTTGGCCGCACCGGTTACGTGCACCGGCATCTCAAACGCAACCAGATGGTGCGCGAGTTGCCATTTGAATACGTCAAATATGTGCTCAAGGACTGGTGGGATGAAAACGTCTATACACAGCTGACCCGCACAGACCGTAATAGTTTCTCCGCTTACGAGCGCCTGCTCGAAAATGTACGCTCCGAATGGCAGGAGCACCAGCTGCGCCTACTGGTTAAGATCAAACGCGACCAGGCCCTGCTGCGTGCCCTCAATATCCATGACGTGCGCACGCTGGGGCATTTTGTCGAAACCGAGATTTCGTACCTCTACCATGTGAAGATTCTGCGCTTCCTGGGGCAGGACTTTTTTTATCTGCCCATAACGCTGAGTAAGATGTCAGCCAAGACATAGCGGCCAAGCCTCCTTTACACCCTGTCAAAAATTCCGGTTTTGGCCATAAATGAGCGACGCCGAAAGCACTGCGATATCCCTTGAAGAACAGCGGCTAAGCAAACTCGAGGCCATCAAGGCCAGGGGGATTGATCCCTATCCTGTGCGTTTTGCCGGTAAAGAAGATATTCTTCCCCTGCGCACGCGCCATTTCGGCGCCGATAACAGCCTGACGCCGCCCGAAGACGTTCAGCCTGTCACAACCGCTGGCCGCGTTGTGGCTATCCGTGACATGGGCAAAGCCCAGTTTTTACAGATCCAGGACCAGACCGGCAGGATTCAGCTTTATGCCGGTAATAAGACCCTGAATGAAGAAGAATATTTTGTCCTCAGGAATCTCGACCTCGGCGATATCATCGGTATCAAAGGCAAACCCTTTCGCACGAAGACCGGCGAGGCTACGATCCACGCCGATGAACTGAAGATTCTCAGCAAAAACCTCGCACCGTTGCCGGTGGTGAAAGAAAAAGACGGCGAGACCTATGACGGTATCAGCGATATCGAGCTGCGTTACCGCCAGCGTTATATCGATCTCGCTGTGAATGCAGATGCGCGTGCAACGTTCGCGCTGCGCTCGGCAATTCTGCGCGAGATACGCGACCTGTTGCATGCGCGCGGCTTTATGGAAGTGGAGACGCCGATGATGCAGGCGATCGCATCGGGAGCCGCAGCGCGTCCGTTTACCACGCACCACAACGCACTCGATATCGGTCTCTACCTGCGCATCGCGCCCGAGCTGTACCTCAAGCGCCTGATCGTCGGCGGTTATGAAAAAGTTTTTGAAATGAACCGCAACTTCCGCAACGAAGGCATCAGCACGAAACACAATCCCGAGTTCACAATGATCGAAGTTTATCAGGCATACGCCGATTACAACACGATGATGGAACTCACGCAGGATATTTTCGAGACGCTGGCGGTGAAACTTCTGGGTTCTACCGAAATCCCCTATGGTGAGCACACCATCTCGCTCAAAAAACCCTGGAAAAAGGTCGAATATCTCGAAAGTATTAAAGACGCCACCGGGCTTGACTTCGGAAAATTTCTCGGCGAAGAAAGTCCATCCGCAGCAGAAGCCAAAAAGATGGCTGCGTCGGTTGGCCTTAAAGCCGAAGGGCTGCATACCTTTTGGGAAGTCGTCGATCTCGCCTTTTCTGAAAAGGTTGAGCCCAATCTCATTCAGCCGACCATCGTGATGCATTATCCGAAGGCGATTTCGCCGCTGGCGAAATCTATCCCGGGTAATCCTCACCTGGTCGAGCGCTTCGAGCCTTACATCACCGGGCGTGAGATGGGCAATGCCTTCAGCGAGCTCAACGACCCGCTCGAGCAGGAGCGCCGTTTTAACGAACAGGCTGCCCAGAAAGAGAGCGGGGCCGAAGAAACGATGGCGACCGATGACGATTTTGTCACAGCACTCAAAGTGGGGATGCCCCCCACCGGTGGTTTGGGCATCGGTATCGACCGCCTCGTTATGTTGTTTGCCAATAAGGCAAGTATTAAAGATGTAATCCTGTTTCCTTTACTTAGACCCAACAAATGACCCACCGTTCCCTTTCAGGAGAAGTATGAAAACAAATCTTTCTTTTATCAAGACGGCGCGCGATAAGATTCAGCTCTTAAACCAGAAGTTGCTGCCGCATAAGCTCGACTATGTTACCTGCAACAATGGCAACGATGTCGCAAGGGCAATCAAAGAGATGGTCGTGCGGGGCGCTCCGGCGATCGGCATCAGTGCCGCGTACGGCATGTATCTGACAGGCTGGGAAGCTTCGAAAAAAAATAAAAAGCTCACGCTCGACCTCTTCAAAAAACAAAAACAATTACTCGATGCTTCGCGGCCGACTGCAGTCAACCTGATGTGGGCAACGCGCGAAATGCTGGCTGTTGCGCAGGCGTTTTTCGCGGGCGACGTGTCAAAAGCGAAAGACGCGAATCTGAAGCTGCTTCTGAAGCTCTACGAGAAAGCACTCGAGATTCATAATGACGATGCAGAGCGTTGCCTTGCGATGTCTAATAATGCGGTGAAATATCTTGTCACAAAATACCCGAAAGAAAAATACAATATTCTCACCCATTGCAATACGGGGTCGCTGGCGACCGGCGGCATTGGTACGGCAATGGGGGCTATCCGCCTGTTGCATGAAAAGGGTAAGATCAATATGGTCTATGCCGACGAGACACGGCCGTATCTGCAGGGCGCAAGGTTGACGGCGTTCGAATTACTGAAAGAGAAAATTCCCGTAACGCTGACCGTCGACTCACAGGCCGGCTACCTGATGCAGAAAAAACTGATCGACGCTGTTTTTGTCGGGGCAGATCGCATCGCAGCCAACGGCGACGTGGCGAACAAGATTGGCACTTATTCACTGTCGGTGCTGGCGAAGGCCCACCGCATCCCGTTTTTCGTCGTGGCGCCGAAATCTACGTTCGACAACTCGATTGAAAATGGCGATAAGATTATCGTCGAAGAAAGATCGCCGCTTGAGGTGCTTGAAATTGCCGGCCGCGTCATCGCACCCAAGGTGCCCGTGGTCAATTACAGCTTCGACATCACTCCGCAGGCTAATATCACAGCAATTTTCTCCGAAGACGACACGCTCGAGTAATTGCTGTACGGTTCAATGCGGCGGTGAAGGCCTGATTATGTACTATTTGCTTCTGGCTGCAGCCATCGGATTAAGTGCGTGGGCGGCGAATATTGCGTTGTTGCAGGCACCTGCCGACGCCATGCAGGGCAATGTGCAGCGCATTTTCTATTTTCACGTGCCGCTCGTCTGGGTTTCTTTCATCGCATTCATCGGTGGCGCCGTGATGAGCGTGCGTTACCTGCGCAGCCGTAATATGCGCCACGATGCGTGGGCACGCGCCTTCATCAAAACCGGCTGGGCGTTTACGACGACGGTACTGGTGACCGGGCCGCTCTGGGCAAAGCCCGTGTGGGGGACATTCTGGAACTGGGGCGATGAAAGGCTTGTTTCTTTCTTTGTGATGTGGATGATGTATAATGGTTATCTATTGCTGCGTGCGACAGTATCGGATTTTGAAAAGGGCGCTCGCATCGGTGCGGTATTGGCGTTGCTGGCGGTAATGAATGCCGTATTGGTCATTGCGGCAATTTACATCTGGAAAACCGCCTCGCATCCGGGGCCCGTGTTCGTGCAAAAGAGCGGCTCGGGTCTTGCCGATCCCGTGATGAAAAAGGCTTTCTGGCTCAGTTTTTCGGCTTTCACCCTGCTTTTTGTTTCAATTCTGGTCGCAAAGTTCCGTACGGAACAGGCGGAGTCACAATCCCATGGCTTTAATACATAAATTAATCCTGTTTTCATCGCTCTTCGTTTTGGCAAACATAGGGGCCGAGTTTGAGCCCGAATCATTGCCCGAGACGCTGGCGACGCCGTTAAAAAACTTCCTCGAAGCCGATACCGCCAAGGCTCGTGCCGGTATGGCAGCCTTCAGCGACGAAGATCTGCAAAAGATTACCAACGGCTTCAAAAAATCGCATTCGGCGGCGGACCAGCGGCTTTTCTGGCTTAGCGAAGAGCTTTATCGCCGTAACGCAGAGCGTGTCGCGGCGGAGCGCATTCGTTATCTCTATTATGCCGTTTTGGCCGCGCTTGGCATTATAGGCCTTTTTACGGCTCTGACCTATGCATCAGCAAGGCGGCGTATGCATATCAATCCGCAGCCACGCCCGCTAGACACCAGGTCAGCCCCCATAGAAGCAGCGCCTCAGAAAAGCACCGCCAAGAGCACTAGAGCGCGCAAGAAAGGCCGATAGCCATGAAAGGCATTATTCTCGCTGGCGGATCAGGCACGCGCCTTTACCCAGTGACACGCGTCATCTCGAAACAGCTGATGCCGATTTATGATAAGCCGATGATCTATTATCCGCTTTCAGCCCTCATGCTCGCAGGTATCCGCGAGATTCTGATAATTTCAACGCCGTCTGATCTGCCGCGCTTTCGTGAGCTGCTTGGCACGGGCGAAGATTTGGGTCTTAAATTCAGTTATGCAGAACAACCATCGCCTGACGGCCTGGCCCAGGCGTTTGTCATCGGTGCGGATTTTATTGGCGATGACGCTGCAGCGTTGGTACTGGGGGATAACATCTTCCATGGACACCATTTGACGGAACTGGTAACCCAGGCGGTGCAGCGTACGGAGCGCGATGGTGGCGCTGAAGTTTTTGCGTATCCTGTGCATGACCCTGAGCGCTACGGGGTTGTCGAATTCGATAAAGATTTTAATGCCCTGTCGATCGAAGAAAAACCGGCAAAACCTAAAAGTAATTATGCCGTGGTCGGGCTTTATTTTTATGATAATAGCGTTGTAGCAAAGGCAAAAGCATTAAAGCCGTCGCCGCGCGGCGAACTCGAAATCACCGATCTTAACCGTGTTTATCTGAACGAAAAAAAATTGCGCGTGAATATTATGGGCCGCGGCTATGCCTGGCTCGACACGGGTACGCACGATTCGCTGCTCGACGCGAGCCATTTTGTAAGCCTCGTTGAAAAACGCCAGGCGCTTAAAGTTGCCTGCATCGAAGAGATTGCTTTTATTAAGGGCTACATCACAGTAGACCAACTTATTAAACTGGCAAAACCATTGGAAAAAATAGAGTACGGTAAATATCTGCTGCGTTTGGCCGAGAGCAAAAGGACGTGAAATACCCAAAACCGATACTGATTGAACCTGCTGTCCACGGCGATGACCGTGGTTATTTTTTCGAGCCCTATAACCGTAAAACATTCGTTGAGAAATGGGGTATCGACGAAAATTTCGTGCAGGACAACGAATCACTTTCCCGCCGCGGTGTACTCCGCGGTCTTCATTACCAGATGGAACCCATGGCCCAGGCGAAGCTGGTGCGTGTCGCCCTCGGTGAAGTGCTGGATATCGCTGTTGATATCCGTAAGAGTTCGCCGTATTTTGGTGCCGTATATTCCTATGTGTTGGATGATAAGAAGTTAAACCAGCTGTTCGTGCCGCGTGGTTTTGCGCACGGATTCGTCGTTCTTTCTGAGAAAGCGATTTTTCAGTACAAGGTGGATAATTTTTATTCGAAAGAACACGAGCGCGGCATTCTCTTCAATGACCCGGCGTTAGGCATTGACTGGCGTATCATGGACAAGGAAATTCAGACTTCCGAAAAAGACCGCATTTTGCCGCTATTCAAAGATGCCTTGTACTTTCGCTGAATTATGCGCGTTCTGATCACCGGCGGTGATGGTCAATTGGGGACAAGTCTGCGCAAGACAATAGCCCCCGGTGTCGAGGCTGTTTTTGCAGATAAAGATAAACTCGATCTCGAGTCTAAGGGTGCAATTGCAAATTTTGTTTCCGCGCACCCCGTTGACTTTGTCATCAATGCCGCCGCATACACAAAGGTCGATCTCGCCGAACAGCAGCGCGACGCAGCTTTTGCTGTGAACAGTATTGCAGTCAAAAATCTCGCGGAAGTTTGTGCGGACAAAAAGATATATCTGGTCCATATTTCGACAGATTTTCTGTTCCATGGCGGTTTCAACCGGCCGATCGACGAGACACAGATTATTCACCCGATCGGAGTCTATGCGGAGAGTAAGGCGGCAGGAGAGAAAGCTTTTATGGAGTCGGGTGTTTCCGGCGCGATTGTCAGGACTGCCTGGCTCTATTCTGAGTTCGGCGCAAACTTTATGAAGACGATGATACGGCTGGGCAAAGAAAAACCGAAGCTGACAGTCATTGCCGACCAGCACGGTTCGCCCACCTATGCTGTCGACCTGGCGCGTGGCCTTTGGCATATGCTGCAAGCCCTGCACGGCAAACCTGCACCGCAGACAACGCAATTATTCCACTTCAGCAACACGGGCGTCGCGACCTGGTACGATTTTGCCAGCGCGATTCTGGAGTTTGCCGGTATTAAAACTCCGGTTGAACCTATTCTGACTTCGGAGTATCCCGTGCCTACACCGCGACCGGCATATAGCGCACTCTGGTCCCGTAAATTTGCCACCACATTTGATTTTCCCATCCGCCACTGGCGTGCGGCGCTTGCCGATGCTGTGGTTGCATTTCAAGGAGCACAAAAATGAGATCGATTCTGGTTACCGGCGGGGCGGGGTTTATCGGCTCCAATTTTATTTTGCACCTGGTGGAGAAATATCCGGATTACAGGATTATTAACCTCGATAAGCTCACCTATGCTGCCAACACGTCGTATCTGGCATCGCTCGAGGGTAATCCGCATTACAGCCTCGTGAAAGGCGACATTCTCGACCAGGCATTGCTCCACAAACTTTTTTCGGAAGAAAATATTACGGGTGTCTTGCATTTCGCCGCAGAATCTCACGTCGATAATTCCATCAGCGGGCCTGCCGTTTTCATCGAGACCAACGTCAAGGGAACTCTCGCCCTTCTGGAGGCAGCGCGCTCTCACTGGATGGAGACTCCCTTCAAAAGTAAGACGGGTAAAGAGAATTGCAGATTCCTCCACGTTTCCACAGATGAAGTTTATGGTTCGCTCGGCGAAACGGGTTTATTCCGCGAAGATACGTCGTATGCGCCGAATAGCCCTTACAGCGCATCGAAAGCGGGGAGTGATTTTCTCGCGCGCGCATGGCATCACACATACGGGCTCAACACCGTGATTACCAACTGTTCGAATAACTATGGCCCGCACCAGCACGATGAGAAGCTGATTCCGACGATTATCCGCAAGGCCCTGGCTGGCGAAAAAATCCCGATCTATGGCGACGGCAAAAACGTAAGGGATTGGCTGTTTGTACGCGACCACTGCACCGGCATCGATCTGGCATTCCATAGCGGTAAAGCGGGAGAAACGTACAATATCGGCGGCCGCAACGAGCGCAATAACCTGCAAATCGTCGGCGCGATTACCGACCTGTTGCAGGAAATCGCGCCGCCCGCGGGGCGCGGGCTTAAAATTTCACATTACAAGGAACTGATCAGTTTTGTTGCCGATCGACCCGGGCATGACCGGCGTTATGCCATCGACGCTACAAAAATTGAATCACAATTAGGATGGAAAGCGGCGGAGAATTTTGAGAGTGGAATCAGAAAGACCGTCGAGTGGTACCTGGCAAAACATAAGTAAAGCCGGATGTTGCCGGGTTCAGCGGCCTTTCTTTCCGAGATAGAACAAAAATACCGTGACCATCGCACTGACGGTCGCGAGAAAATAGTACAGGTTGTATTCCTCTTTGAAAACCACAATGCCGACGATGATCGAGGTTGTGAGCATCGAAAGGATGCCGTATAGAATATAATACGAAGCCCCGAAACCGGCATAGAGAAAATAAAAACCCACATAGGTAAGAAAAAGCCCGCCGCCCGAAATCAGCGCGGGTTTGTAGTTTTCTTTGAGGTATGTGACATAATCTGCCTTCGGAAAAAATACCGCAGACAAGGCCAGAAGTGCGACGCAAATCAGGAGTGACCAGATCAAAAAGATAAAGGGGTTTCCGGAAATGGCGGATTTTTTCTGCCCGTAGACAAAAATGCCATTGCCGATCGCAGCCAAAGCCGCGTAGAGAAAAGCCCGCGAGAAAGAATCCATATCAGCGCTGAACGAGTATCATCTTTCTCAGCCGGCGAGTGCCGCCACGATCTCTTCCATTTTCATGGCCCGCGAACCTTTGACGAGAATTACAGAACCACTGGATTCTTGCCTGAGTTGTGTTAACAGCTTCTCAGGCGTTTCGCGCGCAAAGCTGTAGCTGCGCAATTTTTTGCCGGAAGTTCTGGCAAACGCCCTGACCGCATGTGTCATATCGCGGCCGACGCCATAAAATGCACTCACACCTTTTTTCGCGGCCTGCTCACCCGTCCAGGCATGCAGCGCCCGGCTGAATTTACCCATCTCTTTAAAATCACCAAACACACAGATTACAGGTTTGCCGTCGGCCAACTGTATTGCGGCATCGATCGAGGATACCGCGGAATCCGGGTTTGCATTGTAACCGTCATCGATGACGGTAAGGCTGATCGCAACCTTGCCAGCCGGCATCGCCGCGACGCGTACCCTTCGCAGCTGCATTCTGCCCGCGGCAGGCTTGAAGTTCCTTGCTGTCTTTGCGATGACCTCGCTGCCGATGCCATTGTCAGCAGCCACTGCCGCGGCTAATGCGAAATTCGAAACCCAGGCGGCATTCGCGTGGGGGAAGTGCACGGATTCGCGGCTGATCTTGAGTTCAAAGCCCTGCGCGGTTGCGGAAGAGATGCGCACCGCGCCGTCTCGTTTCGGAGAAATTTTCTTAACCTGGATTTTTTTGTCCGCCGCGATATGTGCGAGAGTTTTGAGTTCGGCAATTTCCTCCGGCAGGTAGAGGAATCCCCCCCTGGTCATCCCTTCGGTTATTTCAGCCTTGGCCGCAGCAATGCCGGCGCGCGAACGGAAGAACTCAATGTGCGCATGGCCGATGCTGGATATCACGGCAGCATCGGGACGCGCGAGGCGCGAGAGATACGCGATTTCACCGGCATGGTTCATGCCCATCTCGAGCACCGCGACGCGCGTGTCGCGCCGGATCGAGAATAGCGTAAACGGCAGACCGATATGGTTATTGTAGTTTTTTTCGGTGGCGATGCAGCGCTTGCCCAGGGCGTGCCGGAAAATCTGTGCCAGCATTTCTTTCGTGGTCGTTTTGCCGTTGGAACCGGTAACGGCGATAACGAAGGGCGAGAAACGGTTGCGGTGAAAACGTGCAAGGGCACCCAGCGCGAGAAGAGGGTCGGCCACAATAATCGCTTTCGCGAGTGCGGCAGCATCGAGTTTCTTTTTTATGGGGTGGTTTTCCTGGAGAAAAAACGCCGCGGCTCCGTGGCTCAAAGCGTCGGCAATAAAATCATGCCCGTCACGCCGGTCGGCGAGGGGCACAAAGAGCGAACCCGGCTTCACTTCGAGCGATGAATTGGTAACGGAAGAAAGGCGGATGTCCGGTGTGTAGGGCGAGGGTTTGGCAGACGCACAGACAGAAGCGACGGTGAAAAAATCATAGTCGAGGCGGGCGAACACGCATAGTCCAAAACCATGCGCGAGCGCCGGCGTCACTTTCTTCTCGCTGGCCTGATTCCGGATTGCAGAACTTCCCGTGCGGATTCTGCTGGCAGGTTATGGTTATCTGGGGGCAAAAATTGCGGAAAAATTTGCCGCAGCAGGCCACCATGTCACTGTTTTAAGACGTTCCGCGGCGCAGGCTGTGAATGGCATTGAATTTGTTAAAGGTGATCTGATCATGGCGCCGCCGCAGCTCAGCAGCTACGATTTTGATGTCGCAGTTTTTTGCCTGGCTCCGGGAAGCAGATCCGGCGTGCTGTATGAGCAGACCTATGTCGCGGCGCAGAAAAACTTTCTGCAGTCACTACATGCACGCCAGTATATATATATATCCAGCACTGCAGTATATCCCGATGCGCCTGGAACCTATTCTGAAGAAGCAGGGTCAGCTCATACAGAGAGAGCCCGAATTCTGCTCGAAGCGGAAGCGGTTGCTCTCTCGCAACCGCAGTCGGTGGTCTTGCGCCTGGCCGGGCTCTATAGCCACGACCGGCCAATCTATGGGCAGCATAGTCTGAAGTACGAAGAAGATAAATTGATTCATTTTATCCACAGGGACGATGCGGTGGCGGCAATAGCGCAATGTATTACCGGGAATCTGTCAGGTGTCTATAACATCCACGACGGCAGACCGCAATGGCGCAGCACGATTCTCGCCCGTTTTGGAGTCTCTGTGCCCGCAGCAAAAGATAGGTCGAGAGTTATCAGCAATGAAAAAATATCCAGCGCCGGGTTTAGCCCACGTTTTCACGATTATTTCGAGGGTGTGGGTGAGCGCCCCGGAATTGGTTAACAGCATGTCTGACCATGGGGGTATGCCGTTATGAGATTTGCGAAGTACCTGTGCATTTTGCTGATTGCGCCGGTTGGCGCTGCGGAAAACGAGCTCATCGAAACTGAAGGCGCGGAAGAGCGCGCGGAATTTACGCTGCTGCAGATCAGCGAGCGCGTGCGCGGGCACAGCGAACTGATTCAGGCGCAGCGCTTAAAGGTACAAAGTACTGAAGCGCAGGGTCGCCAGGCCACCGCATGGCAGAATCCGATCGTTTCTGCCGAGTTGGGGCGTCTCAAAGACACGCAGAACAATAACATGACCTATGACTTCCGCGTGACGCAGCCGATTTATTTTCCGGGAAAGATGAGCAAGCAGCTGGAAGTTTACGAGCGTGAGGCTGAGATTCAGAAAATTGAAGGCGATGATCTTGCGGAATCGCTCTCGCTCGAGGCGGCGTACTACGCATATGCTTTTTCAATTGCAGAGTTACGCGCTTCGCATAGCAAAGAGCGCATTAAACGCATGTCTCTTATGCGCACGTATATGCGCGCCCAGGCTTATGCTTCGCCCGCAAAGATCATTCAGCGTAACATTGTTTCCAGCCAGCTCATTGCCTTGCAGAAAACCCTGAATCAGGAGCTTGCGGAATCCGAAAGTTCATGGCAAAAGCTGAATGTTTACCTGAATCAAAGAGAAAAGGTAAAGGTCATTACACCCTGGCTTTCTGACCTGCGCGATATCGATATCGTGGATTTTATCAACAAGGTACGAGAAGGAAACCGTCGCCTCAAATCGAGGAAAGTTTTGCTTGCGCGTATTGAGGCTGAAGTCTCTTTTCAGAAACGTGTGCCCTTACCAGACGTTAGCGTCAGTGCTTTTTACCGGCGGGAGGCCATTGAAACTCCAGGAGCAAACCAGTTTTATGGAGGCGCGGTCACAGTGCCGATTCCTGTTTTGAATGCCAATCGAGCCGGGGTCGAAGCCGCAGAGAAAAGGCTTGATGCGGCGCGCAATGAAGGCAAGTACACGCAACGCGAAGTATTACAACTGGCCCGCGCTGCGCATGCCGAATATATGCAGAAGAAAAAACTGTTTGATGACTTTAAGGCCGACCAGCTTCCCGTGCTGGAGAAACAGATGCAATTTGCCGATCGTGAGCTGAAACTTGGCCGCATCGACCTGCTTTCGTATCTTGAACTGGAGCTGAAAACGCATGAAGCGCTTAGTTCTTATTATGAAACCCAGCTCGAACTCGTCAAGGTCATTGCGCAGATGATTTATCTTATGGGCGACAGTGTGATATATCAAGGGGATCTCTATGTTTTCCAAAATCATTGATGGCGCGCTGAATAACCGCCCGATTCTGCTCGGCGCGGTTGTCATGCTCTGTATCGCCGGCGTGTTTTCGGCGCTGCGGCTGCCCGTCGATGCGGTGCCGGATATCACGAACGTCCAGTCGATGGTGATTACAAAAACAGGCGCGCTCGATCCGCAAAAGGTGGAATCCACCGTTACCTATATCATTGAAACCGAATTACAGGGGATTCCCAAAGTGGAGGAGATACGTTCGATCTCCAAGTATGGTCTCTCCCTGATTACAATCGTTTTCGAAGAAGACACGAATGTCTATCTAGCCCGGCAACAAATCAGCGAACGCCTGAACCAGGTTCAGGATTCACTGCCCGCCGGCATCGTACCTGAGCTTGCCCCGCTTTCGACAGGCCTCGGGGAAGTTTTTTTCTACGTTGTCGAAGCAAAGCCCGGCAGCGAGATGGCGAAAAAGCCGGCGAAAGATCGCCTCATCTACCTGCGAACCGTTCAGGATTACACGATTAAACGGCAGCTCAAAGGCGTCAAAGGTGTGGCCGATGTCGATACCTTTGGCGGCTATCCGAAAGAAATCCACGTTAACATCAATACCAAGAAGCTCGAGCAATACGGCCTGACGATTGAACAGGTGGCAGAACGTCTCAACACGATCGGTGAGAATTATGGCGGCGGCTATATCCAGCGCGACGGAAAGCAGATTGTCATCCGTACGCTCGGGCGTGTGACCGATCTCGACAAAATCCGAAAAGTGCCGGTCAAACGCTCGTTTTTTGGTGCACCTGTTAAATTGGGCGAGATTTGCGAAGTGACCATTCATCATCCGCAGCCGCTCGGCGGTGCGACTTACCGCGGTGAAGAAGCCGTGATCGGTATGCCGATGATGCTTGCCGGTGCCAATAGCCGCAACGTTGCCGCGGCGATCGGCGAAGCCTTCAAGGAGCTCGATCTGCCTCAGGATGTCCAGGTACGTGCGCTTTATTCGCGCGACTACCTCGTGAATGCAACAATCAAGACCGTCTTTAAGAATCTCGCCGAGGGTGCCGGGTTTGTCGTTGTTGTATTATTAATGATTCTCGGCAATGTGCGGGCCGCGATTCTCGTTTCGCTGGCGATTCCGATTTCAATGCTGATTGCCGTGATCGGGATGAACTACTTTAACGTTTCGGGTAACCTGATGAGCCTTGGCGCCATCGACTTTGGTCTTTTGGTCGATGGTTCCGTGGTGATGTTCGAAAACATGATACGGCGCATGGAAGAGCATGACTGGTCGCTGCCGCTCGAGGGACACCGAAAGCGCAACCTGATTCTCGAATCTTCAATCGAGGTATTGAAGCCTATTATTACTGCGCTTGTCATCATCATGGGTGTGTTCATTCCGCTTTTTGCGCTCGAAGGCGTCGAAGGCAAAATGTTCAGGCCCATGGCGCAGACGGTGCTGCTCGCGATTGCGGCGAGTCTCGTGCTGGCAATTGTACTGATGCCCGTACTCGGGTACATGTTTTTCAAGCTGAAAGTGCATAAAGATTCCCACACCGGTGGGCATCCGACCCCCTTTATCCTGCGTTATATACTTAAGGGTTATGAGCCGCTGCTGAATTTTGCCCTGAACCGGCCCTGGCCGATTATCTTACCCACCCTGGCACTCACTGTCCTTTCGGTCGGTTTGTTTTTCCGCATGGGTGGAGATTTTATTCCTCAGCTCAACGAAGGTGATATGGTCATCAACTTCAGCCGGCCGGTCTATGCGGGCTATGATTCTGTTCTGGCCACGCAGAAAAAATCCGACGACATCATCAAGAGTTTTCCCGAGGTGAAAGAGGTTTTTAGCCGCTTTGGTACTCCGCAGTCGGCAACCGACCCCGCGGGTGTGTTTTTCTCAGACACCTTCGTTATTCTCGAAAAAGATCTCTCTAAGTGGAGAAAGAAAAACGGAAAAACTATCAGCAAAGACGCGTTATACCAGGAAATGATCGATGCCATCGCAGCCGATAAATCTATCGGCCAGCAGGAAGCCTCAAAAACCCAGCCCATCGAGATGCGTTTCAACGAAATGCTAGAGGGCTCGCGCGCTGATGTCACGATGAGGATCTATGGTCTCGACATCGATAAACTCGCAGAACTTTCCGATAAGGGAAAAGCGATCGTCGAAAAAATCAAGGGTGTCGCCAGCGTACAATCCGACCCGATTATTGCGCTGACAAAAAGCCCGGTACTCGACATTGAGCTCAACTATAACGCGATTTCATACTACGGCCTCGCCTTACAAGACGTCAACCGGGTCGTCGAAATGGCGATGAGCGGGCATAAGATCGGCAATCTCTACGAGGGGGCGTTCCGGTTTCCCATCATCACGCGGCTCGATCCTAAATTGCGCAACGATGTGAAACAGATCCGTAATATTCCGGTTGGCCTCGATGCCGGCGGCAGCGTGCCGCTCTACAAGGTCGCGAATATTGAAGAACGGGATCAGGTTTCAACGATTGCGCGCAGCCAGGGACGTCGTTATGCTGCGCTGTCGATTAACCTCGGCGACATCGACGTTGAGACATTTGTGAGAAATGCCAAAGCGGCGATCAGCCAGGAACTGCAGTTGCCCGAGTTTTATCAGATCACCTGGGGCGGGCAGTTTAAGAATTTGCAGCGCGCCAAGGCTCGCCTCGCGATCATCGTTCCGATTACGCTCGCCGCCATCTTTTTGCTGCTGATCCGTTATTTCGGCAGCTATAAGCAGTCGCTGCTCGTTTTTATGGGCATACCGACGGCGATCGTTGGCGGGGTTTTGACTCTCAACGCGATCGGTATTAATTTCAGTATCTCAGCGGGTGTGGGATTTATTGCTCTTATGGGCATTGCGATTCTCAACAGTCTCGTTCTCGTAAGCCATTATGATGAACAACGAGAGAAATTCCCCGACGCGGATGTAAAGAAACTCGTACTCGAAGGCACTCTCGATCGTTTCAGGCCCGTGATCATCACAACTCTTGTGGCCGGCCTCGGTTTTCTGCCGATGGCGATCAACTCGGGACTGGGTTCTGAGGTTCAAAAACCCCTGGCGAGTGTGGTGATCGGCGGTCTTATTATTGCGACGATGCTCACTGCGCTGCTTCTGCCTGCACTCTACACGATGATTTTCTCCAGACGCGGCCCGGTTCCGCCGCCGCTTACGTCTTCAGCACCGGCGTATCCCGCGTTGCCGGCTGCTACGGTTGAAATTGGCTTTGCCGAAGACGCTGAAGAGTCGCCGAAAAAGAAACGGAAAAAGCGGCGCGTTTAAGCACCTGATGGTAATCCATTGATCAGGTGGATTAAACGTGAATCAGGCACTCCTTGAACTCATTCTTATCCCCGTTCTGATCCTATTGAACGGTATTTTTTCGTTGGCTGAAATGGCGGTGGTGTCGTGCCGCACGGCGCGCCTGCAGGTCATGGCCGATAAGGGCAGAAGCGGCGCAAAGGTTGTTCTGCGGATTCTCAAGGATCCCGAGCGATTTTTTTCCACGATCCAGATTGCGGTTACCCTTATGTCCATTTTGACGGGCGTATTGAGTGGTGCCGCCGCCGCCGAAGCGCTCGCCGGGTTTTTGAAGGACAAATTCCCGGCGTTTGCCGACCATGCCGGATCGTCGGCATTCCTTCTCGTCGTGTTTATTGTCACCTACTTTTCCGTCGTTATCGGCGAACTTGTGCCCAAGAGCCTCGCGGTGAGACACCCGGAGGCCATCGCGGTAGTCCTTGCCCACCCCCTGAAAATGGTTACCACACTCTTAATGCCGTTCTCAGCAATACTCAGCTTTTCGGCAAAAATACTGTTAAAACTTATGGGCGTTCCGAAGATGGCGAGAACAAAGGTTACCGAAGAGGAAATCCGCATGATGATCCGCGAAGGGCATGAAACCGGCGCAGTGTTATCTTCCGAGAAACATATGGTTGAGAATGTATTCAACCTTAATGATATTGCAGTGGTTACCCTCATGACACCCCGGCCCGCCCTGGTCTGGCTCGACATTTCGGCGGATCTCGCGGAGAACCTGGATGTTATCCGGGTAAAGAGTCATTCCTATTTTCCGGTGGCAAGGGGCTCGTTGGATAGCATCGTCGGGGTTTTGCCTGTGCGCCCCCTTCTTGTTGATATCAGCCAGAATTCCGTAAAAAACCTGCGCGAATACCTGATCGCGCCACTCTTTGTTCCCGAAACAATGAAGGCTTCGAAATTACTCGAAGTGTTCAAACAGACGAAAAAACATTTTTCCATCGTCACCGATGAATTCGGCGGGATACAGGGCGTCGCAACGCTCCATGATATACTCGAAGCGATCGTGGGCGATTTGCCGCCGATGGAAGGAACAATGGAACAACGCATTCGCCGCCGCGACGATGGAAATTTTGTGCTCGATGGTACCCTGCCGCTCGGTGAGTTCCATACCGCCTTCGGTTTCGGTCTCGTTAAAGATACCGGGATAGCCTTACCTTTTTCAACTGTCGCTGGTTTTCTGGCGGCTGAGCTTCAAAGTATCACCGCTGAAGGGAAAGATATCGATATTCCGCAAGGCAGGCTGGAAATTCTCGATATGGATGGCCCGCGAATCGATAAGGTTTTGTTTATCCCTTTATCGCGGGATCTGAGAAAGCCGGAATAACCGCAACAAAGTCAGAAAAGCGATGGCACCTAGCAGAAAACTATACATCAGAGTATAGTTTTCTGCTAGACAAGATATAATAGATTATAAAAAGATCATTTTATCCCTAGTTTAAACCCGGGGGGACCCGGGTTAGGAGGAAAAATGAAATTGAATAAGCTTAAAACCAATGCCGCCGCGGGGCAATGGAATGACACGATTGAGAAATACCTGAATTCCGCCATCCGCGGCCTCGACATGGTGCGGGGCAGAAAGGCCGATTATGACGATGAACACTACGAGTTTATCGGCGGCCCCAACGATGAATTGCGCAAAAAGCATTATGACAAGAGCCTGCGCCTGTTGTGGAAGGCGGAGCAGCATGCTTCCTGGTCAAGTTTCCACGATCTCAGCAAAGACGAAGAGTTGCTGGCGCAGATGGCGGATCAATCCCTGAATGCAGCCGAACGGACGCAGATGGAAAGAATGCAGTCCGCAGAATTTCGTGCGCTGCTCGACCGTGAATACACACCGGCGCAGAAACAGGCGATTGTCAATATTTTGGCGATGATCGGCCATGGTGAGGCCTATGCCTGGCTGGTGTCGAACGAAGTCTTGCGCGACGTGAAAAGCACGGGCGCCAAGGCGGCGCTGACCATGCAGGTGCTTGAAGAAGCCAAACACTTCGTGGTGTTGCGCGAACTGATCCATGCCTTCGGCATGGAAATTCCGCGGCTTCCGGTCTGGGAATATGTCATTCTCGAAGGCACGCTGCGCTCCAAGGGGCTCGAAAAATTCTTTGGCATGAATGTCCTGGTCGAAGGGATTGCACTGAGTATCTTCGGCGCGCTCAGTAAATTTCCCGGCCTTGAGATTCTGCAGATGTTCCACCTCGATGAATCGCGCCATTGCGCGCTGCCGACGAATTATCTCAAAACGCAGCCGCTGACATGGTGGGAGAAAAATAATCCCGCAGCGACGGTTAAACGTTTTATGCTGGTATTGCCCGCGATTCCCCTGGCGATGAAGATGGAACCGGATTTTGCAGAACTCGGTATCGATGTCTTTGAATTCGGCGGTTCGCTGGTGCGCAAGGTGATTAACCTGTCATACCGCGTGGGTTTTAACCTGCCGTTACCGCAGGAGAAAATGAAACAGCTGATCAACTTCCTGTTCAACGCTTATTGCAGTGCGACGCGCGAAGGCCATGTGCACCGCGAATTTCTCGATGCCGAGGCAACGCTGGGTGAAGCCGAACTTGCCGTCGAAAGAGAAGTTTTTCAACTGGCGTCTGCCTGACCGGTATAACGCGCCGCTCCCTTTGGGAGCGGCGTCTCAATACCATTCGAAGGCAAGATCGAGAATACTGCCGCCGCCGGTTTTCCCGTCGCGGATATAATGCAATCCCTGGTAGCGCAATAATTTCTGATCGCGCAACCGGAAGGTCAGAAAGACCGGGTCAGAGAACCAGCGGTAGACAAAATTATCGGGCTGAATGCGCAGTAACACGGCGTCGGTCTTGCCGTATTTGAATTTGTGGACAAACTGCACCCTCAGCCGCAGCAGCTTTTTCTGCGCCGGGAAAGCGCAAAAAAATATCAATCGCTCACCGGAGAGAATTTTATTCCAGTTTTCGGCGATGTACTGGGGCATACCGGGAATCGTCAGGGCCTCGTGATCCTGATCGTTATGATTGAGCCTGGTGAATTCCGGTGTTGCTTTTTTGTTATCCTGCATCAGAATGTTAAAGCCGGCGCCGGTGCGTTCAATCATTTCACGCCTGCCGTCACGCTCATCGGACAGCGACAGGTCGGGGGATTTCGCGTTTTTACGGAAGTTGATTTTTTCCCGGCCGAGAATTTTGCCATTCGGCAGGCGGTATGTTATTTCAGCGCTGATCAGTTTGCCATTGTGGCGCATTTCTGCCCCGGTGCACTTAAAGACAGCTTTTTTACTCGCCGGGTCTGTGGCTTTGCAGGCAAAGCTGCGTGTTTCGGCTCTCAACCTGGTAGCGGTAAAAAGGATACCTAGAAGAAAAAGCGGAATGGACAGCGACGATCGGCGCACCGCGCCATTACAGCGTAATGAGACATAACGACTACCGCTATGCCGGCTGGAATATGTTGTGTGACTGGTCCCTGAGCGCCGCCATCGCTTTGGCGGGAGAGAGTTTTCTGCCATCTTCGCACAAAAATCGCCGCATCAGCCGCGCACCCGGTAAGCCGTGCAGAATGTTCAGCATGTTCGGATAGAATTTTGCGGCGGTGATATCCGGTTTTTCGAAACGGCCGGCATACTCAGCCATGGCGTCCAGGACGGCCAGCCGGGCGTCCAACCCGGTATCGCCCGTCGCGAAGAAAAAAGGATCTTCGTGCGCGAGGCGGCCGATCATCACGCGGTCGACTTTATCCAAATGGGATACAATCTGTTCGCGGGTCTTGATACCACCGTTGATTTCGATCGGTCTCTGCGGAAATTTTTCTTTCAAGCGGTATACGATGTCATAGTCGAGCGGTGGAATTTCACGATTCTGCTTCGGGGAAAATCCTCCCAGTGTCGCCGTGCGCGCGTGCACAGTCAGTGAAGCCGCCCCGGCATCGAATACCAGGGTCGCGAAATTCAGCAATCCCACTTCGCTCTCTTCGCCTGTGATGCCGATACGGCATTTGACTCTTACCGGAATTTTGCAGGCGGCCTGCACGCTTTCAACAATGGCAGCGACTTTTTGCGGTTCGCGCATCAGGCAGACGCCGAAATTGCCGCTCTCGACGCGGTCAGACGGGCAGCCGCAATTGAGATCGATCGCGTCATAACCGAAATCTTCGCCGATCTTTGCGGCTTCAGCGACAAGCTGCGGATTATCCCCGCCCAGTTGCAGCGTCACCGGATGTTCGCTGGCGTCGAATTGCAGCAGGCGGTTGCGGTCGCCGCGCACAATTGCGTGGCAGACGATCATTTCGGTATAGAGGCGCACGCGCGGATTGATCAGGCGCATGAAGTAGCGGAAACGCCTGTCGGTGATATCCATCATCGGTGCAATAGAAACTTTTTCCCAGGGGAAATCCACCGTTATGCCGCCGGGACCATTAAATCACGCCGCCCGGGATTTTTTCAGCAGGATGCGGGGCTTCTTTTTCGGGGCGGCTTTTGGCTTCGCAGCGCCGAACAATAACGCTTCGATCTCGCTATAGTGTTTTGTCGGAAAAACCTTCAGCCCGGTCTTGAGTTCCTTGGGCAGTTCTTCAAAATCACGCAGGTTATCGAACGGGAAAATCACGTTACGGATGCCGACGCGGCGCGCCGCGACAATCTTCTCGCGCAGGCCGCCAATGGGCAGCACATCGCCCGAGAGACGAATTTCACCGGTCATCGCATAGCCGGCCTTGATTTTCTTATCGCGTAGCAGCGACAACAGCGCGGTCGTAATCGTGATGCCGGCCGATGGGCCATCCTTGGGTGTTGCTCCGTCAGGTACGTGGATGTGGATGTCGTGTTTGGACCAGAACTTGTCATCGGGTTCGAGCGAGCGCGCGTACGTCACGGCGATCTCTGCACTTTCACTCATGACCTTACCGATCTGGCCGGTAAATTTAACGCGGCCGCGACCCGGAAACTTGCGCGATTCGATGGTCAGAGTCGCGCCGCCCATCGAAGTATAGGCGAGGCCGATCGCGCTGCCGATGGCGAGCGTGGTAAAATCGTCGGCCTTCGTGAAAACAGGCTTACCCAAATAGGTGGGGATTTCTTTCGGTGTCAGGGTTTTCGGGAAGGATTTCTTTTCGACAAGCGCCGTCGCCGCCTTGCGGTAGAGTTTCTGAATTTCTTTTTCGAGGCGCCGTACACCCGCCTCGCGGGCATATGAATCGATGACAAACCGCAGGCCGGCTGTCGAAAGTGCCGGGGCATTTTTTTTCGTGAGGCCCGAATCGGCCACTGCGCGGCCGACCAGGTATTTTTTTGCGATCTGCATCTTCTCTTCGAGAATATAACCCGGCAGGCGGATGATTTCCATACGGTCGATCAGCGGTTCGGGAATGGAATCGAGCGTATTTGCCGTGGTGATAAACGTGATCTTCGAGAGATCGAAGGGCAGATCAAGAAAATGATCGCGGAATTCAAAATTCTGCTGCGGGTCGAGCACCTCGAGCAGTGCGGATGCAGGGTCGCCGTGGAAAGAACGACCGAGCTTATCGATTTCGTCGAGCATCAGCACCATGTCTTTCGCCTTGGTGGTTTTGAGGCCCTGGATAATCTTGCCGGGCATCGCGCCGATATAGGTACGGCGGTGGCCTTTGATCTCGGCTTCGTCGCGCATGCCACCCAATGAGAAGCGGAAAAATTTCTTTTTCATCGCTGCGGCGATCGAGCGGCCGAGCGAGGTCTTGCCGACGCCGGGCGGACCGACGAGGCAGATAATCGACCCTTTGACATCTTTTTTAAGAGAGCGCACGGCGAGGTATTCGAGAATGCGCGTTTTGACATCGCCCAGGCCGTAGTGGTCGCGGTTCAGAATCTGGCGCGCATGGGGAAGGTCGATGTGATCGACGGCTTCGACATTCCATGGCAGGTCGAGCAAGGTATCGAGATAGTTACGGATGACGGTGTATTCATGCGAGCTCGGCTCGACATAATCAAGCTTCGAACATTCGTCGAGCGCCTTCTCATTCGCTTCGGCGGGCAGTTTGGCCGCTTCGATTTTCTGGCGGTAATACTCGCCGTCCTTGTCTTTGGTCTCAGGACCGCGCAGCTCAGTCTTGATGGCTTTGAGTTGTTCGCGCAGGTAATATTCGCGCTGGTTGGTCTCGGCGCTCTGGTTAACCTTGCCCTGAATCTTGCGTTGCAGCTTGACGAGATCGAGTTCGCGCGCGAGAAACTGCAGTGTGCGCTCGAGGCGGCGGCGTATGTCAAAGGTTTCGAGAATTTCCTGGAACTCTTCGCGTTTAAGATTGAGTACGCTGCAGACGAAATCGGCGATCTTGCCGGGTTCTTCGACGTTGATGAGCGTGAGTTTCATCTCTTCGGTGAAGTAGGGGTTCTCCGCCATCATCTCTTTTGCCTGGTTGAGAACGCTGCGCATCAGCGCGATGAGTTCTTTGTCGCGCACCTCGGTCTGTTCGATCTGGTATTCGACTTTCGCCTGCAGTTGCGGCTGCGTCTGCAGGAAAGAATGAATTTTGAAGCGTTCGAGGGAGTTGACGAGCAGGTGCATCCCCCCCTCGGGCAGATTGATGCGTTTTAAGATTTTCGCAGCAGTGCCGACCTTGAAGAGATTCTCGGGCCCGACCTCGCTCTGCGTGTCGTCGTGCTGCATGACGAGGCCCAGGTACTGGTTCGATTTGTGTACGGTCTCGATCGCCTCGGCGAGCTTACCCTCGGCAATGACCAGCGGCGTCACCATGCCGGGAAAAACCGGGCGGTGCCGCACAGGCAGTATAAACAGCTCGGGGGGCAATAGCTGGTTAATCGGGACAATCAGTGGCTGTTTATTTTCTGGCACGGGTCTATAATCTATGAAGAAATCAGGGCGAAATCCACTTTTCGGAGATCAACGGTAAGCCGTAACAAAATAATCCATGCTACCTATGCTATTCGCGGTATCGATTCCCAGATTTGCGGACCCCGTCACGTAGAGCGCTCCGCTTGCATGGTAAGCCGAACCTTTGGTTTGGATCGTAGAGCCGGTCTTTCCGAGCAGGCGAGTCCATTGCAGCGCTCCAGTGGAGTCGTAACGCTGAACAAATAGATCCTGAGTGCCCGTCTTCGTGCTTCCCCCCAAATTGCCTGTCGTGGAACCTGTGGCATAGACATTATTCGCTGCATCCGCTATGATGCCTGTGCCCTGTGTGTTTGCGGGACTAACACCGCTGAGACTGGTCCACTGCCTTACACCGGTAGGGGAGTATTTCGAAACAAAAACATCGGTACTGCCCGTCAGCGCAACGCCGTCCATATTACCGGTTGTCGATCCGGCCATTACCGGATAACCCGCGGCGTCCACGGCGATTGCGTTCGCAGAGGCTGCGGCAGTCAAGGCGCTTAATCGGGTCCATTGGCGGCTGCCGGCGGAATCGTATTGGATAATAAAGGGATTATCTCCACCGCCACCCGTATAGGTTTCGCCGTTCAGGGCGCCGCGGGTAGATCCGGTCGCATAGATATTGCCCGCTGCGTCGAGGGCAACGCCACTGCCAACGGTTGCGTTCCCTACAACTCCCTCGCCCTGAGTCCAGAGCCAGGTTCCCGCTGTATCATATTTGAGCAGAATCAGATCCTGAGAGCCGACGCTGGTGTAGCTATCGAGTGTCAAACCCGTACCATTTAGCGTTGCGACGATATAGGTATTACCCGCGCCGTCGCAGGCGAGTCCGTTTCCGGGCATGATTTGTCCCGTGACGCCGCGCATGCGTGCCCAGGCCATGGTGCCACTACCATCGACCTTCATCACAAAGGTATCCTGTGCTCCGGTTTTAATTTCCCCTTGAAAATCCCCGAGTGAAACTCCGGTAATATATGCGTTTCCGGAAGAATCGGTACAGATTCCGCTGGGTGTACTGAGACTATTTGGGGCAGCTCCGAAAAGACGCGTCCATAACGGCGTGCCATTCGTATCGTATTTTGCAATAAAGGTATCACCCGCGGAGGAAACTCCTGCCTGGCCGCCGAGACCGCCGCCTCCAGCCGTGCTTCCGGTTACGAATACGTTACCGGTACTATCCGTTGCCGTTGCAAAACCACTCGTGTTCTTTGCCGCAACCCCGTCGAGTGCGGCCCATTGCTTTACACCGTTATTGGTAATGAGCTGCGCGGCCACGTTCGCTGTTCCATTATCCGACGAACCATTTTTTGGAAACTTATCACCGATATAGACGCAGCGAAATCCTGGTAGTGCAAGAAGCATCAGAATCGATAGTTTCATAATGGCGTCCTCAAAAAACCATCCCCAGCCCGATATGCAGTTGCACGAAGGATATATTCATGTATTTATCGAGCAGCTTGTAATAGGTAAGCGAAACGGCAAGGTGCCAGTCTTTGAAGAGCGGCATCTCGCCGGTAACACCCAGGTCGAGCGAGGGTAAAAGAAAGGGATATCCCGCTTCGTAAGACAGACGGCCCGTTGAATAGCCGATGGCTGCGTGCGGTAAAAGGGCATATTTCTGTTCGATTCGCACGGGATACGTGAGGCCCAGGTTCGCGGCAAAAAAGAACATGCCACTCACCGTTTTGCCGCCGGAATAAAAACCCTGCAGCGCGGCATAGGAATAAAAGTTTCCCATCCAGTTAAAGGGACGTAGCCGCGCATCTGAGCGCAGCCCCATGCTGTAACCCAAATGGTTTGAAACTTCTGCCAACGGCAGCGCGTTGGTGAGATAAAAGTTAACCGGCAATTCGGGAAAACTGCGTTTGCTTTTTTCCGCAGCGGGCTCAGCTGGCGTTTCTTCCGCAACGGTGGGTTTCACGGGGTTGGGTGGAATCTCAGCCTGCGGGGGCGGCGTCCCGGCAACGTCGCTATCGTCCTCGTCTGCTTCTTCGACAGTTTCAGGTTTTGCCTTGATGCGGATTTTTTTCGGAATTTCGGTAATAAGCACCGTTGATGTGCTGTCGATCTTACTGAAAATGTCGCTGTCGACAGGGCCATCGACAACTTCGACATGCAGCACCTGTCCTTCGTCGACAGCGATCACCGTGGTTTCCATCCGCATCGTTTTGCCGATCACGGCATATTTGGTGACGATGATGCCGTCATACCCCGCGCCCCGTGCGATGATCAGTGGATTTTCACCCGCATCGAGGGCTTTTTTCTGTGCTTTGCTGAGAAAATAAGCGCGGAATCTGTCGTCGCCCTCAAGCCGGCGACGCATCCAGTCGCGAAGCGAACTGCGCAGCCATGCGTATTTTTTTTGTCCGGTCAGATTTTCAAATGGCAAAAGCAGCATGCGGATTTGGCGCTGCGCCTGCGGTTTTACCTCGCCACCCGGAGCCGGCTTTTTCGTTTCTGGGAGGCTTTTCTCCATGAAACCCACTATACGGGTCGAAAGCTGATCCATTTTTTTGAACAAGCCTTCGTCCTTTTTCCACTGCCCCTTTTCCCGCAGAAGCAGTTTCTGTGTGGTGGCATCGAGCACGAGGATTTCAACCTTGATTTCCTCGGCATCGATGTCGATGGTGCCTTCAACAGAACCACCGTATTCAGTTTCGTTTGCGGGAATCCCTGCTTTGTTCTCGCGAGCCTGAAAGAGAATACCGGGAATGCGCGAAAGGTCGCGCCGCAGGTTATGCGTGACATATTCGACGAGCCAGTTATCGCGCGGATTTTGTATTGAGATTTTAAAGGGCCGCAATTCTATCTGACCATTGAAGATTTTAGGTTTTGGCTGCCCTGCGCTTTCGGGCGAGACTGCCATTGCATCTGTCGCCGCAATTAAGGGTATAAGTATAACGGGAATTGCAAAAATTTGGAAAATCTTCTTCTTTTTAAATGAATCGATAGGCATTTTTGATCGGCTTATGAAGTGTTCAGCTATTTGTATGCCAGTTTCCTGACGGCACAAGCACCAGGCGCCGCCGCCTTGTGGCAAGCGGTTTTCAGGCTTTGCGGTTCGTGCTGCGCCGACCTAAGATCACCGCAAATATGCCGCCCAGAATCGCCAGCGATGAAATACCCAAGCGCAGCGTCGCTACTTCGGACATAAAGACAATGCCGCCGAGTGCAGCGAGCGCGGGGGCGGCCAGCTGGACGACGGCGGCCTCCGTCACCGAGAGGTGCGGCAGAACATGATACCAAATGGTGTAGCCTAAGCCCGAAGCAACGCAGCCCGAGAGTATGGCGAGTAGAATTCCCGCCTGTGAAAATTGCAAATTGTCGCGCACCAGAAAAAATAGTACCATAGCCAGCGGTACAGTAAGAACAAAATTCCCTGTTGTAGAAAGCAGCGGGTTCTGCGCAGTTTTACCGCGCAGTGTGTACACGGCCCATGCGAGGCCAGCGAGTGCCATCAGCATAAATCCGAAAGCTGCAGGTGTTGAGATACGCGGTGAAACCAGATAGATGAAACCAGCGAGCGCTGTGCACAGACCTAACCATTCCAGAATAGTTAACCTGTTTCCTTTGAACAGTGAGTAGAAAATCATCGTGATCTGCACGCAGCCAAAGAGGATGACAGCGCCCGTACCCGTGTCGAGAGTTAGGTAGGCGAAGGAAAAAGCGATGGCATAGACGAAGAGTGCGATCGCCGAGACGAGTCTGCCATGTTTGAGCGCAGCATATGGCTTCGCGCGCAAAGAGGTGATGAGGATCAGCGTCAGCGCACCGGATATCAGACGAATCGCCGTAAAACTGCCGGCATCAATGGCCTTTTGCCCTAACGCGAGACGGCAGATGACAGAATTTGCGGCGAAAGCGCCGACTGCAAAAAAGGTAAAGCTCCAGATACGAACAAGACTCATGTTCGTTGCCTGCCGAATGCCCCGGGCCACAACACTATGTGATCTTCGTAATTTTCAGCCGGTACTGCGTACGCCCCATGAATTTGCCGACCTGCGGCTCGCCGCTGACCACGAGGTCGGTGCGCTCACCAACGCCCTCTGCTGCACCGCCGTGGAAAAACCAGACACCTTCGATGTTGCGGTCGGCCGGTGCGCTGAACTTGATTTTAACATGCGCACCCGTTTTGCCGAGGTTTGCGACCTCGACCTTACCGGGCTTCTGCACGGCGACAACGGGGTGGGGGTTCATCACGCCATAGGGGGCATGCAGCAGCAGTTCATCCCAAAGCGGCATACGCATGCTGGCGGCCTCAATTTCCAAAGGCGGATTAAAATTGCGGAAAGGATCGACAGCCGTTTGCCCGGACTCTCCCCCAGCTGCGGCAAAATGTCCGGCAGCGGCGGCAAAGATGGCATCGACGAATGCGCCGATGTTTTCTTTCGCGACCGAGAAGCCCGCGGCCTGGCGGTGCCCGCCATACTGGATCAGGTGCGCGCCCAGGGAGTCGATCAGCCCGTGCACATTTTCATTGCGGAAGGCGCGCCCTGAGCCGCGGTAACAGTCGCCGTCGGGCACGAGAACCAGGGCCGGTTTCGTCAGCCGCTCGGCGATCTTCGAGGCAATGAGCCCTGAAATACCACGGTGGAAATTCTCATGGACCGCCACCGCGACGGGCGCGTCATGCGATCGCGCGTCGAGCGCTTCGTCCAGAAGGTCGAGCGATGACTGTGACGCCTCTTTGCGCGCCTCATTAATCTGGGTCAGCGCAAAGACAGCCTTTGCCGCGGCCAATGGATCGGTTTCCGTGAGTGCGGTGAGCGCGAGCGTGGCATTACCCATGCGGCCTGCAGCGTTGATGACAGGGCAGACGGAAAAACCCAGATCTTGTTCTGCAACAGAACCCGCAAGGTTGAGTTTTTTGAGCAGCGCCGCAAGCCCCATCGGCAGCGTATCCATCTGCCGGGCCATGACGCTAAGCCCCTCGCGCACAAGAATGCGGTTATCGGCATAGACGGGCATGAGGTCGGCGACAAGACCGATCGCTGCGAAGGGAATGTACTGCGCCAGCACGGCATGCGACTTGCGGAAGCTCGCAGATTGAATGGCGTTGAAAATCTCAAGCGCAGAAAGCGCTTCAGGTTTTTTACTGTATAAACTCCAGAGCCGTTTCATTTCGAAATTTTCCCGGGCTGTGTGCTCGAAAATTTTTACGAGATCGTGTTTTTCAACATGCACCTCATCGGCGTGGGTTTGCGCCAGGGTATAATGCCGCGCGCACTTGTGGAAATCCCCCTCAACCAATATGCCGTTACGGATGATAATTTCACCGGTGTCTGTCTTGATGCCAATACTCTCATTGTATTCGCGGCTGTAAGAGTAGAGTATGGCCTGCACGAAGCGCAGCGTGATTGCCGCGGTACAATAGTCGCGGGCAAATTCAAATTCGGCCAGTAATTTCGGGTTGATAAACGCTTCGACGGCAGGGTAGTCGGCGGCATCGGGCGGAATAAAGTGGTGGTCTATGATAATCGTTTTGCAACCCGTCGCTTTTTGCACCTCGAGTAGCTCGGTTCGGTTAGATGAACCGCAGTCAAGGGTGATCAGAAGATCGGGTTTTTCGGCAATGATACGCGCGCCGACCTCGGGAGTAATGCCGTATTTATCTTCTTCGCGCGGCACGAGTGTCACAAGCCGTTCGCGGCCAATTTTCAGCTGCTCGCGGCAAAACAACGTCAGGAGTGAGGCAGAGGTCACGCCATCGGCGTCGCGGTCGCCGTAGATGACCACGCGGGCATCCGTTTTAGCAGCATGCTCACGCATGAGGTCGACAGCCGTCGCCATGCCAGGGAACTCAAAAGGGCTTTTTAAGAGATGCAGCGACGGGGCAAGATAGCGTAGCGCATGCTGGCGTCTCAGGTCACCCGTTAAACGGCCTTCGGTATAGGTTTCAAGGCGTTCGAGAAAACGGCGGTAGATGGTTTCAGCGTAGGGCGATTTGCGTTCGAAAACGAGGCTATACCATTCGGCCACCGACCCGGCGCCCGGCTCTGCATTAGCCACAGTTGACCTTATTTCATTACCGTGGTGCCGGTGTGCTTGGCGCCGCGCTGTATTTCAAGCTGCGCGCAGCTGATGTCGCCGGTGAGGCGCGCCGCGCTATGCAGCACAACCGTGTCTGCATGGAGGACGTTACCTTGCAGCATGCCTTCGAGATCGAGCTCGCGGGCACTAACATTGGCCGTGACTTCCGCGCCGGTGACGATGCTCACCTTGCCGCGGGCGATGAGGGTGCCTGAAAGTTTGCCTTCGACGGTCACCGCGTGGTCTGTTTCGACGGTACCGCGAAAAATCATGTCGTCAGAGATTACAGTACCTTCGTGTCTTTCAGCCATAAATCTAAATCAGAGGCAAAGAGGCCGTGTCAAGGAGAAGTGGCTGATGTGTTCGCTTGCTACCAATGAGAAATTTTGGATCAGTTATTGAAAGTGAGAAAAAAACGGAGGATTCTGGTATTTAGCTATAGAGGCATATTTGAAAAACATCCATCCCTTAACGCATCGGAAAACATCTGTTTCCCTGCCGGCTCACTCATATCGTCGCTTATGCGCGGCCAGGAAGATCTTTGCCAGGAATGGTATTCAGTTTTCGGAACAAGAAATCTATCGTCATCTCCTGAAGCTATTCCTGAAGAACTGGCGGGGGAGCGGGAAGAAATCCAACGGCCTGCGCCGCTATAATGCTGGTGGGAAAGCTTATGAAATTCACCCGCTGTATATCAATCAGGTGCTTTATGCGGCGCTTTGGCAGCGTGCGCTCCATTCGGGTGAGTCTGTTTCGCGCATGTTGGATGTGGCGATTCGGGTTTATTTGCCTCGGCTTGTCGAGGAGCTTTTGCGCGCGTCGCACCCAGCTACCCCCAGGCCCTTAAATGCTAAATATTGGGCGGCTCGTTATGACAAGAGAGGGCGCAAGTATTCTGACTTTTTCATTAACTATGGATGTAAGACACACCATAATCGGGTGGCCAATCTCGAATATTCGCAAAAAACAGAAATTATCTACAAAATCGGGTTATCGCCCATGCAAATTTGGGATTTAATGCACACCGCAGCCTGAAAGCGGCTGCGAAGTATAGACCTATCAGCTCGCGACCGTGGCGTCGTGTGCGCGCCGCGTGTTCGGCTTATAGCTGCCGGTAAGCGGAATCTCTACGCGGGCAATCGTTTCATTTTTGAAGTCGGTGGATATCGTCAAGGCATGTGGGTCGATGGAAGAAGATTTGAGCGCCATAAGACTCAGGATAATACCGAGACCCGCACCTTCGGTTTCGTCGACATTTTCCATCATAAAATCTGCAATATCTTCGCATTCCATCGCCTGGCGCAGTTTTTCGCGCACGCGGGTCTCTTCGATCTCAGACATCGGCAGGTTATTTCTGACCTCGATGATGATGCGGTCGGCGTCAAAATCAAAGGACGTCTGCACGTTGAGGCTGGCCTGTTTCGCCTTCGCGCCGTATTCGAAGGGCATCGTATCGGTGATAGCCTCACGGAAAAGTTTCATGCCGCGTTCGTAATCCGTCGGGTTTTCAACGTCGATGCTGTTCTCGAGAAATAAAAGTTTTTTAAAATTCGCCTTTGCGGCATTCACCGTGAGCTCTTTGATGAGCATCGAAACGGCCGATGCGAGTTCGGGGCGTTTGAATTTAGTGAGTATCTTCTTGATGAAATCGCGCATGAAAAATTCGGTGACGGGAATAAAACCATAAGCTTTCACAATCAGGCGATCTTCGGCGGCGATGGTCTTGTTTGCAACCTCGATAATTTTTTCTGAAAGGGTTACGGGATTGGATCGCATACTCAGCGGCATTATGATTCTCATGTCAAAGGTGTACATCGGTTTACAGCGGAGCTTGGTATATTGCGCTGACGTTTATGTTCTTGTATGCGCTGAAAACCCTCATGGTTAACGGGATGAAAATCCTATTTTTGCCCCTCGCTGCTTTCTATCTGTGCATAATTCCGGTTTCATCATTGCAGGCAAAGGAGTTACGCGTCTTCATCTCTGTCGACATGGAAGGGATCGCCGGCGTTGTCAACGGCGCACAGCTCGCGCCGGGTGAATTCGAATACGAAAAATTCCGTCGCCTGATGACTGCCGAAGCCAATGCCTGCATCGAAGGCGCATTCGCTGCGGGAGCGACAAAGATCACGGTTTCAGATTCGCATGGCAATGGACTTTCGCTTTTGCCCGAAGAATTAAATCCGAAAGTGCGGCTTATCCGTTCATGGCCACGCCCGCTCGAAATGATGGATGGCATCGATGGCGGCTTCGACGCGGCGATTCTCCTGGGTTATCATGCTTCGATCGGTACGCCCGGCGCGGTGCGCGCGCACACGATGTCGTCGAAGCGCTTTTATGACATGCGCCTCAACGGCAAACATGCAAGCGAAGCGATGCTGAGTGCGGCGATGGCAGGGCATTATGGTGTGCCCGTGGTACTGGTCTCGGGCGACGACAAGGCGGTCGAAGAAATTCAGAAAACGATCGATCCGAAGATTGCCGGCGTGGTTGTGAAACGCGCGATTGGCTACCATTCTGCCGATAACATTTCGCCCCAGGCGGCGCGGGCCCTCATTGCGGCGCAGACCAAGGCGGCGCTGATGCGCCTCGGGGATTTCAAGCCGTATACGCTGGCTAAACCGGTGAAACTCGAAATTGCCTTTAAGAATATGCTGAACGCCGAGATTCTTTCGCTGCTGCCGATCGTCGAGCGCATCGACGGTGCGACGATTCGTTTTATCGGCAAGGATATCATCGAAGCGATGCGGTTTATTACTTTTATAGCACAGTATAACAATGCCGACTGAACCGGGGATTGCCGAAGTTGCATCCGATGAAATCCTGGTTTCAAACGGCGCCGATGTGCTGGGGCTGATCTATAGTTATGAGGAGGATAATATTATTCTCGCGCAGAAGAATCTTGCACCTGCCTTCTTCGACCTCTCGACAGGTGTGGCCGGAGATGTCGTTCAGAAACTCGTCAACTACCGCCGCCGCATAGCGGTGATCGGAGATTTTGCGAATCCGGAAAGCAAGAGCCTGCGTGACTTTATCTACGAAAGCAACAAACGCGGCAATATCTTCTTTGTCGCCTCGCGCGACGAGGCTATCCGCAAGCTGCGCGCAACCTAAGTTACCACAGGCGGATAGACTCGAGGAATGCCTTGGTAATCTCTTTGGCTTTTTTTCCGCCGAACATTGTTTCTGAGGGAGTTTCCGTGTCGCTGAAGTTGGTGACGACGATGTATTCCTCATCGTCCTTTTCCAGATGTCCGATAAACCAGCCTAGTCGCTTCTTTTTATCCGCGCCGTAAAAGTTCGATCCCGTCTTGCCGCTGAACAGGTATCCCTTCGGTGATTTCTCCAGAAAGGTAATCTGCTTCGTTAAGGCTACGGCGGCAGGGCTTACCTGCAGGCGATTTTTCCAGAATGCACGCATAAAATCGACCTGTTCATAGGCCGAGATACTCAGGGCGGTCTTTCCCGAATCGGGAGAATGTAGCCAGGCATCGGTGAGGCCGCCGGACAAATCTTCGTTACCGTAGTGGAAATCGTGCAGGTATTTTTTCACGCGCGGCTCTCCCAACATCGGTGTCAGGCGCTGTGAGAACCAGACGACCGATTCCTGCATCCACGTCGCCGCATTGTGGTCGCGGTTCCACGCATCGAGCATGCGCTTTGTTCCATCCCATTTCAAAACCTGTTTTTCGTCTTTCAAAACCCCGGCATCGAATGCCATGAGCGCAAGTGGCACCTTGAAGGTTGAGCATGCGGGAAAACGCACACGGCAACGCTCAGCATTCCAGGTGTGTTCGAATGCGCCGGATTTTGCATTCATCACTAAGATACAGCCGTCTTTGCCGGCAAAGAGTTCAGTCAGGGTCGCGGGTTTCTTACCGCAAGATAAGATGGAGATGCAGCAGGTCAGAAGCAGAATGCGCATGGGGCTGACTTAGAAATCGATTTCGCCCGTCTTCCACTCGCGCCCGTCACCGGCGTGCAGCGCATAGCGCAGGGAACCCTTTTGGCCGTTGATGCGCAGCACGCCGAAATTGTAATCGGCCAGCGTCTCACCCTCACGGTAGCGATCCGCCTCTTTCGCGCCGTCTTCCCAGACCGTATTCATGCCGCTGGCCAAAAGCTCGACCAGCGGATAATTCAGAATATCGTTTCGCTTCGATACCTGCGCAAAATGACGGTCGCCGGTGATGATAACCCATTTGCCGCTCGTGGCCGCCATGGTCTCAAAAAGACGGGCGCGCTCCCTGGGAAAAGCTCCCCAACGCTCGCCCTTGTAGTCGTCTGAGAGCGCGGGTGTCGAGGTGACAAAGAGGCGCAGGTCGGCCTTGCGCCTGGTCTGTTCGCGCAGCCACTGCCACTGCGCTTCGCCCAGCATGGTGGATGCCTCCCTGTCGTCTTCGGTATAGGTGCGGGAGTAGGGCGGGTCCTTGGGCCCATACGTCCAACTGGTCCTGAAATAGCGGACATCCACAACCAGAATCTGTACGATCTTTCCGTTGATGTTCAGTTCTTCTGCTGTGTAAATGCCTTCCTGCGTGCGGCGCGGTGAATCTTTGGGTTCGTCGAAGGCATCGAGAAAAATTTTCTGCATCTGGCGTTTTTCGCCATAACTTCCACCGGCGTCGTTGAGGCCGTAGTCGTGGTCATCCCAGACGGCGAGAATACGCGAGTTCTTTTTAAACTCGCGGTAATGTTTGTCAGCGTTGAGCTTCGCAAAGGCCTGCCTTTTAACGGCCATATTATGCGTATCCGCATAGATGGTATCACCCATGAATAAAAACAGCGCGGGGTTCTGTTCCCGGATGCGGTCCCAGATGCTGGTATCCTGGTACTGGTTCAGGCACGAAGAAAAGGCGATGACGTAATCGTCGGCAGCGGGTGGCCTCACTTTGCCGCCGCTGCACTGGCATAAAAGCAATAGCCCTGAAACAAGGTAGCGCATAACTCTTTTTCCGCGGTGCGATCCGGCGGGAAGCCTTACCGGAATTAATCCGTCTGTTTTAAAGCTGCGTCGATTTCAGCCAGAAAGCGCGATCTGAGGTCAGCGTCGCGCGGAAACAGCTGCGTATAGAGCAGAATCACCAGCCGCTCTTTAGGATAAACACGGTAGAAGGTTCCCAGGATTCCATACCAGCCATACGCGCCCTCGGGCTGCGGGTATTCGACCGTGACGGGGCCGGCGATTTCAAAACCATAACCAAAACCCGCGCCGCCAATTTCATAACGTTCACCGACCTGGTTGGTCGTCATGAGATGTACAGATGCCGGCTTCAGAAACTGTTCGCCTTCATAGGTTCCTTCGCGGCGAATCATTTCGAGAAAACGTGCGTAATCATGCACGGTGGAAACGAGGCCCGCACCACCCGAAAAATTACGCGGGGTTCCCTTCGTGTAGTTGCCCTGAAACGCAGAGCGCTTCAGTTCGCCTTTCACGCGGTCGTATTGCACCGCGAGACGACCGGATTTTTCCGCGGGTACGTCGAAGGCGGTATCTTTCATGGCCAGTTTATCGATGATGCGCGTGCGAAAAAATTCGTCGAGTTTCATCCCCGAAACTTTTTCGACGATGCATGCCAAAACATCTGTGCTGTAGCCGTACATCCAGCGCGTGCCGGGCTGCGCGAGCAGGGGTAATCCGCCGATCTTCATCGCCGCTTCGCAGATCGTATCGTAACGGCTGGCGACGTTCCATGCATGCCCCATCGCGCCACCGAAGCCTGCCTGCTTGTACTGGTCGGCAATATCGGGGTGACCGCCATAGGTAATGCCCGAGGTGTGTGTCAAGAGATGGTGGACGGTGATCGGGCGGTGCAGGCCTACCAGGCGCGTCTGGTGTTTGCCCGGCTTATCGGGTATGGGCGGCGCGCCCGGTATGGGTTCGGCGACGCGGGTGTAATAGAATGAGGGTAGATATTTACCGACCCGGGTATCGGGAGAAAGTTTGCCTTCTTCGATCAGCATCAGCGCGGCGACGGTGGTGAGCGCCTTCGTATGCGAGGCCACGCGAAAGATGGTATCCATCTGCATCGGTTTTTTTGCTTCCCGGTCGGCCCAACCTACAGCGCGTTCGTAGACGGGGCGCCCGTCACGCAACACCAGAGCCACGAAGCCTGGTACCTTACCTTCCGCAACAAACGGATCGATCGCGGCGTCGATGCGTAACAGCCGCTGCCTGAACGGGTCGCTACAGCCGAGCGCCAGCGCGGTAATGGAAAAAAACAGGATGCGCATGATGCGATTATCGGCTGGAGACGGGAGTTCCGCGATGGTGTTCGGCTGCGGCGACCTGCACCTCGGCGATAATTTTTTCGCGCATGTCAGCACCGTTGGGGAAAAGCTGCGTCATCTGTATCATCACGATCTTTTCGCGCGGATAGACACGCAGGTAAGGGCCATAGGCGCCGAACCAGCCATACGAAACTTCGCCATAGGGCATTTCATACGAACGGTCGACGACCTCGAAGCCATAACTGAAGCCATAACCTTTGTTGCCGTAGCGTTCGCCCACCTGGTTCGTTGTCATGAGTTTTACGGATTCGGCTTTGAGATAGCGCACACCCTCGTATTCGCCGTCGTTGCGTATCATCTCGATAAAACGTGCATAATCGCGGATTGTGGAGAGCAGGCCAGCGCCGCCGCTGAAATTCATCCGTGGCCCGTCGACGTAAGCACCCTGGTACGGCGAGCGTGATACCTTACCACCGCCGTTGCTGCCATAGAGCACGGCGAGGCGGTCTTTTTTTTCCTTAGGCAGGTAAAAATGCGTGTCGACCATGCCGAGCTTTTCGGTGATACGTTTCCGGAGAAATTCATCGAGCTTCATGCCCGAGACTTTTTCTATGACGCAGCCTAATACGTCTGTGCTGTAACCATAAACCCAGGCATTGCCGGGGTGTGTGACGAGCGGCGTTTTGCCGAGCTTGTATGCAGTGCGGCAGATGGTGTCAGGGCTGCCGGCGAGGTACCAACCCGGCAGACCGCCGATGCCGAGATTCACCTTTTTAAATTCGTCCTGCAGATCGCGGTGCATGCCATAAGAGAGGCCCGCGGTATGATCGAGCAGTTGCCTGATCGTGATCTGGCGGTGCGGCCGCTCGAGCTTCATGGTATTCTTTTTCGTTACCGGGTCAGGCGGCACCGTTTCATCTTTTTGAGCGACCTTCACGTAATAAAAAGATGGAACGTATTTTCCCAGCGGGTCGTCGAGGTTCAGCTTACCTTCTTCGACGAGCATCAGCGCCGCTGCAGTGGTCATTGCCTTGGTCAGCGATGCGATACGGAAAATTGTATCTGTCTGCATGGGCCTTTTTGCTTCACGGTCGGCCCAGCCTGCAGCGCGCTCATAGACGGGTTCGCCGTCGTGCAGAATCAAACCGACAAAACCTGCGACTTTCTCTTCTTTAATGTAAGGGTCGACGATCTTATCGAGATGCGACAGCCGTTGTTTGAGGGGGCTGGTCGTTTTATGGCATGCCCCTGCCATAAAACCGGGTACCAGAAATATAAAAACTTTCGAGCTAAAACGCATACTGCCGGGGGGCAAATTGGGCGGCTATCTCAGATTGTAAAGCTTCAGCCACTGTGGCAGCACATTTTTCCAGCTATGCTCCCGCATGACCCAATTATAGGCTGCCCTTTGCATTTTTTTACCGGCAGTGGGATTTCCCCCGGCGAGGGCGATGGCTTCGCTGATGGCGGCGGCGCTCTTCGTTTCGATCAGCATGCCCCGGTTTTCCGCTAGTTGTTCCGTCGTACCGCCGTTATTCGTACCGATAATCAGGCATTGCGCCATCATGGCGTCGATCAGCGAAAGCGAATACATTTCGTCGTAGCTCGCAAGTACAAAATAATCGGCGGCTTCGAGGTAGGGAACAAAGTCTTTCTGAAACGGCAACAGAACGTAGCGGCATCCGCCGTGCTGGTTCTCTTCCAGCGCGCGCAGATACTGAAAAACCGCCTCAGACTCGGGCCGGTAGACGGGATGGTTCTGCGCGTCGAATTCCAGAATTGTGCGTTCGCCGATTTGTACAAAAATGAATTTATTGTGCAGTTGTTTGGCGATGAGTTTTGCTGCGTCGGCAAATTCGCGCACACCCTTCATCGGGTCGAGGCGGCACAGTGAGAGAACAATTTTCTGCCCGGGCTTTGCCCCGACAATTTTGCGCACTGCCTTCACCTTCGCCGCCGGCACTTCGAATGCCGCGGTTTCACGGCCATAACGTATGCAGGCAATCTGGTCACCTCTTACCGGCAGGCGTTCGAGTGCAAGCGCGTTCATCAGCTCTGAAGTGGTGACTAGTTTTTCGATACGTGAATACACGAGACGGTGTAGCAGGTCCCGTTTTTTCGCGAAGCCCATGTAGAGGCTGAAGATGTGCCTGATCTTTTTGAAGAAGAACGCGAAAGCAACCACCATCATGTCGTCGCGCTGGTGGCTTTGCCAGATCTGAACCGCATAGTGCCGGTGGATTTTCCTGAGGCGTGCCATGCGGAAAAGACTGTAGCGGGAACCACCCTTCAGGAATTCGACGGGTATATTTCGGGCGCGCAAGTCTTCGACCATAAATGAATTCGCGTCGAGTATCACGACCTGGCTGAGGCCTGCGGTGTTCAGTTTCAAAATGAGTTCCCGCACATAGAGCTCGAGCCCTCCGTGCGAAACCGAGGTCATCAGGTGGGCGATCATTTGTGACCGGGTTCTTTTTCCTGCGCATCGCCGCTGCCGGCTTTGTCGACGGGTTCAAAGTATTCGAGTTTTGAGAACGCCGCAGGGTGTCCCCGGCGCGTGACCATCGTGAAACTGTCGCCCGGGCGCTCTTGCCAGCCCGATTTCTGTTTGTAGGTGTCGGCGAAAAAAGCGAACACGCTGAAATTGCCGTCGGCATTTTTCGCGCGAATCTTGCGCAGTTCTTTAAAAAGGTATTGCAGTTTGAATACCTGGCCGTCCTTGAGTTCGATGCGTACCTGCGCGGGCTCAAATTCAAAAACCTCGCCATCTTTTTCTGCGGCGATTTTGTGTGCGCGGTAACTTTCAACCATCAGCTCGCGTATATCTTCCGCGCGTATTGTCTGGTTGTACTGGATATTTCCTTTCTTGTGTGTAAACGAATACGTGGCGGGCAGAGCTGCCTCTGCGATAAGAACACTTTTGTCACCGAGGTGAATCCGCAGGCGCATCTGCGCGAGCGGAACAGATTTCACAGGCGTTGTGGTCTTCTTGCCGCGGGTCGGCTTTGTCGCACCCTCAACCTGGGGTTCGGCAACCGTGGGTACGACCGGCTCTGACGGGTATTGCGCAGCAACGAGTGGCGTTAAGGCCATGAAAAAAACGGGCAGTGAAAAGTTGCGCAGGCGCATTGCCCTGTGTCTGTGCTGACACAAAATCTGCCACGGCAAGCATTTTCGGATTATGTCACATACAAATGGAAACAAGGCCACAGATTTGAAAAAGGCTTTCTCAGCCGTGGGGACATCCCACTTAAACCCATGGAGATTGTCATGAACGGCGTGCGCCGCGAAAAACGCAAATGCGTCGTCTGCGGCCAGGAATTCATGGGCAAGGGCCGGCAGAAAACCTGCGGCCATCTCTGTTCCGATTCACCCAAAATGCTGAAGCGCACAGGCCGCAAGAAGCTGAATGCGCTCTTAAAGAAACAGGAGTATTAATGAGTCCTAAGGCGCGCTTTGTCTTTCTTTCAACCGGCGGTGGAATTTTATTTTTTGCCATAGCCGGATTTCTCACAGGCTTCATTCTAGGTTCGACAGGCAACCAGCACCCGCATGGCCCGGGGGCGTTGATGATTGCCATCATCGGCGCGATCTATTTGGCCCCCGTGGGTGCAGTGGTTGGGCTCATTGGATCCCTGGTGCTGAAAGAAGCATCATTCAAAAAAATGCTGCTGATACTGGCTGTTTGTTTTATTATCATTGTCGTAGCCGCTATCGCTTACGTCAAATTCCAGGTCGCCCGCCCGTGAGTTACAATTTTTTCCTGATCGAAAAATCAGGCCCCGTTGCGACGCTGTGGCTGAACCGTCCCGAAAAACGCAATTTTATGAGCTGGGATTTCTGGCGTGAACTGCCTTTGGTCGTCGAAGAGATCAATGCGGACGAATCGGTAAAAGCCTTTATCGTGGCCGCGAAGGGCGCAAGTTTTTCGATCGGCATCGATCTGCCCGATTTTGTCGAACGTTTTGCCTGGCTAGGCGACTCAGGCGGCGCCGAGGCGAATGAAAAACTCCACCATTTCATCCTGACGCTGCAAAAGGGCATGCGGGCTCTCGGCGATTCGCCCAAACCCTCGATCGCTGCCATCCACCGGCACTGTATCGGCGGCGCGCTCGACCTGATCTCTGCCTGTGACATTCGTTATGCAGCAGCCGACGCTATCTTCTCTCTCCGCGAGGTTAAGGTGGCGATTGTCGCCGACATGGGTTCGCTGCAACGCCTGCCCTACATCATCGGCGAGGGCATCACGCGCGAACTCGCGCTGACGGGCCGCGATTTCGGCGCTGAAGAGGCACTGCGCATGGGTCTCGTGACGCAGGTGTTGCCCGAAAAAGAGGCGCTCTATGCGGCCGCGATGAAAACAGCCGAAGAGATGTGCCAGAACTCGGCGATTGTCACGCGCGGTGTAAAATATATCATGAACAAACAGCGCGGCATGGATATCGACCGCGCGCTCGATCTCGTCGCGCTGTACAACAGTGGCTATCTGCAGTCAAAAGAATTTGTCGAAATGGTGAAGGGTTTCGCCGCGCGCCAGAAAAAGAAAACTGGCTAACCTGTGCCGCGGGCTCTTGTTCGCTGTGTGCTTTTTTCCGCGGGGGTAATCCCCCTCTTTGCCCAGCTGCAGCAGAAGCCGTCGCCATTACGCGAGCCTAAAAATGGCCGCCCCGATAAACCGGCGACGGAGCGCGATGCTCTCACGCAGATCAAAAGCCGCGCCGATTTTGATCTGCTGCAGCGCACGTATTATGCCGGCACGCGTTATGCGATACCGCACCTCATGTTCGTCGTCGACCGTAATGCCGGCGGGCAGGTACATTTTGTAAATTCGCAGAAGTTTCGTTTCCATAAGGATTTCCTCTATGCCGCGCAGCTGGCTCCGATGGGAGCCAAGCTCGACAACGAGTTGTACTTCAAACAGGAGCGCCGCTTCATGATCGGCACGATTGCCTGGCAGGCGTCGATTCCCGCGTGGACATGGGAGCTCTGGGAAGGCGACCTTTTACCCGAAGCGCAGATCGGCGAAGTGAATGAGCGTCTTGCCGCTACCTTTTATGAGAAACTTCTCTATAAGCCGAATTCTTCGCGGCAAGAGGCGTCTGCAAAAGCGCTGAATCTTGCGCATGTCACGCAGGCAGAACTGGCAGGTAAACAAACCTATCTCGCCCTCAACACCGGTAAGGCGGTTGGGCGCGTGCGTTTCATCCAGAACGAGGCGGATTTAGAAACGGTCGAGCACTATGACATCGTGGTACTGAATTTTCTCCCGCTGAAACTGACACCCGTGCGCGGCATCGTCGTGACGATGCCGTCGACCCCGCTGTCGCACATCAATATTCTCGCGCACGGCTGGGGCATACCCAATGTCTATGTCCAGGACGCCGCGGCGATTTTTACACCGTTAGAAAACCAGTGGATTGAGCTTACGGCGGGCGACCGCAAGTACAGCTGGAAATCCGCACAACCGGCGGTGAAAACAGAAGCCCGCGTCGCGCCTGTTGCGCCCGCAGCTGATATAATGCGCAACGACATTCTGCCTCTCACCGACCTATCGAAAACCTGGTCTGTCGCGTATGGCGCGAAGGCCGCCAATTTGGGCGAAGTCTTTAACAAACTCAAAGGTGAAGTGAATATTCCCGAAGGTTTCGTTATCCCGTTTCACTATTTCGAGCGCCATATGCGCGAGCACGGGCTCGATAAGAAACTTATGCAAATGCTGGCGACGAAAGGGTTTAACGAAGAGAAAGCCATGCGCAAAAGCCTGCTCGACGCATTGCGAAAAAAACTCGAAGCAGCCCCGTTAAGCCCAAACCTGCAAAAGGAAATCCAAACGCGCTGGAAAAACGCGCTGAAATCAAAGCCGGTTTTTGTACGCAGCTCGTCGAATCTCGAAGATCTCAGTAACTTTAGCGGCGCAGGGCTCTACTTCTCGGCTGCCAACCAGACCAGTGCGAAAGATATCTCCGCATCCGTTAAAAAGGTCTGGGCCTCGCTCTATAACTTCGAGGCCTTCGAGGCCCGCCGGCACTTTGGTGTCGACCAGACGCATATCTACATGGCTGTCATCATCCAGACGGGGATCGATATGGACCTCGGCGGTGTACTCATTACGCGCAATCCCTATCTCAAAACTGTGAACGATGCCGTATTGATCTCAACAGTCTGCGGGCACAATTCACAGATCGCCGATAACCGCGGCATGCCGGAGCAGATTCTCGTAAATTATGAATCGAATGCTGTTGTCGTGTGGACACGCTCGCAGCAAGAGAGCGCGTTACGCTTTGATAAAAAAGGCGAGCTCAAACCAACACCCGTCACCTGCGCCGATGCCAACGGCCGTATTCTCGACGATGCGAAAGCCCGCTCGCTGGCGGTTTTAGCGCTTAAGATCCGCGAGGCCTTCGCTGAAAAGGCCGAGCAGGATATCGAATGGGGAATCTGGAAAGGGAAGATCTATATTCTGCAATCCCGGCCGTACCGGGATTAGGCTTTAGCGTTTTCCGAAATATTCGGCGAATTTTTTATTCGCCTCTTTGCCAAACAGAATCTTACACGCCTCGTGTATGCCCTTCGACTTGCGGATGTCGTCTTTGCGCATGACGAGTGCGATCTTCGAGCGGCGGCGCAAAAAGTCTTCGAGTTTAGTCACCATCTCACGGCTAGCCGCCTCTTTGATTTCGCAGCGCGTGTATTCAGCGCCGTGGATTAAGACTTCGGCCTCTGCCGGGTTTTCGCGGATCTCTTCGAGCAGTTCGAGCGCATGGGCGCCATAGCGGCGCCAGAAGCGCGTGGAGAGTTTTTCATGCGCCTGCGGTGAGGTATAACTGTCGAGGTCCATCAGTTTTGCCTGGTGGAAATAATCGTTACGCACCGAGTCGTGCGGTTCGCCGTACCAGCGCCGCTTGGGGAAACGCAGGGTAATCCCCATGTCTTCGATGAACGCGCTCACTTCGTCGCCGACGTTGAGGCAGTCGGTGAGTTTGCCGCCGAAGATGGTCAGGTATTGTTTATCGAGATCGGCCTCGACCTCGTGCTTGCGCGAGAGCTGCATCCAGTCTTTATTACCGCCTTTGCCCTTTTTTGTGACGAGCGGCCGCACACCGCAGCGTTCGGCGATGATGTCGTCTTCGCTGAGAGGTTTATCGAGTTTTAGCCGTTTGTTGATGTTGTTGAGGACAAACTGACGGTCCTCGTCCGTGACATGCGATTCAGGCGAAGGCATGCGCGTGTCGGTTGTGCCGATACAGGTTTTCGCGCCCATCGGTATCGCAAAGAACAGACGGCCGTCGTCGGCGAAGAACGTCAGCACCCGCGGCTCCTTCGAGATGCGGTTGACGATCAGGTGGATGCCCTTGGAGAACACGTGCTGGTGTTCAGTCTTCATGCTCGTTTTAGTGTTGAAATCGTCGGCGAACGGGCCGCAGGCATTCACCAGCACATCCGCGGTAATTTTCAGCTTCTTGCCGCTGACCGTATCGCGCGCTTCGACGAGCCACTGGTTGTTGCTGCGCTTGGCTGAAAGAACTTCGGTATAATTCGCCGCAATGCAGCCGTTGTTGAGCGCGGTGCGAATGAAGGTAAAGACAAAACGCGCGTCGTTGTCGTGCAGGTAGGCATCGGAATATTCAAAACCACCGACGGCGTTTGCCGTGTTCACCGTCGGCTCATCTTTGTTGATGCGGCGGCGCGTCAGATAGCGCGGGCGGCGTGTGAAAAAATTACCCATCAGCCAATAGAACCAGGTGCCGAGCCAGATAAACCAGACAGGAAAACGAAAGCCTTTTTCAATGGTTGTGAAAAAGCGGATTTCCTCAACCGCCGAGGGGTAATTACGGATGAGATGGTTGCGCGATTTGCAGAGTTTGCGCACGAGACCAAATTCGAGCGTTTCAAGATATTTGATACCGCCCCAGGCCAGGTTCGACGACTGCTGGCTTGTTTCCGAGGCAAAATCGCGGCGGTCGACGAGCGCGACCTTCGCGCCCTTGCCCGAAAGCGCTGCCGCAGAAACGGCGCCATTGATGCCACCACCCACGACGAGCACGTCGAAGTGGATATTCTGCAGCTTGGCGATGTTGTTGGTGCGTAAGTTCACTAAGGGGATTAATTTTTCCGGTTTAGGATTTTTTGAAGATCAGATGAAACACCGACCTCTACGAATAGGTGTGCGGGATAAAGATAATCTTCCTGGGACTCGTCGTAAACACGGATAAGACCACGTGAAGCGGCTTGTTTATCTGTCTTTAAACGGTAAATCTTGCGTAACTCAAGACCTGCAGGAAAATCTGCATTATCCACGCAAAGGGCAAAACGTGTTTTCAGGTCAGTCTTCACCGATAATCCGTTTGATCTTGATTTCTTTTTTACCGATACTGTATGCTTCATACCAGTGGATTTCACATCTGCCGACAAGCGTGTTGCCCAGCATTACGACGGCAATTCCTTTTCGTTTTTTCCAACGCGCCTTCCCATAAGCCCGGTTAAGGCGATTTTGTTCGCGAATGCGCGAACCGACGGCGATGGTCTTTTCGTCTTCAATTTCACCAAGAACGCGTATCCCGGAACGCTTGATGGGGTTTACCCCCTTGATCGAATCAGCAGGCGCCGTTCTATTTCAAAAATCTTTTCAGGGATTTTTTCTTTGCCGAGATCTTTTTTGTCATTCTCTTTGATAAAGAGATCGGCGCCGTATTTTTCAATCGCCGGTTTGGGTTTGATATCCCTGAGGCCAATCACTTGCAACTGAATAGCGCCCGCCTTAAGTTTACCATCCACCGGTTCTTTCGCGAGCACACGGTGAATGCAGTACACGGTTTCGCCTGATTTTGACGGCTGTGTGTGGTAGCCTTCGGTGTAGCCGAGATCGGCAAGGGCGTTCTCTGAGACGTCGCGGCCCGAAAGGCCCATCAGCCACGCAAACACGAGACCGCCATAGGTGATCGGGTCGCCGCTCATCGCGCCTGACATGCCCTGTGAATAGAGGCGGTCAAAGTGCAGGGGGTGTGTGTTGCCGACGCGGTAGGTCCAGGCAAAATGTTCGTCGGTGATCGTGCGGCCATTGGGTGACACGATGATGTCGCCGACGTTGAAATCCTCATAATAGGTGTCGGGGCGCGTGACCGTCGAAGGCCACGCAGCCGCGTCAAAATCGGGAATCTCGATATCGACGCTGTCGGCGTAGGGAGGGACATCCGTCTTTGAAGGAATAAATTTGGGTGGCTGGTAGCCCGCGGGTGCTGGAGGAACCATGATCTTGCGCATGTACTGCGCAACGCGCTCGCCGCGCTGGTTGTTGCCGATGGTGTTGATGGTGACGATGCCGGGTTTGCCTTCGCCGCGTTCTTTTTTGTCCACGATCTTGGTAAAAGAAGTGATCGTATCGCCGGGATAGACATTTTTCAGGAACTTCACGTTATAATAGCCGAGGTTGGCATAGGCCTTTTCAGAATCGTTCTGCACACCGAGCGAGAGCAAGAGGTTAAAGACGAGCATCGGGCTTGCGGGAATCGCCGGGTGGCCGAGCGCTTTGGCGTATTCGAGGTTTAAATAAAGAGGGTTCGCTTCGAGAAAGGTTGTTGAGAAGTCCTGGATAAAGGCGGGAGTAACAGTCATGCCGCGCGGGTGCTCGTACGTTTCACCGACCACGAAGTCGCCGAGGTATTTGCCGTATTGTTTGTATTTGGCTTTTGAAACGTCTGCCGGCGCCTTGCCAGAGAGTTCCTGCATATTCGGATTTGCGATTTTCATGCGGCAAAATCGGGCGCGAAGACAGGCGGTGAAGAGGAAATCCATTTCAAGGCTCACCGAGACAGCCCTGAAAACAGAAATTAACTTGTTGCCATATCTAAAAGATATATCTAGTAGATATGTTGCTGCCGGCGCGTACCTGGGTCATGCTTGCGGCAAATCTTTTCGGCGGTGCGTTGTTACCGTGCCTTCCGTTTTTATGGATGCCGCCTGGTGAAAAATCAGCGTTTTCACGCCTTGTTCATGCACAACAGTCGGCCTGGCTCATAGCGGCGCCCCTATGTCTTCTGAGCTTCACGCTCTTGACAAAAACGAGCCTTGGCTATCTGAAATTGAACAGCATCGCAGGCAATGTTCGGCCGGTGCGCTGGCTCGGTCTGCGGCACGGGGATAACTGGAGCCGGCAGGGATGGCAGCTGCTGGGGGTAATCACGGTTATCACGGCGGTCGTTATCGTGCTGCAGATACCAGTAAAAAAGTTTGCTCTGTCCACTCTTCCTTCTTTGATAATACCAATCCTCTTACTGTCGTTTTCGAACTCGCTGGCCGAAGAACTCATCTACCGCCATACCCTTGTCACGGCGCTCGATGGCACGCGGTGGCATCGCTATGCTCCCTTGTTTTCAGGTGCGCTTTTCGGTGCCGCGCATTATTTTGGCGCTCCGGGGGGAGCGCCCGGTGTTTTCATGGCTGGATTCTTAGGCTGGCTACTCGCGAAATCGATGCAAGAGACCGGCGGTTTTTTTTGGGCATGGCTCATCCACTTTGTGCAAGACGTGGTTATTATCGGGGCGATGTTTTTGCAAGAGGCGGGCCAATGATTGCAACACTCGCTGCCATTTCGGCCGCGCTGCATCTCGGCAGCGCCATCTCCGTCATGGTTCTCACGGCTTTTGCTGCTATCAATCTTATTTCCGGTGGATTTCTCCCACTTCCTGCTATCGGTATCACCCTGGTAACTTTACAGTGGGTTGTGACGGTCTATGCAGCGCTAGGGACAATCATGAATGCCATTTCACGGAGCCGACGCGAACGCCTGCTGTGGACTCCCATAGTTGTGTTACTCGCGGGGTTAAACTCCATCATCCTTTGGAACATGTATAGGCCATGAAAACAAAAAATCCCCAACGGAAAAAGAAAACGCGTTATGCGCTGCTGGGTATTCTCTCGCAACGCGAATGCACCGGCTACGAGATGCGAAAGTATATCGAAAGCAGCATCGGCTTTTTCTGGCAAGAAAGCTTTGGGCAGATTTATCCAACCTTGAAAGAACTTGAGAAGCAAGGCAAGATTGTGTCGGTAACAACCAAGGCTCGTGGCACAAAGCCTACCCCCTACCGCATCACCGCCGCAGGCCGCAAAGAGCTGCGCGAATGGTTGTCCAGCGAGACTGAGCCCGAAGTCATGCGCAACGAACTTCTGCTCAAGGTATTTTTCGGCAAAGAAGCCGCTTCTGAATTTCTGGTCGCCGAACTCGAGCGCCATCGCCAGAAGAGTATCGAGTTGCAGAGGGCGTTTCAGCAGATTCAAAAGCAGCTTTCCGAAGTTAAGAATCCACCGCCGCACCAGGTGTATGCGCAACTAACCCTCGATTACGGCCGTCGGGCGGTGAAGGCAGAACAGGAATGGCTTACCGATGCAATAACTGCGCTGCGCAAAGCAGATTAGTCTATGTAGAGCGGTGGCCCGAAGAAAACGGAAATATACGGAAGTGGATATCGATTAAGAGCACTGGGCTTAATCGATGCTGATGCTAGATCTTTTTTTGATGCATAATAAAAATTATTGCCACAGCGTCTGCAAGCAGATATGTGCACGCTTCGCCGTAGCTGTGAATAAATACAGGCGGCTTTGGAAACAGTTTTGTCTATCAGGAGTTAACAATGAAAAACAGAAACCTATTTTTTTATGCGGCTATTGCCCTTGCGGCAATGAGCGTCGCGAATTGCGTGTCGCTGCCTGTGCCGGCTTCACCCGTAGACGTTCAGGCTTACAAAGGCAAGCCGCAGGCTGAACGAGAAAAGAAATACCAGGAAAACTTAATTGATTCGGCAGGCCGGGGTTATAAGATCAACGCCGTACAGGTTACCCCTCTCCAAATCGACCCATTATTTTCTGCTGGTTATGCCAGCGAGCCGACACGTTCTCTGTACTCAAGCCATTCGCGCTGGCAAACAGGCTCGACCATTTTTTCAACGATTGGCGGTGGTTTTCTTGGTTGGATGATTGGTTTACAGTTAAACGGCAATATCACCAAAAGTACGAGAGAAAGTCTCGGCCCGGCTTATTTCTGGGGGATCGGCGGCGGTAGCTTGGCTGTCGGAATTGTATTTGCGGTAATCTCAAGCAATAAACTCGTTGCGGCGACAGAGAGCTACAATCAAGATCTTTATCGTGCGCTGGACTTACAGCAAAAAACCAGCTACATTCCGATTCCGCGCCAGGAACAATACGCCCACCACACATTTGCGTGGAATCACCAGTTCTGATGGGTGATTTAACCTTAACCAGGGAACGGTGATGTTCCCTGGTTCATGCTTTGTGTTATTTCGCGAGTAACGCTTCAGCGCCCGCCATTTCCGGCGGCAGAGCGGGCAGAGTTTTTTCAGCCCAAATCTGATCACCCAGTACATTGATAATCGGTGCCGTTTCGCCTTGCAGCAGCCGCAAGTGCGCCGCGACGATGTCAGCCTCCGTCGTCATGTGGTAGGGCCGGTCGCCCGCGATATTCTTTTTCTCTTCCTTAGAGATATAATCAAAAAAGAAATCCGAAAATTTCATGCCCGATTGCGCATAGAGTTCCATCAGCGGTTTCAGATGCGGGGCGGTTTTTGACATGCGCTGCAGCAGCAGGCCGATGCCGCGCGTCGCTTTGCTGACAAAAGAACCGATGCGCAGGCATTTGTATTGTGCGGGATTTTCCACCGCGAGCTTTTCCGTCGCGTATTTAACATAGGCCAGCGCGCCATAAAAAGCCAGCAGGTGCGGCTTGAAGTAATACGCGGTGTAAGCCACAGTCATTTTCGGTCGGATTGCCTCTGTGAGCACAACCATCGGGTCGAGGCAAAACGCATTCGCCTGCTTTACCTCTTCGCGGCTCGCCTCGGCAACGGGATTTCCCACTGAGCCAAAAGCCGGCGTGTAAAAGAGGTAATCCAACTTTTCTTTGAAGGTTTTTAGCTGCGTCAATGATTCGGGTTTATTCAGATCGATGTTGCGGATGGTGTGTGTGGCGCCTGCCACATCGCCGTCGCGCGAACTTGTTGCCCAGATTTCTGCGCCGGCATCAAATTCTTTGAGCGCGCGTACCGCACACTGACCGGCCACGCCGCTGCCACCGACAATGAGTGCTTTCATCGTTTTACCTCCCTAAAATAATCCGGGTTGGATTTTGCTTTTCCCGATTCCAGCGCATGCACACGCTGCACGATCTCGGCTGTCAGGGGCACCGGCGCACCGGCTCGTTTTGCGGCAGCGACGATCGCGCCGTGGATTTCATCGACTTCGGTTTTGATGCCCTTATCAATGTCCTGCAGCATCGAGGTTCTGATTTTCGCGTATTTGCGCCCGAGAATGTAGATCACCAGATGTTGCAAAAACGCCGGCCATCCGGCAAGCTTGTAGACCGAGATTGCACCGGGAACAATCCCCTCTTCAATGCGGAGCGCCTTCATGACGGCGGCGGCTTCCTGGATCAGAGTGATCGCTGCGCGCCGTGCATCGCCGCGGGAGAATAACGGACCCAGCGCCAGACCTGTTACTGCACCCAGGCCATTGATCACAGAATTGATCGCGAGTTTGTTCCAGCGGAAGCCGATGGCGTTATGCGTCAGCACAATGGGTTGGTGCGGTTCAAGGGCCGTCTTGAGATCTTTCGGCAGTTCGGCGGATGTCCCCAGAATCAAATGCCCGGGGTTCGATTGAAAAAAACTGCCGTCGGGCATGAGCTGCGTGTTGTAGCCGACGATGCCGGAAATGATTTGTTCTTCTTTATAACCTTTCACCGCGGTTTCGGGCAGGCCATTTTGCAGAAGGATAATGCGGCCATTTTTTTCGAGGTGTTTTTTTGCGATCGTTGCCGATGCGCCGAGGTTTGGGGTCTTCATACCCAGAAAGATGAAATCGTACTTCTTGCCTTCGCTAACAGTGCGCACTTCGAACTCTTCGCCGAGTTGAACGTGGGTAAGATCTTTCAGACGATAGCGGATGCCATGTGCGAGTAAATCCGCCTTACGCTTTTTGTCCCGCACCAGAATCGTGAACGGTATTTTATTGAGCCACAGCGCGCGCACGAGCGAGGCGCCGATCGCCCCCGTACCCAAAAAGGCAACTTTGATCGGGAAGGCCATAAGCCACGGGAAACTAAATTTACTTGGTGAAAACCCTTTTCGGAGCCGCTGCGGCGCCTATTCTTCTTCGTGACGCGTCAGCTGCCGAACCACTTTGCCGACCAGCGAGCCTGAAAAGCCCCGCAGTGCCAGATGCTGGTAAAGCTTTTGCGCTTGTGCGCGGGGCTCGATTCCTTTTAGGCTTTTCAGTTTCTTGGCGCCTGCCGCGAGGGCCCTTTCGAATTCTTCCGGTAATTCTTCTATCGCAGATTCATGCTCGTCGCTCGAGATGCCCTTAGATTTCATCTTCTGCGCAATGAATCGATTGCCGCGGTCGGCATATTGGCGGCTGATCGAGTGTGCCACGAGGTTGTCGTCGATGAGGTGTATTTCGCGTAGCCGGGTAATCGCGGCATCGATCTCGTCTTCCGCATAACCCTCTGTGATGAGTTTGTTTCGCAATTCCAGGGCGCTGCGCAATTTACGTGCCGCGAGCGCCAGGGCGCGCTGTTGCAGGGGTTGTTGGCCCTCCGTTTTTTTTGGCCGTCTTTGGTACACAGGTCGAACAGCAAGTTTGTACGTATTGCGCCAATCACTTATGTCGGGGATCTGTCATATCCGACGGGTTTTGCGCTTTTGAAGCGGCTGAATCACATCCACCATTTGAAGCGGCCATAGCGAAGAATGCGTATTCGTTCTGAGATCGGCAGATGGTGGATAGTTTTTGGTGTGACACGGCAGTTTTCCGGATCATCACGCAGCAGAGCGAATATTTCTAACAGGGGTTGAACGACGTGAGGATCGTGGCTGGCAAGCATGGCCTCAGCCAACCGGTCATGCGCCGCATCTTCAAAATTATAACTGCCAAAGGCTGCCCATTCGTCGTCGACGACAACCAGCTTCGAATGCTCGCCATGGAGGTTTTCATAAATCACAACGCCGGCTCTGAGAAGTCGGGAATAGTTTGTCGCAGCGGCGATCCACGCGAGATCTGTGCTGGGTAACGCCGAGCGGTGCGAGTGAAATACTTCGACATTGACACCGCGGCGGGCCGCGCGTAAAACCGCTTGCATCAGAGTTTCCGTAGGCTTAAAGTAGAAACTCGTAATGCGGATGCTTTTTTTTGCTGAATCGAGCATAACGATGATATGATCGGTGATTGTATTTCGGGAGCGCCAGGCCAACGGACCTAGCCATCCCTGGTGCGTATTCGGGTTGCAGAACCAATAGTCGAATTTAATGTCTGCTTTTTCACCGAATGCAGTATCGCCGAGCTGTCGTGTGTGTTCGGGATCAACCCTCACTCCCAAAGCTTCAACGGTTTCGAGTAGCGCGCAGGCTATCGGGCCGCGTAGCGCAACCGAGTACTCGTTCCACCCTTCGAAAGAAGATTTTGTGATATTGCCGCTGCCGAAGATTGCTTCGCCCGCTTCAGACAGTTGAATCTTCACATGGTGCCCGCCACCCAAAAGCCGTTGCGACAGACGCGGCGGCTCATACATAATAACAGATGCACCCGCCGCGCGCAGGATATTGAATTCACGATGGAGTGCATCCCGCTGGGCATCCGTCATCAGAACCCCACCCATACGCTGCCCGAAGGTATCGATCAGCAGCGTCACCGCTACACCGCGGTTCTGCGCTGCCAATAGGGCGTTGAGCATTTCAAGGCCGTACTCGTCGTATTCGACATAAAAAGTCGTCAGGTAAAGGAAGGATCGCGCGGCATCGATCATCGCCAACCGCTGGCTCCATTCTGCCTGCCTGTTCCAGAGGGACACCAATTTGGAAGCAGACTTCATCGAACGCTATCGTGCCTATTCGGCGAAGACTGTAAACAGCGTTTCCCTATGCCTAAAAGCCAGCGTTGAGACTCAGTGAAAACTTGACGCCGGTGTCCGTGGCGGTGTATAGCTCTCTTATGAACGGCCTGATGATGAACTACCCCCTGACAATCGATCGCATTCTCGCGCGGGCGAAACGAAACTTTCCCGAACAGGAAATTGTCTCGCGCCTTGCCGACGGTAATATTCACCGCTATACCTATGGTGAATTTTATACGCGTACGCTTAAACTGATGCAGGCGCTGAGAAAGCTCGGCGTGAAGCCCGGCGATCGTGTCGCGACCTTCGCATGGAATTCGTACCGCCATATGGAACTTTACTTCGCCGTGCCCGCACTGGGCGCTGTATTGCACACGCTCAATATCCGCCTTTTCCCCGAGCAGCTTGTCTACATCGTCAATCACGCTGAGGATGGCCTCATTTTCTGTGACAAATCGCTGATGAAGCCTCTCGCCGACCTCGAGCCGCAGTTTAAAACCGTAAAACAATTTGTCGTGATGGACGATCTCGCGCCAGATCAGAACCTCAAGCTCAAAGGTATGACCGATTACGAATCACTTATTGCGGCCGAAAGCGCCGTCGAAGATTTTCCGCAGTTCGATGAGAATACCGCGGCGGGCATGTGTTATACATCCGGCACGACGGGTGAGCCGAAGGGCGTGCTCTATTCGCACCGTTCGATTTTTCTGCATGCGATGGGCATCTCGATGATCGATTCGCTGGCGGTGTCGGGCCGCGATGTCATTTTACCCGTCGTACCGATGTTCCACGTCATGAGCTGGGGAATTCCCTTCGCGGCCTGCATGGTGGGCGCGAAGATGATTTATCCCGGTAACCAGCTGATCGGTAAACCCATCGCCGAGCTCATCGAACAGGAAAAGGTCACACTCGCGGCCGGCGTGCCAACCATCTGGAATGTTCTGCTGCAGCACCTGCGCAAAGACAAGGCGGATATCTCGTCGTTACGCGCCATGGTCGTCGGCGGGTCGGCCGCGCCGCCGGCGCTGATCGAGGCGTACCAGAAAGAACATGGTGTACAGATTCTGCATGCCTGGGGTATGACAGAAACTTCGCCGCTGGGGACTGTTGCGAACCTGAAACTGGCGATGCAGAAGTGGCCTGCTGCAGACCAGCTGAAACAGCGGACGAAGCAGGGTGCGTTTGTGCCGCTGGTCGAGGCGCGCATCGTCGACGATACCGGCAAAGAACTCGCATGGGATGGTAAGAATTCGGGAGAGCTCCAGGTCAAGGGCCCATGGATTGCCGCCTCGTACTACAAACCGGAAAACAAAGACGCGAATGCCGCGTTTACTGCCGACGGCTGGTTTGGTACGGGCGATGTTGCCCGCGTCGACGAACATGGATTCATGGAAATCACTGATCGTAAAAAAGACCTCATCAAGACACGTGGCGAATGGCTCTCGAGTGTTGAAATGGAAAATGCCGCAATGGCATTCCCCGGCGTCGCCGAGGCCGCGGTCGTAGGCAGACCCGACGATGTACGCGGCGAGGCGGCGGTATTATTTGTGACGCCCGTCGCCGAGAAAAAGGCAGAGTTTGATCTTAAGGCGCTCCACGCCTTTCTGGGTGAAAAATTTGCACACTGGCAGGTTCCGAAAATGGCGGATATACGCATCATCGATACGATACCGAAAACCAGCGTCGGCAAGTTCGACAAAAAGGTACTGCGTAAGCAAGTATAAGTATCGTTTCCGCAGTTTTCTGATTTGGGCCGAACGTGTCGTATCGAAAAAAATTTCATTTTAGGGGATTGAAGCCGAAACAATCCTTCGCCGACTCAACCCAGCCGGTGCTTTCGCACCATTTCGACCGGGTCTATGATCGCTCTGATCAATACCGCCGCGAACCCACGGAAGAGAATCTGCATGATCTGCGTATTGCGCTGCGGCGGTTTCGTTATGTCCTTGAACTTTATGCCGGTATCATCAAGCCTGCGCGCTTTGAGGAGATCTACGAGCTTGCGGTGAGCCTGCAGAACGTGCTCGGCGAACGGCGCGATCTGGACGTGATGCGGGCGCGGCTTGACCTGATTTACCGTGAAGCAGACGCGGAATTTCCCAATCTCATCGCCGCCGATCTGGCGCGGAACCGGGAATTGCTCGATCTGAAAATTCAGGAAACACTCACACAGTTCACGGAAAATAAACAGATTCGCAAAGTTATTGGGCATTAGCCAATGTCCCTGGCGCTCAATACCCCGCTTCGGCCGCGTCTCTGGTCGTATCCCGAAGGTGGGGAGTTTCATGAAACGATGAGTCAGCCGCCGCTTCCTGAATCCGGCGCGCATGCCTGGTTATGCCCGCTGGCTGAAGATGCATGGCTGCGGTCTTTGTTAAGCAGCGAAGAGAATGCACGTGCGGAAAACATGTATCCGCGGAACAAAATCGCCGAGTTCGCGCTTTCGCGCGGTTGGCTGAGGGGACTCCTGGCTGGTTATACCGGTATGAAAAATCCACAGGCCATCTGCATCGGCATTCGTGATGGCGGCAAATCCTATGCGGTGGATTTTCCATCGATACAATTTAATCTGTCTCATTCAGGGGATTTTGTTGTGATTGCTTTCAGCACCTCGCATTCTCTGGGCATCGATCTTGAAAAGATTCGCCCGATACCGGATTGGCGCGGTTTAGCCCAGGGTTTATTAGCTAATAGCATAGCTATGGAAATCCATAGCCTGCCAGAGAGCGAGCAGAGCGCGGCATTTTTGCGTTATTTTACTGCACATGAGGCTTATTTCAAAGCGCAGGGGACCGGATTTGTGAAATCTGACTTAGCTCGGGCTATGGAAATCCGTAGCAGTGGGAGTGTCAGGGGTGGCCTCGCAATGCTACCTGAAATTCCCGGTTACGTGGGGCACCTCTATCTCGCCGAAAAGGCCTAGTCTCCTGTATTTAAGAAAATTCCTCATGCACCGCAAAGGACGCAAAGTTGCGCAGAGTTAAGACGAGCAATGAAGCTAGGCGCCTCTTCTTTGCGTAACTCTGCGTACTTTGCGGTTAGTATTGGCGATCCATCAATTACAATAGACTAGCAGTGCCGCCACCTTCGCTTCATCTCGCACGATATTGTAGATAAAAGAATCCATTAATCTGCTTGTCGGCTGGATCGGCACCCGTATTTTGTACCCGGATCACTACTGCGAAAAGGGGAGACCTATGCAGCACTCAAATGCCGACGAGGCGACGACGAAACCTAACGTCGCGGATTACGCGCCTTACCGCGCCGCGTTTAACTGGGAAAACACTGCGACCGAGCTCGCGGGAAAACAAAATGATTTCAACATGGCACGCATCGCGATCGATCGCCATGTTACGGCCGGTCAGGGGCACGTTACGGCGATCCGCTGGCTGGGAGTCGACGACACACGCATCGACATCAGTTACGCTGATTTACAGAAACAGACCAACCGCTTTGCCAACGCGCTTGAGCATTTAGGGGTCAAACGTGGAGAAAGCGTTTTTGCGCTCTCTGGCCGCCTGCCTGGTCTCTATATTGCCGCGTTGGGCAGTCTTCGTCACGGCGTCGTACTCTCTTCTTTATTCTCGGCCTTTGGTCCCGACCCGATTGCGACGCGCATGACCATCGGCAAGGCGAAGGTACTCGTCACCACCGCCGATCTCTATGAAAGCAAGGTCGCTGGTATCCGCGACAAATTGCCCGACCTCAGGCATGTTATTTTGCTGCGTGAGAATAATGTAAAGGCGGATATACCCGGTACCCTTGACTTCGACGAACTTATCGCAGCGCAGGCGGATACCTATACAACCGAAATCACTGTGGCGCAGACGCCGGCGCTGCTGCATTTTACCAGCGGTACCACGGGTAAACCCAAGGGTGCCCAGCATATGCATGGAGCGATTGTCGCGCACTACGCCACCGCACGCTCGGTGCTCGACCTGCATGACGGTGAAATCTTCTGGTGCACTGCGGACCCCGGTTGGGTCACGGGCGTGTCGTACGGTATGCTGGGGCCGCTCTCCTGCGGTGTGACACTGATCGTCGACGAAGACGAGTTCGATCTGAACCGCTGGTATACTATTGTGCAGAACGAAAAGGTCGCGGTGTGGTACACCGCGCCGACGGCCATCCGCATGATGATGAAGGCAGGCCCCGACGAGCTCAAGGGTTTTGATTTCAAAGCGCTGCGCCACCTGCTCAGTGTCGGCGAACCCCTCAACGCCGAAGCCGTGATCTGGACGGAAAAAAATATCGGCCTGCCGGCGCACGATACCTGGTGGCAGACCGAGACAGGTGCCATTATGATCGCCAATTTTCCGACGCTGGACATCCGCCCGGGTTCTATGGGCAAGGCGGTACCTGGCATCGATATTGAACTCGTAAAACGCACCGAGAGCGGTCTCAAAATTATTAGGGAGGCGAACGAAGAAGGTGAGATTGCGATCAAGACGCCCTGGCCGTCGATGTTCGATACCTATATCCATGAAGAAGAGCGTTATAAAAAGTGTTTTGCCGACGGTTATTATCTGGCCGGCGATCTCGCCAAACGCGATGCGGATGGTTATCTGTGGTTCATCGGCCGCGCCGACGACGTCATCAAGTCATCGGGTCACCTCATTGGCCCCTTTGAGGTCGAAAGCGTACTCATGGAACACCAGGCAGTCGCCGAAGCGGGAGTCATCGGCGTGCCCGACGACGTCGCGGGCGAATTGGTGAAAGCTTTCATCTCATTGCGCAAAGGTTTTACAGCAAGCGAAGATCTCGGCGATGAAATCCGCGGGCATGCGCGGGCGCGCCTCGGCGCCGCTGTCGCGCCGCGCGAAATTAAGTTTATGGAAAATCTGCCGCGCACGCGCAGCGGCAAAATTATGCGCAGGCTACTCAAGGCGCGCGAGTTGGGGTTGCCCGAGGGCGACCTGTCGACGCTGGAGGGGGCAAGGGGGAGGGGCGAAGTATGATAAAAGTTACCCAGGAGGAAGCAACCCTGTGGCTGCGGCGCATGTTGCTCATCCGCCGCTTCGAAGAGAAATGCGCGGAGCTCTATAATGCAACGAAGATCCGCGGATTTCTGCATCTCTATATCGGTGAAGAGGCTGTGGCGACGGGGCTGATTCCCTATCTCAAAAGCGACGACGCCATCGTCGCCACCTACCGCGAGCATGCGCATGCGCTGCTGCGCGGGGTTTCGGCGCGCGCCATCATGGCCGAAATGTTCGGCAAGGTGACGGGCTGCTGCAAAGGGCGTGGCGGTTCGATGCATATCTTCGATAAGAGTCTGCGCTTCTATGGCGGCAATGCGATCGTGGCGGGCGGATTGCCTCTCGCGGTGGGTTTGGCGCTTGCAGACAAAATGCAGAAACGCAAAAACGTGACGGTGGTCTTTTTCGGCGAAGGTGCGATGGCCGAAGGCGAGTTCCACGAAGCGATGAATCTGGCAAAACTCTGGAAGCTCCCCGTGCTCTTTGCCTGCGAGAACAATTATTATGCCATGGGCACGGCCCTGTCGCGTTCTGAATCGCAGCAAGAACTGACGGTCAAGGCCGCGAGTTACAATATGAAGGTACGCAGTGTCGACGGCATGGACCTTGCGGCGACGACGCGGGAATCTTTGGCGACAATCAACGAGGTGCGTGAATCCGGCAATCCCCAGTTTATCGAGTTTCGTACCTATCGCTTCAGGGCGCATTCGATGTACGATCCCGATCTCTACCGTGACAAAGCCGAGGTCGCCGAGCACCAGAAAGCCGACCCTATCTTAATTCTGGAGAAACACATGCGCGAAGCAGGCATCGATCCGGAAAAAATCAGGCCGCAGGTCGAGGCATCGGTGCGCGCCGAAATTGAAGATGCGGTGAAATTTGCCGAGGAAAGTCCTGTTGAGGAAGTCAGTGACCTTCTTAAGGATGTGACGACTCCTGTCCCCCTCCCAACCTCCCCCGTAAACGGGGGAGGAGTTTTAAGCTCCCCTCCCCGTTTACGGGGAGGGGCCGGGGGTGGGGAATGAAAAAAAACATCACATACCGCGAAGGTATCACCGAGGGCTTGCGTTATGCGTTTAAGAACGAGCCGCGCGTGTTCATGATGGGCGAAGACATCGGCAAGTACGGCGGCCCCTACGGACATACCAAAGGTTTTTTCGAAGAGTTCGGCGAAGATCGCATCCGCGATGCACCGCTTTCTGAATCGGGTTTTACGGGTGCGGGCATCGGCGCGGCGCTCGGCGGTATGCTGCCGATCGTCGAAATTATGACCGTCAACTTTTCACTCCTCGCGCTTGACCAGATCATCAACACAGCGGCGTCGCTCAGGCACATGTCGGGCGGGCAATACAGCGTACCGCTGGTCATCCGCATGACGACAGGCGCCGGCCGGCAACTCGCAGCGCAACACTCGCACAGCTTCGAGGGCTGGTACGCGCACATTCCCGGTATCCGCATTGTGGCGCCATCGAATGCGCGCGATGCCCGTGGTATGTTATGGACGGCGCTCAAAGACCCTGACCCCGTGCTCATCTTTGAACACGCGCTGCTCTTTGGTGAAGCTTCTGAAGTGAGCAGCGAATTTGAAGCGGTGGATTTAGATCGCGCAGAGATACGCCGTAGCGGTGAAGACATCTCGCTCATCACTTATGGGGGTATGGTGCCGCGTACACTGGCGGCGGCCGAGAAGCTCGCAGCAGCCGGCATTTCAGCCGAGGTTCTCGATTTACGCTCATTGCGCCCGCTCGACCGCGCGGCGATCGCGGCAAGCGTGCAAAAGACGCGCCGCGCCGTGATCGTCGACGAGGGCTGGCGCAGCGGCAGTCTTGCGGCCGAAATCGGTATGTCGATTATGGAATCTTCATTTTATGATCTCGATGCGCCGCTGGCGCGCGTTTGCAGCGAAGAAGTACCGATTCCTTATGCGAAACATATGGAAGAGGCGGCTTTGCCGACGGTCGAAAAAATCGTCGCGGCTGTTGAGGGGGTCATCTATGCAAACGACTGATTTTCCCTATGTGCTGCCGTCGCTCGGTGCCGACATGGACGAAGCAGCGCTCATCGAATGGAAGATAAAACCGGGTGATAAAGTCAAACGTGGCCAGGTCGTCGCCGTGCTTGAAACCGTAAAAGCGGCGATCGATGCCGAAATCTGGGTCGATGGTACCGTAGAAGAATTGCTTTTTCCTGCAGACAAAGACCGCAAGATCAAAGTTGGCACTCCGCTCGCGCGTATTAAGACTGATGTGGCGATTAACCCCACCCCCCCGGCCCCCCTCCCCACGAACGTGGCGACCGAAGCGATTGCTGCGCAATCGCGTAGGTCTCCGTCTTCGGTGAGGGGGGAGAACAAAACCCCTCTCCATGTAATGGGGAGGGGTGGCCGAAGGCCGGGGTGGGGTGGGGGTGCGGGCCGCATTCGCATCAGCCCTGCAGCGCGCCGCCGCATGCAAGAGCTCGGTCTCTCGGAGAGTGATCTCACAGCGGGGGATGCGCCGCTTGGGATTGCAGATATCGAAAAAGCCGCAGCCAACCGGACGTCGTTGGGGCGGACTACGATGCGGGGGCAGATCGCCAAGGCGATGAGCCGTTCGAAGCGCGAGATCCCCCATTATTATCTCGCGACCGATATCGACCTCAGCGACGCACTGAAATGGCTCAGAAGCGAAAATGAAAAACGTTCGCTCGATGACCGCATTTTACCCGCAACGCTTCTCATCAGGGCCGTGGCGCTCGCATTGAAGCGTTATCCCCAATTGAATGGCTTCTATGTAAATAACGCCGCCGTTCCGAGCGAGGCGATCCACATCGGTATGGCGTTTGCGCTGCGCGAAGGTGGCCTCATTGCGCCGGCAATACACAACACCGATACCCTGGGTATCGGCGAGCTCATGAAGGCACTCTCTGATCTCGGTGAACGCACACGCACAGGCGGCCTGAAAGCCGCAGAGCTCGCGGACCCGACGATCACTATCACGAGTCTCGGCGACCTGGGCGTCGAAGAAATTTTCCCCATCATCACACCGCCGCAGGTGGCTATGATCGGCTTCGGTATGCTGATGCATAAACCCTGGGTCGTGGCGGGCAAAGTCGAAGTGCGTGAGGTTATCCGTGCGACGCTGGCCGCCGATCACCGTGTGTCAGACGGCCGCGACGGAGCGCTCTTTCTTTCGGAAATCAAGGACCTGCTTGAGCAGGTCGGGGAGTTAACAGGCTAATGGCAAAAACACCGGATGAGCTGAAGAAATACTTACAGGAAAAAATGAAAAAGGCTGCGCCCGAAATCAACGTCGAAAAAGTCAATCCCGCGCGGGCGCTCAAAAAGGAGCTGCGTATCGACTCGCTGGACCTTCTGCGCATGTTGCGCGCCATCGCGGCCGATACCGGCTACACGACGCCCGAATCGGATTACCGCCATATTCTGACCCTGGGCGGAATGCTGGAATATTTTCAGGGGAAATTCTAAAATCTGGTTTCGACCAGGTTTTGCCGCCGCCGGTTATTTTCTGTTCTTATTTGCCGCCGCATTTTCGACGGCGACTTCCTGGATAATCGGTTTGCAGATCTTGACCCACTCTTCATTGACATCGGTTGCCATAGGTATGGCCTCGCCATGCCCGTGGTAGAGGAATTTCTGCGTCATGGCGTCGGCTGCCTGAATGATACGAAAGCTCACGTCTTCTTTCGGGGCGCTGTGGTGGTGCATGATGAGTTCGGCGATAATATCGGGAAATCCCCACAGGCGTGAGATATAGCCGCCCAGCACGGCATGGTCGACGCCAAAAACTTCTTTTTCAAGATCGAGCATATTGAGTTTCATCGTCTGCGCTCTTACCAGCGTGTCTTCATACAGCTTGCCGTCCGAGGTTAAGAGCACCAGTGAACCAATATCGTGCAGCAGGCCGGCGAGAAAAATCATATCCTGGCTCCAGGGGGGCAGGTCTTCGCTTTCGGCGATGCGTCGCGCGCAGCGCGCGACAGTGAAGGCGTGGGTGTGCAGGGAATTAAAATCCGTGCCGCCGCCGTAACCGATCTTGCCGGAAAAAATGCTGACTGCGAGTATGATGGCCTTGATGTTATTAATCCCGATGCGCGTTACGGCTTCAGCGATCTTGGTTACAGGTCTTTTACCGGCAAAGGCAGCTGCGTTGACGAGCTTCAGCACGAGGCTCGTCACCGTCTGGTCGTGCCCGATAATCTCGGCGGCTTTCGAGAGCGAAGAGCCCGGCGAATGCACAGCCTCTTCGACGCGCACGTAGAGGTCGGGCAGGCGCGGTAAAAACGCAAGATTGCGCACATACTTCTGGATGTCCTCTGACATAAAATATCCAGTCAGCCTGATCGCATCGCCGATGACAGAGGCGAGTGCTGCCGCGTCCTCTTTCAGATCGATGAAACGATGACCCAGGCGCATCGATATCATGACATTCATGGGGATCGCCACCGCGGAAAATGCGATGATCCTGGGGAGCGTGGGATTTGTCTCGCGGATTTTATAGAGGATATTGAGTTCGGTGGGATTTCCCGCTTCGGTTACGACGACCTGGGGGTTCAGGGCCATGACTGCACCGGCGGAGGTCGCAATACCGACCTCTATGCCCAGCAGCTCGGCGGCGGGGCGGATTTTTGCCGCCAGCATCTCTGAGGTGACTACGATCATGGTATTACTTTTCCTCTGTTCGCACAAAATCCTTTAAATTAGCGACGGCAGATTTGATGCGCTCTCCGGCTGAGAGAATATCCTGCAGTGCCGACGAGAGCGCAGCATCCTTGTTCAGCGTGAGCAGGTACTCTGCATTTCCCAGGATAATCTGCAGTGGGTTATTGATTTCATGTCCCATGCCCTGCGCGATAATCGCGAGCGCGTCGAATTTTGCCTGGTCGGCCGTCGCCGTCGCGATTTGAGGCTCAGCTGCCGCAACGCGAGTATCTGCCAGTGCAAAAAATGCCAGGCTAGCCGGTTCAGAGTTTTTGATCCGGGCGACGCTGACCGCGGCGCTGAACACGGTGCCGGCCTGCATGTGGATCGTCGCGCGCAGTTGCAGCGGTGAATCCGTGCCGTTCTGAAGGTCAGACCAGTTTTTTACTTCATCGGCACCACGGGTGCCGATCAGGGCCGAAAGCGGTCCGCCAACCGGGGATGCATCGGCGTAAGCGCAGGCCTGCAGAAGTGCATTGCTGCATTCGGTGACCTGCCAGGTATCGCTTCGCGCGACCCACAGGAGAAAAGGCAGATTTGTGATATTAGGCGCCTGCATGCAAATAACGAGTACCACACTTATCGGGCCTCCTGAATGTAAACAAGAAAGGCCGTTGCCAAGGTCACTCCACCTTATCAAGTAACCTGTGTCATATAGCGAAGAGTTGGCCGTACGGATCAGAAAGCTCCTTACGCCGCAGGCGACCTTCATCGAAAAGCCGATGTTTGGCGGTGTCGCCTTCATGGTCGATGAGAAGATGTGCGTCGGTATCAGCCGCGACAAAATCAGTGGCGAAGACCGTCTCATGGCGCGCGTAGGTCCCGGCTTCCACGACGAGGCCTTAAAACGCGCCGGCGTACGCGAGATGGACTTCGTCGGAAAACCCATGACGGGTTTTGTCTTTATCCATGCCGAAGGTTATACGAATGAAGCTGATCTTCAGTTCTGGATCGATAAAACTCTCGAGTACAACAAGGTACAGCCAGCACGGCCACCGAAAAAGAAGCTCGTCGTTAAACCACCGCGCACCGTGACGCCGATGAAAAAAGCCCCCCCCAAACCCGGGGCGCCCCCGCTAAAGCCGCTGGTAAAGGTTGCGACGAAAAAAGCCGCCCCGGCGGCGAAGGTCAAACCTGCGAAAAAAGCGGCAGCAAAGAAAAAATGACCGGTAAATATATTGCCAGCCCCGGTCGGATTTATTAGGTTTCTGACAGTGAAGCCGTGGGTTAAGGTTTTTTCCCTATGTTCCGTCACCGGCATCTTCGTGTTTGGCGGTGTGAACCTTTACCCTTGCGCGGCAGGCGCCGAAACTGCCCAGGCAGCAAAGAAGTCCTGCCACGCGAAACCGGCGCATAAAAACCACGGAAACAAAGAGCAGAAAAAAAGCGAAAAACCCTGCTGCAACCTGCACTGTTTTAACCCCGCGCATATCGAGGCGCTTATTGTCATGATGCCGCCGGCAGTCGCCAGCGTCGTATTACAAAACGAAGAAGTTCCATTCACCTCACTCACCATTTTACCGTCACTACCTCCGCCGCGGCGCAGCTGATACCGCGCGAGCCTTAAGGCTCATCATTAAAAATACTACGGAGGATCTATGAAATTATTATTAAATTTACTTGCTGTGGCGGCCTTTGTGCTGCCCGCCAACCTTGTTTTTGCCGATCAGCATGACGGCCACAAAGGTGGTCACGAAGACTGTTGCGACCAGAAAGAATGCTGCAAAGACTGCAAGCAGAAAGATGGTAAGCATGATTGCTGCGACGACAAAAAGATGTCGAAGGATTGCTGTAAAGATTGCAAAGACGAAAAATGCAAAAAGAACTGTGAATCCGGCAAATGCAAAAAAGGCCACTGCGACATGAAGAAGCCGAAAGATAAAACGGCTGAAACGAAACCGCAGGGCGCAACCTGACAGCTCAATAAGGTTTCCGCAGGGTGTTACACACCCTGCATTCTTTTGTCACCTAAAGATTACCTCTATGTTTTGCTGCCTCCGGTGTTCTGGGGTCTCAGCTTTGTTGCGATTAAGCTCGGTCTCGAATCGTTTTCTCCCTTTACCTTAGTCGCTATCCGTTTTGCCATTGCGGGTTTTCCGCTGGTACTTATCTACAGGCGCCCACCGGTTCCATTTGCCCGCCTTGTCGTTTATAGTTTTTCGATCGGCGTGCTGCAGTATGGCCTGATGTTTCTCGCAATCCACTATAAACTGCCCGCTGGGTTGAGCTCGGTGCTCATACAGTTTCAGGTCTATATCACGATTTTCTTAGCCTGGGTCTTTTACCGCGAGAAGGTCACATTTTTTCAGATCATGGGATTTCTGCTTTCGGCGATTGGCCTTATCGTGATTGGCTATGAATACATGCTCGGCGCCGAATTTTTTGCCTTTGGCCTTATTTTACTCTCGGCGCTGTTCTGGTCATTCGGCAACACGCTGATCAAGTCTTTCAAAATTTCAGACTTCGCCGGCTTTATCGCCTGGACGAGTTTTATCTCCGCGGTACCGCTCGTTGCCCTCGCGCTGGTGGTCGACGGGCCGCAGTCGATCGTGACCCAAATCACGCACAGCTCGCTGCGCTCCTGGCTGTCGTTGCTCTTTATGGCCTACCTCGCGACCCATCTTTCATTTACGCTTTTTAGCACCGTGATGCTGAAATTTCCCGCCAGCCGCGTGATGCCGTTTGCCACACTCGTACCGATCTATGGTCTTGCCAGCAATGCTTTCTTTTTGGACGAACACCTGTCTGCTTATCAGCGTGCCGGGTCAGCGCTGGTTTTTCTGGGGCTCATCGTCACGGTACTGCTCAGCCGTTACTGGCAGAATCGCAGTTTACGCCGACGGTGAGATTTACATCGCAGAGAGAATGATTTCCGTACCGAAAGCCATCCCCCTGATTTTTGCCTTTGCGACGGCCCTTCTGGCAACCCCGTTACCCGCCGACCTCGAGAAGCTCGAGAATCACATCACGCAGGTCAGCGAAGAGATTACGAACAGCGTCGTGCATATCAAGGTTGAGGGCAGCGTGAACAACAAGAAGTTCAGCGGCATGGGCTCCGGTTTTGTCATCGATAAGAACGGCATGATTCTGACGAACCACCACGTTATTGACAACAACGTGAAAGTCCTGGTGAAATTCAATAACGACCCGCGCGAATACGAGGCCAAAGTTCTGGGTTCCGACGAGCCGACCGATGTCGCGCTGATTCAGGTCGACGCCGCGCTGGCAAAAAATCTGCGGCCTGTGACGCTCGGCAGCAGCAAAACCACCAAGGTGGGGCAGTGGGTGCTTGCGGTGGGCAATCCCTATGGTCTCGACCGTACTGTGAGTTTCGGTATCGTTTCCGCGAAAGGGCGCAACGTGCCGCAGGCGCCGGTGCTCAATGATTTTATTCAAACGGATGCATTTATCGCACCGGGTTCCTCCGGCGGACCGCTCCTCAATATGCGCGGCGAAGTCATCGGTATCAATTCGCGCGGCGGTTCGGGGTTGGCATTCACGATTCCGATTGAGACCGCGCTCGAGGTCAAAGACAAGCTCTTGAAGTCCGGCGGTATCAAGCGGGGTTTTCTCGGCATTCAGCTCATGCCGCTCGATTTCGAATTGCGCAAGCAACTGGGGATCAACAACACCGGCGGCGTCATGGTTTCGCTGGTACTGAAATCCTCGAATTTTTACGGCAAGCTGAAACCGCTTGATGTGGTCATGCGCGTGAATGGCGAGGCGGTGAGTGCGGTCGAAGAAAAAGACGTGCACCCGATTATACGCAAAATGTCTGACCTGCCGATCGGCAAAGATGTGAAACTTGAAATCCTCAGAGGCGGCAAAACGCAGGAGATCGCGGGTCTCGTCAAAGAGCGCCCGCCCGTCGAAGGCAAGAAGTGGCAATCACCGCTGGGCTTTGTGATCATGGAAGTTACCGATGATCTTGCCGAGCGCTACCAGCTTGACCAGAAGCAGGGCGCCTACATCAGCTTCATCGATTCGGGCAGCTCGGCACAGCATGCGGGGCTCAATCTCGGCGACATTGTGCTTGAGGCAGATGGTAAGCCGATCAATACACTCGACGCGGCGAAGGCGGCGTTCACGGTAGACAAGCCAACCCACCTCGTGCACGTGCTGCGTGGCCGGGCGCACTTTTACGTGATTTTGAGAAAATAGCCTAATAGGGCATCGAGCGACCGAAGCGGTTGTTCGCTGCTTCTCCGGTAATTATTGCATTCGCGTTTGTGGCGGCACCACCAATAACGCCGCCGTTTCCCGGAGACAGAAAAATATACACGCGACCTGTGTTACCGCCTGTTGAGTACTGATGTGCGCCGAGGAGCAAGTCGTCGTAGCCGTCCGCATTGATGTCGTATGAGCCAGAAAAGGCTCCCAGGAAATCAGGGGTTCCCTCACCGGATATAATGGTATTGGCAATGCCGGCATTGGAGCCGGCAATGCCGCCGTTTTGGGAATGAAAAACATATCCCCGGCTGGTGCCGCTTACCTGCTGTGCGTGAGCGAATAAGTCATGCTTTCCATCTCCATTCATGTCGCCGAATGCAACCGAAAAACCAAAAGCATCGCTTGTGGCCTGGCCGCTAATGGCGAAATTTGCCGAGGTTGTTGTAATCGAGCCTCCCGTGGTAAAATTTGGCTTTGACAGGAAAAGAAAAGCAGCGCCAGTATTCGTTGGAGCGGTTCCGTGCGCCCCGGTCGCGATATCGGCATAGCCGTCGCCGTTAAAATCTCCGGTGGCAACCGAGTTGCCGATCGATATCAAAGTTGCCGTGCCCGCAATGCTTTGCGCGGGTGAAGCAGTCTGGCTTGTGATACCGTTGGCAGCTCCGTTGAATAAAAATACCCTACCGGTATTAGATGTATAAAACGGAGCACCGACAACCAGGTCGGCAAAGCCGTCAGCATTAAAATCTCCGACAGCGACTGACGTACCAAATTTCGAACCGTTATTTTCTCCGCTAATATCTGTAGTCGCGGCCGGAGCAGAAGTGATGGTAATTCCGGAATTTCCAGAAGAATGAAAGATATATGTGTGACCGCTATTTGCTGCAAGTCCTACATAATCGTCAGTGTAGGCACCTGCTACAATATCCGCATACCCATCGCCGTTAATATCTCCCGCTGCGACAGAAAAACCCAGATTGCAGTTTACTCCAACACGGCCGTCTATCTTGGTGTTTGCCGAGGCGGCGCTTTGGGTCGCAATGCCCGATATGCCATTCGAGTGAAAGGCATAGACTCTCCCCTGACCGGCATTGTATTGATACGCACCGGCGACCAGATCCGCATAACCGTCCCCGTTGAGATCGTCGAGCGTAAGACTAACCCCAAATTGATGGTTGGTGTTTTCGCCTGTTATTATGGCATTTGCTGCTGCCGCGTTTTGAGTTGCGATTCCGGTTTTACCCCGGGATAAGAATATATATGCGCGACCCGTGTTATTGTTATTGTATTGATCTGCTCCCACGACTAAATCAGGATACCCGTCACCGTTGATGTCGCGGTTATTACCCTTGCGCACGGTATACGCGGCGGTGTCGGAGTAGCCGTTGTTCGGATACCTCAGCCGTAAGAAGATTTTATGCCGGCTGTCGAGGCGCCAGGTTGACGAGCCTGTCGGCAATGGTACCTTGAATGCGGGAAATCCCGTGCCTGCCTTGAAGTCGTCAGTGGAGTCATAGGCGATCTCAATACCCTCTGCGCCATCACCGTTGGTCACGTTGCCGACAAGAAAGCCGCTGCGCACGGTATAGTTCGTACTCACGGCCGGGGCAAAATCACTGAATGTTGGTGCCTGCCAGAACTTACCCCAGCTGCGGCATTCCAGGAGCAGCACCAAAGACACCGAGAGCACGATCGAAATCCGCATAACTTAAGCGGTGCATATTGTAACTCTTCGCGTCTAGGGAAGCAAAATTATGCAGCGCCTTGCAGCAATAACAACAATTGCTCGGGTGCAAAGGGTTTTACCAGAACAGTTTCGAATCCTGCGAGTAAGGCCTTCTGCCGTGTCGTATCTGTTGCATCGGCCGTTACGGCGATATAACGGACCGACCTGCCCGTCCGTTGCTGAAGGTCCTTCAGTTTTTCCAATAACTCAAAGCCGTCCATACCCGGCATTTGCAGATCGAGAAGCATCACATTAAAAGGCGATCTCTGGCACAGCTTCAGTGCTTCTTCTCCGCCCGAAGCGACGTCGTAACTCAGTTTCCAACGGTGCAGCCACTGCGTTGCGATGAGCCGGTTGATTTCATTGTCATCCACTACAAGTATTTGCTGGCTTCGCTGCTTGCCTTTGGGCTGCGCGAGCGGATCAGGTATCATGTCGGAAGTGACGTCTGCCGGCTCGAGATTCAGGCTGATTTCAAACTTTGAGCCTACTGAAGGTGTGCTCGTAACTGCGATAGATCCGTCGAAAAGATCCAGCAGACGTTTTACGATAGCGAGGCCCAGGCCGCTGCCCCCATATTCCCTGGTTGTCCCGGGCGTAGCCTGCGTAAAATCTTCAAAGATCGCCGAAAGCCTGTCCGCAGGAATGCCGATTCCGGTATCGCTGACGGCGACAGCCATGTTAAAAGTCTTTGCTGATACAGCCGCGAGCCCTGCTTCAATTTTTACGATTCCGGCATTGGTGAATTTATTTGCGTTCGAGATCAGGTTGTTGATGATTTGTTTGAAGCGGGTCACATCGCCCAGGGCAGCGATCGGCAGATTGGAATCTACATGCAGGGTGATTTCATTTTCTTTCTCCTGCGCCGCATGCCTGAAAAGATCGGTGCATTCGGCGAGCGCTTCGCGCAGAATGAATCGCGTTTTTTCTGCCACTAATTTCCCGGCCTCTATGCGGTTATAATCCAATATATCATTCACCTGAGATAACAGAAGTTCCGAAGAAGATTTGAGTATCTTCAGTTTTGACTGCTGATCGACGCGCGGATTTTCCTCTGCCAAAAGCTGGGTGATGCCAATAACGGCATGCAGCGGAGTTCTGATTTCATGACTCATCGACGCCAAAAATAAGGATTTTGCCTGATCGCGTTCGTTCAGTCTTTTTGTTAATTCCAGCACCTGGTTGTACTGGCCTTCGTACACGACCCGCAGTATTGCAGAGACCACCAGCGTGAAGCCGCCGACGATATGTGTGGGCAGTGTCCAGCTCTTGAATAATTCATGCGAGAAGCCGCCGGTGTCATTTGCGTGCGCTACGACGCTGAGCGCGACGGCAGCACAATAGCCGGGGATAGCGAAAAAAGCGCGGGACACCAAACCGTAGGTAAATCCGCAAAAAGCCATCGAGCCGAGCCAGTATGTTTTCCCCGGATTTATCTCCGCATGGTATGAGAACAAAAACGGGAAAACGAAAAACAAAAAGAGTTCCAGGTGCACTTTTGAAAAAGTGGATCTCATCACCCTGAAGCTGAAAAAAGCAACAAGGAACCAGAGGGCGGCGGTCGAGCGTAACAGCCAGGACTCCCGGTATTGAAGGAGGTCCCGGCAGATCAGGAAAAACCCAATATGGCCAATGCCTCCGAAAATAAAGATGCCGCGGGGAAAGCGGGTAATGTAGCTGTAATCTTTGCTGAAAAAAACGCGGAAAAAACTTCGCACCTGCGCTGGCTTCGTAAGCACGCTTACCCTTGGAAATGAGCGGACCTGATGGAAAGCACTGATCGCGACTTTGATCCTGCTTGACGATGCATCGATGTATATAGATGTATCGATATATGCCACGCTACAGTGAAACTGATATCCGCGAGGCTCTCGCCAAGCGTATTCTCATTCTCGACGGTGCCATGGGCACGATGATACAGCGCCGTAACCTGGAAGAAAAAGATTATAGAAAAGTAGTCTCTTTCAAGGGGGGCGATGCCCCCCTTGAAACCCCCATTGATCTCACAAATCATCCAATTCCTCTCAAGGGGAACTCAGATTTGCTCTGTTTGACCAGACCTGATGTGATTACGCAGATCCATCGCGAGTACATCGACGCCGGCGCCGACATCATCGAGACAAACTCGTTCAGCAGTAATTTTATTTCGCAGGGGGATTACAAGCTCGAGCACCTCGTGAAAGAACTCAACGCAGCCGCGGTCAAATGCGTCGTAGACGCGCGCGAGGCTTTTTATAAAGAGCATGGAGACGCGCGCAAAATTTTTATCGCGGGTGCGCTGGGGCCGACGACGAAGACGGGGTCTATTTCTCCCGACGTGAATAATCCCGCTTACCGTGCCACGACCTTCGACGAGCTCAAGGCCTGCTTCAAAGAGCAGACGATCGCGCTCATGAAAGCCGGCGCAGACTTGCTGCTGCCGGAAACCAACCTCGATACCCTGAACGTCAAAGCCGCGATCGTCGCGTTTGAAGAGGCGTTTGAAGAGTTGGGTTATCGCATTCCGGTATCGATTTCAGTGACAATAACCGACGCCTCGGGGCGCACACTCTCGGGGCAGACTGCCGAAGCGTTTTTTAATTCCGTGCGCCATGCGAACCCGCTTTCGATCGGTATCAACTGCGCACTCGGTGCGAAAGACATGAAGCCGCACCTCGCAGCCTTGTCGCGTGTTTCCGATGTGATGATTTCCTGTTACCCCAACGCGGGGCTGCCCAATGCCTTCGGCGGTTACGACGAAACACCGGCGATGTTCGCGTCAGACCTTGCTGTTTTTGCAAAGGAGGGGATGCTCAACATTGCGGGCGGCTGCTGCGGTACGACGCCCGATCATATCAAAGAGATGGTGAAACGTGTCGCCGTTGAAAAGCCGCGCGTGATTCCTGCCGGGCTCGGGAAGCCGCAGGGACTGCATCTCGCGGGCCTCGAGCCGCTCGATGTCACGGGCGCGACTGGTTTTCTTATGGTCGGCGAGCGGACAAATGTGACGGGTTCGCCTAAGTTCAAAAAACTCATTCTCGAAGACAAATTCGACCAGGCGCTCGAAGTCGCGCGCCAGCAGGTCATTGCCGGCGCCAACATTATCGACGTCAATTTCGATGAAGCCCTGCTCGACGGTGAAGCGTCGATGACACGTTTCATGAACCTCATCGCCTCTGAGCCCGATATCGCGCGCGTACCGATCATGATCGACTCGTCGAAGTGGTCGGTGATCTATGCGGGCCTCAAGTGTGTGCAGGGCAAGGGTATCGTCAATTCGATCAGCCTTAAAGAAGGCGAAGAGAAGTTTTTAGATCAGGCCCGCATCGTTAAAGAGCACGGTTTTGCCATGGTCGTCATGGCCTTCGATGAGCAGGGCCAGGCGGCGACGGAAGAAGACAAGGTGCGCATCTGCAAGCGGGCCTATGATCTGCTGACGCAAAAGGCGCATGTCAACCCCAGCGATATCATTTTCGACCCCAACATTCTGACTGTCGCGACGGGTATCGAAGAGCACAACAACTATGCTCTCGACTTCATCAATGCGACACGCCGCATCAAACAAGTGTGCCCAGGGGCACTGGTTTCGGGTGGCGTGAGTAACGTATCGTTTTCATTTCGCGGCAATAACGCTGTGCGTGAAGCGATCCACTCGGTGTTCCTGTTCCATGCGATCAAGGCTGGTCTCGATATGGGTATCGTCAATGCGGGTATGCTCGCCGTCTACGAAGACATTCCGCCTGAACTCAAGGAGCATGTCGAAGATATTATTTTGAACCGCCGCCCCGACGCGACGGAGCGCATGCTGAATATCGCCGAAAAATATAAGAGCGGCGGCAAAGAGCAGATCAAAGAAGATCTCACCTGGCGCGAGAATACCGCGGAAGAGCGCATCAAACATGCCCTCGTCAAAGGCATCGACCAGTTCGTCGAACAGGACGTCGAAGAACTGCGCAAGAGATATTCCCCCACGCTTCGTGTCATCGAAGGGCCGCTCATGGGCGGCATGCGTGTGGTCGGCGAGCTTTTCGGCGCGGGCAAGATGTTTTTGCCGCAGGTCGTCAAATCGGCGCGCGTCATGAAAAAGGCCGTCGCCTATCTTCTTCCATTTATGGAGCAGGAGAAAGCTGACATGGGTGAATCTTCAGCGCGCACGAAGGTGCTCATGGCCACGGTCAAGGGCGACGTGCACGATATCGGCAAGAACATTGTCGGTGTGGTACTCAGCTGCAATAACTACGAAGTCATTGATATGGGGGTCATGGTGCCCTGCGATAAAATTCTCGCAATGGCGAAAGAGATCAATGCCGATGTCATTGGCCTGTCTGGCCTCATCACGCCGTCACTCGACGAGATGGTCTATGTCGCGAGCGAAATGAAAAAAGGCGGATTTACACAACCGCTGCTGATCGGCGGCGCCACAACGTCGGCCGCTCACACTGCGGTCAAGATTGTGCCGTCGTATGAAAACCCTGTCGTGCACGTACCCGACGCTTCGCTGGTAACAGGCGTGCTCGGCAAACTGCTCAGCGAAGACATGCGCGGCAATTATGTGAAAGAACTCACGCTCGCGCAGACCAAGCTGCGTGAGGATTACCTCAGCGGCAAAAAGGACCGCGCGTTCTTGTCATACCCCGATGCCATTGCCAAGGCTCCGCAGCTGAAACCTGCTCCTGTGAAACTTCCCAATAAGCTGGGCATTACTTTGCTCGATAAAGTGCGCCTGGGTGACCTCGTGCCTTACATCGACTGGTCGCCGTTCTTTATGGCATGGGAACTCCGCGGCCGTTACCCGCGCATTCTCGACGATGAAGTGGTCGGCGTTGAAGCACGGAAACTTTTCCACGACGGCCAGAAGATTCTCGACATGATTCTGAAAGACAAACCCTTTCAGCCGCGCGGCGTCGTCGGGATCTTTCCGGCAAAACGCGACGGTGACGATGTGCTTGTCTATGCCGACGAAAACCGCGACAAAGTCATCCATAAGCTGCACTTTCTGCGGCAACAGAAAAAGAAAGAAAACGAACAGGTGTATTATTCGCTCGCCGACTTCATCGGTGAACACGACTATATCGGTGGCTTTGCCGTAACTGCCGGCGACGGGGCGGGGGAATACGCCGCGCGTTTTGAAAAACAAAACGACGACTATTCGGCCATTATGGTGAAAGCTATCGCTGATCGTTTTGCAGAAGCTTTTGCCGAATATGCGCATGAGACTGTGCGCAAGCTGACCTGGGGTTATGCAGCCGATGAGAAGCTCGATATCGAGGGGCTTATTAAAGAAGAGTATCTCGGTATACGTCCCGCGCCGGGTTACCCGGCATCACCCGACCATACGGAGAAAACGACCCTTTTCAACTGGTTGTCGGTGGAGAAAAACACCGGCATCAAGCTCACCGAAAATTTTGCGATGACGCCGCCTTCATCGGTAAGCGGTCTGTACTTTGCTCATCCTGAATCGAAATATTTCGCTGTGGGCAAGATCGACCGCGACCAGCTTGAAGATTATGCAAAACGCAAAGGCATGTCGATCGAAGAAGCCGAGCGTTGGCTGAGGCCCTATTTGGATTAAAAGCCTATCTCAGTAGGCCGCGGTACGAAAAAACGCCATGCCGAATGGCTACTGAGATAGGCTGAGCCGTTTATTCAAAGATAACGACGTCGTCTTCTTTGTAGAAATCGCTGCTGCGTATTGTTTTGCCGTCCTTTTTCTCGATCGCCGCCGGCACGAATTGAAACGGGATGGTGATGTCGTCCGCGTTGTCGGCGTTGATGCAGAAATGCAGATGCGATTCGGTCGACATGCCGCTGTTTCCGACATAGCCTAACAAATCGCCTTTGCGGACCTTTTGCCCTTCGCGCACCAGAATTCCCTTGTCTTTTATGTGTGCATAGAAAGAAAGAAATCCCTTATGCCGGATGGTGATTGTATTGGCGTCGCCGCTGAAGGCGCCCGGTTCATTATCCGGAAAGCCGGTGATCGTACCTGAAACCACCCCGTCGGCTACGGCGTACGCGGGTTTGCCAAACATAAAATAATCGGAGTTCCGCTTTTTCTTGCTACCGGGTTTCGCGATGTTGCGCTGCGCATCGACTGCCGCAAAATCATAACAATACTGTGAAAATCCATTGTGCGTCATCGCGCTGCCGCCGAATGCACTCCAAATCATGTTTCTGCCTTTTAAGGGAAAGGCGAGGCCTGTGACAGGTTTCGGCAGCTCGCGGTTTTTCCAGTAAAGCTCATAGGCCTTGCGCCGCCACGAGATTGCAGTATCCCTGAGCTGTTTATCCGCTTTGTCATGAAGCCTGTAATTCGCGTAGAGCTGAAATCCGTAATCGTCATAGAGCGCCGGCTCTTCGGGATAAACCGCCAGCAGATTATCATACGTGGTCTGGAAAAAACTCCGGTCGCCGAGTTCCCTGAGGCCAAAACGCAGAATCAACTTATAATAATACTGGTCATAGGTTCTGCCAGCGATGAGCTGTTTATGCGCTTTTTCGATCTGCGCGCGCATGCCGGTCTTGTCTCCCCTTGTGCGCAGGTCTTTGAAATACTGGTAGCGCGTGAACGGCAGTCCTTCGCGAAAGTTAGCCGAATCGGGATATTGGACAAGGCCCTTTTCCATGTGTAGAAGCGCCTCTGCAAAATTTCCGGCATTGCGGTAGGCGCGCGCGAGAGAAAAGGCGGTATATTCGCGCGGGTCGATCTCTACCGCTTCTTTCAACAAGGGAAGCGCATTTTCAGCGGAGACAGTTTCCGCCTTTTTGATGAGCAGGCGGCCCAGCGCAGTACGCAGTTTCGTCTCGGTGGGCCATTTGTCGAGACCTGCGCGCGCGAGCGATACGGCTTCATCGTAGCGCTTCAGGTTTTCTAGTGCCCATGCCTGGGAAGAATAAGCCCAGGCTTTATCGGGATTTTGCGCAAGATAATCCGTAAGCTCGCGGTTTGCTGATGCCCAATCCTGCGCCTGCAGGTATTCGGTGATGCGCTCGGCCTGAGATTTCACGGCGATGAGTGACAATACAGGTATCAGAATCAGCAGGAACTTTCTCATATCTCGATCGTTTTACCCGACTCAAGCAGCCGGGATAATTCTTTTGTGTTTGCAAACGGTGATGCAGAGACGATGCGGCTAAGTCCCTCGAGGCCACCGAGGATCACCTGCGTATCGTTGGCGGCTACACCCTTGTCGATGACGTCGAAAAATCGATCGATCACTTCTTTGCGCTCGTCAAAAATGCGGTTAAATACCAGGCGGTAAGTTTCATACTTGCCCGAAATTTCGGCGAGCATGACTTCTTTGTTGGCGTTGATTTTGGCAATTTCTCGCTCGGTCACCTGACCCTCTTTGTACGCGTCGACCAGGTTGTTGAAGAATTTGAGCAGGTCGGGTACGGGAATCTTTTTCGCCAGATCGCCGAGTTTGCCGATTTTTGAAACAGCGCTCATTTCAGGTTGCCTTCCTCGTCCAGAATCTTCTGGTCGATCAGCTCAGCAAGTATTCTCGCCATATTGAGGAGCGGCATCAGCATAACGAGATCGTATTTCGAGAAAAAATTGCCGCCCAGAAACTTGCGGATGTTTTTCAGCATACGGGAAAATATTCCAAAGGGATAAATTCGCTCGAGGCATTTCTGTTTTTCCGCCTCAAAGACCGCGGCCGTTTTTCCGATGGCCTGGGTTATCTCTGCGGCGCGGCGTTCGAGATGATTCACCGAAAGCAGCGCGCCGCGGCTTTCTTCAATGGCGATGAGGGCCTTGCTAATCTCCGTTTCGATCTCGCGTATTTTCTTGTCGGCGCTGTTATGGCTGAAGATCGCGAGAATCGCAGCCGCCGGTAAAAGTACGAGACTGCCTAAAGCCAATGTCCCGGCAGCCGCGCCGCCTGCTATCAGCGAAGCACCGCCTACGCCAGCGAACGCTGCGGTCGATGCGCTGAGCGCCGCACCCGCGCTGGTGATGCCGGCTGTTCCTGCGAGTGCCCAGGTGCCGAGCGCCAGCGATGCGCCCGCCGCCATGCCTTTTTTTGCATTGGCGAAAATTTCACTTTCGCCCAAAACCGCCTCAACCCGCGCTAACACAGGCCCGGGCAGCATCGCGGCATTTTGTTCACTGAAACTGCGGTCGGCAGCCTTGAGATGTTTTGAGATATTGCTGATACCACGCAGGATATCCACCGCGTGGGTCTTGGCGACGATCAGGTGCTGGGTCGCCGTGTTTGCCTGCGCGATCGCCGCATCGCGTTCAGCCAAAACTGCGCTGAGTTTATCGTGCAACCCAACAAGCTCAGCACGTTTGTCTTCGACACGGCTATGCGCGCCGAAAGAGAGAATATCCTTGGTGGCGTCGCTGAGCGGCACCCGTCAATACAGGCCGAGACCTCTCAAAAAGGCAACCACTTCGCGCATGTAACGTGTCTTCTCGAAATGAACCAGGTGGTTGCCCGGGAACCAATAGATTTTGGGGTGCTTCCAGTGGTGCCAGAGGCTGTGGGCATGGTTGGGATGCGCCATGCGGTCTGCGGTGCCTGCGACAATGAGCATCCTGTCTTTCGGAATCGCGGTTGGTCGCGAAAGGGGTGAGACCACGGCGAGAGTTTCATTGATACTCTCGCGCGACATACCGAGAAAGCCCATGAATGTTTTGATGATGCCCGCGCTCGGCTGCCAGTCGAGAATGACATCGAACAGGGTGATGACGGGCACGACGGGAATCGCGAATGCCAGGCGTTTGTCGAGCGAGGCCATGAGCGCAGTGTGAAATCCGCCCAGCGAAAAACCCATCATGCCGATCGGTTGCTTCGATTGTGCGCTCAGGAAATCGACATAACGTGTGAGATCGTGGATCGACCAGCGTACGTTTTCGGCGATACGCGCCGCGTCGAAGAACATAAAGCCGTCGCCCGAGAATGCGGCATTGGGTTTTTTGCGCGGCCCGTGGTAGGGCATCGTATACATGAGAACGTTAAAACCGAGACGGAAAAATTTCGCGACTTCGAAGAGTCGCGCGTTAAAATCGTAACCGTCGAGTACATAACCGTGCACGACAATGAGTGTCGGTCTGTCGCCGGTTTTGTGGCGTATATGGCGCGCGACGGAGTATTCCTGCGGCATCGGGAAAATGTCAGCCGCGTGGTAGACGGGGTTCAGCGGTTCCATTTCGCTGGGAAAAATAACGTCTTCGAAGATCGCGTCATGAATCGGCAGGTTCATGGGGTCTGCCGGCCGTATCAGCGGTTCTGCTTTCGCCGGTTTTTGGAAGAAAGTTTCGGGTTTCGAGATAAAGCTCGGGTTACGGTAGAAATCCCATTTTTTGCGGTATTCGGCGCTGATGAGTTCGGGGATTACGGGAATATTACTCACGAGCATGCGGCTGGAAAGAAAGGTGCGCAGAAAATGGTCTGCGGTGGCGCCGATGCCAGTGAGAAGTTTATCTTTGAGATCGTGTGCGAAACCGCCGTCGGGGTGGGGTTTAACGCGGCTTAAAACGGAGCTGTTCATGGTTATCCTCGCTGGTTAATAGGTGTGACGGCTGGGGAGGGCATTCTGACGACAAGGTGGGCTAGGTACATTTACCTAAATGGGGTTCTGGCGGAAATCTGTTTGCTAAGCATAAGGAGAAAGAGCAATTTTAAGTTCCACGTGCCCGCGCACGATTTGTGCGGGTATGCCCGCTTTGAGCGCGGCCTCGACGTTCAGGCGATTATCGTCAAAAAACAGAATCTCTTTGGGCGCAAAGGGCAGGGCTTTTAAGAGCAGATCAAAAATCTTTGCCTCAGGTTTTGCACACCCCATCTCATGTGAAGCAAAGTGATAATCAAAATATTTTTTTAACCCCCATTCGCGGTCAAAGCGCGGGTAATGCAGCGGGTTCGAGTTAGAAAGGAAGGCGAGCTTAAATTTACCCCGCAACGATTTTAAGAGATCCGTGCTGCCCGGGAAAAAACCCAGCGGCCAGCCCGTGAAAGATGTCAGAAAATCCTCAGGTGCCATCGTTGAGTCAAAGTGGCGGATGACCCCTTTAGCAAACTCATCGTCGCTGATCTTGCCAGATTCATACTGTTGTACAACGGGGCAGGTGAGCCAGATTTCCCAAAGTTCGGCGTCGGACCTGTTATGGCCGTCGAGCGCCCGCAGGCCCTGTATATCCACTTCGAGAATTACCCCGCCCAAATCGAAAAGCAGAAGTTTCGGTGCCGTCACCCCGCAGGAAAATTTTGTGAGAGACCGGGTAAATCCCTTATGCGACAAGCCCCGATGCGAAAAACTCTCCTTGTACTGCTGCCGGTACTGTCACTGTGTAACTCCGCCTGCTGGAAACGCGAGCAGGGGCCGATTGAGCCGACGACGCTCGAAAAAGTCTGCACCGAGGCCTTCGGCCCCTATTACGACGAGCGCAAACATTCACGCTATCACCGGGTTTCCTTCGACGGGTATCTCGCGACCCCCAAAAGCGCGATGATTAGCAATACCATGTTTGTCGAAGTGTACCAGAACCCGAACCGCGGTGGCAAAAAGCTGCTGGCATCATTTACTGTAGGGTCGATGAAAAACCGCGTCGAGCGCCTCAAAAGCGGCTATAAAGAGTCTGATCTCAAAATAGAAAGCAATGGCGGTGTCGCCCTCAGCCATGGCTCCAAGGTCAAAATCATCGGCGATGTCTCGCCCGGTGGCATACCCGGCAAGTGGGCCGACGGCTGTTATGTGCGGGTCGATACCGTTGACGCCGTGCCCTAAACCCAAGTTTAATTTGACGGTATGTCTCAAACCCCCATTTTAACCCATGACTGTTAAGCTCCGGCTGCAACGCTATGGTACGAAAAAGCGGCCTTATTACCGCATTGTTGCGGCAACATCCACCGTTAAACGCGACGGCCAGTTTCTCGACATCGTCGGTCTCTACCACCCCCTCGTAAAAGACGGCCAACAAGTGCGCCTCGAGCACGATAAAATCGATACATGGCTGAAAAAAGGCGCACAGCCTTCTGACACCGTGCGTAATATTCTCTCTAAAGCCGGCATCTGGAAGCCGTTTGCCGAAGCGAAGGCGATTAAAGCCGGCGCGAAACAAAAACGCCTGAACGAAAAAGCCAAAGCGAAACGCGCGAAATAATGGAAACGACCGCCGAGCGCAACTCAGACCCCGCATCTCTCGTCGAGTTCATCGCGCGCAGCCTTGTGCGCAACCCCGACGATGTGCAGGTGCTGCCGGTGAAAAGCCCGGCGTCGCTGATTCTTGAGCTGCGCGTCAACAAAGACGATATCGGCATGATCATCGGCAAAGGCGGCCGCATCGCGAAAGCTGTGCGCGTGCTCCTGAACGCCATCTCGATCAAAAAAATCATTCTCGACGACGGCCGCGAAGAGCGCTACCAGAAGATCCTTCTGGAAATCGTAGACGAAAACTAGTCCCTAGGGGAAGCTTTCCCCAAAAATCAATCCATATGAGTGAAGCGAAAGAACCCTTGGTTGCTCTCGCACGTTTAGGCAGGCCGCATGGCGTGCGCGGCGCTCTTTCCGTTGGCCAGGCCGGTGCACACTTGCGTCACTGGGCCGGCAAGAAGGTCTGTGTCTGCAAGCCCCTCGGTGAAGCGGGCGGCACACTCACCGACTATGCAACAAAGGGGGATTTCACCCTTAGCCGCACCGAGCCCGCGAAAGGCGAGATCACGCGTGTGCAATTCAGCGAAATTCAAGACCGCGATGCCGCGGCTGCCCTCACCAACTTTTATCTCGCCGCGCCGCTCGCAGAGTTGCGCGCCTTGGTCATAAAAGAACGCGGCGGTAAAGTTCCGGCCATGACCGACCTTTGGTATTTTGAACTCTTAGGGCTTGTCGTAACTGATGCCGACACCCAAAAAAATATCGGTCACATCGCCGCGGTCGAAGATCTGGGCCTCAACACCACAGTTGTCATAGAACCCGCGGCGGGCGAGGCGATGCTTGCCGCGCCGCTGGAAATCCCCCTCGAATACCCGCATTGGCAGCAGTTGGATCTACCCGGTAACCGGGTGACTCTTGCCGAGTGGCGCATCTTTACCGAAGCGTAAGTTCCCCCGCCCGAAAAGGCGATTTACACCATGCGCGACCGGACGTGTTCTGTCGGTTACGCTATGATAAAAAAGATTCTAATTCCCGCGGCGCTGCTTCTGACGCTGGCTACTCTCGCCGAAAACACATCGCCTTTTCAGAAAAGCATTTTGACGCGCCATAACGAGTTGCGCGCAAAACACGATGCGCCACCGCTGAAGTGGAGCGCAGCGGTAGAGAAAGTCGCTCAGGACTGGGCGAAGACGATCGCCGCGCAAGACAACATGCGCCACCGCCAGCCCAACAAGTATGGCGAGAACATCTTCTGGATCTCAGGGATGGAAGCGACCGGCGTTATGGTCGCCGATTCATGGTACGACGAGATCAAAGATTATCACTTTGACCGCCCCGGCTTCAGCATGGATACCGGCCACTTCACGCAGGTCGTCTGGAAAGATACGAAAGAGATCGGCTGCGGTTCGGCGAAATCTGCAAACGGCGGCACCTATGTGGTCTGTAACTACCAGCCGCCCGGCAACTATTCAGGCCGCTTTCCCGCGAACGTAACCAAACCCAAATAATATGCTGACCTCCATAGAAAAAATCGGCCTCGCTGTTATGATTTTCGTGCTCATGTTCGGCATGGGCGCGACACTCACCTGGGCAGACTTCGCGCGCGCGCTGAAAAAACCCAAGGCACTCATCATCGGCTTTCTCTCACAGTTCGGTATCATGCCCGCGCTCGCGTTTGCGCTGGCGAAACTTTTCCAACTGCCCGATGTCGTGGCGATGTCGCTGATTCTCGTGGGTTGCACGCCCGGGGGCACGACATCGAATCTCTTCAGCTATTATGCCAAGGGGGATGTCGCACTCAGCATATCCATGACCACAGCGTCGACACTCGGCGCGATTGTCATGATGCCGCTCTTGCTGCTGATCTATGGCTCGGCTTATGGCCAGACAAAGTTTCCGCTGCCTTATGGAAACATCGTGTCGTCGCTGATTATCATGCTGATTCCCGTCATCATCGGCATGTATATCCGCAAAAAGAACCACCGCGCCGCGCAGATCTGCGAAAAGATCGGCGGCTGGGCGGGGTCGATTGTGATCATCTTTCTGCTCGGCGAGTTCTTTTACCGTAACACGCAGGTACTCAAAGAAGCACCGCTCAGCATCTTTGCCTCGGCGGTTCTTTTGGGTATCGTGGGATTTCTTTTTGGTTACTGGGCCGGTTTTTTTACGGGCCTGACCCCGAAACAGAGCCGCACGGTTGCTCTCGAAACGGGTATCCAGAATACGCCGATGACGATGGCGCTGATCATTGCCAGCTTCCCCGCGGCGCAGCAGCGTGAGACCTTGTTGCTCCCCCTGCTCTATGCGGTGTTCATTGTCATTGACTCGGTGCTCGTGAGCCTGCTGTTCCGCTACATGGCGCGCCGTGAAACAACACACGCTGCGTGACGATCAACGTCGTCACGCTGTTCCCCGAATTCTTTGAAAGCCCGCTCAGGGCCTCGCTGTTAGGCAAGGCGGTTCAGGCGGGCATTGTCAAAGTCAACTTTATCAATCCCCGCGAATACACCTTGAGCAAACACAAGAAGGTAGATGATAGCCCTTACGGCGGCGGTGCCGGCATGGTAATGATGGTCGAACCCATCGCGCTTGCGGTTGAGGCGATAAAAGAAAAAGACGCAGCGACGCGGGTTGTTCTGCTTTCGGCGCGCGGACGACTTTTCAACAGCGATGTCGTGCGCGAATACACCGCGCACCAAAATCTTACTTTTATCTGCGGTCACTATGAGGGCGTCGACGAACGCGTCGCCCACCATGTCGCCGATGAAAGCCTGCGCATCGGTAACTTTGTGCTCTCAGGCGGCGAAGTGGCAGCTTTAACCGTGATTGATGCGCTGGCACGCAAGCAGCCGGGCTTTATGGGCAATGCCGATTCGCTGAGTCACGAATCATTCGACGACGGTGAAAGTTTCGAGCACGCTCAATATACACGCCCCGAAGAGTGGCGTGGGCATAAGGTGCCCGAGGTTCTCTTATCGGGCAATCATGCAAAGATCGCCCAATGGCGTAAGGAAGAGGCGGAGAAGTTTAAGACCCCTCTTTGAATTTACGGAGTGACTGAGGAGAAAATGCAGCCAGTTAATGATGGGTGGGCTAGCTTCTGACCTTCGCTCAGGAACGGGAACAGTGCCTGAGATCATTGAGAAGGAATTTTGGTAGAAAGCTGGTCTAACCCGGCTGAGCAGTATTGCCGATCTTGGGGGGTAGACCAAACGACATCAGGGCGAACGTTATTGGATTGAGGGAAAACGAGGCGGGGTTAAATCAACTTTGAAATGCTTAAATTCAAGGACGGCATAAAATGCGGCAAAACGCTAAGAAATTCTTGCTTCTCGATATTACTCTTTCAATTTGCACGCGCATAGCAAAAACCGGAAAAACATCCGGTTATTTGTTCATAAGCACTTTCAGCGACTATCGTGGTAACTATGATTTTTCGAAAAGAGAAAAACTGAAAATTGGTACAAACGAATTAGATGAGGTTTATGCTTTGTTCGGATACCCTTTGGAGAAAAACTGCTAGGCTTAGCGAGAAATGAAAGGTAAATATCAAAGAAACGTAGCCGTGTGTACGGCAACCGGATTAACCGCCGTATTGTTTTTCGCAAGCATTGCATGCAAAACAACCCACCCTGACTACATCCGCGACACGAAAGGTAACCTGGTTCCGAACCTGGCAAAATGTGCACGGCAGAATTTTCCTGAGTTTGCAAAAGATTTCGTCGAACAAGCCGTCGTCGCAACGCGTGTTTCCGTAGACAAGCAAGGCATAGTCCTTTCTGTAGAGCCGCTGAAAGTGAAATTTCCGCCGCACGTGGATATGAAAACGGCAGATATGCTTGCGCCAACATTCAAGAGTTCCGCGGTACTCTCCCTGAAAGGTCAAGCTTGTCCGATACTCGTTGTGGCCAATGAGCCTCAATCTTATTCTATCGATTTTCTGCTAGAATACAGCAACGTCGCACGGATCTACACATCCGTAGGCGGCTCAGCGATAGAACCTTCAGGCGACATTCAGCCATGGCGTTGAAATTTGTGTGTTCTTCGAACTAACTTTGGCCAGTTTTGCTGCTAGTATGTTCTGGCAGTGTGCCAAAGGCATGTTTGGGCAGCTACCGCTCACAAAATCAAGCGCGGTCGTTGGTCTCTCGATTACCGACGCCCATGGCTGCTTCTCCGTTTCGGAGAGGTTTATGAAAACACCGTCGTAATCCCGAACTTCTCGCGCGCAATCGCGACGAACAGGTTGAGGTAAATGACGTGGAGTAGCGCGTAGACAAAAAACTTCAACCCGGAAATCGCCAGAAATCTTTTACCTGAATCGACATCCGGAAGCCAGATTCTCAGCGCATAATGCAGGCCGCCCGCCAGCGCACCAAACGCCGCCAGCCCGAAGAGCAGCTGTTTGATAGTACCGGGGGGCATCCGCTCGAAGAGCACCATACGGAAGAATGCCACAAAATCAGGTGAACCCAGCATGATGTAATAGATCGCGACGAGTACAAAATAACTGCCGATCGGCCGTGAATCTTCGTGCGGATCAAAAAAGCGGAAGGCAAAAACCGGAAACGTGATAATCGCCGCGAGTATCAGCAGGTATGGCCCGCGCACCTTGAGCAGGTTGCGCGAGTGTTCGAAGGCAAAGAGCACACCGAGCGTCAGGGCAATCACAGTAATCGCCACGGGCATAAATGCCCGGTGCGTGGTAACCTGCCCGACGATAGTGCGCAGGCGGTCCATTATCGGTTCTTGAATGCCTTGATGCCCGGGTAGAAGGCGTCGGAACCCAGCATGTCTTCGATGCGCAACAGCTGGTTGTATTTCGCCACACGGTCGGTGCGGCTCATCGAGCCCGTTTTGATCTGGCCTGTTTCGGCCGCCACCGCGAGGTCGGCGATCGTGGTGTCTTCAGATTCGCCTGAACGGTGTGAAGAGATGCAGGTATAGCCGTGCTTGCCGGCAAGCTGCATTGTTTCAAAGGTCTCTGTGAGCGTACCGATCTGGTTGACCTTGATGAGAATCGAATTGGCGATCCCCTTGCTGATGCCCTCGGCGAGAATCTTCTTGTTGGTGACGAACAGGTCGTCGCCTACCAGCTGAATTTTTGAGCCTAGTTTTTTTGTGAGCTTCGCCCAACCGTCCCAATCCTGTTCGGCCATGCCGTCTTCGAGCGACACAATTGGGTATTTACTGCAGTAGTCGCTGTAGAGTTCGATGATGCCGTCCGCATCGAGCACCTTGCCGTCGTCGCCGTCGAGTTTGTATTTACCATCTTTATAGAACTCACTCGAAGCGGCGTCCATGGCGATGAAGGTGTCTTGCCCCGGCTTATATCCGGCTTTTTCAATCGCTGCCATCAAGAGGTCTAAACCTTCGCGGTTTGATTTTACGTTCGGCGCATAGCCGCCTTCGTCGCCGACGGCAGTATTGTAGCTCTTATCATGCAGCACTTTTTTCAGCGCATGAAAGATCTCCGCACCCTGGCGCAGGCATTCGCGGAATGAGTCGAACGCTACCGGCACAATCATGTATTCCTGGAAGTCGAGGTTGTTATCGGCATGCGCGCCGCCGTTGATGACATTCATCATCGGTACGGGCAGGGTGCGCGAGAAGGGTGATCCCAGATAACGGAACAGCGGCATATCGAGATATTTTGCCGAGGCATGCGCGGTCGCCATCGAAACGGCGAGGGTTGCATTGGCGCCCAGCTTCGCTTTATTTTCGGTGCCGTCGAGTTGTATCAGAATGCGATCCACCTCGCGCTGGTTTACAGCGTTGACACCGACAAGGTGGGGATTAATGATCTCATTGACGTTGACTACGGCCTTGAGCACGCCCTTGCCGCCATAACGTGCCTTGTCGCCATCGCGCAGCTCGAGCGCTTCGCGGCTGCCTGTCGACGCGCCGGAGGGTACAATCGCGCGGCCGGTATCGCCGCTATCTAAACTGACCTCGACTTCGACAGTCGGGTTGCCGCGCGAGTCGATCACTTCACGGGCGCGGACATCTTCAATCACTGCTGTCATGGGGTTTACTTGGGTTTTTAGCTGCTATGTAAAGTAGTAATGGGCCTAATATCCGGGTTGGGATGCGCCGCCCCAAAGACTATTAAAATTATTACTTGGCGGCGGCCTCGCCTCACATATATTAAGCCTGTTTATGGAAAAGGTTACCGCCACAGACGTACCACAGAAGTCGCAACGGAAGGCTGTGCAGCGCAAGCCCCGGACGGGGAAGCACAAGCTGGAACTGCGACAATTAAGGGCCGATGACTATCACTATGTGAGCGAAATGTCGGCAAAAGTTTACCATAACGTGGGGGGGGCGTGGCGTCAGGAACAATTTCTCTCAATGCTTGCCAAATTCCCCGAGGGACAACTCTGCATTGAGGATAAGGGCAGGGTCATCGCGTGTGCCCTTGCCCTCATCGTCAACTACGACAAATACACCGATTTACACACGTATGAAAAAATTACCGACGGCGGATTTATCACTAACCACGAAGCCGACGGCGATACGCTCTATGGCGTCGACGTCTTTGTCGACCCCGATTTTCGTGGATTGAGGCTAGGGCGCCGTCTCTACGATGCACGCAAGGAGCTCTGCCAGAGTCTCAACCTCAAACGCATCGTTGCAGGCGGCTGGATGCCCGGATTTCCGGCGCTATCGGATCAGATGCCGCCGCAGGCCTATATCGAGCAAGTAAAAGAAAAGAAAATCTACGACCCGGTTCTGACATTCCAGATGGCGAACGGATTTCACGTGCGTAAGATACTGACGAACTACTGGCCTAGCATTGCGCAGAAGGCAAACTTTGCCATTCTGCTCGAGTGGATTAATATTTATTATACGGAAAAGGATGCGCTGGTCGGTGCGGATAAATCGGTGGTGCGTGTCGGCGTCGTTCAATGGCAGATGCGCACCGTCGCTTCGGTGGAGGAGTTTTTAAAGCAGGTCGAGTTTTTTGTCGACGCGGTTTCAGGGTATAAGGCGGATTTTATCGTTTTTCCCGAGCTTTTCAACGCACCGCTGCTAGCGCCGTACAACAAAGAAAAACCCTCGGACGCGATGCGCATGCTCGCGGCGCAAACCGACAGGCTGCGCGAGGAATTCATGGGTCTTGCCCTTTCGTATAACATCAACATCATTGCTGGCAGCATGCCCGAAATGCGCGATGATAGTCTCTACAATATCTCCATTCTCTGCCGCCGCGACGGCACCTGGGACCAGCAAGACAAAATTCATCTCACGCCGAGCGAAGAAGACTACTGGGGTTTCCGCGGCGGTAACAGACTCAGCGTTTTTGAAACTGACGCGGGTAAAATAGGCATCCTCATCTGCTATGATGTGGAGTTTCCCGAGCTGCCGCGCATTCTCGCTGAAAGGGGGATCAATATCTTATTCGTGCCATTCTCGACCGACACCAAAAACGCGTTTCTGCGCGTGCGGCACTGCGCGATGGCGCGCGCGGTGGAGAACGAGTGTTATGTCGTGATTTCTGGCAACGTGGGTAATTTACCGAATGTCGAAAACATGGACATCCAGTACGCGCAATCCGCCGTGTTTACGCCGTCGGATATTTCATTCCCTCAGGACGCGATGATCGCCGAGGCGATACCGAATACGGAAATGACGCTGATTGCCGACCTCAACCTCGAGCTGCTGAAAGAGATTCGCACCGAGGGTAGCGTCCGCAACATGCGCGACCGCAGGCTTGACCTCTATAAACTGCAGTGGGTTGACCCGGATAGTAACGACAAGAGCGGTTGAAATTCTCTGATCCAGGGAGTCGAGCAGCGGTGCCGGAAATAGATTGACCTCCTTATAAACGCCCCGGCTCAGCCAAAAGCGTAGCCATGATCCGTGTCTATCGCATTTTGTTTATCGAAGATGAAGCTGTCACTGCCGAGATTGTCTCGCAGTATCTGGGCCGCTACAATTTTACCGTCACGCATATCGAAGACGGCCGCGAAGCCCCGGTCAAGCTGCGCGAAAATAGCTACGACCTGATTATCCTCGATCTGATGATGCCGAACGTCGACGGTTTTACGATTCTCGAAAGCATGCGGCGTACCTCTGATCTGAAAATTCCGGTACTCATCGCCAGCGCGCGCACGGACAAAGAAGCGGTGCTGCGCGTGAAAGAACTCAAGGCGGCGGGGTACCTGACGAAGCCGGTGAACGAGCAGCAGCTGCTCGAAAAAATCTGCGGCGCGTTGGGCATCCCCGTGTCAGAAATTATCGACAAACGCCAGCACCCGTTTACCTCACGCATCTGGCAAGACCAGGACGCGACGCTGCAGATCGACCTTTCGGGCATACCCAACAATACCAGCGCAGCGCAGGTGTTATCGTCGATTTCTGCCGGTGTGAAAATTATTTCGGGGGTGCGCAGTTTATCGGTGCAGATTGCGGAACATTTTTTAATTTTTCCGCAGCATTTTAAACTCGTCATGCAGGTGGTGCAGCATGCACAGACATCGCTGCGTTTTGCCCGGCTGAACACGCGGGTAAGCGGTGACTATGTAAAATATCTCAGTCGCGACGAACTTGGCAATCTCCAGACAGTGGCCAGAGTCGGCATTACTGGAATTTAAGAAATAGATAGATAACTGTCAAACTAGCGGTGCTCGGGCGTCCTGAAAAAAATATCCTGTCTTGACTCAGATCAAGGCATAATGGCCGGAACCATGTTATTAGCCGACGCAATCCAAATTGGATTGAAGGGGTTAGCATGCTTTCAAAGTCACAGGCGCGGGCTTTTTTCCTGGGCGGTACACTGCTTTTCGGCGGCGTTTTTATCGCGTTAACCGTTGATACGGTAAGGCAAAATAACTTGCGCACAAATGCTCATAATTTGTCCGACGCGGTAAAGCGCGGTAAATATCTTTGGGAAAAGAATAATTGTATGGGATGCCATACGCTACTCGGTGAGGGGGCCTATTACGCACCCGAGCTCACCAAGGTTTTTCAAAAGCGGGGAGAAGTCTTTATCCGGACTTTCATAAAGGATCCTCAGGCCATGTTCCCGGGTGAGCGTAAGATGGTGAAATATAATTTTTCCGAAGAGGAAATCTCCGATATCATCGCATTTTTCAAATGGATTGGTGAAGTTGATACCAATGGTTGGCCCCCCGCTCCGGACATTGTGGCTCCCTCGGCGGCAAGTCAGGCAACTGCGACTGGACTCACTCCGGCATCCCTCGCCGCAGCGAGCCAACCCAAAAAATTCGGTGAGATTTGTTCGGCCTGCCATTCGCTACAAGGTAAGGGCGGTGTCGTTGGGCCTGCGCTCGACCGCGTCGGTGGCAAGTATGACGCCGCGTACCTGGACCGCTGGCTCAAAGACCCACAGGGCGTTAAGCCTGGTACTACCATGCCAAAATTACCGCTCAATGATGTAGAACGGGCAGGTATCGTGCGTTATTTAGTTCAACAAAAATAGGAGGAACCATGAAATTCAAATCACAAAAAATTGCGTATTGGTTTTTCGCCGTTGTAGTATTGCTGATAGTATTGCAGATTACCTATGGTTTTATCATGGGATTTGCGCGCATCGGTATGGACGGTCTTCATGATTATATCCCTTTCAATGCGGCGCGTGCCACACATACGAATCTACTCGTGGTATGGTTGCTCACAGGTTTTATGGGCGCAGCGTATTACATTATTCCAGAAGAGTCGGACAGCGAGCTGCACATGCCCCAGCTTGCCTGGGTGCAACTGGTTTCGTGGGTCGTGGTGGGAGTTACGGCAATTATCGGGTTTCACTTCAACTGGTGGGAAGGCAGAAAGTTTCTTGAGATACCCCGCCCTCTGGATTATCTCGTCGTCGCCAACGTACTGCTATTTCTTTATCTGATCGGCATGACAGTTTGGAACGCTAAGAAGCATAGCACAACGCAGCTGGTTTTTTTCTTTGGCCTGCTTGCCGCGGCACTTCTTTACCTTCCTGGCATGATTTATTTCGATAATCAAACTCTCGACTCATATTTCCGCTGGTGGGTCGTCCACCTCTGGGTAGAAGGGGTGTGGGAGCTGATTATGGGTGCGATTCTTTCCTTTCTGCTCATCAAGCTGACAGGCGTCGATCGCGAGGTAATAGAGAAATGGCTCTACGTAATTGTGGGCTTAACGTTTCTTTCAGGAATTCTGGGAACCGGACATCACTACTACTGGATCGGTTCACCGAAGTATTGGCTCATGGTCGGTGGCATATTTTCAGCTCTGGAGCCGCTGGCGTTTCTCGGTATGGCAATCTGGGCCATCAATATGTACCGGAAAAAAGGCAAAGATCATCCCAATAAACTGGCACTTTACTGGACCCTCGGTTGCGCGATCATGTCTTTTGTCGGAGCCGGTTTTCTGGGCTTTGCGCATACATGGCCGCAGGTTAACAAATGGACGCACGGTACGCTGATTACGGCTATGCATGGTCACATGGCGTTCTGGGGGGCATACGGTATGTTGGTGATCGCATTCATTATCTATGCAATGCCCCAACTCACGGGGCGTAAACTTTTCGATCGGCTCAGCGGTTATCTCTCATTCTGGTTCACAAACATCGGCATGGTCGCAATGACTTCAGCCCTTGCTGTCGCCGGGATTACCCAAGTCTATCTTGAACGTAAGCTCGGGATGGATTTTCTGACCGTCCAGAAAGAGATACAAGTTCACTTCATCGGCATGATGCTTGCAGCCACCGTCTTTACTGTCGGGATATTACTGTTTATCTATGATTTCCTGCGGCATGGCAGACCATCGAACGAAGCAATCGGGGCTAATACCGATTGAGTAGCGCAGCTCCGTTCTATTTTCCAACGGGGAAAGAGATTGAAGCCTTCGAAGCGGCGGCGGCCCAGAAACTACCGCTGCTCCTGAAGGGACCAACCGGGTCGGGTAAGTCGCGCTTTCTCGAGGCAATGGCATACCGCCTTAAGCGGCGGCTGATTACGGTTGTCTGTAACGATGAGACTTCAGCGGTAGACCTGGTCGGGCGCCATTTGATTCGGGGTTCCGAAACTGTTTGGCAGGATGGCCCACTCACCAGCGGGGTGCGTGCCGGTGCGATTGTGTATATTGATGAAATCGCGGAGTCCCGGCCCGATACGATGGTCGTGTTGCATTCGCTGACTGATCACCGCCGCGAACTCTACATAGAGCGACTCAATGAAGTGCTTCCGGCGCATCCGGATTTTCTGCTCGTCGCTTCTTTTAATCCAGGATATCAAAAAAGCTTTAAGGAACTCAAGCCTTCGACACGCCAGCGTTTTATTGCACTCGATTTTCATTACCCGAAGCCAGAGGTAGAAGCGCGCATTTTGGAACAGGAGACTGGGGTGGGCAATCCGGTTGCAGCAAAACTCGTTAAATTTGCTAATTTGGTACGTTCGCGCCCCGAACTAGGTCTCACCGAGACGGTTTCAACCCGCCTTTTGGTCATGGCGGCTAAACTCATGGAGAAAAATCTGCCTCCCCGGCTGGCCATCCGTATGGCAGTCATCTTACCGCTCACTGACGAGAGCGACATTGTCGCCGCTCTGCAAGATCTCGCCGATCTGACATTCTGATGGACCTCGACCAATGGCTGTTTCAGAAAGCAGCGCGCTGGCTGACCGGGCTGCGCCGGCGTGCCGCTGATCGCCGATCATCTCATTTACCCTTCAGGAGTGCAGGCGGTGGTGCTGGCCGGCTGCTTCGCTTTGCGGATCTTGTAACGGGTGTGTCGGTCGACCTCATTGACGAGCCGGGCAAGATCAAGCTTATCGGCGGCAAACTGTGTCTGCCATTTTCGCAAGGCCTCATGACATCGGCTGATTTGAGCCGGAGCTTCCTTGAGTTAGGAATACTGCTCATCAGCGCAAAACCACAGACGAATCTATTTCGCAGGCTACGCTGGCTGCACAGGGAATACGGCTCATTCGCGAAATTTCTGCAACCGATCTGCACCGAAATGCACCAGCTCAGGAAAAATCATTCTACGCAGCACAAAATTCTGCTCAAGCTTTTAATTTCTGCAGAAGCGCCCGAGAGATCGCCAGATAAAGCCGGTTTACAGTCGGTTCAGGGCCTGAGAAAAGAAAAGGCTGCTGAGACCAGGCGGACCAGTCACTCCATTGCCGTAAAGATTGAATCGCCCGAAATGCTTGAACCCGATCGTGCCAAGATTGAAGAGTATACGCTGGGGCACAACTTTGAAAAAATCGAAACCGCCGAAGAATTTGATGGTGTCTGGCGCGATCTCGACGGCAGCGATGAACTACAGGAACACCGTGATGCTCTGCAAGATTTGAAACTGAAGCATTTTATCCGCAGCGATGATGCAACGCATGCCACGATTGAAACGGAGGCCGGGGCCACGCCAGGCGGCGAAATGGCAGAGGTTGAAAATAGTCGGGCAGAATTTTTTTATCCCGAATGGGACTTCAGACGGAATGCGCTGCGAGAAAAACATTGCGGGCTATTGGTCGAAGAATTCACGGCTGCCGATGAGGCATTCGTGGCGGCATCGCTGCGACGAACGATGCGCGACCGGCACGGATTGGAGCGCCGGACTCTGAAGCTCATTCAGGAAAAGAACGTCAAAAGAAGATTAGTTGCCGGTGATACGGTTGATTTGGATGCCACAATTGAGAGCTTTGGCGATCTCGCCGCGGGTATCACTCCTTCCGAAAATATCTACGCCCGCCGTTCCCGGGCTTTCTCCGATCTCTACATACACCTTCTGACGGATATCAGTCTCTCCACAGATTCCTTTATCGCCGGGCGACGGATTGTTGAAGTTGAAAAAGACGCACTCATTGCGTTCGGTGAATGTCTTGATAAGTACCATATTCGGTTTGCCGTTTCGGCCTTCTATTCGCGCACACGTAATCACTGTCGTTTTCTTAAAGTCAAAGAGGAGCTAACGCCGTGGCAAGGAGCGCGCAATCGACTCGGTGCGCTCGAGCCGGTCGGTTATACGCGTATCGGGCCGGCACTGCGCCATGCGGAGAGTCTTATGGGGTTTGTGGCAGCCCGGCAGAAGTGGGTTATTCTTTTAACTGATCTCAGACCCAACGATTATGATTATTATGAAGGTCGTTATGGTATCGAGGATGTACGTCATGCGGTGCGCGAACTCAGGCAGAGTGGTATCCGTGTGCATGCACTCGCCATCGGTAAAGGCGACAAAGCGTCGATTCCGCTCATGATGCAAGGTGCTTCGTACCGCGTCTTGAGTGATGCCACGAGGTTAACGGAAGCCCTTGGGGATTTTTTCCAGGAAGCCGCGAAGTAGCCTTTTGGAATCTGCCGCCAAAGGGTTTGCGGGCTAACCCGCATATGCAAAAGGGAGCGGACATCCCGAATCTCTATGGCAATCAAATCAACTATCTTCAAAGCCGATCTACAGATAACGGATACCGATCGCGATTATTATCAATCTCACAAGCTGACTCTTGCCCGCCATCCATCAGAAACCGATGAGCGTATGATGATACGTTTGCTGGTATTTGCCATCCACGCAGACCCCGCGCTTGAATTTGCTGGTGGCGTCAGCGTCGACGACACACCCGCGATCTGGAAAAAAAATCTCTCCGGAGAAATTCTCGATTGGATTGAGATCGGCCAACCCGACGAAAAAAGAATCCGCAAAGCCTGTGGCCGTGCACGGCAGGTCTATATTTACTGCTACGGGCTGCATCGCGCGAAACCGTGGTGGCAGGGAATTCAATCTTCACTGGCCCGTTTCGATAACCTGCATGTACGATTCTTGCAGGATGATAACATCAGGCCATTGTCGACTATGGTAAAACGAACGATGGCGTTTACCTGCCTCATACAGGATGGTGAAATGACATTGGCCGATGAAAATCAAGAAGCCGCGATAACCCCCGCAAGTTGGCTTGAGCCTAAGATCGCACCCTAAATCAGCCCAGTTTATTCAGTTTATACGTTTTGCCCTCGACGCTGAGTATTTCTCGCGCGGCTAATTTTCCCAATACCCGGCTGACGGATTCGGGTGAAAGATCAAGTAGGGCCGCGATTTGATGTTTCGGTATTTCTAACGCTACGGCTTGTTTGTCGGCCCCCAGAGATTTCAGATACGCTATCATCCGCTGTTCGGCGTTCTTCAAGGTGAGATTTTCGATTTTTTCTTTGAGTCTCGGGATAAGGTGGATACTGCGTTGGAGGAAATATCCGTTGATTGCTTCATCGGCTTTGAGCAGCTTCAACAGGCGGTCGTATTCAAAACAAATCAAACAACCGTCGGTAACCGCAGAGCAAGAGGCGGGATATCCGCCACCGAGAAACAATGGACCACTGGCCAGAAGGTCGTCGGTGCGAAAAATATTCAGAACAGATTCTTTCCCGTCATCACCAGCGAGGTATACTTTGAATTGCCCTTCAGCTACGATAAACGGGCCCAGGTAACTGTCGCCCTGTAAAAAGACCATCCCACCGCGATTGAAACGGCGGTAATGCGAAAGTGAACGCAGGTTTTCCGCCTTCTCCGGGCTGAGCGCTTTGAATTCGATGGAGGTCATGTCTCTTCACGGTAAGTTCGTACGCCTATTCTGTCCGGACAAACTTTAAAAGCTAATGGAATTGATCCAGGTCAATGCAATATGCCAAAATTAGTTTATGTTTACAGCATAGTAGTGATGTCGTAGAGGAGGAGATATGAGATTTAAAAAGCAATATTGGCTGGGGCTCGCAATAGCCCTCATCGTCACCGCCTGCGGGGTTAAAGAAGAGAAAGCTATTCTGACCTATGCGCCTGAAGTACCGCCGCAGCTAACGCGAAGCGGCAACACCAAGGTGGTCATCGAACTTGAAACCAAAGAGCTTAAGGGGCGTCTAGCCGATGGTGTCGAATACACCTTCTGGACATTCGGCGGCACTGTGCCCGGCCCGATGATGCGCGTGCGCGAGGGTGACGATGTGGAGTTCACGCTTAATAATCACCCCACGAGCAAGATGCCGCATAACATCGACCTGCACGCTGTCACGGGTCCCGGCGGTGGCGCCGCGGCTTCGCTTACATCTCCTGGCCACAGTTCCAAATTCTCCTTCAAGGCGTTGAATCCCGGCCTCTATGTCTACCACTGCGCCACGGCGCCCGTGGGTATGCACATCGCGAACGGCATGTATGGTTTGATTCTGGTCGAACCCAAAGACGGATTGCCTAAGGTGGATAAAGAATTCTACGTCATGCAGTCCGAATTTTATACGAAGGGCAAGAACGGGCAAACCGGCCTGCAACCTTTCGATATGAATAAGGCGCTCGATGAGAAACCCGAATACGTTGTGTTTAACGGTTCTGTGGGTTCGATGACGGGTGATAAGGCGCTGAAAACCAAAGTCGGCGACAAGGTACGGTTTTTCGTCGGCAACGGCGGTCCGAACCTCGTGTCTTCATTCCACGTCATCGGCGAAATCTTTGACTCTGTTTATACAGAAGGCGGCACGGAAAGAAATCAGAAGAATGTGCAGACCACACTGGTACCCGCCGGCGGTTCAGCGATTGTCGATTTTAAGATGGATATACCCGGTAACTATGTGATCGTCGACCACTCGATTTTCCGTACCTTTAACAAGGGCGCGCTGGGCCTGCTTAAGGCCGAGGGCGAAGCCAATGCGAAGATCTATTCGGGTAAGCAAGCTGACACTGTTTATCTGGGTGAAGGTGGCGCAACGCAGACTATGCCGGCTGAAAAAGACAAAAAGGTCGCCGCGAAAACCAAAGACGAGCGCATCGCCGAAGGCAAACGTATCTATGGTACGACTTGCCAGGCGTGCCACATGAACGAAGGTCAGGGCGTGCCGAAAGCATTCCCTCCTCTCGCGAAATCTGATTACCTGAACGCCGATAAAGCGCGCGCGATTAGAATTCTGCTCGAAGGCAAGACCGGCGCGATCACCGTCAACAAAGAGAAGTACGACAGCGTGATGCCGGGGCTCGGTTTATCGGACGACGATATCGCCAGCGTTCTGACCTACGTCCTCAATACCTGGGGTAACTCGGGTGGCGAAGTCACAGCCAGCGAGGTGGCCGGCCTGAGAGGGCATTGACGATGACGGCAATCTTTACCACAATGGTATTGATTGCCGCGGGCAGCTTTCGCCCTTTCGACCTGAAGAAAGAGCAGAAGGCTGTCCGCATTCAGAAGTTTTACATCGATGCCTACCCCGTTACGGTCGCCCAGTTCTCCACTTTTCTCGAACGTAATCCGCAGTGGAAAAAAGAGAACGTGCCGGGCATTAAATCCGACGCCGGTTATCTGAGAAATATCGATTTTGCCCGCGCCCCCCGTGATACGGTGATGACGCGGATCTCATGGTATGCCGCGCGTGCTTATTGCCGGGCGCAGAACAAACGTTTGCCGACGCTCTATGAATGGGAATATGTCGCCACCTATAATAAATGGGATGCGCGACCCACGGTCAATGCGCGTATCTTAAGCTGGTTCGGCAAACCGAATGATATGGGTCAGGGCGCCCTGACCGGCACGGGCCTCGTGAGCCCGCAGGGTGTGCACGATCTGCATGGCTTGATCTGGGAATGGGTTGAGGATTTTAATTCATCGACCGTTACCGGCGATTCGCGCGCCGACACCGATACCGAATCGAATCTCTTCTGCGGTGCGACGGCGCTTTCGGGCAGCGATCTCAGAAACTACGCGACTTACATGCGGTATGGCATGCGCAGCTCTCTTAAAGGAAATTATACCGGTCATAACTTAGGCTTCCGGTGTGCCAAGGATGTATCATGAAACTACCGTATTTTTGCTTAAGGGGGTGGTCCGGGGTGTTTGCTCGCAAACGCCTTGGCCCCCTTAAAAATCCCCGCTTCTGTGCGCCATTGTTGATTCTGACTTTACTGATTTCTTGCTCCAAACCAAAAAATCCCCATGCCGATCATGCGATGCCGGCGGGGCACATCTCGGGCGCGTCGCTCTACCAGTTTCACGATAAATTTACTGACCAAAACGGCAAAGAGCTAATGCTGCATAAGTTGCAGGGCAAGTACGTGGTCGTCGCGATGTTCTACGCGACCTGCACCGCAATCTGCCCGCGCATCGCGGCCGAAATACTGCGGCTCGAGAAGAGTCTCTCTGCAGCGCAGCGTGAAAAAACCCGCTTTGTCATGATCTCCTTCGACCATGAACGCGACAATCCGGCCGCATTGCGCAAATTCATCACGAAAATGCGGCTGACGGATTCGTTCACCTTGCTTGCGGGCAAACCTGAAACGATCCGCGAAGTCGCGGCGGCGCTGGGGATTAACTACAAAAAACAGGACAACGGCGAATTTGCACACTCGTCTGTATTCACACTGCTTTCGCCCGGCGGCGAAATTATTCTGCAGCATGCGGGCCTAAGCGTCAATATCGAGACGTTTAAAGAGAAAATCGGAAAGTAGCGCAATGAGAGTGGGATTTTTTTAGTAGACTATGCCATGCACAGATTAACCATATTTGCCACCGCCTTCCGCATCTTTTTTTTCGCTTGCGCTGTGCATGCAGCGGCGGTCATTGCTATCTGGATTTTAAGATTGCGCGGCATCGACGCATTCCCGATAAATAACTCTCCGGTCAGCTGGCACACCTACGAGATGGTCTTTGGCTTTTGCCGCGCGGCGATCTTCGGCTTCCTGTTCACAGCAGGGCAACATTGGGCTGGTAAGCAACTGACCGGCAGCAAAGCCCTCGTTGTATTATTTTTCCTTTGGCTGCTGGGGCGGTTTGCTTTCTTTCTGCCGCCGATACTGTCATCCGCCGCCTTTACTGCCGATCTTGCGGCAAATCTCTTTGCCTTATATTGCCTGCGGCCTTTGATCCGGACGCGGCAGAAAACCAATCATGGTGTTTTTTTTCTTTTTATTACCTATACGATGGCGCAGGCGGCGGCGTTTGCGGCGAATGCCATGCCACAACTGCAGTCTTTGTTTCTCCACTCAGTGCATTTCGGTCTCATCGTTGTTGTGCTCTTCGTCGCGGTAATTGCCGGGCGCATTTTGCCGTTTTTTGCCGGCGTCGTCATGCAGCATAATAAGCCGCGCATCGTTCCTCGGATAGAAGCGGCTGTGCTGCCGCTGGGCTTTCTCGCCCTCATAATTTATGCGGTCCAGCCCCTGCACCCGGTGATGGAAAAATGGTCAGCGGCGATTTTTGCCTTGAATGCTTTATTGCATGCGGTACGCTGGTGGCTCTGGCGGCCTTTTTCTTCCGCGAGATTCCCCATTCTCGTTATTCTTTACGCCGGTTATTTTTGGCTCGTTGCTGGTTTTGTTATGCTGCCGCTTGCGGGCCTGGGATTCATTGCGTCGTCTCCTGTCTGGCATGTGTTCGGTATTGGCGCGGCCGGCGTTTTTATATTTGGCATGATGACGCGGGTTGCTCTCGGGCATACAGGGCGACCGATCAAGGCGTCGCTGCTTGTAGTGGGCGCCTATTTTTTCATCAATGCGGCTGTGCTTGCCCGCGTACTGATGCCGTTTGCCGGTAAGCTGAGCGAGGCTTATATATTCGCGGCCGTTTTCTGGCTCACGGCCTTCGGGGCTTTTCTTTTTATGTATACACCGATATTGTTTGGGCCGCGCAGCGACGGAAAACCGGGATAAATTTTATGTACGCACCCATCATCGCCCTGCATCTCATCGCCGCCACTATCTGGACGGGCGGTCATATCGTGCTTTTTTTCGTGATCCTGCTACCTGCCCTCAAAAGCCGCAATCCTATGAAGATTACGGAGTTCGAAAGTCATTTTGAAAAAATCGGCATCCCCGCTCTGGTTACGCTTGTGGCGACCGGCATTTGGATGGCCTACCACCAGTTGCCGGATTTATCCCTATGGTTTACGTTTTCGAGTGCTGTCTCGCGGACGGTGACACTCAAGCTATCTCTGCTTTTGCTGACGGTCATTCTCGCGGCGCATGCCCGGCTGCGCATTCTTCCGGCATTGGGGCCGAAATCCCTGAATAGCCTCGCTGCGCATATCACGGCTGTGACGATCCTGGCTATCCTGTTTGCATTGACCGGGGTTATGCACCGTTTTGGCGGTATCTGGTAAGATACGCTCCAAGGTACAGCAGAATCCGAAAATCGCTTTTCGTGCCAGCCGCAAGGTTAGGTCGGTTTAGGCATGGAAGACATTGCGATCCCACCGTTACCGACTATCGTTGCCCAGGTTATCCAGTTTGATGCCAATAACCCCAAGAACGGCGCTGCCGACCTTGAAAAACTTGTCATACCTGACAAGGCGATCAGCGCCGAACTTTTGCGCGTTGCCAACTCGGCATTTTACGGGCGTTCCGGCAAGGTGAAAGTTCTCCGCGATTCCCTGGCGGTGCTCGGCATCAAGGCCACCAAGAACCTCGTTATTTATCTCAGCACGAAGACGATGGCGGCGAATTATAAAAGCGAGACTTTTAAGAAATATCTCAACCGCTTTCCCATTTATGCCGCGCTCGTGGCACAGAACGTCGCCCTCGAAACGACGTTGAAGCCGCAGGCGGATGAAAGTTTTCTCGCCGCGCTTTTGCACAGCATTGGCATGAATATCATGGCGTTGCAGAAGCAGGGGCATTACAGCGACATGATCGACGCCTGCGAAAAAAACAAGTGGGAGCTCTCAAAGCTCGAAAAACAATCGTATGGCACGACGCATACGACGCTCGGCAAACGCGCCGCCGAAGCGTGGAAACTCCCCGATATCTTTAAACGCCTGATGGAGATTTCGCCCACGACAGAATACACAAATCTGCTCGACCCGCTGGAGAAGTCAACTTACATCGCTGCTGTGGTCGCCTCGGTGCTCCTGGAAATTCCCGTGCCTGAAGCCGCAAAGACAAATGTACAACGCTGTTATACTGATTTAGGCGGTACGCAGAATGTTCTCATCCGTCATGCTTCACCCGATGCGCTGACGAAAATCAAAGGGCATCCGTTCGCGATGCTCGCCGCCAGCTAGTTATGTCGGTACAAACCACGGCACCTGCCTTCGCACAGCCGAGAATTCTCATTGTGGAAGACGAGGTCGTGCAGCGCACGGCTCTTGAGGCCTTTGTGCAAGCCTGGGGTTATGAAGTGGTTACCGTAGAAACCGCAACCGCGGCGATCGTCTATCTCAGCCAGAACACCGTCGATATGGCGATCGTCGATCTGCATCTGCCGGATAACCCCGGCATGGAAATCCTGAAACATATCCGCGATACCGACGGCTCGATACCCGTGCCGGTTTTTATGATGTCGGCAGAAGATTCGCCCGAAATACGCATCGTCTGTATGTCGACCGGCGCCGACGACTTTTTGCCGAAACCGCTCAATTTTGCGGATGTCTCGATGAAGATACAGCAGGCATTCGAGCGCGTCAGTTATAAGAAACAGATCCAGGAACTTAACACCAAACTCGAAAAGGAAAAGAAGAGTTTGCAGCGTTATTTCTCCGACGACCTTGTCGAAAAGATTCTCAGCGAAGAAATTTCCACCGAACTGGGTGGCACGATTGTGCCGGCATCGATCATGTTCTTCGATATCCGCGGTTCGACAACCATGGCTGAGAAGATTGGTCCGCAGGCCTATGCCGAGCGTATCTCCAAACTCTTTGCCGACCTGATGGATATTGTCTTTAACAATCACGGTTCGATCAACGAGCTGCTGGGTGACGGCATTCTTGCCACATTCGGCTGTCCTTTTCCAAAACCCGAGGACGCCGAGAACGCCGTGAAGGCGGCACTCGCCATTGAGGCGCATATGAATTCGATCAACCGCCTGCGCGAAATCGCCGGCAAGGTGCCTTACGGGTTCGGTATGGGTATCTCGACGGGCAAAATTTTCGCCGGCAATATCGGCTCAGAGCGCCTGATCAAGTTTGCGGTGATGGGTGATTCCGTAAATACCGCAGCGCGCATCCAGGACCTCACGAAAGATTCGCCGTACAACATCATCATCGACGAACCGACGCGCGCCGCAGGCAAACCCGCCGGCGCTGTTGTCGAACTCGAAACCACACAGCTCAGGGGTAAACAAGAGAGCGTGAGACTTTTCGGCCTCAAGGCATGACCGGCGCATACAAAATACAACCACTCAATGCCGAAAAGGGCGCGGTGATTTTCGCCGAAGGTGAAAAATCCAATGGCTGCATGTACTTTGTTTTTTCCGGAGAAGTTGAAATCAGCAAAAAAGGTTTCGGCGTTTTGCGCACGCTCTCGCAGGGGCATTTTTTCGGCGAGATGGCACTGATACGCGCGATGCCGCGCTCGGCTTCGGCGACGGTGACATCTGCCGGCGCAAAGCTCGGTAGAATCGATCTGCAGACCTTTGCCTGGCTCGCAAAAAGCAATCCTACTTTTCTGACAAATCTGATCGGTGTCGTGGCGAAGCGCGCGGCACGCGTGATGAAGAAGGTGGCAGATGCCGGCCTTTGATCTGCTGCTGCAGGCCGAGGCGATGCCGCACCGGCATTTGCGCGGCGGCGACTATATCTACCGCATCGGCAAAGACAATGACGACAACATTTACGTAGTGGTCGACGGTGTCGTCATCGAGGTCGACGGTAGCGAGGCATTCAAGTACGGTACCGAGATTGAAGCAGGCGGTTTTTTTGGCGATATCGAGGTGATGGCGGGCTCGAAGACGCGGGTGCAGAGTTTCAAGGTGAAATCGATGTCTGCGACCCTGGCGATTATGGATAAAAGGGCGATAAATCTTCTAGGCGGGCTGCATCCGCAGTTCTTTTTGAACCTGCTGAAGAGTGGTGTGGATAACCTCACGCGGGCAGAGCAGATCTTGCTCGAAAAAAAGCCTCCTGCCGAGTAAATACACTTGTTCACTATCTTTTTGGCACATTGGCGCAAACGCCTCGTATAACATTAAGGAGCACTAGCCTCATAATGTCAAAAAAACCCCGTCTTTTCGTATTCATTGCACTATTTTCTGTTGCCTGCAACGCTGGTTTCGAGAAATTTGCCCCCCCGCAGAATAGTATCTCTGGCCGGGGTGCTAAGGTGAATCCCAAAATTCTGACGACCACGCCCTCAGATAATTCGACCGTATCGCCGGTGACGGGCAGCAACGGTACGCAGATTAAAGTCGTCTTTGATATGAGCATGAAGACAGCCATGACGCCGGTCATCAATACCTGGGTGCGCGACATCGGCTCGAATAACGATATTATCTGGTATGCGGTGGCGAATTCGGGCGCGACCTTTACCTGGTCGTCAACCACCTACGCGAACGACACTGTGACGATTCAGCTGGGCTGGGTGCGCTGGCCTGAGAACAACATCATCGGTTTTGATTTTGACAATAGCACGCTGGTCAACCTCGACGACATGCCGCTGTTGAACGATAATAAGATTTCATTCACAGTGGGGTGGAATCCCGGGAAATACAAGGTTGTACCGACCGGGCAGGATGTCTGTTATTCTTACGCGATTAGTGGCTCGCCACAATCCTGGACTCCCAGAAATGATTGCACAAGATCGATGACTGATGATCATCCGATTGGCTCGCAGAATTACCCGGCGGGACAAAATGGTTTTATCGAACCCCGCAACACGAATTTCGGCCCGACGCTTTATGGTGCATCTGCTGGCGGCAATCAATTCGGCCGGCGCTTTAGCGCCTCAGAAAATCCCTTAAATATGGTATCAGCAAACTGCAATGGTGGCGCATCCAATGCTTGCTATCCGTATTCGGTCGATGCCGTTACGACCTTAATTTGGAGAACGTGTACGCAGGGCTCTTATTATAATGATGGGCCGGCTTCAGGTCAAAAATGTGCACCACCATCCGCAAGTGATTTCACGTGGGGGCAGGCGGTCAATGCCTGCGCTACGCTCAATACAACAAATAACGGCCAGGGTTACGGTGGCCGCAAGGACTGGCGGTTGCCCACGGTCGACGAGCTGGAGCATTTAGTAGATTATGGTGCCCGTGTCGAAGTTGGTCAACCAGAGCCAGGTTTAGCCGCGCCTGAAATTCCTGCGATAGACGGAAATAAAATTGACGATTTCCCCTATTGGGAAGGGGCATTTCCCAATACACCTCTCAAGGGCTACTGGACCGCCACAGGTCTCTCGGCGCGCCTAAACGGGCAAACGTATTACGGCGAGGCCTATGTTGTTGAGTTTAAAAAGGGGTCTATGGGCGCTGGCGGTGGTTCAGGCTCCCTGCTCGAATCTAACCGCAAGACAACGAATAAGAAGAAGGTGCGCTGCGTTGCCGGACCATCAGTGGCACCGCCCACACAAAGTTATACGGCGAGCGTGCAGGGAGCCGGGCAGGCATTGGCGACTATTGGCGGAACTTTTTCGGGTTATGACGCCAATGCAACTTTTAACATCGTCTCGGCAAAAGCAAGTTATGACATTGTCAATAACAAGCACGGGATTCTGATTACCTTTAACCTCGATCCGCATATCACCAGCGGGGGGGTTCCGGCTAATTTTCACATCTGTCCAGCCGGTGCGGCAGCGGATTGCGGTGTGGTTGCACCCGTCGTTGACTCTGCGCTCGTCAGCGGGAAAACCGTTAAGATAACCACTTCCACCGCGCCTGGAGCGAATACGCCTTACCGTCTGTACATTAATAATGTTATGGATAATGCCACGAATACCCTGGCGCTGACAAACAAGACCGTTTTGTTTTCAGGCGCTCCGACAACAGCCAGCCCCGCAACGAACACAGCCTTTAATATCGTCAGCGCGGCATCGCCCAATACCAGTACAGTGCAGGTTGTTTTTGACCGCCTGCCCAATGCGACCCAGGCAGCGACCCTTACCAATTACAAAATTGTGAGCGGCATACCGACTGTGGCAGCAACATTCGCCTCAGCCTCGGCGGTGCCCGTCACCGCAGTTTCGCTGTCCGGGTATACTGCGACGCTGACGGCAGCGCTCACCGGAGGTACGGCGTATTCCGTTGTAACGCAGAATATTACTTTCGCCGGGGCGCAGGTCGTAGATGACACCGTGAACAAATTGCGTTGGCAGCAGTGCCGCAAAGGCACCTTTGACAATGCTACCTGCGCCGATGACGGCGATTCCACAAATGATTCTGCGCTTTGGAACGATGCACTCAACTATTGTGACAGTTTGAATGCAATCCGTTATGATAATGCGGCGATCACCAGCACTTCGCTGCGCTATGCCTGGCGCGCACCGACCATCAATGAGCTCAAGAGCATTGCCAATCGTTCGCTCTTTGGCACAGTGGGAGTCGCGATTGATACGGCAATTTTCCCGACACCGAATGTCTATGCAGAAGATTATGCATCGTCAACAAACTACAACTTTAACGGTCAGTTCGGTTATGATCCGCAGGATGCAACGCCGCTCCAGTATCCGAACTTCAACCAGGCGTGGGGATTCAACTACATTGCCGGATTTCCCAGTATTGCACAAAAAGATAATTCGACAATCATTGCCGGCCTGAAGCCGCCTAAGAAAAACATTCGTTGCGTGAGAGGATTACCTTGATGTTGAAGAAGGGTTTGTCGGTTTTTGTAGTTTTTGCCCTGGCACACTGCGCGCAGTCCAACGTCGTCTTTGACCCGGTTGTCAACAAACCGCCTGTTGCGAGTACATCACCTACCCAGGGTACGGCAACGGTGAGCGTTACATTTCCCTCAGGTGACGCAACGCACGCAAGCCAGACTTTCACGGTTTTGCTCTATAAAGACGGCGGCTTGGTGGCTGGAGTACCCAGCGCGACCGTGACTACAGGTGCCGGCGGCGCAACCGTAACGCAAACGCTCATTTCTCCCAGTGGTACGAATTGTTTAACGGGTTCAAATGCTACTCTCGCAAACGGCAACTATGATCTCTATTTCGCAGTCCGCTCTGCCGGCGACGCGAATGTAACTTTTACCAATAATGCCATCGCCGGCTGCGGAGCGAACGGTCACATTCAATCCAGCGACGCCACCGCCACGTTCCTCACGGCGCATGCGACCATGACCATAAACGGCGATACCACTTACAGTATCACAAACGGTAACACCTCTGTTGGCGTGAAGCATACCTTCGACATTCAGTCCGGGCCGGGTTCTACGTATCGCTGTTTTATTGTAGATCCCAATACGACAACCTTCACTTCGACGTCACACCCGCTGGCTTACTATACGCGTACCGGTATAGGAACGATGACCGGAAATGGCGCTGCGGTGAACCTGCTGCCCGCAGGCACCTACAAGTACTATTGTTACGCGGATGCTGCGGGAGGAGCGAGCGTTTACTTTGATACGGGGGATAAGCTTGCAACCGGCACTTTGACTGTGAACAACGGGAATACCACCGTACTTACAACCGCAAGTTTTTCAATAACGCTGTAATTTTTTCCTCTTTTCGGCCTGAGAAACGTCTCATTAATAGGGGACATATGCGCAAACTCATCATTTTATTATCCATGACGGGGGCAATCCGCTTTGCCCATGCCCAGGAAAAGCCTAAAGAGCTGCTCGCTGCGGTTTTGGTGGCCAGCGGCGAGTGTTATTATGAACGCGACGGCAAATCTGAGGTCGCGAAGGTCAAAACGATCTTTTTCAAGAACGACCGGGTTTTCACCAAAAAAGGCAAGATGGATATCCAGATCGGGCCGAGCGCGGTATTGCACCTGGCGCCTTACAGCACCGTGAAGATCAGCGATCTTTTTGAGATGGATAAAAAGACCAACATCTCGCTCGAACTCGAATCGGGCCGCGGTTATACGAAATTTGCCAAACAAATGACGCCGGGCTCGAAATACCAGATCAAGACGCCGACGATTGTCGCGGGTGTGCGCGGTACCGAATTTATTATCAGTGCAGGGGATGCCCCCGAAGAAGCCGGGGCCGAAGATTCAGATATTCCCGCCGGTGTGTTTGTGAACCACGGTAAAGTTGCCGTGGCCTCGGCCGGCCGCGAGAACGAAGAGCAGGAAATCCCTGCAGGCGAACAGGTGACCGGCGTCGATAACGCCCTCGTCAAGGGCGTGATGGAAGATTTTATCAAGAAAAAGATGAAGCTGTTTAAGCAGCTCAACTGCATGCGCGAGGCGCAGTATAAGATCATGGAGCGCGAGAAGAACCGCCAGATCGAGCTGCTCGAAAAAGTAAAGAACTCTGTAAAGATTCAGGATGCCGGCTCGGCGATCGAAGAGATGAAAAAGAAGAACGAGCAGCGGTTTAACAAGTGACGCGAAAAATTTCGAAGCCGGTGATGGCCGGCATTTTTCTTATCGTAACATTTTCGATCGCCGGCAAAGGACAGGGTAAGCCCGTGGGAGCAAAACCCGCGGCCAAGGCTAGCGTCGATACAGCAAGCCGTCCCTGGTATCATTACATCAAAGAAGAAATGCCGCGGCCGAAAATTCCGCAGGTCAAGGAATTTAAGCTCGCGAACGGCATTCCTGTCTATTATCTGTTCTCTGAAAATGTTCCGCTGGTGAGCGCGCAGGTCTATATGGAAGGCGGCGGTTTTGAAGTGCCCGACGAAAAGCTGGGCCTGCACGGCCTTTGGGGCGAAACCGTGGTATTTTCCGGCTCGAAAGATTTCGACCGCGATAAACTTTCGGAATATCTGGAGAACCGCGCCTCGTCGTTCAGTTTTTCCAGCGGTATGGAGCGCTCGAGTTTTAATATCAACTCGATGTCGCACTATTTTGCCAATGACCTGACGAAGCTTTTTTCTGTCATCGAATCGCCCCGGCTTGCCGCTGAGGATTTTGAAATTATCCGCACGCGTGTTCTCAAAGAGTTTGAGCGCCGCGATGAAAATCCTGCGAAGTGGGCGTCGCTGGGCATGACGAAAATGTTCTGGGGCGGCACGCCGCGCGGGCGTTACGCGACAATACGCACCGTGAAGAACCTGCAAGCGGCAGACCTCGCTGACTGGCAGCGGCGCATGTGGCGCGGCGAACGGCTGAGTCTCGCCATTACGGGCGATATCAAAGAAGAAACGCTGAAGTCTTTGCTCGAAAACACATTCGGCAAAATGGCGCGCGACGAAAAAAAACGTCCCGACCTGGCCGTGATGCATGTGCAGCCGACGGCGAAGGCGAATGCGCTGCGTATTTTACCGCGCGATATTCCCCAGGCAACCGTGGTCTATAAGGCGCCGGGCATGAAACATACCGACGCCGATTATTATGCGCTGCGCATCTTCGATTTTTTACTCGGCGGCGATTCGTTCAACTCTTATCTCACGCAAAAGATCCGCACAGAAAAGGGCTGGGCGTACAGCGCCTATTCGACGTTTGAAACAGACGATTTTACCGGTACGCTCATGCTTTTTACACAGACCGCGAATGTCAATTTACCCGACGTCGTCGAGGTGATGGACGAGATCCTGGCAAAACCTGAGGCCTTTGTCAGCCGCGACAAAATCGAAGAAGCCAAACTTTCCCTGAAGAACAAATTTGTTTTTCTCTTTGAAAATCCGGCGCAATACATGAAACTCTACCTGACACTCAAGTGGGATGGCCTGCCGTTAAGTTATCTGCCTGACTATGCCAAATATCTCAGCCAGGTCACCGAGGCGGATGTACTGCGTGTGGCGAAAAAATATTACCGGCCGGAAAATTTCACCGTGCTCTTATGCGGCCCTCCGGATATCTACAAGAAAAAGTCGGCTCTGCGGCCCGAAGCGGCTTCTGTCTTGGAGATTGAAAAATGACGCCCCATTCGCCCCCAAGCCTGGGGGGTGGGGCGAAGCGCGGAATACTTCTTAGTTTCATTTTGCTTATCTCCCCCCTCTCTGCCGACGACGTTCAACTGGAAACAAAAATCCCTCTCGGCCTCGCCCATGATGGTACCATACTCTGGGTCGCCGATGCGCAGACGCGTGAGCTGACCGGCTACGACGTCGGACAGAAAAAAAAACTCGCACCGCGCACGATGTCATTCGACGTGCGCGATATTGCTTACTGGGCGCCGAATCTTGTAACCGTCGGGCCCAATTACGTCTATGTCATTAATCCCCTGAACGGCGATCTCGTCGATAAGATACAACTCAAGGGCATCGCTGACCCGGTCGCGATTGCTCTCGACATGCACCAGGCATACATCTATAACCGGGAAGACAAGAAGATTTACCGCTACCACATGGTGGATCGCATGCAATTCGGATCATTTACCCCGGAAGTCACGTCGGACATCCGCAGCATGACCTTCTATAAAGGTTTTCTCTGGGCCATTGCAAAGGATGGCAAGGCATATAAGCTTTCGCCGACCGATGGTCAGCAGGTGAGTTTTTTGCCACTGCCCGAAGGGTGTTATGGCATTGCTTTCGTAGATGGCGGCATGTACGTGGCGCGCCCCGGCCAGGTGCGTTCGGTCGACTTCATCGAAACGGAAAACTATGTGGCGGCGGCCCGGCGCAATTTTACCATCGCGGGTGAAATTGATCTGGCCTTACCCTGGGGCGACGAAGACCGTGCGCGCGAATCGAAGATGCAGCTGAAATATGCCCTGTTGCCCGTGACCGCGCACCAGCGCGTCGCAGGCCTGCGCGCTGATCCCGCGACACGGTTTGGCAGGCAAGAAGACGGCGCGCATACCTCGGAGATTTTGCTCGAGCAGAAAAGCGGCGAGCGCAAGCGCTCGTACAAGCTACAGTTCCAGGCGACGCTTTTTAACCTGACGCACATCTTCAACGGTCCCCTGCTCAAGCAGTATTTCCGCAGCCCCGAGTTGCCTGACAACGTGCGGCCGTTTCTCGATAACATGCTCATCAGCCCTGCGGAACAGGCATCGGTCGAAGCTTTCCGCAAGACGTGGCTCGGCCAGAACGAAGGCAAACATCCGATCTATGCGATTGCGACGGCGCAGAAAGATGCGACGCTGAGGAACGACGTGCGCTGCGGCATTTACCGCAGTCTCGGTATTCCCTGCCGGCGCATGCGTTTCTTTGATCTCGACGCTAAAAAATCCACGGAGTTTCTGCAGGTCTTCGTACAGCCGACGGGCTGGGTGACGATTACGGGTAAATATGATCCCGTGAGGCCTAAAGAGTTCCCGGTTGCGAACAATGAGCTCGAGCTCTACTCGCCCGATGCGATGGTTCTGACACCTCGCCCACGCCCACCTGGTAAAGCGGGATTACCCGTCGCACTGCCCGAGCTGATGCAGTTTCGCAACGTGCAAATCATCACCAGCAGCACAGAGTAGTTTACAGCTTTTTGAAGCGCACTGCCGTGCGCCCGTTCTGTGTTTCTGACCAGAAAGCGGTGAAACCCTGCGCCGCGCCGACAATGCGCGGGTATGAGCCTGAGACATTCGCGCCTGTCAGCATCTCTGCTTTCGTCCAGGTGACGCCGGCATTGGCGGATGTCTGCACTTTTACCAGCCGGCGTTCGCCTTCGAATTCATCCCACACTACTGCAATGCGGCCTGAATTTTCGACGATATCGGGATTGCGCGCGGATTTACCGCCCAGCTTTGTCTTCAGCGACCAGCGGTTATCGCTGTTCTTCTTGCGGTTAAAGTAGGCTCCCTGCGCCGTCTCGTGGCCTGTCCAGGTCACGGCGTACGTGTAATTATTATCTGAGGCGAGGCCACCACCGGCATGCGGGCAGGCTTCGATACGCCAGTCAAAATTGTCGACGATGCCCGCCTTTTGCCAGGCACCAGCGGAGAATTTTGCCAGTGCCATGTCGCGTGGTTTGGCATTGCGGTAGAGCACAAGCAGATCGCCCGCGGGATTTTCTTTCAGCGTGTTCCAGCAGCATTCGCATGTTTTCGTATCAATCGTCGCAGGCTTCGACCATACGCCGCTGTCATATGACGCATGGCGCAGACCCTTGAGTTTGGCGTCGAGATCGAGCCACACTGCCTGGAATTTTCCATTACGGTCAGCCATTAGGGCGACAAAACCCTGGTCATCGGTACGCCCTGGGGCAAGTGGCTGCGGTGCCGATTTCCATGTTTTGCCGCCGTCAGTACTTTCAGCGGCGCGCAGGGGACCGCGGTTCGCGTAACCTGTGCCTGCAATTTGCCAAAGAGCGAGAATGTGGTTTCCGCGCGCGGCGACGCGCACGTCGTTCGAGCGGCGCGAAATAATTTTCTCACCGGCGGCATGCGGCAGTTCGGTTTCGGTGGATTCATTGCCGTTCTCAATTTTTTTATAGAGCAATACCTGGTGATCTCCGTGCTGCCGGAGAATCAGGACATGGATACGCGGGCCATCCGCATAAGCGTCGAAGCTCGCATCACCGGTGATTTTTTCATGCCTATGGTGCTGTGCTTTGCCGCGCAAGAACCGCATGCCGATAAGGCCCGCCGCAACGACGAGCGTTACGGCGAGGATGAGTTCTTTTCTGGGCTTCATAGGCTGTAAGACATGCCGGCGATGACCGAGAACGGTTCGCCCGGTACATAGCCGGGAAATGTGCCGGCCTGCAGGGAATTGTATGAAGCAATATCGGCATAACGCACATTCGTCAGGTTATGGATGCGTGTGAAAACACCGATGCGCTCGTTGACTTCATATTTTGCCCGGATGTTGAAGATGCTGTGTCCGGGATAAACCGTCGTATTCAAATCATCCATAAAGTAACGCCCCAGATAAACCCACTCGGGGCTGATCTGTAAACCTTTTACCGGCACAATTTTCAGGCTGACTGTGCCGAATATCGTCGGCGCCTGGGGTTGAAAATAGTTGTTGAGAATGGCGGTCGACGATGGCGTCCAGGTGACGTATTTGTGTTCGGCGTAAGTCACATTACCCACAAACCAGAGCAGCTTCTTAAAGATCTCGGCTTCGAGGCCAATTTCGATACCCTTATGCGAAGTCGTGCCCGCGTTTTGTGTTTCTGTGACACCGGGGGCAAGGCTGACGCTGACAATATCGTCGCGCTTTTCGGCGTAGAAGCCTGTCACCTCGTATTGCAGGCGTTCTTTCAGCGCCGCACCCCTCACACCGATTTCAAAGCTATCGATTTTAATCGGTTTGATGCCAAGGGCCGAATTGGCGCTGCCCTGGCGAAACAGGTCGCTTTGCTGTGGCACACGAAAGCCGTGGCGGTAACTCGCGAAGACATTGAGTTCGGCGAAGAAGTCGTACACGACGCCCGCTTTAGGCGAGAGGTGGTTGAAGCTGGGCGATGCATCTTCGGGGCGGCGTGTATTACCGGTTTGAATGACGCTCAGGTTATTCTTATAGATATAACCCATGTAGTCATACCGTGCACCGAGTTGCAGTTTTAGTTTTCGCGTAAGCGGCGATGATTCGAGCTGGACAAACGGCGATGCCTGATAAAATTTAACATCATAGTCGTATTGCAATGCGCCGGTTGTGTAACTCGTAAAATAATCGCCGGATTTTGTAGTCGTTACATTCCATTCGTTAAAGACTCCCGGCGAATAATCGGCGTCGATACCCGAAATCAGCTTTGAGTGAAAAAGCTGAATATCGAGCAGGTGCTTGAAAAGCAATCCCGCCGAGGCATTGCGCAAGTTGTTTTCCCGCTGGGTTGTCTGTGCGCCGATATAATTCGGTAATTGCCCCATCTCGTTGTAGCGTCCGTAGAGAATGGCCGATAGCTTGTTGCCCTGGCTGATTTCGTAATCGTACTGAGTTGAAACACGTACGGCTTTGACGCGGCGGTAGGAGAATTGCATGTAGTTCGCCTGCGAATTATTCAGATAATCCGCCTCGCGCAATGCCGCGGCGCCTGCCGATTGCTGGTCGATATTCGAAGCCGTGACGACGGTCTTGAACTTATGTTTGCCGAAGACTGCATCCCAACGCAGCGTACCGCTTTGGCGCGAGTATTTCGTACCGTCACGCCAGCCCTTCGAATCGGTCATGTTTCCATCGACGCGTATGGCATGGTCGCCAAACTTTTCGCCGGCCGAGGCCAAAAGCCTTTTCCAGCCGAAACCGCCGTATTCGAAGCTCAGGTCGATTTCGCGGTCTTTTGTCACAGGGCGCGTCAGCACGTTGACAACCCCACCGAGTGCATCGCTGCCATAGAGCGCTGAACCAGGGCCTTTGATGATTTCAATACCGCCGGCTTGTGGCACGTTAATTTCGAAGAGCGCGTTATGGTTGAAAAATCCTGGTGAGCGCGTCGGCACACCGTCTTCGAGGTAAAGATACACCGAGCCGGTCGTGATCGGGTGGCGGATCATTGTCTGGTGTCCCTCACCGCTTGTCGTGTTCACAAACACACCCGGCGACTGGTTCATCAGCTCGGATGGATGGATCGGCTTCGTATCTTTAATCGAGTCGCGTTTGATCTTGCCGATCGACATCGGCACATCGCGGCGTTTTTCTTCTTCGCGCGTGGCCGTGACGACGACGTCGGGCAGGGTTTCTTCTTCTTCGAGAGGTTTAGTCTCGCCTTTTTCAACCGCGATGGTTTTTACACCTTCAGGATCCGCTGCGTTAGCGGGAATTTCCACGGGATTTTTTTTAGTTTTTTCATCTTTCTTTTCGGGTGTCTGTACCCAGATTGCGCTGCTCGTGATGAGAAGAACGGCAACGGCTTTGATCGTAAATAATCGCATAAACATAACTCCTTTATCTCGCGCCTTAGCGCGGATGCACCACTTTCAGTGGTTATTTGTTTGTTGGGCAGGAGTTAACGCCGCGGCGGCGGCTGCGGAATATCGCTCGTGATACCGGTGGGGTAGCGATAAGAGAGAGAGAGGTATGTACTGACAAAAGCGGCCGGCACAAAGACTTCGGGCGCCGCAACACCCTGCACCCGGTCGAAGGAAATGTGGAAATCCCCCTCGTTGTCGCCGCAGGGGTCGTGGATTTTCGCCGCGGAAACAGGTTTTTTCTTATGGCAGCGGCAGTCGTCGATTTTCTGCATTTTCATTTTGCAGCTGGGGCATTTGAGTACGCCGGTCGAGTGTGAGATAAGTCCGACCGCCTCGGTGGCAGTTGCAAGAAGCAAGAGGCAAATCAGCGTGGCGGTAATCTTTCTCAGCACGGCGCTCCGCAGCAAATCTATCTTATGGATACAGCGTAAACCGCTGTTGTGAAAACCGGCTTTACGCGCGGTATCGCAGAGGCTTTTCCCAACTATGATTTTGCGAAAGAGTCACATTGTTGGCATTGTACTTATCTTGGCACTCTTCTGGTCTTGCAAGAAAGCAGAAATAAAACCGGATTACAGCCTCTGCCGCTTTGATTTCGACCCCACGCAGGCAAAGCTGCAATGGACTGCATACAAGTTTACAGAGCGCCTCGGTGTTTCGGGAACTTTTAATTCGATTCGAACTGAAAATGCGCGCACCGCCACGAAACCCGAAGAGGTCTTTGCAGAAGCCGAATTCATCGTCGATGCCGCGAGCGTGAATACGAATAATCCCGACCGCGATAAGAAGATTTATTACGCGTTTTTCGCAGCGATGAAAAATAAGGGGGAGATCAGGGCACGCGTCGAATCGGTGAGCGCAAACAACGCCACCCTGCTCCTGAAAATCAACGGCATCGAGAAAAAGGTCTCGGCTACGGTGCGCCGCGTCGACGGTGCAGGGCTCGAAGTCGCCTTTAGGCTTGATATCGCTGAATTCAACGCCCTTTCACCGCTCGCGGCCTTGAACCTGGCCTGCAAAGACCTGCATAAGGGTAAAGACGGCCAAAGCAAGCTGTGGCCCGATATCGATGTGAAAATTACCGCTAAGCTGAGCCCGGTCTGTCCCGGCTGAGTTCTTGGCTTTTATTGCGTCATGCGCAGCTGTAAGAGTATCAGCTTGCCTTCGCGCTCGATTTCAATGGCCACCTGTTCGGCGGCCTGAATGCTCCCGTGCACCGTACCCCACTTTACTCTTTCAAGGGGATGTCCTTGCACGGTTTTGATGGTGTCTGTCGGCCTGACATCGGCGCCAGCGAGCAGTTTGTGTAACACGTCCGTGGCCTTCTCGCCGCGAGTATTCAGGGTTTCCTGAAGTTTTGCGCGGGAAAAGTCCCGGGTAATTGTGCCCGCATATTTACCTGTTTGTCCTTCGGGGCGCAGGCCATCGAGGGTCAGCGTGAAACGTTCGCCGCCGCGCCGCAGCGTTACCTTGCGCGCTTCGATATGCACGACTTTATAACCGGCGACCTCGCAGTCGCAGGCATTTTTCGAGCAAGCTTTGCCCGCTTCGCAGACCTGCGTGGTTCTGCCGTCACCCAACTCGACGATCGCGCGTGTACCCTCTTTGCCGTTCATGAGCGTGCCGCCGAGTTTTAACCCCGCGTTTGTTTGAGCGGTGAGCGGCAGAGTAGAGAAAACAAGTAGCAGGGCAATTTTCATGTTGTCAGAGTCTTCTTGCTTTGAACGTCGTAAAGTCTTCGCGAAATTTCTTTACCGGTTGTACGAAAAAAGTCTTTGGTCATAACTTGCTGATCCGCTTTCTCACGCCGATTCATCTTTGTGGTCTTTTTCTTTTTACATTGCAATTGTCGGCTGTGCCCGACCTCGTTTCGAATCTACAGGTGAAAACATATTATATGTGTCCCCACATGAAGGTGCGCGTACAGAAGGGAAATCCCTGTCCGTGCGGGCACAAGCATAAGTCACCCAAAAAAATCGCGGTGCTCGTCGACGCCGACGATGTCTGTGCCAGCCCCGATGACGATATTGCTCACATGCCGAATTTTGATCGCTTCGGCGGCATATACTTACCGTTTTCGGTGCCGACTCCCCGTTATTTCACTGTGGTTGTCCCCAGTATTGATCCATTTTATCATAGTATTATCGCTGAAGTAACTCCGCCTCCACCCCGATCTGCTGCGGCCTAAGCGCCGCCTGCCGCGCATTGAATCAGCCTGAATCGCACGCAGCCACAGGTATGCCCTCTCACTGCCGTGATTCGCGCCGGTGACGTCGCTGTACCTGATGGCGCAGCATATAAACACCGATTATTGCGCGCGGCTTAACCTATACATTATTAACTATAAGGAGTTCAAACTATGGACTTTCCCATATTTCATTTGGATTTTATGGGCAACCGCATTTTAATCGCGATCATTGCGATTCTGCACGTGGTGATTAACCACGCTTTGGCGGTGGGCCTCATACCGTATGTGACGTATCTCGAATACGTCGGGTACAAGAATAACAGCAAAGAATGGGATGAACTGGCCCGCAAGGTCATGTTCTTCGCATTCATCATCACCACATCGCTCGGCGCCATGACCGGCGTCGGCATCTGGCTCTCGGCGAGCCTTGTCAGCCCTGCATCGATTGGCAGCCTGATACGGGTCTTTTTCGCCGCCTGGTTCGTGGAGTGGATTGTCTTCGTCACCGAAGTCATCCTCATTCTGATTTATTTTCTCAGCTGGCGCAGATCAAATGCTTCACCAGAGAAAAAATGGAAACACATTCGCTTCGGCATCGCGCTTTCGATCGCCTCTTGGGTCACCATGGCGATCATTGTCGCGATATTGAGTTTCATGATGGACCCGGGCAGCTGGCGTACCGACCAGTCGCTGATTAAGGGGTTTCTGAATCCCGTTTACCCTGCGCAGCTGGCGTTTCGTACTCCGCTCGCGATGGTCATGGGCGGATCTGTCGTTTTTGCCCTGATTCCGTTTTTTGTGCGGAATAATGACGCGCTCAGACGATCTGCCGTACGTCTTACGGGTTCGTGGGTACTCGCGTGGACGCCATTTCTCATCATCGGTTCGATCTATTATTATTGGGTCATACCCGATATGATGCGGCAGAACATGTCGGTCGCGATCGGCACGATGGAGTTCTCGTCATGGTATGACAATCTGCTCGTTATCATGGCAGTCGCCGCAGGCGTCATCGGTTTTGTCGCTGTGCTGGGCATCATTGGCCGCTGGCGTATACCGGCCTTGGCTCTTGTGTTACCGATAGGGCTGGCGATTACGCTGATGGTCACCTTCGAGCGTACGCGTGAATTCATTCGCAAACCCTATGTGATCGCCGATTACATGTATTCGAACATGGTGCGGCCGAAAGAGATGGCGCTCTTAAACCGTGACGGCATCTTGAAGCATGCGACCTATGTGAAGTACCGCGAGGTTACATCTGCAAATGCTGTAGAATCGGGCAAAGACATCTTTATGCTTGCATGCAGCCGCTGCCACACTTCGGGCGGCATCAACTCTGTGGTGAAAAAGTTTGAGAACCTTTTGGGTAAAGATAATTTCAATGCAGATGCCATGGTCGGCTATATGCGCAACATGCATAAGTCGCGCTACTTCATGCCGCCTTTTCCTGGCAATGAGGCCGAGTTGGGTGCGCTCGCGAGTTACATTCTCGCCGCAGCAAAATATCCCGATAATGCCGAGGGTGCACAGGAAGTCGGTGTGCGGCTGCCAGAGGCAGAGGTGCGCAAATGAATTTCGCGCTATTTCTCGCCGCGGTGCCGGTGCCAAAAGACATTCCGCTACCCTTGCCGCTACCCGAGTGGCTCGCAGTCGGTCTGTTGGTCTTCTCGTTTCTGGTGCATATTCTTTTCGTGAACCTGATGCTGGGCGGAACACTGTTGACATTTTTCGCACAGCTCAAGGGTCTTAAAGAGAAAGACTATGACCAGCTTGCGCATGAGATTGCCAAGACGATCACCGTCAACAAGAGTCTCGCCGTCGTGATGGGGGTAGCTCCGCTGTTGCTCATCAATACGCTCTACACGGTGTATTTTTATTCGGCGAATGCGCTGACGGGACTCTTTTGGATTGCGATTGTGCCGCTCGTGACGGTGGGTTTTTTACTCACGTACCCGCACAAGTATCTGTGGGATATCCTCAAGGATAACAAGGGGCTGCATATCGCGATGATCGGCGCTGCATCGGCGATCTTTCTGACGATACCGTTGATTTTTCTGACGAACATCAACCTGATGCTCTACCCGGAAAAATGGGGCAGTGTCTCGGGATTCTTCTCGGCGCTTGCATTGCCGAATGTTTTCCCGCGTTATTTTCACTTCGTGTTAGCCTCGCTGACAGTGACCGGACTTTTTCTGTTCTGGTATTTTGGCCGCGAGGGATATCCGCACGCAGAGAAGTTTGTCAATCTGTCGCGCTATGAGATTCGCAAGCGCATGCTCTCGCTCGCCTTCATGGCGACGCTGCTGCAGTTTGTCGCGGGACCGCTGGTGCTCTTGACCTTGCCTTCTAAGGCAATCAGTTGGGCGTTGCTCGCCATTCTGGCGCCTGCCGTCGTCGTCGGCATTCTCACGCTCGTCTGGATGTGGAAGTCGGTTTCTGGCCCTGCCGAGGCCATCGGCAGCCGTTTTTCGAAGATCGTGATTGCGCTGACTATCGTGGTTATCCTCATGGTGTCGGGGCGTCATGTGATTCGCGAGACCGCTTTGGGGCCACACAAGAAACTCGTCGCCGAACGCACGGCTGAATACGAGAAGCTTGTGGCCGAGGCTAATGCGGCAGTCGCGGCGCAGAAGAAACCCGAGGCCGGGCCGGCGAAAGAGAATCCTCTCGTGGGCGAGGGGCAAAAGCTTTTCGACAACTATTGCGTCGGCTGCCACCAGATCAAGACCAAGCTCGTGGGCCCACCCGTGGTCGAAATGGTCTCGATTTACAAGGGTAAAGAAGCCCAACTCATGCAGTGGATACGCAAGCCGGGCAAAAAAAGGCCAGGCTATCCACAGATGCCGGGTTTCGAAGACCAGTTGCAGGCGAAGGATTTCGAGGCGCTTGCGGCTTACATTCTCTCTGTGAAATAAATCTCGTTTCAACTGCTAACACTACCGGACACATTGTGCAAACAATGTGTCCGGATTTTTTGACTCGCGACTCATCTTGAAAAATGGTTGACCGGGCACTTGTTTGGGCGGGGTTTCAGCTGTGGGGCTAAAGCGCTACAAAGTTCTTCACGGCTTCGGTTTGGTGTTGTTTTTCGCGCAAATCAGCGGTGCCTTTGAGGTAATCCACGCGCAGCAACCCAAATATTATCTCTGCGTTCATACCAAACAAAAAATTGAAAAGCACAAAGCTTGCCCCTGCGGTTGCAGTAAGTTAAAAAAAGCAATGGCAAAAGCGAAAATTCTGAAATCTGACCGTATTTGCGCCGATGAGGCCGAAGATTCTGTGCTGCCAGCTTTCGCGCGCTGGGTGTTCACGGGCAATGAAGTGGCATTAACCGCGGTGCAGTATCGTATTTCGCTAATTCAAATCAGTTCTCCTCTCTATAAATCCTATCTCGCCGACATTGAAACTCCGCCCCCCCGGGCGCTCTAAATTCACATAACATACCCTGAGCAAAATCTCAGGCTATTTGCGCGCGGTCAGCTAAGGCGAGCCGTGTGCGCGCCGTAAGTTTACGGCAGATTTTGGAATTTGGAGGAAATATGAAATCGAAATTTTATCTTATCTTACTTTGCAGCGCGCTATTGGGTGCCTGCGCAAAAAATTCAGAGGAATCTGGTACCACCGCTGCATCTGCCAGCGAAACGGGCGAGGTTTCGCTGCAAATGCCGAAGTATTTCAATGGGGCGGCTTTTGCTCTCGGCACATCGTATACGACAGCAGCGGGAAACACAATCACCATCAACGAGGTTCGTTATTGGGTATCGAACGTTAAATTCATCAAGGACGACAATTCCGAAGTTGCGGTGCCGGACGCGTATTACCTGCTTTCGCAGAATAATGCTGTCACGGGCGATACGACTGGCGAACGCGTGCCTAACTTTAATCTGGCGGCGGGAAATAGGGAAAATGTGACCCTGAAAAAAGTCCCTGTCGGAAGCTATAAAGGGATTAAATTCAGCGTAGGCGTCGATTCAACGTATAATAACGATCTGAGCTTGAGAACAGGGGAACTTCACCTCTTTTCTCATATGGGCAACATCGAGTGGTCGTGGGTTACCAGCTACATTTTTGGCAAAACTTCGGGAACCTGCACAAGCTGCTCAGGGCAGCAGGCTTTTGCGCTCGAATTTGGTACGAATGCAAATTATCAGACTAAAACACTGAGCTTTCCCACGAATATCACTGTCAGTGCGACCTCTGCCCCAACGATTGTCGCAAAGATTGACGTAGAAAAATTGTTCGCGGGTATCGATATTGGCACAGTTAGCGTCGATACGGGTGTTACAAAGCGTGCTATCAACGGCTTCAATAATGCCGGCCAGATGAGTACCGTAGCCGCAAACTTTGCTTCTGCGGTAAGCCTTGTAAGCGCCACTACCACGGCGGTTTCTGAAGCCGATGTCGGCACTGCGACAATTAACGTCGCCAAGGATTTTAACGGCACCACCTTTGCGCTGAATACGACGTATACCGATGATCACAGTAACACGTTGCGTTTTACGCGTTTTCGCTATTGGATAAGCAACGTTAAACTTACCAAAGCGGACACAACGCAATACTCCGTGCCGGGTAGTTACTATCTGATGACAACAAACAGTGCGATTAGCCCAGGCAACATCAATAGCGGTATGACGATTGCGGCGGCCAACCGTGAGCAAATTTCGATTGCCGATGTGCCATCAGGGACTTACACAGCCATCCAGTTTTCGGTTGGTGTAGACTCGACCTATAACAACAACCTAAGCCTGCAAGCAGGAGAGCTGCATATTCACCGTGATATGGCAACGTATACCTGGATGTGGAATAGTAGTTACCTGTTTTCACAAATTACCGGGCAGTGCGTGAGTTGCGGTTCTGTCAATTTTGGCTTCGATATCGGCGCAAACGCAAATTATCGCAGCCTGACAGCCTTAACTTTTCCTGCGAGCATAACGCTAACCAAAGGCAAGAATGCGGTGATTAACGTTCGGGCAAACGTGGCGAAACTGTTCCAGGTTAATGGTGGTGCGGGTGTGAATACCTCGACAGTTTCCGGGTCGCCTAAGTACATCAATGCATCGACCAATTCGGCGCTCATGGGTAATTTGGCTAACGCTTACCAGAACAACGTGTTCTCGGTAACCTCGGCCAGCGTACCGTAATCATGCGCGTGACCAACAAAGCGCGGCTTGCCGCGCTTTGGGGTGCGCTGTTCGTGATCGCTTGCCGGTCTGAAAATCCGGTGCTTGCCGTGCACGAATATGCACATCCCAAAACACTGCGCTTTCTGGGGCCGTTGCCCGAGCCTGATACCAATAGATTCCGAAAGGAAATTATCGCGCTCGGGCGCAGGCTGTTTTATGAGCCAAGGCTTTCTGCCAATGACAAAGTCAGCTGCGCGACCTGTCACGATCAATCGCTGGCGTTCAGCGATGGCGTCGCATTGGCGAAGAGCGGCGTGTCGGGCAAACCGGCGACGCGCAACTCTCCGGCTCTCATTAACCTCGCCTGGTCGAACAACGGCTTATTCTGGGATGGCGGTGCTAAAAATATTGAGTCGCAGCTGATTGGACCATTGCATAACGCAGATGAAATGGGACAACCGATCGGCGTTTCGCTCGATAAGCTCAGGGCTGACGGTGCTTACCGCCGCGCATTTGAAAAGGCGTTTCCCGACCAGCAGGTGTCTATCACAAACATGCTGCAGGCGCTGGCGCAATTCGTGCGAACCCTCGTTTCTTTCGATTCGCTCTATGATCGTGTGCTGAGACAAGAGGGCATGCTCAACGACGCACAAGCACGGGGGCGCAATCTGTATACCGGCAAATGCGCCGTGTGTCATAACGGCCCGCTGTTGACCGATAATGGTTATCACAACAACGGTCTCGATACCAAATATCCCCCCGACCACGAAGGTCAGCTCATGGGCCGGTTTCGTATCACCCGCAAGAACGAAGACATCGGCAAATTCCGCACTCCCACATTGCGCAACATTGCCGTGACAAAGCCCTACATGCACGACGGGCGTTTTGCGACGCTTGAGGCCGTGATCGAACATTATTCATCGGGTATTCAGCGGTCTGCGACACTCGATGCCAAACTACCGGCAGGCGGATTTCATTTTTCGACGCAGGATAAAGCCGACCTCAAAGAGTTTTTACTGACCCTTACCGACGAAAATTTTCTGAAAAGAAAAGAATTCCGATTGGATTAGGAGATGATATGAAAATATATCTATTTTTCGCCGCACTTTTTCTTTCGCTGAGTGCATGCGCAGACAATAAAATATTGCAGGCGATTGATGAAGAAAAAAAGAAAGCCGAAGCGGGGTCTTCGGCGGGCTCGGGTTCGGGCAGCTCCGTACCCCAGCAAAATGTGACGATACAGTTTGCTGCCAAGGTCGGGACGCAGGTCTTCGATTGTTCGACGGCCAGTTATTCCGGTGTCGGCGCTGGCGGCGGAGCGACGCTCGTGCCCAAAGATTTCCGCTTCTTTGTGCACGACGTGCGTTTCGTGAGGGCCAATGGCAGCGAAGTCGCCGTCACCCTCACTCAAGATGCCGCCTACCAGTACCAGAACCTCGCGCTGCTCGATTTTGAGAATGCCGCCGCTAGTACGCAGTGCGCTGCACAGGGTAATGCCGGTACGAATACCACGGTGCGTGGCACCATCGCCGCGAGCGAGGCGCTCACGTTTACGAAGCTACGCTTCAAGCTCGGCGTACCGCAGAACCTCAATCAGAATGGCGTCGGCAACACCAATGCGCCGCTCAACGTGACGTATATGTTCTGGAGCTGGACGACCGGCTACAAACATGCGGTCGTGGAGTTCAACGTAAACACGTACAATCCGTTTTTCACGCATTTGGGCAGTATCGATTGTGATACCTTCGCGTCGCCGCCCGACATTGTCTGCGACACATCGAACCGGCCGGCAATAGAATTGAACTTCACTTACGGGCAGACAGTGGTCGCCGACGCGAAAGAGCTCTATAAAGACACGGATTTCTCGATCGCGAATACCGGGGGCACGCAGCCGGGCTGTCACTCTGACCGCAGCGATCCCGAGTGTAAGGCCGTACTCAACAACTGGGGTGTCGACTTCTCTTATACGGGGTCATCCACCGCGCGCGGCTTAACTGCGAGCAGTGCGGGATCTCCCACTGTTTACCCTACCTCGGGCCAGGTCTTCTTCAGGGTAGAATAGATGCGTACGGTATTGAGTTTCGCTCTGGCCCTCGTGGCCGTCGGCTGCCAGAACCTGGATTTCAAATACATCCAGGAGCCCAGCGCATTTAAGTGGGATCTCCCCCCCGGTTTCCCACGGCCACGCGAATTTGAAAATAACCCGATGACCAACGAGAAGGTCGATCTGGGTCGCCATCTTTTCTACGACAAACGCCTGTCAGGTAACCAGACGCAGGCCTGTGCAGGCTGCCACCACCAGAACAAGGCGTTCTCAGACGGCCTCACCGTGGGCATCGGCTCGACAGGTGAGGCGCATCCGCGCAACTCGATGTCGCTGATTAACCTCGCGTACCAGCCGGTGCTGACCTGGGCGAATTCATTGCAGACACGGCTCAATGTACAGGCAAATGTGCCGCTCTTTGGTACGACGCCGGTCGAGCTGGGGCTTGCGGGTATGGAAGCTACAGTCGTGACGCGGCTTGCGGCCGATGACAAATACGTTGGTCTCTTTAATGCCGCCTTTGCCAAGGATGCCCCGACGATTTCTGTCGCTCACATACGCGATGCGCTCGAGGCCTTTCAGCGTACGCTGATCAGCGGCAAATCTCCATACGACAAGTATATCACGGGCACCGATAAGACGGCGATGAGCGCAGCGGCAAAGCGTGGTATGAACCTCTTTTTTGGTGAAACCGCGGATTGTTTTCACTGCCATGCGGGTATTACCTTTTCGAGCGCCGAAGACTATTACAGCAAGGTAGCGGCCGACATCCAGTTTCTGAACAATGGGATCTATAACGTTGGCAACGCCAATGTCTTCCCGAGCGGCAACAGCGGCCTCAACCTCGTGACGGGCAATGTCGCTGATAACGGCAGCTTTAAGGCACCGACGCTCAGAAATATCGAACTCACGGCGCCGTATATGCACGACGGTTCGATCGATACTCTCGATAATGTGATCGAGCATTATAAGCGCGGCGGCCGCAATGTAACCGGTAAAGGCGCCGGTTTCGATGGCGACGGGGCTCTCAACACGCGCAAGAATCCGCTGGTAAAGAACTTTAGTGGCAGTTTTACTGCTGGCGACAAAAGCGACCTGATAGAATTTCTGCGTAGCCTCACCGATACGGAATTTGTGACGAATCCCAAATTCTCGAACCCCTGGCCGAAGGGGTCATCGAACAATCCATAATGTTTTATTTCAAGGAAATTATATGAAAAATATTCTCTCCGTTTTTTTGTTTCTATCCCTGCTGCAAAGTTTCGTACACGCCGACCATGGGCCCGGAACGACGGGGGCCACCGGCAGCGTGATCATGCCCGATACGATTGAGCGCCATCATTTCTCGCTCTCCATTATGCAGAGTTTTACTTCGTACGCAGAATACCCTGACGTGGCGATCTCAGACGCGACACAGAAGATGAAGACGGCGGGATCGCATATCGACACGCTGGGCCTGGGGTCGATCTCGAACGTGACTTTGGGTTATGGCATTCTCTCATGGCTCGACGCATCGGCGACGATCGGGTGGTATTACGGGCACCGCTTACGCGAGGGCGTGCTTGATTCGAATACTGCCTACAAGCTCATCGACGCGGGAAATGTCGCGGGTCTCACCGACCTCTGGCTGAATGGCAAGGTGAAATTTTTCTCCGGCGCAGGCTGGACCCTCGCGGGGTTGGGCGGGGTCAAGTTACCCACCGGCAACCTCGCGGGCGCCAGCGAGTCGGTGGCCTTGAATTCTCTACCCGCTGCGCAGGTTGCGGGCGGCAACATTCCGCAGCCGAGCTATCATGTGGTCTCGGGCGCCGGGGGAACAGATCAGTTTTCTCTCGATCCGTCGGCGACACCCGGCAGTGGGAGCGTAGATTTTATGGCGGGTCTTGCAGCCAGTAAACAATTTGCGAATGTCTTCACACTGACCGCGAGCGGCAGTTATATCTACCGCGGCTATTACAAGACCTATAAAATCGGAGACCGCATCGACGGCGGCGTCGCGCTTTCGTTCAGGGCATTTGATCTCGATCGCACGAAACTCTTTACCTTCACCGAGTTAACCGCGCGTTATATGATGAAGTCCCGCGACCATGACGCGATAATTGTTAACAGTGGGGGTCTTATCACGTTCTGGACTGTGGGTATGCGTTTGAATCTGCCGCTCGAACTCGGCTGTTTTATCTCCAAAGAATTTCCGGTTTTGCAGATGTTGAACGAGCCGCAGCAGAAAGTCGAGGGCAGGCTGAATTTCGGCGTTTCATGGAATTTCAGCCTTTACTCTCACCACAACCACAACGAGGCAGGGTAAACAAGTGAAATAAAAGATCTTTATATCTCTTGACGGAGCGTCTCGCCATCAATTCTGGACGCATGCGCGTGTTCCGGTGTAAAATCTTGCACGGCTTTGGCCTCACGCTGTTTATTGCTCAGCTCGCTGGTGCTTTTGAAGTTGCTACGGCGCAGCAACCGAAATATTTTCTCTGCGTTCATACAAAGCAGAAAGTGCAAAAGGGCAAAGATTGCCCCTGCGGATGCAACAGGCTGAACAAGGCCATGGCAAAGGCGAAAATTCTGAAAGCCGACCATCCCTGCGCCGACGAAGCCGACGATTCTGTGCTGCCAGCGTTCGCGCGCTGGGTATTCACGGGCAATCAGGTGGGATTAACCGCGGTGCAATACCATGTTTCCGCCATTCAAATCAGCTCTCCTCTTTACATTTCATACCTTGCCGACATTGAAACTCCGCCCCCCCGGGCTTAGCGCACACAAGTAGCAATTTCCGCTTTAAAGCCCGCGCCATTGAGTCGCGTGGTCAGGCGTTTTGTTTGCTCACTTCCGGTGTGCGCGATCATCAAAAATTTTTAATTACGAGGAATTTATGAAATTACGAATTATTTTTCTATGTTCAATATTTGCCGGTTTTGGAACGCTGTCCGCAGAAACCAAGCCAGCACCCCACGAGTTTTGGCGCTCTGCGAATCTTATCGGTCAGGTTTATGGCGGTATCAATTACGCCACAAAAAGCTCATACGCTTCTGCGGTTGAGACGGTCTATGGCTCCGATAACGGTGCCGTGCTTTCGCCGGCGTTTGGCGTAACCCTGTGGTACGGTAACAGTAGCTCTCAATTGGGGATATCCGGCGGATACCAGGTTACCTACAAGAATAATGCTACGATCGGTTCTGCGACGAATACGACCCAGCTTACCCAGGTGCCTGTCGCAGCGTATGCGCGGTATTTTCCAGTAAAAAATCTCTACGTGGGTCTCGGTCTCGGCGCGAGCATAAACCTGCTCAAGATTTCGGGGGCAACGGCGACCACGTACACAGCAGTCAGTCCGCTCGCCGCTTTGCGGGTGGGATACGATTATGAAATCGCCACCCATATCTTTGTCGGTGGCGCGGTGAATTTCTCGTATTTTTTTTGGACCGTCAGCCAGGCGGCCAGCGGCGGCGGGGCAAGTACGGATTATTCGGCGAGTGCCTTAAGCGTGCAACCCCTTCTGAGCGTTGCCATGACTTTTTAACCCAAAATTTACAAGGAGAAAAAAATGAAAAACAAAATAATCATAACCATGCTTTGCGGTATGTTTTTTACCGCGGGATGCGTAAAAACCCAGATCGATGCGAATACCACGGATTTAGTCCTGAATTTTCAAGCCAAAGTCGGTTCGGCAGATTTTGCCTGCGGTACGACTTATTCCGGTGTTGGTACCGGGTCGACCCAGCTTGCTGCGCGCGATTTTCGTTTCTATATTCATGACGTAAAACTGGTGAAATCGGACGGCAGTGAGGTCACCGTTTCTTTGACAGCAGACAATACCTGGCAGTACCAAAACGTTACACTCCTCGATTTTGAGAATGGTACGGGCGGTTGCGCAGCGACTACCGGCCCTACGAGCGCAACAAATTCCCAGGTTAAGGGGACTGTTGCGGTGACGGCAGGCGATAAGTACTCGAAGATTAAATTCACGCTCGGGATTCCATCCAGCTTGAATCATCTTGACGTGAACAATGCTCCAGCCCCTCTCAATGTTGCGGCTCTTTACTGGTCGTGGACGAGTGGACGCAAAGCAGCCCGGCTCGACTTTCTGACCTCAGGCGGTGGCGGATATGACGCTTCGGCTTTCAATGTTCATATTGGTAGCTTAAGCTGCACACAAACAGGGGCAACGCAGGATCAGGTAACCTGTACCACACCGAATCGCCCCGAGGTGACTCTGAATATTCCCGAAGCCTACCAAAACGGTTTGTCGTCACTTTCTTCGCTGCGCATTATCGCCGACCTTAAAGAAGTCGTGCGCGATCTGAACCTGAACACTGCGGACCAGGGAGCACCTGCCGGATGTATGTCGGGAACCGGCGATCCGGAATGCCGTTTTGTCATGCCTCGCCTTGGACTCGCCTATAGTTATACAGGTACAACAAATGCAGCACGGGATGCGACAAACGGAACATCGTATGCGGCGGTAAGCGGTGGTCAGGTGACACAGAGTTCGACCCAGTCTTTTTTCCGCGTCGAATGATTGTTTCCGGCTTTTTAACCGCCTTAAAACAAGCGGTCTCCGTACGCGCGCTCGGCGCGTGCGGTGGGCTGCTTGTGGCTGTGGGGTGCGAGAATTTCACCCCGAAGCTGATAACGCCCTCGGGAGATTACGTTTGGCAAATTCCCGCGAATATTCCACCGCCGCGGGTCCTGGCGGATAATCCGATGACGTACGAAAAGGTTGAACTTGGACGCCATCTTTTCTATGACAAACGGCTCTCCGGTAACAAGACGTTTGCCTGCGCCACCTGCCATCACCAGGCGAATGCATTTGCCGATGACATGAATGTCAACGATGGCAGCGCTGATTTTTCAAAATCGGGAACAGATCGTATTCTCACTGCGAAAGGTTCGACCGGGGATTTTCATCCGCGCAACAGTATGCATATTGTCAACATTGCGTGGCAGCCGGTCGTTACGTGGGAAAACCCGCTGATGAAAAGACTGAATATTCAGGCGCAGGTACCGATTTTCGGGGAGAATCCGGTCGAACTTGGCATGACTGGCTTTGAAAATGTCCGGCTCGCTGAAATGCGGGCAGATTCAATTTATCAAAAACTTTTCCGCACTGCATTTCCGGATACGGGCGATCCGTTTTCCATGGGGAATATAACCCGCGCACTCGAAGTCTTTCAACGCTCCATCATCGGCTTTGATTCTCCTTTTGACCGCTATAACCGGGGCGACTCTGCAGCTCTTAGCGCATCAGCGAAAAACGGGTTGAATCTCTTTAACAGCGAAAATCTCGAATGTTTTCATTGCCACACAGGTATCAATTTTACGAACAGCGAGGATCACTCGCGCAAATCTTTTGCCGAAATAGATTTTGCGAATAATGGTCTCTATAATCTGGGCGGTACCGGTGCGTATCCCACGGCCAGCCAGGGAATTAAGGACGTAACGGGAAATGCGGCGGATATGGGGCGTTTTAAGGCGCCCACACTTCGCAATGTCGAACTCACCGCACCTTACATGCATGATGGTTCGGTCACAGATCTCGACGGCGTCATTGATCATTACGCCCGCGGGGGCAGGTTGATTGCTTCGGGACCTAATGCAGGAGATGGAAAACTTTCTCCCTTGAAAAATTCTTTCGTCAAGGGATTTTCCCTTACCACGCAAGAACGCGCTGACCTCATTGAATTTCTGAAGTCGCTCACCGATACGAAGTTTATCAATAACCCGGCGTATGCAAACCCCTGGCCCGCAGGACATTTCAACAATCCTTAGGAGTTTTTTCATGAAATATTTTTACATCTGCTGTTTCGCAATCTCATTGGGCAGCGTCAGTGCCGATCATGGCCCCTTGACGACCGGGGCCGGCGCAACATTGATTGAACCCAATACATTGAAGAGAAGAACTCTGGCTCTTGGGCAGGCTATCATAGGCAATAGTTATGAGCGCTTTTCTGATGCACAACTCAAGGAACTCACACAGAAAGCCGGGGGCTTGGGCACCCATGTCGACGCCATACGCCAAAGTCTCATGGCTGTCACAACCATCGCCTATGGTTTGCGTGACAGTGTTGAAGCCGGTTTCAGGTTTCGTTACTACCGGGGAGAAAATATCCGCGAGGGCTTGATTGATTCAGGGGGTACATACCGGCAACTAGACTTAGGCACCGTGGCCGGAATCGCTGATCCGGATTTTAGCCTGAAATGGCGTGTGCTGAAAGACGAAACCCACAGCTTTGCGGTATTGGCTGCAGTCAAGGCTCCCTTGGGTAAATATTATGCCGTCGACGAATCGCAACCCTTATCAACCTACGCGTCTAATTCGAGAAATCCCTCGTTTCACCTTGTGGGTGCAGCGAGTGGCGACCCCCTGGCGCAGAAATACTCCTACGAACCATCGCTCACACCGGGCAGTGGTGCCTGGGATTATTCAGGAGCTGCTGCATATTCGCGATGGATAGCGGAGGGGGTCTCACTATCCTCCTCGGTATTGTTTACGCGGCGTTCGGAGTCACAAAATTATAAGATCGGAGACAGTCTTGACTGGGGCGTCTCGTTGCAAAAGCGCTGGGGAGGCCGCGACGAGGCGAACTTTTCTCTGTTCGCTGAATTTGCGATGCGCCACCAGGCGCGCGCCGAATCTTCGGGTACGACAATTACGAATACGGGTGGTACTGTGGCATTTGTGTCACCCGGCATGATTGTGGCGTGGCCTTCGGGGCTTGCAATTTCCTGTTTTTTTCAGGTGCCCTTCCTAAGGTATTTGAATGAACCACAGCAAAACCTGTTGTACCGTATGGGGTTTTCCTTATCCTATGTAATCGATTTTGGCCGCAATGATTAGCTATCCCCGGGTGTGAACGAAACGAACCGTTTTAAACAACCTGCTGGCAGCCCCTTGCGTAGTCCGCACCGCCTCTGAAGCATGTTTTTGCTTTCAGTAAGAGGGCCCGGATAAAACTCAGCACATGGGCCGATTTTGGCTGTTACCACTTACCGTTGCCCTTGTGGCCTCCGCCTGCCTGACCACGCGGAATAACAAGGCGGTCAGCGAATACCGCTCGAGCATTAACGAATTCGACCGCTCACAGGGCGCGACGGGCAATTATCGTATTCTGCCGGGCCGCCTTCGGGTGAAAGACGGCGTCGCCTCCATGCAATTCGACCGGCTGCTGATCGGCGAAGGCCGCTATCTGAATGTCGAATCGTCGCCGCGCGGCATACGTTTCTTTGAATCGCGCCAAAGGTTTGCGAGCGACGAAAATGTTTTCCTGATTCAGCAAAATACCTGCTGCATGGACGAGAAGGCCTTTCGCACCATTCTGTTTCTCAAGCCGGGTGATAAGACAGATCTGGCGGATATCCTCAAGCGCCATTTCACTTTCACCGCCGTGCCGGGTTTGCCCGCGGGACTTTTGGTCATGGATTTCAGCAACACCTATACCTTCAGCGCGATGCACGGTTTCTGGCAGAAAGAATCGGAGTTGGCATATTTCGTGCAAGCGCCGGGTGCCGAGTACAGTGAGGTGCTCGGCGACATCGAGTGGGTACAGCGGAGTCGGTTTCAACTTGCTTTGCTGTATGCCTGGTATGGAATCGCTGTACCCGTCGATATCGTAACCAGTCCCTTCCAGTTGGCGGCGGTTCTGCTCGTCGGCCCCGGTGCTAAATAAAGCGCCGTAATGGCCGATTATTGCATCTTTCAGGCGCTGGGTGACCGATGACTCTTCGAATTCTTCTTGAGGCAGGGTCTCTGAAACCCAGTTAACCCCATGCTGGCATGGCTCAACCTGCCTAACTTTCTGACAATTCTGAGAATCGTGATGATTCCGTTTTTTCTTTATTACCTGCTCTCGCAGCATCCGGGCGATCGTTTTTTGGCTCTGATGATTTTCGGCATCGCTTCGATCACAGATTTTTTCGACGGCTATCTCGCGCGCAAATGGAAGCAGGAGTCTCCGCTGGGCCGCTTTCTGGACCCCCTCGCCGATAAGGCGCTCGTGATTGCGACGCTCATCATTTTTATTCTGCTCGATCAGGCTGTGCCTCTTTACATGGTTATCATCATTATCCTGCGCGACATGCTGGTAACGCTGATGCGTTACCTCGCGATCCGCAAGGGTGCGGAGATCCGCACGACGCGCCTCGGCAAAGCCAAGACCCTGTTCCAGATGTTTTCGATCGTGCTCATCATTCTGATTCTGATCGTGCGCGCGTTGCCATTCGATATTTCGGCGACCTACGCCGAAGGCCGTGCGGCGGGTAAAAAGAATATCGAAATCGCCGGATCGATGCTTATCAAGGCCGTACAGTCCTTTAAGTCGAATGAGATTCCCAAAGAAGAGCGCAATAAATATTTTGCTGAATCTGTGCCCTATTTTCTGCTGCTGCTGACAACGCTGATTACAGCGATCTCGGGGCTGCGTTATCTCTACACCAATTGGCGCGTGCTGCTGCCGCCTTATACGGCTATCTTGCGCAAGCGGCAGAGGAAAGTTAAACGGACATGAATCAAATTCGTTTTGTCACGGCGACGTCGCTCTTCGACGGCCATGACGCCTCGATCAATATCATCCGCCGGTTTCTGCAGCGCGAAGGCGCCGAGGTCGTGCATCTCGGTCACAACCGGCCGGTGCATGAAGTCGTGATCGCCGCCCTGCAAGAAGACGCGCATGGCATCGCGATCAGCTCATACCAGGGCGGGCACAACGAATATTTCAAATACACGATCGACTTGCTGAAAAAGGCCGGCGCCTCGCACATCAAGGTGTTTGGTGGCGGCGGCGGCGTGATTGTCGACAGCGAAATCAAGGACCTCATGGCCTATGGTGTTGAGCGTATCTATTCGCCCGATGACGGGCGCGCGCTCGGTCTTGACGGTATGGCGCGCGACATGATTGCCAAGGCGGCTGCATCGAAACGTCCAGAAAAAGCAGAGGGGGATCTCTACTCAGACTATGGCCATTTGCTCTCGCGCCGCATATCACAGATTGAATCGGGTGCCCTTGCCCCCGATGTGAATCGGGGGCAAGGGAAAGTTCCCGTGCTCGGTTTCACCGGCTCGGGCGGCGCGGGTAAATCTTCGCTCATCGATGAATTTCTCCGCCGCTTTAAATTGTTGTATCCTGGTCTGAAACTCGCTCTTTTGTCCGTTGATCCGACGCAACGAAGAACCGGCGGTGCTCTCCTGGGTGATCGCCTGAGGCTCAACTCTGTCAATGACGGCAAAATCTTCATGCGCTCACTCGCGACGCGTACAGATAACGCGGCGATCTCGTCGACACTCAAAGACATCCTCGCTTTTTTGCGTGGTGAAAAGTTTGATCTCATCGTTATTGAATCGGCGGGCATCGGCCAGTCAGATACCGCAATCACTGATCTCTGCGACATGTCGGTCTATGTCATGACGCCGGAGTATGGCGCGGCAACGCAGCTCGAGAAAATCGCGATGCTCGATTATGCCGATATGGTCATCATCAATAAGTCCGATCGCGTGCGCGCCGAAGACGCTCTTATTCAGGTGCGTAAGCAGTATCGCCGCAATCATGCATTGCTGACGCAAAAGGACGAAGAGTTGCCGATTTATCCCACGGTGGCGAACCGTTTTGGCGACAAGCTCGTCGATGATGCCTTTGCGGCACTCACCGGCATTCTGCAGAAGAAAGGTTTGCTTAAAGGCGATCTCAAGCCGGCCGTCGTGATCGAGTCGGCTTCTGTCAGCGATGATTTTATTCCTGCGAAGCGCACGCGCTATCTTTCAGAAATCGCCGACGCCGTGCGCGGCTATCACCACAATGCGGAAGAACAAGCCGAGTTCGCGCGGCAGATACAGGCGCTTGAGACAGCAAAAAGCCTGCTCACGGGCGCTGCGGCGGCGGGCATTGATGCAAAACAAACAGAGTTGCGCGGTAAAATCGATCCAAAGCTCCTGAAATCTTTGGAATCGTTTGAGCAGATACGCCGCGATTATAGCAAAGAGACCTTTAGTTACAACGTGCGCGACAAAGAGATTACTGTGCGTGCGGGCGTGCCATCGCTTTCTGATACCTTGACGGCCAAGGTCGCGCCGGCTCCCTTTAAAGATTGGGGTGCTCTTGCTGAGTACATTCTCAAAGAGAATATTCCCGGCGAATTTCCCTTTACCTCGGGCGTTTTTCCGTTCAAGCGCGAAGGCGAAGATCCAACGCGCATGTTTGCGGGCGAAGGTTCGCCCGAGCGCACGAACAAACGCTTTCACCTGATTGCAAAGGGGCAACCCGCCGCGCGGCTTTCAACGGCCTTCGACTCGATCACGCTCTATGGCGAGAACCCTGCGGAACGGCCCGACATTTTCGGCAAGATCGGCAATGCCGGAGTTTCGATCTGCACGGTCGACGACATGAAAAAGCTCTATTCGGGCTTTGATCTTTCGGCACCGACAACCAGCGTTTCGATGACGATCAACGGACCTTCACCGACGATTCTCGCGTTCTTTATGAATGCCGCGGTCGATCAGCAGATTGAGACCTATCTTAAAAACGAAGGTAAACTTGCCGAAGCACAAAAGAAAATCCAGGATCTCTACCGCGCAAAAAGCCTGAAACCACCCGAATACCGCGACGGACTGCCTGAGAACCACAATTCCCTGGGCCTGTCACTCCTCGGTGTTTCCGGCGAGCACGTCGTGCCTGCCGAAGTTTACGCGAACATCCGCAAGAAGACGCTGTCGCAGGTGCGCGGCACGGTGCAGGCTGATATTCTAAAGGAAGATCAGGCGCAGAACACCTGCATATTCTCTGCCGAATTTTCTCTCAAGGTCATGGGGGATATCCAGCAGTTCTTCATCAACAACGATGTGACGAACTTTTATTCAGTCAGCGTTTCAGGCTATCATATTGCCGAAGCGGGGGCAAACCCGATCACCCAGGTCGCGTTCACGCTCGCGAACGGCTTTACTCTCGCCGAATATTACCTGAGCCGCGGCATGCAGATCGACGCCTTTGCGCGCAATTTCAGTTTCTTTTTCTCGAACGGTATGGATGTCGAATACGCGGTGATCGGCCGCGTGGCGCGCCGCATCTGGGCGATTGCCATGCGCAATCTCTATAAGGCCGACGCGCGCTCGCAAAAATTAAAGTACCACATCCAGACATCCGGCCGCAGTTTGCACGCGCAGGAAATTTCATTCAACGACATCCGCACTACGTTGCAGGCGCTCTATGCGATCATGGACAACTGCAACAGCCTGCATACCAATGCCTACGACGAGGCGGTGACAACACCGACACCGGAATCCGTGCGCCGCGCGATTGCCATTCAGCTCATCATCAACCGCGAGCTGGGGCTCACTAAAAATGAAAACCCGCTGCAGGGTAGCTTTTTCATCACGCGTCTCACCGACCTTGTGGAGGAGGCCATCCTCAAAGAGTTCGACCGCATCTCAGACCGCGGCGGTGTTTTGGGCGCGATGGAGACGATGTACCAGCGCAACAAGATCCAGGAAGAAAGTTTATTTTACGAAAAGCTGAAATCTTCGGGCGAGCTGCCGATTGTCGGTGTGAACACCTTTCTCAGCGCAGAGACGGAATATTACCATGGCGAACTCATGCGTTCGACCGACGAAGAAAAGCAGCGGCAGATTGTCTCGCTCGGTGAATTCGAAAAATTCCACGCCGATGAAACGCCGAAAGCGCTCGATAAGCTGCGCCACGTCGCGCTTAAATCGGGCAATGTCTTTGCCGAACTCATGGAGACGGTGAAGACCTGCTCTTTGGGTCAGATTACCGGGGCGCTCTATGAGGTCGGCGGCAGTTACCGCAGGAATATGTAATCCTGAATCAGAGCCCTGAGCCGCGCGGGTAAGATTTGATGCCCGTGGGAATCTGGGACCACGCCACTTTGGACTCGTTATAGATCTCGTATGCGGGCCGCACTATTGCAGGTTGATCGAGGCTACCCGCCTTGATATAGAGTAATTCGGGATGTGCTTCAGATTCCGTAAAAATGGGAGAGCCGCAATCCGGGCAAAACGCGCGCGTGATGAAGCGGCCACTCTCGCCGTTTTTAGTGAACCGTTTTATTTCACCGCTCAGTAGAGTGAAATTTATCTTTTCGAAACGGATACCGACGTTGAAGGCGCTGCCGGTGATTTTGCGACAATCGGCACAGTGGCAGTAGTTCGCCATACCCGGTTCTCCATTGTATGAATAGCGGATATTTCCGCACAAACAGCCACCGGTGATCGCCGGTTTCAATTTCAGACGCTGAGCACAAGCTCGGCGTTCGACTCTGTGATGAAGCGTTGGCGTGACGGCTGGTAGTCATGTGAGAGCGGAAACTCCACACGCGCCAGAGTTTTCTCGCGGTAATCAGAACGGATCGTGAAAAGATGCGGATCGATCTGTTGTGCCTTGAGCATCATCGTCACCAGCACGATACCCATACCTGCGCCTTCAGAAGAGTCGCCGCCTTCCATATAAAACTGCGCGATATCGTCGTAGCGCATCGCGGTGTGGAACTTTTCGCGGATGCGTTTGTCTTCTTTTTGCGAAATCGGCCTGTTGTTCAGGACTTCGACGATCAGGCGGTCGGCGTTGAAGTCGAAGAAGATATCGACGTAGAGTTTGCGTTGTTTGGATTTTTTACCGTATTCGAGAACCCAGTTTTCGTTGAGGTTATGTTTGAAGAGATCCATTCCCTTGTCATATTCGCCGTCGTTTTCAGCGTTGAGATTCTCGTCTTCGAACAGGATACGCTTGAAGTTAGCCTTGGCGCCGTTCAAGGACAATTCTTTGACCGATGTATAGACGGGGCCGACCATGTCGTCGCGGCCGTATTTTTTGAGGATCGATTCGACGATGTAGCTCAGGCCCGATTCGGTCGCTGAAATGACGGCGTAAGCACGTATACGTACAAGGTGTTCCTTGCTGATCGCCGCGTCGATGGCGGCTTTTAATTTGGGCTCAATGGGGGGCGTTTCGCGCATAAATACCGGCCTTTAAATGCCTCGTAGGGTCGCAGTGTTATTCTTTTTGACCTCACGTCAATCCTTTGTAAAATCGCGCATGGCTGAAGCCAAAAAACCGGGAAATGAGGCGGATAGCAAGTTCAGCGAAACCGACGTGCTTTCCCGCATCGAGAGCATCCTGCGCTTTACGACCGACGAGCTCGCGAATTCCGAGGTGCGCGCTCAGGCATTTGAAAAACTGACCGAGTTTGAAGCCCAGCTCTTATACCAGCAACGCAATATCAGCTCCGCCCTGGAGAACGTACAGAAATACCGCGACGAAATCGAGAAAGAATGGCATAAAGAAAAGGCCGTCCGTGAAAACACGCTCGACCTCATGGCTGGGCGCATGAAAGACCTCCATGAAACGCTGCGCGCACAGGAATACCTGCTCGACTATGCGGCGACCGAACAGAAATTCCTGCGCGCCTTACTGGTTGAACTGCGCGACAAAAAATCGCTGAATGAAGCACAGGTCGAAAATATTCTCGCTGGCCATGAAGCCCTGCTCGCCGAACTCAGCCGCAAAGCCAAAAAATAATTTTGATGGCCCGCACCGGTCTAAGCCAAAAGCTGCGGGCGTCGGGTGTCAGGTTCAACCGTTTCCTCTCCGAGCGGCGCACGCCCAGCGACATTAAGAAAGCCGCGCTCATCTCTTATGGCCTGACACTCATCGTTTCAACGTTACTCCTGGCGCTACCCCTCGTACAAAAGCTGCCGCGCTTCGAAGCGGGGCAGATTGCAGAGGCGGATTTCAAGGCGCTCATGGATCTGAAAATCGTCGACCAGCCCGAAACTGAACGTCTCAAAAGAACTGCGTTCGAGCGCGAGCGGCCCGCGTTTGACCGCGACCTGGCAGTCTTCGAAAAGGTGCAGCAGCAGCTCAAGACGGATTTCACATGGATCGCCAATACGGTGCGCGAAAGCCCGGCCCTGCCCGCAGCGCAGCGCACCGCGCTACTCACCGAACGCCTGCCGTTTCTTAAGGGCGCGCTTTACCGCCGCGAAGACGTCGAGGGACTTATCCGTGAAAAAAAAGCGGATGTCATGGAAGCCAAAGCCGAGCGCCTGGGTGAGAAAGCCTTCAACGAAGCCGGTTTTTTGACAGCTAACCTCGCCGACAAAGTCCTGGGCGAACTTCTCGAAAAGGGCGCGCAGATACGTACCATCGGCGGCATGCGCGAAGTACACGATCTGGTGTGGATGGCAGAACAGCTGCAGAGCGTCGAAGGTTCCGTGAAACTCATCATCCGCGAGAACCGCCTCGCCGACCCCGATCTTGCACCGGGGACGTTGCGTATTATTCTGACGCGCATACGCGAGCTCATGCGGGAAAACCCAGCCCTGACATATAATCCGCAATATACCGAACTCAGGCGCCGGCAGGCCGCGGAGAAAGTGACGCCCGTCACGCGTCTTATTAAGCGCGGCACGATGCTGATCCGCGCCGGCGACATCATTGACGCGGAGAAAATTAAGTTGCTCGAGCAGGTGCGCGATAATCACCGGCGCCGCAACGGTTCGCAGGTGTTGGGCATTTTGCTGGTGATGGGAGTGCTCGCCGTATCGCTGTGTTATTTCACGTTTCGTTTTGCTTATGAGCAGGTGAGAGATTATGGGTCTCACTTTATTTTGCATGGCCTGTTTTGGGTGATGTTCGTCACCGAACTCATCATCATGATGGTCAACCCCCTGCGCGGTTATGACGTGAATTTTGTTCTTTTTGTTCCCTTCGGGTTTTTCGGCATTTTGACGGGGCAATTTTTTGGTGCGCGGATTGCCCTCTCGGCCGGCATCTATCTCGCGATATACTCATACATTCTCACAGGCTTTGATAACCAGAGCCTGATGCTGGCCCTGACCTCTGCCATTGCGGGGCTCTATGCCTCGACGCGTATGGAGAAGCGCACACAGATGTTTAAGGGCGGGCTCATTATTGCAATCGCAAACTTTGTGTTGATTTCAGGTTTCGAACTCATGGCGCCATCGGCGAAAAGTTACGACCTGAAGGTCGCCGCTGTTCTGACGAACAGCGTTCTCAGCATTCTGCTGACTCTCGGCCTTTTGCCGCTGATAGAATTTATCTTCAACCTGCCGACGCCATTTCGGCTCATGGAACTGAACGACTTCAATCATCCCCTGCTGATACGTATGGCGGCGATTGCGCCATCGACGCACTCACACAGTGTCATGCTGGCTAATCTCAGCGAGGCTGCAGTGCGTGCACTCGGTGGCGATACCCTGCTCACGCGCGTCGGTTGCCTGTTCCACGACATCGGCAAAATGGCGCACCCGGATTTTTATGCTGAGAATCGCCACCTCTATCCTACCTCTGAAGCCTTCAAGAAGCTGGGCGCGCTCAAGTCGGCGCAGATGATTACCCGGCACGTGAGCGACGGTGTCGCGATGGCGCGGGAGAACCGCCTGCCCGAAAAGGTCATCAGTTTTATTCCCGAGCACCACGGCACGACGACGATACAGTATTTTTACCATAAGGCGCTGGAGCAGGCGGACGGCAAAAGTGCGCAGCCGATCACGCGCAAACAGTTCCAGTACCCCGGACCCAAGCCGCAGAGCCGCGAAACCGCGGTGGCGATGATCGCTGACAGCGTTGAGGCGGCGTCGCGTACAGCGACGACCGCCAGTGCGGAAGAGTTCGCCTCGATCATTGACCGCATCATCGAAAATAAGATCAGCGAAGAGCAGTTCCATGAATCCCCCCTGACGTTGGGCGAGCTTTCGGTTGTGCGCAAGGCGTTTCTTGACGTGCTCGTCAGCACCTACCATGAACGGCCGCAATACCCGACAATGCAGGAGACCGCGGCGCTGGAGCGGAAACGCGAAGTTTCTGTACAGGCGGTGAAGAAAAAAAGGTCAGGTGGAAAACCGCCGGGGCAAAAAGCGCCAACGAAGCGCCTGCCCGAGCTCATTGACTGATATGTTAGGGAAAATAAAACGCAACTGGAACATCATCCGCGACGGCTTTCGCCAGAGCGATACCGCGACGCGGCGCCGGCACCTCGTGCTTTTTGTACTGACCTGCTTTACGCTTTTTTTAGCCGGTGCGAATTTCTCGTCGCATAGCACGGCGTCGGCAAAATATATCGATGCGGCGATCTATGCAGTGGCCGTGATTGTCATTCTTTCGTCCTATGCCTTCGCGCGCTTTGTGCAGGCGCGCTCGTACGGCGTTTATGCCGGGTTACCGTTTTTTATCCCGATGCCGGTATTTTCGCCTTTCGGCACCTTCGGCGTCATCACGCGCACTGCCAATGTCGGCGTGAATACGCGCGCGCTTTTTGACATCGCCTTTTGGGGGCCGGTGATGAGCTTTTCGTTTTCGGTGCCCTGCCTTGTCCTTGGTACCTATTTAAGTGAAGTAGTGGCGGGCACTCCCCAGTTTGAAAATCCTTTGATCCTCAAGGGCATTGCACGACTCATGAAGGATATCCCCCTGGGCTATGACCTCGCGGCGCACCCGCTGCTCGCCGCGGGCTGGGCGGGTTTGCTCTTTACCGCGATCAATCTTTTTCCGCTGGGTTCGCTTTCGGGCGGACAAATTGTCTATGCGCTCTTTGGCAACCGCCAGCGCGACATCGCCTATATCTTCATGGCCTTCCTTTTTGTCATGGCGCTCTATTACCCGATGTGGTTTGCTTTCGTTCTGATGTTTATTTATCTCGGCGTCGAGCATCCCGAACTCCGACAGGCAAAGAACCCGCTGTTCTTCGATATGACGCAGGCGACGACGCGGCAGCCGCTCGACCGGCGCCGGCAGTACCTGGCGTTGCTTTGCGCCGTCATCTTTGCCGTGTCTTTTACGCTGCGCCCCTTCGAGTCGACGCTTGAAAAAGTCGGCGAGCGCGGGCCGGTGCAGATCAATCCACCGGGCGAACTGGCGCCGATGCCTGCACCGGGCGGACCGCAACCGGCGCAACCTTCCGATGAGAATTCGATATGATCTACGGCTATATAGCCAAACCCCTCCCCGCCTTCGGCACCCCTCCCCTAATAGGGGAGGGGCTAGGGGTGGGGTCAGGCGACGCCGATAAATTTTTCAAATAGGGAAAAGTCATGGCCGACGAAAAGAAAATCATATTCTCCATGGTAGGGGTCAGCAAGGTTTACCCGCCGCATAAGCAGGTACTGAAAGATATCTATCTTTCGTTCTATTACGGGGCGAAGATCGGTATCATCGGTCTCAATGGTTCCGGTAAGTCATCGCTGCTCAAAATCATCGCCGGTATCCTGAAACCTGATAAGGGCGAAGTGGTTTTTTCCCCCGGCTTTTCCGTCGGCTATCTCGAACAGGAACCGCAGCTCGATGACAACAAAACGGTGCGCCAGATTGTCGAAGAGGGCGCGGGGGACGTCGTTGCCCTGCTTAAGGAATACGAAGCTGTCAGTGAATCGCTCGGTACCGATCTTTCTGACGATGACATGGAAAAGGCGATTGAGCGCCAGGGCGAGCTCGGCGAGCAGATCGAAAAGGTCAACGGCTGGGAGCTCGATACGATGCTCAAACGCGCGATGGATGCGCTGAACTGCCCCGAAGAAACAGCGACGATCAAAAATCTTTCCGGCGGTGAGAAACGCCGCGTCGCGCTCTGCCGCCTGTTGCTGCAAAAGCCGAAAATCCTGCTACTCGATGAGCCCACCAACCACCTCGACGCCGAATCGGTACAGTGGCTCGAACAGCATTTACAGGAATACGAAGGCACCGTGATTGCGATTACGCACGACCGTTATTTTCTCGATAACATCGCCGGCTGGATTCTCGAACTCGACCGCGGCGAGGGTATTCCCTATAAAGGGAATTATTCATCGTGGCTTGAGCAGAAATCGAACCGCCTCGCGAACGAAGAGAAGACGGAATCGAAGCGCCGCAAAACCCTCGAGCGCGAGCTCGAGTGGGTTCGTATGGGTGTGAAGGGGCGTCAGGCAAAGTCAAAAGCACGCCTCGGTGCCTACGAAAAGTTGCTCAATGAAGATGCGAAGGTCAAAGAAAGTAAGCTCGAAATTTATATTCCCGACGGCCCGCGTTTGGGCGACAAGGTTATTATTGCCGAGGGTGTCAGCAAGGCTTTTGGCGACCACCTGCTTTACGAGAACCTGAATTTTGAACTGCCGCCCAACGGTATTGTCGGCATTATCGGCCCTAACGGTGCAGGTAAAACCACGCTCTTCCGTATGATTATGGGCCTCGATAAACCCGATTCGGGAAAATTTACCATCGGCGAAACGGTGAAAATTTCCTACGTCGATCAGCAGCATTCAGAGATTGATGCGAATAAAACGGTCTATGATGTGATTTCGGGCGGCGCCCAGGAAGTCAAGGTCGGTAAGCTGCAGATCAACGCGCGGGCCTACATGGCGCGCTTCAATTTCACCGGTGCCGACCAGGAAAAGAAGTGCGGCGTGCTTTCAGGCGGTGAGCGTAACCGCCTGCACATGGCGCTGGCGCTTAAAGACGGCGGCAACGTGCTCTTGCTCGACGAACCCACGAACGATATCGACGTGAACACGGTGCGCGCGCTCGAAGAGGGTCTCGAGTCCTTCGCCGGTTGCGCAGTCGTTATCTCGCACGACCGCTGGTTTCTTGACCGCGTCGCGACGCATATTCTGGCTTTTGAAGGCGATGCGCAGGTGCGCTTTTTTGAAGGCGGCTTCTCTGATTACGAAGAAGACCGCAAAAAGCGTCAGGGTGATCAGCCGAAGCGGTTCCGGTACAAGAAGCTGGTTAAATAATTATTTCTGTCCTAAAAACTCTAAAGCGTCTTCTTCAGTGATGAAGAGGCGCTCTTCATGGTCTTGCAGAACCCCAAGCATCGGGCCATAACTGCGGCCGGCGACGACGACGGGTTTTTTGGGTTGTATTGCGTCTGAAATGAGGCCAAACATCCTGAGTTGCGGCTCACTCAGGTTCGGCAGCGCTGCAAAATTCAGCAGCACGCTGTCAGATTTTGTCAGCGCCTTAAATGCGCTGGTATAATACACGAGAAAGCGGCGTACCGACTCGTCGTTGAATAAACCGCCAAAGGTAAATTTAACAACGTCGGGCATCCGCTCCATGATGACCTTAACGGCATCGGCCTTGTCGGCGCTGACATTCTTAAGAGTCAGAATACGCTTTAACGTCGCCATCTTTTGCGCAAACTGCTGCAGCTGAAACGGCTTGCCGATATAGTCGCTGATGCCGTATTTCATGCACTGCATTAGCGTCTCGCGCGTTTTTGATGCTGTGAGCACGATGACGGCGATTTCTTTGGTCATGACATTCTCGCGAATCGCCTTTAAGACCTGGACGCCGCTTTTGCCGGGCAGGCCGAGGTCGAGAATGACGGCGTCAAAAAAATGCGTCTTGAGTTTTTCGAGGCCTGCTTCGCCCGTGCCGCAGAAAAAACCTTCGATTCCGATTTGCTTAAAGATCGCCCCTAATAGTTCATACTGAATTTCGTCGTCTTCAATCACGAGAATTTTCATAAAGCGTGCCGAGTACGGCTAGCGCACGTAAACTTGCTGTAACCGTAAAGCCCGATTTGGGAATTTTCCTACCCAGAATCGCTGCACCTCTATACTTGGCATATGCGCATAGTGGGATGGCTTTTGTTACTTGTGGGTTTTCCCGTTTCGGCGAAAAATCTCATACGCGAAGATCTGTTCATTCGTCCGGGGTTTGACGCCGCCTGGCTCAAGGACTGGCCCGAGCGCGCGAAAAAACTCTCCGATTGGAAGCATATACCCTCGTCGCCGGGCGACAACCGGCCGGTTAAGGTGTCCACATTGGGGGCACCCTTCCCGGCGCCCGGCATCTATAAATGGCCCGTGCATGGCCTGCACGACTATACCGCGATCACGAGGTTTTTCCTCACGCCCGACGAGCGCAAATTGCCCCAGGCATGGGGGCTGCGCCTTGGTGCAATCGCTGATAACTGGCAGATTTTCCTCAACGGCAAACAGATCGCTTCTGAATGGTTTGCCGACGCGAAGAATGAAAAAATTTACCGGCACCGCGCTGTACGCGATGCGCTGATTGAAATTCCCGCATCAGCTCTCGTCGACGGGGAAAATCTGCTGGCATTCCGTTTCGCCGGGGATGCAGGCAGTGCCGACGTCGGCTTTTTTATGGGGCAGCCCTACGAGGTGGATTCCCTGCGTGTACTGATGCAGAAGCGCGGTGAAACGATCGTCTTAATTCTGATTTCGCTCTATCTGGCGATCGGTCTCTACCACCTGTTACTCTATTCGCGCCGTCGTCAGGAAAGCTATAACTTCTATTTCGGCATTTTCTGTGTCGGTATTTTTATCTATCTCTTTACGCGTACAGGAATTGTCTTCGACATTATCCGTGATTCGACGTTAATACAAAAAGTTGAATACGTGGTGTTGTTCAACATGGTATCCGCATTTTTGTTTTTCGTTGATAAATTATTCGGCAACCGGATTTCACTGTTCCCGAAAATCTACGCAGGCATTGCCCTGGCACTTTCCCTTGTGGTAATACCCACGACATCAGTTTTTAATACTTCCATTTTACGAATCTGGCAGCTCATCGCCCTGATCGGTATTCTGTATTTCGTTATTTTTCAGCTGATGCGGGCCGTGGTGCGCGAAATAAAGGCCCGCATCGCGCGTTCGGGCCGCAAAAGCGCTTTCGGGAAATTCGTCGCATCTTTTAAAAATGCGATGCTGTTTTCGCCCCCGGGGAATCTGGTTTTGGGTATGCTCACGATCATGGCAACCGCCGTTTTCGATATTCTCGATTCGCTGGTTTTTGCCACGGGTGTTGCCTTGTCGAAATACGGTTTTGCTTTTTTTGTTCTCGGAATCGCCGTGATGCTCGCCAACCGGTTTCTCAATGTCTATAAAGAGGTCGAAGAGCTAAACACGAATCTCGAAAAGAAAGTCGAAGAGCGCACGCGCGAATTACAGGCGAGCCTCGTGCGTGTCTCTGACCTCAAAAAACAACAGGATGCGGATTATTTTCTGACGGCGCTGCTCTTAAAACCGCTGGCGGCAAATACCAGTACCAGTAAGAACATCCAGATTGAATATCTCATTAAACAGAAAAAGACCTTCGAGTTCCGCCGCTGGAAATCCGAAATCGGCGGCGACATCAACATGGCAGCTTCCATCACTTTGAAGGATAAACCCTATGTCGTGTTCGTCAATGCCGATGCGATGGGCAAATCGATGCAGGGGGCAGGTGGAGCGCTGGTTTTGGGTGCGGTCTTCCAGTCGACGATCGAGCGCATGCGCTGGACAAAAGAACTTTCGGATGTTTTCCCTGAGACCTGGCTACACACGACCTTTCTCGAACTCCACCGCATCTTCGAGAGTTTTGAGGGCTCGATGTTGATTTCCATGGTAATCGGTCTCATCGATGAGACGTCGGGGCTGATGTACTACATCAACGCCGAACATCCCAGTATCGCTCTTTACCGCAACGGCGAAGCGCATTTTCTTGATGCGAATATTCTGCGCAAACTCGGCACGCCCGGCATCAAGGGCAAGCTCAAGATCCACTGCTTTCAGCTGCAGCCGGGTGATACGCTGGTCATGGGCTCAGACGGGCGAGACGATGTCATTTTGGGGCGCAACCCCGACGGTTCAAATATCATCAACGAGAACGAACAGTTGTTCCTGGAGCACGTGCGTGAAACAGGCGGTGATTTGAAGAAAATTCTCGAACGCGTCGAGGGTATGGGCGAGATTATGGACGACCTATCCCTGCTCAAAATCGAGTTCCAGGCCGATGCCGCAGGCATGATTTCCGGTGAAACGCCTGACACAGAGGCGCTGCGTGAAAAAGCCGCGGCGCTGGTGGCAGCCGGCGATACTGCGGCAGCCGTGGAGGTTTATATGCGCCTGCACGATCTGAATCCGCATGATCTGGAAGTTTGTTACAATATTGCGCAGACGCTGCGCCGCGAAAAAAAGATTAAACTGGCTCTGCAATGGGCAGAGCGCTGTGTGCTGCGCGAAGGTGAAGAGCTGAGATATTTGCTGGTGGCGGCGGAACTCAACATCATGATGCGCCGGGGCGCGAAGGCGCGCGGCTATATCCGTCGTGTGCTGGAGCTCGACCCTGAACACCAGAGGGCGGCGCAGCTGCAGACGATGGTGTTGCAGTAGCGTTTAGCCGCGAGCCAGCAGGTCTGTGATTCCAGAGGGTGGAGCGTTTTCGACCAATCCTGTTGATTTTCGTAAAACATCCGCATATACCGCATCTATCCGCCGATTTTATAAGGTTGGTGATCTTCGCCGCAACCGCACCTAATACCGTGCACTAGAGTGTGCCGTAGAAAAATCACTCTGCTGCCGGTCGCCAAAGCCCGGCCAGGCTGTCACAGACGAAAAAGCAAAAAAAAGTGCACTCACACCAATATGGCTACAGGGCAAATATGGCCGTTTCGGCGGATTTACCCCTCAGCCGGATACGACCGATTCGACGCCATGGTTTCTCCGTCGTGAGTAGCGCGGCGGTTTCTCCCGAGAATAAAAGATTCTCACTGATCTTTTTGCCCAGCGCTTCGATGCGCGAAGCGACGTTGACGGTATCACCGATGACTGTGTATTCCTGCCTTTCATCGCTGCCAATACGGCCGGCCAGCACTGCGCCCGAGTGTATGCCGATGCGGATGCCAGGCTTAGGCGTGCCCGCGAGGGTCTGGTACCGTGCACGAAACTCTTCAGCGGCAGCGATCGCGGCGTCGGCATGTGCAGCGAGCGGAGCGGGTGCGTTAAAGAGCGCCATGAAAGCGTCGCCGATAAATTTGTTGATGATACCGCCATGCGCTGCGACCGTTTTCTGCCCGAGCGCAAAGTAGCGGTTGAGAAAGTTGACCACCTCTGCGGGTTCATGTATTTCCGAAAAGGTCGTAAAGCCTGCAAGATCGCAGAAGAGTACCGTGACATGCCTGAGCTCCCCTTCGAGATGACCTTCTTTCAGCAGATAATCACGTACCGAGGGATCGACAATACGCCCGAAGGTTTCGCGCATTTGTTCGCGTTCGGCCAGGCCCTGCGCCATCGAATTGATGTCTGCCGCGAGTGTGCCGATTTCATCGCCTGACGTTACGGAAACGGTTGTCAAAAAATTACCCGCCTGAATTCTAGCGGTAGCATTCTGCATTTCACGCAAGGGCGCGCTGATAAATTTACTCTGTAGCCAGGTGAGCACAACGCCGGTTGCTACGATTATTCCGAGTAACATGACGAGATCGCGTGCCTGAAGGTAGGCGAAATCTGCGGGCTTATGCGCATCGAGGAAGAAAATAATGCGTGCCAGAATAATCATCGGCAAGCCGAACGTGGCGAGCAGATGTATCGCCAGTCGCATACGTATAGAGAGGTTGAATGTGCCTCTAAGTGCCGCGGCGCTGATGTGCTGACTGATATGCGGAAGTATCATGCGGCGATTGATGAATTCGAGAGCATAATAGCATATCAACAGCGCCATGGCAGCAAGAACCCAGGTAAATACAAAGGTGTCGAAGACAAAAGACAACGGTGTACCAGGCCGGAAAAAAATAATGATGATTCCGAAAGAGAAAATTCCTATCACCCAACCCAGCGTCGCCGAAATGCTCGTGAGAATCGGTAACTGCAGTACGCGTTTTTGCAAGGCCACCGATGATATAACGCGTTCTTTGAAGTCTGTGGCAAAACCCGGGGAGAGGTTATATACGATGAGCGGCATCACAATGACAAACGGAAGAATACGCGAACAAAACAGTACTGTAAGATCGGAATCGAAAATTTTTGCAAGATAGCGTTGCTCTGGTGCGATGAAAAATCCGCTGAGCCAGGTAATCGAGGTGACGACAATCGCATTTGCCATAAAGCTGACGAGCGACATAGCGATGTAGCAGTTGCGAAAGTAGTTCTGATGCATGAGCGCGGCCTACGCGCCAGCCGGTGACTGTAAAGTGATATGGCCTAAGACCATGGACAAAATAAACGCTGCGTGAGATTTTTTGGAAACAATTTCAAAGCAAATGCATCCTACTTAAGTGCCAACCCGTCAAAAAAACCGTAAATCCGTTCGTGCCAAGGCCGCAGCCAATACCGTGGGGACTCTGTTTTGCGCCTGGAGGTCTTTGTCGTATCATCACATGGTCTGGCATATCTGCGTTATCGTTGTGAAGGGTATGATACAATTAACCGAACACCTCATGTCCGGACTTCATGCATCAACGGTTGATTCGGTGGATTAGTACCTTTTCTTGAATACCCTTTAGCTGAATTGTTTCTGCGGCGACTTTTTTGCCCTCCAATAAAACGGTAACCCCCGCATTTGCGAATACGTCCTGCGTAATACAGATCTCCTCAGGATGCGCTGCACCCTGAACTCTCGCGGCCGTATTGATGGTTTGCCCGAAATAATCGATGCGATCATTGAGAGTTACTGCGATCGAAGCCCCGCGGTGAAGAGCTATCTTCAATACGAGTTCGTTGCGGTGCTGATTTTGATTGAATTTTTCAATCTCATCCAACATTTCCAAAGCAGCTTGCACACCCTTCGCAGGTTCGGAGAAGACTGCCATGATTGCATCGCCGATGGTCTTTACCATCGTGCCCGCATTGCTTGTGATCACTTTGCCCATCTGGGCAAAGTGCGCCTGCACCAGGGCAAAAGCCTTAAGATCGCCAATGCGTTCGTAAAGCTCCGTTGAGCCACGCAGGTCAGTGAATAAAACGGTGATATCTTTGACGCTTAAACCCTCTGAGCCGATTATTGCCTCACTGCGGAACAGTTCGCGGAAGGCTGTCGACACCAAGAGGCGCTTGGCCGTCAGATAAGGATCGAAATCGATCTGGAAAACGCTCGTGTAAAAATCGGGGCCCATACCATACATGACGAGTGGGAATTTTTGCGCGGATTGATTTTTGACGACAAGAATATTTTGCCCGCTGGCAACCACATTTTCGTCGACTTCTAAATGGTTGTCGCTCAGGCGGATTGTTTTTACGGACGGCGTATCGGGGGTTTTGGTCCCAGAAACGGCGAAAACGAATTCCCGCCCGTTAATAAAATCGTTGCCGATGACATACCCGGCTTCCAGGTCAACTGGTTTCCTAATCTCCTCGTTCGGATTTACATAGGCGATGAACTTTTCCTGGGTGCGCAGCCAGTCCGTGAACGGTGGCCCACCGGGGATTTTTCCTTCGCGCGAATAATGGTATTTGTAATGGTAATCTTCCACCGGGAGATTTTCCGGATTATGGTATGCGATCGGCCGAATCGCAGGATGGATCGTGAAATCAATAAGGATGTAATCGTCTAAGAAAGCGTCGTGCTCGCGCCGGCAAATCGTGCAGACGAAATGTGCGTGCACGTCTTTCAAATCCTTGAAGTCTTCGACCGAGTCACCACAGCGCGGGCAGATCAGGCGCCAGTTCAGAATAAAGAGACCGGCTTTGGTCGCATGCAGAAATAAATCGATGGATTGACTGTCGGAAAGATCATGATTTTTCGCGAAGTAAAACGGATTTATCCGAAAAAGATCAAAGTCATCTGCTTCCTCTATGTATTTTCGGAATAGCGGCAGGGCGGTTTCGAGCGGTGGTGAACTCTGGGTAATCGAAAATAATTTTTCATCGAGAGACCGCACATTCATTTTGAGCTGCATCATGAGCGCCACTGCCATTTGCCCCAGAGGTGCATAAAGCCAATATTCTGCCATCTTGAGACATGTATGTTACCGGATGGCGGTTAGAATTTTCTGTTGCACGAATGCCGATAGGGCATTGCGCATCTTTTGGTCGGCCACGAGGTGCTCTGTCACACCATTGAGCATCAGCGAAGCCGCGCCATGCATCGCCGAGAACACGAACATCGAAACCGCCGTGACGTCGCTTCGGCGAATATGACCCGCGTGCATCATCGCCGCGACCTGTTCGGTGAGGATTGCAAACGACATGTCGGCCTTAGACTCTACCTCCGGAAACGAAAGATGGGGAAAGCGCCGAGGCCCAAAGATAAACTGGTAGTAATCGGTATTACGGAAGACAAACCGAAAATAGTTTTCACACATCATCATCAGGCGCTCTTCGAGTTTGTCAACTTCGTAGAGCGGTGTCAGATTTTCCCTGAGCGCCGCTGCGAACAAGGTGAATCCCCGCTCTGTAAGCGCAGCCAGAATATGCTCGCGGGTGGGAAAATGCCGGTAGGGCGCACCATGCGAAATCCCGAGATTACGGGCCACTTTGCGTATGCTGAGCGCGCCGATACCCTCGCTACGTAAAATATTGAGGCTTTCAGTGAGAACCGCTGTGCGCAAGTCCTCAGGTACTGTTTCGCCAAGCGTAGCGCGTTTTTTTGGGATGTTTTTGCGCTTAACAGCCATATGACCCTGCGGCGAGCAGAAAACAACGCAGACTCCCAGCGTCTATCTTTGCGGATTCCCACCTCCTGAAGGAAAAATCTGCGAAAATAAGTAGACAGTGTCTACAAAAAAGTAGATATTGTATTGTAATAGGGGGCTAAATGAAAAACAAGAATATCCGATTCCTCTGCGCTGCACTGGTTCTAGCTGTTGGCTGCCAGTCGACAGGCCCTTCCATTGCGAAGAGCCGCAGCTATGAAGAACAAATTAACTGGCCCGAAGATTACCTGCCTGAAGATGCCAGTTTCTATATCCATAATTCGATAGAGATAAAAGCCGCACCAGAGGCTGTCTGGAAGGTTCTGATCGACGCGAAGGCATGGCCCGAATGGTACGACGGGGCCCAAAATGTCGTCATCATGAACAATCATCCGAAACTACAGGAGGCGAGCGTCTTTACCTGGACTACGATGGGCCTGGACTTCGTCTCGACGATTAGGGAATATGTACCGAATCGCCGGCTTTCCTGGGAGTCAAAAAAGGCTGTGATTCGCGGCTACCATGCCTGGCTGATTATTCCGAAGAAGGACGGCGTCATTCTGATAACGGATGAATCGCAGAAGGGATTTCTAACTTTCTTTCAAAAAATTTTCGTGCCGAATAAATTATCGCGCCTACACGATGCCTGGCTGACTGAGATTAAGCGCAAAGCGGAGCAGGGTATCTGAGGTGTGTAGCCCTGCGTTTTTTTTACTAATATTCTGCCCGCTTGGTCTTGCTGTTGGCTGCGCTACTGCACATAACTATCCATTGTCTGACCATTTTGATGGTAAAGTCTTTCATAACACGCCCCGTACTAAACACATGAGCTTTGCTGCAGTCGCGCGGCATATCGCGTCAGGACGAAACAGTGATTGGCCCGATGGCACGCGGGCAGTCACAACAAACGTTACACTGCCAAAAGTGAACCGCGGAGAAATCTCAATAACATTCATAAACCATGCAACGCTGCTCGTCCGCTCATTTGACACAGCGGTGCTCACCGATCCCGTCTGGTCTACGAAGGTTGGTCCCTTTCCTTGGGCTGGCCCCAAACGCGCTGTCGAGCCGGGTATCGCAATGTCTCGTCTGCCGCATGTCGATGCAGTTGTCATCAGCCATAACCACTATGACCATCTCGATTTACCAACACTCATTCAATTGAAGGAACATTCCAATCCCGTATTTGTTGTCCCGCTCGGAAATGCGGGGGTTATCCGCGAACATGTCTCAGAAAACGTGATTGAACTCGACTGGTGGGCGTCTTATAAAGTCGGTGAGGGAAGCTCAATTCTTCTCACGCCGTCTCGGCATAATTCAGGTCGCGGTTTATTTGACCGCGACGAATCCCTGTGGGGCTCGTATGCGATATTTTTAGGCGGAAAAAATTATGTCTATTTCGCCGGCGACACGGCGTATAGCAGCCATTTCAGCGAAATTTACCGGCGGCTGGGAAATCCCACTATTGCCTTGTTGCCAATTGGAGCGTATGAACCGAACGAACGCATGCGGGAATTTCACATGAATCCTAAAGAGGCCGTTCAGGCCCATATCGATCTGAAATCACGCACCTCCGTAGCGATGCATTTTGGTGCATTTAATCTTACGGCTGAAGCAATAGATGCGCCGGCCCGTGATCTGAAGCAGGCCATTGCGCACAATCCGGAATCGCTCCCATTCCGCATGCTTGCTGAGGGTGAGACGTTATCCATTAAACTTTCAGATAAAGGAGCTAAACGATGAGATTATCAGGAAAAGAAGGTCGCCGTCTGAAAGATCGCTACGGAAGCTGGGCGGTAGTCACCGGCGCCTCTTCGGGCATTGGGCGCAGCCTCGCCGAAAATCTCGCAGCAGCGTCACTTAATTTGGTGCTCATCGCCCGCAACAAGAGCGAGTTGGAAAGCTTTGCAGAAGATCTCTTTGAACGCTATGGCATAGAGACCTATGTGCTGGCAGAAGATCTCGGTGACCCGAAAGCCTGCGACCGCATTTTTGCATACACGGCAGATCTTAAGGTCGGCCTTCTGGTCGCCGCGGCAGGCTTCGGTACCTCGGGTTATTTCCATCAGGGAGATTTAGCGGCCGAAGTACAGATGCTTCGCGTGAATGCCGAAGCGGTGATGCGTATGACGCACCATTTTGCAAAACAATTTGTCTGGCAACGGCGCGGAGGCATTATTCTCATGAGCTCTCTGGTGGCGTTTCAGGGAGTGCCTTACGCGGCAAACTATGCCGCGACAAAAGCCTATATTCAATCGCTGGCCGAAGCTCTTGCCGTTGAATTGAGGCCCTTCGGTGTCGATGTACTCGCGGCAGCCCCAGGGCCGGTCGCCAGTGGATTCGGAAAACGCGCTGGTATGAGTATGGGAAAACCGCCATCGGCTGAGAATATCGGTGCACGGATTCTGAAAAAGCTTGGTCGGGGATATCTAGTCATGCCCGGCTTTCTCAGCAAGTTCCTCATCTTTTCACTGAAAACTCTGCCACGCCGTTTTGCGGTGCGGGCGATGCAAGTCGTGATGGGGGCCATGACTCGGGAAAAGCGGGGCGTAGCATGAGTGTGTTTTTGGATGGCATACGACAGCGCAATGAAGCAATGTTTTATTTCGGAACGGTATGCCTCACTCTAGCCTTGATTTTCACGTTTTTGAGTCTTCTTACGCACATCCAGGTTGGTGGTGTAAATGCATGGTTTAAGCCCATAAAGTTTAGTCTGTCCATCGGAATCTACGCGTTGACGGTTAGCTGGTACAGCGGCTACCTCGGCGGAAAATGGAACACAGGACTTTTTAACTTCGTAACCATCGTAACATTAGGATTTGATCTCGGCTATATTGCGGTTCAGGCTGCGCGCGGGGAAGCATCCCATTTCAACCTGAGTACACCTATGTACGCCGCGCTCTATGCCCTTATGGCCCTTGCAGCGGCAATTGCGACAATGATGACAACGTACATGGCAGTGATTTTTTTATCTTCATCAGATTTAAAATTACCGCTGCATTATCTCTGGGCAATACGCTTCGGTCTCATCATCTTCATCATTTTTTCCTTTCAGGGCTTCGTTATGGGTTCAAAGCTAAAGCATACTATTGGCGGCGAAGATGGCGGTCAGGGTATGAGATTCTTCGGCTGGAGCTTAGAGTTTGGTGATGGCCGGGTCGCTCATTTCTTCGGTATGCACGCACTACAGATTATTCCTCTGGCTTCTTTCTACCTTCTAAAAAATATCTGGCTCACATTGGCCTTCGCCTTAATTTATGGTTCGTTCGCAACGTTTACTTTGTTGCAGGCCTTACGAGGCCGAGCATTTCTTGCCGTGCCATAAGGAGAAAATATGAATGCAAGTTCAGCAATTACCGGCCGAGCCCGTTTCTTTTGGTTTCTGGGTGGTGCTCTCGCCATCTATGGATTTGTTTCATGGTTCACCGTAGCGAAAGAAGAAGATCCAAGACTTAAACCACGCTTCGGCACAATTAATATTATCTATCCGGGTGCGTCGCCCGTGGAAATGAATAAATATGTCGTCCGCGAAGTAGAAAAGGAGTTCAGTGCAGTAACTGGTATCGAACATCTCGATGTACTCATCCGTTCTGAATTTGCTTTTTTCCGCGTGGAGCTTAAAGGAGCCATCTCTGCTGACGCGGCGATAACACGCGAATGGGACGACGTTGAAGCAGCCTTGCGCCGCGCGGAATCGCGTTTTCCACAGGGTGTGGTGAAGCCGCAGCTCAACCGCAAGGCATTAGACCAGGAAGCGATCCTCATTGCCCTGACAGGCCCGGATGCGGCACGCCACCGTGCTTTGGTGGATCTTGAAACTGAACTGTTAAAAATCAGAAATGTCTCGGCGGTCACGAACATAGGAGACGAAGGCCGACAGGTAACATTGACCTTTGATCGCAATGCGCTCGCGGCGTCAGGCCTGACTAGCCCGCAGGTGATAGGGCAGGTACTCGCAGCGAATCAGCGCCTCGGCACTGGCAGCATCGACGTTGGTGGAGATAAAATAAATCTGAAGACAGTGAATGGTTTCGAAGCCATGGATGATATTCGCAATTTTACTCTCACAGCGCGTAACGGGGGATCGATCATTCTTAAATCCATTTCACAGGTAGATGAGACTGTGCGAAGGCCAGCCACGCAAGAAATGCGCTGGAAGGGGAAACCTGCGTCAGCTCTCGGTATCGTAGCCCGACAGGAGATCGACCTGGTACGTTTTGGCGACGATATTGCCGTACTCATCGGTAAATTTGAAGCGAAAGGAGGCGTGGATATTGAGATCATTAATTCACAACCTGCTTTTGTGCGCTCTCGCCTCAATGAACTTGCGGTCTCACTGCTCGAAAGTATGATCATTCTCGGGGCAATGATGCTCATCACCATGGGGATCCGCGTCGGCCTGGTGGTCACCCTGATGCTCCCGCTTATCAGTCTTATTGCCTTGGCCCTGAATTCCATTGTAGGTGGTGTCTTGCAGCAGATTTCGATAGCAGCCTTTGTTATGTCACTGGGTCTCTTGATTGATAACATTATTGTCGTGGCAGAAAGTGTACAAGAGCAGATCGACCGCGGCGTGCCACGAATGGTTGCCGCAACAAAAACGGTTTCGATGTTCGCGGTTCCATTACTTTCTTCGACGCTCACAACGGTTGCTTCGTTTCTACCGATGCTCTTGGCCAAGGGCACGACCTCAGAGTTTACGTTTGCTATACCTGCTATCGCTATCACGACGCTCAGCGTGAGCTGGCTTGCAGCGGTTTATCTGACGCCCACGCTCGCTGCCTGGGGCCTCAAACGTGGTATGACCCGTGAATGGCCATTTCTTGACAGAGTATCCACATGGATTTCTTCTATCGCCACTGGCGCCTCACACCACATTGTTTTTGGCATCGGCACACTTATCATCGTTGCCGTGCTTTCAGCATTCACCATCGGCCAAAAATTTTTCCCCTCAGCGGACCGGCAGCAGCTCGTCATAGAGATACTGTATCCGGAAGGTACCGCGCTCTCGCGCACCCGAAAGGCTGTCGATGCCATCGAAGCCCGACTTGGGGACTCCAAATTTGTCAACGGATATGCTTCGTTCATTGGCCGCTCGACTCCGCGATTTTATTACAATCTTAACCAGCAACCCAATGCGCCGCATCTGGCGCAAATATTGGTGATGACTACCGCGGTGTCGAGCCATACGAATTTGCGGCGCGAAATCGGCGAACTTGCACTGACAGGGCAGCCGCGCATCATCGTCCGCTCACTGGAGCAAGGCCCACCGATTCCGGCGCCGGTGGAGATTCGTCTCCTGGGGCCGGATATTCTTCCATACGCTGACATGATGGTATCATCGCTTTCTGCTATTTCGGGTGCGGGAACCGTGCGTCACGATGCGGAAGGTTTTTCGCGCGAGCTTAGATTGAATCCCCGCGATCGGGTACTCGCGGAAAATGGACTGACACGCAATGACCTCGCTTTGGCGGCTTTGCAGGCAACCCGGGGTATTCCAGCCGGTTTTTTCCGCACCGATACGGAAACCCTACCGATCATAGTCGCTTACAATGAGGCGGAAAAAACAACCCCGACGATATTGAAACGCGCCGTGGTTGGGCAGAATCCAGACCACGCGATCACCATCGCGGACACTGCAGTTTTTTCAGAGAAGCACGGCACGGGCATTCTACATCGCCGGGATCGCGAGAACGTCGTGCGTGTATTGGCGGAAACGAATGGTACCCTGAGCGCAGCTCACCTGCTCTCTCATGCAAAAGAATATATAAAAACTCATCCCCTGCCGTCCGGGGCTCGGTATGAAATCGGCGGCGAGGTGGGCGAATCACTGAAAGCAAATGGCGCGATTCTGGCCGCTATGCCGCTCGCGATGATTATCCTGATTGCGATCCTGATCTGGGAGTTCAATTCGCTCAAACTTACACTCATTATCCTGACCTGTGTGCCCACAGCCGCATTGGGTGTTTTGCCAGGCCTCGCCATTGGGCGCAAACCATTCGGCTTCATGGCGCTGCTGGCGCTTTTTGCTTTGATTGGTATTGTGGTAAACAACGGGATTTTACTCATAGATCGTTTTAAATCCGCGCAGGCGGAGGGCAAAAGCAGAGAGGCTGCCGTACGTATCGGTATACGAGAGCGCCTGCGTCCGATCTTGCTGACGAGTGGCTCAACGATTCTGGGCATGGTGCCACTCACGTTTACCGACTCGACACTTTGGCCCCCATTTGCGTGGGCGATGATGTCGGGGCTCGGAGTTTCGACGCTCTTTACATTATTCATTGTGCCCTGGCTCTATGCAAAATTGAAGGATAAAAAAATACGGATGGAAGTCATCGCTACAGTAGCACTATTTGCGGTTGCCATGAATCCCTTGAGGGCTGTTGATGTTCCCCCCATCACCACCGCTGAAGTGCTGGTTCGGGCAGCAGATGCCCCCTCGGCAAAAGCGGCATGGCACCGCGCCGCGATCGCTAGCGCAGGGAAGAATACCGAAATTTTGGGTGTTTGGGGACCTAAAATAACAGCCGGAGGTGAATACATCCTTCGGGATCGTGACTTTTTTCTGCAAACTCCCTTTGGGCAGTTCCCCTATGGCAGGCAGAACTATGGCCAACTGGGCGTAGAAGTCTACCAGACTCTTTGGGCCTCCGACAGCGTTCTGTCGAAAATCCCGGCCGCTGCGCGCCGCGAACGAGCTGCGGCACTTATGGCTGAATGGGAATCGATGAGTGCGATCTACATGGCACTATCCCGATTCTACGATTGCGCCGAGCTCGGTGAGCGGCAGAAAATCGCCAGGGAGCGCGTAAAAAATCTCGAATCGCTCACCGTAGAGCTCCGGCGTCTCGCCCGCTCCGGGCGTTCGCGCGAAATTGATCAGGCAAAAGTTGCGATGAAAACAGCGGAAGCGCGCAATGGACTGGACACCATTGGCGATGCACGAAGACTCTGTGAGGAAGATTTAGGTCGGCTCACTGCTTCCGATGGCCCAAGAACGCCACTCACTGGTGAAAAGGCACTTCCGCCTGAAGTTCATGAAAATGATATCGCAAATCGTCCCGATCTCAAATCACTTGAGACATTCATGGCGGCACTGGAAGCAGAGCGAGACGGGATTCTTCTGGAATCACTTCCGGAGATTTATGCCCGTGGCAATTATACACATTATGGAGCACGGCAATTCACACCTGAGGATTGGTTCCAGGCATCCATAGGTGCTCGATGGCGTATCCTCGATGGCGGCACACAGATTACGCGTAGGCAAATGAAGGCAGAAGCCTATGAGGAAAAGCGACAACAGTTGGTGGATGCTCGTCGTGCCGCCAAAATCCAGCTAAACGATGTCAAGCTCCGCCTGAAGACATCTAAGGAACACGCAGAAACGTTAGTCACTGAATTAATAGAATACAGCCGCATCCTGTCTCGTGAAAAATCCCGCGTAGCACAAGGGCGGGTTTCGGCCACCGAGTTTTTGGAAGCAATGGATGGATATTGGAAACGCCGCGAGAGAGCAGAATTAATTGCGCTGGAAATTGTGCGCTTAGGTTGGACGCAGTTATATCTGATGGGCACCTTAAAAGAGACTGAGCTGTACAAGATTGGTCTGCAAAAATTTTGACTCACGCTTAAATAATTTCAATTTTCCCGTATGGGGCAAAGATGGCGGAATTGGCAAAACGCATCCGTTGGATGTTGTCGACCTTTCCCGTATAGAGAACTTCATCTCACATTTTAGCGGCAGGTTTGATCATTTGGATACAATCATCAATAATGCCGGGGGTTATTTTGATGCGGGAAAAGCCGCATTAGAACCGGATTTTAAGTTTGCCGGTGATGTCTTTGATACGAATCTCTTTGGTGCATAGTGGCTTATCGTTGCCATGTTTTCCTACCTTAAAAAAGTTCTTCGGGACGCGTAGTGAATGTCTCCAGTGTAGCAGGCTCTTTACAGATCCTGTTTTTGGATTATCCCCACACCCCAGCTGAGTACCGGTCTATGCCTTAACAAAGGTAGCATTGAATGGCCTGGCAGTCAAAATCGTAAGGGAGCTCTGAGAACGCAAATTAAAGTAAATTCTGTGTGTCCTGGCTTTGTCATCACATACCCGGCACTGAAAATTGGGGAGCACGATCGGTTCCTGAAGGTGCCAGGGGTATCGTTTCGGCCGCGACCTTGGCTGATGACGTACTGACTGGTGGAGTTACCCTTTCGGGGCTGTTCCTTTCTTCCTGCTCGACCCCCTGTTTCGCTCTCTATTTTGGACGCATGTTCACGCACCGTATCCACAACTTCAACGCCGGCCCGGCGGCGATTCCCTTACCTGTTCTCAAGAAGGCTCAGGAAGAATTCCTGAATTTTGCCGGCACTGGCATGTCGGTGATGGAGATGTCGCACCGCTCGAAAGAATTCGAAGCTGTGCTTGCCCGTGCTATTGATGGCATCAAGAAGACGCTTTCGGTACCTGATGATTATTCGATCATTCTGGTTCAGGGTGGCGCCAGCCTGCAGTTCACGATGGTGCCGATGAATCTTGCGCTGCCCGGCAAAAAGATCGATCTCATCCAGACCGGCGCCTGGACGCAAAAGGCGTACAAAGAAGCGAAAAAGCACGCCGAGGTCAATATTGTAGCGAGTACGGAATCAGAAAATTTTATGCGCCTGCCGGCACAGGCAGAGTATAAACTCACACCCGATGCGGCGTACGTGCATATGTGTGAGAACAATACCATTTTCGGTACCGAATATAATGGCTGGTTGCCCGACACCAAGGGTGTGCCGCTCGTGAGTGACATGTCGTCGAACATCGCTTCGCGCCAGATCGATGTCAGCAAATACGGCCTCATTTTTGCCGGTGCACAGAAGAATTTGGGTCCATCGGGCATCACGCTGGTGATTGTGCGCAAAGACCTCGCCGAGCGCGCCGACAAAAACCTGCCGTCGATGCTGCAGTACCGTACCTACATCGCCGAGAACTCGCTCTATAATACGCCGCCGACTTTCGGTATTTATATGCTGGCGCTGACTATGGAACACATCCAGGAAACGGGTGGCCTCAAGGCAACCGAAGCGCGCAATATCGCGAAGGCAACGGCGCTCTACGATGCGATCGACGGCTCGAACGGTTATTACCGGTGCCCGGTGAATAAAGCCGACCGCTCGCGCATGAATGTCAACTACCGCATCTACAAGGGCGACACCGCAGATGAAGAACTTGAAAAGAAATTTGTCAAAGAAGCCGAAGCTGCGGGTTTTGCCGGCCTCAAGGGGCACCGCTCCGTGGGTGGTTTGCGCGCTTCGATCTATAACGCCGTCGATCAGAATTCGATCAATGAACTGGTGAAGTTCATGCAGGACTTTGCGCGTAAAAACGGTTAAACCGGAACGTCCGGCAATACTGCTGATTAACCTCGGCTCGCCCGCTTCGCCCGAGGTGGGCGACGTACGCCGTTACCTCGGTGAGTTTCTCATGGATGGTTACGTCATCGATGTTCCCTATGTGCTGCGCTGGCTCATCGTTCACCTTTTCATTTTGCCGTTCCGTCCGAAGCGTTCGGCAGAAGCTTATGCAAAAATCTGGACAGAGAAAGGTTCACCGCTGCTTCTCAATACCAAACGGTTTGCAGAAAAAGTAGCAAAGTTTAGTAAGAGCAAAGTCTTTTGGGCGATGCGTTATGGTAGCCCTGCCATCCAAGGCGTGTTAAGGGAAATTAAAGCAGCTGGCTTCGATAAAGTCCGCATTGTCCCGCTCTACCCCCACCATGCACTGTCGTCGACCGTTACAGCCATCGAAGAGGCCAAAAAGCACGGGGCTGCCCTTGGCATACAGATGGAATTTGTGCCTGCGTTCTACGACACTAAGGAACACCAGGTTGCGCTGACGCAACAGGTAAAACGACTTATCCATGACGACGACCACGTGTTGTTTAGCTACCACGGCTTGCCGGTGAAACATATCACCAAAGCCGACCCAACCAAAAGCCATTGCCTGCAGCGCGAAAATTGCTGTCATATTGATTCCGAGGCGCATAAAACCTGTTACCGCCACCAGGTGATTGAGACCACCGAGCTGGTGGCAAAAGCATTAAAACTCAAGCCGCAGAACTACAGCTTCTCCTTCCAGTCGCGCCTCGGCCGCGCTGAGTGGCTGAAACCCATGACTTCCGAGTTCGTTGTCGACCTCGCGCAAAAGGGCATCCGCAACCTGGCCGTCATCGCCCCGGCCTTCGTTGCGGATAATCTCGAAACGCTCGAAGAAGTCAATATGCAGCTGCGCGAAATTTTTCTCGCCGCCGGGGGAAAACGCTTCACGTATATTCCATGTCTCAACGACGACACGCCGTGGGCGAAATCATTCGCTGCCTTAATCGATAAGGGGCGTTGAACGGTGTCAGCCGTGACCGGAAAAACACGCATTGTTTTCTGGGGTTCTCCCCGCATTGCCGCGGAATTTCTCGCGCATCTCGTGGCAAATCACAGCGATGAATTTGTCGTCGTTGCCTGCGTCACGCAGACAGAAAAAGTCATCCAGCGTCAGGGCAAAGCCGCCGCGCGTTCCGCAGTGCATGTAAAAGCCGAAGAGCTTGGCATACCTGTTTTTACCCCCAAGTCGGTTAAAAAAGAGGCGGATGCACTTCTTAGCGAGCTGAATAAAATCGGTTTTGATCTCTTTGTCGTGCTCGCATACGGAAAAATTTTGCCCGTAAGTATTATCGACGCGCCCCGACTAAAATCTGTGAACTTCCATGGCAGCCTGTTACCCTTACTGCGCGGTGCGGCGCCCATTGAGCATGCATTGCTTTACGGTTTTACAGAAACAGGTTGGACATTGCAGCGCATTGTCATGGAGCTCGACGCGGGCGACATTGTCGCGCAGAGTAAGGTGGCGATTGAGCCCACTGATACAACGGAAACCCTCTACCCAAAACTGACACAAGATTTGCTGGCACATGGCGCGCAGATGCTGTCTGACTATGTGCAGGGCCGCTCGGAAATTCATCCGCAAAACCATGCGCTGGCAACGCACTGCGGTAAGATTTCGGCTGAAGATGGGCGGATCGACTTCTCCCGGCCGGCTATGGAAATCCATAACAAGTACCGGGCGTATACCCCGCGGCCGGGAGTATTTGCGTTTTTTCGTGAAAAGAAGGTGAAGCTGGGATTTGAACCCCACCCCGCCTCCGGCACCCCTCCCCTAATAGGCGAGGGGATGGGGGTGGGGTCGTTATCCAGGCAAAATAAAACTGATCTCTACGTCCTCTGCGGCGATGGCAATACACTGAAAATCTCAACCGTCACCCCCGAAGGTAAAAAAGCCATGCAGGCCGGCGATTTCATTAACGGTTACCGCCTGGTTGCTGGCGACAAACTCGAATGATCGGCCGGTTTATTCGGCAAAATTTCCGGTACCGTTTCGGCACTATCCGCGAACTGACGCCGGTCACGCTGCCGATTGTCATCTCGCAGGCCATCGACGTGCTGATGCTCTTCTGCGACCGTCTTTTTTTGTCGCAGATTGGCAAAGAACAGCTCGCGGCGACGCTTTCAGGCGGCATTCTCACCTTCATGATTACCACGCTGATCACCGGTACATTGGGCCAGATGAATCCGCTGGTCGCACAGTACCGTGGCGCTAACCGTAAAGCGGAATGTACCCAGGTGGTTCACCAGGGTCTCCTTTTCAGCGTCATATTTGCCCCGGCAATTTTTTTTATCGCGCAGCTCGCGGCGCCAAAGGTCTTTGCATTCTTTAACCACGGCGGCGTTTTGCTCAGCAGCGAGCTCGAATACTTTTCGATCCTGAGTCTGACGATTTTTACCACAACACTCAGGCAGATTTTCGCCAATTTTTTTATCGGTATCGGCAAAACAAAGATGGTGTCCCTGGCATCTTTCAGCGCGGTCATCCTGAACCTGCCGCTCGCCTATGCGTTGACTTTCGGCGCCTGGGGAGCACCGCGCCTTGAAATCCGCGGCGCCGCGTGGGCGACATTCTTCGCCGGATTTTTGCCCATCGCGATTCTCGCCGTACGGTTTTTTGCCCCTGATTTAAGACGCGAATTCCAGACGGGCGGGCGTTTCCGCATCAACGGCGCAGTTTTGTTTCAGCTGATACGTTATGGTATGCCCGCAGGCATGGAGATGTTCGTCAATGTCGGCGGCTTTACCTTCTTTACGATGGTGATGTATTCTTATAGCGCCGACATCGCGGCGGCGACGACGATCGTCCTCAACTGGGATATGGTTTCGTTTCTGCCGCTTCTGGGCGTCAGCCAGGGGGCATCGAGCCTTGTCGGCAAGTATCTCGGCGCCGGTAAAAAAAAGCTGGCACTGCGCTCGGCCTGGTCGGGGCTCAAGGCCGGATGGATCTACGCGGCAATCATCACCACGCTCTACTTCACGGCGACACAGGCACTGATCCGCATTTTTTCAACAGAAGAACAATGGGCAAACTTTGCCGGTGTCATGGCAGCCGGCACGACGATGTTGCGCATTTCATGCCTGTATTTTTTCTTCGACGCAACCTACAGCGTACTGGGCGGCATTCTCAAGGGCGCGGGTGATACCGTCTGGACGATGCTGGTCTCAAATACCGCGATGTGGACGACGGCGATTGTTGTCTTCCAGTTCAAGGGCCACTGGGGCCTGACGGCATTTGGCGCCTGGTGGGTTCTCACCGGGATGATTTTCTTTCTCGGAACGCTTTTTTTCCTGAGATTTTTCGGGAAAAAGTGGCTTAACCGGCTGATGATTTCGGGCTGATTCGCCGCGCTGCTCACAACGAAAGACGCAGCATGGATTTTTTCTTAGTCAGCTTAAAAACCTGGCTTTCCAAATCCGGCACATCACCATCGATCTGTACGCGGAGCGGTTTTGCGGAATGGACTTCGATGCTGGCCGCGCGGATACTTGCAACCTCCGGAAACCCAAGATGTTCCCCGTTTTTAGCGGCTAGAATGATGCGGATGAGGCGGAAGAGACCGCAGCGTGCGATTGTGACAATCTGGAATTCAGGAGTGAGATAACTTGCGCCCGGGCAAAAAAGCATGCCGGATGCCCAATGCCTGATCTGGCTCACCAACACGAGAGAATATTCTCCGGAAACTGTGCGCGCGCCGGCCTGAACCGTGAGCGCAACTTTTTCCCTTTTGAGAATATGTGCGGTGATGATGCAGAGTGTACCGATAAGATTCTGCGCCGGCCGCAGAAAGGGCAGGGTGTGCAGAATATTTCTGACCCAGCGGTTGACGACAACGCCGAGACCCCAGTTTGCCTGGCCGATAAAACTGTGCGTAGCTCCGGCGGCGCTGAGATGGCCCAGGTAGATCGGTGCTTTTTTGCCGTGCTGCTGCTCAGCAATATCGAGAATGATGTCGTTCACCGAACCCGCGGGCAAAAACCGTAGCTCGCCGGAAAATTTTGTCTGTGCGAGTTCTTCGGCGGCGATGGTGAGCGATGAATCGCCGCCGCATACGGCGATATATTTGAACGTGCGTGCGAAGATTTTGACGCGGTTTCGGAAATCGGCCTCGCTTTCTGAGAAATGGTGCGTTACCTGAAAGCCATCCCCCTGGAGCTTCTTCTCAAAGCCGGGCCAGAGCGCGAGCGTACGCCCGCCCGCAGAACTGGGGTTAATGAGGACTGCGAAGCGCTTCATGTTTAACCCCGCCCCTAACCCCTCCCCTAATAGGGGAGGGGAAGGGGAGGGGTTGTCATTTTAATAGTGAATCGAGTGCCTTGATTTCGCGCACAAACTGCCATGCCTGCAGGTCTGCTTTGATTTCGTCCCGTATTTTGCGCGAAAGGTAGTAGAGCGAGCGCGTGTAACCGTTCTTCGCATAGGGCTCAACCCATTGCACCATAAAACCTTCTTCCTTTTCCCAGGTGTGAGCGCCGCGCATCGTATCGCCGACGCTCGAACCCGTGCGCTGGCCATATTTTGCCGTGAGCGTGGTGTAGAGCTCTTCGGATTTCAAAAGCGGAAAAACACTCTCGACAAAAAAGAATTTCGCCGTGCCTGCGGTTGGGTCGTCGGCTGCCGGTTTTTCTGCCGGCTTACCCGCCTCGGGTTTGGGCATCGATTCGACCGACTTGGCGGCGGGCTTCTTATAGAAGACGTAACGGTAATAGATCTCGCGCCGGCGTATCAGAATCTCGCGGTCAGGTGTGTCTGAGACAATCTCGACATTGTCGGCCGCGTTGGCGTTGGATGCCATGACGCGGAAACGGTCTTTCATCTCTTTGTAGGTGATGCCCCACGCGGCGCCGTCAAAACCTTCGATTTTGGACGAGCCGTTCTTATCGTTCGGGTTATTGCCCGTAGTCGAAGCGGGGCCGCCGGTGGTGCTGGTTGGCTGGCCTGCGGGCGGTTTTACACCCGTACCGATGGTTCCGGGTTTTGGTGGTGCTGCGGGCGTGGCTGCCGCTGGTCGTGCAGGCGCCGCCGCCGGGGGGCGTCCCGCCTGGGCCCAAAGGCCGGCCACCATGGCCATAAAGATGCATAAGAGAACGCGTATTTTCACAGTTGATTATCGGTTTTTTCGGTAAAAAGCATAAGACCGGGATTCGGCCCGCGGCATACGCCGCGGACCCGTGAGAGAAATTAGTGGAGAACGCCGAGGGGAAGCAGTTTTTTCTCTGCTGCGCCGAAGTCTTCGTTGCCCATATGCGCAATGGCGGCTTCGGTGTATGCATCGATGAATGCCTTGTCAGAATCGGCGAATTTAGTGCGGTCGGCAAATGCGTTGGGATCTTTTTCTTTGAGCGCTGCCGCGGCCGTCGCGAGTGTGTCAATGGCTGCCGCCGCCGCTTTCGCGTCTTTTGCCGCTTTGAGCTGTTCGATCGCTGTATCGAGCAGCATACCCGCCGGATGGGTAGCTTTTTTACGCCCACAATTGAGTACGAAGACGGTAGCGAGGATCAGAATGACCCCAATGAACATTTTCTTTTTCATTTTTTCTCCTGAGTATTGTTTTTTCGCCAATGCGACCACGCATCGGATTTTGAGCCTATACTCGGTCAATCTGAAAAATCTCATTTTCGCCGGGTCTGAGAGTGCATTTTCAGCGCATGTCGCTCCGTATCGTGCCCATCGGCCCCAGCAAGAAAGAGACCAAGGCTTTTGTGAATTTCATGAAAGACGTCTATAAGAACTATCCCAATTTTGTGCCGCCGATCTATTCCGAAGTGGTAAAATTTATCATGAAGGGCCCGTTCAATAAGATCGGTGAGAAGCAGCTGTACCTGGCCTACCGCGGCGACAAGATCGTCGCCCGGCTTTCGGTGCATCGCAATTATGCGCATAACGACCACTATAAAGAGAACCAGGGTTTCTTCGGCTTTTTTGAGGCCCTCGATGACCAGGAAGCAGTCGATGCTATTTTTGCCGCCGGGGAAAAGTGGCTGAAAGAGCGCGGTTGTACGTCGGCGCTGGGGCCGATGAACTTTTCTGTCTATGACGAGATGGGGCTGCTCACGAATGCTTTTGATGTCGACCCGATACTCATGTGTACTTACAATCCGCCGTATTATCTCACGTTGCTCGATAAGATTGGTTATAAGAAAGAAGTCGATTGGTATGCATTTCTCAAGGACACCACGATCCCTAATTTTATGCGGCTGATCTACAACAGGGTGCTGAAACAGAAGGGCGTTGTGATACGCGAAGTGAACCGCAAGAACGTGGACAAAGAAGCCGAAGCGGTGAAACATATATTCAACCAGGCCTGGGCAGATAACTGGGGGAATGTCCCCTTCAACGACGACCAGTGGCATCACCTGGTCAAAGAGCTCAAGATGATCCTGAATGAAAAACTCGCTTTTATCACCGAGATCGACGGTGTGCCGATCGCCTTCTCGATCAGCCTCATCGACGCGAACCAGGCCGTTAAAAAAGCGAACGGCAGCCTTTTCCCGTTCGGTCTCATCAAATTGCTGCTTGAAATGAAAAAGATTACGCGCGTGCGTACAACCATCATGGGAGTTCTCAAGGAACACCGCAACAAGGGCTATGAGATCGCCATGATCCACAAGACTATTGAAAACGGCGTGGCGATGGGCATGAAAGATGCGGATTGTTCGCTGATCGTCGAGACCAATACAGCCATGGTTTCGGTGCTCGAAAAGATCGGCTGCGTGCGCTATAAAACCTACCGTGTGCTGAAGAAAACTTTTGCTTAGCCGGTAATTCGGCTAACGGAAATTCAGATCCGTATGCGCGCCTTCAGGTATTGTTCTGACTGAGAAACAGATCGCGTTTTATTGTGATTAAGCGGTTAATTTCAGCGAATAATGCTTCTGTCCTGAAGGGTTTTACCAGCAGGTTAAAGTTTCCCCTGGGTCTGTCATTATCCAGCAATTCTTTTGAATAGCCGCTCATAAAAATAAACATCGTTTCAGGCTGCAGCAGTTGTGCAATTTCGGCCATCTCCAGCCCTGTCATTCTGGGCATCATGATGTCGCTGAGGATAATATCGATTTTGCCCTCAAAAGCGTCGATAAAATCCAGGGCCTCTTCGCCGTTCGAGGCCGAATGCACCTGGAAGCCGGCGCTCTCTAATCTGGCGGTTAAGAAGTTTCGAATCGGCGCTTCATCGTCAACGACAAGAATTATAGTTCGCCGGATATCTTCGGGGTTCATCGCCATGCTGTTTTCATGGGCGTCGGGATTAGCAGCTGTTGTATTCGGGGCGCATGCGGGCAAAATAATTTCGAACGTGGCGCCATGGCCGGGTTTAGAGAAACAGAATATAAATCCTTGGTGCTGTTTAATGATTCCGTAGGCTACTGCTAAACCTAAGCCGGTGCCTTTATTTCTGGGTTTGGTGGAAAAATACGGATCGAAGATACGTGGCAAAATTTGCTCCGGAATTCCAGGGCCGGTATCCGAGACAGTGATGCAGAGATACTTATCGACCTTCGGCTCAATCGAACGGAACAAAAAGAAATCCGAATCACGGGATATCGAGGCTGTTTTAACGGAGAATTCCCCGCCGGATGCCATGGCATCACGGGCATTTACCGCCAGGTTTAACAGTACCTGCATCAGCTGATTTTCATCAATTTCAACGATGTGAGATTCCGCGCTGAGATCCACTTGATACTTGATCTTTGATGTCAATGCAGCTTCGATCATGGACTGGTTTTCCCGGAGAATCAGATGCATATCCCGGGGCTTAACTTCGAGCGCCTGGTGCTTTGCGTATGCGAGAATCTGGCCTGTTAACGCTGCCCCGCGGTTTACTGCGCTTTTGATTTCAGTCATGATTTTTTTCAGCGGCGCTAAACAGTTCGGATCAGCATGAACGATTTCGGCGTAACCGTAAATGATCGTCAAAAGGTTATTAAAGTCATGCGCGATGTTACCTGCCAGCTGTCCTAACGCTTCTTGTTTTTGCATGCGCTGCACGCGTAGTTGCGTTTCGACGAGGCGTTGTTCCGCGCCGCGCATTTCTGTCAGGTCGATGATCATTACACAGAACAGGGGAAACTCCCCCAGCGCCATGGGCAATACGGAAATCAGCATCGGAAACACGGAGCCGTTACGTTTGAGCCCCGAGATTTCGATACTTGGGTTGGTTTCACCGGAAGGGCGCGGGGTATTCAGAAAATTCTCGACAAAGGTCGAATTGATGAGCCGGGCTTCCAGTGGAATCAGAAGGTCAATATTCTGACCGACCAGGTCGTCTTTGGTATATTCGAAAAGACGGCAGGCTGTGTCATTCGTCCGCAAAATGTTGTAATGGTCATCTGTGGCTACGAAACCTACCGGCATTCTTTCAAGGACGTCGTTCAGCAGGTCATACGCCGCCGCGCGGGATTTCTGCGACTGGAATTGTTTGGTTATATCGCGTTTGGCGCTGACGACATATTGTACAAGCCCATCAACCTGCACCGGCAGGCATGTCACTTCGAGGACTATGGGTTTACCCAGGTTCTCAAGGGTAATATGTTCTACCTGCGCCTGACCCGTCTCGAAACATTTTTGCCGCAGTTTATCGATGGCCTTGGCTTCATCCGATTCCCGGGATTTTGCCACATGTTTATCGTTTGTTGCCTTTTTAACTAACTCAAAATGCCGGGAATATGCCTCATTGACCCAAATGTATTCGTTGTTTCTGTTGCAGATGCTGAGAAGCATCGGCAAGTTATTCGACAAGGTCCGAAAAACCGCATCGGGTATGTTTCCGGGTTCTAACGCCGGATTTTCCTTTTCTTCGAGCCGTACCAAGGTCATGCTTTGTTTGGTTAAGGCCAGTCGACTGAATCTGACGACATGTTGTTTTCCCAGCTCGTCGTATTGGTCTTTGACAGCTATTTGTGCCGAGGCTTCGAGTCCGGAATTTACGCGGAGATAACACTGGGAAATCCCGTCAGATACCGCGGTATTATTCCCGGAAATATGTTTTTCTAATAATTGCAGCAGATTGTCTTGTATTTGGCCACCGTTGAAACGCGTTTGCCATGCGGGGTTGCTGACCAGAATTTGCCCTTCTGGGCCGACGCCGCAGCTAGGTTCTGTCAGGGCTGTGATAAATGCGGCCGCCAGTTTCAGTTCGGATTCCATAACCGTTCAGCATTTTGCCGTGTGTCGATTATTTTACCTGTGAGAAGGGGATAAGCTTCGCATCCAACAGCAGAAACAACTCATGTGCCTGGCTATTCTTTGTTAAAACGAAATCGCGCAGGGGACGGACATCTTGTTTCGAGATCATCAGATTCTTGAGTTCTGACTTGACTCTTTGAATATTGTGATGCAATTTCTGCAGGTGTTCCCTGCGTATCGCAAAATATTTTTCCGCAGCGGCTACGATCAATTGCGCTACATTCCACCGGGCTGCGAGGGAAACCGTCTCGGTGAATTCCTTTGGGTCAAAAGGTTTTGCTACGTATTGTATGGCCGACAATTGCTGCGCGCGTGTGCCGGCTTTCACTGAAGGTTTACCGCTGATAAAAACGAAGGCCAAATTCGCATTCGTTTGCCGGATCTTCTGACCTAGCTCCAGGCCGTCGGTTTTTCCCAGATAGACATCACAGACAAGGATGTTAATCTGCCGCGAATTAAGCACACTGAGCGCTTTTTCGCCGCTATCGACCGCCGTGCAGCCGTACCCTGCCGTAATCAGCGTACTTCTAAGTATTTCAAGTAACTGGGCCTCATCATCGGCGACGAGCACTTCAATATTGCGGAATGGAGCAGCGACCATAAACCCCCTGAATCGGTGAATCGTTAGATTCTCCCGGACCGTTCTGCATGAGAGTTTCCCTCAAGGCGCGTCAATCATTAAAAAAAACAAGGTGTGCCAGATGTGTCCGGCCACGTGTAGCTGTGTCAAAAAATGACACACGCTGCCGGCTGTCAGGCCTCTCGATAGCCTCCCTATGTTCTCCGGGTTTCGACTCATGCATCCCGGTTTACTGGGGGAACGTGTGTACCTTATTATGCTATTGACTTTCTACTCGTTTCTGCCTAGGATTTTCGGTTGTTTTTTCGTACTTGACGATTGCGTTGCGCACTCTCCCGTGGACGACCCGGAACAAATACATACCGGGCGAACAACCTGAGGAGACAACATGCTAAAACGAATTTTTATCCCATTAACGTCCATGCTTTTATTCAGCGTGGCTGCGGTCTGGTCTGCGCCGCGCAAGGCACCACCTAAGAAACCTGCCGCCGCCGCGGCACCCACAGCCCCGGTGGCTGCTGCAGCCGCAACACCTGCCGATGCAGAACACGCGCAAGAGATGGAAGCCGCTAAGAAATACGGCGTTTCCGAAGAATTGCTTGAGGCGATCCGCCGCAAGCGCAAGCTGAGCGACCACGACTTCGGTAAAAAGAAAGAGGGCGGCTTCATTACGGGCCTTCCGCTGATCAACTCAGACCCCAATACGGGTATCGGCTATGGCGCCCGCGTTTTCTATTTTTATAATGGTGAGAAGGATAACCCGCTTTTCCGCCGTACGCCTTACCGTTCGCAGCTCTATGCACAGTTCTTTCAGACGACTTTGGGTTACCAATACCATGAGCTCAACTGGGATGCTCCTTACATCGGTAACTCGCTCTTCCGCATTCGCTCCGCAGTAGTCTTTGAAAAGAATACTTGGGCGAATTTTTTCGGCAGCAATGCCAGTAGTATGAACGGCCTGGCGTTCAGTGGTCGCGATTTCGAAAAGTATTCGGATTTTAACGATGAACTGCGGAAAACGACTGCCGGTACTACGAATGCGGCATTCAACCATTACTCCTATGAAAGGCCTGCTTTTACCGCGATGCTTGAACGCGATGTGTTTGGCGGCATTATCCGCCCGCAATTAGGCATTCAGGTGAGCAAATACACAATCCGCGATCTGGCCGGTACTACGGTCAAAGCCGCCGACGGTGATGCGACAAACAGTCCCAGCACGCTGTTGACACAATACCAGAATGCGGGGCTTCTTACCGGTTACGGCGGGGGTTGGAATAATACTGTGCGTTTCGGCATTGCGATCGATACACGCGACTACGAACCAGACCCGAACAAAGGCCAAATGTTCGAAGCGATCGCCGAGGTTTCAAACAAAGCAGTTGGCTCGGAGTTCAACTTCGCACGATACACCGTTTCAGAAAAATTCTTCCTCAGCCCGTTTGAAAAACTGGTCGACCTCGTTATTGCCGGTCGCGTCGCTTATACACAATCCGTGGGTGATGTGCCATTCTACGTGAAGGACCAGTTCTCGAGCACCGAGCGTGTCTACCAGGGGGCGTTGGGTGGTTTGCGCTCGCTGCGCGGTTACAAGGCGAGCCGCTTTGTCGCCAACAACATCGCTCTCGCCAACCTCGAACTCCGCTGGACGATGTTTGAATTCACGGTCTTTGGGCAGAATTTTGCGCCGATCTTGGTACCATTCTTTGATATCGGTAGCGCATTCGACCAGCCGAAAGATATCGGCGTCAGCATCTGGAAATACGCATATGGCGCGGGTCTGCGTCTGGCCTGGAATCAGGCGACGATTATCATGGTGGATTATGCATTGAGTAAAGAAGACTCAAACATGTTCATCAACTTCAGCCATATCTTCTAAGCACCGCAACGGTCTGCTTACAAAACGCCCCGCTGGGGCGTTTTTTTTGAACTCTTTTTTTCGCCGAGCGTCGAATCCGCATGAAAAAGAAAATTATCATCGCCGCCGCTTCGGTGGCATTCGTCGGCCTCGGTATTACCGCGGCTTTTTTTATCAAAAATCGTTCGGTCTTCAAGAAGACCGAAGCACGCAGCCCGGCGAAGCCCATGGATATCACCCTCGATGAGCGGGAAGAAAACCGGCCTGCAGCTGAAATCGATGCCATCGGCGGCGAATTCGCAGCCAAGACCCGTGCGGCTGCGTCCGAACAAAAAAATCAGGATAAGGACCGGTTCTACAGCGAGAATAACAAAATTAAAGATGCGGACGTCCATCTCGGTAAAGTCTTCACTCCTGTTGTTAACGGCGAACGCAAACTCGAATACAATATCGCGGTCAACTACCAGATCGATGCGCTGAAACCGGCGCGGGCCTTCTTTAACCAGTGGATTCCGCGATACGGTTTCCTGCTGAACGAAAGCGCGTCTGGCCAGCATAACGGCTACATGACGCTGCGCGTGCGCGTGCGGAGTTCCAATCTATACGCAGCTTTAAATGACCTCGATGCGATCGGCGCCCTGGCATCGGAAAATATTACCGTGACGGATCACACGGAAAATGCGGTCCATCAGCAGATGCTTGCGGCACGCGAAGATATCCGCAATCGTCGTCGTACTGCTGCCAACGCGAATACCGGCACAGGTTCTAAAAACTGGGAAGCCACCGAGAATCTACTGTCGCAGAGCGAAGACAAGCAGTTGGCGACCCGCATGGAAGAGTGGCGCATCGCTGACCGCACCGGTTGGGCGACGCTGCAGATCACGCTTTCGCTGCCCGCCATCGCCGCACCAGCGCCGGTAGAGGTACCTGAGTTTCGCAATGCCTTTGTGGGATTGCTGAATGTGCTGCTGCAACTGGTCTATGCGCTGATCTATATCGTGCCACTGCTGCTGATCGGCTATCTCGTTTATCGCGGTGTCGTCCGCGTGCTGCCGGCGATTCGCCGCACATTTTCGGGCGGGGCTGCGTAAGGCAGCTACGTTGTTATGTGCTTGGCGCAATCAATCTGAGTTTGGGCATCGGGGTTATCAGGCGAATCAGCCTGGTACCCCGGAATAGATCAATCGACAATTTTTTTTGGTTTTCTGCAGCAACGCGAATGTTCTGCCACAAGGCCGTTTGATTCTCTCCCAGAATCAAATGACCTTCCATTGCGACGATGACATCTTTTGGTTTTACACCCATGGCTGAGAAAAAATGATTTTGAGGGCGGGCTATGCGATGACCGATAGGCCGGTTCTGAATGTTCCATGCTCCGTAACAACCATCGCTGTTTCGTGTCCCGACGTAGAAGGTGCTGTTCGATTCCGGCACATGTATAATTTCTTCGGGGAATTTTTCACATTGCAGATCGGCAAAACAGACAAATTTGCTGAGTATTAAGATGCCTTCTTCTTCTGAAGTCAGCAAATCTCGCGAATCTTCCAGGGCGGCAATTTTCGTATAGATTCGATTAATCTTCTGCAGGCGAGACGATTGGTCCGTAGCCATGCCTAGGCTCACTAAGGAAAAAAAGAATGTGATCCTTAAAGCCAACATCTATTCTTGCGGAACGCCGGTCCGCTAGCGGGTCAATCTCTTTTGTTATTACGCGTTGATAAAGCGGCGGCGGTAGATGTTGATGAGTATGCCCACGCAGACAAAACACAAGAGCATATGCGATCCGCCATAGCTGACAAAGCTTAGAGGTATACCCGTCACCGGCATGAGACCCAGCGATATGCCGATGTTGATGAAGACGTGCAGAAAGAAAATCAAAGCGATGCCCGAGGCAAGCATGGCGCCAAAATCATCCTTCGATGTTACCGCGATATTGATCGCCCTTAAGATCAGCCCGAATAATAGCAGCAGTAACGTGCCCGCGCCCCAGAAGCCCAGCTGTTCGCCGACAACGGAAAAGATAAAGTCGTTATACCACTCGGGTAGAAACGGCGTGTCTCCCTTGGTCATGTCACCCTTGAACAGGCCCTTGCCGGCAAACTTGCCCGAGCCTACGGTGATCAGAGAGTGCCGCAGCTGGTAGCCCGCGCCCTTCTGGAACTTGTCGGGATTCACAAACGACACGATGCGAATCACCTGGTGGGGTTTGAAGTTGATGAACTTGTTAAACATGTAACCCGAGCTGAACGATAGCCCCACGATCAGTGCAATGTTGCCGATGCGGCGCATCCAGGGGGCGCCCGTCATAAAGTTGCCGAGTACGCCGAGACCGTAAAAGAAAATACCGGTACCGCCGATGGCAATCATGACTGTGGTATTGCGCAGCATGTCGCGCAAAAAGCTCGGGCTTTTTTGTTCGACGGCCGCAGCGGTTTGCCAGAAAATCTTGAGGTTCTCACCCTGCGACAAGGTCTCTTTGGCCCAGGTCACAAGAGTTTTGTCCTGGATCAGCCGGGTGTTATAGTTAAGATTTTCGGCCACCTCCCAGACTTCGAAGTTGAGAATGCGCACCGCATCGGCGAGGCGAAAATGCTCTTCGCGCAGCGCGTTATAGACGTCGTCGACGATGATGTAACGTTCATATTCGAGAAACATCGGTGTGAAGACGGCGAAAAAACCGATGATGGCAAAACCGAAGAGCACAGCCGTGTTCGCGCCGCCGATGAACAACATACCGAAGAGGATTGCCATGAACATCACTGCGCCACCAAGGTCGGGCTGTACACCGATGAGCAGCGCGGGTATCGTAACGAGTACGGCCGGTATAATGAGCTCTTTGAGTTTGCCGATTTCCGATTCACGCAACACGAGGTACTTGCTGAGGGTAATGACAACCACCAGCTTCATGAACTCCGCCGGCTGAAAACCCAGCGAGCCGATGCGCAGCCATGAACGGGCACCCTTAACTTCTTTACCAATGAAGGGTACCAGTACCAGAATCAGGACGAAAACGCCGATGGCATAGATGATCGGCGCAAAGGAACCTAAGAGCTGGTAGTTGATGTTGGCGAAAACCAGCATCGCTATCACACAGAGTATAAGCCAGATGAGTTTGCGTTGCGCGAGCTCCTCGCCCGTGATACCCCCGCCATAAAGCACGGCCACACCGATCAGCGTCGCGGAGACCGAGAGGAAAATCGAAACCCAGTCGAGACGGCTAAAACGTTCCATCAGTTGGCTGTCCCCGCTTTGAGTTTTTGTGAGTATTTCACAAACACGTCGCGCGCAATCGGCGCCGCGCCGACCGAACCACCGACGCCGCGTTCGATGATAACGCCGATGACGAGCATGTCTTTCGGCTCGCCTTCAAAAGGGCCATAACCGACGAACCAGGCGTGCTGCGATGCCTTGTCGCCGGGCGCGCCCGATCGCGTCTGCACGGTACCGGTTTTCCCGGCGACAGGAATAATACCGGGCACGCGGAATACTCCGCCGGCAGTACCCCGCGTCGTCACGGCACGCAATCCCTCTCGCACTGCCTGCACCGCAGATTTTGAGAGCGGTATCTGGTCCTGTACCTGGGGTTTGACATCAAGTTTTACCTGGTCGTTTTCGGCGAAGCGGATCTGGCGTATCAGGTGCGGCTTATAGATGGTGCCACCGGTTGCGACGCCTGCATAGAAGCCCACCATGCCGATGAGCGTCGTTTCGATGAAACCCTGGCCGATTGAGAGGTTTACCGTATCGCCGTCAAACCAGCGCGTATTAAACGTTTTTTCTTTCCAGGCATTGTCGGGCACAAAGCCCGCAATCTCGCTGGGCAGATCGATCTGCGATTTTTCGCCGAGATGGAAATAGCGCGAGTATTTGATCATGGGTTCGGCTCCCATGCGGTATCCCGCTTCGTAAAAATAAACCGAACAGCTTTGCGCGAGAGCCCCGGTCAGGTCATTATCGCCATGCCGGCCCCAGTCGCCCCATGTTGTGTCGGCCGAACCTTTGTAGCTGCTTTTCAGCGTGAAGGTTTTATTGCAGTAATAATGATCGGTTTTCGCCAGGCGTTTTTCTTCGAGACCGGCAAGAGCCACGAGCGGTTTGAAGGTTGAAGCCGGCGGGTATTTGGTTGAAATCGTGCGATTGAGCTCCGCTCTCTGCTCCTGGATCTGCCTGATATGGTCGGGGCGGTCGGGGTTGTCGAGTGCGATCAGGATATTCGGGTCAAAATCGGGTTTTGAAACGATAGCGAGGATCTCCCCCGTATGCGGGCGCATCGCGATCAGGCCACCGGTCTTATCGCCCATCGCCTTCGAGGCGGCGATCTGCAGATCGGCGTCAATGGTCAGAATCAGGTTATTGCCCGGCGCAAAATTACGAAACACTTTTTGCTCTTCAATGTCGCCGGTCGCTGATTTGATCTGCACAATCTCGCCGTCGTCACCGCGCAAAATCGTATCGTATTGCGACTCGAGTCCGTTCTTACCCGTATACTGGTAGCTGCGCACACCTGCGGCCACCTCGCGCTGGTTTGGCAGGCCGATGTAACCCGTCAGGTGAGCTGCCGAGGCGCCGAGATTATAGAACCGACGCGACGTCGGGCGGATGATAAACTTTGAAAAGGTAATATAATAGTCAGCAATCACAGTCGTCTGTTCCGATTTCAGGTTCTCAATCAGCACGATTTCTTCGTGCGCCTTGTACTTATTGTCTGCGACTTTTACCGTGAGCGATCCTTCGGGGTAACGTAGCAGGCGTTCGAGTTTGGCGACGAGCTCTTTCAGTTCTTTCTTTTTCGGAAAGTGGGATGGAATCACGCTCAAAGACACGGCCGACGAATTTGAGACAATGTACGTGGCCTTGTCGCGGCTGGTGTAGTTACGTGCAAACATTTCGCCGCGCGGCGCGGTGAGTGCCACGACGCGGCGAATCACGCGTTGTGATTTATCAAAGAATTCGTCGCCGCGCAGAATCTGCAGGTCGCCGATACGTAAAATTAAGAGGCCCAGCATGGCCAGCGTAAAGATCGTGAGACCGGTCACACGGCGATCCAGACGCTGGCGGAGCTGGAACTGCTGTATCGTCTGGGCCATAATCTATTGACCCATGCGGCGGATAATCCGTTGGCCTTCCGCTTTTTCGACTGTTGGGAAAGCCCAGCGCAACAGGCGGAACCAAACGATCGAGAGTACCGCCGTGAAAAGCGCCTCCGGAATCACAATGGTAATCAGCGATGAGGCATGTGCGCTGGAGTGGAAGAGGGCGACGGTAAAGAACATGATGACGCCCTTTAAAAAACACGCGACGAACACAACGATGACGATCAGCGACGTTGCTTCTTTATTGATATCGCGCGCCACTTTGCCAGCCATAAAACCGATCACGGTTTTTGCCAGCGCCGAGGTGCCGATATAATACTGCATGTCCTGTTTGATGAGATTGGTATAACCGCCGAGGTTGATGTCCTGCAGCAGGCCGCCGAAAAAACCGATCCACAGGGCCGCAAAGGCACCGCGGTAGAGGGCGAAGTACACTGTCAGGATTAACAGGAAATCCGGTTTAATGGATCCGAGCGCAAAAAAATCCACGCTGGTCTGGAGAAAATAAGAAACAAAGATCGCGATCGCAATGACGACTTTTTCAAGAATCACGGCGTGCCTCCTTCAGGCGCCGGGGTGGGGGCCGCCGGCTTGGGCGGCGCAGGTTCCGCTGGTTTGGCGGCGGGCGTTTTCGGTTTGTCTGCTTTGGCTTCGGGTTTGTTGGCTTTGGGCTTTGCAGGGCCTTCAGCCTCTTCGTCTTCTTCATCGCCTTTCTTTTTAACTGCCGGCGGCGCGGGTAAAAGTTTTGGCTCTTCTACCGTGTCGGGTTTCAGCGGCAAAAAATTCAGCGCTTCGGTATCGACCTTCTTCTGGATGACGATGACGAAATCCAGTTTCTTGAAATCGATCACCGGATTAATCTCTGCCTTCTGGAAACTGCCGAGGCGTTCGATGCGCTTACCGACGCTGCCGACAGGCAGGCCGCGTGGAAAAATTCCATCGCCACCCGAGGTGACGATCTCATCGCCGGTCGAAATAAATACCCCGAGGCTGAGGTAGTCGATGAGCGGCATGTCCTGGTGGGGACTCTGGCCATTGAGGAGCGCCCAATGCCCGGTCTTTTTTACCGTCACGCCGATGCGTGAGAACTGGTCGGTGAGCGGCAGAATACGCGCGGAGTGGGGATTCACCTGGATGACTTTGCCGACGATGCCGACGACGAGTTTTGGCTCCGCGGGTTTGTTGTTTTCTGCGGGCACAATCACCGTCTGCATGGCGACAACCGGCATATACGTGGCGACACCATCGGCGCTGCCCTTGTTGATGATGATGGTGCGGAACCAGTTGTCGGGATCCTGCGAAATAACCTCTGCCTGCAGCACAGGGTGGTTCGAAACCGGCGGCAGTTGCAGAAACTGGCGCAGCTTGCTGTTCTCTTCGCGCAGGCGCACGAGTTCGACCTGTATGTCGAGGTTCTGTTTCACCTTTTCGCGCAGCACGTCGCGTTCACCGCGTACGGTTTCATACGTGCCATAACTGTCGACAAAGCGGGATATCCCCTTGCCAAACGATGAAAACGTGGTAGAAAAGAAGTCGAGTGCGCGGCTGGCACTGTTCGCCGTGCGCGACAGCAGGTTCGATTTCCAGATGAGGCAACTCAGGCAGAAAACGACGGTAAAGACGAGCGAAGAGGCGGCTTTGTAGCGCGAAAGTATGTCTGCGAGCATTGGAATGAGCGCCGATTTTCAGCGAAAACGGCGCAGGAATTATGTCTCTTTATAAGGAAGATGTTGCGTCAATTGAGTTTTTGATTTACAGCATCGTGGCCGGGGGTATAGTTACGCATGCCGGTTACCGCTGGTTCAGAAATCGTCACCGATGGCATCCGTATCAAGGCGGAGCCACACTATCTGATCGAGCGCTCTATACCCGAAGACGGCCAGTTTTTGTTCTCGTACAAGATTTCGATCCACAACGAGGGCGACGCCTGGGCGAAGCTCAAGTCACGGCACTGGATTATCATCGATTCGGATGGCAAACGCGAAGACGTCTACGGGCCAGGCGTGGTGGGTGAAGAGCCGGAACTCGAGCCGGGGGAATCCTACTCGTATTCGAGCTTTTGCCCGCTCGGCACCAATTTCGGCACCATGGAAGGCTCGTTCAGTATGGTGCGCCGCGACGGCCTGCCGTTTGAAGTGCGGATTGCCCGCTTTTATTTAACCACAAATCAATAAGCTACCGCTTATTGATTTGTGGGAATCTGTTTAAAGGATAATTCTAAGGGGGCAAATGAAAACTAGTACGCTGGTTGTTGCTTCTTGCCGCCGCCCAGCCACTTTTTGGGAAAGTAAAGCAGGCCGCGGAACAGGATCATGCCCAAAATAATTCCCACCACGACATAGATCAGCGCCTCCAGGGTGAACGGGAATGCCGGCTGAAACTGCACGCTCTTCGCCAGCGACCAGTCGACGTGTTTCAGGAAAACAAAGGGGCGCGAGAAGGCACCGGCGTTTTTGATCGCGTCGAAGGCTTTTTTTGCATTCTTGAGATGTGTAATCTGGCTCTGGTGTAATTCCCCCGATTTTTTTGCCGCCTGGCTTTGCGATTTTACGAGATCGGTGATGAATTCCTGCGTCGTCATGCCGAGCTCATTGGCTTTTTCGGCGATTTCCTTCACCGATTTTTCATACGCAGCTTTTGCGCCCGAGAGTACGTTGAGGTAGAGGTTCATGTACTGCGGCGCCTGGCTGATGAAGAGCGCCATGAAGAAAACGAAAATGCGTTCGGCCAGGGAGCCGAAGAAGCCACCGATGTATCTTTTAATTGCGTCCATAAACCTTCCTAATTCAAATTGCGTGCTTTGAGAATTTCCATTTTTTGCAGTTTGCGTAAATGGTGTAAAACAGTGCCGTCGTCTTCGCAGATCTGGCGGCATTTTTCCAGCAGGGCTTTCGCCGAATCGAGTCTGCCTTGCCGAATGTCGTGCACGGCGGTCTTCAGGTCATCCGCATAAGACAGCAGCAGTTCGCGCCGCTCATCTGCCAGCGGGTTCAGTAGTTCGTAGATTTCAAGCATTTTGGTTTTGCCGCGCAGCTGTGTGACATCGACGAGCCGCACGTTGTAGTCGTCGCCGGGAATCTGCGCGAGGGATTCACCGCTTAAAAGGATACCGGCAGCGAGTTTTTTTGTCAGGCTCTCGATGCGCGACGCCGCATTCACCGTGTCGCTAATGACGGTATTTTCCATGCGGCGCACCTCGCCGATCGTGCCCAGCATGATGCGACCCGTGTGGATGCCGACACCGATGCGGATTTCGGGAAAAATACCGTCGATGAACTGTGCGTTAAAACGCTGCAGCATCGCATGCATTTCCACCGAGGCCTTCGCCGCGTCAGCGGATGTGAAAAACAGTGCGAGAATCGCATCACCGATATATTTATCGATGAAACCATTGTTCTCGCGGATGATCGGCCCCATCACACTCAGATAGTCATTGATGAATGAAAAATTTTCCGAAGGGCTCAGCGTCTCTGAGATGCCCGTAAAATTGCGGATGTCGGCAAAAAGAATGGTCATCTCTTTTTCCGTATGATCACCGAGCCCAACCTCGTTGATGTTTTTCTTTTTCAGCAGGCTTAAGAATTCGGTCGGTACAAAACGGTTCATCGAAGCGTTGGTTTTTTCGACTTCGAAAACCGCCGAATCCATGATGTTCCGCAGTAAAAACAGCAGCGTCGTTGCCAGGGTAAGAGCGATCACACTCGTCATGAGCCCCACCTGCGCAGCTGTCAGGTACTCGCCGCTGATGCGCGGGCGCAGCAATACAAAGAAGATGACATTGGTGACAACCATGACACCGTACATCGGCAGAATGTAGCGTTTGCGGCCGAACAGCCCCACGATCAGAATCGGAATCGCAAAGAGATGAATAAAAGTCGAGTAGGCGGTGAAATATTCACCGTTTAACTTCTGGAACTGCGCCGTGGCGATGATCGCAAAGGCGACGAAGGCAAGGGTTTGGCCGGCAATGTAGAACTTGCCGCGCGCAAGAATTGTCAGGCAGACGAGGCCGATCGCCATCGCCGCAAGCATCGGCGGCGCTGCAAAAGGCAGGCGGTGGGGTATCCACACGAGATAAATCAGCATGAAGACCGGCATGAGGGCGACGAAGGCGAGGCAGAAGTAAAAGAAGGTCGTCGCTTTGCGGCGCAGAACGTAGTCGCCCGCCTGGTAAGATCTCAGGACCGCTATTTTGAATCGGCTGAGCATCTCCCATGACCTGACGCGAAGACGTCGGGTCAACGACCATTGATTCTGCTTGAAGGCATGTCTGTTTTTCATTTTTTCCCGATATGCGCGCGTCACAACTGCCCCTCTTTACCTCAAAAAACGATCCCAGCGACGCGCAGGTTGCTTCGCACCGCCTGCTTTCACGCGCCGGCTACATTCGCAAGCAGGCGGCGGGGCTGTACTCTTACCTGCCGTTCGGCGATATTGTTCACCGCAAGATCGTCGAAATCATCCGCGAAGAGATGAACCGCTTCGGCGGCGTCGAGGTGACGCTGCCCGTGATCACACCCGCCGAGCTTTGGCAAGAGTCGGGCCGCTGGTCGGTCATGGGCAAAGAAATGATGCGGATGCAGGACCGCCACGATGTCGGTTATGCACTCGGGCCGACTCATGAAGAAGCGATGACCGATCTCGCACGCGGCTTTCTGCAATCGTATAAACAGCTGCCGCTCAATCTCTACCAGATCGGTAAAAAATACCGCGACGAGATTCGCCCGCGCTATGGCCTCATCCGCTGCCGCGAGTTCACGATGAAAGATGCATACTCATACCACGTCGACGATACCTCGCTCGATGAGACCTACCAGAAAATGCGCGAATGTTACCGCGCCATCTTTGACCGCTGTGGGCTCAAAACAATTCCCGTCGAAGCCGACTCGGGCAACATGGGTGGCAGCGGCTCCGAAGAGTTCATGGTCGCTTCATCCATCGGCGAAGAAACTTTGCTGCTTTGCAGCGACGAAGCCTGCGGCTACCGCTCGAACCAAGAGAAGACAGCCTTCCTTGAAAATCCTAAAAATCAAAGTGGGATATCCCCTTCTGCCGATGCAGCGGGTGCAGCCGCCAGCCATGGCTCAAACACCCCTTCGCCATCCTTGGCGATGGTCGATTTTGAAACCGGCGCCGCGAAGACGATCGAAGACGTCTCGAAACTCACAGGGCAAGCTCCCCGTGATTTTATCAAGGCCGTGATCTACGAAGATAAAGAAAATATCTTTCTGTGCTTTGTGCCCGGGGACCGTGAACTTTCCGAAATCAAAATGAAGAATTTGTCGGGTGCGACGGATTATTGGCTCGCAGGTGAAGAGACGATTCAGGCGCTCACCGGTGCCGAGCCCGGTTATGCCGGGCCGGTGGCATTACCCTTCAAGGCGAACGACAAGGTCGCAAAGAAAATTCTCCATATCTTTTTTGACCGGCATCTCAAGAGCCGCAGCGGCCTTATCGCCGGTGCGAATAAAACCGGCTTTCATAAAAAACACGTCGCCGAAGGCCGTGATTTCACTCTCAGCGGAGAGCATGACCTCGTTGTCGCACACGCCGGCGATATCTGCCCGCAGTGCAAAAAGGCCGAGCTGACAGAGACCCGGGGCATCGAGGTCGGGCATATCTTTAAACTCGGTAAAAAATATGCCGCGAAAATGAATCTCTCTGTGCTCGATCCGAATGGAAAACCTTTAACTCCGACCATGGGTTGTTATGGCATTGGCGTAGGCCGCACGATTGCCACTGCGGTGGAACAGAATCACGACGACCGCGGTATTATCTGGAACACGGCACTCTCGCCCTTCACTGTTTACCTCGTTTCGCTGGCAAAGGCCGAGAGCGAACTGGCATTCGTCGACAAACTTTATGCGACGCTGAAGCAAGCGGGTGTCACTGTATACCTCGACGACCGCGACGAGCGCGCCGGCGTAAAATTCAACGATGCCGAGCTTGTCGGTTTTCCCTTTATCGTCACCGTCGGTAAGAAGACGATCGAATCCGGTAAGCTCGAGGTCAAGCTGCGCCGCTCGGGAGAAAAGCTCGAGCTTTCTGAAGCGGAGCTTTTGGAGAAATTAAAGACAGCCTGAACTGTGACGGCTATTTAACGGGCTTAATTGTCCTGCCGGTCAGGGACAGATGGTAATCTGTCGACCAGACTGTATGAATCTTCTGCACCTCGAGATGCACAAGGCTTGCCGCATCGACGTAGGTCAGCTTGGCCCCCCGGTGCTTATCGAGCATTACCGCCGTTGCATCGAGACCGTCAGCATTCATGAATAAAATTTTTAATTTAGGTATGGCCTTCACAAACAAGCGGAACTGGCGGGCGATCTCTTCGCCGGCCTGGTGCAGAAACCAGGAATAGGTTTCGGAGATCACAAGTTCAGAAGTGAAAGGTTGAATATTTTTTTCCTGGAACAGGTAGAGCGCCTGCTGATGCCAGCGGTCGCGGGCATTCATATACGCGATCAAGATGCCGCTATCGATGAATACCTTTTCGCTCATACATAACGTTTGCCATAAACGACTTCGTCGACGGTTGAGCTATCATCGCCTTGCCCGAGGTAGACACCAGCGAAGCGCGCAATGGGACCGGCTTTGCGGTATTTGACAAGCTGTTCATTGATGCTCTGTCTGCAGAACTCAGCCAAAGATACCCCGCTTTCGGCAGCATAGACTTTAGCTTCTTCATAGACCTCGGCGTCGAGAGAGATCTGTGTCCGAATCATGTTATCATGTTCAACGGTAGTGATAACATGTCAATTGCTTTCGACGCGCCTTTCTACTTTGCGGCGCGTCGCAGAACCGCAATTAATCCGCCATGGCAGGCCATAGTAAGTGGAAAAATATTCAGCACCGCAAGGGTGCCGCCGACGCAAAGCGCGGCGCGATCTTTACCAAGCTCGCAAAAGAGATCATGGTTGCGGCGAAGCTCGGTGGCAGCGACGAAACGGCCAACCCGCGCCTGAGGGCAGCCACGCTAAAAGCGCGGCAGAACTCGATGCCCCGCGACAATATTGAGCGTGCCATCAAAAAAGGTGCGGGTGAACTCGAAGGCATCAATTACGAAGAGGGCGTCTATGAGGGGTATGGCCCCGGTGGGATAGCCATCATGGTCGAAGTCATGACCGACAAAAAGTCACGCACTGTACCCGAACTTAAAAGTTTATTCAAAACCAATGGCGGCAGCATGGCCGACGCGAATGCCGTCGCCTACCTGTTCGATAAAAAAGGCCTCATTCTTGTCGAAGGCGATAATATCACTGAAGACGCCGTCATGGAAATCGCGCTCGATGCAGGTGCCGAAGACATTGAGAAGGATGACGACAAGGTTTATGCAGTGAAAACTTCGGTGAATGACTTTCACGCGGTTCTTGCTGCCATGGAGCCCAAGGTTGCGGCGAAGGGGTTTAAGATCACCGAATCGGGCCTCAAATTCATTCCACAGACGACGATCACCGTAGAAGGCGAGAAGGCCAAAGAAGCGCTCGAACTGATCTCAGCCCTTGAAGATCACGACGATGTGCAGAATGTCTATGCGAATCTCGAGCTGACTGACAGCATGATGGCCTGACCTTCGGGTATGGCTTTGAAAAAGTTTGTAGTTAAAACGGGAAATCTCGAGGCTTCGCTCGAGAAAAAATCGCACCCGCTCGATACCAGCGTCGAAAGGCATTCGGTTTCGCTGGGCGATCTCACAGGTTTAAGCCGCATCGGCATCCATATGACGCACGTAAAACCGGGCAAGTCGACGACGGTCCGGCATTCGCATAAATTAGCAGACGAGTTCATTTATATTATTTCGGGTAAGGGTATGCTTGAGCTCGACGACGAGAAGGTTGAAGTTGTCGCGGGTGATTTCGTAGGACTTCCCGCGGAAGGCCCGAGCCATGCATTAGTAAATTCGGGTAACGAAGATCTGGTCTACCTCGTTGGCGGTGACAGGCAGGAATTCGACGTGTGTGATTATCCCACACTGGGTAAAAGGTTATATTTTTATACGGATAAAAAGGGAAAGCAGAGAGACTTCGTTGCTCAGGGTGATATTACTCCGCTTTAGGGTCTGACAACCATGGCCAAGGTTGCTATAAATAAACTTTCGCCGAAGCAACAAGAAGATTTTTTCAAAATACTGAAATCCCGCTTTGAGAAAAATACGAACCGGCACAAAGATCTTTCCTGGGACAAAGTGCAGGCAAAGCTCGTGAGCATTGCGGATAAACTGTGGTCGCTTTCTGAAATGGAAAGGACCGGCGGCGAGCCCGATGTTGTGGCGCATGATAAAAAGACGGGAGAGTACGTTTTTTATGATTGCGCTGCCGAAAGCCCGAAGGAGCGCCGCAGCCTGTGCTATGACCACGAAGCGTTAAAAGCCCGCAAAGAACACAAGCCGAAGGACAGCGCCGTGAACATGGCGGCGGCGATGGGTGTTGAGATTTTAACCGAAGAAGAATACCGTAAGCTGCAAAGTTTCGGCGAATTCGATACAAAAACTTCAAGCTGGGTCAAAACTCCGGCGCATATCCGTAAACTGGGCGGCGCGATCTTTTGCGATCGCCGCTACGATCAGGTCTTCACCTACCATAATGGCGCGGAATCTTATTATGCCGTCAGGGGTTTCCGGGCTTCGCTGAGGATCTAGGCAGTTCTGAATTTCTTGTCGCGCCGACTGGAAAATGCATTTGAACCTTATGCCTGAAGTCATTATCGAAACCAGTAAAGGGAAAATGAGCTTTGAACTCTATGACAAGGAAGCTCCCGCAACGGTCGCCAACTTCGTAAAGCTCGCCAATGAGAAATTTTACGACGGTCTCGCCTTTCACCGTGTGATCGCCAATTTTATGGTCCAGGGCGGTTGTCCCAATACACGCGCGGGCGCGTCAGGCATGCCAGGGACGGGTGGTCCCGGCTATACGATCAAGTGCGAGATCAACGAGAACAAACACATGGCGGGCAGCCTGTCGATGGCGCATGCGGGCAAAGATACCGGTGGCAGCCAGTTCTTTATTTGCCACAAGGCGCAGCCGCATCTCGACGGTGTGCACACGGTTTTCGGCCGCACGCACGATATGGACGTTGTCAATGCGCTGCGCAAAGACGATAAGATTATCTCGGTTACGGTAGTCTGACCGTCGTATCGTTAGGGTTTCGGGAAAATAAAATCCAGCAGGCCCTGAATATCGTTTGAGGTCCGGTCTGCAGAAATGCCCAGATTCTCAGTCGGCAGGTTGAACCTGTTTACCCAGTAGGTCGGGTATCCAAAATTCTTAGCTCCATAGGCATCCCAGCCGCCAAAGGCTGCAAATACGATTTCATGTTTTTTGAGATTCAACCTTTTCAGGCCCAGCTCATAGGCGCGCGGATCAGGTTTGTAAGTGCCATTGACCTCTGTACTTAACAATTCATCAAATAGACCGGTGATTCCGGCGTTGTCGGCATTGGCTTGCAGCATCTTTTTGCTGAAATTTGCGATGGTGATAATCCGCAGCCCCGAGGCTTTTAGTTTTTTTAGAGCCGCAATCGTGTCGGGCCAGGGTTTCAGTGTCAGATAAGCATTCAAAAGACGGGTTCGTATTGCGGGTTCTAACTTTAGTTTCATTGCGGCGGCAGTGTATTCCAAAGCATCACCGGTAACCTCGAAAAAATCGGCATGGCGATTGGTAATCGATCTTAAGAAACCATACTCGAATTGTTTGCTGCGCCACATTTTAGTGAACTCCATGCCTTTCCCGGGATAAATTTCTTCGACGGTCGGAATTACGGAGTTTGGATCAAAGAGTACAAAATAGTCAAAAGCGATGGCTTTGAATTTCGGCGGGCTCTGCTCCGTAGCGGAGAGATTGCAGAGGAACAGCAGGATTACTGCAATGGCGAATATCCGGCGTGGGGCGTTGATTTTTTTCATATTATGGGCAAAAGCATCCTTATTCGCATTTTCCCGCCGTGATATTATTCTCGGCTTCGAGCACACAATCGGCGTACTTTGAAAAATCGCGTCCCGGCGCCGCTGCTAAACGCGCCTGGGTCAGGCCGTGGCAGCGGACTTGTCTGTCATTGGGTGTGCCTTTACCGGCTTCGGCGCGGCGCATTTTGGCCTGGGTACAAAAGACGTGGTGATCGGGGGTTGAGCGGCAATTTCCATAAAAAACGAGGATTGCTACCGCGATGACTAACTGTTTCACAACCCCTGGTATTTTGAACGGTTTATCGGTCGGAATTTTTATCATAGCGCTGTGAGTTATTTGCTGGCAAATTGTAAACGAGTTTCCGGGGGAGGAATTTATTATATTGCTTCATGGGCACGGAGTACTTCGGGGCAAAGCACAAGACAAGTGTCCGGCTTGCTGCTGGTAAGCTAGCGTCTTATGCTTTGTCCGCGGGTTTTGCTGCGGAGACCCTGGATGCGCGAAGCGAATCTCCCTTAGGGAGCACACGCGCAGCTAAATTTTTTTATCTGCCGTAACCAAGTTCGATAAAATCACCCGGAATCAGGGGTTTTACAGAGGATTTCTTGAAGTCTTTACTGTTTCGTGTCACTATCCAATCCATGCGCGTCCTGAATGCGATGCATGATTGAATTGCATCTTCAAAATCTGGCATGCCGAGGTTCATAGCGGCGCTAATGTCATTTTTTCGCAAGTCGAGTATTTCAAGCATTTCCAGCAACTTTGCTACATGAAGCATGGCCACTTTTTCCCCTAATTGCTTTCGCAGGATATAATGCAAATTGCACAAAATGAGTGTAGAGGTGTATCCGTCTACGACCTTAGAATCGGCCAAGCTAAGAACCTCAGCCGATTCCCCATAGTGCTTGGGACGTTGGATGAGTACATCGAGCAGTACGTCCGAATCAAAGAATACTTTCTTTTTCAATCTAAACCATGCTTTTTCCGGAGAATTGAAGTAACTTCGGATCTGTAATCAATATTTGCCCCCTTAAGTATACCTGACAATTCCCTTACGCGGGGCGAAATTTTCGCTGAAGCCTTTTTCTTTGTGCCACCCGAAATTTCATTAAAATAAGTCTCCACCAATCTAGATAGGCTAGTTCTATTAACCTTAGCGTAAGTCTTAGCCTTATTGATGGCAGATTCTTCTAACTTCAGCGTCAGTTTCACAGCACTCATACGTAGACTATATTGAGGGATACGTATTGAGTCAAGTTTTTTAGAAAAATTGACTCTTCGTGAACTCTTTGAAATTCTTGGGTACGGCAGCTAACGCGGAATTTACCTGAGGTTGAGTGAATCTTTGTTCAACTTTGCATCCTGTAGAGCCATGTTGCGTCACTCAATCCGCCCGTAGCGCCTCCAGGCAAAGCACAAAACAAGCTCCCCGCTTGTGCTTTGTCCGCGATCTTTGGCGCGTAGGGCCGAGCACGCGAGGAGCTACCGCACCGCAGCGGCGCAGCAGGTAAATTTTGTTGTCTGAAGTGGGCGATTGGACTAATGAACTTCGCCCCGTAAGCTCGAATATTGACCTTGCGTAGTCATAACCAAATAAGCTGGTTTTCGATTTCTGCTGCCTTTTTCGCATATAGAAGCCTGTTCAGCCTCTGAATTGTTTCGGAAAGTGTAAGTTGCTTACTGGTAATTATGCCGTTGTGGCTCTTCCCTAAAGATAGCCAATTCTCATGTAATTTGGCAAAATCTCCGCGGTTAAACGTGAATATCGCCCTGTGGTCTTGAGTGGCGAAAGCTAGCTGTTCTTCGTCTGATAAATTCCACATTTCCAGCTCATGAACGCTCACAACATCATACCCTCTTAGCCTGAGAGCAAGGGCTACTTGCTTGTGGACGTCCTCGTCCAAATACAGCCGAATCATTCTAATTCGGCATCGATCGCGGTTTTATTATCAAAATAGTAGCTTAATGCATCAAATAACTGGGCTGAGGTAATGTTCGGGTACCCTTCAAGTATTTCCTCTAAGAGCATACCTGACCGATAATGCATCACGAGGGCCTGAACGGGCACTCGAGTACCCGTAATTACGGGCTTCCCGTCGTATTTAGCCGGGTCTATTTCCACATACCTATGTAAAGTCCCTTGCATGTGCTCAAACATACTGTTCAAATGCGGTTTCAAGCCATTTTTGTTCAAAAGTCGAGGAGGTTCAAAAGGGGCCAGGCCCTCAGGGGCGTTCGGAAGAAGTTTTTCGCCCATTTCAGACAAGGCCTATTCCACGAAGTACATCGTTAGCGGACCCTTGCCCTTCACTGCAATCTCGCCGCGCGGTGTGCAGGTGAATTTTTTCTTAATTAAATCATAGGTCGCCGCCGAGGTGTTGATCCGCCCCGGCTCGCCTGCCGCTTCGAGCCGGCTTGCCGTGTTGACCGTATCACCCCAGACGTCGTAGATGAATTTTTTGCGGCCAATCACGCCCGCGATCAGATGCCCCGTGTGCACGCCCACGCGGATCTGCCAGAAACGCGGGTTATCCGACCGGCGTTTTTCGACATAGGCGACGATTTCTTTTGCCGCGAGAATGCACTGCGCCGCGTTGTCGGCGAGATCAGTCGGCACACCACCTGCAAACATGTAGGCGTCGCCAATCGTCTTCAGTTTCTCCAGCCCGTGTTTTTCAATGATCGCATCGAAGGCCGAGAAACAGTCGTCGAGATCACGCAAGAGATCGGTCGGGTTGCGCGATTCGGAACTCGCGGTGAAGCCGACAAAATCGGTGAAAACCACCGTCACGGAGTCGTGCTCGACCGGTTCGACAGCGCCGGTTTTTTTCAGCTCGTCGGCAATCGGCTCGGGCAGAATATTCAGCAGCAGCTGGTCAGATTGCCGCCGCGCGGTTTCGAGATCCGTTTCCGCTTTGAGATTTCCCCAGTAAAAAAACAGGCACTGCAGGCCGAGTAGCGAGAACACCGAGCCCGATGAGATATAGCTGATGATCGTCGCGGTAGCGGGCGAGATTTTTACGAGCGGATCAATATACGCGTTGATGTATTGTATGAGCAGGTATTCCGCCGCCAGCACCGCCAGCGAAGGAATAATCATGATCTTCTGGTGCCGGTCGACGACGAAGAAGATCCCCACAAAGGCCGCATAGAAAAACTGGTCGAGCCCCGTGCCCTTACCGAAGATCACGCAGATCGAGAACAGCTGGCAGAGCACCGCCGCAAAAAACAGCAGCTTCGCCAGGGTATGCAGGGTCAGGTAATTCAAAAAAATTACCCCGGAATAGGCGGCGAGAAAAATCAGCGAGCCCGAAAGAATGAGCGGGTCGACGTCGACGTGCAGGTAGAGGTAAATAAAAGGATAGGGGAGCGTTATGGCAATGACGATGAGCGCGTAGACGTTCGTATTGACGACGTAGCGGCGGCGGTGGGCGTCGAGACCGGCCCCGGCGTTTACCAGAGACAGAAGCGCAGCGAGCATCCGCGGGCATCGTGCTTTGGTGCGTCGCGTCAAGTGGATTGCACAGGGCGGGGATTTCGGCCTATTCGCAGCATGGCAGGCATTTTTTCCTTGCTCGTCTGCCTGACAGTGTCAGATTGCCAATCCGATGCCAACGCCTTCCGAGCAACAATTTCAGGTTATCGAAGAAAAAGCCCAGACGTATACGTTCTTTAAAATCATTGGGGCCATGAATTCCCAGAATACGCACGAGGTGCGCCGCAAGTTCCTCGATGCCGCGACCAAGAACCACGTGCTTCTCGATCTCAGCGAAGTCGAACTCATCGTCTCTACCGGAATCGGCCTGCTCTTCGAAATGAGCGAGCAGCTGTCGCGCAGCGGCAAAAAATTGGCATTGATTCAGCCTTCAGCCCGGGTGCAGCAGGTCGTCAGCATGACCGGTTTTACCGAAATGTTTTCTTACGCGCAGTCGCGCATGGCCGCAGAAAAACTTCTGGGCTAGGCTGTCAGGGGGAACCTGTGCTGAGTAGCGGAGTGTAACGGAGCGTATCGAAGCATGGCAGAACCCAAAAAACTTTTCAGCAAAGACAATAAACCGGGCGACAAGTTCAACTATGCCCGCAAGTTATTTCACCTGATCGGGCTCATTATTCCGTTCTGCTATTTTTTTAACGTCCTCGACGGCGTCAGCCCGTGGAAGTTCAAAGAGACGACGCGCTCCATCATTTTCTGGATCACGGGCATTGTCACGATTGTTTTTTTTATCATCGAATTCCTCCGCTTCCGTTTTAAGCTCTGGCAAGACCTTTTCCTCAAGGTCGCAGGCCCGATGCTTAAGGGCAAAGAAGCCGACAAGATGCATGGCAGCGTGCCGTATATTCTTGCGCTCTGCCTCGTCGTCGGCTTTTTTCCGCGCGAGATCGCCATCCTTTCGATCTTGTTTCTGACCTTTGGTGATCCGGCGGCGGCACTCGTCGGCGGTAAATTCGGCACCATCCGTTTTTATAACGGCAAGAGTTTGCAGGGCACACTCGGTGGTATGGCGGGCGCCTTCCTTGCTGGCCTGGTCTTTCTCCTGCTCATTTCGGCCATCCAATACCCGTCGGATTACGTGCTGTGGGATATCCACGGCATCCGCCTGGAAAACTGGCTGACGCTGGTGCTAGGTTCGATCGCCGCACTGCTCATCGAATTTGTCAGCCACGAGGGTCTGCTGGATGATAACCTGACGATACCCGTCGGTGCGTCGCTGGTCATGATCGGTGTGCACTCCTTGCTGTCGGGGCACAATCTCAGTACATACTTTTACCACATTCTCGACCTGGTACGTACCCTGCAATAAGTGACAGATCTTTTTCAAGAAACGCTCACTCCGCTGCTGCGCCTGAAGCCGTTTTTCCTGCTGCGCGACGGAATTTTTTCACCGTGGGAACGAGGGCGCAGGCAAAACCAGGCGCCTGTGCCCGTGACAACGCGGCGGCAACAGGCGGAAGTCGCCACCCTCACGGCGCTGCACCATGTCTCAGGCGAAATAAGCTGGTCCAATGCCGAGAGCGAAAACCCCGTGATTCATCCCGCTGCGCTTCTGGCAAATATGGGAAATCAGATCTCCGCCGATTTGGCGTTTTTGGGGAATGGCTTTGAAGCAGGCCCGGCGGCGCTCGTCGAAGGTGATGCGGCAAATTGCCGGGTGCACTCCAGCGCCCGAATCTCCCGGTTTGCCGGTTTTAACACCGAAGCGGGGCCGATCGTTATCGATGCCGGCGCGGTCGTCGGCGCATTTTCCTTTGTGCGTGGGCCGGCTTACATCGGCCAAAAGACCCAGCTCGATGCCTGCCGCTTTTCCAATGCGATTGCCGGAGAGAATTGCCGGCTGGGCGGTGAAATCGCCGATTCGATCATCGGCGATTTTTCCAACAAGCACCATGAGGGTTTCCTGGGGCATTCCCTGGTCGGCGATTGGGTGAATCTGGGCGCGCTGACGACGACATCGGATCTCAAGAATAATTACGGCGAGGTGCGCCTGACCTTCCGGGATAACAAATACCCCGCGGGTACGATCAAATTCGGCTCGATCATCGGCGATTATGCGAAGACGGCGATCGGTACCATGCTCGGTACGGGTTCGATTATCGATGTGGGAGCTAACCTTTTCGGCCTATCGCACCGCTCGGGATATTTTCGCCCTTTTCTGTGGGGTGAGACTAAAATCTACGACCGTTCAAAATTCATCGAAGACGCGGCGCGCATGATGCAGCGCCGTAGCCAAACCGTCACTGCCGAACTGGAAAAACTGCTTCGGGCTATCTAATATGAAATACCCCCTTAAAAAACCTTATTTATACATTTCTTCGATCTGCTTCGCGTACTTGTCGAATACCACGTTGCGGCGGACTTTCAATGTCTGCGTCAGTTCTTCGCCGATCTTAAATTCATCGGGAATCACCGTGAAGGCATTGACTTTTTCGAAGCTCTTGAAACCGGCTTTTTCGGATACGCGTTCTTTGATCTGGGCCTTAAAGAGTTTCTGAATCTCGGGGTTCAGCGGCCAGTCGCGCATCTCAGCCGGTAATGTGATTTTCTGCTCGCTGGCGTACTTCTGTACCGCTTCTTTCGCAGGCACGATCAAGGCACCGAGCGATTTTTTATCCTGGCCAACGACGACAACCTGGTGGATGTACTCACTCTGGATCAGCGTATCTTCGATGGGCTGCGGCTCGACGTTCTCGCCGCCAATGAGTACGATTGTGTCTTTCGCGCGACCCGCAAATTTCAGCTCGCCGTTCGCCGTATAGATGAGAATGTCGCCGGAATTCAGCCAGCCGTCCTTCAGGATCTCAGCGGTTTTCTGTTCTTCTTTATAGTAGCCTTTCATGATGTGTGGGCCATAGTGCCAGCATACACCCTTAATGTTGGGCTCTGTGATTTCGTTGCCATGTTCGTCGAGCAGCTTCACTTTCGTGCCCGCGATCGTCTTGCCGACAGTGCCGATGACGGTACCAGGATAACTCCGGCGGCAGGTAACGCCGACCGTTTCAGTCATACCATAGGTTTCGACAATGGCAACCCCAATCGAATAAAAGAAACGGTCGATGTGTTCGGGCAGCGCGCCGGCGCCTGAAAGCGCAAATTCAACGCGTCCGCCCAATCCCTTACGGACTTTGCCCAGAATCAATTGCGCCAGAAGATTTGGTATCAATAGCCACAACATTGCAATCAAGGCGAGCGGGCGGCGGAACAGATGGAAAAGGACCGATGGCTTTGTCAGTCGGTACTTGCGGTTCGCAAGAATGTCTTTTTCGATTGAAAAATGCATGGCCGACCAGCGCGAAAAATTAAAGAGTGCGCGCGCGATCGGTGAGGCCTTCTTCACATTGTCGAGAACACGGTTGTAAAGGCTTTCCCAGACGCGGGGTACTGACAATAGAAAGGTCGGGCGTGCTTCCTGTAAATCTTTAGCCAGTGTGGGCACGGCGGTAAACGCAATCGCGCAACCTTTCGTCAGGGCCACCGATTCGATCAGACGTTCGGCGACGTGCCAAGGCGGCAGAAAGCCCATCGTAACACCATTCGGTTTGAAATGGATGTCGTCGGCGGCGTGCGAAATTTCCCAACTCAGGGATTTATTTGTGTGCATAACACCTTTGGGATTTCCCGTTGTCCCTGAGGTGTAGATGATTGTGGCGAGCTCTTCTTCAGAAACCGCATTACCGAGTTCTGCAAACCGATTTGGCTGTGATGCCTGCACGCTGCGGCCGCTGGCGATGATTTCATCGAGACTGTAGATCTTGATGTGACCCGGAACCTGTGGCGTTGCCGGGTTTACAAAGATGATGGTCTTGAGATTTGAGAATTCACCAAGTTTCGCCGAGATACTGTTGAAAACTTTTTCATTATCCAGAATGATGACCGGACAATCAGCATGTTTAAAAATATAGAGGAGTTCCTGCGGTGTTGCGTCTGTGCCCCGGGGCACGTCGACGCCACCGATGGCGTTAATACCCATGCTGACCGGCAACCACGTTTGGCCCACGTCGGCAATGAATCCGACTTTGTCTCCGCGTTTAAGACCGATTGCATCGAGGCCGAGGCTGATCGCGCGCGCCTTGTCGAAGAATTCAGTATAGCTTACTTTTGTGTAGGGCTCGTTCTTATCTGGCCGATACATCTGCGCTATCGCCGTCGGATGATCTTTCATCGCCGTGATCAGTAGTTCGTACATCGTGTACTTATTCAAGTTTGCCATCGGCGTAAATAAAACAGTGGAACAGTGGTGCAACTGAAATCCGCTAAAAGCTGGTATGCGCCGCAAAAATCCATTTAGCTTTTATGCTGTATCGCGCGTTGCAAATTTTCTTTTCGACGTATGGAAATCCGGGGCGCTTCAGCGATTGTTACCGGGGGGGCCTCGGGTATCGGCCGCAGCCTCGCGCTGGCGCTGGCCCGAGAAGGTGCATCCGTCACCATCACGGACATCAACGAAGAAAAGTTAACAAGTGTTTTGTCTGAGCTCAACGCCATCGCTGGCGGTAATTCTTCCTTTAAAGTGGACCACACCCTTGAGGCCGAGAACGAAAAATTCCTGAAATTATATTCTGAGAAAAACGGCACACCGCAGATTCTCTGCCTCAATGTCGGTGTGGGGCTCGGATCACCCATTGAAAAAATGACCTTCGACGACTGGCGCTGGATTATCGACCGTAATCTCTGGGCGAATATTTTTATGGCGCAGCTCTTTATACCAAAGATGATGGAGCAGAAAAAACCAGGTCACGTGCTGATTACAAGCAGTATCGCAGGCCTTGTGCCCGCACCGGCGATGAGCGCCTACTGCATGACCAAATATGCCATGACCGGGTTTGCCGAATCGCTTCGCCTCGAACTCCATAAGCACGATATCGGCGTCAGTGCACTCTGCCCGGGTATTGTGAATACGAATATCATCAACGCCGGCAGAATGCGCACTGCCGAAGCGACGGCGAAGCAGGGCATCGCCGAGTTTTACGCGAAGCGCGGCATATCACCCGACCGCATCGCGCGCGATGCCATGAAGGCCATCCGCAAAAATATCGCCATCATGCCTTCGGCAGAAGATGCGCAGGCGATGTATTTTGCAAAAAAACTCGCGCCTGAAACGTTAGACTTCGCCGTCTCGCGCATGTGGAAATGGGGTCTCATGAAAGGCATCAGCGGCTGATGTCACAACAAGGGCGCTTCGTGGTTTTTGAGGGGATTGATGGCAGCGGTAAAAGCACAGCCGCGCTCGAGATCCATAAACGCCTTTCGCTCAGGGGAGTGAATGCCGTGATGCTGCGCGAGCCGACGGAAAAAACTGACGCGTCGCGCGAAATCCGCCGGATTCTGAGAACCGTTAAGGAAATCAACGAACGCATCAGCCGCGAGTTGCTCGATCTTTTTCTCATCGACCGCATCTGGGATATTGAGAACCAAATCAAGCCGGCTCTCGCCTCGGGCGCGGTCGTGCTGCTCGACCGTTATTTTTTATCGACGGCGGCATACCAGGCAGCTTCAGTCGCCGAAACCGAAAAAATTATGGCGGATTACCTCGCGAATACGCGCATCTTGACGCCGGATACCGTCATTTTCCTGAACCTACCTGTGAAAGATGCACTCGAACGCCTCAGCGGCCGCGCCGCACTCGACGTCTTTGAGAGCGAGCTGAAACTCTCCCAGATCGCGAGACGTTATGGCGCGGCAATGACCTTGTTCCGGCGCGCGCGCCCCGAAGCGACGGTCATCGAAAAAACCGGGGCGCTGCTGGCGGCCGACTTCGATGCTTTGAGCGAGGCAATCGCCGCATGAAAAATATTCTCGTCATACGCCTCAGCGCCATCGGGGATGTACTGCTGACAACGCCGGTTTTGGCGCGCCTCAGGAAACTCTATCCCGAAGCGCGAATTCATTTTCTTGTGAAAGAAAAATATGCGGCCTTCGTTGCGGCCTCGCCCGATGTCAATGAGCTGATTCAGTGGAAGCCTGGCGAGGGTCTGTTTGATGCAAAGAAAAAGATCGCGGCGTTGGGAGTGCGTTTCGACCTGCTCGTCGATCTGCAGAGCAACCTGAAAACCCGCATACTTTCGCTGCTGCTCGATGCCGGGCTCAAGCGGCGCTACCATAAGCCATACCTGAACCGGCTTCTGCTGGTTTATCTCAAGAAGAACCGTTATACAGAAAAAAAGAAAATCAGCGAACGTTACCTTGAGGCAATCCACGATCTCGACGATAAACCGCTGACAGAAGGCGTTACGCTGAAACGCGGCAAACTCCTGAAACCGTTGGTGCGTTTTGCCGAAGGGGCTATCCTCATTGCGCCAGGCGCACGTTGGGCGACAAAAAGGTGGCCTGAAGAATATTTTGTTTCGCTGGCTTCAAAAATACTCGAGAAACACCCGGCTAAAAAAATCATCTGGCTGGGCGGCCCCGACGAAACCGAACTGTTCGGATTCTTAACAAAACATCCTTACCTGAGCCGGCATATGAAACGCATGCTGTTTCTCGCCGGGCAGCTCGACGTCGGCCAGATGGCGGCGCTTGCCGACGCCGCCCAGGTAATTGTCTGCAACGATAGCGGCCTCATGCACCTGTTATCGGCCGCCCAAACCCCGCTGATTGCGCTGTTCCTGAGCACCGTAGAAGAATTCGGTTTTTTTCCGTTGGGTAAAAACGCCGAGGTTTTGGCGGCACGCAACATCCCCTGCCGGCCCTGCAACCATAAAGGGCTCGATGCCTGTCCCAAAAAACATTTCCGCTGCGCCCGCGAGCTCACTGCCGACCAGGTCTATGGCGAGGTGCAGAAACATTTAAGTGCCGCCGCAGCAGAAGTTATTCCTTCAGATTCAGACCTTTCCTGAGCGCTGCATAAAGCTCGGCCTGGTTAATCGGCTTAGTGACAATATCATTCATGCCGACGGCAAATACCTTGCGGCGCGTTTCGCTGAGCACATCTGCCGTCAGCGCAATGATGGGTACCGAGGATTTTCCCTTGTCGTCGAGCAGGCGAATCTGCTCGCAGGCTTCGATGCCGTCCATAAACGGCATCTGTAGATCCATCAGAATGAGGTCATAGCTGTTTTTTTGTGCTTCGCCCAGCGCCTTGAGCCCGTTCTCGACGATCTCGATATCGGCATTCCACGATTCGAGCAGCGTCTGCACAAGAATCTGGTTTACATCGTTGTCTTCGGCGACGAGAATCTTTGCGCGCTTAAGATCGCGCCCTGCGGTCTTCTCGGCAGCCGCCGCGTTGCCGCCCTTTTCAAACCACAGGTCGACGGTAAAGAGCGCGCCCTTGCCGGGGCTACTCATCACGGTGATGGATCCGCCCTGCATTTCGACGAGATTTTTTGAAATTGCCAGCCCAAGGCCCATGCCACCATAACGGATTGCGGTTTCGCGTGAGACCGGTGACAGGCTATCGAACAAATAGGGCAGTTTTTCACCTGGAATACCGATCCCGGTATCTTCAACCTCGAAGTTGATTCTATAGGCGCTTTGACTTTCTTCTCTCAGGCTGATGCGTAATTCGACATGTCCCTTGTGGGTAAACTTCATGGCATTGCCGACGAGGTTCAGCAGTATCTGGCTGAGCCGCGCGGCATCGCCCTTGAGCACGCGCGGCAGGTTCGGCTCGAGGGTTAACCGGGTTTCTATGCCCTTGCCGCGGTGGCCGTAAAATTCGGCGGTATGCATCGTATTCTGTGCGACCTCCTGCAGGTCAAAGTCATTGCTGCGAAAGGCGATGCGCCCCGATTCGATACGCGCGAAATCGAGCAGGTCGTCGATGATCGAAGTCAGGTTCGCCGATGAAATACGTATCTGGCCGAGGTGCTCCTTGAACTGGATCTGCATCCTTTCGTCGCGGATGGCGTTGCACTGCTCATAGAGGATTTCCGAAAAACCCTTGATGGCATTCATCGGCGTGCGCAGTTCGTGGGAAATATTCGAAAGAAAAAAGGATTTCGCCTTTGCCGCTTCGGCCTCCTTACTGGCCGAAAATACCAGCTCTGCTTCAGAGCTGCGGTTTTCGGCGACAAGATAATAAGCCACCAGCACCAGCAGAATGGGACTGCGGATCAGGTTGTTGCGAAACAATTGTAGTCCGAGTGCGGTGTTCATGCCATCGTAGAGCGGGGGAACGCTCATGCTCCACAACACCAGACCGATGAGTCCCGCGGAAATCAGTATCCCAACCATGAGCAATTGGCGCATGCTGAGTTGGGGAAACAGGATAAAGCCCGCCTGCGTGAGATTCAGCAGGAACAACCAGAAACCTGCCTGATGGCCGAAGTAGAGATGGTGGTGTGTGACGGTAAACAGCGCGATACTGATATAAAAAAACCGCGAGAGCGTGAGGGCTCCCACAGCATTCATGACAAAGCAGGATAAAAAACCCAGAATCGCTGCGGCGTTGACGAGTACGACATAGGTCAGCCCCATGCGGTAAAAAAGTACCGATTGAATCGCCACCAGGCAGATCGAGAAAAAGGCGATCCGGTTTTGCAGCCGAATCAGTTTCTGATGGAGCACATCGGGGGCGTAAATTACGCCCACCTCGCTGACTCCCTTCCACCACCGCAGCAGCGTGCTCATTACTGGTTCGTCTAGAAAATCAACGCTCCGGGATTCATGATACCTTTGGGATCCAGTGTCTTTTTCACTGCCCGCCATGCCGCCAGCGTCGCCGGTGAATGCTGCTGACCCAAAGCATCGGCGACGAGACGACCGACACCGTGGTGGTGCGAGAGCGTGCCGCCATGCGCGATAAATGTCGCCACGATTCCCTTATGGAATTTCTCAAACTGTGTCAGTTCATCTTTTTGCAGCATCGGCGAGGCAAAGATGAAGTAGAGGTTTGCACCGGTTTCATAGGTGTGCGAAATATGCGTCAGGCAAAGCGTGTGCCCGTCTTGTTTGATATACTTACGCACCGCTTCCCAGAGCTCGACCAGGCGCGAATAATGCACCGAGGTCTCGATCGTGTCAATGCGTATGCCCGCGTCCATCATCGGGTCGCGCATGTAGGCGGATGAATAGCGTTGTTCGAGCCATTTGCGTGTCGCATAGCTGCCCAGTGACAGACCGCCATTCTTGCGCGCGATCTTGCCGAGCGTCCGCTCGCCGACTTTGGATTGTTTAGAGTCGCCTTCGAAGATTGCATACATCAGCGAGCGGCCGCCCTTTTTGAAACCCATGAAGTTGAGGAATGCCCCCGCGATGCCCTTGTCTTTTCCTTTCATGCCGAGACCTATCTCGGTTTCTTCGGGGTCTGAAATACGAAAGAAATGAGGCGGATGTACCTGTGACTGCATCATCTGCCGCATCGCCGCGACCGCGGCTTCGAAAGATTTGAACATGTACGATTTCATGACGGCGTTCGCGGCATTGTATTTGCGCACACGAATCGTCACACGGCTGATGACACCGAGCGTGCCTTCGCTGCCCATGATAAAATGGCGTATGTCTCCCCCCACGGAAGCGGCGGGATAGTTTCCGCAGGAGATGAGGCCCGCAGGCGTCACGGCGCGTAATCCCACCAGGATATCTTCGATGCGGCCATAACCCGTCGACGCCTGCCCCGCGCCACGCGCGGCGACCCAACCCCCAACGGTGGCAAATTCAAATGACTGTGGAAAATGACCGCAGGTATAACCGCGCTCGTTGAGGTAGAGCTCGAGATCGGGGCCGAGAATGCCCGACTCGACGGTGACAGTCGAGTCTTCAGCATTCAACGACAGAATGTCTTTGAAATGCCGCGTGAGGTCGAGTGCAATGCCGCCTTTGTCGGCTTCGAGGGCGCGCGTCACCGAGGTGCCTCCACCCCAGGGAATGATGGCGATCTTTTTCAGGTGGCAATAGTTAACTACCTTGATGATATCTTCTTCGGTGCGCGGGCAGACGACGGCGTCGGGCGGGTTGGCGATTTTGCCCAGGCGCATGCGCACAATGTCGCCGTAATATTTGCCGAAGGAGTGTTTTGCGCGCGCATAGTCATCGACCATGACATTGTCGCTGCCGACAAAGCGCATGAGATCGCGCAGCGCCGTGCGGCTGAGGCGGCTGCGCTTGGTCAGTTTGACTTCTTCGCCGCCGTTCGCATTTAAGGGCAGGTCATGGGTTTCGCCCTCGATGCTGAGCAGGTGTTTAAAATGATTGATATGGTGTTCAATCGTGTGATCGATTTTTTTTTCGGTATCGCCCCACCGGTAGACATTACGCCAGATTTTTCGCATCGCCCGTTGAGGCGCTCTGCGACACGAAGGCAAGGAATTTACCGTGCTTGTGCCGTTAGCTTGGGCTGATGGGTCTTGCAGAATGCTGTTCAGGCGGCTTTGTGTAACAAATCCCAGATCTGCATCGGGGAAAGCCCCGCTTTGGAAATAATCTCTGTATTTTGCGAATATTCGAGACCGTGCTGGTCATTCATCTTCGTCCGACATAGGTAGTTAATGAAAAAGTCCGGGGATTGAGATCTTCGGTTGCGGTAGCGTTCCGTCCAATAACGGGCATTCTGGTCTAAAGTGACCGAAGGCCGTGGCGAATACAATAAGCTCTCCAAAAGCTGCGGCAGATAGACGCGAATAGCCACATCCAGCATACGCGATATGGATTCACCGGAATGCAGTGCACGCTGCCAGAGGGTCGCATAGAGAACCTGGTTGATATAGAGCGGGTGGATTTCAAAAGCCTTCCCCGCGGCGTTGTAGCGCCGCAAACTGTTGGTTTTAAGGCCGCGGCCGCGCCAGTTTTTAAGGAAGAGCTTGAACAGGCGCCGGTAGATTTCCTGCTCGGAATAGCGGATACCGTTGCGGGCGAAGATTTTGCGCGCGGCGCAAAGGCGGCGGTAGGATGCGCGGGGTAGCGATATAGATGTTTTCCTGTGGTGCAGGGGATGGATGTACTTCATGGCGCCTCTGCTTATGAAATACCAAACACCGGCGGTTTTTTCTCACTGCTAATGCATAAACCGCGGTTTATTTTATCTCAAGTTTACAGCCAGTAGCGTGCGCCGACACCGAGGCCAACGCCAAAGTCGATAGAAGGAATAATAAACGGTTGAACCGAAACTTCGCCAAAAATCGAAAGTCTCTCCAGCGCATGGAACTCCACACCGGCGACGGCGCGCAGGCCCAGCGAAGTTTCACCCTTGTTGGTTTTCCCACTGTTACCGCGATCCTGGATGATAATGCCGCCGCCGACATAGAGTGGCCAGCGGCCGTCCTGGGTGAAGACATTGCGGAACTGCAGCAGGAAATCCGCACCGAGCCAAAAACCCTTTTCGATGATACTCAGGCCCACGGCACCCTGCACCGCAAAGAGTTCGTCGATGACGTACTTGATCGAGGCACCCGTTGGCTCGCCAATAATACCGCCCAGGCCCAAATGCCCCTGTTGGTTGGCGCGCGTGGCGGTCACAGCCCCAGTCGTTGCAGCAAATAGGGCTATAATAAAGATAAAAGAGCGCATATGTCGAAACCTTATAATTTAACACAACGAAAAGCCATTAGCCATTTAATGCGGTTCGCATTAACTCGCCGCGAAGAAAAATGCCTCTTATATTCTCCTTTACAGGGTGTCTTTGACCTCAACGCCTAAACGCCCTGATTTTCGCGCCCGAGGGTGATCAACGAAAACCGGAAAGGAGACAACGTGGCAGATTTAGATGAAAAACCGCTCATTGTTCAATCGGATAAGACTCTGCTTCTCGAAGTAGACCATCCGAAATTTGAGGATTGCCGTACAGAGATCTCGCGCTTCGCCGAGCTAGAGAAGTCGCCCGAGTACCTGCATACCTACCGCATCACCCCGCTTTCGCTGTGGAATGCGGCGGCGTCAAAGCTCAAGGCCGAGCAGATTGTCGACGCCCTCTATAAATATTCCAAATATCCTGTGCCGCAGGCTGTCAGCGCCGATGTCTATACGCAGATCGGCCGTTATGGCAAGCTGAAACTGGAGCGCGACGACCGCGGTGACCTGATTCTCAAATCGGCGGATGCGCGCTATATTGCAGAGGTCATCCGCAACAAAAAAGTTCAGCCTTATATCGAAGGTCCCAAGACCCCGAATGAAGTTTATGTCAAAGCGGATTTCCGCGGCCATATAAAACAGGCTCTCATTAAGATCGGCTATCCGGTCGAGGACCTCGCGGGTTATGAGAAGGGTAACGATTTCAAATTCGACCTGAAACAAAAACTGACGAGCGGCAATGAGTTTATCATCCGCGACTACCAGGAATCTTCGATCAAGGCGTTTTACGCCGACGGCAGCGTCGAAGGCGGTTCGGGGGTGGTTGTGCTGCCCTGCGGTGCCGGTAAGACGATTGTCGGCATCGGTGCGATGCATGCGGTCGGCGCGCAGACGCTGATTCTCGTCACCAACACGCTGTCGATCCGCCAGTGGAAAACTGAGATTCTCGACAAGACGACGATTCCCGAAAGCGACATCGGTGAATATTCAGGCGACAAAAAAGAGATCAAACCGATTACGATCGCGACATATAACATTCTCACGCACCGTAAGAAAAAAGGCGGGGAGTTCACGCACTTCCACCTGTTCTCTTCGAATAACTGGGGTTTTATCGTCTATGATGAGGTGCACCTTTTACCGGCGCCGGTCTTCAGAATGACGAGCGAGCTGCAGGCGAAGCGCCGTTTGGGCCTCACCGCCACACTGGTGCGCGAAGACGGTCTCGAAGAAGACGTGTTTTCGCTCATTGGCCCCAAAAAGTACGACGTGCCCTGGAAAGAGCTCGAGAAGAAAAAATGGATCGCCGAAGCGCGCTGCGTCGAAATACGCACACCGCTGCGTTCCCTGATGCGCGGTATGTATTCGGTTGCCGACGACCGCGAAAAATTCCGTCTGTCGTCTGAAAATCCGGAGAAGACGCGTGTTATCGGCACGCTGCTGTACCACCACCGCAACGACCAGGTGCTGGTGATCGGGCAATACCTCGATCAGCTGCAGCGCGTGTCCGCGCGTTTCAAGATTCCGCTTATCACGGGTAAGACGCACCTTGACGAACGCGCTCGGCTCTATGAGGCTTTCCGCACGAAGCAGATCAGTGCACTCGTTGTTTCGAAGGTTGCCAACTTCTCGATCGACCTCCCGGACGCCAATGTGGCTATCCAGATTTCGGGCACGTTCGGTAGCCGGCAAGAAGAGGCGCAGCGTTTGGGCCGCGTACTGCGTCCCAAGCAGAACGGCAACCAGGCGCTCTTTTATTCAGTCATCACGAACGAATCGAGCGAAGAACAATTCTGCCGTAACCGCCAGCTGTTTCTCACGGAGCAGGGTTATGAGTATTATATCTACTCGTACCAGGACTTCCGCGATAAATACGGCACCTATGTCGAGATCATGAAAAAGATGAAAGAATTGCGCGAAGGCGATGATCGCCGGCAGAGCGCGGATGATAGAAGGACTCCCGTCGGCAGCGCGTGATCTTCCGTTTTATCGCCGCCATTCTCGTCGCCACCTGGCTTATCTGGCAGGTGCCGTTTTCATCGACCGATGAAATCCGCCTTCCGGAGATCACGGCCTTTTCTGCCTTCCGCGAAGAGGCCACGGCCGCGAACGAGACCCCGGCGCTCGTATTCTACCGCCGCACCGACGCAGGCCAGTACATCGCCTACGGGGTAGGTGCGGCGGGTGGCATCGTGCGGTCTATCCGCCTGCCTGGCGCCGAACTCAAAAAGGCCGACGATACCAGGATTTCGCTGACCGGCAAAGAGGGCTATATCACGGCGCCTGAGAACGGCGCGTATTATGTCTGGTACCCACAGATCGGTACACAGGTTTATGTTTTCAACGAGCAGGGTAATTTTCTTTGGGAAAAAGAAGAGAGCCATTATTTGAACGCGCTGCCGCGCGGGCGTTACATCATGGCGGCAGCGGGCGACCATTCACGCGTCGTCTTCATGAATCCCGATTTCAAGGTACATGCCGATTTTCAGGGCGTGCTGTTCACGCGTTTTGTGACAGACGATAATCCCGACCTGAAGACCGCGCAGGTCTGTATCGGCTCGCTCGACGGCGAGGTGATCGTTGCACATCTTGATCAAAAGCTGTATTTCCGCCACAAGCTCGGTTATGCCCTGAAGTCGCTGCATTGCGATTTTGAGACGGGCGAGCTCGCGGCGATTGTCGAACGCACGGTTGAGGTCGACAAGGTAAAGATGCAAAAGGATTTTCTGCTGCGCATCGCTTTCACGCTGAAGCCGCCGAAAGAAGAAAAGCCGGCCGAGGCCATGCGGATGGTTCCCGCAGATCTCGACGCGGTTTTAACTGCAGAGTTACCGGTTCGTACCGTAACCGCGTCGCCTTTGGTGATGACGGCCAACTCTATCTGTTTTCTGCAGGCGGCGCCTCAAACAGATACAAACGCCGACGGTCTTGCGCTTTATTTTACCGCGGGCCGCAAGTCGGGCCTCAGGCATGTGGCGGTGGTCACTGCCCCTGCCGGTGACAACGCTCCCGACCTTTGGCGCGGCGCCGCGATCCGTATTGGTAAAGAGCAGGCCTGTGTTTTTACCCACCGCACAGGCCGCCTGCTGATTGCCAACCGGCGCGGTATTCTGCTCGACCGCAATGATTTGGTCGCCGAGCGTATGGTTGCGCGGGGCGATGCGGTCTATCTGCAGTCTTCAGCCGGAATCATTACCCTGCGCTGATTCCATCGCCACGTCGCGGGCAAAACGTTTCGGTAGTTCAATTTCAACCTGTGCGCCTTCGCTGCCCATATGGAAATGGAAGGTGCCTTCGATAATTCGGGCGCGCTCGCGCATGATCTGCAGGCCGATACCCGGTCCCTGCGCCATTTTGGCGGGGGCATTTTTTCCATTATCGGCTATCACGAGGCGAATCGACTGGTCCCCGTGCTGCGCATAGATGCGGATCTCGTCGGCGTCACTGTGTTTGAGAATGTTGGTGAGCGCTTCCTGTACAATGCGGTAGACCTGGATCGCCGAGTCTTCGGAAACGCAGCGCGCAAACGCCTCGATGTCGAGCGAGATTTTGAAGTTCCGGCTCTTGCGGATCTGGTCGCAGAGGTCTTCAATCACACCCGCAAGCCCGAGGCTGCGCAGGTGTAAGGGGCTCAGGCGGCGGGAAATTTCGCGCGCCGTCGAAAGAACTTTATCGATGGTGGCGAAAAGATCCCGGAATTCGGTTTTTTGCTGTTCGTTGAGCAACTTCATTTTGCTTTCCAGGTGCAGTTTGAGTATCACAAGGCTCTGGCCGACGGAATCGTGCAGCTCATGGGAAATCTCGGCCCGTTCTTTTTCCCTGAGGTCGATAATCTTCGCCGAGAGTTCGGCAATTTGCGTCTCCTTGAGTTTTTGTTCCGTAATATCTGAGAGATAGCCGTGCCAGACGATCGTTCCGTCGGCGGCCTTTTCAGGCTGTGATTCTCCCCGGCGCCAGCGGACACCCTGCACGGGCAAAACCATCCGGTATTCGAGATTCCACGGCGTGAGATTGGCCGCCGATGCCTGAATGGATTCGCTGAAGCGGTCCTTATCATCCGGGTGCACACGCCGTTCCAGCAGCGTGAAATCCGCCAGTGCATCCTCACGCGAAACCTCCTGCAAAACGCCCACACCCTCGCTGGTATAACTGAGGGAAAACTTTCCGTCGGGGGCCATCCTGAACTGGTAGAGCATGCCCGGCACATGGTGTGTTAATTTTCCGAGAAGCTCGTGGCTTTCGCGCAGTTGTTGTTCGGCCCGGCGCGCGCGTTTCAGATGGCGCAGCAGGGTAAAGACCCAGAGAATGAGGATACAAAGCAGCAGTGCGGTTCCTGAAACGATAAAAATCGTGGTCATGCTGCGCAGCTTTGCCTGCGGCCAGATGATCATACTATGCGGAGCCCAGCGCTCGAGAATTTTATCGAGTTTGCCGGAGGCCCTGAGATTTTTTAGACCGGCGTTGATTTTTGCGACCAGGGCCGCATTGCCCTTGCGGACGCCAAACCCGGCAGGCCCGCCGATGACCGAGGCTGATTTTACCGGAACGACATTATCGATGTTATTGTTATAGAGAATATACGCGCCGACCCATTCATTGATAACCAGCGCGTCGACCTTTGTTTCCCGGAGCAAGGCGAAGCCTTCACGGTAGCTGGAGAAAGATTTGAAATGGATTTCAGGCTCATCCTTGAGCTGGGCGACGGGAACGCTGCCGGGGATGACACCCACCGTCTTGCGCTTCAGGTCTGAAAAACCCTGGATGGTGTGATCGCCCTTGCGCACGAAGATCGCAAATTCATGCGCGAGCAGTGAATCGGAAAAATCAAATGCCTTTTTACGCTCTTCGAGAATTGCCATGCCGATGATGGCATCGGCCGAACCGTGCAGTACCGCCGATTGCGCCGCCTGCCATTCCATGAGGCGTATCTCGGCATCGAATTCCGGCGACTGCATCGCCCGCATGATGTCGGGATAAATACCTTTGGGCTTGCCGTCTTCGAGAAAGATCAGCGGCGGATATTCCATGTTGCCCGTGAAAATAAATTTCTCGGCGGAAATTTTTCCTGATGGTAAAAAAAACGTACCCACCAGATAACAGAGAAAGTGTAATTTTCTGAAACCGGGCGGCATATTTTCTGAAGGCAAAACGTCCCTACCAAAGACCGGGAGCCGGGTAAACCAGTTTTCTAAAATCGTAAATCAGGGATTGTACTCTATCACCATCATGGCAATATCGTCGCGGAACGGCACGCCTTCGCAGAAACCGACGACGTCAGAAAAAACCTTTGGCACGACCTTCGCGAGTTCGAGGCCGCGCGTAATGCGCAGAACCTTCTCGAGACGATCCATGCCATAAAGCTTGTTTAATGGATTGAAACTTTCGATAACGCCATCGGTATAGAGAAACAGCCGGTCGCCTGTCTGCATCTGCACGCTGCCGTTTTCATAGAGCGCGTCGACATCATCGAGGCCGCCTAAAATAAAACCCGAGGTGTCGAGAAAGCGGATATCCCCCGCGCGGCTCTGGTAAAACGCCGTAGGGTGGGCGGCGTTTGAGAATTCGACAAGGCCCGAAGGGTAGAGCTTTAAAAGAAACCCTGTCATGAAGTCCTGGGTTTTGATCATTTTGAGAATCTCATGATTGCTCTTTGCCAGCGCTGCCGCGGGTGAGATTTTTTCTGTCAGCGTGTTCGAAAAAACGTTTTTTGCGGCCATTGTCAGCATCGCTGCCGGTACGCCATGGCCCGAGGCATCGGCAACGATCGCAAAGGTGATATCGCCCCGCGTCACAATGTCGCAGTAGTCGCCGGAAATGCGGCCGAGCGGTAAAATCGTCGTCTGGAAAGACCATGCATTGGTTTTTGTTTTCGGCTCGGGAAAAATCCCCATCTGGATATGCGAGGCAAACAGAAGTTCCTGGTCGAGTTCGGCGTCTTTGCGCGTGAGCTCGGCGTTAAATTCGGTGAGTTGCTGCCGCGCATCGAAGAGCTGGCGCTGCTTGGCATACTCCATGACATTGATCGCGATAAAGGAAAAAAAACCACCGCAAAACAGGATGCCCATAAAAAGGTAAAACGGCCCGGTATGCGTGAACATGTAAATCACGCCCGGCACGACCAGGCCCGACATAAAAATCAGGTAACTGACGCGCGAATACGAAAGAATGACCGCGCCAGCACCCAGGATCGAACCGATGATCGTCGTCATCATGCCGATGTAGCCTTCGGTCATTGTTTCCCAGGAGAGAAAGATTCCCCATGCCAGCGTGCTTACAAGTAACCCTAGGAAGATATTGAGCAACGTCAGCTGGTTACGGTAGCCCAGCTTCTTGGTGAGATCCCAGAAATAGAATATATGGAAGATCGTTAAAAGGCCGATGACCAGCAAAACCGCAAACCAGTGCAGAATGTAGGTAAATTTGGACTGGTAATAACAGACACCGACGAGCACGATCGCGTACACGAGAATCGTGACCCAGATGACGGGCATCCGCAGCGCCCTGATATATTCTTCAAAAAAGATGACGTCGAGATGTTCGGGGAGGCGTTTGGGGAAGTAGTTGATGCCGTTTGCCGCGGTGGTGCCATCGGCAGATTCACCTATTAACAGGCGGGTTATGCGCTTGAACAGTGAATCACTCATTTTAGTTTACAGCAGGTTCAAGTCAGCAAATTTGGCAGTCCTCTCCCATGAAAGACATCGAAATTGCCAAAATTCTCTACCTCGCGAAAAGCAAAAAATACGAAGTGGCATGTGCCAGCTTTGACGTTGTCGATCACCTTTTCAAGCTCGATATTCCCAAGGGCCTGAAGCGCCGCAAAAGTGCAGTGCAAACTCTCAGCATGCTCGCCGACGAAAAAGTCAAATACGGTTATGATAAGAAAGAAGTTGTCGCCGTGGCAGATGACGACGAAGACGAAACCACCTGAGCCCCGACGCGCCTAACTCCGCTTCTCTTTTAACACCCCTACAACTCGGAAAATTGAGCCTTGGCTCGCGCCTCATTGTGGGTACCGGCCGCTATCCTGATCTCGAAACCATGCGGCTTTGCCACGAGGTATCGGGCACCGAAATGGTGACTGTCGCCTTAAGGCGGATTGAAATCCCTGCTGCAGGTTCGTCGCCTTCGCTGTCTCTCATCGACCGCATTGACCGGGCCAAAATTGCCCTGTTGCCCAACACCTCGGGCGCTGCATTCGGCGCCGACGCGCTGCGCTATGCGCGCATCGCGGCTGCGATGGAGTCCACACATCTCAAGATCGAAGTGACGGGCGATTTGCAGACCCTTCTACCCGACCCGATCGAAACCCTGAAAGCGGTCGAACTCATCAAGGCCCATGCCGAGACGAAACAGCTCTACCTCATGGTCTATACCACGGACGATCCCGTCATGGCGCGGCGGCTCGCCGATGCGGGCGCCGATGCGATCATGCCAGCGGCGAGCCCGATTGGCTCAGGCAGGGGGATTGCCAACGAGGCTAACCTTGTAATCCTTCTGGAAATGATGCGCGGCCGTGCGCCGGTCATCATCGATGCCGGTATCGGCAAACCTTCGCACGCCGCGCGCGCGATGGAGTTGGGCGCCGACGCGGTGTTGCTCAACACGGCGATTGCCAAGGCGCAACACCCCGTGCTCATGGCCGAGGCGATGCGCGATGCGGTCAAAGCCGGGCGTGCCGGATTTCTCGCGGGGGCAATCCCCGCAAAACTCTATGCGACGGCTTCGAGCCCGCTCTGAGATTAATTACGCAAAACTTCGACAGCCGCCCAGCCATAACCAGCTGTTGTCAGCGTGAATGAAAATGATGAGAATATGCCGAAGGGTGAGAACGGTGATTTTTTAATATCGGGTTTAACCGACATCACGAGAAAGAGCAAAGGGTTTAGCGCCGAACCCGCGACGATCAGGTAGGCCATGATATCATTACCATGCGTGCTGCCGACAATCGTATAGACCAGCCAGTTAAGAATAGCCATAAAGATATAGTCGAGGTGTGCACTCAGCAGATACTTCTGGTTCACGAAGATGTTGTTGAAGAGCCCCAGGTATTTCACTGCCACCAGCAGCCATGCGAGGATCAGTGAAACGATGAGCAGCGCCGCGCCCGATTTGAGAAGAATTTCCATGGGTTAAGCCCGGAGGAACCGCAATAGGGTAAAGAGTTCTTTGGCTTTGGAACGCCGTTTGCCGTCTCTGGGTCTGCCGCTTATGTTTCCTGTTATTTATGCCGTTGTCCTTTTCAGTGGCTGGGCTTTTGCCTCCGGGGGAAATCCCTTTCTGCTCACTGCCGCGGAATACATGGTTCCGACGAAAGCCGACCGCCGCATCTATACCGTAACAACGGACGTGCTTTTCGGGCGCAACATTACACGGAACGGTATGCTCGTGGTCGGCGGCGGAGTCTCGGCTGGTTATGCTTGGGGCGAAATCATGCAGCTCGAAGGCTCGTTCGAAGCCGGTAGCTTACGCGAAAGTGTATATGCGAACAATGCGGCTTCGGCGGGCGGTACCGGTCTTTTGCGGTTTGAACCCCTGCGCACCGATAACCTTACGTTGGGCGTCGAGGCGCTGGGCGGTATCATGCTTTATAGCTCGCCTTTTCCCGCCGGCGGGCGCAGCTATAACTTCATGGGGCGTATCGGGCCTTATGTGCGCATCCGCTTATCTGACAGCATGGCGCTGCATGCTTTTGGCCATTGGATGCATGTCTCTAATGGCCAGGGGCTGGTTTCGTACAATCCATCCTACGAAGCCATCGGCGGGGGACTAGGCATTCACTGGCGGCTCTAGCTAAAGCCGCGCCATGCGGCGCCGTGATGCCGCCGCCGCGAGCCTTTGCGCTTCGGCGAACGCCGCTTCGGGAAACATCGTTTTCAGCCGTCCGAGAAATTCCGTCGTTTGTTTTTCCGTCAGCGCGAAGAATACGAACCGGAAATATTTCAGCAGCTTTTCCGGGCCGTCGGCCGCCATAATATGGCGTCGCTGTTCCTGGATTTCCGCGTCGCTGAAATGTTGCCACATCAGGGGTTCCAGCTCGTCTTCTTCGCGGTTCATGTGCGCCTGAAATGCCGCACTGAAACGGTTGAGATCCGCAGTGAATTTGTCTGCCGACGTGGCATAGCTTCCGCTTTCAACGGCGTTTCGCAGCGCGTCGTATGCCTTGTCGAGTTCGCGGTGCTCCAGGCGCAGGGCATCACTCGCGCCGGGTGCCCGGCCATCCAGTTCCGTGAATGTCATGTGCTCTTCGGTATGGCTGTGTGCATCGATGAGCTCCCAAACCGAACGGAACAGGCTTTCGAAACCGGCACGCTCCGCCGTCACGGAGAAATCATTGCCTGTGGCGGCGGCAGTCAGCTCTGACAGGGCGATCCGCAGGCCCTTATGGGGAAGGTCGAATATAGGTTCTCTTTTCATAGTGAACCGAATTTACACTGCTGTAAAATAACGGATTGTATAAATGCGACAAGTGTTTCAAAAAACGGCGCTACCGAATTTTGACGGCGAAATGCCGCCCAGGCTTTGCGTTTCGCGGATAAAATGCGCCTGGTCGAAATAACCGTGGGCGAGGGCGGCGGTTGAAAGATCGGCGTAATTTGCCAGGTTTTTCATGGTATGGCGCCAGCGCAGTATCCGCGCCAGGTGTTTCGGGGGAGTGCCGATTTCGGCCGCAAATTTTCTCTCTACAGTGCGTCGGCTGACGCCGAGCTCTGTCGCGATTTCTTCGATTCGTCTTGTGCCGTTTGCCTGGCTCATATGATACAGCGCACCCCGCGATTCGGGTGAAAGCTCGCGGCCGAGTCGTTTGAGAAAGCCGTTTTGCAGCAGCCGCCATTTCTCGGCGATCGGACCTGCAGCAGACAAGATATCCGTGAAGTCGCCAGCGATCGCGGGTTGTGACACATCGCTGAGTGCCAGGCTGGCGCTGCCGAGCTCACCGGCGACTGCGCCAAACAGGCGGTAAAAACCGCCGGGGTTAAAAAAGATCAGCAGAGACTGTGTGGATGCATCGCTGCGGAACGCCCGCCAGCTATCGAGAATGCCAGTGACGCCGAAGGTACTTAACGCACGGTTTTCGCCGACGTGGTGAATCCTGCCGGAAAACTGAAAGCCAATGACGGTATAGATGCTGGGCAACACCCGGTAAGAATCAACGCCTGAATGCCGGGTCAGCCATGCCTGCCCCACAATGCCGGTGAGCAGCGGGTGTATGGGCAAAGCTTGCATGCGTTACCGCGTTTCGACTGCCCTGAGCTCGTCGATGCGCGCAAAAACTTTCGCATCGACGAAAATCTTGAGCAGGTCGGCGTCGACGTGGCCGTCTTTCACTTCCATGCCGAGAATGTCGATCGCCTTCTCGGGCGGAATCGCCTTTTTGTACGGGCGGTCCCAGGCGGTGAGCGCATCGTAGATATCGGCAATCGTCATCATGCGGGTTTGCAGAGAAATTTCGGGGTCGCGGCGCTTGAGCGGATAACCGCCGCCGTTGAGTTTTTCATGGTGGCCGTAGGCGATCTCTGGCACCCAGCGCAGGTTCGGCGTCCAGGGGATCTGTTTGAGGAAGTTATACGTGTGCGTGACATGCGACTCGATTTCCTGGCGTTCGCGCTCGTCGAGCGTGCCCTTGCGTATCGACAGCATCACGAGTTCCTGGTCTGAAAGCCAGGGCACCTCGTGTTCGGCGGTAACCTTCACTTTGTTTTCGGCGATCTTCTTCAGGAATTCAAAAGAACCGCCGGCAAGCACCGTAGGCTCATTGGCCGATAGGATTGCGGAAAACATTTCTTCTGCCTCGATAAGATTCTTCTCAAGGTCGGCTTGAAATTTTGCTTCGATTTCAGGCCATTTCTGCTGGGGAGATTGTTTGAGTTCAGCCAGGCTGCGCTGCAGCAGTTTGGTCTCGATATCTTTTCTGATATAGTGGAAGCGCCAGCGGATGAGCTCCAGCTGTTGCGGATAGAGCTTTTTCGCCTTAATGAGGACATCCTCACGTACCCCAACCTTGCCGAAATCGTGCAGCAACGAAGCGTAGCGCAGTTCCTGGATCTGGTTGCGCGTGAAACGCACCGCGTTGAAACGCGAACTCGTGTCGCGGTTCACAGCCATCGCGATATTCACGGCATAGTCGGCGACACGGAACGAATGCCCGCTCGTCGTGGGGTCGCGCTGTTCAATCGCAGTGACCGATGCTTTGACAAAGCCTTCAAAAAGATTCTGGATATCTTGCAGCAGCTGGTTGTTTTCGATCGCCACGGCCGCTTGCCCGGCCATGGCGCTCACGAGCGAATAGTCTTTGCGGGTAAAAGAAACAATGGCATTGCCCTTGAGCTCTTCGAGCGTCAGTTTGACATCGCCGTCGCGCTTGCGGTTGATGAGCTGAATGACGCCAATGACTTCTTCATGGTGATTTTTCATGGGAATCACCATCATCGATTTGGTGTAGTAGTTATGCGCCCGGTCGTATTCTGAGTTGTACGTATAACCCGCGTCGACCGGCAATTGGTGCACATCGTCGATCAGCAGCGGTTCAACGGTCAGCGCGACATAGCCGGCGATGGATTTTTTGTCGATCGGCAGCAAAAACTCGCCGGCGTCGAGCTGCATCGCCGATTTCTTGAAACGGATGTGGCTGGGTTTCTCACCCGCATCGTGTTTCTCACTCAGGTAAATCGAGCCGCCATCGGCGCTGGTGAGTTCAATGGCCGAATTGAGCACGAGCTCGATCAGGCGATCAAAGTCACGCTCGGTCGCCAATGCCTGGCCGACGGTTGTCAGGCGGCGGATCTCGATATAGCTGTTGGCGAGTTTCTCTTGCAGGTTGAGTCTGTCGTATTCGGCGTGCAGGGCGTTTAACTGCATGTCGCAGGCCTTGCGTACCTGTGCCATCGGTATTGCTGCCGGAAGGTAAAGGCTGATTTGGTCTTCGTTTAGCGGGCTGTAGCGCTTCTCTGAAATTTCATGGTCCCCCAGCACGATGATGCGCGAGCGGTGCTGCGGGTACTTTTGCAGCCAGTTTGCAACGAGGCCCGCATTTTCGGTGAGCGCCGCCGAAGTCATGAGCCAGATCACGGCATGTTCTTCGTCTGAACTCTGCGGTTTAATGGCGAGATTATCGCCTAAAGTGGCGAAATGGATCTGGTCACGGAAGGATTCCAGGGTGATCCGGGAAAGGCTGGGGTCGAAATAGATATGCGAGACCACTGTTCATGCGCATGTGCCGTAAACCTTAGGTCAACCAAAATAGCGTCCTACGGCGCCTTAGCGTAGACAGAAAGGGAAAAATCATCGACGCTGCCACTGGGGTCGACTAGAGCCATACGCTTGCCTCTTGAGACAAGTAACGATCAAAAACCAACGGAGAACTTATTATGAAAATGAAAATAATTGTAACAGCATTGTGTGCTGCAGCGTTCATCGCCTGCGGCAGCGGCGCTGCCCGCCACCCGGATAAATCGACAAAAGTCAACCTGACTGGAAAAAGCGTTCTGATTGTCGCTGAAGACAATGCCTCGGGCGACTCAGCGGCATCTAAAGCGTTTGCGGCATCGGTCGCGCAGAAGGTCGGCACGGTGAAAATACTGCCCTCCGTTCCGGGCCCGGCACAGGGTATATCCAAAGCATATGCCGAGTTTGGGATTAACAATGGCGGCGCGGTAGACCAGACCAACCTAAAAGCCGTCGCCCTCGGCGAAGTGCTAAAAGTTGCATCAAGCCTCGGCAAGTTTGATACGATTATCTTCGTGGGCGCAGAAAAGGGCAGCGGCATGGCAGTCCCTAAAACGATCAAGATGGATCTTTTTGGTGCAGTCTATGATATCGGTTCGAAAACGGTAACAACTGCGGTCAGTGACAGCACAACCGTTGTGGATACTGGCGTCGTCGCCCAAATGCCGTTGAAGGCGCGTGATATCACAACCGCCCTTCTCGACGGCGTTGCCCCATAGTTTATTGAACCCTTTTGGCCACAGGCAACAGCCTGTGGCCGGGCTTTTTAAGAAGGCTTGACGCCTTCTGTTCTTACGCCGTTTTCACTCATGCTTTTCGAACGTATGCAGAAAGAGAGTCTTGAGGCGCGCAAGGCGCGCGATACAGCCAAGGCTGCCGTGCTCACCACCGCGATTTCACAGATCAAGGCGCTCGCTCTCGACGATGGACACCGCGCTGTGACTGAAGCAGACGTCATGAAAGTCGTCAAACAGTTCCTCAAAGCTGTCGAAGAAAACCTCGCCCTCGCAGCGCAGGGTAAAATGGACGCCACACGCGCCGATGCCTTTAAGGTCGAGAGGGATATCCTGCTGTCTTATTTACCGCAACAGATGTCGGCCGATGACCTCAAAGCTGCACTGAAAAAATCGGGTGCCGCGAATATCGGCGAAGCGATGAAATATCTCAAAACAAACCATGACGGGCAATATGACGGCAAACTGGCGTCGGCTGTTGCGAAAGAGGTGCTGGGATGAGTTACATCTGGCATGCCTTAATCAACAAATGGAACCTCCTGGTTTTCGGCGGCTCGCTGGTTGCCGGCATTTTCTTCACCTGGTCGAATGCGCTCTGGTATCCGGTCATCTTCGTTCTTGAGACGCTTTACCTGATCGGCGCCGCGACGAATAAACGTTTTCAGCGCGCGGTCGATGCCATCGAAGGCGGCGAAAAAGAGAAAGATGAAGTGCGCCGCATGCGCAATGCCGTGTACGGTTCGCAGTCGCCGATGAAGGCGAAGATGTCTCCCGCTGAAGATATCATCCGCCGTATCAAGCAGAACACGCGGCAAAACAGCAAGGCATCCGTGTCATCGAGCGAAGCGATGCTTTCGGGGCTTGACGAACTCGAAAAGAATTTTGTGCAACTGCTGAACAGCTACTGTCGTCTCGACGACATGCAAAAAGCGGCGGGCACCGGGCATGATGCGGAGCTTGATAAACTCAAGGCAGATCTGGGCGCGTTGCCTGCCGACACGGCGCCAGAGACCCGCGATGCGCTGACGCGCCGCATTGAGCTTGTGCAGAAGCGCGGCGATATTGTCCGCGATGCCGAAGCCAGCAAAAAGAAGCTCATTGCACAGATCGAGATGATCGAAGAGACGTTCAAATACCTGCGCGACCAGTCTGTCCAGGTGTTCGATCCGCAGCTGATTGCGAAGCAGGTCGAAGCGATCACAACCAAGATGGACACAACGCGCGAAACGATGCTCGAAATCGAAAAATTCTCTGCGGGCATGGATTTTACCATGCAGCAGGCGCGGATTAAGTGACGCCCTGCGGGGCGTAATGCTGCCGTTTAGCTCTTTCGGAATAGCTTCTTTAAATCACCCGCATGCGAGCGGGCATAATAGCGCCCGGCGTCGATAATCTCTTCCCGGCGCTCAAAATCAAACAGGCCAAACCGCGCCACGTCGGGACTCAACAATAAATCGAACTCGCGTGACTTCTGGCGGATAAGCTCCGAACCCTCGAGCATCATCGCGCGGTTGGCGATTTGCAGAATCGGCGGCCGGGTAAAAAAAAGCCGCAGCAGTTTGAAAAAACGCCGCAGGTTACGCCAGAATTTATCACCGGGCTTGAGCAACTGAAACAGATTTGTCGATGCCAGGTATGCCTTGATAGCATCATCGGCCAAGGGCGTGCAGTTGATGCCCAGCACACTGGTAACTCCCTGGTCGCGCAGCACGTTTCCGGGCACGTTATTGATCGCGCCTCCGTCGACCAGGTAGTAGCCGTGGTATTTAACCGGCGCGAAAATAACCGGCAGGCTCATGCTTGCCCGCACGGCGCGCCATACAAGGCCCCGGGTCATGCGGATTTCCTGTCCCGAGATCAGGTCAGCCGCGATGATCGTCAGCGGTTTGGGCAGGTCTTCAATCCGGGTTTTGCCGAACAGGCGGCGCAGAATGCGGTTTACGCTCTTATCGCGAAAGAATGAAATGAAGGGAAGGTTATAGCGCAAGAGCCCTTTGTCGGTCGGAAGAAAAGTCTGAAAACGATCACTGATTTCGCGCGAGGTTAATCCCTGCGCATAGAGTGCCCCGATCAGCGAACCCATGCTCGTGCCCGCGACGTGGTCGAATTCAATGCGGTGGCGTTCGAGTTCTGAAATAATGCCGATTTCGCTGAGTGCCCTGGCTCCGCCGCCGCCGAAAGCGATACCCTGCGATGCATTGCAGATTGCCCGGGCGATCGTGCCGCACTGGATGCGCACATGGCGGTTCTCCGCACTCTGCCAGTAATCTTTACCGAGCCTTAACCGGCTCTTTACCGGCATGCGAATCTGTTTTTCGATGTCTGAAGTAACGTAGTTATCGCGCGATGCATGGTGCACCGTAATGACATAGGGGTTCAGCATCGCGACGCGGTCCCGCAGTTGCCGGGTTGTCAGAATCTGCGCGGCACGCTGCACCGATTCCCGGTCTTCAGAGAGCGTGATCACGAGGCGGTCGGCCATACGGATCAAAGCATGCAGAATGCGGGGGTCCTGACTCGAAGCGGAAACGTAGAGATAGACCGATGAGTTTTTGAGCAGAATCTGGCTGACCCTGCGCCGCAATTCATCGCTGTCATCGCCGACACCGCGCATAAACTGTGGCTCGAGCAGCAGCACCGATTTCAGTTTTTGCCCGGAGAGCGCCGAGTTGATATTCGGCAGCGCTGCGCCGTAATCAGAAGGTGTCGTAAAGTAGAGATGGACGATAAAGCCGAGTTCTTTTAGACCCTGGTGCTCGCGTACGATATTGTGGCGTAGCCGCAGTGCTTCGATACGTGTCAGATTCTGTAACAGTCTGGGGTAGTGGCGCAGCAATGGGCCCAGTTCTTTTTTGCTGATGCCCGCGAGCTGCGCATCGGTCATCGCCCGTACCTGCCCCGAATGGCGCTCTCCGGTCAATAGTGCCACTTCGCCCACGATATCACCCGGAGTGAGTGCTGCGATCTTAATGACCTGGTTTTCTGTGGTGAGCTTTTCTACGCGCAGCTTGCCGTCGGTGATAAAGTACATGACGCGGCTGCGTTCTTCAGCGCGGAAAAGATACTCCCCTTTTTCCAGCCGGCGTATATGAAAATGCTTCAGGATAGTTCTGAGCTGGCGATCGCCGATAGTTCTGAAGAGCGGACTTTTGCGGGCAACCTCGAGTAGCTTTTTTCCGGTCATGGCCTTTAGCGCATGATAGCCCGATACTTCGCGCGGTCGGCAAGCAAAACCCGCACGTAGTGGTAGGTCTCCTGAAAGGGGATTTCCTCGATGAAGATGTCGTCGTCGTTAGAGTACTTCTTTTTCCACTGCGTATAGCGGCCCGGGCCCGCGTTATAGGCAATGGCAATGCCGACATAGTCTGCCGTGTAATTGTCCATGATATCGCGCATAAAACCGGTGCCGAGGCGGATGTTGTCCTCTGCCTTCATCAGGTTATACGAGGCCATACCCTCTTTTCTCGCGACCAGTTTGGCGGTCGAGGGTAGAAGCTGCATGAGGCCCTGCGCATTGGCGATGCTGAGCGCCCCCGGAAAAAACTGCGATTCCTGGCGGATCAGCGCGAAGATTTCGGGCATTTCGATGCCCTGTTTTTTTCCGTATTTTTCAACATGCGCGGCATACGTCGTCGGGTAGAGCAGGCTGCGCAGATAGGGAGGGATTTCAAACAGGAAGGGTTTTAGCTTCTTTTCGCGCAGGTATTGTCTTACCCCGAACAGCGCGATGTCGGCCTTATCGGCGATTGCCCCCATGGCGATCAGATTCTTATGGATCTGAATTTTTTCATCGCCGCGCATGAGCTCGCGCGCCTCGTCGCGGCTGTCGGCGGCGAATAACAGCAGCGCCATTTGCCGGGCGGCATCGAAATCTTTACCGAGGTTTTTTATCTCTTTTTCGAGATCCTTGAGATGAGGATTCACATCGACATCCTGCGCGAGCGAGAGATCGGCAGAGAGCAGCGCCGCGAGAATTTTCGTATTTCTATCTTTAGACGACGGCAGGGACGCGGCGAATTCCTTTTGTGCGCGCAGCGGTTTTTCCATCAGGCGGAAAAAATAGAAATCATCGTTATAGTCGGCTGCGATTTCGCCCAAGAGCTCGCGCACCTTTTCTGCCTGACCCGCCCTATCGTATTCACGCGCGAGGTAGTAACGCGCGCCGGCCCCGACCGATTTACCGCGCGATACTTCGCGCAGCTCTTCGAGGCAGGGTATCGAGATTTCGCCGCGCCTGCTGCGGGTTTCGGGCAGGCATGATCTGAGGAACACGCGCTCGGCCAATGTCGAGTCGCCGTCAAAGTCCTTGATGTACTGCGCCGCGATCTTGCGCGCCGCGGCATCGAGTTTGCTTTCGCGTTGTACGCGCCGCAGCTGGCATTGCAGCCGGGCTTTCGAAGGGGGAGTGATCGCGTAGAGCGAGGCGGCGAGCCCGAACTGTTTCTTCTTTAAGAGACGTTCACAGATATCCAGCGCCGGTTTGTCATTGCCTTCGCCCAAAAACTCATGGGCGTGTGTTGAAACCAGGTTCGCTGTGGCCGCGAGATTGCCCTGGTCGATCATCAGGCGCGCGCCGTAGTGGGTGAATAGTAACGCGTCGCTGCCACTGAGTTTTGCAGGCTTTAGGGTGTCGAAGAGTTTCAATGCACTCTGTTTATCTTTGGCGATGCGCAGCGCTTCCATCAGCCGAATGCGCTGTGTGGTATCGGGCATCGTGTAGATGCCCTTGTTCATGATATTGCGTATCAGTAGCCCACTCTGCGAAAACGGGGAATCCGCTTCGGGTTTATCGAGCACCTTGAGTGCGATATTGAGCGCACCCTGCTTATCGCCTGCGCGGTCGAGGGCCGCAGCGGAAAAGTATAAGCTTTCCGCGTCGCTGAATTTTTCGGCGTGTTTGCGGAAATGAGCCGCCGTCTCCGGAGAAGCAGTGAATTGCAACAGGCGCCCCTTGAGCAGGGACATCTTGCGTTCGAGGGGCAGGGGTGGCGACGCTTCGATCGCCATCAGCTGCAGGGCCTCATTAAACAGGTTCTGTTTTTCGGCGATAAGCCCCAACTGATAGAGGGCATATGGGAAAAGTGCAGAGCGGCGCTTTTCTTTCAGGTCCTTAAGTCCGGTCAGCAGGCAATCCCACTGCGAGCAGGGATTTTTGAGATCGGGTTCCAGCATCGCCGCGAGGAAAAATGCGCGCATTTTACCGGCGAGCTGGCTTTTTTCGCTGAGCTTCAAACCCTGGGCATAGAAGGTGAGATAGCTGTTCGGGTTTGCCGCATCGGTTTTTGCATAACGGTTTAGCAGGTCGTCGACCGCAGAGGGGGCCTTGCAGGCAATAAAAAGCGAGCAGAGGGCGAGGAAAAAAGAGCGCATCGTAGAAGACCTATCACTCTTTACAGCATGTCAATCCATTGTAACGGGCCGAATGTTGCAGGATAACATGCATAAGCTCAGAAAGCCTTTCGTGGTGATTATGGCCTCCGTGGCCGCGGTAATTTTGATCGGCCTCGGTGTCATGTTCTTCAGCTTACGCGCCACTGCCGATGGTTCGCGCCACGTGGATTTTGCCGTGCGCTCGGGTTCGAACCTCGCGTCGGTCTCGGCGCGCCTCGCCGAAGCCAATCTCATACAAAGCCAGTTCTTCTTTAAGATTTATATGCGCATGACCGGCAAGGCGTCGAAGATTAAATTCGGCATCTATGACCTGACCGACGGCATGTCGGCGTCGAAGATCGCACAGGCACTGACGAGCGGTAAAACCAAGACCGTCAGCGTCACGATTGCCGAGGGTCTGCATGACCGCCAGATTGCGGATCTCTTCGTCGCGAAGAAGTTCTTCACATCGCGCGAAGAGTTTATGCAGTACGCTTCAAAAAAATCTATTCTCGATAAGTATAAGATCCCCGCGCAGTCGGTCGAAGGTTACCTTTTTCCGGACACATATTTTTTGCCGCAAGGTTATCCCAAAGATAAAATCATCGAGCACATGATCGATCATTTTTACGAAAAAGTCAAAGAGGTAAAAAATTTCCCGAGCGATCCGCGCAAGATCCACGAGATGATCATTCTTTCGAGCATTGTCGAGCGCGAAGCCAAGCGCAAAGACGAACGCCCGCTGATTGCCGCTGTCTTTCACAACCGCCTGCGCGACAGCGAGCCGCTGGAATCGTGCGCGACGGTGCAGTATCTGTTTGAAAAACCCAAGGCACGCCTGTTCTACAAAGACCTTGAAGTGGAATCTCCTTATAATACCTATAAGGTGAAGGGATTACCCCCCGGGCCGATCGGCTCACCCGGCCTTGCGGCAATCAACGCGACGGTGAATCCCGAAAAAACCGACTATAAATTCTTCGTCCTCAAGGGCGATGATGCCCACCATTTCTCAAAAGATTTTAAAGAGCATAACGCGGCGAAGAAAAAGTATATAGGGCCCTGATCGGTTCACGAATCTATCGGGTTGCGGAAGCGTTTGAGCTGCGCAGCCCGAAGATCGCTCCTGCAAGCAGGATCACAAAACCAGAAACATTCGCTATCTGACGATAGTGGAAAATTCTGAGCCACTCTGAGCGAGTCGCCGACCAATCCATGGGGTGGTTGGTTGCAGTCCATGTGTTGATGAGATCGTTGATAGGGACATTTCCCTTCAAGGTCAATAGAAGATCCACAAGTAACGCAAGAAATGAAAATGCGGCTGCGATAAATAGCATGCTGTGGTAGTTTCGAATCGTCATAACCACAAGCAAGAGGTTGCTTGCGAGTGCGCCAATCAAAACAAACTTGAAATTCGCCCTGAAACTTGCGTCGAGCAGATGACGCAGTTCAATGTAAGCGGGGGCATTCATTATCATCTGCACATTTTCAAGCGCAATTACGTACATGTAAGATTGACTGACAACCCAGCTGTAGGTGAACAGCGCCGCAAAGAGGATGATTTTTACATGCAATTTAGTTATCATAGGTGAGGCACATAAATTAGTACGTGACGCAGGTCGACCGGATTTTTCCGAACCAGTATGGAATTATGAATTGCTTAAAAGACACAGGGTGGTGAAAAGAAATATGACAGGCCCTCCGCGGGCCCGATACCCTGATGAAAATCAGGCCGCGTTGCCTAGGGCGGTCTTGCCGATATACCGCTTGCGGTTCAGCTTATTGAGGTTCTTGTGGCAGACAATCTGGTATGCCGATGAGCCGCCGTGTTTGGCGATCACAACCGACCAGGCCAGAAAGATCTCGTAAATCCGGAATGTTTCGATGCTGTACTTCGCGATCACCTTGTCTTTGTTGCTCAGCCAGTTGTCGTACCAGTAGTTAATGGTCTTCGAATAATGGATGCCGATGTTTTCGACACTTTGCACCTCGAAGCCGACCTTTTCCATATGGCGCAGATCCCAGTTGATCGGCATGCTGGCGTCGGCGCCCGAAAAGATGTATTCGTTCATAAAGAGGCCCCAAACTAAATCTTCGCGGTTGCGTTTCTGGAACAGGCTGTCGCGTTCGCGCAGACCCGCAATCTGCACATAGAAGATGCCGTCGTCTTCGAGCATGTCATAACACTGCTGCATGAACTTACGGAAGTTCTTAATGCCGACGTGCTCGGCCATTTCAAGGCAGGAAATCTTGTTGTATTTCTTGCGCGGGATCTCGCGGTAATCCATCACCATGATGTCGGCTTTGCCCGTGGCGCCGTATTCCTCAATCTGCCTGCGCCCCCATTCTGCGCCCGCACCGGCGATGGTGACACCGGTCGATTGCACGCCATAATGTTTCGCCATGTGTGCGACGAGAGTGCCCCAGCCGCAGCCGATATCGAGCAGTGTTTCGCCCGGTTTCAGTTGCATTTTCTGCGCGATCAGATTCATTTTATTATCCTGCGCTGCTTCTAAGGTTTCGTTCTCATTCTTAAAGTAACAACTGGTATAGATCATGCGTGGCCCTAAAAACCAGCTGAACAGATCGTTCTTGTTGTCGTAGTGTTTTTTGACGATGCGTTTATCCTGCTTAATCGAGTGGATCGCTACCTCGGGTATCATGCGTGTCAGCACGAACTTGTAGTGTTGCCAGACATAGTTAAATTTAAAAATCTCGTCTTTGTGATCCAGGATTTTCAGCAGATCGCCGTTGATATCGACGAGCCCTTTGACGTAATCGTCGATAAAGTGGCCCATTTCTACCTTGTTCTTTGCGTAACGACCGGCGCGTTTGTTGGTCACCGTCTTTACAAAATCGTTTATTTTCATGGAAAGCTCCTTTGCTTTGATTCAGTGATCTACCCTGGTTTTTTGCGGTTTTCAACCTGATTTATAAACCATGCCCAAAAAGATGCGCCCTGTTTATAATGTGGGTATTAGATCCGTTCAACCGGCATCCTTAAACGACCGAAAATGATAGCAGTGGGAATATCAGCAGATGCTTGATATGGAAACGCTGAATGGGATGCTCCGCTTCATGGCACTCATGGGCGTGGGATTTTCAGTGCTTCTGGCGGTCGGACAGCTCATTGTTCCGGATAAGCGGCTGCGAAACTATGCGTTTATCCTGATTTACCTTTGTATAGCCACCATTGAGTTCTCTAACTGGAATGCCGATCTCGAGATGCGTTACATTTTTCCCCGGCTATCCTATCTCGATATTCCGCTGCTGTATTGTATCGGTCCGTTGCTCTATATCATCTACCAGGAATCGATTAACCCGGATAAAAAGCAGAGCTATTGGCGGCACTTTGTCATACCGCCGCTCATCTTTGTCCTTGCACTCAACTATTACCTGCTGCCGGTAGCAGAAAAAATTAACCGGCCCTACGATGTTTTCGTGCTGAAGAAAGTCTTCTTTAATGACTATCTTTATCCCGGCGGTACACTGATCGCGATGTTCTATGTGGCTTATATCACGAAAGAAATGTCATTGATCTGGAAGGATAAAAACCTGCGCTATGAGCCGGGTACCAAAGTTACCACGATCATGCTGTTCATATCGGCGCTGACCATCGGCCTTGCCATCTTGTGTATGTCGACACGCATCTATTTATTCTTCAGAATCAGCGCGGCGCTCCTGGCCCTGAGTATGGGGATGATTCTCGTCGCGGGTTACCGTTATCCTGAAATTTCACAGAGTTTCATCAAGATCGTCCAGGCGGTGAGCAACAAACAGTCGTACATCGCCGCGCTTGACCTCGGGGTTATCAAAAGCAGACTCGAGGCGTTGATGAGGGACGAGAAAATCTACCATGAGCCGGATCTAACGCTGGGTAAGCTGGCGGCGCTCGCAGGGCTCAGTGTGCATCAGCTCTCCGAGTTTATCAATACGCACTTCAATATTAATTTCTCAGGCTATGTGAACCAGTTTCGGGTTGAGGAAGCAAAAAAACTGCTCATCCAAAATCCCGAACAAAATATTCTGCAGATCGCCTACCAGGTAGGTTTTAATTCCACTTCCGCATTCCACCGCTATTTCGCTAAATTTGCGTCTTTGTCGCCCAAGGCTTATCGCCAGAAATTTGCGCGCACGGCTCATCGGGCGATTTAAAGCCCTGCCTGGTGCGCTTTCATTTTTCGCAGATAACTGATGACCTGGCCGATCTCTTCGTCTTTGAGATTGGGGAAGGGCGGCATCTTGGATTTCGCCCGGTACGACGACGCATTGCGGATAAATGCACGCAGGTATTTCTCATCGCGGTAATTTGTGACGTTTTGCGGAATATTGAGCTCGGGGCCGATATCGCCGCCCTGCAAATTTACTGAATGGCATTTGAGGCATTCTTTGCGGAAAATATCAAACCCGGCTTTGACCTGCGCGTCCGTTTCTAACCCTGCAAAATAGAGTTTGGGAAACATCGCCTTGAAGTTTATGAGTTCGATAGCCACGAGTTCATAGGGCCACGACAGCGTACTAAACCCCGCCTTGTCAGTCGCGATGGCGTAAAACGGTTCGGGCGAAAGTAACGCCTTACCCTGCGGAATATCCGTCTTGAAATTATCGCCATCCTCACCGAATGCCAAATAGAAACTGTCCAGTTTGCCCGCCTCAAAGTCGGCGCGGCTCACGTGTGCCAGATAGCCATCCGCGCAGCGGAAGATAATTTCATCGAAACCCGGGGCCTCGGCGGCGAAGGCCGTGAGGATTTTCCTCATCGGAAGAGCCTGATAGCGCATCGGCCGTTTCAGGTAGTAATCTTCCACTTGCACCGTCTCTGCGCCAAAACGGCGCCGCAGTTCGCTCAAAGGCAGCTTTTTTTCAACGGCGCCGGCCTTAAAACCCAGCTCCTTGTGGGGATGCTTTGTGCCCGGATTGCAGAAGGTTATGACAAGAACGCCCAGGATGGCGCAGCTCGGTAGAAAACGCATCGGTGAAGGTCGCGACGCGACTTGCCGCGCACAGCAAATCTCCGGGCACGTGGGCAATCCCGGTTGCAGGCATGAGTGCGCGGCGGCTTCTTTCCCAACCATGTCGCTCGGTATCGGTAAATCGATCGTACTCGTCATCGACGGCCTCGGTGTCGGCGAGCAGCCCGACGCCTACCTCTATGGCAAGCGCGGTGCGAATACCCTGTCGCATATTTCAGAGCTGCGCCCGAAGATGGAGATCCCCAATTTTGCCCGCATGGGGCTCACCAACCTGACCTACACCAAGGGGTGGCCGCGCGAAGAAGAGACGATCGGCTTCTTTGCGAAGGTGACGCAACGCAACGAGGGCAACGATTCGATTGGCGGGCACCGCGAACTGTTAGGCACCTTCCAGGAAGATAAGTACCTGACGTATCCGGCGGGCGTGACCCCCGCTATTCTGCAGGAACTGGGCCATGCCACTGGCCGCAGCTTTTTGGGAAACACCAACGATGTGCAGCAGGGGTTTTTGACGAAGTACGGTGAAACGCATCTCGAAACGGGAAATCCTATTTTGCTGGTGACAGACGATTCCCTGACGCACATTCATGTACACGGCGAAAAGTTTCAGCCCGATGAATTTTATCTTTTGGGCCATGCGGCGTGGGATGTACTCTCGCGGCACGGCATTGGTCGTCTGCATGTGCATTATTTCAAAGGTGATATCGCCAATTTTTCCGTAGATACAGATTCGCCCACCGCGATGTTTCATTCGCCGCCGCGCTCGCCGACGCTGGCGACGCATCTCGCCGATGCCGGTATTCCGGTATATACGATTGGCAAGGTTTCGGAGATGATCGAAGGCGCCGCGATTAAAGATTCCAAAGAAGTAAAAAACAATGCTGAATGCCTCGAGGCATTGAATGAACTGATCCGCGAGGGTGAGATGAACCGGGCCAAGCAGAGTTTTATCATTGCGACACTGCCTGACCTCGACGGCCAGTTTGGCCACAACCGCGATGCCCTCGGTTACATTGATGCGCTTGAGACGCTCGACCAGTACTTGCCCCGCCTGTTCCGCGCCATGGAGAACGAAGACATGCTCTATATCGTCTCAGACCATGGCAATGACCCGACGGCTGAGGGTACGAGCCATACCCGCGAGTACGTGCCTCTTCTGGTCTACTCTAGGATGTTCCGCCCACGCCGCCAGGCAAATCTCGGTATTCGCGCCACTTTGGCCGATGTCGCGGAAACTATTGCTGATTCCTATGATCTCAATGTGCGTTTTGCCGCGTCCAGCTTCTGGGAGCACATGATCTCCCAGCTCTAAGGACGACAACGCACTCTTTTTTTATTTGCCGATTTTCTTGACAAGGGCCTGAAGTCGGCCGATAGGTAACTATATGAAAAATCTCCTTTGGGTATTATGTCTCAGTGCGCTGGCAAGTGCTTGCAGGTCTGCGCGCAATACGTACGCGATTAAAGAAGCTATCCCTAAAAATTCTAACGTGGCGATTCTGATCGAAGGGGAAAATGATCTCAAGAATGCGGTTTTTACCGAGTTCATGAATGCGGGTTATGCCGTGAAGGCATTCAACGCGACGGATTTTTATACGACAGACGATGTGCTGGATGTGAAAGCGCTGAAAAAAACGGCATTTGTGAGTAACCTGTTTGATCCGAAAAATTCGCAGCGGCAGGTTGCCGTGGCGGACAAAGTCTTTGAAAATATTTACAAACTCCATCTTTTTAATTTTGAAAACCTGAAGGCCGAAATGCTACAGAATATGCGCGTCAAAATGGGAGTGCGCTACGTCATTCTTCTCTCGCTGACACGCTGGGATACCGGCTATGCCTGGGCGCGTGCGATCAAACTCGACAATATGGAACTCGTATTTGTGCAGAACTATTCCGCAGCCCGCAAGGATGATCTGAAGACTGTCGTCGGCCAGATGATCGAAACAATGCAAAAGGGGAAATAAGGCTCTGCGCCGATTCCGCAGCATCTTTAAGCCTCTCTGCCTGGCCGGATTTTTTTTCGTTCTGGCAGATACCCTCGGGGCAAGCCGCACAACAGCGGTCGGTATGTTTTACCGCCGGTTTGACAGCCCGCTCTCGAAAGAAATTTCCCTTCGCTTTCCGATCTTGCTCAATAAAGCCTATACCAAGGCCCAAAAGGGCCGGGTCATGTACCCGAATGAGTTTATCAAACTCCGGGAAGAGAAGCAGATTGAAAACCGTGTCAGATATACCACAGCGGAGTATGATAAAATCAAACCTCTGATCAGCGACGGCAATCTCATCACCGCTGAAATTTACGAATACCAGCAGCAACAAAAGCCGGCGCCCGGTGAAGAAGCGAAACCCCAGGATTTACCGGATAAAAAATTTGTCTTCCTTCGCTTGCACCATTATGACTCCGTGACGCGGAATATGGTATCGTTTAACATGTACTCAACCCCCGAAACGGCGGTGCGTGACATGGTGCGCCATCTCTTGCCGCTCGAAGAGGGCCGCTACCTGGCAAAGCCGATTCCCGCCGAAAGCAAAATTGCTATTATTACCCCGCTCGAGGGTTCAAATCTCAACGGTTTTTACGAGTATCTGATGCAGTCGAAATTTGATGTTCGGGTGCTGACTGGCCTCGACAATTCCGCCCTCTATGTGAATGAGATGGAATCTCTGCGGCATATCGAGTCGCAGAAACTGGCCTACGCTGTTGTCAAAGATGTCACCGCATATGCTCCCCCTTCGTATTCCGCCGCGGCTGACAATGACGCCGACCGCGCTGAGTATGAACAGTTTGCGGCGCTCGAGTCGCGTATGGTTGCGGGTTTTGACCGCGAACTGGGGCAGTCCCTCACGGCAATACAGTCGCGTACCAAGGCCGATTACCTGCTGGTTTTAAAGCCCGATGGCAAGAAATCTTTTGCCCGCGGCTTTGATTTGCACCAGGGCAATATGATCTGGTTTCAGGATTCATTCCCGTCAAAGTCGAACGATGCCGGAGAAGTGCTGGCAGCGATGATCACCGAAATGCAGCGGCCGACGGCAACACTGCCTGAAGAGCAGTTTGAAACGCTGGCCCAGGAAAAGGATAAGATGTCGGCGCAGGGCGCGGCCGGCGGGCTCGCCAGTGTTGCGATTCTGGATTTCTACGATCGCACAAATACCGTGCTCTATACCTGGCTGAGTTCGAGTTTGTCTGCAGCCGTCGACGATTCGATGAAGAAGATTTTCGAATACGACCGCAACGAAGAAAAAAAAAGTACCGAGGCCGGTAACCGGATTTTTAAATCCCCGTCAGATATCACTCCCGATAAGCTCAAGGAGTTTCAAAAGGCTACAGGGGCGGATTACCTGATATTCGGATTTTATTCGCTGAATAACAAAACGGGAAATATTACCATAGAATCTAAGGTCTATGATTTGGTTAAGAAAAAGGCCATCGGTGGTTCTGTGACTGAATCGCCCGTCGATGTCAGGCTATTCAACACAGTCGATGAGATTTCACAGGGAATCGTACAGGATATTTTTAGTATGACGCAAGGACAGAATTAAGTAAATGGAGAATAATATGAAAATCGTGTATAAGGCAATCATCATAGCATCTGTGACAACCCTGCTGGGTGGCGCAACTCACGCTCAGAAAAGTGAATCCACTTTCAGTGACCGCATTTTTCTTGAGGGAACCGGAACTGCCTTGGTGCCAACATCGGCACCGGCCGCTTTGGGTGGTGGAGTGGGTCTCGGTTTCGCATTTAGAGATCTTAACCTGATACTTCGGCCACAAGCGATGATCGTTGACCCAGCCAGCAGTGCCCGCTTATCGCTGAATCCAGTGCTACAAATCGAGGGAAAATTTAGACTGGTGCCTAACCTATTAACCTTGTTGCCGTACGCAAACATCGGCGTCTTTATGGTGAAGTTGGTCCGGGCGGATGGTACCTTGGGCTCCAATGTGTCTGCGTTTTATACGGAATTTGGAGCCGGTGTGGAGATTCATCTTACACATGAGATCTCAGCAATACCGCGGATTGGTTTTGCATACAGCAAGGCCGTTGAGCTTCCGGATTCACTCAACCTTTCGGGACCGGTCGTTTCTCTGACCCTTCGTTATGCTTTTGGCCGTCCTACAAGTCTGGATTATTAGTCCTGTAACTGAGCAAATAGCTTTGAAGGCGGGTTATCCCGCCTTTTTTACTTTACCCCCTGATTTTCGACGAGATTCTAACCCCCACATCTCTTTCCGATGAAAACTATCCAGGAGACCTCTATGTTTAACATTCGTAACTGGGCGGGTTTAATTACCTTGCTCGTGGTTTCAGCGTCGCCCCTTATGGCGAGCGAAGCCGACCTCAAAATTCCCAATCTGGCAAGCCAAAGCTTTCTGGGTCTGGACGGACGCACGCTTTTGATGGTAGGCCTCGGTGCCTGCTTTCTGGGCCTGATTTTCGGCCTCGTCGAGTACGTGCGCCTGAAAAACCTGCCGGTGCATAAAGTCATGCTCGAAGTTTCAGAGCTTATCTATGAAACCTGCAAAACGTACATGATCACCCAGGGCAAATTTCTTGCTTTCCTGTGGATTTTCATCGCGGCGATCATGGTCTACTACTTTGGCTTTCTGGCACAAGGTGGTCTCGACGCCGCCGGCAAAGCGATCCATGGCTACGGTGTCTCTAAAGTCGCCGCTATTCTCGCCTGCTCGGTTGTCGGTATCGCCGGCAGCTACGGCGTCGCCTGGTTCGGTATCCGTATTAACACATTCGCTAACTCGCGCACAGCCTTTGCTGCGTTGACGGGCAAACCTTACAACACGTATGCAATCCCGCTGCGTGCCGGTATGTCTATCGGTATGCTGCTGATCTCAGTCGAGCTCGTACTGATGCTCGCGATTCTGCTCTTTATTCCCGCCGACTTCGCGGGTCCTTGTTTTATCGGTTTTGCGATCGGTGAATCACTCGGTGCTTCGGCGCTCAGAATCGCCGGCGGTATCTTTACCAAGATCGCCGACATCGGTTCAGACCTCATGAAGATCGTTTTCAAAATCAAAGAAGACGATGCCCGTAACCCCGGTGTAATCGCCGACTGTACCGGTGACAATGCCGGTGACTCTGTTGGTCCAACAGCCGACGGTTTCGAAACTTATGGCGTGACAGGTGTTGCGCTCATTTCCCTTATCCTGCTCGCGGTTTTCCCGCAATTCCAGGTGCAACTGCTGGTGTGGATCTTCGCGATGCGTATCGTGATGATCTTCGCATCACTTGGTTCGTATTGGCTGAACAGCGCGATCGCCAGCGCACGTTTCAAAAAAGCAGACAGCTTCAACTTTGAAACCCCGCTGACATGGCTGGTTTGGATTACCTCTATTGTTTCAGTCGGCCTTACCTACCTTGTCTCTTACCTGCTGATTCCAACGCTCGGCGACGGAACACTGTGGTATAAACTCTCTACGATCATTACCTGCGGTACTCTTGCGGGTGCGATCATTCCTGAACTTGTGAAAGTATTTACTTCAACAGAATCGGCGCACGTGCATGAAGTTGTGACTGCCTCCAAAGAAGGCGGCGCATCCCTCAACGTACTCGCCGGTCTCACCGCCGGTAACTTCTCCGCCTATTGGATGGGGATTACCATCGTGGCGCTCATGGGTGTGTCTTATTATGTGGCCCTCACCGGCCTCGGTGCACTGATGAACCCATACGCGGTTGCGGTCTTCGCCTTCGGCCTCGTGGCTTTCGGCTTCCTGGGCATGGGCCCGGTAACGATTGCGGTCGACTCTTACGGCCCGGTAACCGATAACGCACAGTCGGTTTATGAACTTTCTCTCATTGAAGATGTACCAAACGTTAAAGCAGAAGTGAAAAAAGACTTCGGCTTTGACCTCAACTTCGAAAAAGCGAAACACTTCCTCGAAGCGAACGACGGTGCAGGTAACACGTTTAAAGCTACAGCGAAACCCGTTCTGATCGGTACAGCGGTTGTCGGTGCTACAGCGATGATTTTCTCAATCATCAGCATGCTCACCAACAACTTCAGCAACCAGACTGCGATCGGCAACCTGTCACTGCTGCACGCTCCGTTTCTGCTGGGTCTCATCACCGGCGGCGCGGTGATCTATTGGTTTACTGGTGCCTCAACGCAGGCTGTTTCGACGGGCGCATACCGCGCGGTCGAATTCATCAAGGCTAACATCAAGCTCGACGGCGCGACCAAAGCGTCGATGAAAGACAGCAAGCGCGTTGTTGAAATCTGTACGCAATATGCTCAAAAGGGGATGGTCAACATCTTCTTCGGTATCTTCTTCAGCACGCTGGCCTTTGCTTTCGTGAATGAATTCTTCTTTATCGGGTACCTCATTTCTATCGCGATCTTCGGTCTCTACCAGGCGATCTTCATGGCGAATGCCGGCGGTGCCTGGGATAACGCGAAGAAACTCGTGGAAGTCGAACTGAAACAGAAAGGCACACCGCTGCACGACGCAACTGTTGTCGGCGATACAGTGGGTGACCCGTTCAAAGATACTTCATCTGTCGCGATGAACCCGGTGATCAAGTTCACAACACTCTTCGGCCTTCTCGCTGTTGAGCTCGCTGTCGAACTCAAGAACCCTGACGGCACACCGACAACTTTGCGCACGGCCCTTGCCATCGCGTTCTTTGTCGGCAGCATGTTCTTCGTCTGGCGCTCATTCTACGGCATGAGAATCAAGAACGAAAAAGCAAGCTGACGTATCTTAGGGGGCTTAGCCCCCTAAGACCCCCGTTTCGTAAAGACCGGCCTCGAGCCGGTTTTTTATTTTATTGAACCGCTTTCATCCGCTTTGCGCGGGATTTTTCGTTGTGCCGCGAGAGCAGGGTGCGCAGGCGTGCGCTGCGCTTTTTATCCTGGTTGAAGGATTTCGGGTCTTTCTCGAATTCTTTCCAGAGCTTTTCCATCTCGGCCTTTTCTTCGTTGCTGGCATCGAGCTTCTTGAGCCTGGTCTTCGCATCGTCGACGGCTATAGAGCGGGCATTTAATTCTGCTGGTGCCGGCTTGTCGGCCATCGCGGCCCCTTGGTCACCGCCGGAAATTTCCGTAGCCGGTGCGGCGCTGCGCGTTATGGCTGGTTGTGGCGCGGGTGCCGCAGCTCGCGGTGCTGCGGGTGCGACAGCGGATGGTGACTCATCGCCTCTATGGGACCGGCTATCCTGTGCCAATGTCGGTTTTACCGCTTCCTTTTTTGCGAAAAATCTATCGGATTCGTTTTCACGCACAGCGTTGGTTACCCGGCCTTCTTCGGCCTTGCCGGTTGCCATGGCATCTTTCGGCGCGGCTTCTTCACGGCTGGCTTTGAGCGTCGCCGCGGGGCGTTCGCCGGCCGTGACATCGTCGATGCGGCCGGGACCACCTTTCTTTTTAGCTTTTGCCGGTGAATTCTTCAGATAACCCTGTGATTTTTCCTCTGCTTCATCCAGATCGGCGGCACTTTTCCTGGCGTCGAGGCTGTCGAGCTCTGCTTTGCGCGCGGTTTGTTTTTCTGCCAATTTCGGTAGAGTACGCTCCGCTTCTGGTACCGGCGCCGGTGCTTCCATTTTTGACGCCAGTTCGGCTTTTTGCTGGTTGAGTTGTATTACCATCGGCACGGCGACGGCAACGAGCACGGCGGCGGCGATACCGTATCTCCATGAGCCTCTGCCCGCGCGCGCCTGGGGCGCCTGCGCAAGTTGCAGAATCTTACCCTGCTTCGCGGCGCCCGGAGCCGGATATTTTGCGAGCTCGCGCTTTAACTCAGCGAATTGTTTCTGCAGAAACGCTTCGAAGCGTGGGTCTTCGGCGGGGGGATTTTTTCTAGCCAAAGTAATCCCCCCCGATGCCGCGCTCGGTCAGCTTCTCTTTGAGCAGGGTTTTGGCCTGATTCATGCGCGACTTCACCGTCCCGAGGTTGATCTCGAGGCTTTGGGCAATATCTTCATAACTCATCTCTTCAAAGTAGCGCATGAGTATCAGTGGTTTATAATTCTGGCCCAATTCGTTCACTGCATCCATTAGATGCCGTGATATGTCCGAAAGTTCGATATTTTGTTCGGCCGAGGCCCGGGTATCGGCAATCTGCGTGCCTTTTTCACTGGTGACATCCCCAGCGACTTCGCGCTTTTGCCGGCGCGAGACCTTGCGCTGCACATCGTGGCAGTGGTTGATGAGAATACGAACGACCCAGGTATATTCGCTCGATTCGCTGCGGAAGGTCTGGGCGTTGCGGCCTGCCTTGATCAGCGCCTCTTGCACGGCGTCTTCGGCGTCGCTGGTATTCTGCAGTTGCCCCAGCGCGAGGCGAAAGAGCCGCTCGCGGTAAGGCATCAGCCGCGACATAAAATCAGCGGCTTTCGTGGCGGCGCTTGCCACGGCGGCGAAAAGTCCGAGCCAGGAAATATTCATCGGCCGGTGTTTGTCGGCGTGTTCGGCAGCCGCGTCAAATTAAAAATGAGACTCCGATTTTGACCTTTTCAGGCGGTCGAAAAGTCAATTCTTACATTTACCCGCGTGGCGCCAGCGCAGGCCACCGCCGGGCAGCGGCGCATTGCCCTGTTTGCCGTTGCACAGGCAGGCTTCCATGGGCGTCGGGCGGAGATTCTGCGGCCAGCAGCGCACCGTACCCTTACCCGTGCAGCCGGCCTCGAAGTAGGGCACTTCATTGGACTTGCAATATTTCGATTCGGCCGACTGGGTTTCGACAGAGCGGACCTCATCGGCTGCCGTGTCTGCCGCCGGTAAACCGGCAACGAGCCCGATGGCAAAGAAGAACAGGATTGATCGCATAGGGTATGCCTCTGCCGATCGGCCGGGCGTCGAGCGGGAAATTATCAGGTCCGAAAATGGCGAGTCGGTGGCGGTGAGTTTTATCATATTGTTTGCGTGAAGCTGAACGACGAAGGTTGTTACCAGGCGGTGCTGACGCGCGATGCACGTTTCGACGGCATGTTCTATATCGCCGTTGCCAGCACGAAAATCTACTGCCGTACAATCTGCCGCGTGAAGACGCCGCTACAAAAGAACTGCACGTTTTATCCCACGGCCGCCGCAGCCGAAGAGGCGGGGTACCGGCCCTGCCTGCGCTGCCGCCCCGAGCTGGCGCCCGGCAATTCGTCGATGGATGCGGTGAGCCGCCTGGCCCGCCTTGCCATGGCACGCATCGACGAGGGTGCCTTAACCCGTGCCTCGGTTGCCGACCTCGCCGACGAATTTGGCGTCACAGACCGCCATCTGCGCCGCGTGCTTGAGAGCGAGCTCGGAGTCTCGCCGATTGAGCTGGCGCAGACCCAGCGCCTGCATCTGACGAAGCGGTTGCTGACAGACACCGATTTGCCGGTCACCGACATTGCTTTTGCCAGCGGTTTTTCAAGCCTCAGGCGTTTCAACACTCTGTTCAAAGAACGCTACCGCCTGCAGCCAAAAAAATTCCGGGAAACGCGGCGCCAGAAACAAGGGGGGGATTTTATTCTCTGCGATCTCGGTTACCGCCCGCCCTTCGACTGGCAGGCGATGACGGCCTTTCTTGCCCTGCGTGCGGTGACAGGCGTCGAAAAAATGGCCGACGGTCTTTATATGCGCACTGCGCAACTCGGCAAAGTACGCGGCATTGTTGTCGTGGGTGAAGGCGCTAAACCGAATACCCTCACTGCCCGCTTAAGCCCTGCCTTGTTGCCGGTGCTTGTCCCGGTACTGTCCCGGCTCAAGAAGCTCTTTGATCTCGCCGCCGACCCGGTGCAGATCGCCAAACAGTTGGGATCTCTCGCGGTGAAAAATCCCGGGTTGCGTGTACCGGGTGCCTTCGAGGCCTTTGAAATTGCCGTGCGCGCGATTCTGGGGCAGCAGATCACGGTGAAAGCCGCCACCACCCTCGCGAGCCGTTTCTCCGAAAGGTTCGGCGAAAAATTCGCGACGGAAATGGCAGGCCTCAGCCATTTAACTCCCACTGCGGAACGTGTGGCTCAGGCAACGGTTGCAGACATTGCAAAACTGGGGATCATTTCCAAACGTGCTGAGTCGATTCTGGCCCTGGCGCGGGGCATTGTCCGGGGAGAAATCTCCCTCGAACCGCAGGTGGACGTCGCAGCGCAAATTAAAGCCCTCACGGCATTACCGGGCATCGGCGAGTGGACTGCGCAATATATTGCCATGCGTTGCTTCAGCTGGCCCGATGCTTTTCCGCATACGGATCTCGTTGTGATGAAAGCCATGAAGGAAAAGGATCCGCGGAAGGTTCTGTCGCAGGCAGAGGCCTGGCGGCCATGGCGTTCGTATGCAGTTATACATCTGTGGAAAAATTTTTCGGAGGAAAAATGACCTATTATACAAAAGTGGAAAGTCCGATAGGCGAGCTCTTGCTTGTGTCTGACGGCAAAGACCTGATTCGTGTGTCGATGGATAAACAAAAGTATGCGGCTGAAATCGGCGCCGACTGGGTACAGAAGGCCGATGTGCCGGCGCTGAAGCTGGCTGCAGAACAGTTGAAATCCTACTTCGCTGGCCTGCTCGATCATTTCGATTTGCCGCTGGCGTTTCGCGGCACCGAGTTTCAAAAGCGTGTCTGGGGCGAGCTCACGAAAATTCCGTTCGGGCAAACGATTTCGTATGGCGAACTGGCGCGCCGCGTGGGCAGTCCCAAGGCATCGCGCGCGGTGGGCCTCGCGAACGGCAAGAATCCGATTGCGATTATCGTTCCCTGCCACCGTGTCATCGGCGCGAACGGCACACTGACAGGTTATGGCGGGGGATTACCAAGAAAGAAGAAGCTTTTGGAGCTGGAGCAAGGAAAGGTTGCCTAAAAAAGTGCAGAGAGCTAGTAGCAAACGGCGAGGCTTTCGGTTTTCGATCCTTTTTCGGCAACCCACGGCAACGTCATTAATGAACAAGTGTTCATTTTTAATTGACGGATTGTTCACCTTTGCGCAGTTTGAGGTATGGAACTCGTAAAAAATAATCCTCCCCAAAAACAATCCGACATCACCGTGCGCCGCATCGCATTCGGCCATGAAAAGACCATGGAGCGCCATTGGTTTCGCGGCAACCCGTTTATGACACATTTTATGAATTCCCTGCACTCGGTTTTTCCTGCGGGTGAGCGGTATTTTGTGCGCAGTGTGAAATGGTTCGACAAGCAGATACAGAACCCCGAACTGAAAGAGCGCGTGAAGGCCTTCATCGGTCAGGAAATTCAGCATGGCATGCAGCATGAAAAATTTCTCGCGAGCCTCGACAAGATGGGCCTTGAGGGTTCGGCCTGGTCTCAGTGGTATGAGAAAAATGCCTACCGCAGCGACGGTAAGGCAAGCCACGAGTCTGTCTGGTTTGATCTGCTCGAAAAAGTGGTCGGCAAAGAGGCGCAGCAGCGCATCGGGCTATCGATCACCGCCGCATTGGAACACTACACTGCTTCGATTGCCGAAACCGTTCTGAGAAATCCGGATATTTCGGCGGGCATGCCTGACGATATGCGCCAGATGTTCCTATGGCATGCAGCGGAAGAAATTGAACATAAGTCTGTCGCCTTTGATGTCTTTAAAGACGTCGCAAAAGGCGGCTATGGCGAACGCATGCTGGGCTTCACGTTCGGTTCGTTTTATCTACTCTATTACATCGGCCTTGGTTGGGGGCACTACCTCATGGCCGATAAAGAGATGAGCAAGGTTTCCCTGCCGCAGGCGATGGCCGAATCGGTGCCCACGTATTTTAAACTCGTTACAGAAACCCTGAAGAGTGTGTTGCCTTATGTTCGCCCGGATTTCCATCCGGACGATTCAGATAATGATCTTTTGGCGAAAGAGTTCTTTGCTGAAGCCGCGAAGTATATTGAAGCGAAGTCGGCCTGAGCTAAAAATGCGAGTGGTCTGTGGCCGCTGCGTCTTTCTCTCCTGTATGGTAGAGCGAGGCGTAGTTGGCACATAAAACCAGCGAATAATCGGTCTTGCCTGAAAACTGAACCTTCAGCGTTTTCCGCCCGGTAGTCACCGGATGCAGTTTTAGTTCGGCACCGAATATCGTGTTTTGTGTATCGATCCGAATAGTTTTTTTATCCTGATTGATCAGGGCGACACTTACCGGGTGTATTGTATTTTCTCCCCTACCTGTGACAATTGCGATGTGGTACAGAATGTTCTTATCCATTTCAATCGGAACGTCGAAGTTAAGGCCTGATTTCCGGTGCACCTCTGTGCGGCACTGAAATCCGCGCGTAATTGCACGCTCGCCGAACTGCCGGGCTTCGCTTTCGATAATCGTTTCCTGCGTCGCATGTAAGAACAAAGCACCAGAGACCGTCGCAAATAAGATAAGCATTAAACCTGGGGGGTGGATTTTCATTTGTTCCGGGTTTCGGTCTGATTTCAGGTCTTCAATCGTATTTTGTATGTTCTATGCCTCGGCCATTTTCAGAAATCCCTTGTTGAGATTTCTGTAGCGCTCGAACAAAAGCTCAAACTCGCGCCGCGCGAGTATCATGCGGCGTTTGACCTCTTCGACCTGTGCCCGCATCTCGGCGGTCTTCTGCTGTTTTAACTGCGCGTATTCTTTCCTGAGCTCGCTCCACTTGCGCGCGGCGCTGAGCGCATGTTCGGCAGCCAGTGCAGACATCTGCTGCGCCATTTCGGCAAACGACGGCATCTTGCTCACGACAGCATTTTGTACCTGTTTTTGCTGCATGGCGATCTTGCGCTTCACGATGAGTTCTGCGGACACGGATTTCAGGTTCTTCACGAGGTTCAGCGCATACAGAGTGCGGATCAGCCACTTTGTCGGGTCCCAGTGATACCAGCGGATGCCGTTACGATAGTCGTTCGGGAATTCGTGGTGGTAGTTGTGGTAACCCTCGCCGTAGTTAAAGAAGGCGAGAAACACACTGTCGCGCGCCGAGTGTTTATCGGAGTAGGGTTGTTTACCCAACCAGTGGCAGAATGAGTTGATCGAGAATGTGAAATGGTGGTTGATCACAACCACACCCAGCCCCGCGAGAATAAATCCGCCGAAGGCATCACCCCAAATCGCGGCGATCGCCGCCGGCAGTACAAAAGCAAAACCAATGGCGATCGGGTAATAAAATCTATGCTGAAAGCGAATCAGCGGGTCTTTGCCATACTCGATGCCCAGCGGCGAAGCGTGGTCGTATTCGCGGTCTTTAAACAGCCAGAGCAGGTGCGCATACCAAAAGCCCTGCCGGATGTTGTAAGGATCGCGTTCGGTGTCGACATAGCGGTGGTGCTTGTGGTGGTCCATCGTCCAGCGCCATGCTGACGCTTCCCAGGATGCCGCACCGAACAGCAGGAAAAACAAGCGAACAGGCCATGAGGCTTCGTAGGCGCGGTGCGTGAACAGGCGGTGGTAGCCAGCAGTTGTGGAAATGCCAACCGCAGTCCACATCAGCAGAAAGAGAATGAAGGTTGCCCAGTTGAACATGCCCGCATAGAACCAGTAAAAGATTCCCGCAGCGGCAAGGGGCGGCGTGCCTGTGAGAAAGGCAATGGTCGGCCAGGAAAGTTTTTGTTTTCCGATTGTTTCTGACATGGCTGTCAGTTTTTAGAAGGGGTTGGCGGTCAAGCCATTATGCCTATTGCAGGTCACTCGAAAAACTCTGCTGAGCCTGGTGCGCCCGCTCCATAAGCAGCGTCATGGCAAAAATGGGCGGATATCCCCAGGGGAAAGCGACTAGCGTGTAGCCACATTACCTCATGTCATCGAGCATCGCGCGCACCTTCCCGATCAGCGCCGCTGAAGAGAATGGTTTCTGCAGAAAGGATTCCGTCTCATGGATGATGCCGTGGCGCACTACGGCGTCGTCGGTATACCCGCTCATAAAAAGTACGCGAAAGCCGGGGGTGCGGTCCCGCAGAATTTGTGCCAGTTGCCGCCCGCCCATTTCAGGCATGATAACATCCGTAACGAGTAAGTGTATTTTTCCCTTGTGTGTTTCACTGAGCCTGATCGCGTCTTCCCCGTTAACGGCTTCGATGACGTGGTAACCCCGGCTTTCCAGGGTTCTTTTGACAATCTTACGCACGGCGGCTTCATCTTCAACAAGCAGGATTGTTTCCGTACCCCCCAGGGTTTTCATGGAATTTTCGGATTTTGCCTGCGGGCTTTCGCTCTCAAAAACTGCCGGCAAGTAGATCTTGAAAGAAGTTCCAACACCTTCTTCGCTATAAAGCTGGATATGCCCCCCGCTCTGTTTGACAATGCCGAAAACCGTTGCCAATCCCAGGCCCGTGCCTGTGCCCAACGGCTTCGTTGTGAAAAAGGGTTCAAATACCTTAGCCCTGAGCGCTGCATTCATACCGATGCCGTTATCCGATACGGAAAGCATGACATAACTACCCGGTTCCAGATCGGGTTCCGTTTCCCGGTCTCCGGAGGGCCATTCGAGATTGCGCGTTTCAAAAGTGAGGGTGCCGCCGCGTGGCATCGCGTCGCGTGCATTGACAGCGAGATTGATGAGTACCTGGTCGAGCTGGCTTGCGTCGATTCTGACCCGGTACAGCGCAGGGTCCAGAATACTGTGGAGCCTGATATCTTCACCGATCAGTCGCGCCAGCATGTTTTCGGTGCGGCTGACGACCTCATTCAGATCGAGCACCTTTGGTGCTAGAACCTGCTTCCGGCTGAAAGCCAGCAGTTGTTTTGTAAGCGCTTGGGCCTTTTGCGCGGCATCCCTGATGTCGGCGATAAAGCCGGCAACGGGATTTCCCGAAGCCATTTCGTTTTGTAAGATTTCAAGGTTGCCGTTGATCACCATCAGCAGATTATTAAAGTCGTGCGCCACGCCGCCGGCGAGCTGGCCAAACGCTTCTAGCTTCTGCGACTGCCGTAATTGTTCCTGCAATTTGTCGCGATCGGTGATATCGCGTGAAATACCTGCCAGGGCGGTAATTTCTCCCTGCGCGTTGATGATGGGTGAGACGCTCAGCGAAATGTCGATGAGTTTACCGCTGCTGTGTTTTCTAACCGTTTCAAAATTACGAACCGTTTCACCGCGCAGTACGCGCTTCACGATCTCGAGCCCTTCGCTGGTTCGGTCGTCGGGCACCAGTAGGGTGATCGACCGGCCGATAATCTCCTCCGGTTTGTAGCCGAAGACCCGCTCGGCACCCCTGTTCCAGCTGGTGATGTTGCCGTTCAGGGAGACACCCATGATGGCGTCATTTGACGAACCGATGATCGCCGCAAGCTGGGCCTGAGTCTCCGTGATCTTTTTGCTCTCCGTAATGTCAGACGCGATGCCGTCGATGCGCACGAGTTTATCCCCGGCGCCCAGCGTCGGCATGATCAGGGCCTGAATCCAGCGGGTCTCACCGTCGGGTCTGACGATGCGGAATTCATGCTGAACGGTTTCTCCCGCTGCAAGTTTAGCATTGCCTGCATCGACAATGGGTTTGTCTTCACGCACGATCAGCTCATACCATAACCCCGGTTTTTTCAAGAAGTCGGCAGGCGGGTAACCGAAAACGGCCTGATGCCCGGCAGAAGCCTGCAGCATTTTCTTCGCAGCCACATCCAGGGAAAACATGGCATAGGGTAAATTGTTGTAGAGCAGCGTCAGCTCGCGGTTTGCGGCGAGCAGCGCCTGCTCGCTCTTCTGCTTATTGCGGCGCATGTCACGGCTGATGAGTTCGCGCGCAATCGCCGGCACCAGTCGGGTCTTGCGCGCTTTCACGATATAGTCCCGCGCACCGGCTTTCATGAGATCCACGGCGGTCTGTTCTGTCATCGTCGCCGATAAAACAATAAAGGGGATATCCCGCTGGGTTTCTTGCAAGAGCACGAGTGCGGCAAAGCCATCAAACTGCGGCAAATTATAATCGGAAATAATTATATCCCACTCACGGGCTGCGAGCGCAGAGCGCATTTGGTCTGCCGTGTCGACCCTCTGCCAGGTCAGATCATAATCTGCTTTGCGCAATAGCCGCAACACCAGGTCGGCATCGCTCTCGTCATCTTCAACGATCAGAACCGCTAGCGGCGTAGACATCGTTATGAATTTTTTGGAGGCATTTCGTTCAGCACAAGCCAGTAGAGTCCCAGATGCTGGACAGCCTCGACAAATTGTACAAAATCCACAGGCTTACGGATATAACTGTTCGCGCCCAGATCATAACTCATAGCCACGTCCTGGTCTTCTTTCGAAGTAGTCAGGATTACCACAGGGAGCCGGTGCGTCATTGGGTTTGCCCTTATCTCTTTGAGGACATCGAGACCGTCGAGGCGTGGCAGTTTCAGGTCGAGCAATACCAGGCCGGGCAGGTCTGCGGTGTTGCGGCCCGCGTGTTTTTCCCTGCCAAACAGAAAGTCCAGTGCCTCAATGCCGTCTTCAGCGACGACGAGCTCATTGACGATTTTACTTTTCGTCAGGGCACGTCTTGTCAGTTCGATATCGCTGGGATTATCCTCAACGAGCAAAATCATTTTAGACGTCATATCATTTCTCCCATGGTGAAATAGAAAGTTGCCCCTTTATGGACAGCGGACTCAGCCCAGATCTCCCCACCGTGTCTGTGTATAATGCGCTGTACGGTGGCAAGCCCGACTCCGGTTCCCGCAAAATCGGAGGCTTTATGCATTCTCTGGAATGCGCCGAAGAGTTTTTTCGCAAAATTCATATCAAAACCGGCGCCGTTGTCGCGGATAAAGAATGGCCGCCGTTTATTGTCCTGGTTTTGACCGAACTCAATGCAGGCGTTCTCCGTTCTTTTCGTAAATTTGAAAGCGTTGCCCAACAGGTTAGAGAGCGCAATTTCCACGAGTGGAGGATCGCCCATGATCCAAAGGCCGGGTTGTATGCGCCAGTCGGTTTTTCTGCCCTTATCCGATTCGTTCAGCCGTTCTGAAATGGTGCGGGCGATGGCACTGATATCGGTTTTTTCGGGCTGCATTTCTGCGCGGCTGATACGTGACAGATCGAGCATCGCGTCCACCAGCAGATCCATACGTTTGGTTTCGGAGCGAACCCGCTCGAGGTATTGCCGTGCCTGGGCGTCGAGCTGGTCTCCGTAGTCTTCGAGTAACGCCAGGCTCCAGCCGTCGATACCCCTGAGCGGTGCCCGCAGGTCATGCGACACCGAATAAGAAAAGGCCTCAAGTTCGCGATTGGCGGCAGTCAGCTGGTCCATATTTTTTTCGAGGATTATGTTGAGTTCGCGCTGCTGTTGTTCATGTTCTTTTAATGCGGAGATATCACGGTTGATGGAAATGAGTCCTGTGGGCTTGCCGTCGCCGTCGCGTACGAAAGCTGCGGAGCAGAGCAGATAAAGTTTCTCGCCCCGTTTGTTATACTGAATAATCTCACCCTGCCATCGCCCGGTTGCGGCGAGGCTCTGCGAAACGCTTTCCGGCGTGGCGTTGACGCGTTCGGTTGTCACGAGTTCGTCGGTCGTCTTGCCGATGGCCTCAGCGGCCGTGTAACCATACATGGATTCCGCCGAATTGTTCCACGAGGTGACATATCGCCTTGTCAGGTCCAGCGTGATAATCGCATCGGGTGAAGATTCGATGAGCTGTTGCAGTTTGTTTGTCTGACTCTGTAGCTCGCGGGTACGATCCATGACTCGTTGTTCCAGTTCGGCGTTGATGTTCAGTATTTTTGCTTCGGCATTTTTACGTTCCGTGATGTCGTTGAAGAGTATGGCAACTCTCTGGCCGGTGTTCTCGCCTACCCGGTAGGCGCAGACGTAAAAATGGCGACCCAAAACCTTCGCCTCGTTCTCGAATTGCAGCGGTTCGCCCGTCAAAGCAACTTTCCCATAAGTCTCAAGCCAGTATTTTTCGAGACCCGGGGTTACGTCGCTTATGAGCCGCCCTTCGACATCGCGCAAACCGGTTTGTTTTTCGAAAGCGGGGTTAACCTCGATGAACCGGAAATCGAGAGGTTTGTTTTCTTCGTCGAAGATCAGTTCAATAGTACAAAACCCTTCGATCAGGGTTTCGAATAACGCGCGGTAGCGTTCTTCAGAAATCAATCTTCGTGCTTCTTCGCGTTTTCTCTCGCCGATATCGCGGTTAACGCTCAGCACTCCCGTGAATGTACCCTGCTCGTCGCGCAGGGCGATCGTATTGCCTTCGACGTGCAGTACGGTGCCGTCCCGGTGTACCTGCACAAATTCATGGCGGCACGACCCGTCGTCCATAATCTGTTGCCAGATTTGTTGCCGTGCTTCGGGAGTCAGCAGGGACCGTATGATTTGCGACGAAGGTTTGCCACGGACTTCAGCTTCGCGCCAGCCGTAGAGGGTTTCAGCGGCGTGATTCCAGGCCGTGATATGCGATTCGGCGTCCACGGCAATGACGGCGTCGTTAATCTGGCTTAAGAGGCTCGCCTGAAACGCCACGTGCGATTCTGCTTGCTGCTTATCGCTGATTCCTGCGTTTAGCAAAAATACACCGCATATTACCATTGCCAGGCTGAGAAAGATACCGAGCGGCAAAAAGAGAAATGTGGATGTGACCGCTCTGGTGGCATTTTGTTCGCGTAGCAGGCCTAAGCGGTATTCTTCATCACGCAGGTTTTTTAGGAGCAGATGGATTTTTTCGGTGAGCTCGATGCCCTTACCTGTGGCCACCAGCGCCTGCGCTGGAAGCCAACCCTGGGTTTTACGCGCTGCGATCGTGAGATCGCCGAATTTAATGCGCTCAGGGATGAGCTTTATCAGCCGGCTAAGATGCTCCTGCTGGGTGAGGTTGTCCGCCATTAGCACACGGATTGCCTGAAGATTTATCCGGATTTCTCTTTTAACGGCCTCTCTACCCGTGAGCATACTCTCACGTCCCAGAATCAAAAAACCGCGCTGGCTGCTTTCGAGATCGGATAAAGCAGCCCGGACATTTTCAATTTCCTTTAGCACACGGTGAGTATGATGAACCAGCTGCGACGTTTGCTTCAGGCGTTTGGTAAAATGGAAAGAAATTGTACCGATGGCCAGTAGCGATATGATGCAAACGGCGAAACCGGTCGTCATCACAAGGCTCAGGGACCAAACGGCATTGATCTCACTGCGCAATAAAGTCATCAGGGCGAGACCGATTAGAATAAAACAAGCCGCCGTATGCAAAGCAACGCCGGAATAATTCCACCATTGCCATCCGAGAAGATAGTTCGTTAGCTGCCCCAGGAGGTTGAGTGAGCCAATCAGCGTAAGGGTAACGGCAAGCGCGGATACGAGTGGCAGGCGCAGGTTCGATTTTTCCCGCAGTGAAAGTAAAAGCGCTGTTGCAACAATCAGAAAACAGAAGGCACTGGAGGGCGACATCCGTCCCGGATGAGAGGTTTCAACACTGTCGGAATCGGCGAACAGCATTTGATCGATTTTTAGATCAACATCCAGAAAGTACTCGGTGAGTGTTGCCAAGCCCAGCACGAAGAGCAATAGCGCCAGAATAAGAACTATGATTTTTTTGTAAGGTGCGGCGCCGCGGATTAAAGCAACCGAGAGTGCTGCACCTGAAAATAACATCCCCAGGGCAGTATTGACCTTCATGGCCGCTAAACCAGGTATAACGCTCTTAAGTACGGGAATATTGAAGGCCCAGCCGCATAACACGGCAACAGCGATCATTGTTACAAAAATGGCTAGAACAATTGCGGCATTGCGCCAGTGGTGCGGTTGCAGTGATTTGAATCGGGATGCCATGGAATGTTATCGGGGCAACTTGGTCCCGGAAGGTATTCAGCAGGTGGATAACAGCAAGCGGGCCGCGTCAAGAGTTTTGTCAAAAAAGCACCTATAGTGCAAGAGATTGCCTATCCGTGAATTCGGATATTTTAAATGACAACTATTGCGCGGTCAATCCGCCGTCGACGACGATGATTTGCCCCGTGATATAAGATGCCCCGTCAGAAGCGAGCATTACAGCCGGGGCTGCGATATCTTCCGGAGTGCCGAGGCGTTTTAACGGAATGTACTCGAGCATCTTTTGGTAAACCGCCTCGCGTTTTTTGATCATCTCGGTCATGTCGGTGTCGATGAAGCCGGGGCAGATGGCATTCACGCGAAAGCCGGAATTCGCCCATTCGATGGCGAGGGCTTTCGTCATGGAAATGACGGCGCCCTTCGTGCCTGAATAGACAGAGGCGAGGGATGTCCCGACGATACCCAGTACGCTCGAGATATTGATGATATTGCCGCCGCCCGATTTGCGCTGCATTTTGTAATAGCTCTGGCAGCATTGAAAGACTGCCTTGAAATTGGTATCGATGATTTTCGCAATTTCGTCGTCGTCGAGACCCGACGCCGGAGTGTTGGATGCGACACCGGCATTATTCACAAGACAATCCAGGCGGCCATGTTTTTCCTGGATCTCTTTCATGATCTGCGCCATAGCCGCCTGGTCGGAGACATCGGCTTGTTTCAAAATGATGCCCTTTTCTTTCGCCCAATCGCCGCCCTCTAAATTGCGGCCTGTGCCATAGACCTGGTAGCCGGCGGCGGCAAATCCGAGGGCAATCCCCCTGCCGATGCCGCGTGTCGCGCCTGTAATGAGTACGGTTTTTTGTGCCATGGAGCAGAGCATATGCATCGGGCACGGGGTAAACGCAGTTTTCGTTACATATGTTTTGACGGTGCAAAGCCGCAGCGATTTTGCGACGCATGCGCCGAACGTTAATACCGATCCTGGGCACAATGTTTTGCTTTTCGTGTGGGCAAAGCTGGGGTCACTTTTGGGAACTATCCAAATCGCCAACGGTTGATGTGTGTACGCTATCACGCCTCGAAGTGATTCAACCTGCGAACTGGTCTGCTGTGCAAAAATATCTGCAAGAGGTAGCCCAAAAAGGTACGACCGGTGATCCTGTGGTGACGACTATATCTGGTCCCACAGCGACGAATCCGTACCATGGTGGTGTGTTAGGCGCAAACGGGAAGATCTATGGGAATCCCTTTGTGGCTACGGCCAATATGGAAATAGATCCCGCCACCGATTCGTTTACAACCAGCGGCACGGCTCCGGGTGGGGGAGCGCATGCCAGCGGGGTTCTGGCCACAAACGGAAAAATTTACTGGAGTCCTTATTCGGTGACAAACCTGCCGCGTGTGTTTACACCGCCCTCGACGGTCGTCACTTTCACCGGCACCGTCTCCGGAACCAACAACGCTATCCTGGGAATGACAGTTGCTCCGCAGGGTTTCATTTACGGCATTCCGCATTGGGCGACGAGTGTTCTGAAAATCGATCCTAATACCGACACACATAGTTATTTCGGTTCATTAGGAGGCGCCGGCGTTGGAAAATGGGGCGGTGCATTTCTCGCGCCGAACGGAAAAATCTATGCCCCCCCTACCGATGGAACGACTGTTCTGGAAATTGATCCGGCAACGGATACCACGTCGGAATTTGGCACGTTTGGCGCTGGGGCAAAATGGATCGGCGGAGCGATGGGCAATAACGGCCGCTATTACGCGTCACCCGGGATCACAGGTACGATACTGGAAATTGATCCGACGACGCGGACAACGCAGACATGGGGGAGTTTCGCGCTGACTGCGGCGAACTACGCGGGCGCTGTATACGCGCCCAATGGTAAAATTTATTTTATTCCCAATGCGGCAACAGCGGTCATTGAGTTCGACCCCACGACCTCACAAACCCGGACGTTCGGCCCCGGCAGCGGTGGCTGGGTGGGTGGCGTTTTGGCAGCGAACGGCAAAATTTACGGTATTCCGAATGCAACCAATAACCCGATACTAATCATAGACACAAAATCGATCGGCTCACTTTGTGCTCCCGTCATCGAATCCGGATATTTTAATAAATTCTGAGCCAAAGAGGTATATAGACTATGTCGATACAATCTAAAGAAGAACTCGAAGGCATGCGCCGCATCAGCGATATCGTCGCACTGACGCTCAGAAGAATGCGCGAGTACGCGCAACCCGGCATGTCAGCAGCTGAGCTAGACCGGTTTGGTGGTAAGCTGCTCTCTGACGAGGGCGCGCGATCTGCGCCAAAGCTGGCTTACGGTTTTCCCGGACATACCTGCATCAGTGTGAATAAAGAGATCGCGCACGGGATTCCCGATGCGAATAAAGTTTTGCACGACGGTGATCTCATCAACATCGATGTTTCCGCAGAGCGGGGCGGTTTCTGGTCTGACAACGGCGGATCGTTCGTTCTCGGGCGCGACACGAACGGGCACCAGAAACTTGTCGATGCCTCGCAGAAAATATTACACCGCGCGGTTGCTTCTATCCGTGACGGAGTCAGAATCGCTGATATCGGCGGCCTCATGGAAAGCGAGGCGAATAAATCGGGCTTTTCCGTAATACGCAATCTTGCAGGGCATGGTGTCGGCCGTCGCCTCCACGAAGAGCCGAATGAAATTCTCAACTGGCGCGATAACCGCAACAAGCGGCGTTTTAAGAAGAACTCAGTCGTGGCGATCGAGACCTTTATTTCAACGGGTTCTACAATGGCAAAAACACTCAGCGACGGCTGGACTCTGGTCGGTAATAAGGGTGGCTTTGTTGCGCAGCACGAGCACACGATTGTGGTCACCGACGGTGCACCGGTCATTCTCACTCACCTCAACGCAGTATAACTCCGCATAAATCCGCTTGCGGTGGCGTCTGCCAAGGTAAGGAGCGACCTATGAGTTCACACGTCCTTGGAATCGGCGGCATCTTCTTCCGTTCGAAAGATCCTGAAAAGCTTGCAGAATGGTATAAAGAACATCTCGGCATCCCTTTCGGAAATAGCGGCGAGATCTGGTCCGTTGCAGCGGGGCCACTGGTTTTTGCACCTTTCAAAAAAGACTCCACGTATTTCCCGGACCCGCAATCCGTGATGCTGAATTTTCGTGTGAAAGATATCGATGGCCTCATTGATGAACTCAAGACGAAGGGCGTTCGTATCGACGAAAAACGCCAGGACGAAGATTACGGCCGTTTTGCGTGGATCTATGACGCGGATGGCAATAAGATCGAACTTTGGCAAGAAACCGGAGGGTAAGTCCCGGAAAAAATTCGCTTTCCGAGCGCCGCGCCCCGGCTATTGCGGACGATGCGCATATTTAAGCTACTTTCCCTGACTGTTTTTTTCCTCTCCGCCGTCGCGGCCACACACGCTGCAGAGTGGCAATTCGAAAAGACCTATGGCGTCATTGTCGGCGTCTTAAAATGGAAAGACGCATCGCTTTCACCATTCTCAGATAAACTACGCAAAGACCGCGAATTGCACGCCCTGTTGGCAAAGCGCGGCGCGAAGAATATCAAGATACTCATCGATGCGCAGGGCACGAAAAAACAAATCGAAACGGCGGTGCGCGAGGCCGCAGCTGCTGCGCCGGCCGACGGAACATTCTTCTTCTACTACGCGGGTCATGGCATACAGATCAAGAGCGGTGCGATGATTGCCAATTCTGATATTGATTCGAACCGCGAGGCGACCGGAGTCAGCATCCGCGCAATCGCCGACCTGATCGCCGCCAACTTCAAGGGTAAGCTTGTGATCTTAAGCGGTGACTTCTGTTATTCGGGTGCGCTCGAACAGGCGATGCGCATTATTGCAGCCAAAGGCAAACAAGTCGCGGTCGTGGCTTCTGCCACAGCCTCAAACACGTCGAGCGGTAACTGGACTTTTACCCAGACGTTCATTGACTGCCTAAGCGGTTCGCCGTTCTGCGACCGCAACGGCGACGGCACGATTCTGCTTTCTGAAGTGAATGAAGAGGTTGCCGAGGCGATGAAATACCGCGAGCGTCAACGTAATGGTTATTTCCTGTCCGGTATCGACGGGAGTTTTAAGATCGCATCTGCGCAGGGCGGTAAGACCGCGAATACCGGCGGTTATGTCATCGCCCCTTATGAGAAACGCGCGAACCCCGCCCGCATCATCGGCCGGAACGGAAATAAAGTCACCGCGGAGTTTTATTTCTACAGCGAAAAGAAATCCGCATCGCTCGACGCCGATCAGCTGAAACCCTTCGAATTCCGTGCAACGCCTGTTGGCAGCAAGGTGCGCGCCCTATGGAACGGTAAATCTTACGATGCGCAGGTTCTTAAAGAAGAAGGCGGCTTTCACTACATTACGTATAGCGGCTTCGGGCCCGAATGGAATGAATGGATCATGGCCGATCGCATCGTCACCGCAGACAGCGTGCTCATTGAGTGGAAGGGCAAGTGGTATCCCGGCCGCGTCCTCAAGAAAGACGGCGCGAAAACCTTTGTCTCTTATGAAGGTTTTGGCGACGACTGGAATGAGTGGGTGCCGGCTTCGCGGTTGAAGAAGCCTTAAACGAGTGTTCGTTCGGGCAAGGTCAGGTGCGGTACCGCGTTGAATGAAACAAGGTCGCGCCGCGCCTCTGTCAGTGTGAGATGATGAATCGATGTGTTGTAGATACGGCGGATGAGACCGAGGGCCCCGGTCGTGTCGAGACCCAATGCCCCGCCCACGATCAGTGAAATCGGCCCACCCGATGTAACTGCAAGAATCCGCTGTGGGGTATTTGACGCGAGTTCAAAAACCGAAAGCACGCGTTTCTGAAATGCAGGAAAACTTTCTGCGGCAGTAAAGTCTTCGCCGCGTTTTGTCCATTCGCCGATGACGAGACCCATGAGGCGTTTGAAGACATCGCCTTTTTCCGGCGCGTCGGTGTGCCTTGCTTTATTCCAGGCCTTCAAGACTTCCGCGAACTCTGGATTACCGTGGCGCATTTCGGCCGCGAGTGTGTAAAAGATTTTCAGGTCGAATTCGGCAAGTGCCGGGTGGATTTCCGCTGTGGCGACACGGCGATCGACCTTTTGCATTTCCTCTTGAATGAGTTCAAGGGTCTGTTCCTGGCGTTTGAGGCCGCCGTGCAGCACCCTGTCAAAACTATAACCCGTCGTCGCGAGCCATGCGCCGACCCTGCGCGCCTGCTCACGGCCGGTCTCGGTGAGTTCATCGTAATTTTCGCCGGCGCTATTGGCCTGTCCGTGGCGTATGAGGATGAGTTCAGTCATAAATCATCAGGTTTCAAACCGGTATGCTTCGCAATTTTTCTAAGCATTACAGGGCCGATCTCGACCCCATCATGGAATGCGAAGATATAATCCGGAAACTGCGGATGGGTTAGAACCCTATGGGAGCCGGTCTGTCGTTTCACTATCCAGCCAATCTGAAGCAGCGCTGCAAGAACCTGTTTGGCTTTCTTTGCTGACCAGTCGGCCATCAGGCGGGAATCAAAATGCGAAAAGAATCGGCGATGGCTTCACCACTTTCGAGTTTGTCTGCCAGGACGCGTAGGGCTAAGGCTTCGCAGGACGCCAAGGCTTCTTCGCGGGATTTACCATAGGCCAGTACGCCTGGCAACTCCGTTGCTTCTGCAATGTACCGACCATCGTCTTCGCGATCGAATTCAATATGAATTTCCAGCACACGTTATCAGAGAACCAAATGGATTACGCGTAAAGCTTTTTCCACAGTTCATTCCGCACCATAGCGGGGATTCGAGATCTGCAGGTTATGCTTGAGTACTTCCTTTACAGCCTTCCATTCTGCGCTGCCCGGCAAGGATTTCTGCGCGCGGATCTTTTGCGCCGCGGCGCGTGCAAGATCATGCGTGCTTTTGAGTAGTTCCCTGTCGCCCATGCCTTTGACATCGGGTTTTTGACCGGTCAGCGTACCCAGAAGTTTGGCGTCTTCTTCGAGCAGCGGCCGACTGCCCTTCAGCTCGCGCGAAACAACACCCAGCATGTTCCATGAGACCAACGTCTTGTAAGCGAGCGCGTCCTGTTCTTTGACAAAGGGCAGAACTTCTTTAATGAGAAATTCCTGGATCGCTTCGAGTAGATCGGTGTGCTCGGGACGGTATTGCATTTAATTGCCCTCTATCAGTTTCATCGCCTCGAATTCCATTTCGGCAACGCGGCGGCCGATTGAGGCGAACTCGATGCCTCTGTCTTTTCCGGAAAGATGGCGTTCGCCCTGTTGCGCCGCGCCGATGGCCCAGCGAATGTTGCCCATGACTTCCCAGTAGCGTACTTTGTCAGGATCTACCTTCGTGCCCGATGCCTTTTCATAGTGCGGATAAAAATCTTCGGGCGCCGCAAACCCACCGATTTCGTTTTTCACCTTGCCGAAGCGCCAGTCGCGCATTCTGAGATAGCCGATATCTTCATGGCGGTCGCCCCAATGCGCGAATTCCCAGTCGAGAATCCCCGAGAGCGCTCCATCCGCCACCATAAAATTACCACTTCTAAAATCGCTGTGGCACAGCACGAGCTCGTCGGTGACGGGCGCATTGGCCTCGGCCCAGTTCAGGCAGAGCTCGATACCGGGGTAGCCGCCTGGCAGTTCGTCGAGCAGCTTGCGGCACTGTGCGATGGCCGCGAGGCTGATTTCGTTTGTGCCCGGTCTGATCTTGTGGTCCAGGAATGGCAAAATGTCGGATTGATATTTCAGGCTGTGTATTTTTCCGAGATTCAGAGCAATATCCGCAGCAAGCTTCTTAAAATCGATTTTCCGGTTCTTCAGAATTTCCCGTGGGTTAGCGGTGCCTTCGATCTTTTGCATCACATAGAACGGATGCCCGACGATAGAAGTATCGTCAGAGAGCCATTTGACGGGCGGTGTGAGTACGCCGGCCGCTACGGCTTTTTCAATCACCTGGTATTCCTGCGGGCGGGATAAACTGCCGAGCAGCGCGCCGCCCTTGTCGGTGCGCAGTACGAGCTTCTCGTCGCGGCCTCCGGCTCTCAGGTGTACGAGGTAGTTATCCTGGCAGGCGCCGCCTGAGAGCTGGCGGAACTCCGTGATTTCAGCGGGTGCGCCTGCCTGGGCGGAAAGGTAGACCTGCAGTTTATCTTTCTGCATAGGACAATCTCTGCGCGAAGCTCAGCTTGTCGCGTGGAACATTTTGCCGCCCAAAACTGGTCAGGCAAACTCTTTAGCGTCGTAAAAGCATAAAACCCAGCTGAACCGGATTTCCGCTGCACTGAATGCGTAATAATAAAAATCATCCCTGCCGAATGTCGAAAGTTTTAGCTGGGGAGAGTTTTCTATGATGTTTGGCAGCGAAAGGTGCATGCTCATGCCACGCTCATTGAAAGCCTCCAATGCCCTGCCGGTAAGGGTATTGAGAAGCTCGCTGCCGATTTCTGCAACAGAGTCCAGGTCTTCGACCGGGCTTTTATATACTTTCTCCCAAAGGCGCACCAGCACTTGTTTATCCACATTTAACAGGGCAACCCCGGCCCTTTTGAGTGCGAAATCATAGAAACAAATGTGGCAGGTTATTTCGTGGTTGCTTTCATATTGTTTGGTGATCTTATCGCGCTCGTAGAACACTTGCTCACCGAGCCATTGTTCCAGTAAGGATTGCAGGCTGTTGTTTATGATGTCGTGATATTCGGGCATCAGTAACCCTTAACAGCAACAACTTTATTGCGTTGCGTGTTATACATCAGGCCTTCATCCCAGAATTGCAGGGCGGCGAAGAGGGAGTTTCCACCATCATGCGGGTCGCTGTGGTCTGCGTGGTATGTCGCAAAGTCCATCAGCGTTTCCATGTCGTTTTCACGAACTGCCTTGCGGCGCTGGCGGTTAAAAACATTCCAGTTTTCCATATTTGACATACCGGGGCCTTCGTCGGCAACAATAAAGCGGATTCTGGGTTCAAACTCATACCAAACTTTTATCTTTTTCGGGAGGTGACCCTTGTTGCCATGCCGGATTGCGTTCTTAACAATCTCGCTGACTTGCTGCTCCAGCAAGCGGCGTTCCTGAATTTGCGGCGGCAAATGCTGTGTCAGAATGATGGCAAAAAAACGCACCTGATTAAAATCGGAGTAAAACTCCTGGTATTGCATTCCTTTCGGGTCGAAAAGTGCGTTTTCTTCATCGATGGTCAGGTAACATTTCCGGATCGCGGTGAGAATACGGCGCACTTTTTTGTGGCCAGGTTTTTTCTTCAGGTAACGATCGAGTATCAAGGCGGCTTCTGAGGCCTTGCCTTGTGTCATCAGTCTTCTGGCTTCGGGAATTTCCGTCATCGACACCTAATCTGGCGAAAGGCTACGTTCATAGTGACCGTAAACAACCTTATTTTTGCGAGACTATGGTTTTCCATAGTCTAAGGATTCCAACTGATTGACGGCTATTGCTGATTTGACCTGAATTCTTGATATGAAGATAATTGTAATAGATGATTCCCGCATGATCCGTATGGCCATTGCGAAAATTGCCACGGATTGCGGCCATGAAATTGTGGCTGAAGCGGAAAACGGTGTCAAGGCCGTCGAACTTGTGAAAGAAAAACGCCCCGATATGGTCACCCTGGATATCACCATGCCGGAAATGGATGGCTTGAAATGCATGGCCGAGCTGCTCAAATTCGACCCTAATCTGAAAATTCTCGTTATAACCGCGGTCACCAATAAGGATTCCCTCATTGAGGCGATGCATTTGGGAGCGAAGAAATATCTGAATAAGCCATTTTCGGCGCCTACCTTGAAAGAAGCGTTAGAAGCAGTCGAAGGGGGCAAATAAGATGAATCAGCGTATCATAGACGGATTCGGTGCGGGCCTCAAAAACTATTTCGAGCAGGCGGGAAAAACCGATGCAATCTTCAAAGCTCCTATTGTTTACGGAAACGACGATTTTCGCAGCAGCAGCATCCTGGATATCACCGGTGTTATCGGCATGACAGGCGGTTACCGGGGTTGCGCGTATTTTACCTGCACCCGGGAGTTCCTCAAAGAATTCTGGCAGGAAACTTTTAGCCCTGATATGCTTACCGATGACATGTTGGCGGACCTCACCGGTGAAATGGCGAACATGATCAGCGGCATCTGCCAGCAGTCGACGCCAACACCCTTTGAAATCAGCATTCCCGCGGTGATTTTCGGTAAAGAAGGTTCCGTAAACATCAAAACCCCGGTCGTCACCTTTGCGGTGGCGTGGCGGTCGCACTTGGTCTACTATGTTGTGGGTGTGAACCCGTAGTCTACAGATTTTCTCAAACACAGATTTTAATTTCAGGAGGATACATGATTAGAAATTTATTTTCGATGGCCGTGCTTTTTGTCGTTTTGACAAGCATGGTTTTTCCCGCCCAAAAGAAGCGGCGCAGAGGCGTGGCCAGAAAAGCACCGGCTGCGGCTGAAGCAGAGGTCATGACAAAACAAACTACGGCCGAAGCGCAGCCAGATACAGCTAAAACAGAAGCTGCACCTGTTGCTGCCGAGGCGAAAAATAACGCTGCTGAACCGGAGTCAGATAAAGACCTGGATGATGCGTTGAAAGACAACAAATTTAACTGGCTGGCATGGGGCGACGTTGCCTTTAAGCATAACAAACAGACTGACGCGAACACCTTTGACCTGGCCCATCTCTACCTGATTATGAATTCGCGTTTCGCGGAAAATTGGCAGGCTTATGGTGAGATCGAATACGAACATGGGGCCGTGCTGCAGAGTTCGGATGTACGCGTAAGTTCAACGCCACAAACCATTAAAGGCACAGGTGGTGAGATTAAGATTGAACGCCTGTACGTGAAGTACGAGTTTCACGATCTCTTTCAAGTCTCAGCGGGTAAGCTGCTTACTCCCTACGGCCTGATCAACAGGAACCACTGGATTCCGAATGTTCACGTCTTAACCAAAGATTATATGCGGGACGATGTTTTCCCTACGAACGGCACCGGTATCGGCATTAACGGGATTCAGACATTCAGCAAGTTCGAGTTCACCTACGCTGCGCATGTGACGAACGGTCGCGGCGATCAGCCGGACCGGGTCGACGGCAATAAGCTGAAGGCGATCGACGCTGATGTGCAGATGAAGTACCTTGGCGTTGTTGACTTAACGCTGGGTTCGTCTATCCGCAGTGACGAACTGTCTTATGGCATAGAGACCCCGGTCATTGGTTATATGCAGGTTCAGAAATGGGGTATCGACCTTTCCGCAGCTTATGTGAAAATCACCAAGAACCGGGAGTACGAAGGTTATTATGGTCAGGCGGGTTATTATATTCTGACCGACCGGCTTTTCAGCTACTACCGTTACGATTTCCGTACGGATACGAAAGATAGCACCGTCAAGGAAAGGCATATTGCCAACTTGTCCTTTAAGCCTGTAACGCAGGTTAAGATCGTTGCAGAGTATATTTACTCTGTAAAACCCGTCATCAGTAACGACATTTTAATCAATGTCAGCTGGTTATTTTAAGGAGTCAAAGATGAATAAGAAAGTGCAAAAGCTTCTCGTTCTAATAAGCCTGGTATTTATCGGAGAACTCCCATATGCCGCAGGCAGCGGAATGGTCGTCGTTGTCAGTCCGAATTCGCCGATCAAGAATGTCAGCGAAACGGACATCCGCAACCTCTACCTCGGGAAAATCAAACAAATCGACGGGGTCAATGCGATCCCGGTGAACATGCCCGGCAATTCCCGGCTACGTGAAGAGTTTGAAATGAAACTGCTCGGGAAAAACAGCCGTAGTATGCAGGAATACTGGCAGTCTCAAAAGTTACAGGGCAATATCCGCGAACCCAAGGCGATGCCATCGAAAGAATTGGCGATCAAGGCGCTCAAGCGTGTTGAGCGTGCCATTGGTTATGTCGACAGGCAATCCGCAACAGGCTTACGGATTCTTTTAGAACTCTGAATTTCCGGGTAACGAAACGACAATGCGCTCTTTACTGGCCAACCTCTCCATAAAACAAAGGCTCTACCTGCTCGCGGGGTTTGTTGCGGGTATGTACCTGATCGTGAGCGCATTGTTGTTCATTCCGGTGAACCGGCTCTTAAAGAGCACGACACGGCTCAACAAGCAAGCGGAATATTTTACCAAACTGTCTGAAGTTCATGAACAGACAAGTGTGCTGATCCGTGATGTTTTTCAGGCGGTGGCGTCGGCCGATAAGGAGCAATTCAAATCGGCCCAGGCCCGGCTGAATATCCTCAAATCAGAAGTGGTGGGGCTTGCCCCTTATCTCCCCGAAGATTGTAAGGATAACAAACCGGGAAACCCGATCTGCGGTGTTCAGAATCAGATAAAAGAAATCGATGCTCCGGCACAAAGTATCGCCGAGCAGCTGGAAAACGGCGCAGCGAAGGCTGCGCTTGAAGAATCGGCAGTCCTGGATGTCGTTTTCTGGGACCTGACGGTGTTGTTCAAGGACGCCATGGCGCAGCTTTCGCGCGAAATGGAAGACACGCTCATCAGTACCAGCGCAGGCGCCCAGCTGGGCAGCGATACTCCTGTTGGTATACAACGGATGGACTTCTTCAGACGGCTGACGGAAAGCCGCCAGAAACAACTGGAGCTTTCGCGCACCATCGAACAGGCCGTAGTTTATGGCAAAACGGATCAATCGGGTTTGTTTGATTCGCAGTGGAATGGCATGAAGTTTATGCTCGAAGATCTCATAACTCAAACAAGCCAGAAGAATCAGAAAGAGAGTCTTGCAGACGCCGCGATTTCCCTCAACTCAGTGCGCGATCTGTCGCGGGAAATATTTACCCTGCTGGCAACGGGAAAAAAACAAGAGGCACGGGCCGAACTCGAGATCCTGGGACTGTATTTTCATGACATAACCCTGACGCTGAAGGAAATAAACCTTGAAGGTTCTTCATTTCTCGCCGCTCAGCTGGGTAAGTTTTCCGGGGATACGCGCTGGCGGCTGTTTTTCATTATTTTCACCGCTCTGGCAATTATTCTCGCGACGACATTATTCAGCTTCCGCCTGGCGCAATCGGTGTCTGTTCCCATTACAGACCTTTCGGTAGCTGCCGGGCAAATTGCGGCGGGTGATTTATCCGTCAGGGTAAAGGCCGCGGGCAAAAATGAAATCAGCCTGCTGTCGCAGTCGTTTAACAGTATGGTCGCTTCCATTGCCTCAAAAAACCAGGCATTGTTGCTGGCAAAATCAGAATCTGATTCGATTTTATCTTCAGTCAACGACGGAATCTTTCTCATCGGCCGCAACCTGCAGCTAGCCACGCAGTTCTCAGAGGCGACGAAGATTATCTTTTCGGAATCCGTGATTGCGGGTCGTACTCTAAATGAGATTCTCGCAAAATCCCTGACGAAAGAAAAACTGAAATCCCTGACATCCTATCTCGAACTCGGTTTTAAGAACTCTATTTCGGAGCAGATGTTCATTGAACTCAACCCCATTGATAAAGTGGAAATGACCGTCCAGGCTGCCAAAGATGAGCTGCAGATAAAATACCTGGAATTCTATTTTCAGCGCGTACTCGTAGACTCCAATGTCGAGTTTTTGCTCGGGGTGGTGCGCGATGTGACAGCGGAAACCGAGTTGAGTCGCCGCGTCATTGAAGCAGAGGACAGTCTGCAAAAGTCCCGGGCCAATTTTTTCAGCATTCTTCATGTCGATCCGAAAATGCTCGAGATGTTCATCGAAGATTCGCTGCTGGAAATTGAAAATGTCGAACATGCCATCGAATTATTAAATGATTCGCAGTCCACCGCGCTTAAGCCCCTGCTGCAAGAGGTCTTTCGTTCCGTACACACGGTGAAGGGAGAGGCAGGCATCCTGCAACTCACCATCATCAGCGAACAGGCGCACGTATTTGAGGAGCATCTGCAGGCCCTGCTCGGGAAAGAGGCGCTGCGCCTGGATGAACTTTCCCAGCTCAGCCGGTTTGTTTACCAGTTGCGCACAGGAATTGAGGAAATTTTTGATTTCCAGGAGAAAATCCGGCGATTCCAGAGTGGTATTGAAACCCGCGTCGCGGATCCCCTGGCAATTTTCGTCACCGCCGTTCGGAAAAATATGGAAAAAGTACTGCGTTCCGATCAAAAGGTGGAAATCGACACTTCGGGTTTTGATTTTAAGGTCGTACCCAGGGAATTGCGGAAGATTATTAAAGACATTTTTGTACAATTGGTGCGAAATTCTGCCGTGCACGGGATAGAATCTACCGAGGCGAGAAAAGGAGCCGGAAAACAAGAGGCCGGCACGATATCGATGTCCATCCAACAGGGAAAAGACGGAATTCAATTGCAATACAGCGATGATGGCCGCGGGGTAAATATCCGGCGCCTTAAAGAAGAGGCGTTGAAAATGAACCGCCTGACACCGGCGCAGGCAGACCGCATGTCCGATACGGAAGCAGTGCAGCTGATTTTTGAGCCTTCGGTCAGTACCAGCGTCGAGACCAGCATGCATGGCGGCCGCGGCGTGGGAATGGATATCGTTGCCAAGATGGTCGCATCAGCGCAGGGCAAGATGGAGGTTGCTTCCGTTGCGGGGCAATCCTTCTCGATCTCGGTGCTGTTTCCTCAGCCTGTCGCTTCCAACAAAGGGGGCCCTGAAAATTTTTGACGAAATTATGTTCCGTAAATAAGTTTGGGTATGAATCGAATCAGACCCACCTTTTTCCTGCTTTGTTTTCTGACCACGACCCTGATCGCCGCCGAACCTATTCAGCAAACCGCTTCGGGTATCGCACTCGACACACCATGGAAAACAGCGGTATACAAATTCTCCCGCGAAAAGCTGCAGCACCCGTCATGGGGTATTGCGCATTGTGAGCGCAATTACCAGTTGGCGATGAGCCTTGCCTTGCATGAAAAACTTACTGTCGATGCGGATGTACTCTTTGCCGCTGCCTTCTTGCACGATATAGGTGTGTTCACTCCGTACCGAAAGGATGGTGTAGACCATACCGAACGGGCCGCGCAGGTCGCTGAGGAAATCTTAAAGACGGCAGGCTTTCCGATGGCGAAATTTTCCCGCGTGCAAGAGGCCATGCGCAGCCATATGTTCTATAGCGAGGTGGGTCATTCAGCCGAGGCACGCGTTTTCCACGATGCCGATACGCTCGACTTCCTGGGCGCCATTGGGGTAGCAAGAATTCTTGCCGTTACGGGAAATCATCGCTGGGCGCCGACATTGGCAGATGCCGCTGCCACTTTGGAAAAATTTCAGAAAGAACTTCCCGGTAAGCTCTTCACGCAGGCCGCAAAAACAGAGGCCCAGCAACGCGTCGTGGAAATGGAGCAATTTCTGAAAGCATTGAGAGCGCGCACGCACGGCGGAAAAGCGATTTAAACCGGCCTGGCCTGGGGCAGTGTCGCCCGGTGATCGGTCGTCGTTTGAATGGCATCACCCGCGACATAACACGCCTCGCTCACGACCTTCTGTCGCATATCGATCGTCAGCCGCACATGGTGCCGCAGCGTGTCACCCTCATGCTTAAAAATCCGCGGCCAGCGCGCTGCGTTGATGTAGAGAATGTTGTCGCGCTCGAGCCACCACTGCTTCGGTTTTTTGCCATGCTTCGTCGGGTAATGCATATGACCGGCAATCACAGCGAGCGGCGGTTTTTTGATCGTCTGTGCGTAAGTGACAGCTTCGCTTAAATCGTGGTCGCCAAAGTCGGTTTCTTCCGGCAAAAAATCGGCGCCGAACATATCGGTTGACTTCGCCCCGAGCCCGAATGGCCCGTGGTGTGCCATAATGACATAGGGGGGATTTACTGCGTCGATGAGGCTTTTGATTTTAGCGGCACTGTCGCCGAGGGTTTTGATCCCGTATTCTTTTTGCAGAAACGGCCTGAAGTTCACAGGTAAATCCAGCGGCTGATCTGTCTTATTGGCATTGCTGTCACCCATCGAAAACGGCCGCGCGCAGACGAGACGCAAAGCGCCGAGATCGTGCGTTGAATAACCACAGAGGACCGGGCCTGTCATTTCGGTTTTGAGGCGCGCCATACGGCTGTCTTGCGATGCTGCGCCGAAATGAATGAGTGTCTCATTGTGCATCAGCTCGCCCAACAGTTGTCGTACGCCGGTTGTGTCGTGGTTGCCGGGGATAAAGTAGGAGGGTTTGGTGAGCTGGTTCAACAAGGGCAAAAGCCGAAACATGCTGTCGGGGTTTTTGGAAGCGAGATCTCCGACCATCAGGATTGCATCGTAGTCCGAGGCATTGAAGAAGCGCACGTCTTCTTCATCGAACTGCATGTGCATGTCACCGATGATTGCAAGCTTCATTCGAGTCCTGCTCGCCAATACGCGACACCGGCAAAACCATATTTATGGGTGAGCGCATCATAGTGCTCATAGAGTTCCGGTGCGGGATAATAGGCTGTGTTCTTAGATGTCGTTTTCATGCGGCAGCCGTCTGCCGTATTTTCTGCCGCTGGAATTCTTTGAAAACCTTTATAACTGATTGCCGTGGCCCTCTTCTGCGCAAATTTGTAGCCGTAGAGCGGCGCTCCGAGCCAGACTTTGTCACGCGGTAGCTTAGCCAGAATGGCCGTATTTTCATCGAGCCAGTGCAGGCCACTCACGCAGCCGGGTTTTGTCCCCTGCCTGTGGTAATCGTAGAGCATGACGACAATGCCGTCTGCGGCAGCAGCGATTTCGGGTAATTTATGGAAGGCACTCCATGCAGTCGGCATCCCGACGGGCGGAAATACGGCAGCAGAGATTCTTAATTTCGGCGAGATACTTTGTTTCAGGGTAATCAGGAAAGAGACATAGGCATCGGCGTGGGCCGGCGACAAATATTCAAAATCCAATTGTATACCCCGGATACCGGGCATCGTGCGCAAGACATTGTTCAGCGCTTGTATGGCGCGATGGCGGATATCCCCCTGCGTCAATAGCTTAACCCCGGCTGGGGTATTCTTAATTCCCAAAAGCAAATGGTGTTCGAGTTGTGGATTTTTTTTAACTTCCGCGGTGATGCGTTTGCCTTCGGCCGCGGTCAGCGCACCTTTTTTATCCCAGCGGTAGCCGACCCAGACCGCGGTGCTAACGGGCCGATCGTGGACGCGCCACGCATAGGGAGCAGGCAAGGCTTCGGGAAGCACATACACGATGCGCTGAGTGATCGGCTTATCATTTGTGAAGGTTTTCGTTCCGCAGGCGAAACACAAAGCAATAAGCGCGCAAAGAATGTTTTTGATGGTCTATCCCCGCGCCTGCCTCCGCGTCAAAATGTCAGAATGCGTAACTGATTTCTGCGCCTAAAGTGAAATACGAGAAGGTGTCGTCGCTCCCCAGTGGGTTGTTCTTTCCGCCGATATTGCCTGAACTCAGGCTCTTTTTACCCTTGCCCCCGCGCAATGCGACGCTGTCTAAATACTGAATATAGTCCACTGAAACCGTAAGGGTCATCGCCTTCCAGAACTTATAGCTGATTTCAGCGTCAAAACCCCAAACCGTGTAGTTGCTCGAATCCCGGCCACCCTGGATATTCGAAGCGAAATTTATTTTTTCGTTCAGGTCCCAGTCGAATCCCAGATGCCCGGTCCAGATAGAGTAGGGATCTGAAGTGCTGTATTGTATCAATGAGTATTCGACTCCCACAGGTAAGAGTAACGAATCCGTTATATGGAACGACACATCGGCGTCGGGAGAAAACGTTTCCATATTCAGCCGGGTCGTGGTTCCGGGGTAAATATAAGACGCCGCGACGTAGTTGGCACTGATCGAAAAATCGGCGAGGCTGATTCCTGTATACGTCGAACCCAGCGAGCCTTCGTGCGCGAGGAAGCTGCTCGTGCCGAAACCGAAGCGGTAAAAACCTTCAAAAGTAAAATCATCGTTTGGATCCCATTCTGTACCCAGATAAGAATCCATCACGCCGATGGTCTCGATATTGCCCAAACCGTCGAAGATACGCCTGTTACCCGTATATTTCAGGCGTGTATAAGGGGTAAAAGTGTCGAGGCCGTTATAATCGATCTTGGCATAGGCGCTGAACGGATAATACTGGAGATCTTCCGTCGCCACGCGTTCTGCGCTGATACCGACTTTTCCGCCGATGGGCAATTCACCAATATCCGAAAAAACCGGGGACATCGAAAGTAAGATCAGCCCTGCGGAATAATAAAGTTTTGCTTTCAATCTATACCCTGCCTGCGGTTTCTTTTATGCGCTGCACGGCGCTCTTTACGGTCGTGGCTGCGCTCTTTGCGCTTGGTAGCACGATTTTTCGAGCGACGGGACTTTGCAGAATCCACATTGTCCTTTTTTCCTTCTTTCTCTGCAGTTCCGATGTTCTGTTCCGCCCCGGACGCATCCGGTGCGCCTTGGGCCGAAAGCTGAGAGCCCGTCAGCAACAGGGCTAGGATTGTCAGGGAAAGTCTATCGGTTATGAAACGTATCATCGCTAACCTGACCTTTCAGAAACGCTTGAGACTTCGCCAATCAAAAAAGGCATATGACCATGTCAAAATTCATAGGCAGAGCTTAAGAGGGCACCATAGCCCGTGATGGTCATCGACCCTGAGGTATTGTTGGTGGGATCTATAACTTGCCGCCCCGAACCAAACACTGCAAAACCGCCTAACCCCATTCTGAGAAAGCCGTCTGCAAAGACGAGCCCCACTGTGCCCATAATGTCGTTAACACGGTATCTGGATTCGGAGCGCGTTTCGAGAGGGGCTTGCGCAGAAGGTATCCAGCTTATTCCCGAAAGAATACTGAAACTTTTATGCAGAGCGATATCAAAGCCTGCTGAAACCTTCGGCAAATAGCTGCGACTGAATCGTTGTGGCCTGGTAGAGCCGGGAAATTCATCGTAAGAAATCGGTAATTGCAGGCCAAGATCCAGGTAGCAGGAAATGATGCCCATTGTGTATCTGGCGCCGAGCGAGAAATCTGCGGGCCGTGAGTAATAAAATGTCGAAGCAATGCGTTCCTGAGTATCGGCGGTTACGGTTGTGCCCGATATCGCTTTGTCCTGAAGAAAATAATCTCCCGAACCGCTGATGCGAAAACTAGGGGCAGTGCCTTTTAATCCGAACGCGAGGGAGGCAGTGGGCTGAAAATATATTCCGCCGACTAGGATCACAGAGTGGGCAGTGGCATCTGTGGTTTCAGTTCTGCCAATGTGCGATGTGCCAGAGGGCGATAAAATTTCAGCCTGTAAGTTGCTGGCGGTATAGCGGGAATAGTGGGTGCTAAAAACCGTTGACCCCAGCGAAAAACGTTCCGTGAGGCGAAAACTCCAGCTCCCTCCGATCCACAGGTCTTGTTCGCGCGCATTGAGTTGCATTACCCCCGAAATGCCTGGCTGCTCGATGCGTTGCACAGCACTCACTTCCGAAAAATCAGGGATAAGCACAGAAATAGCAAGCACATGCGAGCCGAACCGGAACAGTGAAACGACGGAACTGGGAATAGAATTAAATCCCGTAAAAGTTATGCCCTGTCCGAAAGTCTGGTATACAGGGTAAGGGTCATAGGTAACGGAATACTTGAAATACAGACTGCCGCTTAAGGCAATCTTGTTCTTTTTTGCAAACGCGAGGGTTCCGGGATTAAAAAGGACTCCCATCGCAGTTTGGTCATCCGCCGCAGCGGTATTCGCTAATAAGGCCGACCTGTCTCCGATGGGTAAATAGTTGCGGCTGGCGATATCCGCAAAGAGTGGCTGCGATAGCAAGGCTGCCAAGGCGGGCAATAGCGAGAGATATTGAAAGAAGTTCCTCAAGTCCGGTCTCGTTTAACGATCGCGCTTTACGCGCAAAAGCGCCGCCTCGACGTAACGTCCAGATGAAATGGATGACCCTCACCCTGGTATTTGCGGCTTTTTTCCCTGGTCTGTTGTCTGCCGCAGAGGTTGCCAAGTCCAATGCACAGCAACCCCTTAGGCCTTTGGGCTGGCTGACGCCATTAACTTTTACGCGGCCCTTTGCTGCGCAGGTGCACAGCCCCGTCGTGAAAATCGACATTGGCGCCACTCAGGTGCAAAATGAATATAATATTTCCGGAGATTATAGCGGAGACAGAAACCGGAATTTCAAGACTTTCCTGAACCTGGATCTGGGCACGCAGATCCCGATCTATTCCGGAGAAATATCTCCCGCCTGGGGATTCGGAATCACGCTTCCCGCAAGTATGCATGTCTTTGAAGATATGTTTGATTCTTTTACGGCGCCCGTGATTAATGTCGACTTTCGTTTCGGGTTGCCCAAGTTATCCGCAATCTACAGGCTTACGGATGCGGGCCTTTTTCGCAATATTTCCGTGGCGTGGCTGCCGTGGTTCCATGAAAGCACGCATTTGGGAGATGAAATCACGATATATCGAAAGAATCTGAATCTCCCGATTACCCGGGTGAACGTGTCTTACGAGTACACAGAGCTCTTTGTGACACTGAATGACCCTGATGGTCACAGGGGTAATAACCACGCCCTTCGCCTGGGCACCATGGTCAGGATAAGCAACAGGGGATATGGTTGGTATGGTGTGACAAATAACTTCGAAGCGAATTTTACCGGGGACCTGGGATTACGGAATAGTACCGAAAGATTCGAAGTTTACCTGAACTACGAATTTCAGCGCGCATCCGGTTGGCTCGCCTCATCGCGCGCCCTCAACATTATATCCTTTGAAGTCAGAAATCGGGTGAGGTACGGAATACCAACCTTCATTCTCAAAGACGGGATGACAACGGTGAAAGAGGTTCCCGAAGAACGAACATGGACATTTAATGCCATGATCGGCTATAAATTTCTGTCGGCGCATGAGTTTTCCGGGTCATTAGGAGTCTACCTTCACGGTTATTACGGCATCAATCCCTACGGTATGTTGCGAAACATTTCAAATTACAGATTTCTCGGTATTGCGTTCGTGTACGAAGCCTGGTAACAGTTCCCTTTCTCAGGAAACGGCTACAGCAGCTTTTCAATATCGGGGGCGATATCTTCGGGTGTGGTGTTAGGCGCGTAACGCTTCACAGGATTTCCGTCTTTGTCGACGAGAAATTTGGTAAAATTCCACTTGATCGCTTCGATGCCGAGGATGCCCGGTTTTTCGGATGTCAGAAATTTGAAGAGCGGGTGCGCGTTCGAACCGTTGACGTCGATCTTGCCGAACATCGGAAATTTAACGCCGTAGTTGAGCTGGCAGAATTCCTGAATCTGGTCGGCGGTGCCGGGTTCCTGTGCGCCGAACTGGTTGCAGGGAAAACCGAGAATGACAAAACCGCGGTCTTTGTATTTTTCATAGATCGCTTCGAGGCCGGCGAACTGCGGTGTGAAACCGCACTTGCTGGCGGTGTTGACGATCAGTGCAACCTTGCCTTTATAATCGGCGAGGCTGACCTCTTTGCCGGCAAGCGTTTGCGTGGTAAATCCGTAGATGGTTTCAGACATTTTATTTCCTTAAGTTATTTGATCTCTGCAAAGTTAAGATATCCTTTGGCTCCCGCCAAAATAAAATTCTCGCTGGTCCCGGAAAAATTCGCCTGGTAGCCGAGAAAGATCTCGGGGGTGAATACGGCACCGGAAAGAAAAGCAGAGAGACCGACGAACATACCGGCGCTGTTTGCCTGGCCCGTCTGGTAGGTTACGTCGATGTTGAGCAAGATCGGGTAAAAGGCTCCCGCGCCGACACCGGCTCTGACCCAAGTGGTATTGTCGCTCGGGCGGTATGAACCCGTGAGGCGGGCCTGGTAGCTGATGATGCCAAAGGTGGCGTGCAGAAGGCCGGCCGAGTAGACGGGGTTTTGCCCTACACCGTGAACGTCAAGACCGACACCAATACCTCGTACATTCTCTGTACGGCCGCCACCGCTGGCAATAGCCGGCAACACCAAAGTCATTGCGGCGCATAGGGAAAGCAGATGGCGGCGCATGCGGTAGGGAGATTTCCCGATAAGCGGCGTAAACCCGGTTTCGCGGTTGCATTTGACGCGCCGGCCCCGTTCGTTATGCGATACCTGATACGATGAGAATCCGCAATTTTATTCCACTTGCACTCTATCTTCTTCTCGCCGGCCCCTTAGGTCTCGCCTTCCTTTTTCTCTGGCAGGGCCACGCGCCTGTCATCTGCGGCATGCAGGTCGCCGGTGCGCTGCTGCTTTGGCTGGTCTATCGCGCCGGTGTGAATAGCGCGATGAAAAATTTTTCGCCGCGGCTTGCGCTGGGCAAGGTCGTCTACGCGCCGCTGTGGATTAACCTCGTGGGGTATTTTTTCGTCGGTATGCCGTTGATATTGGTCTTCGCCGCAAACTTCACGATACTTGCCTGGTGTTATGCCGCGAGCCTTATCGGGTTTTCTCTCGCTTGTCTTTCCGGAATCGTTTACGTGGTCAGGTCCGGGCCCGCATCAGCACGGCCTTGAGTGTACCGAATGATATCGGCTTTGACATATAATCGTCCATGACGCGCAGGTAATCCTGCTGGTCCTTTTGTTCCGTGTTGCCGGTAACCGCTACGAGACGGGGCGGATGCGCCATCTTTTCATGGACTGCTTTCGCCACTTCGGTGCCGTCCATACCGGGCATCTGTACATCGAGTAGTACCAGATCAAAATTACCCGCTGTAATCGCCTCCAGTGCGGTAAAGCCGTCTTCGCGTTCTTCTACCGCTGTGTAACCGAGTTTGTCGAGCATGGCTGCGGCCAGCATGCGGTTGACGTCGCTGTCATCGACGATCAGTATGCGCAGGGGAAATTTTTTCGCAAAGTCGGCGTCGATACCGGCGGAGGTTTCATTGCGCAGGGCTGACGCCGCAGCTTCAGGCATGGGGATTGTGAAATGGAAGAGTGAGCCCTGGCCCTCGGTGCTTTCCACATGGATAAATGCCCCCATCAGCCTCGTCAGTTGCGAGCTGATGCGCAGTCCCAACCCCGTGCCGCCGAACTTGCGCGCGGTTTCGGTGCGCGCCTGCTGAAAAGGGGTGAAAAGTTTTTCCAGGTCGTCAATGCGCATGCCGATGCCGGTGTCGCGTACCGCAAAACGCATCTGGCCGTCGGCGTACCCGGCGCTCAGCGTGACAGAGCCCTTTTCGGTAAATTTAATCGCATTGCCGCTGAGATTTACCAGAATTTGCGTCACGCGCAGCGGATCACCCATGACTGCCGGCGGCAGGTTTGCACTCTCGACAATAAACTCGATGCCCTTTTTCGCGACGGCCTGCGAGAACATGGCCTTGATCTCACCCAGCATCAGCGCGGGATCAAAGGCAATATTTTCGAGTTGCAGACGCCCAACCTCGAGCTTTGAATAATCGAGAATATTATTCACGAGGCCCGCGAGGGTTTTTGCCGTGCCGGAAAGTGTGCCGACATATTTCTGCTGCTCAATATTGAGTTCGGTCGTCTTCAGAAGTTCAGTGGAGCCGATCACGCCGTTCAGCGGCGTGCGGATCTCATGGCTCAGCGTCGCGAGGAAATCCCCCTTGGCTGCATTCGCGCGTTTCATCTCTTCGGTGATGAGATAGTCTTCACGTTCCTGTATCGTCGCCGCCATCACCATCGTCATGACGGTGAAGACGCCGATGTAGAGTTCGAGCAACAGCAGCGAATCGTTGATCGAAAGCTGGTCGCCGCGCATCACGGCAAATGGGCCGTACTGGCGGATGGTATAATATGTCGAAGTAAAAGAAAGAATACTGATCGCGGTCACAGCGCCGTGCATCTTAAAACGGAAGATCGCCCAGATGATAAAGGGAATCGGCAGGTAAGTCAGGTCGAAGCCCGCGCGGAAAACAATGTATGACAAAGAGACGAGCGAGGCGATGAGCAGCGGCACTTCGAAGCCACGGTCAATCGACCAGCGTATCGCAGGCAGCTTCGCCCATGTGTAAACAAAGGGCGCCACGATGATAAGCCCTTGCATCTCACCCGTCCACCAGGTTAAAACGACGCGCCAGTAGGCTTCGGCGGGCACAAAGCCGAATACGAGAAGCGATGTGACTCCTGTAAAGGCGCTGACCGCTGCGCCCGGCATCGTGCCGATAGTCAGAAAGAGTAGTACACCCCGCACGCGGGTAAACGGGTTTCCGGTGGAATTATACCTGCGGATAAAATATGCCGCGAGCATCACGCTGGCCGTGTTGCCGCAGGCGATGAGTGCCGCCGTCGGTAGATGCGGATTATTGAAATAATTCGCAAGAAACGCGCCCAGGAGAACTCCCGGTGCCATGCGATAGCCCATGAGCAACACGAGCGCGAGGGAGATTCCCTCCGGTGGCCAGACAGGCGAGACCTGTGAATGCAGAAAGGCGAGAAAAAAGCCGAGCTGAGCCCCCGCGACATAGGCTGCCGCGACGAACAGAACTTGCAGAATGTATAGAACGTGCCGTACCTGAAGCTTAATGCCAGCAACATGCGCAGGGTTGGTTCAGGGGGCAAGCAGAACTTGACGCTACGATTTGCGCCGCGACCGGTACGCATGAATCTCGCCATTTCCGAACGCCTTGCCCCCCTGCTGAAACAGATCGAAGATTTTGTCGCGGCCGAACTGATACCCCTCGAGCCGCAGTTCTTCGCCAAGACCTTCAAAGAGCTCGTGCCTGAGCTTGAGAAGAGACGCGAGAAGGTACGGGCACTGGGGCTCTGGGGGCCGCAGATTCCGAAAGAATTAGGCGGTATGGGATTAACCCTGGTGGAGCATGGCTATGTCTCCGAGGCGCTCGGGCGCTCGCCTTTAGGTCACTATGTCTTTGGCTGCCAGGCGCCCGACGCCGGCAATATTGAAATCCTGCATATGTTCGGCAGCGACGAGCAGCAAGAGACATGGCTTGAGCCGCTCGCGCAGGGAAAAATCCGCAGCTGCTTTGCCATGACCGAGGTGGCGACAGCGGGCTCAAACCCGACGCTTCTCGCCGCGCGCGCGGTCAAAGACGGCGACCATTATGTGCTCAACGGATTAAAGTGGTATACTTCGTCGGCCGACGGTGCTGCATTCGCGATTGCGATGATGGTGACGAACCCGGATGCCAACGCGGCAATGCGTGCCAGCATGTTCATCGTACCGATGGATAATCCCGGTGTTAAGATTATCCGCAACATACCGATCATGGGGCATGCCGGCGACAACTACAACAGCCACAGCGAAGTCTTGTTTGAAAACTGCCGTATTCCTGCCGGCAACCTGCTGGGCCGCGAAGGCGCCGGTTTTAAACTTGCGCAGGAGCGTCTCGGGCCGGGGCGCATACACCACTGCATGCGCTGGCTGGGTATAAGCAGCCGTGCATTTGAAATGATGTGCCGCCGTGCGAACCAGCGGGTCATCCACAACGACGGCGGTACCCTGGCCGATAGCCAGATCACGCAGTTCTATGTCGCCGAGCTCGCGGCGGAACTCCACGCGGCGCGGCTCATGACCCTGTCGGCGGCCTGGGCGATTGAAAATCTCGGTATGTCAAAGGCGCGCGATGAAGTGGCGATGATCAAATTTACCGTGGCGAACACCATGAACCGCATCATCGACCGCGCACTGCAGATTCACGGCGGGCTCGGTATGGCGGATGACACGATTCTGGCGTATTTTTTCCGCCATGAGCGTGCGGCGCGCATCTATGACGGCGCCGACGAAGTGCACAAGTCAAGCCTGGGCAAAAGAATTCTCAGGGATTACCGCCGGTAATTATTTCGAAGGGCGGACAAATTCCGCGAACACCCAGCCGAATGGGCTATCGCAGATCTGTGTATCGTAACTGGGTGAAAAAACATAATACCAATAGTTCTCCCACTTATCGACTTTCACTTTCTCTTTGGTGCGCGCATAGACCGTAAACCCCGGCGGTAACCCGGGTTTAGCGGTGCCGCTCATGTCTGCGGTGACAAATTGGCATTTTATTGCCGCGCCGCTTTTTGCCGGTTTTTTTCGAAATACCGCAGCCGTGGTGAGTTCGCTTTTGACTGGCTTCGAAATGATAGCGGCAGTTCCGTCGATCTGTATGGTTTTGCCTGGTTGCGGCGCCTTGTTCTGGTTGAAAAAAAGGTCTTTTCCACAGCGCAGGGCTTCGATAGCGACCGGTGAATCGGGAGTTTTCAGAAACGTACATTTATCGGTATTGATCGCGCATTCATTGTTCGCTTGGGCGGCAGAAAGTTTGATCTGAATGGTTTTGCCGCTGACAGAAAATGTGCCCGAGCAGGCTATACCGCCGGGCCCGAACACCTGCATTTCGATTTTGTCGCCTTCAAACTTTATTTCACTGTTGTTGCCGTCGGGGGCACTCACAAACTGTTGTTTTTGCAGATGCGCCTTGAGCGCTTCGCCCTCGGGGGCGGCACTCAAGGCCGAAACCAAAACGCCGAACAAAACCGGAAAAAATTTCATAACGGCGTTCAGGCTGTGGATCGTACGGCATGTCAAGCTGGTTTGAAGCTTGCCGAACCAGCGCCGCATAAAATTTTCGTTGCCTATGGAGAATCCGGTGTTTTCATTTCCGCTGCGGGTGCGCTATTCCGAAGTGGATGCCCAGGGCATTGTCTTCAATGCGAACTATCTCAACTATTTCGACGTCGCCGTGACCGAATACTTCCGCGCCAAGGGAATCTCGTACCACGATTTCGTCGCCCGATATGGTCTCGATTTTCATGTATCGCATGCAGAGCTCGATTACAAAGCACCCGCACGCAGCGACGACGAACTGGTCATAGAACTGACGCCAACCTATTCGGGTGCGACCGTACACTGGCAGTTTCGCATGGTTCGCGCCAGCGCATTGCTCTGTTCGGGCAAGATTGATTATGTCTGCGTCGACAAGACTTCGGGCAAGGTCAGGCGGATTTCAGACGAGGCAGCGGCGGCGCTCGGCTGGCAGCCGCTTTAATTTACTGTTTCGGACAATCGCCGCTGTCGTATTCGGCGGCTGTCGTCAACGCGGTGCCGTCGGCTTTAGAGAGTTTTCCCGCTTCAGAGGTCGCCACAGCGACTTCGGCATATTTCGCTTTGCCGTTTTCTATCTTGCGCACATAGTCGAAAAATTCGAACTTTAATTCAGGAAACAGGCGCGGCAGCAGCACCATAGTGCCCGCGAGATATTCGTCGGTGTCTTCGAAGTACCTCAGCTTCTCGAGTTTGGCGCCGCGTGTTTTTGCCAGCTCGACGAGCGCAGCAATCAGCAGGCTTTTTTTTGCGCCGCGCGGCAGTTTCTTCAGATCGCCGGGGTATTCAATTTTCTCCCACAGGCTTTTGTGGAAGGGCGGGAAATTTGCCGCGATCACGACATCGGGTTCGCCGCCGCGCTGCCAGAGGTATTCCTGTATCATCGGAAAGGTACGGCGGCCGCCGCGCGCAGTCAGCACCACGTTCCAGTATGTGGCATCTTTTACGTAGCCGCGCAGGCGTGCGAGCGACGGCTGTACGGGGGCGGTCGTATAAACATTTTCGTTGTCAAAGACCGAATAATCGGGCTTATCGCCCTCGCTGAGCAGAATACATTTGGAGTCGAGGGCTTTGGTGGCACCCGCGGCGGTGACGACGGGTACTTTCGTGGTATTGTCCGAAAGGGTATGGTCGAAATCAAATACGTTGAGGGTCGTTTTTGCGGGAGAAAATCCGCGCAAACCGTCATTGCCGTCGACGACCGCGGCGATATTTTGCAGCAGCAGGGCTTTGTTCCGGTTCCAGATCTGCATCGTCGGATCACCTTCTGCCGTGGCCTGCTTGCACGCCGTGAGACCCGTGACCAGCAGCAACGCCGGTAACAGTAAATGATTTTTCCTTTTAAACATCGTAGTCCTTAATCTGCAAAATAAGCTCGCCGATTCCATGGCAAGCGACGGTGTCAATCGAATCCGCTTTAGACGGCGAGCACGGGTGCCCAACGCATGCGCATGGGAATGTAGTTTTCGTGCAGGGGGATTTCCACGCGTGCGATGGTTTCTTTTTCGAAGTCGGTCGCAATCGAGAGCATACGTGGGTCGATGGCAGAAGAGCGCAGCGTCGTAAGGCACAGCATGAGGCCCAGCCCTGCGCCTTCACTTTCGTCGATGTTGTCGACAAAGAGTTGCGTCAGGTCGTTCGAGCCCATCGCGACCCGCAGCTTTTCCCGGGCGCGCTTTTCTTCGTCAGGTGACATCGGCACGTTATTGCGTACCTCGACCACGACGCGGTCATCGTCGTAGTCGAGTGAAATGAGCACGCTGAGATTGGCCTCGCGCGCCTTGCGGCCATAATCCAGGAACATGGTTTCAGACATCGAGTCGCGGAACAGAGTCATGCCTTCTTCATAATCTGTGGGGTTATCAATATTGAGCCGGTTTTCGAGAAAGAAGACTTTCTTGAAGTTCGCCTTGGCGGCATTCATGGTCAGCTCTTTGAGAATGATTTCAATGGCGGGAGCGAGATCGGGGCGCTTAAATCTGCCCATGATGCGCCTTACAGCAGTGCGCAGGAAATCTTCGGTCGTACGGACCATGCCGTAGGCCTTAATGAACAGCTTCTTGCCATTTTCGATATCACTGTTCTGTTTATCGGAGAGCTCTATATCCAACATATTATCTATCTATATTAGATGGTGTACGGTAGTTCACAGGGGGCCAAAAAGTCGGAATAGTTTTGACGCTTTGCGGCGCACCAAAGAGCCTTCCCTATGAAAATCCGCGGCAGCACCTTTCTCGTGACGGGGGGTAGTTCGGGGCTGGGCCTTGCGACAGTCAAACGCCTCGCCGCCGAGGGGGGCAATGTCATCAATGCGGATTTAGGCACACCCGACGCAAGCACTCCCCCTGAAGTCGTGTTTATCAAGACCAGTGTGACCGACCCCGACCAGGTTCAGGCGGCGGTCGATCTCGCGTTCAGCAAATTTGGCGGCCTCTACGGCGTCGTCAATTGCGCGGGTATCGGCAATGTCGTGAAAACAGTGTCGCGTAGAAAATTTGGTGCGCTCGAAGCGGCGCGGCAAATCATTGAAGTCAATCTCATGGGTACCTATAACGTCGTCAGCATCGCCTCGACGCCGATGAGCAAACAAAACCCCAATGAGGATGGCGAGCGTGGCGTGTTCATCAACGTCGCATCGGTCGCTGCATTCGACGGCAAGGTCGGGCAGGCGCCTTATTCTGCATCGAAAGGCGGCGTCGCCAGTATGACACTACCCCTGGCGCGCGAGATGGCGCAGTATGGGTTTCGTGTGATGGCGATCGCGCCGGGCGCGTTCGAGACGCCGCTGGTTGCCCGCCTGCCCGAAAAGGCGTCCGAGGAACTCGTCGAAACAATTCCGTTCCCCAACCGTATGGGCCGCCCGCCGGAGTTCGCACTTTTGGTGCAGCACATTTTTGAGAACACCTATCTCAACGGCGAAGTGATTCGCCTCGACGCGGGCATACGCATGACTTAGGGCATGGCAAAACTGCTCGTTACGCCCATCGAATCACTCGACGCTCCTGAACTCGAGTTATACCGCACGCTGCACCGGACCGAAGAACATGAACGCGCCGGCGTGCTGGTTGCGACCAATGTGAAAGTCGTGCAGCGGCTACTCGCGAGTAGTTTTGAGGTCGTTTCCGCGCTGCTCACGCCTGCCTGGCTCGAAAAACTCGAAGTATCCATGCGGGCGCGTCCCGAAAAAGAGATCGCCGTGTACGTGGGCGAGAAGCCGCTGCTAGGAACGATCGCCGGTTATCATTTACACCAGGGCGCGATGGCTGTGGGCAAGGTTCCGCCGCAGCCGACCTTGGACGAACTGCTGGTTAGGTCGCCGCGTCCGCTGCTCATCGCCGCTGTCGAAGGCATAGCGAGCGCGGAGAATCTGGGTGCCATTGTGAGAGGATGCGCCGCGTTTGGAGTGCATTTTCTGATCGTCGGCGAAACCTGCGTGAGTCCTTTTCAGCGCCGCGCGGTTTCGGGCTCGATGGGCAGCATTTTCGAACAAAAGGTTGTGCGCGCGGATAATCTGGTGGCAACACTGACAAAGCTGCGCGCGGACGGCGTGCGCTGCGTGGCGGCTCACCTCAACCCGGATGCGGCGAAATTGTCCGATGTGGATCTGCGCGGCGATTCTTGCCTCGTCTTCGGCGCCGAGGGACCGGGGCTCAGCGCCGCGGTCATTTCAGCCTGCAATGATGCCGCGCAGATTGTGATGCCGACGCATATGAATTCCTTAAATGTGGCAGCGGCGACGGCCGTGTTTCTTTATGAAGCGACGCAGCAACGCGGGACGCGGCAGGACTTAACCTTGACAGCGTAACTGAGCGGGGCTTTAGTTATACTATGTCATCAGAACAGATTTCGGCGCTCAATAAAATCGTTGCTTTAGTCGATTCCAAAGCGGCCGAATTTAAAAATGAATTTATGCGCTGGCCGCAGTCGAAGCGCTTTGCCAATAAAAAACTCATTCTCGATCTCATCGACGATGCCAATACACTGGGGCATGCGATTAAACCTGTGCCTACGGGACTTCTGGATGATTTAAAACGGCTGGGTGAGCAGCTTACCCGTCTGCAAACGTGAAGCGCCGTCAATCGATATCGCCGAGATAGAGCTTGCCGCCGATCTCGACGAAGGCGAACAGGTTTTCTTTTTCTTTGTTCCTGATGGTATGCCTAAAGCTAATGGCATGCCAAGTGACGCCGCGCTTTTTTCGCGTCTGCACTTCGGCCCAGGTGTGAATATCGCCGATGCGGTTGTTGATGCGGTTGCAGACCGAATCCACTGCCTTTTGTTCTTCTGCGACTGAATAATTTACCGGCACCTGATATTTTTTGGCCTTGTCAGGCCCCATGTAAGCAATCAGCGCCGCCGCTTTGGGGTAAATCGCAGGCGCGTGGGCAAAATCAGGCTGGCTGCAAGCTGCCTTGAGTTTTTTTACGGCAGTGACGAGCTCGCCCCTCTCGGCAGCAGCAAGGCCTGAAGTTAAAAACCCAAGCCCGAATAAAAAACAGCCTGTCGCCTTAAGCATAAGGCTAAGATTTTTTCTTTGTTGCTTCAACAGTTTCGCCTTGAATCGGTGTCATCTTTTTCTTCGCGGATTTGCGCGCCTTGCGGCGGCGCTTCACGCGTTTGGGCGCTTTAACCACGAGGTCATCACCCGTCTCGCGTAGATATTTGGCATTGACGTAACCGGTTTCGCCTTCGTACTTCACCTTGTACCATTTGTTTTTGGTTTTTTTGTCTTCGTCGTCGTCGAGGCGGTCAAGAACGGTGATCTTTTTACCGTAAGGAATGCTGTCGAGAATGCGCCCCCTGAGACCGGCAGCGCTGCGCAGGTTCAGGGAAGGCCGAACTGCGACTTCCATTTCTTCTTCTTTGATTTCCGGCGCTGCGCGTTTTTCTACGACAGGTTCAGGTATCACGACCGGCGGCGGCTCGGGCGGTTTCTCCTCTATTTTAGGAGTCGATTTGCAATGGATGAAGATAAGCAGTGACAGGATCGGAAAAAGGGATACTATGAATCGGGTCATGGGTTTCCAACCTTATTTGAATCTGAATTATTATCGGCTTACTGCGCGGCTGGCGTTATGCTAAACTTGGCCGCGTATTCCACGGTCTTGTTTTTCAGGTCGGGATGCCGGAATTCATGGGCTATTTCGCAGACTGCGCCCTGCGAGCTGAAATCGTGGCGCCGCTTCACGTCAACACCCTTGAAGGTGAAGACCTTCGGGTCGAGGCGAAAATTCCAGTCGCAATACGAATCTGCGGCCGGGTCAACGCCCTTGCAGCGTTTTTCCATATCGCCACCGAGGATAGCTTCTGAAAAGCGCTGCTGAATCTGGCCCGCGGCAAGAGTGCAGGCGCCCTGCGAGGCAACTTTGGCAGCTTCATTGTTGTAAGTTTGCGAGCCGAGAACGACGACGACATAACGCGTGTCATCCACCCAGCCTTCATCGACACCAATCTTTAAAACCTGTTCGCGCGGCGTGCGGCAGTAGCCTGTGAAGAGTAAAAGGAAGCAGAGCGAAGGAAAAATGTAGGTTCTCATATGAATGCGAGCGGCACGATGTTCCCGGAATTACAGGCCGGCAATACTATTTTAGACGGTTGTCCCCGGTTTTTTTCGACAATAAAATCCGGGTAATCTGACGGATTTCCTCTTTTGTTGTCACGATATATCGAGCATGCAGCCATCACCGATCGTGGGCCGCGGGAAAATCATTTTGCAAAGCACGGCAACAGCACCCCTGAGCGCGGAAAAAAACCGTGAATTTGAGAAATTCTATACCGAGCATTATGGCATGGCGCATGGCTACCTGACGCGCGTGATCCGCAATGCCGACGACGCCTACGACGTGTTAATCCACAGTTTTGAACTGGCGCTGGCGCGGTTTGACGAGTATCTCACGAGCCATAACCCGCGTTACTGGTTTTTCGGCATCATCCGTAACAGCGCCTCTTATTTCTTGCGCAAGCGCGCCCAGGAATATAGTGCATTGGTTGGTGAGCGTAGTCGAACCATGCCTGTGCCTCGCGCCACACCGACCCCCGAAGAGTTGTTATTGCAGAGTGAAGAACAGACCTTACTCAACCGCGTGCTCGGGGCTCTACCCGAAAAGTACCGCGAGGTCGCGCTATTGCGCTTTCAGGATTTCAGCTATAAAGAAATCGCCGACACGCTGGGTCTCAGCGTCGAGGCTGTGGAAAGTCGTATGCGGCGCGCCATCGTGAAACTCGAGCCACTGTATGCAGAATTTAAGGAGGGCCGCGCATGAGTTCCGCAGAGCGCAAACGGCGCATCCGTGAAATGCTGGCGGCCGAAGGCCTCGTGCGGGGGAAAGCGCCGCAGGCATCAAAACCCTGGGACGATTTTAAAAAACAGATCCGCGGCGAGTTTTCCGCAGCAAAGCCGCCACGCTTGCAAATCCAGAAGCCTGCGCGCACTTCGGGTTTTTGGGCCTGGCGGCTGACGCCGGTTTTTGCGCTGCTTATTTTTGCTGTCGTGCTTTACCTGCGGCAAAGTGATCCGGTGAAACAGCCCGACGTGCCGGTCGTGAAAGCTGAGCGTTCCTTCAGGCAGGGCGATGTCTACAAAACCGAAAAGCGCGAGATCCGGTTTCTCAGCGGTGCTGCGACGCTGAAAGAAGAGGGCGGCAAGATTCGTATTCTTACCAGCAAGCTCAAGGCGGATTTCCGGCTGCGGCAAAAAGTCGATATGCAGATTGAGCACCCACTCGTGACGGTGACGATCACGGGCACCGAGTTCACGTTCGATACCTCGGCGAAGCGCGGCAGTATCAACCTGACGGAAGGCAGGCTGCGCATCGATATGAAATCTTCTCCGGGGGCGGAGCCAGTTCTGCTCGTCGCACCCGCGCGCTTTGAGTTCAGCGAGACATCCCACCAGATAAAAAAAGCGCAAGCGAAAGCGGAGAGGCTGCTTTACCGCTATGAGTTGCAAAACGGTGAAGTGTTTTTCGCACACCCGATAAGCCGCGATGCACGCATACATAAAGTGGAAATTCTGGGCGGCAAGGTGGCGCAGATTGCGACGGAAGATATTGTACGCTTTGCGCCCGTAGAGGCGCCGTAGGTCAGGGCGACAGGGGCAGGCGAATTTCTATCGCCGTTCCTTTGCCGGCTTGCGAAACATATATCTGTCCGCGCATGCTTTCGGTAATTTTCATCGCCATATAGAGACCCAGGCCATAGCCGCTTTTTGCAGCACCGGGGGCGCGGTAAAACGGCCGAAATATTTTTTCGCGTTCGGCTTCGGCAATTCCCTTGCCTGAGTCGGTGACGCGGATGATGGCATAGCTGCCATCGGTCTCACAGGAGACAGCCATCGGTTTTGAGCCGTGTTTCTTCGCATTTTCGATGACGTTGCGGATTGCAATCTTCAGTTTTTCACGGCTGCCAGTGACATTCGCTGCGGTCTGATTACCGTTAAATTGTATTTTGTGTTCACGGCAAAGTTCCGACAGAATATCTCTGACGGAAACAGTGTCTGTGTTCTCTCCCGCGGCCAAACGTTCAGTATCGAGTAGCGCCGTGATGATGGTCTGCATCCCTGAAATTTCATCGCGCAGCCTTTTGCTGGTTTTTTTATCGCTATTAAATTCGAGCGCCACCTTCATGCGCGTGAGAGGCGAGCGCAGTTCATGGCTGACATCCGCGAGCAAACGATCGCGGTCGCGCAACATGCTTTCGAGATTCTGCGTCATACTGTTGAAATTACGCTGGAGATCAGCAAGCTCGTCGTTGCCGCGGATTTGAAGGCGCAGGTCGAGCCGGCCCTTTTCGATGGCCGCCATTCCGGCCCTGAGTTCGCGCACCGGCCGTAGCAAGTAGCGCGAAATCAACCAGGCGATAAAAAGAGCCATGGTCACGATGCCGATGACGGCGAGAATATGCGAAGTTTCGATTTCTTGTCTGAAACGCATATACAGCAGTAATCTGCCGCCGGGTATCGGCATTGCAGCCAGGGATTGACCGCGGCGGATTTTATTGGTGTTTTTTTCCTCAAAGGTTTGCGGAAACAGGGAAGTCTGCCAGTTTTCTTCAGCGTCGGCACCGCTCTCATAACGAATGCCGATATGCAATCTCTGGCCGATGTCCTCGGCTTTTTTCCTGTCGGGTGGAGAGCCCAGGTCCCTGACGAGCAGCTGCTGGTAATATTCAATATGGCTGTGGAATTCGCTGCGGTACTGCGGCTGGGCGATGTTGCGCCAGTAGAGACCGAGCAGCGCAGAGATGACGGCACCCGTTGCGAGCATGAGAATCAGAAACTTGCCGAAAATTCCCGGAGTGAATTTTTTAACGAGCGACAAAGGCATACCCCATTCCCCTGACAGTCTTGATGAAACGCGGATTTTGCGCGTCGTCCTTGAGCTTGTCACGCAGGCGTTTGATAATGACGTCGAGCGATCGGTTTAAAACAGAAAATTCCTCGCCGTGCATAGCGGCGACGAGTTCGTCGCGGGAAAAAACTTTGCCGGGGCTTTGTGCCAGGGTTTTCAGCAAGATAAATTCAAATGCCGTTGTCTCGATTTCAGCGCCGGCAAGAAGTACACGGCGTTCCTCTGTTTTAATTTCGAGTTCACCCGCGCGCATCGCCTTGAATTGCTGCGCGCTACGGCGCAGCAGGGACTGCATTCGCGCCGCCAATTCGCGCGGCTCGAAGGGTTTTGCCAGGTAGTCGTCGGCGCCATTCTCGAGGCCGAGCACCTTGTCGGCGACGTCGCCGCGGGCGGTCAGCATCAGAATCGGCACAGAGCTGATCTGGCGAATATCTTTGAGTAATTCGAGACCCGATTTGCCGGGCAGCATGATGTCGATTAAGATGAGCTCCGGATTTTGTCCCCTGACCTTACCGAGCCCACTGGACGCATTCAGCGCCGAAATGATTTCAAAGTTAAAATTGCGAAGGTACTCAGAAAGGAGTTTACCGAGTTTTTCGTCGTCATCAATCAGCAGGATTTTCTTCATTAATAATCGGCCTGCCCTTGCGGGCAGGCCTTTCGGTTATTCTTTATCGCAGGATTTGATACGATCTTCGATCAAAGCTGCAAGTTTCTTTCTTTGTTCCGGTTTCAGCATGGCGTGGAACTCCGACATTTTTGCTGTCAGAAATTTACGCGTTTCTGCCCATTCCTTTTCTTTGCTTTCAAAAAGTTTGTTCACCTTCTGGTCGTCGAACTTATCGGCGTTCAGCTGGTTGACGAGCTCCAATTGCACATCCTTGCGCATCGACTTGAAGCTGCCCATTTTGGCTACCAGCTCGTTTTTGATCGTTTCGAGTTTTGCCTTTTGGGCGTCGTCAAGATCGAGCTTGCTCGCAAGTTTTTTGCTGATATAGTTGAAGTGTTTTTCCTTCAGCTGTCCAAAACCGTGCCCGCAATGCCTGCGGCAGGCGCCGAGTGACATGGCGATGAGGCCTGCCCCCGCTACAAACATGAGAATTCTTCCTAAAATCATTGTGTCCTCCTAAAGAACTATTGATAGCAATCTACCGGGTGATTGTTAACGGAACCTTACAGGAGTATTTTTTTCGAAAATCTGACGGTTTTTGCAATTTGGTGTCACGATACAGGTATGAATACACCCCACCCCCTAACCCCCTCCCCACGATGTGGAGAGGGGGAAAAAGAAATCCCAAAACATCCTCTCCCCGCAGTGGGGCGGGTCGGCGCTCTTGCGTCGGGGTGGGGTTTGGCCCTATTCATATTTTCAACTTCACTTTTCCCCGACAAAGTCCTCCTCAAAAACAACACGTTTGAAGAAGGTAAAATCGAGTCCGATAACCCTGAATATGTCATTCTCTCCGGCAAAGGCGATGCGCTGAAAAAGATCAAGCGATCCGAAATCAGCGAGGTGGTCTATGATTCCGGCGCCGCGCGGGCCGCGGCGGTCTCGGGAAAGCCCGCGCAGGGCACGCCCGGCATTACGCTCTTCAACGTTCTCACATTACGCAATTTTACCGGTGGAGTGACCCTCGGTTGGCAAAAACTTTCACTGACCGATCTCAATGATACACTGACGCCGCGCGGCTACCAGGCTGTACCGGAAAATTTTTTCACCCTGGGCGGCGTGGCGCAAGTGACAATCAGCCGCGTTGTGCTGGGGCTCGAGGGCACCTGGCTTTGGGGCGCGGGGCGCGAGGCGAATGTCGGCGGTAATTCGATACGCAATTCTTTCTCCGCCTTCCGCGGTTTAGGCATACTGGGTTATCTGATTTATACCAGCGATCGCTTGGATGTCTTCCCCTATATCGGTGGTGGTCTCGCTGGTTACAATCTCATCATGACAAACACAATGGGCGACAGTTTCGGAAATATCGTCTCCACAGGTCAGCGTGGAGCGGTGCTCAGTTCACTCTCGTTTCTTATGACCGGCGGTGTGCAGGTCACATACCGTCTGCCTGTACTCACCACAGATAAAGGAGTTTTCGGTCTGGCGCTCGGTGCTAAGGCTGGTTACGATGTGGCATTTGCACAATCCAATTGGGCGATGGGTGGTATCAATGATTTCGTTCCGGTCAGCGGCGGGCCCAAAACACCGCTCACTGGTCCCTACGCGCAGGCGATCATAGGAATCTGGTTTGACTTCTACTAGGCCCCACCCCCTAACCGCCTCTCCACGTCAGTGGGGTGGGGTTGGGCTACTGCTCGGGTGCATGCTTCTCATGAACGTTAGTCTCTTCGCCGAAGAGAAACCCGCCGGCCAATTCGAGCTCGGCGCGCGTACCAGCGCGAGTTTTTTCGGCGATCATGCGAGTACCAGCTACGGCACCGGCGGGCAGTTCCGGATTCGCTTGCTTGAATCTTTGGGCACGGAATGGTTTGCCGACTATATCACCGCCGATATCGGTTCGCAGGGCTATCGCCAGGATGCGCACGTTGGCTGGTCGGTGCTCTTTTATCCGTTTGCGAATCCCTACACGCCGCAGGCATTCACTCCCTATCTCATTGCCGGCCACTGTTTCGACTACACACGCGTCGCGCGTTATTCGGATAATAGCGGCGAAGAGCGTTTCAGTTCTGCTGTGCAGGCGGGGCTCGGTACACACTATCATCTCAGCGATCGTTTCAATCTTTCGCTTTCGGCGCAGTATATGCTGCACCTGGGCAAAGATTTACACACGTCGATCGACAACAACGTTCTGACAATCAGCAAAGCAGATCATTCCTTCGAAGGCCACCTGCTTTTCACATTCAGCCTCAATTACCGCGTGGGGAACATATGGTAAGATATTTTGTAATTCTGCTTCTGGCGGTAACGGCCCTTGCAGCAGAAACAAAACCCGCAACAGTCCGCGCGCTGCTGACATTCACGCCGGGCTATCTCACCGCGCAAAAAACCACAACCTACGGTCTTGGTGGCGAGTTCGAGATTTATCCATCGGGGAAAATTTCGCTCCGGTCCGACGGCTTTGTGCTATTGGGCAAGGGCGATGCCGGCGGATTAAAACAGAACTACCAGGGTTTTCTCGGTATTGTCTATAACTTCGATAAGCTCTGGCAGCTTTCGCCCTATGTGGGATTCCAGCCGGGCTTCGGCCTCGCGCAGATGGACAGCCCGGCATATTCGAGCCTGCGATTGATGCCTGTGTTTTCGCCCTTTGCCGGCGTGCATTATTTTTCCGAAGCGTTGTTTCACTTCACGATTAATATCCGGTACGTGTATGGTGAATTGCTGTATCCGACGGTCGGCGCGGTGAGTATGAGTGAAATCCGCCTGAGTTTTGGTTTGGGATTTCATTTGTAGGCTCCCTTCCCCCAGACTTGGGGGAAGGGCCGGGGTTAGGGGCGAGCCTGGCCCTCTCTCTTAGTCCGGCTTGCCTTTGCCTGTGTTGATGAGCTTCAGCAGGCTGTTTTTCAGATAGTGGGTCCAGCCTTCGGAGCACGCTTCGAAACATTCGATTTCAGGTACGAGGCCGAAATGCGTGAACCGCACTTCGGTTTTTTTACCCTTTGCGCTGATTTCAAAGCTGACTTTGGTACCCGTCCATTCATCCTGATCTTTTTTGAGAAAGGTGAGGCGGCTGTCAGTGACGAGCCAGACGACTTTTTTGTTGGGTATCACCTCGATGAGTTTCTGCGTCGAATAATGCATGTCCTCATACTGGAATTCAAATTCATCGCCTTGCTTTTTTGAATTTCCCTTGAGTTTCGCTGACCACCAGCCGCGTACGTTCGTGACCGCATCGAAGACTTCCTCCGCGCTTTTGTCCGTGGACAGTACCATTGTAAAATCCTCAACTTCCGTTGTTGTGTTATTTTTCATTTGTTCCCCTTGTTTTTTGTTTGTTAACGCTGTGGTAATGTATGCGTCGAGGCCGCCCAGGATACTCGTCCAGCCTTCACGGTGCGCCTGAATCGTCGCCGCGTCGCCCGGCAGTTTTTCATGGATGAGAGTCAGGAGCGTGCCGCTCCCTTCGGCAGCGAAGTCAATGGTGACGAGCGAGTCGCGGCCTTCGGTCATGAACGAGCGCCAGGTGAAGACGAGCTTTTTCGCTTCCTCGACGACCTGGTACTCGCCCTCGTGCGGGCGCAAGACGCCGTCGACTACCATGTCGATACGAAAACGCCCACCCGGGCGCGCATCGAGCGTTACGGCGCCGATACTCACCGGCGCGCCCGGCAAAAACCAGCGCGAAAAATCCTTCGCCGTGGTCCAGGCGCGAAAGAGCCGCGCGGGCTCTGCGTTAATTTTTTTTTCTACTTTTAGAACTTCTGTTTCCATTGTTTTCCTCCTCAATGAATGCTTCTAATTGATCCAGTTTGTTCATCCAGAACTGCTTGTGGTAGGTGATCCAGTCGGATGCCTCGTTTAAGGTGCTGTTCTGCAGTTCGATGCGGTAACTGCGGCCATCGTCGGCCGCGCGCACCTTGCGTACGAGGCCAGCTGTACTCAGCACTTCGACATGTTTCGCTACGCCGGCGAAAGACATCTTGAAAGGCGCTGCCAGCTCAGAGATGCTGAGACTCTTCTGGCGCAGCTGCACAAGCATCTGCCGGCGCGAATGGTCGGCCAGCGCGGCAAAGACCAGGTCGAGATTTTGCTGGGCTTTATTTAGTTCAACCATGTGGTTGAATAAACTGGCGCCCATGGTCCGTCAACTATTAAACTAATTAGTTGAATAATTTAACCAGAACTCGCTGCCGGGAGCCATCCGCCGGAAACAGAGTTTACGCTTGAACAAGCGGCCTCGCTTAACCCTCAATGTCTGTTGCCCGTCTGAGTTTTCGCCCCGATTTACAGGGCCTGCGCGCGATCGCCGTCGTCGCCGTTCTCATCTTCCATGTTTGGCCAAAAATCTTCAAGGGCGGCTTTGTCGGCGTCGACGTGTTCTTTGTTATCTCGGGTTATTTGATCACCAGCCTCATCGTCGGTGAAATCGAGCAAGAGGGCAGGCTCGACCTTTTGCGTTTTTGGGGCAGGCGGATGCTCCGCCTATTGCCCGCCGCAACGCTCGTGCTTCTCGTGGCGCTCGTGGGCACTTTGCTTTTTCTCGCGCGCACCGAATGGGTGGGGTCGGCACACCACATCATGGCCTCAGCGCTCTATCTCGAAAACTGGGCGCTCGTGGCGCAGGCTGTCGACTACTGGGCACAGGGCGTCGCGCCCTCACCCGTGCAGCACTACTGGTCGCTTTCGATCGAAGAACAGTTCTATGTCATCTGGCCGCCACTACTCGCGCTCGCCGGCTTCTTTGGCCGGCTCGGCCGCGGCTCTGTGCGCGTCTATGCCGGCGTTTTGATTGTGGCGATTTTCGGCTTTTCTCTTTATTGTTCGCTCGTGCCGCAGCGCTGGGCCGGCACCGAATATTTCACGACCGTCACGCGCGCATGGGAACTCGCCCTCGGTGCATTCATTGCAGTAGCCTCGACAAAAATTAATCTCGCGCCAGGCTTACGCACCGCGATGGGCTGGATTGGGCTCGCGGCTGTGATCGCGGCCATTGCTCTCATCAATGAGAAGATGCGTTTTCCGGGTTGGGTGGCTTTGATTCCAACCGTGGGTACGGCTCTTCTCATTCTGTCTGGTGATGCGCCATTTTCTCCATACCGTATTCTCGCGCTCAAACCGATGCAGTATATCGGTGATATTTCGTACTCACTCTACCTCTGGCATTGGCCGCTGATTGTCTTCTTCAAACCCTTCGGTGAGGATTTCGCGCGTCCTTACGATCCGGCGATCATTATCGCTGCCACCGTCGTGCTCGCTGTGCTGAGTAAATATCTTGTCGAAGATCCCTTCCGCCACGGCCGCTTCAGTTTCCGGGCACCCGAGCTCACGCGCCGCCAGTTTATCCGTGGCGCATTCACCACGGTTTTTGCGATGTTGGTTTTTTCCGCCGTTGCCTCGCTGACGGTGCGTGTCTTAGAAGAGCGTAGCCAGAAAATTCTCGAGGCAGAAAATGAAAAGAGCTACGGTAAAGACCCGCGTTATCCCGGCGCCGCAGCTCTCGACAAAGTGAATCCCGCACCGGTGCCTGAAGGTGTGCCCTTAAAACCCAACCTGCGCATCGCCGAGCGCGATACCAGGTATCGCTTCTTCGAGTGCATGAATCTGGGTAAGCGCTGCGAGCTGGGAGACCCAAACGGCAAGGTAACCGTGGCGCTCATCGGCGACTCGCATACCATGTCGTATGGCCCCGCCTTTGACATTATCGCGAAACGCCAGAAGTGGAAGCTTTTGATGATGGTAAAGATCGCCTGCACGATCGGCGAGTTTCCGACCTGGTCATCGGAGTTCGGTTACCGCGGCGACTGCGACGGCTTTCGCATGCGTTTTCATAAATGGCTAGCAGAGACTAAACCCGACTACGTTGTCTCCACGGGTGGCCGCACGGGTGTCTACGGCGGTTTTCCCGCGGCCGAGAAACAGATCGAAGGTTACCGCGAGACTTTCCGCCGCCTACAGGCGAATGGTTCGCGCATCATTGTCATGGCTGACAACCCGGTCATGCTCACCAATGTGAAGGGCGGCTGGATAGAGATTCCGAAGTGTTTAATGTGGAACGGGGTCGCATCGCCGCACTGCTGGAAATCCCGCTATATCACCCTCGACGGCCAGAGCGATAACCTGGTCACTGCGGCGCAGGGGTTTCCGGGTGTCGGTACTATTAACCTGACTGAGTATATGTGCACCAAAGATCAATGCCCGCCGATCATCGGCAATGTCGTGGTTTACCGCGATGCCCACCATTTGACCGAAACCTTTGTCACGACGCTCGTGCCCTACCTCGAGAAAGAGCTCTTACGGGTGATGCGAACCCTGCCAGCGAAAAAAAGCTGAGGCGCTAGATGTGGTGCCCGCCCCGTTTTTTTCTTTTAGCTTGAAAGCTTTGCGCGGCGCCTTGTAAATCCGCAGCATTGACTTTCATTAATGCTGCGATTTCGACGGGATTTAGCTCCGTTCTTTCCAGTTCTGCTGCCGGATTCATGACAAATCGCGCGAGCAGGGTCTCGTCGGTGTAAAGCTGTGCTAAAAAAAGTTCAAACTGCTGCGTTGTGCGCAAGTTGCTCCCTCCCGGCCTGTAGAGCCTGGCGCGCCCGTCCGATTTGAGCCAATAAATCCGTAAACTTCGGATATCGACCATCGCGTTCGATGATGACGGTAAGCGGTGTTCTTTTGAGCGAAGCAGTTTTTTCGAGAAGAGCGAAGACAATATCGGGAACGTCGTGTATGTGATCGTCGAGGATTTTGCCGTTGGGTAGGACTCGGCCCCCCGAAAGGTGAATCGCCGCGATTTTTTCATGCGAAATCTTCTCGAGAAAAACGAAGGGATCGAAGCCGAAATTAACCGAGTTTGCATAAAGATTGTGGAGATCCAGCAGCAGCATGCCATCGGAAGACCCGAGAATAGCAGAAATGAATTCGTCTTCCTTGAGATCGCTGGCAGGTGGTTCGATCAGGCTTGCCACATTTTCCAGCAGCCCTATGGAGCCGATGATACGCCGCATCTGCGCGAGGTTTCGACATGTGCCTTCGACAGTTGTCTCGTTGCGCGGGGGGGCGGCGAGATGGCCGATTTCAATTTTACCCGCTCGTACGAAGGCGAGGTGCTCTGACCAGAAAACGGGTTCTACTTTATCCACGAGGCGTGCGAGATTCTCGATGCGTTTTTTCTCTACGGGAAATGTCGAAGCCGGACCCATTGTTACCCCGTGCAGGGCGATGGGCAGCTGTGCCTTAAGCGTCAGCAATGCTTTGGGTTTTGTGAAAAAATCATCGGCGATCACTTCGACGAGGTCGATCTGATCGGCGTGCTTTAGTATATCCAGGCCGATCTCAGGTCGCCAACCGAGACCCACTTTATCTTGTATGTCAACTGCCGCAGCCACCACACCCGCCACCGCAGCCTCCGCCGCAAGATGACCCGCCCGATGAACCACAGGATGTAATGCCGGAAGATCCGCATGACGAACAATTTGATGAGTTCCGAGATGATTTATCCGAAGAGCTGCGTTTGCCACTATTACCTATGTATGAAAGATAGTTGACTCTCTGCTGCATCGGCTTAAATTCATAAAAAATATGTCCCGCAAACGGATAAACTCCGAGTGGGACGGAGTCCATTCCATAGAGTGCCACAAGCCAAGCCAGGTCCATGCTCGTACCGAGAGTTTTCAGATATTTCCGCTTGAGATAAAGCGTGTAAAACATATCTTTGAAATCGGACAGGACTTTTTTGCCGAGCACTGTAAGGCGCGGATCAAATAATTTGACCATTCCGAACGAGAATATGAAACCGATGATGATCAAGAAAAAAACATTGTGTCTGCCGCGCCCCATCGCGATACCCAGCTTTATGAAACCAATGATAAGGAATATACCCATGAGCGCGTTGAGCATCCTATTTCTGTTGCGTGTGATTTTTTCGTCAGGCAACAAGCGTAAGGCTCTCAGCTTTTTGCCATAAGCTTCTGCATTTCGGCGCAAACCGTCGTTGGTCTCTAGCTCTTTGGTGCTGCGGACCGTAGAAAAATAATTCAGCAAAGCTCGTTCGATTTCCGGCAACGCGAGGTCCAGAGCCTGGTTTTTCTTTGTGACGACCGTATTGCTTCTGGATTCCATTAAACCACGGTCGACCAGTGACATGACTACTGCCTGCAGGCAAAGCGACGGGCCGCCGGACAGGTAGGCGATCAGGTAAGGGTCTTTTAAGTCGATTTTGGGAATTGGGCTATATTCAGCAAACCGCCGCCAAAAAGAAATGAGCACGCAGCAAAGGCCGCCTAGGCTAGCATAGAAAATCAGAAAGTCGGGGCCGTTCCAATCGAAGACATTCATCGCATATGCTGCGCTTCGCGGTACATGGCCTCGATGACCCGCGATAGTTCGTTCAGAACCTCTTTCGCTTCCTGAAAAGATAAGATGCCATATTCGCGTGCATAAGATATCCTGCTCGCCAGCGCAGTGCCTTCGGAGCCTAAAATCTCAGCCATAATTTTTTCGAGGGCGGCCTTGCCACCGGTAACCGCTTCTCCACGGAGCTCGCAAAGCGTTGCCGCTGACGCGCGTAGCGGACCGGCCGTATCTGCGATGAGTGGTACCAATTGTTCGCTATGGGCGATACGAGTGATAGAAAGAGTTCGTAGCCGGATCATCTGGTTGAGGAGGGTCTGCCGCGCACGGTTTAAGAGCGCATCACGCGGAACCTTGAGTCCGGCAAAAACATCTTTACCGAAAAGCAGGCGGTGCCTGTGCAGAATATCCTGAAATTTGACCGAGAAAAGCTCTGCCGCCGGGGATATTTCTTCTTCCCTTAAAATCATCAACCGTAGCGCGATGGAAGATTCGGCTGCCAGAATATGGGGCTGTAAAGGTTCGAAGCGTTCAGACCTGAAATCACTGACTACAACAATAAGATTTACGTCGGATGTTAGCCGCAACCTGCCTTCGGCGGCGCTGCCGAAGAGCACCAGTGAGACAAGATCGGGACCGAGTGTCTCACAGAACCGGTCTTTCAGGTCCTGGAGAGCTTTTGCCACCTGTTCATTCAGGCCAATCACTGGCTCCACGGAGGTTCGATCGACTCTGCGTCAAGTTAAAGGAAAAAAATACAATAATCCGGTTCAGCCTGCGTCTATACTGGCATATGGATGCAGAGGCCTTGCCCCTGATGCGGTTCGAAGAAACGGTTACAAACGAAAAGAAGGGATTAATCTCCTTCGTCAAAAACCGTGTCAATTCTGAGGAAGACGCAGAAGATATCGTACAGGATATCTTTTCGCGCCTGCTTGAGGGTAATCTCATCGAGAGCATCGAAGATATGACAGCGTGGCTCTACCGCGCTGCGCGCAACAAAATTGTGGATTTCTACCGGCGGCGCCGTCATGCCACGAGCCTCGACTCGAGCGAGGCGGTGCAACTGGCGGCGACGCAGGGCAATGCGGCGTTCTGGGAAAAGTTCGAGCAGGCTCTTTCTGAGCTGCCTGCCGAGCAGCGCCAGGTGTTTGAGCTCAACGAGCTTTCGGGCAAGACATTCCGCGAGATTTCTGCGGAGACCGGCGAGAGTATCAACACGCTACTCTCGCGCAAACGCTATGCCGTGATGTATTTGCGGGCGCGGCTGAATGATTTGTTCGAGGATATTAATGATTAATAAAACCCGCGTTAGCGGAAAAGTGAGGTAACAACTATGCACAAGGCAAAAAAGATTCTTAAATTCCTGGTTTTGGCACCGATCTTCATCGCCGCCTTCGGCGGGCTAACCATGCTGCTCTGGAACAAACTCGTACCGGAGCTCTTCCACGGTCCCTATGTCAACTTCTGGCAGGCTTGTGGGCTGATTATCCTATCCCATATCCTGTTCCGGGGTGGCGGCTTTAAGCATGGCCACGGCTGGAATGCGCAGAAATGGCGCTACAAGATGGAAAAGAAGATGGAAGGTATGACGCCCGAAGAGCGTGATAAGTTCATGGAGAAATGGGGCTCGTGGGGAGCATGGGGATGCTGCCCCTATACCCACGAAAAGACCCCTGACACAAAACCCGCGACCTGATTTTAATGACTCCGGCACTCTACCGGGAAACGCCAAAGGCGTTTTCCCGGTTTTTTGATTTTCCCTAATTCCGGTTTACATCGCTCCGCCATGCGGCCGAATGATCCCCCGCGCTATGATTCAACACGTCGACACGCGCATCTTTGCTGAAGGCGAAGTTATCTTCGCCGAAGGCGATATTTCCAATTACGCCTATATTATTGAAGACGGTGAAGTAGAGATTTTCACGCATATCGGCGCCGAGCGCAAGGTGCTGAATATTCTTACACCTGGAAACCTGTTTGGCGAGCTGGCACTCGTCGACCGCCAGCCCCGCAGTGCCTCAGCGCTGGCGACGAAGCGTACCACGCTGACGCTGGTGACGCAACAGCAAGTCGACGCGCGCCTCAGCGACGCTGATCCGATTTTGCGCATGCTGCTTTATGTTGTCATGAAACACTTCCGCCAGGAAGTAAAACGCGCGCGCACCCAGTACTCCACCTTCACGCGAAAAGATATTACCGAAGACGCAGAGACCTTTAACCAGATGCGCATTCTCGAAGCGGTGGGCATGGCCCGCCTCGAAGCCGATCTGCGCACCGCGATCAAAGAAGATCATTTCAGGCTCTACTATCAGCCGGTGATCGATTTGAAGTCAGGGGCGATGGTGAGCCTTGAAGCGCTCATCCGCTGGGAGAACCCCAAGCGCGGGCTTCTGTCACCGCTGGAATTTATTGAAATTGCCGAGGCGACAAACCTGATCTTACCGATCGGGCGATGGGTCGTCGCCGAGGGGTTGGCTGCGTTAAAACAAATTCAGAATCACACGCATTCTGACCTCTCGATGAGTTTCAATGTTGCACGCCGGCAGATGGAACACTCAGATTTTCTGCCCGGCCTCGCCGAAACTGTGCGCACGGAAAACATTAATCCGCAGCAGGTGCATCTCGAAATTCTCGAAAGAAATCTCTTCTTACGCAGCAAAATGGAAGACTGGATCGCAGAATGCGCGAAGCATGGTTTCCCGGTCTTGCTCGATGATTTCGGCACCGGGTATTCGAGTCTCTTATACCTGCAGCAGTTTCAGCCTGCCTCGCTCAAGATCGACCGCTCCTTTATCAGCGGCCTGCCGCAAAATAAAGAAAGCCGCAGTATCTGTAAGGCAATCATCGATCTGGCGAATGCCATGAACATCGGCGTGATCGCCGAGGGTATTGAAACAGAGGAGCAGGCCAAGGCTTTGCGCGAACTCGGCTGCACGCGCGGGCAGGGGTATCTCTATTCACGCCCCGTACCCGTTGCGGGAATTATCGAATTGTTTTCGAAAAAAGCCGGCTAAAACCTACCAGGGAATTTCTTTTTTATCGCGCAGAAATTTGCCAGTCGGCACCTTATCTGCGGTCGCGAGCCAGACGATCGTCTCAGCACCTTGCTCCACTTCGCGTGTTGCCCGCTCGCCGCCCATGTCGGTTTTAACCCAACCCGGGCAGATGGAATTGACGCTGATCTTGTCGGCGGCGAGGTCGTTGGCGAAAATCTTCGTCACGGCATTCAGGGCCGTCTTCGAGATACGGTACCCCGGATAACCCCCGTTCATCTCTGTGAGGCCACCCATGCCGCTGGAAACATTGATGATGCGCGCATCACCTGATTCCTTGAGCAGCGGCAACAGGCCCTCGATGAGCCGGTAAGGGCCCAGAACGTTGGTGTCAAAAGTGTCGCGGATTACCTCGATGTCGGCCCGGGTGCTGTCTTTGCCGTCGAGAAAGATACCGGCATTATTCACCAGCACGTCGAGTTTGCCGTACCGGTCGGTGACAAATTTAACCAGGTGTTTGACAGAATTGTCGTCGCGCACGTCGAGCGGGCAGGCATCGGTGATGATACCTTCGGCAGCGAGAGCGTCTTGTGTATCGCGCACATGATCCGCATGGCGGCCAGTGAGTATGGTTTTATGCCCGGCGCGCGCCAGCTGGCGCACCGTTTCTTTGCCGATGCCGCGGTTGGCGCCGGTGACGAGAATAACTTTCATAGCGGCAGCATATTACAGCACAGCCTCGTCGGCAACTGAATTATGCGGGTGCGTAAATACCGCTGATAAAGGGCAGCCCGTATTCGAAGTCAGATTTCTCCTGCGCTGAAAATCCCGCGCTGAGAATGGCGGCATGGGTATCGCGGTTTAACTGGCAGCCTTCGGCGAGATGCCGCCAGACGGGGTTGAAGAAGTTCTGTGCCATCGCGCCGATTTCCGATTTCGCCCGCACATGCTCCAGTGCGATCAGCCTGCCTTCGGGTTTGAGCAGGCGGCGCAAGTGGGTGAGAGTTGCCACCGGGTCAGATACGGTACAGAGCACAAGCGTGCAGACGACCGTGTCCAGGCTCGCATCGGGCACTGCGGCTGCCAGACGCGCGTCTTCGAGTAGCCACGGCACAACACGAACACGTGCGGTGATGCCACCGGTAATGATGCGGTCTTCGGCCTGTGCACGCATCGAGTCTGAAGGTTCGAGTGCCAGCACATTCGCACCGGCGCCGTAAAATTCAAAGTTGATGCCGGTTCCGCAACCCAGTTCGAGAATTTTGCCTTTCAGCGGAGAGAGCAATGCCTGCCGGCGCGCGGCGAGAGCATTCTTTTCGACAAGGCCCATCAGCGGATCGTATGCCGCACTGAATACTTTGTTGTACCAGCCGTTATGATTTTCTGCGCTCACAAGGCAGAATTCATTTCGCGCTCGCAGGAAAAACTGATTTACAGGGCTGTGGAGCCGATGCTTTTACCTGAATGCGCAGCTTAATTTTTTTGGCACTCCTGACAGCAGTTACGGCATCAGACCATCCTGCAGAACAGATTCAATTTAACTTACCCGACGCCGTTTCGATGCCTAAAGGCCGCTCCGCTGAATTTTACCTGACGGCGGTTGTACCGAAAAACCACCACATTTATCTCAAACATGCGAATAAGAACGGCCATGCGATACTCACAAATTTCTCCGTGCCGGGCGAAACCGGCTTTCAGCTGCGCGAAACACGGCGGCCGGCGGGCGTCAAAGTTGAGAATGAGTTTGTGTTGCGTGATAAGGGTATGTTTCTTTTCGAGCTCTCAGAGCTCGCGATGAACGCAGACGGAAAAACCCTGACCGTGCCGCTGCAAATACGTGTGCAGATCTGCGCTGAAGGTGAGGCGGGCATCTGCTACATGCCGGTGACTGTGACAAAACAACTCAAGGTTTCGATCGCGGGGCCGCAGCTGCAGACGCGTGATCTGCCTGACGCGACATTGCCGTGGGTAAATAGCCACGCCGCCGCGCTCGATGCGGCAAAACTGAAAAAGGTCAATATCTTTGCCCTGATCTCTCAGCCCAGCAGTTGCGGCGCCTGCGCCTATCTCGAAAGCAAGGTCTTACCCGATGCGTCGGTGAATAAGATGCTGAAGACGCGTTTTGTAACCTACCGCGTACCGCAGAATGAGTACTCAAAAGCCGAAATCAGCGGCAGTTTTGGCATCCCCTATTATTTTATCATTTCACCCGAAGGCAAGATCCTGCAAAAATGGATGGGAGCGCCCGGAGCGCCGCAGTTTGCGCAGCGGCTCGAGCCCTATGCGAAAGAGACTGCTCCTGTTACGCCGGCTGTGGCGACAGACGCCATTCCCCTGGCTTCCTGCAAAATTCCATTGAAACAGAGTTTTGCCTACCAGGCGACGCAAAAGGGGGATTTCAAAAGTTCGGGGAATATGCGCTTCGTGGTGAATGCCTCTTCACCCGGCACGTATACGGTGCTCTCGCTCGACCGCACGGGTGAAATTGAAGGTGCGCACAGCGCTCGGCTCATCGCCGGCAAGCTTGTGGTTGAGCGCTATCTGGGCGATCGTGATCTCGCATTCGAATGTTCTCCCTATGGCATAGCCGGCAATATCGCCGAGCAGAGTCTCATGCTCAGCATTGAACTGCGTTGATCCGCAAAATGGACATCGCGACCGATCTTGACACGGTCGCTGGCCTCATCTACGATACCGATAAGTATCTTTTTCCGTTTCTCTTTGGTGCGCGTGCGAAGGCTTTGCCCATTTTGAAAAATCTGGTTTTGCGCGACGGGAATTCGTTCTCACACCGCCATATTTGGTGCGAGGTTGAAAAAGATCGCGTGCGTGGCATTCTCATCGGTTATGACCACCGCACGATTGACGAAAACGCCGAGGCGGCGGATTTCCGCGCGGTACTGCCGGTCTTCGACCAGATCACTCTCTTCTTTAAATATCTGGTTCTGAAACCGTTTATGGATAAAAGCGATGTGACAGGCGTTTATATCCAGAACGTCTGTGTCGCCGCGGAAGACAGGGGTAAGGGCATAGGTTCGTTGTTAATCCGCCATTTTTGTGCGCTGGATCGGCGTGATGCCTTTCTCGACGTCGAGCTCGGAAACCATCAGGCGCGGGCCCTCTATGAGCGGCTGGGGTTCAGTATCGCCTCGAAAAAGACCATTTTTTTGCCCGGATTGGGGAGTTATCGCATGATCAAGCGCGCTGATCTATAGTTAATAATTGGTTATTAACTATAGACTCGGTTGTCAAAGGACTTGACGGCACATCTGTTTATAACGCAGTGCACTATGCTTAGATTCAAAGCGGATATTCTATCGGTTTTCTACATGATTATCACGACAGGTTTGCTGATCGCGAACTGGAACATGCCCGAGTTCAACCCGTTCCTGTTCGGGGCCTCGATTCTGATGGCGACAAGCTGCTTTGCGATGGCGCACAACCATAACCACCTGCCGATGTGGCGCAGCGATTTCATGAATAAGCTGACCGACTACTGGCTGACGCTGTTCTATGGTTTTCCCGTCTATGCATGGATTCCCACGCATAACATGAACCACCACCAGCTCAATAACCGTGAAGGCGATTATACGATCACCTGGCGCCTGTCAGAGAAGAACAACCTTTTCACGATGATTACCTTCCCGATCATCAGCGCCATCTACCAACAGAAGCCCACGGAGAACTTTCTTAAGCACTACTGGCGTACCAACAAGGTGCGTTTCTTCTATTATATCTCACAATATGTTGTCTGGGGTCTCTGGATCGCCGGTGCATTTTACCTGAACGCATGGAAGGCGTGGCTTTATGTCGCGATTCCGATGATTGTGGCGACACAGTTCGTTCTGATCATTAACTATATCCAACACGTGCACACCGACGAAGAGTCGCAGTACAACCATTCACGGAACTTCACCGGTTTTTATAATAAGTTCCTTCTGAACAATGGCCTGCACACCGCTCACCACGACCAGATGGGCCTGCACTGGAGCCAGCTGCCCGCGGCTCACGCCAAGATCGCTCACCTGATTGATCCTTCGCTCAACCGCCGCTCGCTGGGCTGGTACGTTATCGAGACATACCTGATTGCACCATTTGTGCCATCACTGCGCAGCAAATCAATGCGTCTGGAACGTATGGCGCTGAAAGGCGCGAAGACAAAACACGCCGCTGCTTAATGGCATCTGAATCGTCCTTCGACGTCGTCTCCGAGACGAACTGGCAAGAAGTCGCGAACGCCATCGACCAGGCGCAGCGCGAGATCAGCACGCGTTTCGACTTCAAAGGCACGAAATGCGAAATCAAGTTCGAAAATAAAGAACTGACGCTGATCGCCGACGACGAAGGCAAGCTAAAACAACTCAAAGATGTCATCGATTCGAAACTGATTAAGCGCGGTATTGCGCTGAAATCCGTCGACTACCAGAAAATCGAAGCCGCGTTCGGCGGCACGGTGCGGCAAAAGGCCCTGTTTATCAACGGCATTGCGCAGGAACACGCTAAGAAAATCAACGTGCTGATCCGCGATTCGAAGCTCAAGGTACGCTCGCAGATCGAAGGCGAGAAGCTGCGCGTCACCGCGAAGTCGAAGGACGACCTGCAGGAAGTCATGAAACTCCTCAACGGCGCTGACCTCGCCATTCCCTTGCAGTATACCAATTACCGGTAAACAGGATGTTTTCGGTTCACGCCGCACACCCTGGGGCGCTGAGCGATAGCGAGGCGGGTGCGTCTTCGCGTGAACCGCTAATTGGGTTTGTGATTTTCAGCCAGTGTCGAAGTTGTCCTCGGGCCTAGCCTTGGGGAAAACGTATGACAGAAAATAAGACCATCACTGCCGCATTTAAATCGAAAAAGCTAACCGGCGCACCCAAAGGTTTTCGTACGTTTATTACCAACGCCGGTATCAAAGACGCTTCCCTCGATCTCGGTATCGTGGTCTCCGACGTGCCGGCATCTGCCGCCGCCGTGTTTACGAAAAACCAGGTGAAGGGCAACCCCGTGCTCGTCGGCATGAAACACATCAAGGGTGGCAGAATCAGCGCCGTCGTCGTGAACTCCAAAAATTCGAATGTCGCCACTGGCAAACAGGGTTATGAGGATTGTCTCAATATCTGCAAGGCGATCGCCGCCGAGGCAGGTTTTCTTCCCACGCGTGTGTTCCCGTCATCGACCGGCGTCATCGGCCGCAGAATTCCCGTGGATAAAATTATTACTGCAATCAAAGGGTTTCACCGGAAACTGAAGAACCCCGCCGACTTCGAAGGTTTTGCCGAAGCGATCATGACGACCGATACCTTTCCGAAATTCGTTGTGAAAAAGATCGGCAAGGCGACGCTCGTGGGTGTCGCCAAGGGTTCGGGGATGATCGAACCCAATATGGCGACAATGCTCTCGTATTTTTTCACTGACGCAGAACTGCCGATTTCAACGCTGCGCCGTTTGCTCAAGGCAGCTATCGAACCGAGTTTCAATTCGCTCTCGGTCGACACCGATACCTCAACCTCCGATACCGTGCTGATTATGGCGAACGGGCTTGCGGGCAAGGTGGCTGAGACGGCTTTTGCCAAGGCCCTGCAAGAGGCGGCCCTTGACCTGACGCGCATGCTGGCGCGGGACGGCGAGGGCGCGACAAAACTCTTTAAGGTTACTGTGAAAGATTGTACGAATGAGAACCACGCAAAGGCAATCGGCAAGAGCATCATCAATTCGCCGCTGGTGAAAACCGCGATCTACAAAGGTGATCCCAACTGGGGGCGTATCTTCATGGCAGTCGGCAAGACGCCGGGAGTTAAAGTCGTGCCTGAAAAGATCAAAATCCGCTGGGGGGGTAAATCTTACACCAACGACCAGCTGGCCGCGCTCTCGAAATACCTGAAGCAGAACGAGGAGCTCCACCTCGAAATTTCCATGGGTACCGGCAAAAAAGCCTGGACCGTCTTCGGCTGCGACTATACCGAAGACTACGTCAAGATCAACGCGTATTATACGACGTGAAATGGCTGCGAAAGCCGCGGCGATTCTATTCTTAACAACGGCGTTGCTCGGCGTCGAAACCGATCTCACGCAAGCTCCCTATGAAAGCGATTATGCCAAAGCGCAAGGCGAACGCCGGTTGTGGCGCGATCTCAAAGACAGTTTCCTGCGGCACCGGTTTCCGGCAATTCTGAAGAAGCATCATCTCGCGTTGAGTTGCGCCAGCTGTACTTCACTTTTTATGGATATTTCATTTGCGGTGAATGAGCAGGGTGCCGTGCAGATTGGGAGCATCAACCGCAAGAAAGCCTGCGGGGGCGAATTTCCCACGAGCCTGGAAGCGGATTTCCTTAAATTTCTCAGCGACTATCCCTACCCAAAGCCGTTACACGGAACCAGGGTACGCCTGCGGCTTGGAAACGGCCTAAAGTGTTAATCTCGACCCCCGGGCCTAAATTGCCGATAATTAAGGGTGCGCTCCGCCCTGATTATCAGCCTTGTTTTTACCCTTACCCTTAACGCGAAATCGTTCAGCACCGTTGCCCGCGTCGACCGCATTGATCCCGTCACGCAGACGGCCGAGATTGAGGCAAAGGAAAGCCTGCCGGCTGACCGCGAATACCGCGTGCTCAACGAGGCTGGTGAAATGATGGGGTGGGCGAAAGACCTGAAAAAACATTCGGGCATCCGTTATAGTTTTACATTTGAAGGCAAGCGGCGCGCGCTTTCGGCCGGGCGCCGTATCGTGCTTTCGGCGGCAGAATCTTCGTTCAGTGCGCTCGTCGACCGGCCACGGGCAGCTAAAGAGCCGGGTGTGGGGTATAACCTGCGCGACAAGGTCGCGATGCAGTTCATTCCCGAGGGGCTGTTTATCCTGGGTAGCTCTGATACTGCCGCACTGCATTTTATCCCCGCCGACCGTGAAGGCCGTCCGGGAAACCGCATCGATGTCGCTGCTTTTTTTATTGATCGGCACGAAGTGACGGTGGGCCAATACACACGTTACCTCGAAGAGACGCGGCAGAGAATTCCCGACAGTATGGTTGAAATGAACCCGGCCCTGCCGCTGACGCACATGACGTACCGCGAAGCCGAGGGTTATTGCGCCTGGACGGGCAAGCGGCTGCCGACCGAACTCGAGTGGGAGAAGGCCGCTCGCGGTACACAAATCGTCAGCGCCGCGGATGAGACGTATTCGACTGCGCAGAGTTTTCCGGTGCCGGAAGCGCAGGCATCACAGCTCTGCGTGAGCAGCGATAATGGCGCCGTACCCGTCGAAGTCGATAAACTCAGGGACGGTAATGCCTTCGGTCTTACGGGTATGTGCGGTAACGCCGCGGAGTGGACGTCGAGCTGGCTTTTGCCCTACCGCGGCAACACGCGTCGTGACGAACGTTTCGGTAAACGCTATAAGGTAATCCGCGGCGGTTCGTACGAGTTGCCGCTGGAACTGGCGAAAAGTTATGCGCGCCTTGCGGGCGGTATACCAAGTTTGGCGAAAGACCGGCGCGCGGGATTCAGATGTGCGCGGAGTGAGTGAAGCACACGAGGTGCAAAGTTCGCGCGCGACACGAGGTCGCTCTAAGCGCGAACTCGTCAGTTCAAAACCGGACTATTAATCAAACGGCGCAGCCGGTTCTTCGTCGTGCCGCTAATCTTAGGGCCTAGACTGGTGATGCCGGGCGAGGCACCTTTCCAAAGCCGGCGGATTGCTGTTAAGAATGTCGCGGGTGTGACGCGATCGATGTTCGACAGATATTCCCGCCAGTCGCGTTGCACATCGTGGTAGAGGTGCATCCGCGCATTATAACTCGCGCGCCGGTGAGCACTTTCCATGGACAGTTCGATGGAACCTTTGAGACCCGACTTACTTTCTTCGATGTCGCCGCCGTCGATGCCCGATGCAAGCGCATTGATTTCACCCATCGCGGTTTCGACAGCTGTGGCATATTTATCGGGTGAGGTGGCACAAAAAATACCCCAGATGCCTTCGTGTAAAAATTGCGAATGGAATGTGCTGACCGAATAGCAGAGGCCTTTTTTCTCACGCAGCTCGACAAAGAGCCGTGACGACATTGTGCCGCCGAGATAATGTGTGAGCACAGGCAGGTCTGCAGCCTGGTCGAGTTCGGTTTTAGTGCCGGGCAGTGAAATGACAAAGCTGACCTGTTCGAGCTTTTTCGCCTGGTGCGTGAGATTCTTCTGCTTCATCAGGCGCGGGGATTGAAACTCGGGGGTTGAAAATCTTTCGCCTTTGAATCCAGGTTTGCCTTCGAGGCCATGGTCTTTGCGGTCAAAGTGTGCAGAAATTTCCAGCAAAAGCGCCTTCTTCTCTGCGCTTGAGCTATAGAGCGCGCCCGCCAGCGAAAGCACGGCGCCTTCGGGACCATAATGCCCGCGGTAATAGTTATAGAGATCGTCACGCGAGGTGCGGCTGATGCCGCGCGGTGTGCCGGCGATCGGGCGGCCCAGCGAGTTGTCGCCGATCTGATGCTGGTAGAACAGGTCGAACAGAAAATCATCCGGCTGGTCTTCGCCCATCTTGAGCTCTTCGACAATCACCTTTTTCTCAGATTCAAATTCCTCTTTGCTGAACAGCGAATCGAAGAACATGTCGGCGAGCACATCGAGCGCGACCGGCAAGTGCCGCCCGCTGAGGCTGATATAGTAGTCGGTGATTTCTTTGCTCGTCGAGGCATTCAGATGCCCGCCCAGACGGTCAATCGCGCGCGAAAGTTCGGTGTAGTGGCGCTTTTTGGTGCCCTTGAAGAGCATGTGCTCCACAAAGTGAGAATACCCCGATTCGCGCTGGGTTTCAAAACGCGAGCCGACCGGCAGCCAGATGCCAACGGTCGCGCTCGTGCGGTGCGGAATATTCTCGAGAAGAACGGTTAGCCCGTTGCCGAGGCGGATTTTTTCCACCGCCGGTTTAGGTTTGATGCTCATCCAACGCATGGCTGACGCTAACCTATCCGGCGACGGCGGATTATTCCGCGTCCCGGATAGACAGGGAGATTTTGCCCTGGCGGTCGATCGCGAGGACTTTTACCTTCACCGCTTGGCCTTCTTTCAGCACATCAGCGACATTGGCGATGCGCTGCGCCGACACCTTGCTGATGTGGCAGAGACCATCGCGGCCCGGCATGATTTCGATGAAGGCGCCGAAGTCAGTGATCTTGCGCACTGTGCCTTCGTAGATCTTGCCGATTTCGGCATCGGCAAACTGGCCTTCGATCATCGCGCGTGCCTTGCGCGCAGATTCGCCGTCGTTCGATGCGATCTGTACGAGACCATTGTCGTCGACGTTGATTTCAGCGCCGGTCTTCTCAATGATGCCGCGGATGTTTTTACCACCTGGCCCGATGAGTTCGCCGATGCGGTCACGGTCGATCGTGAGCGTTGTAATGCGTGGCGCGCTGTCTTTCAGGTCGCCGCGCGGCTTCTCGATCACTTCATTCATGAGTTTCAGGATATGGAGGCGGCCGGCTTTTGCCTGGTGGATCGCCTTTTCCATGATCTCATAGCTGATGCCCTGTACTTTGGTATCGAGCTGGAAGCCTGTGATGCCTTTGGTCGAACCGGCGATTTTGAAGTCCATGTCACCGAAGTGGTCTTCGAGACCCGCGATATCAGACAGGACAGCGAATTTATCGCCGCTGGTGATGAGACCCATCGCAATACCTGCAACGGGTGCCTTGATCGGCACGCCGCCGTCCATGAGCGCCAGCGCGCCGGAGCACACCGATGCCATCGAAGACGAGCCGTTCGATTCGGTAATTTCAGAAACAAGGCGCATTACGTAAGGGAAGCGACCTGCATCGGGAACAATCGGAGCGATTGAGTTTTCGGCGAGTTTACCGTGACCGATTTCGCGGCGGCCCGGCGCGCCAAAACGGCGGACTTCACCCACTGAGTAAGGGGGAAAGTTGTAATGGAGGTAGAAGCGTGAAGAGCTTTCGCCTTCAACGTCATCAGTATCCTGTGCATTCGATTCTGTACCCAGAGTCAGAACACCCAGCGACTGGGTTTCACCGCGTGTGAAGAGTGCTGAACCGTGAGCTGAAGGCAGTACACCGACTTCGATCGAAATCGCGCGGATCTCGTCGAGTTTGCGGCCGTCAGCACGGATGCCGTCGTGGAAAATCTGGTCGCGCACGACGTCAACTTCGAGGTCGCTGATGATCGTTTTTGCGATTTTTTCCTTTTTCTCGGCTTCGGCTTTTTCGAGCGCAGCAAACTCCGCCTTCATCTTTTCGTTGAGGGCTTTTTTCGTTTCGTCGATCGCTGTCTGGCGGTCGAACTTGCCTTTTTTCTCGTTTGCGGCTTTCATGTCGGCAAGACCGATACCACGGATTTTTTCAATCAGCGCCGCGTGGTTTTCGGGTTCTGCAACTGCCATGCGGGGTTTGCCGGCTTTTTCTTTGAATTTGACCTGCATTTCGCACAGGCGGATGATTTCCTGGTGGCCGAATTTTACCGCGGCGATCATGTCTTCTTCAGAGGCTTCGTCGGCGAGCCCTTCGATCATCGTTACGGCCTTGATCGTACCCGCGAGCGCGAGGTTGATGTCTGAGGCCTTGATTTCGTCGCGGTTAGGGAACAGGATAAATTTACCGGCAACGCGGGCAATCCGCACACCGGCAACCGGGCCGTCAAAGGGCAGGCCTGATATCGAGAGTGCCGCGGATGCCGCCGTGATTGCGTGCACGTCGGCGCTGTAGTTCTTCTGCGCGCTCAAGAGCGTGATGAAGATCTGCACTTCGTTGGTAAAATTTTCGGGGAACAGCGGGCGAATCGGGCGGTCGATAACGCGTGAGGTGAGAATTTCTTTTTCTGAAAGGCGGTTTTCGCGCTTGATAAAGCCGCCGGGAAAACGGCCGCCGGCATAATATTTCTCGCGGTATTCGACGGTCATCGGGAAAAAGTCGAGATTCTCCGCCGCTTTTTTAGCGCCCGTGGCATTCGCCATGAGCACCATGTTGCCCCACTTGAGGAGTACGCTGCCGTCGGCCTGGCGCGCCCATTTACCGGTTTCGAGTTCAAAGGTTTTACCCTGAACGTCGACGGTTTCTTTGTGAACTTTGAAGTCGTGTTGCATGTTTCCTTCTTTAATAGTGCAGCAATAAGATAAAGGGAGGATATACCTCGCCTGATCTTATTGCTGCGAAATTTTTGGGCCGAAGCCCAAACCCAAAGGTGTTACTTACGGAGATTCAGTTTGCCGATGATCGCCTTGTAGCGGTCGACGCTGTTACGGCGCAGATAATCGAGCAGACGGCGGCGCTTGCCGACCATCTTCAAGAGACCCACGCGTGAGTGGTGGTCTTTGACGTGTGCCTGAAAATGACCGGTCAGACGGTTAATCTTTTCGGTCAGAAGCGCAACCTGTACCTCGACACTACCTGTGTCCTTTGAACTTTTCTGGTGTGAGGCAATGAGAGCCTGTTTATCTGCGGTTGCGAGCATAATTTCCTTTATTTAACTTTCCCTTGTGTTTGGGGCAAATTGCCGAAATCAGACAGGTTGACAAGCGATTTGGATGTCTTGCGGTGCGAATATCCGGGTGCGCATTGCAGCTTGACCCGGCGTTTCCCGGGCCTGACCGCCCTTAGATGACAGCTTTTCAAGCGGTAATCCTCGGCATTGTCGAGGGTATTACCGAGTTTTTACCCGTATCTTCCACCGGCCACATGATTCTTGCCGGTTCCCTGATGAAAATCCAGGACAATGAGTTTGTCAAGACCTTTGAAATTGCCATCCAGCTGGGCGCGATTGCCGCGGTCATGCTGCTCTATATCCGCCGCTTCCTGAAAGAACCCCGGCTCTACTTCATTCTCGCGATCGCGTTCGTGCCCACAGGCGTCGCTGGTTTGCTTCTTTATAAATATATCAAGGCCCTGCTCTTTAACCCCGTTTCGGTCTCGGTTGCGCTGATTGTTGGCGGCGTTGTGTTATTGTTTTTCGATCGTCTCGCGGCAAAGAACGAACACCAGGCGGGTGGCCATGAGACCGAGGTCTCGCCTAAAAGTGCGTTTATCATTGGTATCTTCCAGACCATCTCGATGATTCCTGGCGTGTCGCGCGCGGCGGCGACGATTGGCGGCGGCCTGGTGATGGGGCTTAACCGCGTGCGCGCGGTCGAGTTCTCGTTCTTACTCGCGGTACCGACGATGGTTGTGGCGACGGGTTATGATCTCTATAAGAACCGCGGTTCGCTGAATGCATCGCACCTGGACCTTTTGGCGATCGGCGCAATCGTCGCGTTTGCCTGCGCCCTCATCGCCGTCCGGTTTTTCGTCGGTTTTATTTCCAAACGCGGATTTTTCGCGTTTGGGATCTACCGCATCGTCGTGGGTATTATCTTTCTGGTGATGTTCTGGGGCCGCGGCTTTTAGGGGTTCGCCGAACCGATCGTTAGCCCGGCAGCCGAGGTCCAGTCGAGACGCGAGTTGTTGGTATCACTCGCGTTGGGTGATCTTCTAAACGAAGAACCTGCAGGTATCGATGTCGCATGGTTTACGGCATCGCTTTCGATGAATGTTCCGCCCGCCTTGGTCCACTGACCCGCAGTAATAACGGGGTCGATTACTGTGCTGATTGTTGGTCCTGTCCAGGTAGCGGAAGTATTCCCGAAGATGCAGGCATCTAAGATCGTGCCGCCGGAGTTTTTCAGAATGATTGCATTATCCGTACCTGTAAGGCCGGTATCTGCTGACCAGAAATCCCAGGCGCCGGCGATGTTACCTGCGTCCGCAGACTGGGTCTTTGTTGTGGTCTCGTCGGTGCCCGCTGCGTTGATATGAACCACGAGATAATCGCCGGCTGCTACAACTGTATTCGGTAATACTTTGACGGAAGTACCACCCTCGAAAATCTCGAGCCCGTTGACCGTGCCAGCCGTCACCGCATAGAGTTCAATGAGATCGCGACTCGAGGCTTCGTTGGGCGCAACTTCATTAATAACGAGCGTGGCCGGAGTCAGAAAACCTGTAAATGCCGCTGAGCTTGTCGTCAGGCTGGCAGCACCCGCAGCTGCTATAACTCCCGTCACATAGACGCGGTATCCCGTGCCGGCGCCCTGCGCCGAAGTCGTCAGTGTGACGGTGTTGCCTGAAAGCGTGGCGCCGGAAATGGTCAGATCGGGGCCGCTGCAATCCGCTTCGGCGGAAAAAGAAATACAGTAATTTCCCGCGACCTGAGATTGAGTGGCGTTTGGTGCGCTGCCGAAGGTAACGGTGACATGGGTGTTGTCGACGTTCGCGATGGCCGACGCGACGTTGAAAGCAGGGGCTGTCGTGCTTTGGTTTGTGCCGAGATTGCAGGTGCCGCCGATCCAGTCGCTGCGCGAGTCTGTATCTGTATGTGCAGTGCCGGCCCCGGTGTTCACGCGTTGCAGGCAGAGGCTGCTATCGTCAATCGCCGAATCAATGAGGTCGGTTTCGGCTAGGGTGCCCGTTGCCTTGGTCCAGTGCGAGCTGGAAATATGCGCATCCACCCGCGCCGACTGCCCTGAACCGAAGACACCGTCGGTCCATGCGACATAGTCCTGACTCACACTGCCGCTGGTGGTGAGTTCCACCTCGGCGTCGGTTGATGTGATCGAAGAGCCGGCCTGCCAGAAATCATAGCCCGCCGTGGCGCCGACATCGCCGCTTGCCGTGGGATTTCCCCCGGTTTCGTCTGTGCCCGCCGCCTGTGCATGGAAGACAATGATGTCGCCAGCAACAAAGGTTGCCGATGGGAAAGTATAGCGCAGGCTATTGGATAAATTGAGTTTGAAACCGGCGATGCTGCCGCCCGCAATGCAGCGCAGCTCTACGCTGTCTCCGCTGCCGTCGATGCTGATCTCCGTGATCTTAAAGGTGCCGGGCGCGACGAGAACGGTTGAAAGACCAGCGCCGGGTGAGGCGAAGGTCTGGTCGCGGAACGATGCTGCGACGCCGGTGTTCTGGCTAGCGCTGTATACATTGGCCTGCCAGTTGGTTGTGTTATTGCCGTCAGTGGTCGTGTTTACACGCTCCATACTCCGCCTGATCTTGTTGGTACTATCATTAGTTCCCATATTCGCGACTGTATCAAATGCTGTTCCAGCCCCTGCGGTATCGATAAGGGTACCAAAATTCGCCACTGCGTACATTGCCGCCGGGGTTTTTCCGTCCCCGAGCCGGCATTGTATCGAGCCATTCGTCGTGTTTACTTTATTGTCATAATAATTGGCGGTTGGGAAGGCGCCCGTCGATTTGCTGGCGACAACGAAGAATCCTCCGGGGGCGATGAGCGCACCTGAAGGCAGTGTAATAGAGGTGTTAGCTGTTGAGCCGTCTGTCGTACATACAAATTTCCAGCCACTCACATTTACGGCAACGGATTTATTGTTATAGAATTCAACAAACTCATCCGTTGAATCGGAAGTCAGAGCATTGGAATAGGAACCCATCCAGTGCAACTCGCTGATAACAACATCCTTATCTGCTCCAGTATCGCCGCTATTGCTGACGATCGTGGAAACGGTGCCGATTTTATCCAGATACGCCCCAACAATTTCCGCGGCGTACTTGCCTCTCAGCTCTAATAGCACTCCATCGTCAGAAGAATTGGCCTGCGAGCGCAGCGAGCCCGTGTAGATCAGTGTTTTCGCCGAAGATAATCCCCGGTCGACGACGAAAATATTTGCGCCGATCGCGACGCTGTTGTTCAAATACTGGTAGGGATTATTTAGTGTATAGGCTTTTGAAGACCCGTCAAAAAGCGCCTGGCTCGAAAAATATTTCTTTAGTGGAATACCTTTCGCCGACTCCAGTCGTTGCAACACCTGCGGCACATCGAGATCCGATTTGCTGGAGTTTGTGGTTTGGAAGGCCGTCGAATAAAAGTCAACCCGCGTTGTTGCTTCGGAAAGATTGATGCCGAGAATGTCGAGCGGAGATTCCTGCGGACCCCAGTACGCGCCGATCACCTGGTTTAAGGCCGTGAACTTTGTTGTGAAGTCGGTCTTCGCTTTGCCATTGCCAAACAACAGCTGCGAAAACATATTGGATTCGCGCAGGAAGTCGCGCGCAATGCCGAACTGCGGGCTGCCGATCTTGAGCGCCACGTTCGGCGTTTTACGCATCTGCGTATCGTCAGCGCCCGCGGTGGAGACATAGATATAACGTTCGTCGGCGAGGCAGAAGTTGTGGCGCATAAATGCGGTGCCGCCGTTACCGTAGAGCAACTGGCTTTGTTTCGAATCGACGGGAGCCGTCACCACGACAAATGCGCCGCTCGCCTGAAGCGCTACGGACCCTGCATCGGTGGTCTTAACGTCGGCGTCGAACGCCACTTTGACCTGCACACCGGATATTGCTTTGCCGATCAGGGCATTACTGACATCGGTCAGCGTCAGCGCAGAGAAAGCGCAATGCAGCGTCGCCTTCGCGCCGCCAATGACTTCGAGCAACGCTGTCTTCGCGCCGCCATCATTTTGCGCGCTGAAGTCGGTTGTATAGACGGTAAATTCTTCAATGGAGTTGCCCGTACCGCCAAAGGGGTTCGAACGGCACGCAAACACGACCGCCAAAAGCGCACAGACGACAATGGGGTGACTCCGCCTCACGCACCCAGCGGAGCCGGGGGAGTCAAAGAAGCAAGATATTTTCGTAAATTGGGTTTGGTAAGGGCCAGTGCATTTTTTCTTGCCGTACCTTGTAGTTTTTGTTAACCATACGTCGATGGATTACCGGCAGATTATTACCGTCGAGCCCGATAAACGTTTTGGGCGCCCTTGTATCCGCGGTATGCGAATCAGCGTTGGCGATATCCTTGGCTGGCTTGCATCAGGCATGACGTACGATGAAATTCTGGCAGATTTTCCTGATCTTACAAGAGAAGATATTCAGGCGGCTCTTGCCTATACTGCAGCCAAAGAGAATCGCAACTTTGATCGGGCATGAAAATTCACGCGCAGAATTTTTCGCGGCGTTTCAAAGAAACTCGCCGGGCTTGATAGCCTTCGCTCAAACAGAGGACATCGACGTATATTTTTTATTTTAATCCCATCAACCTGCGGCAAACGCCAGCATGTAGAACATCTGCCCGAGGCCCACGAGGGCTCCGAGTACCGCGCCCAGAATGATGAGAATCCACTCGTCTTCCTGGAAAGCCGAACGCAAAATCGTCTCGAATTCCTCACCCGGCAGGTCTTTCATGCGGTTGTAGATGGTTGCTTTCACGTTCATGGAACGGCTGATGAGTTTTTCAATCGTCTGCGACGTCTCTGAAAACTTCGCCGCCATTTCGGCGGCGACCTGTGTGCGTATGCCGTCGCTGGCCCGCGAAAAGGCTTCGATCGCCTTCTGGTCGGTACCCGAACTTTTCAGTTCGAGCACGATATCTTCGGCGATGGTTTCAACCACCGTGCGGCTGATACGGCGGTAGAGAACTTCGTCGAGAATATTCTTACCGTTGAGAACATGATCCGCAAACATCGATGCGTATTCTTCGGAAACTTCTTGCTGGCGGCGGTGGAACAGGCCCTGGTATTTAAAGAACAGGTAACGCTTCTCGACCATCGGCCGGAAAATCATGATGAGCGCGAGCCAGTTTGTCACATAACCGACGATGACGCCCTGCACCGGCAATGTCCACAGGCCGGGGTAGAGCCACCAGATCACCATCTGTATCAGGCCGAAAAGAATACCGAAATACCAACCCGAAGCGCCGATGAATTTGAATTCCTTGTGGCCGATTTTCTGGAAGAGATCGACAATGAGGTGCGTGTTCTCGCCGGTGAGGCAACGCAACACCAGCGCCTTGAAACTGAAAACCTTGCCCACATCGTCTTTGAGGTGTGCGGTGATCTGTTCGAGCTTCTGCTCTGATTCGCGCGTCGCCTTTGCAACGATCTGTTCTTCTTTCGGGCTGATCTTTTCCTTGAGGTCTGCAGGCAGAAGTTCCATCACGCGGTGTGTCATCGCGGGGATGTTCTCCTTCAGAAGAGGCTTGTACGATTCACCGAGTTTATCCGCGGGAATTTTTTCGAAAAAATCTTCGACCTTCACGAGTTTTTCCGTCAGCATACTGACGGCCTTCAGCGCCAGCCCGGTGGATTTTCTCGGCACAATACCCTGCCAGCCGAGGTATGGTGGAATGCCCCAGAACTTCATCGGGTAAAACATCATCTTCAGTGCGACGACGTTGGTGAGCCAGCCGATAAACCCGTACGTCACCGGCATGAACAGAATACCGATGAGTTCCGCATTTTTAGAGAGCCATTCCATGGGATTAAATTGTTAAAAGGCGATATGGGGAAAAGTGAATCTTTGTTCACAATCCGGACTTTGCACTTGACCTCTCCATTGTCTGCTTCGACGTGTTTGGGGTGAAAGGGATGCTACAGAATCTCTTCTGGGTTTATATCCTTTGCGGGCCGCTGGCTCTCTTTGCGGCCAGCATGCAGCCGCCGCGCGCTACGCATGGTGTGATCGACCTGCGCCAGCATGACTTTAGTGTTGAAGCGGCTGAGCTTAAGGGCGAGTGGGCGTTTTATTGGAATGAGCTGCGCGTCTCAGACAATCGCGGCGACAAGGCAACAACCTTTGCTGATGCTCCGCGGTCATGGACGGGAATGCAGACAGCTGTCGGGCCATTACCCGGGCGCGGGTATGCCACGTATTCCCTGGTTATTCTTCTTCCTGAACTTAACGCGCCACTGGCGCTTTCGATGTTTGAGCAGGGGACTGCGGTGCGCGTATTTGCCAATGGCAAATTGATGGGTGAGAGGGGAAGGGTCGGCGTTGACGAAATTTCGACCGTCCCGGATACCAAACCTCTTGTGCTGACGTTACCCGCGGCAGGGCCTGAGCTGCGGCTCGATCTGCAGATTGCAAATCAACATTACCGTAAAGGCGGCATGTGGAATGTCGTAAAGCTCGGGACAGACCCTGTGATCCGCAGCGGCCTCATGCGCCGGCAATGGCTCGAGGTTTTCGCATCAGGATGTCTGCTCATCATGTTCATGTACCACCTCGGCGTGCATTTTTATTACCGCCGCGGCAACAGCTCCCTGCTCTTTGCGCTCTTCTGCTTTACGCTTTTTATCCGCCTCGTCACAACGAGCGCGCGCGTTCTGCCCGAGTACCTGCCAGCCATACCGTTCGGAGTTTATTCACGGCTCGAATATCTTTCCTGGTTTCTCAGCGTGCCGCTCGGTATTCATTTTGTGGAAGAGGTTTTCGGGAACCTGCGGTTTAAGAAACTCGTACCGATCTGTTATACTCTGGCAATCCTCTTTGCCCTGACACTACTGCTTCCCGCGCGTCTCTACAGCTACACCGTTCTGCCATCTAACTTGCTGTTTTTCGGATTTATGATCTGGAGCCTCGTGGAGCTCGCGCGCCTGCTGCGCAGCGATTCGAAGGGTGTCCGGCTTTTTCTCGCAGGCGCCTTAGTCCTGGCGCTGTTTACCCTGAATGACATACTCTTCAACCTGGAGTTCATCCGCATCGGCCAGCTGGGCCCCTTCGGCATGGTTGTTTTTATTCTCTGCCAGGCTATAGTGACATCGCGGCGATCGATGACTGTCTTTGCAGAAAAGGAGAGGCTGCAATTACAGCTCAACGACCAGCTCCAGGAGGTCATCCGGCTGCGCACGCGCGAACTGGCGAACGCGCGCGTCATGTCACAGCTGAGCCAGCAGCAACTCACCAACGTTATCAACAATATCCCCGGTATGGCCTACCGTTGTGCCCCGGAGTTTCCCTGGACGATGTTCTTCATCAGCAACGAGGTTGAAAAACTCACGGGCTATGCCGCTTCAGAATTTATCAATGATGCAGGCCGGACTTTCGCCAGTATCATGGAACCGGGCGATCTCGATGCGATGATGCAGCAGGAACTCGCGGGAACCCCGGATCGTTACCGTCACAATTACCGCATCATCACAAAATACGGCGGTACGGTCTGGATCGAGGACCGCGGCCAGCGCATTTACGACGATACCGGAGAGCTGCTCTGGCTGGACGGCGTCATGATTGATATCACAGCACTGAAGCAGACCGAGATCGAACTCGTCGATGCCCGTGACCGGGCTGAGGCTGCAAATCAGGCAAAGAGCCAGTTTCTGGCAAGCATGAGCCATGAGCTGCGCACACCCCTGCACGGCATTCTGGGGATGGCGGCCGTGCTGAAAGATTCAGGTCTCAATGCCGAGCAGACCGACCTGGCTGGCATCATTGAAGATTCCGGGCAGGTTTTGCTGCGCCAGATAAACAGCATTCTCGACCTGGCTAAGGTTGAATCGGGTAAGTTAGAACTCGAAAATATTGAATTCGACCTGCGTCATCTCGCGGCTGAAATGATGCCTATCATCAGAACACAGGCACGCGCGAAGCCTGTGGTGATTGAGATGATAATGCCTGAGTCGCTCGATACGATTGTCTTGGGCGATCCGACGCGGTTGCGGCAGGTGCTGCTGAATCTGTTAGGGAATGCGCTGAAATTCACAGAGCGCGGAAATATCACACTGGAAATCGCGAGCAAAGCCGGGCAGAATGGCATGGTGCCCTATGTTTTCCGGATCCGTGATACGGGCATTGGCATCGATCCCGGGAACCTGGAAATCATTTTTGAACCGTTCCGCCAGGCAGACCAGTCGACAACGCGCCGGTTCGGCGGCACCGGCCTTGGCCTCACGATCAGCCAACAAATCGTACAGGCTATGGGCGGTCACATCACCGTGGAAAGTAAACTTTCCGAAGGTACAGTGTTTACCGTCGAGATACCTTTCCGCAAGCCGCTTGAGATAGGCTAAGCATCCGAGAGCTTCGAAAAGATAGCCATGATCTCATCGTGCACCTCATCGAATCGGGCGATCAGCTGCGGATCAAAATGTTTGCCCGATTGCTCACGCATAAAGGCAACAGCTTTCTCCACGGGCCACGGCTCTTTGTAGGGGCGGCTGGTCGTCAGTGCATCGAAGACATCGGCGATGGCGACAATGCGGCCTTCGATCGGAATTTCCTTGCCCTTGAGGCCGTGGGGATATCCGGAGCCGTCAAATTTTTCGTGGTGTGTGAGGGCAATCGTTGCGGCCATGCGGATAATCGGCGCTTCGAGTCCCGACAACAGGTCTGCGCCGATTTGGGGATGTTTTTTCATCTCGGCAAACTCTTCCGGTGTCAGTTTGCCCGGTTTTAGAAGAATGCGGTCGGGAATCCCAATTTTACCAATGTCATGCATCGGGCTGGCCTGTGCCAGCATCGCCAGGACTTCTTCATCGAGGCCGATGGCCCGCGCGATCGCAACCGAATAATGACTCATACGGTGCAGGTGGTTGGCGGTCTCATTGTCGCGTAACTCTGCGGCCTGGCTTAACCGCCGGATTAATTCCTGGTTTGCCCCGTGCAGATTTTTGAGGGCTCCCGATAATTCGGCAGTGCGCGCCCTGACCTGGGCTTCGAGGTGGCCGCGTAAGCGGATATTTTCAATGTGCAGGCGGCCGCGTGCGACGAGCTCGTCGGGCTGAAATGGCTTGCGGATAAAGTCGGCACCACCCGAGGCAAAGCCTTCCTTAACCTGGTCGATTTCGTCTGCGGCCGTAACAAAGATCACCGGAATATGAGCCGTGTCCGGAGCAGACTTCAGTGAGCGACAGACTTCAAAACCGTTCATACCGGGCATCATAACGTCGAGTAAGATGAGCTCAGGTTTATCGGCGTACACAATTTCGAGGGCTTGCTCACCACTCGTTGCCTGGCTGACCCGGCAGTTTTGGCGGCTGAGTATTTTTTCCAGTATCATCAGGTTTGCGGGCGAATCGTCGACGATGAGCAGGTGAGCACCCGCAAGCGCATTTTCCGGAAGCATATTCTTTAACTGACGGGGATTTACGTCATTCTTCGACAACAGGAACAATTTCGGGTGCAGGCAGGTTTGGTCCGAACGATAAATTCACGTGGCTGCGTACCGGTTCGCTCTTCTGTACAATACGCCCTTCGGCATTGCTCTGCTGTGCACGCACTTCCCACACGACATCGCCTTCTTTGAGCTTCTTAAAATCAGAAACGGTGAGGTTTGGGTTTTTCGTCGTGCGGGCATCGACGAGTGTCAGCGTACCCTTACGTTTCTGAAAAATTTTCACCTCATACGATGTCGCACCGGTTACGGGCTGCCATTTGAGGTTGAGCCCTGCTGCCTTGGTGATGTCGATCTTTTGCTCCGGCTTGGGATAAAGCCCCGAGACCTCTGCCAATTTTTCTTCCACTGTAACTGTATGAACCGCACTCTCGGCGCGCGGCACACCGTTCTCGAGCGCCAGCACGCGCAGGTAATATTTGCGCGCGGAAAGCCCGGTGAAACGGAAGTCACTCCCCTCGACGTTGATCTTTTTGAGAATATTTTTGAAGCCCGGGTCGTCGGCCAGCACCAATTGGTAGAGCACAACCTCTTCGCTGCCACGCCAGCTGAGTGGCAATGCCGCGCCTTTTTCGCCGGGCGCCAGGGAAATCACGGCACCGTTCGCCGGCGTGAGAAGGTCGACTTTGATCTTGTCCCTGACTTCGAAGGGCAGTGTGACTTTCTCTGCGGCCGAGGTCAGGCGGATTTCATATTTACCGGCGCCGAGGTTCTCGGGTATTTTGATTGGTCCGGGTTGGGTCTCGGCGCTCATCACCGGTTTGTTTTCACCCTTTTTCTGAATCTGCACCGTATATTTGCCCGCGCCTTCGAAGCTGACAACGGCTTTACCCGCCTCTACCTGCGCCTGCGAAAAAACCGGCGCATTCAGCGCCACGAATGCCAGCGGTATGCGTTTCGTGCTTTGGATCAGGTTCACAATGCCGGTGAGCGCCGGCATCTGCAGGTCGAGTTTTCCCGTCTCGGCAACGGGTTTCAAGCGGTAATAATATTTGCCCGCTTTGGGGAGCGCAATTTGCAAAGCAGTATCAGCACGTGTCTGCGAATACAGCGGCTGGGTAAATTGTGCATTATCTGCGACCTCGACCTGTGTCGTCGTGACGTTTTGCGGCGGCTTGTATTCGAGGCGCAGTACCGGCTTGTCGTCAAAGGGGATATCCGCCTTTTCAGGCCGGTAGAGTTTATAACCGCCGGCATTCACGACGCGGAAACGGCGTGCAGACGATTGTGCATTGTCACCCACGCAACGCATGAGCCAGTCACCGGCGCCGAGCGAAAGCAGAGCTTCACCGCTCTTTAGCGCATAACTCTTCGTTGCGTTACCGGAACCTTGCGAGAGCTCAACGGTTTTCGCAGCCTCGCCCGGGCTGCATTTCACTTTGACGTTGCCGGTTGCCCCCGCAGAAAGTGTCAGGGCGTCTTCTGCCGGCGACAAAACCTCGAGCGCCGCGCGGGATTTTTTTCCGGCAGAGAGAATTTCATTTTTGGCGACAGTCTCTTTTTTGCCATCTTTGCCAGTCACCTCGACCTTGCCCTCTTTAACTTCGACGGCGACCTGGTTCCCTTGCGTACGTATGGCGGCTGAACCATCGGTGACATTCATGACCTGACCGTTGCTGGTCGTCACTAAGGTTTGCGAGGTCTGCACCCCTGCGGTTTTGATGCCGCCGCCCGAGAGGCGCAGGTTGAGACCCGAGTCTTCGAGGTCGAGTTCGACAAGGGTATTTGCCTCGAGGCGTAGTTTCAGCCCCGAATCGAGCGCGAGTTCTGCATCGGACAGGTTACCGGTCATCACAGCGTCGTGCGAGTAGAGCGGGCTGCCGTTTTCGACATCTTCCCAGACCATGCGGTTTGAAAACTTGCGCATGGCAACTTCACGCTTAAAGAAAACTTTGCCGATGGTTTTACCGCTGCCTGCGCCGCGTTCGCGGCCATGCAGATAGAGCAGGCCAGCTAAGACCGCGACGCCGATAAGAATGCCGGCTGTGAAGAGACTATCACCCTTCGAGAATTTCATATTTCACTTCTTCGTCGTCACCCGATTTTGCGGGTTTGCCCTTCATGTCGATGCCGAGCAGCGCACGCAGCTCTTTAAGGTTCTTGGGTCCCGACTTGTCGGATTTCTTCCGTATCACGGCATAGATCTGCTGCGGTTCGGATTTTCCCTTGACCTTGATCTTTTGCATCGCCTCGCAGTCGAATTCGTTTTTGACGATTTGGTAAGTATCTTCTGAAATCAGAATGTCGGTGCCGAAAGGTTTATTGAGCGTTTCGACGCGCGATGCGAGATTCACCGCATCGCCGATCACGGTATAATCGAGGCGGTCGTCGGAGCCGATTTGCCCGGCGAGTACGGGCCCCGTGTTGAGGCCGCAGCCGATTTTGATGACAGGTTTTTTGTCCGAGCCACGGCCCTTGTTAAATTCGAGAAGCGCTGTGCGCATTTCAATCGTGGCATTCACGGCGTTCAGCGCGTCATTGCCCTTCGATTCGGGTACTCCCCAGACGGCCATAATCGCATCACCGATGAATTTATCGACGATGCCGTTGTACTGCCCGATGATCTTGACCATGATCGTCATGTAGGCGTTCAGGAACTCGACAACCTCTTCGGGTTCGAGTTTCTCAGAGATCGCCGTGAAAGAACGAATATCCGAAAAGAAGATCGTGGCGACCCGGCGCTCGCCGCCGAGTTTGAGTTCGCCCTTCATCGCCTTCTCGGCGATCTCAGGGTTCACAAATTTACCGAGCGCACCCTTGAGCTTTTCGCGCTCCTCTAAACCCACAGCCATGTCATTGAAGGCCTGCGTCAGCGCGCCGACTTCGTCGCCGCTGCGCGGTGTGAGGTGGGTGCTGTAATCGCCGCTTTTGATGCGGTCAGCTGCAAGCTTCAATTCACGGATCGGTTCTGAAATTGTTTTGGCGAAAAAATAAACCAGCAGCAATGCGATAAGAATGATGATGCCGGCGATGAGCGCCGCTGTTGTGCGCAGCCGGTTCACCGATTCGAGCGCTTTGTCTTTGGATATTTCAACGACCACGGCAGTATTGCCGATGTCGAGTTTTGAATAGGCGCCGAAGTTCTCACCTGCACCATCGGGGGCTCTATAGATCGAGAAAGCGGTGCGCGCAGGTTGTCCCGTCAGAAATGTGACGGCAGGGTGGTCTTTGGCGTTGCGGCCCGCGAGAGTTTCCTGTTTGTCTGTATGGACAACGATGCCGCGTTCGCTGTCGATGAAGAAAGAAGTATAGAGCTGCGATTTGAATGCTGAATCCAGCAGCTCTGTTTGCAGATACGCCGCGATGACTTTTGTCGCGACCAGGTTTTGTACGATGGGGAACGCGAGAAACCAGACCGGTTTGCCGAATGATTGTGTGCGTGTCAGCAGCAGCGATTGCCCCTTGAAAACAGGAACCAGTTTTTCGGCGAGGCGCGTCTCATCGCGGTCGAGGGAATCAGCGTCAATCTCGGCCTTTTGCAGAAGTGCGGCGACATCGCGTTTCGCGGTGCGTGTCACTCCCTGGGCAGTGTAGACATAACGGCTGACGCGGAGGATTCCCGCACTTTCAGGAATCAGGTCGCTGTTTGCCGTCGTATTCTGTGGCGCCGCTTTCTTCACGATGCGGCCGCGTCGCTTAGGAGCGGCGGCATTCGCTGCACCGCCACCGAGGCGATCAAAGAGCGCCAGGGTATCCATTTTGGTGGAGATTTCAGTTTTGAGTTTTTCTGCGATCAGTTTAACCGTATCGTTCATCTGGCTTTTGATGAGATCGGTTTTGTCCTGGGAAAAATACCGGATCGAAATGACCGAAAGCACAACGAGGCTGACGATAATCAACCCCGAGGTGATCACCATCAGTTTGTAGCGCAACGATAAATTTTTCATCGTGCTGCCCGCCCGTCGCCGCGTATCACATGGCCTTGCTTCGCGCCTTGATGTAGTTGATCAACTCGTGCACGAGATTGGCCATACGCGCGAGCACGAGACTGGAGAGTATAAAATGGATCATTTCAGGCATTGCCAGTTTGGTTCCGTAAAAGAAACGCAGCGAATCGATTTTCGCGCAGATGCCGAAGGAGGCGATGATGACGAGGGCATTTTTAATGGAACGCAATAACGTTGTATTGAGGAAATCGTCGATAATGCGGATCGAAAAAATAGCAGAAACAGCAAGTTCAATAAATACGCCGACAACAAGAAAGAACATAAAATTGTCCCAAAGCTGAGAAACCATCACCTGCATGAAACACGTTAAGAGCGGCGCTTGGTGCTGCAAGAGATTTTCGCTTCAAGGGCAGGCGATTCGGCTTGGCGGGCGGTTGCAGCTTTTTGAAGTGCTATAGATGCCAGAAGTTCAGCTGATTTCACCCGGTCTTGTGGGTGAGCTCGTCAAAAAAGCCAAAACCGCACCACGGCGCCGTGTGAATCACAATTTCCACGCCAGTCTCGGGGAAAATCCCAATCGTTTTCTGAACGTGATGCTGAAAGACGCTTATTTTACGCCTCACCGCCACGCCAACCCGCCTAAACCCGAGTCCTTTCTGGTGCTCGAGGGCAGTGTTGCCTGTGTGATCTTTGAAAATACCGGGGAAATCCGCGCAGTGCACCGTTTGGGCGCTGGGGCAAACTATGGTGTCGATGTCGGCGCCGGCATCTGGCACACGATTATTGTTCTTAGCGACACCGCTGTCTGTTATGAGGTTAAGCCCGGGCCATACATTGTTACGAATGATAAGGAATTTGCGCCCTGGGCGCCCGCTGAAGGCTCTGACGGCTGCGCAGAGTATTGGCGTCAGTTGACGGCCGCAGCGCTGCAGAAAATTTCCGAAAATTGATGGGCATACGGCAACGATCTGCTTGTCGTCCTGAATCCCAATAAATAATGACAGTGATGTCAGGTAAGACAGCCGTCATTGTTGGCGCCGGCCCCGCCGGTCTAGGGGCTGCGCTCAGCCTTGCGCGCTCAGGCGTCAAAGTCACTGTTCTCGAAAAAGAAAAAGAAGTGGGGATTAACCGCCGCGGCGAAACCATCCGTTTCCACCAGGGCATGGAAGACCTGCTGTACAAAGGCTTTTTTGCCGAGCAGACCATCCACCGCATCAACAAGCGCACGTACTATTCTCACACCGGGAAAAAAAAGGCCGACCGCCAGATCTCGACGTGGAATCTCATCATCGAATACCCGCGTTTTGTGCAGACTCTCGCACGCGTCGCGCGCGAGGCGGGCGCCGAGATTATCACTGGTGCAAATGTTTTGCGTTACGATAAGACCGGCAGCCGTATTGCCGCAGCCGTCGCCGATGTGGCGGGTAGCGAGCGCCGCTTTGAAGCCGATCTGTTTTTCGCCACGGGCGGTCACAGTGACCCGACAATCGACCGCGACAAAAGAGCGAAGAGCCGGTTGGATATCCCCTTGCGGAAATATCTCGTCCGCAATTACCAGGGCCGCGACGACCATCTCGAATATTTTTTCCATGTCGATGAGACATACCCTGCGATCGCGGCAATTTTCCCGCGCGGTAATCAAGAAGCCGAGGTTTTGGTGATGTTTATCACCGACGCGGCACAAAAGCCTGAAGTGCCGCTCAATTTCAAAAAGATCGCCGAAATCATCGACAACTTTGAAACCCTGCACCCGGTGTTCGGCGAGAAACTCAAGGGCTCGGAGCGTTATTACGAGACGAATACGCTAATACCGATGGGCGATGTCGGGGCAGATATTCTGCCCGCACCGAATCTGATTCTGGCAGGCGACGCCGTGGGGCAGGTCGAGGCGCGCGGCGGTTCGGGCATCCGTTCTTCCTTTATAATGGGGCATCTCTCAGCCGGCGCCGCGGTGAAGACATTGCTCGCGCAGAATTTTTCCGATAGCTCACAAAAGGAATTTAAGAAGTTGGTCCTTGACGGCGAGCAGATGCATGAACTCAAAGAGCTGAATCTGAAATTCGGCCTGCCGCGCCGCGCCTTCTTCGGCACCGTCACCAGCCCCGGCGCGATGGATCTATTCTGGTTTGCGCTCGAATTCTTTATGCGCTGAAAGGTCCAGTCGGGCGAGCCAATCAGCGGCGCGCCTCAGCTCAAAACCGCCGCGTAACGTCTGCTCCCTTGCCGCTGTTCTGTTGACCTGGGTGTTGAGTTTTGTTCCGAGCATCGCCGCAAAGGTTTTGAGGTGCGGTGAAATGTTTTCATCGCCGAGCTTCGTTTCGATAAGGCGTTCGGGTTTTTTATCGCGCGTCACGAGGAAATCCACCTCTTTACCGTCTTTATTGCGGACATAGTGCAGGTCGAGCTTTTGCCCCAGCGCGTCGGTGCAATACTGTACTTCTTTAAAAAGCGCGCAGGCAACGAGATTTTCAAATTTTACGCCGTCGTCACCTTCAACCTGTGCCGTATCGAAGAAGTAGATTTTGGGTTCTTTCAGAATCGCGCGTGCGACATTGCGGTGGTAAGGTCGGACCGTGAAAATGACGTAGAGATTTTCCAGGATGGTCAGCCAGTGCTGAATTGTTTTGTGGTCTTTCTGCAAGTCGCGCGCCAGCGAGTTTGCAGACAGGGGGGAGCCGACGCGTTCACGCAGGAGATCTATAAGCAGTTCGACGCCCTTCAGGTCGCGCACCGGTTCGAGATCGATGAGATCCTGCCGCAGAATGATGTCGATGTGCGCCGTTTTCCATTTGTTGTAGAACGCGAGCGATCCCTTAAGATATGGCTCCGGGAAGTTACCGCAGGTCAGCATGCGGGTGATAATTTCATCACCGGGAGTTTTTTTTTCCCAGGTTGAAATCTCCTTCAGGTCAAAGGGGTGCAGCCGGTATTGGAAAAAACGCCCCGCCAGGGAGTCGCCGGTTTTTCTGAAAGTTTCAAGCCGCGCACTGCCCGTGACGAGAATGCGCTGGTTTTCCTCGTCGTCATCGATAATGCCTTTGAGCCAGTTCTTCCATTTTGGCATTTTATGCAGCTCATCGAAAATCAGATACTTTTTTGACCGGTCCCATGTGCGTTCGCGCATGATTTTGCGGTGCCGGTCGACGTCGAAATTCAGATATTCATGGTCTGCATCCAGGTGGCGGCAGAGTGTCGTTTTGCCTGCCTGGCGGGGGCCAGCCAGGATAACCATTTTGCTGGCCGCGTCGGTCCGGATGATTTCTGTAAGATAGCGACCATCAGATGGCATTCGACTATTTGGACTCTTACTCCCAAATAGTCAAGACTTTTTGGGAGTTCTATCCTAAAAAGCTGATGCGGGTGCCTGAGCAGTGCGGAGTCTTTTCTGGCTTACGGCATGTTTCGGTTGTATATTTTGCTCGATGATCGATCAGCTTTCCGTAGAACAGCTCAAGGCAAAATTCGACGCCGGGGAAAAATTTGTCCTAGTCGACGTGCGCCAGGCGAACGAACTCGATATCTGTAAAATCGAGGGCGCGGTGCATATTCCGCTCCATGAGCTGACGCAGCGTGCCGGCGAGCTCGACCCCCAAGACGAACTTGTTATCCAATGCCACCACGGCGGGCGCTCACAGCGCGCGGCCGAGTATTTACTGTCTCAGGGCTTCAAAAATGTTTCAAACCTGGCGGGCGGCATCGAAGATTGGGCAGTACGTATAGACCCCAATATGGCCCGGTACTAGCCCTATGGCGCGCGTTCTCTGTGCGATGTCAGGCGGTGTCGATTCGGCCGTCTCTGCCTACCTCTTAAAAGAGCAGGGGCATGAGGTCATTGGTGCCAACATGCGGTTTTGGGAATACAAAACCGAGTGTGAAACCGACGTCACCAAGAAATCGCGTATCACCTCGTGCTGCTCGCCTGAAGACATGGCCGATGCGGAAAAATCGGCGCGCGGTATGGGCATCCCCTTCTATGCTTTGAAGATGGAAGCCGACTTCCGCGAGAACGTGATCGACCCCTTTGTTGCCGATTACCAGAACGGGCTGACGCCCAACCCCTGCGTGCATTGCAATACTTATATCAAGTTCGGTGAGTTTTATACCAAGGCCACGGCGTTGGGTTTTGACCAGATCGCGACCGGCCACTATGCCGACATTGTGCACCTGCCCAATGGCCGCTACGCGGTTGCGCCTGCGGCGGATAAAAAAAAGGACCAGAGCTATTATCTCTATGGCATGTCGCAGGACTCGCTCGCGCGCACGGTTTTTCCTTTGGCGAAAATCGTCAAAGACGATGCGCGCCGCATCGCCGAAGAAAATAACATTCCCGTCGCGCGCAAACCCGACTCGCAAGAGATTTGTTTTATTCCCGACAACGACCACCGCGCTTTCCTGAAGCGCGAGGGCGTCGATATGCGGCCGGGTTATTTTCGCAACCGACTCGGCGCAATTTTAGGTAAACACGATGGCTCAGTGGGATTTACCATCGGCCAGCGCAAGGGTTTGGGCGTGGCGGGTTTTGCCGAAGCGCAATTTGTGCTCGATGTGCTCTCCAATGGCGATGTCATTTTAGGGCCGCGCGAAGAACTTGAACGCAAAACATTTTATATCCGCGATGTCATTTTCCAGGGCGTGGCAGCTGATGATCGCGCCTGGAGCGAGGGTGTGCCCTGCCTTGCACAGATCCGTTATAATGGCAAGCCCCTCGCAGCGACTGCTTATAGGGAAGGGGATTTATTGCGCGTTGAACTCACTGAACCCGCATGGGCTGTGACGCCGGGGCAGGCGGGCGTGCTCTATGATACTGCCGGCGGATTTATTATCGCTGGTGGCAAGATTCGCCTGAATAACGGCTAACTGCTGCGCACCGCTTGCGCGAAGGTGCTTAGCTTTTCTGCGTCAAGTTTTCCATTCGTGCGCACACTGCTGCACAGGTCGAGACCAAACGGCCTCACGGTTTCGATCGCTTCACGCACATTCGCGGCATTGAGTCCACCGGCGAGATAGACCGGTACCGGCGAGGCATCCACAATCTGCCGGCTGATCTGCCAGTTGTGCGTGCGGCCCGTGCCGCCGAGTTCTTTGACGGCGAGATTAGGATTACCACTGTCGAGCAGCAATGCGTCGACTTCACGCGCAATGCTCAGAGCCTCATCGACGTTTTTCTTATCCAGAACATGAATCACCTGAACGAGTTTAACCCCGGGGAGCTCTGCTCTCAGGTCTGCATAACTTCCCGAACTCAGTGCATCGACGAGCTGTATCGTCGAGGTGCGTACTTTTTTATGGTGGGCGACGATGGCCTGAACCGTCGTCTCGCTGGTCAAAAGAAAACTTGAAATACCGGGCGGCACGCTCAGGGCGATTTCACGGATTGCTTCATCGGTAATGATACCTGGCCCGCTGGGCATATGGCCGACGAGGCCAACAGCTGCGGCACCGTGTTCGATCGCGAGGCGCGCCTCGGCGACCGAGCCGATGCAGCAGATTTTTATCCGCGGTATCAATGCAGCATCCAGAGGCCGCGCGCCATGGTCGAGGCGGTGAGAACCAAAACCACCAGCAGGAACATCTGCACTATGGAAATCCCGCGCAGCTTGCGTGATTTTTTTACCAGCTGTTCCATGGGCGGTGTTTGACCCTTTGCCCCGGCAATGCGCCACTGGATGAGCGTGATCATCGGCAGAATCTCTAGCGCAAATACGAGAAGGAATAACCCCAGCTTTACAAAAAACGCCGCATTGTTCAGATAAAACGTGCTGCCCTTTTCATAGCCGGCGAATGCCCTCACCAGCCCCGTCGCCAGCAGCAACAGGGCGGAAATTCCCCAGATATTGTCGGCTGCAAATACGGCTTTCAGTTGGCCACGATCGCCTTGCGCCACCCTATCGAGGGCTGCGATACGGCTGCCGCTGCCAAGAAAGGCGAGGCCGAGCCCCAGAAAGTGCAGGCCTGCGAGAAGGGTTGGCAAGGTCATGCTGTTGCAGTTTTGTGTAGCTTTTCATCGTCAAGCAAATGTGGCGTGGCGAGGTTTTTATTCGCCGCCGCTGGCCATCCTCCTTAACTTGCATGCATCTGTGACAACTTCTACACAAACAGCCGGCTGGAATTTAGACAATAGTTACCGAACGCTGCCCGGCATTTTATTCGCCGCGGCAAAACCGGCCACGATCGCAGAGCCCACCCTGGTGATTTTTAACCATCGCCTCGCGCGCGAGCTTGGCCTTGACCTTGCCGGTGAGGCGCCCGAAAAACTCGCGGCACTTTTTTCAGGCAATGATTTACCCTTGGGCGCAGAACCGCTCGCGCAGGCATACGCGGGACACCAGTTCGGCCATTTTACGGTGCTGGGCGACGGGCGCGCGATTCTTTTGTGCGAGCAGGTGACGCCTGACGGTAAACGCTTCGACATTCAACTGAAGGGCTCGGGGCAGACGCCGTATTCGCGCCGCGGCGACGGCCGTGCGGCGCTGGGGCCGATGCTGCGCGAATATATCATCAGCGAAGCGCTGCATGCGTTGGGAATCCCCACGACGCAAAGCCTGGCGGTCGTGGCGACAGGTGAACCCGTGTACCGTGAAAATGTTTTGCCGGGCGCGATTCTGACGCGCGTGGCGGCGAGTCATATTCGGGTTGGCACATTCGAATTCGCTGCGGCTCAGGGAGACATCGGCACGGTGAAGGCCTTGGCCGATTACACAATCCGCCGGCATTACCCTGAAGTTCTGCAGAAGGAAAATATCTACCTCGCATTCTTCCAGGCGATTGCCGGGAACCAGGCAAAGCTCATCGCCCAGTGGCAGCTTGTCGGTTTTATCCATGGCGTGATGAACACCGATAACATGGCCCTATCGGGCGAGTCGATCGACTTCGGTCCCTGCGCGTTTATGGACGCGTATAATCCCGCGACGGTATTCAGTTCTATCGACCAGCATGGCCGCTACGCATACGCCAACCAGCCGCGCATCGCCTCGTGGAATCTCGCCCGCCTTGCAGAGACGTTGCTGCCGCTGATAGACGCAGACGATGCGAAGGCGATTGAACTTGCGCAACAGGCGCTCGCCGAATTTGGCGAGAGCTTTAACAACTATTGGCTGCGTGGCATGCGCGCAAAACTGGGGATTATTAACACCGAAGATAAAGACGCCGATCTTGCCTTTGGTTTGCTGGCTCTGATGGAAAAACACGGCGCCGATTATACCAATACTTTCCGTCACCTCTCTGAAGATAACCTGCCCGATTCAGCGCTATTCGCTGATGCGGATTTCCACAGCTGGTCAAAGCTCTGGCACGAACGGCTCGCGCGCCAAAGCATGTCACCGGGCGAAGCAAAACAAAACATGCGCGCGGTGAACCCGGCTGTGATTCCGCGCAATCACAAGGTCGAAGAGGCGCTTGCCGCAGCTGTGCAAGGTGACCTGAGCGTTCTGCAAAATCTCTGGCAGGCCGTCACGGCCCCATTCACCGAATCAGCCGCGAACGCCGATTACCGCAAGGCCGCGCCGGTAGACGGCGAGCCTTACCGCACTTTCTGCGGCACCTGATTTAATACATCGCCTCGATCTGTTCGCTGAATTTTTCCTTGATGACGGTGCGCCGCAGCTTGTAGGTGCGTGTGAGTTCTATGCCTGGTTCGAACGCTTTCGGCGCCAGATAAAAAATATTCTTTGGAATCAGCTCAAAACTCTTAAAGCCGGTTTTTGCCGAGATGCGCTTTGAAATTTCTGCTTTAAAAATTTCCCGAATCGCCGCGTTCGCATTCCACTCGGTTTCAGGAATATTTAATCCTGTCTGCGCGCGTACCTTGTCGTAGTGCGGAACGATAATCGCGCCCAGTGTCTTTTTATCGTCACCCACGACCATGACCTGATCGATGAATTCAGAGGCGAGCAGCTTGTCTTCGATGGGCACGGGTTCAATATTCTCGCCGCCCGCCAGCGCCAGAGTTTCTTTGCTGCGCCCTGCGAACATCAGATCGCCTTGCGAGGTATAGACCATGATGTCGCCCGTGTCGAAGAATTTGTCTTTGTCGAACACCACCTCATTCAGTTCGGGGCGTTTATAGTAACCTAAAAGTAATTGGTTTGACTGTACCCAGAGCGTGCCCTTGGCCCCGGGTTCGAGCGGTACTTCGCGCCCGGATTCATCCTTGAGTTTAATCTGGTAACCCGGGAAGGGACGGCCCACTGTGCCACCCACGGGTTTTGCGAGATCGCGCAGGCTAATGAGCGCCGAGGTCTCGGTCATGCCATAACCCTCGATGACTTTGACACCGATGGCAGTGAGAAACTGGTCGACCATCTGTGGCAGCGCCGAGCCGCCCGACACGGATTTTTTTACCTGCCCGCCCAGTGCCTTGTGGATTGGCGCAAAGATTGCGCCTGAAGCGAGCTTTAGCGGAAACAGGAATGCAAGGGCCCCGGCCGCAGTCATTTTTCCCAACGCCTCTTCGAGCGCCGGCTTGGGTTTTACCTGCAGATCATAACCGTTGAAGATCGCGTCAAATTTGGCCCATTCAGTACCCACGCCGAGGAAAAAGTGGAAGATCCCGCGTTTGAGAGGCGATTCCTTTTCGAGCTTCTGCATGATGCCGTTGTAGAGAGACTCCCAGATGCGCGGCACCGAAGGGAAACTTGTCGGTTTGAATTCGGCGAGATCTTGCCGGAGCGTATTGATGCCTGAAATCATGAACGGGCACTGCACCATCATCACACCATATTCGACCGCGCGCTCGAAGGCATGCCAGGGCGGCAATAGCGACAGCGCGGAATCACCTTTGACGAAGATCTTCATTTCGAGCGCGCGATCGAGCGCGTTCAGCCAGCCGGTTTGATTGAGCATGACTCCCTTCGGTGCACCGGTGGTGCCGCTCGTATAGATGATTGTGGCCATATCTGTGGGATTACATTTTTGGTTGAGATCTTCAACCAGCGCGGGATCTTTCCCGAGCGCTGCTTTGCCCGCGTTCAGAAGTTCCGCAACCGAGTGTTCTCCCGCCGCGAGATTAAAATCGCCTTCTTCCAGAACGATTATTTTTTCAAGGAGAGGGAGGTCTTTGCTGAATGCCAGCAAGCGATCACGATCCTTTTTTTGCTGCACGATCGCCCAGCGGCTTTCGCTGTGCCCGATGATATAGAGAATGTCGTCGTCGGTGACGTCGGTGCCGCGCGGTACGCAGACAGCACCTGCGCCTATGATCGCCGCGTCGGCGAGAATCCAGTTGGGTGAGCTGTCGCAGAGCAGAGTGATGCGATCCCCCGCTTTAATGCCGCTGGCATTCAGGCCCGCGGCGAGTTCCGCCACCAGCGCGTGTATTTCTTTGAAGGTGCGCCCCTGGATCTTGCCGTTCTTTTTACGGATTTTGAATGATTCGAGGTTTGGGCTTTCGACCGCTGCAATTTTGAAAAGGTCATAGAATGTCCGTGCTTTGCTCATGGAGGGTGGAAAAGGCATGGGGTTTTATGACGTCAAGTTTTGCTCAGGCAGCGCAGAGAAAATGGCTTCCTTCTTTAAACCCAAGCGATAACAAGTGTTCTGTGATAATGGCCCGCACGCCGGCAGAGCCCACATAGACAACGATAAATCCCGCGGTATCCCTGTGCAATTCTTCCGGCGCCATCACCCGGACTCCGTCGATGGTTTGGCCGATGCGGCGCGGATGCACATCGACATAGCCTGAAATTGTTATTCCCGTGGCCCGCAGGGCATCGATGCGGCGGCGGGTACGCCTGCCCCCTGACCAGATAATGGCGCTGTGATGGCCTTTTTTTTTAAGCCAGTCGGCAAGAAATGTCGCCTTGTGGCGGTAAAATTTTTCGATGTCATAGCGTGGGTCGATGCGCGATGTGCGCTGCGGATGGTCACGCCAGCGCAACACCGTTTCAGGAATGCTGTGGAATTCCTTCCCTTCGGCGAAGAGCCGCAGCCAGAGATCGTAATCCTCCGGGAAGTCGCCGTCGCGGTAGGGGTGCTGCGGCAACACCGAGGCGCGCAGCATGACCGACGGGTGCGCCATCGGAGATTCAACAAACTGTTTCAAGAAGTAGTCTTCCGGTGTTCTTAGCGAGTTAATAAAGTCGACATAACGCGAATAACCCGCCGTGAGACCGGCGTCGCCCCAGTGTTCGACATGGCCCGTCACGGCGGCGGCTGTGGCATGCCGCTCGAGATACCGGACCTGCAAAGAGAGGCGTTGCGGAGACATAAAATCGTCGCCGTCCATGCGTGCGATAAAGGGTGCCGTCGCCGCTGCCATACCGGTGTTGAGCGCAGCAACCAGGCCCGTGCCTTGATTTTCGAGAATGCGGATCCGTTTGTCATCCGCCGCAGCGGTCGTCAGCATCGAAAGCGTTTCGTCTGTGCTGCGGTCGTTGACGGCGATGAGCTCAAAATCTTCCAGGGTTTGTGCGGCAATGGAGTCCAGGGTTTCGGCGAGCCACGGCGCCGCATTGCGTACGGGCATGACGATGCTGACGCGGGGAATCTTTTCCATGAGTCTTATGGATGCAGCCATGCGCAAGTCTGAAAAGGTTCTTCAAACTTTCAAGTTCGTCCCCGGTATCTTGCACTTTACGACCTATTCAAAATTTCCTTCTTTGAGGCTTGATGGCAAACATCTTCGCGCATTTACGTATCTTCTTCGCCGGGTATCCTGGTGATTCTTTCCAAAAGCGCCAAATTATGGTTTTGACCGCATGGGGCGCGGCGTTGGGAATCGCCGCTACAGTAATTAACCTGGCAACCCGACAGGGATGGGTCATCACGGTTACTTCGGCGGCTGCAGGTGGCCTGCTTGTTTTGGTATATGGGTATGCCCGCAAATCGCAGAATATGAACCCCATACTCGCAATAATCGTCCTGGTGGGGGCCGGTGTAGCTGTTGTCAGCTGGTTTAGTTCGGACGGCATCTTCGGTTCGTCTCCTTATCTGTTTTACCTGGTTATGTCATGGCTCTTAGCCGCACACGAACAACGCCGCCATGTGTGGTTTGTCGGCGGATTTTCACTCCTGCTGGCGTTGCTTATCGTATTACAACTTTTTTATCCTGGACTGATTACCCATTACCACGATGTTTCAGCCCATTGGCAAGACCTGCTCGTCGGCATATCGGTTACGCTGATCTTTCAGGTGCTTTTTTTCAGCGGCTTGAGGAAACAGTTCGATACCGAGCAAACGTTGCTCAGGCAAAAAAACCTGAAACTTCTTGCGCTGAACGAAGAACTTGTTCGAATGAAAAACGCCGCCGAGGCATCGCTCGTTCAGCGTTCGGATTTTCTTGCGGCAATGTCGCATGAGTTGCGTACACCGCTGGCTTCCGTCGTTAGCGGAGTGCGGCTACTCAGAGACGGTCCCGAAAGCCTTAACCGAAACGGAATATTGGAACATATGGAACGTTCGGCGCTACAGTTGCTGCGACGTATTGATGACTTGCTGGTCGTGCGGGCACAAGAAGTCGGTGACGTGTCGATCGTCGAAGGCCCTGTTGATTTGGCGGAATGCGCTAAGGATTTACAGAGTACCTTTGCGACGGCCGCTTCAGCAAAGGGGCTTTCTCTCTCTCTTGCGATTGATCCGGCGTTGCCCAGGGTTATTCTCAGTGATTCGGCCCGATTGGATCAGATATTGAGCAACCTGCTTTCTAATGCCATCAAGTATACGCTGGTTGGCAGCGTTGAATTGCACATTGTGAAATTGCCGGCCGGCGAAGTACAATTTTCCGTAAAAGATACGGGTCGCGGCATACCGGAAGCGGAGCGGGATTCGCTGTTTTTGCCGTTTTCAAGAATTTCAAATATGAGCAAACGTGTACACGGCACCGGCCTCGGGCTTACGGTATCGCTGAGTCTCGCGAGAAAGCTCGGGGGATCGCTAAGCCTGGCAGAAAGCTCGCCTACAGGCAGTGTTTTTTGCCTGCGGATGCCGCTGCGCGAATATTCAGCGGACGATGCTGCGTAACGGCATAGTGCGCAACTTCTCACGCACCGTCGGTGTCATGCGGCGTAAAACACGTTTACGCGTGTGCCTCGCAAATGAGTTTTACAGATGACTTATGCGCGGATAACCGGCGTCGGAAAATACATTCCCGAACGGCATGTGTCGAATACCGAACTGGAAAAAATAATCGATACCAGCGATGCCTGGATCCAGGAAAATATCGGCGTCAAAACGCGCTCGGTGATCGATCCCGCACAGACGATTGCCGGTATGGGTATCGAGGCAGGCCGGGAAGCGGTACAAAAATCAGGGCGGGGGGACATCCGCCTCGTGATCTGCGCCACCAATTCGCCCGATGTGCTCTACCCTGCGACGGCTTGCCGCATCGCGCAGGGGCTTGAGCTGGGCCATATTCCCGGTTACGATTTGCAGGCGGGGTGTACGGGCTTTCTCTATGCGCTGACGCAGGCAAAGGCAGTCGTTGAGTCGCAGAATATTTCTGTCCTGGTAATCGGCAGCGATGCACTCTCGACCGGTTTCCTGTGGAGGGGTGACCCCGGCGCAGGGAAGCGCGGGGTCGACGATGGCGTTGCCCTGCCGCAGGCAGGCCAGGATGTGCATCGGAGCGGCGACAGAAATGCGGTTCTGTTTGGCGATGGAGCAGGGGCAGTCGTGCTCTCACCCTCGGAAAAACCGGGACTTTTGGCGACGCATATCGGTGCCGAATATTCGGATGCCATATCCTTAGCGACGCCGTTCTCTGCTGCGTTGAATTCTCCTCTGTATTATCTTGCGGGCGAAACGGAGCGCAGGACTGGTGGTCCTGGCGCAGGAAAGCGCGGGGTCGGCGGGGCACACGATGTGCCTCTTCGCGCCGACTATTATACGAAGATGAATGGCCGCGCGATCATGAAACTTTCGCTGACCCACGTGCCGAAGGCAATCGATACCGTGCTGAATGATGCCAGCCTTGCCAAAGGAGACATCGATGTTTTTCTGCCGCACCAGACCAATAAGCACGTCATCCGCAAGCTTGCCGAACATCTGAATTTTCCGGCAGAGAAAATCCCGGATGTACTCACACAGCACGGTTCACTCTCGACAGCCGTGATGCCGGTTTCGCTGCATATGGCACTGGAGTCCGGGCAATTGCAACCGGGAAACCGCGTGCTGATGACCGCTTATGGGGCGGGATTCACATTCGGCGCGGCTGTGATGACGTGGTGAAGCTGTTTGAAAAATACCGATTTACATTCCAGCCTGTTTTGCAACCATACATTCTTGATGGTAGCGCGGGGTTGCAATGGCTGACGGGGGATTGCCGCGTATTCTGATTCTTGACGATTCTGAAGTCGAAAGCCTCTACCTCGAAGCCCTGCTGAAAAACGAATTTGAAGTTGCGCTCGCAAAAAACCTGATCGATTTCTGGGCGCATATGGCCGAACATCCGCCCGACCTGATTTTGCTCGACGTGATGCAGAAAGAGATCTCCGGTTTCGAACTCTGTTCGCAGATTAAACGCAATTCAGAGTATGGCGTTATTCCCGTCATATTTGTCACATCGCTCGACAGCGCCACGGATATCGAAAAGGGCTTTGAAGTCGGCGGGCATGACTATGTGACAAAACCCGTCATGCAGCGCGAGCTCAAGGCGCGTATGCGGGCCGCATTGCGCCTGAAAAGCCTTGAGTATGAGCTGCGTATCCGCTCGGTGACAGATTACCTCACGGGGGCTTACAACCGCCGCTACTTTTTTGAGGCCGTGCAGTCGAATCTGAGTTACGCGATGCGTATGCGCCGCAATCTCTGCGTTGCGATATTAGACATCGATTTCTTTAAGAATGTCAACGACCAGTACGGGCATGAGGCGGGCGATGCCGTGCTGCAGCATTTTACACAGACCATCAAGGGGCAGATCCGCAAATATGATATTCTCGCGCGTTTTGGCGGCGAAGAATTCGTCATCCAGTTCTTCGACTGCACGATTACGAAAAGCATTGATTTCCTGAACCGTATCAGCACGGCTCTGTTGCAATCCGCCTGCGAGGCTGGCGGGCATGCGATCCGGTATACGTTTAGCGGCGGCGTGGCGTCGCTCTCTGAAATGTCACCCGTTGACCCTATAGAACGCCTCGTGGAACTCGCCGATAAGCGTCTATACCACGCAAAAAACACCGGGCGCAATAAGATTGTGTCCGAACTTCCCGCCTAAAGTTTCAGTTTCCGCCCTGTCTGGCTTCTTAATACGTTCGGTATAATGCGCGACATAATACGCCTCGCGAAAGGTTCGATCATATTCACCGTCGTCGTGACCGGTTTTACCGGCATGCTGATGGCGAAACGCTGGTTTCCGCCGCTCTCTGAACTTTGCTGGATTCTGGGGTCGCTCACACTGTCATCAGGTTCTTCGGCGATTATGAACAACCTGCTCGACTATGCGATGGACAAGAACATGAAACGGACGCTGTGGCGCAGCCAGCTCATCGATCGTTTCGGTAAAAAAACGCTCTGGGGCATCGCTCTTTTCATGGCGGCGTTGTCATTTGCGCCGCTGGTTTTTTACCAGCGTTGGTTTGCCGCAGCATTCACGATGGCGGCGATTCTTTCCTACGCGGTCTGGTATACATTATACCTCAAACGCCGTGGCCCTTTTGGTGCGATCGTCGGCGGTCTGCCCGGTGCGCTACCGGTGCTCATTGGTTCTTATGGTATCTCTGACCGGTTCGCTCCCGACGTCTGGTTGTTGTTTGCCTTCATGATGCTGTGGCAGCCAGCGCACTTCTGGGCGCTCACGCTGAAAATTCAGCACGACTATGCCGAAGGCGGTGTGCCGGTGTTACCGCTGGTCTACGGTAACGATTACACGCGTCTTTATATTTTAATCTACGGTCTGTCTTTGCCGCCGCTGGCTCTCGCCGTGGGCTTATCGGCCGGCTATAGCCTGGTGTACCTGATCGGCAGTGGGATTGCTTCCGTATACTACGTCATCCGCACTGTGCGCGGTATCTACCGAAAAGAGCAGTATGGCAGGGCTTTTTTCGCATCGATCATCTATATGCTCGTTGTGATGCTGCTTCTCAACGCCGATATTCTGCTGAAGCGCAGCTTTCCCGGTCTTGGCATGTAACGCGATGTCTGACTGGAAAAATGAAATACTTAAAAATCTGAATGCACCGCAGCAGCAGGCGGTGCAGACAACACGCGGACCGCTTCTTATTCTCGCGGGCGCAGGTTCCGGTAAGACGCGCACGATCATACACCGCATGGCTTACCTCATCCATGTCGAAAAAGTTCCGGCGTATAATCTTGCCGCAGTTACATTCACGAATAAAGCTGCGGGAGAGATGCGCGAGCGGCTTTTGAATACAGCGGGCCCCATTGGCAGCGAATGCACCGTGCGCACCTTCCATTCGCTGGGTCTCTATCTTCTGCGCCGCAATGTCCAGTACCTCGAGTATCCCGAAAACTTTTCGATCTGGGATGACGGCGATCAGCAGCAGGCGCTGTCACAGATTCTCGAAAAATTCGACGGCAAATACAACAAGACGCAGTTCCGTTATTTCGCGAATACGATCTCTTCTTTTAAAGATAAGCTGGTTACGCCGCAGAACCTCGCCGATGAAATTGATTTAGACGAATACGAGTTCGGCGATATGCTGCAAGAAGTGTATCAGCTCTATGAGGTCAAAAAACAATCCTCCTTTGCTGTGGATTTTGCGGACCTGATTTCATTGCCCTGCCACCTGTTCGACAAGTACCCCGAACTGCTGACGCGCTGGCAGAACCGTTACCCGTTCTGGCTCATCGACGAGTACCAGGATACCAATTTTGCACAATACCGTTTCGTGCAGCACGTCGCCTCGCGCGACCGCAATCTCTGCGTGGTCGGCGACGACGACCAGGCAATCTATGGCTGGCGCGGCGCCGACGTGAAGAATATTCTCGATTTTTCGGTGGATTTCAAGGACGCGGTGGTCATTAAACTCGAAGAAAACTACCGCTCGACGAAACCGATTCTCGCGATTGCCAATGCGGTCATACAGAACAATTTCGAGCGCATGCCGAAAAAGCTTTTCACCGAGCGCGAAGGCGGCCTGACACCGGTGCTGATTGCGACCGCCGACGATGTCGCCGAAGCGCAGCAGGTGATTAGTATTATCCAGAATGCAGCGAAGGATTCTTCGCTTTCCGAAATCGCGGTACTCTACCGTACCAACTCGCAATCACGCCTTTTGGAAGAGGCCTGCCTCAACGCGCGCATTCCTTACCGCGTTTACGGCGGCATGTCATTCTTCGCCCGCAAAGAGATCAAAGATGTACTTGCCTACTTTCGCCTGATCGTTAACGGGCGCGACGAAGCAGCGTTTGCCCGCATTATCAATACGCCGCCGCGCGGCATCGGCGATAAATCCGTAGAGAAAGTTTTTGCCGTTCGTGCCGAGAGCGGTCAGACAGACTTTGTCGAACTTCTCTCTGCCGCAGATCTGAATCCCCTTTCCGGCAAAGCCCTGGGCGCCTCTGAAAAGCTGGGCCGGGACATCGCCGCGCTCAAGAAAAAAGCCGAGGCGAAAACAGATCTGGGTTTTTTCCTGGATGAGCTTCTGGATGTCACGGGTTTGCAGAAGCTGTACGAAGAGGAAGACCGGCTGCTTTCGAGCGGCCGCATGGAGAATATCGCCGAACTCAAAAATTCGCTGCTGGCCTACCAGCGGCAGACAGAAAACGCGACACTCGGCGATTATTTGCAGCAGATTTCCCTGATTACTACCACAGCCCCTGAAGACGCTGAAACCGCCAGTGTGAGCCTGATGACCGTGCACAATGCGAAGGGGCTCGAGTTTGAGACTGTCATTATCGCCGGCTTCGAACGCAATTATTTTCCGCATTATTTGTCCGAGCGCGATGGCGATATCAGCGAAGAGCGCCGGCTTTTTTATGTGGCAGTGACGCGGGCGAAGACCAATCTCTTCTTCACGCGTGCTGAACGCCGCATGTCGCAGGGGTTTTATGAGGCGTCCAAGGCCTCGCCGTTTCTCGATGAAATTCCCGGCGAAATGATCCGCATACAGAAAACGTACGGTTTTAGCGGCGCCCCGTCTGCGTCGCGCGTTTCAATTCTGCCTTCACGGCCGAAGCCCGCCTTCCGGGCCGCCTTTGCCGATACCGCAAAAAAACCGGATTTTGGCAGTGTGGTTGTACCGCAGGGTACGGGCAAAAATTATTCGAGCGGCGATAAGGTTACACATATGAATTTCGGCCCTGGCAGGGTGCTCAAGGTCGAGGGTGACGGCGATTCCGCGCGCATCCATATCTTTTTTGACGACGGCAAGACGCGGAAATTCCTGTTGAAATTTACGGAGCTGAAGCGCGTATGATGAGTATCACAGACCAATTGTCTTCTTCGAAAGGGCAGCGAGGTGAAGCCGCGAATATTGCCCTGGCACAGAAAATTGCCGCGGCCGGCGACAAAGAATCCGTAGCGGAGTTAATCCGCCTTGTGGAGACAGATAAGCCGGGCATTCAAAATGACGCGATCAAAGTGCTCTATGAAATAGCCGCACTGAAGCCCGAACTCATTGCGGGCAGGGTCAGTTTCTTCGCCGGGCTTTTGGCGAGCGATAATAACCGCCTGCAGTGGGGCGCGATGAAGGCCCTCGATTTGATTGCCGCTTTTGATGCCGATCTCATTGCCGAACAGCTCGGCACGATTTTGTCTGCGGCAAATCAGGGGTCGGTGATTACCAACGATCATGCCACAGCAATTCTTGTGAAACTTGCCGGCATTAAGAAACATGCGGCGCAGGCATTGCCGCCGCTTTTCAGCCGGCTGAAAAACAGCCCGGCAAACCAGTTCGGTATGTACGCGGAAATGTGCGCCCCGGTACTCGATGAAAAGGCCATGGTCGAATTTCAGGCGATACTCAAAAGTCGGTTAAAATCGCTGCCCAAGGCTTCACAACAAAAGCGGATTGAAAAGCTGATTCATAAAATTACGCCGACTGCATGAATACCACGCCGCTCTTTGACGAGCATAAGAAGCTGAACGCAAAGTTCACACCGTTTGCCGGTTACAATATGCCGGTTTCGTACGGTGCGGTCAAAGACGAGGTAACCGCGGTACGCGAACGCTGCGGCATGTTCGATGTTTCGCACATGCTGCCGGTTTCGCTCAAGGCTAAAAGCCGCGACGACCTGGTGACGGCGCTCAGCCGTATCTGCGTGCGTGTTCCTGACAAACTGAAAGCCGGTAAGGCGCAATACAATGCACTCTACAATGAAAACGCAGGCCTCGTCGATGATATTACAGTTTCGGCGATCAGCGACACGCACTGGCTCATCGTTGCGAATGCCGGCAACCGCGAGGTCGACGTCGCTTTGTTAAAAAAGCACATTGCTGATCTGGTCGAAGTTTCTCCGTGGGCGGATTACACCCTGATCGCCGTACAGGGACCTAAGGCGCATGAATTTCTTGCGAAGAAGTTTTCCTTTCTCGATGAGATGTATTATTACGAAGTGCGCCTGCCGGCGGAGACAACTTTCATCGGCCGCATGGGTTATACCGGGGAAGACGGCTTTGAGATTGCCTGCCCGATGGCCGAGGGCGTGAAGCTTTGGCAAGACCTGCAGGCGGCGGGCGTTATGCCCTGCGGCCTCGCGGCGCGCGATGTCTTGCGCCTCGAGGCACTGATGCCGCTCTACGGCCATGAGCTTTCCACCGAGCTCAGGCCACAGGAATCAGGCATTGCCTTTATCTACGCTGACCACGACTGCATCGCGCCGAAGGCGCTGCGGGAAAAAGCTATCGGTCAGGTGACGTATGGTTTTTCGCTGAACGCGGAAGGTGTGCCCCGCCAGGGATATCCCATTGTGAATGCCGGCGGCGCGAAGGTCGGCGAGGTCACATCCGGAACCTTTTCTTTTACGAAAAATTACGGCATGGGTATGATGCGCTTTGATGCCGCCGCAAAAGGCACAGAACTTTTTGTGGAGATCCGCGGCGAGAAGAAGGCGATTACCATTCTGGAAAAGGCGCCGATCGCCGGCAGTGTAAGGCGCCGGCCGAAAAAATAAACCGGATTGACGCTGCGCATACCCCCGGTTCCCTTCGCAAATATCAAGTGACATAATAAAATGGAAGGCCAAACGACTCCTCAATACAGGGCACAGCATCTCATCCGTGAGTTCGTCGAGTTTTCGGAAAAATTCGGCGCGCAGATTCCGTTGGCGATACCCAAGGGCACGCTCAAGACCATCGATTATTACCGGGATACCTACTTCAAGTATCTTAAAGATTCGGAGTTTAAGTCAAATATCTGCTACATGCTGCAGCTGATTGAATACCAGCTCTGGCAATACAAACTTTTCAAGCCGCAGTATTCGCTCGAAAGCGCGCTGTTCTTTCAGCTCCTGATCACGCAGGGAATTATCATCGAGGCAGTGGTCTTTGCCCTCATTGCCGATCCGCTGGTTGTCTCCGATGCGTCAGACCGCTCGAAAGGGTCGACCCATGCCGGGCACCAGAACCTGCTGAACCTGATCCGCAAGCGCACCTTTGCGATGCATGCGCAGCAGCTGCGCGGAATGCAGATCGTCGATGCCGCGCTCGCCGACGAACTCGATGCTTTCCGCAATGAGATCCGCAACCTGGTGCACCTGCAAAACTGGGATGGCCGCCTTTACCGGCAGATTCCGCAGGCCGACTATGCGAAACATTTACAGGATTTTGACCAGTTGCTGAAAAAGCTGAACGCCGCAATCTCTTCGGCGCATACCCTCGAGGCCCTTCTGGCTTATTACCAACTCGATGGCCGCAGCATCCGCGGCACTGTGAAGTTCTTTAACCGCAATAGCGGCCGCGGCCAGATCGAAGCCAAAGGCCCGCACGATTATATTCCTTTTTTCCGTGAAAATATTCCGGCCGAATGGCAGCCGCGTAAGGGTGATGGCCTGAGCTTTACTCTCGCCGTCACAGAACTGGGGGTGCGGGCAGTGGGGATTTCCCCCGTTTAAAATCTGTATTATTCGCCAAGCGGATTCGTCAGCGACTGGCTGAGTTTTTCGACGATGCGGATTAACTGCACCGAGAGAACTCCCTGCGTGCTTTGCAATAATTCACCGAGATCTTTGTAGGGTACGCGGATCGACAACAGACTTTTTTTCTGGTGCAGCAGCAGCGATTGCTGCTTTTTCTTCTTCTTCATCAGGCTCTGGATCATGTCGGTGATCTGCGGCGGTATCGTCGTCGAGAAAAATTCTTCATTCCATGTTTCGCGTCTTTTGTCGATGTCCGGATTCTCGCGGAAAAAAGCCTCGACCTTGGTTTCAAGTACCGAAATACCCTGAAAGTTACTGGTGAGTTTTTCTTCGAGATCACGCACCTCGACGGAGCGTTCGTGCGCTACTTTTTTGAGTTCCTGCAGGCGGCTTAAGATTTCAGCGGGAGATTTTTTATGCAAATCTGTCAGGTATTCCAGTTCTTCGGCATTGAGTTCAAAATACCAGGCATACGCGAGTTTGAAGAGCACGCGTTGCGCCAGTGCCAGCGAGGTGAGCGAGGTATTGAACTGCTCGAATAAGGTCTCTTCAAAAAGGTTCTGATCGCGCGTATCTGAAACGGATTCGATGGCGTCTACCATCTTGCCCGAGGCATCGGCCTTGAGGTAGGTCGTGAAACGCATCTTGTCTTTCTGCGAACGCAGAAAGTCAATCGTCAGGTTCCTCAATACCGCATAAAACCAGGTGGTAAACTTGGCCTTCCCCTGGAAGCTGGAGATTTTGCGGCCGTCGCGCAAATGTTCGAATGCGTAGAGATAAAATTCGCTCGCCTCGTCTTCATTGAAGCGGAACATCCGCATGGGAAAGTTATAGATGTCGTCTGAAAAAACTTCGAAAAATTCGGCGAGGGCCTCGGGCTTTTTCTTTTGAATATCGGGCAACAGGGCATGTACTTTTTCATCGCGCTCGCTGCGCGCTTCCTGCATCTCAGTCAGCTGTGGTGTTTCTTCTTTGGTAGTGCCGGTTTTCGGCAAGGCTGCGGATTTTGGTTTGGCCGCTGAGTTGGTACGCTTCTTGACGCCGCCCTTCGACGAACTCAGGGCAGGTCTTTTCCGCGTTTTTTCGGGCATGCTACTCTACAGTTACGGATTTCGCAAGGTTGCGGGGACGATCCACATCGCAGCCGCGCTCAATCGCTGTGTAGTATGCCAGAAGCTGCAATGGAATGGCAACCAAAAGCGGTGAGATGCTCTCGAGGCAGGGGGGAATTTCGACATAAAAATCAGACTCTTTCTTGATTTCCTCATCGCCTTCGGTTATTATCGAAATAATCTTGCCTTTTCTTGACTGCGCCTCTTTCAGGTTTGAAATCATCTTGGTGCGGATATCCCCCTGCGGTGCAATAATCACCACGGGAACATTATCGCTCACCAGCGCAAGAGGACCGTGCTTAAATTCGCCGCCGGCATAACCCGAGGCGTGGATATATGATATTTCCTTGAGCTTCAGCGCTCCCTCGAGTGCCGAAGGATAATTGTAAGTTCGCCCGAGAAAAATCGTGTCGTTCTTATCTTTTAAGAACTGGGCAATTTCCTTAATGCGGTCATGGCTCTGCAGAATTTTACGCATCTTATCGGGCAGTGCACGGATTTCATTCAGGACCGTGGTGCGTTCTTCGGCCGGCAGCAACCATTTGATCGAACCTACGTAGAGGGAGAAAAACAGCAGATTCAAAACCTGCGCGGTGAATGCCTTGGTCGAAGCAACACCGATTTCGGGCCCGGCCATGAGGCTAATCATCGCATCGGATTCGCGCGCCATGGTGGAATTGACATTGTTCAGAAATGAAAGCACGCGCATGAATTTTGCCTTCGCCTCGCGCATGCCGGCAAGGGTGTCCGCGGTTTCTCCCGACTGGCTAATGCCTACGACCAGCGAATCGCCGCTGGCGAGAGGGTTGCGATACCGCCATTCAGACGAATAGTCTGTTTCCGCGCTGATGTGCGCGAACTGCTCAAGATACATGCGTCCAATCATGCCCGCGTTGAGTGAAGTGCCGCATGCCTGAATCAGTATTCTGCCCACACGCGCCAGGTATTCCTTGCCGAATTTGAGTTCAGGGAAATGAATGAAGGTGTCATCCAGGCGTTCCTTAAAAATGCGCTCGAAAACGTCCGGTTGCTCGTAAATTTCCTTGAGCATCAGGTATTCATAATCGCCTTTGTCGACATCTTCGGCGCTCATCGAAACCGGCTGCCATGCCGCCTGGATTGGTTCACCCGCGGCATTAAAAATAGAAACCCCTTCCGCGGCAATATAGCCCCATTGATCGTCTTCCAGATAAATGGCCTCATGCGCAATCGGTACGACAGCGGGGATGTCGGATGCGATCAGATATTCATTATTCCCGCGAGCCACAATCAGTGGCGAACCCTTTCGGGCGAAAAAGATTTTACGTTCGGATTTTTCACAGATTGCGGCGATGGCGTACTGTCCTTCCACCCGTTTCAGCATACGGACAAACGCTTCCTCCGCCGAGAAACCCTCCTGGATATATTTATCCATGAGGTGTGGAGCGACTTCAGTATCCGTTTCACTCAGAAAGACATGGCCATCATCAACGAGTTCGGCACGCAGCTTCGCGTAATTTTCGAAAATGCCATTATGGACCACGGCGATATTTTTATGGCTGTTCAGGTGTGGGTGGGCATTAACCATCGAAGGTTCGCCATGGGTTGCCCAGCGCGTGTGACCGATGCCGACACTGCCGAAGATGGGTTGATTTTTGAGTTGTTTTTCCAGCTCGGCAATTTTGCCAACAGCCTTTCGCGTAGCGAGTTCTCCGCCGTTAAGGACGGCCATGCCTGAAGAGTCATAACCACGGTATTCGAGTTTTTGCAGGCCGACAAGCAGTACCGATTCGATGGACTTCGGGCCGATATACCCGACTATACCGCACATGCGGCATAGTTGTGTACAGAGAGAGCGCGAACAGAAGAAACGCCCATGGCACAAGTTACCCTCAAGGGAAATCCCCTGAATACGGCAGGCAATCTTCCTGCGGTTGGTTCTAAAGTACCCGATTTCCGCCTCACCAAACAAGATCTCTCCGATATCAGATCTTCTGATCTCGCAGGCAAAAAGGTGATCTTCAATATCTTTCCCAGCATCGATACGGCTACCTGCGCGACCTCAGTGCGTAAGTTCAACGAGCAGGCAGCTTCGCTGGCCGATACCGTTGTGCTCTGCGTTTCAGCGGATTTACCCTTCGCACAGAAGCGTTTCTGCGGTGCGGAAGGGATTTCCAACGTCATCACGGCATCTGACTTTAAAGACAAAAAATTCGGCACAGATTGGGGCGTGGCCTTTGCCGACGGCCCGATGCAGGGCCTGCTTTCGCGCAGCGTAGTCGTTGCCGACGCGTCAGGCAAGGTTGTCTATACGGAGCAGGTTGCTGAAACTGTCAACGAACCCAATTACGAAAAAGCTCTCGCCGCGGCAAAAGGCGCTTAAACCTTAATTGTAGGTGGCGCTCACCGAAACGGTGAGCGACCACGTCGAGAGCACGAAATTTCTATCGCTTACTGTTCCCTGTGTCGTTGTCAGGGCCAGGTCAATGTTCTTCAGTTCGACGCGGCTGTATGACATCTGAACCAGAAAACCGATTCCCCAATTTTTTGAAATCCACCATTCGCGCCCAAAGCCAGCCGTAAGCCCGTAGCCATTATCAATGTTGATTTCTTTTGCCGGATCTTTGTAGAGAATACCCGCGGTTGCGATCGAAGCAGTTGCAAAGTAATTGGAAGGCCAGTAATAAGTGACGTGGGGTCCTGTCATCGTTACAGATAGTTGTTTGGTTTGATTGGGCGTCTCGGTAATAATGTCGGGTGCCGAATTTATTGCCGGAGCACCAAATGCCCCCAGGAACAGAGTTTGTATTCCGAGAGCGAACACCCATGATGGATTGAGCGACCAGCCGGCTTTAATCCCAAGGATCAGAGAGGAACTTTTCAGACCGAGTTCTGAGAAGCCTTGAAATTCGGAAACAGTGGTGCCCTGGTAGCCAAATCCCAGATTTGAGGCAAAATAGAAGCCGTCATGTGCATGGAATCCGGGTGTATTTGCAAGAGGATTTCCGGCTGCAACAAGAGTGTCGTTTAAAGACACCATTCGCAGCGTGCGGACTTCGACGACTTTTATCGTTACCGCGATCGTTTGCCCATCGAGGCGCCCGACGCTACCGGAGATAACATAGTCAACCTGTTCCGCATTCTGAAGCGCCTGGTCTTTGGATTGCAGAAGGCCATTCTGGACGAGTTCTTTTTCCCTGAGTACGCTGCCGATATCTTCCCGCTCAAGGACGCGAAATCCTTTTTGGCTGAGATAGATGATCAGTTTTGATCGCAGGTCTACACACAATTGATCAAAGCTTTCGGCCCTGGCAGGCGCGAATTTGAGCACAGCTATCCTACCCTTCAGTACTTCTTGCGGGATCTTATCTCCGGCTGTTGGCCCGAATTCTGCAAGTTCGACTGCGAATATGTTCTTCATCAGAAATAATCCCAGGAATAGCATTCCAATTTTTCTGTTTTTCATATGTTATGCAACAACCGGGCGCTTCAATTCTGTTACCCGAAATCTGTTTTTTTTTGGCTTTTACTATCTGCCCAATCAAGGCCGGATCTCATAGCAGGCATGGATCCACTTATTTCGGAAATCCTCAGGGATGGTCTTCGCGCTGATGTCTTTTACCTGCCCGGTTTCTCCCTCAGCGGGAAAACGGATGCGGAACTTACGGAAGTTGGTTGAAAAAAAGAGAACGCCATCGGGTCTGAGCACCTTAAGACAATCCCTCACCAGCTCGGGATGGTCGCGCAACACGTCGAAGTCGCGTTCCTGCCTGCGGCTTTTTGAAAATACCGGCGCATCGCAGATGATGATATCATAGAACGCAGCATCCGCTGTTTTCAGAAACTCGCGGGCATCGCTGCGAAAATTTTCGCGGATTAACCCCGGCGGGAAAATGGCTTCGTTGAGTTTGAAATTTTCCGAAACGATTTCGAGGTAGCGCGCCGAAAGATCGACGCTGTGGACCAGTGACGCTCCCCCTGCTGCCGCATAAACGCTGAAGGAACCGGTATAACAGAACAGGTTGAGAACTTTTTTGCCCGCTGCGATTTTCCTCACCTCAGCGCGCAGGTTGCGATGGTCGAGAAAAAGACCCGTGTCGAGCCAGTTATCGGGATAGATCTTGAATTGCAGCCCGGCTTCGTGCGCTACAAACCCATCCGCTTCTGCAAGTTTCTCATGTTGCTCGCCCTCGCTGCGGCGCACGCGTTTTTTTTGATGCAGCTTTTCAGGGGGGATTTCGAATACCGTGGAAAAAATTTGCCGGATTTCTTTCCGCACAGTTTCGATATCCTTACGTGCTTCGAAGGCATCGGTCGGCATTTCCGTGAGGATCAAATGATCTTCATAGATGTCGGCAATGTACGGATACTCAGGGATATCGCGGTCGTAAACGCGGTAACAGGTGATGCCCCGCCGGCGGGCCCACTTCGCCCAGTGTTTTTGCATCCGCCTGAGGCGGTTTTCGAGATCTTGCACCGGAAAATCTCAGGGCACTTTTTCCAGTTTCTCTCCCGTCCACTTCAGCCAGAATTTTTCGAATTTCGTCGCCTTGGGATCATCATGGTCACCCCATTCCTGCTCAATGTAGAGGTGATTCTTCTTACCCGCTTTTTCCCCGGGGAAAGTCTGTTTCTCTGTGGCATAAACGGGAGCGTCGGCGCCGTCGATCGAGCTGTGAACGAACAGTAGTTTTTTGCCGGTCCAGAAAACGAAGATCGTATTGCCTTTGCCGCCGCAATATTCCTGAATGAAGCGGATACTGAAGATATTCCCGACGCCGTCGAATCCTGTCCCGTCGCGCAGCGCGATCTCTTCTCCTGACATAAAACCGACACCTTCTTTGATTTCGAGTCGCGCGAGTTCTGTGCCGTCTTTGGCGACGCGCACCTGCGACGAATAGTTTGTCCACGTCGGATCGGACTTAACCCCGCGGCCGATGCCGTAGAGGAATAATAACCCGTCTTTGCCTTCTGCAAAACCCTTTGCGATCAGGTTGCCCCAGATAAAACCCTCTTTTTTCTGGCCATCGCGCATGAAGGTCACTTTATACCACGGGGCCTCGACACCGTCCTGCGTCATCTTGATCTCGGTCTGTTTTACGGGAGTGACTTCGGAACCAATAGAGAATTCGGCGAGAATCTTTGCCTTGGCGTCGGGCTCGGCCCGGACGCGCACTTTATGCCCGATCAGGCGGTGCGTTTTCCCCAGTTTTAAATAGTTAATGCCGTCGGCACTCAGAGCCGACGCGGCTAGGAAAAAAAGAATCCATTTCATAATTTATGCGACGGCAAAGCGCCTTAAGAGGTCAAGATCAATGTGTTCAAGTACCGAGACATGTGTGGCTTCGAGCACGACGCGCGGGGCACTGTTCGCATTGTAGGCTTCTATCCAGCGGGGCATACACAGGCACCAGCGGTCACCTTCGCTGAGACCAAAAAATTCATATTGAGGCACGGGGGTAGAAAGATCGTTGCCTACAGATTTACTGAATTCCAGGAAATCATCCGTGACCTCGACGCAGACCGTGTGCATGCCGGTGTCTTCGGCATTGGTATTGCAGCAACCGTCGCGGAAAAAACCCGTGAGAGGTTCGGTGCTGCACGATTGCAGCTCTGTGCCGAGAACATTGAGAGCCATGCCGCTCTGTCGCCGTTGAAATCCGGGCGTCAACGGAAATTACCGGTTACTGTTGCGGCTATTCAGCAGTTGCCGGTTTTAGCAGTAAAAAACGCCGGTGTACCTGCCACAGTTTTTCCTCAGGATGGTGACGCAACAACGCCACCTCCTGTACCGGAAAGGCGGCATAAAATTTGCGCGTGTTAAATTCCCGCCAGATACGTTCATGGGCTTCGGGAGTGACGTCGCGGTTCGCGACGGTCATGTGTGGTGTGTATCCGCCATGCCAGGGGGCAGCCTTAACAATGGCGGCAGGGCCGCGCAGCAGCTCGGACAATTGATCGTGCATTTCCAAAAGCGGCAGCGATGGCGTCACTTCGATAAAAACGACATTCTCCCTGAAAGAGCCGAAGTTCCTGAGCTCGAGTGAAAATTCTTCTTTCGTTGCAAAAAAATTCCGCAGCAATATATCCAACTGCGGCTCTTCGGCATCATGCAAACGGAAGGGAGGTTCGAGGGTGATATGAACGGGAATCTTAAGACTGCTGCGGGGGCCAAAGCGCCCGGCAATTTCCTGTTGGATGGCGCGAACTTTTTCCGCAACGTCATCGGGCGGAATGATCGCGATGAACCACAGCGTTTTTTGCGTCATTCCCCCGTAGATCGCCGCTAAATTTCGAACGTGGCCTTCAGGCCGTAGTGGTCCGAGGCCCAGCTCGAGATGCCCTGGCCGAGGCTTGCCACGGGTTTGTCGAAAAAACGTTTGAACCCTGAGCAGACAATCTCTGCGGCCCGCACAGCAGGGCGTACGAAGATATAGTCGATGCGCTGCGCCGTCGTCTCTTTCTCAAAAGCATGCGCAAGCGGATTTCCCTCGGGATGCGGATGGTAGGTGGCGAGATCGCTTTCGGCACCGAGGTCGGTGAAGCCGTCGAGCATCGTGGTCAGGGTTTTGTACTCACCCGCGTCGCGTGCCCCGGCGAGCCCCTGGATATTAAAATCACCGCAGACGATAAAGTGCCGATCTGGTGCGCCGAGCTCTGCTACCCAGTTTTTGAGCTCATTGAGCTGCTGTGCGCGCACCCGGCTCGACTCGGCGGAATAGCCGGCCTGCAGATGCGCCGTGATGAGGTCGATGGTTCGGCCTTCAAATTCGAGCTGTGTGTAAAGTGCACCCTTGCGTGCATAGCGGTCCCAGCTGATGCCGCGGCTTTGAAACGGAAGAAATTTTGCCACCGATTGTTTGATGCGGGTACCGACACCCAGGCCGCTGCCCCGCAACGATATCAGTTTGAATCTGTTGTTATCGCGTATGGCGAATGGAAAATATTTTCTCACCAGGGAATCGAAGAACCGCTGCGAATCGCCTGATAAAATTTCCTGGAGACAGAGAACATTCGCATCGCCGCACTCTTCGATAAGTTCCGGATTGAGATAACGCTTACGGAAGGGGGCAAGGTGCGCGATGACGTCGAGTACGGTCTGCCCCATACCAAAACAATTCCATGTGGCTACGCTGAATTTCATAGTTGATTATCGGTAATTAGCTTAAGCCGGCAAAGATCGGGCCCCGTCAAGCCGCTTCGATCTGTTTGCGTAATTTTTCCTTCAGGGTTTCGCTGCAAAAAGCAACGTCAACAGAGTTTCTGAGCAGCGCTTTTTTTTCTGCCTGCGAAAAACCATATTCTGCCATGGCCTTTTGCCATTCATGCTGAAGGTCGATGCCCGAAACCGTTGGGTCGTCGGTGTTGAGCGTCACGAGTATGCCTGCATTTTTCAGGCGCAAAAACGGATGCTCCTGGTATGAGGGCGCATTACCTGTCTGCAGGTTGCTGGTCAGGCATACCTCAAGGCCGATCTTTTCTTCAGCGAGACGCCGCACCAGCGCCGCGTCCTGGATCGACTGTATGCCATGCCCGATGCGCTGTGCCTTGAAGAGATCCAGCGCGTCATAGACCGATTGCGGGCCCGAGGCCTCACCCGCATGGATGGTGATTGGTATGCCGGTTTCGTGAGCACGCTTAAAAACCGGCGCATACTCGCGGCAGGCATAGCGCGATTCATCGCCCGCCAGATCGATGCCGCAGACGCCGCGTTGGGCAAATTTCTGGTAGAGGGTGGTGAGCTCTTGCACGTGTTCGATCGGCGCATTCCGCATGGCGCAGAGAATCAGCCGCACCGGAGTCCCTTTGCCTGTTTCGAGCCCGGAAACCACACTTTCCACAATATCTGCTGCAGCATAATGCGTACCGGTAAAAAGATGGGGGGCAAAGCGCGTTTCAAGATAGATAACCCCGGCATCTGCCATGCGCGTCGGCAGTTTTTTGGCTTCCGTGTGCAGGAAATCCATGTCCTGTGCGATATCGTAAAAAAAATCAAAAACGGCGAGAAACTCCGTGAGCGTGCGGCAATCCTGCGGAACCTGGCATTTTGCATGAAATTCTGCGGCAGAAAGTTTGCCCTGCGGCAAATTGCGGCGTTTAGCCTCGGCATAGAGGGCGTCGATATCGAAGGCTCCGTCGAAGTGGTGGTGCAGGTCGATCATTTTACCTCAGTTTATTCTTGCGGATAAATTCGCGCGCTTCAGCATAACCCTGGCTCAGCAACAGGGCTATTTTTTTCGGATCGAATTCGTATTGCTGCATCTCGAGAGGGTATTGGGGGCGCAGCAGCAGGATTTTTTTTGCCTTGCGCCTGCGCGAAAGCAGCGCGCGGTCGACGGCGTCGGATGCCTGCGCGCGGAAAAAAATGCTCAGCGTGCGCAGCGCAATCTGGCCGGTGTTCTTCAGCGGCTCTTCGGGATATGTCTCTGGCTCCATACTGATGCCGATCACGGCGTCCACGTTCTTGCGGTACAGGGCTTCGATCGGCGTATTGCGTATCAGGCCCCCGTCCATGAAGAGTTCATGGCCGATCTGCACCGGCGGAAACACGCCGGGAACCGCTGCAGAGGCGAGAATGTAATCCTGCAGCTCTTTGTCACTCTTCGCCTTATTACCCTCGAAAAAAAATAATTTTCCGCTATTGATGCTGATCGCCGAACAGATAAATTCGCGTTTAGCGCGCACGAGGTTTTCGACGCGGGCGTGCTTTTCGACGAGTCGGCGCTGCATTTCGTCCGTGAGCAGCGATGGCATGGCTGAAAAAAATAATTTCGTGAAGGAGTTGATGGTGATGAGCTTCTTCTGGTCGATGTTCTGCCAGAAAGACAGCATTTCGTCGATTTCACCGGTGGCGGTTAAATAGCCGTTCAGGGCGCCTACAGAGCTGCCGGCCACGGAACGGATATTGAGACCAGCTTCAAAAAACGCGCGGATTGCCCCGGCCTGATAAGCGCCAAGCGCGGCACCACCCGAAAGCGCCAGCGCATAAGTGCCCCGCCGTGGTTTCACAGCCTTGCGTTTTGCAACCGGCTTTTTTCTTTTTTTGTGTTTCGGTTTCATGAAGCGTGGTTTTTGCAGTCGTGTCTTTTTCTGACCGCCACCTTGCGGCAATGATTTTTCTCAAATACCCAGAATATGCTTTCGCTGCTTCCGGAAAGCAGGTATTCGACAGCCGCGTGTGCAACGCTGGCGCCGACGACGGCAGGGAATGTGCTGAGGATACCCTCAGTGGCACAATTCGGCAGCTCGTTATCATCCATTTCATCGAACACACAGCGGTAGCATGCGCTGCGGCCGACGAGCATCGCATGGCCTTGTGCGGCACCGAGGGCGGCGATAAAAGCGGGTTTTTTGTGTGCAACTGCCAGGTCGTTCAGCAGGAATTTTGCCTTTAGGCTGTCGCTGCCTTCAAAAATGACATCCGCAGCGGCGACGCACCCGGCATCTGCGGCGTCGAATTTTTGTTCGCGGGCAATAACCTCGATATGCGGATTCAGCGCCTGGAGAAAAGCTGCCGCCGCAGACGCCTTGTTTTTGCCGATATCACCTTCGCGGTAAATCCACTGCCTGCCTAAATTACTCTGCTCGACTCTATCGGCGTCAAAAATTTCGATTTTGCCGATGCCTGAGGCGGCAATCAGGGGCAGAATCGCAGAGCCCAGACCGCCCGCGCCCACTACTAAGGCATGCGTGTCTTTGAGTTTCTGCTGCGCTGTGATGCCGCGCAGCAAGATCTGCCTGCTGTAACGTTCGATTTCGTTTTTTGAAAAAGCGGACAAACTAGTTTGAATGCCTGCGAAGAATATTCGCCCAGTTATTGATAAGCGCTTGCTGGTCTGTAAGCAGGCGGGTGCGGTCAACGGCTTCGCCCAGGTAAGCGATAACGAAGGCGATGCGGCAGTAGCGTTTTTTACCGGCCTGCGTGATTTGCGCAACACTGTAACAATAATGGCTCAGGCGTTTATCGTTGTCGGTGAAAAGCAGGCAAGTCGTATCTCCGGCCTTGTTCGTCTCTTCCCTATCGGGGCGCCATGGTCCCTGTTTCGCGAGAAAAGCAGCAATCGATTTGCGGTACACCTTGTGCGCGAGATCGGAGTCGAGCGGCAATTCAGAAATTTCGTAGAAAATTTCCATTTCGGCAAGGCCGGCTGCGTCGGTAAAGAGCGCCCGGTTTTCGCGGCGCGTGACTTCGACATAACCCGGTGGCATGGTCAGGGCGAGCAGGGCAGGCTCGCGTGTTTCATTCTCTTCCGTGAAAACTTTTTTTTCGGCGAAGAGAGCCGCCGATTTAAGGAGCGGCGCCATGTCGAGCGGGACGGTTTTGAATTCTTTCAGAATACCACCGACCAGCTCTGTAGTCTGCGACTTTCTGTTGCCAACCTCGGGGGAGCAAAGATCGATCGAATACTGGTCGCGTGTGTGGTAACCGCAGATCAATGCCTTCTGATCGCTTTTTTTATCGGCACTGATTTTGTAGAGGCGCCCCGACGGCCATTTCTCCAGCGTTTCGGCCTTCAGGCGTTCGGCCATTGTTTCAAAAATTTTCCCGGTTAGTTGCCAGGGTAGGGTGCGCGTGACGGTACCTCGCAAGAAAAATGCCTCGTCTTTGCAGAGAAAAGCAATGCGGCCCGATTGAACTGTGAACTTAATATTTTTCGGAACTTCTGCTTTTAGAGAGAACTGACAACCATGGCCGTCTTCGGCGAGGGTGGCTGAAGTTACGCCGAGGCAAAAAAAAAGGGGAAGCGAGAGCTTCCCCCATTTTTCCAAATCAACCACGAATTATTTCGGGGCGTCCGCAGGTTTGTCGGCGGGTTTTTCTTCTTTTTTCTCTTCTTTCTTCTGCGGGAATTTTTTACGGATACGCGTCAGTATGTCGGTGATGTAGATATCTGACTTTTTGTTGTTCTCGCAGAATTCTACCGCCTTGGTGAGGTCGGGGTTTTCAAGGTCCGCGATGTTCATGAGGGCGAGCAGTTCAGTATAAACAACGTGGTTATCCTGGCCCACTTCGATCGATTCTTTGAGAATCGTGGTCGAACGGCCTTTTTCGCCGATACGGCCCAGCGCCGAAGCTGCGGCAATGCGTACGCCTGCAGAGCGGTTGCTTTTGATGACTTCGCCGAGTGGCTCGATTGCGTCTTTGACACTGTCAGCGCCGAGTTCCTGAGCGGCTTTGATCGCCACTGCGTCGTCAGCCGATTTGAGGTCTGCGATATTCTCTTTCTTATCTTTGGCTGCGAGGCTCGCGGCAGAAACCAGCGCCAGTATTAATGCTATTTTTTTCATAGTAGTCCCCTTGAAGAATTCAGTTACAGCAATTTAGGCAGCGCGCACGGCAAGAATTTTTTGAAACTCCCGTGCGATGATCTCACCGGGCTCTTTGGCCGGCAAGACCGTCAGGGCGGCCAAAATCTGGCTTTCGTCGGCGTACAAAAGTTCAAGGCATTTTGCTTCGATCCGGTGTTTCTGCATCAGCTGCAGAATTTCACCCTCTGCGCGTACCCGGCCGTTGGCACGGGAGTAATCCCACTCTTTACGCAGCAGCGTGGTCTCGTGCCGCTCTGCAGCCTTCAGCAGATAGGCGAGGGGGCGGGTGACGATGCCGTTGGCGAAGTCCTGTAAGCCTTTTTTTCGCAGGCGGGCGGCGTCGAAATAGTCCAGGTAGTCGTCGCGGTGCTGAAAATAACGACCAAAAAGTTCCCCTAACAGGGCAGGTTCAGAACGGTAATAATCCCCATCAGCGTTTTGCATGAGGGCTACCAGGGCGCCGGCCGCCCGAAACAGCACCGCTGTCTTGCCGTCGACGATGCGCGCATGTATTTTCAGATCGGTTTTGAGGTCAAAGTGGTGCTGCATCTGCAAAAGCTCCGCCTCAGACAGGGCCTGAATCGCGTCGGTGAAAACTTCCATATAACGGGGATTTCCCATCGCGTTAAGATACCTGAGCCCTGAAGACAATAAATGATCGCCACCCAGCACGACCTCTTTATTGCCGAAGAGCTTGGCTCCTGTGGGCCGGCTGCGCCGCTCGTCTGCGCGGTCGATGACGTCATCGTGCAAAAGGCTGGCTGCGTGAACGATCTCGAGCAGCGCACCGAGGCGAATGAGTTCTGTACCGTCATGGTGGTGCGCCTTACCTAAATAATACAGGAAGAGCGGCCGGATGCGTTTGCCCCCCGACTCGACGACATAAGCAGCGATCTTGCGCAGGATTTTCAGGTCGCTTCGAGGCCCTCCGTGGCCGCGACCTGCCGGCGCATCCGTGCGCTTAGGGATATCCCCGCGCAGAATCTCGGCGATCGCCTTATTGGTTTCCTGAATGACGCGGGCCGGCGTAAGGAGTTTTTTCGAACCCTTACCCGACCCCTGGATGTTTTTGCCTAAGAAAAGCAACGATTACATGGATTCGAGGATCTTCGCTTTTTTGGCGTTGAACTCGTCTTGCGTGATGAGGCCTGAATCGAGCATGCCCTTGAGCTTCTGGATTTTCACAGTGGGATCGTCAGCGTTGCCGCCGCCCTGCTGGCCCATGCCGCTCATCATCTGGCCCATGGCCTGACCCATGCCCATGCCCATGCCGGCATTCATCATACCGCCGCCGCCTTCGTTCTTCGCGGATGCCTCGCCGATGTCGAGCATACGCTTCTGCTGGTATGCATTGCCGAGAATATCCATCTGCGCCTTGTCGCCCATCGCCGACTCGACTTTTGCTGCGCGTTCGGCTTTCGCCTTAACGAGGGTCTGGTAACCCGGATCGTCTTGCGGGATGTTCAGCGATTCGATTTCGAATTGTTCAATCGCGATGCCGAATTTCTCGAATTTTTTCGCCAGCAGCGGTTTGAACGCTTCTTCGATTTTGGAGCGCTGTGTGTTGATGCGAATGATGTCGATGTTCTGCTCGTGCACCACCTGTGAAAGCATCTCTTCAATATCAGACACGATGCTGCTGAGCATCAGGTTCTGGATGCTTTCGGTTGTGGTTTTACCCTGCGTACCGATGACCTGTTGCACAAACGTGCGCACGTCAGCGACGCGGATGCCATAGACGCCGAAGGCGCGCAGGTTGGTCAGAATGCCGAACTTCGGATCTTCGACCTGGATGGGGGTTTTTGTGCCCCAGCCAATGCCCTGGAAGATCTGTTTGGAGATAAACCAGACTTCTGCTGCAAACGGGGTGTCACCGCCGAATGCCATGTTGACGAATTTTTCGAGGAGGGGAATATTGTTGGATTTCAGCGTATAGGTGCCGGCTGAGAACTGGTCATGCACCTGACCGCCTTTAAAAAAGATTGCTTCCTGAGATTCGTTGACGATCAGCTGGGCACCCCAGGTGATGCCTTCATCGGGATATTTCCAGGCGATATCGTCCGGACCGCCGTTGAATTTAATTCTGTCTACTATTGCCATTATGTTCTCCTGTGATATATGCGGCCAGCCGTCTGTCCGTCATGTATCGCTGAAATCTGCATACCATATACCATAAATCCCATGACCCAGCCATTATTTTTTGGGAGGTGGGCATAATGATGCAGACGCACGGGGCCGGAAAATATTGTATTGCAATTTTATGCTGAGGCGGTTCGGGCCCTGAAGCAGGCGGATCACCCGCTCGCAAGATGGTGAACGTTCGTTTTCCTCTGTGTGCATTAATTTAGCTACTGTAATCGTTGCTTTTTGTCATTAGTGAAACTATTAACATCACTTTAGTATTGATTCTATTGACTATTCTCAACGCAGAGGCGAAACTAAATTAATGACATTAGTTCGCGAGAATGTTCATTTTTTTTGTATTTAACGCTGTTTTTTTGGCCCGGTTTTCGCCCCGTGGCCGATCATCTGTCAAAGACGAAACAATGTGTGAAGGAGTTAAACAAAACAATATGAAAAGAGTTGCATTATTTGCTCTCGCCCTGGCAGCAGCGGTTTTTACCCTGCATAGCTCATCGAGTAGTAAGCCGAAAGAAACGCCGGTGGATATCTACCAGCGCTCATGGGAAAAGAAAGCTTTGGGTCAGCAACGCGGCCTGGAAGCCAATTTGCCCCTGAAAGACAATACATTTCTGCATTCCCATAATACCTATAACTCGTCGGTCTATACGACTGCGTTTGCGTACTGGGACCCCAACCACAATTTCTCGATCCACGATCAGCTCCGTATGGACATCCGCGCCATCGAATTCGATGTTCACTGGTATTTCAGCATGCACGGCTGGCCCTGGGAATGGGGTATGAGACCGTTGCTTTGCCACGGCCAGAGCAATCACGTGGGTTGCAGTTCTTACGATAAGCACCTCGACGACGGTATTTCAGAGCTCAACAGCTTTATCCGTTCGAACCGCTCTGAAGTGGTTATCCTCTATATTGAAGATCACTTGAGTGGTAACCACCAGTCGGCGCTGAATACTATCAAATCAAAACTCGGTGACCTGATCTACCGCCCGGGCGGCAATTGCCAGGATGCTCCGGTCAATCTGACACGCCAGCAGGTTCTGAATGCCGGCAAAAATATCATTCTCTGGAGCGGCGGTTGCGGCACAGGCGAATGGCAAAGCTGGGTTTACCTGAAGAACAATGCAGTGCCCGAAGAAAACATCTCGAAATTTTCTTCTTACCCAACCTGCGGATCGCCGACGATGAGCGCAGATAGTTACACTGGCAACAAGATGGTACGTTTCTATGAAGACCGCACCAACCTGACAGCGATGTTTGGCGGTGGCTCAGGTCACACGACGACAGCGAATATGGCCGAGATGATCAAGTGCGGTGTAAACCTGCCGGGTATGGATAAAATTAATCCGACCGACGGTCGCCTTGCGGCAGCTGTCTATTCATGGAATGCGGGTGAGCCGAACGATTGGGGCGGAAACGAAGATTGTGCCATGCAATGGTCTAACGGCCGCTGGAACGACGCGAACTGCGCTAACAGCTATCGTTTTGCCTGCAGCAATTCTGCCGGCCAGTGGAGAATCTCCAACAGTGCGGGCGCATGGACCTCAGGCGCTTCTATCTGTGCCAACGAGACCGGTGGTGCCTACCAGTTTGCGGTACCAAAAAATGGCAGCCAGAATCAGAAACTGCTCGAAGCGAAACGCGCTGCGGGTGTGAACGATGTCTGGCTCAAATACTCTGACCGTTCCTCTGAAGGCAACTGGAGAGAGTAACCTTTAAAATCCTTTCCTACCCCTCGCCATGTCATGGAGAGGGGTAGACGGATCATAGTTATGAAAAAATTTATCGCACCCATTCTCATCATTATTACCGCAATATTCATTTATTTTATCTTCATTAAAGGCGATTCTTCAAAAAATAAAAAGCAGGCTGCGCAGGGCATAGAGCGCTTTCCGTATCCTACAGACCGCCTCGCCGAATCGCAGGCCGATTATGTCATGGCGGATGTCCAGGTGGGTCGCATCGACCTGGCTATTGAACTCGTAAAATTGCGCCGCGACTGTGCCGGTGAAACCGACGAAGCGGGCTGCAACGAACGCATCAAACAGTTAATCCAGCGCCTGCCTGGCAAAGATAAGCAGAAATTACTCGAAATTTTTGACCAGTACCTGGCTTTTGAGGCCAGTATGCGCCAGACGAGTCCGCCTGAAAACTATGCCCAGTTAAGCGATCAGGATAAATACAAGCTCATGAAGAAGGCGCGGCGCGACTTTTTTGGCGAAGAGACGGCACGCCTCATTTTTGGGGTCGAAGAGGCGCGCGTGGCCCTGCAGGAAGAGCAGGCGAAGTTCGCGAGCCCCGAATACGCGAATCTGCCCGTCGACGAACGTATGCGGCTGTTTACGGAGCGTAAAAAAGAAATCCTGGGGCCTTATTACCAGACAACCCTCGAGCGTGAGCCGGCGGATATCAAGTTTGGGACCGAACTCATGCTCCACCAGACAGAAATGGCAAAGATGCCTGAGGCCGAACGCACCAAAACCACCCAGGAACTGCGTGTGAAACATTTCGGCGAACACATGGCAAATCGTATGGCAGAGGATGAAGCGCGGCAGAACCAGGCATTTGCAGAATCCAACGCCAAAATGGACCAGTTTCTCGCCGCAGAAAAAGAATACCTGCAGAAAAACCAGAACCTCAGCGAGGCGCAGCGGCTTGCCGGCGTCGAAGATTTGCGGAAAAAGATTCTCGGCAAGTAGTTGGCCGTGTTAACGGCCATAGATGCGCTACAGCGATGCGATGACCGTCGGCGAGCTGATGCTGAAAAAACCCGTAACCGCCGCAGAGGGCGACAATGTCGAGAAGGTTTATGCGGCGATGCTTGAGGGGCGTTTCAGGCATATGCCTGTCGTCGCCAAAGACAACAAGCTTATCGGCATCGTTTCAGACCGTGACCTGAGGAATGTCCTCGTCTTTGTCAATGATTCTGAGGGCAACAAACTGATGATCGGCGACCAAAAACTGACGATGAGCCGGGTTATGACGCGCGAACCGTTTGCCGCGGCTCCTGAAGATTCCATCAAAACCGCGGTTCGCATCATGATAAAACACAAGTTCGGCTGCCTGCCCGTCTGCGATGGAGAGGGCAAATTGCTTGGATTACTGACGGAAACCGATCTCCTCAGGCTTCTGGAGGAGCTGCTCAGCGTCAAAAAGTGACATAACGACGGGGGCATCCCCCTGGCGCAGAACTAAGAATTCGATTTAAGATTTACACACAGAAAGCCGACAAAGAATATAGTATTTTCTAATGTATGCTCATGCCTGCGTTAGAAATGGACGAACAGCATTGAAGGAGAAACGTATGAAAAAGTTCATAGCAGCAGTTGCATTACTCGCTGTATTTATTGGTACAGCCATAATGGCACAACCCGCGGCGGGCAAGCCGACAACCGGCGGCGGTACCGCAGCGGCACCCAGCCCGGCTGAAGAAAAAGAAGCCAAGTGGTATAACCCGGATTATCGCCCTTACGTGGCTTCGTTTGACGAGCTCTATAAGCTCGGTGACGATTTTGCCAACAACAAGTTCCGTCTGGCGCTTTCGAACTACCAGACCGGCCGCTCGATTCTCGATAAGATGCGCGAAGAAGTTCAGCGCAACAAAGAAGAGTGGGCCGATGCCAAATACCTGAACGAAAAATGGTACTGGCAGACGATCGATCGCAAAATGCGCGAAGAACGCATTCTGCGCGAAAAGAAAGACCGTGCGAAAATCAAAGCGGTGACCTATTTCACCCGCGCGATCAACCACCTCGACGAAATACAAAACCGTTCGTTCCGTGAAAAACAACAGATGAAAGATCTGACAGCTTCGGTATACCGCGACTGGATCATTTCACAGTACGACCTGCAGAACCTGCCGCAGACCATCGATCTGCTTGAGCGTTATCTGAAAATCGACCCTGCGTTTGAGACAGAGATTTCTCCGCATAAATACCTGGCTTCAGGTTACGGCTTCAAAGAAGCTGTTGCAGAGAAGTACAACAAAGGCACCGAAGCAGAACGCATCTTCTACAAGAAGAATAAAAACAAGCACCTGCTGCGTGCGACAGAGCTTAAGTACAAGAAAGATTCTCCGGAGTATGAGCACATTCTTGAGCTCGTAAACCGCGACGAGATCATCGCGACGAAACCATCTCCATAACTTCAAGGCCCGGAAAATTGGGCCGCTGATCGTCCGAAGCCCTGCTCTAACGGCAGGGCTTTCTTTTTTTTCTTGCAGCGCTGCTTTTTTAAAGGCGGATTGGCTTCGAATATGGCCCAAACTTCCGACCTTGTAACTTTTGACCAGCTTGTGACACAGCAAATGAACGAGACCCTGCAAAAGGGGTCACTCGCATCCTGCCTTATGGGATTCTTAAGCGCCGGAGTGCTCTTTGTTCTGACGCGGCTGGGTTTTGTCAAAGGTATCGAAGTTCCGATCGTTTGGACTTTTATCGGCGGCATCTACTCGGGTTTGGTTTGGCTGCTGGCGCGCGCCGGGAAAATCAAAAGCCGGAGCACCTGGTTCGTCATGCTCGGTTTCTGCACCTTGCCGACTTCGATCTATATCATCGCCTTTTTTGTGCTGCCCTCGGGCACGGCGACCTACATCACCGGGCCGCCGGGCTACCTGTATTTTTTCCTGATTGTGCTCACGGGTTTTGCGTTTGATTTTCGCCTCTCGCTGGTGACCGGGCTTTATTCTGCGCTGCAATACAGCCTCGCCGCGCACCTCGCGATTCCCTATCTGGCGGCGACACAGCACCCCGATGCGCTGTTATTGCAAGACCTGACTCAGGAAAGTTTCTATCACTTTAAATCAATGATGATGGGCGTCACCGGTTTCACCGTCGGCATTGTCAGCCGCCATGTGCGCATGCTGATCGCCGACACACTGACGCGGCAGAGAGAGACGATGATGGTCTCACGCCTTTTCGGGCAATTTGTCTCGAATGAGGTGAAGGATAAGATTCTCTCACATGCCGGTACGTTAGGGCATGGCGAGAAAAAAATTGTGGCGATTTTGTTCTGCGATATCCGGGGTTTTACCAGCTTTAGCGAAAAGGTCGCTCCCGAAAAGGTGGTCGAATACCTCAATGAATACCTCGATGCGATGGTGCGCGCGATCGCCTCTGCCGGCGGTACGATCGATAAATTTATCGGCGATGCGATTATGGCCGTCTTCGGCGGCGTTATGGATGTGGAGAACAGTTGTGATTCCGCGTTAGCGGCGGCGCTGCTGATGCGCGCTTCGCTGGCAGAGCTCAATGGCCGGCGGCAAGCCGCGGGGCTTGAACCCATTCAAAACGGTATTGGTATCCATTATGGCGAGGTTCTGCAGGGGGCCATTGGCAGCGCCGAACGTAAGGATTTCACGGTGATCGGCGATGCCGTCAACAGCGCATCCCGTATCGAAGGGCTCTGCAAAGAGTTCAAAACAGACCTGATTTTTTCCGATGCTGTTTACCAGGCGGCCTCAGCGCCAGTGAAAGAACGCTGCCGCAGGGTGGGCGAGGCTAAGGTAAAAGGCAGGGAGCAGGAGATCACACTCTGGTCGATCGATGCCTGACCCTGAATGAATATTGATTTACGCGGGGCGTCCGGCTCACCGGTTTAAACCATGCCACGCATCATCGAGCTCAAAATTCCCGACATCGGCGGCAACGACGGCATCGAGCTCGTGAAATGGAACAAAAAGCCAGGTGAAACCTTTGCCGCGGGCGACGAGCTCTGCGAGCTGGTGACCGATAAGGCTGCTTTCTCCCTCGAAGCGCCACAAAACGGAAAACTGATTGAGATTTGCCAGGCAGAAAAATCGCACCCGAAGATCGGCGAGCTGGCCGCGCGGGTTGAAATAGATTAGTTCAGTTCTTCATCGACCTTTTGCACCGAACAGAATTTCTGTTCGAAGCTGCAGTAGAAGATACGGCCCGTGACTCGGACTTTGCCCGCGTTAGCAGGAACATGAATCGAATTTAATTTGCTGAAATATTTCTTGTCTTCGGCAGCTGTCGTTCCCGTGAAAACCGTCACTTTTTTGATCTCTTTGCCGTTGGTTACGGAGGTAAAAGTCAGTTCATTCTTGGCTTCTTTCTGAACGCCATACCCCTTTTGCAGGGAAAAGGCGACGAGGCCCGGTTCGCGTACGATTTTCACAACCTGTGCGCCAAAGGCGTAAACTGCCACCGCACCGATGACGGCGCCGCCAAGGAATCTCTTCATGGGGCAAGCATAATCAAAAGCGGCCGATTTTGCCAAAAAATTCAGCGCCGCCGCAGCGCGAGAGAGACATTGGAAAATAATACCAGTGCGGCGCCCAGGGCCGCCATTGCTGTAAACGATTCATGAAACCAGGTCACGCCGAACGCCAGTGCAATCAGGATGCGTGATGAGGAGAGAATCGAACCCTCAACGGCACCAACCCACGCGAAGCCATAGGTGAAGACCCATTGCCCGAGCACACCGCACAGGCCTGAGAGAGCGATCAGTGACCAGAAGCGCGGGGAGCTCACCGCTGCAGGGGCGGCGGGCAGCAGCAGGGTTTCGATGAGCACAAGAACGAGCGAGGCCATCGTTCCGAGGAGAAAGGTGTAATAGAGCACGTTGAATGTCGAGTCGGTCTTACGGATCTGCCTGAGGCTCATCACGCCGACCCCGGCGGTAATACCCGAGGCAAGGCCCAACAGGTCGGCGGTGCGAAATTCCAGTTTATTGCCGCCCAGCGTGATGATGGTCGAGCCTGCAATCGCGGCAATGACTGCAAGCCAGGTCAGCCACGAGCTCTTTTCACCGATGAAGATGGGAGATAGCAGGGCCACGAAAGCCGGGTAGGTCATGTTCAGGACATTGGCGTTCAGCGCTGAGCCAAAATGTGTGGCATAAATAAAAAATATTACCGCGATGACGTTGAAAACGGCGCGCATGATGAGCCAGCCGCTGCTGGTGACCGGCGCGCCGCTTCTGCGGAAGAATATATAGAACAGGGGCAATCCCAATAAAAACCGCGCCAGCATATACCATGACCCGGGAACACGAAACTCGCTGCTGGCGATGCGCACGAAAAAGGTCGCGAGATAGAAGAGCAGGGCCGAGCACAGTATGAAGAGTGTGCCCTTGAGGCGTGCGGTGAGCTGCATCAGGCCTTGCTGACGGCGTCAAAAATGGCGCGGGCGACGGCATGGCGGCGCAGGGTGATGCGGAAATAATCCCAGATACCGAAACTCCAGATGTCGCGCCAGCGGGGATTGCCTGATGGCGTTGCCGCCGTCATCTCGCGTAACATCTTTTCCTTCGTCAGGTAATTCTCTTCACCGGGTAAATCGTCGACGACACGGATGGCGGTCAACGGCAGTTGGGCAAATTCCTTTTCCGCCATGATTGCTGCTATCGCATAGGTTTCCATGTCGACGACATCGGCCCCTGTCTGCGCCCGCAGGTCGGCCTTCACGCTGTCGGCGGTGACCAGGTGTTCGATCGAAACAGCGGTGCGGCCGGTTTGCGTAAGAATGATGTTTTTTTTCCCCGGGTAGGCGGCGTTGGCGATGCGCACAACGTCAAGGCGTTTGAGTTCGCTCGTCAGGTTACCGCAGGCGCCGGTACTGATGATGCGTTCGAAAGTGTAGAGGCGCAGAAAGCGCCGCAACTGTTCTTTGGCCGCAACGCCCGGCCGCGTCAGGTAGAGGGCTGCATTTTTTCCAGAGATATTGCCACGGTAATGAAAGATGCCATCTTTTTTCGCGGGAGCTAAATCGTTCAGCAAAAAAGCCGCTTCTGATTTAGTGGCGATGAGAATGCCGGTCATGGCAGAACACAGTCGATAATTTTCTGTCCGAGCTCTTCTTTGCTGGCATTGGCGAGTTCGAGCCTGTGACCGTCTTTAAAAAAAACAGTGAACTCGTTCGTCGTCGAAGCAAAGCCCGCGCCCTGTTTCGAGACGTCGTTCAGGAAAATCATATCGAGCTCTTTGTCTTTGAGTTTGCCGAGCGCATACTTTTCGGTGTCATGCGTCTCGGCGGCAAAGCCGACAAGCGTCGCCCGGGGTGTGAGCGATTTATTTTTCTCGGCCATTTTCTTGAGAATGTCGGGGTTGGGCACCAGATTGATCTGCGGGTTTTCGGTCTTCTTGATTTTTACCGGCGAGCGCACGGCGGGTTTGTAGTCGGCCGGCGCGGCTGCCATGATGAGGATGTCCCCTGCGTTCAGGTGTTCGTCTACCGCAGCGAGCATGTCTTCTGTGCTCGTCACGGAAATATTTTTTGCGCCCTGAACTTCGGCAAAATCGGGAGTTACGGGACCGGAAATGAAAACAACGGTAAATCCGCCTTTTGCAACCGCTGCTGCGGCGATGGAATGGCCCATGCGGCCGGTGGAAGGGTTCGAGAGAAAACGAATCGGGTCAAAATGTTCGCGGGTGGGACCCGAGGTGACAACGATCTTGCGACTTGCCACGCGGAGGCCTAACCGGTTTTCAGATGATACGGCGTACGTCTTCGGGTGGGCGGCCGAGTACGGCGCGCTGGCCTTTGACGACGATCGGGCGTTCGATCAGGATAGGGTATTCGTTGAGGTAAGTCAATAGTTCGTCGTCGCTCAAATCTTTGTTCTTGAGGCCGAGATCTTTATAAAGAGGCTCAGATTTGCGGAAGATGTCGCGCGGGCGGCGGCCCATTTTGCGCAGAACTTCGGAAAGTTCGGCTTTGGTGGGCGGCTCTTCCATATAATTGCGTATTTCAGGGTCGATACCCTTTTCTTTGATGATCTGCAGAGCTTCGCGGCTCTTGCGGCATTTCGGGTTGTAGTAGATAGTTACTTTTGCGTGGGCGCCGGCTGCCGAACCGTTCGTTGTGCCACCGCCTTGAGGGGTCGCGCCTGATAGTTTCGCCATAGAGTCTGAAATTGCGAATTAGACATACCGTCAAGGAGAAAGGGATTTTGACCATTTAGAAGTCATATTCTGGTTTACTGAGCCATCCGCCCGGCGATAATTCCCCACGTGGAGAATTCCCTCAAAAACACCGCCGGAAAACCGTTCGCCGCGTCGGAATACCAGGATATCTGGAAGCTCAAAATACTCAACCGTACGATTGGTATCGTGCTCCTGGGCAGCGCTGTGGCGATCGCGCTGTGGATGTTCCGTATCCGGGGGCTCGATGCCGCCGGTACCTTAGGGATTATTTTCGATGTGCTCGTTTTTGCGAGTCTGCATCCGGCATTTGGCTGGCGCAGCAAAGCGGCTATCCTCATCTTTAATTTCACTTTGGTGGGGATGTATTTTCCCTGCCTCGTGGGTCCCCGTTACACTGCCTTAGCGATTGCCGGTGCGGGAAGCCTGATCGCCGCGGCGTTTTTTGGCCGCCGCGCTGCGTTTGTGATCGTCGCGGCCGACTTTCTCGCCATCATCACCTACGGAATTCTTGCACACCTGGGATTGAATACACCGCCGGATATTTCCCTGCCCGGCGATCCCGTTTTTGTCACGTGGCTTAAAGCCGGCGTCGTCTTCGTTACGCTTAACTTGTTGTTGTCGATGATTGTTCATAGCCTCGTCGAATCACTCGAAACCAGTGCGCAGCGGTTGAAGCGGGTTTCAGAAATTTCAAACGTAAACGAGCAGAAATTCCGCCGGCTGATCGATAATGCACCGGATGCTATTGTCGTGCTTGATATAGGGACGGGTAAGTTTGTCGAAGTGAATCCCATGGCTGAAAAGTTTTTCGGTTATTCGGCAACAGAGCTGAAGAATCTCGGCCCTGCAGATGTCAGCCCGGAATTCCAGGAAGGCGGGATTGTTTCGGAACAATTAGCGCGTGAAAGGATCGGCGCGGCATTAGAAGGTGAGATTCCCGTATTCGAATGGATATGCCTGAACAAAGACGGCCAGAATATTCCGTGCGAGATACGCTTGTTGCGCCTGCCGGGCGATCCGCCTCTGGTTCGCGGCAGTATTACGGATATCCGCGAAAGGAAAAAACAGCAGGCAATAATACAGAGTCTTGCGCTCTACGATAATCTCACAGGGCTGCCCAACCGTAAACTTTTTCAGGACCGTTTGCAGCACGCGCAGGCAACGAGCGAACGCGACCTGAAATATGGCGCTGTCTTTTTTATTGATGTCGATAATTTTAAGAATATCAACGATAGTTCGGGTCACGCCAGCGGAGATTATTTTCTTACCGTCGTCGCCGAGCGCGTGACAGCTTCGGTGAAAGAGAGTGATACTGTCGCCCGCTGGGGCGGCGATGAGTTTGTCGTGATTGTTGAAAACCTGAGCGGTTCGATCAGCCAGGCGGCTCATGAGGCTGAAAAAATCGGCGAGAAGATTCTCGAGGCAATCAATGTCCCCACGGTAAACCCGTATGCGTTGGGGCAGTACTATCAGAACAGCGTGAGCATCGGTATTACACTCATGTACGGGCACATCCATTCGGCCGACGAGCTTCTGAAACGTGCCGATATCGCCATGTACCAGGCGAAAGTCGGCGGCAAGAATCGGCTGCGCAATTTCGACGTCGAGATGCAGAAACAGATCGAGGCACGCATTGCGCTGGAATCAGACCTCAAACGGGCGCTGCGGAACAACGAGTTTGAGCTGCATTTTCAGCCGCAGTATAATTCGCAGCGTATCATCTTCGGCGCCGAGATTTTACTCCGCTGGCGGCACGGCATACGTGGTATGGTATTTCCGGGCGATTTTATACCGCTGGCTGAAGAGACCGGTGACATTGTCGAAATCGGTACCTGGATTATCCGCATGGCCTGTGTCAAACTGCAGGAATGGGCCGAACGCGCGGAAACAAAACACCTCGTGCTCGCCATCAATGTCAGCCCAAAACAATTCCGCGAGGCGGGCTTTTCAGCCATGGTGGGGGACGCCGTGCGGCAATCGGGCATTAATCCCGGTGCGCTGAAACTTGAGCTTACGGAAAGTCTCATGCTCGAAAACGTCGATGAGACGATCGAAAAGATGGAGTTACTGAAGGAAATGGGCATCGGCTTCAGTCTCGACGATTTCGGCACGGGATACTCTTCGCTCGCCTACCTCAAACGCCTGCCCTTCAGCCAGATCAAGATCGATCAGTCTTTCGTACGCGACCTGACGACCGATAAGAACGACGCGATTCTGATCCGCACGATTATCGGCATGGCAGAAAACCTTAACCTGCAGGTTCTCGCTGAAGGCGTCGAAACACAGGAGCAGCTCGCCGCGCTGCACGCCATGGGCTGCCATGCCTTCCAGGGATTCCACTTCTCACGGCCGGTGCCGCTGCAGGAATTTGAGAAGCTGTTACTTCTTTAAGATAGTTTCGTTACCCAGAAGATCAATCGCCCTGATTTCAAGGCCGGCGCCTGCGGGCAGTTTAACCACGTCGCGGGCATTCCAGTGCCTGAAATATTTGTCTTCGATGAGTTTACCGCCCTGGTAGGCGCGCACCACGATCGGAAAATTTTCATCTTTAAATGAAAGCTGCAGTATTCCGGGTTCGGCACCCGGAACTTCTTCGATAATGGGCCCGGTCGCATCGATCAGCATACGGCGGTGCTGTGGCAACTCGGTAATACCCGCGACATTGGTCGTTTGGAATTCCACATTAAAATAACCATATTGCCCTTTGGCGAAGGAGTTCACCTCAATTTCGTCTTCGTATTTCACCCATGCGCCGGGAGTCGCTGCGTCTTTATAAACCCTGTATTCGATTTTATCGGTCGCGACCTGGGAGAATTGCGGCAACAGGGCAATTTTGGTTTTGCCACCGACGGTGAATCCGCCTTTGCCGTGCAGAAACGGGGCAAAAAATTTCACATAGGTACGGGGCACATCGGTGTAGACCCAAAAGTTCCAGGTCTGCAGCGCCGCGGCCGCAGGGTCATCGCTGGCATAGATACTCATTTTGTATTCGCCGGGGCGGGTAAATTGCAGAGGGGTTTCGTATTTCTTGCGGCCATTGGTGTTTTCAGGCGCGTCTTTGTCCGCAAGGAATTGGACTTCGTAAAAAAGCGGGTTTTGTTTCGTTAGCTTGTCGAGAGCGATGGAATTGCCATGGAGCACCCATTTTTCCCTGCCGTTCTTATCGATCACACGCACAAAGATATCCTGGTCGCTGCGTGCGGGTTTTTCAGCTTTCTCTGTTTTTTCCGTTTTCTGCGTGGTTTTCACCGGGCGCTGGATTTCGACAACTTCGCCCCACAGGCCATAGAGCCCGTCGCGGTATGCCGAGCGCAGGCGGAAATATTTGAAGCGCACCGGCAGGTTGCGGCGGATATCTGTTTTGGTGATTTTTTCCCTGAGGCTTGCGTTTGCCGGTGCGGCGGCCTGCCCCTCGATATCGTTCTGCTCCAGCCACTCGACCTGGTAGAATTTTGCGTCCAGGCGGGGTTCGAGAATAATGCGTACCGGATAGGTTTCTTCGGTGGATTTTTCCTGCGTTAACAGGGCCGCGCCGCCGAACAGCAGAAGGCTGGCGGCTGCAAAGCGGATAAAAACGAGCGTTCGCATTTAGCCTTGAGTGCGAACATAAATCTTCACGTCAAGGAGACTTTATCTGGTTCGTGGTTGTGTTCTGGCCCGCCGCCAAAGTTACCACAACACGGGCATTGCGGTCGTTTGCCACTCTCTCGACCAGGAGCGTACCGATGAGCTGGTTGTTGTCGGTTTCAAGCATGAGGTCTTCCTGTTCGGTGACTTCGACCAGGCGGAACTCGAGGCTGTTCTCAACCGGAGCTAAGTCAACCGGGTTCAGCATAATGCCGTCCGTTAAGTCGGCCCCCTGCGGCCGCAGGATAAACTCCGATGCGAAAAGTTCATTGCAATAAATCTTGAGCTTGTAGACGCTGCCGTTTTTCACACGCTCATTTTTTGCGAGAACTCTCAGGTCAACCTGAATGCCATCGGCGAGGTTACCGAGATCACGCGCCTTTTTCACGATCGTAATTTTTCCCTTCACCGTTTCGGAGCGTGTCTCTGCCGAAGGTTTAATCTTCGCATAGAGATCGGCTGCGACGAATGCACTCAGGGTAAAATTCGAACGGTCGCTCAGGCGTACCTTGTCGACGCGCAGCGCGCCGTTCTGCCAGATAATGTGGATTTCTTTCAGCAGCGAAGAGTTGAGGCCGATAAAGCCGGGCGCCCCCTCGATCTGTGCGGCGATCTCCGTATTGAGCGTCAGCTTGCGCTGCTGCTTTTCCTGTTTGTCGAACTGCACTTCGACGAGAAATTCCTGTGCCTGCACGCCGGTGGCGCCGAACGAAACACGGCTGATTTTGGGCCCCGTCTTCGGTGCCTTATTCGTGGTGGTTGCATCGTCATCGACACGCGGATTTCCCTCGAGGATGCGCGCAATGGCTTTCGTATGGAAAGCCTGGCCCACTTGCGCCTTACCCGTCGGCTTACCCTGACGGAAAAAATAAACCGTGGCACCCATGCCGAACTCGCCGGCCTTATTCGTCATGATCGTAACCTGGTTGCGCTGCGGGTTCACGTCGCGCACACGGCCAAGCGCCGACACGCCAGTGACTGCCGCCAGCGCCGCGGCAAAGCTAAGCGTCTTTAAAAACTGCATTTGCCTTCGAGACATTCGCGCGCGAATTCGGCCGCTGTCGTACCCGCGTACTGGTCCGTCAGCATCTGGAAAATACCGTTGGCTTTCGCGCCGTCGCCTTCAGCTTTATAGCCGAGCGCCATGCCGACATAGGCCTCGCTGCGGATCTCCGCATCGGGCTTGCGCGCGATGACGTTTTCAAGAATCTTGCGGCCATCGGCGACTTTTCTGAGGCGCAGCTGCGTCACATAGCCTTCGCGGTACATCGCGTACGATGCCATGCGGTGCCGCGGGTATTTTGTGTAGAACTGCGAGTAGAGCGAATTGGCGTCCGCGTATTTCCCCGAACCTTCGGCCTGCGACGCTTCACGAAAGAGCGTCATGTCGATATCGGGCAGCTGTATCTTACCGAGCTTCAGGGTTTCTTTCGCCTTGATCGTGATAGTCTGCGTCAGCGTATTGCGGTCTTCATGCTTAAACACCAGCGTGTATTCGCCGGCGGGGATATCCTCAATCAAGAGTGGCGTCTTGCACTGGATGGCTTCCGGTGCGCGCGTGTTATCTTTGAATTCGAAGCTCATCACCGCGTCCCTGGGATCGCACGCTGCGATCTCAAGTTTACCGAGAACTTTCATGACGTCGCTCTCTGCTTTCTCGGCGATTTCATCGAGTGCTTTTTGCGGGCTTTGGTTCACGCTCCATTCTATGGTGTCTGAGATCACGGGAGTCCCTGTCTTTTTACTCACCACCTGGTAAGACAGTGTGCGCCATTCGTCGTAGACCTTGATGGTGGCAGTGACGAAGTGTGTATAGTCTGAACCTGCCGGGGCGAGCGCACCAGGTGCAAAACCCTGGAGTGTCAGCATCTTTTCTGCTTCGACAATGTCGTCGGTTTTGGTTTCGACGAGGTCGAATGCCGCGCGTTTAGAGAGTGCATGCATCAGCATCGAATCGAGGCCGGCAAGTTCGGGCAGCTTTTGCGCCTGCTCGTTTGCGGCGCGCACCGGCTGTATGGCCACCTTCCATTTTTCAGAAGCGCCGGCGTCCGCAGTTTTTACATCCGCCATTTTCTTTTTGAGTTCGGCCGCCGCTTCTTCCATGCTTTTTTCCAGCGTCGCTCCGTTACCCACAGCCAATGCCGCGATTTTCTGGTCACCGGTTTTCACCGCGCGCAGGATAATCTGTTTTTGCCCGGCGAGTGAAATGGCTTCGCCGGTGATATAGACGTCGAGGGTTTTCAGCTGTCCTGAAAGTTCCGGGCAGTCTTTGAGCCCGGCCGCGCATTTTTCCTGCTGGGCGATAATCGTTTTCACAGCCACACGGTCGCGCATGGTCAGGGATTTATCATTTTGCATCTGCGATTGAGCAAGATCCGCCAGCCTGGCGCCCTCGCCGCCGACATCCCCCCGGATATCGAAAACGCCGACGGTAATGGCGTGCAGATAAAAAACAGGGCAGAGTGTAACGGCCACGGCTAGAAACAATTTTCTCATGGCAGTGCATAAAATTCTTCCACAGGATTTCAAGTATTTAAAGGGGCTGAGGTACGCAGGCTTGCCGTAGGCGGCCGGGTATGCACAGATGGTCGGTCAAAAAAGACTTGCCCGCCGCAGTGGGCTCGAAGTACAGCCAAACCCATGGTAACTCTCGAACAGCTTGAGCAGCTTGAAGGTCGTATTGTCAAGGCGCTCGAACTCATCTCAGACCTCAGGGTCGAAAACAGTCATCTCGAATCAGAATCCGAACGCCTGAAGGCCAGCAACGACCAGCTGCGCCTGACCGCCGAAGAGCGTGAGCGTGAAGCGCAGAAATGGCAGTCGCAGCTGCAAGAAGCGACGCAAGAACTCAGCCGCCTCAAATCCAAAGAACAAGAACTCGAAACCCGCATCCTCTCGATCATAGCGAAACTCGACAACCTCAAGGGTTCCGACAAGCCGGCACGCCAGGAATCCTCCGCGCCGGTCAGTTCATCATCCGGAACCGTCAGCGCAGTGAGCGCTCCGCCTCCGAGCTCGACTGCTTCTGAGAAAGCGCCAGAACCCGCGAAGGCAGAATCTTCATCTTCAGCTGCCACGACTGCCACTGTTGTCGGCGCCGGTGCCGTCGGTGTTGTCGCAGGTGCGACTGCAGCCGCAGTGCTCAACGAAAAAGACGAAATCGTGATCGACGAAGACGACGACGAAATTATTCTTCTCGAAGACGAAGAAGAGATCGTCGCCGAAAAGAGGACCGAAGAGAAAAAAGAAACCAAAACGGCACCGTCTGACGAAATTATCATCGAAGACGACGACGTGCTGGGCGTGTTCGACGACGACGACGATGAAGATTTCCTCATCGTTGAAGAAGAAATGGTAGATAAAAAGAAGTAACCGGCTAACGATGAAAAAGATCGTATTTTTTTTCCTGATCGCCGCCGGTTTCAGCGCACTTGCTGCTGAGGCGCGTGCGAACCTCTTTCACATAAAGCGCAATAAGAACAGAAATGAAGTGCATTATGCCGTGCGCTACGACGAAAAAACCTGCAAGCCTGTTGAGGGCGATGCGGTTTACGGTTACTGGCTGAATCTTGAAATCGGCCCTAACAACTATGAACCCATCGGTCGTTTCGAGCGGATCGCTTACGGTATCTCGTCGCAAGAACTTAAGGGCGATGATCTTCTGGTACAGCTCAAGGCTTTTCCCGACCGGGTCATCCGCGTGAATTTTGCTGCCGCAAGCGGCTGCAAAGTCACAGCCCATGTTGCCATCAATGGACAGGAATCAAAACTTAAACACATCTATGTCTTTGCTGAAGAAGGGCTCATCAAGCCAACGGTCAAATATGTGGATATCATCGGCGTCAAGGGCAGCTCTCCCGTGACAGAGCGGATCAACCGTTAGCCGTTGGCTAATTAGTGCTCGGCGCCGTTCTCGGTTTCACTTGCGGATTTCTCGGCTCAATGCCCGTGACGGGGCCGATTGCCCTTATTGTATTCCGTTCCAGCCTGCGCGGTAGTTTCAGTTCAGCGATGCGGGTAGTTGCCGGTGCAGCTATCGCCGAAGTTATCTATTGTGCACTGGCAACGTTCGGTTATGTCCAGATTATCTCAGCCTACCCTTACCTTGCAAAATATATTCGTTACATCGGCGCTGTTTTTTTGCTGGTTCTCGGGATCGTTTTTATGTTCCAGAAGGTCCACATGAGTGATGCGCATGTGGCAGATTCAGGTAAAAAAGAGGCTGGCTTGCTCTCGGGGTTTCTGATCTCTTTTCTGAACCCGACGTTGTTTCTTACCTGGGGTAGTGCGACGTCGACGATCTTTTCCTGGTTTACCAAGATTTCCTTCTGGGACATGGTCCTTTTTCCGGTCGCTGCCGGCATCGGCATCGTGTGCTGGTTTAGTCTCCTTTTGGAAATTTTTAAGAAATTCCGGGGACATATCGGCGCACGGGTTGGGTTTTATGCCATCCGTGGTGCTGCGGTTTTGATGATCGGCTCCGGCGCGTTTCTCTTGACGCAGGCCGGTAAATAGCATGCGCTATGTTGTTATCCTGCTCATTGCCATCCATTGCCGCAGTGCCCCGGTCACGCTCAACGACAATACGATTGAACCTGTGTTCGAGCGGATGCTGCGCGAGTCGGCCGTAAAAAAACGGCTCGCGGATATCGATTTCACACGAAAAAATTTCACTATTGAAGAGCTATTCATCCTGTCGCTCGACCGCACCGAGCAACTCGCCATCAGCGCCGAGAAAGGGTTCATCGCCGATGCCCAGGTGCGCAGAAGTTATGGCGCGTGGATGCCCCGCCTGTCAGTGAGCGCTGCCCAGTATGCACCGGCCGCGCCCGGATTCGTCGTGCCCGGTGTGCGTTTCACCGCCCGGCAAAATATCATGACGGGGCTGACCGAGTATACCGGCATCGTTGGTGCCCGGCTGACACGTGTCGCCGAAGAGCAGGGGCTCAGGGCCGAACTCGCGGCGCATTTGCTGAACATCGCCGACGCGGCGCTGCAACTGAAACTCAGCCGTACGCTCAGCGAGCAGACCGGCGAAGCAGTGCGCCTGACCGAATCTAATCTTTCTGAAATACGCCGGCGGGTGGGTATCGGCCGCAACAAGCGCGGGGATGCCCTCAAGGCCGAGGCGCGGCTACGCCAGAAGCAGGCGGATCTGCTGGCGGCGGAAGAGAAGCAGGCGCAGTTAATGCGCTACCTGCAGTTTTTAACGGGATTATCCGGCGACTTTGTCGTGGATACCAGCACGACCGCTTTCACGCGTGACATCACAGGCAAAGAAGAGACCGATCTCAGCAACCGTGCGGATATCGCGCTCGGCAAGACCGTGGTTTCGATCCGCAAAAACGAAGTCGCCGCGGCAGACGGCGGACACCTGCCGAATATTTATCTCGACGGTTCTTACCGCCCGGCGCTCAGCGACAGCCAGGCGACTTCTTATTTCGGCGGCGTCGTTGCCGAATTTCCGTTTTTCCAGGGCGGTCAGGTTCTCGAAAACCAGAATATCGCCCGGTCGCGGCTGCGGCAGGCGGAACTTGAACTCAAGCAGGCAGAGCGGAAGGCACGTACCGAGCTCGAAGACGCACGCGAAGCTTACTCGAAAGCCGTTGCTGAACGGACGGCATACAGTGCTTCTGCCGAGGCGGCAGACAAAAATTACCGTGCCCAGCTGGGTGACCTGCGCATGAGCCTTGCGACCACGCTCGATGTGATTCAGGCGCTGGAAGATTTGCAGCTGGCGCGTGCCTCGCGTGCATCGGCCGAGTACCGCGAAGAGATCGCGCGTATGCGCTATTTCGTCGCCCTGGGACTGCTGTTCCCGGAACCCAAAAAGTAGTTTATTTTCCCGTGTGAACGAACAGCAGCTGTGACAAGGTTTCAATGGCCTTGTCGACGGCAAAGTTCGGTGTTGCCACCATCGTGGCGATGATCTCAAAAACCGCGCCGAAAACCGCGATGGCGACGATCTTGACCGGCAGCTGCGGCAGCATGCCGTTTTTCACGCCGTCTTCGAGCGCACGTTCAAGGTCTTTCAGCATGTCGTCGAAGCGGCCTTTGCTCCGCAGTTCGCGCAGGTATGACTGGTTGCGCGACAGGAACTTCATCAGGCGGGGATTGCCGAGAAAGATCTGGAAAAACTTCTGCAGCGACTTGATGATTTCTGTGCGGTCCATCTTCACATTCTTGTATGAGTCCTGGATCTGACCGCGCACCTCGCCGATAATTTCGTCGGTCAAAACCTCAAAAATCTCTTCTTTACTCTGGAAATAATTGTAAAAAGTGCCGGGCGAGAGATTGCTCTCATGGATGATGTCGCGCACATTGGTGGCTTCAAAACCCTTGTCGGCAAACAGATTTTTGGCCGCTTCCAGTATTTGCTGCTTGTTCAGTATTTTTGTCTGGTCGCGTTTGCCGATGGGTTGGTCTACAGCCTCTTTCGCCATATCCGATTCTTTTTTTGGCGGACGGCCTGTATAGCAAAAGTGAACAATCTTTCATGGATTTAGCAGCGATTCGGTCTGATTACTCCGGAGAAGATATTTCTACCCTGCCAATGGCGCCTCATCGTGGCATCGAACTCTGGCTCGAAGAGGCCCTTAAAGTTGAACACGATGCGACGGCCTTTTCACTGGCGACGCATGCGGGTGAGGCAATTTCAGTGCGCGTGGTGCTTGCGAAAAATATTTCCCAGGCGGGATTAACCTTCTATACAAACGGCGCAAGCCTTAAGGGAAATCAGCTGGCGCAAAGCCAAGCCGCCGCCGGTGTTTTCTTCTGGCCCACCCTGCACCGGCAGGTACGCTTTGAGGGAAAAGTTTCTCAGGTTGCCGCAGCAGAGGCCGATGCATACTTTGCCAGCCGCCCGCACGAGTCACAGGTCGCTGCGGCGGTATCTGCACAAAGTAAACCCGTAGAGTCTTATAACCAGCTGCGCATTCGCTTCGAAGAGGCGAAAAAAAGTTTTGCCGGCAAGGCGATACCCCGGCCCGAACATTGGGGTGGCTACCTGGTCACTTTCGACAGTGTGGAATTCTGGCAGGGCCAACCTAATCGCCTGCACCAGAGGTTACTCTATACCCGCAGCACGGATGGTACGTACGGGCGCGTCTGGCTGCAACCTTAACGGATAAAACCCGCAACGCCGTAGCGGTCAAGGTTCGATGAAATAACTTTTGGCGGATTGGCATTGAGCACGCGGGCAAACGCCGCCGCTTTTGTTGCTTCCTGCCACTCACCCCAGCCGGGGTTCTCAGGCCAGTATTTGATTGTGATGTTCTGGCGGTTTTTTTCCGGCACCGGTTCGATCTTTTCGCCGAGGGTCAGCTTCACGAGATTTTTGAAATAATCGTAGTGTATGCCTTTGGGAATCAGGAAGTCGGCGACATGCTCGCCGGGAATCTGCGCCGAGAGTTCGACGAGGTAGAGCCTGTCGGCGACAACCTTCCACTCGCTGACGATCGGCGTGTCTGAGAGTTGCAGCTTAAGGCAGGCCTGGTTATGGATCTCGCGGATGCTGTTGGCCAGATGCGCATAGCGTGACGGAAATTTGTGTTCCAGGTCGATGTAGGGCGGCTTTGCTTCGGCTATGCGGTCGTGTACGGAAACCAAATGGAAGTGGAAATTCTGTGCGAAACCCGTAACGATAATCTCGTCGCCTTCGATGTATTGTTCGAGCACAAAGTCGTGACCGCGGATGCCCAGCGCTTCGAGATTTTTGCGCGAGAGAAAATGTTTTACTTCGTTCCAGTCGTCGAGGCGGTAGATGTGTCGTTTAGATGCGCCGCGCCGCATTTTTGCGATCAGGGGAAATCCTAATTGTTCGATATCTTCACGCCGCATGCTCTGCGTGATTTCGAGAAACAGGGGTTGTGCGAAAGCGCCGTGTTCAATTTCGGCGAGCTGCTTTCTGACCTGGAGTTTATCCTGCACGGTTTCCATGAGGGTACGGCTGAGGCCGATGATGCTGAGCCGCTCGCAGAGAAAGGCGAAGCTTTGCAGTGCGTCGCCGAAGCTCGCGGCATAGCCGCCGGTGATTTGCGTGGGTTCGACGAGGTTGACGAGCTTGTAATAGATCTTACGGTAATTGAGAATCGATTCTTCGATCTTGAGGTCGCTTTCTTTTAGGCCGGGCGCCGCGATACTGCGGTCGACGCCGATAACCTTAAGGCCCAGCGCCTTGGCCGCACGGATGAGGGGCAGCTGGTTTGCCCCAGCGCCTAAAGACAGATAATAGGCGTCGTCCTTGGGTCGGGCCATTGTCATTATTATCGGCTATGATGACCCTGGTATTAAAGGCAGTTATAACGGTTTCAGGATAATGCGCCGCACAATAAATTGATTTACGGGAGGTTTTGGCGGAGTGCCACGGTGCTCCGTGCTTCTGAGACTTTGCTCCCTGGTAGTTGTTTCTCTTCTCTCAATGTCTTGCGCATTAAATCGCGCGAAGTCAGCCCAGTATCAGTGGGGACAATCAGCCAAGACGGTCGAAGCAAATGAATACCAGCGTCTGGATTCTCCCCCCCTGGAGCGCCAGAGCTTCCCCAATTCTGATATCTCAATGCTCGTTTATACAGATCGAATGCTTAAGGCATCGTGCTATTTAACGTATTGGTTTGATATGGATAGCCTCCAGGCAGTGTCCTATTCTTGCAGTAACCCTGACTGGAGTGAAGACGATTTAAAGAAGGCAGTGGGCCGGCAACTTTCCTCGGTTTATGGAGAGCCAATTCCGGTCGTCAAAGGCAAGAAGCGATACGATTATTATCCGGACAAGAATAACCATACTTATTTTCGATTTGTCAGAATAGCCCAAGATAAAGAGTTTTGGCGAACCTTCCAGGCGAATGTCTTAATTAGTCATTTTTCCCATGTGGATTATCCGCTCCTGGCAGAACTACTTCTGAAGCTTGGTAACGATTAATTTATGAGCCTTAGATAAATCTTTTTTCTCAGACGTGATTTCAGATTTTCGGCCTGACGCGCCCCCGAAAATGGCCTACGGTGCAGATACCCAAATTACCCGCAAAACCGCAGTATCTGTCGTTCAAAACCGACCTCGATTTTTTTACGCTGTTCGGGCGCCTCGAAGCCGAGTTCAAAAGCTGCTTTCTGCTCGAATCGCTGGGCGAGCAGGGCTACGATTCGCGCTATTCGGTCATCGGTTTTGAGCCCGATTTTGACTTTATTGCCCGTGAGGGCAAGGTGACCGTGCGGTCAGCCGCCGGTGAAGAGACGATCTCGACTGCAAATCCCTATTATTACCTGCGCGAAATTCTGCCGCGCGATGTACTGTCGCGCAACTATGCCGGCGGTCTCGTGGGCTACCTGGGCTACGACGCGGCCAACTTTTTTGAACCGACACTGGGCCTTGCGGCACATGCGGATTTCCCCGCCTACCAGATGGGGCTCTATACCGACGGCCTCTTGCACGACAAGATGACGGGAGAGACAACCTACTTTTATTTTCGGACCGACCGCCGCGCCGCGATCGAGGCCGCTGCGGCGAAGCCGCGTGCGAAAAGTGTGACGAAAGCAAAACTCGTTGCGCAATCCAAAACAGCGGATCAACACCGGACGATGGTCGAGGCGGCGAAACACGAAATTGTTGAAGGTAACACATTCCAGGTGCAGATCGGTTTCAGCGAAGCGTACACAATTGAAGGGGATTGGCTGAATATCTATGCGAGTCTTCGCACCATCAATCCATCCCCGCATATGTTCTTCATGAAATTCGCGGGCGACAAAAAAACGCGGCGCCTGATCGGTGCAAGCCCTGAGCTCTTGTACCGCCAGCGCCAGGGCGAGATGGAGAGCTTTCCGCTCGCGGGCACCGCACGGCGCGGCAAGACGCCCGAAGAAGACCAGGATCTCGTGCGCCGGCTTCTGAATGACCCGAAAGAAATCGCCGAACACAACATGCTCGTCGACCTGCACCGCAACGATTTAGGCCGTGTCGCGCGTTATGGTTCGGTCAAAGTGCGCCGGATTTTTGACGTAAAGAAATTTTCACACGTACAGCATATCTCCAGCGAAGTCGTCGGGCTCATCGCGCCCGGTGAAGATATGTTTACCGCACTCGCCTCTTCATTTCCCGCAGGCACGCTTTCAGGGGCGCCCAAAATCGAATCGATGAAAATCATCGACCGCATCGAACAGGAACCGCGCGGCCCGTATGGCGGCGCAGTCGGGCATTTTGGCTTCAACGGCGATTCGACGTTTGCAATACCGATCCGCACCATCTTCGGCGCCGGTGATACCGCGTTTGTGCGCGCTTCGGGCGGCGTCGTCTATGATTCGACGGCGGACGGCGAGTACCAGGAAATTCAAAATAAAATGGCTGCGGTGAAAAAGGCCCTGGCGGAGTATCTATGAGTGCGATGCGGGTTCTCATTGTCGACAACTACGATTCGTTCACTTATAACCTGTACCAGTATATCGGTGAAGTGCTCGAAGAGTCACGCCGCGCGTTTCGGGTCGAGGTCGTGCGCAACGACGAGAAGACTTTTGCTGAGTTGGCATCAGCCTCTTACGATCGTGTCGTGATTTCTCCGGGGCCTGGAAATCCGGCTGACCCGAAATATTTCGGCGTCTGCGAGCAGATTCTGAAAAACCCGGTGGCGACGCAGAAAATCCTCGGTGTCTGCCTTGGCATGCAGGGCATGGCCCACGTTTTCGGCGGCCGCGTCGTGAAGGCGAGGGTGCCCATGCACGGAAAGACATCGGCCATCGACCATGACGGCAAGGGTGTCTTTGCGGGTCTGCCGCAGAATATTGAAGTGATGCGTTACCATAGTTTGATTGCCGAAGCCGCGAGCCTGCCGGCGGTTCTGGAAATCAGTGCGCGCACCAAGGACGACGGCGAAATTATGGGGCTGCGCCACAAGACTTTACCAATAGAGGGCATCCAATTTCACCCCGAGTCGTTCGCGACCGAGGGTGGCAAGGTGATGTTGAAGAATTTTCTCCTGTAAAGGATTTAGAAAATAAAAGCTGTAAGTACAAATCAAGGGATTTTTCACTGATGGAAATATCTATAGTCTCCTGGTTCCGGATTTTGTTTTTTAAGATTCTTTGGTTTTCCGGAGCGATTATTGCATCGGATCAGGGAGGGGCTTCAATACAGATTGAGGGGCGGGTATGGAGCCGACCGTTGCACAATAAATTGAACTGGCGGGGAGCGGTCGGCTATTGCGCCCAGAAAAAAATGCGGCTCCCGACAATGGATGAATTGCGAGCCCTGTTTAATAGCGGTGAAAAACTGGAAAACCGGAAGCCGCCTGGCTCATATTGGTCAGCAAATACCATTGCAGACGCGGCGGAAAGCCTTGAGTTTTCAGAAGGGCGTAGGCAAATCGTGCCAATATCCAGTCAGAATTTAGTTACCTGCGTTTCTGCCAAAACACAGCCGGCGTCCGTTGCCGAGGTGGCTGATGCCTTGCCCGAGCATGGCGAATTAATCGGGCAGGTTTTCAGTATTGCAGGCAATACGGTTCATATTACCGGGCATGGCATCTCTCGCGTTACTCAAGGGCGTAAGCTAATGATTGCGACCTCCAGCGGCGACGTTGTTGTCACCATTGGATCCATTTATCATACAAAAATTGTAGGCACGGCTCCGGAAATCTCAGCAAAAAAAATACAAAAAGGAAACAGCGTTTACCTTCAGCCATGAGCAAAAGGGGCTTGGCCTCAATGCCCTTTTTATAGTCAGCTTTGCCCCGCAGCCTCTTCGGTTTTTATCATATCGCGCAGCTCAGCCGCGCGCTCGAAGTTGAGTTGTTTTGCCGCGTCGAACATCGCCTTTTCGATCGCTTTTTTCCAGGCGTCGGTTGATTTGAATTTTTTGCGTGCGAACTCGTGCAGGTTCTCTTCAATGCGTTGCCAGTTCTGCTCTTCGATTTTTTTCTCACGCTCGACGAAATCCTTGATTTCTTTTTTGATGGTCTGCGGAGTGATGCCGTGTTTGGTGTTATATTCGAGCTGAATGGCCCGGCGGCGCGTGGTCTCGTCGATCGCCGATTTCATCGAATCGGTCATGACATCGGCATACAGAATGACGCGACCGTTCACGTTCCGTGCCGCACGGCCCATCGTCTGAATCAGTGAACGGTGCGAACGCAGAAAGCCTTCTTTATCGGCATCGAGAATCGCAACCAGCGAGACCTCCGGCAGGTCTAAACCCTCGCGCAAGAGGTTAATCCCCACCAGTACATCGAAGATGCCTTTTCTCAGATCGCGTAAAATTTCGAGACGCTCGAGCGCATCGATGTCGGAGTGCAACCAGCGCACTTTCACCTGGGCTTTTTCGAGATAGTCGGTGAGCTCTTCTGCCATTTTTTTGGTGAGCGTGGTCACAAGCACGCGTTCACCGACCTTGGTGCGTTTGTCGATTTCGAGAATCAGGTGATCGATCTGGCCTTCGCTGCCGTGGATTTCAATTTCGGGATCGAGGAGTCCCGTCGGGCGGATAATCTGCTCCACATGCACATCGCTTTTACCGAGTTCATACGCCGCCGGCGTCGCCGAAACATAGAGTACATTCGACGCGAGAGTTTCAAACTCTTCAAATTTCAGCGGTCGGTTGTCGAGCGCGCAGGGCAGACGGAAACCGAAGTCGACCAGCGTCTGCTTGCGCGTGCGGTCGCCTGCGAACATGGCGCCGATCTGCGGCACGGAAACATGGCTTTCGTCGATGATGACGAGCATGTCTTTGGGGAAATAGTCGATGAGGCACTCAGGCCGCGCACCGGGGGGACGTCCGGTGAGAATACGCGAGTAGTTTTCGATGCCGCTGCAATAACCCATTTCGCGCAGCATCTCCATATCGTAGGTCGTGCGTTGCCGCAGGCGTTCCGCCTCGAGGGGCTTGTTGACCCGTTTGAAGTGTTCGAGCTGCTCATCGAGCTCGCGTTTCATCTCTTCGACAGCGTGCTCGAGAGTTGCAGGTGATGTGATAAAGTGTTTCGCAGGGTAGACGGCGATGCGCTTCAGGGATTCCTTCTTTTTCCCGGTCAGGATATCGAATTTGTTGATCGCTTCGATATCTTTGCCGAAGAATTCAATCCGGTAGGGCTCATTGGCGTAGGCCGGGAAAACATCGAGCACGTCACCGCGCACGCGGAAACGGCCCTGCAGCAGTTCGGTATCGTTGCGCGAATACTGCATCCGCATGAGGCGCGACATGATCTCGTCGCGGCCCGCCGGCACGGCGGTATCGATCATCAGTACCGCATCTTTATAGGTGTCAGGGGAGCCCAGGCCATAGATACAACTCACTGATGAGACAATGATAACATCCCTGCGTTCGATGAGCGAGGCGGTTGCCCTCAGGCGCAGGCGATCGATTTCATCGTTGATCGAGGATTCTTTTTCGATATACGTATCGGTGACGGGAACATAGGCCTCGGGCTGGTAGTAGTCATAATAGCTGATAAAAAATTCCACGGCATTCTCGGGAAAAAACTCGCTGAATTCACGGTAGAGCTGCGCCGCCAGCGACTTGTTGTGCGTCATGACGAGTGTGGGGCGCTGCAAATTTTCGATGACCGATGCCATCGTCATGGTCTTGCCTGAGCCCGTCACACCGATGAGCGTGGCTTTGGCGTCGGCGGGTTCAAGCGCTTCGGTGAGTTCTTTGATGGCGGTGGGCTGGTCGCCTGCCGGCTGGTAGGGAGCGTGGAGTTTGAATTTCATCGGTTGTTCGGTTCGGGTTTATCTACCGCTTCTGGGCCGTTCTTGCGGTCAATCTGCGGCAAGATATACGTGCTGATTTTCTGGCTGACTTCCACCGGTAAAAATCCGTATTTTTCACGGAATAGTTTTTCCATGCGATCGGCGGAGGAGTGCTGGGCGACCTGCAGGCGCAACTCTTCGGTCTCAATATAGATCGCGCGGCGGTCTTTTTTCAGCCGCTCAATTTCATAAGAGACGATGGCCATGCGGATATTGCGGTAGAGAAATGCAAAGACGATGCCGCCGATCAGCAGAATAATAACAGAAAGCGCCACAAGGTTTCTCAGGTCTTCGTATTTTTCGTTTTGGCGGAACAGCATTAGAATGGTGCCGCACTTCCCAAGGGATACTGGGCCGCGAGGCTGATACCGGTCGATTCAAAATTCAGAGAGCTATCGAACAGAGAATTTACATAGAACTGCGCTGCGAAGGCGAAATGTTTCCAGCGTTTCTCAAAACTCAATAGGCCAACCGCAGCGAGCGTCGCATAGCTCGATGTAAAGGTGTATCCCGTCAGATCTGCATAACTTAGACCGATGAGCGGTGATGCGAACAGTGCCGCGTCGATCGTTTCAAAACGCCACACCAGTATTTTGGGGCCCACGTAAGCCGACATCAGCTGAATGCGGCGCGGCGCGCTCTGGTAGCGGGCAAAGGTGGTGAGCAACGAAATGGCGCGCAGACGGTAAAAGGGTTTGTCAAACAATTGCCAGTCGGCGCCGATACGCGCCTCGTAGCCGCTGCGGAATATGGACGAGAGCTGCCCCATGGTTAGATACGAGAAGCCGACCGAGGTATTGAGCACAAAGTTGCCGCGTAGCTGTAGTTTCGGGCTTGCCGGCGGCGGCTGAATTTTCGAAAGCAGCGGGTTTTCGCTGAGGTTTTGTTTCGTCAGCTTAATCGGCTTGGGTACATATTTCAACCGCACCACATATTCGGTATCTGTCTCGGCGATGAGTTCAGCGCCGAGCACGTTTTGGCCGTTTTTCTGCAGAAAATCATAATGCTTGCCTGGTTCCAGACCATGCAGTGCTGCCACACTTATTGCGCATACCAGCAGGATTTTCTTCATTTCAGGGCGTTCTTTCCGGCGACCTTTTCGCGTTTCTGGATGTTAGACTTCTCTAACTCGAGGTTTCCCAACACAGAATACAAAAAAACCGTATCTGCGGTTTCTTTATAGACTACGCCGTAAAAAATATTGCCATCGGCCATCGTCAGCTTATCGACTTTCTCCTGCTGTTTTTTGATCAGCTGTTCCTTCTTATTTTCTGCAAGATTTTCAGATTTTGTCGCGATTTTCTCATTCCTGAGATTGACCTCGTCTTTAGGTTTCGGCTTTGGCGGTTCGATTACAGGGGGATGTATAGGTGCGGCAACAGGTTGAGACGGTTTGGGCACCTCTTCGACGGCGACGATTTTCTCCAGTGCAGTCAGTTCGGCTTTTTTCGTGGCCTTTGCCGCTGCCGCTTCTTCGTGCAGCTGAACCGCCGATTTTTCGAGGTGCGTTACCGTCGCCATGAATTCCTTATCCTTGACCACGGTTTCAGAATTCTTTTTCGATTCGCTCGCCAGTTCCTTATCGTTGCCCAGGAATGTGCCCATGAGATACATCCGCCGGTTTGCGTTTACGGCATATTCAGAGCCGCCCGCGGTGATGAGTGTGCGGTAGATACCGAGCGCCTCGACGCTGCGGCCCGATTCTTCGAGTGCGCGCGCCGTCAGAAAGCGGATTTTCTCTGACTGCTGGCCTTTGTCTACCTTGGCGAAATTTTCCAGGGCCTTGAGATAAGCCGCGGCATTATAATAGAGCTCACCGCGCCTTGCCGGGTCAGCTACGGCCTCGATAAAGCGGATTTTCGCTTCGAGTGCCGTGAGAAAGTCCGTGAGTTTTTGCGCGATCCATGCGCTGCGCGAACCGGGGGTCTTCGCGACTGTATTAAAATCGGCGAGTGCCTGTGTGAATTCACTCAGCATTGCGCGGCAGAAACCGCGGTGCAGCAAGGCAAACTCGCGCTCTTCGGGCTTTAAACGGAATTCACCGATATAGATGTCATAACCTTTGACCGCTTTGACATATTCGCGGTAGGTTTCGAACTGGAAGGCAAGATCGAGTACGATCTCACGCTCGGGGGTATTGCCGAGCTTCAGGCTTGGCAGACCCGTCACAAAGTTAAATGCATTCAGGACGGGCAGGGCTGCGCGGTCGACGAGCGAACCTTCCATGTCCTTCGTGTGGCTCTGGCGTATGGCAATGAGTGCGCTCTCGGCTTCCTGTTTGTACGAGGCGGCATTTTCGCGCCCGCCCGACATCGCACTCTGGTTGATGAGCGAGATGCGCGAAAGCAATGTGACGTTTCTCAGGTCGTCGTTTTTCTCATTGAAAGATTGTAGTGAATCGCGCAGTTCGAACATGCGCAGGCGCGTGACGGTCGTGAGGAGCGTCCCTGCCAGCACGACGGCCCCGGCGCCCATGGCTGCGGCTCCCAGAAAGCCGGTGGCACGCGCACGTTTTACCCACTCCATCAGACCTCGAGCACAAGCAGTGTGACGTCGTCTTCGGCGAGTGCACCGCCGGTAAAAGCGCTCAGCGCCAGCAATATCTCTTCTTTAATTTGTTCAACGCTCTTAGAGCCGTGTTCCGCGACGATATGTGTGATGCGGTCGACGCCGAAAAGCTCGCCTGCATCGTTCTTGCCTTCGCTGATGCCATCGGTGTAGAGCACGAGTTTTGTGCCGGGTTTACGTTTGAACTTCGCTGTCTCAAATTCAAAAGGCGTTTCGGCCATCATGCCGACATAGAAGCCATTCGACTTCAGCCGCACGGCATCGTGCGAGTGCACAATCGGTTCAGGGTGCGTGGCATTGGCATACTGAATCTCTTCATCGGTAATGCGGATGAAAAGCGCCGTGAGATACTGGCCCGTCATTTCGAGAGAGGCCGCGAGATGTTTATTAACGGCATTCATAATTTCGCCGGGATCCGTGAGGCGCTGGGTAAAACCCGAAAACGCCGATTTGGCCATCATCGTCAGCAGCGCTGCGGGCACTCCGTGCCCCGAAGCATCGCAGATCAGGTAACCAATGCTGCCATCGGCGAGCTTATAGACATCGTAGAAATCACCCGAAACGGCATAGAGGGGTTTGTATTCGAGGGCAAAGGGATGCGGATATTCCCCTTTGGGGAAAATACTTTTCTGGATATGCTGGGCAATCATCAGCTCGTGCTGCATGATGTCGTCGCGCGTCTTGATCTCCTCGAAGTTTTTCCGGATCGTCTCTTTCTGATCGCGGATATCTTTCGACATCTTATTGAAGGTTTGAATCAGCGTGCCGATTTCGTCGCGCCTTTCTGCATAACCTTCAACCTGCGCAAAATCGCCGCGGCCGGTGGCATGCGAAGCCTGCCGCAGTTCTTTCAACGGGCGCACAATCATGCGGTAGAGGAAAAAGCCAAGCGCAGCCTGTAGCAGAAGCAGCAGAACAACTATCGCCGCACCCAGCCGCATGAGGCGGGAGAGTTCGGTGCGCATCCCCTCCATGCTGAATACCGCACGCAGCAGCAGCTCTTGCCCGCGGTCGCTCAAAAAAGGTATGTAGACGGTGAGCCGGTATGCCAGCACGTCGGGTGCGCTGTAAAAGGGTTCGTTGCTGAACTCCTTCAGGCGCAGCGTTTTGATGACATTTTGCAGTTCTGCCGGTGCGAGTTCTTTTTTTGCCGCGGATTGCGGCCAGCTCAGGAACACGGTGTTTGCATTGGAAACGATGTTGAATTCCAGTAGCTCGGGCGGGGTAACTTTTTGTGTATTCTGGAACACAGCCAGAACCGCGGCCGCCGCGTTTTCCCCGCGGTAGAAATCCGCCTTTTGCCGGTCTGCCTTTTCATGCACCAGCGCGCCGAGGTGTTGTTCTACCGAGACAATCGTGCGGTGCATTTCGAGCGACGCTTTTTCGGCGATCAGCCGCATCTGGTTTGAGCCCGTCGCGAGCCAGAACAGCAGAATATTGATGAGCGTGAAGGCGAAGAAAATGAGGCTCAGCCGACCGATGAGAGAAATGTTCCGGAACATACGCGCCGGTATGATTCGGTGCGATGCCCCGGGGGCGTAAACAATTTAGGGCGTTTAATACTGTATTACCGCCCTGATCGAAAACATTTTTTGCCGCCATGCGCACAGTGCGATGGGCGGCAATCGTTTGGGGTATCGTTTTCGCGGGGGGGATATCCCGCTGCGCGACGCTCGACGACGACAGGAAAAAATCGCCGTACTTTTCTGACGACCGCTTCCAAAATATCGACAACGACGACGACATCATGGAAAACGGCTTCTGGACCTTTCTGAAATGGAAGTTGTTCAGCAGGCGCGATGCGGATGTGATACCCGGCGCGCCCGATGAAGCGCCGCAGACGAAAAAAGTCACCGCCACGGACCTCATCGCGGCCACGGGGAAAATCCGCATTACGTGGATCGGCCATGCGACGGCACTCATCAGCGTCAACCGAGCCGGCAGAATTACCAACATTCTCACCGACCCGATCTTTACCGGTATTTTTTTGGTTTCGCGGCGTACGGAAATACCGCTGGCGCAGGAAGATTTTCCGAAAATCGACGCCGTCGTCATCAGCCATTCGCATTACGATCACTGCGACCTCGAGACTTTAAAATTCCTGAGCAAAAAAAATCCGGAAATGAAAATTATTTTCCCCGAAGGGCAAAAGGCCTGGGGCACACGCAATGGCCTGGAGCGTGCAGAAGACATGCGCTGGTGGACAAAACAGACCGTGGGTGACGTCGATGTGCATTTTTTGCCTTCACAGCACTGGTCGTTCCGCGCGCCGGGTGACCGCATGCAGTTCCACTGGGGCAGTTATGCCTTTACGGTGGGTAAAGCGGCAATCTACTTTGCCGGAGATACCGCGTATTCTTCGCACTTCCGGAAAATTTCAGAAAAATTTCCGAAAGGTTTTGATGCGGTGCTGATGCCGATCGGTGCCTATGCGCCGCGCTGGTTCATGAAAGCGTCGCATGTTGATCCGGCTGAAACTGTCACGGCGTCGCTCGACCTGAAGGCGAAAATGATCCTGCCGGTGCATTGGGCGACATTCCGGCAGGGCGACGAAAATCTCATGGAACCGGTTCTATACCTCAAGCGTGAGGCCGAAGCAAAACAGATTCCGTACCGGCACTGGGTGCCCGGGGAATCTTATGAGGTTGACATCCGGTAACTCATGGGAATACTGTAGCCGGCTCTGGAAGCGGCCCCGAGCGCATCCTTGCGCGCCGCTTCCCCAATGCATCGTGCATCCGGGAGGAACATGAAAGGTTTTACAGTCACAGGCGAAACACCCGAAAAATTCATGCGCAAGATCGAGCGCGCTCTCCACAAGGGTGAACTGGGCAAATTTGCAAAAATGGGCCTGAACCTGCCGGAAGCCAAAATCAGCTTTGAAAAGATGGGCGTCACCGAATTCACCTACAAGATCTCCGCAGAAGGGGATACTTTTACCGCGTCGAAGACCGCCGAGAAGGTGGCGCTGACCCATGCTTTTTTCCGCAACGAGGTCGAGCGCGAACTCGAACGCATCATCCACCGCTTCGGCGGCGCGATTACAAAATAGATAAAGTGCCCCTGACTAAACTGGCATGTAAGCCAGAAAAGATTTGATTATTCCGGTTTTCAGACTGTTTTAGTCGCATGCAGGCTGGCGCTGAAAGAGGGTATCTCGAAGCTGCGCGGCAAGACGCTGGTGAAAAATTGGTTTTGCTTTCGGGGCCGCGGCAAACAGGTAAGACGACACTCGCCCGTATGCTGTTTGCCAGCCACACCGATCTGAATTACGATAACGTTTCCGACCGGGTTGATATCGAGAAGCAGCGGTGGTCGCGCGAAACCGATGCAGTTATTTTCGACGAGCTGCATAAGATGCGTAAGTTCAAGAATTTTCTCAAGGGCATCTATGACGTCGAAGGTGTCCGCCCCCGCCTGATTGTCACGGGCAGTGCGCGCCTCGATGTCGCGCGCAAGACCGGCGATTCTTTGGCCGGGCGTTTTTTCCAGCACCGTATCCATCCCTTTGACCTGAAAGAGCTTAAGGCTGGTGATAGGGCAACCCTCAATGCGTTGCTTGAGCTCGGCGGTTTTCCTGAGCCGTGGCTTAAAGGTTCAAAGGCTGCCTACAACCGCTGGCGCAAGGGGCATCTCGATATTATTCTCAGGCAAGACCTGCTCGATCTCGAGCAGGTACGTGAGATTTTCGCGATTGAGACCCTGGTCGAGCTTTTGCGCCGCTCTGTGGCGAACCCGGTCTCATACGCTTCGCTCTCGCGTGATCTGCAGCGCGACGCCACTACGGTGAAGCGCTGGCTGACGATACTCGAGAATTTGTTTGTGGTGTTTGCTGTAAAGCCTTACCACGAGAAGATCGCGCGTTCGATATTGAAGTCCCCCAAATATTATTTTTTCGACTATGCTGGGGTGGATGACCCCGGCGCGCGCCTTGAAAATCTTGTTGCGTCGGCACTTCACAAGGAGATCCATCGCCTGCAGGATCAGGATGGGGTGAACGCCGATCTATTCTATCTCCGCAATAAAGAGGGGCGCGAAGTGGATTTTCTGGTCACGATCGACCGCAAGCCGGTCTGGATGATTGAAGCCAAATCGAGCGGGCAAAGTGACGTCTCCGCCATGACGCACTTTGCGCGTTTCGTCAAAGCCGATGGCATCCAGTTAGTACACCGGCTCGACCGCGAACGCCGGCTCGATGGCGGGGTGAGGCAGCTCGATGCCGCGAAATGGCTGCGTCATGTTCCTTTGTCGCGGTCGGGCTAATTTTTGCTATACTTCGCCGCCCCCGGCTATAGGGTGGCCGACTATGAGTATTCAAGAAGACATAAAAAAATATATTGATCAGGCTAGCTCACAGATCAATGTAGGCAAAGAGAAACTTGAGGGATTGGTTGCGTCATTGGCTCTCGACGAGAAAAAGGCGCAGATCGAAAGCATCGTTAACACTCTCAGGGAAAAAGGGCTTAAAGACACGGTTTCGTCGTGGGTCGGTACCGGTGAAAACCATCCGATCAACCCGGACAAAATCAAAGAAGCGCTCGGCGTGAACAAGATCGAAGAACTCGCAGCGCAGGCGAAAATGAAGGCTTCTGAAGTGCCACAGGCACTCTCTAACCTTCTGCCGCAGATTATCGACAAACTGACCCCAGATGGCAAAGAACCTGAAAACGGTATTGCAGCTGCGGCGGTGAAGCTCCTCAAGGGCATTCAGTCGAGAACCTCACCCAGTGCTTAAGAAACTTATCCTGGTGCTCGCGGCTGTTGCCGCGGGCCTCACTTTACTCTGGGCCTATTACGGCGGGTTTTCCTCACCAGCGCCGATTGTACGTGCTGAAGCGGGTCCCTTCCATGTTGCATATATTCGCCATGTCGGTTCTTATAAAAAAATCGGGGATGTCCTAAAGAAACTGAACAAAGAAATCGAAGCAGCGGGTATCAAAGACTACCGCGTCGGCGGCATCTATTACGATATGCCTGCCATCGCCGGTGAAGACCGTTGCCGCAGCGATGCGATTGCCGTTTTGAAACCCGAACAGCTCGAAAAACTCAAGGGACATGCAGTACTGAAAACAAAAACCATAGAGCGCCGCGAATATCTGCAGACAGTGTTCCCGTTCCGCGGTATGTTTTCCATGGTAGCTGGGGTCATGAAGGTTTATCCGATGTTCACTAAGTATTCCCTGGAGAACAAACTGCCGGCCTATGTTTATCGTGAAAAGGATTTTGAAGACGAATACGGCATCGAAATCTACGGTCCTGAAAAGATTTTTTATTATATGACATATAAAAAGGAAGATAAATGAAAAAGATATTAATTTTTACTCTCGGCGCAGCGCTTGCCGGTTTTTTTTCGCTGTCTGCCGGGTCGGTGGGCAGCGATTGCACATTCAAAGGCAAAAAGCTTTATGGTAAAGTGCAGATCGTCACGTCATTCCCCGATATCAAGGTGCAGATCGTCGATTCATTTCCCGATCTCAAAGTGCAGAAGGTGACGTCATTCCCTGATTCCTGCGGCAAATGGCAGGAGACCACTTCGTTTGCCGATATCAAGGTGCAGTTTGTGACTTCGTTTCCCGATGTGAAGATCAAGTATGTCACATCGTTTCCCGGCCTCTAAGTCGTGAAAAAAAAGATTGCCCTTGGTGTGCTTGCAGCGCTGGTCGTCACGATCGGCCTGCAGGTGCATTTCGACATTCCCGCAGTCGAAGTCGAAAACAAATACAAACTTCCTGAATCGCAGTTCATCGATATTAAGGGGCTGCGCGTCCACTACACCGACGAGGGCAAAACCAAGGACAAAAAAGAGACGGTGGTGCTGGTCCATGGCACGGCGGCTAGCCTGCATACCTGGCAGGGCTGGGTGCCCGAACTCAAAAAATCGTTCCGCGTTATTCGCATGGATCTACCGGCATTTGGTCTCACGGGCCCCGCGGCAGACCGCAATTATTCCATCGAAAGTTATGTGAAATTTCTCGAAAACTTTTTCGCCGCGCTCGGCATCAAGCAGGTGAATCTCGTGGGCAATTCTTTGGGCGGCCACATTGCCTGGCGTTATGCGGCCGCGCATCCCGACGACGTCTTCAAACTCATACTCATCGACAGTGCAGGTCTGCCGCGCATGGGGGAGATCCCCCTGCCGATCAGGCTTGCGCGCAAACCCGTGCTCAGTAGCGCGGCCAAATATATCAGCCCGCGCTTTCTCGTGAAGCGCAGTCTCAAGGAAGTTTATTTTGATGCATCGAAGGTGACCGACGCTTTGATCGATCGTTATTTTACCATGACGCTGCGCGCGGGTAACCGCGAGGCATTTGTCGATCGCGCGCTGCAGCTGGCGGAGGGCGACGGAACGCTTTTGAGGAAGATTGGCAGCCCGACGCTCATTATGTGGGGGCGCCACGACCGCTGGATTCCCATCGAGCAGCAAGAGATTTTCCGTAAGAAGCTGCTTTTGCCGCAGACAGTGATCTATGAAAATGCCGGGCATGTGCCGCATGAAGAAATACCCGCTGAAACCGTTGCGGATGCGCTGAAATTCTTAAAATAACCCTTGCAAAAGTGAACAAGGGTTCAAAATAAACTTGACACCGCTGTCATTATTTTGCAGGTTTGGCCTATGCAAGTCCGCAGACCGACCTTTGACTTCTCTCGAGTAGAGCGCTACTATTACGGCAATAACGCCGTTGCAACCCACATCATGAATGCCCTGCACGTGCTCGTGCCGATCGGCGAGGTGTTCTTCATCCGCGCGGTGCGCGGCATGCTTGAACAGGCCCCCGCCGAGCAAAAGGGCGAACTCAAGAAGTTTCTGGGACAAGAAAGCGTGCACGACCAGGTGCACCGCCAGTTCTGGGCGCGGCTACGCGAGCTGGGATTACCCGTCGATAGTTTTGCGAAATTTTTCCAGGAGACCGCGATCGATGCCATGGAGCCGCTGGTCGAAAAGCTGCTGGGCAAAAAGTTTTTGCTCTCTGCAACCGTCGGCTTCGAGCATTATACCGCCGCCCTCGCGGAAACTGCTTTCACACCCGGCGAGAGGCTGCTGCAAACCATGCAGAAAGAAGTTGCCGACATGATGGGCTGGCATGCGGCCGAAGAAATCGAGCATAAGTCGGTCGCATTCGATATGCTGCAGGCGATCGATGCGAACTATCCGCTGCGCGCCAGCGGCATGGTCGTTGCGTCGGCCCTGCTCACGGTTTATACTGCGATCGGTACGGTCTGGTTTATGGCGGGTGACAAGGAACTCACCCTGGAACGCGTCTGGAACGATCTGAAGACACTGCCTGAGATTTCCGGCGGCCTCTTGCCTGCGCTCATCCGCCACAACGTCGAATATTTTACCCCGGGTTTTCATCCCGATGCGAAAGATAACTATTATATGGCAGCTGATAAACTCAAAGAGCTCGGCATGCCGATTGCCTCGTAGTCCCCGCAAGTGGGGAGGGAGGTTCTAAAAAGTAAATTCCCGATCGGCATCGAATTTTCCGTGCTGGTACGTGCGCTCCGCCAGCGCCGCATGGCCGCCTTTGCCGATGCGCAGTAAGCTTGAAACCCTTGTGCCATAACCATCGTCGCCATCGGGCCGCATGCCGGTGCGTTCGATCTGGATAAACATCGGCGACAGCGCTTTTTCGGTCGCCGGAGGTAATCCTGTCTGCTGCACTTCACTGTCCGCAGCAGCGGCCCGGTCGGCAAGAAAAGTAAATACCAGTTTGTTGTCGGATGGATCGAGTTCGGGGAATCGGGCTTTTGCTTTTCTGACTTTCGGCCAGGGCGTATCGAGGAGATGGTTTGAAAGGCCATAAAGACCCGCCTGCACGGCGACGGCCTCTTTTCCGGAACGATTGCTGAAATAATAAGCCTGGTGCGCATCGCCGAACAACAGGTTAAAACCGTTATACTCGTTACCGGTTTCAGAAAGTTTTTTCGAATACGCCGCCGCGTCACCGGATTCCAGGAAATTTTGCACTAAAAGGCCGCGTGATTTTTTGTTTTTCGCTTCCTGGCCCGGTTCTCGATAGTTGGTTACCGCCGCGAACTTACCTTGTTTGTTGACACCGAGCCATGTGCCTCCCGCTGTCAGGTCGCGCCCCGCGAGAATGGCGGGGTTATCCTGCCACCAATCGAGCGGGGCAGTGGGGCGCGCATAAAACTCATCGCGGTTTGCGGCGAGTACCAGCGGAAAATCCGGATGCTGGTTAAAAGAGAGAATGATCAGGCACATGGAGGTGCTTTAGTACGCAACTGACAGGACGTCATCCGTGTTGCGGACTCAGGCACATGGAGGTGCTACTCTAATAGGCCTGCTGCGAAATGGCAGAGCGCCGTGAGCCGCTCCTCCGATTTTTGCCGTATGCCGACATAGGCTTTGACCTTGGGTTCTGTACCCGAAGGACGAATCGCGAACCAGTCACCCGCGGCGTTGGTGTAATAAAGAAGGTTCTGTGCCGGAATATCCTGAATCGGTATTTGTTTGCCTTCGCGGATTTCCATCCCACTCTTAAAATCGCGCAGGGAAACGACGGGCGAACCCAGAAATTCTTTGAGTGGGTTCTGCCTGAGTTTCTCGACAAGGGCGCTCATCGCCGCGATGCCTTCGGCGCCGGGGAATTCCTTCTCGACGGCGTCTTCGGCGGCATACCCGCATTCGTCGTACATTTTGTTGAGCCAATGCTCGATGCCGCCATCCGCCGAAATGTGAGCGCCTAGCAAGCAGCTGATCACGCCATCTTTGTCGCGTGAATCGCCGACGGTGACGCCGAAGGCTTCTTCGAAGGCCAGTACCATGTGCGTCTGCGGGTCGGCCGTGATGAGCGCGTCGGCTTTGTTGCCCATATTTTTAAAGCCCGTGAGGGTTTCAAAATGGCGGATGCCAAACTTCTCGCAGATCACGCGCGTGAGCGGAGTGGAGACGAGGCTCGAAAGCGCGATGGCCTTCGAAAGGTCGGCCTTTTTCTCCCGCTGTTTCGAGAGCAGGTAATAAAGGAAGAGGGTGCCAATCTGGTTGCCGGTGAGCGAGATATAGCTGCCGCCTTTTTTATAGGCAACACCGACACGGTCGCCGTCGCCGTCGGTGGCGAGAATCAGGTCGGCGTCGTCGGCCTTGGCCTTTTCAATCGCCATATCAAGGCTGTCTTTATTCTCTGGGTTCGGCGCTTTGACGGTGGGGAAGGAGGGATGCGGTTCATATTGTTGTGGCACCGGCAGAAAATTTTTGAAGCCCGAACGGTAGAACACCGCATTCATCACCGCGCCGGCTGCACCATGCAGCGGCGTGAAAACAATTTTGAGTGCCCGGCTTGGTGCCGGTGCAAAATCGACTTCGCTCGTCACCCAGGCGACATAGTCGCGCAGCAGTGTTTCATCGAGCACTGTCATCTTGCCCGCGGTCGCGGCTTTTTCCTGCGGGCCCGCATAGGGGATTTTTTCCATCGCGGCCATGACGTCGGTATCGAAGGGCGACAGAATCTGCGCGCCGTTCGCGGCATAGACCTTATAACCGTTATATGGCGCGGCGTTATGGCTCGAGGTAATCATGACGCCGCAATCGGCCTTGAGCCGGCGCACGGCGAAAGGAATCAGCGGCGTCGGCAAGATGCGGTCGAACGCAAAGACATCCACCCCGGCCTCAAGCAGCTTCAGTTGTGTGACGCGGGCAAATTTCTGCGAATCTTTGCGGCCGTCAAAGCCCACGACAACCGAGGGGGATTTCCCCTTTGCTGCGGCTTTGAGCACCTGTGCAACGGCTGCCGTGACACGGGCGATGGTATATTCGTTCGTGCGCGCGGTGCCGATGTCCATGAGCGCACGCATGCCGGCTGTGCCGAAGCTCAGGTCATAGCCGAAGCGGTCCATAATGGCTGTTTCTCTTTCGGTTTCGGGTAGTTGTAAGAGGCCGCCGACGGCGGTGCGGGTCTCATCGTTAAACGGCGGCTTTGTCCACGTTTCAGCGAGGGCCAGCGCCTCTGCAAAAGTACGCATCGGTAATTTTTTCATTTACGTGGTTAGGACGTAAAACACTTAACTCCATGCGCACACCCCTGATTGCCGGTAACTGGAAGATGAATCTGAATCTCGCTGATGCCGTTGGCCTGGCAAAAGCAGTGAAAGACGCTGCGGGTAAGTTTCATGACCGCGATGTTTTACTCTATCCGACATTTCTGCAGCTGACGCAGGTTGCGTCTGTACTTGCGGGTTCTAAAGTCGGTCTGGGCGCGCAAAACTGTTCAGCCGAAAAAGAAGGCGCGTTCACCGGTGAGATTTCTGCCGGGCAAATCAAGGACGCCGGTGCGGGTTATGTTCTTATCGGCCACTCAGAGCGCCGCCATGTTCTCAAAGAGACGGATGAATTTCTGAAACAGAAGGTGACGCGTGTGCTTGAGCAGGGGCTCATGGCAATGCTCTGCGTCGGCGAGACGCTCTCTGAGCGCGAGGCCGGCAAGGCCGAGGCAGTTGTCTTGGGCCAGCTCAACGCGGCGCTGGGACATCTGAATTCAGACGAATGGCGCAAGATTGCGATTGCTTATGAACCGGTCTGGGCGATCGGCACGGGCAAAAATGCGACACCCGAAGATGCGCAAAACATGCATGCGGCGATCCGCACGCGGGTAGCAGAACTCAATCCCGATATCGCGCCGAAAGTGCGCATCCTCTACGGTGGCTCGGTAAAGCCCGACAACATTGCGGCAATCATGGCGAAAGCAGACGTCGACGGCGCACTGGTAGGCGGGGCGAGTCTGAAGGCCGATAGTTTTGGCGAATTGATCCGTTTAGCTAAGTAGGCCGCGGCCCGGTCGGGGTGTTCGTGTAAGAGGCGGTGTCTGCCATTGTTGCGCTATGTTATCCGCTGGCATCCATGCCAGCGCTCCAGTTCATAGACTTAAGAATTTGTCTAACTATTACCTAACTCATTGATCTGCTGATTTCTTTGTCCCTTTAAGCGCTATTGCCCCTGCCACAAAATATGCCCAGGCCGTGCCGAACAATGCACCGCTTACAACGTCACTGGGGTAATGAACGCCGAGATACACTCGCGAAAAAGCCACAAATGAAATGACAAGTGCAGCCAAGACCTGTAGGGCTAAGGCATGTTTCCAGGATCTGAAATGCTTTGCGGCCATCGTGGCAAATGTGAAGTAGAGGGCTGCCGCGGCCAACGAATGGCCGCTGGGAAACGAATAACCCGAAACGTACACGAGTTGCGGGACAATCATTGGTCGAGGACGTTCGGCAAAGTCTTTGAAAATCCAAGTCCAGAAGCCTGCACCCACCGCGGCAAGAGCCAATTGGAATATGCCTGAGAAATCTCGAAGCAGGTAGAAGGCCACGAAGAATACGGTGGCAATCATAGCAATCAGGGTGACTGAACCGAGTGCTGTGATATCAATCATGATGGCGGTCAGGGTTATGGAACGAAATTTTGCGATAATGAGAAGAATAATGTTATCCCAATTCTCAATCCAACTGCGATCGTCAGCGTCATATAGAACGTTGTGAGCGAATTTGAGAAAAAGACCTACGAAGGAGAGAGCCAGCGCAAGCAGAAACCAGCGCCGGATACTCTCGATGGCTGTAGGCCACAGACCGCTCGGCAGGCGGGCATTTAGCCAGTCAGCGTAGGGAAATGTTTTGGGTATTTTAGGCATCCGGGAATCCTATCAAAATTCTATGTTGTGTTCTGACTATTGGGTATCCAACGAGTAGCGGCAAAAAAACATATTGTCGAAAAGACGCTTGCCCCAACGCAAATGGCGATATCAATCGCATGAAGGATTGAGAATTTGAAGAGAATTTGCAGATAAGGTACAAACAGCACTACTCCCAGAAAAGCTACGCTGCCCAAAGAAAGAATCAGGAACATGCCATTTTTCTCTGCGCCTTTTTTCGCCCTTTGGGCATTGAGCAAGCCGACATTAGCCAGAACGAGCGTCGAAAAAGTGAGAGTGCGTGCTTCTACTTCGCCCAGACCGCGGTGGAGGCTAATCAGGAATACCACAAGGAGTACCGCCAATAGGCTCAGACCAATCCACAGAACGGGCAGAAGTCTTTTCCTGGAAAACAATTTTTCTGTCAGCCCCCTCGGTCGTCGACTCATAATATCTGCCGATTCAGGCTCGGCTTCAAACGCGATGGAACATGCAGGTTCGATGATCAGATGAAGAAATGCAATATGGATTGGCAGTAAGACCAGAGGCAGATTGAAGAAAATTGGAATTACGGAAATTCCCGTGATGGGGATGTGTACAGCAAGCAAATACGCAGTTGCATGTCCAAGATTCTCGAATATACGCCGACCATGCTTAACCGCTGCGACGATTGAACCGAAATCGTCGTCCAGAAGGACTAAAGAAGCCGATTCGCGTGCAACATCAGTACCCCGGGACCCCATAGCAATCCCGATATGAGCGTTTCGCAAGGCCGGTGCATCATTGACTCCGTCACCGGTCATCGCGACTACCTCACCCATCTCTTTCAGTAATTGAATAAGCCGCAATTTCTGTTCTGGCACCACTCGCGCGCAGACGCTGATTGTTGCGAGTTGTCTTTTGAGCTCTGCGTCGGACAAATTGCGCATTTCTTCGCCCGTTATGACACCGTCCGGATTCGCCAGATTAATTTCCCGGCCGATGCTCTTCGCCGTGTCAGGATGGTCACCCGTGATCATTATCACGCGAATACCGGCTGAATGGCATTCTGCTATGGCACGTGGTACTTCTGCTCTTATGGGATCTTGCAATCCGACGAGGCCCAAAAACTCAAAATCAAAATCGTGCTGTTTTTCGGGCAATACGGCGTTATCGATTTTTGCTTTGGCGATGCCCAGCACCCGCAAACCTGCATTGCCCATCTCTTTCACCTGCATCGAAATGGTTTTCCGGTCTGCGTCGGTCATATGGCATAAATCGACGATGGCCTCAGGTGCTCCTTTCGCGGCAACGGGTAATGTCCGACCATCTACTGTTTGCCACGCGTGCGATAAGGCCAAAAGATTCGGCGTTAACGGATATTGCTGCACCAATGTCCATGAAGGATGAAGATGTTCCGTTTCGACTAAAAATTGGCGGCCCACATTCTGGAATGCCTTATCCATCGGGTCATAAGGTTCTTTCTCACCGGCAAGAATGCCGTATTCAATAATTTCATGGAATTCTTCTGGTAGTGATGAGGTATTATCTTCTTTGAAATTGTGGCCGCCGTTGACGGTCCAAAGTCTGCGCACCGTCATGCGATTTTGAGTCAGTGTTCCCGTTTTGTCAACACAGAGGACGGTGGCAGCTCCCAATGCTTCAATGACCGGACTCTTGCGGGTCAGCACACGATTTCGCGATAACCGCCACGCGCCGAGAGCGAGAAAAATGGTCAATACGGCAGGCAACTCATTGGGCAAGATCGCCATCGCAAGCGTCAGACCGGCAAGCAAGCCCCCTAACCAGTCGCTTCTTGTTAGTGCAAATACCAATATCACGGAGGCGCAGAGAAGTCCTGCTGCTATCGCGATGATGTTGACCATGCGTTTCGCTTCGGCTTGCAGCCGAGTTTGCTCGCTCACGCTGGTATTGATGGCTTTGCCAATTTTGCCAAGCTCTGACCGAACACCCGTCGCAATGACCTTGCCGATGCCCGAGCCTCGCACGATTGTCGTACCCGCGTAAACTACCGGCGGCGCGCTGCCCTCTGCTTGAATCTTGTTCACGGGTACGGATTCCCCTGTCAAAAGCGATTCATCCACCGTTAGATTCTGCGCCGCCAGTGTCTCTGCATCGGCGGGCACCTTATCGCCCTCGTTGAGTATGATGATGTCATCCCGGACTAAATCGCGCCCGGCAATGCGTTGCTTTTGTCCCTCACGAATGACGAGGGCGCGTGGACTCGATAGGTCCCGCAAAGCTGCCAACGCATTTTCGGCTTTCTGCTCCTGATATATTGTAATTCCAAGAATCAGGACGAGAAATGTCAACAGCATCGCTGCTTCTTGCGGATCACCCAGAAAAAAATATATCGCCCCGCATCCAATGAGCAGAAAAACCATTGGTTCGCTAACAATTTCCAATAAAATCCGGCCAAAGCGCCTGCTCTCACCTTGTGGCAATTCATTCGGGCCATCTTGTTCGAGGCGCCTCATGGCTTCGCCATGACCCAAACCAAATAACGTTGCTTCGGATTTATTTTGCATTATAGATGCCGAATTCAATCAATCCCAATTTGTTTCAATCCGCAAACACAAATTTGGCCTCTATCGATAGGCGGACGAGTCCTACAGAAAGTTTCTCTAGCCAAAAGCTGAAGCGTCCGTTAGTCATCGGATTCTGACTTCTTCAGTTTGATGAGATTCTGCGGAATCCCATTCTCACGAATTTCTTTATGAGCGATCTTGCCGCCTTGAAAAGCGGTGTAGAAATACGCTAAGGAAGTAACCATGGATATTACCCCTAGTAACAACGAAACATGGCGCAAGAACCTGTTACCGGCCATTAAGACGAACCAAGTCAAAACGGCTACGGCTCCTGAAATCAATCCGCCGGCAAACGCTACCTTTGCAGTCTTTTCATGGGGTCCAATTATACTCTCACTGGCCCCCAATTTTTCGACGAAGTGCTCCGCACCCTCTCCCGTAAGGAATGCAGGTACTGAAGACAAAGCCGCGGCAAATACTACAAAACAGGCGGTTTTTCGCCAGAATGGATTGGGCAAGGCAAAGCTAAAGATCAGAACAATCGTGCCAAAGAAAAACAGGATGACCGGAAAATGGTTCACAGCCAGATGAAAATGTGCAGCATTCATAATACGGCATTTTTGCCATACGACCTGCAGTGGAAAGTAAGATCTTAATATCTAAATATAGCTACCAAGTTCTTTGCGCCAAAATTTTTTCCGGTCTATTTTGCATTTGAGAGAAAAACTATCCCAAGTAAGCGATCTTCGTCCACGGCATTTTTCTGACTGATCTCCCGAATCGACTGGTCCGCAGTTGCATCGATACCTTGCTTTTTGAATTTACCTAACAAATCAGCCAATGTAGTTCCTGTTAAGCCTGCAAGCGCAGTCAATGATGCGTTGATCAGGGTTTGCTCAATGGGTTTTTTAAGCTGGGGTCCCGTGATCATCCCCCAAGAGAAAAAGGACAAAATGAGAAACGTGGTAAAAAGCACGACGCTGATTTGCCCCCAATAGCTCTTCAGATGATTCAACAATGGCTTGATATTGGCTGCAATATGACCTGTGGAGCCGAGGAGAAAGATCCAGGAAAACCATTCATGGACGACGGTTATCAGGCCGAGGTTCCCTTGAAAAAACATCATTATGCCAGTCCCTGACATCAATATGAAAGAAGCAATGGTTAGTGGCGTTGACCAAGACCTCAAATAGGGCATTTTAAATAATCTAATCATTTTGACCCTCCATAACGCCAGCTTAATTTCTCCGTTACACCAAGCATTTAGAGGTACAAGCCATAAATGGTGCTGCCAACGTCGATATTTATGAGCGTGTATAATATTCAAACGCTACTTTCTTTGTCGGCGCAGTCTTGTATGCTTATTTCTGGGAGGATATGACTCATAGAACCGCAAAACCTACTCTCTTGTCAGATCGCCCGTTTTCGCCCGACGTCCGTGTCGGGCTCTCAAGCGCAACAACGGTAGACAACAAAGTTTACATGCTGCGCTCCCTTCGGTGCCGTAGCTCCTTGGCCAGTCTGCCGAACCTGGAAAGGTTATTAACTATTGCCGAATACAGATTGCGCGTTGCATCGATGGAGCGCCCGGAAAACATATCAAAAGTGATCAGGGTGTAGCCATCGGATTTGTCAGGTGATTCGGAGAATCTATGGCACTCACGTTGTATCAAGCAAATGGTTTGTCCCAATCCGGGGTTTTGGGGCTGGATCTCAATGCCGACAATAACAGCTGTGCCCACTTTTCAGGGGCTTCCAGCATCGGATAATGCCCGACTTTTTCCAGTAAGAGGAGCTGGCTGTTCCGCATTTCACGGTGATGCACTTTTGCCACATCTGCCCCGGTAATGGGATCACTTTCACCCCAAAGTATATTTGTACGGATATCCGTCTTTACCAGGCCGCCTACCCACCTGTGCCAGAAAGTAACCCGATCGCGAAGGTACTGGGTTATTTTCGCGAGCACAGCCTTTCCGTTATTGTGGATGAGCATTGTCCACATGGCATCCAGTTCTTCATGCGTGAGTTTTGATTTATCATGCCATAATTGTTTCATATTTTGCGCAAATACTCTCTTGCTGCTAAGTCTTGCCACGAGCGGTCCGATCAACTTGTTGCGCAGCAACTTTTGTATGATCCGCAGTTTTGCGAGCTCAATATGAACGCTGCCATTGCAGAGAGTCAGGGACAGTAGCTTGATGGGTTCTGTGCCGATATTCCTGCGGGCAATAATTTCAGTGGCCACACTTGTTCCGTAGTCATGAGCGACAAGGTGTGCAGACTTGATTCTGAGTTGCTGCCAAAGCAGGAGCGCCATATCGGCCTGTTCGATGAGCGAGTATGAATAATCTTGCGGCTTGTCTGAAAATCCAAAGCCTAAGTGATCGTGTACAATGACGCGGTATTTTTTCTCTAATACGGGGAGCACTTTATGATAGTCCAAAGATGAAGTCGGGTATCCATGGAGAATACAGATGGCCTGCTTGCTCCCTCCCGAATCATAGACAAATATTCTGCGATTTTGTATTGTTAGATACGAACCGAGCTTTTCCCATTCTTCGGGTTTCATGAATCTACCGAACGTCAGATGTGTCAGGTGTAAAGTCCGTTTGGCAGTGAGAGAATGGCGTTCCCCGGGAGCCATTAAATATCGTCTGCGCTTCGGGGTTTACCGCCACATCAAGCCCTGTTCTCAATCGGGCAGCGAATCAAACACGAATGGTTTCAGGCCGTACTCGCCCGGCCCGCCCAGTTTATCTTCAGCCAGCATAATGACATCGCGCTCATCGCTCTGCGTCGTGCGGTAGTTTGCTTTCCAAATAAGCAGTTCTTCAATCTGCGAACCTGCCAAAATCAGCATGCCGCGGCAACTTCCTGCGCGACGCGCTCGCCCGATTCAATTGCGCCTTCGATATAACCGATCCATGCCGAAGCCGTCTCCGTGCCCGCAAAGTGCACCCGGCCATACGGCTGACGCAGTGCATAGCCGAGCTCTGTCAGCGCACCCGGGGCAGGTAGACCCACATAACAGCCCTCACTGTAAGGGTCGGTAATCCAGTCGTGATCCACATAATCTGTGGGATGCTCTCCTTCGGCCCCGAATGCGGCAACGACCGCAGCAATCACTGCGGCGCGACGACCCGCAGGGTCTGAGGAATAACGTACCGCTTCGGGACCGTCGAAGAAACCGACGAGAATACCGCATGAGCCATCTTCCGGCGAGGCGTCAAAGATCGGCGAGAAAGCAGCGCTGTCGCTGACGAATTCTCCGGTAAAACCTTGCTGCCGCCAGAAGGGCTTCTTGTAGGCGATGAGGCATTTGATGACGGAGCCCATCGGCATGCGTTCGCCCAGACGCAGGCGGGCGGTTGAAGCGGCATCACCCGCAATCTTGCGCGCCATCGACGGGGCCATGGCGATGATGGCGCGCGCCGCGCGCAGCTCTCCTTTTGCGTGCGTGACCGTAATGCTGCCGGCATTTTGTTTAAGGCGAAGTACAGGAGCATTCAACAGCACGGGTCGCCGCAACTGCTTTGCCAGGTAGATGCTGAGCTGGTGCATGCCGCCTTTGACAACCGCGGCTTGCGCCCCGCCCTCGGCTGAGACCAGGTAGTCGAAAGAATCGTTCGCGCTCAGGTAACTCAGAAAATGCAGCATGGATAACTGTCCGGGCCGCGCGCAGAAAACAGCGCGCACGCCGATGTCGAATAACGCCTGCGCACCCGTTGAGCGCAGCCAGCGGCGCTGCCAGTCTGCGGCCGTCTGTGCATCAAGCCCGGCCAGGGAGGAGCTCCAGGGAGCGACCGGATCCACTTTTTTCTGTAAACTGCGCAGGCGCCACAGTGCCAGTTGCATTTCAACGAGCGCCAGGGGCGATACAGGTGGAATGAGTCCCTTGTAGCTGCGAACCTTTCCCGCAATCTGCACCAGCTTCTTGCCTTCGCCGTACTGTGGCACCAGGGTTGCGCCCGCTTCGTGCACCAGTTGCGTCAGGCGGTTGTGACCGACACCCACCCATTGCCCGCCGGTATCGACAATACGGCCGTTGAGTTTGCCGGGCCGCGAACGCCCGCCGACACGCTCGCGTGCTTCGATGACCTGCACGCTGAGACCTTGCGCTTCGAGCGTGCGTGCCGCTGTGAGGCCGGCAAAACCAGCACCGATCACTACAACATCTTTGCTGGAACGGCTAGCCATCAGGTTACTCATGCCGCAGCGCTTCGATTGGGTTGAGGCCGGCCGCTTTGCGCGCAGGATAGATGCCGAAGACGAGGCCGGTGAATACAGAAAAGAACACGGAAAGAATAATCGAGAAAGAACTGATCGACGTCGACCAACCCGCAAGCGATGACATCGCGAGGGAAATCAGCACGCCCAGTATGAGCCCCAGCGCACCGCCTGAAATACTCACGGCCAGTGTCTCGATGAGAAACTGGAATAGGATATCCCGTCGCCGCGCGCCCACGGCTTTTCTAAGACCGATTTCTCTGGTGCGCTCAGTGACGGAGACGAGCATGATGTTCATGATGCCGATACCCCCGACGAGGAGGGAAACGGCGGCGATCGATGCCAATAGCGCAGACATCGTCGACGAAGTCGAAGAGACTGCAGCGCGAATGTCCGCCAGGTTCTGTATCTGGTATGCATCTTCCTGCATCGAAACCGGAATGCGGTGCCGTGAATACATCCCCCTTTTGACCGCGTCACCCAAATCGTCGAGGTTGACCTTGCCATCGCCCTCGATGTCGAGCGAATCGATGTAGACCTTGCCGAGAAGCCGGTGCATCGCCGTCTGCAGGGGAATCACGACAATATCGTCCTGGTCGCGGAAACCCGTGCCGCCTTTTTCGGGCATGACGCCGATGACCTGGAAATTCACTTTATTCACTTTGATAAAAGAGCCGATCGGATTTTCACTACCATAGAGCTCCCGCACGACGGTGAGCCCCAGCAGCGCCACGCGGCCGCGCGCATGGTCTTCCTTCTCGGTATACATGCGGCCGATAAACGGCATCGCCGTGCGGATGTTCGCGTATTCGACACTCGAGCCCTGCACCTGTGAGTTCCAGTTTTTGTTGCCGTAAGAAACCTGTGCGCGTCCCGTGACATTGCCCGAAACACCCTTGATGCCCGGCACGCGGTCGCGTATCCAGGCGACGTCTTCGAAGGTGATGCGCGCGGGGCTGCCGGTTTCCTGGGCAACACCGCCGACACGGCTTGCGCCGGGGCGCACCACCATCACATTGGCGCCGAGGCTTTTGAGCTGTGATTCAATCGCTTCCTGAGCGCCGCGCCCGAGAGCGAGCATCGCAATCACCGAGGCGACGCCAATCATGATACCCAGCATCGACAACGCACTGCGTAGCTTGTTCGCCAGCACTGCGCGGTAGCCCTCGCGTAAATGTTCGATGAAATACGTGAGGCCATTCTTGTGGCCCGGGTGTGCTGCCGAAAGGCCCGTCACCAATGGTTTGATTACGGATTTTTTTTTGCCCTTGTCCGAGACAATTTTGCCATCCTGCATTTTGATGGTGCGATTGGTTTCAGCCGCGACCTCTTCATCATGTGTGACGACAATGACCCCGAGGCCTCCTGCATGCATATCGCGGAGCAGTGTCAGGATATCGCGCTGTGAAGCTGTGTCGAGGTTTCCGGTGGGTTCGTCGGCGAGCAGTATCTTCGGATTGTTGACGAGCGAGCGGGCGATCGCCACGCGCTGCTGCTGTCCACCCGACATCTCTGAGGGCCGGTGGTGCGCACGATCGCTGAGGTTCACGTCTGCCAGCAGGCGCGACGGCGATTCTGGCAGATTCGTGAGACCCGAATAGAGCAGGGGCATCGCCACATTCTCCACGGCCTCGAGGCGCGGCAAAAGATGAAACTGCTGGAAAATAAATCCGAGTGTTTGCCGGCGGTAGACCGCGAGTTCGTCTTCGCTGAGGTTTGAGACCTCTTTGCCGAACAGGCGGTAACTGCCCTTCGTCGGTGTATCGAGCAGGCCGAGAATCTGTAGCAGCGTCGACTTACCAGAGCCTGAACGCCCCATGATCGCGACGAACTCATCAGGCGCGATCGATACTGAGACGTCGTTTAGGGCAAAGACGGATTCACCGCCCATAGTGTAGATTTTACTCAGATTCGAGATTTCAATCATTAGTGCGCGCGGTTTTTACCGCCCGAACCCGATTTGCCGCCGCGCGTTGGCATAAACGGATTTGTGCCCTGCTTTGACTGCATCTGCACACGCGGTATCAGCACGATGGATTTTTCATCGATGCCGGAAATGATTTCGGTATTACCGCCGTCCGATTCGCCGATCTCAATCAGTGCCTCGACCGGCTTGCCGCTCGGGTCTTTGACCAGTACGAACGGCGATTCTTTTTTGAACTGGATCGCCGCGAGGGGAAGCGTGAGGATATCCTCACGTTCTTTGAGGATGAACGTGACGTTGGCAGTCATGCCGCTGCGCATAAATTCGGGTTGTTTCGTCGGCAGCGTTTCGACATCATAAGTCGTGACGTTGTTCACTGTCTTCGCTTCAAAGGCGATGGCGCTGACCTTGGCCTCGACCGATTCTTTGGGATACGCATCGAGAATGATTTCCGCGGGCACGCCGGGCTTCAGGCGCGCAATGTCAGTTTCGTCGACTTTGGCGACAACCTGCAGCCGGTCAGATATCACCAGCAGGACATCGGCAGCAGCCACGGTCTGGCCGGGCTCGGCGTTTCTGAGAATGATGGTTCCTGAAACCGGCGCCATGATCGGTGTGGCTTTATAATATTCCTGGAAACGCTTATACTCGTCGGCGCTGACGGCCCGCGCCGAATCGAGCAGGGCGGCACGTTCGGTCGAGCTCATCCAGGCGAGAATCTGGCCGCGGCCCACCTTCTGTCCTTCTTTGACACGCACGCTTTCAATACGGCCCGGCACGGGAGGCTTCATTTCGATGCGTCCTTCAGGAGTGACGGTGCCCGTACTCGTCACGGTGATTCTCAGGTCAGTACGCTTTGGACTAACTTCGCTGTAAGCAGTTTCACTTTTTTTGCTTTTCCCGAAAATGAAATAGATCGCGGTGCCAACGCCCATAACGACGAGGCCAATAATGAGGTAGCGTTTCAATTTGCGGGTCCTTCACCTAAAACCTGTTCCCAGGTAGCCTGTGCAACTTCCAGATCGTAGCGGGTCTGCAAAACATCTTTTTGCCGGCTGATCAGCTCGTTCTCGATGATATCCCACTGGTCGAACGAAAGCAGGCCGCTCATATATTTCACGCGTGCGATCTGTGCCCTGACAGTCGAGGCGGCGAGCAGAGATTCACTCACCTTGGCGTTTTCCACTGCCGCACGGTAACTCTGCAGAGACTGCTGCAATTTTGAAACCCGCTGCGTTTCCACACTCTCACGGTTGCGCTTGGCCGCTTCGAAGGCACTGTTATTGGCCTTCATGGCATAATAATCCTTGCCACCAGAGAAAAGCGGGTACGAGACACCGACGTTGACCGACCAGCGGTCGCCTTGCGGAAAAAAATCTGCTCCCTGGCGGAATAAACTGCCCGATGCGTTTAAGGTCGGGAAAAACGGTGAGATCGATTGGTCTGCCGTTGCTTCGGCATTGAGTTCCTGGGCAACGGCCTGCCGGTATTCGGGAGTCTTCTTTGCCGCTTCACCCAGCGTAAAAGACTCGGGCGGCAATTTGAGCTCAGGGCTGCCGCTGATGAGCACTTCGGTTTCCTGTGGCAGGTTCAGAACGCGCTTGAGTTCGGTTTCAGAGTTGGTCCGCTGCCTCAGCGACTGGTTCACGTCGCGGTCGGCCTGCGCACGGTATGATTGCGCCAGCAGAAGCGAGCCTTTATTTTCCGAACCGCTGTTGAAACGCAGTTCGATCATCTTCATGTTGTCTTGCCGTCGCTTCTGTGTTTCGAGCGCAAGCTCATGCTGACGCCGGGCAAGCGAGAGCAGGGCCCAGGCGGATTTAAGTTCGTAGACGGCCTTGGCCGCCGCCAGGGAAAAATTGGCTTCGGAAAGTTCGGCGCTGGCCCGGGCGCCCTTGACCTTGTAATAATCGGAAAGGCCTGAGAAGATGCTTTGGCTGACACCCAGCGAAGCCGAGTATAACTGGTATGTTGTGCTCTGGCCCGCGAGCTGCGCGGTGGTCGCCGAGTTGCCCTGGGTATAATTCACACCCGCGGTCAGCTGGGGTAGAAAGCCCGCATAGGCGCCACGGTAATTGTATTGCGCTGTCTGCATGTTCTTGCGCGCGGCGAGGATATCCCGGTTATTTGCTGTCATATTCTTCAGCGCGGTCGCAAAATCGAGCGTCACGGTTTCGGCGGCTAAAGGTACAGTTAGTATTAACAGGATCAGGGAACGCATTGTCTTTTACAGACCCGGGAAAGCACTCTGCCGTTCCGGGTATTCGTCTTAACAGTATCGGTGTTCAGGCAGGCCGTTCTGAAATTGTGTCGCGAAACACGGGGAAAATCCGTCTTATGCTATTGCTTGACGCAGGTAGCACTCTGTAACTTACGCTTTATTCCCGTGTTTATGTCTTTATTAAAGAGAATTTCAGGAACGATGACCATGTTGGCGTTTTGGGTGATGGTTTATCCCGCCCAAATCGGGGCAGAACCGCTGACTGCGGATCCGCTGACGGGGCCGGGAGATTACGAGTTCTTGTTTTTTGCCGCCGATAAAAAACCGGAAATTGACGGGCTGACCGCGCGTTTCCGGGAGCTCGATCCCGAGCTTCTGACTCTGCACAATGAATTGAAAAAAGCCGATGCGGAAATTGCCGCGTTTGCCGCCAAAGCGCCCGCGAAAAAAACGCAGCGGCTCGAGTGGTCGCCGATCGAAGGTGTGACGGGTTATAGTGTGAAACTCTTCGACGCAAAGAAGAACCTCATCGAGACCAAAAACACCGAAGAAAATTCCCTGTCGCTCGAGCTCACGCAGGGGGAGTACTATTTTCAGGTCGCCGCGGTCACGAAGTTCAAGACCGGCACCTACTCGCGTATGACGATGGTCAAAGTGACGCGCGGCAAACCCGATGCGTCGCAGCTCGCCGCTGAAGAGCGCGCTGAAGGGTTACGCGAGAAAATTAAAATACAGCGCTCGATCCGCGGCGAATACCTGAAGACGCTGCGCGGTTTGTCTGCGGGCAATGCCAGCGCAACGGATGCAAAGGCCGATGTCACGGTGCCGCAAAATGCGGCACTCTACCTGGCGATAAATAAAAAAACCGAACCCTATGCCATGTCTGCCGTGGCTGGCCTACCGGGGCGCAGCCTCAAAATGACTGCAGATGCGGCCGCGCCGCCGGCGGGCAGCATTGCATCGGCGTTTTTCTGGGGCGCCGGGCTTTATGCGGGAATCCAGGATACCAATTTACAATTTTTCCGGATGAACTATGGTTTAGAAGGTTTTGTCCGCTACGACAAAGCGTTCTGGGGTTTTATCCGGCCGCAATTAAAATTACAGGGCGGATATTCACCGTCTAAATCCAATGAATTCGACGCGATGTGGTACGTGAATTTTTACCCGGGCATCTACCATCCGTTTGTCATCGGCAAGGGATTCAGCCTGTTGGTCTCTCTCTCTACGGGGCCCAACCTGTTCCTGCTGTTGTCATCCGCCGGATCTTCATCGATACTGCAATGGGGCGTCATGCCCGCGTTTGAGATGCAGTATGCGCTGACAGAAAAGCTTTCAGTTTACCTGGGTGGCGGAATCAATTTTACCTATGACCCCAGCGGCAAGTTTCTGAAGTTCGTCCCTTTTAACGCCGGAATCACGCGCCGGTTCTGATATTCTGCTTGCCGGGTTGTACACCTTCAAAGATGCACGGACAATGGCGTCCACGTTTCTTAGCCGACATTGGGTTTGCTTCCTCGTTTTTGTTTTGCCTGCCGGCTTGTTCGCGTGGGAGACGCCGGTGGCGCGCGCCGAAGCAGAAAAAGAAACCGTGCGCTACAGCGGCACACTGCGCGCGCAGCTGCGTTACAAAGCCTGGCTACCGCTGATTGAAACCAATTATCGCCTCGAAGGCGGTAATTCGGGTAACCCGCGCATTGACGGCCTCGCGAATACGACGCAGACCGGCCTCGGTCGTTTCAGCCAGCAGACCTGGCATGCGATGTTCGGCACTTATTACAATATTTTCCCAAATCTGATGGTCGGTGGTTTTTACCGTTACGGCCAGGGTGAGCGGCACCGCAACGATTGGGTCGGCAGCGGCTGGGCGGCCAGCGGATCATCGACGTGGGACTGGTTTTGGCTGAATACCAATAACCGCGCTGAACAGTCATTCGTCGGCGATGTCACGGTGCGGCAAAAATTGCCGTTCCTGCCCGGTGAGAACTGGGTCTTTGAGCTGAAAAACCGCTTTATGTACACCTGGTATTCCGATGACCGTTATGCCAGCCGCGATAACTGGGGGCAAAGTTCGGCGAATGTTGCAGAAATGAAATACATTCTGCGCCCCGGCCTGCAGTACTTCTGGATGGACGGTGACCGGCCGTTTATGACTTTCTTTTTGCAGTATGAAGCGCATTTTGCGCTGAATTTTGGCAACCGTACGCTAGTCGAGAGCTGGGGATATTTTGGCTTCTTTTACCATATTACAGAAGAAGTTGCGCTCGGCTTAAACGTCGCGCGCGCACAGTGGTGGTGGAGTGAATCGGATTCCATCAAGGAGACGCGCCCGGCAGAAATGTGCGCGCAAACCGCCGGCGGTGCGGCAACGACGCAGTGCAATACGATGCAGTACCTCGCGACTCAGCGCGCCTGGGTCGTCGGCTTTACGGCGATGCTGCGCCTCGATTTTACGCCGATTGAATAGGATGGTTTGCCGAGTAGCCTCGCGTATCGGGACATGATTTCACTTAAATCCGTTTCAAAATTTTTTTCGATTAAGCGCGGCATGTTTTCGCGCGAAAAGCTGACTGTAAAGGCGCTCAACGACGTGTCGCTCGACGTGAACCCCGGTGAAATTGTCGGGCTCGTCGGCGAGTCGGGCAGCGGTAAGAGCACCCTGGCGCGTATCGTCATGGGGCTCTACAAGCCCGATGCAGGCCATTTTACCTTTGAAAATTTTGACAGCCGCACGATGACGCGGCATGACTGGCGATCACTCAGACAAGAGCTGGGCGTGGTTTTCCAGGATCCTGCTTCGTCGATGAACCCCTGGATGTCGGTCGAGAAGATTGTCGCAGAACCCATGGTTATCCGTAAGAAAAATCTCAGTTTTACCAAAGCACAGCGGCGCGACCGCGTTGTGGAGATTATTGAGGCGACAGGGCTTTCCGCGGCAGATTTGACGAAAAAAATCCACGAATTCTCAGGCGGGCAGAGACAGCGGATTGCCATCGCCCGCGCGCTGGTTTTAAAACCGCGTTACCTGATTCTCGATGAACCGATCAGCGCGCTCGACGTCTCGATTCAGGCGCAGATTCTCAATCTTTTGAGCGACCTGAGAAAACAATACGGCTTTGCCGCAATTTTCATCACGCATGATCTCTCGATCGTTCGGTGGTTCGCCGATCGCGTGGCGGTGATGTATCTCGGGCGCATTGTCGAAACGGCGCCGGCCGAGATCATTTTTGAGAAAAGCCGCCACCCTTACACGCAGGCGCTGGCCTTGAGTAAGCTCGATATGAATGTGCACAAACGCGATTTTTATACGCTGCCGGGGGAGATCCCCTCGCCGGTCAACGCGCCTCCCGGCTGCCCCTTCGCCCCGCGCTGCAGCCGCGTGCAGCCGCAGTGCAACAGTGCTTTTCCCGCGCTGTCGCAGTCGGGTGGTTTGGCGGCATTCCATTGTTATAACCCGGTGGCAGCGTGAGTGTAAAAATATTTTCCGAGCATGCGTTGTTGCAGGCGAAGATCACGCGGCTGCGTGACAAAAAAACACCGCACCGCGACTTCGTCGACAACATGGCTGACATCAGCACGATTCTCTGCGCCCTGGTGAGCGCCGAGATCGAAACCGCGCCGGTCTTTGTGCAGACGCCGCTGATGCGTGCCCGTGGCGTGAAGATCCGACGGCCGACGGTGCTGGTGCCGATTCTGCGCGCCGGTTTAGGTATGCTCGAAGGTTTTCAGGCGCTTTTGCCCGAGGCGGCGGTCGGGCATGTCGGCGTCGAGCGCGATCATAAAACCCTCAAGCCTAAATTCTATTATTATAAGACGCCGCCGCTCAAGGGGGCCGAGGTTTGGGTTTTGGACCCGATGCTGGCAACAGGCGGCTCGCTCGAATTCGCGCTGACTAAAATCAAGGAAACCAAACCGCATACCATCCGCGCGGTCAGTGTGCTCGCCTCACCCGAGGGGATTGCACACTTACAGAAAAACCATCCCGATGTGAAATTTTATACAGCAGTTTTGGATGAAAGGCTGAATAATAAAGGCTATATTTTGCCGGGGCTGGGCGATGCAGGGGATCGTTACTTCGGTACCTGATGTATAAGGCGGTCACGCGGCAGGAATCGCTGAATAAATTACTCGACGAACATGTCGTGTCGCGCTTCGAGCGCCTGAAAAGCATCCGCTTTCTCTGTGTGAAGCGCGCGCTTCACCTGCGCGGCATCATCCGCGAAGGCGAAGAAAAAATATTCGGCCTGAAGACCGGTGAGATCTATTTTGATTTTCAGCTCTTGAAAGAAGAGGTTACCGCACACACGGTAAAGATGCGCATGTCGAAGGCGCGCTTTTTCAGCTCGGGAAAACCGGACATGATCAGGCTCAGCACGCGTTTTTCGCACAAGCTGCAGAATATTATTCTCTACCACCTCACGCGCGGTGATTCACCGTTTTTTATGGTCAACCGCCGCAAACGTTTTGTCGGGTTCGATCTCAATTTTATTCTCATGCAGATTCCCCCTGAGCTCGATGCGCTGGGCAAGATCAAGATCGTCAACGTCGCCTTCGAGCCGCGCCGCATTGTCTGGTACCTCGATTCGAACCTGGTGCTGAAATCGCTGGTGCAGTTTTTCAAACCTGATTATATCGAGATCGAGCAGATCGAGCTCGAAACGGACGCACAGAAGTTGCTGACGGACATTAATTTAGATTAAAATTCCGACGGCATATCCGAGCCCGGGATTTTTTTATCCGAAGTATCCGCGAGGATAAACATCTCCGCCAGGTTAAACACCGACGTGCCCGGCTGGTCACGGAAATAACTTTGCACCTTGAGCCCCAGGAAATAGAGTTCGAACCTGTTATACTTCAAGGGATTGCGCAGCCTCAGGTAAGGCGGAATGACTACCTCGAAGCGCTTCCAGCCCTGGTAGTCGAGCGAGCAGACAAAAATTTCCTGCTGAACCTTGTTCGGGCCGCGGAACACGGCGAAGATCTGGTGCGCATGCCCGGCACCTCGGACATAAAAGGAAAAGATGCGGTTGCGGTCGGGCAGGAAGATTTCCTTGCGGGGTTTGATATAGAGCACGTCTTTTCCCGGGCGCTCGACATTCCAGCGGTACTCAACGGATTTTCCCGAGGGCGCAAGTTCGGGCTTTTTTTCGATGCGCAGCGTCTGCCGTACGAGCTCCATATCGGTATCGAACAGGGGCTTCAGGTCGGTCTTCTTATCGGTCAGCGGATGCACCGGCGTCACGCGTGCGGTCACCTGGTGCAGATAATTGCGGTCGGGTGCGAGTTGTTTCAGGTTAAAATCTGACACCAGGCGGAATGCAGTCACGCCGTCGGGCTTCAGGCCATACCAGAATTCTTCGGCCTTGCCCGGCGCGGCAGCCGGTGGCAAGGGGGTTTCATCGGGGATGCTCCCCGGCTTTACGCGTTTACCCGGGGGGGCTGCGACGGCCGCATAACTGCAGCACAGCAGAAGACTTAGAACCGCTCGACGCCGTCTCCGCAAAAACACGAGGTGTTACAGTACCTGTGAATCCCCTCGAAAAGCTTTATTCGTTCGGTAATCGTATACACCGCCGTATAACCAAACCGGTGCGCATACCGGGCACCAAAATCATCTCGATTGGCAACATTACAACCGGCGGTACCGGCAAAACTCCGGCGACGATTTATTTCTCGAAACTGCTCAGGGCCGAATATCCGAACCAGGCGGTACTGTCGCGTGGCTATGGCGGCAAGCTCTCGCATGAAACGAACCTGCTCTCCGACGGTTTTCGCCTGCTGATGGACAGCGACGATTCCGGGGATGAACCCTATCTCATGGCAGTCAATCTGCCGGGCGTTAAGATCGCCGTCGGGCGCAACCGGCTCAAGAATGCGCAAAAACTCATGGAGCAATCGGGCACCAGCCTCTTTCTTTTAGACGATGGCTTTCAGCACTACCGCATTGCCCGTGACGCGGATGTCGTACTTATCGATGCCACGAACCCCTTTGGCAGCGGCAAACTTTTACCGCAGGGTATTTTGCGCGAACCTGTCGAAAATCTCGCGCGCGCTTCGGCGATCGTTCTGACCAAAACCGATCTGGTTGAGCTTTCGGTGCTCGAAGAATTGCGCGAGCAGATTAAGAAAATTTCCGGCCTGTCGCACATCTTTATCAGCCGGCATGCGGCGAAGGGTTTAGTCAAAATTCCGCACGAATATACGCCGCAGCATCCCGGCAAAATAGAAAATACGGGGGTGCTCAGGCATGAAACCGTCTGGGCATTGTCGGCGATCGCCAACAGCCGCGCCTTCGAAGAGATGCTGCGCCGTTCCGGAGCCGAAAAAGTGGAGCAGATCAGCTTCCGCGATCACCACGATTTTTCAGAGCGGGATATCCAAATGATCTTAAACCGGGTTCGCCCTTATGACCTCATCGTCACCACGGAAAAAGATTATGTGCGGCTCAGGAAGCATATGGATGCCCTGAAAGTCTTCAGGCAGTTTTATTACCTGAAGATTGAATTCGAAGTTTTGGAAAATGAAATACTTTTAAAAGAGGGCCTGAAGGCCCGGTTAATGCACGGCTAAGGAGTGAGAGCCGCTGTTTTTTGCGGCTCTGCGTTCAGCGAATAATCGAAGTGGTGCTTCTTAACAAAGGTTTTTTCGCCGCGTATGGTTTCATGGTAAAGGATTTCAATAAGTTGTTTTTTATCGTTGTATCTGTATTCGGCATATTTAGCGCCGGTCAGGCCCGACTTCATGCGATAGCGCAGCAGGCCATTTTCAAAAACCGATTCGACCTTTGAGGTCAGTTCGCCCTTGGCGTTATAGATGTGCTGCGCAACCCCCGACGGGGATCTTACCATTTTAAAGGATTCTGTGCCCTTTTTGTCGATGATTCTTTTACCGCCGACCAGATTGCCTTCTTTGTCGTACAGGTATTGCCATTCAATGCGGGCATTGCCGCGAATATCGTTGATCAGGGATTTTTCGAGTTTGTCTTTCTTATATTGGTAGCGGATATCTTCGGCCAGACTGCCAGCTGCATCGAAAAGTTGCTCATGCATGAGTACGCCCTTTTCATAGGCGTAGAGGCTGTAACCTGCCGGTACGTTTTTGTGTCCAAAATAATCAGCGCGAACCAGAAGCCCCGCTTCGTATTTGAATTTCGCGGTTTCGTTGACCGTGCCCTGCGTGACAGTTTCGGAAACAGGCCGCGAGCCCAGGTTGTTTTGCCTCTTATATGCCTCGAGCGGATCATAGACCTCGGGGCCGGCCATCAGGACGGGGGTGAATCCCACCATGAATATTGCTGCGATGAACGTATTAAGCCTCATGTGACATATTTCGGCCGGTTTGTGAAAAAAGTGAGCTTTTTTTCTCAAGCCTTGAGTTACCCTGACCGACACTCTGAAAGTGAGGGAGTCTATGCAAGGGATACAAGAAATCAGCGCCGCGACGGCCGCGCAGCCCACTGTCATCTCCTCGGAGGACCTGAAGGCTCTTCTGTACCTGACGATTCGTGGGCAAAACGGCCTCGCACCGCGTGAAGAAAAACAACATATCGATACCGAGAAAGGTGTAGATATTAAGGCTTGATGCTCCATGGAGAGCATGACGGGTTATGGCGAAAGCCATTTCAGCGCCGAAGGTGTGCAAATCGTCTGCTCAGCGCGCAGCCTCAATAGCCGCTTTCTCGATGTCGAACTGAATTTTCCCGAAGAACTTTCGTGGTTTCGTTTCCACAGCGAAGAAATCATCCGTAAACGTTTTCAGCGGGGACGCATCGAAGTCGCATTTCATCCGGCGGCGTCGCTGCCAGTCGACGTTGTCTTTAACACCGAAATCATTTCTCAATACGAACGTTTTCTGTCGCAGCGCCTGGGCAAAAAAAAATACTCGCTCGACCCCCGCGAATTCCTGAACATGCCGGGTTTTGTCGAGCGCCGCGTAAAAAACTGGCGCGGTTACCAAGGCAAATTTGATTTTCACCTGTTGCGCGCCCTGATCAAGATGCAGCGTGGCCGTGCGGCAGAAGGCAAGCGCACCACACGCGCCTGCCTCACGCACCTGCGTTACCTGAAAAGGGTGCAGCGCCAGATCGGCGTATTGCACACACACTCGCACCGCAAGAAGCTGAGCGGTGTGCGCCACCGGATTCTCGAGGATTTTTTCGGCGCGCAGGCGCTCGAAGGCCAGACCGGCAAGGGAAGACTCGCCGGGTCGAATACCATGAAGGTGGCGAAACTGATCTGGAACGAAAAGAAGGATGAAATTCTGCGCTCGGTGCATAATGACGCCAGCGAAGAGATCAGCCGTATGGGCATGCACCTGACGCGCATGCTTGAGATTTTCCGTAAGAACCAGAGCGCGGGCCGCGAACTCGAGTTTTTTCTGCAGGAACTGCAGCGCGAGACAAACACGATTGGCGCCAAGGCCCAGGACGCCGAGATCAATACACTCACTGTTATCATGAAAACCGAGATTGAAAAGCTGCGCGAACAGGTGAGGAATTTAGAATGAAGCTTTTGCACGTCGGTTTTTCCAACAGCGTTTCGATCGATAAGATCGTAGCGATCATCTCACCCGAGACGGCGGTGGCGAAGCGGCTGCGCGATATGGGCCGCGAAAGTAATAACCTGATCGATTGTACGATGGGGCGCAAGCTGCGTTCGATGGTCCTGACCGACAGCGATTTTATCTTTATGTCGGCGATGCGTCCCGAGGCGCTGATGCAGCGCATGGAGCGGCCATCGACCCCCGAAGAACCGATGGCTGAAGACTAGTTTTTGTGCCCGCTTATTCGATACGCCGCACGATAAAATCCGAAGTATCGGTCACATAAAGATAAGAACCATCTGAAGTAATTCCCGTAATATCCAGAAAGGCTGCTGTGCCTGAAGCGCCGCCTGTGCCGATGGCAGTCGTCGTGCGCGTTGGCGAACCCGAAAGTGTCGAAGCGTAACCCGACACGAGGTCGATGCGGCGGACACTGTGTGTATCTTCGTCCGTGGCATACAGGTATACCCCGTCGATGGCGAGATTGCGCAGCTTCATAAACTGTGCCACTCCCGGAGCGCCATCGGCATTGCCCGATGTACCGCCGGTTAACGTGGTAACAGTATTCGTCGCCGAGGAGAGATCGAGCACACGAATGTCATAGTTATTGAGCTCGGTGATATAGAGCTTATTTTGGAAATAGATAATGCCGTGGGGAATATTGAATGTTGCGCTCAGCCCTGCACCATTGCCATTGCCGGGGGCACCGGTACCTGCAATGGTTGTGGTAGCTCCGCTATTCGGGTCAACCTTGCGGATACGGTGGTTTTGATAATCCGCGATGTAGAGATAACTGCCATCGCTGGTAATCCCCACGGGATGGTTGAAGAGTGCCGCAGCCCCCGACGACGCATCGGCGAAGTTGCAGGTGAATGTGCCCCCGGCAAGCGTCGATACGCTCAGGTCGCTGAGGCGCATCTTGTGGATGCCGCAGTCGCTGAAGTTCGTCGCATAGAGATAGCTGCCGTCGGTGGTGATGTTATCTGAGCCACCGATATTACCCAGCGTGGTCACCTCACGCGTTGAAATGGTGGTACGGCGGATATTGCCGCCCAGTTCCAGTACATATAGGTAGGTACCATCGGTTGTCAGTTGCATGGGGTCCGTAAAGCGCGCCGAGTTTCCTGTTCCATCGGTGGTAGCGCTGGCGCCCAGAGAGCCGGCAAAAACCTGTCCGAGCAATAGATCCGCATTGCCCGTAAGATTCAGCGGACGGATAATGTTTCCGCCTGTTAAAGGACCCGCCGCTGTTCCCGCGGTGCAAATGACCGCGAGGGTTAAATTTTCATTTCCGGCGGTACCTGTGGCCATCGAAACCGAACAATACTGGCTGGGTGATACCGGGTAGCGATCGACAGCTATGGCATAACTTTGCCCGGCGCGGATGCGGGATTTGAAACTGATGGAGCCGTTGGTTGTAACGGGTAAGATTTCAGCGGCCGATCTGAGGACGAGCCCGGAACCCAAAAGCCCGGATACCTGCAGGGTAATCAGAACGGATATGTTCTTTTGTCCGTCGACAGCATCCAGAAATTGCGTGATGGGATGTCCCATGCAACTGCCGGCTACTAAACCGGCCATAACACAGCAGATCGCCCGCCTGAAATTCATTTGCAGTTCCGAAGGAAAAAATGCCGACAAAACGGAAAGCCGGGCAGGCATTATTGCGGCACGCCCATGATTGCAATCGCATAGGGATTGTTTTGTGTGACGGCTGTGGGCAGCGAGGTCAGGGCACCCGTCTGCTGGTTGATGGAATAGACATTCACCTGGTTGCAGCTGCCACCATTATTGGTTGCATAGAGAAACTTACCGTGCGGTTCGATCATCAGTGATTCCGGAGTGGTAATAGTTGAATAATTACCCACAAAGGTTAAAGACCCGTTCGCTGTATCGAGACTAAATGCAGAGACAGAGCTGCCGTTAAAGTTTGCAGCGTAGAGAAATTTTTCGGAAGGGTGTACCCGAATTCCGTGCGGGCTGGTACCTGTAGCGTAAGGCGAAGCGGGCAGGCCGCCGGTCAGGGCCCCGGTGACATTGTCTACGGTAAATCCCGAAATACTATTCCCGCCGGCGTTCGTGGCATAGAGGAATCTCCCCGAGGGCGAAAGCGTCGCATCCCAGGGATTGGTGCCGGCGGCAAAGGTGCCGCAATTGCCGAGCGCACCGGATGCTTTGTTGATCGCAAAGCAGGAGATTGTGCTCGTTGCGGCATTGTTGTTGGGCACGTAGAGAAAATTGCCGGCTTTGTCGATGGTGATGCTGCTGGGATTTGTTCCGGTTGCAGGGGTGTTTCCCAGGCTTGTCAGAGCGCCGTTTGCGCCGATCGCATATCCACTGATGTTATTCGACACCGCATTTGTATTCACAACATAAAGGAATTTTCCCGCCGGTTCGACCTCGGCGATAACAGGGCCGGTTCCCGTGGGAAGCGATCCCCCGAGCGAGGTCAGGCTGCCGGAAGTATTTACCGAGTAAGCAACGACGACGTTCGAAGTGAGTGTCACATATATGAATTTTCCCGACGGGTGAATCGCAAGGCCCTGTGAAATTGCGGCCGTCGCAAAGGGCGAACCACTTATTTCGCTCAGCGCTCCGCTGCTGAAATCGATCGAAAAAACGGAAATTGCAGAGCTGAAACTCGTCGTGACATAGACAAAGTATTTGAGGACGGCAAAATCAGCAGAGCCTGAGCCGTCTGCTGTCGTAACGGTAAGGGAACCCGAATGTGCCCCTGGTGGCACGAGCACTGTCAGTGTTGTCGCGGAAGCCGCGGTGACTGTCGCCAGTGTACCCGAAAACTTCACAGTATTTCCCGATGCGAGACTGGCGAAACGCTGGCCGCTGATAGTTATGGTGTCGCCCACTATGCCCGACGGGGGAGTGACTGCGGTTATTTTGGGCGCGGTCTCGCCGGGGACATCCCAGAAATTACCCCAGCCTTGGCAGCGGGCAAGCGCCACGCAGGCAAAAAAAGAGATCGGTTTTATTATTCGTAGGCACATAGCGGCTCTTGCTTTTTAGCGCAAGAGCCATGCCCTATGTACGATAGAGATTTTCTAAAGTGCCAAAAAAAAGCCGCGGCTCAAATAGCTGTCGAAGTCTTTTCTCTCTTGTAAATCGCGAACATCCGCCAGGCAATGAGTGCCAGCAGCAGCCAGAACACCGTACGGAAGAGCCAGATCGAGTAGGGCGGGTCAAACAGCGTCAGCTTGTGCTGGGGGTTTGGTTTCTCTGCTTCGAGCGCGAACTCGGCATAGGCCGTACCTTCGCCGAGCGAATCGGCGATATCGTACTTGGGCTTTTGCGAATATTCGCCGCTGTAGTAGAGCTGGATCTTCTTATCAGAATCGGCAAAATTATCGGGAACGCGGAAGATGATAAACTCTTTGTCTGAAACCGCGGCGAACTGCGTCAATGCCAACGCCGCATCGTCTTCATTGCGGATCTGCAGCTGGATCTCCCCCGAGACCGGAGCAAAATCAACCGTGTGGAATTCGGGCTTGCCCGCCTTGCGTGTGAGAGTGATCGATTTCGCGAGGACATTGGGCTGAAATTTGCCGGAGCGGTGGTAGACCAGAATTTCGCGGGTATAATCTTTTTCTTTAAAGTTAAGTTTGAGCCCGCTCAGGCGGATGTTGTCGCGGTTCTCAAAGATAAAGATCGAGTTGTTTTCACCATCGACAGACGTTACGAGGTCTGCGACCGTGATCTCTTTTTCCATTCTCTTATCGTCGCCCGATTTTTTCATTTGCCGCGCATAGGGGACAATCTTGCCGTCGTAGGCGAGGCGCACGTCGTTTTCACCAGCCGACTTGTAGATGTCGGCGTCGACGACCACGCTGCCGAAAGTTTTGCCATTGAGTTCGCCTTTGAGCGAGAGCTCTTTGACAAACTTAAAGCGGTTCGGTTTGAATTTCTCCACCGCTTCGACAGGGCTTGAAGACAGCACAAAACCACCGAGAATAAGGATCACTCCTAATTCTTTGAATTTATTCCTGAATTTTTCGTAATAGAAACTGATGAGCACGAGGCCACCTCCCATAATGATGCCCGCAATAATGCGGACTGATTTATCCCATTGCCAGATATCGATGAAGTAAAATTTTGCGATCGCCAGGCCCATAAAAAAGAGACCCGCCTGGCGGAACCAGACCTTTTGCCAGCGGAAACCGATGAACAGCAATGTCAGCGCATAGGCGGCAAAGACGAGCGTGATCATTAAAAGGCGTGAGTCTTTCGTTGTCACGACGCGCTGCAATTCGGTGATAATGCCGATAAACGATGTCACCAATGCCACGCCCGTGAGTGCGATGCCGAAATTGAAACGTTGCGGCCAGATTGTTTTCGCGCGCATATAAATAGCCGCCACCGCATAGAAGAGGAATCCACCGGCCTGGAAGTTCAGGATGAACCAGCGGTCGCTTGAATGCGAGAGGCCGACAAAGAGCGCGACGAGGTTGATGAGATTCACCGTCGCCGCGCCATAGTAGACGAGCGGGTCGGGCCACTTGCCGGCAACAAACATCGCCGCGGTCAGCAGCACCGCCAGTACGAGGCGTTCTGCCGGACCATCCATAATCACGCTGACGCCCGAAGCCATGAACAAAATGACGATGAGCGTCGCAGACGACAGGCTGCGCTTTTCACCTGGAAGAAACTGCACGACGAGAAAATTAATCGCAGCCTGGCAGAGCAAGGCAAGCGCGGTGATTTCCTTGGAGAAGTCTTTGTTGAGTGAAAGTACGGAGGATACCATGCCGGCATAGACGATATTGACGAAAATCACCGCCGCAGCGCGAAAGAAACCCCCGGCCGTCGAACGGACGCCATCCATGGCGTCGCCGGCCCCGGGACTTGCCTGTCCCCATGATGACTTATGTGCGTTATACAGCAGTATCACCAGCGTCACCGCGCAGAAAAACAGCGGCGTTGTCGCATACTGCCGGTAAGCACCTGCCCAGCCAAAGAGGCTAAGTGCATTGCCGAGCGCCAGAACCCAGAGGGTGTGCGGCGAAGACCTGAATTGTTGCAGCAGAAAATAGAGCAGGTTTACTGCCAAAAGATAAGTAAAATAAGCTTTCGGTTCATTGATGCCGCGCGAATGGATAACGGGCAGGGCAAAAAATCCGGCAAATAAAATGACCGTTAGCGCGGTGGACTGTATGCGCCGCGCGAAGGCGAGCGCAATCGCCATGAGGAGAGCCATCATCGCCATCGTCTCGGTTCGCCCGAGAAAGCGGTACACAAAATGCGCGGAATAGATGGCGATGATATTGGCGGCCAGCGCCGTGATCGCGAGAATCTCGGGAATCACCTTGTAGTTCTTTACATAGAGCCGATAACTCAGGTAGCTCAGCGCGCCGAATGCGGCCTGCAGCATCAGAAGTCGTATCCACTCGCTGAGCCAGCCCTGGTCGAGCGCATAGACCATGAAGAGCGCGGTCGAGACGATCAGCGTGACGATACCGATCTTGCCGATGATATTGCCGCCGATCAGCCATTCCCATGAAAAGCCGGCGTCGTTGACCGTTGCTGCAGCCGGCTGAACCGCCGGCGCCTCTTTTGGCCTCGCGGCGGGCGCAGGGCTGGCTGTCGCAGTTAGGGTCGTCTGCGGCGGGGCCGCCTGCTTTGCCGTCACTGGCTGTGCTTCCGCTTTCGTGGCGACTACCGGCGGAGTTCCTCTTTTGGCTTTTTCGAGTTCGGAGCGCAGGCTGAAAACCTGGCCTTCCAGTGCCGCGATCTTCTTTTCGAGGCTTTCGAGTTCGGGACTCATAACGTAATGGCGGGGTGTGGGCCCCCGCAGCGATGTCAATCGTATCGCTGGAAAAAGAATCACAGATACCCTTGCCAATGAGCGTGGTTTGCCGTTCATGACGGACAATGTCAAAAGATAAAAACACTAAAAAAGATCAGAAGAAAAAACCTACGAAAACGGCCAAAGAAAAAAAGGTCGCTAAGCAAGAGAAAAAGAAAACTTTTATTCCTGCGTGATTTTCCGCAGCGCGGTGAAAGCCGCGCTGCAGGTGCAGTGGCAGAGCCACATCATTGAAGTACGTCGACCTGTGCCGGCATGCCCGGCCTCTGGTCATATGATTACATCTAACTGTTCGGTAACCCGCACTGTACATTCGGGACAGATACCATGAGAGATTTCCGGAAGAGGTTCTTCTTCGAGAATGCCCAGCTGGCTAACGGCGACTTCAGGTTCCAGCCAGGTTTCATCCGGTGCCTTGATGTTTTTACACCAACTACAGACAATCAGTAGCTTTTTGCTGTGAGGACGTTTTTTTTCGAGGATCTTCAGTTCGGGGCGTGTTTCTGTTCGCAGAACCGTGGATTTGAAGTGGATGTGGTCATCGGCAGGAAAAACACGCATTCTCATAAATCGTCTGAGACCAGGTGAATCGCACCGGTAATTAAATTCCGCAGCTTCTTTTTTTCCGCGCACCCGCTGAATAATGGCGTGCCAAAGCTGATGCAGATTCGGATCGCCAATGTGGTCGAACAGGTGCTGCATGTGCAGTTTCGCAGCAGACAAGTTTTCGCCTTCATTTTCCTGGGCGAATTGATCCCAATCACCGCCAAAATGGATCAGGCGATTATGGTTGTCGATTGTGTATTCGACGGAAGGTAGTTTCTCTTTAGGTTCAGGCAAGTGATCTCTGTGTCGCCTGCCATTTCAACCATGCACAAAATGCGAGGCCCAGGCCGTCGGCCGCGTCATCAATCTTCATCTGCGCCGGCAAATGGAGGAGTTTCGCCGTCATCAGCTGCACGGTTTTTTTCTGCGCTGCCCCCGAGCCCGTGATTGTCTTTTTCATCGCGCTCGGTGAGATTTCAGAATATGAAACCCCGGCCTGAAACAGATTCATTAAAATTACGCCGCGGGCCTCTGAAAGTTTAATACCCGTCGTCAGGTCGCGGCGCAAAAAAACCTGCTCGAGCGCTGCGTGCGTGAGCGAATGGGATTTAAACAGGTTCTGGAGAAATTTCTGTAGTTGCAGCAGCCTTTCCCCTTCGGCGTGTTTGGGGCTGGTCTCGAAAACCCCGGCATCGACGAATGCCGCGCGGTTGCCGGTAACCTCAATGATGCCATAACCCAGCCGCGCATAGCCGGGGTCGATACCCAGGAATTTCATACCCAGCGGCTGCGCGCGAAGTCGCGGCCCGCCGCGAGAATTTCTATCAGGTATTCTTCTTCGTTAATGAATCCGCGCAGCTTGAGATCTTCGATCGCCGGGCGCAGTGTGTGGATGTCTTTTCCCAGGGCAACTTCGAGATCGCCGAGCGGAACGCGCCTCCCCTGCCTGTCGAAGAGGTGTTGTAAAACCAACAGGGCAAGTTCGCGTGGCACGAGGCTGTTTATCCGCCCCGCGCGATCGTGTCACCCTTTGCCGTAAAAATCACCGGTTCCCCGGTTTTGAGTTCCAGTTCGAGCACCTGCGCTTCGCTGAGCTTCTCGATATACATGATGATTGCGCGCAGGCTGTTGCCATGCGCCGCCACGAGAATATTTTTGCCCGCTTTCAGCTGCGGTTCAATATTTTTCTGAAACCACGGAATGGTACGCTCAGCGGTGTTTTTAAGCGCCTCACCGTTGGGTGGCGGCACATCGTAGCTGCGGCGCCAGATTTTCACCTGGGCGTCGCCGAATTTTTTCGCGGTTTCTTCTTTATTCAAGCCTTGCAACTCGCCATACATGCGCTCGTTGAGCTCCCAGGCCGAGTAGACGGGAATCATGTTGGCTTCGGTGGCAGGCGAATAGATCTTGAACCAGTCTAACGGTTTTTCAGCCGCGGTCTTCTGCAAAATCGGCACCTTGCCTTCTTTGTTTTCAGACATCACGATCATTGCCGTCGTGATCGCGCGGATCAGCGTCGAAGTATAGATCAAGTCAAACTTCTCATCGGCGAGGCGTTTGCCGGCGGCAATCGCCTCCTGTACTCCCTGCGCCGAAAGCGGTACATCTACCCAGCCGGTGAAGAGGTTATGCAGGTTCCACAGTGACTGGCCGTGGCGGATTAAAACAAGTTTTGCCATGCGCGGGAGTTTTATTTTGAGTGAGTGCGTAAAGTAATCGCCGCTTTGGGCTAACGTTTACACGGGGCCAGTTGCGCAGCGTATTCGGCAAACTTGCCTGTCTTCGCATTTTTACCGTACATAGGCACTTCGAGATTGTTGCCGTTCCGAGTCCAGATGATGGTGTCGTCACCCTTGGGTCTTTTGTAAGGCGGTTTTCCCTTAAAAGTGATTGCGTAGACCGTACCTGATTTTGTGCCATGGAAGCGCGCCGTGTTTTCCCCGCCGTCGGTCCATGTGATTTTGAAAACCCCGTCGGTGATGCGGTTGCGCTCGCTGTCGAATGTCACAACGCTTTTCGTTTTCGCAGTGGTATTCGTAAAACAGAATCTTTCTGCGCCGATGGGGCAGGCGCTTGCCGCGATTAACAGCAGAAGGTAGGATCTCACGCGCTGCCACCTTGAAGACCTTTAAGGGCGGCCTCTGCCACGGCGTCGGGGGCTATTCCTGTGAGGCAGGCCAGCGGCGCATCTTTGCGCGGGCATTCGCGCTGAAAACACGGTGAGCATTCGAGGCTCAGGTCGAAGAGTGTTTTGTATCGCGTCAGCGGGGATGTCTCTTCGCGGCGACCCATACCGTTGAAAGTTACCAGCCGCGTTCCTGTGAGTGAGGTGATATGGGCAAGGCCTGAATCATTGGCAATTGCCACGGCAGCCCAGCCGATCAGGGTATGCGTTTCCCGCAACGTTGTCATAGCGCAGAGCGGAACGACTTTGATTTTCGACCCGGCGAAATGGCTCGCGATCGCTTCGCACTCAACACGGTCGATCTCGGCGCCGAGCAGCAAAAATTCAATTCCGGATTTTTTTGCTGCGATCGTTTCGATCACACGGATAAAATGGCCTACAGGATATTTTTTCGATGCCGCAGTGCTTCCGGGGCAAATCGCCACGCGCCTCACTTTTTGTCCCAGCCGAAATTTTTTCCTCAGCGGCTCCAGCGGCAGAATCTCAAGCTTGACGTTGCGGTATGCTTCGAATTGGTCTTCGGGCAAAATCTCTGGCGGCAGGTAGGGGGCCAAAAGGCGCAAGTAGGCCAGTGCGCGGTGTTCACTCCGGTTATATACCTGCTTGCGGAATTTGTTATCCGGAGTGGTGAGCAGAAGGCCCCGCATATCGGACGCAAAACCATGGCGCAGGGGAATTCCCAGTTTTTTCAGCAGCCAGGCAGAGCGGAAGCTGGGTGAGAGAGTGAACGCCAGATCGAAATGCTGTTCTGCAATACGCTGGAAATCCCCCTTGAGTAAATTTTTGCCTTTCAGCTGAATGACTTCCTCAAAACCTTTGGGTATAAGATCAGAGACCCAGGTGCGGCCAATCAGCGTCAGCGTGGCGGCTGGAAACAGCGAACGCAATGCCGCATAGAAAGGGAATGCCATCGCATGATCGCCCACCCAGTTGGGGGCATGGACGAGAATGCGCACGGGAGAAAACGTCATATCTTTTTGACGCGTTTGAAGTAATTACCGCCCGCGAGATTTTCATATCTTTCCAGCGGCAACTTTTTTCCCTTCGCCATACCGACGTCGTTCATACCGTAAAGTAAGGAGTAAGCGGCGACGGCGATGCCCTCGGCATAGATGCGGCGGTGTTTTGCCATGCGCAGATGATCACGCTTCGACGTCGTATGCGCAATTTCAACAAATGCCGCGACCGCGTTGACATACGTTGGGACCGCCCAAGTCGACATATAGGGTTTGAGAATTTTCGGAGCTGTTGCAGGCGTGTCAAAGCCATTGACGACGAAGGCCTTCCGTATAAAACGTAAGGTTTCCGTGCCGGCAAAATGGTTATCCCCACCGAAACCTTCGGGACCGGCTTCACGGCGCCAGTTTTCAGGTTCGGCTTTTTCTCTTTCCCAGAACTTGCCTTTCGGTTCGAAAGCGGCGAGCGTTGTGGCATAACGTTCGCCCTTTTGGCCATAGAGCGATTCGACGATCGCGTCCGAATCGGCATAACTCCAGTCGACGAGATTGTGGCGGTAGCCGCGGAAACGTTTGTAGTCAGTATGAAGGCCGTCGTTTTTTGACCAGAAGCCGATATAGTAGATGAAGGCATCGGCCATGAAGCTCGGGTAGGTCGTGTATTTGTCATCGGAGACAAACCAGTTGGCCCAGGCGCTTTCACCGAAGCGCGCGCGGATTTGCTTGCGCCCGTCGCCGTCGGTGCGTACATAGCGGAGTGCGTTTTCGTAGGTTTTGTATCCGGGCGTAATGACGGTTGCCATGCCGCCCTGTTTCGGTGCCTGTGTGTGCGTCAGGTGCAATGTGATGACGAGTTCGGGCTCGAGTGCATTGATGCGGCTGATCGTGCCGGGTTCGATCGCTCCGGTCTTTTGGTTGGGATAATCATAGAGGCGGAATGGAGCATTGAGGTCGTCGCGGTTTTCGAAATAGTTCTCGATATAACCCGCCGGGCGTGAGACAAAAGCGTCGATCTGTTCCATCTTACCGGGCTTGCCGTATTTTTTCAGGATTTTTTGAAACTCGGCTCGCCCGGCTTCCGTTGTCGTCTTATCGAGAATTGCTTTGGCTCTCGCGGCGATGTCGTACATGACCTCGAATTCCCACACGCCTTTATAACGCGCGCCTTCGCGGAATTTATCGAGGTAGGTGCCGAGGCGGCGATCGAATTTGTCGCCGTATAAAGTATGCGGAATGATGTCACGCCCACCATGGCCGGGGTCGAGCACGACGCGGTAGGCCGGCAATTGGGCCGTTGTTATCAAGGCAAGAAAGACAGAGAATCGCAGATGCACGGAGACTTTTGCCGATTTTGCGATGCGGCGGCAAACACGATTAGGCTGCGATTGAAGAAAAAGAATCCAGTCGGCGTTCTGATTGCCCGATTACGGGCTATCAGCAGAAGCAGCAGCCTGAAAATGACCGGCGCCGGAAACCTGCTATAGGGAAGCGATTACCAGCGCGCAGGAACCTCTTGGATGATGAATTACCGGAAGAGCCTATTTTGAAAAGATCCAGGTTATTTTGGCCCCACCAAAATCCTTAGAAAATTTTAAAGATTTTGCCGTCGCTTCGACGTCTGTGTAGTTCACTGTGGCTCTTGTGGGGTGTTTAGGGTCGCGTTTGTTCTTATGCTGAGTGTCCATAATCAATTCGTTATTTTCGAATTTCCAGGAGGCCGACATGACGCCGGGCTCGTTGGTCTTCAGTTTGCCGTCGACGACGAATTCGACAGCCGTAAAGGTTTGTTTCTTAAACATTTTTGTCACGTCCGTTGAATCGCGCAAAACTTTCTTTAGCTTCCATTTTTTTGCGACGATTTCTTTGTGATTTTCCGGTACTGCGATTGATTCGCTCCAGATAGCCGCTGACACCAGCAGTAATGCGGAGAATATTATTTTTACTTTCATTAAACGTCTGTACGAGAAATAGAGCAGCCAGATGCCAAAATTTGTCATTTCAAAAGGGCTCCCGGATTAATTGGACCTTTTAAAAAAAGCCGTCGACGCCCACGTGTTGCCGGTGCGTGTGTAGCCGTAGGCGGCGCCGCTGTCTTTCCAGAGATCGTTGAGACCACCAAATGGTCCGTTTTTTATACCCAGTTCGTCGCTGGCTTCGTAGGGAGCTCCCACCATGATAGAATCACCGGATACTGCGACACTAGATCCGAATCTATCCCAGTTGCTTGTACCTAAACCTTTTAAGTAAGCTTCCTGCGACCAGAGATTACCTGCGCGTTTGAAAACATAGGCTGCACCGCTGCATGTCCGCAAATTGTTCAGCCCTCCTCCCGTTCCGTTCTTGACGCCCTCTTCGTCGCTATCTTCAAGATCTGAGCCGACGACGATTGTGTCCCCGGAAATAGAGACACTTTGACCAAAATAGCTGCTTGGAAATGGATTTGAACTTTTTAGGTATGCTTCCTGGACCCAAAATGTTCCCGTCCGTTTAAAAACGTAGGCAGCACCGCTATCCGTAGACATGAGATTAATGCCTCCCTGAATTCCATTCTTCACACCCATTTCATTGCTGTCTTCATAGAGAGCGCCAACCACAATCGTGTCACCTGCAATCGCAAGGCTCGAACCGAAATTACCGTTAGAACTGATACCGGAGTTCTTTAGGTATGCCTCCTGGGCCCAGAGGGCACCAGTGCGCCTGAAAACATATGCTGCTCCGCTATTTAAAGTAACGTCACCGGGATCTTCCTCAAGCCGGGCACCGACAACGATGGTGTCGCCGGAGATGGCCACGCTGTATCCGAATTGGTCATCAGAGTCTGTCGACGAGGCTTTGAGATATGCTTCCTGCGCCCAGAGGTTTCCCGTGCGCCGGAAAACATAAGCTGCGCCGCTGTCCGTTAAGAGATCGTTTGTGCCGCCGGTCGCACCATTTTTTACACCCGTTTCATTGCTGTCTTCCTCAGCAGCGCCAACGATGATGGTATCACCGGAGATGGCGACTTTTCTGCCGAACCTATCCCCCCTACTTGTTGCAGAACCTTTGAGATATGCTTCCTGCGTCCAGAGGTTCCCCGTCCGCCTGAAAACATAAGCTGCACCGCTGTCCGTTAAGAGGTCATTTGTGCCGCCTGTTGTCCCGTTTTTAACGCCGGTTTCGTTGCTGTCTTCCTTGAATGCCCCTACAACGATCGTATCTGCTGAAATAGCAACGCTTGTTCCAAAAATGTCGCCGATGCTGGTGCCAGAGCCTTTGAGGTAAGCTTCTTGCACCCAGTCATTACCAATCTTCCTGTAGACGTATGCCGCGCCACTTCCGCCCAAATTGCCGTTTGCTTCGCCTGCCGTTCCGTTTTTTACGCCCGTTTCATCGCTGCTGTCGTATTGCGCTCCAACGACCATCGTGTCTCCGGAGATGGCAGTACTTAATCCAAACATATAGGGGGTAAGCACCGGAGGTTGCGGTAATGGCTGCATCGGTTCCGCTGGCTTCTGGTATGTGTTGCCGCCGATTTCGGTTGTTGTCATTCCCCCGGAGCAAGAAAGTAAAAACAGGCAAAAGGCACTGCCGCAAGAAAATATTCGTCCGTAGCTAAATAGGCGATCGATCATGTCCATCGCAGGATTATTAGTTTTCATAATCTGTCTGACGAAGATACGATACCACCCTTGCAAAAAAGCCATATTAGTTATAGGTTGCCGTAACCGCGATGCCCGCGAAATAGTAGCCGCTGCCATAGACCCCTCTGCTCATATTTATAGCGCCATGGCCTATCAGTGCGACACCGATTCCCCAATTGTCACTGATCCACCATTCCTTGCCGATAGAGAGGCTCAAGCTCGAACCGGGATTTGATTCTTTTGTGCCACCAAATGTCGTTTGAGGCACATCGGATTTTATTTGCCATGCGGCCATCCCCATGGAAAGTAATAGAAAATAATTGCTATCGGTATAATACCCGGCTCCGGCGCTGAAGTTTGGCATCAATATATATCCGTCGAGGTTTCCTGAAAGCGCAATCGATTTATCTCCCAGGGTTATTACGGTTTTCATGATAGGGCTAAACATCCAATAGGTATCGATGGCGCCAAAGAGTACGACATGGTCTGATACCGCACCGCCGAGTTTAATGCCAAATAGGCCGGCGCCGCCCATCGCCATTCGGTCAATATTGGCCCAGCCTGTTCCTGCAACCGCATTAAAATAAAATCCGTCATGGCGGTGGACCGGGGATAATAAAGTTTTTATGGAACTTATTGCCGCAGGAGTTGTATTTCTTATTTGTAGTTCTGCTAATCGAGCGAGTATAGTTTTCGTGTGCGATTCAAGTATCAGTCCGTGGTATTGCTCCGAACCGGATTCGCTCTTGATTGTGGCGAGCACTTGTCCTTTTTTATCCCGGATCATTGCCTCAAATGTCAGTTGTTGATTTTCTGACCGGATAATGTTGCCGATAATATAGTCTGTGGATTCGGTTTTGGCGTTCAATCCGCAACCGGCTAGCTCATAACCGTCTGTTTGGGTTATTCCTGCGCACAGGTTTTTTGCCAGACTGGTGGCTAGATACTTCAGGTTTTCAGGAATTTCGATGAGGTCAGTAACTCCAACAGAGATCGTTAGTGTTCTTTCTTGAATGGCAAAAAGTCCCGGTGTTTGAAACAAGAGAATGATTAGCACGCGGTAAAGATTCCGTTGGATTATTATTTTCATCAATGATCTCTCAGTTATAAGTTGCCGTGACGCCGATGCCCACGAAAGAATACGCAACGGATGTTCCCGTTGTAAATCCTGGCGCCAAAAGACCGAGAATGGCGATTCCTACTCCCCATTCTTTGCTGACCCACCATTCTTTGCCAATAGCCAGATTGAATATTGTACTAACATCGGGTAATAGCTTCGAATTATATCCGGTGGCACTGAAGTTATTCATAAGACCAGCCAGACCAATTGAAAACTGGATTAAATAATTCGCATCTGAATAATAGGTAAACCCTGCGCTACTGCTTAAGTGACCGATATGGCCATCCATGTTTCCGGAAATTTTCTGAGTTTTACAGCTATTGTTGGCACAAACCAGAACTGAAGCGTCAATTTTGGGGTTTTGTAGCCAGCCATAGTCGACGGCCCCGAACAGGACGAAATGTTCCGAAACGGCGGCGCCCAATTTAATCCCCAATATAGCGGGGAGTCCTTCAATGCCGCTGTCGATTTTCATCCAGCCGAGACCGGCGGTGGTATTGAAATAAAATCCATCATGCTTTTGATCGCCATTAGAAACCGGTTTAGTTATCTCGCTGACAGCCTTTGCCTGCGTTGGTTTTTCGGATGTCTCAAAATTTCTCAGGTAACTGAGCACCTTTTGGCTGTGCGATTCAAGGGTCAGTCCGTGGTATCGCTCCGATCCGGAGTGTGTCTTCGTTGACGCGAGCTCTGTTCCTTTTTCATTCCGTATCGAAGTTTCAAAGAGCAATTGCTGCGCTTCGGCGCGGATGGAACTGACGACCGTGAAAACGCCGACCCTGGATTCTCTTTTGACGCCGCAACCGGTGAGCATGAATATTTCTTCCTTGACGATTCCGGCACACAGATTTTTTGCCAGGCTTACCCCCAGGTATTTTAGCTCAGTGGGGATTTCTATCAGGTCAGGGGCTTCAACCGCTACTGAAATAATTTTACTCTCACTGGCGGAAAGTTGCGGGCCTTGAAGAGTGAAAAACAGCGATAGCAGGAAGAATTTATCATGTGGTGCAAAAATATGTTTCATAAATTTATTTCAACCTCACCTTTGTGTGCAGGACATCTTCGGGAATCCGGATTTGATACTCTGATGTGAAAAAAAACGCGGATTCATTTTTATCCTGCCCCAGATACACGACTTTGCGTTCTGGCAGGAAAACCTTATAGACGTGCCTGAATTCCAGGAACAGACTTTTGAGTTGTGCATCGGTGCCGTCTTCAACGCTTTCGATCCAGGAATCGTACGAAATCTCTTCACGCTTTTTTGCCTTGCGGGCAACCGGGAGTTTTCGTTTTAAAGGTGCTGCCAGCCCGAAGTGCCTGAGAATTTCATTATCCGTTTCCTCGCTCATTTGCCGGGTCAGCGAGGTACCCAACATATACACTTTGCCGGTTCTGAGTGTTGTCGTTCCCCGGTGGGGCGATTCCAGCCTGGCGCTGCCGTGGCGCAGGTAGACCTGCCTGGTCGTCGCATCGATTCTTGCATAGACCTCTGTACCGGTAATCGTGACGATTTCATCACCGGGGAAGATGATATAGCGCTGAGTCGGGGCGCCCGGAGAAAAATTAAAGAGCACTTCGCCGTGAATAAGGCGAATACCGATGCCATCCCTGAAGAGTTCAAATCTCAGGTCGGCGGATGTCGTTTGGATTTTTGTCGCAAGATCTGTATCGATGCTGTCTTTCCCCAGCTTTAATGTGTCATAATTCGTTCGGATCATTTTCGTGGTGCGGTTAATTTCGCCGTAAAATAGACCAGCAGTGACGGCAGCTGTTTCCTTGGAAAGCTGCACCTGCCGTGTTGCGGGCTGAAAAAATCCGGATCCCAGTCGGTTGAGTAGTTGGGCTGATAAGGTGATCAGCAATATGGCAGCCGCAGGCCACCCAAAGAAATAAGAACCGTTTATCTTGCCCTTGAAGCTCTCCCTGTCGGGTTTTAGAGATGCGGGCTGGGAATCTGCCCCAAGTTTCGCCACGATAGCCTGGTCATTTAAGTCTACAGGAGTCTCCCGGATTTTCCAAAACTCAAGATACCGATCATGCCAGCGATCCCTCAGAAGATCAATATCCGACGATCCCCGGTCGGAACTCAGTTGTTTGAGTTGATGGAGTATGTTTATTTGCTGGTAGTTCATGCGAATCTCCGTACGATCTGTTCGGTCATGCCGTTTAGAATTCGTGAAATAGTCGAAGCATGGCAATGCATGATTTCGCCGATCTCGGCCTGTGATAACCCGCGGATAATTTTAAGCTCAAATATCTGTTGTTCCGTTTCTGAGCTGTTTTCAGAAACCCATTCGAGCACCGAGTCTACCATAGCCTGGTCGAGAATAGAATCCTCGAAAGAACCATTTGAACTTGCCGCGGCGACGAGGTCAGGCTTCAGTTCGGTCGCGGTAATTTTCTTCTTTCGGAAAACACGGTCGATGCAGTGGGTTCTTGCGATCCGGTAAAGCCACGCGCGTGGATTTGATATTTCGTCGTTTGCCCTGCGCAGGTATTTTAGAGCTTTTGCAAATACATCCTGCGCGAGGTCTTGTGCTTCTTCATCGTCATGGCTGTAGCGATGGACAAAAACATAGATCTCATGGAAAAAAGCCCGATAGTATGCGCAGATTTTTGCATCCGCATTCGGCTCATTGTGTCGCAGGTTTTGCAGGTCTCCGCCTGTTAATGCGATACTGACGGGAGTCATCGCCATCACTCGGGACAGCCAAAAGAGTTATTCCGTTGAAATTTCATCGGGTTTTCATCGCAGCCTTTTCGGCAGTTTTCGGCGAGGATTTCGAGGGAGCCGTCGGAGATGATGTTCCACGAACCTGTCACGCCATCGGAAAATTTCAATCGATTGTCGTCGAACCATGTAGATGTTCCCGCCAAAGCTTCTTTGACATGGTCGCCGATGCCGAGACGATGATCGGTACGAAAGCACGCGTACTGACCGAGGTGGTTGTACCAGCCCCCGACGACAGACGGGGTATCATTGGCGCAGCCTATGGCATATAGGAATATTGAGATCAGGGAGATTTTTTTTATTCTGATAAATCGCCTCGGTATTTTGATTAGCATACATTGTATGACGGATTCCATAAAGTTCCATGCAAAAAAGTTCGCGCTGGGTTGATTTCATGAGAAAGATGTTATTATCGTAAAAAGGCAGACTTTGGGAAATGTACTTGGCGGGAAAAAAAACAGTCCCAAAAAAATCTGCTTTCCAATTACCGCAAGGCAAGACTTGGCAACCGTCAATTACGGTATGCCTTAAATCTGGTTCACACACCAGAAATTTCGGATACCCACACAGGCGAAGCCGGAATCAATTAATCCGTCGATGACTTTGTAGGCTCCCAATGAGGTCACGAATAACTTAGGACCGAAAACATTTTGAGTAAAATCGGCCTCCCGGTGAAATCAGATGAATCGAGAATCTTCTCCGCGGGCTTAGGGAGCCCGCATCGCCGTCGCCGCCAGTCTTTTCTGCATTTGCAGCATGAGCTGCCGTAATGCACCCAGCATCTGTGCCGCTGAGCAGCTGACGGATTTATCTTCAAACGTCACTTCCAGTTCGCCATCGCCGCCGATTTCCATCCACAACAGGTTTTCGCCGATGCCGGCGCGGTTAAATCTCAGCCCCGAAGAGGCGACCTGGATCAGGTCGGCGACGTCAGAGACGCTGATGAATCCGTCGCGATTGCCGATACCGGCATGAACGGCATGCAGGCTGTCAGCGAACATCTGCCATGCCCGGGCAAGTTCGAGGTTCGGCATTTGCCTGGCCTGTGCCTGGACAGTTTCGCGCACAAAGATCATCCATTCGTGCTTTTCTGAAATCGTCAGCTGTTTATCCGCAGAAACTAGCATCATCTCACGCTTGTACGCTCTCACGTGGCATCGTGTGCCAAAAATAACAAAAACAATTTTGATTGCTTTCTTATGAAGTCCGCGAAATTACATCCGGTGCCTGCAGCGCGTTTCTGTGTCACCGTGACCCTGCTGTTTTTTGTCGCCGTTTTCGAAATCGGCGCCGAAGAATGTGTCGATCTCGCGGCCCCGGATGCGGCGGTTTTTGCCGGCAATGTCCTGGAGTATCGCGAAAAAAAGCAACCGCTGCTTGCGGCTGCCATACTTTCCGGCGAGCTAAAGGGGTTCGTGCGCGTTCCTGATCCGTTTGCAAGTTTTGGTTACACCGCGGAAAATTTTATTCTGCGTTTCCCTGTCTGCGCCGCACCGTCCGTGGGCAAAATATTTGTTCAGGTCCAGGGGCTGTTTCCCCATGCGTTGGCGCTCTATGTTCCCGCCGCTTGCCGTTCGGGTACCCCCTGTGCTGTTGAAAACGGCAAACGCATCGGGCGCGACCGCAATGCGCTGTTTGTTTTCGACACAGTCAGGGAAGCGGGCCATATCTATCTCGATGCCACGCCGCCCGGTTCGCGCCGCTACCCGGTTTTTGCCGCGCGCGCCGAGCGTTTTCTCGACTCTGAGAAACGTTATCTGTGGTCCGCAGGATTGTTTTTCGGCGCGCTGGCGACGATTCTGATCTATAATCTTGCGATCTATTTTGGCCTGAAGGAAAAGATTAATCTCTATTACTCCGCCTACCTGGTTCTGTTCATCGGCGTTTTTCTCACGCTCGAGAGAATCCCGGAAATGATGGCGGGGCATTCCGACGCGCCGGTTTACCTGTTTTTCCGCTCAGCGCTTTTTCCCGCGATGCTGATTCCCTTTGCGCTCTTCAACCGCGATTTTTTAGGCGCCGCGGCAGGGCGCCACCAGGTGCTGATCTGGCGCCTGCTGATTGCCGCCGATATTCTCGCCGTCGCCATGAATTTCATGGTCGAATACCGGCGCATGATGCCGGTGAATCTCATTATCACGGTAATTCATTGTGTTGTGGCGCTTTTTTTCGTGATCAAAGCCATGCTGGGCGGATTTCAACCGGCATGGATCATGTTTTTCGGCTGGGTATTTTTTATGGTTTCAGCGATACTGAGTTCCTTCCATATCCTGGGTCTGTTTGCAATTTCGTATAACGACTACCTGGCACACATGATGAAGTTTGGCTCGGTTGCGGAAAACCTGCTTTTTACCGTGGCATTGAGTGTCCGTGTACGATTTTACAAAAAACAGGCCGGGCAGTTCAGCGCACAGCTCGCGGTCGAGCGTGAGGTGCTGGCCCGCGATCTGCACGATGTGCTGGGTTCTGAATTTGGCCAGATACAGATGAAGCTCGCGCGCGCCGACGTGCCGGGTGACATTGCGCTCTGGCTGGGGCAGAAATCCGGCAGCATGAGCAGTCGTATCCGCGACATCATATTTCTGCTGCGCAGCGATCTGACTGCCGCAACCATCCGTGACGAACTCGAAGCCTATCTTGAAATACTGCGCGGCATGGATAATTTTACGCTGACAACAGCCGTCGATTTCGATGCCGCCCAAACCAATGCCTTTCTTCTGCTCGATGCATTGCGCATCCTGCAGGAATGGAGTGGCAACTGCATGCGGCATGGTGCGCCCTCGCGCATGGTTATCCGCATTGAAAAGCGGCATTATGGCCTGAGAATGGCCATTCTCTCCGACGGTAAGGTTTTTCGCTGGAGCGGTGAGCGCCTGGGCGAAGGGCAGGGGCTCGCGGGCATTCAGGCGCGCGCGCGCCAGCGCTCGGGTTTTGCGCGCTGCCGGCCCACCCCTTCCGGGAATTTATTTGTCGCCGTACTCAGGCGCTTCGATAACGAGCGGCGGTATGTCGGGCAAAAATAAACGGCTGATTCTTCAGATTTTCGGCGCTACGCTCATTGCCGCGCTCGTGGTTTTGGTTTGGCTCAGCCGCCGCTCGCAGACAGATACAACCGCGGCGCTGGGTGAAGAAGTTTACGCCTCTCACGATTGCAGCGACTGCCATCTCGCGGCGCACATTCTGCGACAGAAACGCGAGAAACAAGAAGTGGGATTAATCCGCGTGCGCAAAAATTTTACCGAACTTCTGGCATTTCTCGAAGGCGATGCGCGGCATCGTTCGTTTGTGATGATTTCTCCCCAAGACCGGCAAAACCTGATCGAATACCTGCGCACGCTCGTGCCGCGTTAAAAAACGGGAACCTTTTGGCTCCTGCGGGTTTATAGTAGCAAATACTTCAGGAGGAACAATGAAACGAAAAATTAAAATTCTACTGGTTTTGGCCCTCAGTCTTGCGACATTCGCAGCAGGGGCGGAAAAGCCAGCCCACCACGGCGAGGGAATGGGGCCGGGGCCGCATAGAGGACATGGCGATCCGAAAAAGCACCTCGAACGCATGACCAGGGAGCTGAACCTGACAAAGGAACAGCAGGAAAAGGCGAAGGCCCTCCACGAGACACGCGAAGCGTTGCAAAAGACACAGCGTGAAAAAATGAAGCCGCTGCACGAAGAGCTGCGTAAACTGCTTGAGGCAGATAAAGTCGATCTGGGGGCCGTGCGCCGACAGCTTGAGGTGATCGGTAAGGGCCATGTCGAAATGCGGATGCAGGACATCCAGGGCCGGCTGGAGTTCGAAGCGTTACTGACGCCCGAACAGAAAAAGAAACTCAAAACGATGCACAAGAAGAGAATGGAGCACGGTAAAGATAAACCGCGCCCGGGAGACGATCAGGACGAAAAATGACCGAGGCCGAACTCGCGCAGGGCATCGAGGCAAGCAAACAAACGGTTCTGCGCGCGATCGGCAGGTATCTTCCCGAAAATGCCGGCGGTCAGATTGAAGACGTGGCGCAGGAAACCTACCTGCGCTATTTTCTCGCATTCAGGGACAAAAAACCGCTCACGGGTGACGATCTGCAGAAATGGCTGTTCGTCGCCGCGCGCAATGAGAGCTATAAGGCCGGCCGCAAAGCCCGCCGCGAGTGGTTTGCGATTTTTCGCCGTAAAGAAAACTTTCCCGAAAAAGCCGGCGACATGCCTGATGAAGAAAGCCTTGAAAATCTGCATTTACAGATTGCAGGTATACCCGAACCTTTCCGTGAAGCGGTGCAGCTGCGCAGCAATGGCATGAAAGTATCGGAAATTGCCTCGCACCTGGGCATCGCGCCGGGAACTGTGAAGTCAAGATTATCCCGGGGAAAAGAATGGCTGGCGAGAAGCAATAGGCAAAACAACAGAGGAGGGCGCCATGAGCACGGAAAAAAATAATCAACATGAAGTCGAGCGGTTGCTGGGCGATGAGGATTTCTCGCGTAGAACCACCGCGGCAGTGCTGCGGCGTGCGGCTTCGCGGCAGCACTATGCGCCCTGGGCCGCGGCGGCTGTCGCCGTCATAGCTGCGGGCACGCTCTGGTTCTCGCGCAGCGGTACAAGGGCAGAAACTTATGCCGGGCTCAGCGAAACATCGGCGACAGCGATTGTGACAGAAACACAAAATGCCTGGGAAGATACAGATCTGATCATCAACGCTTCACTGACCCGTTGAGCGTTTCTGTGCGCGCAGCATGAAAAGCCGCGGCAGCGAACGTTCGAAATCGATACGCAGTGCGCCGCGCTCTTTCCAGTGTGCCATAATTTTCCGCTGGAAGGCATCCCCCGATTTTTTTTCGCCGTCGATGACGCTGATGAAGCCGCCGGGTTTCAGTACGCGCACAGCCTCGTCGAGCGCGGCAATCGGATCGGGAATCTGCGACAGCGCCATACGCATGACGACGCCGTCAAAACAATCATTGCAAATCGGTATATTTTGCGCATCGGCCCTCAACACCACTCCCCCGCGCGCCGCAGCCCGGCGTGTGTGGCCGGCATCGATATCGATGCCGATCACCTTTTCATAGGCGAGGCTGAGCGGCTCAAAAAAATCGCCTTCCCCGCAGCCGATATCAAGCACGGTACCCTGGCGCCCCGCGGCGAGGTGCGCGAATACATCGGAGTAGGGCAGGTCGGGCTGCTCGAGACGCCACTGCGCAAAGGTATCTTCGCTGCGCGCCGCGAGCACACTTCTCAGTTTTGTCGAATCACTCTTCGTTTCGGGAATTTCTGCGCCGAGTTCGCCCAGCGTCGCCAGCAGTTTTTGTGTGCGCTCGCCGGCGAGTTCCTCTGTGTCGAGGCGGTAGTAGGTATGTTGCCCGGTTTTTTCCGCGGAGAGTAATCCCAAATCGCGCAGCGCCTTGATGTGGTGGCTGGTATTCGACTGTGAAAGGTCGAGAATTTCTGAAAGTTCTGAAACTGTCAGCGACGATTTTTTAAGCAGCAGGTAAATGCGGATGCGTACAGGCTCGACCAGCGCTTTGAAGAGCGGCAGAGCCTGGATCACGGTTCGATACGCCTGCTACTCACCGCAGGTAATTCAGTATCGGTATGTGATCTGCAATCCGGCGAAGCGGTTGTGCGCCAGAATCTGCATTGAAAACGGCACCAGCATCACCGCGCGGTAGGCGCCCATCGAAACCAGCATCGGCGCCAGGCCGTCGCCGAACGGATCGAAACCGTTCGTGAAGAATGTTTTTGAACTGACCCAGAACAACGCCAGGTCGCCGAATAGCATGCCGAGAAAGGGGAGAAAGATCGATTTGCTTTTAATCATGGAACCCGAATTGATATACCAGTAACCGAATGCCGGAGAAACCATCGTGGCGCCTACGGTCAGCAGCATGGATTTTTCACCGTACTTTTGGTCAAAGGGGCCCTGGCCCGCGTCCTGGGCAACAAGATCGATAAAGGCATAACCTTGCCGGCCGCGCGAATCGGCGCGGACGATCGCCTTATCGGGAATCGTCGAGACAAAGACATCGAGGGATACGATCGAATAAAAAGGTGTCTTGCAGCGCCAGTGCGCGCCCATGGTTTCTTCTTTTTCGGTGCAGGTAGTGTTGAGGCGTTGCAATGCCTTTTTAGCAACTTCCGTGGCCTGTTCCGCGGTTTTTCCCGGCAGATCGATCGAGGCGCCGACCGACCAAAGGTTGCCGGCAGCGACTACCGCCACCAGCAGGCAGAGCCGTAAAACAGGCAGATTCTTGCCTGCTTTCATAAAAAAATGAACGGGCGACGGGATGCGCAGTCCTCTATACATTGAGCATGGCTGAAGAATCGAAACACACCGTCACGTCTAAGTTCGGGGGGATTACCACGGCGCGGGAATATTGGCATCAACGGCGGTAAACCCTCGTATATAAGGTATCAGCGGAGCTTGCAGGCCGCGCATCCTGACTTATATGCTTAAATGTGTCCTTACGATCGTTCTGCTATTGCCGGTTTCCGGCGGCATTTTCGCTGCGAAAAAAATGCTGATATTGGACTTTCGTAATCTCGACCATGACCCGAATTATGAATACCTCGAATCTTTGCTGACCGATGGCGTGCGCAAGGCGATTCAGCAGAAATTTGAAATTCTCGAGCCCGACCCGGCCGACGTTGCGAAACGCGCCAAGGACGGCTACCTGCTGTTCGCAGAAGATTTTCACAATAAAAATGTGGCACTGCAGCTGGGAGTCCTCACAGGGCAGGATATTGTGCTGAGCGGCGGATTTTCCAAGAAAAGTGAAAGCAGCATCGGTTCGGTGATTCTCATCGAAGTGCTGATTCTCGATATCGAAAACGCCCGGCTGGCCAAGCGGCTTAACTATGCTATTAAGGTAGACGGAAATATTTTCTCTTCGGTTGATAGCCTCGCGGAAAAAATTGCCTCCGAGGCAAAGTCGGTATTGCCGAACAAAGGCCGATTCGATTTCGACCGGCATGCACCCTTCACGACAGACCAGCTTGCCGTCTACGCAGGTTACAATCTGAATGGCGCCTTCCCGACGTTGCGTAAACATCCGCAGATGGATTCTGGCTCGCGCATTGCGCCCGCCGACCTCGGCGGGCTTATGGTTTCTGCGGAGTACCGCCACGACCGGTTTCTTGGGCTTAACCGCTTCATCGGCTTTGTTCGCGCCGACATGCAGTGGATGAACTCTGCTGTTGGCCTTGTGAACTCTTCTGAGACGGCGACGATCAAAGGCACGGGTTTTACCGGAGAAATTGGTCTCGGTTACCAGGTAATCCGATACAAAAAGTTTTTCCTTAACCTGTTGGCAGGTGGGGGCGGAACCTACAGCCGTTTCAGCGTCGACATGAGTTCGCTTAAGAACTTACCCCTCGATACCCGCTCAGGTGAAGCTTCGAATTCTTTCTCGGGAACCATTTACGGTCCCACGGCAAGTGCTGGTTTCCGTACCGGCATTCAGCTAACGCCGTACATCAGCTGGGAGATCGGGGCAGTATACCAGGCTACATTTCTGCAAGGTTCCTTTTCAGGTAACGTCATAACAATGACAGGGTTGGGGCTCAGAATATGAAAACGAAAATTACTATACTTTTGTTGTGCGCTTTGACGACGTTGGTCTGTAGCAGGGAGTTCGAACTCGAAGCGCAGTTTGGTTCCGTTAGAATGACGCCGGCAGCCGGGCTTACGACCAGCGAATCAGGCGTAACGACGATGCTGCAGATCGAACTGACTTATCCACCAACGACTGAAGTTGTGCTGACACTCAGCAGCAGCAATGTTAATGAGGGGCAAATTCGCGCAAACGGGAACATTTGTGATGCTGGTAGCTTGGTCACAACGGCTACGAGCTGTACCTTGATTTTCACGCCACAAAACTGGAATGTAAAGCAAAATCTGGTGGTTGTTGGGCAAGATGATGCAGCGCCAGACGGAGCAGTCGAATACAGCATTCAGACGACCGTTGCAAGCAGCGATTCCCGCTATCAGAATTTGCGTGTGCAGCCGCTATTAATTCTGAACAGCGATAATGATGCAGGGGCTGAGTTGATATTATCGAACGCAACCGGATTGGTAACTAGAGAGTCAGGCGCAATGACGACGTCTTTCCGCATACGGTTGGCCACGCAACCTGCAGGGGATATTGTTTTCAACAATGTCAGATCAAGTGTAGCTACCGAAGGGACAGTGGTGTCATCTGCCACCTTGACATTTACGTCTACAAACTGGAATACAGATCAAACTGTGGTGGTTTCTGGTGTTGCTGATAATAAATTAGACGGCGACGTACCTTATGCTATTTATTCTGATCCTGCCACGGGGCTTTATCCGTATGCTGGTGTTACCTTCAGTGTGGACGTTACGAATATCAATACCGATGTCGGAAAGTTCATCTATGTTTCGGGCGCGTTTAGTGTTACCCTCACGCCTCCTTTGATCGGGGGGATTCCAGGGGCTGATGCAAAATGTGACGCGGGTAAACCTCCTGCAGGGGGAACCTATAAGGCGATTCTCGTAGGGGCAAATGGTGGTGGTACGATTATTCGTGAGGCGGGCAGCCCTGGGGTTGATTGGGTATTGGCTGCTAATACAAAGTACTACCGTTACAGCGATAAGTTGCTTATTGGTACAACCAATGCCGCCAGAGTTTTTCCTTTCAATCTGGCGAATTCCATTGCTCCGGGCAACAAATATTGGACAGGTTTGAATGCAGCATGGTTGATCAACCCTACAGGTACCTGCAATGCTTTTTTAGGAGGTGGTGGGACAGGCACTGGTACTGGGAATGGCAATGCAACAGATGCTACAGCGATAAACGATGGTGTCGGCGATTTTTGTTCAAACCCTTTACCCTTCCTCTGCGCTGAACAATAGCCAAACCCTGCCCTCGGTGCTCGCAAAGATCGCCTCCATGCGAGCTCGCACCCGAGGCATCCTGCCCTCGGTTGACGACGTGTTTCGGCCGCCTGTTCTGGAGGTCATGAGTCCCGAGCTCCTCGAAATTCTGGTCTGCCCCCGCTCTAAGAAAAAACTCGCGCTGGCCGACACCGCGGTGCTTGAGCGCGTCAATGGGCTCGTCAAGGCCGGTAAATGCCGCGAGATTTCGGGCGCCGAAGTTACCCAGCCGGCGACCGAGGGTCTTTTGCAAAAAGAGACCGGTGTTTTCTATTTTATCCGCGAAGGCATTCCTGTTCTGATCTACGAAAACGCCGTGGAGCTGAAGTAACCTTTGCTGCTCAAGGCGATGCCCGGTTCCGCTGACACACCCGATTTTTCCCGCATCGATTCGCCTGCGGCGCTGAAGAAACTGAAAATTACCGATCTGCCTGCGTTCTGCGACTACCTGCGCGGCTTTATTCTCGAGAGTGTCGCGGCGAGCGGCGGGCACCTGTCATCGAACCTGGGGTCGGTCGAACTCACCGTCGCGTTGCACTACGTCTTTAACTCGCCTTCAGACCGCTTTTGCTGGGATGTCGGCCACCAGTGTTATGCGCATAAAATTCTGACGGGCCGCAAGGCCGAACTGCATACCATCCGCAAAACCGGCGGGCTTTCGGGATTCCCCAAGCGCTCTGAGTCGCCGCACGATCTCTATAACACCGGGCATGCGGGTACCGCGATCTCGCAGGCGATGGGCGAATCGGTAGGATTTCAACTGGCGCCGCTCGCACAGAAGCCTTCCGTGGCTGCTCGCGGCCAGGTACAACCCGGCGCCGCAACGCGCACGGCCGTTGCAATTGTCGGCGACGCTTCTATTGTAACGGGTATGGCGTTCGAAGCCATGAACCATGCGGGCTTTGCGCGTACGCCGATGCTGGCTATCCTCAACGACAACGAGATGAGTATCTCGAAGAATGTCGGGGCGATCAGTTACCATCTCACGCAACTCATCAACACCAGTTTCTACAAGAGCAGCAAGCGCGGCTTTATTTCGCTTGTTTCAAAAATTCCCCTGATCGGCAAGGTTATTAACCGCCTCGCGAAACGTTTTCGCATGTCGATGAAATCGCTGGCGATCGATCACCAGTTTTTCGGTGAGCTCGGCTTTCGTTACCTGGGCCCCATCGACGGCCATGACGTTGTCCGCATCGTCAATGTGCTTGGGCACCTGCCGCCGATTGAAGAGCCGATTCTTTTGCACGTCGTTACAAAAAAAGGTTATGGCTACCCGCTCGCCGAAAAGGACCCGATACAGTACCACGGCGTCGGTATCTTCGACCCGACATATGGCATTCAGCCAAAAACCGCGACGCAGTGGGGTATGAGTAAATTCGTCGGCGAGACGCTGACCTACCTCGGCACGAACGACGAAAAGATCACGGTCATTACACCTGCGATGAAAGAAGGCTCAGGCCTGCAGCCCTTTGCGGCGAAATATCCGTCGCGCTTTTTCGACGCCGGCATCGCCGAGCAGCATGCGACAACTTTTGCCGGAGCGCTTGCCAATGCGGGCCTGAAACCCTTTCTCTGCATCTACTCGACGTTTTTGCAACGCGGCTACGATCAGCTCGTGCAGGATATTGCCTTAATGAACCTGCCGGTGCGCCTCGTGATCGACCGCGCAGGCTGTGTCGGGCAAGACGGTGAGACACACCAGGGTTTTTACGATATCGCTTTCATGGCAGCGCTGCCCAACATGAGAATCCTTTCGGCGCGCGACGCGCATGAACTTGTACGTATGCTGGCGTTCGCCGCGCGTTATAATGAGGGGCCGCTCGCGATCCGCTTTCCGAAAAGAGAATTTGCGATCGCAGAACCGGCAGCGATTCTCAGGAATTCGGTAAAAAATCGTTATAATCCCTTCCATGCAGAAGTCTTAGCCCCGGGCAAGGATGTGCTGATACTCAGCGAAGGTGTATTTGCCGAAAAAGCCCTCGCGGCGCGCGAACTTCTGCTCAAAGAGAAAATCGGCGTCTCGGTAATGGATGTGCGCTCGCTGAAACCCTTGCCTGCGCCGCAAATACTCAAAGCGCTGAAAGGAAAAAAGCTGCTGATTACGCTCGAAAACCACGGACTCATCGGCGGCCTCGGCGACCTCACAGCACGGCTGCTCGCCGAACACGACATTGCTGTAAAACACCGTGCGCTGGGCTTTCCCGATGCGGTCGTACACCACGGTTCCATTGCCGATATCGAAAAAGAATGCGGCCTGACGGGCGAACAAATTGCCCGTAAAATCCGCGGCGAAATCAAACGTAAAAGATAATCTCAGGGCGCGGGCTGAATGCGCTTCGTCATTTTTTCGAAGAGCTGCGGATCGATAACCGGATCGATAATATAGATGATCCGGCGCAGGAAATCCTGCCCGAGATTGATGCGGATTTTACGCGGGTCGGGACGGAACGAATCGACCTGGAAGGCACCGTGGTGCAGACCATCGGCGTGCACCACGGTCATGTGGACGACGCCGAGACGCTGCACCATACCGCGGCTTTGGTATCGGCCGACTTCGAGAACGCGCACCACTTCGAAATAGGTCTGCCCGCTGGCCATGGCAAGCGAGAGTATCAGCAGATCGCCGTCTTTGATAATTTTCTGATTGTGGCTGAGCGACATCGAGATGTGGTCGAGAAAATCGCGGATAACCTTCGGACCATATTGAAAATACGAAGTGTTGAGAATGAGTTTGATGGCCGTCATCGGATCTTTCGCCTCGCGCTGATTCGAATCGGTGGTCAGCTCGGCAAAATCTGTCGCGAGGCTCAGTATGTTGACATCTTCTTCATAGACGACGAATTCTTTGAACGCGGCAAGCTGGCGCAGAATATCGCTGGCGACTTCTTTTTTCCCTTTTTTATCATTCTCCTGGACGAGGTTCTGCAGCGTCGTCGACATCCAGCGGAATTCGGGAAAGTTATTCGTGACGGTATTTTCGGGCAGCGTGCGTTTCTGATTCAGGATCAGGCGCTTGACCTCGAACCCGACACTCGGTTCATGCGCGACCATCAGGTATGAGAGCAGGGGATATTTTCTCAAATAGGCACGCTGATCGGCGGTGAGCGTGCCACCTTCGGGCAGATTCATCTTTGTCTTGCCGATCTGCGCCAGCATGCCGCTCATCATCAGCGGCTGTACCGCTTCTGAACCGCGGCCCCGGTCCTTACTAATCATCGCCTTCATCGAACGTGATTTCAGTGCCATCGCCACAACGGCGCGCTTCACCGCTTGTTGCGACATGTCTGAGGACGTGGAGGCGCCTTTGACTGAATCGAGAATGTTAATTACGCCTATCATGAGATCGGGTTGTTGCTCAAAATCGGTGATGAAGGAATTCACCTGGCTGTGCATCTTCTGCGAATGCACCGCGCCGAAGGCAGCGAATTTAAGTTCGTTAAAAAGGCTCTCGGTCGCCTCTGTCATCTCGGCGACACGTTTTTCAGAGATCAGGTTGGTGTCGCTGAGGCCGTCTTCGTTTTTCTTGCTGGATTTAATCCCCAGCCTGTCTTCGTCGCCCTCGCGGTAGTAGACGCCGGTGCCAATATGCTGCAGCAGCTTATTGATCATATCACCCGAAGCCTGTTCTTTTCGGGGGATCAACACCTGTCCGTTGGCGTTGTAAAAGTTAACGGGGATCTCCTGCGTATCACGCATACGCGCAATAATTTCAGGAGAAAAATTGAAGGGTTTGAGGACGTCCTCAGCCATAAGAGGCCCTCACCGGGGCGTTCAGCACCCCATTGAGAAGCCCCGTTGGCGTAAAGTCTCTTATGCGCACGGATGCGCCTAGTCGGTCGCTGCTAGGACGGCATCTTCGCGACCGACTTATTTCGTCAGCCAACGCATCATCGAGCGCAGTTTTTTGCCGACTTTCTCGATAGGATGGTTTTCTTCTGTTTTGCGCATCGCCTCAAATTCTTTGCCGCCGGAGCGGAGGTCAGCGAGAAAGCCTTTGGCGAATTTTGAGCCGTTGGCTTTCTGGATATCCGCAAGTACCTCTTTCATCTTTTGTTTTACATGGCCGTCGATGACGCGTGGGCCCGACACATAGTCGCCGTATTCGGCTGTGTCAGAAACATAATAACGCATTTTTTCGAGGCCGCCCTCGTAGATAAGGTCGATGATGAGCTTGGTTTCATGGAGGCATTCGAAATAGGCGATCTCGGGATCGTAGCCCGCTTCGATCAGGGTTTCAAAACCAGCCTGAATCAGGTGGCTGATGCCGCCGCAGAGCACGGCCTGCTCACCAAAGAGGTCGGTTTCTGTTTCTTCTTTAAAGGTTGTTTCGAGAATGCCCGCACGGCCACCGCCGACAGCGCTCGCATGCGCCAGGGCGCGTTTGTGTGCATTGCCCGTGGCATCTTGTTGTATCGCGATAAGGCAAGGTACACCGCCGCCTTCGGTATAGACACGGCGCACGAGGTGCCCCGGGCCCTTAGGGGCGACCATGTATACGTCGACATCTTTGGGTGGTACGATTTCGTCGAAATGGATGTTAAAGCCGTGTGAAAAGACAATTGCCTTACCTGCTTTGAGCTTTGGCTTAATATGCGCTTCATAGATTTCTCTCTGCGACTGGTCTGGTGTCAGAATCTGAATAACGTCGGCGCGCTCTGAAGCGGTGGCGACGTCGACGACTTCAAAGCCGTCGGCTTTTGCTTCCGCGGTGGACTGACTGCCGTCCTTGAGGCCGATAATGACCTTGAGGCCTGAATCCATCATGTTTTGCGCCTGTGCGCGACCCTGTGAACCATAGCCGATGACCGCCACGGTAGAGCCTTTGAGGACTGAGAGGTCACAGTCCTGATCGTAAAAGAGTTTTGCCATTTGTTAATCTTCGCACTTAAGACACACCGTCAAGGTTCTTGATGGTCGCCGTATCGCCCTCCGCTCTTTTAGCAGCCCTATACTATGCGCACCATTTTTATTGTTATACTGGCCCTGGCCTCAGGGGGGATTTCCGCCGCGGCAAAAAAAAGTACCGCGAAGACGAAGTCACAGCGAACGCCTGCGGAGATCTTCTTTAAAGAAGGCCTTAAACGCCTCAAGGGTAAGGAAGTCTGTTTTATCACCAATGCCTCAGGGCTCGGACGCTTCTTTCTCTACGATGCCATGGAGCAGACCGATAAATACATCCGCGCAAAACTGGCAAAACATGAAATCAAACTTGCGCATCTTTTTACTCCCGAGCACGGGCTGACGGGACAGGAAGATGATCATGGCAATACCAAAAGCAAAGCGGGTTCTCCAGAGACGATCTATCTGACGACCGTAGAGAAGTTGCAGGAAAAAATCGCCGGCTGCGAGGCGATTGTCTTCGATTTGCCCGATTCCGGAGTCAGGCCCTATACCTACCGTACGGTCTTAAACCGCATCATGCGCGCGATGGATAAAGCCGACAAAGACCAGCTGCTCTACCTCATCGACGTACCCAACCCGGCGTCGCACCTGGGCCCGTTGGGGCCGGTGGCACAGAAGACGAACTTTTCGTATGTCGGTGAAGAAGAGATTCCGTTTATGCCGGGTTTCACGCATGCCGAAATCGCGCGCAAATTTATCGCCGATTATAAGCTGAAGATAAAAATCCATATCCAGAAAATGGCGGGGTATAAACCCAAAACCGCGCATTCGCACCGCGGCCTCGTTTTTTATCCGCCTTCGCCGAACCTGCCTCATCTCAGGGCGAACCAGTGTTATTGGATTTCCGTGTTCTTTGAGGCGACGTCGATTGAAGAAGGCCGTATCACAAAAGACCCGTTCTGCCAGATCGGCCATCCTGATTTTGCTAACGCTGTGCTGCCCAAAATGGGTGGCGTGAAATTTTATCCCTACCCGTTTTTTGCCTATAGCGGCAAACACAAGGGTAAACTGCTGCCGGGCTATAAGCTCGATTTCTCAGAGACGAAGGTCGATCCGCCGCGCGCCGCCTATGAGTTCTTTCTCTGGCATGTGAAGAACGGTAAAGACGAATGGCTGAAAAATCATCTCACCGAAAAGCAGGGGCTCGATGCGCAGACCGGATCAACCACGATGCGCAAGGCCCTGCTCGAAGAACTGAGTTACGACGAATTTATCCGCGCAGAAAAGAAGCGTATGGCAGCCTTCGTTACCGCGATGGCAAAATACAAATTATATAAATGAGGGAACCGGGCTGAACAGGGCGAGGTCTGCTCTGTATTGGGCGCATGTCTCCGCCGCAGCGGCGGCGGAGTAGGCACATCCGTGTGCTGAATTTAACTCCGAACATTGGCGGCTGTCGGGTTCTCCTGCCTGTAGCCGTCTTTTTTTATGCCCAGCGCGGCTGTTATTTTCCGTATACACCGTGATTCTGTTCTAGCCTTGCACTAACATTCTGAACCCACAGAAGACCATCGGCATTCTCGGCGGGGGCCAGCTGGCGCGTATGACGCTTGAGGCAGCAATGCGCCTGGGCGTGCACTGCCATATTCTCGACAAAAATCCCGAAGCACCGGCGGCCTCCTTCACACGTTATTTTACCCAGGGCGATGCCCTGGACTTCGACACCGTCATGCGTTTTGCCGCCCCCTGCGATGCGGTGACAATCGATTCAGAGCACGTCAATGCCGCTGCGCTTACCGGGCTTGCCAGTGCGGGAAAAAGAGTTTTTCCTTCGGGTGAGGTGCTGAGTACGATCCAGAATAAATGCCGGCAAAAGGAGTTTCTCGCGAAACACCATATACCGACCGCGCCTTTCAGGGTTTTCCATTCGCGCGCAGAACTCAAGAGCGCCGGTTTGGATTTCCCCTGCGTTCAGAAAATGGCAACAGCGGGCTATGACGGTTACGGTGTCAAAGTACTCAAGAGCGAAAACGATCTCGAATCCGCCTTCGAGGGCGAATCGCTCGTCGAGGAAAAAATCGATATCGCCCAGGAAATCTCGATCGTCATCGCAACGGCCGAAGATGGCGCCTTCGTCGCATATGAGCCCGTTGAAATGGTTTTTGATCCCATGCACAATATCCTGAGTTACCAGATTTGCCCGGCCGACATGCATCAACATCTCGCGAACCGCGCGGAGTTTATCGCCACGAGTGCGGCGCGCCACCTGGGCGTCAGGGGACTTCTCGCCGTCGAAATGTTCGTTACGAAAGAGGGCAAGCTGCTCGTCAATGAAATGGCGCCGCGGCCGCATAACAGCGGTCACCACACCATTGAAGCCGCGGCGACCAGCCAGTACGACAATCTCGTGCGCATTCTTCTGGGGCTCCCCCTGGGTGCCGCAGATACGACAGTGCCATCGCTGATGATGAACCTGTTGGGGCCCGAGGCCGGCCGCGAAGCCGAGTTTGAGACGCTGATCGCGCGTGCCCATGCCATGCCCGGCGCGCGCGTGCATTGGTATGGCAAAAAGGATTTACGCCCCTTCCGCAAGCTCGGCCACATAACGCTGACGGGAGAGCGCGGCGGTCTCCTGAAGCAATACGAAACGCTGGTAAAAAGCTGATGGCAAAAATCGCAATTATTATGGGCTCTGAATCCGACTGGAAGATCATGTCGGCTGCCGCTGAAGTACTGAAGGAACTCGGCGTCGATGCGCATGCCGAAGTTGTTTCGGCTCACCGCACGCCAGAGAAGATGTTTGAATTCGCGAAGGCGGCGAAAAACAATGGCTTTCAGGTGATCATCGCCGGCGCGGGTGGCGCGGCGCACTTGCCGGGCATGGTGGCCTCGCTCACGACTTTGCCCGTGATCGGCGTTCCGGTTAAGTCTTCGAACTCACTCGACGGCTGGGACAGCATACTTTCGATTCTGCAGATGCCCGCGGGAATTCCGGTTGCCACAGTGGCGCTCGACAATGCGAAGAACGCGGGCCTTCTCGCCGCACAGATTCTGGCGCTGGCTGACGATAAACTTGCAGATACGCTTGAGAAATACCGGGCTCAACTGGCTGAAAAAGTGAAGCAGAGTAAACTGCCGAATTAGTTTCAGCTTATTCAGGGCCTGTCGTATCTATAAACCAGCGTAAATTCCGCCGGGGGTTGAAAATCTCCGAGGGTGGCAGGCCGAAGGTTTCCTTGAAGGCACGCGAAAAATGTGCCGAATCAAAAAAGCCTGCGGCGAGCGCGGCATCCGTTAAATTTTTCCCTTTAGAAACCGATAAAACAACGCTCTTCAGGCGAAACCAATTCCGGAACATTCTGAGCGGAATGCCGACCCGTTCGCGGAACTGATGTTCGAGATTCGAGACCGACATTCCGGCAAGGACTGCCAGTTCTTCCACCGGTGTATTTTCAGAGATTCGGGCAAGCATGTGTGCCATGACGCGCCCGAGGCCGCCGTCTGGCATAGGCGTTGGCACTGGCTGTTCGCCGAAGCTGAGTTCTTTCAGGAGTTCCCTAAGCCCGGCGTCTGATGATGTCCCGGATATCCGTTGCAGAATATCCAGCAAGGCCGCTTCTTCAAGCAGCGGGACGTATAGCCCATTACGGTGTTGTTCTTTATTCGCTGCTGCGAGTGTTTTCAGGTCCTGCGCATGCGTGTCGATAAACAGCAATGCACAGTAGCCGCCCGAAAACCGGATCGCATGATTGAGCAGGGGAGGCGTTAACGCAGTGCGGCAAGTAATCCATTCGCGCTCGTCTGTGGAAATCTCAAGATCGCGTTCAAGGCCCACGCAGATCGCCGCAGCCCCCTGCCGGCGCATGCCGAATTCAGGCAAATACCCCATAAAAAGAGCACGATTGCCCCAGAGGCAGAGCAGTTCGGGATGCCGCATGACAGAACAGCCTGAAAGTCTGACATACCTGAAACCGTTTATTCAGGAATCCGCCGTTTTGCACGTTTGTACAAGTCGAATGTTCTCTTGTCAGTTATTATCACGCGATGAAAGCAATCGTGCTAAAAAACTATGGTGGAAACGAGGCCCTTGAAATACGTAATCTTCCAGAGCCCGGAGTGGCACCTGACGAGGTACTGGTCGAAGTGCATGCAGCGGCACTAAACTTTGTCGATATAAAAATCCGCAACGGCAAGATGCGCCCGATGCTGAACTATAATTTGCCGCTGGTTTTGGGCAATGATATTGCCGGCAAAGTTGTGCGCGTGGGCGCCCGCGTGACACGTTTCAAACCCGGGGATGAGGTGTATGGCAGCGTCGACAAAAAACGCATGGGTGCATTCGCCGAATATGCTGCTGTTTCTGAAGGTGATCTTGCTTTAAAACCGCGTAATCTCAGTCTTACGGAAGCAGTATCGCTGGCGCTGAATGCCCTGACGGTACACCAGGCGCTGACTGAGATTGCCCATGCAAAGCCAGGCCAGAAGATTTTCATTAAAGCCGGCAGCGGCGGCGTAGGCACTTTTGCGATACAGTATGCGAAGGCGATGGGGCTCGAGGTTGCGACGACGACCAGCGCACATAACGTTGAATGGGTTCGTGCCCTCGGCGCAGACCATGTCTTGGATTACCGGGCGCAAAAATTTGAAAATGTGTTCCGGGATTTCGACATCGCTCTCGACTCTGTCGACAATGATAACCCGAGCCGCGCTGTCCAGGTTCTGAAACGCGGAGGCCATCTGATTTCACTGGTAGGCCCGCCCGATGCCAAATTTGCGCGTGAGTTCGGATTAAATCCGCTGCTGCAATTCGTCTGCTACCTGCTAAGTCTGCGCGAGACCTGGAGCACAGAACGCGCCGGCGTAAACTATGCATTTCTCTTCGTCAGGCCTTCGGGCAGGCAACTGGAGCAGCTGGGCGAACTGTTTGAAAGCAGCCGCATCAAACCCATCGTCGATCGTGTGTTTCCGTTCGCTGAATTCAAAGAAGCTTTTGCTTATCTTGAAACCGGCAGGGCAAAGGGGAAAGTTGTCTTAAGCCTTAAATAGGTCCTGGCGCTTGGCAAAAACTGTTCGCTCCCGCGTTTCGCTGTGAGGTTTTTGCCCGTGTTTGAAATTATTGCCTGCGACGAAAAAGAAAACCGTTTTGATGCTGAAATTTCCGCTCTGCTCAGGGCTGTCTATGTCGATGCCGGCTTCACGCCCCCCGCAGTGGTGCCGACGGCCTTTGCCAGTGCGGAAATCAAAAGCGCGGCAAGATCTTTCTTGCGCTGAGCGCGGAAAAAAACGTCATCGGCATGATCATCGTCGGCACAGCGCAGAATCCCTATAAGCAGGTGGCGACCGTAGAAGAGGCCGAGATGCAGCTGTTGGGCGTGTTACCGGCGGCACGCGGCCACGGAATTGCCGAAGCATTGTGCCGCAGCTTTGAAGCACAGGCGCTCGTGGACGGATTTCCAAAAGCGGTGTTGTCGACGCAGCCGATGATGACAGCCGCGCACAAGCTCTATACCAAGTTAGGTTACGGGAGAAATCCCACCCGTGATTGGGAACGGATGGGACGGCAGTTTTGGGTGTATGAGAAAGCCCTCTCCCCCAGCCCCGGGGAGAAAGACTAGTCCGCCAGCTGCGCAAGCACCAGCCGGGCGTTTCTGCCTTCGGTGCGGTAGGCGAGGAACTTATTGTGACCGGCGACGACATGGTCGTAATACGCAGGCACTCCGCCCCAGCGGCGTACCGCGCCCGGGCCGGCATTGTAGGCGAGCAGGGCCTTTTCGACACTGCCCATCTCGCGGATCATCTCGTTGATGTAGCGCACGCCCAGCGTGATATTGGTCTCGGCATCGACGATCTCTTCTTGCGACAGGCGCCGGCCTTTTAAGAGCGCAGCCGTTGCAGGCATCAGCTGCATAAAACCACGGGCACCGACGGGTGAGCGCGCCTTACGGTTGAATTCGCTCTCGGTCTGGATCACTCCCAAAAGCAGGGCGGCCTTATCGTATTTTGAGCCGTCGGACGCCTTATCGAGGCGGATCTTCGCCGATTCGCGGAAAATAATCTGCGCGAGCTTTTGCAGGTTTTCGACCCCTTTACCGGGGAAATGATCGGTGACATAGGAATAGACCCAGTTCTCGGTCTCTTGCTGGTGCCATTTCGGGTAGGCCGCAAATAGCGATGCAGCGACAGCAATGGATGCGAAGCCCGCGAAAAACATGGCGGGGCGTTTGATAAATTTTATGCTCGGTTGAGGTTTGTTGGCTTGTTTAGCTTTCATAATTTCCTCCTCTGGTCTGCGCTGCATACAAAGTGCATCATGGCGCAAACCTTGTGCTCACACTCGATTTGTCGTCAGTAGTGCGGCGCACCATTAGCGGGATTTTCTATAACCGCAACATGCCGTCAATCAGTTTATGGTGTGGTGCACCAAGATTTATGACGCATTGGCATGAGCGCCAGGATTTCCCCCAATAAAATCAGGCCTTGGCCTAATTCAGCGCCTGGTTATAGTTTTTGAGGATTATTTCATCTTTAGAAATCAGCCGGTGCTCGCCCAGCCGTGCCTGCGCGACAATCATGCGGTCAAAGGGGTCCCGTGTCCAGCCCTCGCGTGCAGCAAACTGCGCCACCCGCGGAAAAGGCAGGCCACAGAGCTTGAGGTCGATACGGGCCTCAAGGTAGGTAAAAACCTTTTCCGGGCCTTGGGTAAGGCGCCCGATTTCGTGCAGGTATTGCAATTCGAGATAAACCATCGGCGATATGCGGATTTCTTCACTTTCCAGAAGCTCATGCACACGGGCCGACAGCTTTTGTACCTGGCCTGTGTAGAGGAAAATCACCGCATGGGTATCGAGATAGATTGCCATTAGGGTTTCTGGGTTTCAGACCAGGTCTCAGACCAATCCATGTGAATCAGATCGTCGATATCGCCCACGACCAGCTCTTGTGGCTCGAGCGATGCAATACGCGAATTGCGCCCGAGCGGAACGATTTTCAGAATATGCCCTTTTCGGTCGATCAGCAGGGGCTCTTGTTTGGCAATGACTTCGTCGAATTTGTGGTAGATGTCTTGCCGTAACTCAGTGACATTAATCATGTACGTACGTTAATAAAGTTTAAAACGTACGCCAAATTTTTGTTACCCCCGCATAACTAAGGAAGTTTGACGCGGTGTCTTAAATCCCTGTTCTATCGGGGCCCATGGCCGATTTAATCGCCGAAATTAACGCCCTCGAACCGAAAGCGGCCGAGGCCATTGCCGCAGCTGCATCGGGCGAGGCTCTGCAAGCAGTCACCCAGGACTTCATCGGCAAAAAAGGTGCGCTCACCGGTGTGATGAAACAGCTGGGGTCGCTCACTGCCGAAGAGCGCGGCGCTGTGGGTAAGGCCGCGAATGCATTTAAGGCAAAACTCGAAGCACTTTTGGCGGCTAAAGAAGCTACGCTCGCTGAGGCGAAATTTGCCAGTCTCGCTGAAACTGAATTCATCGATTTGTCTGTAACGCCATCTGAATTTGCGGCCGTCAAAACAGGTGCCGTGCACTCGGGGCATATTCACCCGATCACGCAGACGCAAAAGAAACTCGAAGAAATATTTACCTCAATGGGGTTTTCGATCGTCGATGGGCCGCAGGTCGAAGACGATTACCATAATTTCGGCGCGCTGAATTTTACCGACGACCATCCCGCGCGTGATATGCAAGATACATTCTACACGGTAACCGGGCATCTGCTGCGCACACATACTTCCACAGTGCAGATCCGCGCGCTTGAGAAGATGAAACCGCCTCTGCGCATCATCGCACCGGGCCGTGTCTTCCGTTATGAAGAAGTCGATGCGTCACACGAGCATACTTTTTACCAGATGGAAGGTATGATCATCGATCGCAAGGTTTCGGTCGGCAATCTTCTGCATCTCATGCAGACATTGTTGACAGAAGTCTTCGGGCGCGAGGTGGATGTCCGCCTCAGACCCGGTTATTTTCCGTTCGTCGAGCCCGGATTTGAGCTCGATATGAAATGTTTAGTCTGCAACGGCTCGGGTTGCCCTGTCTGCAAACATTCGGGCTGGGTTGAAGTCTTGCCTTGCGGTCTCGTGCACCCCAATGTTCTGAAAAATGTCGGCCTCAACCCCGAAGAATGGCAGGGCGCCGCTTTTGGGTTAGGTCTCAACCGTCTTGTGATGATGCAGCACGGCATTGAAGACATCCGCCATTTTATGGCCAGTAAACTCGACTTTCTGAGGCAGTTCTAATGAAGCTCTCATTCAATTGGTTAAACGAATTCGTCGATCTCTCAACCGTCGCGCCGAAAGATTTGGCCGATCTCTTGACGATGAAGACCTGCGAGGTCGAAGGTTTCGAAGATTTTATGGGCCACCTCGCAAAGATTCCCGTGGCGCACATCGATGAACTCTCGAAGCACCCCGACGCCGATAAACTCAAAATCTGCAAGGTGAATACCGGCAAAGAAGTGGTGCAGATCGTCACCGGTGCAGCGAATGTCGAACAGGGAAAAAAATTCCCCGTTGCGCTCGTCGGTGTCAAATTGCCTGACGGCCGCGAAATGACAAAGGCGAAGCTGCGCGGCGTGGAAAGTTTCGGCATGCTCTGTTCAGGCAATGAGCTGGGCATTACACAGCTCGATTATGCGCCCGCAAAGATCGACGGCCTCATGCTGCTGCCCGATGACTGGAAAGTGGGTGCACCGCTTTCGGATTATTTCGGCGCCGCGGATGTCATATTCGATATCGATAATAAATCAATCACACACCGCCCGGACCTGTGGTGTCATTTTGGTTTTGCGCGCGAGATTGCCGCGCTTTTGGGCAAACCCCTGAAGAAAAACCCCGAAGAAGCAACTTTTAAAACTGTCGCTTCGTCTTCCCTGCCCAAGATTGAAATTGAAAAACAAAGCGCCATCACTTACTGCGGTGCGGAAATTTTGGGTTTCAAAGTTGCGCCGTCGCCAATTGCGCGGCAGATGCGCCTGCTTTCGATCGGGCAAAAGCCGATCAGCAATATTGTCGATCTTTCAAACTATGTGCTCTTCGAGATCGGTCAACCGAACCATGCCTTCGACCGTGACAAAATCTCAGGTCCTGTGCGCGTCAGTTATTCCAAAGCCAATGAAAAGATTGCGCTCCTTGACGGCACTGAGCATACGCTACCTGAAAACCTGATCCTGATACGCGACGGTGAAAAGGCCGTCGCGCTTGCTGGCGTCATGGGTGGTGCGGGTTCGTCCACGACTACGGCGACGGCGAAACTCTTTCTCGAGTCGGCCACGTTCCCGCGTTCTGAAATACGGCGCACAGTGGCGAAGACAGGCATCCGCAGCGATTCGTCGCAGCGCTTTGAGAAGGCGCAGAACCCCGCGAAGGCTAAGGCGGCGATCTACCGCTTTGCGGAATTACTGGCCGAAGAACAGAGGGACATCCAACTCTCGGAAATCCATGAAGTGTCGACCGAGGATTTTACGAAGACGGAAACCATTCACGCCACAAATGCCTTCATCGATCAGAAATTGGGCAAGATCGCTCATCGCCCGGCCTCGAATGCCGATATTCTGCGCCGCCTGAATTTTAAGGTAGAAGAGTCGGGTGATGTCCTGGTTGTCACTCCGCCCGACTACCGCAAGTGGTATGATATCACGCGCGCCGAAGATTTGGTCGAAGAGATCGGCCGCTTTATCGGGTATAAAGAAATCAACATCGAACCTGCGCTCGTTGCTTGTGAAACCCCGCGTGCGAAAAACGATCTGCGCGCGCTCGAGCATAACCTGAGGGCGCTGGCGGCCGGCCGTTTGCAACTCAACGAATCCCTGAGTTACGCGTTTCACAGCGCCGCTGATATCCAGAGCGACGAGCACTTTGCTAAGGCCAGTGAAGTGCTGAAGATGCAGAATGCACTGAACAGCGACCTCGACCACCTGCGCATTTCACCGCTGCCCGGTCTTTTGCGCGCCGTGCAAGGGAACTACCGCGAAGATAAAAATACCCGGCTTTTCGAAATTGAAAAAATTTTCCTGAAACCTGCCGAAGATAAGCTGGCGCGCGGCGAAGAGTATTTCTTTGCCGGCGCTATTACTTCTGCCGAAGATGCAGAAGCCGCGCTTGCCGGTGTCTCGGCAATGGTCGGTGAGATACTGGCCTTTTGTGGACTGGGGCGCCATGAGCAGACATTCGGGAACGCACCGGACGCTATTTTTCACCCCGGTCGCTCGGGTGCCGCGGGAAACAAAGAGAAACAAATCTTCCGTTTCGGCGAGGTGCATCCGCGTATTCTTGCGGCGTATGGCATTAAGGAGCGGGTCTATTATTTCGACGCCTTGTTGAAAGACTTACTCGCGCTTAAAGGCAAATCTTCGGCATACCGTTCACCTTTCACATACCCGGCCGTCGAGTTTGAGCTGACGCTTGTCATGCCGCAGCGCGCTGAGTTTGCCATGCTTTTAAAGGCAGCAGGTTTTCCAGACCCCCTGGTGCGCCGTGATCTCGACAAAACTGTTCTGGTTTCCTTCGAACACCTGAGCACCTTTACTGGTGGCAATCTGAAGCCCGACGAAAAAGCGGTATCGGTGCGCGCCACGTGGAGAAACCCCACGCGCACGCTTGCCGGCGATGAGATCAAGAAGCTTCAGGACGGCCTGATCGGCAAAATGCAAAAGGCCGGCTTCAACCTAAGGTAGCCTTTCGGAGCGTATCGCGCATTTGCGCATAGGCTTTGTCGACGGCAATGATGCCGGCGTTGTGGCGCAGCGCGATCGAAAAAATCAAAATATCAAAATTCGAAAAGGTGAAACCTTTAGCCCGGAAAAGCCTCGCATTATTCCGGGCGTGATGCCACACGAGCGCATCGCATTCGAGCATTGGTAAAGTGGACTCAAAGGCTTTCAGGACTTTTGCCTCTTTGCCTGCTTTGCAGCCTCCCCAGAGCTCAAGCAACACCGGTTCGCAGAGAGCGGCCTTGGAGTTGAGCAGCGCGGCCTTAACCCTTGCTTTTATGTCACGGCGGCCGTTTTCGCGCAGATTTTCAATGAATGCTGAAGATTCGAGAAGTATCAAGGCGCCTCATCTTCTTTAGTTCGGCCTGCGACATAATTTCGCTGTCTTTGAACGTCCCTGATAATTCGGCGAGGTCGCGAAGTTTTTTCATACGAATCACTTCATTCAAAGCAAACTCGATCGCGGCCTTTTTGGTCTTCAGGTGATAGATTTTCTGCACTTCTTGTAATGCCCCGACGGGGATATCTACCAAGGTTTTCATATATACGAATATAAAGTCGAATATATACGAGGTCAATAAAAAATCACGCCTTGTAGAACGAAAGAATCAGGTCGCAGATTTTATTTACGGTGCTGGTTTCGAGCTCCGCATACATCGGTAACCGCAGCAGGCAGTCGGTAAAACGGTCCGCGTTCGCGAGTTCTCGCCCATCATGCTTATCCGCAAAATACGGACTCTTATGCAGCGAGAGATAGTGAAACACCGAGGCGATCCCATTTGCTTTTAAGTGAGCGATCAGTTTTGTGCGCTCGTCTAAGCCGCGACAAACCAGATAAAAGAGATGTGCGTTATGAGATACATCCGGCATCAGTAGGATTTCTTTCTGTTCTAATACTGCAAGGTTGCGGCGGTATTCATTCCACGCCGCGACGCGCATCTTCTGGATTTCAGCGGTTTTTTCGAGTTGCCCGAACAGAAAAGCTGCAATAAGTTCAGAAGGCAGAAATGATGAGCCGACATCGACCCAGCCGTATTTATCGACCTCACCGCGGAAAAAGGCGCTGCGGTTGGTGCCCTTTTCCCAGAGAATCTCGGCGCGTTTGACGAATGCCTCGTGGTTGATGGCAAGCGCGCCGCCTTCGCCGCCCGAAATGTTTTTCGTATCGTGGAAAGAAAAGGCGCCCAAGTGCCCGACACCGCCCAGGTATTTCTCTCCGTAAGCTGAGTCGATGGCCTGCGCCGCGTCTTCGATCACCCAAAGTTTGCGCTGATCGGCCAATGCCATGATACGCGCCATATCGCAGGCCTGCCCGCCGTAATGCACGGGCACAATAGCCCGCGTGCGTTTGTTCATGAGAGGCTCGAGTTTTTCTGCATCGAGGTTGGGGTGATCAGCACGGCTGTCTGCGAAAACAAGTTTCGCACCGCGCAGGGCGAATGCATTTGCGGTTGAGACAAATGTGTAAGAGGGCAATATGACCTCGTCACCGGGCTTCAGATCGATAAGCAGTGAGGCGAGCTCCAATGCGTCGGTGCACGATGTCGTCAGCAGGGTTTTTCTGAAGCCGTAGGTCTTTTCGAGGTGCGCCTGGCAACGTTTAGTGAAATCACCGTTGCCTGAAAATTTTCCGGACTCCAGGACTTCGTCGAGGTATTTCTTTTCAAGACCGGTCAGATAGGTCTTATTGAAGGGGACTGTCATTTGGTTCTTTTGCGCGACGAACCCTGGTGGATCAGCCGCCGGTATTTATTCACGGTCCGGCGTTTGACTTCGAAGCCTTGTTCCGCCAGAATCTCCGCGATGACGCGGTCTGATTTTTTGCGCTCTGAATCTTGTGCCAGCAGCGTCAGAATTGCTGTTTTGAGATCTTCGGCGCTGCGTTCCTGGCCATCAGAAGATTTGATGCGACGCATGAGAAACAAGCGCAGCGGAAAGATGCCCCACGAGCAATGAAAATATTTGCGGTTAAGAATGCGGCTGATTGTCGAAACGTGGCGTTTGGTTTCCTGCGCCAGATCTTTGAGGCTCATCGTGCGTATGTACGCCGAGCCTTTGGTGAAGAAATCGTACTGTTTGACCGCTATGATTTTTGCCACCTGTGTCAGCGTATCGGCGCGGAATGTCAGTGTTTCGATCAGGGATTTCGCCGTTTGGTATGTCGATTGCCACTCTGCCTGCTGCCCCGCGTCCCTTATTGCAGGTGCGGCTCCTCCCGGCGCTGTGGCGCTCTTTTTACCCATCATCTGCTGGTAGAGCTTGTGGTTTACGCGGAAGCGCGGCAGGTATTGGTCCGAAACCTTGACGTAGATTTGTTTCTCTTTAACTTCAAAAAAAATCTCGGGCAGCGCCCATTCGGCGGCAGTGCCGTCGCTGCGGTTAACCGGGTGTGGATCGAGCGCGGTTAAGAGCTTAATTTTAGCGTCAAGGGTTTCAGCGTCGACTTCAAGGATCTCGCAGAGTGAATTTTTTTCAGCCTGCGAGAAACGCGATAAACCTTCGCGCGCTTCATGCAGCATGTCGATGAGATCGAAGAGTAATTCATCTTTGCCGTAACGCACCTCGGCCTGCCATCTGAGGCTCTGCCAGAGATTTTCCGCGGCGACGCCGCAGGGTTCGAGCTGTTTGAGGTATTCGATGCAGGCCCGCAGGTCGCGCGTCGTGAAATTATAGTCGGCGATGATGGTGCGGTGGGGGAAAGCCGTAAAGCCGTCATTGTCGATCGTCGAGACCACGATGCGTGCGAGGTCATAGATTTTATCGGGCAGGCCCATGTCGACGAGCTGCAGCAGCAGATTTTCCTGGAGGCCGATGTGGGCCTTCGTGATAAAATCTTTGCTTTCGCCAACGCCTACCGGCGGTGTCTCGCCCGAAGAGATTTCTTCGACGAAGGGATTCTCAGCGATGACGCGCAGTACCTCTTCGCGCAGTTCATGCTGCGGTAAGGATAATAACTGGACCGCGTGGGTTAAGGTGCCATGCAGTTTTTGCCGGACACCGGTCTTAAGGGAGACGTTCTGCTTTAATTGCGTCTTCGGCATATTCTGAAAATCGCTGCGCGATGCGCACCCCTTAAAAACCCCGCAAGTTCAAATCAGATTTTGAAGTCTTCGCCAAGATAGATCTCCCTTGCTTTTTTGTCTTTAATCAGCACGTCGGCGGTGCCTTCAATCAGTACCTGCCCCTGGAATATAATATAAGCGCGGTCGGTCAGCTTTAAAGTTTCACGCACATTGTGGTCAGTGATTAGGATGCCCAGCCCGCGCTGCTGCAATTGCCAGACCACGCGCTGGATCTCTTTGACGGCGATCGGGTCGACACCTGCGAAAGGCTCGTCCAGCAGCAGAAATTTGGGGTCCGAAGCCAGCGCGCGTGCGATTTCGGCGCGGCGCCTTTCGCCCCCTGAGAGGGTAATCCCATTTTGGTTCTGCACATGTTCGATTTCAAGCTCTTTCAGCAGTTTGTCGGTTTCTGTTTTGATTCTGTCTTTATCGAAGTCACGCAGCTCGAAGATCGCTTCGATGTTTTTGCGCACCGAAAGCGTGCGGAAGATCGAGGCCTCTTGTGCAAGGTAACCGATGCCGCGGCGTGCGCGCAGGTACATCGGCATCTTGGTGAGATCTTCACCGCCCATAAAAACCTGCCCGCCCGATTGACGCACAAGACCAATGGTCATATAGAATGATGTCGTCTTTCCCGCGCCATTGGGGCCGAGAATACCGACGACTTCGCCCTGCCGCACATTGAAGGATACATTGCGCACCACGGTGCGCTTACCGTATACCTTCACGAGATTGCGTGTTTCAAGCTTCAGCGCATTTTCGGCGATGACAGGGGCTGGTTTTCCGAGTATGTTTGTGGGCGCGGCGGCGCGCGGCATTGCGTATTCCTTGGTTTTTCGTTGCGCCGACAACCGATTTACAGGGTGGGTGCACTATGCAGGCAAATCTGGGCGGTAAGGTGGCAGTGGTGACCGGCGGTACGGCGGGAATCGGCCGTGAAACGGTACGCGCCCTCGTGCGTTTAGGTGCCCGCGTGCTTTTCACAGGGCGCAATGCCGATGCGGGGGGCTCGCTCATCGCCGAAGTGCGTGCCGAAATACCCGGCGCCGCGATCGAATTTCTGCCGGTGGATTTTGCATCCTTCAAGTCGGTGAAAAAGCTCGCCGGCGAGATTTCAGCCAAAGCTTCCCAGGTTGATATTCTGGTGAATAATGCCGGCCTCAATGCCACAAAGGCTTCTAAAACCGAAGATGGCCTCGAAACCGTCTTTGCCGTAAATCACCTCGCGCCCTTTTTACTGACCAATTTACTCTTAAAGAATATCAGCGATGGCGGTAGGATTATCAACGTCGCGTCGAAGATGCATTCGTGGCGCAGCATCAACTTAGACGATCCGGAGCTCAAAAAAAACTGGGGTTCGATCACCGCGTACAGCCAGTCGAAACTCGCAAACGTCATGTTTACCTATGTTCTCGCCGAGCGGCTCGCTGCGCGCAAAATCACCGTCAACTGCCTGCATCCCGGTGTCATTGCCAGCGACATCACGCGCGAGATGCCGGGCTTTATCCGTTTTGTCGCAGGGCTGGTGCTGAAGAGCACCGCGCAGGGCGCCGAGACAAGCGTCTATCTCGCTTCATCGCCGGAAGTAGCGGGAGTTACGGCTAAATATTTCGACAACAAAAAAGCAATCCCTTCTTCGAAAGAGTCTTACGATAAAACAAAACAGGAAAAACTTTGGCGCCTTTCAGAAGATATGGTCAAGACGTATCTGTAGATTATTTGTCGCGGTTGAAAAACCGCTGCAATATTCCCGAACCATAGTTGAGTCCCAAAAGCGGCAGCGCGACCAGGGCGCTGAGGTTTTTATCCGGCTCTTTACCTTCGCCGATACGTTTCAGCTGCAGTGAATAATAACCGATTTCGAGCACGCCCATGCGGTCAATCATGGCGATGCCGGTTTTTACGGGCTTGAGTTCAATGCGCGCATGGGCGTCAGAGATGAGGCGTTTGCCGAGGCGCGGTTCCATCGCCAGTGGGCGGGCGATACCGGCGATGTCGATGGCCCCCGATTCGATGGCCTGGTTCATCGCGGCCGAAGAGCGAAAGCCGCCGGTCAGCATGAGGGGGATCTTCAATGATTTTTTGATCTTTTCCGCAAAGGGGAGGAAATAGGCTTCGCGCGCGGCGGTCGACGCACGGAGCGACGTCGTGTCGCGCGTCGACCCAGGCACATCCTGTGCTCCGGTCGAAGCAGCGACGGTTTCGCCGAGCGCACCTTTGGCGCCCGTCATAGCAGCGCTCTCGTAGGTGCCACCAGAAATTTCAACCAGATCGATTCCCTCAGCTTCGAGGGCTTTTACAACGGTGACAGCATCTTCTTCACTGAACCCGCCGCGCTGGAAATCGGCGGAGTTGATCTTGATGCCGATCGGAAATTTTTTACCGACGGCGGCGCGCATCGCGCGTACGAGTTCGATGACAAAGCGCATGCGGTTTTCGATCGAACCGCCCCAGCTATCTTTCCTTAGGTTGGCGAGAGGCGACAAAAACTGGCTGACAAGATAGCCGTGCGCGCCGTGGATCTGCACGCCATCAAAACCTGCTTCTTTACAGAGGCGCGCAGTGTTCGCGAAACGCGCAATAATACCTTTGACTTCAGCATCGGTGAGCTCGTGCGGCATGCGAAAACCGAGATTGCCCAGTTTCAGTTTTACAGGCGAGGGCGCGACAGTGACTTTCGAAATAGCTGACGGCGCCTGCCGGCCGGGATGGTTGATCTGTGCCCAGATCTGCGAGCCGTGCTTTTTCGCGGCCGCTGTCCATTGGCGAAAAGCATCGATGTGTTTATCGTTTTCGAGTACCACGTTGTTGGGTTCACCCAATTCGTCGCCGTCGACCATGATATTGCCGGTGATGATGAGGCCGAGCTCTCCTTCACCCCAGGTTTCATAGAGGCGGGTAAGCTTTTCGTCGGGCAAATTTCTCACAGCCATGTTTTCACTCATCGCTGATTTCGCGAGGCGGTTCTTCAGCGTCACACCGCAAGGCAATTCGAGGGTTTTTTCTATGGCCATGTTACCTACAAGCAGGAGGGATCGATGTTCTGGACGTAATCCATATAAAAATGCGAGGCAGCTTTGTCGCCTGCATAGCCCTTCGGCTTCATCGCCGCTGCCTGGCCCTGGTAAGTGCGCAGGTATTCGGCAGAGATCGGCTTATACGACCAGTGCCAGCTCTCTTCCTGGTAGCCGCGCGCGAATTTACCGCCGTTGCGCGTACTGGGGTTACCCGTGTACGGCTGGCAAAAGCCGAACTGCGGCGCATTCTGGGTCAGCCAGGTGTGGAACTCTTTGCCGCGGCCCGTTTTGAATGTCTGGTTGTGCAGCGCTGGACCTGTGAGTTTCGTTTCATGCAGGTCAAGATCGGTACCCCAGTGGTGGCGCGAGGTGCCGGGCATCGAAGAATAGCGTAAAATTTCTAGCGCGCGCTTTTCTTCGTCTTTGACAGACTCGGCTAAATTCTTACCGCCGACCTTGCGGCTGCCGGAAAATTTTTGTTCCCAGATCGCCTTCTGCGTATTGAAGTTGCGCGTACCGGAAACGATCTTGATATTATAACCATTCGCCTCGGCGAGCCTGGCAAGCTTCAAAAAAGCCGCCAGCGCATCGATGTTGAGGTACTGTGTCGTACCCATGTTGTATTTGGCCGGCACAGCCCGGAACGACGGGTTCTTATCGGGCACAAAGCGGCCGCTGAGGACATTCAGGTCACTCTGGGCAAATAGGGGTAAAAGAAGGAAAAGACTGCAAAGCAAAAGCCGGATCAGCACCGGGGGTAATCCCACTATTATTTGGCGGCGATTGCCGCTTCTTCGGTTTCAAACATGTCGAAGAGGGTGGTCAGTTCAATGACGTCGAAGATGCGTTTCACCGCAGGGCGCACGCAGCAGATCTTCAGCGAGCCCTTGAGGTCTTTGAGTTTGCGCAGCAGCGCGATCATGACGCGAAAGCCCGAGGATGACATGTATTCGACGTCTGCCATGTTGAGAATCAGGTGTTTAATCGCCTTGGTATCGATGGTCTTTAAGAGATGTTCTTCGACCTCGCCCGAAACCGCAACGTCGAGGCGACCGTGCAGGTAGGCGATGGCTTGTCCGACGGCGACGTCTTTAATCTGCACCTTATCCATTCCCGCCAGAATCCAAAGGAAAGTCGGCGTTTCAAGATATTTTTGATTCCCCCCTTATATTGTGTTATATTTCATAGGTATGGCGACGGGTGCGCGGCACGATGACGAATCAGATGTACTCACCCGGGCAAAGAAACCCAAGCTCTATAAGGTGATCTTACTCAACGACAACTACACCACCATGGAGTTCGTGATCTATATTTTGCAGAAATACTTTCAAAAAAACGAACACGAGGCGAAGCGTATCATGCTCGATGTCCACAATAACGGCAGCGGCATCGCCGGCATTTACCCCCGCGAAGTGGCCGAGACTAAATCAAAACAGGTAATGGCGCATGCAGAACAAGAGGGATTTCCCCTTGCGTGCAAAACTGAACCGGAATGATAGTATGAGCATGAATATTCAGGAAAAATGCAAAGTACGCAGAGTTACGCAAAGTTATTTCATGCAGTGGCTGGCTTGCCAGGTTGCCTGCTTATCCGGAACTTTGCGTAACTTCGCTGCCTTTGCGGTTCATTCTTTGAAGCACCATTTTGGGCAAGGAGCTTTGGTTGGCTAATTCCGTAGAAAAAATACACCAGCGTGCATTCGATATTGCGCGCGACCACAAGAACTCAATTATCACCTTCGAGCACCTTTTGCTCGCGGTGACCGAAGACGACGCAGGCCTCGAGATTCTGCGTGACCTGCGCTGCAATGTCGAAGAGCTGCGCCGCGACCTCACCAACCACATACAGACCTATGATCAGGATCTCGAGTCCGCATCTGAGATCGCCGAGTCGGCGGCGTTGGCCAATTTTCGCGAAATGCTGCTCGTGCGCCTGATTCTGAATAATAACCGCGAGCTCTCGATCGCTGACATCTTCGACGGCATCTTCAGGCAGCGCGATTCATACGCCGTCTACTTTCTGGAAAAACAAAATATTACCCGCGCACGCGTGCTGCGTTACATCACCCATGGCATGACACCCCATACGGGGGCACCTGCGGGTGACGAGCATGGTGAGGTCGCGGAAAACGCCGGTGAAGAAGGCCAGGCATCTGCAGGGCAAAATGATCCCGAACGCATTCTCAAACAATTCACCGTCAATATGACGGCTGAAGCCTCTGCCGGCAAATACGATGCCCTGATCGGCCGCGTACCCGAGCTCAACCGCACGATGGAGATTCTCTGCCGCCGCAATAAGAATAATGCGTTGCACGTGGGCGAGCCCGGCGTCGGTAAAACGGCGATCATGCGCGGACTTGCGCAAAAGATTGTCGATGGTGATGTACCCGACCGCATCAAGGGTTACCAGATCTATTCGATCGACGTCAGCTCGCTGGTTGCCGGCACACGCTACCGCGGCGACTTTGAAGAACGCATGCAGGCGATCATCGCCGCGCTTTCGGCGAAGAAGAAAGTCATTCTCTACATCGACGAGATACACCAGATCGTCGGCGCCGGTGCCACGCGCGGCGACAGCATGGACGCGGCGAATATGCTGAAGCCCGTGCTGACGCGCGGCGACATGCGCTGCGTCGGGGCGACAACCTACGAAGAATACCGCCGCTACTTTGAAAAAGACCGCGCGCTCTCGCGCCGTTTCCAGAAAGTTGATATCGGCGAGCCGAGCGCCGACGACGCCTATGCGATTCTTTTAGGCCTGCGCAAACTCTATGAAGACTACCACGAGGTTTCTTATTCGGATGAAATTCTGCGCCGCGCAGTCGATCTCTCGGCTGAGCATATCAACGAACGCTATTTGCCCGATAAAGCCATCGACGTTGTCGATGAAGCCGGTGCTTCTCTGCATATCTATAAGCCCGAGCAGCGTGAGGTAACAGAAAACGATCTCAGGGGTATTGTTTCGCGCCTCGCGAACGTCAACCTGGAGCAATATAGCGGCAGCGAAGGCGCGGGCCTGAAATCCATCGCCGATAATCTGAAAAAGAAAATCTACGGGCAAGATGCGGCGGTCGAAAAAATCGCGCGCGCGATCAAACGCCACCGCGCGGGCCTTGGCAATAAAACGAAACCAATCGGCAGTTTTCTCTTCACCGGCCCCACCGGCACCGGTAAAACAGAACTCACGCGCGCGATTGCTGCCGAACTCGGCGTGGAGCTCATCCGTTTTGACATGAGCGAGTATATGGAGAAACATTCGATCTCGCGGCTGTTGGGTTCACCCCCGGGTTATGTCGGTTTCGATCAGGGCGCGCAGCTGACCGACCAGATACGCAAGCACCCGCGCTCGGTGCTGCTGCTCGACGAGATCGAGAAGGCCCACCCCGACGTCTTCAACACCCTGCTGCAGATCATGGACTATGCGACCGTCACCGATGCGACAGGCAAAAAGGCGGATTTCCGCCATGTGCTGCTGATCATGACGTCCAATGCGGGTTCTTCCGAGCTCAATACCGCGCGCATCGGTTTTGAAGACAAGTCCAAAGGCGCCGCGCACGTCAAGTCGGCACTGAAGACGTTCTTTACACCCGAATTCCTGAACCGTCTCGACGACGTGGTGGTCTTTGACCGCCTCGCCGACGGCGTGCTCGACAAGATTGTCGATAAGAACCTCGCCCTGCTCAACACGCAGCTCGTTGAAAAAGAGATTACCATCGCCCTCACCGCTGCGGCGCGCTCTTACCTCGCCGAGAAAGGTTATGATCCGGTGATGGGCGCGCGGCCGATGGCGCGGCTCTTCCAGGATACCCTGCGTGACATCATCACCGATGCGATCATCGACGACCGCGTGAAAGCGGGCGATGAAGTGCTCATCACGCGCAAGGACGATAAACTGGAAATCGATAAGATAACGAAAGGTCCTTTAAAAAAGCCGGAAACACCCGTGGCTGAAAAGAAGCCCGCCAAAGTGAAGCCGGTGGCGAAGGCAGCAAAGAAAGCCGCGGCAGCAAAGCGTCCGGTAAAAAAATCCTGACACGATGAACCGCGTCATTGCTTTTAAGCTGATATTTGCGACGATCACTTTGTCGCTGCTTTTTTTCCAGATTGTCATCTGGAAAAAAATATCTGCCCGCTTTGCCGCGTCAAAGCGCTTCAAAATTTACCGTGCGGTTTATTTCACCATTCTCGTCGTCTGCCAAAGCATTCTCTGGTTTGCGATTGTGTATCCCGGCCGTGGTCTGACGGGCGCATTTCCGGAATGGTATATCCCGATCCATAAGGTTCTGCTTGCGATAAATTATTCGCATTTTATCTGGCTTTTGCCGATTTCAGTCCTCTGGCTGCTGGCGATGATACTGAAACGTATTTTTAAAGGTGCGCCGGTGATGGATCCCGATCGCGAGCACAGCGATGGTATGTCCCGCGGGGATTTTCTCCGCAAGGCAGGCGGCGTTGCTGCGCTCGGCATCAATCTCTTGCCCGCAGCGACAAGTGCTGTCGCCATCAGCGGCATGTTCCTGGGCTCGCGCGAGATTTGGGTAAACGAAAAGCAGATAAAAATAAAGAACCTGCACGATGATCTGAAGGGGCTGAAGGCGGTGCAGCTTTCGGATATCCACATCGGCAATTTAATCCACGAAAAGTACCTGGATTTTACGCTGGGGTTAATCCGGCAGGCGAAGCCTGACTATGTTTTCGTCACCGGTGACATCATCGACAATAACAACGCATTCTTACCCTTGGCGGGAAAATATTTCTCGCAGCTACGTGCCCTGCTGCCCTGGGGGCATGTGATTGGCATCATGGGCAACCATGACTATATCGATAACGGCGACAAGGCCGCGCAGAGTTTCGGCGATGCCGGCATGAACATGCTGCGCAACGAAGTTTTCGAACTCAGGCGCGGCCGGGCCTTGTTGCAAATTGCCGGTTTGGATTATCCTCCGCTCGGCAGCCGGCGGGCCGAGCTCGCGGAGGGCTATTTCCGCGAAGTGCAGAAAAAACTGCGCGCGGACCGCCCAACGATTGTGCTCAACCACCATCCGTCAGATTTTGAATTTCTGAAAACACAAAAGGTCGATCTTGTGCTTTCAGGGCATACGCATGGCGGGCAGATCCAGTTTTCCCGGGACCGCGAGTCGCTGATGAACGGCGCGCGCTGGGGATATAAATATTATATCGATCACTACGAAGAAAACGGCTCTCAGCTCTACGTCAACCGTGGGCTCGGGCATTGGTTTCCGCTACGCATCGCCTGTCCGCCCGAGATTACGGTCTTTACATTCGTGTAATTTTTACAGTTTTGAAATCACAAAGTAGAGAATAATTGCGAGAATCACCGCGCCGGCAATGCCGCCGCCGATGACCATTATTTGTTTTTTATCGCCCGGTGTGCCCGAGGCTAGCGCCGGCTGCGCGACAGCCTGCGATGTGGGTTTTTTGACGGGTTCGGTTGTGCGCACGAGAACATTCTGCTCTTCGACGATACGGCCATGAACACCTTCGGCGATTTTGCCGATAAGCTCAACGCCGACACCCGGGTATGTGACGCTTGTGATGATGAACGGTGCCGATTTAATGAAGCCGCTTTCGGTTCTCAGCCCCGCCGTGTCGATGTAGGCGTTGGCGCGGTCGTTTTGCGGAAGAATGCGCACAAGAATTTTATCACCAGGCCTCAGCTCTTTGACGTCCCTGCCGCCGATCGGGTCGAGATCCAGTTTTATTGGCATGTAGTTCCCCAGATCTTCGCCGCCCGCGGCACCTGCAGAATCTTCGGTCTTTTCTTCTTCACCCCCGTTCAGGGTTGCTTTCTCTGCGTGAGATTCCAGGTAGAACTCGTCGTCCTTAATCACGCGGCGATAAAAACCCGCGAGCAGAAAATTCAGCGTCTCTTGTTTGCCTCCGTGCATGGCTTTCAGCAGGTCGGAAAAGAATTGTTTATCCAGGGAAAGTTGCTTGAGTTTTGCCTGGAACTCGCTCGTGATCGCCTGCGAATACTTATTCTCGTACTTGAGCTTGTTAATCAGCGCTTCGTATTTTTTCCACGAGTCTGAGGGCGTCAGGGCGTTAAAAAGTTCAGACCCAACCGTGATGACGAGCGAAGCGACATCAATATAGCCGCCCTTCTGGTTGATCAGAAAAAAGAATTGGCCATAGTAGCGCATATTGGGGGCGCGGAATCTGCCTTTGAGCGCAACCTGCGTCTCATTCTTCAATTCAGACATTGCGCCCTGTATATTGCCCGTCGCTTCCGTCAAGCCTTTCGCCGGCATTTTTTCGGTTTGGAAAACAATCGGTTGTATGTCGTACAATCACTGCATGTTTCGTCTCAGCAGACCTGTTTGGGATGAACTGCCTAACCCCGGTAAAGTCCTTTACAACCTGTCAGAAACTCCGGTTTGAGCGCATGTTTCAACAACGTGATTTTGTATTCACTTCTGAGTCTGTCTCAGAAGGCCACCCCGATAAAGTTTGCGATCAGATTTCCGACGCGGTTCTCGATGCCTACTTAGCCCTCGACAACACAACGCGTGTTGCCTGCGAATCTCTGACCACGACGGATCATGTGACCGTAGCGGGTGAGATCTCCACATCGCCCAAAGGTTCGATCGGCAAAGACAAGATCGAGCAGATCGCCCGCGATGTCATGAGAGATATCGGTTATGTGCACGATGATATCGGTTTTGACGCGAAAACTGCAAAAGTGCACGTTCTGCTGCATGAACAATCACAGGATATCGCCCAAGGTGTGACCGGCGACGGCCTGCACAAGGAAGAAGGGGCGGGTGACCAGGGTATGATGTTTGGTTTCGCCATTAATGAAACCGCCGCGCTCATGCCTATGCCGATCTACTACGCACATAAGATTCTCGAAGAGCTGACGGCCCTGCGCAAAAGCAATACACTCGCTTTCCTGCGCCCGGATGCAAAATCACAGGTCACCGTGCGCTATGAAAAAGGCAAGCCGGTCGGAATTCAAACGGTTGTCGTTTCCACGCAGCATACACCCGATGTGGAGCACGCTAAACTCTCCGAACAGGTCATCGAAATGTGCGTAAAAAAGGTTTTGCCCGCGGAACTTCTCAAAGGCACGAATTATTATATCAATCCTACCGGTCGTTTTGTCGTCGGCGGTCCTCACGGAGATTGCGGTCTGACGGGCCGCAAGATTATCGTCGACACTTATGGCGGTTATGGCCGTCACGGCGGCGGCGCGTTCAGCGGTAAAGACCCATCAAAGGTTGACCGCAGCGCCGCGTACATGATGCGCTACGTTGCAAAGAATGTTGTCGCTTCAGGCATCGCAGACCAGTGTGAAATCCAGGTGGCGTATGCGATCGGTGTCGCCAAACCCGTTTCACTCGTTGTGAATACGTTCGGCACAGGAAAAATCGGCGATGACAAAATCGAAAAGCTCATCGAAGCGAATTTTGACCTGACACCGCGGGGCATCCGCGAAGCCCTGAATTTGCGTAACATCAAGTATCGTCCGACCGCAGCGTACGGCCATTTTGGCCGCGAAGGGCAAAATTCTTTTACCTGGGAAAAAACCGACAAGTCAGGCGTGTTCAAGTAGGATTGACGCCATGACTCAAAGCCAGATATTGCCTACACAATAGGGATCAGGACAGGTTAAAAAATGCCAAATATAGCTTCAGCAAAAAAGCGCACACGCCAGAACGAAAAGCGCCGTACAAAAAATCAGGCGCAGAAGTCTGCGATCCGTACGCAGGAAAAAAAGCTGCGCGCACTTGTCGCTGAGAAGAAGCTCGATGAGGCAATCAAAGCGCAAAGCCAGTTAATTTCTCTCGTTGATAAAGCTGCGAAGAAGAACCTGGTTCATAAAAATGCGGCCGCGCGTAAGAAATCCCGCACGGCGCATTTGCTGAAAAAAGCTGCCGCTCCGGCAGCGTAAGACTCCTTTAAAGGGCGATTAGCTCAGTTGGTTAGAGCACCTGCCTTACAAGCAGGGGGTCGTAAGTTCGAATCTTACATCGCCCACATTCCCTGAAAATCTCAAAAATTGTTTACGATTCCGCCTGAGTCGGGCCCGATAGCCCTGAACCCATGCAGGAAATTTATCTCGCCATGGCTAAATCCGAACCGCTCCGCAGGGGAACTTTCCGCGTTGTTTCCAAAGACCACAGCGGCAAGCTGGCGATCCACGATTTCATGGGGTTTGAGGATGCACGGCAGTATGCCGACAACATCGCCTCTAACTGGAGTACCGAGCACTTTGCTTCCCAGGTTTTTGACGATAAATTTTCCATGATTTACGAAGGCAGATCGGTTTCGGATTTTTAAACAGCACAGGCGATGCAACGCATTAGCGCGGCGCGCCCAGGCCCGGTGTTGTGAAGAGAGCGATGATTCCCCAGACGAATGCAGAGAAAAGCAAAATCGGCCATGGCAGAACTGTAGGCAGTACTTTGAACACGGTGCGTTGTTTTGAAACCCAGACGAGTACCACGCCCGCGATATAAAGAGGTAGCCCAAAGAAAAAGGCAAACATAAATGTCGGCGGCAGCACCGTGTAAACTGCCATCACACTGAGGTACGGGGACAAAAACCCGGCACAGATTGCGCCGAAGCCATACCAATAGAGTTTATTTTGATTCATCTACACTCCTGCTATCGCTTCGCCATGTGCCGCCGCGTTCGAGGTTGAGAAAGGTTCAAACGCGCGCCGGAGCGACACGCTTTTATGAGACGATGGGTCATCTCGAAGTCAAGCGAAAAGCCTGCCTGGGTTATTCCCAGGCATATTCCGGTTGCTGGCACAAAGGCAGGGATGTTTACGATCACCATGTATTTTTCCCGAATATTCCTTTGCCTGTGCTGCTTTTTTTATCTACCTGCCTATGCCGGGCAAGACGCGCTTTCCGAAAAAACCGTCGAAGACATACGCAACCGTTTTGGCTGTGCGCAAATCTTCATCGAGGGCGAAATTTCACCGCGGCTCAGCGGCCATCCGATCTTGCTTGAATGCATCAAGGGCGCCGAACTGACGCATAAGCGCGTGAGCTACATCGAAGTCGCCGCTGGCAGCCAGCGCGAATATAAAACCCGCGCCGAGTTCGGCCGCAGGTTTGCGCCGCTTAAGAATCAAGACGAGTACTTCGTCATTGCGATGGCCTTCACGCGCGCCAAGCCCATGGCTGCGCTGGCGCTTCCTGATGGATATAAGGTGCTTGTGCGCAGGCTGAAACCCAGCGAAGCGGTCAAAAGCGGGGATGGGTACCGCGTGAATATTTTCGAATCGTCACCGCAACAGGGGCAATGCGAAGTGCCCGGGGTCTATGAAATCGTCGTTCAGGTCTGGAGCGACGGGCTGAACAGAGAGATACGTAGGACAAAAATCTACGAGAGTAAGGAAAAGAAAACCATCTGCAAGGATTAAACGATGAAAAAGAAAATCCCGCTCATGCTGTTATTGCTCGCGTCGCTTCCCGTGGCCGCGGAAACCTCCCCCGAATACCGTCGGTCTTGTGGTATGCCGATTTTTGCCAGCGGCCGCGAACGGTCGATCTTTTCGAAAACCACCGGCTGGAAAGCGGGTCAGGTCATCAAAGTCTATTTCGTCAACGGCAGCGAGAAAGAGCGCGGCGAGGTGGAGCATTATGCGCGCGAATGGGAGAAGTACGGTAATTTCAGGTTTGAGTTTCATCAGGAACCCAAAACACAGAAAGAACATACCATCCTCATTAAGTTCGAGAAACAGGATCCGGGCGTTGCCGGTTGGTCCATCGTTGGCTATGGAACGGAGAGTACGACAGCGCACAGCATGAGTTTTTATCCCGGTATTTCGGGCGACTCGACAATACAGCATGAGTTTGGGCACGCCCTGGGGCTGCACCACGAACAGGAGAACCCCGCCGGTAGTATTGATTGGGTACCAGAGAAAGCTTACAAATATTTCCAGGAGACATTCAAGTGGAGCCGCCAGAAGACAGATGAAGAGATTTTTAATAAACAGAGCGATCCCTACAAGAACTGGACTACATTCGATCACGAATCGACGATGGGGTATTATCTGCCGGGCGAGCTCTTTAAGAGTGGAGTTCCGCTCGGCATGCGTTTCAATCTTTCCGAGGGGGACAAGCAGGGCATCGCGCAGCTGTATCCCGGCAGAAGTCAGCCTGCTGATCGCGCCCCGGTTTTCCTTTACCATTCTGCCTCAGGCCGCAAGCTCCGGCTGTACGGTAAATCCAGCACTGCGCGGGTCAGCATCGACGGGCAGGTACTTCATGAGGGTGCGCTCTCGGGCCAAGGCACAAACCTCGATTTAGATGCGTACCTCAAAGGTAAAAAAAACAGGTTGCAGATTGATTTTCAGGTGACGGCACCGGATTTTGAACTTACATTTAATTTCGACGATGGCAAGACATTCGGATTTGGTTATGCCTGCAAGACGGGTTATCCCTGCGTGCGTGGTGCGATTAAACCCATCGCTCTGCATCTCTCGCACTTCCGCGACCGCAATCGTGGCGAAGAGTCGGGCGGCGGTGAAGCGGTGTTGCCGCCAGTGCCGCTTCCGGTCGACGATTACGCCGATCTCGCAGGTGACATACCCGTAAATGCGGCGCTCAACAATAAACTCATCCATGCGATCATCGGTCGCAATAGCAGCGAGGTGCGTTCACTCTTGAAGCAGGGAGCAGACCCCAACGGCAACTACCAGGGCTGGACACCGCTCATCTATGCGGCTTATATGGGTGAGAACGAAGCCGTGAAGATGCTGATCGTCCGCAAGGCACAGCTTGATGTAAAGCTCGCCGATTATTGGACACCCTACATGATCGCCAAAAAACTCAACCGTCTCGATACCGCCGAGTTACTCGCAAAGGCCGGCGCGAGCACGCGCGCCGCAGGGATTTCCAGCCGCTCCCTGCCTGGGTTCTGAAATGATCGCTTTTTTGGGAACAGGACTTCTGGGGTCAGGCTTTGTGCGCGCGGCGCTCAGGCGCGGCGAGACGGTGAATGTCTGGAACCGCACACTCGACAAAGCCGCGGCGCTCGGTAAAGACGGCGCGAAGGTTTTTCCGCAAGTAACGGATGCGGTGAAAGGCGCCGGGCGCGTGCATCTCGTGCTTTCGGACGATGACGCTGTGGAAAGTGTGATCAGGCAAATACTGCCCGAGCTCGGCAAAGATACCATTGTCGTTGATCATACGACGACATCGGTTTCCGGTACGGCAGAGCGTGTGAAAAATCTCGCCGGTATCGGCGTGCAGTACCAGCATGCGCCGGTTTTTATGGCACCGTTAAATGCACTCGAGAGCACAGGTGTCATGCTCATCTCGGGCGACAAAAAACAGTACGAAAAGTTATCCCCCTTTCTCACGCCCATGACGGGCAAGCTCGTCTACCTGGGCGAAGATGCGGGCCGTGGTGCAGCGATGAAACTTGCAGGCAATCTTATGCTGATGGCGATCACGACGGGTCTCGCCGATGCCGCGGCATTTTTAAAAGCGGTGGATGTCCCCCGGCAAGAACTCGAAAACCTGTTTGAGTCATTTAACCCCGGCGCCAGTGTGCAGCCGCGTGCCAAACGTATGCTTTCGGGCAAATACGAAAACCCGTCGTGGGAACTGCGGATGGCCCGCAAGGACGCGCGGCTGATTTTATCGGAGGCAGAAAAACATGGCGCTCACCTGAATATGGTGCCGGGCTATGCTGCGCTCATGGACCAGTGGATCGCTAAAGGTTTTGGCGAGCATGACTGGACCGTCATGGGCAAAGACGCGGCCGGCTGAGGCCAACCTACAGATAACCGTGCGCAAATAAGATAAACTCTGTGCTGGTACTGCGCGCTGAAGCCAGATACATGCGTGCGTCGAATGTGAAGCGCAGGCCCGGAACCAGCGTCAGATCGAAACCTGTATTGATACGGTTGAGTGTCGAATAGATCACCGCGATGTCCTGATTCTGGATCTGGTAGCCCGCGCGGTAAACAAAGCCGTTGAAGGCGAGCCAATCCCATTCGATGGCGAGAATACTAAAGATACGATCGCTCGAAGTGGTGCGCGGCATTTTTCCGATGTTGTATTCGGCGAGAATAATCATCGGCGCTGTATAGCGCGTCGACGGGAACAATCCCCACAGGTTGTAGTAGGCGTTGACGCTTACGGTAGTGAAATTGCCCGTAACTTCATAGGGCAGGGTGCCCGTCATCGGCCGGAATTTCTGCATCAGCGATAATCCGCCGCCGAAAGCAATATCGCGCCATGCGAGATTGGCGGTATAACCGCTGCCGCCATCGGGAGTGCCATCTGATTTTCGTGTGGCAAAACCACTCGCGCTGAGGTAGGGATAGTTTGGCGCGGCACCGGCCTGCACACCGTAGACAACATTCTGAGGTTGCGTCGGGTCCATCTCGACGAGCTTACGGTTGAAGGCGGTGTGGTCTTCTGTACGAATGCCGTACTCGGGCAAAAACGCGCCGGCCTGCAGATAGGCCTGGTACGGGAGTTCATGGATCATGACGAAGGCGTTTTGCAATTTTGCCGGGCTGTTGCGTTTATCTTGCAGTGAATCTGTAAAGCCCGAGGTTCTGCCTTGCACGCCGCCGGTGGCCGAGACGGTGATGTGTTCGATCGGGTGGATAGCCGTACCGACATCAAACTGCATCGGAAACACGGCGATGGGGTTTCCCGGTGTGTTATACGCTGCAAGCCGCACATCGCCGCCGATGGTGAGAAACGGATCGGCGTTGATGGTGCCATAACGATCGCCGCGAAAAGCATATTCACTCTGCTCTGCGACTGTGGGGGCATCGAGCGGATGGCCCCAGCTGAACCAGTCGCCGCTGTAGAACCAGGGAAGTTTTGCGTCGGAGCGTTTTTCCGCGTCGGCTTTTTCAGGTGCCGCTACAGCTTTCGCAGCCGGTTTCGTGGCTGGCTCTGGCGCTGCCTGAGGTGCTGGTTTTGCTGTCAGGCGGGAGATGTAATCAGTCAGGTTACGGTTGAGATCATGGTATGGCCGGGCCTGTTTGTTGTAAACCGGCAATGCAGCCTGCGCAAAATAACGACCCGGGCCGTTACGGATGCCGGCTCCCGATGGGTTTACATGGCAGCTCTGGCACGACATATTGCATTTCCGCGATTTGAGCTCCGGATTTTTCCATTCTGTTTCTTTGTCGGTGGCAAAGGGCGTCGCATGGCATGTGTCGCAGGTGCGCGTGGCACCGAAAGAATAGATCGGCAATGCTGCTATTTGCTGTGTTGCCCCAAAGAGCGCCGTGAGGCAGATCAGTGCGCGCAGATTCATTTCAGAAACCCCTGTTCTTGCCAACGCAGCAGCAGAGCGCGTTCATACGGGTTGAGCCGCTCTTTGTTGCCCGGCGGCATGTAGCTCGAATTGATAGCTGTGCCTAGTATATTCTGGAAACCATTTTTTCTCTGGCTTGAATTTGAAGCTGTTGCTACGGGGATTGCGTTTTCGTAGAGAGAATAATCGATTCCCGAAACCGTGCCATATTTTGATTCGGGCCCGCTCGAGTGGCATTCATTACAATGTTTTTTCAGCGTCGGTAAGGCATGCTCTGTCCAGGTGACGGTTGCCGGCAGCGCATTGGGTTCGACTTCATTAAACGATTTTCCGTTGTTCAGGCAATGGAAAGCGGTGAGAGAAAACAGGAACACAAGGGTTCTGACCATATGGGAAAGCGTTTTGCGATGTCTTGCCGTCAATGTCAATAAACCTCAGCGCATGCCATCGATGGTTTCCAGGTCAGCCAGCGTCAGCGAGTCGACGGCGCAGTTCTTTTCCCTGAGGCGGATGTCGGTGCTGACGCCGAACAGAAATTCACAGACGGCACAGCGCACTTCGACGCGTATCGGCCGCCGCGTCGCGCCGAGTGCCAGAAGAAAGCGGTCGCGGCGCTTGTAGATGGCGCGCGCGAATGTATTCGCGTTGAAGACGCTGCGGTTGCAGGCGCAACGCAGCGAAAGCAGCGGAGCTTTCGTTTCACGCACGGAGGTATTTTAAAATACCGTGTGCGGCGGCAAACCCTTGTGAGACACAGGCCTGTATCAGAAAACCACCCGTCGGCGCATCCCAGTCGAGCATCTCGCCGGCGGCAAAAACGCCGGGGATTTTCTTCAGCATAAAATCCCCATCGAGCTCGGCGAGATCTAAACCCCCGGCGGAAGAAATCGCTTCGCTCAAGGGTTGCCTGCTGCCCAGCTGCAGCGGAAAGTTCTTCATGGTGCGCGCCAATGCGGCGGTTGATTCCAGGGCGCCGGCCGGGGCTTCATGGTAGAGCAGCGCGAGCGCGGTATCCGCAAGGTTGAGGTTACGTTTTGCGCGGCGCAGGGGCGACAGGTTTTCCGGAACGCGATCGAGTTTTTCGAGAAGCTCGGCCTCTGAAAGATCGGGTTTCAGGTCAATGAAGCAGGTCTCGCTGCGGCCCAGAGTGTAGACCGGTGTGCCTTCAATACCATAACGCGTGATCATGAGGTCGCCCCTTTTACGGCCGAGACCGGAGATAAATTCGATGTTCTTCAACGGCCGGTTCTCAGCCTCGGCGATAAACTTTTCATGCCACGCCACCTGGAAACCGGCATTCGACGGTATGAAAGGATTCACGGTTATATGGTGAGCCCTGAAAATCCGGGGCCAGAGCGCTTCTTCTTTCAGCCAGCTGCCCCCGCCGAGGGCAAACAGGACCGCAGCGCAGGCAAATTCTGACCCGTCCGCGAAAAACAGTTTGATTTGTCCCGCATTTCTGTCAAAGCCCACACATTCTCGGCTGTAGGTGAAATTGACATTTTGCCTTTCGAGTTCGGCAAGCCATGACCGCAACAGTCCCGAAGCCTTCATCTCGCGTACAAAATAACGGCCGCTGGTACCCGCAAAAGTTTCGAGGCCCAGCTTGTGTATGAAGTCCAGCCAGTCGGTGGCAGAGAATTTTCCGAAGAGTTCTATCCAGCGGATGCCCGCACCGCTATAGGCGGCAATAAATTCGTTGAGGGGCAGCTCGTTGCTGATATTCAGGCCCGAACCGCCGGCGATGAGCAGCTTGTGCCCCGGGCCTTTATTCTTTTCGAAGATCGCCGGTGCATGGCCGTGCGCCGCGAGTACAGATGCAGCCATGAGCGCCGCAGGGCCGCTGCCGATGATCGCGATGGTTTTAGCCACACGCCCAACTGCAATGCAGCCATACCGGGGCTTTCAAAAAAACTGGTAGGCAGCTGGCGTCATTGCCTTAGTCTCGTTCATGATCATCGACTCGCACGCCCACTTTGAACCCCGCATGTTGGGGGAGACCGATCTCATTGCGAAACTCGATGCGGCCGGCGTCGACAAAGTTGCCATTATTCCCGCAATGAACGATCCCCTGCCGCATGTACCCGAGTACCTATTGGGCGCGGCGCGTTTTATGATGCAGACGAATATCACGCGCCCGCTGGCAGAGCTGGCGCACCGGCTCACGCTGACAGACACAGGCAATCTGAAACTCGCGGGGCAGGAGTATGCGATCTATCCCTTTCCTGATAATGCCGCCGCATTTTCCCTGGTAAAAAAATATCCTGAGCGTTTTCTCGCCTGGGCATTCCTGAACCCCCGCGATAACCCGAATGTTCTCGACGATCTCGAAAAATGGCGGAACGAGCGGGGAATGATCGGTGTGAAGCTGCATCCGCACTGGCATGATTACACCACCGACCTGCTTTACCCGCTGTTCGAACGCATGCAGGAACTGAACCTGCCCGCGCTCATTCACCTGGGGTTCGGTAAGCGCGGCGATTACCGCGCCATCGCCGAAAAATTTCCGCGCCTGAAGATCATTGCCGCACATGCCGGATTTCCCTTTTACCAGGATATGTGGAACTTCGCAAAGAAACACAACATCTACGTCGATCTTTCGAGTCCCTATATCGACGAAAATCTCGCACGCGCGGCAGTCAAAGAAATGGGCGCGGATCGCTGCCTTTATGGCACAGATGCGCCCTACGGTTTTTCCGACGAGCAGCGCGGGTATGATTACACAGAGATCCGCGGTTGGATAGAGCGCCTGCCGGTTTCAGCCGGCGAAAAACAAAAAATCTTCTCGGGAAATTTTCTCGGTCTCTTGAATCCGTGATTTTTGCGCCGTGCGGTCACATTCTGCTTTGCAGCATGCGGCGCCTCCTGAGTTTCTTCCATGACCCACCGGTATGTACTAAACAAATTTCGCGAAGCCGATTATGTTACCGGCCGCCGCGCGGCGACGCTCTATTATTTTAATCTCGTACTACTGATCGCACTACCGGTTTTCCTGGCGGTCTATATCGTCTGGTTGCCGCACCGCTTGCATGTCGCTGCGCCGCCCATGATCGCTACCTGGGTTGTAGCCCTCGCCGGGCAATTTTTGCTCCGCCATGGAATGCTCTTTGCCGCGGGGCACCTGCTTTCGCTGGCGATGACGGTGATTCTGCTTTTGGCGCAGGGGAGAAAGATTACCGGTGAATACGCCACTGCTTACAGCAGCTTCATCCATCTTTTTCCGGTGCCTGTGCTCGTGATGGGTTTTTTCGGCCGCAAGTATCTTATTATTCCCCTGGCCGCGTTTCTGCTGCTGTGTAATGCCGCGTTTTTTTCTCTGATCCGTGAAAAGCTCGAGGGGGATCTCCTCATTGCAGGGCAGGTCGGTTTTATGGCGAGCATCATTTCACTGGTTCTCGTTACAGTTCTGCTCTTTCTTTTGCGCACAATCATGGACAATGCCCTGCAAAAGGTCGAGTCGGCGCGCCAGGCGATGCTGCGTTTTGTGCCGATGGAGTTTCTGCGCTTTCTGAAAAAAGACAGTATTGATGATGTCAGGCTGGGCGAAAGTACCGAGCGCGAGATGACGATTCTTTTTTCCGATATCCGCAATTTCAGCGCAATCTCTGAAAGTTTATCCCCGGCGGAGAATTTTACCTTCATCAACCAGTATCTGAGTGTGATGGGCCCGACGATACGCGAACACGGCGGGTTTATCGACAAGTATATCGGCGATGCGATCATGGGGCTTTTCGAAACCGCTGACGGCGCGCTCGCCGCGGCGCAGGCGATGTACCAGCGCCTGAAACCCTTCAACGACAGCCTTGCCTCTGCCAGTATGGATCCGCTCAGTATCGGTATCGGCATCCATACCGGCAGGATCATGCTGGGCACGATCGGTGAAAGCATGCGCCTCGAAAATACCGTGATCAGCGACGCGGTCAATACCACCTCGCGCATCGAGCAGCTGAATAAAAAATACCTCACGCAGATTCTGATCTCAAAGACCGCGCTCGATAAGCTCGAAAAGAAACCGCTGCACCGTTTGGTCGATTTGACGTTGCTGCGGGGGCGCAAAGAGGTCATGGAAATCCACGAGGTATTGCCGGCCAATACCGACGTAGAGGCAGACGAGCGGCTGATTTACCGCGGCCAGTTCATTCTCGCATTGCAGGCGCTGCGTGCGGGGGATTTCCGTGATGCAAAGCAGGGTTTCGAGGAATACCTGGCAAATTCGCCCACCGATTACGTGGCGAAATTTCATTTGCAGACTGCGCTCCGCCATCTGGGCCTCGACCATTCGACGCTGACCCTGTATGAAAAATACGGCAGGCGGCAGACGATTGAAAAGATCGTGGCGACGTTCTACGAAAAAATTGTCGCAAACCCCATGGTCGGCGAATTTTTTCGCTCGGTGAATATGAACCGCCTGCGCAAACACCAGACCCGGTTTATTGCCGTCGTGATGGGGGCAAAAATACCTTACGATTTTGATGTGCTGCGCGTGGCGCATGCCGGGTTGCCGATCACCATGCAGCATTTTAATGCCGTCGCGGGGCTCTTGAAGCAGACGCTCGAAGAGTATGCGGTCGAAGCGCGCGACATTGATACGATCATCGAAAATGTCGCGCAGTTCGCGCGCGTGATCATCAGTAAAAAAACACCGGGTTAAGTGCCGGTGGAAGCAATCAGTTTTTTCATCTTTGTATTGAAGTCGGCAAGGGGATTACCTTTCAGCGCAGCAAAGAATTCGCCGTCGAATTTTTCCACGGCCTTGACAGCCGGCTGAATGACATTTTTTCCCGCTTCGGTCAGCTCGACGGCCTTGGCCCGGGTGTCGGTACTATGCTCGCGGCGTTGCAAAAGTTTTCTCGCCTGCAGTGCTCGTAAGACCTGGGAAACCGTCATGACATCGATCTTCGAATGTTTTGAAAGCGCCGTCTGGGTGACTTCAGCGCCGCTCAGCGTCAGCCAGTAGATGCTCGCGAGCAGCACAAATTGTGAATGCGTCAGGTCAAACGGCGTCAGCGCGCGCCGGATCTCCCGCTGCCACAGGCTTGTCACCTGCCACAGCAGAAAACCCGGGCTGTCGTCGGCGCGCTCGAAACCGAAGGGTTTAGGCATCGCTGCCTTGATCAGACGGGCAATGCGGCGGCAAGCGCGATCTGGCGCTCGGTTTCCTGGGGCAGCGCATGGGCGATACCTTCGGCGACGATTTTACGCCACAGGAATCCCAAAATGCCCTCGACCTTCATGGTCGTTGTGATCTTGAGTCCCTGGGCGGTTTCTTCAAAGGTATGCTCGCCGTACATTTTTGCCAGCGGAAATTGCGTCAGATCGGTAAACTTCCGGTTCTTGACGGTTTCAATGAGCCGGATTTTCACCCTCGGCCCGCCCTTGGGTTTCAGGATGAAATGGTTTCCCTGCTCGAAAGCACCCGTCATCTGCGCGTATTCGATACCCTCATCCCACGTGTGCCAGTTGTTCACATCGGCCAGAAGTTGCCACATCTGCTTTGCTGTTACCTTTGTTGTTGTCATTGAAAAACTTTTAGTCCACATAAATCCTCCCTCTATTTAATATGTGTACGTATTATATGTATACATATGATGTCAAGCCGAAACAGCTCTTAGCGTGCGGTCCGAAAACGATGTCCTGTTTTCCGCGGGGATACATCCCCCTGTTATGACAAAATACGCAGTCGTTTTTATTCTCGCATTGGTCCTGCAATGCGCCCGCACGAACCAGGGGGCAGACGATACCAGCGATTTCGCAGCCAATGAGCTCGATAAGGTTGCGCTTTATAAACAAGAGCTGAGCCAGGCACCCGCAGGGGCTGCGGCATTGCCGTCGCAATACCTGAAAACCGGGGATAACCTGCTCATCAATGGCTCTTTTGAAAATCCCGTTCTGACCACACCCTGGGCAACGTATACAAACGACGCCGTTCCGGGATGGCAGTCGAGCTGGGTCGATAAAACCTGCACGACGGCGCCGCTCATCGAATTGCAAAATAAGGATCTATTTTCCACATCTCCCGACCAGGATCAATACACGGAACTCGACGCCGACAACGCCTGCACTGCAGATGCGCGCATCAAACTCATGCAATCATTTGCGAGCGAGGTGAATCACATTTACCGTCTGAGTTTCTGGGTGCGCGGCCGTGACGCGGAACATAAGATGGGCCTCAACGTCAACGCGGGGCAGGGATACACTCTCGACATCACACCCGCTGCCGATGCCTGGCAGATCGTGACCGTCTATATCGAGGCGACCTCGTCCGTCACGACTATTGCATTCACCGATACCGGTGACGGAGATACTTTCGGTACATTTCTCGATGCAGTCGAAGTGCGCGAAATATCTGTCGACGTCGATGCCATCGCGCGTGACCATGGCGGCAAGAAGGGCCCGCGCGGGCCGAAGTCATTCAGCGGCGGTCGCCGCCATAAGGATTGCAACCGCGGAAAATAGCGGTATCAGGTTTCTTTCATATCCAGTTGTAATCGAATAATTTTAGCGACATTCGCCAGACTAAAAGGTTTGGCGAGAAAGTTCAGGCCTTCGGTTAGTTTTGTTTCTCCGGCAAGTAACATATTGCTGTAACCGCTCGAGAATATGAAGCTGAGCGCCGGTTTTTTTTGCAGCAGAATACGCGAAAGCTCTATGCCGCTCAGCCCCCCTGGCATGACAAGATCGCTGAATACCAGGTGGATATCTTTCTCACGCTCCGTAAAAATTCTGACAGCGTCAGGTCCATTTTCGGCCGTAATTACCCTATAACCGAGCTGGCCCAGGTATTTTGAGGCCATCCGGCGAATCGCCGCATCATCCTCCACAAAGAGAATCGTTTCAGTTCCGCCTTTCATTTCCTGCGCGGCCTTCTTCGTATCTGCCGGGAGCGAAGATTCAAGAATCAGTGGCAGGTAAATGCGGAATGTGGAACCAGAACCTTCTTCGCTGTAGACGTTGATCCAGCCCGAATGTTGCTGTACAATCCCGAAGACCGTGGCAAGCCCGAGTCCGGTACCCTTGTCGACATCTTTGGTGGTGAAAAAGGGGTCGAAGATTTTTGGCAGTACGTCGGCCGGAATACCTGAACCCGAGTCAGAGACCGTAATGACAGCGAAAGTGCCGGCGCGGATCTGCGCTGATTGTGCGGCCGTTTCCGTGTCGAATTCCACCCGGGCTGTTTCAATGATCAGCCGCCCACCCTTGGGCATCGCATCGCGGGCATTGACGGCAAGATTCAGGAGTATCTGATCAAACATGCCCGCGTCCGCCTGCACGGTTAGTTCCCCGTGCGCCGGACAGAAATCCAGCTGGATGTCTTCGCCGAGAATTCTTGTCAGCATCTTGATCGTGTGCGCGACCGCCGAGTTCAGATCGAGGTTTTTCATCAGCATGGCCTGCTTACGCGCAAAGAGCAGAAGTTGCCGTGTGAGATTCGCCGCCCGCTCACCGGCGTGACGGATTTCCGCTATGGACTCTGCCGCTTCGCCGCTGACATTTTGCTCGGCGAGAATATTGGCGTGTCCAAGAATTACTGTCAGCAGATTATTAAAATCGTGGGCTACGCCGCCTGAGAGCTGGCCGATCGCTTCCATTTTTTGGGACTGGCGCAGTTGTGCTTCAATCTGTCTGTGTTGGGTAATGTCTTCTGCTGTCCCGGCGAACCGGTAAATTTCTCCGGCATCATTATAAATGGGGAAAGCCTGAGCCCGGATAAAACGAACCTCCCCGTTAGGGCGCAGGATCCGAAATTCAAATTTTCCGGGAACCAAAATTCCCCGAGGGGTAATTTCAGCAAATACCCGTTCTATGTCGTCTGGATGGATTGCTTCGGCCCAGGAACGCGGATTTTCGTACACACTTTCACAACTGCGCCCCCAGATTTCCTCGTAGGCGGGGCTGATGTAGAACATCTGCGTGATTTCCGGATTGATAAGGTAAAAAATTTCACGGATGTTTTCGGCCAACTGACGAAAACGCCCTTCGCTTTCCTGCAGCAAATCCGCGGAGCGTTTTCGTTCCGTGATATCCTGGTTTATACCCCGCATGCGCACGACTTTACCAGTCCCGTCGGTAATGGTCTCGCCGCGCCCGTGCATCCAACGCATAGTAGTGTCTTTTCTGATGATCCGGTAGTCGAGGGTGAATGATCCCGCATCAGACACGGCTTTACCCGCGGCTTCCCTGAGCTTTTCCCTGTCTTCGGGATGCACCATCTCAAGGTAGTCTTCAAAGCTGAAATTACCTTGAGATGGTTCAAGACCCAGTAACCGGAATTGCTCGTCAGACCAGACTGAATGGTTTTCCAGGACATCGGCCTCCCAGCTGCCGATCTGGGCGACTCTCTGTGCTTCTTCCAGTTCCACTTCGCGGGATCTTAACTTTTGTTCGGCGATCGTGCTGTTGGTAATGTCGAGCGCAGTCATGAGCAGGTACGGGGCTCCGCCGAACTCAATAATCGTCGAGGAGAACTGTATAAACCGTTGAGTTCCGGTCTTCGTTCTCGCTTCAATTGTCTGGTACTGCAGATATCCCTGCTCTTTTGTCCGCACCGCGATTTTATCCCACTCGCTGGCTGGAATAATATTAAGCTCTGCGGCTATTCGGCCAATCACTTCTTCGCGCGTGAATTCGAAGATGCTTATAAATCTTTCATTGACTTCGATCAGGCGTCCGCTATGGAGATCGGTTATCGTCATGCTTGCCGGATTCCAATGAAAGGCGTCGGTAAACTTTGCTTCGGCTTGTTCAAGCTGGGCGACCGCAGCCAGTAGTTCGTGGTTTTTCTTTTCCAGTTTGAGCACAAGTTGTTCGCTGTACTGCTTCATCACCTGCGATTCATCGAATAGAAGCGGGTTTGATGGATTAGGCCGCAGGGGAGTTCCCGTGACAGCCCGGAGGGTTTCGAGGATAATCTCCGTAGCAGCGGGTTTTTGCAGATATTTGTCGGCACCCAGATCGTAGCAAAGTTTTTCATCCGCCGGTGAATTGTAGGTGGCGGTATAGAAGATAAAAGGGATTTTCTGCAGTCTGGTGTCGCGCCGCACTTCAGCGCATAACCGGTAGCCGTCCATCCGCGGCATCAGGATATCCGAAATGATGACGTCGATATTTTCGTCGCGAAGAATCGCCATTGCCTCGACGCCGTCAGCCGCATCGAGTACGACGTGCCCCTCAGCCTCCAGCGTTATGCGTAAGAGCTTGAGGTTTAAGGGCTGGTCATCGGCACTGAGGATTTTCATGCGCGCGCACTCGCAAGAATGGCCGCAACTTGACCGGGAAACTGCCGGGTATCAATAGGTTTGGTAATGTAGCCGTCGCAACCCGCGGCGATGGCTTTTTCCTCGTCTCCTTTCATCGCAAAAGCTGTCATCGCCACAATGCGGATTGAGCTGTTTGCAGCATCACTTTTGATGAGGCGCGTCAGCGTCAGGCCGTCCATGCCTGGCATCTGGATATCCATGAGAATCAGCGCCGGTTGAACGCCTTCCAGTATTTGCTGAACTTCTGTTGCGTCGCGCGCGCGCAGCACGGTATAACCCTCGAACTCGAGCAGGTCGCCCGCGAGCTTGAGGTTCGTCGCATTATCATCTACCACCAGAATGTCCGCTTTTTTCATGACTTTTATTTATTCTCCTGGGTAACTCTACGGTAAATTTGCTGCCCTTGCCGGGTTCGCTCTCAACGCTGATGCTGCCGTCCTGAAATTCGACGATCTTTTTCGTCAGTGCAAGGCCGAGACCAGTGCCGCCAAATCTTCTCGCCGCGCCGCTGTCGAGCTGTTCGAACTCGCGGAACAGGCGGGGGAAATCTTCTTTGAGGATACCGATGCCGTTATCCGTCACCTGAATTTGAAATCTGTCTTGTCCGCAGGGTATACCGATAATACCGATGCTGCCGCCATCGTTGGTGAATTTCACTGCATTCGATAACAGGTTATAAAATACCTGTTTGAGTTTCTGGGGATCCAGAAATACGCTATCGAGGGAAGTAGAGATATCTGCTCTTAGGACAATACCTTTTTTTTCGGCTAATGGCAATATTGTTGTACAAATCTCGGCAACTGCTGCGCGGAGTGAAATCTCCTCGGGGAAAAGCGCCATTTTTCCAGCCTCCACTTTTGAGAGATCGAGCACGTCGTTGATCAGGTGCAGCAGGTGTTTCGCGCTGGTTAGGACATCAGTGAGATATTCCTTTTGTTTTTCGTTCAGCTTGCCGGGCTTTTCATCTGCGAGAAATTGCGAGAAGCCGATGATGCCGTTGAGAGGCGTGCGCAGCTCGTGTGACATAGTTGCGAGAAACTCGCTCTTCAGCCGGTTCGCCTCGCGCAAGGTTTGTTCAAAGACCTTACGGTCGGTAATATCACGTATCGCGCTCGACACAAGCATACCGTCTTCGGTCTGCAGCGGGCTGAGACTGATTTCCACCGGAAACTCGGTCCCGTCTTTGCGAAGCCCGTTGAGTTCCAGACCCGCACCCATCGAACGCGCGCGCGGTTGCGCGAAGAAAGCGTTACGGTGGCCGGGATGCACGGTGTGAAACTGTTTTGGGACCAATACTTCGACAGCCTGCCCCAAAAGGTCCGCGCGCTTCCAGCCGAAGAGCTTTTCAGTTTGCGAATTAATGAGCACAATTTTGCCTTCGCGGTCGACGATGACCATAGCGTCGGGGGCCGACTCGAGCAAATCACGGAATTTCTGATCCGCCTTTTTCCGCGCGGTAATGTCGCGGATCGCGCTCATTACCATCGTTCCTTCTTCGGTCCGCAGCGGGCTGAGACTGATTTCCACGGAAAACTCTTCCCCGTTTTTTCTCAGCCCATAGAGCTCGACACCGGCACCCATCGTGCGCGTGCGGGGCTGCCTGAAAAAATTCGCGCGGTAGCCGACGTGTTCAGTACGCAGCCGGTGGGGCAGCAGCATCTCTACCGGCTGGCCTATGAGTTCGCCGCGGTTCCAGCCGAAAACCTCTTCGGCCTGCGAGTTAACCAGAACAATCCGGCCCGTGATATTGACCATCACGATCGCATCGGGTGTAGATTCGAGCAGATCACCGTAGCGGGTTTCAACGAGTTTGGCGTCGCGCAATACTTTGAGATGTGTAACGTCCTTTTTGGTCGTCAGAAAATATAAAAGTTTTCCAGTCGCATCGCGTATGGCTTTCGTGGACACACTGACGTTGGCCAGAGAGCCGTCTTTGCGCCGTCTCAAGGCTTCACCCACGCACAACCCTGTGAGTTCGGCTTCGTTTGTCATCCGCTGGTCTTCTTCTCTCTTGTCAGGGGGCACTACGAGGTCGCTCAGGATGACGCCCTCTGCCTCAGATTCGGAATAACCAAAAATAGATTCAGCCGCGTTATTCCATTGGATGATCTTGCCATCAGGGGAGAGGAGGATGACTGCATCAGGAATTTCTGCGGAAAGTAACCTCAAAAATTCTTTATTCAAATGTTCTCCGGTGTACTCAAAAATCAACTGCGCCAAGCGATGGCGGCTTATCAGGGTACCAAGGGCTCCACCGGTCAACCTTAAATGCCAAAGCGGCGGTTTTAGGCTTATCAGCCCAAAGGCTTAGTGGTTAAGACTTATGAATGAGCTTCAGAAAACCGTTCGCGAAATTGTAGGCATCGCCCGGCCAGCGCGCCGAGATATAGTTGCCATCGGTGACAGTGAACCCGCGCTTCATTTTATCAGGTGCATCACGGGTAAGGCCGGGCGTGGGGCCGCTGAGGAAATCCTGCTGCGAGGCCAGCGCCGCAGTCACTTCGTCTTGCACTGTAGTCTCAGGGTACGTGCGGTAATATGTACCCAGCCATACGCGCGTCAGGTTATACGCGGCCAGCTCTTGTTTTTTCAGCAGCGCCGTGGTTTTTTTGCCGAATAGCACCGACTTACCGTCTTTGCGTTTTGAACGCGCTGCAAGCACTGCGCCGTGGCAGATCGCGCCGACGGGTTTCTTTTTCGCAAAAAATGCGGTGGTGAGATTTTGCAGCGCCAGCGATTCGAGATAGACGCGCATGCCGGGTGCATGGCCTCCCGGCAGAACCAGTCCGTCAAAACCGGCATCCTTAACTTTTTTATAGGCAATGGGTTTCCTGAAATGCGCATTCTCATACATCGCGAGGCAGGCATCGACGGCGTCCTGCCGGGCCATCAGAATTCTTTTGAAAACGGAGAGTCCCGTGCCATAGAGCATGCGCGGGTCGGCGTTTGCGGGTTTGCCGTCGGGCGTCGCAAAATGGACCTCGACACCCTTTGACGTCAGCACTTGCCAGGTGATGGCAGCCTCTGTCGGGTCAAAATCATATGCGGGCAAAGGCATCAAAACCCTGCGCTGTGCTGCTTTGGCCATCGTCCATGCTCACCGTATGGCCGCCGCGGTCAAACCGTTGTGGGTCCAAAAAATCGCCTTTTTTTCGCACCCGGTGTAATATAACAGGGTAGCCGCAGTCTATTCACCAGGTATGACCAAAAAAAGCATCAAAATCTTCGTGTTTGCCGCTGGTTTGATTGCGGGCTTGCAGGGTGCGCTCTCTGCGCATACCGTATGTAAGAGGACTTCTCTTAGCACGGCGGCTGGCCATAGCTGCTGTCCGGGTTTTCAGAAAAAAATCACTTTTACCCCCAGTGCCGCATTGCCGTGCACCCATTGCCTCGAACGCAGCGCTTTGCCCATGGGTACGGCGAAAACTACCGCCGCCCTGAAACAATCGGTATTCACGGCGCCATGTCTGTTAGCGGTTCCACATGCTGTTGGGCATGTAGTTTTAAAACACGATTTGGCCAGAGCTGCCCAGAGCGTTCCCGATCCGCAGATTACGATTACCCTCCACCGCATTCTCATCTAGAAATCCCCTAAGTTCAGGCCCCAGGCTTTTTTAACTTATAGGAGGATCTATGAAATTATTGAAATTTTTTTCCTGTGTTGCGGTGGCCGCCGTGGTTCTGCCCGGTCTGTCTTCGTGCGCCTCAGCCGCGCATTTGCCCGCTGCTGACAGCTCGCCCGTTCTTTTGGCTTCGGCTGAAGAACCACACTACACTTCAGAAGTACTGGAGATCGCCGAAACAAAAAACCAAAGCACGGCCGTGACAGATAAACACGACCATGGTTCTGCCACGGAGCTTCCTTACGTGTGCCCGATGCACAGCGAAGTGCAGAGCGACAAACCGGGCAAATGTCCCCAGTGCGGCATGAAATTACAATTGCGGGAAAAAACCGGCGGTAACCATGAGCACCACTGAACGGGTGGTTATCGCCAGCGCCGCCCTGTCGCTGCTGCTTACAGGGGCATGCAGTTCGGCGCCTAAACGCGACGATATGGCAAAGCTCGATGCGCTGGCGCAGGAACGTCTCGGTACCGGCGTGCGCTGGCGGGCCAATGACCAGGCCGATGCAGAAATCCGCAAAGTCGTTCAGCAGACGCTCAGCCACCCACTCAGCGTCGATGATACGGTCAAAATCGCGCTACTCAACAACCCCGAACTGCAGGCGCAGTTTGACCGTCTCGGTGCAGCCGTGGCTGACGTCTGGCAGGCGGGGCTGCTGAAAAATCCGACGATTGTTGTTTCGCCGCGCTTTTCCCTGCAGTCGGGCACGCCGACGGTTGAAAGTGGGATAGACCTCAATCTGCTCGATTTTTTCCTGAGGGCGGCGCGCACGCGTATGGCCGAAGCCGAGGCACTCGAAGCGCAGCACGGCGCCGCGCAGGCGATACAGAACCTCGCGCTGGCCACGCGCATAAGCTATGTCGCTTTGCAGACCGGGCTGCACAAGTTTCGTATCGAGTCCTTGAATTTTGAAACCGCCGAAGAGTCGATCACCATGCACCGCCGCCTGCACAGCGCGGGAAATATCAGCGAACTTGAGCTGGCCACTGAAGAGGCGGCATTCTCAGAGATTCGCCTGGCGCTGCAGCAGGCTGAGATCGATGTGCGCCTGTTGCGCGAGAACCTCAACCGGCTCATGGGACTGTGGGGCGCTGACCTGCGCTGGAAAATACCGGAAACGGTGCCGGCGATTCCCGCCGGTGAAAACGCTTTTGCCGGTCTCGAGAATAAAGCGCTCGAAAACCGTTCTGATATCAAGGCGCTGATGGCGGGCCTCGATTTTTACCGGGCCCAATTGAAGGCCGTGACGGGCGTGCGTTGGGTGCCGCAGCTCGATTTCGGCGTCGACGCGGCTTTCGAAGAAGATGCCTACAAAATCGGGCCGCATATCCAGTACGAAGTGCCGTTGTTCGATCAGGGCGACGCGCGCATTGAAAGGATCGTCAACCTCTACCGCATGCGGCTGCGTGAACTCGAAAACCTGGCGGTTCAGGTACGCGCCGACGTGCGCGTCGCACGCGACAAGATGATCGCCGCGCGGCAACGCGTCGCCTTCTACCACAAACAGGTTCTGCCGCAGCGCGCGCGCGCCACGCAGCTCATGCAGGTACAATATAATGCGATGCTCGCCGGTATTTTTCACCTGCTGACCGCGCGGCAGAATGAACTCAGGGCCGAAAAAGAATATCTCGACGCACACCGCGACTATTTTACCGCGCGCGCCGAGCTCGGCAAGGCGACCGGCATGAATCTCGCCGCCCTACAGTGAGGAAATATGGAAAACACAATATCACGTACAAATTTTCTAAAAAAATCGGCGGCGGCGCTGTTGGCCACCCTTGCGGCGGGCCGCATGCTGGGCGCGCAGGATCATGAAAATCATGGCGCTAAAAAAGCAGAGCGACCAAAGGAAAAAGGCCGTGCAGACGATGAAATCGTTTCAGGCCTGAGTACATCCCACCGCGTCATCACGCCGAATGTGCCGTCGCTCGGCTACACGATCGAGAATGGCTTCAAAACCTTTCGCCTGACCGCCGAACCTGTGAAGCGTGAGTTTGCGCCCGGCATGCTCGTCGACTGCTGGGGTTATAACGGCTCAGCGCCGGGACCGACGCTCGAAGTGACGGAGGGCGACAAAGTGCGCATCTATGTCACGAACAAACTACCGGAAAAAACTTCCATCCATTGGCACGGCGTGCTGTTGCCGGCGGGCATGGACGGCGTCGCGGGACTGAACCAGAAACACATTATGCCGGGTGAGACGTTTAAGTACGAGTTTCAGATACGGCAAAAGCCGGCGACGCTGATGTACCATCCGCATTCTGACGAGATGGTGCAGATGGCACTCGGCATGATGGGGTTCTTTATTATCCATCCGAAAAAAGCGCAGCGCAAGATCGACCGCGACTTTGCGATCATGCTGCAGGAATGGCGGATTGAGCCCGGTACGTCACGGCCGAATCCACTGGTGATGACGGATTTCAACATCTTCACGTTTAACCATCGTGCTTTTCCGGGCACCGACCATCTCGTCGTAAAAACCGGCGACCGCGTGCGCATTCGGCTCGCCAATCTCAGCATGGATTCGCATCCGATACATCTGCATGGGCATTATTTTCACGTTACGGGTACCGATGGCGGGCCAATCCAGGAAACCGCATGGGTGCCTGAGATTACGGTGAATGTGCCTGTGGGCGCGACCCGCGACATCGAATTCATCGCCGATAACCCCGGCGACTGGGCATTCCACTGCCATAAGTCGCACCACACGATGAATGCGATGGCGCATGATATTCCTAACATGATCGGGGTTAAACGCGACAAAGCGCATGAAAAGAAAGTGCGCAAACAATTGCCGGATTACATGGAGATGGGCAATGAAGGCATGGGTGAAATGGCTGAGATGGAGATGAGCCGTCCGAAAAATACGCTGCCGATGATGACGGGGCAGGGGCCGTTCGGGCCGATTGAGATGGGGGGAATGTTTACCGTGCTCAAGGTGCGTGACAAACTCAAGGGTTATGCCGATCCTGGCTGGTACAAGTATCCGAAGGGTACGGTGGCAGCGAAGGTGAACGATTGAAAATTCAATTCTTAGGGGGAACCGGTACGGTAACCGGTTCAAAATACCTGGTGACAGAGGGCGAGACGCACATTCTCGTCGACTGCGGTCTCTACCAGGGACTCAAGGAGTTACGGCTCAGAAACTGGGATCCGCTGCCGGTGAGGCCCGCCTCGATTGCCGCCGTCGTGCTCACGCATGCGCACATCGACCATTCGGGATATCTGCCGTTGCTTGTGAAGAATGGTTTTAAGGGAAAAATCTATTGCACACCGGGCACCCGGGCGCAATGCGAAATCCTTTTACCCGACAGCGGCTGGCTGCAGGAAGAAGAAGCGCGCTTTGCCAACAAGCGCGGATTTTCGAAACACCACCCGGCATTACCGCTCTATACGCAGGATGACGCGCTGATTTCGCTCGGGAAATTTACCGCGAAAAAGTATCGTGAGGATTTCACGCTGCCCGGGAATATCTCCTGCCGGTTTGAAAATTCGGGACATATTCTGGGCTCGGCCCTCGTGCGCCTGACGGCCGGAAATAAGACTGTGACGTTTACAGGTGATTTGGGGCGACCCAATGATCCCTTGTTTTTTCCGCCGGATGCGGTTGCAGAAACGGATTATCTTATCGTCGAGTCAACCTACGGAAACCGCATACACGATCACAAGCCCGCCGAAGATACCTTAGCCGATATCATCACCGAGGCTGCGAACAAAAAAGCTGTTGTACTTGTGCCGGCATTCTCGGTGGGACGCACGCAGTTGCTGCTTTATTATTTCGCCAAACTGCGGCGTGAAAACCGTATTCCTGAAATTCCTGTTTTCCTGAACAGCCCGATGTCGATCAACGCCACGGAAATATTCCGCGATCACCAGGGTGATCACCGTCTTGGCGCCGCGGCGTGCGCGGAGCTCTGTGAGGCAGCCATCTATATCAGGACTCCGGAGGAATCGAAACGTCTCAACCAGACGGCAGGGCCCATGGTGATTATCTCGGCGAATGGTATGGCGACGGGTGGGCGCATTCTCCATCACCTGGCGGCATTCGGGCCGCATGAAAATAATATCATTCTTTTTACCGGTTTTCAGGCAGCCGGCACGCGCGGGGCAGCTCTGCTGCAGGGCGCTAAAACCCTTCGCATCCACGGCGAAGAAGTGCCGATACGGGCGCGGGTCGAAATGATCCATAGCCTGTCCGCTCATGCCGATGCGCCTGAGATTCTTGCCTGGCTTTCGCTCTGCAAAAAACCACCGCGCATGACTTTTGTCACGCATGGCGAACCGGAATCGGCGCGGGCACTTGCGGAAAGAATTCATCAGGAATTAAAATGGAATGCAAGCGTTCCGGAGTATCTGCAGGAGGTTGAGCTCGTTTGAATGGTGGATTAGGTTTAATGCCCCGCATTATATATGAAGAATATCTCCCGCACGGTTTGGATCCTATCTCTCATCAGCCTCTTTACCGACGCCGCGAGTGAAATGCTTTACCCCATTTTACCGATTTATCTCAAACAGATTGGTTTCTCCGTGCTGCTCATCGGTATACTCGAAGGCATTGCTGAGGCCACAGCGGGGTTCAGCAAAGGCTATTTCGGAAAAATTTCTGATCTTTCAGGCCGGCGCGTGCCGTTTGTGCGCATCGGTTATGCGTTGAGCGCAGTTTCAAAGCCCCTGATGGCGGCTTTTATTTACCCGCTCTGGGTTTTCTTCGCGCGGACGATTGACCGTATGGGCAAGGGCATCAGAACAGGAGCAAGGGATGCAATGCTCTCGGACGAAGCCACACCCGCGAGCAAGGGCACCGTTTTCGGTTTCCATCGTTCCATGGATACTGTAGGTGCGGTCATCGGCCCGGCACTTGCCCTGGTGTATCTGTATTATTTTCCAGGGGATTATGTTACGCTCTTCTACATCGCTTTTGTCCCCGGATTGCTCGCCGTTGTTGCTTCTTTTCTGTTGAAAGATAAAAAGATTATCCGTGAAAGCGCTGCTGCCCCGCCCCCCCGTTTTTCCTTTATAGGTTACTGGCAAAAAAGCCCCGTCGCTTACCGCCGGGTCGTGACCGGTTTGCTGTTTTTTACGCTGTTCAACAGTTCCGATGTGTTTCTGCTGCTGAAAGCAAAACAAGCAGGGCTCGATGATACCGCCGTCATCGGAGTTTATATATTTTATAATCTCGTCTATGCCCTGTTTGCATTTCCTTTGGGCATACTCGCAGACCGCTTAGGTCTGAAAACGATGCTGGTGACAGGCCTTGTGCTGTTCGCAGTCGTCTATTTCGGTATGGCTGTCAGCTCAGACCTCTACACCATTGCGGGGTTGTTTTTTCTCTATGGTCTTTACGCGGCAGCAACAGAGGGGATTTCCAAAGCGTGGATTTCCAATATCGCAGCGAGGGAAGATACCGCCACAGCGATCGGGACTTTTGCCGGATTGCAGAGCGTCGGCCTGCTGTTGGCAAGTGTGCTGACGGGATTGTTTTGGTTACGTTTTGGACCGGTTATCACATTCGCGGCAACCGGCCTTGTGTCGTTGCTGGTCGCTGTGTATTTCTTAACCCTGACCCGGTCCCGCCTTACATAAAATTGCGCGTGTGCAGCTGTGACAGCGCCTGCGCCTCGTCGATGCTGAAGCCCAGTTGCTGCAAGCGGCGTACACGGCCGGCGTTCATAAAATGTTCGAGCCGCTTCACTGCTTTATGTCCCCGGGCGATGTCCTGGGGCTCAAGCGAGCCCGCTGCAAGAATCGTCAGCGATTGAAAGACGTCTTCGTTTAAGCCCGCCGTGCCGGTGAGTTCATGATGGCGCCTTTTTATCGCTGCGGCGAAATCATGCCTGATCTCAGGCTTGTGGTCTACCGCTGCCGTCAAATGCGCCATGGCAAAAATCACGTGCCGCGCTTCGTCTTTCGCCGCCAACGCGCAAACCTGCCGCGTCACGGCGTCGGGAGCAAAGTTGCGCAGAAAGTGCAACAGGCTTAAAAAACTCCCTTCGCCCAGAACTGAGAGCAAAAGCGTGGCGAGTGAAAAATCGCTTTCGTCGATGAGCGTCTTCAAAGACGCCTGTCCCCCTGTTGTGGAAAGCCCCAGAATGGTACGGTGGAGCCTGGCCCGCCGCGAAAAAATTTCGATGTGCCGCGCTTCATCCGCAGCCTGAATCACCAAAAGCTGCATCACCTCATAATAATGCGGATGCACCTGGGAAGCAAAACGCGCGGGAATGACCAGCGCTGCCGTTTCGTTTTCAATCAGGTACGTCATCACCTGCACAACGGCATCCTCGATTTCAGGTTTATTATTTGTCTTCTGCTGCCAGTCGATCGCGGTATCAGGGTTCCACTGCGCGGCGGCGGCACGCTGATAAAGAGCGCGGAGGCGCTTCGTCCAAAACATTTCGCCATCGTTCAGTGGAAAATAGAAACCGGCAATCCCCTGTTCGACCCGGGCACCGCGCGCCGCGAGACCCCAGTTTTCTTTGGCGTGAGCAACCGGTGTATCGGTTGCGCCTGCATATTCGGCGGTTGCGGCGCCGGCTGTAAAGTTTACCGGTCGTTCGATGAGAAATGCACTGTCGCCCCGCGCCTCGAAGGAACAGCCTTTTTGCCTGCACCACGCAGCAAGGTGGATTGAGAAATCCGGCTCGCGGGATACGACTTTCAGAAAACTGCCGGCTTCCAGGGGGCGCAGAGCTCTGTCCACAAGGAGTAATCCGCCCTCTGTTACAGGCAGATCGCCCAGATCGAGAATGGTTTCAGTTCTTTGAGGCGATTTCACTGACAAAGTCGCTGATGGTGCCGAAGCGCCGCACAGCCGCATCGAGCAGCGTATAGTGCGATGTGCGTCCCGGCAGCCATTGTTTGAGGCCTTCCATATCGAGCAGAGGCCGCACCTGCGCATCGGCATAATCCATCGCCATCAGCAGGCGGCAAAATTTTTCCGTTTCAGGATGCTGTCGCTCTTTGAGCACGGTAAAATTGCAATGGTCGTAATTTTCTGATTTTGCGAGAATGAATGTCGCCGCGGGGTTCATGGTGCCCTCGAAACCGAAGAGTGTATAGTTGCCGTCGATCATACACGTCGCGGCAACCTTCCCCTGCGCCAGCGCGCGCGCGGCATCGCGTTCGCCGCCGATATGGTCGCCGTGTTTGCCGGCGAGTATGTCAAAATATTCCACCTCAAAGTCTTTTCCGGCAATGAGGCCGCCTTGCGCCAGCATTTCCAGGGGAATCAGTGTCGCCTGCGGTGAATCCTTGGCTCCGACGGCAACGCGTTTACCCTGAAGATCGGCGAGTGTATTGATCCCGGAATCGCGGCGCGTAATAATCAGCGACTTCAGGTCGCAGTCGCTGTTGCGCATGGCGACCGCCTCGGCGGTGAGGTTTTTCCGTTTTGCGATCTCCAGCGATTGCAGCCAGGCGAGCGGTGAGTTCCACGCCGCATCGACGATGCCTGCGAAATGTGCAGCGACCTGCGCTTCATAATTTGAGAACAGCACATAATCAAAGGCGAGATGATGTTTTTCAAAGAAGGCTTTAAAACCTTCCCAGATCGTCACAACCTTGGCGTCGTAGGCGACGGCTGCCAGCGTAAAGGGGCGCGCCATCAGAATACCGGCAACCCGCAGAGCGCTTTGCCGATGAAGTCATAGAGCTGATCGGTCGTCGGTGCCATGACGATGGCGGCATGCGCGTCGCGGAAGCACCGTTCAATGCCACTCTCTTTGCGGAAAGCTGCGCCACCGCAGACACGCATCGCGAGTTGGGTAACTTTGACAGCCGATTCGCCGGCGGCCGCTTTGGATTCCAGCACGCGCAGCATGGTATCGGCGCGGCCGGAAAGCATGGCTGCGGCGGTGTCTTGAACGAGCAGGCGGGTTTTATCTGTCTCAATCTGCATCTGGGCAATGAGTGAGCGGATAGTCTGCAGGTCGCTGAGCGCCGTGCCCAGATGTTCGTGTTTGATTCTTGTCACGTGGGCAATCGTGGCGGCTACGGCGCCTGCCATGATACCGGTCGAGCATGCAGCGTTGAGTAAATTGAAGAGCGGCAGCACCGTTTCGAGCATTACACCCAGGCCTGCGCCGTCTGCACCCAGCGTATTCGCCGCCGGTATAATAACCTCTGCCGCTTCCACACTTGTCGAATCATTTCCCCTGAGTCCAAGGCCGTCGAACGCAGCACCCGGCTTAAGCCCCGGAGCCGTACGCGGGACAAGGAAGATACTGCTTGCCCCTTCGGCTTTGATGGGTTTCGCCGACCAGACATAGTTTACCGCATGGTTGGCAGAAGTCACCCAACTCTTATGGCCGTTGAGTTTAATATCAGAACCCGACGCGGTTGCGGTGCCAAGCGGCGCCCAGAAGTGTGAACGTGAGCCCATTTCAGAAAATGCCAGCGTCGCGAGCTCACTCGACGCGGTCTTTTTGCGCAGTTCATCGCTGCCGAATTTTTCAATCACGGCGTTGGCTGCATAATGCATTGTCAGCACCATTGCCGTCGAACCGCATTCGGCGGCGATTTTTTCAATGACCTGCGCGGCGACATCGGGGCCCATGCCCGCGCCGCCATGCTCTTTGGCTGCGATCAACCCGAAGAAGCCTGCTGTTTTTAATGCATCGAGCGACTGCTGCGGAAAATTTCCCGTTTTGTCGACATCAAGCGCTGCCTCGCGGATTTTCGGGAGGACATTTTTTTCCAGGTTTTCAATAGGGTTGTGCATCGCTGGAAGACAATGCAGTTTTGACACGTCGTCAAGCGAGTGCAACAAAGAATCTTTTACCCTTTGACGCAAATTCAAAAACCTGCAGGGCAACATGAAACTCAGCATCAGCCTGCTTGCGCTTTGTCAGGCGATCGCACAGTCGGGCAATATACACCTGACGACGACGGGTGCATTGATCGGTCTCGCCCTGACCGGCTCTGATACGATGTCGACGTGGCCGGCCTCGCTTTCCGTTGTCGTTACGCTGCTGGTGACAATCCCTGCGTCGATCTTCATGGGTCGTTATGGCCGCAAGACAGGTTTTATCTTTGCTTTCGCCGCCGGCATTGCCGGTGCAGCCGTTGCCGCGCTTGCTGTTGTGCAAAACAGTTTTCCCTTGTTCTTGCTGGGTACAGGCCTCATCGGATTTCTCGTGGGCTTCGCGGGGTATTTCCGTTTTGCCGCCGTCGAGCTCGTTGACGTTTCATGGCGCTCGCGCGCTATTTCATTCGTGCTCGCCGGCGGTGTCATCGCTGCCTTCCTCGGGCCGTCGTTGTCCAAATGGGGATTAAATCTTGTTACGGGGGCTCCCTTCGCCGGCGGGTATCTGCTGTGGTTGCCGCTTGCTACGCTCGCTGTTATAATTCTCGCAGGCCTTAGATTTCCGATGCCGGCACGGCGTCATATCTCGCTCGTCGCATCGCTCAGATACCTGCTCGGGCACAGCCCGCTGCTGAGCCTGATTCTTTTAGGTGCGGGTGCCTATATCATCATGGCGATGATCATGACCGCCACGCCGCTGGCGATGCACCATCACCATATGGGGTTCGAAGCGACGACGCAGGTTATCCGCGCGCATATGCTCGGCATGTTTATACCGTCTTTTTTTACCGGTCACCTGATACAGCGCTTCGGCGTACGGACGATTGTCGTCGTGGGCGCCATCTGTTACGGCATCTGCGTTGCGGTTAATTTTATGGGCACAGGGTACTCGCCGCAGGTGACCTACTGGCAATTCATGAGCTCGCTCATTTTGCTGGGGATCGGCTGGAACTTTCTCTTCGTGTCGGCCAGTCAGCTTCTGGTATCGAATATTGAACCGGAACACCAGGGCGCTGCGCAGGCGCTCAATGATTTTTTCATCGCTGCAGGTATCGCGCTCTCGATCGCTTTCACCGGCAAACTACATGAAACATTGGGCTGGCAGTGGTTAAATATTGCCACGATCCCTCTGGTATTATTGGTGGTGTTCATCGGCGCATTCAGATTAAAAGTATTATGATGCCGGATTATCCGCTTACTCTTAAATTTATCGCGATTGCATTCCTGCTGTTTGTCACGGCAAAATTCCTGATCGACGGCCGTTTTGCCGGGCGGTCCGTTGCCTTTGCGCTCTTCACGCTCTCGGTCGCAGGTTACCTGGGCTGCCAGATTTGCCATCTGCTGCATTCGGCCCCCTGGGTGACCTACCTCATCCACGTCGGATGTTTTATGGTACCCTGGGCTTTTTACCTGATGAACGATGCGCTGTTCGAAGACCGGTTCCGTTTTCGCTGGATTCACCTGGGGATGTTTCTGTTTATCGAAGCTGTGCATTTTTATCTGATTACGTATTTGAGGCTTTATGATCTGAATATTCCGGGCCGGAATGCGGCCTATATCAGTTTTCTGCGCGCGATTCCCAAGACCGTGGCGCTCGTTTACATTTTCGCAGCGCTGTTCAAGACTTTTTCACGGCGGCGGTACGACCTGGTCGAAGAGCGCAACAAATTTCGCCTGCGTTTTATTTTGATCAATAGCGCTTATATGGTGATTGTACTGATCTCAGAGCTGGCGCTGCAGGGGCAGCAGGCGCCGCAACTCATTGAAATCATCCATACGACTGGCGTGCTTGGGACTGTGCTCTACTTTTCTGCGCGGATTTTCTCTGTCAGTGAGAATGTGCTGGGCGGCTTTCCCGACAAAAAGGTCAGAAATGCGGATGCGGCGGATGTTATGTCTGTCGATCAGGAGTTGCTGAAAAAACTGCAGCTGGCCATGGACAGGGACCGCGTTTATACGCAGGAGAGCCTGACGATACGCGATCTGGCGGGGCATTTGGCCGTTCATGAATATCTGCTCAGGCGGCTCATCAATGCCGGTCTCGGTTACCGGAATTTTAACGACTATCTGAATGAACTGCGTATTAAAGAAGCGGCGCAACTGTTATCCGATAAAAGCAATGTCGCGCTGCCGGTTATCCGTATTGCGATGGATTTGGGGTTCGGGTCTTTGGCCCCGTTTAACCGGGCTTTTAAAGAGCGCAAGGGCATGACGCCCACCGAATTCCGGAAAATTTCAGCCTGAATCAACCTTTTTCCTGATCGATTTCGAAATCGATCAGTCCATTTTGCAATCACGTAGATTTTTTTTTTTTTTTCGGGTAAAAAACACCTCGCAGGACAGGCCGTTGCCCAGAGGCAGCTATGGAATTCCATAGCTAGCAAGGCGCCGAGAATTCCGGTTTTGCAGGAGGATTTATGAACGAAAATTCAAGTTTAGGGGAGCTTTGGTTGGCGGTCCTTGCCATCGACCTGTTTCGCTATTTGATTCCGGCGGCGGCTATTTTTAGCTTTGTCTGGCTGGGCAGGAAAATACTGGAAAAATATCGCATTCAGGCGACACCTTGGAGGGTAAAACAGTATATTCGGGAGATTGTTTTCTCTTTGAGCACCGCCTTTGTTTTTTCGATTATCGGCACGGCGCTTTTCTTTGGCATCAAAGCCGGATATACGCAGATCTACACGGATCGTCTTCAATACGGGTTAGTGTATTATTATCTCAGTTTCTTTCTGCTGATGGTGCTACATGACGGATACTTTTATTGGACGCACCGCTTGATGCATACCAAGCTGCTGTACAAATTATTCCATAAGGTGCACCATTATTCCAAACAATCCTCGCCATGGGCTGCGTATGCTTTTGCGCCACCCGAAGCGGTAGTGCAGGCGCTCTTTTACACCATTATGGTGTTCACAATTCCGTTTAATCCGACGATTCTCTTCGGCTATCTGATTTTTATGATCATCCGGAATATTTGGGGCCATATGGGCTATGAACTCTTTCCCCGCTGGTTTGCGAAAAGCCGATTCACATTCTGGAGTACCGCGACGACACACCACGACCTGCATCACGAGACATTCAACTACAACTATTCCCTTTACTTTACATGGTGGGATCGCTGGCTGAAAACAGAACATCCCGAGTATGCGGAAAGGTTTCGTCAGAACGCTATCGGAGCGCCAAAGTGAAAACGGTGCTTCGGTACGTGGCATACCCGCTGATCGTCGTATTGAGTCTCGTGGCGTATGCGCATTTGCGCGAAGCGGGACTTTCTGCGGGATTATCTGTCTTCCTTGCAAGCGTCGTCAATATGGTGCTGATTGGTCTGACGGAGATAACGATCCCGCTGCGCAAAGAGTGGTCGCTCTTCAAAGACTGGCAATCACCAAACGATATTCTGCATGCGATTTTTTCGACAGAATTTGCAGGTAGAATACCACGATTGATTCTCACATCCGTATCTATCTCGCTCACGGCCTACCTTTCAGAGAAAAACATCACAGGTCTCTGGCCGACGCACTGGCATATCGCGTGGCAGTTTGCTCTCGTTACTCTTATCTCAGAAGTTGTATTTTATTGGCAGCACCGCATGCACCATTGGGGTTTCTTTTGGCGATTCCATGCGCTACACCACAACGCGGAGCAAATGCACGTTCTGAAGTCGGGCAGATTGCATGCGGGCGAAATCATGGTGCGTATTCTGGTTCTGAACCTGCCGTTCGTCGTTATGGGCGCTCCGGGGGAGTTAGTCTTCGCTTATGGGATATTCTCTAATACGCTGGGTAACTTAGGACACGCCAATATTGACGTAAAACTGCCGCACTTCATGCACTATGTTTTTGTAACCCCGCTCGTGCATCATGCGCACCATGCCATCGATCCGGAGTTTCGCAACTCGAACTTCTCGGGAGCTTTCACTTTCATGGACATTATTTTCGGAACATTGCGTCTTCCCAAAGAAAACAGATCAATTCAACCGGGGATTACCGAAGACTTCTATCCTAAATTTTGGTTGTGGCAGCTCTTCGCTCCGCTGCTACCAAATTCTTTCTTTGGCGCAAAACAAACAAAGAGCCTTCAAGGAGAATCAAAATGAAAATCAGAATACTTATATGCGCAACTATGCTTTTTTCAATCTCGTGCGCAAATTTCTCAAAACTCCAGTATTCGCGCATCTATAAGCGCGATGGCTGGCAATGGCGCGACAGGGTTATTGAATCCCTTAACCTCAAGAAAGATGATAAGGTGCTGGAATTGGGGCCCGGCAGTGGCTACTTCACCTTTGCCCTGGCCGAAAAAATAGCGCCTGCAGGCCAAGTGTTTGCCGTGGACGTCGATGAGAAAGCCATCGCCAAGATTCAAGGGCGAGTTGCGGAGAGCAAGATCCTGAACCTGCACGCATCCGTTTATGACGGTACGTTGATCGATCTTAAGGGCCAAAAGGTGAATATGATCTTCTCGGTAAATGTTTACCACCATTTGCCAGAGCAGGTCAAATATTTTGAGAAATTGAAACCCCATCTCGCTCCCGGCGGTCGCATTGCGGTGATAGACCACCATCTGGAAATGGGCTTGGTACTGCGCATTTTTGTTAGCAGCGACCACCAAACGCCGCCGGAGATTATCCGCAAGGAAATGGATGCGGCAGGATATAAGCTCGTGCAGACCGAGGAATACCTGCCTTTGCAGAGTTTCACGGTTTTTGAGGCCAAATGATCCGCATCCTGCTGGTCACAATTTCATTAACAGGAGTCGGTTGTATGTGGTCGATAAAAAAAATTCCTACACAGGCAGAGTTTCATGGTTATCCGATTGCAACAACGGTCGATAGCGAGAGTGCAAAATATTACCTTGAAAACTATCTCGCAGGGAAAACGACGGATTCGCAACTCCAACGGAGGATTGAAGTGCTGGAACAAACAAAGCCTGCAACATTGCCGACACGCGATGATTTAAAAACAATTTCCAATGATTTTTCCGTCGATTTTGCGGCGCTACATTTCGTGCATCGTCTTCTATCTCAGCCCGGTAATCCAGAATTGCAGAAGCAATATCTCAGTAACCTGAAAAAGATAAGGTCGCGAACAATTCAATTTCCGCGCAACGACATCCTCATTGTGTTGGTTCCGGGCTATGATTATGTAGAAAACGGCCATATCACCGGAGCAGACTTAAAAAAACCACGGGAAATTTTGGAGCAATCCGGGTATGAAGTGGCGTTCGTCGATATTGATCCGATCGGAAGTGTAGAGGAAAATGCCGCTTATCTCAGCCAGCGCATTCGACAACAAAAACACAGAAAGATAGCAGTGGCGGGAGCCAGCTCTGCCGGTCCCGCCATTCACCTTGCTCTGGGCAGGCTGTTGTTTCCTCAAGAGACGAAGAATGTAAAAGCGTGGTTAAACTTGGGCGGCATTTTACGAGGGTCTCCACTTTTGGATAAATTCGCAACTGGACCAAAGGGTTGGCTTTTCTCGACCATCATCTGGTTCAAAGGCTGGAAGCGTTATAGCTTCGAGAGCATGTATGCGGAATTGAGCCGCAAGCGTTTTGAAACCCTCTCTGTTCCGAGGCACATTCAAATCTATAATTATCTGGGCCTATCTTTGTCCGGCGACATATCAAAATACGGCCGCGATAAATATTCGATGATGATGGATGACGGCCCAAACGACGGCTTGACTCTGCTACCCGATATTATTGCTCCCCATAGTCTGTCCATTCTCTCACCTAAAACCGATCATTTTTTTGCCCAAGACCCCGAGATTGACAAAAAGACTCTGGCATTAGTTGTAACGATTTTAGAGAGGATTCAGAAATAGCATGCTCAAACGCAACGCCATTCTTGCGGCAAAACTTACGGGTATAGCTGCCTTGTTTGCTACCGGTATTAGTTCGTGGCAGAATTATAGTTCCAACGGGTATATGAGCTGGCACAGTTTTGCGAACGGTCTTGTGGATGGTTTTTTGATAGTAGGTTTTCTTAGCACTTATAAGCTGATTGTTTCAGACGTTCTGTTGCGGCGTTTTTTCGTGCGGCTCAGCTTTGTGCGAACGCTGCTGCTCAACTCCATCGCCTACAGTTTTCTCATTTTGTTTGGTCGGGCCTTAGGGCGTTTTATCATGGAGTACGAGCATTTTGTGCTGTTGCCGACAGGCACAGATGTAGCCCGACAGCATTTTTATCAGGCCCTGGGAGCTGCCCTGATTTTCTCACTTCTTTTAAATTTTCTTCTGCAAAATAGCCGGCTTTTAGGGCCGAGAGTGCTCGCGAATTTTATCACGGGCCGTTACCATAACCCGATCTATGAGAAACGGATCGTCCTATTTATGGATTTGAAATCCTCAACAACTCTCACTGAAAAACTCGGCGATCAAAGATACCTGGATTTTATGTCGGAGACATTTTCCGATATGACGGAGGCAATTATTGCGACGGAAGCGGAAATTTATAAGTACGTAGGCGATGAAATTATTCTCAGTTGGCCTGTGCCGCGCGGTATAAAAAATTCCAATTGCCTAAGGCTGCCGTTGTTGATCGAAAAATTTTTTGCGGACCGCGCCGAAATTTACCGGCAACGTTATGGATATGTGCCGGAATTTCGCACGGGCATTCACATCGGTGAGCTGGTGATCGGTGAAGTCGGCGTCTTGAAACGCGAGATTGCACTGATCGGCGATGTCATGAATACAACGGCTCGCATTGCCGCGTACAGCCGTGAATGCGGTCACAATTTGATTATTTCAGGAACATTGCATCGCTCCCTGACCCAAATGCCCGATTTTCAGGTAACGAATCTCGGACCGGTTGTTTTGCGGGGAAAGGCCGACGGCATCGATTTATTCGCTGTTCGAGCTTAAGTGCCCCATACGGTTTTTTCAACAAGCCAGTGAAACCGTATTATTTTTGACGGCCCAACTCGCTTGCCGGGCGATGCGGCAGCGGATGCGCATCTTCGCCATCATCAACTTGCTCTACCTGACGCTGCTGACGGCGTCTACGGTTTCTGCCGTCCACGTCGACCACGACGGTAGCCACGAGACTGTCTGCACAAATGAAATTAACGCACGCTGCCATGCAGAATTGCCGCATGCACACGATGAAGCGCATGGCGGTGAAGAATCCCTGTTTGAGCATACATTCGAAAATGGCATCCGCAAAAATTCCGCGCCCATACTCATTATCTCTTTACCCGTTTCCATTGCAGTAGTCACACCGATCACTGCCGGTCCCGAAATCATCGTCGCTGCATATGCCTTGCGCGATTTCCATGACGACGACCCGTTATCCTTATTCTTTGTTCCTGCATCGCCGCGAGCACCTCCTGTAGCCTGAACATTCAGCCCATTGGGTTTGGGAGTAATATCCCTGGAGTTTATGTTACAGGAGGGTTATGTTCAGTAAATTAATCGATTTCATACTTGCTCACCGGCTTACAGTCGTTTTGTCGGCGCTCACGATCTTCACCGCAGCTGTGCTCGTGGCTTTAAATTTACCGGTCGATGCGGTGCCCGACATCACCAATGTCCAGGTGATTGTCAATGCCAAGACCGGGGGGCTCGACCCGCAACAGGTCGAAAAATCCGTTACCTATTTTGTCGAAACCGAGATGGCGGGATTACCCCATGTGAAAGAGGTGCGCTCGCTTTCACGTTTCGGTCTCTCGCAGACCGTGATCATTTTTGCCGATGGTACCGATATTTACTGGGCGCGGCAGCAGGTCGCCGAAAAGATCATACAGAGCGCCGTAAATTTACCGATGGGGGTCAGTCTCGGGATGGCGCCGATCAGCACCGGGCTCGGTGAAGTGCTGATGTATACCGTTTTGCCGAAGCCGGGCAGTGCACTGGCTAAAAAAACCGAACGCGAACAACTCGTCTACCTGCGGACTATCCAGCATTTTGTGATCAGGCCTTACCTGAAGTCGAATATTTCCGGCGCCGCAGAGATCGATTCATTAGGCGGTTATGAACGCCAGGTGCACATCGAGGTCAGTCCTGAAAAACTCGAACAGTATGGCATCACCTTCAACCAGATACGGCAAAGCCTGAGAACGGTCGGTGAAAATTATGGCGGTGGGTATATCGAGAACCGCCAGCAGCAGCTGATTGTGCGCACCAACGGCGGCCTTAGCCTGAGTCAGCTCAATGAAGTGCCGCTGAAAATGAGCTGGGATGGCTCAAAGATACGCCTGAAACAGGTCGCCGAAATCTGCGAATACCATTCGCAGCGCATCGGCGCGGCGACCTACCGCGGCAATGAGACAGTACTCGGTACGGTGCTGATGCTTTCGGGGCAAAACAGCCGCGCGGTGGCGCAGAGCGCGGAGGCGGCGCTGAAGAATGTGCCGCTGCCTGAAGATGTCGAGACGCGCGTGCTCTATTCGCGCAGCTTTCTCGTCAATGCGACGGTCAAGACCGTTGTGAAAAATCTTGCGGAAGGTGCCGGCATCGTCGTTGTTATCCTGTTACTCTTTCTCGGCAATCTGCGCGCGGCGATCTTCGTGGCGCTGGCTATTCCCATATCCATGGCGTTTGCGCTCATCGGTATGAAGGTGTTCGGAATCTCGGCAAATCTCATGAGTCTCGGCGCACTCGATTTTGGCCTCATCGTCGACGGCTCCATCGTCATGCTGGAGAACCTGTTATCGAAGATGGAGGCCAACCCACCCCGGAACCTTGCGGAGCGCCTAAGCGCTGTGCGTGCCGCGACTCTCGAAATCATGCGTCCCATGGTGACGGGCATGATCATTATCATGGCAGTCTATTTCCCCATTCTGACTTTGGAGGGCGTCGAAGGTAAGCTCTATTACCCCATGGCGATTACCGTGCTTTTTGCCCTCGCGGGCGCCTTACTGGTGGGCGTTGTGCTGATGCCGGTTTTGGGTGTTTATGTCGCGGCCAAACGCGAAGTCCATAAGACGGCGGTCTTTCAGAAAATCTATGCCGTTTATGAACCGTTGCTGAATTTTCCGCTCAGGCATATCCGAAAGTTTGTGCTGCCGCTCGTTGTGATTTTCCTGCTCTGCGGTTATCTGTTCCGGAAGCTGGGTTCTGATTTTATGCCGGCTTTGAACGAAGGCGACATGACGCTCAACCTTTTGCACGATGCGCGCATGTCGCTCAGCGAATCGCTGGCGAGAGAGAAAAAGGCCGAGCAGATTATTGCCGCATACCCCGAGGTGGAAACCGTTTTCGGCCGTATTGGCACGAGCGAAGCGGCGACCGATCCCATGGGAGTGAATCTCACAGATCTGTTTGTTATCCTCAAAAAAGACCAGGCTACCTGGCGCAAGAATACCAAAGGTAAAACGATTTCACAGGATGAATTGTTCGGTCTCATACAAAACGATCTGAGGCCCGTTCTCGCGAAAACGGAGAACCTGAAAGAATCGGAACTCGAGCAGACGCAACCCATTGCGATGCGTTTTAACGAAATGCTCGAGGGCAGCCGCGCCGATGTGTCATTGCGCATCTATGGCAAAGAGCTGGAAACGCTCTTTGAATTACAGGAGCGTGCGGTGGAGATTCTGAAAAGTATTCCCGGCGCGAGAGATGTCACGCTCGATTCGCTGACGGCGCTGCGGCGCAGTTCGGTGCTCGAAGCCCGAATGAAGAATGACCGCATTACATTCTATGGCGTCTCGATGGCCGAGGTTAATGAAAGTTTTCAGATGGCGATGGTCGGGCGGAGCGTCGGCAACTATTATGAAGAGGACTGGCGCTTTCCCATCGTCGTCAAATTGAACGATGCCAGCCGCGCCAATACTGCGCTGATCAAAAAAATCCCCATTGCATTGCCCGCGGGGGGCACGATTCCCCTGGCCGATCTTGTCGATTTTTCAGTGCGCGATACCGTGACGGCCATTGCACGCAGCGGTCTCAACCGCTATGCCGGCGTTGCCATCTACCTCGGTAATCGCGACACGCTTTCGTTTGTTCAGGAAGCCAAGGCTAAAATTGAGCAAGAGCTCAAGCTGAACACCGGCCTGCCGCCGGGGTACCGGTTGCAATGGCAGGGGCAGTTCAAAAATCTCGAACGTGCCCGGTTGCGCCTGGCGATTATCGTGCCGGTTATCCTGCTCGGAATCTTTTATCTTATCTGGCGCACGTTCCGCTCGGTGAAGCAGACCCTGCTGATTTTTATGACGATACCCTTTGCCTGGACGGGGGGCGTGGTCGCCTTATACATCGCCGGCATACCTTTCTCGGTATCGGCCGCCGTCGGTTTCATCGCGCTTTCGGGCGTTGCGATTCTGAACGGTCTTGTAAAGGTGAGCTATCTGAACCAGCTGGTTGCCGCGGGGCACACAGTGAAGCAGGCAGTGCATACCGGTGCACTCGGTCGCCTGCGGCCCGTGCTCATGACAGCCTCTGTGGCGAGCCTGGGTTTTTTGCCGATGGTGCTCAACAGCGGCATCGGAGCCGAGGTGCAAAAACCGCTGGCGGTTGTGGTGCTCGGTGGCCTTGTGACAGCGACATTGATGACATTATTCCTGTTGCCCGCTTTCTACCAGTGGTTGCAGAGCGAGCGGGAATAACAGCCGGCACGATTGGTTAAGAGAGCGGCGTATTACCGGAAAGCAGGTCGCGGTTGAGGATATCCTGAATGGCCAGGCGATCGGCGTCGGTCATGCCGGTGACTTTGCCGCCGGCCTTCTTGCCAATCAGGTTCGTGATCTCCAGCTCTACCAAGACAGTGCGCTTTTCGAGTCCGAAACGTACTTCGATTTTATCGCCGACATAGAACGATTTTTTTCCGACAAGGGCCATCCCCCTGGTGCTGATATCGATCAGGCTGCAAGGCATCCAGTCTTCGTCGCCGGCAAAGCGGTAATGGCCGTCGACGGTGACTTTTAGGCGGCCGTGTTCCCGTTTGTGTTCTTTGGGTCTTTCGGGATTCAGGCTCATATCAGGTAGTGGACATTCTATTATCGGAAACCGGGCTTTCGTACATAATCGTGTTGTTGAGCCGGCAAAAACGGTTTCAAGATATTACCAGCCATACCCGAGCGAGACGCCGCCATAGAGGTCATGCACAATAGTACTCTGGGAATTCGTGAGCGGCGTCGTCGCGGCGAGAAACAGCGTCGTCAGCTGGTAAAAACCCAGCAAACGGAATTGCCAGTTTTCACCGCGCAGGGTTACCCCGGTACCGAGACGGGCTGTAGGGCCATGGATAATTATGGATGCGGCACCGGTATAGGCCGCTGGCATAGGTGTCAGCATGGTGCGGTAAGAATTGTAGGTTGTCAGGGGAGCATAGCTGCCGAGCTCATAGCCGATCTGCCCGATAATGTCGAGCGACGATACGTCGGATGCTGGATAAAAATGCGCTTCCTTGCCGTAGAAGAGAGCATGCCGGCGTGTTACAACCAGATTTGCCAGCGAACTCTTTTCGTAGCTTGCATTCTCGCCGATTGTCACCGACTGCGAGGTCGTTTTGTACAGATAGGAGATCAGCGTCGACCAGCGGTCGGAGTCAAAATTCTGGTAGCTGATTCCGCCGCCCAGGGACAGCATCGAAGATTTTGCATACTGCACCGAGCCGTCACTGTACTGTGTATATATCTTCAGATCGTCGACCAGTTTATTTTCGTCTGCATAAAGGCCGCCGAATGCGGAACCGAGATAAAAATCGAGCAGTACGGAACGTTTGGCAAAAGAGGGAGGCCGTTGTTCCACGGGTTCTGGCCGTAGCTCTTCGGGCGGCAGCGCGCCCTGCCAGGTAAGATCGCCGGCATCGTCGAAAATCTGCAAAACCTTGTCGCGGGCAATTTTCATTTCGCGCTGATTCTCGAGGCGCAGCGTCAGGGATTTATCGTCCTGGCTGATGATGGTGCAGACAATGCGCTCTTTTGCCGTCACGACCATCGCGGCTTCGATCGAAAATGCCGGGATCAGTAAGACGGCAAGCAACGAAGCGAGGCGGTGCATTCCTGTCAGTCATTTCAGGGGCTGGGGCGTAAACGACATCGGGCAATTCATTTGACACCATGAAAAACGCTCCGGAATTATGTCACATCTCATGGCGTATGCGTTCGAGCGCTTTGTCTTTTTCCAGGCCTCGTCCGCTGACCGCGAACGCGTTGCCGCGCTACAGATTCTCTACCCCAACCTGAAACCCGCGCGTATCCATTTTGCCGAAAGCGGTATCGAACTCGAGAACCTGGCGCCGGGTGATTTGCTTGTCTGTTGCGGCGATACGCTGGCGGGCGCCTACCGCCATGCGCTCTCAGCCGGGCATATTACGGCGATGACGCTCGCACAGTTTCAGACGCATGCCGCGCATACCCTGCAGCTGCAATCGCCGGCGGTTTTTGGCGAAGTCGTGCTGGCATTTTTACCCGATCTTCTGCGCGTGCAGGCGATGCGGATGTTTTCCTTATTCGGTTTTAATCCCGTCGCGGTCGATTCGACACAGGGCTTGCTGAAAGAACTCAAACACGGGGCGGGTATTGTCGTCTTTGACCAGGACATGCCCGTGCTCAAGAACCGTGTGCATGAGAGCCGAGAAAAAATTTTTTCGCTCCTGCGCAGCGAACGGCGCCAGCACCGCCAGCTCGCGGTTCTGATCATCAAGGATTTCGACCAGGGCAGCCTGTTCGGCGACATGACGACGCTCGCGAAAGACGTTTCGAATGCGATGTTGTCGCCGTCTGAGTTTCTCGAATTCATCCGCAACTATCTCTGCGATTTTCATGTCAGCCATGCAACGTGGAAACTCAAGGCTGGCAATGCCACGGGCCTCTCGCAGGCGACGTACACGGGCAGGCCCTCGGCCTATCTGGGCCTGGCCGATGTGAAGAACGCTTTCCAGATGCTGCAAGACAAGGCCTACCATGAATTCATGCATGCGCGCGAACAGATGCTGGTCGAAACACATGACCTCGCGGTGCGCATGACCGCGACTGAGTGGTTATTTGACAGGGAGCTTGCGCATGAGGCCGAAGTGTTGCAGAAAAATCTTTTGATGAAGGCCGAGATGCCGCGGGTATTTGACAGGCCGGCGCTGCAGATTCAGATTTCCGATCCGAAACCGAAAGACGAACCGCCGGGGCAGGATGTGATGTTTAACTAAGCGTTTTCCGAAAGGAAAACGCGAGCAAGCGCGCGGAACCGAAAAAAAGAAAAGCAGCGAAGCGCTTTAGCAGCCGTTTGGCTTTGCAAACGGCGAGGCTTTTCTTTTTTTCGGAGATTTTTCCGCGCGCTTGTCTGTTTACTTCTTTTTCCGTTCTTCCGTGCGCACGGTGAGCAGAATCGGCACTTCGGTCATGTTGAGTCTTTTTCTGAGCTCGTTATTGAGGTGGCGCTTGATCGGCATCGTCACCGGTTTGTTGGTGAACAGGATAAAACGATTGAGTGGAGTTCCCTGGGTGATGTACTTCAGCTTGATATTTTGGTTGGCTAGAATGTGGTTGCGCTGCAAATCTTTCAAAATCGTATTCAGTTTTGGTGTGCTGAATTTTTCGAATACCTGTGCGCGCAAATCGAAGGCCTTGGCAAGGGCCTTGATGCAGTTCTCTCCCGTAGAAGCGCTGATAAAAAACCACGGGAAGTGCCAGAAGGCTTTTTGTGAGTCCGCGAGGTCTGCGGCGATTTGAGATTTGGTTTCGGCGTCATCGCGGAACTTGTCGTATTTGTTGATGAGCGCGATGAGGGGTTTGCCCGCTTCGGCGATGAGGGCGAAGAGTGTTTTGTTCTGTTTGTCCAGATTCTCGGTGTGGTCCATGACGAGAAAAACGACGTCACAGACCTCGAGCGCCTCTTTCGCGCGCTTGACGCTGATCGATTCGACATCTTCGACGACGTTACGCTGGCGGCGCAGACCTGCGGTGTCGACAATTTCGATGAGCTTGCCTTCGAAGTGAAAGATCTCGTTGATGCTGTCGCGCGTCGTACCGGCAACGGGTGAAATGAGCGCGCGCTCTTTGCCGGTCATGGTGTTGAAGAGCGTGCTCTTGCCGGCATTGGGTTTGCCAAGAATCGCGAGTTTGAGATCGGCCTTGGGGCCTTCGGTCGTTTCATCCGTTTCCGCGTCGGCCCTTTTTACTCTTGCCGACGGCGAATTGCGCCTGTATCATTTCGCGTAAACTGCCGATGTTGCGGTGGTTGAGCGCCGAGACGAACACGGTTTCGGGAAAGCCGAGTTCAAAAAATTCCGACGCCTCGGCTTCGAGCTGCGGGTCGTCGATGAAGTTGACCACAAGCCACACGGGTTTTTTCATGCGCCGCAGGCGTTCGGCCAAATCGGCCTCGTACGGGGTTAATCCCCCCCGTGCCACGACAAACAAGAGCAGGTGAAACTTATCGAGCTGCTTCTCTGCCGAACGGATCGCCGCGAGCGTCAGCTCGTCGCCGCGCACGACCTTTTCGCTCTCGAAACCGGGAAAGTCGGTGAGCGTCCACGAGCCTTCGCCCCAGGGCACCTTCTCGGTGATGAGGTCGCGCGTGACACCGGGCTGGTTGTAGATGATGCTCTTGCGGTGGCCGAGCAGGCTATTAAAGAGGGAACTCTTGCCCACATTCTGTCGGCCGACGATTGCAATTGCGGGCATGGCTTTTTTTACTCCATAACAGGGCTCATGTCAAGCACAACCCGGTTTCGTATCTGCAGCGATCGAACGAAGTTTACATCGTGGCTCACGACAACGACAAGCCCCGGAAACGCATTCAGAAAATCGGCATAGAGGCGGCGCGCCTCTGTGTCGAGACCGGTCTCGGCTTCGTCAGAGAAGATGCCGGTGACGGGGCGGGGCGCATGGCTGATCCAGAAGAGCCGCAGCCGCATTTTTTCCCCTGCGCTGAGGCTGTGAAACGGGCGAAACACCGCATCACCGGGAAAGCCGTACGCGCCCAGAAGGCGCCGGGCTTCACCGGGGTCATCGCTGATGCCTGCATTCCTGGTGAGCTCTAAAACCTGTGCGTCGGCGGCAATAGCGGTGTGCGCAGAATCCATGAGGCGGATTTGCCCCGGCCCCAAAACAATATTTCCCGTGCTTTGGAATTCTCCCTCGCCGCGCAGAGTTGTCAGCAGCATGCTCTTACCGCTGCCATTGGCTCCGGCAATTTGCAGTGGCTCACCGGCTTTCACTGAAAACGAAACCGGTCTCTGCCACAGCACTGTACCATCGGCCCGGTACAGTTGCAGGTCGTGCACTTCAAGATACGGCGCCGGCCCCCCAGTCGGATGCATCGCCGTGAAAGTGAATTCGGCGCGTGAACCTTTTTTGGCGCGCAGGTTTTCGAGCGCCGCGATATCCGCCTCGCCCTTTTTTTTATTCTTGCGGATAATTTTACCGAGAGTCTGCTCGGCGTTGCGCTTCATGATGCCGCGCGCGATGCGGGGTATGCCCGCGAGCGGTGCACGCGCCGCGGCGTTGCGGCTGCGTTTCAACTGCCGCTCGAAATCGGCGCGGCGCGCCCGTTCGGCCTTTTTGAGTTCGTGTTCGGCGTGGTTAACGTTCGCGATCTGGTTGGCTTTTTTGTTTTCGATCTCAGCCTGGTAGGCCGCGTAAGGCATCCGGTAGACGACGACCTGCCGCATCTCGGTATGCAGTATTACGCTGGCATCATCAAGCAGCGTAGGGTCATGCGAGGCGATCACGACGAGACCCCGGTGCCGGGCGAGTGACTTGCGTAACCACTCACGGTTTTTGTGATCGAGATGCGTTTCGGGTTCGTCGAGAAAAACGACGCTGTTGCCGTCACGCAACAAGCCCGCAAGACAACGCATCTTCTCTTCGCCGCTGCTGCGCGTTGCCGCGGTGAGGTTCTGCGGCAACCAACCGCATTCATCAAAACCATGCCAGATGACATGGCCTTGCTGCGGGTGAAGCAACCGCAGCATGAGGCGCATGAGCGTTGTCTTGCCTGCGCCGTTGGGGCCGGCGAGGGCGACAATGCCCGAAGCGATTGAAAAATTAATCTCGTCCAGAATCGTTTGCGATCCCGGAAAGGCAAAGGAAACCTGTGACAATTGAATGGAATGCATATCCGCTCCTTAAACAAAACAATAGAAATGACCAGAATAATGGTTGGTGAGGTTTGAGCGGATTAGCGCATAGAGGCAGCGGATGCTGCGAAGGGAAATATAACTTCAGATATGCCCGGCGGCAAAAATTAACGCAGCGACGTGAGAATCCAGCGCAGCGTCACCGGCACCTGCTGCGCGCGCTGCTTTTTTTCTTTGGGCGAATAATGCACCTCAGCCATCAGGTAGCCGTGCAGGTAATCGATGAGCAGGTCGCGCATAAGTTCAGTGCGTTCACTGCCGAAGCCTGAGGCGCTGAGTGTCTTCAAGAGATGAGCGTTGAAGGTATCGATCGCGGTTATGCGCATTTCAGCATGCGTTACGAGAAAGTGCGTGAGGTGAAAATTACGCAGCGCAATACCATGGTATGCGATGAGGAATTCCATAGCAGAGTCTTGCCACGATGCACCCTGAGCTGCAACCGGGAGATCGGCAAATACCGTTTCGAGGGCCGCCTGCCAGAGTGCCTCGCGGTTGGGGAAGTAATGGTAGATCGCCATGGGGTCGACGCCCAGGTGGCCGGCAAGCGCCCGCATGCTGAGCTCGCCTTTGCCCTGCCGCAATAGCGCGATGGTCTCGCGCAGAATCTGGTCCTGCGTGAGGCGCGCCTTTGCGGGCCTGCCTGCTTTTTTCGGCATCGCCCCGTTTCCGTAAGGCCCGTGCTCCGTAAACGGCTTTACAAAGTCTACGGCGTAGAAAGATTGCCTTATATTCTACATTGTAGAATATAAGGAGTAGAATGCAGGTCTCAGTATTTATCGCGGTGAGTCTCGATGGTTTTATCGCGCGCCTTGGTGGCGGCCTCGACTGGCTGCTGGATGCGCGCCATGAACTCAAGGGCGAAGATTATGGTTATGCCGACTTTAATAAGGATGTTGATGCACTGGTCATGGGGCGGGGCAGCTATGACAAAGCCCTTGAGTTTGAGAAATGGCCTTACCCGGCGCAGCGCGTGGTGGTGATGACGCACAAACCACTTGCGGCTGCCGATGACCGCGTCGAAGTCTCAGCACTCACGCCGCAACAGCTCGTGCACGAACTCAGTGCCCAGGGCTGCCGCAAAATTTACCTCGATGGCGGCCGCCTGATTCAGGCATTTCTGCGGGAGAAACTCGTCAGCGATCTGACGATCACGCGTCTGCCGGTGCTGATCGGCGAGGGCTTGCCGCTCTTCGGCGCGCTGGATCGCGACGTTTTGCTGAGGCACACAGAGACCCAGAGTTGGCCCAACGGTTTCGTTCAATCCCGCTACGAAGTGTTGTGATGTTTGCGCCGTGATCGATCCCCCCAGAGTGCCGTATGCGGCGCGCTTCATTCGATTTCAACGGTTTACGCCTGAGCTATCTCGAAGCAGGCGAGGCGAACCCGCAGAAAGTTTTTATTGCGCATGCGAATGGTTATGCCGCGGGATGTTATGATTATATCATCCAGGCGTTGAGTGATGACCACCATGTCTGTGCGCTCGATTTTGCCGGCCACGGTGAGTCGCAGAGTACACTCGCTTTCAGTTCATGGAACTTTTTCCGCGACCAGGTACTGGCATTTCTTTCCCATAAAGGCTGGAACTCCTGCGCGGCGATCGGGCATTCGCTGGGTGGCGGCAGTCTCTTGCGCGCGGCGATCGAAGATTCCGGCAAATTCGAAAAAATCATCGCCTTTGACCCGGTGATGCTGGGCTTTTTATCGATTGCGTACGTGAAGCTCTTGGGTAATCCCATGGCGCGTGTGGCGCTCGGCCGCCGGGCGATTTTCAAAAATAAGGAACAGGCGCTGAAGATTTTTGACCGCCATCCCGCGAACAAAAGCTGGGAAAGAGAAGCTGTCAAAGCCTATGTGGAATACTGTATCCGGGAAAAAGACGGCGCCGCCGAGCTCTGCTGCGATCCCGCAGTCGAAAGCCGTATCTTTTCGCTGACCGAGTTTTCACACCTGTTTAAGCTCGGGCGTATCCGCGGCGAGGTGCAATTGATCTTGCCGCCGCGCTCGAATGTTTGCGCGCCCTGGGTTGCCCGCCGCATCACCGGGGGGCATCCCCGCTCGCGGCTTGAACGTGTACCCGGTTCGGGGCATCTGCTGCCCTTCGAGAACCGATCGCTCACGCTCGGCATCATCAAAAAGAATTTGTGATTCTGTCTGCCCCTGAAATCTGAGTCTATGGACTTACTCATCGATCCGAATCTGCAACTTAAAGTCATGCGCGTGATTATTCCCGCGCTGATGGCGGTGCTGTTCGCGCAGTCGGGGCTCGACAAGGTCTTCGATTTTAAGGGCAACCTCAGCTGGATGACCGGGCATTTCAGTAAAACGATTCTTAAAGGTGTCGTAAAACCTTCGCTCATCGCCATCACAGCCATGGAACTTCTGGCATCGCTGCTTTGCGCGGCGGGCGCGCTAGTGATTTTGTTCTCGGGTTCAACTGTCGCCGCATTCTGGGGGCTGGTGCTCGCCTGCGCGACGCTCCTTCAGCTCTTTGCCGGGCAGCGCATCGCGAAAGATTATCCCGGCGCTGCGACGATTGCGATGTATACCGGCATCGCGGTTCTCGGCATCTACGTACTGCGCTGAAGCGGCGAATCGACTTGACCTGATACTCAGGGGGATTTCCCCAGTGCCATGTTCATCGGACATTTTGCAGTCGGCTTCGCGCTTAAGAAGGCCGAGCCTAAGGTGCCGCTCGGCATCTGGTTCGCCGCCGCGCTCTTTCTCGACATTCTCTGGCCGATCTTTCTGCTCGTCGGCATCGAGAAGGCGAGTATTGTTCCCGGCATTACCCGCGTCACTCCCTTAAATCTCGAGATTGTGCACTGGTCGCACAGCCTGATGATGGCTGTAGTCTGGTCGCTGGTTTTTGCCGCTGTGGTATGGCTGCGCATCCGTACTGCAAAAGCATTTCTATGGATTGCGTTTGCCGTCTTCAGTCACTGGATTCTGGACTATATCACGCACCGCCCTGACATGCCGCTCGCGCCGCATGCAGAGAAAGTTGGTCTCGGCCTGTGGAATTCGCTTGCGGGCACGCTCATCGCCGAGCTTTCACTCTTTGCCATCGGTGTGTTTGTCTATGCGAAGATGGCGCCGCAGTTTTCAAAATCGGGGCGCATTCACTTTCTGCTGATGGTTGTGTTCTTTCTCATTATGTACGCCGGCTTCATTTTCGGGCCGCCACCGCCGAATAACCAGACGGTACTGGCCATCAGCTCGCTGGCGCTCATGCCGGTGCTATTTTGGGCCAATTGGCTCGATAGAAAGCTGGGCTTAAGAACGTAATTTTTTAATATTCGTAGCCGATGGAGAAAAAACCTTTCCAGTCGCCGATTGGGCGACTGTCTTTCCAGTTCCACGGCGTGCCCCAGTCGAGCTTGATCATGACGCCGGGAAACAGAATAAAACGTACACCGAGACCGTAAGACAGCAGAAGATCCTGCAGCTGTCCCTTACCGGGATCATACGCCCGCCAATTTTTCGGATTATCAAACACACCGCCGCCGTCGAGAAACATGACCATGGAAAACCCGCGGATGACCCAGGGCGCCGGAAAGCCGAATGCCAGCGCGTCGAGCATCGGAAAGCGGAATTCGAGATTGAAATAAAATGCGCTTTGGCCGCGCAATGACCAGAAATCATACGCGCGCAGGTTAAACGGACCGCCGATGATCCAGGGAAAATATTTCGCATCGGGGCCATTGGTCGTAGCCGCATAAAAACGGCTGGCAAAAATATAGCGCTGCCAGATATGCCAGTAGAAACGGCCGTCGACACTGTTGCGGTTGAACATATAGTCGCGGCCCGAGATGTTGATGCTCTGTTCGCCGACATACGACGCCGACCAGCCCTTGATGGGGCCGATGACGGAATAAAGTACATTATTGTGCTGCATGCCGTACTGCACCGTATACATGTTCGTGAAACGATCGGGCTGCAGCCGCGTATCAGGCACAGAACGGTCGAAGAGAAATGTTTCTTCGGCCCGCGCTACGTTAAACTGCAACAGCAGGGAATCAAAGGGCGTCATGGGATATTCCATGCCAAAATAACCGCCGATCTTTAGCACAGAGCCGACATAGTTCGGATACCAGAACAGGCCGTTCAGCGATTGCAAATCAATGAGATTCACCGGCGAGATGGCAAATGTCGTGCGGTACGCGCCGAAGTGCATCTTGACGCGTTTTTTCAGGTAACCGTAATCGAACTGGTAGATGCCTAAACCGTTGGTGAGAAAGTTTGCCACGGCGCTGAAGCTATGGTTGCCTGTGAGGTCAGAACCCGTCAGCGCGACCATGCCGGCAAAATAGCTGCCACCAGAGTATGCACCATACCCTAAAAGGAAAAAAATAAAATCGGGTCCCACGCGCGCCTGGTAGGGTTCCATACTCATCGGTTTACCCAGCGAGTCGTAGCGCGGCAGCGAGAACGCTTTGTACGTATGCACTGTCTTGTCGTCGTCGTAAAATTTTTCATCGCCCGGCGTTACATCGCGCAGCGCAATGTCAAAGCCCTGCTGGCGGAACTGGGTATAGATGATGCGTTTCGCAGGCTCGGTATTTTTGCCGGGCTCGGCAGTGGGGTAGGTAACTTGGGCATCGAGTGCGCCGCCGCCTGTGTCGGTAAACTTGCGTTTTAACAGCGATTTGCGGTCGAGCAGATAGATGTTGTGTATGCCGGTGTGGTTCGAAACATAGAGAACTTTATCGTTTGACTTGCGGTCGTAAAACTGCGCCGAAATCTGTTTCTGCGCATCGAACGTCAGCTGGCGGATTTTTTTCGTTTCGATGTCCATTTCATAGAGGTGGTATTCGGCATTTTCGATATCCCCTGCCGCATTCGCGTTGGATGAATAGACGACCAGTTTGCCGTCGCCCGAAAGCGCAGGGTCTTTTTCTGAAAAAGCGTCGTGCGTGAGTTTTTCTGTCTGCCCCGTCGCCAGGTTGATACGGTAGATATCGGTGACACCCAGCGTGACGCCGACAAAGACCGCATGGGTGCCCCCAGGCGAAAGGCGCGGATGCATCACCATATCCACGGGCGGCGTCAGGCGCTGCATAATCTTGCGTTTTTCGATATCGAAGAGAATCAACCTGTCTTTGCCCTGGCTGCGCGCTGAGAAAAAAATCTGCTTCGAGTCCGGCGAAAACGAGATGCGGTTGGTCAACAGGTGCAGCTGAAAGAATGTCGGGTTATCCGAACTCCTTAACAGTATTTTTTCGGTATCGCCGAGATCTTTTTTCTTCTGTAGCGAATAATCCTTCGCAGCTTTGAAATCCTTGATGTCGCGCATGACCAGCACGGGGTAAAAACCGCGCGCGGTGAGATAGACGGCCTTCGTACCGTCGGGTGAAATCGACGGGTGCAGGTTGATCAGCGATTCGTCATCGTTGTGCCGGCTGATGAGCGGGCCTTCTTCTGCGTCGTACTTCTTGTTCACGAGGTGGAAGTACTTTCTCTTTATCCAGCGGCGCCAGCCCTCGTCGAATTCTTCGAATGGAAGGCCGAGGTTGGTTTTAACCGCGTCTTCAATACCGCGCAGGTCACGCAGGTCGCGCAGCATCTCGGCGATCTTGTTTTCGCCATAGGTTTCGGCGATGTACTGCATGACGGACTGCCCGCCCTTATAAAAGATAAATCCCGTCTGCACGCGGTACTCGTTCATCATCTCGAGTGTCGGCAAAGTGTCGGTGAGCGCGGCATCGCGCATCTGCATATCGGCACTGGAATCCCAACCTAATGAAAAATACTCCGCCATACCTTCGACGAACCACAGCGGCGGCTGCCCGCCTTGCACCAGCGAGAAGGTGCTGCCCATGGTTTGCCCGAGCAGAATGTCGTACTGGAAGGCATGCACCAGTTCGTGCACGACGACATGGCGGAAGTCGTCGCCGCTGCCCAGGTACGGCACGACAACGCGGCGCTTAATGCGTTCCGTGAAACCGCCGGTGCCCTCGTCGATGGCGAAGGGAATGATGTTGGTCGATTGAAAGTGGCCATGCGAAGGATAGACGAAGATCGGCGTCACCATGCTGAGGCGGTGGTGCAGCTTGCGGCTGAGGTGTATGTTTGCCTCTTCAGCGTACTGCAGCGTCTTCTGGGCGAGGTGGTTATAACCCTTGGGGAAATAGATATCGAAATGCTCGGTCTTCAGCAGCTGCCAGTCGATTTCTTCCCAGTTGATTTTCTGTGCGGCAGAAAGGGGGATGACCAGCAATAAAGGCAAAAATAATCTAAAGCAATTCTGCATGCTTGCCCACGAATTAATGCGTGGGCAAGCGATTGTGATTAGGTATCACCCCGTCAAGGGTTTGGTCAATATTACTTCACTTCGCCGATACTGTACCAGTCGACGCGGCGCGTCAGGTACATCGTCAGCGCCAGCGCAGCAAAGAGTGTTACCGCCCCCGACAAAAGCGCAGCCTCGTCGAGTTGCAGTATCACGTAGAGCAGGGTGTAGAGGCCAGTAATGATCAGCGTGAACTGCACGGCATGCGCCCGGCTGAGCAGAAAGCCGCCGCAGTAACGCGAGAGCAGAGCCGTATTCGCCGCGGCCGCAATGAGGTAGGCTGGGGTAAATCCCACAAATTCTGACAGCGCAAGCAGCAGCAGATAAAAGATCACAAGCCCCAGACCCGCGAGAAAATACTGCATCGGGTGAATCTCGGCGCTGCTGATCATCTCGAACAGGAAGAGCGTCAAGAGCGTGAGCGCGATAAAAAGGATCGCATATTTCACCGAGCGTTCGGTGACGAGATAGATGTCGGTCGGTTGGTAGAACGCGACGCCGAACGCGCCTGAGGGCGATGCCTCGAAGCCGCGCTCGCCGCGGTCGGTGGCACCGAAGATTTCACCCCACTTGCGCGCGCTGATGCCGGGCACTTTCCAGACGGCGGAAAAACCCGCCTTGCCGATTTCATATTCGAGCGGCAAAAAATCGCCGAAGAAGCCCGGGTCGTTCCAGTCAGAGCGCAGGCGCAATTCCGTTTCGGCGGCGACGGGCAGCATGCTAAAGCTCTGCAAACCCTCGGCCGAGATTTTCATGATCAGGTGCGGATGATCGCTGTCGCCATATACAGCAGCCTTATAAAGAAAGATGCCGTTCTCCATGCTTTCACTGAACGCTAAGGATGAGCCGCCTAAACTTGCCGCTTCGATTCTCAGGCGTGCGCGCGATTTCATGAGGATTTTTTGCGCCCCCGCGTTTTTGAGATCCCCGCTGAATTCCAGTTTCGCGGCATAGATGGGGAATTTGTAGATGCCTTTGCGCCGCAGGCTGACTTTGAGCTCGCCTTCGACAATAAGGTGTTTGAGTTCAATGGTTGTTTCCCCGGCGATGCCGACCGGGCCTGCAATCACCTGTGGCGCTCCCCAGATGCGCGCCATCTCGCGCAGCACGGTTTCGCGCCGCCCGGCGCGTTCGCTCACCAGCGGCAGCACCAAAGATGCCAGCATGGTCAGCACGAGGGTCAGCAGGGAGACCCAAAGAATCTGATTTCGTAGTTTGTTTTTTCGCATTGCATAGATATACCAAGGGGCAGGATGTTCCCGATGAAGGTCTTGTGAATTTTATGTGAATTTTGCGGCGGGCGCGGCGAAAAACGACTTCACCTTCCGGTTGGCGTTATTTCTTTGCCTGAGAGATACATCGATGCAGCAGCGCAGAATTTTACTCGTCGAAGACGAACGGCCGATCGCCGAAAACATTGTCTATGCACTCAAGGCCGAACATTTTGCCGTAAAATGGGTTTCGAAGGGCGGCGACGCCGTGGGTGTGCTCAAAGACGAAGGTGCGGATTTCATCATTCTCGACATCAATCTGCCCGATATGTCGGGTTTTGACGTGTGCCGCGAGATACGCAAGCTCAGTGATAAGCCGATTCTTTTTCTCTCGGCGCGGCAAGACGAGATCGACCGGGTTGTGGGCCTCGAGATCGGCGGCGACGACTATCTCATGAAGCCCTTTAGCCTGCGCGAACTGATTGCGCGCATCCGCGTGATTTTGAAGCGCAGCGAGACGAAGGCAGTTATACCAGACGCGCCGAAAGGTAAGGCCAAAACGCCGTTCGAGATCGACGAAAAACGTAACCGGATTTCTTTCTTTGGCGAAAAGCTTGAACTCTCGCGATATGAATATTTTATTCTCTGTACGCTCATCGGCCGCCCTGGCTGGGTCTTTAGCCGCGACCAGCTGATCGACCACACGATGGGGCAGATGAGTGCACCCTTTGACCGCACCATCGATGCACATATTAAAAGCATCCGCGCGAAGCTGCGCAAAATCAAGCCTGACATCGAGGCGATTGAGACGCAGCGCGGTTTCGGTTATGCGCTCAGGGAAAACTGGTGAGTATACGCCTTCGCCTGCTCATCGCGCTCTTTGTAACCGCGGCGGTGGCGTTTTATTTCCTCGCGCGCACACTCATGGGCGATGTCAAGGCGCGCTATTTCCAGGTGCTCGAAGACTCGCTGGCTGAGACGGCACACCTGCTCGCGGCCGGTGTCGAGCAGAACCTCGAGGGCGGCACGCGCATCGATGTGGTGAAGACAGGGCGTGCGATCAATTCGGCCCTAAACCGCGCGATGAACGTCGAGATCTATGGTATAAAGAAGGAACACCTGCAACTGCGCGTCTATATCACGGATGCAAAAGGTATCGTGCTCTTTGATTCCGCCTACCTTGCGACAGGGAGGGATTATTCGCGGTGGAACGATGTCTACCTGACGCTGCGCGGCCGTTACGGTGCGCGTTCGAGCCGCGACGATACGCGTTTTCCGGGAGTCAGTGTGAAATACATCGCGGCGCCGATACGCGCGGGCGGCAAGATCATTGGCGTGCTCACCACGGGAAAGCCGGCGGTGACGCTCGAGCAGGCCATCGACGCGACGAAGGAAAAGATACTCGCAACGATTGTGATTGTCTTCGCGGGGTTTATCCTCATTGGTTTTGCGCTGAATTTCTGGATTACCCGCCCGATACCGCGCATGCAGGCCGAGCTCGACGCGCGCAAATATATCGAGAACTTTGTGCAGATGCTGACGCATGAATTCAAAACGCCGGTCGCCGGCATTCTCGGCGCCGCTGAAATTCTGGAACGCGAGCTGCCCCCCGACGACCGAAAACGCTTTCTTGCCAACATCACGCGCGAAGCCGGGCGCATTCAACGCATCACCGAAAGCTTGCTCACTATTGCGACGCTCGAAAACACGCGCACGCTGTCGAACCTCGAGTGGATTCAGCTGAATGAGCTTCTCGAAACACTCAGCGAAGACTTTGCCGAAGTTTTCGCCGCAAAACAAATTGTGGTCGCAGTGACCGCAACGGCGCTTCCCGTACAGGGTAATTATTTCTTTCTCTATCAGGCGTTTTCGAACCTGTTGCAGAATGCGGTGGATTTTTCACCGCAGGGCGGAAAGATCAGCATCACCGCCGGGCGGGTAGAAGGGGGTATCCGTGTGACCATCGATGACAATGGCGTGGGAGTTCCCGAATATGCGTTGGCTAAAATTTTCACGAAATTTTATTCCCTCGAGCGCCCCGACACCGGCCGCAAGGGCACGGGGTTGGGCCTCGCCTTCGTCGAGCAGGTGATGAAATTGCATAACGGTAATATTCATATTGTCAACAGGCGCGAGGGTGGGGTGCGGGTGGAGGTGATGTTCGGGATAAAAATAAGATCATAGCTTAAAAGAGAATGTTAAGGCGTAACGTGTTATCGGGCCGACTGTGTTATATTGATAGATGGCATTTCCATACCCTGTATTGTATCCATCCCCACGGATTTCGGGAGTTATGGCAAAATCGAAATCTAATAATGTTGCGTCTGTAAATTTGATTCCTCCGCCGGCGCCATATGTCAGGATGCTGGATTTCCCGAAGCCATTCGAGGCATTCGTTGAGTCGATATTGCGAGACAGTCCGAAGGATCCCCGGACATAGCCGTATTTCCACTCAAATTGGCCGACAGCTGCCCCCGTGGCCGTTGTGGCACTGGGCACGCCGCCCTTCGTTCCGCTTGCCGCCGGGGCATAAGAGAAGCTTCCGGCGATACCCAGTGTAATAAGCCCGAAATTAATTCCCGTAGCCAGGGTGCCCGTAGCCATCGGTCGGCCGACGCTTATAAAATTGCTATCGCTGGCACCAATACCGGGCCGCGCCGAGATCAGCAGATCGAGATAAACCTGTCCGGGGCGGATGCCTGCGAAGCGGGCGGCAGCCCGAAGTTCAGGCCCGGTAGAGCCGCTGAGGGCAGTTGGCGACGCAAAAGTGGATGTGCTGCCGCTCTTTGTGGTTGTGGGTTCTTCGGAAAAATAGAAATCTGTACCGATACCCAGGCTAAATCGGTTTGCGATACCATAAAGAATTGAAACAGACAAAGCATAGCTGCGCCTTTCCGAATCAGAAAACATCGCCGCCTGGGGATTGCCGAAAAAAGTTTGTGCCGGTATGTCAGTGCGTACCCGGTTTTTTACATGCGAAGCCTTGATAGAAATTTGCCACTCACCGTCGTAGGGTAAATAGAAAGGATTCGCCATGTGTAATTTAGGGCCTTCATCCTTGGTTTTTTTCACTTCGCCGTTTTCGGTGTTTGGTGTTTCAAACGTGGGGGGCTGTTTTGTTGGCACAGGACTACCTGAAGTGATCAAAGGTTGTCTCGCTGCAAACTTGGCTGCGACGGGGCCACCGGTGAGGGCAAAAATAATCGGCAGTAACAATTTTTTTACATGATAAGTTTTCATATCTATAGTTCTCTTAGCGGGTGCATCGGAATCGGGAGAAAATCAAACCATCTTGGTGTGTAAAGTTAATAATATGTATGCGTGATTAAAATTTGAGAGGCGTGGAATGGTCTCCTGTGCCGCCGGTTTCCGCTCGCTTGCTGGATAACTGACCTTAAAACATTTCGACTTCCTGTTCCGATGTTTTTTTTCGCCGCATGGCAGCATCCCGAGCAAGCGCTTCTTTTATCTTTATTACGATTCTTTTAGACGTTATCGGCTTCGGCCTCATCATTCCGGTGATGCCGAAGATGGTGGCAAAGTTCACTTCGAGCGATGTCGAGACCAACAACTGGTACATGATCATGACCGCGAGTTATGGCATCATGCAGTTCTTCTTCTCGCCGATCTTAGGCGCGCTTTCGGACAAGTTTGGCCGCCGGCCGGTGATTCTGATTTCCATCGTGGGCCTGGGATTCGATTTTATTTTGCAGGGCATTGCGTGGTCGATTCCGGTTCTTTTTTTGGCGCGCATTCTTGGCGGCATCACCGGTGCAAGTTTTTCGGTGGGTAGCGCGTACATAGCCGATGTCACAACCAGCGAAGACCGCGCGAAAGGTTTCGGCATGATTGGTATGGCCTTCGGTATCGGTTTTATTCTGGGGCCAATGCTCGGCGGTTTTCTCGGCGACTATAAAGCGGAGTATCCGTTCTTCGCGGCTGCGGGTTTCTCGCTGCTGAACGCCGTCTACGGCTTTTTCGTTTTACCCGAGTCATTGCCGCACAAGCTGCGCACGCCATTCTCCCTGAAAAAGGCCAATGCCTTTTCAGCCCTTAAAGGTCTCGTCGAACTGAAAGGCCTCGGCATGTTTATTCTCGCGATTGCGCTCACCAACCTCGCGCAGTTCATGATGCACTCGGTCTGGGTGCGTTACACAGAGACGCGCTTCTTCTGGACGCCGAAAGACAACGGCATCGCGCTTTTCTGCGTCGGTATTTCTGCCGCGATCGTGCAGGGCGGCCTGTTAGGCGTGCTGATTAAGAAATTCGGCGAAGTGAGCCTTGCAAAAATAGGATTGTTCTTTTGCGCGCTGCAATTTGTTCTCATGGGCCTGGCGCCGCAGGGCTTTTATATGTATGTGATTCTCGCGGTATGTATTCTCGCCAACGCCGCCGGGCCGTCATTGCAGGCCCACGTCTCGCGCTGTGTGCCACCCGATAAGCAGGGTATCGCCATGGGTTCACTCACTTCAATTGCGAGTCTCTGCCAGGTCACAGCGCCGTTCATCGGCCTTACTATCCTCTCGAAATTCACGCATGCGCCCGGCGCGATTAACACGCTACAGGCAGGGATGCCGTTTTTTGCCAGCGCGCTGATGCAGTTCTTAGCGTTTGCGATTGCAGTGTATTATTTTGCGCATGAATCCGACGCGCTGAAAGAGTTACGCCGCTCTTAAAGTTCGTCGGTAATCAGCGGGGGTACATAATCCATAATCACGGGATAATTTTCCCCCTCGCCTAGTGCCTTGCGCTTGAAGCTCAGGCGGATATTGAGGTTGGCAATTTCGTTCTCTTTACCGATGCGCTTCGAGTTTTCGATCGATTTCCAATAGTGCATCAGCGATTTTTGCTCGTCGTCGAGCATCTCATAGATCGCGCCGATATTATTTTCGATGATGGCGAGGTTTGACATCAGGCGCGCATGTTTCTCGTTCGAAGCGTCGATGCGCGTGATGGTGCCGACGCGCGCATTGTAGCGGTCCTGTGAATAGAAGAGCAGGCCTAAAGCGCTATCGAGGTATTTTTCACGTTTTGCTGCCATGGGTTCTTCGACGGCAAGACGGTAGTAGCAATGCGACTGCGCGAGGCTGAGGTTCGGCAGCGATGAAGTCTTTTCCGGGTCGATTTTTTCCCAGTCGGTCAGCGCTCCCCGGTGGTCGTTTTTCACAAATTTTGACCAGCCCGAGAAGTACATGAGTTCGCTTTCAGCCTTTGTGCCCGAGATGCCCAGAGTTTTCGCTTCGTTGAATTCGAGTTCGATACGGTCGAGGTGCGCCAGGAGTGCATTGGCGCCGTTGTCGGATTGCGACCGGTATTTCTGCACTTCTTTCAGACGCAGCCATGTCTCTGAATTCGCCAGGTCACGTATGGCATCGAGGTACATGGCTTTTCCCATGTTGAAAGAAATGATACCGACCGGGGCGTCGGACAGCGTTTCGTCTTGTTCGTTTTCACCGAGGTCGGCGAGTTTGTCCGGTGTGCTGAGCTGCTTGGCGAGGCGGAGAAGTTCCGTCGCACCCGAAAAGTCATTCAGCATTGTGAGTAGTTCTGCGCGATCGTTGAGCGCCATGAAGTGGCGCTGGTCATAGTGGTAGGCGTATTCGAATTGTTTCAGGGCCATGCGCACCTGGTTTTTGTCTTTGGCGTAAGAGCGCGCACGCTGGTAATAACCTTCGGCGAATTTGGCACCCTCGTGTTTGACGCCGAAATTATCGGTTTCACTCGAGTTGAAGATCGAGGTTAACAGGTCGTCGGTGCGCGTCTTGAGCTGCTGACCCGTCAGCATATTCGAAGGGGAAATGTTGTATTTCACGCGCAGCTCGTTGTCGGCCGGCAGGTCGATATAGAACGCTGCCAGGCGCGCCTTGATGTACATCGGCAATTTATTTTCGATCTTCTTGCCGCGCACCATTGTGTGATGCTGGATCACCATGCGTGGGTCGTTGTTGAGATGAAAGAGCTTAATGAGTGATTTTAACACGCCTGCATGTGCCGTAACGTTGTCGGGTTCTTTATCCAGAATCTTCTTATAATAGTCGAGCGCGCGGTCATAATCTTTTTCGTGATAGAAGATGTCGCCGATACCCATGACGGCGCGGTCCATCATTTCTTCTTTTTTGAAGGCAGGTGTCGCCGGGTTGGCCATCAGCACGCGGCGGTAATAGTCGGCGCCGAGAAAATTATTCTTATACGGCTCGCGGCCGAAGCGGCGTGAAGGATTCGAATGGAACTGACCGAGTGCGAGCAATACCTGCGCCTCGTCTTTACGGTTGTCGAGGTGAGAAATCACATAGGCGCCTTTTTTGCCTACGGCAAGGGGAGTCCCGTTAACCGCCACCATGCTTTCGCCGCCGGCATAGGCGACCACCGGCACACGTTTTAATGCGCCGAAAAGTTCTGCGCTGGAACGCACTTCTTTATCACCGACTTTCGCAGCCATACCGGGCAGCTTCACTTCGGCAAAAAGTTTCGCGAATGCGTCGGCGTAGAGGCCTTTGTACCGGTAGGCATCCGCATATTGAAGGAAGGCATAGGTGTCTTTATCGTAATAGCTGAGGGCTTTTTCGAACTGCCGCTCGGCGTCTGGTATTGCCGCGCTGCCGCGTTGCAGAATCATGTCACGGCCTTTCGCGACTGCCTGACGGTAGAAGTAGGGTTTAATCAGGGATAAATAGGCGCCGCCCACCACGGCGATCAGTACGAAGGCAGCAATCGCACCGAAGCGCGTGAGCTTGATGAGACGTTCTTGCCGCGCGAGCCCCTCGTCGGTATACTCGGGGCGCGCCATGATGATGCGCGGGCCCTGACCATCGGCTGCCTCTTCGGGAATTTCTTCGACGTTTTTCGAATCGAGCCACGCGCTGACTTCATTGGCGGATGCCCCTTCGGAGAGCAGCCGCATCAGCTCGTTCGAATCCGCGGCCTTCATGTTCTCGTCGAGCAGTGCTTTGCTCAGGCGGCGGCGCAGCGGCGCGGGGAAGGCGCGCAGCGTTTCGCGCACGCGGCGCAGCGTCGCGGGGTCCACTGTCGCCGCTTCTTCGGCTGCAAGTGAACTCAGGTCAGAAGAAAGCGAGGCACCGGCAAGAGCTCCCGCTGCGGCACCGGCGCCGAGCGCCACTTCGGGTGAGAGATCGTCGAGCGACGGCGCGGCAGAATCAAAGTTAAAGGAATCGTCCTGTTGTGATGCCGGCGCTGAATCGAAATCTCCGAGATCGGGAGCTGCAGCCGGAGCGTCACCGAAGTCCATCCCCGCGTCGGCGGCGGGAGCAACGGTGTCGAGGCCGTCTGTGGAAGGTGTGTCGAAATTAAAATCACTGCCCGTGTCGGGAGCGGCAGTATCGGGCAGCGCAAAATCATCGAGCGACGGCGCTGCTGTTTCTGCGGGCAGATCAAAGTCTAAAGAGGCTGTATCACCGGTTGCAGTATCCGGTGCGGCCAAATCCGTTCCGAAATCCATCGCCTCGGCCGCGGGCTCAGCAGCCGGGAAGTCGAGGTCACTGCCTGCATCGGGGAGGGTAAAATCATCGCCCGCGGGCGCAGCGGATGTAGCCGGTGGCAGATCCAGGTCGCCCAAATCCATACCGCCCGCAGGCGTCTCTGCAGCCGGTGTTTCATCGAAAGTAAAATCACTCGCGAGATCGTCGGTGGGTGCGGTTGTTGGTTCGTCGATTCCCGGCAGGGCAAAGTCACCGGTATCTGCTGCTGCGACCAGGGGATCTGCGCCCGGGAGTTCGGGTGAATCGCCGAAATCCATGGCCGGTTCGTCGCCCGTGGGTTCATCCGCCAGTGGCACATCTTGTGGTTCGTCGGCCGCCGCCGGGGCGTCAAAATTATCGACGTCCATGTTCATGACGTCGTCGAATTTAGAGAGGTCTGCTACGGGGCGCTTGGGCGCCGCTGCATCGACGGCGGCATCGCCGAGATCGGGGCCTGTTTCGCCCTCGGGTACATCTTCATTCTGGTCGAGATCGACCTGGCCGGGCGCTTTGAGGAAAAAACTCGTGAGGTCGTTAATGGTCGCGAGCTCTTCGGGAGTGTAAGTAATTTCAGGTTTTGGTTGCTCGTCAGCCATGCGCTTTCCGGGGGGTTTATCCCTAAAGTATTTATCGGATTTTCCGAAAATAATTTGAGGGATTTATGTCACCTACAACCGGTAAGTACAGTCCAGCAACCAAAATATGGGGATATCTCGCGCTTGTCGTTGCGGCGACGACCCTCGGCGCGACCCCGGGCCCCAGCGAAGATTTTGACCTGACTTCGGAGCAACTCGAGCAGAACCAGGCGGCGAGCGAACCGATGGTTTACGGCAATACGCTCGATACCATGCGGGCACCGGAAAAACCGCGTTTTATCACCTTAATGGATTCCTTCCAGTATGCGCGCGGCAATGGCATGGCGACGCGCGGTGTGCTTTTTTCATACCATAACCGCGCGGCTCGCGAAGTGCGTTTTGTCGCCGATATCCCGGGTTTTCCCCACCAGGCGATGCGCCGCAACAAATACGGCGTCTGGATCTATTTCTATGTGCCGCCCGAGATTGTGCACTCGTCACCCACGAAAAAGATGCGCTATAAATTCTGGGTCGACGGCCTCTACACAGTCGACGACACGCATGAACAGCACGAGAAAGATACCGGTGGCCAGATGGCTTCGGTCTTCCATTTGCTGCACGACCACTTTGCCTCTTCTACCGGTGTTTTTGTTCTCGATACACCGGTGAATCATGGCCGCGAGGTCCTGTTCCGCATTCCGGCGGGCGAGGCCGAGACGGCGAGTATTGCCGGCGATTTCAACCAGTGGAATCCGCAGCGGGATTTCTTAGCGCGCAGCGAAGACGGCTTTTTTGAACTACGCAAGGTTATTCCCCCGGGTGAATATACGTTTTTGTACCGGGTGGATGGCAAGCTGAAACAAACAGTCGCGACAAAAAAAAGCCGCATTCACCCTGTCTATGGCCGTGTGAATTATCTCGTTGTGAAATAATCGCGGCGGTTTCGTAACCAGCGCGCGCCTTTTTTAATACAAACCATCGTCCGGGAATCGTGTAACCCTCCGTGTTTTCACGCAATTTTTTCTACTGTTAGTCGAATTGACTTCCGCCACAAAATCTGCTAAACATTGACCTGAAAGGGGAGATAGTTGTATGGCACGCTTAATAAAATATAAAAAGGTCTCGTTATCTGTACGAGAGTCGGACTCGCGTGGCATGTTTTGCCGGGCTTCCCTTTTCCGGTCAGCTTGCCCGCCGGTTATGAGAAAGTTTTTTTTGAGAGAAAAGGAGAAAAATGAAAAATAACGGACCCGTAACAAACCGCGAATTCAGGATTCGCGAAAACGCCCAGTTGGTTACCAAGACCGATTTAAAGGGAATCATCACCTATGTAAATAAGGATTTCGCAGAAGCCGCAAAATTCCCGGCCCATGAACTGATGGGGCAACCACATAATGTGATCCGCCACCCCGATGTTCCATCCGCGGTATTTGCGGATTTATGGAGCACCATAAAAAGCGGCCGGCCATGGGCGCAGTGCGTGAAGAACCGCTGCAAGGACGGCGATCACTATTGGGTACGCGCCAATGTTTCTCCCATTGTTGAAAACGGCGTTATGACCGGTTATTTGTCTGTGAGATACCCGATCAGCGACGCCGAAAAACGCGAGGCAGAAGAGGCATACAGGAATATTGCCGTAGGGAAATTATACATCAAGAACGGGCGCTTTTATACTTCCCCGTTTCTTGAAAGAATGAATGTCATAGCGAAATTCAGCCTGACAGGTAAACTGGGTAGCGTGGCGCTTATGCTGCTTTTGCCGACTTTCATCGTCGGTTCATTGTGGCTGGTCGACTATTTTAAGGCGATCAGCGTGATACGCAGCGAGAAGCGCGGCATGCAATTCATCTCTGAAACTAACGAAGGTTTCCGTCAGCTGCTGCGCTATCGGGGATTGCGTTATGCAAATGTCGCATCACCCGGATTTTCCGGAAAGCAGGTGCTCGAGCTGCAAACCCGTATCCAGAGCGATACAGCCGCGTTAGAACAATCGGCCGAAAAATTTCGCGGCCTGATAAAAGAATCAACAAGCTTCAAACCCTTCTTTGAAAAACTCAAAGCCGCGACAGCCGATCTGGGAAATCAATCCTTCGGGGATCTGAACGATATCGTAAATCAGGGTATTGCCTTTATCGATGAAATAAAGGCGATATCGCTACTGGATCTCGATCCGGAACCGGAATCGTATTATCTTATTATCCCGGCGTCCCAAATCATGCCAAGGTTGACCAATACACTGGGGCGACTGCGTGCGGGATTAACCTTCGATGCTCTCAATGACCACAATGCGCATAGAATCGTCGATACGGCGTTTGAAATGAACAAGGTTGAACTCATTTTAGAGGAACTGAACGTTTCGATCGCAAACGCCGTGAAACATAATCAGGGTTCTATGCCCGACCTGAAAGAACGCCTCGAGCAGACGTTACGCGACACCGGCGCGTTCCTGGCGCAGGCCAGAAGAGATATATCTGCAAAGAAACGCGGAGCAGTGTATGCCGAGGAAGTGTTCGCGGGTTCCACGAAACTCGTCGGATCACTGTATGCGCTGCAGGGTGACATGTTCAGGCATCTGAATCAACTTCTGAGCGGGCGGGAATTCGCGGCTTTCCGGAATATTATCCTGATCATGCTGCTCAGTTTGGGGATACTCGCGCTATGCGGCGGTTTATTCTTTCTTGCACTACGAGGCATACGCGAGCGTAGCCAGCTGCTGGTAAACGATTTATCACAAATGGAATCGGGAGTTTTTTCCGGATACGTTCCCGCAACAGGAGAAGACGAGCTGGATACGATCGTACTCAAATTGCGCGGCATGAAAAACCGACTCGGTCTCGATATGACGGAAACGAAAATTTTGCTGCAGGAAACCCTGCGCAACAAGGTCGCCCTCGACAATGTTTCGGCGAATATTATGATCGCCGATGCAGAGGGAACTATCATCTATATGAACAAGGCCGTGAAAAATATGATGCTCGAGGCCGAAGCGCAAATTCAGCAAACGTTGCCCAACTTTCGGGTCTCCGCTATTCTCGGGAGCAAAATGGACGGGTACCATAAAGTTCCTGAAAATCAACGGAACATATTGCAATCGCTGCAAAAGACCTACGAAAAACAGATACATTTGGGTGACAGGACCTTTGATCTTGTTCTCACGCCGGTAGTCGATGAGAACGGCGAACGACTGGGCGGAGCGCTGCAATGGATCGATCGCACCTCGGAGCTGAAAATCCAAAAGGAGATCGAAGAGGTGGTGAGCCTCGCTACAAAGGGCGACTATTCGGTGCGTATCGATTTAACCGGAAAGGTTGGGTTCATGAAACTTCTGAGTCAGGGGCTCAATGAAATCAACGAAATCACCGAAGCGGCGATGCGCGACCTGGCAAATGTCGTCGCGTTCATGAGCCAGGGCGATATGACGCAGAGTATTACGGCCGATTACCAGGGTTTGTTCGGCGAAATCAAGGTATCTATCAATAAAATGACAGTTACGCTCTCCGATTTGATCGGTAACATTGCCAGTAATGCCGGCAATTTGATATCCGCGTCACAACAGGTGAATGCGACGGCGCAATCCATCAGCCAATCAGCGACCGAGGCAGCCGCTAATGTCGAAGAAAGTTCGGCCTCGCTCGAAGAAATGGTAGCGACGATCGTGCAGAATACTGAAAATACGATGCGTACGAGCAGCATCGCCGTCGAGGCCGCGAAGAAGGCCGTCGAAGGAGGCAGGGCGGTGACAGAAACCGTGGAGGTCATGCGCGATATCTCCAAAAAAATAGAACTCGTGGAGGAAATTGCATACCAAACAAATCTGCTTGCCCTAAACGCGGCGATCGAAGCGGCGCGCGCTGGCGATCATGGCCGGGGTTTCGCCGTTGTTGCCTCGGAGGTCCGTGAGCTGGCTGAGCGCAGCCGTGCTGCGGCCCAGGAGATCGGTGCGTTGGTTCAGCGCAGCGTCGGCATATCCGAAAAGGCCGGCGAACTCCTTCAGGTTATTGTCCCGACGATCCAGAATACGGCCGATCTGGTGCAAGAGGTTAACGCCGCATCGCAGCAGCAAAAAATCGGTGTTGAGCAGATGCAACAATCGATGCATCAGCTCGATTCGGTCACTCAATCCAATGCTTCGGCATCCGAAGAGATGGCCAGCACGGCCGAAGAGCTGAGCGCGCAGGCTTCGACATTGCAAGAGACGATCAGCTCCTTTAAACTGTCTGATCAGCAGGTTATGCATGCGGCAAAAAAACCGGACGTTGTGGCCGCCCCGCAGAGTGTCCATTTCACCAATGGAAAGGGCCGACGAACGCTGGTCCAGAAGCTTCCGGAATCGAGACCACAATTCGTTAAATTTGACTGAAACAGGTTGGGGGATTAATCGTCAACGGCAAAGCAGTCGGCGTTTACCCAGCGCAGTTTTTTTCCCGCGCCGGCTTCGATCTGCACCTCTCCGCCTTCTTCGCGGAAATCGAGAAGTTTGACGCGTATTTTGTCTTTGTTAGGCGTTCCTTTTGCGGGAGCTTTGTCGCCGTTGCAGAGGGCGGGGGAGTAATCTGCCTCGAAAACCGGCAACGGCAGTGTCAGCTTTTCAAACCATGCCGCTGCAACGACGGCGCGTCTCCCCGGTTTTCCTGCACTGTCCGAAAACGTGATACCCCAGAGCGTGGGGTTGTTCAGCATCTGCGCATCGGCGAAGCGGTAGATCTCGCCGTTCACAACACGGAATATCGTCTGGTACCAGCGCGGCCCCGAGCGCTGTGCGCTCAAGATCAGGGATTTGTCTTTATAGAGAACGGGATTGCTGATCGTCTCTTTGATTTCGCGGAAACGCTGTTTGCCTTTTTCCCAGAGGTAGAGCCGGTAAAACATGTTCACGCCATTGTAGCCGATGCCGTCGAGCACTGCGAGATCGGCCGCGCCGTCGAAATTGAAGTCGGCGACGATGACAGGCTTGTTGCCCGTCATTTCACTCGCGGGGTCGAGTTCGCCGATTTCAATGGCTTTCTCTTTGCCGACGCGCAGGCGTATTTTGCCCTTTTGCTCTTCGACGCTCACCGTGATTCCCGGTTCGGGAGAAAAATCGAGCGGGAGCTTTTGCGGTTCTGTCTCAGCTGCTGAAAGAACCGTGTAGGGCAAAAATGCGCATGCCGCTACGAGAAATTTAACGCGCATAAACTTCGGCATACGCCGCCTTGAGGCGGTCGGGGTAATCAGAGATAATGCCGTCAACCCCGCGCCGCAAGAGTTCGACCATTTCGCTCTTTTCATTCACCGTCCAGGGAATGACAGCGAGCTTTTTTGCATGCGCGGCGTGGATAAAGTCATCGCTGGCATAGAGTTTATAAGGAGAAATAATGTCGGCCCGCGCTTCGAGTGCGGCGCTGATGATCGCCCCGCGCGGGCCTTCACCGATGCCCATGTACATACGGAACCCCTGCCAGTATGTCGGCTCGAACAATGCCGAGGTTTTACTTTCCGGGCTGCCGGCCTTGAGCAGCGGCAGAATCTTCAGTTCAAACGATTGCAGCGTCGCGCGGCGCGCCATGCCAGCGTTCGCCACTTTACCGGTGAGCGTGGCCGCAAAAACGCGCAATTCGTCTTCGGTGGGATTTACCCCTTTCGGGAATTTGGCTTCGATGTTGAAGGTAATCCGCCGTTTGGCGACATCGTTGGTTTCGACTTCGCGCATCTTCGCGAAGAATTCGTCGAGAGTCATAAGCCGCGTGCCCGGCACTTTTTTCTGCTCGGGAAATTTTTCATTGCCCAGCGCGCCGCAATCGAGCCTCTTGAGGTCAGCGACCTTAAGGCTGCGTATTGCCGTAGCGGTAATCGCCGAGCCGTCGTCGTTGCGGCAGAGCTGCGGGTTGGTGTCAGTGTCATGGTGAATCATGAGATCGCCCTCGGCCGTCAGCACCGTATCGAGTTCGAGCACCGTCATGCCAAGATCGAGCGCCGCGGTAAAGGCCGGCCAGGTGTTTTCGGGCATCAGGCCGCGCGCACCGCGGTGGCCGTGCATCTCGACATCTTTATAAAGGGGCTGGTTTTGCACCGAGGCGCACCCGGCCGCGGCAACCGCTAAAAGACCGGCTAAGGCATGTCTACGCATAGATACCCCTGCGAGGCGGGGATGCCGCGGAAACGAAAATCCTTTGCGGCCTGACTAAAAGGGAGAAACTTTCCCGAAAATGCAAGGTTCCGCCGCAGATATCAATCCCCCCCTCGCTGGTTTGCCGTGGTGGCAAAAGCTCGAGAAAATCGTTGTTTATGGCTTTTTTATCTCGGCGTTTTTCGGCGGTATCATCCTTGGGTTTATCCATTTTCGCATCCATTCGAAAACCGGCGATCTCGACCGTCTCGCCTCGTTCCGCCCGACAATACCGACGCGGCTCTATGACCAAAAAGGGCGGCTGATCGCCGAGCTTTTCCGTCACCAGAGAAAGCTCGTTTCGCTCGAAGAGATTCCACGGCCCGTGATCGCTGCCTTTCTCGCGATCGAAGACTCGAATTTTTATGACCACTTTGGTATCGACTTCAAGGGAATTCTGCGCGCGACGTTTAAGAACCTGCGCGCGCGGCGCGTCGTTGCCGGTGGTTCAACGATCACGCAGCAGCTTGTGAAGGGTCTTTATACCGATGGCGAACGCAGTTTATTCCGCAAGGTCTATGAGGCGGTGCTGGCGTTGCAGGTCGAGAAAGCATTCACCAAAGATGAAATTCTCGAGATGTACTTCAACCAGACCTATTTTGGTCACGGCGCCTATGGGATCGCCTCTGCCGCGCAATTTTATTTCGATAAGCCGGTCTCTAAACTCAACTTCATGGAAGCGTCGATTCTCGCGGCGCTGCCGAAATCACCGCATAACTATTCTCCGTTCCGCGCGCCGCACGAGGCGTACAAAAAGAACAAGCTGTCGCTGAACCGCCTCGTCGAAGTGGGATACATTACAAAACAGGAAGCGGACACGCTTTATAAAACATTTTGGCCCGTCTACTGGCGCAAAATCGCCACGACGCCGCCGTCGAAAACGATTTTCGGCGAGAAGGTCAACAACGCTCCTTACTTTACCGAACACGTGCGGCAAGAACTCATTGCACTCTACGGCGAAGACGCCGTCTACTCGAAGGGGTTGCAGGTATATACCACGCTCGACCTGGATCACCAGCAGGCCGGTGAAAAAGCATTAATCCCGGCGCTTGTGAAAATCGACCCGATTGCGCGCGCGCAGAATGCCCGTACTCCCGGCATCGTTAAGCAGAAAAGCCTCGATCCGGTAACCGGCAAGATCGTGGAGACCAGCATCTCAACCCGCGAATATTCACTGCGCGGCGATTTTCGCAGCGCCTTCAGGGATGAAGGGTCCGACGCGTTAGAACTCGTGTCGCTGACACTGCCTGCCACAACCGTTAACGAGGCTTCGAGCGAATTTATGTCAGCCAGCCGCGAACACCGCGGAGATCTTCATGTCCAGGGCGCGCTGCTTTCGCTCGACATGAAAACCGGTCGCTACACAGCGATGATCGGCGGGCGAGAATATAAATCTTCCGATCAGTTCAACCGCGCCACGATGGCCCGCCGCCAGCCAGGTTCGGCTATGAAGGTATTTGTCTACGGTTCGGCACTCGAAGCGCGTGGCATCCACTACGCGATGGGTTTTATCGATTCGCCTATCGTCAACGTGACACCGACGGGTAAAGTATGGGCGCCGTCGAATTTCAATTCGGAGTTCACCGGATATGTTTTGGCGTTCCGCGCGCTATCCGCCTCGATCAACCTGATCTCGGTCCAGGTCTATGACCTGGTCGGCCCGGATGTCATCATTAACTATGCGAGCCGCCTGACCAAGGTACCCGAGTCGCGGTTTCAACCGAATCCCTCGCTGTCGCTGGGCACTTCGGAGCTTACCCCTGCTGAGCTTCTGCTGGGGTATGCGATCATCGGTAACAAGGGGCAGGATATCATTCCGCACGCGATCATTTATATCGCCGACCGCGAAGGCAACGTGATCGCCCATCCCGAAAACGATGTGATTCAGGCGCTCAACTATAAACGCCGCACCGGGCAAATTCAAATTATCGAAGAAGGTTCCACATTTATTCTGCGCAAAATGATGGAAAATGTCGTCAATGCCGGAACCCCCACCGAAGGGATTCGCGTCCATGGCGGATACAAGGGACCCGGAGCCGGAAAAACAGGCACCACCAACAGCTTCAACGATGTCTGGTTCAGCGGCTTCTCCACCGAGATGGCGGCTGTCGTTTGGTTCGGTATGGATAACGGCGATATGACTTTAGGTAAGGGTATCTCCGGCGGTTCCAACGTCGCCCCCGTCTGGGGCTCCTTCATGGCCGACATCGACAAGATACGGGGCAGGGAAGCCGAGCCCTTCGACCAGAAATTGCCGCCTTCCGTGAGAACCGGCGCCGTCTGTAAGTTTACCGGCATGTGGCCCAACCCCAAATGCGATACCAGTGAGAACCTGACGGGGACGCTGATTCCCGAGCCGATGACGAGGCATGGCAAGCGCCTCAGCGTCGGCGGTGCGTCATGCAATTGCCACCATGCCGAATCCAAGAGTTTCCTGGATCTTCTGCAGGCAGACCATAATTTGCAGAACGAAGAAGTCGGGCGCACCAAACAGAAATCGTATGACATGCTGGATGCAGAGAAGATGCGCGAACTCGGTGGTGATTTGCCGGTGCCGGCAACGGGGCCCGGTACGGCGAACCTGCAGCAACCGCCGGGAACGAACCCCGCTCCCGGTCCACCGCCGCAGCTGAAGACGCAATAGGCCGCCGCGGGCCATGTCAGTTTTGCAGAGTCTCTACCGGCTGACGAAGCCCGCACTTTTCGCCATCGACCCTGAGCGCGCGCACACGCTGACAGGCATGGCGATGCGCTGCATCTCGCCGTTCGTCAAAGATGCCGTGCTCTCAAAGCGCGAAGCTAAAATTCTTTTCGACCGCAAGTTCTATTCACCGCTGGGGATTGCCGCCGGTTTTGATAAATTTTGCCGCGCTCCATCTTATATCCACCGTTTAGGTTTTGGTTTTATCGAATCGGGCAGCCTGACGCCGAAACCGCAAAAGGGAAATGCGAAGCCGCGGCTCGCGCGCCTTCCCGAAAACGAAGCGCTGCTGAACAAGATGGGATTTAACAACCCGGGATTTATCCGCGGCTGGCAAAACCTGCGGGCACGTCTTGCGGTCGCGCCGGCATCATACCAGATAGCGCTGAGTCTCGGCAAAGGCAAGGAAAGGGCGGTTGAAAGTGCGGCCGACGATTATATCTATTGCCTGGAGCTATTGCGCGGCGACATCATGAGCGAGTACCTGAGTTATATCGCCGTGAACGTCAGCTCGCCCAATACGCCGAACCTGCGGGCGTTGCAGAAGGGTAAGGCCATCCGTGCGCTTGTGGAAAAATGTGTGGCCGTTGCGCCGCGGCCCATCGTTGTCAAATTTGCGCCCGATTTTGATTCGCTGAAAGCTTACCGCGATTCGCTCCATGCGGCGCTCGCCGGCGGCGCACAGGGAATTATCATCAGCAACACGACGACCGATCATTCCCTGGTGGTTTTGCCCGAAAACCTGAGGGATTTTGGGGGCGGGCTTTCCGGAAAACCGCTCGCGGCCAGGGCGCGCGAGTACCTGGCAGTGACGCTGAAAGAGACGCGCGGCAAGGTACCTGTGATTTCGAGTGGCGGTATTTTTTCCCCCGGCGAAGCAAAAGTGCGGCTTGAAATGGGGGCCGATCTCGTGCAGGTATACACCGGCTTGATCTTCTATGGCCCCGATTTTGCCCGCGGTTTTTTTCATATTCCTTGATTCAGTGGTCTATAAATGGTAGCCTAATATCATAAGTGTTGCCGCCCATTTCGTCGGGAGCATTTCCGCAAATGGCATCTGCGCCGGCCAAACATACACCATTCGTTTCTGAGCCTAAAGTCCCGGAAGCATTGTTTCCCCAACATGATAACCTGCGTTGTTGCCCTGTTATCTCCGGTACCGCGAACGAATAAACTGCGCAGGAACTCGTAATGATCGGAAAGACACTCAGTGGAATTGGATTTTCGGGTGCAAAAAAGCTAATGGGTGGTAAGTTCAACCCCATCTCTCCGGGATCATCACCGATATTATTCGTATGTCCCTGCCCCGCCTGACCCTTATCGTTACGACCCCAACATTTTACAAAAGCCCCTGTTTTTACAACGCATGTGGTAGCTGCACCTGCCGTAACACCGTCGAGTGCTGCCATGGTGCCGTCAGCATTGAGAATTTCGACTTCGGGCAACGACGCCATGCTCGCGGCAGTTTTCCCGCGCGTCAATTTGTCCCCATAGCCTAATTCGCCTGATCCATCATTCAGACCGCCACCGCCACCACCCCAGCACTTGAGATGTCGATTGCTCAGAATTGCGCAGGTGTGACTGCCGCCCAGCGCCATCGTTATCGCTGTGAGACCGTCGCCCAAATTTACGGGACCTACGGGGCTCGATGCAAGACCTGCCGTAGCTTCGCCGACACCGAGCCTGCCGTTGTTGTTGTTGCCCCAGCATTTGACCGAGTTATCCCCCAAGATGGCGCAGGCATGAAACGCGCCGAGGAAAATAGCCCTTGCCGGACCACCTAGCGCGACTGCGTTGCCGCTGCCGCTGATAGAGTGAGCGGGGCTATCACCGATGTTGCCCGTAGATGCCGGTCCATTACCGAGTTGGCCATTGCTGTCAAGACCCCAGCACCGTATGGATCCATCTTGCCTGATGGCGCACGCAAAATCCTTCCCCACGGCAATATCAACAGCGTACGAATTGCCCGAAGCATCAGAACTCAAATCTACCGGAATCAGGTTAGCGCCCATCTGTCCAGGTGCTAACCCGATGTTGTTGGTATTGTAAGTGCCCAATTGACCGTTTGCTCCCTTTCCCCAACAGAACACCTTGCCCGTATCCAACAGAGCGCACACAAATTCATTGCCGTCACCGGCTGTGCTTAGGCTGATTTTCTTAACGTGACTGCCCGAAGGGTGTACTACCGTCACAGGTATCTCGTTTCCCATCTCATTCGCCGCATCACCGATTGTCAGTGAATTATCGTGGCCAAGCTGGCCGCCAGTGTTGTGGCCCCAGCATAATACTGCGCGCCCATTTTGCAGCGCGCAGCCATAACCACCCGCTTTTTGCACATCAATCGGCGCCGGTAGATGGCGAGCGGTACCCTTAATCGCCTTGCTGGCAGATAAGGGCACAAACCTATCCACGTAATCTATCACCAATGCTGCCGTTTTGATACCCTCGGGGGAAGCCGCCGTAAATGTAACGATGACTATACAACTCGCACCCGCTGCCAGCACACCGCCTGCAACGCAAGTTCCTCCGTTGCCGGGAAAAACAGAACCCAGGGGCGATGCCGCATAAGAAAAACCAGCCGTCAGAGCAGGCTGCTGAACGCTTAACCTGATGGGGTTTATGCCAGTGTTCATGACGGTGAAAATCTGGTTTAGGTCTGAACCCTCCATGAGATCTCCATAGTCATATACTGTTTGTGGTTTATCGACCCCTGTGTTGACCCGGATTGCCAGGTCGCCGCTGCCGGCAATGCCGCCAATTAATTCACCCTGCAAACTGCCCAGACGAGTCAGCTGTGCTTCGTCGGCAATTTCACTCTTTTTCGCGCAGGACATAAATAACGCCCCAACTATCAGAATCCTAATACATATTTTTTTCATATAAATCTCCTATGGAGTTAAACTACCTGAGACGCTTACTACCGTCAAAAATAGAAAATTAAGATTTATAACATCAACTCGTTATTTTATAAAATGATCAGTTTATGATTAATTTCGGCGTAGCTTTTCGCGGTAGGCTTTGGGAGAAATGCCGACTGCTTTGCGAAACACAAGCTGAAACGTTGCGTAGTTGCTGAAACCTAATTGGTAACCTATGGCCGTTGCGGACAAATTCTGTTCGTCGAGTAACTTTGTCTTGGCCTCGGCGACACGAAATTCGTTCAAAAATCCTGCAAAATTCTTGCCGACATGCTCATTCAGAAACTGAGACAATTGGTGCGGAGTTATGGAAAGTATCTGTGCCATGCCCGCCAGACTCAGATCAGGATCGTGATGGAGCTTACGGTCTTCAATGAGGTTTTCTAACTGGATTCTTAAATCCCGGGTGTCAATTTCCTTTGGTAAGGCACGCCGGTATCTCGCGCGTTCGGCAATATTTCTCAAAGAAAAGAACGTTTGAGGATTGCGGTGCATTTGCGCAAAAATATACAAGTGACCGAGGGTCGCCAATGCCAATGCCAGGTAGACTAGACTGAAACGATGTCCAACAATACCGAACGCCGCAATACCCAGGACTAAAGCTGTCCAAAGTATTATTTTCAGCAGATTCCTTACAAGAGGTTCATCGCGCAGGGTTTGCCAGTTCCAAAATATGCGCGTGCCTCTTGCCACTAAAACGAGGTAAGCCAAATTGATGAGCACAGTGATGCCGAGGTTCATTTGCAACAGAGTGCCGGGAAGGTCAGTTAAGGCCATTGAAAAAGCGAGTTGCTTCTCTGGCGCCGGCGTGAAGTAATAGGGCAACATCAGTATCATGCTTATCAGGGCCGGTAGAAAATGGAGCAAGTGAAATAAACGAAATCTAAATTCTCTATCCATTGTAATTCGATGGATAAGATAAACAAGAGGGCCGAGCAGGCAGATAAACGGAAGGTCAACTTCAGACAACACGGAAAAACGTAGGTGCAAATTCAATTCTACATTCCAAACGGATAAATGAATTACACCGAGCGAGAAATAGAATAGCCCAAAGAAAAAATGGATAGCATTTTTCTTCCTCGTCATAATGCATGCTAACGCGATCATCCAGGATACAATGCAGCCCAGAAGTGTCAGAGACTGAAGTGTTTCAATCACAGGTATTGGTAAAAAGGAATTGTGATGGGGATATTATTTTTTGGGGTAAAGCTGAGATCGTTGGCAGTTGACCCATGAAGCCTTGCGATCTCGCTTGAGGGAAACATAAAGGCGGCGAAAACGCAACATCACGGGCAATCCGTCGAAAAACCAGACGATCCCTATTCAAGTTTACCCTCCGGGGTAACGACAATTAAAGATGAACATCAATCCCGTCGCCAACATCGCCTCGAACATCCAGGAAATGGGGCAGGTTCTGCGCCAAATGACCGATGCCAAAATCGCCCTGGACGACAAAATGCTGAAAACTGTCGGCGCTGAAATGGAACAGGCCGCGGGTACAAGCTCAGCCGTTGATACTTACGCTTAATTAGTGTACTTTTACTTTCTGGTTTAACCCTTCGAGATACGCCTGCGCGGCGTTCTGCTCTGCCTGCTTGCGCGTACGCGCAATGCCTTCGGATTTCTTTTTGCCTTCGATAACGAGGGCAATCGTAAACTTCTTATCATGGTCTGGCCCCTCGGCGCCCACGAGCTCATATTCGGGACGCTGGTGATTTTTTTTCGCCAGGTACTCCTGCAGCGTTGATTTGAAGTCTTTGCTGCCTTCAACCGTTTCAGGGTTGTCGAGAATTTCGCTGAAATGGCGCAGTACAAAGGTCTGCGCAGTTTCAAAGCCGGCGCTCAGGTAAATCGCCCCGATCACCGCTTCCATCGCGTCGGCGAGATTTGAGGTGCGTGTCAGGCCGCCGGTGGCAATCTCGCCTTTGCCCATGCGCAGCATTTTGCCGAGCTCGAGGCGGTCGGCGATTTTTTTGAGAGCGGATTCGCAGACGGTCATCGCCTTGAGTCGTGTGAGGCCACCCTCGGCGGTCTTGCGCTTCGAGGCATAGAAATGGTGCGCGATCACGAGGCCCAAAACAGAATCGCCGAGAAATTCCATGCGCTGGTTGTGCTTGTCGAGAGCCGGATCATGTCCCTGGCGGAATTCATTGCTGTAGCTCTTATGCGTCAGCGCAATGTTGAGATTGGACAGCGCTTTCGCCGGCAGATTTTCCCGCGTGAGGAAATCCTCCAAAAGCTTTTGTCGTCCGGTTTCTGAATTACTCGTTTCCACAATGTCTCCCTTTCGGGTTGGGTCATTTTCTATGGAGCGCAAATTGTGCGCCCGATAGGAAATTACCTAACTTAGCACATAATGTACCGCTTTCTCATCACGGCGACCATTTTAGTGTTGCTGGGTTTTGTCTACCTGGGCCACCGCCTCGTTGCCCCCGTCTGGCCGCTGCCTGTGCGCCTGGCGATCTGGATTATTCTCGGTGCAATGATAGCCAACCTGCTCTGGCTGCCCTTTAAGAGATGGCAGAGACCGCAAAAAGGCGGGGCGGCAACCAAACTGCTCGAGGCCAGTGCATATAATCTCATGGGCATCCTCAGTTTGCTGTTGCTTTTCACTGCGCTCAGTGAATTTGTGCGGTTTATCTTCGGTGTATTGCCGCAGGCATGGCAGGTGAGCACCCTTGTCGCGCTGCCGCGCGGCTTTACCCTGGATTCTGTTTTTTCCCTGCTCATTGCCAGTCTGGCGTTGCTCTATTTTGTCTGGGGTCGCGTCACCGTCGCGCGCGGGCCGCGTTACCGCTTTGTTAAACTTGTCTTTCCGTTGCATGGTAAGTTGAAACGCCGGCCGCGTTTTAAAAAACATAAACACGGCGCAGAGAAAATCCGCATTGCGCAGGTCAGTGACCTGCACATCGGCCGGGCGATTAAAAAAGAATATGTCACCAGGGTCGTCGCCAAGATCAATGCAGCGCAGCCTGACTTTGCCTGTTTCACCGGCGACATCGGCGACGGCAATCTTGCAACGCTCGCCGAAGATGCCGCGCCGCTTGCGGGCATTCAGGCAAAGCACGGTACGTATTACATTCCCGGTAACCATGAATATTACTGGGGTATGCAAAACTGGCTTGCGGAGTTTAAGAAACTCAAATTCAAGCCGGTGATCAACCGCGGTGAAACGATCGATATCGCCGGTACGAAAGTTTTTGTTTCCGGAGTGAGCGATCCCACCGCCGCGCGTTTTGCCGAAGAGCTGCCAAGAGTTCCAGACCGCGAGAAGTCTGATTTAGCGATTCTACTCGCTCACCAGCCGATCTTCGCGAAGAGCGCGCAGAAGCAAAACTATGACCTTATGCTTTCGGGGCACACGCATGGCGGTCAGTATATTCCCTGGTCGTGGGTCGTGCACCTGGTCTACCGGTTCGCCAGCGGTCTTTATCGTTTCGGCAATATGCTGGTCTATGTCAACGATGGCACCGGTTATTGGGGTGCACCCGTGCGTATCGGTACGCGTCTTGAAATTACGATTCTCGATATCTACTTCAAAGAGAAGGCGGATTGACTTATGCGCGACGAATATTTCGCCACGACACGTTTTGCCGACCTCGACACGCAGCGGCATGTGACGAGCAGGACATATGAATCGTTTGCACTCGAAGGCCGTTACCGGCTGCTCGAAAAACTGGGTATCCCCTTTGAGCAGGTCAAAAACGAACAAATTTACCTCAACCCGCTTTCGGGTTATGTCAAATTCCACCGCCAGCAGTTTCCCGGCGCAGAACTCAGGATAGAGACCCACGCTTTTCCTGAAAGCGGCGGCAATATCCACTGGGACCAGAAAATTTTTGAGAAGGGCGGTGAACTGGTCTGCCACCTGCAGCAGCTCACATATCCGGTGCGCGGTTCTGATTTTCTCGTTGTGGAACTGCCTGCAGCCGAAGGCAAAGAGCCCGTCTTGTATGAGCCGCTAAAACCCTGGTCGGGCAAGGGTGAGCGCATCGTCGGGCAATACAAGCTGCCTTATGCCGACCGTGATTTCGCGGGTAAATACAACGTCGCCTCGCTATGGAAGATCTTTGAAGAAGGCCGCTGGATGTTCGTCGAACAGATCGGCCTCACCTATGAAAAGATTGTCGAGCTCGATACGACGTCGTTTTTTATGGGCAGTGTCGCGAATTTTTTTGCCGAAGGTCCTGCCGATGGCACAGGAGGTGCCGAGGCTCGACCTGGCATGGATGGCATCCATGCGAGAGCAGGACATACACTACAGGTGATGACATGGATCGAACGCATCGATAAAATCCGCTACTGGTTTCGGCAAGATGTCATGCACAACGGCAAGCTGTTGATCTCGATGCGCGACGAGCAGCTGATCGTATCGTTGTCACGCGCACGGCCGCAGCGCGCTTCGGAAAAATTTCTGCAATACATCGGCAAATACGTGGAGTTCCCCTCTTAACGTGCCCCCTTCGATAAAAATTACGGGCGCGCGCGAGCATAACCTCAAGAATATCTCGCTCGAAATACCGCGCGAGAAACTCGTCGTCATCACGGGGCTATCCGGCAGCGGCAAAAGCTCGCTGGCTTTCGATACCATCTATGCCGAAGGCCAGCGGCGTTATGTCGAATCGCTCTCTGCCTATGCGCGGCAGTTCTTAGGCCAGCTCGAAAAGCCCGACGTTGATTCGATCGAGGGTTTAAGCCCTGCGATCTCGATTGAGCAAAAAACCACGGCGCGTAATCCCCGTTCGACTGTCGGTACCGTCACCGAAATTTATGATTATCTGCGCCTCTTGTTCGCCCGCCTCGGCGAACCGCATTGCCCCGAATGCGGCGCCCGGCTTGAGGCGCAGTCGATCGACACCATGGTTGCCCATGTCTTCGGCATTTTCGACCGCATGCCCAAGGCGAAATCATTCCGCACGCAGATTCTCTCTCCCATTGCCCGCAGCAAAAAGGGCGAGTTCAAGCATGAATTCGAGCGTATCCAGAAAGACGGTTTCGTGCGCGTGCGCGTGAACGGGCAGATTCGAAGTTTAGACGAAGAGATCGAACTCAAGAAAAACCAGAAACACGACATCGACATCGTCGTCGACCGCCTGGTGCTCGAAAAAGAAAACCTGCAGTCGCAGCGCATGCATCTTGCCGGCTCGCTGGAGCTCGCGCTCAAACAGGCTGCAGGCGGCGGGCAGGCGAGCATACTCTTCGAAGGCGAGGATGGTAAACAGAGCGAAGAAAGCTTTTCCGCAAAGCTCTATTGCTCCGCCTGTGACCTGAGTTTTCCCGAAATCACACACCGCTTGTTCTCGTTTAATTCTCCCGACGGCGCCTGCGAAAGCTGCAGTGGCCTCGGGCATATGCTCGAGTTTCATCCCGACCGCCTGATCCGCGACGACAAACAGACCGTACGCGAGGGTTTGGGGGATGGCCTTGGCTTTTCGGGCGATGGCTACTGGTACAAGGCCTCGATCGATGCCCTGCGCAAGAAGGTATCATTCGACCCGAATACGCCGTGGCGAAAACTGCCGAAGAAGACGATGGATCTCCTGCTTTATGGCGATAAATCCCTCAAGCTCGACTATGAATGGAAGGGCTCAGACAGCACCTACCAGTTCTCGCGCGGTTATGAGGGTATCATTCCCAACCTGCACCGCCGTTATATGCAGACGCAGTCTGAAGGCATGCGCCAGAAGATGGAACAATACATGGAGCAGATGCCATGCCCCGTCTGCAAGGGTAAGCGGCTGAAGCCTGTCGCGCTCGCGGTCAAACTCAAAGGCAAGAACATTGCCGAGACGACGGCACTGACGCTCGAAACCGCGCTGGATTATTTCCAGAAGATGAACTTCAATAAGACGGAGACAGAGATTGCCAAACAGGCGATGAAAGAAATTTTCGACCGCCTGCGCTTTCTGAACTCTGTCGGCGTCGGTTATCTGACGTTGGATAGAATTGCGGGGTCCCTTTCCGGAGGCGAAGCGCAACGCATTCGCCTCGCGACGCAGATCGGTTCTGCGCTCATGGGAGTGCTTTACGTACTCGACGAACCTTCGATTGGCCTGCACCAGTCCGATAACGCAAAACTCATCTCGACACTCAAGGGTTTGCGCGATCTCGGTAATACCATCGTCGTCGTGGAACACGACGAAGAGACAATGCAAGAGGCCGACTACATCGTCGATATGGGCCCGGGCGCCGGGCGCCACGGTGGCAATGTCGTGTTTGCGGGTACGTATGCGCAACTGACCAAGGCAAAAAATTCACTCACCGCTGACTACCTCACAGGTAAAAAGCGGATTGAGATTCCTGAGACGCGCCGCAAACCCGGCGAGTTGAAGATTCGCGTCACCGGCGCGCAGGAAAACAATCTCAAGAACATCGACGTCGATTTTCCGCTTTCGGTACTCACGGTAGTCACGGGTTTATCCGGCAGCGGAAAAAGCTCCCTGGTCAATGAAATCCTTTATAAAGGTATCAATAAGAAGCTCATGGGAGCGCAAGATCTGCCGGGCAAACACAAGGCCATCACCGGCACAGAGAACATCGATAAGATTATCAACATCGACCAAAGCCCTATTGGCCGCACACCGCGTTCGAATGCTGCGACCTATACCGGCGCCTTCGGGCCGATCCGCGATGTTTTTGCCGCGCTGCCGGCGAGCCAGATGCGCGGCTATAAAGCCGGTCGTTTTTCATTCAACGTCGAGGGCGGCCGCTGCGAAGCCTGCGATGGGGACGGCGTCAAACGCATCGAGATGCACTTTCTAAGCGACGTCTATGTACGCTGCGAAGTCTGCCAGGGAAAACGCTATAACCAGGAAACGCTCGAAGTGCGTTTTAAGAACAAGAACATCTACGAAGTGCTCGACATGGCCGTCGAAGAGGCGGTCGATTTTTTCCAGGCGGTGCCGGCGATCCACGCGAAGCTCAAGGCGCTTTTCGATGTCGGTTTAGGTTACATCAAGCTCGGGCAGGCTGCCACCACGCTCTCGGGCGGCGAAGCGCAGCGCGTCAAACTCGCCACGGAGCTCTCCCGTCGCTCTACCGGGAAAACGCTCTACATTCTCGACGAACCCACGACGGGGCTGCACTTTGAGGATATCCGCCTGCTGATGAATATTCTCGAGCGTTTCGTCGACGAAGGCAATACCGTGGTTGTGATCGAACACAACATGGATGTCATCAAATGCGCCGACTACATCATCGACATGGGCCCTGAGGGCGGCGTCAAGGGCGGCGAGGTGTTGGCATCGGGGACGCCCGAAGAGATTGCGAAGCATAAAAACTCGCTGACGGGTAAATACCTCAAGCGTTGGCTGAAAAAAGATACGGATTAGGGGTTTACGCTCCGACGGGGCTCACAAGACTCCGCCGGGTTAAACATGCAATATTTTCTCCTTGTTCTTTTACTTTTGGGCGTGAGCGCCCTCATCGGAAGAAAAATTACGTTTCTCGACCGCTTCCGCATTCCGCCATCGCTGACAATCGGCCTGGTCGTGCTGATTTATTTCACATTGCTGCCAGCCGAAAAAACCGGCGGCTTTTTTCTGCATTTAAAATCGTTACCCACAGAGTTCATCGCCCTTGTCTTCGCCTGCCTTTTTCTGCAGCGCAACGACGCCTCGCATAAAGAGCGCCGCTCGTTCACGCACATTCTCGCGCAGACTTCGCTCGTTTGGGTATCGGTGATGGGGCAGGTCCTGATCGGACTTATTGGAACCATCCTTATCTTTAAACCTTATTTCAACGAACCGATGGCGTTCACCTCGGTGCTGGAGACCGGTTTTGCCGGTGGTCACGGTACAGCCGTGGCGATGGGGCCGGTACTGGTGCAGAACGGCATTCCTGCCGGGCTCGAATACGGCCTCTTCAGCGCCACAGTCGGGCTGATCTGCGGCATCGCCGGCGGGGTCTGGCTCATTCATCACCGGCACCGCCGCAATGTCGCCGCCGGTACATCATCGGCGCCCATCGAAGATAACCGGGCCTCAATCGATCTCACTTCGCTCTTGATCAGTTTTCTGCTCATCGCCGCGGCATACTGGTTTGGCTTTTTCCTGAAAGGTGCGGTCGAACATGAAATTCTGCCGCGCCTCGTCGCAGCCGATAAGATCAGGAATTTCAGTCTGCCGCTTTTTGCCTACACCCTGGTGGGCGGCTATTCAGTACGCATGCTCTGCCATTTTACCGGTGCCGATGCGCTCATCGATAACAGTATCATGATGCTATTGGCGGATGTCTTCCTGGAGATTCTGATTTTTGCCGGCATTGCGATCATCGACGTTCGCCTCTTGGGGCACAGCCTGATTCCGCTGCTGACTGTATTCGCCGCGGGTTTTCTCTGGAATGTTTTTTGCCACTTCTATGTGCGGCCGAAAATGTTGCCGGTATCGTATAGCTTTGAGCTGGGGCTCATCAACTTCGGTATGCTGAACGGCACTGCAGCGACGGGGCTGATGCTGCTGAAGATGGTCGACCCGAGATTCAAGACTCCCGCTGCGCGTGTCTTTGCCGAAAGCTCGGCCATCACACAACCTTTTATCGCGGGGGGATTGCTCACGTTACTGACGCCTTATATCGTGACGGGCCTCAACCCTTGGCTTTCCGTCGCGCTCTATGGCGCCTTATTTTTCGCCTGGCTTGTGCTCGGGGTTGCAACCGGAAATCGTATCCGCCGAAAGGCCTGAGTTAGCCGAACACGCGTTTCACGAAGACGTCGAGAATATCGAGACCGATGACGTAGATACCCATCGCGAGCATGACGGCCATACCGATACGCGTCGCCGTGGCCTGCACCTTGAATGAAAGCGGCTTATAGATCGCTTCAATAAAGTAGAAAAGAATATGGCCGCCGTCAAGAACAGGAATCGGTAAAAGGTTCATCACTCCGAGAATAATGGTAATCTGCGCCATCAGCAGAAAGTATGTCTGCCAGCCGAGTTCGACAGTTTTTGCCGCGATCGCCACCATTTTCACGGGGCCTGAAACACTCTTGTTGAAAGAAAGTTTTCCCTGAACGATGCGCCACAGGCCGACGAATGTCGACTTGGTGATAAATATCGTCTCGTCAGCGCTGAGCACAATTTGCCGCAAGAATGAAAGCTGGGTCAGGCTGCTCAGGTGTTTTTCCGCAGGGCGGATGCCAATCTGGCTGCGGTGTGTCAGCACGACATCGCCTTTGACTTCGACGGGGCCGATACGCAGTTTTAGCGCCGATAAATCTGCTGCTTCAAGGGCCGCATGGAATTCTTTAAAGGTGCTGAAACTCTCGCCATTGACAAAGATATTCTGGAAATCTTTGCCGGCGCCGTCTTCGAGAATGATTTCAGGCACGGCCTTTTCAGTCTGAATGTCGGTAATATTCTTCAGTACAATGCGTGGCACTTTTTTCAGCGGCACAGTCTGGTGCACAGGGGTGAATCCCCCCTTGCCGTCGGGGCGGTTAATATCTAACTCAGCCGTGTCGGCGTCCTGGGCGTTCAGCACACGGATGAGATCTTCGATTGAATAGAGCGTCTGGCCATTGGCCTTCAGAATCTCGTCGCCGGGTCTTAAATCTACACCTTTGGGACCGGCTTCGGTCATGGTCAGGCGTGAGAGTGGGCGGGCACCCGTTAACAGGCCGGGGGTGCCCGGTTCGGAGCGCTGCACAGGCAGGTTTAGGTTTACGGGCTGGCCGGCGCGTTCGATCGTTGCCTCGACAGTTTCGCCGCGCGCAAAACCCACTTCATAGATGATACGGTCAAAGGACGGCGTGCCATTGCCTTCGACAGAAGTCACGCGGTCGCCGTCGCGCAGGCCCGCCTTATAGAGCGCGCCCTTGGGGTCGACCCGCACAACATTGTCCATCGGCCGGTAGCCGGTTTGCAGCAGAATGAAGACGACCAGGAAGCCGAGCAGCACCGAGAACATCGGGCCACCGAACGCCAATGCCATACGGCGCCATGGGCCCACCGAGAAGAAATCTCCCTTGCGCATCTTGCGTTTCTGGTTTGAGGGATCGTCACCATAGAACTGCACATAACCGCCGAGGGGAATTGCGGTAATCTGGTAAATTGTGCTTTTGCGGCGGCGGAAAAAGAGCGCGCGGCCGTAACCGATCGAGAACACACGCGGCTTTACGCCCATCAGCTTGCCGACCACAAAGTGACCGAGCTCGTGAAAAAACACACAGACGCCCAAAAGGAGTATACCAGCTAATATAGAAAGCACGATTCAAGGTAATAAAACCGGCCGAGGGTGGAAAGAAATTCTCCAGTATTTTGCTTTGCCGCGCATTTTCACGCGTGCCTCTGCCCTGAGATGGCGAAAAAGGTATTTTATAATCGCCGCTATAAGTTGCCCGACTGGGGCCAGTTCTATGCCGTGTGGGCGACCATCGCCGTCGTCACGATCGGTATCTTGTTTTTTACTTCGGTAGAGAAAGTTCCCACAGAGCCTGTGGCGCCACTGCCGGTAACGCTCAATGGTTTTGCCGAGGGTATGTTCTATGAACTGCGCGACGCCGAGGCGGGCAGCCACATGGAAGTGCTCACCGGCTACGCCAAACGCCTCGAAAAGAAACATGGTTATAAGCTGCGCGAAGACAAAACGGCGGGTTGCAAAGCCATTCGCATCACGCGTGGCAACGGTCAGCAGCACGGCATCGCCGTCACGGTGATCGATGAAAAAAGCCAGGGCGCTTTCGCCGTACTGACCTTTTTAGACCGCTTGCTGCCGCAGAATCCCGCAGCGCAAATCGACGCGCGTCTTATTTTCGGTTCGAAGACCTGCGACACAGAAGCCTCGCTCGCAGCCTTCATGGCTGAAGGTTTTGAGCTACCCGTGATTGTGCAGACAGGCGAAGCGACGCTCAATTACGACCGCATTCCCGAACTCAAGAACCTGAAAATACGCCGGCACTTTGAACCCGCCTTTCTTACGCGCGAACGCACGCTGTGGGCAAATACCATGGCAATGCTGGCTACCGATTCAAGCCCCGATACGGTGCTGCCCGTGAAGGCCACCTGGAGCGCAGGGCCTGAAGCCGAGTTGCAGCAAAACCCGCTCCTCAAACATCCCGCGGCCATAAAAAATGCGGCCGCGGTTTCGACGAAACCCGTTGCGCTCTACCTTGCGGCCGATTACCAGCTGCACCGCGCAGGTTTTTTTATTCTCGCTGTGCTCTTCTGGCTTCTGGCATTTATTCCGTTTGCCAATGCGCTCGGTACATTCCGCGAGCGGCTCGAACTCGGTTCGGCTTTGACTTCGGCGGTGCTCTATGGAGTTGCTTTTTTTGGCTACCTGTTGCTGCTTAAGGTGGTGCTGGGTTTTGCGAAGTCTGATTTCTCAGTGGCATTGATTTCCCTTTTTCTTTTGCCGGCGGTTTTTATTCCCGTGCGTATTCTGCAGAAAAATGTTTTGCGCGCGGAACTCAATCGCGCCGGCCTGCATATCCTGGTGCAACTGCTTTTGACGATCGCTTTGTTCTTCAATCCACTGCCGGCGTTTTTTGCTTTTGCCGCACTGATGCTTGTTTCGGCGTTTTCGCGCGCAGATCTCGGGCGAAAGTTGCTACGCCTTGTGTTGCTGCTGCTACTGCTCGCTGCATTTTTCTTTGCCACCAAACAACCGCTCGGCAGTTTTACGACTTTCTTCTCGCAGCTCTTACCGGGATTTTCTGCCGTCGGAGTACTCAAATTACTGTTGATTGCCTTTATCGGTGGCAATCTCGTTTCGTTGCTTTTTGTTCCCCGTGAACGCGTCTAAGATTGCCGTCGTCGGTTGCGGCCGCATCGCCTGGAAGCTCGAGGCCGATCCTTTACGTTATAAGCCCTGCACACACCTGGGTGCGCTCCGCTACTGGCTGACGCGGCGTCGGGGATTGCGTATTTCAGCTCTCTGCGACCTGTCGTTAGAGAATGCGGCGGGGGCTGCGCGTTTTTTGGGCATCAGCGACGCATTGCTGACCAGCGATTTTCAGGCGGTGATAAAACAAAAGCCGGATGTCCTCGTGATCGCCGCAAGTACGGCCGCGCATTTTCCTGTTCTTGCCGCCGCGCTGCGTGCAAAAATTCCGCGCATTGTCATGGAGAAACCCGTGGTTTTTTCAGCGACAGAAGGCCGCAAGCTCAGCCTGTTGCTTAAAAACAGCCAGAGCATCATACTCCCGAATTATGAGCGGCGCTACCATCCGAAATATCTCAGGCTGAAAAAGAGAATTTCAGGCAAAGCGCTATCCTACCGCGGTTTTTTTGCCGCTGGCGGCAAAAGCCTCTATGCCGATGCAAAGACGGGCGATGAGGGTGTGCTGCTGCACGACACCACGCACCTTCTGGATCTGGCGCAGTTCTTTTTCGGAAATATCGTTCGCCACAAGACCGTTGCAGGCAGGCGGCGGCATGTTCTGTGTCTCGAGCACGCGGATGGCGCCACGGGCGTGCTCGAGACCAGTCTGGGCATCGGCGTATTCCACCTCGAACTCGAGATTCACACTAAAAAAGAGAGAATCACCGTCGGTAACGGCTTTTTAACGACACAGAAAATCCAATCGAGTCCGCACTACAAGAATCTCAGGTCATACGGTGTTCCCGAAGGCGTGGGGGATGCAAAGTTTGGGTTGCCAGAGAATCCTTTTGTAAAACTCTATAAAGAGGCGCTGTTCGGCAAGCCGAACAACGCGCATTTTACAGAGGCATTGAAGAATGTCGAAATTTTATCGCTTCTGTAGCATCTTCTCGAGATTATACTGCCGCGGCGCAGGTGCTGCAGCGGGTTTGTTCGAGAGCTGATCATAATACTGCTCTTCGTTTGCGGCCTTCATGTTATTGTTGTCGTCATAGCCGCGCGTGAAGCGCTCCCAGGTTTCTTTGGGAAAGGTCAGTGAATAGCTGAAGTCGAATTTGATCTTCTCGCCCGACTTGACGTCGAGCTTCCAGGTCAGAATGCCATTGGCATCCTTGGTGGTCTCAGCCCGGCTGGCGCCGATATATTTCGTCGCAACATTGGGGTCTGCCGGCACAGGAAACTGGTCGAACACAGAAATCTGGCGCGGTTTCTTGGTGAAGTTGGTGACTTCGATTTCCCATTGGTTCACAACTTCGACCTTGCCGCCGAAGAGACCGCTCTTTTCGACATCGCCGCGCTTGAGGATGCGCTTGAGCTGCATGCGCTGGTCGGGCCCGAGAAAGACATCGAATTCTTCGCCGACTGCCGCGGGATTTTTCAGCGTCACATTACCGACAAAGCTGCCGTCGAGGAAGGCATTCATCGTACCCATCACCGGCGCGGCGCTCGTGTTTTTGAGCCGCGCCTTGAGGTAGACATAAGACGAAAGCGATGGCACCGCGACATGGGTCAGCGTGCCCTTGAGCGGGGCAGTGCCGAGTGTGACGCGGTGGTCAGAATTATCACTGAGAATATTTTCCCGCCCTGGCAGCGTAATCGATACGGTTGTCGTATCTGAAGTGTCGACAGAGTCCGTTGCGTCGCCAGCCGTTTCGCCTTCATCTGCCCTATTGTTCATGCCGCCGCTGATTTTACCCGCGGCCTGTTTTCCGGGGCGTGAATCAAAAACTGTCGTGCCCACGCGCCAGGGCTGCAGAATGCCAGGGGAAATACTGGTAGAAGGGCGTGCGGTCGAGAGCGTCACGGAAGTATTTTTCCAGTTCTCGCCCGTCGACTGGCGGATGATCGCATGCGAGACGAGTTGAAACTCACTGCCTTCGGCAGAACCGCGCAGGTCATAGACACCATTCCATGAGACATTGGTCACGAGGTACTCGAGTTCGATTTTTGCAGTCTCGCTGTTCTTTACATAAGAGACTTCGACTTCAGTACCGCCGGTTTTTGCGACCTGCGTCTCTGCGTTGAATTCGACGGTGATTTTATTGAGATCTTTCCTGAGTTTTTCCAGGCGCTCATCTGCCTTGCGGATCTTCTCGTGATAGCGCTGGCGCTTCTCTTCGAGAAAGCTGAGCGCTTTTTCCCATGAGTCGACGTTGAGCTGGCCGGCGCGTGCTTCTTTGTCGGATTGTGCGGTCGTCAGCTTCATCATCGAATCGACAACGCGCAGCTGGTCGCGGTAATTCGAGAGCTGGTCATTTTCCTGGCGGATGTCTGCCTCCAGTTTGACCATCTTTTTCTTGAGCGGGTGATCTGCCCATTCTTCGCCGTAAATCTTTTCGACGTTGCGCTGCGACACCCCGGTGACGGTTGCGCCGCTGCCGCCAGCGCGCACCGAATCAGATATTAAAGATTGTGGCAGCGCGGTGAAGCGCAGAATACCTGTTTTCTCTGCGGACTCGATGGCCTGTACACGCTTCACCAGGGCGCGGTCGGTAAACACGGTCACGGTATCGACTTTGCCCGTAACCTTGGTGAGAGCGAAAAGGGGAAGCTGCGCTATCAGCAGAACCCCGGTAATCCAAATCTTCATAATACTCCTTATATCCCGTCGTCAGAAGGCAAAGCCCGATTTCTTGCCCTGCGACTTCACCGATGCCTGCGTGGCGCGGCCGAGATCGTCGTGGCGTGCGCTTTTCGCCGATTCACGGCTGATATGCTCATTGCGTTTACGATTGAGCTCGTCGATACGTGCCTGAATTTTTTCGCGTTTCGCGTTTTTTTCAGCAACATAGACTTCGATTTCTTTGTCGGATTTCCCCTTGAGCGCGGCCGGCAGTTCGGCTTTTTTTACCGCTGCGACGCTTTTTTTCTTGCTGAAGACCGAAGTGAGATCCCAGCTGTTCGCTTCGGAGTATTGTGCAGAAGCCTTGGCCGCAGCTCGCTCGACACCTGCGCCGCTGGCGGGCGCTGCCGCAGCAATCTTCTGGTCCTGCGTGTGCATGCGGTCTTCTTCTTCTTTGCCCGCATGGCCCATGGGGATTACCGTAGAGTTATATTCCTGACCCAGGCGCTGGATTTCATCGTCGTAAGGCGTCGCCATGACCTGTACCATGCGGTCCTGGTTGATGACATGGAAATCACCCTGCGCAAGCTGTGCTCCGGCGAGCCACTGGGTGGCGATGCCTTCCTGGCGGTTGCCGGCGAAGATCGTGTTCACAAAGATGCCCTGGGCGCGGGCACTTTCCATCACCGGGCGGAAATCCACCGGGCCTTGTGTAAAGGGTTCGTTGCCGGCGATGAAGATGACACGGTAGACGTCGTCGTATTTTTTCCATGCCAGCTCGCCGAGCGCGCGCTGAATCGCGGCGCCACAGTACTCTTCACCGCCATTGGTCTTGAGTTCGAAGAGTTTTTCTGAGATCTTGTCGAGGCTGTTGGTAAAGGCAGATACCTGGCGCACATAGTTCTCGCTCGCGGCAATATTGCTGTTGCCGTATTCATAGAGGGCGACTTCGATCCTGGGTTTTTTACCTTCGCGGTTGCCGTTGGCGAGCGTGTTGACGATCTTCCAGATCTGTGTGCGTGTCTGGTCGATGAGGCCGTCCATGCTCGACGAGGTATCGATGAGAATGGCGATCTGCACCAGCGGTTCGCCGAGATAGTTTCCGCGCGGCTGCGCTGTGAGCACGGGGTCAGAGAAGTCTGAACGCGTCGCAGATGCCCGCGCGGTGGCGACAATTTTCGATGTCGTGACATCGACAAGGCGCGCGCTGATATCGAGGCCTTTTTTTGCCCTGACCATGATGCTGCCCACGAGCAGGTAATCCGCCTGCAGCAGTTGCCCGATGCGGGTTTTGTCGGTTGCACCCGACTGGTCGATCTGGTGTTCGCCCAGCAGCTGCTGAATGCGGTCGCGCTCGATCACAGTCACCTGGCCGATGGCGACGAGCTGTTCAATGAAGCGGTCTTGCACTGCGGCAACTTCTTTCTCCGCTTTTTGTTCGGCATGTTTGAAAGACAAAACAGCGACCGTTTTACCTGGGTTCTTCGCAAAAAAGGCGGAGATTTCCTTTGCGGCATCCTGCAGGTTTGCGGCCGATGCCGGTGCTGCAATAAAAAGGCTCATCGCGCATGCGATAAGCCCGGTTTTAATAAGTTTCATAGAGCCTCCATGTGGATCATGGGGCTTAGACTCTTAAAGAGGGAATTTGGTTCGAATTTTTACCAGAGCGCCATGGCCCCTGATTCCTCAAACCACTGCGGGTAGTGCTTGCGGAAGGTTGCGATCATCAGCTCAAACGGCATGTCGGCAAAGGTGCCGTGGTCGTGCAGATACTCCATGTGCTTTTTGCCATCCGACGAAAATTCATGGAAGACCGAATCGCTTGTGCCGTCGAATTCCAGCGGCTTGATTTTGAAAAACCGGCACAGCCGCTCATTGAATGCGGGCGTGGCTTTCACCCATTTGCCGTCGATGAAGAGATCGGTATAACCGTGGAAGGCAAAATAATCGCCACCCAGCTGCTCGAGCATCTTCGGCGTGGCGAGGTGGTTGGTGACATCGGCAAAGCCGAGCCGTGCGGGAATGCCCACGGCGCGTGCCGTCGCCGCCAGCAAAACGGCTTTGGGGATACAAAAGGTGCGTTTGGCATGCAAACATGCGCTGGCCTTAAAGATTTCGCGCGTGAAGACTTCGACGTTCATGTCGTACATGACAAGATCGCGCACCGCGTAATAGAGAGCGACAGCCTTTTCGCGCGGGGTTTTGAGCCCATCGGTTATTTTCAGCGCATAGGCGATAACCTCGGGATGGTCCGAGTCGATGGTTTCGGTCGGCGTCAGGTATTCTGCCTGCGACAATGTTTCAGACGGCATGCAGTTTCTCCGCAGCATTTTTGACATCGCCCAACAGGTGGCGCAGTTCGCGGGTCTTGACGGGGCTCAGCGCCTTGGCCAGCGAACGCTGGGCCTTAAACCAATAGGGATAAACCTCTTTCATTCTTTGGATGCCGAGCGGGGTGATATTGACCCGGCGTTTGTTTCCGGGTTGTGCCTTCCTGACTTCGATCAGCTTATCGCCCTGCAATATCTTGAGGCTGCGCGTGAGCGTCGTGCGGTCGACCTGCGCGAGGCGGGCGATCTCTGTGATCGTGCTCTGAGCCACGGAGGGCTCGAGGCCGGCGCTGCCATGGATGGCAGTGCGCCGGCTGCTTTGCGTCGCAATCGCCATGAGGATGGTGAACTGTGTGACCTTAATGCCCGAAGGTTTTAAGACCTCGTCGTAGTACTGCGTTACGGCGCGCGCGGTCCGCCTCAGGTTGAAGTTGAAGCAGACCGCGCCGGCATTCAGCCAATCTAAACCTTCCGTCCGTAACGCAGAGGACATCCTGTCCGTTCCGGACCTTCGGGCTCCAAGCCCTGTGGTACGTTCCCCCAGGCGCGATATACTCATGCGCGCTCGAAGACGATGGCACCTGCGACGCCGCCATGCGCACAGGCGGTGGTGAGGATCTTTTTTGCGTTGGGGTCGTTCGCAAAATCCATCGCGGCGTTGAGCGCCAGGCGCACACCTGTTGCGCCGAAGGGGTGACCGGTTGCGATCGAGCCGCCATTCGGGTTAATCTTCATCGCGTCGAACTGCTTCTCCCAGTCCCAGCCGCCCGAGCGTTTTTTGATTTCTTCGAGCGCACCGATGGCGGTAGCGGCGAAGGCTTCGTGGATCTCGACATAGTCCATGTCTTCGATCTTCATGCCGAGCTCGGTGAGGAGGGCCAGCGTTGCCTCGGCCTGACCCAAACCCATAAGGTTAGGGTGAACACCTTTCATTTTAAAACCGCTGATTTTCATCACCGGGGTTAATCCCAACTGCTTCGCCTTTTCGGGCGTTGTGACAATGACGCCGGCTGCACCGTCAGAGCGCGGGCTGGCGTTGAAGATCGAAACGGTGGGGCCATGGATCTCTTTCAGGTCTTTGCCGTATTTTTCCTTGAACTGGTCGAACTTGAACTGGGGATTATCAAAGAGCAGCATCGCGCGGCCCATGCGTTCAGGATTTTCGACGAGGCCTTTGCGCAGCACAACCGCTTCGTCGCGGTCGAGCACCTCACCGTCTTCATCTTTCATCGGAATAATGTAGTCTTTGTACAGACCCTTTTCCGAAGCGTCGTAAGCGCGCTTAAAACTCTGGAAGGCGACTTTGTCGTTGATGGCGCGCGAGAGGTTGTAGTTCTGCGAGAGAATCTCGGCAGTCGCCTGCATGCCATAGGAATTTTCGCCGTCGCCCAAACCGTCTTCGAGCGTGTCTCTGAGTTCCACGCCATCGGGCAGCTTATCGGGCAGCAGGCCCTTCAGTTTGTCGAGCGTCGCGGTTTTTTTGTCGAGGCGCGCACCCTTGATGATCATCGGCATCGACGTCTGCGATTCTTCGCCGAGCACCAGCACGACCGATGCTTCACCCAGTACAATGCGCCGCGTTGCTTCGGCGATGGCATCCATGCCTGAGACGCAGTTGTTCGCCACGGTGAGCGCGGGAATTTCATCCCTGAGACCGATAAGGTTTGCAATCACACGCGCCGAGTTGGGTGCGTTGGCAAAACCTTCGCCGACGATCACCGCATCGATATCATCTTTTTTGATTTTGAATTTTTCGATCATTTTCTCGGCGACGAGTTTGCCGAGATGGTGCGCCGGGTATTTCGCCAGCGCCTTGCCGATTTGGGCAAAGGGAGTGCGGAGCGGGGCCGCGATAACGACTTGTTTTTCGACTTTCATGGGATGCCTCCGTTATGGAATTCCATAGCCATAGTATAGTGTATATGCACCATATCGGCAAGAAATTTCCCATATTGGCTTGGGAGGCGGTCTCACATGGATCCCGGCTTTCCGTAATGTTGGGTCATCGGCCTTTACCGCAGGCTGATCACCAGGCGGAACTTACCTCGTTACGGTAGAAGCAAGTCTCACAGGATAGTTAATGATCAGTCTGTGCGGATGGCTGAAATCGGATCAAAGCAACGGGATGATATGGCAGGTAAGTTCATCAGGGTCCTGGAGATTTTTTTCCTGGCAGCAAACCAGAGTGTTACCTTGGCGGTGTCTGAACATTCCCGATAGAATTCTTCGTGCTTCCAAGATAGAGATATTGTTGACAATGAAGATCATTTCCCAAAATCCCGGAGAATGCGGACTATTACCGGTAACAGAATATTTCCTTTAATGATGGTTTCTGTCATGCTGGTCGCCTGTTCGCGGGAAAACACTATCACCTCGGTCCAAAAAAATACCCCTGGTATTACCAGGGACAAGCGGCTGGGCATCATTACCGTGATGTCGCCCGACCTGCCGCGCGAGGATTATCTCGCGATCAGCCGCAAGTTTTATTCCGCCTTTAGAGAGAATCACGAAGCCACGATTCACGAAGGCGACATTGTTAGATTGATGCCCCCGGGAAAATACGCGGCGATGGTTCTTGCTTTGCACGGAGAGAACGTTAGTGCGGCGAAAGCAGCTTCGTTAATTAGTGCGGCAGCTATTCCTGGCGTGGATTATATTCTGCTGCTTCGTGTCGAGAGGTTAAATATCAGGGAATACCGCGAGGCTCCGGCAAAAGGCAAGCTGGATTTTGAAGCTCGGTACTGTACCGACCACATCATTGAAATGAATTTTTATCTCTTCAACCAGGCCTCGGGTGCCATGGATATTTCGGGTGCTTCGGGAAATCATCGCGCAGAATGTATCGATAACCCGAAAGAATCAGACAAAGATATGCACAATCTGGTGCAGGGGAAATTGAGTCTGGGCTTTAGGATAGCGGGGAAACCCGGCGGTACGTATCCGGATGCAGTACCCTTGCAGTGGTTACTCACCTCCCTTACCGAGGATATCCGCGGTGTGGTCTTAGTAAGATAATCCACCGATTTTGTGCCCGGCCTTGGTTGCTGCGTTTCCGTATCTGAAGATTTTTATTTTTTGCCCAACGGCAGCACGCCATCCCAGTTTGCCGGCGCGCCGGTGCGTGCGAGCTTCAGGCAGCGTTTTGACATAGCGGTAGCTGCCGCATCATAAGGGCTGCCGTTGTTGATAAAATCAAAGAGCTTTGCCGCTTCGGTGAAATTTTCCTGCTTATATAGGTCGAGAGCCTGTGTGTATGTGATCGTGGCCTCTCTTTTTTTCGCGGCGATGGCCGGCGGGTCGTGGTGGAAATCCTCATAGATGGTGACGGCTTCTTTGCGGCCTTTGACGCGCACGGTATCGATGCGCCGCATATCGATACTCTCGTTCCCTGGCAGCACTTCATAGGCCGCGTCAGAAACCAGCATCGGTACGCCGTAGAGCGTCGTCAGCATTTCCAGGCGCGAGGCAAGATTTACCGCATCGCCGATCACGGTAGTGTCGAGGCGGCGTTTACTGCCGAGCGTGCCCATGACGAGGGGGCCACAGTGCACACCGACGCCGATTTTGATTTCGCCCAGCTGTGCATTATAACGCGCGAAGAATTCGAGGCTGTCGAACATCTGCCGGCCCGCGCGCACGGCCTGCAGCGCGCCGTCGCCAATCTTGTCGGCCTGCGAACCAAAGAGCGCCAGAAGGCCGTCACCGATGTATTTGTCGACGAAGCCGCCGTTCTGGCTGATACACTGCTCCATCCTTTTCATGAAGACATTGAGAAATACAAGGCTCTCTGTCGGCGACAGTTTCTCAGCCATGCCAGTGAAATTGCGGATATCCAGAAAGAGAATTCCCATATGACGCTGCGCCGCGTCGCCGCGGCGGATCTCCACAGCGGTCGAGCGGCCGAGATTTTCGAGGAACTGCGACGGCACAAAACGCGAGAAAGAATTGCGTTCGAGCGAGAGCTGGCGGTTGAGGCGATCGGTCTCATGGTGGATATTGATGAAACGATTTGCCATGATGAGCACGAGCGAAAGCACAACGGTGAAGTAGGCGAACTGGCTTAAACGCACGTTCGAATAGATCAGCAGCGTATCGAGCATGTCGAAAAAAATCATGAGAATGGCTACGGCGATGCTCGCAGCCAAAAGCCGTGCGTCGGGCAGCTTCAGGCGCACAGCCCTGCCGATGAGCCAGAAAACGATCACCACCTGCGGTATCGCGGTCAGGTACCAGAATGTCAGAAGCGACTGGTACCAGGTGTCCCGGCCCGCGACGACTGCCGCAGCCAGCACCAGGTCAACGCCGACCGCCACGCCGATGTACCTGGGCATACGCCGGTTTTCAAAAAAGAAACGCTGCACATAAAGAAGAAAAAATGCCAGCGCAACCATCTGGCATGCATAGGATGCCATGACGAGATAGCGCGTATTTTCAATGCGGGCAAAGGCTTCCTGCGAAAAGGCCAGAAAATAACCTGAAATGGCGAGGGAAAACACGGCAAAGTGCAGGTTATAGCTCTTCTCGCGCCAGCGCAGGTAAAAGAACAGATGGTAAAAAGCAAAGAAGATGTACGATGCCGTGAGAAAAAACAACAGCAGGCTGCCGGGACCTTCGCCACGGCTTACGGAAATCACATAACCGCTGCGGAAAGGCAGGCCCAGCAGAAAGTTTTCCGACAGCGGGGTTAGTGGAGCATAACCCGCAATGTGAAAAAACAGCGTGTTGTTACCGGCTTTCAGTACGCCGGCGGGCAGGGCGATATTCAGGAATTTTGCATAGCGGTAGGTTTCGATTCTTCCGTCTTTGACGTGGAGATCCGCATGGATTTTTTCGCCGTTCAGAAAAATATCAAAATTCTCGCCAATGCCCGGTAGGTAGAGAAAATGATCGCCTTTAAACGCTGCGGGCATTTCAAAGGTACAGGCAATACTGTATTCGAGTAAAGCGCCGTTGCGCGCCGGTTTGTAGATGTTGTTGAGCAGGACGGGGAATGAGCTCACGGGTTGAAAATCCTTAAGATCGGAGAGCACTTTTTGGACGTCGCCGTCACGAAAACCGGCGCCCGTCTTGCAGCGCTGCGCCGTGAGTTCCGTCGCTGCGGCTGCGAGCGGCAGGGATGCCCAGAGCAATACGGCCGGAATAAGGAGCGGTTTAAAAATCTTAAAAATCATGGAATTCCCGCTTAAAGGGAAAGCCGGATATCCCGCGGCAGACGCGGCCGCAACCGAATAACGAGAGCGCCATGTGATATTCGACCTGGCAGCGGCCAGGGAGACTTACTCAAGCGTGCATAAACTTGCCGCGCCGCGCTTTTTTCAGGGCCGCAGAAATTGAAAAAGTTCGTAAACCAGAAAGGCCGGCCATACAATCGCCTTAAGTATCGCCAGAACGGACATCCAAAAACCGCTCGCCTGGGATACAAAATAGACTGCTGCTCCGATAAGTCCAAAGCCGTAGACGGCGTTTCCCGGATCGTGGGGCCTGAAGTTCCTTTTGCGTTTTTGTGTCGGTTCTTCCATATTATCTCCTTGCGACCAGTTTAAGCCGTTTTGAAGGTTCGGCGGTCTTTTTTACAAAGCGTTTGGATGATCCATTTGCCTGACTGCGCAGCGGGGGGCAGTCCTCCGCCGGGGAAAAGCCATTGGCCGACCATATGAAAATTGCTGAGACCCGGCAGGGAATGCGGCAACGATTTTGTCATGATATTCCCTGTGGGCATGAATCCCTCGTAGGCACCGCGCCAGACGCCGGTGTATCTTTCTTCGGTGAGTGGGGTGCTGACATCGGTCACCTCTATTTTGGCTTTGATGCCGGGATAATGTTTCTCCAGCAGCAGCACAGCGTCCTCCCGGATCCTTTCCTTCTCTTGTTTATACCGCTCGGTCGGTATATTCTGCCACTCATCCCAGGCGCTGTTGAAGCGCAAAATCACGCTCGATTTCCCCTCGGGTGCGAGCGTCGGATCGTGCGCGGTTTGGTTCATGATATAATAGCCGTCTTTGACGTCGAAATTTCCGATGCGAAACTGTTTGCCCACGTACATGACGACGACATTTTCCGATGGTACCGTACCTTGAATGCCGAATGAAACCTGCACAAACGGCGAAAATAATTTCCAGCTGCCGTACGCTTCTTTAAATGCGGGTGTCAGATATTTGCCTTCAAGCATCTCATAGAGGGTGAAATGGCCGTCAGCCGCACTGATCACGAAATCCGCTCTTTCCTCCGTGCCGTCTTTCATACGAACGCCGACGGCTTGTCCGTTTTCGACCAGTATTTTTTCCACTTTTTTTTGCAGCGAAAGAACTCCGCCCAGCTCTTTGTAGCGGTGTGCCATGCGCATGGCGATGGGTAAAGAGCCGCCGACCAGGTATCCTGCATTCTTATCGTGAAACCAGCCGAGCATGAGTATGATGGCCAGCGCGGAAAAATCCGCTTCACCGAACATTTTCATGAGAAAATAGCGCAGCTTCAGGCTTTTAAAACCGAGCGATTCGATATATTCTTTTGCCGACATCTTGCCATAGCGCATCATCAGCAATAAGGTGCCCCCCATGGAGAAAACGGCTTTCAGGTAATCTGTGAGCGACCGGCAGCCGGGGGCGTTTTCAAATTGATCCAGACGGATGCCCTTTTTCATATGGCCGCACATTTTACTGATTCCTTTGCGGTCTTCGGGGGCAAGCCGGAGCAAATATTCCTGCCAGCGGTCAATGTTCGCAAAGATGTAGAATTTACCTTGCGTTTCATCTTCGATGAGAGTATGGATGTCATGATCGGCAATCTGTACTTTGTCGGTTAAGACCCCCGTCTCTTTCCAGATGTTATGAAAAGTTCCGCGGCGCGTACCGACGAGCCAATGGAGACAATAATCAAAACGATATCCTTCGCTGCCCCATGCTGTGCACTGCCCCCCTGGTAATGCATGCATCTCCAGGATATGCGTGTCGAATCCATTGAGCTGGCCATAAATGCCGGTAGAGAGGCCCGCCACGCCGCCTCCAATGATAATGATTTTTTTCCTGCGTAGCCGATCGGTATCCATGCCGCGATCATAGCATCGCGCGGCCAAAAATCAAGTCGGTTCGCTACGCCGAAATGCGGGTATTTCTACGCGTATGCCGATTCGCGCTTCAGGTTTTCCGGGGGAATGAACGTTGCCGGCTTTCCCGCGAGCGGTTTTTCGACGAGGCCGCGTTGCCATTTGTCGCCGATCAGTACTGCAATATTCGTGAGGCCCGGCACGAGGCGGCGGATGGTCTCCATACCGAAGATCAGTGGCGTCGTCAGTGCAATACCATATTTCAATGGTGTATTTGGCAGGCCGAGATCGTCGCCGGCGTTGTCGCCGAGGATAATCCGCGTGAGGCCACTACGCACCTGCACTTCGAGATGCGCCGCCAGTTTTTCAAGCGGCGTCTCTGCGCGTGCGAGCGGCACGTTCATGAGTGCTTGCCCTAATAGGCGCGAGTCTTCGTCGGCGGGCGGCTGCGTCACACCCGAAAGCCAGGCCATGCGCGTGCCTTCTTCTTCGTTCGTGGGCAAGAGCGCTTCGTCGACGCCCATGAGATAACCGATATAACGCCACAGGTGTGTGACGCCGAGTGACTCCTCATCAGAAACCTGCATACCGAGCACGCGTAAGCCGCTCAGGTACACCGCGGAAAAAAGTGTATTCGTGGCAACGAGATCGGCCTGGTTGATGGGTAATCCCCAGACGTCGTGTTTCCATTTCGGCGAATGATCGAGCATCAGGCGCACATGCGCATGCATCATGCGCACCTTGACCGCCGACTTAAACCCCTGTGCGCCCTTCGCCATCGCTCCGGTGCGCGAAACGTCGAAACCGAATTTTGCCGTCTCGGCAAGACGGCGCGGCGCCATATATTCGAGTTGGCCTGTGAAGGCGATTGGCTTATTCGCCGCGGCGGAGCGGTAACCGCCCATGAGGCTCACGCACGACAGCACGTATTCACCCAGCATGCCCGAGCGCTGCGAAAAACGCGCGCCGATATCCAGCAGGCGTTTATCGAGCCAGGTGGGCTCGGTTTCTACTGCGCTCATCAGATCGCGGAGTTCTTGCGGCGCATCCTTGGCGATTTTTCCTTCGAGCGCGGCGGAAAGCATCGGCATCGCTTTCTGCATACCGAGCTCATGGAATTTTACCGCGAGCTTGTCTGCGAGCGGATCGCCCACCCAGAGAAAATCGCCGTAACGCGCAATCTCTTCGGGGGTCAGTTTGCGGCGGATAAAAAGGGTGTTCGCCAACTTGAGAAAGAAATCCTTATTTTCAGAAGGATCGCGGAAACGACTCGGGTACTTTCGGGCATGGGCTAAGGCAGAGTTAGACATAGCTGCCGCTGGGTTATAGTGAACAAAGTGTCAAGATTTTATTAGTATGCATTTTACTTCGCAGGAAATCTTTTTATTCGTTATTCTCGTGCCGCTGTTGGTGTTGGTCGGCAAGAAAATCCGCGGTTCGCAGGGGCGCAAAGAGCCGCAGCAGGCCGGGACAGATGAGCTGCCCTATGAGATTCGCAGGAAGATCGAGAAAGGCTATTACCGCGACGGCAATACGGTTCTTTTGGAATCTTTTGGCTCCGATGTGGAGGCCAATATCGTGCGCGGGTTGCTGATCGATAACGATATCTACGCCGAGCTGCGCGACGAGATATTGGGAGCTACCCGCTTTAATTACTCGTATGTCGTGGGCGGCGTAAAACTATTCGTGCACGAGCGCGAGGCAGATGCGGCGCGGCGCCTGTTGGATGAACACCGGCAAATCACCAACCCCGGGAGTGCAGACTGGACCCAGCGCCTGTGCCCGAAATGTGGTTCGGATCTTTTAAGTTACCAGAAGTACCATCCCGTCAGCGCGCTCATTCTCTTCCTGGGCGCGCCATTTTTTCCCTTCAAGGCTGGGCGCTGGGTTTGCTTGAAATGCAACCACCGCTGGAAAGAAGCGCGTGAGGATAAACAGCGTTAGGCAAAGGCTGCAAACTTTTTGATTATGGATTCGTAGTGAACGGCGAGATAGAGCAGCGTCAGCTGGTTGCCGTAGATGAGCACGGGCACGGCCCAAAGCAGCATTTGTATGCCGCCCTGGTGTAAGGCAATAAATCCGCAGAACAGAAAGAAACCGATGTAGAGATCGATGCCGATCTGCCGTCCCCAGTGGAATTCGCCGATCTTGCGCGCGGTTTTGATGAGATTTTCGCGCCGGCTGCAGTAGAAACTGTAGGCAGTGAATGCCACGAAAGCGAACCCAAACGCGAACTTGCCGTACGAGTGCGTGCCGCGGATATCCCAGAGCGCACTGCTCCAGTTTGTATAGATCACAGCGGAGCTGATGAGCGCGAAAATTGACCAAAGTATGTTTTGTACCATGCCGCACCGGCGCCGGGCACTTCGCAGGGTCAATCCTAATATTTCTTGACCTGATAATATAATAACCGGTTATTATATTATGCGAAAAAGAATCATAGCCCGCGGGCCCGGCCAGCCACGCATCGATCCCGAGGGAGTGCTCGAACGCCGTTCCGTGGGTTTGCCCCAAGCGTGGTGGCGCGAAATTGACAGATTGACCAAAGACAGGAACATGAAGGCCGCGGTGCTGGTGCGTGCCGCCGTCGGAGCTTATCTGAAAAAAATCAGGAAGGCTGAGGCGAGTATTATGCGCCGCAGGGCTTCAGGGAAAAATTAAGCGGGAACACAATCGGCGAAGAGAACTTCGCCGTCTTCTTCGAAAAACAGCGCGTCCCTCTGCATCCATAAGATGATCTTCTCGTCGCGTGTCGCGTAACGCAAACCCGAAGCATGCGTGGCGTGGGGCAGGGTCAGCGATCGGCCGTCGCCGAGCTTCAGCAAAACCTGGTCTTTGCCGTTGGCGTGAAAGAACGCTTTGATTTTCTGCCCGTCTTTGCAGACGTATTCAGCCTGGCTGTCGTGTTTTTTGCGGGAGGTGCAGGCTATGCCCAGAACGGCCAGCGTTATTGCTATTGCCAGAATTTTGATGCGAAGGATTGTTTTTCCGCGGGGAAGCACATGAGGCGCTTGCGGAGATTAAATTACACGGAAAAATAAAAAAATAAACCCGGCCGCGGTATGTAACCGGGCCGGGTATACAAGGTTAGCTTACCAGCGGTCGTTGCCGCCGCGATTGCCACCACGGCCACCGCCGCCGCCGCCGCGGTTACCACCGCCGCCGCCATAACCACCGCGGCCGCCGCCACCGCCGCCGCCGCCACGTTCTTCACGCGGGCGCGATTCGTTGACTACGATTTCGCGTTCTTTGATCGCTTTGCCGTTGAGGCCTGCGATTGCCTTGATGCCTTCTGACTTCTCAGCCATTTCCACAAAGCCGAAGCCGCGTGCGCGACCGGTTTCGCGGTCCATAATGATTTTCGCGGAAGTGACTGTGCCAAATTCCCCGAAAGCTGTCAGCAGATCCTGTTCCGTCACTGCGTACGCTAAATTTCCTACAAAGATATTCATATTTTCCTCTCTAAACTTACCGGCGCGCTATTCCCGAAGGCAAACCGCCCGGCATTAATTTGAACCTGATCTAAAATGAGTGGAAAGTAGTTAAACTTTGCTTAAAGACAACTAATGATCGTATTCATTCCCAATTCAAGCTTCGGCCGGATTTGGCGCGGTGCCAACAGGGCGTCCAGCACAATATCAATCCCATATGCATTGGCCGCGCGAACTTACGCTTGCCTTCGCAATCCGGGCTACGGCAAGCTATTCGCGCCGGGTTTCGCTCCGCGAAATGCGAAAGCATCCGGCTTTCGCAGCGAATCGTCGCATCGCGCCGAATCACTTTGCGCACTGTCTCGAAATCATGCATGAGCCTCATGTGGAGATCGCGGTCAACCGTAAGGCTCGTTTTAACTACGAAATCGTCGAAGATTTTGAGGCCGGCATTGCGCTCACAGGTACCGAGGTTAAGTCGCTGCGCCAGAAGAAGGTGAATATCTCTGACGGTTATGTGCTGATCCGCGATAATTCCGTACAGCTCATCAACTGCCGCATCGAGCCCTATGAAAAGGGCAATATCATGAATCACGACCCACTGCGGCCGCGCAACCTCTTGCTCAAGCACAAAGAAATCGATCGTCTGCGCGGTAAAATGCACGAGCGTGGTTATGCGTTGCTGCCGCTCAAGATGTACTTTAAAGGCCGCTTTGTGAAATTACTGATTGGTCTCGGTAAGGGCAAGAAGTCGCATGATAAACGTACGACGATACGCGAGAAAGATATCCGCCGCGAAACGGAAAGGGAGATGAAAAAGTTTGGTTAAACGCATCTTTAAATACTTCGGCGCCTCCCTGCTTGTTATTTTTGCCGGCATGGTTATCCTCGGTTGGAAATCCTTCGGTTCGCAGGGCGACACTGCCCGCCGTGAAAAAATGCAAAAATCTCCCGAATGGCAGAACGGTCATTTTGAAAATCCTGAGCCGCTGAAGAATGATATGCTCGGCGCAATCGCAGCCATGTTCAGCGCGAGTAAATTTGCCGCACCGAAGGGCGACATTGCCGTCGTGAGGCCTGACCCCGCAAGCTTTCAGATTGTCCCCGCTTCCGGCCTGCGCGTCACATGGTTCGGGCATTCCGCAACGATGGTCGAAATCGAAGGTTTTCGTGTGCTGACCGATCCCGCGTTCGGCGAGCGTACTTCCCCTTTCAGTTTTATGGGGCCGAAGCGCTGGTATCCGCCACCGCTGGCCCTGGATAACTTGCCGGCGATTGATGTTGTTGTGATCTCGCACGACCACTACGACCATCTCGATATGAAATCCGTCGTTGCGCTCGACGAAAAAAGAAAGCCCGTTTTTATCGTGCCCATCGGCGTTGGTGCTCACCTGGCGTATTGGGGCATTCCCGAAAGTCGTATCGTCGAACTCGACTGGTGGCAGGAAAAAATTCTTACGCAGGCCGGTAAAAATCTGCGCATCGTCATGACGCCGGCACGCCACGCCTCGGGCCGCTACCTCATCGATAACAATAAAAAACTCTGGGCCGGTTATGCACTCATCGGCGAAAAAAAGCGCGTCTACTTTTCAGGCGATACGGGATTATTCCCGGCGATGAAAGAGATTGGCGCGAAGCTTGGTCCCTTCGACCTGACGATGATCGAGGTGGGGCAATACCACCGCACGTGGCCCGACTGGCATATTGGCCCCGAGCAGGCCGTGAAGGCGCATACCTGGGTTAAGGGGCGTACATTGTTGCCGATCCACTGGGGACTCTTTGTTCTCGCCATGCATGGCTGGACAGAACCCGTCGAACGTGCAACGAAAGAAGCCGAAAAACTGGGTGTCAGTATTGCGACACCGCGGCCCGGTGAAAGTTTCGAACCAGGTCTTACTAAGCTGACCCGTTGGTGGCCGCAGGTCGAATGGCAGACCGCAGAACAGCACCCCATTGTTTCGGGGCAGGTAGGGCCATGAAAGCGGTTGTATTTGGCGCCACCGGCATGGTCGGGCAAAGCGTGCTGCGCGAATGTATTATGGATGGGGACGTCGAATCCGTCGTCGCCGTCGGCCGCAGCCCGTTGCACTTAGTGAATCCGAAATTCCGTAATGTTGTACATTCCGATTTTCTCAACTTTACACCGATTGCAAAAGATCTCAAAGGTTTGGATGTCTGCTTTTATTGTCTCGGCGTCGCATCGGCGGGATTAACGGAAGCTGAATATAAACGTGTGACCTGCGACTTCACGCTCGCGGCGGCGAAGACGCTGCTCAAGGTAAATCCTAAAATCACCTTCGTATTTATTTCGGGTATGGGCGCAGATAGCAGCGAAAAGGGCAGGGTGATGTGGGCGCGCATCAAAGGCAAAACGGAGAACGAAATTTTCAAAATGAAATTCAGGAATGCCTATGTGATTCGCCCGGCATTCATTCAGCCGAAAGACGGCATCAAATCGCGCACGCGGCTCTACCGCTGGCTCTATATTGCATTTAAACCTTTCATGCCCCTCATCAGGTTATTCGCTCCGAAAAGTGTCATCACGACCCGTGCGTTAGGTAAGGTAATGGTACAGGTTGCGCGGCAGGGCGCTGCGAAAAAACTGCTCGAAAGTGCAGACCTGGTCGCGTTAGCGCGTGATCTCAAAAATTAAACGTAAAATATTCGTCGCAGCTTGCGCATGGCAGGTGGGATGGATATTTTTCCTGGAAGTTTGCCACGAAGTCGGCGCGCTGCTGCGCCCAGATTTCCGAAAGTGCAGTCTTTGCCAGGTTACCGCGCGCCGCATTTTTTGACTGATCGACAGTTTGCTTGCAGAAGGCGACATCACCGTTCGCCCTGATAAAGAGATCACGCCGCAAATGCCAGCAGGCATAACGTTCGAGCGGTGTCATATCCGATACGCGCCGTTCGGGCATGAGGCCTGCATAGCGGTTATATTTCTGGAACAGGAAGCTTGCGCCCAGCTCTTCAGCCAGCGCGTACAGGCTGTCGATTTCAGCCTCGTTCTCTTCGACTTTCAGCGTCTGCAGGTAGACGATTTCCTGCGGATTTTTTCCCTGCGCCGCCAGTGCCGCTGTCAAGGCGCGCATATTAGCCTTCACTTTATCGAGCATCGCCGCCGGTGCGCCTGAGTATTCTGCATATTTTTCGAGCGAGTTTAAAAGTACAACGACGCGCAACTTGCCTGCAGAGGCATGCGTTGCCAGGGACAGGATCTTATCGAGATGAATACCATTCGTTTCGACGAACACATAACGGATATTGGCATCGTCTAAAAGTTCGCTTAGGTATGACGCTGCATCTTCGTGCTCTAGCGGTTCACCTAACCCCGAAGCGCAGACCGAGGTGTCGCCGAGGCCAGTCGCAATATAGGTTTTTACACGATCAAAGTTTTCGCGTGAGAGCAGGTGTTTTTCTTGTTTGATATAGCCCAGCGGCGAGAAATAACTTGTGTGTTCCGCGGTTGATACAAACTCGAGTTCAATATAAGAAGGGAACGTATGTAAAACTTCCGGTGCGGCCTGGATCAGCGCCTGCAATTCTGCATAGGGTTGATGGATATTTTTGATTTTGGCAAAGAATCCGGCTGTCTTCACGAGCGAGCGCCGGGATGACAGGGAGAAATCCAACCGCATCAGCCGCAGGTCGGGTTCTTCATAATGCACCTCGGCGTGGAACTGGTTGATGTTCTTTTCGACAAAGCCGCGCACGCCGGCGCCTTCGAGGTCGGCATCTTTTGCCTCCATGATTTCGAGCGATTCGAGCAGGTCGCGGCTGACAAAATACGGGGCGATGCCCGGCGGCAGGTTTTCGCCATAGCTGATATCCGCGCGGTATTCTCTGTGTATGCCGAAGATTTTTTCCGTCAGGGCAAGATCGCAGAGCGGATAAACGCCGTTGATCACGGCGATATGTGCGATCTTCGCATCGCCGAAGATCTTTTTAATGGCCGAAATTTCGCTCAGTGCTTCGAGTACCTTTGCCGCGGAAAGCTGTGCCGTGAGTTTTTCACGCAGCGCCTGGTCGCCCACGCAAGATTGAATCGGCAGGCCCAGCGATGCAAGCTTACCGCAAAATGCCTTGAGCAGCACTTCGCCATCTGCACCGGAAAGCGCAGAGCCGTAGTCGGGCGCGGTATGGATGAGCAGAACGGTGTCGGCGCCGTTCAGTGTCATTCCTGATAGTCTTTGAGGTAGATTGTGACCGCGACGCGTTTGCGCTGCTCTTTCAGCCAGCGACGATATTCGATCTGTTCGTTTTCACTGTAGAGAATGGCGCGTACGTTATCGTAGACTTCGTCGAGACCGATGGCACGTGAGCTTTCGACGCGCACGCAGTAATAACCGCCGTTGGCGCCGACAAAGACCTGCGAGGTTTGCCCCTGCGGCGTGCCGTTGACAGCGCCCGCGAGAATCGGGTCAATTTGCGCGAGTTGATCGAGGCGCTGGTCAACCATGAGACCGCCGCGCCCGCGCGACGGGTGGGCAGAATATTTTGACGCGGCGCTGGCGAAGCCCGCACTCGATGATGCACCCATGGTGCGCGCCGCTTTCATGTTATTCGAAACCTGGAGTTCGTTTCCGTGTACGGGAATAAAAATCATCCGGAAGTTGAATTTTTTCCCGACGCGTGTTTTGTTCTGCCGGTACCACTCTTCGACCTGCGAAGGCGTCGGGTTTGGCACCGAGACGCGCAATTGCATGACCTGCTGCGTCTTCAGCTGACGGGTCATCTCTTCTTTATAATCTTCGAAATCGAGACCTGTATCGCGTTTGATGACTTTTTTATATTCTTCTTCGCGCAGAATGCCGCGCATATCCATCTCTTTTTTGAGCTGGTTTTTGATACGTTCGGGTGAGATCGTCACCGATTCTTCGCGTGCGATCACATCGATGATGGCGCGGCCGATCAGGGTGTCGAGCGCCTGGCTCTGCAAACCGCGTTTTTCTTTCTTAAACCCGCGGCGTTTCTGCATGCGTTCGACTTCATGCGAGAGATCGAGGTTCGTCACGGGGGCGTTGGCGACGACGGCAACGACATCGACAAGTACTGCACCAGTCAGGTGGGATTGACTGAACGCGGCCAAAAGCAGTGCCGCTATGAGCGCTTTACCCAACTTCATAGGGCTTAAACCCCGATTTCTGACTGCGGCGTAAACTGAAATTAAAGCCTGCTAAGGCTTTCCGGGAACACGGCGATGACTATTTCACGTATTGCAGCGGGTCTTTCGGGTCGCCGCCCAACCTGACTTCAAAGTGCAGGTGTGGGCCCGTGGCCTTGCCGGTGCGCCCGACATAACCGATGACATCGGTGGTTGTGACCTTCGCGCCTTTCAGCGATTTTGTTTTGGACTGGTGGCAATAATACGTGAAGACATTGCCCGCATGCTTTAAGATAATGTAATTTCCCCAGTAGGCGTTTTTTGAGTTTTCAAAAACCTCGCCTTCCTTCGCGGCCTTGATCTCCGTGCCGCTCGCTGCGGCGATGTCTATGCCACGGTGGAAATCCCCCGCTTTTTTTGTGACAGGGTCGATGCGCGGGCCAAATTTAGAAGTGATGCGGCCGCCGACCGGCATGGCAAAGCCGTTAGGGTTGATCTCAGGCGGCTCCGGCGGGGGCTTTTGCCCGACGGGGCGCAGGTAGGCGTTAAACAGCCAGCCGGTTTTGCCACCATAACTTGTCTCGGCCCAGAAATCCGTGAGGCCATCGATGGTCTCTTTGGTTTTGGAATAACCCGTGACGACGACCTCGGTCTCATAGGGTACGAGGACCAGAAATTCACCCGCGAGCGAAGCCTCGCTGCGCATTCTGAGGCCCGTTGAAACGAACACGTACTTACGCTCTTTTTTTGCTGTCGAGGGGATGGTCTCTTCGGGCAGGTTCTTGAGGTACTTCTGCGGTATATAACCCTCGGTCTCAGCCGCAGTGCGGATCAGCGCCCAACCAAACGTTGTCTCTGTGGTGCGGGGATTGACGACCATAATCACCTCAACCTTGTCGCCGGCGCGCACTTTATCCAGATTTTGTGAGTCAGAATCGGAATGCCAGGTTTTGAGCTTGTAATCTTCGGTGACGATCGCAAAGACTTTCTTGAATTCGGGTACGCCCGGTAATTCGGGATGATCGAGAACACGCATCTTCCCCCCGCGTTGCGTATCGATGGGTATCTTGAGATTGAGCCCTGGCTTGATTTTCTCCAGGTCATTCCTGAACTCCGCGAAGCGGGCAAGAATTTTGGCGATTTTCTGGTTACTTTCGTCCCGAATCGTGTCGGTCTTGTTCTGGGCATTCTTGCGGAGGTCGTCTATCTCAACGGCAGTGATTGTGAAAGTCAAAAGGCTGAAAAAGGCCAGCGGGCGAAATCGCATTATGCCCATTATGCGACGACTTCGCCGGGTCAACAGGAAATCCGACCTTGGACAAATGCCCCCTTTTCTGGCGGGTTAGCTGGCCTTTTAATATAATAGAGCCATGAGTCTCGTGAATGGCGTAAAACCGCAGGTCGACAGCGGTGCCCCCCTCGTTGATGTGCAGTCGAGTGCTGACACCCGGCGGATAGCCATCGATAAGGTCGGTATCAAGGGAATTCGCTATCCGATACAGATCCGCGACAAAACCGGCGATGTGCAGAATACCGTGGCAGACCTGACGATGTCGGTCTACCTGCCACAGCAGTTCAAAGGCACGCATATGTCTCGCTTTATCGAGATTCTCGAAGGCCGCCAGAAACATCTCGATGTGGCGACCTTCAAGGCCCTGCTGCCTGAAATGCTCGAACGCCTCGAGTCCCGCGCGGGCGAGATACATATGCGTTTTACCTATTTCGTCAATAAAGCGGCGCCGGTCTCGGGTGTGCAGTCACTGATGGACTATGACGTCACCTTCATCGGCAAATGCGAAGAGGGAGTCACAGACCTGCAGATTAAAGTCGTCGTTCCGGTCACCAGCCTCTGCCCCTGTTCTAAAGAGATTTCAAAGTACGGCGCGCATAACCAGCGCAGCCATATCACGATCACAGCGCGCCTCTCCGAACTCGCCGAAGGCCACAACATTCTCTGGATCGAAGATGTTATCCGCATCGCCGAAGACAGTGCCTCGTGCGAACTCTATGGCCTCTTGAAGCGCCCCGACGAAAAGTTCGTCACAGAGCGCGCTTATGAAAACCCGAAGTTTGTTGAAGACATTGTGCGCGATGTGGCGCACAAACTCAACAACGACGACCGCATCAGCCACTATATCGCCGAAGCGGAAAATTTCGAATCGATCCACAACCACTCGGCGTATGCGCTGATTGAAAAGCAGAAGTAGGTATTCCCTGATCGCGCGGTTCGATCAGGGATTTTGCCGGATAAAATCCGGGCTCACCGGGCGAACCAAATTCTCTCGCTAAGGTACTGGCTCACTGAGCGGAGTCGAAGTGACCGGAACCATGGAGATCGCCCTCATATCAGCCACCGCGGCGCTTGCGTCATTACTCACATTTTTCACAGGCTTCGGCCTTGCGACAATCCTGACTCCTGTCATGCTGGTGTTTTTTCCCGCACCGACGGCGATTGCACTCACGGCGATCGTTCATTTTCTGAATAACCTCTTTAAATATGCATTGATGCGCACGCATATCGAATGGCGTATCGTGGTGTCGTTTGGTATTCCGGCAGGTTTCGGCGCCCTTGCCGGCGCCGGATTGCTCTATGTGCTGCCATCGGCGGGCGTGATCACGGGATATTCCCTCGCCGGAAAAATCTTTCACGTGACTGCGCTTAAACTCACGCTGGGTGGACTGATGATTTTTTTCGCACTGTTCGAAGCGATACCGCGCCTCAAAAATATCCAATTCTCTGCGAATAAAATCTATGCCGGTGGTTTTATCTCTGGTTTTTTCGGGGGCCTGTCGGGCCATCAGGGCGCACTGCGCAGTGCGTTTCTCATTCGTGCGGGACTTACCAAGGAAATTTTTATCGGTACTGGCATTGCGATTGCCTGTATCGTCGACGCGGTACGGCTTCTGATCTACCGGCCGTTTTCAAACAGCTTCAGCCTGGGTGAGCATGGTTACGTGCTGGCAATTGCTGCCGGCAGTGCTTTTGCGGGTGCGCTCATGGGTAATCTAATGCTTAAAAAAACAGAGCTGAAAACGCTGCAGTGGCTCGTTGCGCTGGGTGTCAGCGTGATTGGTCTGGCGATGGCCGCAGGCCTGGTTTAAAGCGCCCCTTACGGGCGCCCGTTGAAATTACTTACAGCCGCCCGATTTGCCGTCGGGTGAAATGAAGCATTTCTGGTTCGCGGGGCACTTCTGTGTCTCCATCCACTTATACTTTGAGTACGAAGAGCAGAACTCGACATTGTTGTTCGTACAACGCATGCGGGCGCTGTTGGCATCGAGGTCGCTGCAACCGTCACTAGAAGCCTGTCCTGAGCCTGTCGAAGGACCTTTTTTGCAGGCGCCGGCGAGGGCGATCAGGGAAATCAGAAGTATTGCTTTCATTTTCATCGTCGGACAGCATATGGTGCAACGATCGGCGGGGCAAGAAATAAAAAACCCCGGCGAGGGCCGGGGTGAGGTCTCTAATCTTGAGTAAAATTAGAAACGGAGAGAGATACCGAGGCCTGGTGTGATGTTGACGCCACTATTCTTAACGGAAGTCGCTGCCAAAAGAGCTCCTGTTGAATCTGTTGTTTGAAAATCAACTTTACCGTCTTGGTACGATACAATGCCAAAAATATCGATGCCGATTAGATCAGAAATCTTCAGATTGTAGCCCAGGCGGCCTTCGCCCCAGAGCAGCGTGCCGCTATAGGCTGTCGAGTATGGCCAACCGGTGGCTGTGGTACCTGTTAAGCTACCTTCGCTTTTTCCACTGATGGCAACAGCCACCCCGGCTCCGATGCCAACATATAAACCCTCGAAGATAAAGTAACGAATCTGTGCAAGAATCGGAATATAGTTCATCTGCGTTGTGTGGTTTACCTTAGCGGTTCCGTAAGTGTTGGTCTTGGTCGTTTTGAAACCCTGAAGATAGTATGCTCCTACGCCAAATTGGAATTTTTCGCCGTAAAGAAGGTCCAGTCCACCTGCGACTCCCTTCGTTGTTTCATCTACGGCTTTTGCGGTAAATCCTGCTGCGGTTGTTTCCGTTGCTGAAGCAAAAGAATCAACGGCTTTAACCAGATCCGTCCTGCCGTTAATGGAGTATCCACCCCATGCGTTAATGATAAACTTCGCGCCGCCTGTTGGCGCCGTTGTTTTCGGCACAGCCGGCACTGCAGGAATTGCTGGTACTGCTACCGCAGGCTTTGCAGGTTTTGCAGCCGGCTTTTTTGGTGCTGCCGCTACTGACCCAACAAGGGCGAGCGCTGCAAGAATAGAAATTACTTTTCTCATGTTGTCTCCTTAAGACGATTTTCGTTTGCTTCCAGAAAAAAAGAAGCGCGGACAGGCGCCCGCGCTCCAGAAATTCCAAAAAAACAACATGCGCAATATATCTGATTTTTGTCAAAGGTCAATAGGCAACTATCCCCCGGGATAGAAAGCCTAGGGCAAATATCCTATCAGTCCATTTTGATGATACCGCTGCGCACCGCCTGCGCCACAGCCTCGCCGCGGCTCGTGACATCGAGCTTGCGGTAAATCTTTTCAATGTGGTGCCGCACCGTATGCACACTGATATCGAGTTCATCGGCGATATCTTCGTAGCGAAGACCCAGGGAGATAAAATTCAAGACCTCGAGCTCGCGCTTGCTGAGTGCAGATTCCGCAAGCTTTGGCGGCGTGAACTGCTTCATCAGTTTTTCAGCCACGCGCGGCGTCAGTGTCGAGCCGCCCTGCGCAATCACCCGCAGCTCGGCGACCAAGCGGTCGTCGGGCGTATCCTTGAGAATATAACCGTGCGCGCCCGCCAGCATACAGTTCAGAATGTCCGTTTCGTTTTCATAGGCTGTATAGATCGTAATCCGCGCTGCCGGGTATTTTTGACCCAGCGCGGTAATCGCTTCCACGCCCCGCACATCGGGCAGTTTGAGATCCAGTACGATCAGATCGGGGATAGCCGCCGGCATCGCAGCGACAGCAGATTTCAGATCGGCGTACGTGCCTGCTACCTGTATGTCGGTAACCTGTTCCAATAATGCGTTCAGCCTTTCCTGGACATGTGTGTTGTCTTCAACGATAATGAGGTTAATCATGTGTAAGTCTCCCTTTCAGAAAAAAAATAGTACCGCCGGATTTACTGCATTTACGCGCGAAAACCTTGGCGTTCAACAGCTCTGCCCGCAGGGCGATGTTTCTCAGGCCCGAACCCGTTTTTTTACCGTTCCAGCGGAAGCCTGTGCCGTCGTCTCTGATGATGAGAAAATAACCGCTGCCGGGGTTGCGCAGAAAAATCCGCAGTGTATGCGCTGTGGAATAACGGATCGTATTTGTCATCCATTCGGTAAACAGCGCCTGCAGATTGAGCGCGTGGTCCATGCGCATCAGTGGCCAGGGTTCGTCGATGTGGATATCCACCCTGAACTTGCCTGTCTGTGCGAGCCGTTCGCCGTAAGAACGCACATAGTCACCAAAATTTTGATTTTCATTCTTCGGTTCGAGGGTATAGACGAGATTTTTGGTCTTGGCAATCACTTCGTATGCCAGGTCGAGCATCTGCTCGCGCGGTGTATTGCCCGCGAGTTGCAGCGAAAGTTGCATCAGGTCGCCGCCGAGTGAATCATGCAGGTTACGCGCGAGACGCACACGCTGATCGTAGACCTGCCGTTCATAGAGCCGGGCCTGGTCGAGGCTGATACGGTGCAGGCTGCGGATACGGATCATGGCCATCCACCAGGCGATGAAGTAAGCAATCGCATAAATGATAACGATTTCGGTGGTGCGCTCGCGCGCAGAGTTCAGCACTGCAAAAACGGTACACGACGATGCATAGGCGATGGTCATCACCCAGATATCGGTGAAAACAAAAGTGCTGCCGAAAAGCGGTACGAGACCGATAGCGGCGTACCGCCGTGGCCGTTCGCTGATCGATACGTCAATCGCGACGCAGATAAAAAGAATCACCAGGTTTAAGAACGAAAAATATTCAATGTAAGGGCGGGCCTTACGCAGGCCGAGTGGAAGAGCGACGCAGAGAACAGCTGCGACGACAACAGCAATGCGGTGCGGATGGTTGCGGAAAATCGCTTCGATGCTCCCGAGCGTCAGATAGTGGTAGGCCGGAAAAGAAATCAGGGTCAGAATCGAAGAGCCCAGGCTCAGTACAAAGGATTGGCGAAGTAACCAGCGCCGGTTAATAAATTGCGCACTCTGCGGTAACCCGTAGCTTGGGTTAAAGATCTGAAATAGAACCTGCCAACTCAGTCTGCGCACGGCCGTCGGGTTGTTATTCGAGTTTGATGATACCTGACCGTACGGCCTGCGCTACTGCCTGGCCGCGGCTCGTGACATCGAGTTTGCGGTAAATTTTTTCGATGTGATGCCGCACTGTATGGACGCTGATATCCAGTTTTTCCCCGATATCTTCGTACCTGAGCCCGAGTGAAATGGAATTTAATACTTCGAGTTCTCTCTTGCTCAGCGTTGAATCGGCCAGTTTCGGCGGCGTCAGTTGATTCAACAGTTTGGCAGCCACACGGGGCGTCAGTGTGGAGCCTCCCTGAGCAATAACACGCAACTCAGAGACAAGGCGCTCTGAAGGAGTGTCTTTCAGAATATAGCCGTGCGCGCCAGCGAGCATGCACTGTAGCAGATCAGACTCGTCTTCATATGCCGTATACATAGTGATGCGGGCGTCGGGATATTTACTGCGCAGAACTGTGATACTTTCAATGCCACGCACGTCAGGCAATCTCAGGTCGAGGATAATCAGATGGGGGGACGCATCGGGTGTGCCTTTGACTGTGGATTGCAAATCAGCGTACAAGCCTGCCAGTTTGAAATCAGGTTGGGCCTGCAGTAAGGCGCGGAGGGTTTCCCGGGTTATCTCGTCATCTTCAACTACCAGAATATTGATCACGGTTTAGATCCTCAGGCCGTGGGCATGCTTCATTAATACGATAGCCGCGTCAACCGGGAGAACAATACTTTCAGTTGCCCCCTGCGCGGTTCTGAACCACCGCAGTTTGCGTTTTTTCATTCTATTTTCCGGTAAAATTTCTCGCCAAACCACGGGCATTCTATTCCCTGTCCGACTATGAAAATTCTAAAAATAGGCATTGCCGTTCTGGTTTTCGCCGGCTTGTGGGTTGGTACATTCCTGCTCCATTCCGGGGGCGACCCTGATAAATCTGAGGATATTTTCCTCGAAAAAGAAGCTCCCAAAGACTTCATCTTAGTCTATATGAGCCCCGCTAACATCGACACCGTTAAAGATGTCATGCGCTTTAAGCTCGACTTCGTCGCGCAGGGTAAATACGCAAATCCGCAGACGGGCTTTCCGATTGCGCCGATGACGCTGGCTGTTCCAGATACCGATCCCAAAAAACAAGAACACCAGATGAAGGCCGGCATTAAACCAAAATCGGTTGAAGTTGAAGTTGATATTGAAGGCGAAATCACTGCATATCCCAACGATCATTACCACACGCAAATTTATGCGGTATTGACTGATGCAGTGGGTCAGAATATCCCGGTTGTCTACCGTTACAAAGATAAGCTCTCCGGTATGGATAGCAGCGCGGGCATTGACGAAGAAAGCCAGAAGCAAGGTTATCTTGTACTCAATACAACGATCGGTCGTACCCTCGAAGTTCGGCTGTTCAGCTTTTTCATCAACGCCATGATTGCCGTTCTGGCGCTTGCTGTTGTTGGCGTAACGTATCTTGTCGTTGTCGGCGGCCGCAAGGTCGAATTCGGCCAGATGACATGGATCGGTGCAACACTGTTCGTATTCGTCAGTATGCGCAATTCACAGCCGTCTGTACCCACATTTGGCACGACGCTCGACGTACTGATATTTTTCTGGGCTGAGGTATTAACGGCAACAAGCCTTGTCTTGATTGCTCTCACCTGGATGAAGCGCAAGCCGGCATAAGCCGCAGCGCACTCCGTTTTTTGAAAGGGGCGTTAAGCCCCTTTTTTATGGGCCGCGCGTGAGTTCGTAGAGCGCGAGGGCAACTGCCACCGATACGTTATAACTTTCCACTTTGTCGCTGATGCGTAACCGGCGTTTGCCTGTTGCACGTTCGAGCGCAAGGCGGCTGATTCCCTGTTCCGAACCGACCACCAGAAGCAGGGGGAGCTCCCCTTGGGCGAGTTTTGTGTCGTCTTCGGTAAAGGGATCGCCCGACTGGTCGAGCGCAAGCATCGGAATTTCAGGATTCTTATCGTCGATAAATTGCATCAGCGATGCAATGCTGCCGGTAAAACATAGCGGCATTTCGAGGAGCGCCCCCGCCGAAGCCTTAAGCGCCGTACCGCCGGCGGGCGCACTGTCCTTCTGCGGCAGAAAAATACCTTTCACTCCCAGTGCGAGGGCCGAGCGACAGATGGCGCCCAAATTCTGTGGATCCTGCACGCCGTCGAGACCTAGGTAGATGCCGCCTGTGGCAGCGACAAAATCCTGTTTGGTAAAACTTTTGATCCCGAGTTCAGCGCTGCGTTCGAGCACGATACCCTGGTGGTTTTTGGTGCCGGCTATGGTATTCAGATCACCATAATTTTTCTGGATTACCTGCACGCGCGCCTTCGCCGCTTTGGCGAGAATTCGCTGCAGACGGCCTTGGCGCATGGATGCGCTTTGGCCACCGCTGCCGGTAGCGTCTTTGCGGTGGCCGTCATTGGCCTGACGCGCAACGATCAGCTTATCGCCCTCGAGAAAACCGGATTTTTCTACCAGATCGCTGACGGCATGGAAGCCGAAGACAATCATACCTTCTCCAGGTGAGATCCGCTTTTGGTGTCGAGAATTTTGTAACCCGCTTTGAGAATCTGGTCACGCAGCTCGTCGGAGCGTTTGAAATCTTTTGCTGCGCGCGCCTTGTTGCGCTCGTCGAGCAGCGCCTGCAGTTCGGCAGGTGCACCTGCCTTCGGCATCAGATCGATGAGGCCCAGCAGTTTGTCAAAGTGGCGGAGGGTTTCGAGAATGACGGCATGGTCAGATGCAGAGACGCTTTCGCCACTGCTGTCGAGGAAGGCATTGGCCTCGCGCATATATTCGTGCACGACTGCAAGGGCGCGCGGCGTATTGAGGTCGTCCGCAAGTTCGCTGAGAAAGTTTTGCCGCGCAGCTTCGGAAGAAGTTTTTAGCGATGCAGAGCCATCCGCCTTATTTTGCTGAATACGACCCAGACGGTTGATGAGCGAGTAAAATTTTTCGACTGAGGCCTCGGCCATTTCAAAAACTTCGGCGGTAAAATTAATTTTCTGGCTGTAATGCGCGGAGAGCAGAAAGTAGCGGATGACTTCGGGTTTCTTGCCCTGGCCTATCAGGTCGCGCAGGGTATAAAAATTACCCGCGGACTTAGACATCTTGCGGTTGTCGACGAGCAAATGTTCGCAATGCACCCAGTGTTTGACGAAAGTACCGCCATAGGCCGCTTCGCTCTGGGCGATTTCGTTTTCGTGGTGAGGAAAGATAAGGTCTACGCCGCCTGTGTGGATGTCGATCGGCCCCTTAAAAATCTCGTGGATCATCGCCGAGCATTCGAGGTGCCAGCCGGGGCGGCCGTCGCCGTGATCAGAATGCCAGTGCACGCCGTCTTTACCTTCTGCCTTCCAGAGTACAAAATCGCGCACGTCGTCTTTATCGTATTCGTCGGTATTATAACGCGTGCCGGTCTTGTTCTTCTCGAGATCGAGGCGCGAGAGTTTGCCATAATCTTTTTTCTCTGAGATGCGGTAATAGACCGAACCATCCTGTTCATAGGCGATACCGGCCTTGATGAGGCGTTCAACCAGATCGAGCATGGCGGGAATATAATCGGTCGCGCGCGGGTGCAGGTCAAAAGGAATGATGTTGAGAGTTTTCAGGTCGGCGAAAAATGCCTCTGTATATGGCTGCGTGTATGCGCCCAGCGCCGCTTTGAGGTCCGGGTACTTGCCGGGTTCCTTTTTGGTGAGTTCGATCGCGCCGTTGATGGTCTTGTCATCGACATCGGTGAGATTCATGGCATGTTGCACCTGGTAGCCCGCTAAGCGGAGGCATCGGTTCAAAACGTCTGCAAAGACATAACTGCGGAAGTTGCCGATGTGGGCGTAGTTATAGACTGTTGGTCCACAGGAGTAGATTTTGAGGGAAGAGCCCTCGACGGGCTCCTTTAATCTACTTAAGGTGTTTTGAAGTTTAACAACCATTTTCTTTGGTTCTTTCTTTATTTGAGGTTTCCTCAAATAAAGAAAGAACAATTTCGGGCTGACTGGATTTGAACCAGCGACCCCACGCCCCCCAGGCGTGTGCGCTACCACTGCGCTACAGCCCGTGATAGAATTCAGAACTGTTTTCACCGCCCTGACCGGAAATTGCAAACGGTGTTTTTGACAAGACGTCAATCAATATGTGCCCGTCATTTGCCACCATGGCTGGCCGGCTGATCTCTTAGGATTCGTTGCCGCAATGTCTTGAGCTGAAATTGCGACACATGCAGATCAGAGATTGGCTTTCGGCCAATGTGACCGATGACAAGCGCGCGCTGGAATGGTTCGACGAGGCGGAGGCTGAACCGCGTATCCGTAAGGCCTATAAAGAGCTGCTCGAAGGCTACAGCATCGACCCGTCGAAGCTACTCAAGACAACCCGGGAAATCGCTAAGGGTGAAAAGTATACCGGCACGGTGACCGTCCGTGACATTAACTATTTTTCGATTTGCGCCCACCACTTTCTGCCGTTTTACGGTAAAATCGACATTACCTATGAACCCGGCGAAATCATCATCGGCCTCGGCAAATTTCCCCGTCTCGTGCAGGCATACTCGCGCCGTTTCCAGATTCAGGAAGACCTCGTGAAAGAAATTGCCGAAGAAATCATGACCTCGGGAAAGGCGAAGGGTGTACGCGTGAAATCCACCGGCCGTCACATGTGTATGTGCAGCCGCGGCCCGTCCGATCACACGGCTGAGACCGATACCGAATACGCCATGGGTACACTGCTCCAGGGGAGGCTGTAACGCCGCAATGATCGTCGTCTATCTTACAGATATTCACGATAATTTTGCCGGCGTATCGAGTGTGCTCAACCACACCGATGCCGACCTCTACATACTTTCGGGCGACCTGACCTACCATTGTTTCGGCACCGATGAGGCGCTGTTTCGTTTTATCGAATTGCAGGAAAAAATCCGTGTGCTGGCGGGTAAAAGCGACGATATGCAGGCGACTCTGCATTTTGCAGAGAAGGCGAAAGACGGATTAACCCCCGATGTGCTTTCTGTCGGCGAAGGCGAAGAATACCTGAAACTCGCCGCTGAAGCGCACCAGGAACTCTTGCGGAAATACCAGACGATGAACAAGGCGATCGTCGCGACGCAAAAGAAATGTTTTATTATTCCGGGCAACTATGACATTGCGCTGCCGGGCACGGCCGTCGCGCCGTACAGTCTCCATGAAAAATCTGAAATTCTGAATGGCATAAAATTCGCCGGTTATGGCAGCGCGCCCATTTTTACGCCGGGAATTCCCGAAGAACTCACTGTCGAATTTGAAGAGAAGGGCAGTGGGAACTCCCTCGTCAGCAAACCGATGGATTTCATGCTGCGCGAGGGCGCCGATGTCTTTGTGCTGCACAATCCACCGTATGGCACGCTCGATAAACTGCCACGTTACGGACACTGCGGTTCACAGGGACTCAGGCAGGCCGTCGACGAAGTGCAGCCGCGGCTTGTGCTGTCAGGCCATGTGCATGAAAGTTTCGGCCTGATGAAACTCGGGCAAAGTTATTTTCTCAACCCCTCGAATTTCGGCAGCGTCGAAGCGATGGAGGGCAAGCAGCCGGGCGGGTACTTTTGTACGTTTCAGCTGCAACCAGATACCGATGGACAGAAATTTCTGCGCGATGTGACATGGAAACGCCTGATCGGTGGCCGCATCGTCGATATCTGTAACATCAAGATTGATAAAAAACAGCGAGCCACTGAAACAATCCTCAACACGGCGGAATACGACACGATGGGTAAATTCCTGCTTTAAAATGCGTAACCCGTTCCCGGAAAACGAAACGTTCAAAAAATTCCTGGGACTCAAGGACTATTTCCGCGGCTTCACAACTAAAGAAAACATGCTGCGTACGCGCGAACTGGCGCGTGCGGCGCGCATGATACAAAAGACCGGCGCCAATATCTCCTTCGATCTTTTGGGCTCCGCCAACTTCGGCATGGCGGTCGAGGCATCCGATGTCGACATCGTCATGTACATCGATTGCGGTCACGATGAAGAGGCGCGCTACGACAATACACCGATGCTGCGCATCTACGAGTCGCTGTTTTTCGCCACGATTCTCAAGGAAATCAGCCATAACCCCTTCAAGCTTGAAATTGTCGATTTTATCAATCTGCAGAGGCTTGAGCGCGCCATCAAGGAGCCTGGCTTCGACGACGATATTCTCGCGCGTTTTGTATTTTACCGCACAATCTGCCGCGGTGTCAACAAACTGCCCATCCGTAAATACGAGCAGGCGCTTTCGGGTAACAAGGAACTCTTTAAACGCATCGAAGAGCATTTAACCGAAGCGCTCAAGGAATTCACGCGCTCGTCGAGCCACCGCCTTTCTTTCCAGAAGTATGTCTCCCGCCTCAAAGAGCAGGAAATCAAGATTCCCGCATCAATGATCGAAAAAATCCAGGAATATCTCGACAAGGGCTGATGCAGGCCCTGAACACCCTGCTCGCGGATATCCGCAGCTGTACGGTCTGCGAACGCCATCTGCCGCTCGGCGCCAACCCGGTGCTCAGGGCAAATCCCACTGCGCAAATTCTGCTGATCAGCCAGGCGCCGGGCACAAAGGTGCATGCCACGGGCATTCCCTGGAACGATGTGAGCGGCGACCGGTTGCGTGACTGGCTCGGTGTCGACCGGGATACCTTTTATGACGGCGAGAAGTTTGCCATCATGGGAATGGGCTTCTGTTACCCCGGTAAAGGCAAGTCGGGCGACTTGCCGCCGCGGCCCGAGTGCGCACCGATCTGGCATGCCAAGGTGCGCTCGCTGTTGCCGAACCTCAGGCTGACTTTGCTTATCGGTTCGTATGCGGTGCGGTATTATTTGCCTCACCTTGCAAAGCTGGCGGTGCGCGATCTCGTGCTGCAGGCCGATTTAAATGCCGCAGTCTACCTGCCGTTGGTGCATCCCTCGCCACGCAACAAACTCTGGCTGAAACAAAACCCGTGGTTTGAAAAAGATATGGTGCCGCGCATGAGAAAGCGGGTGCATGCCCTGCTGGCCAAATAGACCTAAGGACCCCATTTTTCGGCCGGAAAACCCCGTTTATTATATATTGTGTATATGCACAATGCAGACCTGATTTTCGACATCATTCCGAAAGACCTGTTTGATATCCGCCGCGACGGCGATTTTGTCAGTCAGGTACAACACCTGATCGAGCAGTGCCACCCAGGCACAACAAAGATGAAGCTCGAGACGCTGAGCGGCGAGCTTTCAGAGGCCTCGATTCCCTTTGCCATGTCGAACCGCGCGCTGCACGGCTTACTGCATGGTGGCGCTTATTTTACCGTGGGCGATACGATTACGGCCATGATGTGCCTGTTTTTTATCGAGAAAGCAAACGAACGCATGGTGACGGTAAACGCTTCCATTCGCTACTTAAGAGCCGTAAACCGTGAGACCCTGAGGGCAAAGGCCGTGCTGAAGCGCCGCGAGGGTAAGAATCTATTTTTTGTCTGTGATTTCTTTTTGCCCGACGGCAAGCGTGCCGCGCAGGCAAAATACCACTACGTGATCGCGGCTATTGCACCTTGACAAATTCGCCGAAGATCCATTGCGGTTTAATGCCGCAATCAAAACTGTTTTCGTCACCGTGAATAAAAACGTAATACCAATAGTTGTTCCAACTATCGACTTTCATTTTGTCTGCCGTGCGGGCGAGGACCATTAAATTCAAAGTGTCCGGCACCTTGCCATTACAAACAACAGGTTTGCTGGATTTTGAAGGCCCGCTGCGGATCACCACCTTTGTCGTGGTTGAGCCGGCCACATAGCCCATCGCTACAGCCGGGACACCGTTTACTTTTACGGCTGCGCCTTTTTCCGGCCGGTCGGCTTCGGTGTAAAAAATGGTTTTGCCACATTGCAGCCCCTGGCTGCCTTCAACAGAAGTCAGATTAGAAACGATTGTACAGACCTGCTTTTTACAGAAATCGGTACTGCCTTCCAGCTTAATTTTTTTTCCTTCAATCTGGTAGGGGGCACTGCACGAAGGGCCGCCTGGTCCCAGAAGCCTCATGTGGTATTGCTGTTCGTCGAAAGTTATCTCGTACGACCGTTCGCCGATGATGCCGGACTTAGGCCCGGTATGTATCAAAGATAATTTGAGATCAGTTCCGGAGAGATCCGAAGCAACGAGGCCTGTGGCCAGCGTGAGTATAAAAAATAAGTATCGCATCGGTAAGAATCTCAACAGATATTTGCTTGTCAATTTTTTCCGGACGACGCTGGGGACAGGATTTGTTTATAACTCGTTTACCAGCATTTGCTCGAGCGTCTGGGGCCTGCGCAGCATCTGCAATTCGCCGTTCTCAGCCAGCAAGAGCTCCGGAATTAGTGGCCGGGTGTTGAAGTTCGAGCTCATGCACGAGCCATAGGCGCCGGCATAACCGATCACGAGCCAGTCTTTTTCTTCGAGCGTCGGCAGGCGGCGCTTGGTGGCAAATGTATCCGTCGATTCGCAGACGGGCCCGACAACGTCGTAGGTGTGCTGTCCTGCGCGGCGGCTCACCGGCAGAATGGGGTGGTAGGCCTCGTAGAGCATCGGGCGAATGAGGTCGTTCATCGCCGCGTCAATGATTGCGATGGTTTTGTCGCTCCGTTCTTTCAGATGGCGCACACGCGTGGCAAGGATGCCCAGCGGCGCAGAAATAAAACGACCGGGTTCAAAATGGATCTCAATTTTCCCGCCGAATATTTTCCGAATCGCATCGACCAGGCCCGCGAAGTCAAAGTTGACTGCGTCGCCTTCGAGATCTTCGTATTTCACGCCAAAACCGCCACCCAGCGAAATGTATTCGAGCGGATAGTCGAGCGCCGCCTTAACAACGCCGTATTTTTCCGAAAGGAAAGTCGCGGTTTCGATGTACGGTGCCGCGTCGAAAATCTGCGAGCCGATGTGTGCCTGTAAGCCCACGAGTTTCAGGCTTTTTGAGCCCTTGATCATTTTTAGTGATTCCTGGAAGTCACTTTCGCTCAGACCAAACTTATTTTCTTCTTTGCCGGTGGTAATATGGCGGTGCGTATCGACTTCGACGTCGGGGTTGAGGCGCAGCGTTACCGCACCGACAAGGCCTTTTTCCGCCGCGAGGCGTGCTATGTCTTTGAGTTCAGAGATGCTCTCCACATGCAGGCTGCGGATCTTGAGGTCGAGCGCCGCGGCGATTTCGGCTTCGGTTTTGCCGACGCCGGCAAAGACGATTTTACCGGGCAGGAAACCGGCCTTGAGCGCACGGTAGAGTTCGCCGCCCGAAACGACGTCGGCGCCAAAACTCTTGTGTTCGGCGATTCGAGTCAAAATGCCGAGGTTCGACTGTGATTTGACAGAATAATAAAAACCGCAGCCCGGTAGCTGTTTTTCGAGCAGGGCCAGCCGTTCGCTGAGAATCTTTTCCTGGTAGAGCCAGAAGGGGCCGGTGTACTGGTAGTCGCGCGCGAGTTTATCGGCGGCCCCACTGATGACGGGGCCGAGATCTTTGCCGCGCCATTCCAATGCATCTTGTACGTAAGTGAACATATTTTATAAGCCTAAAAAAAAAATCGCGCCATAGGCGCGATCATTTGAAAGTTTTAGCCGAAGGTGGCCCTTGGCTTACTTGCCTGCTTTCGCGAAATACTCTTTTGAGCCTTTGGTATCGGCTTTCATCGAATCTTTGCCGGGTGTCCAGTTGGCGGGGCAGACTTCGCCGGGGTGCGATTCGGCAAACTGGTCTGCCTGAACCGTACGCAGCACTTCTTCGATGTTACGGCCGACGTTGTTGTTGTTCACAGTCGCCGATTTCAGCACGCCTTTGCCGTCGATGATGAACACACCGCGCAGCGCAATGCCCGCTTCTTCGATCAGCACGTTATAGCTGCGTGCGATATCTTTCGTGATGTCTGCGAGAATCGGGTACTTGATGTCACCGATGCCGCCTTTGTCGCGGGGAATCTCTGTCCATGCCAGGTGGCTGAACTTGCTGTCGACGCTGCAACCGATGACCTGCGCACCGAGTTTTTCGAATTCGGCGGCCTTGTCCGAGAATGCGATAATTTCGGTAGGGCAGACGAACGTGAAGTCGAGCGGGTAAAAGAACAGTACGACGTACTTGCCTTTATAGTCTGCGAGCGAGACATCCTTAAAATCTTTGCCGACGAGCGCTGTGGCTTTGAAGTCGGGGGCTTTGTTTCCAATTTTGATCATTTGAACTCCTTATACTAAGTCTTAATTTCGATAAGATATATTTTTTGCCGCCGATTGGCAAAATTATGTCATCGTGTGCGGCTGGCTCGCTGCGTAGATGACATCCATGTCAGCAGCGTGCCTACGCACCTCGTGTGCGGCTGGCAAGCTGGCGCCAAAGATGGCCTCCTGCCAGGCGCCAGCTATAGCGCCTCCGTGCGCATTAGATTCGAACTTGCTACCCTTTGGTTCGAAGCCAAATGCTCTATCCAAATGTGATCGCTTTGCGATCTCCGTTTCGGTGCTACAGCCGCTCGGTAGCCGATTTTTTTTTTGCGGCTGGCAAGATTCGAACTTGCTACCCTTTGGTTCGAAGCCAAATACTCTATCCAAATGAGCTACAGCCGCTTTAACCTGAGAAAAATCCTGATTTTTATACAGGCGGTCAATGAAAACCGCGATGCGACTTCAGTTCTTACAGATCGTTTTGGATAAATCTTCACTGCCCGGTTCCGCTTTCCAAACGGGCTGGCCTTCCTTATCACGTAGAACATAGACCTTGTTGCCCAGCTTGATGTTGATGACATGGTAGACGCCGTCGCTGTGCCTGAATGCCCGCACTTCGGCGTCGGCGCCTATGCGGATCTCAATCTTGCGCGTATGCAGATACCATTTGGGCGCCAAGGCCAGCATTAAAGTGCCCTGTTTTTCTGAAGCGAGTGCTGCCTGCAGAACATAATCTGCCGATTTGCTGCAATAGTCGTCTTCGACCGAAAGAATTTTCCCACGGAATAATTCAGTTTTGGGAGCGGTAAAAACCGGCAGGACACAGAAGAGCGAGAATATAATTAATCTTTTCATGCGTCATGGGCGGGAAACCCATGGGCGCAGCAAGAACAACTGACCTGAAAAAAGATTTACTGGTCCCGTATCTTTTTATGTCAGAAAACATGTTCTTCTTTCTCTCGAAGGTTTTTGCCGCACTATTTCTGCCGGTCACGCTCTTCTTCCTGTTTCTGCTTTTCGTCTTTCTGCGCCGCCTGACCGGGCGCACGCGCAAGATCTGTCTTCTGGTCTGGGCCATCGCCTGGTTTTGCTCGACGTCTTTCGGTTCTGGCCTACTCATGCGGCCGCTCGAGAACCGCTATGATGTGCCCGTGACCGAAAAAATGAATAAGGCGGATGTCGTCGTGGTGCTGGGGGGTATGATCGATGCCAATACCTTGCGCGGCGGGCGGCCCGAATTCCACGACGCCGTCGATCGCCTGACCGCCGCGCTCGAGCTGGTGCTGAAGCGCCGCGCCGACTATATACTCATCAGCGGTGGGTCAGGGCTCATGCTGCAGGGCGGCCTGCGCGAGGGTGATGTGCTAAAAGACTATCTAGTGGGACTGGGTTTTCCGAAGGAGAAAATCCTCGCCGAGCGCAATTCGCGCAACACGCGGGAGAACGCGGTCGAGTCGCTCAAGATCATCCAGGAGAAAAAATTTAAGGACGTCGTGCTCGTGACCTCGGCCTTCCATATGCCGCGCTCGGTGCGCTGTTTCAAAAAGGTCGGCCTTGAGGTGATTCCGTTTCCGGTGGATTTTAAGGCCGCGGACCACAGCACTTTCCCGGAATCCTTTTTCCCCTCGGCGCAGGGCATCGGTGATTTTGCCACGGCGATGCGCGAAGTGGTGGGGCTCATGGCTTATAAACTCAGCGGATATATCTAAGGGTTTTCGCCGCGTCACAAGATTCAGCCTTGCCGTATGCAGAGCCTCGAAGCCGATAAGGCCGCTCTTAAAGAAGCGATCCGAAAATTTTCATACCGCGAGAACCACGAAGAGCCTTTTACACTGGCCTCGGGCAAAAAAAGCCCTTATTATTTCGACCTCAAACAGACCTTGTTGCAGCCCGAGTTTCTCGCGCTCGCAGGCCGGGTCATCGCTGGTAAAATTGCGCAGCAGTATTTTGGTGAAGTCGTGACGGCGGGCTTGACAATGGGCGCAGACCCCATCATTTACGCCGCCTGTCTCACTGTTGTAAGTCCCGCACGCCTGATTCCGGCGATTGTGCGCAAAGAAGCGAAGGACCACGGCACGGGCAAACGAATTGAGATGCTGAAGGGGATTGACCCAAATACACCCTGTGTTCTTGTCGACGACGTTATCACCACCGCCGGCTCAACGCTCAAGGCATTTGCCGCGATGAAAGAGGCCGGCTTTATCGTACGCCAGGCGTATTGTATTCTCGACCGCGAAGAGGGCGGGGCTGCGGCCCTTGCCGAACACGGCGTCGATCTGTTGCCGGTCTTTAAGGCTAGTGAATTTAAGGAGACGGTATGAAGCGCATCCGTGCGCGCCGTCTCCACGATGCCTCGTGCATCATGGAGAAATAAATGCGAGTCATGTTCCGTAACCTGGGGATTGCCCTCATTCTGACGATCATCAGCGTGTTCGTCAATCACGCACTTGGCTATAATACAGTCCGCCACGACATCGGCGATATTACACGCAATGCCGTGACGATTCTGTTCTGGTGTTCCATCTTTCTCACCATTGTGCAGATGCGCGCGCGTGCCGGCGAAGAGCACAATTTCCTGATCGCGTTCCGCAATGGGTTTCTCTATTCTGTGTTTTATTCCGGGGCGTTTGCCCTGTTCATCGCCGTTTACCAGCACGTCATCAATCCCCAGTTCTACCCGACCTACCGGGTCTACTTCGAGAAGAAACTGGTCGAAGCAAAAATTGCCCCCGAACTGCTGGCGGCCAAGATGCGCCAGTTTGATATGAGCTTTAACGGGGATTTCCCCACGTACATGCTGCTGTTTCTCTTCATGGGCATGGGCGGCGTGATTCTGTCTGCGATTGCGGCGGTGTTATACCGTAAGCCCAAGGCGCGGTGAAGTTTTTTGGCGACGGCGGCAGTTTTCTCGAGCTGACGCGTCCTTCGGATATCGCAGCGGGCAAGCTAACACTCACAGCCCGGCTTTGCGACGCTGAGCGCGAAATCTGGACGAAGAACATTGCCGCAACAGCGGACGAAATCAGAGCGCTGGCCGACTGGCTCGAAAACTTCTGGGACCCCTGCCCGAACGTAAACTTGGGTAGCTTGGGTTTTATCTATTCTCACCGCGAGCATATCGGTGAAGGTTATTATGACATCACCGAAAGTGGCATCAAGATTCTCTTCGTCTATGAGCAGCTCGGCGGTTCTAACGTTGCCAGCGCCCGGGAATTACGTGCCCTGCTCGGTTAACCCGCCTCAAGCCAGATCGCGTGTTCGGTGTCGAAGTATTCTTTGACGCGGACAATTTTTCCGTCTTTCAGAAAGAACAAGAAGTGGTAATGGTTATTGTATTTCTTACCGCTCTTGTGCTCACCCCGTGATTCTGCAGTCACTGCCACGCGGTCGGCCTCCGCCGTGGTTTCGTGGATCGTGAACGCAAAACTGTTAAACCCGCGAAAAATCATTTTGAACAACAGGCTTACCGTCCGCTTATCCTTCTCGCCCGAGACCTTGGCGCGGCCGATAATCCACCATTTCAGGTCATCAGCCATGAGCGCCCCGGCCTTACCGACGTCCTGCGCGTTGATCGCCGCAAACAGTGCCATCACCGTAGTTTTGTTTTCTTCCGTTGTCATATACCCTCCATTTATTTTGACGTCAAAATATATTCCAAAAAAAATCAATCTTCCATATTTGCATAAACTTTTCCCAAAAGCCGCATGAGTTCCTGCCGTTCGCTGCCCGAAAAGCCTGTGAAAATTTCTCCCACGATCTTCTGCGAGGCGGCGATGATTTTGGGCGTGGCGTTCATGCCTTTATCTGTTAAACGCAGAATATTCGAACGCGTATCGTGCTCTGAAACGCTGCGCTTAACATAGCCGAGTTTTTCGAGTTTATCGGCAAGCGCTGTGACTGTCGAATTATCGCGCTCGATCAGGCGGGCGAGGTCTTGCATCGACTGCGGTCCTGGCTGCAGCGCATAGAATACCGAGCCATGCGCGGGGGCGATGTTGCCCAGGTCGAGCGCGTCGATCTCGCGCTGGAAGTGTTTCTGTACGCGATCGCGCGTGCGCGAAAGCAGGTGGATAATCCGCTTTTGCTCCATTTGTTTTGATGTCAAAGTAAATGGCTTGCCGCGTCAAGTCAAAATTGAATTCTGAGAGAGTGACTGATAATGCAAAATCTCCCGGGACAGCCTATCTTTACCTGACCCTGAGCTCGGTCTTATGGGGCGGTGTCTTCCATGTCATTAAATATCCCCTGGCGGAAGCCCCGCCGTTTGTGCTGCTCACAGCGCGCTTTTCGCTGACGGCGCTTATCCTTGCACCTTTTCTGCTTCAGAACAAAAATTACCGGCGCCTATTCCAGCCTGGAATTTTTGCGGAGATTGTTTTGCTCGCCCTGATCGGTATCTGTGGCTACAATATCTTCTTCACGTATGGCATGGGTCTGACTGAACCCGCAACCGGCTCGCTTATCATCGCTGCAAATCCTGTTATGACGACGCTGCTCGCGGCGCTCTGGAAAAAGGAAAAGGTATCGCCGCTGCGCTGGCTGGGCATTGCTGTCGCCTTTGCCGGGCTTGCCTTTATCGTGTTCGAAGGCAACCTTCAGAAGGCGCTCAAGCTCCGAGTGGGGCCGGGCAATTTAATTCTTTTAGGCGCGCCGCTGGTCTGGGCGATCTATTCGATCCGCAGCCGCGATATTCTCTCGAAAATGCCGGCGACGGTATTTACCGCGGCGATTGTTTTGTTCTCGCTGCCACCGCAGGCCGGTATGGCCGTTTGGCAATTTGACGGCTGGCGCTGGGTGTCGAGCATGCCCTTTTGGCTCGGTGTCGCTTACCTGGGCATTCTCGCAACCGGGGTTTCTTACCTTGCCTGGAATGAGGGCGTCCGTCTCATCGGTGCGGCGCGCAGCTCGGTCTTCGTGAACCTAATTCCCGTGACCGCGCTCGCGATTGCTTTTACCCGGGGTCAGCCGCTTTTCGCGCACCATTATATCGGTGGCCTGGTGGTCGTCGCCGGTGTTATTCTCGCCACACGAAAATAACCCTGGCTTATGCGTGGGGCACCACAGGTATTAGTAAGAACGAGTCATATTTCCCGCCCGTATGTATCCTGTGTTTGCCACGGTTATAAGACGTCTGCTTTGCATAGGGCGGAGAGAAGACCGCGGGTCGCGTCGAAATAATCAGCTTCAATGACTCGCCGCTGCGGAAAAAAGTTGCGCTCGGCTCCAGTGCAATATCGACGGCGACAATTTCACCGGCCTTGAGCGGCTGTTCCGATTGCCCGGAGATTACGGGCTGGTAAGGTTTTGACCGGGTCTCATCGAGTTCACGCCGCGAAGCGCGGCAGAAGCCCCGCGTCACCATGTCTTCCCTATTGCCTACAGAGCCATAGAACCGTACGGATTTTCCTTCATGGTCGAGCTTATCGACTGCAATGAAGAGACCCATATCCGAAGAGCCCTGAGCCTCGACCCACAAACGCAGTTTCATTGGCCCCGTAAGCTCTGTGTCGCCGGCGAATTTGTAGAAAAACTCTGAGCGACCCGATACGGCGTCATGCTCTGCGAAAGCGTCAGCGGCGGGTTTCACAGAGAGCAATCCGCCATTTTCTGCCTGTAGGTAGAGCGGTCTAAATTGGGTACGCGGTAGCGGCCATGCATGCTCTTCGCGCACAGCATGCACAATGTCGCGTGATGCGCGCACCTCAAGCCTTACCGGCGCACGCTGCAGAAAACCGTTCCCGGTTTCACCTTTCAGGAAACAGTCCATAAACTCTTTCGTCAGGCGCTGCACTTCGTCGCTGTAGAAGACATCCCATTTACCACTGCGGTGCGTATAAAGCCATTTGTGTTTTGACCCGGCGCGCTCAAAGGCGCGGAATGACCCCGTGGTGTGCAGGCCGTGGTCAGAGAAAGATGCGCACACCAGCATCGGCACGCGGATGCGTTCGAGGTCGGGAATTTTTTCCTGCCAGTAAGAATCGAGAAACGGATGTTCGGCCATGAGATCGGGCGGTGTTCCGCCGTTGTTGCGGATAAATTCCGCCGTGGAGCCCGTGAGCGCCGGTCTCACTTCCGTCGTCCACCAGAAGCGCGCAAACCCCTGGTCTTCCATACCGCCCGGACACAGCACATCGCGGTAAATGTCGGAAAAACCCTCCCATGGCACGATGCACTTGAGCGCGGCGGGTGCGCCGCGGCGATCGGCGGCGACGCGGTACTGTGTGATCGCGAGAAAACTTACGCCGTTGAGACCCACGTTGCCGTTGCACCAGGGTTGCCGCGCAACCCATTCGATGGCCTCGTAGTAGGCATTCGTCTGGTGGTCTGAAAATACCGTCGCCTTGCCCGAACTGCCACCATAGCCCGGTAAATTAATATTCACAATACAATATCCCCCGGGAATCCAGAAATTCGGATCGGGTGCCTCCCAGCTGGTTTGTTTGGAAAACCGCGGCTTACCGACCTGCGGAATCAGGCGGTATTGAATCGGGGCACCGCCGAACGGCGTATTGCCCTGCGCCGGAGTCAGGTGGTTGTCATACGGGTGGGCGCAGACAATCGCCGGCACGCTTTCGCCATTTTGTTCTGCGCGCTTCGAGCGAAAAATCTGCGCCAGCAGAAAGGTGCCGTCGGCAAGCGGAATGTGGATATCCCATTCGGCCAGAACATCCGGATGCGCTTCGCTGAGCTGACACTGCGCCGAAAAAAACTGCCGCGTGGCTAAAGCGCGCCTGAGTATCGGCCAGACAGACATTAAACCCAGAAAGAATTCCCGTATTTTTTTCATAGTACCCCGCATATGATTATCCTCTACATTTGTAGAGTGTTTGACGAGGCAGAGGGGCCTGTCAGGCCGTCTACATGAAATTGAAAACGAAGCGACCCACCGATCGCCGGGCCGCCATTGCAGGGGCCTGCATCCGCATACTCGCCCGCCAGGGGGCGAAGGGACTCACGCACCGCGCGGTCGATAAACATTTAAAGATGCCCGAGGGCTCGACTTCGTATTATTTCCGTACGCGCGATGCGCTTTGGCGAGCTGCGATCGAGAGCCTCGTGGCCAGCGACCGCGCAGACGTGCAAGGGGTCATGAGCGCCGATGGTACGGTCGACGCAGAGGGATTGCTGAAATTGTGGTCGGCACCCGCATCGCGGAACGCTACGCTGGCGCGCTTTGAAATCTATCTCGCGGCATCGCGCAATGCGAAAATCCGCAGCATTATCATGCCGCACCGGCATGGGTTCTTTGATTTACTGGTGGCAAATCTAACCCGACAGGGTGTTGAAAATCCGCGCGCCAGGGCGCTGGACCTCATCGCCCATTTCGAAGGCAGGCTGTTGCAGCTCACGACGTTTGAAGTTTAACCCAGATGCCGCCACGTGGCCATGGCAATCATGCGTTCTTCGTCGGTCGGAATCACAAGCACGGGGGCAAGACTCAGGTGTTCCAGGTTTGCGCAGATTTTTTCGCGGATCAGCGCGGCGTTTTCGCCAATGCCGCCGGTGAATATGAGCGCGTCGGGTTTACCGTAGGTCAGGTAGGCACCGAGATATTTGCGCACACGCGCACAGAAGACATCAATGGCAAGTGCCGCTTTACTGTCACCGCCATCTGCCCGCTCCAGAATCTCGCGCATGTCGCTGGTATCGCAGAGACCCAACAAGCCGGATTTCTTGTTGAGCAGGTTATCGGCCTCCTCAGGTGACAGTTTCTCCGCACTTTGCAGAAACAGAACCATAGCCGGGTCGATATCGCCGCTGCGCGTTCCCATAACTAAACCCTCGAGCGGGGTAAATCCCATACTCGTGTCGATGCTCTTGCCGCCGCGCACGCAGCAGACGCTCGCCCCGTTGCCGAGATGCAGCGAGATCGCGTTAAACTCAGAGTAGGGGACGCCCATCTGGCGTGCGCATTCACGGGTTACATATTCATGCGAAGTGCCATGGAAGCCATAACGGCGGATACCGTATCTTTTCGTCAGCGCCGCGGGGATAGCATAGGTGTATTGCGCCGCCGCCATGCTCTGGTGAAACGCCGTATCGAATACCGCTACCTGCGGCACGGAAAACAGCTTGAGGCAGGCTTCTATGCCTGCAAGATTTGCCGGATTATGCAAAGGTGCGAAAACGGATAGCTCTCGCACGGCTGTGAGCACCGCTTCGTTAATCAGCACCGGAGAGCTGAACTTATCTCCGCCATGCACCACACGGTGACCAATGGCAGCGACTTCATCGGCTTTGAGTATGCCCTGCGCGGCGAAATCGGCAATAACTTCGGCAACTGCGGTTTCAAAGCCGGCGAATTTTTCGCGCAGCACCTTTCCCTGGAACACGAGCGAGCTGCCTTCGATCTTGAAGACGTCCGCCTTAACGGTGGACGATCCGCAATTTATGACGAGAATTTTCAGAAGTGGACTTTCCCGATCTTGACGCGCTTTTGCGCATTCGCACCCGCAGCATAGACCGCGCAGGCAATACCCGCGAGTTTGGATTCTTTCGAATCAGAGCGCGACGGTAAAATAACAGGGGCTTTGGCGCCGAAGATGAGGCCTGCGGTCGTACCGCCGGTGATATGCGCAAACGACTTGGCTACGGCATTGCCGCTGACAATGTCAGGCATGATGAGGATATCCGCATAACCCGCAACAACGCCGCCGATCTTTTTATATTTCGCCGCGTCGGGGTTAATGGCATTGTCGAGTGCCAGCGGGCCATCGACGATGCCGCCATGAAACTGGCCGCGATCGCTCATCTTGGCGAGCGCCGCCGCTTCGAGCGTTGAGCTGATTTTGGGATTCACCACTTCGACGGCCGAGATCACCGCCACCTTGGGTTTTTCAATTTCGAAGAGCTGCGCCAGCGCCACCGTGTTACTGATCATTCGCGCCTTGTCTTCGAGCGTGGGGGCAATGTTCATTGCACCATCGGTGATAAACAGCAAGCGCCCGAGGTGTGTGGCTTCGAGAATAAAAATATGGTTCAGCAGGTTCTCGGTGCGCAGGCCGATTTCTTTGTCGAGCACGCAGCGCAGAAAATCGTCGCTGTGGATATACCCTTTCATAAAAATCTGCGCTTTGCCTTCACTCACGAGGCGTACGGCAGCCAAGCCTGCTTTTACGGGATCGGCGATATCGATGATTTCAAGGCCGTCGAGCTTGATGTTTTCTTTTTCCGCAGTCTCGTGAATGACGCGTGCGTCGCCCACAAGCGTCGCCGTGGCAATGTTGCGGTCGCGCGCCATGGTAACGGCGTGCAGTGTTTCTGAGTCTGAACCCGAGGCGACAGAAATTTTCTGCGGTGGGTAAGAATGGATTTTTTCTTCGAGTTGTTTGAAATTTGTAATCATGGTTTTTCCGGTAAATCTTTGACGCAACGAAAACCAAAGTGGTGCGGTGGGTCATTTTTAGGTTCGTACGCGCGTCGTGTGGCGGCTCGCGCAGAGATTGGTCCCCAGTACCACGAACCGCCTTTCACAACCTTCATCTTATGTCCTGCACAGGCTGTTTTGCCGCCGCAGGGCCCCTGGGGATTTTTTTGCGTACATGCTGCGCCGCAGCGCTCTAAGCTTTTTTCAAACCAGTCGCTGACCCATTCCTGGGCATTCCCGGCCATATCGTAGAGGCCGTAGCGGCCTGCGGGCTTTGAACCGACTTCCCATGTCGAACCCGTATGTTCGAATTTTTTCGGCGTGGCGATTTTGCCTTTACCTTCGTGGCCAAAACAGCCGCGCCCGGTTGCGTCCTGGATAACGGCGCGTTCGCAGGTTACAGGCTCGTTGCCCCACGGGAACATTTCACCCGCGGGACCGCGGCTAGCCGCTTCGAATTCGGCCTCAGTGGGGAGCCGTTTGCCCATAGCCTTGCAGTATGCATCCGCCTGAAACCAGTTGGCTTTGAGTTGCGGCTGGTTATCCCCGCGCATATGCGGGTAATTCGATCGCGCAGGCGTGCATTTACCCGCGGCAACGCAGGCTGAGTAGGCCTTTGTTGTGACTTCGTATTTGTCGATGAGAAACCCCGAAAGATCGGCGTTATGCGTTTTAAAGGCAGACAATTCATTGAGTTCAGAGGTAAAGTCGGTCAGGTCGCTGCCGAGCAGGTATGTGCCGGCCGGCACACACGCCATTTCGCCGGGAATATTTTTAGCATCCGGGCAGCCCGCCTGTTTTGCCGTCAGCTCGGCAGCTTTGCAGGCAAATGCCAGCGGCATGATGACAAAAATGATTTTAATTTTACCGATTTTCAGGGAGAGCCGGCGTATTTCAGAAGAGACCATCATTACCATACCTTTTATGTAAATAGCCATTCCAGAATTTGTATAGAGTCTTGCCGGTCGATCAGAAAGCAATTTCCGTTTGCACAGGGCATGCATTTACTGAACGTTGGTGCACGTTTTTGGGGCATGACAATCTGTCGACAATAAAAGAATAGTCTATCCATAAATATACTATGCGCCCCGTCCGGGGTTTTGCACATGGTACGTATGCTGTCCGCATCTTTTCGCCTTAGTCTTACAAAACTCACTTTCGCGGCTTTCCTGTTGTCCGGGGCTCTCGAAGCTGCTGACACCTTTAAATTGGAGAACCACTCGTATCCGGTCGGTCAAAAAAATCTGACGGGTCTCGAATCCGGTACTATCACGCAAGGGCTTGCCGTGCGGGTTATAAAGAACGGCCAGCCGGCCGCCGGAGAACTTGTGCGGTTCTATGTCAGCCACGCGCCTGGCTCTAAGGCAGAGCTGAATCCGACGGAGTTGCGCACCGATAAAGACGGCTTTGCCCGCACCTCGTTCCGTATCGGTGATAAACCGGGCGACTATATTATCCAGGCATTCCACAACGCGAGGCTTGAAACCGCGCCCGTCGAAATTCGTGTGAAAGCGCTGCGCGGCGGCTGGATCACGTTTCTGATTCTTGGCCTCTTTGGCGGTCTTGCGATCTTTCTTTTTGGTATGGATGCCAGTTCAGAGGGCTTACAGAAGGTCGCCGGCGACAAAATGCGGATTATTCTCGGGAAGCTGACCAATAAGCCGATTATGGGGGTTGTCGTTGGCACGCTGACCACCGCAGCGATACAAAGTTCGAGTGCGACGACGGTTATGGTGATCGGTTTTGTCAGCTCGACGCTGATGACGCTCAAGCAGGCGATCGGCGTTATCTACGGTTGCAATATCGGTACCACGCTTACAGTACAGCTCATTGCCTTCAATATCTCGGATTATGCGCCGCTCCTCATAGCGCTGGGTTTTTTTATATCGATCATCTTCGGTTCCAAGTCGCAGGCACTCAAATACGGGGGGCAGATCATCTTTGGTTTTGGTCTCATTTTCTTTGGCATGGGGCTCATGAGCGATTCGATGAATCCCTTGCGTTCGGTGCCGGCATTCACCGATCTTCTGACGTCGATTGGTGAGAGACCGCTATTGGGCTTGGCGGTCTCAACGTTATTTACTGGCATCATCCAGTCGAGCGGGGCCGCGATCGGTATTTCGATTGCGTTGGCAACGCAGGGCATCCTCACGTTAAAAGCCGCGATTGTGATTGCCTTTGGGGCCAACATCGGCACAACGATGACTGCGGTTCTGGGCAGTATCGGCGCCAACCGCGATGGCAAGCGCGTCGCGCTCATCCACTTCTTCTTTAACTTTTTGGGTGTAATGGTATTTTTCCCGTTTCTTACGCCGTTTACCGAACTCGTGAAGAAAATTACGGATTCGATGGAGCCGGGAAACATCTCCCGCGCTATTGCCAATGCGCACATGTTCTTTAACGTAATCAATACAATTCTGTTTCTGCCTTTTGTCAGTGTGATGGAAAAAACAGTGCGTTTCCTGATCAAAGATTCCGCGACTGCGGTCGATGTCTTTAAACCGCAGTATATTCAATCGGGCGACATTAAATCCGCAAGTCTATCGCTCGAACAGACCCGCCGCGAACTGATGCGTGCCGGAGAAATTGTATTTGGCGCCGTTCATGATTTAAATAATATCTGGCAGGCTGACAAAACGATTGCCGCGGAAAATCACGTTGAGACGGCTAATCGCCAGGTGGCGGTTCTTTCCGATGCGGTGAAAAGATACCTGCGCGACCTGGCGAAACTCGCTCTGACAAACAATGAATCTCGCGAAGCCACGTATTACCTTCATCTTGCCGAAGATATGCGCCAGCTGGCCAACTCATTACAGATAGAAGTCTTACCTGTCATGAAGGGGGGCGCTGAAAAGTATGGCTCCTTCAGCGAAGAGCAGCGGCATGATCTTGGCTTTATGCTGGAAAAAATAGCGGAACTGCTGGAGAAAAACCTCAAAGCCTTTGAGGCCAGGAATATTCCGCTTGCCGAAGAATCCGGCTTGCTCTATAAGAAACTGAAGTTCATGTCGAAAAAGGTACAGAGCCGCAACCTGGAAAGCCTGCTGGCTGGCGCTGAGCAAGATAGCTCCGGCATGAATATTTTCGTCGATATTCTGGATGCGCTGCGCGTCGTCGCGGGTGATGTACACCAGATCAGCAAAACAATACTGGAGAATCAGGAATAATATGGACATTGTTAAACTTCTCGCCGGCTTTGAACTCTTTAAGGATCTTGGCGAGGCCCAGCTGCAAGCGATTGCGAATACGACGGTCGAGGAAAAATTTTCGGAAAATCAGGAGATCTTCCATGAGCACAGCACTGCATCCGACATCTACATTCTGACTGAGGGCCGTGTGCAGATCGTGGGCCAATTGGGTAAGACCGACAGTGCCACCATACACATGATCGTACCCGGCAAACTTTTCGGCGAATTTGCCTTCATCGACGGTGAACCCCGCTCGGCCACGGCGATCGCGAATAAAGAGAGCACTGTTCTCAAGATACAGCGCGATGCGCTCTATGCGGCATTCGAAGCGGATAGCCTCCTCGGCTTTATCGTCATGCGCAACCTCGCACGCATCCTCGCCCGGCGTATTCGCCAGACCGGGCACGAGCTGCGTTCCAGCCTGATGTGGGAAAAAAACTAGCGGCGCATGTGCCGCACCTGATCTATGCTATCGTAACGTCTTTGCAGAGATAGACATCCTGGATCGCGTTGAGCAGGGCGACGCCTTCTTGCATCGGTTTCTGGAATGCTTTGCGGCCCGAGATGAGACCCATGCCGCCGGCGCGCTTGTTGATCACCGCTGTGGTCACTGCTTCGGCCAGGTCGGTTGCACCCTTTGACTCGCCGCCTGAATTGATGAGGCCCATACGGCCCATATAGCAGTTCGCCACCTGGTAGCGCGTCAGATCGATGGGATTGTCACTGGAAAGCTCTGAATAAACTTTCGGGTGCGTTTTCCCGAACTTCAGCGCGTTATATCCGCCGTTATTCGTGGGCAGTTTTTGTTTGATGATATCGGCCTGGATCGTAACGCCCAAATGGTTCGCCTGGCTCGTGAGGTCAGCCGATGTATGGTAGTCGATGCCGTCTTTTTTGAACTCGCTGTTTCTCAGGTAGCACCACAGAATCGTTGCCAGGCCCAGTTCATGTGCGCGCTCGAATGCCTGCGCGACTTCGACGATCTGGCGCGCCGATTCGTCGCTGCCGAAATAGATCGTAGCGCCGACGGCGACAGCGCCCATCGCCGCCGCTTCTTCGACGCTGCCGAACATGATTTGGTCGTACTTATTAGGGTAGGACAGAAATTCGTTGTGGTTAATCTTCACAATAAAAGGAATCTTGTGCGCGTATTTGCGTGAGACAGATGCCAGCACGCCATAGGTCGAAGCCACAGCGTTACAGCCGCCTTCGATGGCGAGTTTCACGATGTTTTCGGGATCGAAGAAGATCGGGTTCGGTGCAAACGAAGCGCCTGCTGAATGTTCGATACCCTGGTCCACGGGAAGAATGGAAACGTAGCCGGTGTTGGCGAGGCGGCCGTGGCCGATGATCGACTGAATCGAGCGCAGTACGTTGTTGTTGCGGTTCGAGGGGGTATAGATATGGTCGACAACGTCGGGTGAGGGCAGGTGGAGCGATTCTTTCGGAATAGTGCTGCATTTGTGTGCCAAAAGGCCTGCATGCGACCCGAGGTGGTTTTCGATTTCGTTGATCTTCATGGACATGGCGGGAATTTTACCTTTTAGAGACACCGCGTCAATCGGGATGTCTTTCGCCTTGACCGGGTCGCTTTATGGCTAGATATGACTGACTAGTCAGTCATATATGGAGGATTTATGATTCAGCAAAGATTTGTCGATACGATGGTAGGCAAGATTGCAGTCTATGAAAGCGGCGAGGGGCAGCCGCTTGTACTGCTACACGCCAACGCGCACGACCATAGTGACTTCGATCTCATACAGCCAGCGCTGGCCGAAAAATACCGGGTGATTGCCGTCGACTGGCCGGGGCATGGCGCATCGGGCTTTGCTCATGATCCGCGGAGTGCTACCGTGGTGCAGCTTGCCGACACCTTGCCAGAAATCGTTACCGCGCTCGGTCTTAAGAAGCCCTTTTTTGTCGGCAACTCTATCGGGGGGTATGCGGCGCTGCGTTATGCGTTACGGTTCCCCGAAAATACCCGCGGGCTAGTACTGATCAATTCCGGCGGCTTTAACTCCGGTGATTTGAAAGCAAAGATCTTCTGCAATATCATGGGCGTCGAATGGATTGCCGGCGCGATGTGGAATCTTTTTCCGCAGATGTATCTCCGCATCAAAACCCCGCATGTGCTGCGCATTCTAAAGAAGATTCAGAGCCGTAAGAATCCCGCGTCGGTGCAGATGTTTGCGGCGCTGTGGAAAAGTTTCCTTTTGCCCGCGCATGATTTGCGTGAGGCGGCGCGGCACCTCAAGGTACCCGCGCTGCTGATTTGGGGAAAGCGCGATCCCGTCATCCCCGTCGGTATCGGTCGTTTTGCCGCGGGGGTTATCCCCGGTGCGCAGCTCAAAATGATCGACAGCGGGCATGAGCCCTATGCCGAAGCACCCGAAGCTTTTCTTGCCGCGGCGATGCCGTTTCTCGAAAATCTGCCATGAAGAGGCACGACGCGGCGGACACGAAACGGGCGCTCGTCGCGGCGGGCATCCGCGTTTTTGAAAAAAAGGGCATGTCTGAAATGCGCGTCGACGATGTGGTGGCTGAGGCCGGCGTCGCTAAGGGTACATTCTACCTGCATTTCAAAGACCGCGCGGCTTTTCTGCTGGGCATCCACCGCGAGTTTCATGATTCTTTGCGCGCGGGCATTCTCGAAAAAATCTCCGCGATGGCCCCGGGCCGCGATCGCCTGATCGCCGGCACGATGGTCTACCTCGACGGCTGTCTCGCGAAGGGCGGCGTCAAAGCCATGCTGTTCGAAGCGCGCAGCGAACCAGCGCTCCGGGAAGAAGTGCTGAACCGCAATACCAGTTTTTCCAAGGTCGTCGCGGAGGATTTCCGGGCGATGGCATGGAAAAACCCTGCCGCCGCCGCGGCACTCTTTGTCGCGATGGCGGCCGAGGCGGCGCTGCATGAAATGCAGGCGGACAAAAAGCTAGCACCGCTGCGTGCGGCGCTAACAGAATTTCTTACGCCGCCGGCGCGTTAGCTTCGAGGTACTGCCGCGCACTTTCGAGTCGTTTTGCCCAGTCGACGTTTTTTTCCTGGGCGTTCGGCATGTCGAAAGCCACATGCTTGTGCTCGAGTTCTTCGAGTGAATGCCAGGTCGCGAGGCGCCTCAGCGATTCTGAAGAAAAGGTATCGAAGCGGCCGTGCTGTATTTCCTGACCGATAAAGGTCTTGATTTCCTGTTTTTCCTGCTCGGTTTCCGCGCAGTTCGAAAACCTGCTCAAAAAACGTTTTGAAAAGTGAAAATGATTCTATTTCCGATCGAGGCAGTTTCTGACGGCCTCAGCCAGCGCCCTTAAATCATAGGGCTTCGAAATGAAGTTGAGTCCTTGCCCGGCATTCTCTTCGTTGCTGATGAGGTCGGCGCTGTAGCCGCTGGTCAGCAGGATTTTTAATCCAGGCGCAGATTCGAGAAGTTTGTGCGATAGTTCGATGCCGTTCATGCCATCGGGCATGACCACGTCGCTCATCAGCATATCAATTTTACCGGCCTGTTCTTTCCAGACGGCAAGCGCCGCCTTACCCGTAGCTGCTTCGAAGATACGGTACCCCAGGCTGTTTAGCAGTGTCCTGACCATCTTGCGTACCGGGGCTTCATCTTCGACCAGGAGAATTGTTTCGTGACCACCAGAGATGGCTTTTTCAGGAGTTGAGCTGTCGGGAATGACTGCGTGCTGGATGGCGGGCAAATAAACCCTGAAGGTCGTGCCTTTGCCGATTTCGCTGAAGACGTTAATCCAGCCGCCGTGTTGTTGTGTGATACCAAATACCGTCGCAAGGCCGAGGCCTGTACCCCGGCCGACATCCTTTGTGGTAAAGAACGGTTCGAAAATATGCGTGAGTGCTTCTTCCGGAATTCCCGTACCGGTATCGGTCACCGCAATGCAGGCAAAGATGCCTGGCTTTGCACCGGTTGTTGCCTGTGCCTTAGCTTCGTCAAAATGGCTGATTGAGACATCAATGAGTAACTGGCCGCCTTTGGGCATTGCATCCCTGCTATTGACCGCGAGATTCACAAGAATCTGGTTCATCATGCCGCTGTCTGCGCGTACGAACATAGGTTCCGCCGGAGTTTGAAAGCGCACGTCAATGTCTTCGCCGACGATGCGTTTCAGCATGGTCCCGGTTTCCCGGATAATGCCGTTTAAGTCGAGCTCGCCCAGTTGCAGTGCCTGCTTGCGGCCAAACAGCAGAAGTTGGCGCGTCAGGCTCGCCGCTCTGGTTGTGGCTTCTGTGATTTCGCTGGTAAATAGCTTTATCTGGTCTGGATCCTTTTCATCGGCTATGAGTGAGCTATTTCCCTGGATCACCGTTAGCAGATTATTGAAGTCGTGTGCCACCCCGGCCGAGAGCTGGCCGATCGCTTCCATTTTCTGCGCCTGGCGCATCTGCAGTTCGAGTTGTTTTCGGCTCGTGATGTCTTCGGCGACGCCAACGATGCGTTGCAGCGAACCCTGCTCGTCGAAAACGGGAAAGGCGCGGGCAAGAATCCAGCGTTCGGCTCCGTCGGGTCTTAGAATCCGGTATTCCAGATTATATTTCCCTTCTTTCTGTCCCGGTAAGGCTTTTCGAACTTTTTCTTTGTCATCAGGATGTACCGCCTCGAGCCAGCTAAATCTGTCTAAGAGCAGGGTTTTTCCCGGCCGCCCCCAGACTCTGTCATAAGCCGGACTGATGTAGGTAATCTCATTTTTTTCCGGGTCAATTGCCCAGAATACCTCTTCGATATTTTCGACAACCTGTCTGAATTGCTCTTCACTGTGCGCCAGTTTGGCTTCACTCTGCTTGCGTGCGGAAATATCCATGAGAAAGGCCGCGAGTCCATTGCCCGAGGGAAAAAGGCGTATGTCGAGCCAGCGCTCCGCGATCGGCGAGAACGCCTCAAAGGTTAGGGAAACCCGCTCAGCCATCGCTCGATGGTAATTTTTTTCCATCGGCGTACCCCTGAGCTATTAAAAAACATCCCAGATAGAATTCCCGATCATTTCTTCACGGCTGTGTCTCAGCAGTGTCAGGCCCCGGTCGTTGACAAACGTGAAGCGCCAGTCTTTATCGAGCGCGAAGCAGGCCTCATCCATACCACGCACAATTTCTGCGAGAAGTTGGTTTGCCTGAATCGTGCGTAGAAGCCTGTTGGCTTTTGCGAGATTATCGAGGCCCACGGATAAATCGCCGGCGATGGTTTGCAGCGTGGGTATCAGCATCTCTGTGAAATAGTCTGCTTCGGCAGAGTACATGGCGATTATGCCCTGTATCTTGCCTTCTTCCCTGATCGGGAAAAAGGCGGCGGACTGAACGCCCGCTTTTTCTGCCAGTGCCTGCCAGGCAGTACCTGTGGTTTTGTCCGCGAGATTGTTCATGATGATCTGCCCGTCTTTTTCAAGAAGTTCCATGCGCAGCGCGTGGAACTGGTTCCGCTGTTCCCGCGGAAACCGGAATTGCTCCATGACCGTACCAGAATCATCGCCATGGATTTTAACTGGTGCAAAGGAATCTTCATCCGCATTCAGCCAACCCACCCAGGCAAAGCGGAAATGGCCACACTCGACTGCGATGCGGCAAATATCTTCGAAAAGTGATTCTTTATCTTTACCTTGAGAAATTGCGTGACTCGTTAGCGAAAGCATGGCATAGAGATCTTTCTGAGCCTGCAGTGCTTTTTCAATGCGCAGCCACTCTGAGGTATTGCGGAGAATCACAGAATATATTTTTCGGGCGCCGTCATTGTGGCGTGAAATGGCCGCTTCGAGAGGTATTTCTGTGCCGTCGGCATACAATCCTGTAATAACGCCGAGCTTTCCCATGATACGGCGGGTTTCACCGGTACGGCCGAATGTGTTTATCTGCTGCGCATGATGGGCCCGAAACCTGAGGGGGATCAGACGGTTGAGGGATTGACCCAGCATTTCTTCTGCTGTATAGCCGAACATCGTTTCGGCCGCCCTGTTGAAGAGAATAACATTAAATTGTTCATCTACGGAGACAATCGCGTCCATGGCATTGTCAATAAGCGCCAGTAGCGCCGGGGCATTCTGCGTTAATTCAGTAGTCATGTGCGTTGGGCGGGTATACCAGCCGGGGACAACGTTGCCCAGGATTCTCACTTTGGCAACCATTTTATGGATTACTATATCCATAATTCTTTTAAGGCATTTGAAGGCAATTTGCCTCCGGCTTTACGCAGTAAGCGTATTGAAATGCTTATGCCAGCGATGCCAGAGATTCTTTTGGAGACATTCATTGCCGCCCCTGTTGCCATCTGCTTCGATGCCTCGCGCGACGTTGGCCTGCATCTCGGTTCCGCCGCCGGTACCGGCGAGTGTGTTGTCGTGGGGCGAACATCGGGGCTCTTTGAGTTAGGTGAAGAAATTACCTGGGAGGCCCGGCACTTCGGTGTCAGGCAGAGGCTATCGGTAAAGATCACCGAGTTGAATTTTCCGCATTTTTTTGCCGATGAGATGACGCGCGGCGCTTTTCAGTCGATGCGGCATGAGCACTATTTTGAAGCCGTGCGGGGCGGCACCCTGATGAAAGATCGGTTTATGTACGAAGCACCATTCGGGGTGTTCGGGGCGATCTTCGATGTTCTATTACTGAAAAAGCACATGAGGGATTTCCTCTTGCAGCGCAATGAATTTCTCAAAGCGCATTGCGAAACCGCCGCCCGCGGTTAAACCTTGCCGGTAAGCTTTCGTTGCAGAATGTTCCAGCTGAGCCTGAATCTCTGCGGAATCGAAAGAAATTTTGCCGCGGGCATAAGCACGCCCTGACGCAGTAAATCCCCCCGGTTGGCCCATGCCCGAAGCTTGTCGGGATTCAGCACCGTGAAAATTTTTTCAACCTGGCCGTTGCGCGCATCGATATATTGCACAAAATTCGGCGCGTCACCGGTATAACCGACGAAGACAAGCGCACCGCCCGCGTAGGCTACATAAAAACGGTCGGCGCGCGTCTTATTGCGCACAACAAATGTAAATTTTGCAACGCGGCGCGCCCCGCGGATCGGTATCTTCGACGCCGGCACCTTGCCACCCGCATCAGAAAGATAGAGCATGTCTTCTTTAAGAAGACGCAGCAGGTCGTTCATATCGGGGCTGTTGCAGGCCGTGAGAAACGCCGCCAACAGCTCGCGCTCTTTCTCGGGCGGCAACGGCCGGCGGTTCGCTTCGTCGCGCAGGCTCTTTTTCGCGCGGTGAAAAATCTGCCGGCAGTAGTCGCCGCTCTTCTCCGTAATCTTCGCGATTTCGGCATAGTCGTAGTCGAAAACTTCGCGCAGCAGAAACACCGCGCGTTCGACGGGCGAGAGTCTTTGCAGCACGGTAAGAAATGCCATCGAAACAGTCTCTTTGTCCGCTGCCTCTTCATGCGCGAGGTAGAGATCGGGCACGGGTTCGGGCAGCCACGGCCCGACATAGGTTTCGCGTTTTTTACGCGAGCTGCGCAGAAGATCAAGGCAGAGACGCGTGACAATCGTCGTGAGCAGCGCGGCCGCAGAGCCGATTTTCCCGACCGGCACCCGCGCGAATTTGAGATAGGCATCTTGCAGAATATCTTCGCTGTCAGACCAGCTGCCCGTCATGCGGTAGGCGAGCGAAAACAGGCGGGGTCGCGCCGCCTCGTAGAGCTGCAGATGATCTGCGGCTATTGTCTCGCTTTGAATCTGCACTACGCTGCCTTCGCCATCGCCCCGATTTTTTTCAAAAACCGTGTCTTGCGCCACGTGTAAAACGGCCAGCGCGTTTTGCGTTCCCAGCGCGGCAGCGTCACCGTCATCTTGCAGATGAGTTCCTTGAAGACAGCGGCAGATTTCCCCGTCAGCGAGCGCCCGGTCGCAGCACCGGTTCTTTTGTCGAGAAACTGGATAATCCCCTTATGGCGGCCGAGGCTGATACACTGGAAGGTGAAACCGTACAGAAACTCCGGCGGATTTTCTCCCGCAAGAATTTTCGCCGCCGCCTCGCCGGCATACGTGCCCATGGGACTCGCCGTTGCGCATCCCGCATAGGTGAGCTGGTTTACGCCAAAGCCATAAGCCGTCGCGTCACCCGCTACAAGAATATCCGGGTGATCCAGCGCCTGCAGATGCTCGTTCACCAGCACACGATTCTTCGCATCGCAGCGAAGGCCTGAGCGGCGTGCCAGATCAGGAGATACAAAACCCGTGCAGTCGACGGCGATCGTGTTGGCGCGCGCGAGTCTTGCGCTGAATTCGTTATCCGCAAAGGGATCCTGTTCCAGTTTCTCAAAACCGATTTTCATGTCTGCCAGGGTTTGATTCAGGTAATCCCGCGCTTTTTCGCTGAGCCGGCTTCCCGGCTTTTTAAAATCCATGATCGTGATACGCCTTTCCGCGCTTGCCTCGCGCAGTTCGGTAGCCAGCTCGAGCCCCGTCAGGCCCGCACCCACAATGACCGCAGCCGCATTTTTCCGCAGCGATAAATCCGCCCTGAGCCTTTCTGCATCTTCACGCGTGTTGATGCTGGCAAAGCCCTGATGGTCCGTCGCCGCACCGCTACCCAGCGCATAGATCAGAAGATCATAGGCAATCGGTGTTTTACCAGCGGCAGTCTTTACGAGCACATGCTTTGCCACACTATCGATCTTCTCGGCGCGGCCGGCGATAAAGGTGATACTGCGGCCCAACACCTCAACCATCGGCCGCCGCGCCAGGTTCTGCCCGGCCGCGCTTTGGTGGTTGCGTATGCGTTCGACGAATTCGGTGCGCTCGTTCACCAGCGTGATCTGCGCCGTTTTATCGCGCACGCGCAGCCGCAGCGCCGCATTGACCCCGGCATAGCCGCCGCCCAGAATGACTACTTTTTGTGTCTTCATACTTACCTGACGAGAGATGGGATTTTTTGTGACAGCTTAGCGTTATTTTTTCAATCGAAAGAATAATTGCCATATTATATGGTGTTTGGTATATTGCAGGTATGAAGACAACGATGATTCTGCCCGATCCGCTGATGCAAAAGGCCAAATCATTCGCGCGCAAAAAAGGCACCAGTATGACACGACTTATGGAAGATGCCTTGCGTGAATACATCGCTGCGGATGCGCACGTGAAGAAAACTGAATGGCGTGTCGAACCCGCGGGCAAAGGAGGTTATGTTTCGGCGGAGTTCGAGGGCAATTGGTCGAAAATTCGTGATGCCCTCTACGAAACCAAGTGAACGCAATCGATACCAATATTCTTGTCTACGCGCACCGCAGGGATGTCGCATGGCACGAAAAGGCGCGGAAATTTCTCGAAACGACGCTGCAGGGTTCGCAGAGTATTGGAATCCCCTACCACTGTCTCGTTGAATTTTTCGGTATTGTGACAAACCCACGTATTTTCAAGTCCCCCACATCGGGTGAAGAAGCAGTAAAACAATGTGAAAATCTTTTGCAGGCACCCGCACTTACGGTGCTCACAGAATCCAGCGACAGTTTTTCTGGTCTCGCTGGTATTCTTGTGAAGAGCCGCGTTATCGGTGCGCAGGTACATGATGCCCGCGTTGCCTCGGTCTGCATTGAAAACGGCGTGAAGATCATCTATACGCTCGACCGCGATTTCAGCCGGTTCGCGCCACTAAAATCTGAGAACCCCTTAGGCTAAATTTTCGTCCTGATCCACATCCCCAGTCGGCTGGTGTAGCCGACCATTGTGTGCGCGACGCGGCCCTCGCCGTCGAGAATATAGACAGTGGGATAACGATCGATCTTAAACCGGCTTTGCACTTCGCTGTTGCCCGCGAACACGGGCGCCTGCATTTTCTTCGTGAATGGTTTCAGCTCGCCGAGGCTCTGGTAATCAAGGCCAACCGCGACCGCCTGCAGATTTTCATTGCCCGCAAACATATTGAGCGCATCCATGCTGACCTTACAGACGGTGCACCAGGGCGCGAAGAAGTAGAGGATGGTTTTTTTACCTGAGGCGGTTTTCAGCTGATGCGGTTTGCCATCGAGTGCGGTGAGTTCGATGGATTCGATCTTTTCAGCAGCGGCGAGCTTGGGTGCCTGAAACCAGTTCACGATGGCGGCGAGAATGAAAAGGCCGATGAGATAGAGGGTGTAGCGGCCGGCGGTGTGGAGGATAACAGAGGGTGGGGGTAAGTGCATGTAGTGAATCAGTGTGTTTTATCTGAATTCGCGCCATACCATGCTTCGAGGCGGTTTGTATGGTCTTCTTCAAATACGGAGAGCGGTAAAAGCAGGCGGAATTCTTCCAGAAATTCAAGTCTTTCCATCGTGGAAAGCTGCGCGGATCTTTGTACATATTCTTCGGATAAGATCTGCACTGTTTTCATGGTTGCTTCGCTTGCAGCGCTTTCAAAGCGGCAATATCTTTCTGATCTTGCTCACGGTTGGCGCGGGATTTCATGTGGATGAGGCTGTCTATACTCAATACCGGAATATTACCAAAATCTGAGCTCACTTCCACAATTTCCATTTGTTTAATGTCATCAGTAACGATGATGTCAAGACTCTCACGCATGCGCAGCGGATTATTAAAATTCCATGCTACCAGATTGCGTGATTTTTTATATTCTTCTAAATTTGCGAACAGGTCGCGGGCGCTCACCGGCAAGCGTGGCTTCAAGCCCAGAAAGGTTACAGCTTCTTCGATTTTCACGAAGTTTTTTTCGCTGATTTCAGTGACTATATCTACATCGAAGGTGCCGCGGACCACACCGTGCAATGCGACGGCGTAACCACCCACGATGGCGAAAGGGATATCCCGCGTCTTGAAGAGTTTACAGATTTCAGCGATGAACAATGAAACAATCTCCTTTACGCTATTTCTGAATATCCTTCCAATTTCAGCGGGTCAATACTATTCCGGAAAACTTGCCTCAAGAGGTCTTGGTGTCGGGGGCAAAATCAGTACTCAACTTTTCTTGCCCACCCGCGTTGACGCGCCCGCTCGTTCTGTGAAATCTCCGCTTCGTATGAAAGCCATTGTCGCCAGAAAGTACGGTCCGCCCGAAGTCTTAAAACTCGAAGACGTGCCTGCACCTCAGCCGCGCGAAAAAGAAGTTCTCATTCGTGTGCATGCGACCGCGGTGAACGCAGCGGACTGGCGGCTCAGAAAACCCGACCCCGCTGCGGTGCGCCTGTTCTTCGGTCTCTTTGGCCCGCGCAAGATGATCATGGGCGGCACCGTGGCAGGCGAGGTCGTTGCCGTCGGGCCACAGGTGACGCGTTTTAAGGCCGGCGACCGTGTCTTTGGCTCAACGCTCATGCGTTTCGGCGCCTACGCGGAGTATGTCGCGTTGCCCGAAAAAGCGAAAATTACCCTCATGCCTGAAAAGCTTTCGTACCAGGACGCGGCGGCGATTACTTTCGGCGCGCTGACCGCGCTGCACTTTCTGCGCAAGGCGAAGATTCAGCCCGGTCAGCGGGTGCTCATCATCGGCGCGTCCGGCGCTGTCGGCACGGCGGCGGTGCAGTACGCGCGCAGTCTCGGCGCCGAGGTCACGGCGGTGTGTAGCGGAGCGAATGCGGCGCTGGTAAAATCGCTCGGTGCACGCGAGGTACTTGATTATACGAAGCCGGGTTTTTCGCTGGGGAAATCCGCCTTTGACGTGATCTATGAAACGGTTTCGAATTCGCCCTTCGCCGCGAAAATCGCCGCGCTGAAACCCCATGGCACGTTGCTCTTGAGCGACGCCGGTGTCGGCGAAACGCTGCGCTGCCTGTTGCCGCGGGGGTATCGCACGATCACAGGGGTCGCCTCGGAGACTGTTGAACTCATGGAAGAAATCGCCCGCCTGGTCGCGGCTGGTAAACTCAAGGCTGTTATCGATCGCACCTATCCGTTCGAACAGATGGCCGAAGCGCACCGCCATGCGGAGGGCAGGCACAAAAAAGGGAATATCGTGGTCGTCGTTTCGTGACGCGCCACGACGTCGATTAATTGGACATCAGGTACAGGGCGACGGCCGCACCCTGCGTGCCGATCTTTGCCAAATCTTTTAATCCGAGATTTTTAAAGTTCTTTCTTATATTATAGCTGCGGTGCAGGCTCGATAACACTTTCAGTGTTTCGATCGCGGATTTTCCAATGTACAAAATTTTGCGCGTCACGCCGGGCGCAACGTGTTCGGTTGCGCCTGTCAGGCCGAAAGCGAAAGATCGCTCGGGCTGAGTGTCGATAATTTCTTCGACGGTGTCCATAATTTCGAGGATCACCAGATCGCTGACGGTGTTATTGTTTGCAGAAGCTTCTAATTCCATAAGTACCTCCATTTGTATAGAGTGCGATCATTTTAAATTAAGATATCCCTTGGTGCGTCTGCCGCGCCAATATTCGGATGCCTTACGTAACGGTAAGGGGAGCTGTTAAACTGGAAAGCGGATTTCGTATTTTGGCTTGAAAGAAAATGACAGTGCGATCATTTTTTGGAGAACAAGTGTAAAGCAGGCGATCGTCGAGAGCATCGCGTGTATTTGGTGAAAGGCGCTAGAGGTAGGAAATTGGTTGATTCTATGGAAAAGCTTTCGTATAATGAACCTATGAACTACACCGCATTGATTCATAAAGAAGATGGTGCGTATGTATCATTTTGCCCTGAACTGGATGTGTCAAGCCAGGGGACCACGATCGAAGACGCGAAAAGCAACCTGAAAGAGGCTATCGACTTATTCCTCGAGCATGCATCCGAAGAAGAAAAGCAACGGCGCATTCATTCGGAAATGTTCGTAACCACAGTTAGCACTTAATGGGTCGACTCAGAGTTTTTTCAGCCGGTGAGCTTTGCAGGTTATTGAAACAACAGGGTTTTTCAGAGATCCGGCAAAAAGGCAGCCATATCGTAATGCAAAGGGTTCAGGAAAACCGGACCTATACCGCCATCGTACCGAATCATAAGGAAATTAAGATCGGCACCTTACAATCTATTATTCGGCAGAGCGGCCTGGAAAAGGCTTTGTTCGAAAACTAGGTGGCAGCTCGGGGATGCCCTTCCTCTACAGCCGCGGCCAGCCGAAGATCCAGGCAAGTTCGCATGCCATCGATGCCGTGCCGAGAATGGAACCAGCGATAACCTCGGCGAGTGAATGTTCGCGCAGTTTTACGCGGCTCCAGCCTGTGAGCGCAAGACTTGCGATGCCAAGGATCAATCCCGCTTTACCAAAGGGATATGCAACAGCGGGCAGCATGCCGCCGATGCCTGCGCAGTGCAGGCTGACCTTGAAGCGCAGTGAAATCAGCGCAATCAGGATCACATTGGGCAGACCGAAAGCCAGCGTCGCCACGACGAGGCGGCCGATCGCCGGGTCGCGCCACAGCAGAAAGACCGTGATCGCAAAGCAGAGGATTAACACCGGGAAAAGATATTTGCGCTGGCGGCGGTCTGACACATGAAAATTTTCGAACACGCCGCGCTTCATGAGCACGATGACGTAAGCGGTGGGGACGATGCACATGACGAAGATCGCGGCGAGCACGGTGGGCGTGGCGTCCCAGCGGATGCCCATTTCGGCGACGCCGATGGCGAGCATGACGGGAATACCGATGAAGAGGGGATTAAATATTGCCGAAACCCAGTAGGCGAAGCGGTGCATGTCTATGGCTTTCAGCTCAACCGCGCTGGTCAAGGGGATTGCTAGCTGACCGGGCTGCCGGCGGAGTCGTTGACCTCTTATCGTGATTTTATCTTCCGAGGCCATGTTATCGTATCTGGCTGGCCTCGTCTACGGCAACGCAGGCGAATGGATTTTACACAAGTATGTGCTGCACGAACTCGGGCGTAAGCGCGAGAGCTTCTGGAGTTTTCACTGGAAAGACCACCACAAGCAGGTGCGCCGCAACGGTTTCCGCGACCCGGACTATGACGCGGGTTTTAAGCTCGATTCGACACTCACGAAAGAAGCGCTGCTTCTCGCCGGCGCGGCCGCGGCGCACCTGCCGCTTTTTCCGATCGCGCCGTTCTTTACGCTGGGCGTGTGGACGCACATTGGTCTTTACTTCGCGCTGCACACGAAGGCGCATTTGGATCCGGAGTGGGCGAAGCAGCATTTGCCGTGGCACTATGACCATCACATGGGTAAGGATCAGGATGCGAACTGGTGTATTACGTATCCGTTGGCGGATTACCTGATGGGCACGCGTGTGGAGTATCTGAAGAGCGGCGCGGTGGAGCTGAAGCTGGCGGGGTAGTGGGGATTGAATATTGCCGAAACCCAGTAGGCGATTAGTGCAAAACTTTGAGGGACAGGGGTTTTTCCATCAGATCGAAATCGCGATCCTTATGGAAAACGGAACATCCTGCATTGAGCGCATACCAGGCAATCAGACAATCATTCGATTTGCGGATCGTTATCCCCTGCCGCCTAAGTTTTCTGAAAATCTCTGCGGCACCGATGGCTGCTGCATAGGGCTCGGCGTTAAGGCGTGGCAGGGAATCGAGTAATTCTTTAGTTTGAGCATACTCTGTCGGTTCCCTGATTCCCTGAAGAACCTCCTGAAAAATCAGCGGGCACACCGTGACCAGGTCATTGCTTAGAAGTTTGCCTAAAAGATCACCCTCAGGCCCGCTGGTCGCACGCAGATACTCGATCCAGACCGACGTATCGACAAGTACGGGCCGCCGGGTCATCGGGTTTCACGCATGGCATCGAGGTCGCCCTCCCAATGGATTTTACCCCTGAGATTCAGCAATTGCCGGCGCTTGTGCATGTTGATGAGTTCATGCAGTGCATAGTCGACCAGCTCGCGCTTGGTCTTTTTGCCGCTGAGTTTCATGGCCTCTTTGACGAGTTTGTCGTCGAGAACGATGTTGGTGCGCATACACATAAAATGGTCGATTTATACACATTGTCAAATTATTTTGGATTCTGGGATTTACAGGAAATATCAAACTGATGCGGTCACTTCGACACCGCACCGATGCGAGTCTCTCCTTAGAGAGCGGAGCCGAACCGCGGCGGGGTATTAACGGGTCAAAGAGAGCCTTGTTTTAAGATATGCCCGGAAAATGGGTAAGGAAAACTTATAAATGTCTGTGTCGTGGTTTTCACAGATGGTGAAGAATTTATTTAATTGGTTCTGCAAACTTCTCGGCTTCGGAAAGGTGGCAGTGCCAGCTGGGGTAACGTATTCGGCGATGGGCGTATCTGGATGAAAATTAACATCCTTCACATAAAGCATATCGCGAACCCAATTTTTGACATTCCGTAGTTCAGTTCTTGCTTTCATGGTACGAGGTGGGCTTGGCTAATTCCTGGCGTCAAGAAAATTTGCCGACGTTTTAAAAAAAATTAAACAGCTTCTGCGAGATGTCGACCTGTACGTTTAGGTGAATGTTTTTGTTCCGGTACTTGATTCAGGATATTAATGATTTCTTTCCCTACGATATTTATGAGGGGTACAACAACTGAGTTGCCAAATTGTTTGTATGCTTGCGTATCAGATACTGGAATCTTAAAGCTATCAGGAAATCCCTGAAGTCTGGCACATTCACGTGGCGTGAGGCGGCGTGGTGCGCCTGATTTCCGTGGAATTAAAATTTCCGACCCATCTTTGTAGTACCTAGCACTCAAAGTCCGTGTAATCCCTTTCGGATCTGCAAGGCCAAAGCCAAACCCATTACCTTTTGCCCGGTGTTTCTCTGCGTAATTTTGTAAATATTTCCACAAATGATCTGACAGCGTGTACTTCTTATCTACACTCGCTTCGAGTATATCTTCCAGTTTCTTTGCCGCGGTAATAATTCTCGGGAACTGGAAATCTGGCTTTTCCGGAAAATGTTTTTTGTTAAAGCCCACGATGATGATCCGCTCCCGATGCTGAGGGACGAAATGTTTGCCATCCAAGACCTGATCAAAAATCCAATAATCTAAATCCGTCAGAGTATTCTGAATAACGGTAAAAGTGCGACCTTTATCATGGCTGCGTAGGTTCTTAACATTTTCAAGTAAGAAAGCCTTAGGTCGCTTTGCTTCGATAATTTTGGCCACGTTGAAAAACAAAGTACCTTGGGTTTGATCGAGAAAGCCATGTTGGCGACCCAAGCTATTCTTCTTAGAGACGCCCGCGATTGAAAACGGCTGGCAAGGGAAGCCGCCCGTAAGAATGTCGTGATCGGGAATTTCAGCTGGGTCGATCTTCGTGATATCACCAGCGGGCTTTTCCCCGAAATTGGTCTCGTATGTAATTTGGGAAAAACGATCCCATTCGGAAGAGAAGACACATTCCAAGTCAAGCTGTTGCAAAGCTAGCCGGATGCCGCCTATGCCGGCGAAGAGATCAATGAATGTCCCATTATGTGACATAATTTGGTACGGCTGATTCGAGTATTACCGTGTCAACCGGGATTGAACTTTTATCTGAAATTGCCTAGTTTTAGGTTATGTTAGCGCGCCATCGGATAAAACTTGATAAATCCATTAATTCTGGCCGGATTTTCTGAGGGAAGGAGTCGTGTAGTTTTCTGGGCACGACTAAAGTAACGCCAGCCGATTTCATTTCCTCAAACTGGTTTTCCGAAACCCCCTGCTGTAGCGTGAGTAAGTGTTTCATCGGAATCCGATCTGCCTCAGATAAAATCTGGCGCCATCGGTCTTTGCAGGTGGTCTTCACACCAAGCATCGCGAGATTTTTCGTCGGGAAGGATTTATCGTGATAAGCCTCAGCAGATGGAAATATGAAGTCAGGCTTTTTTCTTCCTTCCGTAATCTGGTTGTATGAAAAAGCAGTCATCCCCTCTTCTTCGAAAATCTGCATTGCATGAAATTCCAGGGATCTCCCGGACCTTGATTTTCTGGTATTTCCAACGGAATTTGCCAGAGATATAAATTCGTCTACAGTTCTAAAACCTGTTCGGATTTTTGGCAATACAAGGATGCGCTCGAGGCTGAGGAACATTTCGTACTCGCAATCTCGCCGGCGTAGCAGGCGAATATCGGGCTCCAGCTTACGGAATTCTGGTCTAAATTCTATTGACTTTCTAACCAATTCCTCTCCGGTTGGTAGGGCGATCAGCCACTCACTCGGAATATCTGTTTCATTCAGGGAACAGGTATCTCGTGATGGCGCAACGAGTTCTGAATTTCTGACTACATAATTCCCAGGCGAAACCTCACCGATTTCTGCCTCAACTATGTCTTCTTGGTGACTATCCAAGCAAAGCCAAGTCTTGCAAAAATCAGCGTCTTTAGTAGACTTGGGCTGATGGAAGGCAAATATACATAACGCCCCTGTATTTTCAGGGTCAAGGAGCGGCGAATCCTGACCACCCCAGTTAGTTAGCCGACACTCATCACGGGTTCCATCCCCCTGAACCTTGTTATTGTACCAAATAACTTTGACAGTCGTTTCTGGTCCGTCGTGCGAAACAACTGAAACTGGTAATTCGGCTCGCGGGTTTAGCTCATTGCGCTTTAAACCGGGAAAGCGATCCAAGACGAATGATTTTGGGATATAGGGGCCCGCTTGGTGGCCACCCGTTAATTGTGTATCATTTCCAGATAGCCTCTTTGCTAGCCACACCCAGTCACTACCTCGAACAGAATTCAGGAATTTCGTCAGGGGATAGTTCATAGAAGAGGTAGGCGATGTCATCTTTGAAAATTACAAGACGGAAACATTTTTCCCGAGCTTTTTCAGTGTCAAATCTTTCTTATCCGGCTTCAACTTACACTCATAGACGCTAATCACTTTCCACCCCAACTTCCTAAGCAGCCACGCCATGCGCTTGTCTCTCTTCTGTGTCGCTTCAATTTTATCTTTCCACCACTTCGTTCGTGTCTTGGGGAGAACAAAATACTTACAATTTTGATGCCCGTGCCAGAAGCATCCATGCACAAAGATGATCGTCTTGTACTTATGCAGGACAATATCCGGCTTCCCCGGCAGCTTCTTGTCGTTGAGCCGGTACCGATACCCCTGCGACCATAAAAACTTCCGGACAATGAGCTCCGGCTTCGTATCCTTCCCCCGAATCCGGCTCATGTTATAACGCCGCGTCTTCTTGTCGTGAACGTCCGCCACTAACTTTCTTTCAGCCAATAGCCAGGTTTGCGACTATGGTGGGCAACTGCGATAACATACAGAATATCGCCGGCTTCGCGGTAAATAATGTTATACGGGAAACGCGCAGTGTGAAATTTTCTGTGCAAGATGGCTCTTCAGTTCGGCTTGCAGCTCTGTCCATGGCGTCAGCTTCGCTGTTCCCGCATCAATTTCTTTAGAGCGACGCTGTGCCTCTTCAAGCCACGCTTTTTCAATTTCCGGGTCTTCGGGTAAGCTAGACCAAAGATGTTCTGCTAAAGAAAGTTTTTCATCTGGCGTCAAAGATTCAGCTTCCTGCCGGATTCTTTCTAACGTGGCACTGCTCATGTGCTTAATGTATGTGGCGTTATGTGCGGGGGCAAGTAATTTTTATACTGCCACCAAATAACTCGAGGGCTAAGGCAAGACTTACCCCAAAGCCACTAACGCTCTTCCGGCGGCAGCACTTGGAGCCTGATTCATCGGCGGCATTATTTCTTCTCCCGCGCCGCCGGCCGATACATCATGAAGTACCAGATCAATCCCAACACCACGCCAGCCACGCCGCGAATGGCGACGTTCTCCACGGCTTTTGCGTGGCTCTGTGGTGGAACCGTGCCCAAAAGTAGCCGCACGCCATCGTAGGCAGCGAGCACTAGGCTGACCGGCACAATGACGACGAGCGCCCAAAACCATACTGACCACTTCAGCTTGCCATAGGCTTCCATGAATTTTTCGAGTTTTTTCAGCATTATTTTCCATCCTCCCCATCTTTTTGTATAGTGTAAACACAAGCATGACCCCAGAAAAGAAGAGCACCGCCGTCTATATTGGCAAGGTGGCGGCCGGGGTGCTCGCCTGCTTTGCACTGTCGTTCGCCGTGACGCGCATCGACTATATCTGGTCGTTGATCTCTGTCGTGCTGGTGCTCTCACCCGAAGGCAAAGACGCGCAGGCGCTCGCCTTCATGCGCATCAAAGGCAACATCGTCGGCTGCCTCACCGGCGTGCTTTTTCTGTTCGCCGAAATCGCCAACCCCGTGCACATCATCGCCGGCGCCGCGGTCGCGCTCTTTATCTGCCACCGCCTGAAAATTCTCGAAGCCTCGCGCTCGACCCTCGCCGCGCTCATTATCACGCTGATGAGCACCGGCGCCACCAACCCCTGGGAAGCGGCCTTCACGCGCGTCGCCGCCGTTGTTGCGGGCTGTATCATTGCGTTGGCCGTGACCTGGCTTTTCCACTCGCTGCTGAAATTCAGTTTCGGCGACGAGACAGAAAATGCCTCCGCCAAATCAGCGGGGGGCTAGGGGGATAACTTCTGGCGCAGAAAACAGGCGCTCGCGGATAATCGTTGCGACGAGACTTTCATAACGGCGGCACAGCTCGTCGCGGCTGATACGCTCGCCGATCAGCAGCACCTGCAGTTCGATACTCAGCGCCATCTGGAACACCGAGTTGATTATAAAGAGGATAAATAAGCGCAGTTCTTCCTTTTCCATGGGGAAATCCGGCGGAAAGATTTCGGTGAGCCGAGCCATCAATGGCAGCCAATACTTCTTCGCCGCAACCGGCGCAGACTGCGGGTTATCGAGAAAGATACGGTTCAAGAGTTTTGCGTGGATTGGTTCGGCGATCATCCAGCGCAGCAGGCGGTTGAAGGTGGCGACAATCTGCGCCTCGGCATCTTCAACCGCCGTGCCGCCTTCGAGAATGGCGGTGAACTGATCGATCGAATACTTCATCACCCTTTGGTAAAGCCTGAGCTTTGACGGAAAATGGTGCAACACTGTCGATTTGGCAATGCCGGCCTTCGCGGCAATACCACTAATGCTGGTGCCTTCGTAGCCCGCGAGCGCGAAGAGCTCTTGGGCGGAGTGGAAGACGGTAATTTGGAATTCAGTCATGTCCCCCTCCCAGCCTCCCCCGCAAGCGGGGGAGGAGCCCGTTACTCCCCTCCCCGCATGCGGGGAGGGGCCGGGGGTGGGGACTACTTCGCCGTTGCCAGCCGCAGCACATCACCATACCCCTGCGCCACATAGACGTTATCGAACACGCCGCGGCTTTTCAAGATCTTGTGCATGAGCGGCAGGCGGTACGACGGCACCGCCATCAGAAAATGGTGCTCCATGTGGTAGTTCACGTGGTGGGGTGCGAAGGTGATGCGCTCCCACCAGCGGACTTCGGTCGTGCGTGTGTTTTTGAACATGTCGCTCACACGCGGCAGCATGCCGTGCTCGGCGATCGAACGGATGCGCACAAAGAACTGGAAGGTGCTCATCGCCGAAACAATCCACAAGAGGTAGAGCCACGGGTTTCCTGTAAGATAGAGAATCGTAAAAATCACGGAATTACTCAAGAGAAACGGAAAGAGGTTTTTGGCGCCGAGGGAAATCCAACCAAAAACAGATCTTTGCGGCTGGGGCAGCATCACGACACGGCCTGAGAGATCATACTTCATGAGGCCGAGATTCATCGCCAGAAGGCCAAGGTAGAGACGCGGCGCCGAACGCAGTGTGAGGTCTTTGATGAGCCACTTGCGCAGACTCTTTTTCGAGATCGGGTAGTTGCGCGTGAGAATGATGTCAGGATCGCCCTTGTCGCCCTGAAAATCTTCGCCGGTATATTTATGGTGTTGCAGATGATACTTGCGGTAGCCTTCGAGAATCTGCATCTCGGGCGCGGCGGCAAACCACTTACCGAAAAACTCGTTGAGGGCTTTCGTCTTAAAGAGCGCGTGGTGGCCCGCATCGTGCACGAGAATCGACAGCGCGAGATGGCGGTTGCCAAGAATGACGAGCGCGGTGAGAATCGGCACAAAGATCGTCGGCAGGTGCGGCCAGAGGGCAACGATCGCAAATGAAAAAGCGATGAGTCCCCAGCTGCTGAGGATTTCCATAGCACCGCGAAGATCCGATTTTTTCAGCAGGATTTCCATCTCTGCTGAGGTCAGTACATCCTTAGGCTTCATTTTTCCTCACTGCATTGACGCTGACCGATCGGTCAGCGTCGAGTCAAGAGATTTGCGAAGTTAACCCCACCCCCTACGGCCCCTCTCCACGTTAGTGGGGAGGGGTGGCCGTAGGCCGGGGTGGGGTTGAGTATGCGCTTTACAATGTCGATATAAGGAACGAAGGCGCGTCTTATATGTTTGCGATGTTTCCCCGATCTTACAGAATTTCAGCGATTGCCAGCATGGCCATCGCCTTAGCGGCCACAACGGGCCTGGGAGCCACCGTCAATTTCAGCGGTCTTTCTGGCACCAACCTCGCTGACGCGAATGCCCTTGATGCCAAGTACACGCAGTTTGCGAGTTCTTTTTCGAAATATTACGGCGAGGCGATGGCCTTCGCTTCGCACCTCTCTGCGCCCAATGCGCGCGATAATCTCGGTAAATTTCCGTCGCTCTATGTCGGCATTGGCCTCGGTGTCTCGTTCGGCCGGGTGAACCAGCTCAAGAGTGAAGTTGATTCATCGATACAGAGCAATGTGCCGAGCTATCTGCCCGCGCCGAATATTTCGTTCAATTTCGGCGTCGGTATCACCCGCAGCTGGGATCTCCGCTTTTCATTTTTTCCCAACGTGCCGATTGCGCTGAGTTCGGGCACCTTTGGCAACGGTACTTCAGGCTCGGTCAAGTTGGGTACCTACCGCGCGCGGTTGGGTTATCATATTCTTGAGGGTGGTTTTTTAAAACCGGGATTCACCCTGGCTGGGTTCGCCTCTTATACAACGGGCGGCTTGGGCCTGACCCAGACAGGGCAAAGTGTCAATTCGGGTAATATCGCACTCACAAACGTCACTTCGGCGATTTCCACAGAATGGCAGTATTTCGGCTTTGGTCCCGAGGCGCGCTTCTGGTATGATCTGAAATTTTTCCATCCATTTGTGGGCTACTCGCTCGGCATGCAGGTGGGCCAGTTCACCACGGGCCTCAACATCAGTGGCGATATGGCGGTTGGTACCTATACCGGCAACGGCTCGATCGTCATCTCAGAGCGTCAGGCCGCGCGCCTTATCACGCACCGCCTGATGTTCGGCTTCGAGATCTCCCTCATCGTTCTGGATATCGGCGTCGAGGCGCAGGTCGACCTTACCTCGGGTCTCGTCGGCGCCGCTGTCGGCACCGCGCTCCGGTTCTAATTATACCTTCGTCGCGCGCATCGTGTAGTAGAGCTGCTTGCCGCTCTCTTCGTGCTGTATCGTCAGGCCGCTGTACATGAGCAGCTGTTTAAAATCCCCGATGGCGATGCGCCGCGCACGCGGTACATAGACGTCCAGTGCCGTGTGCGACTTTTCCGGATCCCATTCGACAAAGTGGAACTGTGTGCCCGGTGGCGTCTGCTTCACCAGCTGCGGCAGGCCGATATCGGGGTGCTCGAGCGATGACATGCTGAACGAGGCGAAGACATAGTCGATCGGCGGCAACCAGCCGGGTATATAGATCTGCGAATAGTTCGGCATATGGAATGCGGTGAGATTTTTCACCTCGCGCTGCGCGATGCGGCCCCACAGCACGTCGAGGCACTCTTCATCGGTGTCACAGGCATAGACGCGTATGCCGTTGAGGGGCAAGAGCGCCAGTAGCATCGCCACATAACCGTGGCCGCAGCCAAAATCGAGCACGTTTAAATTGTCGCGCGCGTCGCGCGAGATCGCGGTCGTGTAGATTGGGGGGCTGATGAGTTTTTCTCTCTGGTCTGAGACCAGGAACTTCTGGTAGAGTGAGAATTCTTCGGAGTGCTGCAAGAGACTCCGGTGCTGTGTTAGCCTTCGGTCTCGATAACGCGCGGCACGACGAAAAAGCCCGCCTCAAATTTTGGGGCGAACTTACGGATTGCGTCCTGGTCGATCGACGCAGTCGGTTTGTCTTCGCGGTCGGCGTTGCTGTGGCCCAGCGGGTGATCCAGTGCCGGGGCGCCCTGCGTGTCGGCGGTTTTGATCTGTGCGACAAAGTCGAGAATGCCGTTAAAATCGTGCGCCATCTTTTCGAGCTCTGGCCCTTCGAGGCGCAGTTTCGAGAGACCCGCAATTTTTTGTACTTCGGCGACGCTGATAGCCATGGGCAAACTCAGGGGGATTTACTCAGCGCGGAAAGAAGAAAACAGTTGGTCGGCGGCGACACTAAAGCCGGGCAAGAGTTCGCTTTCAGGGGTTGACCCTTCCCGTTTCTCCCACAGATTTAAGCGGTTAATCCAAACCTGCACTGTCTTGGCTTGTGGATCAATAATCCAGTATTCTTTAACGCCACATTTCAGGTAGCGATCTGCCTTGATGCCCAGATCGCGGCTACGCGTGCTTTCGGAAAGCACCTCAACCACGAGATCAGGTGCGCCATGGATATGTTTCCTGACGATACCCATATTTTGATTTAGAATCAATGAGATGTCGGGCCGCAAGACATCACCCGCGTCCGGAAGAAAAATATCAATTTCGAGAGCGATTTCACCCAAACGGTGTGTATCCAAATATTGTCGCAGCAAGTGAACCATCATCGCTTGCTGTTTTCCATGTTCGAATTCAGCGCCCGGTGCCATGATAAGTACTCCATCTACCATATCATATTTATTTCCATCATCGTCGAGATCGAGGTATTCTTCGCGTGTGACGCGAAGGCCGTGATAGTTGGTCAGCTTCTCAGCGACTGCCATACCTGACCGTAACGCGCGATTATGCCGCGTCAAGCCGATTCAGGCACGCCTGGAAACGAGGTGTACCCACCAAAGAAAGACGCAATAATACGTCAGGTTGGGGACCACACGCAGCGCATAACCGAAGTCGATACCCTTGAGTATCAGAATGTCAGCGAGCGGCCACAGGCCATAGAAGATAAATACGGGGATTGCCGCGCGTTTCAAGAATTTGCGCTCGGGTTCGGCGATATTCTTCTGCGGCATGACGGCGAAGATCCAGAGGAAGGTCAGCGCAAAAAAGATTAATTCATAGGTTAGAAACTTGTAGCGCGGCTCGGCAAAAATTTCCGGTTTGGCGAATTCTATCGCCCGTATCAGCAGCGAATCAAACATCACGAAGATGATGGCAGGTTTGAGTACCGAACCGTCGAGGCTGAAGCTGGCGAGATCGCTCATGCTCTTCTGGGCATAGAGCAGAAACGCCAGCAAAATGATAAAACGCAGGTCGCCGATGAGAACGAAAATATATTCCACCGCCGTCTGTGCGTCCGGGTTTCCCATCGGCAAAATCTTCGATGCCACGAGAATATCCACCAGTGTTGTGGCCGAGAAGATGACCAGGTATGCCCTCAGCCGCGGTTTGGCGAAGATCGCATAGAGCAGCAGCAGGGCATTTGCCGCAATCGCGGGGTAGGTTTTCAGCCAGAGATTTTGATCGATGCCGGTGAGGTTCATATGTTATCGGTTGAAGCGCGAACGCAACCGGTCTCCTAAATTGTTAAAGGTGAGTACAGTCATAAAGATTAAAAGTCCCGGAAATAAGGTCATCCACCAGGCGATGTCGGGAAAGTCCTGTGCGGTTTTGAGCACATCGCCCCACGACGGTTCGGGAATCGGCACGCCGATGCCGAGAAAGCTCAGCGCCGATTCGGTGAGCACGGCTTCTGCAACGTCGAATGCGGCGGTGACGGAAAGCGGGCCGACCGTCGCGGGCAGAATATGGATAAAGATGATGCGCCAGTTCGATGCCCCCATGGCCCGCGCGCTCTGCACATAGTCATAATTGCGGATACGCATGACCTCGCCGCGGATCAGGCGCGCGATGCCTGTCCAGCTGGTGATGCCGATGACAATCATCAGGTTCAGCAGCGAGGGTTTTTTCAGCGCCATGACGGCGATGATGAGGATGAGCTTCGGAAAGCAGATGACGATTTCGATGAAGCGGCTGATCAGGTTGTCTATCCAGCCGCCGAAATAACCTGCCACGGCGCCGATGACCACGCCGATAAAGAGCGCGAGGCCTACGGCGACCAGCGAGACCAGGAGCGAATTGCGCGTGCCACGCACCAGGCGCGCCGCGACGTCCCGTCCGTTTTCGTCGGTACCGAGGAAATGTTTAAAACGTTTACCCGAGATTTCAGGACCCTTGAGGTAATTCTCGAGTTCGGCCTCGTAGGGTGAGTAGGGTATCAGCGTGAAGATCGCGCCGATCTCCCCTTTCTCTGCGAGTTTCCGGTATTCGATCTTTTCGACCTGGGCATCGCTGTAGAAGAAGGTGTAGAATAGCGGTGAGCGTTTGAGACGGATGCCCGTCTTCTGCTCGTAGCCGGCTTTATCGTAGATCAGCAAAGGTTGTGACGAGGCGATGAAGGGTGCGAAAATACCGACAACAATGAAGGCACCCAAAAACCAGTAACTCAGGCTCTTCATGTCTTTTCAGTCTGCTGGCCGTAGCGGATGCGCGGGTCGACGAGCATGTAGGCAATATCAGAAAGGAAAATACCGAGCATGGTCAGCAGCGACGAAATGGAGACAATGGCGATGATCACCGTGTCGTCGTTCGCATAAAAACTGTCGTAAGCCAGTTTTCCCATACCGGGTATCGAAAAGATCCGCTCGAGTATCACCGAGCCGCCAATGAGTGAGGGCAACAGCCCGCCCAGGAGCGTCACCAGCGGAATCACAGAATTGCGCAGCGCATGCACATAGATGACGGTTTTATTTTTCAACCCCTTCGCACGCGCTGTGCGCACGTAATCGGAGCGTAACGCATCGAGAAAAGAGGATTTCATATACCGGCCGAGGAAAGCGAACGAACCATAGACCATGACGGTGAGCGGTAGCACCAGGTGCCATAAGACATCGCCGATTTTCTGGTACCATGCGAGTTTGGCATAATACGGGCTGACAAGGCCCGACAACGGAAAAAGGTCCAGGTATTCGGCCGAGCCAAAATATTTCAGCAGCATCAGCGCCACCCAGAAGCCGGGCAGGGCATAGAGTATGTAGAGCCCTGTTGCGAGAATCTTCTCCCGCCGCGTATTGTCGTGTATCGCCATATAGACCCCAAGGGGAATGGATATCGAATAGACGAGAAAAACCGTGATGATATTAAAAAACAGGGTGACCGGCAGCGCTTCGCCGATCTTGGTCAAGACCGGCCGGTGGTCGATGCGGCTCTCTGAAAAATCGAGGGTCAGGATATTTTTCCACAGGCGCAGGTACTGCACGTGCATGGGCTGGTCGAGGCCGTAGTAGGCGCGCATCTTTTTCTGGAAGTCATCGAGACCCGAGCTCTCTTTCATGCCGTCGGGGCCCATGCCTGCTGTGCTGAGCGCGTCGGGCCGCAGCTTTGTCAGAAAGAACGTAATTGTGATGATGCCAATGAAGGTCGGCACCATCAATAGAAATCGCTTCAGGGCATAGCGCACGTGCGGGCGAGGACGCTGCAAAGAGAGAGTGGGTCAACCATTAAAGGCGGACACAGTGATTTTCATTTGACAATTTGCTGTGCGTGGCTGTTAAAAACCAGATTCATACCCCCGGTTAAAACGATGCGCCGACTGATAAAATATACTTTCTTCCTGACGTTTATCACAGCTGGCGTTGCCGCGGCTTCGGTCTGGTGGATTGCCAGCCGCAGCAAGAACAAAATCTTCCGGTCGGCGGTAAATCCCCCTTTGCCGCACCCCGCCCAGGTGGCCCTCATACCGGGGGCCAGCGTCTTGCCCAACAAAACGCCATCGAATACACTGCTCAACCGGCTGCGTGCCGGCATCGAGCTGTATAATAAAGAGATTGTACCCAAACTTTTGCTCTCGGGCGACAACACGCGCAAGTTCTACGACGAGGTACACACGATGCGTGATTACTGCCTGCGCCATGGTGTGAAACCCGAAGACATCTTTCTCGACCATGCGGGGGTACGTACGTATGATACCATGGCGCGCGCGCGCGGAACCTTTGCCGTGAAGACGGCCATTATCGTGAGCCAGGAGCTTTACCTGCCGCGTGCGCTGCTCATCGCCGAATCGCAGGGCATCAAAGCCGAAGGTTTTGCGGCCGAATCGTCTTCGTTTGACAACACCTGGCAGGCACGCGCACGCGAATATCTCGCGCGCCTCAAATCGTTATGGGATATCTATGCCGTGAAACCTGTCGTGTCGCAGGATAAGCCTATGCCTGTGACGGGCGATGGCCGCGCCAGCTGGGAGAAGACGGGTAGTGTAAGCGTTAATCCCCCGCCTAAACAAAACGCGGCGCCTTGAGATTAAAGAGAATCAATTGACAAATTAAAAAGGAAAGCACCACAGGAAACAGATGCTCGCCGACCAACTCAGAAACTTAGAGCTGCCCCCGATGCCGCAGGTCGCCGCACGTGTCATGCAGATCGACGAAAGCCAGGTCAGTGTCTCGGCCGAACAGATTAAAAATATCATCCAGGCCGACATGGCGCTTTCGACAAAAATCCTGAAGCTGGCGAATTCGGCCTTTTACGCGCGGGGTAACCGCATCCAAAACCTGTCGCAGGCAATTGCCTTATTGGGATTCAAAACCGTGAAGGGCCTTTCGCTGCTTGTGTCTGCTGCATCGATTATCCCCAAAAAAGGGAATTTCAAGATCATGAAAGAGCTGTGGATGCGTTCGGTACTGACTGCGCTCGTGGCGAAAATCATTGCTGAGAAGGTGGGCAAAGAGAAACTCAAAGACGAGATCTTCATGATCGGGCTGTTGCGCCAGATTGGCAAGTCGATTCTCGCGAACCAGTTCTCTGAAGAGTATACCATCTGTTTCCAGATGTCGGGCGAGGGTGTCGACGAAGAGAAACTCCACCAGCTCGAGAACATGAAGTGGCAATTCACCTCTGCCGATGCTTCGGCATTTGCCATGAAATCCTGGAATTTTCCACCCGACCTCGTTCAGGCCAGCGAAGTGTTGCGCTATAAAATTACCGACCCGGCGCAGATCGAGGCGACGCAGCCGATGCTGTTGCCCGTGATTCTCGCAGAATATATCGTTTTACTCGCGGGTTATACCGATACGGTGAAACTCGATGCCAAGATCAGGGACAAAATGCTGGCTCAGTTCAGCCTGATCTGCCCGGTGTACCATATCGATGCCGCGAAGCAGAAATACTATCTCGAAGACCTGCGCCAGGTCATTAAGCAAGATTCCTTCTATACTTTCTGCGGCGAATTGTTTACGAACTGACCCCACCCGGCCTTCGGCCACCCTCCCCACTAACGTGGAGAGGGTTTCTTCATTGAGTTTCTACGCAAAGGGTTTCCCCTCTCTACTTAGTGGGGAAGGGGTTAAGGGGTGGAGTTATCTGCTTTCTTAGCTTCCGTCGCCGTCGTCTCTTTCGAAATGTAATCCCCGGTTTTTTGCATCAGGTTCAGCGCTTCCATACGCGCGCGTGCCTTGGTTGCAGCTTCTGACCCCGGGTCGATCTGGTTGAGTTCTTTGTAGATTGCCACAGCCGCGGCTTCGTCGCCCGACAGTTCGTGGAGGCGCGCTGCTTCGAGGTGGTAGAGCAAGCCCAATGCGCCGACGCCGAGCTCGCGGTAGAGTGTCTCATACTGGCGGATAGCAAGGTCATAGCGCTGCCGGCGTTCGTAGATACGCGCCATGCTTTCGCGCGCTTCCCTCAGGCGCGGGCTCATCGCAAAAACTTTGACAAATTCCTGGTAGGCCTGCAGCGCCTCGCGGAATTTTTTTTCGCGCGCCAGTGAATGCGCGAGGCTCAGCGCGAGATCTGCCTGCTCGCTTTCGAGCGGTGTCATCTCGTCGACCATGGAAACCGGGTGCGGCGCGGGCGTCTGTGTATTCTGCGCACCGAGTGCAGAGGCCAGAAGTATTAGAAGTAACGCAAAACGGACCACGGTCTTTCCCATATTATGTCACATCGGCCGATCGCCCGAAAACATGAGTTAAAAAAATGACCTTTACGCACGGGCAAGGGAATGCCGCGAAGGCATAGTGCCCTTGCGTTCGATTCTACAGAAGACCGTCGAAAATTTTGGTTTCGCCGACGCCGAGAAAAATTTCCGCGCGACCTTTATCGAGAAGAACCGCGGCAAGCCGCTTTTCCTCATGCTCGTTGAAAATCTCAAGGGTATGCGTATCGACGAATTCCTCAAACGTATCCCCGATTTTATCCGCCGCGTAAACAGCGAAGACAACCAGTCCATACAGATGTATGTTTTGGGGGATGAATTGCGTTTCTATGTCGGCATCGTGCCGGGCGACGATGCGCCCGGGTTTTTGCCGAACATCGACGGCGCAATGGGCAAGTTCCACGGCGAAGCGCCGAAAAATACCCCCGGTAGTTTTGATTTCGGCATCGGCCGCACGCAGTGCAATTATATTTCAGACCCCGAAGAGATTTTTACCGAGCTGGTCCGCGCCGCGCATAAAAACCTCAAAGACAATCTCGTGCGCTGGAGCTGGACTTACCTCAACCGCGCCAACGACTATTTCGCCAATATCGAAGCCAATGCCGTGATACAGCCGATCATCCATTTCGACGCAAAAAAAGAAACGTATTCGATCAAGGGGGGCGAGGTGTTTGTCGGCGGCGAGCTCTATGCCGGTTATGCGGCACTGCTGCGCGACATTCCGCCCGATCAGGATATCAACCGCGTCGAATTATTGATCCTGGAGAAAATCGTCATGGCGTGTTATGAGGCGCCGGGGCTTCTGAAATTCAATATTTCGCCGCAGACCCTGATCGATACCTTTCCTTCGGCAGAGAAGGTGTTTCGTTTTAACGAACTGCTGATGCGGCAGAAACTGCATTCGCACAATGTCAGGCTCGAGCTGGTCGAGAAGCCGTATGAAGAAAAAGAGATCAAACTCAAGGATGTCTGCCGCTATTTTTTCCAGTTCGGCATCACCTTCGCCGCCGACGATTTCGGCGTCAAAAGCCAGAGCCACCAGGTCATTCTCGACCTCGGCGAAATGATCAAGGAGTTCAAGCTCGACCCGATCAGCTTCAAGTTCAAGCCCGAAGAAGACCAGACGAAATTTCTCGATAACCTTGCCTTCATCGACTACTGCATACGTCTTGCCGATAACCGCGAGGCGATCATCACCGCCGAGGCTGTGGATGACTATGACACGATGCGCTTTCTTATCGCGCACCAGGTCTTCTATTTCCAGAGCCATATCTTCTGCAAAAAGCTGCCGCTCTCGTATTATAAGGAAAACTTCCAGCGGATGCAGAACCTGCCCGAAGAGGCCGTCCGCCGTATTCTTTCCGAAGACGACCTGATACAGCGCCAGAAAGAACACGGCAATATCTTCGAGCTCGCGCGTGAACTGAAGCTTTACTAACAGCTTTTCCGCGCGTCTGGAGTTTAAAAAACGGCGCTATGGAATCCGCATTGATTAAGGGTGCACTGGTTTTTGCGGATGGTACTTTTTTCCCGGGGCAGCTTTTTGGGGCACAACCCAAAGAGGGCAGCCTGGGCGAGGCGGTCTTTCAGACCGCCATGTCAGGCTACCAGGAAATTCTCTCCGACCCCAGCTACCGCGGCCAGATCGTTTGTTTTACGTATCCCTCGTTTGGCAACTATGGCATCAACGCAGAAGATTTCGAATCGAAAAAGGCCTGGCTTTCGGGCGTCGTGGTGCGCGATCTTTGCGAGATCCCCAGTAACTTCCGTTCGACCGAAACCGTCTCTGCCTTTCTGAATAAACAGGGCATAACGGGGATTACCGGCGTCGATACCCGCGCGGTGGTGCGCAAGATACGCGAAGGCGGCGCGCAGACCGCGGGTATATTTGCACTGTCTGAAAAAAACGATGTGAAGTCGCTGGCAACGCGCGTCGCCGCCGAACCCTCAATGGATGGCCTGAATCTCGTGCGTGATTTCGATGCTGTCGACGCCAACGCCTTTGTCGCGGCATATTTAAAGCAGAAGGGCGTGGATGCCAAAACGCTGAAACCCATTGCCGTTCTCGATTTCGGCATCAAGTATAATATTCTGCGCGAACTCATTGCCGAAGGTTTTAATCCTACTGTCTTTGCCGGCGATACCGCACTTGCAGAGCAAAAAACCTTCAACGCCGCCGCGTATGCCGGTTTCTTCTTCTCGAATGGACCTGGCGACCCGGCAGTCGTCACGAACGGTGTGGCGAACATCAGAACCCTCATTGAAACCGGGAAACCCTGCCTCGGTATCTGCCTCGGCCACCAGATGCTGGCGCTGGCGCTGGGTGCAAAAACCTATAAGCTTAAATTCGGCCACCATGGTGGCAATCAGCCGGTGAAGGCCGATTACCGCAAGCAGGTGATTATCACTTCGCAGAACCACGGCTTCGCCGTCGACGAAGAGTCGCTGAAAAAAGTTGCGGGGGCAGGCACGCGCTTCGAGATCAACGCCAACGATCTCAGCGCCGAGGGGTTTCGTATCATCGGCGACCGGTATAAGATACTCAGCGTGCAGTACCATCCCGAGGCTGCTCCTGGGCCGCGCGACGCGGCGATCGTATTTTCCGAGTTTAGAAATCTGTTCTGAGCTTTTTGCTTTACAGCAAAGCCGCCGGGCTCGCCCTAACGCATGTCCCTCAGCGAAGCCCAGAAAACGGAGCTTTTGACCCTGCAAAAACTTTCGCGCCAGTACGAGGGTATTATCCGTACTTCGCGCAATGCAGAGCAGCAAAATAAGGCCAAGATCGAGCTCAAAAAAATCCGCGATAAAATAGAGTCGATTGCCCCTGGTGGCGGGGCCGACCAGTTTCTTGCCAGTAACCCTTCAACCGGCCCGGTCTATGGTAAGAAAAAGAGCATCGAAGATATCGGCGATAATTACCCCACACTCGGTAAAATGCCGATGGCGCGTATCACTCCGAACTCCGACGAGCTCGAAGTCAATATTCTCGGCAGCGTGCTCAATGCCTGGGAAAATACCTTCTACCCCGCGTTGGGTAAAATTAAACTCGACTTTGCGCTTTCAGCCGAACGCGATACACATTTTACCATCCTCGAAAGTCTCAAGCGCCAGATGAAGATTCTGGTCGAGACGATCGAAGACTATAACCGTGCGGTGCGCGAAGACTCCAAGGCGCAGCTGCGCGACATGCGCACGCGCCAGCAGCGCCAGTTCATGTTCGACGGCGGCACCTTCCTGAAAAAAATCTATGACTTCTGGAAGAACGTCTATGAAGATGTCCAGGCCAATGGTCCGAAGTGTTTCAACAAAGACGATACCATTATGGTCGATACCCGGCTTGAAACCGCAAATTTTTTCCACGGCAAAACCGTGCGTGAAACGGCGCGCTTCACCGTGATGTTTCTGCATGAGGCGATCGAGGCCCTGAATCTTCCCGATCTGCCGACAGATAAAAATAAACAGAGGTAATATGGCGGGCAAGAAATCCAAAAGTAAATCCGTCGCTGTCAAGGCCGCTGCCCCGAAAAAAACGGCGGCTGTGATTAAGGCATCGGCGCCCGCAGCCGATATCATTCAATTCGGTAAGGCGTGGGAATATGCCGAAAGCATCGAGTCGTCGTCGATTGTCAAGATTGCACCGAAATACAATCTTTTTATCAACGGCAAGTTTGTAGCGCCGCAGAGCGGCAAATATTTTCCGACGATCAACCCGGCGACAGAGCAAAAGATCGCCGAAATCGCTGAAGCCAACGAAGCCGACGTTGACCTCGCCGTTAAAGCGGCACGCGGCGCTTATAACAAGGTCTGGTCGAAATTACCGGGCAAAGAACGCGCAAAATATATTTACCGTATCGCCCGCCTTATTCAAGACCGCGCGCGCGAGCTGGCAGTGCTCGAGAGCATCGACGGGGGTAAGCCGATACGCGAATCGCGCGATGTGGATGTACCCCTGGCAGCCGCGCATTTTTTCTATTACGCAGGTTGGGCCGACAAGCTTGACTATGCATTTCCTGGCCGCAAGCTGAAGCCCCTGGGTGTCGCCGGGCAGGTGATTCCCTGGAACTTTCCTTTGCTCATGGCCGCGTGGAAACTCGCGCCGGCGCTCGCCTGCGGTAACACGGTGGTGCTGAAGCCCGCTGAAACGACTCCTTTGACCTCGCTTTTTCTCGCACAGATTCTCCAGGAAGCCGAACTTCCCGATGGTGTGGTGAATATCGTCACCGGTGCCGGCGCATCGGGTGCTGCCGTAGTCTCACACAGCGATGTGAATAAAGTAGCCTTCACCGGTTCAACCGCCGTCGGCAAAAGAATACAGCAGTCCCTTGCCGGTTCAGGCAAGAAGATGACGTTAGAGCTGGGTGGCAAGGCCGCGAACATTATCTTCGAAGATGCCGCGCTCGATCAGGCGGTAGAAGGTATCGTCAACGGTATCTATTTTAACCAGGGCCATGTCTGCTGCGCGGGCAGCCGCCTGCTCGTGCAGGAATCCATCCACGACGTGGTGGTGAAAAAACTTTTCCGTCGGCTGCAGACACTGCGCGTGGGAAATCCCCTCGATAAAAACACTGACATCGGTGCGATCAACTCGAAGATGCAGCTCACGAAAATCTGCGAACTCGCCGATGCCGGCGTTGCCGAAGGCGCAGTCATGCACCAGAAGGCGGGCAAGTTACCTGACAAGGGTTTCTGGTTTCAGCCGACGTTCTTTACCAATGTGACATCTTCGAGCCGCATCGCGCGCGAAGAAATTTTCGGGCCGGTGCTTTCTGTGATGACTTTCCGCACTCCCGAAGAGGCAATTGAAAAAGCCAACAACACGCAGTATGGCCTTTCGGCCGGCATCTGGACCGACAAGGGGTCGAAGGCGATGAAGATCGCCAATGCTGTGCGTGCAGGCGTCGTGTGGATCAATACCTTCAACAAGTTTGACCCGACGTCGCCCTTTGGCGGCTACAAAGAATCGGGTTATGGCCGCGAAGGCGGCAAACAGGGCCTACTCGACTACTGTAAAGTCGAATAAGCCATGGACCGGGTCGATTCCGGAAAAAATCCTGCGCCGCGGCCGGTTGAAAAATGGCGGATTGCTGCCATTGCCATTACCCTGCTGTCACTGACAGCGGCGACGATCTACCTGCTGATAGCCGCTCCCTGGCCCATCGCGGATTTCATCCGCTGGCAGGCGGCGCACAACAACGGAAAGTATTACCCCAAGCTGACCGGCGCGCTGATTTTTATCGCGCTGGGAATTTTGTTTATCATCGCGGCGTCGCTGTTTTCAGCAATCCGCGGCCTGGTGGCTAAGCGCCCGAACTAAGCCCGGTTATTTTTCGACGTATTCGCCGGCAAAGGTCTGCACGCACATCGTGCCATAAACTTTGTGCGGGCCGCAGGCGATGCCCACGCGGTTGAATTCCTTTTTATAGATGTTTTTGCGGTGGCCGCGGTTCGCCACGGCGTCGTCTACGATCAGTTGGATTAACACCGCGCGGCCTTCGTCGTTGCCAAAGCTGATATTTTCACCGGCCGTCTGCTGCCATGTGCCGTAGCGGTTGATGCGGTCGAAGGGCTTTGAGCCATCTGAGCCGTTGTGTCCCGTGATTCCCTTGGGGCCGATATCTTTGACGTGGTCGCGGGCGCCGAGCGACATGCCTTTCGAAGGCCGCATGGCATCCATGGGGGATTGTTTTTTGAGCGCGCGTATTGCTTCGTCGACAGCGCGCGTGCCCTCGCTGGTCAGAAGATCAATTTTGCCCGGGCGCTTGGCGATTTTACCCTTGAAAGTAGCGCGGTAATCTTCGAGCAGTTTAGCGTAGGTCTGTGGATTAGTGCGGGCGAGGTTGAGCTCTTCGAGTACGGCCAGCTCCAGGGCTGACATGTAAGAGGGGCTTTCGATTGTGAGTGTTTTCGCGGCAGCGCCGGTAAAACATGCGGCAATGACGATGATAAAAAGTGAAAGTCTGGTGATTTGCATCCCAGACGTTATGTCCCTGTGATGCTCCGTCAAGAGAAATGGTATGCGCGCAGTGTTTTTTGTAGTATTCGATTGCCGTTGTCGACCAAGGTTTCAGAGGGGCATAGAGGCATGATGTACAACCGAATCCGATCCTGCTTTGTATTGTTTATGCTGATTGTTCTGCCCGCTCAGCTCGGTGCGCTCGCGCTCAGTGATTCCCTTAAGCAGTATCCGCTTGAGGAATTTGTGAGTTCCCTGGAAGATAAGACGGCGAAGCTGACCTATCCTGAAATCGTCTTATTGCCCGCAGAGCGCTGGAAGCAGAACGGAAAAAAATCCCTGAATTTCGGTTTTACCTCATCGGCGTGGTGGTTCCGCGTTCGCCTCAGCGATCAGGCTCCTGATGGCACGCGCTGGCTGGTAAAAATCGCTTACCCACACCTCGATAATATTGAAGTCTATCATAAAGACCCCCTGACAGGCGACCTCGATGCAAAAATCGGCGGGGATCTGTTTCCGTTTTCGTCTCGCTATCTCAGTCACCGCCATTTCATTTTTCCCGTACATGTCGCGCACGGCGAAGGTAATGATATCTTTATCCGCGTACAATCAGAGAGCGCTTTCAATGTGCCGATCTCCGTTATCAGTGAGGCCGAACAGACTCAGCAGACGATCAATGAGCAGTTCGCCTTCGGCATCTATTACGGTATTATCATCGTGATGATTTTGTATAACCTTTTTCTCTATATCAGCGCCCGCGATACGAACTATGTTCTGTACGTCATTTTCCTTATTGCCGTCGGTTTCATGAACCTGTCCCTGAACGGTTATTTGCCGCAGTACCTGACGGGGTCGATGGTCTGGCTGACCAACACCGCCCCGCCATTTTTTACCGAACTATCGATTGCAACGGGAATTGTGTTTTCTTATTACTTCTTGCGTATCGGCGAAGCACACAAGGTCTTGCGGATTGTCTTCATTACCGTTTTCTGCGCGGCGTTGGTCGCGGCGTTTTCTCATCTTTTTACGAAGTACATGGCAGCAATTTTTATCTCGAATGTGATGGCGCTGATCGGGCTTCCGCTCATGATTGTGAGCGGCGTCTATTCATTGCTCAAGGGCTACAAGCCCGCACGCTATTATCTGCTCTCCTGGACATTGCTTTTGGTTGGCGGGGCCCTCTTTACGCTGCGTAATTTTGGCTGGGTACCCGACGGTTTCGTGGCGCGGTACAGCATGCAGATCGGTTCAGCTGCTGAAATGATTCTGCTCTCCCTCGCGCTCGGCGACCGGCTGCGCCAACTCAAGGACGAACGCGAGCGTGCGCTCAAAAACCTTGTCGATGAGCAGGAACGTGCCCTGGGTAAGGAGCGCCGCATGGCCGAAGCTTTTGCGCGTTTCGTGCCGCAGCAGTTTCTGACCTATCTCGGCAAAGACAACATCGAGGATGTCGTGCTGGGTGACGCCGTTGAGCGGCAGATGGCCGTGCTTTTTTCCGATATCCGCTCATTCACGGCTCTGTCAGAGACCATGTCGCCGCGAGAAAATTTTGGCTTTCTGAATTCCTACCTGCGGCGGGTCGGGCCGAGTGTGCGCAAGAACGGCGGCTTTATCGACAAGTATATCGGCGACGCCGTCATGGCGCTTTTTCCCGATAAGCCCGATGCGGCACTACTCACGGCCATTGATATGCAGCGGGAACTGCGCGACTTCAATCACCACCGGCTCAAGAAAAATTTTGAGCCGGTAAAGATCGGGGTCGGCTTGCATGCAGGTAAGCTTTACCTCGGTACCATCGGAGAAGCCGAGCGCATGGACAGTACTGTGATCTCCGATACCGTCAATGTCACTTCGCGCATCGAGCACCTCACCAAAAAGCTCGGCGCCTCGGTCCTCGTTAGCGGTTCGCTCTTTGCACAGATCGGCGATACCGGCCGTTTTCACCAGCGTTACCTGGGGCGTATGCCTATCCGGGGTAAGTCAGAAAAGATTGAGATCTATGAAGTGCTCGACGGACAAAGCGATTATGTTTTGGATCTGCACGCGGCGACGCTGGGTGATTTTAACGACGGCGTCAGTTTTTTTTACGCAAAAGATTTTAGAGCAGCATCGGCTGCCTTCGAAAAAGTCCTCGAAAAAAATCCCGCAGACAAGGTCGCACGCCTTTACCGCGATCGTTCAGGGTAGCTATGCAAAACCCCTGCATGGGTGAAACCAGGTCTTGCAGTGCCTGCTGCGGGCTTTTTAATCTCAAGGGCGACGATGCCGGGCGTCGCGCGTGGATTCAGCAGAACACCGATCAGTTTCTTGCCCTCGATATTGCACAGGCCGCGAATATTGTGAATTTTCGCAAAGAGCGTGAGGCCGCGACGCTGCCGAACCGCGTGCGCGACGAAATCTATGTCTGCCCGTTTATCGGTTATGTGCGCGGTGAAAAAACGGGTTGTCTGCTCCATCCCGTCGGGTCGCCCCACCCGCAGATCGCTCTTTGGCCCCACCCGCAGAATTTTTCTTTTTACGGCGAGGGCATTTGTTTAAGTTATGACTGCCTCGCCAAAGACCGCAAGGCGCACCGGGGGGATTTCTTTCTCTGGGCGGAGACGGCGTCCACGTTCGAGTATGCCCGCCTTGCCTCGGACCATACGCTCCACCGTACGCTGGCAATCCTACCTATCGCCAATAACGATTTGAGCGTGTTTTATTCTGCTCTCGCAGGCCTTTACGGCGAATTCGGCGTCGTGACGACTTCGTTTGAAGATATTGAGAAAAACCTGCCAGAAACTTTTCCCGATTTATGTCTCTTCCTCGGCAATAGGATTGATCCCGGTAATGCGCAAAATATCGCTGAACGGCTTTTGGCCGCAGCCCCGGGTTAATACTTTTCGCCCTGTCTGGAAATCCGACTTTTTCCCATGATCGACCTTCAGCTTCTCCGCACCGACGAGGGGTTTCAGCAAGTACTGCGTAGCCTCGCGAAGCGCGGCGATACAACCGGTGCCGAAAACCTCAAGGTTGTCGCGGAGAAACGCCGCTCCGTCATCCGCGAAACCGAAGCTTTGTCCAATGAGCGTAACACGCAGTCTAAAAAGCTCGGCGAACTCAAGGCGCAGGGTAAACAGGCCGAGTTCGATGCACTGCGCGAAACCATGAAAGGCGTCGCCGATCGCCTGAAGGTGCTGAAAGAAGAAGAGACGGTGGTCGAAGAAAATTTCCAGGCCTTGCTGGCGCGCCTGCCCAACATACTCGATGATAAGGTTCCCGAAGGAAAAGACGAAACGGCGAATATTGTTGTGCGCACCGTGGGCGAAGTGCCGGAATTTTCTTTCGATGTGAAACCGCATTTCGAAGTCGCCGAAGCGCACGGCCTGGTGGATTTTGAACGCGGCGTGAAGATTTCAGGCACACGCTTCTATATCTACAATGACCGCATTGCCCGGCTCGAGCGCAAACTCTCGAACTGGATGCTTGATCAGCACGGCGCTGCGGGTTACAGCGAGCGCAACGTGCCGCTCATTGTCAAAGACGAGTGTATGTTCGGCACAGGGCAATTCCCGAAGTTTAATGATGAGTATTACCGAATACGCGACGACGGCCTTTCCCTGATCCCCACGGCCGAGGTACCGCTCACGAATATTTATTCTGACGAGATTTTAACGGAAGCTGAGTTGCCTATCAAACTCATGGCCTTCACACCCTGTTTTCGCCGCGAAGCGGGCAGCGCGGGCAAAGACACGCGGGGGCTTGTGCGCGTGCACCAGTTCTACAAGGTTGAGCTCGTGAAGTTTGTGCGCCCCGAAGATTCGGAAAAAGAATGGCAGGCGCTGACGGGCGACGCAGAAAATATTCTGCAGAAGCTGGGCCTGACGTACCGTGTACTCAGCCTGTGTTCAGGCGATGTCGGATTTACATCTTCCATCACTTATGACCTCGAAATCTACATGCCTGGCCTGAAACGCTGGCTCGAAATTTCTTCGTGCTCGAACTTCAAGGATTTCCAGGCACGCCGGGCGAAGATCCGTTACAAAAATGCGGCGGGCAAAAACGAATACGTGCATACCATCAATGGTTCGGGTGTTGCGGCGGGCCGCCTGGTCGCGGCGCTATTGGAATACCACCAGACCGCTGACGGCAACATCGATTGGGCGGCCATTGACGCCAAGCTCGCCTAAGTGGCTTCTTACAGTTTCAAGATCGAGGGCGCGCTGAAAGACCAGCGGCTCGACAAGGTTGTGCATGCGCTGCTCGCCGACAAGGTTGCTGGCGGTATTTCCAAATCGATGGCGCGCAAGCTTGTGATGATTGGCGCGTGTTATCTCAACGGCAGCCGCTGCCGCATCGCTTCAAAACCCGTCTTTAAGGGCAGTGAGGTGCGCATTGAATATAATCCTGAAAAAATACGCTCGGTGCAGCTGGAGTTTCCCAGCCTAACGGAGAAAGATATTCTATACAAAGAAGGTGGTCTCATCGTCGTCAATAAACCGGCGAACCTGCCGACGGTACCGACGCTCGATAACGCGCGCGACAACCTGATTGCGGCGCTCCATGTTCTGCTCGGCAAAGAGCAGTATATTGGTATCCATCACCGGCTGGATGCCCCGACTTCGGGTTGTATTCTTTTCACCACCGACGAGGCCATGAACTCCTTTGCCGCCAAACTTTTCCAGGAAAGCCTGATTCAGAAAGAATATCTTGCCGTTTGCACAGTGGTAAATCCCCCCCCGCAAAAAAACTGGGAAGTGAAAAACCAGCTGGCGCGTGCCGAGAAAAAACGCAACCGCTACCATTCGACAAAGGGCGAGGGTGATTTTGCTTACAGCCGGTTTGAGCTTTTGGAGCAAAAGGGAAAACTGGCCCTGATTCGGGCACAGCCGATAACCGGCCGAACCCATCAGCTGCGGGTGCATCTTTCAGAGCAGGGCTTGCCGATCCTGGGCGATAAAACCTATGGCGGCGAAGAGGCAGCACGCCTGATGCTCCATGCTGAGCGTTTAAGCTTCCGCACGCCTGCAGGGACCGATGTTACACTCGAGGCGCCGCTACCCCCTGAATTCAAAAAGCTTTTCGGCTCATGAAAGTTTTATTATATTGAATCCAATGAAAGACTATATCCGTGATCAGGTGAAGGCGTCGATTGCCGTAAAAGAAGCCTATCTCAAAGATGAAAAAAACATCGAACTTCTGGACAAAGTCGCCGCCGAACTGATTGCCGCATACCGCGCGGGTAAGAAAACGCTGATTGCGGGTAATGGCGGCAGCGCGGCGGATGCACAGCACATCGCCGCCGAGTTCGTCAGCCGGTTTTATTTTGACCGCCCGGCGCTGGCCTCTATCGCTCTTACAACCGACACCTCAGCCTTGACGGCGATCGGCAACGATTATGGTTATGAACTGCTATTCTCACGCCAGATTGAGGCCAACGGCCAGGCAGGCGATTTTTACATCGCGATTTCGACTTCCGGTAACTCGAAGAATGTCATCAAATCGCTCGAATCCGCAAAAAAGCTGGGTATCAAGACGATCGGCCTCACGGGTCGTTCGGGCGGCAAAATGAAAGATATGGTCGATTACTGGATCGGTGTGCCTTCAGATGAAACGCCGCGCATCCAGGAATGCCATATTCTCATCGGCCATATTCTCTGCGCAGCCGTCGAGAAAGAACTATTTGAGAAAGAATACCGGAAATAACCGCTCTGTCCGGTTATTTTTCCTGGTTGCTTAAAGCACGTTTTCTATACTCGCCCGGTGCAAGGCCGGTCGCCTCTTTGAATGCCCGGTTAAAAGGTGCAGGCGAAGGATACCCCAGGTCGAGTGCCAGGTGGATCAGCGGGAGATCGCTGTTTTCTTTTTCGGCGAGGAATTTTTTTGCCGCGCGCATGCGGTAAAAATTCAGGTATTCGTTGAAGTTGCGGTAGCCCAAACCCGCATTGATGGCACGGCGCAGTTTGTATTCCTGTACGCCGAGGCGGGCGGCGAGGGCCGTTACCGTAAGGCCTTCGGTGCGAAAGAGTTCTTCGCTTTCCATGGCAGTCAGCGCCGCCTGCATGATGGCAGGGTCTGAGTCCGTGGCAGTGGCCGGTTTTTCAGTGGAAACAAACAAACCGCCTGAAAGTTTTTCACCCCATGCCACACCGGCAAACGCCGCGAGGGTGATGGCGCTCAGCGCGAACCAATCGGAGTACAGCCCCAGGCCCAGTGGCCGCAGTACCGCAGCACCCAGCAGTGCCTGCAGGATCAGAAAAGCAGTGGCGATGAGAACAGCGCGCCGCAGCCTGCGCCGCGGTTCGACGAGGTCGCTGCGGTTGGTACGCAGAACGACAATGACTGCATGGAAAACAAAGGCCAGCGTATAAAAAAAATTGGGTATGAGACGGGGAAAATCCTCCGCTGAAAAGTGCGTAAAGATGTTAACGATTTTTCGGTCGAATACCAATATTGCCGCGAGAAAAAATTTTCCCGCGATGGCGACACCGTGCCACCAGCGGAGCTGAAAAGTATCGTCAAACAACTCATTCGCAACGAGCCAGAAAAATACCGGCTGCGCCGTTACGCACAGCAGCAGGCCGAGGCGCATGCCCCGCGGTAACTCATAAGGATGCAGAAGCCACGCGGCGAGGTAGGCTATGCTGGTAACCAGCAACCCTATCGCGAAGACACCTTTTCGCGATTGCAACGCAGGTACGAGTCTCAGCACCATCGCCGCCAGCAGCGCGATATCGATCAAAAGTATGTGTTCGCGGGTGAATGGAATAGGTGAAAGGCATGGCCCGGTCGCAGGATGTAAATCCCGAATTAATTTTTCTCGACACAGCGATGGTAGCTTTAGTGTTCAAACATGCAGCAAAAGAACCGCCGGATCTATCTTTGGGGTGCCGGCATAATACTCGTGGCGGGCATGCTGCCCGTGGCCGCCGGGAACTGGGAAGAGAAAGATAAATACCATTATCTCGACGAACCGGGGAAGATAAAAAAGAAAAATGCAAAATATCAGAAAATCCTGGGCATTCTTGCACCGGCGAAAACCGTGTTCGAGGTTGATGCGGCTCTTGGTGGCACCTTTACGGCCTCGCGCGGAACACAGGTCATCGTACCCGGGTATGCCTTTGTGGATTTCAAGCAGCGTAAGGTTAAGCAAAAGGTGAAACTGGAACTCATCGAAGTCATTGATCCGCTGGATTTTGTTGCTGCCGATGTCGACCTGACTTTTTATCCCGACCGCGGCGGGCGTGAAATGTTCCAGTCGGCGGGTATGTTCCGCGTCAATGCGCATGAGCTTTCCGGTGGCGCTGTGGCGCTGGCGCCGAACAAGGCGGTGCGCATTCAGTTCCCTAATATTGTCGCGGGGGATGATTTTTTTGTCTACCGCCACGACGCCGAAAAGAACTGGAAGTTGCATGGGCACAACCAGGATTCACAGGGCAACGGCGTTCGTATCGGCACGCGCCGCTACACCATCGATGCGCTGAACACCTGGTGGAACTTCGATAAGCCGAAACCCGAAGGCGCCTGTGCGAAGGGTAAGGTCGTGAGGGCCGATGGCAGTGAGGCAAAAAATTACTCCGTCTATTCGATCGGTATCAGCTATAAGGGAACTTTTTCGCGCTGGATCGAGGCAGGTGCCGCTTTCAAGGTGAACGTGCATAAAGCTGAGAAGGCGCGTTTCCTGGTGATTGAGAATAGTGGTCAGATCGGTATTTCTTCTGTAGTGCAGGTTACCGATAAAACCGGCTTCGACGGCGCCGAAGAAGGTCCGCAGAATTTCTGCCAGGATATCGGCTCCATTAAGCTCGAGCAGCTGGACGAGGCAGTGATTTCGGATAAGAAAAAATTATCGGAATACCTGGGATTGCCGGTGACAGAACATAAAGTCGACTACCAGAAAAACAGCGCGACCGGTCCTTAAGGCAGGGATTTTAACCATTCGAGCAATACCCGGGTGACTTCTTCTGGTTTCTCCTGCTGCGACCAATGGCCGCAACCTTCGAGGTTGTGGCGCTTCAGGTTGGTAACATACTTCTCCATACCGTCGGCAAATTTAGGCGGCAAAACGGGATCTTCCGCCGCTGTGATCATGAGGCAGGGCATCGCTAGAATTTTGCCCTGCGTCGTTTCACCCAGCCGCCAGTTGGCTTCCATATTGCGGTACCAGTTGAGCGGCCCGGCAAAACCACGCGCCTGATAGGCTTCTGCATAGATGCGGATTTCCTCTGGTGACAAAAGATCAGAAGCCGATGCGTCGGGTTTTCCCAGAAACCCTACGTCGCGGCCTACCTTGTCGGTATGGTACATGGCATTCTTTTCTGATTTATCTTTACTCGTTTTAAAAACGGCGTTGAATGTCGCTGTAAGATCGCGCCCGAGCTCTTGTTCTGCCACGCCCGGTTCCTGAAAGTACAGCTGGTAGGCAAACTTTCCCGGACGGCGTTTGATCATGTCGAGCGGGTTCAGGCGCGTGTAGGGTGTAAACGGTGTGTTGAGGCTGGCAATCGCACGCACGCGATCGGCATGGTGTTGCCCCAGCACCCAGACGATCGCGCCGCCAAAATCATGGCCGATAAAGACCGCCTGTTTATGGCCGAGGTGGTCGAGCAGCGCAACCATGTCTTCGGCAATTTTTTCAAAGGCGTATTCGGTAATTTCTTTTGGCGTATAGCTGTTGCCATAGCCGCGCATGTTGGGCACAATCACCTGAAAGCCCGCGGCGGCAATCGGCCCGATCTGGTTGCGCCACGAATACCAGAGTTCGGGAAAGCCGTGGCAGAGCACCACGGGTGTCCCTGAGCCTTCGCGAATAAATTCAATCGGTTTTCCGTTTCCTGCAAAGTTATGAAGTTTCCAGTTTTCAGCACCCATGGCGCATGAACCCTAAATTCGCTTTCAGCGGATAGCGGATTTTCTCTTGGGGAAATCCCGGTCGAAGGCAGGCCTTGGTGATACTTTTTTGCAAGCTTTTGCCTTGCTGTCGTCATATTAACTGTCGATGGGGCTCTGGCCCGGCATTGGATGGGCTGTCTGAACGGAAGAGGAATAGAAGAATGCGGCAAAGATTGGCTGTGAAAAAAACACTTTCGGCCGTTTTTGCTGCGTCATTATTGTCATTGTGCCTTAACGTTCTCCATGCAGCAGAAAATCCAGCGGCGCCTGAAAAAGATTCTGTCAGAAATGCAATCAGTGTTCAGCCTTTAGGGGCTATTCTGAATTCGTATTTTTTTAATTTTGAGCGCCTTTTTGCCGGCCGGCATGGAGCCGTGTTCGAGGCCGGTTATGTCGGATATTATAAATTTAATTTTTTCTCAGGTGGCTCAAAAAGTGCTGCATGGAATATTGAGCAGGGCTATACACTTGCCCTACACTATCGCTTCCATTTCTTCCGAAAAATGAACTCGCCATTCATTGGCATTTTCGGCAAATACGGCAGTCTCGGCGGAACTATTACTGGAACATCGGATGCGTCCAAAATGTTACCCTCGAGTCCGTCGCAACCGCGTATCGGTTTTGTTTCGACTTATAAGATTTTGGGGATCAATGCCGGGTATCGCTGGGTTTTTGATTCAGGTTTGACTCTGGTGCTTCGCTTAGGTGCCGGCATTGATTCGACCCAATATAAGTATTCAATCAGCGGTTATCAGGATGAAAAAGACATCTTCAGGGGGTTCTTTGGAACCTTTCTCACTATTGACACAGAGGTTTCCGTCGGTTATGCGTTTTAACGTTCTGATACTTCAATGGCTTAGAAGAAACACGGAGGGGATATGCAAAGAGTTATGCAAAAAATCTTTTGGACACTGCTGATAGCCGCAGTTTTTTTTGGCTGTGAGGCCCGGCTGCCGGATGCCAACGAACCTCAGGGAGAACTTTCCGTTTCGTCCATTTCTCCTGCTGAATTATCCAGCGTAGACCAGAATAGCAATTTGTTTGTAACCTATTCGTGGGATATCAAAAACTACAATGCTAAAGACAGGTATGAAGTGGAAGTCTGGTTGTATGATACAAATAGGGGAGGCACGGACCACGCTGTTGACTTTGAATTGACCGGTGCATCCGGAACGATTACGAGTAATTATAGCGGGCGGACCTTTTATAATTGTATTCTGGGTTGTGTTCGTGCGACTGCGTTGCCGTTTCGGGTCTTTTATGTGCTGGTATACTACCCCAGCACGTCCCCTGATACACGCATAACATTAGCGAGAACCCGCCAGTATATCTATAACTGAGGTTCGTCAGCCTAACCTATGCGATACCTTCACTGTCTCTTCGGAATCTGGCTTGTTTTCACCGGAGCTATCGCCGCGGAACAGATGTCTGTCGAAGTATTCGTTTATATGCCGGAGGGGGAAAAGCCTTCCGTAAATTTTCTGGGTAAAACCCTGACGCGCAATCTTGTTCTTGAATTGCAGAAACAAAACTTGTTTCGTGTGTATGAAAATGAATCCGGGGCCCCGCTTTATCCGCCCGTAACCTTCCGGGTCCGCGGATATTTCAGCGAAAAAAAAGACGGTGTCTCGTTCGTAACGGAAATCATGGATCCTTCTGAAAAGAAGATTGCAGAAAGAAGAACAGTCGCAGACTCGGCACAACAGCGGGGCAACGCCATTGAAATGCATAGAGCAGCCGTTATTGAGGCTCTCGGAGAATGTGCCCGGCGCCAGGCGGAAACGCCGGATGTTTCACTGCCGCGGCGCATCCAGTATAAACCGACGGTCGGGTATGGCAGGTTATCCCCGTCCAATGATGTGACGGGAAAGTCTGTGGGGGATAACTTCTATTGGTTTGGCCTTGACGCAGGCCTGCCGCTCAGCGCAAATTTTGCGAAACAGAGTCACTTCGTCATTTTAGCGTCAGGTGGTTACTCAGTCTCTACGCGCAATAACGGAAACCTCGGCTGGACGCGTGCCGGGATTGGTTACTCCATTTACCTGAGTCGTCATACTTCGGTGACTCCGGAGATTTATGGCGGCGTGATGACGGGCAGGGCAGATATCCTGACCACGGATATTTCCTTAACGCCGGCCTCGTCGGCCGCAATTTTTATCCTAACCTATTCTGTGTCCTTCGATTTCAGGTTTTTTGACAAAGTAGCCTTCGTATTTTCAGGCAGCTTAACCACCCATTATGAGAAAAATTTATTTATTGCTTCACCCATGATTCAGGGCGGAATCCGCTTCCGCTTGTAACTTTTTTGCAAAAAATTCAGCTTCGGTCGTCTGATTAGGTATGTCTAAACATGTTGATAGACTTTACCGGGGCATGTGAAGATATGGTAACCTTGAGTAGCCCATTGGAAGGGAATCCCGCGGCTTTCATACAGTCTGGCCTGGGTGTTGGCAGCGGAGTTGAGGATCTGATTTGCCGTTTATACCGGCTCCATTCGAAGGAAATTGCCGGCTTTGTGCGCAAGTATGCCCGTAATGAAGACGACGTGAGTGATCTGGTGCATGATGTGTATTGCAAGGCACTCTCGCACCTGAAGAAGTCTGCTGACCAGATACAGAACCCGCGCGCCTGGCTCTATAAAATTGCGCGTTTCCATTGTATTGATAAGGTCGTTAAAAAGAAAGAGCAGCTTGAAGACATCGCTTTATTGAGTGTGGTGAATCCGCAATCCCTAAGCTACGAGTTTGAAGAGAATTTGTTGAACCAAACCTTGATCGACGAGATTCTGAATTATGTCGAAGCTGAATTTTCTGTCGATGAAAAGAACATTTTCGAATTGAAAATTCTGCAGGGTATGAATCTTGCTGAAGTTGGGGAAATTATGGACGTGCATCCCTCGACAATCACGCGCATCCTCCAAAGATTATGCCGGAAAATCGGCGAGAGATTTGCGTAACATGGCCAGCGATTTAGAAAAACTGATGAATGCTCTCACCGAAGATCAAAAAGATTTTTCGCGCGAAACTGCGCGACGAAAACTGCGCGAACGTTTTCTCAGCCGGGCATTGGTACCCGGGCCGGCAACCCACGCCGGGAACACGGAAATTTTAACATGGCTAAACGCCGGCCTTGTGCGGCAAAATGATAGCCTGTTCCGGCGCATTGGGACATGGCTGGCGCGACCGGTTTTCATTCCAGCGCTTGCAATCAGCGCTCTTGCAATTTTTGGGCTTTTCATAAACCGTTACCATGAATGGCTGATTCCTGAACATCAAAAGATCAGGCTTTCGCATGCCGCACAGATAAAACGACCCGGGCTGCTCTGCTGCAGCTATGACGTGGCTTCTCAGACTGCGATAGCCGAGCGTGACGAGTTCCGTGGCGATACTTCCAGCCTGCGTACCGATTTTGGTCTTGAGGTTGCCGTGCGTGGTGGCGTGTTTTCCTTAGCTTCAGGTAAAGGTACAAAAGACATTCTGCTGCACGAAGGTCAGTTCATGCTCAGCTTTGATCACTCTTATTCGGGGAAAAGAGGAATTCAATTGCCCGCAGGTTATCGCGTCGACATCATAGGTACAAAGCTTTATATTAGTACAAAAGAAAATAAATTTGAAGTCTATTTGCTGAGTGGCAGTTCTCTTATAAGCTCAGCAGATGGTGCGAAGACAGCTATGAAAAGCAGCTACGTATATTCCTCTGACAAAGGAGTCGCGCCGCGCCCGATCACTCCTGGCGAGCTGGCCCGGATTACTGCTAAATTCTCCGAAAAGCCAATGGAAGAGCGCATTGCGCAACCTGTGAGGGAAATCGTACAGAAGGCTGAACTGCCGTGGATCGAATACACGGTTATTGGAACCGCGGGCTCAGAAAAGTCGCTGGCTGAATTGACGAGATTAGAATCTGCGTATCCAAATGTTTTTAAAGTTTTTTTACGTAACGGAACTGCGCTCTACGCTGCAAAAAAGAACAGCCTCGAAGAGGTTTATTACACGACCACGCATCGCACTAAAATTCCTCCCGATCAGATTGCTGAGATCGTTCAGCTTAAATAAACTTTTTTTACCCGATTAATAATAGCGCGACTGTCATTATTAATGGTTCGTCAACCCATGTTTAATCATCTGTCTGACCCTATGCAGAATTACGACGTCATCTTCATCGGCTCAGGCATCGGTTCGCTGACCGCCGCGAGTCTGCTTTCGCAATGGGAGAATAAACGTTGCCTGATTCTCGAAAAACACTGGCAGGTCGGCGGTTATACGCATGTCTTTAAGCGTAAAAAGAAATATGTCTGGGATGTCGGATTGCACTATGTCGGGCAGGTGGGCGAGGGTGAACAGATACGCCGGGTTTTCGACACGATCACGCAGGGCAAACTGCAATGGAACCCCATGCCCGATGTCTTCGATAAGTTTGTTTATCCTGACCTCACGTTCGGCCACCGCAGCGGTGTTGAAAATTTCCGCGCTGATCTTGAGGCGCTTTTTCCCGAAGAAAAGGATGCCATCGCCATCTACTTCAGCGACATTCAGGATGTGCTGATCTGGTTTCAGCGCACCGAGATCGGCAAGAGCCTGCCGTTTGCGCTCAAGTGGATTGGCCCCCTGATACAGAAAGATGTGCCGTATGCAATCATGACAACGAAAGAGTATCTCGAGCAGCGCTTTCGGAGCGCGAAATTGCGCTCGCTGGTGGCGAGCCAGTGGGGCGATTTTGGGCTGCCGCCTTCACAAAGTGCGTTCTGTATCCACGCGATACTCGTGAATCATTTCTTTAAGGGCGCGGCATACCCTGTGGGTTCGTCGGAAGCGATTGCCGAAGCGATCGTGCCGATTATCGAAGCGAAGGGCGGCAAGGTACTCGAGAACCATGCCGTTCAGGAAATCATCGTCGAGAACGGGAAAGCCGTCGGCGTGCGAGCCAGAAATCTGCGGGGACAGAACAAAGACGAGGATATCATCTTTAAGGCGAAGACCATCATATCATGCGCGGGTGCATACAACACCTATGTGAAACTGCTTTCCGGAGATGAGACCGCCGACTTCAAAGAGCGTATTATCGACTTCAACAGACGTAATCCCCCTGTATCGCACATCAGCGTCTATTTAGCGCTCAAGGACAGCGCAGCGACGCTTGGCCTCAAAGGCGAGAACCACTGGATCTACGATAACTATGACCACGATATCACTTTCGCAAACCGCATCGACTGGGTCAAAAAGGGCCGGCCACCGATGGCTTACCTTTCTCTTCCCTCCTTAAAAGACCCGAAGGCCGAGGGGCATACTGCGGAGATTATTACCTTCGCTCCCTACGGCGAATACGCAGCCTGGAAAGACCAGCCCTGGCATAAGCGTGAAGAGGCGTACAAAAACCTGAAAGAAAAGGCTACAGAGTTGTTAATCCGGTTCGTCGATGAGCGGTATAAGGGTTTTGCAGACCTTGTGGATTTCCATGAGACTTCGACGCCCATCACAACGGAATATATGACGAGCCACGATCAGGGTTCTATCTATGGCCTGGCGAGTGTGCCCGAACGTTTTGATACAAGCGCGTCACCGTGGTGCCAGGTGCATACGCCCGTGAAAAATCTTTATCTCACCGGTGCCGATACGACATCGCTTGGTATCGCCGGGGCGATGATGGGCGGCGTTGCCACCTGCGCGCACCTGATGAAACCGTGGCGCTTGCCTAAGCTCTTAAAGCTGGTTTAAGCGCTCCGTCATCTTTTGCGCCGCTGCCCGTAACTGATCAACGGAGATCTCTTCATATGAAGCGATCTCCTGCTCGCGGAAATTGCCCCTGAAGTTTTTCGGCAGTTGGCCCCAAACACTGATATCGTTTGGTCCCACCGGCCCCCACCGGGCCGGTGTCGCCCGACCGACCAGTGTGATTGCAGGGGTCAAAGTCGCCGCCGCTATGAACTGCAGGGAACTGGTATTTGTGATCAGCACTTCGGCACCGGCGACGAGTTGCAAGAGATCTGTGAAAGTATGCGGTTGAATAACCCGGAAGTCCCCGGTAGCAACGCTCTTCAGCCAGTCTGTCTCATGAGGAGCGCCGGTGATAACCAGCGATTTTTTTCTCTTCTTGAGAGTCGCTGCATACTGCGCGCAGAAAATACGAAATCTGTCGGCGGGCCATGCCTTTTCAACCAGGCTGGAAGTCGGATTAACCAGCCAATAGGATTTCGCTTCGAGATGGAATTTGTCCCGGAGCACCCTCGTGTCGGCCTTTGCAAGCTGCGGTAAGCCGCGCCTCAGCCATATGTACGGCAGCGTAGTTTTCGGCCATGCTGCCTGTAGCGGCGTCGCGTAATCTGCGGCAGCACCGCGCCCGCCGTCGCCAGCCGGTGCTTCCGGGTTAAGGAACAAGTTCCTGCGGTTTTGTGATTCGAGCCCCAATGGGAACAACCTGCGCCTGGGCGCATCGACGATGCGCAGCAAGCGGTCGCGTTCATGGATGGCGGCGGTCTGATTCAGCCACGGCGACCAGTGCGTGACCAGAAATTTCAGATACCACGGGCATGTGCCGTGGCGGCGTGGTACACGGGCAAACCACGCCAGAGATAAGAACCGGAAAGAATCGATACGCAGATTCACGGTCACCGCGCAGCGGTGCAGCAATTGCATGATGGTTATCTTTTCTTCTGCGGCTCTCCAGAGATCTCCTTCGGGCCGGTAAAGCCTCGCCTCGCGACCCTTTTTCGTCATCGTAAGCACCCCTGAAACTTCGGGCCACATCCGGGGCGATAAAATTTTCAGCCAGAGAGATGAGCCAACCACGTAGACGGGTTTACCTGAAAATTTTTGGATGGTTTCGCGCAAAGCCGGCGTGGCGATGAGTACATCACCGAGAGAGCCCAGGCGTATCAGCGCGACCGCGTCACGCGAACTTTTATTCATGAAATTTTTTCGAATAGCGCCATCATGTCGAAACACTGCTGCGCATGGGAAAAAAATTCGACAGCCTTGCGGCGTGCCGCCTTGCCGAAATGCTGGCGCAGATCGGGAAAGCGCATGAGCAGTTTAAGCGCAGCGGCCAGTTCGCCGACATTGCCAGGGGTGATCAGCAAGCCCTCTTCGTGGTCTGAGATGATCTCCGGTGTACCGCCGCTGCGCGTCGCGATAATGGGCAGGCCCGCTGCCATGGCTTCGACCGTAACGAGGCCGAATGTTTCATTGCGCGAGGGCAGAACAAAGATATCCAGCGCCGCATGCGCAGTCTCGATATCTTCGATGAAGGGCCTGAAATGCACATGGTTTTCAATGTCGAGGCTCCTGCTGAGGGCCTTCAGCTCTTGTGCATAACTGTCGGCCTCATGCAGCGTGGCTTCGCCCAAGATCAGAATGTCGAGGGGATAATTATTGTGAATGAGGCGCGCTGCAGCCCTGAGCAACAGGTCCTGCTCTTTTTGGCGGTCGATTCTGCCAATCACGCCGGCAAGTATGGAATTGTGGGGCAGGCCCAGCTTCCAGCGGGCCTCGGTTTGATGCGGTTTGTTTTCGATGAAACGATCGAGTTCGATGCCGAGGGGAAACTGAAATATTTTTTTACGGTTGAGCCTCGTGAGCCTGCGTACCTGGTCGGCCATGAAAGGCAATGGGGATATCCACGCATCCAGGCGGTTATACAGCCAGCTATGGAATGGATCCGTTTTCTTAATGCCGATCTGCATATTTTGCAGATAAACCACGTGAGCAGATCCGAGTGAAAAGATCTTTCCGAGAACGGCGCGGCCGATGTCAGCCGTGGTATTTACCAGAATAATTTTGAGGTTGTAGCCGCGGATGATCCGCCTTAGTCGCCATCCCGCACGCAGGTCAAAATATTTGGGGCCGGGGTCGATAGGCAGAAACCTGAGGGCATGCTTCGCCGATAGATATTCGATTTCGGTTCCCGGCTTACCGAGAATGACGATAACACAACCCATTTCCGTAAGCCAGCGGGCCATGCGGATGACATTGAGTTCTAGGCCACCCCGCGATTCTGATGTACACAATAGGCCAATATGGTCGGTCATACGATACCGACCTGTGCAGCACTCTGCGGGTTCCCGAACTATTCTCAATTTATTATAAATAAGTTATCCAACATATTAGATTATGCCATGCGTCATCGCCAGCCGGGCAATTTTTCGGCGCGACGCGGAAAGCTGGTTATCAGCTAAGACCCTAGTGGCGCTGCACATCGCACTGCATAAATCATGCATGAAGAGGCTTTTTCTCACCATGCTGGTTTTCAACGTGCTTTTACTTCTGGCGTCGGGCTGTGCCATTGATACGCCAACTCAAAACTCCCGCTCGCGCATTACTTGCGGCTCAGCGTTTGATATCGATTCTTCGTATGAATCCTACTTCGATTATTCAGGTAATCTGAACGGGCTGGCCCTGAGCGGCACAGCCATTGTCACGCCGGCTGTGCCTGTCAGCGCATCGTCGATGCGGCAGGTAATCGTCGGGACCGGTTTTTTTTCGCTGACGATCAATCTCGCATCTTCCGCTTACGGAGTGAAGACGATCGCCACAGGCAACCCCGAGGTCTGGTTATCTGCCGTAACGTGCGCCGATTATTACAATTGCAGCAGTGAAAAATATGTCGCAGGCTATTACAATGCGACCCTCAGGGGCTCGGGAACGGTTACCTTGTCGCGCACATCGACGGCTACGACGCAGATTACCGCCAATACAACCCTACCCGACGAGAATACCTCGGTGTCGCAGGCCCTGCAGTTTCAGAATTTGATATTCACCGAGGCCTGCTATTAGGTATCCAGCTCTCGTTCTCTTCGTGTTGGCTGGCACAAGCCTCATCGCCGCCGATTTCGGCAAACTCGATACCAGCTGGGATCGCCTCACGCCGAAAGCTGGTCCCGAGAAATGGAATTTCGGCAGCGAAGGTTTTATCACCTATACGAATGCCTTAGGAACCAGCAGTGAAGTCCGGAGCCTGCCCGCGCGGCATTCGTATGCCTGGTTTCAGTTTTATGGCAATTACCAGGTCGTGCCCCATTTTAATGTCAGTGCGCTGGCCACGCTGCAGAAGCGCACGATGTCTGCGAATCTCACCGATGCGCCTTTCATCATGCGCGCCTTTCCGCAAATGAGTTTTGAGGGCACGCTCGGGCAGTTGATCCCCATCGAAGGTCTGCCCGACAGCGGGCACAACATCCGCGTGCTTGCGGGTTCATTGCCTATGTTCCGTCACGGTCAGGGACTCTTCTATTCTCAGTTTACCGGTGTCGGCTTTCAGTTCAACGCCGATTTTAGGTATTTGAGCGTCGAAGCCGCGGTGCTCGGCTATGGTTATTATGAAGGCGACGACGTCCAGAGCCTGTACATTTACGGCCCGAAGAAAATCATCGGCATCGGTGCCCTGTCTGAAATCAACACGCCCGTGGGCAACCGCATCGTGCCCGGTATCGCCGGAGAGATCACGCTGTTTGATTCGCTGCGTCTCTACTATGAAGGCGGTGTTTCGTATCTCTACCGTCCGACAGGCATGCAGGCGTATTACACCGGGCAAAACTACGGAGGCGTGCCGCGCTTTCTGGATTTATCCTCTGTAACTTTCAGCCGGGGTTTTAACGTTAACGAAAAAACAGTTTCGGGTGTTCTGGGCGTTGATTATGCACGGTCGAAATTCTGGGGCATCTTCGACCGTTTGTTGCTTTCGAACCAGGTGCGTTATTATGGCGCCGAGGCGACCGATTTCTACGAAAAGCAGCGCCGCTCGCATTTTTATTATTTCACCGATCTCACGACGGACCAGCGTTATAACAACCAACCCTATAACTTTTATCTCTATCCGGGGCGTTCCGTGGGGTTTTATTTTTTACAAGAGGTGGATGTCTCCCCCTGGAAAGCGATTCGTCTTACGCTGCGCAATGAAATACTGCTGGTCTTTTATGAAAACGGCTACGCCGGGAAGGGCTATAACCCTGTCCGTTCAGGCAATGACCTGTTGAGCCTTGCCATCGCCTTGACGCTGGAAGAAAAAGTCTTTCTTGGTGCAAAGGTATCCAATGTCCTGATCGGCGACATCGAGTATGGCAGCCAGGATGTCCTGACCTACCAGAGGGCGCCGCTTTTGCTCGAAGCGGGAAAATACTGGCTTCTGGACTTTTACGCCCGTTACCGCATTTAATCCCCGCTCTTCCTTTAGATTCATTGCCTGCTTATCGCGGGTCCCGGTGACGGTTGATTATGAAAGAATTTGATCTTGTCGTGATCGGCGGCGGCCCTGCAGGTTATGTTTCGGCCATACGCGCGGCGCAGCTGAAGATGAGCGTTGCCATTGTCGAAAAGCGCGCGACCATGGGCGGCACATGCCTCAATGTCGGATGTATCCCTTCCAAAGCCCTATTGGATTCGAGCGAGCACTATGAGAACGCGCTGAAACATTTCGGCGAGCACGGCATTTCCGCAAAAGATGTCAAAATGGATGTGGCGCAAATGCTGAAACGCAAAGATAAGGTTGTCTCCGAAGTTACCGGCGGCGTTGACTTTCTCATGAAAAAGAACAAGATCGAACGTTTTGTCGGCTTCGGCAGTCTCACGTCGCCGACGGAAGTTCAGGTGATAAACCCGGCCGACAAGTCTGTTGTTGAAACTCTCAAGGCTAAAAAAATAATTTTAGCGACGGGGTCTATCCCCATCGAATTGCCAACGGTGCCGGTCGACGGCAAAGTCATTATTACCTCAGATCATGCGATTGCGCTGCCGAAGGTACCGCAGCACATGATTGTGATCGGTGCGGGCGTGATTGGGTTAGAGCTGGGTTCGGTCTGGCGCCGTCTTGGCGCAAAAGTCAGCGTGATCGAATTTTTGCCGCGGCTCTTCGGTACGGCCGACAGGCAGATGTCCAGTCTTGCGCAACGCATTCTGGAGCAGCAGGGCATCGAATTCTTTTTCGAGCACAAGGTGGAAAAGGCCGAAGTCAAGGGTAAGGGCGGCATCGTCACGGTGAAAAATCCTGCTGGTGAAACCAAAACCTTTGAAGGCGATGTGATTCTCTGCGCGGTGGGCCGCAAGCCTTACCTCGAAAATCTCGGCCTCGACAAGGTGGGTGTGAAACTCACCGAACGCGGCCGCATCGCGGTCGATATGCATACCTACCAGACTTCGGTGCCTTCGGTTTATGCGATCGGCGATTGTATCAACGGGCCGATGCTCGCGCACAAGGCGATGGAAGAGGGCGTGGCCTGCGTCGAAGTGATGGCGGGCCAGGCGGGTCATGTGAATTACGATGCGATACCGGGCGTCGTCTACACGCATCCCGAAGTGGCGTGGGTGGGTCTCGGCGAAGAAGAGCTGAAAGAAAAGGGCATCGAATATAAAATCGGTCGCTCGTTCTTTAAACCCAACGGCCGCGCGAAGGCGATGATGGAAGGCGATGGCCAGCTAAAATTGTTGTCCGATAAAACAACAGATCGCCTGCTGGGCGCCTACATCGTCGGCGCGCGCGCGTCGGAGCTCATCGCCGAGTTAACACTCGCGATGGAGTTCGGCGCGTCAGCCGAAGACGTGGCGCGCACCTGCCATGCGCACCCGACGCTCAGCGAAATTATCAAAGATGCCGCGGAGAATAATGGCGGTTGGGCGATTCATCAGTAACCACCCCGTCAGGCTTCGCCTGCCACCCCTCCATAAGAGGGGAAGTTTGGGACAAAGCTTTTTCCGAAGCATTCCCCTCCTCCGGAGGGGTGCCCCGTAGGGGCGGGGTGGTTAGAAGCATAACGCGGGGTGATTTTGTAAAAACTCAATCACTTGTGAGAGATTGTTTTTAACATCGTCAGCCGTAATATGCAATACTTTAAGATTCAGGCTCGTGAAGAAAGCATCGCGTTGCGCGTCGTATTCCTGTTTTCCGTTATGGCTACTGCCATCCACTTCCAGAACGACGGATTTTTCTGCACAGTAAAAATCGACAATATAGTTGCCAATGATCTTTTGTCGGTCAAAGTCAAGACCGAGCAATTGTTTTTTCTTGAGTTGATTCCAAAGTAATACCTCAGGTAAATTTCCAGCACGCCGCAGTTCTTTCGCGCGTTGCTTGAGTTTTGGATTAAACGGTAGCGACTTATACTTACCCGTGTGACGCATGGTCGTCTTTGGCCGGTTGCATACTCTAATCTTATTGTTCAAGAGAATTTTAGGTCTGCGAATTCCGTGGATGAACCACCCCGTCAGGCTTCGCCTGACCGCCTACATCGTGTGACCACCCCGTCAGGCTTCGCCTGACACCCCTCCATAGGAGGGGAAGTTTGGGACAAAGCTTTTTCCGAAGCATTCCCCTCCTCCGGAGGGGTGCCCCGCAGGGGCGGGGTGGTTAAAGCCATAGTGCGAGCTTGTGCGCAAAACTTCTTTTATCCCGCTGCTTATCCCGCTGCTTCACTTGCCTTCTCATCCAAATTTTCAAAACCTGACATATGCTTAAATATCTGTTAGGGTTTCCCCTGCTTTTTTCCTCCCTCTCTGCCTCACCCCTCTCTGACGCGCTGAAAGCTGTTGGCGAAAAATGCACAATCGATCTGCAGTATGCCTCGGTCAGCTCTTGCCCCGACGGTGAAGATGGCAAAGTCAAGGCAATCATCGACGCCGACGGCATGGTGAAGTCATTGCCTGACCTCGGCAATGCTTTCGCCTCAAAAGATGAAAAACTATCCGCGGCAACGATGAGTTATATCTATAACTACCGCACCTCGCTCGGCGATGCCCTGAAAAACCCCAAACTGGTGAGCCCGAAAACTGCCGACACATTTATCAAAGGCCTGGAGCAAAACAAGACTTATGCCTCTTATTATGCGGCCGAGCTCACCACGGTGCTCGCCACATTGCAAAAGAAAGACGCAGCACTTTTCAAGGTGCTCGACGCCCATCCGCAAAATGCCACGCGCAATGAAGGTTACCGGCACGCGTTGTATCAGGGCCGGCTGAGAAATTTCGACCGCATCAAAAAAGCAGCCACCGATACGAAACGGGAATATCTCGCCGATGCAGCCTTCAATGCGCCCGAATACATGTACAACTATTCCGAAAAGGAAAAGGAAGTCATCTGCGAATGGGCGAAAAAAAATCTCGATCATGAAAAACCGCGCTATGCCGCTTACTCTGCGCGTACGTTGGTTTTGCGCTGCCTCGGTTCATACATCGACGACGTGCTCGATAAGGCAGAGAAGCTCAAGGCCGAAGGCAAACTCGGCGATCATCCCATGCGCGAGGCACTGACAAACTTTACTTTTAGCTGCCAGGCATACATGGGCAGCGAACCCACGGGTTCGCAGGCTCAGTGCGCGCGTAAAGAGGTTCTGCTCCGGCCATGATACGCGTCTGGGGAATGTCTTCGTCGGGAAACTGCCATAAGGTAAAACTCATTCTCGACTATCTGAAGATTCACTACGAGTGGATTGAGACTGATACCCGGCACAAGGCAACGCAAACCGGGGAGTTCAAAAAAATGAACCCGAATGCGCGCGTACCGCTGGTGCAGCTTGAAGACGGTTCATATCTACCCGAGTCGAACGCGATTCTCTATTACTTCGCGCAGGGTAGCTCCTTCTGGCCGCAGGATAAGCTGTCGCAGGCGCACGTGTTGCAATGGATGTTCTTCGAGCAGTACGATCACGAACCCCGCATTGCCGTGAACCGGGCAATACAAAGTATTACTAACACCATAGCGGAACGCCGCGCCGAGTATGACGCCAATTTACCGAAAGGGTATAAGGCTCTTTCGATCATGGATGATCACCTGCGCGAACATCATTGGTTCGGAGCGGCAACGGCTTCGATTGCCGATATTGCTCTCTATGCCTATACGCATGTCGCCGATCAGGGTGGTTTTGACCTTGCGGATTATCCGCATGTTCGCAAGTGGCTGGGCGAAATGGAGAAGCTTACCGGCCATTCACGCATGACCGCAATGTAGCAGGTTCGGGTCAGAATCTTGTCGTTTTATTCCCGGCATGGCAATTGCTGTCCAATCACAGCATAAGCCCGGCAGCTGCGTAATCCTAGATGGCTTCAGAAGATATCATTAAAACTGCCGAATTGGCATTGCACGAAAGCGAGCATCGTTTTCGCAGCATCGTCGAGTCTTCGCGCGAGGCGATCTTTGTCCATTACTCAGGTATGCTGGCCTATGCGAATCCTGCCTGCCTCCAGCTTATGGGCGCCTCGCTCGATCAGATGATGGGTATGGATGTGCTGAATATTCCGGCACCGGAATACCGCGGTCTCGTTTCTGAGCGGATCAAAAAAGTCCGTGAGGGCGATTACAAGCTGCCCGTCGCAGAGATGGAGTTCGTGCGTTTTGACGGCACCCGGGTAGACGTCGAAGTCTCGAGTTCGGGTACTGTTTACAACGGGCATTTTTCAACTCTCGTCGTGGCCCGCGACATCACCGCACGCAAACAGGCCGAGAGCGCCTTAAGGAAAAGTGAAAACAAACTGCGTTCGCTGTTTGCAGCGATTACTGATGTGATTCTGGTGCTCGATAAAGGCGGGCGTTATATCGAAATCGCGGCGACCAATTCTGACCTGCTCTACCGGCCGTCCGATCAGCTGCTGGGAATGACGCTGCATGATGTTTTTCCGGCCGATCAGGCGGATTATTTCCTGCGGCATGTTAAATCCACGCTGGCATCGAATGAACCTGTGGAGATCCGCTACACGCTCGACATCAACGGCAAGGAGATCTGGTTTGCGGCAAAACTTTCGAAACTCAATGAAGATTCGATCGTGCTGGTGGCGCGCGATATCACCGAAAGTAAACGCGCTGAAGAGAAGATACGTTATTTAGGACAGCACGATATTCTGACAGGGCTGCCTAACCGTGCGCTGTTTGAAGACAGGCTTGCGCAAACGATTGCCCTTGCCGAAACGCACCAGGCGATATTTGCCCTGTTGTTTCTCGACGTGGATCATTTTAAGAAAATTAACGATTCGTTCGGGCACCAGCACGGCGACCTGTTCCTGAAAGAAGTTGCCCGCCGTTTGACGCAGTCCGTCAAAAGCATCGATACCGTCTCGCGCCAGGGCGGTGACGAGTTTATCATACTGCTGCATGAGCTTATTCATCCCGAAGAGGCGGCGCATGTGGCGCATAAAATCTGCGATGCGCTCGCAGCACCCTTTCACCTGGCTCAGGCGTCGATGCAGGCTTCGGTCAGCATCGGCATCGCCGTCTATCCGCGTGACGGTGCGACGCAGGAGAAGCTGCTCAAGAATTCGGACATCGCCATGTACCATGCCAAAGAGAGCGGGCGCAACCAGTTCCAGTATTTTTCGGAGGAGTTAAACCGGGTCACGCACGAGCGCCTCGAAATTGAAACGGCTTTGCGGCAGGCTATCGTTCGCGGTGAGCTCGAAGTCCATTACCAGCCGCAACTGAATTTCGCCAGCGGAAAAATAGAATCCTGTGAGGCGCTGCTGCGCTGGAACCATCCCGAATGGGGCGCGGTGTCACCGGCGCGGTTTATCCCGGTCGCCGAAGAATCGGGACAGATTCCCGAAGTCGGCGCCTGGGTGATGAGCGAAGTGGCAGGGCGTTTCCGCGACCTGAAACAGGCGGGTTTTGAATCGCTGAGAATTTCTGTCAATGTCAGCGCCACGCAGATTCAGCATCCGCAGTTTTGCGAACTGGTCGAGGCGATTGTGGAAAAAAACGGCATTCAGCCGAACCACCTCGAGCTGGAGGTTACCGAGAGTATACTGATGCAGGATACGCAGAAGTCAGTTACGACGATGCGCCGGCTTTCGGATCTCGGCGTAAAATTTTCCATCGACGATTTCGGCACCGGCTACTCATCGCTGAGTTACCTGCGCCAGCTGAAGATTGATTATCTGAAAATTGACCAATCCTTTGTGCGCGACATCATGGACGATGCCGACGACGCAGCGATTGTCCAGACGATTATTGGCCTCGCCCACAACCTGCGCCTCAAGGTGATCGCCGAAGGTGTCGAGACAAGCGAGCAGCGGGATTATCTGCGTTCGCATGGCTGTGATATCATGCAGGGCTTTTTGCTCGCGCGGCCGATGCCGTTTGCCGAACTGTTAAAGTTTTTGCAACGCTAGGTAAGTTCTGAAAAAGTTATGCGCGGCCGCGATGCCCCAAGCGCTCCTAATTTTGTCTTTTTCAGAACTTACCTGGTTATTCCCACAGCGTCAGCTGCAGCATATTGCGCAGGATAATCTCCACTTCTTCGCCCGCCTCGAAAGGCAGCATGCGCGCGTTTTCGGGAAACAGCGTATTCGTCACGTACCAGTCATGCGCGGGCAACACACACTGGTTTTTTTTCGGGTAAAGGTAGAGTGTGCCGATGCGGTAGACCGGCGTAACTTCCAGTTTTTCCGCGAGAATCTTCCGCGTCGTCAGGTATTCCAGCGCCGCGTCGCGGCCGGCGCCCTGCGTTAGCGAGCATTCCAGGGCAGTCCATCCGCGGCACACGTGTTTGAGTCTCAGGCGGTCATAGGCCTTCGCGATGTCGGCGCGGATTTCCTTGAACAGGCGCACCTTTTGCCGTATCAGGGCAATGTCGTCGTGGCGCTCGACGAGAAACTCCATCGTGCATTCGCGCTTTCTCCCCTGGTTTTTGGCAAGCGTCAATAATGCCGGTTTGGAAAGATTCCGGAATTCGTCGGTGGGTATGGTTAGCAGGTAAACGGGCGCATTGCGTGTCAGCGAGAGGGATTTCCCCTGGAAATCAAACTTCCAGCCGAGGGGCAGGTTGCGCGCGAAAAAGGCTTCGAGCGCTTTGTCGTTCGCCGAAAGCTTGCGCCGGCGTTCCCGTTCGCCTAAATTGGGTTGCTGGTAGTTGTCGACCGCCGCTAAAACCCCACCCCCCTCTCCGCCTTCGGCTGTAGGGAGGGGGGAGAGGATGGTTGATGGTGTTTCTGGTTGACTGTGCAGCCGCGCAGAAAAGGGTACGACTATGCAAATTGTTCGTAAAATCCATTTCATCGCCACGCTGGGGACACTCATTTTTCTAAGCGCAAATGCGCTGGCATCTCAGGATACAGTCAAGCCGAAAAGCAGCGGTTCGGCAGGCGTAGGTAAAAAGCCTGACGCGAAAAACGCGACGACCGAGGGCGATAAGAGCGGCGCCAAAGAGACCACTTACCTCGACCTGGTGCATGCACGCGAAAAAGCGCTGAAGCTGAAGGACGACAACATGCGCGACATTCAGCTTTTGAATGCGCTCGGCAATTCTTTGCCTGAGGCCATCGATAAAGGCGACTCGGATAAAATTTCGACCGAGTATAAGGACGCGCTGAAACTCATCTATAAAATGGAATATGTCGGTGCAGAAAAAACGCTGCGCACAAACCGTGAAAATATTGCCGCGGCTATGGGGAAGGCGAGCGAGATTTTCCGCAAGAAAACAACCGAAATGCTCAACCAGAGCGCCGACCGCATGGCCGATCTCGACATGCAGGCTGAAAACACGGGTAGCGCGGACGCCATCCGTATGGCGGGTATTGTGCAGAAGAACCAGCACCGGCTTTCTGTCGGCTACCAGCAGCTGACGCAGGCTTCCAATGCCGAAAAACACCGCCGCTACGCAGAGGCGCTGGCGCATTACCGCCTGGCACGCCTGCATTCGATCTATCTGAAAATCGAACTTGCAAAAGATGAGAACGAGAAGAAGCAGCTGCGCGCGCAGTACCGCAACGAAATCGACGAAAAGCACCTGAGCAAAGACGATAAGAAAGAAACGGGCGGTCCCGCCCCTGCTACGGATAAAAAGCCCGCGGGAAAATAAGCGTTAGCAGTGCCTAAGCGCCTTATTCTCGTCGACGATGATTCCGTACTGCTCGCACTCTCTGAAAGTATTTTAAGCACCGAATACGAAGTCAGCGCGTTTACCAACCCTGAAGCCGCGCTGTTTGCGATTTCGGAAAAAGTTCCCGACCTGATTGTTTCCGACGTGGTTATGCCGCTGATGTCGGGTTATGAGTTCTGTGAAAAAGTGCGCAAGGTGCCCGAATGCAGCGACGTGCCGATTCTGCTGATCTCAGCTTACGGCGACCCTGCTAAGGCGGTAGAGAGTGGGGCGGATGACTATCTGTTAAAACCATACCGCACCGAAGAGCTGTTGGTCGCCGTGCGCGAACTCATGAGTATTCGTTCGCACGAAGCGCGCATGAATCTTAACCTCATGGGCCAGCAACTGCTGCTGGCGCAGCAGGCTGTTGCACTCGATGCCCACGCGCCCGATTCGGTGACGGGCCTGCCTTCACTTTATGCCACGATCGACGAGATCAAACGAGCCTTGGGTCAGGAAGCGCACCTGCTGATTATCTATCTCGATGTCGCGCCGCTGCACGACCGCGATGAGATTTATGGCTGGAAAGCCTTCGATCAGTTGCTTAAGGCCGTCGCCGAGATTCTCAAGAGGATCGAGGGATTTTTCATTTCGAAAGAATACTTCATCACGATGAACCGTCCGCTTTCGAATTCGATTGTCATTGTTCAGGTCGACCGCGAAGGCCACCAGAAGAGTAATCCTGAAACCATGGAGATATTGATCCGCAGCCTGCAGACAAAAATCCTCACCGAACTTGAGTATGTCTTCAGCGGGCGCACGCTGAAGGAATTTGTTGTCAATGTCGGTTACGGACAGATGTTCTACAAGGCGTCGCTGCCGTTCATTCGTCTGTTTTACCGTGCGCTGCGCGACGCCGAATGGACGGCCCACCGTAAAACCGAAGCGCAGCATATCGAGCTCAGGCGTGAGTTTACGGAATTCATCCGCGCCGGCAATGTGCGCACCATGTTTCAGGCAATTTTTGGTGAGAAGAATGGCCAGCGTTATGTTTTGGGCTACGAGGCGCTGAGCCGCGGGCCCGAAGGCGGCAGAATCGAAAATCCGGAGCTCTTGTTTTCGGTGGCAAAAGAACTTTCGCAGACCGCCGCCCTGGACTTTAACTGTTTTCAGGCAGCTGTCAAGGCAGCGGCGTCGATGCCTGCGGGAAATCTACTGTTCGTCAATGTCGAACCGCTGTCGATTCTGACGCCTGAGTTTAAATTCTTCCTGCTCTCCCAGGAAAGACCTTTTCCCGCCGATCGCCTGGTCTTCGAAATTACCGAGCGCGAGATCATTGATAATTACCAGGAGTTCAACCGCAATCTGAATTTTTTCCGTCAGCTGGGCATCCGCATCGCCATTGACGACGCCGGCAGCGGATATTCGAGCCTTAACCAGATTGTGCGCATTAAGCCGGATTACGTTAAGCTCGACGCCCTGATGGTGCGCGACATCGACACAGATAAATTTAAACAGGACATCGTGGAGGCGTTCGTGGGTTTTGCGCATAAAAACGGCATCGTGATTCTCGCAGAAGGCGTAGAAACCGAAGCCGAGCTTATTTATCTAAAGAGGATAAATATCTCCCTGTGGCAGGGATATTTTCTTAGTAAACCAGCGCCGCATTTTCTGTAAAAAAATCGACCTTTCAGAGACATTTTACTTGTCGCATTGTTTCAAAACAAAGAACCTCCCGTTGCCTACAAGGCGGCGGCAGTGAGTTTGCTACCGGCAATTCTCTTCGCAGTCGGGTTTTTGGTGTCTGCTTTTGCGGCGTTCGCGGCGCGATGGGGGCTCAAAAAGAATCCGGGTGAAGGGTTTATTTTTCTCGCGGCGATTTCGCTGCGGCTCATTGCGCTACTCATCGGTTGTACCGCTGTGTATGTTCTGGCGAAGACAGAAAGGACACAGGGTATCTCAGCGTTTGCGCTGGGTGTGGCAGCTGGTTGGGTCGCGCATGTTGTTCTCGCTCTGTGGGCACTGAGAAAATGAAACGAAAACTCGCCATCATCTCCGCTTTTTTTATCGCCACTTCTGTGTTCTCAGCGAATCCTGTGCCAGTCGCTCCGGCGCAGCCTGCGAAAGCGGGCGCTGTGCCCGCGGCCGCGCATGGCGCAACGATCACTGCGCCGGCAGATGCGCATGGTGCGCCGGCCGGTCTTCATACGGCTCCTGCGGGTCACGATGCTGCGCCTGCCGCACATGGTGATGCGCCCTTTAATTTTGCCGAAACCATCGCGCACCACTTGTCGGATGCCCCGCTCTGGAAGCTTGAGCTCGCCGGTTATGATATCTCGATCACTAAACGTGTAATGATGCTTTTTCTCGGCGCCGGATTCCTGATGCTCATTCTGATTCCTGCGGCGCGCCGTATCGGCAAAGATCCTTACAAGAAGCCATCGCGTTTTACGGGTTTTGTCGAAGTTCTCGTGAATTTTATCCGTAACGATGTTGCACATGCGAGTCTCGGTCACCATGCGCATCCGTATGAGCCGTATCTGCTCACATTGTTTTTCTTTATTCTGATCTCTAACCTGTTAGGCCTCATTCCGTCGCTCGGTGAAATCTATGTCACCGTTGGCCAGGCTACAGGCCTCATGCATGCGCATGGCGGTCATGACTCGCTCGCGCTGCCGATGGCAGAAAAAATCTGGCCGGGCATCACTGCCACTGGCGACATTGCCGTTACGGCGACGCTGGCGATTTTCTCCTTCATTGTTATCCTGATTTCAGGTTTTGCCTACCAGGGCGTGCTGTTTATCCGTAACATCGTGCCTGCCGGCATTCCGCTGCCGCTGTGGCCGATTATGTGGCCGATCGAGCTCATCGGTATTTTCACGAAGCCGTTCGCGCTCGCCATTCGTCTTCTCGCAAACATGACAGCGGGGCATATGATCATTCTCGTGCTCTTAGGCTTCATTTTCCAGTTTCAATCCTACTTGATCGCCCCCGTGAGCGTCGCCGGTGCTGTAGCTATCTACATGCTCGAGCTCTTCGTGGCGGTCTTGCAGGCGTACATTTTTACATTCTTAACCGCACTCTTTATTTCACAAGTACAACACAGGCATTAAAAAACGAAAGGAGATTAAAATGGGACCAATTATTGCAATCGGAGCAGGAATCGCAGCGGGACTCGCTGTATTCGGCGCAGGCCTCGGAATCGGACGCATCGGTGGTGCGGCAGCTGAAGGTGTCAGCCGTCAGCCAGAAGCGGCAAACAAGATTCAAACGGTGATGATCATCGCAGCGGCTCTTATCGAAGGCGCGGCTCTGTTCGCACTCGTTATTGCCTTTCTGATGCTCGATAAAATCAAAGTCTGATTTTTGAGCTTAGGTTCAAGACGCTAACATGGTATTTTTGACAGGCACAAGCATCGATCTCCTGAAGGTTTCACCCGGTCTGGTATTCTGGACCGCGGTCACCTTCATCGTGGTCCTGATTGTCCTCTGGCTCTTTGCATGGAAGCCGATTATCAACGGCCTCGACGCCCGTAACGAGAAGATTCAGGAAGATCTGGATTCATCACGCAAGCTGCGCGAGCAGGCCGAGTCGATGATGTCTGATTATAAGAAGCATCTCGATGCGGCGAAAGACCAGGCGTTACAGATAATCGACGAAGGTAAAAAAGACGCGGAATCCATCCGTCAGCGCATTTTGGCCGACGCGAAGAAAGAAGCGGAAGAGATCCACGACCGCGCGGTCGGTGAAATCACACAGGCGAAGACGAAAGCGATCAAAGAACTCGAGAAAGAAGTCGTCGACCTCAGTGTCGCCATCATCTCGAAAATCCTGAGCCGCGACGTTTCAAAAGAAGATCACCGCAACATTATCCTGAAAGAGCTTGATCAGCTCAAAGCCGGCAAGTAAACATGGCATCGAAGGCGGCACAGAACTACGCAATCGCACTTTCCGAAGTCGCAGGTCTTGACCTGAAAGCGGCTGAAGATGAATTGCATGCCGTACGCGATGTACTGCGCGGCGATGTAAAGTTCGGTGTATTTCTGCAGTCGCCCAGCATCTCTACCGCCGCGAAAAAGAAGGCCTTAACGGCAACTTTTTCGGGTAAGGTGCAGAAGCCTGTGCTCAATATGTGCATGATTCTGACAGAGAAGCGGCGCATGCAGTTTATTCCTGAAATCTTTGCCGCCTACAGGAAGGTACTCGATGGCATCCTGGGCCGCACATACGTCGATATCGCCGTCGCTAAAGATCTCGCCAATGGTGGGATAGACGACGAGCTCAAGCAACTGATCATAAAGAAAGTCGACACAAACCGTGCGGCGTTTGGCCTCGATGCCACGAAGACGCTGCACTACGACGTCAGCGTGAAGGTGAATCCCGAGCTGCTGGCCGGGGTGCGTGTGCGCATAGCAGATTATATATACGACGGAACAGTGGCGCGTGATCTGATCCACTGGCACGACGTTGCCGCGGTGCATCCGATTGATGCCACAAAAGCATTCATTGATTAATAGAACGGGGAAATATGAAAATTAACACAGCAGAAATCGTTTCAGTACTCAAGAGCGAGATCCAGAACTACGGACAGACGCTGACGATCGACGAAGTCGGTCAGGTGCTGGAGGTCGGTGACGGTATTGCGCGGGTCTATGGACTTTCGAACTGTCTCGCGGGCGAGATGCTCGAGTTCGAGAACGGTGTTACCGGTCTCGCGTTCAACCTCGAAGAAACTTCGGTGGGTGTGGTTATTCTCGGTGACTACCTCAAGATTAAAGAAGGTTTCTCGATCAAACGTACAGGTAAGATTCTCCAGGTCCCGACGGGCGATGCCCTGATTGGCCGTGTTGTTGACCCCCTTGGAAATCCCCTCGATGGTAAAGGCCCCATCAACACAAAATCCACTCGTCCCATTGAAATTATCGCTCCGGGCATTGCCCGCCGTCAACCCGTCGGCGAGCCGATGCAGACAGGTATCAAAAGTATCGATGCGATGATCCCGATCGGCCGCGGCCAGCGCGAGCTCATCATCGGTGACCGCTCAACAGGTAAGACGGCGATTGCGATCGACGCAATCATCAACCAGAAAGGCACGGGCGTGATCTGCGTCTATGTGGCGATCGGTCAAAAATCATCCACTGTTGCGGGCGTGATCGATAAACTGAAAGAGCAGGGCGCTCTCGATTATACCATCGTCGTAGCCGCGAACGCCTCTGACCCGGCGCCGATGCAATACCTCGCTCCGTACTCAGGTACTGCGATGGCTGAAGAATTCATGTATAACCAGGGCAAGGCAACGCTCGTTGTCTATGACGACTTATCCAAACAGGCCAATGCTTACCGGCAGATGTCACTCCTTCTGCGCCGCCCACCGGGCCGCGAAGCGTATCCCGGCGACGTCTTTTACCTCCACTCACGCCTCCTTGAGCGCGCAGCGAAACTCAGCGATAAATACGGCGGTGGTTCGCTCACTTCTCTTCCGGTCATTGAGACGCAGGAAGGCGAGGTTTCAGCATATATTCCTACAAACGTGATCTCGATCACAGACGGCCAGATCTACTTGCAGCCGAACCTCTTTGCCGCGGGCGTACGTCCGGCCGTGGACGTCGGTATCTCGGTATCGCGCGTCGGTGGTGCTGCGCAGATCAAGGGTATGAAAAAGGTTGCGGGTACGTTGCGTCTCGACCTTGCGCAGTTCCGCGAACTCGAAGCATTTGCACAGCTCGGTACCGAACTTGACCCGGCGACACAACGCCAGATCGACCGTGGTTTCCGCCTCGTTGAACTCCTCAAGCAGCCGCAGTACAGACCGATGCCGGTTGAAAAACAGGTGATCTCGATCTATGCAGCAACCAAAGGTTACATGGATAAAATCCCTGTGCCGAGAATCCGTGAGTTCGAAGAGAAACTCCTCGAATTCATTGAAAAAACACACAACGAGTTCTACGTGACGATCCGCGATACGAAGGGATTACCAGACGAAGCGAAGCTCAATACAGTGCTCGCTGACTTTGCCGATTCATTCCTGCGCAGCGCTTCGGGAGACCCCCGCTAATTTTAAAGGATTAGAGCGGCGCCATGGCAACATCGAAAGAAATCCGCAGCCGGATCGGTTCGGTACAAAATACCAAAAAGATCACGCGCACGATGGAGCTCGTCTCCACCGCGAAAGCAAAAAAGGCTGTAGATAAGGTTGTTGCATCGCGCCCTTATGCGCAGAAAATTAAAGAACTCATCGGTTCACTGGCAGCACAAGGCGAAGTTGCGGATCATCCTCTGCTACGCCGCCATACGCACATCCGTAAGGCCCTCGTGGTTGTCGTAACAGCCAACCGCGGTCTCTGCGGTGGTTATAACGCCAACATCATCCGCGCCGCGGTGAACCTCATTGATTCATACAAAAAGCAGGGCGTCGAAGTTGTTCTGCACCTGATCGGCAAAAAGGCCATTACGTATTTTAACTACCAGAAGATTCCGTATGCGGCGTCTTTCACCAACGTCGACGATAAACTGCGTTTTGCCGACGCACAAAAATTTGCCGAGAGCTATATGGAAGCTTTTTCGCTCGAGACTGTGGATAAAATTGATATCGTTTATACCAAATATTTTAGTGCATCTAACCAGCGCCCTGTTGCTGAGACTATTCTGCCCGTAGAGATCAGCAGCGAAGAGAAAGAGCATAAATCACTGCCGTTTCTTTTCGAGCCGGACCCACAGGCGATTCTCGAATCGCTGTTACCTAAAGCGATCTGCATGACTGTGTACCAGTCGCTTATAGACGCGATTGCCTCTGAGCAAATCGCCCGCCGCATCGCGATGAAAAGCGCGACGGATGCTGCGACAGACATGATCAAGGCGCTTACATTGCAATATAACCGAATTCGTCAGGCAAAAATCACACAGGAGATCGCGGAAATTGTCGGCGGCGCCGCGGCGATTCAGTAAAGGTAAGGAGAATTTATGGCAAGTGGAAAAGTAAGTCAGGTCATCGGGTCGGTACTCGATGCAAAGTTCCCGGAAGGGCAATTACCCGAAATCTATAACGCAATCGAACTCAAGCTGGGTTCAGAAACTCTCGTCTGCGAAGTGCAGCAGCACTTAGGCGGCGGCGCGGTGCGTGCGGTGGCCATGGGTTCTACCGACGGTGTAGCCCGCGGCATGGAAATCGTCGATACCGGTGCGCCGATCACGGTTTCCGTCGGTCTTAAATCCCTCGGCCGCATTCTGAACGTACTCGGCCAGCCGGTCGACGAAAAGGGACCGGTACAGGTCGAAGAGCGCCGCCCGATTCACCGTGCAGCGCCCGGGTTTGAAGATATCGAACCTAAGACACAGATTTTCGAAACAGGCATCAAGGTCATCGACCTGCTCGAACCCTACATCCGCGGTGGTAAGACCGGTCTCTTCGGTGGTGCGGGTGTTGGTAAAACCGTTATTATCCAGGAACTCATCAACAACATCGCGAAGCAGCACGGTGGTTATTCCGTATTTGCCGGTGTCGGTGAGCGCACACGTGAAGGTACCGACCTTTATCTTGAAATGAAAGAGTCAGGCGTTATCGATAAAACCTGCCTCGTGTATGGCCAGATGAACGAGCCACCAGGAGCGCGTCTGCGTGTGGCGCTGACGGCGCTGACACAAGCCGAGTGGCTGCGTGATTACGCAGGTACCGACGTTCTGCTGTTCGTAGACAACATCTTCCGTTTCACGCAGGCGGGTTCAGAGGTATCGGCGCTTCTCGGCCGTATGCCCTCTGCCGTGGGTTACCAGCCCACACTCGCAACCGAAATGGGTCAGCTGCAAGAGCGTATTACATCGACGAAAAAAGGCGCGATCACTTCGGTTCAGGCGATTTATGTTCCTGCCGACGATATCACCGACCCCGCACCGGCGACGGCGTTTACGCACATCGATGCTTCGACCGTTCTTTCACGTAAGATTTCAGAAAAAGGGATTTATCCCGCGGTGGATCCACTGGGTTCTACCAGCCGCGCACTCTCTCCGGGAGTAGTCGGCGAGCGCCATTACAAAATCGCGCGCGAAGTACAGCGCATTCTGCAGCGTTACAAAGACCTGCAGGACATTATTGCGATTCTCGGTATGGACGAGCTTTCAGAAGACGACAAGATTCTCGTCAGCCGCGCGCGCCGTATCGAGCGCTTCCTGTCTCAGCCGTTCCACGTTGCGGAGCAGTTTACCGGTTCTCCCGGTAAGTATGTGAAGCTCGAAGACACAATCCGTTCTTTCGAAGAATTGCTTTCAGGCAAATACGACAGCTATCCCGAGAGCGCGTTCTATATGTGCGGCGCGATCGAAGACGTTGTCGAAAAAGCCAAGGCGATGAACAAGTAAACCATGGAAGCCGGCAGCGCAGAACTCACCGTCAGCATCTACTCCCCGGAGAAGAAGCTTCTTGAAGAGCCGGCGGTTTCCGTCGGCCTGCCGGGCAAAAAGGGCAACTTCACCGTCCTGCGCGGCCACGCTAACCTCGTGGCTGAACTGGAAGCGGGCATTGTGCGCGTGCAAACCGGTTCACGCGAAGAGCTCTATGTCGTCGATTCGGGTTTTGCAGAAATTAAGAGTAACCAGGTGATTGTGCTCGTCGAAGGCGCGACGGATCCCAAAAATCTCGATGCGGCGAAAGAGCGCGCAGCGCTGGAAGAAGCCTTAAACCGCACTACCGAAAATCAGGTACAGTATGCGAAGAAGCAGCATGACATTTCTCTTCGCCGTGTGCGTGCCCGCGTCGCCGACTCTTTAAAATAATTTATTTTTGCGGATTGATAGGCCCGAAACCGCGCCGCATCGAAATCAACCGCCGCCGCCCAGCCTGCGGTTACCACGGCGTTCCTGGTAGGCTAGTCCCCCACGCAGTAAAATCCACACACGCTTACGCGCCTGTGCTATGAGTTTTATCTCTTCTTTGCTTTCGCCCGCCGGTAAATCGAGTACCAGGTCGAGTTGCAGCATCATCTGATCCATGATCATGCGTGCGACTTCTTGCCCCACGGTGATCGGCACGCCCTGCCATTCGGGCAGGCCAATGAGGTCGTGGCCGAGAATCAGCGCCATATCATTGATGCCTTCGCGTATGCGGTGGCGCACGCGTGATTTACCGCCAAGGCGTTCTTTCGTTAGAAAAAGAAAATAGCGGCGGTGACGGCGCGCAAAGCGGATGAACGTGCCGATCGATTCATAGACGAGCTGCCGGGCGGTGAGGCGGCGGGCCCGCACCCCGGCAACGAGGTTTTCCATCGGCCGAAAACAGTAGTCGACAAGCTCGACGGCCAGGTCTTCCATTTCGTTAAAGTGGCGGTAGAACGTCGCAGGCACGACGCCGGCTTCGCGCGTGACTTCCCTGAGGCTGATGCTCGAAAACGAGCGGTCGTCGCTCATGAGTTTGATCGCCGCAACCATCAGGGCACGGTGAGTCTTCAGGCGTTGCTGCGATTTTTTCATGCTTTAGGCGCCTTGGCTCCGCGGCGGTGGCGGATATACTCGAATACCATGGGTAATACAGAAAGGAAAACAATCCCCACAACAACGAGGCTGAAATTCTTACGGATGAACTCGAGGTTACCGAAGGCATAACCCGCCATTGTCATAGAGAGAATCCAGAAAATACCACCGATGATATTATAGAGGCCGAAATCGCGGTAACGCATTTTCGCCACACCCGCAACAAAGGGTGCTATGGTACGCACGATGGGTACAAAACGTGCCAGCACAATCGTCTTCGTGCCATATTTTTCATAGAATTCGTGGGTTTTTTCGATGTACTGCGGTTTGACGATGCGCGAAAAATGCCTTGTGACAAAATCGCCCAAAAAGCGGCCGACCGAATAATTCAGGGCATCGCCGATGATGGCCGCAACGGAGAGGCCAATCAGGATGACAGGTAAGGAGAGCACGCCGCGCGCGGCTATGGCGCCAACGGCAAAGAGCAGCGAATCACCCGGCAGAAAGGGGGTAATGACGAGGCCGGTCTCGGCAAAAATAATAATGAAAAGAATGGCGTACATCCATACACCATAGCTGGCTGCCCAGACGTCGAGATAGCGCTCCAGATGCAGGACAACATCGATAGCGGAGATAATGAACTCCATGTTTACTATTTTTGCATGGGAAGTCCGTTTGGCAATGATTATCTAACTTACAGGATATACAGCCCATGATTTTTTTGGCACCGCTTAACGTTTTTAAGCTTACGGTTTGGATTAATTCTTGCCGGGGATAAAGCCAACGCTGTTTGGGTGTATGGTTCCATACCGCATATTAATCCCCCTTTTCGCCGGCGTTTTAGCGATCGGCTGTGCTTCAACGACGAAACGGCTCGACGCCAATGAAGACATGACTGCCGATTCGGGCGAGCTGACCCGCGGCGAGCTTGAAAAAGCCGCGCAGAATCTCGCGCAGAAGGTGGCGGCGCACTTTGCCGCGAATAAACCGGCGAAAGGCATTTTTGTCGCCTTTTTGCCGACAAAGAATGATACTTCAGACCAGCTACCGGTGAACGTGTTCGACAACCGCATCGTCGGCGACCTTTTGGGCGCGAAGATTTATACGGTGCGCGTCGAAGACCGCAATAAGGCGCTCTCTGAAATTGCCTTCAGCCAGACGGGCGCCACCGAAGCCGGTATCAATGCAGGTAATATGAAAAGCCCTAACTTCTTTATTCAGACGGATATCACCGAGAATGTTTTTAAGAGCGGTGGCGACCGCATTGTCGAACAGATTCTGAACTTCGAACTACGCTCGGTCGAGACGCAGCTTGTGGTATTCAGCGACCGTGTGATCTACCGCAAGAAGCCACGTAACCAGAAAGGCGGTACAAGCTGGTAAATCCCCCTCCCAGCCTCCCCCGCATGCGGGGGAGGAGCTTGTTACTCCCCTCCCCGTTTACGGGGAGGGGCTGGGGGTGGGGACTGGTTTTCATCTTTGCCCTTTCTTGCGCCGGCTCTTACGTAAAAAAAGTTCAGGCCACCGAAGAGGCTTTTTATAACGGCGACATCGACACCGCCGTTTCCCAAATTACCCCGCTCGCGCAGGATTCTTCGGCGCGTGACCGGCTCTTGTTCTACATGGAAGCGGGTTTGGTCTATCATAACAAAGGTGACCTGAAAACCAGTACGGAAATCTTTACGCGCGCCGACGAGATGGCAGAGCAGATCAAGACTTCGATTACAGGTTCGGTCGGCACATTTCTGCTCAGCGACCGCGAAGGCGAGTTTCAGGGCGAAAATTTTGAACGCGCCCTCATCAAATATTACCTGGCGCTCAACTACACTCTCATGGGCGAACTCGAGAACGCCAAACGTATGCTGCGCAAGCTTGAAGTCGATCTCAAGGAAATGAAATATGAGGATGCCGACTATAAGCAGATTCTCGTCGCGCGTTACCTCGATGCATTGATCTCAGAAGAATTGAATCAGTTCAACGATGCGCGGGTCCAGTACAAGAATCTCGAAAATTTCGGGGCGAACCCTGAATGGCTGGCGCGTGAGCGTTATCTTCTGGCTGCGCGTTCGCGTGATGCCGGTGACATGGCCAAATATGCTGCGGCGAAGCCCCCGGTTCTGGATTTCCCGAACATACGCACACCGCTCGATAAAAAGCATCCCGGCGAACTCATTGTACTGGTCGAAACCGGCAAGGCGGCAGTCAAAGCCAGCCGCGGCAATCTCATGAATGACCGCGAGTTTGCAGTGGCCCTGCGCGTCGCGATCGATGTCGCCATCCTTTCGCGGGGCAAGGGGCTGAGTACGGCGGGCGTGATCGCGATGATGGGCACCGCCGATAACCCGATACCAAAATTCCAGCCGCGGGAAAATTCTCCCGCGCCGGCGCTGATGCTCGAAGATGTCACGTTGCCGCAGGCGCAGCGCCTGACGGATTTTGATATCATTTCACAAAAGAACTTTAACGACAATTATTCATCCTATATCAATAAGAACGTGGCTTCCATTGCCACAAAGATCGTTGTGGCCGCCGTCGCCTCACAGGCGATCGCCAGTACCTTTCAGAAAAAGGAAAATGGTGTCCTGGGGGCCTTGGGTGGTCTTGCCGTGGGGCTCGGAGCCGGTGCAGGTGTTGCCGCCACGGTCAAACCCGATCTCAGGAGCTGGCATATGTTGCCGGCCGGTTATGCTGTGATACGTGTGCCGCTGCCCGCGGGAACTTACCGCCTGGGCGTGCAAGACGCTGAGGCAGGTGGTATTGTCGTCTATGGCAATGAAAAACCGGATATCGAGATCAAGCCGGGCAAAAAAACCTTCGTCTCTTTGCGTACGTTTAAGCGCGGGCTCGAAGTTTCCGGAAAGTAAAGATGGCAAGTGCCGCCACGGCGCAGGGCAACCATACCCAGGTAAATTCAGAATAGAGTATGGCGATTCCGCGCTCGGTGAAGAAACCCTTTACGCTCAAGGGACTGACGCGTACCGGATGCAGCGGAAAAAAATATCGTTCGCCGGTGAAGGGAATAAAAAAGCCGACGCCGCGGCCGCCCGTGGTCATTGCATCCAGAACACCGTGCGAGGCCATGGCAAAAAACAGGAACCAAAAGACGCGGCCGCGCATTTCTCTGAATGACGGAATAAGTGCCGCCAGGGCCGCGAGCACTGCCGCGCATAACAGTGAGTGGGATATCCCCCTGTGGCCCAGCATGTGTTCGTAGGGAATGCCGAACCGGAATGCGACGACGTCGGCGTCGGGCAGCATGCTGAACATCATGCCGAGGAAAAGCAGGCGCAGGGGTATGGTGCTGCGGCCGAGCGCCACGCCGATAGAGAACGGCACGAAGGGGTGGGTGATGAGAGAGGCCATGGCCGGCCTAGGCGAGTGCGGCTTTGACTTCGTCGGGCGCCTGGATGAGTTCGATGAGAACGCCTTCGCCAGAGAGTGGGAATTCGTCGTTCGCCTTCGGATGGATAAAACAGACGTCGTAGCCTGCGGCGCCTTTGCGGATGCCGCCGGGAGTAAAACGCATGCCCTGTTTTGTGAGGTGGTCAACGGCAACGGCGAGATTATCGACCCAGAGGCCGATATGGTTTAGCTGCGGTTCATCCACCTTGGGTTTTTTTGCCGGGTCGATGGGCTGCATGATATCGACTTCGACGGCATGCACGCCGTGGCCGATCTCAAGAATGTCTTCGTCGACGTTTTCTTTTTCGCTCTTGAATTCTCCCTTGGGGGTGAGGCCCAGGGTATCAACCCAGAGTTTTTTCAGACGTGTTTTATCCGCGGCGCCAACAGCAATCTGCTGCACACCGAGGATTTTAAACGGACGGGACACTAAGCTTCGGATTCTTTCAGCGTGTAAATTTCGTCTTTCACCGGCAGTTCGCGGCGCAGGTTCTTGATAAACGGGTTCGGATCGCCCATCGGTGAATAGTCGGGGCAGTCAGAGACCACACGGCGTGCAACGGTGAAGTATTTGTATTGTTTTTCTTCGCCCGAACGCTTTGCCCAGCGCTTCTTAGAGCACTTGACGCGCAGGACGTATTTGGAAGCATCAGCTTCGAAGACGCGTACAACGTGGCAATGTTCACAGTTGGCGCAGTAGACTTTTTCTCGCATGTTATCGTCTGAAACTATTTTTGAGACAGGGGGTCAACGAAATTGTACATCCGGGGTTGTGAAAAGGCTTGGAATCCCGTCTCATAAATACGTCGTTGGTCTTATGAAGCGCTGCGTAATCACAGGTGTCGGCATTGTCTCTCCGATAGGGAATACTAAAGACGAGTTTTGGGCCAACCTCCTGGCCGGAAAAAGCGGCGTCGATCACATTAAGGGCTTCGATGCATCCTCCTTTCCTTCAGACACGGCCGCCGAGGTGCGGGATTTTAATGAAGAAGAGCATCTGAACGACCACCAGCGTAAATATTTCGGCAAGGCCAGCAAGTTCGCCTTTGCTGCCGCCAGGATGGCTCTCGAAGACGCTGGGCTACGAAACCCCGATCCCCTGCAAACCGATGTAGTGATGGGTTGTGCGGTTGGTGCCTATGATGCACTCGAGACCGCATTGGCCAAAAGCAGCAAGAGCCTGCTTCAGTTTGAGCCCGGCATGATAAATATGAAAGACCTGTTACAGTCAGTCACATATTCTCCGGCGTCGGCAGTGGCCTTTCTTGCCCGCGCCGAGGGCTATGTATCTACGGTGTCTTCTTCTTGTGTCAGCGGCATCAACGCGATCGGTGTTGCGGCAGAGCGCATTCAGGCCGGTAAGGCCAAGATCGTCATCACAGGTGGCGTCGATACGCCGATCAGCCGCATCGTCATGGGGGCGCTGGCGGGCTCAAAAATGACCCCAGCCTCCGGGGATGTTTCGGATGCACTCTGTCCCTTCGACCAGCGCCGGACAAAATCGGTTTTGGGCGAAGGCGCCGGAGTGTTCGTGCTGGAAGAGTATGAATATGCGAAAGCGCGCAATGCCCGCATCTATGCTGAAATTGTCTCTTTTGCCCAGGGCAGTGAGAACGTGAACGAGCTCTATATGATCGACCGCACAACGAAAAGCTGGGGGCGTGTGATGCGCAAGGCTTTAGAGAAAGTGCGCGGTAAAATCGACTATGTCAGCGCGCATGCGCCGAGCGATCGTATCATCGATAAACTGGAAGCCGATGCGATCACCAATGTCTTCGGCGAGCGTGACGCGCAGGCTACCCATATCTCTTCAATCAAGGGAGCGACAGGCTCGCCGTTTTCCGCGGCAGGCGCATTCCAGGTTGCGGCCTCGGCGCTCGCACTTTGGTCTAAGGAGATCCCGCCGAATTATAACTACAAAATTCCCGATCCGGAATTTAATCTGAATGTCGTTGCCGCGAAAAGAAAGGCACCGAAACTTAAAACGATTCTCGTGAACGGGCATGGCTTGGGCGGGCTGAATTCCGCTTTGGTGCTGAAGGGTGTGAAAGTTGAACGTTTATAGTAGCACCACGATTTTATTGCTCTTTAATTTGCCGCTTCTCGTCATGGGCTTTGTCTCTGTGGCGAGGCTCAGGGGCACCAATGCACGTTGGTTGTTTCCTGGCCTTGCGGCTGCGCTCAGCCTGTGGGCTAGCCCGCTGGTTCTCGTGAAGGCGGATTTTCTCTCGCAGGATGCCATTGCGCTGTGTTCGAGGCTGACTTTCAGCGGTGGCGCCATCGCTGTCGGGTTGTTGTTTCTGTTCTGCGACGGTTTTGGTGAGGCGCGGCGCTCGAAAGTGCGCTATATAATCGCCGCCAATGCGCTATTTGTTCTGGGGGCAGTATTATTGGGCTTTGTCGAGCAGGGCGTCGTCGCCTTGCCTCATGGTTTTGCTCCCGTGCACGGGCCGTTACACAAATATTACGTGATATCCATGTCGGCGACCGTACTGGGGTCTTTTTTGAGGCTTGCGCTGATCTACCGTAGATCGGAGAGCACGCTGCTCCGGTTCCAGATTTCCTCGATCGCGGGTTTTGGTCTGCTCGGCTTTGCCTTCCCGATCATCAACAACGGGGTTTTTCCGATCCTGATTCCGAATTATTCCTTTCCGGTGTTCGGTGTTCTCGGCGTACTCTTCTTTCATTACGGCATATTCCGTATGCTGCTGCGGGGCGAGCTGTTGTTCATCCGGCGCCTTTTCCACGCGATCCAGAACAGCAAGGCCTGGCAGATGCATGAAAATATCATATCGCTGTCACGCCTGACAAACATGCTGAATTCTGTCGTAATCGATAACCTGACGCAGTTCCGCGAAGTTTATCCCTTTGTGAACGAGGCCGGCGCTGCGGTCGACATGCACGTGCAAAGCAATACCGAGCCGGGCGGCTACAATAACGTGACCCTCTTCAACGAGCGCGTCATGCCCAAATGGAACCGCGGCCTGCTCGACAACCTGGTAAAACTTGAATCGGATAATAAACGCCTGAGTTTCAACCTGCTGAAGGCCGAAACCATTATCAAAGAGAAGTGGCTGACGAACACGGTGCGTGAGCTGACACGCAGCCAGGTCCTGGATTCTGCAAGCTATCCTATGGATCATTATAAAGAAGAATGCGCCGATAGCCTGCGCCAGAGCCGCGAAGTTTTCGGTGTCGAACTTTTGGTTGCATCACCCGAATTGTTTGCTACCCTCGAAAAAATAAAACGCCTCGCTCCTGGCACTGGCACAGTGTTTTTCGAAGGTGAAGATGGCACGGGCAAAACCCTGCTGGCGCAGGCATTGCATTTTTTCCGTAAAAAATCCGGTGTTGAGATTTTGGATTGCGACAGGCATTCTGTAAATCTCGCAGCCCGGCTGGAGGCGTTGAAAGCAGCGGGGGCAGGCGGCGTCATTCTGCGCAATCTTCACCTTCTAACCAATGAAGAACTTTCTTCTTTAGTCACGCCGCTGAATTCCGTTACTGAAAAATTCCGTATCTATGCTACGGTGCGGTCATGCGATGAATTATGGCGGCGTTTACCGGATGCCGCTGTCGGCGAAGTGATGCAGGCGCTGCCGGTCATGAGCCTCGCGCCACTGCGCAACCGCAAAGACGACCTGCGCCTGCAGATTTTTTATTTCGCCTCGGCGATCGTGGAAAGAACAGGTACGCCCTGGCGGGTGATCCGTAAGAATTTCCTCGATACCGCCGCGGGGTATGGTTGGCCGGGGAACACGACCGAGCTCATGCACCGGCTTGAGACGATCTTACTCTCTGAAGCAGGCACGACCGAACTGGCTGCGGAGCACTTCAAGGCGCCGCTACGGCAGTTGGCTTCACCCGAGAATCTGACTTTGAGTCCGCTCGAAGAGGCCGAGCGCCAGGTGATCGGTGATTGCCTGCAGCGCAAACGTTTTAACCAGCGGCAGACTGCTATAGAACTTCAGATAACCATCAATACCCTGAAGGCCAAGATGGAGAAATACCGCCTGCGCATTCCGGAACGCGCGTAGCGGTTTTGTTTAATCATTGACCTCCCGTTTCGAACCTTCGCGCTCACGCATGCTCAAAACGCTGGGAACCGAGGAACTCAAGGTCTTAAACGCCCTCGGCGATAATGGCCTGTTAACAAATGCCGAACTGGTGACCCTGCTCAAACTCGACGAAAAGACGGTTTCGGGTATCCGCAGCGACCTCGAAGCCGCCGGCATTATTCTGAAATACCGCGCCATCATCAATTGGGAAAAAATCGAAAGTTCAGGGGTCAATGCGCTCATCCAGGTCAAAGTCACCCCCGCACAGGGCCAGGGTTATGACGAGGTCGCGCGCAAGGTCGCAGCGTTTCCCGAAGTGCGCACCTGCCTTTTGGTTTCAGGTTCCTTTGACCTTCTGGTTGAAGTCGACGGCCCGTCGCTGCGCGACGTGGCGTTCTTTGTCGCCGACAAACTTGCTACGATCGAAGGTGTGAATCACACGAGCACTAACTTCCTGCTCAAGCGTTACAAACAGTCGGGCGATATGTTCTCCGTCAGCGGCAAGACACACCGTCTGCCCATGGTCATATGACCCGCGACGCGGGTACGTCATCGGCTTTGCCGTGGGATGTCTCCCGTATGCGCTTTCTCGGTGTCTTTTTGATACTCTTCTCATGTATTCCACAGGTTTTCGCCCAAGACAAACCTGCGACCGAACACGTGGTGATTGTCGCCACCGGCCGCGCGGAAATTGCAGGCGGTGATGTCGACGCCGCGCGCGAAGCGGCGAAACAGGCGGCGTTGATGGCTGCGGTTGAGCAGGGTATCGGCTACTACGTCACCTCGCGCGCGCAAACTGAAAATTTTTCACTGATACACAACCAGATTGTTTCTGAAGCCGGTGGCCTTGCCGTGATAAAAAGAACAATCGCCGAGGGCAAAGAGGCTGAAACCTACAAGATGACGCTCGAGGTGGCTGTGAGCCCGATGCCGCTCATGAACCTGATACGCCAGAACGGCATACTGCGCTCGTGGCGCGTGATGGTTGTGATTCCCGAAGTGCACCTGCGTAGTGCTGCACCGGACCCTGCCGGTGAAACGGAATTTATCCGCCAGTTCAGCGAAGCGGGTTTTAAGACCATTGATCCCGAGGTCTATGCCTCGATGCGGCAGAACAAAACCACGATTCCCACATCGATTCCGGCGATGAAAAAATTTGCCCTCAAAGCCGGTGCCGACATCGTCATTCTCGGCGAGGCATTCAGCGAACGCGCCAGCGATGCTTCGGGTGGTTTGGCGTCGGGTTTGGTGGGTTGTAATGCCCGCATCGAAGCGAAAGCGATTCTCGCCGACACCGGTGAGATCATCCACGCCGACGGCCTCAATTCACGGGTGCCGACGCTGCACACCTCTGAAGTTCTCGCGGGTAAGAAGGCCATCCAAACCGCGGCTAATGAACTCGCGGAAAAATTTGTCGCGAAACTGGTGTTGCGCCTGGCCTCCCTGAAACGACCGGCAACAATCTTTGTTTCAGGGGTGAAAGACGCCGCGGTCGCGCGTGCGTTCGAAAAAGAGGTGGGCAAACTCAAGGCGATACGCAAAGTGCGCCGCGAGGATTTTTCCGCCGATATGCTTGTTCTGGAAGCCGATGTCACTGCAGACGATATTGCCCGCGTGGCTGAAGCCGCGGAAAAAATCGTCATCCCGGGGTTTCGGCCACGGCTTACGGCGACGTCGCGGCACCTGATGCGCTTTGTGCTGGTACCCCAATGATGTTGCGCGCCCTTGTCGTTTTCCTGTCTTTGCTGGTATTCTCGTGCCGCAGCAGCATCGATGTCGTTATCTCACGCCATGTCGATCCCGACGGCATCAAACGTATCGCCATCTTTAAAATGGATCGGCTGAGTTATCGCGAAAACGACAAAATCTCCGACCTGTTAATTCACGAATTTCTGCGTTTAGGCTACGATGTGGTCGAACGTACCGAAATTGAAAAACTCATCAAAGAGCAGAAGCTCGGCGCGTCGGGTTTTGTCGACCCTGATCAGGCTGTGGCAATCGGTAAAATGGCCGGCGCCGATTCGATCGTCATCGGCTCGGGTGCGCTCGAAGACAAATCGGGCGACGTACTCAAGTATTTTACGGTTAAAATTATCGACCTGAAATCCGGATCGGTGGTCATCACGGCGAACCTCGTGAAGAACCGCGATATCAAAACGGCAATCGCCGATCTCTCGAGCTCGTTGCAGAAAAGCCTGGAGATGCGGCGTGCGGAAAAAGCCGGTAAGACTTAGAGCGCTTTCAGCCAGATTCTGACGCGGCTTGCTTCCGAAGAGTTGGGAGCGAGTGCGACGTATTTTTCAAAATATTTCTTCGCATCGGTCTTCTTATTCTCTTTCTGTGACGCAATGCCGGCGCCGAGATAAGCTTCTGCCAGCCCGGGGCTTAAAGTGATCGCGCGTTCGTAGATTTTGATCGCTTCTTTATTCTTCTTCGCCTTCAGCGAAACGCCGGCCATGTTGATGAGAAGGCGCGGGTCATTGAATTTCTCTTTTTCGGCGACGGCATAACTTTTCAGCGCGCCGGCAAAGTCGCCGTTGCTGGCCGAGAGGTTGCCTTGTACGAAGTGTGCGCGGCCATAGGTCGGGTGGCGTTGCAGAACGTCTTTGAGCGTCACCGCCGCTTCAGCCAGTTTGCCCTCGGCAATCTGCGCTTCGGCGATCGATGCCAGGCATTGCCTCTGTGTGGGGTTGGCCTTTTCGCCCTGCCGTGCCATCAGCATCGCCTGGCGGAAATCCCCTTTGTCGATGAAGAGTTCTGAAACTTCGCCGTAGAGCGAGGCCTTCTTATTGTCGTCTGTCGCGGCGCCTGCTTCTTTAATGAGACCGTCGATCTTCTGGTTGATCGGAATTTCATTGTGGCGTTTCGGCCCGGTCTTTTCTTTGCACGCGGTAACTGTCAGCAGCGCCGCGATCAACCAGATGAGTTTATTCATGTTATTATCCCTGTTCTTCGAGTTCTACACCGTTCATATAGATGCCGATCATTTCGTCGACTTTACTTTCAATATCTTTGCTGTAACGGCCATAGAGTAGCCACTGCGACAGCACTTCGCGGAGCCCCCCCGAAACCAGAAAGCTCATCAGCTCGGTGTCGAATTTTTTGAGGCGCCCGGAGGATACACCGCGGTCGAGCATGACGCGGATCGATGCCTGCATGAGTTCCTGGAACCAGACTGTCTGCGTACGGATCTTGGGCTCAGAATTCATGGTTGTCAGCAGCAGGATAACCGTCTCTTTATGGTTCTGGAAAACAGAGAGCAGCGACTTGGCGAGATTGCCCAGCTGTAGTTTAAAATTCTTATGGTCGAGCGCTTCAACCTGCATGTCGGTCAGGTAGCGCTGGATGTCGATGAAGATCTCTTGCAGCAGGGCATTTAAGACCTGCTCGACGCTCTGGAAGTGCAGGTAGAAGGTGCCCCGTGCCAGTTTGCTTTTTTTGACGACTTCGGCGATCGAGGTGCCGGCATAACCCTTTTGTGCGAACACCTGTTTCGCAGCCTGCAGAATTTTTTCCCGGGTCAGCTCTTTACGTTTTTCCTGGCGCATAGGTATCCTTATTGGACAAGTTGTCTTAGAATCTAAATTGGGTCTATACCGTAAATATCAAATGCTGGATGAACAACTGCTACGTACCGCTCTCGGCATCGCCTTCGCCGAAGCCGAAATGGCCTTCAACGAGAACGAGGTTCCCGTCGGGGCGGTCATCGTACACAACAACGAAATCATCGCCCGCGACCACAACCGCATCGTGCAGCAGTCGAATGCGCTGCGCCACGCGGAACTTTCAGTGATTGAAAAGGCCTCGCTGCTGCTCAAAAACGAACGCCTGACGGATTGCCATCTGGTGACGACGCTCGAACCCTGCATGATGTGTTCGGGCGCGGTGGTGCTGTCGCGGCTCGCCTCGGTGCATTTTCTTGCCGAAGAAGAGCGTATGCCGGGCCTGCGCTCGTTATTGGCTTTGCCGGAAGTTAACCACAAACCCCAGCTTTACCGCCACCGCAGCGAAGAGTGGGATGCCTCGTCGCTGCTGCGGCGTTTTTTCCAGATGCGCAGGCAATGATCGGAAAAAGCGACACGGATCCCCCCGGCAACGGGCATGGGCCTTACCCCGAACTCAGAATTCACCGCTCTGCGCTCGAGCATAACCTTGCACAGTTTAGAAAACTCGCGCCCAAAAGTAAAATCCTGCTTCCGGTGAAGGCGAATGCTTATGGCTGCGGCGTGGCAACGCTGTTTCCGTTTTTTACCTCATCGCCGGTCGATCTGCTGGGCGTAGCGAATGTCGCCGAGGCGGTCGAGCTACGCCGGCTGGGCTGGCAAAAACCAGTCATCAATCTCGGGGGATTTTTCCCCGAAGGCATTCGCGATATTATCGCGCACGGTATCACACCGTCGCTCACCGACCTGTGGCAGGTGCAGGCACTCTCTGAAGCCGCTTCGAATCCGGCGGGTATCCACATCAAACTCGATCTCGGTATGGGCCGCATCGGCATTCAAAAGAAAGATGTTGCGACTCTCATCTCTGCGCTCGCAGCCGCGCCCAAACTCAGGGTCGACGGTATTTTCACACATTTTCCTCATACGGGCTCTGAAGCCGAGAGATATACGCCGGCGCAAAATGAGGATTTCAAAAAAATTGCGCATGAAATTTTACAGGCGCTCCATATTCCGCGCGCAAACGTTCTGCTGCACGCCGCGAATTCATACAACGCGGCGTTTTTTCCCGAGGCGCATCACGATGCCATTCGTCCGGGAATTCTGTCGTACGGCTATTATCAATCTGAAGAAGACCGCATCAAATATAGCGGGCGTTTTAACCTGAAACCCTGCCTTGAACTTGTGGCGACGCCGATTTCCGTGCGCACGTTGGAAAAGGGTGCGGGAATTTCTTATGCTTCGCTCTACCACGTTGAGGGTGAGCATGAAAAAGTCGGCGTGTTGCCTTTGGGTTATGCGGATGGCATACCGCGCGCGCTGTCGAACAATATTGTTTTCGGTCAGCACCCGCTGCGCGGTCGTGTGACTATGGACCAGATTATCGTGGGTAACGTCAGCGGCAAAACGCCGATACGCCTTTTGGGCGAAGGTTTGCCGTCGCTCGAATACTGGGCCGAGCTCGCGCACAGCTTTTCTTATGAGCTGATGTTGCATTTCGGAAATCGCCTGCGTCGGGTGTTGGTATGAAGGCGCTGCAAAAAACCGGCCGCTGCGTCCTGGTTTTTGCCGCTGCGGTCTCTTTGGCGTATGCAGTCAAAGCGGGAATTCCCGGCGACGCAGCGCTGCGTGATTTTAAGATCATGAATGCGATCTTCGCGCGCTCGCACGCCACTGCATTCAAACAGATTCCGGTGCGCGATGCGCCCGACATTTTTGCCGGGGGCGATCTCGTCTCGCTCGGCAGTTTTATCGGCCGCATTCTTGCCTACTATGGCCGTATCCATGTCGATCATACGATGATCGGTTTTCCGCCCGAAGTCATCGAAAACTTCGGCCTTAAATCCAGATTTTTTCCGCTCCCTTTGAAATTTTTTGACGGCCGTGCCTACATCGACGCCAAAGAGAAGGATATCCCCTTCGGCGCAGAGCTGACGCATATCAACGGCAAGAGCATTGCCGAAATCACCGAAGGTTTTGCAGAGTTTCCGCGCGCGAGAAGCGGTGAGATTGCCTGGGATTCGTTTTATCTCAGCGAGCAGTTTTCGAGCTGGTATTTCCTGAGCGGCAAGGATACCGCGCCGTGGCGGCTGCGCCTGCTCAAGGGAAATCCATCCAAGCCCGTCGAAATCGCTTTTGATCCCGGTGTAAATCCGGCACCGGTGAAGCGTATGAGTCTGGACCGCGAATACATGAAGCCGGTTCTGCATTCTATGTTTATGGACAAACATAAGCTCGCGTATTTTGCCATCAATTCGTTCATGCCTTCGGGAACGCCTTTTCAGTCATTCGAGAAATGGATGGAATATTTCGGGCAATTCAACAACGAGTCGCGCCGCCGCGGCGTCGCAACGCTGATTCTCGACCTGAGGCAAAACCGCGGCGGTGTCATGCCGCTCGCCGCGGCATCTTCCGCCTGGTTCATCGAAGCCCCGGTCACCGATAAGAGCGACAGCAGTGTGCACACGCGTCTTTTACCGTACCGCGAATTCGCCCTTGCCATCAACGGCCAGCGCGCTTCGCCGGCCGATTTTGATAAGCTCGAAAAGTACCTGCAGACAGAATTTTCGGATGTCATGCAGGATGGTTATTTTGCAACGAGAAAAGCCGGCGCACGCTATATTGACATCCAGCCGCTTGCTGACATACATCGTTTTCAAAAGATCTATGTACTGATTGGCCGTGCGACGTATTCTGCAGGTGTCTATTTTGCCCGGCTCTTAAAAATCGCAAACCCGAAGGTTGTGCTTGTCGGCTCTGAAACCGGTAGTGCGGGCGACGGACACGCCGCCGAAACGCTGATTACTTACCGCCTGCCCGAAACCGGGGTTTTTTTCGACGTGCCGCTGGCGCGGGTGCGCTTCGCACCGCTTGTCAAGGGACAGATACCGGGCAGGGGTCTCATGCCCGATGTCGAACTCACAGAGTCAGTGGCAGATTTTCTGGCGAGTCGCGATGGTGTGCTTGAAGCGTTGGTTTCGTCGATTGGAGAAAAATGAGGGTAGACCGCAAAGGGAACGAAGTTTCGCAAAGAGTCCGCTTGTATTTTTCCTTTGCGAAACTTTGCGGTCTCTGCCGTTTTGTTTCTTATTTTCCGGTTTTCTTTGTGATTTGTTTGGCCGCGTGTAAATCCGATCCGATTAAAGACCGCCCAATCTCATTCTCGAAGTGGCGGGCCGATGAAACGATTAAATATATCAACAACCGTTATGACCGCGAGATCGACTCACTCGAGATGCTGCCTGTGATGGTGGTGTCTCATTACACGGCGATGGATTCGCTCGAGGTTTCTTTCAAATATATGAATAATGAAGAGATGGAGTCGGGCAGGGGCCTTCTCAAAAAGGCCGGCGGCGCAAACATCGCGGTGCAGTTTCTCGTCGGCAAGGGCGGCGAGATCTACCGTCTCATGCCCGAGAACCATATCGGCCGTCATGTGATTGGCCTCAACCGCCACGCCATCGGTATCGAAAACGTCGGCAAGGACGAAAAATCTCTCACCAAGGCGCAGGTCGATGCCAACGCCTACATCGTGCGCCATCTCGTGAAAAAATTCCCGATCCGCTATCTCATTGCGCATGCGGAGTACCGCGGTTTTGAAAAGACACCGCTCTGGGAAGAGAAAGACACCAAGTACCGCACGGATAAAATCGACCCCGGCGAATCATTCATGCAGCCCTTACGCGCGCAACTCGCTGATCTCAATCTCAAGTCAAAGTATGACGGCGGCGAAATACCGACACGCCTGGACTATCTGCTTTCCGCGTACCATAAAAAAGGCGAATTCAACGGCAATGCGTTGGTGATCCGCAACGGCGAGGTCGTGTTTCGCAAGTCATTCGGCGATGCAGTGAAACCCGACGACGCGCTCTATCTCGCCTCGGCGGCAAAATCGCTGACCGCTGTCGCGGTGGCGCAGCTCGAGGCAAAGCACAAACTTGCGTATACGACCCCGGTCGCACGGTTTTTCCCCGGGCTGAAACATTTGCTCAAGGGTGTGCAGGTCAAACATTTGCTCGCGCATACCTCGGGCCTCGAGGACTATTACAAACTCGTTAAGGCCGCACCCGGCTTTACGAATGCCGATGCGCTCGCTGCTCTCGCGACGCAAGTGAAGCCGCTCACCCGCCCGGGGGTAAAATTCCATTACGCGAATTCAAACTATGTGCTGCTCGCAGAGATTGTCGCCCGAGTTTCGGGCCAGGAATTCACCGCCTTCGTGCGCGAGAATATCTTCACACCTGCTGCAATGACTGCGAGTTTTTTTGCGGCAGAAACGGATCCCGCGAATACCATACCGGCTCTCGACGCTGAGGGAAAAAAGTTTCAATATGCATTTAAGACGAGCGGCGCGGGGGGAATGTACTCAACCCTCGACGACATCGCGCGCTTCGACCAGGCCCTATTGGAGAAAAAACTGCTCAGCGCCGCGCAATGGAAAGGGTTAATCCGACCACTGGCGAAGGTTGAAACGAAGGAAACCGAATATGCCCCGGGTTGGTATGTTTACCCCAAACGCGGCGTGATTTACCACGACGGCAATTTCGGCGGCTATCATTCGATGAATTGGTTGCAACTGAAGGGGGGGGATGCCATCATTCTGCTATGTAATAAAAGTACGGCAAAGATCAAAGAAATCACCTATGAAATTGACAGGATTCTCAACGGGCTAACGGCAGTGCGCCTGAAATAGCCTCGCCGATTTTAAGATTTTGTTTACTGCCGCCGGCGTAGCCATGTTTCGGCGAGCGCGACCGATTGGTTTGTCACAGATTCATTGTCGTAGAAGTCAAACTGGTTTGCCTTCGACAGCCAGTGGAATTCTTTTTTTCCGCGCAGTGAATTGTAGAATAGCACAGCACCTTCGGGAATCGCCGCTTCTTTGCTGTGAATAATCAGTATTGGCGTCGTGATTCTCTCTGCATAGGCAATGGGGTTGTATGTCAACCACTCGCGCCATGCCATCAAGGCAAACCGGTTGCCCCACTCGGGAATTTTCCCGCGTTTCGGGTTCAGATAATAATCAAAGGGACCGAACATGGCGGCCGACGAATCCGTGTCGCTTGCGGCAACGACATACTCGGTCTTACCCGACTTCAGGAACTCCTTTTTTGCTTCGTCGCCCTTTTTAAGCCGGTCTAGAATTCCCTTTTCGCCGCCGTAAACCTGGGCAGCAAGCTGCTGGTTATGCAACCAAGGTGCTACGAAGACGACGCGTTGCAGTGTCACGCCTTGCGCGAGCGCTTCGGCCATATAACCTGCGCTGGCGCAGACTGCCAGGCCGCCGATATCCGGGCCGATAAAAGGTAACGACTTCAGATATGAAACGGCGCTTTGGATATCCTCGGCCTTGCGGTGCGGCTCCTCAAAGTCGCGCGGTTTCCCCTCACTTTCTCCGTAATTTCTGAAATCGAAAGTCAGGACGGCATAGCCGTTCCGCGACAGTTTACGCGCGTAGAGATCAGGCATCTGCTCCTTGACTGTGGTCCAGCTGCCGGTAACGATAACGCCGGCATATTTTTGCTTCTCTGAGAAATCCGGCGGCAGATGCAGATGACCGAAAAGATTTTTTCCGCGGCTCTTGAAGCTGACTTTACGCAAGGGCGTTTCGACCGAGAAGTTCGGGCCGAGTTTCGCACCGAAGGCCGCGCTGAGAATATCAGGATCGAAATACTCGGTGAATTCCGCTACTTTCCCGTCGCGGATTTGCATAACCGCCACATAATTATTGTTATATTCTCCACCCGACTTGAGTGCTATTTCTCCGCCGTATTGAACGATGATCCTGTCTGCGTCCGCGGTCGCGAAATACATCCGCGAGAATTTCATGGAATGGAAATTATCCGGAAGACCGGCGTATTGTTTCCGTATAGCAATCGTACCTCTTAGCTCTTTGGGAAATCCCTCAGGGGAGAGCGGCATAATTTGTTTGCCGTCTTTCTGCCATAGTTCGATGAATTTGCTGATATTCAATTCTTCGAGTGCGGCAAAAAAGGCGTCGGCTGTTTTTACCAGCGCAGGATTGACACCAGCCTTTTCCGGAATCTTCTTTCGCGCAGCATTTTCTCTGGCCTGCTTCACCAGCGCGGAATTACCTGCCTGGTGTTTTACAATGAACTTCATGCCGTTGATCTGCCAGAGACCCTCGGAGCTTTTCACGGCGCTGAATTCATAGGTACCGGTAACAACCCAGATATTCTTTCTGTCTGGTTGCGGCAGATAGTGCAGCGCAAGCCCTGAAAAGCCCGCGCTGCCCTCGAGATTGTCGGCCTTTACGCGAAAATTTCCGAGCTGGTGGTGCGTACTGTAAAAACCGGGGAGGAACGCTTGCCATTTTGCGATAATCGACGTGGGGGTCTCAACCGAGGGTAAACCGCCTCCGAGCGAAGTATAATCGAAGGTGACCGCCGGGGACAAAAAGGATTCTAAACTTTTCCAATCCCGTTGATCGACGTTCTTAAATATACCCCTGACAGTTTCAATAATGGCGGCGGCTTCAGTATTTTTGGTTTTGCCACACTGCAATAGAACGGTTGCATATGCAAGCAAACCAGCTAATATCTTCAAGGTTTTCATGGCGCTTGAATCTAACACCTGGTAGGCTGGCGCGGCTTGGAAATAGTTGCCCGTTATTGTATAAAATTGCGTTTTCTGAAAGCGTTTGGCGACATGCCCTTGAATTTGCGGAAAAAATTCGCAAAATGGCTATGGTCGTAGAAGCCCAGTGCGTGTGCAATTGCCGTTAGATCTTTTCTCGCATCCATCAACAGACGTTCGGCTTCTGCCAACCGGAGTTTCTGCAGAAATTGGTAGGGTGTTTCGCCTGTGAGTTTTTTATATTCGCGCAGAAAACGGAATTTACTCATGCCGAGCTCTGCGGCGAGGTCGTCGATTGTGATTCTTTCGCCGATATTTTGCAGCATATGCCCGCGAATGACCGCAAGATCTTCCGCGCACAGGGTGGAGGCGGCCTCGCTCTCCGTGTCGGTGATGTCGGAGTAATTCCCTACATAATATTTTGCGAATCCTTCGACAAGGGTCGAAACATAGTCTGGTCCGTTGCGGCCAGCCGATTTCATCTCTTCGACGAAGAGGGCTATAAAATGCCGCAACACAGCATCGTCGAGATTATACTGGCTCAGGAATTGCAATTTGCGGCGCCGGGCAGTATCGGTAATTCGTGCCGCGTCGAAAAAGCGTTCTTCTTCAATGGCGAGTATATGAAAATGGCATTCTTCAGTAATGGCGTGCGTAAAGGGTGTCCAGGGCGGGTTCACCCAGATCTGGCCTTCGGAACTGTGCAGCTTGGTGAGCATGCCATTCTGCTCCACCTGCCAGTCCAAACCGGGACTAACATCGAGTGCAAAGTAAAAATACGGGGTGCAGACATGGGTCGGGTGAAATTCGGGACTCGAGCCAATTTCGAGCAAAATACCGCGCCATTCCAGATTGGCTGCTGATTCGCGAATCACGAGTGGCTCCCCGCAGTTTGAAACTTCTTTCGTATCAGCCTGCAAAAAGCGTAGTCGTGTTTTCATGCCGCATTCCCCCCTGAAAACTCCGAGGGGTTGGCAACTAAAAATCAGTCTTCCTGCATTTTGTTCGATGAGCAAGCATTCGCGGACGCAATGGTGGCGGCTTTGGCTGGATAAGACTTATCGGTAGCGTCTTTCAGATTCCCAAAATGCTATTGTGTTTTACATGCAGGTAAATGCCTGCATATTGGTCTGGCGCATAAACGCAACCCATGGATGCTGACAATGTTTTTAAAGCACTGGGAGATCCGACGCGCAGGCGGCTGCTCGATCTGCTCTGTCAAAAAAACGGGCAGACCCTCGGCCAGCTCTGCGAGCAGATCGACATGGCGCGGCAATCGGCCACGCAGCACATCGGGATACTCGAGGCAGCCAATCTCGTGACGACAGTCTGGCGCGGCCGCGAGAAGCTGCATTTTATCAACCCGGTGCCGCTGCACGAAGTCTATGAGCGTTGGGTGCGCAAATTTGAACGGCAGCGGCTCAGCCTGCTGCACGATCTGAAGAAGGAACTTGAAGGAGAAAGAGAATAAAATGAACAAAGAAAAAACCAGCTTCGTCTACGTGACGTACATCCGCTCGACACCGGAAAAAGTTTTCGAAGCCATCACGAAGCCCGAGGTGGCGCGGCGCTACTGGGGGCACGAGAATCAATCCGACTGGAAACCCGGATCGGAATGGCAGCATGTGCGCGCCAGCGATGCTAAGGTGAATATCGTCGGCAAGGTTGTCGAGGTCATACCGCCGACGCGCCTCGTCATCACGTGGGCGAACCCTGAGCAAGCCGAAGATACGGCGGCACACAGCCGCGTGACTTTTGTCCTCGAGTCCTATGAAGACATGGTGAAGTTGATCGTGACGCACGACGAGCTCGAGGCCGGCAGCGGTATGGACAAGGGTATACGGCAAGGTTGGCCCATTGTTCTCTCCAGCCTCAAGTCGCTTTTGGAAACAGGTGAGGGGATGGATGTCTTTGCGAAGCCGAAGGTCGCACCATGAGCAAACCCTACACCGGCGGCTGTGCCTGCGGTCGCGTTCGCTATACAACCAAACACGCGCCGATTTTCCAGAACCACTGCCAGTGCCTGACCTGCCAGAAGCTCAGCGGCACCGGGCATGGCTCTTACCTGACTTTCCCGGCGCGCGCCGATATGGAAATCACCGGCGCGGCAACGGACTGGCAGGTCTTGGGAGACAGCGGCAACATGAAGACTCATTCCTTTTGCCCGCTATGCGGGTCACCGGTCTACCTGCGCTTTGCCGCCATGCCCGATCTGATCGCGGTGCATGCGGCGAGCCTCGACGAGCCCAGCCGCTTTGTGCCACAGGTACTCACTTACAGCATCCGCGGGCTCGCATGGGATGCCATGGATTCCGGCTTGCAATCGTTCGAGCGGATGCCTACCGGATAGGAGCCGCAGGCGTCGTTACCTGACCTCTACCTGCACTTCGTTGCGCCGCAGAAACCAGGGCATGAATGGCGGATCAAAGCGGCTCCAGACTGGGGTGCCCTGAATTTTCCACCGGGGATGTGCAGAGACGGCCGACAATAACGCATCGCGCTTTTCGGCCATACGCTGCGTGCTCCAGGTGCCGCTATAACGAATGACTGCAACGGTGCGTGCCGGAACCTTGCGCAGCCTTAAGCGGTTATCCGCAGGTTGCGGCGGCTTTTTGCTGTTATATTCCGCAGGCAGCACAAAGGATACTGAATGCTTACCCTCTGCGGTCTTGGCCTGATTCACCGGTGCCGTCATGGAAATTTTTTCACCCTGGGGTTGCTGATTTACAGGGGCGGTCATTGCTATCTTTTCAGCCTGCACATTGGCACCTGAAATGTATTTGAAGAGTGGCCTGAATGCCTGGTCGCCGGCTTCTTGCTCGTTGCCTTCGATTTCGATTTCCACGACCCAGAAATCGCTCACTCTGCGCACTTCTATACCGGAAAACTTATCGATAACCTCAAATTTCGGTTCTTCAATCGCCATGAGAGTCCTCCCTGCAAGGATCGGTACGGCTAATGCACATGCCAGAATCAAACGCATGGTTTGCTGTAATGGGGTGCCTGTCTTCATTTTGAACTCCTTTAAACTATCCGTCGCGACCTCCTGATAAAACCAGTATACACAAATTAGATTCGGGCTTATTCTATTTCAAGCAATTCGGGTCGAAAATGGGTTTTTAGCGGGGTATCTGGCATCCGGAGCTCGTTCCCCTTATTTTGTCCAAGGTTGGGGGGATTTTTTCATCGCCGTTTTGTCCAAAGTTGACTAATATCATTGGACATGATCGACACACTTCTGGCCCGGGGCTTTTTGCCCGACTTTGTCATCCGCCGGGGTATCCGCGCGCTTAACCGCAGGCGCCTCAGCGAAATCAGTGCCGGTAACATTGAACTGGCGCAGGCGAAGACCATGGCGCTCGTCGAAAATTTGCGCCGCTCCGAGATTGCCGTCCTCACCGAAAAAGCCAACGAGCAGCACTATGAGATCCCCGCCGCGTTCTTCGCGCTTGTACTCGGCAAAAACCGCAAATACAGCAGCTGCTATTACCCGACCGGCCGCGAGAGTTTAGATGAGGCCGAAGATTTCATGCTCGCCGAGACCGCGGCGATGGCGCGGCTCGAAAACGGGCAGCGTATTCTCGAGCTCGGCTGCGGCTGGGGTTCGCTGAGCCTGTATATGGCAGCAAAATTTCCCAGGGCGCAGATCACCGGCGTCTCTAACTCGGCGAGTCAAAAGGTCTACATTGACAGCGTGGCGAAGGCGCGCGGCCTGAAAAATCTTAAAATCGTCACCGCCGATGTGAACAAGTTTCAACCCAAAGAAAAATTCGATCGTGTGGTTTCTGTCGAGATGTTCGAGCACATGCGCAATTACGATGCGCTGTTTGCGCGCGTGCGCTCATGGCTCAAGGCGGATGGCAAACTTTTCATACACATTTTCACCCACCGGAATTTTCCCTACCTCTTCGAAGACAACGGCCCCGACGACTGGATGGGCCGATATTTTTTCTCCGGAGGCATTATGCCGTCGAACCATCTCTTCGCTTATTTTGCAAAAGGTTTTTCGCTGAAAGAGCAGCGCATCTTCAAAGGCACACACTACCATCTGACCTCAGAACATTGGCTGCAGAATATGGATAAACACCGCGGGGAAATCGAAAAGATTTTTGCCGAAGTCTATGGCCCCGCCGAAGTCAGACGCTGGATCAACTACTGGCGCGTGTTTTTTTTGGCGGTCTCCGAGCTTTTCCGTTACCGCAACGGCGAAGAGTGGAATGTCAGCCACTACCTTTTTGAAAAAGCATGAGAATCACGGCAAAAAGACTGAGCGAGCTGACGCAGGTGCCTGCCGCAAACATACGCAAGTGGCGTGAACGCTACGGCATTCTCGACCCCGAGCGCGGCGACAACGGCTACCTCTATTATACCTCTGAAGACTACCGCGTGTTGCTGAGTATTGCACGTATGCTGAATGCCGGCAATAAGTTGTCTGCCATCATGAAACAGGGACGCGTTGGGCTGCTCGCCCGCGCACCGGATTCCGATTACACGCCCGATGAGCTGCAATTTCTCGAGCAGGTCATCGAGAACAATTTTGTGCATCTCTCGCATGAGCTTGACGCGACGCTGAGGCTGCACAATGTAGATTACCTCATCCGTAAAAAAATCTGGCCGCAGACAGTTCTTGTCGGCAAGGCCTGGGAGGCCGGTTTCATCACCGTCGCCACCGAGCATGCGTTCTCACGCTGGATGATGGGTTATCTGTCGCAACTGGCACTGCGTTTTAACCGTAAGTCAAGTATCGGACGTCTCTTCGTCGCTTTCCCGGGCGACGAACATGAGCTGGGTTCGATGATGCACTATGTGCTGATGACGGCTGAGGGGCAGGGTGGTCGTTTCAGCGGTGCGCTGAAGATCGAGCGGCTCTTTGAAGAGCTGAGCCAGGGTGATTACGAAGAGGTACATGTTTCGGCGACGACTCCGAAGACGCGTACTGAAATCGAAAAATTTGTGCAACAGGTGCATAAGAGGTTTCCGCATATTAAGGTGAAAATCGGCGGCAGCGGTGCGCGTAGCGAAGGGGGTATAGCTTGAAGAAACTGGCAATTGTAGGCAGCGGTATCGCGGGGCTGGGCGCCGCGTATTTGCTGCGCGATAAATTCGACATCACTGTGTTCGAGGCAGGCTCGTACCCGGGCGGCCATACCAATACGGTGGATATCCCCCTGGCCAGTGGCGGTGTGCAGAGTGTCGATACCGGCTTTATCGTCTTCAACGAAAAGACCTACCCGAATCTGATCAGTCTTTTCCGCGAACTCGGTGTCGAATATGCAAACAGCGACATGTCGTTTGCGCAGTTCAATACGCAGACCAACCTGCAATGGTGCTCGCGCGGCCTTAGCGGGCTGTTTGCGCAGAAAAAAAATCTCTTCTCACCGCGCTACTACCGTTTTTTGCTCGAAGCCAACCGCTTCAACACCGATCTTGAGAAGGATTTAGACCGCGGTGAAATCCACGGTTCGTTCGGCGAGTACCTGCGACGCAAGGGTTTCAGCCGTTTTTTTGCCGACAACTATATCATTCCGATGACGGCTGCGGTTTGGTCGACCCCGCCCGACCTCATGCTCTCATTTCCCGCACGTACGTTTGCGCGTTTTTTTGTGAACCATGGCTTTTTGAGCCTCTATAACGGCCTGCAATGGAAGTATGTCGTGGGGGGCAGCCGCAGTTATGTAAAAAAGATTCTTGAAAAATTTAAGGGTAAGCTTTTGCTGAGCACCCCGGTAACGACGATAGAAGAGAGCGCAGGCGGTGTTGCCGTTTCGAGCGCCGCAGGCAGGTTACAGTTCGATGCCTGCCTGATCGCCTCGCATGCTGACCAGGCGCTGCGCCTTTTGAAAGAACCTACGGATGACCAGCGCCGCCTGTTGTCGCACTTCAAATACGAAAAAAACATAGCGGTGCTGCACAGCGACGAATCAGTGATGCAGCCGCTGAGAAAAACCTGGTCAGCATGGAATTTCAAATCCGGTAAAAATAAATCGACGCTCGTCTATTATATGAACATGCTGCAGCGCATACCGGGCAAGCTCAATTATTTTGTCTCGCTCAACGATTTTGCGCCGATCGCCCCTGACAAAACCTATGCGCGGTTCGATTATGAGCATCCGCTGTTCGACGAGCATACCGAAACCGCACAGCTGCACCTGCCGCGGCTCAACGAGTCGGGTAAGATATTCTTCAGCGGCAGTTATTTTCGCTATGGTTTCCACGAAGATGGCTATCTTTCGGCAGTCAATGCCGCGGAAGCACTGGAGCGCAGGCTCTCATGATGCGCGAAGGTATTTATGAGCTGGAGATTTTCCACGCAAGGGGTAATCCCGTGCGGCAGAAGTTTAACATCCACGGCTACAACCTGCTGATCGACGTCGCGCGCTTCGATCGGGGGAATAATCGTCTCGGTTTTGGCCACCGTTTTGAACGCAGAGATTTTTCGCTGATTGCCAAAGACAGCGCGCCGGCCATCGATCAGGCGCTCGCATATTTACGCGAGCATTCAACGCTGGTCGCAGACCAGGTCTTTCTGCTCGCGCACCCGCGTATTTGCGGTTATGTGTTTAATCCGGTCAGTTTCTTTTTCTACTGTAACAAGGGGATACATACGGCAACAGCCGTCGAAGTCAACAACACCTTCGGCGAGCAAAAACACTTTCTGCTGCCAGCTTCTGAAAAGGTCGCCATAGAGCGCAAAGACTTCTATGTCTCGCCTTTTATTTCCCCGTTCTCTGATTTTCACATGCGCATTTTCGCGCCGGCGGATAAACTCGCGATTGGCATACATACCCATAGCAAAAAAGGCGTTGAGCTCGTCGCCGAAATGCGCGGCAATCGCCGTGATCTGAGGCTCCGCAATCTCATGCGGCTATTCCTGAAATACCCGTTCCATACGGTGCGCGTGATTGTCCTCATCCATTGGTATGCGCTGAAGTTATTTGTCAGACGTGTGCCTTTTTTCCCTAAAGCCGCGGCCGATGCCGCGGTGCTGCATAACAATCTCAGGAGTCAGAGTTGATGTTTTACAGGAAGCTTTTTCGATTTGGTTTATCAAAGATCGAGTTCGGCTCTCTTGCCGTGACCGAGAAATTCCCCTCGGGTGAGAATTATGTGCTCCAGGGGGAAAAACCGGGGTACAGGGCGGAGTTCCATATTACAGATCCTGATTTTTACCGTCAGGCGGTGCTCTATGGCGAAATTGGTTTTGGCGAGGCCTTCGTCGATAATACCTGGGACTCCCCCGACCTGAATCTCACGCTGCGCTGGTTTGCCCAGAATGCGATGCGGCTGCCCGGTTTTTCCGGCGCGGGCGTCACCGCCTGGTTCATGAATCTGCTGGGTTTTGTGAACCGCATCAGGCACTTTCTGCGGCCCAACACGCGCCGCATCAGCCGCCGCAATATTGCCGAACACTACGATATCGGCAATCCCTTCTATGAGCTGATGCTTGGGCCGACGATGGCATACTCCTGCGGTATCTATAAGAACCCGCGCGAGTCGCTCGAGGCCGCCCAGGAACGCAAGTTTGATCTTTTATGCCGCAAGCTGCAGCTTACGAAAGATGACCATATGCTTGAGATCGGCAGCGGCTGGGGTGGTTTTGCGATATATGCGGCGAAACATTATGGCTGCCGCATTACCACCGTGACGATTTCAGAGCAGCAATTCTTATACGCGCAGCAGAAAATCCGCGCGGCAAAGCTCGAGAAACTCATCGACATCCAGATCGCCGACTACCGCACCCTGACGGGAAAATTTGATAAGATTGTTTCGATCGAAATGGCCGAAGCGATCGGCTTTCGTTATTGGGATACTTTTTTCCGCCGCTGCACCGAGCTGCTCAAGCACGACGGTCTCATGGTTCTGCAATACATCACTTACCCCGACGCGCGTTTCGAACAATACCTGAAGAACACCGACTTCACGCAGATCTATATTTTCCCTGGTTCCTGCCTGCTGTCGAACCTCGAGGTGCTGAAGTCGGTGCACCGCACGGGAGATCTCATGGTGGTGGATCTGGAGACCATCGGGCAACATTATGCCACGACGCTCAGGCAGTGGCGGCAGAATGTAGAAAAGAACCGGAAAAAAATTGCGGCCATGAACTACGACGAAACGTTTATGCGCAAGTGGCTGTATTACCTCACCTTCTGCGAAGCCGGCTTTTCAGAGCGCGCGATCAACGATGTGCAGATCGTTTTCTCGCGCGCCAATACACAGAAATATGGAGATTTTCATGGTGCACGCGAACCCTATCTGGACAAATTATGAAAAAGGCCTGGTCATGACCCTGATGCTAGGCGCTGTTCTCGAATCCGGCGCTCTGGAGGCAGCAGAGGATGTCATACGCTACCGCGGCGACGCCTACGATCTTTCGAGCGGCGCCTTTGTCTACTCCGAAAACCACAGCGAATTTTACCAGGCGGGCTCGCATGCGTATTCCCGCGTTTCTTACCGTGATAAAGAAGGTAAGGAGTTTGCCTCGAAGCTCATCACGTTTCAGCCGAACCGCCTGCAGCCCAGCTATGAGCTCAGGGATGCGCGCGACGGCTATGTCGAGGGCATACGCCGCGCAGGCGCCGCAACCGTCTATTTTGCGCGCCGCAAGGCCACGGAGCCGCTCCGGGAAAAAACCGTGCAGACGCCCGCTCCGGCAGTCTTCGACGGCGGTTTCGATTATTTCGTGCGCGAAAATTTTGACGAAATTTGTGCAGGTAAGAACAAGTCGTTTTATTTTGCCGTGCCGGTGGAACTCGACTATTTCCGCTTCCGCGTAGCGCGGCAGGAAACGGGTGAAATCTGCCGTCTGAACCTCGAGATCGACAACATCGTCGTGCGCCAGTTTGTGAAGCCGATCAAACTCTGGTACAATCGTGCAGATAAGCGGCTAAAAAAATACGAGGGTATCTCGAACATCAATGGCGCTGACGGCAAAAGTCTCAAGGTGCGCGTTATGTTCAGTTATCCGAAAAAATAATGGCGCCGCTTCGCCTCGCTCTCTATGCTTCCGCCGAATCGGGCATCTTTGCGGTCGAGTTCTTCGTTCGCCTGCAGCTTCTCATCTTTTACACCGACAAGCTCGGTGTAGAGAGCTCGCTGGCTTCGCTTGCGGCGGGTATTGCCCTGATCTGGGATGCCTTCATTGACCCGTTTATCGGGTCGCTTTCTGATACGTTCAAGAGCCGCTGGGGAAACCGTAAGCCGTTTTTGGTCGCGGGGGCTATCCTCATCGTGCCTTCGCTTTTCTGGATTTTTTCGCCCTACCGCAGCCTGGGTGCCGTCGGCATTTTTGCCCAGCTGACGCTGGCGAATCTGATTTTGAACACGGGCATCACGTTCGTCACGGTGCCGCATGCCGCGATTTCGGCCGAGCTGTCGCGGGACGCCGCCGTGCGCATACGCATCTTCGCCGCGCGCCTCATCTTCGCGAACATCGGGCTGATTCTGGGCCTTATTGTTCCGGCAGTGATGCTCAAGGCCGGGCGCAGCGCCGGCACGCCCGATACCGCAACCTTTGCGTCGATCGCCCTGGTTATCGGGCTCACGGCTTTCGTCGCTGTCATGATCTGCGTTGTTTCGCTTAAAAAATCGCCGCCGGTCGCCGTAACCGCTGCGCGCGGTTTCTGGAATGACATGCGCGCTGCGCGGGGGAATGCTTTTTTTCTCTGGCTCTTTGTCTCGGGGTTTCTCGCCTACATCGGCGTCGCGATCAATTCGACGCTCGCGCGTTATTATTACGACCATTTCCTGGGGCTCGGCGAAGACGATCTCGCGCTTGTGCTGATCGTCTTCATTCTTGTCTGGTCGGCGTCGGCGATTCTGTGGGTGAAGCTGGCCGACCGCTTTGGCAAAGATTTGCCGGCAACGCTGGGTATCGTGGGCCTGGGTGTGATGAGTGCTGTGGCCTATCCGCTGTTTCCTGCGGGTAAACTGGCGGGCCCTATCGTGGCGGCGGTGCTCGGCGGCTTTTTTACCGGCTGCATTCTGCTCTTCGATTCCTATGTCGCCGACGCGGCCGATCTGGACCGCAATGCGACGGGAGAAAACCGCGAAGGCCTCTACTTCGGTGTCTGGAAATTCGGCATCAAGGCCTCGCGCGGTGTGGCTGTGGTGCTTTCGGGGCTATTGCTCACCGCCATTGGCTACCAGTCAGGCGTGGTTCCTGATGCGGCGGTCAAATTCCGTATTGCGCTGCTTTTTGGGCCCGCAGTGGGATTGATTTTTGTGCTGTCAGGGCTTACCTTTTACTTTATGGCATCCAAACGCCGATAAGAAAACATGCGCCCGCAGTTGGCGGAATTCCTCATTTTTCTCGAAACTGAACGCAATGCGGCTCTGAACACGCGCGAGGCCTATGCGCGCGACCTTGCGCAATGGCTTGATTTCCTCGAGCGCGAGGCCATCGCAGAGAAAGACATTACCGGAGAAGACATCTACGCCTTTCTGGGCACGCTGAAACACCACGAACAGGCACTCGAGCGCCGTACCCAGGCGCGCAAACTTTCGGCGATAAAATCCTTTTATTTGTTTCTGCAGCGCCGCGGTTTTAGCGAAAAAAACCCCGCGCGTGCGCTCAAGGCTGCGCGTTACAAGCGCCTGTTACCGCGGCCGCTGCGGCCGCTCGAACTCGAAAGCCTGCTCGATGACGCCGTGGGCGATAGCGAAAAGTTTGCGCATATCCGCGACAAGGCATTGTGGGAGACGATCTATTCGTCGGGCATGCGGATTTCCGAAGCGCTGTCGCTGCGGTTAAATTTATTTTCCACGGAACATATTCCCGATGAAATCAAGGTCACCGGTAAGGGCAGCAAGGACAGGGTGGTTTACCTGGGGTCTGCCGCGCGCCAGGCATTGCTCGAATATTTACCGCACCGCGCCGATATACTTTACCGCTTAAAGCGATCCTGCGATAGCCTGTTCATCAATTTCAAAGGCACAGCGCTCACACGGCGCGGCGCCTATTACCTCATTAAAAAACGTGTGGCGGCGCTGGAACTTGACCACCGCATCACGCCGCATAGCCTCAGGCATTCCTTTGCCACCGACCTGTTGAATGAAGGTGCCGATATCAGGCATGTGCAGGAGATGCTGGGCCATGCCAGTGTTTCGACGACGCAGAACTATACGCAGGTGGCGAAAGAGCGGCTGTTCGATGTTTACCGCAAAGCGCATCCCCACGGTAAGCGCTAGTTTCGCGCGGCCGCAACAATGCTGTCGAGAATTGCCGCGATGGTTTTGTGAATTTCAATCGAGCCGTACTCTCCCGCGGTGAACACCACCACCATATCGAGTTCAGGCACAACATAAATGCGCTGGCCGCCGTTGCCGATGGCCGCACTCCATGTTACGCTGCGCTTTGCTGTGACGCTGCGGCCTGTCCACCATTGGTAGCCATAACCCGCGTCTTCGGCCGCACCTGAAAAAATAAATACGCCGGTCATGGTGTGCGGCCGTACCATAGCTTCGAGCCAGGTTTTCGAGATCAGTTGCTTGCCATTCCACTTACCCTTCGCCAACACCAGGCGACCCAGTTTCACCATATCACGCGGTGTGAGCCTTAAGCCGGCATGCGCGAGTGGGCGTCCTTGGGAATCCGTCGCCCATTCCCAGTGGGTAATCCCCAAGGGTTCGAAAAGTTCGCTCTGCGCAATTTCGGCGAGCGGACGGCCGGTTTTTTTGACGAGAGTGTCGGCGAGAACCGCCGTATGGCCGCCGCCATAATTAAATTTTGCTCCGGGTTCTGCGGCCTGGTCGCGGTCGAACATAAAACGTACGGGATCGTCTTTCCACAGCAGGCGGGTTTCGTCGCTGGTCAGAAAGCCGCGACCCCATTCTTTCCAGTCGAGGCCGCTCGTCATCGTCAGCAGGTGGCCGAAGGTGATGCGGCTGCGCGCTTCGGTCGCGAGATCGGCAAGTTCGGGATACACACTGAGAACGCCGGTTTCGGGCGACGGCAGAATCTTTTCGTACTTTGCGAGACCGAACAGAAGCGCTGTGACACTCTTGCTCACCGAGCGTACATCGTGCAGCGTATCGGCGTCGAAGACGATGTCTGAGGCAAAGGGATTTCCCATGCCATAACGTTTCATCATGGTCTTATCTGACCCCGTGCGGTAGATTTCGGCGATCATCTTGCCGCGGCGCTCGATCAGAATGCTGTGGATATTGGCATCACCGCCCTGCGCGGAATTGAGAATCGTGCTAAGTGCAGGGGCGTCAAATCCCGGGGTCTGGGCTGGTTCGAGGGCAATATTCGGCCGTACCTGGCGCCCGCTGCAGCCAAGGCCCAGCGTCAGGGCCAGGCTGAGTTTTAATAGGGTTTTCATACCCCGAATATAACCGGGAAAAACAGAATTTCTACTCGATTTCGAAATCGATCAGGAAATTATTTCGCTACCGGTTTCAGGTAAACCGTGGTATTCTGCGTTTCCGTGAAGTATTTGGCCACTAAAGCCTTGATTTTCGCCGCATCGACCTGTTCAAGTTCTTCAATTGCCGAAAACATCTTCTGGTAGTCCTGCATGATGAGCTCGTAGTATGACAAGGTGTCTGCGAGGCCCGCATTCTGCTGCAGCGTGTGCACCAGTTCTGCCACATAGCGGTTTTTGATCTTTTGCAGCTCCTCGGCGGACGGCCCTTCGGTTTTCAGCCGTTCGAGCTCTTCGGCGATACCCTTTTCAATCGCGCCGTAATTTGCCGCATCGAAGACATCCGCAAAAATCGTGAACTGCGTATCGAGCTTATCGCCCGGCGTCGTCGAACCTACCTTCACATCGCCCGTGAGCTTGTCACGGATCACGAGGCGGTTGACGAGGCGAGAGGTCTGGCCGTCGCCGAGTAAGCGCGCCAGAACTTCAAAGGCGCGGTCGTCGGCATGGTGCACCGAGGGGCGCGCCCAGCCTGTGATCATCGCGGGAGAGTTTTTTGCCTCGAGGTAGGCAATGCGCCGGCCCTTTTGCGGCTCGTAGACAGTGGGTGGGAACTCCGGCGTGGGCCGTGCCTTGATACGGCCAAAATATTTTTCCATGATGCCAAAAGTCTTGTCGAAGTCAATATCGCCGACGATCGCAATCACCATGCGCGACGGTACATAGTTGGTATCGAAAAATTCCCGCGTCTCTTTGAGGCGCAGGCGGTGCATGCTTTTCTCGAAGCCGATCACAGGTTTGCCATAGGGGCTCATACCGAAGGCGGTTTTCAGGAAAAGTTCGTAGAGCAGGGAAGTGGGCCGCGAATCGTAGCGCATCCGCCTTTCTTCTTTAATAACCTTGCGTTCGGGATAATACTCGCGCAGCACGGGGTCAAGAAAACGGCCGCTTTCGAGGTCAGCCCACATCTCGAGACGGTGCGCGGGCAGTTTGATCTGGTAGTTTGTCACGTCGGTTGTGGTATAGGCATTGTAACCGACCTGGCCGGCGAGCGAATAGGCCTGCGAATCTTCTTCGGATATGACGAACTGGTGCGCGGCTTTTTGCCAGCGCGCGAGGCGGCCCTCGAGCACCTGCATGCGCGCTTCGATTTTTTTGCGTTCATCGGCGGTCAGCAGGGGGTTGAGTAACGTGCGCTCGAGCGTATCGATGCGCTCGCCATCTGCTTCGATCTGGTCGAGGTAGACTTTCTCTTCGGCATAGTTGGTCGTGCCGATTTTGGATGTCCCTTTGAATAGCAGGTGCTCGAGAAAATGGGCGGTGCCCGACTGGTCGAAGGGCTCATTCGCCGAGCCGACGCCGATCTTCAGGTAGCAGGCAACGGTGGGGCTCGAAGGCTGGCGCATGACGATGACGCGCAGGCCATTGGCGAGGGTGCGCTTCTGGATACGTTTTTCGATGGTGGCCCTGAATTCGGAGACATTGAATTTTTCGCTAGGTTTATCCGCGGCAAAGAGTTGCCCTAAAGCCAATAAAATGATAAGGAATCCCAAGCGCATGCGGCAGATTTCGATAATTTCGCAGACTGACCAACGATTTACGCTTTGGTGTCGTTTTGGGGCGGCTGCGGGTATTCTAAATCTGAAAATCTCTTTACAAGCTAATGCTATTAGCTAATTTGGCTAATAGCATTAGCTTTAGGAGATGATTATGAAAATACAAAACAAACTGCTTTTCCTTGCCTGCGCCGTGGCGCTGGCTCGGTGTTCCACTTATATTCCAGGCGTCCGGGATTCTGGCCGTGACGATCAGCGAACGCTTGCCGAGAAAGCTCTTTTCCGCACGGCGCCGCAGTCCCTCGCCGAAGTCGCAGTGCTCAACACAGGTGAGGTCGAGGTCGAAACCGGCCTGTTGCTCGATCTCGACAAAATTCCCGGGGCGAAGAACCGCAAACTGCATGTGCCGGTACTGAGCTACCTGGTGCGCCACAAAACCAAGGGTGACATTCTCATTGATACTGGCTTTGATGCCAGCTTTACCCGTTCGGGCCATGGCAATTTCGGCTGCATGGGAGTTTTCTTTAACTTCGCAAAACAAAAACCGGGTCAGGATATCGCGGCGCAGCTGAAAGAACGCGGCGGCGATCTCAAGGCAGTGTATTTCACGCACATGCACGTGGACCATACCTCGGGCGCGCCCGATCTGCCGAAGAATATTCCCTACTATGCGGGCAAGGGCACACTCGCCGATTCATATGCCGATATTTTTGGTCTCTGTATGAAACACCTCGACGGCATCGAAAATATCACCGAAATCGATTTCGCGAAAGCGCCGCGCGTCGAAAACCTCGGTGCGGTATTCGATGTTTTCGGCGACGGCAGTGTATGGGCGATACACACGCCGGGCCATTCGGCCGGCCATATGTCATTTCTCGTGAATACGCCCTCAGGCCCCGCGCTCATCACCGGCGATGCCAGCCATACCGGCTATGGTTTTAAGAATAATATCGCGCCGGGAAAAATGCAGAACCATGCCGAAGGTGAAGCGACGCTCGCCCGGCTCCGGGATTTTGCGGCACGTTATCCGAAAATGCGCGTGCTTTACGGCCACGATACCGACGGCAGCATTGTCCCCTGATGCCCAGACAGAATCTCACACGTGAGCGCGTCATCGCCGCGGCAATAAAGCTCGGCGATGCGCAGGGTGCAACCGCGCTCACACTCGGTAATCTTGCACGCGATCTGGGCATTCAGACGCCTTCGCTCTACAAACATATTGAGAGTCTCGGCGATCTCTTCGATGAGGTCGGGGTGCGCGGCGCACAGCAACTGACTGCCGCGCTGCGTGCCGCGCCCGCACACAAAAATCCCACCGAGGCACTACTTACGGCCTGTACGATTTACCGCACGTTCGCCAGCGAACACCCGACGTATTACCGCGCACTGCAGCCTACGCTTGTGAAGCGCGGTCCTGAGTTTCGCGAAGCGGCAGAGCAGTTATTGGCAGCCATCTTTCCGCTGGTGATCGCCGTCGGCGTCAAAGAGAAAAATCTAGTGCACGCGGTGCGCGGGCTGAGAAGCCTGATGCATGGTTTCGCCGATCTCGAAGCGGCTGGCGGTTTCGGAATGCCCGGCGATATGGCAGAAAGTTACCGTTTTGCCCTGATTGCCTATATCGCCGGTTTACAACGGCATTAAAAAGTTTGCGGCGCATCTCGAATCTCTATTTGCACGCATGGATAGATCCCAGTTTCCCGATTTTATCGAAAAACAATACGAAGCAAAGAATACCAACCCCGCGGTGCTCGATGATGCCGAGACGCGCCGCGTCGTGCACGCCATTATCGACATGCTCGACCGCGGCGAGCTGCGCGTGGCAACTCCCCCAAAGTCGGGCGACAATACCGCCGACACCTGGCGCGTGAATGCCTGGGTGAAAAAGGCAATCCTCATGTATTTTCCGATGCAGGGCATGCAGACGTCTCACTCGGGCGACATCGAATATTGGGATAAAATACCCACGAAAAAGAATTATGCCGCGCAGAAGGTGCGCGTGGTGCCGCCTGCCGTCGCGCGCTACGGCAGTTTTCTCGAACCCGGCGCGATCATGATGCCGTCGTATGTCAACATCGGCGCCTATGTCGGCGGCGGTACCATGGTCGATACCTGGGCGACGGTGGGCAGCTGCGCCCAGATCGGCCAGCATGTGCATCTCTCGGGCGGCGTCGGCATCGGCGGTGTGCTCGAGCCGCCCCAGGGTTTGCCCGTCATCATCGAAGACCATGCCTTCTTAGGTTCGCGCTGTGTCGTCGTCGAAGGGGTGCATGTCAGCACGGGCGCCGTCTTAGGTTCAGGGGTCATTCTCACCGCATCCACGAAGATCATCGACGTCTCGAAATCTGAAACGCAGACTTACAAAAGTTTCGTGCCGAAAAATTCGGTGGTGATTCCCGGTACATACCCAAAAAAATTTCCCGGCGGCGAGTTCCAGGTGCCATGCGCGCTGATCATCGGCGAGCGCAAAGAATCGACCGACCTCAAAACCTCGCTGAACAACGCGCTCCGGGATTTTGAAGTTGCGGTATAGCGCATGGCTGCGCCCGCAGGCGATACGCTGTTTGCGGTCGTGGGCGCGGGGCCGTCGCTCGACTATGTGCGCGCTGCGATTGAGAACCTCGCCGGCGCAGGCGCGCATTTCCTGATCAGCGATTCGGTCGCCGCGGCGTTTCTGCGCCTTTATCCGAAAATTCAGGCTACGGTGTTTACGGTTGAATTGCGCCGCCATCTGTACCTGGCGCGCATCCGTGGGATTTCCTCTTTTGCTGTCATGGCGTATGAAAAGGTGCCTGCCCCGAATTTGCGGTTTACCACAAAGCGTACGGTGGCTCGTTTTAAACTGCGCGGTGAAAGTGGCAACCTGCCTGAACTCTATTCGCCCGGGACGGTGCTCGGGGTCATGCTTTCCTATGCGGTGAATGAAATTCTACACGGCGGCAAGCCTGCCGCACAGAGCCAGTCTGGCTCTAAGGGAGAAATCCACATTTTGGGTGCCGACTTCTCTTATATAGATAACCAAATCTATGCCCGGTTTATCGATCCGCATGTACCACCCATGCACCGGCTGCAGACCCGCGAAACGTGGCAATACGAGATGGCGCTCAAAAAGACCGGGGGCATTCTCATGAAGGCCGGCATGGCTATACGCACAAGCTTTGAACTGATGCAGTCGCGCGAGAATATGCGCGGCTGGTTTGCCACGTTGCCGGCCGGTATTCGCCTTTTGGAATACTCGCCGATCGGCTTCGAGTCGGACCGCGTTGAAAAACGCATGCCATAATGTTTGACGCCTGAATCCGTCGGGCAAATGTTTGCCATGGCAGCGAAAAAAAAGCCCGCAAAGAAAAAGGCCGCGAAAAAAACCGTCAAAAAGGTTAAACCGGCCGCCAAAGCGAAACCATCCGCACCGAAACTTCTCGAAGGCACCGTCGTCTGGATGGGACTCAATACCCCGAACCAGGCAGAGTCGGCGCGTTTTTACCGCCAGGTACTGAAACTGTCGAGCAAGATGGCGCCGGGCGGCGAAAAGAGCATGATGATCTTAAGCGCCGGCAAAACCGATGTCGCGCATGTCACCGAGATGATCGAAGACCGCGGCCCGCGCTGGATGACATTCTTTTATGTGAAGGATGTCGACGCCGCGGCGACCGATGCGGCGAAGGCGGGCGGTAAGATACAGGTTCCGCCGATGGACATACCCGAAGGCCGCTTCTGCGTCATGCTCGACCCACACGGCATCGAGTTCGCGGTCTTTAAACCGGGACCCCCCTGAATCCCCCCTATTAGGGGGGACATGGGGGGTTAGAAAGTTAATTTTTGATTAAATAAATCCGAAAGAAATTCCCGGTCTTTTTCGCTGATCTCTGTGCCGTCGGCGTGGTTGATGAGAAACTCATCGCGCACACCTTGCACAACCGCTTCAGCGGAGAACGAGATGATATCGAGTCCGATGGTGTAGAGCACCTGCGTAATCTGCATCAGCACACCGGGGCGGTCAGGGCGCTCGACGACGAGCCGCGAGCAGTGCTGTTTCGGATACGGTTCGAAAACAAAATCAGAGCGTGTCGCACGGGCATTTTTTATCTGCTGTATTTTTTCGGGATAACGCGCGATAAAATCTTCGGGCGTGGTTTCTCCGGAAATCAGGTCTTTAATGGCGACAAGTATCAGTTCGCACGAAGTTTTCGTCAGTGCTTCGTGTTTGGTCGAAGTCACGATAAAAATATCTTCCACTTCGGCATCTTCATTCGGGCGCGAGTAGGCGCTGAGGATATCCCAGCCGAAGGCAAAGAGAATGGTGGTGACTTTATAGAGAATGCCACTGGCGTCCTGGGGAAAAAGGAACTGCAGCTTATAATTTCCATCGGCGAGCATGGTGCTCGTGAGGCGTATGCCTGATTGATTTTCCGCGGAAACAGTGACCATACAAGCTTGCAGCAAACTCTGTGCCAGCGGGCGGCGACCGGTCGTTAATTTGAACTACGCAATACCCCCGCGATGAACTCGGGTTTGCCGTAACCAACGATGCGACATTTTCAGATCTGGCCTGATATGGCGACCTATTCGGCTACGCCGTTTGTCTCAGAACCGCACCAGCATTTTTATATTCAAATCTGCCTGCCCCAATCGGGAATCGTTCGGCTCAGGGGCCGCGATGGCGAGTGGCGTCCATACCGATCCGCTTTTATTCCGTCGGGTGTCAGGCATGAAATGCGGCCTGAGGCCGATGCCTTGGCGCTCGTCTATCTGGATCCGCTGAGTGTCGGCTCTGGCCTTTTTGCGGATGTCTCGCGTCTACCGGATCACGCGGCTTTTGAAATCGGCGATTTGCTGACGCCCGCCCACCGGGATAACCTCTTTACTTTAACGCAGCAACGCCAGCCGGAAACTCGCCACAAGATCGCGGATCTTCTGACTCAATACAAAAAGAAGCCCGCACCGCATACCATGGATCCGCGTATTGCCACCAGCGTTGAAGAAATAAAAAAATCTCCCGAAAACGTTTCCTTGCAAACCCTGGCAGGCGGAGCCGGCCTGTCGCCGGGACGGTTTCGGCATTTGTTCCAGGATGAGACCGGCTTTTCCTTCTCGGCTTACCGGTTATGGGCGAAAACTTTGAAGGCGGTTAAGCAGCTGGCAGATTCCCCCCATCTGATGAAGGCGGTGCACGAGGGCGGGTTTTCTGACCAGCCGCATTTCAGCCATGTCTTTCGCCGTTCCTTTGGCATGAATCCTTCGATCTTCACCAAGGGGGATATCCCCTTTACCGCGACTTTTTTTCCCGAATAGCCCCTTCATACAACGCAGATTTGCGCATCGGCGGTATATTGGGCGCATGAGTTCGAAAGTTACGGCAAAAAATCTTGCCGAAGTCTACCGCAATTCCGCCGAAAAGTTCCGCGACAAACCCGCCTTCCTGACGCGCAACCGGGATAAACAATTCGAGGGGATTACCTTCGGTGACCTGTACCAATCGGGTCTTGCGCTGGCAACAGCACTCATCGAACTCGGTGTCGGGGCCCGGGAACATGTGGCTATCCTGGCCGATAACCGTGTCGAATGGATTATCGCCGATTACGGCATACTGCTCTGCGGCGCCGCCGATGTTCCGCGTGGCACGGACGTCACCGATGGGGATATCCAGTATATTGTTTCGCATGCCGATGCGAAAGTCGTCTTCGTGGAAAATGAAGCGGTTCTTGGCCGCGTTGTAAAAAACCTGCGGCATCTGACGAAGGTGCGCTCCATCGTCGTCATGCACGGGGTAGCCGATGGCAAAAACTCAGGAACTGCGACCGTCTATAATATGTACGATCTCATCGCCCGGGGCAAAACCCTGCGTGTCGGCGGCGACGTGAGAGCAGAGGAGCGCATCGCGGGTATTCAGCCGGAAGATCTCTTTACGATTATCTATACCTCTGGAACCACGGGTACGCCCAAGGGAGTCATGCTCACGCACGCGAATATGATTTCGCAGCTGGTGAACATCCCCATCGGCATCGGGCCCGAAGACCGCTTCTTGTCGATTCTGCCGGTCTGGCATAGTTTCGAGAGAGTTTTCGAGATGGGCACGATTGCGATGGGCGCGCCTCAATATTATACGAATGTGCGGAACGTGCGCGAAGATCTGTCGATCGTGAAACCCACCTTCATGGCTTCGGCGCCGCGGCTTTGGGAAAGCGTCTATGCGGGGATACGGAATAAAATCCGCAGTGGTTCGGCGGTGAAGCGCGGCTTGTTCCATGCGGCGTATTTTTCCGCCGAGCGGGTGCAGCGCAGCCTGCGTTTTTTGCAGGGCAACCAGCTCGACCTGGTCGGGCGCAATCTATTTCAATCGCTGTCTATGCTGGCGGGGCACCTACTGATGTTGTTTCTGTTTTTTGTACCGTATCTGCTTTTCGATGTGATTGTGTTGAAGAAAATCCGTTTGGCGACCGGAGGTAAGCTGCACGGATCAGTTTCCGGTGGCGGCGCCTTGCCATTGCATATCGACGAATTTTTTAATACGATTGGAATTCCTGTGCTCGAGGGGTATGGACTCACCGAAACATCGCCGGGTCTGGTCTTTCGGAATCCGAAACGCCTGGTACTGGGTAGCGTCGGTTCTTTGTTTCCCGAGGTTGAACTCCGCCTCGTGGACATCAACACCGGAAAAATTCTTTTTCCGCCACGGCGCGGGGTCAAGGGCGAGGTGCATGTGCGTGGGCCGCAGGTCATGAAAGGCTACTACAAAAATCCTGAAGCCACGCGCCGTGTGCTGACTGAGGATGGCTGGCTGAACACAGGTGACCTGGGAATCATGACTTTTAACGATACGTTGAAACTGGTCGGCCGCACGAAAGAAACCGTGGTGCTGCTGAACGGCGAAAATGTCGAACCCGTGCCGATCGAGACCAAACTTTTACAATCGCCGCTCATCGATCAGATCATGGTCGTGGGCCAGGACCAGAAATTTCTCGGCGCGTTAGTGGTGCCGGCACTCGAACCGTTCGCTGCGTCGGGGGCGACGCATGCAGAGCTGGCGAAGAGCGAAAACATCCGGCAGGCTATTTTACAGGAGATCAAAAATACGCTGAATGAAGACAATGGCTTTAAAACCTTCGAAAGAGTGGGGGATATCCGCCTTTTGCCCAAGACTTTTGATGTGGGTGATGAGCTCTCGGCGAAGATGTCGATGAAACGGCACGTGATATCGGAAAAATACCAGGCCCTGATCGACTCGATGTATGGCTGAGGTTACGCTGACTTTGCAGAAGGAATCGCCCGGCAGATTTTTTCTATGCGTTTTTGTCTTTCGGCCTGACTCAAATATTTCACGCGGGTGATACGCTTTACTTTGACCGGTGAGATTCCGCAAAATAGCAGCGTGGCCCGTTTTAGAGTATTTATATCGCTGTTACGGTATTGCCAGGCTATCCACCAGCCTGGGGCATCGCAGGTGGCGATGATTTCCGCTGATCTGCCTTTCAGCAGTTTGTCCCAAAACGGATCCTTGTCGTGGTACTTATACGCGAACCCGGAATACAGGGCGCGGTCAAGGAAACCTTTCAGTAATGCCGGCAATGACCCCCACCACACGGGATAAATGATGACCCATTTTTCACACCACAGGATATTTTCCTGTGCCTTTTTTAGATCCGGCTCCAGAGGTTGGATCTTCTTGTACCCTTTCCATAGCACCGGGTCAAACGTCATGCCGCCGAGGTGCTGAAACCTGACCTCATGTCCTTTTTCGGTCGCGGCACGGAAATACGCATCGGCAATTTCGCCGTTGAGGCTCTCTTTATCGGGATGCGCCAGCAGAATATAAAGTTTCATTTTTGTTTGTAGCCGTGGTTTAACCTGAATGCAGGCTCATGGCAATTCGGGAAAATACCCCGCAAGTTCCGTAAAAATACCTGATTTAAAGCGGGCTATCCGCAGCGGCATTGAGGTCCCAGACGCCATCATCCCACCAGTCTTGGGAAAGAATGTTTTTAATCGTATAATCTTCACCGCGGTCGGCCTCGTAACAGTCCACGCCCAGCGCCGCGGCGAATGCGCGGTCGAAGGCCGCGAAATGCGCCTGCATCGCCGCCGTCGTGCCGACGGGATACACGGAGAAAGGCACAAGTTTGCCCTCGTCTGACATGCAGACCAGTTGCCGCGCCACAACGCGGCCGGTACGGTCACGCGCATAGACCACGTGCTTGTTGGCGTCGAGCACCACCGCCGCCGCGGAAAACATAAAGCTGCCGCCGAGACCGAGGCAACTACCCACATACGTACCGAGCTTCAGCTTCTCCAGCGGATCGTGTTCGATCGCAATGCGAATCTCGCCCACCGCCTCGTCGTGGATGCACAGCTCCATACCAGCGCGCCACACACGCTGGTCAAAAGCCGGCGCCTTCTGAAACCAAAGCCGCGTCGCGGGGTGTGCTTGCACATAATCACCATCACCGCTGATATACGCTGACAAAAATTTGCGCAGCGCCTTACGGTTCTCGGAAATCAGGTTTGTCAGCAGCAGCGCATGGTCGAGTTCACGCCGCGCTGCGCCGTAGTGCTGCCGCACGCTGTCGCGAATGCGGTAGGCGAGAAAATGCAACCTGAAATGAGCGAGCTTCGATGCGAGCCTGTTTATCTGAACAGTCAGGGCCTTTGTACTCAGTGGGATCTCCCCCCTTGCGAACGCCCTGAGTTTTTTCGGTACCGGGTTTTGAATTTCCGGTGTCAGATGCGCATCGATGACGCTGAGCGTTCCGCCGAGATTTTCTGGCGCAGCTTCAAGCGACATGACTGCGCAGCTCTTTGCGCCCGACAAGGCATCGTAGCGCTGCTTGCGGCCCAGGCAACCGAGGAGCCGGGCAATTTCCAGAAGCCGGGGATTGCCGTCTGTCAGCAGCGCTGCGGCATATTCAGGAAATATTCTCCTCAACGCCGGAATGCCTTTTTTCACAAGCCAGGCGGTATTCTGGGATCTGCAGAATTTTTCGAGATTCCTCAGCCCCGTCGCCTGTCTGATCTGAACGCGTTGCGATGCCGTGCTGGCGAGAAGCGCGCACAATATTGTTCCGATGGAGTTTTCCTTGCTGAACGGTGGCCGGCACATTTGCCGCACAATTGCTGAGAATTCCCCATGGCGGTGTTTTAATATTTGCGGATCGTCCAGGTACCAGTAGAAATCTTCCCAGAGGTCGATGGCTTTTCGGCGGTATGCTGAAGGAATTGCATACACGGATTTCAGGGTTGCCGGAAATTGCTGTTTAAATACACGCCATTTAGCGTCGATTTTATCTTGTGCCAGATTTTCGTGCACCATACCGTACATGAGGTGGAGTAGCTTTTGCGCATCTTTCGGACGTAACCGGCTCCAGTTGACTTGTCCGATGAGCTGGTTCAGGCCCGGCAACTCGGCGCACCAGCGCCACACGGAGCAGGGTAGCCCGGGGTAAAAATCCGGGGACTTGCAGATATGGGCGAAGCAGCGTTGCAATGCAGTAGCGTCAAAATCAGCGCAATCCTGCAATGCCGAAAATGAAAAGTTTCCGTTGAATTCATGGGCGATCCGAAAGCCGCTGATAAGATAGTTCATGCTGACTTTTGCAAGCAAACCCTTGCAGGCAATGAACATCCACGCGGCGTAATCATAACGCGTTGCCAGATAATCAATTTCCAGGAAAAAATCCGCATAGCTGGCCTGAAACTGCGTCTGGCCGAGGCCGGTTTCGGCAAGCAGCGTTAAGAATACGGCTCTGCGGTTGGGCCTGATTTTTCCGGCGAATGCGCACCACGCAGGGCTATGCTCGGCAGCATCTGAGGCCAGAAGACGCGTCACGGCCAACGACAAATTTGTCTCGCGGTGCAGCGCTAATCCGTGGAAGAGAGCGACGATACGCGCGTGGCGCACCGGCTCGACGACCGCAAATAAAGGCCGCACAAAGCGCGCAAAATTGCTGTGGCGCAGGTTAAATGTGCCGGGTTGTGGCGCGTTTGCACACACGTGTCTTACGGACGCATGTGCCACGTGCGTGTTTTCGCACTCATAAAACGCTGCTAAATCGTCGAACGAATGCGCACGGGTGTTGCGCAGCGTCATGGTAAACTCTGCTTTTGCCTTCACGAATGAGGACATGTCTTTCCTTAAGTTAGTTCAAAACGCACACCTGGTTTAGCGCAGGTTACGCTTTGCGAATGACCGCAGCCGTTTTACCGGGTGCGGTTGGGATATTACTGGAATACAATAGCGGGGCCGCTATTGACGATGGAGACTTGAGGCAGTTAAAATCATATATGCCTCCCTTGTTAGGGATAAAAAATATACGGATAACGAACGATAAGCGGACAAAAAATCAATACACGTCGCGCAGATACCGCTTCGCGCTGCGCAGTTTTTGCATGTACTCTTGCGCCTCATCGATCGTCCTTCCCGAGGAACGTTCGATTATCTTGTGGAGCGCTAAATCCACATCCTTAGCCATGCGCGAAGCATCGCCGCAGACATAGAAATATGCGCCTTGCTCCAGCAGCTCGAAAATCTGCACGGAATTTTCGAGCATGCGCTGCTGCACATAGATCTTCTCTTTCTGGTCGCGCGAGAAGGCTGTGTGCAATGTCAGGAAATCGTCCTTGACCATCGCTTCGAGTTCGTCGCGGTAGTAGAAATCCGACGCCGAGCGTTGCTCTCCGAAAAAGAGCATATTTTTGCCGGTCGCGCCAGTGGCGCGGCGCTCTTCGAGAAAAGCACGGAAGGGCGCGATGCCCGTGCCTGGACCGACCATGATGACGGGTTTGGTTAAATCTGCGGGCAAGCGAAAGGCGGAGTTCTTGTGGACATAGACCGGTAATGCCGCCTCGCCGACGCGGTCGGCGAGAAAGGTTGAGCACAGGCCTTCTTTCTTTTCTCCCTCGAGTTCGTAGCGTACCACCGAGATCGTGAGGTGTACTTCATTTTTATGGGCTTTCGGGCTCGATGAGATCGAATAGAGCCGTGGCTGAATTTTTTTAAGCCCCGCGAGTAGCTCATCCGGCGTTGCGGCGCTCTCAGGCAGTTTCTTGAGGTCAAATGTTTCGGTCAGCGCCTTCATCAGGGAGTCGTCCGGGGTGAAGCCGAATTTGCGAATGACTTTTTCCGCAAGTGCGGGGTTATTTTGCGGAATCACGCCCAGCGCATCGCCTGCCTCGTACGTGATCGAATTATCCAGTTGGATTTCAAAATGCCGGACTTCTTTTTCAGAGCCCGCCAGGTTCAGCAGCCGGTTGGTGATGAGTTTTGCAGGAAAAGGTTTCTTTTTCGAGTATTGCTCCCCTGTTTCTTCAGCAGAAAGGGCTGCAGATGTGACCGCGCCCGGTTTAGCATCTGAAGCCATCGGCAAAGATGACATCCTGTCAGCCGATGGCTCTGCGTCGCCTCCCTGCGACATGAATCCACCCTCCGAAGCTACACCCGATAACGCCCCCAGGGCACCGGCGCACCAGGTTTGGAAGGCCTGCTCATAGTCTGTATCGGCGTCGATACGTTCATAGATGCGTTTAGCGCCGAGTGATTCGAGGCGCAGGTCAAGGTCTTTGCCGAACTGGCAGAATTTCTCGTAACTCGTGTCACCCAACGCAAAGATAGAAAATGGTGTGGCCTGGAATTTCGGAAAATTATCGGCGCTGAGAGCGGTCCAGAAATCCTTCGCATTATCGGGAGGTTCGCCGTCGCCATAGGTGCTGGTAATAATGAAGAGATGTTTAGCGCAGCTAAGAATGTCTGCATTCACCTGGGCCATATCGACCACGGTGGCAACGAACTGTTTTGTGGCTGCGGTCTTTGCCAATTGTTTTGCCAGTGATTCAGCGGTTCCGGTCTGTGAACCATAGAGGATGGTCAGCGGAATCAGCTGTTGTGAGGTCTCGGTTGTTATGGCATTGCCGTAATCATGGCGGGCGAAGAGGCCCGCGAGATATCCATTCAGCCAGGTGCGCTGCTCGGCGGTAAACGGCGCGGATTCAGGGATCACGGGAATCATGAAAAAATCTCCTGTAAAGTTTTGACGTCGTGGCGGCGTGTGAAGGCGGCAAAGGTTTCGCCGTCGCTGCGCTTCTCTTTATAGATAGTCAGGATCTTTTCGAGTTTCTGCGGCACCGCTTCGCGCGGTACCTTCCAGAAAACTTCGGTGGCGATCGCCTGCGTGGCGTCGAGGCCGCCGCCCAAAGCGATGTTAAAACCCTCGCCACCGGAGATCGGCACACCCATCAGGCCAATGTCGCCAATATAGTGCTGCGCGCAGCTATGCGAGCAGCCGGTGAAGTGGATATTCACAGGTTTGTCGAGTGTGACGCGTTTTTCGAGGTAGTCGATCGTGCTGAGTGCGGTGTCTTTGGTATTCGCCCCGGCGAATTTACAGCCGGTGTTGCCGGTGCAGGCGATGATGCCGCCCGAAAGCGCCGAGCCGTGGCAGCTCAGTGATAAAGCCCCCAGCTCTTTTGAAAATTTCGCGACGTCTTTATCGGCGATATATGGCACGATGATGTTCTGCCACACAGTCAGCCTTAGATCCCCCTTGCCAAATTTGGTCGCGAGATTTGCGATGCCTTTAAGCTGGCGGGCCGAGAGACGGCCGACGGGAACGCCGATGCCCGCATAGTTGAAACCCTGCTCGGCCTGGCGGTACATGCCGACATGGCCATGCGGCACCTTGAAGGTGTTCGCCGGATGTTTCTCGGCGGCAGAATAAATCAGCGGAAACGAAAGCAGCTTTTGAGTTTCATCGAGATACTTTTGTACACCCCATTTCTCAAGCAGATAGATGAGGCGGGCTCTTTTTCGGTTCGTTCGGTCGCCGTTTGCGATGAAAACTTTGATCATCGCGACCGCGAGTGTCACCGCATCGTCGGGCTTCACAAGAATACCCGCGTCGCGCGCGAAATGCTGGTGGCCGGTGATGCCGGCCAGGAGCACACGGAAATAGACGCCGTCGGCGAGTTCGGGATCGTTGTGGATTTTTACGGGAACAAAACCAATATCATTGGTATCGACAGCAACGCTGACCGCGCCGCCATTGTCGAAAGAGACGTTGAATTTGCGTGGCAGGCCATAGAGCTCGCGGTTGTTGAGTATGTAGTGGTGCAGCGAGAGCGCATAGGGCATGACATCGACCATTTCGTTGGGATCAAACCCCGAGGTCGGCGAAGCGGTGATGTTGCGGATGTTATCGGCACCCGAACCTTTGGAAGTCAGGCCTGAATCATAGAGGCGCGTGAGCACCGAAATAATATTTTTCGCCTGAATTTCGCGCATCTGGAAATTGCCGCGCGTCGTGACATCGACCTGGCCCGAACCCCAGCGCTCGGTGATTTCGGCGATGGCCTCGGCTTGCGCCGAAGTCAGCTTGCAGCCGGGAATCCGCAGGCGCAGCATGAAGGCATTCTGCGCAGGTGCCACGTAAAAGAGGCCATGGAATTTAAAACGGAAAACATCGCCGCCCTGAGGAAACTCGTTGCCACCCGCATGGCGCATGAGTTTTTCCCAGATGTCGAGGCCATGCTCTTCTTTTTTCCAGATTTCTTCTTTACAGAGATCTGCTAGCGGAGTGCCGTAGACTGACTCGGCAGCAGGCGCCGCCGTTGCCGTTACACCCGCGGCCTGGCGGCCTTTGCCGTATGCTTCGGCAAAGATTTCGTCTAAAACTTTTTTCTGTTCCGGATTGAATTCCATGGTATTTCCTGCTCCCTCCCCTATAAGGGGAGGGCTGGGGTGGGGTTAAACCTCTACCTCTTTCCACTCATCGTTGCGCCAGACGATGGCATTGATCCAGAAAAGCAGCATGCCGGCGGTGAGAGCGAGCGCCGCGAACACGACAAAGCCCGTGGCATACGTCTGTGTCATGCCCTTCAGCGAACCCAGAAGGTTGGGGAGTAAAAAGCCGCCCAAACCACCGAAGGCACCGACGAACCCGGTGATCACTCCCACTTCGCTCTTAAAGCGCAGCGGTACAAGCTGGAAGACAGAACCGTTGCCGGTACCGAGAGCGAGCATCATTGCGATGAAGAGCGCGAGTGTGAGTTCGAGGCCGGGCATGATCGAGATCGCAAGCGCGAGCGAGGCGATGACGCCATAGATGCCGGTCAGTACATTCACACCGCCGAAACGGTCGGCGAGATAACCGCCGATCGGGCGAACAAAACTGCCGGCCATGACGCAGGCCGCAGTGCAGTTGCCGGCGCTGATCTTATCGAGCTTAAACTGGTCGGTAAAGAAAATCGGCAGAAAGCTTGCGAGGCCGACGAAGCCGCCGAAGGTGATGCTGTAAAAGAGCGAGAATAAAACGGCGTCGCGCGATTTGATCGGTGCGAAGTAGGCTCCGGGTTTTTTCTTTACATAAGGCACTGGTGCATCTTTCGCCAAAAAGAAAAATGCGATGGCCATCAGCACCATCGGTATCAGCGCGATTCCGAAGACTGCGTGCCAGCCGTACATTTTCGCGAGGCGGGGTGCGAAAAATGTCGCGATCACGGTGCCGCTGTTTCCGGCGCCGGCAATCCCCATGACAAGGCCCTGGTATTGTGGCGGATACCAGCGGCTGGCGAGAGGCAGTGCGACAGCAAAACTTGCGCCCGCGACGCCCAAAAGAATGCCGAGCCCGTAAATTTCAGTCATGCTGTTACCGGCGAGCCATCCCCAGATGAGCGGTATGAGAGTGATGATTTGACCTACCATCGCGACGCGGCGTGAGCCGAAGCGGTCCGAGAGGATGCCCATCGGAATGCGCAGCAGTGTGCCGCCCAGAAGGGGAATCGAAACCATGAGTCCCTTTTGTGCGGATGTGAGATGGAACTGCTCGGCGATGACTGCGCCCAGTGCGCCGAGCATGACCCAGACCATGAAGCTGATATCGAAATATAAAAATGCGCTGAAGAGAGTTCTGAAACTCCCGGCGTTTAAGAAGTCTTTGAATGTTTTCATAAACTTTGTGCAAGCAAAAGGCGAACCAGAATAATAGGTTTTCTTGACTTACGTCAAGGAAACGCGCGGGCGATGAATTTTTTTTTGAAATAAATTTTAAGCACAAAACTTTTTATAAACTATGGCATGTGCTTTGCTCTTTTTCGATCATGGCCGATCACACGCTTCTTGACATGGTAAAATTACCACTGACCGAACGCGTTGACCTTTCAGGCTACTACACGCCGCCCGTACCCGATTATGAAATTCCGAAAACTTCGCCGGCGCATGCTGCGAAGAATTTTATCAAAACAAAACTTATTCCCGATCGCCCGTTAGAAGAGGGCGAGCAGTACCGTTTCCATTTTGACGCAACAAAATGCATTGGCTGCGAGTGCTGCGTCGTCGCTTGCAACGAACAAAACAATAATCCTGCGGATGTCACGTGGCGGCGTGTGGGTGAAATCGAGGCGGGCAAATTTCCCGACACCAAGCGCCTCTATCTTTCGATGGGCTGCAATCACTGCCTCGACCCGAGCTGCATGACCGGGTGCCCGACAAAGGCCTATACTAAAGATGAGAAGACAGGGCTTGTAATCCACAATGCCGATAGCTGCATCGGTTGCCAGTACTGCGTCTGGAACTGCCCCTACGGTGTGCCGCAGTATAACAGCGAGCGCCACGTCGTCACCAAGTGCGACATGTGCTCGCGCCGCTTAGCTGAGGGGCAGGTTCCTGCCTGCGCCGATGCCTGCCCCGAAGGTGCAATCCAAATCGAAATTATTCATAAGGATGTTTGGCGAAGCGACCATAAGCTTGCCGATGCGCCGGGTATGCCCGATGCGAACCAAACGATTTCAACGACGCGCATCACCTTACCCGAGGGCGTGCGTGAAAAAGGCATCGCGGTATCTGATTACAACGTACAGCCCGAACATGCGCATGCCTCGCTGGTCTTCTTTCTTTGCCTGACGCAACTTTCGGTCGGAGGATTTATTTCTTTGTGGCTCACTGATCTTTTATCACAGGTGTTTCATTTCTTTACTGTGCCGAAGACGGCGCTCATGCCGATGGCGGTGGGTATGTTTGCGGCGGCAGCATTGTCGCTCGGTACGGCGGTACTCCACCTCGGCCGCCCGATCATGGCGTGGAAGGCGCTCAGAAATCTCAAGAGCTCATGGCTCTCGCGCGAGATTTTGCTGTTCTCGTGGTTTTCTTTCGCTGCCGGCGCCTATGCCTCGCTCTTTGTCGCCGACGCACTGGGATTGATACCCGTAAAAGGTTTTGAGCGCCTGGTGTTGGGTGGCGTCGTGGCTCTCTCGGGCATTGCCGCTGTGTTTTCGAGTGCCTTTATCTACATGGTTCCGGCGCGGCCTTCGTGGCACACAAAGGTCACGGCCTACCGCTTTCTCGCGACGGGTTTCATATTGGGCTCGGCGGTCGTCGGCTGGTTAATGCATTTGGCGGGCGTGCCGTCGTTGCCGCTCTATCTTTTGACGCTCGCCGCTTCGGCGGTGCAGGTTGTCATTTTGGCGCGGCATTTCTTACACATGACGAATGAGCAACACCATGAACTACGGGGAACCGCAACTTTGCTCACGGTTAATTTCCGTAAGTTGTTCTTTTTGCGGCTCGCCGCGTTATTTACTGGCGGTATTCTGATTCCGCTGGTGCTCACCCGTTTGGGTAATGCAATTTCGCCTGCCCAGCACACCCTTCTAGGTGGATTGACTTGTTTACTGTTATTATTTTCGGAATTCGCCGGCCGCTACCTGTTCTTCGTGACGGTAGTGCCCAAGAATATGGCAGGAGGATTTTTCCGTGCAAACCATTAAGTCGCCCTTTGCCAAGCTGCCAGCCATCATCGGTCTCGACCATTCGCCGGAAAAATATTCGTATGCCAACACTGAAGAGTGGGGCGTTATCGCGAAAGAGAAGACCGCCGATAAATGGGTGCGCACGACCTGCGGTTATTGCTCTGTGGGCTGCGGCATGTATATTGGCGTGCGTGACGGCAAAGCGGTGAGCGTCAAGGGCGACCCTGGGCATCCCGTGAACTACGGCAAACTCTGCCCCAAGGGTTTGGCCGAGCATCATTTCCTGAACGCCGAGAACCGTGCGCGCTACCCGCTGCTGAAGAGCGGTGCTTCGGCTCCGCCCAGCAACCGATCTAAGGTCGGTGAGCGGAGCCGAACCGACCGTTTTTCCCGCGTATCATGGAATGAGGCCCTCAACGTCATGGTGCAGCAATTCCGTGCGGTACAGGGAAAATACGGTAATAATGCGCTCGGTGTCATCAGCACCGGGCAACTCGTCACGGAAGAATTTTACACGCTCGGCAAGCTGGTGCAATTGGGATTTAAAACCCGCAACTACGACGGCAACACCACGCTGTGTATGGCATCCGCCGTTTCGGGTTACAAGCGCTCGTTCGGTTCCGATGGCCCTCCCGGTGCCTACGAAGACATGGCGCTCGCGGATTGTATTTTTCTCATCGGCGCGAACATCGCTGACAACCACCCGATTCTGACCTGCTGGCTTGCGGCGAATGAGAACCCTAACAAACACCTGATCGTCGCCGACCCGCGCGCAACCAAAACCGCACAGATGGCTGACACATACCTGCCGTTAAAACCGCGCAGCGATGTCGCACTGCTCAACGGCATCATGCACCTCTTGATTAAGAACGGCGCCTATAAGAAAGATTATATCGATGCACACACCACAGGTTTTGAGGATTTTGTGCGCTCGCTTGAATCGTACACGCCTGAAACTGTCGCTATCACGACCGGATTACCGCTTGCGCAGATTCTGAAAGCCGCTTCGGTCATCGCGCAGGCCAAGGCGCTCTTCGTCGGCTGGAGCATGGGGGTGAATCACTCCGATCAGGGCACCGAGACAGTGAACGCGATCAATAACCTCTGCCTCATGACGCAAAATATCGGCCGAGCCGGTGCGTCTTCGTTTTCGATTACCGGGCAGTGTAATGCCATGGGCACGCGCGAGACTTCGTGCACAGGGTCATTGCCAGGCTACAGAAAATATGAAAGCGCCGCTGACCGCGAAGACATGGCGCGGCTCTGGCATGTCGATGCCGCCGAAATTCCAGACAAGCGCGGCTATGCCTACCCCGACATTATCGAAGCGATCATGCAGGGCGAGATCAAAGCGCTGTGGGTGATTGCCACGAATCCCCTTGTTTCGTTTCCGAATCAAGAGTTCCTCAAAGATGCATTGGGCCGCCTCGACTTTTTTGTCGTGCAGGATGCTTTCCATCCGACTCCAACGACAGAGCTCGCTGACCTCGTGCTGCCTGCCTCGGTCTGGGGAGAGAAAGAAGGTACATATACTAATTCTGAACGGCGCGTGAGTAAGGCGAACAAAGCGATCAATGCCCCTGGCGAGGCGATGTCGGACTTTGATATTTTTCTCGAAGTGTCGCGCAAGCTGGGCGTTGTCGAAAAGATTTATCCCGGCTGGCGCAATGTCGGGGACGCCTTCAATGAGTGGAAGCAGGTGTCGAAAGGCAGGCTATGCGATTATTCCGGCATCACGTATGATCTTTTGGATAAAGTCGGCGGAGTGCAATGGCCGTTTAGAGAAAGCGATGATCCGGCCACTGCGCTGAATCCCCGGCGCCTCTATGCCGACGGAATTTACCAGCACGAAGACGGCCGCGCGAAATTTTTTGCCGTAGAGAACAAAGATATGCCCGAGAAACCCAATGAGGAGTACCCGTTTGTGCTGAATACCGGCCGCACTGTAGAGCACTGGCATACCATGACAAAAACCGCAAATGTTGAGATTCTGCAAAAACTCTCGCCTGAGGCATGGGTAGAGATGAACCCGGCTGATGCCGAAAAACTCGGCCTGAAACAGGGAGAAGCGGTGCGCGTCATTTCGCGGCGCGGCAGTGTGGAGAAGATTACGCTGCGCATCACAGAAATCATCGGCGAAGGACAGATTTTTATTCCCTTCCACTGGTTTAAGACGAATGCGAATAATCTGACGCTGAATGCATTCGACCCGATCTCGCGCGAGCCCAACTACAAGCAAGCAGCGGTAAGGGTCGAGAAGGCTTCGTAGATATTGCTTTTCCCTCTGACTTTGATCTATCTGCATGCGGTAAAGATGACCGATATTACGGCGAAAAACTTTAGCCTGAGAACCGCGACAGCGATGGCTGCGGTGCACTGCGGTGCAGCTACGATCGAACTGATCCGCGAGAATAAACTGCCTAAGGGCAACCTCTTTGACGTCGCGCGCGCGGCGGGGCTTTTGGGTGCCAAGGCGACGCCGTCGCTCATACCCCACTGCCATCCTATACCGATCGAACATCTCGACATCACCTTCGATCTAAAGAAAGAAGGTGAACGTGGTCAGGTGCTTGTGCAGGTGTTCGCAAAGACGATCTACAAAACCGGTATCGAAATCGAGGCGATCACGGCGGCGACTGTGGCGGCGCTGACGATCTATGATCTTTTAAAACCCGTCGACAAAGATCTCGAAATCGGCGGCGTAAAATTGCTCGAAAAAACCGGCGGTAAGGCTGACCGCAAAAAGAATTCGGGCGTGGGGCACACGGCTGCCATCCTCGTCTGTTCCGATTCGGCGTCGCAGGGCAAGCGCGAAGACGCGTCGGGTAAAATCATCCAGGCGGAGCTCGAAAAGCTCGAAGTTAAAATCGCAGAATACAAAATTATCCCCGACGACGTAGCCGAAATCCGTTCACAGATCAAGACCTGGGTCGAGGCCGGTGTGCAGTTTATCTTCACCACCGGCGGCACGGGCCTCTCGCCCCGCGACCAGGCCATCGAAGCCGTGACGCCGTTGCTCGAAAAAATTGCCGACGGCATCGGCGAAAAGATGCGCCAGTATGGCAACGAGCGTACACCGCTCGCGATGTTTTCCCGCTCGCTCGCAGGTTCAATCGGTCAAACTCTCGTCATCTGCCTGCCGGGAAGTTCGGCTGGCGCAAAAGAAAGCCTGGATGCGGTGCTGCCGGCGCTCTTTCATGCGAACAAGATGCTGCGGGGTGGCGGGCATTGATATCCGTCGACGCGGCTCTGAAACTCATTCTTGCTGAAGCGCAAAGCTTCGGTACAGAAAAGATTATGCTCGAAAAGAGTTTTGGCCGCGTCGCCGCGGAAGATGTCCGCGCTGACCGGGATTATCCGCCCTTTAACCGCTCGGCGATGGACGGCTATGCTGTTCATTCCGCCGGATTCTCATCGGAAAAGGAGTACGCGGTGAAAGGGACGGTGTTTGCGGGTGATAAGATTCAAAAAAAGCCTTATCCCGCGGGCTCTGCGGTGAAGATTATGACCGGTGCCGCGGTGCCGCAAGGGTTTGACGCAGTCATCCGCAGGGAAGATAGTGAAGACAAAAATGGTCTCGTCAGCTTTGCCGCGGCGAATGTTTCGCGCTGGCACAATATCTCGCCCATGGGTGAAGATCTGAAACGCGGAACAACAGTCGCCACCGCGGGAAATATTATCGATCACAGTGTGGCGACGGCTTTGGCATCGCTGGGTATCGCCCGCCCGGACGTGCAAAAATTGCCGCGCGTGGTCATCCTCACAACCGGCAATGAAATTATTCCTTTAAACCGCAAGCCGAAACCTGAGCAGATACGCAATTCGAATGCCTACGCCCTTAAGGCGATGCTCGCGCCTTATGGCATTATCAACATTACCGCAAAGCACGTCGCCGACGACAAGATGCGCCTGACAATGGCGCTGCGCTCGGCGCTCACGGCCGATATTGTCTTACTGACGGGCGGGGTCTCGGCGGGTGATTCTGATTATGTGCCGGAGATTTTGGCAAAGCTTAAGGTTAAGGAAATATTTCATAAGACGGCAATGAAGCCGGGAAAACCACTGTGGTTTGGTACACGGGGCAAGACGCGCGTCTTTGCGATTCCGGGAAATCCGTGGTCGAGCCAGATCGTCTTCAAGGTCTATATCGAGCCCTATCTGAGGCAATGCTTTGGCATGGCTGCTGGGCTGCGCATGGCATTGCCGCTCGCAAAAGAACGGCAGAAGAAAGATTCGCTGCAGCATTTTTTTCCGGTGCGCATCGCGAACCGGGCAGATTCTCCTTCGGAGCTTGAAGCCGTCACTTTCAATGGCAGCGGCGACATACGCGCGGGGTTGGGGTCAGACGGTTTGGCGGTACATTCTGCGAACAAAAAGACACTTACGCGCGGTGAAATTGTGGAGTTTCTGCCGTGGAGATGAGACGCTTCCGCAAACTGAGGCTCAGCCTGACCGGCTCGTGCAATTTTGCCTGCGTGTATTGCGTACACGACGGCGCGCCTAGTCTGTTGCAGGCGCAGACCGGTGTGCAAAATTTTCTGGATTGGGTGCGGGCGATTCACGAAGTGAATCCGCTAAATGAAATCAGGCTGACCGGCGGCGAGCCGACGCTCTACCGCGAGCTTGTGCGGCTCGTTAAGGGCATCAAAAATCTGGGCATTCCGAAAATTGCCCTGACGACCAATGGCTTTGCCCTGGCGCGACTTGCGCCGCCGCTCCGCGCTGCAGGGCTTCAGTCAGTGAATATCTCGCTGGACGCCCTCGATGAAACCGTTTTTCGACAGATGGGGGGCCGAAATCCCGCTGCGGTATTTGCCGGCATCGACGCGGCAGTCGACGCAGGACTCGAAGTTAAAATCAATACCACACTCGTCGCAGAGATGAATGATTCCCAGATTCTGCCGCTACTGGGTTGGGCGAAAGGAAAAAATATCCCCATACGCTTTCTCGAACTCATGGCAATGGGGCATCTGTACGGCGAGCGTTCAGCGCGCGTTGTCATGGCCGAAGAGATCTTGTCGATCATCGGCAGCGCCTTCGAGTTCCATGCGCTGCCCCGTGCACCGCATGCAACCGCGCATTATTATGAACTTTCCGACAGTTACCGATTCGGCATTATCGGCAATACCTCGCTGCCTTTCTGCTCGGACTGTGACCGGTTGCGGCTGGATAGCCATGGTGTGGTCTATGGCTGCCTGAGTAACCCCAGGGGATTTTCTCTTGCCGGTGGCACGGATATGACAGCTGTGCTGAAAAAAGCCATGGAACTCAAACAAGCGGAAAAATTCACCGGCAGCGCGCTCGTGATGCGGGATATCGGCGGATGATAACAGTGGAAGTGCATTTTTATGCGCAGTTAAAAGATTTTTTCAGCGAGGCTGTTTCTTTGGAAGTGCCGGTCTCTTCAACCGCGGGATCACTGCTCAGTATACTCGAAAAAAAGAATGCGCTGGCCGCCGACTGGCTCAAAGTTTCGCGGGTGGCGGGTGAAGACGCCTTTCTTGCGGCAGAGCAGCCGCTCGCCGATGCAGCCAAATATTATATTCTGCCGCCATCGAGCGGGGGTTAGATGTTTTTTGCAAAGCTTACGGATGAACCCATCGTTCTCGATACACTTTTGCGCTCGTTCAACCATCCCCACATAGGCGCCCGTGTTATCTTCAGCGGTGAGATTCGTGGACTCAGCCACGGCAAAGAGGTGAAGCAGCTCGAATACACCGCGCACAAACCGCTCGCCGAAAAACATATGCTCGAAGTCGTGCGCGCCGCCGCCGGGGAATTCCCCCTTATCGGTGCCTTGTGCGTACACCGTTTGGGCATGCTCGGTGTTTCAGAGAGCGCAGTGGTTGTCGTGACTGCCGGCCGGCACCGCACTGAAACCTATGCGGCAAACCAGTACATCATCAACCGTGTGAAGGCCGAGACGCCGATCTGGAAAAAGGAATTTTTCGCCGACGGCACGAGCATCTGGGGCGAGAACTGTGAAGGAGATGCGCAGCAAACCAACGACGCCGGGCATGTTCATACTCCTGCAGACCACCATGCCTGAGATCCTGGGCGTGGTGCTCTGCGGCGGTGAAAGTTCGCGCATGGGTTCCGATAAAGGACTCCTGGGTAATGGCGGAAAAACCTGGGCGGAACGTGCAGCTGATTTACTCAAGAGCGTATGCCCGTGCGTTGTCTATTCCATCACTGAAAAGCAGCTACCGGCATATGCAACGGCTATCCGTGGCGCTGAATTTGTTACCGATACTTTTTTAAATCGGGGGCCCTTAGGCGGATTGCTTTCAGTGCACGTTAAATTTCCCGCATCGGATATCCTGATCCTCGCCTGCGACATGACCTCTGTTTCAGCCGCCGACATCCATCCGCTGATCGAAGCCAAAGGAAACATTCGCGCGTACAAAATTGGCGATGTCTTTGAGCCGCTCTGCACCTATTACACAGCCGCAGCGCTAACCGAGATGCAAGAGCAGCTCGGCAACCGATCGTTGGGATTGCAACATCTGCTCCATGAAATGCCCGTGACTGCGCTTAGGGCGGTTGAACCGCATAGGCTCAGCAGTCGGAATACCCCATGACACCTGGAGAACTCAACCGTTATTCACGCCAGCTCGTGTTGCCGCAGGTCGGCAAGCCGGGGCAGGAAAAGCTCGAAAAAGCGCGTGTACTCATCGTCGGCTTGGGCGGCCTCGGTTGCCCGGCAGCGCTCTATCTTGCGGGAGCAGGCGTCGGAACGTTGGGGCTTGTCGATCACGATGTCGTGCAGCTTTCGAATCTCCACCGCCAGATTCTCTACGGAGACGCCGACATCGGCGAAGCCAAGGTGCGCGTCGCCGCGCCGCGACTGCACCAGGTCAATCCGCATCTTAAGATCGAAACCTTTGGAGAGAAATTTTCCATGGAGAAGGCGATCGATATCGCCGGCTCATTCGACCTTGTTCTCGATTGCACAGATAACTTTGCCGCGCGTTATGCGATCAATGCTTTTTGTGTGGAGTACCAGAAGCCGAATGTCTTTGCGAGCCTCTACCGTTTTGAAGGCTTTCTCACTGTTTTCGATTCGCGGCTCGATGCGGGTTGTTACCGCTGTCTGTATCCCACTTCTTCAGAAGCGATCCAGAATTGTTCCGAAGCCGGCGTCATCGGGGTTTTGCCTGGCATCATGGGCGCGATGCAGGCGCTGGAGGCGATCAAAATTATTACCGGTGCCGGTGAGGTTCTGAACAATAAGAGTCTTATCTATGACGGCTTGACGCAAAACATGCGTACATTCCGTCGCGGAAGAAATCCTGATTGTCCGGTTTGCGGCACCGCTAAAGTCGCAGAGTGATCTTTACCTGGTGTACAGATTCGGTTGCAGCTCCGGGAATTGCAGCGGGTCGGGTGATGGTTTCATATCCGAGGTTCATGCCCGCCGGGAATCCGAGCGACAGACCGCCTGATTCTAAGTTTTCCTTTGAAGTGCTGTAATTGTTATAGCCGAAGAGGAATAATGCGAGGCCGAGTCCGGCCGCGATGCCACCAGATACATAGAACCCCGTGTTGTCGGTCTTGCTTGACGATGAACTCGTACTGCCGTTGCTGCTGTAAGTGTAGCTCGTATAGGTTTTGCCATCGGTAGCTGCACTGAAGATGATAACAGCAGTTCCGGCGGCGAAAAAACTGCCCCCAACCCACATGAGGCCCTTACCCGGATGGGAAATATCGAGGATTTCGGTTCGTGGGATGCGTATTTCAGCGCCATAACCCTTGATATAGACAGATTCTGCATCTGAACGGACAATTTTCCCGGAGATACTGGTGCTATTCATCTTGAGAATCTTTGCGTTTGTACTACAGGCGTTAACTACCATAGATAACGCGGCTGTCAAAGTCACGGTGAATGAAATTTTTCTCCACATACTATGAATCCTTAGAAACGCCAGCTCATCTTAAGTTGGTGCACAGGTTCACCATTGCCGTACAGAGTTGCGGCAGGGCGTATGACGGTTTCGTATCCAAGGAACATCCCTGCGCCCGGTGACAGGAATGCCAGAGTGCCCGGTTCTAAGTTATCTTTTGAGGTACTGTAATTGCTGTAGCCTGTCCAAAAAAAGAGGAGTCCCAATCCGGCGGTTATACCACCGGCAATATAAAAGCCGGTTCCACTCGCAGTGCTCGTCGAAGAAGAGCTACCGGTTGGACCGTACGAATATGCGGTGACCTGTTTACCATCAACCACCGCGCCCAGAATCACGGTTCCCGCTCCGGCAAGGAACACACCGCTACCTACCCACATCAAGGCCTTGCCGGGATGTGAAATGTCAGCGATTTCCGTGCGCGGCACTTTGGTTTCTCTGTTGAATTTCTTAACATAGACGAAGTCTTTGTCAGAGCGCGTTATTTCGCCGGAGATTTTGGTCTCGTCGAACTTACGGATGCTGGCATTGGTGCCACAGGCATTAAAGGCGAGAAGAATTGCCCCTGTCAGGCCGATGAGTGTTTTGCGTTTCACGTGCATAAATGATCTTGCTTGAGCCTTATTAGTACCGGGGGGGACATTTTGTCACCCCGAAACCGCATTCAGCCGGAGCCCCTGCCAAGGCAAATAAAATAATAGAAGACCTTTTAATCCTTTACAGAACTGGGGTGTTCTGTAAAATAGCTCATGAAACGGATATTATGCATAATTTCTCTCGCCCTGATGAACACAGCCCTTTCGGCGGACATGGCGAAGGATATCGCGGGTGAGTTGGCCGATGGTGTGGCGAAAGGGGAGAAGCTCCGCGTTGCAATTCTGCCGCTGGAATACCGGGGCAGGCCCGGGCACCCGTTGGGCCGGCAATTGGCCGACGACCTGACCTACTGGCTCGTCAAGTCGAAGAAAGTCACCGTTGTTGAGCGCGCGATGGTGGACAAAGTTATGCAGGAGCTGGCCTTCCAGCAGACGGGCGCGATCGACGATGCCCAGGCGCAGAAGATCGGGCGGGGGCTCGGGGCACAGGCTTTGATCCTGGGTACAATCAGCGACGGCGACAAGCACCGCGCCGTCGTGCAGACCCGCATTATCCGTACCGAAACCTTCGAGGTAATTTCCGTATCAAAATTCGAAACGCGCCGCGACTGGGAACAGGAGTACGTTCCACCCTCTGCGCCGCCCCCGGGCTTTTTTCTCGACGCTTTAGGGGGTGTGGGCAGCGGCGATATGGCACTCGAATTCAGCAACAAGGTCCAGAAAGTCAATACCACCTACCTCGGAATTCTGCCCGCGGGACAGATGTACAGCTCGGTGGCTTTTCCCAAACTTTCGACAAGTCCAGGTCTTGTGTTCGGCGCGCGCGGGCATTTTTATACTAAATACCTGGGTGGCGGCCTGGAGTTCCTGCGTTTCACGCATGCGATACCCAACCAGCAATCAACCTGGCGTACCGATGGCATCGAGAATAATTTTAATTTTAGCCTGGATGATTACCTGTCTGTCGCGCACAACCAACTGTCATTGCAGATCTTACTGCGCGTGAATTTCTGGCGTATCTTTATGCCGTATATCGGCGTCGGCGCCGGTCTCTCGCTGGTGCAGCTCAAATCGGGGCTGATTTATTCTTATACCGCCGATAGTAAAACAGGCACTTCGGTTTTTTCCAAAGGCCTCGACACGACTACGACGGGTTACGGTTTTCATGCCCTCGGTGGTTTGCGGCTGATTTTCGGCTACGTGACTTTTTTTGCTGAGGCGCGCATCTTCAGTGCTAATGCATCGTTCACCCGCGATATCAACGGCGAGACTGACGAGGTGAATATTAAGGGTTGGCAGGCGCTGGCGGGCGTCGGCGCGGCGCTGTCATCAAACTGATTCAGCGCAGCGCCAGCGTGTTTTCAAAATAACGCTGCCGCGCGTAGAGTCCCGAACGGATGAGTCCGGCGAGCATCTTTTGCTGCATCTCAACATGGTGATTGATTTCACCCTTTAATAATTCAGTCAGATAGAAATCACCGACGGTTTCAGCCCGCCACTTGATCAGCCATTTGGCCTTGTGGCTCATGAGCTCCGGCGCCCAGCGCTTATAACGGTTGAGTATCGCATCGCCGGGTTTGCCGGTGAGCGGTGTCTGCATGTTTTCAGGCCACGGATAGAGTGCGATCAGGCAGATATCTTCGGTGCGTACATACTCGGCTAAGGGAATTCTGCCGCTGCGGAACTCGCTCGACTTCGCTTTTCTCAGCCAGATATGCGTGATGCCAACGAGGCTTTCTGCGGGCAAAGCTTCGAGCATGCTGCGGATTTCATCTTGCGTGACGGGAAAAAATACATCTTTTGGAAGATCATCTTCGATGAACTCGGGTTGCGTCGTACGCGGCCCGGGTTTTTTCAGGCCGCGTACGCGGTCAAAAATCCTGTCATGACTCGGGTTCTCCTCGTCATAACGGGTTTGTTTTTGCCAGCGCGCTTGTTTGGGTTTGGGCATATCAACTAATTTCGCATTGCGAAATTAGTTGAACCAGCGCTTTGTTGCCTCGGCGCCGATATCGATACCGGTGAGGCGGGCGCGCTGGACGATTGTCCAGAAGCCGCGGTAGGTCGCGCGATCGTGGAGTTCGCCTTCGTGCTGAATCGGGCCCCACGCTGCGTCTTGCGCTGCGATGAGAACAGCGACGCCTTTTTTGACTTCGGACATGTCGGGTTTCATTGCCTCGACAATCGCGTCGATCTGTGTCGGGTAAATCGACCACATGCGCAGGAAGCCGAATTCGTTGCGCGCGCGCGATGCATCAGATTTTGTCTGTTCGAAGTTTTTCAGGTCAAGTGTGACGTTGTGTGCCGGTACGACGCCGTTCGCGAGTGCCGCCGCGACGCAGTTACCCTTCGCACGTGCCAACAGTTTGTGGTCGAACTGGCCCGGGCTCTTCATGTTCGAGAGCGCGATCGCGCCGTGGTGGCCTGAGATGAAGTCCATGAGACCGAAGTCGATGACCTGCAGCCAGGGCAGTGTTGCAATCTTTTCAACGTCGCGCAGCGCACCGTGTGTTTCGATCAGAACGTGGATCGGAATTTCACGTTTGATACCGGCTTTTTTAGCGGCAGCCTGAATATATTCGACCATTTCCTTAACCTGTTCGTAGGTTGTGGGTTTTGGGATCGTGATGTAGGCGAGACGCTCACCAGCACCGGCGACGAGAATGTCCACGTCCTGTTTCCAGTATTTGCTCGTGTAGTCGTGTATACGTGCGCCTGCCATGTTATGTTTGTTGTGCTCGCTGTTCGTCAGGCGCACGATCATTTCGGCGTGGTCTTTTTCCTGACCGGTGGGCGCGCCGTCTTCGCAGTCTTGCGTGATATCGAAGACCGGACCTTTTTCGTCCTGAAAGCTGAACGCTTTCATAATCATCTTCTCATTGCCCGCGAAGTGTTCGCAGGTAGCGATTACGGGAAACGGTTTTTCGCCCGCAAAAAGGGCTTCATTAGGATGTGTCATGGTGCGGAAAAAAAAAGTTTCTGAGACATACCGTCAACGCGATACAGGAGGTATGCGGCGCGCGCAGCACACGACGTGCTTCCGTGTGTGCGCCTAAAGCCGCGACGGAAGACGCCACGGAATCTTTGCCAGCCATTCGCCGGAAAGGCAAAGGAGGAATGCCGCGAGGCTCTCGACTTGAAAGAAGATTGAAGCAAAGACCAGGTCACCTTGCGGCATGTGGGTCCAGGCATACCAAGGCGTGACGACGGCAAACAGCGAAGAAATGAGTCCGGAAAACAGGACAAAATGGTAGACCGGGTTCACAATGCGAAGCTTGCGCGCGGCAATGACGATCAGGCTGCCCCACACGAGATGCATCGCCAGTAGCCAGGCGATGTTTTTCCACGCTACATAAAAAGAAGAGACCGAGAGCACACGGAATGCCAGCCAGTAGCAGCCGCCGGCGCCGGCCACAAACAGCAGCCACGCCGCGGTGCCGCGCAGAAAATGCGCGGTCGTCAGGAGCAAAAAAATACCGAAGACGATCAGCAGGGCAGCGGGAAAGGCCCGCCATTTTTCATCCGAAATAAAGCGGTCGAGAAATTTTGTCTGCGATGCAGGCAGCGCATTCGCCAGGTGTTTTTTTTGCTGCCGCAACCGGAACTTACCGGGGTTGAGTTGCTCGGGCGAGAGATCGAGTGCCGGCTCGAGAATTTTCCCGGTGTTGTGTCCGGGAAAAGCCACCCCGGCAAGCACGGTGAGCGTCGGGGCGATATCGCGCTGCTCTGCCTTGCCGTGGTAGCCGGGCTTGATCGAAGGGCCTGCCAAAACGAGGGGGATCTCCCGCGCCGAGGCTTCGTGGCCGCCGTGGCCTGCATCCTGCACTGTGTCAGTGAAGCCGTGATCGGCCGTGATGACGAGAGCAGTGGTGCGAAAACTCACTGCATCGGCGACGCGGCGTATGTTTTCGTCGGTTTCCGCCAGGGCGCGGCGGTAGAATTCATTTTCGGTGCCGCCGTGGTCATGCCCTGCCTGGTCGGGCATTTGCAGGTGCAGCAGCATAAAATCCGGGTCTTTCTTTTCCCAGATGCGTATCGCCTCGCGTGTGCGGATGGCGTCTTCTTTTTCGGCGGTGAAAGGACTGTCGCCGAAATTTTCTACGATGTTGTAGCGCTGGATAAAATGGCGCCAGCCGTCGGGGGTTTCCTGGTATTTGCCGTGCCAGAGTACTTCGCGGTTCTTGCCGACACCGGGTTCGACGCGCGTGTCTTCGCGAAAGATGGTGTCGCCTGCGGAGTAGCCCGATTCGACGCGCGCGATATCGAAATCCGTGTCGAAAAAATCCAGCCACCAACTAAGCCCGACCAGCGCGGTTTTCCATCCGGCGCTGTGCACACGACGCACGAAAGAATCAATGCGCGCATCCATACTTTGCGGCAGGTTGGAACTCACCCCGGTAATTTCGGGCGGTGCACCGGTGAGTATGGTTGTATAACCGGGGCGGGAGAGCGAGGGGAAGGGCGAGAGCGCGGTGAAAGACGCGGCCTTTTTTTTAAGCTCGGTCAGGTAAGGCATTGCGGCCGTACTCTTGTCGCCGAGGCCGTCGACGACGATGAGAAAAATCCGTTTCGCGATTTTTTCGCGCAGTAAGCCCTCATCAGGGCCCGGGTCAGAATTCCGGATTTCGAAATCGCTGTGGTAAGGAAAACGAAAAACGTTCTCGCCCGTGCGGTACGCGCTGAAGAAACTCAAGGCTGTGACGGCGAACAGGTATGCGGGAAAAAAGCGGGGCATTATCGAAGAGACCCAACCTCAGCGTAATTTGATCCAGAGATAGACAGGTTGGTGGTCAGAGATCCCCTGGTCGTTGTGCGCGATGACATCGGCGGTATACGTCAGGCGTGCCGGAACGACCCACGACGCAAACCCGGTATTCACGATCAGATGATCAATCGTTGAGGAAAAAGGAATATTGCTGAAGAGGCCGGTTTGCATCGTCGGTGACTTTGTGAGTATTGTTAGGTTTGGATTTGTTTCGATGGTGTTGAGAGTATCAATCGAAGAGCAGATGCCGACGCCGGCTTTGACTTCATCATTCATATCACCCAGGAGCAGGGTCGGAACAGAAGCCGAAGCGTCGAGATAGCTGCTGAGGTTTACGGCCTGCGGTTGCCGCGTTGTGCATGAAGCTGCGTCAGAACCTGATTTGAGGTGCACATCGATCAGCCGGAAAATACGCGAAGTAGCGACGGATTTAAAAATGCCGGCAAATGGCCTGCGCAGGCAACCATCCCAATCACCGGTGTTAAAGGGTGCCGCGGTTAACTCTGTGGCTGAAGTGAGAGTGACGAGACTCTGTTTGTAAATGAACGCCGTTTTTGCATCGCAGCCCGAAGAGGCGATAGCGTATCCCCAGCCTGCGCCAAGGTTATTGGCAACCCAGTCGGTGAAAACAGCATTGTCTTTCACTTCCTGTAGCGCAACGATATCAAAACCGGCGTTCAGTATCACATTCGCCGCACCGGTTTTTTTGTAGTTTTGTACTGTCGTCGAGTTCGTGCCGGAAAAACCCGTGACAAAATACTCGAGGTTAAAAGAGGCAATCTGCAGGCAATCCGCCGCGGTGTTATCGGGACAACTGTAACTATTGTTTGCAGCAGTGCCGCTAGACGTCACTCCCGCTGCCGCGTTGCCGGCATAATCGTAAGAGATCAACAGATAATAGTATGGCGTGCCATTCGTGCGGCCAGTATGCAACAAGCCGGGCAGGCAATCATCACACAGGAGCGTGCGCGTACCCGCCGAATTCAGGTTAGCAGCGGAAGTCGCCCAATAGATGCGTGTGGCCTTGTAATCCGTGTCTGCGGGGTTAGTCCAGCTGATTTGCAGCGTGTTGGCCCAGCCCGTGATGAGCACGGAGCTGACATTCGCGGGTGGGGTTGTGTCGGGGGTCGCGGCGGTCGGTGGTACGTACGGCGTCGAAGGGGTGGCCGACGTTTCGGGCGCAGAGACGCGGTTGTTGTACGCGCACTGTGTTGCGAAAATTAAGGCTAAAACGGGAACCCATCGCGCCTGCATGGGTCTCTTCTCAGGACAGACCGACAGGATGAAAATCAAAATACCATTTGCCCAGGAAATGGCTTTTCAGTGTGAAAGTCGGCGTATGTATAACGGATGGATTTTTTGAGGGGGCGCTCCGAACGGTTCTGGTTAGGCGTTTTCGTCATGGCATTTTTGCTGGTTTCGGCGCTTTTCTTCGCGGTCAGCTATCGGTTTCTGTTGTTGTCTGAGCTGCGGCTCATTTACCCCGATTTGTCGCTGGGCTTTGGCGCGCTGGTACGCCACTCGGCTCTGACCGATGCCCTGGTCGCGCTCTGCGTCGCCTTGCCCGGTGCGTTGTTTTTCAGAAGCCTCAGCCGCCGCGCCGAGAAATTTACGGCAACGGCTATCGTGCTGCTTTTGCTTTTTTACGGCGGATTGCTGGCTGCGGCGTTACTCTTCGTCACGATTTTTGAATCGCCTTTCCAGACATCGTTCTTCGGCCAATCGCTGGGTACGTTCAAAAGCGCCATGGTGACTTCGACGCTTTCTGAGTTGTCGCTCATCCCGTTCCGCAAAGCGATACCGATTCTGATCGTTGCGGTAATCGCCGCAGGCGGATTTATCTACGCGGTGCTCGTGCGCGGCTACACGCTCGGCAGAATTTTTTCAGGCGCAATTCTTGCGCTGTTTGCGGTATTTTTTATGTTAGGCGCCACCGCGCCCGCGGCGCCGGTGACCGGCGGTAAGGGCGCCCGCTTTGAATTCCATTCGGTTTTTTCAAATCCCCTAAGTCATCTGATGGCGCATGTCTTTCGCAAGAGAACGCCCGCGACGCCCGTGGCATTGCCTGAAAATACGGTTGCTCTTTCAGACACAGGCGCGTCGCCGCTCGCGCGGTATAATACCGATTCGCATGAATTTAACCGGCTCTACCCGCGCGTCCCTTTTGAACGCGGCACGGGACTCAATGTTGTGCTCTATTTTATGGAGTCGACGTCTGCCGCGTACATGCACCTGAAATATAAAGGTAAGGATGTCATGCCGAACCTGAGGGCATTATCGGAACGCGGGTTTAACGGCGAGCACCACTACGCGAATTTTCCGCTTTCGATTAATACATTCTACACGGTGCTGACATCCGCCTACCAGTACCCCGACAAAAATTTCATCCCGTGTTCGCAGCCGCACATCGCGGTCGAGTCGATCTACGAGACACTGAAAGCGGCGGGCTATCGCACGGCGGTTTTTCACGGTTCGGGGCTCGATAATTTCTGCCGCCGCGATTATTTGCGCCACCGCAAGGTCGATCTGCAAGTCGGGTTTGAAGAGCTCGACCACAAGGGATATCCCCCCATCGACCCGACCTGGCAGGCCGACGACCGCGTCATGCTGAAGCCATTCATTAATTTCATGCGCGAAAAATCGGGGCATCCCGCTTTTTCGGTGGTGATGCCGATCTCACCACACCATCCCTATCTTGTGCCCGAAGAACGCTTTAATATTACTAAAGAAGAACTCGCCACTGATTCGGGGCGCAAGCAGCAGTACTGGCTGCAGTATATCAACTCGCTGCATTTTTCAGACTACGTGCTCGGTGAATTTATGGCAGAGCTTGAGCGCAATCATCTCGCGAAAAATACAGTGGTGTTTATTTTCGGCGATCACGGCGAGGCGTTCTACCAGCATCCGGGAAATTACCTGCACTCGCTCTATGTCTATGAAGAAAATGTGCGCGTGCCGTTTGTGATCGTGAACCCGGGCTTATTCCCGAATAAAATCCGCTACGAGGGTGTTTCGCGCATGATCGATATTGCGCCCACTGTTCTCGATATTGCCGGCATAAAGGCGCCAAAACACTACCAGGGTGTGAGCCTGTTGTCGGCGCACCCGCAGCAGATGGCGCTTTTCCACGCACAATGGGCCGACGACATCGTCGGTGTTGTGGACGGCCACTTGAAATATATTTACCGTATCGATGACGGCTTTGAGGAGCTGTTCGATCTGGCGAAAGATCCCGATGAAAAAAACAATACCGCCTCGGTGACCCCGCATATTGCACAGAAGTACCGTAAGATTCTACTGGACTCGCGCCAGCATTCACGCAGTTTTTACAGCGCCGTGAACGCGCTCAAGCAATAATCTTGACGCAAGCGTCAATTTTCTGCGGATGCCCCATGCGAAGAATTCTGATCCCAGTCTGCTGTGTCTTTTCCGCATCGCTTGCCGCGGTTGCACCGAACCAGCATGGTATAAACACGAACGATGGCTTTCAGGCGAATAACCTCAAGCTCGGTATTGGCTGGTCGCAGGAAAATCAATCCCCCGCGCGCGCCCACCTGCTGCAGGGCTCGTTCGAGTTCTTCGCCACCGATCATTTTTCGGTGCGCGGCAATGCGGGCATTCCGCTGTCAACGACCCTCAGCGATATGAAGTATTATCCCTTTATGATGGGTGGCGCTTTCCACCTGTTCCCGCGCTTCTGGTTTGACGTTTATCTCGGCGCCGATGCCGGGTTTGTGCACATCGCCGCGCCCGGTTTGCCTGCGAGTTGGTCGACGCGTGTGACTCCCGTCGTGGGCATCACACTCTATTATTGGGGTGTCTTTTTCCTCGAAGGCGAAGCAGGTTATAGCGTTCTGCAATACGCGAGGGACACGGCAATCGATTTGAGCGCCCCGACATTCCGCGTGCGTATGGGGTTTTATCTGTGATCTCTCGCCCCCAACCCCATCCCTTCCCCCAAGTCTGGGGGAAGGGAGCAGAGTTACCTCCCCCAAACTTGGGGCGTACAATCATTGCATGCCTCGCCATTCTATTTCTCAACGCCTGCGTCTCCATTCCTGTGCAGGGAGAAAAACACGCCGTGGTGACGCGCGACGACTGGACACTGACAATCGAACATTTGCCTTCGCTCGACCCCGCAAAAAAACATAAATACCCTGTGCTCGTCTGCCACGGCCTCGGCGCGAACAGGCAGTACTTCAAGGCAAAGGATGAGGATTCCCTCATCCGCAACCTGCAGCGTGCGGGTTACGATGTCTGGCTGATGGATTTGCGCGGCCGCAGCGATGCCGATGAAACCGGCTACTGGTTCGGCAAACATACCTATAGTTACGACATCGATCACTACATCCAGGAAGATTTAGATACCGCGATCCAGTTTGTGCAAAAGCAGACAGGCGCGGCCAAGATCAATTATATCGGCCACAGCATGGGCGGCATCATCATGCATGCGCGGCTCGGCAGCTATGGCGAGAGCCGCGTCGCGAATTTTATTGCGATTGCTTCGCCGATGAGTTTTCTTCCTTATAACAAGTGGACATTCATGCTCTACCGCATGCGCGGTGGCATGGCGCTCTTGCCCATGCTGCCGGTGCGTCCTGGCGGAATGATGGCGAGCCTGGTGCCCGAAGCGCTCTATGCGCCGTTCACGCAGGCATTTCTCAATCCCGAAAATACTTCGGACGAGGTGAAAAAACAATTGCTGCGCGCTTCGCTCAATAATATCTCAAAACCCGAGATTAAACAATTTATACACATGACTGAGAATGGTGGGATTTTCTCCGTGGATGGAAAAATTTCTTACAAAGAAAATCTGAAGAACGTTACGGTTCCGGTCTATTTACTCGCCGGCCGCCGCGACGAGCTGGCAGACCCGGCCGTGGTACGCGATGTGTATGAGCGTGTCGGCAGCGCGGACAAGACGTTTGAAATTTTTTCACGCGCCGATGGTTACATCGACGATTACGGGCATACCGATCTTATTTTCGGTAAAGAAGCGCACAAAGAAGTACATCCGCGCATTGTCGACTGGCTGAATAAGCGGAACTAAGAAAGCGAAGCAGTCTCATGCATTAGGGCCTTTGCTTACCGGTGAATAGTGGTCTGCCGGGGTTAATAAATCTATTTTTCTCCGATCCAATAGCGTTTGAGAATCAGGTGCGCCTTGCGGTTGTGATCTTTGCCGCGGCCATCTTTGTCGGCCCATGCTCCTGAAGCCGCTTTGCCGCACCATTTTGTATAATCGTACTCATGCACGCTTTTGTGTTCGGCGCTATATTCGCTGACATCGTAGATATTGCCGTTAATTTCCATCCAGCAGTCTTTTGCGGTATTATGCCTGGCGAGTTCCTGGTCGGAGATTTTCTTCGTGGCCTTGGGCCAGAGTGCCGTGCAGCAGGAGATCAGGATTACCGATATGATTATTCTGGTTACCATGTGGAAAACTCCTCCGTATGTACATGTTTGCGTGTTATGCCGGATCGGACAAGGGTTTTTCGCACCAGCCGCATAAAGCCAGGGGGGCCGCATACCAGATATTGCGCCTGATTTTTCAATTGCGCAAGCAACGCGATCGTTCCGCCTGAAATTGTTGCACCGCGCGGCAGTACAACGGGATGCCAGGAAAAATTGGCGAAGCTCCGCGCAGTCGCATCCAATTCGGCCTTGCACGTTAGTTCGGCAGCCGAATTTACAAAGTAGAATAAATGAACGGTGCTATACGGCATTACCTTAAGGCAACGAGTCATGCCGAGAAAAGGTGCAAGGCCGATACCGCCTGCGATCCACACCTGGCTTTCGCCGGGAGAGATTTTGAATTCCGCGTAGGGGCCTGCAACGCTGACGTGATCCCCTGTCGTTAGTTGTGGAATAAGCTGCGTGTCGTGGCCAAAACTCTTCACCACAAGGCGCAGCATCGTATCGACCCGGCATGAAGCGACAGAAAACGGGTGCCAGCCTCTTGTGAAGCCGGGCACATTAAAGCGCACATAGACAATCTGGCCGGCCGGATAATCCGGTACTTGGCCTGATCGGGTTCTTGGGCTCAGATCGATTTCAAAGATTTGCCCTCCCAGCTCACGGATACCTGCGATCGTGAATTCCCGGTATTGAAACGGGATAAAATGATTGAAGAGTAATACCAAGAGGATAATGATTCCTGATGTGCCGAATACGCCCGCAAGCCAGGGTTTGATTCCGCTGGCGGGAACAAAGAGCCATATGTGAATAAGTAAAATAAAAAAGGCAGGAATAAAAAGCATATGGATGAATCGCCATGCCCGATATGGGAGTTTTTTCAGCCAGACTGCCGCAAAGGCGCCGAGCAGCAGAGTCAATGCCATCCAGCCGGCTAAAAGTCCCGGATCGGATAGATCCAATAAGCTGCGCCATGCACTGCCGCCCAGCGAAGCGAACTGGGAAACGACGTGAAGCAGCACGGCTATGATGCAAAGAAATCCTGAATAATGGTGGAGTCTGTATTGGGCCGCGATACCGCCTAAACGCCGTACGAGAAAGCGCATCCGCAGACTGAGGAATAGCGCGCAGACAAATGCCACAAAACCGGTGAAGCTGATAATGGCGGGGATCATCTACGGGTGTGTAACACAATAACGCATACAAAATGAACAGGAATTTAGGGTTTGGCTGGCCTTCGAAAACAACTCTCTGGTGGGAATCGCCTTGTTATCAAGGTTATGCTTGGCGCGCTGAAGAACCTGTATGGGCTACCCGTATAGATGAAGACTTCGTTACGGATTATTATTTGTATCCTGCCCTGTTACTGCGCATCGGGCAACTTAAAGAAAGAACCAGAATACGCCGCAGCAGCAACGCACTGGAAATCCACCTGTGCAACCTGCCACGGTGAAAACGGCAGCCCGCCACCCGAATGGGCCGACAAAGGCATGCGCCGGTTTGGTACGACGGGCATGGGTATGGGGTTCTTCTTCGGCGGCGACAAGATGCGGCGCGGCATTGCGGCGACGATTAGCAGCGGCAAGGGCACATTGATGCCCGCGTTTAAAGATAAATTTACACCGGCAGAAATCGACGCGCTGGTACGCTACATCGAAGCCCTGTAAGCGCTCACCATTTTTTGAAGATAAAAAATACCGCCAGAACCAGAAAACCGAAGCCGACCAGATAGTTCCACTTCAACTCGTCGCTTTTGAAAATCACTACGGCAAAGACCGCGAAGACAATCAGCGAAACGACTTCCTGGATAACCTTGAGCTCGAAGAGATTAAACGGGCCACCGTAATTTGAACTGCCGATTCGGTTCGCCGGAACCTGCAGGGCATATTCGGCGAGCGCGATGAGCCAGCTGACAAGAATCACACCATAGAGCGGCAGCGAAGAAAAACGTTCGCTCTTATGCAGTTGCAAGTGCCCGTACCAGGCAAGTGTCATAAAAATGTTCGAAAGAACTAACAGTACAACGGAGGAAAAACCGGCGTGTGGCATGGCAGCTGTGCCGCAGCCCTGCGGATCGGGGTTAGTTTTCTTCTTCGCCGCCGCCCGCTTTGGCTTTAACTTTCAGCGAAATCGTCTGCGCCCATGCCGAACCGTACGAAACGTGCGCGCCATCAGCGAATTGCAGAGTAATACGGTAATCGCCGGGTTTCAGGTCGAGCGTGTCTTCGGTCTGCCCTTTGCCGTAATGTTTATGGAATTCGTCGTTGATGATAACCTGGCCTGCAGCCATTGCTTCTTTATTAATGAGAATATGAAAATGCCCCGTGCCCTCTTCGGGTTTGCCCGCGGGTTTTACGGTCATACCCTCAACCTGCATTGTGAACTTTACCGGTGCAGTCACCTCGGCTTTGTCAGAAGGTTCAGAGAACCAAACCTTGCCGGTGTATTCCTTTTTCTTGCAGCTTAGGGCAACAAAGACCAAAAGCGGGATTAACAGTGCGGCGCGTTTCATAGACCCGATTTGGCGAATTCAGCCGATCTGTAAACCGACTTTAACGCCGCAGGAAATCCGGTTTTTTCGTTGCCTGTAGCGGGGAAAAAATTCATGTATATCCCGATGCCGCAACGCCATATTGCCCAGATCAGCGCCGAATGTTCGGGGATTGCTCAACGCGGCGGTTTGGGCAGCGTTGTCTGGGGCCTCTCCGATGCCCTTGTTAAGGCAGGGCACCGCGTGTCGGTGATTCTTCCTTATTATGAAGAGGTGCGTCTTGAGGTGCATCTCTTTACGACGCTCACGGTGCGCTTTGCCGGTGAAGAGTCTTCGGTTTCGGTGTTCCAGGGCAGGCATGGAACGCTCGATACCCTGTTGATCCACAGTGATCGTTTTTTCCGCGGAGAATATGGCGATATCTATATCGACAGCGGGCGTTTGGGCCGCGGCTATTTTGAAGACGATGCGCGGCGGTTTGCATTTTTCTCACTCGCGGCGGCCGAACTTTTGCTGCATTTGCATAAAAGCGGCGATGCGGTCGATGCCATCCACTGCCATGACTGGCATGCGGCGCTCGTGCATATGTTGGTCCAGGTGCACCCGGCTTACGTGGTGCTGAAACCCGTGCGGCGTATTTTCAGCGTGCACAATTTGGAATACCAGGGCACGCGGCCCTGGAATATCCGCGGCAATCTTGAATCATTTCTGGATTGGTATCCTGAGCTCTATGCGTTGACTGAAGATCAGAAAAAACCATATCTCGATCCGCATGCCGAAATCCGCTGCATCAATCCCATGCGTGCGGGGCTCAATGCCGCACACTATGTCACGACGGTGAGCCCGACCTATGCGGATGAAATTACGCGGCACGACAACCCGGCCGAAGATTTTCTCGGCGGCCGTGGCCTTGAGGACGACTTTGTCCGGTTAAAGAATGAACGGCGCCTGATCGGCATCGTCAATGCCATCGATATGGATTATTATTCCGCCACGAATCTGAATCCTGCGTTTAGCGGCGCTGACCTGGCGCGCGGCCGCACGCTGAACCGTGCTGCCCTGCTGGATGATTTGCCGGGCCTTGTGAAAAAACTGACGGCGTCCAGAAGTCTCATGCCCGGCATAGACGAAGGGTTGCGCAAGAAGCTTTTGGTTTTTGATATAGAAAAGGCAAAAAAGCAACCCATGTTTGCCCTCGTGAGCCGCCTCACGGAGCAGAAAATCCGCCTCATGATCGATGCCTGGCAGGGATCGACAATTCTCGATATGCTTCTCGCGAAAGATTGCACGCTCATCATCTTAGGCAAGGGCAATTTAATGGCAAAGATGGCCGAACTGCTTGCGCCTTATCCGAATGCTCTGCTCTTCGGCGGCTTCGACGACGATCTCGAAAAACATCTCTATGCCTCTGCGGATTTCATGCTGATGCCTTCGGAGTTTGAGCCCTGTGGCACGAGCCAGATGAAGGCGATGCGTTATGGCTGCCTGCCCGTGGCTGCCGCGGTAGGCGGCCTCATCGATACGATCCAGCATGGCGAGAACGGATTCCTGTTTTCGGGAAAAAGCCGCGGCGAGAAGAGCGATAATTTTCTTGCTCTATTAGACGGCCTGATTGCACGCGCTGCCCGTAGCGACGAGCTAGACAAGCTGCGCCTCAAGGCGATGAATACCGAATTTTCCTGGACAAAGGCTGCGGCCGCGTATCTGCCCCTTCTTGTGCCGTGAGCCTAAGCGCAGCGAATTTCACCATGGGGGCCGTGCTGGTTTCCGGCGGCGCAAATTTTTCCGTATTTTCTTCGGTCGCGGAGAAGATCGAACTCTGCTTATTCGATGCGGCAGGAAAAGAAAAAAACCGTTTCGCGATGGCCGGCGGGCCTGAAAATACCTGGCAGGTTTTCGTTCCCGGCGTCACTGCAGGCACGCCTTATGGCTATCGCGTCTATGGTCCATGGGATCCGCAGCGCGGGCATTTCTGCGATTGTGACAGGGTCCTGTTGGACCCCTATGCCCGCGCAGTGCATGGCAATCTGGGTGTAGTCATAGACAGTTGTTTCGAATGGCAGGGTGATATTTTGCCGCGCAACCCCTTCGGCAAAACCGTCATCTATGAGGCGCATGTGCGCGGCCTGACGAAAAATTTCCCCGGCATTCCGGAAGAAATCCGCGGGACATACCTTGCACTGGCACATGAGAAGGTTATTAACTACCTGAAAGAACTCGGTGTGACTGCGCTCGAGCTCTTGCCGGTGCATGCAAAGAACGACGATGCATTTTTGGTAGCGAAAGGGCTGACGAACTACTGGGGATACAGCACGCTGAACTTTTTTTCTCCCGAACCGCGCTATGCCTGCCGCGATGCGGTGGCAGAGTTCAAAACGATGGTCAGGGCACTCCACCGCGCCGGCATCGAAGTCATTCTCGACGTGGTCTATAACCACACCGCCGAGATGGGGGCAGAGGGGCCGGTTTTGTCCTGGCGCGGTTTTGATAATCGCGCATATTATTTGTTCGACGACGAGCGCGGTTTCATTGACCACACTGGCTGCGGTAATACGCTGAACCTCGTGCATTTGCAGACGCGGCGCCTGGTGATCGCTTCTCTGCGCTACTGGGTTGAAGAGATGCATGTCGACGGCTTTCGTTTCGATCTTGCGCCTGCGCTGTTCCGCGAAGGCGGGCGTCCGGTGCTCGACGGCGCCTTTGCGCGGGCCGTGGCCGATGACCCCGTACTTTCTCAGGTGAAACTCATCGCCGAGCCCTGGGATTTAGGTCCCGAGGGTTATGTGCGAGATTCTTTCCGTGAGCCGTGGAAAGTCTGGAACGACCGTTTCCGCAATGCGGCGCGGCGCTATTGGCGCGGTGACGAGGTACTGGGTGAGCTTTTGCAGGAGATGCAGGCCGACCGGGCAGTGAATTATGTGACCTGTCACGACGGTTTTTCCTTGCGCGACCTGGTCTCTTATAAACAAAAGCATAACGCTGAGAACCGTGAAGATAACCGCGACGGTGCGGATGAAAATTTCAGCGAAAATTACGGCGCCGAAGGCGAGACAGGGGACGCAGCGATAGGGGAAATCCGGTTGCAGCAGTCGCGTAACCTGTTGGCGACTTTATTTTTTGCCCGCGCGATTCCCATGTTGCTGGGCGGCGATGAATTGACTCACACCCAGAACGGGAACAACAATGCCTATTGCCAGGATAATGCGGTAACACACCTGCGGTGGGACACAGGAAATATCCTGCAGCATTTTATCCGCAGCTGTCTCGAAGTGCGCGCACGTTTCGATTGGCAGACCGCGGTGTTTGAGAGATTTTTTACGGAAAGCGGTGAGGTGCTTTGCCTGCAGATCCGTTTTCGCGAAGACCCCACATTGCTGTTTTTGGCCAATCCGCGGGCGGCCGAAAATGCCGTTGTCACACTGCCCGTGCAGGAAGCTTTTTATCGGGAACTCATCAACACGGCGCGGCCGCTTTTGAATGAACCCTGCTCGGGAATTTTTATCGTGCCGGCGCGCGGATTGTCGCTGCTCGAAGCCCTATAACCCATGGCGATTTCGTAATTGGGTCAACTCCCTGATTTTCGCCGCGAGGTTCTGTCTATGCAGTAGATCCTCCAGGTACAATGGCATGCGGTAACTCCAGTTTGTTGCGCTGACCGTGCCCGGCACATTGATGCGTTCTTTTTCGGGCGCGCCATGCAAGGCCGGGTCGAGTGCGAGGATGTCTTGCAGCGGCAGGAGTGTCAGCGCAGACGACGCACTGTACATATCGCTCAGAACGTTTTCCACTTTTCCATCCGGGTAGTAGCGTTTGCCCTCGTCGTGCAGCCACTCGCGCAAATTGCCCGAATCGTGCACCGAAGGCGTGGCGACCGACAGAAAATTGTATTCGCTGGGTGGCTCGAGATTTTCGCCCTGCGGCCGCCAACGCAATACGCACAGCGAGAGGATGCCCAGCTCTGCCAGAGTCGGCCCGACATAAGGCGGTACGACACCCAGATCTTCGGCGCAGGTCAGCATTCCGCTCGCCTCTTTGAGTGCGGCCAAAATTTCCCGACCTTGCTTTTGCTGCAGATCGGCGTCGCCAGCTGTCTTCTGTTGCAGAAGTTCCCGTAGCTGCGCGCGCTCCCCGTCGCTGAGCGGCGCCGCCTGCAGCTTACGCTCAAAATCCCATGCGGGAAAAAATACCTCGCCGCGCGCAATCAGGGGTCGCTCGCGGTTCGCCGTATCGCATAGCTGCCTGATCTTTTCGTCGGACAGAAAAACCGCGATTTCGTTTCGCTGCAGCGGGGAGGATGGCATAAAAAAGCCGCAGTAGCCCGAGCTGTCGCCGGCGTCGAGACACCAGATACGGAAAAAGCCCAGCACGTGGTCGATGCGGTAGGCCGAGAAGAATTTGGCCGCGCGCCGTACACGGGCTTTCCACCAGTGAAAACTATCGCGCCGGTGAGCAGGCCAGTCATAGACGGGAAATCCCCAGTTCTGCCCGTCGGCCGAGAACTGGTCGGGCGGCGCGCCGGCCTTGAGATCGTTCAGAAACAGATGCGGATTGACCCAGACGTCTACGCTGTCGCGCTCGAGCAGAATCGGCAAATCGCCTTTGATAAAAACGCCGCGCGAACGCGCGTAGGCGGCCGCGGTAGAAAGCTGCAGATCGCATTGGTACTGCAGCCAGACATAAAAGCCCGTTTCCCGGCGATGTGTTTCGAAGTAGGCGCTGCGCTCTGTCGCAGTCATGGGCGGAAGTTCCCCGCGCTGCTGTGTGCGCAGATGTTTGTAGACTGCGTAATCGACGAGCCATTCTTCGCGGTAAAAATCCTGCGGAATCGACGCAAGCGCCATGTCCCCAGCTGCGTCGTAGATCTGGCGCAGCAAGGCGAGCTTCACTTGCAGAATTTCAGCAAATCCGTAGACCCTGCCTGAATCGGCTGCAAACTGCAGCGCGGCGATTTCATCGCCTGCAGCCGCTGCGCCGTCGACGTCGGCAAGGCGCAGATAAATGGGATGCAATGCGAAAGCACTGACGGCAGAGTAGGGGCTGGGATTTTCCCCCGTGTCGGAGACCGGCAAGAGGGCAATGAAGTTTTGCCCCGTGGTGGTACACCAATCTGTCATGAGCTTTAGGTCTGCAAACTCGCCGATGCCGCAGCTCGCATGGCTGCGCAGCGCACCGACGGGAATCACAACGCCCGAGTGACGTCTGTTGAGTTCGGGGAAATATACCGAGGCATTGGCCGCTTGAGTTGAGACATGGCTCGTGCGGTATTGCACCGCGGATTGCAGCTCAACGCGGCTCTCGTAGGGCTTCATTGCGATTTCTTGCCCTTCAACGATAACGCTGAGCGAGCGGGGCGAGTTGTTAAAGAGGATACGGTATTTTTGTGAGCTGCCGGTTTCATAGGCGATCACGTGATTTTCAGCGCCGTCGCCCTGAGCTTGCAGCCAGCGGAGGTTTTTCGCGTTATTGAACTCGCGGCGCCGCTTCAGGAGCGGAGCAATTTCCTGCAGGTGCTCTGCGATCAAAGCCTGGTTTCTCGTCTCTGAAAGTCTGGATGTTTGCTGGTCCATCGCATATTTTTCTGTGAAGCCTTCGAGCTGCCCGGGAGCGATGAGCGGCGTGCCCGGCAGCGTCGCCATCAGTTTCATCGCGCCGAAATATTTTTCGCTATGCGGAAAAACTTCCGCGGCGGGTTTTTCATCGGGTGTGCTGAGATAATTTACAAAACGGTTCAGCGTCCCGCCTTCCCTGAGGTGATCTGCCATGAAGCCATTGAATTGCGCACTTTTTTCTTCGGCGAGAAAATGCATGAAGGCGCTGTTGTAGACGCGGTGCATGCCGATGTTTTGGACAAAATAATTTTCCGTCAGCCAGAACGCTTCGGCGATCAGCAGCGTGCCGGGGCTTTTCTGGCGAAAGATGCCAACCAACTCGCTCCAGAATTCGGGCATGTCGAAGGGCTGATGCTCCGCCCGGCCGGCGATCACGGCTTCTGAGGCTGCTGCGGGAAACCACAGCCGGCGGTAATGGTCGCTGAGCAGCGTCATTGCCGCATCGAAGCGGATGAAATCGAAACTCTGTGCCAGCCGCAGCGCCGCGTCGATGAGGGCCTGCCGGACTTCGGGCAAGGTATGGTTGAGTTGAGCCGTGTCATTCCACGGCAGCCCAGTGCCGTCGTTGCCGTGATAGATATAACGCGTGCGGCCGTTTTCGATGTGCTTAAAAACCACCGCAGCGTCGCGGCGTGAATAATAACCGTCGTCGATGCGTGTGTCGATGCCTGCGACAGGCGAGAGATTTTCTCCTTCGAAGGTGTAAGCAGGAAACGGTTTCACGGCAGTTTGCAGATACCAGTCAGGATGTTCGCGCAGCCACAGCGAGTCGATGCCCGTATGATTCGGCACCATGTCGCAACCAAGAGAAATCCCCCGTGCGCGCGTTTTCAGCCGCAGTGAGGCCAGCGCGTTTTCGCCGCCATAGGCCTCATCGACTGTATAGTCGAAGACAGCGTATGCCGACGCTGCTGCATCCGCCGCGCCGGATTTCTTCTTTATTCCAGCCGACGCTGCACTGCGCTGCCAGAGGCCGACGAGCCAGATGCCCGTGATTCCACAATCCCTTAAGAATTCGAGCTCTTCGCCCGGAATCTCGTCGAGGCGACGCACCGGCCTGTCATAGTGGCGTGCAAGTTCGGCCAGCCACAGGGGTACGTTCTTGGCGACAATGACGAGGCCCTGCATCCATGCCGTGTCCCGGCTGTAGTGTGCCGGGCCGGTGCCACGGGCAGCAGCATAACCTTCAGCGCCGCCGCGCCCCGAAGATTTTCCGAGAAAGGCCCCCGTCGTCGGTACGCGGGAATTTGTCATCCCTTGAGCCGCCAGATATCGCGCGCATATTCAGAGACCATGCGGTCTGAAGAAAATTTTCCCGACTGCGCGGTGTTGGCGAGGCATTTTGCGAACCAGAGTTTTTCGTTCCGGAAATCGCCGAGTATTCGCCGCTGGATATCCATATAAGAGGCGAAATCGGCAAGATGAAAATACGGATCGCCCTGGTAGGTGAGCGCGTCTTTCAGCTCGCGGAAATCTTCACCGAGTGCCGTCATGAAATGAAAAACTTCTTTCAGTACCGGTTGTTCGGCGAGCTCGACGGGGTTGTACCCTGTACGTTGCAACTGATGAATTTCGGCGACGGTATTTCCGAAAATGTAGATGTTTTCAGCGCCCGTCTCTTCGCCGATTTCGATATTGGCGCCGTCGAGCGTGCCGAGCGTCGGCACGCCGTTGAGCATAAATTTCATATTGCCCGTGCCCGACGCTTCGGTGCCGGCGGTGCTGATCTGTTCCGAAAGATCGGCGCCGGGATAGATTTTTTCCGCGAGGCTCACGCAGAAGTTCGGCAAAAACACAACCTGGATTTTCTTTTTCAGCGCCGGGTTCTTTTCAATGTATGCGGAGAGTGCATGGATGAGGCGGATGATGAGTTTTGCGCGGTGGTAGCTCGGGGCTGCCTTGCCGGCGAAGACAAACGTGCGGTGCTGTTCGATACCGTCTGTCCCGGCGAGAATGTCGATGGCAATGCGGATAATCCGCATGACATTCAGCAACTGCCGTTTGTATTCATGGATGCGCTTGATATGCACATCGAAAAAGGTATTCTGCGGTACCTCTTGCCCCGTGCGTTCGCGGATCAGGTTTCTGAGCCGTGCCCGGTTACCGTCTTTGATAACGAGCCATTTCTCCATGAATGCGGTGTCGTTGCTGAATTTTTTAAGCTCTGTAAGCTTTGTATGATCGGTCAGCCATGCTTCACCGATTGATTCGCCGATCAGGCGGGCCAATGCCGGGTTCGCCGAAATCAGCCAGCGCCTGAAGGTGACGCCATTTGTTTTGCTCTGGAACTTTTCGGGCCAGAGCGCGGCGTAGTCGGGGAAAAGATTTTCGCGCACCAGCCGGCTATGCAGCGCAGAAACGCCGTTCACCGCCGAGGCGCCGACAACAGCCAGGTTCGCCATGCGTATTTTTTTGGGATGTCCCTCTTGTATGACGGAGACGCGTTCGATGACGTTTTCTGCCGTCCCCTGTTCGCGCAGCTTTTTCAGAAAACGGAAGTTGATATCGTAGATGATTTCGAGGTGACGCGGCAACAGGCGGCCGAAAAGTTCGAGGTTCCAGACCTCGAGCGCCTCGGGCATGATGGTGTGATTGGTATAGCCGACAGCGCCGCGGGTGATATCCCACGCGGTGTCGAAGTCGAGTTGGTGTTTGTCGACCAGAAGGCGCATGAGCTCAGCGACGGCGACAGCGGGATGCGTGTCATTGAGTTGGAAAAAGACGCGTTCGGGCAGTTTGCGCAGATCATTTTCTTCTTTAAGAAACGCCGCGAGCGCATCTTGTACCGTGGCGCTGACGAGAAAATATTCCTGTTTGAGGCGCAGCTCATAGCCCATGATATGGTTATCGCTCGGATAGAGCAATTTTGAGATACTCTCGGCGCGCACCTGGTCTTCCATCGCGCGCAGGTAGTCGCCGTGCTGAAAATAATCGAGACGGAATTCAGACGAGTGCTCGGCCCACCACAGGCGCAGGTGGGTGACGATACCGTTTCTGAACCCGGGATGCAGCACGTCGCGTGCCCGCGCCATGATGACTTCGGTGTCGATCCACTCCGTGGTCTTGCCGTGCTGCGTTTTGCCGTAGAACTCGACGCGGTATGCAATATCCTGCCGTTCGATGAGCCAGGGATAATTGCCTTCGAGCCAGATATCGGGCGACTCGCGCTGCTCGCCTGCGACGATCGACTGTTTAAAGAGACCGAATTCATAACAGAGCCCGGCGCCATAACAGGGAATGTCGAGGCTCGCCGCGCTGTCGAGAAAGCAGGCGGCCAAGCGGCCTAAGCCGCCGTTACCGAGCGCGGCGTCGGGTTCGAGGGTTAAGATTTGTTTGAGGGCAAAACCCTGTTCGCGCAGCAGTGCATCCGCCTCGCGCATGAGATTCAGGTTGAGCAGGTTCGAACCCAGCATTTGCCCGATGAGAAACTCCATCGAAAGGTAATAGACACGTTTTTTGCCGCCGGAACCGGGCCGTTTGCCTTCGACATATTGTTTGCGCATGATGTCGCGCACGGACAGCGAAAGCGCGACATAGGTCTCATAGGCGCTGGCTTCACCTTTTTTTTTGCCGAGAGAAAACAGCAGGTGCCGCTCGAGGCCGTCGCTGAGTAATTGGGTGATCGGTACGGCCATGTTCATGGTCCGTCACCATAAAAACCCGTTCCGCTTCCGCGAGTTTTTTTTAGAACTTCCATTCGAGCCCGAAATTCGGGATCAGGTTGAGCGGCGTCTGCGGGCCTTTGAGGCTCGGGTTCACGCCCGCCTCATACGGGCGCGAGCTGTCGAAGGCCTGGCGGATCTTGGGTTCAAGGTTGTAGACATTGATGAATTCGATGTACCAGGAAAATGTACCCCAGCTGTAGTGACTTTTGCGCGTGAAGCGCAGATCGAGCCGGTGGAATAGCGGATAGTTTGCGCTGTTCGTCGCGGCCGATGTCTCTGGCGCATATTGTGCCGTGCTGGTACCGCATGACGAAACACAGCTGCTGCCGGTGATGGGTGTATAAGGGAAACCCGTGAACATTTCGAAGCGTGCACCGAGTTCGTAAACACCCCAGCGCAACACGCCGATGAGTTTGACGACGTGGCGTTGCTCGTAGCGAAACGGATAGCTCTTGTCAATGTCCGAAAAATCGGCGCGCGTAAAGGTATACGATACCCAGCCGAAAAAACCATCCTCATTTTCCTGCAGGGATTTGCGCAGGCTGACTTCGACGCCGCGTGCGAGCGATGCACCCGAGTTGTCATAATATATTCCCTGGATGAGATCGGGAGTCTGCATGTTGCGCATCTGGTCATAGAGGTTGTTATAAAAACCTTCTACTTTGAATACGGTCAGCCCGATCTCCTGCTCGAGCGCGACACTGCGGTGCGTTCCTTTCTCGCTTTTCAGGTAATCGGCAGTGACGACGCGCGCCTCTCGCCGGCTTGCCTGGTTGAAGCGGTACCAGTTGGTCTGGGCGAAGGAGGAATAGTGGCCGCCCGATACGGCGAATGTGGTATTCGTCGGAAATTTATAGCCCGCCAGACCGCGGAAATCCACCGTCGCTTCCTGCGAGCGCGTTAAATAATCGGTGCGCGCGCCGGGAGTTACGAAAAAACCTTTGTATTCAAAACGGTTTTCGACATAGGCAGAGATGAGATGATTTTCACCCAGCGCCGCGACGCTGACGATGTCGAAGTCATTGGGATTATTAAAATCGGCCTGGCCCGCGGGTACCGACGCCTTCACCTGCTGCGTCGTGCCCGAACTGTTAAAATGAAAGAACTGGTAGTCGACGCCGGCCTTGAGCCGCGCCTTGCGGTCGAAATAATAGACGTCGAGAATTTCACGCAGGCCCGTGACGTTCGGGCGCGTGTTGACGTCGATGATACCAAAGGATTGCCCGGGAGCTTCGCGGTAAAACCGGCTGTAGATCAGTGTGTTGAAAAGCATCGTGCGGAGTTTTATGTTGTTCGACGGTTTGTAGTCGTAAGACAAGCTCTGGCTGTGCGATGAAATGTCGTTGAAGACGGTGAGGTCACCCGCCGCCGGATTTTCGCCCTGCGCGACGCGGTCTTTCTTCTCATCGTCGGTCAGCTTGCGTATCAGCGTAAAAGTATCGTAGCTGCCAAACACAAACATCGAGACCGCGTGCCGGTTACCGTCGCCCAGGTACCAGCGCGCCTTCCACTGGTAGTCGTAATATTCCGGGACAGCGACAATTTCTTTGCCGGTAATGGCTTTGTAGATCGGCGGCACCAGCAGCGAGAGATATCCCACCCGCCCGGAGATCGAGAAAAAACCGGTATCGACGTCGGCCTTGCGGCGGACTTCGAGGTCTGCGGCCTTCTCTTCAGGCGTGGCGTTTGCGCGCAGGGGTGGTGGTTTCGGCGAAAAGATCGACCAGGGCGCACCGAAGAACGCGTTGGAAGAGATGATGCCCACCTGTATCACCGTCTGTGGTTTCTGCAGGGCTTCAATTGTGCGGATATCGATGATTGCCCCCAGTGCCTGCCCGTAAGTCGCGGAGAAACCTGAGCTGAAGAGCGTGATATCGTCGATGAGCTCGTTCGACAGTACCGACTGGAAGCCGCCGAAATGCTGCGGGTTAATCACGGGAACATCGTCGATAAAATAGCGGTTCGCGGTATCGGGTGCGCCGCGGATAATCAACGGGCCGAAGATGCCGCCGGGGCGGTTGACGCCTGGCAGTGTGGCAAGCGCAGAGATATTGTCACCGAAGGTTGCGGGGACGGACTTCAGTTCGTGCTGTTGCAGCTGGTGTTTGGCTACGTTATGTTTCTCATCGTGCGTGATGAGGCGCACGGTCTGCGCCCGGCGTATTTCGAGTGGCATCTGGATGGTGATTTTTTTTCTCAGCGGCAGCGTGATTTCCTGGTCAACGCGTTGCCGTCCCGGGCCGCTCAGGCGCAGGGTATATTTACCCGGTTTCAGGTCGGGCAGGCGGAGGCGACCGTCGGAAAAATTGGTTTTGAAACGCGCCTCGCTGATGATGGCCGTGCCAAATTCCACGGGCTCGTTACCCTCTCCGGAAATAAAGATCTCTGCGGGTGCAGCTGACAGCGCGGCAGAGAAGCCGAAGTAGATGTACAGATTCAGCCGCCGCAATTCCCGGCATTTTTTTGCTCTTGGCAGCAGCTACCAGAATTAATTCATGTGTTGTGGTACGCGGAAAATATTTTAGCGCCTTGCTGTGCGTTTCTGCACTGAGCGGGCTCAACGCGGCTGATGAGAAGCCAAAAGAATTCCGCCACGCGATTACCTTTGTCCATCCGCATACCGCCACCACAGTATTCACAAAGGCTTCACCCACAGAACCTGTGGCGATGCAGCCCACAGATGTGCAACTGCCGCAAACCACAGATTTCGGGACCTTCCGTTTGCAGTACGCGTATCAAAATCTCTGGGGCGGATTTGCACCGTGGGTGGCGCTCGGCTTCGGTATACTCGCAGGTATTTCATACCGGTTTGATCTGTGGAAGGCTTTTTATCTCTAGCCTTCGAACTGGGCCTTGAGCACAACATGTTCTTCAGCCACCGCCAGCAGAGCCAGACCGACGGTATTACCACCACGACCACGAACCAGGGAACTGTCTTCAGTGATGCGCTCATGTTTTCTTTCGGCCTGACGCTGCAGTTTAATCTCTGAAATGCCGGGCCTGTAACGGCTACTACAGCAGCGATGTTTTCCTTGTCCGTCGCCCTTAAATTCATTTTCTGGCGGCATGCCAACGACCGCCAGTGAACCCGTAATAGCTCCGAGGGCCATGAAATACCGCCTGCCCGACGAGGTGATGGAGTTCCGCGAACAGGTCTATGACTTCGCGGTGCGCGACATCCGCCCTTCTTCCGAAGCGCGCGACCTCGCCGGCACATGGGATCCCGCACTGTGGAAAAAGATGGCGAACATCGGGCTTTTGGGGCTCTCTGTTCAGGAAGAGTATGGCGGCAGCGGGGCATCGTGCCTCATGACCACAGTCGCGCACGAAGCCTTCGCCGAAGGTTCGCTCGACGGGGGACTCACCCTGGCGTTGGGCGCACACGCGATCATCGGTACCATGCCGATTGCCCTCCTAGGTACGGACGCACAAAAGAAAAAATATTTACCGAAACTCGCCTCAGGCGAATGGACCGCAGGCTTGGGTCTCACCGAGCCCAGTTCCGGTTCAGACGCCGCGGGTAGCATGCGCACCGTAGCCGTCAAAAAAGGCGACCGCTACATCATCAATGGCTCGAAGATGTTTATCACCAATGGCCCGATCGGCGATGTCTTTGTCTGCATGGCGATCACCGACAAAAAGAAGGGCGCCTTTGGTGTTTCTGTTTTTATCGTTGAAAAGAATTTTAAAGGTTTTTCTGTCGGCAAAAAACTCAACAAAATGGGAATGAGAACTTCGACAACGAGTGAACTCATCTTCGAAGATATGGAAGTCCCCGCGGAGAATATGATCAGCGAAGAGAATTCGGGGTTTCTGCGCGTCGGCCGCGCGACCCTCGAATGGGAACGTACGGTGCTTGTGGCTGCGGGCCTCGGCTCGATGAAGAATCTCATTACAGAAGGCACGCGCTATGCAAAACAGCGCGAGCAGTTCGGCGAACCCATCATCCGTTTTCAGGCAATCCAGGACAAGATCGCGCGTTCGCGCTACAAGCTCGATGCCGCGCGGCTCCTCATCTATTCGAGCGCGATCAAAAAAGACAAGGGATTGCCCGCACCGATCGAATCTTCCATCGGCAAACTCTACACTACCGAAAGCAATGTCGAAGTTGCCTATGACATGGGCCAGGTGTTTGGCGGCTATTGTTTTATCCACGAATACCCGGTGGAGCGCGCGTACCGCGACGTGCGTCTCAGCACGCTCGGTGCAGGTACTTCCGAAGTGATGCGTTCGATCATTGCATCGAATATGAAAGAGCTGTGGCTCGATGCCGACCTCGACGAAGAACAGAAAGAACTCTTCCATAGTTTCCGCAACTTTTGCCAAAAAGAGCTCGCGCCCCGTACGGGCGAAATGGACAAAAAAGGGGAAATCCCACGGTCGCATTTTGAGAAACTCTACCAGGTTGGCTATAACGGTCTTGGCCACGAAGAGTCGGTCGGTGGCAGCAACAGCTCATACTTTATGGCGACACATTACCAAGAGGCGCTCGCCGAAGCATGCGGATCGACCTTTTTTTCTGTGGGAGCGTCGGTGGGGCTCTTTGGCCTGCCGATCCGCGAGCACGGCACAGACGCGCAAAAGGCGAAATATCTGCCCGAGATCGTTCAGGGCAAAAAGATCGGCGCGCTCGGCGTCACCGAACCCGGTGCAGGCTCTGACGTCGCCAATATTCAGACGAAGGCTGTCTTCAAAAACGGAAAGTACTATATCAGTGGCACGAAGACCTATATCACGAACGCGCCAGTCTGTGATTCTGTATTGATTCTTGCAGTCGCCGAAAAAGACGGCAAAAAGGTAGGGCAGACGGTTTTCATTGTTGATGCGCATGCGAAGGGTGTAAGCCGCGGCAAGCCCATGGATAAACTCGGGCTCAAAGGCTCGCCGACGGGTGAGCTCTTTCTCGATGAAGTCGAAGTGTCAGAGGCGGATATCCTCGGTCGTGCTGGCCGCGGTTTTGCGATCATCATGTCGGCGTTCAACCGTGAACGCCTCGCGCTGGCTGCGTATTCTGTGGGCGTCATGGCCGCCTGCATTCAGCATTCGCGCAAATATGCGAAAGAGCGCAAATCATTCGGCAAGGCGATCATCAAACACCAGGCGGTGGCATTCATGATCTCCGATATGATCACAAAATACGAGGCCGCGCGCCAGGTCTTGCATGAAACCGCGTGGATTTTAGACCAGGCAGGGCATCCTGGGGCTGGCTCTGGAGCCAGCCCGGGTCATTATATGCACAACGGCGAGCGCATTGAACTCACCGCGCGCACAGCGGCCCTGAAACTCATGGCATCTACCTATGCGCGCGAGGTCACGAACCTCGCTGTACAAGTCTTCGGCGGCGCGGGTTATATTGAGGATTTCCCCGTGGCGCGCCTGTACCGCGATATCAAACTCGCTGAAATCGGTGGTGGTACATCCGAGATCATGAAATCGATCGTCGCGCGTTCTGAATCAAAGAAGGTTTAATTTGCAAATCCCTAAGAAACGCTCGAAGCTCGGCCGGCGTATTACCGACCTGCAGCTGGCCCTGGTAAAACTCATACACCGTGCGCCTGGAAAAATCCTTTTGCTGGTGCTCGCGGTATCGGTCGTCGGCGCCTTTTTTACCTTCAAGCTCTTCCAGGACGTGCGTACGGATTTTGCGACGCTGCTGCCGGAGAACGATCGAAGCGTTGTGCATGTTAAAGAGGCTACAGAGCGCATGGGCGGTGTCGGCAATGTGTTTGTTTCAATACATTCGCCCGATTTTGAGGCGAATAAAAAGTTTACCGAAGCCTTTGCCGCCGTGCTGCAGAAGTATCCCAAAGATCTCATTAAGTTTTTCGAATACAAAACTACCGATGCCGCGAATTTTTTTAAGAATCACCTGTTCTATTATCTCTCCATGGATGAACTCAAGGAGCTGCGCGATGCAATGCGCAAGCGTTTCGAGAAAACACGCCTCGGTGCGATCGGCCTCGACCTCGACGACTCGAACCCGGACGCACGCATCAAGAAGCTACTGCAGAAAATCTTCAAAAAGTACCGCTCCGAAAATCCATTCGGCGCAAACAAAGACGGCTATTTTACCGATGAGAAGGGCCATTCTTTGGCAATTATTATCCGCCCGGCAGGCGACGCCGCTGACCAGAAGTTCTCGCGCGCGATCATCGATCGCCTCAATGCGGACATCGCCGCGCTCGACCCCGCAAAATTCCATCCGCAACTCGAGGTGGGGCTTGCCGGCACATACGTCGCCCTGTTACAGAATTTTGCCAGCATCATTCAGGACACTGTCGAAACGGCGGGACTCACCATCTTCCTGGTTCTGGCTTCGATCTACCTGTTCTACCGTTCGCTGCGCATGGTGGCGATGCTGTGCGCGGGCATATTGGTGGGTATTCTGCTCACGTTTACTGTCACCTATTTTAAGATCGGTTATCTGAATCAGCAGACCGCATTTCTCGCTTCGATTATCGTCGGTAACGGTATCAACTTTGGATTGATACTTCTCGCGCGTTATCTTGAAGAACGCGGTAATGGTGTGCACTTCAGGCGCTCGCTCAACCGTTCATTTTTTTATACCATTTCGGCAACCTTTATGGCTGCCGTAGCGACTTCGATATCTTATGGCATTATGTCTGTCACCACCTTCAAAGGCTTTTCGCAATTCGGCTTTATCGGTGGCACGGGGATGTTGATTTGCTGGGCCGCGCTGAACGCCGTGCTGCCCAGTTTTATCGTACTCTTCGAACGCTGGCGCCCGCAGAAAGAAGCGAAGATCAAACGTTTCATCGAGTCTGACCGGGCACATGCCTTTGCCCGCTTTGTCCATGCGCGCCGCCGTGTGTTCCTCTACCTCATGTACATTCTGGTTCCGGTGTCCATTGCCGGCACCTGGCTCTACCTGCGAGCCGATCGTTTCGAATATAACCTGAAAAAGCTGAGTCTCAAAGTCTCTGAAGGCAAGGGCAGCGAAAACTATTATATGAAGCGCATCGACGGCATTCTCGGTAACGGGGATAACCCCTCGGTGCTGATTGCCGATAGCCGTGCCGGTGCACACCAGACGGGCCTGGCGCTCGAGAAGAAAATCCGCGATGCAAAAGACGCCGGAAAACCCCTGTTCATCAACTCGGTCCGCTGGTTGGATCAGTTCTTCCCGCAGGATCAGGCAGAAAAACTGCCGGTCATCCGCGATTTGCGGCGCCTGTTTCTGCCGAAATATCTTTCGTTGCTCAACGCAGACGAACGCGAATGGGGTAAGGTTGCGCTGAATGCCCTGAAGAGAGAACCGTTCAAAACCGAAGATTTGCCCGAAATGGTCATCCGCAATTTCCGTGAAGCTGACGGTACCCTGGGGCGCGTGCTTTTTGTCACGGCGGGCGAGAATGCCGTGCTTTCGAATATCAAAGACATCATGCAGATCGGCCATGAAATCGGTTCGGCGGTGAAGATCGCCCCGGGCAAAAATCTCGGGCCGGGCGAAGTGCTGTTTGCCAGCGAATCGATGATCTTCATCGATATTTTGGGCGATGTTGCAAAAGAGGGGCCCCTGGTGACGTTCATCTGCTTTTTGGCGGTGGGCGCGTTTATCTGGATAGGCTTCAGGCGCATCAAAGAATTTTTCTTCGTCTACCTGTTTCTGACGTTGGGCTTGTTAGCGTTCATCGCAGCGCTCTACTTTTTCGAAATCAAGCTGAACTTTTTCAACTTCATCACGATACCTATTACGATCGGTATCGGTGTCGACTATGCGATCAATCTCTATTACCGCTACAAGGCCGATGGCGAACGTTCCATCAAAGACGCCGTCGCCCACACCGGTTCGGCTGTCGCCCTCTGTTCCTGGACGACGATCATCGGTTACGGCTCCATGCTGTGGGCCAAGAATCAGGCGATGGCGTCTTTTGGTCTCATGGCCGTTATTGGTGAGGTCTCCTGCCTCGCCTTTGCCCTTGTATTTATGACGGCATACCTTGCGGTGCGTGAAGACAAGCGGATGGTCCCATCGGGTGCAGACGTTCTGCCTGCGGTTGCGGCTACCGAAGCCACCGCCCGCAAGCCGCGCGCTGTCAAAAAGAAAGCCGCGCCCAGGCGCAAAAAGTAGGTTATATGTTATTCGTTGCAAAAGATTTTCCGCTCGATGCCGGTTTTGATGAAAACCTATTCGAAAATATATTCCTGCATAACCGTTATCCCGGTGAGAAGGTGGCGAAAAGCACCGCAGGGAAAACCGCATCCGGTGTCGCTGACAAGGCGGAGATCTGGGCGCTCTATGACGGGAAGGTCAGCTATAATGGCATCGATATGCTGCGCCAGCTGCGCGCGCTCTGGGGCATTCACCTCACGCTAAAAATCGGTCCGCGCTCGGCGTCGAACCGCGCGCCACGCGGCATCTGCAGCTTAAGAAACACGAAGTCCGGCGGCGAAACTGTTTTCTTTGAAGGTTATAGCGGCAATATTTCCGATGCCACGCGCGACCTGATTACTTTTGCGCCCTACGGAAATAAGGAAAAGTCACGCGCGCTTTCGCAGAAATTTTTTATGCGGCTTGTGGTTCCGCTGAAGGGGCTGTCACCGCTGCAGCGTATCGACGCTATCCTGATGGCCTACAGCGTCGCCGCATTTCTCGATAAAAAGAATTTTGCCGGTGTTGCTGATCCCGATATGTTTATCTTTGTTCCCCCGGTGGGCATCCGCGCGGGGCTATCGCATTACCACCGGGCAGAGCGGCTTTTGAATACGCACCTGGTATCCGGTTTTAATTTTTACGACAAAGAGGGTGAGGCGCGGTTTTTTACCCACGGTCTCGGCCGTTTCGGCATGCCTGATCTTCTGATCGCGCGCGAAGGCCTGACAACCGCCGACTATACGGCCGCGCTGCGTTTTGCGCATGGGGTCTTTCTGCAGCAACTCATGGGCGCGGCGAAAAAACAAAAATTGCCGGCTTTTAAAAACCGCGACTCGCTGCCTGAACAGGTGCGCGCGATGGTCAGTAAACACCTGGTTCTCGCGGCCCTGCCGAAAGATCAGGGATAGACGTTCAGACCGGCCAGGTAGAGATTGTATTGTTTTTCAATGGCCTCTTTCATGAAGAGCGCCGCCGCACCGGAAAATGCCGTCTTCTGCGACAGCATATATCCCACTGCATTTTTGGGACCGAGTGAAACAAAATAACCGAGTTCGGGGTACGTGTATTCTTTGGCGGGTGCGCCTGTCAGGTCGGCAACCAGCGTGCGCGCGATGTGCTGGCCCTTTCTGACGGCGGCTTGCGCGCTCTTGGTGTTGAGACCGCGCCCGCTGAAATAGCTGTTATCACCCGCGGCATAAAAACGCTGGTGGGGATAACCCTCAGTTTGCCGCACAGATGACGTCGTGTCAGCGGCAAACCTTGGGGCTCCGAGCCCCTCGACGCGGCCATAGGTATCGCAGGTGAATGCCGGCGTCGAGCGCACCCCGGGAACAAACAGCACGAGGTCGGCCTCGCCGGTAACTTCTTTCTCTCCGCTTTTGCCGCGCAGGCGGCCATCCACAAGGTTGATGAATTCGGTGAGCAGATGCGGAGTGATACCGTGCCGTGCCGCTGCCTTCAGCGCCGTTTGCCCCAGCGAGTGGTCGAATGTGGGCAGCAGGCGGTCGCGCGCCTCATAGAGGTCGACCTTATTGCCGCGCGCAGCGAATTCGAAGGCGAATTGAATTCCGGTCGGGCCGCCGCCGATCACGGCAATTTTCTGGCGGCGTATGTTGCGGATATATTCCTGTTTTGTGGTATCGTCGCGCAGCGCGTCGAGTGTCAGAACCCCGGGCAAATCGGCGGGCGAGTGTGAGCCCTGCGCGATCACGACAGCATCAAATTTTTGCCCCAGTGCCGTTGCCGGATCTTTCAAAAGCGCGGGGATATCGATAGATTTGCGCGTGAAGGTGAAGTTAAACCTGCGCGCCAGCTCGTGGAACGGTGTTTCATAGCGCGCTGCGCTTTCGCCGCGGGCAAGTTTATGCCACTGCGTGATCTTCTGGTGATTTTCGCGCGGATCGAAGAGGGTTATCGAAACGGGATTTTTAGATTTGCTGAGTTCGATTGCCGTTGCAATGCCAGCGTAACCGCCGCCGACGATTGCAACTTTCACATGGCCGCAGTGCGTCTAATTCTCAGGACGGGAAGCCTTTCTTCGAGCTGTTTATTGCGCTCAGAATAAAATGCCGCACGATCGGGGTTGAGTTCAGCCAGCGCCTCGTAGAGTGCCTGCTCAAAATAAAGACCTTCGGAGAGATTGCGCGCGGCATCGCGGCCGAACGCTTCGGAATTTTCGAATACAATATGCCGCGTGTTGAAGCGGTCTGACGGTAAAATTTCGGACATGGTGACAATATTATGCACACTCAGGCCACCGCCGACCGAAGTCAGCTTTTTCTGTCGTGAAAGTTTGGTGAGTACGTTGCGTGTCGCCGTCAGAACTTCTTCGTCGTCGACGCCAAGGTTCATGCTCTTCGAGAGATCGCCGCGGCCGATGGTGACCTGGCTGAGTGCCGCGAACGCTTTGGTCGCTATCATCGCATCCAGGTTTCGCACTGCGGTACCGGTCTCAAGATTCATTGCCAGGTTCGCGGTTTTACCGGTTTCACGCATCAGGCCTTGTGCGGTTTCGACAAAATTCACGAGGGCATAGACCGATTCGACCATCGGCGCGAGAATAACATCGACGCCGATTCGAAGGCATTCGCGCATATCGCGGCGCGCTTCCGGGCCGCCGATTTTAACAACCAGCGGCATCAGCTTCGCACCGTTTTCGAGCGAAACTTCGCGCATCACGGCGATTTCATCGAAACCCATATCTTCGACTTCTGTACCGGTCTTCAGTGCCATGACGCGGTTTTGTGCCTGTATTTGCTTTAAACGGGAGCGCAGATTTGCGATGGTATCGGTATTATGCCGCATGTTAAATTATCGGTGAAAAACTGAAAGTGCTCAAGCCAAATCCGCAGGCACCGCGGGTGAGGATAGCCGGCTTAGGCGAGGACCATAAGGCCGTTCTGGTCGATCTGGAACTCGCGCTGCGCAGCTGCAATCTTCTTTTCTCGCAGCCGGCGGGTCAGGTCGAGGGTGTTGATGTCCACCGTCTGTGGCCAGAAGGCGAGCAGGGTCGAGCCGGCTCCCGACAGGAAACATCCCAGCGCGCCGTCGCGGTACCAGTCTTCAAAAATTTCAAACATGCCGGGTATCAGGTGTGAGCGTTGGCTCGTGTGCATGCGGTCTTCCATCGCAGCGCGGAATGCCGTGGCGTCGGCCGCGCCGAGATTTTCGCGGCTGAGTAGCGACACGAGCGCGGCGACGCGCGAGGTCTGGAAGGTCAGGTCGGCGCGTGAAATGGTCACGGGAATCAGTTGGCGCGAATCGCGTGTTTCGAGCTTCAGGTCGGGAATCACTCCGGCAATTTTAACCGGTGCGCGTATGGGCAGCGGCAGGTGCATATACGAGGGGCCGTCTTCTTGCGGCCGGTCTGCTGGAAGGCAAAGGTTCCAGCCGCCGTAGAGCGCAGCCGTGATGTTGTCGGGATGCGGTTCGAATTCCAGCGCAAAGTCGAGAATTTGTTCGATGCGGTATGCCATCTGGTGTTCGCGGCGCAAAGTTTCATTCGCCAGCGTGAGCCCCGCGAGAATCGCCGTGCTCGATGAGCCGAGGCCGCGGCTGAAGGGCACGTTCACCATAATCTGTACGTCCCAGGCGACCGGTGTCTGCCCCGCCTTTTTCATCAGGTAGGCATAGGCCTTCACAAAGAGGTTATCCGGCTCTACCTTTTTGGGCAGTGACTGGCTGGTGACGGCCTTTGATTCGCCGGCAAAAAAGCTCAGGCGGATTGACCCGTCGGAACGCTTGGCCTTGTCGCAGATGAATTCATTGCGCAGATCGAGGGCAATACCCCAGATATCAAAACCGGGGCCCAGGTTCGCGGTGCTTGCAGGTACTGAGATGCGCAAAGACACCGGGCCAAAGGTTGCATCAAAAACCCCCCTACAAGTAAATTAGGGGCGGGGATATCAGGCTTTACAGCAAACCGGGCTGATTTTGTCTGCTGAATGGCCCAAAGCAATGAAATTATCATCTTTTCGGCAATCAATGATACCGAAACCGCGGAAGAACTGGTCACCGGGCTGCTCGAATCCGGGCTCATTACCAGCGGAACACTTTTTCCCGCGACCACGCTGCTCTACCAGTGGGAGGGCAAGATTAACCTCGATGAAGAGACCAAAATCATCATGAAGGCAAAACGCGAGAACTACGACAAGATCGAAGACTATATCATGCATAAGCACCCCTACAAAATGCCCGAAATCACCACGGTCGACGCCTCGTTTGGTTCGGAAAAGTTCCGCGAGTTCTGCCGGAACAAACCCTAAATCACCGTGGCAAATAAAAAAGGCGGTGAACTGGTCTATTCCCCGCTCTACGATGTTTCCGATTATACCCAGGTGCTTTCAGCGGCAAAGTTCCGCATGCTTTACGACGAACTGAAGCATGAACGCTGGACGTGGAATGTGCCCGAAATTGCAGACGAAGCGACGCTCGCGCGTGTGCACACAAAAAAATACCTCCACGATTTTTTAGCCGCACGGGTAACCGATAAAACAATGCGCGCCGAGGTGCCGATTGACGCGCGTATCGTTGAAGCCGTGCGTGCTGCTGCCCAGGGCACCGTGCTTGCCGCAGAGCTGGCGCTGAAACATGGCGTTGCCTCAAATCTTTCAGGTGGTTTCCACCACTCGTTTGCCGACCATGCCGAAGGCTTCTGCTTTCTGAACGACGTCGTTGTGGCGATACGCTCGCTGCGCCTCAAGCACCCGGGGCTCAAGGTTGCGGTGATTGACCTCGACGTACACCAGGGCAATGGTACGGCGGTGCTGTTGCAGGATGACGAGAATGTCTATACCTTTTCGATGCACGAGAAAGATAACTACCCGGTCAAAGAGCGCTCGAGCCATGACGTCGATCTCCCTTCGCATCTCGGTGATGCGGAATACCTGAAGTTACTGAAAGAAAACCTTGAAATTATGCGCGAGGTCTTCGCTCCCGATATCATCTTTTATGTCGCCGGCGTCGATGTCTACAAGGACGATGCGCTCGGTGGCCTCGAACTGACGTTCGCAGGTATTGCCGAGCGCGACCGCGTCGTCAAAAATTTTATGCCCGATGTACCGATCGTGACGGTGCCTGCCGGCGGTTATGCGCGCAATATCGGCGACACGGTGAAACTCCATGCGCAGACGATACGCATTCTGCACGGTCGTGAGGGAAAAGGTTAGCTATGTTCCCGCAAAAGCCGCTGGAAAGCAGAAGGCCTCGCCGTTTGCGGTGCCGCAAACGGCTGCTAAAGCGGCGAAGCGCCTGCCTTCTGCTTTCTGTATTTCATGAACTTATGACCTTGCGGCTTTTGCGGGGCCCTTAATGAGCGAAAAGCGGTTTGATTTTCAGGATCTCGAAGAGATCGACTTCGCCGATGAATTGCCGGCCGCCACACATTTTACTTCGGGCGGTAAGCAGCTCTTTCTTTCGACCTATGACGAACAGCAGCTCTGGCAGGCACTCGAGCGTGCGCAGATCATGTCTGAGCTGAAGAACCGCGGCTATTATCCGGTAAAGTTAGAGATCGAATTTCTCACCGAACGCGATCACCGCTTCTACCTGACTTTTAAAGGCGAAAAAATCCTCCACATGCGCCTCAGGCTGTCTTTCTTCAAGTTGCACCGCCATCCGCTGATGCCGGCGACGAAGATGCTCTTTATCGACTGGCTGCAATCGCGGCATATTCTGAAGGGGCAGGGCGGCGCAAGGGGGTTGTTTCCAGGGCAGGATGTCCCCGGTCTCGGCATCTTTAACCGTATCGACGTCTTTCTCCGCAACCTCGTCGTCGCTACACATGCCTATGGCGGCTTCAATTTACCGGAATATTTCCACGACGCGCTGCTTTTCCACCGCGCCTTTAAATTTTATGATCCGGCGAAAGAGGCGTTTTTCCGCGCCCTGTTGCGCGACCTGCACGGGCACGGCGCTCGCGAAATTTCACGCGCACTCAGCGACGGGCGCATACGCGATAAAAAGAAGCAGGTGCTGGAGTGGCATGGCGGCGAAATGTTAATCTTCACGCACAAGCCCTATGCTGACGTGATTTTTAACGAGCGCTACAACCGCGATGTTTTGCAGCACATGCGCGAATTGAAGTTTACGCTCGGTTAAGGGGAATTCTAAAAAGTCATGCGCGCAAGCGAAGCCCCGTGCGCTCTGGATTTTGGCTTTTTAGAATTTCCCTTGCCTAAACGCCCGCAGCATTTCGGCGGTGATTCTGCCTTCGTAATACGCGCGGCCGATAATGGCGCCGTAGAGCTTGCGCTCTGCGAGTTGCTCGAGATCTGCGATGGAGCTGACGCCGCCTGAAGCAATGAGGTTGATTTTCGGAAAACGTTCGCTGAGAAAATCGTAGAGCTCGAGGTCGGGCCCTTCGAGCATGCCATCTTTTTTGATCTGCGTGACGAGAAAATTGCGGATGCCCTTTTCGGAAAGCTCGGCGATCAGCTTCTCCACATCGTAACCCGAATCTTTGAGCCAGCCCGAGTGTTTGACTTCACGGCCCCAGGCATCGACCGTCATGAGCAGCGATTCGGTAAAAACGGCGGCAATCGCATCGAAGGCTGCGCGGTCGACGAAGGGCAGGGACCCCACCATGACAAAATCCTTACCGACCTCAAAGCCGCCGTCGAAATAGTAGTGGAAGTCGTCGATGCTGCGGATGCCGCCACCCACTTCGCAGGGAATATTCACGCTGCGACGGATCTCTGTGAAGAGCTTGCCTTCGCAGACTTTCCCTTCCTTAGACCCCTTCAGATCGACGAGGTGCAGGCGTTCGGCGCCGTGGTCGGCAAAATAATACGCGAGATCGACAGGCTTGTTGTGGTAGATTTTTGCGCTGTTATAATCGCCCTGCGAGAGACGCACGACCTTGCCTTCGAGAATATCGAGTGCGGGTATCAGTTTCATAACAGGTCCAGAAAGTTTTGAATGAGATTCAGCCCGGCCGTGTGCGATTTCTCGGGATGGAACTGCACAGCGAACAGGTTTTCGTGTTCGATGACAGAGGTGAATGTCTGGCCATAATACGTTGTCGCCGCGGCATACGCATGTTTGTCGCGGCAGGCATAGCTGTGTACGTAATAGAACATGCTGTGCGGATTTATACCGCGGCCAAGCCGGCTTTCCGCGGTAAAGTCGGTGGTTGTCCAGCCGATATGGGGTATTGCGGGCGCTTCGGTATTTTTTTCAAGCCTCGTGATGGCGCCTTTCACAAAGTTTAATCCCACTGCGTCTTTGAATTCGGTGGAAGATTCAAAGAATAGCTGGAAGCCGATGCAGATGCCGAAGATTGTTTTCTTTTTTTCGCGCGCGTTCTGTATGACGTCATAAAGGCCGCGGGCATGAATTTCTTCCATGGCGCGCGCGAAGGCGCCGTCGCCGGGCAGCAGCAGCACATCGGCCGCCTCTGCAACTTTGGGATCGCTCGTCACAGTGACACTCTTACCCAGGTGTTCAAAAGCCTTTTGCAGCGAGCGTATATTGCCCATGCCAAAATCGAGCTCAACGATGTTTGCCCGCGTCATGCGCCTGACCCTCCTTGGTCGCGCATTACCAGGCTACATCGTGTAGCCCCGGTCAAAGGCTGCCCTTCGTCGAGGGAATTTCATTCGCACGGCGCGTGTCGATTGCCACGGCTTGCCTGAGCGCAAAACCCAGCGCCTTAAAAATCGACTCATGGATATGGTGGCGGTTATCGCCATAGTGTACCTGGACGTGCAGGTTCATCGCGGCATGGATCGAAAGTTTGTGCAAAAATTCCAGCGTGAGTTCAGAGTCATAGATGCCGAACTTGCCCATTGGCTTTAAGGCTTCGCCGCGGTAGCTGAAGTAGGGCCGGCCGGAAAGGTCAATGGTCACAGTTGTCAGAACCTCGTCCATCGGCAGCGTGAATGAGCCATAGCGGAAGATCCCCGCTTTATTGCCGAGCGCCTGAACGAGCGCCTGGCCGAACACGATCGCGGTATCTTCGACGGAGTGGTGGCAATCGATCTGGATGTCACCCCTGAGACTCAGCTCCAAATCGATCATGCTGTACTTTACGATATGGCCCAGCATGTGTTCAAAAAAGGGAATGGGATTTTCACCCGTCATGCGGGCGTTACCGTCCAGGTTCAGGCCCAGGCTAATCTGGGTTTCGCTGGTTTTGCGTTCAATTTTTGCAGTACGTGCCACGGCTTTCAGGAAAAACAGGGGTTAAAAACATGCCGTCAAACGACTTTACATAACACGGCTATCTTAGCTCAGGTCTACCGAGGCAAAAATGTCGCTCACAACCATATTCAAATTTCTCTCCCCCCGGGACCGTACCTTTGCTCCGCTCTTCAAACAAGACACCGATAACCTGATTGTATTGGGTAATACGCTCTATGAGCTGATGACAGAGCGCAATAAAAAAGAACGCGAACGTCTTTCTAAAGAAATAGACCGTTTGGAGAATATCGGCGACGATATCACACATTCGGTCTATGTCGCGCTGGAAAAAACCTTCATTACTCCCTTCGACCGTGAAGATGTGCATGCTTTGGCGTCTTCGATCGACGATATTGCCGACAATATCCAGGGCGCCGCTGCCCGCACGCGCCTGTACCATATCGCTTCTTTTCCGCCGGCCGCGGTCGATCTCGTGAAGGTTCTGCAAGACCAGATCAGCGTACTGGCAACTGCCGCACCAATGCTCATGGATCTCAAACAGCGCAGCAAGATCACCGATTTGCTGGTCCAGATCCACAGTCTGGAAAACGCCGCAGACCGCATTTTTAACTCGGCGATTGAGCAGCTGTTCCTCAAGCAGAAGAATGCCATTGAACTCATCAAGATGAAAGAACTGCTCGCGGTGCTCGAAACGGCCACCGACAGTTGCGAAGACGTCGCGGATGTCATGGAAAGTATCGTTATTAAATATTCATAAACATGGATATCTTCGTCGTCGTTATCATTCTAGCCCTGTTCTTTGACTTCATCAACGGCTTTCACGACGCCGCGAATTCGATAGCGACAGTCGTCTCTACGCGGGTGCTGAGTCCGGTGCAGGCGGTGCTCTGGGCGGGATTTTTTAACTTTCTCGCGTTTTATATCTTCAAGTTGCATGTTGCCGATACGGTCGCCAAGACCGTCGATACTAGCGCGATTTCGATGTATGTGATTATGGCGGGTCTTCTCGCCGCGATTACCTGGAACCTCATTACCTGGTATTTCGGTATTCCCTCGAGTTCGTCGCATACGCTGATCGGTGGCTTTGCAGGGGGCGCCATCGCACACGGTGGTTTTGCCGTCGTGAAGATGAAAACCATCTGGCCCATCATTGCGTTTATTTTCCTCGCGCCGATTATCGGTATGCTGGTCTCATACATGAATTCGATCATCATGCTGCACATTTGTAAAAACGTCCATCCGATGCGCGCTGAAAAATGGTTCAGGCGGCTTCAGCTTGTGTCTTCTGCCGCCTTTTCCCTCGGGCATGGCGGCAACGATGCGCAGAAGGTCATGGGTATCATCGGTGCGGCGATGCTCGTCAGTGGAAAGATCACGAACCTCAGCCAGCTGCCCCAATGGGTTGTGGTGGCATGTTATGTTGCGATCGGTACCGGCACGCTGTTCGGCGGCTGGCGCATTGTGAAGACAATGGGTTCTAAAATTACCAAGCTCACGGCTTTCGAAGGGGTTGCCTCCGAGGCTGCCGGCGCTTTTACGCTGTTTTCCACAGGTTCCCTGGGGATTCCCGTGAGTACTACGCATACGATTACCGGCAGTATCATCGGTGTGGGGCTGGCCAAGCGCATCAGTTCGGTGCGCTGGGGTATCACCGTAAAACTTTTCTGGGCATGGATTATTACGATTCCGATCAGTGCTGTTTTTGCGCTTGGGTTTTATCATCTCATTCACCTGTTTGTGAAATAATATGCTGAAGTCGCTGGAGAAAATCTACGGCCTGAAGCGCAGCAATTCGAAATACGACGGTTTAGTCTGCACCTTCGATCTCGATAAGACATACCTGGATACCCGGTTTGAATCGTTACGCAAGCTCGTGCGTATTCCTTTCGAAAAGGCCGAAGAAAAGAAAAATATTCCCGGCGTTGCGGCTGTGGTGCGTGAACTGAGAAGGTCACCGGGAGATTCGCAGCCGCCGGTGCCGATCTATTTTATCTCGGGATCCCCCGAGGGAATGCACAAGGTCGTCAGTGAAAAACTGCGGCTCGATGGGGTAGGGTTCGACGGCATTTTGTTTAAGAACTGGCGCTCGGCGGTGAGAAAGTTACAGTTTAAGAAGATTATCGATAAGATCGGATTTAAACTCGCGGCGCTGATCTATGCCCGCAGCGTGTTTCCGCTCAAAGCGCAGGAGCTGCTTTTTGGCGACGATTCGGAGTATGATGCGACGATTTATGCGCTCTACGCTGATATCGTTGCCGGCAACCTCGAGCACTACGAAGTACTGACGATACTGAAAAAATGGGCGGTCGCGCCCGACGAACTCGAACTCATCGCCGAGAACCTGAAACGGCTCAAAGACAGCGGCTACAAGCCGCGCGATGCGGTGCAGAGAATCTTTATCCACCTCGAACAGCGCACACCGGCGCATTTTCACACGACGTTGTCAGATAAAGTTGTGCCAACGCAGAATTATTTCCAGACGGCCGTCATTCTCTATAAGATGGATGCCATCAACCGCGCCGGCCTTTTCCGTGTCGTTTCTGACATGATACGCAACTATGACTTCGGTGTGAATGAGTTCACGACTTCGACCGAAGATTTGCTGCGCCGCGGCCTCATCGATAAAGGCGAAGCGCGCAAGCTGCTCAAGACGGTCTACAAGGGCAATCCGCTCGCGTTGCCGCGCCGGATTATTTCCGATCTCAAGAGCGATTTTGTGCGTACGCTCGATACCATGAGCCGTGTGCCCGATACCATCATGCCGCCGATGCGGCGCGATACCGATAAAAAGCTCAGCCTGGTGGAGCGTTATCTGCGCTTCTCGCCGAAACGCCACGTCTGAAAAAGAAAACTTCTTTTAACCCGGTTCGGCAGCTATATTATGTCGCATCCATTTTGGATTCAGGAGAGTATTATGAAGAAAATTTTTGCGTTTTTACTGATCGTTGCCGCCTTTTGCGCGCACGTGTCCTTTGTTTCTGCCGAAGCGCCGGCGGCGAAAAAGAAAGCGGAAGCGCCTGCCCTCGTTGACATCAACTCAGCTTCCGAAGCGGAGCTGCAAAAGCTCAAAGGCATCGGCCCCGCGATTTCAAAAAAGATCGTACAAGGCCGCCCTTACAAAGGCAAGGATGACCTCGTGAAGAAGAAGATTCTTTCTAAATCAGCCTACGAAGGTATCAAAAGCAAAATCGTCGCGAAACAATAGTTAACGACGGCCATGCCCGCCGAATCTCTGTCGGCGGGGTTTGCCCTGTGCTTTGGGGCGCGCGTTGTCCTGGCTCGCCGGCTTTGACGCAGCGAGTTCGGCTAATGCCGCGCCGGCTTTGCCATAATCGAAATCTTTGACCATCCGCTTCTCGATGGGTTTACCCAGGGATTTTTCAATATCACGGATCAGCTTTTTATCTTCACCGGTGATAAACGTATACGCTTCGCCGCTTTTGGTGGCGCGCGCGGTTCTGCCGATGCGGTGGATATAGGTTTCGCCGTTGGCGGGCACGTCATAGTTAATGATGTGCGAAATATTATTCACATCGATACCGCGCGCGGCGATGTCGGTCGCCACCAGAATCTGGAACTGACCTGATTTGAAGCCGGCGAGTGCGCGGTCGCGTTTGTTCTGCGACAGGTTGCCCTGCAGCGACGCCGTGGTATATCCGGCTTTCGAGACTTGTTCGGCGAGCCGTGTCGCCTTATGTTTTGTCTTGGTGAAAATGAGGATCGGGTCCGTGCCGGCGCCCTGGAGCAGGTGTATAAGCAGCGCGGTCTTCGACTCCTGGCTCACGGGATATAGAGCATGGCTGATGGTTGCGACCGGGCCGCGGGCGAGTTCAACTTTCACGGGATTTTTCAGCACCTGACCCGCAAGTTTTCTGATCTCATCGGGCATGGTTGCAGAGAACAGCATGGTCTGCCTGTCGGCCGGAAGGTGCGCGACAATTTTTTTGATCGCCGGCAAAAAACCCATATCGAACATCTGGTCAGCTTCATCGAGAATCAGCGTGTCGACAGCCGCAAGATTGACGGTCTTTCTCTGCATATGATCCATGAGCCGGCCCGGGCAGGCGACGATAATGTCAACGCCGCGCCGCAGTTCGCCCAACTGGCGGTTCATACTCGCACCGCCATAGATCGTCACCGATTTGAATTTGAGGTCTTTGCCTAAAGTGACAAAAACCTGGTGGATTTGTTCGGCGAGTTCGCGCGTCGGTGCAATGACGAGGGCACGGACGCGGCCGCGCGCACCGTCTTGCAGGCGCTGTAACGTTGGCAAGACGAAGGCGGCTGTTTTTCCCGTGCCGGTTTGTGCGAGTCCAAGAATGTCGTGGCCCGCAAGCGCATGGGGGATTGCCTCTTTCTGGATCGGCGTCGGCTCTTTAAAGCCGGCACGCTCGATATTTTTAGCCAGCGTTTCGCTGAATTTGAAGGACTGGAATTCGGACATTGTCCAGAGACTGCTTTTGAGACATGCCGTACAGCTTTACCCCGCTGGCAAGAGCCGGGCTGATTCGATTTGACGGCCGCGGGGGAGGATCCAAGATCAGCCATGAAAAAAATCACCTATATTCTGCTCACCTGCGCTTTTATCGCCTGCGGCCCTAAAGAAAATAATGCGTCACGGCACCAGGAAACTTCGACACTGGTCTATCAGCAAGACGGCAAGGATTTTGAAGGCTTCATCGCCTATCCGAAAAAATCTGACAAGAAACTGCCGGCGGTGCTTATCATCCACGAATGGGATGGTCTCGGTGACTATGCCAGGATGCGCGCAAAGATGCTGGCTGAAAACGGCTACGTGGCCTTTGCCATGGATATGTATGGTAAGGGTATTCGCGCCAAGGACCACAAAGAGGCGGCTGAACTGTCGGGTGCTTATGGCAAAGACCGCAAGCTGATGCGCTCACGGCTGGAAACTGCATTAAGCGTACTTAAGGCGCGCCCGGAAGTCGATCCCGCGAAGATCGTCGTGATGGGTTATTGTTTCGGTGGCATGGCGGCGATCGAAACGGGGCTCATGGGCGCCGATGTCAAAGGCATTGCGGCATTTCACGCGGCGCTGGCGTTTCCGACGATTGCTGCCGATGCGAAGAATGTGAAAGGCCCGCTGCTCATTCACCACGGCGGCGCGGACAAATTCATTCCGCCGAAGGATATCCAAACGCTGAAGACTGAGTTTGACAAGGTGAAGGTCAAGTACCAGTTCATCGTGCACGACGGCGCCGTGCACGGGTTCACTAACAAATTTAATGACCCGATCCATAAAGAGCATGGCATGGCATACGATGCGAAGGCGGATCTCGCCTCGTGGGCAAGTCTGCTATCGTTCTTACGCCAGAACCTGAACTAACGGCCGATCAGCTTTTCTCCCGCACGTGCGCGGGAGAAAGTGGCCAAAATCAGATCCAATTTGATCTTCAGGTTTTCTGCCTGTGAAGGTGTGAAGTAATACCCTGACTCGCCGTCGGGCAATGGCACCGGTGCCGGATTTTTATCTCCCGCCATGACATTATTATCCGGTGATTTTTTGTCTCCGTTGACATAAGTTACGTGAGGCAAACCGAAGACATGGCCCGCTTCATGCAGTAGAGTTCTCTTGTTCTTTTTTGCCAGAACTTCCCAATCCAGTAAAATCCATGTATAACAGTCCGTCGCTTTGACGCCCTTCGTTGTCCGATGCGCACAATAGTTGCCACCATTCGATGCGGACATACCGCGTGCGTTGAGGAAAACATAGATGTTCAGTTTATCCGGATGCAGCAGCGGTTCTTTGATCGCCTCTTTGATTTTCTGATGCAGTTGTTTCTGGTCATCGATGCCAAAGAACGAAGCCGCTTGTGCCCGTGATTCAGAGAGTTGAGTGACCTGTTTCAATTCAAAGCGCAGTAACTGTTTTCCCTCGCCGGATTTGAATTCGCGATTTAGGGTGTCCGTGATCCATGCCGTGTTTTCTTCATTAAAGACCTTGGCCACTTCATGCCGTTCAGAGATAATTGAAATGTGCAAGGGAATCGTTGGAATATCATCGGCAAAAACTGCCCCGGAGAAGAAAATAAGCGTAACAAGAATCGCAATACCTTTGCTTTGCATATGGACTTGTTAAGTGGGATGACTCATATGGCAATAAAAAAGCGGCCCGGAGGCCGCTTGGCTTTTTCTAAGGTGCTCTGAAATTAAGCCTTTTCGAGAATCAAGGCACCACCGACACCGCCACCGGCGCAGATCGAGCCCATCACGTATTTAGCGCCCGCATCGAGGTCCATGATCTGGTTGATCGCCATGCGAATACCAGTGGCTCCGAGCGGGTGGCCCATAGCGAGTGTGCCGCCGTTCGGGTTGACGTCGCCTTTTTCGAGGCGTGCCACGAGGTCGTGTTTGAATTCATCCCGCGCGACGACCATCGAACCGAGTGCCGTGGCGGCAAAGGCTTCGTGGATCTCATAGGTGTTGATATCTTCCCACTTCAGGCCAGTGTTCTCGAGCGCTTCTTTCATCGCGTACGCGATGCCAAGACCCATCACAGCCGGATCTACGCCGCCATAACCCCAGCCTTTGATCTTAGCGAGAATCGGCAGACCGAGTTCTTTCGCTTTGGATTCAGTGGTGATGATCACCGCGCCGGCGCCGTCGGATTGCGGGCAGGCGTTGAAGAGTGTCACCACGGGCTTCATGGTCTCTTCGTATTTTTTACCGATCCATTTTTCGAATTTGTCATAGAGACCTTTGAGGCCGCCAGGCATTTTTTCGTAGATCACGGGTGATTTAGCGAAGCGTTCCGGCTTTTCGATAAAGCCGGTTTTGCCCATCACGAATTCATCCTTATCAAGAATTTCTTCGGGTTTCTCGCCATATTTCACCGGGAGCAGGTATTTGTCATACTTGCCGGCAACGAGGGAATCATGCGCCTTTTTGTACGAGCCGTGTGCGTATTTGTCTAGATCTTCGCGCTTCAGGTTGAGTTTCTGCGCAACAATTTCTGCTGTCGCAAACATCATTGCATCGCGTATCGGGTCGTTGAGGCCTTCTGCAACACCGTCGATGAGTTTCACATCGGGCATGTTAGGCACATCGGCCCAGTTTGCTTTCAGTTTATCGACGTTCGCTGTTTTAGAATTTTGTTTCGCGCCATCGAGGTAGATCGGCATGTTTGACATGGACTCTTCACCAACCACGACGATCAGTTCGTTTTCGCCCATGATGATACGGCGAGAGGCTTCGAAGATTGCTTCGTAACCAGAAACGCAGTTATTCGCAATAGTCACCGCATTCGCTCCGAGTGGGATTTCCGTTTTTACAGAAATTACACGCGCCGCATTGGGTGCTTTGGACGACTGCGAAATTTCGCCGGCGACGACGCCGTCGATGTTTTTCTTATCGAGCTTCGCACGCTTGATGACTTCTTCCACAACAAGTGTGCCGAGCTCAAACGCTTGTTTGCCCGAGAGGGCAGACCCTGCCTGGCCGACGGGGGTTCTGACTGCACCAGCGATGACGATTCTGTCGCCGTCGCGGTCGAATTTAATTTTTTTCATATTTTGCTCCTTTGGTTCGCCTTAACCCCCGGCCCCTTTCCCCGATTCCGGGGCAAGGGGAGAAAGATAGTCCTGACTCCCTTCCCCCAGACTAGGGGGAAGGGCTGGGGTTGGGGGCGATAAATTATTTCCCTAACGCCGCCTTCAATTCCTCTTTCAGAGGTGGCAGAACGTTGAACAGATCGTCCACGATGCCGTAGGTGGAAACCTTGAAGATCGGTGCATCGGGATCTTTGTTGATCGCAACGATGAACTTTGACGAACCCATACCTGCCATGTGCTGAATCGCGCCGGAGATACCGACGGCAATGTAGAGTTTAGGCGATACTGTCTGACCGGTCTGGCCGATCTGCAATGTGTGGTCACACCAGCCGGCATCGACAACCGCGCGCGTCGCACCGACGCCTGCGCCGAGAATGTCGGCGAGTTGTTCGATGAGCGGGAAGTTTTCAGGGCCCTTGATACCACGGCCGCCGGAGACAACGATGTCAGCTTCGGTGAGCGATACGCGTGAGCCGCTTTTCGCTTCGAATTTGACTTGTTTTGCTTTTGACGCACCAGCATCGACAGTGATGTTTTCGACTGCACCGGCACCCGCGCTGTCAGCGATCGCGTGTGCATTGGGGCGGATCGTGACAACCTGCGGTGAAGCTTTCACCTTCAATGATACAAACGCCTTACCTGAATAGACAGGTTTGCGGATTTTCACGCGGTCGCCATCGAGGCTGATTTCCACGGCGTCTGAAATAACGCCGGTGTTCAGCAGCGTCGCAATACGCGATGAAATGTCGCGGCCGATCCATGAGTGGGGCAGGATGACGATTTCATAGCCTTTGCCCTTTACAAGGTCGGCGATGGCTTTCGCATACGCTTCACCGTTGTATGTGGCGATTTCTCCCACATACACTTTATCGGCGCCGTGCTTGGCTACTTCGGGTGCGCCCGCTGCCGCGCCAGAACCGATGAGAACGGTTGAGACGGTGCCGAGTTTTTTGCCGACGCTGGTTGTTTCACGCGAAGCTTTTCTTAAGACTCCGCCGGCGATTTCGCCTACTGCTAATATCTTTGCCATTGTGTGCTCCTTAGATTGCCTTGATTTCTTCGCGCAGACCTTTCACAAGTTCTTTCGCTTTTGCCGCGGCGTCTGCACCTTCGATAGTGCGGCCTGCCGGGCGTGCTGGTGGCGGTTCGAAACCCAAAACTTCGATTTTGGTTTCTGCGCCGATATTTACGGGCTTAGATTCGATCGGCTTCTTTTTGGAAGCCATGATACCTTTGAGTGACGGGTAGCGCGGCTCGTTAAGGCCGGCATTCGCTGTAATCACAACAGGGAGTGAAGATTCATAGACTGCTTCGCCGCCGTCGGCTTCGCACTCGATCACGGCCTTGTCTGCCGATACTTCTACTTTTTTCGCGAATGAAACGCAGCCCCAGCCCTTGAGCGTTGCGAGAATGAGGGGCACCTGACCGTTGTCAGAGTCTGAACCCTGGCGGCCGGCGAGTACGACTTTATAGTCGGCGCCTTCGATCGCTGTGGCGATTGCTTTGGCGATGCCGAATGAATCGAGCATCTGGTAACCGTCGACTTTGACGTGGATCGCATTGTCGGCGCCCATCGCGAATGCCGAACGCAGCGCGTTTTGTACAGAGTCGTCGCCGACTGCGAGCGCAGTAACGGTGCCGCCTGATTTCTCTTTCATGCGTATCGCTTCTTCAAGCGCGATCTCATCATAAGGTGAGATTGTCCATTTAATACCCGCCTCGGAAATTTTTCCGGCGGCGACGTTGATTTTTGCCTCGGTGTCGGGCACTTGCTTAATCAGAACCAGTGTGTTCATCCGTTACTCCTTTATCGTTATGCTATCCAGAACTTTGTCCAGACTTTTTATCGAGCGTCTGATATTTCTCAGGTTCAGAGAATAATGCATCTCTTTACCGAGTTTTTCAGCCTTAACCACTTTCGCTTCTTTTAAGACCTGCAGGTGGTGTGAGACGGTTGGTCTGCCCACGTTGAAATGGGCCGTCAAATCGTTCACGCACAGGCTGCCGTGCTTACCCAGAAGCACGATGATTCCCTGCCGGGTTTCATCGGAAAGCGCTCTCAAGACCTCTGTCTTGAAGAGATAAATGTTTTCTGCAGAAACGCTTTTGCGCCGTAAGCTCGTGCCATTAAGCGCTCTGTCGTTCTGCATCGCATTTGCTCAGTTTTGCGAAGACGGGATTTATCCCGCCAGTGCAACGCGTCGAAATCCATCGACGCGTTGCCAATTTTTGCTCTGCGGACAGAGGGAAAAGGAAAATCGATTGTTTAGGCCGGGCTAGGGGCGTACCAGCCGGAAATAGCCGATGATTTTCTTCTGCGTTCCTTCCTTAAGAAACAGCCGGCCGCCGAAGGTTCCGGAGGCAGCAGTCGCAAAGGTGAAGCGCGTGGTATCTGCTTCCGGAGCAGCGGCACACAGCGCTTTCATTGCCTTTCCCGAAGCGTCGTAGAGCTGGCATTCTGTTGTTTTACCTGATGTTCCGGATATCGTGACATTCACATCACCCGTGCTGGTGGCGATGTCGGTTGAGACCAATGCCATGCCATTCTCTACCAGGGCTTTCGTGAAAATAAAATCGTTGTCGGGCGGGAACTTTGCCGCCGTCGGCTGTGTGACATCGAGCCGGGCAACAGCCACATTCTGCCGCGGCGCACCGGTTTCATTCGGAATGCGGGTCTGTAGCCTGACCCAGTAGGTGCCGGGTTTGGCAAATTTATAATAGAACCGTATGCGCTCGCGGGAAAGGAAGGAATAATCGACAGAGGCAGGCACCTGTTTGCCGTCCATGCCAAACACAAATGACGTGATGAAGTTGGCTTCGGGGTGTGTGACATCCACCCAGGGAAACGGCGTTGTGGGATTTAAATCTGCGGCGACGATGTTGAGACCCTGCTGCACAAATAACGGACCCGTGAAAAGCTGACTGGTACTTAAAGGGAGAATCGGCCCGGCTTTTTGCGCGACAAGAGTGAAGGCATGGATGAGACCAAACTTGTAGAGGTCGCCCGCCTCTTTGGCCGAAAGGTAGGCCTTGTATTTTCCCGGCTTCGCGGCGGAGTACTGGCAGAGCACCTGTTCGGCCGATTCGCGCAGGCAAAAGGTGCGCGCATTCAGGTCTACCTTGTCGTCTGCTTTGTCCGAATCGGTATTATCGTCGAAGGATTCACCGGCTTCTTTTACGAGCTGCGGAAAGAACATCACGTTTGCCGGCGCGCGGAAACGTAATTCAAAAAGTTCATTCGGCGAATCGGCCATGTCGAAAACTTTTTGCAGGGCGCCGCCCTCAAAATCTCTCTTCGCTTCGCGGAACTGAGCAATCGTCTGCGCCGTATATTGAATATCGTACTTGTGGTAGAGCACTGAGACGCGCGGAGTGCCGAGATAGGTGGCGCGACTCACCGGTGGATTCAGAAATTGCTGGCGCTCTTCGAGCGGCAGGTTGATGAGCAGTTTTGCCTGCTGCGTCATGAACAGGTAAACGTCGTGGTAGCGCTTTTTCGGCGTAAAGGCGCCGTGTTTATAAGTGAAACGGCCGTCGGCCGTGGTATCGACATAGTACCATTTACCCCTGAGGTTAACCGCATTCCAGACGTGGTGGCAGTCGCGCGCAGAAGATTTGATCCAGCAGGTCTTGGAGTTACCGGTGATCGTTTCAACGGGAATTCCTGCTAGGCTGGCCATGTGGTGGAAAAGGTGGCTGTAGCCGCCGCAGGTCGTGCGTTTGAATTTGACGAGGTCAATCACCTTGCGGCTGCCCTGGTCGCTGAGACCCAAAAGCAGATCGCTGTCATAGGCGATGTTGTCGGTGATCCAGTCATGGATCCTCTTCACTTTGATAAATTCGTCATTGGTGTCGGAAACCAAATATTGTACCAACAGGGGTAATCCCGCTTCGGGGTTTGCCGAGACCGCGCTGCGGATGTCAGCGGGCACGTTCAGGGATTTTTCTTCAGGAACACCGGTTCGGTAATTGGCGCTGACCGCATCTGCGGCCAATCGGTCGGTTGCACCGAGCCCGGTACAAAACACGGCAGCGGTAGCCAGCAGAACGGCCCATTTTAAAGACATGGACAGTTCTCTGGCGTAACGCCTGGCGTGTCACTTCAATACTACCGACCGTTGCCGGCGATTTCTCAGGGGACTGCCCCCAATGAAATCTGTGCAGGGGCAAAACGGTGGATACCCTGTGCCGAGGCGGCAAAACCCGCGCTACCGTCGCCGGCCACCGTAAAGGTTTTACCTATCAGACTACGTGCAGCTCCGAAACGGCGGATTTCGCCGAGCGCTGTATCGCGCTGGGCCACCGACAGATTGCCTGCCGTATCTCGATCCAGCGTGAACAGCGTTCCTGCGGTCTTGGCGCAGCGCACTTCGGTGATCTTCGGTTGTCCCGCAGGCAGTGTCACTCGCGACCAACTGCCTTGCTGCGTAGCGAGGCGCGCTACGAACGGTATGATGTTGAAGTCATAGTCATACGCCGTAAGTTGAAAGTACAGCGAGTCTGCGCCGCAGCTCTCGACTTTAGAAGCCGTTTCAAACGCAATATCCTGTGGCAGTACATATTCCGGCAGCTGGGTTTTAGAACCGTCTGCCTGCAGCGCTTCGAAGACGACCTTCGTCAGGTAGTCATCCCCTGAAACATAACCCACTCGCTGTTCTGAGATCACCCGCCCAGCCGACGCGGCGATGTCGAAGAAGGTTTCGCCGTTACCTGTGCGTTCGGTGAAAGTCACATTGCCGCTGAGATCGTTTTTGATCTTGAGGATCAGGGCTTTCTGGCCATTGGTTGCCGAGATATAAAGATTTTCCCCATCGGCCTCGATTCCGTATGGCGTAACCGCGCGGCTCTGATAATCCGGGAGAATACGTGTTCCGAGCTGCGCACCGTTGGCGTTGAGTTTCGTAATCGCCCCTGTCGGCCCGCCATGCAGCACATAGAGATTTTTTTGTGCGTCGGCGGCAATACCGACGGGAGCGATGCCCGCAGAATCCAGGGCGCAGATAAAGAGTGGCGGCGGGCAGGCCAGAAGCTGGCGCCCGGTTTCGTCAGTACCATAGAGCGTTCCGTTAGCAGGATTCACGGCCCCTTCGGTAACGTGCATGCGGTAATTGTAAGCGAGATCGTAAGTTACCGACCCGCCGTCGAAACCGCTGTGGTAACGGGTCAGGTGCATCTTATCGTTCGCCTTGGTGAATAACAATATGTTATTTCCCTGCGTCGCAATGTCGGTAGGCTCGCCGATTACCGCCATATTTTTCTCCGCGACTTTTACCAGTTGGTTTCCATCGATGCGGTATTTCAGAATCTTGTACAGGGTTCTGTCCGCAATCAGAAGAGCGTCCCCGGCCACCCAGTGGATCGCGTTGAGCGAACGTGCCATGCTGCCCGTATCAGGCATAGGCCATTCGTTGGTCAGCTTTCCGGCAGCATCGTAGCGGAAAATGCGCGCCGGTTTTTCTGAACTCTTTTCACTGACATAGACATTGCCCGTCGTGTCGAGAGTGATGTCAAACCCTTGCGTGTTATACGGCAGCGTAGCAAATGTTTCCGTTCCGCAATCGTCCGTGAGTTTCAGGATGTTTTTTCCCGAGAGCGCATAAACAGGGCTGTTTGCAGAACTTGTCATGGCGGTGATGGACCCGGCGTTTGGCCAGATACCGGCGAGGTCGCGCTGCGCGTTCAGCATGACGACGCGTCCGGCGCTCGCGATAAAAAAGTAATTCCCGCGGATGGTGATCGCCGAGGCAGCCTGAAATCCGTTACGCAAAACACCGATGCGGCTTTCAGTTCGGTCTACATTGAGTTTCGCCGCGCAGCCTTCGGAGAATGCACGCCATCCCGAATCAAATTCGCTGAGGGCCGAGCTTTGTCCCTGTGAGTTTGCGGCCTTCACGGCGTACTGGTATGTCTGCCCTGCAGCGGTGGTCGTATCGCTATACAGAGGTTCTGTGCCGCTGTGGATCAGGGTGTAGGCACTTGCGGATGCCAGCTTGCGGTAGACTTTGTAATTCGCACCGGGAATCGGTTGCCAGCTGATTTCGATTCTGTCGGCGTGGACACCTTCCGTGGCTGAAATCACCGGGGCGTTGAGGTTTGGGTCGCTGGGGCCTGGTTCCGGATCAGGGGTTGGGGCTGGAATCGGCGCCGGGATAACCGGTGCGGCTGCCGGATCGGAGATTACCGTATTGGCGTCGGCTGCGCCAGTATCCCCGCCGCCTGCGCACTGCGCGAGAAAGAGAGAGAAGATCGGTATCAGTGAGACTTTTATCCATATTTTGGTCATTTTGAGACTCCTTATACAGCAAGGAGTCCGATGGGGGCCGGTAAGTGCTCAATTTTTTTTACTGGCGAGACGTTAGAGGGCGTAGAAAAATCCCAATTCGCCGCCAAAACCCATCAAAGGATAGGTGGGATCATAAAAGTACTGGAATATGCCGCCTGCCATGACCGAGATATTTCCCCATGAGTAGACATAGCCCGCATGCGCCGCCGCGCCGCCCAGGAAGTTGGATTTGGAGAATCCCTCTCCCGGATCTGTTCGAAATTTATTCCCGCGGTGAGTTTACCGTATACGCCATGGTCTTTATACACGGGAAAAGACCGGTAGAGGCCGGCATAGAGTTGTCCGTAATAGATCTTCAGCAGGTCGCCTTCGTAGAGCTGGAAGCGCCCTGAGATGACCCAGTAGCCGAGAAAATCGAGCAGTGCCGGCCATGCCTGCAGGTAATCTGCGCCACCGCCATAGCCGCGTTTGAGATATTGGGTGAAGGTGCCCATGGGGACCCCGGCGCCAGCCACCAGGCCCAGAATATATTTTGGTTTCAGGCGCACGCCTTCCGCTGGCCTGGGGGCGGGGGATTTCGGTTTTGAAAGCGTGGTGCCGGCGAGATCTTTGGCTTCGATGCGCAGGCTTTGTTTGTCGCGCATTTCAAACATAAAGTTATCGGGATTTTCACCGGAGAGAAAGCCGCTGATTTCTCCGATACCGTCGAGGTGCAGGGTCGATTTACCGACTGCAGATATTTTCAGGATTTCTTTTCTGGTCACGACGTGATTTTCACCGAAGACGACGTGCCGCTTCACCACGGCATCGCCGTTGGGCAGTTTTTCCATCCAGCCGAGAATCTTGCTGCCGTCGCGCAGCTCGAGTTTGCCAAAAAACTCGCCGCTTTCCGCCGCTAAGGTGCCGGGTGTAAAATTGCGGATTTCTTTTTTGCGGATCGCGCATTTATCCGGTACGATGATGGTGAACTCGGGAGTCTGTTCGGTCACCTCGCCCGAGAAGACATGCCCTTTTTGCGTTTTAACCGTGTCGGCAGCGAGTGCGGGCAGCAGCAGAAGGCACAGCGCAACCGCCGTTGTTTTGTCAGGGAAGCCGTTCAATTTTTTCGATCTCTTGGCGGCTGATTTTCACCACTTTGCCACCCGCAACGGAAATCGTCAGCGTATCCGCGTCTTCGCCGGCCAGCGTGCCTGAGACGACCTGCCCGAGATTCAAATGGACTTTGACCCGTTTGCGCGTTGGCGTCGGCTCCGGTTTCGGTTGCACCCCGGCTTCAGGCAGCGTAATCTCGGCCGTTTTTTTCGTGGTATCGGAAAAATTTTTCACGTATGTTTCTGTTTCTGCCGGTGTAAGGTGCCTGACCGCCGGCGCCGCGGGTGTCCAGGTTTCTGCAGTCGAGACGACAACGGAGCGCTCACGGCTTTGGGCTGCGACACTGCCCTCGGTAACCACCAGGCGGACTTCATTAGTCGCCTGAACGAAGAATTTCGTTCCCGTGACTGTGAAGGTTGTGTCGCGTACCTGCAGAATCAGTTTCTTCCGCTCAGGGCCTGGATGGTATTCGACGTTCAGGAAACCCGAATCAAATTTTATCCGCAGCTCAGAGGCGCTGCTCTGGGCGGAGAAGCCCGAAACACCCCGGATTTTCAGATCGACGGTTTCAACCTTTGCTGCAACGAGCTTTTGCTCGGGAAACGAAACGGCTTCAGCCTTGATTTTAGTGGCGCCGTCTGCGGTTAGAATTTCGGCGGTTTTCGGGCCGGAGTCTCTCAGCAGCAAAAATGCCGAAACTGCAACCAGGGCAACCGCTGCGGCGGTGCCGTATCGCCACAAGCGGCGCGGAGGTGGCGTCTCAACCTTTGCCGCCTGGCGGCGCTGCAACAGATCGGCAAAACCCTTTGCTACGGCCTCGTCGGAGAGCCCGTCTGCGGCCTTCAGGCGCTTCAGGTTGCGGTAGGCGCCCAGGTCTGCGGGCGCATTGTCAGGCGAAAGGCCAAGCAGGTTATCGAGTCCGGAAACCGGTTGCTGTTCTTTCATCTTGAACCTCTTCTGAGACCGTTGCGTAATGCCATTGGATACCCCGTCACGTGCATTTTATGACTCCCTCAGGTCGGCCGCAAAGTTCTGTTCGATAAGGGTCTTGATTTTTTCGAAATGCCGCCGCACGGTAATGAGCGGCAGGTCGAGCGCCGAGGCGATCTGGGCATGTGTGAAATCCATATCGAGGCGCAGCGCGAAAATTTCCGCGAGAACCGGGTCGGTAGAGGCCAGCTTTACGTCGATGTTCTCACGCAGCATCTGGAAATCCTTACCCGCACCCTCTTGCCGGGTATCTGCGATCTGCAGTTCGGCGACATCGGTCGGGATGAATTTTTGCTCACGCTTCGCTTCTTTCTTAAAAATATTGCGCGCGATACTGATGAGCCATGCCTCGGGATTTTCTATCACACCCGGTTTATAGTACTTATCTGCCGCAAGAAATGTCTCTTGCATCATGTCGAAGGCGCGGTCGTCGCTATGGCAGAGTGACTTCAGGTAACGATGGATTTTTTTTGCATGGGCAAAATAGAGTTCTTGTAATATACCGGTTTCCATGAAAATCAGCCGCAGGTAATCGCGCCTGTATTTTTTGTACGTGGCGTCGATGACAATAACCGGTACCGTGACGGGGCCCATATGATAAGGAGAGGGTTTTGATGAACAAAGGTGCTCATTTTTTTCCCGAAATGAGCGCCGACATCGACCGGCCCACCTCGCGGAGGCGGTCGGGGGTTAAATGCGAAAAACCAAACAGGGCCGCGGGTTGCTTCTTTGCGCCGTAATAGCGCTCGGCGCTTTGCCAGCCTATGCCGTGGTTGGAGAACAGGTTCTGTAGGTGCTCAAATTCGCTCGCTGGCCGCAGCCAGCGGGCAAAGAGGCTGAGCCCTGCCGCCGAAGGCCTGACGGAAAACAAAGGTAAGAGGCGCTGCAGGGTTTCGAGCAGCAGATGATGGCGTTCGGTATAGATTTTGCTCATACGCCGCAGGTGGCGGCGGTAGGCTCCCGAAGCCATAAAGCCGGCCATCGCCATCTGGTCGGCGAGCGCCGGCGGCACCGAATCATAGAGTTGCCGCGCCCTGAGAAAAGGTTCTACCAGCGTGTCGGGCAAAAGGCAATAACCCAGGCGCAGCGCGGCGAACATGGTACGCGAAAAGGAGCCGACATAGATCACGCGCTCGTCGCTGTCGAGTAGCTTCAGCGGCTGCGGCGCATTCGCGAACCGCGTGAATTCGCTGTCGTATTCGTCTTCAACGATAAAGGCATTTTGCCGCCGCGCGTACTCGAGCAGGGCGCCGCGCCGCGCAGCCGACATGACGATGCCGGTGGGAAACTGGCTTGCCGGAGTCACAAACAGGAGTTGGCAGCGCTGCGCGGGCAGCACCATACCTTCGCCATCGACGGCGCAGGCGACGCTGTTAGCCCCGGTCGCATGGATGGCGCTGCGTATGCCATGGAAACCCGGGTTCTCGAAGGCGCCGGCCTTGCCGCGTTCGAGCAGCAGTTGAGCGATGAGCGCAATCGCCTGCATCGAACCGTTGACAATCACGATATTTTCCGCGCGGGCGTCGACGCCCCGCGAATATTTCAGGTGCGCGGCAATGTTTTCCCTGAGTGGCAAAAAACCCGAGGGGGATGGTCCGTTTGCGGAAAGCAATATACCCGAATGGCGGCGGCTCACTTTCATCGCCTGCAGCCACTCGCGTTCGGGAAAATATTCATCGGCGAGAATGCCCGTGGCGAAAAAAGCCCGGCCAGTGGTGTGGCGCTGCGTCGGTAGTCTTTGCGCCCAGGCAGAAAGGTTGGGCGGTAGCTTTTTTTCTTTTTTAACGGCCCGTGGTACAGTGAAGCTGACGCGCGCGCGTGCCCCCTGGGAGGTGGCGATAAGCCCTGCGGCATCGAGCATGGCGAGCGCCATATTTACCGTGCCGCGTGCGACGCCGAGTGTCACAGCGAGGGTACGTGAGCCGGGCAAATGCTCGCCGGTCTTGAAGCGCCCGGCCAAAATCTGGCGGCGCAACTCTTCGAAAATCGGCCGGGCTTTGTCTCTGCTGTGTGTCAGATCGGGACTCAGTCGCATCATTTGCCGCCGCGGGATATCCCACTGCGGAGCGGAATTCAACTGGTACAGATAAATATGAAAAATCTGGACTTTTATTGTTCCGGGACATCTGTGTATTTTACGGCTACTATGAACCCCGAAACCTTGCTGTCGCAGACCCCGCTGCCGATGCGGCGCAGTGAACACGCAGAAGCCGATTTTGCCGAGATCGAGGCATTTCTCGCGCAGATGTCGTTCGGCTTTCTTGCTACGCAGAGCGCCATGCCATACCCGAATATCGTGCCGCTGAACTTTGTGTGGACGATGGATGCGCTCTACTTTCACTCGAGCCGCCTGGGGCAAAAGATCAGGGATCTCAAACAGAATAACCACGTCACGTTCTGCGTTGCGGATGAGACGGCGCTGATACCGTCGTATTTCACCAGCGAAAAACTGGCCTGCCCGGCGACGGCGTTTTTTAAATCGGTGATGATCTATGGCAAGGCGGGCTTTGTCGAAGATAGCGACGAAAAGGTGCGTGCGCTTTCGGCGTTTATGCAGAAGCTGCAGAGCGAGGGCGGTTACGCGCCGTTCGACATTTTGGATGACGAATACCGCAGGAATATCAAATCGGTGATGGTGACGAAGATCGTACCCGATTCGATCTCGGCAAAATTCAAATTTGGGCAGAACCGCAACGAAGAAGAATGGGTGAAGCTGCGCGACGGTCTTGTGAAGCGCAATAAACCCAAGGATGCCGAGGCCGTCGCGGCGATGGAGAAAAGATGTCCGTTCCACGCAAAATAATTCCGGTCGGGATCTTCCTGTTCAACGAAGTCGAAGTGCTCGACTTCGCGGGCCCCTTCGAAGTGTTCAGCCTCGCGGAATATCCCGATACCAAAGAAAAGGTATTTAAAGTTCATACCATTTCTGAGAAAGATATTTTGCTCTCCGGGCGAAACGGCCTCAAGGTGAAGGCGGATTTCACGTTTGCGGACCATCCGGCGCTGGAGCTGCTCATTGTTCCCGGTGGTTACGGGGCTGAAAAGATTGAAATCGAAAATACTGTGGCCCTCGATTGGATAAAATCGACCGCCGCGCGAACGCCGCTCGTTGCCTCGGTCTGCACCGGCGCATTTCTGCTGGCGAAGACCGGTGTGATCGGTGATCAGGAAGTTACCACGCATTGGATGGATCAGGACGATTTACAGAAGCAGTATCCCAGGCTTAAGGTGCGGAGCGGCAAAAAGTATGTCGATGCCGGCAATGTTGTCACGTCGGGTGGAATTTCCGCCGGCATTGAGATGTCGCTCTATCTTGCGGCGCGCCTCACGAATCTTGAAATTGCCATCGCGACCGCGCGGCGCATGGAGTATGACTGGTCGCCTGCAGTGTGACAGGCGGTCGCGTATGGGTTTACACCCTATAGCGGCGGCTCACTCTCAGGCATGTTGTTTCGAAAATTCTTCTGCCTGCCGGCTGCTCTGGTTATTTTCTCCGCCGGCCTCGCAGCGGCCGATCTCGGCGGGTTTTGCCGCGAAAAAAAGCTGGATTGCGGCGAACTGACAGCTGCTGTGCAGGCGATACGCACAAGCGGACGACTGCCGGAAAAATTCATCACCAAAAAAGAGGCAAAAAAGCTGGGCTGGCAGCCCGGCACCGATCTCGCCGCGGTTGCACCGGGTAAAAGTATCGGCGGTGATCGTTTCGGTAATTTCGAAAAACGTTTGCCGATCAAAAAAGGCCGGCAGTGGTTTGAGGCCGATCTTTCTTTCAAGAAGGGTAAGCGCGGCGCCAAGCGACTGCTTTTTTCGAGTGACAGGCTGATCTACGTGACGACGGACCACTATAAGACGTTCCAGGAGGTTCCGCCATGACACTTACCTTTTCGGCAGTAAAATCCCCCGAAGATTTTTATGCGCAGCTCAAAAAGCAGGCAGCAGGGAAAAACTTCGGCGATAACCTCGACGCGCTTTATGATTTTATCACCACCGACCTCAAGGGCCCGGCCGAAGTGGTCTGGGCTTCGTATGAGGCCGACGTCACCGCACATGCAGAGCTGCGCGCAGTACGCGGCATTTTACTCACCGCAGCCAAAGAGCGCAGCGACCTGACGCTTAAGTGGAACTAAACTTTAAATAGAGCGCAGAAACGCAGCCAGCGCGTTTATTTCTTCGGCCGTATAAAAAGTTTTTTCGTCCGTGGCAAAGTGTACCTCATTGGTATTCGGGTTTGTGCGCCGGATAACCTCTGTGAGATTTTTAGCCACGCCGCGCGTGAAGAATGGCCCCCCGCGCCCCAGGTTGGTGAGCGGGTTGATGCGTGTGCCATGCGGTGTGTATGGGTGGGGGATAGCCGTTTTTACAAAAAGCGGCGCACCAAAAACCAGTGGTTTGTTCCGGAGATAACCGGGCACAGCGCTGCGGTTCATTGCCTGGCGGTCACGCATGTTGGTGACCGCCTCATGGCAGCGCATGCAGTCGCGGGCAAAAATTTCAAAACCTTTGAGGGCCGCGCCGGCCAGGCTTTCGCCGGGCGCGCGCAGCACGGGGTGTTCTACAGGCAGTCGCATGAGATACTGCAATAGAGCTGCGCGTGCGTCTTCTGAGGAGAGTCTGATGGGCGCATCGCTATCGGGAAAAAGAATCTTCTCATTCTGCCAGTGCTCTTCGGGCAGGCGCGGCTTAGACCAGAATTCATAATCCATCGCCTTGAAAAATTCTTCGACGAGTTTTGATATTGAATCGTATTCCATGTCGGGCATCGGGTGGCTGACCATGCCGATGCCGCGCGGCGGGCGAATGAGTCCTTGCGTGCCGCCGCCGCCATAATGCACGCGGTGATCGGTCAGACGGTCCCAATGGCAGGATTCACAGCTGTACTGGTTCTGCGGCAGATCGCGGCCGATGGCGCGCGAGTAAAAAATCATTTCTCCCTTTTCGGCCGCGGTGAGGGCCGGTGCGGCCCGCCTGTTGAGTCCGATTGCCGCAGTGGGATTTCCCCCGCTGGAAAAAACCTTCACCGCATCGGAAAAAATTCCTGCGGCGAAGAGGTCTTGGCCCAGGGGAAATAATGCCGCGACACCGCGCAGGCCCGTCGGCAGAATTTCCAGGCCGCCCTGCGGTAAGACGCGCGCATACCTGGCAGAGCCGCGCGCGGCGATCAACAGACCCTGCGGTGACGGCGTCAAAGAGATTGCATCGACCAGGCCCTGCTTGCCGAGATCGACGGCGACTGTCGGCGATGCCTTGCCTGCCATGAGATCGTTTGTTGTATAGGCATAAAGAAATGAATTCAGATTATCGATGCCGCCATTTTTGCGCCGTACGATTTCATTTTTGGGGCCGATGGTCCAGAGCAGTTGCGCGGCACCGTCGAACCAGAGATCGCGGACCGGCGCATTGAGGTGAAATGCGGCGCGCTGCTGCCAGGCGCCGTTGACCTCTGTCAGAACGACCAGGCGGGGTTCCAGGTGCGACAGGTAGATGAGATTTTTCTCGGCGGCAAAGATGCGGTAAATGCCCGGTGCGCTCGTGCTGCCAAGGAGCTTGCCCCTGTTATCCAGAATGGCGATTTGTTCGCGCACCGCATCAGCGACGAAAAACCGGTTTGTGGAATAGGCGAAATCGACATAACCTGCCCGCGGTTCCAGTTCAAAATGGATTTTCGTGTCGAAGCTGGTGAGGCCTTTAGGCTGCATGGCGCCGAGACAGACAGACCCCAGGCCATCTTTCTCTATAAAGAGGCAGCGCTGCGTTTTCAACGGGCCTAAGCGCCACCGCGCGGCAAACCAATGACCGCTTTTTTCACTCAGTACGGCCTGCTCGCGGTGGCGCGACGACCAGACGAAGATGTCTTTGCCGTCGCTGTAGATGCCCTCGGGGCGAAAGTGCTCGCGCCGGTCGTAATCCTCATACTCTGTGGGTTGTTTGGCGAGAGCCGCTTCCTGGGCCACAAGCTTGCTGAAATAAGGGGAAAGCCTGATGTCTGGCCATTGCGGCCGCTCGCATGACAACAAAAGCGGCGTGATTACCAAAAGGGCGATTTTGCAAGGCAAGGCCATACGATCAGTGCTGCGCGGCAGACACAATTTTGATATCGACGGAAGAAAGCAGGGCAAGAGCGACAAGCACGATGGCGAATTCGTAGAAAGTATAGTTGTCGCCCGTCTCGGGCCGGTCGCTGCCAAATGCCCGTATCAGCGTTGCGACCATCAGCAGAATGAGCAAACCTTCGTGTGTGACGACGAAGGCGGCGAGCATCACCGCGGCGAGGCCCAGGCGCTGTATTTTCGTCAGTGCACCGAGCGCGCGGTTGCCGTCGAGCTGCCAGAACGGCAGCAGGTTGAAGAGGTTGACCCAGGCAGAGAGGCGGGTGAGCGCTGCGAAGATCTGGGCACCGGTCCATTCGCTGAGGCCAAAGCAGGCTGCGGTGGCGACCAGACCCCAGACGGGGCCGGCGAGACCGACGCGCGCATTTTCGATGGCATTGGCGGGGCGTTCGTTCAGGCGCACAAAGGCGCCAAAGCCGGGGATAAACATCGGTGCGGTGGCCTTGATACCATAACGGCTGAGCGCGAAGACATGGCCCATTTCATGCACATAGATGCAGAGTAAAAAACCGGCGGCGAGTTGCCAGCCGAACAGCGACCAGTAAAAACCGAGAGAAAGAATCAGCGAGAAAAAGGTACTGCCTTTGGTGAGGCCGAGCAGCAGCAATTTTCCTTTCGTGAGAATAAAGGCGAAGATGATTTTGAATTTCCAGAGAAAGAGGCCGATCGCGACAAAAAATCCGACTTTTTTGCCGTTGCCGATACCGGATTTTTCAGCGGCTGGTTCTTTGAGACCGCCGGGAATTTTGCGGCTGAGCTCTTCGATCTTTGCGCCAATGATGCGGCTCTGTTTGCTTTCGGAGGGAAGATATTGCAGGGCTTCGCGCCAGCTGTCGCGCGCCGCGGTAAAGTTTTCAGTCGCGGTAAATTCTGCCGCGCGCTGCGCCGCCTGTTCGAGTTCGCTGCGGAATACCAGGGCCGAACACACCGGGCAGATCAGCAGGCCATTTTGCATCTCGCTGGCGCAGGCATGGCATTTAAGCATGGATGATTTCGAACGGGCCTTCGATATCGACTTTGGGTTTGGCGGTGCGGCGCCACGCTTCAAAGAGCGCAAAGCCGATGATGAGCAGGCCGATGATGTTCGATATCCCCGCGAGAAAGGGCAGAATCAGCATGGCGCCGGCGAATAACAGCAAGGCGACGAGCGCCTCGCCGAAAGAGATGGGCGGCTGCGGGGCAGCGGGTGCTGCAGGTTGCGCGGCCTTTGCTTTTTCTATGGTAGCGTTTTGCGTTGTTTCTGCGACTGCTGCCTGTTTTTTGAATTCGCTGATCACCATGGGCACGTAGGTGCTGACGATCGAGATATAGGTGATCAGTACCGCGATGATGCGGTATTGCAGGCCGCCGCGGTGGCCTGAGCCGATCATGACGGCGCGGCCGACCATGTAGCCGACGAGAATGGCAATCAGGCCGATTTCATAGCCGGTAAATTTGAGCACAGCGTAATAAATCAACGAGCCGGCGATGCCGGCGCCGATACCAAAAAGGATGCTTTTGAGAACGTCGCCCGTGCCTGATTTGCGGGCGATCGTTGTGCGCACGGTTTCTGTACAGTTGGCGCACATACTCTGCATATTTACGGAAAAATAGCTTCCTTTAAGAGGCGTATTGCACATACTGCAGGTCGCGGCAGTGCTTGCCTGGTCGAATTCGGCTTTGTCGAATTGCAGATTTTGGTCGGTTTCTTTTTCGCTCATTGTTCATACCGGCGCAGTCGGGGCTGCGAGGCAAGTTATTTTCATGCTTTCTTAGGCTGAAGTGGTTCTTTGCCGATACTTGTATAGCTCCTTGAGCCGGTTAATTGTGGAAAGCCCCGGAACGATATATTGGCGCCTCACCCTGAGGACTGAACTTCTTACCGCTGGTATATTCATCCCGTTTATCGGGTACTTCTTTCTGATGATTGGTGACCTGAATTCGCAGCAATCTGTGGATTTTCTGCTCTGTCTCGGCTATGCAGGTTTTCAGGATTTTCTGCTCCATAGCGCCGCGCGTTGGATCAAGCTGAGACCCATATTGCAGGGAATTCAATCTCAGACAGGCAAAGCCGATCTCAAGGCGCTGAAGATCAGGCTGTTGAATTATCCGTTTTTTGAGGCCTGGCTGGTTCCCTGCCGCTGGTACACGGGGATGTTAACCCTCTATGTCATATTTGTCACCCGCCACGATGTTTCTGCGATCATGGTGGCCAATTTGGCGCTCTTACCAACGGCGGGAAACATGATCGCCTGGTATCAGCTCTTTACGCTCACCGAATCTACGATTGCACCGATTCAAAACGCCCCCAACTTACGGTCAGTATCCGTTGAACCGGGGGAGTTCCGCAGCCTGCCGTTTTCAGGCCGCTTTCTGTTAGCCGTTCTGGGACTTACCATTCTGATTATCTATTTTTTCAGTTACATACTCCACGTGCCGAGTGCCGCAAAGGCCTTCAACGCTTACCCTATTGCACATAGCGCGGGTATCATCGGTGTGATGGTGCTTTTTGCAATGTTTACCGCATACCTCACTTACCTGACTTTTAAGGCGTCGATTAACCAAACCACGGAATCTATCCGCGCCATGACGCAGGGCAAGCTTTCGGTATCGGTACCACAATACGGCGCGCACGATATTTCGGCAATCGGACACCTGATCAACCTGCAGGCAGAAAAATGGCGCGATATCGTCGGGCGCATCCGCGCCGAGTCGGATGCTATTTCAGATGGCGCCACGGTTTTAGGCGAAGAGGCTGCGCGCCTCGCGCGCGAGGCGCAGGAACAAGAGACTTCAGTAAAGACGATCTCGGTCAAAATGTATGAAATCACGGGTGCGGTGGCGGGTGCACATACCAGCACAGAACGGATGGCAAAATCCGTGGATAATGGCTCCGAGGCGATCGGCGAAGTACAGAAACGGATGACGGAAATCGAGCAACAGAGCGCAGCGATCGATGAGAGCGTCGATATTATCGGTGAAATCTCGCGTCAGGTGAACTTATTGTCCTTAAACGCGACAATCGAAGCCGCCCGGGCGGGCGATGCAGGGCGCGGATTCGCCGTCGTAGCGGCCGAGATTTCAAAACTCTCGGAGCAGACTAAAGGCAATTCGCAGCGCATCGACGATGCGATCGCCCTGTCGCGGCAGAAAACCCGACTCGGCAAAGAAGCCGTCGATAATGCGAGCAAAGAATTTTCTAATATTTCCGGTTTGAGCACCCTGAACGGCGAATTGATCAGCCAGATTATGGAATCGGCGGGCTCTGAGTTCAGTCAAAACCTTCTGCAGATGGGTGAGGCAACGAAGCGCCTCGTTTCGGCGAGCAGCACCGTTAAGAATCTCGCGGAAAATTTTTCCACCAAGTCGCATGTCATGGACGAGCTCGTGCGTTATTTCGACTGATTCGGAGCTGCGCGGCAGGTCACAAAACCTCCATTAGGCTTTACTTCGCCCTTCGTAAAAAAATCTTTCCCCATGACCGAACTTATCGACTGGCTGGTGGGCGAGGGCCCGCGGGCTGCGGGTATTCCGGGGCTGCAGGTCGGGTTTATCCAGAAGCTCAACGCCGCCGGTTTTGAAATTATCCGCTCGTCGCTGATGATACGCACGCTGCACCCCGAGATCGAATCGATCCGTTATGGCTGGTTTGCGAAATACCTCGATCTGCCGCCGCTTGGCCGTTCTTTTTTTCTGCAAAAACGCGTGACTGCCGTCGGCAAAGAGCTCGTCGAAGAGATCAGCTTTTCGCATGGCGCGTTTGCGCGCTCTGAGCCCTACCAGATCAGCCCGTATAAAAAGATCGATCTCGGCGCAAGCGAGGTGCATTCGCTTGTCACCGAAGCGCCCGATGAATTCCCGATTATGGCCGACATACGCAGCGCGGGCGGCACGGCATATTTTCTCTATGCCCTGCAGCAGCTGGGCGAAGCCAGCCACCGCATCAGTCTTGCGACGAAGAAGCCCGGCGGTTTTACCGAAGCGGATCTCGAAATTCTGCGCAGCTCGGCCGGGCACCTGGCGGTCGCGCTCGAAATTCACGTCAATCGCCTGATCACCGAGAACCTGATGGCGGTCTATCTGGGGCTCTTGCCTTCGCAGAAGGTGCTCGCGGGCAAAGTGAAACCCGGCGATGTCGATGCGATTTCTTCCGCTATCTGGTTTTCCGATTTGCGCGGTTATACCGATCTTTCCGAAAGTGTGGATCCCACTGTGCTCATCGACTGGCTCAACCAGTATTTCGAGACGATCTCGCAGCCGATCATCGAAAACGGCGGCGAGATTCTGAAGTATATGGGCGATGCAGTGCTGGCGATTTTTCCCGTCGAAAACGGCGACCATAAAAAGGCGGCGGCGAATGCGCTGGCGGCCGCCGAAGCAGCGAACAAGGCACTCGCCGTGTTTAACGAAAAAAGAGCCCAGGCGGAGCAACCGCTGTTACGGCATGGCATTGCGCTGCATATCGGCGACGTACAGTATGGCAATGTCGGCGCCAACCGGCGCCTCGATTTTACCGTGGTTGGGCCGGCGGTCAACAAGGCGTCGCGCATCGAGGGGCTCTGTAAAGGCACCGGCCGCGACCTGCTCATGTCGGCCGATTTTGCTCTGCAAATACCCGGCGCAAAGGCATTGGGAGAGTTCTCTTTGAAGGGTATTAAAGAAGCCGAAACGGTATTCGTCCCGGTTTGAATTGACGGCGTTTGGGCGCGGGCGTATGCGTCCCGATGCTTAAACGAAATATATTTCTGCTCGCAGCGCTTTCATCTGCGCTGCTGGTAAATCATTGTAAAAAGAAGCCGACGGGCCGCGAGGCACAACAGGCAACGAGCGAACAGCCGCTTTCCACCGGCTTTGCAGTGAAGAGCGCGATTGCGATTCAGGATACGCCGAGCGTGCGCGGTAAGGCGATCGGCACGCTGCCGATCGGCAACAAGGTCGCGATCTTCGCGACGCGCGTGCCCGACGTGAAAGACCCCGAAAAAGTCTTCTGGTATAAAATCAAATATTCGCCGCTCGGCGCGGCCGGCGACAAACCGCAGATGCCGGTCGAAGGTTTTATTCCCGAGCGCGAGGCGGTGGTGCGCGAAAACTTTCTCGTCTTTGAAAAGCGCACCGAAGTCTCGGTTTATAAAGAAGTCGCGCCTGATAAAACAGAAGAAGTGCGCGAGCCGCTTTCAGTGATGGCGACGACGGCCGTGAACTGGCGGCGCACGCCGGCGCTGAACGGCGAGAAGATACGCACGCTGCAGAACGGCGAGGTGCTCGCGGTGCTCGAGCAGTCGTCACAGTCGGTCAAGGCCGACGGCAAACACGGCTCGTGGTACCTGCTGCAGGATGCCGCGGGCGGCATGGGTTATGCGTTCGGCGGTTTTCTCGTCGAAGGCACAAAGGGCGACATGACGGCGTTGCAAGACGCCGGTTTTCAATTCTTATCCGGTTGGATGATTGCCACCGGTGCCGGCGCACATGTCTATAAAGTTGCCGTCGGTAACACCCGCATCGATATCGCGAAGGAGCCCAGTTTCGGTATCGATTGGGAGAAAACGAAGGGAGCCTTGCCGGCCGATACGTACGTCGCGGTCGACGGAGTCACCACCAAAGGTGACCGACTGCGTTACCGCTTTGTCGTCAGCGGTCACGAGATGGGGCCCGACCGCTATTATTATGTCGACAAAAAGAAGGTAAAATTTGTGCGCGATTTCTATACCGTCTCTAAAGCGCAGCAGCATACATTCGACGATTCTTTGGCAGCAGATTTGAACCGTTATGCGGGCGGCGACTTGAATGTGCAGTGCAGCAAGACCACCGAGTTTGCTGTGGGTGCCAGCGATGCGCCGCGGCGCTTCGCAGCAATCGAAGCCCATTTCGGCCCGAATGAAAGCGAGGGCGAGCATTGTTTCAGCGCGCGCCGCCGTTTTATTTTCGCCGACCTGAGCGACGAGAAGCGCGTCTTTTACGAAACCGAGGTGAAGAGCGCTGAGTTCTCAGACCTCGACGGCGACGGCGTACCCGAACTCGTCAGCAACGAGCAGACGCGGGGCTCATGGTCGCTCGACGTGTTCGCGCTCAAGGGCAAACGCGTCGCACCGGTGTTGCAGCTGGCGAGCTATTATGAGCAGCAGGAAGTTAAGATCGGTTATGCGGAATTGCAGAATAAGGTATTGCGTATTCAGGGTCCGTACACCTGCACCGAAAATATGGGCGCCGAAGAGAAAAAACTTTGCAGCGAGGATATCGCGCAGGCAAAAAGACAATTGGCGAGCCTGAAGTTTGATACGAAGCTGCCGCCGTTTCCCTACTATGGCAAGCTCGAAAACGGCCGCTTCACGCAGATCGCCGAGCCGCCACCCACAAACTAACCCTTCGCGTCGTCGTGCGGCCGCAGTTTTAACGGAAATTTTTTCCGGAAGACCAGCGGCCGCGTGATGCTGGCAGGCAGGTGCGTTGTGAATGTATTTGCCTGCGCGAGATAATCCATATAGAGTTCGGCGGTGAGCGAGGCCGATGTTTGCGGCCAGGCGATGGTATATTCGCGCTGCGACATATAGTCGAGTCGCGGCGTGGGTAGGGTTTCTTCTTTAATACGGCGCTTTACCGGGTCGCCGGGTTGCCTGTCGGGCACCGGTATCAGTTCAAAGTGGTGGCGCAGCTCGAGCTCGGCGGTGTGCCCGCCGGTATTGTCGATGAGGCGCACACGCACGGTGCGAAAGAGATCGCCGGTTGGGAAAGCATGGCCGATGCCGTGGGCAGAGAGCCGCACCGTAACGTGGCCGGCGTCGCCGCGGTGGATATCCAACTTCAGGTCGTTCTTGAGCCGCTCTAATGCATGCCCGCCGGGAAAGCTGTGCGAATCGGCGGTACCCGAAAACAGGTGGCAGCCCTGGCAGGTGACGCGGCCATAATAGCCCGAGGCGCGGTACTCTTCGACAGTCGACTGCATCGGCTGGCTGGCATAATGGAAATTTTTGCCCTCGCTCATCGCCGATGCCGCGGTGGGAAAGTTAAACTCATGGCAATTTTCGCACAGCCGCTCGTCTTTAAATTCGCCGCGGATGGTGTACGAATGGGCGAGGGGAGCGATCTTTTTTTCAGGCAATGCGCCGGTCATGATCTTGCCCTCGCGTGCATGGCAGACGAGGCATGAAATACCTTCTTCACCCTTGTAGGGTGTTTTCTCAGAACCGCTGAGGCGCAGCGGCGCATGGCAGTTCACACACCACGGCGAGGGTTCGCGCGCATGGCTTTCGTGGTAGAGTTCGTTGGTGAGCGCGACGCGGTGCCGGCTCTTCAGCCAGTTGTCATACACGGTCTTGTGGCAGTCGCGGCAGTCGGCCGATGCCTGCATGGCGGCGCCGGTTTTAGGGTGAACGGGGAAATCCGACGGGGTAAAGACAAGAGCGTCGACACCTTTGCTGAAGAGCGGCTCGGCCTTTTTCTCGCAGGTAGAGACGAGCGCCGCCAAGAGCAACAGCGAGCCGGTGAGCAGCAGGCGCGCCATGCGCTACTTCGCGAGCACAATGAGGCCGAGCTCGTCGGCGCGCTGAATGAATGCAGTGGGATTCACCACGAGCGTCTGCGCGGCTTCGATGACGAGCACCTGCATACCGGTTTTCGCCATGGTTTCGAGCGTGCGGATGCCCACCGCGGGCAAATCAAAGCGCGGGTCTTGGGAAGCCTTGCCTGTCTTGCACACAATGCCACCTTTACCTTGAGCAATGGCACCAGCTCTGGCAATGGCGGCGTCGGTGCCTTCGATGGCTTCGACTGCTAAAATCATTTTTTCAAAAACGACTGCAGTCTGCCCGATATCTAAGCTGCCGATCTTTTTGCTGAGGCCATAACCGAACTCGATGTCGGCGAGCAGTTTTTCACCTTCGGGTTTCTTTTGCGTATGCACGCCGGGGGTGAGAAAACAACCTTCGAGCAAATCTTTTTGTTTGAGGATCTCAATGCCCATCATCGTGATGCCTTTGGCGAATTCGAGAAACAGTGTATCGTCGCGGCGGTCGGTGGCGGCGTTATAGATTTTATCGGCGGCCGCATCGCGCGTGACGTCTTGTATCATGCGTTGCTTTTCGATTTTGCCCAGGAGCACGATGTGGGTAATCTTATCTTCTTTCAGGTATTCAAAGGTTTTGCCGATGGCGCCGAGGGAGATAGTGCGCAACTTAAGCGCCGAATCGCGCGACAAGGAGGCATCCAACTCGGCTTCGCTGATATGATAGACGGAAAAATTGAGACCCCGCGAGCGCGCAGTGGCAACGGCGATGGCAGGTAACTCACCCGCGCCGGCAAAAATCGCCAGCTGCATTATAAAAAACCACCGCAAAGTACGCGGAGGAGCGCAAAGGAAGAGGAAACGCCTGACCTGTACAACTTTGCGTAACTCTGCGACCTCTGCGGTTGCATCTTACTTTATCAACTTAAGGAGAAGTAGTCGAGCGACTGGTATGTGCCGCCCTTAACCATTTTTGCATACTGCATGAGCAGGTCGTTGAGCACCGACGAGGCGCCGAAGCGGAACCAGTACGGGTCGAGCCAGGCGTCGCCGAGGGTTTCTTTGACCATGACGAGGTAGTGCAGGGCGTCTTTGCTGGTCTTGATGCCGCCGGCAGGTTTCATGCCGATCTGTATGCCGGTGTCGTCGTAGTAGTCGCGGATGCACTCGAGCATGACGAGCGTCACAGGCATGGTGGCATTGATTGTGACCTTGCCGGTCGAGGTTTTGATAAAATCGGCGCCGGCACGCATGGCGATAAAACTCGCACGGCGCACATTGTCGAGCGTCTCGAGCTCGCCGGTTTCCAAAATCACTTTCAGACGCGCCTTACCGCAGGCCTCTTTAACCTGGGCAATCTCATCGAAGACATAGTTATATTCGCCGGACAGAAACTGGCCGCGCGAAATCACCATGTCGATCTCATCGGCACCCAGCTCAACGGAGCGGCGCACGTCATCGATCTTGATATCGAGCGGAATCTGCGCCGCGGGAAAGGCCGTCGAAACGCAGGCGATCTTCACCTTCGAACCCTTCAGCACCTTCTTCGCGACATGAATCATATTCGGAAAAACACAGACCGCCGCCACCTGCGGCACACCAGCCATCTCAGACGGCCGCAGCGCCTTCTGGCAGAGCTGAATGACCTTACCGGGGCTATCTTTACCCTCAAGCGTCGTCAGATCGATCATACTGATCGCCATCTTAATGCCGGCCAGTTTCGCCTCGTTCTTAATACTTCGCGTCTTAAAACGCGCAACCCGCTCCTCCACACCGACCTGGTCGACGGGGGTATACATGGGATCTAGAGTAGGGCTGGCATACATACGCGTGGGCGCACTGGCTTTCATAACGGAGAGCATGGCGCGGCGGTGGCGGTGTCAAGAAGAATGGGGGGGTGAGTGGTGGCGTAGAGTCCAAAGATCGTAAGACAAGAGGTCTTAGCTATATTGCCACTTGAACTGCTCTTAGACCTGCAGAAGTTGATAGATGCACCGAACAGGCCATTGCGATTATTGGCGTTTCAAAAATGTCTATGTTAAAAAATGATATACGACTAAAAGTGCTTTATTTGGTGGGTAGCCTTCGTGTTCGCGTAATTGCTGTTGGCGCCATATTACGCCAAAAGGAGGAATACACATGAACGCATTATTGATTATCTTGTTAATAGCTTTCGTTGTTTTTGCCATTTACATGGCTGTAAGAACCTCACAAAAGAATAATTCCCCAAAACCAAAATTTACCATAGAAGTTTCGACTGGATTATCGGAGATATCTTACGAAGATGAAAAAAGGATTCCAAAGGTCATTGCGGTAGCTTTGGACGACGGGGCTCATCAGCTACAGACTCAATTAGAATGGAAATTTACGCTGAAGAACCTTGATGCCGCGGATTCTGAAAAGATTGTTTCAATCATAAATAATTCGGAACTTTACGAGGGTATGAAAAACAGACATCTCACGCCAATCTTTGCTGAGAAAAATATCATTTGCGTAGAAGTGGATGCTTATTTATCAAAATTGCGCGATACGTTCAATCAAAACCTGCAGTCCCTAATCGCAGGTAACCCGGAATGGCCCTCTCTTGGTAGCAAAGATAAGCAAGACTTGCTTGCTGAGTATCAAGAAAAAGCCCTTATCGGCATTCACGAATTACCCCCGGGAATCGACATAATTTTCCTCCTAAGCTATGACGTAGCAAAAATTCAGATGACGATGGACGATGCCTTGATTCGTGACTATGGTATGGACCTTATTCAAGGGTATATGCGATTTGCAACCGATCTGGACAAAGTGCGCGTTGCACCGCAGGACAATCGTAACAGAGCGCTTTTTGATAATTTGGTTGCTAAAGGCCTCGCCGTCAGGGGTACCGAAATCGAGATGTCAGAAATCTTGAGCATCTTGACTTTAAAGGACTTGAATACGATCTCGGGCCAAGGTGATGGTTTCTACAAGCGGAAGAATGCGGCAATCGAGGAACTTATGAAGCTTCCGAATCTCAAAGATAAACTTGGTGATCATATTTCATTTAGGGAGATATTCAAGCTGAAGGCCTTACCGGAGTCTTACGGAATAACGAATCTTGAAGAAGTTGCAAGTAATTGGGCATACGTCGATCAGATCGTCACCTTAATTGTAAAAACTATCTCTAATGAGCAATATAACTACGTCCGAGGCTTTACAGATTCTTCTTATTTTAAGAAATTCAAGATCGATTGTTATAGAAACTATGTCGAGTGTCCATTGGCGCGAGAATATCAAAATCGCGAATTTTCACTAAAAGAGATCCCAAAATTACCGGCTCATATTGGGTGCACGTGTACTGTAAGCCCTGTTCTTGATGCGTAGTTGAGGAATCTGCAAGATATGCTGCGGTCATTGCAACTTCGTCATATTAAGCAGAATAGCCTAACAATTTGGCACCAAAAGTTGCTGAGCTGGCGCAAGCTAGGGTTTGGTTTTGGTAAGATTGCGAGGCGCTCCGGGGACATTTGGTGGCCCACATTGGCCTTGCAAGTTGAATCAATGACAAAGGCCTCGTCAGCGTCAGCTAAATTTCACGTTGTCTGCAATAAATCCGCTGATTTTTTTGCTAGCTCGGCCATCCGTGGCCGAGGGTGTCTAATAACAGGGGGGCTGTGAAATATGCTGGCTAAAGACTCAATAATTTGGGCGATAAACTTTTGCAATGATCATTCCGATGGTGATTTATTTCCCCGCATTTTAGAATTTGAGGCGATAAAAAATCAAATGGCTGATTTTTGCAATTTAGTTGTAGGTAAAGATCTCAGTGGGCTTAACATAGGTTCATGTCGACGTTTCATCGTTCCAAAAGATGAAATATCTTATCGACAAGCAACCCAGCTCGATCCTCAGGACAGCATTATTTCCGCTGCCATCTTGTATGAGTATGGGCAGGGTATCGAAAACCGACGTTTGGCAGATGATATTGTATTCAGTTATCGCTTTCAACCAGACCCGTTGCATGGTCTTTACGCGTCAAATAGTGCTTGGAATAATTTTTGGGAAGAGGCGGCCAAGAAAGGGAGGCAAGCGAAGCAAATTCTTTATTGTGATATAGCCGATTTTTATAACCAGATTTATCACCACGTCATAGATAATCAATTGATTGCATCCGGTTTCCCGAATCAGGTTAGAAAATGGTTCATTCGGCTTCTCGAATCCACTACGGCGAGTGTTTCCCGAGGCATACCCATTGGACCGCACGCAATGCATCTTCTTGCAGAAGCGGCGTTAATTCCTATCGATAATAGTCTAAAAAGTCAGGGTTTTGACTTCATACGTTATGCAGATGATATTATTATTTTCTGCGATTCGGAATTAGCGGGGAAACTGGCACTAGGGAGCTTCGCATCCGTATTAGATAAGCAACAAAGGCTTACTTTGCAGAGGCATAAGACCAAAAAATTCACACCCGCTAAATTTGAAGGTTTTTGTGATGATATGATTGAAGATCGGCCGATCAGTTCGGAGGAAGACAACATATTAAAATTAATCAATCGCTATTCCGGCGGCGATCCGTATAAAACAATTTCCTACGGCAATATTAGTCCTTCTGATTGGCAATCTATTACAGAAGATCTTATTACCAAGATTATAACAGAATACATTAGCCAAAATGACGTAGACTATATTCGGCTTAGATGGTTCTATCGTCGCTTGACTCAAATCGGCCATCCAGGAGCGATTGAGATTTCTCTGAACGAAATATCCCGATTAGGGCCTTGTTTTGCTCAAATCTGCACTTATCTTGCTTCCGTTCAATCCATCGATTCATCAAAATGGAAGTCAGTAGGAACTCGACTTCTCGCACTACTAGATTCAGATGAAGTTAAGAACAACGAATACTTCCGGCTGTCAATTTTGAGTCTCTTTACTCGAAATACAGCAATCAACCATTTCCCTGAGCTTTTGCGCCGCTATGCGACAAGCGAACCCTTCCTGAAACGAGAGATCATTCTCGCGGCACACCAAAACGCGGCCTTTGATTGGCTAAGGGAGCAAAAAGAGCATTTTCAGAATATGGATTCATGGACAAGACATGCCTTCCTGTTCGCTATCAGCGGGCTCCCAAGGGATGAAAAACAACACTACATTGGCAAACTTGGCCTGAGTGAACCGTTTGAGGTGGTGCTTTCAAAATGGAGCAAGTCAATGTGACAACGTATAAACCCAAGCTTATCTGAAATAATTGCGTTTTATTACTTTGTAACCATCTATGGTGGCGCGGCCAATTATTCCTATCAACACCAATGAGAGGCTCTATCTTTCTTCATATCGTAACTTCTTCGACATGTTTTTTCAATGCTTCTAAGTTATTCCATTCGACAGCGCCTTTTGGCAACGGTTTGCTGAAATCAGTCAGTGCATCAAGCAACGCCGCTATTTTCTTGCAGGGTTCTGCGTTGCTTTTCAAGTGTTCCCAAGCTGTAGCTGGTTTCTCGCTAGATACATCCATGCCAAAATAAGCAGGCTCGAAGCTCACCAGAGATGCCACGAGGCGGACATGCTTTGTAGCAAGTTTGTCACTGACCTGATCTAGAATCTTCTGGTTCTGAGTCCACGCTGGATTGACAATCTCTTTCCCCTCGCGCATCGCTTTGGGTTTGTCGCTATCATGTAACACAGCGTACGGGGCGCCAAACTGGTTCAAGATCTTGCAGAGTGAAACAACGGTTGCCTTACCCCTTGCGCGAACAACATGCACGTCTTTAAAGCGGTTTGGCTCCTGTTGCATCACGAATGTAAAGGCGGTGTATTCCGTGTCACCTTCGACTAGCACCGTCCTGCCGCCGAAGAAGAATTCGGCAACGTAGGGATCGCAAAGATTAAGCAGCTTGAGACAGGCCTTATCATTGTCATCAAGCTGAGCTTTTTTTGGTCGGTAGATCGTTGTTCCGCTGGCAGTGCCATTTGGCAGCCTTTCCACGCGCGCAATAGAAGTGTTATCCCGCCAGAAATCAATGAAGACTGGTGAGTGGGTTGTGACCATCACCTGCCAGTTGCCGGATTTTGGAAGGTCGTAAAGCACACGGCAGGCTTCACGCACCGCGTTGGGATGAAGGCACAGCTCTGGTTCATCAATTAGAAGGATGTGTGGGCGGGAACTATTCGCTTCTTTTTTCACTCTCGTCTGTTCTTTGATCAATCTTAGCGCCGCCCACAGCAACGTACGCCGGGCTCCGCTTCCTTGTTTTTCAACGGATGGTTGATATCCTCCCGCTGGCCCCATGAGGAGCTGGGGTGTATCTTTGAAGAAGTTCAGACAGCTATCGAGATCCTCTTCGGGGCGAGCGTCGAAACGTACTACTTGACCCGGAAATACTTGTCCGATCAGTTTGTTCATCTCGGTTTCTACGTTGCTGATTTGTTCATTAGCATCTTTAACGACTTGCTTCTGAAATTCAGAAACTGACTTCAACAGTTTCTGATAATCGTTTGGTTTTATTTCCTCACCTTCCGCAGCCTCTTCGGGCTGCTGCCGGATGCTCTTGATCCTCTCGTTTAACACCTCCTTCAGGAGTTTCACAACCTCGGTGGCCTGCTTTTCCGGGGAGTCGAACGCTTCGATTCTATGTGGTTCAGGGCGCCCGGCCTGTGCAACACCCGCAGCCCCCCATGGCCCCTCCTTGTCATGCCAGTCCCCGGCGGCTACGTCCCAGCCAACTTTCTTTGGTTTTCCGGGCTGAGTCCAAGTCCACTTTTCCCTGACAAACATGTCACCAGTAGCGGCATCTTTCCTGAGCCACTTTTCGCCTGGCGCCTTCTCGTCATAAACTACTGTCTCAAGCTCAATCTCGACAGGATTATGCTCATCAATAAATGCATTGGGAAAATCTTCCTGGCTCAAATCCCCCTCTTTGGAACCATGCTGCATTACTACTTGGTATGCCCGGAGGATGGAGCTTTTCCCGGAGTTGTTGGGCCCCACGAGCACTACAACGTCATCAAGTTCCACTGTGACTGGTGTGACACCGATTGCTCGAAAATTTCTCACAGTCAACTTATGTAGCCTTGGTCGTGCCACCAAGCTTGTGACAGCTTCGGTCGCAGCATCCGCTACATCTTCTTTATCTACTTTTTTCTTAGCCATGATAACCGCTCCCTTTGCCGATCTATAAATCAACCAAAAGTTGCTACCCGTTGCAGGTTGCTGATCCCGTCAATCAATAGGCGCAAAATGCGATCTAGTAGGTGATAAATTAATACATTACGACATCGGTCCCTTTTTTTCGGCCGCCGCAGAAATGAGCATTTTGCGCTCATCGGCAGGTGCGCTTGGTGCATAGGGGCCAGTTACTCCGGCGCCTGATAATGGGATTCGTGCATAAAGCCTTGCTCATCTTCAAAGTCTGGGCTCTCAGCTGCCGCAACCCCATAAGCCAGCTCGACAAAAGCCCCAATCCACGCCGAAAGGCCCAAAACCCCAATCTACCAAATCACCACGTGTACCGGCCTAAACCTGCGAAAGGAACCAGTACAATGCCCCATGAGTATTGCACTTGCATGCCCGTCAACATGAAGTTAAGATTAGGTTTGCCCTCGTAATCCAATCATACTCAATGCTGGTTAGCGGCGATTGTGGCAAGGGACGAGGTTAAATAAAAATGCTTGAGCGCATGTGTACCCTCGGTGTAGGTTGTCAATTTTTGACATGCAAAAAAACGGATGGGAATTCTGGGTCGATACGTTAATGAAAGCTGGAGCATTGGTTGTGCTTTGTATGATAGCCCTCAATGTGATTCAGGCGAATAAGGAGTCAAAGTTAATGCCTTTACCTATAGATTTGGGATTTTCAGTTTCTGGCTTTTCTTCGGCGACTAATGGAATACACCTTCGAGGGTTCTTTGTGATAGATAATCGTTGTGTTGCAAACGTACTGAAAATTGAAAATTTGAATGAGAATCAGAGAATTCTTGCCGTGAGTGCTTGCGTTACAACTTTCAAGAAATCATGGGAGACTGGCGTCAAATGAAATACCTTCAGATTTTATGGATTGCGTGCTTCTTTTTCTCTTTAAATAATCAAGCCTTTGGTAATTCAGCTGCGGGACTGCAGAGTTTTCTTGAAAAGAGAGCCCAGGAAGAAATCAAGATCGCTTTTTTGTATAGATTGCGAAGTGATGGTACTATGGAGAAATATTTTCCGCAAGCTCACGAGACCTTGCTGGCGATGGACGTTGTGAATCGCTTTGGCTTAACAAATCGCCTTCGGGCTTCCGCTATTTCAGATTTCAAGGATCTGCATTGCAAAATTCTTAAGGACAAAGCTCAGTCGAAAGAGCTTCTGGGCCTTGAAGCTATATGTCCCGTCCGTAAGACAAAATCAATCCCGACAAAATTAAGCGAATCGCTTAGAAAGCAAGTTGAAGATAGGCTGACTTCAATCGGTTGTTATATAAACCAGAGCGAAGCTAGTTGCAAAAATTCGAAGATTGGTCTCGCCAAGTATGATGTAAGAACATTATTGCAGGATCTTAGCCATATGGACGATCGATCGATACTGAGCGGGAAAGAAAACACAATAATATTTGATCTATTTTTAGCGACATTGCAGAATCGAATTGGAAACAAAAAAAGAACGCTGCCTCAGATTCTCAATTCGAGTGACTTAAAGCAGCTTGAGACTGATTTGCAGGCGCAAACTGATGCCTTGCTCGCGGAGCTTAAGGGCCGTTTGCTAAAGGCTGCTCTTAGTTCGCAGGAGCTTAAGAATGAAAAATATTTTGCGGTCGCATTGAAGATTGAAAACTTTGTTGATCATGTGCACGAAGCATTAGAGAAATTCTTGTTGTTTGAGTCGGATAATCATGTTGATTCCCCCGTTAGTATGGAAAAGTATTGTGTGAGCGTAACATGGTGCGGCCAAAAGCGAAACGAAGCAGAAGAATTGGTGCGTCTGATTCATAAAGAACTAAAGCGACGTAGACCTGATATTCTGGCTATTGTGCAGTATGATTGGGCTTTGTTAAGAATGCCGGATGAGGAAAATTCTGGTGACGCAGATTTATATACTAGTTTTATTTTACTGGCTAACTTCGCAATGGCCAAGAATTTTGAGGAATTTGAGGCGGTTTTGGAAAAAGCGGCACTTCCCGTGGGCAGTTATCGCCAGAAACGAAAAGGCTCGTTCGGGATTTTTCTGAACGGTTATGCTGGTTTAGGATATTTATCTGGTGGCAACTATGTTCGTATCTCTATGCCTGTGGGGCTTGAGTTCTCCAAGGGCAGTATTTGGGGTGGTTCGATTGGGGTTTTCCTATCAGCTTTTAACCTGGGTTATCCTTTGATGGATGCTGCAAACAGGGCCGAGGCAATTACTTGGGCAAATACAGTGGCTCCGGGAGCATTTGCCGTTTTTGGCATACCTAATTTACCCGTATCTTTAGCCGCTGGTGTCGAATATTTGCAGAAAAATGGTGCCCCGCGCGAAGTTTATTTCAGCCTTTATTTAGCCGTTGATGTACCGATTTTTGATATCTACTTAAGGTAGGGCTAATCAGCCGATGAGCCAAGCAAGCCGAGCAGGCGGAAACCAACATCACCCCCGCCGAGCCCAAATTCGAATTCAATGAAATCACAACGCGCCCCGTTTGAATTTACGCAACGGACCCGGTATCACGGTCAAATGTCAGGCGAATGTCATGCAAAATACAATCGGCCGTACGGAGTTTCGATGCGAGTTCTAACCGTAGTCATCCTATACATCCTTCTCTACCTAGGCCTCATGATCCCCATCATCATCCTCCTTGCCGCAACACTGGGCAACCAGCTCGAAAACCCGGCACTCTTGCGTATCCTCGACCTGGTGCTCGGCCTCGGTGGCCGCAACCCACGCCCCAACTCGACAAAATTCACATTGGCTTACTTAAGGATTAGCAATGACGCTAATTAAAAAAATCATACTAATTTGCATTTTCACATCAGCCGTAGCCGCAACAGATGTACCAATATTCGAAATGGGCCTGGAAGAATTTCCGTATATTCGACTAGCCCGGTGCAGCGCGGCAATTGAGCTTCGCTTACACAGCAACTATACCGACAACATCATATCAACAACGCAAATCGCGGCTGGCTTATCCAAGGGATATGCTGCAGACGGTATTCGCAATGGCATTGTCCGGCGATTTCAAACGGAATACCCAGCGGAGTACCTGCCCAGATTGCGCTTGTACTTTGAATCGGATTTATATCAGAAGGTCATTGAGGGACAGAAAAGGTATTTTGATATCTGTTTTTACCAGCAGAATCCATTCGCAATAGAACTATCGAAGAGCAGATTGCTTCAATGCAATCAACTCTATGCGCGGCTGCGTTTGGCAGAATATGCGCCGTTGGTCTTTTCAAGCAACCGGATTTTAACCAGACACAGGTTTCTAAATAAAGTCGTTCAGCCGGGTATACATACTGAAGATGAAAAGATCATCACTGAAATTAGGGATCAGCAATTATTAGCTTTCAAAAATGGTTTCGCGGCGAAATCTATGCCGTTATATATACTCGTGCCATTTTGCGGGCAATTTAGTGGCTTAAATGATAAGGAGTTCGCTGAGGTTTTCGAATTTGCGATAGAGCCGTGGTATTTTTATTATGCTAAGAATATTTATCTGGGTTCGGCGGACGGTGTCTGGGAAAGCCAGAGGGCTGTGATTCTTGAGGAATAGATTATCAAAAAATATTAGCTCTGCGTTATTGTAAGTGTTGTAAATTCACTGCCAAACATGATTAAACGAGGAAAGAATGAATAAAAATAAAAAAATCACAAAGTGGCTTCTGGTAGCAAGCTTACTCTTCAGCAACGGCTTGCTGTCAGCAGAAGAGGCTCAACCTACCTACGCAAAAAAAGCTGGCACCGAACTTTCCTTAGGATTTTCTAACCTGGCCCTTTCAAATTTCGAGAGCTTCTCCATGAACCTGCTGCCCGCCATGAACTATTACTTCTTCGACCGGATCTTCGGGCGGGCAGGCCTACAGCTGGGAATGGATCTCGATCAGCGCCAGCAAATGCCCAATTTATACCGCATCGCCCCGGAAATCGGCATCGGCTATACTCTACCGATTGCGGGCAGGTGGTATGTGTCTGCATTTGGCTATTATCGCCACGGCTACGCTGCTTCCTCCGGCGCTTCTTCGAATTCTTCGCCGTGGTATCAGTTCGCTGGGTTGACGCCGGAACTGAAATACCAGATTTCACAGAACTGGCTTGTCGCGATTCAGGCGGAGATTAATTCTAACCTGCCGAACGTCATCAATGGCAACCACAAAGTATTAAGAAGCTACACGGAGATTCGCATTGTGGTTTCCTATTACCTGCCTTGAATCCAAGCAGGAATAGCTATGACGCCGATTATGCTGCAACCCCATGCCCCAGCTCAACCATCAATCTTACTTTCTACAATTTACTAACTGGAGACAACCCATGAAAATTCAAAAAAACAATCTGCTCAGACTACTTGCCTTCACCTTGTTTCTCTCAGCGAGCACAAGCTTCGCCGCAGAAACAACCACCGAAGGCGTTAATCCCTACAAATCACGCCCCCACGTCATCGGCGTCCAGGCATCGAGCATCGCCGGCATGGGTCTCAATTACAAATATGCTTTCGGCGATCTATTGCACTGGCGCGTGGCAGGCATGGCGTTTCCTTCGAAGAATGCATACTACAGCAGTGTATTTTACAACTTCGGTACCGATGTGCAATTTAATGTTTTCCAGATGGTGACAGGCGCGAATACCTATGTGCGCACCTACATCGCGCCGGCCCTTAGCTATTGGGTGGAAGATTATTCGAATGGTTATAAAGAAAAAAGCGTTCACGCCGGCGCAACCCTGGGCTTCGAGCTGGTCATCGCTTCGCGCTTCAGTCTCCATGGCGATTTGGGTTTTGGATATTACGGCAGCAGTTTCGGCGAGGGCTATACCACAACCATTGCCGGCGGACTAGGTATTGGTATACTGTTTTGAGAGGGGGGGAAAGATAAAAAAATTGGCAACAAACTTTACGGTTCTGCCATGTTTGTAGCGGGACTCATCGTTCTGTTCTTTCTGGGGGATCGGCGGGCGATTCAGGATATACTGACGCGAACGAAGGTTGTTTATCGGTGAGCGACTCCCGATAGGGCGAATATTAGGTAAATTCCACGCTGGTCGCCATGCAAAAACAAGACTACGGAATCCTATGAAGCGCTTACACAGGTTAGCACTTATGGTGATAGTCATATTCGGTCTCGCCTCGCCGTTAATATCCGATAGTACTGACTCTTCGATGAGCCGAAATGCGCTAACCCTCGAAGGCTTAGGGCCCGGCATCTTCTACTCCGTCAATTATGAGAATTCATTCAATAGATATTCCTTTCTTCGCGTAGGTTTCTTTCTACACTCGGCCCTGGGTTTCCCGATTCTCTACAATCTGCGTTTCGGCAATACCACGCATCAGCTTATTACAGGCATTGGCGTAGTTCCCTATTTTGAATCTACATTGCAGGGCTGGAAGGCAAAAGCCTTTTTCGCGGCAAATCTTGGCTACCGATGGATACTCGGTGAGAGTATTTTTTTACAGATCGCTTTTACGCCGCTGATGTTTCCCTGCGGCACTCTCGGAACCAATGATCCCAGTTGTGTGAATGGCTTCGTGCCCTTCGGCGGTTTAACTATCGGCTACCTATTCTAACACCCATTATATCCGAAGCAACCTATTCCGGTATTCATGGCTATGGCCCAAGGGCTGTCTGTACCCGTCTACCTCGGTGGCATTAACTGAGCCAGGCCACTACAACGACTGAAAATATTTACGCGCGGCGCTCGCTGCAGACACAGTCTGGCTTGCGGCGAAGCCGGCGCGTTGGGGGAAATCCCCAAGGCAATCCCGGCTATGATTTTTAATTGACGCGCATCCGCATGATACATATATTTATCCATATCCGGATATGGAGTTCGAATGGGATGATGCGAAGAGTGAATCCAACGCCGATAAGCACAGTACGAAGGCTGAGAAACGGTACTTTTGCTACGGAAAAATGTCGGGTAAGGTTGTCACAGTGAGATTTATATTTAGAGGCGGGAAAATCAGAATATTTGGTGCAGGATACTGGAGGGAAGGCAATGAGAAATACAACAGGAAAAGCTAAATATAAGAGCGCTCCAAAGGATATCGCGGATGCAATCAATGCGTCGGAGATCGTTGAAGATTTCTTACCTAAGCCTGAAGACTTGGTTTTCAAGAAGAAAACAGTAAAAGTTACTATGAATCTCAGCAAGGATAGTGTGGAATTCTTTAAGCTCCGGAGTCGAAAATACGGGGTGCCATACCAAAAGATGATAAACAGCTTAGTGGATAGATACGTGGAACGCTATCGGCGAGCCTAGGACATCGGGAACTTCAAGAAACATACAGCGGTATCCCGCGTCCGGCCGAGCAGGATCTGGGTTTTGCCCGGCCGGGGCGGCGCTGTGGCACATTTGGCTTGCGGCGAAGCTGGCGCGGGCAAAGCGGCGAGGCTTTCGGGTTGTGACTCTGGAGGGCAGGCGGTTGAATATCCTCGTCGCGATTTTGCGGTTTTTGATTAAATCCGTGTTGGGTTTATTTTCCTTTGTGCTGTTCTTTCTGGGCGATCGGTGGGCGATTCAGGATATTCTGACGAACCAAAGCTAAGTATTGGCGATCACCGCCTTCGCCCTCAGCTGCCGCAACACAACGCGCTGTGGCATCACGGTTTCTTTTTTCCCGAAACCGACCATGATCGAATCCACTTGACGCCAGGACTGAATTCAATACGTCATATGGTCATGAAAGCGCAGGAAGATATTAAGCCGATATCCTACTTCAAGGCACATGCTGCCGAGGTCCTCAATCAAATAAATAAGACGCACCGCCCATTCTACGTAACACAGAATGGGGAAGCCAAAGCTGTGGTCCTGGATCCCGGTACCTTTGAGGAAATGAAGAACGCGATCAATATTCTGAAACTGCTTTCCATGAGTGAACAGAATATACGGGACGGCAAAACGCTTTCACAATCTGCCGTCGAAAGCCGATTGAAGAAAAAATACGGCCTGAAATAACCGGTTCCATGGCCAACAACGAGGTCATTTGGGCAGAGTACGCTTACATGGATTTAGATGGCATACTGGAATATATCGCGCAAGGCAATCCAGAGAACGTCGCCAAAATTTATGAAAAGATAATGGTCAAAGTTAATTCTTTGGCCACCTTTTCCGGCATGGGTCGGCCAGTACCTGAATTAGAAAGCTTAAATATTTCGCTCTTCCGGGAAATATTTGAGAATCCGTGGAGAATCATCTACAGAGTGGAACAGCAGAAAGTATATATCCTCGCCATTTTTGATGGCCGCAGGGACCTGGAAGGAATCATTCTGAAGAGACTTCTTTTCAACAAGCCTTGATTGCGCCACGACAGAGGCAGACCGCAGGCGGTTAGAACCCCTCTGGAATCGTCTGGCCGGTTCGCAGCAAAGTCAAAACGCCGGCCAGGCCGCCGTGGTCTTTCGCATACGCCTGCAGCCGGCGCGTGCCTTGCTCTCCAGCGGGTCTATCGCAACATAGAATTGGTTTTACAATTTGAATAAACGACAAAGCCTTAAATCTGAAGTGGATATTAAAATGGGTAAGGCAGTTTTCCCGGTAGTGGCTTTCCTATTCCTTGCAAGCCCGCTCTTCAGCCAGGACAACTACATCCTGCGCGAAATGGAGCGTGATACAACCCTCTGGGCCGATAAAGAATTCCATGAATACCTGCAACTCGGCGGACAACAGGATTACATGACGGCGCTCGGCAAATATCCGGGTATTAAGAAGAGATTCAAAAAACACCAGATTTTACTCGCCTCAGCAGCGATGTATTACCAGATCGTGGGCTTCAACAAAGAGGCAAAGAAAGAACTTGTCGAGAGCTATAATATCAACAAAGAACACCAGTTTACACTGATGCTCCTCGCCGACCTCGCGCAGAGGGAACAAAACGACAAGGAGTATGCAAAGTATGTGCTCGCAGGGCTGCGCACCTACGGCGACCTGAATTTCTTTTTTCAGATGGCGTGCCTGCAGCTGCGGCCGCGCGAGACCCAACTGCCGATAGCGCGCAAGACCCTCGTCGAGGCACAGAAAAACCGGATAGAAGATATTGAAATTGAAATCATCATCGACGTCTTCGATACCATGCTTCAAAGTCCCCTGCGGCCTGGCTTCGAAACCCGCTACCAGAAGATTATGGCGACGAATGACAAGCGTCTGAAAGAGATGGCGGAGAAGGTGCGTGAGTCGAACCGCATTATGATTCCGAAGTAATGAAACACAAACAAAAGCAGGATTCATGGACAGCGGCAGGCGGTTTTCTAAAACTGGCGTGGGACCACGCGTAATTACAGGCTAAGATGGAAGACCAGCTATTTGTCGGCAGACAGCCTATTCTGACAGGCACAGAAGAAATCTTTGGCTACGATCTTGTATTCCGCTCGGGTGCGAAAGGCGCTGCGGGGCTGGCAGACCGCGAAAACGCCGCCGCCAAATTGGTCGTGGGTGCGCTGAACGACATCGGCATCGGTAAGATTCTGGGTGATCGCACCGGCCTGATGAAAATCAACGAAGAATTTATCCGCCGCGGCATCCATGGCCTGCTGCAGAAAGAACAATTTGTGCTCGAGATCATGGAGACAACCAAGGTCGATGCGGCGTTCGTCGCCGAGGTGCATAAGCTGAAGCAAGAGGGTTACACCTTTGCGCTGGGCGATTTTATTCTCGATGAGCGTTATGTGAAACAGTTTCAGGCGCTGTTCGATAAAATCAGCTTCGTTAAAGTCGATAGCGCGCGCAATACCGCCGAAATGGCACTGGCAAAAATGAAACTCTTTAAGAACCTGGGAATCAAGTTCATCGCCGACAAAGTGGAATCGCGCGATGCCTTTCATACCTACCGGCAGCTGCATTTCGACTATTACCAGGGCTATTTTTTCTCGAAACCTGTCATGGTCGAGGGGAAAAAGATTCACCCTGACAAAATCGCGATCACCCAGCTGATCAGCCTGATGATGAAAGAATCCGACGTCGACCAGATTGAGAAAAATTTCAGGCCGTACCCGACTCTGACCATTAACCTTCTAAAATTCATGAATTCCGCCGCGATGTTTTCGCGTAGCCGCATCACTTCGATCAGGCAGGCGATCACGATGCTCGGCACCAAAAAGCTGCTGCAATGGCTGCTGCTGATGGCGTATGCGAATCCCGGGCAGCAGAACAACGCCAACCCGCTTTTCCAGACGAGCCTGCAGCGCGCACGGCTGATGGAATATTTGATTCGCCTCTCGGCGAAGGGGGGAGCACGTGCCGATGAGGCATTTTTAACCGGTCTGCTGTCATTGCTCGATGTGCTGTTCAGCAAGCCGATGCATGAAATACTCGAAGAGATGAATATCGATGACGCCATCAGGGCAGCCATCTTGCAGTATGAAGGCGAGATCGGGCAATTGCTGCTCGTGACGCAGAAGTTTGAGGCCGAATCGTGGGAAGAAGTGCCCGCGCTTTTGCAGCCGCTGGGCCTGCGGAAAGAAGACCTGCTGAAAGCGGCCGAAGAATCGATAAAAGTATCGTCCGGTTTCGGCCAGTGAGAATGTGAGGATGGTCTTCACGGGCACGGTCACTTACCAGAATTTCCTGAATGCTCTGGCGAACGGGCTGCTGCCCGGCGACATAACATCGGTCGATGTGCTGAAGACGGGGCATCCGCATCCCTTTGAAGAACGCACGGGCACGGTTCAGTACAGAATTTTTCGCGAGACCTCCGCTGAGGCGCTGACGCAGGCGATCCGCGACCTGCCCGAAGGCGCATTTCTCGTCGTTGCCAACCCGCTCGACCTGCGCCGGCTGGAGTATGAAGGGCCGCTTATATGCGCGGGTTTTATTTTTTGCCACGAGGTGCTGCTGGCGGGTGCAAAGTTTCACAGCGAGGTGGATTTCAGCCATGCTGTTTTTCTCGACCGTGCGGATGTCGCATCGGCAGAATTTAATATGGACGCAGGCTTTCAGGGTGCCGCATTCTGGGGCATTTCTGATTTTAACGGCTGCCAGTGTTTTGGCCTGGCTGATTTCAGGCAGGCGGAATTTAAGAAAAGTGCCGCGTTTCGCAAAAGCGTGTTCCACGACAGGTTAGAATTTTCGAAAACCGTTTTCCATGACGAACTTTATTTCGACGGGGCCCGCTTCGCAGATCGGGCAACTTTCGTGGGCGCTAAATTTTCGCACCTGGCTTATTTTGATTCAGCCGTGTTCGCCGGCCAGGTAGATTTCAGAAGCTGCCGGTTTAACGGGAAGGTTGTGTTTGCCGATGCCGATTTTCAGGCGCAGGCATATTTTATGGATATCATCACGCACGAAACCGCCGATTTCAAGGCCGCGCATCTTCATTCGTGGGCAGATTTTTCGCTCGCGCAATTCAAGAAACCGGCGCTGTTTACGGATATGCATCTGCAGGCCGGTGGTGTGTTTGTCTTCAAGCATACGATCTTTTACGAACCGGTCGAGTTTTCGCTGCAGGAAAGCCTCGGTAAGATTATGTTCGATAAGACGGACATCCGCCAGGAATTTCACCTGCCGATCGATGCGCTGAAAAAATCGCAATTTGAGCCGCTGATTCTCAGGGACTCTGAAGGCCGGACGGACATCGCAGGCACAGAAGAGAATTTCCGCTTGTTGCAGAAGATCTACCGCAGTACCGATGCGCTCGAAAGTGAACTCGATTCCCGTTACCACTTCAAGCGCTACGAAAACCTGAGGCAGAATGCACATAAACCCGTGCGGCGTTTTTTGCGCTACTTTCTGCTCGATCTGACGAGCCGGTATTTCACCGACTGGGCGCGCGTGTTGACGAGTATGGCGATCACGTTCGGGTTATTTTTCGGTGTGTATTGTCTTTTTCCTGATAAGATTATGCTTAGCGGCCGGTCTTTGGCTGAACTGGCGATGTCGCCCGCAGATTTTTTCCGCCATATCGCGTACTTTTCCATGATCACCTTTACGACGATCGGTTACGGTGACATCCATCCGACGGGTTTTGTGCAGATTCTCGCCGGCATCGAGGGTTTCATCGGCATATTTCTGAATTCTGTGTTCGTGGTGACGCTGGCCAAACGTATCCTGGGGTAATTGTACGAGTTTGCCGGCAAAATGGGTTTACAAAATCTCAGCGGTCAATTTTAAACACCCATGCATTATGCGCGTCGCTTCCTTTTTTGTTTGTCTCTCCTGAGCCCAGGCTTCATCTTCGCCGACCCGGCGCTCATCACCTGCGAAGAAATGACCGGCATCGATTTCTATTATTGCCTCGGCGCGCCGAAGGGAGTGCCCGCACTCATCAAGGCGTTGGGCGATAACAACACTGCATCGACCCCGTTCAAAGATCTCGCAGATATTCTGACCAACCTCGCCGCCAAAGACGCCGTGCCCGTGCTGAAAAAGCGCGTCGCTTCGGCGTCGGGATTACCCCACAACTACGATTCTTCACCTGTGACGCGTCAAGACATGCACTATGCGGCGAAAGCGCTGATCGCGCTCGAAGGCGATGCCGCCGCGGCGCTGGTGACAAAATACCTTGGCACGCTCGGCGACTATGAATTCACCGGCAGCGCCTGGGAAGACACGATGCGCGCCGCGGCGAAAGCGGGGCTTAAGGGCACGGGTGATTATGCAAAGCGGATTATCCAGCGTTGCAAAAAGAAATCCACCGATTGCGAATACCTGCTGCCGCTCGCTCTCGATCTCGCGATTGCCGCCGAGGCAAAAAACCTGGCTACCGATTTTGCGAAAATCAAGATCGATAACAAGGAGATCGTGACCTCGAGCGGCGAAGCGACGATCCATGGGAAACGCATGGTGCTCGGCGATAAAGACCTGCGCAAGTGGTTCCGCGACCAGATGTTGCCCAAGGTCAGGTACTGGAAAGAGAACGGCGGCGGTTTCGGATTTCCCGTCGTGCACCCCGACCGCTATCTCGAGGGGGCCCGCGATGCCGCCGACATGGAGATCCACGCAGCGATGGCGCTGGGGCCTTATCCCGAAGAAGCGGTGGCGTCCATGGAATCGATCCTTTATTTTCTGGATCACCCGGCCGAATACGGCGACTATGCGCAGGTTAAGGAAGAGCTGCTGAAACGCGTCGGGCGTGAGGCGCCGATTTTTCCTGTCGAGATGGAAGAAAAAAAGTTGAAGAACAACTTTGATGTCTTTATGGCCGCGCAGGGCGGTGCGCGCGATCTCACCTACCGCCAGATACTTTTGCGCTACGGCGATGCGAAGGCCGGCCAGGAAATTCTCGCGCTGTTTGACAAGGCAAGAAAAGATGTGTCTGCGAAATTCGCGTGGCTCTCGGCCGAGGTGGCGCTGAAAGAGGGGCTCGCTGTAAAAGAGTCGTCGGTACAGGATCTCATCCGCAGGGAGCTGTCAGGCGAAGGCGACGGCAAGACCGTGCAGTACTTGATGGATTTTACCGATGTGGCGGCAAAACGCCTGCCGACCGCGGCATGGTCAGCACTAATGCTGCATCCCAATGTCTATATCCGCGACCGCACGCTCTATAATCTTGCGCGCCTGAAGCCGGCGGCATACTGTGACATTGCGGAAAAGGAAATCAAGGCCGTGGGGAAGAATCTGAACCACCCCGAAATCTACGATGCGCTGTTTGCGATGACGCTCTACGGCGATAGCTGCAAGCCTCACCTCGGCCGACTGGCCAAAGCTGGCAAGGGCGAAGTGAAGGCGGTTGCAGAGAAGGTGTTGGCAGCGCTCGCGCGCTAGCGCACACCGAATCTGCTGGAGGCGTTCATTTTGCTTTAGTGGATTTAGATCCTTTTGGACCAGGTAAATCGAGTTCCCTTAAGTCTGTCAAAACCTTATCGGCAAGGCCGTATTCAACAGCGCCCTTCGCGTCGAGGTTGTAATCGCGGTCTGTATCTTTTTCAATCTTTGCAAGAGGCTGGCCCGTCGTCTCGGCGATAATGCGGTTCATTTCTTTGCGTGTTTTACCGATTTCTTCGGCGTGAATTTTCATGTCGAGCGCCGGTGCAACGATCTGGCCGCTGATCAGCGGTTGGTGGATTAGCACCCTGGCGTGTTCGAAGACGTAACGGTGCTTTTTTTCCCCCGCGGTTAAGAGTATTGCGCCCATCGATGCCGCCATGCCCATCGTGATGGTATATACCGGTGAGGTGATCATCTTCATAATGTCGTAGATTGCCATGCCCGAGGTGATCACTCCGCCGGGGGAGTTGATAAAGAAATAGATCGGTTTTCCCGGCCCTGTGGCTTCGAGATAGAGCATCTGCTCGACGATCACCTGCGCCGTACGGTCGGTGACAGCACCCCAGAGAAAAATCTGGCGGTTGTCGATGAAGTTTTTTGCGAGGCGTTCGCCCAGCGGCGCAGGCGGTTCGCCCTGTTTCTTTTCAGCTTTTCCCTGCGGTAATTCGGCGACGTATTCAAACGGGTTTATTGTCATATGCCAAAATACGAAATGACGATATCTGGAATGCCAAAAAATAGCCGCAGACCGGGCTATTACTGCTCCACGCAGTAGATTCCCCGCGAGGTGACACACGGGTTTGTACCATTGGCCCAGGCGGAGCTGGTTGTCGTGTTCTGGGTGCCGCGCGCTCCCTGGAATCCCGAGGTGCCGTCGCTCCACGTATTACAGGTGTCGGTCGCGGTTGTCCAGTCGGCGTTTAGTCCCGTCCAGTTTTGACCGCCGCCGGTGGCAATGGAGTTTGTCAGGGTGGCAGGCAAGAGCGCGTTCGCCGATGCCGTGCCGATTGCTGTGGTGCCATCGGAGCGCACATAGTTCTTCGCGGGAAAGATCGGCCAGTCCAGGCTCTGCTCCACCCCCGTCGCACCACCGCAAGACGCTGCAGAGCAGGCACGGCGCGTGGCATTGTCGACCAACATAGCCTTGTACACGCTGCCATTGGGCTTTGCCGCATCGGCATTGCATTTCGCATCTGCGCCGGCAATATTTCCCAGGCTTCCTGAAAATGTCAGGGTCGTTACGAAAATGCGGCAAACGCCGCCTCCACAGGATGCAAAAGGCGTGCCCGTTGCCGTCACTCCACCAGCGTAATTTGTCGCCGTGTCGTACGAGAAAGCTTTGTAATAATACAGAGTACCGTTGCTGAGGCTCGTATCGAGCGTGCTTGTTCCCAGGGCATTGAAGACCACGGTGCCGTCGTTGCTGTTTACGGGATAGGAGCCCGTCTTGCGCAGAATTTTCACACCGGCAAAATCGGCATCCGGCGGATTTACCCATACCAACGTGGTGCGCGTATCGCCCGGAATCACACGCAAACTGGAAATATTGCCGGGCGGATTGACGTTGTAGGTCACCGACGTGCTTGTTACCGAAGCGGCGGCGTTTCCGGCGGGGTCGGTGCAGTTAAAAGTTATTCCGTAGATGGCTCCTTCGGTCAGTGTGGGGCTATTGATCAGCGAAATACCGGTATGAGCTCCGCTCAGGAGCTCGCTGCCCGTGAGAGCTTGATTGTGAGGCGAGCCGCTGTCAAAGGTGCCGCCTGTCTGCGACCACGTAATGGAGCCTGAGGCACAGGTTTCAGATAACGTATAACTCACCTGCGTGGAGTTGATGAGTGCCGAACTTGCGGGTTGCACGGCCGAAATGACAGGCGGGGTTGCATCGATAGTGTAGGTGGCGCTTGCGACTCCCGAAGTCGCGCCGCCGGCCTTGCAGGCAACTGCCTTGAGCAGGGTAGTCGCACCCACAACGACGGGAATTGTATAAGTGGTGCCGGTGGTGCATGAAGGCGTTGCGTTGCAGGCCGGTGTTGTGCCCGTCGTTGTGTAGCAGATCAGCGCACCGGCGGTGCTGGTCGAGGCGGCGATGTTCTGGCCGGTATTAAAGACGCCGGTTGTCGGATTGAATACGGGAGCGTTGACCGCCAGGGCCGTAGGGGTCGCAGTCGCTTGCGCCGTGGGCGCAAAATTGCCGGCCTGGTCAAAGGCATAGGCGGCATAATAATATTGCGTGCCGTTTACAAGTCCGGTGTCATTCGTCGACGTGCCGGTCAGTGCATAAATAATCGTGCCATCCGAAGCGTTGGCGGGATAGGTGCCGGTTTTCCTGAGTATTCTCATGCCGGCAAAATCGGCATCCGCAGGATTCAGCCAAGAGAGGGCAATTTCACCGTCACCGGGGCTGGCAACGAAGGAAAGAGCCGAGCCCGGCGCGGCCAAATCGAGCGTATAGGTTCCGCTCGTTACCGGTGAGTTATTCATCCCGACCTGGCAGGCAAGGCTTTTCAGGGTTAACGTAACACCGACGGCTAAGGCGGCGCCATAGGCCGTGCCGTTCGTACAGAGCGCCGTCGCCGGATCGCAATCCGGGTTGGTACCATTCGTTGCATAGCAGAAGGTGCTCCCTGAGGCACCCAGAATCGTGACAGCCTGCGCGGCGTTGTACAATCCCTGGGGGGGATTATAAACCGGGGCGCTGAGAAGGCCTATGGGTTGGCTTTTTGCCGCTTGTATTTCGTCTTTTCGCTCCGTGTTGGGCCAACTAAAATTCTTACACTGGGGAATTTGAAGGCAGAGTAAAAAAAGACTCGTGAGTCTTATTTTTATTGGCAGTATTCTATGGTAGCCGATCATTTCGCTTGCTTCATTTTTGCTGAATGGGGATGCCTATTCAGCTGAAAACATGACCCAACTGCATCCGAAGGCCTACGTAGAGGGATAGGTATGTTTTCGTACGTAGTTGCTTAATGGCCTACTATTCCAGCAACGTCCATGCCAGGGCCAAAAAAACGTTTTAGGCCTTTTTTAGGAAATTTTGGGTTAACCAGTGGAGTAGGGCCAGCAGGGCGAGCAGGCACACCACAGGCGCAAGGCTCAGATGCGGGTACAACAATATGTAATCCTTATACACGGCGATCTGCATGCCGAGCGAAAGCCGCTCCGAACCGGTTTGCACTCCTAAAAATTCGAGGCTGGCCAGGGAAAGCACGATAGAGGGCAGGGTGAGGAAAAACAGATATCCCGCCTCACGCATGAGGCGCGGCAGCACGTGCGTGACCAGCGTGTGCAGATTGCCCGCGCCCATCACGTTCGCCATCGTGATGTAATCGCTTTTGCGCACATCGCCCAGGCGCTGCAGAAAAAATTTCTGTAGCGCCGCGAATTCTGAAAGGACCAATGCAGTGAGGACGGAAAAAAAACTCTGTGGCAGAAAATAACCGATCGAAAGCGCAATGAAGATGCCGGGAATCGAAAGCCAGGCATCGATCAGAAACGCGTAGGCGCGTGCCGCACCGCGTGGCATGAGAAATGAGAATCCCGTGAATATCAGGCTCAGCACAAGCGAGAAGGCGAGTGCCCCGACCGCGATAAAAAGCGTCTGGCCCGCACCGGCAATGATTTGTAGTACGACCGATTGCCCGAGCGGCGTGGTGCCGAGCGGATGCCGCCACGACAGGGGCAAAAAGGCGTCTTCGAGCCGTATTGCCGGCGCCGGCATGAGCACAGCTGCTGCGATCAAAATCGTGAACAGTACAAGCGCGGCTTTGCCGATCACAGAGCGCGTCATGATGTGATCGTCTCCCGCCGCGCGGCGATCTGGTTTTGCAGAATCGATGTGGTGTAGACGATGGCGGCGATGACGACAAGGTTTGCGAAAATCAGGCGGATGTCATACTGCAAGAGCGCAAAAATCAGAAGCGAACCTAACCCGTGGATTGAGAACAAAGCTTCTACGATCACCGCGCCTGAAAACAGCGAAGCCGTTTCAATCAGCCAGAAGATGATGAAGGGCATCATGCAGTTAGCCAGCTTGTGAAAGAAGATTCGCCTTTCGCTGAGCGCGTAAGCGCGGGCGCGCAGGATAAACACCTTGGTGTTGAGCTCCTGCATATAATTCGTGAGTAACAGAAACAGCCGGCAGCCGAATTTCACACCGATCGAAAGCCCTGGCAAGATAAATGACCGTATATCCTGGTCGCCGCCCGAAGGCAAGAGGCGCAGCGCAAAGGCGAACAGCCAGATAAAGAAGATACCGACGAGAAAGATCGGCGTGGTATTGATGGCCGATGCCAAACGCCCGAGAAAATTCTGCAGACGGGGATACAGCTCGCCGACGAAGAGCAGCGTGAGGCCGATAACGACAGAAAATACCAGGCTGAGCAGTGTCAGCAGGGCAGTGTTGCCGAGTGCATGGCCGATCTGCGGCACTACCTTGGTACCGCGCAGGGTTTTCCACGTTGTGATCTGCGGCAGGTCGCCGACAAATTCACCGAGTTTGGTCAAAAACGGTTTGTCCTGGATTTTTTTTAAGGCTTCGGCGGTGCCGCGCTGGCCCATCATCGCCTCTTCGGCCGAACCCTTGCGCAGGTGCTGGAGAAATACGGTTAAGAGGACAATCAGCGTCAGGACGGTGAGAAATCCCCCCCCGATCTTGACGATTTGGCGGAGAAAATTCAAAAGTCGTGGTCGGCCATCAGAATCGCATAGATCTGTGCCGGCAACTCTATCGTCTCTTCGAAGCGGATGCCGAGTGCGACGAACTTGCGCGCACGCATCTCGCGTGGCTGAATCCAGGCGACAGAGCCTTTGAAGACAAAATCAAAACGCGTGCGGTCGTGGATAATATGCCCCGAGATGGGTTCGTTGATTTGCAGGTCACGGCCGATATCGGCGCTTTCGACGAGCACCATGAGACCGCCCTCTGAGATGTCGCTCATGATGGCGTCTTTTACTTGTGTGCCGTCGAAGGTGACGCGGTATTCGATGTAAGCACCCGCTGTGACACGGTGCTGGCTGCGGCGATCGTTCGAGAGAGCCATAGCCTATATTTTAGTTTAACTTGTCGTCGTCGAGAAGTTCTTTGCCGTCGTTCTTTTCCTTTTCTTTTTCGTAGCCCGCCCCTTTATCTTCACCGGTCTTGGTCTCAGACCCGTTGCCGGCGCCGCCGAGCATCAGTGCCTCTTCGAGCGAGATGGGGCTGTTTTTGTCGGGCAAAACGAAATTCGGGTCGTTCAGGAACTTCAGGACCGTAACGACCTTTTCGCGCTGCGGGTCAGAGACCGCCTCGTCGACGAACCGCTGCCAGTATTCGATCGTTTTCTTCTTATTGCGCTCGTGGCTCAGGTAGACAAAACCCGTCTGGAAGAGGGCTGTCTTCATCGACTCATCCATTTCATAGGCCTTCAGGTACGAGCGGATCGCCTCTTTCGGCTTTTTCATCTTTTCGTAAGTCTGGCCGAGCCTGAAATAGTCGGCACCCTTGTAATCATTGAGCTCAGAGGCGCGCATCAGGTGGCTCAAAGCTTTTTCGTACTGGCCTTGCAGGTAGTAGACATCGCCGAGCAGTGAATTTGCCCGGCCGTTTTCGGGTTCGTCTTCGACGATCTTGCGCAAGAGCGCCGCGGCAGTCTCGTATTTCTTCGCAAAATAAAGTTTCTCCGCGCGTTTCAAGGCCGCGCTTTTGCCGGGGCGCGCCGGAGACGCCACATCGGGTTTGGTTGCGGTTGCGGTGCCCGGTGTTGTCGTCGGCACAGCTGCGGGTGTTGGTGCCGCCGTCGGGGCAGGGGGCTTAGCGTCTTGTGCTATGAGAGCAAAACAAAAGAAAAGAGCGGCAAAAAGTGGGATGGCTTTTGGTGCTGTAAACATCTCACTTGACGGGCCGCTGCATCTGGGTGTAGATCTGCTCGGCAAGGCCGAGCGTTGAGCCCTGCGTGAGTTTATTCACCCGCTCCGTTAACAGCATGTCCTGGAAGATGTCTTCGGCCGAGCCGCCGTGGATAATATCGTCCTTACCCATGTTCTTTTTCATCTCGCGGAACATTTTTTCGAGAAAGAAGTTTTCGAACTGGCGCGCGGCTTCGAACATCTGCTTGCGCTCGGGATTATCGCCGACATGCTCGATAATTTTTTCGCGCGCCGGCGTGCGGCTAAAAACATCGGACGATGTTTTGGGGTTGAGCTGTTTCGGTACGAGGTTGTTCAGCATCTGTGAAAAAGATTCTGTAGATTGTTTATCCGCCTTTTGCGCCCGCGGGCGCATGCGCTCAGATGCCGTCCCTGGCAGCGCCTGCCTGAGCGCATCCGTGCGCCCTTGGTCGCGCTGCGGTAAAAGTAATGGGTCGATGGCGTTTATATTCATATCTCGATACGCTCCGCTACTCGATAACCTTTCATAATACAGTCAGTTCCCCGTGCAGCGCGCCGGCTGCATGAATGGCCTTGATGACGTCGATGATTTCCGCCGAGGTCAATCCCAGCTTGTTGAGATTGTCGACGAGTTCTTTGACTGTCGCGCCTTCGCCGAGCACGGCATTCGCGGGTGACTTTTCTTCGCCATAGGTATATTGTTTTTTATTCGAAACCTCGATCTGCATGCCGTTATGCGTGACCATCACCTGCGAAATCGCCACGCTGCCACCGGAGACAATCGTGCCGGTGCGCGTATCGAGCACGATCTTCGTGCGCTCAGGCACATCAACTTTGATAGCGAGTATTTTGCTGAGATAATCGACGTGATCTGACGCGTACGGAATATTGAGTGCGATGGTGCCATCATTGGCAAGGCTGGCTGTATTCGGCAGTTTTTTGTTGATCGCGCTCACGGTATTGCGCGCTGTCATGAAGTCAAAATAGTGCAGGGAGAGCTGCGACGCCTTGGTCTTTTTCGTATCGTCGATTTTCACCGTTGGCTGAGACACAGCCTTTTCGATGATGCCGCCGCCGGGTATGTGCGCCGAGTTGTGGCGCTCCTGTGTCAGCCGGTCATTGGGAGGAATGCGCCGGTTGTAGACAGAGAAGTTATACAGCTGAAGATTGCTGACTTCGGTCGGTCGGGGCAGGGGCGCGGCTACGGGGCCCTGCGCAGCGGCATAGATCTGCCCGTCGGCGCCGGTGAGCGCCGTCTGCAAAAGAAAGCCGCCATTGATAGCGCGTGCATCGCCAATCGACGAAACCCAGACATCGACGGGGTCGCCGGGGCGCGCATGCGTGGGCAGCGATGCGGTGACCATGACCGCTGCGATATTTTTTGCCTGGAGTGTCTTCTCGCCCAGGTCAATGCCGCGGTTGTAGAGATTCTTCTTTAACGTTTCGAGCGCAAGTTCAGAGCGCGAGTCGCCGCTGCCATTCAGGCCAATGACAACGCCATAACCCGAGATCTGGTTCTCGCGGTGCCAGCTGATGCGAGCGATGTCGCGCACCGTCAGGTTCAGCGCCTCGAGGGGTAGTAATAGCCAGAGTATTGTCAGCACCACCGGAATGTATTCAAATATCCGTCGCAAGAGCGATGACGCCCCTCCCCCCAGCCCCCTCCCCAAATTTGGGGAGGGGGTGCCGTAGGCGGGGGTGGGGCGAGAAGAGTGCGCTCTCACTGGTTCATCCCGCCCAGAATCTGTTTCATATGCTCGATGAGCAGTTCTTTGCGCAGCTGGTCGCTGAATTCAGTCATCGTTGGCTTCGAATTCGGGTCTGTGCCCGCCGGTGGTTTCAGGTTGAGTTTTTCGTCTTTGGGGAAGGGCGGTTCGGATTGAATGTTGAGCGAGAGATTGCCCACAAAACGCGACTCGATCGAACCCTGGCGAATGCGCCGGGCATCGACAATGCCGGTCAGGCGCACGTTTACGGGTTTGCCGTCGACGTTGAGGCTCTTCTGCGCGGTCAGGGGAAAATTACCGTCGGCCTGTTTGGGGCCCAAGATGCCTGTCAGGTGAAATTTATACGTGTCACGCGTCTTGTTGTTTGACTGCGAACTTTTGCTGCGTGATTTATTCTGCTGCGAGCTCGTCAGAAACGGGATGTTCTTCGTATCGGGCACGAGTTTCATCTCGAAACTCTGCGAAGATTTCCACTGGCCGTCGCTGACGATATTGAAGCTTTCGTTGACTTCGATGGCGATGATCTCGCCCTCTTTCGGTGGAGCCACATAGGGGTTCTGGTCTTTCCACAGGGACTCCTGGGCAAAGAGCGCGGCGCAGGTCATCGCCGCCAGTAACCACGATAAACGAAGACCATGTTTCATGGCATCATCTCCGCTGTTGTCGAGTCGACGAGCTTTGCCCGAAGCGTTTTGCGCGTTCCGTGCGGGCGCACGTCGACCGTCTCACCCGGGAAGGCATCCATGAGTACAACGGCTTCGCGCGCGATTTGCATGTTTTCACTCTTGAGTATAAGTTTTATGGGGTTGCCGCGACGAACGCTGCCACGCCGGACTTTTTGCGTCGAATCGACGGCGGCCTTATTTTCGGGTTCGATTGTCGCCGACTTCGTGATGACGATCTGCGAGCCTGAAATTTTTTCCGGAATCACACCTGCCGCCCAGGCATGCAACTCGATTTCTTTGGCGCTGAGCGTCGTGCGCGCATTTTTGAGTTCAATCTGGCAGTAACGCGAGAGTTTTTCTGCTTCGCGTGGCGCCATGGTTTCCGCGCTAATGATTTCATTCAGGCAGATATTTTTCTTACCCGACGAGAAATCCCGCTTTAAAGAGAACGAGAGCCCGGAAGCGGAGAATAGGGAAGATGAACCGCAGAGGACGCAGAGGACGCAGAGGTAAGAGGAGCATCGGAAAGCGCGACCTCCGTACTCTCCATGTCCTCCGTGGTTTTTAATTCCCTGCTTCAATCAATCCCCAAAAATTAACCGCGCTTGAGTTGTATCGCTGTCGACAGCATGCTGTCTGAAGTCTGGATGGATTTCGAGTTGGCTTCATAGGCGCGTTGGGCGACGATCATGTTGACCATCTCTTCAGCTAGGTTCACGTTCGACATTTCGAGAAAGCCCTGCAGAATACCGCCGAAGCCGCCGAGGCCCGGTGTGCCGGGAATTTCAGCGCCCGACGCGGGTGATTCCTTGTAGAGGTTCTTACCGATGGCCTTGAGGCCAGCGGGGTTCACAAAACGATAGAGTTCGACCTGGCCGATCTGGCGGGGAATCTGGTCGTCGCCGATCTGGATGCGCACCTCACCCTGTTCGTTGATGGTCAGGGTTTCGATGAGGCCATCGGGCGGAATAACAAGGGGCGGCTCGAGTGTGTAGCCGTCAGATTGCAGTACCTGGCGGCGCGAATCGATTTTGAAATCACCGTTACGCTGGTAGCCAAAAGTGCCATCGGGCATGAGAATCTTAAAAAAGCCCACGTCTGAGCTGATCGCCATATCGAGCTTATGGCCCGTCGACTGGAGCGATCCCATCTGAAATAACTTTTGCGTCGCCGCGGGGCGCACTCCCACGCCGACATTGACGCCGACGGGAATTTCAGACACCGAAGTCGAAGGGGTGCCGGCTAAAACCTGGTGTTGGTAAAGCAGGTCTTCGAAGTCGACACGGTTCTTCTTATAACCTGTCGTATTCACGTTCGAAAGGTTATGCGAAATTGTATCCATATGGAACTGCTGCGCGATCATACCCGTAGCAGAAGTCCAGAGAGAGCGTACCATACCCGTTTTTCGGCCATTTAGACCAAAAGGGGGAGTGAAAAATCGGGCACCCTGTTGTACTTTAGGGCAGTAAGACCGCTATGGTGCCATCTATCGCGGTGAGGAGGCTATATGAGAAACCTTTCATTTTTCCTTTTGATTCCGCCTTTGTGCGGTGCGCTACTCTGCTCAGGGCCGCAGAATAACGTCCGTGTCGATAGCGACAAATACCTCAGGGTCGACAGGTATTCGCTGGTCACCGAGCACCGGCTCGAAGGCCCGGGCGACCTGCTTTCGAATTTCAGCAAAGGCCAGAGAAAGCTGCGCGTGGATTATTTTCGCAAAGTAGAGGAAGGCAAAATAACAGCGGATGAGATCAATGTGGAAATACAGTTTTTCAACGACGATCCGCAGATTGGCGATAAGATGATCGTTCTCGTCAACGATAAGCCTATGCCGATGAACCACGTCCGCTGGAGACTGGAGAATAAAACGGAACCTGCTTACCGGATCGCTTCCTGCACTTTTTTCCCGTCGGAGGAAATGCAGCAGCAGCTTCGGAAAACAGATTCCATGGGTATCCGCGTTTATCTGGGAGCAGAGGCAGCCACCGCGACATTCGATTTGCCTGCGGTTAAAGCGGTAAGAAGCCTGTACGCCCGAAATTGAGGTAGCTCAGTTCTGAAAAAGTCATGCGCGGCCACGGCCGCGCAAGCGCTCCTAATTTTGTCTTTTCAGAGCTTACGTAACCTAAAAGAACCACCCTTTTGTGCTGTAATCGCCCAGCTCAAATTTACGCATGCTCAGGACATACTCTGAGGCAAACCCCGGATAGAGCGTCGTATTGCGGCCGTCTTTGGTGTAGTACCAGCTTTTGCCGCCCTCACCCCAGGTGGTGCGGCGCATTTTTTTATCGAGATCGGCGTTGAAGGCTTCCTGCCTGTCTTCGCGCACGCTGATGCTCTTGATATTATTTTTCATGCAGGTCCGAATAGCCTGAACAATATATTCCTGCTGAGCCTCAACATAGACCAGCACCGAAGTGTGTCCGGGGCCCGTGTTCGGACCCATGAGCGTGAAGAGGTTGGGAAATCCCGCTATGGCGACACCCTTATAACCGACGGCGCCGTGTGACCAGTAGGTATTGAGGTCGCGGTCATGCGCACCGACGAGCGGAAACGGGAACCCTTCGGACGGCGATTTGTACCCCGTCGCCCAGACGATGACATCGGCCGGATATTCTTTGCCATGGGCGATGATGCCGTTTTCCGTAATGGCCTCGACGCCATGATCGACCAGTTCGACATTCGGTTGTGCAAGCGCAGGGTACCAGTCATTGGAGATCAGCATCCGCGTTTTACCCAGACGGTACGTCGGCGTAACCTTGCGGCGCAGTTCAGCATCCGCAATCGCATTTTCGATCTGGCGCCGGCAGAGGGATTCCATTAACGATGTCACGGGCGTATCCCAGACAATCGCCGTCGCGAGAATTTCCGTGAGGCCAAAGATAATCGTGCGCCTGATCTTCTGCGTGATCGGAAAATTACGGTACATGGCTTTCTCGAGTTCGCTGTAGACATAGTCGGTCTTGGGCACGATCCACGAAGGTGTGCGCTGGAAGACGGTGAGGTGTGCGACTTCGCCCTGGATCGCCGGCACAACCTGAATCGCGCTCGCACCGCTGCCAACGACAGCCACACGTTTTCCCTTGAGGCTCAGTCCTTTCGGCCATGCCGCGGTGTGCGCCATCTCACCTTTGAATTTCTTGATTCCTTCAATGTCAGGAATCCGCGATGCCGCGAAGGGGCCCATGGCACCGACGACAAACCGTGCGCGCAAGGTATCGCCGCCCGCTGTCCCGATAAGCCAAAGCCCGCTTTTTTCATCAAAGCGCGCGGCGGTCACTTTGGTATTAAAGCGGATTTTTTCCCGCATACGGTATTTATCCGCCGTATGAACGATATAGTTCTGGATCTCATCGGCCTTGGCGAACATGCGCGTCCAGTCGGGGCTCTGCTCAAAGGAGTAGGAGTATAAGTGGTTCGGAACATCGACCGCTGCCCCGGGGTACTTGCTGTCACGCCAGGTGCCGCCGACTTCGGGGGCCGCTTCGACGATCAGAAAATCTTCGATGCCCGCCTGGCGCAGGCGAATACCCATGCCGAGGCCGCTAAACCCCGCGCCGATGATGGCGATGAGCGTGTCGGGTTGGATTGTATTTGTTGCCATTTATTGCCTCCGAAAAAAAGGATAGTGTACAATAAAAAGATCTTTATATCCTGTAAAGCGCAAAAGTGACTACTTGTTCATGTTTTAAAGCCTAGATCACATCGCGGGCTGTCCGCGCTTATTGTTGGTGCAGAATCGCCGCAGGGTCAATAGCCCTGCAGCTGCAGAATTTCTGGCGCCTCAAGCGCACGATTATAGATGCGAACGCTGTCTAAACTGCCTCTCCACCGGAAGGCATTATCAGAACGGGCAGCGATGGCCAAATTGCCGCTCAAAACCGTGGAAAAGGTTACGGGCGTCGGTCCGCCACCAGGGGCAAGATTGCCATCAATATACACCCTTCCATTGCCCGTCGAATCCAACGTCGCGCAGAGATGATGCCATGCTGAAACCGGTACAACATAGGTGGATTGCAAATTGGTGGAGTAACTACCGAATCCGGCCTGGTTACTGCTGTCGACGTACAAAAAGCTGCCCTGGCTTGTCGTTTGTGCCGCGCCGTAGCTTATCGCAAAAGAGTCCGTATTCGCGGTTGTCACGTATACCCAAGAGCACATTGTCCGGGCTGCACCTCCGGCGGGCAGACCGGCATCGTTGGCAGAAAACTGGTCTGCCCCCGAGAAAGAGTAGGCTCCGTTGGCGGCCCCGTCAACGCCATTTACCTGCGCGGGCGATCCGCTTGCCGTCAGCGAATTTCCCGACCCGGCATCATCGGCTAAGCCGCCATTCGCGAAGCTATACTGGCGGAGCAATCCGACACCCAACTGCGACGACAATACCAGGATTTCATTATCCGTCAGCACGCGGTTGTAAATCCGCACATCGTCGACGGCGCCCTGGAACGGGAATGTTCCGGTCAGATCGCCCTGACCGATGATGATACCGTTATTGCCCATCAGCGTCGTATTCCATGCCTTTGCTGCTGAAGCCACCAGCCCACCATTTAAATAAAGTCTAGCAGTGGTGCCATCGTAGGTGCCGCAGAGATGCATCCACGTATTTGTGGCTGCCGTGTAGGGGCTGGTGAGATGATCGGTCCAGCCGCTGAAAATGACAGTTTGTTGAACACCATCGTTGTAGAGGCCAATGTAGTTTGACTGGCCCGCAAGCGGTTGTCCATAGCGCATGGCGATGCGGAATTGTCCGGAACCTGGCAGTGCTGTAGGGCGCATCCACGAGCACACGGTGCGTGGGGCAGTGCCCTGCGGCAGGTTCGTATCCTGGGCGGAGATGTACTGTGACGGCCCGCCAAAACTGTAAGCGCCAGTAACTCCGAACCGATCTGTACTGATTGTGGGTAAGGGAGCGCCATTGCGCACACCCGGGTGATTATTGCCGCTATAATCGTTCGCCGTGCCCGATGCAGCGTCGCTGAAAGAATAATAGGCGAGCAGGCCGTTGGGCACCTGGACTGCAATCTGGCGGATCTCGGCGACGCTTAGTGCGCCAGCATAAACGCGCACGTCGTCAACACGACCGTTAAAAAAATAAGAGAAGGCATCATCTGGTGCTTGTTTACCGATTCTGAAATTTCCGCCACCGACTGTGGCAATCGCACCATAATTCTGCGAGCCGTCGGCCACGCCGTTCAAATATAGCGTATTCAGAGATCCATTGTAGGCAGAACAGACATGGACCCAGGTATTGAGCGGCAGATTGGTATTACTATCCAGATTCGGTTCATTGTAATACGCAGTTGCCGCCCGCAAGCCATTGTGCGCCCCCAGGTAAGGCCCGTTTGCAGCACCGTACATCGTTGCGATACAATATCCCGGGCAACCGCCCGCAATATTCAACCATGCACACATCGTACGCGGAGAATTTCCTGTGGGTAACATGGAATCCGCACCGGTCAGGTATTGGTTGCCTGTACCATCAAAACGGTAGGCGCCGTTCGTATCGCCATCGACGCCCATGACTTTTTGCGGCCCGCCATTCGCTGTAAGGTTCTGGCCGCTATTGGCCTGATCGGTGAGGTTCGTCCCGTCATTGTTGAATGTGAACATGCGTAAGAGACCCGTGACGGTGAATCCTGTGGCTTGCGTGAGAGTCGCCGCAATGGGATTGCCTGCAATGTCGCGTATGGCGTTCGTGATGCGGATTTTATAGAGGCCAGGCGTGAGCAGGCGGAGGGGATTAATCTTATAAACTGTGGATGAAACAGTGACCGGTGTGGCTGAGACCATCGGTATACAGGTGCCAGCGCCAAAATTATCTGAGGCAAGTGAGACCTGAATACTTCCGGTGCAGGCTACTTTTGTAATATTTTGGTCGCCTGGGTTGGGTGAAACAGCGGCAGAAATTGTGGAGACGTCGATGCCAACTGTTTCTGTGAAATTCACTGTGATTGACGTTGCGGGTATGACGCCGTTCGCCACGTCGGCAGGTATTGTGGATGCGATAACAGGCGCGGCAACGTCGCGCGTCAGTGTATAGGTCGCGTCGCCGACCGTAGCACCGCTCTGTACGCAGACGTGCACGCGGTTAGCTCCTGCCGTAAGACTTGAAGCATTGATCGTCGTGCCGATGGAGTTTCCCGGCGTATAAGGCTGTGCAGTTCCGAAAAGATTAGTCCCGCCATTGCACGCGGGGCCTGCCGAACAGCCAGAAACGCCGACGGCGCCCGTATCGCCCACACAGATCTGGTATTGGCTTCCCTTATCGGCGCTCCAGGTAAGTACTGTTGAGTTATAGCCACCTGCAAGACTGCTCACATAGTCGTGCGTTGTCGCCGGTGAGGCGAAAGTGGTTGTAGGCAACAGCGTATCAATCTGGTAACTGAAGATCGTCGCGGCGCTTTGGTTGCCAGCTTTATCAAAGGCCTTGAGATTCACTTTTGAAAACCATGGGTCACTGGTGAGCGGGGTTCTTAACAGTCCGGTAACCTTTGTTCCTAATGTTACTCCACCCGTTGCATTGAAGGTTGGCGCCGCCGGATTCGCGGGCATTGTCGTACCACCTGTAGAGATATAAGCGAGGTTGTCGCAGTTGTCGCTGCAGGTAAACAGAATATCTTGCTGAGAACCATAGGCGCCCGAACCAATGTTTGCCTGAATGACCGGCGCAACAGTGTCTCGCACAATCGGGATTTCCAGCTCGCCCGATTTATTCGCACCCGAATTTTTGATACAGATCGTGACGATGTAGGTGCCATCGGTCGTGAAGTTTGTCGCAATGGGTATCGTAGTGGTGACAACATTTGCCGCACCCGCGGTAACCGGTCCACCGCTCATATTGGTGCCTCCGCCTGGAAATGCGACCTGCGGATCGGCGCAGGTTGACCCGGTGGGTTGTACATAGTAAAGATTGTTGTTATCGTCGGCATAATCATGGTACCAATGGATTACCGCAGAGGTGAAGCCGGCGACATTGCTGATATAATAGATCGTCGGAGCTTCCTGCGTTGTGATCCCGATATTGATGCTGCCGGTCAGCGTTGCCTGCGTGCCCGCAGAAAGGGTGTTTCCACCGTAATCGGTAAGCCCCGGAAAGCTGAGGTTGATTGCGTTATTGGCGACGGTGCCTTTGAGGTTTACGATCACAGAGCTGCCACCCGCATCAGTAATCGATTCAATGCTGAGGCCGGCTGCCCCGGGCCCTGACAGCTTATAATTTTCCTTGTTTGTTCTGTCCTTCATCTCCTCGGAAAAGTTGACCTGAATGCCGGTCAGCACACTGACAAGGTTACTGCCTTTATTGGGGATAGGCGTATAGCTCTTGAGCAGGGGCGCCGTCTTGTCGGGTTTGAAGCATGAAGAAAGCGAATTCAGGCAATTGGCGTCAATATCCAGCTTTTTGCAGTGCGCAAAAAACAAAATGGCCAAAAGCGCCGGGATTAACAGCTTTATTGCTCGGTACATACGGTCGGTAATATCTACGATTTAGACGCTTAAGCAGCGCCAAAAGTTTAATAAAAATATAAGATTCCCGGATAATTGGCAATTTTTCTTCCTTAAGTATTATAAATATTATGGTTGCCGACCGGCTCCCCAGGGATATTCAACCCTGCCTTGGAAATTCCGGACCGGGAAGAACTGGAGAAGCGGTTGGGAGTATACCGGCTCGATGGCAGTTTTGCTTCACTCTGGGGTATCGAGCGTGTTCTCGAAACCGTGCGGCGCATGCCTGCCTGGCCGCGGCATGTCGATTGGCTGAAAACCTATATGGCCGATTTTTTCGCGGCTGCCTTTCGAGCGATGGACATCCCATTGGTGCGCACCGGCAATACCATCGAATGCCGGAACATGCGTTATAAATTTTCTACCGATGTGGATATCCCCCGCGTTGTCTCGCCCGAAACGAAACAACCGATGTTCTACGGCCTCTATTGGCTGGGCTCGCCTGTGCTGGGCAAGGCCGCATTGCCGTACTATGCCTTCGCGACGCTTGCGCAAAACCAGGAGTGGGCAGAAGCGGACCACGATATGATCGGCCGCAAGCGCGATCACCTCGACCGCGTCGTGCCCTGGTTGGTTGAAGATACCTTGAAGCAGGTCAACCTGCCGCCTGGCCTGACAGCAGATGATGCTCGTATGATCGTTTCGGCCCTGGTCTGGCCGCCGCTGGGATTTCAAATGAATGAGAAGGCTGAATATAATTTGCGGAAACTTGCTGAACGTGCACCGCAGGTATCCGATCGAAATGCGGTAAGACCCTTTTTGCGCTCCCTGGCACGCTCGCAGAATTATTTTATCCGCCTGGTTGCCGCGGCATATTGTGTAGAGCAGGGCATCGAACCCCAGAACCGCGATGAAGCATTGGCTTACCGTGAAGCCGCGGCATTTTTTGAAGCGGCGCTTTCCCCTGCGCTGCAGGCGATGGCCGCGCGTTTTCTACCCGATGATGAAGCTGCTCTCACCGGGCGCCGTGATCCCTTATATGAAAAGTATGGTGAGGCGGCGGCGCGCGGCGATTATGATGTTGCCCTCGAAGAACTCAACAAGCTTGTCAGCGCATCGCCGGCAAACGCGATGTTTCTTTGTTCGCGTGGCGATGCGCTCGCACGCCTCGGTCGCCATGAAGAAGCGCTTGCCGACTTCTCGGAGTCGCTGAGGTTGTATCCCGGTTACTGGCAAGCGCGCATCAACCGCGGTGTGGCCCACTCGCGCGCGAAACGATATGATCTGGCCGACGCAGATCTATTCGAAGCGGCGAAGATCCGTTATGGCGATGCCGATGCGCGCAATAATCTGTTATGCAGTTTTCTTTTTAAGAAAGACGAGGAGGGGAGATGAGAAAGACTGATTTTTTCCTGCGCGGTGTCGCATCTGTGATCTTTTTCGGCGCTGTATCGCCGTTGTTTTCTTTTCATGTAGTCGACGCCATAGGCGGCTCTGGTTTTTCCTGGGCTGGATTCAGCCGGCAGAGTTACCTGATCGGCGCGGGCACTACAAAGTTTGAAACTCCGGAAACAATTTATTTGCGCGAGAATGTTTTCATGGGCCTGCGGTATTCCAACTACCGGCCGAAAGCAGACGGTTTCTTTATTATCGGGGGAGAGATCAGCGGAACGATCGGGCAGGCAGCGGCCGATTCTACCTGGAAATACACTAAATGGGACGCTGATAAAAAAATCACGGCGCAGAATGCGGTTGCAGCTGCGGAATCGAATTCGCCCTCGTTGCAGGTAATCCGTGGCTCGTTTCACCTCGGCTGGCATATGCCTGTCAGTTCGTCTTTTGGTTATGAAATGGGCTTTGTTGCTGGCCTCAGCGGTGGCAAGGCTAAGTATACTGTTGCTTCAGGCGGCGAAAGCGTTTCTGATACCAGTGGGGTCGGTTTTCATGCGATGCTTCGCTTTGGCCTGCAGTATCTGCCCATGGAGACAATGCGCATCATGCTGGAATATCGCGGAATGGCTGAGTTTTTCGGCGGCTTCTCCTTTTTTCCGGGATTGACATCTGGTACCAATATTGCCACGCTCACCGGGCATACATTTAGCCTTTCTATAGGGTATCGTTTCGGTTCGGGAACACAGCTCCCCGTCGTCCCTGATTAGGCCGCATGCTGTTTATGTGACATAATCACGGGATTTTTTCCCCAGCGCTGCGAAAAAATGCATTCCGGGGTGCTGGAAATCCTATTTTTATTGTCACCATGACGCAATCTCAAAAACTGACTGCCTGTACTTGGTGGCTCGCGCATAGTAAAAGCTGTGTTTCGGGCCTGGATCACAAAACCAGTGCGAACTTTTAACATTTGAGGCTTTGTCGTGTAGACGGCCCATGCAGATCGCAAGCGGTCTGCTCAGGGTGCTGTATGCGGCAGAGCCAAATATATTGAGGAGAACGTAAATGGCAAAAGAGAAATTTGATAGAAGTAAAACGCACGTAAACGTAGGCACAATCGGCCACGTTGACCACGGCAAAACCACGCTGACAGCGGCGATCACTACGGTGCTTGCACGCAAATTCGGCGGAAAGAACAAAGCGGTATCATACGCTGAGATCGATAACGCTCCAGAAGAGCGTGCACGCGGTATCACCATTGCGACATCGCACCAGGAATACGAAACAGCGAACCGTCACTACGCACACGTTGACTGCCCCGGCCACGCCGACTATGTGAAGAACATGATCACCGGTGCTGCTCAGATGGACGCAGCGATTCTCGTAGTTTCAGCCGTTGACGGCCCGATGCCACAGACTCGTGAGCACATCCTTCTCGCTAAGCAGGTGGGTGTTCCCCAGATCGTTGTCTTCCTTAATAAAGTCGACATGCTGCCCGAAGGCGACCGTAAAGAAATGCAAGAGCTCGTTGAGATGGAAGTCCGCGACCTGTTGACAAAATACGGCTTCCCAGGTGGCGAAGTGCCCTTTGTTGCTGGTTCAGGCCTTAAGGCCGTTGAAGGCGACACAGGCGAACTCGGCGAAGGCGCAATTCTGAAACTTGCAGAAACACTCGATGCATATGTAAAAGATCCGGTACGCGTTGTCGACAAACCGTTCCTGATGCCTATCGAAGACGTGTTCTCGATCACAGGCCGTGGTACAGTTTGTACAGGTCGTGTTGAGCGCGGTAAGGTAAACGTGAACGAAGAGATTGAAATCGTTGGCATCCGCGATACGCAGAAGACCATCGTAACCGGTATCGAAATGTTCCGCAAGCTCCTCGACTTCGGTCAGGCGGGCGACAACGTAGGTTTGCTCCTCCGTGGTACAAAGAAAGAAGACGTAGAACGTGGCCAGGTTATCGTAAAACCAGGCACCGTGAAGCCTCACAAGAAGTTCTCCGGTGAAGTTCTCGTTCTCACAAAAGACGAGGGCGGCCGCCACACTCCGTTCTTTGACAAATACCGTCCACAGTTCTACTTCAGAACAACAGACGTAACTGGTACCGTCAACCTGCCCACAGGCGTTGAAATGGTAAACCCCGGTGACAACGTAACGATCACAGCTGAGCTCATCAACCCGATCGCGATGGAAGAAGGTCTTCGTTTCGCGATTCGTGAAGGTGGCCGTACGATCGGTGCCGGCGTCGTCGGTAAGATTCTCGAATAAGGATTAAAATGGCCGCTCAAAAGATACGCGTTAAACTCAAGTCGTTCGACCAGCGGCTGTTAGATCAGTCGACGGGAGACATCGTCGGCACAGTACAGCGTACCCGCGCGAAAATCGCGGGTCCGGTGCCACTGCCGACACGAATTGAAAAATTCACTGTCCTCCGTTCGACGTTCGTGTACAAAGATGCACGCGATCAGTACGAAATGCGCACGCATTCACGACTGATCGACATCCTTGAACCGACAGAAGACACCATCGATGCCCTGATGAAGCTCCAGCTTCCAGCGGGCGTGATGGTCTATATCAAGTCCTAATTAAGATAAGAAAAAGGCGAAATTAAGGGAATAAAATGCAAAAGGGTCTTCTCGCAAAAAAAATCGGCATGCTCAGTGTTTGGAGCGATGCTGGTGAACAAGTCGCCGTCACCGCGGTGCAGGCAGGACCCTGTCCCGTGCTGCAGGTGAAGACGAAAGAAAAAGACGGTTATTCATCCGTGCAGATTGGTTTTGGCGATATCGCCGAGAAACTGGTCAGCAAAGCGGAGAAGGGCCATCAGAAAGCTGCAAAAGAAAAATCAGGCAAGTTCGTTCGCGAAGCGATCGAGCTGCGCGATTTTAACACCGACAAACAGGCCGGCGATTCGCTGACCTGTGAACTTTTCGCCGCGGGCGAAAAGATCTATGTCGCTGGTACCAGCAAAGGTAAGGGTTTCGCCGGCGTTGTGAAGCGCTACAAATTTGGCGGCGGTCGTATGTCGCACGGTTCAAAATTTCACCGCCAGCCCGGATCTATCGGTAACCGCAAGACTCCAGGTGAGGTTATGAAAGGCAAAAAGATGCCTGGTCATAAAGGTGCAAAGACAGCGACAGTGAAAAACGTTGAAATCTTCCGCATTATCCCCGAAGATAACGTCGTACTGCTCAAGGGAGCGGTGCCAGGTCACCAGGGCACGACGCTGTTTCTCTATAAAAATTAAGGTATAACAATGGCATCACTGAAAGCATATTCCGCCACCGGCTCAGCCTCTGGCGACGCACAGATCTCTGACAAGATTGCATCCCTCAAGGTGAACGAACACCTGATCTGGGAAGTCATCAAGGCAGAGCAGGCGAACCAACGCCAGGGCACGCACAAGACGAAGACCAAGGCCGAAGTTTCGGGCGGCGGTAAAAAGCCGTGGAAACAAAAAGGCACAGGTAATGCGCGCCAGGGTTCAATCCGTTCGCCGCAGTGGCGCCACGGCGGTATCGTGTTCGGGCCCCTGCCACGCGAATACCGTGATTCGATCTCACGCCAGAAGAAACAAGTCGGCGTAGCGCACATTCTCGCGAAAAAAGTTCAGGATAAAATGGTTGTCGTATATGATGGTCTTAACCTCGAAAAAGCTTCGACAAAGACTGCATTCCAGACAATCAGCAAGATCACCGAAGGTGCTAAGCTGCAAACAGAAGGCCGTTCCAAGAAGAAGCTGCGTAAGAACAGCAACGATGCCCGCCACTCGATCGCCGTCATCATGGCTTCGACAGAAAGCAAAGATGCAGCGTCGCTGCGCAATATTCCCTGGGTGAAAGCAGTCAATGCGTCGCGCATTCCTGCAACAGCGCTGTTCTATAACGCAGGCCTCGTGGTCAGCAAGGCAGCACTCGCCGAACTCGATAAGAAGTTCTCGGCATTATTATAAGAGGAAATATGAATCTGTACGATGTCATTAAAAAGCCGCTCGTCTCTGAAAAAGCAGAGGCACTGCGCGCTCAAAACTGCTACGTGTTCGAGGTCAATATCAACGCGAACAAAACGCTGGTGAAACAAGCAATCCGCAAGATTTTCGGCGTAACACCCCTTAAGGTGAACACGCTGGTGAGCCGTTCGGATGCTAAAGCCAACAAATTCAATGTCGGCTATACAGATCGCCGTAAGAAAGCGTATGTCTATTTAAACAAGAACGATAAAATCGCTCTTTTCGAAGGGGTATAACGATGCCAATTAAGAGATTCAGACCGAAAACCCCGACACTCCGTTACAAAACGGTTCTCCAGTCGGATGAAGTAACAGCGTCAGAGCCGCATAAGCCGCTCCTGACCTACCTCAAAGAAACTGCGGGCCGCAACAACCATGGCCGCATTACTGTGCGTCGCCGGGGTGGCGGACACAAACGCCGTTACCGCATCATCGATTTCCGCCGCAACAAGCTGAACATCCCTGCTGTGGTTGAAACCATCGAATACGACCCGAACCGCTCTGCGAACATCGCCTTGGTCTGTTATGCAGACGGTGCGCGTTCTTATATCATCGCACCAAAAGGCCTTAAAGTTGGTCAGAAGATCGTCTCAGGCGAGAAGGTCGAGATCGAGATCGGCAATGCTGCTCCCATCGGCACGCTGCCGATCGGCGCCAACGTCCACAACATCGAACTGACACTCGGCCGTGGCGCACAGCTCGCACGCTCTGCGGGTGCATTTGCGATCATCTCAGGGCGCGATGGTGAATATACCATCGTCAAACTGCCTTCTGGTGAAACGCGCAAAGTGCACAACCGTTGCATCGCGACGATTGGCGTTGTGGGTAACCATGAGCACGAACTTGTATCGATCGGAAAAGCCGGCCGCTCACGCTGGCTTGGCAAACGTCCCCGCGTACGCGGTGTGGCGATGAACCCGGTCGACCACCCATTGGGTGGTGGTGAAGGTAAAACTTCGGGCGGTCGCCATCCGGTGACGCCATGGGGTAAGCCAACACGCGGTAAAAAAACACGCAATAAGCGCAAGACATCGGAACGTTTCATTGTCTCGCGTAAAGTACGCACACGAGGTGGTGAATAATGTCTCGCTCACTGAAAAAAGGTCCTTTTATCGACCAACACCTTTTCAAGAAAGTTGAAAAGGCGAAGGCGACGAACGATAAAAAGCCGATCAAAACATGGTCGCGCCGTTCGACAATCTTTCCTGAAATGGTAGGCATGACATTCCTCGTGCATAACGGGAGCAAATTCATTCCCGTTTACGTGAATGAAAACGTTGTCGGCCATAAACTCGGTGAATTTGCGCCGACACGCACATACAAAGGCCATACCAGCCTCGATAAGAAAAAAGCCGCGCCCTCTGCGCCGCCTAAATAACGGGGATATAGATGGAATCAAAAGCCTCAGTAGACCAGGTCAGAATGTCCGCGCGCAAGATGCGTCTTGTGGCGAACGAAGTGCGTGGTTACGAATACCCAGAAGCGGTGGATATCCTCAAACATATCCCGCGCAAGAGTTCACGCATCATTCTCAAAGCGCTAATCAGCGCGGCGGCTAATGCGCGCGTGATCAACCCCGGCGTCGATGAACGTGCTCTCTTTATCAAGAAGATCTTTGTCGACGGTGGCCCGCTCATGAAACGTTTCATGCCGCGGGCGCGCGGTCGCGCCGATCGTATTCAAAAGAAGACATCCAAACTGACAATCGTACTGTCAGACGAAGGTTAATAAGCAATGGGACAGAAAACAAATCCAATCGGCCTGCGCCTTAAAATTACCCGCACATGGGACAGCGTCTGGTATCACAAAAAAGAAACTTATGCGGCGACGCTGCATGAAGACCTGAAGATCCGTAAGCACATCAAAGACCGTTTTAACAAAAGTGGTATTGTGAAAGTGGGGATCGAGCGCTTTCCTGAGAAAGTGCACGTTAAACTCCACAGCACTAAGCCAGGTCTGGTCATCGGCCAGCAAGGCAAGAAGATCGAAGCCCTGAAAGCGACGCTGCGCACGATGGTGACGAAGCCGCTCGAAGTCAAAATCATTGAAGTGGCTAAGCCCGATGGCTCTGCCCAGGCATTAGCCGAATCAGTGGCGCTGCAGCTCGAAGACCGTATGGCTTTCCGCCGTGCGATGAAGATGGCCCTGCGCTCGGCAATCCGCGCTGGTGCGCTCGGCGTGCGCGTGATGGTTTCGGGTCGACTTAACGGTGCCGATATGGCGCGCCGCGAGCAGTACCTCGAAGGCCGCGTTCCCCTGCATACATTGCGTGCGATCATCGACTACGGTACGGCAGAAGCTGATACCACATTCGGTAAGATCGGCGTCAAAGTCTGGATTTATACGGGCGACTACCTCGAATCGAAAGAAACCGACGAGGACAAATACACGATCAAGCGCCGCGAGGCATAAGGATTAATCATGCTGGCACCAAAACGACTCAAATGGCGTAAGCCACACACGCTGAACCTGAGGGGCTTCTCGAAGGGCGGCAATTCCGTTGCTTTCGGAGACATGGGCCTTAAGGCGGTCTCAGGCGAGCGCATTACCTCGCGCCAGATCGAAGCTGCCCGGGTAGCCATGATGCGCCACGTGCGCCGTGGCGCCAAAGTCTGGATCCGCATTTTTCCCGATCGCCCGGTAACCAGCAAACCCGCCGAAACCCGCCAGGGTAAAGGTAAAGGAAGCGTGGAATACTACGTAGCGATCGTAAAACCGGGCAAAGTCATGTTTGAAATGGGCGGCGCGGAAGAAAAAGTGATGGCAGAAGCGCTGACACGTGCGGCCGCGAAGCTGCCTATTAAGACCAAGATCGTCAAGAGGGCCAAGTGACCAGACTGATTGACGGTATGTCTAAAAATCAGAAAATGGACGTCTCCCATGGCTAAAGCGGAAAAGAAAAAAGCGACTAAAAAGGTCAATTTCTCAGAGCTGACCGAGGCGGAACTCGCGCGTTACCACGGCGATTTTCGCAAAGAACTCCAGGAAATCCGGTTCAGCATGGTGACGTCATCATACACGAACAACGCCCGCGTCGGTATTCTTAAGAAAGACATTGCGCGCATTCTGACGGTGCAAAACCAGCGCAAGAATCAAGCTGCAACGGGCAGCCAGGCGGCGGTTAAAGCATGAGTGAAGCAGTAAAAAAAGCAAAAAAGACGGTCCAGGGGATTGTTGTTTCGGCAAAAACTCCCAAAACAATCGTTGTGTCGATCGCGTTCCGCAAACAAGACGCGCATTTTAAGAAAACCATCCGCCAGACTAAAAAAATCATGGCGCATGATGAAAAGACAGAGGCGAAAGAGGGCGATACAGTCGTGATCGAAGAATCGCGCCCGCATTCAAAACGCAAGCGCTATGCGCTGCAGAAAATTGTCGCGCGTAAGGCAGAAGACCTGCCGGTGGTAGGATAAACTATGTTACAAATGCTCTCATGGCTGAAAGTTGCGGATAACACCGGAGCGCGCCAGGTTCAACTGATTAAAGTATTGGGTGGTTCTAAGAAGCGCTACGCAGGCGTCGGTGATATCATCGTCGTCGCGGTGAAGTCGGCGACACCCGCATACGGTATCAAAGACTCTATGGGTAAAAAGGACCACAAGAAACAGGTCCAGCGCGCGGTCATCGTACGCACGAAAAAAGAACTGCGCCGCGCCGATGGCTCTTATATCCGTTTCGACGAGAACGCCTGCGCTCTCATCGACAACCAGAACAACCCGAAAGGAACGCGTATCTTCGGACCTGTGGCGCGTGAATTGCGCGACCGCCAGTTTATGAAGATCATCTCCCTGGCACCTGAGGTACTGTAATTATGAAAGCGGCTCCTGAAAAAATCAAAACACGCCTCAAAGTCAAAGACGAAGTGATTGTCATCGCTGGCAAACACAAGAAGTCGCGCGGCGAGATTCTGCGCATTGACCGCGAGAAAGAACAAATCGTCATCAAAGGTGTGAACCTGAGAAAACGTTTCTCACGTCCATCGCAGGAAAACCCAAAAGGTGGCATCGTCGAAATCGAAATGCCAATTGCGCTTTCTAACGTTCAATACTACGATTCTAAAGAAAAAAAGGCCACACGCATTTCATATGCAGCGGATAAAAACGGCAAAAAAGCCCGGTTCTCCGTAGCATCAGAGCGCAAGCGGGCATTGGATTAATATATGGCAACGGCAACAGCAACAAGACCTCAGCCTCGTTTAAGAAAACTCTACAACGAGAAGATCCGCGGTGAACTCAAGCAAGAGCTGGGCGTACGCTCAGTCATGCAGGTTCCTGTATTAAAGAAGATCGTTTTGAATGTCGGAGCGGGCTTTGCGGTAGCGAATCCCAAATCGATCGAGGGCGTCGTAACCGAAATAGCAGCCATCACCGGTCAGGCACCGGTTAAGACGCGCGCGAAAGAAGCGATCTCGAACTTCAAACTGCGCGAAGGCCTCGCGATTGGTGTGACAGTCACACTGCGTGGCGACCGTATGTATGAATTCCTCGACCGCCTCGTCAACGTGGCCCTGCCGCGGGTTCGTGACTTTAACGGCCTGAGCCCGAAGTCATTCGACGCGCGCGGCAACTACAGCCTTGGTATCAAAGAGCAGATCATTTTCCCCGAGATTACATTCGATGACGTGGAACAGATCCACGGTATGGATGTGACCCTGGTGATTCAATCCGAAGGCGCAGCGCATTCGGCAAAACTGCTCGAAAAATTCAATTTTCCGATTCGGAAAGGTAAATAGGACTTATGGCAAAGAAATCAATGGAAATCAAAGCGGCGCGTAAGCCAAAATTTACGTCCCGCGGTTACAACCGTTGCCCGCTCTGCGGTCGCGCGCACGGCTACATGCGCCGTTTCGAGATGTGCCGTATCTGTTTCCGTGAAAATGCATCACGCGGACTCATTCCCGGTGTAAGCAAATCTTCTTGGTGAGAATATTATGACAAACGATTTAATATCAGATATGTTAACGCGAATCCGGAACGCCGGACGCGCGAATCATGAAAACGTAGAAGTGCGTATCAACAATACCTGCGAGAAGATTCTCGGGATTCTCAAATCCGAAGGTTTTGTAGAAGGATTTGTTGTCTTTAAGAGCGGTGCGGCGCGCATGGCGAAGATCGACCTCAGATATTATGAAAACAAAGCTGTGTTCTCGGCAATTGAAAGAATTTCAAAACCCGGCCGCCGCATTTACCTGCCATGGAAAGAGATCAAACCTACGCGTAACAACATGGGTTTGAGTATTTTTTCCACACCGAAGGGAGTGCTTTCTGAGAAAGAAGCAAAGTTCCAGCATGTCGGTGGCGAATTTCTCTGCCGGATCTACTAAGGAAGATATATGTCGCGCATAGGAAACAAAATTATCGATGTCCCGGCGGGTGTAACAATCACCGCTGGTGCAGACAGCGTTACTGTGAAAGGCCCTAAGGGTTCGCTCACGGCTCCCATGTTCCCAGGCCTCAAACTGGAGATCGAAGGGAATATTGCGAAACTGACACGCTCGAGCGATGAAAAGACGCTGCGCGCCAAACACGGCCTCGTGCGGTCGCTGGTGCAAAACAGCGTCGTCGGTACGACTACCGGCTATTCGAAAATCCTGCTGCTGCAGGGTGTGGGATACCGCGCACAGAAAAAGGGTAAGGACGTTGTCTTTAGCCTCGGTTTTTCTCATGATGTTATTTTTAAAGAACCCGCAGACGTTGTCGTCGAGGTTCTCGAGAATACCAAGCTCAAGGTGAGCGGTATTGATAAACAGCGCGTGGGTCAGGTGGCAGCACAGATCCGCGGTTTTAAGGAACCCGAGCCTTACAAAGGTAAAGGTATTCGTTATGAGAACGAGCATGTCCGCCGCAAAGCTGGTAAAGCGGGCGCTAAGAAGTAAGAGGGATATATGCCATCGGTAGCAAGACTTAATCGCCAGAAATCAAAACGGGTTGCGCGTGTGCGTGCAGGCCTCCGCAAGGGAAATCGTGCCGGCAAGCGCCGCATCTATTTCCATGTATCCGGAAAACATCTCTATGCTCAACTGTTCGACGATGCTGCGGGTAAAACACTGATTACCTGCTCAACGCTCGACAAGGCGCTGCAGACTAAAGAGAGAAAATCGTTCACCAACAAAGAACACTCTGCAAAGCTCGCAGAAACTCTGGTCGGTAAAATGCAGGGAGCTAACCTGAAGCTCGATGAAGGTTATATTTTCGATCGCGGTGCAAAACTGTATCACGGCCGTGTGCAAAGCTTTGCGGAAAAACTCCGCGAAAAGGGAGTTAAGATCTAATCATTATGGAAGACTCAAAGCAACAGGGCGGCGGCGGCAGAAAGCCGGGTGGGCGTAAAAAGAACGGCCCCAAAGAAGGCGTTAAGAAGAACCTGATCGAAATCGACGGTCAGACAATAGAACTCACAGAGCGTGTGGTCAATATGGCCCGCGTGGCAAAAGTTGTGAAGGGCGGTCGCCGCTTCTCATTCAATGCGCTGACTGTTGTCGGCGACGGACAGACGTATGTCGGTCTTGGCTTCGGTAAGGCGAAGGAAGTTCCGGAAGCGATCCGTAAATCGATCGAAGACGCAAAAAAAGGCGTCATGAAGATCCGCAAAAAGGGCAATACTATCCCTCACGAAGTCATCGGCCGTTTTAAATCGGCGCGCGTGATGCTGAAACCGGGCGCTCCCGGTACTGGTATCATCGCCGGTGCTTCGGTACGTGCGGTAGTCGAACTCGCGGGTATCCACGACATTCTGACAAAAGCGATTGGCTCTACAAACCCCTTGAACATTGTTAAAGCGACGCTCGACGGTCTGAAACAACTCGACGGTATCGAACAGGCAAAGCTGCGGCGCGGAATTCCTCTGCCCGTGCTCTTTGGTAATTATTCAAAACAGCGCCGCGACGAGAAACGTAAGGCCCTGGCTGACAAAGCCGTGGCTGCAGCTCCAGTGCCGGCAGCTAGCTGAGGTAATATAAATGAAAAAAGTACGCGTAACACAAACTCGCAGTAACATCCGCAAGTCGGATAAACAAAAAGCGACGCTCACAGCGCTCGGCCTGCGCCGCGTCGGTATGTCGCGCGAGCATGCGGTAACTCCGCAAATCGAAGGCATGCTTAAAAAGGTTAACTTTCTTGTGAAAGTAGAGGCGATCGGATGAACCAGTTAAAGCCCAATGCAGGCGCGAATAAGCGTCCGAAAATCGTCGGCCGCGGTACTTCGTCAGGCCACGGTAAGACTTCTGGCCGCGGTGGTAAGGGTCAGACTGCGCGTAATGGCGGTAATATTCCTGCGCGTTTTGAAGGTGGTCAGTGGCCCCTTTATCGCCGCATTCCAAAGCGCGGTTTCCAGAATGCATTCCGTAAAGAATACACCCCTGTTAACATTCAAAACCTGGCAAAATATGTTGCCGAAGGTAAACTGGCAGACGCAGCCATCAACCTCGAAGCGCTGAAAAAAGCCGGTCTCGTACCGAAGAGCACAGAAGCGTGGAAGCTCCTCGGTAAAACTAACGGCAAACAGGTTTCGCTGTCGGGTAAAAACATCAAGGCCGACGCGGTGAGCGAAGCGGCAAAGAAACTCGCAGAAGCTGCGGGCGCGAAAGTTGAAGTTATAGAAGCGAAGTCCAAAGTTTTGGAGAAAGGAAAAAAGACAGCTAAATGATCCGGTCGATCGTAACCATCTTTACCGTTCCTGACCTGCGTAAAAAGATTCTTTTTACGCTCGGGATGCTTTTGCTTTTCCGCATCGGCGCACACATCACTGTGCCGGGCCTTGACTTCAAGGTTTTGCAGGAATATTTTGCCAAAGCTGCAGCGGGTGCGGGCGGCAGCCTGACAGACTATATCGACCTTTTTGCCGGCGGCGCGTTCAAACGTCTGTCGGTTTTTGCTTTGGGTATCATGCCTTACATTTCCGCTTCGATCATCATGCAGATCATGATGGTTGCGGTTCCTTCTCTGCAGCGCCTCGCTAAAGAAGGGGATTTCGGCCGTAAGAAGATCAACCAGTACACACGTTATGGCACCGTTTTACTCTGCGCCCTGCAGGCGTATGGTATTACAGTTTATATCACGTCGCTGCACTTTGAAGCTGCGCAGAGCGGCAAAGGCCTGTTGATCGCAGGGGGGCCCGGAACGGCTTTCACTGCGATGACCATGCTGACCATCACCGCCGGTACGATTCTGCTGATGTGGATGGGCGAGCTCATGACAGAGCGCGGCATTGGTAACGGAACATCTCTCATTATCTTTGCGGGTATTATTGCCGGAGCGCCCGCTGCGCTGGGGCAGTTCCTCGGTGACATCCGCACAAATCAGGCCGATGCAATTCTCGCGCTGATTCTCCTGGTGCTCTTTATTGCCATGATCGGTATGTCGATTCTGCTCAGCGAAGGCCAGCGCAAGATTCCCCTGCAGTACGGTAAGCGTATTGTCGGGCGCCGTATGGTACAAGGTGCGAGCCAAACCCTGCCTATCAAGGTTAACGCTGCAAACGTGATGCCGATCATCTTCGCATCATCGCTGATGATCTTCCCGTCGCAGATTGCGAGTTATTTTGGCTCGCGCTACCAGGGTTTTGCCGAGACGATCCAGAAGTATCTCGCACCGGGTACGATTACTTACTTCATCATTTATATCATGCTGATTTTGTTTTTCGCTTATTTCTACACAACGATACAATACAATCCGAAAGAGATTGCCGAGGCGCTCAAGAAAAATGGCGGATATATCCCTGGTGTGCGTCCTGGTGCGCATACGGAAGAGACACTCGAGCGCATTCTGAACAGGATCACACTCTCCGGTGCGATCTTTCTCGCCTTCGTCGCGATTGCTCCTGATATCTTTATTAAGCTTTGGAGCCTCGAAAAATATTCGCAGCTGATTCACCTCTTCGGTGGTACGTCTCTGCTCATTACGGTCGGGGTTGCCCTCGATACGCTCAAACAGATCGAAAGCCAGCTCATCATGCGGCACTATGACGGCTTTATGGATCGCAATAAGAAAAGTGCCGGACGCCCACGGGTGGTGCGCTAGCGCATGCAACTGATTTTCCTGGGTCCTCCTGGCGCCGGTAAAGGCACGCAGGCTAAAATATTTTTAGATCGTGCGGGAATCATCCAGATTTCCACAGGTGACATTCTGCGCGAAGCAGTGAGCAAAGGGACAGATCTGGGCAAGCAGGCAAAATCCTTTATGGATAAAGGCGAGCTTGTGCCCGACAGCGTTGTCATCGGCATTATCGAGCAGCGCATTCAGGAACCAGATTGCAAAAAAGGCTTCGTGCTCGACGGTTTTCCCCGTACAATCGAGCAGGCAAAGGCTCTCGACGGTATTTTAACAAAACTCGGCATCAAAATGGACCATGTGGTTAATTTTGAAGTGCCGGATGAAGAGCTTGTGAAACGCCTTCTGGGCCGTGCGGCGCAGGAAGGCCGTTCGGATGACAATCCTGAATCGATCAAAAATCGCTTGCAGGTTTTTAAAGACAAGACACAACCTCTTATCAGCTATTACGAAGAAAAGAAGATATTGCGCCACATCCACGGCACCGGCTCCACGACTGAAATCGCGGACAAGGTAAAGGCCGTGGTCGGAGTATGACGTGGCAGTTAAGATCTACACAAGCAAAGAAGTTTCGCAGATCATGGAATCCGGTATGATCTCTTACGAAACTCACATGCGTATCCGTGAGCATATTAAGCCCGGTGTTTCGACGGCTGACCTCGACGAAGTCGCGCGCGAATTTATCTATTCTAAAAAGGGCAAACCGGCCTTTCTGGGTCTCTATGGATTCCCGGCATGCATCTGCACCTGTCTCAACGACAGTGTCGTGCATGGTATACCCAACAAGAAGGATGTCATCCGCGAAGGCGATATTGTCAGCGTAGACCTGGGTGTGAGCTACAACGGTTATTTTTCGGATACTGCATGGACATGGCCGGTGGGCAAGGTGAGCAGCGAAGCACGCCAGCTCGTCGAAGTTACACAACAGTGTCTTTTTAAAGGTATCGCCGAAGCAAAAGCGGACAACCGTATCGGTGCGATCGGCGAAGCGGTACAAAAGCACGCTGAAGGCAATGGCTTCGGCGTCGTGCGCCAGCTCGTTGGCCACGGTATCGGTAAGGCAATCCACGAAGAGCCGCAGGTGCCTAACTATGGTCGCCGTAAAGACGGCATCAAAATCCGCGCCGGCATGGTCATCGCCATTGAGCCGATGATCAACGCCGGCACGTATGACGTATTTACAGATTCGGATAAATGGACGGTCAAAACAAAGGACGGCAAATTGAGCGCTCACTTCGAGCACACAATTGCGGTTACAAGTTCGGGCCCGGTGATTTGCACATTGCCCAAGGGTGCAAATATCAACGTTTTTGAAATGATGGGCATTGAGAAATCTGGAGTTAACGTATGAAGGTCAGAGCATCGGTCAGAAAGATTTGTCCGCAATGTAAGGTAATCCGCAGAGCGGGAGTCATCCGCGTGATTTGTAAATCAAATCCCCGGCATAAACAGAGGCAGAGGTAATTATGGCACGTATTGAAGGTATAGATTTACCAAATCAGAAAAGGGTCGTTATCGGCCTCACGTACATCTACGGCATTGGCACAAAAGCCGCCAATGACATCGTAGCGAAAGCGGGCATCCCACTTTCCAAGCGCGTGCATGAGCTGAGTGAAGACGAAATCGGGAAGATCAAAAAGGTCATCGACGGGTCTTACACTGTAGAAGGTGCACTGCGCAGCAAAGTGCAGCTCGACATGAAGCGCCTGATTGACACAAACAGCTACCGGGGCAGCCGCCACCGCCGGGGTTTACCCGCACGCGGCCAGCGCACTAAAACAAACGCGCGTACCCGTAAAGGCCGCCGCGTGACCGTCGCCGGCAAGAAAATGGCGCCGAGCAAAGGTTAATGGAACAATAATATGAGCGAAGAAGTAAAAGAACAAGCGGCGCCGGACGAAGCGAAAGCGTCGAAGAAGATCAAAGACAAAGGTCGTGTGCCACGCGGACGCGTTTATATCAACGCGACGTTCAACAATACGATCATCACGATTACCGACATGAACGGTAACTCGATCGCCTGGGCATCGGGCGGTTCGCTCGAATTCAAAGGTTCGCGTAAAGCGACGCCGTATGCAGCACAGTTGGCGGCACGTTCAGCTCTCGACAAAGCGCGCGAGCGCGGCCTGCATGAAGTGGAAATTTACGTCAAAGGCCCCGGCGTTGGCCGCGAGCAGGCAATCCGCACGCTGGCTGCATCAGGCCTGCGCGTCAGCCTCATCAAAGACATCACACCGGTACCACATAACGGCTGCCGACCACGCAAGAAGAGAAGGGTATAAGAAATGGCAAGAGCAATCGGACCAGCATGTAAGTTGTGCAGACGCGAGGGATTAAAATTATTCCTCAAAGGTCAAAAATGCATGACAGACAAGTGCATTTTTAACAAAAGAAAAAATCCTCCGGGCCCACCACCGAAGCGTAAGCCGAAGATGTCGGGTTATGCGACACAGCTGCGTGAAAAACAAAAGGTCAAGCGTGTATACGGCCTCTTAGAGCGCCCGTTCCGCAACTATTTTGAACACGCATCGCGCCAGCGCGGTATCACCGGGGAAAACCTTTTGATTCTGCTCGAGCGTCGTCTCGACAATTCGCTCTACCGCATGGGTGTTGCTTCATCGCGCGCCCAGGCACGTAACTTTATCGTACACGGCCACATTCAGGTGAACGGCCGCCGTGTAGATATCCCCAGCTATAAAGTTTCTATCGGCGATACAATTTCGCTGGCAGAAAAACTGAAAACGAATAAGGTCATCGCTGAAAACGTGGAAATGTCGAAAAATGCGGGTCTCATCGCAGATTGGATGGAACACGGCGAAGACGGAAAATCAGCGAAAGTCGTGAAAATGCCGTCACGTGAAAACGTCGATATTCCGATCAAAGAGAACGTCATTGTCGAGTTGTACTCGAAATAATTTTTAATGGAGAAATAATGGCAAAAGCTGCACCGAAAAATTTACTCAAGGGTCTCAAGCGTCCGAAAAGTGCGGAATTCCAGCACGTAGAAACTCGCCCGGATTACGGCAAGTTTGTCGCCGAGCCGTTTGAAAAAGGTTTCGGCGTCACGGTGGCGAACAGCCTGAGGCGCGTTCTGATGTCGTACATCGAAGGCGCGGCGATTGTCGCGGTCAAGATCGAAGGCGTGAGCCACGAATTCTCCACGATGCCCGGCATCAAAGAAGACGTCACCCGCCTGATCCTCAACCTGAAACGTGTACGCCTTAAAATGGACGGCCAGGGTCCCCTGACTCTCGAAGTCGAGAAAAAAGGCGCTGGTGTGCTGATGGCAGCCGACTTTGCGGTCTCAAACAGCGTCGAGGTGATGAACCCCGACCTCGTTCTCGCGCACATGAATGAGGATGCAAACCTCAAGATGACGCTGCAGATCGATAAAGGCCGCGGCTACCTGCCCGCTGAAATCACTAAGAAGATGATCGATGAAGTGGGTGTGATTCCCATCGACGCACTCTTTTCACCGATCACGAAAGTGAACTTCGAAATCGGCGAAACACGCGTCGACCAGAGAACAGACTACGACAAAGTCACATTCGAAATCTGGACAGACATGACCATCTCGCCTGAAGACGCGATGGCTTATGCCGCGAAGATTCTCAAAGAACACCTTACCGTATTCATCAACTTCGCAGAAGAGATGTACGAAGAAGAGGAAGAATTCGACGAAACTGACGAGCGCCTCAAGAAGGCGATGCAGGTTGCCCTGGAAGACATGGAAATGTCGGTGCGCAGTATCGCGGTGTTGCGCAGCTTAGACATGCGCAACGTGAAAGACATCGTCACACGCTACGAAGACGACCTGAGAAAGAGCAAGCACTACTCGGACAAAGTGTTATTGCAGCTTAAAAGCAAGCTCGCTAACATGAATCTCGCGTTCGGCATGCGCGACGGTCGCTGATAACGGAAAGATCCAAGAGGGATTATGATTAAGGGAAATAAAGTAAAACATCTGAACAAGAAGGTCGGGCATCGCCAGGCGATGTTGGGCAACCTTGTGCAGTCATTGTTCTTTCATGAGAATATCACCACGACCGTAGCGAAAGCCAAGGTCGCGCGCCAGATCGCGGAGAAGCTGATCACGCGGGCACGGGCAAACCAAAAAGGTTCGCTGACGCCTGCGGAGAAAGTACATAACCTGCGCGAAGCGGCGAAAATCGTGACCGATAAGGAAATCCTCCACAAGCTGTTCAATGACATCGCGCCGCGTTTTGCTACGCGTCCCGGTGGTTATACACGCATTCTGCGCGTCGGGCAGCGCATTTCTGATGCATCAGAAATGGCGATGCTGCAACTTGTCGAGCGCAAAGAACTGGCGCAGCTGAAAGAAGACCGCAGTGCAGTCCGTGCGGCGCGCAGTAAAAAAGGCGGCAAAAAAGCTTCGGCTGCTGAAAAACCAGCGAAAGAAGCCAAGGCTGCGAAGCCGGCAAAAGAAAAAAAGGCTAAGAAGTAACTATTCTTAAGCCCTCAGAAAAAGCGTACCTTCGGGTACGCTTTTTTTATATCTTCTTGCGGGCATGTTTCAAAAACCGGAGTTAATCCAGCGTCATGAAGATCAACGATATCCGAAATTCATATCTCTCATTCTTTGAGAGTAAAAAGCACCTGCGTATGCCCAGCGCCTCGCTCTTGCCTGCGGCTGACCCGACGTTGCTTTTTACGACAGCGGGTATGGTGCCTTTCAAGGATTTCTTTTCGGGCGCAAAAAATCCGCCTGCATCCCGGCTGGCTTCTGTGCAGAAGTGCCTGAGGACCACTGACCTCGAATCCGTAGGCAAGACCAAGCGGCACTTGTCGTTCTTTGAGATGCTCGGCAACTTCAGCTTCGGTGATTATTTCAAGAAAGAAGCGATTGAGTTTGCGTGGGAGTACTCCACGCAATTTTTACCTTTTCCGAAAGATAAGATCTGGATCAGTATTTTTGAAAACGACGACGAGGCCGCTGATATCTGGCATAAACACATCGGCGTACCCAGGGAGCGCATCGTGCGTCTGGGCCGTGCGGATAACTTCTGGGGACCCGCCGGTGACGCAGGCGCCTGCGGACCATGCAGCGAACTTTACATCGACCGCGGCGAAGCGTTCGGTACAGACGAGCAAAACCGGGCGCCAGGGGGCTCGGGCGATCGTTTTATGGAGTTCTGGAACCTGGTTTTTAACCAGTTTGATTTCCAGAAGGGGGAATACCTCCCGCTTGCGAAGACCGGCATCGATACCGGAGCCGGCCTTGAGCGCCTCGGCACACTCACGCAGGGTGTGGATTCCGTTTTCGACACCGACGAACTGGCGTCGCTGCGCAAAAAGGCGGCTGAAGTTTTTTCGGCGAAGTATGAAGGTGATTCTGTTATTGCGCTGCGCGTGCTCACGGATCATATCCGCACTCTGACCTTTGCGATGTCAGATGGTATTTTCCCCTCGAATGAATCGCGCGGCTACGTACTGCGCCGTGTTCTGCGCCGCGCGATGTTGTTTGGCCGCAAGCTGGGGCAAAAGGAGCCATTGCTCTATAAACTCTGCGATACAGTCAGTGAGATCTATGGCAAGTTCTATGCCGAGCTCAAAGGCAATATTCCGTTCATCACAGACTATATCCGCGAAGAAGAGAACCGTTTCCTGAAGACGCTCGATTCAGGCGCGGCACGCCTCGAAGAGCTGGTGCACGGTGTGAAGGAAAAGGGTGGCAAGGTTCTGCCCGGCAAAGAAATTTTTCAACTGTATGATACTTTTGGCTTCCCGCTCGAAATGACAGTAGAGCTCGCCGAGCAGGAAAACCTTACCGTCGATATTCCGGCGTTCAAAGCCGAGATGGAAAAACAACGCGAGCGTGGACGTGCCGCATGGAAGGGCGTGCTGGAATTACCGCTGGGGAAATCTACGGCTACGGAATTCACGGGGTTTACAACGCTCGCAGATCACGGAAAAATTCTTTCGATCATCCGCGGCAATCAGGTGGTGAATTCCATATCTGAAAAAGATTCGGCAGAACTCTGCTTTGTGCTGACGGATAAGACACCTTTTTATGCCGAAGGTGGGGGGCAGCTGGGGGACAATGGTTTCCTCAAAAGCGCCAAGGGTGGAGCACGTATCACCGATTGCCGCAAGCAAGGTGATGCATACGTTCACCTGTTGAGCGATATCGAAGGTACCATTGCGGCAGGCGAAGAGGTCGAGCTCATTGTCGATCGCGAACGCCGCGAGGCCCTGATGCGGCACCACAGCGCGACACACCTGTTGAACGCCGCGCTCAAAAAGAGCCTGGGCGGGCATATTAAGCAGACAGGTTCTCTTGTGCATCCCGAATACCTGCGTTTTGATTTTGCCCACCCGAAAGCAATGACTGCCGACGAAGTCGCCGCCGTTGAGCGCACCGTGAACGAAGTGGTCCATGGTAACGCTGCAGTTGCCACAGCAGTATTGCCCAAAAACGAAGCTGAAAAGCGCGGTGCGGTAATGACTTTCGGCGAGAAGTATGGTGACGTCGTGCGCGTGGTCGAGATGGGTGATTTCTCGAAAGAATTCTGCGGCGGCACACACGTTGCACGCACAGGCGACATCGGCGCGTTCTTTATCCAGAAGGAATCCAGCCCCGGTGCCGGCAACCGCCGCATCGAAGCGGTCGCGGGCCAGGCGGCTAGTGCGGCCCTGCAGCGTAAATGGGATGAAATCCGCGTTGCGTTAACTGAAATAGGTAAGGACGGCGACGCTGCTGCAGCAAAGCTGAAAACACTCGAAGCAGCCAAGGTCGACGCGGGGCTCTGGCGCAGTTCGCTGGCTCTCGCGGCGGAAGTTGCCGAACTACAGCAGGCAGTGCGCAAAGAGCGCAAAAAAAGCCAGAGTGCGGTGAGCGGCGATTTGGAGCCGTTGCTCGATGCTCTCATCGCAGCAACCACGACTGCCGCCTCCGGCACGGCGTATGCCGTCCAGGTGCTTGACGCCCGGCCAATCAACGATCTTAAAAATCTTATCGACAAGGCGCGTGAAAAGAACGCGCAAGCGGTATACATGCTGTTTGCAAAGGGCCCCGCTGAGACAGTGTTTGTTCTGGGTACGGGCGCAGATTATGCAGCAGCCCGAAAAATCCATTTGGGCCAGACGGTTAAAAAAGTCCCGGCGGGTCTCGGCGTCACGGGCGGTGGCAAGGCCGAACTCATACAGGGTAAATTTACGGGCGATGCCGACGCGGTCGTGAAATTTTTCTCAGCGGAAATCTGATGGTCGTTGGCATCGGCATCGATATCTGTGAAAATGACCGCATTTCTGAAATGTTGGGCAAATACAAGCAGCGATTTCTGAACCGGGTCTTTACCGAAGAAGAAGTCACTTACTGCCTGAAAAAAAAAGATCCAACGCCGCATCTCGCGGCGCGTTTTGCCGTGAAAGAAGCTTTCATCAAAGCGCTCGGTATGCCGCGCGACCTGAGGATTTCGTACCGCGATGTCGGGCTCAAGGGTAGTGAAGGGAAAAAGGACATCCACGTCACCGGACTTCTGGCAGAAATGCTGAAGACAAAAAGCGTGACAAGCATACTCTTCAGCATCTCGCATGCACGCGACTATTCCAATGCCTGTGTCGTGCTCGAGCGCGGTAAAGAATAGCGGCCAGCCATGCCGCTCGAACCACATCTCCACCTCGAAAAAAACGACCAGGAAGTACAGGTGCGCCCGTCGGCGCTTTCAGAGTTTGTCGGGCAGAAAGATGTCGTCGAAAACCTGAGATCCTTTATCAAGGCCGCGGCTATCCGCAAAGAACCGCTTGACCATATTCTGCTCTCGGGGCCACCGGGCCTGGGTAAAACCACGCTGGCACGGATTGTCTCTGAAGAAACGGGCGCGCGTTTCTCGCAGATCACTGCGCCCAATATCAAACGTCCCGGCGACCTGGCAAAAATTCTGAGTTCCCTGGGCGAGCACGACGTTCTTTTCATCGATGAGATCCACCGCCTGCCGGTTGCCGCGGAAGAGCTGCTCTATGGGGCGATGGAAGACCGCAGCATCGATATCGCCGTCGGCGACGGCCTGCTGGCGAATTCCGTGCAGATCAAATTACCGCCCTTCACGCTGATCGGGGCGACGACGCGGCCGGGTGACTTGACCGCGCCGCTGCGCGATCGTTTTGGTATTCGTTTTCATCTCGAGTTCTACGAAGACGACGACATCGTACGCATTGTGCAGCGCGCCGCCGGGCTCTGGAAGATTTTGCTCGACGAAGAGGCGACGCGTGCGATCAGCCGGCGCGCGCGCAGCACGCCGCGTATCGCATTGCACCTGTTGCGGCGGGTCTGGGACTATGCTCTTGCCGACAGCGGTTCGCTCGAAAAAGCCGTGGGCCTCGCCGCGGCCGAGCATGCCTTTCAGAAGATGCACATCGACGCCGAGGGTATCACAAAACTCGACCGCCAGTTTATGCTGACTATCGCCAACCATTACCAGGGCGGCCCGGTGGGATTAAAACCGCTGTCGTCGATACTCGCCGAAGATCTCGCGACGCTTGAGGACTATGTCGAACCTTACCTTGTCCGCCGAGCATTCATCCGCCGGACACCGCGCGGCCGTATGCTCACGCGCGAAGCGTTCATTCACCTGGGTATGCCGGGCAAAGAGGCTCCGCTTTTTGATGCGTGATTGCCGCGCCAGGCCGGCTTACGCCAACGTACCGGGGAAGGGGAAGCTACCGTGAAATTCCTGCGCAAGATCGTTTTAGTGCTGAGCCTCACGGCGTTTGCGGCAACACACGCCATTGAACTCAATCCCGGTTATCCGGAAAATATCCATACCGACGCAAAGGACGAGTCGCCGCTCAGGCGGGGCGAAATCATATTTTTTATTTCGTATCCGTTTACGTTCCTGGCGAGTTTCGCCGTCTACGGTCTTTTCGGCTATGGCATGTATGCCGCTGACGGTAAGTCTAATTTTACTACCGACGGGGCATTCTATGGGGTGACGGCGATAACCGCCGCGATTCTAAGCTTTGGTATTGCGATGGATGACCACTATGCGATTAAGGCGCAGACAAAAAACCTCGACGGAACTCCCGCCGGATATCTTTCCCTGTCTTTTCGTTTTTGACCGCAGGGCCCTGGCCGACGGCTATTCCGGCTCGGCCCGGCGTGCCAGCATAAAGAAGAACGCCGAACTCAGCGCGCCGATGACTCCCAGAGCAGAAACGCTGCCGATAAACGGCAACGTCCACTGGCTGGGTGACAGGTCGTCGCGCACGAGGAATAAAACGGCAAGGCAGAGCGAGACGAAGCCCATGATGCTGAAATGGTTACTGCGGTCGCGCGTTTCCCTTTCTGGTGGCCGCGTCACTTCGATCTGGAATTTACCCGAAGAGATCATGCCAATTGTTTTCAGGATCTGGTCGGGTATTTTCTCAGCGTATTCGAGATAGTCGGGTAAGGCGCGCAGGATGGATTTACCGTAACGCGCGAGCGACATCTGTTCGGCAAAGATCTGTTCCATCATTGGCCGCGAAACTTTGGCGAGGTCCATTTTAGGGTCGAGAATGGCGCCCACGGCTTCAATCGTGATAATACATTTCGAAGAAAGTACCAGGTCGCCATGAAAATACAGGCGGTGTTTGGCACCGATATTCATCGTATCAAAGATGAGCCGGCCCAGCGAGTATTCCTTGAACGCCGATGAGCCCGACCAGCGTTTGATTTGTTCGGCAAGTTCGGTGCGAAAGCCCGCGACGTCGGCCTTGCGGCCCGGCTCGGTGAGTTTTACCAGGTAACTTGTGGCATGGTCGAATTCCCGGATTACCGTGAAGTAGTAGTATAAGAACATGTTGTTGCGGGTTTCCGGGTTGAACGAGCCGATCATGCCCAAATCGATCATGCAGATTTTGCTGCGGTCGACGATGAACATGTTACCGGGATGCGGGTCACCGTGAAAAAAACCGTCGATGTAGAGCATTTTGAGCACGGCTTGCGCGCCGCGTGCTGCCAGCTTGGGGCCGTTGATGCCGAGTTTTTTGAGTTTGGCGCGGTCGTCGGGTTTCACGCCGTCGACAAATTCCATCGTCAGAACGCGCCGCGAGGTATAGTCCCAGTAAATACGCGGGAAAGTGATGTCATCCCAATCCTTGAAGTTTTCGCGGAAGATATCCGCATGTTTGCCTTCTTGCGCAAAGTCGAGTTCGCGCATCGTGTACTTAGCGAATTCTTCGACAAAGTGCGCAGGACGATAGTCGCGCAGTTTGGGAATTCTTTCCATGACAAAAGCCAGGCGGCGCATGACATTGATATCATCGCTGATAAGCCGGGTGATACCCGGGCGCTGGACCTTGACGACGACTTTCTGGCCGCTGCGGAGTTTAGCAATATGCGCCTGGGCGAGAGAGGCCGAAGCCACCGGAATTTCTGAAAACTCGGCGAAAATATGCCGTATCGGCATGTTGAACTCTGCCTCAATAACTCCTTTCGCATCTGCGTATGGAATCGGCGGAACCGCGCTTTGCAGTTTTCTGAGTTCCAGCGTGATGCGCTCAGGCAGCATATCGTCTCGCAGCGACAAAATCTGTCCGAGTTTTACGTAGGTCGGCCCTAAACGTTCAAGCGTACGCCGGAACTGGACGGGAAAACGTGCGAAATTCTTGGGACGGCGGAAAATTCGCCTGACGATACCGGCAATGAAGCGCCGCGAGAAGGGGCGGGGCCTGAGGCCACGCGGCCGGTACAGGTAAGAAATTATCATATCGATCACAAGATCGATGACGATGGAATTGACCGCGAGCATTCGGCGGATTTCATAGTAGGCGCGGCGCATACGCGTTGAGAAAGGCCATGTCCATGTGCGTGTCAAGATTTTATTGAAATTCGGCCCATCTGCAACGGTTTTAGTTGCCAACCTGTACGCCTCAGTTGACCTACCCCTATCCATGCGCCGTCGGCATTTCCGCCATGAACAGAAAACATTTCCGCGCATCGCCGGTGACGGTCGCGTCATCGCTGCGGCTGCGCCGGGCGCAGCGACGGGCGAAGAGTTTTCCGTTGTCTCTTTGACCGCATCGCCCGCAGCGGGGCAGGTTGTTTCCGGCAGTGCATCTATCCGCCTTGCAGGCGAGAGTAGCCCTGCGCACTTCCATACATCCGCCGCCAGTACGGACCTCGTCATCGACGGTTTCTATTACCGTCTCACGCACACAGCCTTTAAGGGCGAGGGCGGTGACCGTGCGGGCGCGGCAGAGCTGCGCTCTGAGATTCCCGGTAAGATTATTAAAATCACCGCGCGTGTGGGCGACGTTGTCCAGGCGGGCGATGCGCTCCTGATTCAGGAAGCCATGAAAATGGAAATGACGCTGAAGGCCACGGGGGCATGCCGCATCAAAGAGATTCTCGTCGAGGCCGGGGCACAAGTCGATGCGGACACGGTGCTCATCAGATTCGAGGCTGTGCAGGCATAATGGGCGTGCCTAATTTCCTTGTGGGCCGCCAGGCTATCCGCCATCGTATCGCGGGCATCTATGCCCGCGGTGGAAATATTTTACTCGTCAAACACCGCAAGGCCGGGCGCGAATATTACCTGTTGCCCGGCGGCGGGCAGGAAACCGGTGAGTCGGCAGTCGAAGCGCTCAGCCGTGAATGGCAAGAGGAGTTGAGCCTCAAGGTCACCGTGGGCAAGTTTTTGTTCTGCGGAGAGTCAGTGCCCGCCGAGTCGCGGCGCACCCAGGTCTTTCAGATGGTCTTCCAGATCGATACTATCGAGGGCAACATCGAGGTCAAACGCGAGGGTGCTCTTGCCGGGTATGACTGGATTCCCATCAACAGAATCGACGAAATAGCTTTTTTTCCGGATTGTCTGCCGCAGGTCAAAGCGTTTTGCCGCGGCGAGGAATACGCCTCGTACCAGCGTTACCGCTGGCTCACCTGATTGTCCATGGCCCGTAATTACCTCTTTGCCGCGCTCGCGTTAGTAACCGGTGTTGCGGCGTTCTGGGCAGAACGTTTCGCATTTATTAACCGCGTGGCATCGCTGGCCGAAACGCGTTTCGACAACCTGCATGCCGACATCGAACGACTCGACGAAGACGTGGCGTTACGAAACCGCAACGGTGATTTTTTCCGCCTCCTGGGTGTGCGCGCGGGCGGCAACAAGGCAGACAAGCGCGATGTGGATTTACGCGATCTGAACCGCAATGCCGATCTCGTCGAATCGGCGATCGTACTCGATAAAAACTTTATTACCCTGGCGCGTTCCGGCCGCGATCTGGCAGACCGCGAGCGTAGCCTCGTGCGTGAGAAAAAACAACGCAGTAACCTCGCCGAGGGCGGCCTGTTACGTCGCCATGATATCAGCGATTTTACGGGCAAACGCCTCGGGCACATCGTTTTCATAGTCAGGCCCGATCTCAAGAACACTTTTGCCACGCTGTTTGCCGCGACGTATGATTTTACTACCGTCGCAGCGTTTTCCCGCGATGTTTTCAATGCCGAAGAAAAAAAGCTGATCGGAGTGCTCCTGTCGCAGCAGACACGGCCCGAGCGTTCTATGACCGTGCGCGGTAACCGCTACCTCTCGCTCAGGCGTACCTGGCTCGAAGAGAATATGATTCTCTTCCAGGTGTCCGAGCTACCCCCGCTTTATACCTACCTGAGTCTCTATTTCGGCCTGCTGCTGCTGATCGCCGCGTTCGTCGGTATTGTGCGCGGGCATATGAACAGCAATTATACCCGGCGCGAAATTTCCGAACGTATTCTCGCCGCACACTCGAAGGCACTCCATGCGCAGAGCGGAGTGCTCGACGAACTCGAAAAGTTAGGCGAGATCGACAGGGAAAAAGACGTCACGGAAAAGCTGGCATCGCAGAGCACGGCTTCACGCGCCGCGGCTATCGAAGCCAAGATCCGCGAGGGACGGACTATCGTAACAGAGGCAAAACCGCCGCAGGCCGTACCGCTGGTCATCGACGTTATGCCAGAGAACCGGCAGTTCCGCTTTATGAATCCGGCGCTGGTGAGATCACCGCGGCCGATCGAAGCGAAAAAACTCGGCGAACACGAGCAGAAACTGCGCGAGCGCGCCTTCAGCGACGAACTTAAAACCCTGATGGCGGCGATGGCGGCGCCCTCAGGGCCTGTGGCCGAAATTACCCCGACACCTTCTGACCTGACGAAGCTCATCGATGACTTTCAGGAAACTTACCGTTACCCGGCGATCGACCAGTATATCTATTACCTCAACGAGCTTTATTTCGACGAAGTCGGCCAGACTGAGCTTGCCGAGGCGATGCGTGTCGCGGGTGACGCCGTGCAATCGCGCGATTTTGCCGTTATGCTCTATGATCCGGGACACGCTGTTTTTAAAACAGGTTTTGTCTTTGGTGCGCCGGATGAATTGTCGAAAGTATTCTATCTTCTACCCAAAGACTCCGTTTTGCCGAACGATGTGACCGACTACAGCTATATTGAAATTACGCCGAATCTTCGCAAAAATCCTTATTTTAAGAAAAGGTTTCCCGCAGGCTTTGCCGAGACCCTGAAGGGCCTGCACATTTTTACGCTGGCCGAAAGTTTTATCAAAGCGCGCGTCGTCTTTTTCGACAGCGCGCGCGGCGGAGCTCTCGCGGACGCCGAGGTCATTACCACCGTGAAGAGTTACCTGCGGCAAATCGCACCGGCAATCCAGATGTTCTTTATAGAGAGGGACAAAGAAACAGATAATCCGCGCGATCTTGCCGACTGGGCGGTGCGCGAGCTCAAAGAGAGCATTTCCCTGACGGGTGAAGTCGCACCGGTTATTGCACAGTTCGTCTTTGAATCATCGCTGCCGCTCGATCAGATTCTGACCCTGATGCACGAGATCTCTGAAAAACTCGTTGAAGGCGAGAAGATATTATTGCTGAGCCCGTCTCACCTTGCAGTCGTGCATGCCGGGCAAGCCGGTAAAGCCATCGAAGACATCGTCGCCCGCCAGGGATTCAAATTTATTATTAAAGAAAGCGAGTTCGGTAAAACGACCCGCAATCTCTACACATTCATTGAATTCTAACAGGCCACGGAAAGAAAACTTTCCACGGCCTGCTAGAACCGCCACTCGAGGCCGAAGTAGGGGATCAGCGTCAACACCCCGTCGGGCACCTGAATCTTTGGGTTTGAGTCGGAGTAAGGCTGGTTATAATTCCATTTTTGCTGACTCGCCGCTGCATAATTGTAGATGTTAATGATTTCGATATACCAGCTGAAGTACCCCCACTTATACGCGGTCTTGCGCGTGTAACGGATATCGAGGCGGTGCGACAAAGGATACCGTCCGCCATAGAGGCTTGAATCGTATGTGGGTGAGTAGCGTGTGGTTTCGGCGCTTGAGCAGGTATAGTTGCCGCCCGTGCATGCGCCGCCGACAATTGGCGTGTAGGGAAAACCCGAGTAGAGTTGAAACTGGGCTCCTATAGTGTTGGCACCCCAGCGGAAACCCGCAACCAGCTTCAAGGAATGTGGTTGCTCAAACTCGAAGCGACCCCATTGCCCGTTGCGGAATCTTTCACCCTGGGTGTAGGTGTAGCTGATCCAGCCATAGAATTCGACCGCCTTATCGCTCTTGTCCTTGCGGATCATGAATTCGAGGCCGCGTGCCCTGAGTTCTCCGGTGTTCTTGAAATATTCTCCGTTTGTGGAACCGGTATTCGATTCGAGCAGCCGGTCGAAGTCGTTCATGAAACCCTCGAGTTTGAAAATAAAAGTATCGAGTCTTTGTTCGATGCCCACGGTGCGGTGGATTGCCCGCTCGGGTTTCAGGTAATCCGCCACGACAATTTGCGGCTGTTGGTTGAAAATCTGATTGAAGTAGAAGGTGTTTACCTGCGCAAAGGACTGGTACTGTCCCGCAGCAACCGCAATGGTCGTTTCGCTGGGGAATTCATAGCTGATCAGCCCGCGCGGATCGAATGTTGCAGTTTTCGTGCGCGACAGAAAATCGCTGCGGATACCCGGCACAAATTTCAGACTGCCGAACTGGAATTTGTTTTCCGCATACGCGGATGCAAGGTGGTTCTGTTCGTTAAAATTCACCGGCACGGTCTGGAACAGCCCGCTGTTGCCGAGATCGGGCTGGCCATTCGTCGGCGCCGCTGATGTCAGTTGCTGCGTCTGCCCGCTCGATTTGAAATAATACAGGTTGTATTCGATTGCGGCGCGCAGTGTAGCAAAATTTGCCCAATCGAGTTTCAGCTTATCCTTCAGGCCGAAGATATTGGGATATACTTTGAGATCGGTCGCACCAATATTACTCGTGGAACCTAAATCGGCGTAGAAGTAGCTATATGTATAGCTGTTATAGGCAATGAGCCTGTTTTTCAGCTTAATCGACGGCGTGTATTCATAATACAGGCCCTGGCTATGCGAAGACACATCGTTGCTGATGTTGAAGGTGGCGAGCGCGGGGTCGTCTCCTTCCTCTCTTTTTTTTGCTTTTTCTTCATCTGTGTAGTTGCGCGTAAATTTCAGCGTGTCGTAGCTGCCGAAAAACAGCGCCGTCAGCGAATGCCGGCCTGCGTCGTCTGCGAATATTTTTCCCTTCAGCTGGTAGTCGTAATATTCGGGCAGGCGATCGATGGTTTTTCCGGTGATGAGTTTATAGATCGGTGGTACGAGTAAGGTCAGGTAACCGATACGACCCGAAGCGATCCAGTAACCGGTCGGCCCAGTTTTTTTAGGATACTCCGCCAGGCTCAGCGGGTTGGGCGAATATTGTTCATCACCGGCCTGCGGCGTAATTTTGACTTCGCCCCCGGCATTTTTTCCCCATTTGTTTTTCAAAAGAAAGTTGGATGAGATCAGTGAGACATCCACCACGCCGCCGAATTCCTTAACCTCATCGACTGTCTGGATATCAATGATCGCACCGACCGCACCGCCGAACTGTGAAGGAAAGGCCGACGAATAGAGGTCAATCTCGCGCATCATATCGTTCGATATGATCGATTGCAGGCCGCCGAAGTGTTGCGGGTTGGGTACCGGAATGTCGTCGATGAAATAACGGTTGGCCTTGTCACCGGCGGCGCGGATAATGAGCGGCCCGAAAAACCCGGCGGGACGGATCACTCCCGGGAGCGTCGCGAGCGCATTGATTGCGTCGCCGAATGTTGCCGGTGTTTCCTTGAGTTGTTCGACGGAAAGAGTATTGCGCCCGAGTTTCTGGATATCGCGCTCTTCCCTGAGTTTAACAGTTTGGGCCTTGATGATGGGTAAGCTCATGCGGAAATCCCGCTTTAGTGCTTTTTCGATGCGGATTTTCTCGGAAAAGTTTTTTAATCCGGGTGAGGTGATAATTAAAGTGTATTCGCCCGGCCCTGGCACAGCGGCGGCGTAACTTCCGTCTGCGTTAATCCTGCTCTTAAACTGCGCTTCGGGAATGACAATGGTGCCGAATTCAAGTGCTTCACCGTTCGCTTCATTAAATACCTTACCTGAAATCGTCAGCGGTGCAGCCGCCAGGGCGCTCAGCGATAGCAGAAAAGGAAGTCCCAGAAAGATTAATCTCGAATTAACCATTTGGTTAGATTGAGACTGCGAAACATGCCTCATAGAAAAAATTCAATGGGACTTTGGACGGTGCCTGTGCCTGTTTAGTATTCCATGTTATAGAATTTGCGCGTCTCGCTCAGTTCTTTCGGCAATGCCTTATTCTCGCGCTCGTATTTCGTATAACGGGGCGTGAGTTCGTTGGCCTTTTTCTTACGGATGTTGATCGACTTTTGCACCACGTCGGTATAACTCGGCAGCTTCAAGAGGCGCTCGCGGATCTCTTTGGAGAAAGGCACATGTTTTGTGAATATCTTGCGTGAAACGCGGTTCATCCTCTGCGAACCATCGGATTCAAAACGCATATAGACCGAGTAGTCGTTGACGAAGCGCGCACGGTCGTCGCGGAAACGCTTAAAATCTTCGCCGAGCTTTTCCTTGATTTCTTCGGAAAGCTCTTTACTCTTATAATAAAACTGCACGTAGTCGGTGTAGTCGGCCGTGAGCGATGAAACGGAAATATTGTTCCAGTCAGGACCCATCGTGGTCTTGCACATTTCCCAGCGGTAGGTGCCGATCGCGCGCAGCAGCATCATATGCAGGTCTGCAGTGACCATAATCGGTCCAATGAGGCGGCCGCGCGACATGCGGTCGTTACCCTCGCGGTCTTGCCAGAACTGGATGACCGTACCGATCGAAGGCACAAGCACGATATTCGGCGTGATCTGTACCTGGATAAATTCGCGCTGGATATTCATCGCCTCGTTAGTATAAAGGACTTCGCGGTGGAATGCGCCGAAATCGGTGCCGACGATTTTTCTCACTTCAGCGACCACGGTGTCTTTTGTGATCAGCACCTTCGAGAGCGGCTGCGTGATCTGGTGGCGCGTGAGAATGTTGAGATGGCTTGAGATGTTACCGGAGCAAAGGCGGCAGTTCATCTGCAGCATTTCTTTTATTTCGAATTTGACCCGTGCTTCGGGTGAATTGACGTCAGGGGGCAGGTCGCTTTCACGCCGCCACTTTTTGTCGCGGTTACCCGGGTCCTGGCGTAGTGTTTCGAAGAAGGTGAGCCCCATCTCGCTCACGCTCGTTGTGACCTTGCGGTCATAGATCGCAGCGAGCCATTCGGTGACTGTATAAATCGGCAGCCATGGATCACCCTTGCCATAACTGGCATTGACCAGCGTCGTCATGTGTTCGGCGTCGAGCTGGGTCTCGTCCATGAAACCATAGTCAAAAAACAGGCGCATGTAGCGGGGCAGGTCGGCACGCTTTTTCAGGTACTTCAGCATGGCGCGCTCGAAGATATCCCAGTACTGCAGACTGACGCGACGACGCAGCTTGCGTATGTCGTCGTCAGATGCATCGAGCGGGTTTTTGAATTTTTTCAGGGTGTCCCAGTCTTTTTTAAACTGCGTGGTTTTATCGGCTGGTGTCTCGCTCCATTCGAGAATCTTGTCCACGGAATTCTGGAATTCGGAAAGATCGCCCGCCATTTCCGTAGACTGCGCCTCTGCAGCCGGCGCGGCTTTGACCGGATCTTTTTGCGAAGCGGCCTTCTGGATTTTCTGGAGCGACGGCTGCGGGTAGGGCGGGTAGGCAATTTCGGCGAAGGTTAAGAGTTTATCGCGCAGCGCCGCGAAGCCCTCGGCAAAAAAACCGCAGGCCGCGAAAATGTCATCGCGGCTCGCTGTGTTGGAATTCGACTCCATGAGCTCGGCCTGCAGAGCAAATTTTGAAAGCCAGGCATAATCACCGACCAGCATGCGCGAGAGAAAACTCTGCATGTTTGCGAGAATTTTGTCTATTTCCGCTCCCTTCGCGGTGATGAGTTCGGCAACGGTCTCTGCCGTCGTGTGTAATAGTTGCGGGTCGCGCACGGCGATGATGGCCAGCGCATCTTGCGGCAGCGAGACGAGGCGGCGCAACAGCGTCACCGCGTTCGAATCGCTCTTCTTTTCGGAAACAGTTTCAATCTGGTTTTTTGCCGAACGCAAAAAATTAACATTGAGGGGTTTTACAATATTGCCGCCGCGTTCGACAAAGTCTTGTACCTGCACGCGCGCCACCGGTAAAAGCGGGTCGGCAAAACCGGTAGCTTTTTCTTCGCCCGTGAACTTCTCAGGCAGGAGCGCGCTCAGCGCGATTGAAAAGCCCAGCTCAAAAGTGTCGAGCTGGTGCCAGGTCTGCTCTGCCTGTTCCTGTTTTGCCTCAAGATCGGTGAGATCTTTGTAGACAGATTTCAGCGCGAGAACGCCGATATTGGGCTTGGCTGCGATCAGTTTCAGCAGGTATTCTTTATTACTCGGGTAGACGCTGATTTCAGACGCCGCCGAGGTGACGATATGATAGCCGTTGCGCGCCTGTGAAAACAGTGATGCCCCCGCGATAACCGCAGGCGCGTTGACGTTATAGAGCGGGCGCAGAATTGCCTGCCCCATCTGCCCGGTCTCAACGCTGTTGACCGAGACCTGCCCTTTTTGCAGAATGATCAGTGATTTGACGATCTGGCCTTTGGCGGCGACGACCTGTCCGGGGGTTACTTGTTGATTTGCGCCGCCGCGCTCTGCAATAGTCTGCATCAGATTGCCGTAAAGACCAATCTCAAGGCAAGCATGTCAAGACATAAGCGCGTCATAGAGTGCCGTAAATTCGGCTATCGAAAGGTCGTCGGCGCGGCGTGTCAGGATATCCCCCAGCGGCGAGGGCAGGTTTTCGAGTTTCTGCGGCCACGCCACCGCTGCGGCGTCCTTTTCCCAGAAGGGATTTTTTCTCAGCGCCGTGCCGAGAGTCTTGCGTTTACCCCAGAATGCTGCCTTCAGCAGCAACCTTAAGTGCGGCCGGCGTGGCGCCGGGCTGCGGGTAAAAGCGATGATTGCCGCGTCGACGGCGGGAGCGGGATAAAAACTCGTGCGCGCGATCTTTCCCGCATTCTGGATTTTTCCTTGCGAGCCCAGCGCGATCGCCAGCGAAGAACCGCGGCCTGAGACCAGGCGCTCGGCGACCTCCAGCTGCACGCCAAACAGGCCATGCGTGATGAATGTGCAGTCGACGATGAGGCGCAAAAGCAACTCTGACGTGACATAGAAGGGCAGGTTACCCACAGCCGCGGTACAACGCGCGATCGGCTGGCCATGGATATCCTGTTCGAGAAAATCTCCTTCGATGACTTCGATGCGGGCATCGCCCGCGTATATCGTACGCATACGTTCTGCGAGGGTGCGGTCCTTTTCAGCGAGCACCATGCTGTGGCCGCGTGCGAGAAAAACCTCTGTCCAGGCGCCGAGGCCCGGGCCGATTTCGAGAATGACCGCGTCGGCGGGTATAATGGCCGCGGCATTTGCGACAACATGGGTATCGATCTGGAAATTCTGGCCGAGTTTTTTTAAGGGGGCAATGCCCAGTTCTTTGATGATTTTCGAGGGATGGATCACATCAGACTTTTCATCTGAGAGAGCCGGCCGCGTAGGCGCATGATCGCCTTGGTGTGCAGCTGCGACACGCGTGATTCGGTGACTTCGAGCACTTCGCCGATTTCTTTGAGCGTCAGGTCTTCATAATAATAGAGCACAACGACCTTTTTTTCGCGGTCTGGCAGTTTTTTAATGCATTCCACGATCATGTTTTTAATTTCTTCGCGCTCAACGATCGTGTCGGGATTGAGCGCTTCGGGGGATTCGAGTGTGTCGACAAAAACCATCTCTTCGTTTTCGTCGTTGCCGTGCCAGACGTCGTTGAGTGATATGAGCGAGGTGCCCGAGATCTTCGACATCAGTTCGTGGAACTCTTCGATATCGATATCGAGCTCCTGGGCAATCTCTTCGTCTTCTGCGGTGCGGCCCATGCGGTTTTCCAGTTCGAGAATAATTTTCTCAACCTGCTTTGCCTTCTGCCTGATCGAACGCGGAATCCAGTCGACATTCCTGAGTTCGTCAAAGATGCCGCCGCGCACACGGGTCATGGCATAGGTTTTAAATTTTACCTCTTTCGAGGGGTCGTATTTTTCAATGGCGTCGAGAAGGCCAAATGTGCCGTAGCTCACCAAATCGTCAAATTCGACGTTGTGCGGCATGCCGACGGCCACTTTTCCGGCCACATATTTGACCAGGGGGGCGTATTTTTTGATGAAATATTCGCGTAATTTGGGTTCTTTGGTCTTTTTATAGTCTTCCCACAGAACTTGCTCATCGGTCTCTTCGTACTTCTTGGGATCAATGGGCATTATGTCACCCGTGCTTTGTCGGCGACGGCTCCGTCAAGTGTTTTCAGCAGCAAACAGGGGGATTTCCTCACGTTTTGTGTCAGCTCACCTGCAACCGCATGAGATCGAGTAGCTTGAAGCCGTTCTTCAGTTGCGACAAGGTTGCCACCGCGCCCATCATGGCGCCGGCCACTCCCGGGGACGAGACGTCTGCGCCTGTCAGGTAAAGATTTTCAAACGGCGAAACGGGATTGCACCACGGCGCCTCGGCGGCGACAAAACGCTCGGGCGTGCAGGCGACGCCGTAGATGCTGCCCCGCGGGTGCGAAGAAAAGTGTTCGGTCGTGATCGGCGTCGAAAGTTCGCGGAATTCCACAAGGTCCGCAAAGCCAGGATAATGCCGGTTTACAAAAGCGATGAGGGCATCGGCTATCTTTTCCTTGATCTCCTTATACTCTGCATCGCGTTTTTTCCACGGCTGCTCTTTCCAACGTTCAAAAAAAGCATAATCGGTGAAGGCAATGATTTCTGCCGTGTGCGCCTTTGTCTCGGCGTTTTTCAGCGAAGGGAACGACAGGTAGGCGCCGACGACTTCACCCTTTTCTACCCAGTTATAGCCGCCGTTGAAGTTCGCGTCGTGGTCGTAGCCGGGATAGATCCAGTGGTTTTCGCCGCCAAAGCCGATTTTTCTCGGGTCGTCTTTCAGGCCGAGGTAAAGCGTGACATTACTCACACAGGGATGCTTCTTGTAGAATTCTTCGAGTTGGCCGCGGAACGGGACCTGTTGACCAGAGAGAAGTTTTTGGTAGGTATTATACGCCCCCGCATCCGAGATAATTTTATCTGCGTAAAATTCCTTTACCGGCGCCCCCGGTTCGCGCAGCGCCTGTGCGCGCACGCCGACGGCCTTGCCATTTTCGATGATGATCTCATTGACCTGGTGCGAAGTCAGGTAGGTGCCGCCCTTTTCAGCGATGGTATGTTCGATCGATTCGAAAATCTTATGCGAGCCGCCCAGAGGATAATAACCGCCGGCGAAATAATGCTGCACCACCGCTGCATGGATAATGAACGAACTCTGAGCCGGCGGCAGTCCGTAGTTGCCCCATTGCGAGACGACAATCGCCTTGAGTTTATCATCCTTAAAACGGAAGTCGAGATATGCCTTGGTCGATAGCCGCGGGTTAAAACCTTCTTTGTCGACGAAACCCTGCTCGACGTGATCGGTATAGGGCGCGCGGCCCCTGATCGAAACGTGACGCCCGAACCAGGTATTGACTTTCTTAATATCTTCAAAATATTTGCCGATGTTTTCTGCTTCTGCGGGGAACAGTTTTACAAGATCCGCCTGGTAGCGCGCGACGTCGTCGTAGACAGAGAAGGTCATGTCGGGATAGACGAATTTTTCAAACAGCGGCGGCATCTTCTGCCATTGAAGCGTGCCGCCGGAGAGCAGGTCGAAGAGCTTTTTTAATATCGAGCCTTCCTGCAGGTCGCCGATGTAGTGGATGCCGACGTCCCAGAAGAATTTGTTTTTGCGCTTAAAGGTATGCGTGAAGCCGCCGGGAGTAAAATGTTTTTCCAGGATGAGAATTTTTTCGTTGCGATACCGCGCCAAAAGCGCCGCGCACAGTATCGATCCGATACCCGAGCCAATGAAGATGGTATCGTATTTTGTCGCTGTGTCCAAATTTTCCTCAAAAAAGAAAGTTCAAGCTGATGATATGGGTCTGCAATGTCTTCGCCGTCGCGGCATCGTATGCCTCGCTGGGGAGAAATGCTCCGTATGCATAGAAGAGTTTTACGTCGCTGCGGAAATCCCACACGAGCTGCACGTCGATACCCTGGCCGACAACAGATTTTGCGAGTTTCGCATCGTTATCAGAAATGCTGGCGGCCGCATTGCCTTTCAGGTAATAGCTGTATTTAAGTGCAAGCATCAGGTTGCGCCCCCAATAGTAGGCGTGCAGCGGTTTGAACTGCACGCCCAGACGGATGATATGCAGGTTCGCGAGCTTGGGCTTCAGCGCGAGGCCCGCCGAATAGACGCCGAAATAATAAAAGTTGTTATCTGTTCCGGTGCTCTCTTGCGAGGGGTTGTTGGGGTTAGTGCCCGATGACCCTCTACCCGAACCGGTTGCATACTGCAGGGTGAGGCCGGGTTTCAGCAGGTTTTCCAGCCAGGGCAGGGAATAATTGACGTCGGCCGTCAGTCCCCAGGCCGAGATACCCACCGCCTGGTTTGTCTTATCAAAGGTTCTGCCGGTTTCATAGATAAATTCAGAGAGATAGCGTAAGCGCGGTGTCACTATAAAACCGCTGAGGCCGAGGCCCAGGTAAAGCGGGTCGAACGAGTAATAATTGCCCTTATTGGTCGCGCCGGTAGAGGCATCCCTGTTCATATCGCGCGAATACATCGCCACGAAGTAGGCGCTCGAACCATAGAGCTGCTGTGATTGAATTTCTGTGGAAAGAAAAAGACGCTTTCCGGCATCCGGCAAATTTGCGTCAGCAGGGCGGCCCGGTACGATATCGTAAGGGCTCTTTTGCACAATATCGCCCGTGGTGGCACAACCGCCGATAGAAATCGTACAACCGCTATATTGCCCTGAGTAAAGAGCCTGTCCTTTTACGATAAAATGTTTGAAAGATCCGTTATATTCGGCGCCATCGGCAAAGTTAGCGAACAGCAGGCCCCGGCCCAGCTTGTAAAAAGCCCGCCCCGCATTAATCTGATGGCGGTCAAAGTTGAGTTCTGCATTGAAGAGTTCGAGGCTGTATTCTGCGGCGCTGGTTGAGAGGCCGGTTTTTTTCTGAGCATCTGTCAGGCTGGGGTTGTTTTTGTAGGTGAATTTTCCCCGGGCGGTGAAGATGTGCTGCTCATGAAACAGGTATTTGAAATAAGGCCTGTAGTTACCGAGGAAATAACCTTTCGATAAAGCCACGTTGTCGACGATGAATGTGTTGGCCGCTGACAAACCATACTGGTAACTATGCTTTTCGGAAAAACCCTTCTCGGTTTCCAGCGGCTTCAATTCAGAAAGCGGTACAAACTCGTCTTCGGCGGCTTCCAGCTTTTCTTCGTGGCGTTCTTCGGCCTCTTTGGGTTCATCATCCTTCTTTTCCTGAGCGCCGAGCGCCGGAACAAGCCACAGACAAGCGGCGAGGGAAAAAATTACAAGCTTCATAAATATACCCGGCTAAAGATCAAAGTTTGTCGAACTGCACCGGATCCCCGAAACCAAATTGGTAGGCTTCAAAGAACTCGTACAGACTCTGTATGGCGTCGAAATCCGAAGCGCTGGATGAGAATAAGGCATCGCCCGCAGATAATGAAACTTCTGTCTCATTGGCCGAAGCTCCCTGGCCTGACATGGTCGTTGTATTATTCTTCTGCTCTTGTTTATCCGCCGTTGTGGTACCGCCGTTGGTTACCGTAGACTGACCACCCTGTGGCACGACCGATGTGCGGCCGTTTTTGTCCGTAACCTCTGCGCTCGATTCAACAAGTTTTACATCGGAACCTTTGTCGGGCGTGTACCCGACTTCCTGCACCGTGCCGCGCGTTCCCGCAACAACAGTGGGAGTGCGCACGCGGAAATGGTTGCGCTTGTTGGTGTCATTGACCTTGGCGATGTCGGCGTTCATCCGCCCGAGGCGCAGGCTCATATTCGTCTGACTGCCATAAGCGCCGGTTCCGTACTGGTCGAGGCTCGCCAGCGTTCCGGGGGCAAGCGTTACTTTGTTACCATTGGGAAAGATCAGCGTTGCCCGACCCGTCGGACCAGTCTGTAGTTCTGTGTTCGTATTCAGCGCCTGGCCGATCTTCGCGTCCTGCCATTTGCCTTTTTTCTCGCGGTATTGTACCGCTCCCGAAAGCGATTCAAATTTAGCTGCGACCTTTGCTTCGAGGGAACAGACCGCGGCGCAGCAAAGTATTGCCGCGATCCATCTCTGAATAACCTGCCGCATCATTTTTTCCCCCAGTTCTTACGCCCTTCGCGGTATTCTTCAGCGGCGGTGATTGTTCCCATGAGTTGCTCTCCGGAGATATGTTGCGCGGGTGTCGCTTTTGTGGGCATAATACCAGCTTCCTGAACGTCGCGCATCGCATAGCGTTCCCAGCCGGTCAACCAGAAGAGAATGCCGCTCTCGGGAGCGTAGATTTTCATCAGCGCATAAGCCAGGGTGCCGCGCTCGAGGGTGTCATTGCCTTTTTGTGATTTGATGATCTTGAGTTCACGGGCGCGTTCGAGGCGTTTTTCTGCGCTGCTGATTTTGGAGAATTCACCGCGGTACATCAGCGTCAGATCGACGAGATCCTGAACGGTGCTTTCATTGCGCTTCTGTATAATACGATAAACTTCCATTTCCGTACCTGCTGTCGCCGGCTTTATCTCGTCAGTTTTTGGCGGGGTAGTCTTTTCTACTTCTTCTGCCTGCGTTTTCGCCGCTATTTTCTCGGTCTTGGCTTTCGCTTTGCGCACTGCACGTTTCTTGCGCCTCGCGGCGTCGGCATTGCCCATGAAACCCAGCAAAAGAAGGATCGCTACCAGAGAGCGGAACATGGTGCAGGGGTGGGCGCTTTTTCCCGCTTGTCAAGAAGATTGCGCTGGTTTTTTCAGGTGCTATGTTCCCAGCCACATCGGTCTTTTCTCCCATCAAGGGACCCAAGCCCCCGGCACCGCCATCGCTCCCTTTTATCGGTAATTATTTTGCCCTGAAGAATGACAGCCTGGAGTTTTTGCGGCGTTCGGCCCGCGATCACGGCGATGTGGTGCGTGTCGAGTTTCTGACGCAGGTCTTTTATCTCATCAGCTCACCCGAATATATCGAGAGGCTGCTGCTGACCGAAAACCAGTGGGTGATGAAAGATTATGGCGAGCAGATGTTAAAAAGCACCTTTTTAGGCACGGGGCTGCTTACCGCAGAGGCGGACGAACACAAGCAGATGCGTAAGATGTCTTCGCCGGCGTTCTCACGCACCCGAATCCTTGGCTATGGCAAAATCATGAGTGACCTTGCTGAAGAAGAGTTTAGCGCCTGGCGGGCGGGCGAGGTGCGCGACGTACACAAAGAGATGTCACACCTGGCGCAGCGCATCGTCGCGCGTACGCTGTTTGATTCTGACGGCAGCGATAATTCACTGGTGATCGGAGAAATCATGGCCGAGATCATGCCGGTGATTGCGCTGCGCAATTTTGCGGAGCTGATTATGAAGCTCCCCCTGGGTTTAAAAGAACGTGTGAACCGGAATATCGAAAAACTCGACGCGATTATTTACGGTATTATCGATGAACATATTGCGGGGGGCACTGACCGCGGCGATTTCCTTTCCATGCTGATCGAAGGCAAACGGGCTGCGGGGCGCGATACTTCCTCTAAAGAAGAGCGCAAGCAGCTGCGCGATGAGGCACTGACGATCTATCTCGCGGGGTTCGAAACCACGGCAAATGCCATGACGTGGACGCTGCACCTGCTGGCGCGCCATCCGGACAGGCAGCAAAAAATGGCCGAAGAGATTCGCACCGTGATGGGTGATCGTGCGGCGACGAGCGAAGATATGCCGAATCTAAAATACACGCGCGCCGTCGTCGCCGAAAGTATGCGGCTTTATCCGCCGGCGTGGGTGATCGGCCGCGTCCTCAAGCGGGATTTCCAATTCGGCGCATATACGATTCCCCAAGACGCCGAAGTATGGATGAGCCAGTACGTCATGCACCGCGATCCGCGTTACTGGCAAAACCCGGACGATTTTATCCCGGAGCGCTGGCTGGCGCCGGATTTTTCGCCGTCAAAGTACGTCTATTTTCCCTTCAGTTCAGGGCCGCGTAACTGCATCGGCGAACAGTTTGCATGGCTCGAGTCGATGGTGGTGCTCGCGAATGCACTCCGCCGTTTTGAATTCCACGATATTGGTGAGAAGGTCTTGACGGAGCCGCTTGTGACATTAAGACCCAAGGGTGGACTTCGCTTGCGCATTTCAGATCGCAATTGACGCGATGTCTAAAATCTATGAAGCGGGGGTTGTTAAGGGGGTGGTGCAACCACCCCCTTAAAGACTTTCCGGGGATTTAGCTCAGCTGGGAGAGCGCTACAATGGCATTGTAGAGGTCAGGGGTTCGATCCCCCTAATCTCCAAAAAGGGGTAAGCTAAGGCTGGCCCCGTGTTTGAAAGCGGTGGTAAGACATGCAGATATCAGATCGTACGTATTCGACCCCGCTGAAAAAAAAATCCACGCGCATAGCCGTCATCACGGCGCTCTTTAACGAAAACATTACCCGTGCGCTGGGCGATGCCGCGTTATCCGAACTGAAAAAGCTGGGCGTTGAAGAGTCCCGTATTTTGCGGTTAGAGGTGCCCGGGGCATGGGAGCTCCCCCTGGCGGCGCATAAAATATTCAGCGCAAAAAAAGCCGACGCGGTTGTGGCATGCGGCTGCGTGATACGCGGTGATACCGGTCACTATGACATTGTCGCGAATGAGAGCGCGCGCGGCCTGATGCAGGTGTCGCTTTCTTTCGGCAAACCCGTCATGAACGCGGTGCTCACCGTAGAGAATGTTGGGCAGGCCGAGGCGCGCGCGCGTAACGATGCCACCAATAAGGGCGCCGAAGCCGCGCGTTCCCTCGTTGAACTTATGAATAACCTGGCGGGTCTGTAACATGGCAAAGTCGCTGCGCCAACGCCGCCACAAAGCCCGTATTCTGGCGATGCAGGCGATCTTTCAGGTCGACTCATTGCCACCGGGCACAGCCGACGCGGCGGAGCTTTCGGCCTTCAAATGGGTAGATTACCCAGTGCCCGAAGAAGAGCAGGATTTTGCCCGGCGTATCATCGCCGCGACTATTGAAAACCTGCCGGCTATTGACGCGCTGATTACCGAGCGGCTCGTGAACTGGGAATTTAACCGCATCTCACCGGTCAGCCGCGCGATTTTACGCAGCGGCGTCGCGCAGCTGCTCTATCTAAAAGAAGAAGCCGATGCGGCGGTGGTGATCGACGAAGCGATACTTATGGGCAAGCAGTATGATTCGCAGGAGACGACCGGGTTTATTAACGGCCTGCTCGACGATGTACGCCGGATGCAGAATCCCATAGGGTCGCCGCCCGAGGCGAAAAAGACGCCGAAGCTTGCGGAAAAAATCAAAATCAAAAGAAGCGCGCCGGCTAAAAAGTCAAATCCAGCGTGACGGTCGTTTTCTCGAGTTTCGGCTCGGGGAAAATCGTACAGAAATACCGGATGCCCTTTTCGCGGCAGACATCTTCAAGATAAGAATTATAGAGCAGGCCCAGACCCGCACCGAGTTTGCCGTCTTCGCTCGGCTGTTCATAAAAATCAGAGAGTGAAATGCCCGCAGTGTCGGTTTTCATTTTCTGCGCGAGTCCCATGCGTGTCGCTTCATTGATGAGACCAAAGTTTGACAGGATAATTTTAACGTTATAGGCCTTGCCTGCACTGACGCGATCGGTATGCAGGTGCCAGGTGATTTCGAGCTGCTGGTTGCTGCGCGCCGCCAGGCCGATTGCCTGTTCGCGGTGTGCTTTGCTGCGCAGGTACTCATCGACCTTTTCGCGCGGGGCAAGATGGTTGCGTACGATCACGCGCTCGAGGTGGGCCTTTTCAGCGTTCTGGATGAATTCCATCACGAGGTTGCCTGTATGCGTGGCGATCTGCGTATTGTCGAGATATTGGAAGAACAGGTCGACGTAGGCTTTCTCGATCTCGGTTTTTAACGGCGTCTGGTAGATGATCAGGTAGAGATACCAGATTCGTTTATCGACCCAGCGCACAAATTTTTCGAGGCTGCGCATGCGTACGATTTTATCTTCTTCGGGAAGTTTTGTGTCCGAGGTAATGCGGTTCAATACTGCATCGATCATCTCATGTTCGATGCGCGCCAGTACGGCTTGGTTTTTTGCCAGGAAATCATCCATGGCTTTTTGCGGCACATGCCTGAAATCGAGAATCGCCGCCTTGGGGTTACGGCGGTTATGCTCGCGCAAGACGGGCGATTCGATGACGTGTCTTGCCAGCGTCGGTGACAGCATTTTATAGAGCATCGCATAGACGATGAGATTGGTCGTCGAAATAATCTGCTGCCGCTTCGTGAGAAACTCCGGCGAGGCGTAGTAGATTTCCTCTATATATGAATTCATGATCATCTTCTGCACGGTGGTTGCATTGAATGCCTGCGAGAGCAGACCTTCTTTGGGAACGCCGCCGCGCGCCGGCACGCGCTTGATTGCCGTTTTGGAGCGCGAAAGAATCTGCAGCCCTTCACCGGAAAGTACGATACTCGCCGGTATGTCGATAAAGCCTTTGATCGGTTGCGTTGGTTCAGCAGACATATCAGTGTTTCATATAAAATTCTTCATAACCGTCTTCGTACACCTGAGATCCCACGCGGCCCTCGCGCATGAGTTTACGCAGCAGGGCTTCGAGCAGTTCGAGCGCGGTGATGAAATGGCTGCCGCCTTCGATGTGTGCGCCGAATGCCGATTCCATGAGATCTACCAGGTCTTTGCGACCTTCGACGAGCTTTTTCAATAAGCCGTTCTCGAGAATGCCGATCGTTTTGAGAACGATTTTAATCGCACGTTCGGGATTTTGAATCTCGTCGCCATGCGCAGGCATAAAACGTGTGTGTGGCGCCGCTTTGCGCAGTTCGAGAAGATTGCCCAGGCTTTTCTGGAACAGCTCGAGGTTGCCGTCGAGCTTGTCGTAGATCGCAGGTATGTTGCCGATCAGCAGATCGCCGGTGAAAGCAAAACCCTGCGTCATTTCAACGGGTGTAATATGCCAGGTATTGTGACCGGGGGTTTCCATAATTCGGAATTTCAGCTTTCCGGTCGAAAACTCGTCGCCTTCTTTCAGTAAACGGTCGAGTTTTACCGCGCGGTCGCCTACTTTATTATCGGTCTCGGCGAACCTTTTCACAAATCTTGCCCAACGGTCGTTGGCGCGGCGGATGCGGGTATTACGTGCCTGCTTGTCTTTGAAGGCCAGCGTCAGTATGCGCGCGGTGTCAGCCTGCCAGATGTCGATGAAGTCGGGGTAATCGGGGATATCCGCCGCCATACGGTAATGCCCCCAGCGTTCGGTTCTTTTCGCATACTGCGACCAGAGCAGCCCCGCCGTGATATGGTCGATGTGCGGGTGGGTATAAACGATGGTGTCGACGTCGTTCATCCTGAGCCCCATCGATCTGAGCGCCAAAGCAAGCGAACCCAGCGACTCGACATAGCCCGCATCGATCAGCGTGATCTTTTCATCGCGGACCAGGTATACCTGGTTGGGCGCGTAGAACGGCTGGGGCAGGGTGATGCGGTAGATGAGGTCAGAAACCTGGTGGATTTCCCCCGGCTTCGAGGTAAGTTTCCTCATGGCGGGGCAGAATCGTTATGGTGCGACGAGCGAAAAGAACAAAGGCCATTCACCAGGGCTGGCCGGTTAAGGCATTGATGGCAGCAATTTTATTCCGTGTTTGGCCTCCGACTGTGCCGAGAACGCCGCCCGCGTAAACCGTGTTGCCAGAAACAAATATTGCCAGTACATTATTGTCGGCGTTCGGATTCCATGCCGTCGCGTTGTTCGTATTCACTGTGGTGTCGAGAGCGGCGATGTGGTTGCGTGCCTGTCCCCCGATGGACGTGAATGCGCCTCCGGCATACACTGTCGTACCGGAGACGGCGAGGGTGCTGACCCCGATGGTCGCAGCAGGATCCCAGGCCGTCGCGTTGTTCGTATTGATGGTGGTGTCGAGGGCCGCAATAAAGCTGCGTGCCTGACCACCGATACTCGCGAATGCGCCGCCTGCGTAAATAGTCGTTCCCAATACCGCAAGCGCTGCCACGTTGCCGGTCGCACCGGGGTTCCACGCGGTTGCATTATTGGTGTTCATGGTTGTATCCAGAGCGGCGATGTTACTCCGAGCCTGTCCCCCGATGTTGCCGAAAGCCCCGCCCGCATAGAGCGTCGTGCCAGATAGCGCAAGCGCAGTAACGCCGGCATCGGCGCCCGGATTGAATGCCGTTGCGTTGTTGGTGTTGATGGTGGTATCGAGGGCGGCGATGCACGTGCGCCCCTGTCCGCCGATCGTGCCGAATGCGCCCGCAGCGTAAAGAGTTGTACCCGATAACACGAGCGCAATGACGCTCGCACTCGCGTTGGGGTCCCATGCCGTGGCGTTATTCGTATTCACCGAGGCGTCTAGAGCGGCGATGCGGTTGCGCACCTGCCCACCGATCGTTGTGAATTGCCCGCCGACATAAACCGTAGATCCGGATGTTGCGAGAGAATTCACCGTGCCACCCGCATTGGGGTCCCAGGCGGTGGCAGCCCCCGTGGTCAGATCAAAAGCAGCGATATTGTTACGCAACTTTCCGCCGATAGACGGGAACGAACCGCCTGCGTATACTGTTGAGCCCGACACGGCAAGCGCGTTGGCATCGCCGGCCGCGTTGGGGTCCCATGCCGTGGCGTTGTTGGTGTTGATGGTGGTATCCAGTGCAGCAATTTTGTTGCGTGTTTGTCCACCGATTGTCGTAAAAGAGCCGCCCGTATAGAGAGTCGTACCGGAGACAGCAAGGGCGTTTACGTTGCCGTTACCGTTTGGGTTCCATGCCGTGGCATTACCGGTATTAACGGTGGCATCGAGTGCCGCGATATTATTGCGCGTCTGGCCGCCGATGGTTGTGAATGCGCCGCCGGCATAGATTGTCGTGCCCGATATTGCGAGCGCACTCACGATCGCGCTCGCATTGGGGTTCCACGCCGTGGCATTATTGGTATTCACCGTCGTATCCAGTGCAGCGATTCGGTTACGTGCCTGCCCGCCGATACTGCTAAAGCTTCCTCCCACATAAAGGGTGATTCCTGATAGGGCGAGGGCACTGGCCCCGGCATTGGCATTGGGGTTCCATGGCGTGGCATTGTTCGTAGCCAGCAGGGTATCGAGTTGGGCGACGCCGTTACGCGTCTGCCCGCCGATGGTACCAAATGATCCCGCGGCGTAGATGACGGAGCCTGACACGAGCAATGCATTGACCGGGGCGCTCGAGCCGGGGTCCCAGGCGGTGGCACTATTTCCATTATTGGTACTGTCGAGTGCCGCAATCCTGTTGCGTGCCTGTCCGCCAATGTTAGTGAAGTTACCGCCGACGTAAACGATGGAGCCCGCCACGGCGATGGCATTCACTGTATTATCTGCGTTGGGATTCCACGGATGTAAACTGCCGTCCGCGTTGATGCGTGCGATGCGGTTACGTGTCGCCGTGCCGATTTGAGTGAATGTGCCACCAATAAACCATCCCCCCGAACCGTCCGGCGCAACCGCATTGACATTGCCACCGTTGATGGTGGCTATTACTGAGCCTGTCGGTGCCGCACTGGTAACCGTATCCAGAACCGCTCCCGTTCCTGTACTAGGCGCGACGGCCGTGAAGGTTCCCCCCACATAGAGGATACTGCCGCTGCGGACGATCGCGTTCACCGTACCATTCGTGCCCCAAACCGACACGGGCGAAGCGGGGGTCGCCACAAAACCAGGGGCTGCCGGCGCACCTCCGGGATTTGCGGGGGAGCCAGCGGATTTTTCATTGGCGTTCCGAATCCGTTCTGATTCACTGAGAAGCGAGCCACAGGAAAGTGTGGCTGAGCAAAGGGAGATCCAACAGGTAATTTGTATGCGGGTCATACGCTGTGACCTGCCAGCTCGTATGTCTGGCCAGCCGGGCAAAGCCATTCTGAACTTTAAAATTCGAACAAACGTTCAATTTTGATTTACAATGGGTCGCAGACACAACTTTCGCGGTATGCTTCGTCACTCTATATTGGTGGCCGTTGCCCTTTTGTTTTCGGGGCTGCGTTGCCAGTCCACCAGCACCACAAACTATATCGAAAAGGAAAACCGCCGCGATTTTTCTATCGACGCTTCCGGCGGCTCGTTTGCGGTGAGTCTCTTCCCCAAAACCTATGGCGCTCTTGCGGGTCCGTCGTTCTCGCTCGTGCTCGTCTCTCCCGTTCTCGTCGCCGACGAGGCGCTCTATAATTCAGGCTCCGCCTCGCTCATTCCGTGGTTCAATGCGCGCGGCGTCGCCGTGTGGCTGGTGCGCATTCCGCCTGCAATGGCGCTCGAAAAATTCGGCCGCGATGTGCTGCCGCAGATTACCACGGCGATACGCAAAAATTCGACAGACAGCGATTGGGCCATGGGTGGGATCTCCCTCGGCGGGCAGGCCATCGCGCACTACCTGAACGAAGCGCCGAAGCATGCGACGACAAGCGGCCTGCAGGTGAAGGCGGCGTTTTTTCTCGGGACAGGATTTGACTACGAGTACCCGGGCTCCTTCGGCCGCCGCCTCGCCAAAGAAAATCTTGCACAGGCCGAATTTTGCCGCCGGTTTTTACCGGGGCTCAGGCCCGAACTCATCGCGCCACGGCAAAATCTGGTTGCAGGCGGTAAGAATGTCTGGCGCGACTCGCTGGAAAACGTTTCACTCAAAGACAAGGGTGTACGCGTGATGTTTCTCGCGGGTAAAATTGATAACGTTGCACCTTCCGAATCGGTCTATAAATTCTTTGTGAAGACCATCGGCGACGCAACGAAGAATTCACCTGATGTGCGCTTTCTGCAACCGGGCCGCATGAACCGCCAGGCGCGCGACTACGACCACGGCATGATGATAGCTTCTGATGAACTTGCTTCTGAGGTTTTACCTGATATTCTGAAGTGGATCGATTTATAGAGCAGAAGAAAAATGTTTAAGATCATTCTGGCAATTCCGGTTTTGTTATGCGGCGCCGCATCTGCCGTCGATGCGGAAAAGAAAAAATACTGCACCCACGAGTTTACCAGTTCAGTCAAAAAAGACAGCGCAGCATGCAAGGCGCAGTACGCCGCGGCTGTAAAAGATGCGGGAATGGATAAGGAAGAGCGCAAGCTCGCTGCCGACGAGCTGGCGGAGTGTGTAAAGCGTGCCAAACAGAACGGGCAGGGCATGATGAATTCCTGTGTGAACGCGTCGCCCTACTAACCGGCAGCTTTAAGGCTGGTTCTCTGCTCCTTCAACCCATTCGGCAAAACGGATGTCTGAAATATTCGCGCTGTTGCAGGCAGGGCACTTTGGCTGCGCGTGAAACGGCTCCTGGCAATCATAACAGATGAAGATAACGGGAGGTTTGCGGTTCTTCACCAGAAGAAAATACATAAAAAGAACGGTGGCAATGAAAACGCAAATCAGGGCCCAGGCGGGCGCTTGGTGCAGGTTAAAGCTCTTTCCCGAAGAAACATCGTTCAGGTATGAAATACCAGACAAAACGGCGACAAAGAGCAGGGCGGCAAGTATGCCGCGTGCGGTTCTCGGAAGACCTTTTTTCTGTGCAAAGGCCTTACTTCTTTCCTGGACAATATCTTCGGGTAAGCGGCGCCACATGTTTATGAATCCTATTCGGGCAAGATTATTTCTGAGTTGCCCGCATCTGGCCTGCGCCGTTCCGCCGTCTACTTATAAATTTTCGCCAGCTGGCTGGCGATCTTCTCATCGTGCGGGTTGCGGATCTTGAGGCGGGTTAATACGTCGGCCGCGCGTTCGGTGTCACCCAGCTTCAATAACAGCGATCCCAATACCCCGATCGTCTGTGTGTCGCCCGGGTTCTCTTCGCTATAGAGGTCGAAATAGCGCGCGGCTTCTGCCAGCTTGCCCGCCCTGTAATAGATATGGGCGAGCGCGCGTGCGACGTGAAGGTTATCCTTCGAAACCTCGTAGGCGTGCTCCAAAAGTTCGGTTGCTGCTGCGTAATTCTTTTTGGCGACGAAGGCACGCGCTTCGCTGATTTTTTGCCCGATGCCGAAGCGCATGTCGCGTGTTTCTATTTCAGGCAGGTAGGTAAGCGAGATGAGTGAGAAGTCGTCTGAAATATCCCCTGTCTCTTTGCACAGGTTATAGGTCTGTTCGAGATTGCCTTTGCCCGATTCAAGCATGCGCAGAAACAGATTTTCATCTTCGTTGATGATGCGGGTGCCCGTCTCGTCGGTGCCTAGAACCAGGTCGTCGCGACCGTCCGAGCCGATAACGAATGTGTCGTTGGGTTTCATCTCATACGTCTGCACGCGGATGCCCATCGCCACGCCGAGCGTGCCGAGCTTTCTGAGCGTCAGGTCGTTTTCGATAAAGAACGCCTTGCCTTGGCGGTAGATTGCAGACCAGGGGTGCTCGGCGTTGATAAAATAGACAAAGCCGGATTTCTCATCGGCAAGACCCATAATCACCGAGATCAACATCGAACCGTCGAAACTTTCAAAAGTTTTTTGCAGTTCGAGAAACACCGCCTTCAGCCAGCGCTCGGGATAAAGTACCTGTTCTTTGGGCGAGAGCTTCGTGCGCTCGACAATCGATTGCATGACGGCGCCCAGAACCAACGATCCGCCGGCGCCCTGCATCGATTTGCCCATTGCGTCGCCGTTTAAGAACAGGGTGTAATCCCGCCCGCGCAGCCTGATCGAGTGCGCGAGGCAGATGTCGCCGCCGATTTCGTTCGTTTTCGTTTTGAATTCGAAACTTTTTTTCTGGCGGATGAAGATACTGACTTTGATCTGGCGGTTGTTGGCGTAATTTCCGGTTAACGGCTTCAGCAGCAGCGAGGTGAGAAAATAATCGCCGTCTTGCTGGCCCTTCAGGGCCTTTACATTCCCTAAACTTTCCTGCAACTCGCGCGTGCGCTCGTCGATCTTCTGTTCCAGGTTTGCCTGGTAGTCTTTGATTGTGCGTGCGGCGTCGGAGATTCCGGTCGCGACCTTGACAAATTCGCTGTCGATCGACTTCGTGAAAATAAGTCCCGAACCGCCGGATTTTAAATCGTCCATAGCGCCTTCGATATCTTTGAGCGCACTGTAGATCAGGTAGAAGATCATGTAGGCCATCAGCACCGCGGCAACGGTCGCCATGAGTGTGAAAATGAGGATTGCCTGCAAATTGTCGCGGTTGTAGTAGACAAGGGTTGCGGCGACGTAAAGCGTTACGAGAAAGAGTGTGATGAAGAAGGCGAGTTTCAGCCGCACTGTTGTGACAGCGCGGTCCGTGAAGGCGATCCCCTTTTCGTGCATGATGCGCTTGCATTCGGCGCGCATGCCCCCTGTGGCGATTTCGCCGATCACCAGGCAGAAGCCGCCATGGATAAAAGAAAACATCAGGTCCATGATCAGGCCCTGCACATAGTGGTAGGGCTCGAATTTAATCGAGAGCTCTGCGGCGACGAGAATCGCCCCGAAGATCAGCTGTACTGAAAGTACCGCGGTAAATGCATTGGTGAGTGGAATAATCGTCAGCGCGCGTAAGAGCTCATGGTAATCCGATTCCCTGAGATCGGGTCTGATCGAAAGGTCGGGGGTGGCTGTGATGAAACGATTGACTGCCAGAACGGGGCGGGTAAAACCCGGGAAGCCGATTTTATTCAGAATACCGAATTGCACCGAATGGCCGATCCAGGCGACCGCCGCGCCGATCGCGATGGTGATCAGCATGGCATTCGAAAGCGGGAAATTCGTCGCACGGGCGTAGTAGAGACCAAAGGAGATCGCGAGTATCGAGCTGATCGCCGCCGACGTCGCCACCGCTATACCGTAGGATGAAAAATAAGCAATCCACCGGAACGCAAACCGGACAAGCGAAGACATGGCGTATGATTTCTGCGCAGCATGTACAGGTAAAGGGAAAAAGGGGCGCGCGGAGGGTGTGCAAAATTCTGAAATCTCAAGAGAAGCTGCACGATTTTTAGTCGCAAAAATCACGCCGTGAACGAGCAAATGCCCGCTTTTCCCGGATTTCAGCATTTTCCATTTTCATCGGGCAGGTTCGCTAACGATCTGCCGCCCACCCCAGAAAGCAGCTCAGGCACGAAATTTGCCTGCGGATTTTATTGCCATATTCGGATCGATTTACTACTATGTTAAAAGAGATGATTCACAAGGCAAAGCACGGCCAATATCTCAGACGATTTGTGTTGGTGCTGGCTGCGTTCATTTTTTTGGGTAGCATCGAAGGTTCGGCGTATTGTACCTCTGCATCTTCAACCCTGATGCTCTCTACCCAACCCCCTGCGCAGAACTTGGCCAAGGTCGATGGCCTCTTTGCTGAAAACGGTGAAGAGTGCGACGGTGAGTCCGATGCAGATGTCTATGTCACCGCCGACGCGGTCCATTTACCCCAAATTCACTTCATTCGCAACGATTTTTCGGCATCGTCCCTGATTCTCCACCAAAAAGACCTCCTTTCTCTAGCAAACTCGCGCGCCCCTCCTGCTCTCTAAACACCCGACGGCAGGCTCGGTATGAGAGCTCTGTCCCGGCGCGTTTAATCCCATTATTGTTTTTGGCGGAGAATTATCCAAGCTCCGTACCTGAGGAGGAAGATGAAAAAGAATTCAAAAAAGCAGGAAGCACCAACGGATATTACGACAATTCTAAAGGAAATCCGCCATTATCTGCCGTCACAGGGACCGATTAAGGATTTTATCCACCATAATACGCTGCATGCCTTCCAGGAACATAACCTCAGCTTCGATGAATCCATCCGCCAGGCCTCGCGCCTCTACGGTGCGCGGGAATACCTGCCGGTTTCCGAATTCCGGGCATTGTTTAAAAGCGGCAAGATCAGTGATGAGGCGCTGAATTTAGTCTTAGCTTCTGAAGGTGGCGACACGGCGGAAGTGCGCCACCGGATGCTCTACAGAGAACTGGCGGATGTACAACACCGTCCCGGTTTTCGCAGGCACGGATACATGTTCTCAATCAAGCAGCAATGCGGTATTGTTCTTGAGGAACAAATTCATCCGCATGTTTTCCGTTTGGTCGCCAGTTACCTGGACCAGGGGATGGCGGCAATCTCGTTAGGCGAAGGTCAACTCGACTTCTGGTCGGCGTTGCGCCAACAGTTGCGCACGGGGAAAATCCACGCCTTAAGCGCACACTTAACTGACCAGATACGCAAAAAATCCCCTGAAGACATTGTCGCAGATTGCCTGGAAAAGCTGTTACCAGAAAAAGCGGACAGGCGTACCTTTCTTCTCGAAGTGCTCATGGCTGCGCGCGGCTGGTCGGGGCTTATTGCGCAGGTAGAAGACCGCCCGGAATCCCTGAGTTATCCGCGCCTGATCAAACTTGTACAATACGTCGCTCTTTATCTGGCGATTTTTACGGAACGTGCCACCGCAGGCGGTTGGGAGAAATCCAAACTGGACCTGGTCAATACCAATACCGCGTTTTTTGCAGAGCACGCGCCGGTCGAAAACGAGGGTGAGAAGATTTGTCGCCTTTGGCTTGAGGCGATGGAATTGAGTTTTTATCTCGATACACTGCGCGCCATCAGGGTAAACGCAGGTCAGAAGCGCGGACGGTTTTCTAAAGAAGGGAAAACAAAATTTCAGGCGCTATTCTGCATCGATGACAGGGAGTCTTCTTTCCGGCGTTATCTCGAAGAACTTACGGATGGCGTGGAAACGTTTGCGACACCCGGCTTCTTTGCCATAGATGCCGTCTATCAGGGACCCTATGACGCCATTTCAATCAAGCAGTGTCCGGTGCCGGTTACACCCCGTCACCGTATCCGCGGCATAGCGAAGCATAAGAGAAAATTACCCGCCAGCCGCATTGAGATGAATTTCTGGCATCGTTATGCGAATAACCTGGTTTTAGGCTGGCTGATATCTCTCGTTTTCGGTCTTTTTTCCCTCGTCAGACTCGGAATATCGATTGCAAAACCCTCGCGCACATTTGCTACGGCGAGTTCGTTTGCCGCACATGATGATGAAACCGATCTGCACTACGAGAGGCCAGATGGGGAGGCACCGCAGGACGGTTACTTCGAGGGTTATACCGTCAGCGAAATGGCGGAACGCGTGGCGCGGGTTTTACGCCAAATCGGCTTAACCCACAATTTTGCGGCGTTGGTCGCGGTTGTCGGCCATGGGTCGAGTAGTACAAACAATCCATACTTCGCCGCATACGATTGCGGCGCCTGCTCAGGAAGACCAGGGTTCGTCAACGCACGCACGTACGCGACGATGGCTAACCGCGACGATGTACGACGGCTACTCAAAGCCGAGGGCATCGATATTCCCCTTTCTACGCGCTTTATCGGTGCGATCCACGATACGGCCCGCGACGAGATTATTTTCATGGACGAAGACGATGTCATGGCACACCATTCAGATCAGCTGAAAGAGCTGAATGCGATATTCAACAGCGCGCTGGAACATAACGCACATGAACGGACACGCCGATTTGCCATTCTGAATTTTCCCTATGGTTTCAAAAAGGCCATGAAGGAAGTACGCCTACGCACCGAGATGCTCTTCGAACCGAGGCCGGAGTATAACCATGCGACGAATGCGTTGGCGATTGTCGCCCGTCGCTCACTCTCTGAAAATCTTTTTCTGGATCGCCGCGCCTTTTTTAATTCCTACGATCCCCGGACCGATAAAGACGGAAAGATTCTGAACGGAATTCTGACGCCGCTCGTGCCGGTGTGTGCGGGTATCAATCTCGAGTACCTATTCTCGCGCATGGACAATTCGGTTTTTGGCGCGGGGTCCAAATTACCGCATAATGTTTTTTCGCTGCTTGGCGTCGGCAACGGGGCGGAGGGTGATCTGCGCACCGGGCTGCCCGAGCAGATGATCGAAATTCATGATCCGCTGCGGCTCTTTATTCTGGTCGAGCAGCGAAAGGACATCGTGTTAAAAGTCCTTGAGGGCAATCCGGCAGTCATGCAATGGATTGAAAAGGAATGGGTGAAATTCTGTATTTATGACTACGTAAAAGACGTGTACTATTGGTACCGGCGCGGTGCTTTTGAAAAACTGAGTATCGGTGGAAAGGGGCCGCAGGTCTTTCCGGATTCAATCTCTGCCTATCGCCGTATGCGCGACAACATTGCACCGGGTTATATTCAAAAAGCAAAGGTGCAAAATGGTTGAGTTGTTATTTCGCTACATTGCAGCGGCGCTGGTTGTTTATCCCCTTGTTTTTACCGTGCTGATCGCTGTATCTCCCAGGCGCGACGAGAGGTTTATTTCGCGCTTTGTACTCCTGGGGAATTGTATTAACGGCATCCTCACCCTGTCTTTTCTGGGATTGTTTATTTACTCCGGCTTCAAGCCCCTCGAAATCTCATACGGTAACCTGCTGAGCGCCGCGGATTATCATTTCAAGGTTCTGCTGTTGCTCGATAAGTATTCGGTTGCTTTCCAGGTGCTCATCGGTGTGCTCACCGGCCTCGTCCTCATGTTCTCGCGGCGTTATATGCACCGTGAAGACGGCTACCGTCGTTTCTTTGCAAGTTTATTCCTCTTTGTCGCCGGCATTTCCCTGGTCTCGCTGGCCGCGACGATTGACATGCTCTTTGCGGGCTGGGAGATTGTCGGGATTTCGTCGTTTCTGCTAATCGGTTTTTACCGCATTCGCCTGCAGCCGGGCAGGAATAGCCTGCGTGCCTATGCGATTTACCGTTTCTGCGACCTGGGGCTCTTTCTCGAAGCGTGGCTTTTTCACAAACTAGGAAATGAGTTCTTCTTTTTACAATACGCCGATAAGGCATTGGATCCGGGGCTCGTGAGCGCCAATATGGGTTTTTTTGCCATTGGCGGATTATTGATTGTCCTGGCTGCGATGGGTAAATCGGCGCAGTATCCGTTTTCTTTTTGGGTACCGCGTGCGATGGAAGGTCCGACGCCGTCGAGCGCCATCTTTTACGGTGCGCTTTCGATCCATGCCGGGGTGTACCTCCTGATCCGCCTTTATCCGCTGTGGACGGCTGTCCCCTTTATCCCCTGGATTGTCGGGAGCATCGGCCTGTTTACCGCCATTACTGCCAGTATCGCGCAACAATCGCAATCCAACATTAAGGGGCAGATCGGCTACGCCTCGGCGGCGCAGGTTGGGCTCATGTTTCTCGAACTGGCGCTGGGGCAGCGCGAAATTGCCATGCTGCATTTTCTCGGAAACGCGGCGTTGCGTTGTTACCAGCTTTTGGCATCACCTTCGATCATGGTGCTGTACCTGCGTCAGCAGGCGGAGGGCGAGTTGCTGAACGGCGGGCTTGCACATCTGAGCAGACGGTTCTTTGGCGAGAAGGTGCGGGGCTGGTATTTCGCCTTTTCATTCGCCGAAGGTTATGCCGAAGCTCTGGTTCATGGCATGTGGAATATCCTGAAAAAAACAGCGGCGTTTATTCTGCCCGCGTTTTCTCCGTTTATATTTATCAATATCCTGGCGGTATTGTTACTCATTGTTAGTTTTGGGCGACCCTACCTGGGTGATAACATAAATACCATCTGCGCCGTGGTACTCGGGACATCGGCTGTTTTTGTCGCCTTGGCGGCGCTGGGCATCCGTGTCAGGCCGACGCGGGTTTTGTGGATGTGTTTTCTCTCCACAGTCTTCAAAGGAATTTCAGCAATCTACGTAAACCCGGGGGCGGCAATTTACAGTATCGTCTATTTTACCGGAATTACTTTGGGCTTCCTGATTGCCTACATCGGACTGAGAAACATACCCGAGGGCGTCCGCAGAACCGAATACGCAGGGGCGGCGCTGTCGCATCGTGTGCCAACGAACATATTTTTTATTGGCATTCTGTGGATGTCGGGCTTCACGTTCAGCCCGACCTTTTTCGGCGAAGACTTACTGCTGCATTTCAGCGCCGAGAACTTTGCCGTCGAAACAATCTTTATTGGTGCGGCGTTTGTCCTGAATGCGGTAACTCTGATGCGTACTTATGTTAAATTGGCGTTTGCAAAATAGTTTAAGGAGCCTAATATGAAAGCTTTAACGGATCTGAAAAATCACTGGAAGTCCGACCTCACGGCGGGCTTCATTCTGTCGCTCATTGCCTTACCGCTCTGCATCGGCATCGCCGGTGCCTCGATTGGCAATGGCTCGCTGTCACCCGCGGTCTCAGGGCTCATCGCTGCAGTGATCGGCGGTATTTTAGTCTCCCGCATCTCCGGCGCCAACGTGGCAATCCACGGCCCTGCGGCGGGGCTTATAGTCATTGTGCAGCACGGTATTGACAGCCTGGCCTTCGGCGACATCAAAGCCGGGTTCCAGAGATTTCTCGCCGCAATGATTGTCGCGGGGGGATTTCAGATTCTCACGGGGGTCTTGAAACTGGGCCGCTACGCGGCGCTTTTTCCCGTGAATGTCATCCATGGCATGCTCGCCGCAATCGGCGTGATTATCATCTCCAAACAAGTCCATATTGCTCTGGGCGTGACACCCGCCGCGAAATCACCCCTGGGACTCTACGCTGAAGTTCCGCACAGCCTGAAGGTGATGAACCCTGAAATTGCCGCGATCGGACTTTTATCGCTTGCTGTCATGGTGTTTTTCCTGTTCGCAAAATGGAAAATCCTGAAGAGAATTCCAGCTCCCCTTGTTGCCGTGATCTTCGCGGCGCTATTGGGGGTTTTTTTCGATCTTCAGCATGCGCACCATTATTTTTTCATGGGCAATGAATACGCTCTGGACGAAAAATTTCTCGTAACCCTGCCCGCTTCGATTATCGCAGCGTTACCGCGGCCTGATTTTTCGATGATTTTCTCGCCCGCTTCTTTAGTTACCATTTTCGCGATTTATTTCGTCGCGAGTCTCGAATCCCTGCTCAGCGCCAGCGCCGTCGATAAACTCGACCTCCAAAAACGCCAGACGAACCTTAACAAGGAGATTGTCGCCAATGGCCTGGGAAATATACTGTTGGGCGCAATTGGCGGCTTGCCGATCATCGCCGAGATTGTACGCTCCTCTGCAAATGTTTCGAACGGAGCTAAGACACAGTGGTCGAATTTTTTTCACGGCGTCTTTCTCGCGTTTTTCCTGTTCTTAATTCCCGAAGTCATCCACCTGATACCGAACGCGGCGCTCGCCGGCATTCTGATTCTCGTCGGGTTTCGTCTCGCGCGGCCCTCAGAATTCAAGCATGCTTTTGACGCCGGGATAGAGCAGCTAATGATCTTTCTCACGACACTGATCGTCACGCTCGTCGAAGATCTTCTGGTCGGTATTGCGGCCGGTCTTGTAATGAAAGTGCTGATTCTCGTCATCCGGGGTGTGAAGGCGAAAGAGTTCTTCAAATTGCGCACAGAAGTTAAAGAAGAAACGGATCGCGTGACGATGAAGGCGAGCGGCTCGCTGATTTTCACGAATCTTTTCTCACTGACTGACAAAATCGAAAAATATCCGCCGGAAAAACAGATCGCGATCGATTTTACCGACGTGCACTATATCGACCACACGTCGATGGCGGCACTGGCCGATATCGAACATAGCCTTGCCGCCGAGGGCCGCCGGCTGGCATTCGATAACATAGAGCACCTGAAACCGTATTCTGATCATCCGGCGGCCGCACGGCAAGGGTGATTATGCGGCGCTTTTTCGCACTGCTGCTGTTTGCGCCGTCTCTTTGGGCGGCGCCGAATAGTAAAAATATTCCAGCGCCCTCAGAAGCGACCGCGACACCGGAAGTTGTCCGGCCTGAAGATGCTCCTTTTGCGAGCCCATACATCGAAAAGGGGCTACCCGCAGACGCAATGCGGCCGATGCTGATTGATCCTGCGCTGGCAGCGAATGTGAAGAACAATAAGCGCTTGTGGATTGGTGATATCATGCGTATCGGCCTCTATTCGCGCATCCGGGGCGAGTTCCGCGACAATCTGAACTTCAGCGCGTCGAATTCGCAGAAGATAGATCGCTTTTTCGAGACATCGCAGATCTGGTTTCTTGTAAACCCAACAAAAGATGCTGAAATCAAAGTGACGCTGCAGGATGCCCGAGTCTGGGGTGGCGACGGGGGCGCGAAAACCGGTGATGACAGGGCCGCATTCTTCAACAACGGCGACGCAATGAGCAAGAGCTCCGTCGGCGCGCGCGAGGCATATGTGCAGTTCCGCAACGTCGGTGTTTCGGGTTTAGGGGTACAACTCGGTCGTCAGGTGCTTGCTTACGGCGACGGACGCATGATCGGCAGCGCGAACTGGACGTTCGGTGGCCTTTCGTACGACGGCATTCTGATTAAGTTTGATAACGATATGATCTCGAGCCATCTCTTCGGTGTGAAAGGCACATCGTCCGCGGCGAATAACGTACCTAACGGGGGCGTCACGAATACAAGCGCCGCACAGGGCGATTCGTATCTCGTCGGCCTTTACAACACACTCAAGATGGATATCGCATGGCTCGATCTCTACGCGATCGGCATTTTCCGCAACACCGCGATCGACACTGTCTGCGCTGCGGGTGGGGCTGGTTGTGCAACAGCCGATGTGCTTATCTCTTCGGCGACGCTGCCGACGCAGCGCTCGAATCTTTACACCTTCGGTGCCCGCCTCACGAACCGGATCGATAATAATAAACTACCCGCGGGTAAAAGCTTCGACTTCACCCTGGAGGCTGCCTTTCAGGCGGGCAACGCTTCGGATGTGATCTATACTGATGCGTCGGGTGTTGCCGCGACGACCGAACGCACCTACGCGGGGCAGTTATACTTCGCCCAGGCGGGCTACAGGGTGTTTGATGATTTGCGCGCGGGCGTGCAAGCTTTCTATACACCCGGCACTGCTAACCGTACCGGATCGACGGTCGACACCTTCCAGACGCTGCCAGGGCCGCGTTTCGGAGGTTTTCCCTACCTGAATACCTTCAACGGTATTTCGGAAAACATGGGGATGAAAAATCTGTTCTCCCCTTCGGTCTCGTTGTATTACGAAGGCGGTAAGTGGGGCGACTTTCTCCTGAATTATTTTTATGAGATGAAAGCGACACCGCAGGACGCCTGGTATGCGATTAGCGGCGCTGCGAATACGGGCGCTTCCAGCGAAAGCGCGACGAATTCGAAAGGATCGGGTCTTAACCGCAATTTGTATCAGGAAGTTGATCTTGTGTGGATGAAGCCGTTCTCGACATACTTTTCATTGTGGATCGGCGTCGGCTACCTGCACGCGGGCGATGCCGTGGCCGCGGCGCGCGGTGTGGATTTCAAAGCCGATGCGTTCATGACCTTCATTCAGCTCACGGGCGCCCTTTAACGTTATCATTACCTCCTCAGTGTTTGCCCCGGGGGTTGCCGGTAGCTCCCCCGGGGCTTTTTTTAGCGGGAGGCGTCCAGTGCGCCTTCAATATCTGCCAGCACATCGCCGGTATTCTCAAGCCCTGCGGAAATACGAACCATGCCCGGCAGAATACCAACGGCCGCGCGGTCTGCATCCGAAAGTTTTGAGTGTGTGGTCGATGCCGGGTGTGTGGCGATGGTGCGCGTATCGCCCAGGTTCGCCGTGTGTGAGATCATGCTGAGGCTGTCTAAAAATCTGCGGCCGCGATCGACGCCGCCCTTGACGATCAGCGTCACGATGCCGCCGCCCGTCTTCATCTGTTTTTTTGCGACTGCATAGCCGGGATGGTCGGGTAAAAACGGGTAGATGACCTTTTCAATTTCGGGATTTTTCTGAAGGGCGAGTGCCAATACCAGTGCATTTTCAGAATGTTTATGCATCCTGAGGTCGAGCGTTTCGAGGCTCTTCGAAAAGATCCATGCATTGAAGGGTGAGAGCGCAGGGCCTGTGTGGCGGGCGAAGAAACGTATTTCCTTCATGATTTCGGCGCGTGCAAGAATCACTCCGCCCAGAGCACGGCCCTGGCCGTCGATATATTTTGTCGCCGAATGGATGACAATGTCGGCGCCATAATCTGCGGGTGTCTGCAGCGCAGGCGTACAGAAGCAGTTGTCGACATTCAAAAGAACTTTTTTCTTTTTACACAGGTTGCCGACAAACTCAAGATCGATGATGTCGAGTGCAGGGTTCGATGGCGTTTCGAGAAACAGCATTTTGGTATTGGGCCTGAATGCCTTTTCCCATTCGTACTGGTCTGCAATATCGACATAGCTGAATTCGATGCCCCAGCGCGAAAAAATCTGTGTCAGAATCTGGTGCGTTGAACCGAACACGCTGCGCGCCGAAATAATATGATCGCCGCTTTTCAGCAGCGCAGCCATGCTGGTAAAGATTGCCGACATGCCCGACGCCGTGGCAAAACCGTCTGGCAAATGTTCGAGCGCTGCCATCTTGCGCACGAATTCGTCGGTGTTCGGGTTAGAGAACCGTGTATAGATATTTCCATGCTCTTCTTCGGCAAAGAGCGCGCGCGCCTGTTCGGCCGAGTCGAATACAAAGCTCGAAGTCATGAAGATTGGCACCGAGTGCTCGCGCTCCTTACTGCGCGGCACCTGCTCGCGGATGGCGCGGGACGAGCCCGCCAATTTTGCCGTCGCCACGGATGGCGTCTGCGCGGCATTTGCTTTTGTCTCTTCTTTCTGCGGATCAGCCATTGAGTTTATACTCCCAGTCTATTTTTGCGGTTTTTTCCAAGGTCTTGGCTACGGAGCAGTACTTGTCGAAGGTTAGCTCGAGCGCACGTTTAAGATTTTGTTCGTCGATCGCGCCCGTCAGGTAAAATTTTACACGAATGTGCGTGAAGGGGTTCGCTTCCTGCGATTCGCCGCGCTCGCCTTCCACTTCGACCCGCATATTTTCGATCGTCTGGCGCTGTTTACGCAGTATATTCACGACATCGATACCCGAACAACCGGCAAGCCCCATGAGCACCATCTCCATCGGCCGCACGCCCTTGCCAGTGCCACCGATCGCGGGTGCCGCATCGATATGCGCGACGTTGCCGCTGCTGTTTTTCAGTTCAAAATAGAAAGGTTCGCCGATGCGTTCCATGGTGATTTTCGTCGTCGCCATGGGCCGAAGTTCCGGGTCGAGTCAGGGGGCAAATAAACTTGACCGATGATCGCTGAAATATCCTTCTCGCCCCTCATGAAACGCCAGCGCGCGCATTCGACATACTCCTTCTGGCGCGAAGTTTTTTTCAGCACCGACCCGATGACGGTCGATATCGGGCAAAGCGGCGAGCTTTTGACGGCACGCATACGCCTGGTGCTCATCGCCGCTGTGACGATCATTCCCGTGAAGAGTCTGATCTTAGCGCCGCGGCTCATCGAAAACTGGGTGGGGGTTACTGTGGCAACGTTTGCCATGGTTATTGCCGGCGGCATTGTCTTCGCCGCGGGTCGCCCCAAGCCGCCGCGCTGGATTCCATGGTTTTCGACGCAATTCGATGTGCTGATGATCACGCTCGGCGCCGTGGGATTTCTCCTGTCGGAAAAACCGATCATTGCCAGCAATAATTTTATCCATTACTGCATTTATTTTCTCGCCCTGGCGGCAACTGCGCTGCGCGCCGACCCGGTTGTCTCCATTGCCGCCGGCATTTCGGCTATCGTACAGCACGCCGTGATCGTCGTCTTTGCGGCGCGTATGACCGTCGGTATCTCAGACCCCGATTACGGCACGTTCAGCTGGGACACGCAGATCAGCCGGCTGATTCTTTTAGCCCTCGCGACAATGCTGGCAACCGCTGTTGTTGTGCGTAACCGCAATTACTGGCATTCGTCGGTGCGCGATAAACTGACAGGCCTCCATAACCGCCGTTTTTTCGATGAATTTCTTGAATATAAAGTTGCCGAATGCCGCCGCCACAAACGTGTGTTCGCTTTGGTGTTTCTAGATATTGATTTTTTTAAACGCATCAACGACGGTTTCGGGCATGGTAAGGGTGATGAGGTGCTCGCGAAAGCAGGGCGCGAACTCGAATCCTTTTTCCGCGACAGCGACCTGGTCGCGCGTTATGGCGGCGAAGAGTTTACCCTGATTCTGCCTGAGACTGAGATTACCGGACTCATCCGCAGGCTCGATGGTTTCCGCGAAAACCTGCGTAAGGTCGATAGCGATATCCGGGTGTCGGCCACGATGGGCGTGGCGTTTTTCCCGCTCGATGGTGTGAACAGCCATGATCTCATTCGTATCGCCGACAACCGCATGTATGCGGGTAAAACAGCCGGGCGCGACCGCGTTGTCACACATGGCTAAATGATTACAAAATTCAGCGCAGGCAGCCGATCTAGATATATGGGTCTTCGGTATTTTTTTATCTGTCTGTTTTTAATCGTGGGTTCGCTCGATGCAGCGAAAAAGGTTAAGGTTCGCACCGGGCTCGACGAGCTGATGCAGAAGCCAGACCAGTGGCTGAAAGATAAACGTATTGCCCTGATCGTTAACCACAGCGCCATCGACGCGCGTGGTCGTCACATCATCGACCTGCTGCATCCGAAATACAAAATCGTACGCATCTTTGCACCCGAGCACGGCGTGCGCGGCAAGGTCGATGACCATGTTGCCGACGGCAAAGACACCAAAACGGGAATTCCGATCGTCTCGCTTTACCAGCGGAAAAAGAAGGCCCCGAGCGACGAAGACCTAAAGGATGTGGATATCCTCATCTTCGATATTCAGGAAATCGGTGTCAGGTATTATACCTATGGCAGCACCATGGCGATGGCGATGAAGGCGGCGAAAAGTGCGGGGAAACCCATGCTGATTCTCGACCGGCCCAATATGGCCGCCGCGCTCGGTATTTACGGGCCGATTCTCGAGAGTAAGTTTCACGGCGGTTTCGCGGGATATTACCCGATACCGATCACGCATGCGATGACGATTGGCGAGCTTGCCCAGTATTATAATGCGAATTTTCAGATCGGGGCAAATATCGAGGTCTTGAAACTTTCGGGCTATAAACATGCGATGTTTTACGACCAGACGGGATTGCCCTGGCGTAACCCGAGCCCGAGTATCGTCGATATGAATTCGGTGATTGGCTACCACCTGGCGGGCTCGCTCGAGGCGCTGAACATCAGCGTCGGGCGCGGCACGCGTAAACCGTTCCAGTACTTTGGCGCGCCGTTTTTTAACGGCAAAAAAATGGCGAAGGAACTCAACGCCAAGAAATTACCGGGACTTCAGTTTGCCGCGGCCAGTTTTCGGCCGGAGCGATCGGCTTATAGCCGTAAGCGTTGTTCTGGCTTCCGCCTGATTGTCACCGATCGCCGCAAGATACAGCCACTGCGAACGCTGGTCACGATCGCGCAGGAAATCTATAAAAATCTGCCTGAAGCGACACGCGATAAGAACTGGGTGAGAACCGGTAACGGTATCGGCCAGCTGGCATTTATCGAGCGTATCGCGAAAGGCGAGTCGCCGCAGGCGCTCGAGCAGCTGATCGCTGCCGACGTCACCGCTTTTGCGGCGGCGCGAAAAAACTTCCTGCTTTATCCTTAGTTGAGCGGTAGGGCGGCGTATCGCTACCGCGAAACAAACTCGACCAGCCTTTTACGCCGGGGCAGCTCAACGCTGCGCGCCGTCTGACCATCGGGATAGCTGACAATGCCGCGCATACTTCCATCGGGGAAATAGACTTCCACATAGTTGAGCTTGCCATTGACATAGTACGAGCGCGAACTCATTTTTCCTGTGTGGGTATTGAATTTTTCAAACACAACCATTGCCCCGCTTTTGGTTTTCCACTGGAATTCGGGTTTTTGGTCCTGGTTACTGTCGTAAAAATATTCACGTTCGGTAACATTTACCTGACGCACAGAACCGATTTCTTTTCCGTCGCTCTGCCTGAGTATGTCGCTGTCACCCGGGCGCAGCACTTTGCCGGCGCAGGCAAGCGTTAGGACCGGTATCAAAAGATATGCCTTGCCTGTCACCGTGGGTACCACTATTGCACCAATACCGCGCCGTGACCCCACCGGGCCGTTGGCATGGCTGGAATTGACGTCGTTGTGTTAGGAATTTTCGCCTGCCAGAAACCAATGCTTGAGTCGGCCGCATAGACTGAGGTAACCGGAGCACTTGAGGCAGAAGCGGCTGACATCGCCGCAACGGCGGCATTAAAACTGTTACCGCCCATATAATACATCGTTGTCCCCTGTAATACGGCGGCGCCGTTAGCCAGCGCTGCAGGTAGATTGGGCGTACTATTCCAGGCATTTGTAAAAGGATCAGTGGCATACTGCGATAGATTCGATGTGACTAAGGATGTGGTTACCGTGCCCGTAACCAATGCAGACAACGGCGTGGTGTTCGCTGCTACGGTGGAGTAACCGCCAATAAGCATCAATTTTGCATTCGAGCCGGATGTTGCCGGTATATAGAGGCAGCTTGCGCCCGTGCGTACCGTCATTCCCGTGGCGATCATCGTGAGCCCGGTATTCGTAAATGGGGAGGTTGATTTGTCTATGGCGATGTAGCTTGCAATTGCCGCGACGGTAGCTGCCGCGGTTTTACCGCCCACTTTCAAAAAGTTAAAACCGTCATGCACCATGCACATTTCAGTGCCGGCGTTAGCAGCTACGGGAACTGTTGCATTGCTCCATGAATTCCCCGCAATATTGTAGATACTGTGCAAGAGGCCTGCTGTAAAGACGCTGGCGTTTGCGCCTGAAGAGCCCGACCAAATATAAATTTTCCCGTCTAACTGGGTCGCGGCCGGTGAACCGATTGCGGCGGGCAGGGCCGTTCCTGTTGACCAGGTACTGGTAGCGATATCATAGATTTGAGTCGTTGTGGTTGCGAGGGATGCGGCTACGGAAGCACCTTCCGCGTAACCTCCGATAACGTATATTTTGCCATTATACCCAGCGTAGGCCGCGCCAAGACGGGGACTGTATGTACCTGTCCAGGCGGTTGAATCTATGCTTGCCCAGGTATTCGTTATCGGATCGTAATAATCTAACGTGGCCGCCATGGCCCCGACGGCGACTGCCGCCGCGGGCAAGCCTGCGGTTCTGGTACCACCAACGAGCCAAATACTCCGCAGCTTCTTCGCCAGCGTGGCATCGCTGTTACCGGCGCTCGTCGTCGTGCCTTGCAGAGACGCGGCAGTATCCCCCAGCACGGTTGAATTTGCCGTACAGTGTATTGCGGCTAAAAATGCCGCGCTTAATATTAAAATTTTGTTTTTCATTTTAATCCTCCTGCTAAAATTTAAGACCCACGGCGGCGTATGCGCCCAGGTGATTCAACGTCGACGTACTTTCTGAAACCGCAAGCCAGATGCCGGCCAGGCGAACATTAACCAGTTCATTGATATGGTATTTCGCGCCAAGTTCGGCGCCGTATGAAAGATCGAGCGAGAGCCTTTCCGTGCCGCCGGCAATCATACTGCGCGTCAAATTTACGCCCATGAGTCCTGAAGCGAAGATGTCGAGCGGGAGGTCGAAAACCTGGTAGCTAACAGTGACCGTGATCAATCCCGGAAATAGATTTATTTTAGTGCTGTTGTCCGATTTTCCGGCGTTGGTTAAGTAGCCGGTTTGAAGCCCCGGCGCTACGCGCAATTTGAGTGGCAATTGAAAAGCCGGATATTCGATCTGTGCCAGGCCAAAATATCCCGGTGCGAGAAGCCCATTAAATGTGCCGGGCTGTACGAACATCGAACCGCCTTTGAGCGTGATTTCCCATTTCGGCGGGCGCGCAGCAATAGCGTCGCCTTGGCGTACTCTATCGACGTCGAGGTATTCGATGCTCTCGATCTGATCATTGCGCACGGGTATTTCACTTCCACCGCTTAGAATGTAGGTTATGTTGGCATCGGCGCGCTTCATGTTTCCGCGAAAGCGCGAGCCATCTTTGGTTTTTACCGAGACCGGGCGCTGCTTGTCAGCCAGGTTATCCATGTTGATATTGCGCTCAACGTTGGCTATGCGTGCGGGGTCGACAATATAGTCCGTGCCTGAAACGCGCATAACCACCCGGGTCGCTGTCATTTCTGTAATTTTTCCGTTGAGTACGCTGCCATCAATCAGGGTTACTCGATCAGAGAGTTGATTTTGTCCCGTGAGTGGCCGTCCGCTCGTGTCAGAAATAACTACGACATTGCCACCGTTACTCTGAGAATAGGCTGCCGCCGGTAGTAAAAGTATGATAAGCAAGGCAGCTATAGTCCCGAAATTTTTATTCATTTGTCCTCCAAAAAACAGGATTGTGAATCCTGAACAAAATCTTCGGACTGATGCCGGCTCGATTTTCACGACGACGAGTTTTCACGTTTCGGCGATGCTTGATGCAATACACAGTGGAGGCTCCGGTAAAATACAGAGGTCGCCGGAAAAAAAACGCAATACTCACCCCATACCCATTCACGCTGCAATGCAGTTGAAAAACAGCTATCATGCCCAAAGGGGTTCAGTTTGGTTCTCGCCCGGTCCGGGGCAACGTTGGAATGATGTGACATAATTCTTGACAGCCTCTGCGCCACGCCGACCCTTAGCATATGGAAATCGGCATCGCGATTTTGCTCTTCGTCTGCATGACCGCGCTTTTATATGTGTTGCTTTCGCTGAAAATCAGCCGCCAGGTCGATCTGCAAATCAAGGAATTTTACAAAACCCGCATCCACGCGGACATGCAGGAATTCTACCGCGAGATGGAAGGTTATGCGGCGCTCTTTGAGAACCGCATCCAGAGATTCCGCGTTTTGGTGGAACGCAATGAAGCCGTGTTGCGTGATGCTGAAGCTCCGAGGCCGGAGGTTGTACCAGAACCGGCAGTCAGCGTAGCGCCAGAGGCGCCTGTGGCTACCCGCCGCGATAAAAAGAACGATAAGAAAGCGGCCGCAAAGGCAAAGCCCCACGTCAAAGCGAAAGCAGTTGCTTCGAAAAAGCCGACCACGCCCGTCGTGCAGGCGAAACCTGCACCAAAACCTTCCGTCGTAAGGGAAGTGCCACAACCGCAGGTGGCACCGCGCCGCGCGGTTGAGGTGATGCCCGCGGCAGAGATCCGGCGTCCCATGGCTGAGGTTTATCCCGATGGCGATGATTCTGCGATCGCCGAAGAACTGATGAAAGATTTGTTTCTCAAAGACGAGGTGGAGTTATCGCAGAAAAAAACTGCTGCACCCGTCGCAAGTGCGCCAGCCCCTGTGCCCGAGCGCGCCGAATCGCCCGGCATGGCGAATTTCTTTTCGCGCCTGGGCAAAGCTATAGAACCCGTGCTCTTTGGCGAAAAACCGGCGCCGCAGGGAACAGCGGCAAAACCTGAGCTGACGCGTACGGCGCCACCGGTGGTAGGGCCTGCCAAGGCCGCTTCAGATTTCAGCGAAGTCCTGCGCCGGGCTGAACAGATCAAGGCTGAAAAGCAGGCAGAGCGCGAACGCGCTGAAGTCGAAGCCAAGGCCGAATTCTACGCCGCGGGCGATTCATTCCAGAACCTGAAGACAGCGAATGAGCCGCGCGCCCGCCATGCAGTGCAGGCCGAAAGTCCTGCCGCGCGTATGCAACCGCTGGCTGAACCGCAAACGCAGCGCGCCCCTATGGCAGTGGCTGAGGCACCGCGGCGCAATAATCTCGTGGTGAAAGAACTCGATCGCCATACTGTGAATTTTCTTATCGACTCGCTGGTGAAAGACAACGGTTACCGTAAGCAGGCGCTGCGTGCGCTGACGGAAAATAATATTCCCCTCGATGAGATCGCGCGCCTCAGCAAAATCGACATCGGTGAACTCGAGCTGATGCGCCAGCTGGGCCGTTTCTAAGCGATGGCCGCCAGATTTGGCGCCGACGCGCAGCGAAAAACCAAAATCCAGAGCGGATTGCTGCTGTTCTCGGCGTTTCTGATCGCCGCATGCGGCCTCATCTACGAGCTGATCGCGGGTACGGTTTCGAGTTACCTTTTGGGCGACAGCGTCACCCAATTCTCGCGCACCATCGGTGTCTATCTTTTTGCCATGGGGGTGGGGTCTTATCTCAGCCGTTTTATCATCCGTGATCCGATAGAAAAATTTATCGAGCTTGAAATCGTACTGGCGCTGATCGGCGGCGCTGCGGCTCCCTTGTTATTTCTCGCATTTTCTTTTACCGAGCACTATGCGTATGTGCTCTACCTGTTGCTGATTCTTGTCGGTTCGCTTGTCGGTCTTGAAATTCCGATTCTGTTGCGCATACTCAAAGACCGCATGAATTTTCGTGATCTTGTGGCCCGCGTGCTGTCGCTCGACTATATCGGCGGCCTCGTCGCAGCGGTGAGTTTTCCCATTTTGCTGCTGCGGCCCGAGGTGGGTCTTGTGCGCGCCTCAATTCTCGCAGGTATCCTCAACGTCCTTGTGGCATTTGTCGCCATTTATATCTTTCAAAAACAGATCCGCCTGAAAAGCCAGCTGCTGAAAGCCTGCGTCGTGCTGCTGGCGCTGGTCACGGGGCTCGTCTATTCGAAACCATTACAGAGTTTCCTGGATCATGAATTGCATACCGATCCCGTGGTTTATTCGGAACAGTCGCATTACCAGAAGATCGTCATCACATCGTGGCATGAGCACTTTTCACTGTTTTTGAATAATAACCTGCAGTTCAACAGCTTTGATGAATACCGGTACCATGAGGCCCTGGTTCATGTTCCCGTGCAAATGCTCTTCGACGGCAGAAAAAATGCCGGGCAACCTTTTAACGTATTGATCATGGGTGGTGGGGATGGCTTGGCGATACGCGAGTTTTTACGCTATGAAAACCTGGCCCGTGTGGACCTTGTCGATATTGACCCCGCGATGACCAGGCTGGCTCGTGAACACATTTGGCTTAAGGAGCTGAACAGGAATGCGCTTGCCGATAAGCGTGTCACAGTCTATCATGAAGACGCGTTTATTTTTATCCAGAAACCCAAGACACTGTATGATGTCGTCATTCTCGATTTTCCGGATCCCGGAAATTTTTCGATCGGCAAACTCTATTCCGATCTCTTCTTCAAACGGCTGAAGCGCGTGATGGCGCCCGGCGCCGTGGCGGTGACGCAGTCGACATCTCCCTTCGTGGCACGCACGGCCTTTTGGTGCATTCACAATACGATCGCCGCTTCCGGCTATAAGACTCTGCCATACCACACCTATGTGCCCAGTTTCGGCGAATGGGGTTTTGTGGCGTTTTCGCTGCAGCCGGTAAGTATGCCGTCGCAGCTTCCGATGGAGAAAAAGTTGCGTTTTCTGACGAAGGATATTCTTCAGGCAATGAGCAATTTTCCCGGCGATATGGCGCGTGTCGAAACCGAGGTGCAGACACTGATGACGCAGAGCCTTGTGCATTATTATGAAAAGGAATGGCATCGTGCGACGCGGTAAGCCGAATGCAGTCCGAAAAAATTGCGGTCCATTGGTTTCGCCGCGATTTACGGCTCGAAGATAATTCAGCGCTGAATGCGGCGCTGAAGACCGGGCTCCCGGTTCTGCCGGTTTTTATTTTCGACACAGGTATTCTCGAAAAGCTGAAACTCAGGGATGACCGGCGCGTCACATTTATTTTTCAGACATTACAGCGGTTAAACACACAGCTCGCCGCGCGGGATGGCGCGCTGCGGATTTTTTATGGCAAACCGGCTGAAATCTATGACCGGCTTTTGGCCGGGTTTAACGTCGCGGCGGTCTTTTGTAATGAAGATTACGAACCGTATGCGCGCGAGCGTGATTTGGCCGTTGCCGCTCTCTGCCGGAAAAAAGGCGGCGAATTCATCAGCGTCAAGGACCATGTCATCTTCGCCCCGCACGAAGTACTCAAAGACGATGGCACCCCATACAATGTATTCACTCCATATTCCCGGCGCTGGCTCGAACGTTTTGAACTGGGTTTCCCGGGTTACAACCTGCATCTCCAGGCCGGTAAATTTCTGCCGCCGACAGAAGCGTACCAGAACCCGTCGCTTCAGGACCTGGGCTTTATAGAGAATAAGTTCAACGCGCCCTCAGCAGAGGTGGCGGATACGCTGATTCAAAACTATGAAAAGACACGCGATATTCCCGCGCTACCAGGGACATCCCGCCTGGGATTGCACCTGCGTTTCGGTACCATTTCGATCCGCGCATTGGCAGCGAAAGCACGCCATCTCAGTCTCAAATATCTCACGGAACTGATCTGGCGTGAATTTTACCAGATGATTATCTGGTATTATCCGCAGACGGTGAAGAAACCGTTTCGTGCACAGTATGAGAAGCTGAGATGGCCGGGAACAGAGGCTGATTTCAAAAAATGGACGGCCGCTGAAACGGGATATCCGCTTGTTGATGCCGGCATACGGGAACTCGTCGAGACCGGTTTTATGCACAACCGTGTGCGCATGGTCGTAGCTTCGTTTCTGACAAAACATTTGTTATGCGACTGGCGCTGGGGAGAGCATTTTTTTGCCCAGCATCTGCTCGATTTTGAACTGGCGTCGAATGTCGGGGGCTGGCAATGGAGTGCGGGCATCGGTGTAGACGCGGCGCCATACTTCCGTATTTTCAATCCGGCGGAGCAGCAGAAGAAATTTGATCCTAATGGTGAGTATATCACACGTTGGCTTGGCGCCAGTGATAACTTTTTTGGCACTGCGCGCCCAGAGCCCATGATCGATCACAAATTTGCACGCGAGCGTTGTCTCAAGTTTTTCTCGGCAGTACGTCCTTGAAATAGATTCCGGCTGAAAGGGAACATATGTTCATTTTCAAAAAAGCAACCACACTCATATTCATCGGCGCCAGCGCGCTTTCGGCGGCAGACGCCAACTACCCGATTACTCCCAACGAAGTCGCCGGGGTCAAAAATCTTGGGCCGGGCATCAATACCCGCGACAGCGAATATACGCCATTCATTACGCCCGATGAAAAATATCTGTTTTTTCAATCGAACCGTGAGCCGTCGGCAGGTCCCGAAGGCGATTTCGACCTTTGGTATTCGAAGAACACGGCCAAGAACAGGGGCGTCGACGAACCGGTTTTTGATGTTGCCGCAAACGTCGGTCTTCCGGTGAATTCTGCGTCTCTGGATGGTCATCCCACACTGCGCAAATTACCCAATGGCGAGCATGAAATGTATTTTTCTTCCTTTGCCTCAGCCACGCGGCCTGGGCCCGCTCTCACCAACATCTATTATACCGTCTGGAAAGGCGGTAAGTGGGCCGAGCCGGTTCCTGTCGCAGAGATCAATACGGACTTTCACGACCGCATGCCGTCCATTTCAGAAGACGGCAAATTCCTGTTCTTTTCATCGGATCGTTTAGGCGGCAAGGGCGGAGACGATATCTGGGTGAGTGAAATGGATCCCGTCACCGGGAAATGGGGTACACCACGCAACGCCGGTTCCATCAATACGGCCGCGTCAGAAGTGACGCCGGCGATCCACAGCGACGGCATCACACTCTATTTCTCCTCGAACCACTCTGGCGGTGTCGGTGGTTATGATATCTATTTTACACAATCTGTCTCGCGGCTCGCCGATGCCGAAGCCAAAGACATCATCTCCGAAGGCTGGAGTAATCCGCTGAACCTGGGTAAACCTTTTAACTCGGAGTTTGATGATGAGTACCCGACTGTAACCGCCCTGGGGGATCGCGTCTATTTTACCTCTAATCGTCCCGAAGGCCTGGGTGCGTTCGACATTTACCGCGCCATTGTGCCGATGTTCGCCCGGCCCATCATGCGCGTATCGATTAAAGGCAAGACCCTCTCTGGCCTGGGAGACAAGATTGTTGCAGCGAAAGTGGAGATCACTGCGGGTAATTTTAAGACGACTGCAGAAACATCTCCGGATAAAAAAGGCGTCTATGGACTGAACCTTGCCACACAAAAACAATATGACATCGTGGTCGAAGCCCCGGGTTACCGTACGATTAAAGAAAGCCTGGATACACGCCCGATTCACCAAAGCCAGGCGATCGAAAAAGATTTCCGCCTCGTACGCGACATCAAACTGCCAAAGACGCTGAAACTTGAAATGGTATTCGCGGATGCAGCGGGAAAAACTGTTTCGCCGCAGGGTAAATACCGCCTGCTGCCGGCTGGTAAAAAGGCCAAGGCGCTGAAAATATCTAAAGGCAAGGCCCTTCTGACTATATTAAATACGGCGGATTTCAAATCCGAAGAGGCGGCGATTGCGGCGCTCGACGGTTATGTTGTCGAAGTACAGGCGAAGAAAAAGGGTCTACCGGCACTCGATTCGCGTAAGCCATTCAGCGAAATTCTCGACCAGTACCAGGGTAAAATCCCGGAAATTGTAACCGTCAAATTTGTGATGGGCGAAAAAAATGCCGAGGCGGTCAAACCCAAACCCGCCGAAAAACCCGTTGTAAAGCCGGATGACGAAGATAAAAAGAGCGAAGTGAAACCGGCCCCCGCGGCGAAAACAACGCTTAAATTCCTGGGGCGCCTCTACTTCGCCAATAACGTGGCGGATAAACTGGCAGGCGACGAAGAAGCTTTCCTGAAAAGTGTCGCCAAACGCATCAAACAGAACCCGGGACAAAAAATTGTGATCATTGGCCACGGCGACAGCCGCGGCACTGCGCCGTATAACCGCCAGCTGGCGAAACGCCGCGCCGAATTTGCGAAGAAACTGCTCGTTGAAAAGGGTGTCTCGGCAAAGAAAATTTCCGTGAAGAGTGCGGGTAAGTCGCGGCGCCGCTATGTGAACGACAACAGCGACGCGAAACGGCAAAAGAACCGGCGCTCAGACATTTTCATCACAGTCGCTGTGGTAGAAGAGGCGCCGGTAGTTAAGCCAGCTGAGAAAAAAGACGAGCCTGCCCCGGTGGCTAAGCCAGACGTTCAGACAGAAGAACCTAAGTAAGGAACAAGCCCACCGCGATCGTCGCCAGGAAAACACCGCTAAACACGGTGTTGACATGGAAGAACGCGACGGGAATTTTCTCATAGTCCGGTTTATCGGGCGATCCGACGAGCAGATGCTCGGCGAATAACAAACCCGTCAGAATGGGCAAGAATCCCCAGCTGACGAAGTTCAGGCGCAGCGTATAAATAAGAGCAGCAATGGTTGCCAGTGCGATAACGTGCGAGGCCCGTGAAATCCACATCGCTCCCGCAATGCCGAAACGAACAGGTACCGAGTGGAGCTTCTGTGCCGCATCGAATTCATGGTCTTGCAGCGCGTAGAGAATATCAAAACCGGCGATGTAGAAGAGCAGCGTGGCGCTCATGAGTATCGCTTCGCTATGAACCCGCTGCAAAAGAGCAATATAGACGGCGATGGGGGCAAGGCCGATCGCCGCACCGAGCCAGAAATGGCAAAGCCAGGTGAAGCGCTTCGCATAGCTATAACCCGCGACCATGGCTGCGGCGGGCAGTGCCAGATAGCCGGCCAGCGGATGCAGAAACCAGCCGCTTACCACCAGAACCAGCAGCGATAAGACGGCGAATACGGCAACGGTGCCTGCACTGAGTTTGCCTGCCGGTATTTCACGGTTTGCGGTGCGGGGATTTTTCGCGTCCACATGGCGGTCGGCGAGCCGGTTAACCGCCATCGCAAAACTGCGCATGCCAGTGAAAGCCGCGACAATCAGCAGCGCTTTCCATGGCGTGAACACGACTTCATGGCCGTAACGCGTGAAGACAACGAGTGTCGCCGCGAGAGCAAAGGGCAATGCAAAGAGCGTGTGCGAAAATTTGATCATCCGCAAGAAGTTTGCGGTGAGCGTCAATGGCCTGATTGCCGCTTGTTCCGTTGCCGGCATTTATTTTGCGCGCGGCTGGTTGCCGCCCGTCGCAGTTTCGACTATTTCAAGGCCAAAGGCCTCGAGGCCCACAACCCGGCGCGGGTTGCGCGTGAGCAGCTTGATCTTCTTTACACCGAGGTGGTTTAAGATCTGCGCGCCGATGCCATACTGCCTGAGCGTCGAATCCGCTTCGCTGTCGCCGAGCGCCTGCGAAGATTTCTGCCCGAGGAAGAGAAAGACGCCTTTTTTGGCTTTGGTGAGTGCACTCATCGCGTCATCGATGGGCAGATAGTTTTTGCGTACGGGGGTTTTAAAGACGTCGGCCAAAACGTCTTCGCGGTGTACGCGCACGAGTACGGGCGCATTGCCGTCGACCTTGCCGACGGTCAGCGCCAGGTGGATGTTGTCGTCGGTCGCGGAGTTGTAGTAATAAGCGGTGAATTCGCCCCATTTGGTTTTGAGTTTGGTTTTGTGTGAAAACGCCACCGTCTGTTCGCTCTTGCGGCGGTATTCTATGAGCGCTTCGATCGTGAGAATCGGCAGGCGGTGTTCGCGCGCAAACTTCATGAGATCGGGCATACGCGCCATCGTACCGTCACTGTTCATGATTTCGCAGATCACGCCGACGGGCTGCTTGCCCGTGAGACGGCAAAGATCGACCGCGGCTTCCGTGTGTCCCGCACGCACGAGCACGCCGCCGTCGCGGGCGACCAGGGGAAAAATATGCCCGGGCCGCATGAAATCCTTCGCGCGTGAAGCGGGTTCAGCCAGTTTTTTAATCGTATAAAAGCGGTCCTGCGCCGAAATGCCGGTCGAAGTTTTTTCTTTCGCGTCGACGGACACGGTAAATGCCGTGCGGCGTTCGTCTTCATTGCGTTTAACCATCGGCTGCAGATTGAGCTCGCGTGCCCGCGTCGCAGTGACGGGCACACAGATAAGCCCGCGGCCGTATTTTGCCATAAAATTTACCGCTTCGGGTGTAGTGTCTTCGGCTGAAAGTACAAGATCGCCTTCGTTCTCGCGGTCTTCTGAATCGGTAACGACGAGCATCTTGCCCGCCTTGAATGCCGCCAGGGCCTCAGCCACATTGACGATACTATTGTCACGGCGACCCAGGAGCGGAAGTTTGCGAAGTCGTTTAAGCATGGTTAGGGATGATACCGGGTTGACGCTGGAATAATGTGATGCCTGCGCCAACCACGATCAGTACCGGTAGACCCGGCCTCAGCCGCTTTATTTCTCGCGGTTTTCTTCTGTCTGACGCTCAACGATGTTGAGGTGCAGGGTAGGCGTCAGCAGGATTGTCATCGCTACAACGGGTAATACAGCGAGAATTGTGGCCATCCACAGCATCGGTGAAAAGGATACTGTTAAGCCGATAAATGTGACCGCGCCGCCCAGAATGAGTAATTTGTCAATCAGGGGCTTTTTCTTCGGTGTGGATGCCATGCCGTCTAAGACTACGTTCTAAATGGCCCGTCAATTTTTTTGCCTGGGCAGGCGGTTTGACCCGGCTGGCCCAAAGCAGGTTAGAGCGTCCCGCCCAGGAGCCGTATCCGAACGAGAAATCGAGCGGCTGCGCGTCCTGCCGGAACAGGTCGCGGAGTTCGGTTTGTAATGGGTAGGTACGCAGGTCATTGAGCCGGGCGGTGCGCTCGTATATGCCAAAGGGGGCAAAATGCCACTCACCCTGTTCAAACAGATTCAAGGGAATTCCCGAATCATCCTGCACGACCAGATTGCCTTGTTTGAGGAGGGAGCGGGCGAGGTTAGCGTATGGCACCTCATGGAATAGGTAAATGGCCGCCTTGAAGAGCAGGTTGAGCGGACCCAAACGTGCAATCAGCCTGCCTTCGGGACTGTCGGGTCCGTTGAATTCAGGTGTAATGCGCATACTGAGATAGACGAGCGTACGTATTTCACCGTCGCCCGGTTCCCGGAAGTAGACGCGGAAACCGGCAGATGCCGCGGAATCACCCGCCTGCGTTAAGGTGCCATCGGCGTTCAATTCAACATTCTCGAAAGCCACGACGTCTTTGTTCATGCCCGCGAGAAAGGCAAGGATGATCGGCGCCATTCCTGGAAATCCCACATTTTTAGCCGAATTATTGAGTACTTTGCTGCGGAAATAGTTACGCGCCGAGATATCACGCATGGTGAGGCGCAGACGTTCCAGCGAACGATTCAGATCGAAATCGCTCAGCGCCGCCGGGTCGCCGATTTCAGAAGCCGGTTGTAATGCCACCATCAGGTACTCACGGCATTCGGGGAAAAACGTAATCAGGTTGGGCACATCGGCGCCGCTCAAAAAGTATGCCGCCGTCCGCGAAGTTGCTTTGAAACCCGTAGCAGTTTGCCAGGCATGGATTTGTGCGACGTGGCGTGAGAAGATCTGCTCCTGCAGTTTCTGCATGTACGCCTGGTGGCGCTCATACAATGGTTTCTGCGTGGCAGGGAAAAAGACACTCGATTCAGGCACATTGTGACCTGCGAGAAATTCCGCGAGGTTGTGTTGTTCGCCCTGTTCGGAGAATTTTCCGCGCAGGTTATTTTTACTGCAGGCGGCAAAAAGCAGCGTCGCCGCAGAAACCAAAATGACAGCCTTTTTTCGGATGCCTTCTCTTAAAAAGCGAGCAGGGCCGTAAAAAAGTTTTCTATTCTGCGGATAGTCGCTGTTTCACCTTAACTATGGATATTCGGGTTGGGCGTCGGGGAGGCCGAGGGTGAAAATTTTTGCAGGCCGTTATCGGTCTGCGAAAATTCTGCCCAATTCAGGTATTTGCCTTTCGGGTGCTCGACCATGGTAATACAGTTTTCCACCGGACACATCAGCTTGCAGAGATTGCAACCCACACATTCGGGTTCATTGATCTCATACTTATTCTGGTGCTCGCCCCGGGTGATATTAATCGCCTGGTGTGAGGTGTCTTCGCAGGCAATATAGCAGAGACCGCACTTGATGCAGGTATCCTGGTTAATGTTGGCGACGATGTGGTAGTTGAGATCGAGCGATTCCCATTTGGTGATCTTTTCAACAGATTTGCCGCGGAAATCGTCGAGTGTTTTGTAACCTTTTTCGTCCATCCAGTTGCTGAGTCCCTCGCAGAGGTCGTCGATGATACGAAAGCCGTATTTCATCGCGGCGGTACAGACCTGCACCGAGGTCGATCCCAGGAGAATGAACTCTGCGGCGTCGCGCCAGGTGGTAATCCCACCGATGCCTGAAATCGGTACCTTGTTGGTGATGGGGTCCTGGGCGATGGTCGTCAGCATCTTGAGAGCGATTGGTTTTACCGCCGGACCGCAATAACCGCCGAAAGCCGAACTGTTTCCGACGGTGGGGTAGGGAATCAGCGTATCGAGATCGACGCCGACCACGGATTGAATCGTATTGATCAGCGACAGCGCATCTGCACCGGCCTTGACGACGGCCTGACCCGCAGGTACAACGGAGTGCACATTTGGCGTGAGTTTCACGATCACAGGAATCTTTGCCACTTCCATTACCCATTCGACAATCATTGCCGCGATCTGCGGGTCTTGCCCCACGGCCGACCCCATGCCGCGCTCGCTCATACCATGCGGGCAGCCGAAGTTGAGTTCGAAGCCGTGGCAGCCGGTATCCTGCGTACGTTTCACGAGGTCATGCCAGGCCTCGCGTTCGGTGCAGGCCATCAGCGAAATGACAATCGCGCGGTCAGGCCATTCGCGCACCGTTGCGGCGATTTCCTTGAGGTTCACATCGAGCGGCCGGTCAGAGATGAGTTCGATATTGTTGAGCCCCATGACTTTTTGGCCAAAGAAGTCCACGGCGCCGTAGCGCGATGACACGTTGCGTACCTGGTCGCCCAGTGTTTTCCAGACGACGCCACCCCAGCCGGCTTCGAAGGCGCGGTCGGTGTTGAATTTCTTATCTGTTGGCGGCGCCGAGGCCAGCCAGAACGGGTTCGGGGATTTAATCCCGAGAAAGTTTGTACTTAGATCAGCCATTTTGTACCCCCATGAGTTTCAGTATTCCGCGCGCGGCGTCTTTGCCGTCCTGTACGGCATTGACAACTTCGGCGCCGCCGTTGACGCAGTCGCCGCCGGCAAAAATCTTTTCGCGGCTGGTTTGGCGCAGCTCATTCACCGCAATCTTACCGTTCTTATTCTTGAGATCAACTTTACCGAAAAGTCCTTCGAAAGGAATTTGTCCGGTCGCTTTGATCACCATATCGACGTCGAGCGTTATGGTTTTGCCGGTCGGTTCGGGCGCGCGCCTGCCTGAGGCATCGGGTTTGCCGAGCGTCATTTCATCGCAGATAATGGCCGAAACATGACCGTCCTTGCCGGTAATTTCTTTGGGTGAGGCAAGCCACACGACCTGGCAGCCGTCGAGCATCGCGAGATCAAATTCCTTTTGTGTGCATGGCATCTCGTGCTTTGTGCGGCGGTAGATCATCGTCACTTCGCTCGCACCGAGACGTTTTGACTGCGTCGCAGCGTCGATGGCTGTCATACCCATGCCGATCACGGCAACGCGGTCACCGACAGCAATTTTTTCCGCAGGGTTAGTGCGTATGTCATAGATAAAGGAGATGGCGTCTTCGACTCCCTGAAGATCCTCACCCGCAATCTCGAGCTTGCGCGTATTGCCGAGCCCCATGCCGAGAAAAACCGCGTCGTAATCCTGCTCGAGTTTTTCGAGTGAAACCTGTTTGCCGAGCGCCTGGCCGTATTTGACATCGATGCCGCCGATATTCAGGATATAATCGACTTCTTCTTTGCAGAATTCGGGCGTGACCTTGTAGGCAGCGATGCCGTAGGTCATGAGGCCACCGCTCAGGTTTTCTTTTTCGAAAATTGTAACATCGACACCTTCGCGCGACAGGGCATGCGCACAGGCGAGCCCCGCGGGGCCGGCACCGACGACCGCAACTTTTTTGCCAATTGAGGGTTTTCTCTCGAACAACTTCCATTTATTCTGGAATGCCCGGTCAGTGGCGTGGCGCTGCAAGAGGCCGATCGGAATCGGCTCATGGTGCAATCCGTTGAGAACGCAGGCACCTTCGCAGAGTTTTTCCGTGGGGCAGACACGCGCACAGCCGCCGCCCATGATGTTCGAGCTTAAGATGGTGTGCGCCGAGCCCTTGATATTGCCCGACGAAATCTGTTTAATGAAGTGTGGTACATCGATCGATGTCGGGCAGGCCTTGGTGCATGGTGCATCGTAGCAGTAGAGGCAGCGGTTCGATTCAACCTGCGCGCGCGTGTCGGTGAGCGGCGGATGGATATCGGAAAAATTTTCGGCGTATTCTTCCGTTTTAAGTCGTTTGGCTTTCAGTGGCATAAATCCCCTTATAGACGCGTCAGATCACCGTAGGTTTCAGGCCTGCGGTCACGGTAGAACTGCCAGACCGACCTCACCTCATCGATCATATGCAGGTCAAAATCGGCGATGAGCAGTTCGTCTTTATCTTCAGAAGCTTGCGCGAAAATCTGCCCGCGCGGATCGACGAAGTAAGATGTGCCGTAAAACTGGCCGAGGTTCCAGGGCTTCTCTGTGCCGACGCGGTTGATGCATCCCATGAAATAACCGTTTGCAGCAGCGTGCGCCGGTTGCTCGATCTGCCAAAGGTGACGCGACAGGCCCTTCACCGTTGCCGACGGATTATAGACGATCTCGGCGCCGTTAAGGCCCAGCGCCCGTGCGCCGTCGGGGAAATGCCGGTCATAACAAATGTAAACTCCTACTTTTGCATAGGCAGTTTCAAACACGGGATAACCGAGGTTGCCTGGTTTGAAATAAAATTTCTCCCAAAAGCCGGATGTCTGCGGTATGTGGTTCTTGCGATACTTGCCAAGGTATTTGCCGTCGGCGTCGATGACGGCCGCGGTGTTGTAGAGAAAACCCGCTTGCTCGCGTTCGTAGATAGGTACGACGATGACCATCTTATATTTTTTTGCATACTCGGCCAGGCGTTCGGTTGTAGGCCCCGGCACGAGCTCTGCACTCTCATACCATTTTGGGTCTTGTCCCGGGCAAAAATACGGTGTATTGAAAATCTCCTGTAAGCAGAGAATCTGTACGCCTTTTTTACCCGCTTCTTCAATGAACGGGATGTGCTTCTGTATCATCGCCTCGACGATTTCCGGAATCGTGCCTTCGCCTTCCGATATCGGTAGTGCGCACTGGATCAATCCTGATTTTACCATTCTTGACATATTTTTCTCCTTAACCTCACCCCCAGCCCCTCTCCTTATAGGAGAGGGGAGCAAGTCCCTCCCCTATAAGGGGAGGGTAGGGTGGGGTTTTAAATCACTCCCGAATACAATCCTCTTTTGATAAATTGCCCGTCGCCTTTTTTGCCGACGTATTCGCATTTATCGATGACGACTTTGCCGCGCGAAAGCACGGTTTCGGTAAAGCCTGTGACTTCGAAACCTTCGTAGGTACTGAAGTCGACCTTCATGTGGTGGGTGACCGGGTTGTGAATGCTGATTTTCTCTTTGCGGTTCGGATCGAAGATCACGATGTCGGCATCACTGCCCACGGCGATCGTACCCTTGCGCGGGAACAGGCCAAACATCTTCGCCGCAAAAGTCGAAGTCAGATCGACAAATTTATTGAGTGTGATCTTGTTACCGACAACGCCGCCATTATACATGAGGCTCATGCGGTTCTCTACACCCGGCGCGCCATTGGGAATTTTGGTAAAGTCATCTTTACCCAGTTCCTTCTGTCCGTTAAAACAAAACGGGCAATGGTCGGTGGCGACGGATTGCAGATCGCCGAACCTGAGGCCGCGCCACAGTTCATCCTGGTTCCATTTTTCACGCAGCGCCGGAGTCATGACATACTTCGCGCCTTCGAAGGCCGCCTTTTCATAATAGCTCTGGTCGAGAAAAAGATACTGCGGGCAGGTTTCGGCAAAGGCATGGACGCCGCGGTCGCGTGCACGCATGACTTCAACGAGGGCATCCGACGACGACAAATGCACGATGTAGATCGGAACCTTTGCGACTTCCGCTATGGAGATCGCGCGGTGTACACCTTCAGCCTCCATACGCGTCGGGCGCGTTAAGGCATGCCAGATCGGCGCTTTTTTTCCGGCGGCACGCGCACTCTTGACGATCTCGTCGATGACGATGCCGTTCTCGGCATGCATGCAGACCACGGTGCCGTCTTCACCCGCCTTGCGCATCGCGCGAAAAATCATGCCGTCGTCGGCATAGAACACACCGGGGTAGGCCATGAACATTTTGTACGATGTTACACCTTCGCCGGCGAGCCTTTTCATTTCCGGCAGGCGATCATCCAGCATGTCCGTAATGATCATGTGAAAGGCATAGTCGATCGCGGTTTTGCCCTCGGCTTTTTTGTGCCAGGTGTCGAGAGCCGCTATGGTGGATTCACCCTTTTGCTGTATGGCAAAATCGATAATGGTGGTTGTACCGCCATGCGCCGCGGCGCGCGTGCCCGTCTCAAAATCGTCGGCCGAGGTCGTGCCGCCAAAAGGCATGTCGAGATGTGTGTGCGGATCGATACCGCCGGGGATAACCAGCTTGCCTTTGGCGTCAATCACCGTGTCGGCTTTGACGGAGAGATTTACTCCGATGAGACTAACCGTCTCTTTTTCGATGAAGATGTCGGCATGGTAGTCGTCGACTGCGGTTACGATGCGGCCATTTTTAATCAGTACAGACATTTTTCTCCTTCCTTTAAACCCGCAGCTGGCCCGACGCTACCATGCGCCTGGCCAGAATATAGTAGGTGATATACGCCACCGTAAAACCCGTGAACCATGAAAGCTTGAATAGAAATGACAGCGCCGGAATAAAATATCCCGCCAGCGCGATAGCGATGCCCAAAACCATGGCAATGATCGCCGCCGAATTTATGCCCGAACCGCCATAACTATAGATGCCGTTTTCCCGGAAGAGCTCGTTGACATTGAGGCGTGTCTTGCGAATAGAAAAATAATCACAGATCAGAATGCCCAGCACTGGCCCCAAAAGGCCGCTGATAAATATCAGCAGCCCCGAAATTTCATCCATCAGCCACCAGGGGCAGATGATAATCCCGAGAACTCCGGTGATCAGGCCGCCCGTGCGGAATGAAATCTTTTTAGGCAGCGCGTTCGAGAATGCATAAGCCGGTGCGATCACGTTGGCCGCGATATTGGTGCTTAAGGTTGCAATGATCATGAATACCTGCGAGACCACGACAACGGCCGGCGATTTGAAGTTGTTGAGCAGCGTCACGGGATCCCACGGCGCATCTTCACCCACGAGCACGTTCGAAAAATTGAGCGTTGCCGCAACGGTGACGAAGATGCCCACAAACGAGAACAGGATCATTGTACCGGGTAATCCCAGGAACTGCCCGGCGATCTGCTCTTTCTGTGAAGGGGCATAGCGCGTGATGTCACCGATCGAAATCGCCATCGTCGCCCAGAAGCCAACCATCGCCGTCAGCCAGAGAATGTGTGTCCAGATTTTATCCCAGCCCGAATCGGCCTCGGTTCTGGGTTTTGCCACCGTGATGGTGCTCGAATAGATATAACTTTTTTTCTCGGCAGAAGCGCTGGGCTTCTCTGCGCGGAAACGCACTGTCAATTTGCCTGAGCCGCCCGTGATGGCTGCAAGATCAACTTCGTCAGGTGGTAAGGTGATGAGGTTGGCCTTTTTTCCCGAGAGCGGAGTCCATGAGGATTTAATGGTTTTTTTCGTGGCGTTGGGATAGCTCAGTTGATACGCGCTTGCCTTGAACTCACCTTCGCGGTTTTTGATCGGCTCGATGCGTAAAATCAAATCTTCGCCGTCGCTGACGAGCTTCGCCGTGGGGCGTTCGAGCTGTTTGCTCTCTTTAAGTACAATGCCGAAGCCTTTCGATTCCATGGCGCCCCAGGCAATGAGCGCCACACCAAAAATCAAAAGGAAAGGCGCAGAAATGTTCTCGAGCCATTTAATACTTTCTGTGCCCTTGTAGATGAAATACATATTCACGAGCCAGAACAGGAAAAAGCCGACGAACTTGCCGATGGATAAACCCCGCTCAGCTTCGGCGCCCGTGACAGCACACCAGATTGCATAAAAAGCCAGGCCGCCGATCCAGGTTTGAATGCCGAACCAGCCGCAGGCGACAAGACCGCGCACAATCGACGGCGCATGGATACCCCTCGTGCCAAACGACGAGCGCCCGAACACAGGGAAGGGGATGCCATACTTCACGCCGGCATGGCCGTTCAGGACCATCGGGACGGTGATAATAATATTGGCGAGGGCGATGATGATGAGCGATGCATACCAGCTGACGCCCGATTTGATCATAAAAGAAGAAAGCATGTAGGTAGGTATGCACACCGCCATGCCCACCCAGAGTGCCGCGAGGCTCCATGTGCTCCAAGTGCGCCCCGATGCGCCGATCGGCGCCAGGTCTTCACTGTAGAGCGGCGATGAGGAGATTCCCGTCGGGTCTGTTTCAGCCGGCGTCAGCGGGCGGTACTCCAGGAATTCTGGCTCTTTTTCTTTTTTACGCGCGGCTGGTTTTTTTACCGGACGCGCAGTTTTTTTAGGCTTGGCTTTTTTCTTCAAACGCAGTACCCGTCTGCAATTTTAATCGCTTCTGCAATGATTGCCAAACCTTCGTCGGCCTGCGCTTCGGTGATAATGAGCGGCGGCGCGATGAAAATGTAGTTCCAGCGCACAAAGGTATACATGCCGAGCTCTTTCAGCTTCGCCATGATCTTGTTGGTGATTTCAAGTTCATTCGCCTTGGCATTCCAGGGCGCAATCGGTTCTTTTGTGTCACGGTTCTTCACCAGCTCAATCGCACCTAAAAGCCCCGTCATGCGGATGTCCCCTATCGACGGATGTTTGGCTTTCATTTCGTTCAATTTTTTGATGAAATAGTTACCCATCTTCTCCGCGTTCTGGATGAGCTTCTCTTCTTCATAAACTTCAAGGACCGCAACGCCGGCGGCGCAAGAGGCCGCATGCGCTGAGTAGGTGAGGCCCAGCGGCATAAAACGTTCATCGTAATGCTGCGCAATTTTTTCCGAAACGATAATTCCGCCTAAGGGCAGATAACCCGAAGTGAGACCCTTCGCCATGCACAGTATGTCGGGCACAACGCCGTAGTTTTCAATGCCGAACCATTTACCCGTGCGGCCGAATCCGCTCATGACTTCGTCGTCGATCATGAGAATACCATGCTTGTCGCAGAGGCTTCTCACCTTCTGTAAATAATCCGGCGGGTACTTGATGCAGCCCGACGAACCCGATTCGCCTTCGAGCACGATCGCGGCGATATTTTCAGGGCCTTCGAATTTGATGATGCGTTCGAGGTGTGAGACGCACTCGCGTTTGCAGCTTTCGATCTTTTGCGACCAGGGGCAGCGGTAGCAATAGGGATTTTCAAAGTGCACAACATTCGGCATCTGCTGCTTGTCGACTTCGAGCCGGCGCGGGTCGCCGCCCACGGAAAAAGCACCGTACGAGGCGCCGTGGAATGACTGGTATGCCGCGAGAATTTTGTGCCGGCCGGTATAATGCCGTGCGAGCTTAACGGCATTTTCAATGGCCTCAGCGCCGCCCAAAGTAAAGAAGGTACGGTTGAGATCGCCGGGTGCAATCTTTGCCAGCATCTCGCCGAGCTGGCTGCGCGCCTCGGTAATCATGCCGGGCACGACGTAGCTGACTTTGTCCATCTGCGCCATGACCGCATCGCGCACCTTTTTATTGCCATGCCCGATGTTGACGTTGATCAGCTGCGAAGAGAAATCGATATAACGTTTGCCGTCAGTGTCCCAGAGGTAGATCCCCTCGGCGCGGTCGATGACCGGCGGGTTGAGGCCGCCCTGTTTTGACCATGAGAACAGGGTGTGCTTCAGTGCCCCCTGGATTGTTTCTTCTTTAGTTTGCTTCTTCATGTTGAGTAGGATTTCCTTTGTATCAGCTCATCCAATTGGCTTTGGCTTCGGCGTTCCATTTCACTGTGGTTTTTTTCGGTTTAGTAAAGAATTCAATCGAACTCTTACCGGTAATGTCACCCGCGCCGAACTTGCTGTCGTTCCAGCCGCCGAACGAGAACGGTTCGCGCGGTACCGGCACACCGATGTTGACGCCGATCATGCCGGCCGACGCGCGGTCAGCAACGTAACGCGCCATGCCACCTGACTGTGTGAATACAGCCGCGGCATTGCCGTAGGGGTTTTTGTTTTCGATCGCGATGGCTTCGTCCACGGTATTAGTCCGCATGATAGCAAGAACCGGTCCGAAAACCTCTTCCTGCGCGATTTTCATGTCGGGAGAAACATTGTCGATCACCGTCGGACCGACATAGTAGCCGTCTTCTTTTCCCTTAACCTTAAAATTGCGGCCGTCGAGCAGAATGCGCGCACCGCCTTTTTCGGCTTCGGTGATATAACCTTCGATGCGCTCTTTCGCCTGCAGCGAAATGACGGCACCGAGATTGACACCCGGCACAACCTTCTTGGCCTCATCGACGATCTTATCCATGATCGCGTCGATCTTGCCGACGCCGACCATCGCCGAGGCGGCCATGCAGCGTTGCCCTGCGCAGCCCGCCATCGAGGCGATGATGTTGTTCGCCGTCATATCGGGGTTGGCGTCGGGCAAAACGATCAGGTGATTTTTCGCGCCACCGAGGCAGAGCGCGCGCTTGAGATTTTTCGTGGCGCGCTGGTAGACCAATTTCGCCACCTTGGTTGATCCCACAAATGTCACAGCGTCGATGCCGGGGTGGTCACAGATACCTTCGACGATCACGCGGTCGCCGTTGACGATGTTGAAGACGCCGTCGGGCAGGCCCGCTTCTTTCAAGAGCTCGGCGATCTTGATACAGCTGAGCGGCACAACTTCAGAGGGTTTCATCACCATGACGTTGCCGAGCGCGAGTGCGTTGGGTATCGTCCAGTTCGGCACCATAAACGGGAAGTTGAAAGGGACAATGCAGGCAACGACACCGACAGGGTGTTTATCGATGCGGCACTCAACACCGCGGCTGACTTCGAGAACTTCGCCCGAGGCGAGCTGCGGCAGCGAGCAGGCAAACTCTGCGACCTCAATCCCCTTTTTGACTTCAGCGACCGCTTCGTCGATAGTCTTGCCGTTCTCGACATGCACCAGGTAGGCGAGGTCGTCGATGTCGCGCTCCATCAGCGACTTATATTTAAAGAAGACTTGCACGCGGTCTTTGATCGTTGTGGCGCTCCACGCAGCCAGCGCCGCCCGGGCGCTGATCACTGCCTGATCGAGTTCTTCGGCAGAAGAGAGCGGCACCTTGGAAATCTTGCCACCGTCGACCGGTGAGAGAACATCCATAAAATCCCCATGGTGGGGGACGAATTTTCCGCCAATATAGTTCTTAACTTCAGGAAAGGTTTGTTTTACATCGTAAGCCATTGGTTGACATGCTAAGCTCATGGCAAGGGTCAACTTTTTTATTTGGCACGGTTTTTTCATGAGTGAACAGTATGTATAAGTTTAAACAAACGCCGTTTTTTCAGACGCGGGGCATCCGCAGGCCGCCAGCGCACAAAAAGCTTGATTCCTTGAGCCATGGGCCAAAATAAGACAGTGAGTCTCAAAAATCTGTTGCAGTTGCGCACCGAGACTGAAAAAGTCGCGGGGCGCCCGGTGAATTTTCTGACTTTCAGCGGCAAGATCACCTCTGACAACATTTTTGATCTCAACAGCAAGGTGAAGGCGATTTTTGAGAATGGCGTCTATGATTGCATTCTCGATATCTCAGAACTCGATTATATCAACAGCACGGGTATCGCCCTGCTGCTCACCATTGCACGCACCGTGGAGCAAAACCGCGGCAAAATGCTGCTGACTAAACCGACCCAATTTGTACAGGAGCTCTTCGACATGACCGACCTTTCGGGACGCTTCGCCATCGCGGGTTCGCTCGACGACGCGCGGGAAAAATTCCGGAATTGATCCGCCTGTCGCTCGCGCCGGCCAAGGTGCCGCGCAAATACATGCAGTATCTAAAAACCTATGAACAGTACCTACCGCGTATCACCAAAGCATTTTCGGCCATACCATGGCGAAAACCAAAGGGGGATGCCTCGCGGCGCAAAAACCGGGAAATCCTCGTGCATCTCATTTCCGATACCGTCATGAAGCGGCTCAATACCGAATACCGGCATAAACCGAAATCCACAGACGTGCTGTCTTTCTCGTATGTCGAAGGCAAAGCGCCGCTGTTCCCCCATGAACCTGGTGGTGAGATCTACATTTCGCTCGATACCGCCGCCCGCCAGGCCAAGGCCTGGAAAACCACGCTGCCCGAAGAGCTCTCTGTCTTAACCATTCATGGCGCCCTGCACGTGATGGGGTATGACCACGAAATATCCGTCACCGAGATGAAAAAGATGCAGGGTACCGAGAAACTGATCCTGGAGAAGGCGGGTCTGCAGGGTGTGGGGCTCATCGAAAGATAATGGCAAAGCGGCGAAAAATTACCAATACGATACGGCGCGTTTTCGGCAAAAAGAAATCGCTGCGCGAAAAACTGATACAGTTCTTTAAAAAGAACAAAATTGCGGCGCGCAACGAGCAGATGCAGATGGTCCTCGAAATTCTCGAACTGCACGAGAAGCGCGCAGCCGACATCAAGACCGCCGAGGTGAATCTCACCAGTATTCCCGTGACAGCTTCGCTGAAAGACATCGAGGGGGTTTTCAAAAAAACCGGCCATTCCCGCCTGCCGGTCTATGAAGACAAAGACGGCCTCAGGCACTACCTCGGCATGCTGTTCGTCAAAGACCTCGTCAGCATCAAGCCGGCGCAGCGCAAGAATTTCAGTCTCGCCTCACACCTCAGGAAACCGCTGGTGGTGCCCGAATCGCAGAGTATTCTGTCGCTGCTGCGCGAGATGCGCCTGAACCGCCACCACCTCGCGCTCACTGTCAACGAGCACGGCGACGTCACCGGCATGATCACGCTCGAAGATATTCTTGAAGAGATCGTCGGCGAGATCCAGGACGAGTACGACAGCGATTCGAACCAGGTCATGCAGCTCGAACCCAAGGTTTACCGCGTCGATGCCCGCATGTCGCTCTCTGATCTCAACGATGAACTGACGCTCAACCTGCCCGAAGAGAAATTCCATTCGGTTGCGGGTTTTGTGCTGCACTCGCTGGCGGGTGAGCTGAAAGAGAAGGCCTCTTTTATCTACGGCAATGCAAAATTCACCTTGTTGAAATTTAAACACCGCCAGGTGAAGAGCGTCGTCATTGACCTTTCGGGCCGCAACGCCGCATAAGGCGATCGGTGAGCTTGCGGCTGAAAGCAATCATTCTCCGGCGAAAACCCGCGGGGGATGAATCCCTCTACCTCGATACGCTGCTCGAAAACGGCGAATTTGGCGCGTTCCGTATTCCGGGCATCATGAAGTCCGCAAAGCGCTCTTCTTTTCATTATGCGCCAGGGGGCATCTACGACATCATCTTCCAACCGGGTTCGGCGCAGAGAATCATACCCAAGAGCAGCGAACTGGTTTTCTCTCCCTTTAAAGAAACCCAGGATTACAAGACCCTGGCGGCCGTCGCAGAAATTGTGCAGATCGCCGAATTTGTAAAATCTTCCCCGGACACTGGCGAACTTTTTTCCCTCATTGCATCGGCGCTGATGCAAATGCCCACGACCCCCGCAGGTTTAGACAGGCATCTGGATTCTTATTACTGGAATTTTCTCGGTTTCCTGGGGCTCGCCGGTGATCCCGGTGAAGGCGAAGTTTATGAGGCCTATGATCTGACTTCCGGTTTTCTCACCGCGCGCGAAAAAGCCGAAAGGCCGAGGGGTGATTTTATTTTGCCGTTCGCCTGGGTGACGGGCGGGGGTGGCGTAGATTCGCCTGCCTGCCGCGAAATTATCCGCAAATACCTGAAGAGTATTTAGAGACGGTTGAGGCCGTTGAGCGCCGCGACGCGGTAGGCCTCAGCCATTGTCGGGTAATTAAACGTTGTTTCGACAAACCATACGACGCGGTTATTCGGCGCCGGCTGCGACATGATCGCCTGGCCAATATGGATAATCTCTGATGCCTGATCGCCAAAACAGTGGATGCCGAGAATTTCGAGCGTCTCGCGGTGAAATAGAATTTTCAGCAGGCCCGCGGTCTGCCCTGTGATCTGCGCGCGCGCGATATTGCGGAAGTGGGCCTGGCCCACTTCATAGGGAATTTTGCCTTGGGTGAGTTCGCGCTCGGTCTTGCCTATCGAGCTGATTTCCGGGTTGGTGTAGATCCCCGTCGGTGTGCCTTTGATCAGATTTTCATGCGAGGCTTTTTTTGAGATCTGCAATGCCGCGAAACGGCCCTGGTTGAATGCTGCACTGGCAAGCGCGGGTGGGCCGCCGACATCGCCCACGGCATAGATGTGGGGCAGGGCGGTTTGAAAATTTTCGTTCTTTTCAATCTGACCGCGGTGGTCGATTTTTATCGGGCTATCAAAGGCGATAAGATCCTTGGTGTTTCCGCTGCGGCCGTTCGCCCAGAGCAGTGCATCCGACTTGACGATCTTGCCCGACTTGAGGTGCAGCAGCACGTCGTCACCCACACGCTCTATTTTATCGAACTCTTCGCCATGCTTGATGACGACGCCCTGTTCACGCAGGTGATAGCTCAAAGCGTCGATAATTTCGTCGTCGAGAAATTCGAGGAGTTTTGCGCGGTGGTTGATGAGCGTGACCTTGATGCCAAGGCCTTTGAAGATCGAAGCGTATTCACAGCCGATGACGCCCGCACCGTAGATGGTGAGCGACTGCGGAGTAAATGCCAGATCCAATACCGTATCGCTGTCGAGAATGCGCTCGTCGAATTTTACCTCGGGCGGGCGGTATGGCCGCGAGCCCGTCGCAACAATGATATGATCGGCGCTGATTTTCTCCACGCCCGCGTGGCCCAGGTTTATCTCAATATCATTTGGCGAAACGAGCCGTGCGCGGCCGGTAAAAATATCTATCCGGTTGCGTTCGTAGTTGCGCTGGTTGATATGCGCTTCGCGCTGGCTGATGCCGCGCGCGGCTGCCAACAGCGACGGGTAGTCTAGCTCGGTGCCCCCCAGTCGTGTGTGCGCCTTGACCAGCGGGTTCGACAGCGATTCGATATAGCGCTGAATCGAATGCCTGAGCGCCTTCGATGGGATTGTTCCCCGGTGCAGGCACTCCCCGCCGAGTGCGGGATTGAGTTCGATGACGGCGACGCGTTTGCCGTCCTTGGCGCTCTGCATGGCCGCGCCTTCGCCCGCGGGGCCTGAACCGATGACGACGACGTCGTATTTATTCATTCGATTTCTTCTTCGACTTCCCCTTTCTTAGAGGAGTGAAAAGTAAAACCGCGCTTCGATGATTTGAGCCATTCGGCGAGGTATTCGATGCGCTTACGCTCGGCAGAACCTTCGGGCAGCGAGGGTACCAGCTCTTGCTGTATCGCCTCGATCGCCTTCGTGGTCGCGAGATCTTTCAGGTAGAAGATCTGGAATGCCTGCTTGATCGCCGAACGTTCGGCCGGCGACATGCCTGAGCGTTTGAGACCGACGATGTTGAGGCCGAAGGCGAGAGCAGGATTACCATTGTTCATGGTATAGGGCAACACATCGCGCGTGGCCTTCGATACACCGCCGATAACAGCATAGGCGCCGATGCGCACATTCTGGTGCACCATGACGAGGCCCGAAATCAGCGCGCCGTCGCCGACCTGCACGTGGCCGGCGCAGCCGCTCTTATTGACCATAATGATATTATTGCCGAACTGGCAGTCGTGCGCCACGTGCGCATCGGCCATAAAGAAGCAGCCATTGCCAATGCGCGTCGGTGTCTCGGCCTTGGTCGGCTGGTGTACTGTGATCGTTTCGCGGAATACGTTGTTGTCACCGATGATGACCTCGGCCTGGGGATTATTAAAGTGGATATCCTGCGCGTTTTCGCCGATCGTGGCGCCGGTAAAGATTTTGTTGTTTGCACCGATGGTAACTTTGTTCTTTATTGTGGCGCGGATACCCACTTCGGTACCCGGGCCAATTTTGACATCGGGGCCGATGTAGGCGAAGGGGTGAACAACAACATCGTCTGCGAGGTTGGCGGGGTTTTCGACGATTGCGCTGGGATGGATTTTAGCCATGGTTCACGGATGATGAGTGGTTTACGGCGTAAACCACAGCGTTGCCGCAACAGGGCTTTTATGGCCGCAGGCCCTGCGTTAAGTTTTGCTGAACGCCGGCGGTCATGCCCTTTTTGAGGGTTATTCTACGACAATCGACGGCTTGGCAATGGCGTTGCCATTGGTGCTCCCGCCGCAAATAACCATAAGATTCGCAAGATGGTGATTTCGACCGGGGTATTCACAACTATTGCCGGTCCAGCTCTGGGAAGTTCCATTTCTGTTGATGTTGCCGCAAGTGGGAATGCTGCCAGATTCAATACTCAAAATGGTATCGCGACGGACAGCGTGATCCTTTTTATTGCGGATTATGGAAACAATAAAATTCGGAAAATAAATTAGGCAAGCAAAAAAAGAAGCGCGGCATACGCTACGCTTCCAAATTCTCCAAAATACGGTTGAGGCGGTTTATGGAATCGCAAACGAATGGCAACCAGCGCCCGCATTCGCTGACAGAGTCGGGCCCGGAACAAAACCAAATGACGGGGCGGGACCTGGCTCCAGCATGGAAGTTGTCGTGCTGCTGTTTCCATGGACGACTAGCATTTTACCCGCATTTCCGCCCCCATTGATCTGAAACGCATGTGCACAAGCACCCGCATTCGCTGACAATGTGGGGCCGGCGCTGAAGGTTCCCGGTCCCGGATCATAGAGCGAAGTTGTGTTCACCGCGCTACCATGGATGATAAGGGTTCTCCCTGCGTTAGGCCCGGCGGTAATATCGATCGCATGTGCCCCGTCGCCGACATTGGCTGAGAGGGTAGGCCCAGTTGCAAATAAATTTGCGACCGGATCGTATAGAAATGTGGCGTTAGTACTTCCACCGCGAACTACAATAAATTGACCATTATAGGTTCCGGACGTAACAGCAAAAGTATGGCCTCCAGCAGCAACGGTTAGGGATGCATGCATGTCGGTGCCGGCAGTGTAGGTTGGCGTCGTGACATGAGGTGTATATAACCCAGAATATCGGCTACCTCCATGAATTATTACGGTTTTGCCCGAAGGCGTCAGGAAGTTATGGGACCCAGCAACGGAAGCATAGCTGGTGACGCTCGAATACTGTGTAAAGGTATTTGCGCTGTGGTCGTATAAATAAGTATGATAAACACCTGCTTGCCCGCGGACAAAAAAGGTTTGGCCTGCATGAAGACCCGAGCTGATTGGAAAAGAATTACTACCAGCGCCAGAATTTGTTAGCAAAGATGCTCCGGCAATAAAGCTATTTCCTACTTGGTCATAGATAGAAGTTAGCATACCCGCATTCCCATGGATAATAAATATTTTTCCACTGTTCGCGCCTGAAGTGAGGAGAAAAGAATGCCCGCCGGCACCTGCTGCTCCTACGCTCATCGTCGGTCCGGCTACGAATCCATGAGAACCTGAATCATAGATCGTTGTCGCTGTTGTCGTGTTTCCCGTAACAAGAAATCTTTTCGGTAATCCGCCCCCGCCCGTCGCCTGCGTTGCCGGCGTATAGAGCGCCATGTTGCCCGCGCCGTCGCGTACCAAAACTGCGAAGTGATAGGTTGTCGCGGCCGTAAGTCCCGTAACCGGAAAGTTGGTTATACTCGCTGCCCAATCCTGTAAAAGATCAGGAGCCGTCTTGGTATTGACTTCAACAACCGTGTCAATGTTGGCCAGCGCCGTATTGTCCTTAACAACCTTGTATTGAAGACCTACCTGCGGTGTAATATCGTCTGTCGCAGCACCCCAGTTTACGGTCAGGCCTGTGGCGCCAATGGCGCTGAACGATATTGCCGCGCCGGGCGTAAGCCCGCCTGTATCGATTACAAAATTCTTGCTATTGCCCAGCGAGCCGGCCAATCCAGGTGTCACCAGGGTTAATGCGGCGGCATTGCCTGACGAGTCGTTGATTGTCCCGCCGTTTAGCGCCAGCGCGGCCGCGTTCGCATAGTCGAGATCTGCGGAAAAATTACCCGCAGCTACAGTGTAGTTAAAGAGCAGCGTGCTGGTTCCGGACCCGGACACATAGTTGACGGCGGTCGTTGCGGGAGCCCCGGTGGCTAAGGTGAGCTGCGGTGTGCCGGTGACTGTGACATTTTCGTTGAAGTTCACCTGGATATTGATGACACCAGCGACCGTAAATGTACCGTTACCGTTGCTCGCCGTGACACCCGTCACCGTTGGTCCGACACCGTCGATGATGAGATTCTTAGCGAAACCCAGTGATCCCGATGCGGCGGGCGCCGCCAGCGTCAGAACGGCAGCATTGCCTGCGGCGTCTTGAATACTGCCACCGTTCAGGCTCAACGCCGTGGTATTCGCATAGTCGAGATCGGGGGAGAAATTTCCGGAAGCGGTTAGGTAGTCAAAATTCAGAACGGTAGTTCCTGTCCCTGACACATAATTGATCGTCGTCGTAGCCGGTGATCCCGTGGCCAAGGTGAGTTGTGGCGTGCCTGTGACGTTGACAAGTTCGTTGAAGGTGACCTGGATGCTGATCGTTTGCCCTGCACCGAGTGTGCCGTTGGAGGTCGATGATGAAACACCGCTCACTGTGGGTGGTGTCGTATCGATGGTAAAGACACCGTTCGCTACGGCGGAAGCGCTGCTGCCGTTTTTACAGCCTATGGACTTGATTGTGGTGGTAGTGGCGATATTCAGTGCTGCGGCATAGGTCGTGCCTACGGTACAAGTCGGGATCGCGTCGCAGGTAGGTGTTGTGACGCCATCGGTAGTATAACAGAGGATAGAGCCCGGAGTGCTCGTACTGATGCTGACAAGCTGTGCGCTGGCGAAGGTGCCTGCTACGGGGCTGTAGGTTGGGGTATTGACCGTGCCCGGTGCTGAAGTTGCAGCCGAAAATTCTGCTGTTTCTACGCCGGGATTTCCCGCCGTATCGCGCGCGCGCACGCGGTAGTAATATGTCGTCGAAGGATTCAGACCGGTTGCATTAAACGATGTAGCGCCGGCAGCGGTTACGAAAGAGACGGTGAATGTATTGCAGCCGCCCACCCCCAGACTCTGGCAAATTTCATAGATGAGTGCGCCGGGCTGATTTAAGTTGTCGGATGCGGGTGTCCATGTCAGGTCAATTTGTGTGGAGCCACCATTGACGGCCGCAGGAGTACCTGGGACCGTGGGCGGTACCGCATCGGATGAATCGACATAGGTGGTCTTTTGCTCTTTGTTATTTTCCCAAAAATTTCCAAAGGCCCGGCAAGAACATAAAAATACCGAATAAAAGGCCAGAATCAGCAACAGGTACTTATTTTTTGCCATATTGTAAGCCGGCGCAGGTTCAGGAAAATCTGTCCATGGACCCAACCAACCATTAGACGCACGAAGGCCAGATTGTCGACAAATTCAGGGAAAAAAAAGTGAAATCGATGGCGCGACGGACAATCTGCGAATAGGAGTATTTGCCTATGCTCTTAACCCGCGGGTTTCGGTTAAAAGGTAGCTGGAACCAATCGTCCCGTCCGCAAAGAGATTGATGCTGCGGCTGGTTGTGGTGTCAAAATTCCACCACGTCACCTCCATACCGTTCACGTCGAATACTGGATTTTCCCGGTAATGCCGCACGACTTCGCGGCCAGGCAGAATATTCCACACGCGGCCGTCGCCGAACAGACGGCGCAAGACCGCGCGTTTCACACCGAGTTCGGCGAGCCTCTCCAGAAAGCCATCCACCTCTGCTGCATTATGCTCATTCACGACGCAGCTGATTTTCACGGGGATCTCAGCTTCGGCCAAAATCATTTTCAGGTCGGGCACATGGGGGCTGCCCATCATCTGCGCGTAGGTTGAGGAAATAAAAGAAGGGAACGAGATGCAGGCGCGGTCGTAGAGATTGAAGGTTCGCATTTTCTTCAGCGACAAGGCGCCGTTGGTATGGATCGAAAGCCGCGCCCCGGGAATGTCGTCACGGGCGCGTGCGATCAGTTCGGCTTCGTATCGGTAAAGATGCGGATCTGTCGTGGTGCCGGTAAAAACAATCTCATGGATGCCCATGCGGAGAACCTCGTCGACGAAGCCGGCCCAGTTTACCGGTGGAAAAACATTCAGGTTATTCCCATTTACCTGTTCGGGTAATGCGTTGCCGATGCAGAATGGGCAAAACCGGTTGCATGGCCCCGCAAACAAAATATTCGCAAAATCAACCCCACCCCCTGACCCCCTCCCCATTAACATGGAGAGGGGGGAGAAAGAAGCCTTCACAACCTCCTCTCCACGTCAGCAAGCGCAACGCGCAGTGCGGCTTCGCGGTTCTCGTGCATATCGTCTGCAGTCGAAGGATCGCGGCCGATCAGATATTTTTGCACCGACGGCGCGAAGAACAGCGCGATCGTGCCGTTGAAATGTTTCGCGCCTTCGGGCGTTAAAGAAAGCGAACGGCGGTCGAGCCCTGTCAGTTCCTGGCCATTTTCAGATTCGCGGTACTCCATCAGACCTTCGCGCAGGACAAAATCGGTGGTTTCAGGATATGCCGCTTCGAGCGCGACGCCGAATTTCTTTTCGAATGCGGCGAGATTGATTTCGCCGAAATAAAAACTGACCGCGATCATCTTTGCCATCATCTGTTCGGCGGGCAGGTGGTAGAGGTCTTGCAATGGCAATTTGCCTTTTTCAACATCGCGCAGGTAGGGCGAGAGATTTTTACCCACCGCGCCGCTGTTATAACTGATCGTCGAGTGCGTAAAGGTCTGTGCGCCGAGGCCTAGGCCCAGATAGGGAGTGCCTTCGATGACGCGGCGTGTCAGGTAGCCGCTGGTTCCGGTATCGCCGGCGACGCGGCTGTAGGTGTTCTTGCCGGGGTTGGCTTTATAGCCCGCGTCGGCGAGCATCTCTTTGGCGAGGCGGGCCTGCTCGCGCACCTGGTCCATATGCACACGGTCGGCCTGGTGCGAAATGCGTGTCAGCTTATAACGCATGCGGTAAAGCGTGATGTACTCCGGGTTCAGTTGGATTGCATGCTTTAATGTATGCTGCCACGATGCTGTCGACTGGTCGGCGAAGCCGTACATGAGATCGAGGTTGAACTTTTGAAATCCCGCCGCGCGGATATGTTCGGCCGCCCGGAAATGGTGCTCCATGCCGTTTGTTTCGCGGCCGAGCAGTTTGAGCAGATCGGGCTGTGTCACCTGCACACCCATGCTGATGCGGTCAATGCCCGCGGCCTTGTATGCGGCGATTTTATCAGCTTCGAGCGCGGCGATGCGCGGCGTGGTCTCTATGCTGATGGCGAAATCTTCCGCAATGCGGAAATTTTTCTTCACGGCTGCGATATGCTCTGCGATGAGCGCGGCATCGACAAATGAGGGAGTTCCACCACCGATGTCAAAACCTGTCAGCGTGCGCGGACCCAACCTTTCGGCATACATGCCCAATTCACTGTTTAAAGCGGCCATGTAGGCCTGCGTCTGATCGAGTTCTTTTTTGCCGACAACGGTATATTCGCAGAAGTAGCAGCGGGTTTCACAGAACGGGATATGTGAATAGAGGCAGATTTCATCGAGCCCCTGAAATGCCGAAAGCACGGTTTCTTCGTGCTGACCGCGTGCTATGCGGTAGGGCCAGAAGGTCTCACGGTGGGCGATCGGGTAGGCGGTATTCGAGATGTGGTGATTCCGCTCACCCGCGGCGAAGACTGCGGCAGGGGAAAAACGTGCGCGGTCTGCCTCAACCGGCGGAGCGCATTTGTCGATGCCGAGGAGCATCACTATGCCTGCTTTTTACCACCGGAAATATTTACGGCCTTAAAGCCTGCGTTTTTCAGGATGCGCAGCGCCAGATGGCCACGCCGCCCGGTTTCGCTGAGGCAGGCAATCTGCTTGGCTTTCGCGGCCTTTAACTTGCTTCCGAGGTTGTCCAGGTTTGCGCGCAGGTTTTCGAGTGCGATGTGCAGATCGTGAAAACCTGCGTGCGTCGGCTTTGCAGAAACATCGAGCACGAAGAATTTTTTCCGCTGCGCTTTGATCTCGGCATAGGTGACGATGTTGGTTATCCCCGATTCTTTTTGCAGGGCGACCGTCGCCACGGCATTGAGGCCATCGCGGGCCGTGCCGAATGCCGGGGTGTAAGCAAAGTCGAGCATCGCCAGGTCTTTGAGTGTGAGCGAGCCCGCCAGCGCCGCGCTGAAGGCATCGAGACGCGACTTGATGTTTTGCCCCACTGCCTCAAGGGCGATGAGCTGCTGTTTCTTCTTTAGATAGATAACCTGCAAGGCCAGGGGCGCAGAATCGGGCATATAGGGTTCTTTGTCACGCGCGTGGATGAAGACGCGGTCGATTTTAGCCTTCCCGTATTTGCGTATTGCCTGCTCCCAGGTGAGGCCCGTGCGGCCGATCTCGGTACCCGGCAGCCGGATCAGCTGCGAGGCCGTTGTGAATTCGAGTCGGGCCTTGCCCCCGGCGGCGTTTTCACCGGCGACCTGCGCCGTTTTGTCCGACACCGCGGCCTGCGGAATCCAGTACGAATCCTTACCGTCGGGTATGCTCACACAGATACTGCAGGCAAAGATATCTTTTACATTGGTACGGCATTCCCTATCAATCAGAATAGAGCCGTCGGCCTTCAGCTTAACTCCCGCTTTTTTGAGAAGTTCGGTGCGCGGACGCACGCCAATCGCCGACACCACGAAATCTGTTTCGATACGTTTGCCGTCGGCGATGACCGCGGTGATCAACTTGCCCTGCATGGGGAAATCCAACTGTTTTACGCCGGCAATGATTTTGGCCTTTTTACCTGTTTCAGCTGCGGCGATGGCGGCGATTTCAGGCGAATAGTCTGGCAGAAACTGGAATTTTTTCTCGATCAGGGTCACTTCGGCACCGCCGCGCACAAGGCCGTCGAGGGCTTCGGCGCCCATCGAGCCGCCGCCCAGGACCACGAAACGTTTTTTTGCTGATGCACCAGGACGTTGCTCAGCGCCCGCTGGGGCGGGCGCGGCTGCGAGCGATGCCTTGATCGCGGCGAGATCGTCGAGGGTACGGAAAAAGCGGAAATTTTCGGCCTCTTTTGCGCCAACCGGCTGCAGCGAGGCGGCGCCTGCGGCGAAGATCAGTTTGTCGTAGTTAATGACGGCGGTTTTGCCGTGCTTTTTCATATGGACGCATTTTTTCTTAGCATCGATTTCTTCCACTTCGGTCTCGGTGCGCACGTCGATGTTATACACCTTCTGAAAAAAGTCTTCACGTTCAGTGTTGAGGTCATCGAGCGAGGACACCTCGCCCGAGAGATGCAGAGCGAGCCCCGACATGGCATAACTGACGCGCGTATTGCGTTCGAGCAGGATAATCTCGGCGTTTTCATTGATTTCCCTCGCGCGCGCCGCGGCGGTGGGGCCCGCGAGTGCGGCGCCGATGATGACGATGGTTTGTTTCGAAGCTGTTTTAATTTTCTTACGGATAGCCATGGCGGTGGCATATCCCGATAACCCCAAGCGTAAAGAATTTTTCTCCAAAGTGTGAGAAAAAACCGGCGTTTTCGGGTATTTAAAACATAGAGGGGGAGATCCCACTCGATTTAACTATAAAGGAAAATAACATGAACACAATGGAAGAAGAGTTACAGGAAGAGGTTGCGTTTGAGCCGGAAACGGAAAAAAAGCCGCAAAAGACGCAGTGGAACTGGGTGCAGGCTTCGGGCCGCATCGCCTCAGAGGTCGAAAAGAAGTCGGTGAAAGATCAGACGGTGATTCAGTTCACGCTGATGTTTGAAACGCGCCGCAAGACCGACAAAGAAGGTTCGCACATCAACTTCATCGACGTCGAAGTCTGGGGCAAGATGGGCGATCTGTTTCAGCCGATGCTGAAAAAAGGCATTGAAATCATCGTCACCGGTGAATTGTTCCAGCAGCGTTGGCTGGCCAAAGACGGCAAACGCGCGCAGAAATTTCTCATTTCGGCGCAGGCGCTGGCGATCAGCGACCAGACGTTTCGCCCCAACTAAACAATGTGTATGAGCTCAACGCTCGTGTCTTGTGCGTTGGTCGGTACAAATTCCAGAAACTGGAACGGGTAGCCGAGAAAAACCCGCCGCTCCTTCGGGAGCGGCGATTCTTTGAGATAACGGTCGTAATAGCCCCTGCCGCGGCCCAGGCGATGGCCCTCTTTATCAACGAAGAGGCCGGGAATAATGATAAAATCCGGCTGGGCTTTTTCGCGCGTCTTTGCATCCACAAACCACATGTCGGCGGCATTGTATTCGGGGTAGAGAAAATCTGCACCTTTCAGAAAGTCGGTCGCTTCAACAATGCCGCGCACGGGCAGTTCGTATTTCATGGGTTCGTAAATGGCGATGCGCTGCGGTGGGATTGCCCCCGGCTTAAAAATCTTTCGGCAATATTCGCTGAGTTTTGCCGAAATCGCTGCATGTATTTTTTCGAGTTCGGCAGCACTCTTCGCCGCGAAGAAATCTTCTGCGTATTCCTTAAATTCAGCCCGCAGTATCGATTTCTCGTTGTTCAGCATCCTTAAACGACAAAGTTAATCATCTTATTCTTCACGACAATCACCTTACGCACTGTTTTGCCGTCGAGCCCGGCTTTTACGGCGTCAACCTCACGCGCCGCTTTTTCAAAATCGGCGTCGGCGATGTTCATCGCGAGGTTCATCCGCGCGCGGATCTTGCCGTTAATCTGCATCACGGCCTCAAACTCACTTTCGACGAGGTGTGCAGGATCGTGTTTCGGCCAGGCGGCCTTACAGATGCTTTCATTATTGCCGAGCGCCTGCCAGATCTCTTCGGTGAGGTGGGGCGCGAACGGATGCAAAAGTTTAATGAAACTTTCAGCGGCGTCGCGGCCGATCGATTCGATGCGGTAGGCTTCGTTGATAAAGATCATCATCTGCGAGATGGCGGTGTTGAGTGAGAGCGTTTCGATGTCTTCGCTCACCTTTTTGATGGTTTGGTGCAAAACTTTGAGAACGGGTTTTTCGTCCGATGGTTTTGCCAGCAGTTTTTCGCTGAGTTTACCTTCATTCAGATAGAGCCGGTAGACACGCGCGAGAAAGCGGTAGATGCCTTCGATGCTCTTGGACGACCATGGCTTCATCTGCTCGAGCGGACCCATGAACATTTCGTACAGGCGAAATGTATCTGCGCCGTGTTCGGCCACGACCGAGTCGGGGTTGATGACATTGCCGCGTGACTTTGACATTTTAGAGCCATCTTCGCCCAGAATGATGCCCTGGTGCACGAGCTTTTTGAAGGGTTCGAGCGAACTTACGTAACCCAGGTCGTAGAGCAGCTTATGCCAGAAACGCGCATAGAGCAGGTGCAGCACCGCATGTTCGCCGCCGCCGACATAGAGATCGACGCCGCCTTTCAGCCAGTATTTTTCTTTTTCGGCTGAGACGAAAACATCCTTATTATGCGGGTCGGCGAAGCGCAGGTAATACCACGAGCTGCCCGCCCATTGCGGCATAGTGTTGGTTTCGCGCTTCACCGGCTTGCCGTTTTTGGTGGTGTTGACCCATTCGGTAACCAGCGCCAGCGGCGACTCACCCGTACCTGCGGGCTGGAAGTTCTGGCTTTCGGGTAAGGCGAGCGGCAGTTCGCCGTCTTCTTCGCCGATCATATTGCCGTCCGCGTCGAAACTCACTGGTACCGGCTCGCCCCAGTAGCGCTGGCGCGAAAACAACCAGTCGCGCAGCTTGTACTGGATGCGGCGTTGACCGAGATTTCCTTTTTCGAGGTGGGCGATAATTTTTTCTTTGGCCTCCGGGGTTTTCAGGCCGTCGAAAATCGGTGAATTCACAGCGACACCGTCGTCTGAAAATGGCAGCTCGGTTTCCTGCCCTGTTGATACGACTTGTTTAATTGCGATCTTGTGCTGTTCGGCGAAGGCAAAATCGCGTTCGTCGTGCGCCGGCACGGCCATGATCGCACCGGTGCCATAACCCATGAGTACATAATCAGCGGTATAGAGTGGAATTTTCTCTTTTGTGAGCGGATGGATTGCGTTTATGCCTAAGGGGATTCCCGTCTTTTCTTTTTTCGCCGCATCCATCTGGCGGTCGAGATCGGTCTTCAGCGCCGTCGCCTTACGGTATTCCTCGACCGCTTGTTTTTGAGCAGCGGGAACAATCTTGTCGATCAGCGGGTGCTCCGGTGCGATCACCATGAATGTCACACCGTAGAGCGTGTCGGGCCGCGTCGTGAAGACCTGCAGTTTTTCCGCGGAACCTTCAACGCCGAAATCGACCAAGGCACCGGTCGATCGCCCGATCCAGTTTTTCTGCAGCTCAATTGTGCCCTGCGGCCATTCGAGCCCGGCGAGATCATCGAGCAACCGCCCGGCATAGGCGGTGATGCGGAGCATCCATTGGCGCATCGGCCGGCGCTCGACTTTGTAACCCTTCTCAACCCATTCGTCGACTTCTTCGTTGGCGAGTACGGTGCCGAGTTCTTCGCACCAGTTGACGGGCATATTCGCAATGTATGCCAGGCGGTGGTTGGCTATGAACGTTTCGCGTTCTTTGCCCTTCAGCTCTGCGGGTATCTTGAGCTCGGCAATGGGGCGCGCCTTTTGCGCATCGCTGTCGTACCACGAGTTGAAAAATTTGAGGAAGATCCACTGCGTGAATTTATAATAACCGGGATCGGTCGTATCGACTTCGCGCGACCAGTCATACGAAAAACCCAGCGATTTCAGCTGGCGGCGGAAGTTATCGATATTCTGCTTTGTCGTGATCGAAGGATGGATGCCCGTCTGCATCGCATAACGCTCCGCCGGCAGGCCGAATGCATCCCAGCCCATGGGATGCAGGACATTAAACCCCTGCATGCGCTTTTTGCGTGCGATAATATCTGTAGCGGTATAACCTTCAGGGTGGCCGACATGGAGACCTGCACCCGAGGGGTAGGGAAACATATCGAGAACAAAGTATTTGGGCTTCGAGAAATCATCTTCCGTCTTAAAGGTCTGGTTCTTTTCCCAGAACGCCTGCCACTTTTTTTCGATCTCTGCGAACGGATACGACATGCAGCAGATTTCTGTTTTGAGACCCGGCGTAAAGCCGGGTCTCCGTTGTGGGGACGTGCTGAAGCAGCTTACTGTTGCGCTTCATTGTTCAGCATATTGTCGATGGCGGTGCGGGCCTTTTCCGACACGTTCTCGATTTCCACACCGAAGCGCATGGCATTTTCCTGGGCACTCACGTTCATGATCTTGCCGCTTAGGGTTGCGAAATTTTCAGGATTAAAGCGGGCGTCAAAGACGATCTTATCGCCCGAAGTTACCCCCGACATGACGTTGCGCTGCGTCGTGTAATTGAAGCCGATACCGCCGAAGCTGAGGTCGACGATCTTTCCCGTAATCGGGTTCTTGGGAAAAGCCCCACGCGCTTCGAGGTCGGCTTCGAGCCGCCGGGTCAGCTGCCGCACAGAATGGTATTGGCTGAGGTTCGTGGGGCTGAGTGTCAGCACCTGCACATAGCCGATCATCAGAGCGTCACGGTATTTGATCGGTTCGCAGATCTCGCCGATGTAGTCGCCCGGCAGCGCGTCGGCGCGCATAATCTGGGTATATTCAGAGTATGGTATCGCCCTGAGATTCAGGTCATCGCCCTGCCGTTCCCTTTCCATCATGGGTGCAAAGACGGGTAGGTTGAAATCCTGCATTTTTTTGACGCGTACGCTGAGGCGGCTGTGGCGCTGCAATTCTATCTTTATTTTCGCGTCTGGTATCAGGCCCTTGAGCGCCGTTATGTATTGTTGTATCACCTGATCGCGCGCCGCGTTGCTCGCCGCATTCGTTTTATAAAACTCCCCGTGCGGCAGGCAGTGGATGACGACTCCTGCGAACGAGCCGGCGTCTCCAAGAGACATCCTGTTTTCATGGCGCACACCGCGTTTCGTGAGATAGAGCCGTAGCGGTTTTAGAATCTCGCTGCCTTTTTCCGTACGGCCGACGACGCTGCACTCGAGCATCATCGAATGATCGTCTTTTTCGAGTAACAGCGTGCGGTCGTCGGCGCGCGGCGCGTTATGCACAACTTCAAATTGCGGGTGCTGGTAGTGTACCGCCTGCACGGTATGCCGCTGGTTATTATGGATGAGATGGATCGGCAGGCGGCAGAAAAGTCTCTCCGTGATCTGATGCAATTGAACATGATCAATGATCTTTCTGACTTCGTTTGCCGGTTTGTTCGGTGTATCTTCCATTGCGGTAGTCTGAGGTACGACTCTTAACGTGAATTCTATTGTTAATCAATTCGTAAATCTACGCATAGTTTTCGGCATTTTCGGAACGTGCAAAAATGGCACGCTGTTTGCGCGGGCGGCTATAGCGAGGGATTTAGGACTGAATTCCCGAAGGTATGGCGCCGGCCCCTGCTCGTATAAGCCGCGGCGGCCAGTCGCGTACGTCGAGAATCGTCGAATACTGGGCATTGACCTCGCCGCAGTTGACGACCGCGTCGACGCGGTTTTCGTAGAGATCGGCGAGCTCTTCGAAGTCATGCATGTCGGCGAGCGGAATATCGAGCGAGCTGCCGATGAGGGGTAAATCCAACTCGGCTAATAGTGCGGCAATGAGCGGATGTTCGACAACGCGGATGCCCACCGTATTCTGTTTTGTCACGGCGTAATGCGGCAGATTCTTCGCCGCGTCGAAGATTAACGTGTACGGGCCCGGTAAAATTTCTTTGAGAAAACGGAAGAGCTGGTTTCCCTGCGAACGCACATAACCGCTCATCTGCGAGAAATCACGGCAATAGAGTGTCAGGGCTTTGTTCTTGGGGAGATCCTTGATGCGCTGAATTTTAATGACGCTGTCTTTATTTTGCGCAAGGGTGACGAATGCATAGACCGTGTCGGTCGGTAAAATGAGCAGGGCGCCGTTTTTAAGCAGCGCAGCGAGTTCTTTGACTCGCCGCGCTTCGGGATTCTGTGGGTGAAGGTAGAGTCTCAGAGCCAGATCATCGCGCCGAGAGACAGCCTATAGCCGCTGGTGGTTAAATCTGTACCGGACGCGGAAAGTGAGCTCCACTGTGCGCCACCTTCAACAAAGACGTGAACCAGGGGAACAAGGCTTTTGCTCACACCGACGATTGTATGCCCGCCGCTGCCAGAATAAGATGTCGTGGTGGTTGTGCCCTTGACGCTGTTATTTTCGTAACCATAGCCGAAGCGGGCATAAGGAGTAAAGCCGCCCGTGACGTTGCCGATCACGTCTGCGTAAATTGCAATTTCACCACCGACACGCAGGTGCGAAATGTCGCCGTTACCAGCAGTGCTGGTTGTCAGTGTCGCAAAATCCATGTAGGGGCCTGCGGCAAATGTGATCAGAAGGGGGATACCCGCTGTGAAGCGGCCGACGGCGCCAAAGCCGAAACCGGAATAACCGAGGCTCCCTGAACTAGGTTTAAACGTAACATTCTGGTAATTGCCCTGAACACCGAGCTGTGCAACTGAAAACGCAGGCGCAGTGAACGCTGTTGCCAGGGTAAAGATAGCTAATAACTTGATTTTTCTCATATTCCTCCGGGGTCTTAGCCCCATATTTATTGATATAGACGTATATTTTCGCCCAAGCCGGTCAACATAATTATGCTTGTCCTCCCATCGCCGGCGGGCAAGAGACATAATCCGGCGGCGATATGAGCGTATTTTTGAACAATTTCCCGCCGGGTGAATGGCAAAAACACTTTGTCCCCTTCGAAGAGGATGCCTCGCAGCGCTCCTGGCTGATGCCCTACCTGTTTGTGCACGGGCTGAAGCCCGGCCCTAAAATTACCATTATTGCCGCAATCCATGGCGATGAACTCAATGGCGTGCGTATCTTGCATGAACTCTGCGCCCACCTCGAGGGCATCGCCGCCGAAATATCGGGCTCCATTTGCCTCGTGCCGGTCGCCAACCTCATGGGTTATGCCAACCATTCGCGTTATCTGCCCGACCGCCGCGACCTCAACCGCATGTTCCCGGGGCTCAAGGACGGCAGCGAGGGCGCGCGCCTTGCGAACTTTCTCTGGACGCACTTTATCGCGCAGGCCGATTACATCGTCGATGTGCACTCGGGCAGCTACAACCGCTGGAACTTTCCGCATATCCGTGGCAATATGAAAGACGAGACGATGCGTTCCTGGGCACGCAATATCGACCGGCAGATTATTCTGACCAGTAGTGGCGTCGCTGGCAGCCTGCGCAAAGAAGCCGGCAAGATCGGTAAACCCGTCTTTCTCGTCGAAGCCGGTGAAACGGGCCGTTTTGAAAAAAATATTCTGCAAATGGGATTACTCCTGTTGCTGAAAATCCTGGTTTCGCTGGAGGCGGTAGAGAAGGTCGTGCTCGAAAATATGCCGCCGGAAAAAAATACCTCCAACCTCGCCGATCACCCGACGGGTTATTACCGTAAGGCTGTTTGGCAGCGTGCGACGCATGCGGGACTTTTTATGCCGCAGGTGGCGCCGGGCGACCACGTGGCCGCGGGGCAGGCGCTCGGGTTTATCACCGATCTTTTCGGCGATAAGCGCGCTGAAATTTTATCAGAGCAGACCGGCTTTGTGCTGGGAATGCATCTGCATCCGCAGGTGGTGCCGGGGCGCGCGCTGTTCCATATCGCGTATGATTTTAAACAATTATGAACTTAGAACAATACATCGAATCGCTTAAGCGCACTGAAGGCGAAAACATCCGCGCGCTCATTGAAATTCCGGAGAAGGCGCCGCAGTATGCGTCTTTTCCGGCGGCGCTTGCGCCTGAGCTTGCAGCTGCACTGAAACACCGCGGCATCGACAAACTGTATTCGCACCAGAAAGAGGCCTTTGAGCGCTACGATGCGGGCAAAGATTTTGTCGTCACGACCCCGACAGCATCGGGCAAAACGCTCTGCTACCTTTTACCGATTCTGCAGGCGAAGCTGAAGAACTCCAATGGCAAACACCTCTTTATGTTTCCGACGAAGGCGCTTGCACAGGACCAGCTTGCGGCGTACCGTGGTTATGCCGAGCTCTTGCAGAAACCCTGGAACGTAAATACCTTTGACGGTGATACGCCAGAAGAAGAGCGGCGCGCCGTGCGCAAGGCGGGCGATTTTATTCTTACCAACCCGGATATGCTGCACTCGGGCATCATGCCGCACCACACGATCTGGAAATCTTTCTTTGAAAATCTCGAAACCATCGTCATCGATGAGATGCACACCTATATCGGTGTGTTTGGCTCACACGTAGCGAATGTGCTGCGCCGCCTGAATCGTTTGATGGACCACTACGGTGCAAAACCGCGTTACATCTTTTGCTCTGCGACGATTGCTAATCCGGCGGAGCTCGCGGGTAATCTCGCGGGCCGCGATTTTGAAGCGATCACTGAGTCAGGGGCGCCTGAGGGCAAAAAATATTTCCTCTTTTATAATCCGCCTTTTTACCAGAATCTCCAGCTTTCAGAATCGCCGTACAAAGCAGCGGCGCGTATCGGTGCGGGGCTGATCAAGAATGCTGTGCCGACGATCTTTTTTGCGCGTTCCCGCAACCGCGTCGAAATACTCACGCAGTTTCTGCGCTCACGCCTGCCCGAAAGTTTGGGTGAAAAGGTCCGTGGCTACCGCGGCGGATTTCTTCCCCTGGAGCGCCGGCAGGTCGAACGTTCGCTGCGCGACGGCGGCACCCTCGGCGTGGTTTCGACGAACGCGCTGGAGCTCGGCATCGATATTGGTTCGCTGAACGCCGTCATCTCGATCGGTTACCCGGGGCGTATGAGTTCGCTTTACCAGCAGTTTGGCCGCGCCGGGCGCAAAAAAGAGCCGTCGCTGGCTGTGCTGGTGGCATCGCCTTCGGCGCTCGACCAATACCTGATGCACAATCCCAAATATCTTTTCGAGAGCAAGGGCGAGGCGGCCATTGTGAATCCCGATAACCTGTTAATCTACCAGGACCAGCTCAAGTGTGCCGCATATGAGCTCCGGTTTGCGGAGGGCGAAAAATTTGGCAACTTTGCCGTCGATGCATTTATGGATCATCTGCAGGAAGAACGCGTCGTCGTCGAAAAGGGCGGCCAGTATTTCTGGATGAGCGATACATATCCCGCGGCAAATGTATCCTTACGTTCGGCTGCGACCGATAATTTTGTCATCGTCGATAAAACCCATACGGGTTCAGAGAAGGTGATCGGCGAAATCGATTATTTTTCTGCGCCGCTCTTTATCCATGACGAAGCCATTTATATGCACGGCGCCCGGCATTTTTATGTCGAAAAACTGATCTGGGAAGAACGCCGCGCCGAAGTCAAGGAAGTCAAATCAGATTATTATACCGATGCGCATGAAAAAGTACACAAAAGTATTCTGCATCTCGAAGAGAGCCGTGAAGAAAAAGCGGGTCGCCTCAACTGGGGCGAAGTGACGCTGCGCCGCCAGGCGTACCTCTACAAAAAGATCAAGATCGAAACTTCGGAAAATCTGGGCTGGGGCCAGATCCATACGCCTGAGATTGAAATGCACACACAGGGTGCGTGGATTGACCTCGCCGCCGGCGCCCTGCCGCCCCTTCCCGAATCGCAGATGAGCGCTTTGCTAACACGTTTCGCCTATCTGCTCCGCCAGCTTTCACCGCTCATCGCGCTCTGCGACCGGCGCGATATTTCCGTGGCCTCGGGTTACCGCGACGAAAAATTCGGCAACCATGCGATTATTTTCCACGACAATTATCCCGGAGGCGTGGGCCTCTCGCATAAACTCGTGGCAAACCATGAAGCGCTGTTCACTCTGGCGCTGACCACCGTCGAAAGTTGCTCGTGCGAAACGGGATGCCCGTCGTGTGTCGGGGTTTGGGATGCCAGCACAGACGGCGATGCCGATTTGCCCGATAACCTCAAGGGCCTCGTTCGCCTGCTTTTGCAAAATCTGCTTGAAGCGCGACGGGCTGCCTGAAAGGCCGCACGATGCGCCGCTTGCTTCCGCTCTTAATTCTGTCGTTTTGTTCAAAACCGGTTGATCTGAAAAAAGAGAGCGATCGCTACGACGCTTATGTCGCGGCTCTTCCGGACCTGAAAGAGGTTGCTAAAACCGCGCCCATAAACCTGAGGGTGCGCTATGTCGAAGCCACAAACCTGCCGGGGCTCACCCTTGAGGAGCGCACAAAACTGTTTCGCGAGCTTGAGGCAAAGGTCCGCGAGATTTACGGATATACCCTCTCTGTCACCGAAGGCCGGCCCGCCAAGATTACAGATTTTTTTGCGTCGGTCGACAGGCGCTTCCGTGAATTTCCCATAGCTTTTCCCGCGCAGGGGTTTTTGATTTCGTATTTCTCGGCTGACCGTGATGCGCGTATCACGGCGGCGATCGAGGCTACACTGAAGAGCCAGAGCAAGGAAAAGATCCGGGAATACCTGGGTGAAATCAAAACTGCGCCTGAAGGCACACGGAGTTTTCTGCAAAAGCTCGATCGCATTTATGCGGAAAAAGATCTTGCCGGCAATGCAATTCTCGACCGCTCGCATGCCAGCGATGAGAGATACTATTCGTATGGCCACTGGTCGTCGTTACTACAGGCAGAAAAAGACACCGATTTCTTCCTCACCAATGCCGGCATCCTGGGAGCAGATACAGGAATGCCTCTCTACGTTATCGCGCGGGGTGGGGTGACGACAGCGCTGGTCGAAAACAATGCGCATAGCCCGTTACAGGGTGCGGGCGTGCTAGGGCTTTATCCACTGCTGGCCGATACCGCATTCTTTAACGAACAGCGCGGCGCGCTGACGCGCGAGCAGAAAATCGAGACCATTTTGTGGATCTGGTTACATGAACTGGGTCATCTGCTGCTTAAAAAATCTGAAAATTATACCTTTGCCGATTCGGTACACCGGGCGGCGCCCAACCTGCGTTATTATGATTGGGTGAAACAGATTAAGGCCAGCCGAAACCACCATAGCGCGGAAATACCCGCGATGAAAAAGTTTTAAGCTTTGATGCGGAAGCGTTCGCCACGCTTTAGCGGGCTATTCGCCAAAGTACCGCGCAGGTAATTTTCCGTAATATAACTGACCGTACCGTTCGTTGCTTTTTCAGCCACCGCCCAGAATTCCTTGCCGGCGACGTTTTTGGCATAGGCAGCAGCCAGCTCGGCCTTCAGCGCTGCGAGTTCAGCGGCGCGCGAACGGATAATCTGGCCGTTGACCTCACGGTAGATTTTTTTCAGCGCTGAGTTCTCGCGCTTGGCCAGCCAGTCGACGATCGGCGTATTGCGCCGCTTCGAAAACGGAAAAATGTGAATATTGGCAAAGGCCGCCTCGCGGCTAAGCGCCATAGTTTCCTGGAATTCGACTTCGCCTTCCGAGGGAAATCCCACTATAATATCAGTGCCGATATGCACGTCGGCATTGACCTTGCGCACGGCATCGATGCGTTTCATGAAATTTTCGGGAGTATAACCGCGCCGCATCGTGCGCAACACGAATTTAGAGCCCGATTGCAGCGGAATGTGGAGGAATTTTGCCATCTTCTCATGCCCATAAAATGCGGCAAAGCGGTCATTGACGTCGCCGGGTTCGATGGAGCTGATGCGCAAGTGAAAATTACCCGGCAGGTCGAGAATCTGTTCGACCAGCGCATGAAAGCTGCGGCCCTGATCTTCGTACCAGCCGATGTTGACGCCCGTGAGCACGAGCTCGCCGAAACCGGCGGCAATGAGTTCTTGCGCCGACGCAATTGTGTTCTCAAAGCCGCGGGATACACCGCGGCCGCGCGCCTGCGGTATTTTGCAGTAGCTACAGCTCTTGTTGCAGCCGTCCTGGATTTTCAACGTCGCGCGGCTTTTAAAGTCATGGTTTGACGAAAAAAAGAAGCGGTCATTTAAGGCGCTGTCGTCTCCACCCGCAAGAATTTTAGCAATGTCATGCTTTTTGTCGTTGGAAATAATGCGGTAAACACCGGGTAGCGCACGCAGTTCTTCGGCGTCCGTCGTTGCATAACAACCCGTAACGACAATCTTTGCCTGGGGGTTCAGGCGGTGTGCGCGCCGAATCGCCGCGCGGTTTTTGTAGTCTGCCTTGTTGGTGACGGTGCAGGTATTGATGACGATGAAATCGGCCTCGCGCTGGTCTTGAATAATGCGATGTGAGTTTTCCGCGAGGTTGGCTTTGATGCCGTCGCTCTCAAATTGGTTCAGCCGGCAGCCGAAGTGAATGAGAGCAGTCCGTGGCTGGACGTCGTTCGCACGCGACACGATGTCGCTCTGGGGGCGAAGCGCGGTTGTAGGTGTGTGTTTCGTTTCGGTGAGCAAAATCTTCCGGCTTACGAAGCCTTGGCTGCCTTGACGCGCTCGAGATTTTTCTGCGCCGCAGCGCGGATCTCAGCATTGTCGGAGCGGGCGACTTTTTCATAGAGCGCCACAATCTCGGCTCTTTTGTCTTCCGGGAATTTTTGCTGCGCCCAGGCAAGCTCGGCGATGTTCGCGCGCAGCAGCGTGTGCAGTTCTGAATCACGCATCGATTCGGCGTAACTCAGCGAGATGTCAGCCTCGGTGAGGTTGGCGGTGGCGATCAGCGCGCGTGTTTCTGTGATGAGGCCTGAATATTTAATATTGCTGTCGGCGCTTGCCTTTGCGTCGCGTGCCAGCGTCAGCGCTTCTGAGACTTTGCCATAGGCAAGGCAGGCTTTCGCCGTTGCCAGAGCGAGTTCTGCAGGCACGGGTTTGTCTTCATCTTTAAACGCTTCGATGAATTTATAGCCCGAGTTACGCCCCTCACGGTAGCGGCCTTGCTGGAAGAGCAGGTTCACGATATCGGCACGGACCGAGGCGCGCTCGGGAGATTCTGAGGCAACGGCCTTCAGGTGATAGATGGCGTCGGCATAATTCTTTTTACCGCTGTGGCAGTGCGCGGCGAGAATGCGCAGGTCGGCATTTTCTCCCGCCTCTTTGATCGCGGGTTTCAGCGCCGTGATACAGGCATCGAAATTCTTCTGCTCGTAATAGGCGAGGGCCTTTTGGTACTGCGCCGTGCTTTCGGCGGCAAAAAGGCCGGCGGCTGAAAGCAGGGCTGCCAAAAGCGTTGTAGGGCGCATGGCGGGCAGCAGCGCTCATCAAGACAAGGCGAAAAGTAAGAAAAGACTTTATAAAGGAGGTGAAAAACACGCCTTCGCACGTGCATGGGACCATTCGGCCGCTTTCCAACGATTGGCGGTTAGACCTCAGCCTCTTATCGTCCCCGGTTAAATTAACGCATCTCGGTGGTAATAAATTCTTCAAACTTAAGGGCTACGTGGGCCGTGCCCGTGAACAAAACCTGTCGCACCTCATCACCATGGCCGGGGCACATTCGAACCATCTACGCGCATTCGCAGCATTCGCCGCAGCAGAAGGTTTTCAGGCAACGGCGCTGATCCGCGGTGACGAGCTCGCCGACCCGGCGCGCAAGTCGGATACCATCCGTTTTGCGGAAGCGCAGGGAGTCCATTGCCTCTTTGTATCACGCTCTGTTTACAGGGAGCTGCGTGACGCCGAACCCCGGCAGCGGCGGGGCCTGATTCCCGAAGTCGATTTTGCGGCTGCGGTTTTTATTCCCGAGGGTGGCCTCGGCGCCGAAGGTGTGAGCGGGGTTAAACTCTGGGCAGCAGCGGCTGAGAGTTTTGAAACAATCTATCTGCCGTGCGCGACGGGAACAACTGCAGCCGGATTTCTTGCAGCGACAAAATCACCCACGCGTATCGTCGCTGCCGCCGTGCTCAGAAACGAATCCCAGGTTCAGGACACCATCCGCCGTTTAGCACCAGCGGCGGCCGATCGTTTTGAACTCATCACGGACTTTTCCGGAACTTTCGGCAAAAAAAACGCTGAGTTGATTCACGTGGCCGCCGCATACTCTTCCGCGTGGGGCATCCGCATTGACGATGTCTATATGGTGAGGGCAGTGCTGGCCCTCAAACGCGATATGGAAAACGGCCGCGCCCGGGGGAAAACGCTTCTGGTCTATACGTACAATGAATGAAATTTGCCGAGAAAGTCGGCCATGAGCGTGCGGAATTTTTCCGGGCTCTCTTCATGGGTTTTCAGGAAATTATCGATGAGACCCGAAACCTCTTCTGTCACCTCACGGCATTTACCGGCCATTTTTTTTCCTTCGCCGGTGAGCGAGATGACCTGGCTGCGTGCATCGAGTGGGTTTGGTTTTTCTGAAACGTATTCGATTTTCTTAAGCTTACTTAAAAGTACGCTCATGTTCGCGCGCTCGCGCATTGTCAGTATACAGAGATCTGTGGCTGATTTCGAGCCGTGTTCGAGCAGGGCTGTGAGAATACTCGCATAGGGCACGGTAAGTCCGAGTTTTGAGAGTTCGCCTTCCAGCATTGCCGTGGCGATGCGTCCGCTGCGGATAAATAAAATCGCACTGGGGGCATCCGAATGCGACATGAGCGGGTGCGCTGGCATCAGCATATTATTTTGGCTGTGTCCTTTTTTCTATGACGAGCACCGTCGTGGGTGCTGCCTGCATATAATCGTATTCGCGCACCTTTTTCTGTCCCTGCTCGCTGAGCGTAAAGGCGATGAAAGCATCTTTCTTGCTGTTATCGGGAACATAGACCATCGAGAGTGCGCGCGACAGGCGGTATTTGCCACCCTGAATATTTTCAACCGTCGGTTGCAGGAAAGGGCCGTCTTTCAGCAGCGAATAATCCAGAATCTTGATTTTTTTTCCGCCTTCGGATTTTACGACGCCGACACCCATGTATGCAATCGCGCCGAGGTTGGTGTCGATGAAATCAAAAATCTCGCGGTTATCGCGTTTCACGACGGCGCCGGGGCCATACTCGATATCTTTATACGCTTCATAGACAGGCTCACCCAGATCTTTGCGGCGCAGAACATGCTCGCGCACATAACCTTCGGTGCCTGAAAATTTATTCCGCACGACGGGAATGATAGCCATATCGGCGCCGCCCAGCTGCTTCCAATTGGTGATTTTGCCGGCGAGAATTTGTGAATATTGCAAAAGATCGATGCGCGTAACCGGGTTTGAGGGATGCACAACGATGGCGATGCCGTCGTAACCGATTTCTACTTTCTCGAATTTGCTGATGTCGGCCAGCGCGGCGAGGTGAGTTTCGCTGATGTCGTTTGAGGTCATGGCCATGTCGACGCGGCTGTGTGTCAGGTCGTCGATGCCGACCTTGGAGCCGCCGCCGCCGACTTTTACCAGATAACGGTTTTGGCTGGCATTGAAAGATTCAGCCAGAACGCCAATCACTCCCCGCATGGTTTCTGAGCCGCTGATCAGAACTTCTTGCTTCCCCTTGCAGGCGCCGAGCATAGCTATCATGGCCGAAGCCATGCAAAAACGGCTGATTTTATGTTGGAGGTATTTAATTTGCAGACGGTTCATATTTAGTTATTTGCCATAATATGGAATTAAAGAGTGGTGGCAAGTTTTTTTGCATGCGGACAAAGTTACTCGTACGTAAGATTCCAGAGTTTAAAACTGCCATCGACTTCGACGACGGCCTTGAGTATTTCTGAAGAACTGAGCTGATGCTTTTTATTATCCTTAGCATCTAGAAACTCGGCAAACAAGGGGATATCCCTATGGAGTTTGATTCCATCGAGTTTCATTACTCTTTTGGGTTCGCCGAGTGTATAATTGACTAACTTCATTCCGCCGAAGCGTTCCATGAGCTTTTTGATCCCCCTTTTCCTGTCGGGTAGAATCCAGCCCCAATAAACGTCTGGTGAAATGTTGGCGACGGGATCTTTGCCTTCAGGTAGGGAAGCGTATATGCTTGCTGTAAATTCTTTGTAGGATAATAGCCTGCCGGAGAGGCATTCGACCTGATTCAGTTCGATGCAGTGCAGATGATGTTCTGTCAGGGCCTTGAGGCTTTCGAAGGGGTCGTTGAGAGGAGGTACTTTCTTTCCGCAAGACACGAAGGCCAGTATGAGCAGGATTATGGATAATCTGTGTTTCATGTTTTGTGGAAAAGCGGCCTCAAAGAGGCCGCCGAAGTTTTTAGTTTGCGGGAAAAGATGTCCAGGTATCAGCCCAGGTATCGCCTACGCCTGAGAAGGCACCGACATAACCAGGCAGGCTTATATCCGTTCCGTTCGGAGCTGCAGGTGGATCAGTTTCTGTCAAGCTTGTAATGGCAGCAGGTCTGAATTCAGAAACTCCGCTGGTCACGCCCCAAAGCACGCCGTCGCCCGGCCGTGCTAGTTTCGGAGCTGTGCAGTTTAAGACGGAACTGTCGTTGTTCCCAGTACCGGCGGAAGTCGGAAATCTACCTACCGTACTCATGTCTGTTCCTGCAGCACTGGCACTGTTCGCGTTAAAGCTGCTCGCACTGGCTCCATTGGGTTGGTTGCCCCGCGCAAACAGAGAATCCAGACTTGCTTTTGCTGTCGTAAATGATGTTTCCGTGAACATACACTCGAGTAAGTTACTCTCGAAGCGTAAGCGATATGTGCCTACGAAATTTGCATCGGGTGTAACTGCCGAGCCACTGCATGTAACTGGAGCGCTACCTGCTGTTGCGGCGGAGTTCTTTGCTAAACAAACCGAATTGTCAGCCACAGCAACTACACCATTCGTGCCTGAGAAGTGGGCAATGTACGAATTGTATAACCCCATTGTGCCACTGGCACGAACCGAAATTGCGCCGGGAACGGTTTTATTGATAGACCCAAGAATGGTAAAATTGGATAAAGGTACATTAGTCGCACGGCTTGCGTCTGCGCCAATACCATCGTACTCAATGCCTTGATCCCCATCTTTAGGGACAGCAGCTACGACAAATTGCGCTGTGCCTCTCCAACCTTCATCTACATCGAAGGCGTCGTCCTGGTTATCGGTAATCATGGCATAACGAATATCAACCGCGCCACCGAATATTTCAATGCCGTCGTCAGAACCTCTGTGGAATTGTACGTGATCAATCGTTGTACCTTTACCAACCCCGGCCAGGAAAAGTCCGTTAAATTCTTTACCGGCAGAAATCTCCCGGCCTGCAAATTCGATGCGAACATACTGAATCGTACCGCTGCTATCGCTGTTGTTTAATGAGCCATCACAAGCGTTTCCGGATTCACCGCACCCATACGGGCCGGTAAAGATCTCAGAATCTGCCGCATAATTCAGGCTGGCGGTATTATTAGTCGCTGATTTACCATGAACGACGATGCCACCCCAATCTGACGGGTTTCGGCTTCCTGTGGTCCCCCCACTGGTGAAAACAATGGGATTTGCCGCCGTACCGACAGCGCTGATGGTGGCACCCCGTTCAATCAGCAGGTAGGTTAGGGTTGAGGTGTCCGCCTTGATCGTCGAGCCGGCACCGATGGTCAGCGTATTACCCGATTTTATCTTCACCGCACCACGAATGCTGATATTCGAATTCGCAGCATAACTTTTGCTGCTTGTGATATCTCCGCACATGCCGCCGTCACTGTTTACTTTCGCACACGCATCCGTTGATGCACTGTCACTACTGGAAGAGCAGTTCGATACCAGTAGCGCAGCGGCGACTAGTGAAACTGCGATTAACTTCGCTTTTTTCATTTTGATTCTCCTTTTGATACTTTTTCGATTTCAGTATTACTTTCTTCTTGTTGTGCCGCCCAGAGGCTATAGGTTACGCCGACAGAGATATTAATGCCCCGGCGATATCTTTCTACCAGCAACTTGTCATCGGTTCCCTGGTTTTGAGTGATTTCAGGATCTAATAAATTAGCTGCTGCGATCTTTAGATCGATGGATTTTCCGAATTTCTGCTTGAGAATCAGGTCAAGCGTACCGTACGATTCTTCATAGGTGTTGGGTAGGCCGTTCACCCCGACCTGAACAATTCGGCGGCCGAAAACATTATAGAGGCCGGCGATACTGGTTCCGGATTTTTCGTTATCGTAATAAAGTCCCGCATTAAGCAACCAAGGAGATTGTCCTTGCAATGGACGGCGCTTGTTGGTCTCGACCGTTGTTACACTAGGATTGAATTCAATTTCTGATTGAACTATGGTTGCGTTCGACAGAACAGAAAACGGTTTTAGAAAACCGGAAATGAAGCCCAGGTTTTTACGGATTTCAATTTCACCACCGAGCAAAGTTGCTTTGTTTTGATTGATGTATGTGAATTGCAGGTCATCTGCTAAGGCACCGACCGCTGCCTCGATGGGTTTATCAATTTGTTTGTAAAAACCACTGACAGCAATTACCTCGGCGACACCGGGGAAATATTCTACACGCAGGTCGCCGCTGGTAATGGTCGCGGCTTGAAGATTGGGATTACCTTTGATGAGAGCTCCTGTGACTAAATCGTCAAAGAGCCTGAAATTGGCCGCCTCGATAAAATCGGGGCGATTGATAGTCTGGCTGCCACCCAACCGGATATTCAGGTCGTCAATAGGTGTGTAGACGAGATTCACTGTAGGCATAACATTTGTGGCTGTTAATTGTGACTTATCTTTCAGTGAGCTGTCAAAAATGTTAAAGGCATCCGCCTTTTGTTTCCAGTTTTCCACCCGAACGCCGGGAATAAAGCGCAGGCGCGGAATAAGCGGCATATCTAACTGAGTGTAACCGCCAAAGATTTGCAACGATGCGTCATAGGCATCAAGCCCCTCGGCAATCGATGTACCGGTGACTTCTGAGGTCATAGGTTGCCCCTGACGAAAGATGTCTTCAGCAGAAAGCGCTAGGTTCGGTATGCTTTGCAAGTCATGGGTAAAGCGCCGGCTCTTTGTGGTTCGGTAGCGGTAAGAAGCATCACCGCCAACGCTGAATTTTGCCTTAAGGCCCGACCACTGCTGGAAAGGCGTGTGGAACGCGGCCCCACCCTGAAACAGGTTCTCATTGTGGTTGTTAAAGTACCGCGTCATGTTGCGAGATTGTTCAAATAGGCCATCTTTTGTATAACGAGTAGCGCGGGTATCAGGCTGGTTACGTAGCGCAACGGAAGCGTTTAGATACCAATCTATTTCAGAATCTAAGAACTCAAGCTTGTGCTCACCTTTGAGCTGATTAAATATCAGTGATGCTTCAGAAAATGCAAGGATGGTCTTTGTTCCGTTGCTTGAATAATCGTATTGGCCGATATTTTGTCGTGTTGTATCACTGGATTTTTGTGTGTAAAAAGTATTTAGCTTAAACTTATTCCGCTTTGACGAAGCATAGGTAAGGGAAAGCTGCCCGGTTTTCGTTGTGGAATAATTAAAATCTTCATACGAATAATCGGCAGCCAGAGATTTATCAGCGAGGTAGCGCTTGAAAACGCCTTTGATGGTCTGTGAACTTTCCTGAAAAAATCCTGAAGCCAGTACGCCTAGCTTTTGGTTTTGACCGAGCTCGTATGTATTGCCAAATGAAACGCTGATTCGACCTGCTGGTAAGCCAGAAGAGTCTTTTCTGGACCAACTATTGTTAAACTGTTGCGCGATAGCAATGCGTTCTGAATTTGTATATCCTGTTCCAGTGACGGAACTGTACGGTGACACTTTAGAGCTTGAAATTTGGCTCGGTAAGGAGCGCGTACCATCGTCATAGCCGAGAAAATCAAGCTTACCGCCTGAATAGGTTCCGAATGTTTTAAAGGTCGTTTGGGTATTTGCCCCAAAACTTAATCCTAGTTTGAGTTCTTTTTGCTCTGGATAATCCCGCGTTTCGATGTCGATGACTCCGGCACCGAATTCCCCTGGATATTTCGCCAAATAACTTTTGACGACAGTCATGTTATCCAGCAACGACACAGGGAAAATATCGAGAGGCACTACGCGTCGCGTGGGAATAGGTGAGGGCACCAAGGCGCCGTTTACGAGGACTACGGAGTATCTGTCGGACATCCCGCGTATGAAAACGTTTTGCCCACCGACGATGCTAAGGCCAGTTACCCGCTTTGCGGCATCGGCCGCGTCGTTATCGGGGCTCTTATTGATCTGTTCGGCGGAAATCGCATCTTGAGCAGCGGCGGCCTTCTTCTGTTTCGAAAGAAGTGATGCTGCCGTGTTGTCCATCCGCTTCGCCGTCACCACGACCTCTTTCGAGACCTGGTAATTCATCGTCACGTTAGCGCGCGCCGCCTTGCCTGGCGCGACATTGACCTGTGTCGCTGCCGTCTGGTAGCCCTGAATCTGGTAGGTGACCGTCTGCGCACCCGGGGGTACGTTCGTAATGACATAACTGCCGTCGATGTCGGTGACTGCAAAGAGGTTGAGCTCTTTGACCACCGCCGTGACGCCGATCATCGGCTCGCCGTTGGCTGAGTCGATAACCTTGCCGCGTATGGTGCCCGCGGGGCCGGCGACTGCTGTGGCGGCTGGCGCTGCCTTTTTAGGGGCGGCGAAAAGGTCGCCCTGAATGGAATAGAGAGCTAACGCAAGCGCGATGGCCCCGGTTAACCCCTTTAAATTTGACTTTTGGCTGTTTCGCAGCATGTCTGTTCTCCTTTTTTGCAACGCACTCAAACTGTAAATCATTAATTAGGTAATTGGCTAAATGTAGAAATAATGAGGATTAACCCTGCTTATGTCGCATGTAATCCTCATCCTAGGTCATTCCAGAGCGAACTTTACGCGGATATAACTCTTGATCGGTACGGCTTTACCCTGAACCACGTAAGGGCTGAATTTTTTCTGGCGGTAGGTCTTCATCGCCGCCTCATCGAGCCCCATGCCGAGCTTTTTACCGACGGCGCGTGCGCGCAATACTTTGCCGGTTTCGTCGATGACGATTTCAAGCGTCACTGTGCCTTCGATGCCAGACGATCTGGCCTCAGCAGTATAAGGAGGCCTGATTTCGGGTGAGAGATCGACACCACCGTTGCCACCGGCAACAGCAGAGTTTGCGGCCGTCGAGATACGCGGATCTTCTTTGTCGGGGTCTACCTTTTTGTCTTTGATGAATTCATTGCCGAAAACTTCGTCGACTTCTTCACGCGGTTTCGCCGGTTTCTTTTTGAATGGCTGTACCACGTCGCCAAAGTCGACGCCGACAGCGATCTTGTCGAGTTCGTCGTCTGACGGGCCCCAGTTGATATTGATGAACGTGTAACCTAACGACAGTATGAGCAAGATAGCGCCGAGCCAGACAGCTTTGTGCCGGCTGATCCAGGGAATGAGCTCATAATTCTCAAATGTGTTCGAAAGGCCGGGGTAGAGCAGCGTGCCGTTGCCGAGGCGAATGCCGTCGAAGGTTACGACGCCGCGGCGCGAACTGCGCTTACCCCCCACCGCCTTCGGCACCTCCCCCCTATTAGGGGGGAGGCTGGGAGGGGGGTTAATTACATCCGCAGCCATAAATCCTACTTACCTTTTTTTGCCGAGTCGACGGCGAGACCGACCTTGCTGATGCCCGAGAGTTTTACGTCATCGAGAACCTTCAGCATGTCGCTGTATTTCGTGTCTTTTTCCATGCGCAGAATCACCGCAACATCGGGTTGCGCTTTTTTGGCGGCGGTGAGGCGAGGCCCCAGCTCTTCGAGATTCTTGATCGGCTTATCGCCGAGAAAAACTTTCCCGTCGGGCTTGATAGTGATCGCCACTTTATGCGGTTCACGTTTCATCGCCACTGCATTGACTTTGGGCAGCTGGATGGGTACCGTGCGGTATTTCGTGAACTCGGCTGTGACCATCAGAATGATCACGAGCACGAGCATGATGTCGACGAGGGGTACGACATTGATGTCGCCGATAACCTCGTCGCCGCCTGAATCGCCTACTTTCGCGGCCATTTTAGACTACCTTGTTGCCCGAGCGTGTTGCCCGGCGCAGCGCCACGATAATGTTGGTAACTTCTTCGGCGTTTGACATTTTGCGTTTGATGACCGAAGAGAAGTAGTTGAAGAGCATCACGCAGGGAATCGCGACGCCGAGGCCCATCGCCGTGGCGACCAGCGCTTCAGAGATACCTTTCATCACGACCTGCGGACCTGCATCGGCTGCGCCGGCGAGATCGCGGAAGGCTTTCATGATACCTAAAACCGTGCCCAAAAGGCCGATAAACGGAGCGTTGTTACCGAGGGTCGAAAGAATCGGCAGGCGTGAGCTGAGGTAGCGGCGTTCAGCGACCATCGCTGCATTGGCATATGATTGAATCGTATCTTCGTCGTGCTGCCAGCCCTTCAGTGTCACGGCCACGATGCGGCCTTCGACGCCGAATTTGGGGGTCGCCACTTCGGCCGCGAGGTCTTCGCCGGTCCCGGGGTTCTTGCTGAGTCGCTCTGTGACGAGGCGCACAAGGTCAGCGTTGGCCGATTTGCTGTTCAGAAGCACCCAAAGGCGCTCGGCGCCGATGGCGAGGGCGATAAAGAACAGGGCGATGAGAATCCACAGCGCAGGATCTTTGCTATGGAAGATGTTGATATCACCCGCTTCGGCGAATGAGGCAGCTTCTTTATTGCCTTCGCTGCCCAGGGGGGCAGCTTCACCGGTGGCTGGCGCGCCTGGGGTTGCGGCTGCAGGGGCCGCAGCAGCGGGGGCGACGGCTGGTTTTGCCGGGGCAGTTTGGGCCATCGTTGTGGTCGTAAAGATCGCTCCAACGACGAGTGCCATGAAAAGCAGGGTTTTTAGAGAGTATTTCGTTGCTTCAGAGGTGTTTTTCATTGTTTCTCCATTCGGGTTATTTTGGGGGACATAACTGAAGTGTAGTCATCTTGTAAATTGTAAATTTAGCTAATTAACTAAATAAGAGCGATTGATGCATCGCTTTATAATTAGTTAATTTCCGAAATGACATATTTAAAGCTTTACAGATAGGCCGGTATTGGGCTTTTTTGTTGTTTAAGTGAGGGAATATGAAGGAAAAAGAAAAAAGTGACCTGGCAGAGAAGGCCAGGGAAAAAGTAGAACGTTTGCGCACCATGGCTGAAGGGGTTTCTGATGTCGCCGTTAGCCTTGAAGTCCGCAAGAACCTGGAAACGGCGCTCGAAGCCTACTCGGTGGCCAAAACACATCTGGATAGTGCCCGGCAGCAGTTTGAAGCCGCCAAGGCGAACGAAGCGGTAACCGCAGAAGAACTGCGCCATCTTCATAAGCATGTAAAAAAGCAGCTTAAAAAGCACGCAGAATCGCAAAAATCCCGGAAAAAAGAGAAACCGAAGAAAAAAGAGAAATAATGCTGACTTTGGGCGTCTACAACCTGAAAGGGGGAGTCGGGAAAACCGCAACGGCGGTCAACCTGGCTTATCTCGCCTCCAAAGGGGGGTTGAAAACGCTGATTTGGGATCTTGACCCGCAAGGCGCCGCCGGTTATTATCTCAGGGCGGTCGAACCGGAAACGAGCTCGGTCAAAAGGGTCGTGAAGGGCAAAGATGACATTTCCGAAATCATCCGCCAAACAGAATACCCGCGCCTATCACTCATACCGGCTGATTTTGAATTCAGGAATATCGACATCGCGCTCGACGACATGAAAAAATCGCGGCGCCGTATACGCGAGGCGCTGAAGCCGCTGCGTGAAAATTTCGACGTTGTTTTCCTGGACAGCCCGCCCGGTATTTTGCTGCTTTCGGAGAACATCTTCAAAGCCTCTGACTTTTTACTGGTCCCTGTAATTCCCACGACACTGTCGCTGAGAACACTGCAGCAGATCGGGCAATTTTATGCTGAGAATGAAATCGATCAGGCCGCCATCATTCCGTTCTTTTCTATGGTTCAGGCGCGTAAAAAGCTGCACCACGAAAGCATGGAAATTCTCTGGGCATCCAATCCGCAAATCTGCAGAAACTACATTCCTTTCAGCGGCGAGATCGAAAAAATGGGCATCCGGCGTAAACCCGTGAACGCCCGTGCAAAACTATCTGCGCCCGCGGAAGCCTATATGATCTTATGGCGCGAGATCTGCGCCAAAACAGGCATTGCGCCTGAGACAACGGAGGAACAACATGAATCGGGATTACCTTGAATACCTGCGCTGCAGCGAAAAAATAAAAATTATGGCCGGAATTTCCGTCACGCGGGCTAAAACAATCCGCGAATCATTGCTCGATGATTCGTTTCAGGATACCATCCTCGCGGCGGTCCATTGCAGATTATTCGATCATTGGCCCTTACAGGAGCAACGTGTATTTCTCGAAGCTCTCGAAGGTTTACCAGAAATAGAAAAGCGCATTCGCATCCATGAAATGGCCTACCATCTGCATAAGCTTGATAAACTTACGGCGAATCTGGCGTGAGCGCCGCTTTGGCGGTGTCTTCATCGTCGTAAATTTCAAGGAACTTCAAAAGGCCTGTCAGTGTAAACACCTTGCGTATGCTTTCTGAGATGGAGAACAGGTTAAGTCCGCCCTGTTTTTGTTTCACGGCCTGCAATGCCCAAAGCAGAACACCGATGCCCGTTGAGTCGATGTAAGAGACGCGCTTCATGTTCAGAACGATGCGGTTTTTTCCAGCTTCGATTTCCTGTAGCAGGGTGTTTTTGAGCGAGCCCGCATTATAGACGTCGATTTCGCCACTGATATCGAAAATTGTAATCGAACCGGATTCGCGCTTAGAAAATTCCATTTATCCTCCTTTTATGCCTCAAAGGTCAGCAGCTGGATTGAGCGACATAATAATTAGTTGATTGGCTAAATATAGAATCAAAACAGACCTGTGCCGACCCGACAGCTAATCTGTATAGCCGTTTTTATCCTGACGCCATTCCTGTACGGGGATGGCACATGGAAAAGGGCGTTCCAAAAGAACGGCATCACCATTGAAACACGACCTGTGGCCGGCTCTGAATATAAAGAATTTAAGGCCGTTATGACAGCAAAAACAACGCTAGATAAGGTGATGGCGGTGATGCAGAATATTCCAGGCTACACCGCCTGGATGAAGGACTGCAAGGAATCAAAACAAATTGCAAAATTCTCGGCAACGAGCGGCATTGTTTTCTCGGTGCAGGCGACACCATGGCCGATCGCTGAGCGTGAAGCGGTAGTGCGGTTTATGTTCCGCAAATCGGCCACGCCTCCGTTGATTTCGGTCACCATGGAAGCTGTTCCCGATGCGATACCACCGACTCCGGGGCGTGTCCGCATTTCACAGTTAAAGGGGTACTGGAAATTCACCGAACTGTCACCGGGTGCCGTTGAAATCACCTATTCCATGCATTCCGAGCCAGGTGGTAGTCTTCCGGGTTGGGCGGTATCCGGTATGGTGGGGCACTTGCCTTACCAGACCTTAAACAATCTGCGCCAATTGCTGGAAAATTAGTGAACATGGCCAGCGCGACTCAAAGCCTTGAGGAAAACAATTACCGGGGCTCTGTTTCGCTGCATGCCGATGCGGTAGCTGATTGGCTGAAACGGCTCGACCAGATTGATTTTGCCTTTCAACCTATTGTGCACCCCGTGACCGGGGTCAGTTTTGGGGTCGAAGCCTTGCTGCGCGGCTACGAACATTTGGGCTATGATAAGCCGCATGCGCTTTTTGATGCGGCATTCGCCGAAGACCTGCTCTTCATTGTGGATGTTAAACTTCGGGAAAAAGCGATCGCGAAATTCAAGCGCATCGCCGTGCACGACAAATTGATACTCTTTTACAATTATGATCCGCGTATTCTTGAGATGCCCGATTACCGGCCCGGTGTGACCGAAAGCCTGATGATGAATTTTGACCTGCGCCCCGGGCAGATTTGTTTTGAAATTAATGAGAAATACCCGATCGACTCGCATGAAATACTCGGCGGTTTCTCCCGCAACATGAAAGAGCGGGGGATTAAGATCGCGCTCGACGATTTCGGTTCGGGTTTCGCGGGCATGGAGCTGTTCTACCATGCCGACCCGGGGTTCCTGAAGTTTGACCGTTTTCTTATTTCACGTATCGAGGCCGACTCGCGCAAAAAAAATATCTGCGCCCATCTTGTGGCGCTCTGCCGCATGCAGGGTGTCACGACCATCGCCGAGGGGATTGAGACCGAGGCGGAGTTCCGCGTCGTCAAGGACATTGGCTTCGATCTCATACAGGGGTATTATGTACAGAAGCCCACGCTCGATATGGCCGAACTGCTTTTTAATTATGAGGCGATACGCCAGACTGCGGCCGCAGGCCAGCGGCGTCGGCTTAATGACGTTGAGCTGATACAGCGTGAAATTCTGCCGATCGAAACCATCGGCATCGATGACGATGTGCGCGTACTGCTCGATAAATTCCACGACCAGCAATTTTATAATTTTTTTCCGGTTCTCGATACCAACCGCGTGCCGCTGGGTATCGTTCACGAAAAGACGATCAAACAATATGTCTACTCGCCCTATGGCCGCGAACTGCTTTCCAATAAATCTGTAACGAAAGGACTCCGCGCCTTCATAACGCCGTCTCCCACCACCGACATCCACACGCCGCAGGACAAAATTCTCGAGATTTTTCTCGCGCATCCCGAATCTGAAGGTGTCATCATTGTTCAGAATACCGAATATTTCGGATTTTTGAATGCAAAATCCCTACTAAATGTCATCCACGAGAAAAACCTGGCACTGGCCCGCGATATGAACCCGCTGACCCGGCTTCCGGGAAACACTGTTATCCACAACTTTATCAGTGAAACTTTGCTGCGTGACGGTTTATTCTGTTATTTTGTCTATTTTGACTTCGACCACTTTAAGCCGTTCAACGACCGCTTTGGTTTTCGCCAGGGGGACCGCGCGATTATGCTATTTGTGGAAATTCTGCGGCGCCTTGTACCGCCGGAATTTCTTGTAGGCCATATCGGCGGCGATGATTTTTTTCTCGGCTATGAATCAACGGTCAGGGCCGCCGATGAGGTATTACGACTTGTCGATGAACTGCAAAGTGCCTTCGATCACGAGGTGAAGCCTTTTTTCTCGCCCGAGGAGCGGCGGCAAAAACACTATACATCCACCGACCGCGAGAACACCGTGAAGAAGTTCCCCATTCTGTCGATCAGTGCGGCGATTGTCGAACTGAAACCGGGCGAGAAACCCGAAAAACCGGAAGATATTTCGGCGCTGCTGGCGCGTCTTAAGAAAGAGGCGAAAATGAGCGAGGTCGGCCGCGCCACGGCTTCATACGCCGAATAGCGGGACTGCGATTTTTCTTTGCCACCTGAGTCAAAACGGGTATATTACCAGCAACGGTGAGCAACAAAAAGGCGAGCCCCCCTCATTCCCGCTACTATCCCAAAGAAGAATGCGGCATCGTCGGCGTGTACAACGTCGAAGAAGCAGCAAACCACGCCTACCTCGGCGCTTATGCCTTGCAGCACCGCGGCCAGGAAAGCGCGGGCATTGTCAGCTCTGACGGCGAGCGCCTCTACCGCTATGCCGGCATGGGCAAGGTCGCGGATGTCTTCACGCCGCAGAAAATCAAACAGCTCACGGGCCGGCACGCCATTGCGCACAACCGCTATTCGACGACCGGCGCAAGTTTTTTACGCAACGCGCAACCGATTCGGTTCGAGTCGCGCCTCGGCACAATGGCGCTCGCGCATAACGGCAATTTGACGAACGCCGCCACGATCCGCAAGGGTCTTGAAGATCTGGGGTCGCTCTTCCAGACAACCATCGACACCGAAGTCATCAGCCATCTCATTGCACGGTCGCGCGCCGACAATTTTACCGACGCCCTGATTGAGGCGGTGAAGCAGATCCGCGGCGCATACTCTCTTGTATTACTAACCGGCAATACACTCTATGCCCTGCGCGACCCGAATGGTTTTCGCCCGCTCGTCATGGGCGAAAAGGACGGCGGTGTCGTCTTTGCTTCCGAAACCTGTGCGCTCGATATTATCGACGCGACGTATGTGCGCGACGTTGAGCCCGGCGAGCTTGTCATCGCCACCGAGCGCGGTATGACATCGCTTTTTCCGTTTGGTAAATCTGCACAGAATCTCTGTATCTTTGAATATGTCTACTTTGCGCGCCCCGATTCGTTTGTTTTCGGTAAATCGGTCTACAATACGCGCATGCGCATGGGTGAAATTCTTGCCGAAGAATCGCCCGCCGTCGCCGACCTCGTGATGCCCGTGCCCGATTCGTCGTCCGTGGCGGCGCTGGGCTATTCCAGAAAAAGCGGAATTCCTTACCATATGGGCCTCATCCGCTCACACTATGTCGGGCGCACATTCATCGAGCCCGACCAGAAAATCCGCGACTTCGGTGCCAAAATCAAATACAACGCTATTAGCTCGGTCGTGAAAGATAAGCGTGTGATCGTCATCGACGACAGCATCATGCGCGGCACAACGACGCGTAAAATCGTCAAGATGCTGCGTAATGCGGGGGCCAAAGAAATCCATATCCGCATCGCCAGCGCACCGACCCGGCACCCCTGTTATTACGGCATCGATATTCCGCAGCATTCAGAACTCATCGCCGCGACACATACACTCGAAGAAATCATCAAATACCTGCGCGTCGATTCGCTGGCCTATCTCTCACAGGAAGGCATGCAGCGCGGCGCCGCAGAGACCCCCGGAGGGGGTGAAGGCGGAGATGCCGCAAAAGCTTCGTACTGTACTGCCTGTTTCGATGGCAAATACCCTGTACGCCTCGAGGAAAATGAAGCGATCTACTCGAACCAAAAAACCCTCTTCAGCGAATACGAAATCGAAGAAAGCGCGTAACCCCCCCGTGCTTGTCGTCGCCGGCGAAGAGTCGGGCGATATTCTCGGCGGCGCGATCGTGCGCGAAGTTCTCAAAAAACAGAAACTTATGCTCTGGGGCTGCGGCGGCAAGCGCATGGCCGATGCGGGGATGGACATTTTTTATCCGGCGGAAAAACTCGCGACCATCGGCTTTTGGGAGGCCGCGAAGAACTACCGTCGTCTGAGTAAAATTGTCAAACAACTGGTCGAAAAGGCTGTGGAAAGCGGCACAAAAGAAGCCTGGCTCATCGATTTTCCGGGTTTTAACATACTGCTCGCCAAGAAGCTAAAAGAACGCGGTATCCGTTCGACGATGATTGTGTCGCCGACAGTCTGGGCGTGGAAGTATAACCGTGTATTTAAGATCCGCGACCGTTTCGAGCGCGTACTCTGCCTCTATGATTTTGAGCCGGAGATCTACCGCCAGATCGGCGTTGAGGCACACTATATTGGCCACCCGCTCACGGCTGAAACCGCCGATTTTAAAGCCAAAATCGCGCGGAGCGGGAATCCCTTAAAGACATCCCCGTCGTTGAAAGACGTCTTTAAGAACAAACGACCCGTTATCGCCATCATGCCCGGCTCGCGGCCTGCGGAGATACAGCACCACACGCAGCGCATTCTCGATGGCGTACGCGAGTTTCAAAAACAGAATACGGGATTCACATTCGTGCTGCCAGCGGCGAATGAGAGAATTCATAAACTGCTCTCTGCTTATGATTTGCCGCCGGATACCTATCTCACCGATTTCAGTGCGCGTTATGTTTTGAGTGCGGCGACCGCGGCGATTGCCTGCTCAGGTACGGTCACCCTCGAGTGTGCGCTTTTTGGCGTGCCCCACCTGATTCTCTACCGCTCGTCTTGGTTATCTTATGCAATCTTCAAGGGCATTATACGGATTCCCTACATCGGCATGGTCAATGTTCTTGCGGGAAAATTCATCGTGCCTGAATATTTACAATACCAACTGACGGCAAAGAATATTGCCACGGAACTCGGGAAAATTCTAAATGATCCGGCATACCGCGCTGCTCAAAAGGCAGAACTCAAAAAAATCGCCGCGCGCCTGACCGCGTTTGAGCCGGCAAAACAAGCGGCCAAGATACTTATCGAAAAACTTAATTCTTAAACCGCGCGGCCACCGTCAGGTAGATTGTGCCCGCATACGCCTGGTTGAGCACATTATAACGGTAGCGGTAACCTGTGCTGACATCGGCATTTTCGGCGAAAGTATAGGTGAGTGCCGGCTCGAGCGAATGCCATTGGTCGCGCGTGTCGCGCACATCGACGACCATGAAGTAGGGGATTGCGAGATTGAGACCAGCCAGAATACGCCAGCGCATGCGCGCGCGCGCGGAGAGGCTGAAATCTTCACGTAGGGGCAGGTTCGTGTATTCGGTCTGCACATAGGTCGGCGCCAGCGAGAAATCGAGCAACAATTGCGGGGTTTTCACAAACACAACTTTTGCCCCCGCACCGGTGATGAACTTGCCCTGCACAGAGGCGATGACATTGGATTCGTAGGTAGTGAACGTGAAAGCCTCAAGCCAGGACAAGAGGTAACGGTCATAACCCGCTGAGAGCACAGCATTGAATTTGCCCTTGGTGTTGGCGAGGCCCCCGACGATCTGGCTGCCGACACGCGCCGAATTGACCCCGTCGCTGTAGAGCAGGGCATTATCTTGCCTGAGGCTCGCCGTATCGTCAAAATAAGAGTAGGAGTAGCCGGCCGCAAGGCGGGCGGTCATGGTGCGCGCCGTCTTGGCCTCGACATGTTCCGTGTCTGTCATGGCATTGCCATAGATTGCCGCAGGGAGAAATCCCACTATAAAGAAGAAACGCCTCATCGTTACCGAGCCGGCAACATAGGGCAGGGCCACCCGCGGAAAACAAAATATTACTCAAGCGTTTCGCCTCAAACATACGAAAATGAAATATGAAAGTCTCCATTTTGTTCCTGGCATTTTTCGCATTGATTGCCTGCCGCGCACCGCAGGCAAAAACCAGTTCTGCCGACCCGGCCCAACAGGCTAAGGCCACGGGTGATGATCCCGTGCTGCAGGACGGCATGCCCGCCGAAGAGCGTACACAGGCGGTGATGAGCGAAGGTTATGCGTCGTGGTATGGCAAAGAGCTGCAGGGACGCCCCACGGCTTCGGGCGAAATGTTCGATATGAACAAGATGACAGCGGCACACCGCGATTTCCCGATGAATTCGCTGGTGCTCGTCAAAAACGTCGATAACGGCAAGAAGGCGATGGTCAAGGTCAACGACCGCGGGCCGTATGTCGAAGGCCGCATCATGGACGTGAGTTATGCCGCGGCGCGCGAACTCGGCTTTGCCGAGAAAGGAACCACAAAGGTTCAGCTCGAACTCGTACAGGTGGGTGAGGATAACTTCCTCGCGAAAGCCGGTGGGCCCGTAAAAGGCAAGAAAAAGGCAGCGAAAAAAGGGAAAGGCGAAGAAGAAATCATTGAACCGGTAGAAGGCGAGAGCATCGCGTCCGGTGAAGATGATGGCCAGGATCCTAAAATCAAGTCTGCCAAAGAGAAACTCGAGTTCCTCGACGGCAAAAAGCCCAAAGGCTTCACGGTTCAGGTCGGCGCGTTTAAGAAAAAGGTGAATGCAGAACGCCACCGTGACGAAATTCTCGAAGCTTACCCACAGAAGAGCTTTATCGCCACGAATGGCAAATGGCATTTTGTCTGCATCGGCGATTTCAAGTCGAGAAAACAGGCAAAAGACTTCCTTAAAAAGCTCAACGAAGACGGCGTCGAGGTCATGTACCGCGGTAAAGTCAGCTAAATTTGCTTCGGACTGCGGGATCTCCGATCCCGCAGTCGTTGTCCGTAAAACTCAATGTCTGAAAAGCGTCTCTTTTTGATTGTCGCCATTTTTTTCGGCCTTGCCAACATCATCGCTTCACCTCCGTTCCAGGTGCCCGATGAATTTAACCATGTACACCGGGTGATGCAGATTGCCGGCGGGGGATTTTTTCCTGTCAAACAGGCCTCCGCCGCCGGTGGTTTTGTCTCCAGTCAAGTTCTGGAGATTATGCGCCATTATGAGCAGCTACCCAAACGGCCCGAAAACACTATTACCCCCGGAGTGATCTGGAATGATCTGAAGAATGCGCAGGGGGCAAAGACAGTTCCGGAAAAGAAAATTTTTCTGGATTTCAATAATACTGCCATCCATATTCCCGTGGCATACTTGCCGCAGGTGATCGCCTATAAGGCTGTCGCGTTTTTGACCGGTAATTTTTTGGTGCAATACTATCTCGTCCGGCTCTTAATGCTGGCGCTCTATATTCTGGTCGGCTGTTTCTGTCTGGCGGAATTGCCGATCGCAAAAAAATCTTTCCTCATTTTTCTGACTCTGCCGATGTCGCTTTTCATTCACGCATCGTTCTCAGCCGATTATTTTCTCAACCTGGTATATCTGCTCTTAGCGGTCATGCTTACCAAAAACATGCTCGACCCGCTTGCAGGCAGTCGTGAACGTATCTGGATTGCTGCTCTGGTATTCTGCGCGGGCTTCCTTAAAGCTGCCTATGCACCGCTCATGCTGGCCTTGTTGTTGTTGTGGGGAAAAGGTGAAAAGCGCACCGCTAACAGGAAATTATTCTGGATCGGTGGATTGCTTTTTATCGTCTCTACAGTGGTTGCATTCTGGTTCACCCAGCGCAATTACTTCAAGATGCTCGATTTCGTGGATCCCGTCGCACAAATGTCCTTCATAACACACCATCCCGGAAAGTTTTTATTAATCTGGCTGAAATCGGCGATAGTAAAGTTTCCATTCATTCCCGTGGGTTTGACGACGCAGCTGGGTTGGCTCGACGTCTTTATACCTTGGTATATTGCCTTTCTTTCGCTGGCGGTTTTTTTCTACGTCACGCTTTCTGATGGTGTTCGCAACATTCTGACTTCTCGTGCACGGATTTTATATCTGGCAGCGGCCCTGCTGTGTATGCTTTCAGTACACCTGTTTCTGTATCTTTCCTGGAATCCGGTCGGGGCGGAGATCATTTCCGGCATGCAGGGCCGCTACATGTTTCCGGCGGTGGGTTTTGTGGTTCTAGCGCTTGCGGGCTTGTGGCGGGGGCGGTTTTATTTTGCCGCAGCTTTTGCCTTACATATCGCCGTGCTGGTTTACAGCGAAGTTTTCATGTTCTACCGGTATTTCCGATTCAGCTGATTTTAAAGCCATTGTGCTTTTTCCGTTAAATAAGCGGATGGCATGTCGGGTTTGAAGAACTTCCTTTTGCTGGCAAAAAAATTGAAATAGATCAGATGCCAGAGAGCGGCAACTCCATCTTTCCAGGTGATTTTTTTCCCCTCCATATAGTTTCGGGGAAAATAGGATATGGGGGTTTCTTTAACGCGTATTTTGAGGCGGGCGATTTTCGCCGTAATTTCAGGTTCAAAGCCGAAACGCCGCGACTTCAGATGAATGTTTTGTAATATCTCGCGGCGAAAAAATTTGTAGCATGTTTCCATGTCGCTCACATAAAGACCTGAAAAAATGTTACTAACCATCGTCAAAATGCGATTTACCAGATAATGGAAGGTACGGTGAACCTGAGGATTGAGTTTGGAGAAGCGCGAGCCATAGACGACATCGCATTGCCCGTCCTCGAGCATGCCGAGAATTTTATGGATGTCGCTGATCTGGTACTCGAAATCCGCGTCCTGGATGCCGATGATGTCTCCGCTCGCCGCGGCTATACCCTTACGGATAGCCGCACCCTTACCCATATTAACTTTTTCGTCGATGAACAGAGTTGGGGATTTAAACTTATGGGCGCGTATAATCTCTGATGTTGCGTCTTTCGAGCCGTCGTTGATAAAAATCAGCTCTTTTCTGACCTTGAATTTAACCGTATCTATGGCCCGCAGGAATTCCAATAAATGGCGTTCTTCGTTGTAGACGGGTATGACCAGCGACAGAGATCGGGGCTTCTTTTTGATCGGGTGAGACATCGTAGACAATATGCCCGGAACCCTCAGATCCCGTTTTCTTTCGGCCGCGTAAACCGGAATTTAGGCCAAAAACACCGGTTTAGCAGATTTCCACAGTTGTCGATAATAGCAATACAGGCCCGGCCCAAACATGCTCAAATGGCTCAAGTCATCTCCTGCGGGCGGCGCATCAGCCGAAGCGCCTAAAATGCGTCCGCCGTGGATACAGAAGATCCGTGTCGATATGCCGCCGGTGAATACTACGGGCAATGGCGACGATGCGTGGCAGAGCCGCCTCGGTGAAAAGCTCAGGACGCTGCGCCAGGCCGAGGCTGAAATACGCCCCACACATGTCGCGGGCCAGAGTGAAGAGAGCGATTTTGCCTTCCAGCTGACCCCCCTCGACATGGAAGCACCTGCAGCGCCGCGCGGCATGGCGACGGAAAGACCGAGAGTCGAAAAGAATGCTTACATACCGGCAGAACAGGAAGTTACCCCTGCGCCGGTGGAATATGTTGCCCCGGCTGCCCCCCGCGTCGTGGCCGCGACAGGGCTCTATGAACTCACCCATTCCACGGCAGATTACGGCGGTGGCGATGAATTTGATATCGACAATTTATTCGACGATCATGGCCGCCCCGCACCGGGTGCCTGGTCGGCGCCCGAAGAAACGATTGAGGCGCTTGCAAAAGAAAATATCCGGACAGCCGGGGATTTTGTATCCCGTGTGGAAACAAATGATACCTTCGACGATATCGAATTAGAACCTGTGCCCGCTAAAGCAGCTCAGCCGCAAATTGTTCCAAAGAAAACCGTAGAGAAAATTGCAGAAAAACCCGCTGAAAACGCCACCGCGGTAACAGGCGGCGACCGCGCTTCCGTAACGCCCGTATTGACGATCAACAGGCAGCGCGAGTTATTATTTCCGTTACTCAAGACACAGAAGCGCGCGCTTGAGTTTACGAATCCCGCCGAGGCACAGAGTGTCATCGAAAAGCTCGAAGAGACGCTCGAGCAGTTTTCGATCGAAGGCCACGTGGTAGGCATTCAGCGCGGGCCGATCATCACGCGCTACGAACTCAAGATGGCTGCGGGTATCAAGGTGAACCGTATTCTCGCACTCACCGATGAGCTGGCGATGGCACTCGAGGCGATGCGTGTGCGCATCGAGGCGCCGATACCGGGCCGCTCGACCGTGGGAATTGAAATTCCGAATAAACAGCGCATCAAGGTTCTGCTGGGCGACGTACTCAACGACGCCGGTTATAAAGAGTTCGGCGGCCAGCTGCCGTTGCCTTTGGGCCGCGACATTGCCGGTAATCTGCTGATCGAAGATCTGACACGCATGCCGCACCTGCTCATCGCGGGAGCGACGGGTTCGGGAAAATCGGTCGCTGTGAATTCCTTTATCTCTAGCCTCATCATGAACAAGACGCCCGAAGAGGTGCGCTTTCTGCTCGTCGACCCGAAGCTGGTGGAGCTCTCGGCGTATAACGATATTCCGCACCTGCTGCACCCCGTGATCACCGAGCCGAATAAGGCGATTCTCGCGCTCAACTGGGCCGTCGAAGAGATGGAGCGCCGCTACGAAGATCTCGCCGATATGCGCGCACGCGATATCCGTTCGTTCAACGAAAAGGTAAAGGCGCAAAAGGGGACATCCGACTACCCTGTGATGCCTTACATTGTGATTCTCATCGACGAGCTCGGTGACCTGATGATGGTCGCCGGTAAAGAAGTCGAATCGTCGATTATTCGCCTCGCGCAAAAGGCCCGCGCGGTCGGTATTCACCTGATTCTCGCAACGCAGCGCCCATCGGTCGACGTCATCACCGCCCTCATCAAGGCGAACTGCCCGGCACGGATTGCCTTACAGGTAGCGCAAAAAACAGATTCGCGCACGATTCTCGACGGTAACGGCGCAGAACAATTATTGGGTCAGGGCGACATGCTGTTCCGCCATCCGTCCAAAGGACAGCTGATTCGCGCGCAGGTGCCGCTCATCGAAGACAATGAGGTCGAAGATGTCGTCGCCTATGCAAAAAAGCTGGCGAAGCCGGTCTATATCACGCTCGAAGACCCGAAAGGGAAAATGGGTGAGCTCGAAGACGGCGACGAGGAGCTCTTTGATGAAGCGTGGCAGATTATTGTCGAAAGCCAGAAGGCGTCGGCAAGCTACCTGCAGCGCAGGCTCAGAATCGGCTACAACAAGGCGGCTCGCCTTATCGAGGCCTTTGAAGCGCGCGCAATGATCGGGCCGCAGATTGGCTCTAAGCCGCGCGAAATCATTGGCGGTACGGGGCAGGGGACGCTGTCTGCCCGCTGACAAAGATGTCAGTTTTTTCGGGATAGCGTTGACTCAACAAAAGGCAAAGGTAATAAGTCCCCATGTGGAATAGGTTTCGGAATTTCTTTCGCAGGAATCCGGACAGAGCGATCTATCGTGCGGAATTTACCGCCGATATGGACCGGCAACTCCAGCGTTTTACGCGCATTGCGACAGTGCTTTGCGGCGTCGCGTGGCTGGATTTCGCATTCAATACCGATAAAAAACTGCATCCGGAATTTCCTGAACTCTTGTATTTTCGCCTCGGGCTAAGCGCCATTGCCCTGGTAATATTTTTAGCGTTGTTTATTCCGGCCGTGTACCGGCAGGGAGCGTTTGCGCTCAAGCTCGAGCTCGGATACGTTCTCTTTGCCACATCCTGGTTTACAGGTCGCATCGCGGATGATCCGAACTACGTTTCGGGGTTGCAGATCGTGGTCATGCTTCCGATTGCAGCGCCATTGGCTTTTCGCCAGTTTCTTGGAGCGCAGATTATTTCTGCCGCGATTTTCCTGACAGCAGTCCTGGTCTATAAACCTAATCTGACGACACCGGCAACAGCGTATTCGATGAATAACCTGCTCTTATCTTATGTTATTACGATCGCTGTTGCGTTCATGCTCGATCGTGTGCGTTTTGATTCTTTCATGAAAACAAAAAAGATCGAACTCAAGAACATCGAGATCGAGGCGCAGATCAAACGCATCAACGAACTCAAGACCCAGCAGGACGGGGATTATTTCCTGACATCACAGCTCTTGCATCCCCTGGCGATGAACGAAGCCGAGCCGTCGCGCATCCGCGTCGAATTTCTGACCGAACAGAAAAAGAAGTTCCAGTTCAAGCAGTGGCAATCTGAAATCGGCGGCGATATCAGCTCGTCGAATACAGTCATACTGCGTACCAAGCGCTATGTGGCCTTCATGAACGGCGATGCGATGGGTAAGTCTATCCAGGGCGCCGGCGGCGCACTGGTTTTGGGTACAGTCTTTAAGTCATTCCTGCACCGGACGCAGAACGACGAGATGAGCCGTTTTATGTTTCCCGAGCAGTGGCTACGCGACTGTTACGACGAACTCCACCACGTCATGACCTCGTTCGACGGGCGCATGCTGGTGTCTGCCGTCATCGGCCTGATCGACGAAGACAGCGGTTACCTCTACTATATCAACGCAGAGCACCCGTGGATTGTGCTGCTGCGTAAAGGCGAAGCCACATTCATCGAAGATGAACTGACGCTGCGCAAGCTGGGCATGCCTGAAAACGAAGAACTATTCCGCGTCAAAACGTTCCGCCTGCTCAAGGGCGATCAGATCTTCGCGGGTTCGGACGGTCGCGACGATATTTCACTGGGTCGCGATGATATGGGCAATTCGATGATCAACAGCGATGAGACGATGTTCCTGCGCATCATCGCAAAGGTCGGGGGTGACCTGGAGCGTTTCCGCGAAGAGCTGATGCTCAAGGGCGACATCACCGATGATCTTTCCCTCGTGCGCATCTCGTACGACGGCACGGGGCATGAGCCCGTCAGCCGCGCGGACCTTTCGATTATCCGCAAACATGCCGCGAATAAGGATTACCAGGGTGCAATCCAGGAGCTCGACCGCCTCTACGAAGAGGATCCGCACGACCCCAAGGTAGTCTACGAGCTTGCGCTGCTCAATTCGCGGCTGAAGAATTTTGCCCGTGCGGCGGCGCTCGGCGAAGAATATTGTATCTATGATCCTTCTGATCTCGGCATGATTTACCTGACATCGCGGGCGCTGAAATACTGCGCCGGCGGGGACAAGAGCCTGCTCAAGCGTGCGGCAGACTATGGCGAACGGCTGATTCTGCGCGAGCCGATGAGTTTCCACGGCATTGTCAATCTGTCAGATATTTACCGTCGCCTCGAGAAGCGCGAAAAAGCCGAAGAGCTGCTCAAAAAGGCGCAGGCATTTGATCCGGATAACCGCGCCGTTAAAAAACTCGAATCTTTGATGACTTCCTGACGTCGTACGGGAACCCTAATAGGTTGACGTGGCCGTGTGGAATCGCACTTCCACGCATGGACAAGCGCAAGCTTATATATATTCTCCCGGTACTGTTACTGGTCTTGCTCTGGATCTTCTGGCCGGACAGCGAAGAAGACAAAAAAGCAAAAATACTCAGGGATCAGGCGAAGCGCGCCGCGCAGGCTTCCAACCCCCAATCGGGCGAATACCGCGAGTTCATAGACCAGAATAAGAAACTCTTCACTGAAGAGGGCATGTACTCTTTCAGCCAGCTCATGGAGATGGCGCGTACCGGCCGGCTTTCGCTCGTCGCCGAGCTGTGGAAGCTGCGCACGCGGTGCGGAGAGAATATGAATTTTGACGAATGTAATATCCGTATCGAGAATTTCCTCCGCGAGCAATACCCCAAGCCTGATAACGAGAAAATGATAGCGCTATTCCGCAACTATATGCGCTACGAAGATGCCATGCGCCGCCTGCAGGTTTCTGACAAGATGCCGCTGGCCGAACGGCTTGAGTTCATGAAGAAAAAACGCCGTGAATTCTTCTCAGACGCCGATGCGCAGCTCATCTTTGGTTATGAAGAGGCGCGTACTGCATCGCAGGATGCGCTGAGTGAATTCTATAAAACCTCGGCGGCGCTGCCGGCAGATGAGCGGGTAAAGAAATATTATGAAATACGCCAAAAAACCTTAGGGGACTATAATACGGCCTTCAACGAACAGGAGCCCGCATATACGCGCTATGAAACCGAGGTTTTGCTGCGCAGCGACGAGATGGCCCGCAAAGGCAATGCCGCCGTTGAGACACAGACGATGCGCGAGAAATTTTTCGGCGCCGAAGCGGCGAAACGTATGGCCCAGGTCGATAAGGAAATTCAGCAGGAGCGCGCCCGCGTAGACAGCTACGAGACCGCGGCGCAGAAGCTTGCTGCGGAAAATCCCTCGCTGTCAGAAGCGGACAAGAAAAAGAAACTCGCGGACCTGAGGGTAAATATGCTCGGCAAAGAAGAGGCCGAGGCTTATGAACGGCGCATGCAATACGAAGAATACCTGCGGCAGAACCATCTCAAATAGACCGGCTTGGCGCTGATCCACAATTTTTATGTGCGGCAGTCGGCATTCGCCGCACTGCATGCGCTCAGCGTTTTCCTGGGCCTGTCGCCGTTTGACATCTGGCCGCTGGCCTTTGCCGGCGTGTTTTTTATCCTGCTGGCGGCGCATGAGCAGGCGGATGTCCCTCTGCGGAAAATTCTTTTTTCGGGCCTCGTCTTCGCCCTGGCTTTGGCAACCATTACTTTCGGCTGGATTATCGGCACGATCCACCGTTACACCGGCGAAAATATTGCCCTGACATTACTGCTGACATTTTTTTACGCCGTGCTTTTTCAGACCAAGCCGGTGTTTTTCTTTATCATGCGCCGTGTCATGTTTCGCGGCGAATGGCGCGGCGTCAGGGCAGGGCTGGCGCTCGCGGCCGTGCTTGCAGTCATCGACGCGCTCAATCCGGAGCTCTTTGTCTGGGCCTGGGGAAATACCCTCTCGGGCGAGCCCCACCTGCGGCAATGGGCGGCGCTGTGTTCTGTTTACGGCATCAGTTTCATCGCCTGTTTCGGCGGATGGATTCTGTTTCGTTGCCTGGTTCTGCTGAAAGCGCAGCGATTCTCTCTCTGTGCCAAAGAGCTTTTTCCGGAGCTGGCCATCCTGCTGATTCTTTTCTCTGCCGGCGTTGTGATGCGCTATTTGCCCGTAGCGGATAGCGGTGCGCGGCTGCACGCGCTCGTCGTGCAAACAAATATCGGCGCGGCGCCCGAAGCCAGGCGCAGCGACGCGGCTTTTGCCACCGACGCCATCAACCGCCTGTTCAATCAATCCGTCGAAGGTTTGGTCATGCACCCGCAGAGTGAAATTATTCTCTGGCCCGAAGCTTCGATGCCTTTTCATGCGGCTGAAAAAACGGCGGCGAACACGCCGATTTATTCTGCCAGTTTCGACGGCGTGTTGGAATATCTGTCGCGTACGACTGGTACCGCATTGCTGTTCCAGGGCATGCGTTATCAGAATGGAAAACTGTATTCCGAGATGGCGGTGAGGCCGCAGGCAGAAGCGCCGTATTTGAAACGGCGCCTTGTGCCCTGGGGTGAATATTTGCCGCTCGAAACCGCTATTCCGGCGCTGCGGAAGATTTTTCCGGATGCGGGCAGGTTTTCATCCGGCGTTGAAGGTAACGAATTTACTGTCCGTCTGGCCCAGGCGCCGGGACGCCTGCCGGCGAGGGAGCGCCTGGCTGCCGACCTTGCAATACTCGCCGACCCCGCAGAAATCCGGCGGCGTTACCCGCTGCCCGAGCGCAGCCGTGTTCTGACGGTCAAGCCCCTCTTATGTTATGAAGCACTTTTCCCCACGGATGCACGCACGCGCGATGCCGATATCATTGTGAATTTGTCGAGCGACGCCTGGTTCGGCGACGGTGTCGAAGGTTACCAGCATGCAGGTGCGGCTGCCATGCGCGCTGTCGAAAACGGCATTCCGATGCTGCGCGGCGCGATGAGCGGCGTGAGTTATGCCGTGGATTACCGCGGTGATGCCATCGGCCGACCGACGGGGCAGGAGCGGGCCGAGATCTTTGCCGCCGAAATACCGCTCACAAAACGCAAGACACTTTTTTCCCGGTTTGGTATGGTCGTTTTCTACCTGCTGATGTTTGCGGCGCTCTGGCCCTATGCCTGGGAAAAATTTACATCTTCGCGTATTCGAGAAAATAAATAGGCGCACCTTCGCGCCGGTGAATCTCCTCAAAAAAACTTACGGGGCGGTTTGCCACAAAGCTGCGCGCGAGATATGCGCCCTCGGTATTTATCCACGCCGCGCTCTGCTCAAAAGTTGCCGCGGCTTCCCGCGTGTAGAGATAATTATCAGTGGCAAACATCAGCCGGCAACCGCGCCGTGCAATTGCAGAGAGCGTTGCGGCAAAATCCGGTGAAATAAAACGGTGCTTGTGGTGCCTCACCTTGGGCCACGGGTCGGGAAAATTGATCGTGATGCTGTCGAAACTTTCAGGCGCGAAAACACCGTCGAAAAACCAGGCAACGTCGAGAATCACATAACGGATGTTGGGGATATTTTCCCGCTTCTGCGTTCTACCGGAACTCAGGACCCGCGCGAGTTTTTTTTCGACAGCGACAATCAGGGTCTTGGGTGCAGCCGCAGCCGAGGCGCGTGTGAACTCACCCCAGCCGCAGCCGATCTCGAGGGCATATTTTTCATAGCCGGGAAAGGTTTCGCGGATACGGAAGGGGAGCGCGGCAGCATCGAAAGGCAGGCAGAATTCACCCCCGCGTTGCGATTTTTTAGCCAGGATAGTCTTTAGCTTCGTCTGAACTGCATCGGGAAGCGCCATGGGGATAATTCACCGTCAGGGCAGTTTCGTTAAACGCCCCGGAAACCGAATTCGTTGGGTTAGGCGGCTTCGGCGACGTATTCGACGGTAACAATCGAGCCCACGGTCGTATCGTTGGGAGCCGTCATCGTTGAGCCGTCGGCGTCGTGGAACTCGATATCGAGTTTACGCACGAGGTTAGAGATGATTCTGAGTCCCCGGCCGAAACGCAGGTGTTCGATCAGCGCACCGTTTAAGGGAATGACCGCTTTGCGCGCTTCGCGGTATTCCTTGAGGCTTCGCAGGAAACTCGCGAGATCATTACCGCGGGGGATTTCCGCGAAAACTTCGGAAATACGGAAACCGCCGCCATAATCGAGTACGCTCAGCGTAAAGATATTATCGCGCATCGTCCATTTGAGTACAATGTTTTCAGCGCCGTTCTTCGCATAACTCGCGAGAATTGCGTTTGCCACAAGTTCGTCGGCGACCAGTGTCAGCTCGAAGACGCTCTGCTCGGAGAGGCCAAATGTGTGCGCCACCGATTCAATATAACCGCGCACATGCGCGACTGCCGAGAGGTCTGCAGGAATAAAGCACACACCTTTTTCAAAGCGTTGTTTTCCCGGCCAGTTGCAGAACAGGATCTCCATCTTACCCGCCGGAGAATTGGTGTCAAACTGGGCAAGCGTCACTTTTACCTTCACGGTTGACGTCCCGCCATCCCTGCCACCGTGCCCTTCAGCGAAATCATTTTCGCAAGCCTTTCCGTCACGCGGCGCTTGCCCAATAATGCCAGATAAATCGGTAATTCCAAACCCTCGAGTCGCCCTGTCGAAGCCAGCCTCAAGCCCATAAATAGCGGCTTGCCTTTCACGCCGGCTTCCTTGCCCACCTGATTGATAGCTTCCTTGATTTTGTCGGGTACTAATGTGTCGCCTCCGTTACCGCCGTCCATCTGCTCTATTAGACGTAAGAACCCCCCTGCCAGCGACGAAAAATTTTCCGGGGTAAAATATTCGGATGCGACATAATCGGCAGGGTTGGGGGTAAACGGCAGGTAGAAGTCAGCGAGGTAGTTCTTAATCTGTCCCAAGGTATCTAAGTATACGCGCAGCGAGAGTAAGATTTCCCGCAAACGTTCGTTTTTTTCGTTGCACTCGGCATCGGGCACTACTTTTGCGCTGCGCACAAACGGCAGAATTTCGCGGATGAATTCATCTTCGCCCGTGGCGCGGATATGCTGGTTCGAAAGCCAGTTGAGTTTCGATTTCGGAAAAAGAAATGTTTCGAGTTCTGAAATTGTTGCCTGCGCTAAATCCACCTCGGCGGCTTTGGCGAGATCAAAGACGTCGAACATCGCCGGCGATTTTGAGCAACGCGCCACATCAAAGAGGGTTTTTTGTTCTTCGATGGGCATATATTCGCGGCCATCGGGAGATGACCAGCCCAGCAGGGCCATGTAGTTATTGAAAGCGCGCGCGGTATAACCCAGGTCGCGGAATGCGGTGATCGGCGTCGCGCCATGGCGCTTCGAAAGTTTCTTATGGTCAGAACCGACGATTTCACTGACATGCGCCCACTTGGGCTCTTCCCAGCCGAAGGCCTGGTAGATCATGATCTGGCGCGGCGTATTCGAAAGGTGGCCGACGCCGCGGATGACATGCGTGATGTCCATCATATGGTCGTCGACGACAACGGCGTAGTTATAGGACGCATAACCATCGGATTTGACGATGATAAAATCGCCGATCAGCGCCGTGTCAAAACGCACGGTTCCTTGTACCATATCTTCGACAACCACCTCGCGGGCGGGTGTACGAAAACGCATTGTGAAACCCAGGCCCGCGGCCTTCTTTTCAGCCACTTCGGCGTCTGTCAGGCTGCGGCATTTGCCGTCATAGACATAGGGGAGGCCCATCGCCTCGCGCTGCTTTTTTTTCCGCTCGAGTTCATCCGCGGTGCAGAAGCAGGGGTAAGCCTTCTTTTCGGCGATCAGCTTTTGCCCGTATTCTTTATAGGTGTCGAGCCGTTCGGATTGTTTGTAAGGACCATGCGGGCCACCGACCTCAGGGCCTTCGTCCCACTCATAACCGAGCCATTTCAGCGAATCCAGAACCTGTTTATAGCTTTCTTCGGTCGAGCGCGCCTGGTCGGTGTCTTCGATGCGTAGAATGAACTTGCCCTTCTGCGCACGGGCATAAAGATAGTTAAACAGTGCGGTACGCGCACCGCCGACGTGGAGATACCCGGTGGGGGATGGGGCAAAGCGTGTGCGTACTTCTTTCATGGTATGCCGGTTTGGCAGCGGTCAAATCCGGTATTCGAAGACAGCCGGTCAACGCATGTACGAAAAACACAATTAGTTTACGACATGTCTCGTTCATTTTTTCTGTGGGGTTGCGTCTAGATACGGCCCGGTGGTCGCGACGAGGCTTTAGCGAGTCTCTGTCGCCGGTGTGTTGCCGCAGGCAACGTATCGAGACCCGGGTCACTCGACGACCAAGTAATAAACGCATGAAACGCGATTTACAGAGATTTCAAAACCAGATCTTTGATCTTCTGGTGATCGGCGGAGGCGTTTCAGGCGCCTCAATCGCATGGGATGCTGTTTTGCGTGGCCTGTCGGTCGCGCTCATCGAACGCAAAGATTTTGGCCACGCAACAAGCGCCGCGACCTCGAAGCTGATACACGGCGGCCTGCGCTATTTGGCCCAGGGGGATATCCCCGTGGTGCGTGAGTCATTGCGCGAGCGGCGATACCTCGAGATCAACATGCCGCACCAGGTTTTTCCGCTGCCGTTCATGATCCCGTTCTATGATTATACGCCGACCCCGCGCTGGATGATCGGCATGGGGTTGACGGTCTATGACATGCTGGCCTGGGACCGAAATTACATCGAAGATCCTGATAAGCACCTCGACCGCAAACGCTGGCTGACGAAAGAGAAGGCGCTGCAGATCGAACCGGGTCTGAACCCGAATGGCCTCAGGGGTGCGTACCATTATTATGACGCGCTCAACCGGCACCCGAACCGCTCGAACCTCGAGTATATACTTTCGGCGGCTTCGCGGGGTGCAATCGTGGCGAACTACGTCGCGTGTTCCGATTTTATTCTCGAAGAGACTTCTGCGGGTAAAAGGGCGGTCGGCGTCATTGCGCATGACATGATCGGTGGCAAAGATTTTCCGATCCGTGCGAAGGTGACGGTCAATGCATCCGGGCCGTGGGGCGATATTGTGCTCTCGAAGCTGCACCAGAATCCCATCCGCAAGCTCACGCGCAGTAAGGGCATCCACCTGCTTTTCCCGCGCTTCCACAAGAACACGACTATCGGCATCGAGACGCGTAGCAAAGAGCATATCTTCCTGATTCCGTGGCGTAACTATTCGCTGCTCGGCACAACCGACACCGAGTTCAAGGGCAGCCCCGACGATCTGACGGTCACGCAGGATGACGCGCAGAAATTTATCGACGTCTATAACGAATATTTTCCCCAGAAGAAGACGCTTGCCGACGTCGTGAACACGTATGCGGGTCTGCGGCCGCTGGTGGCAGAAAGTTCGGTGACCAGCACGTATAAGGCCTCGCGCAAGCACGAAATCATTTACCATGCGAAAGAAGAGAACATCGACGGTCTTGTGTCGGTGTTCGGCGGCAAGTGGACGACATCGCGCGCGCTCGCCGAAGAAACGGTCGACCTGATCGAAAAGAAATTCGGTTTCCCGCGCCGCCGTTCTGTGTCGCATAAGACACCGGTCGTGGGCGGTGCGGTGGGCCCTCGCCTGGCGACCTTCATCGCGGACGCGCACGTGCGCTGGGATCATGTCTATTCGCCGCAGCTGATCGATCACCTGATTGAGATCTATGGCGCGCTCTATGAACGCGTGCTTGACTATGTCATCAAGGACAAGTCGCTGTTGCGCCCGATCGAAAATGAATACCAGTTCATCTATGCCGAAATCTATTATGCGGTGGAGCAAGAGATGGCGTTGACGCTGACGGATTTCCTGAAGCGCCGCTGTGGCCTGGGCAACATGGGCTTTATTTCTGATTCGGCGCTGACCTCGGTCGCGGGCGCGATGGGCGATCTTTTGCGCTGGGATACTACGCGGCGCAAAGAAGAAGTTTTACTTTTCAAGAAGTCACGCTCCATCATCGGTTGATGCCGATGGGCTACGATGAGCTCAAGGCTTTTCTCATATCACAAAAGATAGATTTCCATGCGGATTACCCGCTGCATGAATACACAACGTTTCGCCTGGGTGGTCCCGCTGATATCTTTGTTACGCCGGCGCACGCGGAGCAGATGGCAAGTTTACAAAGTTTCATCCGCGAGCGCGGCTTGCCGGTATTGCTTCTCGGCGGCGGTTCAAATCTTTTGATTGCCGATGGCGGTTTTCGCGGTGTGGTGATTCACCCGCAGCTCGGCGAAGAACTTCAGATACGCAGTGAATCCCAAGAGCGCCTCGCGGTCTTTGTACCTGCGAGCGCGCGGGCGCCTTTGAGTGGCAAGAGAATATCTGCCCTGGGCTTTGAGGGCGTTGAGTTTCTGACAACGATACCCGGGCATTTCGGCGGTTCGATCATCCAGAATGCGGGCTGTTACGGCCATGAACTCAAAGACTCGGTTGTGCAAGTCGAGATCGTGCGCTCGGGGAATGTCGAGACACTGAAAAATGCCGACTGTGCGTTCACGTACCGCAACAGTCTTTTTAAGGGCGATCCGGCGATCTGGGTCACGGGCGCGACACTGGAGCTCGCGAAAGGCGATCTCAACCTCATCGAGGCCAGAATCGCCGATTATAAAAACCGCCGAATCGCTTCGCAGCCGAAGAACCGCCGCTCTGCCGGCAGTATCTTCAAGAACCCGGCGAAATATATTTCTGAAAAGAAGGCATGGCAGCTCATCGACGAGGCGGGCCTGCGCGGCGTAAAAGAGGGCGGTGCGGAAATTTCCGCGGAGCATTGCAATTTTATTGTGAACAACGGCGGCGCCAGGGCTGCCGACGTACAGGCGCTGGCACGGCTCATTGAAACCAAAGTTTTCGAAACGACGGGTATCCGGCTCGAGCGCGAGGTCGTGTTCGTGGGTGAATTTTAACCCCCTGTTCGGGGGGTGGTGGCGTTCGATTAGAAATTGATTCTAAGTGTCGCGCCGGGGAAGTCCGCTATGCGCGAAGCCTTGCCGTTCTTTCCGTCTTCAATCACTTCTGATCTCTACTTTTGGGACATGCTGCCGTATGCGGTGCCAGGGCTCGTCACTTGTGTCGTCGGTCTAACGCTCGGCATCATCAGTCTCCTCCGTGCGACGCGGCGCGAGCGTGTGGGTTATTATATCTCTTTCGGGGTCACCTGCATATCATTCGCGGCGCTGGGACTCGTGATTTCGCTGCGCGCGTTGATAGCTGACACCGGTGTCCTGTTGCGCTGGAACACGTATCTCTACGGCGCGGTTTTGTTTCTATCGCCCGCTTCGTCACATTTGATCTATTATATACTCGATAAAAAATTCCGGCGCGCGATCGCCGTCGGTACGACAGTGAACTGGATAGTGACCCTCGTGGCGCTGGCCAGCGTCGTTTCGGGGCGCGCATTTACAGGCGAATTTCTCTATTACAGCTTTGGTAAATTTCCGGTAGCCGCATTGCCGCTGAAGCTTTGGGGGGCAGGTTCGACTCTGTCTTTCATAACAATCGGGTTTCCGGTATTTTATCTCTACTGGAAACGTTACAGTTTTGCAGGCAAGCACCTGCTCTTCGTCGGCCATTCGCTCCTGTTGGTTCTGACGATTTCCAATTTGCCGAGTTTTGCGGGCTATCCCCTGTTTCCCGGCGCGACGTTTTCGTTTATTCCGATGTGCATCATGGCTTACGCGGTCTTTAATTCGGATTTCAAAAATCTCAGGGACCTTTTCTTCGAAAAAAATGCGCTCTTCTACATACTGAACCTGATTGCGGGTGTTGTGCTGCTGGGTCTGACCTGCGCCGTGTTGTTTCGTTTTTCACCCGCTGGCTACGCGAAACTGAACTGGTATCCGTGGCTGCTGATTCCGGTAGGGTCCGTATTCTTTGTAGTCGCGCTGGGTATTCTCATCGGCGGCACGAACCCAACAAAACCCGTGAACCAGTACGGTGCTTTTTCGCTCTACATCTACGGTTTCCTGCTCCTGTCCGTCATCGTCGGCGCCTTAGGCATCGAACCTGTGATCGCGCACCGCATCGAACAGTTGTGTTACATGGTCTTTGGTCTTGCCCCGGCAGTTCAGATACGTTTTGCATATCTGAGCCTTGACCGGCCGGCGCCCGGCTTTCGCCGCGTGCTCGATGTTTTGTCGGTGGGCCTGAGCGTGATGGCCATGACGCCTTGGCTTTTTACCGGTTATTTTGAATACCCGTGGGGGCGCATCTCACAGGCAGGCCCTGTCATTCAGCTTTATGGTCTGGTCGGATTTCTCGCGATCGCGGTTGTCTTGCGCGACTGGTGGAGATACCGCGGTACTGCGGGGCCGAATCGTTTAGGTGATATCTCCGTACTTTATCTTGCCGTCGGCGGGTTGCTGCTCATTGGTAATCTGCCGGCGACGATGGGTATAGAGTTTTACCCGATCGGTAACCTATCGATTATACCGACTGTTATCTTGGCTTTTGCGGTAATGCGCTATGGCGGCAAAACGCTGAAAACCGAGTCGCTGCGCATCAGCGCACTGCTGTCTCCCTTTGCCGTGGGGTGTGTTGTGTTTTTTCTCGCCTTCGTCTGGTCTACCTTAGCGGGGGATATCCCGTTGCCGCAGCGGTTACTCCACATTTTCCTGGTTGCCACGCCGCTTCTGCTCTTCGCCTTTCTCGCCACATTCGTTCTGATTCGGCCGATTGCGACGCGCATCGATACGACGTTGCACAATCTGCAAACCGAAAAAGACAAGGCGCTCGTTTCGCAGCGTGAAACGGAACGGCAGAAAGATGAAACAGAGAAACTGAACCGCCTTCTCCGCAGCCTTAACGAAGAATTCGATCTGACAATAATCATGAAGAAGGTTCAAGACTATGTTACAGAGTCTTTCGGTATGGACTGGCACGCGCTCTACGGCGTGTCGCAGGATAAAAGCCGGCTGCAGTTGCTTTCATTATGCAGTGACGATTCTTTACCCGAGGCCGAACGCCGGGCCGTCGAAAAAATTGAGATCCCGATAGGCACTGCCAGGGGCGCCCATGCGCAGGTGATTCGGAACAAACGCGCTTTCTTTGTGCCGAATACCCGGGCGCAGCGCGTCATCGATGCAAGCTCTCCCGAAGAATACGAGATTATGCAAAAATATAACCTCCAGTCTTTTTTGCTGCTACCGCTGGTGCTGAACAACGAACCGGTCGGTATCCTTGATTTTTCGGGAAGCAAGGGTAAAATCGGGCTCTCGCGTGACGACATCTCGCGCCTGTCCATTCTCGCCGAGCAGATCACAGGAGTTATCTATAGTTCGCGGCTTTTCAGGCAGGTGCAGGAAGAACGCGAGAAATCCGAAAAGCTGCTGCTGAATATTCTGCCCAAAGATGTAGCTATTGAACTCAAGGAAAAAGGCTTTGCCGAACCCGTGCAATTCGACGCGGTCAGCGTGCTCTTTACCGATTTCCAGGGTTTCACCAAAATCGCCGAATTTATGTCACCGAACGAGCTCATCAAAGAACTCGATGCGTGCTTTGTCCAGTTCGATAAAATTACCGAACGGCATCGCCTGGAAAAACTCAAGACGATCGGCGACAGCTATATGTGCGCGGGGGGAATCCCCAAGGTAACAGAGACGCATGCGATCGACTGCGTGCTCGCCGCGATGGAGATTCGCGATTTTATGGCGCAGATGCGCGATATCAAAAAATCTCTGGGCGAGCCCTACTGGGAACTGCGCCTCGGCATCCATTCGGGGCCCCTGATCGCGGGTGTGATCGGCGAGCGTAAATTCGCCTACGATGTCTGGGGCGACACCGTCAATACCGCGAGCCGTATGGAGTCGAGCGGCACAACGGGCAAGATCAACATCAGTGGTTTGACCTATGAACTCATTAAAGAATATTTTCGCTGCGAATACCGCGGTAAAATCAGCGCCAAGAATAAAGGCGAGGTCGACATGTATTATGTCATCGGCCTGAAAGCCGAATATTCGCGCGACGCCGACGGCCGCGTGCCCAACGGAAAGTTCTGGGCGGCCACGCTTGGCCCCGGTGCGATGTCGGCGTAGGGGAAAGGCCTTTTAATAAGCCGCGGCTGCCGCAGCGTAGCTGGCCGGCGAAATGCCCCGGCCGATGATTTCGCTCAGCGTATTAAAGCTCTTACGTTTTTTGCGGGCGAAATTATTCTTATAATCGACGGCGACGAGCCCAAAGCGCGCATCAAAACCTTCTGCCCATTCAAAATTGTCGATCAGCGACCAGTGGAAATAGCCGCGCACATCGGCGCCGTCGCGCATCGCCGCCGCGGTTTCAGCGAGGTGCGTAATGATGAGGCGTTGGCGCAGAACGTCATCCGCCGCTTTTTCTGCCGTGCCCGATTCCATAATATAGATCGGCAGGTTATATTTTGACTTAGCCGAGAGGAGGATATTCTTCATGCCGAGGGGGAAATCGGACCAGCCGAGTTCGTTTTTGATTTCCGAAGTGTCGGTTTCGTCATGGTTTTTCACTTCGAATTTTGTCGGCGCCATGATATTCGATTTGATGTAGAAGCGGCCATAATAGTTCACGCCGATGAAATCCTGCGTACCGCCCAGGCCGGGGATAGCCTTTTCGATATCGGTATTTGTCACTTTGAGCACACCGCTGCGGATCGCATCGGTAAAATCCCAGATGAAGGCCTGCTCAACCTTACCCGCGATGATGCGGTCGAGAATTGCATGGTTACGGTAAGGTGAAAATTCACGCGTGTGCTGGGTGACGCCCACGAGGGCCTTGGGGTTTGCCTTTTTGATCGTCGCATACGCAGCTGCATGCGCTTTGAGCAGGGCCTCCATCACAGGTGCAACGGCGGTTTCATTGGCGCGTTTTTCCAGTGGCGGGAAAATTCCCTGCATATAGCCCGAGTAGATATAGACCATCGGCTCATTCAGCGTGCACCAGACAGTGACATTTTTTCCCCAACGGCCGACGACGAAATTCACGAAGCGGGCGAAATGTTCCTGCGCATCGTCGCGCTCCCAGCCGCGCTTGCCATTTTTTTCGCCGAAAAACCATGCGGGTGAGCTGAAGTGAAAGAGTGTAACGGACGGTTCGATATTTTGGCGCGCAAGCTCGGCGAACAGCGCATCATAAAACGCCACGGCGCTTGCGTCTGGCGTTGTCGTGTTTTCGCGCGGAAAGAGGCGATCCCAGGCGATGGAAAAACGGTAGGCATTGGCGCCGAGGTCTTTCATGAGCTGGATATCTTCTTTATAGCGGCTGTTGTGCGCCGTTTTTTCGCGGATGATATTTTCACTCCAGAGATGGAGGTCCTTGATGCCTGCGCCGGCGACCGGTTTACCTTCGCCCGTATAGTTCTTGCGTATGAATTCCGCCCAATCGCTAACCTGCGTCGCCTCGAGCTGTTCGGCGGCGGTCGCTGTGCCCCAGAGAAAGGTTTTAGGGAAGGTGATCGGCTGCGCGATTTCCTTTTGGGAAAGTTTTTTGCCCGAACGTTTTTTACCGCCGATGGTCATCAGCGCTGCGGCGATGACCAGGAGGCTTAACAGAATGAGTTGCAGGCGGCGGTTCATTCCGCAGCCAAACGGGAGACCCGCCGACTGTAAAGTAAGTTCTGAAAATCAGGACTTTTAGCCAAACCGTTTCGTCATCATGCCGACGAAACCGACGAATTCTTCGGGCACGAGGCGCTTGGCCAAATCCATCGCATAGGCATCGATGCCGATCAGCAGCTTTTTCTTCTTACCTTTTATCGCGCCGATGATTGCCTTTGCCGCATCTTCGGCGGATGTCCGGGCCATGCCGTCAAAACGCTCCGTAATCTGCATCTTATCGCCGCCACCAGGGGACGCCAGCACCTTCGCATTGCGTATGATATCAGTTTTGATGCCGCCGGGATGCACCGACGTGACGACAACACCGGTGCCCGCGAGTTCCTGGTGCAGGGTTTCGTTGAAACCATACACGGCATATTTTGAGCAGTTGTAAGGACCATTGTTGGGGAAGGGGATAAAACCATTGACGCTCGAGATATTCACGACCGAGGCCTCGGGGCGGTCCTTGAGGTGTTTCATGAACGCCAGTGTGCCATAGACCACACCCCAAAAGTTGACATTCATCACCCATTCGAAATCTTCATACGAAACTTCGTCGAGGGCTTGCAGAGCCGTGACACCGGCATTGTTGATGACGATATCCACCTGTCCGTGCGCCTTCAGCGCCGCGTCGGCCATCGCATAGACCTGGTCCTTGCGCGCGACGTCGACGACATGCGACGTTATCTTCGTCTGGCCATGGAGTTCACCGACAGTTTGCTGCAGTTTTTTCTCCGCGACATCGGCGAGTACAAGCTCTGTCCCGGCGCGCGCAAGCTGGTGTGCGAGCTGTTTGCCAATGCCTGAACCCGCGCCGGTGACGACGGCGACTTTATTTTTGAGATCTTTCATTCCGGCAAAAAGGCAAACTTGACGTTGCCGTCAAGTTTAACTATGCCACGGCGCTTATTTTACCGTCTGAGCCAATATCTCCGCGATATCGAGCGTCTTCACCGATTCTTCTTTCTCCATCGCTTTGACACCGTCGGCAACCATGGTGATGCAGAACGGGCAGGCGCTGGCTACAGTTTTAGCTTCCGTATCCACGAGCTGTTTCGTGCGCTTGATGTTTACGCGTTCGGCTTTTACACCCGTTGCATCCGTGGATTTCTCTTCTTCTTTCCACATCTGCGCGCCGCCGGCACCGCAGCACAGGCCACGCGTCTTGTTGTCAATCGCTTCGACGACGCGGCCGCCGGTCGCTTTCTCGAGAATCGAGCGCGGCGCCGAGTAATTGTCGTTATAGCGGCCGAGATAACAAGAATCGTGGTAGGTGACAAGGCCGAGTTCTTTCGCCTTCGATTGATCTACCTGGATCTTGTTTTCTTTGAGCAGCTTATCGAGGTATGTTGTGTGGTGCTCCACTTCGTAATTGCCACCCATCTGAGGGTATTCGTTCTTGAGCGTGTTGAAGCAATGCGGGCAACCCGTGACAATCTTCTGCACGCCATAATTGTTCATCGTCTGGATGTTCATGCCGGCGAGAGTCTGGTAGAGGTATTCATTACCTGCGCGGCGCGCAGAATCGCCCGTGCAATTCTCTTCAGTACCGAGGATGCCGAACTTGACGTCTGCCTTGTTCATGAGGCCGGCAATCGACTGCGCGATCTTTTTATTGCGGTCATCGAACGCGCCGGCGCAGCCGACCCAAAAGAGGACATCCGGCTTTTGGCCTTCTTCAGCCCACTTCGCCATCGTCTTGATATTGAGGCCGTCTGCCCACTCTTCGCGCTTATGCGAGCCAACACCCCATGGGTTCGATTGGTTTTCCATGTTGGTGAGCGCGGTCTGCAGTTCAGCAGGCAGCGACCCCTCTGAAAGCACGAGTGCACGGCGCATGCCGATGATGGCATCGACCTGGTTGTTGCCCACGGGGCAGGCTTCGACGCAGGCATAACATGTCGTACAGGCCCACAATGCTTCCTGTGAAGTATAATTATCAATCACGCGGAGTTCAGGCATCGCCGTAATCTCTTCGTCGGTTTTACCGGCTTTTTTCGCCGCCTGTACCTTGTGCATCTGCTCCATGAGCGCATGCTTGAGGTCTGTCATGATACTCTTCGGGTTGAGAACCTTGCCCGTACGGTTCGCGGGGCATTCAATCGTACAGCGGCCGCACTCGATGCAGCTGAGGCCATTCATGTGGTCTTTCCAGGTGAAATCCTGCACGTTGGCAGCGCCCCAGACTTTCGCGTTTTCAGTGTCGAGGAAAGACAGCTGGCCCTTCGGCGTTTCTTTTTCAAACCAGAAGTTGACCGGCGCCCAGATGAGGTGGGCATGCTTTGAGTTGGGCACGAAGGCCATAAAAGCGAATACTGTCAGAATGTGCGTCCACCAGCCACCGATATACCAGTAGCCGGCATTAGCGGGATTAACCCCCCATGCGCTGAGCATATTCGCTACGGCAAGGCGGATTGGAGATACGTGGAAATGTGCGTCGCGGATAACATGCGAACCTTCAGCGACCAGCGTCGACAGCATGAGCGTCGAGATCATACCGATCACGATCATCGACTGGCCTGAGGGGCGGTCGAGCTCGTAGGCGCGGTAAACCCAGCGGCGCAATGCAAAGAAAGCGAGGCCGCCGAGCACTAAAAGAGAGAAGACGTCGAGCGCGTAGTCATAGATAAAAGCGAAGTGTGGAATAACCTTTCCGATTAGCTCGGGAATCGAGAATTCGTATCCCGTGACATGCACAAGCGGCATGTTGTATGGGCCGAAGAAGCCGCCAATGAGCTGGCTTGTGGTGTGGCCGCCATAAACGAGAAAGCCGTAGAAGATGAAGATATGGAAAATACCGCGCACGGGCTTTTTCATCAGCTTCTTTTGCAGAAGCACGTTGACGATCATGCTTTTGACTTTAGAGGCGAAGCTCGATTTGATTTCCTGGGCCTGGCCAAGGTGGGCGAGTTTCCAGAATTTCATGACGGCATAGCCGGCATAAGCGAAAGAGATGACGAATGCGGCTGAGTACAGCGCAACCTGTGCTATTTCCATGGGTAATTATCGGAGTTTTTCGGGGAGTGTAAAGTAAGTTACGGGAAAGAATCCGGAAAATCAGGGACTGCGGATAATTGAGAATCGTTCTCGATGCTGCCGCCGCAACGCGATCTTCCGCTTCGCCTGCTTAGGGCGTCGCTGGTGCCGGCCTCGCGCCTAAATCAAAACTGATGCCGAGCTGAATCATCATACCGCTGACATTGATCTTCTCATTCGTGCCGTCATTACTGAGTTTTGAAACTGCGCTCAGGTTATACGCCGCGTTCAATATGAGCCTGGTATTTTCGCCGAGGGGCATCCGGCCACCTGTGCCGATGACGAGTCCGAAATCGCCAAACGATGTGGTATTGACGTAAGCCAGCTCATAACCTGCGCCAACCTGAACAAAAGGCGTGATCAGGCCGCCGATCTGGTAGGGGATATCGATACGCGCATTGAGCATGAACATTACCAATCGGATCGTCAGCGATTTATCAATCGCAGTGGGATTAAACGCGTAGCTGTTCGGCTGTGTGCTTGAGGGGGTATCGTACGAGGTCTGATAATAGTCGACGCTCCCCGAAATAGAAACCAGTTTATCGAAGTAGCCGCCGAAAGTCAGTCCGCCTAAAAAGCCAAACCGCGCAGGGTCCCTGGGGCTCATGCCGCCGAGGCGCACATCGGCATAGTTGCGGTCAGCGGAAATTGCCGAAGCGCAGGTGGCGGCAAGCAAGGATGCGAGCAGAAGTTGTCTCATGAATAACGGACATTAAAAGCCGCTCTGTCGGCAAGTGATTAAAAGATTTCGTGTAGTTGCGATTGAGGCGCGCACGGTCGCGCGCCCCACCTGCAGGAATTTAAGGATCTGTGACAAGAGACCCAAGCCCCTTCGCTGGCGCATTTGCCATTTTGTTTTTCGCTGCTTCTAAAGCTTGCTGTCCACGAGTCGTCGCGGACGCCATCCCTGGCTGCGACGCCCCCTGCACCTCCTGTGCACGGATCGTTCTTGCCTTGATCGCCTTTGGCACCGTCTTGAAATTCCAGACAAGGCCGAAGAGACTTAAGATCCGCAGAATGTAGTAGGTGATGTCGATCTCCCACCAGAAAAAACCCTGGCGCGCCGATGCCTGGTAGTAGTGGTGGTTGTTATGCCAGCCTTCGCCGAGCGTTGTGAGTGCCAGCAGCCAGTGGTTGCGCGATTCGTCGCCGGTTTTGTAGCGCTGGTTACCCCACTTATGTGTGAGTGAGTTGATGGTAAAGGTCGAGTGGTAGGTGAGAAGTGTGCTCGCAAAAAAGCCGATCCAGAGTCCAGGCCAGCCGGCAATGAGCGTTGAGATGACGCCCAGCGTCCAGGGGGCGATCCAGTCATGTTTGGAGATAAAACGGATTTCGGGGTATTTCGCAAAATCCTGGATATCCTCGAGCGGCACGCGCTTATTCTTTTTGTCGAAGATCCAGCCGATGTGGGATTGGTAAAAGCCCAGCTTTTTCATCGAGTGAATATCTGCATCGGTATCGCTGTGTTTGTGGTGGCCGCGGTGGTGGCCTGACCACCACAGCACGCCCTTTTGGCCCGATGTTTCAGCGCCGAATGCGAGAATAAACTGGAAAAAGCGGCTGGTTTCGAACGATTTGTGCGCGAAGTAGCGGTGGTAACCCGCGGTAATAAAGAACATACGGATAAAATAGAGCGAGATGCCCAAGACGACGGACTGCCATGTCACGCCGGTATAAATCGCCGCAAGGGGGATAAAATGCATCAAAATAAACATCTTATCGCCGGCGAACCACGATCCGAATTTGGAGCGGCCCGTTGTCTTCTCGGCCTCAGTAAAAACAGGGCCACTTTCTTGCCCGGTTGGGCTATAACTAACATTGTTCTTCATGACTTTGAGATGCAGGGGCCTGTTTCCCGGTTGCAAAAAAAATCGGCTGTCCCCGCGTCGGGTAGGGACGTTTTGACGCATGCCGGGCCTGACGCGGTGGGAGTTCCTGAAACAAACCGCGACAGCCTCGCTGCCGCTGATGTTGGGGCCGCTCTGGGCTAAGGAAAGTAAAGTAGAAACGCTTTTTAAAGCCAAAATACCCGCGACGGATGAAATTTTGCCCCGGCTCGGTCTCGGCACCTATTCAACCTTCGACGTGGGCTTAGCCTCAGGGGAGATCCCACAAGTTAAAGAAGTTTTGCAGGCGTTTTATGCGGCAGGCGGTCGTCTCATCGATTCATCGCCGATGTATGGCAATGCCGAAGCAGTCACGGGGGCAGTCTCGGCCGATCTGGGCATCAATGCCAATCTCTTTATGGCGACCAAGGTTTGGATTTCCGGGCGTGAAGCGGGCCTGCGCCAGATGCAGGATTCCCTGACTCAGTTCAGGCGCAAAAAAATTGAACTGATGCAGATCCACAACCTCGTCGACTGGCGCACGCAGCTGAAAACCCTGCGCGAAAATAAGGAACGCGGTGTTTACAAATATATTGGCCTGACGCATTATATGACGTCGGCTTTTCCCGAACTCGAAAAAATCCTCCGCGCCGAGAAACTCGACTTTCTGCAGATACCATATTCGCTCGGTGAGACATCCGCCGAAGTAGAGACGCATCATCATGCGTCTCTACTCAGGACGGCAGCCGAGCGCGGGGTTGCCGTGATTGCGAATGAGCCTTTTGGCCAAGGCGCGCTCTTCCGTCAGGTGCGCGGCAAGGCCGTACCAGCCTGGGCGGTGGAGAAGGGCATCACCTCCTGGGCGCAATACTTTTTAAAATTCATTTTTTCGAACCCGCAGGTGCAGTTTGCCATACCTGCAACGCGCAAGCTACTACACCTAAAGGATAATATCGAGGGTGGACGCGGTTATCTGCCGACGGTGGCTGAGCGGCAGCAGATGCGGAAGGAATTTTCGGCGCTTTAATTCACGCGACGTGTCATCGGGCATCTGCAAAATAACTCACCGATGGATCGCTGCAAGGTATTGATTAATGAAATCCCTGACAAGGGTTACACGGTCTGTTTTCTCAGCGGCATTCTGAATCTTTTTACCGCTAAAGCGATTCGCGCCGAGCTTGAGCCGCTGCTGGCCAAAGAGCGCGTGCGCATCATCATGGACATCGAAGAGCTCGAGACGATCGATTCTTCGGGCATCGGCGCGCTGGTGAATTTTATTCTCGCGATCCGCAAACACGAAGACGCGCGCGTGGTTTTTACCGAGCCCAGGCCCATCGTGAATCATATTTTTGAAGTTACAAAATTGAAATCCTTCTTCACCACTGTCGACGATTATGAAATGGCGCGGGTTTATTTTACGGATTGATCTGCGCAAGCCGACGGAAGATTTCCGAAAAAGCAAAAAGCCTCGCCGCTTGCAAGCAAGCGGCTGCTAAAGCGCTTCGCTGCTTTTTGCTTTTTCGGTTCCGTCCGCTTGCTCCGCTTCTTTATGACATTTGTGTCATAAAGAAGCTCGATTAACACACATTCGTTTACCCTTTTTTTGGCGTACCGCTCTGCATGGAGACGGTATACTACAACTGATTGGATAGTTTCTGATCAGAATTTAAAACCAAGTTTTGCGTGAAGGAGTAAGCACGAATAAAATGATTAAAACAGGTATAATCCTGACCTTTCTTACAGCGTCAGCGCTGAGCGCTGCCGAATCGGTGATCTTTGTCCATGGCCGCTCGGGCAGCCACTGCGATAGCGCAGGCGGATATTCCGCAGATGTGAACAACTATTGGGGCGCATCGAAGAACATCACCACAGCAGCGACAAAGTACTTTGTCGGTTACGACGGTGCTTCTGATCCGCGTACATGGGGTACGTGCCGTGCTCAATCTAAACTCTACCAAGTGCTTGAAGCAAAATGCAAAGGCGCAAACTGGTGCACGATCATCTGCCACAGCGCAGGCTGCTATGCTTCTGAATATTTTATCGATAAATCCGCAACGGCTTACAACATCCGCCGCATCTGGGCGTCTTCGAGCGCCGCCGGCGGTTCTGAACTGGCGAATGCCGCATTCTGGGAATCGAACAGCATGGTCGACGCCCTCAAAACCGGCAACGCACGCGGTTCGTACAACCATAATAACATGAAGGGCATCGGCATCTATGCGATGGCCGGGTACAAAGCAACCTGGACAGGCGCTTCGGTGATTCTTCCCGGCGAAGACGACGGCGCGGTGTCATACCACAGTACCTGCGGTACCAATACAACGGGCAGCTACTCGAATTGCCTCAGTGGATCGCGCTACTCATACCACTACATCTGGAGCGGCCGCGCTTCGGGCAGTAACTGGGATAGCGGTAAGAACGGTTATTACCGTGTTCACACCGGCGATGATTCAAACTCGATCAACAACGCCGCCAAGCTGGAGTACAATGCGTGCTATAGTTTGGGCTTAGGCTGTAGGTAAGTTTCCATTTCCCTTGCTCCGGATTTAAATCCGGGGCAAGGGATTAATTTTCCCCTCTCGCTGCTTCTCCCATATCTCTGATCCGCATCTCTTTTTCCGGCGAAGTCCATTCGGCATTACTGAAGTCTTTCAGCGTATATTCCCGCGTTGTGGTGTACGTCTTCGTCGTATACGGCATGTAATACAGCACCGGCTCATCGAGCGGGTTGGCATTCGCAATCGCGTCGACCTTCGCCGGGTCGCCGATCCAGCGCGCGGGGAAGGGTAGGTTCTCGCAGGTGCCCCTGAGATCGCGCATCGTAAACTTGCCCGAATAACCATTGTCATGAAAGATCTTGCCGAAGAAGATAAAGGATACAGTTCTGAAACCGGGCTCGAGAACAGAATTTACTGTCACCCAGTGTGTAGGATTTCCCCTGTAATCGTAGAGATTTGCCTGAAAGACAAACTTGCATTCCCGTTTTACATCCACGATGGCGTCGATGACCAGACTGCCGTTTTCGAGGCGCTCGGTGATATTATCGGTGAATTTACCGGGTGAGATCGGGCTCGCGAAAAATGTATGTGTAACTTCAATCGGCTCTTTAGCGCCCTTCGCTTTGATCTGCACCACAAGCTTCAGGTTGCCCCAATACTTTTTATCTTCGCCGGGAATTTTCCAGCTGAAGGTGGTGATGCCGTCGTCGGCAACACCATCGGGGGGAATCCCCGTGTCGTTGAAGTCGGGCGAACCCAGCTGTGATTTGGTGAAGAGGGGGTCACCCAGTACATAGACATCGCCCAACGTGTAGGCAAGCCTTGCGCCGTTGGCGTCGGTCACCTTCAGCGTGACGATGAGCTCGTCGCCAAAGGTGAGCGTGTGGCGGTTGGCTGAAAACTGGTAACGCGGCAACGATTCGTAATATTTTTTGAGATCTGCTTCGATGTCCGCGTCTTTTTTTCCAGACTTCTTTAAATCTTCAATCCGCTTTTTGACGCCGCCTTCGCTGCGCAGCGCCGCATCGTCGATGAGTGGCATCGGTTCGTCGACATGCTTCCACGGATCGATGAGGTCAACCATGGTCTTCTCGAGCGGCCGCGAAAAATCGGGGTACTGCGCGTGCACGCGGTAGGCCTCGAGCATTGCCTTATGCGAGGGGTTGCGGTTGAGCATGCGTTCGAGCTCGGCAGGAGTCGCAAAGCCCTGGCTGCCGACGCGGCTGAAGCTGCGGTAGCCCCCCGGTGCGATTTGCCCGGGGCCGCGGTTAAACGACCAGAACAGCAGGGTGGCGAGAGCCGTGATGACGACGATCGCCGCATGGTACCACTTGAGCTGCATCCACCTTTATCGCCGCCTGCGCTACAGCGGCAATTTGTTTATTCGCTGCAGGCTTCCTGCATAAAGTTTTTCGGCAGGTTCTGCCGCAGCTTGGGTAAGATCTTGCCGAGCTGAACAATTTCCCCTTCGCTGAGCGCCGAGGTAAAATAATTCTCGATGCATTTCTTATAGATGAGCCAGGCCTTGCGCACCGCAAAACCTCCCTTATCCGTAATTGCGGCGAAGAAACCGCGCTTGTCATCGGGGCAGCGTTCGCGGCGCAGCAAGTTTTGTTTTTCAAGCGTGTTGACCATCTTCGTGACGCCGCTTTTCGTTAACAGGCAAGCTTCCGAGAGATCGTAGAGCCGCATTTTTTTTTCAGGTACCGTCTCGAGTTCGATGAGGATGTCATACGCGGCGAGCGGTATCGCCCCCGCGGCCTTCAGTTCCCGTTCGGTGCGGAACATGACTTCACTGTGGTAGGCCAGCATATCGCGCCAGACCGTCACTGCAGGGCTCATCTTTTTCATAACACCAAAATAACAACTTTTAGTTGACGAGTCAACTATTTGGCATTATCTTCAGGCTAATGGTTGATGAGTCAACTAAAGCCTTTTCCAGAAGGCCGCAAAGCGGCCTTGCGTTTTCGAAAAACGCCCGGCCAGTAGGCCGCTGTAATGGGCTATGTATGGCGTCTGAAGAGTTCCGAAAACGGTGTTTTTCAGAGGTCATAACAAATTCTTTTAAGGAGATTTTATGACAAATTTGATTCAAAACATCCTCTCGACGAACGGAGACTGGACGGGGTTAATCCTGCGCCTCACCCTCGCGGCGATGATTCTGCCGCACGGTGCGCAAAAGCTTCTGGGCTGGTTTGGCGGTTATGGTTTTTCAGGCACGATGCAGTATTTCACCAAGACTGCGGGGCTGCCGGCGATTATCGCATTTCTCGTCATCGTGGGTGAGTCTGTGGGTGGTGTGCTGTTGCTTGCGGGTGCCGGTACACGTCTCATGAGCCTGTGGATCGGTGTAATTCTGCTCTCGGCCATGTTCATGGTCCACTGGGAGAACGGTTTCTTCATGAACTGGTTCGGCGCTCAGAAGGGCGAGGGCATCGAGTTTTTCATTCTTGCGCTTGGGCTCGTCGTTGCGATTCTCATCAACGGCGGCGGCAAGTTCTCGGTCGACTCGGTTATTTCCGGTTAATGACAAACCCGCAGGGAGGCGAGCCTCCCTGCGGATTTTTTATTCGGGTTTGTTCTCGCCCTGATTTTTGTCATCCTTCATCTTCTTCTGCATTTTCTGCCATTTTTCCCACTGGTCCCATTTATTTTCGTGGCTGACGCTCGATGGCATCACCAGGCTGAAAAACGCCGCCGTGAGTGCGATCACGCCGCCACCGATGACTGCGATCATCACCAGCGTTGTCAAGACCGTGGTGCCGAGCAGTTGGCCATGTGACAACAATACCCATGGTACAAGTACCGCAAAAGCGACGCCACCGATCACACCGGCGATGCCAGGCACGGCGTGCCCGCCGAAGCGCACCGCGTTCTCTTCTTTCTTATCTTCCATTCTATTCTCCTTTTTCTCCGTACTCCGCGAGCTTATGCCGCAGCTGATCTAAGGCATAACGACAGCGGCTTGCGGCCGTATTCATTGAAATTTTGAGGGCTCCGCCGATCTCCCTGAAGCTCAGGCCGCTATAATAGTGCAGGCGCACGACGCTTTGCTGCTCTTCGCTGAGGCCGGCGATGGCTTCTTCGATATCCCAGGTCTGTAGCTGGTCTTCAACAACCTCACGCGCCACCGGCTCGTCAAACCCCGCGGCCCGCAGAGTTTCCGTCTCGAGCGGCAGCGCGTCGCGGCGCCGTGCCCGCTTTTGCGAGGCGTTCTGCCACACAGAACGCGCCGCATAGGCGTCGAGGTTTGAAATTCCCCCGGGCCCGCGCCGCCACAGAATGGTCAGCGTATCCTGCACCACATCTTCTGCCTCGTGTTCGTCCTTGAGTTGTGACGCCGCGAGGCGGATGAGTTTCGGGCGGATCGTTTCGGCCCAGTTGTTGAAATCCACCGTCGATATCCTCTGTCAGATAGATGCGGATGGTGGAAGGATTTGTCTAAATTTTTTAGAAGGGAATCGGAAAATCACGCCTTGCCGCGGCGATATCATCGAGAACTTCCTGGCTGAGCGTCAGCTGCTGTGCAGCAATATTGGTTTTCAGCTGTTCCATACTGGTGGCCCCGATGATCGCCGCGGTGACGAAGGGCCGCGAAAGCACGAAGGCGAGCGCCATCTGTGCCACATCGAGGTTGTGCTTTTTTGCAATTTCAGCGTAGCGCTCCACAGCAGCGTGCGCATTCGGCACGTCGCGCTGGTTAAAGCGATTAGACAGTGTCCAGCGCGTCCCCTTGGGCCGCGCGCCGTTGGCATATTTACCGGTAATAAGGCCGGAAGCGAGCGGTGACCACGCGAGCAATCCCACATTTTCGCGCAGCGAAACTTCCATGAGGTCGGGTTCGTGCAGGCGGTACAAAAGGCTGTATTCGTTCTGTATCGATTGAACACGGGGCAGGCCCTTTGTTTCCGCAAGTTGCAAATATTTCATCGTGCCCCAGGCCGTCTCATTGCTTAGGCCAATATGGCGGATTTTTCCCGCGGCCATCAGTTCTTGTAGCGTTTCAAGCACTTCGGCGAAGTTTGCGATCTCTTCTTCTGTAGTGGTCGACTTCTTGATTTTGTAATCCCAGGCCTGGCCGAAATGGTAAGAACCGCGGTTGGGCCAGTGCAGCTGGTAGAGGTCGATATAGTCGGTTTGCAGGCGCTTGAGTGAACCTTCGACCGAGGCGATGAGGCTTTCACGGTTGATGTTGCTCGCGCTGTGGGCCCACTTGAGGCCGTTACCAGCGATCTTGGTGGCGAGAATAATTTTATCACGGTTCTTGCGTTTCGCGAACCAGCTACCGATAATCGTTTCGGTGGTGCCATAGGTTTCGGGGGAGGGCGGTATCGCATACATCTCGGCGGTATCAAAAAAATTGACGCCTTCGCCGAGGGCATAATCCATCTGCTCGTGGCCTTCGGCTTCTGTATTTTGTAATCCCCATGTCATCGTGCCGAGGCAGATGGCGCTGACGGCAATATCGGTCGTGCCGAGGGGGCGGTGGGTCATGGGTTAAGGTTGGGCAAAGCAATAAACCGGTAAGGATGAACTCGAGCATGATGAGCTGCTACTGTTATTCGTCCATATTACACCAGAGCTATTTGTTGTCCCGGAAATGCCGTTGCCCGCACCTGTCCAATCTGTACAGGTTGCGGTGGCACCCGTGCCGGCAATCGTGCCATCGGAATTTGTTCCCGTCCAGACGTCTGTGCTGGGCGGGGCTCCCTTGTTTTCAGTCAGGTTCAATGCGGACATGAGATTGCCTGAAAACAAACCAGAATAACCATTGGCAATGGAAACACCGTTTGTATTTACCCAAAGTGGTCCACCGGACGGGATCGAAGCGCAGGTCGTCTGGTTGAATATGCCCTGAATTCGGCATCTCATGTCGTTGCTGGTGATGCTAGTCCATGAAATATATTTTCCGCTCTTAGGCATGGAAAGCCCGGCATTGGCAGCCATTATTTGGCAGGCGCAGTCGGCTCTTCCCTGACCCGAAAAACCGGCACAGCTGGCATAAGCCCCGGCAATGTAGCCGGTAAAATTTGCCAGCGAAGACGCTGAGGCGACGAATGCGATTAAGCGTTCCTGCGAGGTGCTGTTGCTTACGCCAGGATTCGCGAGCTTGTCGGCGAGGCTGTAATTGTTGCATTGCAGCATCGATATACACAGAAGAGCAGAGGTGAGCAGGTGGGATTTCATGTGTTTATGGTGCGGCGACGCAATAGATACGGTGGCTATTATCACATGCGAGTGTCGTACTGGTCGTCCAAACCGCGGTGGTGACAGTTCTGTCTCCATATGTTCCAGACCCACCGGAAGTCTGATCTAACCAGTCAGCGCAATTGGTACCGCTGTAGGTTCCGGTCGCGCTGGTGCCTGTCCAGACCTGAGGCACACCCTGATCGACGCCAAATTCATCATATCGAATATTAGCAGCGATGGTACCGGCGAAAAACCCTGCATAGCTGGTCACCACTGTTTGTCCGTTCGTATTGAACCACGGAACTGAAACGCCAGGGTCGCAGGTGCCGTTGGATAATCCCTGAATACGACATTTTGCGTTGGTGCCTACCGTCGAAAGCCATGCCCTGAAGACATGCGTGCTACTGCGGCGCAGACCTCGAGCGATGGCGGCGCGCGTACAAGCGCAATCGGCTTTGCCATCGCCGACAGAGCCGCTGCATTCAGAATTGTAGGGCGAACCGTTCATAGCACCGAGCGTCGTCCATGAACTGACAAAGACATAATAGTTATTGGTAAAACTTTCCTTGAATGTAGAAGTAGAAGCCGTTCCCGGGTTTTGCAGTTTATCCAAAAGATCATAATTATTGCAGTGAGCGGTAAGCACTGCCATGGCTATTAAGGAGTGTATTCTTAACATCAGTCCTCCTAAAATACCGCAGATATCGAAAGGGTGCCATGAACCGCCTGAACCGGTTTCGATGAATCAAAGTAAACCCGGTAATCCGCTTCAAGGCCCAGAGATAAGAATGAAAAAATCAGAAAGTGAATACCTAAACGCGTCAGTGCGAAGGGATTGCGGATCTTGAAGTTTTCCGAAGTAAAACTCGAAGTGCCGCAACTCGTACCACAATCGACATACCTGTTGAAGTCTCCGAAATAATAGCCGGCGCCGACAAGGCTGGTTGCGCGCCAACGTGCCGAAAGATCCCAGAAATATCCGGCGGTAAACGCACCTGCGCCTACGTTCATTTCAGATTTTGCTCCGGAAGTATTGCTCACCGTGCGGACACCACCCCATGTGCCCATAAGGCCAAAGTGCCACCCACCCCTGAAACGCCGCGCTGCCAATACATCAATCATTCCATCAACCTTAGGGTCGGCATTGCTTCGGTTCACGAGCGGCAGGCTGGGCCCTACAGCAGCGGTGATCATCCAATTCTGCTCTGCCCAGGTCTTTGTTTTCTCCGTCTTTTCCAGTTGGGTTTTGCCTTTCTTATCTTTTTCGACTGCCACCTTACCCTTAGCCTGTTGCTGTTCTAAAGCCACCTTTGTGATCTCCGTAACAATACCACCCGCGACACGTTCCGCGGCACCGAAGATTGTTGCATCGACGCGGTTCTCCACCGGTTCCAGCGTACGGAATTTTTCCGCCGAGCCGAGGGAAATGTCCGTATGGATTTCCAACTCATTGTTCGCCTTATCGAAAGTAAAATTTCCGTAGATCAGAATATCTATGTCCGCCCGGCGGCAAATCTCTGCCGCTTCTTTTGGCGTAATCTTGCCTTTATTTTTCGCGCGAATTTCAGCGGCGATGGGTTCGACTTTTGAAGCGTCGACCTCAATGAACTCGAACTTCTTATGCATCGATTTCGTAATGGCTTCCTGAAGCGAACCGGGCATATATTCGAAATTTTTGGAGCCGGTTTTATCTTCGTACTGAATGATGGCTACCCGTGCCGCCTCGGGGCCTGCCGCCAGGAGCGAACTTGTACCCGTTACCAAAGCGCCTGTAAAGACCAGAAGGCGCAGAAATTCTTTCATATGTCCCATAGACGAACGAGAATGCGAAACGTCAACAAAAGTATCCGGAATCTTTTTGGCTAGCCAGTATTTTTTAGTCCGGCTGCGATACCGTTAATCGTCAGCAAAAGTCCGCGCCTGAGGGCCTCATTTTCACTGTTTTCGCGCAGGCGCTTGAGAAAAGCGACCTGTAGAATATTCAGGGGATTCAACCAAATGGCCCTAAAGCGGATTTCACGCTGCAGATTGTGGTCATACGCAACCAGCGCATCCGTATTCGAAAGGTGGAGTATCCGCTTTGTGGTATCCCTGAGTTTCTCCTGGATTTCAGCGCCGATAACGGCGAGACCTTCCGGCACGAGCGCCGTATCATAATACGAGGCAATCCGCGCGTCGGTTTTGGTCAGCACCATCTCGATCAGATCGACGAAGGAACGGAAAAAGTACCAGTCGCGCCGCATCGTGTGGAGCTCGCCCTTGTTGCCGATTTTTTCCAGCGCTTCGCCAACGCCGAGCCATGAGGGCAGCAGTACCCGGGTCTGCGTCCAGGCAAAGATCCAGGGGATTGCCCTGAGGCTCTCGATACCGCCTGCGCGGCGTTTGGCGGGGCGCGAACCGATATTAAGGTTGCCGAGTTCGCGTTCCGGTGTCGCGGTCTGAAAGTACTCCAGAAATTTATCGTTGCCGTATACCAGCGAGCGGTAGGCAGTGGCTGCATTTTCCGCTAACTCATCCATGATGTTGCGATAACTTTGCGGCGGCCCCGGTGGCGGCTCGAGGCTTGCTGTCAGCACTGCAGTGGTATAGATTTCAAGCGTACGGCGGGCGACGCTGGGCAGGCCGAATTTTGCCTGGATCATCTCACCCTGTTCCGTCACACGGATGCGGCCTTTGACGGAACCCGGCGGCTGCGACATGATCGCGAGATGTGTCGGCCCACCGCCGCGACCGATGGTGCCGCCGCGGCCATGGAAGAGTGTGACCTCAACGCCCGCCTCACGGCACACTTCGATAATTTCTTCCTGGCAGCGGTAGAGATGCCAGGCGGCGGTGAGTATGCCCGAATCTTTCGAGCTATCGGAGTAACCGATCATGATTTCCTGTTTGTCGCCGATCAGCGCCCGGTATTCCGGAATGTTCAGCAGGTTTTTTAGGATACGCGGCGCGTTCTTCAGGTCTTCAATCGTCTCAAAGAGCGGCACGACGCGCAGGTGTTTTTTGCGGCCGCTGACTTTCTGGAAAAGGTGCACGAGTAACACGTCAGAGGCCTGTTTCGCCATCGAGATCACATAGGCGCCGAGAGATTCGGTGCGGATCTGCGCCAGCATCCGGAATGTATCGAGCACCTCACTGCTTTCCGGTGTGCATTCGAGGTCGGTGGGCACCAAGGGCCTGGGTTCCTTGAGCTCGGTGCAGAGAAAGGCGATCTTCTCATGCTCGGGGTATTCCGCATAGTCACCCATGCCCAGGGCGCGTGTAACCTCGGCCATCGTCTGTTTGTGCCGCGCCGATTCCTGGCGGATGTCCAGCTTTACGAGATAGAGACCGAACACCGCGAGGCGGCGCATGAGATCGGCGAGACGGCCCTCAGCGATGACTTCCATGTGCACAGCGATCAGCGAGCGGTAGACAACCAGAAGTTCTTCAGTGAGTTCTTCCGTGTTGCGGTAATAATCCTGGATTTGTGTTATGCCGTGCTGCAGCAAATCTTCAAGGCGCAGCCGTGTGGATGTCATTTTGGTATGCGTCTTCTTGAGATAGACCCGGTAGGGTTCGTGTGCATTTTCTGTCAGCTTCTGCAGCTCGTCGCTGGCCGGCGTGACAGAAAGTTCGAAGCGTAATTTATCGATCTCGCGTTCATAGAGCACGGCGGCCATCCACTGAGCGAGCCAGACGGCGCGCCGCGTCACCATATGGGTTACATTGGGATTGCCATCGCGGTCGCCGCCCATCCACGAACTGAAGTGTATGGGCGCAGCGGTGAGCGGTAACTTTTGCCCCGTATGTTCCGTGAGCGAAGCGGAGAGCTCGCGCAGATAGCGCGGCAGTTCGGTCCAGAGTGTCTGCTCGAATACCAAAAGGCCACCGTAGGCCTCGTCGGTCGGTGTCGGCTTTTTCTTGCGGATGGCATCTGTTTCCCAGATACCATATATCTCGCGGCGGATGGCGTCGTTATTGAGCGCCTGCTCAGAAACCGGTACGTCGGTGTAATCGCGGATTTCGAGCGCCCGCGCGATGTTGGTGTATTTTTGCAGCAGGCCGCGCCGCATGATCTCGGTGGGATGCGCAGTGAGGACGAGATCAATATGTAGCTCCATGACGGCCGAGAAAATTCTCTCTGGCTGGATGCCCGATTTCAGCAGCGAGGCAAACGTCGATGATAAGGAAGCCTGCGTCTCTGCACGGCCGAGCCTTACCTTATGGTGTTCTTCGGCAATGTTGACAAGAGTCAGGTAGGCGCTCAGCGTGCGTGTCAATTTTCCGGCGCTGGTATTGTCGAGCGCTTCGATCAGCGCAGTTAACCGGGCGAAATCCGCCTCGTTCTTCTGATCGCGGTAGTTGCCCGAAAGCTCCAGCGCTTCACTGAGGGTTTTGAAAAACGCCGCGCCCTCGCGCTGCAAGATGACCTCGGACAGCATGCCGTGCAGGAATTCAATATCCTGCCCCAGCTTATGCGTTGCGTCCGCGATCATGCCATTTTACAGCAATTTTGGGGCCTGATTTACGGGGGTAATCGACCAGCGGAAGGCGCCGAAACCCAGAAATTTTTTCTCGCCGATGGGTAATAACAGCAGCAGGCCCATAGCAACAAAGAATGCGAAACCGGCCCAAACCCAGCGCACCAGGGGGTTAATCCAAACCTGCATCACCAGCCGGCCTTTTTCGTCGCCGCCGAGTTGCAGGTAGACATCGGTGAGCGGCGTCGAAATAATCGCCGGTTCAGAGGTGTTCTGCGAGTCGGAAAATTTCCCTTCGCGGAAATTATACATCGGGTATGTGCGGATTTCCGTGGTGTCGCGGCCGATGAGTTTGTTGTCGCGGTAAATGCCCAGGGTGACAATACGAGTGCCATAGAGCGGTACGCGGGCGTTTTCGGGCATCGCCTTTTCTTCGTAGTTCTCTACGTGGATCGTATACCCGGCAAATGCCTGCGCTTCGCCGGGCCGCACGATGAGTCGTCCTTCGGTGCCGAAGGCGAGGCCTGAAAAACCGGAAAACAGTATGGCGAGCGCGATGTGCACCATGTAGCCCAAAAAGCGGCGTTTGTTCTGGAACAGCACGAGCAGCATCGCGAGTGGAATATTTTCGCGTGAATAGTTCCGGCGCGCGAACGCGGCGGTGAGCCATTCTTCAAAAACACCGGCGATAACAAAGGCGGCTACGCCGAAAGTGACGATGGCCATAATACGGGAGGAGTTCCAGTCTGCGGAAAAGCCACCAACGATAAAGAATGCGAATGCCGCTACGGCGAAACCGGCAAGCGCCGGAATGCGGGCATTCTTCATCAGCGCAGAGATTGTGGTACTACGCCAGGCGAGCAGCGGACCCAAACCTGTGAGGAAAAGAATCAAAATGCCCATCGGCGCCATAAACTTATTGAACCATTCGGCAGTCACCGACTCGCGGTGGCCTGAGATCCATTCGCTGAGTGTCGGGTACATGGTGCCGAAAAAAACGATAAAGAGCGACGCCAGCAGCAGCACGTTGTTAAAGAGGAAACCCACTTCGCGGCTGAGCAGCGATTCAATCGGCGCGGAAGATTTTAACATATCAAAGCGGCGGATAATCACCACAGTGCAGAAGATCATCGTCAGCACGATAAATCCCAAAAAGAACCAGCCCAAATTTGACTGCGCAAATGCATGCACCGACTGCACCACGCCCGAGCGCGTGAGCGCGGTGCCAACGATGGTCATAACGAAAGATATCGAGACCAGGACCATGTTCCAGACCTTGAGCATGCCGCGGCGTTCCTGCACAATGATCGAGTGCAGAAATGCCGTTGCCGTAAGCCAGGGCATGAGCGAGGCGTTTTCAACGGGGTCCCACGCCCAGTAGCCGCCCCAGCCGAGTTCTTCATAGGCCCATTTACCGCCGAGCAGAATTCCTGTGCCCAAAAAGAACCAGCTGAAGATCGTCCAGCGGCGCACATATTTGACCCAGGAGAGAGAAGGGTTGCCGTGGAGTAGTGCAGACATCGCGATGGCGAAGGGGACTGCGAATGAAACGTAACCCAGGTACAGGATCGGCGGATGGATAATCATCGCCCAATGCTGCAGCAGTGGGTTTAATCCCCGGCCTTCGGGATGCGCAAAAAGTTTTTCACCTTCCTGGAAAACACGGAAGGGATCTGAGGTCGGTGAAAAACAGCCGATCGCCGTAAAGAACAACGATGTCGTCATCAGGATGGCGATCATATACGGCTCAAGCGCCGCCTCGGCTTTGCGCATATGCCGCACCGCCAGATAAGAGAACAAGACCACGAGAAAATTCCACCACAGCATCGAGCCTGCCTGGCCTGCCCAAAGCGAGGTCAGGCGGTAAAATACCGGCAGCTGCAGGTTGACGTGCTCGGCGACATAGACGATCGAGAAATCGGCGGAGACCAGCATGTAGAGCAGCAGCGCCACGCAGATCGAAACAGCAATCAGGTGTAGTTCCAGGGCCGAGCGCGCATGGGAAAGGAAGATGCCCTGTGAAGTAGCCGGGGTCAGCAGCGCCTTTTTTTGCCGGACGAGATGCAGGATAGCCATGAGCGCGGCATAGGCCGCCGTGGCGATCATCAGGTTGAAAACGATGGATGCAAAGATATGCATAATTAGTTCACCGTCTCGATCACCGCACCTTCGGGATAAGCCGACAGGGGTTGAGCGCTCCACTGCAGGTTGGTATGGATCTCGCCGACGGCTTCATTCAGGAACGAAGCGACCACGCGCGCACGCAGGTTTGCAAGCCGCGCGGCTTTTTTTCCCTTGCTTTCGCCAAAGCCGGTGATGCGTATTTTCTGACCGGGCTTCAGGCCCAGCGCGATCAGCTGTTTACGAATCGGTTTTGACAGCTGAATCGAACCCGGTTTGAATGAAATTTTCAGGACGACGCTTTTGTCATCAATGGTGACGCCGGTTTCTTTCTCTTCGGCTTCAGGCGCCGCAGGTTCTTCTTTAGGCTCAGTTTTTACCGTTCTTTTCGCGGCTTTACCCGGAATCGTGGTTTCGGTTTCGATGCGTTTAGGCGAGATGACGACGGGGCGGGTAGAGAGTATTTCTTCAGCATGCATCCCCCGGCCCAGCGCCGCCAGCGTCATGAGACTGATCGCAGTGAATTGTTTCATTTTACCACCTCAACCGTGTAGCGGCCTGCAGCCGCGTCGGACGGAATTTCAAAATTTCCCGTATACTGAAATCCGCCGTCGATGGCTTTTTTGTCGAGGCTGATCGACTGCAGCACTTTGCCACCGGCATTTTTCAGCCGGGCCTTGAGTGCGAGATCGCGTTCGTCGAAATAACTTACCGGGAAGGGTTTGGCCGGCTCGGCGAGCGGGGCACCGCGGAATTTTTTCCACATCTTGAGATTGTCGATAGGAAATTTGTACTCTTTGGTCGCACCGTTCACGGTTTCGCTGATAATGACGGTCGATGTGCCTTCTGCGAGAATCTGCGCCGGATTCGCCTTGATGAAGGCCTCGCCCGGCTGCAGCTCGGCCGTGTCTTTCTCGACATTGTATGTAAAGCTACCGTTCACAGCGCGCACGGTGTATGAAATCTGCTCGGCTTTGTCGCCCGCGTTGAAATGCCAGAGATAAACCAGGAGATCGCCGGAATCCGGGTTCGTCACAAAAACCGCGGGCTCACGCTTATCGGCGAAGGCGCCGAGTTCCGTGGCAATGAGCTGCGACGAGCCTGCTTTAATTTCGGCGGGATGCCACCAGAGAATGACAGCCGAATCTCCGGTGATGCGGCGGTCACCAGAGACGGCGTAATCCCACAGGGACGTGACGGCATTCGGCCAGTTAGCGAGCGCCACGCGGTCAGGCGGCACAAGATCTTTACCGATTAGAATGTTCTGCAATGCGGGTTCGACCGCGAGATTCTTACCGACCTTTGCACGCTCTGTATCATAGATCTGCCACATCACCGCTGCGCTGGGTGTGAATTCGACTTCGCTGCGGTAGAGTTGTTTTGTGTCGCCGGTCGGCAACAGAAACGGCACGCCGTCGTTGGCTCCCGCCCAGGTGTCTAATATCAGGCGGATGCCCACCTTGTGTGTCTTTTTGGAATTATTTTTGATCGTATAACTAATGCGTGTGCGGATGCGGTCTTTATCTTCTTCGGGCTTCAGAGTCTGGATCACCGTAATACCCGTCTTGGCGATCTTTGCCTCGCAGACCAGGGCGCCGTCGTCAGCCTTCATGCGTTTCGAGCGCTGCTCTTCGAAACGGTAATCGGTGCCGTCCACGCGCACGGTCGTGAATGAGGTGCCGATACCGTCGGGCAATGTGCCATTGGGATGCCCGTATGTGAGATCGAATTTTTTTCCGGAATGTGTGCCGCCAATGGTAAACTGACCGGTTTCCGAAAGCGCGACCTCGCTCCCTAAACCTCCCGCCTCGGCCGAGCTGGTGTACTCAGCTTTGCGGAAACGGCGGCGCACCGCATCGTATGAATCGGGAGACGCCAGCGGTGTGCTCGCGATTGTATATTCCACGGGGTTGAGGGCAATGATGCTGGTTTCGACGCTGTCAAAATCGGCGCGCAGGCCCGCGAGAAAATCGGCCGCATAATAGCGCGCCGAGAAACGCAGCTTGTTCCGTTTGCGTTCCGTCGTGGCAGAGTTTACGCGGATCTTCGCCGTCATTTTGCCGGCGGCATAAACAAAACCCTCGGGAGCGAGCGCGATGTCGGGGCTGTCGGCTTCAAAGGTAAAGGGAGCAGCCACGGGACAAGTCGCCGTGAGAACCAGCGGTGAGGCAAAACCGGTCACGGTGAAATATTTTTCATCCGGTTCGGTGACTGTCAGTTCGCACGAAACGGCGGGGAATTTCGTCATGAAATCCGCAGCGAGCTTTGTGTTACCGCCGTCGCTTTTGTATTGCGGATTTTCTTTTTTGATGCGCGCGAGGGCGTCCACGAGATTCTGATACTGTGCTTTTTCCGTATTGCCTTTCTCGCGCAGCTCAGTGGCGTTTGCAATCAGGTCAGCAAACACCGGGGTAGGTCCCTTTTCGGGGCCTGAAGCGCAGGCGATGAGTGTGGTGAGCAATAACAGGACGGTAAGGCGCATAAAGATAAAATGCCGCGCCGCGACATACTGACAATCAGAGATCGCCTGATCTCAGGCGAGCTTTTGAATAGCGGAGGCCAGCGCCTGGGCCACGCTTTCCATTTCTGCACCAGAAAGATTCTGGTCGTATGAGAACCGCACAACGCTCAGGGCATCAGCCTCGCCATAGCCCATTGCCAAAAGCGCCGCCGAAGGCGAGCGCGAACGCGACTTACACGAGGTACCGGTGGAGACCGTTATTCCTTCCTTATCCAGCGCCATAATGAGAAAATCAATGGGGATGCCCGGCAAAAGCAAAAGCGTTGTTCCCGGCGCCCGCCCGGCCGGCGCATCGCCGATGACCGATAGAGGCAGAAGCGGCCGAATCGCTGTCATGAGAAGATTCTCAAAGCGGGCGGTAACTTCCTGCCACTTTCCATAGCGGTTTGCGCCGAGCTTATGCTTCAGCGCTTCAGCAAAAGCAATAATTGCCTCAATATTGTGGCTTCCGGCGCGCAGGCCGAACTCCTGATTACCGCCAGCGAGCAATGCCGTCTCACGCAGCACACCACCGCCTGGCGGGGTAACGATGAGTCCCGCACCGAAGCCTGCCCCGACCTTGTGCCCCGTGGCTGTCAGAAAAATATTCCTGCGCGCCAGCGCAGCGATGAATTCCGGCCGCAATGCTTCGGGAGCATCCGCTGCGAGTTTTGGCAATGCCTGTGAAAAATCCGCAAGCACAGGGGGATGGTTTTCGGGGAGCGACGCGATGAGCTCGCTTAACGGGAGCACAACGCCGCTCTCATTCTGCACCGCCATCATCGTGATGAGGTCAAAATCTCCCTCGCTGGTTTCCGTGATGTCCGGAACCTCAGTTTTTCCCGTTTTATCTGAGCTAAGATAAACAATTTCAGTGTCGGGCAATTGTTTCAGGCATTCCGCGACAGAAGGGTGTTCAAAGGGCGAACTCAGGACGCGAAAGTTTTTATTTCTGCGCTTCGCATGGAATTCACGGATGAGCAGGTTGTTTGATTCCGTCGCGCAGGATGTGAAGACGATCTGCCGTGGCTCTACCGAAAACAGGCAGGCGATGTCTTCCCGCGCCTCTTCGATACGTTTATTCACTGCCTGAGATTCCAGCGATAACCCGGACGAGTTGGCGAAGTGCGTGAAATAAAAATCCCGCGCCAATTTCAGCGCGGCTTCGTTGGGCGGGTGTGTCGAATTAAAATCGAGATAGATTTTCGCTTTCATAGCTTATGAGATTCAGATGAAAGCGCAGGCGCTCAAAATCTTTCTGCGTCGTTTCGCTCTTAATATAAGGCGATTTCAGAGCGTTGGCGACAATGTTTGCCGCGCGGCCGAACTCTTCACCGCGCACGGCGGTTTCAGCAAGCGCATAGAGATAATCCTGGCGCTCAGTGATGCCGGGATAGTCGAGTGCAAAGAGTTCGAAATGACATTTTTTGGCGATCAGCGGCGTGCTGTTTTGCGCTTCGGCGAGAAGAGCAGCAATCAGTGTCTCCAGCGTTTTCGGATTTTGCAGGGTGTTATACGCGTTCCGGACATTTTTTAATTGTGCCGGGTCGTACGGCGTGCGGTATTTCGTGGTTTCGAAGTAGCGGATAAAGAGTTCGCGGTATGCCGGGTCTTTCGCAAACGCTTCGGTACTTTTGACGTGGAAGAGCTCGGGATTTTTTTCATAGAGCCGCCCGCTGTCGGCATTAAAAATCTGTTTCTGTAGTGCGTATTCGCGGTAATCGAGGGCGCGCGCGATTAACGGGGCGATTTCACGAACCGAGCATGAGGCGCGAAAGACCTCTTCGCTGAGTTCTATCGCCGGCACAAAGTCCGGTTTTTTCTGCAGCGCTGCTTCGACGTAGGTCGCATGGATTTTCAGCAGGTCTTTAATGTGCTGATTCTCTGCCTTGCGCATTTTGCCGCTGGCGGAGTTCTCGCGCGCCAAATCAGCTACGGTATTGACGCGTTCGGTAATCGAAAGATCTGTCATCAGGTGACCGCAATTTCCCTGCAGCGCATTAAAGAACGTGAAAATATTTTCTTCCGCGCTCTTGTAGAGAAAGGTTGAATAGGGGCGCCGCGTAACAGTCCGCGCAATCGTTTCTTTCGCGTCTTTGATGCCGAGTTTTTTGACCGCAAGCGCATGGATTTCTTTCCACGCGGTTTCAGTCAGGCTCTGGGCTTTGGATTCATTTTCTTCAAACGCAAACGGCCGCGCGCTATGCATGGCAACGTCGCTCCAGTCAGGCGATGAAAATGTACGCGAAAGGGAGAGATAGAGGCCCTGGCGTGCATTATAGATGAGACCAAAGGTAATAAAGAGAATGGCGCCGATAAAGAGCAGCCGGGAAAGGCGGTTTTTCCAAAGGCGCGCGAACAGGTATCCGAACATCAGCCTGCCTGCTCTTCGGGTGGCCGCGTTTTCCAGCGGCGGTGTACCCAGAAATACTGCTCGGGATACTTGCGAATCTCTTTTTCGAGCTCACCCACCCAGAGTTTTGTCAGTTTTTCCGCTGCCTCAGACGATGAAGCGAAGTCGGATTTATTTTTGAAACGGTAGAGAATGCGTGAATAAAACTTGTACCTGCCCTTACCCTGGTGCACGCAGAAGCCGACAGCAAGTTTGGCCTTGCCCAGGTAGGCGAGCAAAGCCGGTCCGGTATGCGTAGCCGCCATGCGCCCCATGAAATTTACGAAAATACCGTCGTGTCCCGCATCCTGGTCAGAAACAAGGCCCAGCGGTTCTTTGCGGCGCAAGAGTGGAATAAATTTTTCAGCCTCTCTGAGGTAAATAGGGCCGCCGCCGCCATAGCCGATACGGGTACGGTGTGTCCAGGCGTCGACATAAGGATTCGACAATTTCTGCGCGGAGAAAAAAACCTTGAAGCCGATCGAGGCGTACGCCGGAATGGGGATCTCCCAATTGCCGAAATGGCCTTCAGCGAACACGACACCTTGTGTGCGGTCGTTGGCTATTTCGAGGGAATCTTCGCCGAACTCGACGTACTTGGCGATGAATTTTTTATTTTTCATCTTCCACGCCTGCATCAATTCGAAAAAGCTGCGGATTGTGTTGTCGAGGTTGTTGTTTACGAAGCGCTTCAGTTCCTTCTCGTCAGTAATTTTCAGCGTCTCTGCGACGTGGGCACGGATGCGGCGGCGCGCCGAGTTCAAAAACGGCGATAGCAGAATGCGGAAGAATCTGGACACCGAATGCAACGCAGAAAACGGAAATAAATTAATGATGCCAAAGAATAACATGGTAAATCCGAATTCCAGCACATGTGAAATGCGCTTTTTCAGCGGGAATTTTTTCTTTTCTTCAGGTGCGGGCATGTGTATTACTCACCGGTACTTTTTTCCTTTTTTATTTTAGGTTGCTGCTCGCGCACGGGCCTCCCGCGCATGAGCTTGCGGTAACGGTAGTTGAATGTCTGCCGCGGTATGCCAAGCAATAGTGCCGCGTCGGATTGATTGCCGTCAGCCTCGCGCATCGCCCATGCCATCGCCTTCGATTCTTCGGCGGCAAGAATTTCAGGCAGGGTTTTACCGGCATAGTCGCCGGTCGCTGAGTCCGTGGTGTATAACTGCGGTCCTGGCAGCACGTGGGGGATCAGCCAGAATATGTAGCCGACGGCACGCGAGGTCGGGTCGTCAAAATTACGGATGGCCTTACAGAGCACATCATAGCCGCGCGGGCCGGCTTTGATCTTCACGGCCTTCTCGATGTCGAGTTCGCCCTTCAGCGCGCTTTCGGTGATGGCATCTTTGGCCCGTAGCACGAGATCTTCGCTTTTGAGGTTGATCGCGTCGCGCATGCGTATCTCCGCAAAGGCGCGGTTATGAAAAATCTCGCTGCCGACACCGTCGCAGGCCATGAGCGGCAGGTCGAGAGCCGCAAGCGTGTTGATCGCCAGACGGCCGCGTTCAATTTCGCGGTGCAGGTTTTCTGCCACGGGACGGGTTTCGACGCGGGCAGGCGGGGCAGCTTCTATGGGTGTTGGCTTCGGTGCTTCGCGGACAATCGTGAAAGTAGAACCGGTCGGTTCTTCCACGTCGCGCAAGGCAACGGCAGGCGCGCTGCGCAGGGCCGGCTGCGTCTCCGGCGCGGGCATCTCAGATTCTGCGCGGCGTTGTTCCGTCTGTGGTGTCCAGATTTTCACCTGCGGAATCTTACCCTGCGCCTGTAAAATTTCTGCGCGGCCCCAGAGCGCGTTGAATTCAAAATTGCGGTTGATGGTAGCGAGCGTGTCGGCGCCCGCAGCGTCGAGGCGCCGCAGAAAATCGTCGGCAGAGCCCGGCGGTTTGATCTCGAGCATGTAACCTTCGGGCCTGATCTCGCTGAGCGCTTCCATGATCGCAAGGCGGTCGATCTCACCGACGATGCGGCCGCGCTCGATCACTGGCAGCACATCGGTTTTATGTTCCATGAAAAGGCGCATCAGGCGATGCAGAACGTCAACGCCCAGGTGAGATTGATCTGACGCGGCCACCGGTGCGAACAGTGTAACTCAAACGTGCGCCGTACACAAAAAAGTGACGGCCATAAAACGTAACGTATGGCCGGTGCTCCGCCTGATCTCCCACTTTGCTGGTGGCAAAGACCACCATCTGCTTCAGCATTTTCTGGGGGATTTCCACAGGCATGAAATAAGTATCGCAATAGACCAGGCGGCGTTCGTCTTTGAAGTCGGAGTAGGCCACCGCATGTGCGTAATCACGCGCAGGTTTGCCGTCGACGGGCAGGCGCATGTGCGAGAAGCCCGTCTTCAGAAGCTTCTCCGCGATAGGCCCTGCGGCGGGCGTCTTTTTCCAGATTTTTGTTACGGGTATCGCATAGTGTAAATTCGCAGCGGCGATCAGCATCAGCCGTACTTTCTTCACCGGCTTTTGCGGTTTTGGCGGCGCTTTGGGTTCGGTGATCACCGCATCGGCATCGGGATACTTTTCCCTGAGGCGCACGAAGTTTTCTTCCTGTTCGAGCGCTGAGCGTATCTTCTGGTAGAGGCGCGGCTCAAGCATTTCGGTCGCGAGGTTTGAGCGCAGGCGCCCGAGCAGAAAGCCCAGCGCGTTAAAATGGCGGCGTTCGGTCTCATAGCGCAGCAAGAGATCTTTGAGCAGCGTTTCGATGAGGCGAATGCGTTTCAAGGCCGCCGCCTGGGGATAATGGTCGAGCTTTTCTGTCGCCTCTGTGATCGTTTTCAGAATTGCTTGGTAATTTTCACGCAGCGCAAAGCGGGATTTCTCGGCGCTTAAGAATACCTCTTCCGAACCGGAGAATTCCTTTTCGAGAACATTGTAGAGAACCTGTAGCCGGTTTTTTCCCATGGCTTAACCAGAAATTTTCCGGTAAATGAGCTCTGCGGCGAATGCCAGCGGCGCGGCAAAAATGCCCGCGAGCACGTCGTCGAGCACGATGCCTTGGCCGCCGGGCAGGTTCTGCAGTTTTGTAATCGGGCCCGGTTTGACGATATCGAAAAAGCGGAACAAAAGAAAAGCAGCGGCCAGTGAGAAAAGGGTCGGTGTCACCAGCGCACAGGCAAAAAATATGCCGGCAAATTCGTCGATGACAATTTCACCCGGGTCCTTCTCGCGCCATTCGTCGGCAAGACGCTGCGACGTATAGATGCCCAGCACCGTGGTGATGATGCCCAGCACGATCGCAAACCACGACACCGGGAGAAATCCCACCATAAAAAAACCTTCATGCGGAATCATTCTCGCGGTGAGGAAAAAGATGAGGATGGCGAAAATCGAACCCCAGGTACCCGGTGCTTTCGGCAGGTAGCCTGAGAAAAAACCTGTGGCGATAAATTCATACCAGCTCACGGCCGGCAGTGATGTGCGTGCCAGCGGTGATGTATATTCGCTTTGTGTGGGCGCGGCAGCCGAGGGCGTCTGAATGTGACCGCGGTAAACGTCGGGGGATGTTTTTGCTTTTCTCGCCATTAGACGCTCTGTGCGTTCACGGCACGCAGCGATGTTCCCGGAAAATAATGGTCGAGAATACGGCGGTAGCTCGTGCCCCGCTCATCGGCCTGAACTTTTGCGCCCCACTGGCACATGCCGACGCCGTGGCCAAAACCGCGGCCGGTGAGAATCACTGCATTGCCGTCGCGCGCGACGCCGAAGAAGGTCGATTTTACCTTGAGCGCGCCCAGTGCCGTACGGAATTTATCCGCGCGCACTTTCTTGGTGCCCGAGGCCGTGACGATGTTGAGCGTCTTCACGCGTTTTGACGGGCTGCGCTCGGCCACGCTGACACTGCGCACGCCGCTGGCAGCGAGCCGACGACCGATTTCGGTGAAGGGAATTTTAATCGACCATTTGTAGACCGGTGCGCTGGAGCAATAGGGTGAGCTTTGTACACCCAGGTAGGGCACCGATTTACCCCAAACCTCTTCGGCCGATGCAAGCGTACCACCACACGAAGAGTGAAAAAATGTCTGCGCCAATTTGTCGCCGTGGTAAAGAACCTCATTATGCGTTTCTGCCACCGCGTTGCGCGCACCCGTGTCACCCTTTTTGATACCGCCATAGACCTGGAAGTTGGTTGTGGTGTCGACGTCGTATGGCTTCTTTGCGCGCTCTTTCATTTTGAGAAGCAGGTAGGTACGCGCGACAACGGCCTGGGCCTTCAGCGCCTCGCTATGCCATGACGGGCTCATCTCGTGGCTTACAACGGATGTTAAGTATTCATCCATCGGTACATGGTTGATGTAGAGCCAACCTCCGCTGTCGCGTTTGGCTTCGAGCGCGCCGTGATAACGTTTTGAACCCAGTACAAAATAGCCCTTGGGTTGCAAGACACCTTCTTCGGTGATGGTGATCGAACCCGAACCGCGGCGGGTAGTTTTGCCTGAGGTGAAGGTATAGTCGTCGGCCTTGATGGTCAACGATTCACCGGCAAAGAGTTTCACCCGCACAATGATGCCGCCGTCGGCATCGTGGGGCAGGGAGGTACTGCCTGAGGATTTATATATATAAGAGGAAAACCTGCCTTTTCCCCTCGGGGAGCAGGCCGTGATCAATAAAATTGCCGCCGCAACAAGGTGCAAAAGCCGCCCGCTACGCGGTAAATCCGCCAGGACGGCAAAAAGAGGACCTCCTGTCCGCCGTCCCCAGTTACCTCGTGTAACATTGGATAATCGCATAGTCGATTATCGGCAGAGCCGCCACGGGACCGTAGGGTCTAGAGTCGGGGCATGTTTTGAAGGCCCTGGGCCACGGAAAGCACCGGCTTATAACCCATATCTGCCTGAATCTTATCGATGCGGATCGTGCAATGACGCGACATAATCGCCGCGGCAAAGCGGGTCAGTGGCGGTTCACCCTTGAGCCGAAACAATTTCCAGATCCCCTCGACGAGGGCGGCGACGCCACGCGCCACAGAACCGGGGATGGATTTTTGCGGAGCGGTGATTCCCTGTGTGGCAAGGTATCGGCCGAGGAATTCGCGGAAGGTCGTTTTTTCGCCGTCGGTGACAAAATAGACTTCGCCGCCTTTGCCTTTTTTGAGGCCGAGCTCTACCGCGTGCACCAGGTTCAGAATGTGTGTGGTGTCGGTATTTTTGGCGCCGTGGTCCATCCACATGAATTTTTTCTTTTGGATCATATCGACGAGCACGGGCAGTATGGTTTTGTCACCGGTGCCCCAGACGAGCCGCGGGCGTATGGACAGCGTTGCAAAGGTTTTGGTATTTGCGGCGATCACGCGTTTCTCAGCTTCGCCCTTGGTCAGTGAATAAAGAAAAGGTGTACTTTCGGGGTAGGGATAGCTCTCGTCGATATTGATCATGTCTTGCCCGTGGAACAGGCAGGCTTCGGTTCCAATAAATATAAAACGTTTTACTTTCGCCGCCTTCGCGGCTTCGATGATTTGTTCGGTGCCAGTGACGTTCGCTTTCCAGAAATCTTCTTTAGTACCCCATTGTTCGACGAATGCCGCCGCGTGCACGATCACATCGATGCCTTTGAGGTCGGCAGGCGAAACCTTGCCGAGCTCTGAGCGCACGGGTTTGGCGCCGAGCTTTTTGATCGCCGCGTCGCTCTTTTCAGAACGCGACATCGCAAAGAGCGAATGTTTCTTCTTAAGTTGTGTGACAACCGCTGAGCCGACGAAACCCGAGGCGCCCGTGATGAAAATTTTCATGGTGTGTAATACTTCTTCACGAACTTCAGTACCGCTTCGCCAAAATCTTCCGAGAACTTTGTCAGGCTCTCCGCTTCTTCGAGGTGTTTTTTGCCATTGATTTCAATTTCGATCGCGTCGAGCTTGCTGTCCTTATCAACCCACGTCAGCGCGCGGTTGACATTACCTGTCGGCCCTTGTTCTGACGGAATATTTTTATAACCGGGAATTTCATAGCCCTTGTCGGAGAGCGTTTGCTGTATGCTGAATTCGCCGCTGTAGGCGTTGAAACCAGAGCGTTTGATGAGCGGCTTCACGGCCTTCATGCCGCCACTGCCGAAATAGACGTCATGCTGCCAGGTGTTGCTCGAATGGATATTGAGGATCAGGCCTTTCCCGTGTTTCTGGATAATTTCATTTTTGGCTTCGTGCAGTTTTGTATAGTAGAGACGGTAGACCTCTGCGATCTTCTCGTTCTCCACACCGCGCTCTTCTTCGCGGTTGACATCCACCCACTTACGGGCAAGTTTCATGATGACGACATAGGGCTTTTTTCCTGTTTTTTCGAAAAAGCCCGCCTGTAGCTTGCGGGCAAGTTCAGCGGTGTTCGTATCCCTGCCTTTGCGGAATGCCGGAAACCCTTTGGGATTTGTGCGTTCGGCGACACCGGGATAAGCCTCGATGCCGTCATGCGGTACTTCAAGAATCAGCGGCATCGTGCCGGGAAGATATTCGATATATTTCGCGGCGGCCGGGTCGGCGGCATTTGCCGGGGCGAGAAGAGCCAGGCTCAGAAGGATGGATGCAATAACTTTCAGCATGTTTCCCGTGTCGGAAGCATGGCCGGGCGCCGTCCAGCATATTTGGATGTTCGGCCGCCGTTTGCTTTTCAGCCTGCCTGCCGAACCGGTCGTATGTTTTTGAAAAAAGTCACGTGCGTTTTGCTGCTTTCGCTGTCCGTCGTCGCCGCCGCGGAAAATCCCCCCGCTGAAAATCAGGGCAAAAGATTGCACCCGTGGCACAACGTCTTGGGCAATGTCTATGACTCGTATGCAGGCTGGAACAGCTTCTGGCATCTGGGGGCGATCGGCTCAACCTACGTCATTGCCCAGAGCGGCGCCGACAATGCGGTGCAAAAATTTTTCTGGAAGGACCCGATTGGCCGCGATTTCGGTAAGGTCGGGCTTTTTCTCGGCTGGTTCTGGCAGATTACCCCTGCCGTCGTCATGTATCTCTGGGGTCTCAAGGAATCAGACAACGAAGTCATCGGCGCGGGGTCGGCGACGATACAGGCGATTGCGACAACCGGGCTGATCACCATGCTGATGAAATATGTCAGCGGCCGCCAGGCCCCGCTCAAGGATGGCGACCCGAATGCGCCGTCGGATTTCACCCGCACCGACAATGCTACGGATTTCCGTTTCTTCAACACTGACTTCAGTCGCAGCGAAGGGCGCTTTTTCTGGCCTTCGGGCCATACATCGTCGACGATTACTTTTGTGTCTGCGCTTTATGCATATTACCCTAAAAAGCACTGGATTGCCATCATTGGTTATCCGGTTTCCCTGGCAATGGGGCTCAGTGTCCTCGAAAACGACTCGCACTGGTTTTCAGACGTCGTCGCGGGGGCAATGATCGGTCACATCATCGGCTGGACAACGGGACAGAATTTCCGCCGCGACTTTTCTGGCAATAACGGCAGCGCGGCGGAAGGGGCATCGCCAGGACAAAAAATCCGCTATGCGCAGACGGCGGTCATCCCCCGACGCGACGCCGCCTACCTCGCCGCGGTATTCGAGTTCTAATTCGCTTGCGCCTTTAAATCCGTCGGTCACAATGACATCTCGTGAACTTTCTTTCGCTCATTTTTGTTGCCTTCTTTAGTTTTTCGTTCCTGATCTACTGGAACCTGCCGCAGCGCCTGCGCGTGGGTTTTCTCATCGCCGCTTCGTTGTTCTATTACGGTTTTTATAGCCCGGCGTTTCTGCTGCATTTTCTGATTGTCATTGCGATCAACTATTTTCTCGCGCGTCGCATCGCCGCTTCGGCCTCCCGCGCGACACTGGTATTTGCGGTTGCACTGAATATACTGCACCTGGTATTTTTTAAATATTTCAATTCGGCGGTGGCGCTGGTTGCGCCGCATGCAGGCATTGCTGACCCCGCAACGCTCAAGATCGTCATGCCGCTGGCGATCAGCTTTTACACCTTCCAGTTTATTGCCTTTCAGGTGGATGTCTCAAGAACCAAAGGCATGGATGCCTCAGGGACGGCTGTCGGCACGAGGCCGTCTTTGCAGCCGTCACAAGTCAGTGACGTCGCACCGGGAAAGTTTTTTCTCTTTATGCTGTTTTTCCCTCACCTGATTTCGGGCCCGATTCTGCGCTCTTCGGATTTTTATGCCCAGATCGGCAATGAAGTCGAGTCGCAAGAGGGGCAGACGCGCGGTCTGTACCTGATCGCGCTCGGATTAATAAAGAAGCTGTTTATCGCTGACGTACTGGGCTACCTCATTAATCCCGTGTTCAAGGCGCCGGCGGAGTACGGCAGCATCGATACGCTCTTGGCAATCTTTGGCTATAGCGCGCAGATCTATTGTGATTTCTCCGGCTTTATCGACATGGCGCGCGGTATGGCAAAACTTTTCGGTTACGATATGCCGGTGAATTTTCGCAGCCCGTATTTTTCGACGAGTTTTTCAGAGCTATGGACACGTTGGCATATCACGCTCTCTGCCTTTATCCGGGAATATATTTATTTTCCTTTGGGGGGTAACCGCGTCGGCGCTGTACGCCAGTATTTCAACTTATTCGCGGCCATGGTGCTCTCGGGTATCTGGCACGGCGAGACGCTGAACTTTCTGGTGTGGGGTGTGCTGCACGGCCTTTTTCTCTGTGTGGAGAAAATCCTGAAAGTAGGCAAGTCGCCCGCGAACAACTTTTGGTGGCTGGTGCGCAATCTCTGGGTCGTTGTCGGCTGGAGTTTTGCCTTTGTTTTTTTCCGCGCTTCAGATTTTAAGTCGGCGCTCAGCATCATCTCACAGGTCTTTGTCTGGAAAACAGCGACGCTCACCGTTTCGCTCGTGTTATCGCTGATCATACTGACATGGCTCGTGCAATACCTCGAGATGCGGCGCGATGCGTTGCTCGGATATTTTATTCCCCGCGCCAAAATCTGGGTGCCATTGCTGATGTTCGTGATTGTCTTTCTGATTGCACGCATACAAATACCCAATGAGGCCTTCATCTATGTCCAGTTCTGATCCCTCGACTTCGCTCCGGAACCGTCGCCCGCCATCGCGGCGCTGGCTCTATTATCCGGTAATCGTTCTCGTCGCAGTGATACTGGTCGACAAAGCATTGCTGCTGCTGCCCGCAAAGGCACGCGATGCCGGGCTTGCTCTCAACGAAACAGCGAAGATTCGCCTCGATAAAGAAGCGAGCTTTGCGGCAAAAAAGGTTGGCACGAAAACCGTTGTGGTTTTCGGCAGTTCGCGTTCTGAACGATTTAATCTCCTGAAACAGGAAACCCGCCTCTCCGAATATCTGAATGATCCGCAAAAGAAGCAGATCATGGATACGCAGTTTCTCGTCTACGCCCAGGTCGGTGCACAGATGGCGGTCTACTGGCATGCGCTCGACCGGCTGTGGAAAAAGAATTTTATCCCCGATGCGATTGTGCTGGAGTTAGGGCCTGAACTGCTTGAACTCGAGCACAAGAACAACCACGGCAAGTCGGAGTTCCTGTTTTCAGACGAATATGACTTTGATTATTACACGCTGCTCGCGAAATTCGGTAAAAAGTCGGTGCGCGATGAGGCCATTGCCCGCCTGGCGTTTGCCGGTTATGCGCTGAAACCGCGCCCCGAGCTTCTTGTCTATGACTATAGGCCCAAAGTACAGGAAGAGCAGCCGGAATATTCCATCATCGAAAGATACCACCGCAGTTACAAAGATTTTCTCGACAGCGATCTCACGGGCAAGATCCGCGAAGAGCGCATCGGCCAGTTTCTCACGATGTACGAGGGTAACTATAAGATCTTCGCCGTCGACCCGCTGATGGATGAATCGCTGCGCCGCATCGTGCGTATGGCGGCAGAAAAAAAGGTGCCGCTTCTTCTTTATAAACCATTTGTGCACGCCGAACTTAAGGCCGTACTCGATAAGACGCCCTATGCCCCCGCGGTGGATAAGTATGCGCGCGAATTCAAGGGTGATAAACTGAAATTCCACTTCGCCGATCAGGCCGATTACAAATGCAAATACTGGTCGGATGCCAGCCATTATTCCACGCGCTGCACTCCTGAAATTATGCACCATTTACTGCGCGTGGTGAATTTTTATCCTTGGTAAGTTCTGAAAAAGACAAAATTAGGAGCGCTTGCATCATCGCGAGCGCGCATTCCCTCGCGCGGCCTCGGCCGCGCATGACTTTTTCAGAACTTACCATAACTGCTCGCCACGGACAATAGCGCGCGGCGAGCGTCTCTCCATGAAACACATCGACCGCGATATCCATGCCGATAAGTCTCACCCGCATTGGCAAAGCCGCCCCGAAAAAAACTGGGAAAAATTCCACTACAATCAACCTTATGCCAAGGGCCTGGGAAACATCCGCAAGGTGCTGGCCGAAACCAATTTTGACCCGGCCACCCTCTGGCAGTGGGGTACGATGCAGGCGATGGCGCTGATCGAAGTTTTGAAATCAGCGGAGAAAACCTTTGGCGCCGAGGGCCAAAAGCTGGTGTTAAACGCGCTTAAGAAGATCGGCCACGATATTGGCCGCCAGATTCTCGACGGCACAGAAATCGACCCCGGCATCTCAACCGACGAATGGATCAGCTTCTATGCTACCGTCATCAACCGTGTCGCGTACGCATCACTCGAGACGCCGCGCATCGATGCGGGCAAGGCCGATTTTCATATCGACTACTGCCCGCACCAGGACATGTACCAGCCCATGGACTGCCGTGTGCAGCGCTATTTCGTGCAGGGCATGATTGACGCCGCGCGGGAATTCGCTAAAAGCAAAGGCCGCAACGATATCTACGATGTGATGTTCAAGACGACGATACCCGCAGGTTACGAAACCTGTTACTTTCAGATTGAGAAAGGCACTGCAGGCTCGACCGAACGCTGGGCGCGTTATACGGAAATTCTGGAAAAGAAGAATTTAAGAATAGCTGCTAGCGGTGGAGTCAGCTAAGTTGCCTCGTTGAATCACGCTTTAGACTTAACCCGATGCTGATAAGATGCTCTATTGCGACGATACTTTTCACAATATCATGCTGTTGTGATCAACGAAACCAATGCGAAGCCGAGACAGAACCATCTAAGACGCCAAGCCGGCCAAACTATATTGCAAAAGATGGCCGCATGTTTGTCAAGCCAACAGCGGGTTTAGTACTAAGGAAAGAGCCCAGTCCAAAATCAGCTAAGATTGCAATTTTACCGTTCAGAATGGAAATAAAGAATTTGGATGCCTCGGCAAATTGCACTAAAATCGAGGGCATCGCGGGTTGCTGGCGTCAAATCTCCGTCGGAAAATACACGGGCTGGTTATTCGATGGTTACCTGGAATCTTTGCGACCAGGCATCCCTCGAGGATATTATCATCACCTTGCGGAGCAACATTGTAAAAATATCAGCAATTTCTGCGAATGCGCTACGTTAATCGAAAAGCATGAAATAGCCAAATATCCGCATATGAGTCGGGTTAGAGATAGAATAACGATGAAGCTCGATACCGGTGCCGACGTTTCCCTTGTTGATATCGAAAATGCAGCTTCTACCCGCAGGTATCGCTTTGAACGGCGAGAGAACGATTTTTATATTTTTCAGATATGCTGTTGGGAATGGAGTGAACGCGAGATGATTCATGCCAAAACGGGGCGCCGAATCACCACTTTTGGAGAACAGTTATTTTCGCCGGATGGACGCTTCTTTCTAAGCTATCAAGACGAAAATTTCAGCCGAAATGCAGTCGAAATTTTCGATATATCGGATGAAATTGGCAAACGCGTATTCCTGCTTGAGTTACGGGATCTGTCGATGAACGGGATTCAATGGAAAGGCGAGGACAACATCGAGTTTCTGGACCCGAATTTTCCTAACGGCAAAGTTCGGAATATTTCCTATAAAAATGGAAAATGGCGCTTGAATTAAGACGCGAATTTACTCACGCCGGTGCGTGACATAGGCCGAAACCCACGACCAATAATCTTTGTCCATCGAGACGTCGCCCCTTTCACCAATCACGGTAATTTCAGGGACGGTGTAGGGATGGTTCGCCTTGATAAATTCCATCGCCTGTTTCTGCACGGCGCTTGAGGATTTGATGAACAGCTTACATTCCTGGTCGCGCACCAGTTTGCCATCCCAGAAATAAATGGATTCCATATGTGTGATAATGTTCACACAAGCTGCCAGCTGATTTTCAACGAGCAGAAAAGCAAGCTTCTCTGCTGCGATTTTATCGGGCAGCGCGGTCAGAATTACGATCGGCCGCGCTTTTCTGCCGATGAGCTTAAGGGGCCCGACTGCTTTCAGGCCCAATGGACTCGTTATTTACCAGCGCCCGCTTTGGGCTTTTGCACGACTTTTTCTTCGCGCGGCACGGCGTAATAATATTCCGGATCGTTAGAAAATGTCATGAAGCCCACATAATCTTCAAACTTGAAGTAGTATGTCAGCTTATCTTTTTCAGACTGCTCGTAGTTGGATGCGGAAACTTTGATGCTTTCAGGTTTCTGGTAGCCGAAATAACGCACCAAAAGGCGGCGCAGCGAGCGCTGTATATTGGTCTCGAGGAATTGCTTGCGCGATTCGGGAGTGTCCTTGCTTTTTTCAATATCGTCGCGCGTCTTGAAATAGTCGTCGCGGATCGGTCCGGCGGAAAGCGTGGCAACGCCTAATATGGCGCACAGTATGGTTAAAATCCCTTTTTTCATGGTCACTCCTTTAGCTTCTCTGCGGCAGCGGGACCCGTGGTCCCTATATCGCCCAGGCGATTCTCCTCTCCCGCGAAGATACGCTTGATATTAGTCTTATGCTTGTAAATCACAAAAAGACAGGCCACAACGATGAACACGAAAAGCTCGAGATCAGCTGGCAAACGGTGATCGATAAAGAAGGCCACCGGCAAAATCAGGGCGGCGATGATTGACCCCAGGGAGATATAGCGTGAAATCGCGACGATGAGAATAAAGAAGGGGAGTGCCACAGCCACCGCGACCGGTACGAGCGCAGTCATGACACCGAGCCCTGTGGCCACACCCTTGCCGCCCTTAAAGGCAAGCCATACCGGGAAAATATGGCCGATCATGCAGCAGAGTGCACCGACCATCGCATAACGCTGCAAATACGGATTTCCCTTGAGGTAGATATGGAGGATAATAAGGAGGGGAACCAGTCCTTTAACAGCGTCGAGCAGTAGAACCGTGACACCCCAGCCTTTGCCCAGGAGCCGCATCGCATTCGATGCACCGACATTGCCTGAACCGACGGTGCGGATGTCGATGCCTTTGATCGCACGACCCGCGAGGTATGCAGTCGGAATGGAGCCCATCAGGTAACAACCCGATGCGACATAAGCGAGTGTGAGAATATCCACGCCGGTGAATAGTTAGGCAGAGCGCCGCGTCAATGATTTAGTTTATTGCAGAGGTGAGATTGCCCTGATCGGTTTTCACGACCAGCATGCCGTTCTGGTTGATGAGTTCGATATCTTCGGGTGTTTTGCCAAGCTGCCAGTAATGGATCGCTTCGCCTGTGTCTGCCTTGATGAGCGTGATGACCGGGCCCTGAACGATCGCGATATAACCTTCTGTGGAAGCGAGGGAGTTATAGCGGCTGAAAGTATTCATCCAGCTTAAGTTACCGGCATCATCGAAGGCCCAGAGTTTGGACGAATTACCGTCAAGCGTCGGCGTGATAATTTTGTTGGCAGTCAGTATCGGGCTGCCGGTGGCAATTCCCGAGGTTTCGCGGCGCCACAGGAGGTCGCCCGTAACCGCATTCAGCGCCAGAACGCGTTTTTTGTCGGCAATCGCGTAAATATGCTCACCGCGGCCATCGGCGACGGGTTCGAGGGATGTAATCTGTGAATCGGTTTGAACCATGTAGTCGATGTGGCCATCGGCGACAGTCATGCCATAAATTTTGCCGTCAGCACAGGCGACTGCAATCACGGAATTTTTAATTTGCAGCGGAGAGACATCCACCCTGTCGCTGAGGTTTTGCATCCACAGCACCTGGCCTGTGAGGCCGTTCAGCAGGTAAACCGCGCCCTGTGAAGAGGCGACGCTCACAAAAACTTTTTCATGCTCTGTGAAAACCAGCGGCGCCGATGTCGGGGCGATTTCGGGCAGATGCTGCGACCACAATACACGTTTTGTGTGCGGGTCACTTGCCCGCAGGGTATCTTGCAAATCGAGAGTTAAATTAAAACCATTGCCCGTTGTGGGTTTGACCTGTTTTTCCCAGATCGTCTCGGTGTTTTCGGGGCTGATCGCCTCGATCGAGGCATCGGCTGGTGCGGTTTTGCCCGAGCTTAAAATCAGGCCCATACCGCCTGACAGGAACAGGCAGCCTATGAGAGCGGGCAGGGCAGCAACACGGGGCACGAGGCTACTTGTGCGGTTTTCGTAGACATGGCCCGCAATTGCTCCGCCTAAAGAATGATTGTCATTCTTCTGGGATGCTTTGACGGCATCGGCAAGGGCTGTGAGTTCCCGCTCCATACCCTAACTTACCTCAGCAGGGCGGAACGTCCAGAAAAAAGTACGGTTGTTCAGATTATGTCTTATTGTAGTCATATGTTCACAGAACGCCGGCAAAGATGCGTTTTCCCTTGACGCACAAAATCTCTGATGAGCCGTGGAAATAAGTACGCAAGTTTTTTTGCGAACCGTGAGTACTCTTTAAGGGTCTTACGGGATACAACTTAGTTAACTAAAAGATAGGAGTTTTTCATGGGACAACGTAAAGCCACAGTTATTGCCATGCTTATTGCGGCCGCCCTTACCGGCGTCGCATGCGGCAGCGCCAAAATCGCCGACGATTCACCGGATATCTATCCTTCCAGCGTAGAGAAAGCCGACGCCGATGCGGCGATTGCCGACGCACAGACAGCGTATAACGCTCTGGGCGAAGACGGTAGCGCCGAAACCGGCAAAGCCAAAGAATTTCTCGATAAGGCCAAAGAATTTTCAAACGACAAAGAGCCTGAAGCAGCCTGGGCTGCCGCCATTAAGGCTAAATCATTCTGCGCACTTTCTAAACTTGCGCGTGAAACCCGGTCAGCGGGCCTCAAGTGAAGGAGACTATAATGAAGAAACTATTAACTGTAATTATCGCCGTAGCCGCGATCACTCCGGCTTTCGCGGGTGTGATTAAAGAAAGCCAGGCGCGCCGCGAAGTCGACGATGCTATCCAGGCCCTCGCGGCGATGGATGCACGCGCAGATCTCGCAACCTTCCTGCCCCAGAAAGAAGCCTATTCAGCGCGCACGTATTGCAACAAGGCGCGTAACTTTCTCGGCGACAGCGAGTACGACAAGGCCTCGTTTTACGCGGTGCTCTCGACCAACTACTCTAAGATCAGCACACACAAAGGCCTGCTCGCTAAGGCTGAACATGACAAGCTGGCGAGCGCAGCACAAGGCGCAGTGGTTCCGCGCCTGAAGAGCGCTGGCCTTAAGCCGAAAGGTGGCAGCGGAATTTTCTCAGGTGCCGTTGACCTGAAGATTCTCTATGCAGCAAAACGCGCGCCGAAGCTCGAAGAGATTCCGCCGCTTTCACCTGACATGGTCGAGCGTGTTACAACGATTCTCGGTGTGATGCAGCAACAAAAAGATGTAAAGATCAGTCTCGCTTCGCGCGGTAAGAATGAAGAGCTTGCTGAAAAATACGCAAAAAGCGTCATGGATGCGCTGATCGAAAAAGGTATTGAAGTGGCTCGTATCGAATACACCACTAAAAAAGGTCGCGATGGTATCGAAATCACGCTGACCGGCGTTAAACAGTAATCCGGATTGAACAAGGGGAGATCCCCTTGTTTACCTCAAGACTTCCAGGATAGTCGCTTCGTTCTTTGCCCGCGTTACAGCGGTGTAGATGAGGCGGCTGTCCGTATTTGCTCCCCCTTCACATAACACAAACGCGTCATCGTATTCCGAACCCTGGCTTTTGTGAATCGTCATCGCATACGCGCTCTCAGCACCTGTGAGTTCGGCGAGCGTCAAAACCCTGAAACCACCTTCGGGCACCGGAAAAACCGCACGCCGCTCCCCCGGGGCATCCCAGATAAATCCCACATCACCGTTATAAATCTGCAGCTCGTAATTATTGATCGTATTCATTACGGGTTCGAGCATGCGACCGCTGTTTCGTGCTAAGCGCGCGAGGTCTGCGGCGATGCGCCGGTTGATGGCCTGGCTCCCGAAAACTCCTTCACGGCGTTCGGTGAGAATCACCTGCCGTTTCAGAAAGTCAAATGCCGCGGTGACGAGTTCGGTTGGGGGATGTACTCCTGGTTTCAGGTCTGAAAACGCGCTGCGCAGGTTCTCTACCTTTTCTGAACAAAGCCGTTCGCGCGTGTAACGATCGATTATTTCGCCGAGGGCGGCCGGCCCCTTCAGCTCTATATGTTTTACGACGGCCGCCACACCCGGGTCTGAAAGTGCGCGAATACCATGTTCAGAGATGCTGCGGTAGGCATTTGCTTTTTCCGTGGCGAAGCGCTGTACCTGGGTTAAATGCACATGCGCGATTACACCCTCGGCCGAAAAAAACCGGATGGCGCGGTCGATGGCTAACCCGTCGATCGCCGGCAATTGGTCGAGATCGCCCGCAAGCAGAAGTTGTGCGGCCTCAGGCAGCGCGCGCACAGCAGCGGCGAACAGCCCCAGGTCGAGCATCGAGATTTCATCGATGATGAGTATATCATAGGGAAGCGGATTTTGAGCCCCGTAGCGGAGCCGCCGCTCGTCGCGTGAAAGCCCCAGGAGGCGGTGCAGTGTGGAGCATTCGACCAGAGCATGGCGCGAACCCGCAAGGTGCTGGAAGCGCGCTGCTGCTTTGCCTGTGGGCGCGGCAATCGCGACGCGCGGCGGACGACCCGCGATGGGTTTCAGCTGCTCCACGAACCGCGAAATCGTGTAACTCTTGCCCGTGCCCGGGCCGCCGGTTAACAACAGGTGTTTTCCCCCGGTGAGAACTTTCAGGGCATCTTCCTGCGTTGCTCCGGTATGCCCCGCCGGGCGTTGCAGAAAAAAATCGAGCAGCGGCCAGTTGCGGTGCGGAATCAGGAAATTCTTGCTGCCGATCTTTTGAATGCGGAATACCGCGTTGGATTGAGTTCCGGAATATTGTATGGCAATTTCGCCCGCGGCGAGCCGGGTCACGACTTCTTCACGCTCAGCCGCGCCAAACCCTTCGGGCCAAATCGCCTCATCGGCCGTGAGCGGAAGCCATGGGTTGATACTTTCAGGCATCCGCTGCCTCCGTAAAATGCACGCCTTCGCGGCTGTCGGGTTTGAGATAACGCAGGAAAAGGAAATAACAACCGGCGACGCGCCGGTTTTCGCCGGGATAATTTTTTCTCAAATAAGCTGACAGCGCCTCCGAATAAATTTCTGCCTGCAGGGCGTAGTGTTCGCGTGTATACCCGTCGATATTTTCGGGCGTGACGCTGCTCAATGAATTGCTCTTGTAATCGAGGATATAATAATCCTTCTCGTCGACGGTGAAGACGAGATCCATGAAGCCGTGCATTGAGCGCCTGGTTTCGTTGCCGGCGTATTCCCGCAGTACCCGGTGCGTTGCGGCGGCGCTCCAAAACGGCATTTCACGCCAGAGATTTTCAGGCGGCAGATCGCAAAGACTTACAGCGCCAGCGTTTCTTAAGGGTAGCTCCGCAGCGGAGCAGGCGGCGATAATGCCGAGAATACGTTCTGCAACCTGCGGGGTAATATCTTTGCCGTCGCGGCGGATGTTTCCCAGCAAGGGAATGATCTCCGCCGTCAGCGCTGCGGGGTCGGGTATGCGGCCTTTGCGGTACATCGTAAAGTCACAGTTTTCGAGAATGCCGTGCAGAATTTCACCGACGCCGCTGCCGCGCGGCAAAATATCTTCAATAAAATTCGTCTCGCTGAACTCGGCGACAGTAAGCCGGCTAAAAGAGGTGCGTTCGCGGATACGTGCAGGTATTGTGCCATGTTCCACCCCGACCGGAAGGTTTGGTTCTGCCTGCTTCCCGATTCCGGATGGAATTGCTGCGACCGCTTCATCGAAGTCGAGGAGTGGTACCGTCGCAATCTCAGCCCATGCCGTGAGGAAATAACTTGCCGGACCGGCTTCATTTTCCCGCCACGGCGGGATGATATACGTGATAAATTTCTGTTTGGCCCGCGTCAGTGCCACGTAGAGCAGGTTGAGTTGGGTAATGCGCGCCTCTTCCGCAATCGGCATCAGTTTATCGCTACCGCTTTCGAAAACCTCTGCATCTGCAGGCACAATTGCATTTCCCCGGGCGTCATGGAAAAACGGGAAATCCTGCCAGCGCTTATCTGAATAACCGTCGGCGAGAAGCACGACATCCCAGTCGAGCCCCTTGGCGCTGGCGACGGTGAGCAGCGTGACTGCCCCGGGGGAGCGCAGCATATCTCCCCCGCGTTCGTCTTCGTCGGGGTCATGTTCCATGGTATGCAGCACCGCACGCAATGATTCCAGGTCGAAGATTTTTTCGCCGCAAAGTGCGAGCAGCTTTTGTGTGAGAACCCGCCAGCCATGGTAGATATTTCGGTCGGGGTCGATTGCCATGAGCAGCTGTATGGAGTTCAGGTTCTGCGCCAGGTTTTGCAGGAAAACCAAAATGCGCCCCTCGTTGATATGCGCCGCGAGGCGGCGGTAGTATTCCGCGGGCTCTTTCTCGGCCTTAAGAAAGAGGGTTTTCAGCGCGAGGGCATAACCTTCTTCCGCGGGCAGCGCGAAAGATTGCAGGAAAATTCCCAAATGGGTGAATTCAACGCGCGCGAAATCCGGTTTTTGGCGGTAATAAGCATATTCGATGCCGGATGCGCGCAGCACGTCAGCGCATATTTCGAGGGTATGGTGCTTGAAGGCAATGATGGCGATTGTCCAATCCGGGTGGCGCCGTTTCAGATCGCTTATCCGCCCCGCCGCGAGGTGGGCAAAATCTTCGCGCGCAGAGGCTGAGTATTTGTTCCGTCGGTAGAATTCCACCCCGCTTTCTGCATCGCTGGCCCGGGCGCGTTCGGGAATGGCATAGTTTATGTTGGCCCGGTGCCAAACCGCCGCAACTTCCGGTGCCGCAAAAATGGAATCGAGGGCGCTGAGAATCTCCGGTGTGCTGCGGTGGTTGCGCGGCAACCGGTCGGCAAAGGCGCCTTCGGCCAGCATCTCTTCGCGCGCATGCAGGTATACGAAGACGTCGGCGCCGCGGAATTTATAGATAGCCTGTTTGGGATCTCCCACAACAATCAGGGTGTTTTTTGCATTCAAAAACAGGGTTTTGAAAATCTGCCATTGCAGCGCGTCGGTGTCCTGGAATTCATCGATCAGTGCGTAACGGTAGCGGCTGCGCAGTTTGCGGACAAATTCCGGGTTTTGGATGGCATCCGCTGTGCCGGCGATCATCCCGGAGAAAGTCAGCAGGTTCTTGCCCTCCACGAGTTCGCGCATGCGCATGACAATATTCCTTATCGTCCATGCCTTGAAATCGGTCGCGGTGCGTATTAAATCCGCATCGGCGATCTCGGGTGAAACAGGCGTCGTGTGTGCGCCAAAAAGATACAGGCATTTGGGCCGCAGCTCGGCATCGAGGGCGCGTTCGCGCGAAACAAAATTCTTTTTGCCGAAATCCAGCTCCTCGAGATAACCAGCGAGCTGATCGGCGCCCAGCTTTTGCCATTCAATGCGGAACACATATTCACGGGCCTCTTCGAAAAGTTCCTTTTCATCGGCATTGGCCTCTAAACCTTCTTCGCCGGCACGCGCCGGGTCTTCGCGTAAAGCGGCGCGGTAAAAGCTGTGTATGGTACCGATGCTGTTGGTGGAAAAATCACTGAGCGCCCGGGCTGTGTGTTCCCCCTTTTCAGCTGCCAGCCGGGCAAAGATGCGCGCCTTGAGTTCCGAGGCCGCTTTTTCAGTAAACGTGACGCAGAGAATTTCAGGGAGGCGGGCCTTACCTTGCCGTATGATCTCGACGATCAGTGACACGAGCCGCGTGGTCTTACCGGAACCCGCCGAAGCTTCGATGAAGATATGCTCCCCATTGCTGACGAGGCGTGCGATGTGGGCTTGTTCTTCTGCGGGCGTCATTTTTTCCTGCCCGTCTTGGGTTTTGCAGCTGTGACATCAGTTTCGGCGATCGGTCGGATGAATTGGTTGAAAAACGCGACGCTGTCGTCGTTCAGGCCAGGTTGGTAAAAATCGGCGAGAAAATCCGGGGAATCCCCGCTGGTCAGTGTCTTGGTCAGCGCGTCGAGAATCTCGGCATCGCTTTTTTCCGCAAAGCCGCCGAGCTTGTTTATCCCTAGCAGTTTCAGGTCAAAGTAGGGGGCTCCTTGGCTGGCAATGGCTTCTGCAATACCGTTCAGATAAGCATCGCCACCACTGATTTTTTCCGCATCCAGTGAAAATTTTATTGCCGATGATATTTCGACAGCAGATTTTTCCGCGTCGCTGATTTTGATTTCATATTGCATGAGCTTAATGCCCGCAGGGGCCTGTTCGGGAAAATTAGCGGTTGCCGTGAGGATCACCGCCAGTTGCAGGTAGGCGCCGACGCAATGTTTTGTCCTGTCGCCGTCTTTAAAAGAGCCTGCCAAGTAGAGATAACTATCTTCAGCGGTGACAAGAAATTTGTCCGTGCTTCCCGTGATAGTAACGGAACCGATCTTTGGCGCCGGCAGATAGCGCCGTGTTAAGCGCTCACCTTCTTTTACGGAAAAGGCTGTTTTGATTCGCGTGTCGAAGAGGTACTCGATGATGTGAAATCTATTCTGCGCGGCTTCGGCGGCAGCGATGAGTATGCGCTCATTGTTACCTGAAGATAACAGCCGGTGCATGAAATCAAAACCCTCGGGTTCGGCAATGCCCTTGAGTTGTTCTGCGGCGAAGAGTGAAAGAGGATTATCCAGGGGGATAGCCCGCGGCGCAAGCACCGCTTGTTTCAGGTAATTTTCGGCAAAACGGAACTTAAAACTCTTGCTCTCGGCAAGTTTAGGTTCGCCAAAGCGGAAATCCGCCGGATCTTCAGGCAGCGTTGTGATGCGGCCGTAAAAAAACTGGAAAGGCTTCTGCACATAATCGATCAGGTTTTTAACCGTCAGGTCTGCGGCGGGTTCCTTAACCTGCAAGGCCGGAAGCAAGGCCTGAGCCAAGTTCAGTTCGGCGACAGCCTTTGTGTAGGACAGCCTCACCGTCCTGACATCGGCATCCGCTGCATTGGGGGCAAAACCCGGCGCGGCGTCGAAAATGGTTTGCGGGAAGCCGTCCGTTTCCGCAAAAATAATCTTCCTCGCTGCCAATGAAGCCTTAAAGCGTTCCACTTCGACGCTGCGGTATTTCTCTGCGCCGGTTTTGGGATCAAAGCGGGAATAACAGATTTGCAGCGCCGCGGTTTCGCTGAGCGCCGCGTGTACCAGGTGAATTGCAACCTGGTCAGTTTTTTTCAGGCGGGTGGGCGAGATGAGGTACTCGGGCAGCATACCCTCTTCGTTTTCCGGTGCGGCGTCGAGCTCTTCGTTCATGTCGCACAGGGTAACCGACCGCCTGAAAGGCGCGGGGGAGCTCAGCGGCGACGCGCAGATGCCCTGCCGTTGGGCGCTCTGCGAGAGATTTTTTCCCGGAATATTCCGGATGAGCATCCGCGCAACCTGCTGAAGGCTCAAGTTATGGTTGGGGATGAGTGCCGCGATTTCCGTGAGCGCTTCGGCGATTGCATTAAATTCAGGCGAAGGCTCACTTTGGAATTTATGGAGGAAGGCGATAAGCTGTCTGACCAGCTCGGCGCCTGGCTGAGGTTTTAGTATTACAGACACTTGTGTCAGTATTTCAAGGCAGCTTAAAAATTCGCTGAGCGTTTCTGCCGTATCCAGGCTGCGGATATACGTCGCACCGGGAATGCCGTCACCGACAGCAGTCGGCGGATCGATGAGGAGGGCGCGCCTGATGCGATCCAGTGCCGCTGTCAGATTGAAGATGCCGAGAGCTCCCGGATAGTCGTTGCGAAAACCATTCGCTTCGGTGAGCGCACGGATATAGAGGTTGGTCTTTTCGCTATCGAGGCGGAATCTTTCGCACACCACTGCATTCGAAAAATACCGCACCAGCAGATCCCGGTTCACGCCGTCACCCGAAGCGCTGGCAAGTACCGAGATCAGCTCTACGATGCTATGCGGGCGCTCAAAGAGCCGGTTGCGCGCAAAGACAGCGAGCCGCCGCGAACCGCAGGCTTTGTCAAATGCAGGAAACTGACCCGCAGGGTCGGTCAGCATGAGCGAAAAATCATCCTGGCGGATCGCCGCATCGTTGCGCATTTCTTGATGCCAGAGATCGGCAATGATTTCAGCGCCGCGCCACAGGCCGGGAAGGCCCAGAAATGATACCGGGCTCTGTACCGGTGCATCCATGGCTTTATCTTCAAGCCAGGCTTTTTGCCAGGCAGAAAAATTCGAACTATGTGAAATTTCCGAAAATTGTGTGTCGAGACTTTTTGCCGTTTTAGCGAGGAATGCCGCATAGGCCGCGTAAATTTTTGCGACGGAAAAGTAGTAGTCATTGTGGATTCGGGAACCGGTTTCCGGGTGGACACCAAGCAGATGGACATCGACAGTGCGTGCGACGGCGCAGAGTTTGCGGATATGATAGGCCGAAAGTACCGGCATGCCAAAAAGATAAAGCGAGCCGCCTCCCTGCGCGGTGCTGAAAAGAGAAGGTTCCTCTGCTTTTTCTTTCGCGTCGCGGTTGCCGGAAAACATTCCTGAAACATATCCGGCCTGCCGCAGTTCTGCGTTGACGACCTTCCATATTTTCCCGATTGCTGCCGTGGGTTTCCCGCGCAGAAATTTCTCCATCGCATCGGGGGCGTGCAGCAGATACTCGCGGATTTCCCGGGCGATGCGCTGTGCCAGCGTCAGCAATTGCAGGGGGCCCAGATTTTGAATGTCATATTCGAAAATAACAGCAGGATTTTCTTCGCGCGCCGCCATGAGCAGATTCAGCACTGCCAATTCGAGTTGCAGCATGCCCGCTTTTTTTGCGCGCTTAAGGCCTGGTATCACCGAAAACCATGACTCATGCGCCCCGGGAAATATGGCAGCGGTCTGTCGTTCCGCAAAAGTTTCGAGTGCTGTTTCGAGAAAAGGGAAATGCACTCCCATGAGCACGCCGTCATGTTCGATGAATTTTTCCTCAATCCACGCTTCGACATCGAGGCTGCCCACGATGATGGTTTGCGGGGTCTGGGGCCGCAGGGTCTTACGTTCTTCTTTGATCAGCCGGTAGAGTTCGGGAAACAGGACACCGAGGCTATGTGCCTTGTGGTAATAAAATGCCATCAGGCGAGCGCCCGGGCGAGATATTTTTCAAACTGGCTGCGCCCGACTTCGTAGGCGCCGAAAGATTCTGCAATCTCTGAATGTACCTGAAAATCAAACAGGTGGATGCCACGCTCAGTCAGGTCGTCATACATCGCCACGAAAGCCTCTTTGCCCGCATTGGGTTCGAGATGAAAAGTCGATTCGAGAAACGCCGCACCACCCATCACAACACCGTAGATGCCGCCGACCAGCCTTTCGTTGTCGAAGGTTTCCCACGAGTGCGCCCAGCCGGCGTCGTGGAGCCGTGTGTATGCAGCGATCATTTCGGGGGTGATCCACGTCTCTTCGCGCAGGTCGGCGCAGAGGCGGATGACATCGGCAAACGCGGTATTCTTGCGCAGGGCGTGGTCTGACTTTTTCAATACGCGGCGCATGCTGCGGTTGATGTGCAGCTCACCACCCCGGAGGATCATCCGGTCGGGTGGAGAACACCACAGGATCGGCGCCTTTTCATACCAGGGGAAAAAGCCGTGGCTGTAGGCGTAGAGCAGCGTATCTACTTCCAGGTCGGCGCCGGCGCCGAGATACATGCCATCGCCGAGTGTCGAGGTCGGGGGAAAGGCGTAACGACTCGTGAAGCGTTTTACGTCGGCGGTCGCGTTTATGGATTGGCCTGCGTTCAGTTTATCCCCCCGTGCGAACGATATTAGAAAAAGCGTGTCATTGAAAATAAAATATTACGGCGTTCGCGGATCCCTGCCCACCAGCGGTGCGGAATTCAACCGTTTCGGCGGCAATACCACTTGTTGTTATGTGCAGTACAAAGATACAAAGATTGTCATCGATGCAGGCACGGGTATCCGTATTCTCGGCCTCGAGCTGATGCGCGGCGACTTACCCAAAACCGGCGGGCGCATCCACATGCTCTTCACACACACCCACTGGGACCATATCCAGGGCTTTCCGTTCTTTGTACCGGCGTTCTTGCCCAATGTCACCCTCGACGTCTATGGTCAAACCAAGACCGTACCGGGGCTCGATGGCGAAGATGAGAGTTGGACGATTGAAAAGGCGCTGAAAATGCAGCAGCATTTCATCTATTTTCCCGTCGGCACGAAATATATGTCTTCGAACAAGACCTTCCATGAAATCACACCCGAAACGAAATTAAAAATCGGCGAGATCGAGGTCTCGTGTTTCTCGCTGCACCACCCGAATTCGACGCTGGCTTTCCGTTTTGACGCCGGGGGAAAATCCTTCATCTTTTCAACGGACGTCGAGCACAACGCCGAGATGATTGAAAAACTCGCCGTCTTCTGTAAAGGCGCCGATGTTTTAGCCTATGACTGCCAGTATACTGTCGCGGAATACGATGCGGGCAAGATCGGTTGGGGCCACTCGACCTATGAAAGTGGTATCCAGATCTGCAAGGGCGGCGGAGTGAAAAATTTACACATGATACACCACGATCCGCTGCATTCAGACAACACCCTGATGCAGATGGAAGCCGACGCGAAAAAACTGTTCCCGACGGCGGCAATGATTCCCGAAGGTTTCGAGTTCTCTTTATAAGATCCGTTAAAGCCGCTGTGATCGCATGACGCTCCGCTTTGTTATCCGACAACTCGTCACTGAGGCCTCCCGTCGTGCGGCAGCCGGTCTCGGTGTGGCCTTGCCCGAAGGTTTTGCGCCGCGCATCGATTACACCCCTGATCTCAAATTCGGTCACTATGCGACACCGGCGGCGATGGAGCTTGCGAAAGTCTTTAAGCTGCCGCCGCGCGCGATCGCCGAAAAAATTCTTGCCGAACTGGACAAGACGCACCTCGAAAAAATCGAATTAGCGGGCGCTGGTTTTATCAACTTCACGCTGAATAGCGCGGGACTCGCGCAGGCATTGAATTTCACAACGCTCAGCGCCTGGCTCAATGGTTCTCAAAACGAGACCGCCCAGGAAAAAATTATCTTCGAATATGTTTCTGCTAACCCCACGGGACCCATGAATATTGTTTCCGCGCGCGCCGCATCGGTGGGTGACAGCATTACACGTATGCTCAAAGCCGCAGGGCATGATGTGCACCGCGAATATTATGTGAATGACTATGGCAACCAGGTCGACATGCTCGGTCTGTCGTTTGCTTACCGCTATCTGCAAAAATTTAAATCCGTCGACCTGCCCGAAAACTGCTACCAGGGTGAGTACATCATCGAGTATCTGGATCGCCTGCTCACTACGGAAAAAATACCCGAAACGGTACTCCTGACAGAATCAAAAATTGCTGCGCTTAACGAGAGTGAATGGCTCGCTGCGGCAGGCAAATTCTTCTCGCCGTTGGGCATCCGCGCGATTCTGGGCGAACAACAAAAGGATCTCGCTGCCTTTCGCACCGAATTCGATAATTTTTTCTCTGAAGCATCGCTGCATGAGAAGGGCGCTGTGCTGGCGATTGGCGAGACGCTGCAAAAGAAAGGTAAGATCAAGACGGAAGAGGGTGCCCAGGTCTTCCTCAGCACCGAATACGGCGACGATAAGGATCGTGTCATTGTGCGCTCCGACGGTCGGCCGACATACCTTCTGGCCGACATCGCCTACCACAACACCAAGGTCGAGCGCGGTTTTAAGACGATCGTCGATATCTGGGGGCCTGACCACCATGGTTATATCTCCCGCCTTTCGGGTGCGCTCAAGGCTTTAGGCTTCGGCGAAAAAGCCGGTGAAAGCTTCAAGGTCATTATCGCGCAGCAGGTCAACCTGCTCGAAAACGGTGAGCCGGTCGTGATGAGTAAGCGCCTGGGCAAGTTCCAGACGATGCGCGATCTCATCGAAAAAATTCCCGTGGATGTCTGCCGTTACTTTTTTGTGACGCGTGCACTCAGCACCCACCTCGACTTTGACCTGACGCTGGCGCTCGATCAGTCAAAAAAGAACCCGGTCTATTATCTGCAGTACGCGCATGCGCGGATACACTCGATATTTAGAGAGGCGGGGCATGATGCCACCAAACCGCTCGATCTTACCGGAGCTCTGAATCATATTCTGGGCGAAGGAAAAACCGAGCGCCAGGCTTTGTTCTTTTACCTCATGCGTTTTCCCGAGCTGGTGCAGGATATCGCCCGCAACTATGAAATCCAGCGTCTGCCCGAATATCTCTACCAGAGCGCCACGCTGTTCACGTCATTTTACCACGGTAAAAATAACCGTATCAAAGATTTACTGAACTCGAATCAAGAAGAAGCAGCGGCGCTCTTGACGCTTTGCTCGCTGGCGGCGCAGGTCCTGGAAACGGGACTCAGCCTCATGGGCATCACTGCCCCCCGCGAGATGCATCGCGAAGCCGAAGACTAGGGCGTAAAAAAAGGGGCCGAAGCCCCCTTGACTAATCTTTCGTTAAGAAAGATTATTTCGCCAAGTCAGACATTGCCAATTCGCAGTCTTTCTTGATGTTTTTCTTTTCGATTTCCATCAGTACTTTGCAGCCAATTTGGTCGCCGTCTGGTTTGCAGTTGGCTTTTTTCACTTTCGCGCCTTTCATGCGGCCTGCGAGGTCTTTACCTACAGCAGAACCAGCGAGTGCGAAGTTGTCAACCGTTGCTGCAGCCTGGATGTTTGCGCCGCGGCAGATTTCGATAACTTTACGTTGTCCGTCGATGCGTGCAGCTTCTTTCGCCGCAGCTTCTTTTTGCAGGTTGGTTTTCAGGCCCGGTGTAGATACGCCGTCACCTTTTACGATCAGTTTGTCATCGCCGACAAAACCTTCTTCGAGTGAGTCTACAGAGCCTTCGCCCTGACTAATATCGGTCAAATTTCCTTTAGAACCGCAGTATGTTGCGAGGAACGCCACTGCAAAAAAAGCAGAATACGCTAATTTCTTCATATTTTCTCCTATCAATTTTTCCCTTTGGGATTACCCCCGTATCGCACGGGGCGCGTCACGGGTCAAGCCGAAAGGGCCTTTTTTGATATGTTTTAGACGTTTCTGGGTGTGAAAAAGGTCGGTTTTTTTTACGCGGATGGTTTGCGGCGGAAAAAAATGGTCTTTACATTGCTGTGTGAAACGTCTCATTAGGGTATGAAATCACAGAACCGGTGGATATCCCCCCTCGTCATAGGCGCATGCGTCGCCGTTACCGCACTTTCTTCGCAGAGTTACGACGATTTGAAAAAGGCGAACGCCGGCAAACTCGAGTCGATGCGCTCTCAGAATGACGCGATGATGCAGAAGATGCGCGAAGAGATCAACGGCATGCGCGATGAAATAAAAAAGAAGGGTTTGAACTTTCAGGTTGAGATCAACGAGAAGATGAAAGAAAAAATGAAGGATATCACGGGCCTCAAACCGCCGAAACCGCCGAAGCCGAATCCCAAGCCAGAACCTGAGCCGGCGCCAGAACCCGTACCGCCGGTACCGACCGAAGATCCGCGCAGCAAGTGCAATCCCAATGCCGAGTCGTTTGACTGGCGCGCGCACGGTGTTGTACCTGCGGTGCGCGACCAGAAATCCTGCGGGGATTGTTATATGTTCTCAGCGATGGCCTCGTATGAAAGTGCTCACCTGATTCAGACACGGCAATCGGTCGATATGGCAGAGCAGTATTTCCTGAACTGCACGCGCGAGTTCGGCTGCGACGGCGGCTGGTATGGCACGGTTTGGGATAAGATGAAAAAGATGAACGGCGATGTGGAGACGAATTATCCTTATCAGGCAAAAAAAGGCATGTGCAAGAACGTCACGCCCGACGGTAATTTTATCGTGGTGAAATCGGGCTATGTCGCGAACGGTGTTGCGGCGCCGCAGGCGATTAAGAATGCTCTCTGCGCCCACGGCGTGCTCGCGACGGCGATCAATGCGACGCGTATGTTCACGGGCTATAAGAGCGGCATCTTCAACGAAGGTGCGAATGCTGGCGGCGTGAACCATGCGATCAACATTGTCGGCTGGGACAATGCGAAGCGCGCGTGGCTGATCCGCAATTCGTGGGGCACGTACTGGGGCGAGCAGGGCTATGGCTGGGTCGAGTGGGGTTCGAACCTTGTTGGTTACGGCACGATGTGGGTCGAGCCGGCGAAGTAGCGAATTTTATTGACGGTGCGCGCGTAGGCCTGTAGCTTTATAGTATGGGAGTGAGTGCAACCATGGCGGCGAAGAATGAAGCTAAACGCTCTTTCTTGTTATCGCTGACCGTCGACGAGCGCCTTGTTTATCCATTGTATCTGCATTATCGAAATGCCGTGATGACAGCCGCGCTGAAGAAAGAGAATGAACGAAGCGCGGCTGACAAAGACACTTGAGGTTGCGCGGCGCGTCTCCGACATACTTGCTGAAAACGGTTCAAAGTGTTTTGTAATCGGCGCTTGCCGATGAGGCGGGGTTGGCGCAAGAGTGGGAGAGGGTGAGCGTAGAATCAGTGTTGAGCGCCGTTGCCATAATATGAATTGCTTCGTCAGGATAAGCCTGATTTTTTGCAACATAGTTCTACTGAGCTGCGCGAGTATAAAAACACCACTGCCGCCATTAATCGATGCAAACTATCCGGTTGGATCACTCTACGGTGCTTGGTATATTTATGATCCCACAAAAGCAGCGGATTTCAAGGATAAACCGTCATTCGAACTTAACGAAATTAATCTATTCCTCGATATTGCAAATATTCTCTGCCTGTTTGCAAAGGCGCGAAGTGAAGATGGAGTGGAGAATCTTAGCGCGATAATAAACATGTGGCAGCCGCAAAATCTTGCAAATTGCCCTAAGTTCACATTCTTTCCAACGAAAAACGGCATTGATGTCAGAAAAACTGGGCAATTAGACCAGTATCCGATCTTTAAAATAGACTTTCTTGATCTGAAAGATGAAGTCACTCTGCCGAACAAGCGACGAGGCCGACTCTATGCGCTCTACGTAGAGGTTGAAATGGGTTGGTCTTCAGCTGGGTTCATGAGTAGCCAGCATAATCAACAGCCTTTGAAAATAAGCCGTATTCCTGCAGTTGTAGTAACGGTTAAGTAATCGAATGGCAACGGCGACCAACAAATTTTACGCGCTGTGCCGCTGCGGTGCCGTAGACTGATAACGCTTATCTGCCCCTCATTTTCGGGTGGTTCGTAAGCCCGACAGCCCCTTACTCGTAGTATCTGTAGCCGACAGCAAATTCCGCAAATCTTCCGGTATCGGCATGGGAGAAAAAATCGGCACATTGGCGCCACCGGTATTGCCGACGGGGACGCGGTTCATCAGCGAAGCAAACCATCCCCCGGCTAAACGGATGAACTGGCCAAGAAATTCTTTTGTATCTGCAGTCCGGACAGCAAAGAGAAGCATCCGCAAATGGCTACCCGAATGGGAAACGGGATGGTATTGGCCAATAATATGCGCCCGCTCGAGGAAACGCCACGCCTCCCGCATTTGCTTTTGACGTAGAGCCTCTTTGTATTTTCTCAACTCGACGCTGTAAGCATCTCTGAATGATTTTGGCATCTGGAAATTCATGGCTGCAAAGTAAGCAATCCCCGCGGCATCGACTTGAACGCAGCGGCTATTCCTGAAATATTCTTATCTGGAATGCTTCATGGTTCTTAAACTCCGAGGGACTCATGCCGAAGGAGCGGCGGAAAATACGACTGAAATGCGCCTGGTCGGCAAAGCCTCCCTGGTAGGCAGCGTGGGCCAATTCGGGATGCTTGCCCAGCATCGTGATGGCCTTGCGCGTTTTCATCCAGACTCTGTAGCCCGAGAGGGCTATGCCTGTCTCTTCGCGGAACAAGTGGCGAAACCTGCTGAGGGAGAGTCTTGCTGTCATTGCCAGATCAGCCAGGGAAGAATTTTCTTTTGCAATCTTTTCCATGCTTACCTGTATGCGCGGATCGATCGGGCGTTCGGCGGGGGCCGTTCTGTGCCGTTGTAATATTTGTAAAATCTCCAGCTTCGACTGCCCCGTGGGGTTAGCCAATGTTCCGGCAATCGATTGTATTTCCCGCGCGCTCAAGGCATCACTGATATCGATCGCAGGTTCACCCTCTGCTATCGGGCGTCGGGCAAAAAGATTTGCACCGATTGTCAGGGGGTCGAACAAAATGAGAATAAATGGGTGCGCGGATTTCTCCGTTTCATGGCTTATGCCCGGCGGTACAAAAGCGGCCTTGTATTCCAGCCAGTTTCCATTTCTGCCGCGCAGCCTGAGCGGAGCCTCCACTCCAAGGCAAAGCTGTGTCAGGAAATGACTATGGCGCCCAGTAGAAAACGACGCGCCCGAATAAGCCGCGATATCAGACCAGATGCAGAGTCTTTGCATGTTGTCTGAACTCATTCCCCCTTTTGCGAGATTCGAAAAGCATCTCGGCGATGCGTCCGAGACCCTGGACAACGCGGCTATTGAATGAGAACATTGCTATACTTGTAATTGTTCGTTTCATTGGTCTCGGAAATCACTTCGTTGATATCCGCATATGCGGCAATAATTCCATCTGACGGAAAAACCGGCTTATACGAAACAGTTAGGCTCGTCGAAGCGCCAGCTGCCAGCGAAGTGACGATGGTCTTTCCTGCAAAACTATCCGTGTAAAAAAACGCATTGCCAACAAAACTGACAGATGACTGTGTTTCCACGGCAACCGTAAAGGAGCCGGCGTTGACGTTCCCCTGATTTTTCACAGTAACCGCGAAATTATAAGTCACATTGTTTGTGTAGGTGGTATTCGGGTTAAAGCTAGAGATAATCAGGTCGGCACCGTTGGCGCTACCGCCGCTGCCCGTTGAGCCGTATTTGGGGTCTTTCGGGTTGTTTCGTGCGTCTTCGCTTACCGAACAGGCGACCAAAGTCAGCATTGTAGCGAATCCGAGATAGTGCCAGCTATTCCGCATACGATATAATTTCCAGATACGCGACGCACTGCCACGCCTTTTTCGGACTGGTTGCAGATCCGCATGCCATGGCTGGCTGGCGGATCCTATGGGTTTGACCGCCTGTCTCAAATCCAAGTTTTTCCGGCATGGGTGAAGTTCCGTTAGTCGACCGCGAAGGCACCGCCGCCGAGGGGAAAAAACTCGGCCTCAAGGACGGCGAGTTTGAGATGATTGTCGACCAGATCGGTCGTACGCCCACTTTTACTGAACTGGCGATGTTTTCCGGCATGTGGTCGGAGCATTGTTCGTACAAAAATTCCATCCTTATTTTAAAAACCCTGTATTCTGAATCGGATCTCATGCTGGCGAAACCCGGCGAAGAGAATGCCGGTGCTTTGAAAATCAACGATAAACAAGCTGTCGTCTTCAAGGTCGAATCACACAACCACCCCTCGGCCGTCGAACCCTACCAGGGCGCGGCGACTGGGGTGGGTGGTATCATGCGCGACATCTTTACCATGGGCGCGCGGCCGATTGCGACGCTGAATTCGCTTCGCTTCGGACTTCCTGCCAAAGACCAACGAACCCGCTATTTGCTCCGCCGTGTGGTTAAAGGTATCGGCGATTATGGTAACAGCTTGGGGATCGCCAATGCGGGCGGTGAAATCTTTTTCCATGAGACCTATACGCGCAACCCCTTGGTGAATGCCATGACCGTCGGCGTCGCCGATATCGACAAGATGGCCACGGCCAAAATTCCCGGCGCGGGTAAGCTTGTCGTCTATGTCGGGGCGAAAACCGGCCGCGACGGCATCCACGGTGCGAGCTTTGCCTCGAAGAATCTCAGCAAAGAATCCGAAGAAGAACGCAGCGCTGTGCAGGTGGGTGATCCCTTTCTCGAAAAGCTTGTCATGGAAGCGACGCTCGAGTGTATTCAGAAAAAACTCGTGCTCGCGATCCAGGACATGGGCGCGGCAGGCCTTGTGAGCTCGTCGTCTGAGATGGCGGCCTCGGGCAATGTCGGTGTGCGCCTTGATCTCGAAAAAGTACCGGCGCGCGAAACGGGCATGCTGCCCTTCGAATTCATGCTGTCTGAAAGTCAGGAGCGCATGCTCATGGTGATTGAGCCCGGTGCTTGGCAGGGCGTCAAAGCTGTGTTCGATAAGTGGGAGCTCGACGCCGCGGTGATCGGCGAAACGACTGAAGGCAAAAATTTGCAGATTTATCTGAGCGGCGCATGTTACGCCAATCTGCCCGCAGAAATACTTTCGAAAAAAGCGCCGCGTTATATGCGCGAGACGAAAGCTGTAGCGATTAAGACAGGTGCGCCGAAACTTAACCACGTGGAAGGCGCGCTCGCGAAAAACGACGCCGGCGCACTCACGCAGTTATTCGCAAAGCTCTTAAGCCATCCCAACCTGTGTTCACGCCAACCGATCTACCGCCAGTACGACACGGACATTGGCCTGGGGCGTGTGATCGGCCCCGGCCAGAATGGCTGCGTCGTGCGCGTGCCCGATTCTAAATCAGCGCTCGCCGTGACGATCGACGGCAACGGCTATTACATTGCGGTCGATCCCTATAAAGGTGCGCAGCTCACGGTCGCCGAAGCGGTGCGCAATATCGCCGCGACGGGCGCAAAGCCCATTGGTCTCACGAACTGCCTGAACTTTGCTAACCCCTATATCCCCGAAAATTACTGGTTCTTCAAAGAGGCTGTGACCGGCATGTCCGATGCCTGCCGCGCCTTCAAGATGCCGATCATCAGCGGCAATGTTTCATTTTATAACGAATCTGAAGACGGGCCGGTCTTGCCGACGCCAACATTAGGCGTAGTGGGATTGCTTGCCGATGCAGAGTATGCGGTGCCCGTTGCGCCTGCCACGATGGACGAAACTCTGGCCCTGTTTCTCTGCGGTAACTTTAAACCCACACAGGCCGCTTCGCAATACCATTATGTTATGGGTGAGAAGCCACTCGGCCCATTACCCGAACTCGATCTCGCATCAGAAATCGCGGGGGCGCAGAAGATGGCCGAACTGGCTGCATCGGGCAGCATCGTGGGCGCCATCGATCTTTCTGCCGGTGGTCTCGTGCGTGCCGCTTGCCGTATGGCGTTTAGCACGTTTGAATCCTCGGGAAAGATGCCCTCCATAGAGGTTACGGAACTTGTGAAACTGATCGCCCTTGCCGGCGGCGCCGATACAGCGCTCGTCGGCGAGACAGCGCACAGCTATCTGGTGGCGGTGAACGGGAGCGGGGCGCAGAAGCTGACGGCGATCGCGTCGGATAAATTTCCCGTACTGCGCATCGGAAGTCTCGCGGCAGACGGCGGCGCGTTCAAGCTCGGTTCTGTTTCACTCAAACTGGCCGATCTCTACAAGGCCTGGTCGACAGGCCTGACAGAGTTTTTTCGCTGAGCTTAGAAGCGGAAGCCGAAGCCGGCGAAGGGCGTAATTACCTCGCCTGGAGATCTTTCGAGAATGTGCCAGAACTTTACGCCCAAATCCATGACGACGCTGCTGCCCAATTTGATTTGCCAGCCCAGGCTTCCGCTTATTGCGGGTGCGCCGTCGGAAATTGAAATACTTATTTTCTGGCCACTTTGAGTCAGACTTTCCTGCGACAGGCTATTGAAGTATCCAAAACCAGCGGCCAAATACAACCCGGCTCCCGATATCAGGCGCAGCTGAGCCATAATGGGCATGAAACGAATATCTCTTTCATAGGTTGCGGAACCTAAAGTATATTTATAATTCCAAATCGATAAATAACCCACGCCAGCGCCCAAATCGAATCCGTCGACAACACGAATCCACAGATCGGCTCCTCCTGAAATTCCTCCGAGGGTAGTGTTTGAGCCCGAAAAAGATTTATAATAATTTATAGTTTTTTCGGTATCTGAATTTGGCAGGAAAACACTGTAGCCACCCCAGGCCACCAAAACGATTCTTGAACTTTCTTTCCTGGGCTGTTCTGCGACAACCGGGACCGGCGCGGCCGCATTAAAATACGCCACCAACGATTCCCCCGTTCTTTCAAAAAACGCCGAGGCTTCTTTGCGTTCGACATCCTCATCTACCTTGATTTTATTTTCGCCCGTAGTGACTGCTGCCATACGTACAAGAAAAGAAATTTGTGAACCTTTTTTGCCTATTTTCCCGAAGATCACGCAATCGGCCTGGTGCTCTGCGGCAAGCGACACCGCGAGATTCAGGTATTCTTCAGGTTTCAGCTTTTTCTTAAACAGCGAGGACATTTCTTTGTCGATGGTTTTTCGCGGGATAAGCTCAAAACGTTCATCGCTCTCAAAGCGGAAGGCGATGTTGTCGGCGATGAGGCGCCCCATGGTCTTTTTGCCATAGGTGACGAGAAAATTCGCGATATAGATTTTCGGTTTTGCCCCACCCAGCTGGTTCGAGCAGCCCTGCGCGGTGGGGAGCGTAAAATTTTCGGCCGCCGGAAGGGTACTGGTTTGAGCGCCCAGCGGAAACGCCGCGGCGAAAGAGAGAAGGGCCGCCCCTATGGCAAGAAATGCGGGGTGGCGTTGGATTTTGAACATATCTCAACTCTCAGGATTAAAATGCCCTGTCAACTATGAGTCACCGTATACTCCTTGACGGGGGTGTTCTATCCTTGAACCGACTCAATGCGCCATGCGGATTTCCCTGTTGATCCAGAATTTACCGACCGCTGGTCGCCGCGCGCCTATGACCCGGGCGCCAAACTAACAGAGGCTGAGCTGATGGCGCTTTTCGAGGCCGCCCGCTGGGCACCGTCCTCATCCAATGAGCAGCCGTGGAAGTTTTATTATCCCAGGGATGAGAAAACCCGGGAGGAGTTCAACGCATTCGTGAATGAAAACAACCGTAAATGGGCGCCCCGCGCCAGCCATATCATTATAGTGTGCGCACGCAAAACCTTTGCCGCCTCTGCGAGCCCCAACCCGCACTCATGGTACGATACGGGCGCCGCGGTGATGGCCCTGAATCTGCAGGCGCAAAAATTGGGATTCAGAACGCGGCAAATGGCTGGTATCATGAGGGATGTGATCGCCGAAAAACTGAAGATTGATACCACCGCGGAGGATATCATTTGCGCCGTAGCTGTCGGCAAACCTGGCGATAGCTCGCATCTGGCCGAACATCACCTGGCGCAGGAAAAACCCAGCGGGCGCAAACCCGTAAGCGAGTTCGTCATTGGCGTCTGAGAAAGAACGGCTGATTCAGCGCCTCGGGCTTTTAGAGCATCCTGAAGGTGGCTGGTACCGTGAAACGCTGCGCACTGCTTTTACAACACAGACTACCCGGGGAGAGCGTTCGCTCGCGACGCTGATCTACTACCTGCTGCCCCGCGGTGTCACTTCGCGCGTGCACCGGGTGGCGTGGGATGAAACCTGGATTTTCCAGGCGGGGGGCGAACTAAATCTGCAGACACACGATAACGGGATTGTAAAAATCGAAAAACTGGGAATGGGGGAAACCTGCCTGCCGCAGATTATTATCCCCGCCCATACCTGGTTTAACGCCGAGGTAGCCGAGGGTGATTACGTGCTCGCTGCCTGCCTTGTCTCACCCGGCTTCGAATTTACCGATCTCGACATGCGCTGAGGTCAGGGCGGGTTTGCGGGGCCAGCCGAAATTTTTTTACGCAATTCGATATAGAACGGGTTTGCCTCAATGCTGGCATCATAGACAAAATTGCGCAAGTGCCCCATACCCCCCGGCGCAGACAGCTGGTTTTTTATCGCGGACTTAACTGTGCGGAATCTGTCGCTGCGTTGGTTTTGGTCTTCCTTGCTCAATGTGAGAAAACGGTTCGCAGCCCGCTCTGTCAGCATGCCGATGTTCCAGGCCGCCGCAATCTTCAGCGTACCGCCGAGGTCGTTCAGGTCGACCGGTTTTTGCATATAATAGATAGCGCCCATATCCCGTGATTTCTGCGCGGTTTGGCGCGATGGGTATCCCGTCATGATAATGATGGCGGTGGCCGGCATGGTTTCGCGGATTTTTTCCGCGAAGGCGATTCCGTCCATGCCGCCCATGTTGATGTCGGTGAGCACGATATTATAATGTTCCTGTGCCAGGCGCGCAAGCGCGTCCTCAGCATTTTCGTCTTCGTCCGTGTCATACATCCAACCGCCGGCAATTTTCGCAATCAGCGTGCGGACTGCACGATCGTCGTCAACGATCAAAAGTTTTGTATTTGCATGGGGCGCCTGGTGCTGCATCTAAACTCCTGAAATTATTTCATGTTCCGGAACTGAAGACCATAATGCTGCGGTCGTCGATGAAGCCCGTCTGTTTCTCGAGATAGTCGCGCATCCGGAAAAAAAAATCGCGGGGATTTGCAGATTGCTCGAAAAACTGCGACATCGTCTTGTCGATGGTATACTGTTCATCCCTGAAAGCGTCAAGGACACCATCTGTATAGGCAATAAGCCCATCGCCTGCCTTAAAGGGTAGGGTCTCGGCGGTATATTCCTGGTTTGCCCGAACCCCCAGCGCGGGAAAGGTGGCGGCTCCCAGCTCACGCGATCTACCTGAAGCCATAATAAAAGGGGCGGGATGTCCCGCATTGGCCCAGGTAAGTTCCCGGCGCACCGCATCAAAACTCCAGCAGAACATGGTGACGAAATAGTTCTTGGGCAAATATTCAAAGAGTTCGCGGTTGAGCCGGGTCAGAATCCGGTGCGGGGTAAGAGCCTCGCGGTAGGCGCGGCGTAAAGCAACCCCTACGAAAACGCTGAACAGTGCCGCGCTGACCCCATGCCCGCTGATATCGGCGATCACAAAAACAGGCTTTTCCGTATCGACGCCAAAAGCGAGGCACAGATCTCCACCGACTTCTGCATAACTCTTGCAGATGGTCTCCAGGCGGAAATGGGGGGTGGCAATTTCGGCGGGAACCGCCAGTTTAGTCATAATCGCGGCGGAAATGCGCAGATCTCTTTCTGTCGCATGGCGGTATTCGAGAAGTTCGGCGATCTTCAGGCCGTTGGCCACCCGGGCCAGCAGGATATCGGAATTCTCGGGCTTGCCGATGAAGTCATAGGCTCCCAGGGCATAGCAGTTCTTCCGCAGAAGCGGATCATGTGCCCCCGACATCATGAGGACTGGAATTTCGCTTTGCAGTTCACCGCGCAACTTTTTCAGAAAGGCCAGGCCATCGAGGACTGGCATGCTATAATCCAGCACGATCAGCGAGATTTCGTGCCCGGCCACCTGAATGAGGCCCTCGGCCCCGTTCTCAGCTTCATAGATTTTAATTTTTAATGGGGCAAGCACGCGCGCCATTAACCGGCGGATATCGGCTTCATCGTCGATGAGTAAAATTCCACCTTTCATGCGTGACTACGACATGGATCAAAGCATTCACGGTCAAGGTGTTTTAAAAACAGGCCCTCGGGCATTGGGTTGAATGTCAAAAAATGATCTCGACAAATAAATTATTGACATACGATTAGGACTTTGCGTCTGGCGAGCATGTCTGTCCATGGCGACCCACAGGAGGTAATTACGCATCTTGAGAAAGAACTTTCTGATATCCGCCTGCGTAGTCAGTTCTTGGAAGAGGCGGTGGGTAACATGCTCGAAGGTTACCAGATTATTGACCGCAATTTTCGCTACCTCTACGTGAATGCCGCGGCCGCCCGCCACGGCCAGGAAAACATTGACGACCTTCTCGGCCGCAAAATGACCGAGGTTTACCCAGGCATTGAGGCCACTGCGGTTTTCGAAAAAATCCGTGGCGCGATTTTCGAGGGCCAGGTCCATTTTCTCACCAATAAATTTGATTTTCCCGATGGAACTTCAGGCTATTTTGAACTCAGAATCCAACCTGTACCCCAGGGCGCCGTGGTTTTCTCCATTGATGTGACGGGGCGCGAAATGGAGAAGGAGCATAATGCGAGGCTGAGCCAGCGTCTCAGGCAAGTCGAACGCCTGGAAAGCGTCGGGCGCATTACCAGCGGCATATCTCATGATTTCAATAATATGCTGACAGTGCTGCTCATGGGGCTCGATGCCGTTGAGGAAAATGCAACCGATGCCGCAAAGGTGATAGAAGAGGTTGCGCAGCTCAGGGCAGAGACCCGGCGTGCAGCCCGGGTCGCGCAGCAGCTCATGGCGTTCAGCCAGAAACGCACCGCGCATGCGGTTAACCTTAATCTTAACCGTGTCGTACAGAGTATGGAACCTATACTGCGTTCGCTGGCCGCCGGCAAAATATCCCTGTCAATCGATCTCTCCCAGGACCTGAAGGAAATACGTATTGATCCCGGCTTCATCGAGCAAATATTACTCAACCTCGCCCTGAATGCCCGCGACGCGATGCCCGACGGTGGCACACTCGTAGTCCGCAGCCGGAATATCCGCCTGGATCAGGAATATCTGCAGACCCATGCAACCTGCCCTCCCGGTGACTACGTTTTGCTGACGGTTCACGACACAGGTGTGGGTATGGACGCGGAAACCCAGGAGAAAATCTTCGAACCGTTTTTTACAACCAAGGCCCAGGGCACGGGGCTCGGGCTTGCGACGGTTTATGGTCTTGTACATCAATCCGGCGGCGCTGTGGAGGTCTACAGCGAGCCGGGGCGTGGTACTGCATTTAAAGTTTATTTGCCCGTATCGGAGGGAGTTATGGAGAAGACGCAGGTGGCGGTTGTAGCGAGCGTAAAAGTGCGCACACATTCGGTTTTGTTAGTGGATGACGAGCCGAATTTGCAGAGATTGATTTCTATGATTTTGACTACCGCAGGCCACCCGGTGAAATGCTGCGCTAACGCGGCGGAGGCCCTGGCTGTGCTGGACAGCGGCGCCGTCTTTGACCTGATCGTAACCGATATGTCTATGCCGGGGCTTTCCGGCGTCGAATTGCTGGCTACAGTGGGCAAAAAGGTTCCGGGGCTCAGGGGCCTTTTGATCTCGGGGCATATTCCCGAAGCTGAGCAGCTTGTCGAATTTGGTAACAACATCCACACACTGGAAAAACCGTTTTCCCGTGAAGAGCTGCTGGCGGCTATCGACGCCGTAATGGCCGGCTAGTTACTCCGGCAATTCGATACCGTACTTGATAATCTTTGCATTCAGCGTATTCACCGTGATGTCGAGTTCGATGCGCGTACGGTTTTTATTGAAGTTGTTCTTCTTCAGGTAATCGACGATGACCTTACGCTCGGCGCGTTCGAGCGGCGTGAGTACTTGTCCCGGTGCCGCGAGAGCATGGGGGTCGTTCAGGTGGAAGGTGCTGAGAACCGGGGGTTTATTATTGAGGAGTTCCCTCTGTATAGTATTCTGCAGTTCAACAATGTTACCCTGCCAGCTCAGGCGGCGCGCATCGTCGATAAACCCCGGAGATATCGCGGTGTAGGCGATATTCATTTTTTTTGCATATTGCGCTGCATACCAGAAGATCAAATGCGTAATATCGTCTTCACGCCGCCGCAACGGGGGCATTTGAATACGCACCTGGTTCAGCCTGTGGAACAGGGTATCAGAGAGGCCTTCGAGATTACGCAGGTAGTCAGACACGGAGGTGACGTAGACAAAGGTTTTATCCTGATCGAGGTTGAAGATGGGCAGAAAAATCGAAATCATTTCGAGCGGGATAAAATCCATATTGCGGATCAGTATGCCGGTTTTTTTGCGTGATTTCGCAACCGCAGCGGCAACCGCCTCGATGCGTTTCGAGAGCGCGTCAATGTTGCCGTTCTGGCAGTGAATTTCCACAAGGTTCTGCGCTTTGAAGCGGAAAAAATTGATCGCGCGCGCCATCGAGGCCTTACCGGTACCCGGTTCGCCTTCGACGACGATGAGCTGGTTGCCACGCGCCAGATCTTCTACCTGTGCCATCTGTTTAAACATGATGCGCGAAAGGGTGCAGATTTCTACGCCGTAGTTTTCGCGGTTTTCGCTGATGTTTTTCGCGATCGCCGGAAGATAATCGCCAATCGCCAACGTATCAGAAAGCGCAGGTACCGTTCGCACGGGAATATTCTCCACGGTATCTGAAAGCCATTTTTCCTGTAAGATAGTTTCGGCTCTGATGAGCGAGAGCGCGAGGTGGCGGTTATCTTCTTCGAGCACGCGCACGGTGTCCTGAAAACCCTTGAGCCACTTCTGCGGCAGCAGCGCTTTTTCGGGGATATCCCCCTGGAAAAGCAGCGCGTCCACAGGGGAGTTCTTTCCGAGCATCAGGCCGAGCTTTTCACCGCCGGGGCCGGCAAACTCCACGCGGCGCACTGCGCTGCCTTCACCCGAGAGCACAGCAGCTTTCAGGGCCTGGATAAATTCACGGACGGCAAAAAGGTTTTCCTGTATTGTGAACGGCGCAGTTTGCAGCATACGATCGAGTGCGTTCAGCACGTAGAGACGCGCGCCGCGCAAGAGAATGCGGAATACACCGGAGAAGAAGAATAACGCGAGATAAGGCCCGGCGAGGGAAAAACGCGAATTTTTCATGAGGTTGGGCAACAGGATATTCATCACGTTAACGAGCACGAATGTTATGGTGGCATAAGCCATGATGGTCCGCAGCTGAAAACGCAGCAGTTCGTTTTCTGAGTTGCGGTAGGTGCGGACGACAATCACGAGGCCATAAAGCTCCACAGCCAGGGAAGAGGCGATAAACCACGGGTAGCCTGGGCCATAATGCAGCATCAGCTTGTCGGCGTTGGTTTCAAATGCGGCGATGATCAGGCCGAGATATGAGGCGACGATCAGGGCGCCGGTGTTTGCGGTAAAAATCCAGAAAACCGGTTTTTTGAAAATTGCCTGGTTGCCTGAGAAGCGGATAAAAAAGCCGAAAAATACCAGCACGAGCGCCGCTGCGACGGCAAAATTCGTGTAAAAAATGAACATCCGGGTGGGCGCATCCCAGCCATCATAGCGCGACAGCAAGAGCGTGTCGCCCCAGAGCATGCCGAACACAATGAGCATGGAAAAAATGGCGCGTATACTCTGGTGTGCGAGCTTCAGGCGTATAAAGATGAGTAACGTGACCGGAATCACATTGAGGATTGCGAGCGCGGCAATCAGGGCTTCAGCTGAAATCATATTTTTGTCTCCAGTAACCGCGGCGAATTAAAAGCACAGACTCGGCGCGTGTTGACCAGCACGCTGCTTGTTTTCTGCGCGGATTTTGATGTTTTGGGCCTGTCCATACCGATCGGATACACCTTAATGTAAAAGTTCAAATTTGAATACGAGTCGCCCCGAATAGCGTTTTGTCGTATTGTTGCCCCGGTAAAAAATGGCATCTATTCCTTAAAATTCTGCAGTGATTGAATATACTATTTCAACGGGGAAATGTGGGGGATGCACGCCAAAAAAAAATATCACCACCGGCTTATCTATGTGTTTTCACCTAGCTTTCTACGTGTTAATCTGTAATGTATCAGAGAATTCAATGGGGCCAGAAATGGTCTGCCGCGGTGTCTTGTGGTTTTCGGGACGAGTCGTCCCTCAGGTTTACCCTATGGCGCTGCGTGAACTCGATAAGCTGTATAACCCGCAAGGGCTGCAGGAAAAATGGTATGCGCGGTGGGAAAAAGACGGTTTTTTTAACTATAGAAATAATACGGGCAAGGGGGATGAATCCCTGCGTCCCGAAGATTGTTACAGCATTGTAATTCCTCCCCCCAATGTGACGGGCTCGCTGCACCTGGGGCATGCCCTCAACCACACCTTGCAGGACATTCTGATACGTTATGAGCGCATGCGCGGCAAGGCCGCGCTTTGGGTGCCAGGTACCGACCACGCGGGTATTGCCACGCAGAACGTGGTCGAGCGGCTGCTGGCAAAAGAGGGCATCCGCCGTGAAGATTTAGGCCGCGAAAAATTTGAAGAACGCGTGTGGCAGTGGAAGGCCGAGTCGGGTGGCATGATCACGCACCAGATGCGGCAGCTCGGCGAGAGCGTCGACTGGCAGATGGAGCGTTTTACGATGGATGAGGGCCTGAGCCACATCGTTCGCCGCGTGTTTGTGCAGCTCTATAACGAAGGCCTCATTTACCGCGGCGAGCGCATGATTAACTGGTGCCCAAAGGACAAGACGGCGCTTTCGAATATTGAAGTGGAGCACCGCGAGATAAACGGCAGCCTCTATTTTGTGCGTTATCCGCTCGAGGGTGCGACGCATGAGGGTAATGCCTATGTAGTCGTGGCGACGACACGCCCTGAAACAATTTTAGGCGATGAAGGCCTGGCTGTGCACCCCTCGGATGAAAGGTATGCGGCGCTTAAAGGAAAATTCGCGCTGGTTCCGTTCATCGACAAAAAAATTCCGTTTGTGTTCGACGAAGCGGTGGATAAGGATTTTGGTACGGGCGTAGTTAAGGTGACGCCTGCCCACGATTTTAACGACTTCGCCATGGGCGTGCGCCATAAGTTGCCATTGACCAATGTGATGACCGAGTCGGCGCATATGAACGAGAACGCCGGGCCATACAAGGGCCTCAGCCGCGAAGAGTGCCGCAAGAAAATTGTCGCCGACATGGAAGCGGCAGGCATGATCGAGAAAATCGAATCCATCAAACACAGCGTCGGCCATTCATACCGCTCGGGTGCGATTGTTGAGCCGCGGTTGTCGATGCAGTGGTTCGTCAAGGTTCGTCCACTGGCAGATAAGGCAACGGAAGCTGTTAAATCCGGTGCGACGGAGTTTTATCCCAAACGCTGGGAAAACCTGTTTTTCGACTGGATGAACAAAATCGAAGACTGGTGTATCAGCCGCCAACTGTGGTGGGGCCACCAGATACCCGCGTGGTATTGCGGGGCTTGCGAAAAAGTTTCCGTCACCATGGTTGATCCGACGGAATGCCCGCACTGCAAGTCAAAAAACCTGACACGCGATAAGGATGTGCTCGATACCTGGTTCTCTTCGGCGCTGTGGCCTTTCTCGACACTGATGCCGGCGGATATCGCCAAGATCGATGCTCTCTGGCCCGAAGGTAAAGTGCCTGAAAGCGACATGCTGAAGAATTTTTATCCGACCTCCACGCTCGTTACGGGTTTTGATATCATCTTCTTCTGGGTTTCGCGCATGCTGATGATGGGTATGCACTTCATGAAAAGAACCCCGTTCGACAAGGTGCTGATCCATTCGCTGGTGCGCGATGCCAGCCGGCAGAAGATGTCGAAATCAAAAGGCAATGTCGTGAATCCCCTGGAAAAGATGGAGGAGTACGGTACCGATGCATTCCGCTTTTTTCTCGTGAGTATCATGCCCGACGGCAAAGACATTATTTACGACGAGAGCCGTCTCAAGGGTTACCAGGCCTTCTGCAATAAAATCTACAATACGGCGCGCTACCTGCTGATGAATACGCCGGAAGATTATAAAATTCCGGAAAAGGCGCCGTCGCTTTCGGCCATCGATCTTTACGTTTTAGGCGAACTCTACCGCACGATTGAGAAATGTAATACCGCGCTGGCGGGTTTTCATTTTTCTGATTATGCGCTGGCGATTTACGATTTTCTCTGGAAGACGTTCTGCGACCAGTATATCGAAATGACGAAGGTTGCCTTAAAAGAGGATAACCTCCGCGCCGGTGCGCTCTATACTCTCTACACCGTATTTTCGGCGGCATTGAAGATTCTGCATCCCGTGATGCCGTTTATCACCGAAGAGCTGGCAAGTTACCTGCCCGGTGCGGGCGATCAGAAGCTGCTGATTGTGGCGCCGTGGCCTAAGCCCGACGCCACCATACAGGGAGCGATCGCATCGGCTGATAACCAAACAGAGGCGATGCTGGAGGTCGCTGCGAAGATCAGACAGGTGCGCGCAGAACTTTCGGTCGAACCCGGCGCAAGGATTGCCGTTTATCTGACCCTCAACGATGCCAAGGTGCAAAAATTTATCGGCGAACAGAAGGCGTTTCTGCAGAATCTCGCCCGCCTTGGCGATGTACATTTTACGAAACCTGAAGGCAAGATGGTGCGTATGGTCCTGAAAACCGGAGACATCTATCTCGACCTGGCGGCGAATATCGACCTTGCGCGTGAAAAGGCGCGCATTGAAAAAGACATCCAGACCATCGAGAAGGGCAAGCAAGGAGCCCAGGCAAAACTCGATTCACCGCAGTTCGCCGAGCGGGCCCCAGCAGAACTTGTCGAGGCAGAACGCGAGAAGCTCAAAGAATACAATACCCGTCTTGACGCTTTGGCGCAGATGCTTACTTCGCTCACCGGATGAACGTTTTTAAAGAGCGCACCGAGCGGAAGTACCAGGTCATTCAGGACCCGGCGAAGCTTGCGACCATGCTCAAGCAGTATGCGACGGGCAAGGCATTTTACATCAAGGGCTTTTATGAAAAAATCGAATTAAAGATTCTCGAATTCAGGGAGCCCAATCTTATAATCGTTGATTCGCTGCGCGAGCTCGAAGGCCCGATCGTGCTTTTCCACACCTTTAATAAGCAGCTCGAGATACACGCCGAGGTGGTCGAGAAGGTCATCAACTCGCAGTACAAACTTGCCGTCATCAAAGTGCGGATTGCCACCAATGAGCGCCGTTCGCCCCGTTACAAGATGACATCCGACATTGTTGTCATCAATAATATCCGTGCGGCGCGTAATACCATCAACGCCTCGCTCTTCAATGTGCCGACTTCGGTCAAGATTCACCTCGAGAAGTTTCAGCAGCGCCTCAAGGATTTTGCCGACGAAGTGAAAGTGAGAATTTTTGAAAAGGGCGATGAGAAGACAGAGCTCGTGCGCAAGACGCATAAGATTCTCATGGTGACCGATACGCAGGACCTGATGTCGTATATTCCCGAAGACATCGATGGTTTTGTTGACTACCGGGAACACCTGAATACCGAGATTGGCTCGGTCATGGAAGAGTATAAAAAGAAGAAAATCCTATCCGAGATGATTGTACCGATCATCTATCTGGGACATGACGGTGAATCTGTGCCCTTGGGTTACATTCAGTTAATTTCGCACCAGAAACAGCTGGGTATGGATACGGCCCTCGAACTCAAGATGCTGGCGTTTGAAATGGTCGACCAGATGCGCGATTCGAATACCATGCTCATCAACAAGCGGCAATCCGTCGGCGATATTTCGCGTGGCGGCCTGCGTCTCATCTTTACCGACCCCGAGCTCAAAAAATTTCTCGTGCACCAGAAAGGTTTTAGTTTCGATGTGATTTTTAAACTACAGCAGCCGATCACGGTGTTTACCGAAATTGCCTGGATCGGCAATACCAACGAGCAAGACCTGGCGATAGGCGTATCGATTAAGGGGTTTTCATCGCGTAAGGGCGAGGCCGACCGTTACCATCAATATATTGACGGCCTGAATAAGACCCCGTAGGGAAGGTTATGAGCGTCCTTACAGTCGTTCAAGCTAAAGCCGAGCCGATGCCTGTCGTCAAACAGTCGGACAGTGTTCTCACGGCCGTGAAGCACATGCTTGCCATTAAAGAGAGCGGGCTCCTGATCTTAACGCCCGCCGGCGGGCTCGTTGGCATTGTCACTGAAAAAGATGTGATGCGGCTCGTTGCCGAGCGTTATACGCAACTCAACAAAATCGAAGTCTGGGAAATCATGTCGAAAACGATTACGACGATTCCCGCAGAAAACAGCCTCGATCAGGCGCTTTCGGTGATGACAGAGAAACACATACACCATCTGCCGCTGATGCAAGATGAAAAAGTGGTCGGACTCATCTCGCTCGATGATATTATTAACGCCCGGTTGAAAAAGACGGAGCGCGAAGCCGAAATGCTGAAGGAATTTATCCAGCAGCAGTAGGCGCCACCCGTACCTGGTTGCTGAGTATCGAAGCATGCCCAAGGAAATCACGCACTGTTTGCTTGCCGAGCGCGCGGCGCATACGATGGCCGCGTCGACAAACGCCTACAAGAAAAAAATCGGCGGCGAAATTTATTTTCTCTTTGAGAAGCATCCTGAGCCGCTATACTTCGGTTCGGTATCGCCCGACATCTTTTATTACGATGTCCGTATGCCGTGGGAACTCCGCATCAAACACCGCGGACTTATCTGGGGTGAGCTGATACACGGCACGCACGGTGAAAATTCGCTGGCGCATGTTCTCGCCATGCTCGAAATTCTGAACTCACCCGAATTGCAAAAGCCGCTGACGCCGGGGCGGGCGCTCCATCACGAAGAGCGCGGCGCCCTGCTGCTCTTTGCGCTCGGCTACCTAAGCCACGTCGCGCTCGATACGATTCTTCACCCGATTGTCTATTTTCTCTCGGGGAACTATTATGCCGAAGACCGCGCTGAAAAACTGCGCGCCGAGGCGCGGCACCGTGCGGTCGAGACGGTTTTCGACCTCTACAACCTCGACGGTATTGGTTCTGATCTGCGGCAGTACCGGGCACTGCGCAAGATGACCTTGCCGACGCGCTGGCGTGACCTCATTCTCGGCTTTTATGCGCTTTCGCTCGTGCGCGCGTGGCCGAATCTCGCGCGCGATGAGTTTGGTGCCCAGGGGGATATCCCCCCGAGCATTTACAAACACCCGCTGTTCAAAATTGCGCTACGCTCTTATAAAAAACAGATTTTATTCAACCGCATTTTCCAGAACCCGCGGCTCGCGCACTGGGGTTTGATCTACAACCGTCGCCGTGCCGACGCGCTGCATTTTAACAGCAGTCTCCTGTATCCGGCGCGCTCGTATGCCGAGTACCAGAACGGTAATCGGGGCCAGCTTTTTTCGGTCGCCGACGTGCGCGAATACCGGCATCCGCTCGATAATTCCCTGCGCCAGGTCGACCGCAAGCAGCTCACAGCAAAAATTTTTGCGCGCGCGCACGCCTTCTTTCGCAGTGCGTGGCTTTTTGCCAACGGCCAGATTTCGCGAACCACAGCAGAGCGCGTGTTGAAAGGTTATAGTCTCAACAACGGCAAAGTGGGGGTGCGAACCGATGCGATGCGGTTTTTTGATCCGGTGCACATCAATGGAAATTTTGAGTATATCGAAAAGGAATCGGAAGAATGACTATTATTCTCGGCATCAGTGCCTCGGTGGCGATTTACAAGGCCTGCGACATCGTACGCGAGCTTACGAAGGCAGGGCACACGGTGCGCGTGGCGATGACACGCAGCGCGGCGGCATGGATTAACCCGGTATTGTTCGAGGCGCTTTCGTCGCAGAAGGTCATCACCGATGCTTCGGCAGGGCTCAGCACAGGCTCACAGCTTCACGGGATGGCGCACATCGACATCCGTACGGGCGCCGACCTGATGCTGGTCGCACCGGCAACCGCCGACCTGATCGCGCGCGCGGCGGCGGGCCGCGCAGACGATATCGTCACAGCGACGCTGCTTGCCTACGATGGTCCGCGCTTTATCGCGCCGGCGATGAATCCCTTTATGTATTCCCATCCGGCGACACAGGCAAATCTGAAAACTTTAAAATCCTACGGTTATCACATTCTGGATTCTGCAAACGGCGAGGCTGTCTGCGGTGACGTAGGGCAGGGGAAGATGATGGCGGTAGCGGACATTCTCGCGGCGTTGAAGCCGGGTCACTAGCCCGCAAGTCAAATCTACCGGTAAATCCTTAATGGTTCTGCGTCTTTGCGTATCGTTTTATTTTTTTGTTGCGTATGCGATGCCTGTAGCCTCGTGCGAATGTAAGCTTGCCGGTGATTTTGCCGCGAGTGCCAAACAGGCAAACCTCGTGGTACACATTCGTTTTATGCCGGTGCCTTTTAAGAAAAACCGTTACGGGCGGCCGGGCGGCATGACCGCTGAAATAATCCAGGTTTTTCAAGGCCGGGAAAACAGGAAATCCATCACCATCTGGGGGAGTACAGGAAAGGATTGTCGCCCTTTGGTTTCCCAGTTCAAGACGACCCGAAGCTATAAAATAGCCCTGACCTTTGCCCGTGATGACGGTTTTGAAAAATCCAGCGACTATACCACTTCCGTTTGCGGTGTTCATTGGCAGGAGCTTTAGACCGGGGTTACCGGTAGCCGCATTCTGCCAGGTGCTTGCGGGTTAAAAAGATTATTCCAGATTTGCCTTGAAAGCCGGATGGACGTTCGGCGCTAAGTTCTGATCCGTAGCTATTTTTTGCAGCAAGCTCTCCAGCATGTCTTTTTCGCCGGGCGTAAGAGCGCCGCATAAGCTCTCCGTCAGGTTTCGTGAAATGTTGCCCACCTTCTTTACCATTTTTACGCCATCTTCTGTCAGCCGCAGGTTGTGATTCCGCCGGTCGCTGCTGTCGACCGTGCGCAGGATTAATTTCATTTTTTCCAGCTCATCCAGTAAGATGACCAACCGACTGGGGTTAACGGAAAGTTTATTGGCAAGTTCCCGTTGGCTGATCTTTGCGGATAAACTCACTAAGCGCATAATGCCCGCCTGACCACTGGAAATCTGTAGTTGCTGTAACCTCTGCCTGAATTCAATACCGATATACGCACCGATTTGCGAAAGCAGAAACCCCAGATTTTGTGACTTTTTTTCCATCCACGGCAGCGTTACAATATTCGTGCAAGCTGCACAGGAAAATTCATGCGTAATAATATATTATTTACAATATATATGATGTAAAATATACATCATTTGATTGTGGAGCTTTTTGAGAGTCAGGTATTTTCCGATCAGGATTTTCGGGTAAGTCACCTGCCGCCTGCGGAATATTCCGGCTGTAAGTTCCTCGCTTGTAACTTTGAATCCTGCGACCTGGCAGATCTGCGATTCCTGGATTGCGAATTTGTGAGCTGCAATTTTAGCCTGGTATCCCTGAACAACACGACAATAACAGATTGCCTTTACAGAGACTGCAAGCTCCTGGGGGTAAATTTCTCCTCTTGCAATCCGTTCTCTTTAAGGTTTTCGTTCCAATCCTGCAATTTGCGACAGTCATGTTTTTCAGAGCTAAGGCTCAGGAAAACTATGCTCAGTCACTGCGATCTATCGCAGGCCGATTTCGAAAAAACCGACCTTACAGGTTCCGTTTTCTCGGCGTGTAATTTAACCAACACTGGTTTTTACAGGACTAATTTAGAGAAGGTGGACTTCCGCGAATCGTATGGCTTTGTTATTGATCCCGAAGCCAACCGTATCCGCAAGGCCCGATTTGATTTATCTGGCTTACCCGGTTTGCTGGCAAAATATGGAATAGAGGTATCCTTACCATGACTGTCATACCCAAGATTGAATCGATCGCCGGGAAAAAAATCATTGGCATCGGTATGGAAATGAGTTTTCTGAATTATAAGGTCGGCCTGCTCTGGGGTCAGTTCATGCCACAGAGCGCACAGATAAAGAACCGGATTAACGGCGATTTGCTTTCGCTCGGTGTCTATCCCAAAAACTTCTCATTCTCTAAGAAAGATTTCAATCCCGAAGCTAATTTTCAAAGATGGGCCGGCGTCGAAGTCAACGATTTTGAAGATATCCCCGGCAATATGGAAACTCTGGTAGTGCCCGCCGGTCTCTACGCCATTTTTCCCTATAAGGGCCTCAACACAGACACGCGAATATTTGAATACATCCATGGGGATTGGTTGCCCGGTTCGCCGTACGCTCTCGATGACCGGCCTCATTTTGAAGTCCTGGGGAATAGGTATAAAAATGGCGATCCGAACTCAGAGGAAGATATTTGTATACCGATCCGCCCGAAAAGCCCCGGTTAAATTTCGTATATTGTTTCACACCCGCACCCTATGGCGGCTGGCAGGTCATTTCGTGGGCGCTGATACTGGCGCTGCCGCTTTCTTTGCCCGTAACTATTTTGCATTTACCTGTACATAGCGCACCGGCACGCGGCTGGTTGCAGCTTGCATCTATTTTAGCCGTGACAGAATGAGCGGTGATCCCAAAAATCCTTAAGGATGCCATTGCAAAATATTTTTTCTCGTGTTATTTTTATTTTTCCGCTTTTTGCGGTGGTTTCGGTCTTTGCCGGTTGCAAGCCCAAAGAGGGCGCTTCAGCGGAATCTGCCCTGCCGGTGAATATGTATGTCTTTGCTGAACCTTCGCTGCCGCTGAACGAACAACCTTCGGCAACCGCCAAAGAGCTCGTGGCGCTTCCGTTCGGCGCCTCTGTGACTGTGGGTAAACCTGCGGGAAACCCGGAGACACGCTCAGGAAAAACCGGCCAGTGGGTCCAGGCCACATACCAGGGGAAATCCGGCTGGATCTTTTCAGGTTTTTTAAGCCCCGTACCGTTACCGCAGGCAAACTGTTCAGGACTCGCCGATTATGCGCGCACGGCCTTTACGCCTGAGGGGCCTGAGACCCGGGCAGGCGATGATCCGGCCCAGGCGGCAAAAGGCGCCGGCTCTTACACCTGGCAGCAAAAATTTAGCGGCAATGTTTCTGCCGAGGGTTCTGTCACAGAGGGCATCCGCACCATGACGCTTTTTATTCCCGCGCGCGACGATGAAATCGGTTTTCAGATTTGCAAACGCTGCGCGTCACACTTCCGTTCTTTAACGTACGCTTCATTCAAGGCGCAGAGCGGCACGATCAAAGATTGCGGCTGGCGCACCAAACAAGGCGGCTGTGTGCATCTCTGGTCGATGGAGGTAACGCCCGTGGAGGGCGGCCTCAGCATCAAATGCGCGCTCGATCATATGTAGTTTTGCAGGGAGCTTGCCTGCGCCGGCGGATTTTTTCCGGCTTATTTTGATTTTGCTTTAGCGGTCTTTTTTGCCGGTTTCGCGGGTGCGGCCTTTTTGGTTTTTTTAACGGTCTTCTTCTCTTCGGCTTTTGGTTCAGCCGTTTCTTCTGCCTTGCGGTTTATCTTCAGGAGATCACGGAAGCCTTTCTTTTTTGCCGCTGCCGGAGCCGCCGCCACTTGTTTTTCGCTTTTGTCCAGTTTCTGGGCTTCGACGCGTGCCTGCATGTCGACGATGTCTTGCGCATGTTTGAGTTTCACCGCGACAGCCTGGCGAATCTGCGGAGCGCGCAGCGGTTTCTCAAGCACAGGAAATACATAATTTTTTGCCGGTACGAGCTCGAGCCGGTGAGTCAGTAAAATAAAATCAGATTCAGAAATGCCGGGAAATTTGCGTACCGCGTGGCCGATAAAATCGGTGCCCTTCATGCTGGTTTCTGTATTCTGTTCCACGATGATGAGGAACACACCACCGGGATTGTAAAGTTTTGCCGTAGGCACTGAGGCGCGTTTTTTACCTGTCGTGGCCGCATCGATGATGGCTTCTACCTGTTCAGCAGCGATCTGCGTTGCGTCTTCTGCCTGTTTATTATAAAACACGCCGTGCTTTTCAATGATTGCCTGCGCATCGGTGTAGCGGAAGGCGTGGACAAAATCGAGGGGTAGGTCGCGCAGCATCACCTTGAGGCTGTCGATAAAGCTATGGTTATCCTCGATGATTAGGACTTTAAACGTCACCCTATCCGGTTACTATCCTTGAAACATGGGGACAAGCGTTTGTGCTTTTCAGAGTGTGCGCCGCTCCCGCTTCTCCCACATGATCGTCGTAACAGGCGGAGCGGGTTTCATCGGCAGCGCCGTTGTGGCACGCCTCAATGCCGAGGGTGAAAAAGATATTGTCATCGTCGATAATCTCGACGAATCCCCGAAGTGGAAAAACCTCGTTTCGCTCAAATACCGCCATTATTTGCATAAATCCCAGTTTCTGGCCTCGCTTGGTACGCCTGAACTGAAGGGCCTGAAGACCATTGTGCACATGGGCGCCTGCTCAGCGACCACCGAGACCAACGGGGATTACCTCATGGCGAATAACTATGCGTACACACGCATGCTCGCCGAATTTGCACTCGAAAAGGGCATTCGACTCATCTATGCCTCGAGCGCCGCGACGTACGGCGGCATCGAAAAGGGTTTTGACGACGACGATGCCACCAGCATGACACTGCAGCCGATCAACCGTTACGGCTATTCGAAACAGATTTTCGACGAGGTGGCGATACAGAATGGCTGGCAGAAGAACATCGCCGGTCTCAAGTTTTTTAACGTCTATGGCCCCAATGAATACCATAAGGCCGACATGTCGAGCGTCGTGTACAAGGCTTTTAACCAGATCGGTGAAAACGGTTTTCTGAAGCTGTTTAAATCACACCGCCCCGACTACACTGACGGCGACCAAAAGCGCGACTTCGTCTACATTAAAGATTGTGTGGACGTCATTTTGCAGCTGATAAAAAAACCGCAGATCAACGGGGTTTTTAACCTCGGCTCGGGTGGCGCGCGCAGCTGGAATGACCTCGCTTCGGCGGTTTTTGCCGCGATGGGCGCGGAGAAAAAAATCGAATACATCGACATGCCGTCGAATCTCGTCGGCAGTTACCAGTATTTCACCGAAGCCAATATGACGAAACTTGCGGCTACCGGCATTCAGCTGAAGAAAACTTCGCTCGAAGACGGCGTCAAAGACTATGTGCAAAATTATATGATACCGGGTTTCCTGAAATTACAGGATCGCCCCTAAGGAAAATATGACAGAGATTGGAAAAAAAATCGACGCACTGATACGCAACGTACCGGACTTTCCGAAGCCCGGTATTCAGTTCAAGGATATCACACCTGTGCTGCAGGATGCAGCTGCGTTCAAGGCTATCATCAACGCCATGGCAGACCAGCTGAAGGGCGAAAGCCTGCGCTATGTTGCCGGCATTGAGTCGCGCGGATTTATTTTTGCCAGCGCACTGGCGACCGAGCTGGGTATCGGTCTCGTGCTGCTGCGCAAGCCCGGCAAGCTGCCCTGGAAGACGCTCAAGGCCACCTACCAGCTCGAATACGGCACCGACGCGATTGAGATCCACGAAGATGCCGTGAAAGCCGGCGACAAGGTGGCCGTCGTCGATGATCTTTTGGCGACGGGGGGTACCGCGACTGCCGCTGCCTGTTTACTACGCGACGCCGGCGCCGATGTGAAAAAAATTCTCTTTGCCATCGAGCTCGACTTTCTCGAAGGCCGCGGTAAACTGAAACAGGCGGGTTTTGCCGCAGTCGAAAGTCTGCTGCATTATTAAGCACAAGTGAAGCCGCGCCGCGGCCAGAGAGGGCGTCTTTGCGGCGTCTATGTGCACCTGCCATTCTGCGACGTCAAATGTGCCTATTGCGATTTTTATTCGCTGGCCAACCGCCACGTCGATGATACTTTCTGGCGCCGCTACCTTGACCGCCTGCTCGAAGATCTGAACCGTCAATTCGCATCGCTGAAAGAAGATACGCCGAACCCTGTTCTGGCATCGGTCTTTTTTGGCGGAGGTACCCCGTCGAAAGCCCCCGGCTTTGTGGTCGAGCAGGTGATCCGTGCAGTTACGGAAATTTTTCCGTTGCGTCGCCCCGTACTTGAAATCAGCGCCGAAGCCAACCCGGAATCGTTGACGGAAGATATTCTCGGCGCCTGGCGGCAGGCGGGAGTGAACCGTATCAGTGTCGGTATGCAGAGCCTCGATGAGCCGGTGCTCAAGTACCTGGGCCGCCTCTATAACCCCGCTGCTTACAGCGCAGTGCTGAAACGTGTCCGCGCCGCTGGCTTTTTAAACTTCAACGCCGACTTTATTACCGGCGTTCCCGGACAAAGCGTACGCAGCACTTTGGCAGATCTCGATTTTGCCCTGGGCGAGGGCGTAAACCACGTCTCGCTCTACCAGCTGACGGTCGAGACGGGTACATTGCTCAAGCAGCGCATCGAAGCGAAGGCCCTGGTGAGACCCAGCGATACGCAGCAGGTGCGGCAGATGGAAGCAGCGATTCAGCACCTGGAAAAGCAGGATTTCACCCGCTATGAGATTTCTAATTTTTGCCACGGCGATAAATCCTGCCTGCATAACCTCATCTACTGGACAGGCAGGCCTTACCTGGGCCTCGGCGTGTCGGCGCATGGTTTTACCGGGCGGCGGCGGCTCTTCCATGCGCGGTCGCTGGAAAAATACCTCGCAGGCAGTTCAGGCGATGAGGATACCGGGGTTTCGGAGCGCGACCAGCTCATCAACCTCTTACGCCTCAAACGGCCATTTCACGCGAACCGCATTCTGGCCATGTTTGCAGACGGGGGTCAGCGCCGCGACGCACTGCGCATTCTTGAGAGCGCTGTGGAGAAGGGCTGGTTTGAACGCAGGAATCAAACCTATGTGCAGAGCCATCTCGGGTTGAAATTCACCGACAGCCTGCTGGGCGAACTCTGGCGCCTCTGATCAGTTCCAGAGTATCGGCGGGCGTACGTCGATGACATATTCGCTGATTTCGTTAGAAAGTTCGCTCGGGCGGTAACGGATCGTCGCCCTGATATAGCGGGGAATCTGCCGCCGCGTCTTGTAATCCCAGGTCTCTTCATAATCAATGCCGTTGTTCGAACCTTCGACCTTGAATTCGTCGATGAATTTAAGCATCGGCACAGCGACGCCGCGGAACAGGTTCTTATAGTCGATGTACATGTCTTCGGCGCGGTACAGCGTATAATCCTGCCCGTTCGGATTGCGTTCGACAAAATAAGATACCATGAAGCTGCGCGCCTGGAGTACCGAGGGGTTCGCGTTGAGCGCCGCGGAGGGAAATACAAACGCATCAAAACGTTTGCCCCCGTGCAGTTCCTTCTCTACGCTGAAGACCTGGCGGACATTATACTTTTCAAAGATCAGGTTTTCGAGATCATAGCTGATGGCGACGCCGAGCTCGATGACGGCCGACGACTGGCTTGAGACGCGCGTCTGGTCATAAGACAACTTTTTCACCTGCATGTAGACAGCCATGAGCGTGGTGAAGATAAACCCCGCGAGGCCGATGACGATGAGCAGCTCGACGAGAGTAAAACCGCGGCGTTTCATATTCCGAGCCCGCGGTAATAGTCGAGCGAGTACTTGTCTTTATCGTTCCAGGAGACGTCGACGTGGAAGTGCAAAAGTTTGAATGTCAGACCCGTGGCGCTCTTCGCCGATGTGTTGCGGTCTTTAAAATATTTCGCTGCCGCGCTGTTGGCGACCTCTTTGCCCGCGCCCATTTCGTCGGCTATCTTCTGCAGGTCGAGTTCCTGCTCGCGGATCAGGTACTCGAAGCGGTAACCCGGTACGTCTTTAAAGTCGCCGCGCCCGCTGTCGGTTTTGTTGAGCGCCTTAATTTCGTGCATTTTTTTCTTCGCGAGAGTAATCGCGCGGTTAAGACTCAATGCCTTCTGCCGCATCGCCATGGCATTGACGAGGCTGCCGATGATCAGGCCGCTGAGCGACGCAGTCAGCATCATTGCCATGAGAACTTCGATGAGCGTAAAGCCGCGCCGCCGCTTGTGCACGACGTATTTTCTGAATGCGCGTATGAGCTTCACCGCTGCACCACCCGTTGGCGCTCAAACATGCGGATTTCATTCAGGTGAACAGGCGCCAGGTTGTAGCGCGGTATGTAGACGAAGTTCGGATTCGTTTCACCGAACTGCAGAATGACAGAATCGGAGTTTCCCGTCGGATAAAAATGGATCCAGATAATGGGGCCAGCAAGTTCGAGACCCGAGCTCGAGAGAATTTTCCTGAGTACCGTCGGCAACTTCTGCTCCCGGTTGACCCATTTGGGCTTCGGCGCCTCTTCTTTCTCTTTTTCTTTGTCGCGCTCTCGTTCATAACGGTAGCGTTTTACGTCGGCAAGCTGTTGCAATGCCGCGTCGGGACTCAGTTCAAGGCGCGAGTCGTATTCCCTGAGGCCGAAGGTCTTTTTTTCGAGGTTCACTTCGAGGGTCAGCGTTTTTGCCATGATGAGAGCCTGCCGCCGCGCGTCCTGGAAATAGCCCTCGAAGGCGATATCCTGGTTACCCGAAAGGCGAGCCTGCATAAAACTGGTTAGCAGGTTATACGCCAGAAGCAGCAGCGAGCCGCCAATCACAAGTACGACCATGAGTTCGATGAGAGTAAAACCCGCCTGAGCGCGGATGCGGCGCATACGGCAAAGCCGCACGGCGAATACAGGCCGCCTATCCTTTTACCGGATTTCTTTTTCCTTTTCGCGTTAATCGGATTTGAGACTCGGGTTGGCAACCATGCCCGCCAAAAAAAAACTAACCGCTAAAAAAAGCGCGTCCGATAACAAAAATATTCTCGAATATCCGCATAAGCTCCGCTGCGGGGCCGTCGCCAAGAGCGACCCAAAACGCCCGCAGGTCCGCTTCATCACGCAGGGCGAACTGGCCGGCATCGGCGATTTGCCGGCATACTTTAAGGCCGACCCGGGTGAGACGACATTCCTGAAACAGGGCATCTTCGTCGGCCTCGGCGACCTGAAGAAACTCGACGCCGAGATTTTCGCCGATACCGTCGCAGCGGCGCTGCAAAAGGCGGCGGCAAAACTCGACGTCTACGATATCGTCATCGACCGTGAGACATATGAAAAAGTGGGATTGCGTTCGGCGTTAAGGTTACTCGCCGTAGCACAGGGCAATGCCGAATACCCTTCGGACTTACTCAAGGCCGAAAAGAACCGCAAAAAAGTGAAGGTGAAAGAGACCCGTGTCGTGGTGCCCGCCAATTTCCTGTCAGTCGCCGAAACGATTCTGGCCTCGGCGCTCATCGAGGCGCGGCATATCAATGCCATGCGGCAAACCCAGGCGCTGCCGGGAAATTACCTGACGCCGCAGACAATGGAGACACGCGCCGCCGCCCTCGCGCGCACATACTCGCTCAAGATGAAATCCTACGGTATGAAAGAATTACGCCAGATGGGGGCCGGCGGTATTATCGCCGTCGCCGAAGGTTCGGCGCGCGAACCGCGCCTCATTATACTGGAGTACCGCCATCCGCAGGCGAAGAAAACGCTAGGCCTCGTCGGCAAAGGTGTGACCTTCGATACCGGCGGCATTTCCCTGAAACCCGGCGGCGACATGCACGAGATGAAATACGACATGTCAGGCAGCGCGATGGCGATGCATGCGCTGGCGTCGATCGCCGAGCAGAAGCTGCATGTCAATGTCGTCTGTGCGGTGGCGATGGTTGAGAATATGCCTTCGGGCACGGCGTTTAAGCCGGGGGATGTCTACACAGCGCTCAATGGCCAGACCGTCGAGGTGCAGAACACTGATGCGGAGGGGCGGCTGATTCTCGCCGACGCGTTGACGTATGTTCAGAAGCATTATAAGACTGAGGTGGTCATCGACATGGCGACGCTCACCGGCGCCTGCGTTGTTGCGCTCGGCGATTTTTATGCCGGCCTGTTTTCGAACAATGCCACCGCGCGTGCACTCCTCGAAAAGGCGGCGGCGGAATCGCTCGAGCCGGTCTGGGCCTTGCCCGTCGGCAAGCGCTACCGTGAATTGCTGAATTCCGACATTGCTGATCTCAACAACATCGGCGGCAGGTATGGCGGTGCATCGACAGCGGCCGAATTTCTGCACGCATTTATCGACGACGGCCAGATGTGGGTGCACCTCGACATCGCCGGCGTCGGCATGATCAAGAAGCCCTTCAATGTTTACACGGCGTCGGGCAGCGGATATGGTGTACGGCTTTTAACTGAAGTCGCAAGACAGTTGGTAGGTTAACCCCACCCCCTGTCCCCCTCCCCACAAATGTGGAGAGGGGGGAAAAATTGGCTTACTACCCTTTCCACGTAGTGGGGAGGGTCGGCGCTTTGCGCGGAGGAGAGGTATGAAACACAAGGCAGATATTGGCATCATCGGCGGCACCGGCGTCTATGGCGTCGAAGGCATGAAAATTATTGAAAAGATCCGCGTGAAAACGCCCTGGGGCAATCCCTCCGACGAAATTACTCTGGCTTCTTATGAAGAGGGTGGTAAGTCTTTAACACTGGCTTTTTTACCGCGCCACGGCAAGGGCCACTTTATTCCGCCGACGAAGATACCGGCGCATGCCAATCTCGCGGCGCTGAAAATGCTCGGCTGTGAAGCCGTGGTGGCCTTTTCGGCAGTAGGTTCTCTTAAAGAGGAAATCCCACCGGGGCATTTTGTGCTGCCGAGCCAGATCATCGACCGCACGCGCCACCGCCGCGACACCTATTTTGATGAAGGTATTGTTGTGCACGTCTCCTTTGGCGACCCTATGGATGCCGGGCTGGCTGCGATTCTGAAGCAGGCGATCCAGAGCCTCAACCTGCCGCACCATGAAAACGAGACCCTGATCTGTATGGAGGGACCACAGTTCTCGACGCGCGCCGAATCAAAACTCTATAAATCCTGGGGCGCGGGCATCATCAATATGAGCGTGTTGCCTGAAGCGAAGCTCGCGCGCGAGCTCGAACTGCCATACCAGATGATCTGTATGGCGACTGACTACGATTCCTGGCGCGACCATGACCATGCAGTGACCGTTGAAGAGGTCATGGCCGTCGTGAAAAAAAATTCTGAAAATGCACAGCGTGTGCTGAAGGCTGCGATGGCGGGCCTCATCGCCAAAAAAGGCAGCCTCAATACTCTAACAGGTTCCGTGAAATTCGGTATCATGACGGCGCCCGATAAACGCCCCGCGGCACTGCGCAAAAAATACAATAGCCTCTTGCCGGGCTATTTCTGAAACGCCCAGTAGCGCATGCCCGGGAATAACTGGCCCCCCATAGCCGCTCATCCCGAAGATGCCGGTTTTGATAAACCGCACCTCGTGATTGTCGGCGGTGGTTTTGGCGGCCTGACTCTGGCCAAGCGCCTGGGGCGGGCCGATATCAATATCACTCTGATCGATAAGGCGAACCACCATCTTTTTCAGCCGCTGCTGTACCAGGTCGCCACTGCCGCGCTGTCGCCGGGGCATATTGCGATGCCGCTTCGGGCTATCTTCCGTTCGCAGAAAAACGTGCGTGTGCTGATGAACCGCGTGGGTGATATATTACCGAAGGAGAAAAAAATCCGCCTGGTTTCGGGAGATGAATTCTCTTATGACCGCCTCGTCATTGCCGCGGGAGCACGCCATTCCTATTTCGGGCGTAATGAGTGGGAGAAAAATGCGCCCGGGCTTAAAAACCTCGCCGACGCGCTGCGCATCCGCCAGAAAATTCTCGCGACTTTCGAGAAGGCCGAGGCGATGCTGGCGATCGGCAAAGAAGACAAAGCAGAGCTGACAAAGCTCCTGACATTCGTCATCGTCGGCGGCGGGCCGACCGGGGTTGAACTGGCAGGCTCGATTGCCGAGATTGCGCACCATACGCTGCGCAAAGAATTCCGGGGGATTAACCCCGATACGACGCGCATTATACTTGTGGAAGGTGGCGAACACCTGCTGATGGCGTTTCCGGGGTCGCTCGGCAAGAGCGCCGAGAAGGCTTTGACGCGGCTTGGGGTTGAAGTGAGAACCGGCGTGGCAGTGAAGAATGTCATGTTCGACGGCGTGCAGATCGGCGATGAACTTGTTTCCACCGCCAATATATTCTGGGCGGCGGGTAATACTGCCGCAACCCTGCTGAAAACCCTGGGCACGCCGCTCGACCGCGCAGGGCGCGCTGTCGTCGGTTCTGATCTGTCGCTGGCGGAATATCCCGAGATCTCTGTCATCGGCGATGCGGCGCATTGTATTGAAACGGCCACGGGACAACCTCTGCCCGGTATTGCACCCGTGGCGATACAGCAGGGGCAATATCTCGCGAAAAAGATCAAAGCCGAACTCAAACAAAAATCCATCCCGCCTTTCCATTACTGGGACAAGGGTTCGATGGCGACGATTGGCCGCGGCCGCGCCGTGGCGAAAATCGGCCGCGCGCATTTTACCGGCCTCATCGCCTGGCTGATGTGGTCGCTCATCCATATTCTCTACCTGGTGGGTTTCCGTAACCGTTTTGCCGTCATGATTTTGTGGATGTACGGTTATGTCACGAACAGCCGCACGGTGCGGCTGATAACATCCGATGATCTGTAAGCGTCTTCTACTGGGGCTCGCGGTTGGCGTTGTGCTCATCGCTTGCGGCAGTAAACAGGTGCGTATAGCCGCAGAAGCCGAAACAAAACCTGTTGCCGCGGCAGAAATTCTGCCGCCTGAAAACAAACCCGAAATACCCGAAGCCGGAAAACCGTCGGAGAAGCCCGGTAGTCTGAAGTCGCAACCGCCGGCGATGAAAAAAAACACCAAAAAGAAAAGCGGCCGTTTCAACTTCAGCGGCGACGAATTTGTCAAAGAAACGGGCATGAATCCTTTTGAGAAAAAAAATGATACAATCATGCGTCTCAAAGGCCACGCGAAGGTTTCTTCGAAAAACCTGCGCATGGCTTCGCCGCACATCGAAATCTATGGCGACGACGGGCGTTATGCCTATGCCAGGGGCCCGGTCGAGATTATCGATACGCGCGACGACACGCGAATCAACGCCGACGAAGCGCTCTTTATACGCGCCGAGAACCGTGCGGTCGTCCGGGGTAATGCCCGGCTTGTGGCGAAAGTGAAGAACAAAAAAAAATCCGCGAAAGGTGCCAAGAAAGAAAAAATTACTATCACTTCGCATGAAATGGAAAGGAATTTTGAGACCTCGGTTTCGATTGCCCGCGGCAATGTCGTGGCAACATCTGAAAACAGCGTGCTCTATGCCAACCAGGCGGAGTTTATCGAGCCTGAAGACCTGATGCGCTCCGAATCCAATCCGCGGATCTTCACAGCCGCCGATCTTTTTCTTGCCGATTCGATCCAGTGGAATATCGCCACGAATACGGCCGATTTTCACGGCCATGTGCGCGCTTATTTCAGCCGGCCCGACGGGGAAGAAGATCCCGAATCTGCGCCCGCGAAAAAGAAATCTGCCGCCGCTAAAAATCCCGTGGATTCTGCGGTTCGCTCGGAAGAGGGCACGCTTATCCAGCGTGAAGACCTGCCGTACGGACAGAAACTCACGCTGCGGAAAAAAGTTTCACTCGAACGGAAAAAATATTCTGCCTACAGCGACGAGGCAGAGATCTTCGGTTCCGGCGGCGAGCTCGTGAAAGGAAAGGATCACGTTATTCTCATCAACCGTGAGGAGAACAGTAAATCGTACGGCGATTTTTTCGAATGGGTTAAGGCCTCGGGGTATATGTCTCTGACGGCGCGCAAAAATGCCCGTACGCGGACGATCCTGCATAATAAGAAGATGGAACCGACGGCCGAGATCCTGGGCGCGAGTGTTACCCGGGCAACGACAAAAGCGCACCCGCAGGCGCGCGGCAATGTGCAGATTCTCCAGTTTTCAAAGGGCAAAAATTCCAACCCGACAAAAATGGGAGGCGAATGGGCAGAGATGCGGCGCGCCGAGAAGATAATCCAGCTCTACGGCAGCCCCTATGTCGAGGGCGAACTCGGCCGTATCGGTGCGCGCGATATTCTTCTTTACTACGAAGAGCAACGCTACGAGATGCTCGGCATCCGGCCCGGCATTGTCGAGAAACGGATGAACCACGCTGAGGAGCCATATGAGTGATTGCCTGTTCTGCAAGATCGCGGAGAAAAAAATCCACGCGAAAATAGTCTATGAAGACGAGCACGTGCTTGCCTTCCGCGACATCAATCCCGTTGCACCCACACACATACTCCTCATCCCCCGGACGCACATGGAAAATATCCTGGATCTGGCAGACGATACCGCAATACACATGCTTGCGGCGATGCGCAAGATCGTCGCGGACGAGAAGCTTGAAAAGGGCTTCCGCCTCGTCTCCAATACCGGGGAGCACGGCGGGCAGACCGTCTATCACCTGCACTGGCATATTCTCTCCGGGCGCCATATGGGCTGGCCTCCGGGTTGAGATGCGCGCGTGAAATCCCGTTTCCGTTTTTATCTTAAACTTTTTGTCGCTTCGTTTGCCGTCATCGTCACGGCGCTGCTGCTGTGGTTTATTTTCCGTGTCGAGGCATATCTGCTCTCGCGCCTGCCGAAAGAGATTACCGTCGAAAAGCTGTCAGTCTCGTTTCTCAACCAGGCTTTTGTGATGACGGGCGCGAAGGTGATGGGCAAGCCCGGCACCACCTGCGAAGGCAAGGTGGTGCTCGAGGTCGCCGAAGCGACGGGCAAATTCCGGCTGAAAGAGCGTAAACTCACGGAACTCCAGGTAAAGGCGGTCACCGTGAAGAGCGATGCGCTGAGGCGCGGCTGCTTCGTGAAGCCGGGCGATAAGCCGGATCTCCGCCTCGGCGACGGGGTGGGGCCTGAGGGGCTTAAGGTGCAGGTCAGCGACGGCATTGTGCCCGTTCCTGAGGTGGGCGATGTCACTATCCAAACGATTTTTTCGGTGCGTGAGAATGAACACGGCGCGACCGTGGTGCAATTTGAAAAGATGCACGCCGAAAATGCGAGGCTCTCCGCTGATGCAAAAAAAATTGCACTGGCCTTCGTAAAGGGTACCGAGGCGATGCGCCTCAGCGACGGCGAGATTATGGCAACGGTGAAACTCAATCGCCTCGAAAAGCACACAAAGTTGAGCAGCAAAAAGTTCAGGGTGCTTGCCGGCGATGCAGAGCTCCGCATTTCAGCGGATATCCGCCGCGGCGACTGGACACTTTATACTGCCATCGATCTCAGGCACATGAAGCTGACGGGAGAACCGCTTTATAATATGCCGCTCCTGAAACTCACACCGGAAAATATGTGGCCGATGGTCGAAGACAGCCCCGGGCTCTTCAGTTTCAGTTTTAAGACGCTTGCACCTGAGGCAAAACTCGCCAAAACCTTTGCCGCCGATTTCAGGGGGGCGATTACAAGAAAAATCAAGGGTAACCTGAAGAAAAAGATTCCCGTTTTACCCTTATAGGATGTACCATGGAAAATAAAGTATTGATCGATATTGAAAAGGGACGCGGCGAAGTCATCCGCGTTGAGGTCGGGGAATTCAAGGGTAAGAAGCTGCTGCATATACGCACCTGGTATACCAACGAGGCGGGCGAGCTGGCGCCGACCAAGAAAGGCGTTGCCTTAAGTTACGAGCAATTTGAAAAATTTAAGAGCGTCCTTTCTGCCGTCGATGATGTAATGAAGAGCCCATGAGCGCTGAACTCGTTAAAAGATTCGGTTCTACCTACAATTCCGGTCAGACAATTTTCAAGGAAGGCGATCACGCCGAAGAGATGTTCATCATCCACCAGGGACAGGTGAATATTTCCAAGCGCGCGCGCAATGCCGAGCAGATTCTCGCGACGCTGCGCGACGGGGAATTTTTCGGCGAGATGGCGCTTTTCACTGATTCAGCGCGCTCTGCCACTGCGACCGTTGCCGTCGAAAGTATTATCCTGAGAATCGATAAAAAATCGTTCGATTATATGGTTAACAGCAATACGTCGTTTGCGGTCAACATGATCCGCAAGCTCTGCGAACGCCTGAGAAACGCCGATAACCAGATCAGCGAGCTGCTGGTTTTCAGCAAGGAGACGCGGGTTCTCAAGGCGATGTCGGCGTTCTGGAACCTTGAAGGGCATAAGGATGCCTCGGGTGAAATTCTGCTCCTGCCCTACATGGGCTTTTGCGAATACCTGAAAAAGACCTATGGCATCACCGTCGAAGATGCCAACGGCAGCCTGCTGAAATTGCGTAACCAGAACCTGCTGCACATCCGCAAAGACGTCGCAGGCAAACAGTATATCTCGTTCTCGCCGAAAATTTTCGAATACTTTAATATTGTTTAGAGCGTGCGTTACACGCTCGCAGAGGCTGCGTGAAAATGCGCGAACCGTGCCCAAAAGGCACGGCAGAAAGACGGAAGCAGGCCGTTCCGGCCGCTTTAGCAGGCGTTTGCCTGAGCAAACGCCGAGGCTTCCGGCTTTCTGGCGCGTTTTAACACAGCCTCTTAAACTGCCCTGGATAACATCAGATAAAAACTCGTTAAAATCACCTGCTGTTGTGTCGCATCGCGGATCTCTTTGCAGAGCTGGTCGGCCTTGAGCAGCGCGTCCATAATCAGTTTGATACCTGCGGGGGAGTATTTCTGTACGAGAATCGTCCAGCGTTCGGCGCTTTTCTTCAGCGGATAACCAGTCAGCGGCCGCGTCGCGATGATCTGCCCGATTTCATTCAGCTCCATTCCTGATGCGCGGTAATAGTGGTGGCGCAGCGATTCGCTGAACAGGCGAATCAGCGCGCCGATCAGTAACTCGGCTTCGTCGAGCGCATGTACCTCGAGAATGCGCAGGCATTCGGCGATATTGCGCCGCGCGGTTTCGTCGATGAGGCGGAAGTGCAGATTGCTGTCTGACTGCCCGACGACTTCTTCGACATCTTCGACCCGGATCTCTTTTTCGTGCAGGCGGAATGTTAAAAGTCGGTCGAAATTGGCGAACGCCGTTTTCTGTGCACCGGCCGATTTTTCAACAATGAGCTCGATGGTGTCGCGGTCGATCTTATAGCCCAGCGCCGCGGCGCGTTCGGCGATGTGTTCGGCGATCTCGCCGGGGCCAAGGGGGATTTCCTCGTAGACTAAGGCCAGCTCTTCGAGCGGCTGGATTTTTTTGCCGAGTTTTTTTTCCTTAAATTGCAGTATCGATACCGTAAAATCCGGGGCTGCAGCCGTATCGTGCAGGTAGTTGGCAAGCACCTTCGCCTGGCCTTCGATGCGCTTCAGTAATGCCTCAGCGTGGCGTATCAGAATCAAACGGCCGCTGGGGAACATCGGCATCGTCATCATCTCGGCGTGCCAGCTCGAGACTTCGTTATCGAGGCCCGAGAGATGCACTTCGTCGCAAGTGCCGTAGGCCTTGACGAGTTTCTCGCGCACGGTTTTGACCAGCTCTTCGAGTTCCTCGGCGTTTTCACCGACGTAAAAAACAAATGCGGGATTTTTTTCCATGCCCGCTATCTTGCGGCAAAAAGCCGGGAATTTTCCGTCGCCGGGTCTTATGCCTGCCATATTAAACTGCCACGAAGGCATTCCCTGAAGTGACGTTTTCGTAGGGCGAGGTGAGGCCGTTCTCAAAATAAAGCTGCGCCGCCGCTGCGACCATAGCCGCGTTATCGGTGCAGTATTTAAATTCAGGAATCAGCAGCTGCGCACCCGCGGCGGCGCAGGTTTGTTCGAGGCCGCGGCGCAGTCTTTTATTCGCGAGCACGCCACCCGCGGCGATGACGGGCAATGGCCCCTGCGCCGCGAGAGCGTGTTTCAGGTTGCGCAGAATATGTTCGACAATCCTTTCCTGGTAGAAAAACGCCAGTTTGTCCGCGTCACTCTGCGCATTGTCGGTGCGGTACCTCAGCAGCGAAGTCTTAATGCCGCTGAAGCTGAACTCCACCTTTTCGCGCGGCAGGCTTTTCAAAATCACCGGGAAAATATTTTCACTCCCGAGCTTGTCTTCTTCGCCGGGGGATATCCCCCGCGCAGCGGCGTATGCCGTTGCCGCTTTTTCGATCAGCGGGCCGCCGGGATAACCAAAGCCCAAAATCTGCGCCGCCTTATCGAGCGCTTCACCCGCCGCGTCGTCGAGTGTGTCACCGACCAGGTAAATTTTGCCCGGAGCGGCGAGGCGGTAGACCGCCGAGTTGCCACCGGAGAGTAAGAGCCCGAGTGCAGGGTAGGGAATGTCCATGCCCGAGAGGCGCACCGCCGCAAGATGCGCTTCGAGGTGGTGTACGCCGATCAGCGGCGTCTTGAAATAACGGGCCGCCGCGGTGGCGCTCTGGTAGCCGACCAGCAGCGCACCGATGAGACCAGGCCGCGTCGTGACAGCCACGTAGTCGAGATCACCGGGTTTCAGGGCGTGGTGCCGCAGGATTTCTTCGGTCAGTTGCGTAAATTTTTCGAGGTGGGCGCGGCTTGCGTATTCGGGCACGATGCCGCCATAGGGCCGGTGTGTGGCGATCTGGCTGAAAAGCGGCGCCGTAACAACACGCCGCCCGTCTTCGACGAGCGCTACGCCTGTTTCGTCGCAGCTGGATTCAAAAGCGAGTGCAAGACCCACAGGGCAGGACCGTCAGGCTAAACACGCTGGAAAAGGTTTTTCAGGCCAGCACCAGACGCGTATCGAAGATTTTTTCAAAAAACTCCTTTTTGCGGTTGAAAGCCCATTTTTCCATCTGGCTGTCGGCATTGGCATCGAATTCAATGCGCCAGGTCTTTGCGTCGATCTTTTGTCCCTTGAGGCCGATGATCGAGCTCGAATAGCTGCGGTCGAGGCTGTCAGCCAGGCGCAGCATCACCGAAAGTTTGAGGATAATCTCCTGTTTGCGCGCGGTTAGCTTTTCGTATTCGAGGTGCGAGGCCTTGGGGTTCGATTTGCGGTGGTAGCGCGCCGTGTGGGCGATGATATCGCGCTCGTCGTTGTTATAACCCGGCAGGTTCATGTTACTGAGGATGTACAGCGCATGCTTATGGTGCTGCGAATAATCGATAAATTTACCGATATCGTGCAGCATCGCGGCGGCTTTCAATAGATCGCGCGTTTCGGGCGGCAGGCGGTGCACTTCGGTAAAAATATCGAAAATCTGAACGGCGAGATTCGCGACGTGCTGCGAATGTTCGCGGTCCATTTTATATTTATCGACGATGGTCGTCAGTCCCGCTTCGCGAAACTGCGTCTGGCTTCTCAGGTAAATATTCTTATTTACCTTATTGTAAACATAGTCGGCCAGCGCGCCGTCACGCAGGCCATTGGGAGAAACCAAAAAGCGGTTCAGCTTGGTATGCTTCAGTAGCGATAACAGCAGTGCCGCGCCCGGAAGGATAATATCGCGTCTGCCCTCGTCGATGCTCTTTAGCCGCGCGAGTTCCTTTTTGCTCATGCCGGAAAGTTGGTCGACGACTTCGGCAAAATCACGCGTGTCGACACAGGGCAGCCGCAGTTCTTCTTTGAGTGAAACACCCATCTCGCGCAGCACCTCAAGCAGCGTGCGCGCGGTACCGCCCGTGCAGAGGCCGGCTTCGGGCTTAAACCGCGCGATATCGGCCAGGTAAGGCTCGACCGAGCGCGCAACGTAGCGGTCAATCAGCTTCACAAGATCCTTGGCCTCGCTGGCAAACATTTCCCTTAGGCGCACTGTTCCCAGGCGCAGGCTTTCGACGAAGTGGATGTTCTGGTCGCTGGCGACCAGGATTTCCGTGGACCCGCCGCCGATATCGTTGATAAAATAATTTTTGTCGCCCAGCGAAGTATGCGCGCGCACGCCGTTATAGACGAAGCGCGCCTCTTCAAGGCCCGAGATAACGTGGACGGTTATACCCGACTCGCGTTTAATGCGGTCGATAAATTCGGCACTCTCGCATTCGCGCAGCGCCGCTGTCGCGATCGCGACAGTCTGCTTGCATTTGAATTCCTGCGTAATGCGGCGTATCTGCTTCAAAGCCTCGACAGCGATCTCTGCGCTTTCGGGCCTCAGTTTACGTGTCAGAAAGACATCCGAGCCGAGCCGCGCCTGAAATTTTTCGGCGAAAACGAGGTGTGAGTGCCCTTCAGAATTCAGCTCGAAGATTTCGAGTTTGATGTTGTTCGAGCCGACGTCGACGATTGCTATATGCACGTTATTCACAGCCGCTCACCGTTATGCCGGCGCGGCGGTAGAACTCGGTTTGAAATCGCTGGCAAACGGCAAACCAAAAATGTCGAGAATCACGCGCGGGATATCCGCGAGGTTTTTGACATTATCCCTGAAGGCGGCGAGATGCCGTCCGTAGGTAAACGTTCCCACCTTGTTACGGGTGTGGGTCTTCACCGAGAGGTCTTCGAGGTTCCCGTGGTCTGAACTGATTACGACGGTCTCGCGCGCCGGATCCAGCTCGTCCCAAACGCCGCAGAGGAACTGGTCGACGTGGCCGATGATGCGCTTGGCGGCTCCAAACGACTGCTCGTGGCCGACTTTGTCGGTGAAAAAATATTCATAGATGATGAGATCGTAGCCGCGCGCGATTTGGGCGAGCTTGCGTCCGTTGTCATAGGGCTTGGCGAACGGCACATCCAGGCCATTTTTACGCAGAAACCAGTTATTCATGTCCATATAAAGACTGCGCCCCGCAAGGTAATCCTCGGTGGTGAAGTAGGGCTTACCCGAATGTTTCTGCATCAGCGAAGAAGCCGAGAGCATGCGCTCGGCGCGCGGGTGCTGCAACCTCTTCAGGTAGACGCTCGAATACGAATTAATGAGGGTCGCATTGAGCCCGGCATCGTTCATCACTTTCAGGATATTTTTCTCCTTGAAGTAGGGGCGCAGCGTGAAGGTGGGAAATCCGTTCACATGCCGGCCGAGAATTTCAGGGCCGTTGTAACCCGTGAAAAGCGCCGTCTGGCCCGTGGCTGATTGTGGCAGGCCCGGGATGCCCATATGCGCGTCTGTCGCAATGACCTCGCCCGGCATGGCAAACGCCTGGCCGGCTTGCGGACCAAAGAATTTCGTCTTAAATCGCGCGAAGGGGTTTTTAGCGGGGTCATTCTCCCCTAAACCCACACCATCTAAGAAGATATAGATGATCGGGCCGGGGGAGTCAAGCTGGTTCACGCCCAAGACGCCCTCCGTGTCAGGCGCCGACCCTTAGGCATCCGTGGCTCAGGCCGGCTGCGCCCCGGACAGCAGGTCTTGTCCGAATGACGGAGTTGGATTCAGCGGTTTTTTATCTCCGCTTTTTTCGGGTGGCGGCGGTGGCGGAGCCAGGGGTTTCAGCTTGCGGCCGCTCATAATTTCACGCAGCTCGGCACCGGTGATTGTTTCACGGTCGAGCAGTGCCTGCGCGACCTGATCGAGGCGCTTTTTGTTCTTTTTGAGCATCGTGCGCCCGCGTTCGAAAGCTGTATCAATGATGCGCTTCACTTCGGTATCGATTATCTTTGCATATTCTTCGGAGTGATCGCCCTGGCGTGTGTAGTCACGGCCCAGGAAAACTGCATTCGTGTCTGAACCGGAAAGGCGCATCGGGCCCACACGGTCTGACATACCCCATTCCGTCACCATGCGGCGCGCGATGTTGGTTGCGCGTTCGATATCGTTCGAGGCGCCTGTCGTGACGTCTTCGAATTCGATTTCTTCTGCGAGGCGCCCGCCCATGAATACCACCAGCTGGTCGAGCCAGTAGTTGCGCGAGCGCATGTGTTTTTCCTGTTCGGGCAGGTGTTGTGTGATACCCAGCGCGCGGCCACGGGGAATGATCGTAACCTTGTGGATCTGCTCTGCGTGTTCGAGAAGTTCGGCGAGAATTGCATGGCCTGCTTCGTGGTAGGCGATGATTTTCTTTTCTTCAGGGATGATGAGGAATGATTTCCGTTCAGGACCCATCATTACCTTGTCGCGCGCATGGTCGAGATCGTCTTCGGTAACCTTTTTGCGGTCATGGCGCGCAGCGAGCAGCGCTGCTTCGTTGATGAGGTTCGCGAGATCGGCACCGGTGAAGCCCGGCGTTCCGCGCGCAACTTTATCCATCGACGCACCTTCTTCCATCGGTACCTTGCGGCTGTGGATTTTCAGGATTGCCTCGCGGCCACGCACGTCCGGTGTATCCACGACGACCTGACGGTCGAAGCGGCCCGGGCGAAGGAGTGCAGGGTCGAGTACATCGGCGCGGTTTGTCGCCGCGATGATGATGATGCCTTCGTTCTCTTCAAAGCCGTCCATCTCGACGAGCAGCTGGTTGAGTGTCTGCTCGCGTTCGTCATGACCGCCGCCGAGACCTGCGCCCCTGAGGCGACCCACGGCATCGATCTCATCGATGAACACGATACACGGCGTCTGGCGCTTCGCCTGTCCGAAAAGATCACGCACGCGGCTTGCGCCGACGCCCACGAACATTTCGACAAAGTCAGAACCTGAGATGGAGAAGAACGGAACTCCCGCTTCGCCCGCAACGGCTTTGGCGAGCAGTGTCTTACCCGTACCGGGAGGGCCGACCAGCAAAACACCGCGGGGGATTTTTGCGCCGATCGCCTGGAACTTTTGCGGGGCCTTGAGGAAATCCACCACTTCTTTGAGTTCTTCTTTTGCTTCTTCAACACCGGCAACATCGTTGAAGGTGATGCGGTTTTTCATGTCGGGGCCCATCTTCGGGCGCGACTTGCCGAATGTCAGCGCGCGGTTACCGGTCGACTGCACCTGGCGCGCCATCATGAACCAGAAAAAGCCGACGATGGCAATCCATGGCAAGAGTGGCATGATTGTGCGCCAGAAGAAACTTTCTTCGACGGCTGCACCTTTGAAATATTTCACTTTGTGCGTCTTCAGCAGATCGAGCAGTTTGTCGTCTACGTAGGGGATGACTGTTTTGAAAAGCACGTCGGTCTTTTTTTCTTTGTCGAAAAACTTACCGGTGATGTTATGCCCCTGAATGGTTAGCGGCGCCTGTTCCGTAACGGCGAGCGATTCTGTTTCAACCAGACTCAAAAACCGGGAATAGTGGATTTCGGTGACTTTGCCCTGTTGTTCCTGAAATACCTCATAAGTGAGGGCGGCCATGATGACGATGAGGAGGACTAATGCGATATTTTTCATCGTTTTATTGGGGCTTCCCGAGCCCAAGGGGCCTTGTTTTTGTGGTGTCATTGCTGGTTATCTCCATAGTGCCGGCGCGAAAGATAGCAACTTAAGTCGTGTGTTGGATAAGCGGTCAAATGTATTGCGATCTTCACGTATCTTATTGATACAATAAGCAAAAAAGGGAGAGATTGCCAAAAATACTTGACCCGCCTTTTCGCTTTTTGGCGTCGCGTAGGTGCATGTTCGAAATGAAAGACGACGAAATCCGACCCAAACTTTATCTGGGCCGAGAGGGGGAAGAAGACGAAGACGAAGAAGCTCGCCCGAAAGATCCTGAAGAGGATGATGAAGAGGGCGTAGGCGGTGAGCGCGAGATCGCGGTCAGTTATGCCTGCGAAGATTGCGACTACCGCTGGGAAGTTTATCTCGAAGAAGAAGACGACGAGATGGATGACACGCAGTACTGCCCGATGTGTGGCAGCGCAAACACGAGCCAGATTTAGTGGATCGGTACGGCAACGAGGTTGCCGTACCGGCGCCTCTCCATTCCCGGTTTTAAGTTATGCCGATACGCCTGAATGTTTTGGCTATCTCTGCGCTTTTGCTGATTTTATTTTTGCTGTTGAATGGGCAGAAGGTGCAGATTCAGATTTTCTTTATCAATGCACATCTGCCATTGGGTGGCATCATGGCAGCCTGTATCGCCATTGGCGTGGGATTAACTTTTCTCTTCCTAAGTCTCGGGCGCAGCTACAAGAAGTTGCTGCACCGGGTTAAGAAAAAGATGGAAATCTAGGCAGCCTAACCGCCACGCTGCAGACGCGCGATGCGGTCTTCGAGCGGCGGATGCGTAGAGAACAGGGCGAGAAATCCGCCTTTGTTTGAAATCTTCATTGCGGCAAGTGCCGGAGCCTGTGAATTATCAACCTGCTCATGCGTACGGCGCAGGCGATCTAATGCGGCTATCATCTTCTGGCGGCCGGCAAGCGAAGCACCGCCGGCATCGGCGCGGTATTCACGAAACCGCGAAAAGGCTGCAATCACCATCGAGCCCAAGAGCGTGAATACGATATCGAAAACAATCGTCAGGATAAAATTCAGCATGCGTGGGAATGAATTTTCTTCGTCGCTGCGGCTGACTGCCGAGCTGATCGCAAAGGCGATGACGCGCGACAGGAACATTACGAAGGCGTTGACCACGCCCTGGAGCAGCGCCATTGTCACCATGTCACCGTTGGCGATGTGTGCGATTTCGTGCCCTAAAACTCCCTCAACTTCTGCCCATTCCATCGAGCGTAAAAGACCGGTGGAGACAGCAACGAGCGAACTTGAGCGTGTGGGGCCGGTGGCGAAGGCATTCACTTCTTCGGCGTCATAGATCGCAACTTCGGGCATGGTCGTCAGGCCCGCGGCTTTCGCGAGGCGGTGTACCGTCACTACCAGCTGCGCTTCAATGCCCGACGCTTTGCGCGGATCGATGACCGAGAGGCCCATCATCCACTTCGCCATGACCTTGCTGAGCGCAAGCGAGATGAACGCGCCGATGAAACCCCAGACGAGGCAGATGATCATCAGCTTCTGCAGGTTGAGGTGATAGGCCTTACCCGCGCGTTCGACGTAGTGCGTGACGCCGAAGACGCTCAGCAGGATAGAAATCGTTGCGACGACAAGGATGTTCGTCAGAATAAACAGAAAGACTCTTTTAACCATGGCTCAAAGGTATTGAGGGGATGGCCCGTCGGCTACTTTTCTTATTCGAACCGGGCAAAAACCGCTTCCGATGGCTGTGATTCATGGTCGGCCAGCTCCTGCGCCTCGCCCCAGGCGTTGTCGCAGGCGGTCACCCAGAAATAATAACCGATGCCCGTTTCTAAAACCGGATAGCGGTGCCTGAAGCGCGGATTTTTATCGGCCCACGCTTTGTTCTGCGCCAGAGTATCGTTCGATATTTTCAGGCGGATCGGAACCTTATGGGCAATCTTTTCTCCCTTAAATATACCGCCGCTGTTTGTCGCCGTCGTGAAATATACAGCGCCCTCGATCTTATGCGGTTTGTGCCCGTAATACAAGATATAGCGCCCGCCGCGCACTACATCGAGCTCGGTATTGGGGGTCAGTTCGATTTCCAGGGTTTCGTTTTTCGCAGAAATGATTTTAGGTAACAGTGGCCGGTCGGGCGGCGGATTTGCCCGGTACTCGAGTTTTATATTTCTCAAAAGCGGCGATGTGTCCCCGGCATTGTCGGCCGCAAAGACCGCCTTGAACTGGATAAACCGGCATTTCTTTTCGCTGAAGCCGGCGATTTTCCCGAAGGCCAGGTCGCGTTCCGAAAGCGCCGGGTCAAAGCGCCGGTCGAAGCAGCGCGCAAAGACAGCCATATCATTCTCACGCGTGGTTTCGGTGTCGGCCGCGGCGCCGGTCACTGTGCTCTGCGAATAGCCCATGTCGAATACGCCGCTGCGCAGTATTCCCTTGCGTTGTTCGTAGCGGTCTCCGTACGGGTCGAGGCGGCCATAATGGCGGATATCCTCCGCTGTCAAAACCCGGTTCGAGAACAAGATATTATCCGCATAACCCCTGAAAGGCGAGAACAGCACGAAGGGCGCAGACGCCAGGCTGTCGAACGTCAGGACAAAATGGTCGCCAGCGTCGCGCCGCGCCTTGTAGAGTGCCTGCTCACGGCCATTGAGTTCGAGCCGTATGACTCCGGCAGCTTCGTTATAGGTCAGTACAAGAAGATTACGTTTGCCTGCTTTTACCTTGTCGAGCGCCTTGAGCTCCGCGCTTTCCTGTACCCTTTTCGCCTCAATGCCGGTCGGCACGAGCAGATTCCAGAATTTTACCGTGATGCGGCCATTCACAAGCACAATCGAAAACAGGTATTGTTTTCCCGAGATAAAATTTTCACGCCGCAACAGTTCGCCATCAGCGGCTGCGGGCTCAAACTCACAGGCAAAGGAAAAATCACCGGTTTCGCGCGTCTGCCCGTTGCCTGCAAGGTGCAGGTAGGGTGGTAGTTTGAGTGCGAGCTTGTGTTCGCGCAGCGTGAAGTGACCCGCGAGGCCGTTCATGCCGTTATGTGTCACACGATCGACGCTGGCCTTGGTGATCAGGCCCTGGTGCGCGGGGTTTGAAAAAAGCACGTCGCTTTCGAAATCAACAAGCAGGTCGTCGCGTACAGGCTTGGTATTCGGTTGCCTGACCAGGCGGAGAGCCTTTGCCTTGCCGGTATTGATTTCTTCAATGTTCTCGCTGTAGTGTGTGAGAAATTTATCGCCCGCGGTAAAAACTTTTCTCTGTGTTGCCGCAGGCCGCGTGCCTTCCTGCGCCTGGACGAAAGGCAGCAGAAAGAGGATGGAAGACAATAGGATAACAGTCAGCGATTTTGCTGGGGACAAAACGATTAACCGCAAAGTACGCAGAGTTCCGCCAAGAAAAGGGGGGCGCAAACCCTTTGCGCAACTTCGCGTACTCTGCGTTTGATTATTCAAGTGCGCTTATTTTCTCCACCCGCCGCGCATGTCTGCCACCCTCGAAGTCTGTCTTCAGAAAGATTTCAGTCATTTCGGTGGCCGTCTTTTCATCCACAACACGGCCGCCCATTGCAATGATGTTGGCGTCGTTGTGCTTGCGCGCCATCTCTGCCGTGTAGGCGTTGTGGCAGAGCGCCGCGCGTATGCCTTTGATCTTGTTCGCCGCGATGGATATGCCGATGCCGCTGCCGCAGATCAAGATACCGCGTTCAAATTCGCCCGAGGCGACACGGCGCGCGAGGGCCGCACCGAAGTCGGGGTAATCCACCGAGTCATTGCTGTTGGTGCCGAGATCTGTGATTTCGTATGCGGTTAATTTTTTTTTCAGGGCTTCTTTGAGCTCAAAGCCGCCATGGTCTGCTGCGATCGCGACTTTCATGGTATGCGTGTGTGCCAGAACGCCCAGCCGATGAGCACAAACTGCAGCGGCAGGCGCATGATCAGCGCCCATTGCGGAATGCGCATGCCCGCCCCGCCCGAAGTCAGGTGGTAGAGGTTTGCCGGGAACACGGCGACGAGCAGCGCGATAATTCCCCAGGCGGACCAGACGCTGTATTGCGGTATTAACAGCAGGCCTGCAAGACCCATTTCAGCCAGACCGCTTAAATAGACGATCGGCTTATGCCACGGCAGGTACGGCGGCATGATGCGCAGAAAAAATTTTGTAAAAATAAAATGGCCTATGCCGGCTGCGGCAAAGAAGGCCGCCATCGCGTACAGCGAGACGGTTTTAATTTCCATGCGGCATTGCCGCAATGAGACATAATGTTGCAAGAATATTAGGGATAAACCCGTCGTGGCTCTTCGGGCGACTTCGTCTAATTCAGATAAAGAGAAAGCGATGGATAAAGCACTGACATCCCATATTCCTGAGTTAATAGGCCGCTGGCTCGATGACAAGATTGAGCGCGATATGGCGCATGCCTCACCTGTCGGTTTCTATGGCCTGATGAATGCGCTTACTGAGCCCACACCGGTCGAGCAAACTCTTCTTTCAGCCCTGAGCTTGAAACTGCCCGGCACCCGATGAAATCTTTCACCAACCCGGTTTAAGCGGGTTGGCTTCGACGACAACGTTTAAAAAGCGCTGCAGCCAGAGATTTGCGTGACGGTCAGGTCATATTCCCAGGCGAAAGAGTTGGGGTAGGCTAAGGCGCCCGTGATATTTGTTAAGGCGTTCTTACAAAAACTATTGTCATTGTTAATGGATGTAGTCGTCAGATTGTTTCCGCCTGACTGCACCTGCAATGTTAGCGTGTCAGATCCGATAGTAACAGCCAGGGTTGTTCCCGCCCGCGTCAGCGTCGTCGAGCCCGAGGCGACACCGTTCGCGAACTTGGGGCAGGTGTTTTTTGTGACGGTCATGGTTGCAGTTCCAGACACTGCAAAATTGTTAGGTGACGTACCCATGGAGCTGAGGGTATGTGAGAAGGCGCGGTGTTGTGTGCAACTGCTAGAAGATGAACTGCTCGAACTGCCAGAAGAGCTGTTCGAACAAGCTGCCATAAAGAGGATAGTGCATAAAGAGATAAGTTGTATCATTTTTTTCATGGTTTGCAAGCCGGCTGTTTTTTGTCATTCTGTAAAGCCTTAATTGAGCTACGAGTGAGGGCTGCAGGATTTTGCCGAGGTTTTGCCTGATCAGGCCAGAAACCGGGAAATTGGACCCGGAAAAGCCATAACGCAACTGCTCGACGGCCTGTTTCGCCCTCTAATTGCGGAGTCATGCAACTCGCCCGCCGTCTCGATTTAATTGAACCATCCCCCACACTCGCGATCTCTGCGCGCGCCGCCGAACTCAAGGCACAAGGCAAAGATATCGTCGGTTTCGGTGCCGGTGAACCCGACTTCGATACGCCTGCACACATCAAGGCCGCGGCGATTGAAGCGCTGAACCAGGGCTTTACGAAGTACACGGCGGTTTCGGGCATTCCCGAACTTAAAAAAGCCATCATTGAAAAATTCAAAAGAGATAACCAGTTGGATTTCCAGCCGAACCAGATTATCATTTCTACCGGCGGCAAGCAGGTGCTGTACAATTTTTTCCTGTCGGTCATCAACGACGGCGACGAAGTGGTCTGCCCCGCGCCGTATTGGGTAAGCTATAAGGATATCGTGCTGCTCGCCAGCGGCACGATGAAGCTGATACAGACTTCGTTTGAGGCCGGCTTCAAAATCACACCTGCAGATATCGAGAAACATGTTTCGAATAAGACCAAGGTCTTTATCCTGAACTCGCCTTCCAACCCGACCGGCGCCGCATACACGCCGGCAGAGATCCGCGCGCTGGCGGCGGCGCTCGAAAAGTTTCCCGACCTGTTGGTTGTGACCGACGACATCTATGAAAAACTCACCTACGGTGTGGAGTTCCTCAATATCGCAACGGCGTCTGAAAAACTGCGGCCGCGCACGATTGTCGTGAACGGTCTCTCGAAGGCTTATTCGATGACGGGCTGGCGCCTGGGTTATGCGGGCGGTCCCAAAGAAATTATCGCGGCCATGGACATGCTGCAGGGACAATCCACCTCGAATGCGACAAGCTTTTCGCAGCGCGGCGCCGTCGCGGCTTTGAACGCCGAACAGCAGTGTGTCGAAGACATGCGTGTGGTGTTTGAGAAACGCCGCGACCTGGGCTTTTCGATGCTCTCGGGGCTTAAAGGCGTCAAAGTTTTTAAACCTGCCGGCGCATTTTATCTTTTCCCCGATATTTCCGGTCTCAAGGCCGCTCCCGGTTGGGCGGCGCTGGCGGCACGCACCGGCGAAAAGGACACGGGCAAGATTTTTTCGAAGGGCTTACTCGATGAGAAACTGGTCGCTGTCGTGCCGGGTTCGGCATTCGGCTACGAAGACGGTTTCCGTATCAGCTATGCGACAAGCGAGGCGCAGATCGAAAAGGGCCTCAACCGCGTGCGTGAATTTGTCGAAGCTCTCTGGTAGATGAATGAAGATCTGACCGCGTTCCTGCAGACCATGAGTGAGTACGGGCCGCGGCTCGTCGCCGCGCTCATCGCCGGTTCGATCATCGGTATCGAAGGCGAGATTTTCCGCCGGGCGGCCGGGCTCAGAACCACGATCCTCATCACCTTGGGCACGGCGCTCTTTGCGGTACTTTCTGTTGCCGTCGCCGGCCGCTTCGGCGGTGACCCGGGCCGTATCGCCGCACAGATTGTGACGGGCATTGGTTTTTTGGGCGCGGGCGTTATCATGCATGCGGGCGGCGAAGTCCATGGGATTACCACTGCGGCGACGATCTTCACCACAGCCGCGATCGGCGTCACTGTGGGTTTTGGTTATATCTACACAGGCGTATCACTCGCCGTTGTTGTGGCATTGGTGCTCACCGTATTTCGGCCGGTGCACCGCTTTGTGCAGAATCTGGATTTTATCAACCGTTACCGTGAAAAAGAGTTCAAAGCTGATTTTGGCGAATCTGGCGCGGAGATCATCAAGCTGCAGCCGACCAAAATGGCGACGGTGAAACCCAAGCGCCGCCGCTAAAGTTCTTTTCCCCTGATCGGGGCGGGCAGCGGTGGGCCTGTCTACCGTATGTTTGCCGATTTTCTGAAACCTCGTTTTCTCCGAATTCCCCTGTCTCTTATGTTAGTTTTCTGCGGCGCGAATCTCTACGCCATTATGGACGGCTACCTGGGTGTCAGCGCCAGCCTGACCGACGCGGCACAGAGTTCGATGGATAAACAGTTTGTCTATGAGCCTATCCCGGCGGAAAAATCAGCGGATCTCGCCGTCAGCCTCGAAAAGAAAGACGGCGTCATGGAGATCGCTGACCTGCGTGCGCATGCGCTGGCAATCGACGCCGACCTCATCATCTACGGCTTCTTTAAGACAACACCCGGAAAAAAAGGCGATACCGCCGATATTTCGGTGACAGTTTTCAGGGCTGATAAAGGCGCCGCAATCGGCAATCTAAACAGGAAGGCTTTGGTTTCCGGTGCGATCTTTAAGGATATCGATGTGATGGCTGCCGATGTGGTACGGCAGATTGCCGAGTACCGCAAAAGTCAGAATGCGGCGGCGGGAAAAAAAGAACCAGGGGAGGCATCGGGTGAAAAGATTCACCTGACGCGCGACAGCCTGAATATGCTGCCGTTTATCCCGCCGGTTTTTTAATGCAGCTTATTTCTCTACAGTTGAGATTTTCTGCATCGCTTCGACGAATTCAGGGCTAGTCAGAAATTTTGTCATGACAGTTTCCATGCGCGTTTTCACCGCAGTGTAGCGCGGCATGACAGAAGCCAGTTCGGGCGCCTTGTCGATGTCCTTGAGTTGTGGAAATTTCTTTTCCATAGGTGTCGTTGCAGCATGCGCCGCGAGCATCGCCGCTGCCGCTTCTTTTCCGTCGGCTGCCTTTTCCATGGTCGTTGCTGCATTTTCCAGTATAGTCAGGTATTCGCCGGCGGCTGCCGTCAGTTCACCTGCGCCCTTTTTGCAATTGAGAGTCATCACAGCCGTAAGCGCGAGGGCGCCCAGCATCAATACATTCTTCTTCATAACTTTCTCCTAAGACGTTGTTTTCCGGTTACCAGCTTACAGCGTTGGCTAGAGGGATAGGCTTACCGGTATAGATGTTGTTACCATTGTTGGCCTCTGGAATCGGTCGCACAGGGCCGGGGAGTCTTGGCCGGGGGTCAATCGCAAATGATCCCGAGCCGGAGGCCTGACAAGTTCGCTAAAAAAAGTTGCCAAATAGTGCATATGCACATAATTTAAGTGCATATGCACTTATGTGCGGGAGGATGAATGACTAAACTGAACTTAGAGCCCGAATCCACAGCCTGGATCGACTTCCAGGACTGTGACCCGTTCGGTCACCTGAATAACGTAAAATACCTGAACTATATCATGAACGCGCGCACGCAGCAACTGAAACAGGCCTACGGTTTTGACATCTATGAGCATACCACGAAAACCGGAAACGGCTGGGTCGTCGGCACGACCCATATCAGCTACCTGATGCCTGCGCGTTATAACGAAACGGTGCGCATACAGACACGGTTACTCCACGCCGACAATTTCCGCATCGTCCCCGAGGCGGTGATGCTGAGCAGCGACGGACTGAAAATCCACGCGATCGCCTGGGTTGAATTTGTCTACGTCAACGTCGCGAAAGGGCGGCCTGTGAAGCATGACCCCGAATTGGATGGATTCCTGAAGTCCCTGGTTATTCCCAATTTCGAGTGGGCGAGTGAGGATTTTACGCTGCGTGTACGCGCTCTGCAGAAACAATTCCGCAAGCGGGAGGAAGTTCTGGCTGTATGACGCAAACCCTATCACGCTTTACGCCGCCATCGCCCGGGGAAGGATATACCGTGGAACGGGGTGACTTAAAGCGTGCGGGGCTTTCTTGCATCAATTTTAACCTGCGCAAGGCCGCGCGCGCGGTGACGGCGATTTATGACCGCAATCTCGCTTCGACTGGCATTACCTCAACGCAGTTTTCTGTCCTGATAGCCCTGGCTTATTATCCCAAACACAGCATGAGTGCGCTGGCGCAATTTCTCGTGATGGACCGCACGACGCTGACGAAAAATATGAAGCCGCTCTTGCGCGACAAGCTGATTGAACTTACTGCAGGGGAGGACAAGCGCCAGAGATTATTGCAGCTGACTAAAAAGGGCAGAACGGTGCTCGATAAGGCTTTTCCGCTCTGGACTGAAGCGCAGCAACAGGTCAGTGAAGTGCTCGGTGGCGACGAGATGCACGCGCTCTACCGTACACTGCACAAAGTCAGCTCGCGCCTGAGTAAGAGCGAACTAGCTCTGAAAAATTAATCGCCGCAGAAAGGTGGGCGTCGGGAATCTCAAACCGTTTCGTTTTACTTTTGTCACCGCCCACGAGTTTTATCTGTGAAGGTGCAATCTTAATCATCTCAGCGAGCGCCTGAATCACCGCAGCGTTCGCCTTGCCCTCCACAGGCCGCGCCGCAACTTTCACAACGACGACACCGTCTGCGGCGATTATTATCCCCGGTTTTTTGGAGCCGGGTTTAACGCGAACGGATAAAATCATGCATGCGTGGCAGAAACTGGCGCTCGAGTTCGGCATAGATATCGCGTTTAAAAGGCACAATCTGGTTCGTCGCCTCTGCCATCGGCATGAACATGACGCGGCCGAATTCCTGCGTATGCGTTTTGAGGTTGGCTCGCTCGACGGGGAAATCCCACCAGGCGAGATACCATTTCTGTTTTTGCCCGCGGTAACGGTCGGTCATGCGCGGTATCGTGAGGCTTGCGGGAAAGTCGTAGTAGAGAAAATCCGTCGTTTCAAAAATAAACTCTGCGTCTGTAATGCCGGTCTCTTCAGCGAGCTCGCGTTTTGCCGCGGTCGGGAAATCCTCACCCGGGTCGACGCCGCCCTGCGGGTATTGCCAGGCTCCCAGGTGATCGAGGCGTTCACCCAAAAGGGTTAATCCCTCGCTGTTAAAAACAACGATGCCGACATTCGGCCTGTAGGGTAGTGAGGATTTTTCCATTTACAACGGCTCTCGGCGCACGGTGTTAATTGCCTGCTATGCGTAAAACGATATTGCTGATCGGCGGGGTCTTGTTTTTCTCCCTGCGTGCGCAGAAACCGCCGGTGCATATGAAACCGCCACCGCTCATGGGTAAAGTGCGCCCGGGCCCGGAAATCACTAAAGAACAGATGTGGGCGGCGGAAAAATTGCAGAAACGCCTCGAGCAAGAGGTTGCCGCCAAGTATAAAGGTGAAATCAAATCCGAGGTGCGCGAAGGCCCCTTCCAGACGCTGCTCGTGCGTGCATATTTTCCCGGTGCTTATCCGGGCACGGGGGTGATGAGCGCGGTTGTCGATAAGACGGCGATAAGCTATGGCATTCACGGCGAGCGTGATTTTGCGGATTTCGTCCGCGCGCAGGGCTGGCTCAAAGCGGAGCCCGACGTAGACGACTTCATGCGCGTGCTCGACTATGCGCAGTTCGAGGCTGTGGTCATGAATCTGTCGCACCTGGAGGCGCCTACGCTCAGGAATGAGAGCCAGGGTTTGGTTTTGCGTTTTGTGCGCGGATTTATGCCCAACGGCGCATACCCGACCGAGGTGATTATTCAGAGGACTGGTGGCGTGAAGGTAATACAAAAGACTGAAAGCCAAAAAAGCCGGTAAGAAAAAAACAAACCCGCCGCGAACATTGCTTGACCGCGGCGTTTTAAACCACATACATCCCGCATGTCTTACAACACCATTAACGAAATCTTCTATCAGGCCGGCGAAATGTACGGGAGCAAGAAGATGTTCTATAGCAAGAACGACAAAAAGGATTTTGTCGGTACGACCTACGGCGATGCACTGCGTAACGCCGAGAATACGGCGATCGCCCTGATAGAAATGGGCGTCAAAAACGGCGACCGTATCGGTCAACTCGCCGATAACCGCGTTGAATGGATTACTGCTGACATGGCCTGTCTTTTAGCCGGCGCTGCCAATGTTCCGCGCGGCACAGATGTGACGACCGATGAGATCAAATATATTATGTCGCATGCTGATTGTAAGATCTGCATCGTCGAAAACGATGCGACGCTGAAAAAACTCCAGTCGGTGATCGCCGATACGGGTGTAGAAACCATCATCGTTCTCGATCCGAAATTTAAGGGAGCGACCGATAAGATTCTGCCCCTGCAGCAACTGCTCGATCAGGGAGCGTCGCTGCGCGACAAAAAGCTCGCAGACCTCAAAAAGCGCAGCGCGTCGGTCAAGCCCGACGATCTCTTCACGATCATCTATACCTCGGGCACAACGGGTATGCCCAAAGGTGTGATGCTGTCACACGGCAACATGGTCTATAACATTAACGAAGTGCCCAAAGCGATCGGCCTGCGCCCCGATGATAGCATGTTATCGCTGCTTCCAGTATGGCATATTTTTGAGCGTGCGGTAGATTACGGCGCCATTGCGAAGGGCATCCCGATTTATTATACCAACGTGCGCGATGTGCGCGATGATTTTGCCAAGGTAAAACCGACCTTCATGCCCTCTGCACCCCGCCTGTGGGAAAGCCTTTACCAGGGTATTCAGCAGCGCATTGAAAAATCAGAGCCGGCGCGCAAGATGCTCTTTGAAGCGGCCTATACGATCAACAAGGCATATAAAAAAGCCGTGGATTACCTCGCCGGCAACGAACTGGCGATGCAGCCTGAGTCTGACTTCGAGCGCATGACGAAGACTTTGAGCTCCGCGTTTGTGGCGGCTAACCTCTACCTGCCATCGCGTGTTGCTGACAGCGTGGTATTCGGTAAGATCCGCGAGGCGATGGGTGGCCGTTTCCGCGGCAGTATCTCCGGCGGCGGCGCCCTGCCGGCACACGTCGATGAGTTTTTTAATGTGATTGGGATTCCTGTCTATGAAGGTTATGGTATGACCGAGTGCGCGCCGATCATTTCCGTGCGCACAGAAGGCAAGATCGTGCAAGGCAGCGTCGGTTTCGTGCCGAATGGCACTGAAGTGGCGATCCTCAACGATAAGGGCGAACGGGTGAAAACCGGCCAGATCGGTGTGATCCATGTGCGCGGTCCGCAGGTGATGAAGGGATATTATAAGAACGAAGAGGCGACCGCGAAGACAATCAACGTCGACGGCTGGTTGAATACCGGCGACCTGGGTTTTTTCAGCTACAACAACACGCTCTCTATCCGTGGTCGCGCGAAAGATACCATTGTGCTTCTCGGCGGTGAAAACGTCGAGCCGGTGCCGATCGAAAACAAGCTGCTCGAAGATGCGCAGATCAACCAGGTGATTGTCGTGGGCCAGGATAAAAAAACGCTCACTGCGCTTATCTGGCCGAATCTCGAAAAGGTCAAAGAGATCGCTTCGATCACTGCCGACCCGAAATCAGATCTCAATAAAAACAAAGAACTCGTCGATCACTTCAACCGTATCGTTAAGAAACAGGTTTCGTCCGAAAACGGCTTCAAAGGTTTTGAGCGCGTTTCTGATTTCCGTTTTCTCCCTAAGGCCATGGAAGTGGGCGACGAAATTACGAACCTCTTTAAGATGAAGCGCAATGTGATCGCCGATAAGTATGCAAAACTTATCGAGAGCATGTATTAGTCTTTAAGCCATGAGAATTCGTCCAGCAGCGCCCAGGCGCACAGGTGCCCCGGCAGCGAAGAAACGCATTGTTAGCCGCAAATTTGTGAAAAAAAACAGGCGTTTTTTCCGCTCCGATTCTTCACCGTATACGCTGAAGCCAGGTCTGCAGCGGGTGAATATTGAGCTGATGCAGAAGTTAATCCGCAAAGCCCCCGGAAAGTACAAGACCGATAAGCTGACTCTGCTCGAGATTGCGGACCGCATTTTGCAAAAAGAAATCGGCATGCCGCGGCCGGCAAAGTTACGGGCGCATACGGTTTTTGATATGTTCGTGAAGGTCGGCAGCCGTGTGCGACCGGGTGTCAAGACGGCCTGCCACGACTGGCAGGGGGCTACCAAGGGCGGGGCGCCCGCGCTCACCACCGTCAACGCCATCCACGGCCACCGGTTGGTGGTCGATGCCCGTAAGTATGTCGTGGAAAATCCCCCCAACGGAAAGCGGCGTAATTTCCGTTCAAAGCCCTTTAACCTCTGCGGCAACGGAATGTGCGTCAACCCGCGGCACATTGAGATGCGTGGCATGCCACAGGAAATGAAATCCGGTGAAAACCATGCCCGCGCCAAGTACTCCGACAAGCTTGTGCGCAAAGTCGCGGTGGAATATAACAAAGGCGCGACCGCGAAACAGCTCGCCAAAAAGTACGGTATGTCGCTCACCTATGTAGAGCAGGTGATGCGAAAAGAGCGACGCACCAAGGCCACCGATGGTATTACCATCCGGGGCAGATTCGGCGAATGGTGAGCCATTTCTCCTCGACAGCGCGTTTTTGATTTATAGTCAAACCTATGGTAAAAATTGGTATTAACGGTTTTGGCCGCATCGGCCGCAACGCATTCCGCGCCGCCTGGGGCCGCAAAGACGTAGAAATTGTCGCGGTGAACGACCTTACAGACACCGGCACCCTTGCCCACCTGCTGAAATACGACAGTGTATTCGGCGTCTGGAACCACGAAGTTTCCAGCGACAAAGAACACATCATCATCGACGGCAAAAAAATCCACGCGACGGCCATCGCGAAGCTCGACGAACAAAAGTGGGGGTCTTTCGGCTGTGACATCGTCATTGAATCGACGGGCCGGTTTACCGACGCCACACAGGCGAAGACGCACATCGACAAGGGTGGTGCGAAATTGGTTATTATCTCAGCGCCGGCAACGAACGAAGACGGCACATTCGTCATCGGTGTGAACGAAAAGAATTTCGACAAAGCCAAGCACAAGGTCATCTCCAACGCTTCATGCACGACCAACTGCCTTGCGCCGGTGGCCAAGGTGCTCCTCGAAAATTTCGGTATCAAAAAAGGTCTGATGACGACGATTCACAGCTATACGAACGACCAGCAGATTCTGGATCTTCCCCATAAGGATCTCCGCCGTGCACGCGCTGCGGCTCTCAATATGATTCCGACTTCGACAGGCGCGGCAAAAGCGCTCTCGCTCGTGATTCCTGAACTCAAGGGCAAGCTCGACGGTATCTCGATCCGTGTGCCGACCCCCGACGTTTCGGTCGTTGACCTGACCGTCGAAACGGAAAAGAATACGACAAAAGAGGCTGTAAACGCTGCGCTCAAAGCTGCGGCAGAAGGTCCCCTCAAAGGTATTCTCGGCTACACCGACCTGCCGCTGGTTTCCAATGACTTTAAAGGTAATCCCCTGTCGTCTATTGTCGACGGTCAAATGACCGCGGTGATCCAGGACAACATGGTGCGCGTGCTGACCTGGTATGATAACGAGTGGGGTTACTCCACCCGCGTGATCGACCTCGCGGCCTTAGTCGGTTAATCGTCGTCACTTCGGCTCCGCTCAGTGACCGATTGATTTTCGCTCGGTGAGCGTAGGCGAACCGAGTGAAAATTAACCGACCGCCTCTTCCAATGCTTCTACCACATTTTTCAGTACCTTAAGGCGGGCATAGTTCTTGTCGTTGGCTTCAACGACAACCCACGGTGCAAACATGGTCGATGTATTCTCAAACATATCATCCGCTGCGCCCTGGTAGGCATCCCACTTGTCGCGGTTGCGCCAGTCTTCTTCGGTCAGTTTGTATTGTTTGTACGGTGTTACCTTGCGATCGCGGAACCGGTTGAGCTGCTCTTCGGAAGAAGTTGAAAGATAAAATTTCCGGATGACCGTATCTGAATCATAGAGGGCTTTCTCAAAATCATTGATTTCGCCAAAGGCGCGCTGCCATTCAGCCTCGGTGCAGAATTTTTCGATGCGCTCGACGAGTACGCGGCCATACCACGAGCGGTCGAAGATTGTAACCCTGCCTGCGGGCGGCACTTTTTGCCAGAACCGCCAGAGGTAGGGATGCCCCTTTTCGACGTCGGTGGGCGCCGAGACCGCGTTGACGCGGTAGTGGCGCGGGTCCATGCCGAAGATCACGCGCCGGATCGCTCCGCCCTTGCCGGCCGCGTCTGGGCCTTCAAACAGAAAAAGCGCGCTTTTATGCGTCGTTGAAAGGCGGTCGGTGAGGCGTGCGATTTCGGCGTAATATTTTTCCGCTTTCTCTTTATACTCCGCGTCAGTGAGCTTCAGTGTCATGTCGAGCGCGGCAAGGCAGGGTTTTTTTGCGGGAATCCAGATGCCTGAATATTCGGGGTTGGGTGTGCTGAGCGCTTTCTCGAATTTTGCCAACAGGGTTTCCCCGACAAAAATTTCACGGTAGCGCGGAAAACGCGCATCGACAAGTGTCCAGGGCGTGGCGGCGGTATGCGTTGCGGTCAGTGCTTCGAGATCGATCTTATGGAAACGTTTGCGTTTCCGGGCGAATTTTTTAGTGATTGCCGAGATACGCCAGCGCGTCGTGGATTTTTTTTTCGCAACGCGCAAGAGCTCTTTCTGGTCGGCGGGCGAGAGGTACATCCAGAGTTTAATGAGGATAACCCCCTCGGCGCTCAGCATTTTTTCCAGTTTCGAGATATCTTCAAGGCTGCGTAAAAATCCCGCGCGGTCCATTTGGCGAAAAACCCGGGCGATGATCGGGTGCGTGTACCACGAGCCGAAAAAAATTCCCATACGCCCGCGCAGCGGCAGCTTGTTCCAGAAACGCCAAAGCTGCGGGTATTCCGCATCTTCGGCTTCGGGAGTCCAGAAGGCGGTGGTTTCGACGCCGCGCGCGTCGACCCATTCGAGTATCTTCTTCGTGGTTTCGCCTTTGCCTGAACCCTCGACGCCGTTCATCAGGATCAGCACGGATTTTTTCGAGACGGCAAGTTCCTTTTGCAGCTCGAGCAGGCGCAGGCGAATCTTCTCTTCACGCGCCTTGTAATCCGCCTTGTCGATTTCGCTGGCAGGGGACATGGTCTTAAGGATGTTTTGCATGTTTATACCGCATTGGATTTTCAGCGTCAGCGAGGAATCGGTTTTTGTCGCAGGCTAAAATCCCAATAAATTGACCGGGGATACAAATTAACGTATCTTGGTCCAATGCCGGATTTGCAAATCGCAGAATTTCTTAAGGAATATCCCTGGCGCGGCGACGAAACCGGCGGCAGAGTGCCGCTCGATTTTCTCTGGAAGTTTTCGCTGAAAGAATCGCTTCCGGATCTCTGGCCGTTTCTCATTGATACATCCACCTTTAACAAACTACTCGGCCTGCCGCAGATGACCTATGTTGAGAAAAACGGCCGTCTCTTTGGCAGTGCGAAGAACGCCGGCATATTGTCTGAATGGGAAGAGGTGCCCTGGGAATGGGAATACCACCGCGGGCTCAACAACGCGCGTATCTATTCACGCGGTTTTGCGACATACGTACGCTCGCGCTATTTGCTGAAGCCGGCTGCCGCTGGTTCTGGCACGGATTTTTACGTTTATTTTGGTTGGGTTCCGCGCGGTCTTTTGGGCCGCCTGTTACTGAAGGTGGGGATGCCCGGCCTGAAGAAAAGTTATGCGGCCGCGCTTGCGAAAATCGGCGAAGCGATCCGTATTCGCAAGGATTTTGAAGCGCGCCAGCGGTCTGTTTATGCCGCCGCTTCCCCTGTTGAGAAGAACCCCGAAATAGCGCAACGAATCGCGGCGCTCACAGAACGCGCCGTGGCCGCTGGCGCCGACGCGGCCGATATCGGAAAACTCGCCGCCTATATTACCACGGCGACGGACGAAGAGCTGACGCGCATCCGCCTGAAGCCTGTCGCGCGCGGCCTCGGTGTCGCCTTAACGCGCGTCATCCCTGCGGCGTTGTACGCCAGCCGTGTGGGGCTGCTTTCGCTCTCGTGGGATGTCACATGCCCGCATTGCCGGGGTGTGAGGAAGACCGTCGATTCCTTAGGCGATGTGCCAGGCGAGGAGCGCTGCGATGCCTGCGATATCACCTTTTCTACAGAGGAAATCGGCAACATGGAAGTTGTCTTCCACGTGAATCCGGAGATCAGGCGCGCGGAGAAAAAATTCTACTGCGCGGCAGAGCCTGCAACGAAGCGGCATATCTATATCCAGCGCCGCGTTGCCGCGCGTGCGACGCTGACGCTCGACACCGACCTTGAACCGGGAGAATACCGCGCGCGGGTCGTGGGCAACAAGAAGTATCTACCGCTATCTGTCGGCGCCGGAAACGAAGTACGTGGTTTGATTGGCAGGCATTTGGGCCCACTCAAGACTGCAGAACATCCGCAGCTCGTTTTTGAAAACCCGCATGACAGGGATGAAACCCTTGTTATCGAGCGCCGCGAAGAAGATAACGATGCACTGCGCCCGGCTGAACTTTTCAGTACGCAGATTTTCCGCGATCTTTTTGGCGGCCAGTCATTGGCAGACGGCCTTAAAATTGAGCTCGGCAACCAGAATATTCTCTTCACCGACATCGTCGGGTCCACGAGCCTTTACCTGAAGAGCGGCGACGGCGAGGCTTTCCAGTCGGTGCGCAAACACTTCCAGAAAACCTATGAGATTGTGCGCGCCTTTAACGGCGCCGTCGTGAAGACCATCGGCGATGCGGCGATGGTCGCTTTTGCGGATGCATTGCAGTGCGCGCGCGCCGCGGTTGAATTACAAAACGCATTTGACGGCAGTGCAGAAACCGGCGGCGTCTCGCTGCGCATCAGCATCCATGCCGGCCCCTGCCTTGCCGTGAATCTTAACAACGGCATCGATTATTTCGGCAATACGGTCAACTATGCTGCCAAGATTCAGCAGTTTGCCGGTGCCGGGGAAATTGCCTTTAGTCCCGAGTTTTTCGCCGATACCCGGGTCAGGGACTATCTCGCCGGGCTGGGCCTGCATCCAACAGCGATTGCATTTAAACCCGCATGGGCCGAAGCTGCCTATACTGTGCACCGCGTCCGGGTAGGTTTGTCGCGATAGTATTTGACGAAGCGATTCACGACGGGTAAGGGAGTGCATGAAATTTTTTGTGGGCGTAGCCTTAGTATTTTCATGTTTCGCAGCTGCAGCTGGTGTGGACATGAAAACCTTCGTGCACCCGAAGCCAAAATTTAAGGTGCAATATCCTGGCGACTGGACACTCATCCTTACTAAAACAGGAATTCCATTCATGGCTACAGCACCAGATGGCACGGCGAATGTGCAGATTATGACGGATACTATCAAGGGAAAAGTAACCGCGTGCGAATACCTTGCAAAAACCGAAGCAGCGGCCGAAGGTGGGCGTACCAATCTCATTCCGGAGAATAAGCGCAATCCAACCCCGACGCAGCTGAAATTTATGGATGTCAAGGATGGCTGTATCGGGGCTTACAAAATTGTTGTTGAGAAAACCGAAGTCCTACAAGGTACCGGCGTCTATATTTCCGGAAGAAATGTCTGGGTTTTGATCCAGACCCTGCAAACCGAGGCACGTGACCGCCACTCATGGAGCGTAGGTGAGATCGCCAAGTCCTTCACCACCAAACCTTAACGGCTCGACACCTTGACTCACCGCTCCGTCCCTCCGCCATGCGGATAGCCAATTTTCTGCTTCTGGCCATGGGGCTCTTAAGCCCCTCTGTTCTCTTCGCCCAGCAGGTGGCTCCCGTGCAGGGCGATGCGCTGCAGACAAACCGCATGATCGATACGCCGAACCTGCCACAGAAATCGGTTGCCACATCGGACGATACCACCAGTCTCTACTTTAATCCCGCGGGTTTAGGCTACCACGCCTTGCAGCTTGGTTATTTTTACGGACGCAACCAGCAGAATAAGCTCGACGATCATATGATCTTCCTGAATCTTCTGGGCGTTGCGTTTTCGACGCAGTGGCGGCTGGGCGACACCGACGATTATGCGCGCCGTTATACGCTGGGTATGGGGCTCATCAATACGCCGTTTCTTTCGATTGGGACATCCTACAGCTGGTATAATTCTTCTTTCTCTTATCTCGATCGTTATACGCAGTGGGATGTCGGGATGATACTGCGCCCGTGGCGCCGGCTCTCGATAGGGGCGGTCGGCCGCGCGTTGAACAAACCTCTTTTCCAGGGCGAGATTTTCGAAACCAACTGGGATCTCGGTGTTGGTATACGCCCCTTACCCGGAAAGTATACAGAGAACCTGACAATCTCGGTCGACGCCAACCTTAACTCGCGCACCACATGGGGCAACATGACTCCCAAACTTCTCGCCGAGGCGACGCTTTGGCCTGGTAACAGCCTCTATGCAGGTTATAGCCAGGCGAACGGTGCTTTTTTTGGCTTGCGGTTTGCGCAGTACATCAGCCAGATTTCACTGCAGGCGAGTACGCCGAAAGACAGCGGTGCATTTTTGGGCGGCGGTATTCTCATCGGCCGCGAACGTTATGCCACCGGTATTACCGCGCTCGGGCGTTATCTTGAAATCCATCTCGACGATAAGATCGACGAAAGAAAACAAGAGGGTTTTCTTTTTCTTTCGGAAAATTTTACGTTTCTCGAACTCTTAAAGAGTATCGAGACGGCGAAAAAGGACGCGCAGATCCGGGGCATCCTCATTACCGGCCGCGGTTTTCATGGAGGTTGGGGCCAGGCCGAAGAGTTGCGTGCGGCGCTGCTCAGCTTTCAGCAAAAGAAGCCCGTGTATGCCTACCTCGAGAATGCCGGCAACAAGGAATATTATATCGCGAGTATGTCAGACCGCATTTTTATGCCGCAGTCGGCGATGCTCGATGTTTCGGGGCTGAAGGCCGAGGCATACTTCGTCAAAGATCTGCTGCAGAAAGTCGGGGTTAAAGCGGATTTTGTTGCGCTGGGCGACTATAAATCCGCACCCGAGAGGCTCACGCGTTCCGAGCCTACAAAGTTTGACCGCGAACAACTCGAAGCGCTCCTGAAGTCGAACGTCGGCGAGCTGAAGGCAGCGATTCTCGCGGGTCGCCTCAGGGTGAAGGGCGAGAGCCTCGACGGCCTTCTCGATAAAGGTTTCTATTCTGCCACGAAGGCGCATGAAGCGGGTCTGATCGACGAGGTCGCGTATCTCTCCGATGTGGAAAACCAGCTGACAGCGCAGAATCTCACGGCGCCTGGCTGGAAAATCGGCGCAGCGGATTATTTTAAGACGCGCTTTTATGACGACACCTGGGGTACCAAGCCTGCGATTGCTGTGCTGGTACTCTCAGGCGAAATCATGTCGGGCACATCACGCCCTGAAGGGCTTTTCTCCGGTGGCACGATTGGCTCTGACACGATCCAGGAAGTGCTCGAGCAGATCCGCGGCGATGGCAACATCAAGGGCCTGATTTTACGTATCGATTCCCCCGGCGGCTCGAGCCTCGCTTCAGATATTCTCTGGAATAAAATCCGCGAGGTCAAAAAGGCGCGCGGCGCCGATTTTCCCATTATCGTTTCACTCGGCAATACCGCCGCTTCGGGCGGGTATTATCTCGCTGTGGGGGGCGATCAGATTCTTGCCAACAATACCAGCGTGACGGGTTCGATCGGTATCTTCACCGGCAAATTCAATGTCAAGGGTCTCTACGACTGGCTGGGCGTTAAAAAGCATACTTTTAAGACCCACAAGAACACCGCGATCTACAGCGAGACGGAAAATTTTACCGACGATGAACGCCTGCTGATCCGCGAGCAGCTCAGCGAATTTTACGATCTCTTTTTGAAACGCGTCGCCGACAACCGCGGCCAGACCAGCGAAAAAATCAAACCCCTCGCCGGCGGGCGCGTCTATAGCGGCAAGGATGCCATTGAACGTAAGCTGGCAGACAAGCAGGGCGGCCTCATGCTCGCCCTCGAAATTGTGCGCGAAAAAGCGCGCATCGACGAAAACTATTACCAGATCCAGGTCTATCCGAGTGACGCGCAGAATCTTTTATCGCTGGGTGATCCCCGAAAACTCATGCTGCCCGGGTTGCTGCGCGAAGCGGCAAAGATTATCGGTAAGACAGAAAGCATCAGGGATGAGAAGATGCTTTTCCTGATGCCTTACGATCTCGATATCCGTTAAAGTGCGATGAAACGTATTCTTTGTATTCCCTATGCGTCGGTGCTTGGCGATTGGCGCCGCAATACGGCGCGCATTGCCGATCTCGCGCATGCTGTGGCCGAAGCGGGTGTAAATCCTGACGTCATTGTGCTGCCCGAGCTGGCACTCAGCGGCTATGTTCTCGAAAGTCTTGTCGCTGAAGCGGCAATGACTGAAGAACAGATTTTAACGTTTGCGGCTGACCTCACCACAACCGGCCTTTCCGCAAAAACCGAGTGGATCGTCGGCCTGCCGCTGCGCGAAGGTAAGGAAATTTATAACGTGGCCGTGGTCTTGTCCGCGGGCAAAATACTGCATATTCAAAAAAAAATCTTTTTGCCCACCTACGGCATGTTCGACGAGGCGCGTTATTTCAGAAGGGGGAGTGCCTTCACAGCTTATGACGGCGTTTTAGGGAAGAGCGCAATACTCATCTGTGAAGACGCCTGGCACATGGAAATGGCGTATGCGGCCGCTGAATCGGGTGCCGAAAGTATCATCGTCATTTCTTCTTCCCCCGCGCGCGGTTATTCCGCAGGCGCCGCGGCATTTGATTCGACGCTGACGTGGAAAAACCGCCTCAAGGTATTTGCAGAATCGTACGGGCAGAACTATATCTACTGTAACCGCTCGGGGGTAGAGGATGGCATTCTCTATGATGGCAGCAATTTTGTCTTCGATGCGGATGCCCGGCAGTGCGAAGCCGCGGCGTCGCCGGTGCACGATAAGGCTAACCTGTATTTATTGGCAGATCATTCCGGCCGCCATGCGGGATTCCGCGGTGATTCTTCGCGGCAGAACGATCTGCCGCTGGTGCGCGAAATTTTGCGCTCTTTACCCGGTGCGTCAGGGCAATAATTTGTTGAGGTAAGCGCGTTCGCGCTCTTCGATGGCAACCATAAAGGGTTCGGCGTCTTTCACCGATTTAAAGGAGCGGTAACCCTCCATGAAAAATTCCATAATATATTCGACGCCGAGCATTTTCGCCGCGAGTTGAGTTGGTTTGATGACGAAGCCGAGCAGGGGCACATGTGCGAGTTTATGGAAAAAACGGGTGGTTTCCATTAAAAGTGCCAGTTGGATTTCGCGTTCGGCTTTGTTGCCCAAGGCCTTATAACATGTCTCAAAATCTTTCAGCGTCATCGCGCTCTTTTTTTTCATGGCCATGAACCTGCGCGCGACTGCGAGATCGAGCTCGTCGGTCAACTCGTTGAGTTGTTTGAGTTGTGTGACACGCGTGATGCGTTTGGGATTCACCGCTGCTGAAAGTTTTTCATAGATCTTATTGAACGCGGCGTCGCGGCTTGCCTTGTCGCCTGCGCCATAGATCTGCTCGAAGAAATATTTGGATATTTTTGTGAATTCGGGATTCTGAAAAAAATCGTCATAGGTTTTTCTTAACCGCTCAACCTGGAGCTTGCGCACCTGGTCGACGATGAAAAGCTCATCCGACGTCGCCGAGTCCAGAACGGACTTGGGTTCTGCCGCCTTTGCTTTCTTTTTACCGAATATCACCTGGTCCTTGTTCTTCTTAGGCTCCTTGGTTTTCTTTTTAGAACTTGGCCGGACGTTTTTCGAGGAACGCACTCAAACCCTCCTGCGCTTCGGAACCGTAAAATAGCTTGGAAAATTCTTCAGCCTCAAATTCGAGGGCCTTGGGCAAGGGCATATCGGCGCCGTCGCGTATCACCGCTTTCAGCGTTTGAGCTGCCTGGGGTCCTAAGGCGAGAATTTTCCCGGTGAGGATTTCCGCTTCGCTTATGAGTTTATCTGCGCTGACAACCTTTGCCGCCAAACCGAGCCTCAGCGCTTCTTCTGCGCCGATGCGTTCGGCCGTGAGGGCCAGGTATTTGGCCGCGCTCTGGCCGATGAGACGTTGTAGTCGCTGCGTGCCGCCAAAACCCGGGATCAGCCCCAGCGTGGCCTCGGGTAAACCCATCTGCGCGCCTTCGACGAGAATACGTATGTCAGATGCCATCGCGAGTTCAAGGCCGCCGCCCAGGGCAAAACCGTTCACAGCGGCGATGAAAATCACGGGGGAGTTCTCCATGCGGGAAAAAATCTTGTGGCCGAGCAGCGAATATTCTTTCGCCTTCGCCTTATCCATGCCCTTCATCTCGCTGATATCGGCACCGGCGACGAAGGCTTTGCCCGCTCCCGTGATGATAGCAACGCGGGTCTTATTTTGTTCGAGCGTTGAAATCAACGCGTCGAGATCATGGAAGACTCCGGAAGAAAGCGGGTTCAGGGGGGGCGAGTCGATCGTCACCATGGCAAAAGGCGCTTCGGCGCCGGATTTCAGGGTGATTTTCTTTTCGTCGACTTTGAGAAAGCGATAAGACATCCCGTGAAAAACGGAGGTCGAAACGCCCTGTCAATCAGTTAGAAAATCAGCGTCAGGCTGATCAGGTGCGCATAACGCCATGCCTGCCCGGCTGTGCCGTCATACGCCGTGACGGGGTAGGCGCCACCGGGCTTGAAGAGACCAAAGCCGTAGAAGAACTGGACATCCGCCTTGGCATTGAAGACCAAGGCCAGGTCGGCTGCGTGGCCGACATCGGCATTTGTTTCGGTCGCGCCGGGGTCTGATATCCCGCCCGCCGCCACGCTCTTGCGGTAATAAGAATATTTCAGCTGCGCCGAAAGGTTGCGGAGCGCATACATCGATTTGAACGGACGAAAATACGTGCCGAGACGATATACCTGCATATTCGCAAGGCGGGGCTTGAGGGCAAGGCCGCCGGAAAAACTGCCGAAATTCTGGAAGGCATTGTAATTGCCGGATGTATTCGACTGCGAACCGTTCGTGACGCGTGTGCTGTCGCCGTCGCCCGAGCCGATGGCAAAATCGGCGAGCAGCTGGGGGTCAAAATTTTTCAGGACTGGCATGCTCCAGGTAAAGTTGACCAGCGCCGCAAAAGCCGAGATCGTCGTTGCTTCAGATGAGCCGTTCAGCAACTGGTTGTAGGTACTGCCGCCCTGGTAGATAAACTCGCCGCGGTAGCGGTAGGCGGAGTTATTGATATATCCGCGCGCACCGATGCCGCCATACCAGGGATTGTACTCATACTTTGCTGCCGCGCTCTCCTTAATCATATCGCGCGAATAAAGAAAATAAGAGAACAGCTGGCCGCCGAGATATTCGGGTGAGAAATATTCCGCGGCGAAAAACAGCCTCTGGCCTGAATTCTGAATCCCGGAGTCGGGCGCGAGGTTGGGGGTATTGACGAACGGCCCCGGATCGCCATTGCAGCCGGTAACATTGAGCGAACACAGCGAAGAGCCATAATCACCCGAGTAGACGGCAAAGGCACGGATCTGCCCGAAGCGGTATTTACCATTGTACGAAATGCCGTCGGCAAAGTTGGCAAAGAGCAGCCCCTGTTCGATGGCATAGAAGTTGCGGCCGGCCATGATCTGGTGGCCGGCAATTTTGGTTTCGGCTGAAAGTATCTCGAGGCTGCCCACAACGTTCGTCTGTTTGAGTGTTGCCAGCTGCTGGGCGTAGTGCTTCACGATGATGTTTCCCCGCGCGCTGAACTCCCATTTTTCATCGTACGTGTATTTGCCGAACGGGCGGAAGAAGCCTGAGTAAAGGCCAGGATTAATCGTCGGATCGATATAGAAGGTATTTGTGGCAATCAGACCGCCGCGCAAATAGTGTTTTTTCGGAACTTCTTCGGCATCGCTCACGGCGGCGGGGACGGAAGGCGGAGGTGGCTCGGATATTATGGCCCTGTCGGCCGCAGATGCATCCGGTTTTTTTTCTGCCGCGGGCAATTTCTTTTCAAACTCCGCGGCCTCGCGCCCGATCACAGATTTGTCCGCCGCAGAAGCCGGTGCCGCCGGTTTCGTCTCTTCGATTTTCGCGGCTTTTGGCTTTTTCTTCTTCGCTTTTGCGGCGTACGTCGCCGTGCCCGCAACGGCAAGGGCAATAATCAGGCAGGGGATAAATCTCAGCGTCACTTTCATAGTTGAATCCTACGGATTTTCCGTTTCTTCTTTCTGCGTCGGTTTCGGTTCCGGTTTTGTCTTTTTGTCCATGTCCTGGTAAGAATCAAAGCCGAATTCTTTGTAAGGATTTTTTTCCTTCATCCAGCCGTCTTTTTCCATGGCCTTGGCGAGTGCAAGATCCATGGTGATGATGAGCTCTTCGCCCGAGAGTTCATCCCAGGTATTCGAACCCTTTTCGATGATGCCGAGTGCTTCGGCGTTCTGGATGGCATACCATTCCCAGTTCAAAAGCTGAAAGAGCAGGGTGGTTTCGAGCTTGTGCAGGTTGATTGCTGCCTTTGCAACGGCGCCTTTGCGCAGTGGTGTCAGGTGGATATAGTCGACGGATTTCGTGTTGTAGATGCCGAGCTCGGCGACGCGGGCGCAGCGTTCTTCGTCGGTCGGGTATTTTTCGAGCTCACCCCTATGGATGAGCACAATCTTGCAGAGATCGGAGAAAGTGGCCTTCTTGGTCACGGTGATCGCGCGGATGGCGGAGAGCTCTTCGTCGAGGATGAGGTTGTCGGTCAGGAGCGGGATAATATTTCCTGGCAAAGCAAAAGCCGTAATAATTATCATGGCAAAAATTCTAAATCTGTTCATTTTGTTGTCCGGTAAACTTTCAGTATCCTTTACGGTGAAGTGGCGGCCGCCGTGCTAGGTCCTTGAGCAACGGATACGAAGATATTATTTCCGTAAGTAACTCCCAGCCAGAATCCATTGGGAATGGTGCGTTGTGTCCACGAAATGCCATCCGGAGAGGTTGCGCCGATCGTCACACCTTCAGCAACCGCGACGAATACACCGTTTCCGTAGGCTACCGAAGACCAGCCACTTGAGGTGGGCAAACTTGGTTGCGTCCATGTTATCCCGTCGGTGGATCTAAGCGCAACGCCGCCTCCGTAAGGTACGGCTATAAAAGCTCCATTGCCATAAGCGATTGAAATCCATGCGGCGGAGCCCGGTAGCGTACGGGCTGTCCATGTGATACCATCGGGGGACGTCGCAGCGGAGGTTGTATTATAAGCTACAACGACAAAAACCCCATTTCCGTAAGTGACAGAAATCCATGCCGTTGAACTGGGTAGTGTGCGTGCAGTCCAGGTGATACCATCGCTAGAAGTTGCGGCGGCGTTGCTACCCGACGCTGTAGTGACGAAGACTCCGTTACCATATGTGACCGATGCCCAGCCTGTGGAACTAGGTAAAGTGCGGGAGGTCCATGTGATGCCGTCTGGCGAAGTTGCTGCGACATTACTGCCATTTGCTACGGCGACGAAAGTCCCGTTTCCGTACGTGACGGAATACCAACTCAGTGCGCTGGGTAGTGTGCGCGCCGTCCACGTGATCCCGTTGGTTGAGGTCGCGGCGTTGGTACTCCCTGTTGCTACGGCAACAAAAGTTCCGTTTCCATATGCAACGGAGCGCCAGTTCGCGGAGCTCGGTAATGTCCGGGCAGTCCAGGATTCTCCGGGGAGAGTACTTCTGGTGGTGAAACCAGTACCTTGCGTATAGAGAACCATGGCATTGCCTGAGCTATCTAGAACACCATTGGTTATTCGCACTTTATAGGTGGTGGATACGGCTAATAAATTTGTTGGTGTCATGGTGAAGATTGTATCGTTGCCGGAAGGTGTGGGTATAGTGCTGCTCATCGGAACACAGGTCGAGAAGTTGTCAGCGGAAAGCTGAAGCGTACCGGTACATGTGGCACTTGTCGTTGCTGAAATCGTTCCGGCGTTAATCGTTTCGTTGAAAGCTATCTGCACACTCGTGCCAGCTGAAATATTATTTGCCGAATCGGTCGGATTAATACTGACCATTGTCGGTGGTGTCGTGTCCGGATTGGGCGAGCTTGCGGCGCCGGTACCAAAAATACTCACAGCGGCAAACATGCCATTTCCATAAGCAACCGAAGACCATGAAGCAGAGCTTGGCAATGTTCGGGCTGTCCAGGTGATTCCGTCTGTTGAGGTTGCCGCCGTAGTGGTGGCTTGCGCTACAGCCGCAAAGATGCCATTCCCGTAAGTTACGGCACACCATGTCGTAGAGCTGGGTAAAGTCCTTGCAGCCCAAGTAATGCCGTCCGTTGACGTGGCTGCCGAGTTACTCGACAAGGCAATCGCCGCAAAAACGCCGTTCCCATATGTTACGGAGTACCATTGTCGGGAACTTGGCAAAGTTCTCTGCGTCCATGTAACTCCATCTGGGGAGCTTGCCGCAATTGTGCTTGGCCCGTCAGAAACGGCGGCAAACATTCCATTACCGTAAGTCACCGATCTCCATGGAGTAGAGACAGGCAGAGTGCGCGCCGTCCAGGTAATGCCATTGGGTGATGTTGCCGCTGCGGTGCTGTTGTTTGCGACGACGACAAAAACGCCGTTTCCATAGGTAACTGAAATCCAATTAGCAGCGCTCGGTAGAGTGCGCGCCGTCCAGGTAATACCGTCAGGCGATGTCGCGGCTGCAGTACTACCTTGCGTTATCGCAACGAAGACGCCGTTTCCGTACGTGACGGAATACCATTCATTCGCGGCACCGGGTAGAGTTCTTGCTGTCCAGGTTATGCCATCTGGCGAGGTTGCGGCTTTGGTACTTGTGCCAGCGGCAACGGACACGAATACTCCATTCCCATAAGTGACCGAACGCCAATCGGCAGCACTAGGCATGGTTCGTCCCGTCCATGTCGTACCACCAGAAGCCGAATGAGTCACGTTTGTACTGGTGACCGTCGTAGCGGCGTTCCCGGCTGCGTCCGTACAGTTAAAAGAAACTGAATATACTGCCCCGGAAACCAATGTGGGATTGTTTGTCAGGGTAATACTGTTGTGACTGCCTGAGGTTAGCTCACCCCCGACTAAAGATCTGATATGCGGGCCACCATCCGGCGTACCCCCTGTCCACGTCCATGTTATGTTTCCTGAGGCGCAAGTTTCGTCCACGGAATAGCTGACCTGCGTATTCGAAACTGTCGCACCCGTTATGGGGGCGGTGCCGGTAATGACAGGCGCCGTAGTGTCGATTGTATACCCTCCCGCCGTAACCGATGAATTCGTATAACCATTGCGGCAGCCGATTGCGCGGAGTGTAGCCGTCGCGGCGATATTTACGGCGCTGCTATATGTGGTTCCGGTTGTACACGTCGGTGTGGCGTTGCAAGCAGGAGTGCTGCCGTCGGTCGTGTAGCATAGAAGCGCAGAGCCCGTGGTCGTACTGATCGTGACATTCTGGGTTGCATTGTAAGTGCCTGCAACCGGATTGAAGGTCGGCGTATTGACCGTCGGAGCGGTAAGGGTTGCTGCTGTTAACTGACCGGTATAACCGCTGGTGTTACCTGCCAAATCGCGCGAGCGGATGCGGTAATAATACGTGGTCGAAGCAGATAATCCATTCGAGTTATACGAAGTCGCCCCGGCAGAGCTTGTGAAGGTCGCTGTGAATGTGTTACAGCCGTTGTTGATCGTTGTCTGGCAGATTTCATAAACCAGTTGTGGTTGCGGGGTTGCGGCGTCGGTTGAGGCAGTCCAGCTGAGTTGTACCTGCGAAGAGGTGGTGCCATCGGCGACCGGTGAACCCGGTGTGCTTGGCTGCGTGCCGTCTGAAACATGCGTTGCAGAGATCACCGCCGAATCTGTCAGGCCAACCTTACAGGCACGCGTCCTGAAATTTGCCGTCGTATAAGTCACAGAAACCGGAGTGGAGTAAGTGCTACTCGTTATACAAGTTGCCGTTGCGCTGCACGCCGGGTCAGTTACTCCATCGGTCGTGTAGCATATCGTTGCGCCTGTCGTTGTCGAAGTCATCGTGACAGATATGGGCATACCATAGTGCCCAGCCACGGGAGAAAAGGCAGGGTCGGCCGTTGCGGTTGCGACCGGAGTTGAACCACCGTCCGGGGCTCCCGGCGGCTTGGGATTTATCTCCTGCCACATCTGGTAGACAGTCAGACCATCCACGACATACATATCTTCACTCGTCTCGCCGGCTTCCTGGCCTGAAACAAACATTAAGGCGCCGCCAAACCCTCCGCCATTCATAACGCTGACGTGTCGGGCGCTCAGGCGCGCTTTCGCCACAGCGGTATTTACCGACACCAAATTACCACCATTGCCGTAGAGCGACATGCTAGTGATTGTGCCGTCGATGAGTGAAAAGAAACCATCATAGCGGGATGTATACGCGCCGTCGACGCTGGCCACTGAGGTGGCTGTCTGGCCCGTTGCCATTGCAGTGAGTGGCCCAGCGGCAACAGTCGGCTCGAAAGAGTAAACTGTTCCGTTCTGCCGTGCATAGAGTTTAGTGTTGGCAAACTCCACACCGACGACTGTTGCGGTCTGCCCGGCGGTATTCGGTATTGTCAAAAGCGTTGTATCATAGGGCGCATTGGGCGGAATGTTGGGTGTCACCTGAATCACACCGCCGGCATTTGTGAGATAGATGCGCAGGTTATTGCCGGCTGCTGCGACAGCGAAGTTAATCCGGTTGCTAAAATTGAGCGGCGCTGCCGAGATAGTGAGGATAGCAGGCGACTCGAATGCCGGAAAGACCTTATCGTTCGCGTACGGCGAAACAGAGCGGGACACAAAAAGGTTATGCCCGCTGCAGCTGCCGCAGCTCCGGTTCGAACCAAACACTAACATGAGGTAATTGTCCCCCATCTGCAGTACGTATGGACTATATTCGTCGGAAACCGGCTGCGAGATGGCCGCGCCGCCGTTTAACTGGAGCTTGGCGAGCCCCCGCAGCGACGACCCGGGAACAGTTTTTTTGGCGCATGCCAGAACGACCGTTGCAAGAGTGATAAAGAATATTATTCTACGCATTGAATTCTCCCATGAAATCTCGCTTTTAACTGACGGTCTTCCATGTTAGAATTTCTGTAAGGTAGGTCCGCCGACGTCTGACGGTTGTGTGACTGAGTTGATGGAATTATAGAGGCCCTGTACATCGTTGCCGAAACCGGCCTGCGAGTCGGTGTTGCCGCCCAGAAAGCTGCTCTCAGCAGACGAGCTGCCCGACGAATAGTTGCGCTCGGCGCGTGAATCGAAGGTTCTTTGAAAGAGGGGCCCTTTGATATCGCCCGAGGCCGAAGCGGAATCGCCCTGGGGAATCATTGTCAGGCCGATGGTATTCAAAAATTGTTCGTCGTCTTCTTCCGTATCCTGTTTTTTCTTTTCCTGTGTCTTTTGCGCGATGAGATAGGCGTCGAGTTCGGCCCTGTATGCAGCTTCAGCCCATGCCAGCTGCAACAAGGTGAGAGCCCGCACAGAAAATAGTACCTTGATGATTTCCCGGCGATCGGAAGCATCTGTCGAATAGATCTGCTTCTGCCGAATCAGCAGTTCTTTTGTTAAGATTTTATGGTTGTTGATTTCCCTGATACCTTCTTTAATCTCCGGCGTCGCCAGAGTTGGATTTACAACGGTGCGCAGCGCCTCGGCATCTTCAGCAACCTTGGCTTCACGAATGCGCCGTTCGACACGCAATTTTTCATCGCGGTCCATAAGGTAGGCGCGCTCTAAAACAGCAAATGCCTTCTGCAGGCGTTCGCGCGTTGTCGCCGCGGTCGGATCGTTCTTTATAAACGCTGGTGATTGCACTGCCGTCACATGGTGCTGTTCGCCGTTTTTGGAGAGTTCCATGAACGAGCCGCGCACGCCGACGATCATGCTCGGTGTGCGTATATGGAAGACATGCTTTGCATTCCCCTCGGGTTTTTTTACGAAGGCACTTAAACCACCCTGCACGACGAAAATCTCCGATTTGGGTTTGTTGATGTCTGTACCGAGATAATTGAAGCTCACCACGCTGTTCGGCTTCATCGCAATCTGGCTACCATCCTGAAGGCCAACGATTGCACCACTGCGGTAACCCACCTGGACGCTCGACTGCTCGGTGATCTTGCTGGTGAGCTCGGCCTTCGCCCAGCGGCCCTTTTCGAATACCTGCACTTTGCCGTGCATGGAAACAAAACGACCGTCGGCGGCGAGCCCCGGCAATAAAGAAATAATCCATAACGCAATCGTGTATTTAAATATTGTCATATGATGTTGTGGTGTTGTCCAAGCACCGGCCGCAACTCTGGACCGGTATATTCCTACTGTAAATGTGTTTTTCTAAATTCTGTACGGCAAAATGCCGCATATCCCCAATAGTGGGGATTTACCCCATGTCTGAGGCCTGGCCGCGAACATAACTAAAGCTGCGCCGAATCGGTGTGAAGCCGGCCTCTTCAATAAATTGTTTGGATTCTGCAGTGCTTTTCAGGCCGAACGAGCGCAGCACATTTTCTTCGATGACCGGTGAGTTGATATCATCTGCGCCGAAGTGGAGGGCGAGTTCGCCCAGTTGCTTGCCGGCAACCATGATCGACACTTCAATGTGTGGGATATTGTCAAAGAACAGGCGCGACAGCGCGACCATCTTCAGGTACTCATGCGGCGGCACTTTGCGCAGTTTGAAGCCTTTGGTCTGCGCCTGGAAAGTCCAGGGCACAAACGACAGTACCCCGCCGGTTTTATCCTGCAGAGTCCGCAGGTGCGCGAGATGTTCAATGATCTCATCGTCATGCTCTTCGCTGCCCCAGACAATATTCGTCGAGCTCTTCAGCCCCGATTCTTCGGCTGTCTGCATCGCGCGCAGCCACTCGCTGGTCGAGGCCTTCTTCGGGGAAAGAATGTCGCGCATACGGTCGGTGAGTATTTCGGCGCCGGCCCCCGGGAAGCTGTGCATGCCCGCGGCCTTGAGCTGCTTAAAAACGTCGCGCAGCGGCTGCTGCGTCAGCGACTCCATAAAGAGGACTTCCACCGGTGAAAAAGCGCGGATATGCACCTGCGGAAATTTTTCGCGCACCGCCCGGAGCGTGTCTGTGTAGTAGGCCATCGGCAGCTCAGGGTTCACTCCGCCCTGTAGAAAAAGCTGGGGCGAATCGAGCCTGATGGCTTCTTCGACTTTATTCAGGATCGTCTCGATGTCCAGGTTATAACCCTTTCCCGAACCCACTTCATCCATAAAGGAGCAGAAGCTGCATTCGACGTTGCAGTAGTTCGTGTAGTTGACAACGCGGAATGCGGTGTAAGAAACCTCGGCAGGTGGATTGATGCGGTTGCGCACTTCATGCGCCGCATTGCCTAAATCTTTGAAATCCCCGTGGCGCCAGAGGTAGAGCGCCTCTTCGGGTGTCATGCGCCGGCCGCCGAGAGTGGCGTCGAGAATTGTCCGTATTTGTTTATCGATCATATCAGAATATCTGTCCGTTCAGCCCAAGAAAAATCTGGAAACGCCCGCTGCCTGCGGCAAAGAAGGGCATTTCGATGCGTGAGAAAAAAGCGCTGCGGCCGCCGAGCATGCCGTCGGGCAAATCGACAATGAGGCCGGCACCGGCACCGGCATGGAAACGCCGCGCATTGTATTCGCGGTCGAAGAGCGCAGCATCGGCGACGAGCCAGAGATGGACGGGTCCGCCCATGCGGATTATCGCGTCGAGGTTCACAATGCCGAATGCCGGCACACGGAATTCGGAAAACGCATAACCTGCGACACGGCGGTATCGGTTCTCCGGGCCGCCGATCGAAAACGATTCGATGACATCCGGCGCTTCACCGGGCAGGGCAAAATTCGTCGCGCCTGCGCGTATGGCAGCCATGAGTTTAACGCTATCGCCATCGAGCTGTGTACCGGCGCGGACATGCAGCTCGTGTGTGGTCACCTGTGAGCGCGACGCCGACAAGTTCGTACCGGCAGACTGCCAGACATATAAAGAAGAAAGGCGGTGCTCCTCGACGCTCAGGTATGCCGCCATGCCCGTGAAAGCATACGGCTTGATCTGCTGGATATCCCAATAACCCAGGGCCGCATTGTGGACAAACATCGCGCCCGGTGCCTCTACGGTCAGCGTGTTGTTTGCTGTCTCGCGTTTGGCGAGCAGATATTTTTGCGCGCCTGCCGAGTAGCGCAGTGCGAGGTTTTTGTAGCGCGCCTCGGCATAACCCTGGCCGCGGTAAAAAGGCGAGTTCAGCGAAACCGCCTTGAGCTCTTCGCCCGTCGCGGGGTCGACAATGTGGTTGAGATTCTGGTAGTCGAAGATATGCGCCTTGCCGCTGACGCCGACGCGAAAAGAATCGGCGATCGCATAACCATAATCGGCATAGAAGCTATCGAGATCGTATTCGAATCCCAAAAAATCTTTTTTCAGCAAAGCCTGGTTTGCATATAGGCGGTATTGCCCAGTCCCAAAACTATAACCGCCCCCCGAGGCGATACTGCCCGCCAATTGGTATTCCTGGTAGAGAGCAAAAGTCGGATGTCCCGCAGCGAGGGCTATTATAAAGAAGGCGAAAAATTTTCCCGCAATGGCGCGCAGGATTTGCACTCAGGCAGTGAGCCATGCCGACGCGCGCAGTAAAGCACAATGAAAAAATAAAAAAATGTCCGGAACGCAGCGTAGTCGCGTCTTTTTGATTGACGAGTTCGTCACTGGCCATAAGCTGTCGGCTTGGGCAAACTGCTATCGTGAAGTACGCGCAAAAAACAGTAACTCTTCTTGCGGTGGCGTTTTTATTCCTGTTGCCGTTGTCCGTACTGACGGCGGCGAAGGCCGATGGTGCTTCTGTATCGGCGCTTTCGGCAGCAACTGCGCTCAATACGCCACTGGGCGTACGCTCCTACGGTATGGGCATGGCCCAGACCGGTAATTCCAACGATCTTTCGGCGCTTTATTACAATCCTGCCGGGCTTGCAGTCATTAACTACGTGGAGTACGGCTTGTCATACCACGGCGCGGCCAACGACGTCGCGGGTCATTCGTTACTGATGTCGATTCCACTGCCTTATGGTAGTCTGGGTTTAACCGGCGTTTTTAACAGGGCGCAGGACAACGAATACACCGAGAAGGGCGTCAACACGCTGCCCGATCGCAATAAATATTCCTACATCGCCGGGCTGTCTTATGGTGCCCCCGTATGGATCCGCAAGATCAATGCAGGTATCAACGTCAAATGGTTCGGCGCTAATTTTCAGGATTCACCGCAGGGCGCTGTGTATCCGCAGCAGCAAAAAGGTCTGTTCATCGACTTGGGGCTCCTGGGCACATTTGACCCTTCTCACTACAGCGACGCGCTACGCTGGCTGCCCCGCATGTCGGCAGGTTTTACTGCACGCAACCTGCATCCGCTCATGAAGTTGGATAATGAAGTGAGCCGCGGCGACAACCGTGAAGAATACAATGCGGGTGTGAGTCTTCAATTCCCTTACAAAGTCATGTTTAATGTCGATGCCGTTAACGCCATGAACGTACCGACGCGCATGCGTTATGGTTTTGAGTACTGGCTGGCGCACTTTCTCGCGGTGCGCGGCGGTTTTACCCAGTCCATGGGGTCAGATAATTTCAAGTCCATCCACTGGGGTGTTGGTTTCGGTGAAACCGTGCAGGGCTCCAAACTCTCTTTTGAATACGCAGCGGCGAAAGAGTTCCCGGATGGTCTAGGTGTGAATTTCGACCGTCCTTCGGTCACGTACCACCGTTTCGCATTCCATCACTCCTTCGAGACCATCGATATGGACCGGGGCCGCCCAACGCCGGTCCGTTTTACCGAGCGTTATGCGCACCGCTATCGTTTTGCCCGTGAACTGTCGCCGCGCGAGATCATTGCTGATACAGTGACGGTACTGACCCCCGACCAGGCCAATTACGATGCTGCCATTGCCGCGGCGGAACAAAGCGCTGTGAAGCCTGAGGTCGCCCCCGAATCAGAGCAACCTGTGCCAACGACGCCGGTTAAACCACTGAAACCCGGTCAAAAACCCACGCCGCCGAAACCTTTTGCTGTCGGTAAATACATCGTGGCAGTTTTTCCTGTGAGCCTTGAGGTTGTCGCCGGCCGCACCAAGAATTATTCGATCAAGGAAAAACTACGCGGCAACTACCTGATCGAAGTCGGCAAGGGCGGCGCCGGCCGTCTGATCAACGCCAACAAGCTCGTTGCTGCGCCGAAACAAAATCCGGGTGAGCTGGAGAGCGCTTACCTCAAGCGCATTCAGCAAGCACTGGGAGCCGACCTGATTGTGTTCAGCAAGCTGTTTGTCGACAGCAACCGCGGCGAGCTGAAACTCTTTACGCTGTATTATAAGAAGGGTGACTCGGGCCTCTCGGCGCAAACCGAAATCATTGGCAGTGATGCGGACGAAATGGACTTTATCAGAAAAGCGACCGGCCGTTTTGAAAAAGAGCATAAGGCTCTTTTAGAGGAGCTCAAGTAATGCTGCGGCTGATGAAAAAAATATCCCTTCTCGCTTTGCTTCTTGCAGGCTTAACCACCGTTACAAATGCAGTAGAATTTGGCGGGGCAAAGGTCGAGTATATGAACTCAAAGGAGACGAACTTTCTCGGCTTTGGGTTTTTTACCTCTAACAAGCGCTTTGATGCAGAAATTGAAGGTTTTATTTCCCCGCAGGTGTTTACCGGCAAAACGGATCAGGAAAACTATCTCGGCAGTAACTACCGCCTGTTCTTTGTGGCATTCTCCGGTTATTTCCATTTTATTCGTACGGATAAAATGAGTGTCTTCGTGGGTGGCGGCATTATGCCATGGCTACCTAAAACTTATGCGTACCATTTTGCCGTCGGTATGGATTTCTTTTTTTCCGACAATTGGCGTATCTTTTACACCTTCCGCTACATGGACAATAATGCCGGGGATTACCGGTATCCGACGGGAACTTCGGTCGCTGTCGGCTTCAAATATGCATTCCGGTTATTAAATATATGAACAGGTTGCGGATATACATATTATTGTCTTTGGCATGCGTACTTGCGGCGCATTGCCGTTCGCGGGGGCCACAAGTAAAACCTGCGCGCGAGAACATGCGCTCAACCGAGTTTCATCACGAACCGGCAAAGGTGATTCCCTGGTTTTATGCCAACAAATCGTCGCGCGGCCTCGACAGGCAAGCTGATGCGGGCTTTTTCAACCAGGTCGGCGGTGGTGTTGGCCTGCTGGTGAATTCGAAACTCGACGAGCAATGGATTGGCCATAAATTTTTTTACTACTACATTGACTTTGACATTTCACCACAGTATAATCCCGGCAAGACTTACCCCGGTGATAAGCAGTGGATCTACTCCAGCTATCCCGGTATCATGTTCCGCACATATACGCCGTTTTATCTGAAAATGCACTTTGGTTTAGGCGTGAATTTACGTTATAATCAAACCTATTATGACCGCTGGGGTGTGTATGGGCAAATGGGTGTTGAGCTTTGGGGGCTAACATCTTCGGTCGTGTTCATCGGGCATCCGGGTCAGCAGAACTGGGAAACTGAATACCGCGCTGGTTACATGTGGGCCCCCGTGGAGTGGAAATAATATGGCATTCCTGAAAAATACACTTTTGTGTGCTGCATTTATGGCGGTGATTCCCATCGCTGCCGGTGAATATACCAATAGCTTTAAGATCAAAATTTCCGAAGAGGATGCGGTCGGCGAAAGTTTAAAAGAAGATCCTGTTGAAGCCTTTAATAATGCCGTCGAAGCGGCGATGAAGACGGGGCAAAGCCTCGGAGAATCCGAAATCATCGGCCGCAGCGAAACACAGGATTTCGTGCTTAAAGAAACCTGGGTCAGAAAAGAAGCGCACCTGCAGGTCACCGACCTGCAGGTATTGAAGTACAAATTTTCCCGCCCTGTAGGTGAACCGATTCGCGTCAACATGAGCGTCACGATGCAGATGGATTATGTCGATCTGCCCAAATTCATGGAAGACTATGAAAAAACGGTAACTGGTGCCACCTACCGCTCGATGGCTGTGCCTGGCTGGGGCCAGATCTACAACCGCCAGTACACGACGAGCCTGCTCTATGGAACTGCATTCTGGGCTTTCTATATTCTCTTTATTCAGGCGGCCAAGAGCGCTGCGAATAGCGACGACTTAAATACGGCCGCGCTGAACTTCCAGTTACCCGCGCTGATTTTATGGAGTTTCAACGTTTCTGAAGCCGCTACCTCACGTTATATGGGCAGGCAGGGGTTGGAAAACCTGCGCCAGGCATACCGCCTCGATGCCCGTTATGATTATGTGCCGCTCACCGAGCGGGGCGTGAAGTTTGACTTCGTTCTTTTTACCTGGAGCTTTGGCGGATAATATGAGTACAAGTAAAAAGTTTCTCATCTTTGTATCAGCCTTATGTTTGACTGGCAGTGCGCTGCAGGCCCAGGAAACGAAACCCTCTGCCGTTGATCTGGGGCTCGACAAGGAGTATTTTTCTACGCAGAAGGTTGTGCGTGTACGCGATGCGATAGGCAAGGGGCGCTCGAGAGAAATTGCCATTCACAATGCGAAAATAGACGCGCATAAAAAAGCGCTCGAACGTTCTATTTCGAGCTTCCGCCACATGATCGTTGAGACCAAGGATTTTGCCGTCACGACTGAGCAACTGATCGCTGATGTGAATGCGAAGGTTATCGACGAAGCGCGCTGCAATGACCCCAACTGGGATCACGGTTTTGATTTCTCTCCGTTCCACGTGGCTGTCATGGATTGTCATGTGACGGTGAGTTTTTTCGATTTAGATTTTTTTACCACCGAGATTATGAAGACAGCCGAGGGGGCCTGCATCCGTTCGATTGTGCTCTCCGGTTGGGGACAGTTCTACAATAAAAACTATATCACGGGCGCAGCGATGGCGCTGGTAACCTATGGTTCGATTGGGTATGGTTATTCGCGTGAGACGAAAGCAGCTCAGGCGCGTACGGAATATAATAACGCCAGCAGTCCTTCTGATGCCGAGCAGAAGTACAAAGAGATGCGTAACCATCAAGAGGTTGCGCGTACCATGTATGTGATTGGTGCCCTGACCTGGGCATACTCAGTCTGGGAAGCCTTTGAGGACCGTGAACGTGCAGACGATGTACTCTACCAGGTTCACCAGAAATATTTTAAGGGCAAGCTCAACTACGAACCGCAAATTTCATTTTTCCAGAGATTCATGATGCAGAATACGAGGCCCAAATGGTAAGATTGGGGCCGGTTTTTATCACGCTCCTCGTTGCGCTGAGTGGTGCATCATGCACCATGACAGAGATGCGTATGGCACATGATAATCCCCTCGACCGCATCTATGACAGCGGTTCCTTCCGGTACGTTTTAACAGGGGAGCCGTCCGCGACCAATGCAACGCTCACATGGGGTTCTGTATATTATACCGATGATAAAGGCAAAGTAACAGAGTTATCAACCAGCGATATCCAGATCAACGGCACAAACGGAGCACAGTTGCTCTATAATGCTAACGCGCCAAGCCAAACGGAGATCAATACTGTTAAGCAGGGTGGGTCGCTGGGATATGGATCTGTTTATGCCCTTACCGGAGCGGGTTCCGGGACATTTACGACCACAGCAGCCTCGTTTAAGGGCTACTATATTATCCGTTTAGATTATAAATACGACGGTAAGACCGGGCGTCTTTATTCGAATTTTGTGGCGGTGCAATGAGAAGAGTGTTTCAAAACGCCACTTTAGTTTTAATCGCAGGGACGCTTGCCGCACTGTCAGCAGCGCCGCGCAAAGCCGCTCCTGCAAAGGCACCCGTAAAAGCTGCGGCCAAACCGGGAAAGAAACCGGCCGGTGGAAAAGAAGAACGCGAGCTCGCCGGTTCAAATCCGGTGAAATTACCGGAACGCAAATACGAAAATCTTGACATGGGAAAAAATGAGACGCGCGGCACATTCACTGTCGCTGTCTCCGCCGGCATCTATAATTTTAACAACAAAACGGAAAATCCCACCACAAACACAACCCGCGGCTATTCGCTTCCAGGCTGGGATTATACGACGATGTTCGGGCTCGATCTGAGCTTCCGGCTCGGTAAAGATAAGGAAAAGGACCACGATACCAAAACCGGCTTCCATTATTATCGTTCCAATCGCGGTATCTTTACCGATTTTGAATTGGGATTTAAAACGCAGCGGACCGAAAATAAACCCAGCCGCTTCAATTATTCTGAAACTTCTCCCTCCGGTACGACCGAGATTCCCGTGGATTTAGGTTATAATAGCGCATTGGGCACAAGTGCCGTAACAGCACAGAATTTACAGCGCGCCGGAATCTCAGATGCCTTACGGCAGGGTGCCGGCAAGACCGCGGCAGAAGTGACGATGGTATACGCGAACGCCTTTTACCATTTTACGCCGCTCAACTTTGTCATGAACTGGGGCAGTGCTTTCCGCTGGTTTGATGCGTCGCTTGGTCCGAGTCTGCGTGTCTGGTATTACAAAGACTATTCTGACCCGGTGCGTGTCACCACGCGCCAAGACGACTGGACATACTCGACCTTCATGTTCGTTTACCGGCAGTATATTCAGTTCCATCCCCAGGTACGTTTGAGAACACATTTTTATTTCCCGGCGCTCACGTATTTTACCCAGTTGGCGAAATCCCCGCGCTTTAATGAAAATGAATACATTGTCAATACGGCGATCGAGTTCGTACCGCTGCGTATCAACAATGTCGGTATTATCATCAGCGTCGGTTACGAAGGCCACTGGTGGTTCGTTAACCCCTATAGTACTGACAAATATGTCCGCACCGGTTTTGCCGGCGACAGCGGGGCAACTGACGCAAGTTATTCCGGTTTTGAGCATAAAACCAGAACGTCATGGGAAGGTTTTGCGAGCATCGCGGTGGATTATCACTTTGGCCAGGAACCTGCTGCGGGCGAGCTGAGTACGGATACCGCGGCGCCGAGTACGCTGAATACCGCAGTGCCGGCAAAACCAGCGAAGCCCGCCAAGGCCGCACCTGCGCGGCCTGCACCGAAAGGCCGCTGATCAGGCTTAACGACTCAGATACGCGTCGTAGAGAAAGAGAAAATTGCGCGGATGGTTCGCGAGTTTTAGTTCGACTGTGATCTTGCCTTCTGCGCTGCGGATATGCGGTATCTGGATCTGAACCGGGCTCTGCATGGTTATCGCCGAGCCTTGTTTTATGCGCCGGAAAAAAACTCCGTCAATGTGCACATCGCATTCCAGCAGATTATTGTACTGACTTCCTTTCTTTAATGTCGAGCCGTCACGCGCGCGCACGGCCGCCAGATCGAGGTTGAGCTTCCAGCCATTGGCAAACTCAGACCCCTTTTCCGTTACGGGCCGTGTCAGGGTGAATGTGAGCCCGGGCGCGGCGATGATGGCCGCACGGCGGTATTGCAGGCCTGCACCTTTCTGATCGCTGCTCACGCTGAGCCCCTGGGCGGAGCTCCACCTTTGCAGCTTTTCTTCGGACCAGATTTCATAGTCACCACGGATAATCTTCTGGCGGTAATTTTCACTAAACTCGGGAAATGCCAGTGCCTCGGGCGGCAAGGGATTGAGTTTCGGATCGACGCTGAGTGGCGGTTCGTCACCCGCAGAGAGGGAGAACAGGAGACCCAGGCCGAGACAGGCCGCAATGATACGCATGTCTTATTATCGCCCGAAACAGGGTGAGGGTAAAGGTTTAGACGTTGAAACGGAAATAGACAACGTCACCGTCAGCAAAGATATATTCCTTACCTTCGAGGCGCATTTTACCCGCTTCCTGCGCCTTTTTTTGCGTGCCATACTCCTGAACCGCAGAAAATGGCGTTACTTCGGCGCGTATGAATCCTCTTTCAATATCGCTGTGGATTTGCCCCGCGGCCTGTGGTGCGGTCGCACCAGCGACAATATTCCAGGCGCGCACCTCGACTTCGCCAGCTGTGAAAAAGGTGATATAACCTAAAAGCTTGTATGCCTCGCGGATCACGCGGTTAAGCCCGGCTTCGCTGAGACCCAGATCTTTCAGGAATTCTTTTTCTTCTTCGGGCGACAGCTGGCCGAGTTCGGCTTCGATTTTTCCGGAAAGCGGTATGGCCTGCGCACCGCGCTCGCGCGCCACCTCGACGAGCTCACGGAACTCGGGGGAAGCGTCGGGCGTCGCCAGAAGCGATTCATCGATATTGCCGATAAACAGCACCGGTTTCATGGAGAGCAGGGCCAGCTCTTTAATGAGTTCTTTTTCATCTGCATTGAGGCCGGCAGCGGTGGCGGGTTTGCCTGCTTTAAGAGTCTCAAAGACGCGCTCGAGAACCGCACTTTGCTCGATCGCATCTTTGTCGCCGCTCTTCTTTTTCTTTACGAGATTCTGCAGGCGTTTATCAACCTGATCGAGGTCAGACAAAATGAGTTCGAGTTCTATGATTTCAACGTCGCTTTTCGGTGAGACCTTGCCCGAGACATGCGTTACATTCTCGTCCTGGAAGCAGCGCACCACGTGCAGAATGGCGTTGACCTTGCGGATATGATCGAGGAATTTATTGCCCAAACCTTCGCCCTGCGAGGCGCCTTTGACGAGGCCTGCGATATCGACAAATTCGACAGCCACGGGGACGCTGTTTTTCGGTTTCACGATTTCGACGAGAAAATCAAAACGCGGGTCAGGTACCGCAACGACGCCGACATTCGGATCAATAGTGCAGAATGGATAATTTTGCGCCTCGGCGCTGTGCGATTTTGTCAGGGCATTAAAAATCGTGGATTTACCGACATTGGGTAATCCGACTATTCCGCATTGGAGAGGCATGGGTTGAAGTGGGGCGTCAAGACACGGCGTAAAGCTGTGTCTACTTCTATATTTGGATTCACGCGTTGCCTCGACTATTCAAACCGGTTGATATGCGTAGTGCCCTTTTTGCGGCGATGTTAATCCCGGTTTTTGCCGGCTGCGCACGCTTCCGTTCCAGCACCCTGAAACCTGAGAAAGTATTTTCCCTGCCGCTCGGCGAAGACAAGGCGCGTTTTCCGAAGCAGAATGGCGTCTACCATGAGATTCCCGGCCGTGTTGGCGTGCTGAAGGAATGGGTGGCATTCTCTGAACCATCAGAGAAAACCGTGAAACTTTTTCGTTCAGGCAAGCTGGCTTTTTCGATCAAGGCGCAAGATGCGGGGAAGGGGAAATCAGATGGCAAAGGTCTCGAGGCGCTGCGTGTGCCCGGCCGCATCATGATGGGCGTGAACGACGATTTTTTCGTAGAGAACTATATTCCCCCGGAAGGCGAAAACAAGGACGCGTCTTCACGCGGCGGTTACAAAATTCTGCAGTTCGACTTCAAGGGAAAACTCCTGCGCTCTATCGGCCGCAAGGGATTGACCGAGTTGGTCTTTGAGAATATTCTCTGGTTCGACAGCGACAATAAAGGATATCTCTGGGTGCTGTACCGCTATCTTGACGAGCTTCATCTCGACCGTTACGAAGGCAGCCGCCTTGCCTATGAATACCGCCAGACCGATTGTGAGAGTGCTACCCTTGATAAACAACAGATTGAACAGCTGAAGAACCGAAATTCTATCGTGCACTGCGAATATATCTATCCCTTCTATTCGGGCGAACGCATCATGTTCGCATCACGCATCGACCGTATCGACCCCGATTCCGATAAAAAACAAATGACGTTGGCCTACCGCATCGTCAAAGTCAAAAATCTGGGCGAGGGCGAATCGAGTACCGTATTTGCGCGGCTCTCGAATGCCGAAGACCATCCCTACCTGCCCCAGGGCAAAGACAGCGTCGGCATCTGGCAGAACCTCGAGAATGGCCGGGTGCGTGTCGGCAGGTATTCGCTCGAAGGCGACCTGCGCAATTCACTGGTGCTCGAACTTTCCGGCCGCCCCTCCGAATGGCGCCAGGTTTGGGAGACCCTCTCCGGCGAATTCTATGGCATCCGCGTCTTTGCGGATCAGTTTGAGATCCATCGATTTAAATAAATGAATATCATCAAAAAAGAGTGGCCGCTCCTTCTTTCGGCATTGGTTTTCGGCACTGTGATGCTGGCCGATTACCAGTTTGGTTTTATGACGAGTATGACCTCGCTGACGTCGGGGCGATCATCCGACCTGTTTGTTTCGGCGGGCCTGGTGACGGTACTGACACTGGCATTTCTCGAGGGTATCCTCGGTATCGATAATGCCACCGTGCTCGCCATCCAGGTGCGGCACCTCAAACCCGCAGACGCACACAAGGCGCTGACTTGGGGAATCTGGGGTGCATTTCTTTTCCGTTTCCTTTTCCTGATCGGTGCCGGCTTCATACTCGAGCAAAAATGGATCATGGGCATCGGTGGTTTTTATCTCATCAATATGGCTGCGGATTTTTTTCTGACAAACATTTTCCTGTTTATCTCCGACGTCGTCTGTTTGACGGCTGTCGGTGCGGCGTTCTATCTTTCGGGTGAAGCCATACATCCGTGGCAGGTGCGTATACCCGTCTGGATATTTTTTGCGCTGTTTCTCGGCTATGTGATTTTCCGTTACTGGCGGCAAAAACATGCCGCGGTAAAAAAAGATGAAGAGGCAGAGAAGGGCATTGAAGTCTCGCGCTTTAAGTGGAAAGGCCATGTGATTCTGGCCGCCATCATCGCGGTCGAGTGGACAGATATCCTGTTCTCTTTCGATTCGATCGGCGCAGGTGTAGCCATGACCCGTGATTTCTGGGTGCTCTTCTGGGGTGCTTTTTTCGGCGTTACCTGCCTCAGGCTCTTTGCAAAATCCTTCATCAAACTGCTCGAAAAATATCCGCAGCTCGAAGGCGCGGCAATGCTCGCAGTGCTTATCGTCGGGCTCAAGATGACCTTCGAGGCCGCCCAGGATACGTTAAAACTCAAGATCTGGCATTTTGAAAACTGGCAGACAAGCCTCGTAATTCTCGTGATTTTTATCTCAGCGTTCTTTATCCGCGCCAAGACGCCGCACATCAAGGCCGAAGACTAGTTGCGGTTTTGCGGGCAGCCGAGTCGTGAATGACTTTGCGCTTTTCATCGCCCGTGAAAGTGGGCCAGCCCTCAATTTCAGCGAGCGTGCGGTAGCAGCCTTTGCAGAGCCCGGTTTCGCTATGCATGATGCAGACAGCGATACAGGGCGATTCGATCAGGTGGTCGGTGAGGCGGGTGAGTGTTTTTTTGATTGAGGAGAACATGTTCTTTCTACGCTAAAAATGTGAGGAAAACCGCCGGCCTCGACGTTTTCAGTGGCTGAAAACGCCTGCTAAAGCGGCTGCGCCTGCCTGCGGTTTTCGCAGACTCACATTTTTAGCGCGTCAGTGATGATGCCCGTGAGCACCGTGCGCATGGCCGTGCGACAGTTCTTCAGCCGAAGCGTCGCGGATTTTTACGACCTTCACATCAAAGGTGATGGTCTTGCCCGCATAAGGATGGTTACCGTCGACGCTGATTTCTGTTTCGCCGATAGCTGTCACGAGAGCGGGGATGACGCCTTCTTCGCTTTCGAGTTCAATCTGCATTCCTGCAGTAATTTCTTCAGGTTTTTCAAGCTGCGTCTTGGGAATCTGCATTACCAGCTCTGGATTCTTTTCACCGAATGCGTCGCGCGGGCCCATTTCGACTTTTCCCGAAAAGCCTTCTTTCTTGTCGGCGAGAAATTTTTCGAGCGCCGGCATGAGGTTTTTGAAGCCGTGGAGATAATCGAGGGTGCCGTCTTCGAGTTTGCCTTTACCTTTTTCCGCTACTTCATAGCTGATCGTGACGACTTTATTTCTTGCTACTTGCATTCTTCAGATATTTAACTCCAGAATTTTGGCCTGCTTACCGGTATCCGCATCGAGAAAATAGAACGTGGCGTCACCCATGTCATCGCGCGTGAGTTCGAGCTGGCAGCGGTTCTGCTGCAGGTTCACGGCTTCGACAAGCTCACCGTCGAGGTAGAGCGCGATATGCCCTGTGCTTCCCTTGAGGTCTTTGCGCGTCAGTTGCCAGTCCAGGAGCAGGGCCTGGTCACTGGTCGAGATTTTCAGGTCGAAGACAACACCAGGAATCTCGGGACGCAAAATCGTAAAACTGCCGGCGCTCAGGAACCCCGGTTCGTTTTCTGACCGGAATGCCGGCATCGGCGTCACCGCATAGGGTGAAAGATTTGCCCCGTCGGTCTCAATGCGGAAGGAGTAGGTCGTCTGCAGCAACTGCAGTTTAATACGGTTATAAAGGCTGTTCCAGACTTCATCGTCGAGCAGATACTCTTCGTCACCGAGGACATCCCACGCGTTTGCCAGGGCAAACTCATCGGAGAGTGCGGCATAAGGACTGAGGTTGCTGAGGGGGAGATTTTCTTCTGGCAGGGTATTTTTCAGAAGCACAGCGTCTGCGCCAGCCTTGGGCTGAGCCTTCTTTTTAACCAGCGCGGCCTTCTTCTTCTTGGTGATAGGGGTGGCAGCTTTTTTCGGCCTTAAAATACCGGATTTTCCACGGCGTACGGCTGTCTTGATTTTAGCGATTTTTTTGACTTTGGTTTTGTTGACCTTGGTTTTGCTAACCTTCAATTTGCCTCTTTAATTTTCCTCTGTTTGCCACCAAGTTTTTGTTTTTCCCAATGTAACCAGGCCTTTTTCAGCGCCTGCACCGCCTTTTTGAGCTGCCTTTGGGCAGTTGCGATGGAGTCGCCAGTGACCGCCGCCACGATGCGTATGGGGATGCGGGCGTCGATGGAAAAAAACTTTTTTTGCGCCGCATCTTTACGCGATTTGACCCTCGCCAGCTCGGTTCCCTGTGCCGTTAGCAATTCATGGCTCAGTAAAATCAGTGTTTTTGATAGCCGGTCGCGCTCCGCGAGAACGTTGCCGCGCTTCTCTTCGGCAAAACGCAGGAACTCCCGGTAGGCACGGATAATGCCCCAGGCGGCAGCCGGATTACTTTTCTTGCGCTGCGTCAATTGCCTGAGTTCGCCGAAGGTCAGGGGCAGCGCCAGCGCGAGTTTTGCATAGTGCCGCTCGGCCGCCTTCAGCGATTTGAGGATAACCTCGAGGTCTGTGGATTTTTCCTGTGGCCGGTCTTCGAGCTGAACATGGCGTTCTTGTAATTCTTCGATCGACAACAGCTGAATCTGCGAGCGGGGCAGGCGCCGGCGCCGCAAAAAATGACTGAATTCAAAATTGAGCATGCTTGCCAGATATTGATAGAATGGTACCCGGCGCGGGTCATAACGTTCGAGCATGCCGTCGAGTTTGCCCGCGATGTGCAGGTAGAAATCCGCCGAGACGTCGCTCGTCTGCTGGTGCCTGAGGCGGGCATAGTTATAAACCATCAAATGCAGCTTCGCGGGTACCGGATTCTCGCTGCGGGCACGGATAGCTTCGTGGTAAGAGTTAAATAAGGCTTGAAAGTCTGTCTCGTTCATAGTTTCTGGCTACATCACGATCGGCATTCTGCGAAAGTCTGAAAAAATTACAAGAGTTTTACCGGAAAAGAGCTGTGCTGTTGTTAAGGGGGAACCTGGATGAGTGGTTCTAAAGCATTAAGATTTGCGAAACTGGAAGGTTTGGGCAACGATTACCTCTTCACGGAAGATTCCCCGAAGAATCCTCAGCGGGCAGCGCGTCTGCTCTGCGACCGCCACTATGGCGTGGGTGCTGACGGCCTTGTGCTGATCATGCCTCCCGATAACAAGAACGAGGCTGATTTCCAGATTCGTATTTTTAACCCCGACGGTTCCGAAGCTGAGATGTGCGGTAACGCCATCCGCTGCCTCGGCAAGTACCTCTACGACCGCGGCAATACAAAAAAACAAGAGATCAACGTACAAACGCTGCGCGGCATTATCCCGTGCATCCTGATGGTACGTGACGGCCGGGTTTACCGCGTCAAAGCCGACATGGGCGAGCCGATTCTCGAGCGCGCGAAGATCCCGATGGTCTGCGCAGCGGGCGAAGAAGAAAAAAAGGTTCTTAAAGAAAAGATCTATCTCGAAGACCATAACACCTTCGAGTTCATGGCCCTGTCGATGGGTAATCCTCACGTTGTCATCTGGGTCGAAGACGTGGATAACTTCCCTGTCGCCAAATACGGCCCAATGATCGAGAACTACTCGCTGTTCCCGAACCGCACCAACGTTCATTTTATACAGATGGTCGACGAAGACCACATCAAACAACGCGTCTGGGAACGCGGTGTGGGTGAGACACTTGCCTCGGGTACCGGAGCATCTGCTGCGGTCGTTGCGGGTGTACTTTCAGGTAAGATCAAGCGTAAGGCGAAGGTCGAGCTCAAGGGCGGCATTCTCGAGATCTACTGGTCTGAGAAAGACAACCATGTCTATATGACAGGTCCTTGCAAAGACGTTTTCGAAGGCCAGACGCTTCTTATCTAAGTTGGATTCAGTCCCAATCAAACGCGCGCTGCTTTCGGTATCCGATAAAACGGGCCTCACCGAACTGGCGCGCGCTCTTAGTCACCGCAATGTAGAGCTTTTTTCCACTGGGGGCACGCTCAAATTCCTGCGCGAGCAGGGTTTTGCCGCAACCGCCGTCGAAGATTACACCGGCTTTCCCGAAATGATGGACGGCCGGGTAAAAACCCTTCACCCCAAGGTGCATGGCGGCTTTCTCGCGCGCCGTGACCTGCCCGAACACCTTGCGGCTGCTGACAAACACGCCATCAAACTCTTTGACCTTGTGGTCGTGAATCTCTACCCCTTCGAAAGCGTAACGGCAAAAGCCGAGACAACATTTGAAGAAGCGGTTGAGAACATCGATATCGGTGGCCCGGCAATGATCCGCTCGGCGGCGAAAAATGCGGCGGCAGTCACCGTGCTGGTTTCTGCAGCGCAATACGCTGCTTTCCTCGAAAATTTTGAGAAGGGCAATGGTTCGACCGATCTTGCCTTCCGCGAGAAATGCCGCCTCGAGGCTTACACGCGCACAGCCGCCTACGATGCGGCTATCAGTGGTTACCTTGCGACTCGAGCCGGGCAGAAAACCCAAAAACTCAATCTCGCCGAAGCCCAACCGCTGCGTTATGGCGAGAATCCGCACCAGGGCGCATCTTACCTGGTTGAAGCCGGCACAACTCCCGTCTGGAAACAACTGCACGGTAAAGAGCTCTCCTTTAACAATATTCTCGACCTCGATATCGCGATCCGCTTAGCAGCCGATTTTGAAAAGCCGGTCTGTGCGATCTTTAAGCACACCAATCCCTGCGGCGTCTCTACAGGCGCCGATCAGGCGCTGATTCTGCAGCAGGCGATGGATTGCGACCCAGTCAGCTTTTTCGGCGGCATCGTCGTCTTCAACCGCAAGCTTTTGCCGGCCGCCGCCGAAAAACTGGCGCCGCACTTCTTTGAACTCATCATTGCCCCTGAATTTGATGCGCAGGCATTTGAGATTCTTAAGGCGAAAAAGAACCTGCGGCTAATATCTGTGGACTTGGCCGCTGCGACCTCGCGGCTTGTGAAAGATATCCGTTCTGTGCCCGGCGCCGGCGGTTTTCTTTTGCAAGATCAGGACCAAAAACTCTGGGAGAAAGCCGATCTCAAAGTGGTTTCGAAAAAAGCACCCGACGCGGCGATGCTCGCAGACCTCGAATTCGCTTTCCGCGTCGCTAAATTCGTGAAATCCAATGCGGTGGTTTTTGCCGCAGCCGGTCGCACACTGGCGATCGGTGCGGGACAGATGAGCCGCATCGACAGCATTCGTATTGCCCAAACCAAAGCCGATGACGCCAAATTATCCCTGAAGGGATCGGTCATGGCCTCCGAAGCCTTTTTCCCGTTCCGCGACAGCATCGATACCTGCGCCACCATCGGCGTTGCGGCGGTCGTGCAGCCGGGCGGCTCCATCAAAGACGGCGACAGCATCACGGCAGCCGATGAACACGGTATGGCGCTGGTCTTCACCGGCATGCGCCACTTCAGGCATTAAGCTAACATGAATATCCGCCGCCTCTTATCCGGCGCGTTTGTTGAGCTCGAGTGTAAACATTTCGTCTCTGAAGGTTTGGGGTTGTCATACTTCGCCGATGAGGCGATGAAAGAAAAATTCAAACCCCATGTTTTTTTCATCTGGGGAGTTCTGCCGGGCGAACGTTTTATCGCGCGTATCGCCAAGGTAAAATCGAAGCTTGCACACGGTGTTCTCGCTTACCGCGATCAACTCAGCGCAGAAGATGCGGCCGCGGAATTTGCACACCCGGTCTGGGCGTTGAAGTCGCTTTCACCGCAAAGAACGGTGCCCCCTTGCGAAAATTTTCTGCGCTGCGGCGGCTGCAAGATGCAACACATGTCTTATGCCGATACGCTGCGCTTTAAAGAAGAGTGGCTGAGAAATCAGTTGCGCCACCATAAGGTGGAAATCCCGGAAATTACCGTCGATCAGGCCCCCGAAGAAGAACTTCTTCACTACCGCAACCATGTCCAGGTGCACATCAACAAGTTTGGCACTTATGGCTTTTACGAGCCGATGTCGTACCGCACCCGTGCCTTCCCCGAAAAGGGCTGCCTGATTTTCGATGAGAAATCGCTGCGCGATAAATTCCCTGCCTTTCCCGTCGAGGTGCGCGCTGCGCGCATTCGGATGGATACCGGCGGCAATGCGGTCTTTACCGAACTCAATCACAAAAACGAAGCTGCTACGATGATGAAATATACCGTAGCCTGGCCACCCGGCAGCTCTACGGAAATTGAATTTCCAGTCTCGCAATTTTTCCAGGTCAACCTGCGCATGTTGCCGCGCTGGCTCGAAACCATGGCTACTTACCTGGCTTCAGCGGGAAAAACCGACCGGGTTTTGGAGCTTTTTTCCGGGTTTGGTTTTATTTCGCGTATGCTGATGCAGAAACTGCCCTTTCATACGCTGGCAGCCGATTTACTGACGCCGGCAGACGTCGCGAAAGTGCGCTTCGAAAGCGGTGGTCAGAATCTCAACCCTGATTTTTACCGGGATTACCACAAGGTTGACTTGTTTCTGCCTGAAAAAATTTCCGGAGAATTTCAGCGCTCTGTTGCAGGTTTCAGGCCGCAGGCCCTGCTGGTGAATCCGCCGCGCGCGGGGCTCATGAAGGAAACCTGGGATAAATTGCGCAGCGATGCGCTGGCTGATTTTTCAGGTCCGATTGTTTATTCCTCGTGTAACGCCGCGACCATGGCGCGCGACTTCGGTTATCTTGCGGCCGAAGGTTACCGCGTGCAAAACATGCGGCTCTTTGATTTTTTCCCGTGGACACATCACTTTGAAGCCGTCGCGCTGCTGACGAAAAATCAGCTATAGGTCTGAACGGTTTCAACCATGGCTTCGACGCATTCGAGTTTTGCCTCGGGCGTGATGCCATGGCCCAGGTTGAAGACATGACCGGGAATTTTCTGCCGTGCTACGAGAATATTCCGCGTTGCTGTGCGCACGGATGCCGCATCGCTCTCGAGCAGGGCCGGGTCGAGGTTACCCTGCACCTTGATTTCAGAAAGCGTACCAAGATCGATGCGCCAGTCGACCGAGTAGACTGCGCCGGTTTCAGCAATGAACGGCCGCACTTCGTTGATGTGCAGCGATGCGCCTTTGTCGTAGAAAATGACCGGAGCATCTGGCATCACTTCCTGGGTAATGCGGCGGATATGAGGCAGAATGCGCGCGGCATATTCACGTCCACCGAGTACATCCCCCCACGATTCAAAGATCTGCACGGCCGAAGCCCCGGCCTGAATCTGCAGCTTCAGGTAGGCCGCGGTGCAAGCGGCGATGTCTGCCATCAGCTGGTCGAAAAGTTTGGCTTCAGAGGCCATGAAAGCGCGCGTGCGGTTGTGTGTTTTCGAGGTTTTGCCCTCGATAAGGTAACTCAGCAGCGTGAACGGCGATGCGGCAAAACCGACGACAGATTTATCGTTACCGAGCGCGGCGCGGGTATTTCGGATCGCCTGCAGAAAAGCCGAGAATTTTGCCTCGTTGGCAGTTAGTCTCACAGCGTTAAGTTTTAGCCGTTCGCTTTCTTCCTTAATATTAAACGTCAGCTCAGGCCCGCCGGAAGCAAAATTAAACGGAATATCGAGTCCCTGGAGAATCGTCATGATATCGGCAAAGATAACCGCGGCATCGAGGTTAAAGCGGCGAATCGGTTGCAGCGTAATTTCCGTTGCGACAGCAGCATCGGCGAGCATCTGGTCGAAGCTCAGCTTTTTACGTACCTCGCGGTATTCTGGCAGGTAGCGCCCAGCCTGGCGCATGAACCAGACCGGTGTGCGGTCGGCGGCGATGCCGCGCACGGCTGCATCAAAGCGGTTGAATTGTTGTGTCATTCGTCATCCTTAGCGCTTGAGCGCATAACCCTTGCGGGGAATTGTAACAAAAAGAACGGGATCCTTAGGGTCGGTTTCGAAGAGTTTGCGGAATTTCAGGATATAGTTATCGAGGTTGCGCGATGATATCGCCTTGGCCTCGGCCGAGATATGTTCCTGCAACTCTTCGCGGCTGATGATGCGGTTTGGGTTTTCGATGAAGTAGGTGAGCGTCGCCGCCTCTGAGGGCGTCAGCTTATGTTCTTTTTTTTCGCGGATGACGATATTGAGCTCGGCATCAAACCTGCCCGCGCCGATCGTCAGGGCATCCCTTTTTTCGCCAGCAGGAGCGGCACCGATCTGGTCGAACAAATTTTCGATCTTCAGCAGCAGGTGTTTCAGGTTAAAGGGTTTAACAATGTAATCGATCGCGCCGGCGCTGAGCGCTGTATCGATGTGCGATTCGGTTTCCGAAGCGGTGACGAGAATCACCGGGAAGTTTAAGCCTTTCGCGCGGATCTCCTTGAGCAGCTGCAGGCCGTTCTTGCCCGGCAGCATGATATCGAGCAGCAGCAGATTGTAACCTGCATCCGCCTTGCGCTCGAATTGTTCGGCGGTAAAAAACGCCGAAACACGGTAACCCGCGGTTTTGAGGTTTTCGGCAATCAGCGCGCGGATATTGTCATCATCTTCGACGACGGCGATGTGTTTGCCGCGGTGCATCAGCTATGCCTCAACAGCAGGTTTGCCGAAGTGCGTCCTGCCTCATCGTTCTGAAATAATAGTTTTCCACCGGCATTGCGCGCGATGCGGCCGCAGAGGTAGAGCCCGAGGCCGAACCCCGTTGTGTTTTGAACGCCGGCCGCTGCCGGCCGGTAAAAGATCGAACCAATTTTCTGGAAATCCTCCCGCTGAATCGCCGCACCGGCGTTTTCAAAGGACAGCCGCAGATACCTGGCTTCGGCCTTGCCGGCGATTTCGACCGTTCCTGTCGCATATTTTAAGGCATTCTCTGTCAGGTTGCGGAGTAAAAAAACAAAAAGTTCCGTATTGAGTTTTAGCGTCACAGCAGGTGTTGTCGCGAACCGCATGACGATGCGTTTGTTTTCGGCGGCGGTGAACTCACGTTGCATCAAGGCCTGCACGAACTCCGGCAGGTTTTCCACGCGGGTTATCCCCGCTTTTCTCACGACCGGCGAGAATGCCCCCGCCAGATAGCGTATGTGGTCGCCGAGGCGCGTGATATCCCTGAGACCCGATTCGATGGCCTTGAGGCTCTGTCCTTTTGCCTTGGGCGCAACAGTTTCGAGGGCCAGGGAGAGCGACTGCAAGGGTTGCCTGAGTTCATGTGTCGCCAGAAGTATGGTCTCCTCGGTTTGGCGGCGCCGCAGCCGTTCGCGGAAATAAATATAGAGAAAAAAGATATGCCCTGACAAAAGCAGCAGAATAAAAAAAGTCTGTTCGTAGAGCACCATCTTCTGCCGGTTCTTGAGCCGCTCTTCAATGATTTGCCGGGCCCCGGGTATAACCGTATTCGCTGATTTTTCGGCAAAGAGCAGTGCGCCGAGTTTAGCATCCTGGTCTTCGATGAGGCGGCGCAGCGCGTCGGTGACATTTTCACCCGTGGCCTCCGCCGCAAAAAAGCGGTACTGCGTTTCCAGGTTTTTGCTGATGAGCTGCTGCCACCAGATAAGCAGCACGATGACCGACAGCATGGAAAATGCCATCGCCAGGGTTGACCCGGAAAACAGCGAAAGGCGCGAAAGATTCTTGCGCTGAACCTGGGCCATTAGAAATCCTTCAGGCGCTCGGGCAGGGTCTTGATAACCGCTTTCAGATTTTCAGTAAAAAAATCGATTTCGCGGTTTTTCATCGCCGCGTTCAGAAATCCGACTTCATACGCCGATGGTGCGAGATAAATACCGCGGTTCAGCATTTCATGAAAAATACGTGCGTATATTTTTGCGGCGAAACTTTCAATCGCATTGACATTGCGCACGAAAGCGGGCGCTCCGGCTTTCTGAAAAGAAAGCCAGAACAATGATTCTTCCTGCACGAGTACAACCTGCCAGTCGCGGCCGGCAAAAACAGGTAGGATTTCCGCGGTGAAGTTCGCCTTCAGCCATGCGGCGAGATTTTTCAGATGTTCATAGACTTCGCCGTTATTGCGTGTCAGGCTCTTCAGCGCCGCGAGGCCCGCCGCCATGGCGAGGGGGTTTCCTGACAACGTACCGGCCTGATAAACGGGGCCTTCGGGCGCGAGCTGGTCCATCACGGCTTTTTTGCCGGCAATCGCGCCGACAGGCAGGCCGCCGCCGATAATTTTGCCATAGGTCAGAATATCGGGGATGAGATTTTCGCGCCCTGCATAACCCGAAAAGCCAAGGCGGAAACCGCTGATGACCTCGTCGAAGATCACGAGAATCTTTTTCGCGCGCGCCGCGGTTAAGATATATTCGATGAAGGCGCGGCGCTGCACCAGTAACCCGGCATTGGCGGGTACAGGTTCGATAATCACGGCGGCGGTATTGTCGCCGAATTTTTTCAGCGCTTCGTCAAATGCCGCTGAATCGTCGAGCGGCAGCACCAGGGTGTTCTGCACGATGCTATCCGGCACACCGGGTGAGCTCGCCTCGGCGATATTGCCGGCCAGCGTCAAAAGGCCCGAACCCGCGCGCGCCAGCAGGGCATCGCTGTGGCCGTGGTAACAGCCTTCAAATTTGATGATCATCTGGCGGCCCGTGATACCGCGCGCGAGCCTTAAGGCCGTCATCACGGCTTCTGTACCTGAGTTTACAAAACGGATCTTCTCCGCAAACGGCAGGTGCGAAAGAATAAATTCGCCGGTTTCGACTTCCATCGCGGTCGTAGCGCCGAAGGTTGAGCCTGAGAGGGCGGCCTTGCGCGTTGCTTTGACAACCTTGCGCGGTGCATGTCCGAGAATCAAAGGGCCCCAGCTAGAAAGAAAGTCGAGATATTTGTTCCCGTCGGCATCCTTCACGTAAGTGCCTTTACCCGAGGCGATGAAGACAGGGTCTCCGCCCACAGAGCGGAAAGCGCGCACGGGTGAGTTAACGCCGCCGGGGAAAATATTCAGCGCGCGCTGCCAGAGTTTCCGGGATTTTTTGTTTTCCATGATTAACCTCGTTTCCGCATACCATCTGTATCGCCGCGGATTTCTGCCAAGTATTCCGTGAAGTTTTCTGCAGCGCTGATGTGGTAGGGCGTAAAGCCATGTTGCGCGAGGTGCTCCGCCGCAGAGTCGCCGAAACACGAGATCTTGGCATCAGCCTGCCTGCGCCCGCCCCAAAAACCGGTAAATGCCTTAGCCGCTGCCGCTGAAGTGATCAGGTGGATCGCCTCACGTACAAGGTTTGTATCACCGAGTTCAGCACTGCCGCGAAGCTCTTCGGCGCCAGCGGGCAGGTTTTCGTAAACCGGCAAAAACACAAAACCGGGTTTTCCCGCGGCGATTTTCCGGGCGCGCGTTTCCCCTGACACGGAGCCCAGCCAGAGAGCAGGGACGGGCATCTGCGAGGCCGCTGCGGCAAAACCCCGGCCTGTTATTGTAATATGCGCGGCCGGGAACGCGGCTTTCAGCGCCTGCGCAGTCTCTTCTCCTGCCACATAGAAGTGCGTATTGAAGAGGTCGTAATCCCTGAGCGCGCCGATGGCAGTTGCCGAAGCAACGAATACCGAGGCGAATTTTTCACTCCGTTGCAGCTGTGCCTGAACGGCCACCTGTTTAACCGCGGGGATACGGATGAGTTCGGGGGATGAATCTGCCGGTGCGTCTTTAAAGCCCCACCAAAACGCCTTGGTGAACGGCTGCAGAATCTCCGCAATGACCGCCTTTGCATCTGCGCGCACCTGCCGGCGGATGAACAGCGATTCGGAAAATTTTACCGGATCAGTTGTCACTTTTTTACTGAAACACACCGAAAGACGGAAATTACTGTCACGGCCATTAAATGCCGAGACGCCCAGCGGCGCATGGCAACCGGTTTCAAGCCCGGTCATGACTTCACGCTCGAGCATCACACGCGCGGCAATTTTTTCGTGCTCAGGGAAAGCCCTTTTAAGCCTCTCGCCATGCTGCTTTTCAGACGCTGCAGACATTTGCAATGCGAGCACTCCCTGCCCGGGCGCCGTGGGAAAAAATTCTTCGGGGAGCGGCAACGTAAAAATCCCCGAACCCAGGTAATCCTGGAATTTCTTCAGTTCCGCAGCAATGTGGGCCGAGACGGCTTCTGCGCAAAACCGGGCATACCGCTCGGGTTCAATCGCAGAAAAGTGCGTCATCCGGTCGATGCCCGCGCCGGCAATCAAAATTGCATTGATGCCCCGGTCGGCCTCGAAGAGTTTTCTGAGCCGCGTCACGATGTTGCCACGCAACATCTCGGTGCGTGCGGTGGGGTAGGCCAGTGCAAGCTGGTGAATGCGCCGCAAGGAAGATGTGCCGATGATGAGTTTTGCTGCGTCGTTTTCCGGATCGATGCTTTCCCGCGCCACCAGAATGTCGGCGCCCGTTGTCTCCGAGAAAAAAACAGGCTCAGAAATACCCGTCACCTTTTCTGTAGGTAGATCCTTGAAGGAATGCACGGCGGCGTCGGCCTTACCGCCCAGCAAAGCATCGTCGAGTTCGCGCGTGAAAAAGGCCCGGCCTTCTTTGCTGTTATACAGGGGTGCATCGAGCTTCAGGTCGCCCGCGGTTTTGAGTGTCACAATGTGCGGCTGAAAGCCGGCGGTTTCGAGCCGCAGCGCCGCATCGATTGTCTGCGTCAGCGCCAGCAGCGAATCGCGCGAGGCGAGCGTGATCGGCGTGCCGCTTTTTCCGGCCACGGTCAAAGCGAAGGTGTCGAAGCAGCACCGGCAATCAGTTCGAGAATCATCTCGCGGTGCTGTTGCAGCGCCCGGCGCTGTTCTTTTTTGATAAAATCGTACATGATGCGTTTTTGTTTTTCGCTGAGTGCGGCTTCATCGGCCAGGCGCAGCCATTCGCTTTCGCTCTGGCCCGATTTGTTTTCGATGTAGTTGCGCACAACTTCAGGATTTTCGCGGTAGAGCGAATCGAGCCAGAGCTGGTAGACCGCGCGGCGAATAATCGGCTCGGCTTCCAGGGCGCTCGAAGCGCGTTCGGCGCGCGCTTCTTCTGAGATCTGCTGCAGTGATGAGAGTGAAATCAGCCGGCTAGAGAGAGCGAGCGCTGCATCGGATGCAACGTTTGCCGGCAAAGACAGGTCAACGATGCCGGCGTCTGCGGCCAGCACGCCGCGTTCGGTCAGCGTACGGATATCCCCTGCTGTAAAAAGCGGATGAGGAGCGGTAGAGGCAAGCACGATCGCGTCAGCGGAGATCTCTTCGGTGGTTGTCTTAAAGTCTGCCAGCGTCATTTCGCGAAACTTTTCTTTGTTCTCGTCGATAATTTGCCGCATCTCGCCGTTCATCGCGCGGCTGGTATCTTTGCGCACCAGGATAAACTTCGCGACGTTACGGCGCAGCGCGAAACGCGCCACTTTTGCAGACATTTCTGACGCGCCAACAAGCACCACCGTATTTTGCAGCGGTCTCAGGCCCCGCTCGGCAATCGCCTCATCGACGAGACTCATCAGGGAATAGGAATTTTCGGAAATTCCCGTAGAAGTTCGGATTTTTTTCTGCGTTTCGAGCGCTTTCTTAAGCAGCGTGCCCATTCCCGGGGAGAGCCAGCCAAGCTCGTCTGCATGCGCCAAGTCACGCTTGATTTGCCCGGCAATCTGTGTTTCGCCCAGGGCAAGGCTTTTGAGCCCGCTTGCCACAGAGATCAGGTGAGCGAGCACTTTACCGCCTTGAAAAACCTGCGGATCTTTAGCAAAGAGTTTAGCAAAGACAGGAGAAACTGAAGCGAGCGCACGGAACCCCGTTTCGGCATCGATACCCTCGGCAAATTCGGCATAGACTTCGACGCGGTTGCAAGTGGCCATATAGAGCAGCCCGGGAATTTCGGGGGGCAGGCCCGCGGCAGTGCTGGTATAAAACGCCCGCGAATCAGGAAATTCGGCCAGGCACTCGAGCTCATGCGAGGCAATGCTCAGAGAAGCGGCGTGGAAACGGTTCAGTGGCCCTTGGGTTTGCATGCGGCTAGGGATAAATTACAATCAGCTTCCGGGCAAAAATGCAATCTAAACAAGCTGTCACCAAAATGTCAGCGCTGTTTTTGCTTCTTTGCGGCCCGTTTTTTAACCGTAGGAGTGCGCACCTGCACCTGTGCTTTCCAGAAGCGGGTCGACGCTACTGCCGATTCGACGCTGATTTTTTTCGTGCAGGGATAATAACTGCATTTTTCAAGCTTGCAGCGGATACAGTTGACCGGAAAGTCGGTGCTCAGCAGATGCTCTGAAAGGCGGGGCGTGCGGGGCGAAGGCAGCGTGCGCCAGCGGCGCGGCGCGGCAATTTTATTCTGCGGGTAAAAACCGGTATGCGGCGTGCCAACGAGGGCCGCCAGGTGCAGTGGTCCCGAAGAATTCCCAAAAAAATGCCGTGCCCCGCGGATCAGCGCCGCCGTCTGTACCAGATTCAGGTCGGTAAAAATCTGCGTGAGTGGTATCGAACCAAAATAAGCATGCAGGGTTTCGGCGTCTTCACGGTCGCCGACGACGATCACTTTGGTCTTTTGCCCCGAATAATGGCGCGCGAGTGCCTGAAAATTTTCGACCGGCCAGACAAGTGCAGTGCCCGAGCGTTTGTAGGCGTGCATCACAACATAACGCCCGGTAACTGTTTTGACGCTCAGCGCGGGGATCTCCACACGCGGAAAACGGTAGGGGTTAGATAGCCTGAGCGAACGCAGAATTTTCAGATTCAGCTGGTATTCTGCCTGCCCGGTCTTTTGCCGCGGAATATAATACCAGAGATTGAATTTAAGAAAAAAGCTGCGGCGCAGTGGCCCCAAACGGTATGGAATACCGGCATCGCTGATCAGTGCCGCGCTGGTTTTTTCCGCGTAAGAGAAGATGGCGAGGTCAAACCTGTAGGCTGCAACTTCACGTACGAGGCTATGGTATTCGGTTTTCAGCTGCAGGTCCGATTTATTTTTCCTATGCCGCTTCAGAAGGCACCCGGGATCCAGCACCCAACCGTCGATCTCGGGAAGAAAAGACGACATGCTGTGGAGAGCGCGCGCCGCGAGCACATAGACGCGGGCATCGGGCATCTGTTGTTTGATAGCCGACACGATCGGCAAGGTCAGGATAAAATCGCCCATGCCGTCGTTGCGCACGATCAGAATTTTCGGTGGAATTACCTTGCGCAGAAAGACGCGCTTCAGGCGCATCCGGCGGCGCCGGAATCCGGAAAGGTACTCAAGAATCCTGAGCCACACGGGAAACGCGTCTGAAAACCGTCATCGTGCGGCAAGCGGGTTGTGAAAAGGTTATTTTATGTACTCGGTCATCTTGTACATCGGCAGCATGACCGCCGCCATGATCGCTGCGACGATGCCGCCGAGAAAAACAATCATGATCGGTTCGAGCGATTGTGTCATGCGCCGTACCGAGCTGTCGACTTCAGATTCCATGATCTCCGCGGCCTTGATGAGAAGCTCGGCCAGGCGGTCGGTGCTTTCACCGGCAGATATCATTCCCTTCGCCATCTGCGGCAAAATCACGGAATTTCTCAGGGATTCGCGCAGCGAAGAGCCCTCTTTAATCTGCTGTATCGCCGTGGTGAGCTCGTCGATAAAAATAGAATTTGTTATCGTTCCCGAAACAATCTTCAGGGCATCGAGCAGGGGTACCTGGCTTTCAGCGAGAATCCCGAGGTTACGGCAGAAGAGACCGACCTGAATGCGGCGCAGGAGCCCGCCAAAAAAAGGAATCCGCATGATCATCTTATCTGTCTTATGCCTGCCTTCAGGCGTGCTGCGGTAGCGCACGAAGCCGTAAATAGCCCCCGCGACGGCGAGTATCATGACATACCAGAAGTTAGAAAAGAGTTTTGAAAGGCCGATCACCATACGCGTGATCAGGGGGAGCTCCGCCTTAAAGCCACTAAAAAGATCGGAGAGCTGGGGCACCACCGACGTCATCAGGAAAAACACCACGCCCACCGAAATCAGCAGCATGAACATCGGGTAGATCATCGCCGTGATCGCGCGCGCCTTGAGTTCTTCATTGCGCTCTTCGAGATCGGCGAGCCGTTTCAGCGTCGGTTCATAGTTACCGGTTGCCTCGCCGACCCGGATCATACTTTCATAGACCGGGGGAAACACATTGGCGTGCTGTTTGATTGCTTCGGAGAGGGATTTCCCTTCGATCACCTGCTGTTTCATCTCCTGGATGATTTTCCGCAGGTGTTTGTTCTCGGTCTGGTCGCTGATGTCGTTAAGCGCCTCGTTGAGCGGAATTCCCGCACCCAGAAGCGTACCAAGCTGGCGCGTGAAAATACCCGTGTCTTTGCGTTTGATGCGATAAAGAAAATTACTCAGGAAGGGGAAGAGTTCGCGGTCGCGTTTGGCCGAGTCAGCGCGTATTTCGCGCACGTAAAGATTCAGTGACTTCAGCTTCTGTGTCGCCGCCTGCGGCGAGATGGCTTCAATGGTGTCGGTAACCTTTTGTCCCTTACTTGTGAATGCGGTATATTGATAATGCGGCATAGCTTAGGTAATGCGCATCGCTTCGTCAAGCGAGGTGATGCCGGCGATCACCTGCCGCAGCGCCGCGTTTCTAAGCGTGATGAGCCCTTCTTCAATTGCCCGTGTTTTGATGTCGTCGAGTGACGCGCGGTGTAATACCATTTCCCTGATTTTTGCCGTCAGCGGCATAAACTCGTAAACCCCCATGCGCCCGCGGTAACCGGTGTTCATGCATTCTTTGCAGCCTTTGGGCTCGTAAATCTTGACTTTTCCCGTCGGCATTCGGGATTTTTTCACTTTTTTTTCAGCGTGATAGTGCAGGCCCAGTGAGCCGAGTTCCCGGGCGCTGACGGTCGTGGCCTTTTTACAATGCGGGCAAAGCCGGCGTACGAGGCGCTGCGCCATGATGCCGCGGCAGGTCGAGGTCACGAGAAAAGGTTCAATGCCCATATCGAGTAGCCGCGTGACCGCCGACGGTGCGTCGTTGGTGTGCAGTGTCGAGAATACCAAGTGACCGGTGAGTGACGACTGAATCGCGATGCGCGCAGTCTCTTCATCGCGGATCTCCCCCACCATGATGACGTCCGGGTCCTGGCGCAGAATCGATCTTAAGCCCTCGGCGAAGGTAAAACCGATCTTGGCGCGGGCCTGCACCTGGCCGATACCTTCGATCTGGTATTCGATCGGATCTTCGACGGTAATGATATTACGTTCCGAACTATTCAGGCGCACCAGCGCCGCGTAGAGCGTTGTTGTTTTACCCGAACCTGTGGGGCCGGTGATGAGAATAATGCCGTTTGGCTGTTTGATCATCTCGGCAAATTGTTCGTATGTCTCTTTCTCAAAGCCGATCGACGAGAGTTCATATTTCGACGCGGTGCGGTTCAAAAGACGCAATACGAGGCGTTCGCCGTGCTGTGTGGGCAGGGACGAAACCCGCACATCGATATCATTACCGCTGAACCGCAGGCGAATCCTTCCGTCCTGCGGCAACCGGTTCTCAGCGATGTTGAGGTTCGCCATAATCTTGACGCGCGAAATTACGCCGTTTTGCACCGATTTGGGCGGTGTCATCATCTCGTGCAGAATGCCGTCGATACGGAAGCGGATAATAAATTTGTTTTCCTGCGGCTCGAAGTGAATATCCGATGCCTTCTCATTGACTGCGTTCGACAAGACCATGTTGACGAGCTTGATGATCGGCGCCTGGTTCGCGAGTTCGGTCGAGTCGTGCAGATCCTGGATATCGTCGAGAATCTCGAGCCCGTCTGACATCTCAAGGTCGGCGTCTTCGGCCCGGCTTTTGGCCTCATAGACATTGTGGATGACCCGCAGAATTTCGCTTTCGCGCGTGAGAACAGGAATAACGTCGTAGCCGATAAACAGCAGGCGAAACTCGTCGAGGGGATGCAGAATCGACGGATCGGTCATCGCGATCTTGATTTCGCGGTCCTTCATCGCATAGGGCACGACGCGGTATTTTTGGACGAACTTCAGCGGTACTTTTTCGACCAGCTCGTCGACATTATTGGGTTCGAGCTTTTCGGCATAGTCCATCTCATACTGTTTCGAGAGCGCCTTGAGCGCGTCCTCTTCTGAGATGAGGCCCTTTTTGATGAGAATCTGGCCCAGTTTATAGGCCGATTTACGCTGGATGGTGAGGGCTTTTTTCAGCTCTTCGGCTTCGAGTAATCCTTCTTCGACAAGTATGTCGCCGAAACGTCTCATGGATTAATCGATCTGGCCGCGGCGGAGTTCTTTAACCTGATCTTTACGCAGATCGTCGGTGACCTTATCGGCTACCGCACGGTTGGTGAGTACGTGTGGAGTGATAAATACCATCAGGTTGCTGCGTTTGTTCGAAGTGCCGATCCGCTTGAAAAGATAACCGAGGAGGGGAAGGTCGCCCAAAATCGGCACCTTTTTCATTTCGGTGCGGCGGTCGCTGCTCACGAGGCCGCCGATGACGATGGTTTGGCCGTCCTGAACACGAACAAATGTCTTGATGTCCTTTTTGCTGATAATCGGGTTACCTGAAGCGGAATCCGTTGCATTGATGGTTTTGACTTCCTGGAACAGGTTGAGCATCACCATGCGGTTCTTATTCACCTGAGGGGTGAATTTCAATTTGATACCCACCGGGCGGTATTCAAAACTCTGCGAGGTCGACCCCACCTGGGTCTGTAATGAGTTCACACGTACAGGCTGGTCCTGCCCGACGTTAATTTCCGCTTCCTGGTTGTCGAGCGTCAGAATCTGCGGCGCCGAGACGACGAGAAAGTTTGAACGGCCGATGTGGGCGTTCAGGATGCCAAGGATGCTGGTAATAGATTGATCGGCGAATGTCAGTGTCAGACCCGGAAGGCTCGTGGGCCGCGAGGTATTGATACTGCCGTCAGTACCAATATAGCCTGACTTCGTCGCGATGGCATTGCTGTTAAACTGCGCGCTGCCGCCCTGGCCGACGATCCAGTCGATACCGAATTCATTGGTATTGTCGACACCGACCTCGACGATCAACACTTCGAGCAACACCTGCTGGCGCTGCAGATCGATACGTTTAATGAGACTCTTAACGAGTTCGAATTCATCGTTGGTACCAACGAAAATAATGCTATTAGTCTCTTTATGGCCGACAACGTCGATCGGCTTCTTTTGCGTATTCGCCTGCGTGACGGCAGGTGCAGGAGCTCCGCCGCCGGCACTGGGTGTAGGCGCGGCTACAGGCTCGATCGGCAGCTGCACTTTCTTCAGCGTAGCTTCAACATTTTCTGCCTGCATGTTTTCGAGGCGATAAACGTGCACATTGCCGTATTCGCGCACTTTATCGCAGTCAGGGTCTTTGACTTTATCGCATTCTTCTACCGGTGTACCTTTATAGTCAATCAGGTTTGCAACGCGTATCAGTCGGTTCACCTCAAACTGGCTACCGGTAATAATCAGCATGCTGATATCATCGTAATCAATGAGATCGGTATTGGTGCTTGTCAGGCGCTTTAAAATTGCTGAGAGACGCGAGGGTTTGCCGCCATAGACGGGCAGAATCTGCGTGACTGGCAAATCGCTCTTCACTTCGGCGTCTTTAATTTCTTCACGGCCTAAGAAGATTAGCGGGCTGCCCGCGAGTGCATCTTTCATCGCCACGACGCGGATGAGGTTTTCGTTTTCTTCGATGATACCAAAGCCCTTGATTGCCAGCATCGAATAGAGATAGGGGTAGGCGAGCGAGCGCGGAATCTTATAGGGCGAGATGACTGTGATCTTGCCTTTGACCTTTTCGTCGGCGATGATATTTTTGCCGATGATCTTCGAGAAGATCTTCAGGATATCCTGGATTTCCTGGTCGCGGAAATCGGGACGGAATGCGCCGCCGTCTTTATCGCGGTCTTTTTTAGATTTCTTTTTGTCGGCTTTCGCTGTCGGCTTTTCTGCGGTTTCGGCAGCCTTTTTCTTCTCGGGTTTGGCTTCCGGTTCAGCGGCCTCTTTTTCGCTCTCGGTGGCGAGTTTCTCTAACTGCGCGTCGGCGGGGCCCGTCGGTGCCTCAGGTGGCTTTTTCCCGGGAACAGGCGCTTCGGGCGCAGGTTTCGCGGCGTCGGTTTCTTGCGCACGCAGCGGGGCATCCCCCGAGATAGTTAAGAGGAGAAGAATGCAGGCAAAGGAGGTCTTTAGTAAAGAAGATGAGTCGGAAAACACGTCGCAGGCCTTAGTTAACGTCATTGAAAGAGGGCGCGATAAACCTACAAGCGTAAAGGCTAAACGTGACTGTTTGAATTTGCGGATAATCATTGAGACGCGCCAAATAATCTAAAAAAGACAAGCCACCTTTTATTCATCGGGAAATCCCAGCTGAAAACTGAAATTATAGGGGGGATTTATAGCCTGGCCCGGGGCCGGCGTCTGTGATGAGACATAACCCGCACCCTGGATCTTATGGTCGCCCGGAAATTTCGATAACACCTGAAACAGGAGCTCTTTCTTACTAAAACCGCGGAAATCCGGCATTGTCGCCTTATCTCCCCCGACCGAGCGGTATTGTGGTGTGGCGAGGCCCTTGACCTGCCTTAGCTCGCCCACATGGATCGCCGGAATGATTTCGCGCAATACGCGGCGGAAGGCCGGGGCTGCGACCGTGGCGCCCTGGTGCATCTCGCCTTTCGGTTCGTCGAACATCAGCATGATCGTAATCTCGGGTTTGTCGCAGGGAAAGAAGCCGACGAACGATGCCTGGTATTTGTCGGAATAACCTTCTTTCGTCGATTTGATCGAGGTGCCGGTTTTGCCGCAGACGTCGAATTCTTTAAGGCCGAGATCGGCCCCCGCACCCGTGCCGCTCTTCACTACCTCGCGCAGTGTGACACGGATCTTCGATGCATTCTCGCTCGACGCCACGCGGTATTTGACCTGTGGCACATTGCGCTCGACGACACGGCCCTGTGCGTCCGTGACACGGTCGATAATCAGCGGCGGCATGAAATTGCCGTCGTTGCCGATGGCATTGGCGGCAAGGGCGAGTTGCAGCGGCGTGACGCTGACACCGTGGCCGATCGGTATCGACATCTTGAGAAAATAATCCCAGTCCTTGGGGCTGGCCAGATGCCCCTTGGCCTCGCCGGGGAGAGCGATCTCTGAAGCCGAGCCGATGCCGAAGGCCTTCAGGTTCTCATAGAGTTTCAGCACCGGCATCTGCCACGACGCCGAGATGACACCGAAGTTGCACGAGTTCATCATGACGTGGGTGAAATCCTGTTTGCCGTGTTTGCGCGTGCAGCTGATGCGGCTGCCCTTGTATTCATAATAGCCGGGGCAGTTGTACTCCCGCCCCTCGTCGAGCATGTTTTCCCTGAGTAGTGCCGCCATCGTAAAAATCTTAAACGTCGAACCGGGTTCGTATTGAAAACTGATCGGCAGGTTTTTGCGCGCGGCTTCGGGCACCTTGTTCGGGTTATTTGGATCAAAATCGGGCTGCGAAGACATCGCGAGAATTTTTCCCGTCTGCGTCTCAATGATGACACCCATCGCCCGTTTCGACGCGCTGTCTTCGATGCCGGCAGCGAGTGTCTTCTCGAGCTGGTGCTGCACGAAAGAGTTCACCGTGAGATGGATATTCTGCCCGATAAAATCTTCGCCGTTGCCGCCTGTGGTCGCGGTATTGCCGCGCGCGCGCGTCAGCGTCTGGTTCTGGCTGAACTCGACGCCCGCCAACCCTTCGCCGTCGAGGCCGGTGAAGCCGATGATCTGCGAAGCCAGCCGGCCATTGGGGTAATAGCGGTCGGGTTCCATCTGCAGCACAAGGCCCTGCAGGTCGAGTTTGCGCAGCGGCGCCGCCTCATCGATCGGCATCTTGCGGCGCAGGTAAAAAAACTTATCGCTGCCTTTGATTTTTTGCAGGATCTCCGCTTTGGGGATACCCGTGACGCGTGCGAGCACGTCGACACCCTCGGTTTGCAGCCGCGCCTCGAGTGGTTTAATGCCCACCGACACGGTATCGCGCGAGATCGCCAGTTCATGCCCGCGCGCGTCGAAGATCACACCGCGCCGTACCTTCTGCGATTCGCCGATCACTGAAGGCGGCAGGGGTGAGGCGATCGCCAGCTCAATCGCGCGGAACACCAGCACCGCAAAGAGCAGCATAAAAATCAGCAGGGTAAATTTGTAGCGCAGCGCGAAGGGCGAGGGCAGGCGGTTCTGTTTGGCGTCGATCATAGGGCAATGCGCGGATAAATTATTTTGCCATCAATTTTATCGAGCGGCACGCGACCGAAATGGCGGGAATCAATCGAATTCTCGCGGTTACTGCCTTCAAAATAGCAGGACGTCGCACTCAGGGATTGAGCCTGTGTCTCTGCACCCTGCGTAAACCAGATTATGTCTCTTCGCAGCGCTGAATCCTGGGGCTCTGTAGCGAACTTTACCAGGCGCTGGCCGGGCCGGGCAGGGTGGGTAAACAGGTAGGCGCGGCCGCTTTCGCAGGGGCGGCAAAACACACGGATGCCGGTGAAGGGCAATTTCAGGCAAGGCGCCAGTTTGCTGATAACGATGATCTGCCCGGGTTTAAGATGGGGGAGCATCGATTCATTGCTGACGCGGGCAAAATCGAGTACGGAAAAGCGGAAGACCTGTACCAGCAGCCATGCAGCACCTATCGACACGGCAACAACAGATGCAAGCCTCAGGTGCCGCTGCATTAGCCTTTGGTGAGATGGTATGAAATTTTGCGGCCATCGCGCAGCGTATCGATGCGGATGCTGCTGCGCGCGCCCAATGTCAGCCAGATGCCAAGGTTGCGCATCGGTTGGTTGACGGTTTCACCGTCGATATGTGTGATACACTCACCCTGCACGACGCCCAGTGTTCTGAAGGGTGCCTCGTCGCCGAGATGGCGTATGCAGAGTGCGGGAATATCTTCGAGAATTTTCCAGCCGAGTGAGCCCCAGGTGCGCAGCACCTCGGGCCGCGTTTCGACGGCCTTTTTAAATGCGCTGAAACGCGCGCGCGCCGAAACGCTGTCGCCGGAACGTTTCACGCCATAGACCATTTTTACGGGTTCTGCAGGCGCCGACGCTGCCGTTGCCGGGTTCCGGGTCTCTGCCGTCGCCGCCGGCATCCGGAATGTATCCTGGATGCGTTTCAGCATTAAATACTCGCGCAGGGCGAGCATCGCGGCTACGGCGATGAGTATCACTGAGGCGATGAAGATGATTTTTCCGCGGGACATTGTTCTTGACGCAGCAATTTGTTTTTGTTTATCCCCGTCATGCGAAAAAGCGTTTTAGCGGCAACCGTGTTGCTGGCCGTCGTCGGTTTTTGTTCCCTGAACTGCGGTAAATCCTACTGCAAACAATACGAACAGAAGTTCTGCGCCGACGAAAAATCACCAGCCTGCGCGCAGGCAAAAGAAAAAGTCAAAGCCTGGTCTTCGAAAGAATGCCGCATTCAGCTGAATACCCTTGAGATAGAAGAGCAAACCAAGGCGACCGACAAACTCTTAGAGTAACGATGCGCGATTTTTTTTCTTCCCGTATTCACGGCATTGATACGAGCGAAATCCGCAAGGTTTTCGACCTCGCCGCAAAAATCAAAAACCCGCTGAACCTGTCGATCGGTCAGCCGGATTTCCCCGTGCCGGCGCCTGTCAAAGAAGCGATGGTGAAGGCTTTGACCGACAACCGTACCGGCTATACGCCGACGGCGGGTCTTGTGGAGCTGCGCGAAGCGATCAGTGCGTTTCTCGCGCCCAAAATCGGCTATGAAACCAAACCCGATAACATCATTGTTTCGACGGGCGTCGCCTCGATTCTTTTTCTCTTATTCCAGACAATGGTGGGTAAGGGCGACGCGGTGTTGCTCATCGATCCTTATTTTATGATCTATCCCGCGCTCGTCAAATACCACGAGGGCAGGCAATACACTGTTCCTGAAAGTTTTGGTGCCGCTGAGATCGCGAACCTGGCAGAGACACTGAAACGCGACAATGTCAAACTCAAACTCATCATGTTCGCCTCGCCGTCGAATCCGACAGGGAAAATTCTCAGGCGCGAGCAACTCGAACTGTTATCGAAATTAGGCGCAGATAACGATGCAATCATCGCTTCGGACGAAATTTACGCGGCATTCGATTATGAAAAAACCCATGTCAGCATGGCGTCGATCGACCCCGAGCGCACGCTGACGCTGAACGGCTTTTCGAAGAGCCATGCGATGACGGGTTTGCGCGCCGGTTATCTTGCGGCGCCCGAACGTTTTGCGGGCATTGTGCAGAAGATGGTGACGCTCCAGCAATACACCATGGTCTGCTCGCCGCATGTCGTGCAGTGCGGCGCCATTGTGGCATTAAAAACGCCGATCGAGGCGGAGCTCCAGTTTATGCGCAAGCGGCGCGATCTGGTCTATGGCATTCTATCCAAAGTGACCAAGCTGCCTTATCCCGACGGCGCCTTTTATGTTTATCCGGATGTTCCCATAGATTCGTCAGAATTCGTAACCAAGGCAATCGAGCGCAGGCTGTTACTGGTGCCGGGTTATATCTTCAGTGCTAACCGCAAATCGATTCGCATCAGCTATGCGACGCGCGAAGAGGTGCTCGAAGAGGGCGCGCATATTTTTTGCGATATGGTCAAAGAACTGAGTGCATGAGAGGTAATATGCAGGCGCATAAGTTTCTGGTAATTTGTTTGATGAGTTTGGTATCCGTCGCGGCGGTAACCGCACAGGATTTTGACGAAAACAAACCGCTCACAATCGGCGCGGAGCACGCTGAGAAGAAGCGGACATGCACGGACTTTGCCTTTGGCGCGGGCTGCGTGGGGTTCAGTCTCGGGCCTGCATTCGGTTCCGTAAATTCAACTCTTGTTTGGGGCGGATACGGGGTTTTCAGCTATTTTCTGATCGATCGTCTTGCGTTACAGGCCGGCGGTGGTGCTCTGTTTTCCTCTGCTGTTAATAATTATTATGTCGGCCCGGCCCTTGCATACTACATCGGTCCATTCAGCGGATACCTTTTCAAAGTCTCTTATGGTGCGGACCGTCATTTTTTTCGCGGTAATCTCCAGGCTGACGGATGGTCTCACGGCCCTTCGGTTGGTTTGATGACAAATCTTATCGGGCGAATCTATTGGGGGATTTCAATCAGCTACGTGACGTTTGCGATTGATAACTATAGCCAGAGTGAATGGCAATGGGCGCCAGTGGTGTTCATACCTTTTTGATCCCGCTCTACCCCTCTCCACATCGTGGGGAGGGGCGGCGCTTGCGCCGGGGTGGGGTTAAACCAGCTCCGCAATCTGTGGCAAAATATCTCCCGCCTTGCCGCGGATATAAATATCGTTCGCATACGCCTTGTGGCCCTCTTCAATGTTGATCTCGATCACATGCCCTTCGCGGCGCCTGACCTCGACCGCAAAACCTGCGGCCGGGTAAACCTGCCCTGAAGTGCCGACCACGAGAATGACATCGGCGATACGTAGCCGTTCGTAGATCTTGTCGAGAATGGCTGACGGCAGCTGCTCGCCGAACCAGACGATGTCGGGGCGCAGCGCCGCCGCCATACAGGCAGGGCAGGCGGTGTGGGGATCTACATCTTCGCGCATCGCATGCACCGCTTTGCAGGATGTACACCGCGCGCGGAAAATATTGCCGTGCATTTCGAGAATTTCACCGAGACCGGCGAGGGCGTGAAAGCCGTCGACATTTTGCGTTACCGAAAGCAATTCCGGCAGTTTTTTCTGAATGGTGACAATCGCATGGTGCGCCGGGTTCGGCTGCTTTTCCGAGATCAGGCGCTTACGCCAGTTGTACCATTCCCAGACGAGCGCCGGGTCGCGGCGAAAAGCTTCGGGCGTCGCCAGCTCTTCGGGACGCAAGGACGCCATCCTGGCGGCGTCCGACTCGCGACCTCGTGTCGCTTCGGCCCGAAAATTTTTCCAAAGCCCCTCGGCGCCGCGGCCGGCGGCTGCGACATCCTTGTCGCCGCCGGCTCGAGCACCTCCTGTGCCCCGAAAAGTCGGTATACCGCTCTCGGCCGAGATACCGGCGCCGCTCAGGAAGAGGGGATGTTTCGCCGCTTTGAGAATCGCCGCCGCGCGTTCGATCGCCGTTTTTTCCGCCATGTCAATCCGCCTTGAGAATAGAAACCATGATGCGCGAGACACCTGCGCCGAGCACGTTGACAACGACGCTGAGGTTCCACAGCAGCCGTTCGCTTTCGCCAAAGCGCGCCAGGAGATTGAGCCCTACACAGAGCGCGACCAGCGTGAAGGACAGCATGACATCGAGCGCCGTGCCGAAATCCGCGGAACGGATTGTTGCCTTATCGCCCTCCACTCTCTTTTTTCCCAGCCAATCGAAGAGGATCGCGAACACGCAGACCTGCGTCAAAATTTTTCCGCGAACCAGCATAAATGTGGAGTTAAGCGCGTTGACCAGGAGATCAAGAGCACCGAGAATAACAAGCCCCGCGCCGCCGATCTGGGCTGCCTGCCCCGGCCAGAGCGCCGGCATGGTCAGGCCGAAGAGAATCTTAAACGCCGCAAACGGCAATCCGATCGTGATGAAGCCGATCTGCGCAATCCGTTTGCGTGGTGGGTGTACGGCTTCGCTCATCGCCCGGCAGCACATGGCCTTTAACGGCGCTGTAAATCGCGATTTGATGGGGCCCGCGTTTTAGTTGACATCCGGATGCTTCGCATATGAATCAGCCATGTTAACCATATCGATCCTTGCGGCCGTTGCCGCTTTCGTTCATGTGCTGTTTTTCGCGATGGAAAGCCTGTTCTGGATGAAACCTGCCGTGCGGAAGATTTTTCGCCGCACCGAAGCCGAAGCGCAGACTACCAAACTGATGGCGCTGAACCAAGGGTACTATAACCTGTTTCTCGCTATTGCGACGGTTGCCGGCATTTATCTCTGGAATACGGGATATGTCTCGCAGGCCGTTGCGATTCTGACGGTCACCTTGGGCAGTATGGTCGCTGCGGCGCTTGTCTTGTTGTTTTCGGCGGGCATGGCTATGCTGCGCGGCGTGCTCCTGCAGGGACTGGTTCCGGCCATCGCGCTCGCACTGATCTGGCGCCCGGTTTAGCCTTCCTGAAGCGCCTTTCGCACCGCGCATTTGCTACTTTTCTCGTCGACGGTGTAGATAAAAAAAAATCTATGCCGCCTCTACTTATTTATGCAGGTAAACAAAAGCGAAAGTAAATGGCTCGTCCTCATTGAAGATCAGGACAATAAGCTCGGTCTCATCAACATGATCCGGCACCTGGACCGCGTCGTCAGCGAGCTCGAGATGGCGAAGATTCCCAATCTTTTGCTCGAGATTGACCTCGCAAAGCTCAACTCAGCAAATTCAGAGCTCATCGCCAAGTTTGTCGAACTGCAGAGTATTCTCGTGCGCACCGATGGGCGCCTGAATGTCATCAATGCGAACCCAGAACTCAAGAGTTCGTTCGACGTCGTCATGCTCGATAAGATCATTCCGATTCAGTATGTCGGGCAAGAAGACCCCGGCGAAGACGGTTATGCCTATGACGACTATGAGCTGCCCGACGATGACGATGATGACGACGACGAAGAGTAGCTCTGCGCAGCGCCGAACTCATCATTTTCGATTGGGATGGTACGCTCTACCGGTCGATTGATCTCATCGCAGATTCCATTATCGCCGCCGGCCGCGAGGTCGGCCGCGAAATACCGATGGCGATAGCCCGTGATATAATCGGCCTCGGCCTGAAGGCCGCGCAAAAACAGCTCTTTCCCGACGAAGCCGCGTTAAGTCCCGAATTTTTGTCTTCCTTCCACCGTGCCTACCGCACTGCCTATGAAGCGGGAGAGGGAAAAATCGAACTCTATGAGGGCGCCTACGAGCTGGTGCGTGACCTTCACGCAGCGGGCAAAATTGTTACCGTGGCGACCGCGAAAAGCCGCGCGGGCATCGACCGCACCCTGGCAACGACGGGACTTGCTGCCTTTGTCGCGCACTCGCGCACACCCGAAGAGTGCCGCCCCAAGCCTGATCCGCAGATGATCCGCGAGCTTTTGGCTGCGGCGGGAATCGACGCCGCCCGGGCAATCATGGTCGGCGATACCAGACATGACCTGAAGATGGCGTCTAATGCAGGCATCGCTTCAGTGGGATTAACCCACGGGGCGCATAGTGAAGCCGAGCTGCTCTCTGCGTCGCCGCTCAGGGTGCTGGGCAGCATTGCCGAGCTGCGCGCTGAACTGCTTTAAATTTCAGATTTTTTTGTAGTTCTTATATTCGCCGGGGCGGTAACCGGTGAACTTTTCAATGAAGGCAGAAATCTTTTCTTTCAGCGTATATTTCGACCGGCTGATATCGAAATCGAAGCGCCAGTTCTTTTTGCGGATGCGGTCTTTCATCACGACCGGGTGGCTGCCTTCAAAACGCGCCAGCGAGTCGATGTTCGAATAATCAAATTCGGCAGCCGCGGGTATATTTTCCTGCATCCACTGGTCATTATGCCAGTATTTGTTAAATGTCTGCTGCTTCTGCATCTGCGCTTCGGGGGGTTTCACCCAGCCATAATGATAGATGTGTGCGTCGATTTCCTTCACGCTGAGTTTACGGTTGTCGTCTTTACGGAAACCCTGTGCGTCTTTATAGGAATAAATTTTCATCTCTGGTTTCAGGGAAAATTGCGGCGGGCGTACGATGCGGATTTCGCGCCGGTACCAGCGTCGTGATGCACCCAGGTAATCGTAAGAGCCGTAAAAATGTTTGTATTTGAAAAGTAAGCCGTCGACGCGCTCGTCGCTGCGGTATTTTTCGGCTGCCGCGCGGATAACGGGGTAGTCCTGCTCATGCAAGACTTCGTCACCTTGCAGGTAAAATGCCCAGTCCGCACCTTGGTCGCGATCGCCGATGGCTTCGTACGCCTTCTGCGTCTCTTCGGCGAGCACACGGCCGCCTTCGCGCTTTGAGTCGTCCCAGACGGTCTTCAGAATGCGGATTTTATTTTTATCTATTTTTTGTATGAGTTCGAGGGTTTTGTCGTCAGATTTTCCGACGGCGACGACAATTTCGTCGACTATGGGTAATAACGATTCGAGCGATTCTTTGATCGGATAATCATATTTGATCGCATTGCGAATGAATGAGAAGCCGGTAATGTGCATAGATAAAGCCGGCCGCGTTTTATTGCGGCCGGAGTTGAAGAAACTGGATTAGTCTTCTTTTTTCTCTTTCTTTTTCTTTTTAGATTTTTTCTTGTCGTCGTCTTTTTTGTCGTCAGACTTTGTTTCTTTTTTGTCTTCTTTCTCTTTTTTCTTCTTAGGCTTTTTTTCTTTTTTCTCTTTCTTTTCTGCTTTAGCGTCGTCAGTTTTTACGGCTTCTTCAGATTTTTCTTTTTTCTTCTTCTTTTTCTTGTCTTTCTTCTCAGCTTTGTCGTCGTCAGACTTCACTGCTTCGTCTGATTTGTCTTTCTTCTTTTTTTCTTTCTTTTCGCCGTCGCCTTTACCGGGTTTTGCGCGGCAATAAGCTTTTACTTTGTCTCCGTCTTTTTGCTCATAGCCTTTTACCCATGTGCAATTTTCGTTGGAAGAGCATTCGCTTTCGCCGAGGCCCTGGCATGCGGATTTAGCCGCAACACTGCCGGTCAGGGCAAAAGCAATAGTCAGGATGAGCGCGTGGCCCATCAGAATCAATTTTTTCATAGTGGGGTGGGTAATCGCTTTTTTGTCAGCGTGTCAAGGTGAATTGATGCGGCGCGAAAAAGCTGGCTGGCGGCTCACTCTTCTTCGGTAACGATCAGGGTCTCGCGGTGCAGGTCTTCGCGCATGCGCAGCGTCGCCGCGCTCTTTTCGACGGCAGCCATCGGCAAGACACGGGTCTTGCCGGCATATTGGAATTTCTGGACATATTCAAGATCAGCGGTGTCGGGCGTGCCTGCGCCTGCCGCTGCGTAGCCTGGCTCGGGTATGGCCATCGGCTCCGGCGCAATATAGTCGTAGTTGTCGATTTTTTCATCGTGGATAAAATCTTTCTGACCTGTCTTTTCCTGTGCGCGGCGCCGCAGTGAACCGATGTAGGCGATTTTTTCTTCGGGCTTCAGCTGTTTTTCATCCTCGAGCGGCAGATCGAGTTCTATGGTGACCCGGATCTCCGGAGCCTTATCGTGCTCGATGAGCAGCGGCGCTTTGTGCACGGATTTTTTGTGCAACGGCCGGCGCACTTCGCGCGAAGGTTCGCCTTTAGAAACGGGCGCCGGTGACTGTACCTGGGTTTTGCTGGCTTCCTCGAGAACAAGGCGGGTCTGCGCCGTGAAGTTGTCGCTGAGCTCTTCAATATGGCGGCCGAGTTCACCGATCACTTTTGCTTCCCGCTCCTTGAGCGATGAAACGACACCCAGCGCCTTTTCACCGATATTCAGCGCCTGTTCGTTGATGCCGAGGCTCTGTTCATAATGCTGCTGCAACCATTCGCCGGAGCGGTTTTCCATGACATGCGTGGCTGCCGAGCGCAGCGAGCCGATCTTAACGAGTGCTATTATAAGAGTGATGATGAGAAGCAGGGCCAGGCCGCCGCGGACCGCATAGAAAATATAACCGGCAAACGGATAACAGATCACGAGGCGAAAATCCTTCGCTTCGGTTGTCACAATTCTCAGGCCGTGTTTAATGCCGTATGGTTCAGAGATGAATTTGTTGCCGGAGATAAAACGGAAACCCGAGTCGGGTATAGAGCGGGGATTACCGATCGCGAGAATATTCATTTCGTGGTCGGTCGTCAGAAACAGATATTCGGAATTGATCTGGCTTAGCGGAAAGTCTGAGAGCCGGGTGACATCCCACTCGGCGTCGAGGCTGACATTAAAACCCGTGCCGCTGATCGGTATCGTAAAAAAACGCGGCCCGATCTCGCGCCGTGCCGTTGTGGTGTCGAGCCCCGCAAGGCGCTTGGCATCGCGCGCGAACAGAGTCTTGTCGTCGAGGGTGCGCAGGCGCCATGCCTTGAGCGCGCCGTTGCCGAAGGTATTGAGGATTTCCGCGGTTTCCGTTTCAAAGGCCGGTGCCAGCGGGCCCCTGGGATCACGGATAAGGCCGAGTATTGCCGGCTCATTGGCCAAAGCTTCGAGTTCAGCGGCGCGCTTCTCGTCCGTGGTAAATTTTTGCGTGTATGCAGACCACTCAGCGGCGAGGGTGCGCGCCTGGGCATAGCCCGGTTCCATCAGCAGCAAATCCGCCATGCGCAGCAGCCTTTCTTGCCAGGGCAGACTCTCTCCGGCGGAGAATTTGAATTCACACTGGAAGCGGGCCACGCTGAATACCGCGATTATTGCTAAAACATGGGTCCGGGCGCGGCGGGTCATGATACTAGTACCTGTGGCATTATCGACTTTTCGTAAAGCCAATCTTGAACGGGATCAACCCTCTATCGGTAGTGATTGTTATCGACCGCCTCTTTCGCGCTCAAAGTGTCGCCTAAATGCCGGTTTCTTCGCATTTCCCAAACGGCGATAAAATTCTGTTGGCCGACGTCGATGAAGCAGACGCCTTGTCGCTTTCCTCTTTCCTTGAACTGAACGGTTATACCGTGCGCCGCGCTTCTGATATTGACGAAGCTGTGGCCGCTTTCAGTGATTTCTCTCCCGGCATAGTGCTGGTTGACTCTAACCTTCCCGCGAAAAGCTGGCTTGAACTCATCAAAAGCATCCGCAGCTACGAAGAAGAAAAGGATACCGACTACCGCTGTATCATTTTCGTCACCGCGGGCCGCTATACGAGCGACCTGCACCAAAAGGCCTCGAAGGCCGGCGCGCACGAGGTTATCGGCAAGCCCATCGATCAGGCAGGTCTCTTAAAAAAAATCGCCGAGCACACAGCTCTTTACTGACCTATGCCACGGGTCTGGCTTTGTCTGATCCCGGTGTTTTTATGCGTCTCTGCGCTTCGCGCCGGTGACGCCGTCGATCCCATTGCAGTCTATATGGAGCACGGCAACCCGATCATACCCGAAGAGCCGCGGCATAAACGTTTTGAACTCGACTATGGGGTGGATGCCTACTATAGCTATGGCGGCGTGATTTTTAACTTCACCGATAAGCCCATGGAAAATCTCGGCGAGGAGAGTGAGCTGAAGATTTATAAACACCTGCTGGTCTCGCCCTTTAAATTGCCGAGCTTTGCGATCCTCGAAACAAGCGTAAATCCGATGCCCGTGGCAGGTGTACTGATCCGCCAGGAAGCCAATGAGCTCTACCAGCGCGCACAGGTGGGTGGTGAAAGTTTTAACCTGATCCGCGCCGCGACGCGGGGTTTCCAGGAACCGTACGCGGTTTCCCTGTTTCTTGGAAATGTGGCGCGCTACCGGCCGATCGCGCGCAATGCCGAAGAGCGCGAGAAGAACAAACAGTCGGGTTACCAGAGTTCGATCGGCTACACAGGGTATCTCATCAGTTATGGCTCACACCATATCAAAGACAACGAACTCTTCCAGGATAACTGGTTCGAACTGGAATGGAAGGTGAAGGGCGATCAGCTCTTTACCTTGCAAAAGCTGCAGTGGGATTACAAAATCGGCGTCAAGTTGCACGATAATTCCAATATCTCCGATGTCGCTTTCATCGGCATCAAACGCAACCGGCTGGATTATACCGCCGACGCGTGGGACTTTTTGGCGAACAGCGGTTTTGAATTCCGCCTCGATTTTAAAATCTCGAACCTGAAACCGGTGCGCTCATATTTTGAAGTGAACAAAAAATGGCCTTTTCGCAAAGGCACGGCTTTTACGCTCGCGCTCGGGTTTACCTGGGAGTCCGAAAGTTTGTATTCGGGCCCGCTGGATAATTATCCGGGCGGCCAGCATTACCAGGTGCTGTTCAGGCCCAACATCGAATTCTGACCTTGGGTTAACTTGTTGCAGAGAGACGGATTCTTTTTCAGTTGGCACTATCCATGTGGAAGAAATTAACCGAGTATAAAGTCGACATGGGCGCGAGCCACGATGTGCGCAAGTTCCACATGCTGGTCAACCAGTCGCTGCTGATTGGCCTGATAATCTTAATACTGGTCGTCAGTGCTTTTGCTGTCGCATGGTTGATGCTGATCCATCACGACGCCCCAAAATACTGGAACCATATCTACGGTATCTACATTGCGTTGGGGGTCGGTTTCCTGACGACGATTGCATTCTTTCTCCAGCATTGGTTTGGTGATTTTGAGAATGTTTATTTTTTCTCAGGCTTGACTTACCATTTTTGGACAACCTCGGTATGTATCTTTTACGGGCCGTTTTTCGGCTTTGAATATTTTACGCTGGTGATCGCCGGTATTGGCTGCGTCGGCTTCTGGCGCAAGCGGCGCTTTGTGGTCGCGGCAATCCTGTTTAGCCTGCTGAATCTGCTGGCGATCCGCACATTATACCTCTACTACCCGCCGCTTTACCCGATTGATTACGAGCCGGTGCGCATCGCCTTCTATTATATCTCCGCGTTTACGGTTTTTGCTGTCGTTGTCATCTTTTTTATTATTACCACGTCGCAGGGCATTCAGGCTGAACGCAGCTATATCCGGGAACGGGACAAGGCAGATCAGCTGCTGCTGAATATTCTGCCCGAGGCCGTGGCGAACGAACTCAAGGAGAAGGGTAAGGCCGAGGCGCGCGAGTATGCGCATGCCAGCGTCCTCTTTACCGACTTTATCGGCTTTACGGCGATCGCAGAAAAGATGACCCCCGTGAAGCTGTTGCAAGAACTCGATTTTTGTTTTTCTGAATTTGACCGCATCTGCGACAAATACGACCTCGAAAGGCTGAAAACCGTCGGCGACGCATTCATGGCCTGTGCGGGCCTGCCCGAGCCCAACCCGGCGCATGCTATCCGCTGTATCAGGGCCGCGATAGAGATGCGTGACTTTATGGCGATGTATCGGGCAGAGAAGATGAAAGCGGGAGAACCCAGTTGGGATATCCGCATCGGCGTGCATTCCGGACCCGTGGTCGCGGGTATTGTCGGTCAGAAAAAATTTGCCTACGATATCTGGGGTGATACCGTGAATGTGGCTTCCCGCATGGAAAGCGCCGCGCTTGCAGGACAAGTGAATATTTCACGCACGACGTTTGACCTCGTCAAAAACGAGTTCCGCTGCGAGGCGAGGGGTGAGATCAGTATTAAAAACCGCGGAACCGTCGAGATGTTCACAGTACTTTAAAACACAGGAAAAATATGAAAAAGATCAGGACACTATGCATGTTTTTTTTGGCGGGCAGCGTTATTGCCGCCGCTGAAGCGCCGGAAAGATTTGAAGATAAAGTTGTCGAAATACTCAATGCAAAACGCCAACAATACGGAACTCCCGGAATGGTTGTTACGGTCATCCGCAACGGGATTATCGCCGGCACTTTTGTTTCCGGTTATGCCGACCGCGAAAATAAAAAGCCGATAGAGCCGGATACATTAATTCCAGCGGCATCGCTCACTAAACTGCTGACGGCGGCTCTTGTCGTGCGGCAGGCGGAGCAACGGCGGCTACAGATCGACCGGCCCGCGAACGAATATCTTCCCCGCGCAATGCAAATTGTTGGCAGCGACGGCAAGCCCTCGGCGGCGACGCTCATGCAACTGCTTTCGCATAGTTCGGGCCTGCCGGTTTCATGGAAGCCGATTGCCTCTGAGGGCGATGCCCTGCAGAGCCTCGAAAGTTATCTCTCGCAGAACCTGAAGGCCGTTTATGCGCCGGGTGAAAGAATTATCTACGCGAATGACGCTTTTTCACTCGCCGGTTATATCGCCGCAAAAGCCGAGCGCGAAAGTTTTGCCGAACATGCAGCGAAGGTCATTCTGAGGCCCCTGAGAATGGAGACTTCCACCTTTGCGGCGCCCTGGACGATGACGTCCGCAAAATTATCGCGCGCCTACGGTAGCCTCATGGCGCCCGGTGAGTTGTCTGCTCACAACGATGTCACCGCTGCGTTACCTGCCGGCGGGCTTGTAACGACGGCGCCCGAGTTCGCACGTTTCGCGCTGATGCTGCTCAGGGGCGGCACGCTCGATGGCGCACAGATTCTGACACAGGCGGGTGTTGCGGAGCTATTCACAATTCAGGCACGGCCTTACCCCGACTCGAAGATCGGTTTTGGCCTGGGGTTCGGCGTCAATGAGAATCCGGGCCGCAAGATTGTCTGGTGGGATGGCGGTCTGGCCGGAGTTGCCAACCGGCTTATTCTGCATCCCGCATCGCAGAGCGGTGTCGTTCTGCTCTCGAACCAGAGCGATAATGCCGCCTCGTCTGAAGCGGCGAATGCAATTTTCGATCTTCTCGTCCCGCCGCCCGCGGCAACGGCATATAAGCCCACCCCGGAGGAACTCAGGCGTTTCGCCGGTACGTACCGGTTTTACGATGTGATCGATCCGCATTTCTGGTTCTTTCGTTATTTTGTAGATTTGCATATCGAGCCCCAGAACGGAACGCTTCGGTATAGCTCCCGTCTGTTACGCAGCGGTGAGCTTGTGCCCGTAGGCCCCGGCCTTTTTCGGTTCACCGGTTCGCGAATCGCAGGCATAGAGGCTTTTTTCGATGGCAATACAGTTTATATGCTCGATCTCACCGCGCGCAGAATTCCCGTGTATCAAAGCGCGCCGGTACAGGGTGCAGCTTTTCTTCTCGCCGCGGTAGCTTTTGTCTACCTGGCATACCGCCTGGTTCGCGGCTTACTGCGCGGCATCTTTGCGTGATGGTCGTGTTATTGTTGCAGATAGAGACTGACGCGTTTTATATCATTGCCTGAGACCCGGTATTTTCCGGGCATGATTTCCAGCGTGCCCTCTGCAATTGTCTGCGGCATGGCCCGGCAACGTTCGCTGCGGCTAATGTCGATAGAGCGAAGTACTCCGGGCGAGACGTGGACGGTATTCTCTGCCTGCGCATCTTTTCCGGCTTCAACGCGCATAATCAGCGGAACGAATTCACGGCATTGGCCTGTGGTGTTGCTGAAATAATAGACCAGCACGGACGCGATGGCGGGCTTCTCCACATTAAAGATCCACTGCTTCTTTTCTTCACGGATTTCACGCCGTTCCGAAAATGCTACAGTTTTCCCGATGGAAACGGAAGACGTGCTGTGAATCTTCCATTTGCCTTTTTTAAGCGGGCCGACGAGCGTGCTCTGCGAGATGCCGCGCTGGCAACCGCCGCTGAGCCCGGTCGTCACGGATGGGTTTTTACCGGTGTCGTCTGCGGGGCCCAAATGGATGGAATTCCATTCGCTGCGAATATTCCAAGCGACGGGGTCGGGGGAGGCATAGCGGTCGAGCTTGCGGCAGATTTTTCCGCCGGTGAGGGTAAATGTATGTATCACTGCAAAACCGTCGTTCTCCATGAGGAAATCCGACTCTTTAGCCGCAATCAATGAAGTGCATCCTACTGCAAGGGCGGCCCATCTCATCTTCTTTAGACGCACCGGGATGTTTTCGGTTCGGATTACTTTGCCTTAGATTTCTTTTTTGCCGGGCCCGCGCTGCGTTTCCGCGTGGCAACAACGCGGTTGCGTCCCGCGTGTTTGGCTTTGTAGAGCGCAGCGTCGGCAGCCTTGAGCAGGTCCCCGATGCTTTGGATACCCTTCGCCGGAAAACTCGCGACGCCGAAGCTCGCTGTCACCTGGGTCTTTTTCCCATCGATGCTCATGGTCTGGCTGGCGATGCTGTCGCGCAGCCGCTCGGCGATTTTCGCCGCATCGTCGATCGACGTCGCGGGCAATAAGATCGCGAATTCTTCACCGCCATAACGTGCCACCTCGTCGTACTGGCGCCTGGCCTTCAGCAGCAGCGAAGCTGTGTGCATCAGCACCGTGTCTCCCGCGGGGTGACCCAAAGTGTCGTTGATTTTTTTGAAATGATCGATATCGATCATGATGCAGGATATTCCCGTGACGGGCGCACGGCTTGCCCGGGCAAATTCCGTTTCGCTGCGTTCGATGAATGAGCGCCTGTTGGTGAGCCGCGTCAGGCCGTCGATCGTCGACATTTCGCGGAATAAATTCTCGCGCTCGACCCAACGCTCTGTCGCCATAATACCGATGCGCGTGAGCACCAAAAGAGCCGTGATTTGCGCGATCTGTATGGCGAGCCATGCGGGTACCGACGAGCCGTCGGGGTTGAACGGCGGTTTTTTGAAGAGCGGCGCGTAACGGAAAAAACCGCTGCCTTCGGCGATGCAAAGCGCAACGAAAATGATGGCGACCGCGATGTGTGCCCTGACGATCTTGCGGATATCCGCCAGCGCCGAGGTCATATAGACGCCGATCATCATCAGCAGCATGCCGCCCGTGAAATGGGTGCCTGAGAGCCAGGCCTGCGTGAAGACGACGACAACGTACGAGCTGATAATAAAATTTTCAAAAAACGGCCAGCGGTCGATTGTCTTTCTGCGCGAGAAGGCCAGCTTCAGGAATAGGAGGAGAATAATTGTATAAACGGCGTAGAGGGCCAGCAGTGAGCGCGCCACGGGCGTATGCAGCCAGTCCGGAGCCAGCGCGAGCGCCCCTGCCAGGGCTCCGCCGAAGAACACCGGTATCAGCAAGACCATGACGCCCAGAATGATCATGCGGTCGATCTGGCACCAGTCGAGCGGGTTCGAAAGCCACGAATGGTTCGTTGGCGCAGGTCGGTTTTCTATCACACGCCATACCAAAAGGGGGGAGATATACCTGCCATCAGATTCGGGCCCGTATCATGGTCGATCCCCTTTCGGCATTTGTAGACTTTCTTTCCTTCTTTATATATTATAGTATCGATGAACTTCGAAAAATTCAACGCCCTCGTCGAAGGCCGTGTCAATTACGGCGAGCTTGAGCACGCTTCGGTCGTGTCTGAGTACAAAAACATCGGCTGCGGCGACGGCTACCGTCTCTACCTCGATGTCGAGGGGGATGTCATCCGTGACGCGCGTTATACCACGACAGGCTGTAGTTTTTCCCTGGCGTCGCTCGCGATTATCTGCGACCTGGCAAAAAACAAAAGCCTCGAAGACGCGTTAAAAATCCAACCCGATGAGCTGGAGCCTGCCATTGAAGGTTATCCCGAGAAAAGAAAAAATTATGCCGTGACAGCGGTGCAGGCGCTGCAAAAGGCCGTGAAAGATTACCAGAACCAGACGGGTCTTGCGGGCGAGCAGGTCATCAGCCGCGATAAGACGTTGGAATTCCTCAAAGCTAACGGTCACCTGCGCGGACAGAACCTCAACTCCGTCATGCTCGACAAACTCGATCTTTCGGGCGTAGATTTTTCGGGTGCCAATCTGATGCATGCCTTTCTGCGCGAGAGTAATCTGACAGGTGCCAACTTTTCCGGGGCGAACCTACGCGGTGCGTTCCTCAACGACTGCCAAATCGAAGACACAAATTTCGAAAACGCCGACCTGCGTTTTGCGAAACTTCTCGGTGCAAAAATCGGCGAGGCAAAATGGTCGGGTGCATTTTACGACATCGGCACACGCGTCGATACCAAGAACATGCACATCTTCGAACAGATGACTCAAAAAGGTAAAGAAATCTATATTAAGAATACGGAACAAAAGGTAGTGGAGGTAGCGACATGAACGCAAGAAAAGTAGCGACAAAGCTAGCCGGCCAGAACACGACCGACGGCGCGGGAGTTAAACTCAAACGTTTCATCGGCACCAATGAAATCTCCTTTTTAGATCCGTTTCTGCTGCTCGACGAATTTAAGAACGACGACCCGAAAGCATATGTTGCGGGTTTTCCCAGCCACCCGCACCGCGGCTTCGAAACGGTTTCTTATATGATTGAAGGCCGCATGCGCCACGGCGACTCGCGCGGCAACAAGGGACTCCTCACAGCCGGTTCAGCGCAGTGGATGACCGCCGCGCGCGGTATCATTCACTCTGAAATGCCGGAAATGGAAAACGGTATGTTATGGGGTTATCAGCTTTGGGTGAACCTGCCGGCGAACCTCAAGATGAGCGAGCCCAAATACCAGGATATCCCACCGGAAAAAATTCCCGAGTTCGAGACCGACGACTTCAAAGTGCGTCTCGTCGCCGGCTCATACGAGGGTAAACCGGGTGCCGCCGAAACGAATATTCCTGTGATCTACTTCGATATCATCTTCAAGGGCGATGGTGTTTTTGAACACAGCTTTCCTTCTGACTTTAACGCCCTTGTTGTCGGTGTCACCGGTAACGCGGAGATTGAAGGCGAAAAAATTGCGGCAGGTGATATCGCGGTCTTTGAGGAAGGCGAGGGCGTGCGTATTACAGGCAAAGAGGACACACGGCTTTTATTCATCGCGGCTGAACCTATCGGCGAGCCCGTGGCGCGTTATGGGCCGTTTGTCATGAATACTAAAGAAGAAATACAGCAGGCTTTTGCAGATTACCAAGACGGCAAGCTGGCGTAAGTGGCATATTCGAAAGAAACCGTCAGTTTCGCGAGCGAAGATTCTGAGTGCGTCGGCGATTTGTATTTTGATGCTGCCGCAAAGAAACAGCCCTTTGTTGTGATGGCGCACGGTTTCGGGGCAGAACGTACCTGGAAATTGCCTGACTTTGCGCAGAAGTTCGCCGAAGCGGGGATCGGTGTTCTCAACTTCGACTACCGCAATTTCGGCGACAGCCCGGGCAATGTGCGCCAGCCGTTGGCTGGGCAACCCGCCCAGTGGGTTTCACCCTCGCGCCACCGCGAAGATTATCATGCAGCCCTGAAGTTTCTGCGCACACATGCGCGTGTCGATGCTGCCCGCATCGGCCTTTGGGGCGCTTCGCTTTCGGGCGGCAATGCCCTCATGGTCGCCGCGGAAGACGGCAAGGTCAAGGCAGTCAGTTGCCTCGTGCCGCTTTTTGATTCCTGGGCCGTGATGGCGCGCATGCCCAAGGTGGGATTTCTCCCTGTGTCGCTCATGGCGCTCGCCGATGGAGTGGCGTCACTCTTCGGGCGCAGCGTCAACATGCAGCTGGCGGGTGATCCCGGTGACTTTGCCTTTCTCACTTTTCCCGGCTGGAAAGAGGGTATCCTGAAAAGCGTGCCCAAGGGATCACTGTGGCAGAATAAACTGCCGGCCCGTATTGCACTGGAACTACCTCTGCACCGCCCGATACTCAGGGCTGAAGAAGTGAATTGTCCCGTGCTTATTCAATATGGCAAGCGCGACGAGGGAATTCCTGTCGAATCGGTGCTTGAAACGGCGAAGAAAATCCGTGATGTCGAAATCGAAGAATATTCGATGGGGCATATTCAGCCCTTCAAAGAACCGTGGTTCTCTAAAATTGCCGCGAGACAGGTTGAATTTTTCAAAGCTAAATTAGCTTAAATAGAAAAAGCCACGGCAGGCACGGCGCTTCGCAAATTATTACGCCGTGCTCTACGTGTTCGCCGTGGTTAATAACCAATTCTACTTCGCTGGTGCCGGTGGTACCGCTGCCGCAACGACAGGTGTCGGTGCCGGTTTCAGCAGTAACTTCCGGATAACCTTATCAAAGTAAGGCGCCATGGTTTTTCCATAGGCGTCGGTGATGTGGTGGCTATCCCGGTAGACGAGAATATTGCCGATCACCGCGGGGCAGATATCCTTGGTACAATAGAGATGCGTCAGGTCGACCAGCGAGGCTTCGGGCAGCATCTCTGCTACATTGACGAGGTAATCCTTCAGCGTATCGATCACGAGCTTGCGCTGGCTGTTGCAAAGCGTGTGGTCTTTGCCGTAACTGAGCACACAGCCGGGTGCCGATATGCGCAGGCTCGGGTTATCACGGATGATTCCCATGCGGATACCCCCGTCGATATACTTTTGCAGATACGTCTTAAAGCCCGTGATTTGTTTTTCAGCGGCAGAAATCTGGCCGAAAAGTCCGGCGCGTGCCGAACCGACGAGCAGAAGATCGGGTTTAATTTCGAGAACCCTGCGCAGTACCTCTTTTCTGAAATGCCAGCATTCGCCGCGCTCATACCCTTCGGTATAAACAGAGAAATCCCCGAACGGGCAGGCGGGTTTGACAAACATCACGAAGCGCCAGCCGTGCAGCTTCGCGACCTTTTCAATGGCGGTGCCGAACTGCATCGCATGCGAATCGCCCGCAAGTATGATGGTCTTGGGCCCGTTACGCACGCCGAATTCGCATTGCCTGATCTGCATGCTACCCGTGAGCCCCATGCAGTGCGCGTGTTTGCCATCCATATCGTGCTCGGCGATCACCGGATTCGGAATGATCGGCATGCCTGCAGGTACCGGTGCCGGTGAAATCGGGTCGAAGGCCGCCGCGCCGGGGTATTCGGATTTCGGGTGGATCGTAGCCTTTTCCTTCGCCTTGAGCGCCTGCCAGGCTTTTTCTTCCTTAACCCAAGTGTATGCAGAAACTCCGGAGCCGGCAATGATCAGCACGAGTGCCGTGGCGAGCGAGCCGATCACAAAGCGCCTGCGGTTTGATTTGAAGAAAGCGAGAAAGCCACTGCGGAACGGATCTTCGACGAGGAATTTTGTCAGCACCGAGAGCACCAGCGTTAAGACGATAATCCCCGCGGAAACCTGCCATGCCGGCCATTTTGCCAATTGGGGAATATGTTTTGAGATAACAATCAGCGGCCAGTGCCACAAATAGATCGCGTATGAGATATCGCCGATGAAGCGTGTCGGTTGTTTACCCAGAAGAGAGCCAGCCGCGAAGCGCGCCTCGTTGCCGAGAATCAGAAACACGGCGCCCATGGTGGGTAGCAGGGCAATGAATCCCGGAAAGTCGCCGCCTTGTTTCACCACGAAGACTGATGCTATGACCATGATGAGTCCCGCCCAGCTAAGACCGATGCGCAGGCCAGTGGCGAGCTTAACATAGGGCCACAGTATCGCAAGCGTTGCCCCGAGGGCGAGCTCCCACGCGCGCGTCGTGGTGACAAAATAACCCTGCGGCGTATTGCGTAGCACGAAAATGGAGAAAAACAGAGAAACGACCAGCATCAAAATGGAAAAAATTGCCGCGACCGAGCGGATCGACCGGCCGGACCTGCGGCTGAGGTGGGCGCAGAAAAACACCAGCAGGGGCCAGACAAAATAAAACTGTTCTTCGATTGAGAGCGACCAATAGTGCTGCGCCACGGTGGCACTCGCTTCGCGCGCCATATAGTCGACAGATTGCGCTACCAGCATCCAGTTTTGAAAATAAAGCGCTGAAGCGAAGACCTGTTTGGCGGTATTGAGCCATTCGGTTTCAGGCTGCCATTTCAGGGAAGCCCAGAGTGAAACTAAAAGAACGAGCGTGGCGGCAGGCAAGAGCCTGCGTAGCCGGCGCGACCAGAAATTGCCCAGGCTCAGCGCGCCGGTTTTCTCGATTTCAGCCACCAGTAAGCTGGTGATCAGAAAGCCCGAAATAACAAAGAAAACATCGACACCGATAAATCCGCCCCGAAACGTATCAGGCCAGAGATGAAAGAGAAAAACAACGATAACAGCGATGGCACGCAGGCCCTGCAGGTCGTTGCGGTAAGAGATGGTTGCGGTGCTCATAGTCTGATTAAACGGATTTCCTTACGGTGATTTTTGCCTTTTAGTGGAGAGAGATTTGCACTGTATTTTTTGCATAGGTGGTCAAGCATCGGCAAATTTCCACGCTGCCAGCTAAGCAATTGGGATGCCCAAATACCAAAAAGGATTGTCACCCTGTCTCAAACTCACAATATAACTTATACCGCGCGGTAGAGCAGTTGGTAGCTCGTTGGGCTCATAACCCAAAGGTCGCAGGTTCAAGTCCTGCCCGCGCTAAATGATTACTAAATAGGGGCCAGCGGCCCCTATTTAGTAAGAATAATGGCGACGTAGCTCAGCTGGTTAGAGCGATGGAATCATAATCCACAGGTCCGGGGTTCGAATCCCTGCGTCGCTAAATAGTCTATTCGAGGCGACGTAGCACCGAAGACGGAGGCCGCAAAGCGGCCACAGCTGGTTAGAGCGAGTGCTAATACTAATTTTTGGTTCGGGGTTCGCTCAGCGTCCTCGCTGCGCCGCAGGCGATTCCTGCGTCGCTAAATAGTCTTACTTACCGGATAGTTGTTTACCCGCGGCCATACGAAAGAAAATCGACAAAATCCATTTTGGTTGCAGGCGTCCGAGATGAGTGCTCAATGCCAATTGCCAGGGAAATGAATATTCCTTTTTTTCCCGTTCTATTGCCTTGACCATCTTCAACGCCGCTTTTTCAGGTGTCATAAGGAAAGGCGTCGGTAAGGGGTTTTTTGCCTGCAGGCGCGTCTGCACGAAGCCCGGACAAAGATTGACGATTCGCACATTATGGCGGGCGAGCTCAATACGCGCACCGTCGAGAAAAATCCGTGTCGCGGCTTTGCCGGCATTATAGTGAAGCGCCAGCGGCATGCCCAGATATCCGGCCAATGAGTTCGTGTGCGCGATAACCCCGCCTTGAGGCTGATCTTTCATGATCTGCGCAATCGGGAAAAGATAGTTGGTCATCGTGTCGAAATTGAGCCGCATCGCGTGGTTTGCTTCTTCAGCGTCACCTGTCGCGACACGTAAAACGTCGGATGCACCGCCGACGTTAAGGAGCGCCATATCGATATGGCCGAATTTTTTCCAGATATCGGCCACGAGTTTTTTCGCCAATTTACCGTTTGCCGCGTCACCCACACAAACAAGAGCCCGGCTGCCATTTTTTTCAATCTGCTTTGCCGTGAGCTCGAGCGTCTTTCTATTGCGTGCAATGATTGCAATCGAGTTATTTGCTTTGCTCAATGCAAGAGCGACGGCCTGCCCGATGCCGTCCGAGCCGCCAACGATAATGATGTTTTTATTCTGTAGCTTCACGTCCGCCACCGGCCGAATCCAAAAGGTATTGGCAATTCGAATAATGAACGCCAAACCCGGCCAAGTTTTGGATGATGCCAATTTGTCTCGCCGTTATGATTCGATTCTGAAGTTTGCGTTGCTTTAATTACTCAGTATGGCCGTCAGTAAATCCCCTAATTTCGAACGCTTTAAACTCGCGCTGGGCATCAGTTACCGCTATTCCCGGGGCAAGAGTAAGTATTTCCTCAGCATGAATGCCTTCCTGGCTTTCGTCGGCGTCTTTGTCGGCACGAGCCTCTTGGTGGTCGTCATGTCGATTTTTGGCGGATTCCAGGCGCAGCTGAAAAAAAGTATCTTCCAGTTTGATCCCCATGTTATGCTCACGGTCGACCGCATCACCGGCGGCGAGAAGATCGCTGGCTGGCAGAAGTGGAAAGAGCGTTTGGCGACCGAACTCAAAGACGACGTCGAAGCAGTCGAAGGCAATATCCAGTCGCCGGCAATCTTCCGCCGCCGCAAGTTTCTCGATCACGTTTTTGTGCGTGGCATGGACTTCAAGCCCGACGACACCGCGAAGACTTTTGAAATACCTTCATACTTCCCGGAGATTGTCGAGCCGCCGAATGCGCGCAAAATTCCGCAGGGCGACTATGCCATCATCGGTAAAGAAATGGCCGCTAACCTGAATATCAGCGTCGGCGACAGCATTGAGCTGATTGTGCCGCGCGGGCAATTCAATCTGCAGACGGGCGTGACACCTTCTATACGTACTTTTAAGATTGCCGCGCTCTTCAAGACCGGGCATTACAATTATGACACGAAAGTGGTGGTGCTGTCGCTGCAAACGGTACAAAACCTTTATGCCTTGCCCGATGCCGTTCAGCAGCTGGTGATTCGCCTCAAAGACACCGACACGCTCTCTAAAACACGCCGCAAGATTGCGCGAGCCTGGCCCTATACGATTCGCACCATCGAAGACGAGCAGCGTAATTTTTTTGCCGCGCTGCGCCTCGAAAAAACGATCATGATCGTGATCGTTTTCCTCTTCATTATCGCGGCAATGGTCGGCATCATCATCGCGACATTTAACATTGTGCGGGCACACCGGCGCGACATCGGTATCATGAAATCGCTGGGTTTCTCGCGGCAGCATATCCTGATGATTTTCGCTGTTACCGGTATGACGATGGGTATCATCGGTTCGGTCGCGGGCATTTTTGCCGGTGTCGGCCTTGCCAATAACCTCGAAAATATCCTGCACGGTGTCGAAGCCGTCATCAACTACTTTGGCCACATCTATTGTACGAAACTCAGCTCCTGTATGTGGTTGGATGTCCGCCTGATACCGCGTGACGTTTACTATTTCGACCATCTGCCGATCGACATCGACTGGAAGCTGTTACGCGTTTTGGGTTATGTATCCGTGATCCTTTCAATACTCGCCTCGATTATCCCGGCGCGCAAAGCCGCGAAGCTCGAACCTATTGATATTATCCGTAAGGCGGAATTCTGATGCCGATCCTCGAAGTTACAGATTTGCATAAAACTTACCGCGACGGCGAAGCGTTTGCCGAGGTTTTGAAGGGCATCAGTTTCAGCGTCGAATCGGGTGAGTTTGTCGCAATCCAGGGGCCATCCGGCGCAGGCAAAAGCACACTCCTCAACCTATTGGGCGCGCTTGATAAACCCGACTCGGGCAAGATTGTCATCGACGGTCTTGAACTCACGGCTGAGATTAAACATAAGACGGTGGATGTCTTCCGCCGCGACAAAATCGGTTTTATATTCCAGAACCACTACCTGATGCAGGAATTTTCTGTTTTGGAGAATGTCATGCTGCCCCTGCGCGCGCAGGGTGTGCCCAACGCAGAGGCAAAAGAGAAGGCCGCAAAAATCTTAAAGCGTATCGGTCTCGACCACCGCATGAATCACTATCCCTCGCAGATTTCAGGGGGAGAGAGCCAGCGGGTGGCCGTGGCGCGCGCCGTGGTGAAAAATCCGCCCCTGGTTTTAGCCGATGAACCGACCGGAAATCTCGACAGCGACAACCGCCAGCGTTTTATTGATGTGTTAAACACGCTTCAGGCCGAAGACAAACTCACGATCATTGTTGTGACGCATGAATCAGAACTGGCGATGGCTGCATCACGCCGCCTGCTGATGCGCGACGGTAAAATCGACTTGCCGCAAAGCTAAGTCTGGCGCCGGCGAAACCACAGGAACCCCAGATAGCCGCAGCATAAGGCGATGAAGGCATAAAGAATCGTGTTGCCGATCACGGCAAAAAGTGTTTTTGAACGCGGCATCGCCGGAACTTCGTAGAGTTGGTTTACGCGTTCAAACAGCTTGGTTTGACCGGAAACCTCTCCCGTCGAGGCGATGTAGGCACTGATCCCGGAGTTCGTCGAGCGCACGATCGGCAACCTGAGTTCGATCGCACGCATCACGCCCAGTGTCATGTGTTGCAGGCTTTCAATGCTCTCGCCGAACCAGGCATCGTTCGTAATGTTGATAATAAACTGAGCCTCATAGTGCGTCAGTGTGTCGAAACCCCGGGCATACTCGGGTAAAATAACCTCGTAACAGATGAGAGGCATGGCCTTAACGATACCGTGCCTGGTCGCAATATGAAAAAGCGAGAATTTTTCACCGTGCGAAAAATCGGAGACCGCGGGAAAAAGATTTTTGAGGGCTGGATACTGATTTCCCAGCGGCATGAATTCCCCAAACGGCAGAAGGAAGTTTTTCTGATAACTGTTCAGGGGAATACCGGTATTGTCCAGGTGCCACATGTTTGAATAATCCTTATCGGTGTTATTCTCATGATAGATGTCGTTGATGATGATGGGGGTATTGGTGTATTTTTGTAAATCGGTGACGGCCAATTTTAATTCCATCGAGCGCTCAAATTCCATGGCCGGAATCGAACTTTCAGGCCAGACGATCAGGTCAGGTTTCTTACCCGCATTGCTGGCATCGGCAACGAGTTTCTGCGTCTGCGCCACCATCCGTGAAATGATGTAGGGGCGCTCATGTTGGCGTGTGATGAGCGGTACATTGCCCTGTGGCACGCCGATCTGCATTTTGGGTGCCTGGGTTTCTGCCGTGCGAAACTGGTCGAGGCGCACGGCTCCGTAAGCGTGGAACAGCACGAAAAGTGCGAGAAACGCCTGGAAGCTGCGGCTCTGCGTCAAAAATGTCCGAAAAGATTTATTGTATCGGTAAAAGAAGTCTTTGCCACCGGTATAGGCGAGGTATTGCAAGGCGACCCAGACCACGGAAAGCCCGCGCGTGCCAATCAGGTCCGCCGCCTGGGCATACCAGATATCCCCGGAGACAATGTTACCACCATGCCAGGGGAAGAGCTGCCAGCCGACGATCTCGCAGATGCCGAAGGCTGCCGACACAGCCAGCGTGCGTTTGGCGACAGAGTCGAAGAGATCGGCGCGGCGGTTCATCCATTTCAGGAAGACGAGAAAGAACAGCATTTTGCTGCCCGTACCGAGCGTATAAAGGATGAACAAAGGAAAAGCCACAAACGTCGGCATCATGCCGTAGACCGCAATGGTATGCATGATCCAGTGGTATGCGATGAAATTCAGAATTAAGATCCAGACCAGCCACAGGTAGAAGAGCTGTTTGCGTTTCGGTACAAAATGCTCAAAGAGGTAGAAGAGGGGCATCAGCCCCAGGAAGCCCAGCGGAAAGATATTATAAGGCACGTAGGAGACTGAAATCAGCGCAGCGGAAAGGATCGTGAGCCCCAGCGCCGCGCGATAACCGACGCCGAGCCCGCGAGCAGCTGTCACCATACGCCCCAAAAGGTTTTCTTGCTCTTATTCGCCATGGTGACTTTTTTTCTTTTGTTGCATCCGCTCAAAGACAATAGCCGGCACCTGGTCTGAAATGTTGCCGCCAAAATGCGCGACTTCTTTTACAATCGTGCTGGAAATAAAAGAGTTATCAGAAGCAGCCATCAGGAACATGGTTTCGAGGTCGGGCAAAAGCTTGCGGTTCATCAGAAAAATCGCGTGTTCGTAGTCAAAATCGGAGACTGCCCTGAGGCCGCGGATAACGATGCGGATATCGCGCGTGCGGCAAAAATCGACAAGCAAGCCTTCAAAGGTCTCGACCTTTACCTGCGGATAATCCTTGAGTACCTCGCGGATAATATCCACGCGCTCGTCGGGCGTGAACATACTCTTCTTCGAGGTGTTCTTGAGCACCGCAATCGTCAGTGTGTCCGCGACGCGCAACGAACGCTGCACAATATCGAGATGGCCATTGGTAAAGGGGTCAAAACTACCGGGGTAGACAGCGTTACGCACGCCGCATGTTTTCAGGTTCAGAGTCAGTGTAAAGTAGTTCGATGCGCAGATGGCTTAGTTTTTTAAGCTTCAGAGCCAACCATGACTGCTCTTATTCTACGCGGAGAGCAGATCGGTATCCACGCTATCGTCTAATTGCCTCAGCAGACTTGCCGCCTTTATATTCTTCGGCTGTAGTTGCAATATTTCATTCAAAAGCATTCGTGTTCGGACGCTATTTCTACGGCCATATAAACGGGCCAATAGGAGTAGGTTTTCAATGTGTTCCCGCGCACGTAACCGCAAGCGTTCTGAAAGGTCTAACGCTTTAGCGCGGTCTCCGAGCCGGAGCGCGCAATAAGCGGCTACGTAGAGAAGCGTATTTTCTTCGGGGAAATTCTGACTGAACTCCTCACAGATTCTCAGTCCCTCGAGATATCTTTTATCCTGCGCGTACAATTGTGCTAACATGCGAACGATCCCGCGCGACGTCGGTCCGCCGCTTCGGACTCGTTCCGCAAGTATAGCGATCGCCTTGGCGTTTTCACCGGCCTGGTAAAATGATCTGGCTTGATCAACTTCCTCGGTACCGGAGGTTTCGTCGAGATACGATTGGGCGCCTTGTTTCAGGGATATCCGCATCAGTGAGAGATCGTCGATCAGATTCCCGCTGGATTCGAGTTCTTTGAAAATAAGCGCTGGATCCGCTTTCCCTGCTTCCACGGAGATCAGAAATTTGGCCTCGTCCGAGTTTATTTCCCGCATATCGTTGCTGCCGCCGAGTATGATGTCGTCCCTTCCGTCCGAGCCGCAAATGATGGCGTCCCCCGGAAGCAGCCGGACAATATTGATGGACATATTCTTCTCCGCATCGGGAAAACCAATCTTGTACATTGCGGTCTGTTCTTTCAGGAAGGAAGCCTTACCGTTGCGGTAGAGGACTGACCAGGGATGCTCGGCGTTAATCATATAGACTACGCCATTTTCTTCGTCGATCAGGCCGATGATGGCCGAGGTTGCCATGTGACCGTCGAATCCCGTGAAAACGTCCTGAAGTTCCAACAAACATTCGCGCAGCCACTGCTCCGGATAAATCTCATCCCGCCTTGCCTGAAATTTGGTCCGATTGACAAAGGATTTGAAAACGGTGCCGAGAACGATTGCTCCGCCTGCGCCCTGCATCGACTTGCCCATACAATCCCCGTTCACAAAAGCTATGTACCGGCGATCGTTCAGTTGCACATTATATGTGGCGATGAGATCTCCTCCGAGTTCTGATGGTCTGTTACGGAACTCAAATGTCTTTTTTTGCCGCACAAAAGATACGAGTTCAATTTTTTCGCTCTGGGCGAAATTACCGTTGAGCGGATGTAAAAGCAAACTCGTGAGAAAATAATCCCCGTCTTGCTGTTTCTTTATCTCGCGAATTTCGCTCAGCGTTTCGTTAAGTTCGCTTGTGCGATGGCTCACTTTGGATTCAAGCGTCGCGTTGAGTTCCGTAATATTTTCATAAAGGCCCCGCAGGCGTGAAATGACGTCGTTCAGGACATAGGCTTGCGCCCCGAACTCATCTTTCGTCGTTGCGGCTGTTGTGACCTCAAAATCTCCGTCGCTCACTCTCCTCAATTGTGAGTATACTGTTTTGAGGCCCCGCGAAACCCCCCGGCCTAAATAATAAGACATAATTGCGATCGGTAAGATGATGAGACCACCCATAATAAGGATATGCGTCATGGGATTTGTGATCTGAACCATCCCGGAGCGCTCCGCGTACATAAGGTAACTCAGCATAAAATATGGCAACCATACAACCGATAAGACAGTCCAAACGATTTTCAGCCAGTAGGGATGGAACCTCACGGTCTTTTCGGGTATTACGACGTGATCAAAAGGCGGCTTTTCGAGAACTTTTGCGACCGCCGCCTCGCTCATAATGTAAGTTGCGGCACTTTCGAGTGGCACCAGCAAGCCGAGCAAAACGATCGAGAGTTCGACGCAGGCGCTGGCGGGGATTCCTGAAAAGAAGAACGTTCCCGCAAATCCCTGAATGCATCCGAATACCCAGCGGAAGACCATCAGTGTGGCTTCGAAACGCGGTTGGCCCAAAAGCATTTTTTTCGTGGCCTCAGGCGGGTTTGTTCCGTTTTTAAGGGAGGCAGCAATTTTCCGCAATCGGAAATAACGCCATGTTATTGCGGCCGTGGCGTTGCAGCTTGCGGCGATCAGGAAGCTGACGACGAAAGCAATACCCTTAGAAGCGTCGTCGATGTACTTGCTTACTGTTGTGAAAGCAAAATAAACCGCAACAGGTACCGGCACCAGATAGGTAAACAGTTCAATTTTAAACGTCAGTTCCTTGAATAGCGCAACAAAATTAAAATTCATACAAACAACTCCCGGATTCCTCAAATAGCCCGTATAAGCACATGAGGCAATCAGACGGACCTGAATTACTAAGCACGACAAATTATCAGAGTCTTTTCAGCTTCCATAAAAACTTGTCGCGGGGTGTTTTCCGGCATAATCTGTCCCCAGTGGTTGCCGACCTTCCGACAATATTCCATTCGGCGACACGGCGCTGGTTCGCCGAAACGTTGGGAAATCCCACGCCCATTCAGCTTGAGGCATGGTCGGCGCTCTCGCAGAAACAGCATGCTCTCATCAGTGCACCCACCGGGGAAGGTAAGACGCTGGCCGGGTTCCTCGCGATCATCGACAGTCTGGTACGCCGTGCTGCCGCAGGCGAAAATATCCGCGCGGCACGCATCCTTTATATTTCACCGCTGAAAGCGCTTTCGAACGATATCGAAAAAAACCTGCGCGCACCGCTCACCGGCATCCAGAACGAACTTAAAAAAGAGGGCATTGACATCGACGAAATCCATGCGATGGTGCGCACCGGTGACAGCACTTCGTCTGAGCGCGCGAAGCTCGTGCGCCTGAAGCCGCAGATTGTGGTAACAACCCCTGAATCTCTCTATCTGCTGCTCACCAGCGGTTCAGGCCGCGAACTGCTCTCGACGATTGAAACCGTGATCGTCGATGAAATCCACGCGCTGGTTTCAAACCGCCGCGGTGCGCATCTTGCCTTATCGCTCGAGCGCCTGGAGAATCTGCGTCTGCAAAAGGCAAAAGAAGAGGGGGATGTCGGCAACTACGCAAAAATGCAGCGCATCGGCATTTCGGCGACCGTGCGCCCCTTGCAGAAAGTCGCGCAATATCTTGTCGGCAACGAACCGATCGCGCTGTGCGCCGATGCGAAAAAACGGCCCTTCGATGTGAAGATGCTCATTCCCGACGCGGGGCTCTCTGCCGTCATGAGCGGCGAGGCATGGGATGAAATCTATCAAAAACTTGCGGCAGAGATACAGCAGCGCCGCACTACACTGATCTTTGTGAATAACCGCCGCCTGTGTGAGAGATTGGCGCGTCATCTCTCTGAGCTTTTGGGGCAGAACCTGGTCGCCTCACACCACGGCTCGCTTTCGCATGCCGCGCGCCACCGCGCAGAGCAGATGCTGAAGGCGGGTGAACTCAAGGTGATGATCGCCACATCGTCGCTCGAGCTGGGTCTCGACATTGGTTCGATCGATCTTGTGGTCCAGATCTCTTCCCCGCGCTCGATCCACTCTTTTATCCAGCGTGTCGGCAGAAGCGAGCACCACAAGCACGGCACTTCACGCGCCTTGTTCATTCCGCTCTCGCGCGACGATCTGCTGGAATGCGTCGCGCTCATTCGGGCGCTGCACAAAGGCGAACTCGAAGATGTGACGCTCTGCGCGCCCGCGCTCGATGTGCTCGCACAGCAAATTGTCGCCGAGGTCTCGATGCGCGACTATGGCGCCGACGAACTCTTTGAGCTGTTTACGGGTTCCTTTGTCTACAGAGACGTAAAGAAAGAGAAATTCCGCCAGATTCTGCAGATGCTGAATGACGGCTATTCGCTGCGCTTCGGCCGTAAGGCGCGTTACCTCTTCTATGACCAGATATCGCAGCACCTGCATGCCCGCCCCGGCACGCGCATCTATGCGGCTTTGAACGGCGGTGCGATACCCGAGAATTTTGAGTATGAAGTCGTCGACGAGCGCGAGCAGGTTTTTGTTGGCACGGTGCATGAAGACTTTGCCATCGAGTCGATACAGGGCGATGTCTTTCAACTCGGCAACCGCATGTGGCAGATCACGGCCGTGCGCGGCAACCGCGTCTCGGTTTTTGCCGCACCCGACAAACACCCGACGATTCCGTTCTGGATTGTCGATGTGCCGGGCCGCAGTGACGCCCTCAGCCGCGCGGTTTCGTCGTTAAATGAACATTTTCTCGCAAACCCCGATATCGAAGCATTTACGCAGGCAACCGGCGTCGAAACCGGGTTGGCTGTGCGGGAAATCCGCGAATTGGCCGAATACCTGCGTGCCTCGCACGATCACCTGAAAACCCTGCCCACCCAGACGACGATTATTCTCGAGCGTTTTTTCGACGAGGTCAATAACTGCCACATCGTTCTGCACTCGCCCTTTGGCACGCAGATCAACCGCGCCTGGGGGCTGGCCTTGCGCAAGCGCTTTTGCCGACAGTTTAACTTCGAACTGCAGGCGGCGGCCAATGATAGCGCGATTATCCTTTCACTCAGCCACACGCACTCTTTCGTGCTCGATGAAGTTTTCTCTTATCTTTCCTCCAAATCGGCGCGCGACGTCTTGATTCAGGCGCTCTTAGATGCGCCGATGTTTGAAATCCGCTGGCGCTGGAATGCCTCGCGTGCGCTGGCGATTCTTCGCCGCAATGCGAAGGGTAAGACACCGGCGCAGTGGCAAAAATCGAATGCGCAGGATCTCATTGCGTTGCTTTTCCCCGATCAGATTGCCTGCGCCGAGAATCTCTCCGGCCCGCGCTCGATACCCGAACACCCGCTCGTCGAGCAGACGCTCTATGACTGTTTGCACGAAGCGATGGATGTGGATGGCTTTCTGGGCGTGCTGAAGGGGCTCGAGAGCGGCGCCATTCAGACCGTGACACTCGACAGCAGCGAACCCTCACAGCTGGCGCATGAAATCATCAATGCGCGACCCTATGCTTTTCTCGACGATGCACCGCTCGAAGAGCGACGCACACGCGCGGTGCGCACGAATTTTGAAGAGCGTGAGGGCGATGAAATATCCGACTCCACAATTGCAGCCGTTAAGGCCGAGTCGCTTTATCCCGCACGCAATGCCTACGAGCTCTATGACCGTATCACGCAATTTGCCGTTTTACCTGAAGCCGAGGCAAGTCAGCTGGGATTTTCCACCGGGCTGGCTGCTCTCATCGAAGAAGGCAAGGTTGTCCCCCTCCCAGCCGGCGGAAGATTTTTGTTCAGCGCGGACAAACTTGGTTTGATCGAAGATGCTTATGCCACAGTTTTGGGTGAGGGTAACGAGATTGCGGATCAGCGCCGCTTCACCGCGATTGAGACTATCGTGCTCGCTCACCTTGAGCTATTGGGGCCCATGGCTGTTGCGGAGATCGCGGTTCGCCTGAATTTCCCGGAGAGCGCCGTCACTCTCGCACTTCTGGCTCTCGAAAATTCCGGCAGTGTTTTTCAGCTAGAGCGAAAGGGCGGCAAATTCTTTGTCGAGCGCGCCTTCTACCAACGCCTTCTGCACTATAACCGCCGCCCGCGCGAGGGTCAGCACAGGGTGACTCCCGAAGGATACCTCACCTTTCTACAGGTCTGGCAGCATGCGGGCGGAGAGCCACTCGCAGGGGTTGAATCGCTGCGGAAAATTTTGCGTCAGCTGCAGGGTGTGGCGCTTTCGCAGGCCGATTGGGTTGCCGCGCTGCAGCGCCGCATCAACGATTTTTCCGAGCGCATGCTCGAGGATATATTTCTGACCGGCGAGTTTTTCTGGTGGCGGCCGGCTACCGCCGAGGCGACGGTGAAGAGTATCACACCGAAAACGCGCTACATGATTCTGAGCCGCGAGCTCTGGTACCAGCTGGGTGAAGGTTTCGAAGCGGCGTCGCTGAATACGCTGTCGGCCGATGCGCGGCGCATCTATGAGTATCTCGAAAAAAACGGTGCCTCGTTTGCGGGGGACATCCACCATGCGGGTAAATTCTTTTCTGAACAGACATTGCGCGGACTGAAAGAGCTGATCGCCCGGGGACTCATCACTTCGGACCAGTTTTTTGCCCTGCGCCGTCTCTCCCGCCCGGCCACGCGCCGCCCCAGTGCAGCTATGCGGTATGGCGGCACCGGGGCAGCGCAATTTCCTCCGGGGCGCTTTGCGCGTGTGGTATTTCCCGAAGCTGTGGATGCCGATGAACGCGCGGTCGCCATTGCCGGCATGCAGCTTGCGCGCCAGGGCGTGATCTACCGCTACGCTGCGGAAAATGATTTCTTCAAGGTACCCTGGCCTAAGTTTGTGAGAACCCTCCGCCTTTTGGAGATGCGTGGCCTGGTGCAGGGTGGCCGCTTCATCGAGGGCCTGTGGGGCGAGCAGTTTGCCGACCCGGCAGCGCTGGCGTTGCTGATGGATTCTAAACAGCTTATTTATAAGGAAGATTCGGCTTTTGACCCGGTGGCCATTACACGCCGGTTGCTCATGAAGCTCGGCGTGCTCGCCGCGGGCGCATCGAAAGCCCTAACGGCCTGATTTTTTTGTTGTATTTCTGCCTTTTCCACCGTCGGGAAAGGTATTATACGAATGAAAACTGCAATTGTTGCCACTATTTTAAGCGGCGCCACTTTTTTTCTCATGGCGGCGCCGCCCAAAACCGACGTCGTCATTGAAACCGTCGACGGCATTTTGCTGCACGCGGAGTACGTTTCCGAAACCGATAAGTCGGCCTCGATCGATGTGCGCAACGCGATCATGCCCGAAAAGTACTGCGATGAAAAAGATTTTCCGAAATATCTTCCCAAGGGAAAATTCAAGAAACCTTCCAAAATGGCGAACGGCGAGTGCCGTTTTGTCGGTAGCCCCTTCCTGGCGCGTTCGATGGCCATTGAGCGTAGCGACATCAAACGCCGCTATGATACCACGCTTCTGACGCTGTCAAAAGCCGGTGAGAAAAGACAACTGCCTTATTACGAAACCAGCCGCGGCATGGCATGGGGATTTAACTTTGCCATGGAGCAACAAGCCGACAAAGCGCCGGCTGCGGGCTTAGGTGTGCAGGCCTTTCCTCTCGATATGACGATGGATACAGTGCAAACGGTGGACATCTCAGGCGGCCGCAGCACCATCCATCCGGGGCAGGGCCTCTTCGCCAAATGGTCAAAACTCGACCCGCGTATTGGAGCATATTATACGCCGCTGGTGCCGACGGCAGATATCAGCCTGTTGAAATTCGGGGTTATCGGTTTTACCGTCGAAAACTCTATTCAGGTTCCCGAGATGAGCTTCTTGCCACTAAAAAAGCATAACCTGCGTTTACGCTTTGGTATCAATGCGGGTTATCACAAATTCTCGCAGGATCTATTCCAGAATGGCCAAGCTGTCAGCACTGGTGACATCACTCTTATTCCTGTGCTCTTTCAACTTGCTCTCTATTGGGATCTCAAACCGAAGAAGATGGCGGTTACGTTCTCGCCATATATACGCATTGCTGACGGTCTCATTTTTAGTTCTGTTAATACTCAGGTCAAAGCTGCGTACTTACCTCTGCTCGCCCCGGGTGCGGAGAGCGCACGTTCCGGCAGTTATATTGGTAATGGCTTCATGGCCGCCGCAGGTATCGAGATACGCCCGACAAATTGGCCGGTTGCCTTCCTTGTCGACGGCGGTTATATGATGCACGCGCAGGATATAACAGGTGCCTATTTTATCATTAATGGTGGTGTTGCGTGGCATTACGGCATGGCGACGGGTGAAGCGAAGACGCTGCCCATCAACTATCTCGGGGCCAAGAGTGTGGTGTTGAACCTGAAAGGTACCGTAAAAGAACCCGACGGTGACGCATTGCCCGGTTCGCAGATCGTCGTCTTCCTGAAAGGATCGACTAGCATCCAAAAAGAAGCCACCGCCGATGAGAAGGGCAAGTATTCGCTCGAGCTCGATCCGGGTCTCGACTACGTCATCGAAGCGCGCAAAGACGGTTATGTTAAGTCGAAAGTCGATCTGCCGCTGACCTCGAATGATAAAAAGACCCGCGATCAGGATTTCATCCTCGCCGCTCTTATCTACAGTCTTGAGGGCGTGAACTTCAAACCCGATTCTGATCAGCTGATCAACAAGGCCGCAGAAAAAGCCATCCTCGAGCTCATCAAGTTTTTGCAAGGCAACCCCGAGGTAAAAATTGAAATTGGCGGGCATACCGCTGCCGCAGGTGCCGACGACGATAACTCGCGTAACCTGTCGAAAAAGCGCGCTGAAGCCGTGCGCAAGTTCATCATCAAGAAGGGCATTGACGAGAACCGTCTGACCTCCGAAGGTTATGGTGGTTCGAAGCCGATTGCCGATGGCAAAACAACCGAAGGCGCTGCGAAGAACCGTCGCGTCGAAGTGCGTGTTCTGACAGAGTAGATATTTTGTAAGATTACCGGTACCTCGCGATCGCAGATTCGTGGGGCATTCCGTACCGCCGCGTGCGGCAAGCGAGGCTTTTCAGGCGGTAATTTTATGTCCCATCCGTTTTCTTTTTTTTGTTGAACGGGTTGGTTTAACCCCGGGAAGTTTTTGTCGTAAAATCGGCCGTTTTTTCGTCGCAAAACGTATGCGATATCTAAGCGGTGCGAAATTGGCCTTTGTTGTGGGGATTTCGGTTTTTGCCATGAACTGTTCTGGTAAAACCTACAGTACCTTTTTTCAGCCGTTTGATCTGGTCTTTGGAAGCCAGAACGGACAGCCGCCGGCGAACCCCGCCGTATCGGGCTCGCTGATTGCAGCGACGCCACTCACCAATACCCGGGTAATGCTGACTTTCTCGAAACCGGTTACCCTTGCTTCCGGACAAAACGTAGCCAACTATCGCATTACAGCCGCTAACGGCAATTTGTTGAATATTCTCGCTGTATCCCGCGACCCGAATAATTCGAATATCATCTTTGTAGATACCATCCCGCAGGCGGCCGGAACTCAATACACTGCGACAGTTTCGGGGATTACCTTCGTGGACGGGGCAGCATTGGGCAATGCGAGGGCCACGTTTACTGCGCCGACCAATGCGGATCAGACAGCTCCAGAGTTTGGTTCAGCGGCAGCGTTGACCAGCACCACGGTTGAAGTATATTTTAATGAAGCGATTTCGCAGACGAATCCCGCCACCGGTGTGGTGTATAGTAACGCCACATTCGGAAGCTTTTTCGACATCTACACAAACGCCAATTGTACCGGAACGAATGTGAATGTGACCTCGGCCGTGAGAGACGCAGCTAACTTTGCAAAAGTAACGCTTACAGCGCCGACCGGTTTAGTTCCAGGTGGCACATATTATGTTTGTGCGACGACCGATGTACGCGATGTCTGGGGTAATTCCAAAACGACAATCATCAATAATGGCGGGGTGATAGCATCATCGGCTTTCCTGTTTACCGCACCGACACCGCGTGTTGCCAGTGTGACATCGACATCGCCTTCGACCGTTTTAGTCACATACAGCGAAGATATGGATACCACAGGCATTGCCGGTACCGCGCTGACGAACAACGCAAATTATACGATCAACCAATGTAGTACGGCTGGTTCTGTGAATCTCAATAGCGTGGGTACCGTGGTTGGCACAAGATCTGTTCTCTTTACGGGAGTCACGAGCACGGGTAATGGTTCCTGCCATCTCACTGTGACAATACCCGGCGGCACCACCTGCGATACGACGGCGGGCCTTGTGTGCAGCGCCGCTGGTGCTCGCCTCACGACTGCTGGGAATACGGGTGTATTATCTTACAACAACTCAAATGCAACCGACACAACGCCACCCGCTGTTGTCGGAGTGACAACGACGAACTCGAATACTGTAGTGGTAACTTTTTCGGAGCCGGTCACCGGCGTCACCACCGGCGATTTTAATTTTTCGCCCGCGCTCAATATCACGAATGTCAGTTGCAGCGTTAATGTCTGCACGCTTACGACAGATGACCAGAGTTCAACTCCCTATAGTGTTTCGATCACCAGCACTTCAGGTGGTATTCAGGATAATGCAACGCCTGCGAATACGCTTAGCAGCGGCTCTACCACTTTCAACGGCGATGGCAAACCCTACATTGTTGCCATCTATGCTATCGATAGCGGTACCGTAATGGTGCAGTGGTCTGAACCCATTGGCGGCTCAGGTACTGTCAATGCGGCGGATTATTCGCTGGATGGTACGGCGCTCGATCAGGCACCGTGGTCGCCCGGTTCTTCCGCGGCGCTGCATCTTCCCGATGCTAACGATCGCTCTATCTATGTAAAACTCACTATCGCGCCCGTATTAACGGATGGAACCACGCATACGATCGGTGTTAACAACCCCACCGGCAGCACCGATGCTTCCGGAAATCCTACACTCGGCACCGTACCCAATGGCGGCGCATTTACCGGACCAAGCGCCACAGTGGCGCCGCAGGTGACAAGTGCGACTTCGACATCACCAACGACGGTAATTGTCATTTTTAATGAGCCATTAAACAACGCCACAATTGCGGCGGGTGATTTTGCCTTGACCGGTGCAAATTGCCCAACAGGGGCAACATCTGCGATACAGATCGCTGCCGGTGTAGTTCAATTAGTTGTAACACCGCCTGGGGCACCTGCGGCGGCGGTTGTCTCCTGTACTGTTACAGTCGGGACCGGAAATGTCGCTGACCTTGCCGGGAACACAATCGGTGCCACGAACAATAATGCGTTGTATGATTACAGCGGTACTAACGTAGCCACGCCCGACACGACCGCGCCGACGGTAGCTTCGGTTGTTGCTTTCTCAAATACCGAAGTTCGCGTCTATTTCAGCGAAATAGTGACTTCTGGGTCAGGCCAAAACCTTGCAAACTATTCTTTCTCTCCGGCTCTTAGCGGCGGCATTAACAATATCAGCTGCTCAGGTACGGTTTGTACGATCACTTTAAATGCTCCCGGTACCAGCGCTGTTCAGTATGCGTTAACGGTGAGTGGCGTGCAAGATGCGGTTCCCAATACGATGGCAACGCAAACGGTCAATTTCTCAGGCATCGGATCATCCGCCACAGCGCCGACGCTTTTCCTGGCGACTCTCATCAATTCGACCACCGTCGAGCTTTCTTTCAGCGAAGCGATGAATCTGGGGACCGCTCAGACAGCGTCGAATTACCTTGTTACGGGCGGCAACACAGTATCTTCAGCGGTGATTCAGACAGATACAACCAAGGTACGTCTGACCATCACTCCGGGCGCTTATGGTTCATCGAACAGCTATACTGTCACTGCGACGGGTGTAACGGATGCTGCCGGCAATACCATTGGAACTCCCAATACCGCCACATTCAGCGGTTCGGGCACAGCGCCTTCAACCGCGTCGCTTGCCACGGTCTCGGATACCGGTACCGTCGGCGACAATATCACCGGCGTTAACCTGACATCCCCCGGCCTGCAGTTTACCGGTAACACAACTCCGAATACAACCGTCATTCTCTACCATTCGCCTGGTGTATCGTTCACCGATGCGGGTGATCTTGTGACACTAACGAGCCACGGTCTCGCCAACGGCACTGCGGTTAGCTTCACGACGATCAACTCGACCACCGGTATTGCGACAAACACAACGTATTATGTTATCAATGCTACCGCTAATACGTTTCAGCTCTCGACGACACCAGGTGGGGCGGTGGCGCCTCTCACTACAGACGGCACCGGTATTCTGAATACGCCGATTCCGTACGCAACAGCGGTTTCAGGTCCGACAGGCACCTACACGGTTACAGTTCCGAGCACAGCGACAATTTCACAGGGCACGAACCAGTTTAACATCGCGACTGTCGGCTCCACGGGGCTTGTGAGTGACCTTTCGCAGACATTCTCGATTAATTACGATTCAACAAATCCCATTCAACCCACTTCGTTGACACTGGTGACGGCGAGCGATACGGGCATCAGTAACAGCGATAGGATTACCAATGGTGCTTCGCTGCAATTCAGTGTGAATTGCGAAGCAGGAGCGACGGTCGTTTTGCGCAACGGCGCGACGGATATTTCGTCGCCCGTTGGCGGGGCGACATGCCCGATTGGTGGCAACGTTACCCTAACAACGACAGCCTTAGCGGGTAGTGGGCAGACTGGCACGGCATACCCGAGCATCAACGTCATTCAGACTGATGTTGCCGGCAATGTCAGCACAGCTTCGGCAAACCTCAGCGTTACAGTTGATTCGACAGCGCCGGGACTTACCTCGAGCAATCTTGCTTCAAACACGACTCTGACTTTAAATCTGAATGAAAACGCGTACAACGTTTCAGGGGGGGCGCTCACAGCGGCTGCATTTTCCCTAAGTTTTGCCGCGAATGCCGGGACAGCAACCGGCGCCAGTATTACTGGCATTACGCATACGGCTGGCAGCAATACCGTTACGCTAACAATATCGGTCACTGGTACCGTTGCGGGTACAGAGACAATCACTGTGGATACTGTGGCCAACTCTGTCTACGACAATGCGGGCAATGCGTCTACCTTCTCGACGGGCGCTAAGACTTTGAGCGCGATCGGCATCGCGAATATTACCAATACTCCAACTTACGTTGCTATCGCGCCGGTGAGCGGAGGGACGACCGGCTACATCGACCTCGTCTGGAGCGAAGGGGTGTACACGAACGCCGGAGCAACAGGCTCCCTGGTTGCCAGCGATTTTAGCGTGGCCTTTGTACAGAACAGCGGCAATTCAACGAATGCTATCATTAGTTGTGTGACAACAGCGCCGAGCACCGTTTGCCCGGGTACCGCGCCGGCGGGGGGCGCCACAGCGATGCGCTTAATCGTTACGGGGACCGGTGTCACATCAGGCGTTGAAACCATTCAGGTGACAGCCGCTACTGGTGAAATTCACAGTGGAACGAATGGCATCACCCCGAATACCGTAGGCACGAGTGTGCTGACATTCCCTGACCGACTCGCTCCAACTATCACCAGTGTGAACTCTTCGACAGCTGATGGAAACTATAAAGCCGGGGATGTCATCTCGATTCAGGTGAATTTTTCCGAAAACGTGACCGTGACCGGCACGCCCCAGTTGACTCTCGAAACCGGCGCCACAGATGCCGTGGTTAACTACGCTTCGGGCAGCGGAACGAGCACTTTGACGTTCACATACACAGTCGCTTCTCCGCATACCTCGACCGATCTTAATGCCAACTCCCTGGCTTTGAATAGTGGCACAATCAATGACGCAGCAAGCAATGCCGCAAACCTGACGCTTTCTGGCACGACGCTCGCAGCCAATAAGAACCTTGTGGTCGATACCACCGCGCCGACGATCACGAGCCTGAATTCTTCAACTGCCAATGGCAGCTATAAAGCAGGGGATGCCATCTCGATTCAGGTCAATTTTTCCGAAAACGTCACTGTTACAGGTACGCCGCAGCTGACGTTGGAAACCGGGGCAACCGATGCCGTAGTAAACTATGTGTCTGGCAGCGGTACGAACTCTCTTACTTTCACTTACACTGTGGCATCTCCGCATACTTCATCCGATCTCGATGCCAACTCGTTGGCATTGAGCGGTGGTACAATCAACGACGCTGCCGGCAACGCGGCGGCATTGGCACTGGCGGGCACCAGCTTGGCCACGAATAAGAATCTCGTCGTCGATACGACCCTGCCGACGATCACGAGCGTGAACTCTTCAACCGCCAACGGCAGCTATAAAGCGGGGGATGTCATTTCGATCCAGGTCAATTTTTCTGAAAACGTGACTGTCACGGGTACACCGCAACTGATTCTCGAAACAGGTGCGACTGATGCCGTGGTGAACTATGTGTCGGGCAGCGGTACCGGCTCACTGACTTTCACATACACAGTGGCGTCTCCGCATACTTCTTCTGATCTCGATGCTAACTCGCTGGGGCTGAACGGCGGCACGATCAACGACGCGGCTGGCAACGCGGCGACGCTGACGCTGGCGGGCACAACTTTGGCAACGAACAAGAATCTCGTTGTGGATACTACGGTTCCGACGATCACGAGTGTGAACTCTTCTACGGCGAACGGTACTTACAAGATTGGGGATATCATTTCGATCCAGGTCAATTTCTCAGAAAATGTGACTGTTACCGGCACGCCGCAGCTGACTCTCGAAACAGGCGCAACCGACGCCGTGGTGAACTATGCTTCGGGTAGTGGCACAAGCTCGTTAACTTTTACCTATACGATTGCTTCTCCACATGTCTCTGCCGATCTCGACGCGAACTCTCTCGCGCTGAACGGTGGTACGATTAACGACGGTGCTGCCAATGCCGCGACATTGACGCTGGCCGGCACAACCCTCGCCACCAACAAAAACCTGGTGGTCGACGGGGTTGCTCCGACAATTACCAGTGTGAACTCTTCGACCGCCGACGGCAGCTATAAGACGGGGGATGTCATTTCGATTCAGGTGAATTTTTCTGAAAATGTGACCGTTACCGGCACACCGCAGCTAACGCTCGAAACGGGAGCAACCGACGCGGTGGTGAACTATGCCTCAGGCAGCGGTACAAGCACTCTCACCTTCACCTACACCATTGCCTCACCGCACACTTCGACAGACCTCGATGCGAACTCGCTGGGGCTGAATGGCGGGACAATCAACGACGCGGCGGGCAATGCGGCGACGCTGACACTCGCCGGTACAAGCCTTGCCACGAATAAGAATATCGTCGTCGATACGACTGTTCCATCGGCGCCTGCGAGCATTGCGCTCGACGCGGCCGACGATACAGGCACTTCAAACAGCGACGGCGTGACAAAGAATACCACTAACTTAACATTTACCGGTACCTCCGAAGCGAATGCGACGGTGAGGCTCTATTATCCCAATACCGCCGGTACCCTCATTGGTACAACAACGGCGAACGGTTCAGGTAACTGGACTCTCGATAACATTTCGCTCGCGGAAAACACTTATAGTATAGTCGCAACGGCAACCGATGCGGCAAATAACGTCAGCGCAGCATCGTCAGCATACTCTCTGAACATTGATACCACCGCGCCGACGAATCAGAATACGGTCTATGCATCGTCTTCGTCTCGCACGAGCGGCGGGGCCCAGGCGATTGTCAGTTCAGGTACAGCCTCGAACCAGGTCTGGTTTGCTCCTTCGGGAACGACAACCTTTGCAGCGGGCGCGACCATGACTCAAGCCGGCTCGGGCACCGCGACGACAATTAACGCGCCGACGACGGCGGGCAGCTACAAACTCTTCGTCATCGACCTGGCTGGCAATATTTCGTCTGAATCAACCGCAACATTGACGGTCGATAATACCGCACCTTCGGGCTATACGGTCGTCATCGACCAGAGTTATATCAACAATGCCAACAAGGCGGCCGTATCTTTCACATTCACCGGCGCTGAAGTCGGGGCGACCTACAACTACACCATCAGCAGCTCAGGTGGCGGCACAAACGTCACGGGTTCGGCGACTGTTTCTTCCGCGGGTCAGCAGATCACCGGCATCAATACAACAGGCTTGGGCGACGGTACCTTGACCCTCAGTGTGACCTTGACTGACCCGGCAGGCAATGTTGGTACCGCAGCGACGAATAATAAGACCAAAGATGTGGTTGCACCGGTTATTTCGGCGACTTCACCTGCGAGCAGCGCGGGCGTCACCAGTAGCGCGGCAAACGTGACATTCTCCGAAGACTGCGCTTCTGCGACCATCGTTTGGCAGAGCACAGGCGGTACGGGACATCCCAACGGACCGCATACACGTACTTTGACCGGCAGCGAACTTAATGCTGGGGCACACAGCAATGTCGCTTTTGGCAGCAACCCACTCACGGGCGGCGGTATTTATACCGTAACCTGGAGTTGCACTGACGCTGCCGGCAATGCGGCAACGGCAGTGAACGCGACGAGCGTCACCTACAGTAGTGGCCCTCCGGCGATTACGAGCGCGGTGGCCTTGGATACCAACTATAACGGAAAAATCGATACCTATCAGGTCACTTTCAATAAGAATATTCAGGATAATACGTTCCCGGGTTATTCAGCGAATGCGTTAGGGACAGTCACCACGCAGTGGCTGGTTGCTGGTTATTCGAACGTGCGGCTAATTCACGGAACATCTGTAACATTTGCGACGGATACCGGGGACGATTCGGTCATCTACGTCAGGTTCGATGAGAATGTGCTGAGTTGCAATGCCTCGACGCAAACGGGTTGTGATACGGATGCGAAACCCGACTTAACCACAACAGCGACCCCCGGCGTGACTGATGGGGTCCAGTCTTTGGCGCAAGTCAATGTTGGTACGGTTACCGAAGCGGATAATGCGGCGCCGGTAGTCGTGCGTGCGCTTTCGCTGGGTGCATCATCATTGGATGTGACATTCAGCGAACCGATAACGGCTACGCAGGCCAACGTCGCCGGTAACTATACGCTGACGGGTGGCGTGACCGTGAGCAACGCGGCGCGCGACGCTACGAATTTCCGTATCGTGCATTTAACAACGAGCGCACAGACCGGCGGTGCCAGCTATACGCTCACCGTTAATACAACGTTGCGTGACCTGGTGAATATCAACCTCATCACGAACACGAACCCCACAACAAGTTTGCCGGCAAACCAGGCACAATTCAACGGTGTTGTTGACCCAGTGGTCGTGAGTATCGTCACGACTTCGGCAACGACGCTGACCATTACGTTTAACGAATCGGTCAAGGCGACCACGGCGGAGTGCGCAAACCAGACCGCTTGCGCGGTGATCTATCAGAATCTTTCTTTGCCGGTACTTTCCGCTGTATCGACCGGCGGTGCTGGCGTGAATTCGGCAACATATACGCTGACGGTGAACCCGATGATTGAAGGCCAGGCGTATACGACGACAGTTCTTGCGACCAAAATCGAGGGTGTCGCGGCCCCGGCGGGACGCTATGTTTCTTCACCGAATAATGCGGCAACGTTTAACGGGGATGGCCGACCGGCGCTGACCATCAGCACAGATACTGCAACCGAATGTCCGACTCCGACGAACCTGCCACCGTCAATCGCTGCGCGTCGGCGTATTGTGGTGCAATACGACCAAACGGTCGGGGCGTCGGCTACGACGGCAGCGAACTACACGGTTTCAACTTCGCCGAACGGCGGATGTATTACGGGGCCATGTACAGCGGGGCTCGGACAGGCCGCATCGAACGTTTACAGCATGGGCGGCAATAAATATGCCGTGGATTGGGGCACCGCCTTTACACAGACGACAGGCACAGATAACGTCTACCGGTTATCGGTGGCAAACGTACAGGATGCAAATGGCAACGCCGTAGCGACACCGACGAATGTCAGTTTCCAGTGCGGCGTCGAGGCGACCCCGCCGAGCCTTGTCAGTGTTACGGTCGTGTCATCTACCTCGGCGGCGATCGTAGTTCTTGCAACGTTCAGTGAAGGGGTAGATAACGTAACTGCAAACACAGCAACGAATTACCGGTATGATGCGCAGGCTTATGGTTTTAACGTCTCATCTGCGGCGCGTCAGGCTAACCAGGCACAGGTGCTCATCACCTTTGCCCCGGGAACAGCACTTGCCAATGGCGGTCATCAGCTCAGGGTCATCAATGTCAAAGATCAGGTGACGCCGACGGGAAATGCAATTGCCGATGATGGAGTGGGTAACGTACAGCCGTTTCTCGTTAACACGCCTACGGGTTTTTCAGGCGGTCCGATATTTGACGACCCTTTCGGCGACGGTACGCCTGCTGGTCAGATTGTTCGCTACAACAACAAGTTATTGTTGGGTTGGGATAATTGCTCTTCAAGACTCTTCGAAATGAATAACGGTCTTACGACGGCACAGACTATCGCGATTGATGTGGACGGAAACAACACGACGCCTTATACTCAACTATCGGGCTATACGACGCATCCGACTTGCACAGGTACCAATAATGGTTGGGCGAGTACGGGGGGGGCGAATGCCACTGACGGGGGCAGCGGAGCAATTGCAGGCATTGATGCCATCGCAGCGGCCTGTGGAAAAACTGCCACGTCTACAGGAAACTGGAAACCTTCACTGACTGGGGCTGCCTGTACGGCGGAAAACGGAATCGAATATCTGCTTATGGGTGGATATAAAGCGACGGCTCCAGGGTTTTATAAGAGCTACTTCACAACAACAGAGACGAGCGATACAACAACGCATTTTACATTTAACCATCGTGTGCATACATCGAATACGACGCATACCTATCGCTCCATGACGATGGTGATGTTCACCGATTGGCTGTATATTGCCTCTCCGCATCAGGGGCAGAATGCGCCACAGGTTGCGCGCATTTGTATGAATAGTAATGGTTGCAACGACGGTGCGGCCCGCACGCAATGGACTGCAGTTATCGCAGGTGGCGGCGGCGCCACCAATTTTTATCCGATGATCGGTAAGGGTGGTGCGAATAGTACTGGTTCATCGCCCAATAGCGGGTTTGAAGGTACTGCCGGTAATACGGTATCCATTGACGTAATGCATGAATACGACAATGATGGTGGGAGTGCCAATGTGCCTCAACTCTATATGGCGAACGGTGGCCGGTTTGGCGGCACGATTGGTTTCGGGACCGGCACTACGCGCCTAAACCGGGCAAATGGTGCCAATGCGCTAGGAACAGACGGTGGTATTATTCGCTCGCGCCTTGCCCGCTCTACCGCAGCAGCTCCCCCCGGTTGCCATGCCCTCAATCATGGTACCGCCACCAATGCCGCGAATTGTCTATCCGTTGCCTTTGAAAACATTACGCCGACCTCTGCGAATTGGCTGGATTATATGTCGATTCCCCTGCCTTTCCGTTCCGATGCGAACGTCGACTGGGGAGATATGTTGCCTTCGAACCGGATTATTCCGGCGATTAAGGCCGTGCCGTATATGCGTACGGCGCCCAACGGGGATTTATACATGATCCGTAATGCCTGTGCTACGCACATGATGCAGACGAAATGCAGCGCGACGACGAATACCCCATGCTCGGCATCCGCAGCGGGGGATGCAGCGCTGAACACGCGGGTGAACAACAACTTCAATAATACCTTCTCCACAACCGGGGACGGTCGTAAGCAGGTTTGCCCGCCGGGTTATGAAGTACCACAGTTGTGGGTGTTGCCTGCAAAAGGTGCTGCGGGTACGAACGGCGGTGGTGACGGGGGCAACAACGATTCAGACGACTGGAAACTGGTGGCAAGCAGCAGCTTTACTCCCGTATCGTACCAGAGCGCACCGTATAATATTGCGGGTGCACCTGCTTCTTTGCCGCAGCGCGTCTCGACAACATTGCGCGGTAATACGGCGACCTGCGTGAATGCCGGCACGAACCGCTGCGAACGCAATGCGCACCTGACGTTACTCGAATTTGTGGGCAACTATCTCTATATCGGTTTCGACAACCAGGATCATGGTGCCAATGTCTGGCGCGTTGATATGGCTGGCGGGACTTGTACCGGTGCGGCAAGTTGTATGACCTCAGGCAATGTTCCGGCGGAGACCAGTTTTCAAATTGTCAACAGTGTTCTGGGCCTCGACGGCAGCTCGGTCAATCAACGAATCTTCAGCCACGTAACAGTTACAGATGGCGGGAACGATTGGCTGATTCTCGTGACGCGCGACGGCTCGAATGCGATGAAAATTTACAGAACGGCAAATGGGCAGAATTAATTTGAGGTTAATACTGGTGGTGGCGCTTGTGATGAGCGGCTACCATTGCAAAAAAGCCGAAGAACTTCCTAAAGACGGACCGATCACGCCCATGAAAGAATACACCGTCGACGAGGCGCGTGAGTGGACAGATATTGCGAAGGAGCACGGACCTACAGCAAAAGCCTCTGTCCATAAGGGGCAACCCGCCGTGATTGTAGAAATCCCCCTTGCGAAGGCCGATGAGGGACACTACATCGAGAAGATCGGCATCATGGATATGACGGGAAAAGAGCTCGCCGTCGAGACGATGCCGCGGCAGCGCAATCCCCTGAACTATGCGTACTTTGATAAGAAGATTCTGCCATGGTCGGGCAAAGTGAAAATCTTCGCCAAATGCAATAAACACGACCTCTGGGTGAAAGAGGTGCGAGTAAGCGACCTCGGGGTCTGATTTTCTTGACGTTTTTGCCTGGGATTGCTATATTCTGAACTGATGGAAACCACAACAAGTGCCCCGGCTGCTGAAGTTACACAAAAGCCACAATTTACCGGTCAAACAACCGTAGGCGAGGCGCTGCGCATCCATGAAGAAGCGGGCCTGGTTCTCGCGAGTTTCCATTTGGGCGGTTGCTCACACTGTGGTATCAATGAAATTGAAACCCTCGAGCAGATCTGCATGGGTTATGGCGTTCCGCTCGACGCATTGCTGGCGAGCATGAACGCGCTTTTAGAAGAATAGTCAGCCACCGCACCGACGACATCCTGTCGGCGGTGGCCTGGACACATCCTGTGTCTCAGTTTACAAAAACTTCGAGGTGTGTGATATCGCGGATAGCCAGCGCTGACTGGATGCCACGCGATGTGGTGGAGATGACCTGATCGCCTTCGATTTTCCGCATTTTTGACAGGGTAACGCGTTCGCCGCCTTTCATGGTGACTTCGAGGTCGAGGCCCTGGTGTTTGACGTACTGTGACAGAACCTTTTTGAATTTGTTGCGGCCAGCCGCGATTGAGGGTTTACGCATGTTGCTCCTTTAGTTCAGCGGATTTTCTTTGAAAATCCCGGGGCATCCATGCCTGATCTTTACCTGCCGTCCTTGGCAGGTGTCTAAGGGCGCTAACGCGCCTTATGTGACATAATTAGTATCGGTTGTTTACGAAATCCCTGAACTGTTTTTTAAAAAAGGCTGCCCGGCGGAGCGGTCGGGCAGCCCAAAGACCAGTTTAACCAGCTTTGATTTCTATTTTACGGACGTTTTCCTTTGCCTTTTCAGATTTGGGCAGGGTGATGGTCAGGACGCCGTTTTTGAATTTAGCGTCGATCTTCGTGAGATCGATCGACGTAGGCAGGCCGATGATGCGGCGAAAGCTGCCATACGAGCTCTCGATCACGTGATCTTTGTCTTTGGGATCGCGCTTTTCGATCTTTTTGTCGCCTTCGAGAATGAGTTCATTCTCGGAGTGGGTGACGTGGATATCTTTCTCTTCGAGGCCCGGCAGCTCGGCCGTGACGGTGATGTCTTTGTCGTTTTCGCGCACATTGATGCTGGGTATGAACCGGTTGAAGAATTTCTCCGATTCGAGAACCAGCGGGTTCGAGCGCCAGCCGCTGCTGATGCCATCAAACAGGTGGTTAAACTCATGCTGCAACTGCGCGATGCGCGTATTAAAATCACTGGCGAGGCGTTCGCGGCCTTCGCTGGTCCATGGTTTGATAATATTCATAGGTTCCTCCGTGCCGCAGGGGCGGCTAATCGCAGTATGCGGCGGTGGGGATGGCTTGTCAATAACAATAGATAATTTGATCTATATATATTTTATTGGTCGTGCGCAGGCTTTATATTACGTTTAAGCATACATGCAGCAGTGTGCGTCAGGGACCTGCAGGGGCAGCCCGCAGGGCCGCAGCGTTAGCGGAGCCCGGAAGGGCCCGACCCGGAGCGCAGCGTAGGGGGACGCCCGCATTTAGCCCAATTTTTGCTTTACCGGCTGTTTTGTCTCCAGTTTTCTCCGGGACGGATTTTATATCCTGGGGCCAGATAGCTCAGTTGGTAGAGCAGAGGACTGAAAATCCTTGTGTCGGGAGTTCAAATCTCTCTCTGGCCATAGAAAAGGGCTACCGATCCCTCAAAACCGGAAGCCCTAAAACTTGCCTGCGGCAAGTTCACGGCTGAAGCGGCCAAGAGGCCGGCTTCCGGTTTTCTTGGACATATTTCACATAATGGAGTATAGTATTGGTAGCCACGGCTTTTGCGCAAGAGTGCGCAAAAACCTTAGGGGACGCAATGGCTTCGATTATCGTATTGGTTGTTTGAAAAGCATGCATGGTAGCCTCCATAAAAGGCAATCTGTTTAACTGCAGAAAACGAAAACTACGCTCTCGCTGCTTAATCGCACGAGGCACTGGCTATGATCTGAGTTTGCGGAAGTTATAGCCTTAAACCTTACAGCAAAATAGCCGGGACGCGCGCGGCGCGCGTCTTGGCGAAGTTAAGCCGCTATGTGGATTCGTTGCCTGTCGGCGGGCGGCGGTTCATAGAAAAACAATTACCGACTAAGCATGTAGAAAGCGAATGATTGAGCGGTAAGACGCGGGTTCGACTCCCGCCGTCTCCAAAATGTTTAAGGGGCTTCGCCCCTTAACAACCCCATGAAGACAGCCGCGGTTATAGTTACGTACAACCCGGATACGGGAATAGCAGATCGTGTTAAAGCTATTGCGCGGGAATGCGATGCGGTCTACGTCATCGATAACGGCTCGCCCGCTGAGAGTCTGAAAATACTCAAAAAGACAAAAGCGACCGTGGTCGAGCTTGGTAAAAATACCGGCATCGCGCATGCGCAGAATGTGGGATTAAAACTCGCGTTCGATAAAAAGGCCGACGGGGTAATCCTATTCGATCACGATTCGACGCCGCAGCGGGGATTAACCAAAGCCCTGTGGACTGCATATAAAAACGAATCCCATCCCGTGATCGTGGGCGCGCAGATCTTCGATGTCAACACCCGCCATTTCAGCAAATATCCTGTTTATGCAAAATTTCTGTTCCGCCGGCGTGCTTGCCCGCAAGGGGCAGTGCTGCCACACGCGATGCTGGCCATCGCCTCGGGGACGCTGATTAGCCGTCAGGTTTTTGAACGCGTTGGGGGCATGCGCGAAGAGTTTTTCATCGACTATGTCGACTGGGAGTTCTGCCTCAGGGCAAAGCGCCAAGCGGGAATTCAAACTATGATCTGTGGCGATGCTGTGCTCGAACATGCGCGCGGCGAGCGCAAGGGCAAAAAGATCATGGGATTCACCCTGCACCCGCCGGGATATTCCTTGTTCCGTTACCAACACATGTTCCGGAACCGCGCCCGGTTATTTCGCGAATATTTTTTCAGAGCGCCTGGGTTTATTGCCTTTGAGATTATCGCCTGCGGGCGCGATACGGTGTTGCTCTTTTTCGAGCAGCAACCGTTCGCGAAATTTTACCGGGCACTGCTCAGTTGGTTTCAGGGGTTTTTGGGTATACGGCCCAAAACTTAGATTGCCACTTACCCGGCAAACACCATGCCCGTAATACTCCCCGAATCGATTGAAATCCGCCTGCCCAAAAAGGTCCTCTCTGGCAATGTCGCGGCGATACGCTGGTCAGACGGTGCCGAAAGCGCACACTCAGCATTCAACCTGCGCATGCGCTGCCCGTGCGCGACCTGCCGCGATCTGCATAACCCGGACCCGAATGCCATCCGCGGGCCGAAAGGCGTGCCGCCCATGGTTGAAATTGCCTCCTTTGACTGGGTGGGAAATTATGCCGTGAATTTTACCTTCAGCGACGGGCACAATACCGGGATTTACACTTATAAATTCCTCAGGGAACTTGACGAAACAGCAAATGCGATTTGACCGGGAGACCGTTCTCAAATCGGCGCGTACCCGCCTCGAAGCATTCGCGACGCGGCGCATGCTTAAATACAGCATCAGCATCGTGGCCGCTATTGTCCTCTGGTTCACCGCCGATGCAGTGCCCTCGCTGTTTTTTAACAGCAAAGCGTTCCAGGCAAAACTCAACGAGGTGATCGATGCCAGCGGCATCGCGATCTCTTACCAGGGCGTCGATGTCAGCCTGTTCCGCGGCGTGCGCATCATCGGCGTGCGTGTTTCCTTCGATAAGGATTTTTCGCGTGGGCGCTACCTGCTCGAGGCGCCGGCGGTCTATATCCACGTTCCTTTTGGTTTTCCGAATGCGTCGGACCGCGACTGGCTTTCCAAGGCGCGCATTGTCATCGACAAGGGCAAGGTCAGTTACTGGCTTACAGCCGATGCGGCGGATAAAGAAGTTTTAAACCAGGTACGGCGCCTGATGCAGGAAAACCTGCAGTACCATGTCGAGTGCGACGAATGCCGCTTCGCGCTCAACGTCAAAGACAACAGCTATTTTCAGGAAATTACCCCAGTACAGACCCTGTATTTCACCGTCAGGCATGCCGGTAAGGAAGTGCAGGCGCTGGTGCGTTATGAAAGTTCGACGATCGGTGACGGCGATTTTTTCGGTAAGTTCAAAGCCTGCGTTTCGCTCGGCTGCGACGATTTAGAGGGATACTGGTATTTCAAACCGTCTGGCCTGAAAACAGTTCTGCTGAATAATTTTCAGAAAGAGTATGATATCACATCGGGCCTGCTTTCGGGTGAGGTTGCCTTCGACCGTACCCTGGTCGAGGCCGAACGCATCGTGAAGGGCAAACCGGAGAAATTCCGTGAGCCGGTGTCTAATTTTCGCATGGCGATGGCGGCGCGCGATTTTACGATTTCAAAGAAAAAGCGCGAATGGTATCATTCCGATTCTTTCGCTGTTGATACAAAAATGCTCATCAAGGGACAGAGCTCCACAGGTTATGTGCGCGCAGCGCTCGAGAGTTATAATGTGAATGCCGAATTCGAAGATCTGCGGCCGGATGCCCTGCCGGAGAAATATACTTTCCGAATCGAACCCAAACTCTTCGGCAAAAAGATGCTCCGCCTGCCGGCGCAGAAAAAACTCTATGGCCTGACGAATCTCTCGATTAACCTTTCGGGCCGCAACGGGAACAAATATGCCAAAACGGAAATGAATCTCGATATCGCCGACGGCGGTTTTGCTGTGGGCGATGAGCGTACCCTGCCGGTAATCCGGATTCCCGAAGCGCACCTGGCGCTTGCGAACGAAAAATTTTCTGCGGAGATTAAAGCCATGAGCGGCAATTCGCAGCTCACGACTTCGGCCCAGGGCTCGCTTGAACTCTATCCGGTGGCTTTTAAGCCCCGCGTCAACGCGCTGATGCGCGAGCGCGGCCAGGTTTCAGAACAGAAAATTTTTGCCCTGAGCGGCAGAATCGCCGCGCCCCTGGTCTCAGAGAATATCTACTGGTCAGACCTTAAGCCCTATGTCAATTTCTGGCTCGACGATTATTGGGAGGAAGTGCGTGACGGTATGCACTATTCGTGGCTGCCATCGCACCTGAAGCGCCGCGAGTATTTCGTGAGATTTTTCCAGTATCTCGATTTTGCCATGCCGATTGAGATCAAAAATTTTGACTGGGGGCAGAGAACACCCCTTAAGGGTGAACTGTTCTTTGCGCCGCAGTATTCCGGCGGAACATTCCGGCTTTCGTCGGCGGACGGCAAAAACTGGACAAACCTTTCCCTCTCTTATGCGGGGGACGAAGCGAACTCACCGTGGTATACCCATAATTTACGCCTGAACCTCGACGGCGGTTATGACCTTTTGAAGCCCTGGTTTGGCGGTGATTATTTTGAGTACTTCTCCGGCGTGGAAATTGTCCACGATAACAACTATAACGGTGAGCGCGCGGCGGATCACTACCTCAAGGCGATGTCGGTCACCGATATTCGCCTGAAGCGTGTGCGGTTGGGCGCCTGGGCGCGTGCGCAGCAGTTACCCTTGCAGTGGGAGACCGTCGATGTGCGCACGAACCGCGGCAATGGTTCGGGCACCGTTTCGCAGGTGAAGGCCGAAAATGATAATACGATTTTTTCGGGTTACGGCGAATATAAGCTGTTTGACCGGCAGCTCGAGACGAATCTCAAACATTCTATCGTAATCAAGTAATTGCGCCGTGTGAATTTGGAATTTTTACGCCGCCCGGTGTAACAAGTCCCAAATCTGCATGGGCGAAAGGCCTGCTTTGGAGATAATCTGCATACTTTGCGAATATTCCAGGCCGCTTCCGTCATTCATCCGCGTATGACAGAGGTAGTTAATGAAAAAGTCCGGTTGTTGATTCTTCCGTTGGCAGTAGCGCATCGTCCAATACCGAATGTTCTTAGTCAAAGTCGCTTGCGGCCGAGGCGAGAACAACAAGCTCTCCAGCAGCTGAGGCAGATAGACACGGATTGCCACATCGAGCATGCGTGAAATAGATTCACCCGAATGCAGCGCACGCTGCCAGAGGGCCGCATAGAGCACCTGATTGATATAGAGCGGGTGGATTTCAAAATCCTTACCATCGGCATTGTAGCGCCGAAGACCATTGGTTTTTGCACCGCGGCCGCGCCAGTTCTTAAGGAAGAGCTTAAACAGGCGGCGGTAAATTTCCTGCCGGGAATAGTAAATACCGTTACGGGCAAAAATTTTACGGGCCGCGCACATACGGCGGTAAGAGGCGCGCGGCAGCGACACGGATGTTTTTCGGTGGTGCAGGGGGTGGATGTATTTCATGGCTGGCTCTATAAATGAAATACCAAAAACAGGCTTGTTTTTCTCACCTCACTGAGCATTCTGTGGAAATCCGGGTGACAGCGTGTTAAAACCCCCGGTTTAGCCATGTGCCAGTTACAGATATACTCGCTGCAAATCTCGAGAAAAAGGCGACCCGCGACGGTTATGGCGCGGCACTCGTCGAAATCGGGGCTGAGAACCCTAAGGTCGTGGTACTCGATGCCGACCTTTCAGGTTCGACGAAAACCAAAAAATTCAGTGAAAAGTACCCTGATCGCTTCTTTAATTACGGCGTGGCGGAGCAGAACCTCATCGGCCAGGCAGCCGGCTTTGCGCTCTCGGGGCTCATACCCGTGGCGTCGAGTTTTGCGATGTTTGCCGCCGGCCGCGCCTGGGAAATTCTGCGTAATTCGGTTTGTTATCCTCACCTCAACGTCAAAGTCGCTGCAACGCATGCCGGCATTACACTCGGCGAAGACGGTGCCAGCCACCAGATCATTGAAGACCTCGCCCTGACGCGGGTTATCCCCGGCCTGACCGTACTTGTGCCTGCCGATTATTTTCACGCCGCTGCGGCGATTAAAGCGGCTGTGGCATTTGATGGACCTGTCTACCTGCGCCTCGGCCGGCCGAATGTGCCGTCGATCTACAGCGCAGCCGATACTTTTAAAGTTGGTGGTTCAACCGTTTTGCAGAAAGGTCGGCCTTTCGCCATCCCTGGCTCGGCCGACCCCGGTTCATCCTTGAACCATGGCGCACCGGTTGTTTTTGTGGCCACCGGTGTCATGGTCTATGAGGCCTGGAAAGCCGCGGCGCTGCTCGAAAAAGAGACCGGTGTGAAGCCGACGGTGATTGACGCATATTCGGTAAAACCTCTCGATGAGAAGACCATCCTCACAGAAGCGAAAGATGCGAAACTGGTTGTGACCTTTGAAGAGCACAACATCATGGCGGGCATGGGGTCTGCCGTCGCTGAAATTATCGCCGAAAAGCAGCCCTGCCGCGTGCATCGCATCGGCCTGCGCGACGAGTTCGGCCAGTCAGGCGATGCACCGTCGCTCATGAAACACTACAAACTCACGGCAGAGACGATGCTGCCCGATCTCATCGCCCTCGTGCAAGCCGCAAAATAATTGTTTTGGGTTTAACCATTTTAGGTTGACCCGCAGATTATGATTCGTTAGTTAGCGAAATAATATATTATGCGGATTGCCATCTTCACGGATTCCTTTTTTCCGAAAATCGACGGGATCGCCGTTTCGGTGCAAAACTTTTGCGAGAAACTCGAGGGCAGGGGACACAAGTTTGTGATCTGCTGTCCCCGTTATGGTGACGATGACACCGAGCTCATGGGAGCGAACATCCGCATTGAGCGTTTCAAGTCGGTGGCATTGCCTTCATACCCCGAAATGCGCATCATTGTGCCCGGCCGCACGCGTCTGCACAAGGTGATTAAGGATTTTAAGCCCGACCTCATCCATATCCAGACGCCGGGCTTTATGGGGCAGTATGGGGTCGCCGCGGGCAAAATTTATTCGATTCCCGTGATTGGCACCTACCACACAATGATGAGTGAAGTGGGGATGTACGTAAATCCTTTCAGGCTTTTGAAGCTCGACAAACTACTCACACGTTTCCGCCGCAAGAAAAAAATAGCCTCAAAACTCGAAAAACTGACGCGCAAAAGGCCGGCATCGCTGGGTGGCAAGCTGCTCTTTAAGCTCGCGAACCGGCTCTATGAGAAATGCCAGATCGTTATCTCACCGAGCGAGCTGATAAAAAAAGAACTCATCAACCATCAGATCAAAGCGCCGGTGACGGTTGTCTCGAATGGTATCGATTTGCGTTTTTTCCGCGGCGAGAAGCGCCATTTCCCGGTCAGCCATCCGCGTATTCTGCATGTCGGCCGTATTGCGCCCGAAAAAAATACCGAAGAAGTCATACGCGCCTTTACACTCATCAAGCGCGAGATTCCCGATGCGCTTCTGACCGTGGTCGGCGACGGGCCGGTGCTGCTCGATCTGAAGCGCGAAGCGTCGGAACTGAACGTCGCCGACAGCATCAACTTCATGGGCTACAAATCGCGCGGCGAGCTGCCGCAAATCTATGCCGACCATGACCTCTTTATCACCGCTTCGGCGATGGAAACGCAGGGCCTTGTGGCGCTCGAGGCGATTGCGACGGGATTACCAGCGGTGGGTGTGGATGCCTATGCGCTGCCCGAGCTCATCCAGAATGGCCGCAACGGTTTTACGCCGCCTGCCCATGACATACACAAAATGGCCGAAGCGGCGGTGCGCCTGCTGAAAGATGCCGCGCTCTATGAGGCGTGTTCAGCGGCCTCCATCGAAATTGCGCAGGATCACGGGCATGACAAGTGCACTGATAAGCTCGAAAAGATCTACCGTAAGGCTGCCGCAAGATAGAACCACGGCGATCACGGAGGGCACGGCGGGAAAAATCCAAATCGCCGTGTTCGCCGTGGTTACATAGGATACGGTTCCCAGGCGCTACAGTTTTACGTTGAATTTTTCCAGAATTTTCTTCTTCGATTTAAACTCTAAACCAACAAATTCCTGGTTCTGCTCGATGACAAACGTGCCGGATTCGATCCAGTCGCCGGTATTGATAACCCGCAGGCGCTGGTCTGCCATCGCCTGGTGGGTATGGCCGCAGATCAGCAGGCGGTTACCCTGGTTCGAGCGTTCGCGCAGCAGGCCGTAGTACTCGCGCACCTCGTCTTCGGTCTCGTTGCGGTCGAAGTTAAAATGTTTGCGGTAGAAATTTTCCATCGTGATGAAAATCGAAGGAAAGATATGCGTCAGTAGATGCAGAAGCCGCACCCCGAGAATATTTAAGAACCATGAAAATTTTGTGTATTGCCCCTGGTGGCCGTGCAATACTACCAGGCGTTCGCTTTCATAGCGGTCCTGGATCGCATAATCGCGTTCCCTGAGGTACTGATCTATTTTCGGCGGCAGGCTGCCGACATAGCTGAATGAGTCGTGGTTGCCGATCAGGTAAACCTTGAGCGAAACGGGTGTTGCGAGCGCGTCGAAGCGGTCGAAAAGCTTGTTGAAGCGTTTTTTACCGAATTTGCGCACGAGTTTTCTCTGCGCGCTGAAATACCAGTTTTCAATGATATCGCCGACAAGAAAAATCTTGCGGAAACGCACGCCGCGTTTTTTCAGGTGATCGAGCATTTTGAAGAGGTCTTTATGCATATGATTGCGGACCTTCTTCTTCAGCAGGTAATGGATATCGGAGATATACAGTGCGTCGTAAACTGTATCTTTTTTAAAGCGGAATTTTTTTACCTTTTCAGACATCTGTGCCTATGGCACCATGAAGCTCAGGAAGGACATATCGTCGAGCCTTCGGTACTTGCCCCGGAAATTGGCCAGTGCCGTGCGCATGAGTTCGGTCACTTGTGTCGGGTGTTCAAATGTACGGCCGGTCAGTGTGCGGATGATGCCGTCTTCGCCGAATTCTTCGCGCATCTCGTTGCGGGTTTCGCCGATACCGTCTGTGGTGACGATGAAGACATCGCCCGATTTAACGCGTATCGGCACCGAACGGATGATCATCTGCTCTTCGACACCGACGAAAGGGAAGCCGTCGGCTTCGTTGTGTTCTGCGCGCGGCAGCGGCATGACCTTGCCGTTGCGCAGCACATAGACCGGGGTATGGCCGAAATCGAAGTAAAGGAGAATATTATTACGGATATCGAGCAGCAGCACGACACCTGAGGCATACATATCGGACGGCGTCGATTTTGCCAGCATGGTGTTGAGGATTTTCAGGCGCTGCGAGAGTTTGACACTGCGGAAATCCGCATCGATACCCGTCTTGCAGAGATATTTGAAGATCGCGCGGAAATAGGCGCCCATCGCCATGGCCATCTGCGCCGCCTTGAGGCCCTTGCCGCAGACGTCCATCACGGAGAACAGTGTCAGATGGGGTTTCAGGCCCTGTGCATAGATAAAATCGCCGCCGACTTCACCGTGTTGCTCGATAAAGAAGTCATAATCGACATAGATACCCCGGTTGTTTTTTTTGGGGCTGTTCATCGCCTGCTGCGCTTCGCGGGCGGCGGCGATATCTTTTTGCTCGTAGAAGGCGATGCCGTCCATGACGGCCTTAACGGTGGCGACGCCGTAATATTCGCCGTGGTAGGTGATAACGAAGGGATCATAGAGCTGCTCGCGGCCGCGGGCCATGAGTAGGCGCGACACCTCAGGCAGAGTCATACGCGCATCGACGCTCACTAAACCTTCTTCGAGAACATCGATGACGGTATTTTCGCTGCGCAAAAAGATATCGCGGCTGTACTGGTTCTGCCCCAGCAGCGCGCGGAATTTCTCCTGCTTCACATAGCCGATAAATTTACCCGAGGCGCGTACGGGAAAAAACTCGATGCCGAAATCGTGTATGAGTTCGTCGACGGTTTTGAGCGCCGTCTCGTTCGAAACCCAGTCAATGGCGATGTTGGCCAGCTTGCCGACTTCGAACGCCGAAAAGATAGTGTTTTCGCGGATGCTTTGCCGCCAGGTACGCTGTTCGAGAATATTGCGGGCGACGGCAAGCGCGTGCGTGAGTTCGGCATCCCAGGACTGTGGGGCTGTCTCTTTGGTTAGTTTTGTCATTGTTGCTTTCATGTATATTCTTCATTTAGGAAAATAACGAAATGTTGAGGCCGCAGCCACTTTTTTATGCTGCGCAACAAAGGGCTACTTTCCCATACGCTGTCTGATGGTGTTCTCGTGGCGCACGTCAATACCTTCCACGGAATAGATGATGCTCTCAGCCACATTCGTCGCATGGTCGGCGATGCGCTCGAGGGCCTTGGCGGTAAACGAGGTGCCGATCTGCGGGTACTTTTGCAGGATATTGTATTCGAGTGTGTCGATGGCGTCATCTTCGAGAATAATCTCTTTCGCAAGCTTCGAATCGTCATTCTTCAGTGCGCGGAATGTCTTCTGCGCAGTGGCATAGACCATCTCGGCCAGTTGTTTCATCTCAGGTGGTATTTTGTCGCTGTAACCCTTCATCTCACGTGCGACGTTTTTGCATTCGTCGCCCATGCGCTCGAGATCGACGTTGACCTTGATCACTGAAAAAACAAAACGCAGGTCCGACGCATGCGGATTGATGAGTGCGAGCAGCTCCATGCACTGGCGGTCGAGGGCCTTTTCGAGCTGGTCTAAGTGTTTATCCTGTTTGAAGACAACCTCGAGCTCGTTGATCTTTTCCTGTTCGAGCGAGTTTTTGACGAGCTCGAGCATGTCGAGCACCACTTCGGTCATCAAGTTGAGGTTTTCGCGGAGTTCCTTGAGGGCTTTTTCGATGATGAGCATAATTTCTCCTAGCCGAACCGGCCTGTGATGTAGTCTTCTGTTCTCTTTTGTTGCGGACGCGTAAACATGACTTTCGTCGGGCTGTATTCAATCAGATCACCGAGGTAAAAGAATGCCGTGCTGTCCGAGATCCGCGCGGCTTGCTGCATGTTGTGCGTGACAATCACCACGGTGTAGTTTTCTTTGAGTTCGAGCGTAAGCTCTTCAATCGTCTGCGTGCTGATCGGGTCGAGCGCGCTGGTAGGTTCATCCATCAGAATGATATCGGGCTTCGTGGCAATCGTGCGTGCAATGCAAAGCCGCTGCGCCTGGCCACCCGAGAGGGCCATCCCCGAATCTTTCAGGCGGTCAGAAACTTCTTTCCAGAGCCCGACCTTTTTTAAGGCCTCTTCAATACGGCCGTCGACTTCAGATTTTGGCGCCGCCTGCGCAATGCGTATACCGTAGGCGATGTTTTCATAGATCGATTTGGGGAAGGGGTTCGGTTTCTGGAATACCATGCCGATCTTGCGGCGCAGTTGCGTGACGTCGATGCGGCGTTCGTTGATGTCGATCTTGCCGTCGAATAAGATTTTACCTTCGACCTTGGTCGTATCAATGAGGTCGTTCATGCGGTTGAGGCAGCGCAGCAGCGACGACTTGCCGCAGCCTGAAGGGCCGATGAAGGCGGTAATCGAGTTAGCGGCGATGTCCATACTGATATTTTTCAGCACATGGTTGTCGCCGTAATGCAGATTGACCTGCTCGAGTTTTAGAATTGGCTTTGTAATTACATCCGTGGCGGCTTTTTCCATAATATTATCCTAGGTTACCGATTTTTTTGCGGGCGCGCGATCTCGCCCAGATGGCGATGAGGTTCACGAGGAGCACGAGCAGCACCAGAACCAGCGTGACGGCAAACTTCTGTTCGTCTTTGACCCCGGTATTCTGTGTGCTGATGACATAGAGATGGTAAGAGAGCAGCATCGACTGATCTGAAAGGCTCTGCGGCAGGTTGGGCATGTAGTATGCAGCGACCGTAAAGAGTACCGGTGCCGTTTCGCCGGCAATACGCGCGGTTGCGAGAATGACGCCCGTGAAAATACCGGGAAGCGCTGTCGGAACCACGATCCTAAACGTTGTCGCCAGTTTCGACGCCCCCAGCGCCAGCGATGCCTCGCGCAGGGTTAGGGGAACCGCTTTGAGCGCCTGGTAAAAAACCGTGACCAGAAGCGGCAGCGACATGCAGGCCATCGTCAGCGCACCGGCAATGATGGATTTGCCGAGGCCAAAGAAAATAACGAAGAGTCCCAAGCCGAAAAGGCCATAAACTACCGACGGCACTCCAGCGAGGTTGACAATCGTGAGTTCAATAATCTGGAACCAGCGGTCTTTGCGCGCGTACTCTGAAAGATAGACTGCGGCAAAAAGTGAAATCGGCACCGCCACCACCAGAGAAGCCAGAGTTAAAATCAACGTACCGTACAGCGGTGCAAAGATGCCGCCCGATTCCATCGACGAAGACGCGGTGAAGAGGAACTCCCAGTTGATGCGCCCGACACCTTTTGCAATGACATAGACGAGAAAGCCTACCAAAGGCAAGAAGACGAGAGCAGTCATCGTATAAATAAACGCTAAGCCGATGCCGTCACCGACGCGAATCTTGCGCGCGATCATGCTCCCTGCCTCCGGCGGATGCGCTCGATGATCAGGCCCGAGAGCGTGTTTACGCCGAGCGTGATGACAAAAAGCAGCAAGCCGATCATAAAGAGTGCGCGGTAATGGTCGTCGCCCATCACGACTTCGCCCATTTCCGCGGCGATGGTGCCCGTCATGGTACGCACCGGCGCCATCGGGTTGAGAGTTACCTGCGCAGAGCCGCCCGCGACCATCATCACGGTCATGGTTTCACCGATCGCGCGGCCGATGCCGAGCATCACGCCGGCGATGACCCCCGACGATGCAGCGGGGAATGTGATACGGAAAATCGTCTGTATGCGGCTTGCGCCCAGCGCCAGCGATGCCTCGCGCAAACTGCGCGGCACTGCCTGCATCGCCTCGTCGGCGACACTGGCAATCGTGGGCAAAGCCATGAAGGCAAGCAGGATTCCCGCGCTAAAGGCGTTAAGGCCCGTCTGCAGGCCAAAGGTCTTTTGCACCCAGGGACCTAAGAAGATAATACCTAAAAAGCCGAACACCACCGATGGTATCGACGCGAGTATTTCGAGCAGCACCTTGAACATGCTTCTCACGCGTGTTGGCGCAAGTTCTGAGAGAAAAATTGCAGTCCCGATCGCCATCGGCACAGCGACGGCGAGCGACAATACAGTGACCATGATGCTGCCGGTGAGAAGCGGCAACATGCCGTAACGGCCCGAGAGCGGATACCAGTCTGTCTTAAAGAGGAAATCCGATGCGCTGTAGACGCCGAAGAACGGCAGACCTTCGCGCAAAATAAAGAACAGAATCAGGAGCAATACGGCGACGGCCGCATAACCCGATAATCGTATCAGGCCTTTTTCGATGAGATATTCTGCGATGCGGCTACGCTTTTGCATTGATAGCTCCTCGTACGCAGGCCAACTATTGCCCCTTCGACTTTGCGTACATCGTTATTCGTCATTTAGCAAAATGACCTTGATTTTCAAGGCAATTTTGCTGAATGGCGATAGAATTTTTAACCGCGGCGGCACGGCGAGCACGGCGATTTGGTTTCATCGCCGTGTCCTCCGTGATCGCTGTGGTCTTTTTCATACCGATTACTTAACCGGAACGAAATCCTGGTCTTTAACAACCTTTTGTCCGGCAGCGCTCATCACAAAGTCAATGAACCTTTGGCCTTTTTCACCCGATGCGGTGTTGAGATACATCTGCAGACCGCGCGCGATCGGATATTTTTTGCTCGAAGTATTTTCAGCGGTCGGCGCAAAGAAGGTTTTGCCGTCCTTGCTGATCTCCACGGCCTTCACATCTTTGGTGATCCAACCCATGCCGAAATAACCAATGGCTGCCGGGTTTGATTTCACCTGGTCAGCGATCGCCTGGGATGAAACGCCGTAGGTGACCTTGCTGCCGAATTCGAGTTTTGACAGCGGGTCCGGGTTGGCGTCGTCTTTTTTCGCTTCTTTACCCTGGCGCAGCACATGCTCTTTGAAATAGACATGCGTGCCCGAGTTGTTTTCGCGCGAAATCACGAGGATTTCCTTATCTTCGCCGCCGACTTCTTTCCAGTTGCTGATTTTGCCCGAATAGATATCACTGAGTTGTGCGATCGTGAGTTTAGCGACTTTGTTTGTGGGGTTCACCACGACTGCCAATGCGTCGAGCGCCACAACATATTCCTTCACATTGAGGCCTTTCGCCTTCGCCTGGTCCCATTCCTTGGGTTTCATTTCACGTGAGGCGCTGGCAATGTCGGTTGAACCGTTGAGTAGCGCCGCGATGCCTGTGCCGCTGCCGCCACCCTGAACAGAAACTTTATTCTTCGCATCTGCTTCCATGTAGGTCTTCGCCAGGGTCTGGCCGAGCTGCACCATCGTGTCTGAACCCGCAATTTTAAGGCTCGCGTCCTTTTTACCGCAGGCAATGAGGGCCGCGAGTGACAGGGCGGCTATGATCTTTGCTGTTTTCATACATTCTCCTTTCTTTTCCATTTGAGGGGGATTTCCCCCGTCGGGCCGTATTGGACTCGTGTGGAGGCTTCCACAGGACTCTAATACGGCTTGGGGACATAATGGGCAGGTGACTCAGCGAGAAAATCTTTATTTTGATAAATAGCGAAGTATAAATATGTTAGCAGGTTATCAATTGAATGAATAGAAGGCTTAAAAAAATGAGAACCACGGCGAGCACGGGGACACGGCGTTTTTTGATTCACAATCAGATCTTCCATTATTTGACCTACTTGACACGCCGATTCATTTCGCCACTTCGTTAAGTGTGCAATTGCGCGAATACGAACGCATGTTCAAAGCGCTCTCCGACAAGCAGCGGCTGCGGATTTTAGCGCTTTTGTCGCGCCGACCGCTCGTCGTTAATGACATTAAACTCATGCTGCGCCTGTCGATGCCGACGATTTCCCAGCATTTATCCATCCTGCGCGATTCCGATCTCGTATTAGATAATAAGCAGGGCAGGTGGGTGGAGTACTCAATCCATCCCCAACTCAACGACAAGAAGCATTTTTCCGGCATTATCTACGCCGAACTCAAGAGCCATTTTGACGGCGATGAAACGCTGAATCTCGATTTCGACTTTCTCGATAAGATCAATTCCCGCGCCGGGAATATGGGTTGATTACTTTTAAAAAGTAATCAAATGCATAGGGGTATTGCATACCCCTATGACCCCGCCAAGAACGTGCTCATAAATTTCTGATAGTGGGCAAGATCTTCCCACGCGCAGGTTTCGCGTATCGAATGCATGCCCAGCATCGCCACGCCGACGTCGAGCGTGGCTATGCCCAGCCGGGCGCTGACTGCGGGGCCGATGGTGCTGCCGCAGGGTAAATCGTTGCGGTGTGTGTAGATCTGCGACGCAATTTGGTTCGTACGGCAGATATCGTGAAATACCGCCTGCGTCGCTGCGCTGGTCGCATAGCGGCGGTTCTGGTTCACCTTGAGCGTCACGCCGCCGCCGAGGCGGGGCCGGTTCTGCGTGTCATGCTTGTCGCTTGCGTTGGGATGTACCCCGTGCGCCATATCGGCGCTCAAAAAGATACTGCGGCCGAGGGCGCTGCGGAAAGATTTTTCATCAAGCCCGGCCTGTGCGCCGAAATCGCGCAGCAGGTTTTCTGTAAGTATACTTTCGGCACCGGCCTCTGAAACGCTGCCGATCTCTTCATGATCGAAGAGCGCGACGACCGGAATCCTATTTTCACTGCCCGCACCTGCGAGTGCGCTGACTGCAGTAAAACAACTCACGAGATTGTCTAGGCGGGCTGAAGACAATAGCTGATCATCCAGCCCGCCGCGCGTGGCTTTCTGGACATCGAACAGGGAAAGGTCATAGCTGAGCAAAGTTTCGGGCGCAATCTTGACCTGCGCCGCCAGATATTGGTTGAAGTCTAAATCCCCCTTCTTTAAGGTAATGAGTGCATTCATGCCCGCGGCCTTCGCGGGAATAAAACCGTCTTCATTGACGCCACGCTGCAGATGGATTGCCAGCGATGGCACAATCGCGACAGGCGCATCGATCTTGATGAGCTTCTGCGCAACCGAACTTCCCGATTTATAATAGATTTCACCGGCAATGCCTAAATTGCGGTCGAACCAGGTGTAGAGCAGGGCGCCGCCATAGATTTCGCTCGTGAGTACGGTATGACCGGCAGCCTCAACGGCAGTGTTGGGTTTGAGGCGCAGGTGGGGTGAATCTGTGTGTGCGCCGATGATACGGAATGAGGCTTTGTCAGCCTGTATTTTTTCGGGCAAGACCGCCGCGACCAGCATGCCGGGGTGGGGGCGCAGAAAAATTTTGCGACCGGTCTCTTTGAATCCCGCACTTTGCAGAAGTTGAGCTGCCGTTTCGGCCGCCCAGGCGGGTGAGGGGGAGTTATTCAGAAAATCGAGAATGTTCATGGGTGGTGTGAGCGACGGTTTTTGTTCGGTTGCTTAAGCAAAAATCTCGGCCCTGCTGATCAATAACCCGGGCAGCAACTCCGACGCAAGTTCGGGGTCATTTTTCTTCTCCCAGTGGTCTTTGCGGTTCAGCCACAATTGCATGGTTTTATCTTCCGGATCGAGAATCCAGTATTCACGCACTCCGCATTTGAGGTAGCGATCGGCTTTTACTCCCAGGTCGCGTTCCCGGGTCGATTCGGAGAGCACCTCAACGATGAGATCGGGCGTACCGTGGATATGACCTTTTATAATTTGCAGATTTTGCTTCATGATAAGGGAGATATCAGGCCTGAGCGGGTCGCCACCGTCAGGTAAGAGAACATCGGTTTCGTTAGCAACGAGGCCAGAATCCGTTTCTTTGAGATAGGAATGTAACCGCGCCAATAAATTCGTCGCCCTGAGATTATGTTCAAAATAGGGGCTCGGTGCCATGGTCATTACTCCGTCGATTACGTCGTATTTGAAGCCGTCTTCCTGCAGGTCAAGGTACTCCTCGCGTGTGACGCGCATCCCTTCGTAGCGCGGTTTATTTCGGGCGGGCGCTGCTAAAGCCATACCATCAGATACCGCGCTTTGCCGCCCGGTCAAGCAATTCTCGTTTTACGGCCTGTTTCGATCCTCGACGCTGCCTTATGCCATGGATGTTAGACAAACGCGAATTTGATGCTCCTTTAAGGATGAAAGCCCTGCTGCAGGGCAAAGAGATTGTGCAGATGCCCGGCGCGCACGATCAGCTGACGGGCCTCATGGCCAAAAAGACCGGCTTCAAAGCTCTTTATATCTCCGGCGCGGCGTTTTCTGCCTCGCGCGGTATGCCCGACATCGGCTACTTCACGGTCACAGAGCTTGCGGACTATGTGCGCGGCCTCTACCAATCGACCAACCTGCCGATTCTCGTCGATGTCGACACCGGTTTCGGTGAAGTCGTGCACCTGCCACGCACTGTGCTTGAGATGGAAGGCGCCGGCGCGGCGATGATCCAGATGGAAGACCAGAAGCTGCCCAAAAAATGCGGTCACCTCGAAGGCAAAGAACTCGTCACGGCAGATGAAATGTGCCGCAAAATTGAAGCGATAGCAAAGACGCGCAAGAACCTGATGTTGCTGGCGCGCACCGATGCCCATGCGATCTTTGGCATTGAAGAAGCGATCAAGCGCGCGAAGATGTACGTCAATGCTGGCGCCGATGCGATTTTCCCTGAAGCGCTGAAAACAGAAGCAGAATTCAAACAATTTGCCGCCGAAGTCAAGGTGCCGCTGCTGGCGAACATGACAGAATTCGGTAAAACGCCTTATATTCCAGCGCAAAAGTTCCAGGAATGGGGATATAAAATGGTGATTTACCCCGTCACCTCACTGCGTGTGCAGATGAAGGCCGTCGAGCGCGTCTTCAATGCCATTAAAAATTCGGGCTCGCAGGAAAGTGAAGTACCGAACATGCAGACGCGGCAAGAGCTCTATGACCTGATCGACTATGCGGGTTACGGCGAGTTTGATGAAGGTGTAGCGAAGAGTAAGTTCCTTTAAGGTCGTTTTATGGCAAAAACAACAGCAACCGAAACCGTCATCGACTTCCTCAAGGCGCTCGAAGATTCCGATTTAGAAAAGGCGGAGTCTCTTCTCGACGACAATGTCCAGTACCAGAACGTGCCGTTACCTACGGATGACGGTAAAGCTGCCACGATCGCAACCTTGAAACGTTTTGGGCTGATCAGTAAAAAGTTTGAAGTTATTATGCATAATATCGCTGAGAAAGATGGCACCGTGCTCACCGAGCGCACAGATATTCTCTCGGGGCCGGGCCTCCGCCTGGAATTCTGGGTTTGTGGCACCTTTGAGGTCAAAAACGGTAAAATCACGCTGTGGCGCGATTATTTTGACTGGGCGACGATCGGTGCGCAGTTTGCAAAAAGCCTGCCTACTTTCGCGACTCTGGGTGTCTGGAACCTGTTGAAAGGCCGTTTCTCCATCTAAAGCGCCTGAACCGGCCCTCAATCCACTATTCGTTTGACGCTGTGTTTCAATCTCTAAACGTGTAAGATTAGACCGAGAGGTCTTTTTTTATTGTCCGCATGGTTTTCGGTGATCCGAAAATCCGACCATGGATAGTAAATCATAGGAGGAGTGGCAGAGTGGTCGAATGCGGCGGTCTTGAAAACCGTTAGACCTTCACGGGTCTCGTGGGTTCGAATCCTACCTCCTCCGAAGCGCAGGGATGCGCAAGGTCTGCGGCGGGCAGGATGCCCTCTTCGCCGCAGACCGAGTCCCTGGAGTGGTGGCAGAGTGGTCGAATGCGATAGTTTGCTAAACTGTTGTACTGGGTAACCGGTACCGAGGGTTCGAATCCCTCCCACTCCGAAAAGCCTATGTAGCCGACTGAGCTATGTGGGCCGAAGGCCCACATAGCTCAGTCGGTAGAGCATTTCCATGGTAAGGAAAAGGTCATCGGTTCGATTCCGATTGTGGGCTAAAATAGGGCAGTAGTTCAACGGTAGAACGACGGTCTCCAAAACCGTTAGTGAGGGTTCGATTCCTTCCTGCCCTGAAGTTGAAAGGATCTCTCTGCAGAGATCCGAGATTTGTAAAGGAGCACTATGAAAAGGATATGGCAGTTTTTAGTCGAAGCGAGGGCTGAGCTCCGCAAGGCAACATGGCCTTCATGGGATGACGTCTCACGTTCAACGCTCGTTGTTTTCGTGACGGTCATCATTTTCGCCGTTCTCATCTATGTCGTCGATGGCGGAATCGACCGGGTTTTCCGGACCGTCATCGGTGGTTGATATGGCAATGCACTGGTACGTCGTGACGACCCTGTCTTCGCATGAAGACAAGGTCAAAAAGCTGCTCGAGCGCCAGAAAGACAAATGGCCCGACGGCGCCAAAGTGGGGCAGGTGAAGATACCTCTCCATGAAATGGCCGAGCTGCGTGGCGGTAAAAAGCGTATAGTAAAGAAGAAACTCATGCCAGGTTATGTCTTTATCGAGGCAGACCTCAGCGATGAGCTGCAGCACCGTATCCGGGCGCTGCCCGGAATCATGGGTTTTGTCAGTGCCGGCACCGAGCCGCAGGTTCTCAGTGAAGAAGAAATGCATTCTCTTTTCACGGAAATGGGCCCCGCAGTGGCAGACGAGAAGCAAACCCCGCGTATTTTCTTCGCAGAAGGCGAAATCGTCAAGATTATCGATGGTCCGTTCGCTAACTTCCAGGGCACTATCGATGATGTGAACCCTGAAAAGGGTAAAGTCAGGGTTAGGGTCGAGATTTTCGGCCGGGCTACCCCGGTTGAGTTGGATTACTTGCAGGTAAGTAAAATATAGTTTGCGGTATGTCGCAATTTTGCAAAATGGCAGCTCGCAAACAGGTTAAGGTTTCTTAAATGGCAGCAAAAAAGATCGTAGCACAGGTAAAACTCCAGATTCCGGCAGGTAAGGCAAACCCTGCACCGCCGGTCGGTACTGCCTTGGGTCCTCAGGGCGTCAACCTGATGGAATTCTGCAAGCAGTTCAACGCTAAAACGCAGGCTCAGGCCGGCAGTATCATCCCGGTGATTGTCACTGTTTTTTCAGATCGTTCCTTTACGTTCATCACGAAGGTACCTCCTGCCAGTGACCTTATCAAAAAAGCTGCCAAAATCGAAAGCGGCTCGAAGATTCCTCATAAAGATAAAGTCGGTTCGCTGACGCAAGCTCAGCTCGAGGCGATTGCGAAACAAAAAATGCCAGACCTCAATGCCAATGACATTGAAGCGGCTAAACTGATTATCGCCGGTACGGCGCGTTCGATGGGAGTAACCATCCAGGGCGGATAATATGGCAAAACACGGAAAAAAATACCGCGCAGCGGCAGAAAAAGTAAATCCTGATAAAGAGTACTCATTGCTCGATGCAATGAAGATTCTTAAAGATGTCACTTATACAAAATTCGATTCTACACTCGAAGGGCATTTCAACGTCCGCTACAAAAGCACACAAAATGTGCGCGGTATCGTTCAGCTGCCTCATGGCACAGGCAAAAAAGTCAAAATTCTTGTCTTTGCCAAAGGCGATAAGGCTGAAGAAGCACGCCAGGCGGGTGCGGATTTCGTCGGCGACGATGACATGATTCAAAAGGTGCAGGGCGGCTGGGTCGACTTCGACTTCGTCGTGGCGACACCCGACATGATGAAAGACGTCGGTAAGCTCGGTCAGGTTCTGGGTAAGCGCGGCCTCATGCCGAAGCCAAAATCCGGAACTGTGACGACAGATATCAAAGGCATTATCGCACAGCTTACCAGTGGCCGCATCGAATACCGCGCCGACAAGACCGGTGTGGTGCATGTGCCTATGGGCAAGCTCTCATTTAATGCAGATCAGCTTAAAGATAATGCTGAGATCGTCTTCCAGACTATTCTCAAAGAAAAACCGTCTGATGCGAAGGGCGACTATGTGGTGGGGATGTACGTCACTGGCACAATGACACCTGCCGTTAAGATTAACATCAAGGAAATGCGCTAATGCCGTCAGCAGAAAAAACCAACCTCAAAGACGAATACGCAGCGGCTCTCAAGAGCACTCCCAACTTTATCATTACACAATACCAGGGCCTGGATGTGGTCGCTATCAGCGCGCTGCGCAAGAAATTGCGTGAAGCAGGCGCAAAGTATACCGTTGTTAAGAATAATGTCTTCAGCATTGCGCTCAAAGAATCGGGCGTGGCGAAAGATTTCCCCTATGACAGCACACTGAAAGGGCCGAATGCGATTGCATTTGCAGGCTCTGATGTTCCAGCTGTCGCTAAAGTGCTCCGCGATTTCAGCAAGGACAATGATAAACTTGTCCTGAGGGCTGGGGTTATGGAGAGCACTTACTTTGACGCGAAGGGCGTCAAAGCAATCGCTGATCTGCCTTCGAAAGAGCAAATTCTGGCACAAATCGCCGCAATGCTCAACTCGCCTGCGACAAAAATTGCAGGTACACTCAACAATGTCATCGCGTCTCTGGCGCGCGGCATCAAGAGTGTGGCGGAAAAAAACGGAAATTAACGGCTTAATAAAAGCGGGAAGATTAAAGGAGAAAGTATGGTACAGGAGCTCTTAGATAAAATTGGTTCGCTGACGATCGTTCAGGCGGCAGAACTTGTCAAAGCAATGGAAGACAAGTTTGGTATTTCAGCGGCAGCACCGGTAGCGGTTGCAGCAGCACCAGCGGCAGCAGCAGCTGCAGCAGGCGAAGAAAAAACGGAATTTAACGTAGTACTCGAAGGTTTCAGCGGCGACAAGAAAGTCGATGCAATCAAGAAAGTACGTGAAATCACCAACCTTCCTCTGATGGACGCAAAAAAGCTCGTTGAGGGCGGTACAGGCGTTCTGAAAGAAGGCGTTTCCAAAGACGAAGCTGAAAAAATCAAAAAAGAAATCGAAGCCTTGGGCGGCAAGATCGCGCTCAAGTAATGACTTTCTTTTTCTTTTCTTGATTTCTTTTCAAAAACCTGCCGGGCGGATGCCCGGCGGGCTTATTGTTTTTTTATGCTGAGGCCAGAGGAGCAAAATGTCTGATTCTAATGTCGTAAGAGTCGGCGAGGATACCTCGTCGTTCAAAATCATCAACTTTGGAAATATCCGCAAATCGCTGGATGTACCACCGTTGATTGAGGTGCAAACTATCTCGTACAACGAGTTCTTGCAGATCGAGACGCCCATGGCGAAACGCAAACGCGTCGGTCTGCAGTCGGTGTTTGAAGACAGTTTCCCGATCGAAAGCTCTAACGGCGACGTTGTGCTCGAATTCGTGGAATATACCCTCGGCGAGGCAAAACGCGACATCTGGGATTGTAAGGTCAACGGCCTGACATACGCCGCTCCCCTCAAGGCTACAATCCGCCTGATCGCCATCGAAACCGGTGAAGTGCGCGAACAGGAAGTCTACATGGGCGACCTGCCGATGATGACGCCCACCGGTACCTTTGTCATCAACGGCGCTGAACGCGTTATTGTCAATCAGCTGCACCGCTCACCCGGTATCTTCATTTTCTTCGACGAAGCGAAGAATATCTTCTCTTCGCGTATCATTCCAGACCATAAAGGCTCATGGCTTGAATTTGAAATGGACGCCAAGGGCCTGCTCATTGCCCGTATAGACCGCCGTAAAAAATTCCCGTTCACTCTTCTCCTGAAAGCCTTAGGCTATGGCACAAACGAGCAAATTCTGCGCCTGTTCTATGACGCTGAAAGTGTTGTCATCAAAGGTGTGCAGTCCAAGACCCTGGCAAAATTTATCGGCCGCCGTACGCTGACCGACGTCGCTCACCCGGAAACGGGGGAGATCCTCATCGAAGCAGGCCAGGCGCTCAATGAAGATAACCTGGATATTCTCAAAGACGCGAAAATCGACAAGATCGAACTTCTCGTCAATAAAGGCTCCGTTGACCACCGTGTGGTGTTCACGTCGCTCGACAAAGACGGCGTTAACTCGACCGAAGAAGCGCTGATGGAGTTCATTAAACACCAGAAGCCGCTCGATTACAGCCCCGACCACGGCGACGCAGAGAAACGCACGAAAAACATCGAGCGCGCCAGCGCTGAGATGCAGCGCCTGTTCTTTGACGCGAAAACCTATAACATGGGCAGCGTCGGTCGCTACAAAATTAACGCGCGTTTCAAACACCTGAACGCCGGCGAATTCGGCGAAGATGCAAACATGCAGACTCTGCGCCCGATCGACATCGTCGAAACCTGCAAGTACATGGTGAACTTAATTCATGAAGTTCCTGGTTACCAGTACGACGACATTGACCATCTCGGTAACCGCCGCGTGCGCACCGTGGGTGAACTCCTCACGACACAACTCAAAGCGGGTTTCACGCGTATGGAACGTGTGGTGAAAGAGCGTATGAGCATGAACGACGTCGACATCATGACGCCGCAACTGCTGATCTCGATTAAACCTATTACTGCGGTCATGAATGAATTCTTCGGCGCAAGCCAGCTTTCACAATTCATGGATCAGACGAACCCCTTGTCTGAAATTACGCACAAGCGCCGCCTCAATGCCCTCGGGCCCGGTGGTCTTACACGGGAACGCGCCGGGTTCGAAGTGCGCGACGTGCATTACACGCACTACGGGCGCCTTTGTCCGATCGAGACGCCGGAAGGCCCAAACATCGGTCTCATTACCTCGATGGCGACATACTCGCGCCTGAACCCCTATGGTTTTGTCGAAACGCCTTACCGCGTGGTAGAGAAGGGTAAGGATACAGGCAAAGCCATGTTCCTGTCCGCCAACGAAGAAGATCACTATGTCGTCGCGCAGGCAAACGCCACGCTCGGCGAGAATGGCGAATTCCTCGATAAGCTGATCAGCTGCCGTTACCGCGGGGATTTCCCCCTGAAATCTTCAGAAGAAATTCACCTGATGGACGTTTCGCCGACACAGGTTATTTCACTCTCAACAAGTTTGATTCCATTCCTCGAACACGACGACGCCAACCGCGCTCTCATGGGTTCCAACATGCAGCGCCAGGCTGTGCCGCTGCTGACCCCCGACATGCCTTATGTCGGTACCGGTATGGAATTGCCGATCGCCTATGATTCGGGTGTCTGCGTCATCGCCGATCACGACGGTATGGTGACCAAAGTCGATGCCGATGCGATTGAAGTCGAACGCGAAGACGGTACTAAAGATAAGTACCGCCTTGTGAAATTCAAGCGCACGAACCAAAGCACGACGCTGAACCACCAGTCACTGGTGGGTTGCCACAATGCGCCTGAGAACGGTAAGATCATCAAAATCGATAAGAACGAGATGCTGCTCGAAGCCGAAAACGGGAAAACCTATCATTTCCCGATGCAAACCTTCCAGGGGGCGATGAAAGCTGTTGCCAAAGAAGGCGCTTTCGTCTACCGCGGAGACCTGCTCGCCGGCGAAATCATCAAGGGTCGCCTCGACCAGCCGAACAAGAACAATGCGCGTAAGGCGACAATTCTTGCCGACGGCCTGGCGACGCGTTATGGCCGCCTTGCACTCGGCAAGAACATCACCGTGGCATTCATGCCATGGGATGGCTATAACTTCGAAGATGCGATTATTCTGTCAGAACGACTCGTGAAGAACGATACGTTCACCAGTATCCACATCGAAGAGTTTGAAATCCAGGCACGTGAAACAAAACTTGGCCGCGAGATTATCACACGCGATATCCCGAACATCAGCGAGCGCGCATTCCGCGATCTCGACGATGAAGGTATTATCCGCGTCGGCGCAGAAGTGCGTGCGGGTGATATTCTGGTCGGTATGGTAACTCCGAAAGGGGAGACTGACCTGACGCCTGAATACCGTCTGCTCCACTCGATCTTCGGCGAAAAAGCCAAAGAAGTGCGCGACTCATCGCTGCGTGTGCCCAACGGCCATGCAGGTATCGTGGTCGACATCGTCCGCTTCAAGCGCGACGAGGGGGATGAACTTCCGGCTGGAATCGTGGAAGCCGTTAAGGTTTATGTTGCACAGAAACGTAAAATTTCTGTCGGCGACAAAATGGCCGGACGCCACGGTAACAAGGGTGTTATCTCGACAATTCTCAATGAAGCCGATATGCCGATGCTGCCCGATGGCACGCCGATCGATATCGTTTTAAATCCGCTCGGGGTACCTTCGCGTATGAACCTGGGTCAGATCTTTGAAACGCAGCTCGCTTATCTCGGCAAAGAACTCGGTATCTACTTTGAAACGCCGGTCTTTGATGGTGCGAAATGGGATGATATCCAGAGTTATGCAGGTAAGGCTAAAATCAGCCCGGATTCGAAAATCCACCTGCGCGATGGCCGCTCCGGCGAGCATTTCCAGCAGCCGGCGTTTGTCGGTACGATCTATATGCTTAAGCTCCACCACATGGTGGAAGACAAGATGCATGCCCGTTCAACGGGACCATACTCGTTGGTTACGCAGCAGCCGTTGGGTGGTAAAGCCCAGTTCGGCGGTCAGCGTCTCGGGGAGATGGAAGTCTGGGCACTCGAAGCCTACGGTGCAGCGCATACCTTGCAGGAACTCCTGACTGTGAAGTCGGATGACATGCAAGGCCGCGCACGTGTATATGAATCGATTGTGAAAGGCATCCACGCCATTAAGCCGGGTGTGCCGGAGAGCTTCAACGTTCTCATCCGTGAGATACGTTCGCTCGCACTCGACATCACGATCCTCGACGGCGACGAAAAACCAGTCGAGATTTCAGACATGGACGATGAGTTTTCACGGATCCGCCGCCGCATCAAAGTTGATTCGGTGGAAAATACAGCAGGCTAAACGGAGAAAGAATGAGAGAATTCCACGATTTTCATAAGATCAGAATCAAACTGGCGTCGCCCGACAAGGTGCGCGAGTGGTCGCATGGCGAGGTCAAAAAACCTGAAACCATCAACTACCGAACACTGAAGCCCGAGCGCGATGGTCTGTTCTGCGAGAAAATCTTCGGCACAACCAAAGACTGGGAGTGCTACTGCGGAAAATTTAAATCGATCCGTTACAAAGGCGTTGTCTGCGATAAGTGCGGCGTTGAAGTCACACACAGCAAGGTGCGCCGCGAGCGCATGGGTCACATTGAACTCTCATACCCAGTCGCGCACATCTGGTATTACCGTACTGTCCCCAGCCGTATCGCGCTCGTGCTCGATATGTCGGCGAACGACATCAAGAGCGTGCTCTATTTCGAGCGTTATGTGGTGATTGATCCGGGTGAATCGGGTCTCGAACTCAAACAACTCATCACACAGGAAGAGCATGGCCGCCTGGTCGAGCTCTACGGCGATAAATTCTACGCTTCGATCGGTGCTGATGCGGTAAAAGAACTTCTCTCGATGGTGAACATCGAAGAAGAGATTCGCCTTATCCGCGCAAAAATCGAATCGAAGAAGAAGATCAGCGATAAAAGAATCCTGAAGCGCCTCGAGATCCTCGAAGCGTTCCGCGACAGCCATAACCGCCCCGAGTGGATGGTTCTGGATACGATTCCTGTGCTCCCGCCCGAACTGCGCCCGATGGTACAGCTCGAGGGTGGCCGTTTTGCAACGTCTGACCTCAACGACCTCTACCGCCGCGTCATCAACCGTAACAACCGTCTGAAACGCCTCTTAGGCCTTAAGGCGCCTGATATCATCGTATCCAACGAAAAGCGCATGCTGCAGGAAGCGGTAGACGCTCTCTTCGATAACAGCCGCCGCAAGAAGTCAATCAAGGGCAAGGGCAACCGTCCCCTGAAATCCCTTTCAGATATGCTGAAAGGCAAGCAGGGCCGTTTCCGCCAGAACCTGCTCGGTAAACGTGTCGACTATTCAGGTCGTACCGTTATCGTTGTCGGTCCCGAACTCAAAATCTACCAGTGCGGTCTGCCTAAGAAGATGGCATTGGAGCTCTTCAAGCCCTTCATCATGAAGTGGCTCGTCGATAAAGAATATACACAGAATATTAAATCTGCGAAGCGCATGATCGAGAACGAAGACCGCGAAGTCTTCGAAGGTCTCGAAGAAGTCATCCACGAACACCCGGTGCTGCTCAACCGCGCACCGACGCTGCACCGTCTGGGTATCCAGGCGTTCTTGCCGGTGCTCGTCGAAGGCAAAGCCATACAGCTGCACCCGCTCGTCTGCCACGCCTTTAACGCGGACTTCGACGGTGACCAGATGGCGATCCACGTGCCGCTGTCACCGCGCGCACAGCTCGAAGCATGGCTGCTGATTCTCTCAGCGCATAACCTGCTCAACCCTGCGAACGGCCAGCCGATCGTAGGGCCCACACAGGATATGATCCTGGGCCTTTATTACCTGACGGCGGATTATCCCGGCGCGAAAGGCGAAGGTCTCATCTATGACAACATGGACGAGCTGACCTATGCGCTCGACCGCGGTATTGTTGAATACCGCGCGAAAGTACGCTTCGTGCAGAACGACAAAATTTTCGAAACAACGCCTGGCCGTCTCATCTTTAACCAGATGCTGCCAGCGAACTATCCCTATGTCAATAAGCCGCTGACCAACAAAACAGTGAATGAGATCATTGCAGATCTCTATAAACTGAGGGGCGCAGCGATTACAGTGAAGTTTCTCGATGCCATCAAGAAGCTGGGCTTTCAATCTGCGACGCATTTCGCGCCAACGATCTCGATTGAAGACGTGAAGATTCCCGAATCTAAGGTACGCATCATTGACAAGGCGAACAAAGAAGTCGAGCGCGTTGAAACCGAGCACCGCAAAGGTGTGATCACCAACGAAGAACGTTATAAAAAGGTCATCGATATCTGGACGAATGCCAATGAAAAGATCACCGAAGATCTCTTTGCGCTCCTGAGCCAGGACCAGAACGGATTTAATCCGATCTATGCTATGGCAATCTCAGGTGCGCGGGGTTCGCGTTCACAGATTCGCCAGCTCGCCGGTATGCGTGGTCTGATGGCGAAACCGTCAGGGGATATTATCGAGCTTGCGATCCGTTCGAACTTCAAGGAAGGCCTCGGCGTTCTCGAGTTCTACATCTCGACGTCGGGTGCGCGTAAAGGTCTTGCCGATACGGCCCTCAAGACGGCCGATGCGGGTTACCTGACGCGCCGCCTTGTTGACGTATCACAGGATGTTATCGTCCGCGAAGACGACTGCGGAACCAACGAAGGTTTTAATATGTCGGCCGACAAAGAAGGCGAAAAGGTGATTGTGAGCCTGCGCCAGAAGATTTCCGGCCGCTACCTGCAGCAAGATATCAAAGACCCGAATACGGACGAAGTCATTCATATACGCAATACGCTGGTCACAGAAGAAATTGCGGCACAGATCGAAACATTAGGTTATGAGATGATTAAGGTGCGGTCAATCCTCACTTGCGAATCGGTCACCGGTGTCTGCGGTTGCTGCTACGGTATTGACCTTGCAACACTACAACCGGTCGAGAAGGGCGAGGCTGTGGGTATTATTGCCGCGCAGTCGATCGGCCAGCCCGGTACACAGCTGACGATGCGTACGTTCCACATCGGTGGCACGGCGACGACGAAATCTGCCGAAAGCGCGATCAAGGCGCCGTACGATGCGGTTGTACTCTCGCTCCAGGGCCGTCAGGTCGTGAACCGCCAGAAACAACGCATTATGGCGAAACGCGGCTCTGTGATTATTGCACAGATTCTCGCGCGCTATACAAAAACGCAATTTGCGGAATTCACGCACGAACCGGCGGCAAAACTCATCAAGGGTGAGGTTTTAGGCCGTCTGAAAGACAAACAGGGCGCCGACTCGATGCTTTATGCGCCTGCAGCGGGCACGATCTTCATCGAGAAGAACGACATCTATCTGCTGGCGCCTGAATATGCGATCCAATTGGGCGCAGGTTCGGTGCTGCATATCGAAGAGCGTGATGTTCTGAAACTGAACCAACTGCTCTGCGAATATGACCCGTACAACGCGCTCATTATCGCGACGCATTCGGGCCGCCTCGAACTTGTCGACGTCGAAGACGGCAAGAACTTGCGCGTAGAAGATACCGGCGACCGTACGATCGGTAAGCTCAAGAAGATTGTCGCATACAAGAACGAAAAACTCGTACCCCGCGCGCACATCTACGAAAAAGGTAAACTTGTCGCGGAAACACCTCTGCCCGTCGGTGCGATTTTAAGTATCGATAACGGCAGCGCGGTTCAGGAAGGCGACATTCTCGCCAAACTCGAATCTAAAGCGGAAAAGACGCGCGACATTACCGGCGGTCTGCCGCGTATCGACGAGCTCTTCGAAGCGCGCCATCCGAAAGATCCCTGCCACCTCGCAGAGATCGACGGTATGCTGCGCGACACGGGAACGATCGTGCGCGAGAAACGCGTCCTCAACATTATCCCTGAAGACCTGAAAGGCGAAGAAGCGGAAGAGAATACGGTTTCGATATCGATTCCCCTCCATAAGCAGATACAGGTACACGATGGCGAAGTTGTCGTACGCGGTGAGCCGCTCGACGACGGCGTCATGGATCCGCACGATCTTCTGCGCATCATGGGCGAAGAGAAGGCGCAGCGCTATCTCATCCGTGAAATCCAGGAAGTTTACCGCCTGCAGGGTGTGTATATCAACGATAAACACATCGAGATTATCATCCGCCAGATGATGCGCAAGGTCGAAGTTACCGAACCGGGCGATACTATCTTTGTGCCGATGAGCCAGGTAGACCGCGCGATCTTTAAGCGCGAAAACCAGCGCGTCGAACGCGACGGTGGTGCAGAAGCGTCGGCAACACCGATTCTGATGGGGCTTACCAAAGCTTCATTAAATTCAGAAAGCTTCCTTTCAGCGGCATCGTTCCAGGAAACGACCCGTGTCCTCACCGACGCGGCGATCAAAGGAAAAGACGATCCTCTCGAAGGGCTTAAAGAGAATATCATCATCGGCCACCTGATTCCTGCGGGAACAGGTATGCGCGATTACCGCGACATACGCGCCTATAAGGCTGTCATGGGTGACCTTTTCTATACGGAAGAGGAACTCGAGCAGCTCTACAACGGCGCGCAGGATAAACCCGATGAAATCGCCGCGATGGCTCCGGCCGCAAAAAAGGCCGATGATGCAGGCGACAGCGAAGATGCGGACGATGACGAAGAGTAAAATGACAGATACGTTGACGGTATGTCGAAACGACAGGATTCGCCGCACTAAAGGAAAATATGCCAACAATTAACCAGTTGATCCGGTTCGGCCGGCAAAAATCGGTCTCTAAGACCAAATCCCCGGCGCTCCGTTCGAGCCCGCAAAAGCGCGGCGTTTGTACGCGCGTGATGACAGCTACGCCCAAAAAGCCAAACTCGGCGCTCCGTAAGGTTGCCCGGGTTCGTTTGGTGAACGGTGTCGAAGTCACGGCATATATTCCGGGTGAAGGCCACAACCTGCAGGAGCACAGTGTCGTGCTCGTGCGCGGTGGCCGGGTAAAGGACTTACCGGGTGTGCGTTATCACATCGTGCGTGGTTCACTCGATACACTCGGTGTTGAGAAACGCCGCAAGTCGCGTTCCAAATACGGAACGAAACGACCAAAGGCATAGGTTAAAGAGGATTTATGGCAAGACGCAGAACTAAAAGTCACACACGGGATATTAAACCCGACGGCGTGCACACAAGTGCCCTCGTGCAGAAATTCATCAACTCGATGATGTACGATGGCAAAAAATCAACCGCAGCGGGCCTGTTTTACGGGGCGCTGGGCCGCGTTCAGGAAAAAACCGGCGTTGCAGGAATCGAGCAATTTTACAAGGCGATTGAAAATATCAAACCCCAGGTTGAAGTGAAGTCGCGCCGCGTGGGCGGTGTGACGTACCAGGTGCCTGTAGAAGTGTATCCCGCACGTAAACAATCTCTGGCAATCCGCTGGCTGGTTTCAGCCGCGCGTGAGCGTTCAGGCAAAACCCTGGCCGACAAACTCGCCAATGAAATCATGGATGCCGTGAACAACAACGGCGGCGCCATCAAGAAAAAAGACGAAGTTAAGCGCATGGCAGAAGCCAACCGCGCATTCTCACACTACGCCTGGTAATCCGGGCGTGGTGGATTTCCCCTCGCCGCAAGGCGTATTATTATTTTAAGCAAAAAAAATTAAGCAGAGTATATGGCACGTAAAGTAAACCTTCAAGAACTTAGAAACATCGGCATCATGGCACACATCGATGCGGGAAAAACCACGACTACAGAACGTATTCTGTACTACACGGGTAAATCCCACAAAATCGGCGAGGTGCACGAAGGTGCTGCGACGATGGACTGGATGGAGCAGGAGCGCGAACGCGGTATTACGATCACCTCCGCTGCTACGACATGCTTCTGGCAGGGACCTGCCGGCGAAAAAATCCAGATTAACATCATCGATACTCCGGGCCACGTTGACTTTACAGTCGAAGTAGAGCGTTCGCTCCGTGTTCTCGACGGTGCGGTAACCTGCTATGATGGTGTTGCTGGCGTTGAGCCGCAAACCGAAACCGTATGGCGCCAGGCTGACCGTTACCATGTACCACGTCTCTGCTTTGTGAACAAAATCGACCGCATGGGCGCGGACTTCTTCCGTGCTGTGGCGATGATGAAAGACCGCCTCGGTGCAAATGCCGTGTGCATTCAGCTGCCGATCGGTGTAGAATCGAGCTTTGTCGGCGTTGTCGACCTCGTCGAAATGGAAGCGGTCGTTTGGTCAGGCGAAGAGCTCGGTGCAAAATTTGAACGCAAACCTATTCCAGACGATCTCAAGGCGCAGGCTGAAGAGTATCATAATATCCTGGTTTCTGCGGTTGCTGAAGTCAACGATACGCTGACTGAAAAGTACCTCGAAACCGGCACACTTTCGAAGACAGAACTCATTGCCGGCCTGCGCGAAGGCACGATTGCCATGAAAATCTTCCCGGTGCTCTGCGGATCGGCGTTTAAGAACAAGGGTGTGCAAACACTGCTCGACGCGGTTGTTGCCTACCTGCCCAGCCCGCTCGATATTCCTCCGGTGAAGGCATTTACCCTCGACCAGGATGCTGGTGAAGAACCAGCGCTGCTGAGAAAAGCGGACGATAAAGAGCCTTTTGCAGCTCTGGCATTCAAAATTATGGCAGACCCGTTCATCGGTAAGCTGACATATTTCCGCGTCTACTCGGGAACCCTGAAAAAGGGTTCATACATTCTCAACAGTACTAAAAACAATAAAGAGCGTATCGGTCGCCTCGTGTTGATGCATGCCAATACGCGTGAAGATATCGAAGAAGTGGGCACAGGTGAAATCGCCGCAGCCGTGGGTCTGAAAGACACGACAACGGGTGATACACTTTGTATGGAAGACAATCCGGCAATTCTCGAAAAAATGAACTTCCCGGCACCGGTAATCTCGGTTGCCGTAGAGCCGAAAACCAAGGGTGACCAGGAAAAGATGGGCATTGCCCTCAACCGTCTCTCTGAAGAAGACCCGACCTTCCACGTGCGCACGGACGAAGAAACCGGCCAGACGATTATTTCCGGTATGGGTGAGCTCCACCTCGAGATTCTTGTCGATCGTATGAAGCGCGAATTCAAGGTCGAAGCGAATGTCGGTAAGCCGCAGGTCGCATACCGCGAAACGATCCGCAAAGCGGTCGAACAAGAAGGCAAGTATATCAAACAAACGGGCGGTCGCGGCCAGTATGGCCACGTCTGGATTACCGTAGAGCCATTGCCACCGGGCGGCGGTTATATTTTCGAAAACAAAATTGTCGGCGGTACCGTACCCCGCGAATTTGTACAGCCGGTGAACAAGGGTATTGAAGAAGCGCTTTCTTCAGGCGTGATGGCAGGATATCCCGTCGTCGACGTCAAAGTCGCGCTGTTCGACGGTTCATACCACGACGTTGACTCCTCAGAACTCGCATTTAAGATCGCAGGCTCGATGGCGTTTAAAGACGCCTGCCGTAAGGCAAGCCCTGTTCTTCTCGAACCGATCATGAAAGTTGAAGTCGTAACTCCTGAAGACTACATGGGCGACGTTGTGGGTGACCTCAACCGCCGCCGCGGTAAAGTGAATGCGATGAACCAGCGCGGTAACGCACGTGTGATCGAAGCGCTCGTGCCCCTCGCCGAGATGTTCGGTTATGCGACGGAGCTCCGCAGTATTACTCAGGGCCGCGCCGCATACACGATGCAGTTCGAGCACTACGAAGAAGTACCGCCGAATATTTCAAAAGAGATTTCCGAGAAAGCAGCCTCGAAACGAGGCTAAGCACCGGAACAGGCCGTCGGGATTTTCCCGTCACCGAGAAGCCATGCCTTCCGCACTTCGCGGGAGCATGGCTTTAATTTTGCCAGTTCCCCAAACCAGCAGGTATAAATACTCTGCGGTGATAGTTTTTTACAGCCCTCATACAGAAGCTCGAACGCCTTGCCTTGCGCTGAATAGCGGTGAAACTGGACCAGGGTCGCATTATTGATCTCTCTCAGCTGTGAAAGCTCATGCGCAGCGGCAAAGGTGGAAAAATCATCTTTCCGTTTTTCCAGATTTTTCCGAAGCTTACTGATGATTTGCCGTTTCCGTTCCAGTTTCTCTTTATCGGCCAGGGCGGAGGAATAGACTTGTTCGAGTTCTTTTTTGATCTCAGCGATCAGATCCGCAAAGGTTTCAGCGCGGCGTCGCCGCTCGCGGATTTCCGCTTCTGACGGAATTTTCCGGCCTTGTGCAATTAAATAATCGAGTGCGAGTTTGCGCTCAATAAACGAGGCTAGCAGTTCTGAAAATGTCGTATCGTCCCTGAAATAAAGTTTTTCGTGCGCGATCTCATGCCCCAAAAGGCGGGCAAGGCCGTATTCGCCCCACGACAGCTGGCTCGAATACAGGGGGTCTTCAAACCAACCAAGCGTAGAATAGCCGCCGATTTCAGAGAGGTGCACATCGAAGCCTTTTTCGCGGTAGGTGCTGGCCCAGCTCTCGGCATAGGCCCGGTCAAAAAATCCCAGATAGTCAAAGCTGCCGATCGGCCAAAAGCGGAACGATTCAGGTTTGAGGCTCAAGGCCGGCGCGACGGTGATATTGAAGCCCAATTCCTTGCGCCCCAGGTCGTAGTATGACTGGTAGCTTGTCGAATTTTTCAGGTCATAGCTGAGTTCGGCAAATTTACGGATCGAAAGCGTCATATTGAGAATACGGCGTTCCTCCTCAGATAGGTTCGGGCGTTTCAGGCGTTCTGTGATTTTCTCTTTATATAAGATCACACGGTACTGGTGCTTTGCCAGGTGTGCGAGATAGCCCACCCAGCGGTGGTTCACTCCCAGCAGCGTCGCGATACCGACGGCGATGATCAGGAGGATCTTCTTTTTACGGGACATCAAGGGCAGTACTAATCTCCTTTACCCGCTGTCAAAAACGCCGGCTCTGCTTCCTGAGATGCCCGATATTCCGCGTTCACATATACGCAATTTTTCGATCATTGCCCACATCGACCACGGCAAATCAACGCTTGCCGACCGCCTTTTGGCGCTCGGCAAGCTCACCGACGAGCGCACCGGCAAAGACCAGATTCTCGACAGTATGGATATCGAGCGCGAGCGCGGTATTACGATTAAAAGTAACTCGGCCTCGTTCTACTGGAAGGGTCAAAACGGCGAAACCTATCTCTTTAACCTGATTGATACTCCCGGCCATGTCGACTTCACCTACGAAGTCTCGCGGAGTCTGGCAGCCTGCGAAGGCGTGCTGTTGCTCGTTGATTCCACGCAAGGTGTGCAGGCGCAGACGCTGGCGAATTTCTACCTCGCGCTCGACGCCGATCTCTACATTTTACCCGTCATCAATAAAATCGACCTGCCTTCGGCCGACGTCGAAAAAACAAGAAAGCAGATCGGCGAGTCGCTGGGCCTGAGCCCCGACGATGCTGTCGCGGTTTCCGGCAAATCGGGCATCAATGTCGAGGCGCTGATGCAGGCGATCATCGATAAAATTCCCGCGCCGGGTCTCAAAGGCGGCGAGGGTTATCCCTATGCGCGTGCGCTAGTCTTCGATGCCTACTTTGACACCTACCGCGGCGTCGTTGAGAAAGTGCGCGTCTTCGACGGCGAGATCAGGAAAAACGACCAGATCTCTTTCATGCGTAAGGGCGGTGTGCATCCCGTCAATGACATCGGTATTTCGCAGCTGAAACTCGTACCGCAAGATTCGCTGAAAGCAGGTGAAGTCGGTTATATCGTTACCGGCATCAAGAATGTCGCGGATATCATGCTCGGGGATACGATAACGCTCGCTTCGAAACCTGCTTCCGAGCCGCTCTTTAAATATAAAGAAGTTAAGCCCATGGTGTTCTCCGGGCTTTTCCCGGTGAACGGCGACGACTATCCTTTGCTCAAAGAGTCGATGGATAAACTTGCGCTCAATGATCCCGCACTCATCTACGAACCCGAGAGTTCCGAAGCCCTGGGCTTCGGCTTCCGCGTCGGTTACCTGGGGCTTTTGCACATGGAAATTGTGCAGGAACGCCTTGAGCGCGAATTCGGCATTAACCTCTTAACCACGGCGCCATCGGTGACCTACCATATCCATTTCCAGCACAAGCCAATGATGACCTTAAATAACCCGGCGGAGTTTCCGGACCCCGGGGAGATTTCGCATATTGAAGAGCCTTACGTCAAAGTGGCGATTATTTCGCCTGCGGAATACATGGGCGCGATTCTGCAATTACTCTCCGACAAACGCGGCGAAAATATTTCGATGAATTATCTCGATACCACGACCGTGCAGATTCTCTATCTTGTGCCCCTCGCAGAGATGATCTTCGAATTCTATGACCGCCTCAAGAGCGTTTCGCGCGGTTATGCAAGTTTAGACTATGAATTTGCCGAGTACCGGAAAAGTTCGCTCGTAAAGCTCGATATTCTTGTGCACGCAAACCGCGTCGATGCGCTGTCGATGATCGTACACAAGAATTCCGCAGAGACGCGCGGCCGCCAGGTGATCGAGCAGCTGAAAGAACATATCTCGAAGCACCAGTTCCAGATCGCGCTGCAGGCGGCGATTGGCGGCAAGGTCGTGGCGCGCGAGACGATCAGCGCGCTGCGCAAAAACGTAACCGCAAAATGTTATGGCGGCGATATTTCGCGCAAGCGTAAGCTCCTCGATAAACAGAAAGAAGGTAAGAAGCGCATGAAGATGATCGGTTCGGTCGAGATTCCGCAGGAAGCCTTCCTTTCCGTTCTGAAAACGGGCGATATTTGATCAGCGCAGACAAAGCCGCTCACAAAGTCCGCTTTATCGGGAGCGACACTGCTTTCAGCGCGCCGGCGTTTTCCGCGCAGTATGAAATCCTGCTCGAACGTTTTGCTGAAATCCGGACGCTCGCTTATGCCGAACAGGTACACGGTGACCGCGCGATCGGCGTGCCTTGCGACGCGCAGCGGCTGCATTTTGCCGGTGACGGCGATGCGCTCTTCACCCGGGAATACGGCACTGCGCTACTGATCCGTACGGCGGATTGTATTCCGATTCTGTTCTATTCTGCAGCGGATGGCCTCATCGGGGCGGTGCACGCCGGTTGGCGCGGCCTGGAGAAAAAGATTCTGACAAAAACGCTGGAAACAGCACGGGCCACGGTGGCTGATTTGCAATTTATTGTCGGGCCGTTTATCCGCGAGACATCCTACGAAGTGGGTGCCGATGTCGCCGGCGGGTTCGATGTGCAGTTTTGTACGGCGAAGCCAAACGGGAAGTTTTTCTTAAATCTCAAGGCGATTTTGCGCCATGAATTGCTATCGCTGGGTGTCGGTGAGGCGCAGGTCACCTGGCATGATACAGACACGCTGGCATCGCCGGATTGGTACTCGGCGCGGCGCGGCGATCAAAAGCGCAACCTCTCGCTGATCTGGCGCGCGGCTCAATAATCTTCAAAGCTCAGGCGGTAACCTGCAGCGAGCACGGCGGTAAAATACGCGCCCGAAAAGGTATCTCCCCCTTTGCCGCCATCGTTATACGAAGACCGGTGCGCCCTGAGTTCGATATCGAGGTAGGCGGCCCGCTCTTCGGAAAAATAGGCGCGCATTACGAGGCCGCCGTTCAGGTTAAAACTTTCGCTGTATGCGGCGCGCTCGCGGGAATACCGCGAAGCAGCATAGTGTGTAATGAGGTCATAGCCCAAACCTGCGGCGGCAAATAGCGAAAATTGCTCTGTGCGAAAGAATTCCCAGCGGAAGTCGGGCCCGATAAAAAGCCCGAAGAAGGTGTTGGTGCTTTCGAGTGCGCCGGTATTGGGGTTGTAAAAGGTATAGTTCGAAGGTGCGTTGCCAAAGCGGAAGTCGAAGATGAGCCCGCCGGAAAAGCGGTTCTTGCCGAGGAACATATTAAAGCCGATGGAAGGATGATTTCCCAGCGTCGCCAGGCTGCCCGTTGGAAACCAGGCCCCGGCATTGAAGGCCATGCTCAGGAAAAGGCCGTTTTGCGACGCATCGAGCTCGGCCCTGTAGAACTGGTGGAGCCGGCTTTTCGGGTAGCGGGGCAGTGCGGCACGCAGCGCCCGCTCCCCGCCCAGAAACCATTCCTGCAGCAGTTTACCGTCGTCGCTTTCGGGTTTCGCGGCCTGCGCATTGCGCTTTAAGAGTTCGCCGAGCTCGGCTTCAGGCCTTGCCTTTTTTTTATACTTGCCCTGCCTCTTCAGCATCGTCCACAGCGCGCTGTCGAGTTCGGGCGAATCGGCGTTAATGCGCTCGAGGCGCGACGAGATGTTATAGAGCCGGTAGAAGATGCTGTGGTCGCAGAGGCTCTTCCATTCCGAAACCACGCTGTCCTGCGATTCGGGTTTTTGCAGTATCAGCCGCGCTGCGTTCGCCGCAACAGTATCGCAGGCAGGCACGGTGCGCGCGAGTTCCGTCTTGATATGCTCGTTTTGCAGCGCTGTACCGGCAGGTGCGGCGAAAATAGCGCCTGTGGCTGAGAAAAGGATAACTACGGCAAGTCGCTTCACAGACTCGTTTACACGACCGCCAGCATACGGTCAAGCGAGGCGCGGCCGCGCCGGATGGTATCGTCAGAGAGAGTTACCTCGAAGCGCTCGAACTTCAACGCATCGCGTACCTTTTCAAGCGTGATCTTTTTCATGTGCGGGCAGGTCTGGCACGATGAGATAAACGTAACCTCGGGAAACTCGGCGCGCAAATTGTCGCCCATGGAGCATTCAGTCATGAGCAGCACCTGGTTTGCTTTCGATTCGCGGATATACTTGCCCATCTGCGAGGTTGAGCCGGTGAAGTCGACTTTCGCCGTAACGGTGTCTTTACATTCGGGGTGGGCGATGATTTTGGCGTCGGGAAAACTTTTACGCGCCACATCGACGTCGAATTCCGTATAGAGCTCGTGCACCATACACTTGCCCGCCCAGGGGATAATCTTCTTTTTTGTGTGCTTCTGGATGTTCATCGCGAGGTAGCCGTCGGGTACCACGAGTACGGTGTCAGACGGCAGGCTTTCGACGATTTTGACGGCGTTGGCGCTCGTGCAGATGATGTCAACCTCGGTTTTGACATCTGCCGTGCAGTTGATATAGGAGACAATCGGCACGCCGGGAAATTTTTTGCGTAAATTGCGGACATCCTCACCCGTCATACTCTCGGCCAGGGAACAACCGGCCTTGAGGTCGGCGATCAGCACCTTGCGCTCGGGATTGAGTATCTTCGCGGTCTCGGCCATAAAATGCACGCCGTTGAAAAGAATGATATCTGCCTTTGTGTCTCGCGAGCGGCGGGCGAGTTCGAGCGAATCGCCGACGAAATCAGAGATGCCGTAATAGACATCGGGCGTCATATAGTTGTGCCCGAGAATGATGGCGTTTTTCTGTTTTTTGAGTTCGAGAATTTCGCGCACCAAAGGTTCGCGCTCGTCGAGCTCTTCTTCAAAATACGTCTTACCCGCTTTTTCGCGCCAGTCGGCGACCGTATTATCATCAGTTTTCATGCGCTAAGGGAAAAATAACGGTTTCTGCACGTGCCGTCCACTGAAAGGCGTCACGGATTGAGAAAAAAGCGGTGTTTTCTGGCATTTCTTATATATGAAGCACCTGGATCTCTCCCCGCTCCGGCCCACATCGGTTACGCTGCGCACGGCAATGCGCGAAAGGCTTAAGGAAACGGTCCGATTATTTGCAGGCCGTGGAATTCGTTATTCTGAGCAACGCCTGATGCGCGATTGCCTGCGTCTTGCCCTGCGATTTTGGCGTGGCCAACGCAATATGGCGGCGCGGAGCAAACGCTACAATCCGCGCAGTGGGCCATACGAAATCGTACCTTTTTGCAGCACTGAGGCATTACGCAGCGTCTGTATGGCACGGTGTCACCATTCGGGCATTTCGCTTTCGCGCCTGATGGATTTTGCTGTTCGGTATTACCTGCAGCGCGTTACCGAGGATTGGCTCAGGAATGATTTTTATTGGCGCGATAAGGCCGATGTGGAAATCTGGAATGCGAAATACCGCCAAAGAAAGAATCGCTCGGAATTCATTATTAGCTATGCTTCAAGGACGGAAAAGAACGACGCCGTGGCCCTTGAATATGTTGAAAAATACCAAATCGAGCCTTGGCCACCGGATCTAAGGCCTAAATTCCCAAACTAATCGGCCCGCAAACGTAAAACGCAAAAGGTACACGGCTCAGCCATGCTCATTCTTGACTAAAATCGATCGAGATATTCGAACACGATCATGCGGTTCGTCTTCTGCTCTATGCCCATCATGAAGTCGAGCTCAAACGCCAGGTGGTCGAAGAACTGGAAGCGCAACCCGACATTGAACAGCACTTCTTTCAGGCGGCTCGAGTCGAACAGAATGCGCTGGATCTCGAAAATTGGAATGAACGGGCCAATCGGAAAATCGATGCCGAAGTAGAGTTCGCTGTCTTCCGGGGTATAGTTGGGGTAGACGGGCATACGCGCACCGAAATGCAGGTGCTGCTCTTCGCCCAGAAGGTAGATCGGCTTTGTAACCGTGAAGTAGGGCCCGAAGATCATGCGGTTGTAGGGATTGCTCGACTGCACCTTGCCGCGACTGCCGGCATAGAAGGCGTCATAGCCCACGGCGATCAGAATCGGGAAATCTGCCCAGCCGTCAGTGATCTTGGCCTTCGCGAGCACGCCGGGAATATTGACTTTGGCGTTGTTCTCGCCGATGGCCCCTTCGATGTCAAAGGCGGCGCCGAGGTAGATATTGTCGTGCACCGCGAGAATGTTGCGGTTAAAGATGCCGCCGCCTTCATAGGCAGTCAGCGCGACGTCAAACTCGCCGCGTTTCAGCGTGACGGCGGTCTGGGTATTGACTCCGTCGACCATCGGTACCCCGGCAAACAGGGTCGTGGGATATACCATGGTGGCGAAAACAGCCGCTGAGAAGATGAGGCGCACGCGCACCGAAAAATAGCATTGCCGCAACATAGTAGCTGTTTTAGTATCGTCTGGAAATCCCACTATGGAAAAGGAAAATATTCTCCGAAAATAACATATGGCGCGCATCACCGAAATCAGCGATTCTGCCCCGGCAGAATACTCGTATCAACCCGAGCGGGGGGGTGGGGGTAAGAACCGCACCGTACTGATTTCGGCCGGCATTGTCCTCCTGATCGCGCTCATCGCCTCGGGCGTCTATTACATGCTGTGGCAGAAGAAGCAGACGCTCAATGAAACACGGCTGAAACCAGCGACCGACTTCGAAGACGCTTCAAGCCGTAAAATGGCGCCCGACCAGCTGCCGCAGGATCTCGAACTCAAAAAGGCCGTTGAAATGTACAACCGCGGCTATCTCAAGCCCGCGCAGGCAGAGTTTCAGCAGATTGTCGAATCGGGAAAACCCGCCGACGTCAAGAGTATGGCGCTGGTTTATCTCGGCATCATGGCCGACGACGAGGGCAAGTTCAATCTCGCCGGTGACTTTTTCGACCGGGCGATCAAGTTCGATAACAGCAATTTTTACGCGCATTACAATATGGCCATTGCCCTGCGGCATAAGGGGATGTACAAAGAGGCGCTCGCGGCACTCGAGCGGGCGCAGAAACTGCGCCCTGACCTCGTGGAGGCGCAGAACCTCAAAGGTCAGTTGCAGTACCAGAACCAGGACCTCAAAGGCGCTGAGTCGACGCTGAAGCAGGCCATCGAGACATCTAAAGATCCCCTGGCTTATTACAACCTGGGGATGGTCTACAAAAAGGACGGCAAATTTGCCGAAGCCAAGGGCGCCTTCCTCGATGCCCTGAACCTGGCCTCTGCGGGCGAGATTGCCTATAAGGCAGCGACCCAGCTCGGCATGCTGCATGCGACACAGGGCGACCTGCCCAATGCAAAATATTATTTCGAGCGCGCGGTGGCCTTGTCGCCTGCGACAGCCAAGTACCACTACAACCTCGCCCTGGTGTTGCACCAGTTGGGTGAAAACGAGCGCGCGGTGCGCGAGCTCGACGAGGCGATTAAGCTGGGCAGTGATAATCCACAGACTTTTATGTATATTGCCCGGCTGTTTTCAGAATTGGGCAGAAAAGATCAGGCTGAGGAAGCGCTCCGCCGTGCACTCCGCGAAGCGCCCAAAGACCCTGTCATACTTTCGCAGATGGGCGACATGCTGATTGCCCAGGGCAAGTGGGCACCCGCCATTCAGGTATTCCGCGAGCTCTATGAGTCGTCACCCAAGACCCAGGAAAAAGCGCAGGCACTCTATAACCTCGGCAAGGTCTATGTGGCCGTACGCGACTACAAGAATGCCGAGAAGGCGCTCGAAGGCGCATACCAGCTCGATATGTTGAATGAAGATGCGCTGGTGCTGCTGGCCGACGCCTATGTACAGAACGGCCAGGCGCACCGTGCCATTACCCTGTATAAGGAATCACTCCGCCTGAACCCCGATAACCTCAAGGTGTTAAAGGGACAGGCTCAACTCTACCTCAACCTGGGCGAGCTCACGGAAGCCGAGTCGGCACTCAAGCGCCTCGCCGAGCACCCGAACCGCAAAGGTGAAGACGCCTATTATGCGGCGCAGATGCTGGGCGATCTGTACATGAAGCGCAAGGCCTACGATACCGCCATGCAGTATTATGAAAAAGCCGCGATGACATCCGACGCCGGCATCAAATACAACACACTGATCTCGCAGGCCGATGCGATGCTGATGAGCGAGCGCCCTGTGCAGGTCATCTACCCGGTGCTGATGCAGGCGATTCAGCTGCGGCCGAATGCCGACGAGGCGCGCTTTCTGATGGCGCGTTCCTTGATGCGCGAGGGCACGATGTCGTCGCAAGATAAGGCGATCGAAGAGCTGCGTGCCATCACCGCCGAGGTACGCTCGGTGCCAATGGCGTCGAAGGCCTTCACGCTCATGGGTATCATCTATTTCAAACAAGGGCACCTCAACCGTTCGCTCGATGCGTTTAACCGCGCGCTCGAGCTTGATCCCTCGAACAGCGAGGCCTTTCAAAACCGCCGTTCAGTGGCTGACCGGCTCGAAAACGGCTAAAAGCGCTGAAAAACCCGTAAACTGCTGTACCTTCCGAAACGAAGGAAAATTTCCCCCCTATGCGGTCGCGGCTGCGGCTGAGACAACAAATTACTCTGAAGGTGCGGCGTTTTTTGCGCCGCCGTTATCTGCCCTTGTGGCTCAAGGGTGCTGCGACAACGGTCATTCTGTTCATCGTACCATTTATTGTCCTGGGTTACCTCTCCATCAACGATAATATCCAGACAGAAAAGGAATCGCTGTACCAGAACTTTTACCTGCGGGCGCATGCCTTTTCCCTTGAGGTACGCACCTATCTCAAAGACAAGGTGGATCTCCAGGTCGGCAACAACTACCTCGTGGCGCGCGGTGCGTTCGCGACCGCCTATGAATTACCGGTGCCCGAATCGGTGCGCCTGAATATACTAAACTGGCTGGGAAACAGCGAAGGCAGCGGCGCGCTCATCGAATTCTATATCGACGCCGAAAAGAGCAAGCCGCGGATTATCTACCTGGAGAAAAAGGCTGCGCGCCGTTATTTCATCTTTGAGGCGACGTTTCTCTCGCAGCTGCTCGATGTCTCGCAGAACATCAGCCCCGACGACCGCATCTTTATCTACAACGTACATGAAGAGCCCTTCCTCTCGAATACGATCGAGGCAGAATACCAGGTCCCTGCCGATTGGCAGGCGGGTATCCACAAGCTGTTCTGGCAGCATACCGTGAATGGCATACAGGAACTGACCCTTAAGGACAGCAAATTCATCATCGCCCGCTACCAGCTGCGCGATCTGCCGCTGGTCATCTATCTCGCGCGTCCTTATACGATCGCCATGAGCCAGGTGGAAGCCATGGCGACGCGCCTCATCACGATCTACATCTTTGTCGGGCTCATTGTCTTTTTTCTGCTCATGTATTTTTTCCGTGATCAGCTGCGCACGCTGCGAAACCTGCGGGCCTTTATCGACAGTAAGATCGCTGCCGGCCGCGCGCGCCAGATGTTCCTGGTGCGCGACGAACGCGCCGACATCTTTGCCGACATCATCACCATCCGCGAGCAGGAAAAACGCGCGCTCATCGAGCGCGACGATGCAGAACTGCGGACCAAGGCCAAGGCCGACTTTCTCGCCAGCATGAGCCATGAGATCCGCAACCCGCTGAACGCCATTTTAGGTATCGCAGACCTTTTGCGCGAAAGAACGACGGAGACCGAAGCGCGTAACTACTTGCAGCTGATACGCGACTCGGGCGATAGTCTGCTCAGGATCATCAACGACATACTCGATATTTCGAAGATTGAAAATAACCGTCTCACTCTCGAAAAAGCGGTGTTCGACATCCGCAAGATGATCTCCGATCTACAGTTCTTTTACGCGGCGAAGGCCGAAAGCCAGAAAGATGCAATCATCGTGCGCGTGCACCAAAATACCAGCAATCTGGTTTCAGGTGACCCGACGCGCATCCGGCAGGTGATCATCAACCTCGTTTCGAATGCGCTGAAATTTACAGAAAACGGCAAGATCTATATCCATGTAGCGCGTGCGCTCGATTCAAACTACGTCAATTTTTTCGTACACGACACGGGCATCGGTATTTCGAAAGAAAATATCTCGCGCATCTTTTCAGCGTATGAGCAGGCGGATGTTTCGACGACGCGGCAATATGGCGGCACAGGGCTGGGGCTCAATATTGCGCTGAAGCTGGCGCGGCTCATGCAGGGGGCGATCCGCTGCCGCAGCCGCATCGGCCACGGCACCACGTTCTATTGCCGGCTTTATCTGCCGACAGCTGAAGAAGAGGTCAAAAAGCCTGAGCAGGAAACCCGCGTTTCAATGCCTGTCGCACACCTGCGCAATCTGCGCGTCCTGGTCGCCGAGGATAACGAAATCAATCAGCTGCTGATGGTGGAAAATTTGCGGCCGCTCGTCGCCGAAGTCGTGGTCGCCGAAAACGGCAAAGAGGCCTTTGAGCTGGCGTCTGGTGGTAAATTCGATCTGATCTTCATGGATATCATCATGCCCGAGATGAATGGCCTTGATGCCACGGGGGCTATCCGGCAGGCCGAGGCGCATGGTAACCGCCGGCGTACACCGATCGTCGCGCTTTCAGGCAATGCGATGGTCGAGGACATCGAAGCCTCGCGCGCGGCGGGCTGCGACGCGCACCTCGCAAAACCGGTACGTAAAGAAGACCTTATCGAGGTTTTGCACCGGTTTTGTCCGGTTGAAATTCGAGCGGAATCATAAATTTCAGGTTCTGGGCCGGAAAGACCTTGTGCTTGCGCGGTGCGACGGGCACGACGCTGAGCCCCGTGACGAAACTTTTCAAAAGCTCGGCACCGCGCCCGCGAATCAGTGAAAGCGACCGATAAAAGCCCTTGCGCCCGGTCTGCATCAGGTGCTGCCATTCGTCGAGTTCGTCCGTCAGCTTGGGGAATTCTTCGGTGAGATAATGCCAGATGTTTTTTGCCTGAATCAGGTTACGGCGGCGCACAGGTGCGCGGTGGTCTGCCGTCCAGATATAGAGCGCCAGTGCGCGGTCGAGGGGATGTTTTTCATGCACCAGGGCTTCGCGCGAGCGGTGCGAGCGGGCGAGCAATGCGCGCAGCGAATGCTGTTCCGCTTCGGGCATCGCAAAGAGCAGTTGGAAGAGGTACCCCGCACCGATGAGCTTTCGCTGCGGCATCAGGGTTTTGATGATTTCATAGGGAATAAAATAGGCGCCATCGGGATGCTGCAGCACCCAGGGCACTTTTTTTTCGAGCTTTTGGTAACGGGCACGCATCGCTGCCCGGCCATCGTGTGAGAAATTTTTCAGCAGTATGTGCAGTGTTTTTTTGTCGGTGGCCGACAGCGACGGCAAGACATGCAGCGGATGGTGCTCGATGATAAGATGCTGCCAGAAACGGTGGACGTATTCGGTTTTTTCGCGAGTGATGAGGTACTGTGTTTTTCTCGAGAGATAGCGCAGGTAGGCGGGATCGTCGTGCCGGAGTATCTCCCCGAGGGTCTGCATCAAACCTCTGCGGCGATATCTTCACGCCAGTAGAGTTTTCCCCGGCTTTCGGGGTTTGCAGCAGCAAAGGTTTCCAGGTAGCTATAGGCAAGGGTGCGGGCGTCTGCCCGCGTTTTGCCATAGGCCACGACATTGGCAATGCGCCCGCCGGTGGAGAGCAGTTTGCCGTTTTTTTCTGTCAGGCCTGCGCCTGTGATGTGCAGGTCGCGGCCCTTATGTTCCGGGAAAACCAGTGGGATTTCCTTTGTAAATGCGCCGGGATACCCGTGCGCCGCAATGACAACATTGACCACGGCGCCGCGGCGGTAGGGTATCAGCTTCGCGCTGCCGGCTTTGATGAGGGGGAAATCCGCCTTACCCCCGTCGGTCCAGAGCAGGTATTCGACGAGATCGCCCTCGACCAGGTGCAGAATCGATTGTGTCTCGGGATCGCCGAACCGGACATTAAATTCAACGACGGCAAGGTCGTCTGCCTTATCCGAAGCGATCATGAGGCCGACATAGAGCAGGCCGCGGTATTTAAATTTTTTGAGTACGGGCTCGATAATCTTTTCGCGCGTATAAATCTTCTGCGCTTCGCTCAAATGATCGCCGGGTGTGTAGGCGCCCATGCCACCCGTGTTCTCACCGAGGTCGCCTGTGAGCGCACGCTTATAGTCACGCGCCGCAGGCAAGAGCAGGGCGTCTTCGCCGTTGCAGAGCGCAAAGAGTGAGGCTTCCGTACCGCGCAGAAATTTCTGCAACAGCACGCGGTTACCCGAATCGCCAAAAATACGATCCTCGAAAATTTCGGCAAGTTTCGCTTCTGCCGAGGCAAAATCATTATGGATGCTGACACCCTTGCCGGCGGCGAGGCCGTCAGCCTTGAGTACAATGGGCAGCGCCTGCGAAGCAAGGGCAGCCCTGGCTTCCGCGAGACTGGTGGCGACGACGCTGGTGCCATGAGGTATCCCCGCTTCGGCCATGAAGGCATCTGAAAATGCCTTTGAACCTTCAAGTTGTGCACCGGTTTTATCGGGGCCAAAGACAAAATGGCCGGGGATTTCCCGCTTCAGAAAATCCCTGACGCCGTAGACCAGCGGCGCCTCGTTGCCGACGACGGTAAAATCAATTTTTTCCGAGAGAATGAACTCTTTCAGCTCGCTGAACTGGTCGTTCACCGCCAGGCGCCCGATGCGGTCTTCGGCGGGAACAAGACCGTTGCCCGGCCAGACAAAAACCTTTTCTGCATGCGCCGATTCCTTTATTTTGCGATAGAGCGCATGTTCGCGTCCGCCTGAACCCAAGATCAAAATCCGCACCGGCTCAACTTCGCCGCTCAGAGGGCGCGTAAATAGATTTAAGCGACACGAGGTCGCATATTTTACCGCCGCCAGGATGGCGTCTGTGCGGTATTTCTATTGACGTCGCATGCGCTGGCGGCGGAGAAAAGGCGCGATGGCGCGGTGCATCCGGAACCTGGGTATACTTATTTCTTTTGCTGCGCTGTCTTGTGCGCAGACGTTTAAGAGCACTTCAGAGTATATCAATGCCCCGGTAAATCTTACAATTAGCCTCATAGCTACCCAGACATACGAGTTGAGTTTCTATTCTGATAACCGTGAAGGGGGGGCTTCTGGCTATGGAATTTTTGTCGATCCCAGCTATTCTGTCGTAAATACGACACCTGTCTCGAATGATATTAACTTGGCGCAAATGTTCTGTAATTGGTCTTCACAGGCTTATTATGCGTATGCTGTAAATATACAAGTGGGTGCGGCCGCGACAGGCATCTGGTCGCCTCCGCCTTCGACGACAGCGCCTGATCATAATTCTGTAACGCTTTGCACTTTTACCACCAAGACGCTTGCGTCCGGAAATTACGTGGGCCTTCGGGCCCGTGTCGAGCGCACGGAAAAACCCTGGTCGGCCGCGGCAATCGTGCAGGTGCCGTAATCAGTGCCGCACGCGGTGTATGCCCATCGGTTTTTCACGGCCGCGTATTTTTACGAGGCCAATCTTTTCGTGATTAAATTCCTCTTTTAACTCGCCCGCCACGGTTTCCGAAATCAGGAAATCTGCCTGCGCTTTTTTGCAGAGGTGTTCGATGCGCGACGCAGTATTGACGACGTCGCCGATAACTGTGTATTCGAGCTGGCCTTCGCCTCCCAAATTGCCGGCAAAGGCTTCACCCGCGTGAATGCCGATACCGATGCGGATTTCCGCTTCACCGGACGCCTTGCGCGCGAGATTAAAGACCGTGAGTGAAGCGTGCATTTCGAGCCCCGCGCGCACCGCATTGGCGACATCGCCGGCGAAGCTGCCTGAAGAGCGCGGCGCACCGAAGACCGCCATGATCGCATCGCCGATGAATTTATCGACCATGCCGTTGTTGTTGAAGACAGCTTTCATCTGGAGTTGCCTGAGCTCTGAGAGCATCGCCGCGACTTTATCGGGCGCCATATTTTCCGACAGCGTCGTAAAGGAGCGGATATCGGCGAATAGCACAGCCACGCGCCGGCGCTCCCCCTTTTCAAAATTGTCGAGCGAGCCGTCGCCCGCCGAAATCTCTTCGACCACTGCGGGTGAAAAGTAGCGCGCGAGCTGCTTCTTCTGCCCCTCGCTGCGGCCGATTTCGGCTGCCATCCGGATCGAGCGGAAAATGGCATAACCGACGAGGGTTGCGATCATAAGCGGCAAAAGCACCCAGACTCCGGTCCACGCCGGCAGAATGATCGCGTCGCCCAGCAGGTATTGTTGCCAGTTTGTTGTCTGTGGTACGCCCGAAAGCCGCGCATAACCCAGGAAGGCCAGAATCGTCGCGAGCTGAACACCCAGAGAGAAAAATAACAGGGTATGCCGGAACTGGATGAGCGTGGTCAGGGTCGGCAGCAGCAGTAATATCATGTACGGGGACTTCATCGCATGGTTGAAGTTTCCCGGACTATACACGGTGTAATAGAACAACAAAAGAGTGGCAAATAACGCATGGTCGGCAAGAATCAGAAAATAGTTGAAGCGGTGCAGGGCGCGGTGCATTTTTTTGCGTAACAACAACCACTGCAGTACGACGACGGCGCCGTATGCGGTGGCAAAAAGCATATTAAAGATGATATCCTTGAAGTCGGAGGTCGCTGTCGCACCGCCGATAATGAATGCGAGAAAGACTACAAAGCGAAAGATCAGCAACGCCCTTGCGCCGTTTTCCTCTTCGCGCACCAGGACTTCCTGTATCGCCGGGTCGAGCTGGCCGGTGCGCATCGAACGCAAAAAGCCCATGCCTTTGTGGATTTTAGGCTGCATAAAACAAATTCCAGCGGCCGCGGCGCCCTACAATCGCTTTTTGCTTGCCGTCTACCCGGGATGAAAAAGTCGATACGATCCATGCGACGCGGTGCTGTTTTTCTCTGCGGCGTGTTGCCCATCGTCGCTGCCTGCCGCGGCGCTGCTGTGCGCGAAACCCCGGTGGGACTTCCCCGTATGCCTTCGGGTACTTATGCCATGGTGCACAATAAGCTGACGCGGAAATATATCCTGCATTTGCCCAAGGGCAGGGAATATGAAGATAACCTCGCGCTGGTCGTGGCGCTGCATGGCGCGCCAGGCACCGCGAAAAACCTCGAAGAGAATTCACTGTTAAGCCAGAAGGCCGATTCGGCAGGTTTTATTGCGGTGTACCCCGATGGGCTGAGCATTGGCGATCCGCAGTTTAAGGACTGGAATTTCTGGAATTGCTGCACCGTGAGTACCGACAAGGGGGTGAACGATGTGGCGTTCATCCGCCAGCTGGTGGAAACCCTGGTGCGCGAGTACCATGTCGACCGCCGCAAAATTTATGCCACCGGTTTTTCGCGCGGCGGAATGATGTCGCAGCTGCTGGCCTGCGAGGCATCGGATCTTTTTACCGGCATCGCCGACGTGGCGGGCGCGCTCAATTTTGACGACTGTAAACCCAAGAACCCGGTCGATGTGCTGATCATCCACGGCCGCGCTGACAGGAACGTCAAGTTCGGTGGGCACGAGGTGAAGAACCTGCCAGCGGTGGGGCCGGGCGTGGATTATCCTGTGGCGTTTGCGGTGAAAACCTGGCAAAAAAACAACCACTGCCGCTCGGGGAAGACAGTGGTGCGGGGCAATGTCGAAAGAACGGATTTTCACTGCGCGCGGGGGGCACTCCGCCTGATTGCCGTGGATAACGAGGCGCACAGCTGGCCCGGGTCGTTACCTGGTATGTTGGGTACAGAGAAGCCGACCCAGGAGATTTCGGCAACGGACGCCATGTGGGATTTCTGGACGAAAGCCCGCAGGCGCCGGCGGCGTGATACAACCAGCCGGGGGAAATGAAAAATACTTGCCTTCATGTGCGGCAGCAGATAAGTTAAGTCCGTGAGTGCCGTGACATTGGCGAAAGCACAAGAGTACGCCGCAAATCTGAGCGCGGCCGACAAAGCTGCTCTTTTGGATTTCTTGCTGGTTAGAATGGAGAATGAGGCGGCACCAGAGGTCGATGCCCTTTGGCGCAAAGAGATCAAACGCCGTGCATTAGATATGGATTCGGGCAAAGATACCGGGGTGCCTTGGGAAACTGTTCAGGCCAATATTAAGAAGAATTTTGGATTTTCTTGAAACCCATCATTTATAGTACTGCTGCGGAGTCGGATCAGGACGCTGCCCTTCGGGGTTATTATAGTATTTCCGTGAAACTCGCGGAGCGACTACATGCGTTGATAAAAAAATCGCTGAGCAATATTAGTATGCACCCGAAAGCCTGGGCTCCGTATTTTGAAGATTTTCGCAAAATCAATTTAGATCCATTTCCTTTTGCTGTGGTATATCAGGAGATGCAGGAAATAATTCGCATCATAGCTATTATTGATTTGCGCCGTGAGCCGGGATACTGGTTGAAATAGATTTCAAATGGGCTGGTCGCTTTCTTTGAGCGCCTAATATCATGCACGGTTTCCACCGTGTAAAATCTCCTTTACGGCCTGTATAATGATATATCCTTATCATTATGGCAGGCCACAAAGCCCACCAACATCACTCACACAACGGCTCGGTCTTTTCCGCCATTTGGGATAAGCTCGGCATCGCGGCGTCCACGCTCTGCCTCATCGACTGCATTGTTTTACCAATCATATCGACAGCCCTGCTCAGCGCTCAATCCAGCTTTGCCTGGGCCGAGAAAATTCACTGGCTATTGCTGCCTCTCATCGGCGTCACTGCCGGTATGGCGTTCTACCACTCGTGGAAGGCACACCGCTCATACCTCATTGTTGCTTCGGGGGCCACGGGCTTTATATTGCTCGTTCTCGGCGAGGTTTTTGAAGCAAACCTGCGCTCATACCGCGTGAACTGGATGAGTATCGCCGGGTCGGCATTCCTCATCGGTGCGCATGTGCGCAACCTGGTGATGCATCTAAGCCATAAGCACAGCTGCACCATCGACCATGCAGCGCAAGGCCGCAATCATTTTGGCCGGCAGCCCGTCAGGGTCATTGCGGATCACGTAGAGCATGCGGCACAAGTGCCGTAGAATGTAAATTCGTGCGTTGCCAGGGTAAAGTTTTTCGGTAGAAATTTTTGCAGATCCACACCGTCGGGACAACCCGGCAAATCATAGACCTTTCCGCAGACCTGGCACTTAAAATGGTGGTGGTGGTGCAGGTGCGCCTTTTCATAGAGCGCCTCGCCGCCAGGCATGGCCACAGCCTGTATCTCACCGGCTTCGAGCAGGGCGTTGACGGTGCGGTAAACCGTTGCCTGGCCGACCTTGGCCTTCCTCTCCTGGGCGAGCGTGACGAGGTTGGCTATCGTTAACGGGCGGTCTGACTCCATGATGATGTCGTGGATGATCTCGCGCTGGCGTGTCTGTCGTTGGCCGATTTTGACCATGCGCGGGATGTATACCGATCGGCATTCAGCCCTGCAATGGATTATTGTTCTTTGCGGCGTGTCTGAACCGCCGGACCCAAAGCAGTGGAAGCAACGGCTCCCGATCTCGAAGCCTTCAAACAATATGCCCGCCTCATTGCCGAAAAGATCCATCCACCCCTGTTGGTGCGGGTGACTGGCAATTTGGGCGCGGGCAAGACCACGTTTATCAGCGAGGTGCTGAAAAGCTGGGGCGTAGCGGGGGCCAATTCGCCGACTTTTAACCTACGCAACGACTATGATGTACAGGGCTTTCACGTGATTCACCTCGACTTTTACCGGTTGAAGCCGAATGACAGTGGGTTCGACCTGTTGCCGCCCGATGAAGACTATTCCGAAAGTATCGTCTTCGCCGAATGGCCAGAAAAGGCGCAGCCGCAACTGTTTGCACCGTTCGCGCGGCAGGCCCGGCTCAGCATCGACATCGGCCCTGGCAACAGCCGCGCACTGAAGTTTGTAGAACCTGTGGCGACTGGCCGCGGGCGTATCGAGCCATGAATTATCCCGCGCTGCTCATCGATTCCTCAACCCGGCAAATGATCTTTGCGCGCATCGACAGAGATCAGGGTGGATTGATTTTTGCGAAGACGAGCATCGATCAGGGAGAGAACGCCATCGATTTAGCGGTAGCGGAACTTTTTCCCGATCTGGATGATATTGCCGAGATCTGGCTGGGCGAAGGGCCTGGCTCCTTTGTGGGGCTGCGTTCTTCTTTTGCCTACGTGCGCATGCTGGTGATGCTGCGCCGCATACCGTGCCGTACATTTCTGTCGTCGCGCCTGTGGCGCAGCTTTTTCGGCGTCGCGCCGGGTGACTGGTTTCTCACGCGCACGAATGCCAAACTCTACTATGGTGAAAGATACACACCGGAGCGGCAAGCCCAGGCGCTGGATGTATCCGGGGTTTCAGCACTGGACGGTGAAAAATTCTGCCTGGAAGACAGCTGGGTACAAGGAAGTACCAAGGTAAATCGCGGGCCCGGAGGCCCTCCAGGCGATTTACCGGAAGAACATCACCCCTGGAAACCGCTGCGGTTCAGCAGCGCACATCTCAGCACAGAATTGCTCACGCCCGAAATTCTGTGTCTTACCGAACCACAGGAGCATGCGTCACTCGCACCGCTCTACGGGCATGAACTCAATTTCGTTTTGGCCGCCGAACAGCGGCCCAGGCAAAAAATACATGAATAGAAGAAAATAATGGAAAAAAATACAGAAAAAACAATGGACCAGTGGTTATACCACGCGTTCAAATCGGGAGATCTGCGCCTCAGCGGAACCCGTCCCGGCGGAGCGCCTCCTGTCGTTGAAAAAAAAGCAGAAGTCAAAACCGCAGAAGGCAAAGGCAAAAACACAAGCCGCCGGGGTAACAAACAGGGCCGCAGTCGCAATGACAGCGGCAAAGCCAGGGAGCAGGGCTCGCAGGGGAATGATGAAATTCTGACGTTTCTCAAAAACTCGGGTATGGCTGAACTCGTCGCCAAGGAGTGGCGGCTCAAGAACCGTTTTACCGGTTATCTCAGCGCCGCGAAATCAGGCATTGCCTTTGTGCCTGCGGGCCCTAAGGTCGAAGCGATTATACCGCATGGCGAGCGCGGGGCCGCGCTGCACCGCGACAAGGTCGCGATCACCATCACCGGCTTTAACCGCGGGCGTTTTACCGCGAAGGTGACCGAGATCGTCGAACCGTTTTCGGGTGAATATATGGCGCGTGTGCTCGGCGCCGCACGGGGTGTGGGTAGTCCTGATAAAGGCGAAAGTTTTTTCATGGCCGAACTCATCGATCTGCCCGACCGGCCGCAGGTTTTACTCAAAGCTAAAAAGGCCCCGGCGAAGCTTGTCTACCTCAAGCGCAGCGCCGCGCAGAAACAGTTTCTGCGCGATGCGCGCCGCGGCGAGGGTTATGAACGTTCGAGCGCCTTTGTCTTTGAGACGTCATCGCGCAAAGTGACTGAAGACCGCAAGGGCGACCTCGAGCGCCTGCGCCTGCGCTTTATGCTACCTGACGATTATGAGAAAAAACTCATTCCCCAGAAAAAGGGCATCGAAAAGCTCGTCAAAGAAGAGATTAAAGATAAGAGCCGCGTTCATGTAAAGGGCCGCTATATCTTCACCATCGACGGTGAAGATGCCAAGGACTTTGACGACGCCATCTCTGTGATGGAAACCACCGAGGGCTTCGAGCTCGACGTGCACATCGCCGACGTGGGCTTTTTCGTCGCACCGGAAACCAGGTTGCACGAGGCAACTGCGGGCGGCGGGCAAGGACGCCCTCCCGTGCCGCACGGTCTTTTTGAAGAAGCCTTAAAGCGCGGCAACAGCTATTACCTCGCAGGCTCGGTGATACCGATGTTGCCCGAGATTCTTTCGAATGAATTTTGCAGTCTTAAGCCCAAGACGACGCGGCTTGCCTTTTCGGTGCGCATGCAGTTCGACCGTGAGGGCCGTATGAAAGATTACGAGCTCTTTAAGTCGGTGATCTACATCGACAAACGTTTCACCTACAAGGAAGCGCATGAAAGTCTAAAAAAGAAAGGCTCGCCGCTGGCCCCTGCGATGCGCCTTGCCGAGGCGCTGATATCGCACCGTGACGGCCTCGGACGCATCGACCTCAATCTATCGGAGCAGAAGGCGGTCTATGACAAGAAGGGCCGCTTCATTGGCCTCGAAAGCCAGGCCCGGCTCATGTCGCACCGCCTTGTCGAAGAGTGCATGCTGAGCGCGAACCAGGCGGTCGCCGGTTATGCGCTGCGCTACCATGTGCCGGTGCTGCACCGCAACCACGAGAGCATGCCGAAAGAAAAACTCGAAAAGCTCAATCGCTATCTCGAGAAATATGTGCCGCGCCTGAAAATCCGCGGCGTCGAGCAGGTCGAGATCGGCCGGGTATTATCGCACCAGCTGATCGAACCAGTGAAAGAGGTCTTCCAGTATTTGCTGCTGCGTTCGTTCATGCAGGCCAATTATATGCCCGAAGGCAAGGGACACTGGGGCCTGGCGTTCCGCGAATATTCGCATTTCACCTCACCCATTCGCCGCTTCGCCGACCTTGTGACGCATATTCAGCTGGCGGCGCATCTTAAGCGTGAACGCCTGCCGCTGACACACGAGCAGCTCGAGCACTATGGCCGCGAGACCTCGCGCCTTGAGCGCATCGCCTTTGAAGCCGAGCGCGCCGATAAGAAGCTCCTTGCTGTGCGGGCAATGGCCAGCAAGGTCGGGCAGACCTTTAATGCATGGCTGAGCGGTTTTTCCAGTGAACGCCTGTTTGTCTCCCTGGTGGATTTCCCCATAGAAGGGGATATCGACGCCGCACAGGTCGACCGCCGCGGTGAAGTGCAGATTCTCGACGATTTCAGTATCTTTGCCGGTAAACAGCAGAAGACGCTTTCGCTGGGTGACAAGTTTAAGGTAAAACTCGTCAAAGCCGACGCGCTCGAGATGGCGTTGAAATTTGAATTTACTAAGTAAGTTCTGAAAAAGGCAAAATTAGGAGCGCTTGCGTACTCGCGAGCGCGCATTCCCTCGCGCGGCCTTGGCCGCGCATGACTTTTTTAGAACTTACCTAAATAGAAATCTGACAAATTATTGACGCGGCGGTCGCTTTAACCAGACGTCCGCCCGTGGTTCAGATGAAAGAAGTCGAGGGCATTCCCTGTGCCCTCATCACCGCTGCGCAGCTCCACATGTATTTTATTCCCGATCTGAAAGAGAAGCTTTTGGCGACAGTGGCGCTCGAGCCCGACCATCTCATTATTGACCTGACGCAGGTTGAATACCTTGATTCGTCGGCGATGGGTGTTTTATTCCAGGTGCAAAAGAAAATGCAGGCGTATGGCGGGGCGCTCTACCTCGTCGGTATCAATGCCACGATCGAGATGGTGTTTAAGCTGACAAAGTCAGACCAGCATTTTACCGTATATCCCGAAGCTGCGGACGCGGCCCGGGCAATCAAGGGCAAAGCGGAGTAACCCCACCCCGCGGGTTAGGGGGTCAGGAAATTTTCGCGCGCAGGGCGTTCAGCTTATCGATCAGTTCAGCCTTGTGCCTGGGATCAGAATAGCGGTGCGCGACGCCGGCGAAGATGATCAGAAAAGCCACGGCGCCGGCGGATACGTTTAAAATCAGCAGCATGTTCTCAGAATAGACCAGTTTCGAGCGGAAAAGGTAAAAGCTCAGCGGGGATAAAAGCAGTAACAAGACGCTGCCGGCAAACTGCCAGGGTTTCACCAGCGGCAGATGCATCAGGGCGCGTATTTTGATGCGTAAACTTTCGGGCGCTGTGCGTGTGTACTCGTCGCCGACGGCGCGGCTGACTGCCTCGGGGTATTTATACTTTTTCATACGCGATCCTTCCTTACTTGCCCATTTGCTGGCGTAAAATATTTTTTGCCCGGTGCACGTTTGCCTTCAGCGTGCCCTCTTTGATTCCGGTAATGGCCGAAATTTCAGAGTAGGGCATGTTCTCGAAGAACAGCAGAATGAGCGGAATACGGTACTGGTCGGGCAGGGCACCGACATGCTGGCGCAGCGCCGCGATTTCGTTTTCGTCAAATTCCGGGTCGGCGCCTTCGGGCGCGGCGATGTCAAAATTTTCAATGTCTTCGGCCGCGAGGCGCTTCTTGCGCCGCAGGTCTTCGAGTCCGAAATTCCACGCCAGGCGGTAGAGCCAGGTCGAGAACGCCGAGCGCCCGGCGAATTTGGCGATTTTTTTAAGCGCAAAGGGATAGAGCGATTGGGCAAAATCCGCCGCGTCGTCTTCATTGCCGCGGTAGAGTTTGAGTCCGATCGAATAGGTCATATCGAGCGCCTTCTCAAACTCGCGGTCAAAATCCTCTTTGGTGAAGACATGCTCATCGGTTGGCATGCGCCCCTGGCTTGTTTTGGGATAGGTAGTAGAACACAATGAGGCCGATACCGGCCGAGAGGGGTATCAGGCCCCCCAGGATGCCCGGGTTCGCCGGGTTGGTGAAAGTAAAAAACAGCGTCAGCGGAATTCCCGCCGAAAAGCTCATGCAGCCCGCAAGCAGACTGATGAAGCGCAGGTGATCAAACGCGCTTTCCACCGGAATCTGCTGGCGTATCTTTTCGCGCCGGATGCGGTAATTGTAAAAGAGCAGAAAGAACAAAAGGACAGAGCCAAAAACGACCGCCACCATGGGCACAATCGATAAAATCACGTCGGCGGTGTGCGACGTGGTCAGGCATTTTTCAAGCATGCCTTCTATATTCTTGAGTTGAGCAGTTTCCATAATCAAACGGGGCGGCAGACACCGAGGTCAATATACGCCGTCTCGCGAATTAGATGCCAGAGCTGCGCGGCGGTTGCAAAAAATTAACGGTTAAGGCACTTTTCCCGGAAAACGGCGATCGAGGCAAGCGCTGTCGGCCCCATCTCAACCGTATCCAAAGTGACATAGGTGTCGACATGTGCCTCGACCACGGCAACATCCTTTTCCTGTGCCATTTTCAGCATATAAGGCAATATAGCGTTCTCATAATGGTGGGATCTCTCCCGATACTCGCGGCTGCTGGTTTCGAGGCTGTGCCTGAGCGCCGCCGCGAACGCCGCCTTGTCCTCTGCACCCAGGGATTTGCGCGCATAGATGCATCCCAATGGAATCATGGCACCCGTGGCGTTTTCCCAGAAAGCGCCGAGGTCAGAGATGAGTTTGAGGCCCAGCCCGGGGTAGACAAAGCGCCCCTCGTGGATGAGCACCGCGGCGTTGACGCGGCCACTTTGCAGGGCCGGGATCATTTCAAAGAACGGCATCTGCTCGACGTTCAGGTTGAATTCCGGATGCGCCGCCTGCCAGAAACGAAACAAGCGGTTTGCGGTGGTGTTCTCACCGGGCAGGGCGATGCGGGCGCCGTTTTTGAGTGCGCCAACAAAAACGGGGCCGACGCCCTTGCCGATGGCGGCGCCGACGGGCAGAATTTCATAATCGGCCGAAATCTTTTCCATGATGGCAAAGGAACCCTTGGCAACCGCGTATTTGCCGGCCAGCAGCGCGCGGTTTAATTCTTCAATGTCGAGAAAATCAACCGGGTATTTTTTCTCCTCGATCAGCGAGTAGAAAGCAAAGGTGTCGTTGGGGCAGGGTGATATGGCTACGGGAAAAGACAAGGTCAGCGTATACGCCCGAGTTTAGAAGCAATCAGGTATTCGCGGATAGTGTCTTTGTTCTCGGCGAGAATACGAAAGAGGATCTTTTTCGCCGTGAACACTTCACCGGCAACGCCGGTCTGGCGCACAAACGTGTAGCGGTACTCGCCCGAGCGCGTCTGGTCGTACTCGCGCGGTGTGTTCTGCTTTTCCGCAGCGATGAGGGTTTCGTATGCCTGTTTTGCATCGGCGTCAGCGCCAAACTCCCAGACGTCGAGCGAGAGCAGCGTGCCAAAGTGGCCGGTCTTCGCCTCTTTCGCATCAAGCGTCAGCTCGGTATTTTTCTCTACCTGCTTTTGCTGGTTCTTGAATTCTGTGATGAAGACATCGTCGAGAGACTTGAAGCTGGCGTCGATTTCCGTGAAGAGTGAAGATTTTTTACAACTGACCAGGGAGAGGGCCGCCATCAGAATGATGTATTTTCCGCGCATTAAATCCCCTTAAGTTTTTTCACCTTTTCTTTCATATCGCCTTTGAAAAGATAACTGCCCGAAACAAAAATATCTGCGCCCGCCGCGGCGAGACGTGCTGCATTGACGTCAGAAACCCCGCCGTCGACTTCAATCTCAAAGGGATGCCCCTGGCTTTTGAAGGCAGCAAGCGCAGCGAGGCGATCCCACGAGGCTTCTATGAATTTCTGCCCGTAAAAACCCGGCTCAACCGACATCAGCAGAAAGACGTCAAAATAACGGGTCAGGTCGGCAACCACCGAAACCGGTGTGCGCGGGTTGAGAGAGAGGCCCGCTTTGATTCCCCGCGCCCGAATCTCTTCGGCGAGACGGATGGGTGCCGTTGTTGCTTCGTAGTGGAAGGTGATAATAGCGGGTTTGAGGTCGAAATATTTGCGCGCCTCGCTTTCGGGTTTTGCCACCATCAGGTGCACGTCGAGTGGCACCTTGGTCTCGGCCGCGATGGCGGCGGTGATCTGATCGCCGAATGTCAACGCCGGTACAAAGTGGCCGTCCATGACATCGATGTGTACGTATTCGCAGCCCGCGGCTTCAATCTCTTTGGCCGCGGCGCCTAAATGCGCCAGGGGTGCGGCGAGAATGCTCGGTGAAATCTTAGGCATTAGAGCGTATCGGCCTTCAGGCGCACTGTTTTATCGGGGGTACGCGGTTTTTGCTGCGCTTCGGTTTTGTTAGGATCACCGACAATGGTCTTTGTGCTATCGGGCGATTTTTCTACGGGTTTTATGACTGAGTACGTGAAATAGTCTTTATAGACATCGAATTTTTCATCGCGGCGGCGAAATACCGGTAGGGGGGATTGATTTTTGATGAGGAAATATTCACTGTAAGGTGAGCCATCTTCCGATGGCACGGCCTCGCGGCGTGCGATCGTAAGCACCTGGTCCTTTTCGCCCCATTTTTTTTCGGGTACAAAAAGCTGCACATAGGGCAGATCGCTGAAGTCGATCTTCGACTTGCCCTTCGCGATGATCTCGGCGAATTCACCGACGATGAGCTCAATGCCGTCCGCCGCAATTTTCGCGTCGGCGACGAGTGCCGCGTTTTCATCGGCCTTTTCGGTTTTAGAAAGTTTCACGACCCCGGGAATCCTCAGGTGGTATGCCGCATTTAACGCAATCGATACCGGAGTGCCCTTTTCGATGCGTATGCGGTTCAAGGCCTGCGGGCCGCCTGCAGCACCTGTAGGCGCCGGGCCGTCGGAAATAAGCAGCGACACGGGAGTATTCGGAATAACCGGAGTGCCTACGGGCGGGAACTGTGCGAGCACTTCGCGCTTGGGCTGCGCCGAGGGCACACGTGTGATGATGCCTTTGCGCAGCGAAAAAATGCGGCCGCCGACGGGCAGGCTTGCCAGCGAGCCGTCAATCAGGTCTTCTGAAAAACCGGTGAGGCGTGGCACCTGCACAATCGCGTCCGAAAGGTTTACCAGCACTTCGAGCTTGGTATTCTTATCCACGGTTTTACCCGGCGTCAGGTCCTGTGCCAGAATATAGCCGTAGGGATATTGCGTCAGGTAGGCAGGCTTGACCTCAACCTTAAAATCGTCACGCAGCTTGTTATGCTCGCCCAGAAACAGGCGGCCTACAACATCAGGCACCACGGTTTTTTCGGTATCGGCAAACAGGATTTTGAAGACAGCAAACCCGGAGATAAAGAAGATAGAGAGACCGACGAAGTAGAACAGCAGAATTTTTGAGAGATGCTTTACAAAGAGCATTTTAGGAATTTCGGGGGATGTATCCTGACTTTTCATTACGCTGGTAAAAAACCGGCTGGAAAACAGGGTGTAAATATGTTCTTGACGCAGGCGTATTTTAGCGCCGCCACGGGCCATGGAATTCTACGATGAAATGCCGGAAGGCCGCCTGAACGCGGTTTTTGCCGAAAATCCGCTTTTCATCTTTATCAATCCCACCGAATACCATGGGCCCCACCTGCCGCTCGCGAATGACTATCTGATCAGTCAGGGGCTTGCCGAACGCCTGTTTGCACGCATGAAGAAATGGGGGATTGCGGAACGTTTTATCGCGGCGCCGCTCATCAATATGGGGCTCGACCCAACCCCGGGGCCTGGCACCATCGTCACCAGCGCGCGGCATTTCGAAAATCACCTCGACGCTTTCGCCGATAAGCTGCCAGGCATCGGCGTCAAACGCGCAGTCATCATGACGTTCCACGGCGCGCCCCGGCATAACCATGCAATACAGCGTTTTGTGAAAAAGCTGGGTGCTGCCGGAATTCAGGCTTTGAATCCGATGAATACGATTCTCAAAAAACTACTCGAATATACACCGGGCGACTATGCCGATGCACTGCTGCCCGTTAAAGACACGGCCGCACGCGCAGAGATTTCCAAACATCTCGGCAGCGATTACCATGCGGGCTTCTTTGAAACTTCGCTGACGCTGGCGCTCGCCGGGGCAAGCGTCGATCCCGCGTATAAAAATCTGCCCGATTGCCCTCCGGTGGAGATCCCTGCGTGGCAAAAGGCAGCGATACGCGGCATGCGTTCGCTGGGACAGCAAGGCGCGGCGCGCGAGTTAGTCTTTGCCGCCGAGGCTCTCGCCTGGATTAAACTCGATCCGTTTCCCGGTTATACTGGTAAGCCGCGCTTTGCGAATGCAAAGAGCGGTGAGATTTTTGTTTCGCGAATTCTGAGTGAGTATGAGACCGCTGTGCGCAGCGTTTTCATAGAAGGGGGATCTCCTCCTGAGCCGGTTATGGGCGTGACCGAACTGATTTCAGGCGTGGTTGCAGTTAACTAGCAGTTTCCTGAAAAAGGAAACTGCTAGCAGGCTCTCGGAACCGAAAAAGCGAAAAGCAGCAAAGTCGCTTGGCTACCAAGCGACGACGCGCTTTAGCAGTCGTTTGGCTTTGCAAACGACGAGGCTTTTCGCTTTTTCGGGAGTTTTTCCGGAGCCTGCTACGGAAAAGTCGCGGCCTTATAGGCTTTCACTTCTTCGAGCAGCTTTTCAAGCTGGTCGAGATCGCCCTGCACATTGGCGAGATTCTGCGCCTTGGTGCGCACATTGAGATCGATGAGGATTGCACTCATGGAACCGAGGCCCAGACTCATGGCGCTGCCTTTGAGGGTGTGCACACAATAATCGACTTTTGGCGCATCGCCGGCGGCGACGGCGGTTTTCGCATCGGCGATCAGTTTTGCCGAATTTTCGACAAACTTACTCAGCAGCTTGGTGATGAGGGCATCGCCGCCCAAAGCCTTGAGTTCGGAAAGTTTCTCGGGTGAAATTTCAGTCGCCATTGTGGAATGATTTTCTGCGCCGGGGAGCACGTCAACGGTATAAAGGGGCCCCAGAATTCATAAAGTTGCGCATAATCCGGAAGCAGGCCGCCTCGGCCGCTTTAGCAGTGGTTTGGTCTTCCAAACCGCGAGGCTTCCGGATTCTGCGAAAGTAGATAACTCTGATTCGGTTTGACCAACTTCATGAATTCTGGGTACCGTCGATATTCCTTCGAATCACTTTACACCGCAAGAAAATCGCCGCCCTTGCCGGGGCGTGCGCGGCATTATTCATCTCTATGCAAAATTGGCAGACCGTGCTGCGCGTGTCTTGCTGGCGGAAAATCTCTCGCGCCGTATCGCCGCGACCATTTTCATGGGCGCTACGCTCTTTGTCGTCACGCTGCTTTCTGTAGCGGTCTTAAGCCAGGCCTGGCGCGTGTTCAACCTCGATTCGTATAAGCCATCGGTACCGAGTGAGCTCTATGACCGCAAGGGCCGGCTCATCACGACATTCTTCCAGGACCAGCGTATTCTGGCGCCCGAGCAGGATATCCCCCCGCATCTGAAGCAGGCCTTCATCGCGATGGAAGATAATCACTTTTACGATCACGCGGGTATTTCACCGCAGGGTATCTTCCGTGCATTTCTCATCAACCTGCAGGCGGGGCAGGTGAAGCAGGGCGGCTCGACCATCACACAGCAGCTCGCGAAGGTTGTGCTGACCGACCAGAAGCGCACATTTACGCGCAAAATTAAAGAAGCCGCGCTGGCGCTGCTGATCGATGCCGGGTATGCGAAGGATAAGATACTCCTGCTGTATTGCAACCAGATCTACTTCGGCCATGGTAATTACGGGGTCGAGGCTGCGTCGCAGTTCTATTTTGATTCGTCAGTAAAGAATATTTCCGTGGCGCAGGCGGCGATTCTCGCGACGTTGCCGAGTTCACCGAACCGTTATTCGCCGATCCGCAACCCGCATCTCTCGCGCGCCCGGCTGCAGCATGCACTGATGAAGATGGTCGATCTGGGCTTTATCGACATCGCCGCCGCGCAAAAAGCCGAGGCCGAGGCGACGCATTATTACGGCACACTCAACATTGCGCCGACCGAAACCGCATTTGGCCGCCGCGTCGATAATGCGCCGTATTTCTCAGAAACGGTGCGACCGATTCTCGAGAAAGAATTTGGTAAGCAGGCTCTTTATAATGAAGGCCTGAAAATACACACCGGTCTCGATCTCGACCATCAGAAGGCGGCGCAGGAGGCCCTGTGGCGCGGCGTGCGCGCGCAGAATTCCATCTCGCGTAATTACTTCTTCTCCAAGCAGCTCGAGCTTTCCCATGAATACTCGGCGCTGCTCTCGCTGGCACAGATTTCCATGAACCTGCCGGATCTCAACCCGCAGAAACGTTTCGATCAATACGAACTCCACATGAATTTTTTCGAGGAATTCCTCGATCCACTCGAACTTGTGAATCTCGGCTTCGGTGGTGATGAGCGCATGGATTCGGTACTGACGCATCTCAGGGCTGATAATCCTTTCGCTAACCGCTATCTCGCCGTGCAGGGCGCGCTCGCCGAAATCGATAATATGACGGGTGAAGTCACGGCGGTCGTCGGCGGCCTGCCATTCAGCACACAGAACCAGATCAACCGGGCTATCCACATGGAACGCCAACCCGGTTCGTCGTTTAAGCCCCTGCTCTATGCCGCCGCACTGGAAACAAAGAAGGTCACCGCAGCCACACAGTTTCCCGATTCGCCCATCGTCTCCATCGATGAACGGGGTGATCTATGGATGCCGGAAAATTATTCCTCCGGTTTTCGCGGCTTTATTACACTGCGCGACGCGCTACGCTACTCGGTAAATACCGTGAGTATCGCACTTGCCCGTGAAGTGGGTCTCGGCAATATGTTACCGACGCTGGCGAAAGAGCTCTATGTCAAACCGCAGCAGATTCCCTACAACCTCTCGATTGCGCTCGGCACCTATGAGGTCTCACCTTTGGGGATGGCCCGCGGTTTTTCCCATTTTGCGCGCGGGGGCGAAAGCATCGAGCCCGTGATGCTGAAGAAAGTTTTCGACCGGAACCAGAAGCTCATCAAAGACTTTACTCCGGTGCAAAAAAAAGAACAGGTCATCAGCGCCGGTACGGCGACGATTGTGCGCTCGCTGCTCGAGACGGCCGTGCAGCACGGAACCGGTTCGAGTGTGCGCAAGACCGGATACGGCGGTTATGCGGCGGGAAAAACCGGTACGACGAACGGCTTTCGTGATGCCTGGTTTGTCGGTTTTAATAAACGTTATACTTCGGCGGTGTGGGTCGGCTATGACCGCCCGAGCCTGTCTTTGGGGCCAGGCCAGGCGGGTGCCGGTGTTGCGGCGCCGATCTGGGCTGCTTACCAGAACCGTATCGCCGCGAAGATCCAGGATGAGGATGCCTATCTAAAAGAAGCCGAACTGACGGAGATCACCTTCTGCCGCAGCAATGGTCTGCCGGCGACCTCGAGCTGCTCCGAGCCCTATAAGGAATTATTCCTCGAAGATACCGGCCCCGAAACGGGCAATAAAATCGACTTAGGTGAGAACCCGGCTATCGATAACGAAATCACGATGCCGACACCGGTCGAGAAAAAGCCGGTGGTCAAAACAAAGGATTTCTTCGATGGAGACGATGAATGAGCTTGGCGACGCGCTATCGTCCGCAGAACTTTGAAGATCTGGTGGGCCAGCTCTCGGCCGCACAGAGCCTGAAGAATGCGCTCGATTTTAAGAAGATCGGGCATGCCTATCTGTTCCATGGCGCGCGGGGCGTCGGTAAGACAACCATGGCACGTATTCTCGCGAAGGCGCTTAACTGCGTGAATGGCCCTACATCGACGCTCTGCAACGTCTGCGAGCACTGTGTCGAGATTTCTGAAGGGCGCTCAACCGATGTGATCGAAATCGATGCGGCTTCGAACCGCGGTATCGATAACATCCGCGAGCTCAGGGCGCAAGCGGTGTTTGCGCCGATGAAATCGCGCTACAAGGTCTATATCATCGACGAGGTGCACATGCTCACCGTCGAATCATTCAATGCGCTCCTGAAGACTCTCGAAGAGCCGCCGCACCACGTTGTCTTTATCCTGGCAACGACCGAACTCCACAAGATACCCGAGACGATCGCCTCGCGCTGCCAGGTCTTCACCTTCAAGAAGTTCAACGCGCGCGAGATTGCCGGTCGCCTTGCGCATATCCTGGAAAAAGAACAGATTGCCTTTGAAAAAGATGCGCTGTTGCCGATTGCCGAACGCGGCGAAGGTTCGCTTCGCGATGCGATATCCTTGCTCGACCAGACCCTGGCTTTTTCGGGGCAAGATACCCTCACCATCGCCGCGGTGCGCGAATCCCTCGATATCTTGCCGATCGAGGTATACAATAAATTCGTCGCGGGGCTGAGAACGGGCGACTTGCACACAATTCTCAACGCCATCCATGAACTCACACAGGGCGGGGCGAACCTGCGGGTATTCCTCAAGGACCTGCTGGCCTACCTGCGCGCGCTGGTGCTGGTTGCTGAGAAGGTCGAGGTGCATTCCTTGTCGAAAGACGACATCGCGCAGATCGCTGAACGTGCTGCCGAATGGGATCGCCATGCATTGATCCGCGTTTTCCAGCAGCTATTTAAACTCAACCAGGATTTTTCGCAGATGCTTTCGGCGAAAAGCAGTGAACTCAAGATGGCGCTCGAAATCGCGCTCGTCGATCTCGTGCAAAAGCTTAAGGAACCGTCGGTGAGCGCGCTGGTGCAGAAAATCGAAAGGCTGAAGACAGCGATCGAGACGGGAAAAAGTTTCGATGATACGGCTGCGCCGCGCGCGGCCGAGATGCCGGCAGCTAAAGCTGCGCCATCGGCTACCATTACGGCCGCAGAACAGCATGATACCGGGGCATTTCTGCAGAAGGCCTTCCTCGCTGAAGAGGTGCCGGTGAGCCCTGAAACGCAGAAAATCTTCGGCGCTTAGGGCATTAAAGCGGGTAACGGCGGATGGAAATCCGGTTGAAAGCCTGTCGCACATAGGCGATCCGCACTTATGTTAAAGAGACTTGTTTTTTCCGCTGTTTTTATCCTCACTACGACTTTATTCGCGCAACAAAAAAGCCCGACCGAGCAACTCGAATCGGCGATTTACGCCAATGACGCTGCGCAGGTCAAAGCTGCCGTTAAGGCCGGCGCGAACCCGAACGGGGGCAGTTATTACGGCCACTACCTGGGTATCGCGGCGACAGGTAATTATGACAAGGCCGTAAAAGCCCTGGTTGAAGCGGGTGCAGACGTGAACAAGACCAGCAGCAGCGGCGGATGGACTGCGGCGATGGGTGCTGCGGATAACGGGCACCTCGGCGTTCTGAAATACCTGGCTTCACAAAAGGCCGACCTCAATGCGCGCACGCGCCAGGGCAGAACACTGCTGATGCGTTCTGCTTATCATGGCAAAACAGAGATCGTTCAATATCTTATCAGCAAAGGCGCTAAAGTCGCTGATGCGGATAACAACGGTGTAACGGCGCTTATGCTTGCGGCACAGCAAGGCTACGACAAGACTGTGAAAGTACTTTTAGACGCCGGCGCGAGTAAAGCTGCCGAGACTTCTTCGAAAAAGACTGCGCTCACACTCGCAAAAGAGAGCGAGAAGGCAAACGGAACTTACCGTGCTGACGAGTTTAAGCGCACCATAGCGCTGCTCTCCGGCGCAGAGAAAAAAGCACTGGGCAAACTCGTGGGTAAGGTATTCAGCGCCGAAGGCAAGAAGCTCGTGATTACCGGCAAGGGTATCGGTGATTTGGCAGTCGGCTCAAAACTGAAAATCAAAACTTCCAGCGGAGAGATCGCAGCCACTGTTAAAGAAGTACTGCACTCCAAGGTTAAGGCAACGGCGGCGAAGGCCGGCGCAGATAAGGGCGACGCGGTTCACCTGGATAAATAAGTGGGATTTCTCGGGGACCAGAAAACGCGGCTGACAGAAGCGGCGCTCAAGAACGAGAAGGTTAGCTTTTTCCGGGACAGAATCTGGCCCGAGCTGGAAAAATTTCTCATTGCGGGGCCTGCGCTGATCGGCTTTATCATCGGCCTGTGGCGTTATGCTCCGGGAACGCGGCATTTTGAAACGGCCTTCCAGTCCCTGGTCTTTTTCAGCGGCTATATGCTTGGGATGATCCTGCTGCAGACGCTCGATTCCCTGTTTTTGAGCTCGCGGCCTATGGTTCTCGGCATTGGTCGCTCGCTGCTCGCTCTTTTATATCTCGGTCTCACAATGAAACAATATCTCGAATCGCGCTCAGGTGAAGTGCGTATTTTAGGTTTCACTACAAAATGCAGAAACCGCGTCGGCCTGTCCCCGGCATGAACCAGCTATGCAGGGCGAAGTTCCGACGCTTTCAGACGTACCGGTTCGGCATCGCCTGAGAAAGATTCCATCCGACTTCCGTAAAACCTACAAAGACATTCTCCATGACACTGGGCGGGTCATCGCCGATTACGGCTTAATCCACGAAGGTGACCGGGTGATGGTCGCTGTTTCCGGTGGCAAAGATTCGCATGCGTTGTTGCATATTCTGCTCGACCTTCAGGCTAAGGCGCCGGTGGATTTCTCCGTTTTTGCCTATACTCTCGACCAGAAACAGCCGGGTTTCGATGCCAGTGCGCTTATTGCCTATTATGAAGAGATTGGTGTCGAATACCATATCGGCGAGCGCGACACCTATTCGATCGTTGTCGATAAGATCCCCGCGGGAAAAACATTCTGTTCACTCTGCTCGCGCCTGCGGCGTGGTATTTTATACGACGAAGCCGCACGGCTCGGCGCCACGAAGATAGCGCTTGGGCACCACGCAAACGACGCGCTGGAAACACTGCTCATGAATCTTTTTTACAGCGGCAAGCTCGCCGCGATGCCGCCGCGCCTGACGAGTGACGATGGCCGCAGTGTGGTCATTCGCCCCCTGATCGCCGTCAACGAAGTCACGCTCGCAGGTCTGGCCGAAACATTGCGTTTCCCGATTCTTCCCTGTAATCTCTGCAACAACCAGGAAGGGTTGCAGCGTGCCCGCATCAAACGCCTGATCTCTGACGAAATGGCAAAGAACCCGGTGCTGATGGATTCTGCGAAAGCGGCACTGGGTAATATTAAGCCGTCGCACCTGTGGGACCTGACGCTCTCCAAAAATGGGGAATAATTCCGGGACACCAGCATGGCACGGGATAAAAAAAAGGGAAAACTCCTCCCCCTGTTTTCGGGTTTAAGGCGCAACAAAAAGCCCGACGCGCAATTACAGCAAAGCGGGCAACAGCTCTTCCGCCAGGTTGTGAGTTATGTTCGCGACCGCGCGAAAGAACGCCATATCGGCTGGAGCCTTATCCCCGCGCTCATTACGCTGCGCATTGTTTCGGCGGAAAACCTGAAAGCCATCCGTTCCGCTTTTGAACACGGGCCGTCCGACGAAAAGCCGGTGCATCCCGACTTGCTCGCCGAATTTCTCGAGATGCGGCGTTATTTTACCGCGGCGATTATCTACAAGGCGGCGCAGAACTGGAAAGACGACGGCCGTGGGCGTAAAACTTTTGAAAGAATCGATGAACGGCTGGATGAACTGCAGGACCTCAGCGATAATCAGTCCTGGGACTGGGTGAGTTTTCACGAAACGGAGTTTGAGTTTTTTCTCGAGATCGCAAACCTGTCACGCTTTACGACGGCGCGGTTTGTGCTCAACCGCATCAAACGCGATTACCTCGACTCGGTGCTCGCATTCAATAAAAACTTCTGGAACATGCAGAGTGCAATCTCTGTGTACCGCACCCTGGTGCGGTTGATCCACGATAAAAAGGCGGCGGAGGCTGAGGGGGAGATCCTGCAGTTTTTCACGCAGAACGATCTCGCTATCCTGCAGTATTACGCAAGCCAGGTGCTCGCCCAGGGCTTTGAGTATACCTCGCACACGCAGCGCGATGGCCTCAGGCCCGTCTATGCCTCGAATATTCCTGTACTCACCGATTTTGAAATCGGCCGCGCGGTGCGTTATGCGCTCGCTGAAGATAAGGCTTCGGCTGACATCACCACGCAGGCGATTTTCACTTCAGCGGCCAGGGCATCGGCGAGAATTTTTGTAAAGGGGGATTGCGTGCTTTGCGGCGTCAAACTCGCCGAGCATACCTTCCGTTATTTTGAGCCCGGTATTGAAGTAAAACTCGAAGCCGCCGATGGCGATGTCCTTAAGGCTGGCGATACCATCATGAAATTTCAGGGTGATATCCGCACCATCTTGCGCGGGGAACGCGTCGCCCTCAATTTCATCGCTTTTATGAGCGCGATTGCCACACGCACGCGCCGCGTGGCTGATCTTGTGCGTCCTTACGGTGTGCGGGTGCTCGATACGCGCAAAACCATTCCGATGCTGCGGGTGCTTTCGAAATACGCTGTTGTGAAAGGTGGTGGCCTCAACCACCGCCACGATCTTTCAGAAATGGGCCTGATTAAGGATAACCATATTGCCCAGGCCGGCTCTGTAGCTGCCGCGATTCTCGCCTTCCGCCGCCATGCACCGTTTGTCCCGCTGGAGATCGAGGTCGATACGCTGGAGCAGCTCGATGAAGCACTGCCACTCAAACCCGATATGGTGCTGCTCGATAATATGGACGCAAAAACCATGGGCGAGGCGATGCGCCGTATCCGTGCTGCCAATAAAAACCAGGTGACAAAAATTACCGCTGAGGCATCGGGTGGCTTCAACATAACGACGCTCGACCGTCTGAAAGACACAGGCGTTGATTTTGTTAGCCTGGGTTCGATCACCAATACGATCGAGCCGGCCGATTTTTCCCTTGAAATTACCTGATGCCGGCGTCGGTCGGGTTGTAGCGGTAGACTTCGGTGTAGGGGAGCCCGAAACCCTGCATGTCTTTTAGCGTAAAACTGATATAAATCGTTTGTTCGAGAAAACTGGTGCGGTCGCGGCCGATGGCGCCGGTAAAAATCGTCCGCCGCTGCGATGAGAATGTAATACGGAAAAGCCACTTATGCAGGTCATGCTCCAAACCGACGAAAAAACTTTCGAGGTTGAGCACACGGTTCGTGCGGGCGTTCGAGTCGAACGGGTTGAGAGATTTTACCGCATCGTCAAAGAACGGAACGTAAGCCGGGTTGCCGGGCTGGTAGCGTTCGAATTGATCGGCGAGGGCGTTCAAGGCAAAACGCAACCGCCAGTAGTCATGCAGCAACACGTCGGTTTCGAAGCCGAGCCGCAGATTGGATTCCGCGATATTGATAAAATTATGACGGTAGGTTGATGTAATCTTAAAAAGTGTCAGCTCGCGTATCAGCGGCAGGCGGTAACCGCCGAGGCGGTAATAAAACTGGAAATCGTTGGTATTCATCGTGTCGTACTGGATGGAATACGTCGCCGTATCGAGCACACCGATGCCGTTAAAGTGATTATATTTCCGCTGGCCCAGGCCATAGAGATTCACCGTAAAGCCCCGGATAAAGTCGTAATCCGCCTGCGTGCGCGCCACCAGGTCTGACCAGCGTTCGCGTTCGGTCAGGGCATTGGGATAGGTCCTGAGATCGCGTGTCGCCGTGAAAGAAAGGAGCGCGTACGGGTTTAAGTCGGAAACAACGGAGGTTGTGACTGCCTGCATACGGTTGTGGCCGAAGGTCAGGTCAGGCCCGCGGTCGGCGAATGAATAGCGCTGTGTGTAAATACCCTGTGCGTACAGAAACGGATAGCCGATGCGCAGCGTATCGGTCGTGAAAATGTAGCCATAACTTTGCCGCGCCAGTTCGCGCTGTAATGCGGCGTCGTCCTGGTCGGTGTAACTATGTAAAACACCGACCCCCGCCGAGGGAATCAGGTTAATCCAGGGTAAAAAACTGAAATAGAAGTTCACCTGGTCGAAACCCTCATTTCGCAGAAATTCTTTGACCGGGGTCGAGGTGATGTCCTTGTAGTAGCGGCTGTATTGCGTGGTCATCTGGATGCGGTTTACGATGCCCTTAAAAAAACCTTCGCCGCCTCGCATCAGGTACATGCGGTTCGAAAACATGATTTCCGGGGTCAGGTCATAGACCGGCGCGTACTTAGAATCCGAATCAGGTACTGCCTGGTACCATGACAACTGCCGCTGTGCACGCACGGAAATCTGTGTGTCCTTGCTGGTATAAGCAACCCCGGTTTCCCAGTTCAAAGAATAACCGGAGGTATTTTGTTGTCCGAAGCGGGGGCGGTACAGCGCGTTGAGCGTTAAATCGGGTTCATAACGTTCCCCGAATTCAAGGGCAAAGTTCCGGTGTTTATAGTGTTCGAAGCGCACGTATGCCGAGGTCACAGAATCGTCGGCCTGCGACTTATGTAAGTTCGCTTTGATATCCGCTTTCACCTTATACCATAAATACTCAGTGGTTCCGTAGCTGCCGTCGGGTTGCCTGACCTGGTTTGTCACGGTGCCGTCTGCATTGGTTTCGCGCTGTTTGTAGTTTGCAATCGCCGTATCAAAATTATATTTCAGGGCTTCGCTGTTGCGGCTGACATTGAGTCCCAGCAGATAGCCTGATTTCTGATACCAGTCAAACATCAGCTTGCCTTTCTGGGGTTGCCACCAGCTACCCTGAGACAGCGGGTTCGAAAAGTTCCAGGTGTTTTGCAGAAAATGTCCGCGCGTGATGTTATTCCCGTACTGCGTGACGATCCCGGTCCCGGTGTCCGACTGTAGGATCAGTGGCCAGTAAAATACCGGCGTTTGCCCGACATAATAGACTGCGGAAATAGCGGCAAGTTCGTTGTTCTTATAGAGCCAGAGTTTCTTTGCCTTAAAGTAATAGTGCGGGTATTTTGCATCGCAGGTGGTAAAAAAGGCATCGCGGGCAATGTAGCGGTTTGCCTCAACCTGCTTAATCACACTGCCCGAGAGGAAGAATGGCAGGGCAGCAGCGCGCGAGGAATAAACGACGCCGGCATTATGGTTGTTGTCGTAATAGAACTTTTCACCGGTGAGCCGGCTCTCTTCGGATTCAAAGGATACTTTGCCCTCGCCGAAGATCTCCCCGGTCTTGGTGTTCATTTTCACCGTTTCGGCGCGCAGAAAGGTTTTTCCCGAGCGCAGAATGATGCCGCCGCGCATGATGAAAATTCCTTCATCGCCTTCGGCCACAGTGACGTATTCGGCTTCCGAAGCGCGGATAATTTCAATCGCACTGCCTGATTTGGGTTTGTCGGTATCCTGCGCTGCCAGGGTGGACGCGTGGATCAACAGGAAAATTGCCAGAAAGCAGGCGATCCCACCCAACGCCAAAAACCGCCCTCGCACTCATTTTAGAGCACGGTGAGACGACATAGCGTCAAATAAAGTATGTTTCGAGCGTTTCCAGGAAATCATCGCCGAGGTAGAAGATTTGCGGCGTCTTTAACGTCGGATGTGTGAAGCGCAGATAGCTCGCCACAAGCGCGATGTTATGGCCCCCGGCGCCGGGACGCCGGCCCCCGTACTTGACATCGCCGATGAGCGGGGCACCGTGCGCGGCAAAAAGCGCGCGTATCTGGTGAAACTTTCCGGTCTCGATCGAGACTTCATAGGCATAGGCGGATTTCCCCCTGTGCACCAGCCGGGCGTTCAGCATATATTGCGAAGATTTTTCAGCATCGGGCTGCACGCGCCGTTTGGGGTCGGCTCTCTGGGCCAGGCGATTGATCTTTTGCATATCGGCAATGAGCACCCCTCGCTTACCCGGGGCGTCGATGCCCGGCAACGCCTTCTCTGTCAGTACCCGGTAGCGTTTCTCCAGCTGCCGCTCGCGGATTTCCTCCGACAGCCGCGCCGCCGCCTTCGAGGTGCGTGCGAGCAGCATGAGCCCTGAGGCGGGGCGGTCGAGGCGCTGCACAGCGGCGCAAAACACATTGCCGGGTTTTTGGTATTTTACCTTGAGGTAGGCGGCAAAGATTTCATTCACGGAAAGATCACCTGTCTCATCACTCTGTGAAAGCCAGCCCGCTGGTTTGAAGATCACCATCAGGTGGTTATTCTCATAGACAATGAGCGGAGCAAGCGCAGCGATGATGTCGCCACCCGCGGCAATGATTTTGGATATACGACGGTGATCGAAGGCTTCCTTTGCCGAAAATATCTGTGACGCATCGAACACATACCCCGGTGAAAAAGTCTGACAAGAGTCCAAACATATTAACGGTCCCGCAAATCATGGATTTGCTCAGGGAGATTCCCGGAATCCATACGGAGAAGGCCGAACAGCTGCGCCGGCACTGGCTGGCAATGGTTGGCAGCGACGACCGCACCGACCTGACGCGGCTCGAGAGCGTTCAGGACATTGCGCTCAAGCACTACCTCGACTGTGCGCTGCCGCTGAAGTACCTGCAGTTGCCCTCACCACTACTCGACATCGGCAGCGGCGCGGGTTTTCCCGGGCTTGTGCTGAAAATCCTGTCGCCCGAGACCGAAGTGATTCTGGGCGAAGTCAGGCCCAAGCGCACGAAATTTCTGGAGCAGGTGATCCGCGACCTGGGACTCAGGGGTGTTTCCGTTTTTGCGCACCGTATCGGCCCGCAGTTTCCCCTCGAGATCCAGGGTGTCGTGACACGCGCGCTCGAGAGTGCCCGCGATACGCTCTACCGGGTGCAGCCGTTTCTGCCCCAAGGCGGCAAAGTCATTCTGCTCAAGGGCCCGCGGGGCGACGAAGAAATTGCCGAAGCAGTGGGTGAACTCAGCGATTTCGAGCATGAGAAGACATTCAGCTATCGCCTCGGAAAAAGCGATAACGACAGACGCCTCGTTGTCTTCCGCCGGGCCCGCGAATCAATACGAAAAAAAACGGAGAATCTGCCTGCGCGGCAAAAGCGCCGGCTCGAGATAACCTCGCGCGCCAATGACCAATTCAAGATGCTGCTTTCTCTGGGGGAGGCGCGCGGTATCCGCAAAGAAGGAAAATTTATTGTCAGCGGACAAAAGCTGGTCCAGGAAATTCTCGATTCGCCTGAACTCAAAGCCCGCCTCAGCTATATCGTGACAGAACCTGGCCTCGCGGAGCTGGACCACGATGCATCAGAGATTGTCCTGGCGCCAGTGCTTTTCCGCGAACTCGATTCCCTGGGCACCCGCCAACCGCTGGCCGTCATGGAGCAGGGGGCATTACCTGAATGGAAGAGTGCTAAAAGTGCCGGCCTGACTGTGTTTCTCCCCTTCCAGGACCCTGGCAATATCGGTGCGGCGATCCGTTCGGCCGCGGCTTTTGGGGTCAAGCGCGTTGTACTGCTGAAAGAAGCGGCTTCACCTTTTCTACCCAAGGCTGTGCGCGCGGCGGCAAACGCGCTTTTCCGTGTCGAGCTGCTGGCGGGGCCGGGGCTCGATGAACTTTTACTTCAGGGCACCAAGATATACCGCTTAGACATTGAGGGTGAGCCGATCGATCAGGTCGCCTTTCCCGCCGATGCGCTGATTTTACCCGGCGTCGAGGGTTATGGCTTTAAAGAAAAGGGCAATTCTATCCCTGTGCGGATTCCCATCTCAGGCGGTGTCGAATCGCTCAACGCGCAGTCGGCGCTCAGCATTGCGCTCTATGCAATCGCGAGGAAGGCGGCGACAAGACCGTGAACTGTGCCCTGTGCGGCGGCGCCACGGTGCCGCATCTGGAAAAAAAAAGTGCCGCCGGCAAAACTTTTTTAATCCACCGCTGCATGCTCTGCACTGTATGGCAGATTCAACCCCTGCCATCGCCCGCAGAACTGACCGCCCTTTACCAAAACGAATATTTTAAAGAGCGCAGTGACCGGGGCTATGCCGACTATACGTCAGATAAAATCTACCGCTCTGTCGTTTCGACGCTGGAAAAGAATCTAAGAGATCTGGATTTTTTCCCCTGGGAGAAAAACCTTCCATCCGAAAAGCGCCTGCTCGAAGTCGGTTGCGCCGCCGGCCATGCCGTCGCCTATTTTGCGGCGCGGGGCTGGCAGGCACTGGGTATGGATATCGCGCATGAAATGATCGAAGCCGGCCGCGCCGCGGGCCGCAATCTTGAAGAAGCGGATTTCCTCTCCCACGATTTTCAGGCACAGAAATACGATCTCATTACCCACTGGGCGACGCTCGAACATCTGCCTCAGGCTGAAGCATTCTTAACGAAGATGCGTACGCTGCTTGCACCCGGCGGAAAAATCTATCTCAGCACCTGCAATACCGGCTATTTCGCCCGCCGTTATGGCAAAGCCTGGCGTTATTTAAACGTGCCCGAACATGTTTTTTATTTCAATAAAAAATCCCTCTCGGTGCTTGCCGCTAAATGCGGGCTTAAAATCTCAGGCGCATTTTCTTATGGCTCGGGTTTCACAACGAAGGAAGGTGCGGGTTTTTCTTACCGCCTGCGAAAAAAAATCGCCGATAAGCTGGCACGTTGGCATCTGACCGGCGACATGATCGTTATCGAGATACGTCAGGCAACCTAAAACGCTCAAAATATGGGCGCGTTGCCTAAAGCGCCCTTCGGGCTGCCCATATTTTGCTTCGGGCCGTGCGGGCCCGAAGATCGCGTTTCTTAACGGTTGCCTTATTACATAATGTGACGAATAAACTTCTGGAACGTTTCTCTGAAAGACCCGCCATAGGGTGGGTAAAAAATCTGCATCGGGTTGAACAGTCGTGACTGCTTGAATACCCCGCGTTCATGCGAGAATGCCTTGAAACCGTGGTGGCCGTGGTAGCGGCCAATACCGCTGTTGTTTGTGCCGCCGAAAGGCAGTTTGGGGTTCACAAACTGCATGAGGCAGTCGTTGACCGAAGTGCCGCCTGCAGCAGTGTTGCGGATCACGTTCTCGACCGTGCTTTCTGAAGAGGAGAAAATATAGAGCGCGAGCGGTTTTTCGCCGCGGCGTACATACTCGAGTGCCTCGTCGAGGTGGCGGTAGGTGACGATCGGCAACAGCGGCCCAAAAATTTCTTCTTCGAGAATTTTGCTGCCCTCGGCGATGTCGGTGATGACAGTCGGCGAGATGTAGTTATCATGCTCATCGGTGTCGGCACCGAATGCCACTTGCGCGCCCTTTTTCTTCGCGTCGTCGAGAAGGCCCTTGACGCGGTCAAAATGGCGGCGGTTGACGATGCGGCAGAGATCGGGCGAGTTGCGCCATTCGATCGGCGTCTGGCCATAGAACGATTTTACCGTATCGTGAATCGCATCGATGAGAGCGATCTTTTTGTCTTCAGAGACGAGTACATAATCGGGCGCGATGCAGGTCTGGCCCGCGTTGACCCACTTACCCCAGGCAATGCGCTTGCCCGCTTCGCGGATGTCCGCTGTGTTTTCGACGATCGCTGGCGACTTGCCGCCGAGCTCGAGCGTACAGACCGAAAGGTGTTCCGCCGCCGCCTTCATCACAACCTTGCCGATATGCGGCGCGCCCGTGAAGAACATGTGGTCGAAGGGGAGTTTTAACAGCTCGGTGGAAACCGATGCATCGCCCTGAAAAACAGCGACTTCTTCTTCGTAGAAGAGATCTTTGAGAATACGGTTCAGAAATTCTGCCGTGTGCGGCGCCATTTCTGAGGGTTTGAGCATCACCGTGTTGCCCGCGGCAATAGCGCTGATGAGCGGCGCCATGCTGAGGTTGAACGGGTAATTCCACGGCGCGATGATGAGGGTTTGCCCCAGCGGTTCATAGTGGATTTCGCTGCGCGCCGTACCGAGGTGGATCGGCGTCTCGACTACTTTCGGGCGCATCCAGTCGGGCAGGTTTTTAATGGTGTCGTGGATCTCGGCAATCGTCGGCAAGACTTCGGCGAGGTCCGCTTCTTCGCGGGGCTTTTTATAATCCTGCCACAGCGCCTGGTATAAATTTTCGCTTTCTGCAAAGATTTTCTCTTTCAGTTTCTTGAGTTTTTCGCGGCGTTCCTGTGCCGTTGTTTGTCTCAGGCTCCATTTGAATTTTTTCTGGAGTTCAAAGACGCGAAGGATTTCGCTTTTCTGGTTCTTATCAGACATATGCTCCCCTGTTATTCCACCCGACGGCGGCAAGGTTTTTTGCAGTTTCATTGCTGCATAATAGCCATCGCTTAGGGTAGCGGCTTGGAAAAAGATGCTAATCCGGATAAAAAATACAAAAATAATCCATAGCAGGTTTTTACAAAGGTAGTTCGCTGTGCTGCACAGCTTTGCGGAAAAAACGGCTTTACGTGCGGCTCTACCACCCGATGCTCTTCCGGTGGCGCCTTCCGGTGAAAAGCTTTGTCTGTGGAATGGCCGCGCGCTTTTTTTAGGGACTGTGCCCGACCTGGATTTCCATCAGCAGGCCGCGGCTCTCGTCTGCGTCGGCATCGATGGTCCTTTTGAGCTCACGCGCGAAGGCGGCGCCAGCGTTGAGTGTGGCAGCGCACTCATCGGTCCGCAGATTTACCATGCGTTGAAACCGCGTGGTGCGCGCTGTGCTTTTCTGTTCTTCGACCCTGACAATCCTGATTTTGATTTTCTGACTACCTCGAATGCGGGCGAGGGCATGACCGGCATTCTTGTAGCGCTCAAAGAAGAGCAGCAACTGCGCTCTGTTTTTGAAGCCATTTCTGCCTGTGCGGATGACCCCTCGTTATGCGCCCGACTTTCGGATCTCGAACTCGCGCCGCATCCGCGCTCGCCGGCGGCAGACGATGAACGCATTCAGCTCGTGATGCGCCGGCTGATCTCAGAACCCGGAGAGAGCATTCCGATTGAAAATCTCGCGGCTGAAGTGGATATTTCGCCTTCGCGGCTGGCTCATCTCTTTAAGGAACAGGTGGGGGTGCCGATACGTATGTTTCGTACCTGGTATCGTTTAAAAAATGCGGTGTTATTTCTAAAAGACGGAATGACCCTGACGGATGCGGCACTCCGCGCCGGCTTTTACGACTCGGCGCATTTTACCAATACCTTCCGTGAAACTTTCGGGCTTTCCCCATCGCTGATCTTCAGTCAGCAGCGGAAAATCCATTGGTATGTCGGCGAAAGCAGTTTCGCCGTTCAGTCTTAAATTCTCGAAAGGTGTGAAATAATTTCCGGGTGACCCGGTGCAAGTTCCAGCGCCTTTTTGAGCGTCTTTTTGGCAGCCGCCGTGTTGCCGCGGTTGGCATAGAGCATGCCGAGCGTATCGAGATACGAAGGATTTTTGGGTTCTTTAGTCAGCGCTTTTTTAATCAGGTTCAGCGCTTCGCTGTAGTTTTTTTCGAGACGGCAATAGACAAAGGCAAGCGAGTTCATCCCATTGGTATTGTCTGGATCGTTTTCAATGAGACGGGCCAGCACGCGTTCGGCCTCGATCAGCTTATTCTGTTTTTCGAGGGCAAAGCCGAGCATGTTTAAGAGCTGCATATCGCCCTTGCGGTCGCGCGATGCCTCGGTTAAGACGGCCTCTGCCTCAACATACTTACGGCGCTTGAGCAGCGTCAGCGACAGCATTTTGCGTACGTCGGGCAAAAGGCGCAGTTCGTCGAGTTCCATGATTTTCCGGAATAATTCCTCCGCCTTGTCCCACTGGTGCAGCTGGAAGAGGCAGAGCGCCTGGTAGTATGAAAACTCAAGGTCGCCGGGAATAATCGAAGCGGCGTCTTCAAAGCGGGCGAGGGCCTGCACAAAATCCTTGCGGCGGTAGGCACGTTTGGCTTCGAGCTTGATGCGCGAGAGTTCTTCGACCTGTCCAAGGGAGAGCTCCTGAGGATTCATCAGCTGTTTTTTGATGAGCGGGTTTTTGTTGTCCAGGCTCATGTATTCCCCAATGGATATAGTCTTTTTAGGCGCTGTGCTTTTTAAGTTTTTTGTGGTCTGTTGCATCTATGGTCAGCGGAGTGATTACGGTACAACCCTTGTCGTACCAGTGAAAATCCGTATCCGCTTCACCCCCGTGGCTTAATACCGAACCCCCAAGATTGAGCAGCATGCTGCCGTCGGCCTGGGTTTCCCGCTTATAATTATCTCGGTAGATTCGCCTTCCCAATTTAGCCCATTTTATGTCGCTTGCATCCCTGGCAGTCATGGGGATGTTCACATTGAGGAGAAAGTTCTGGTCCGCGTCAGAGCTGAAACGTGCGAAGACTTCGCCAAAGATCTCTGCGACCTTGCTGAAATCGCCCGCGGCATCGAGGTAACCACAAGAGACCGCAAAAGACGGTACATTGTGGATGAAGGCATGGCGGGCGGCACCGACGGTGCCTGAATACCAGATGTCCTGGCCCATATTGACGCCCTTATTGATGCCGGTGACGCAGAAGTCGAAGGGGGGAGCGAAACCCGAATGCAGGGCGACATTGACGCAGTCGCACGGGAAGCCATCCACCTCGTAGGTGTGCTCGTCGAGCTTCAGCACGCGGATATCGCGGTAGATGGTCAGGGCCTGGCCGGTGGCACTCTTTTCCTCGGCGGGTGCAAAGACCCAGGTCTCACCGAATTCATCGAGTTTTTCCCTGAGCCGTGTGAGCCCGGGAAATGACAGGCCGTCGTCGTTCGATATCAATATACGCATTTTACTCCGTTATTGCAGTTCTTTCAGGTAGGCGCTTTGGGGAAACGCCTCTTTCAGTTTTGCCCTGAATGTCTCAAATTCCTTGTCTTTTTTAATCTGCCTGAACGACAGCGCCGCCCGGTAGAGTGCCTTTTCATAGACCGCATCGTCGCGCGTCTCGGCGTAGGCGATGCGGCTGAATTCGCGCGCCGCTTCTTCGTATTCTTTCTTCGCATAGAGAATCTCGCCGATATGGAAGCGCGCTTTGAGATAGGTCGATTCATCCTGCTTTTGTGAAATCTGGCGGTAGTAATCGAGGGCTCGCGTCTGATCGCCCTCGGCCCGGTAAGATTCGGCGATCATGTAACGGGCGCGTTGCCCGGCGTTGCGGCTTTTCACCAGCACGGTGAGGATCTCCCGGCTGTCGCGGTATTTTTTCTGCAGCTGCTGGAAGCGTGCCTGGCTGATGAGCATCTCTTCGCTGAGGCGGTTATTGTCGGCAAAGCGCTCAGAGAGGCGGGCAGCCTGCGTCTCGGCTTCCGCATACTTACTACCCTTTTCGAAAATCTGGAAGAGCAGGGTGGCGGCCTTGATTGCGGTGGATTCAGAGACCTCTTCGTTCTGCAGTACCTTCTGCAAGAGGTCCGCTGCTGCCTGGGTTTTCCCCTGGTCGGCAAATATCTGCGCGCGGCTGACCAGAACCTCCAGCTTCTCGGCGGGTTTCTTCTGCGCAGCTTCAAGATCAATCAGTGCTTTTTCTGCCGCGGCATAATTCTTCTTTTTGCGGTAAAAATCGGCCAGTTCCCTGAGGCTCTCGGCATACCAGGTAGAGGATTTGTTGCGTTTTTTGAGTGAGCCAGCCCATTCGAGTGCCGTTGCTTCATCGTTCAGTTTCAGCGACAGCGATACCAGCTGAAACTCCATCTCGTCGCGGTTCTGCGTCTCGGGGAATTCTTTGATCAGCTGCAGATATTCGCGCCGCGCAGCGCTGTGGTTTTTCAGGGCCGCCTCGGTGCGCGCCAGGTCGGCCAGGGATTTTTCCTTGAGCCAGAGCGGCGCATCGCCGCGCGCATAAACAGCGCGGAATTTTTCGGCTGCTGGAGCGTACTCTGAGAGCTGGTACTGGCAGAGTGCACTGAAGTACGTGGCTTCCGCTACGCGGGTTGCGGCATCGCCAGACCCCAGATAGGTATCAAAATCCTTTCCGGCTTCTTCGTAGTTATTGCGCCGGAAGCGTAACCAGGCGATCTGGTACTGTGCCTCGGCGGCCTCAGTCTTTGCGCCGGCGTATTTCGAGATAACCTTTTTATAGCTGGCGAGCGCGCCTTCAAGGTCGCGCAGGTTATACTGGCAGGCACCTAAGGCGATCAGCGCTTTCGCCTGTTGTACCGGCTTTTTATAGGTTTTCAGGATTTTACGGAAGGTATCTCCGGCGCGCGCATACTGTTTGAGCTCGAAATAAATCCAGCCAATACCCATCTCGGCTTCGAATACTTTCGCATGCCCGGGATATTTTTTGACGAGGCGCGCATAGAGCTGCAGTGCCTCGGTGAATTTGCCGAGGCCGTAGGAAATTTCGGCCTTGAGAAAGAGAGCTTCCGCTTTTGTGGCAACATCGTCGAAATTTTTTTCGAGCGTTGCAAGATTCTTTTGCGCCGATTCATACTTACCTTCGCGGTACTGCGCGCGCGCCAGCAGCAGGTAGTAGGTTGCACCATCGGGGTCGCCGCCGAATTCGTCGGTGAGTTCAGACAAAACCTCGATCGCCTTGGCGTGGCGGTTTTCCTGGTAGAGCAGGTCCCCGTAATGCCGCAGCATTTCGCGGCGGGGTTTGCCTTTCAGCGATTTTTCATTGCGCAGGGCCTCGAAGGTGGCAAGTGCCTCGTCGGTTTTGCCTTGCTTGCGGCGGATCTCCGCCATGAGCTCGAGCGCCGGTGGGAAGGTTTCATGGCCCTGGTGATTATTGACGATGTCGAGGAGCGGAGGGAGTGCCGCGGCGAGCTCTTTTTTTTCATAGAGCAGCTGGCCTTCCCTCAGGCGCGCGAAGGCATAGATCGGGCTCTGCGGATAATTTTTAGCCGCCTGGTCGAGAAAGATCAGCGCCTCGTCGATGGCTCCCGATTTATATTTGCAGAGTGCCGAAAGATAGAGCGCCTCGCTCGCTGTTGCCGAAGCGCCGTGGTCTTTGACGACTGTGGCAAATTCACGCAGCGCTTCGGGGAACTTGTTTTCGGCATAATAGCTTTTACCCAGCCAGAAGCGTGCCTGGTCGAGGTTATCCGCCTGTACATATTTGACCATCAGCGTCTCAAAGACGCGCCGCGCCTTGGGATATTCCTGGGCGTTGAAGTTGGCGATACCCAGCTGCAGGGTCAGTGCCGGTGCGGCTGTCGATTGCGGATAATCTTTAAGCGCGCGTGTCAGGGTTTCAACGGCCTCGTCATAACGCTTTTGTTCGTTGTAGATATAGCCGGTGGTATAGAGAGCCGAAGCGGCGAGAATATTCTCGCGGTACTTACGCACGAATGCCGCATGGGTCTCGAGGGCCTCGCGGTATTGTTTACGGTAAAACCACGCCTCGCCGTTCCAGAACGCAGCGCGTACGACAAAGGGAGATTCGGGATAATCGCGCATCAACGCGCGGAATTCAAACTGTGCGGTCTTATAGTCGCCTTCGTAAAAATACGACATGGCGAGATAGTATTGCGCATCATCACCGTATTCGCCGCGCGCGTCTTTGAGCACGATTTCCTGCAAGAGCAGCCGCGCCGAGTAGAAGTTCTTCTCTTTAAACGCCGTCATCGCCGAGCGGAAGTTCTGCTCGGCCTCAAAGCTGTCGGCAAAAACCGCGGGCGCAGCGATTAAAGCGAAGGCGCAGAAAATGGCTGCAACGAGACGCGAAAACGGTCGCATTACAGGATAAACTTGGATAGATCCTGGTTTTTTACGATTTCCGATAATTCTTTCTCAACAAAAGCGCGATTGACGACTACGTCGTCCTTACTGAAATTTTCGGGTTCAAACGACAGCCGCTCAAACAGTTTTTCCAGGATTGTATGCAGGCGACGCGCGCCGATGTTCTCGTTGCGCGAGTTCATTTCATAGGCGATTTCGGCGATGGCGTCATACCCCGAGCTCTCGAACACAATATTGACGTTTTCGGTTGAAAGCAGGGCCTGGTATTGTTTTGCCAGGGCATTTTTCGGGGTTTTCAGGATGCTGACATAGTCTTCTTTTAAAAGGGGTTTCAGTTCAACCCGAATCGGAAAGCGGCCCTGTAGCTCGGGAATGAGATCGGTCACTGAGGCGATATGGAATGCGCCTGCGGCGATGAAGAGAATATGATCGGTTTTAACCGAGCCGTGGCGGGTATTCACCGTCGAGCCTTCGACAAGGGGCAGAATATCGCGCTGCACACCCTCGCGTGAGACATCGGGTGAGCCCTTGCTGCCGCGGCTGGCGATCTTGTCGATCTCGTCGATGAACACTATACCGGTATTTTCGGTGCGGTTAATTGCTTCTTCTTTGATTTTCTCGAAGTCGATCAGGGCATCGAGTTCTTCCTGGTAGAGCGCCTTGCGTGCCTGGGCAATCGTTACCTTTTTGCGTTCCTTTTTCTTGGGGAATATATCGCCGAGCATGTTCTGCATCTGGTTTTCGATCTCTTCCATGCCGGGGATAGCCATCATCTGCACGGCAACCTGGGGCCCTGCCTGCTGCGGCATCTTGAGTTCGACCTCGCGGTCCTCTAGCTGACCTGCGCGCAGTTTTTTGCGGAAAATATCGCGCGCAATTTTTTCATCTTCGTCAGCCGTCTGCACAGCGCCTTCGGGAGCCGCCGTCGTCGTCGTGTCCGATTTGCCTGAAAGCAATAAATCCAGCAAACGTTCTTCGGTGCGTTTTTCGGCTTCGGGTTTTGCCGTCTCTTCGTATTCGGCGCGCACGATCTTGATCGCAGTCATCAGCAGGTCGCGGATCATGCTCTCGACGTCGCGGCCGACATAACCGACTTCGGTGTATTTGGTCGCCTCAACCTTGATAAAGGGCGCATTTGCCATTTTGGCCAGGCGGCGGGCGATTTCAGTCTTGCCCACACCTGTGGGGCCGATCATGATGATGTTTTTAGGATGGATTTCTTCGCGCAGGGGATGTTCCCCGAGTGCGAGGCGGCGTTCGCGATTGCGTAGCGCGATCGAGACCGCCTTTTTGGCATCACCCTGGCCGATGATGAATTGGTCTAAGTGGCGGACGATTTCCGCTGGCTTCCATGTCGACAGCATTTCAGTCAAAATACTGCGGCCGGCGCTTTTCGGCAAGTGCTGCCATCGCCTCACGGAAGTTTTTCACCACAATCGGCGTCGTGAACGATTCATAGGTGTGTTTGAGTGCCACATCGGCGCGCTCCAGAATCGGCGCATTGATGCCTTGTTTCGTGCGTTGCAGGGCAGAGAGTGGAATCCGGTTGAGGTAGTCCAGTTTCTTCACGGTAAGCTTGCGTAAACTTTCGAGATCGGGGGCGATTTCGTCGATGAGGCCTATTGCTTTCGCCTCAGCCGCCTTATAATTTTCACCGGCGCACATGCCGTGAATATACGGTGGATAAATCGTGCGTACGATTTTGTCAATGAAGGTGCCGGGCAGGGGCAGGCCGACAAGCACCTCGCTGAACGAGATGCGGCCTTTACCATCGAGCATGTATTTATAGTCGCTCGCGACCGTAATCACCGCGCCGCCGCCCATTGCATAGCCGGTAACTTCCGTAATCACGGGTTTGTCGAATTTCAGCAGGTGGCCGAAGAACAGCACAATTTCACCGACCTCTTCGGCGAGCTTATCATCGGGCGTTTTGCCGACATTGGCAGCGTCGAGGCCGTTAGAAAAGAATTTCGGGTTGGTCGAGGTAAAGACCAGCGCGGAGTATTTCTCGTCGGCCTGCGTTTCGTCGAGAATCGCCTTGAGCTCGAGCAGCGTGGCGCGCGTCAGTGAGTTCTGTTCATTGGTCTGGATGTCCACGATCCGCGCGACTTTTTTAGCCGACCCGATGTCGGAAAGTTTGAAGTGCATATGGAACCTTCCGTATCTAAAGTCAGGGGGTAAAGGAGAACAAAGCCCCATAGGGATTTACGCCGCCGGGCATAAACAAAGCCTGCAATACCCATGGCGGCGTCGGACGGAACCATCATCACAATCACGAGGCCCGATGACTGGCATCTGCACCTGCGCGACGGTGAGGCTATGCGCGCCGTGCTGCCGCATACAGCGGAACGCTTTGCACGCGCGATCGTCATGCCGAATCTTAAACCGCCGGTTGTTACCGTCGCCGACGCAGAGGCTTACCGCGCGCGTATTCTTGCGGCTATTCCGCGGGGAGCTACCTTTGAGCCGCTGATGACGCTTTACCTGACTTCGGCCACGACTCCCGCGATAATCCGCGAAGCGAAAGAGAGCGGGTTGATCCATGCTGTGAAACTCTATCCGCAGGGAGCTACCACCAACAGCGAAGCGGGTGTCAGCAGCCTTAAGGCGCTCTATGGCGTGTTTGAAGCGATGCAGGCGTGCGGCCTGCCACTCTTGGTCCACGGTGAATCGACCGCGCCGCAGGTGGATGTCTTTGACCGGGAAAAGGTATTTCTCGAAACCGAGCTCGCGCCGCTCATAAAAAGTTTCCCGGCGCTCAGGGTGGTCGTCGAACATATCACAACATCTGAGGCCGTGGATTTTGTCCTGGCGGCGGATCATCACGTCGCCGCCACCATAACGGCACACCACTTACTCCTCAACCGGAATGCCCTATTTGCCGGGGGGATAAATCCCCACCACTATTGCCTGCCGGTCTTGAAGCGGGAAAAACACCGTCTCGCGCTGGTCGCGGCGGCGATTTCGGGTAATGCGAAATTTTTTGCCGGTACCGACAGCGCTCCCCATGCCCGGCACACGAAAGAGAATGCCTGCGGCTGCGCAGGAATCTATACCGCTTTCGGTGCCGTAGAATTCTATGCCGAGGTCTTCGACGAGGCGAACGCGCTCGATCGTTTCGAGGGCTTCATGTCGTTGTTCGGCCCCGCGTTTTATTCCCTGCCGGTCAACGGCGGCAAAATTGCACTGAAAAAAACTGCCACGCCCATACCTGCGGCCTTCGCGCTCGGCAAAGACGAACTGATTCCCTTCCGCGCCGGAAGCGTCGCTAAGTGGAGCCTGGTGGCACCTGAAGCACCGTAAGGCAGTTCGAGCCGTAACGGTAAATTTCAAGATCGGGGTTTGCCGCGAGAAATTCCTGCGTCAGCACCGGATTTTTTTCGTGTACCTGGATCATCAGTAGAGGCATTTTCTGCGACCGCTCGCGCGCGGCGGCGCGGTACAGGGCAATCAGTATCCCGGGATCGTTAGACGGCGTATGATTATAACTGTAGGGCGGGTCGGCCCAGATCACACAGGGGAGATCCGGCAGCTCGAAGGCTTCCTGCATGATTTTGTTTGCGCGAGCGCGTGCGAGGGTAAAATTTTCTTTGGGTACGTCGAGTGCGGTCAGGCTGCGCTGGATTTCACTGAGGCGCTCGGGCACGAGCTCCGCAAATGTGGCATGCGTCGCGCCGAGGCTTAAGGCCTCAATCCCCATTTGCCCGCTACCTGCAAAAAGATCGTAAAAAATCCATTCGGCGTCGGTGTCGACGCGGTTGCGGATAATCTGGAAAGCCGCTTCTTTAACGCGCGATGTGGTGGAGTTCTGGTGGTGTTTGTGCGCTTTGGCGCCGGCGATTGAGGAATGTTTAAACTTCCCGGAGCCGATTCTGAGCCCGGGATTTTTCACGAAGCCTTACGTGCCTTGCCCCTTGCCTGATTTTCCGGACGGGCGATCTTATAGCGGCGCATTTTATCGTAGAGAGTCTTACGCGAGATACCGAGGTGCCGCGCCGCATCGGTCACCTGCCATGCGTAGCGCTGGCAAACCGCGGCGATATAATTGCTTTCAACAAAGTCCAGGCTCAGCGTCTCTTTGGCCCCGGCGGCGAGACTTTCGAAGAGCGTTGCCGGGTCGGGTTCGATTTCTTCTCGCAGGAAACTGCGTGCCGCGGCGAAAGCCTCGGATACTTCCCCGGTGTTCATCAGTTCGAAGACCGGCAACCCTTTGCTTTTGCCGAGGTCATTCATCAGATCGATCGTCATAAAAAGGCCGCGGTAGCCGCTCGAAAGATCGAAACGGCTGAGGATTTTTCCGGCGACGGCGCTGACATCGCTGTTCAGGGACGAGAAGTCGCGTTTCTGGATATATTCGGCGGCGATCTGGCTTAAATCTTCGGTGCGGTCATAGAGCGGCGGCAGTTCTACCGCGGCTTTGCGCAGTAGTGAATAGAGTTCCTGGCGGAAAGAGCCGCGGCGTACCAGTTGTCCGATTTCATGCGGCGCTAAAAAAACAAAACGTAACCGCGTCTCGGCGGGATTTTTGAGTAAGGTGAGAAGCGTTGCCTGGTTTTGCCATCCCAGCAGATGCAGGTTTTCGACGCATAACACGTTCGTGCCTGCCCGGCCATTGCTCTTTGTCTTCTTCTTGGCGGTCAGCATAGCCTGTGCATGCAGGTGTTTGGGCAGTTTGGCGAGATCAATATGCTGGAAGGGCACTGGTTCTTCAGGGCGCAGCAGCGAGCAGTAGTATTCGATAAACTCCTGTGTCGGTATATCGGCCTTGCCCGTGAGAAAGAGGTAGGGTTGCCGCGATGCAGCGGCGTAGAGCTGTTCGCGGAAGTGAATGATGGCCTGCGATTTGCCTTGCATGAAAGGAGGGAATTGCAGCTGATTTTGTGCCGCAGGGTTCAGGCGTGCCAGCCGTTCGGCGAGAAGTTCATTTTCACCCACTGCCAGCGCCTGGTCATTCAGTTGTTTCAGGAAACGGCTCTGCGTGTCGAGAAACCAGCGCCATTCTGAGGCGGCAAGGCCGGCGATTTTTCCGCCTTCGCTGCGGAAGTGGAGGATCGCCTGTATCTGCGGCAGGCTTTCGGGAAACAGCGAAAAAGTGCGCGCTTTGTTTTCCTCGTTCATGAGGATATTGAGAGAGGCGGCACCTTCTTTCGCGCCAAACTTTTGCGCTGCGGCATGGATCACGGAATCCGAAACGCCTGTCAGGTAGTCTGAATCAAAAACGATGATGCTGTGCGCAGATTCGGTACGCAGGTTGAGCTGCGTGACGATCTTGAGCCGGTAACCTTCGGGCAGATTTTTTCGGCAGAATTCACCTAACGTGCGATTTTTTGTGACGAGGAGAACCCGAGACATCCATTCGACCCGTTCCAGATGCCGCATAGTGCGTCAACCATGAGCATGGAGGCTAAGGGTCGCTCACCGACAGGGATGCCGTCTTTTTGGTCGACCATGAGTACGGTCATTTAAACATTTGTGTGATGCGAAAAGCACTTTCGCTGACATTGGTGTCTGAAATGTCAACAACAGTATGCGCGATTTCAAGATAGAGCGGTTCGCGGCGCTTAAACACCTGCAAAAGATTTTGCGGTGAATCGCCGGGCGAAAGATCGGGGCGCGAAGCGTTGCGGTTAAGATTTTGTAACCGGTGCATCAATTTATCTTCATTGATGGCGATATAGATACAAAAAAAATTATCTTTGAGTATCTGCATCTTGCGGTCGCTGCGTAGTCCTTCGGCTTCTTCAACGATGCCACCGCCGCAATCGAGCAGCAGGCGTTCCGCATTTGCCGCCGCGGCGAGCGCCGACCATTCGCGGTCGCGGAAATACTGCCAGCCATGCTGCCTGACGATTTCGTCGATACGCATGTTTTCATCGCGTTCAATTTTTTCATCGAGCGACAGGAGCGGCATTTCCCAGTATTCGGCAAGGCGGCGCGCGATCGCCGATTTGCCCACACCACGAAAACCGATCAGCGCGATGCGCGGCTTTTTGGGCGGATGGATTTTCGCCCGGGGGCTTCCTCCCCGGGGAGCTCCCCCGCGGCGGGGTCTGGATCTTCTTGGGTCGGCCATTACGAAACCTTTTTGATCTCTGCGATCAGTGCTTTCTCCATTTCAAGAACCGGCGCGGGACGACCGGTGAAAAGCTCAAATTGCAGCACGCCCTGGTAGAGCAGCATTTTATGCCCCAAAACAATGGGGCAGCGTTTTTGTTTTGCTATCTTAAGCAGAGGAGTATGCGCCGGGTTATAGACTATGTCAAAGACCGTCTGGTGCTTTTTGATTTCGGCAGCTTTTAAAGGGCTTTGGGCCGCCGAGGGCGAACCCTTCATTCCCATGGGTGTGGTGTTGATAATGAGGTCAAAATCGGCGATCATATCGGGGTCGTTATAGCGTAAACTCGTCCATTTGCGGCCGCTCTGCGGCATAAATTCCACCAGTGAATTCTGCAGTGTCTGCCGCACGCCCGTCAGGTAAAGCGTCACTTTGGGGTTATCTTTGTTCAGCGTCAGATTACGTGCGAGTTGCATCGCCATCATCGGATTACGGGCCAAAATGCCGATTTCAGAGGGTTTTTCCCGTGCGAGGGCAAAGGCAATGCTGCGCGCGGAGCCCCCCGAACCGATGACGAGAATTTTTTTGCCGGCAAGCGTCACTTTCGATTTGGTGAGTGCCATGATCGCGCCGGGGCCGTCGGTATTATAACCCTCGAGCAGCCCGGTTTTACCCCACAGAATGGTATTCACTGAACCGATCTGCAGCGCCAGCGGGTCAATGCGGTCGAGCAGGCGGCGGATCGCTATCTTGTACGGTATGGTAACCGAGAGGCCGCGTATATTCCACTGCTTCATGGAATATTTCAGCTGTATCAGGTTTTTGATCGGAAAGGCGAGGTAAACGGCATTGGTCTTTCGCGCGGCAAAACCCGCATTGTGCATTGCGGGCGAAAAAGTATGGCTCAGGGGATTGCCAATGATGCCAAACACCTGTGTCTGTGCATCGATCTTCATGGCTGGTTTGTTCCGGCGCTCAGCGCGTCGCGCACGATGGTGTCGCGGACAAACTGCAGTGATTTTTTTTCTGCATAATTATCCAGGAGTATCACGAGCTTTTCAATAAGCGAGTGCTTCAGGGATCGTTCCTGGGTCAGAATGGGCGAGCGTTTCATGCCCATGGGATTTTCCCCGTCGTCGACACTGGCAAACCGGATACCGCGTTCTGCCGCCCAGTCGAGGGCGATCTCTTTGTACGAAACCTGGAAGCGCAGCATTTCGCCTTCATCGTCGTCGGGTAACTGCCAGATATAGACCGTCAGCCGGTTATGCGCGTCTTGTAAAAAACGTTTCTGCAGAAAGCGGTGGTCCTGCTTGACGAGTTCGCGTTTCACCTCGACAAGCATGACAGCTCAGCGCTTCGATTCTTCGCTCAGGATTTTTTCCAGAATTCCGCCGATGTATTCGAGCGGTATGCCCGGCAGGCGGCGATCGTTTACCAGCACTGTAGGAGTTCCGGTGATCTTAATACGGTTACCTGCCGCGACATCGGATTTCACCTTCGCCATCGTCGATTGGTTCTTGAAGCACTGCAAGACCCCGGCGGGGTTGAGGCCACCGCTCTGTGCGAGAGATTCAATGCCCTTGTCTGTCACAGGGTTACGCATGAAACTTTCTTGCTGGGCAAAGACTGCGTCATGCATTTGCCAGAATTTGCCCTGTGCTTCGCCGCATTCAATGGCGCGCGCGAGATCGCAGGCGCCGACATGGAAGGGCCGTTTCATGGCATCGTTGCACTGGATGTCGAGAGGGTAGTGGCGGAATACCACACGTACTTTATCAGAATTCTTTTTCACAAATTCGCCGAGCACATGCCCCATATCTCTGCAATGCGGGCAGAGGGGATCTGCAAATTCGACAATCGTGAGGACAGGGTTTGCTCCGCCTTTGGCGCCGCTCTTGGGCGTATCGAGGGCTTCTTTCGGCGCCGCTTTCCATTGTTTATAAAATTCATTGTTGAGCTGTTCGCGCAGCCTCTTTTCTTCTTCTGTTGCGCCGGCGGCAACCGGTGTAGCCGAGGACAATGCATTGTTATGGAAAAACAGGCCCAGGGCGACTGTCGCCGCCAGTATCAGGGAAAATCCGGCTTTTGCCGTCACAGGCACCGCTTCTGCTTTAATCATACTTGCTCCCCGGCGGCTGATCATTGCCGCGCCAGCGGCGATCAGGGCGCCACCCACATAGGTAATCGCGCAGAGCCGGCAGATGCCGCCTAACACGGTTACAGAATAAAGAAGTAAGAATATATCGAAGGCGAAGGCGGTGACGCCCCCCCAGAATAATAGCCGTATCGCCGTATCGTTCAGGGCGAGTAGCAGAAAAACACCGAGCGCCAGAATGCCGCCGTAAAAAATAAACCCGTAGAGCGCGAGCGGCAGGCCGAAAATTTTACCGAAGCTGGATTCTTTGGCTTTTTCGCAGGAGCTTGTGTCGTTCACGTCGCAGACCGCCGAACCGAGGCTGGTTTTTGAGCCGTTATGCTCGTAGATCAGTACCGCCGAAAAGACGAGACCCAAAAGTGCACCGGCGAATACAAGCACGTAGGGGATGAGTAAACCGCGTTTTTCCATGGAGTAATCAGAAAATCCTTTTCGCCTCACAAGCGGACAAGCACTTTTGGATTGACAAGCGGGCCGCAAAAACTTGCGCAAGGTTGTGTCCGAAGAAGGCGGCGGTAACGACAAGGAGCGCGAAGAGATGTTGCGCCGCGCGCTCGAAGAGCAGCTGAGGCGTTCGAATGGCGCCGAGCATGCCCTGCCGATCGAACGCCTGATGGACCGCCTGAGCTCCGGGGAAAAGCTGAATCCTGAGGAATATGCGATGATTTCTACCGAAATTGCAAAAATTCAGGCGCGTAACCAGGATCACCTGACACGGCTCGAAGATCTTTTAGAGGGCATCAAACCAAACACCTGATATGAAAAATCTTTCTATACCACTGGCCGCGCTCATAGTTGCGCTGGCGCTTGCGGCAGCCGATACCAAAAAGAAAACCTCAGGCTCTGAGCCTAAATCATTTGCTGAAAAAGAAAAGATCGCCGTCGAGATGAAGAAAATCTCCAAACAACTCGATGTCAAATGCGAGTACTGCCACACTGATGCCGAGCGCGGCCTGAAAGAGGGCGACTATACTCTCTTAACAAAAGAGGGCGAATTCGCCCACGAAGACATGTTCCCGATCAGCGAAAAGTTTAAGGTTGAATGCTCGCACTGCCACCTCGGCGGTTCTGATATGACGAAGGCGGGAGACCGGGCCCATAAAGATATGAAGTTCATGAGCCGTTACAAGAAAGAGAATAAAAAGGCGCTGACTTGCACAACCTGCCATATTCCCGGGGAAAAAGGCCAGGAATTCGCTCTGCTTAAAAAAAACGCGAAAACGCTGGTGCCATAAGCGCGAAAGCTCCGACTATCGTGCAGGCACAAAGGTGAATCCCCCTTCAAAAGGCGGAAGTTCAAAACCATGTTTGGATTGACGTTGTGCCTGAGGAGTTTTTTACAAGTGTAAATGGACGGTAGATCTCAAGTTAGCCGGGATGAATTCGAATCGCTTAAGGCCGACTATGAACAGCTTAAGGGAGAATTTACCGAACTTAAGTTGTCGAGGCTGCAAAAGACCATCCGCAAGCTTAAGGCGAACAAACGAATAGTTTTGTTGGTTCTGTTTGGCTTAATTTTGCTACCGATGGCTGTATACGCCTTTACGGTTCCTAATATTTTTGTTGCAGGGACTCCGACCGTTGCAGCGGATGTGAATGCCAATTTTGACGCTATCGCAAATTCTTTGACCGCCATGGAAGGTAAAAGCTGGCGCCTTATTTACGAAACAGATCTCGTCTCGGCCACGACCAATATTAACGTAACTGGTCTCAATGGCAATGCAGATAAGGTATATATGGTACTTGCTCGATTCGTAAACACCACAGGAGCCGGTGCGAGTTACTATTTACAACCCAATGGAGAAGACGCCACCTTCGGTTACCTATTTGTTGGAGGCAGTGGAGGTCCACCTGGTTCTGGAAACGCAACCTCTCCCGGTTTTTATATTTGCAGCGCGCTTGCGTCGACCAGTTGTGAAATAACGGGCACGGTTTACGCTCAGACAGGGGCCGCACGCGTTTTCATCGCCCAGCAGATTTATTCTGTGACGCCTGGAAATGTCGGTGGGTTTCAGAATGTTGCGACATCGTGGAGTAATACGGGCTCAAACATAACATCGTTAACTGTGTTCGCTTCCACAAATAGTATGGGCGCAGGTTCTCATATCGAAATATGGGGACGCAGATAAAATCGGCCAGAGATCGCGGTATTCCGCTTAAATCCCCGCGAGCATATTTTCGAGCTCGGCGAGGTCAGCCACCGCAGGCAGGGTGTTTTCCCAATCGAGTAAATCTTTCGGCAACTCATCGAGAAACCGCGACGGCGTGCATTCGGTGACGAGCCCACGGTTCTTGCGTGTGCGCGACAGGGTGAGATAAAGCCGCGCCTTGGCGCGCGTCAGCGCCACATACATCAGGCGACGCTCTTCTTCAATCGCATGCGCCTCGTTCTCGCCGTCGATACTGCGCTGGTGGGGTAAAATGCCGTCTTCAAGACCCGTGACGAACACGCTGTTGAACTCGAGCCCCTTCGCCTGGTGGATGGTCATCAGTTGCACGCGCGGCAGATCGCTCTCGCTTTCTTTATCATCCGCGGTCAGCATGGCCACGAATTGCAGGTAGGTATAGATGCTGCGTTCGGCGCCCTCGCCGAGGCCCGGTATCTGCCGGTCGCCCGCTTCAAAATCTTCGATCGAACGCGTGAGTTCGCGCACGTTCAGAATCTTGTTCGTAATCTTCTGGGCATCGAGGCCCTGGCGCACATATTCGCGCTCGAGCTGCAGCGCATCGATGAGCTTCTGCGCGGCCTTCGAGAGTTGCCCGGGTTTTCGCATGCCCTCGACGTGTTCGGCGATAAAATCCTTAAACTCGAGAATTCCCGAAAGCGCGGCGGCGCTGATGTCGATTTCGCACATCTCAATTTCTGAGATTATATCCCAGAGATGTTTTTTGTTGAGCTGGGCAAACTGTGAAAGCCGCTGTATCGAAGCTTCTGATATGCCGCGCTTCGGCATTGTCAGAATGCGCATCAGCGAGCGGTCGTCGGCATGGTTGGCAAAGAACCGCATGTAGGCGAGCAGATCCTTGATCTCGCTGCGGTCATAGAACTGGTAACTGCCGCTGACGTGGTAGGGGATATTGCGCTGGCGTAAAATCTCCTCAAACGAACGGCTCTGGAAGTTGGTACGGTAAAGTACAGCGAACGATGAGTAGTCGAGCTGGTGGCGCATTTTCAGTGCGACGATCGTGTCAGCCACGTACTCGGCCTCGAGCGTGCCGTCTTCGGCTTCAAAGATCACGGCATGGTTGTTTGTTTTATTCTCGCTGAAAAGATTCTTCGCGTGGCGCGCGGTGTTATGCGCGATCAGGTGGTTGGCGATATCGAGGATGTATTGCTCGGAGCGGTAGTTCTGCTCGAGAGCAATCATCTCCGCTTCGGGAAACCTCTCTTTGAACTCGAGCATGATGCGCGTATCGGCGCCGCGCCATGAATAGATCGACTGGTCGTCGTCGCCGACGGCGCAGAGATTCATCGGCGGCCGCATGAGTTGGGTCAGAAAGCGGAACTGCAGGGGGTTCGTGTCCTGGAACTCGTCGGCAAGAAAATATTCGAAGCGCTCGCGGTATTTATTGCGAATCTCGTCGTTGTTTCTCAGAAGGCGCTCGGGAATCAGAATCAAATCGTCAAAATCGAGCGCGTTCATGTTCGCGAGCCGCTCGACGTATTCGCCGACAATTTCCGCAATCGGTCGTGGCGGCACCTTGAGCTTCCAGATGTCGTCGCCGAAGAAATCCGCCCGGGCCTCACCCGAGTTTTTCCAGTCGGAAACCGCTTTGATAAAATGTTTCTCGTTGAAGGTTTCGATGTCGACGCCACTCTGTACAAGAATTTCGCGCGCATGGGTGAGCTGGTCGTCTTGCCCCATGATGATAAAGTTTTTCTGGATGCCGGCTTCGTCGGTATTCTCGCGCAGAATCATGAGGCCGAGGCTGTGAAAGGTGCCGATGAAGATGCCTTTAATACTGAGGCCGCCCGCGCCCTTGGCATTTTTGCCGGTCAGGCCCCGGACGCGCTCGCGCATCTCGCGCGCCGCCTTGTTGGTGAACGTCACGGCGCAGATGGCGGAGGGTTTGATACCGCGTTTTAAGAGCTGGGTAATCCTATTGACGATGACGCCGGTCTTGCCCGAGCCCGCGCCTGCGAGCACGAGCAGGGGCCCCTCACCGTGGCGGACGCATGTTTCCTGGAGTGCGTTGAGGGGATACGCCACGGCGCGTCAGTCACACAATGTGACATAATGCGGCGAGCGAAAGCCAGTGGGGGGCGCAGCAGGGCGCTGAGAATCTAATCTGTTAAGATGAGCAAAATGCTAAAATCCAAGAAAAGCGGGCGATAGCCCGTTTATGGAGCGATTTTGGATACAAAATCGCGCAACTTTTCTTGTGATTTTACATTTTGCGGCCTGCTGAGCAACCCGAAGATTTAGAGTTTATACCTGAAAATCGGCTCCAAATCCTTCGGTTCATCGAGTTTGATCGGTAGCTCCTTTATATAACCTGTCGCGAGATCGACCACCCAGCCATGGATTTCGATCTGGCGCTTTTTCCATGCCCTTTGGATAATCGACGTTTTCGCGAGATTGCGCACCTGTTCCATGACGTTGAATTCGACGAGCATGCGCTCGCGCTCCTTGGGGCTGCCGATTTCATCCAATTCGACCGCGCGCATATTATAGACTTCCTTGATGTTGCGCAGCCAGTTATTGGCAAGGCCGAGATCGACGTTCGCCATCGCCGCCCTGATGCCCCCGCATTCATAATGACCGCAGACGATGACGTGTTTGACCTTGAGGGCCTCGACCGCGTATTGCAAGACCGAAAGCATGTTGAGATCGGTATGCACGACCAGGTTCGCGACATTGCGGTGGATGAAAATCTCCCCGGGTTTGGTTTCCGTGATTTCATTCGGCGGCACACGGCTGTCAGCGCAGCCGATCCACAAAATCTGCGGCGCCTGGCCGCGCGCCAGTCTCTCGAAGTAGTACCTGTCCTGCTCGAGCACGCCGGCGACCCAGTTCCGGTTGCCGTGGATCAAACGCTGGTAGGTAGGTGATTTTTTCGTATGGGCATTCTTCTTGTCCGCAATATAGGGCATGCCTTTTTCGCTGACCTGAATTCCGCGCAGCGGTGCGCTCTCCCTGAATTCGCTGATGAGTTCGGCGATATCGTGGTGGATTTCCTGCGGGTTCTCAGACTGCAGAACGACCTGGGCATTATCCGGAATTTTCCGCAGCGCTTCACCCAAACTCGCGCGGTGGATAAAACTGATATCGCCGGCAAGTTTGATCGTCATTTTGCCATCGGTCTGCGAGGTGAAAAAACCCTTCTGGTAGCTCTCGAAGATGATAAAACCGATCGCGACCAGGAAACCGATGCCGACGCCTAAAAGGATGTCGGTAAAGATTACCGCCACGACAGTCACAATAAAAGGGATGAACTGTTCTTTGCCCGCATGCCATTCGGTCATAAAAATGCGGTAACTGGAAAGTTTATAACCGACGAGCGCGAGAATCATCGCCAGCGCCGCGAGTGGAATAAAATTCAGCACCTGCGGTATCAGAAACACCGCGATCACGAGCAGCACACCATGCCAGATCGCAGAGAGCCGGTGCGTCGCACCCGAGTTCACGTTCGTGACTGTGCGGACAATAACGGCCGTGATCGGCAGGCCGCCGAGCAGGCCCGCGAGCATGTTCCCTGTGCCCTGCGCCCAAAGCTCTTTATTCTTATTGGCGATGCGCCGGCCCGGGTCGATCTTGTCGGCGGCCTCAAGGCTCAGCAGGGTTTCGACACTGCCGATGATGGCGATCGTGAGGGCAATCATGATGACCTGCTTGTTCATGAGCAATGAAAAATCGAGCGCGGCAAAGTGGCTGGTGAAATCCTTGAGGCCAAGGCTCGTCGGCAGCTGCACCAGGTGGTTGGCGCCGAGGTCTTTCAGCCACTCGACCTTTGCCGCGACAAGGTTGAGGCCGACACCGGCGAGTACGGCGAGTACTGATCCCGGGATGCTTGCGAGATATTTTACACGCGGGGCGATGTACTTGTCCCACGAGAGAATCAGAACCAGCGAGACCATGGAGATGAGTATTGCCGTCTTATTCAGGTTTGAAAATGTCAGCCACAGTTCTGAAAATGTGTTGTGGCCGTCGCGCTGTGAGAATCCCAGGTCGCCGACATAGTCGGCGTCATAACCTAAAAGGTGCGGCACCTGTTTCAGTATGATTATGATGCCGATTGCGGCCAGCATGCCGCGGATGACCGACCCCGGAATAAACTTACTCACCATGCCCATACGCATGAGCGCAAAGGCGATCTGAAAAACACCCGAGAGAAAGACCGCGAGCGTAAAAGCGGCAAATCCCCCTAACTGTGAGATGGCGCCGATGACGACGACGGTTAAGCCCGCGGCCGGGCCTGAGACACTCACGTGTGAGGCACCCAAAATGCCGACAATGATGCCGCCGATGATTCCTGAAATTAATCCCGATAACAGTGGCGCGCCCTGGGCGAGAGCGATGCCGAGGCACAGTGGCAGGGCCACAAAAAACACGACGGTACCCGCCGGTATATTACGTTTCCATATTCCTTGCATAAATAAATCCTCCAGAAAAAAAATTAAAAACTGAACCGAAGCTCAGCTCAGGGGAGGGGGGGTGGGGATTTCTTCGACGAAACCCGAGATGGGGATTTCGTCAGGCTTGGGAAAAGAAACGATGAGGACGGGTAGGGCTGTGCTGGTTACGGGCTGCAGAAATTTCAGGTTGAGGTCGCTGTTTTCATCTTCTTCTTCTTCAGCCATCGGGTTTGAGGTCTGTGCAACCGTGCGCGAATCATCATCGATCAGGCTGAGCCCGAAAAATGCCCCTGGGGTAATGGCGTGCAAAAGGAAAAAGAGCGATAGGATAGCAAAAGGGCGTTGAAACGCTTTAATCAAGGCAGATAATATACACAATGTATACAATTTGGCAAGTATTTGGTGAAGCATCGTTCGTTTTTTTATTGACGCTTGCGTCAAGTTTGCCGGCTATTGCTTAAGTTGAACGCTTGTTCATGATAGGAGGAACTATGAGTTTTTTTGATGAGAAGAATCCGCCCGCAGGGCACAAAACCGTGACGCCCCCCAAAGTGCGCTCCCCCCAGTGGAATTTTAAGGATTTCAGTTTTGAATCCCCCAATCCCGAAGCGACGGAGAATAACGTATTCCGCCGCGCCTACCTCGTGGGCCTCAGCCTGCTTTTCCCGGAGGGTGAACGCTTTTTTATCCGCGCGGTGAAGCGTTATGCCGATCAGCTGAGCGATCCACAGCTGCGCGTCGACGTGAAAGCATTTATCGCGCAGGAGGCCCAGCACGGCCGCCAGCATGAAATTTTGAATAATGAAATTTTCGGAACACGCTACGATGTCGATAGCTTCCTGAAGAACTGGACCGGGTTTGCCTTCGGCTTTCTCGAAAAGTTCTCGGAAAAATTGATGCCGTATGGCGGGGGTAAGCTCGAGGTGGCGGTGACCGCAGCCGCCGAGCATTTTACTGCGACCTGGGGCGCGGCGGCGCTGAAATCGGAATCTTTCGCGAAATTTGACAGCCAGAGCATCAAAGACCTGATCTACTGGCATGCCATCGAAGAGATCGAGCACAAGCATGTCGCGTTTGACGTGATGCGCGAGGTCGATCCGAATTATTTCCTGCGCACGGGCGCGATGGTCATTACCGCCTTCCTGATTGGCGGGCTTTCGGTCTGGGGTTTTGCCCACATTTTCCGCCAGGAGAAAAACATCGACTGGCTGCAGGTGATCCGATCGCTTGGTTATGAATCCTTCCACAAGGATGGCATGTTCCGGCAGTTTGCAGTCGCGTTTGTGACCTACTTCAAACCCAATTTTCACCCGTCCGATATGGACGATAAGGCGTTGTTCGACGAGTTTGCGAGCCTGGTTGATGCGCGGATAGACAAAGTCGCGTAGCCCCACCAATCGGCTGGTGGCCTCTTGGCCGACGCCTGACGTGGAGAGGGTTTTTAGCTAATTCTTTTCCCCCTCTCCATGTTAATGGGGAGGGGGATAGGGGGTGGGGTTAGGTTCTTAAATCAATTTTACTTCCTATCTCAAGCGTAAAACTGAACCATGAAGTTCGTCCCCACCATCGGTCTCGAAGTCCACTGCCAGCTCAATACCCAGAGCAAGTTATTCTCTACCGCAGCGACGTCCTTTGGTGCCGACGCCAATACCGAAGTGCAGACGGTATGCCTGGGGCTTCCCGGCGCCCTGCCGGTTTTGAATGCCGCAGCAGTCGTCAAGGCCGTACGCGCGGGCCTCGCGCTTGAGGGCGCGATACACGAGCGCAGTAAGTTCGACCGCAAAAATTATTTTTATCCTGACCTGCCGAAGGGCTACCAGATCTCGCAGTTTTTCGAACCGTATTGCACCAAAGGCAAAATAGATATTGAAATCGAAAGCGGCAAGAAGACGATCCGCATCACGCGCATCCATATGGAAGAAGATGCGGGAAAACTCATGCACTCTGAAGATCCCTCGGTGCATGAAAGTTATGTCGACCTCAACCGCGCGGGCACACCGCTGATCGAAATCGTTTCAGAGCCCGACATCGACAACTCCGACGAGGCAGTAGCCTACCTCACGGAACTCAAAAAAATTCTCGAATATATCGATGTCTCCGATTGTAATATGGAGCAGGGCAGCTTACGCGTCGATGCGAACGTGAGTGTGCGCCCTGAAGGTACCGACAAGCTGGGTACGCGCGTCGAAATTAAAAACCTGAACTCCTTTAAGTCGGTCAAAGCCGCCATCGAGTATGAAATTGTCCGCCAGTCGGAACTCATTGAGTCGGGCGGCAAAGTCACCCAGGAGACCCGGCTTTACAACGCGGCGCGCGACGCAACGGCATCGATGCGCAGCAAAGAAGAAGCGCACGACTACCGTTATTTTCCCGATCCCGACCTGGTTCCGCTTATCTTAAAGAGAGAAGATATCGAGCGCATTCGTAAAGATCTGCCCGAACTCGCGCACCAAAAGCGCTCGCGCTATGTGACGGAGTTTGGCCTGCCCGAGTACGACGCGGGCGTTCTGACATCGGAGCGCGATACGGCGCTCTATTTTGAAGAAGTCCTCAAGGCTGGCGCTCCCGCGAAAAAGGCATCGAACTGGGTGATGGTAGAGATGCTGGCGATCGTGAAAGAAAAAAACAAAGCGCTCAGTGCGCTTTTTCCGCCGACAAACCTCGCGGAGTTAATCCACCTGATTGATTCAGGCGTGATCTCGGGTAAAATTGCCAAAGAGGTCTTTGCCGAGATGGTACAGAGCGGCAAAAAGGCCAAGGCAATCGTCGACGAGAAAGGCATGTCACAGATCAGCGATGAGAAGGCGATTCTCGAAATCGTACTCGCGGTGCTCGGTGAGCATCCTTCATCCGTTGCGGATTTTAAAGCCGGCAAGGACCGCGCGCTCAAACATTTGCAGGGCGAGATCATGAAGAAGACACGCGGTAAGGTGAATCCGCAGGTGGCGAACAAGCTGCTTGCCGAAGAACTGGCAAAATAGGCACGGCTCCGTGCCCGCTTACGAATACGAAACCTATAAACCATTCGACCCGGATTTCGCCGCGCGGGTGGCCGGTATTTTTCACGCAGCGCCGTTTATCAATGATCTGGGACTTTTGCCGGTTTCTGTCGCCGCAGGCAGTGCTGTCACCGAATGTATCATTCAGAGAAAACATCAGCAGCAAAACGGTTTTATTCACGCGGGAGTTCTCGCGACGATCGCCGATCACACGGGGGGGGCGCTGCAGCGACGCTGATTTTTGCCGACAAAATTGTGCTAACGGCAGAATTTAAGATAAACCTTTTACGCCCGGCGAAGGGCGAAAAGGTACACTGTGAAGCCTTTGTTTTAAAAAACGGCAAGACCCTGATTATCGCTGATTCTTTCGTTTACACGTTTCAAGGCACGCGCAAAAAACTCGTCGCGCGCGCAACGGTCACGCTGGCCGTGGTTTAATTCTCCTTATTGTAGCGACCGGTATATTCGCTGAAATCCGGGGCCTTACGGTTATACTGCGCCGAAAACAATGGTGATGAAATGACAAAATCGGCTGTGGCGCGGTTGCAGGCGCTGACAACATTGTAGAGCACACAGATTCTGAGCAGTGCCTTGACGTCGACGTCATGCGGCTGAGCATGCATCGGGTCCCAAAAAAAGAAGATGGCGTCGATTTTCTCTTCGGCGATGAGGGCCCCGAGTTGCTGGTCGCCACCCAGCGGCCCCGATTTGAGTTTGCGGATTTTGATCTGGTCCATGGCGGTCGCCCCATTTTTCGTGCGGATCGCCTTTTCAATCAGCGCGCCGGTTGTGCCGGTGGTGGTGAGTTCGTGGTTCGCGAGTGTGCTCCAGTTATATTCGGCCCACTCGATGAGATCCGGTTTGCAGTTATCATGCGCGACAAGGGCAATACGCTTTCTTTGATCCATGGCACAAGGATGTGCCGTGGTTCACGCTGACAAGGATGTCATCTATGCGTGAACCATGGCACACGGATGTACGGAGGTTCAAGCCGACAAGGATGTCGTCTGTGCTTGAACCATGGTACACGGATGTACGGAGGTTCAAGCCGACAAGGATGTCGTCTGTGCTTGAACCATGATACAGGGACGTGGCAAGGTTCTTTACGCGTCTGCGGGAAAAAGATTCTCTCCCTCGTGTTTTGGCTTCTGGTACTGATCGCCATTGTCTTCATCGTCGGCCATTACGGTCTGCCCGAAAAAGTCAATCCGCGCGATTTTCAGGAACCCCCGCCAGCAATCAAGATCATGCGGGGCGCCGAGCCTTTCAGGCTGCAGGGCACGACCGACGTCGGTTTTCTGCTGGTGCATGGCTTTGAAGATTCGCCGTATACGATGCGCAACATCGGCGACCTGTTGCACCGCGAAGGGCATACCGTTGTGGCGCCGCTCTTACCCGGTCACGGTACCAATATCAAGGATTTCGCGAAGACGCGTTACGAACACTGGCTCGCTGCCGTGCTTGAGATCTACCTGCGCGAACGGCCGCGCTTCCGGCATTTTTTCCTGATTGGTTTTTCGATGGGCGGAAATCTTTGCCTGAATCTCGCAACGCAGGTGCAGAAACATTCGCCCCCCACCGGCATGATCTGTATTTCTGCCCCTGTAATGCTCAATGGTTTTCTCAATGGCCGCCTGCTGGTGCGCGACCCGCGGCTGTTCTTGTCGGGCATTCTCAAGAACTTTATTACACATATACCCAAGGCGCAGGGCGGCGTCTCAGAGAAGGTGATGATTCCCTGGGTCGGTTATGGCGAGGCCTATACGCTGCCGGCGCTGCATTCGTTTAAGCTGGGGATTCAAAAAGTAAAGAGCCGGCTCTACCGCATCAAACAACCGACCTGTCTTATCCATGCGACCGGCGACCAGACCGTGCATATCGAGAACATGCATTATATCTTCCGCAAGATTTCGTCGAGTGAAAAACGCGCCTTTGTGTTTAGCCTGGATGAAAATCTGAGCACGCACCATGTGCTGGTGACGCACCAATTGGCGCGCGAAAAGGTGTTCCATTATATCCTCAAATTTGTCCACGACACCCTGCGCGGTTTCGACCTGAAGCCGGTCATCTTCAATCCGGGCGGCAATAAAAAGGGCTGGATTGAAAAGCTGCGCAAGGTCCGCGGCTTTTTTGAAGGATAATTTGGGTGCCGTCTATTTTATCCGCGATGAGCTGCGGGAAGAGTTTACCGACGAGATCAGGCAAAGCGGAGCGCGCCCCGCGGAAATCTATCCCAACATCTTTTGGGCAGAACGTGACCTGCGGCTGTATTGGGTTCTCGACTATTGGCCCGCTGCCGAACGGCTGAGTTTTAATTCAATCAACGATGCGGCGAAAAAACTGCGCAGCCTCGGCCGCCACTGGGCCTATGCAGGCGGCGCACATTTCAGGCGCGGGCAACTCATTGCCGAAGCCCTCAGGGTAAAAAGCAAAAAGAACCTGGAGTTTTCCCCCGCCGCGGTACATCCCACGGGCGGAGCCTTTACGCTTGAAAACGACAAGAGCCTCATCTACACTCTGCAGCCGCTGAAGGGGAGTTTTGCCGGAGGCAAAATTGCTTTTGTCGAAGACAAAACCGGGCCGCCGAGCCGGGCTTATCTCAAGCTCTGGGAGACGCTTACACTCACCGGCATTTACCCGGCGAAAGCTGAGCATGTGCTCGACCTCGGCGCCACGCCGGGTGGGTGGAGCTATGTCGCCGCGTCGCTCGGTGCCCAGGTCACCATGATCGACCGCAGCGCGCCGGATGAAAAACTCATGAAAAAGTTTCCGCGCCTGAAGTTTATCGCCGGCGACGGTTTACATCCTGCGCCAGCGCTACTGGAAACTGCGTCGGTTATTTTAAGTGATATGGCCTGCGAACCTGCGAAACTTTTGAACTCGGTGCGTGAATGGACACAGCTGCCGAAGCTCAGGGCAATGATCTGCACCTTAAAAGTCCATGGCATGTCAGATAAGAGAGTGGTGGGCGATTTTGCGCAGATTGCAGGTTCTGAGATCTACCATCTCTGGCACAACGGCCATGAACTGACGTGGGTGTGGCAGGCTTCAGATACGGGTAGGTGAATCGAGCTCTTCAGTGACCGAATCGGCGCTTGCGCCGTATGGTGATTAGGCGCGCTTCTGCAGATACTGGCCGATGATGCCATGCAGAGGATGCATCGCCGCGGGTTCGCATTTTTGCTCTAGCCAAAGGACCATCTGCACGGAGAGTTTGCTTTCGCAGTTAAATTCATGCTTCACAACATACTCCGCGATCATGTACTTAAAGCTTTCGAAGAGTTGTTCTGCCTGTGTCAGCGATTGCGCATCTGTGCCGATGAGCGATGACATCTGGCGAATGATTTCGTGCTTATGCATCAGTGAAACTTCTTCTTTGACGAGATTTTGCTCTACAACCGAGAGTTTTTCTTCAAAACCGGAGCAGTTGCGGCATTTCGGCTGAAACATCGGCTCTGCTGCTTTGACTGCCTTAGTACCGGCCGGAGCTTTTTTGACTGTTTTTGTTTTCACTGAGCTATTCTATTGAATTTTCAGAAAAAATATAACAATCGGGAACCACCCCGTCGATTTTTTGTATTAACCAAACGGTTAGCCTTTGGGCCCCAAAATGTGCCTTTTAATGCTGGTAAATTTATGATTGAAATTTCAACACAGCGTCCATTCCTGCCGGTCATGTTACGCGTTTTCGCCCTCTTTCTCTCCGGCCTGTTGCTGAGTCCGATTCTCGCAGCACCCGCAGAAACTAAGGGCTCAGACCTGGCGCGCGTCGCAATCATGACCTTCATTAACGCCTCTGACAGCGCAAACCATGAATGGGTTGAAAAGAGCCTACCCGATGCGATCAATGATTCCATGCGCGCGCGTTTCGAATTCGTCAGGCAAGATGAGAATAAGGTCCGCGCATCGGCAGACAAGTATAAACATGTTGGCGGTGAATACCAGCAGGCCGATGCCGATAAAATCGCCCGCGAATCCCAGTCAGATATCCTCATTTACGGGAATTTTCGCCTCAACGATACCCGCGATCAGCTGCTGATGAAGGCAGTTATTTACAATGCCCAGGGCAAAAAGATTATCGGCGTGGTTGAAGACAGTTCAAGCCTCGATGCGAAAATTTTCAAGGCCATCGACCGTATGTCGGGCGATATTGTGCAGAAGATCTATGCCTTTGCCCTGGCTGCAGAAAAAGAAAAGAGCAAACAAAACGAGCTGAAGATTCTGGTTCTCGTGCCTACATACACGACCGCCGATGAAGAGAAGGCGGCCGTAAAGGAACTTGAGGTGCTCAGAGACGAGTTGAGCACCACGTACCGTGGTCGTTACCTGACGATCTACGAGTTTTATAAAGAATATAATGTAACCAAAGAAGAGCAAGATAAAGCAACTGGTTATGCAAAAACCCGGCAGCGGGACAAAATTATTAACTGGCTAGAGGCCTATGGTGTGAAGAATGCCTTCATTGTCCTGGTCAGCGATAAAAAAGTGAATATCACCCCGGTTGCCCAGGGTAAAGCTGCGCCAGCTGTTGTCTATGCGGTTACCGCAAAACCCGAAGAAAAACGTAAAAGTATCGCCAAGGCCTCGCAGGATGTCACCCCCAAAGGCGAGAAAGTCGAACTGAAAAAAGATACGCTCACCTCGGCCTCGGTAACGATGCTGCACATCGGCGTCTTGGGCGGCAAGGGGATTCTCGACGCCGGTACGAATCTCGGGGTACTGACGGGGCTCAACGTGCAATTTGGTATGAAAGTCTGGAAGCCGTGGCTGCAGCCACAGGTTAAACTCGAAGGCTATTATGTCCTCAAAAAAGATCCGGTGAATTATCTGACCGGCGCCAGCCTCTCGGGCGGTTTCGGTTATACGTTTCTGTTCTCCGGGTCGACAATGGCGCTGACCCCGTATGTGATGGGGGGAGTCATGGCGGGGGTAATTAAGAATACTGCTACCAGTATCACCTTCTATTTACCCTCGGTTTCCGCAGGTATTACCTATGCGATCTTTTTCGGACCGAAGTGGGGTATCAGCCTCAACTCGCATACACAGTACATCTTCGATAAGACCGCTCCCGGGCTGTTTTTTACCGGGTCGCTGTCATGGGTTTACCGGTTCTAAAATGCCCGGGTTTCCCCGGGAAACTCAACTATCGGCATAAGACTTGACGATACACATATAAGAGAGGAGCTATACCATGCTAAAATCAACGTTTATTATTTCAACTATCGCAGTGGCGGCGGTTTCGCTGAACTGCGGAACATCTGCAAAAACCCAGCAGCTCAAAGACGGATCCGGTAAAGTTATCGGCCGTTATGATACCATGAATGACAGCGAAGCGAAAGCGCTGTTTGACGCCAACCAGAACGGTGTGAATGAGAAAGTAACGTCTTACAAAGACAAGAAACTCACATCGGTCGAATATTTCGACGACAAAAACGGCGCTAAAACAAAAACTGTTTCTTTCAAAGACGGTAAGCCAGAAGAAGTGAAAATCTACGACAAAGCGGGCAAAGAAGTCCGCGGCGATGTAGTTTATGATCAGGCCAAGGGCCAGGCGAAAGAAGTGACTCTTCCTGCAAAAAGCAAAAAAGTTACTTTTAACGGCGACGGTACAGTTTCAGTTTCAAACCTCGAAAAGAAGTAATTTCCCCTACAGGTTTGTAAAAGGCGGCTTCGGCCGCTTTTTTTATGCGTTCACCTGCCTAGTTATTCAGCGACCAATTATAGGGGATTTCAATCCTTTCGCCAGCGGCCGGAAGCGCTTTCAGGTATTTCTTTTGAAAAGCGGGCACATCGTTGAAGTCCTTCGCAAACCAGATAAAGATGGCAGACTGATGGATTTTATTGCCTTCGATGCGGACACCCTTGGAAGTATTTGCAATGAAGCTCCTGGTCTGGGCTTCGAGCTGGCCTGCGAGCTTTGCCGCGGTATAGGCCTCGCGGCGTAAATCGGGGCAACTTAACGAGGCGCAAACGATGGCAAAATGGATGCGCGCATCGCCCATCGGCCGCAGCACAGTATTTTCAATCGCGTCGAGAGAAAATGTCTTACCGCCCAGGGTAATCGCATTCTCTTTCCAGACACCGTCACCCTGAGCGGTGATGCTGGGCGTCGGGTAGCGGCTAATGACCTTGGCCGCCGCAGCTATGTTATAGGCGTTGATGTAGAATGCCATTTTTTCCGCGCGCGATTTGAGTTCCGCAGGATTAAAAGCACTGATGTCTTTCTGCGCCATAGCAAAATCGGCATCCCGGGCGAGCGCGGCATAGTTCACGAGATTTGCGGTGATACCCGCTTTGCTGCCGGGTTTGACGTGGCGCGCGAGCACCCTGTTCCAGGCGGCATAATCGGGTTCCGCGGCTGACAGCATGGCTGCGGCTCCGAAAAACAGCGTCGCTGCGAGTACCGGTTTTTTCATGCAATTCCCCTCAGGTTATTTTCAAAATGCTGGTAGAATTCGGGGTCAAAATTCGCCCTGTCGAGTTCTGACAAAACTTTTTCGAGCGGTGCCTGCCCGCGAATCCATGCCTCGCACACCTGGTGTCGGTAGCGTACGCCGAGCACGTTGAAGCCTTTGACGACGCGCTGTGCGCCTTCCGCCGCGAAGGCGATGCGGATTAACTTTTTAGCTCCCGGGTTCTGCCACAAAATACTGTCGGCGGCTGAGGCAGTGGCGGGCACGGTACCGTAGGTCTGGTATTCCAGCGTAAAAAATTTTGCCGAATTGAAATATATGCCCGGATCATAAGTTTTCAGTGCTCCGCCTGCCACGGCCTGCGCGAGATTATACCCGGCGATTTCACCCTGCATGCGGCCGGTATACCAGAGCTGTTGTACCTTGCGGCTGCCTTCGGGTAAAACAACTTCCGCCGCGTCCCCTGCGGCAAAAACCCCGGGAACGCCGGTTTGCAGATACGCATCGGTGAGAATGCCGCGCGCCGTCTTTATAGGCGTATTCGCCGTCAATTCGAGCCGGGGCTCGACGCCGATGGTCATTCCCAGAAAGGAGCAGGGGATTTTTTCACCCTGCGCGGTAATAACACCCGTGATCTGGCTGCCATCGCCTGTGATGCTTTTCAGTTCCGTCGCCAGTTTCAGATCGATACCGTGGGACTGGATCTCCTGCGTTACCATCGTCGCTTCTTCTTTCGGCAAGACGCCGCCGAAATAAAGCGCATCGCGCACTAAAAAGCTTACCGGAATTCCGCGAGTGTGCAGCATTTCTGCAAGTTCGACACCGATGAGACCGCCGCCGACAAGGACTGCATGTGAAATACCGGCGGCCGAGATACTTTCGAGACGCTCTAGATCCCGCTTGGAATAGAGGCCCTGTACGCCTCCCAGATTTTCACCGGCAAGGCCAGGCATGCGCGGGCGCGAGCCGGGGGCCATCAGCAGATAATCGTAACGCACGGCGTTTCCGCCGTCGAGGTGAATCTGCTTTTGGCTGTAATCTATCCGCGCGACTTTGGCAAATTGCAGGTCGATCTTTGCTTTCTTGTAAAATTGTAGGGGGTGTACGACCGTGTCTTTGAAGGTCAGTTGCCGCATGTAAACATACATGAGCGCGGTGCGGGAATAAAACAGTTCGGTCTCTTCGGAGACGACCGTGATTTTTGCATTTTTATTCTCGCGGCGGAAAGCCAACGCCGCGGTGATGCCGGTGATACCGTTACCGACGATGACAACTTCAGGCAACGGCCCCCCCGCAACTCGAGCCTGCACCCGCCGTGCAGCCGTAGCAATGGTTTGCGGTGCGGATTGTCCGCGTTGCAAAGGCCTGCGCGTTAAACTCGTCGATATGGCCGACGCCCTGTGCGGGCATATCAAGCATCTGGTTAAAATCACAGTCGTAGACGCTGCCGTCATGGCTTACCGAAATCTGCGTGCGGCACATGAGGCCGGGCAGCGTCTGTGGGTTGAAGGCATTCACCAGCGTCGTCAGGTACGTTTCGGTTTTGCCGGCCTTTTCCAGCGCAAAGAGAAACCGGTTGATCGGCATATTATTGATGCAGTAGAGATTATGGAACACGATACCAAAATCTTCAGCGAGCTTTTGGCGGAACTCGCGTTCGAGCTGGGTTTGGTCCCCTGAAAGAAAGAGTCCTGTGGGATTGTAGACAAGATTCAATTTCAGCTGTGAGCCGAAGCCCAGGGCATTGAGCTTCTTAAGACCCGTTATGGATTTTTCGAAGACGCCGGCGCCGCGCTGCTGATCGGTGCGGTGCTGGGCAAAGTGTGGCAGCGAGGCCACGATTTCAACCTGCTGCGCCGCGAGAAACTCGGCAAGATCTTCGTGCCCCGGTTCTTCAAGAATCGTCAGGTTGCAGCGATCGATGACATGTTTTCCCAGCGCGCGCACCTGCCGCACAAATTCACGAAAATGCGGATGGCCTTCAGGGGCGCCGCCGGTGATGTCGACAGTTTCAATACTTTGCACCGCGCCGATGATGGCGAGGCATTTATCCATTGTCGCACGGCTCATGATTTCTGTGCGCGTGGGCGAAGCGTCGACGTGGCAATGCCGGCAGGCCTGGTTGCACCATTTGCCGACATTGATCTGGAATGTTTTCAGCTCGCCGGGTTTCAGGTAAGAGGCGTCAGCGCCGGTGCGCGTAAAAAAGTCCGGGGCTTTGGCCCCTAAAAGTGCGAGTTGCTCCCCCGCCGCGATTTTCATACGGATACTTTGTCGATATGGTTCATCATCTGCACACTGTGTACAAGCGTGATACCGGCAAGCATCGTCGCGGCGACGTGTACAGCCTCTGCCATCTGTGCCTCATCGGCCCCCTTTTCGAGGCAGGTGTTTGAATATGCGTCGATGCAGTAAGGGCATTTTGCTGCATGTGCCACTGCCAGGGCGATGAGGGCTTTTTCGCGTTCGGTCAGTGCACCGGCCTTCATTGTTGAATTGTAGTAGTCGAAAAACTTGTCGGCGAGTTCTTTATTCACGCGTCCGATGTTGCCGAATTTTTTCAGGTCTTCGCTTTCAAAATAATTTGCCATGTGTTTGGTCCCCTTTGTGGATAAGTCGTATGGAAGGTCGGAAACTTACAGTATTTCGTCGAGAAGAAAGCGCTACGGCTTTGCCCACAAAGCCGCCTGAGTGAATGGCTGCGTCTGCTATGCGAGGGTCTTCAGGTGAGCTTCATAGCCGGCTGCGTCGAGCAGGCCAGAAATTTCCGCGTCTGCAATCCCCGAGATTTCAAAGAGCCAGCCGGCGCTGTAAGGATCTGTATTCACCGTAGCCGGCGATGTATTGAGATCGGTGTTTACGGTAGCAATTGTGCCCGAAAGCGGCTGGTAAATTTCAGATACGGCTTTTACCGATTCGATGGTGCCCGCAACAGCGTTCTGCTTAATCTGCGCGCCCGCTTTGGGAAAGTCTATGTAGACGACGTCGCCCAGGGCTTCTTGTGCATAGTGTGTGATGCCGACACGCGCGGTGGTGCCATTCATCTTTATCCACTCATGTTCTTTTGTGTATTTCAGATCTGCGGGAATATTAGCCATACGACAACCTCAAATTATGGAATAAACGGTAAATTGCTAAAGGCCTTCAGGCCTTAACGGATTTTCTCGACTAAAACGGTGTCGGCGCCCTCAAGTTTTCTGAGGGTGCGGTGGTAAAAACCGTCGAGGGTTTCATACTGCGATTCCGCAACGCCGGAAAAACCCAGGAGATGTACGGTGTGGTAGGGCGTGTCGCTGAGCAGCGCACCGGAGAAATAAGAAAGTATGTTTCTGTCTTTGCCGAACTCGTCTGTCTCGGTTTTGAAGGTTTCAAGTTTAGATGATCCCGAAAGGCGCGTGAAAGAGTTGGCTCTTTTCTCTAGGCCAAGGTAAAAAATCGTGCCTGAAAAATTATCCTGTGAGCCGGGCGTTTCTACCAGGGGATAAAGAGCGGCCAGTGAGGCATTGCCCATGGCCTGTTCTATTTCGCGGGCAATTGCTCGTGCCTCGCGCAGCGGGTTGATTTTGATAATGGCAAAGAGCGACGCTTTGGCACCGGCCATTGTCAGCGCGGCGAGGCCCGTTACGGGACGCAGCAGCACGACGCGGCTTTTGTACTTCGATTGAAACGCGGCGCTCATCTTCTTATCGTCGTCGAGTGTCACCAGGGCGGGCGATGAGAACACGGCCAGGTACTTGACGTCGTGACGGATTTCAGCCTCGGCGACGGAAGATCGGCACGCTGTTAAAAACGGCACCGAAGCCGCGAACACGGTAGCAAGTAATCGAAAACGCATGGCGGCAAGTGACGCCCACGAAACGTACAGACAATTAAAATATTGACCCCTTACGTCAGCATATCGTTCGCCCGATATGGTTCGATATGCCGTAGGCGACTCACCACAAGTGCTTCGCCTGCATGGTTTCCCCATCAGCAACTATTATAACCGCATCAAGATGGCGTTGCGGCTGAAGGGACTTGCCTTCGAAGAGGTGCGCGCCGCGCCGTCGCGCGAATCCGATTACCTGAAAATGAATCCCCTGGGGGTGATTCCAACCTTGGAGATCGACGGTATTTTTCTCGCAGAAACGCATCCGACCATAGAATACCTCGATGATGCCTTTCCCGAAACGATGCCGCTGATGCCGAAAGATGCTCTCGGGCGTCATCGTGTACGCCAGATCGTCAACTACATTGATATCCACATCGATAAGCCGTTACGTGTGCTGCGCGATTTTCATAGCCGCCGCAAAGATACATCCGATACCCTGAAAAGCCTGGTGCTCGACGAAGTCGGGCAGGGCATTGAGAGCCTGAATCGTGCAGCAAAATTTTCACCCTATATCGCGGGTAACCAAATCACTGCTGCCGACTGCGCTGCCTACTGTACCATTCCCTGGTTTGCCGAACTTTCCCTCAAGCACCTGGGCGTGAATCCGTTCAGTAACCTGGGCGGCTTCGACGAATATAAGGCATTCCTGGACCAGAACCCGGATTTTGCCTCGATCCACACCGCTGCAGCCAAGGCGATCAAGCTGCTCGAACGCGCGAAAAAGTTCGCAGGATCATAAGCGCGGCAACATTGGCAACTTTCAAACGTAAAGCCCGCGAGAAGACCACCAGGTTACTCGGCTACCGCACCCAGTACCTGCATTATAGCTGTAAAAAGCCGCGCGCGACCCTGGTCTGTTTTCATGGCTGGCTCGACAATGCCGCCTCGTTCGTTCCGCTTGCCGAACACCTGGGTGATTTTGAAATTTTTGCCTGGGATTTTTTAGGCCATGGTAAAAGCGAGCACAGGCACCTCGGCGAGCGTTACCATTATATCGATCTCGTACCTTTTATCGACGCGGCTCTCGCCGAGGTACACAGTGACAAAAAGATACTCGTCGGGCACTCGATGGGGGCCGGCGCCTGCGCTCTCTATGCCGGTGCTTCTTCCGTGAGCGGCATCCAGAAGCTGATCCTGATCGAGGGTTTTGCGCCGATGACGGCAGAAACTGAAGATGCGGCAAAGATTCTGGGTGAAGGCATTGCAGATTTCAAAAAAGCGCAGAACCTGCCGAAGCCGCACTACGATAATTTTTCCGATGCCGTCAAGGTGCGCATGCGGATCAACAGCCTGAGCGAAGAGGCGGCTATACCGCTTGTCAAACGGGCGTCGCTGAAAACCAAGAATGGTTACACATGGCGCGCCGATTTTCGTTTGCGCGCGCCGTCGCTGGTGCGCATGACTTCTCCGCAGGTGAAAACCATTCTCTCGCAGATTTCTGTGCCGACGCTCGTCGTTCTCGGCGATAAGGGAATGCCCCAGCTCAGGACTGCGGTTGATAAAAAAGAAGAATTTTTCCCGCATGCAGTCGTTGAAACATTGCCGGGCCACCACCACCTGCATATGGACAGCGCCGCCGAAGTGGCCCGGGTGATCGATAGGTTTTTAGTTAATGCACCGCATTGAAACGAAAGCAGAGATGTTCGCCTATAGCCGGGCCGAACAGGACATCGGTTTTGTGCCGACTATGGGCTACCTGCACGAGGGACATCTCTCGCTGGTGCGCCGGGCGAAGGCGGAGAATAAGCGCGTGGTTGTCTCGATATTCGTCAATCCAGCGCAGTTCAACGACCCTGCGGACTTTGAAAAATATCCCGTGGATCTCAGCCACGATACGAAACTGCTGGAAGCCGAGGGTGTCGACGCCGTGTTTCTGCCCTCGCGGCAGGAGGTTTACCCGCACGGTGTGCCGCTCTTAACGCTGCGTTATGATGCGCTGATGGGGCGCCTGTGCGGTGCCTTTAGGCCCGGGCATTTCGAAGGCGTGCTGCTCATTGTGCATAATCTCTTCATGTGGGTTGCGCCTCAGCGAGCGTACTTTGGTCTTAAAGATTATCAGCAGTTTCTGTTAATCCAGAAAATGGCGCGCGACCTGGAATTGCCGGTCGATGTTGTCGGCTGCCCGCTGGTGCGCGAAAGCGACGGGCTGGCGCTTTCGTCACGCAATGTGCGGCTGAGCAGCGCGGGCCGCAAAGAGGCGCTGAAAATTTCGCAGGCGCTACTGAAAGCCAAGCGGGATTTCTCGCGTTACACGCAGAATTTACCGTTTTTGAAGAATCAGCTCACCTCTGACCTGAAGCCGCTCGAGGTCGAATACGCGTCATTTTACGACGCGCATTCGCTCGAAGAACTCGACGATTTCAGCAAGGTCAGGCCGCAGGTGCTCATCGCGGTTGCAGCCTTTGTCGAAGGCGTAAGGCTGATTGACAACGTGCTGGTGACTTAACCCCGCCCCGCCTTCGGCACCCCTCCCCTATTAGGTGGGGTTAAGCTCCTCGTTTCTTTTGCGCCTTTTTGATCATGCCCGACATGATCCAAAAGACCAGGGATGGCCAGATGCCGTGCAGGCGGTAAAGCATCGTCGATTCGCCGTTGCAGGTAATGATAAATTTTCCCTTTTTGACGCCGCGGATAAATTTTTCCGCAACGGCATCGGCAGTCATGAGTTTTGCGCTTTCTGAAAGCGCCTGGGTCTCATAGGGTTTCGTCTTGTTCTCTTCGGCATAACCCGGGGTCTCGGTGTCAGGCGGGCAGAGCACAGTGATCTGGATCTTCCGCGAAATCATCTCTTGCCTGAGCGATTCGGCAAAACCGATCAGGGCGAATTTCGGACCTGCATACGAGGTATATCCGAACACGCCCATGTAACCCACGACGGAAGAGGTGAAGCTGATCAGGCCGCCTGCGTCGACGATGTCGTGCAGGCCATGCGTTAGAAAGACGGCACCCAGGTAATCGGTCTTCACCGCTTTTTCGAATTCTTCGGGGGGCAATGCGCCGAAATAGCCGGGCCGCGCATAACCGGCCACGTGGATAATCCCCGAGAGATTCTTATGCTTTTTGCGGATGTCCTTCACCGTGCGTTCGATGGTTTTGCGGTCCGAAAGATCGCAGGGAAAAATCGAGACGTTGCTGCGCGCATGCGCTTTTTTGATTTCGAGCTCGGTCTTCTGCAGCGCCTTTTTATCGCGCGCCAAAAGAATCAGCTCTGTGCCATGCGCGGCGAGGCCGAACGCAATCGAGCGGCCGATGCCCTTCGAGGCGCCGGTGATGAGATACGTACCGTGGGTGAATTGGTGGGCCATGGAATTACATACCGATGCGGTCGAGCAGGGCGCGCGTCAGGTCGCCGCCGGAACGGTTGAGACTGCGCCCCAGCTCAAAGACCTGCGCGGCACCGTTTTCATAGACGGGGCGCACGCTCTCGGCAAGCGATGCGATCGGTGCAACCTGGCCCGCCTGTTCAAAGAGCGAACCTGCTGCCATGCGGTGCAGGCTTTCAAGCGAGTCGAGCGATTGGGCTATCTGGTTTTCGAGATTTTGCTGGGTTTCACGGAAGTTCATAGGGGTAACTCTGCGAACTTGCGCACGCCGAAAAGAAAATTACGGGCAGATGGCGCTGCTGCTCAGCGGCAATCCGTATTTCGAAGACAGGTAACAATGGATGAGGAGCGCATCTCCCGCTGACACCTGCGCATTATAATAGATGAGCTCGTTGAGATCATAGTGCCCGGCATTGGCGCCATCGGAACCCACGGTGATGCTGCTGGTAACCAAGCCGAAACTCGGTGAACCACAGAAGGGGCCTGCCCCCGATGTATCATCGACGCCGTTTGTATAAGTGTGTCGGGTCACCGGCGAAGTTAAAAATGAATAACCCGTGAGCCAGGGATTCCCGGCCGAGAACGTCGATGTGGTTTTAAGGCAGATTGGCGGAATCAGCCGGGAGTCCATACCAAGGCTACCACCGGTAAAATATACAGAGATGCCGTTCAGCGGATTTCCCGCCAGCATGAGCGTGCCTCCGACCACAATCGGCGTTCCGACCGAAAAAACGCTGCTGTTCTGCGTTACGCCTGCTGGCGCCAGCTTCGTCATGATGTCATTGCCGCTGTCGAACCGAATCGCGGGTTTGCCGTTAAGGTTACTTGCGCGGAATGTCGGATTGATTTGCGGATTGCAAGTGCCGGTACAACCCGTCGGCAGAACTCCACCCGTGAGTGTATTACCCGCGGGGCCGCTATCGGTCCACGTGCCGACGCTCGCGCCGTCTGCAGCGGCAACCGTATCTGCCTGAACGTGCAGCGCAACACTCGAAACGCCGGTACTCGCCTGTAAAGGATGGTAGCCGCTGATCGCGGCAATTTCTGTCGGCAACAGCGCGCGGTTATAGATGCGGACATCGGCGATGACGCCGTCAAAAAATTTCACCTGGCTTACCGTGGCCGAGTCGATGCGTTTACCGATGAAAAAATCTTCAGTGCTTGTCGAATCGCCGCCGCTGGTTCCCGCGGGAGATGACGGCAAGGAGGCACCGTTCAGGTACACGGCCCGGGTTGTGCCGCTGCGCGTGATGGCGATATGATTGAAATTTCCTGGTATGGCATAAGATGCGATGTAGTCGTTATTGGTGGTAAGGTTGATTTTATTGAGCCAGTAGATGGACTGTACTCCGGCGTTGTTGTAGAGTTCGAGAACTGCGCCGCGCGACGCATCGGCCTGCATGTTTCCCGCGATCGGGTAAATATCGCCCGCATTCGGCAATGAATTGGGTTTTATCCAGGCCATGATAGTCATGTCTGTCGGCGACAGGTAGGGCTGCGCCGGAGCGCGGTGGAACTGCCCCGTGCTGTAAGAGAAGGCCGAAGTCTGACCCAGGCGGTTTGCCGCGGCGGTTGCTCCGCTATTCGTCGCGTGGTTACCAAAACCGCTGACATCCTTTGCATCGCCGGCAAAGTCATAACGCGCCATGAGACCTTTGGGAACCTGTATGGAGATTTGCCTGATCTGATCGGCGGTCAGCGCAGAATTGTAAATCCGCGGATCGTCGATAGCGCCGTTGAAAAAATAGGTACTGTCAGGCGCGCCCGATTTTACACGCTTACCGATGTAGAGCGGCCCTGCGGTTGTAGTGAGCGTCTGTGCCGAACCTGTTATCGCCGGCTGAGCGATACCGTTCCAGTAAATAACGGTGTTTGCTCCGTCGTTACTGACACAGGCATGCGACCACGTGTTGATCGGCAGTTTTACCAACGCATCCACGGAGCTGCCGATTTTCGTCAGCGAAAGCCGGTAATCTCCTGTCGTATTGTCATAATAAACGAGTTCTGAGGCGTTGCCGGCAGTGGAGGCAGAACCATAGCTGATAATCGGATAGCGAAACCCGGGGGCCGGTTGCGCATGTGGCCTGATCCATGCGCACATCGTTCGCGGATGGCTCTCCAGCGGCAGGCCATCTGCTGCCGCGTTTTGCAGGTATTGGCTGGTGCTGGTAAAATAGAACGCACCTCCAGGGTCGCTGTCTTTGCCAATCACCGTGCCGGATGATCCCGTATTTGTCAGGGTGAGGCCAAGCGCCGCTGTGTCTGACAGACCTGAGTTTATAAAATCGTGGTGAGCAAGTAATCCTGTCGCTCCGCTGTTATAGGATGCCGCAACCTGTGCGGCGGATGCGTCCTGGGCGAGTTCGTTGATTTCTGCGCCGTTCAGTTCCCGGTTGTAGATACGCACGTCGGTAACCGAACCCTTGAGATAGGTCTGGATAGCCGATGCTGTCGAATACGCGATCGTCAGGGGTACGTTAACAGCATCGGATGTGTTGCCGGTGTTCGTCGAACCCTGTGTGACTTCATGGCCGTTAAAGAAAATTCTGCCGCCGGGAGAAGGCGAGTTCGGCCGGTACGTGTATGCGACGTGTGCCCAGGTGCCGGCGGTGATCAGGCGCGGCGATGAGGAAACGAGATGGTTTGAGCTGGCGCCGCCGCCGTACCAATTCTGAAAATAGATGCTGCCGTCAGTAGCGACATTCCAGCGGAATCTAAAACTCCCGGTTCCCATGATGGCATGCTCTGCTGTGAGATCGGTGACTTTGATCCAGGCCGAGAGGGTCAGGGCGGCGTCCATATCGACGGGCACTCCACCCGAGCCGGCGGTAAAGTACTGGCTGCTGCCATTGAAGGTCGATGCCCCGCCCGCGACAGCAAAGCGATCCGTGGTTGTACCCAGGAAACCGCCGACGCCTGAGCCATGGCGCACCGCGCCCCCGTCGCTGTTGTAGTCATAGGGATTGACCCCGGGGTTCACCAGCCACAGCCCGTGAAGAGCGTTGTCTGAGATGCGTACTACCTGGTTGGCATCGGCATCTGCCAGGTAGAGATTGCGGCCGTCCATGGCAAGGCCACGCGCCCTGCGGAAACGTGCGCGCGCACCGGGTTGCGCCACGAGTGCGCCGGGGGCGGACGCAAGTTCGAATGCCGGGCCAGCAACGAGGCTGACCGTGTTGCGCACGAGATCGGCGCGGCGCACGCGGCGGCCGCCCGTACCTGTGTGGTATTCGCTGAAGTAGAGATCCCGGCCGTCGGTGACGAGCGACAACGGATTATTCAGCTGCGCTGACGCGAGCGCACCGTCCCTGAATCCCACTGTGCCTGAACCGATGCTAAAGCCGCCGTCGAGCTGTAGCGATGAAAGATCGAGCCGTCGAATCTGGTTGTTTGGTGTATTCGCGAAATAAAGATAGTTGCCGATGACTGCGATGTCGCCGACAACCATGCCGGCTAATACCGTGGAAACCTGCCCCGTGGTGAGATTCAGACGCCGGATTTTTTGCCCGTAATATTCGGAGATATAGAGATAGCCGTTATGGAATACCAAACCATGGATGCCGTTAAACGTCGCGTTCAGCGGATTATCATTGTCGTTCGAAGAACCGCCGCTCACCGAACTGCATCCCGCGCCGGTACCGGCCACGCGGGTCAGAGTGCCGCCGGCAACGGGTACACGCAGAATAATATGTGCCTGATGATCGGCGATAAAGAGGCTTGTACCATCTGTCGCCATCGCCATAGGTTGGATAAACCCCTGTGTCGCGAGGGCATCGGCAGTGCAGACACCGGTCGCCTGAATGTGGGTCGAAAGTGCGTTTGAAGCAAGTACGATTTTTCGAATCGCCCGGTTATTGACATCGCTGATAAAAAGATTCGTACCGTCGCTGACGAGGTGATCGGGGCCGTTCAGTGTTCCGCTGGTTGCGGGTGTTGCATTTGCGAAGCCCGCGGCTCCGGAACCCGCGAAAGCCGTTACCTTACCCTGGAACGGGAGATATTTCAGCGTCGCGGCCGGCAAGGCGCGGAAAAGTCCCCCCACCATATAACCCGGCGCGCAGTTTACCGGGATGATCGTCGTCATGCTGGCGATCTGACCGTATGCCGCCGCCCCAATGGAACACACGGAACCTGTTGTGGGGATCAGGGAAGTGATCTGGAGGTTGTAGACATCGCCGATGAAGAGCGGGGTGGGAAACGCGTAGGTTCCGTTTGCTGTTAAGCTCAGCGAATCGGAGCTTGAGCTGCCCGTGCGGGAGATATTCAAATTTCCGGCGCCGGGAAGTCCCGTCAGCTGAATCTTAAGCAGCGGAGATGTCCATTGCAGTGTCGGTCCGCCATACGTCGCGCGGCCTGTGGCATCGCGCGCCTGCACGGCGAAGTAGTAGGTTTGATTGACATTGAGCCCGGAGATGGTATAACTTGTACCGGTAATCGAACCATCGCCGCCATACGTTGCGGTGAAAGCCCCGTTATCGCATCCCGTAGGCGTCGTCGTCTGGCAGATAATATACTCTACTGGTGAAGCATCCGTCGCTGCGATCCAACTGAGCAGGGCTTGCCCGCTTGCCGTATTCGACACGGAGAGTAATCCGCCGAAGACGGGGTTGGTATCATCGCGGAAAAATGTCAGCGTGTTTGAACCGATATGTGTATTGGTCGCCGATTCGCGCGCACAGAGCGTTACCGGATTTGCCCCAACCGCCAGCGGCGCGGTTACGAGGATCGCAGAACTGTTACTGGTTCCGGGAGCCGCACCCCACGTTGCACCGCCGCAATTTGCGGCAATGCGGAATTCGGAGCGCGCGGGAATATTCGTCTGCCACAGCACGGTCGACGATGTATGCAGGGTATTTACAGGGCTTGCGGTCACTCCTGTGCCGTCGGTCAGATATGTGTACGGGTTCGCAGTCACGGTAATCTGCGGAATGCGGGTATCGACCGTAAAATTATGCGTCGTGATCGAGGTTAGTTTACCCGCCTTATCTGCGGCAAGAAATTGCAACGTCGTATTCGTCGGGTCGCTGATGTACGGCATCGCAATTGTCGCGGTGTAAGCGTTTCCATTGGTTATCGCCCCCGCCATATCCATTGCAGGGGGCGATCCGTCCGTCGTATAAGCAATGCGCAGGCAATTGTCGTCGCAGAACAGCGAGATCGTGCCGGGCGTGCCGAATGCGCCGCCTGCGGGACTTGCCCATGCATACGGCGCCGAGTCGTCGCGCGTGATGCTGATTGCGGCGCTGCCGTAACGGTTCTTCGCCGGGTTCGAATAACAGATGCGGATGAGATTTGCCCCGATGGTATTCAGAGAAACGATCTGGTTGTTGGGCGTGGCATCGGCGCCCGCGGACGTATCTACGGTGATCTGCTGCACCACACCGCCCGCAACATTACCGGTGCCTTGGGCGACTGGTGTGCCGCTGCAATCTGCGGAATTTAAATACGCTATCCAGCTATTCTGCGTCGATGTGGCATCCTGCGGATCGACGGGCAGGTCGTGCACAAAGTCTACCGTTGTGGAAGTGAAGCCGCCGGCCTGCGTGATAAAATCATGCGTCACGTTTGAAAAAGTGATGCCAATCACGGTGCTGCCGGTCAGGCCCGGTGGCGCTGAAGACAAGGTGTTACCATTGTAATCCGTCGTTTTGGGAGTAAAAATAATTGAACCATTACTCACGTAAGGATTGTCGAAGTTGAGCACGTAAGTGTAGGTACCTTCAACGCGCTGGATATCCTTCAGGTGCAGCTGGCCTTTACCGTCACCGGAAATTTCCCACACGGTGGTATCTGTGATATTTTTTAATTCTTCTGAAAAGGTTACAGTCAGGGAATCGAGTTTGCTTACCGTTCCCATCGGCGATTGCGATCTCACTTGCGGTCGTGTGACGTCGGCGACAAAACAACTCGAGGCAGGATTCAGGCAATTTGTGTCGGTTTTGAGTTTAGAGCAATGGAGAGCAGGGATGACAATCCCCGCCACGCACAGAATGCGCGCAAAATCGCAAAACTTAGAAAGAGAAAGGCTCCGTCGCGAAAGTTCGGTCACGAAAAGCTCTCCTTAAATAAAAGGTTATTGCTATCTAGCTCGCGCAGCACTGAACAGGGGTACCTGAGGCGTCGAGAAAATTACGAAAACGCTGCTATTTCGCGTGTTCAATCGTAGAACAAACGGACTCTGGAAACTATTCATGTTCATTTATTTTAGATTGACAACCCGGCTTTATCGGGCACTCCGCGGGATGCGGCTGTTTTTCTCTGTAGCCCTTACTGCTTTGACGTTGCATTGCGTCGGCAGCGATGCACTTTATGATCCCCCCGGCGGAAAAGGTTTTTGGGCGCGCCGCAGCGACCTGACTTCGGGCGATTCTACATTTTACAGGGCCACCGCGATGTTTTCCGCCTCATCTAAAAACGCCGAAATCTATACCGAAGCGAAGAGAGATGTGCCGAAGTCGGCCATAGACGGTCTCTTGTCAGCATTTGAGAACAATATCGTGCCAGTGGAACATCTCTGGTATACAACCCCGACCGATGTCGACGGCAACGGCAAGGTTATCCTGCTGCTGCTCGACATCCAGGATGGCTATAAGACCGGGGGCGGCTATATCGCCGGCTATTTTGATCCGATCAACCATTACAGCGAGGCCGCGGTGAGCGCGGCTAACAGCAAATACCACAGTAACCATGCAGAGATGCTTTATCTCGATACTTACCCGGGCCTCGATGATGCACTCCGCAAGAATACGCTGACGCAGTTCTATGCGACGCTCGCGCATGAATACCAGCACCTGCTGCAGTTCGGGAAATATTACCGCGGCGAACAGGGCGACGTCGAACCTGCCTGGGTCGATGAGGGGCTCGCCGAAGTCAGCTCAGACCTGACCGGTTTCGGGCCGCAGACGGGCCGGGCGAATAACTTCCGCAGCGCTCTCCTCAATAACACATCGCTCGTCAAAGAAACGAATTCGTTTCTGCTCGATAATTATGCTACCTCATATGTCTATTTTCGTTACCTAGCGGATGTCTACGGGCTCGGCGGCATTGCGGCGGTTTTCAAAAATAACCAGACGGGCGCGGCGGGGGTCAATCTGGCGCTGCAGTCTGTCGACAGCGGTTTGACGGGCATGACGCTTTGTAATGAGACATCGGGTATTACCTACCAGCATTTTTCCTGCAGCTACCGTTATATGTGGGCTGCGCTCCTGAGCGGCAGTATCGGTGATCAGCCGACAACCGCCAAAATACGGTTTAACAGCAATGCCACCGCATTTACTCTGGGAGCGGGATCAAACTACAGCTATGCGCTGCGGCCAGCGACGACATCCTATTCACAGGAACTGACGAATAGCCTGATCGCGGGTTCATATGCAGCGAGTAGCTCGCAGATTTCCGGTGCATTGCAGAGCTATGCACCGAAGCTGATGAAAATCAATGGCACATATACAGACACCAATTTTAATTCGGGGAACGGCGCGGGACTCACGATCGTCGCCGGCCCCGCCTATTTTGTCGTCTTCAACCACGATATCTCGACAAACATAACGCACTCAGCCCAAATTGTCGATAACCTCGCGGGAATTTTTGACGCGTCCGGATCAGCTCAACTCCAGTCCTTGCCTGCTGAAGAGCCGGCTTTGGCAACGGCGCCGCTCGAAGAACGCAAGTTGCACTGGCATTTTCCGCTCAAAGCGGAAATGCGCGAATTTCTGGCGCCTTAGGCCGCCTAGATTTTATCGTGTGTTAAAGACGGCATGCGCGTACGCACATCTGCGACGCGGGCAAAATCAATTTCTGCCGTGACAAAGCCCGGGCGCTCCGGTAACTCCGCGATGATTTCACCCCACGGATCGATGATAAGACTGTGCCCAAAAGTTTCCCGGCCACCAAAGTGAGTACCGCTTTGCGCTGCGGCCAGCACGTAGCTGGTGTTTTCAATGGCGCGTGCGCGCAACAGCGAATGCCAGTGGGCCGCGCCTGTGAGCTTGGTGAAAGCAGCGGGCACGCAGAGCACGTTGGCGCCCATGCGCGCGTATTCGCGGTACAGGGTAGGGAAGCGCACATCGTAACACACCGTCATGCCGAAGCGGAAAGGGGGCAATTCTAAAAGCGAAAGTTTGAGCTCGCCCGATTTTGTCGAACGCGATTCCTGGTAGCTGACATTGTCGCCGGGTGAAACGTCAAAGAGGTGCAGCTTGTCGTAGCGGTGTATTTCTTTGCCCTCGGGTGAGAAAGTCACCGCGATATTATAGACTTTACCTGATTCTGCGGGCACGGGGAAGCCGCCCCCCGTGATCGTCATCTTGAGTTTTTGTGCGGTTTTGGCGAGAAACGCAGTGACGGCTGAGCCGATCTCGGCGCTCTTGGCGATTTTTTCCTGCTCGCCGCCAAAGAAGGCAAAGTTTTCTGGCAACAGCGCGTATTCGGCTCCCTGTTTCGCGGCCCCCGTCAGCAGCATTTCTGCCGATTCAAAATTATGCCCCGTGTCACTCTGGGAATTCATCTGTATGACGGCGACACGCATGGGGTAAGGTTTGTTTTTGCTTTCCACCCTGTCTGAAAAGCCTAAGTTGGATGGCCTTCTGGATGGGACGATTGCTTTGCATAGCAAAGTATCTGATACCTATCCTTTACAACCATAGGGGGAAACATGGCAAAGAAGAACTACGAACTGGTTCTTGTCCTCTCCGACAAGAATGCAGACGAAAAAACACGCGCGAAAGACGAAGTCGAAGCTTCGCTGACAAAGCGTGGCGCCGAAGTGGCGCAAAAAGAAGATTGGGGCGCTCGCCGTCTCTATCATCTCGCTAAGAAACAAGACCGCGGTCACTACTTTTACTACGGATTTAAATCCGAAGGTGCTGCAATACCGCAAATCAACGGCGACCTGCGTGTCAACGCGGGCGTGCTGAAAGCGATGATTACGGTGCTCGACTAACAGGCTACGGCCCATATGGCGAGCGACATCAACCGCGTTATCCTGATCGGGCGCCTGACGCGCGATCCGGAACTTAAATCGACCAACTCAGGAAACTACTTCTGCCGCTTTTCGCTGGCGTCAAACCGGAACATCTATAACCGGCAGACGGGCGAAAGCCGCGACGAAGTCGGTTTTTTTGATTGCGTCGCCTGGGGTAAATCCGCCGAGACAATCCACAAATACCTGCAGAAGGGCCGCCGCATTTGCGTCGAAGGTAATCTGCGCTGGTCTTCATGGGAAGGTACCGACGGTAAAAAAGCCAGCAAGGTTGAGATCAATGTAGAGGGCTTCCAGTTTCTGGATGCCAAACAAGGCGAGGGCGGCCCACGGGAAAACGCCCCCTCGGAAGGCGGCGCGCGTAACGCAGCGGCCTTTGACAGCGGCGCGATGAGCGACGATGATATCCCGTTTTAATGGAGAAATAGTATGGAAGAACGTCAAGAAAGAGAACCAAGAAGAGAAGAAGGCGATTACGGCGAGCGCAAAGGGCGCGGCGGTGATCGCGGCGGCCCGCGTTTCAAAAAGAAAACCTGCCGCTTCTGCGAGAACAAAGACCTGCTGATGGACTATAAGCGCGTCGACATTCTTGTGAAACTGGTTTCGAACAAAGGAAAAATTTTGCCACGCCGGTTGACCGGTACATGTGCGCTCCACCAGCGCCTTGTCGCAAAATCGATCAAAAAAGCACGCAACGCCGGCTTCATGCCTTTCAGCGTCTAAACGGCAATGGAGCTTTTGCTGGGTTTTCCTTTAAGCCTGGCATTTGCTCTGATTCCCGTCTACCTCTACCGCGCGAGTTTTAACCGCCGGTTGTGGTTATGGGGCACGTTCGCAGTGACGTGCCTTTTTTTATTTCTGCCGGCAAAGATGCGTATCGAAGCGTTTATGCCCGGCGGTGCGGCGCTGTTTTTTTTCGTCGCCGGCATCTGGGTTGTCGCCTTAAACCCCACGAGTTCCATTTTCAAACTGCTCAACATGCCTTTGCCGTCGCGCAAAGAGCTGAAGGCTGAAATCGAAAAAATTCCCGATACCGAAGGCAGGCTGCAGAAGTACCTCGCGCTGACACTACAGCTCAAGAAGATCTGGCAAAAGCGGGATGCCTTTTTGTCGGGCTATAATTCTGCGCTACTGATGATTTTCACGATTCTCACAACAATGTTATCGTTCAGCGTTGCGGCCTACGATTATTTTGGTTCGAAGGCGCTGCAACAGATTCTGGACGACGTACAGAAACAAGTGACGGCACGCATGCAGGCTGCAGGACTTGAAACGGTGGATTTCCGCGGCCAGCTGATCGAGATGAGCCCGACGATTTTTTTCATCTCGAGCTTTGTCGGCGTGCTCTGTCTCGGCGTGTTTTTGCGCATTTTCGCGCGCATCCGCTTTAAGCAGAATATTGTCCAGGGGCACATGAGCCTCTTTAGGATTCCCGACGGCTGGGTTTGGGCGCTTGTCGGTTTTGCCGGGTTTTACGTAGCAGCACTGAAGCTGCCGCAACTCAAACCCTTGATGTTCCTTGTGAAGAACGGCCTCTATATACTACTCTTCCTCTACATGCTCCAGGGTATTGGCATTATCTCCCTGTTTTTCGAAGTGCGGCTTTTCCCTGCGCACTGGGTAACCCTCGGTGTGCTGCTTTTGGGTATCTGGCTACCCGAGCTCATTACCCTGATCGCGATCCTTTTTACGATCCTGGGTCTTATGGAAGTCTGGCTTTCCTTAAGGAAAAGGTCTTTACGGCCTGTCACAGACATCAATGAGGGCTGATGCGCGTTATTCTCAAGCAAGATATTTCGACTCTCGGCCGTGCCGGCGACATTAAAGAAGTCCGCGACGGTTATGCCCGTAACTATCTCTTTCCACGGGGCCTGGTGATGAGCGCAAACGTACGCTCGGTGAAAGAAAAAGCCTTCCTCGAACAGGTTCAGGCGCGCAAAGTTGCCAAGCGCAAAAAGTCAGCAGAAGAGCAGGCAGGCCAGCTCAATGGCAAAGAAGTTACGCTCAAGGCAAAAGTCGGTGAAGACAACAAACTCTTCGGCAGCATCACCAACATCCAGATCGCCAAAGAACTCGAAGCGATGGGCTTCCATGTCGAGCGCCGCTCTATCATGCTCGATGAAAACATCAAAGCTCTCGGTAATTATAAACTCCAGGTAAAACTCCACGACGGCGTTTCAGCACAGATCGTGCTGCACGTTGTTGCTGAATAAGATTAACCACGGCGACACGGCAAACACGGCGTTCGCACTTTAGCGCCGTGTTTTTTTGGATATTCCGACGATTCTCGATTAACTGCCTGAACAATTCTCTGCCGGCATCTCTTTAATCCAGTTATAAAGTATCTGCGCACCTTCCTTGTGAACGAGTGCGCGGCCGATCTGCGGCATCATCGCGCCGCTTTCGTCGGTGGCGGTACGGAAATAGAGAATGGATTTCTCAGGCGAGCCCGGCACAATATCGAATTTGAGCCCGCCGCCGCCTTTGCCTGCTGAACCCGGAATTTTACAGAAGCCTAACTTATCTTTGTCAGTCGTGTAGACATCGAGTTCGAGTTTCGAATCGATGCCCGCCGAACCGCCGGATGCATGGCAGTGTGCGCAGTTGATATCGAGGTAGGCACGCGCACGGCGCTCAACCGGTAATGATGCGTCATGGTAATCGGCGGATTTATTTTTAGCATCCCCGGCCTCATCAAGCATTTTGAGGCTTACCCAATACGTTAGTTGATTTTTTGCACCGTCAGGGTAGGCCATATCGCGGTTCAGGTGCCGCGCCTTGATGCCGATCGGTTTGATGATCTGCTCACCGTTTTCATAGACCTGGTGGCATGAGCCGCATTGGTTCTTCGCTGGCACGGTATAGGCAAAGCGCACAGGTTTACCTGCGTTATCTGTGAAAGCAACGGGGATTGTCTTCCCCGCAGGGGCAAGCACCGCCTCGGTCTGGGCCTCGTTCCAGATGTAGGGCAGGGCAACCCAGCCGTCGCTCTGGCGTATCATGAGCCGCGTCTCGATCAGTTTGATCTTTTCACCCGGCTTGCGGAAATCTTCGGGAAATGAAAAGGTTTTGGTGATAATTGTGCCTACCGGCAAATCAAAGACTGCTTTCCCGTCATAGACAGCGGCTTCGTCTGCAGGAATGCGGATGGTACGGAATTTCAAGGCATAGTCCGAGAATAGCGGGCTGACAAGATCATATGCCAGCGACGGCACGGCAGGGGAAAGAGTTCCCTGGTGCGCAGGCATATTTGAGAACAAGTGGAAATCCGACAATTTTTTGTGGATCGCGACATTGTCAGTGCGTGGCCGAACCTTGCCGGCTTTTTTGCAGCCGGGAAGAATAAGGGCAAATAAAACAAGAAATGGCAGATATGCACGCATGAAAATCAGAGTTTCAGTTCGCTGAGGATTCTGTCCGCCTTGAGTTTGCCGTCTTCGCCCAAACCTTTGACGGGAACGCCGGTGCCGCTCTTCCCTGTGCAATTAAAACCCTGCGGTGTATCGCCACCATAGAGCGGCTCGCCGAGCCCCGAGTACAGGATAAAATCGTCTTTTTCGACAGCTTTGCGAATCGAAGCCTTTGTCGGCTCTTCGCTGTTATCGAGCAGCGCCGGCAGGTTCATATCGACCAGCGATGGCCGCGACGTGGACGCCGAGAGGTTTTTGAGGCAAAGCCGGATGCGGTTCCCCTTGCGGTTGCCGAGAAAAGTATTGGTGAGGGCGAGAATAGTGCGGTGGTCGTCGACGCCGTCGAAGAGAATATTCTGCACCGGAACGGCGAGCAGGTTCTTTTCTTTACGGAAAAGGTTTACCTCTTTAAATACCATATCGATCAGAAAACCCAGCGGCCGGGTTTTACCGTCGACCTTGCCGTTATCTACGGCATCGCCGCTCTCGTTGCCGAAAGTGTTGTCGTGGATGTAGATGTCATGGTTGGAGTAATTTTTGTTGGGCCACTTCGAGATTTCAGGCACTTCGGCGACGAGGCCGTGGACGATGCCGATATCGAGCGTGTTGTTATTCTGGAAGCGGTTGGCGAAAACCTCGACGTCGCGCTGCGCGACGATCGCCATACCGGTGCCGGCAGGCACGGCTTTGACGATGCCGCTGTGCGCAAAATTCTCCTGGTTGTTATTCTCTGACAGGTTGCGGAAAAAACGCACGTTGCGGCCGACGATGGAGTTGCGGTGCAGGTCGTAGATCAGGAAGCCGCCGGTATTTTTGCGCGAGATATTGTCATAGACGTCGGCGTTGATGGTGTTTTCGATTTCAATGCCGAAGACATTGTTCTCGGCAAGATTGTTGCGCACAACGGCATTGATGCACTGCCCGACATAGAGCCCGGCATCAGAGGCGTAAAAACTCTCTGAATTCTCAAGCAGGATGTTCTTCACATTGACCGGGTAAATACCGTATGCGCCATTTTTACTTTTGCCGGGGCCTTCGGTCACCGACCATGTCGTACGCACGCCATCGATATGAATCTGCTGTGAGAGGCGGATCTCGAGGCCGTTTTTCGGTGAATCGGCGATCGTCAGGTTACGGATCGTCAGCGAACTGGCATTTTCAATATCGACGCCGTTATAATTACCAGTGCGGTTGAATTGCAGAATCGTCTGTGTTTTTCCCGCGCCCTCGAGCGTTAGTCCCTTGGTTTTGGCAATGGTAATGGCGTTAGTAAACCGGAAGGTCCCGGCGCCGATACTGAGTGTTGTGCAGTCTTCGAGCATATTGACTGCTTCCTGCAGTTTTGTTTCATCCCCCGCAGCAAATTTGAGTTCGGTTTTCTTTTTGTCGCGGCAGTAATCCGCGGCTGAGACAAAAGTTTCGGGAAACTCGACTTTTGTGACGGCTTCGCCATTGCCGGTAAAAAAATACAGCGCGTAGCTGCCGATGGCAAGGATGATGGCGCCGGAAATAATGCGGAGATATTTCATGGCATACGCCGGGTTCACTCGCGTATGCCGTCAAGGAGAGATTTCAGGAGACGTCGCGCGGATCGATATCTAAAATGGCACGGATGCCGTTGGTACTGCCTGTAAATTTTGCCAGCCGTGAATGGATGAGCTTCAGGTAACGGCGCAGGCCTTCTTCGGTGATGGCTTTGATGAGAAAATGCACACGGTATTCGTTTTCCGTTTTTGCCAAGGACGGGACGGCGGGCCCCAATAGGGTGATACCGGCACCGTCAGATACAAACAGATCTGTGTTGTTTTCAGGCTGTATTTCCACGGCGAGTTTATCTGCAGCCGCAAATACCATACTTTCGTTTTCGCCGATCAGCACGATGCGCGCCAATGCCCCGAACGGCGGATATTTCGTCAGCCGGCGGTACTCCGCCTCTGAGGCGTAGAAGCTATCGGCATCATGCTCTGCCGCCGCGCGGATTGCCGCATGGTGGGGCGCCATCGTCTGGATAACAACTTCGCCGGGCCTGTGGCGACCCGAGCGCCCGGTCACCTGCGCGAGCAGCTGCCACGCCGCTTCGCCGGCGCGGAAGTCGGGGGCATTGAGCGTCTGGTCGATCGCCAGCACGCCGACGAGCGTTACCCCTTCGATATCAAAACCCTTGGCGATCATCTGCGTGCCGATGAGAATCTGTATTTTCCCCGAGCGCATCGCGGCCAAAACTTCCGCCGTAAAACCCTTGCGGCTCGCCGTGTCGCGGTCGAGGCGGGCGTATTCATATTCAGGAAACTGCGCTTCGAGAATCTCTTCCACGCGCTGTATGCCGCGCCCCGACAGCCGGCGCTCGCTGCCGTCCTTGGGACATTGCGGGGAAAAACTCTCACGGTAACCGCAATAATGGCAACGCAGCATACCATCTTTATGGTAGGTGAGTGCGACGGTGCAGCGCGGGCATTCGGCAAATGTATCGCAGATACTGCAATGCACGTGTGTGCTGTGCCCGCGCCGGTTCATGAGCAAAAGCACCTGGTTTTTTGCCGCCAAATGTTCGCGCATTTTGTCGGCAAGAAAGGGGGATATAATACCGTGCTGGATTTTGTATTCGGGCACGAAGACATCGGGCATGCGTTGCCCTGTGGCGCGCACGCGCAGCCGGTGCAGTTTGGCCGCGCCGGTTTTCGCCCGGCCGAGCGATTCGAGCGACGGCGTGGCAGAACCCAGAATGAGTTTCGTACTGCCGGTGAGGCGCAGCCGGGCCACGGTGCGTGTATCGAAGCGGATCTTCCTCTGGTCTTTGAAAGAGGCATCGTGTTCTTCGTCGATGATGATCTGCGTGAGGTTTTTAGCGGGCAGAAAAACCGCCGATCGGGTGCCAATGGCGATCTGCGCTGAGCCGGCGAGAAAGCGCCGGTAATTTTCAACGCGTTCGCCGTCTGCAAGGCCCGAGTGGTAAAGCACGGTCGCCCCGGGAAAGCGCGAAGTGATCACGTCCATGACCTGGCCCGAGAGCGCGATTTCAGGCACGAGCAAAAGCGTTTGTTCATCGCGCGCAAGCGCTGCCGCAATCAGGTGTTCGTAGATGCGGGTTTTACCCGAACCCGTGACGCCCCAGATCAGGTGTTCCGCATAGGCGTCGGCCGGCGCGGCGACAATTGCGGAAAGGATTTCTTTCTGTTTCTCACTGATCTCGCCCGGAAGTGGGGCATCGGTAGCTTCGTTTAGCAAGAGTTTAGATGGTTTCCGTTTGGGCGCGGGGGGTAATATCAGTGCCAGCACGTCCGCGAGCGGCGCGAGATAATACTCTGCCACGGCTTCGGCATGGCGGATTGTCTCGTCGTTAAGGACAGGATACGCATGGGCAAAGCTGCCTGCGGGAATAATTCTGGATGACGGTGGCTGGGTAGATGTTCCGAGAACAACGGCTGTTTTTTTTTCGCCGTGAATTTCTAAAGCGAAACGGTGCCCGATAAATTTGTCGGCGTTGTCTTCTGAGGTTGCATCCGTGATGACCGGATATTCACCCTCGATGAAGATCTTCAGCTGCGTCACGGATTCACGATTTCGCCGAGAAAGGAATATTCCGTGTAGGCTTTGAGTTCTACCAGCGGCATTGCCCCGATCACAATCTTGTTTTTTCCCAGCGGTACGGTAACAATCTCATCGCTTTCCGGTGCGTCGTGGGCGCGGCGTAAAATAATCTCGCCGCCAGTAATATCGTCCACGAGCATTTTCTCGCGGCGGCCGATGAGGCCCAGTGCATATTTTTTCCGGGTTTCGAGATGCAGGTCGCGCAGGTGGTTGATGCGGCGGTATTTCTCTTCATCGCTGACGGTTTCGTCGAGTTTGTCACCCGCCGACGTACCGGTCTCATGCGAATAACGGAACAGCGCGAGTTTGTCGATGCGGTTGTTTTCGGTAAAATTTTCGAGTTCGGCAAAATCGGCTTCATCCTCGCCGGGAAATCCCACTATAAAAGATGTACGGATTTCGAAGTCGGGAGTGATGGCATGCGCGCGCTCGATGATCTCGCGGAACAGCCCGGTATCGGAAGGCCTTTTCATCGCCTTCAGGATTTTCGGCGACACATGCTGGAAGGGAATGTCGAGGTAGGGCGTGAGTTTGGGGTATTTCTCCCAAAGGCCCAGCAGGTCGAGCACGCGGCGGTCGGGGAAGAGGTACTGCAACCTGATCCAGTCAATTTCTTCTTTGCTGGAAAGATGTGCGATGATGCGTTCGAGTTCATCGACGCCCTGGCTGATGGTATCCTGACTCACGAGCACAACTTCGCGCATGGGTACGCCATCAGCGCCGCGCAGCGCAAACTCGTCGCTGAGCTGCTTGTCGATATTGTCCAGGGCATAGGTTTTCAGCTCGCCGCGGATCGTCGGGATAATGCAGAACGCACAGCTGCGGTTGCAGCCCTGCGCGATACGCAGCCAGGCAAAAGGTTTCGCAGAATCGGGATTGCCGCTTTGCATTGCAAGGTTGGCGACATGCCCGGCTGTCTCGACGCCGAATTTTTCGCTGATGAGGGCGCCGACTTCGTGGTAGCGCTGCGTGCCGATGGTGAAGTCGAGTTCCGGGATATCATTCTTTACCGCATCGGAGAAGCGCTCTACAAAACAGCCGACAAGGCCGACTTTCATGTGCGGGGCTTTTTTGTCTTTGATTTTGAGGGTGTCGAAGACGGTTTGGATCGTCTCTTCCTGCGCTTCGCGGATGAACGAGCAGCTGTTGATGAGAAAAATATCCGCCGCTTCGGGTTTTTTGGCTTCACTGTAGCCTAGATTCAGCAGCGAAGTGCGCATGCGCCGCGAGTCGACGCGGTTTTTGGGACAGCCGAGTGTTTCGATATGAAAAGTCATATCGGTTGATGATTTTTTTTTCAGAGGAAATGACATGGATCAAACGCAGAGGACGCGGAGTGTCGCAAAGTAAGATTTGCCTGACCTCTTCCTTTGCGTAACTCTGCGCACTTTGCGGTTCACTTGGGAATCAAGCGTCCTTTATGACGACTTTAAATTTCGATTGTTCTACCGGGTCGCGCATCTTGCGGATGATCTTATTTGCGACATGGCCCTTGGCGCCCAGAACCTCGGGTTTGCCGTTGATCGTGAGCTTCACGTCGCCTGCATCGCCGATCTTGATCTGTATGCTGTCATTGGCTTCGAGCAACAGTGGCGTGTCTTTTTTGAAAAGGCCGCGCTTGCCTGGCTTGCCGTCGACAAAATATTCGATATAGGTATCACCGGTAAGTGTACCTTCGAGACGAATCAGAAAGTTGTCCGGGTTCGACACGCGCACTTCATTGGCCGCGCCGCCGTCAGTGGGAGCCACCTCTTCACCGAGATCGATCACGAGTTTCGCGTTGGTTGCCGTGATACCCGACAGCGTGATTTTGAACTTGCGGGGAATCGCCGGGTCTTCGATATCGATCGGCTCTTCTTCTTTCAGTGTATATTTTTTCTTACCCGGGAAAAGTTCGAGATCGGCCTTGTATGCACCGGTCTTGTCATCGGATATGATGTCGCGCAGCACAATATAGACCTCTGTATTCTGGACAGAGAAGTTGATCGCGCGGCCCTTCTTGATGATTTGCGGGCTGGGGCGGCCGGGGGAGAGTTTGACGTGATCGGATTCGACTTCGGGGATGGTATTCGAGTTCTTGGTGAAATTTGTCACCGCGCTCGACGAGTTATCGCCGCCCGATTTGACGGTGGTTTTATCGCCCAAAAGATGCGTCACGAGGAAGATGATGCCTGCGACGACGACGACGATGATAGGCACGACGATCAGCGGTTTTGCAAACCGTTCGAGATAGTCGCTCATCTGTATCGTCGGCTGCATGAGCTCATGCAGCGGCGTCTCGGTTTCGGTCAGCTGCGAGCCCTTGTAGAGGCGTTTGACCTCATCAGGATCAACATCAAGATAGACGGCGTAACTGGCGAGAAAGCCCAGCGCATACGTCTCGCCGGGAAAGACCATATAGTTGTCGTCTTCAATCGCCTGCAAGTGGCGCGACGTAATTTTAGTGTCGTCGGCCGCCTGGCGTAAGCTGATGCGGCGTTCTTCGCGCGCTTTTTTTAAGAGAGCCCCTGCAGTCATGTTCACTCCGTCGTCAGTGGGTTATCCACTATTTTCACGTTCTCGGGTTCCTTGAACTGGAACAGTTTGGCGTCGACCGGCGGGTTGAGCTTGATGTTCGAAAACGTCAGCTCGACCGTGCGACCCGAAGGGCTCGAAGCACGCATTTTTTCGATGAGATAAGTTTCAGATTGCACATAGAGAGTAATCTTGTCGTAACCGCCGGTAATCTCTTTTTCCTTGAGGTCAAGAATGAAGAACTTGCCGCCCTCGACTTCACGCGGTTGTTCGGGTTTATCGAAGCGGTAGTGGTAGCGGCGGAAGAGGTTGGATAACCCCTCGGCGGTGCCGGCAGCATAGAGCGACTTGCCGTCTTTGTCTTTGCTTTTCAGCGGTTGTTTGCCTACGGCTTTCAGCCGCGATACATACACAAAGAGCATCTGGCCATTCGAGACAATCATGTCTCCTGCGGGTTGGCTGAAAGTGAAATTCAGTTTGCCGCCCTCACCGTAGGTGGCGACGCCAGAACTGACTTTTGTTTTGTTGAGATCTTTGATGCTGAGGGAGAAATCCGCCTGGTAGCTCTTCAGCGACTTGAATTTCGACTGCATCTGACGGGCAACGTCGGATGGATGCGTGAAGCTGTCGGCGGATACCGGGCTTAAAAGCAGTGCTGAGCCAATGAAAGTGTAGTGGAGCAGGGTGATTTTTCGCATTTTTTGCCGTATTTGGCCGGAAAATTCGGCTTCCGAAACAGGCTGTCAATGAATATCACCCGCCTTTTCATCGCGCTGCCTTAAGTCAAAAGTGATTGACCGACAATCCTAACTACCGATGCCAACCGAGACCCTCCATGAGCAACACGATTCCATCGGCGAAAGGTGACCGCCGCAAAAAATTTCTCGGCCTTATCATCTGCCTCGCTGTCTTCACCGCCGCGACCGCCGGCCAGATGGAAGCGAATTCCAAAAAAGAAATTTCCGAAGAGGGCTTAACCGAACTCTTCAACGCCGCGCTGTTCCATGTGCGCAACGACTATGTCGACGAAGTGTCGCGCCAGGCATTATTATTCGGTGCAATACGCGGCATGCTCGGCGCACTCGACGATGCACACACGCGTTTCATGACGCAAGAAGAGACGAATGAACTGCAGACAGAGATGCGCGGTAACTTTGGCGGCCTGGGTATCGAAATTTCACAGCGCGATAATGTGCTGACTGTCGTTTCGCCGATTGAAGACACGCCGGCGATGCGCGCGGGTATCAAGCCTGGCGACAAAATCATCGAAATCGATAAGAAATCCACACGCGACCTGTCGCTCTCCGAAGCCGTAAAACAACTGCGCGGTAAACCCGGAACCTCCGTCAATATCAGCGTCGTGCGCGAAGGCGAGGATGAAATCCTCTACTTTGACCTCGTTCGTGAAGTCATCAAAATACAGGTCGTCACGTCGCAGTTTCTCGAGAAAGAAAAGCTGGGTTATGTGCGCCTGAAACAGTTTAACCAGACCGCGACCGAAGATCTCGCGAAGGCAATTACAGAGTTTAAAAAGAAAAAAGCCAAAGGCCTGATTCTTGACCTGCGCTGGAACCCGGGCGGGCTGCTCGACGCCGCGCACCGTATCAGTAACTTCTTTATCAAGTCGGGTGTCATTGTATCGACGCGCGGCCGGAAAAAAGAACTCGATAAAGTCTTCAATGCCGAACCATCTGCGGCGATTGCTGCGGATATTCCACTCATCGTACTCGCGAATGAGGGGTCGGCTTCTGCGAGTGAAATTGTGACCGGGGCGATCAAAGACCATAAACGCGGTAAGTTTATCGGGGTGAAGACTTTCGGTAAAGGTTCGGTACAGAACGTGATCAGCATGATGTACGGCACATCGATGGCGCTGACCATCCAGAAGTATTATACTCCGTCCGGGGTTTCGATCCACAAAAAGGGGATAGAGCCCGATATCAATGTGCCGGCGCTCGACTTTAACAAAGACGACCGACGCCACTATAAAGAGATTCGGGAAAAGAAAATCGTGCAAGAGTTCACGAAAGAGAACAAGGTTTATAACCCCGAAGCGGTGAAGAAGTTTCAGAAGCTGCTGTCTTCGAAAGGGCTGACCCTTTCCGATTTTGCGGCGAAGCGGGCTCTCAAAGATGAGCTGACGAAAGCGGAAACGCGACCAGTTATCGATCTGGAGTTTGACGTTCAGTTGCAGCGCGCCATCAGCGAGCTGACAAAATCATAATGCGATTAAGCCCAGAAAAAACCTGTTTTTTGATTGACGATAAAGAAAGCCTTAAGGATGCGTTTTCGATAGACTAAGGTTAACCAAACCAGCCGGAGCGAATAAAATGGAAATCAGCCAGAGAGAAAAAGACGGTATTACGATTTTGGACATTCAGGGGGAGATTGACCTCTACAATGCGCCCGAAATTAAAGATATCATTCAGAAACTGATTGAGGCGCAAAAATACAATGTCATCATCAACCTGGAAAAAGTTTCTTATATCGACTCCTCCGGTATCGGTGCCCTGATTTCAAGCCTCTCGAACCTGAAAAAGTATCAGGGTGGCCTCAAGATCATCAACGTCTATGCGTCGGTTAAAAAAGTTTTCGAACTCACCAAGCTCACAAGCTTTTTCGAAATCTATGAATCTGAAGGCGAAGCACTCGCCAAGTTTAAGTAATCATCTTTAAATATACGGAGAGAATATGTCCAGTCTGATAAAAACAAAAAAAACGCTCTTAGCACTTATGGCAGCGGTCACGGTCATTGCAGTCGGTTGCGGTGATCCGATTCCGATGGAAGAGATGGGTATCGCAAAAGTGGCGATTGCCCGTGCCGAGACAGTGAAAAGCGCAAAGTATTCTCCCAAGAATTTCGAAGATGCGCAGAAAACACTCCTTTCTGCTCATGAATTCGTAGAAAAAGGTAAAATGAGCGACGCCAAAGAAAAGGCGATCGAAGCGAAAAAGCAGGCTGATGCCGCATACGACGAATCAGCGCCTAAACTGGCGCAAGACACCCGCGGCGAGGCTGAACTCGCTATCCGCGCTGCAGAAGAGTCAAATGCAGAACAATTTGCAACCGATGAACTTGCAGCATCTAAAGCCAGCCTCGTTCAGGGCGATAAGTACTACGAATCCAAAGATTACCTGAGCTCATACCACCTGTTCGAAGAATCACGTGAAAAAGCCAAGCGTGCCCTGACAACTTCAGAAGCCCAGGTTGAAGTGATGAAGCGCGAGCTTAACGAAGTCGATGAAACCATCGCCGCAGCAGAGCGTGCAGGCGCAGATCAAAATGCTCCCGATACCCTGAAAAAAGCCAAGACCGATGCCGGCAATGCCCGCGGCGACCTCGCGAACAAGAAACTCAAATCAGCATATACCAATCTGCAGGCTGCCAAAGCATCTTCTAAAGAAGCTTTGGGTGTCGCGCAGAAACAATCTGCAAAAACGAAACTGGCTAAAGCCGAAAAAGATGTGGCGGCTGCCGAAGCAAAACTCAATGACCTCAAAGGTCGTGCGAGCGATGCAGACACACAAAAGGCGCTCGAAGCTTCAGAAGAAGCGCAGCAATCCCTGAAAACAGCGGACGATAACCTGACAGCGGCGAAAGAAGCCCTGAAAGCAGCCCGTGAAGCGGATAAAAATCAGGCTTACGGCGAAGTTGCCACGCAATCTGATGAAGCAAGCCGTCTGGCGAAAATCCTCAGCGATTCTCTGCCCGAAACCGAAGTTCTGCTGGCGCAGGCGAAAGACCGTGCCGGTATCGAGAATAAGAAGCCCGTGAAAGACGGCGAAGCTAAACTCGGCAAAGACGGTGAAGAAGAAGATCAGGCCGGCTGGAAAACCTATAAAGTTCGCCTGATCCCTGAAAACCGTGATTGCCTCTGGAAGATCGCTGGTTACAAAAAGATTTATAATAATGCACGCCTGTGGCCGAAAATCTACCGCGCGAACAAAGCAAAAATCAAGAATCCCGACCTGATTTACCCGGGACAAGTATTCAAAATTCCGCCTAAAAAGAGCAAAGGAGAATAAAGGTTCTGAAACGCGCCGCTGGACTTCAGCGGCGATTGTAAAATTTCCAACAGAAACATCGTAGAACCGGGAGTGAAACTCACTCCCCTGAACTAAACCCGCAAATTTAATACCTGCCGGATACCGGCATTCACAACCAAAAGAGGATAAAATGGCCCGTAAAAAAACGCCTGAAGAAGAAACAATGGAAGCAGCAACCGCCAGCACCGATGCCGACGGTCAACAGGAATCAGCTGCAGAAAGCAATGAAAGAGTTAAAGTAAAGCTGAAAACGCGCAAAGACGAAGAAGGTAACTTCAAGGAAGAGTCATCCGCAGAGCCTGCGTCCACGCCTGCCGCCCCACCGCAAAAGGCTGCCTACAATCCGCCACCGCCGATGAACGGCACGGGCAAAAAAATGGAGATCAGCGAGTTCAAAAACAAATCGATGAATGAACTCGTTGAAATGGCGTTATCCTTAGGTGTAGAGAATCCGGCGGATCTCAAGAAACCAGCCCTGATTTTTTCGATCCTGCAAAAACAATCGGATAATTCAGGCCAGGTCTATGCCGAGGGTGTTCTCGAGGTTATGCCTGACGGTTACGGCTTTTTAAGATCAGCGGGTTATAACTACCTCGCAGGCCCCGACGATATCTATGTCTCACCGGCGCAGATCCGCATGTTCGCGCTGAGAAAGGGCGACACCGTCTACGGGCAGATCCGTATGCCGCGCGACAACGAGCGCTTCTTCGCGATCATGAAGGTCGACACCATCAACGGTGTCCCTTCCGGCGAGGCAATGCGCCGCGTTCACTTTGATAACCTGACGCCGCTCTATCCCGAGGAGCATATCAAGCTTGAGACCACTGCGGAAAAACTTTCAATGCGCGTTGTCGACCTCGTATCGCCGATCGGCAAGGGCCAGCGTGGCCTCATTGTCGCTCCGCCGCGCACCGGTAAAACGATGCTGATGCAGGATATCGCCAATGCAATTACTGTAAACCATCCTGAAGTGACGCTCATGGTGCTGCTGATCGACGAGCGTCCCGAAGAGGTGACAGACATGGCGCGCAGCGTGCGCGGCGAAGTCGTGGCTTCGACGTTTGATGAACCTGCGAACCGCCACGTTCAGGTCGCCGAGATGGTGATCGAGAAGGCGAAGCGCCTCGTCGAACACAAGCGCGACGTGGTTATCCTGCTCGACTCCATTACGCGTCTCGCGCGCGCTTACAACCAGGTCATTCCCTCGTCGGGTAAGGTGTTGTCGGGCGGCGTGGATTCCAATGCGCTCCATAAACCGAAACGTTTTTTCGGCGCCGCGCGTAATATCGAAGAGGGCGGTAGCCTCACGATCATCGCCACGGCGCTGATTGATACCGGCAGTAAAATGGACGAGGTCATCTTTGAAGAGTTCAAGGGTACCGGTAACATGGAGCTCCACCTTGACCGCAAGCTCGTCGAGAAGCGTACCTTCCCGGCGATCGACATGAACCGTTCTGGCACACGCCGCGAAGAGCTCTTGCTCGAAAAAGAAGACATCAACCGTATCTGGATTTTGCGCAAGGTTTTTGCGCCGCTGACGACGGTCGAAAGCATGGAACTTCTGCTCGAGAAGATGCGCGGTACGAAGAACAACAAGGCTTTCCTCGATTCGATGAAAACGGGCTAGTAGGGGAAAACGCAAAGGCCGCAGAGTTTCGCAAAGTCAAGAAAATGCGTGCTGGTATCAGAGGTTTACTCTGCGTTTAATATCCTTTGTCCTCCTTCTTTCCACGTTTTGCTCGCCCTCGCGCGACACCGTCCTTAAGGATGTCGAGCGCAACTATACCGCGACGGGGTTTCTCGATACCGATACCTTCCAGGTGCGCTGTGCCCTCGCTGACGATGAAAACCGTTTTCAGGCATGCGATGCCAGGCTGCTGGATGATCTTGTGGCGTATAAAGAACGTTATGACCGCGAAGCCTACCAGCGCCGCACCCACCCCGAGTTTCAGCAGTTTATTAAAGGCGGACAGGTTGCCGAAGCCGCCCGCCAAAAGTGGCGGGCTTTCTATAAATCGCTCGCGGAGAGCCGGACGAGGGTGGTCTTTGAGCGCCAGGGTGAGAGCGGTTTTGAAGGCACTTACCGGCTGAGGGTCAAGGACCTGATTTACCGCGTGCAAAAAGCTGAATAGCCGCCACGGGCCCCGGTTTTCAAGTCTGGGTAGTGAAGATGTCGATATTCATATGTGAACCGGAGTGCGCGCGGCTCAAAAAAATCCAGCTCTAACGGGCAAAATCTCGTTACCATTCTCTTCGTCCTGGGTATCATCGGCTGGGGTTTTTTCGCGATCGATCGCCTGACCGAGTCGGAACAGGGGCCCAAGGCTAATAAAATCCAGGGACGCGCCCTGGGGCAGGAAGCAGGCTGGAAAAAGACCGTCCGCGACTGGCTGACGAAGAAGCTGTCGTCGGAAGGCGTCAAGGGCGGCGAAGGGCAGTCGGTTTCACGCAATATTCCCCTCGAGCCCGAGCCTAAAGGCTTAAAACGCCAGGAGCTACAGGAAGAAGAGCCCGCGCTGGTGGCTGAAAAAGAAGAGCCCCTTGCCGCATCTGCCGCGCCCGAAGAGGAATCGAACCCGGCCGTCTTTTTGTTTTATAAACTCAACGCCAAAGGAAATCCGGTTCTGTCGCAGGTAAAGCGTGATCTCGGAGAGAAAACCGACCTCAAGACTATGGTTTCGCAGCTCATTAAAGGGCCGACCATGAGAGAGCAGGATAAGGATTATATCGACTCGTTCATCCGTAAGCCGCGGATTCTCGGGGCAGGGGTCGAAGGCCGCTGCGCCTTTGTCAATTTTGATTCTACCTTTGGCGCCGGTGTCAGCTACCAGACATTGCGCTTTCAGATTCAGCAGCTCTACCGTAACATGGAAGCCTGGAAGGGTGTGCATTGCCTTGAGCTCAAGGTACGTGGCCAGTACAGCCCGCATTTAGGCAGCGACGGGCTGTATTTTCCCAAGCGCATAGACTCAGCCTGGCTGAAAGAAAACCTCTAAACCCTGATTTAAAAAAAAGCCGGGCTAAACCGCGTATAGTATATTAGCACTGTTAACGCAAGAGTGCTATCACTCTAAAAGGAAAACTATGACCGCTGAAAATATGACTATTAAAACCCGCGCCGTTTATCAGGCCGCGGTGCACAAGGCCCGCGAACTGGGCCATGCTGATTTAACACCCGAACACTTTATGGCTGCGCTCTTCGAAGAGTCGGATGGTCTGCCGGCTCAGGTTATGGGGCGCCTGGGGAAAAATTCCGCCGACGCCGTGGCGCTGTTTGATAACTATCTCGCGCGCCTGCCGAGGGCGCAGGGGGAGTTCGAACCCGGGCAGAATCTTTCGAACGACGCGCGCAAGTTCTTGCAGCTGGCAGAAAAAGAGATGAACGGCCTCGACGACCAGTATCTCTCGCTCGAACACCTGCTGCTCGCCTATACCAACGGCAGCTTCGCCCTGAAAAATGAGCTCGCCGCGTTGGGGCTCGATCGCCGCAATCTCGCGCCGATTCTGAAAGAGCTGCGTGGCAGCCAGAAGGCTGATTCTGATAACCCCGAGGCCAAATTTAACGCACTGAAAAAATACGGCAAAAACCTGAACGAGCTCGCGCGTGCGGGCAAACTCGACCCTGTGATCGGCCGCGATGAAGAGATCCGCCGTACGATTCAGATTCTCTCGCGCCGCAATAAAAATAACCCGCTCTTAATCGGCGAGCCCGGTACGGGTAAGACCGCGATTGTCGAGGGCCTTGCCGGGCGGATTGTCTCCGGTGACGTGCCTGAAATCCTGCGCGATAAAACTGTCGTAACGCTTGATATGGGGTCGTTAATTGCCGGTGCGAAATACCGCGGCGAATTTGAAGAGCGCCTGAAGGCAGTCCTCGACGAAGTGCGTGCCAACCAGGATAAACTCATTCTGTTCATCGACGAGATCCATACCGTGGTTGGTGCGGGCGCGGGCGAGGGACAACTCGACGCCGCCAACATGCTGAAGCCGGCGCTGGCGCGGGGGGAGATCCACCTCATCGGCGCGACGACGCTGAAAGAATACCAGAAGCACCTAGAAAAAGATGCCGCGCTCGAACGCCGGTTTCAAACGGTGTATGTCAACGAGCCGTCGGTCGAAGACGCGATCACGATTCTGCGCGGCCTGCGCGAGCGTTATGAAGTGCACCACGGCATACGAATAACCGATGCCGCGATCGTTTCAGCGGCAACGCTGTCGAACCGCTACATCAGCGACCGGTTTTTGCCAGACAAGGCGATCGACCTCATCGACGAGGCCTGCGCGAAACTCAAGATCGAGCGCAACTCGATGCCGCAGGAGCTGGATGACCTCAACCGGAAAATTATTGGACTGACGATCGAAGAGACGGCGCTCAACCGTGAAAATGACGCCGCGAGCATCGAAAGGCTAGCCGTTGTCAGAAAAGAGCTGAGCGAACTGAAAGAACATTTTCAGGGTATGAAGCTGAAGCTCGACAGTGAGAAAAAGGATCTGACCCAGGTTTCTTCCATCAAGGCCGAGATTGATAAAGTTAAAACCGAAGAAGCCGCCGCCGAGCGTAAGGGCGACCTGAACCGTGTCGCGGAACTGCGTTATGGCCAGATTCCCGGGCTGCAGAAGAAGCTTGAGGCGGCGCTCGAGGGCATGAAAAAGAAAAACTCCGAGGTGCGTCTTCTGAAAGAAGAAGTTACCGAAGAGGATATCGCCGAGATCGTCGCACGCTGGACCGGAATTCCGGTTTCGAAGATGCTGACCTCGGAAAAAACAAAACTGTTACGCATCGAAAGTGTTCTGCATGAGCGCGTTGTCGGCCAGGAAAACGCCGTCGAGGCGATCGCACATGCGATACGGCGCAATCGCGCAGGTATCGCCGACGAAGATAAGCCCATCGGCAGCTTCCTGTTTCTGGGGCCCACGGGCGTCGGTAAGACCGAGACAGCCAAGGCACTGGCCGAATACCTGTTCGACGACGCCAAGGCGATGGTGCGCATCGATATGAGCGAATACATGGAAAAACATTCGGTGGCAAAACTCATCGGTTCGCCGCCAGGTTATGTCGGTTACGACGAGGGCGGGCAGCTCACGGAGAAAGTGCGCCGCCGTCCTTACAGCGTGATTCTGTTCGATGAGATCGAAAAGGCGCATCCCGATGTCTTTAATCTGTTCCTGCAGATTCTGGACGAGGGTAGGCTGACCGACGCCAAGGGCAGGCTCGTCAACTTCCGCAACACGATTCTGATCATGACCTCGAATCTCGGCTCGGAGCATCTCTCGAACCGCGACCTCAACACCGAGGAGCAGGAAGTGCGTGTGCTCGATACCGTACGCGGCTTTTTCAGGCCGGAGTTCTTAAACCGCCTCGATGCGGTGATCCAGTTCCACCGCCTGAATGCGGAGCACCTGGAAAAGATTGCCGGGTTGCAGATCGACCAGGTTGTGCAGAAGATCCGTGCGCGGGGTATCGAACTCGAGGTTTCTGACGATGTCAAAAAACTCATCATCGAAGAGGGCTTCGACGAAGATTATGGCGCACGCCCGATGAAGCGGGCGATCGAGACTCTGCTCCTGAACCCCCTCGCGCAGACCCTGCTTGAGGGCAAGTATGAACAGGGGAAGAAGATCGTGGCGAAACGGAAATTTAACGGGGTCGAGTTTAAGGCGGCTTAGGGTTCGAACCAAGCCGCGGATTTGCCGTAGGCAAAAAGCAACCGCGAGCAGGCAAGGCGATTTGTAATCAAATCGCCGGCCGCTTTAGCAGCACTTTGCGCAGCAAAGTGCGAGGCTTGCGGTTGCTTGCGGCATTGGTAAGAACCCCACGGCAAAAGCCTACTTTGTCACCGTTATGGAGCCATCATCACTGATTTGCAGCTTGGTCCGCGGAAAATCCGCCTCGGTGAGGCTGCGCATCAGTTCAATCGTCTTACCCGACGCATCATAGCGCGGCAGCGATTTTTCGGGCATGTTCATCGGCGTGATTTTGCCGCCCAGAAATTTTCCCTCGCCATCGACTTTCACCGTCAGCACGAGGGATAATCCCGTTTTGCCTTTGGAAGACAATGCGCCATAGCCGATAAAGTTGCCCAACGAATAGACAATCAGGCGGTTCTTATAAAGTTCGAGCGCGCGCACCACGTGCGGGCCGTGACCTAAAATCAGGTCGGCCCCGGCATCGACTGCCGCATGAGAAAAGGCAATCAGGTTGCCGCGGTTTTCGCCATAGAACATTTCCGTTTCGTTTTTTGTATGCAGGAATTTTTCACCCTCGCCGCCCCAGTGGCATGAGATGACCACGACAGCGGCCTTTTCGCGCGCCGTGCGCACCAGCTCGCGCATGCCGTCTAAATCTTTGACATTGCTGTGCGCGCGCAGGTAGCTGAATGGAATAAAGGCAAAATCAACACCCGAGATTGTCTTATAGGCGATCTGTCCCTTGCGGCCGATGGCGGTGATGCCCTGCGCCTTGAGATTGGCCATCGTATCGTCGAAGCCACGCGTGCCGAAATCGCCCGAGTGGTTGTTTGCGGTACTTAATACATGAAAACCCGCGCGCTTTAAGACAGCCGCTGTTTCGGGCGGCGTGCGGAAGGCGAAGACATGTTTCGAAGATGTGTTCTTCGAAGTTTTGGGGAAATTCGTCAGCGTGCTTTCAAAATTTCCGAACAGGACATCCGCGCCGGAAAGATATTCCTGGATCGGCGCAAAGATGGTTTCATACGGCTTCTCCGGTACCCGGCGTTCCGGGTAGAGCGTGCCCGGTACCATGTCGCCCACCGCCTTGATGGTGATCGTCTTGCCCTTTTCTTTGGCCTCGAAGCCCGCGAACAGGGCGGGGATAAACAGCGTTATCGTAAAAACAATCCGTCGAAACATTTCAATCCGCCTTTTTTAAAATATTCTGTACCAGGTCGGTGAAACGCCCGAGCCCCTTGCCGTCGAGAGCCGCCAGTAAACCGGGCTCGATCAGCTGCCGCGAGAATAAATCCACCGCGAGCTTCTTGTGGTATTCACTCACAGGGTAAAGTTGAACATCGAGGCCGAGATAGAGCGCCTCGAACAATGCCTGCCCGAAATAGAGCGCGGGACGTTGTGAGGCGGCAAGCTGCCGGATAAATTCACGCGGCGAAAGCCGCTCTTTACCCGGCACAAAATCCGCAGCGGCGATCGCTTCTTCTGCGGTGTTGTGGAGGGTAATCCGGCTGGCCGCGGTTCTTGAGGGTAAGGCCGAAATCTCCGGGGAGAGAATGATATTTCCGAGCGCAGCGGCGTATTCCTTTTTATCCATTTCGGGGTGCGGTAAAAGATCGGCCACTGTGTCGGCTTCATTGCGACCGGCTCCCCGGTTATCCACAGCAATTTTCGCGACCTGCAGGTCTAAGAGCGGGGGATTAAATGCGGTGTCGCGCCGGTCGAGAATGACGACAGAAAAGGGCAGCGGTACGTCGACGGCGCTGTCGGCGGCGATGCAGAGTTTCTGCACGTCGATCTTTCTCTTTTTGAGCTCGAGTGCGACCTCGTGCATGCGCATGCTGTGGCCGCTGCCATATTTCGCCGCTTCGCCGGTAATAATAAGCACACCCGGTTTCATTGCAGATTGTAACCAATGAAAAAACTTACTTGAATCTGTTCGCTGGGTATGTCACGGGCGATGTCGACGCCGAACGCGGGGATGGTGATTTCGGTGAGGTACATGCGCACACCGGCGCCGGGTCCGTAAAACGTAATCGGTGTTTCGCCGTCGCGCCGCGCGGTTCCGGCGTCGAAGAAGGCGAGTCCCGCGAAGGTGGCCCATGAAAACTGCAGCAAGGCGACCTGGTAATTGATAGCACCCACGGTGAACTTATCTGCAGGTATGAGCAGCGCCGGCAATGTGCGCGTACCCTGCCAGCCGCCGAGGCGCTGTTCCAGGGGTTCAGGATAGTGAGAATACTGAAAAGAAAACAGGAAGCTCACAAACTGCTGTTTGAAGGTCTTCACGTGCAGGGCGCTCGCGCTCGAAACCGTGTGCAGATTATCGCCGGAAAAGGCGATGCCCTTTTCGCTGTCAAACGTCGTTTCGAACCCTGTCTGGAAAAAATCTGTGGGCGTAACGGAAGAATATTTCAGGCGGACTCCCACATTCATGACACTTGCGCTCTGGATCCATGCGCGGTCGAGAACTTCGGCGGAACGGTAGCCGGCAAGCACACCCAAAAAGAAGCCGCTGCGCCAGTTATAACCCGTGGCTGACTGGAAGTCGTGGCGCATTAGCGTATAGCTGCGCAGAATCTCCCCTTTGGGCGTTGCATCTTCAATAAAAACCCGGCCGGTGAGATAGCGCATCGTTGTGGAGATTCGACTATAGCGGATATGCGGGTCGGTATAACCAAAGAGTGCCTGCCAGCCGCGGTTGGAGAGCAGCGCCCCGGCTGCCAAACCCTTGTTCTCGCCCATGAAGTTCGATTCCACCAGGAAAGCGCCGCCGATTTCGGTATCGCGGTATTTGACATAGACGGGTATCGGATAGAGGCTCCACTTTTCCCGGACGGCGATCGTCAGGACACAATCCTTGCTGCACGCCGTGCCGTCGGCTTCACCCAGGTGTACATCCACCCTGGAGAAGATGCGCAGGCGCTCGAGAAAAACCCGCAGCTTCTCGGTATCGATTTTGTCTGCTGCGTCGCCTTCTTTGGCGTCGACGTATTGCAAAATGACCTGGTCGTTTGTGCGTTTAAGCCCCGTGATGCTGATGCGGCGCAGCGTAGGATTACCTTCGGCAAAAAGGCCAGCGTCGATGGTGGTCAGTATAATCGACGCCGCGATGATCGGCAGAATGCGCACGCCGCTTATTTTTCCTTTTCGAACGCCTTGCGCATACGGCGCATGAAATATTCCTTGTTGAGCCAGTCGATGGAAGCGGCGATTTTTTCACGATCGCTTTTCTCTTTGCGGTATTTACGGATATAGCCGAGAATTTCATCGGACGATGCGGTTTCGAGTTCGCAGCCGATCTCCCCGTCTGAAAGAAATTCCTGCATGCCCTGCGAGGGATGGCAGATGAGCGGGATGCCTGATTTGAGCGCGGCGAGGGGCAGGTGGGTGAGGCTCTTGGTCTCGCCGCAGATGAGTGCCTTGGCACCGGCGACATAGTATGCCTGGTCATAGATGCCGAGTTTTCCGGTATAAAAGATATTATCGGGCTTCAGCTCGCGCAGGAGTTTATCCGGTTTGGATTCCCCCAGAACCACGAGTTTATCGGAGACGCAGGACATCAGGTGCACCAGCTTCTGCACGTCGACGGCGTCGGTGGCAAGAAAGTATTCCGGCAGAACATCCGCTTCGGGGAAAAACAGGCTTTGGTCAATGAGCGGGTAGGCAAGCAGCACATCGCGTTTCAGCATCGCGGCGAGAGTATTGCGGAGGGCAAAATTTGCTGCAATGGTGAGGTTGATCCCCGCGCCGAATTCCAGGTCAATTTCCTGGTTTCTCAGCAGCGCCGCCGATTCTGCCACGTTCAGCGCTTCGACATCGGCCCGCCACAGGAAAGGTAACAGGTCGTGCTGGTAGACAATAAAGCGTGTGGATCCCGTGAGACTCCGCCGCAGGTGGCGCAGGTACCCCCGGGTATTGGCGATGACGAGGTCATAGTCTTGCCATGGAATCTGCGCCTCGACCTCGATCAGGCTCTGCAAATCATCGAGGCTTTTCCGTGTCAGGCGCGAGGCAAAGAAGCTGACATGGTGGTCGGCCAGGTGCATGGGCAGCGCCGTTTCAAAGTTCTTCAGGAAGCCGACATCGGCGCGGGGGAAGAGTTCGAGCAGGGCGAAGAGCGTCGGGTTAATGAGATCATTCTCCGCATACCAATCCTGAAGTATCAGGGTGCGGCCCGCTTGCGCGGAAACGGCTATGGGAAGACCTCCTCTAACATGGATTTAAATCTGCCGTTGCGCGGCGATGTAAACTCTTTATCGGGGGGATGGCCTCAAAAAAGTAGTCGGTATGACTCAAAATCCATTTATGCGCCTTATGGCAAACGAACACGCGGATTATAAACCAGGCCTTGACGGCGTCATCGCCTGTATCACCAAACTCTCCTTGCTCGACGAAGCGAAAGAACAGATCGTCGTTCGGGGTTACGACCTCATCGAACTGATCCAAAAGACCTCATACATTAAAGTCGCTTACCTGCTGATTTACAACAAATTCCCATCAGATGCTGAAGCCAAGGCCTTCGAGCAAAAGCTCATGGACCAGGCCGAGATTCCCAATGAAATGTATGAAATCTTCAAGCTGCTGCCGAAGAAGACGCAGGCAATGGATGCACTCCGCACCGGTATCTCTATTCTCGGCGGCTACGAAGAACACGACTTCCTGATGGACACGTCGACGAAAACAAACGAAGAAAAAGCCCTCAAAATTCTCGCAAAAGCGCCCACAATCGCTGTGAACAGCTACCGCGCTATCAATGGTTTGCCCTTTGTGAAGCCGGATAAATCGCTGGGTTATTCAGAGAACTTTGTCCACATGATTAAGGGCTCTAAACCCACTGCGGTCGAAACCGACACGCTCGACAAAATTCTCACAACCTATATCGAGCATGAGATGCCTAACTCAACCTTTGCCGTACGCGTCGTGAGCTCAACGCTCTCCGATATCTACGGTTCATGTGCAGCGGCAGTTGCCTCTTTAAAAGGCCCCCTCCATGGCGGCGCGAACGAAGCGGCGATGCAGATGTTCCTCGAGGTCAATAAGACCGGCGGCCCGTCGACTGCCGAAAGCTATATCATGGGCAAACTCACGCGTAAAGACAAGATCATGGGTTTTGGCCACCGCGTGTACATGAAGAAGTATGACCCGCGTGCCTTTCTCATGAAAGACTATATCCCGAAACTGGTAGACCAGCGCCCCGATGGCAAAGATCTCTATTCCATCTACCAGACGATTGAAAAGACGATGGCGCGCGAGAAGGGCCTTTACCCCAACGCCGACTATCCGATCGCGCTGCTCTATTATCTCATCAACGTGCCGATCGACCTCTATACGCCGATCTTCCTCTGCTCGCGCCTGGCCGGCCTCGTGTCGCACCATATCGAGCAGCACGAAAACAACCGCCTGTTCCGCCCGCGTGTGATTTACGAGGGAGCGCGCGACCTGCACCCTCCAGGGTGAATCGGCTAACCCAACTTTTTCCCATAATCGCTGGTTTGGCGAGCGCTGTTGCACTCGTTGAACCGGCGATTTTTACGTGGTTCGGCCCGCTTTACATAAAAATCGCGTTGGCCGCGATTATGTTTTTCACTGGCCTCTCGCTCACGCTCGATGATTTTCGCCGCGTCGGCAAAAATCCACTGCCGGTTTTTGCGGGTTTCATTTTGCAGTACACCGTGATGCCCGCGATGGGGTTTTTCACTGCAGAGATTTTTGCCCTCCCCAAAGAAATCGCCGCCGGGCTCATTCTCGTCGCCTGCTGTCCCGGCGGAACGGCCTCGAACGTCATCACCTATCTCGCCAAGGCGGATGTACCGCTTTCGGTGACAATGACTGCGTGCTCGACGATTGCCGCCGCCATTGTGACGCCGGCGCTTTCGGCATGGCTCATCGGCGCGCGCGTGCCGGTCGACGCAATTTCCATGACTTTGTCTACGGCGATTGTTATATTATTGCCGATTGCGATGGCGCTCCTGGCGAAAAAACTCATACCCTCCCTGGCGCAAAAGCTCGAGACGTCGGCGAATTTTCTCGCCGTGCTTTCGATTACGCTGATTGTCGCCTCCATCATCGGTCAGTCGCGTGAAAATATTCTCAAAGGCGGATGGCTGATTGTGGCGGCGGTTTTTACCCTGCACGCCGGCGGTTTCCTGTTTGGTTATGTCTTTGCCCGGCTCATTCGCATTCGGCCAGTGCAGGCGCAGACGATTTCCATCGAAGTCGGCATGCAGAACTCGGGTCTGGGGGTGGTGCTGGCGACCAAACATTTGGGGGCGCTCGCAGCCGTGCCGTGTGCAATTTCCTCATTGATGCATAGTCTTATCGGCAGTGTGCTGGCGGCGATTTTCAGCAGAATGAATAGCAGGGCGGTGAAATAAGATGGCCCGCCACCGCAACGAGCACAGAGTTGAAATGCTGCATAACCGCTATAGCCGTCAGGATCTCGAAAAAAAGCTAAAAGAAGCCGGGCCTGTTGAGCGGCGCACGTTTTCTTTCTATCGTTATACACGCATTGATAATCCACACGAACTGCGCGACGCGCTCTATAAAGAGTGGAATGCCCTGGGTGTATTGGGGCGCATCTATCTGGCGCACGAAGGCATCAACGCACAGCTGGCAGTGCCCCTCGAAAACCTCGAAAAATTCAAGGCTGGCCTGAATGCCATTCCCGGTTTTCAAAACCTGCGCTTTAACCCCGGTGTTGAAGACAACGGCGACTCGTTCATTAAGCTGACCATCAAGGTAAAGCGTTACATTGTGAACGACGGCCTGGGCGATTTCTCCCTCACACCGGAAAAAGAAGCCCCGCACCTGACACCCGCCGAATTCAATGCGGCGCTCGATGAGCCCGGTACGCTGATCGTCGATATGCGCAACCACTATGAGAGCGAGGTAGGGCGTTTTGAGAACGCCATCTGCCCCGATGTGCCGACCTTCCGCGAAGAGCTGCCGGTCGTTGCCGACATGCTGAAGGACAAAAAAGATGAGAAGATTCTCATCTACTGCACCGGCGGCATTCGCTGTGAAAAAGCCGGCGCGTATCTCAGGGACCAGGGTTTTAATAACGTATACCAGCTTTTAGGCGGCGTCATTAACTATGCGCATGCCGTGAAAGAAGAAAACCTGCCGTCGAAGTTTAAGGGTAAGAATTTTGTCTTCGACGAGCGTCTCGGCGAACGCATCACCCCCGATATTTTATCGAAATGCCATATCTGCGGCGCCGCGTCAGACCGGCAGCTCAACTGCGCCAACGAAGGCTGTCATGTGCTGATGATCCAGTGCGAAGCTTGCGGTCAACGCCTGAATAACTGCTGCAGCGAAGCGTGCCGCGAGATCAGCCTGAAACCCGTTGAGGAACGTCGCGCGCTGCGTCGGGCGAATGCGCAGAGCGGGGATGCTTGGTTTTCCAAGAAGATTAAACCCCCGACAAATCCGCCAGTATCGCCCGCGTAAAGCGGCCGATAAACAGCCGGATATCTTCCTGCACCGTTTCGCTGGGGCGGAACTTTCTCACCCAGATCTTCATACCGATGCGGATAAAGCGGTTTTCGAGAAACTCGGTCGAGGCTGAGGCATGTAGTGATGCATCGCCGCCTTTTTTGCGCCAGGCGATTTCGGCGCGGCTGCCCTCGCCATTATTGGCGTTCAGCACGACCTGGGAGAATTTGTTCATCAGCGTCTGTAAATCCGACGGAATGGACAGATCGATCACCCAGGTGGGCAAAACGCCGAACAAGGCGCCCGAAATTTTACCTTCGGGGATACTGGTGATCTTCGCAAAGAATGACATTTTTTCCAGGTTCGACTGGTAACGCAGGTAGGCGCCGATGTTGCCGGTGTTGATCTTGAGTCCATAGACATTGACAAAGGCGTTTAATGCCACAAAGAATTTGTGGTCGCTGTTCCCCGAAAATGAAACCGCATCGGCAAAGGCGGGGGAGCCGTCCTTGTTCATCGGCAAAATTTTACCGCCCTGGGTTTTCGCTCCGACAAAAAATTCTTCGGTCTGCGTGTTGATGATGAACGAGGCAATGTTTTGTCCCTTGGCATTGCCGATGTAGATTTGCAGAATGAAGAGATTGCGGATGTCTTTGAGGAACTTACGGATCTGGGGATAGTCGGCTTCGAGTGCTGCCATGTTGAAATGTCCCCGGATCGCTATATCGGTATAGTTTTTGCCGCCGGCTGATTTAATTTCGGCAAAGCTGCGGAACTGGAGGTACTTCGAAAGCATCTGTGTGGTCTGCGGGAAATCCGCCGCCGCCTGATCGAACACCTTTCTCGTCTCGCCCTTAAACTCAGGAAAGGCATTCGAGGCCGCCGGGTGAAGAGCCTTAATATTTTCCGGGTCCTGGATCTTCAGGATACCTTCGAGAAAACGCGCCATCGCCTGCGCGTCGAATTTTTTCAGCGCCGCGTCGAAATCGAGCTGCGCCGTGTAGGTTTTGTCGCCGGCGATTTCGTTACGCCGCATGCGGTACTCGGCGCGGGCATTGCCGAGTGCCGATTTGTCGGCTGCCGCAGAGTCGACCGAAACGCGGTAGCTCTGGCCGACATTCTTACCAGAGAGCACGATGCTGCGAAAGTTATCGGTGCTCGGTGACAGCCAGGGACTGTCGTAGATGCGGGCAAAGTCAAAATCTTCGAGGGCATCGTTCAGGAAAACAAAGAACTGGCGCGCCTTTTCGTCATAGGTGAGATGCTCACTCATGAGGTTCATGAGGCCCACAAGTTCGCGGGCGACACTGACACCGGTATTGCCAGGGCCGAGGGAGCGGACGGCGTCTTTAAAGGTCGCGGCGGAGACGGTGCTGGCGACCAATAATGAAAAGATAAGTATTCTCGTGCGCGACAACATACAGACCTTTCACAAACACGGTACAAACGGTCAGCTAAAATGGTGACGGGTAATCTGCGTTTCTTCTTTAGTCAAAGTTATTGCTTATATCACAAAGAGGTTCGTTCGAAACATGCGCCACGATCGCATCTTTAACCTGAGTCATTGCTTTTGGCGCATTCTTTACATGTGCAATTTTGGTGCTGCGTTCTCCAGTTGCCAGCAAATGGATTTGGGTTTGGCTTCAAGCAATGCCATATGTTCTGACGATTTCAACCGCGCGGATTCTGCGGAGTTGGGCGGGAACTGGGCGATCGGTGCTAATTTTCCGCAAGTCAATGCCGCGGTTGCCCGCATTGAAAATAACAAAGGGCGGATATCGATTCCCGCAGTCGGTCCGATTTTCGAAGCGCATTGCAAGAACAAAGTCGTTCAAAATAAGGTCCGATCTTCCGTCACATTCAATCTCATATCCAGCTCCGTTTCAAATCAGCCTATCCTCGTCACGGTTAGACTACAGGATCAGTTAAACGCCTACATATGCGGCACCCGGAACGGACAATTCGATTTATCGCGCAGTGTGAATTCTGCATCGACAACCCTTGCCACAGCCGCTGGCTTCCCCGGGAACTTCAACGCGGGAGGGAATTTAAAGATAGTTTTCGAAGCAGAGGGGAATAACCTGACCTGCTCGTTGAATTTGAACGGTACCCAAGTCGTCCTGAATTCCCGTGATGACACCTATTCCCACGGATACACGGGAATTTTCTTTGCGAATACCATGGAGATGTATTTTGATGATTTCCGAAGCGAGGCTTTTCCATAAATATATGTGCCGCCTTTGGTTTATCCTCATGATTTTTGCGTTGCAGCTTAATTGTAATCAGACGAATCTGGGTACCGAGAGCACGCGTCGCCTTTGCAGCGACGATTTTAATCGTTCCGATTCTGATTCACTCGGGGAATATTGGGAGATAGGCGGCGGTTCGTTTAATCCGTTACCTGGTAAATTGGCCGTTTACGGGCAAAAAATATACGAGCTCGTTCGGTTTAACAGTTTTGCTTATGCAATGTGCACGAATAAGGTCGAGCACAACAAAACCGTGAGTTCATTAAAGTTTGAACCTATTTCGGCGAATCTTTTGAACGGGCTCTTTATGCTTGTGATGAGATCTAAATCCGTATCAACTCTGAATGACGGGTTATTTTGCGGAATTGAGGCAGGTGCAGCGGCCGGGAATTTAACCTTATTCAGGGGAGAGCAGGGTGTTCGAACGACACTCGCACAGTCGCCAAACTCCCATGCCTTTCAAAGGGGAAATTCCTACATTTTGACATTTTCCGTCAAAGACGATAAGCTAGTATGTTCTCTATCCGGCACGATTTCAGATGAAATTACCGCCTCAGACAAAGTCCTGAGGGGCGGTTATTCGGGCTTTTTCATTCGCGGTGTATCCAGTGATATTGAGGCAAATATTGACGATTTCTATACGGAGATTATCCAATAAGACTTGACGGCTAGTGAGAACAATTCTCATTAGCTCATGATCGTTTGCTGCTGCGCAAATATCAACGACCGTCAGGTCAAAGAAGCCCTTCAAGGGGGCGCCCGCACATTAGCTGATGTCCAGGTGAACCTGGGCGCAGCGATGGGTTGCGGTCGCTGCCGCAATGCCGTAAACGAAGAGATTGCGAAGTTTCATGGCGCCTCAACAGAAACGGGCGGTTTTTATCCATCCGATCTGGCCCACAATACCTAATAATCTTGCTTCCCTTTGCGGATTCTCCGCTGTGACACGTGCTGTATTCGCTCGGTGAAAAAACTCCCCAGATCGCTGCCAGCGCCTGGATAGCCCCCGGCGCCGATGTTTTGGGCGATGTCACGCTGGGTGTCGAGAGCTCCGTCTGGTATGGCTGCGTTGTGCGCGGCGATGTGCATTCGATCCGCATCGGTGCGCAGACGAATATCCAGGACCTTTCCGTCGTCCATGTCACAGGCGGCAAATTCGCGACTTCCATCGGTGACCGTATCACCATCGGCCACCGCGTCCTCATCCACGGCGCGACGCTCATGGATGATTCCTTCATCGGTATGGGTGCGACGCTTTTGGATAACGCCACGGTCGAACCGTTCGGCTTTGTGGCGGCAGGTGCACTCGTGCCGCCGGGTTTTACTGTCAAAAGCGGATGGCTGGCCTTAGGGTCTCCCGCAAAGCTCGTGCGCGAGATTAAAGATGAGGAGCGCGAAATGATGATCCGCACCTGGAAAAACTATATTACAAATGCTGCCCTTCACCGCGATCAGCTGAAGGAAATACGGTGAAGATTTATTCTTTAAAGCGCGAGCAAGTGGTGCGGGCAAACCTCGCGACGACCTGGAAATATTTTTCCAATCCGCATAATCTCAAACACATCACGCCGCCCGAACTTGCTTTTACCGTCACGACACCGGACCTGCCCGATGAGATCTATCCGGGTTTGCACATCGAATACAAGGTTTCGCCGCTTCTGAAAATCCCCATATCGTGGGTGACGGAAATCACGCACGTGAATAGCGGTGTGATGTTTGCCGACGAACAGCGCATTGGGCCCTACCGCATCTGGTCGCATAAACACTTCTTTCGCAAAGAGGGCAAGTTTACCCACATGACCGACCGCGTCGATTATGCATTGCCGCCCGTACCATTCCAGGGTATCATCCACAGTCTGGTTGTGCGCGGTAAGCTCGAAGAGATTTTTGCTTTCCGCAAGGCCGCGGTCGAAAGGATTTTTGCCTAGGGCCGGGTAAGCCCATTTTTTCGGTCGCGGTAGCGACTTCTAGATTGGCAAAGCCAATCTTTCAATCACAAGTTTCATATCATTCCAGACATCCCGCTTATAGGGCGTGTTACCGGCATCGCCGCCATTACGCAACAGAAAGCTCGGATGGTATGTCGGCATCACGGCAATGTCACCATAGGCATGCCACTTGCCGCGCAGCTTGGTTATCCCCTCCATCGTCTGCAAAAGAAAACGCGTTGAGGGATTTCCCAGCGTGACAATCACCTCGGGCCGGATGAGTTCAATCTGCTGGCGCAAATAGGGGGCGCAGGCGGCGACCTCATCGGCTTCGGGGGGCCGGTCGCGTTTGCCGAGGCCATCGACGGTCGGCCGGCATTTGACGACGTTCGCAATATAGACATCTTCGCGCTTCAGCTTCAGGCCGTTTTCTATGATACGCGTGAGCAATTGGCCGGCGCGGCCGACAAAAGGCCTGCCGCTCGCATCTTCATCCTTGCCCGGGCCTTCGCCGATGAACATCAGCCGCGCACTGGGATTTCCCTCGCCGAAGACGACCTGGGTGCGTGTGGCGGCAAGTTTGCAGAGTTGGCAACCCAGTGCCTTGGTTTTAAGTGTTTCAAACACTTCCGTCGACATGGCTATTTTTTGGGGGGTGTGTCACCGGTTACCCGAAGACCTTTAAAGTTCAATGTCAGGAAATCGTTGGCGCGTGAATGTTCGATTTTGAGGGTTTGCGGATATTGTCGGTTCTTAAACGGTTTTGCGAGGTGGAAAATCAGGATCTCGCCGCGCAGCTTATCGCGGTAAAATATTTTCGTGAGTTTCAGATCTGTGAAATACATGGCCGCTTCAAAGCTGTTGTTATCAGAACGGACAAGAACTTCGCCCGCGGGGGTGCGCGCAAAACTCGAGTCGGGAGAAAGCGCGTCTTCCGGCAGATATCCCCGCATCAATGGTTCAAAAAAACGTACGGGAAACGTGCGGCCGAAGAGCTCGACCCACTGGTACTCTGCGCGGGGAATAGTCTGTGTCTTATTGCGGGCAATGTCTTTGAGCGTCACCTTTTCTTTACCGATATCCAGGCTCAGAAGGGGTGAAAGAAAAACCGCGTCTTTCATACCGATCTTAAGTCCCGTCGCCGTCGATGAAAGATCGCCTTCATAATAGAGCTCTTCGTTGCTGACTTTTCCCTTGAGGGTAAAACTAACGCTTAAGGTCTTGTAGGGTGCATAGATCGCCGCCGCATCTTTGCGGAACGCTTCCGCTTCCTTATTGGAAATCTCATCGGCGTTGGCATTCGCCTGAATCGGTTTTTTAGTCTCACCGCAGCTACCGCGGAGCAGGGAAAAAACAAGAAAAAGAAGCAGAACGGGGCTGAAAAATTTCAAACCCCGTCGCTTGCGGTTTGGCATCAGGCGCTGTGGAAAGAAAGTTCCGTGAACATGAATTTGGCGCACGCTTCAGATTCCGCCAATACCTTTTGCATATGCGCGAGTTCTTTGTCGGTCGGTGCGCTGAACGGTATCGTACGATTCTGTTCTTTGAGCCATTGGCGCAGCGTTTTGTCACCCGCATCTTTTTTCATGGCTTTAATGACGTCGAGCACATGCTCGTGGCTGAGCTTGCGGAACGTCTTGTCGGCGGCTGTCGTGTGGATTGCAACCCAGACCTTGTTTTCGAGTTCAGGGTTCATGAGAGCGTCGAGTATGGTCGGCTTCTGGTCGAGGGCGATTTCGAGCAACTGGCCCGCGAACTCGCTCATCATCGGCTGGTTTGATTTATTGTTCACGAAGTCGGTCGCGATTTTCGTGATCGAATCCATGAATGGTGTGAGAAAGCCCTTGATCATCTTGTCGTCGACAACCTTGTTGAGGTCGCCCACGAGAGGCAATTTGATGCTTTTCGTAAAACCTGTGATCGAATCGTGCACCACGTTCAGGAACAGTTCTTTGACTGCTTTCTGGCTCATGATTTCGCGCACGGTTTCTGCAGGAATGTCTATCGGGTGTTGTGCGACCTTTTTCCATTCGTCGATCGAAGCCTGCTCGAGAATATCGCGGCCGGTGCGGCCGTTCTTGACGATGATTGCCTGGCTCTTGCCGCGTATGTCTTTGACGATGGCTTCGAGGGCATGGCGCCATTCGCTTTCGCCGTTGCGGTCGGGAGAGACATCCGCCGCGATATCAAGCCATTCTTTAATAGGTTTATCGAGAATTTCTTCGTGTATTTGTTTTATGGTTTCGAGACCCGCACTTTTAAACTCGGGGCTCAGCGCGCGCTTTTTATAAGCCTCGCGGAATTCGTTAAAGTCCTTATACTTCATTTTTTATCCTCTTTTTTAGATTGTTTATTTTCTGATTCCAGTTTTTTGATCTGAGAGCCAATATAGGCTGCGTCCATGGGTTCCGACGCTTTTTTAATATCCGTGAGCGTCTTATTATAATATTCAATTGCAGTGACCCGGTTGTTCATCTTGTTGTGCACTTCGGCGAGGTGAAAATAAATCACCGGATCAACGGAAGATTTTTTCGCCGCGAATGATGCCGCTACCGTGAGTTGTTCCAGCGCTTCGCGGTAATTGCCGAGTTTGTATTGAATCCAGCCAAAGGTGTCGAGATAGGCTTCGTTTTCCGGGTCATCCTCAAGCGCGCGCAAGACCAGGTTATTCGCGTCGGGCAGGTTCATGTTGCGCAGCGAATACATGTAGCCGAGGTAGTTGAGGTAGGTTGGGTTGTAGGGATCGAGTTCAATCGTGCGTTTCAGCTGCTTTTCGGCCGCGGGAAAGTCATCGGTCTTCTCAAGCGCCATGCCCGAGTAGAAGTAATAATTCGCCGGCGCGACTTTCTTTTTGCTTTTAAGCTCCGTAATTTCAATGGCGCGCAGAAAGAATGAAGAAGCCGTCTTATATTCACTCGGGGTTTTCTCCCCCAAATTGTTATGGATAATACCCTTCACAAAGTATGCAGTCGCATATTCTTTTTCAATCGCGAGGGCCGTATCAGCATTCTTCGTCGCATCGCCCAGCGCACCCTTGATGTTGACCTGAGTCCAGGCCAAATTCACGCGCGTCTGGTAGAGTTGGTTCTTCGCCTCACGCCCGCGTTTTTCCGCCTTGGCGAGCTTCTGCGCATCGCCCGTAATCGACGGATTTTTCAGCATCGCCGTGTACCAGACTTGCAATTGCTCGATGGTCTGTGCGGCGAGTTCCTGGTACGTGACGGCAACGCTGCGCTCATTGGTGTTCTCGAGCGTCGTTGCATGCGTGGTATAAAGTTCGACAAAATCAATGGCGAGCTGTTCGGTTTCGCCGTCGAGAATCGACGCCGGGTTCAGTGTTTTTGCGGGAATAAAAAACTTCTCGCGGAATTTTGTTTCGAGCGCCTGGCGGTTGAGATACCCCAGCGTGACATGGGCATATTCGCGCGCGAGCTCGTACGCATTCAGGCGCTGCGCGATGACGACAACGGCGAAGGCTTCATTGCGGGCGTCCGTCGTTAACTTTCTTTTCTCGTAGATACGAAAGCGGCCAAGGCGGGCACTCAAGCGGTTCTGGTTGGCGCCGAGAATCTGCTCAAATGCCTTCAGCGCCTCATCGTCTTTGCCGTTGAGCTGTTGTTCGATACCCTCAAGCAGACCGGGCTTATCGTCCTTTTTGAACTTCTTAAACTTCCGGATCATCGCTAATGCGCGGGGATCATTCAGTATAAAATAGGTTTCTGCCAGCGATTCGTAGGCCTGCGCGAAATCGGGCTGGCGTTCAATCAGTTTCTCGTGGGTGGCCGCCGATTGTTTGAACTGGCCCGTGATCTTCTGCAGCTCGCCGATTATCAGCAGGTAACGGCCGTTATCGGAATCGAGCTCATAGAGTTTACGGAAGTAATTCAGGGATTTAAAGAAGTTATCCTGCTGGTAATAATAATTCCCCAGAAAATACAGGGCCTGCGACATGACATCGGGGTTGCCCGTGCCTTTTTGCACCGCGATGATGAGGCGTTTATAATACGTCGCCGCCTGGCGGTGATCGTTCTTTTGCTGGTAAATATACGCCAGCACCTGAAGCGCGCGCTCGTTGAGCGGATCGCCCTTCAAAATAAGGCCCAGCACGCGTGCGGCGTCGTCGAGCTTGTTTTGCTTGAGATAGATTTCAGATAACAGCTGCAACGAATAGATCGCTGTCGGGTCGGCCTTGACACCGCGCTCGAGATAAAGCACTGCGCTGGTCATATCGCCGCTGGAGAGGGCAATCCGCGCGAGATAGCGCAACGCTACTTCGTTATCGCCCTTAATTTTCAGGTATTCTTCGAAGGCCTTTGCCGCCGCGACGGGCTTTTCGGCGTAGTAGGCGCTGAACGCGCGGCTCAGCCGCAATGCGGCCTCTTTTTCATCTGCCTCATCGAGCCCGAATATACCGGTGGTCAGGCCCCCGAGAATCAGGGCGAGAAAAATGCGTAAGCTCATGCGTCCGGGTTTGGTTACGCGGCCATACTTCGCGGCAAGCTTTTTAATACGTGATCAGCTTCAAAGTACCCTTGAGTTTCACCCGGTCGGCATCGGCTTTTTTGACCGTCACCGTTTCGGGGTTCCCGTCGCTGATGAAAAAAATCTGTTTATCTTTGGTGACGCGTTTGAAAAGTTTTGCCAGCGTCGCCTCATTCCCGTGCAGCCGGCGAATGTGGTAGGTGTCAAATTTCGCGTCATACACCGAGTGGCTGAGGGCATTCGAATAATCAAAGATCATGTCATGTTTGTAGGATTTCCCCTTGTACTTCCCTGCCCGCAGTCGTGGCTCGTCGGCCTTGGGTGGAAAGATTCCATAGGGCAGGGCAAAGGCGTAAACGGGGTATCCTTTCAGGTATTTCTGGATCTCGTATGTGCCGAGACCGAGTTGTTCTTCAATTTTATTTTTGTATTTTTTCAGGTTGGCATGCCAGAGTGTGTGCGAGCCGATTTCAAAACCCTTACCCGTCAGGTATTTGAGTTTTGCACCGATCTTATCGGTCTGGCCGAAAAAATTATTCGGGTACTGGGCCTTGGGCAGAACGAAGAACACACCCTTCAGGGGAAAATCCGGGTTCTGTTTCTGGAAGCGCTCCATGATTTCGACGCCGCAGCCTGGCGTCAGCGAACCATCCGCCTCGTATTTAAACTGCGACTCCGACGAATCGTCGAAGGTGATCAGAAGGGGGATTTTCCCCTTGGGCGCAGTGATCTTTCCCGTACGCAGTTCGGCCAGTGTGACGGGATAAAACCCGTGTTTCTTCAATAACACGAGGTCTTTGGCAAAACTCTCCCGGCTACGGGTGTACTCGGTGTCTTCGTCAGAAATTTTATGGTAGGTCAGAATCGGGATTTTGCCCAATTCGTTGGGGGGCAGGTCGGCCGCATGGGCAGAAGCCACCAGAAACAAAGAAATCGAAATAAGGAGGATTCTCATCGCGCCATTTCCGGCATTTGAGACAGCCTGAAATCTAATCAAAGCTGAAAACCGCAATCAGGTAGGCCAACCCCGCCGAAGAGCCCGAGAACACATCATAACGCCAGCGGTATGCCTGGCGTATCGAGATACGCGGCGTCAGTACCGTGTTGTTGATGACCTCGGCCGCATGCCATTGGTTCTTGCTCTCATTTGTACTCTGCAGAAAGAGCCAGGTGACATAGAGGCTGTCGAAGTCTGCCAGAAAGACCTTGATCCGGCCGCGCAGCGAAATGGAAAGCGTCTCATTCAGGGTGTCGTCGACGTAGGCCGTGCGCTCGTAGATCGGCGCAATACCGGAATCAAACGTAAAGCGGTCGAATTTGAAAAACATATAGCGCAGGCCCGCACCGAGAACGGTATTACTTTCGAGCCCGGTAACGACGCCGAATTCATAATTGGTATAGATAAAAAAACGAAAGCGGTCTATGCTGTAATCGTAGCCGGCGTTCAAAACCCCGTTCGGTTTTTTGATGCTGCCGTTTTCAATGGTGCCGCTTGTCTCACTGCTGGCGAGAATACGCTGGTTCGCGAATTCATAACTGACTTCCGAAAACTGAAAAACACCCGATATATATGAAGGATAATTCAGCGCATAACCAAAGCCAATCTTGCCGCTCCAGCCGTCACCCTTTGCAACCTCGCCGGTCTTCTCATCGAGTTTACTCTGGCGCAGCGAAGGTGTCTGTGGCTGGGCCTGCGCAAAAATACCCTGACTCGCTAACCAGAGGCTGGTAGCGTAGAGGGAAAACCGGTATCGGCTCATACGCCGGTAAGTATCAGGCGGGAACTCCCGATGCCTGTATCGATTTTCGCAGCCGCGCCGACAAGAGGCGCAGAATACCCTTCAAAATCTCGGGCCTGCCCGAGAGCACGTCAAAAAAATCCTGCTGACCGATGCTGAGCAGCTTGCAGTCGCTGACCGTTGTCGCATCGGCCGAACGCGGCTCGTTGTCGAGCAGCGCCATCTCGCCGAGAAAGTCGCCGCGCTTCAGTGTCGCGAGGTCGCGCCCGTCGCGGTGAATTTTAATCTCACCCGCGAGCAAAATAAAGAGTTCGTGGCCTTCATCTCCCGCATGGAAGACCTGGGTGCCGGCGGGCATCTCCACTTCGCGCGAGATCTGTATCAGGCGTGAGATATCTTCGCCCGAAATATTGCTGAACATACCGACCGATTTCAAAAGCAGGATTTTTTCGAGGGTAGGGTACATGGTGAGTTTCTCCTCATTGCCGAAATATTTATCGAATACGGAAAGATTTCTCTGCGAAAGAGCCTTGCGCCAGGTTTCGGCGTGTGCGGCTATTTTCGTGCGGACGATTTCTTCGGCGAGGGGCGGCAGACTGCGCCGGGATAACAGCCGCCAGCGCCGGTTGGCATCCCCCCCCGAACCAATGACGATGAGCGCGGCCATCGCCGCCTGCCAGTCATCGCCCGAGCGCAGCCATTCTTTGCCCGGCCGCGGCGGGCTTTCCAGCAGGTGATCGAGCCTCGCGATAATGGCCTCATCGGAAGGGGCATCCAGAATTGCGATCAGCAGGGCTTTCGTATGTGCGCCCGAGGCATTTTCGATAATTTCCAGGAACTCGCTGCGTTTTGATTTTCGCAGTTGCCGCCCGTCAAAACGCGCTTCAATATTGGTCAGCCCCTGGCCTGCCGTGGCAAGCCGGCACGCGCCGATCAGCCATTGTGCCATCGCACTTTCGAGCCATTCGAGCACCAGGATACGCTCACCGGCAAAGGTGCTATTGGAGGTCACCAGTTTTAAGGCAACAAAGTAGAGGCCGCATGCCTCTTCAATTTTCCTTTCCATCTGCTCTTTGATGGCCGCCGGTCTGCCTACGGCTTCGACGAGGGCAGTGATCGACTTGCAGGCCTCGGTGAAAATTCGCGGGTTCGAAGCATTGACATGGTCGAGTATGATTTCGAGGCTCGCGGCAGAGCCCGTGCCGCCGAGAAAACGAAAGATGCCGTAGATCAGGTCTGCATTCGAGCGGTCGAAATATTCGGGTGACGCAAACTCATTTTCGACGACCGTCGGATGGATCGCCGCGAGGGCGGCGCGCGCGACGCCATAGGCCTTCGCATCCGAGAGATTCAGTACAACCTCGCGCACCAGCGCATGTTTGGCCCCCGCACGCACGACTTCGAGCGCCAGGCGGCGCACCTCGCTGCGGCTGTCGATGAGGCGGTTGCGCAGCGAACTGATATCGGCAAATTCCGGGAAATGCAGGGCCGCCTCAAGCGCCGCGGCGCGCACCGCCGGGTCGATGTTTTCGAGCAGGTTATTGAACTTCTCGGTGAGCTGGCTGTTTTTTTCGGTCAGCGAAGCGCGGCAGCAGAGCGCCATGATGGCGGCAAAACTTTCCCCGCCGGGGTACGATCCTAAAATCGCCTGGATCTCGTCGTATTTTCGCCGCGTGCCGATGACAAGCGCGGCGATGCGCTGCTCGCTCTTGCCTTCAGCTAAGGAAAGAATAAATTTTTTCCCGAGCAGTGCCGGCTGCCGTTCGGCGAGCTCGAGAATCCTGGTCTGAATGAGCGGCGACACCCGGTCAAAGATTTCCTGCAGATCGTTTTCCCAGCCTGTGAGATCCTGCGTACCCAGAATGTCGAGCGCGAAGGCGACGCGGCCCTCTTCGCCGCTGATCAGCGCCTGCTGCAGGGTCTCACGGATTTCCGGCGAATTGATCTCGATCGACTCCGCCGAGAAGTCGATCATGCGGTTGCCCAGCGATTCGACGAGATACTTGCGGTAACCTTGCCGCGATTTATACGCGGCAAAGAGCCATAGCGCGAGAAAGCCCAGGGTGACGGCCGAGAGCAAAGTCTGCAGTTGAAAAAATGCTGCGCTCTTCGGCGGAAAAAAATAAGCCGCGGCGGCGATGCCCAAACCAGCGACGCCGGCAATCCCGTTTTTGATGACCGCCTCGACCGACATCTTGAGCGCAGGTTTTCTGAGTGGTGGCACAGGCAGCCACAGCAGCTGGAATGCCCCCTGGTAGATGGTGAACTTCACCGTCTGGTCAGAGAGCCGGCCCGCGAAGCTGAGCGCGACGAGTATCGAAAGCGCCGATGTGCCGGCGGTCAGTGACAGCGGCGCCATCGGCGCCATAAACAGTGTCAGCGCTGCGGGCAGAAAAAGCAACGAGAACAGCAGGCCGAGCCTTGTCAGAAAGAAAGACGTCACGAAGATCTGAAAAGCCAGTGTCAGGCCATTGAGAATTGCATAATAGCGCGCATAGTACGCGGCGAGCTGGCCGCTATCGGGGATAGCCGCAGCAGAAACAATTTTGAACTGGTAATCCACCAGCGTCGAGACGATCGTCGCCGGTATCAGCAGCAGGCAGAGTATGCGGATATAGGGATGCGAAAGATTCCATTCGCTGTTCGCCGTTGCTGTAGTGGAAGAACCCGCATCATCGCTGGCGCGCGCCTTAAGCCCGAGGACAAACGGAATCGCCGCGACGAGCAGAATACCCGCCGAGAGCGGCAGGAATGCAACGCCGATTTTTTTACCCAGGGGTGCCAGCACGAGGCCCGCAATGAGGCCGCCGATGGCCCCGCCCGCACCGATCACGCCAAAGAGCTTTTTACCCGTGCGCATGTCGAGCACCGCGGTCGCGAGAATCCAGAACTGCACTGATAAGAGTGAGTTTACAACTTCCGTCCAGATGAAGTAGATCGCCGAGGCGGGGCCCGTCATCGGAAAAACCCAGAAGGCGACATACGAGAGCGTCGCGATCAGCGGGGCGGCAACCGCGATCACCACCGGGCTTCTACCCCCCGCGAACAGCGTCTGCGCCCGCACGACGAGATACATGACGACGGCGGTAAAAGCGATTAACAGCGGCAGGTGTTTCGCATACGAACCCTGCATGAGAAAGGTATCGCGGCTGGTGCGCGCGGCAACGTTGGCGGCGACGATAAAGAACTGGTAGAAAAACAGGCGCAGGGCGATGGGGAATTCGGGGATGTTAAACGGCATAGCGGTCAGATGAGCAAGGCACGCAGATCACGGGCGCCGTGCAAAACCCGCCGGATTTCCACGGTGCGTTCATACACGACGTAGAAGATGAGATAATTATCCACAAGCATAAAGCGGTGACCTGTTTTTTTTATCGTTTCATCCTTCGGTATCGAGCCCAAATACGGATTCTCTGCAAGCAGACCGATATTCTTATTCATTGCGGCGAGCAGGTTCCGGGCGGCTTGTCCGTTTCTCTCTTTCAGATAAGTTAAGATGTCCACCAGGTCATTTTCTGCAACGGGCAGGTAGCGAATCTGAAACGGCGGGGACGCCATCGTTTTTACGAGGTGAGCTTTTCAAGGCGGGCCATGACTTCCTCGTGCGTACCTGCGGTTTTGCGCGCCCGTGATTCAGCCTCGGCTTCTGCGAGCTTTGTCAGTAGCGTGAGTCGCGCCTGTGCTTTTTCGTAAGCTTCAATGCTCATCACTGCCAGATCACCGTTGCCATTTTTGGTAAAAAAAATCGGTTCATCCTGAGAGTGGCAGAGCTCTGAAATTTCGGCAAAATTATTCCGTAGATCGCTGATGGGTCGTATGGCTATCATATCACAATATTATCACAATAATGATACGAAGGCCAAAAAATGCCTAAAAAGCCAGGGTCTCGATACGCTCACTGCGTGAGCTACTCGACCACCGGGCAGGTGGGCAAAAAAAAAACCGCCCTTGCAGGCGGTTTCAAACCGGTGGTCGAGTAGCCCATCGCTGGCGATGGGCGTATCGAGACCACCCGTTAGTTCATGGGTGTAACTTTCTGAACGCTAGCAACTGGGATGCTGATCTGGCCGTCCACTGTTTGGATGGTCATGTTAGCACCAGTCTGGTTGAAGTAACCGACATACGCCTTGCCGTTCTTGGTTTCAATACGAGCGATACGGCCGTATTTTGCCTTGATGTCAGCAAGAGTCAGTCTCTTTACTTCTGGTTTTGCAGCTTCAGTCAGTGAAGCAGATGCTGTTGCGCCTGTTGCGTATTTTTCTACGCTTTCAGGAACGACAACTTTACCACTTGCAGGAGCGATTTCAACAGTGTTCATCGCCTGGAGGCTTGATTTCTCAGCTTCAGTGATTTCTGTTGGTTTCGCTACGCCAGCGGCTGTAGCTTCAACTTTCTGGCCAGCTTCCACAACGGGAGCTGCTGCCATCTCTTCTTTAGTAGCGTCAGGCTTTGAAACCTGGACTTTACCTTCGAGGAGCTTGATCTGAGTTGTTTTGCCGTTGCCGACAACTAACTCAAACGATGTACCACGCACACCCGCGACAGCGGTTGGCGTTTTGATTGAAAACTCTGATTGGCCTTTCGCAATTTTGCTGAAAGAGCTACCGGTGTTCTGAGAAAGTTCGATAACGGGCTTGCCGCTGTCGTTTTTGCTCAGGTTCGCGATAGACAATACAGAGTTGGCTTTAAGCGTGATTGATGCAGCGCTAGCAAACTGCAGAACTGCCATTGAGTTGTTTTTAACTTCAATAGTAGCATCTTTGCTCACGGTTTGACCGAGAGTTGCAGGCTTGCCGCTTACCAGTACGTCACCTTTGACATAGGTAAACTTCGCCGAATCAAGACTTGCTTGTTCTTTTTTTTCACCACAATTAGTTGCTACAAAAGCAACCAGAGCGGTTGAGAGAATGAGTTTTCGCATTAATCCTCCTACCAGATCCTTTACGTCTCACAGTTATCTTACAGCTTCGACCAGAAGTGTCCATAAAAAAATTCAATTTTTCCCCCGATTTTTCAAGGCTTTCTGCGTGGGGACATAATAAGACCCCCTTTTTCGCGCTGGTTGATTTTGATGGTAATTTACTCGCCGAACCCCTAAAACAGGGCGATTTCACAGTGAATTCGGGCTTTTTTCAAGGTGGGATATCCCTCGGTGCGGGCTTCTTGCGCTTTAAGTTGAATTTTGCGCCGCACCATGGCGGTTTGGCGGCCGAAAATGGGGCCAGCAAGCCCGTACTCAAAGTTCTCACACCCCCCGCAAAGGCCGATATCGTGGCGGCTATCCGCAGCCTGCAAAAGGAATTGGGAGAGGGATACTCGTACTTGGTGAATATGTGTTCACAGACAGAAGTGTCGGTATCGGCGAATCCTGCAGTTTTGTTTGAGGCATCCAGCGCACCCTTCACGGTCTGGCTCGAAGATGAGTTTCTAAGCTTTTCTCCCGAAGCCTTCGTCACCCTGGTTAATGACACGATCGCGACGACACCCATGAAGGGTACCGGCTTTGACGCCGCGGCGCTTCTGGCGGACAGCAAAGAGCAGGCCGAGCATGCCACGATTGTCGACCTGCTCAGAAACGACCTCGGCCGCGTCGCAGGGGATATCCGCATCGGGCGCTACCGCTACCTGACCGAAATAGCGCAGGCTGATGGACGTATTCTCTACCAGACAAGTACCGAGATTCAGGGCCGCATGGGCCCGGGTTGGCAGGGCCGCATCGGCGAATGGCTGCCGCAGCTCTTGCCCGCGGGGTCAATCACGGGGGCACCCAAAAAGAAAACCGTCGAACTCATCCGTGCGCATGAAAGCGAGCCGCGCGGTTTTTTTACGGGCATTGCAGCAGTTTTCGACGGGACAAATTTTTACAGCTGTGTGCTGATCCGCTATCTCGATTTCACCGGCGCCACGCTCAAATTCCGCAGCGGCGCGGGGATTACGATTTACAGCGACCCTGACGCCGAATATCGGGAGATGCTCCACAAGGTCTATTTACCGGTATGAAATTTATCGAATCGCTGCGCCTCGAACAGGGTGAAATCAAAAATCTGCCATTGCACCAGCGACGGCTTGACCTGACTTTACTGGCGCATTTCGGAAGAGCGGCGCGTATAGATCTCGCCGCACAGCTCACGCACCGCGCTTTGCCTGCCTCGGGATTGTTTAAGGTGCGTGTGACGTATGGCCGTGAAATATTTTCCATCGACATCGATCCCTATGTGCGGCACGCCGTAGAGAAAACAGACCTGGTTCTGGCCGATGGTCTCGATTACCGCTTTAAGTATGCCGATCGCACGGAACTCGATGCCCTGCGCAATCAGGTGGCGCGGGGCGTGCAACCCATTATCGTGCAGGCAGGGCTCGTGACCGATGCCATTTATGCCAATGTCTGCCTCTATGACGGCCAGCGCTGGCTGACGCCTGCGCGGCCGCTGCTCGAAGGCACAGCGCGTGCTGCGGCCCTGGCTCTGGGGCAGATTTCAACAGCGGTGATTTTGGCCGAACACGTGCGCAAGGGAAAATACCCAAAGCTGAAACTGATCAATTGTATGACGGGCTTTGAAGAAGCCGGGGAATGTCTGCTCCCGGTTTAACGGGCCGCGAGGTATGTGATGCAGATCCACGAATTTGATGTGGCCGTTCTGGGGGCTGGGCCGGCGGGTGCCGCCAGTGCACTTTTTCATGCGCGTTCGGGTTTCCGCGTCGCGCTGATTGAACGCCGCGAATTCGCAAAGGCGGGCCCATCCTGGGTCAATGGTCTTCATCTCGCTGCTTTCAAAGCCCTGCAGCTTGCGCCACCGGATGGCGATGAAGTTGAAGCGGCAGATTTTCCGATCGTGTTCTTCTCTGCAGATCTGAAGGAGCGATTGCAGGTGGAAGCAAGTGGCTTTACTAACGTGCGCATGCGGCCATTCATCGATCGCCTCAACCGTGAGGCATTTGCTGCCGGGGCAATGGGTTTCGACAGAATGAGCCTGGCCGATGTCATCTTTGAAGGCGAGCGCCCGGTCGAATTAAGGTTTCACCGGTCCAGCGAACAACCCGGAGCGCCAGCCGACGTTGCGATACGGGCCAGGCTGTTTGTCGACGCTGCGGGGCTTGGTGGTGCCCTGCGTGGACGCGTAGCGGCGCTGGAACTGCAGGGTGATGATATAAAGAGTGATCTCTGCATCGCTCAACAGCAAAATTGCCATATCGGTGACCCGGCCGCCGCCCGGGAATTTCTCGATCGTCTCGGTGTGCAGCCCGGTTCGCTGATCAGCATCCTGGGCAGCGAAGGCGGCTACTCGACGATGAGTGTGCAAATTTCCCGCGACCTGTCAGAGGTGGGGCTTTTGGCAGGTTCGGTCAGCGATGGAAATCACCTCACGGGGCCGCAGATGCTGAAAAAATTTGCCGCCGATCATCCCTGGGTGGGTAAAATGATCCACAGCGGTGGTGGTACAATTCCGCTGCAGGCTCCGCTACCGCAACTCACTGCCTCGGGCATAGCCGTCGTCGGGGCCGCAGCCAATCAGGTTTTCTCCACGCATGGCAGCGGCGTTATGCCGGCATTGCAGGCGGCAAAAATGCTTGCCGATGCCGTGGCCGGTGCGCCGGACCCGGGTGATGCGGATGTATTGTGGCGGTATTGTTGCACTTTCCAGCGAACCATGGGCGCCCTGCTGGCGAGTTATAATCTGTTCCGTAAGTTTTCACAGAAGTTGACAGCGGAAGAAATCGCCAAGATGTTCCGTTACGGGCTGATGAATGAAACGATGATGATTGCCGGCATCAGGCAGGTGTTTCCGACGCCCTCGCTGGATACCGGCTTTTCGCTGCTCACAGGCTTTATGCGCGATCCGGTCTTTGCCGCCGCAGTGACCGGAACTCTGGCGCGCATGCCAGCCGTGTATTTACATTACCGTAATTTTCCCGCGAGCCGTGATGCGCAGGCTCTCGCCTCGTGGGGCAGGCGCTCGTCTGATCTGGCATTCTGAAGATGCCGTGTATTTCAGTTAACAGGTTGAATAGGCGCCTTAAACTGGCTGACACCTGAACCCATGGAACTACTCTTTATCGTCATCGCCTTGCTCCTGGGTCTTGCCCTGGGAATTATCATCGGTAAACTTATGGGCAAGGCGGCGTCGACAGCTGCGCTGACGGAAAATCACATGCTCAAGGAGCGTATCCAGAAACTCGAGAACGAGAACGGTGCAGCATCGCAAAAATTTCAGGAAGATTTTTCAAAGATCGCTAACCAGATTCTCGTCGACAGCTCGCGCAAGGTGAATGCCGACGCGCAGCAGAATTTTGCCACCTTACTTAATCCCCTGCAGAGCCGTTTGGGCGAGTTCCAAAAAGCCATAGAGCAGAATGTGCAGGAGCAGAAAAAAGATTCGGGCCGCCTCGAAGAAAAACTCAGGCAATTGACAGAAATTAACCAGACCCTGGGCAGCGAGGCCAAGCGGTTAACCGAGGCCCTGCGCGGCGAATCGAAGACGCGCGGCAACTGGGGCGAGCTTGTGCTCGAAAAAATTCTCGAGGCCTCGGGCCTTAGGCGCGACAAGGAATACAAGATCCAGGTTTCGCTGAAAGGCGAAGAAGGCCGTTTCAAACCCGACGTCGTTGTCTACCTGCCCGACAACAAAAATGTCGTCATCGATTCCAAGGTTTCCCTGGTGCATTTCGAAAAATTAGGCGCTGCGGATGCCAACCGCGAAGAACTGTTGAAATCCCACGCGGCGTCGGTGCGTACCCACATCAAGGGCCTCGCCGAAAAGGGCTATGAAGGGCTTGAGGGACTCAATACTCCCGATTTTGTCTTTATGTTTATTCCGATCGAAGCGGCTTTTCTCGAGGCCATGAACCACGACCCCGAAATCTATGAATTTGCCTTCCAGAAGAAGATTATCCTGCTCTCGCCGGCGACGCTGCTTGCGGCGCTCAAGCTGGTGCAGAATATCTGGCGGCAAGAAGAGCAGAACAAAAATTCGCGTGAGATTGCGAAGCAGGGCGCAGTGTTATTCGATAAATTTGCCGGCTTTGTCGACGATCTGCAAAAGGTGGGCAGCCAGCTCGATACGACCAGAAAAACCTACGATGAAGCGATGAAGAAGCTGTCGACGGGCAGGGGCAATCTGGTGGGCGCAGCCGAAAAACTCAAGGAACTCGGCGTGCAGCCCGGCAAGCGGCTGGCAATCAGCGGCGATGGCGACTGAAGTTGCAATTTAGACTTTTCACAGCGACCCTCTGCGCTAAAACCGCTAACGCTAACCGTAGCTTTTGAAAAGGGCTTCTGGCACCCAAGTTGCCTTTTTCAAAGGTTATAATGCAGACCACCCAGTGGGAAACTAAACTTGCGCGTCGTCTGGCGCTGATTTCCGTCATTGGCGGCGTGGCGAACTGCGTGCTGCGGTTTTATCGCCTCGACTGGCGGGCTGATGCCTTCGGTATATACCTGCTGAGCTACCTGATTGTCGTCACCGGATTTTTGCTGGCGAGGGTGCATTACAGATTACTGATTCCGGTAATGATCAGCAACATGCTACTGATCGGTCTTTGGATTTCGACGATGACCCCCGAACCCCGCCCGGGTCCGCTTCTGGTTATGCACACCGGGGTTACAATCGCCGCGGCGTATTACCGGCTTTGGGGCGCACTCACGGTGGTTGGTCTGGGTACGGCGGGGCTCATCAGCATCGCCTACTGGATTGCACCGGGTTTGCCGATCCAGCCGAGCACGTTGCCCCCCGGCACGTCGGTGCCCCTGCACTGGGTCAGCGTGTCTTTTGGCTTTATGACCGTCAGTTGTATTATCTCTGCGCTCATTTCATTCGTAGTAAACAGAATGGAGAAGAGCCTCAGACATACGCAACAGCTTCTGGATGAAGCGACCGAACGCGAACGTATGCTCGAAGATAAAGAGCGTATCCTGAAACTCTTCACCGAGCTTTCCTCCGATTATGTCTACCAGGTCGACCTGCGCAAGCCCAACCTTGTTCCGAAGATTTTTGCCGGCTCGTTCCAGCGCATCACGGGTTATGCGCTGGATGAACTCGCTCTCAAGGGCGGGTGGATGGCGATCGTGCACCCTGACGATCGCGAGGCGATGCAGCGGCGCATGCCGACGCTGCTCGACGGTGAATCGATTATTTCCGAATACCGCATCGTTTCTGCCGAGGGCCGCACGGTCTGGCTGCGCGACCATGTGCGTCCGATCCGCGACGAAAAAACCGGTGCAGTCGTCGAACTTCTGGGTGCCGTGCACGATGTCACGGAGCGCCGGCTCGCCGAAGAGCAGGTCGAAAACCTCGCGTTCTATGATCCGCTGACTTCACTGCCAAACCGACGGCTGCTGCTCGACCGCCTCGAACAGGCACTGGCACTCAGTGCACGCACGGGGCTGCGCGGCGCACTGCTCTTTATCGACCTCGACCATTTCAAGAATCTCAACGACACCAAGGGGCATGAAGCGGGGGATGAACTGCTGATACAGCAGGCGCGGCGCCTGCGCCTCTGTGTGCGCGAGGGCGACACCGTCGCGCGCCTGGGTGGTGACGAATTCATCATTATCCTCGGTGAACTGGCGGCCGACGCCGAGGCGGCCGTTGAAGAGACTACCGAGATTACGCAGCGTATTCTCCATACGCTGAGTCTTCCCGTCGCGCTTTCATACCGGCAGATGACCGACTATGAGAATACCTGTAGCATTGGCGTCGCGGCGTTTTTGGGGCACGAGACGACTGTCGACGAGCTCTTGCGCCGCGCCGATATGGCGATGTACCAGGCGAAGGCCGATGGTCGTGACACATTCCGCTTCTTCGACCCGACCATGCAAAAACTGCTTTCTGAGCGCCTGACGCTCGAAGAAGATCTCAAACAGGCGATCCAGGCGGACCAGCTGGAGATATTCCTGCAGCCGCAGATCGACATCGACCAGCTCACCGGCGCCGAGGTGCTGCTGCGCTGGCGGCATCCGCTGCGCGGCATGATACCGCCGCTCGAATTCATACCTGCAGCCGAGCGCACCGGTCTCATTGTTGAAATCGGCGACTGGGTGATGCGCGAATCGATAAATATCCTGAAAGCGTGGGCGAAAATGCCCGAGACGCAGCACCTGTCCCTCGCGGTCAACGTCAGCGCCCGGCAGTTTCGCCAGCCGGATTTTGCGCGCGGCCTGGGGAAAATACTGGCACAGGCGGGTATCGACGCGACGCGCCTCAAACTCGAACTCACCGAAAGCCTTGCGCTCGAAAATATCGGGGACACCGTGGAGCGTATGCAGACACTGCGCGGCTTCGGTATCGGCCTGTCGCTCGACGATTTCGGCACGGGGCAATCCTCATTGTCTTACCTGAAGCGCCTGCCGCTGACCCAGCTCAAGATCGACCAGGCATTTGTGCGCGACATCACTACGGATCCCAACGATGCAATCCTTGTGCAGACGATTATCGGTATGGCGAAGAACCTGAAGCTCGATATCATCGCCGAGGGCGTCGAAACAGACGAACAGAGGGATTTCCTCCGCAAGCATGGCTGCTCGGCATACCAGGGTTACCTGTTTGGTAAGCCGATACACTGGTCTGAATTTGAGGCGGCGTTTCTCAAAAAGGCGAGCTGACAATTTCTTGGCGCCGCATTGGCGCGACGGTTTCTGCCGCATACTATGGCAGAAGCCGCTCCCAAGACAAACCCCGGTGTGCAGCTGAGTGAGATCCGCGCCGAACTCGACCGCGTCGCGCAAGAGATCGGCATCGACGTGCAGAAAATCGCCGTCAGCTTCGAACGCTCCGATTTTAACCTGCGTACTGAGGTCGCCGAAGTCACCGATGCGCTGCTGATCGATACCATTGCGATCGCCAAGCGCCATATTGAAAACTGGCGCATCCATACCTTTGAAAAATCTTTTCTCTCGATCCAGGCGCTGAACGAGAACCTGTTTTCGACCGAAGCGCTTTTGGATAAAATCAAAATCCGCATCTCGGGTCTCTATGGCGAGAAGGCGCTTGAAATTACGAAGAAGGGCGCCCTGATGCCCGCCGAGCTGTCACTCATCACGACCTTGCTCAAGCGGGCGCTGGGGCGGGCACGCGCGGCTGACGCTTTGTCAGAGCTCGCAGAGATGGGTTGCCATGTCTACCGGCCAGGCGAAAAACTCCAGGACATTGCGGCCTTTAAGCGCCTGCGCGAGAAACTGCGCGAGACGCTGATTCTGCCGCTGAAGAACCCCGAGATCTACGATAAGATCGCAGCGGCGACGCGCACGCAGTTTTCCATCAATCGCCCGCGCGCGGTGCTTTTTACCGGCCCGCCCGGCACGGGCAAAACCACCATGGCGCGCCACGTCGGCAAAGAAGCGGGGCTCGTGGTCGTCCATGTGCCGCTGGAAAATATTCTCTCTGCCTATTACGGCGAGTCGACGAAACGGTTGGCAAGTATCTTCGACGTCGCCATGACCTACCGCGAACCGCTGATCCTGTTCCTCGACGAGATCGACGCCCTGGCACCTTCGCGCAATGAGAAACTTTTTGAAGCTTCGCGCCGGCTCTTGTCTGTACTGCTCCGTAAAATTGACGGATTGGAGACGCAGTCGAATATCATCACCGTTGGCGCGACCAACCGCCCGCAAGATTTAGACAGCGCGCTCTTGTCGCGCTTCGACAGCATTCTGGAATTTAACGAACCCGCCGTCGAAGACATCCGCGAACTTTTAAACTTCTATGCGAAGCAGCTTGCAGCCGAAGCAAACGCAGACCTGGCGAACCAGATGGAAGGCCTGTCTGTGCGGGCGATCCGCGATGTCTGCCTCAGGGCCGAGCGGCAGCTCGCACGCGAACAGATTGAGAATAAGTCCGGCGCGCCCGCGACCCCCGGGGTAGATTATTATATCCGTACGCTGGCAGACTACCGTTTGCACCGCCCGGTAGAGTAACCTCACCTGACGGAAAAATTTATTTCTTCGAGAACTTCGCCACCCGCAAAAACGCGCAGAATATAATCTCCGCCAGCCAGGCGCCTGAAATCCCTGACCTCGCCTTGCGCCGTTCGCGGTGTTTCATTGTCGAGCGCATAGGCAAACGCGGTTTTTCCCGTACCGTGGATAATGATGGGGATTTCCTGCCGCGCGGCGGATTCATTCGGATGTAATACATAGCGCTCACCGGGTGACGGAGAAATTAACCGCGGCAGGGTTTCATCCTGCAGCTCGGCGCTGCCATGGCGCAACTGGCAAAACCCGGCGGTTTTTTCCCCTGGCGCCGACAGCTCAGCGTGTGACGGGCAACTTTCAGAGGCCTTGAGGCCGCTCTTTCTGCAGACGCGGATTTCCTGCATCCGGGAATGGGCGGCGAACTGCTGGTGCGCACCAGCGTTGACGAGGCGCATCACCTGGTGGAAAATGCGGCCTGCACCCCAGGCGCCGCTGACCGAACGCATGGGTATGCCCTGGGAATTACCTACCCAGACGGCAATGGTGAAACGCGGAGTGAAACCTGCAACCCAGCCGTCGCGGTAGTCCTTGGAAGTTCCGGTTTTAGCTGCGACGGGAAAGGGGAAATCCAGGAAGTTACGTTTGCCGAAGGCGCGGCGCCTCAGTGCCCGGTCGGTGAGCATGTGCGTCAGCCGCGCTGCAGTTTCTTCGGATAAAAGCCTGTCTCTTGCGCCGATGCGCAGTGCCCTCCCGGTACCATCCTCACCGATTCTGAGCGGGTGCAGCATGCCCGCAGATGCGATTGCAGAATAGAGCCTTGCCAACTGCAGCAGGGTTATGCCGCCGCTGCCGAGGGCAAGCCCCGGGCCATAATGATCCGCATTGTGCGTGAGGTGCGTCAGGCCACCCCGCCGCAGCAACACCAGCAGGTTGTCGATGCCTGCTTTTTCAGCCGCCGCGAGTGCGGGAATATTGCGCGAAGAGACCAGCGCCTCGCGCAGCGTCATCTGGCCCCAGAAGCGCATGTCGTTATTCTGCGGACGGTAGGTCTCGTGCTCGCGCCCGGTCGCCAATGCCGTTTCACCGTCGAAAAATACAGTGCTGGCAGCGAAGAGCTTTTGGTCAAAACCCAGCCCATAGACAAACGGTTTCAGCGTGCTGCCGGCAGAACGGATGCGCACCGCATGGTTGATTTCACCGCCGGCCTCGGAAAAAAAATCCGCAGAGCCGACCATCGCGCGGAGAATATCGTCGCCCCCGGTTTTTTCGATGACAACCACGGCCGCATGATCGGCGCCGGCTTCGTAGATCGCGCGCATTTCATTGCGGATAATTTCGGCGATGCGCTGATTCATGTTCGCCGAGATTTCGCTGCGGATTTCCCCGTAAGTGGGCAGCCGGTTTTCGCTGAGCCAGCTAATGAAATGCTCTGAACCTGTGAGCGATGCGGTCCGGGGCGGCGCGATCTTCTCTAAAGCGGAGTGCAGGTGGGCTAAGTCTGGTGTTTTACCGGGGTAAAGCTTTGCCCAAAGCGACAGGAATTTGGCTTCAAAACGTGCGAAGCTTCCCGAACGAATCATGACGGCGAGGCCAACTGTCTCCTCATCACTGAGCAGTGTGACATGTTTGCCGAAGATACGTTCGGCTGCCGCGGCGAGGCCTGTGGAATTGAGCGGCATCGCAACCTGGTTCAGGTAAGCCTCCAGGGTCTGCGACTTCGGGACGGTAAGGGTTATCTTAAAGGCTATAGCAATTTCGCCGATCTTTTTCAGGATGCGGTTTTGAGGCAGGGCCTCGGCGTAGATGGTGCGTGCGAGTTGCTGTGTGATCGTCGATGCTCCTGAGCGGATGCGGCTCTGCCGCAGGTTATCCAGCGCGGCGCGTGCCATGGCGACAAAATCGATACCGCAATGCCCGATAAAACGCGCATCTTCTGCCGCGATCACGGCGCGGATGAGCGGCTTAGGGTATTCGGAGAGCGGCAGCGACGAACCATAGGCGCCGGCGGGATTGCGGAATTCCCGCAGCAGAATCTTCTCTTTGGAGAAAAAGCGCAGCGGGTAAAGGCGGTGCAGCCTTGGTTCGGGGATCGGCCAGAACAGGGCTGCGGTTAAACCCGTCAGGGCAATACAAATGATCTTATGCCGGCGTGTCACTCCACACTCGTCAGGGCAGAGGCGCTGCGGCCAAAGATTTCGGGCTCATACATGAGCTTCACCTGACCGGGGGGATGAATACCCTTGCCGCGCACCAGCGGCCGTACGACATAGCGGTATTCGTGGTAGCCCGCGGGAATATAGTTAAAGAAGAGAACCACCTTGTCGTGCCGGTATTCCTGGAAGCTGGGGGCCGAACCCCAATAATTACCTTCATCTTCGTAACGCGGTTCATCCCCTTCACCGTCGTGCGGACCGGAATCAGAGGCGCCAGCCGCCGGTGTTTTTTCGGTACTGAAGGCCGAATTCATGACCTCGGTCTGCGAGGCGAGGGGATCGACGAGTACCACATTGTAGTAGGGTTTGGGGGTCGTCACCATGAGTTTCTGCAGGTAGAGCTCGCCGCGCTTCATCTGGCTTTCTTTGATGGGGCGCATCACCTGTTTGCCGCGGACACTTTCCATCGCGAACAGGTTGCGGTGGATTTCAATGCCCTCGTCACGCGCCGCTTCACCGCCGCGTATCGCCGCATAGTTCAGCCGCGCCGCATAATAGAGCCTTCCCTTATCGCCTGACTTGGAAAAGACCAGCGGTAACTCGCTGCCGGGCTTACCCGTTTTTCGGAGTTCGGGAATCGTCAGCGATTTTTTGAAGACATCAAATTTGTGCGAGCTGAGGCTTGTCGACATGAGCTGCGTGCCGCCGAGCGTGATCTCGCCCAGGAAACTGAAAGGCTGGCCGCCGGCCTCATACACGCTGCGGTAGCTGTCGAGCGCAGCGGCCGAAAGACCGATCGAATGCGTGTCGTATGAAGTGTTTTCCCGCAGCAGGTGGTTCACCATCTGCGGAATCAGCGGGTTATCCTTGTCGAGCGCGATGAAGGCCTGCAGCACCAGAGCCAGCGCCGATGTTCTTGAATAGAATGTCTGCCGCAGCGCCGCATCCGGCGTCTCTTTGAGCATGACGGATGTCGTTGTGACCTCGAGGCGGTTCTTGAAGTGTTCGAAGAGCCGTTTGACATCGCTGTCGTCTGCATATGATTTGAGCTTCTCTTTATGCGCAATGGCGAGGGCTAGCCTCGCCTTGGCCCGGGTCGAGAGCTCTGCTTCGTTTTTGAGCAGGAATTTGGTCAGGTCGGAGCGGCCGGCTCCTTCGCGGGTCAATGCGAGATGGATGAGCGACAGGTTTTCGAGGATCGTCGATTTGCCATCTTTCATTTCGCTGCGCAGAAATTTCTCCAGGTAGTTTACTATCCCCTTGCGGATCGCATTGTTGCCGGGAAAATTTTTCGCCTCGGCTGCCTGCAGCACCGTGAGCACGTACGCTGATAAGTAGGGGCTGGATTCCTCGTTGTGGTAAGAATTTTTTTTCCAAAAGCGCAATCCGCCGTCGGCATTGACAAACTCATTCATCTCACCCAGGAACAGCGATTCAATCTGCCTGAAGTCGTAGTTATCGGCTGACGGGGGTTTGATCGCAAAGCTTTGGAGCATCTGTCCCGAAGTGATCGCCAGCATAAAGGCCGAGGCGCGCTGCTCCATACAGAAATAGGGATTCGAAGCATAGAAGCGGAAGGCCTTGTCGAGGCCGACGAGCGCGGTCGAAGACAGTGTGATATCGAATGAACCCATGTTGCCAAGAATTTCATCTTCGCCGGGAATGCGCAGCGCTTCTTTGGCCTTGTCGTCCGTGAAGCCGGCGATGGCAAAGGCCTCGACCGCGGGCGATTCGAGCACGGGGAATTCGAACTTCACGCGGTCGCTGGTGTCGCCCGTGCGTGCGCCGACAAAACCCGTGAGCACGATCGGGTGCTCTGAAGCTTTTTCAGCTTTGGCATCCTGCGCCTTTTCGCGGTAGGCCTTGAGCAGCGCAGTATATTTTGCCGTATTGATCTTCGCGGGAAAACTGATTTCGCGTGCTTCGCCCGCGGCAATTTTGACGGCCTTGTTGCCGCCACCGGTCAGCAGATCTGCGGTAAGGCTGACGTCGAATTCGGCGGCGGCGCCTGTCTGGTTGATGACGACGGCGCCGACCATGAGTTCGTCGCCGGCGCGCATGAAACGCGGCATGAGCGGCTGCACGACGAGTGCCTTGCGCACCTGGAACTCCTTCTCATAGTTTGTATACTTGCCGTCGGCCGCGGCCAGAGCCATGATGCGGAAGGTCGAAAGATTGTCGGGCAACTTGAAGGTGACATCAGCCTTGCCGTCTTTGTCGGCCTTGAGGTCGCTTTTCCAGTACGCTGTGTAACGGAAGTTCTTGCGCGTGCCGTCTTCATTTCCCAGGGCAAAGCCGCCCTGGCCCATGCCTTCGCCGGGTTCGCCGGGGCCGCCGCCGGGGTTGTTGCCCTTGCCTGAAAAATCATACTGGTGGATGATGGCATGCCTGTTTTCAAAGAGTTCGATGGCCAGCGGCCAGGTGCTGAAAAAATTCGACAGGGGATTCGCGAAGTGATAGTCGACGAGGTCGAGTACCGCGCGGTCGGCTACCGACAGCGCGATCTCGGCGCCCCGTTCTGTCTGAATCGACATTTTGACCGTATCACCGGGGCCATACTGCTGCCGGTCATAGCTGAGGTCAAATTTTGCGCGCCGTGACGCTGTGTCGACGGCGAGATTGAGGGAACCCAGCTTAAACGCCGGCGCTCCGAGGTCTTCGTAGAGGGTACGTTTCGATAATTTTTCGCGGGGTTTGAGTACCAGCGCCGTCAGGTAGACGTTGGGCAAATATTCCTCTTTGATTTCCACCGGCACCGAGACGGAGTAATCCTTGATTTCGACCTGTTTTTGCCAGTACACCTTTTCGCGTTCGAGCGAGAGAATGATACGCCCGGTTTTGACCGGCGATTGCACGAGAATGCGCGCCGTTTCGCCCGGCACGTATTTGGCCTTGTCGGCGACGATACTGACAGTGTCGTCGTTGCGCATGTAATAGCCGTCCGAGTCGCCCGAGACGTAAAATCCCGTGCGCGCAAAGCTCAAGCTGCCCTCGGGCTGCGCGATGATATAATATTCGCCGCCTTTGTCGGGAGAAAAAGAAAACGGCACCGGTTTTTCACCGGCATTCAGCGTCTGCGTCGTGACGATGCGGCGTACCGGTGTGTTCTTTGCCTGCAGCGAGTCTTCGGTGCCGAGTGTGCGCACGCTTTTCCAGGTGACATGCAAAATCGTGATCTTGACGGGCACATTACCTACAGCCTTGCCAGCCGGGTCGAGTGCGACGATTTCAAAATTCATGTCATCGCCGGTCTTACCGTAAGAATCCTTGCTCCGGATGCCGACCACGTGTTTGCCTGCGGCGACAAGGATCGAACGGCGGTTACTCACGGCCTTGTCATCGACGTCTTTGACGGTCGCTTCGACATTCACAGAGTAGGAGTGCGCGTAGCGGAATTTGCTTTTTTCCGGCAGGTCGATGGTCTCCGAGAACGCCATCGGCGTCAGGGGTATTTTAAAGGTATGCTTGCCGTTTGCCATCAGGCGCCCTTTGGTCCCGGTAAAAAAACCTGTATCGGCCTCGTCGCTCTCACCGTAATACGAGTAGCGCTGGTCGCCGAAGTTAAAATCGGGATAGTGCGCAAAATATGCCGGTGATTTGGAACGCGAGACATCCACCTGAAAGCGCGCGCGCTGCATCGGTGCACCGAAGAGGTAATTGCCTTCAACCGTCGCTTCGGCGGTTTTGCCGGCCACGGAATCGCTGATGCCCGAAACAGCGACGGCAAAACTCACCGGCCTGAACTCTTCGATCTGGAAATTTTCCTGGATGGATTGTTCGCTGCCCTTACCACCCGTGATCGAAAGTGTGTAGTGGCCGAGTGGAGCATCCTTTGCGATGTCAATTTCGCCACCGACGCCCCCCTGTTTGCTGGTCGTCAGGGTCTTGGTGTAAATAGCCTTTCCTTCGGCACTGCTTACCTCGACCTTGACGTTGCTGTCAGAGAGTGCGGTAAGTTTGTCGGCCGTCTTTTGCGAAAGCACGGCTTTATAGTATACTGTGTCTCCCGGCGTATGCAGCTTGCGGTCGAAGACAATCACGCCTTTCAGCTGCGCGCCCGAAAGGTGATAGGCAAACTCCCCACCGGCCGGACTGATGGTTAGCCGCTGTTCCTTTGAAGTGACAAAGGTTTGATCGCCGCCTTTCTCTGCGGTGAACACCAGACTGTCACCGTCTTCGCGCGGCTTGCCCTCGGCGATCAGGCAATAACCCTCGCCGTTGGTGTTGCAGCTCCCTTCGGGTTTTTCATTGGTGTAGCGGCTGACCTTCGCGCCCGCAACCGGGCCGCCAAAGGTGAGGCTATGTACCCAGACATGGTTACCGCCCAATGCAGGGCGGGCGGTGAGTGCGAGGTCCGTTGCCTGAATCGCCTGGTTCACAGATTCCTTTTCGCCTTCGAACCGGGCAGCGACCCAACCGCGGCCTTTGCTGAGGTGCGGTGCGAGATCGAACGCGGCGCGGCCGATGCCGTTCTTGCGGATTCCGGTTTTGAAGGGGGTGCGCTTCGTGCCGTCTTTAATCTGCAGAAAGTCGTGCAGGCTGTAGGAGTTCTTGTCGGTAGAAAAATCCAGCACCTCAGCAAGCGTAAAGGGCCGCACGGATGCGGTCAGAGTATCGATATTAGAAACATTCAGAGGATAATTCTGCCGCATTTCGGCTTCGATCACAGAACCCGATTCGACGCGGTGGAAAAATTTTTCGCGGTCGGGCATCGTTACCTCATAGCTGCCGGCTTTCACCAGGGGGTTACCCATGACGTCGTTCATCGCCTCGATGGTGATCTTATACGTCTGTCCCGGTTCGACATTCCAGATATTGAGGTTCAGGTTTTTGGTTTCGCCATAGGGGAGTGCGATGATCTTGCGGGGTGGTGAAAATTTTACCGCACGCGCCGCGGTCTTCGGGTTTACCGGATTCGAAAATTCGAATCCCATGCCATAGCGATCAGACCAGGCCTTTCCTGCGTCCCTGAATTCGACAGTCAGGTCCCCGTAGGTTTCAAACGAGGCTTCATAGTCTTCGGCCAGCGTCGTCTCGAGATCTCTCGCGCGCAGTTTTTTCCCCAGCAATATCTCCACGGTTTTACTCTTGGATAATTTTTGCTCAGGGATGATTTCCCACGTACGGCCGTCGCGTTTTGCTACCCGCCCGCGCCAATCGGCCTCGCTCGATTCTTTCAGTGAATAGGGAATGGATTTTTTATTCTCGCGCAGGCGCAGGTGTTCTTTCAAAGCCTCGGCGCGTACGGCAAAGTTAAAGGAAAGCGTCATGCGTGCATCGTATTTGATTTTGGTCTCTTTGCCTGGTGTCAGGTTTTGTACGCTGAGCGGCGGAATCTCCATACGAAATTGGAAGACCTTTTTCTCTTTGAGCTTTTGGCCCGAAACTGCGACCGTATCGGAATTAATGCGAACCGTGTATTCGACGCCTGCGCGCCAGTCCTCTGAGGGAATAAACGCCGAGATACGGCTGCCATACCAGCGGAACTGGCCCGGCATTTTCGGTGAAATAGTAAATGCGCCCTTGGTGGTTTCGGCGAGTGCGCCGAGTGGCACCACCGGGTGGCTGAAGACGACAAAGATCTCCTTGCGCTCCTGCCCCGGTACAATTTTTCCTTCAGGCGTCGCCTGCATGATCGACAAAGACTTGTCGTCAAAGGTGCGCTCTGCCGCCGCCGCAGACGTGCGTGAGATCTTCAGCTCGAGTGGCGGTTCAGATCCTAAAAATGCGATCAATGGCAGGCCTGCTACGGCAACAAGGCCTGCGGCAAAAGCGCGGCGAAGCCACGGTGAGGGCGGCAATTTATTCCAGATGGTTTTTAAAGGTGGGATTACCTTCGTCGTAAGAATAATCTTCGTCACTTCATAGAATACCCGCAAAAAGTGCGCAAAAGCATTAAACCATGATAGAGCCCTGAGTTTGATCGCCGTTAATATTGCAGTAAGTTGCGCCATCCGCCACGCTCGCCGGGCACTATAATCAGGGAACTGTTTTTCGCCGGGGCTTAATCGCCGAGCAGTTGTCCCAGGATTTCTGGGATGAGCGCGGCAATGTCGCCTGCCAGCATGCCGCGGTCGCTCTGCGTCTTCGTGCTCCAGAGATTCGCCGCCGCTGCGTGAATGAAAACGCCGGCTGCCGCCGCTTCGAGGGGGGGCATTTGCGCCGCGCAGGCGCCGATGATACCCGCGAGCACATCGCCCGAGCCTGCGGTTGCCAGCACCGGGTTCGCTTCGGCAGAAACGAACATGCGGCCCTCTGGCGTGGCGATAAGTGTGTGGGCTCCTTTGAGAACGACAATGGCGTCTGTGATCTCTGCGCCGCGCCGGACTGCCGCGAAACGATCGGCCTCAATTTCGGCAGAGGTTATGCCGAGCATGCGCGCCAGCTCGCCGGTATGCGGTGTCAGAATTTTTGTAGCCGCAGAGGATTTAAGATCCGTCAGGTTTTGGGCGCAAAGCGTCAGCGCATCGGCGTCGATGACCAGCGGCACATTTGCATTCCGGAGAACATAGCTCACGGCTATAAGGGCGCTTTCATCGAGGCCAAAACCGGGGCCAATGACAACGGCGCTGCGTTTTGCCAGTGCGGTGGCGAGAGATGTTTGAATGGCATCTGGCTTGAGTTCCGCGAGCATGAGCTCTTTCACTTCTTTTTCCAGAGCCGGCAGGGCGTTTGTCCATGTGCAGATGGTGGCAAGACCGGCGCCGGTGCGCAGCGTCGCCTCGGCCACGAGTTTTGCGGCGCCGGTTTTTCCCCTGGAGCCCGCGACGATGAGTATGTCACCCGCCCGGTGTTTGTATGTTGCCGCGTCGCGGGGCTTCAGGTATGGAAGAAATAATTCTGCCGCGATGAGCTCCGCCGCAAAACCGGTTTCGGCGAGAAGTTTCGCATCGGGTACGCCGATTTTGACGCAGTGGAGATCCCCCGTATGGTTTTTGCCCTGCGGCGTGAAAAGACCGGGTTTGGGATGCGCAAAGGTTACGGTGTGGTGCGCACGGATTGCAGAGCCGAGCACAATGCCGTGGTCGGCGTCGAGTCCCGAAGGCAGGTCGAGCGCGATGCGGATAGCCTTCGCCGCATTGATGGCGTCGATGATTTGAGCCTCAACACCTTCGATATTACGGCTGAGGCCGGTACCGAACAGGCCATCGACAATAAAATCTGCATTTTGTATTTCTTGTGTGAATTGTGAAATGCTCCCTGTGCCAACGGCTATGGGCGAAATACCGCAACCGGGCAAGGCGTCAAAGTTGACGCGTGCATCGCCTGCGATGCTGCCCGTATCACCCGCGACATAAACTTTCAGGTGAGCGCTATAAGAAAAATGGCGGGCAACGACAAAACCGTCGCCGCCATTATTGCCGGTGCCGCAGACGACGGCGATGCGGGGCTCAGAAATTCCAGAGAGTGCGATAAGCCCGGCGAGAATATCAGCCGCACCACGACCGGCGTTTTCCATCAGCAGCAGGCTGGGTATTTTGCAGAGTTCGGTTGCGAGTCTGTCATAGGCACGCATCTGGGTGCGGTTGAGTAGATAACGCATCATGACCAGCCGGCGAATTTTTGTCTGAGCCGGGCAAAGCCGGCATGGATCTGTTCTTTCTTCAGGTTATAGATAATGAGGATAGCGATAAGAAAAAGCCCCGTCACCGTCAGTAGCACAAAGCCGATGAACTGATTTTGCAGGCCTTCCTGTACGAGATTCGCAACGACGTTGAGGGTGAAGAAGAGCACCCCCAGAAACAGATAGCTGCGGATGCGGAAAATCCCCCCCGCGATGATGCCTGCGAGACAAACGCCGCCGAACACAAGTGAATAAACGGGATTTTGTGCGAGGCCCGAGCGCAATGTGACATGCATCGCTGCCGGAATGTAAGCGACGAGGCCGCCGATCGTACGCACGCGTGCCTGATTTTCGACCGAGAGCGAATCCTTAAAGATGGTTGCGAAAAAGATGATGGTGAGGCCGATCGGGAAGGCGTAGAACTCAGACGAATCGAAACCCTGTGCGAGTGCGACGAAGAAGAGCGCGGCGTTCAGTGTAATTGCTGCCAGCGCCGCGAAGACATGGCGTTCACCGATGCGCGATAGGCCCAGATAAAGACCGCTCGAAATCAGCGCATAGAACGCCGCGTTGAACGAACGGAAATTGTCGATAAGGAGGCCGACGACGACCGGCATCGCCGCGGCAAAACGGCGTGTCGGTTGTGATACAACCGTTGCGCCCAGCCGGTCTGCGGCGATACTGATGCCGAGTAGGGCAAAGGCATAACCGAAGGCGAAGAAGGCATCGGTCTGCGCGGAGTTGATATTCAGCATGGGTCGCGCCGAATAATAAATACCTGCGATCGTCGCCTGCGCGATATAGACATAGCGCGTCTTAGAAGACGTAAACGCCGCCTGTATGTTTACGACGAGGTAGATCACAAGGGCTGCGAGGGTGGCAAGGCCCGCATGCGGTATCGGGTTGGCGAGGTTCTGTGAAATAGGTATAAACAGCAGCCCGCAGAATACAATCATCGCATCGCGCGCAGTAAAGTTGCCGGCATAGACGTCGGCATCCTTTTCTTTGAAACTTTTGAGCCGGGTCGTGATGATGACTTCAAAAAGCAGCAGCGCCAATATCACAAAGGGTGCTGCCGTGAGGAAGTTGATGCTGTTGCCCTGAAGGCTTAAGATGAGCCAGACACTGGTCACGAGCGCCGCGGCGAAGGCAAAGTGGCCCAGGAGTGCGATGGCGACGCGCGCGCGGCCTTCTATGCGTTTCAGCGATAGCCAGAAAAACACTGCCGTCAAAATCAGTGTCGCTGGCAGCGCAAACGCCCGGTAAAAGCCGCCGGTTACGAGGTAGTTCGCGTCAGCTGCGAGCACACTGTAACCTGCCTGCAGCGCATTGGCCGGACGTCCTTCGGTGGCGGAATAAAAAAATGCCGCGACGATGTAGAGCACACCAGCGAGAAAAGCGGTTTCGGAAACAAAACTCTCTGCGAGATCGAGTTTCTGTGCGATCTTTTTCGCGGGCCAAATCATGAAGATCGCTGCGGCGACGAGGGCAGGCCCTGGCCACAGCGGGTAAGTCTGCGTGAGGTGCGCTCCGCCGTGCACGATCAAAAGGCCGGCGATGAAAAGAATGAACGCCGACGCCCTGATGTTGCCAGCTATCAAATAGAAGAAAACAACGCCGATGAGGATCACCCCCGGCGGAATCGCCGCCACCTGAAACGACATGAGCGCGATAAACACAGTAAAAACAAGGCTCCAGATTCCGGATTCGTTCGATACGCCGGCGGAATTTTTGGAGAAAAAAGTCTGCGCCACAAAAGTACCAGCGGCGGTGCGGCGCGAGGCAAAGGCGAGTACACTCAGCAGCAGAACGCCTGCCGCAATGCCGAGTACAATGTTTTGCCTGAAAGCCAGGTACGAATAACCGTCAGCGAGCGCGAGACTGAAGTTCGCGAGGAGATCCAACGGGTTACCCTGGAATGCTGAAGGCAGCCAAACACCGGCCGTGTTGAGGTTAGAAAGATTGGGCCCGAGGAAGCTGCGCTCACCCGCAACGGCCGCGAGAAAGACCGGCATAAAAAAATAAAACAGGTGGCGCAGGTGGATCGTCACGGTGTGCGCTAGAATCAGGGGATAGAGCGCCAGCGCGAGGAAAAGCGTCGGTGGCACAAAATAAAAGGTGCGGTCGAAATCGAGCGCAGATACCAGCAAGCCGTCGAAAAACAAAAGCAATGTGAGACCGATCACGCCGGCGACGGGAACGGAAAAATACCACTGCCCCTGTTTCTCTGCTTCCAGGGATTTACCATAGCGCGGGCCATAGACCTTCATTGCCAGCGTGACAAGCGCCATGACGGGCATGAGCAAAAGCAGGCGTAAGCCCACCGCATCGATCGGCAGCGGCCGGCCGAGGCGATTGATGACAGCCGTGAAGGCAATCGCGAAGAGCAGTACATAGAGCAAGACGAGGCTGCCCCGCAAACGCATGAAGCTAAAAGTCTTGAAGTGAAAGATCGCAAAGATCATGAGCATGAGGCATATCTGGTTAATCAGCATAATGCCGCGCCGCTCGAGATCCGGATTGGCGATCCAGCTGGGGCCATTCAGCCACAGCATCAGGAGCGTGAACAGGGTTGTGAGCCCCGCCGCATACCCGATATTGTTGATGCCGCCCGCATTAAAAGGCAGGCGCAACTTCATCAGGAAAACACGACCGAATTTTTCGGCGCTCTCTGCGGCGCTGCGGCGGAAAAAAAATGTCGCGCCATAAAAGCCCGCCGACAAGAGCAGTAACAGAAAACCACTCTCGGCAAAATCCCGCGGCTTGAACCAGTTAAAGATGAAAAGTATTGCTCCGAGGTGTGCGAAGAGACTCACCACCATACTGCGGTCCCGTAGCGTGCGTAGGTTTAGAAAAAGATAAATGCCCCCAAACCACAGGAGTGGCCGCAAGGGCAATGCGCGGTCGGGCATAAGATTCAGCAAAACTTCATCGCCGGTCGGGCGAAAACCGTTCAGCGCTACGAGGGCAATCGCCGCGCAGAAGAGCGAAAGGTCTTCAATCGGGTAAGCACCATCTGTGCCCGCGGGCTCAGCCTTACGCTCAAAAATCAATCCGCCTAAACCGTAGAGCAGGGCCAGCACCGCGAAGATCTCGAAGGGCTGTAGGATTACCCCTTGCAAGAGTGGTAGGCGGCCGATAAAAACCATGAGGCCGATCGGCGAGAGATAGTGGAAGGCATTGCGGCCAAACCCTGCACCCCTATGGATCGTGATCGCCGTGAGCAGGCCCGTGGCCGCGGCGGCGATGTGGGGTGCCGGCGACGAGAGCTGCCACAGCGAACCCATGAGCCCAGCCGCGGTTGCCCAATAGAGATAAATCTTTTGTTTGCGCTCGTCGAAGGCCGAGCCGAACCAGGGAAGAATCAGCGGAAAGATAAAGAAGGCAAAAATCTGCCATGCCGGCTCGACTGTGAAGATGCGTGCGGCGTGGTAGAGAAAAAGCATCACGAGAAAGATCAGCGGATGCACCGCGGCATTGTGCAGCATCGCCGCGCGCAAAAAAATTGCAATAGCAAACACATAGGTCAGAATACGGAAACTGAACGGCAGCATCGTGCCCATGCCGCCGGCGAAGGTACGGGCCGCAATCAGCGGTAAGAGGGCGATGACGGCGAGAACGACAATTTCCACGGCAGTGAAGAAGCGCGCCCGTGCGAAATCCAGCGCGCGTAAAAGAAAAGCAAACTGCGCAAGTACCGCCATGATCGCAAGGGTGCGCAATGTGCGGGCGATATCCTCTTCAGGGTCAAGGTTAAAGGACGCGAGCGTGAAAAACAGGATGGCGATGCCGACAACGGCGAGAATGAACTTTTGCGCGGGGCGGCCGTTGTCCTGCAGACCGGTTGCGGTCAGCGTAGAGGCCGCAAGAGCCGGTATGAGCACCAGCGGCAAAAGCGGAATCGCCGCGGTCAACGCTGACAGCGCAGTAATCGCGAACGGGACCGGCAGGTAGAACACAGCAGAAAAGTAGGGAATCCCCACGCGCGCCGCAATGGGATAGAGTGTGATGAGCGAGAGCACGAGCGAGACGGCGGTGGCGATCGCACCGGCCTCAGCGGCTTGCCCGGTTACAGAGGCGGCGATCGAAAACATCACGGGAATCAGCAACGCCGCCAGAATCAGCAGCATCCGCCCGGTCGCTGGGCTCCTCTTAAAAAGGAAAAGACCCAGACCGAGAAACAAGGTATGGTAAGTAAAGAAGGCAAAGAGAATGGTGAGAGGCCGCAGGATACCTTCGAATCTCAGCCAGGCCTCGCGGATACCCATGATCGAGCCTGAGATGACGAGCACCATGGCAATGAACCACCAAACATATTCGTTGAAGAGCGGCTTGAGCGTCGCAGCGAGCGTTTCGAACGAGAGCAGGGCGTCGACGCCGCCGACAACGGGACGTGTCACCGGATCATCAGATGTCGTGGCCTTGCGCGTATTCTGTGATTTCTCTGCAGCGGGCGCTGAGACGAACATGCCGCTTAAGGCCGCGCCGAGAGCCGAAAATCCGCTGGCGAAGCCGCCGGATAACCAGCTTAAAAAATCTTCGCGCCCAGCCTCAGCAGTTTCATTTTTTTGTGTCGCACGCTCAAGGCCGAGCCCGGCATAGATCTTCGCCGCGGCGCGCTGGGTGATCTGGCCCGAGCTCAGTAACTCATCGGTGATGCGCGCCGTCTGTGTGATCGCATCTTCGCGGCGCTGTTTCGTCTGCTCGGCCATAGCGGCCAGTATAAGGGAGAATCATGCTTTTCAAAGTCTTTTTCCATGGCACAGGAGGTGTCGGGCGGCGGCGCGCATGAAAGCGTGTATTGCCGTCGCATGCCGCGCCATATTCGCCTGAAAATCAGCGGATTTAAAACTATGAAAAATCGGAATTGACATCCGATATTTCATAGTTATTTTGTCTTGTGGATATTCAGAGGCATGCGGCGGATGAGATTCGTTACCGGTTCAGGCACACGAACGCCCTGATGTTGCTCGGCCCGCGGCAATGCGGTAAAACCACACTGGCGAAGGCGTTCCTGGCAGGCTCTAACGGAAACACGTGGTTTTTCGATATGGAAGATCCGACCGATCTTGCGAAATTCGACAATCCGAAACTTCTGCTCGAAGATATGACGGGGTTGATTATCCTCGATGAAATTCAAAACCGCCCTGATCTTTTTCCGGTGCTGCGCGTTTTGCTCGATCAGAAAGATCGCCGGCGTAAATTCCTGCTCCTGGGCAGTGCTTCCCCCGAGCTTTTGCGTCAGGGAGCGGAAACCCTTGCCGGCCGGGTTCAGTTTATCGAAGTACAGCCTTTTAATCTTGCGGAAGTTCACTCGCTGAATCGGCTTTGGGTGCGCGGGGGATTTCCGTTAAGCTATCTTGCGTCGGCGGAGCGCGCGAGTTTCGAGTGGCGGCGGGCTTTTATTGAAACATTTTTGCAGCGCGATATCCGTGCCCTCGGGTTTGACATACCTGTCGCCACGATGCGGAAATTTTGGCTGATGCTCGTGCACTACCACGGCGGGCTTTTTAACGCATCCGAAATCGGTAAAGCGCTGGGTGTGACGGATAAGACGATCCGGCGCTACCTCGATATTCTTACCGGCACTTTTATGATCCGCGAATTAAAACCGTGGCACGAGAACCTGAAAAAGCGCCAGGTGAAAACACCTAAGATTTTCTTTCGCGATACGGGACTTTTGCACGCTCTCCTGGATATCCGCGACCACCGGCAATTGAAACTGCATCCGAAACTGGGTTTAAGCTGGGAGGGGTTCGCCCTGGAAGAGGCAATACGCTGCCTGCGGCTAAAAACCGACGAGGTCTATTTCTGGGGGACACACAATGAAACCGACCTGGATTTATTTTTCCTCTATAACGGCAGACGTATTGGCATGGAATTCAAATTTACGGACAGGCCGTCTCTAACACGATCGATGAAGATAGCCATAGAGGATCTGAAATTGGATCGCTTGATTTTGATATATCCCGGCAAAGACCGGTTTCGCCTTGCCCCGGAAATCGACGTGATACCTCTCGCGGGCTTTGTTCCCGATGATCTATTAAAACGCCGCTCTAAAACTGAAAGTAAATGAAAGCCTTTGCTTCTGCCGTGAAGATCTGGTAAACACCGAGACAGACGAGGTACACAGCAAACGCCTGCACCGGCGCGGGCAGATTCGAGAAAATAAAGTGGAAGAGAAAGTGGAACTTCTCGGCCATCAATTGCCAGAGATAGGGCACGGAAATCGCCGTGATAATTTTCCAGTCGAGGTTGGGCGCGCTGAAACTCAGCGAGCGCAGCGAATCCCATACGGCCAAGAAGGTCGCGAAATCATGGCAGCGGAATAAAATCCAGGCGAACATGACGAGATGGAAAGTGACGAAGATCGAAAACGGTTTCCAGAACCGGGATGCATCCGCCCGTTTGGAGTACCCTGTTGCGCGCTCGAGAATCAGCACCACGCCGTGGAAAATACCCCAAAGCGCAAAGTTGATGCCTGCGCCATGCCAGAGCCCACCTAGCAGCATTGTGAGAAAAAGATTGAAGTAGAGGCGCCGCCGGTTACCGCCGAGACTGATGTAGAGATAGTCGCGCAGCCATGTCGAGAGCGAGATATGCCAGCGCCGCCAGAATTCGGTGATCGTCGCCGCAACATAGGGCCGGTTGAAGTTGAGCGTCAGGTTGAAACCCATGACGCGCGCCGCGGCGATCGCCATGTCGGTGTATGACGAGAAATCGAGATAGATCTGTATGCCGAAGGCATAGACGCCGACGAGTGTCTCGACCGAGGTGAACATGCCGGGGTCAGAGAACACTCGATCAGCGTAGTTGACCGAGATCCAGTCGGCGAGTGTCTTTTTGAGCAGTCCCTTCGCGAACAAATAGACGGCGCTGCCGAAATCGTCTTTGCCAGGTAAAAAATGGCGGATGGATTTCAGGAGGTTAGGCAAAAATTCTGTCGCGCGCACAATGGGGCCGGCGACGAGCTGCGGGAAGAATGCCACGAAAAAGGCGAAGCGCCAGAAACTTTTCTCCGCCGGCATGTGCTTCCGGTACACATCGATGGTATAAGACAGGGACTGGAAGGTGTAAAACGAGATGCCGACCGGCAGCACGAGTTTTAGAATTGGGATCTGGAAAAAGTTGCCTTTCGCGAGAAAGGGGTTTAAGAGCTCTGCAAAGAAATCATAGTACTTAAAGAAGAACAATAAACCCAGGTTCGACACCAGCGAAACCAGCAGCCAGATTTTGGCGCGGCGCCGATTGTCACCGGCTTCATCGATTTTCACCGCGGCCCAGTAATCGATCCCCGTTGAGAACAGCATGAGACCCAGCGCCCACCAGCGCCACGAGGCATAGAAGTACCACGATGCCAAAGTGAGAAATACCAGGCGGCCGAAGGGCACGCGATTCAGGAGCGCAGCGACCGCGAAGACGATTATGAAGAAGTAAACGAAGGCAAGCGAGTTAAAGAGAATCGGGGAGGGCGCATCTGTCGCCGGCAAGGACGACATCCTGTCGGCCGTCGACCCAGCGCCTCCATGCGCATCGGTCTCGGCAATATTCACCTGGCCACCCGGAACCGCAGTCTTCTTGCCGGTAAAACCTTCATAGATCTGGCGGTAAACTTCGTTGCCCAGAATTGCCGAACCCTTGTCATTCAGGTGGGCATAGTCACCCGTCGCGGTTCCTTCTTTAATCATGCGGCGCTGGTGGCCTTCGCCGCCCAGGAAGGCATATGAATCGAAAAAAGCAAAGCCCATCTTCTGGGCGATCTCGCGCTGCATGAGCCGCACATCGTCGTGCGACTTGTAGGTTACCCAGGTCTCGCCGACTTTTTTCAGCCGCTCATAGGGCCCGATGAGCAGAATATCCACATCGGGCAGCGCTGCCTTGATGCGGGTGAAAAACTCGGTCATCTGCTTACGGTAGTAATCGTGCGAATAACCGAATGCCTTCCAGTCGATCGAGGCGCCCTCGTTGATGCCAAACTGGAAGATCAGCAGATCGGGATGCGTCGCCTTATACCCGCAATCGAAGGCCGGCGGCGTGATGGCGGTCATCCAGGCCATGTGCTTGCCCTTCTGCACAAAGGTCGAGTACGAGACGCCACGCTCGGTTTCGAGAAGCACCGCGTCGAGAAACGCCGATTTTTCCGGTGGTTTGCCTTTGTCACCGAAGGCAAGGCCAATATGCCGCGTCGCCGGAATCGTGACTTCGTGTACGGTGCAGCTGTCTTTGCTGAGCGCCAGATCGAATGCTTTTTCTTCGCGCGGAGTTTTTTCGAAGTTGGTTATCCGCACCTTTTGGTTGAGATCGTTTTTTGCCTCGGGCCTGCGCATCACGAGCGTCAGGCGGTTCATCGGCGCATACTGCTGCGAAAATCTCTGCACGCTTTCTGTCTGCGGCGAAGCGGCGCGGTAGGTCCAGCCGCTGTACCCGGTGGCTTTAACCCACTTGGGTTCGATGTGATTAAAGTGGTTGTAAGGAATGTCGATCAGTTCAAAACCGTCTTTGGTGAGGTTCTCGTGCCCGGCGAGCGTCACGCCCCAATCTTCGTGCATCAAGAGCTGCCCGCGGCCGCCGTCGCCGAAATCTTTTTGCAGTCCCACGCGGATATCGCGCGCAACGCGCTCATACCAGATAACCGAATCGCCAAAATGCATGACGCGCACGCGGTTAATCCGCCCGGCCTTGAGCTGGGCGAGCTTGCGGTTGAAGTGTTGAAGCCCCTTTTCGCGGTTTGTAAAAATTTCACCGGTAGGATTTACCGCTTTGGGCGGGGCAGGTTCTTTTTTGCGCAAAAAGTCAGGAATAAAACTTTCGGCCGCAGGCAAAAGTCTGGGCATTTTGCCCGGTAAAAATTCCTGCAGCGCAATCGTTGCGCTGATAAGGCAAAAAAAACAGATAAAAAAGTGGAAAACGTGTTTTTTCAAAAGATCAGTAGGGAAGTTCTGCAAAAGTCAAGTTCGCGACAAGCGCGAACGCATGAATGCGCACAAACCAAAGCTTTTGCGCTCTTGATTTTGGCTTTTGCAGAACTTCCCGACCTGTCACGCTAAATTCCGGTATGCGCAGAGGCGCATGGTAAGAAAATGCCGGATGCACACGCCATGGCGCTTTACCGCCACTGCGCTCATTGCCGCATTCGGAACTTATACCTGCATGTATGCCTTCCGCAGGCCTTTCGCTGTCGGCGAATACCAGCATCTCTATTTCCTGGGCATCAATTACAAGATTGCCCTGATCATTGCGCAAGTCGCGGGCTATACGTTATCGAAATTTATCGGCATCCGCATCATTGCCGCGATGCCGCCGGCAAAACGTGCCGTGGCCCTGGTCGCCTGCATTGTTTTCGCGGAAATCTGCCTGTTTGGCTTTTCGCTGACCTCGCCGGCGATGGGCATCTTCTGGCTTTTTCTGAACGGCATACCCTTAGGGCTTGTCTGGGGCCTCGTGTTTTCCTTTCTCGAAGGCCGGCGTAACACCGAACTTCTCGGCGCGGGACTCTGTGTGACTTTTGTTATTTCATCGGGCCTGGTTAAGAGCGTGGGGCTCACTGTCCTCAAGACGGGCCTGGTGGGCGAGTTTGCGCAGCCTTGGGTGACAGGCATTTTGTTTTTTCCGTTTCTGCTATTTTTTGCCTGGCTGCTTGCGCGCCTGCCGATGCCCAGCGAAGAGGACAAAAAGGCCCGCGTCGAGCGATTGCCCATGACAAAGGCTGAGCGCCGCCACCTGATCAAAGAATTTTTGCCGGGCCTCTTTGCACTCATCGTCTTCTATGCCGCGCTGACCGCCTACCGCGATCTGCGCGATAATTTCGCACGTGAAATCTGGGCGGCTCTGGGATTCACCAATACCCCTTATATCTTCACTTTGGCAGAAATTCCCGTTGCGCTGGCTGTGCTCTTTGCGCTCGGTATGCTTTACCGTATCCATGACAACCGGCGCGCGTTTCGTGTGAATCTCTATATTCTGCTCGGTTGCGGCATCTCTGTAGCCCTGTCGACATTGCTCTATAGGCTGCACCTCATCGGCGGCGCCACGTGGATGATCCTCGTGGGTATTGGCTCGTATGGTGCCTACATTCCCATGAATGCGATGCTGTTTGAACGGATGATTGCCGCTTTCCGCATCAAGGCCAATGCCGGCTTTTTTATCTACCTGGCAGATTCGTTTGGCTACCTGGCGGCCATTTGCCTGCTTTTGCTCCGGAATTTCGGCAATGTGACGGTCGGTTGGTTGGATTTTTTTGAATCGGTGAGCTATGTACTCGCCGTTGTGACCCTGCTTTTCGTGGGTTATGCGATCCTTTATTTCCGCGCCCGCCTGCGTAGTTCCGCCGCACCTGCCGGCGTTCCGTAATACCCGTTTTTCGCTTTATGCCGTAATGGCGAAAACAATTTTGCATCAGATGAAGATTAAACTCAAAGTCTGGCGGCAGAGCGACAAAGAATCCAAAGGTTCTTTTAAAAATTACCAAATGAACGAAGTGAACGAACACATGTCGTTCCTCGAGATGCTCGATGTTCTCAATGAAGATCTGACGCAAAAAGGCGAAGAGCCCGTCGCGTTCAGCCACGACTGCCGCGAGGGTATCTGCGGCTCATGCGGTATGGTGATCAACGGTCGCCCGCACGGCCCCGAGCGCGGCACGGCTACCTGCCAGCTGCACATGCGCAAATTTAAAGACGGCGACTCCGTAACCGTCGAACCTTGGCGTGCGAAGGCATTCCCCGTACTCAAAGACCTCGTTGTCGACCGCTCGGCGTTCGACCGCATTCAGCAAGCGGGGGGATATGTCACTGTGAACACGGGCTCGGCGCCTGAAGCCAACCTGACTCCTGTTCCGAAACCCATCGCCGACGAGGCCTTTCTCGCCGCTGCGTGTATCGGTTGCGGCGCCTGTGTTGCTGCCTGCAAGAACGCATCGGCGATGCTCTTCGTCGCCGCAAAAGTTTCTCACCTCGCCCTCATGCCCCAGGGTAAAGCCGAGCGCGCCGAACGCGTGCGTAAAATGGTCTCGGCGATGGACGCCGAAGGTTTCGGCAATTGCACGAACACCGGTGCCTGCGAGGCCGAGTGCCCGAAAGAGATTTCCGTGACTCATATTGCGCGCATGAACCGTGAGTTCGTGAATGCCCGCCTCGTGAGCCAATACTAAAAACGGAAATACACCTATATGAAACAAACAACAATCTGGACTATTCTTGCCCTGGCGATGACGATGTCATCGGCATGCAGCAAAACACCTAAAACGAAGGCGGCAGCGATGCAGAACGTAAAAGAGAAAATGCGTAAGGATACCAACCCTGTCGCGGTGATGGAAACTTCACTCGGCACTATTACGATCGAACTCTACCGCCATGCCGCTCCTAAAACCGTAGAAAACTTTATCAGCCTCGCGAAAGGCGAAAAGGAATTCACCGATGCTGAAGGTAAACCGGCGAAGCGCCCGTACTACGATGGCCTGATTTTCCACCGTGTGATTCCCAACTTCATGATCCAGGGCGGGGATATCAAGGGTAACGGTACCGGCGGCCCAGGCTACCAGTTTGCCGACGAAATCAATGCCAAGGCTTTGGGGCTCGATAAGATCAAGGTCTCGTCCTCACCGATGGCACGCAACGAAGTGGCACAGGTTGTGCGCAACGATATCTTCAAAAAGCTCAACATCAAGAGCCAGGCTGACCTCACGGCTAAAATGAAAGAAGCCGAAGCGATGCTGAAGACAGAGCAAGATAAATGGGGCAATAAATCGCTCGAAGAGCTTTTCATTGCACGCGGTGTCACGTATACTCCCAACCTCGAGTCTGAATCGAACACCAAAGGTTCGCTCTCGATGGCGAATGCAGGCCCCAATACCAACGGCAGCCAGTTCTTTGTCAGCGTTGTCGACAACCTCTATCTCGACGGCAAGCACACTGTTTTTGGCCGCGTACTCGCAGGCCTCGACATTGCTGAGAATATTACCAAGGTGGAGCGCGACCAACAAGACCGCCCCAAAACCAGCGTGATTCTGAAGAAACTCACGATCTTAGAGAATTGAACAGCCAAATAAGGGTAGGGATTCTCGGTGCCGGTGGTTTCACCGGCCAGGAGCTTATCCGCATCTTTGCGCACCATGCGCAGGTTGAACTGGTTTATATCACCTCGACCGAATATGCCGGCAAACCGCTGGCGGCGGCTTTTCCTAATCTTGCACATCCCGGCTTTGCCGATCTGAAATTCACCGCGCACCCTCAGAAGATTGCCGATGCGCCGAAGCTCGATGCTATATTTCTGGCCACGCCTGACGATGCATCGCTCAAATGGGCGCCCGAATTTCTGGGCGCCGGCGTTAAAGTCATCGATATCTCGGGCGCCTTTCGCCTGAGAAATACGGTCGAATTTAAGGAATATTACGGCCTCGAGCAGACGGCCGAAGCCACACTGGCGAAAGCAGTCTATGGGCTCACCGAAATCCACCGCGCCGAAATTGCCAGGGCCGAGATCGTTGCCAACCCCGGTTGCTACCCGACAGCGGCATCGTTACCGCTTTGGGTCTACCGCGATCTGATTGATTTCACGAAACCCGTTATCATCGACGCAAAGAGCGGCACATCGGGCGCCGGCGGTCGTAAGGAAAAAGACGGCCTGGGATATTCCACCGTGTATGAGAATTTTCGCAGCTACAAAACGGCAAGGCACCAGCATATGCCCGAAATCGCGCAGGAAATTTCTGCCGTCGCAGGGCAGAAGGTGAATGTCCGTTTTACACCGCACCTGTTGCCGATGTACCGCGGTATTTTGTCATCTTCTTATGCCTATATTAAACCGGGCAAAACTGCCGCGGATTTTACCGCCGCCGCTGAAAAGGTTCGGGGCGAAACATTCCTGCGCCACCGCGAAAATGTTGACGCGGTGGAGGTTAAACACGTACAACATACCAACTTCTGCGACTATGCGCATTTCATCGATGACAAAACCGGCCTCGTACAAATCATCTCGGCGATTGATAATCTTGTGAAGGGTGCGGCAGGGCAGGCGGTACAGAATATGAATCTGATGTTTGGCTTTCCTGAACAGGCTGGAGTGATCTGAATTGGCGCAAAAAGAAAAGCAGATCAAGACGGTTTATCTTCTCCGCCATGCCAAGGCTGAAAACCAGGATCTCAAAAAAAACGACCACGAACGCCGGCTGATAGATAAGGGCATCCGTCATGCCGGTAAGATGGCGAAACTCGTCGAAAGCTTTCGTTTCCCACCCGAAGCGATCTTCACTTCATCTGCGGCGCGTGCGTATGAGACAGCGAAAATTTTCGCTGAAACGCTGAAACTCGAAGATACCCTGAAAGTCGAAGACAGCCTCTACTCGGCCTCGCAACAGGCCTACCTCGCGCAGATTCAGAAAATGCCCGATGAACTCTCGAGCGTCATGATCGTTGGCCACAATCCCATTCTCGAAGATTTGCTGGTGACGCTCACCTCGCGTTCACCCTTCCATACCAAAATGCCGACCTGCGCCCTCGCAGCCGTACACTTTCACGTCACACTGTGGTCAGAAATTCGTCCCGCGACAGGCATCCTGCGCGTGGTGCTCTATCCCAAGCTGTTTGCTGAATAAAAAGGGGGATTTACCCCGGCGGAAAAATCAGCCGCGCGTGACGATCAGAACCGATTTGCCGACAAAATCGTGCAGCGCCTGTTTTTTGGAACTGAACGCCGCGAGAATGTAGCCGATGAGAAACGTTATGCGGCTCAGAATCTTGGCGAAATAGCGCACTGTGGCTTCTTCGAAGGTCAGTGCGCGTTTATCCGTTTTATGGAAAACCCGCACCCCGAGGGCGAGTTTACCGAGTGTTCCCTGTAATGATGAGCTTTCCATGAGGGCAAAGTAGATCCAGGTGAGCCAGATGTTCAGCAAAAAGATACATCCGCCAAAAATCGCAAAAACCAGCACGTGGTTCTCTTTGATATCGAAGAGATAAAGCGTGGCGTAGACGATAAGACCCAAAATACCATAACAGAGGGCGCGGCCGACGGCGAGAATGATCTGATCAAGAATCGCCGCAACGAGGCGGCGCCAGAATCCGGCATAAATAACGTCGTCGGGCATGGTTAAATATCGGTCGTCGCTTCAGAATGACATAATCAAAAAAGAATTGCTACTACCCGGAGGCTTTGCCCGGTAGTGTTATGCAACCGATTATCATCCGGGGGGCGGGTCTGATCGGCTCGCTTGTGGCTGAGAAACTCAGCCGGAAAAAGATTCCGGTCATTGTTATCAGCCGCAATCCGCAGCGCTTCGGCAGCCGTACGGGGTTTACGGTGCTGAATCGGGCTGACATCGAGGCGCAGGTTAAGGCTGCAGGCGAGGCCGCCGCGATCATTAACCTCGAAGGTAAGAGCATCGCCTCGGGTATCTGGACTAAGAAACTGAAAAAAGAGATTTTGGCGAGCCGTAAAGAATCCGTGGCGCACCTGGCTACCGTCGTGCAAAGGGCGGCCAACCCCGATCTGGTCATTTTACAGGCTTCGGCGACGGGTTATTACGGCGACCGCAAGGCAGAAATTCTGACTGAAGCGGCCGATCCCGGGCATGGCTTTCTTGCCGACACCTGCGTCGAATGGGAATCCGCCGCACTCAAGGCTTTTAAGAAAGAAAAGCTGGCTATATTCCGCATCGCCCCGGTGCTCTCTAACGACGCCGGGGTTTTCACTGTGTGGCGGCGTTTTTTCCGCGCCTTTCTCGGCGGCCGCTTTGGCAAAGGCGAGCAGTATTTCTCCTGGATCCACGAACACGATATGGCCGATCTGCTGGTGCATTACGTGGAGCGTTTCAGCCCGGGCATTATCAACGCGACGGCGCCCGAGCCCGTCACGAACGCGCATCTGACCCAGGTACTGGCAGAAAAATTTAAGCGGCACGCTATCTTTCACGTGCCCGAATTTGTGCTCAAAAGTATACCCGGTGACTTCGGCCGCGAGATGCTGCTGGCGAGTGTGCGTGCGGTACCGAAACGCGCGCTGGCCGATGGTTATAATTTCCGTTTTGAGAGATTTGCCGACGCCGCTGAAGACTTGAGTTAGTCTGCGCTGCGCCGCCGGCGCGAGAGCCGCGTTCTTTCACCCGCGAGGTATTCGACCTCGTGCAGCGTCGTCTGAAAATTATGCCGCCTGAGGTTCGCGATGACCGGCTTAAGCTCGGGTACGGCGGGCAGGGTGACCGTCACCGTTGTGCCGACACCGCCCTCGCTTTTGAGTTGCATGCGGCCCCGGTTCGAGCGCACGAGTTCGCGCACGATGCCGAGGCCATAACCGTGCGATGATAAGCTCCACGGGTTGAGGTCTTTTACCTTCTCGCCGGTGGCCGCAAAGCCCAGCCCGGTATCGCTGATCCTGAGTTCAATCTGGCGCTCCTTGGTTTTTAGCGCAACATGCGCCAAACCGCCCGGAATGTTGTGTTTGATGGCATTGCTCAGCAGGTTGTTCAGAATTTTTTCCATTTGTATCGGATCGATCTCCGCGGGCACAGCGCTTTCAATTTCTGTTGTAAGCGTCAGGCCATAACTTTCAAACACGATGGCATAGACTTCGACCACCTCAGAGACAAATTCTGAAAAATTATACGGTATCAGGGTGGCACGCCGCTGCCGGGTGAGCAGGCGCGCCGCGTCGAGCGATTGTCCGGCGTTTCTCAGCACCGAATAGATGGCCCCACGGATCGTTTCAAGGTTGAGCCTGAGCTTCGCAGGAATCGCCTCGTCGCTCAGTACCATACTCTCGAGAGTTGCAATGAGCGTGGAAAAAGGCGTTTTGAGATCGTGCGAATAGCGGCCAAAAAGCCGGAGTTTCTTCTCAAATTCATGCCGGGCTCTTTTTTTTGCCCTTTGTAGTTGTTGTTTTGCCAGTTTGTCTTCGCTCAGCGCAAGAATTTCAAAGCGCTTCAAACGCTGCGCGAGATCGATTGTGTTGAGTTTCAGGTAGATCACGGGTTTTGCCCGCAGAAATTCCCTGCGCAGCTCTTTTTTACCAGCCGATTTTGGCTTGAGCCTGAAGGCGATGCGGCTCTTGCGCTCAGGGAGCAGGAAGTCAGAAAGCTGCGTCAGTACGGTATTGCCCGGCGAAACATGCCACAGGCCCAGGGCATCCTGAACAGCGGTCGCCGCGGTATGGTGTTTCGCGCCCAGCGATTTCTGCAACAGGCCTGCGAGTGCGGCGTGGCTCTCGGCGGGGGAAATCCTACCGGCTAAATCCGTCACGCAACCTCGCTGAGTCCCGAAAAAGCTTTCAGGATTGCTTTCAGTTCACGGAAGAAATCCAGCTGCGGTTGTGTCTTAATGTCCAGGTTGATCCGCTTCGCATCGGCCGGATCGAGGCGCACGCGTTTGTCACGCGTCAGCAGTGTTGAAACTTTTGCCATGTCGAGCCGGTGGTCGCCCGAAACGACGATGTACGGGCCTTCGGGTGAAATCGCGATACGCTCGAGGCGCAGGGCATTGGCAATGTGGCGGATTTCCTCAAAGTGCAGCATGAGGTCGACGACTTCGGGTGGCTTGCCGAAGCGGTCGATGAGGCTTTCGCGCGCGAGGCGGTACTCGTCGATATTTTCCGCCGCCGAGAACGCCTTGTAGAACTCCATTTTCTCGCGCGTGTCGGCGACATAGTCGTCCGGAAAATACCAGTCGCAGGGCAGGGTGATGATGGCCGCGAACTCGGCGGCGCGTTCTTGCCCCTTGAGTTCGGCAATTTTGTCGGAGAGCATCTGCGAATAGAGCTCAAAGCCGATTTCCATGATTTCACCGCTTTGTTCTTTGCCGAGCAAATTACCCGCGCCGCGTATTTCGAGATCTTTCATCGCGATTTTGAAACCCGAGCCCAGGTCGTCGTATTCAGCAAGGACCTCGAGGCGGCGTTCCGCGTCGCTGTTCATCGGCATCACGGACGCAGGAGGATGGAAGAAGTACGCATACGCCTGCCGCTCGGAGCGGCCGACGCGGCCCTTGAGCTGGTAGAGTTGGCTCAAGCCAAAGGTGTGCGCCGAGAGCACGATCAGCGTATTACAATTCGGTATATCGATGCCCGATTCGATGATCGTGGTGCTGACGAGTATATCATAGGCATGCTGGTAAAAATCGACCATGACTTCTTCGATCTCATTTTCAGGCATCTGCCCGTGCAAAACCGCGGTGCGGGCATTGGGCACAAGGCCCCTCAGGCGGATCGCCTGCTCTTCTATGGTTTTTACCTTGTTGTGCAAGACATAGATCTGCCCGCCGCGATCGAGCTCGCGTTTCATCGCCAGTGTCAGCAGCTCTTCATTATCCGCGAGCACATAGGTTTCGATTTTGCGGCGGTCGGCGGGCGGCGTCTCGATGATCGAGAGGTCGCGTATGCCCGAGAGCGACATGTGCAGTGTGCGCGGAATCGGCGTCGCGGTGAGCGCGAGGCAATCGAGGTTGTTCTTGAGTTTGCGGAGTTTTTCTTTATGCGTCACGCCAAAACGCTGTTCTTCGTCGATGACCATAAGTCCCAGGGATTTATACTTCACATCTTCGGCCAAAAGCGCATGCGTGCCGATGATGATGTCGATCTTCCCTTCGGCGAGTTTCTTTTTGATTTCGGCGCCTTCGGTCGCGGTGCGGAAACGGCTCAAAAAATCGATGCGCACGGGGTAATCGGCAAAACGTTTCGAAAAACTGCGGTAATGCTGGAAGGCGAGAATCGTTGTGGGGCAGAGAATCGCCACCTGCTTGCCCGCCATCGCCGCCTTGAATGCCGCACGGATCGCCACCTCGGTCTTGCCGAAGCCGACATCACCGCAGACGAGGCGGTCCATCGCCTTTTCCGATTCCATATCGTATTTGATGGCCTGGATCGCCTCGAGCTGGTGCTCGGTTTCGGTGAAGGGAAATGCCGCTTCGAAGTCATGTTGGAATGAACTGTCGGGCGGGAAGGCAAAGCCCTTCTGCTGTTGCCTGAGCGCATAGAGTTCGATGAGTTCTTCGGCGATGGAATCGACGAGGCGTTTGACCCGCGCACGCGTTTTTGCCCACGACGACTTCTTGCCGAGATAGTCGAGGCGCGGATTTTCCGTCGAGCCGATATACTTGTGTACCAGGTTTAACTGGTCGAGAGGTACAAAGAGTTTGTCGTTATCGGCGAAGACCAGCTCGAGAAAATCGCGCTCGATTTGCTGAACCTTCATGCGCTTCAGCGCAGAGAAACGGCCAATACCATAGTTGACGTGAACGACGTAGTCGCCTTCCTTGAGATCGGTATAACTTTCAAGAATCTTGCTGATCTTTTGGTCGGCGGCGTATTTTTTGACGACGCGGCCGAAGACGTCCTTCTCCGTCAGCACCGTGACGGTTTCGGAAATAAAGCCGTGCGGGTAAAAGAGCGGCAGAATAGCGGGCGCCGTGATATCGGTCAGCGCCGCTTTTAGGCGTTCGCGCTGCCCTTCGGACTCAATGAAAAACCAGAGCTTTTTATCCCCGTGCTCTGCGATACGCTCTTTGAGAAGCCCCAGCCTGCCGCCGAATTGCGGGGCGTTTCTAAAGCGGCTTTCCTCATTGCCATGTTCCAGCAGTGGGATGGTTACCTGCGCTAACAAAAAATCTTCGATGCGATTTTTGGCTACGAACAGTTCTTCGGGTGGCAGGCGGTATTTGCCTTCACTCTTTTCGTAGAGATATTTGCGTTCGTTCGTAATCGCGTTGAGCCGCTGCGTCACAGCCTCGGCGTCGCAGACAAAGGCCATGGTGCCTTGCGAGGTCTGCCAAAGCGCCGTTATGTCATCGCACGGGCGCAGCTGCGGATAGACATCCGCATAGCCTGCGGTGCTGGCCGCAGATGTGGCGAGAATCGGCGGCAATTCGAGTTTTTCTGTTGCGAGGCGAGCCGCCAGCTTTTCAATTGGCGGTACGAGCTCGTGAATATGTGGTCTCAGGGCTGAGAGCCGCACTTCTTTCAAGTCGGCAAAGCTGCGCTGTGTCTCGTGTGAAAAAGCCTTAATCGTTTCAATGTCATCGCCGAAGAAGTCAATCCGCACCGCTGCGTCGGCATCGGGAGGGAAAATATCGACGATGCCGCCCTTGACGCAGAACTCACCGGGTTTGGTGACGGGCGGCGGATTGGCATACGTGTACCCCGAGGCAGAAAGAAAACCTGTCAGCTTCTCGCGCGGAAAGCGGTCGCCGCTTTTGAGGATGATGCCATTCGCCGTTGCATCGGCCTGCGCGATGTATTGTGTCAAACCCTCGATCGAAGCCGTGATGAGGCAGGGGCGCCCCGAACGGATCAGGTATTCCGCATGCGTGCGCAAATATTCCTTTTCCTTATCGGCGGCCGCAAAACTGTAGGGAATAACTCCCCAGGAAACCAGCGCGCCGCAATCGGCACCGAGCGCGTTCCAGGCATGGTAGATCTCGAGCGCCGTGTTGTCATCGGGCACGATATACATGAGGCGCCCGGCATGCTTCTCAAACTGCAGGTACGCGGCGAGCGGCAGAATCGCCGGTACCAGTGGGCCGGAAAATTTTCCCGTGCGCAGATCCTGTACAACAGGCGCGAGGGCGTCGCGCAGATCTTTAGGGATACCCGTTTTCATTTGATTTTTCCTTTGTAGTAGGTACGGGGATAGCTTTCAGTGCTATGCGCGGCCGCGCTACCATAGACATGGCGAATGTAGGCATAGGTCACGACAGCCACGCTGTTCGCAAGGTTGAGGCTGCGCACGGCGCCCGACATCGGCAGATAAACATGGGTGGCGAGGCGGCTGAGCAGCGACGGGGGTAGTCCCATCGTTTCATTGCCGAAGAGCAATATATCACCCTCGGCAAAATCAAATTCGAGCGCGGAGGTTTTAGCGACTTTGGTTACCGCAATCAGGCGCCGGTTTTGGTTCTGCAAGTAGAAGTCTTTGAAGCGGGCGAAATACCTGAAGTTCAGGTGATCCCAGTGATCGAGGCCGGCGCGCCTGACGGCGGCCGCGCCGAAATCGAAACCCACGCGACCGGTGAGAATTAATGGGCTCTGCACGGCGACACAGAGGCGCGAGATATTGCCTGTGTTTTGCGGAATCTGGGGACGGTGGAGAACAACCGTTGGCCCGCGGAAAATTGCCGGGGCTTGCTCTTCAGGAGTTCTTAAAGTGCTCGAAGGCACTTGTGATGAGCTTTGTCGAATCATGCGTCCGTGGGGAAACAGTTTTACCCCCGTCGGCTGTTAGCGCGAACGGCTGACAGCGGTGCCGATACACGACGCCGGGGCGTTTCCCACGGATGGATTCCACATGTCCGATGACGCGGAAAGCGGTAGAGTTTTTACCGGCTATCGCAAAGACAGCGAGGTCTTCAGCGGCGGCGAGAATATCCGTTGGGCGCCTGATGTCTTGGTGTGCTACGGCAATTTGATCGATAGCGATGCTCAATATAGCGCCATTTTTCTGCGCCAGTATCCGCAGGGTTTTAGCGACCGAGTCGCTCTGGTCCAGCGCCGCCTTGAGGTATTTCTGCTGCGGCAGGCTCTTGAAAATCTGCGGCCGGGTGAATAATCTACGGAGGCTCGGTGTGACTGGTTTTTTACGCGCCATTAGTTTCCGTGCCAGATCGCTTCCGCCAACTTTCCCCAATTGCACGACGACGTCTCCGGGCCGGATGCCGGCACCCTGCCTCGGGATAAACTTGCCGCTACTGCCGAGAAAGGTGAGCGTGAAGACATTCTTCGGCGAGCGCGCGGTATCGCCGCCTATCAGCGTGATCTGGTGTTCTACCATCAGCTTATCCAGTTCGCGCAGAAAGGGGGATATAAACCCAGAGCGCGCGCTGGCGCGTTTCAGGTTTAGATTGAGTAATGCCTGTGTCGGCTTGATGCCCTTGCAGAGGAAATCCGACCAGTTGCGCGCAAAGAGTTTGTAGGCAATGTCAGCCGGGGTGAGCCAGGCTTCTTTGTAATGGACATTTTCGATCAGGCTATCGCTGCCGGCATAGGTGGTTTTGCCCGTTTCAAAGCGTGCAATGTCATCGCCCGAAACAAGATTTTTACGCGAGCATTTCAGGCGGGCAATGAGCCCGATGATTTCGTCTTCTGTGAGGAGTTTTGCCGTCGTGGCCACTTAATCCGCGGAAGCTTCGGTTTTACCCTGTGCTTCGAGGGCGAGTTCCACCGAGCGGCGTGTCGCGGCCGTCACCGCTTCCATCACCGCATTGGGGAAACCATGGCGGTGCAGCGACTTGAGCGCTACCGCCGTGGTGCCGCCGGGGGATGTCACGTCGTGCGCAAGTTCCTGCGGTGCAATCTGTGACTGGCGTGCGAGCTCGGTCGAACCCAATACCGTCTGGATTGCCAGTTTGCGGCTGTCGGCGCGTGTGAGGCCAAGCAGGACTCCCGCGTCTTCGAGGTTCTGCAGAAAGAGATACACATACGCCGGCCCCGAGCCCGAAAGCCCGGTCACCGCATGAATTAGTTTCTCCTGGTCGAGGTGAATGGCTTCACCGACATTTTCAAAGATGTCGCGTGCGGTCTGGATGTCTTCGTCTGTGCAGAATTTGTTTCCGGTAAAGGCGGTGATGCCGCGCTTGATGACGAGCGGTGTGTTGGGCATCGCGCGAATCGTGGGGCCATTCTCTTTGCGCGCGGCGTCAATGGTCTTCAGCGCAATGCCCGCCGCGATACTGATGACGAGGCGGTGATCGTTCACAGCCGCAACGAGGGGGCCGATCTGCGCAGGTTTAACTGCCAGAATGATCGGGCCTGCGACATCGAGCAGTTCTTCGATCGAGTTGGCGATGCGTATTTTCTTAACCAGCGATGGCCGCAGGTCGGCGCGCACGACTTCACTTTTTTCAAAGCCGACAATTTCATATTTACCCGAAAGCCCCTGCGCGAGGGCCGAACCCATTTTGCCGAGGCCGACAATACCGATGGTCATTTCTTAGCTCCCGATTTTGTTTTTGCAGGTTTCGTTGCCTGCGGTTTATTGGTAAAGAGTGCAATGGGCTGCCCCAGGATCATTTTCTGTTTCTCTTCGAATTCGAGCAGCTCGACGGTGTCTTTTTCAAAGAGCAGCATGACGGTTGAACCCATCTCAAAGCGGCCGAGCTCAGCGCCCTTGCGGATCTGGATCTCTTCGTCATACATGTGTTCTTTGGCGAGGCGTATCCAGCGGTTGGTCGCGATATTGGGGTCGTAGGTGACGCGGATCTTACCCACCGAAGTTGCTCCGACCTTGATGAGCGCGACAAGGCCGCGCTCGCTCTGGATGTAGGTAATGAGGCGCTCGTTCTTGGAGAACAGCTGGTTGATCGAGTTCACGGCCAAATTGTTCACGGGGAAAAGTTTGCCTGGTTGGTAATAGTAGCCTAAAATACGGCCCTCGACCGGGGAATGGATACGGTGATAATCCTGCGGCGAAAGATAGATCGTCATGTAGTGACCGCCGAGGAAACGTTTGTAGAAACGGTTATTGCCGAGCAGGTTTTGTAGCGAAGATTCCATCCCTTTGCTTTGGAGAAGCTGGCCTTTCTCCAGGCTGCCCGCAACCAAAAGGCGGCCATCCACCGGTGAAACAATCACTGTTTCTTTCTGGTCGATGAGGCGTGAGCCGTTCTTGAGGGCGCGTGTGAAAAACTTATTTAAGGATTCATAGTCGCGGATTTCAAGCTCCGCTTCCTGGATATTGATCTTGTAGATACGCGCAAACGCCAGTACAATTGGCGTCATCATAAAGCGCGGCAGGCGCAGGCCGGCGAGAAAGCCGTTGAGCTTAGAAACCATGTTCTTCGGCAACAGGGTCAGCAGCAGAACATAGAATTTGACGCCGAGGTCGTGTTTGTGCGGAAAAAGTTCAAAATACTCGCGCGATACCTGCCGCACTTCTTTGACTTTGCTGATGAGTGCCGTCAAAAAGACCAAAGCCATCAGCGAAAACAGAATCGATGAGATGAGCACCTTATCAGCGAGATTAGAAAAGCGCGCCGAGAGCGCGAAAATCGCCACGTAGGCGATGCGTCCGGGCCAGACGAGGGCGCGCGCACCGATCGAGAGCAGGAATCTTTCGAGTATGATAATCCATACGCCCGCGGCGATGGCTCCCAGGGCAAAGGCAGAGAGTGCGATGATCAAAAAGCCGCCGCGACCCAGCGCGCCTGAGAATACATGCGCGAGCGAGAACTGTACCTGGCGGATAATTTCACTCGCCGCGGCAGGCGCAGGCGCGAGCAGCGATTTTACACCGCCCATCGCGGCGTCGACACCCTTGACTTCGGGCATGCCCACAGCGTAGGCAAGGCAGAGCAGGGGAATGACCAGCGTAGTGTACAAGAGCGCCGTCGACATCGAAACCAGACCCTGCTTCACCGCATAGTCGTTGATCGATGCTGCGGTCACGGCGCCTGAAATGCCCGTCGATTCTTCTGGCGCAACGATACCTGTAAACGCCGCGCATTTAAAGACCAGCAGCGATGCGACAATGCCTGACGCGAGACTTTTGAAGTTGAGGGCCTGCGAAAATGCCATCGACATGAACTCGGCAGCCTTACCCGAATTTTGTGCAATGATAAAGATCGCGAGTATCAGCAAAAGACCGGTGACGATGGGCGAGATGAATGCCGCGATGCGGCCGACGCGGCGCAATGAACCGAGGCTCAAAATAAAACCCGTCAGCACCATAAAGAGCGGCGCCCACTGGCTCGAGAAAATATGTTCGCCGAGACGCAGCGGCAGTTTCACTTTTTCGGGAGTCGCATAGAAGTTATGCCAAAGATCTGCCTGCGCTGCCGCACCCCAGATGAGGCAGACGACGATGGCGACGAGCGTATAGACTAAGGCGCCGCGGTTACCCCAGAAAGTTGACGCGACGATTTCACGCGCACCACCCAACCAGCCGGTATCATGTTTTTCACGGTAACGCACTGCGAGTGTGCCGCCGGCAAAACGCAGCGTCGCCAGAAGAATGCCAAAGAGTGCAACCCAGACGAGCGAAGGCGCGCCGCCCCAGAGTACAATGACGGGAATACCCAACAATACGGCGGCATTTGCCTGGATGCTGCCCGCCAGGAACATCGCGCGCAGGTTATTGATCTCGCCCGAGCGCTGCGTACGCGGTATCGTTGTGCCTTCGTCTTCGCGGCCCAGGCCCGTCAGCGCGATGCGAAAGCCATAGAAGACGTAGCGCAGCGGCAAGAAGCGCAGGTAGAGGGTATAGAAGGCGGATGTCAGTATAAGGAGGATTAACACTCCCAATGACAGGTATGCCTCGAGGCTTTGCATCGGTTCAGATTCGGGGCATTGGCAGCTACGACAAGCAATAACCCGGTCGAAAATGCGGCTCCCCTGATAGCCGGAAGCAGGCCGTTTCGGCCGCTTTAGCAGGCGTTTGGGGTTTACCAAACGCCGAGGCTTCCGGCTATCGCCGCATTTTTTGACGTCGACTTGATGCGCTGTCCTTCAATAAAAGTTGACACTTTGTTCAAGTATGGCTATATGAGGCCATGTCACGAGAATTCTATACCGACACTGACCTCATGAGCTTCAAAGAGTGCCAACGCCTCTCTTATGAAGCCGTGGTTGCGGTCGCTAAAAACCTCAAAACCGGCGACAGCGAGCGCGACGCGGCGCAGATGATCGACGATGAAATCAAGGCGCGCGGCATGACGCGGTATTTCCACGCGCCCTTTGCCTGGTTCGGCAAGCGCACCGCCTTCCAGGGGATTGACCGCCCTTTCGATACCCGCAATTTCCCGACGAAATTACTCCCACCGCATTTTGGAGAGAAGTTTATGCCGACCGATACTCGGCTCGAAGAGGGTATGGGCGTCATTCTCGATGTTGCGCCGATCTTCAATGACTGCTCGGCCGATGTCGGTTATGCCTATGCGCATGGACGCAATGAAAAGATCGAAAAGGCGCTCGATGATCTCTCCGTTTTTCGGCCGCTGATTCTCGCAGGGGTCTGCAAAGAGAAGACGATGGCGCAGATCTATGCCGATGTGAGCGAGGCGCTCGCCGATATGGGTTATGAGAATTGCCATGCAAAATACCCGCAGGGTGTTTTGGGACACAAGGTCGGCAAAATACCGACGCGGCTTTTGCCCCGCATTCCCGTGATGCGCTTCGAGGTCTCGACCTTCCTGTACCTGGCGGCCGAAGAGATCAGCCGCATCATCAACCCGTGGGATAACCACACGGCGCTGTGGGCAGAAAACACGCGTGTCTCGGCAGACCCGGGACTTTGGGCTGTGGAGCCGCATATTGGAACAGAAGAGTTTGGCGTAAAGTGGGAAGAAATCATCCACATTACGGAGAATAGTGCCTATTATCTCGACGATGCCTTGCCGCATGTAGAAAGATGGAATGCACGCGAGGTAGCGGTATGAATAACGCCGAGTTGAGGGGGCGTAACTCGCCAGAACAGATCAAGCCCCACCGCATACAGGTCAGTTTCGATGCCTCGCTGCCAAAACACTGGTTCGGCGACAGCGCCTTTCTCACGCACATGCTGAATACCTGGACCGCGATTTTTCCCGACGCCGAACGTTATTTCGTGCGCTGGTCGAAAAAGGCGCTCACGCAAGTCAGCGATCCGAAAATCAAAAAAGATATCCAGGGCTTTATCGGCCAAGAAACGATGCACGCGACGCAGCATGAAAAACTGTGGGATCTCCTGCGTGCACAGGGCTATAACCTCGAGCCGGTCATCTGGACCGTGCGCCAGTTTGCCTTCGATTGGCTGGAAAAAGCGCTGCCCGATAAGGCCAACTACGCCCTCGTCGCCGGCCTCGAGCACTTTACCGCGATGTTCGGTGAGATTTATTTTGAGAATACCGAGCTCGTGAACCAGATGCATCCCGAGATGCGCCGGCTCTTTGAATGGCATGCCGCCGAAGAGATCGAACACAAGGCTGTCGCCTACGACCAGTTACTCGCGATCGACGACAGTTATGCGTTGCGTACAGGCATCATGAATATGGCGCTGGTCGGCTTTTACCTGATTACCTTTGGCAATACGCTGTATTTTATGGCGCAGGACCGCTCCCTCTTCAAACCCAAAGAGTGGCTGACGATCTTCGATGTGTTCTTTGGCAAATACGATCTGGCGCGCAAGAGCTTCTTTAAGTTTCTGGAGTATTACAAGCCCGATTTTCATCCGTGGGATAACCAGAATTACCATCTGGCGCAAAAAGCGTTGGCGAGTTACGACGCGAAAGCGAGTTAACCCCACCCCCTAACCCCCTCCCCACATACGTGGAGAGGGGGAATAGGGAATACGGTTTTATCTAAAATTGAATTTCAGAAAAGGCCCCTCTCCATGTCAATGGGGAGGGGTGGTTCGCGCAGCGAACCGGGGTGGGGTTACTTCAGCAACAATTCCACACCGACATAGAGCAGAATCGTGAGCAAGAAGCCCATGTGAATCACGCCCTTAATCGATTCGAGAGGCTTGAAGCTGGCTGGTTTTGCAGCCGGATCGTTGGTTGTGAAAAGCGCATTGGCTTCGATGAGCAAAAGCACGCCTGAAACAACGATAATCCACAGTTGCAGTTTCGCTGCGCTGACCATCACGATCGGCAGGTGTACTGCAGATGCCATGAAAAACAGCATAGGGATAGAGAGCAGCGTGTTGGTGCGTGATGCGAGAAAACCGCGGCGCGCAAGTTTTGGTACGCCGTCGACGGCTGTGCCATTCGCTGCTGCGATGATTTTCTTCTGGCGGGGCCAGATCACGAGCCAGACATTGAGGAACATGATGGTGGCGAACATAAAACCGGGATAGATTTTAGCAAACCAGGCATTCCAGACATCAGTACCTACGGGAGCAACTTTACCGGGGCCAAAACCCTTCAGGACAATGAGCGCCACGCCGGTGATGAAAGTCAGCAGCGCACCGTAACGAAAGTACCACATGACTTTCGGAAACAGCTTTTGTTTTGCCGTGGTCTGGCCTGCCGCGTCGAGGCCGCCGACATAACCGCCTTGAATGAAGTTGATATACCAGAGTACGCCAATCCAGGCGACGCCCCCGATAATGTGAAAGTAACGGAACAGAAATGCACCGTGATCGGAAAGTATTGAGATGTTCATTTTATTTTTTTTCTCCTTTAGATTAGGATGAATCCAGGTGGTGGTGTACATAGTGTACCATCCGACACCGCAGATATCCGGCTACGATGCTGAATATATGTTTTTTGTGCAACGCACGTCAATAAATTGTCATAATTATCGTTTCAAAGCGACCAAAACAACATGGACGTACCACACGGGGGTTCAAAGGGGGATTTATCATGAAACTAAGACATTGGGCCGTGCTTCTGGCCGGGCTTTTGATTGCCTGCGGCGACAAGGCTGAAGCGGGTGGCGGCTCTGCGGACAAGTTCACCTTACCGCGCCCTTATGTAAATAAAGACACCAAGCTCAGAACGGCAATCTTCGCCGGTGGTTGCTTCTGGTGTATGGAGCCGCCCTATGAAAAGCTCGCGGGTGTGAAGGCCGTCATCTCGGGCTATTCGGGCGGCAAAGAGAAGAATCCCACATATAGTGAAGTCTCGTACGGGCGCAGCTCGCAGGTCGAATCAGTGCTCGTGCTCTACGACCCGGCGCAGGTGAGCTATGAAAAGCTGCTCGATGTCTTCTGGCGCAACATCAATCCCGAGCAGGATGACGGCCAGTTCTATGACCGCGGCGAACAGTATAAGACTTACATCTTTTTCGGCAGCAAAACGGAAAAAGCCGCGGCGGAAAAAACCAGGGACGAAATGGCGGCCTCGGGTAAGTTTGGGAAGATTGCCGTGAAGATCAAAGAAGCCAATGACTTCTGGCCGGCGGAAGATTACCACCAGGACTATTACAAGAAGAATCCGACGGATTATTACCGCTACCGCAAAGGGTCGGGACGGGACGCGTATATCGAGAGTAAGTGGGGTAGGTGACCCCACCCCCTAACCCCCTCCCCACTAACGTGGAGAGGGGGAACTTGGGGATAGGTCTTAATCCGAATTAGATTTCAGAACATACCCCTCTCCATGTCAATGGGGAGGGGTGGCTCGCCCAGCGAGCCGGGGTGGGGTCAGCGCCGACGGGACGACTTTCTCTTCGACGATCCGCCGCCAGTCTGCTTTGCGGCCTCAGACGTCGTTGCGCCTGGCTGCCCGCTCTGCATCTGCTTTGCCAGCGCCTGTGCAGCCACGCCGTCCGTCATATCAAAACCTGCCATCGTGCTGTGCTGAGCGCTGCCGACTTCGTGGTATTCGGTTTCAATCGCCTCTTCTTCACGCAGCTGCTCTTTGACCTGCGCCCGCAGGATGAACTCTGTGACTTCGTCTTTGACCGCCGCGACCATGTCTTCGAACATCGCGAAGGCACGGAAACGGTATTCGACAAGCGGGTTGCGCTCCGCATAACCCAGCGTCCAGATACCGTCGCGCAGCTGGTCCATCAGGTAGAGGTGGTCTTTCCATTTCTGGTCGATGACCTGCAGCGCGATCATCTTTTCGAGAATACGCATGTTCTCAGCGCCGATCTCTTCTTCTTTGCGGTTTAAGGCATCGAGCGCCTTTTTGCGCACCTCGGCCATAAATTCTTCTTTGCTGGCGCGGCGCACGGCTTCTTCGAGGTCGTCGTACTTGATCTGGAAGACGCCGTTGAGATATTCGGCGAGCGCTTCAAAGTTAAACTCCGAAACCTTTTTGCCGGGCAGAAGCTGCTCAATGCGGATGTTGACCGCGTCGTCGGCGAATTCGCGTATCAGGTCTTTGACATCCGTATTATCGAGAATCTCGTTGCGGATCATGTAGATGTACTTGCGCTGCTTGTTCATCACATCGTCGTATTCGAGCAGGTGCTTGCGCATCTCGAAGTGGTGCGATTCGACGCGTTTCTGCGCGCGTTCGATGGCATTCGTCACCATACGGTGCTCGAGCGCTTCGCCTTCTTGCATGCCAAAACGCTGCATGATCGGCCCTAAACGGTCAGAGCCGAAAATACGCATCAGCTCGTCTTCGAGCGAGAGGTAAAAGCGCGAACTGCCGGGGTCGCCCTGGCGGCCCGCCCGGCCGCGCAGCTGGTTGTCGATACGGCGCGATTCGTGGCGTTCTGAACCCACGATGTGTAATCCACCCAGGTCTTTGACGCCTTCGCCGAGAATGATGTCGGTACCGCGGCCCGCCATGTTGGTGGCGATTGTCACACGGCCTCTGTGGCCGGCTTCTTTAATAATCTGCGCTTCCTGGTCGTGGAATTTCGCGTTGAGCACGCTGTGGGGGATGCCCTTCGTCGTCAAAAGCTTCGACAGCTTCTCGGAGTTTTCGATCGAGATCGTACCCAAAAGCACCGGCTGGCCTTTGAGGTGCAAAGTTTTTACCTCTTCGGCGATGGCGTCGAACTTCTCACGACCCGTACGGTAAACCTTGTCCGCCGCATCTTTACGGATCATCTTGCGGTTCGGTGGAATCACCATCACGTCGAGTTTGTAAATCTTCCGGAATTCTTCAGCTTCGGTGTCGGCGGTTCCGGTCATACCCGCCAGTTTTTCATACATGCGGAAAAAATTCTGGAAGGTGATCGTCGCGAGTGTCTGGTTTTCTTGTTTTACATCGACTTTTTCTTTTGCTTCGATCGCCTGGTGCAGGCCATCGCTGTAGCGGCGGCCCTCCATCAGACGGCCGGTGAATTCATCGACGATAATAATCTCGCCCGACTGCACGACGTAGTCGACGTCTTTGGCGAACAGTTTGTGCGCTTTGAGGCACTGGTGCACATGGTGCACGAGTTCGACGTTCTGCGGTGCGTAGAGGTTATCGACGTTCAACAGTTTTTCAACCTTATGCACACCGATTTCCGTGAGTAATACGCTGCGCGCCTTTTCGTCCACATCGTAGTCGACTTTGTCTGAAAGTGCGGGAATAACCTTGTTCACGCGCACGTATTCGCCGGCATCCTGGTCGGCGGGGCCTGAGATAATGAGCGGTGTGCGTGCTTCGTCGATCAGAATCGAGTCGACCTCGTCGACAATCGCGAAGTAGTGCGAGCGCTGCACACGGTAGTTACGGTGGTCGACCATGTTATCGCGCAGGTAATCGAAGCCGTACTCGTTGTTTGTACCGTAGGTGATGTCGGCCGCATAGGCTTCACGCCGCTTGGTGTGCGGCATGTTGCTTTTGATGACGCCCGTGGTCAGGCCATGGAAGTCATAGAGCGGGCGCATCCAGTCGGCGTCGCGGCTGGCGAGGTAGTCGTTGACGGTCACGAGGTGAACGCCCTTGCCAGTCAGGGCATTGAGGTAAACTGCCAGCGTCGCTGTGAGTGTTTTTCCCTCACCGGTCTTCATTTCAGAGATTTTGCCTTCGTTGAGCGCCATCGCGCCCATGAGCTGCACGTCGAAATGGCGCATTTTCAGCGTGCGCACTGAGGTTTCGCGCAGTACAGCAAAAGCTTCCGGGAGGAGTGAAATCAGTTTTTCGCCGTTGGCGAGACGTTCCTTAAAGGCCGGAGTTTTCGCCGCGAGCTCTGCATCCGACAGCTTTTGCATGCCGGGTTCGAGGCTGTTGATGCGCTCGACATAGGGGCGGATGCGCTTCAAATCGCGCTCGTACTTCGAGCCGAAAATCGCCTTCAGGACAAACTGGAGCATTGGTTGGTTTTGCTTAAAAAGACATGACGTCGATGAAAATCAGGCAACGATAAGGGTTTACAAGCTATGGGTGGCACTGTGAGTCGTCGAAAATAGGGTATATGAAATTGGGAAGAGTCAACGTCGTTTTGCGGTCTGCCGCAGTCATTTTAATGGTTCTCTTGGCATTTAGCCAGTGTATCAAGAAAACCACAAGTAATGAAATTTTTAAGGATGACTTTAACCGTTCGGGCAGCAGCAGTCTTGGATCAAAGTGGACGACCAGGATTATCTCTCCCGCCGTGGGTTTTCAGATCAGTAATAATAAGGCTCAACCGCTTGGTAGTGGAATAATAGCTGATGAGTCATTACCATCCGCGCTTTACACGGATAAGATTAAGGGTAGTTTTAAAGTCAGTGCAAAGTTTAGTATTTCCGGAGCCTCCAACTACTTCAGCTCCGGATATCTCATCGGCCGATCGGCGGCAAGCGACGCTCCCATAGATAGCTATCTCTGTGGCTATTATTTTGTGCAGGGTAGCAGCAATCCTTATAAATATAATTTCGCGCTTAGAAAAGAAGCCAGCGGGGTAGTTGCGAGTTTTGGTGATGTGGCAATGCACCAGTTAACGTCAGGCATTTCGGACAAGATTACGCTGACTTTCGACGGTACAAAAATAACCTGTGCGATTGAAGGAAATAGCACAATCTCTATCTCCCTTGTTGATTCCAGTTTTGGTGACGGTTATACCGGCATCACAGGAGGAGGAAATAGTACGCCTTACCTCTATTTCGACGATTTTCTCGCCGAGAAGTTGTAGCATCATCCCTACCGAAGGGATTCCAGTAGAGATTTCAGATTTTTCAAAGCTGCAGCCGATTGCCGTCTGATTTTCGGCCTGACGAGAATTGGTTCAAAATACGCTAATACCCCTTTCACCGCATAGGTTAGATTTCTTTGAAAGGGGGTTCCCTTCCCCTGCGCCTTGAATTCATAATGAATGGTCAGGTCAAACAACGAGGATTTCCCCCGAACTTCCCAGACTTTTGCGGGTTCGCTGAGGGTCACCGTGTACTCGGTTGCACGGCGTATGCGCACCAGCGGGTAAGACACCGTGATGATTTCCCGAAATACATCGCCGACCTGCAACGGCACACGCGGCAGCTGGGCCGAGGTCGATGCCGGGTGCCACTCATGCCAGAGGTCGGGACGGGTGACGTAGTCAAAAACTTTTTCGGGCGGCGCCGCGATCTCTATCTCATTATAACTTTGAACTGGCTTGCCGGTCATTGTGCTTTAAAACCAGGCGTAGCGCAGCGCCAGCTTAAAGGCAACCGTGGTCTGCGCCACGCTATTGTCGAGTGTGGTCGATGTTCCCGCCGCTTCGAGTTTCGATGACGACGGCAGCGTTAGCTGTGTGATGAATCCGACCTGGAGATGGCTGAGCAGATCATAATAGACCGAGCCATAGAGAAGGGGCGCAACAGTTTGATTGAAATCATACGCCCCGCCGCGCAACTGGTAAACCGAAATACCCAGGCCCACAGCGGGGTCGAGGTTAAGCACTTTCGGAAAAACATAGACTGCGGCGAAGTCGAGCGCCAGGAAGCCGAAAGTGCCGCCGCTCGAAACGTTCACGGGAACTCCGCCTGTACTCAGCGTGGCGCTTTTCGCGGGGTACTGCCCGGTTTCTGCGGCAAAATGGAAACCCCAGGTCTTGTACGCAATCACATCGATGGCCATGCCGACGGTGTATCCCGTGCCGTGCAGTTTATTGACACCGACGCCGATGCCGGCCGCAAGCCCGGTATAGACCTTGGAATTTTCAACCAGCTTGGTGAAGAATGTTTTCTCCGCCTCGGCCTTTTTGCGTGCCGCTTCCTCTGCATCTCTCTGTGCCTGCTCGCGGCGCTTTGCTTCGGCCTCGATCTCTTCGGGGCTCAACGGTTTGGCGGGCTCCGTGTTCGCTTCAGCGGGCTTAACCGCGGGTGCCGTCGTCGCCGCAGGCTTTGTTTCCGCCGGTTTTGCATTTTCCTGGGAGTACAGGGGTAGGCTCGCCAGGGCAATGCATACGCAGATCAACCTGAATTGGATGGACATCATGGCGGCAGAGGCGGTCCACGCTATGCCCTGAAAAGGCAAAACTGTGGCAAATAAGAACTGGAAAGCGCACCGGCATTATCTGTTTCTCGACCTCGAAGCCACCTGCGCGCTGGATAACGGCATCGCGCGCGCCGAGCGCGAGACGATTGAAATCGGTGCGGTCATGATCGATGGCCGAACGCACGAGCGCATCGCCGAGTTTCAGGAGTACATCCGCCCTGTTCTGTATACCCGCCTTACGGATTTTTGCACTGAACTGACCGGCATCACCCAGGCGCAGGTCGATGCCGCAGCCTTTTTTCCGCATGTCTTTGCGCGGTTTACCGCGTGGATTGCCGGTTTTGAGGACGTGTTTATCTTTAGCTGGGGACATTTTGACAAAAAGCAACTGGTGCTGGATTGCCGCCGCCATACCATCCAGTATAACCTGCCCGATGGATTTCTCGATTTTAAAAATCTCTTCTTTAAGAAGCAGAAGCTGCTGACGCGCATGGGGCTTGAGGCCACGCTGACGCAGGTTGGCTTCAAATTCGAGGGCAGGGCGCATTCGGCGCTCAGCGACGCCAGGAACACGGCCCGGCTCTGGCGGTTTGTGGGCGAAACAACGAGCAATGATGTACCAAAAAAATTGACGCTCTGACTAAAACGCCGGATTCGCCTAAACGCCCTGTGGGCATACATTTCCGCAAAGACGCCCTCCAGCCAGCGAAGCTGGGCGACGCGCAGCGGAAATGTCGAACACGTTGTGTGTTACGAGAAGCTAGCTCAGTCGGTAGAGCAACTCCCTTTTAAGGAGTGGGTCCCGGGTTCGATTCCCGGGCTTCTCACAGGGCCGGTGCCGCAAGGTGTCGGTTAGAAGGATTAGTCCCCTTCGTCTAGCGGTTAGGACTCGGGATTTTCATTCCCGCAACAGGGGTTCGATTCCCCTAGGGGACGCATAGGAGACCCAAAGGTGAACCCCACCCTTGGAGAGCTCCAATGACTTTTTGGGCATTGTTGTCAATGCCTCAGCAAACGGCGCGATGAACCTGTTTCGTGCCGGATCCAACGGATTCTTGTAATGCAAGACCGCCTTATCTTCAAAGATCTCTACTTTGCTTATGAACGCCGAAACAAAGGCCTTTCGTTTTGGAAGGTCCACTGATGTAAGCAAGAGTTTGAGATTTCCCAACAGCTGATCGAGGTTTCTAACCACGACCGGTTGAAAACGGGAATCATTTATGCTTCGCTGCTGAATTTCCAGAGCTACCTTTTCCCTATCGAGTTCGTTTAACTTCGGTAGAAGAACATCAGCGTCACTGTCGTTATGGGTGATTAACAGGTTAGTAATGCGCTCCATTTTTTGCTTCAATACACCAATCTCTTTGCTCATCGCAGTTACCTGTTCTGTCATAAGTTGAGTGCGTTTACCCATGGCCATATTAACTTTTTTTACTACCGATTCAAGGTTGGTTTTGGCCAGGATTTCCGTTTCAATAACGGTTAGAAGAAGTGCATCGAGCATTGGTTGCCGAAAATTCCGTAGAGAACATGATTTCTGTGTTATACGTCCTTTGCATGCATAGTAGAAATGGGTTGATTTATTCTTTGCTCTGCCATGTGTACTGAACATGGGTAAGCCGCAAATACCGCAGAAGGCTATGCCTGTAAAAAGAAATTGGCTGTTGGCGGTTCTGGAATTGTACTTTCCATTATGCCGGCCATCAATCCGTTCTTGAGCTTTCTTATAAGTCCTTTTATCTATGATTGCGTGGTGAGCATTCGGGTGCACAACCCTGTTTTCCGGTTCATTTTCTACTCGCCGGCCATTCAAAAATCTCGTTTTATCACCGATGAGGCTACCGGTATAAACCTCATTGCGTAAGATCTTGAGTATGGTCTTGAAATTGAATTGTTTCCCATTCCGATGTCTATATCCTTGGCCATTCAGACTGGCTGCAATCTTCTTCGCGCCAAGATCATTGGTAACCGTTAAAGCAAACATTTTCTCAACCAATTTAGCCTCATCTTCATTTAAGATCAGCTTGTTTTTCATTGTCCCAGAATAAGCTACTTTTTTGATATCATATCCGAATGGAGGTTTTCCGTAAGTATAGAACCCTTGTCTGATGGTCTCATTCATGCCGCGTCTCGTATTCTTACTCAGAGTAATGGAAAATTGTTCTGCCTGATAACCGCTGAGAAGCGCCACGAGCTCATGAGTCGGGTCATCCAGATTTAGATTAGCGTCTACCGTTCGTATCGATATCCCAAGGTCGCGCAAACTATAGATATGATTGACCCAATTCCTCAGTGACCGATCGAGTCTCGAGACATCCCAAAATATTACCATATTAAACGGAGCATCCGGTTGCTCTGCATCGCTTAAAAGCCTCTGCAATGCAGGTCGCTTCGTGTTGGTTCCACTCAAACCTTCGTCGACATAGAATTTGTATGCCTGAATTTTCTCTCGAGCAAGAAAGTCGACGATTGCCTTTCTTTGACCAGATATCGCAGTGCCGGTATCAGCCTGTTTTTTCGTTGAAACCCGAAGATAGACGGCAGCAACAAATGTCTTCTTTATCATACGCGTCCTCGCTTGATCCATAGAATGTACGGATTCCCTGTAATGTCAAATCGAAGCTTCGCCTCCACTATGCCGAAGAATGGTGATTCCTCGAAGGGGGGACTAGGCATGAGTTGGCTCGACTCTATCAAGGAAACTACCATTTCAGCCCAATGGTTAAGCGTGTCGCTCTCGAGAGAGATGCCCGAATCGGGAGTTGTTGTATTATATAGGCATGGTTTCATGCCTATATAATACAACTGAGAGGCGATTTTTCGTAACTCAAAAGCGACAAAATCAACTTTTTTTTTGCGAATGCAAGCTAGCTCTGAACCGAGTGATCGCACAAACAGACATTTTTTCGCATTTCGTCTCGAAAATCTGAACTTTTTTTCTACGCAAAAAATCCTCTTAATTCATCGACCTGTCGATGCTACAGGGGAAGTTTCTGGCGTTTTGCCTCACTTGCCGGAAAAAGAAACCCTGATTAAATTGGTTTAGTGAGGGCGCGTGTTTCAAAATTCGATGGCGACCATTAGGTGTGCAAGCAGCAATATCAACCAGCCTCTAACACACAAAATATTTCAAGGAGACTTATGGACAACAGCGACATCCAGAATCATTCAATTTATTCCAATGCCAGTTTCGATTCAGAACGGTTCCGACAACTGAAGCCGCGGGATCTTCCCCTAATCGCATCAGAATGCATAAAGTACTGTCCTCGACAGGGTATTCGTGAAAAGAAAGCATTTCGCGAAGCTTTGCGCTTAACCCTAGGGGCCATCTTTCACTATGGAGTGCCGATTCAGAAAATACTGTATGTGTTTGGCGAGCCATTAGCTTCGCTGCTTCGCGCAGTTATTACGCACGCGGGAAAAAATGCCGTGATGGACTTTATTGACCCCGGTCAATTATCAATAAATCAACTAAATCGGCGTGGAGTTCAAAATCTAAGAAAGCACAAGATTATCCAAGTACCTCTACGCAACCCTGTATCAATGGCTACCCTGCGACTATTCATGAATCTGACGCTTAGTGACCGCATTTCAACATCCCTAAACCAATCTTATGCCAGTGCAAAAAGAAAGTCCGTGCTAATCACCTACGCTGATTCAGACTACCGGGATCTGCCGTACTCGGATTCATTGCGTGACGTAATTTTACCATTTCAATTTCGATCCGAGAAAATCAGCACGGGGCAACTAAGTTTGCTGAAGACTCTTGTCACGTCCCCGTCAGAGATCCGCAAATTCATCGCATGGCTAAAGTGGGATCGCGACCCGGGCTATGACCATACTATCGATTTTGACTGGTTCGAGGCCGAATTACAGCAATGGGAGCTGAAAAATAACCTGTTAGCACATTTTATCGATGAGGCCTGTATGCATGGCCCTAAATTGCGAATATTGAACAATGATCTATACGCTTTCTATTGTGCGTTTTGTGAAAAACACCATCACCGCATACCTCTTGATGTGGAAGACTTCGGCGAGCAAATGGGCCGTGAAAACAGACACACGACTTCCATTGGGCTGCGCAAAAATGAGAGGCCGCCCGAATGGAAAAAGGGGGATGCTCGCCCGAAGCGACGCTTCTTTAATCATATGGACCTAAAACCAGAGTATCGAAAGCAGCTTAGTCGGTTTCTATTGTCAGAAAAGGAACGCGCAAATCGCATCCATGATCAACTCCGTTGGGGTTAAGCCATGTCATATGTAACAAAATACAGCCCCCGAAAGCTTGGGGAAATATTAGGTCAAGGCCGGGCGATTTTGGCTATTCAGAACAATCTCCATAGAAGTAGCATCGAATTTTTTCAATTCGTTGGACCTTCAGGTACTGGCAAATCTTCAGCAGCTTCAATTATTTCGAAGGCTGTTAATTGCATCGAATTTGAAAATGAAAGGGATGCTTGCTGCGTATGTCCCAAGTGTTTGGATTTCGACACTTACCCGAAGGAGTATTATGCATATGTAAACTGCGCAAATACAAGCGTGGAAGAAATAGAGTCCGCCTTAGAATTCGTTAACTTACCGAAATCCGGCCATCATAAGGTTCTTGTATTTGATGAGATTGGAAATCTACCGATTCGGCAACAGGGCGCTTTTCTTCGCTTTTATGACGATTTTATTGATGCTGAAAAGGAAGCAAAATTCCGGAATCAGGTACTGGGTATCGAAAACCATTTTAGCACAAAACGCATTACTGTTGTATTCGCTACGACGCCGGACAAGCGCCGGGGTGTAGATCCGTCTTTACGAAAGCGATGTATTAATATCGAGTTTGATCCGATTTCTCATGCCACAGTAATCGAACACTTACGAGAAATCTGCCAAAGTGAAAAAATCCAAGCGACTGATGATGCTTTATGGTATTTGTGTAATCACGGAGATGGCGACATGCGCTCCGCTCTAAACCACCTAGAGTATGCCGTCAGTCTGAGCGGAGATAGGGAGATAGATGGACGGCTGCTTACTGAAGTCTTCGGGATCCCTACAGATACTGACTACTTGCAAATGATAACAATGATCGGCAACGACACAGAAGGGCTAGATGAATGTGCATGCAAGTGGCTACTTAAATCGCCGCCGCAAAAGTTTGCGCAGAATCTGACACGCACATTATTGAATCTGTATCGAAGTTATCTAACTGAGAGACAAGTTTCTTACGGTAATCTTAATTCTAAGAATGCTTATCTCGACACGCGAAGTCGCATTCCGCTTAAACATGTTGCTCACATGGCTGCCGTACTCAAGCTTACCGATTTCCAAGCAGCCGTAACTAGCAGGGTGTTGAAGAAGTCCTTAATTTTGATTATATTGAGCCAATGCGCGGTGACCAAAAAGCTCAGATGAATTTTCTCTACAATTTCTCTGCGGAAGATCTGATTCCGCCGTCGCATCCATTGCGTAAAATCAAGACTATGGCCGATGACGTGCTCGGCAAACTGGATGGAGCACTTGATAAGATGTACGCCGATGCTGGCAGACCCTCGATACCGCCGGAGTTTTTGCTGAAGGCATCGCTTCTGATCGCTTTTTATTCGATTCGTTCGGAGCGCCAGCTTTGTGAACAACTCAGCTACAATTTTCTCTTCCGCTGGTTTCTTGATCTGATGCCGAATGATCCTGTTCCGAATCACAGTACTTTTGCCAAAAACCGCGAACGCCTCCTCAATCAGGAAATCGCAAATAGCTTTCTGGCGCAGGTCGTTCGTTTTGCGCAAAGCAAGAATCTGGTCTCTGATGAACACTTCACCGCTGACGGCACATTGATCGAAGCATGGGCATCGCTTAAAAGCTTTAAGCCGAAACAAAAAGATGCAGACGTAAAACGCGAAAAGCCAATAGACACCAGTCGCAATCCGATCGTGAATTTTCACGATGAAAAACGCAGCAATGAAACACATGCCAGTACTACTGATCCCGAATCCATGCTTGCACGCAAGGGCCCCGGCAAAGAAGCAAAGCTGTCTTACTGCGGTAATGTCGTCATGGAAAATCGTACCGGTCTTTGTGTTGCGGCAAACCTGGAGGCTGCTGATGGCAAAGCAGAACGCCGTGGCTTGCTTGCTCTATTAAAGAATCTCCGCAAGCGCAAAATCAAGCCGCGAACATTGGGTGCAGACAAAGGCTACCATACGAAAGACATGGTAGCATCGCTCAGGTCATTGAAGATAAAACCGCACATCGCCATGATTGAAACACGAAAAACACCAGGCCTTGATCGCCGAACGGCGCGAAGTACCGGCTATGCAATCAGCCAACGCGTTCGCAAACGGATTGAAGAATTATTTGGCTGGGGCAAAACCATCGGTGGTATCCGTAAAACACGCTACTGCGGCAAAGCTAAGGTTGGCTTTCATTTCATATTCACGATGGCGGCAGCCAATCTGGTTATTTTGGCTGGCAAGCTATGAGCCCGTTGCGCCCAGAAGCGAAGGTGGCAAGGCGCAAAATACGTGCCCGTCCAATCGTATTTATGGTTTGAACGGATACCCGATTCTATGCGTTTTTCAACACCCTGCTAGAGATTCGATCCTTATGGCACTTATGAATCTATCTCACCGGTTAAGTGATCCTGAAATCGAGCACAACCTATTTCCCCGGATTGATATCCATATCCATCGATTGCCGTCAAGGAAATCGAGGCAAAGTCGGTTGCGTCAATGAATTATCTAGCGTTTGGAACTCGGTCCGAACTCCGGCGCTTTATTCGAAGGAAGCGGTTGACTCTTGGGCATATGGAGCCAAATTATTTTGGTGAAGAAACCGTATTTTGTAATTGGAATTCGCAAGACTTTGTACTTGAGATGTCACATGGGAGCTCATTTTTCGTGCCTCCACGGATCCTCATTTGGCACGTGAGCGAGCTATCAAATGCGGAATGTGGTTTGTTGCTACCTATCGTGGACAGGTTGATTTTTCAGGGGTCGACTTTCATAATTTTATGTGGAAATGCGCTGGAAGAACTATCAGCGTTGGATAGCCGGTTCGTACGAGTGGTCTTAAGCCCACCAAAACCTCGGAGACGGCTGAAGACCCTGAGGGAATGGCAGGATGAACTGCAGGCTAGGCAGATTCGTTTTCTATGGGAGATGCAGTACCCATAACTGGAAAAAGAAATGACCACAGTGACCTCACTGACCACGCCTATTATTTGATTTTGACAAAACAGTCTGCTCTGCCCTGTTTCTCGAAGCCTGGGTAGGCGTACTTGTATTTGTTCATTAGAATGAACATGAACTCGATCCTCCGTAGACCTAACAAGCATCCTCGCCTTGTTATGTCTGCGGAGTGTCTAATTCGGTGTTGGGGAAATCCCAGCACTCGAAGGGTCGCACCCTTAACCATAAAAACAAAACAAGATAAAGCAGCTAATATAGTTAGAGCTTTCTTCTTCCCCCCCCCACACCTATACACCAACCATACTCAGGCAGCTACGGATGGGTTCGCCATCCGATGCACAATATTCACTCGCCAGTGAAATACCGCGGCAGCACCGGCCTACAGGGCAAACAATGAGGACGAGGGAGCCTTCGGGCTCCTGTCTACCGCAATAGCTAGACAGAAACCCCCTTAAACAAATCAGAGGGTTGAACACCTAGCTTTCGACAGACCTTGAATATCGTTCGCAAGGTGACATTCGATCTACCCTGTTCGATGCTCTGGAAGTGCTTGATATCGATTCCAAAGTCCTGTTTATCGTCCATCCATTCCTGAGTACGTTGCTTCTGTGTTCTGACTTCTTTTACTTTCTTGCCAAAGGTTTTTAGGAAGGCTTCAAACTCACGCTCAAGGTTGGGCTTCTCTTTCATCCCTGTTTATACACAGTACCTACAATAAAACCACCTTGACGAAATAGGTACTCGTTATGATAGGTACAATATGAAAACCATCCTACTAGATTATTCACCTACCCAACGTAAACTCAGCTTGAAGACGAAGTGCGTCTTTTGGGCATCGATCAGGCTCCTGGGACTTCTGTCCATGCTGCTCAGCGTAGCATGTAGCCGCGCAGATTTTTCCGGCAAGTATACTTGCGGTCGCTGCCTTATCGCAGCAATCGACTTTCGCGACGGCCGAGCTTGCATCACCGCCTCGGGCATGGGCCTCTCTAAAAATGCTGAAGCAGGCTGTTTTGAGTACACAAAACGCGGAAACAGTTATTACATTAAGGACCCGAGACAAGGTGAAGTCCGCTTTGAGAAGGCGGACGATAAAACTATCAAGGGATTCGGCTGGTTCGAGGGTACGTATGTTAAGAAGTAAGCGCACAACGTCTTTGACCTTTGTCTTCGGCCTAGGCATGATCGCGCTAAGCGTTTCCGAGATTTCGGCACAGGCTGCTCCTTGGCATTTCTTTGCCGATGGCAAATGCGTTGCGGCAACGAAAGCCCAGCGAGGTGAAGTCAATCACCTCGTCATCGGTACCTCTGCCGGGACAACAGGCTGTTCTTTTGTTGTGAATGACCTCAAAACCGGTGTCGTAGCAATCGACTGCCCGAATCAAGCTACTGCAGAATGGAACGGAATCTACGTCTTCGCTTCTTCCAAGGGTACCTGCCAGAAGAACATCCGAACATTCCGGCTTTTGAAAGATCGGTGGTTCGCTTTCTCCCCTAAGAGTAACACCTGTGTTGATGCTGCGAATGTAGGTGGTTCAAACATGAGTCCCTGGAATGTTATCCTGCAATTTCCCGAATGCAAAGAACGCTTAGTAGACACCGATGTTTTAGAGATAAACTGCCAGGGTGCCCCTGAGATGCGAACGAACCTCTACTACGCAACAACGACTACAGGGTGCGAATATCTACAGCAGCAGTTGACGAGCCCAAAGTGAGTCGGCACTCCCTGTCACTCACGTTTATTTCCATCGCCGTCATTGCTTTGTACGCAAAGCCAACGGCGCAAGTCTTTGGAGTCGATTTCTTCAAACGGCTGCTTGAAGACAAAGAAACTTATTCACAACTTTCAAATGAGGGTAAGACAATAAAGTCGCAAAAGCTCTGGGAATCCGCCGAGCAATTTCGAGCCAGGCACTTCAAACCCGGAGTCTGGTATTCCCCGCCTGAAGGATGTGTTGGTAGGAAAGGCCCGACCTATGATGTGGAATTAGAATGCAAGCTGCCCGAGCTTCAAGAAGCCGGCGAGGATGGCATGATATCGGAACTCCCGATCACTTTCGGGCTTGATCTTATGCATGACCGGAACCGTGACCGAGTGCTGGAAGCAGTGCAAGAGATGGGTTATGACAGATTCGCATTAAGTTTCCGTGTAGCTGCCAAGAAAGGCTTTCCATCGAATGGCAAGACAGGGCATGTTCATACCATAGTGGATGGCGTGACTCTTTATATCGATGACCTGAAAATTTTACGTCGCATTCCCTTTCAATAAACAGGGCACTTTGCTCATAAGATAACTGGCGGCCATCAACTGGGATGCTGCCGGGACTATAGATATGTGATCCCATATGGAGATACATTCACTACGTCCGCTCAAAACTATCGATGACTGGATTGAAACCGTAGGTCGCAAAAACTGGGTTCCCTCTTATTCTGCCTATGAATGCGCCATGAAATGGCGCGGCGTGAAGTCAGTTTTACCCGAGCCGCTTAATTATGTCCTCCGTAACTCTGGAATTGAGGTGCTACGGGGTTTGCGACCCGAAAGTGTCGTGGCCGAACACGCAGTGTTTTTGGATACCTTAAGCACCCCGAGCAGAACGGACATTATGGCTTTCTGCTCAAATGGCGATAACAATCGTGTCGTTGTTGCCGTAGAGGCTAAAAGCCGAGAGTCCTTTTCCGATCGAATATTTCGCTGGATTCGCACGGCTGACCGATCGGTCAGCGCCCAGCAGGAAAAACTATTTGATATATCTAATGGCATCGTCGAACGCAAGCAACGGCGGCTTGATTTCCTGAATCAAGTCCTCGGGACTCAGGTTTATGCGAATAGCGAACTTCGTTATCAGCTAATGCATCGTACAGCGTCCGCCATTCTTGAGGCCAGAAATCTCCGTGCGAAAGCGGCTATAGTAGTGATCCAATCATTCTTTCCATCGGTGGAAAATCTTTTTGATTTTTCTGACTTCCTCGACGCCCTCAATGTTTCAGGCGCCACGAAGAACCGCGTTTTAGGGCCATACTTTGCTTCCTTTACGAAGTCCATACCGATCTACTTCCTTTATTTGCAAGACAGACCTTCGGTGCAACAGGCACGACTTTTCACATAAACTATCCGCACACTCTGCCGTGCAGAGGACTCCATTCACTGAGCACTCGCGACTACAGCGAGGCGAGGAGATTAAATGAATGAAAAAGAGCAAGGCCTAATGTCAAGGCTCACCGTACCCTTCCGAGCAGAAGAGGTCAAATGGAGGTCAACTATGTCGGGACTTAATCAGAAAGGAGAACCCTGGTGCATGGTAGCACCGTATCTTGATGCGCGAACGATTCAAGATCGTCTAGACAACATTTTGGGTGCCGAAAATTGGACGGCTAAATACCGTCAGGGTCCTGGCTCGGGTATCCTCTGCACCCTGAGTATCCGAATCAACGGCGAGTGGCTTGACAAATGTGATGCCGCATCCCTCACAGAGATCGAACCGGTCAAAGGTGGAATTTCCAATGCGTTCCGTCGGGCCTCCGTTGCCTGGGGGATAGGCAGATACCTCTACAACGTCGGTAACGTGTATGGTTTTGTCAATGAGCGCGGTCAGTACAAAGGATCAGCTAAAGACAAAGTCAACAACTCATGGATAAACTTCCGCTGGAACCCGCCAAAACTTGAGGTCGAAAGCTCAGCGGAGTCCAAAACCGAAAGCAACCCAGCTACACCAGCAGTTCAGGCCGCGACACAGGCGCAGACTGCTGTTGCATCCGGAACTACACCGACTACGCCAACTACACGTACTACGTCGCAACCCTTGGCTAGGACCTCGGTGCCAACCTATGAAGAGTTGCCAATGTCGCTGAAGCAGATTTTCCAACAGCTGAGGTTCTCTCAGGCCAAATCCTTAGATATGGTGAGGCGCAAGAACTTTGACTACGCGGCCGTGGAAAAACTGTTGCGCGAGCTGATGCCTGACATCGAGAAGCAAGTGGCGGCCTGACGTGGGCGCAGCCAAAAAAGCACAATCAGCGGAGACCGAAAGGGTCTCCGCCTCTAATGTCTCGAAGTTCCGGCTTTATGAAATCGACGAGGCAATCACTTCAATCATCGACATGCTCGAATTCACCGTCAGCGAAACCGGCGAGATCGTCGACGAAGAGCTCGAACAGAAAATCAGTGACCGCTTGAAGGAGTTGACTCTTGCCAAAGATGAAAAAGCCGCAAACATAGCCGTCTATATCAAGAGCCTCGTCGGCGAAGCAGAGCTATTGGGAAAAGAGAAAGACCGGCTTGCTAAACGAGAAAAGGCCACGCTAGCTAGAGCTGATTGGCTGAAGCGATACCTGACAGCGTACTTGCAAAACGACACCTCAGAACCTGGCCTTGCCGTTAAGGGAGTCAGATCAAACATTAGCTGGCGTAAGTCCGACGCAATACAGGTCGGAGCTATCGAGCGTTTACCCTTGAAATTCAAGAAGTACTCCGTCGACGAAATCTCAGAGGATGAGTTCCTTGTTTTTGGCAGCATGCTATCCAAACTAAGAGGCTTGCAAGTCGAGCCGCGCAAAGATGTGCTCAAGCGGCACATGAAAGATCGGCAAGACCGTGGGCATACGTTCCGTCGTGTCGCTCAACTCTCTGAAAAGTACACGATCCAGATCAAATAAATTCAGTCACAGCCAGGACTGGCCTGACTGTCGCGCTAGCTTGGTGTTATATAGAGATGGCGAATGAAACACGCAGGCTCCATAAATAAGATCAGTCAAATCCCGATTCTGTCACGGGAAACACAGTTCCGGCTTGCAAGCGACGCCAGAGCCGGAGATACCAACGCCCGAGAAAAACTTATTTATCACAACCTGCGTCTCGTTGTCCATCTTGCAAGTTTTCATTTCAGTCATGCGCGCATCGAGGAACTTGTCGGCGAAGGCACCGTCGGACTGATGAAGGCGGCAGGGAGTTTCAATCCAGATCGTGGCTATACCTTCGTGAGCTACGCATCCTTCTTCATACGGGAGGCGATTAGCAGGTACTTACGCGAGGTATATTCCAGCGTGCATTTCCCAAAAAATCGATTGAACCAACTCCGCGTCGAGGACACAAATCCATTCATTTCCACCGATTCGTGGGAGCGGCTGGTCTCCTCAAGCGAAGGCGAGAAGCTAATGGCGAAGGACAGCCTCCATGATCCGGCGAACCAGTTCGAGGAAAAGGATCTCATCGAACGGCTTTGGCAGTATGTCCACGAACTTCCCAAACTTTATCAAGTTATCATCAAGCACCGGTACGGTCTCGGTAACCGAAAAATCAAAACTCTTCAATTCCTGAGTCGTAAACTACGCCTGAGGCGGGACAAAGTACGTCAGCATGAGTTGGCTGCATTGAGAATCCTACGCCTCAAGTGTGAGACGGCAAATATTACTGAGGTCGTAGGATGATCACGGAGGAAGTATGGAAGTAGTCGATCTGCAGAGCTGTGGCGTTCCAGCGGTCTGTGCCAAAGAGCCCAAGGGAGTTTCAGAAAAGTACACGTTTATTCCCACCACGAGAATCGTAGCGGACCTAATCTCTTTGGGGTGGCACCCCGTGAAGGTCTTGGGAAGATCAGGTTCTGAAACAGCCAAGCACGTCATACGATTTCGACAGCCTGAGCATCTGGCAGGTGGATTGCAGGAAGTATGCCCTGAGATCGTGATGCTTAACAGCCATGACGGCTTATCATCTTTCAGATTATCTGCCGGCCTGTTTCGCTTGGTCTGCTCGAACGGTCTGGTTATCTCCGAGGCCATGTTTGCTTCTATCTCCATAAGGCACATTCGATATACATACGAAGCAGTTCGAGAAGCTGCAGCAAGCTACGCTGATAACGTTCCTCGCATATCAGGCTGTGTCCAACGCCTTCGATCGATCAACCTCTTGGAAGCAGAGAAGTTCGCATTCGCCAACGATCTCATGAAGATCAGGTTCACGCCTGAAATTGTAGAACGACGCGAAATCAATCTACAAAAAGCTCTCACTCCCTTGCGAACTGCAGATAAAGGCGATGATCTTTGGTCTGTGTTCAATGTCCTGCAGGAGAAGATCATTAATGGCAGAGTCTTCACCGTAACCGGTGAAAAAATGCGTCGCGTTACAAACGCGGAGCGAAACATTCGCCTCAACCAAGCCATGTTTGACCTGGCGATGCAATACGGAGCCCGGAAGATCTGAGAATGCGACGGGCATCGAAGTTTACGATTCCTGGCGTTGCACGGTTACCCAAGGACCTCCGGATCATCAGTTCAAACGGGAAGCAGATTCAAGCGGTACGGCATGATGGTCTGGCAATCTTCTTGGACCGTGGGTCAGATGATACATCCCGGCTGCTCAATCGGATCAGGCTCTTTGCTCCTGCTGAGCAAGTTCTTCATGCTGTTGGGCTACTACGAGGATTTCAGATTAGCCTTTCTTATGCAAAGCGATACAGGCCGGAAGCCGTACTCTTACTGGAACGAGAGTTTACCCGGTTCAAAGATAGACTCCGTGCCCGTAGATTGCCCCTAAAGCCTCCTGTTTGACCTAGGTGAGGTATTGATACCGAAACCGAAAAAAAATCCGCCCCTCTCTATACACCTTTCCTGGAGGCAAGAATCGTACCTGGCATACATAGTTTCTATTTCACGGGCGTGGTCGGTTTCCCTGTCCAGACCTTCGGTTCTGATCGCAAGATCCTTTTTAGGAGCTGGTCACTTTTTTTCATCATGCGCTGGTATCTGAGCTCAACCGAGTCGTGAAGAAATTCACGTCTTGGAAATAAACTCCGCTACAGCGGCAAAAGGTAGGATAACTATGAAAAACGAAACACAAGGACAAAGTGAAAGAGTGATGGAGATGGAAAGTCTTTCTGACTCAGAAGATTTAGCGAGGGATGCGATAGCGTTCAGAAATGGCAGGTTGCGCTTTGCTACTGGAGAGTTTACACCCGGGTCGTTCGAACCATGCTTGAACGGATCGTATGAACTTGCGAAAACAGAAGTCGATTCCCCGCTCCCTAGTTATTTCGAAAGTATCCTTAGGTGCAATCGAATTGATGATTTCATGGAGGAAGATCTAGATTGTGAGGAAGCACAACGCGGCGCCGAGCTTTTTTATCGTGCTATCGGCGGCGCAATTTTCACGCCAGAAAAACCCGCAACTATAGTACACCTGTGTGGTGACCTCTCGCGACATATCGTCGTGGATGCTTTGATCAAGGCAGTTAGCAAGTTAGCCGTAGTCGTAAATGAAACTGAGCTGCACGACTTTCGTAGGCTTTCTCTACCTCAGGCTCAGAGATTATCAGCGGCTCGCCTCATAATCGTCAATATCAGCGGGAAACCATCTGCGAGAGCCATTGATGCCATATTGGCACTTCCGTTTACCAGCGAAATCGCGACAGGTTTAGAAATCGAAGAAAAAACATTCCCATTTACGGCTTCTGTCCTGGTCGTTTCCGGTAGTAAAGCAGGTGAGTTTCCTGACATTTACGACAGTGAAGCGTATGGGCAAACGGGTTTAGCCGAGTTTGAGGCTTGCATGGATGATTTTATCCTAGAAGGCCTTATCCGCTTCCGTGATGGGGCCTCGAAAAAGGCTCACTCAGACGAATTACTCAGACGCGTATTGGAAGGAGCGAGGAAGAGCGCAGCTCTCCTAGCTAGATACCGAGAAGTCTGCCACTGATTGCGCCGATGCCCGCAGCCAATTTTTAGCTGCGGGCTATTTCTTCGATAGAGTCTATTTGACTCTTCACCATGACTCGATGATTCGCACTGCTTTCAATGGATATCACATTTGTACTAGCAGCTGTTGTAGGTGTTGGTCTCCTGATCATTTTTATCGCGCGACGCTCAAGAAAGAAGGACATGTACATAAAGCGCGAGCATCACATTCAGGCTTTTCCTCCGGATCACTACAAAAACCGCCGTTGACCCAAAGCCGTAGTTTCCCACCAATGACTTCTGTTTGACCAAGGTGAGTCGGTTATGCAAAAACCGCAAAAAAATCCGCACCTCTCTATACACCTTTCCTGAGAGGATACACGATCATCGTGCAGTGTGGGTTCCTTTATGGGCACTATTGTTACTGCGAAGGAAAAAACAGTTTGTGAGCACCGGTTTTCAGGTGTATGATCTTTCTTTCTTAATCTTCCTCTTGATTGTAACTGAAAGTAATAAGTTCGTTACAATCCTCTACCTGAAAGGAAGCTCATACAAAGATGTAAGTCTTCGGGGGTACGGGGGTTTACTGCTAAGCTCCGCTTCTCGGTGTCTCGTGCGCCGCGGCAGAATTCCTGACTCCAATATTCGATTGACGTCAGCCGGAAGGGATGTGATTGATCAAGCCCTTCTTGACCCTAAGATCACAATGGATGATCAATCGACTTCAAACTGCCACTGTGCGCCAACTTAAGATCCCAACTTTTGAAGCCATTCTGCGATTAATTTTCCCGTTTCACTATCGGGCGTCGCTTCGGAGAAAGTGTTTGCCATAACGATTTTGAAATGTTCATCCCTGCCTTGTTTGAATACATCGTTAAAATAACTAATATTTTCAAACCGGCGAAAGTGTCTGAACCAAATATTCATTTCTTTTACAGGGCCCTTGATGTAATTGTATTCACCAATATTAGAAATTAGGGCAAAAGGCAGATTGTGGTGAAATATTATTAATTGATCTTCTTGAGTCACTTCGTTGGCAAAGGCTGCAATATTATTTGGCGATGTATCTAAGCTTCCTTGCGGATACGTTGTTAGATCCCCCTTAGGAACCTCAAAATCTAAACCAACATACTTATTTGCCAAGCAGTTAACGGTATATTGGGTTGCGTATTCAGGCTCATTCGGATGTAATTGCATTCTCCAGAATCTCATGTTATCAAGCAAGAAACCGAATAATGTGACGGCAAGCTCATAATTCTATTTGCCTGTCGATTGACGACATAAGCGCTTCGATATTTTAGTGACGCAGTTTTCCGGACGGTTACCTCATACGAGGCTGCTAATCTTCGGGGTATAGTCCTTATGGCACGGGCTCAGGCTCTCTCGACGGCCGGGCTGACTACCGGGTTATTCTATCCACTGGGTACAGGCACCCTGCGGCAAGGCTCTGACCTCTTAATCCCGTACCAGCTTTCCGACCATGCTTTTCAACTACCTCAAGGACATACTAGGATTGAAAACCGACCGCGCTGTTCCCACTGAAGCAAGACTATGTTCTGTCCCCAATGGATGCGACGGTAATAATTACGATCATGGTAACCGCTGGTTTGCTCGCCATTATCATGGCGCTTCGGTCCCGAAAGAAGGATCCGTATATTAAGCGTGAGCACCACATCCAAGCTTTCCCGCCTAACCATTACAAAAATCGCCGTTGATTCAAGGGTTGTAGATTCCCACCTATGAGCTCCAGTGACTCAAGGTGAAGCGTATATGCGTTCGGCGGATTTTTGAAAAATTCGCTGTATACACATTGCTTACAGGGCAATTTCGAAGATTTTCGTGATGGCAGTAATCGCTTCGGGCACGATGGCAAGCGTTATGCTCTGTGTCTCGAAGGTGATATGATGCGGAGTCAATTAAAGCGGCGCACGCATAAAAATGACCTGTACACTTTAGCATCAGTTTTGCGATATTTCTGCATGGATTCGAACCTCCCTGTTTATTTCATCAGGCATAACAGTACGTGGGACTTTCCAAATGTCCCTAGAGATTATCCCCAACAACTTTTTCTCCAACGAGAAATTGCGGTCGATTTTTTTTGGGATCCAAAATGGGATCTAACTGGAATGATATCGGAAGTATGGGATGAGGATAAATACACGCGTAAAGGAAAGACGGCGATTCGCTATTTCAATGAATTGGATAATAATTCGGGAATCATGGTCGCAGCCTATGCCGGCGTTGATGAAATGCTGATTGGCGAAATCGAGGTCGGGAGCAAATACTTGAAATACGATTCTGCAAGACACCCCCTTGGACGCTTGAAAACGCTAAAATTTAAGAAGGACGAAAGTCAGGTTGTGACATTCAATGATTTCTCGTTACCGTTTCTTATCGCCCCTCCATATGGTACTTTAGTTCGCTGGGGAATGGGTGAAAAAGCGGTACTCTCATATTTATCCCAAGGAGAGATGGCATTTGATAATCCTGAGATGTACTCGGCTTGGCATCTTGAGGTATTAGCTGAGGAATTTCTGCGGCGTCGGGGAATCTTAAATCATACCTACTACAAAGTTGGCAAGTCCATGAAAGCATACGATATTGTGGGATGCGATCATTCAGGCCAACCGTTGCTGGCTCAAGTTAAGTTTGATTGTCCCATTAAGACCATTACAGATTTCTTTGCAGAAGTTGATGAAACGGCGAAGAAGTCTGCCTTGAAACCGCAGGGTATTTTTGTGATAGGTAAACAGGGCATAAAATCTCAACTCTCGCCCGAAATGCGCGTGAACGTTGTAGAATTGGCTGAGATCCTAGAGGATTTCAAGAAAGAACCGGACTATTTGAGCCGTTTACTCACTGGAAGAATATTTAAAGCAAGTTAACCGGATAGCCTTATCCAGATTGACAAACACTCGCGCAGTTTGATTAGGATTCGTGTCCGGATCAAGTTTATCAAGCAAGTTTTGCTCGCATCTAAGAAACCAAACCCCTCTTTTGAAATGGAATCGTGTCGGCCTGAAGGTATTCCATCAGGCAACTTCGGGTCTATTTAAGCCATCGGGAACGAAATGTTAGACCTGACCTTACGCGAAGAGTTTCGTGGGAAGCGCCTCAAAGGCACGGCTATTGAACTCGCCAACGATGACAATACAGGCGCGACGCAGGTCGGTGCTGAAAGCTTTCTGAATATTACTTACCCAACATTAGACCTACTGAAGGGTATCGAAGCAATTGCTCCGGAACAAGGGCGACCAGTGGTTGTCATCGGCGAAAGGGGCCTGGGTAAATCACACTTAATGGCGGCGCTTCACCACGCCGTGACTGGCCCATCAGCAACAAGCAACTGGCTCAACGCCTGGGCTGGCATTCTTGGCAGACCTGAATTGAGCAAACTGCCGCTAAGACCCGAAATGCACGTCATTGGCGAGAGCCTTCACCGCCAGCGGTATAAATATTTGTGGGATGTTCTGTTTGAACGCCATCCTCACGGCGAATATATTAAGGGTAAATGGGCTGGCTTAAATACCGATATACCATCAGATAAACTGATTACAGAACTACTGGAAAACAAGCCCACCATGTTATTGCTCGATGAATTTCAAACATGGTTCGATGGTCTGCTGGATAGTAAGCAGAATCCCAACAAACAATGGGCATTTAATTTTATTCAAATCCTGTCCGAAATTGCAAAGAACCGACCTGAGCTATTGGTCCTAGTAGTATCGGTGCGTAATGGCGCTACAGATGCGTACAAACAGATACACCGAGTGAATCCCATCGCCATAGACTTTCAGGCGGGTGGCAACGCCGAGCGCATGCAGCAGGACAGACGGCGCATGTTGTTGCACCGTTTATTTGAGAATCGGCTGCAGATCTCTGCATCTGATATCGAGGCTCTTGTTGCAAAACACGTCTCAGAATATTTTCGGTTGTGTGACATACCAGCGACCGAACACGAACGGCGCAAGAATGAATTTGTAGAATGTTGGCCGTTTGCCCCTCATCTTTTACGCCTGCTGGAAGAACAGGTGCTTGTTGCTACTGATGCGCAGGAAACCCGGGATTTAATTCGCATTCTCGCGAATCTTTTTAAGAGCCGCGGCGAACAAGTTCCATTGCTCACCGCAGCGGACTTTCGCCTTGATGATGATGCTTCTGGCATTGGAGCTTTACTTGATTCAGTTGCCAATGAGCACCACCGTGCACTCAGGAAAAAGGCGCAACAGAATATTATTTCTGTGACAGAAGCAGTTGAAAGTGCGGAGCGCAATCTTGCACACCTGCACGACATTGTTGGCGCCTTGTGGTTGCGTTCAATAGCCGTAGCGAATCAAGCTGGCGCCGATCCCCATCAGTTACAAGCTGACGTTACCCGGACTGATGCTATTGATGATAATGGATTTCAAGTAGAATTGTCAGCAATCATTGAGAACAGTTTCAATATTCATCAAGATGGCGATCGCCTTGTCTTTCGCGAAGAAGAGAATCCGCAGGCAAAATTGATGGCCTATGCGCGAAACGACAAGATGTTTGTGAACGGTGATGATGCAAAGCATCTTGCACGTGAAATCAAATACTCAATAGGCGGCGTAGCAGATATAACCAATACTGTTCGGATTATCGTGCTGCCTCAAGCATGGTCTACTGATCCCTGGAGTGGAGTCGAAGAAAACGATAAGCCAGATAAATGGGATGAACGCCTGCCGATAGTTGTATTACCAGAAGTCCCGGATAACATCAACGAGCGCTTAGGAAGGTGGGTTAAAGAACAATTGCAGGAGCGTCGAAATACAGTTCGCTTCTTGTTGCCGCGCACCGGAAGCAAGAATGCGCTTCAAGACCGTGAACTGTTGGTTCTCGCTCGAGCTTCACTGAAGGCTCATGACTGGAGTGGCCAGAATCCGGAATACCGAAAACTGCACACCAAATACCAGAGCGAATTGCGCGAATTGCTCAAAAAACGATTCGATCGATTCGCGATCTTGCAGCGATTCAATTTTGCCGAGCCACGCCATAGCGTATTCAGCATCGAGCAATTGCAGAAACAAGGAGCGCAGATTCCGGCAGCGATTGAAGAAGCTATGTTCAATGATCTTTTTGTACCGGAAGATTTTGAGAAGCTGGTCATGGCGGCGGCGAGTGAAGGGGCAACACTCGGGAAACTCTTACGTGACCTGAGAGAACCACGGCCCAGCGGTACGGACTGCGTACCATGGCTCGGTGAAACCGTGATGAAAGAGAAACTGCTGCGCATCTGTGCGCGCGGAAAGATCGCAATCAATGTGCGCGGCATGGAATACGTACAGACTCAGCCCGGCGAAGATGAAGATGTGGCCTGGAAAAGAATTAGACCGAAACTGCCATACACTGGGCGTCAGCTCGATGAAATCAACATTATTCTACCATCTGCTGCATCGACCACTGGCGGGACTGCTCCCAACACAGGAATAGCTGGCCCTGATTCTGAGGGAAATATTGCTGGTGACGGATCCAATACGCAGCCAGTAAGCCCAGCCAATGGTTCAGCTGGTAGTATTTTCAACCCGCAGGGTGCTGGCGATGCGAACCGAGTGCGCACACCACTCAGCAACCCAGCTACCTCTGCTCTGAATCTTATCGGCAGGATTGAAAATTGGGGCATTGGCCCTGCGACCAAAGTTGCCGAGGTAAATATCAAGGTATCAACCGCGACGGGGGCACAGCTAAAGGAAATATTGCGAAAGTTACCAGATGGCCTGACTTTCGAGCTGAATTTAGAAAAGGAAGAAGGCTAATGGCGCTTGCTCCCGAGCTGCTGCACAGGCTTACTACGGCCGATGCCAAGGCTGCTTGGACAGAAATCATCACTCACATCACGAGCATTGCTGCCAAACCACTGGCTGCTGACACTGCCGTTGGAGAAGTCAGCAAACGCGACCGGGAGATCGGCGCGTTGGATAATTTTCTGGCGACTGCGGGCTGGGATCTTTGGCACGAATTCGCGGCTTCAGTTGAGCGCACGTCTGAGGCCTTAATTAAATGGTGGGCGCAGCCTTTCAATGCCAAAGCGATCTTAATTCTCGATGGCCTCTCGTTACGTGAGCTACCTTGGCTCGTGCAAGGCGCCCAGCAGCGCGGTTTGACAATACATGGATTTTCGGCGACTGCTTCTGAAATACCAGGCGAAACGAATCAGTTTGCGCAGGCAATGGGTTTTAATAGCCGCAGCCAATTGCAGAATAATGGCGGTGGCACGTCGCACTCCCTGCAGCCTGCACATACCGAATGCGTGGACTTACCTTGGCTCGATTGCGCGGGACTTATCAATGGAAATCCAAACTGGATTCTATGGCACCATTGGCCAGATAGCAAAGTGCACGAAGGCTCAGGTGCCGGTCAGGGCCTCGATGCGCTCACAAAAGATGCTGCCGATCAGCTCATGAGCGATGGATTTTGGACTCTGGTAGAAAGGCTCGCAACCGGTCGGCGACTCATGATCACGTCGGATCATGGCTATGCGGCGACGGGGTATTTTCCAGACGCAGACGGTGAGGTGCGCAATTATCTGAAGCAGACATTTTCAAGCGGCCGAAGTGTTGCGGGCAAAGTAGATACGGGCCCCTTCGTGCCGCCGGTGGCGATGCAATTGCACGGCTCACATGGAGACCACACGCTGGCGCTCGGTCGGTGGAAATGGAAAAGTCAGGGTGGTTACCCGACGCTCGCTCATGGTGGGCTTTCGTTACTCGAAGTGCTCTCACCCATGGTCGAAATTTCAAAAACAGGAACTCATTAAATGGCCTCGAAGAAAGAATTGTTGGCGCAGGAAGTCGCCAAAGCAGTAGGCGCCGGCAAAGTGGTTGAGCTTGAGACTGTTGATTTCAGCGATCCCAATCGCCCCAAAACCTGCCTCGAAGTAGATTTTCCAATCTTGCCGGTTAATCAGGTAGCGATCATTGAAGGTAATGCTGGCAAGCCGATTTACCAGATGTCGAAGTGGTGGGCGCGTCGCCGTTCCAGTGTTTTTCGGTCGATGCTGATTGCAGCCGCCACTAAGGCCCCAGATGACCCCGCGAAGGCGGCAAAGCTTGTTTGGGATAATTATTACGCCAACCATCAAAAGAAGGGAGCTTTCAAAAATCTAAAGGTCGCCGATATCTTCATGGGCGGGGGTACTACGCTGGTTGAAGGCTCACGCCTCGGCATGCAGATGACGGGCAACGATTTGAACCCGGTGGCATGGTTCGTAGTAAAACAGGAATTTGCGAAGGTTGACCTCGACGAAGTCAAAGGGCTGCTCGCCGATATCGAAGCGGAAGTCAAACCGCAGATCATGCCTTATTATTACTGCGATGGCCCGAATGGTGAAAAAGGTAAATGGACCGATAAGCGTACAGGTAAAGTCAAGGGGACGGATTTTGATCCGTTGACAATTCCCTGGGATGAGCGCAAATTCTTCGACTATCAGGGCCCCGAAATCATTTATACATTTTGGGGTAAACACGGCCCCTGTCAGGTAACCGGCTGTGGGCATCGTACACCGATCATGCCGAGTCCTGTGATGGCTGTAAAAAGTCTGAGCATCAAATACAGTGAGCACAAGTGCCCGAAATGCAAAAAGAAATTTCACGTTGAAGATAAGGCCGCTCGCATGGCGCCTGACGTGCCGCTCGTCGTGGCTGACAGCGAAGATCCATTTGCTGTGCGGGACACTACGGGTGTGAGCAAATGCCCGCATTGTAGGCATGAAGAGCTTGTCAGTGTCCGTGATGGGAAATCGAAAAAAGTTGAGTTAACTCTTCTTGTGCATCCACAATGGCTGGCTGGCAGTCCGAAAAATGATGCAGACGGCAAGCCGTATGGTGGCTCGGCACAGGATGACGCTGAATCGACAGCACGCTGGAATCTGGAGCGGGCGAGTAAGGTTCGATTGCTTGAGGTGCGCGGTGAATTGCCAAAGGAGGTTATTTGTCCCGAAACGAAAATTAAGTTTAAGACTAATGTCGGAACTGTGCCAAAGAAATCGACATATACCTGCGGCGCATGTGGTACGATGCAATCGATTCCACTGACAATCGAAGCCACTGGAAAGACCGGACCTATGGCTGGGTACGCCATCCAGGGCTTCGCACCCAAAAGAAAGGCTGCTGGCGCGTCGTACGATGGTCGGTTTTTTGCACCATTTAGCGAGAAGATCGCGGATTCTTATAATGCCGCATGTGTAGAATGGGAGCAACGCAAGCATACAGATCTGAAAAAATACTGGCCTATGAGCGAAATTCCTTTCGGCCACATGACTCACCAGCGTAACAGACTGGATCAGCAGGGATATACCCATTGGTGGACATTGTTCAATCCACGCCAGCTGTTGGTTCATACCCAATTGTTGGAAGCTACAGTTTCTGTTGGTAGTTATTCGTGGGATGTGCGCGAATATGTGTTGGGCGCATTTCAGCAATACTTGCGTAATCAATGCATGTTTAGTATTTGGAATCCACAAAGAGATACGCCAGAACCATTTTTTTCCCAGAATAATTTTCACCCAAAATCAACTGTGATTGAGAACTGCTTATTCCCGGATCTCGGCCGAGGAAATTGGGTTTCGTCGACTGAAGGTATAATTGAAGGTTTCGATTGGACAAAATCGCCGTGGGAAGCCGTAAGCGTTGAGACTCTGAAAAAACATAATTCCTCGCTGGCTGCTGAGGTTTCAGGCAAGAGTGAGAAAGTTAGGCCGGGAGATCCGGTATTGGATGCTAAACTCTACGCCGCTTCTTCGACAGATCTAAATCAAATATCTGTCGGCGAATTTGATTTGGTGATTACCGACCCGCCATTTGGTGGTTTGCTGCATTACTCTGAGCTCTCGGATTTCTTTTATGTCTGGTTGCGGCTTGCTTTGAAACAAAAGTACCCAGATTATTTTGTAGCCGAATATTCTCCAAAAGCCCTTGAGGCAGTCGAGAATCATGCAAGAGAACCCGATAATGCTGCGGTTTTCTATCAGAGAGTATTAACTCAATGCTGGCGAGAATCTCACCGTATTCTCAAACCGGGCGGTATTCTGGCTTTTACTTTCCATCACAGCGAAGACGACCCGTGGGTTTCTGTTCTGGAAAGTTTATTTGATGCTGGCTTTTATCTTGAAGCAACTTATCCGATCCGCTCAGATGAGACAAAGGGCGAAGGCGAATTCGGTTCTAAGACAATCGAATACGACATTATACACGTCTGTCGTAAACGCTCCGAAGAGCCAACTCCAGTCAGCTGGGCGCGCATGCGGCGCGAGGTTTTGGCCGACGTACGACAGCTACAGTCGTTGCTCGAAAACCATGCAAAAGAAGGTCTACCCGCAGCCGATTTGCAGGTGATTCGCCGCGGTAAGGCGCTCGAATACTTCTCACGCCATTACGGCAAGGTACTCGTCGACGAAGATCGCGCGATCAGCGTCAAAGAAGCGTTGGTCGGTATCAATCTACTGATTGACGAGGATTCAGGCAAAGCAGATAATTTGCCGCCCGTCAATGCCGAACCCATCACGCGGCAGTTCTTGCGTATTTTTGCTGGCAAACATGAAGTCGCGCGTGACCAGATGCAGAAGTTTTTGCGTGGTTCGGGTATTGCTCCCGACGAATTTGAACAGAGGGGTTGGTGCAGCGAGGCCGATAAAATCTTTTCGTTCGTTAGCCCGCTGACATTTGCGCAAGACTGGCATGGGCGCCACAAGCATAAATTAACCTCTGATCTCGATCAGGCGCTGGTGTTGATTGGCGCCTGTTATGACGGCAGTGGCATCAATGCGGCTGACACTCTTAAGAACCAGAATTTTAAACCACATGCTGCGCTGAGAACGCTGCTCGACTGGTTTGTGAAGCACGGCGTCGAAGCAAGCATTCGCAATGCCGCTGATCGGGCGCTGGCAATTTACAACAGCTGGGCCCAGCAGCACCAGAAAGAGGTGCAGCAAATGGCACTATTCTTTGAAGAGGCATCGCAGTGAAACTACTCAAAGACGGCATTTGGCAGCGGCGCGGTATCAGCTTGCTTTGGGGGCCTGAAGCGTTGGCCAATGTTTCCGCGCCACAAAATGTAATGTCAATCCGCCAGTTTTTGGCCATGGTCGGCCACTGGCCTGAAAATCTGCCGGGTAACGCCGGCAACGCACTTGTCGTCGCAGGCCTTGAAGGCTGTCTCGATCTGATTGATCCTTCGTTTGCTGAAGAGTGGCTGAAGGCCGATCTCTTGCCGGCGATGCTCGCTTTTCAAAATGAATTCGGACTTGAGGCCGCCTTGATCTTCTGGTTGCCTACTGGCAAGAATCGTGTGAAAATGAACAGCGCCTCAGATGCATATTCATGGATCTGTGCAGCACCGCACGGGAGTCGCCGCATTGAAATCGGACGTATTCTCTGGGCTGGCGCGGCTGCCGACGCAGCGCGTATTATCGATCTAACCGCTGTCAATACTGATCCAGATGGCCCGGCCTGGATCGGTCTCCACCATCCAAGGATTTCTTAATGCCTGAGATGCAGATTTTTTCTCCGGGCGAACGGGTTACCCATGCCCAATACGGCCAGGGCGTAATTGTTGAAGCTGCGCGCGATGGTTATGCGCGCGTTTTCTTTAGCACCGGAGAACATCGTGTCCCGGTTGGTTCGATTCGCCGTGAGCTCTCACGCACAGAGCGCATTCTGGGCTCTGTGGCGGGTGGCACAGAGCGAGCCCGTAAAGCATGGTTGGCGTATGAAGCGCATGCGCTTCCAATTATGGAAAGCGCATCAGCCCTGACCTCTGCCAAAATTGACCTGCTACCCCATCAGGTGGTACTTACCCATCGCATTGCCACCGCCTCACCCCGGCGCTATCTCATCGCCGATGAAGTGGGTCTGGGAAAAACGATCGAGACCGCCCTGATATTGCGCGAACTCGCGAGTCGTGGTGAGCTGAATCGGGCGTTGATGGTTGTACCCGCAGGTCTCGTCAATAACTGGCACCGCGAACTCAACGAAGTATTTAATCTCGACTTTGAAGTCTTTGGTTCTGAAGGAGATATTACCGACCGCAAGACCAATGCCTTCGCCAAGCACGATCGCCTTATCGCGAGCGTTGACACGCTAAAGCGACCGGCACGGATTCGCCGTTTACTCGAAGCACCACGATGGGATCTTGTGGTCTTTGATGAGGCACATCACTTGAATGCCTATCGCCTCGGAGGCAAGGTCAGAAAAACTGAGAACTACAAACTCGCTGAAGCGTTAAAAGATCATACCCGTGATTTGCTGCTTCTGTCTGCAACGCCGCATCAGGGTAACCACTTTCAGTTTTGGATGCTCATTCAATTATTGAATCCAACACTATTTAATAATCCTGAAGATATGGTCGAGAACCGGCACCGGCTGAATACCGTCATGTTTCGTCGCACCAAAGCTGATTCGTGTCAACCCGATGGCAGTCCATTGTTTGCACGTCGCTGGGTGCATACCGAATCATTTACCATGAATGATGAAGAACGAAATTTTTACGAGAAATTACGTGAGTACCTCGAAGACGGTTTCGATCTTGCGCGCAGAAATGGAAACCAGGGTCGCGCCCTCGGGTTCTTGATGGCCATATTCCAGAAGATTGCCGCATCCAGCTTTGCAGCGGTACAGCGCACCCTTAAGAAACGGCTGTTGATGCTGACCTTACACGAGGCGCTTCTGAGAGATGAGAATCTTGATATCGAAGGTCGTGAGCGTTTGACCGAAGAGGCCAGAAATCTTATCTACGATCAATTTGCATTGGAGCGCGACAGCATGGGGCGACTCGAGGTAGATCGCATTGTTGCGGACTTGCGTTATCGGCTCATGCGCCGGCTTGATGAAGAAGCCCTGGAGATGGCTTCAGATCCTTACGGAAGCGAATACAGTGCCGCTCATGCTGAAGATGCAGCCTCGGCAGTAGTGGCTCTGCATCTGCCCGAAGAGAGGGCGCGCATTACCGAACTTCTCAACCTTTTTCCCTCTGAGCGCGAGACTAAGGCCCAAAAGCTTTTAGATGGCTTGGGTACACTCTGGAAACAAAACTCATCAGAAAAGATCGTGATCTTCGCCACCTATCTGGGCACAGTTGATATGATTGCGCGTGAAATCAACCAGACGTTTCCCAATCAGGGTGTCGTTGTTCTGCGTGGTGGCGATCATGGTGCCAAGCTTGCTGCCGAGAGGAAATTTCGGCAGAAAGAAGGCCCTCGAGTCATGGTCTGCACGGCAGCTGGCCGAGAGGGTATTAACCTCCAATTCGCACGCATCCTATTCAACTTCGATTTGCCATGGAATCCGATGGATATCGAACAGCGCATTGGCCGAATTCATCGCTATGGCCAGGAACACACGGCGCAAGTGTACAACCTTGTTTTGGGCGATACCATTGAGGGTCGCATCTTTCTGTTATTAGATGAAAAGCTGACAGAAATCGCCAGAACAGTCGGCAAGGTTGACGACCAGGGTAATGTAGCAGAAGATCTTCGGGCCCAGATTCTCGGACAGCTTTCTGAGCGCCTGAACTACGATCGCTTATATCAGGAAGCTCTATCTGACCCCGAACTCAAACGCACGCAAGTTGAACTCGAAGCGGCCTTATCGAATTCGCGCGAAGCTCGTCAGGTAGTATTTGATTTGTTTCAAGATCTTGAAGGGTTCAGTCTCGATGATTACAAACCATTTTCAGATATTTCATCGAGCATCGATCGGTTGCTGAAATTTCTTTCGGCCTCTCTGGCAGATCGCAATCAGAGTCTCGTTAAAATAGATAATACGACTTATGACCTAATATCGGCTACCGGTTCCAAATCAATGCGTATCAGTCTCGATCGGGACAAAGCTGCCGCTCAGGATGAATTGGCCTTGCTCGGGTTGGATCACCCGCTTGTGGCCGCTGAGCTTGAACGATGGCGCAATTTGCCTCCTGAAGAACTGGGGATCATCGTATCATCGCCGGTGGAGCAACCGAGCGTCCTCACGCTATGGCTTGTCGAAGCTGCAGAAATCGGAGGCGGCAGACGCACGGTACTTCAGCCAATCGCTTTCAGCCGTTCTGGGGCCAGAGTTCCTTCGATCGAAAAACACTCAGAGGAGCTATTTAATGCCTTACCTGCATCAAATACCCTAACCATGAGCGCACGAACCGTGATTCTTGAAAAGCAAGTGGAGCCAGCATTGCAGAGAGAGCTTGAACACAAGAAAGTTGTATCAGAAAATGGTAGCTACACCGCCAAATTGGTGGGCTATGTGGAGATTGAGAGGGCTTGAAAATCAGGCTATTTCTTGAAATGACGTGCGATCAAATCGATACGATTTTCTAAAAGAAAATCAGAATAATCTTTGGTCCGGCGACGCTGATCGCCACGCGTCTGAAAAATAGCTTTCTTGTTATCAAATCCAAACCCAAACATCTTATCCGCGTGGCCGCCAACAGTTTTGACGGAATCCATAAATCGCATCATCTCTTTGTAAGTGAAAACAAGTATTACCGCATCCCACCAAGTATTCAACTTCTTTGTCCGGTCGTTCTCGGGAGGGTAAAGTCCGATCAATGCAAAAATATCCGCTTGGCTGGGGACTTCAAATCGGTTGAACCAAGTATGGAACGAGAATCGCTTCGTATCGATTCGTTTGGCTGGTTTCGGCGAATAGGTTCTGGATGCCTTGATCTGGATCGTGAGCGTGCTTGACCTGCGAGCTGTACGCTTGCTGAGTATCAAATCAATACCTTTCTCCTGACGGGATAACGGCGCAAATACAGAATAACCATCCTTAGTTTTGAAGTGTTGGCTCAGGTGGTTCGCGACCGAATATTCAGTAAATGGCAATGAGATGACTGGTTCCATTGGGATATTATAAATATTTCAATGCCGTTTTCAAGAACTTCCCGAAAGCAAAGAGAGCCTGGTCTTTATGCCGGTTGTGTTGGTCTGCGGGATTTATGTATTGAATACCTGAATAGAATGGTATGTAATCTTTTTGATAAATTCTATAGATTTCCCGTTTGGACTTTTTTTCCAGCTCTTCAAAATCATCAAAATTCAAAGGTATCAGATTTTGCAAATAAATCATCGCCCGGTAGGTATGTTGATCAAAGATTGGATACTTATCGGGTTGTAAGATGTGGGCGTAGAAGATATTCCAGATCGCGCCACCGTCTTGATTTTCGTCGAAGTAGCGGTCTTCGATAGAGCCAGTGAAAGAGAGCGGATAATTGTTTTCGACCGAATTCCTCTTGTCCTTTGAGAGTTTCACACCATTTTTCCACTGAAATAATTCATCCCGAGATTTCTTCGTCAAAGGTTTCCGAATGTTATTCAGGTAGAGGTTTTCGATTCCGTTTCGGTATTGATACTTTCCTTGCCAATGCTCAATGAAATCCTTCAGAGTTTTCCATTCCGCCAGAATATTCGTCTTCAGTTTAGACTTCATACAGGTAATCTCATTCAGATACTATGGTCATTGACCCTAAGGTAGCCTATCCCTGCGCAGATATTCTGACCCCCCAGCTCAGTACTCCCAGATCTCCAGGTGGTCCAACCCACCATCCTCCAACAAACCTCTTAATCTCCGGACAGCGCTTTGGGGAGTATTTATTAGGCAGATTATTGTTGCCCACTCACGAGCGTAGCCAACCAACTGACCGACGAGGCGGTCTAATTCCGTCTTGGATGGATTCAATTTCAATTCGATGGCGACCAAGCCATCGAGAAGAATATCCGGCTTCATACCAAATTGACTGGGTTCTTCTTCTATATCAAACCTTGTTATGAAGCGCAGCTGCATTGCCATCGACCTTCGATAGGTATTTTCATCCGTAATACTCGTATCCAATCTTATCCGGTTACCTACTTTCTCTAAAATCCTGAAAACGCCTTCCACGGCTTCTGGATATTCAATCTCTGCGCGGCTTTTTCGATTTTCTGCGTCTACGTGATCTTGCCAAAAATCTGCGGCTAAAGCGCCGATAGCAGCTCCAGCCAATATTGGCAATATTGGGTTATGGTTATTTTGTTCCATGTTTTACCTCTCTGGTGTTCGTTTTCTTTAAGAGTAAGAATTGGATTATAAGTTCATAGGCGTAATGCTTCGCGAACCTGTGCATTCTTGCGAACAGCAGTGCGCCGATAGCGAAGTCCGTCATTAAAAGAGCAATATTTAAACCATTCATAGTAATCTGCACGGGAATAGCGATGAGGACTGCTGCCAAGAGGCCGCGGAACAAACCGTAGTTGCTATTGAATGATTCTAATCTCTCGGCAGTGGATTGAATCGATACGTCTGAAATTATCTGGCGAATGACGGGGGGCCAGCTTTTCTTTGTTTGTTTTTCAATCTTAAAACTTCTAAATCCGTAACGTATGCGTATTTGTTTTTCTAAAGCGATAATCTGATCGGAGGCGAGCCCCCCGGATCTTTTCTTTAAAAGTTGAATAGTAGGTTTTCCTAAAAATCTGAAATAAAGCCACTCTATCAAGTTTCCTATTGATTGAACAATGTGCCCAATTACAAAGCACAAAATTGAAAGCAGGCCGAGACCTCCGATGGAAAGGTCAGAAATTTCTTTAAAGGACTTTATTGTGTGAAAACCCAGCAACACCAAGAGAAGCGCGCCGGGCGTCATAACGCCTATCACGTCATACTTTGAAAAAGGTTTCATTGCCAATTCTCCAAGTTTGTTAACGGTAATACTCCTTCAGGGGTCCAGACAAGACAAACAGTAGGTAATCCGCCACGAAGAGTTTGAATTCGGTTCAGGGTTTTATGATCTCGCACCGAGGCTTCGCCCCCCACAGGATGAGAATGCCAAGTTCCCAAGTAGGCAATAAGGTTATTGGATCTCATCGATGTGTCCTCCAAACGTTTTTCTAATCCATCGGTACCCAAAATGAACTCAGTTTCTGAGTTTGAACTGTCCGGCGGAGCATCGAGTAGGTTAGTAACATGGATTACGCGTTCGGCAAAATTCAATCGACCTAAGACTACGCCGCCGAATTCCTTGGGTGAATACTGCTTCGCTATTTCTGACATTGACAACACTACCGAGGGTAGAATGCGTATGGACCATTGCCCAGCACTTAAGGTCGTAGTCTGGGCAACATTAATTTCCTCTGACTGAACAGCTAAGGTGTTGCGATCGAACTTTGATAAGAAGATTACCCCTTCCATAGGCATTCCATTCTCTAGTTTCTTCCTGATAAATTCCGTCATTAGCGCAGTATGAATCGATAACGTGGAATCAGACATTTGCATTGTAAAGGAATTGCATCCTTGACCTACGGGTTGCCTTGTGATCGTCGTGTCGCTAAGTGCTTCAGCTACAGAATCATCTTCTAAACTTTTAGATAGTAGGCTCACGTAAAGATCGTCGATCCTGCTCGACCTTTTTTGTCCTTCGATCATGCAATAGCCCAGAGTCCCATTGTTGTATAAGCCACAAGTAAGAATTCTGACATTTTGCGCTATGCTTCTGTGAGCAAGAGCGCTCCTGACGGCAAGATTTGCCGTGCAATCAATGAGGATGATCTGGTCGTCTTTGTCCAGGGCTGTCGAGTACATGGCTTCATCATAAATAATATCCTTAACCAAGGGCCTGGAACTAACTTTCATTTTTTCCAAGGCTTCTTGCAATAGAAACACTTTCTTTCGCGCTATGAGGCTCGGATCAAAAAGCGCATGCCGTGCATTATTGTGCGGAGAGAAATCTGCCGTATCGATTAACGTCATCTCACCGATGCCCGATCGAGCCAAGTGCATCGCAATTTTGGAGCCCACGCTCCCACATCCTAGGATATGGATTTTCTCAGCAATGAGCTTAGTGCCGGATAGTTGTCGAAAAAGATTTGCGCTGTTCATATGTCGATGCGATAGAGGGGAAACAGCAGATTCTTGAGCCCCTACATCCCCGGAGATCTTTAACTCGCAGGAATAGTTAAGCAGCTCAATGCTTGACGAGCTACTATTTAGGTTGAATGGCCGGCGAACCGCTAAAACCAATAAGACTGTAATAAGCTCTACACCTTGGAGTTTTGACCGTGAAGCTTTGATTAGGTCCGAAATCTTGGCTGTAAACTTATCCTGAAATCCGTATTCTTTTGCAAAGGCTTCCAAATCACTTAGCTTCTTTGCCGTATCAGGTTTATAGTTTGACGATATTGCTTTCTTGCCACCCCATAATAGAAGTCCAAAGCATTTCTTTACTGAGCTTCCAGCCTGTATTCGGGGATCAAATTCCGCAAAGTTAACATCATCTAAACTGCGCCACCTGGCGTTCTCCAAGAAGTACCCCGAGAACTTAAACCTTTCAACTGTTGGTAAATAATGACATGTAAAAAAGGCCCCAGCGGAATTGTCTATTATGAAAGATCGCAATTCCTCCTCATCGTAGGTAACTAGGCCATATTGAGTTTCACGACGGACAGGCTCCCATCCTTGTCCGGGGTCGATGAGAGTCCCATTCGCTGCATTCGTAAACCATGTATAAGCCTGGTCAACGACTGCTGAAATTCCATGGCCAGATAATAGAAGGTTTTCCAAATGCCCCTCATAAATGCAGGGTGAAAGGCGGCCATCACTGGACTTCCAAGGATTGATGTGCGCTGTATTCTCGGGGAAGTCTATTCGTAGAAAGAGTTCGGGCGCACATTGAGGATATTTTGCAGTAAATACCATCTGCAGGACTTCTGTTGATTTTATGCCTGTAGCGGTAATTCCCGCAGTTGCTGTACGGGAGGGTAGTGCTAACAGGATTTCAATTTCTATCTTCCATATTCCAGGCGCAGTCGATTGGACTGCAGAAACCTTACTAACGAGTTTATGCCTTCGCAAATCCTGGTACGCCTGCTCTATGGCTCTGGGGATATTTGGGACATCAACCATGTGGCAAAGGTTCTTTAGCACTTCCTTTTTGAGCTTGGCTGGTCATGACAGAGAAGGTTTTGTTTTCTGTGCGTGCCCCTTCTTTTTCTACCAAGACCTCCAATATCTCAGGTTTGGTTTCATTTGGATTTTCTCCAACACAGATGAATCTCCCGTTTGCGGACTTGGCAATCTGTTCGTATTCCTCTTTTGCCTTCAGAGCTGGTGGGTCGGCATCTTTTTCCTTTATCGGTTTACTTGATGCGATGAGGAATGCACCGTTTCGCGCCTGAGATAAGGCCTTCTTCGAATCAGCGTTTACCTTGGGATTGGCTGATTTGCTTATGCTATCCGAACTCAGAGAGTGCCATGAACAATGGTGTGGCACGAGTAAGACGTCATATTCTAAAACCTTGGTAGCTTTATGCTTTTCCCAGAGTCGCTGCCAAATTGCAACTTCCGAGTCGCCGCCAGTAAAAAATTTTACCCCGTCATTTCCACTTTGGCCGGGTGAAATATGAATATTGAGTATCACACTGGAGTCATTTTTGCAAAGTATTTCTTCTTCCGTTGCAATCTCAGCCAAAGGTAAAGGCCCTAAAACTTGACAGCGAATGTGTGAGTTTGCGATTCCCCGTATCTTATTAAAAGATTCTCCAGGGTCGTAGGCGATTTTTTCTAAGCCTTTAGTCTTATCACTTTCATCGTGGCCGATAACGAGGACCTTGTTGCCATCCTGAATTTTTGAAAAGTCACCTTGCTGATCGCGGAAAAACTTAACGCGTCTCCGAACCTCGTTTTGAAAGGATTCTGCATCTGACGAAAGTTTTTCACCCTGATCATTTCTCGAAAAACGGCGAAAGACCACTGGAGATGACCAGATTTCCTTAACAAAAATTCTTGCGGTGTCATTTTCAGGTTCTTTAGCATAGTCTTCGATTCTCCCAAGAAAAAAGTGCTGATTAAAACCGCGGCAATGGTCGTGATCGGGATGTGAAAGTAGGAAAACATCTACAAAAGGTCTGCCTTTACCATCTTTTGGCAGCTTCTTCCGAAGTTCTTTTGCCACATCCATAAACTCACTCTCTTCATTCCATTGACGTATATTGCAATCGATCAATATGCGAGAGTTATCTTCCAGATTGATTAAAGTCATATCCCCATTACCTACGGGGAAAAAGGAAATCTTTGCAGCCACGGTTGGCCTCCTATTTTGAAATTTATGTAGGAAGGCCGATCCATGTTTCGAGCAAAAAGACCCAATTCTTGAGAAACGGCTTATCTACCATAGCTATATTAGCACTGAAATGCGAGGAGTGCCAAAAAAAGTCGCCATCATAGCACCTTTAATGTGTGCAGTATTCACTTTTTATGGTCGATTGAGTATAATGCCTATATACTTATCAACATGCCACGGACGCGAATTAATGGGCTTTATGAATCGATAGGTGATTTAATTCGTGGATATCGCGAGATAAAAGGAATCACTCAGCAAAAATTGGCAGAGGATTCTGGCTTAACAAGGACCTCTGTTGTGCACATAGAAAAGGGAAAGCAGCGTATGCCAATCGACAGGCTGTATAGGATTGCAGCGGCATTGGGTGTCGGAGTTGTGGACATTCTGCCGATAAAAACAAAGGGTGCGCAGTTGGATTTACTTTCAAAAGACCGAGTCGACGCGACTCAATTCAGCAAAATAGAAAAGCTGTTTGAAGGAGTAAATCATGACGAAAAGACAGATCGAAATACGTAACCTTGCCCACCAAGTATTGGAACGGGCTAACATCACTCACCCTGCGGTAGACGTCGATGCGATAGCGAAAATGGAGAAGGTCGACTTGTTCCGCAAAGAAATTGACGACGACATATCTGGTGTTTTGAAAATCAATGAAAATGGCCGGGCAAGCATTCTTGTCAATCAAGACCATCACATCAATAGACAACGATTCACCATTGCCCACGAACTTGGACATTTTTTCCTTCACAATCAGCCAGGAATCCACGTTGATAAAGTTTTCTTAAGGGATCCGGCGGCCTCTGAAGGACTCCATTTAAAAGAAATTGAAGCAAACCGGTTTGCTGCTGAATTGTTGATGCCTGATTTTATGGTTCTTCAAGAATTGGAAAAACAGCTGAAAATTGAACGTATGCCGAGTCTTATGGATAAGGAAGACGAGATATTACAAGCTCTGGCCGCTGATTTTGAAGTCAGCCGGCATGCGATGAGTATCAAATTGCAGGAGCTTGGATACTCCTTTTAGTCACTTTAGTTTTTCTACAAAAGTTATTTCCCGCCTGCTGTTTTGCGGAACTGTGTGCATAAAAAGGGTGGGATAAATGCTGACAACTGGTGAGTTTACATTTAGAGAAGTCGGCAAAGGGCTCTGCTATACTGGGCGTATTCATAATTTTCAATTCATGTATGACTGCGGTTCACAGAACCCGACTCACCTGAAAAACATCCTAGATCGATTGATTAAGCAAAAGCGCTTAGTATCGCTGGACTTATTGGTTATTTCGCATTTTGATCAGGATCACATGAACGGAGTCGACCATCTGTTAAAGAACGGAATCATTCCGCAGACCGTTGTAATTCCGTATGTAACAGCTTCTGAACGATTAATGCTAGCTATCGCTGATCCGGATGCGCCGCCTTGGTATTTACAGTTTCTTCGAAATCCGGTAGGCTACTTGTTAGAGGGTGGCGTTGGAAATATTTTTGTAATTCGCGGGGGCGAACCTGATAACTTAGATAGTCAATTACCAGATTTTCCTGACTTAGATCCAGATTCGGATCATATTTTCAGACCAGTATTTAAAGATCCGGCAGAATTAAGGGATTTAGAAGATGGAGATACTTTCTACGATGAATACGAGAACGGAAAATTTCATTTTGCAAAGCATAACTCTGTATTCGGTTTGACCGGATTGTGGTTCTTTAAGTTTTTCAATGTGAAAATCCCCGCCGCAAACCTTGCAAAATTTCATTCTATGATACAAAGAGAAGGTTTGCAGTCAGTGGCTGATATTCTGACAGCAATTCAAGACCGGACCAAATTGAAGAAACTTAAGTCAATCTATGCCGGCTTGAAAATTAGCCGAAACAATACTAGTCTCTGTTTATTTCATGGGCCGACAAAATCGTTAAAAATAATTCCATTTCCATTGTTCAGCCATAAGTTTTTTTTCTCGAAACCCATACTGTTTGGCTGTCTTCTAACGGGAGATCTGGATCTGGCTACACAATACATCTTTTCCGATTTTGAGAAGCATTACCATAACTTGTTTCCGAAGACTGGTACTTATTTGTTACCGCATCACGGTTCCTCTAAGGGATGGAATCCGATGCTTCTGCCGAAGCTGCCGAAGGATTGTTTCTGGGTGACTTCTGCCCCATCCAACAGTCCAAAGCATCCGCATCCAACGGTTTTAGCGCATTTGAAGAATCATGGCCTACGTCATGTTGAGGCAAATGAACTTAAGTGTTGGTCCGTCTTCGTGCTGATTTTTACTTGATAAACGAAGCATATGACGTATTGGTGCTCAAGGGCAATCTTCATTAGAAGCTCATAACTCGAGGAGCTTTGCCTTCTGGGAAAAAGCACAAAACGCATTTGCTAACTTCATCTGTCTTGGTGCGTGACACTCTGGTTGGAAAAGCATCGGATTCCCAACAACTATGGCAATGCAGGTTGCTCTCGAAATCGCGACGTTAAACCGATTTCGACTGTAGAGAAACTCCATACCCCTTGGGGCATCCTCCGGGGTTGAAGTCGTCAGAGAGTATATCACAATAGCAGCTTCCTGTCCCTGAAACTTATCTACTGTCCCGACGCGTGCACCCGGAATATGGCCTTGCAAATAACTTACTTGGGAGTTGTAAGGTGCCACAATCAAGATATTCTGTAAGGTTAGTGGTTGAGTTGCCCCATGACGATCAGTGTAGGTGCTCGATTCATCCAAAAGATCATCGATAATTCTTCCAATTACGGCAATTTCTTCCGGGCTGTGACTTTGATTTCCCGTATGCTCTACGGGAACATAAAACAAGCCCGAGCCCTTAAATTGAGATGACGATTGTATTTCCTGGAATTGGCAGCCATCTTTACTATGTAGTTTACTCTCATAAAATTGATCCGAGATAAATTCACAAATGGCTGGGGTCATCCTCCAAGTCTCTTCCAAGAAGAGACCCTTATCGGCACTCACGGTTGTTTGGTTTTGACCAAAAAGGTGTTCAAGCGCCGAAAGATCACACCCTGGTGGGTGCGTCCCCTGAATGGGCCTCTCTAATTGTTGTGGATCGCCCAATAAAACTAGATTTCGGCCTGCTTGAGAAACCACCAGAGTGTCCGCGAGGGAATACTGACCAGCTTCATCGACAAATAATACATCCACAGCGTTTGCAAACTCTGGGCGTGCCCAGAGCCAGGCTGTTCCGCCTAACACTGAAGGGGTATCATTTCGCAGAAAATTCAAAGCTCCGGCATTATCCGTTGTTTCAAGTATATTTCCATTGGCACCAGCTGTTATTTCTTTTACCTTAACGCAGCAACGGACTGGAATTTGAGACCTAAGGGATAGCTCGCATACCTTCTCAATCAAATTGCGAATTACTTTATGACTTAGAGCCGTTATACCTACTTTAAGGCCGGCTTGTATGCAGGCTATGATCATTTCTGCCGCCGTATGTGTTTTGCCCGTACCTGGCGGCCCCTGAATAGACAACACTCCCCCTTGTAGATCAATGACGATACGCTTCGCAGCTTCTATCGTACTCTCATTGTCCTGACGCAGGGTTGAACGAACTAAACCATTGCTAAGTCGAGGTGGTTGACGTAATAATAGATCGAAGGCGGCAGAGTATGGACTATTGCGATCAAACCCGTGAGCTACGACTGATTTGGCGATGCATTGTAAGGCAGCTCTCAATACAGCATCCGGAACAATCGAATGTCCAAAAACAGCAATTGGATGCTGTGCGGCGCTTTTTCTATTCTTCTTTATATCAAGTGTTCTGTTTTCTTTGTCAATACTCTCAATCTCTCCGTACTTCTCTTTCGCAAAATGACATTCTGCACCCGATCGCAAATCTACTTCTTGAGGGGGAAACTGGTACTGATGCACAGGGCAGGCCGCGGTGCCACCTACCGATCTCAAAAAATTTAGACCATAAATGGCACTTTTTTCATGAAGGTATTCATCGGGAGGAAGTTCTGTAAGACGAAAATATTCCCACCATTGGGATTTTTGTTCGCGCTGATGGAATTCGAGTAGCTGAGCCAGGAGCCATCGACCTCGCTCATCTTCCGAAAATGTATCAGGATCACCTTCTAAACCTGCAGAAAGCTCTTGCTTAAGTCTGTCTATTTCATTTTGCGCTTCTGTCCTCTCAGGACTTTGTAGTTCTCCTGGGGGAATTACGGGTCTACTTACTGATGCTCCGCCAGCAATTAAGGTATTTCTACGTTCTTCAAGCCAGTTACGCAGATGCCATGTTGAAAGGCAATCATCTTCGTTATAATGCAGAACACTCTCTGCGGTTTTTGGGTCAATGCCATCGGCATCATTCATTTCAAGTTGGTATGCTAGCAAGTTTAAGCTTCGAGATGCATCTTTAAGCTCAACCTGCCGGCTGAATTGATATAAAGGTTCAAGATCCTTTAATGAATACCGTTCAATCCCGACCCGTACGGATCGGCGGACTACTTGTAGTAAATCCACAAAGCGCTTACTGCGTAAGAGAAAATCAACTTGATTCTCCCTTGTCCCATGTCGCCCCATGAGCCGCTTAATCGCAGAAGGCTCATATGGAGCATAATGATAGATATGCAAATCGGGAAACTCTTGAAGGCGGTTGGTTATGAAATCAATAAACTTCTCAAATGCGGTTTTCTCCTTTGCATAGTCCAGCCCCCAAATCCCTTCATAAATGGGATTTTCCGCGGCACTACCTGTGGGGAAGTAGCAATATCCCAGTAGATATTCCAGGCCGGATTCTCCGACAAAGGGATCGCTTTCAATGTCAAAAAATATATCCCCACCTGACGGTTCAGGTAATGCAGAGAGACCAAAGTCTGGTTCGATCGGTAAATCATCGTAATGTATTCGATTGTTTTCCCGAGTCTTGAGCTGTACTTCTGCCTGATGTCGAACTTTCTTGTAACTAACGGTTTCGCCTCTACTTGGCCGCCAATCGTTGGGCTGTTCCCATTTCGCCAAACTCGTCAATGTCCTCACATCTTGAGATTCTAATTCACGTCTCTGAACTCGTGTAATATTCGCGACCAATGAAAGGTGATCGTCTTGTACGCGCCGATCGCGACATTCTCGTTCCCAGTTACAAAACTCGCACTTTGTGACGGGTTCTGGATAGAGATTGGTCAAAATCGTGCTTTGTGCTTCAGGCTGACTTAAGCCCGAAGCCAAAGCATCGCGAAGAAACCCAAAATATGCGTAGTAATCAGATACACGAAAAACCTCTTCAACAAATTCGTTTCCCGGCTTCACAACTCTGAAATACTCAGGTGTTATCCCTTGTATTTCTTCGATCAGATTGGTGTATAGACACATTTGCAGAATAGTGCTTCCCCGAGTTTCGTGAGAAAGTTTAGTATCGAGAGCCTCGTAAGACCAGGAGCCCAATTTACTTTTTCGGTCAACTTTTCTCAGGATATCTACAATACCATACCAGCGTGCGTTGCCAAGGGGAGCCTGCACGATGATGTCAAACCCTGCTTGCATTGCCTTAATGGTCTCCTGTATGCTCCCTTGATCTTCAAGGTCATGGATATTAAGGCCATCGTGACCTAATTTTTCGATAAAGGCTTTTTCATGAGCTATGCCACGCTCAATAAGAGCAGCATTCTGGGGATTCTTCCAATCAGGCTTATTTCTGGTACCTGTGGCAACGGCTAGATTGAGACCAGACAGATAGTGGCATCCGATATGGTTCGCCAGATCAGTGGCGGCTAAAATCACAGTTCCTTTCTCAATTTTCATAAGCTTACATTACTTCAAAACACATTCTATTGCTTCTGTACCCTGCCGTCAAGGCGGGTTTGGAGGGGCCTTAATCAGTATTTAGGACTTATTACTTCTGTTTTTCCTTTAAGGGAGGGGGGCAGTTCTACCTCCACCGCCCACTCAGGTTCGTAATTGGGAATACCCGGGGACGCACGGGAGGCCCAAAGGTGCACCACACCTGCGGGTTGTTCCGACTGCATTTTAGGCATAAATTCCAAGGATTCTGCAAAAGGCGCGGACCACATTTGTATGGTGTTTAGACAATTAGTTTTCTGCACCGTCGCAGCAGATGACAATATTTTTCCCCATAAGCCTGTACTATTGTGAGTTCTAAAGTTACATAATCCCTGCACCTGTAAATCTAACCGTCGACTAAAAAAGTGAAGGCGCCAGCTAGATCGGAGAAGACATTGCGATTTCCTTTATGACATTATCCTCCAGCGAGATGACTCATTCGCAATAATGCGCGGAGTAACTCAGTGTCTAAGATGACATGAGTAACTATGTTTTGTTTCTGCAAGGTGTAGCTGTCCTGGCGTCTAGATAGGTAACTCAAGAAGCTCCGTAATGGCTTAGCCTTTTCTGCACCGTTGCAAAGTAAGATTTTCCTTTTTGCGCCAACTTCGTTATGTCTGAAAATATTGGTAAAGTACTCTTGCAGTTTTTTTTGAGTTTCTTTATCCTTTGGCTCGGTTATAAAAAAAATTTCATCGCAAATTTCGAAATCCCATCCAGAGATATTTCTGTCTTCTAGGTATTCTTTGAAAGATGTGTTGTTGCGGGTTTCAAACGAGCCTATGCCGCAATAAAGGACATCAAGGTGGAGCTTATTATCTTGATCGTTTTTCTGTTGTGCGCGTGCTTTCTCGAATGATACGTATCGACTTTTCAGTCTCTGTTGTTTAAGAATTGAGTTTAATATCCATGCGTTGTCTATTCGTTCTTCTAGCTCTGATAAAAAGGCCCGATCGCCAGCGGTGTATATTTCAAAATCAATGTTATTGAGATTAATTTTTGCTTCGAGCAAATCTTCAACAAGCCGAAAAACGTAGGTGAAGCTGCTGTTGCCCCCGCTTACGGCGAGTTTAATGCTGGATGGAGGAGTAGACTCAAATCTTTTTATTACTCTTTCGATAGCTGTTCTCGCAACTCCAAGATATCCGTCTGCATGACTGAGTATGAACCTTGGAAACCAATTTGGAACGGTGGATCCCTTGAAAAAATGCCTAAACACTGCTTCGGTGGTCGTTATAGTTCTGAATTGTGGTTTGAACTGATACCTAGGCTTTTCTAAGATCTCAAGCGATGTCAATTTGAGAGAATTCCACAGCTGGCTGTCGCGTGTCACCTTATTGCATATCTCATCGTATTCGGTCGGCTTGAGGTTGATTTTCAATCCGTTAAGAGCTTTCATTATTGCGGTTCTTCTTTTGTCGATTGGCGACAGCTTTCTTTGTAACTTCGTTTGCTCTTTTTCGTCGTCTGCCGAGGGTTTGACATAAAATAGGTCTGAGAATAGGATTACAAAAGCTTTAAATAGGTCTATTTTTTCAGTCTGATTGAGGTTAAGGTTTTGTAGAGATGTCAGAAAAAAGTTAAGGATGCGATTCGCTGCCGGAATCTTAAGGCCTCCCCATTCAAAGCTTGGCTTGCCAGTTTTCATAAAGGCATCAGTAAATGCAGAAATCATGCTGCAAAGCATGAAAATTCAAAATTGCAGTAATATGCCGGCAAACTACAGTCTTTCTGCGATAAAAATATTGACGGCCCTGAATTGGCCCTTCAATCAACGTAATCTAGAATTGTCTTGGGAGGATTGCTATGTCTCTTATACAATTTCTTAGGAAACATTTTCCCTTTTTTTGTCACAATATTGTTTTTTGCATCGTTGGGGCTGGTGTGGCCGAAGCAACCAGCGAATGGCCCTTGATCACCTTAAAGGGGGGCCCTATGCGTTTTACCCTTCGGCGATATTTTGCTTTTTTTGCCGTATTTTCCTTCGCGGCTTGCCGTGGTGGGATTGATCTGACTGTTAGTAAGCATGGGTTGACTCAGATAGAACCACCCTCAGGCTCTAGGTTCGATTTGAGCAAAGAGATCATTGTCAAGGCCTGCGCGAACCAGCGGATAAAAACCGTGACCGCGCTGGCGGAAAGTTCTCTGCAGGGGCGCCCCGCTCAAATCAGCGTGAATGCGGAAGGTTGTGCGCTACTGAACTTCGGTTTCGGTACCGGCGTTCAAACCAGTTTAACAGTTTCAGGCTTAGTGCTTGAGTCAGGCAGCGTCGTTTCCAACTATTTGGATTCCGCTTACAATCTTATCCCTCTGGAAACGACCCCCATTATCGACAAAGCGGAGCGTCCAATCTTTATTGCTCCTGACCCTGCGATAGAAGCCCAATCTTTAAATGTTCCAGCAAAAATCACCTGGCGTGCTGTTTATGGTGCGGTTAAATACTACATTGAAGTTCGCCGTGATAATCCACTCTTTAACACGGGTAATAACGAGGTGAGCGAACATACGGTAACGCCGTTGCTTACCTTCTCTGGTTCACCCGAATATATCTACTTTGTTCGGGTGCGCGCTGTGTTCGCCGACGGCGATCAGGGTCCTTTCTCCGAAAGCGGCGTATTCAGGCTGGGAGCCGTGGCCATCAACAATATGGATCCTTTCGAAAGCTTTATTCGCCTACACGGATTCGGAGTGCAGAATACGATTACAGTTGCCGGCGAACGAAGCGCCGAGGTATTTATCGACGATGCTCCGACAGGGACTACGTTTTCATACCCGAGCACAATATATAGTGACGCCGCCAGAATTTCGCAAGTAGAAAATCAAGACTACGCAAACGCACAGATCTTTTCCACGAGATTTCGCGTTATGGACACGCGGTACGCATCTCGTGTCTATCTGGACAAAACCTACCTGCTCAACCAGCAAGCGTATGGTACAGATTTAGCCGTGAACCAGAACAACAAGAATTTGGCTGTGGCGATAGAGGCAGGGTCTATCGTCTCCCCGGCATGCTTTGTGGGGCGGCTCAGAAACAACCAAGTTATTTCATACGCGCCGAATAATTCCGGTGCGTCGATGGTAGCAAACGGTTTAACCATAGCCGCGGGAGATACTTTCGTTGCGGATGATACCATCTCCGAGGTAACGCTTATAGCGGCGGAGGGCTCAAAAACCGAAACGAAGAATGAACTCGTCGGCTATCGCCGCGTGAGCGCTACCTGTATTATGTGGGTATGGGCAGGTTGGTGGCCACCTGTGCCTTTGCCGGTCCCATACGATTGTTCTTTTGACGAAGGGGTTTATGCAAATATCACTTATACGACGGTTGTGCGATTTGCGGTTACGGCCCAGCGCACAACCGAGAAATAAAAGGAGAAAACCATGAAATATTCATTAAAAACTTTGCTGCTAATACCGATTTTTGTCTACTTTCCGCATTGTGCGCATACCGAGAATCCTATTGATCGCGTTGGGGTCAATCTGGCTTGGGCGCGCGGAACTTCGGCAAACATCCGATTAGAGGGCGCCGAGGGCTGCGATGTACGGAGCGAGCGGTCTGGGAAGAGGTATGGCAATTACCTGACGATTGGCAATTTATCACCGGGCATCAGCAGCGTGGTTAAGATCGACGTCGATTGCGGTGGCAATAACCATAAGGAGTTTCTCCTGAAGGTGACACCCGAATACAATTCCGCGGCAGTTACTCCGGTATATGCCACTACTTCGCCGCTGCCGGATGGTTCACTCCTCGTCACGGATACGATTATTGGTAAGAGCGGCACGCGTGCGCTAGCATTCCATATTTTGCCGCAACGAAACCACATTGAAATCAAAAGAGACAACATGGCAGCCGAAGTCATAGAAAAAAACGGTCCGGGCTTCGCATACTACGTTGCGCGAGCCACAATGATTGCGCATGCTCTGGGCGATCAAAACTCTACGGTGAGTTTACAGCAACTCCTCTTTCAAGAAGGTGCGGAGGTTTATTTCTCCGGTGCTCCGAAGGGCAAATACCTCGCTGGCCTTACTTACGGCATAAATACAGATACGGGGCAGGCCATGTATGAGAAATACGCCGACGGCGGCGCAGTGATCGAGTACTACGCAGATCGATACTGTGTGAAATTCCTGGGTTACAGATGCTATCCTGATGCAGGCTTCTTAACTGCGGCAACTAGACCAATGGCTGAAACAAACCTGCGGGTCAATGCTAACTTTGGCGGCTTCGTTGCAGATCTCATTGGAGTCATCGGCTCAGTCGCCGGTTTCCTGGCTGATCGCGTGTTCTGGCTCGTCGGACAAATACCTACCTTGGCAAGAGAATGGGTGGAGCTTACAGTGGAGGGATTTATCCAGAAGCAGTGGGGAATGCAGTCGAACATTGATATCTCCGACCTAAATCATATACGCGTCGATTGGGGTATCGAGCATCAGTACCCTGATTCAGAAGGCTTCACCTTCGGTATGAAATTTCCTGCTTTTGATTTCAAAATGCCGCAGATCCAAATAAAAAAATATCTGCCGGCTGAAACCTCGATCAATCGCCCCGAGGTAGTCGCAGTGCGCCAAGAACTGGAGAAATATCCATCGCCTGGCGAAGCAATAGTCGATCTCCCTAGCCTGAGAAACGATCCATGCAAAGAACGGCTGGGTGTTACCGGGGAGAACCTCGCTTCCGGTATTTTTTACTGCCGCCGCACATTCGAAGTGGGCTTAGCCATGCATTGGGTCTTTATTGCGAAAAGTTCTCTGCTAAATGGTGAGATTAGCCTCAAACCCCATGTCCAAGCCACTGTAGGTGGCGGTGCCGCGATTGGCTATTCGCTCAAAAGTTGGGTTGGTAATCTGCAGGCGAACGGAATTCCCGTTCTGGCGGCTATTAATGCCGGCTTGTTTGGTCCAGTGAAGGAAGAAGGGAAGGAAACAAATTTAGTCGGCTTCCACAAGATCGACGGGGCAGTTAAGTTCAATACCTGCAAATTGTATGACAATTTGGGCTTCTGCATAAAAACAATTCCGAAACGGCCCGTATTTGCTCTGACAGCCACCAATGAAGTATTCCTGGCAAAAACTACTGCGACGCATTTCAAAGAGGATGAGCTGCCATCGGCTTTCCATGCGGTTGGTGGAGGTGCATTACTCGTGGAAAACGGTTTACTTAAGAATGTTTCGGCCGCTCTAGTCGATGCCGGTTGGTCGCAAGATATTTCCGGGGACGCGCGAACGGCAATCGCATTTGGGGGCAGTTATATATTCCTCGTGGTCAGTGATGGCTGGAAGACAAATATCGGCCTGACTCTAGAGCGGTTTCGCGACAAGATTGCCGGTGTTGGTGGAGAGAACGTGATCCTATTCGACAGCGGCGGATCCTCGCAAATCGTCATTCCGCGAAAGGGGCCTTTGCCCCTAAATCGAACAAACTCGACCGGGAATGATAACAGACCCGTTCCGTCGATTGTCGTCTTAACGAAAAGGTAGAGTCATGTCGGCAAAAGGGTCGGGCCATTGCGCTGATTTATGATCCGAAGTTGCATTTCAGGGAAGGTTCACCTCAATTTGCCACTCAGGTTCACCGGCGGGTTGCTCCGATGGATTTTTTTAGGTAAAATGCGGTGGTCCTGCGAATAAAAGGTGATCTCCGGTTCGGGGCAATCGAAAATCTTTACCGCCCGAATAAATACTTGCCTGCCAAAATCTCCATAAAACCCTGTTGTCATGGTTGGTTCAAATCATCGTTCACCCCAAGAGAAAAAATCTGTTTCTTCACCCGGGAAAACGCATCATAGTCCTAAGCAAGCACGAACAGGCTTAAGCGTACCAGATTTCTCTCAACTTACTGAAGAGATTAAAGCTATCTATTTTCTGAAAGACCGAGCTGCGGCAGAGAAAGCAATTGCAATCCTTGGGGGCTCTACAGAGGAGAAAAATGCGCTGATGGAAATAATCGCCGCGGAATACAAGAAATGGCATGAGAACGCGAAAACTTCGGCAGGGCAGGCAGAAAATAAGCGAATGCAGCAACGCTATTTTTTTGGCACTTACAAAGGTTTCACTAATCCATACGAGGCCGAAATCATCAGAACTCTGCATTTTAAAGGGACCGACAAAGTTGCCTTCGAGCTGGCCGATGGCACGAAGGTTTATAATAACAGTGCCGACGTGCATATTATCGGAGGCAATTTCAGACTCAATCTTACCGCATATGACGCCTATACGAAATTTCCCTCGCATGGTGGGCGCCCGGGTTCTGGAGCAGACCAGACCTGGCGCACAGACATCGGGCACGAAGTGTGGGGCCCTAATGCTAAGTTTCGTGTCGATGATTTTGTTATTGAAACCCCGGGCAGCAGATTTGGTTCTTATCTTTTGATTTCAATATTTAACAAAACCGGTAACGTGCTTGGGCAACTACGCATTGCACACCAAACGCGCGTGAGTGACGCAATTGCCGCAGGCAAAGGGCAGATATTCGAGCCCGGAACTTTTATCAGTATTGCAGACAGGGCTATAGGAAATTCAACAGGTCCTCATTCTCATTTGGAAGCGACTGACGGAAAAACGCATCGGGATGTTTTTTTACGATGGCTGAAGGGGGTTTAGACTTTCTTAGCTGACGATAGCGGGTTTTCTTTGGGAATGCCCAATGGCGAAGCTCAACGTCTTGGTTTGGAACATCAGGAATTTGACAGAGTATTTAAGGCGACCGGGAATTACTGCCGGAAGAGGGATTACGCTGGAAGATCGGATTTCAGAAATTCGCCGGGCTCTGAATATTCATGGCAGCCATAGGTCACCCTATGACATGGTCATAATCATTGAGCTGGGTATTGCCGACGCAAAAACTGTGCTTGATGCAATCATTGCCCAGAATCCGGAGTTTAACTCAGCTCCTCCAGTACAAATAAATGGGGAGGTCATCGGTGTGCTAATCAGAAGAAATCTGTATCAAAACTGCAACGTCCAAGTCACCGGTTTTAAAACACTTGTATTATGGTCCTCCGTTGAAGCCCCCTCTATCCGAAATATTTTGGCCATTAAAGGCGAGTTCGGCTTTCGAAAGAAGACATTTGCAATATTAGTCGTTCATGCACCATTTTCAAAGGCAGCAGACGCAGAGAGCGCAGCCCAGTTGAGAATTAAATACTTTAGGCAAATATTCTTAAGCCGCACGCTCGAAATATTTGAATCGGATGCAAAATTTGACCTAACTGGAGATATCATCTTATGCGGTGATTTTAATACGAAAAAAGGTGAACTGGAAAACCTTCGGACATCGTCCGGACAATTCATTCAATGTGGTCCACTTGCCGGGGGGGGGGGGAATGCGTGCACATCTTTGAAAAGCATAGATGGGATACTTCGCGATGGCGAATCGGAATCTCAACCTTATGATCAGGTATGGCATAGGCCGGTATCGTTATCTGTCTCGTCATCCTTGGCCTTGATATCAAATGCAGTTGTAATTGCATGTGGCGCGCTAGTTGCAGGGCTCAGTCAAATACTTCATGATTTTGCTAACATTGATGAAGGTCAGCGGAAAATGCGCGCTCAGCCTCCACGATATCCTGGCTTAAGAGAAAAAGGCAAAAGTCTTTGCGAGCAAATTAAACGGATAATAGAAACAGAAGCGAGAAATCAGCTCTTTCATCTCCACTTTGGTCAGTTAACAATTCCCAACTTAAAAAGCATCTTATACTATGTGTCAAAAGAGATGAGCCTTATTGGTAAAATTAGGGAATGGGTTGGTCTTGAAAACGAAATAGATCTTGGGATAAAGAAGATTACAGAATTTGAATTATGGGTGAAAAGCACAGGCCAGTTTGACCGCTTGGAAACTGCAGCTTATGAGTATGTCATCAGCGATCACCTGCCGGTTCAGTTTACTATCTCCGATTCAGATAATTGAAACACCTGGTTGATCTATGATATTTGGCACGCATAATTAATATGATCCCGCAAGCCTATGAAGCATTTCTCAAAAGTCTCGAGAATATTGATTCAGAGCTCTCTGCAAAAAACCCCGATTTTTCTGCCAATGCTCGCCGCTTCCTTGAAAAATCCTGCACCGATAACTCACTGCACTTCCGGTTAAAACGCGATTTGATCAATCGTGAAAGATTCTCTGGCTCTTACTTATCCGGGTTATTTGCGCTCGAAAAAACCCCGTGTGAAGTGGAGTTCAAGCTTATCAAGACAAAAGTCGAATTTAAATTTACCCTTAAATCCGCACTACCTGCTAATTCCGTCCCTTTTAAATTTTGCGACCCATTCAAGGTTTTGATTGGGACGATTTACGATGAAAACACTTTTTCTTTGGAAACGATCGAGTTTGACTCTTTGGCGGACCCTGAAGAAGGTTTCAATTTTCAAACAGGTTTTGGATATCCTGACGATGGCAAGGCTGCTAACTTTTCAGCCTCCATCTTGAAAATGCGCTGTAGCATGCGAAGCGACGAGAATACTCCCGAACCGCTCCGGCTGCTTTTACCGGCACAGCGTAAAGAGCCGCTCTGTCTGGAGGGCAAGATTTTCGATTGCACGCTGAAGTCTGGCGTACGCATGCCGAAGATTTTTCTGGAGTCGCCCGAAAAATTTCATCTTAAATATTTCCCTGGTAAAGATATTCGTCTGCATTTCTTATCATTTTTGCCTGAAGGAAATGACGAGTCAAAAGCAATATGGCCGGTAAGCTTAGCGAGATTAAGTTTTCAGCAAGATGTAAGTTTTCGCGGAGAAAAAAAGACACTCATCTTTGCAGGCAATTTTTTCCAGAACAGCCCCTTTGCTCTGACACTGGAGTGTATTGCTGGCAAGAAAGAAAGCATTAGTATTGAGGATGTCGTCGGCCTTTTGGAAACTATTGCTACAGACAACGCGCCGTCAGGCCCAACAATTTATGACGGCTTGAAAACGATGATCCCCAATGATTTTCTGATTTTGGACAGCCTTAACCTGAAACAGATTGGCTTGAATCTCGTATTTACCGCAGCTACATTCGAGTTGCAGAGCATCGATGTGGAAATTGACATCATTAAAAGTATTGACTTCAAAGAGTTTTTGAAAATAGAAAAGAGCTACCTTGTCTTAAGGGTATCAAACCCGATTTCTACTAAGCCAGGTTTTTTTCTTGAATTACGCGGCGAAGCGACGATCCCGAAACTTTCCAATCAAAAGTTTTCGATAGGAATTGACCTACCTTCAACAGAGTTTTTCGCCCAGCTGCCGCCATCCGTCAAATTTGATGTCATTGATATTTTTTCCAAAATATTGCCAGACATGCCCAAAAACAACCTGCCTAAAGCCGTGGTGACGGATATCAGGATAAAGGGGCAAGTCATAACGAAAAGTTTTGGATTTACGACAACGATAGCTACAGATTTTCGAATACCGTTTATAGAGGGTTCAATTTCCCTCAATTCGCTAACGATTCAGGCCTACCCATTCGGTAATGGCCTGCAGCCAAGCTTTTCAGGGAGTTTTAATTACAAGGAATTGCGCTTTTATCTGGGCGCATTTCCCGGGGAAGATAAAAAAAGCTGGGATCTTCAGTTGTTTTTACAGGAAGGTAAGATCGAACCTATCGCTGTTCTTCGTGAATTTTTCGGCAACTTACTTCCGCCGATACCATCCATTACCTTAGGCGGCTTGAAAATGAACATCAATACGTCCGGCAAAATTTTTACATTTTTCTCGGATGCGGACATACCGTTCGATTCTGATCTCTTGCCGGTTGAAACGGCAAATGTGCAATTGAAAGTTGTCAAGGACGGTTTAGCAACGCCTAAAATTAGTCTCGTCTCTCATTTATACCTGGCCGATCAGCTATTCGAATTGAGCGCTGATGTGGGAGAAAAGATCGAAAATTTTTCAGGGGCCTGGCTGCCAGAACCCGGCGTTAAATTTACGCTCGTAAATCTGCTAAATGGCCTGCTTGGATCCACACCGGATTTTTTTTCAAATTTTGCGCTCGAGCTTTCATCAATCAAACTTGAAAACGATGTGAAAAAAAAATCATTAAGCGTCGAAATTGACTTCGGGGAAAATTTGCACGGAAAAATCACAAAAAAAGTCGGAGCAGAATGGTCGCTGGGCGTTGGTTTTTTCACCTTGGCAAAGCTGACCGAGGTTTTCTCAGACTTTAGGCTGTTAGCGGGGGCCTTAGATAAAATCAAACCTCAATCGATGTCCTTTTTATATTGTTCTACGCCGGCACCGGTGGCCGCGCTCTTGGATTTGCGATCAGACGTCGTCATCAACCCTCAGGTTGAGGCGGTGCAGGGCGCACAGATAGTCGTCGATTTTAGCATTGCAAAGTTTTTGATCTCGCCCTTGACCGATCTTTTCGGCAACAAGAATATTTTTCGCGTTTGCCTGAGCGGTGGCGGTCTCTCTGCCCCATCGGGGTTCAATATTGAACCATTGCCTGATATTTATCTGCCGTCAAAGGAAGTGTCTTTGCTAAAAATTGCCTCCGTCAAAGTTGAGATTGGTTTAACCACAGTTCCCATTAGTCTGGTAATCAAGGGGCAAACCTCGATCAGTATTTTTACATCTTTGATTTCAATCAGCGAAATGACGGTAACGGTAGCCCCGGGAGCATTAACCGGGTCTGCGGCAATCGGTAAAACTTCGTTATCGATTCCCGGACTAAGCGCAATTGACATCAGATCAGCCACTCTGCTGGTTTCAAAAGATGCTACGGGATTTGGATTGGGTGCTTCGGGGATCTTGTCGATCGGCGAAAAAGACGGAAATTTTGCTGTGGTCTGGGACCCCAAAAGCGGTGAGGTGCCAAAGTATCTGGCATTCTCAATACGAGAGATTGGCTTTGAGGATATTTTTAAGATTTTGATAGGCAAAGAAGGAAAATTACCTTCATCACTGAGCATCAAAGATGTACTTTTTAACTTGTCTACGACGATACAGACACTTCCGGATGGTACAGCGGCTAATCCAGGTTTATGTGTCTTCGGCCTCGTGGATATTTTTGGAATGAAAGGTCTCGTCGATATAAAGGGGAGTGCAGAATTTTCCGATCCCGATATTCACGCGCAGATTAGCTTAAGTCCCATTAACCTTTCGGAAATACTTAAGATTTCGGGAAAGGGGAAGGGATACGCGCGGAAACAAAACGAACAGGGCGAGTCTATAAATACCTGCTATCCGCAACCCGATCCAAAAAAAACAAAGCCAGTTGAGTTTATTAAACCCGGAGGGCCAAATTTAGCAATTGATTTTCTTAAAGGCAAAATGAACGGCACCTGGGAAATCCTTTTATTTGGGCTGCGGGCGAATGAAGAAGTCTCACTTTCAAAAGACGGAATATCGTTCCATGTCGAAGGAGACACGGGACCATTTGCCAAACTTTTTTTTGATTGTAATCTCGGTACAGCCGGTGACTTCAGCACAAAATCGGATTTTACCGCAGGGCTGGATTTTAAACTCAAAATCAACCCCTTCGGGATTCATAGCTTCAAGGTGCACATTCAAGCAACTATGACGGGTGACATAGCGATTAAAGTGAAGACGACTCATGAACAATCAATCGCAGCCAACGTCAAGTTCGGATTTATGGGACTTAATTTTAGCCTTCACCTTGAGAGCCAAAATGTCAAAGTTCGCGATCTGAGTACGCTCATGAAGATTCTGGTAGACTTGATCGCTGAAAAGATAAAAAATCAAATTGAAGAGCTGTTTGAGCATCCTGAAAACTTTCTTGAAGCCTTCGGCAAGAAGCTCTTATCAGAGCTGGGGAATCCGAAAAAATTAATAGAAAAAGGATTTGGATGGACAGAGAAAGCAGCCAAAAACTGGTTAAATGGACACAATTTCAAGAAAGCCTGGAAAAAGTTGAAAAAAATACTCAATCCGGCTAAGTGGCTTTAATCGAAAATGAAACATACGCTATTCACACAAACTCAACCATATTTGGCTGGGTTGGCAAGTTTTTTCGAAACCGATCAAAATAAAGCATTCTTTACGAAAATAGCCCCATGGCTGCCAGAAAGTCCCGTTACATACTTCGAACTGCACAATGCCAAAACGACGCTTGATATGATCATTGTCTACCTGCGTTCGGAACAAAACTGGAACAGTGATCTTTTAACAGACTACAGAAAGCGATTTACGACTCAAAAATGGGAACAAGTACTTGCTCTCACCGATCAATGGTACACAGATGAGAATTTTGAAGCAGTCAATGCTCTCAGTTGGGAGTTTGATTTCACTGAAAACATTCAGATTGAGGCTCCTTCGCTTCATTATGCGGTTCACGATACGGATGTTCAGGAGTTTGAGCAGATTATCAGGCAAATATCAACGCATTTCGAAATAACAGACTCACAGAGAGAGAAAATGATCACCATTTTCAATTCTGCTCTCAAGCTGGAGTGCGATATGCATTATATCAGTCTAATGCTTTCGCGCGGCACAAAATCTGAAATTCGATGTATCCTGTCTCTTGATTTTGACGACTTAAAACGGGCTCTCGGCGAATACTTCCCGGAGTGCCAGTTCAAAAGCTTTTCAGATTTAATCGCCGATATCAAACCTGATTGTGAGACATTTCTCAATATTATTATCCCAGTAAATTCAGAGAGTTCCGAATTTGGGTTGGAATTTTATCCACTCGACAATAAATGGGAACAAATTTTAGATTGCCTTAGGAATCACGATTTAAACCCCACAGATCAGTTACATAACCGATTCAATAACTGGCTTGCGCCGATCTCCGCGAATCAACGCAAAGAGCCTGCACGCGGATTTAACCATTTAAAGCTTAGCTACCGGCAGAATGCACTAACCGATCTGAAATTATATGCGACAATCGAACACGAGCCGGATTGATCCATCGCTGTCATTTCCAAAAAGCGTAATGTTCACCCTTTTACGCTGCGGCGACCTTACAAAGCAGCCTCAATCTGCCACTCAGGTTCACCGGCGGGTGCCTCACGGGCGCATAGGAGACCCAAAGGTGAACCCTTGATTTCATTGGTTCATCTTTGGGCTTTTTTATTGTTTTAGGTCAATAAGTCACTGACCCCGTCGGGGAATCGAACCCGCACATAGATGAGATTCGCCAACGAATCATCCAAGTCATCGATCCGAAGGCTTGGGACAGCAGATCATCGCAGTTGACGCTGTTTTACATCAAGGCTTTGAGCTCCTCAGTAATAGTTTGCAATTTGGGTATCAACAGCACCGCATCGCTTTGATCAATACAGCAACACCAAGTCCGCTATTTCTATGTGCTCAATAGAACCCGATTCTACAGAAGCAATCGCATTCGTATAGTTTAACCGGTCAACCTTAACCGTTACGACTGGTGCGCCCGAGCGGCGGCTTTTAATTTCTAGCTTTTGCCTCGCACTCAGCTTCCGCAGATTCGTCGGATGGTAAATTACGACCTCGTTTTGCGCTAGATGGATTTGAAATATCAAACCCGAAAAGACGATTCTCGGTTTCGGAGACTGCTTTTCTACAACCATTTCGTCAGCACTCTTAAAAAAGATACCGACATTTGCTGGCTGGAGATGATTGCCATCCGGATTGCAAAACGGGAACTATAATCGGTAGACGCCCATTTAAGCGTTTCCTCTGGGGCAATGTGGGCCTATTTCCAATATGCCCAATCCCAGTTTTCAGACTTTCCGCCAGAATCAGCCCATTGCAGTTCGGCCCGATAATATGACGTTTTTTCGATTTCGGCATTTCCGGCTTTGTCAAGGCACCGGTACCGGACTGTTCGATCCCTTTCACCTAAGGCCGTTGGAACGGGTAAAGTAAACCCGCTGCCCACGAACAAGTTACCTACTGGCGGCGGGAAAGCCGGCGTAGCAGTATTGTTAATTGTATACGAAATTTGGTCATAGTTGTTAGTACAAGCTAAAGTAATATTTGCAGGAAATGGCAAAACTGTCGACGTAGCCAAGACAGTTGTTGTTGCCGGGCTCGGGGTTGTAGCTGGTGCGCTGTCATCGCGACCGATATTGATCGTCAATTCGAGCAAAGTGCCACCCGGGACCGTTGTCTGACATACGCGAATTGTCGAAATAACACCATTGGTAAAATTTCCCAAAGTCAACGTTGTGAGGACCTGGGTTTGCGGATTAATCGGTGTCCCAAGACTGTCCACATTCGTACCAGCGAGGACGGCACCGGAACAATCCGCCCCGGATTTCACCTGATAATTGACCGGATAAATGGAATTGTTTTTCCAATCGAGTATGACTGTGGTATATCCCGAGGCGCTCACAAAATCATGGTTAGACGTAATCCCATTGATCTGAAAACTGATGACTGGATTTGTAAGAGTATTACCGGATAGATCGGTTAAAGCGCTGAGATCCAATGCTACCGTGCCGGCACCAGGGCTTCCCGAGAGCTTTACACGGGAGTTCTTTTCGTCAATTTTTTCGACAGACGCAATAGTCATTCCGTTTGACCCTGAACCGGTTGGGCTCGGATAATTCGACTTCTGGTCTGCGTTTTTCATAGGCTCGGAGAAAGTTAAAGTAAATACGCTTAAAGAATTCTGCGGAGTAGGATTAGCCATGGTGGCTGTAGAAATAGGATTTGTGTCAACGATCGTGGGCTGCTCCGTATCCTTCTTGAAACATCCCGCCTTCGGGTTCAGGCAGTTAGCGTCTTTATTTATCTTGCAAGCCGCCGGGAGCAGCGCCAGTGTTATAGCGGCAGCTACGGCAAATGTTTGTCTTGCTTCCATAAATCTCCCTTAGAATCTGAACGCATACGAAAAGCGGGTTCGCGTGCCGCCCGTCTGCCACGCCTCGCTGCCTATGGAGAAATGCAGCGGCAACGCGCTCACCGTGCCCGGCTGTGTGACGTTGCCCAGATCGGGCGCGATGAGCCAAGCATGAACAAACGCCGCCACGTAGATCGCCGCCGAAACACCGACACCAATCAGCGTGAGTTGCCCGAACTGGTTGCCGGTGTTTTCGAGACGGTCGAATTCCGCCTGCGCGGCGGTCTGATCGTAGAGACCTGTCTGCCCCGATGCGTTGGTATAGACAGGCGGCGAAGACTGCGCGTACTTCGCCTTATAGATGATAAACAGCGTGAGCATCGTCGCGGTATAGGCAAGCGATGCCGCCGCCGCGCCGCCCCAGACATAGCCCCAGTTGTGGCGCTGCTTGTACATGTGCCCCCAACCTGGAAAAACCAGTGAACGCATGAGCGCGCCGCGGTCAGAGGGCACGAACAAGTCTTTGATCTTTTTGGCGAGGTTTTCGGAAACCAAATTGATCGTCTCGAACATCTCGGCGCTCACGGGGGTCGCTCCCTTTTGTTCATCGACGATTTCACCGTCGATCACTGAAAAGATCGCGCCCTGAATTTCGAGATTACCTTCTTTAGAAGTGTACTTTCCATAGATGACGCCGTCGGCGCCCAGCGCCTTGCCCATCTCGCGTATCTTTTTGACACGATAGAAGTCCTGTTCGTTCCATTTTTGCCCGGCTGCGTATTTTTTCCAGATGGCGGATGCAATTACCTTGTAGCGGTATTTCCCCTTAATTGCGGCATCGACCGCATCGCCGATCGAATTCGATAGATATTGCAAATTTGTATCGTTAGATTCGTTGTAGAAGTCCAGAAAAATGAGTTTCTTTTCGGTACCGCCAACGGTCTTGATCTCGTCATCACCCGTGAGCGTAATGATACCCGCCTTCATGGGTGCGGCGGCAAGGGGGAAAAGAGAGAAGTGAAGAACCAGCCCGGCTAAGACGGGGGTGTTGAAAAGACCGGCTAGCATTGAATAGCCAGCAAAGCGAGTCATTTATTATCCCCACTTTCCCTTAGTTCTCGGTACGGCCTTTGGCCTACCAGGAAACTAGGGATTTCTAGAGGCTCACCTCTCATCTCCGAGCCACTATGCCAGCACTCAAAAACTTTTCCAGCCGAGACAGGCGTTGGGCGGTTTCCTTTTCCTGTACCTCGATACGCCGCGCTACTCGGGACAGGCTCTTCTTGGTTTCGGCTAATTCGGCGCGCAGCGCTTTGTTTTCGGCCTGAGCAGCAGCAGTGTCGCCCTGAGCTTGTCGAAGGGCGAAAGTGAGTTTCCCCATCTCCGCGTCTTTCTCTCGCTTGAGTTCCTGAATCGCGGACGTATTGATGGCAATCAAGCCTGAATAGTTGAGGCTCTTGAAGCCAGCACCATTCGTTTTGATCAGTTCCGGGTAGGCTTGCTCCACGTTCTGTGCAATAAAACCGTACTGCTTGCCGTCTTCGAAGTTCATATCAGGAAACTCGTTCTTGCGCCAGTAATAGGTCGATGGGGCGAGGGAGAGGAATTTGTGCCAACCCTCCTTAGTCCCGGATTTAAATCCCGGGCTAAGAAGGATTTTCGAGACGTCTTTTTTCCAGCGGACGTCGGAGGTGAGTTGGGTACTATTCGACCAAACCTGACCGTTTACGCATAGGGTGGCGCTGGCGTTGCAGGTGGTTGTGATCGCGTTTGTGCGGATGCCCACACGTCCGGCATTGTATGGATTCAGAAGCAGATCGTGACCACTACCTTGCACTTCGTCCATCGATTGCAAGTAAGCTTCATTGGTAGCGGCGATCGACCCTATGGCAAGCCCCCATGCACCATTCGAGCCGCGCAGGAAAGCTGTCGCATTCTGTCGGGCATTGGTAATTCCGGTCGCTCCGGCGGCTAATGCGTTGACGTGCAACTGCGCCCCTGGAGTTGCCGTACCAATACCGACATTACCATCATTTTGGAACTTAACCCTATCTACACCTGCACTATCCTGAAAGACTAAGCCCGAGGTAGCACCATTGTCAATGCTGCGCAAATAGATATCAGCGGCGCTCTTGATGCCCAAAATATTAACCGGAGTCCCGCCTGAATTTGTAAACTTTATGGAACCTGTATGGATGGTCGAATAGGGCAGAGTGATGCCACCCCCGACGATTTCGAGTTTATTGCTCGGTGTCGCCGTTCCGATGCCAATGTTTCCGCCCGTATCCGCAAGAATAATATGACTTGTGCCACTTGCTGCATTAAGGTGAAAATGCCCATCGCCAGAGCCATACATATTTAACGACGCTACCCCATCAGTCAGTCTCATACCTCCGGTTATGCCAGACACAGCCTGCGTGATATGCAACTTAGAGCCCGGACTCGCCACCCCAAGCCCCACATTCCCCGCACTGTAACTTAAATCAGCACCGGACTTCATCCACATTGAGCCATAAAGTTCCGTAAAATTCGCGTTCACATCGGCAGCCAAGGCGGGTGTGCCCGAGGTGAAGTTGATTTGCGCGGCGTGAAGGTGGCCTGCAGCGATGAACAGGGCGCAGGCGGCAAGTTTTTTCGGCTTCATGGTGGGTTTGGATAGTCCATTTCTGGTGACCTGTCCATACCCCAATTGGGGGAGGCTCGCCGCGTCTATTTATGGGCTTTTCAGAGGTTCACCAAATCAAAGTCCTTTACTCGCCAATTTTTCTTTTAATGCGGTTGCGTAGCCGATTATCGGGACACCGATTCCGAAATATACACCCGTGTTATCTTTCTCGAAATATACGTCGGATAAATGCATAATGCCAAATTCAGCTCGTAAGTTTTCTGATTGTAGCACAATACCTCCCTTGAACACGATCACTTTTTCGTTTGAAATAGTACTTGTGCCAACACTACCACCAAAACCGAGCCATACGCTTTGTGTTGTATAAAGAAGGTCCAGGTTTAGCAAGCTGCCATCAATAAAAATCTGAGGTTGCGCTGAAATATCCTGCTTATCTTTCGAGCCAAGTATGTCCATAAATGTATGCGCTGATAGATTTAGGGAGCCGATGCAGGGCGCGATGGCCGACCAGCCCCAACAGCCTAAATAATTTCTTTCGATATTTATCCTGTTCAGAGTATACAGGCGTTTGTCCGAAATGTTTTTTTCCGTGCTTTTAGGATCTTTGGTTAATTCTTTTTCTTCGCGTAGGATCCTCAGTTCCTCAACATGGTCTATGACTTTGAAATTTAAAGATATCTTTTTTGTCTGGTTGTCGTATAGTTTGTCTGAAGCATCTTCAGGAATCGCAATCAGAATATTTTTCGGATAAGAAGCACTTGTAGGTGTAACGACCGGAACTTCGCTCTCTGGCTTCTCGCTTTTTTTATTGTTGTCGACGTTTTTCCCTTTCGCAGCCGATGCTGCGCCAAGACTTATCGCCAAGCCCAGAACGCCCACGACTAAAAGAATATTCTTCATTATGTTCATAAACTTACCTTCCTTTTCTTAATTTTCTAACTTATTGAGAAATTTCCATTGACGCAGCGCAACCAGTGTACCGGCACGCTCATGGTGAAGTCGCCGCTACGGTACCCGAGCCACCAAGAACAACAAAAGTTCCGTTGCCATAGGTCGCAGAATTCCAATTATTGCTGCTTGGCATCATTCTAAGGGTCCAAGTGATGCCATCACCCGATGTCGCCGCGATATTTGAACTGGGGACGAAAGCCACGAAAGTATTATTGCCGTATGCAATGGTATTCCAATTGCTATTGCTTGGCATGCTGCGCGCCGTCCAAGTAGTGCTACTTGGCGAAGTAAATGAAAAAAAGCCACTGGCTACAATTAGGAAAATTCCGTTTCCGTAAGTACCTTTTGACAGGTTGACGGGCAGAGTTTGCGAAGCCCAATTTATGCCATCGGCAGAAGTTACGGCAACGGTGCCACCCATAGCAACAAAAATACCGTTGCCAAAAAACATGTTGCCCCACGGCGCACTGCTAGAAAGAGTTCTTGGGGTCCACGTCGCCCCGTCAGGTGAAGTCGCAGCAACGCTGGTCGTATTAGCAATCGCGACGAAAGTACCATTGCCATATGCAACATGGCCCCAAGTTTGACTGCTTGGCATCGTTTGTGGCGTCCACGTAATACCATCTGGCGACGTTGCAGCAGTGGTGCTGGGGCCTCCGGCTACAGCGACAAAGGTACCGTTGCCGTAGGTTACTGAATTCCAATTACTGCTACTGGGTAATGTTTGGGCAGTCCATGTTATGCCGTCAGGAGAGGTCGCAGCCGCAGTGCTGGCACTTGCTACGGCAACAAAAGTTCCATTACCATAGGTTACCGACACCCAGCCGCTGCTGGTCGGCAAAGTTCGCGTTGTCCAATTTTGACCGCCTTGTCCAAAGGTGCTTGATGTCGTCGCCCCTGCCGCTGATTTTGCTAGGAAATCGCCCGAGTATTGACAGGCCGCTGGCCCTAAACCCAAGGCGACGACAAGTAAGTTTATTTTCGTTAAATTTCTCATGATGCGAATCTCCTTAATCAAAACCTTAAGCCCAATCCAGCCGAAACGACCGTGAATACTAAATCATTGGGCTTATCCAAAACATAAAAAACAGACCCCGAAATTGTTAGGCCTAATCTTTGCGTGAAATAATAAGTCGCATAGAGTCCGGCGTCGAAAGCCGGGGCGAGTAGGTTGGCCGACGTGGCGCCCGATGTTAAACTCCCGCCGAAAATGCCGGCGGCAATGTAGGGTATCAGGATGAAACGGTTTGATAATTGCAAAGGTACGGAAAGGCCGGCGTCTGCGAAATAGAAGGCTCCATTGTTGAATGCAGTCTTGCCTGAATAAAGCAGAGCCCCCGCCGATGCATACGGTGCGAGGTATTTTGCCAGGGGCAATGCGACGGACGCTTTTCCGGAAAAACCATTATTGAAATACGCTGCGCTATTACCCGATGCGAAGTAGTAGCCGCCCAGAATATGCGCGTAAGCGGTAACCCGCGACTTTGACGCCGCCGAAACATCCGCGGGGGAGCGCCTGGATTCCAGTGCCGGTATTGTTTCGTCCATGCCTGTGCTGAGAGGTTTCACCACCAGATCGATACTTTCCGAAACTTTCGTGGCGATTTCACCTTCGGCCTTTTCTGAAAGCAATACCTCGCCGGTTACCGCATCGACAAGTTGCGCTTGTATCCGCAAACGATTCGGCGTCGTGAGAAATTTGCCGATAACCACCGCTTCACAGCCGGCAACTTCGGCAAGCTCGGCGGCTTCAGCCTGAGTCAACTTGGGTATCAGTAAATTGGGGTGTAGCTTTTCGAAAGTTTTCTGATCGATGAGGATCAGTTTATCTGTTTTTTGCAGCTCAGCTTTGATGTTATCAGAGATTTGCTTTTTGACATAATCATAGCTCGCATTCTTCGCCGTATTCTGAAAATCCAGTAGCAGTACCTTGCGTTTTATCCTCTGATTACCGGGCTCCGAGGCAATGGAGCCAAAAGGTAATAAGGAAAAAAATAGTATCAGGCAGATGAAAGCCGGGGTGCTTGTTAGGTGCTTTTTTAACATACAATGGTGTCGACATAACCTATTTAAGGTAGTTCATCAATACCCCAATTGGGTGATGCTAGACCCGCAGTGTATGCATCACGATCCGTCCGTCACGCAACGCACATAGTTGTTATCCGTCTTAGTGCCGTTGCCCGATGCATTGTTTAGGCCAACGAACCAACCACCATTACCACCAGACGGAATATAGGTACTCGAAGACCAATAAGCGGATGCAACTGTCGCAGGAAAATACGTCGTGTCGATAGCCGGGCTTGACTTGCTTCGATCCATGAGACTCAGTAGTTCATTTTTTGAAGGAAGTCTCCATGTTTTGCTTGCGAGGCTTAGACCCTGACAATAGGCAATCGCATTCACCCAAGTGCTTTGCGTCGCCGTGCCAGTACCGCAAGAAATCCCGCTGAGCCCGTTACTGCACTTTTGCCAGCGCAGGCTTATCCGGGCATCGGTCACGGTGCCATCGGCATTGTCAGTATAAGCAGGCACTGTGCCCGGACCTGCCGAAGCACCGGCAACGCAACGGACCGGGTTGCTCGTTGTTTTACTCGTTGCAATGTAAGAGCGACCGTCGCTCATGTTAATATGCCAGGCATCAGCCGCGGCGGCGACATTGGTGCTTGATGACCAATAAGTCGAGGAAACTGTCCCCGGAAAAAATGCCACGTCGATTGCGGGCGACGAGGTTCCCAAATTGGGTATTGACTCCAACTCCATTGAAGTCGGTAGCCGCCATGTTGTCTTACCTGCATAACCGACACCGGAGTTGGCTGCATTCAGCGCCGCGCATTGGTTGATTGCGTTAGTCCATACCAGCGTCGATGCCGTGCCTGTGGCGCAGGTCGCGCCCGAAAGGCCTTCGCTGCACGAAGCCCAAACAAGTCCGGTAACATTGTCAGTAGTGGTGTAGTTCCCCGTGACACCATACTGCGTGGGGCCCGTAAAGCTGCGTGCCACGGGTTTATCGACAGAATTTCCGTCTTGGCCTGTAATTGTTTGCGGACAGGCTGCCATGGTGTTGTTGCCCGAAGCACCCGAGCTGCATTGCGTTTGGCCCGTATCGGCGATGGCAAATCCTGGTCGTGGTGCGGTTGTTGTGAAGGTCCGCTGCACATCAGCCCCAATCACATTGCCTGCCAAATCTTTGATCCCCGCAGCCGTGACAGTGTAGCGGATTTTCGAATTCTCAGGAAACCAGTGCCAGCTAATGTTGATCGTGAGTGTGTCGTTGCTAAATGTGGTCGTACTCCAGGTAAACGTTGTGCCATTGTTCGGTGCGCTTGCATAGGTCGTGCCGGCATTATTATTACTTATCTCGGTAGTTAAAGTCTGAGAAAACGTCGTATCCATGCTCTCGCTGAACGAGAGTGTAATTTTACCGATGCACGGGTTGCCGCTGCACGGAGCCACGCCCGTTGCGGTGTTCGCAGGGATTGAAGAGACTAACGTTGGCGGTGTGGTATCCGGTCCCGTTGTACCTGCTGCTGTATTCTCGTTGCCAGTTTTTCCGCATGTGACAAGAAAAATAGTGATCAAAATTATTAAGAGTGTTCTCTGCATACTCGGACTCCTGATAGTTCATAAATTTTACTGCACCGTCTATGCCTAAGTTAATTTTAGAACGAAGTAAATCCCCCAATTGGGCGAGGTCCACTGGGCGCCACTTCTCCCCCATCTGGGGTATGGACAGAACCCCTGCCACGTGGTAATTAATGACATGCCAGATTAGAGAAGATCTGCGAAGTGTGCCAAGGTTTGTGGAAAAGTATGCGTATCGGAATAATTGATGACGACGGGAAATTTCTAAAGCAGGTGACGCAAATTTTAAAGGATCAAATGCCTGGCAGCGAAGTCTTTACGTGGCAGGACGCCGAGAAGCTGCGGCAGCAACTGGGTGTCGTACGGGACCTCGATGTCCTGATTGTCGATTTGAATCTGCCGAAACCCGAGGGCATAAAGCTCATCTATGAAATCATGGGTCAAATACCTGACCTCAATTGCATGATCTTGACCAATCAGGCGGATGAATCCAGCATACTCGACGGGCTTTCCGCCGGGGCGGTCGGCTATATTGCCAAATCTGAAGTCGGCGAGTTGGGCAAAGCTGTCAAAGATGTAGCGGAAGGCAAAGGTTCCATATCGCCGGTCATTGCCCTGCGAATTTTCCGCGTGATGAAACAAGGCGCGCCCGTACGTAATACCGAGCTCGATGGATTGACGCCCCGCGAAAGAGACATACTGGAAGAACTATCGACCGGGGCGAGTGCGACACAGGTGGCTCACAAACTCGGCATTACGTTCGATACCGTGCGGACGCACATCAAGCATATCTACAAGAAATTCGGCGTACATTCGCGCATTCAGTTGATGAAAAAGTTTAATCTATAGCTGGTTAGATAGGGAACGATGAAGTTTCCTGAGCAATCATGGGGAATTCAACGCTTATGTCGAGCAGAGTTTCCCGCAATTCGTAGCTAATCTTTCCACCCACCGCCGCCATGCGGTTCGCGATGCTGGCCGTACCCAATCCTCTTTTTTGAATCGTCGGGTTATAATTGCTATGCGTCGTAATTTTTAGGCAAAGCAACGCGGACTCGCACCACCACGACCAAACGGCCTCGTTCACACCGTATTTAAGGTCATTCGTGGCAATTTCGCTGACGAGCAAATAGATCTCCCTGCGCAGTAGCATATTTTCCTCGCGCATAAGCTGAGGCGATACTTCTTTTTCAATGGTGAAGCGCAAGGTTCGCCCGGCGTTTATGTACCGCCTCAACAGTTGTGCGTTTAGGCTGCCGAAAAAATCTTTCGTCAGCTCGGCCTGATCGGCCATTGCTTGCAGACGCTCGCGCAGAATTCGCAGCGCGTAGGCGCTCTGCTTTTGTAATTCCCGAACGACGGCCGAATCGAAATGTTCGCCCTCGCGTAGCTGACCAGTCATTACCGAAATATCAGTCAGCAAGCTGCCGAGATGGTCGTGCATGTCTTCATAAACCCGTCGTAGATACTGGCTTTCCGTTGTCTCCAGGTCTCTGCGCAATGTAGCCAGCGTCAGAAGATTATCGATCCGCAGAAACAAGTCGGCAGTTTCAAATGGTTTGGTCAGATAATCGTTTGCGCCCGCGTTTGCTGCGCTAAGAAAATCCCTAAATTCAGTGCGCGCTGTCAGCATTAGAATCGGCAAGTCTTTCGCGGCGTATTTTTCCCGAAATTCGCGACAGAGTTGAATACCCGAAACGTCGGGCAACATTAGATCTAATACCACAAGTATGGGGGGGATTTCCCCTTCTAATAAATGACTACGCGCCGAGGCACCGTCGTGCGCGGTAGCCACCTCGAAGCCGCGGCGACGCAGATGTTCTGAAGTACTCCGCAAAATAAAAGGATCGTCGTCGACGATGAGCACGTATTTCGATTTTATCGCTACCTGTCTTACGGTGGCATTTGCAGCTTGAATTTCTGCTGATGGTGCCAGTTCTCCGCAACTTTGCGCCGAACGTAAACTGAACGTAAAGGTTGAGCCGCGATCTACTATGGATTCGACGTGGATCCTTCCACCGTGGAGTTCTACCAGGCTTTTCGTGATCGTAAGACCAAGCCCCGTGCCGTCGGTATTGTTATCGTCGACTCGACCAAACCTTTGGAATATTCCTTCGATTTTCGGGGCTGGAATTCCTCGACCCGTGTCGCGTATGTGGATTGAAACCTGCCCGCTCTCTTCCATTGCCTCTATACTGACAGAGCCGATTGTCGTAAACTTCAGAGCATTCCCAATCAGATTGAACAAAATTTGCTGTAACCGCTGTTCGTCCGCACTCACGAAGACGGTACCAGTGCGAATGTTGTTGAAGATTGGAACCCCTTTACTCCTGGACGCAAATTCGAGGCTTCGCATAACTTTATTGACTTGTAGCCCAAGGTCTAGATCGGCCCGATTGAGCATGATGTCGTGCTCTTTCATGCGTGAATAGTCAAGAATATCGTTGATCAGATTCGATAAGCGGCGAGCGCTTTGCATGATTAGGTCCGCGTTTTCGCGCATTGTGACATCGCCGGTCTGAGCTAAAATTGTTTCCGTTAGGCCCATAATACCCTGTAGAGGGGTCCGCAATTCATGAGACGTGTGCGCTAGAAAAGTATCCTTGATTGCCTCCGCTTTCTTCAGGCTTTCAACTGCTTTCTTTTCGCTCTCCAGCGCGCCACGTTGCGCTTGTTCCCGTTCCGCTTTGATGATATTAATGCGATCGGCGAGGGCGAGTGAGAATAACGACATTTCGAGCAACGAACCTATTTGGAGCGCATGCGTGGTAAAAAAATTGTGCGGTAGAAGCCCCCAATTGCGCGCCAGCAACAAAATCATGCCGCTGATCCAGGAGATGAAAGCCAAGAACATATAACGAGCGGCCCTGTGGCCGCGCAGCCAGACATACCCCGAAGAGATTAGGAGTAATAGCCCTGAAATCAATGAATGAAAATCCAGCAGTATGTCGGTGTGAAATGGATAGATAAAGCTTGCAGGAAGAAAACCGAAAAGAGAAATCAGGATGCCTGCCGTATAAATCCAGTAGAGTGTTTTGCTACGACTCTTCAATTCCAGGAACGTACGGACAAGCCAGTAATTGCTGAGCCACACCAATGACACCACCGCAGGTACACCGTAGAGATTTACTCGGGGATAATCGGGTAAAAATTCCCGAAGATAGCCGCTCACGGCAACACTGTAACCGGCGAAACAGAGCGAAAAGAAAACATAATTAAGATAATTGATGTCGCGCAAGGTCAAGAAAAGAAAAAAATTATACAAAAGCATAATCCCGATAACACCGAATACAAATCCATAAAACATTTTTTCAGCAGCATTCTTGATAAAGGTGTCGCCGAGCGTTCTTATTGCAATGGGGACGATCAGCGGCACCTGGCATTCGAAGCGAATGTAAACATCGAACCTTTTTCCGTCTGTCTTAGGTAGGTCAAAGATGAAATTTCGATTCAGATAGTCGCGAGCCGAAGGGGCGCGCATGTAACCACTCATTCGGCTCTTAATTTGTGTTTGGCCGTCATATATGTATAAGTCCAGGTATTCAAGGTGCGGCCATTCAAGCTCGAGAATCCATTGTTTTAGCGCCGTGAGGCTGTACGGAAACTTTACCCAGTACGCGCTTTTGGTAAATCCTGGGGCTACAGTCTGGCCTTGAATCAAGTGAAAATCCAGCTTGCCGGCCAGCACATCTGCGATTGACAATCTCTTCGCCGCGTCTTCGGCGACGAATATCTCAGGGTGTATGTCTACGGAAGTGGTCGACTCATTAATGTCGACCGCGCTGAACAAAGGCCAATACCCGGATGTTAAGGTAAAAAACGCAACCCACTTCGCAACAAAGCGCAAGCGTGGAATAATGATATGGCGACTTATATTTTGCAAGCGGCGGTCAGGCAGTAGTTTATCTCTCAAAGTGGCAACATATTTCCGGTCTGATTCAAGATTACCTTAAGGGGCAACATATGATTTCTTACGTTAACAAACCGGGAAGTTATGCTTCTATTACCTGTAGGGGCCGATATGAGTAGGGTTAGACTATTTTGAGTCAGTATTAGGTAAACGTATGCCCCGGCGTAGGCTGACTCAACAAACGGGAGTCCATCCATTTCTGGGGTCAGATAAAAATGAAGTTGTCGGCTTCCAAATTAGCTGCATCACGCGAGCGGCACCTCAATCTGCCACTCAGGTTCACCGATGGGTGCCTCACGGGACGCATAGGAGACCCAAAGGTGAACCCTTGATTTCATTGGTTCATCTTTGGGCTTTTTTATTGTTTTAGGTCAATAAGTCACTGACCCCGTCGGGGAATCGAACCAGAGTTCATCTCAAGCAAAGTTTAGCCATTCGTCCGCTCAATTGTTCTGTGTATCGATCATCATCCTGAGAAACTTCCTCAGATCGCGTTTGCCGTGAGCGATAAAAACAACTCTGACCATGTCAGCGTCGGTTCTATAAACGATGCGATAATCATCATGAATAATTTCTTGCAAGGGGCTTGCGGGAAATTCAGGAACTGTTCTACCTAGCAAAGGATTCGCACTTAAGAGGCCGACATGTTCCACAATACCCGAATAGGTGCGATCTGCTGCCTGAAGAGAATACCGGGCAAGGTCGTCGCGGATTTCTTCCAGATGATTTAAGGCGAAGTCAGACCACGAGATTTTCGCCACGCTTCATGTCTCCGTATGACTTCATCATGTGACTGGGTCTTTTCGTTTTCGATGTCATTTAAGCCGGATTTAACACCGTGAAAGAAATAGGTTTCGTACAATAGATCGGCTGTCGTAAGTTCGTCCGGCAAGGTTTCTAAATAGGATACTAGCTCGGCCTTAGCTGACATACGCTCAATGGGCTAAATGGGATCAAAAAATCAACAAAAATCGCATCTGCCTTTATAGCGGCACCTCCACCTCCCACACAGGTTCACCGGCGGGTTCCCCACGGGACGCACGATCGGGGCCGGCTTTGCCGGCCTTTTTTTTTTGTTGCCAATGTAAAGTTGTAGTCCTGACCTTCTGGGCACAATGAAGGTCTTCATCATTGCGGGACCAAACGGGGCAGGCAAGACGACGTTTGCAAAATTCTTTCTCAAGAACTATCCGGACATAAAGCATTACCTGAATGCTGATATTTTGGCTTCAGGTATTGCCCCTTTAAAGCCGGAGCTTGCTGCAGTCGAAGCGGGACGTATATTACTCAAGCAGATGAGCCATTTGGCGGAGCAAAAGGTGAGCTTTGCTTTTGAGACAACATTGTCAGCAAAGAATTACCTACGGCGGATCGATAGCTGGAAGAAGAAAGGTTATCACGTGGAGATAATTTTCCTGAGTCTTCCGAATGCGGATTTTGCCATCGAACGTGTCAGACAGCGGGTCAAACAAGGCGGTCACAATATTCCTGCCGATGTTATTCGCAGGCGGTTTATTCGTGGCTTGGAAAACCTGCCGAGTTATAAAAAACTTGCCGACTCATGGAAGATATATGACAGTAGTCCTGCTCCAATGCGTTTACTGGAAACGAGTGATCATGAAAGCAAAAGCACTTAAATCAAAGCCCTTGAGCCCGGAAAATGTGGCTATCAATAAATCCCTTCGCGAGGCGACAGCCTATGCACGCAAACTGGCGAAACAAACAAATACGCGTTTCGTTGTCCGGACAATAAAACCTAAAAAAAAGGCGAAAACAGGTAAATAACCTTACTTAAACAAGACGGTTCGAACGGCATTCCTTAGGGGACGCATAGTTCACCCAAAGGTGAACCCTTGATTTCATTGGTTCATCTTTGGGCTTTTTTATTGTTTTAGGTCAATAAGTCACTGACCCCGTCGGGGAATCGAACCAGAGTTCATCTCAAGCAAAGTTTAGCCATTCGTCCGCTCAATTGTTCTGTGTATCGATCATCATCCTGAGAAACTTCCTCAGATCGCGTTTGCCGTGAGCGATAAAAACAACTCTGACCATGTCAGCGTCGGTTCTATAAACGATGCGATAATCATCATGAATAATTTCTTGCAAGGGGCTTGCGGGAAATTCAGGAACTGTTCTACCGAGCAAAGGATTCGCACTTAAGAGGCCGACATGTTCCACAATACCCGAATAGGTGCGATCTGCTGCCTGAAGAGAATACCGGGCAAGGTCGTCGCGGATTTCTTCCAGATGATTTAAGGCGAAGTCAGACCACGAGATTTTCGCCACGCTTCATGTCTCCGTATGACTTCATCATGTGACTGGGTCTTTTCGTTTTCGATGTCATTTAAGCCGGATTTAACACCGTGAAAGAAATAGGTTTCGTACAATAGATCGGCTGTCGTAAGTTCGTCCGGCAAGGTTTCTAAATAGGATACTAGCTCGGCCTTAGCTGACATACGCTCAATGGGCTAAATGGGATCAAAAAATCAACAAAAATCGCATCTGCCTTTATAGCGGCACCTCCACCTCCCATTCAGGTTCACTGGCGGGTTCCCCTCGGGACGCACGACCGGGGCCGGCTTTGCCGGCCTTTTTTTTCTATGTGGGAACAATTTCACTTTTCCTGCTGTTTTTTATTTCCAGCGACGGATCAGGCCAGGGTTCGGCTAACGCGAGGGGGCATGTGCCGGGCCACGCCGCAGTCGCCTAGGGAATACTCCACCGCCGAAATACCCTTATCACGCCGGGACTTTCATACGACTGTGTTTTGCTCTTGCCAGAGTATAAAAGATTTATCGACCGAATAATCTATGAAGATCCTGATCACGGGTGCGAGCAACGGCATGGGTAAGGGAGTGGCCAAAATTCTCGCCGCCGCCGAGATGCACAGCCATGAGCTGATCCTGCTCTGCCGGTCAAAAACCCTGGGCGAAACGGTACTCCGCGAAATCGAAAGCGGCACCGGGAACACGAGAACATCCCTCATCGTATGCGACCTCATGAAACTCAGCGATGTCAGGGCTGCGGTCGGCGAGCTGCGCAAAAAACATCAGTCTCTCGACGCCCTCTTCATTAATGCGGGGCTCGGCTATGCGGCGCGCCGCATCGAGACCGAAGATGGTATGGATGCGCATTTTCAGGTGAACTACCTCTCGCAGTTCATGCTGGCGCTCAACCTCTTGCCCTTACTGGAAAGTTCGACAACCGGGGGGCGTATTATTTTCAACGCCACAAACTACGGGCAGATCTTTTGGGATGACCTCCAGTTGCAAAAGAAATGGAACTTTGAGCGGGGAATCTTTCAGGGCATGGCCGCCAAGCGCATGCTGATGCACAAGCTGCATGCATTGTACGCACCGTTGCAAAAGCCGCCGGCCTTCATTAGTTACCATATTCACAAGACCGTCTGGACGAATCAGCTGAATATCATCCCGAAAGGCATGAAATTCATGGCCCGGCTCATGAAATTTTTCGGAACGTTTATTTCCATTGAAGACTGCGGCAGAGAAATGGCGCCGTTATTTCTCGAAGCGCAGAACAACAGCCTGGAGAAATCCGGTAAGCTGTTCACCTGGAAAAAGCATGCTTATAGCGAGATAAAGGAAAACGCGGATATCCTGGATCGCGCGGCCCAGGACAGGCTTTGGGAATTAAGCCTGGCGCTCTGCAACGATGCGGAGACCAGCCGCGTCGCACGGGGCTTAGCGGCGCGCGCCGCAAAAATCTGATTCAGGAATAGCTGAGCGCCGCCACCCAGGTGGTATTCCAACCCATTGCCGCGCCCGTCAGGTCACGGCGCCCGGTGGCAGTTTCGGTGCTGGCGGCGCCGTGCAGACTCCCTTGTCGCCATCTTTTTTGCATTCGTGGTGGCGCTGGCATTCGTCAGAGGCCTTGCATTCTTCGCCGGGCTTTTTCTTTTTCGGATCCGGCGGCTCGGGCGGGGCTTCGTCGGCCATAATCGCCGGCGCGCGTTGCTTTGCATGCGTTATGCCACCGATGAGGGCCATGCCCGCGATGAGCAGAATTGTTGTGGTTGTTTTTAGCATCGTTGTTTCCTTAAAAGTGTCCAGTATTGGACGCCGCCCGGCCGTGAAAGGTCAACTTTATTTGCAGCGGGCTGCGGCGAATCATCCCAAAGTAGGTCAGGAGAGGGATGAGATTGATTTCCATTCAAGCCCAGAAAAGTAAAATTTTATCCGCGGGATGCGCGATGCGTTCGGTTATTTCCGTTGACTGCTTATATTGTGAAAAAATGGCATTCGGCAGACTGGCTTGGATACCAGTCAACAAAGCACTTTCGAGCGGAGCGACCCATGAAAAACATATTCGCAAAGTTATTGCTGCCCCCGTGCATTTTTACCATCGGCATGCTACACGGCGAAGATAAGCCGCAGTTTACCGCTGCGCAGTTTGAAGCCGCGAGCAAGGCCTTTCGGGCTGACCCCATCGCCAATGCCAAGCCCCATTGCGGGGTCATGTTGGGCTTTGCGACCGAAAGCTCCGATGTTTCTGTTTTGATAGGGCAACGCACGGGTGTCGTCTGGATCAAGGATAAGACTTCCGGCAAAAAGGATTTGAGTCCCATTCTGCTCTGTGCTTATATCTCAGGCAGCGTGAAATCGCAACTGGCCTCCGGTAAAAAGGAGCACGATGTACCTGCGGCGATTACTGCAACCATACAGGTATATCAAGTGCTGAAGAAATCGGATCCCCAATTCAAATTGGAATCTATGGAGAAGCTTGTGAAAGCCGAGAAGGCCGGCAAAACCCAGGAATACCTGGCGGGCTTTCCCGCAGACTAAGTATTTGGAATGCTCGGCGGATTAAAGTGCTGTGGCGCGGTGCAGATGCTCTTCTCGCCGGTTTTGACGCAGCTGTGGTGACGTTGGCACTCGTCGGCGGCTTTGCATTCCTCACCCGCCTTTTTCTTTTTCGGGTCGATGGGTGCTGTTGAGTACTCCGCCATACTTCTGTCTGCCGACTTTGCTGAGACGCCGGCATAGATGCCCGCTGCAAAAAGGCAGAGGCCGGCGACGGCCAGGGTGGTGGTGAATTTTGTTTTCATGGTTTGATCTCCTCAAAAATATATGTTTAGACGCCTGACGGTTGCATGGGGTTCATTTTATGCTGCTCGCTTGCGCAACCGCAGCGCATTGCTGATTACCGAAACGGAGCTGAGGCTCATCGCTGCGGCACCGAGCATCGGGCTCAAGAGAATGCCGAAAAACGGGTAGAGCAGCCCCGCGGCAATGGGTACTCCCAACAGATTATAACCAAAGGCAAACAGCAGATTCTGTCTGATGTTGCGCATCGTGCCGACGCTGAGCTCGCGCGCCGTGGCGATTTTCATGAGATCGCCCTTGACGAGGGTAATCCCCGCGCTTTCCATCGCGACATCGGTGCCGGTACCCATGGCAATGCCGACATGCGCGCGCGCCAGCGCCGGTGCATCATTGACGCCGTCGCCCGCCATCGCCACGCTGTGGCCTTCGCCGATCAGTTTTTCAACAAACGCCGCCTTGTCAGCGGGTTTAACGTCGGCCCTGAAATCGGCGATGCCCAGCGCATGCGCGATTGCCTGCGCGGTCTGCGCATTGTCGCCGGTGAGCATCACCACCTGAATGCCGTTTGCCTTCAGCGCCTGAATCGCCGCCGGCGATGTGGCTTTAATGCGATCGGCGATGGCGATGAGACCGGCAAGGTTATTGCCGCGCGCCAGGTACACAACGGTTTCGCCGCGGGCGCGGTGCTCGCGGGCAAAAGCATCGGCAGCAGAGTCGGATATCCCGCGGTCAAGCATCATCTTTTCGTTACCGAGAGCATATTCGACACCGGCAACCTTCGCGGTCACGCCGCTGCCCGTCACGGATTGGAAATCTGTAACGCTGCCGGATGCATTTTTTGCAGCGGCTACGATGGCGCGCGCCAGCGGATGTTCGCTCGATTTTTCGAGGGCCGCGGCGGTTTCGAGAACCGCCTGTTCGCTGAACTCCGCAGCGGCGAAGGTCGCGACGACAGAGGGTTTGCCTTCGGTAAGCGTGCCCGTTTTATCAACGACGAGTATGTCGACTTTGCCGAGGCCCTCGAGGGCTTCGGCGTTTTTGATGAGTATACCCTGGCGCGCGGCATTGCCGACGCCGACCATGATCGACATCGGGGTCGCAAGCCCCAGCGCGCAGGGGCAGGCGATGATGAGCACTGCCACGGCGTTGACAAACGCATAGGCATAACGCGGCTCGGGGCCGAAGATTGTCCAGGTAACGAATGTAAGGGCGGCCACCAGCACGACCGCCGGCACAAACCAGGCCGAGACGAGGTCGGCGAGGCGCTGAATCGGCGCACGGCTCCTTTGCGCGGCACTCACCATATTTACAATTTGCGATAACAGTGTTTCACTGCCGATGCGTTCGGCTTTCATGACGAAAGAACCTGTTGTGTTGATGGTACTGCCAGTGACAGCATCGCCGGCGCGTTTCTCTGCGGGAATGCTTTCACCCGTGATCATCGATTCGTCGACATAACTTTGCCCTTCAGTGACGATGCCATCGACGGGAATCTTTTCGCCGGGCCTGACGCGCAATAAATCGCCTTTATGCACATGCTCGAGGGGAATATCCTCTTCGCTGCCTGCCGCAGTCACGCGGTGCGCGGTCGTTGCTTTAAGCCCCAGCAGCGCCTTGATCGCGCCGCCGGTGGCGTCGCGCGCGGTAAGTTCAAGCACTTGCCCCAAAAGCACGAGGCTTGTGATCACCGCGGCTGCTTCGAAATACAGATCTACACTGCCGCCATGGCCGCGGAAAGCCGCGGGAAACCACTGCGGAAAAACCAGCGCGATGACGCTGAAAAAATACGCCGACAGCGTACCCAAACCAATGAGCGTAAACATGTTCGGTGAAATATTTTTTATCGAACGCCACGCCTTCGCCAGCAGGGGAAATCCTGCCCAGAGCGTGACCGGTGTCGCCAGGGCGAATTGCAGCCAGCCAAACCAGCCCTGCGGCAGCCGGTGTTGCAGGGATAATGCCGGCACCATATCGAGCATCGATGCGACAAAGAGCGGCAGCGTCAGAACGGTTGAAAGCCAGAAGCGGCGTTTCATATCCTGAAGCTCATGGTTCTCTGTCGGCTCTGCGGTCGGTGTCACGGGCTCAAGTGCCATGCCGCACTTAGGGCAATCACCGGGATGGTCCTGGAGTATCTCAGGATGCATGGGACAGGTATACATCGCGCCATGCTGCGTCGGGGCGGCCGCAACTTTCACCCTGGGTTTTGGTTGCAGGTATGTTTCAGGCGAAAGCAGGAATTTCTTCTCACAACCCAGGTTGCAAAAGTAAATCGTTTCTCCCTTGTATTGTTGCTTTGCAGCCGCCCGGGCGGGATCGATGATCATGCCGCAGACGGGGTCTTTGACCTTGCCCTGGGGCAGCGTTTCATGCGTGTGTTCGTGGTTGTGGTGGCTATGGTTCATATAAATCTCCTATACCCGGCAGACTCATGCACTCCTGAAATATTACACCTGGTGGAAAAAAATCTGCAGTTTCTCCCTCAGTGTACACAAGTGCAGTTGAGGCAACCATGCTTTGCGCACATTTTGCAGCTTTGTTCGATGGCGCTCCGCAATTTCTCCCGGGCACGATGGATTTTTACGTTCAGATTGGGTACCGTGACGCCCAGGCGGGCTGCCACGTTCTCCCGCGGTTCTTCTTCAAGATCGACTGCCCTGATGATCTCACCATAATCGGAGGGCAGGGTGGCGATGAGTGGTTTAAAACACTCGCAGGCCTGGTCGCGTTCGGCAGCGTCGGGCGCCGCCATGTCTTCGGCTAAGGCTGCTGTGGCTACTTCGCGCGCCTGTTTACGGGATAGATCCGCGATGGTATTCCTGAGGATGCTGTAGAGCCAGGGCAGAAGTTTATCTTCTTCCCTGAGATTTGCCGCTGCTTTCACCGCCTTTGCCACGGCTTCCTGGACCGCGTCTGCTGCGAGATCTTTATCCGCAAGTTGCGCCTGCGCATACGCGGTGAGCTGGCCTAAGTAAGTGACAATCCGTTCTGCCGTTTCCATGTCTCACTCATAAAGGCGCAGGCGGTTCTTCAGTAGGGTGATTTCCTGTTGTTTCTCTTCAAGCCGCTCGAGCAGGTGTGAAATTGCCTCGATCCCTTCGACATTGATGTTGAGTTCGAAATGCAGGCGTACAATTCTCTCCAGGCGGGGGATGTTTTCCACATGCACATAAAGTACGTCGCTGTCGCTGACGAGATCCACAAGCCCGTTCTCGCGCAAACGCGCAACGAAGGTGATGTCGATCTGGTGGCTTTCGCAAAATTTCCCGACAGGAATCAGATTTTCGGCGACGCTCATTTTCCCTCCTGTGATAGTTCGCTAAAGAGTTCTTTCTGCCTCGACGTAAGCCCGGTCGGCAATTTTACTTTAAAGGTTACATAGAGGTCGCCGAACTCTCCCTCTTTCTTAAAGACCGGAAAGCCTTTGCCTTTTAATTTTACCTTGGAGTCATTTTGCGTCTCGGGAGCAACTTTCAGTTTTACGCTTCCGTCGAGCGTGTCGATGACGACCTCACCGCCGAGTATTGCGGTATAAAGATCGAGATCGACGGTTGTATAGAGATCGGCTCCCAGGCGTTTGAATTGCGGATCATCCGCAATGGCAAAAGTGATATAGAGATCGCCCTGCGGGCCGCCACCCATTCCGGGGCCACCCTGGCCTGCCAGCGTCAGCGTTTGCCCGTTTTCCAGCCCCGCGGGTATAGTGACGCGGATCTGTTTGCCGCCTACCGTCAGAATTTCCTGGTGCGACTTATATGCCTGTCTCAGCGGTAAGTGCAGTTCGGCGGCAATATCCTGGCCCCGGAATTTAACTTCGCGGCCGCCACCCGCGCGGCCCTCGAACATCGAGCGGAAGAAGTCGGAAAAATCTTCATTGCCGCCGGAATAAGTGAAGGGACCGCCGCCGGGAGAGGAATACGAATTCCGCGGCCCTGCGCTTTCATCGACGTGTTTGAAATCCTTGCCGTACTGGTCGTACTTGCGGCGATTTTCCTTATTGCTGAGCACCTCGTTGGCTTCATTGAGTTGCTGGAATTTACTTTTAGCATCCTTGTTATTGGGATTCAGGTCGGGGTGGTATTTACGCGCGAGTTTGCGGTAGGCGGTCTTGATCTCTTCGTCTGTCGCCGATTTGCTGACGCCCAGTACCTGGTAATAATCTACAAAATCCATCGTTGTTGACTTGCCCGCAGGGATGGCTATGCTGAATAGCCATTTCAACGAAGGGACTGGTTATTTTTTCTGTAACTGGTAGTTGTACTCGACTACAGACTTAAAGAGTATCTCAATCCCCACTTTCAGGTGGTCGACCGCCATACTTTCATTCTTGCCGTGGATGCCGTCGATCTCTTCTGTTGACAGCAGGGCGGGAATCAGCCCGTAACATTTCAGGCCAATTTGCCGCAGGTAAGAACTATCGGTTGTGCCAGGCGACATGAAGGGTGCGGCGTTCGAGCCGGGCACTGTCTTGACCGCAACCCCTGCGATGACGCGGAACAGCAGGCCATCCATCGGAGAAATCGAGCCTGCCTCCATATGGCGCGGCGTGACTTCGACGTTATGCTTTGCGCCGATGGCCTTGATGCGTTCGACCATCTGTTTTTCATCCAGCCCGGGCAAAATGCGCATGTCGATAGACCCCGTCGTTTCAGACGTGATGACATTGATGCCGATCGGGTGCGTGTCGATGCCGGTGATGCTGACGGTATTGCGCGTCATGGCGATGAGGTGGCGGCTCAGGTTGATACTCTTCTTAATCAGCGGAAAAAGCGCGGGGTTGCGTGAGCGGCGCAGCGCAAAGGATTGCGGGAAGGGCAACAGGTCTGCCAGCGAAGAAAAAAATGCCGCGGCCTGGTCGTCGATCTGCGTTTTCTCCGAAATCGTCTGCACTTCGGTTAAAAAATCTACCATCGCCTTCGCCGCATAGGTGAGAGGCGGAGTGCTGCCGTGGCCGGGGTTGGCCTTCGATTTGAGATCCAGCCACACAGCGCCCTTTTCTGCGAGCTGGATATTAAAAAGTTTCGTGCCCTTGATGGCCACGTCCTTACTGCCTGTGCCGCCTTCATTCCAGACATATTCATAACCATTGAAGATGTCACGGTGCTGGCGCACCAGAAAACGCATGCCGTGCTCCGAACGGCTCTCTTCGTCGGCAACCGCGAGGAACATCAGATTGGTTTCGAGCGGTATTTTTTTCTCGTGCGCGAGTAAAAACGCATAGAGCTGCATGATGCCTAAGCCTTTAGTGTCGACAGCGCCGCGGCCATGGACATTGCCGCCCGCAAGCAGGCCGGCAAAAGGCGGATGCACCCATTCGCGGGCATCGGCTTCGACGACGTCGATGTGGCTCGTGAGAATGAGTCCGCCCTTGCTGGAATCCTTACCCTTGAGTTCCGCAACCAAAGAGACGCGGTCAGGCTTGCCGGGGTAGGCAATGAGCCGCGAGGGAATGCCACGCTTATCGAGAATGGCTTTCAGGAATAGCGCACCCTCGCGCTCTTTGCCGCGCACCGTCGCGATGCGGATATATTTTTGCAGATCTGCCGCGGCCTCAAGACTTAGCGCGGCATAATCGACGGCGGGGGCTGTCGAGCCGGGTGTAACCGGGTGGATGCGTGGTTCCGTGAAGATGATTGTATAGCCGATGAAGAGAATGAGACCAGTGAGCAGGACGAGGGCGGCGCGTTTGATGGGGTTACGTTTAGATGCCATGACGCATCAGGGATTGGGGGGTGGGTACGTAAACCCTGTTTTATAAGGGGGCGATTGTGACCGTGTGAAATCTAAAATGCGCAGGAAAACCAGAGGCCCCGCACTTTGCTTTGCAAAGTGCTGCTAAAGCGGCCGAAGCGGCCTGCCTCGGTTTTCCCAAGATGCGCCTTTTAGATTATCCTAAGCAAACTGACAGATCACGCCGCCCATGAGGGAGATCGTGGCGAGCCAGTAACCCCAGTTAAGGAAGATATATTTGAAGCTTTTGCGTTCAAACATCGCACCCGTCGCGATGAGAGGCAGAACAAAAAAGATAGAAAACAATACACCGTGGAAAACACCGTGCTTAAAAGTACGGAAATTATGGCCATAATCGCGCATGAAGCCGTCGAGCATGGTCATCACGGGCGAACCAGCCACACCGAAGCCTGGTGTCTTCACGAGAATCGAATAAATATGTCCCTGGTGTATGACGATGCCCATAATCGCGAGCCCCATCATAAAAGCGAAAACATAACTTAAGATAAAGACGAGGGCCATATTCGCGCCTTTCATCTTTTCTTCAGTCAGGCCCGCGAGGTTCATCCACGCGGTGCCGAATACTTTCGGGTGGTACCAAATAAATCCCATCAAAAGAGGGATAAGCGCTGCAGCTGCAACAATTGCAAGGTTGGGCATCATAGTCGGACAGCACGCTTACTTATCCCACGCGCCGTCAACCCATTGACGTTCGGTTTACCAATCGCAGAGCGACTTGTTATGGCGCGGAGCAAGATGGGCCGTTTTGTCGATCTGCTGCGGCTGAGTTTTCCGCTGTTATTGCTGTTTGCGCTCGGGCTATCCTGGAAATTTTTGGATCCCGCGCTGATCGACTCGATCAGTAATAGCGTCCGGAATATTCCCAACACCCCCTGGGCCGGGTTCCTGGTTGTGGGTATCTACTGCCTGCTGAGTCTTTTTGTTTTCCCCATCAGTATTCTGCTCTATGGTACCATTCTAAGCTTTGGTCTTTTTCCGGGAATCCTGTATTGTTTTGCCGGAACCATGACGGCTGCGATCATGAATTATTATTTTGGCGCCTGGTTCAGCCAAAAGCAGGTTTTCAAATTTCTCGACAACCGCCGGCTTTCCGATCTGAAGGATGCCCTGCGTTCGCCGAGCCTTGCCACCGTGATGATCATCCGCCTGACCCCGGTGGCACCGTTCACGATCGAGAACTACCTCGCCGGCGCCGTGGGCGTTAACCTGCGCCTCTATATCGTCGGCACCTTTTTGGGGCTGATGCCGGGCATTTTCTGCATTGCGCTCATCACCACGGCACTGAGTCCCTACGTCAAAAATCCCCTGTATTACATTCCGATCTATTTCGGCATGTCGACCGTCCTTTTGCTGCTGATTGTCATCGGTAAAAAAATCGCGCGCGCCATTGCGCGGCGCCGGCTGCAGAAAAAAATCGGTTCGATCATCTATACAAAACTCGACCAGATCAAGGGTGTTGACCTGTACTTCAAGGACCAACTCTGGCTCGCATCCTACATCTCGCAGGTGAGCCATGGCATCGAGGGGCAGAGCTATTTTGTCAAAGTGGGAGGTCCCAATGGCTCAGATGCGCTTTTGCTGTTTCAAAAACTCACCGTGACGCCGCGCGAGCTTTTGGGATACGTAAAGGCCAAAGGCTCGCTGGGTAAGAGCCTTGTGCGCAGGGTGATCCAATTCTTCGTACAAAACCGCCAGATTTCGATATTGGTTAACGGCTGCCCGAACCTCACCGGTGATTTTCGTTTCGTTTCGAAACCCGATGATATGGACGAGGCCGACGCCGTCACAGCCGCGCTCCGCAAACTCAAAGATGCCATCGATTTTGACGCGGTCATTATCAAGGATATTCCCCTGCCGCTGAAAAAGACGCCGGCCGAGTTTAAAAAGTTCCAGGTCGACCCGAACATGGTGGTGCAAAATGTCTGGCCGACAGTGGCGGCTTACGTGGCCGCGATGCGCACGAAGTACCGGCAGCGCTACCAGAGCACGCTGAAAAAAAGCGCCGCGGTGACGATGCAGAAATTGAACCTGCCGCAGATCGCTCAGTACAAAACAGAAATCAACGCATTATTCAGCAATATCGTGCGTCTCGACAAATTTAACCTCGAGCAGGTTTCCGAAGACTATTTTATGCGCCTTGCCGGCATGCCTGAATTTTCACTCTACGGCTATTTTTTCGAGAACCGCCTCGTCGGTTTCCGCAGCTCGATGGATGCGGGGGACAGACTCATCGCCCACTATGTCGGCTTTGAGAGCGCGGTCAACGCAGAGCAGAAATTATACCAACGCATGCTCTATGATTATGTCGAAGAGGGCATTGCGAAAAAACTCCCGGCGATCCATTTGGGCCGTACAGCGCTCGAAATCAAGTCCACGGTCGGTGCAGAACGCGAAGATTATTTTTTACTTTTCCACTCCGACAACTGGTTCTACCGGACGGTCGGTAATTATTATGTGGGCAAACTTGCCGCGACAGAGTATGAATCCCGGTCACCGTTTCGCGATGAACCGGCCGAGGCCTAGCTATTCGTTGAACGTGCTGCCTGTGAGTTCAGCCTGGGCGTTGTAGGTGAATCTTAAGGTAAAGGGCGGGCGTCGCCGCTCGGCACCGATCATCTTGATGAGTTTGAGTGGCGCAGAAAATTGCAGATCCTGTATTTCAACAATTTGGTTCTTGTCCTGCGTATACGAAATCAATCGGGGATGATGGGCAAAGCCAAAATACCACTGCGTGTGCGGATGCTGTTTCGCTTTTTGCGCGAAGACATCGTCGGCGTGTTTCAGGTCTTCGAACACCATCTGGTTATTCCATAAAGAGAAAAAAACACGATGAACACCGTCCTTTGCCTGGACAAGGCCCACCCAGTCAAAAACGCTTAAAGGCAAGGGCAGCGTTGAGATCTTCTCAAACACGATCTGCTTCTCGCGCACCACGCGCCGCACCCGCGCATCGGCATACTCGTGGATACAAAATGTGCCCAAAAGATAAAATATCAGATACCCCAGCGCAAACCTCTGCCAAAGTTTTTTGCGGCGGGCATGGTACCTGCCGAGCAGGATCAGCGCCAGCAGGCCGAACGAGAAATACAGATCGACGATAAATAGCGAACCCAGCGTAAAGCGCTGGGTTGAAAAGGGCGCCAAAAGCTGGGTTCCATAGGGCGTCACAAGATCGCAGAAGATATGCAGGAAAATACCCAGTTGCGCCGTGAGCCATAGCACACGGAAATCCTTGATGCTGCTGAAACGGTAAAATAACGCCGCGGGTATGACTGCAAAAAACGGGGCAGCGAGAACAGAGTGGGTAATCCACCTGTGCGTCTTGATGCTGAGAATCGGATCGCGGAACAGCGCCATCACCACATCCAGGTCGGGAAAATTGACGCTGGCGATGAGCAGCCAGAAGATCGGGCGCGCCGGCAGTGCTTCGCCGCCCTTGCGGACGAATTTTGCTGCAATGGCAGCGGTCATGGAATGTGTCAGGTTATCCATAGGATTTACGATTCTATTTGACGTTGCCGGCGAGGCCTTCAGGCGGATTTGTGCTGAACAAACCTAAAACCTGGGCCATCGCCGTCGCGGTGCTGGTTGGTTTGCTGCTGATCGTCTACACGTACAGCAAGTACCGTGTGGCTCCGCCTCTGACCTTGTCAAACCTCAACGTCACCGATGCTCTCGGCGCAAAAGTCACCCTGAAACCGCGGCCTGGCCGCCCGCTCGTGATCGTCTTCTATGCGAGCTGGTGCCATGATTGCGCGCGCGAACTGCCTAAACTACACGCAGCATGGCAGGGTAAGCTCAGGCAGGTCGATGTAGCGCTTGTCACGGACGAAGGTATGGGCACGATGCTTAGCTACCGCCAACGCCATCAATATCCGTTTGCCTTTTATACTCTCGCAGAATCTTTCGAGACCTATGGCATCCACGCGATACCGACAACCTATGTTCTGAATGAGCAGGGCGAGATCACCTTCAGCAAGGTCGGGGATGTCGACTTTGAGTCGCCGGCCTTTGCACATGCGATTTTCGGCGAAAATACAAGCGCCGCTGCCGAAGGCGTAAAGATGATTCCCATCCAAACGCCCGCAGGGAAATTCCAGGTCTGGACTAAACGTTTCGGCAATAATCCGAAAATCAAAATCCTGTTACTGCATGGCGGGCCGGCGCTGACGCATGAATATATGGAATGTTTCGAAAAGTTCTTTGCGAAAGAGGGCTTTGAATTCTATCAATATGACCAGCTGGGTTCGCACTTCAGCGACCAGCCCAAAGATAACAGCCTTTGGCAGGTCAGTCGTTTTGTCGAAGAGGTCGAACAGGTGCGCCAGGCGATCGGCGCCGACGGCAAAAATTTTTACCTGCTCGGTAATTCCTGGGGCGGCATTCTGGCGATGGAGTATGCACTCAAATACCAGAAGAATCTGAAGGGGCTCTTAATCTCGAATATGATGGCGAGTGCGCCGGCGTATGGCAGGTATGCGAATGAGGTGCTGGCGAAGCAGATGAATCCCGCGGTGCTCGCCGAGATCAGGGCGATCGAAGCCAAAAAGGATTTTGAGAATCCGCGCTACATGGAGCTGCTCTTGCCGCATTTTTACCACAAGCACATCTGCCGGCTGAAAGACTGGCCCGATGGCCTGAAGCGCTCCATGGATCATGTCAATAGCGGGATCTACACGTTGATGCAGGGCCCGAGCGAATTCGGCATCGGCGGCCGTTTAGCGGAGTGGGATATCATGCACCGCCTGAAAGAGATCACCGTGCCGACACTGATGATCGGTGCAAAATACGATACCATGGATCCACAGGCTATGGAAAAACAGAGCCGCTTGGTGAAAAGGGGGCGTTTTCTGTTCTGCCCCAATGGCAGTCACCTGTCGATGTGGGATGACCAGGAGGTCTTTATGGGCGGCGTGATCCGCTTTATCAAAGACGTCGATGCGGGCGTGTTTTAGCCAATACTATAACCCACGCTTTAATCCTCATCCTCTTCTTCTTCGCTCGAAAATCTCTCTATCGCTGCGTCGATTTCGGCGCGGATGCGCGGAAATGCCGCCTTGATGTTATCGCCGGAAAACACCTCGTACAGAATGCCTGCCAGGTTGGTAAATTCGGGGACGCTTTCATGCCTTAAAACCAGCACGTTGTGGTAGCCGAACGTGCCCTGGCAATAGCCGATTTCGTGGATCAATCTCTCCCGAGCCGCCGGACTGGCGTCGGTGAGCAGGATAATGGCAAACGAACAATCTTCCGTGTCCTGTTCCAGCGCCTCAATATTCACGGGGGCGTTTTGCTCAGCTGCCTTGAGCGAGATGATTTCATGCCCGAGCTTGGTTTCGATGAATTCGTCGATTTCCTTGCCCCAAGGGCTGTGCGCCCCCGACAGAAAGACCGTCAGGTAGAGTTCGTCTTGTGTTGTTTCTTCCATAAATTTCCCCGCTGGCCTAAAAAATTATTGGGTTCGGCCTGTATGCCCTAAGAGGTTGCCATGCTATTTGCCGTTGCTAAGGCTATCTCACGGCCATGCCTGACACTCCGCAAAATATCTGGCTGATCGGCGACATCCATGGCTGTCTCAGCGAGCTCGAAGCGCTGCTGAAAAAGATTCCGCAGGACGATCAGCTGATCTTTCTCGGCGACTATATCGACCGCGGGCCCGACAGCAAAGGCTGCATCGAGCGGCTGATGCTGGAAAAACAGCGCAGTGTGTTTTTGCGCGGCAACCACGAGCAGATGCTGCTCGACTATTTCCATGATCAGGATAATCCCGATACGGCGCTCTGGCTGCACCGGGTCAACGGCGGGCCGCAGACTTTGCAATCGTATGGTTTAGAGCCTGATTGCATATACGGCGATCTGCCAGCAAGCCACCGCGCATTTATCGAAGCATTGCCGCTCTACCACGAAGGTTCAGATTTTATCGCGGTGCATGCGGGCGTGAATACCGAAATAGCGCGCCTCGATCAGCAGTCACCGCGCGACCTGATGTATATCCGAATGAAGTGGATATCCAATGAAGCGTCGTGGCCGGGCAAACATGTTATCTTCGGCCACACGCCGGCGCGCTACCTCTATGGCCTCGAACGCCAGCATGAAATAATTAAAGGGCAAAAATCAACAGGCATCGATACGGGTTGCGTCTATGGCGGATCGCTCACCGCGATCAACCCGGCAACGCGTGACATTATCCAGGTTGCCGCGGCGCGGCCCTATGCCTGAAAATTACGAGTTCTGAATTCCGCGCCGGAAAATGATCAGCGAGAAGAGTATCGCGAGAAACATCGCCAGCGCGCCAATAATCATGATGGGGTAGAGCAGGGGTGCACTGCCCATCGGCGAAAAGTCGGCGTCCCCGTAACGGCCCCAGAAAAACACAAAATCACGCAGCACAAAGAGAAATCCCACAAGCGCGAGAATCGATGTTGTCTTGCGCAGCGATTTGCCGGCGCCGGACTTGAGGCCCACGGCAATACCGATGAGAATATTCAGGAAACCGAATACGATGAGAAAAAGGCGAGTGTTCTGACCCGCTTCGCGGTAGAAGTTGAAGACGCGCACGTAAGAATCTGGATAATAGTTCTTGTAATAGAGGCCGCCGACGCGGTATGCCGGGCCGCGTTTGGCTTCGGTGACAAGATCGTCTTCGAGCTGCACTGTATTTTTGGTGTCGATCACGGCCTGCGCCGCCTTGTCATGGAAGCCATGGTTGGCGCCGGCGCGTTCGATGAAGAAGGTCATTGGCAGGGCAAGCAATAGTGCGATGCCGCCCGCGAGAATATTTTTGTTACCGTACTTGAGGTCCATGGCCCGTTGCGCAGGCATGATGCCCCCACGTCAAGTCTTATGAAGAAGAACGTTTAGCTTTTCTGGAACGAAGCTATAGCCTCTTCTTCGGAATCCCAGAGTTCAATGAAGTCGTCCAGATGGGTCAGCCGCAGCACCTTTTGAATGCTCGGCTCTGTCTGCGCCAGTTTCAGATCGCCGTTATTTTTCTTTATCAGAAGCAGCGCGCTGACCAAAACCCCGATCGCCGTTGAATCCATGTAAGAGACACGTTTCATATTAAGAACGATGCGGTATTTTTGCTCAGCCGTCAGCGCGGCGACGGCCGATTTGAGGCTGGCCGCATTATAGAGATCGATCTCACCGGCGAGGGTGATTACCGTAACATCGCCGGCAGTGCGTTGTGTAATCTCCATACGCCTATGGCCTGCTACCGCAGGTCTCTCGCCGGCTTATTTGAACTTCCCGACTGGTTTGACTTCCTTTGCCAGCTTCGCCGGTTCGACATCCCACATGGCGCCGATCAGGGCCAATAGCTTGAGCGTCGCGGGTTCAAACCTGGTGCTTTCATTGAGAATGCGGATAATCGCCTTCAGCAGGTGCGAATTGATAGTGCTGTCGTTCAGCTCGCGGAAGAATTTAACAGCGTCGCTGAAATTCGTCATCGCCGCAGCCGGTTTGGCCGCCGACAGCTGTTCGAATTGCGTAATGACAATCTGCCGCAGTTGCTCCTGTGTGTTGGCAATTTCGCGGTTATGCAGCGCGGCAGCCTTTTTCAGGGCGGCGAGGTTCTTGACCAGTGGCTTGCGCGATTTTGATGCCTTCACGAGCAGCCTATCGCTCTGTTTGATGATATTTTGCATCAGCGGATTCAGCCGCTCAGAAACCAGGGGTACATACTGTTCGGCGAGAATATTGAGCTCGCCCGGACTGACCCGGTGATCGGCGAGAATGAACGGCGCTATCAGGTCAAAGATTTTCTGCATGAGAAAATTAGGGGTGGCGGATGGACTTTTTTTCGGCATCTTCGGTTTAATACAAGGGGATATTCCGCATGCGCGTCAATCATTAACGGGTACTTTTGTTTACCCTACCGTGCCGGGGGTGGTACACCGCTTTACGCGGTGTCTCAAAGAGAAGGCTTGACAGGGGCGGCTAATTCGCCACTTTACAGGAAACCCATGGCAAAAGAAAGTTTAACGATTAAAGAGGCGGTGGCGCGCAGCCCGCAATACCGTATCCGCATGTTTAAGAGCGATTTTCTGGAGAGTTTCTCCTATGTGCACCCGATTGTGCCCTTTGCCATCTTCATCCCGGTCATCTTGTTCTGCGCTTTTGCCTCGTTTTATTTCTACCACATCTCGCCGCTGCATTTTGCGCTCTATGCCCTGTTTGGCGTGGGCTTCTGGACGCTGATTGAATATTCATTGCACCGCTTCGTGTTCCATCCGCCGATGATAAACAACTTCTTCAAGAAATTGTACTTCTATTCGCATGGCATCCACCACGATGCGATGAACGATGCGACCCGTCTGGTCATGCCCCCTGCAGTGAGCGTGCCCTTGGCGATCGGCGTCTATTTTGCTTCGAAAGGGGCCCTGGGCCTCAACGGCCTTCCGTTTTTTGTGGGATTTGTAACGAGCTACATTATCTATGACTTTCTGCATTTTGCCACGCACTTCTTTGTGTTCAAGAACCGTATTTTCAAGATTTTAAAGAAAAAACACATGGTGCATCATCACAAAGACCATGATTCGAACTTCGGTTTTACCTCGCCGCTTTGGGACTACGTCTTCGGCACGAACTACAAAAAGAAAACAGAATAATTCAGTACCCGGCGGCGCTGTTCGTTAATGCACGAGCAGCCTGACAGAGACGAAGATGCTCAGGTTGGTCAGGCTCTGTGAGTTATCCAAAGCGTAACTTCCGCTTGCGGAAGTAACGCTTGAGGCCCGCGGAAAAGCAATATTGGTGAGAATACCTGTCTCGATATAAGGAACAATCGGGAAAAATGCCGATGCAAGAATCATCGGGGCTGCCTGGTTGCCAAAACCAAATGCTTTTGCGCCCAGTTGGTGAAACATGACGCCGCCACCCAGAGATGTCTCTATGTTTAAAAATTTAGGAAAGATGTATGCTGCCGCGAAATCAAATTCGAGATAGCCGATAGATTCACCACCGCTAATAGTGAGGGTCGAATTACCAGCCTTTAGCGTAGAGCCCTTGGTCTTGAAAGAGCCGGTCGAGAAGCCAAAGTGCAATCCGAAACGTTCTGCAAAAATAGCATCCAGGGTGCCGCCGAATGCATAACCTGTACCATTAAAAGAATTCAGCGACACCCCCAGAGACCCCACTGCTCCTACATAAACCCGGGCATCACTGGGGCGCCTGGATTTTAATTTTTCTTCTTCTCCTTTGCGCCGGGCTTCGTCTTCGGCTGCCTTCTTTTCCGCGGCGAGTTTTTCTGCGCGTTCCCTGATGATTTTTTCGCGCGCTTCTTGGATCAGGCGCTGCGTTTCAGGATCGAGCTTATCGTCGCCCGCCGTGGATTTCTCCGCGGTGTTTGCTGTTTCCGTGGCCGCATCACCCGATGAAAAATCAATTTTCGTCGGTTTTTGGGTTGCCTGTGCAAGGATAAATCCCGGAAGGAGGATCGCCGATAGAAATAAGCTGGTCTGTTTTTTCATATCTGGTCCGCGGTTAAGGGACGGTAGTCCAGCTGGAGATGGTAGCCACAGTTCCCGGACCGCTGGCGATTAAATCACCCGAATTGTAACTGTTGCTACCGTTGGCGTCGATCCAGCAGGCGTATTTCAGAGCCATTCCTGAGCCGCTGGCGAAAGTAAATGGAGTGGTTGAAAGGCTGGTGGTGCTGGTGCCACCCGAAAAAGTCATCGTTGCCTGATTGCCTCCCAAGGTCGAGGTAACCAGTACTGTTGGATTTAAAATCTGCCCATCGACAATATTACATTGTGCTCTGACACCGGCTGCATTGCCCAGCCCGGTGTTGGTAAAGCTGAATGAAGCTGCTGAGGTCGTGTACACATAGCCTATATAGTTAAACCACGAGGTATAGCTTGTGGGCTGTCTTATTTCCATATAACCTTGCCCTGCGCTCGCCAGAAAGCCTGCATCAGTGGGGCAACCCGAGGGGTTGATATAAGTTGAATTACCGTTGCTGTCGACGCGCGAATGGATATGGTAAACGAGATTGGCCGGGGCGAGCGCTTGTTTCGAAGTGATGCAGTTGTTGGCATCCACAGCCATGACATCCACAGTCAACGAACCTGCGGAATCGAGCACGGCAGTGGAACGCACAACGCCAACCAGGGCGTTATCTGCAAAAACGTAGGCGGAAAATTTTTTGTTGGGGTAGGCGGGGAGCGCCACCCGGAGCGACATCGGATACGATGTCGAAGTGGTAAGAGATGCCGTGCCGTTATTCACGCACGCTGCAAGACCGAGAGCGATATATAACAGGATGTGGCAGCGGTATTTCATCATGGCACCGTCGTCCATGTCGACATAGTTGCTGGGTCTGTGGAGGTTGCGATTTTGTCGCCTGTGTTGTAAGTGCCGCTGTTATTAGCATCGATCCAGCACGTGTATTTATACGTACCCGTTGTGCCATAGGGAATTTTGAACGCAGAGATCTGAGAACCGCCCGTGGGGGCTCCACCTGCATTATAGGTGATATCTCCCTCAAAATACCCCATATTTGAACTGGTAAAATACCCCGGGTTGGCAATCGTACCGTCGACGACGCTGCACCGGGTCTTTCTCGTTAGACTTGCGACGCCCGTGCCCGAAAGCGTATACGTTACCTTGCTCGTGATCGACATATAAGAAATATTCAAGGGCCAGTAACTGGTGGGATAGTTATAAGTATAACCGAAGTTCGCTGCATCCAGAAAGCCTGCGTCACTCAGACAAGCTGTCGGATTGATGATACTGTTGTTACCTTCGCCGTCCAGTCGGAAGTGGAGGCTTAGCCCCTGACCGTTATGGTTGATCGTTCCCCCGGTTGGGCAATTGTTGCTGTCCACCGCCTGCGCCGTTACCGTCAGATTGCCCTTGGAATCAGTCATCGTATTTGAGCGTACCACGCCGATCAAGGCCCCACTGGCGAAGATATATGCCGAAACGCGCTTATTGGGGTATCCTGGTGCGCCGAGCGTAAAAGTGAATTTCGTATTGTTGCTACTTGTGGTGGATTCATAGGTTGCCGCGCACGAAAAACCCGCAAAGCTTAAAAATACCACCAGTACGTAGTTTGTGATATTATGCTTCAAGCGGGCCATAACGCCGGTTATGCAGACCGCACCATCTGTCCCGTAAACAAAATATCTGGCTTAGGGGAGATCAGGTCGGTGCAGGATTCGATATTTAAGATGCAGAACCTTAAAAAAACGCAGCGAGTAGACGATTGTCAAAAAAGCGAGCAGAGCATATACTCCAAGCCATAATTTCAGACCTGACATTATCTCCCGGAAATCCTCCGAATGCCAGACCAGCGCATTGTGAACAACAACAATAAGACTCCATACCGTTAATACCCGTATCGAAACATAGCCGGCATATTCGATGATGGCCCGCCGGTTTGTCGGTACGACGTAATAGATCTTCCTAAACGCATGCCGCTCGCCGAACAGATAGTGCGAAACGAATTCCTTTACGGAATAGCCGGGTTCGCGCGGAAATAAATCCCCGCCCTGACCCCGGGAGTAGTGAAAGAGAATCAGGATAATCGCGACACCGGCGATATTGCTCGTGATCAGGCTTGGCCATCCTAAACCAGCGACTGAAACCAGGGGGTTGATTTCCCAGCGCAAATCGGGCGAGACAATATAGGTGATGGCGACGTCGGCGGCGCGCAAGGTGATAAGGCTTATGGAAAAGAACCAGAACTCCAGGCCGGGATTATTTTTCATACCGGCTTTGGCGCGCGATGAGGGTGCTGACGAGAACAGAAATGAGCCCCGCGCTGATGGCGAGCGACCAGTGGATGCCGAGCCAGTGCCCCATGAGGCCGACCGACAGGCCGCTGAACATGCGCATGCCCGAGGCCGCCATCGAGAACACACCGATCATGCGCCCGCGCATATCAGCCGGCGCATGCAGCTGCACCAAAGTCTGCGTCATCGAATTAAACGATAGTTCGAGAAAGCCTGCCGCAAAAAGCAGCACGAGGGCGAGATGGTAGCTCGGCACGAGCGCGAAACTACCCAGCGCTAAGCACCAGAGTAAGGCTAAAATCAACGCGGTACGCGCCTGGGGCCTCAGCAAACCAAATGTTTCGAGGGCGATGCCGGCAGAGAGCGCCCCCGCGGCGTCGGCGGCCAAGAGCATGCTGTAGGCAATCCCCGGGTCGCCATGGCCTAAATCATGGGCAAAGCCCGGCATCTGCGCCTGGTATGAGTTGCCGATCAAAAAGGCCGCACCACCCGCAAGCAGCGTCATGGTCGCGATCACCGGGTAATGGCCGATACTCGAGATGGCAGCGAAGATATCGCGGATGTTCCGCATCGCGACGCTCGGCGCTGCTGCCTGCTTACGGAAGCGCGGCCCGTACGGGGCTTTCCACAACCAGAGTGTCAGCGGCAGGTAGATGAGTGCGTTGGCGAACAGGCCGTAGGCCGGGCCGAGCCACAGCAAAAAACCACTGCCCAGCGCGGGCCCCAGGAATGTTCCCAGGTAACGGCCTGTGGCATTAAGGCGTACCGCGCTCTGTAATTTTTCGCGGCCGACGATATCGTGCAGCAAGAGCTGTGTGGGTGGGCTCCAGAGAACTCCGGCAAAGCCATGCATCACCAGGAGAGCACCCGCATGCCAGAGTTGCAATGAACCCGTCAGAATCAAAACACCCCAGATGACCGACACCGACATGAACAGCAGCATGCCGCACTGTATCAGCCTGCGGGGGTCGACACGTTCGCCCAGCGCACCGACGGGAACCGAGAATAACAGAAAAGGCAGCCAGTGCGCGATGACTGCAAAGCCGCCTAAGGCCGGCGATTGAAACTGCTGGAAAACCACCCAATAGGTAATGACATGCTCGACATTGTCGGCGAGCATCGCGAGAACGCCGCCAACGAAGAACACGCGAAAGCCGGGGTGGCGCAGCGCCCCGAAGGATTGCGGCGCCGCGCTGTTAGCGGCGGGTTTCTGCTCGCTCTGAACCAATCAGATCGCGTCAATAATCGCGTTCAGTGTCGCGCTCGGGCGCATGGCCTTTGCCGTCTTCTGATCGTCGACGTGGTAATAACCGCCCATGTCGACAGGTTTACCCTGTGCAGCGATGAGCTCCGCAGAAATTTTTGCTTCGTTCGCCGCCAGGTCTTTGGCAACCTGCGTGAATTTGCTCTGCAGTTCTTTGTCTGTCGTCTGCGCTGCGAGCGCTTCGGCCCAATACAGGGCAAAATAGAAATGGCTGCCGCGGTTGTCGATCTCACCGACCTTACGTGCAGGCGATTTATTGTTATCCAGGAACTTGCCGAACGCCAGGTCAATGGTGCTGGCGAGCACTGCGGCCTTATCGTTCTTGAATGTAGCCGCGAGGTGCTCGAGCGAGACGCCGAGCGCGAGGAATTCCCCGGTGGAATCCCAGCGCAGGTAACCTTCTTTCTGGAACTGCTGCACGTGTTTCGGCGCCGAACCACCCGCACCGGTTTCGAAAAGACCGCCGCCTGCGAGAAGGGGGACTATCGACAGCATCTTTGCGCTGGTGTTGAGCTCAAGAATGGGGAATAAATCCGTCAGGTAATCGCGCATAACGTTGCCGGTGACTGAAATTGTATCTTTGCCGTCTTTCACGCGCTCCAGCGTATACTGCATGGCATCGACGGCGGCGAGAATTTTGATTTCGAGCCCCGATGTATCATGTTCCTTAAGGTATGTTTCGACCTTGGCGATAACCTGCGCTTCATGCGCGCGATTTTTATCGAGCCAGAAAATAGCCGGCGTATTGGTTGCGCGCGCGCGGCGCACCGCAAGGCCAACCCAATCGCGTATCGCTTCGTCCTTCGCCTGGCAAGCGCGCCAGATGTCACCGGTTTGCACGTTATGTTCTGTGAGCACTTTGCCAGATGCATCGATGATGCGAATCACACCGTCGCCGGGGGCTTTAAACGTTTTATCGTGAGAGCCATATTCTTCAGCCTGCTGCGCCATCAGGCCCACATTGGCGACATTGCCCATCGTCTTTGGGTCGAAAGCACCATGTTTACGGCTAAACTCAATCCCTGTCTGATAGAATTGCGCATACGTTGTATCGGGTAAAACGGCCTTACAGTCCTGGGGATTTCCGTCGGGGGCCCACATTTTGCCGGAATCGCGTAAGACCACCGCCATCGAGGCATCGACAATGATATCACTGGAAGTGTGCAAATTGGTGATGCCTTTTGCCGAATCGACCATTGCCAGCGGCGGGCGGGTCTTGTAGACAGCCTGGATATCTGCCTCGATTTCTTTGCACTGCGCCTCGGGCAGGGTTTTGATTTTCAGGGAGAGATCTCCCAGGCCCAGGTCAGGGTTCACGCCCAGCTTTTCAAAAACGGCGGCGTGCTTCGCAAAGACATCCTTAAAATACACGGAGACAACGTGACCAAACATGATAGGGTCTGAGACCTTCATCATCGTGGCCTTGAGATGCACGGAGAAAAGGATGCCCTTTGCCTTGGCGTCGGCGATTTGTTCTTCAATAAAAGTCCGGAGCGCACTCACACTCATATAGGTCGCATCGAGTACCTCGCCTTTAAGGAGCGCCAGTTTCTCTTTCAGTACCGTTTGTTTGCCCGCTTTGTCTTCGAAGACGAATTTGACTTCGGTAGGTTCTGAGAGTGTGAGCGACTTTTCATTCGCAAAAAAATCACCGCTCTTCATGTGCGCAACATGAGATTTGCTGTCGCTGCTCCATGCACCCAGCTTATGCGGGTGCTTCTTCGCATATTCTTTAACCGAGCGCGCGACGCGGCGGTCTGAATTGCCTTCGCGGATGACCGGGTTGACGGCGCTGCCGAGGCATTTTGTATAACGTGTCTTGATGGCTTTTTCAGCGTCACTTTTTGGCTCTTCAGGATAATCCGGAACTTTGTAGCCCTGGTCCTGGAGTTCTTTGATCGCTGCCTTAAGCTGCGGAATCGATGCGCTGATGTTGGGCAGTTTGATGATATTGGCTTCGGGCAGCATCACGAGTTTGCCCAGGTAGGCGAGCTCGTCGTTGATCTTCTGGCTATCGGTTAAGTTATCGGGAAAATTGGCGAGAATACGGCCTGCAAGGGAGATATCCCGCGTTTCAACGACCACGCCCGACGCCTTGGTAAAGGCGTTGACGATCGGCAACAGCGAGTAGGTCGCCAGCGCCGGGGCTTCGTCGATTTTTGTCCAAACGATTTTTGATTTGATTTCTGACATAATTATACCCAGATTTTTTTTCCCGCTTCGGGTGGCCATTACCTTTCGCCTTTGCGGCTGAGTTTTTAATCTACCGGACGGTCGCTATTTTTCCCACTCGGTTTCGGCGGTGGTGGTGATATGATTGAAGTAGCGTGCCAGTACGAAAAAATAATCCGAAACCCGGTTGATATAGGTAATCAGGAGCTCGGGCGTATCGCCTGCCGCCACCATGGCGCGTTCGGCCCGCCGCGACACCGAGCGGCAGATATGCGCTGCAGAAGCGGGCGATGAGCCGCCCGGCAGGATAAAATTCTTCAGCGGTTTTAAGACCATCGTCATGGTATCGATCGAACCTTCGAGAATCGCAACATCCTGCTCGGTGATGCGGCGCGGCAGTTTTTCCACGAATTTCGGGTCGGTGGCCGCGAGTTCCGCGCCCAGGTCGAATAGACGGTGCTGCATGGTCTGCAGAAACTCCTGAATTCCGGTCGAAACCTTTTTGTTGAGGGATAAATCCCCCTTGTGCAACAGCGAGACGAGCGAACCCACAAAGCTGTTGAGCTCGTCTACCTCGCCATAAGCCGCAACGCGCGGGTGATCTTTGCTGACGCGCGCGCCGCCAAAGAGCGAGGTCTCGCCCCTGTCGCCGGTTTTAGTGTATATTTTCAAAGGTTCCTTACCTGAATTGATTCGACGCGGTCGGTACCCGCGATAATGTCGGAGACAATAACGATACGTGTGCCGGGTGGCAAGAGTTTCTTCTTTCGTAGAAGCTCGAAGGCAGTCTTGATCGTGCGTTCGGGGTCGCTCGAGAAATCGATGCGGTATGGGTAGCAGGCGCGGTTAAAAAGCAGCTTGCGGCGTACCTGCGACATGTTTGTGAAGGCAAATACGGTAGCGTAGCGGGGATGGTATGCGGTGACAAAGTCGGCGGTCAGCCCGCGACGGGTAAAGACCACGATGGCTTCGGCCTTGAGGTGATCGGCGAGTTCGACCGATGACTCGGCGAACGCGGCTTTGACTTCTTCGGATTTAAAGTCGCGTGACCAGCCAATGCCGCCGGTGCGTTCAATGCGTTTCAGAATCTTGTCGAGCGTCTCGACGGCCTTGATCGGGAACTTACCTGCGGCGGTTTCGCCCGAAAGCATGACGGCGTCGACTTCTTCGTAGGCGGCATTGGCCACGTCGGTCACCTCGGCGCGCGTCGGGATAGGGTTTTCAATCATCGACTCGAGCAGGTGAGTGGCGACGATGACGCGCTTGCCCTGTTGCGCGCATTCTTTAATAATACGCCGCTGGATGATTGGCAGATCTTCAATCGGCACTTCGACGCCTAAATCGCCGCGCGCCACCATGACGCCATTCGACGCGGTGATGATCTCTTTAAAATTCTGCACCGCCTGTGAATCTTCGATTTTCGCGATAACCTGTGCGTGCCCGTTATAGCGCTCGATCATCCGCTTGCATTCTTCGACGTCTGCGGCGGTGCGCACGAACGAGAGTGCGATAAAGTCGACATCGTTCTTCACTGCGAACATGATATCCTGCACGTCTTTGGCGGTGATCGACGGCAGGTTAACACGGATGCCCGGCAGGTTGATGTGCCGGCGCGACTTAACGATGCCGCCGTCGACGACCTTGCACATCAGGCCAAACTGTGTTTTTTCGACGACTTCGAGGTTAATGATACCGTTGTCGAGCGTCACACGGTCGCCCGCTTTCAGATCTTTCAGCATGTCGCGGTAGTTGACCGTGATGACACTTTTATTTTCTGTATTTTCAGAGCCCGCTGCAGTGATCTCGATATTGTCACCCACTGCCAGCGTAAAATTCTCCAATAGATCGCCGGTTCGAATCTCGGGGCCCTGCGTATCGAGTAGAATCGCAATCGGCATCGCCGCGGTCTTATTAAATGATTTGATTTTCTGGATAACTTCCAGGTGACCCTTCTGGTCGCCATGCGACATGTTGATGCGGGCGATATCCATGCCAGCCGCAGCGAGCTGGCGTATCTTATCCAGGGTATTTGTCGCGGGACCGATGGTACAGATGATCTTGGTTTTGCGGAATATCATGACTCGTCGTCCTTCGTTAGACGTTCTTCCTTATGTATCGGCATTTCATCGGCTTTTGCATCGGTTTCCATTTCACGGCTCTGCTTACGTTTCGGGTAGCCAAAGGCCTCTTCCCAGGTTCGTTTGCCTGGGATAGTATTGGCGAAATGCCACTCGGCGTAATCCGTTTCACCGGAATTGCCCTTTTCAAGGCCGGTCTCTTTCAGTATTTTTGCCGTCTGCGCCGGGTTGTGCGACGTCAATTGCAGCCCCAGGCTGAATTCGACGGTGTGCAGGTATTCATGGAAAAATTGCGGAAAATTTACAAATCGGCCCCAGCCATCGGGGTACCAGACGCGGCGCATGCGGACCTTTTTCGTCGCATCCGCCGTCAGGGGCAGGCCGCCGATGCCACCGGTTGCAATACCGCCTTTATACGGATAAACAAACCAGGCGAGATCGTAGTTGGCCGCAGTATCTGCCATAAGAGCAGACATGGATTCGGTCCACGGCTCAATGCTTTCCAGTACGCCCTGTGCGCGCTGGGTCAGCCGTGTCATTGCTCCGTCGACAACCTGGTAATCGACGGCGATGCTGAGGCGGCCGCGTGAGAAGAGCTCAATATATTGCCGCAGCATACCAAAATTCATCTCGATGTGGCGTAGCCGGCAGGCTGAGGCGTCGTATTCGAGCGTCTTTGCGGTGAAAGGCGCCGTCGCCCGGGTGTGGCGCGGATAAATAACACGAATGCGCTGCACATAGTCGGGGGAAATCCGGCCGAGTTCGGCTCTCTGTTTCAGGTAACGGCGGATATCCTCAAGCGCGCCCCAGCCCTTTTTTTTGGTCCAGGTCTTGCCGGGCTTTTCGTGGGCGGCGAAATTCACCGCTTCGTCGAACCATTTCTCTGCGCCCGCATAGTTGCCGAGTGAAAACTCGCGCACAGCCAGCCAGTTTCTCATGGAATGTGAACATTTGGCGCCTTTGTCGCAGAACGGCAGGGCCTCTTCAAAGGCGAAATGGTCGATATACCGCGAGGCGTTGAATTTTCCCGCTGCAGGCGCCTCACATTTGTCGGCGCCGAATGCGCTGGCGGCATCGCTGGCCGCGTTGAGCTGCATTATCAGGGGTAGTGCCAAAAAAGCGCAGCAGATAAAACTTTTTTTCATATTGTTCAGGCAGATAATCAGCGAAGTCGCCCGTGCAGTCTATCAAAAAAAACTTGCCCCTGTGGTTAACTGCCTTGGGCTAACCCGCAGGGCATGGAAGATTTATATTCACTGACTCCATCGCGCTCCGAACAGGCGCAGGAGTATAACCGTTTGGTACGTTTGCTGGCGCAGGCAGGCAAAAGTAACTTCAAAAAATATCTCTATGACCCGCTGTTTAATGCCGCGTGGGAAAGGCGTGCCGGTGATGCACGCAAAACCCTCGAGCACCTGCGCGCCGAACTCAAGAACCCGGCCTACCGCACGACGCTGGCACCGAACTGCAAACGCATGATCGGTGTAGCGATGGCAGAAAATTTCTCTGTGTTGGGCGATGCTTCGGTTTTTTTCCTCGAAATCATCCAGATGCTGCCGCAAATCGGTGAAGCCAAAGAATCGATTGAATTCCTCGGCATCCTGAAATCCCCCATGACCGAATGGCAAAGTGTTAACAATGACCGCAGCGCCACGACCTTCGAACAAACTCTCGATTCGATGGAAGAGACCAAGATCGCCGAGGCGCTGGAGCCCGTAAAGCTGGGCGTCACAGAAGAACGAGCGCGCATCACGCGCGAAATACAGATGCTCTACCAGCAGATTCTGGTCGCATCGCGCACCGATAACTTTAAGCGGGCCGCGCAGCTGTTGTCGCGGTATATGATGGAGTATTCTGACGCCGAAACCTATGCGGATAAGGATGTGCGCAAGGTGATCGATGCATTGAAGGCGCGCGACCGGATGTTCGAAGAGTCGCTGAACCAGCTGCTCGCAACCGACCTGTATTTCCGTATTTCGCAGGGTATCATGAAAGGTGACCTTAAGGTCGCCGTGCGGATGATCCGCAAGTACGCGATGATCTTCGAGGGCAATTCGGCGATCCGCTATTATTATGAAATTGACCGCCTTGAACGCATGCTCTATAACGTCATCACAAAGAAAGATCTGTGGAAGGTCTTAAAGAAGGGATAAGGGGAACTATGGCTGACGCGCAGATTGAAATCAAGGAAAAACTAAACGGCAAGAAGGCGGTGATCGAACTCACCGGAGAGCTCGATGCCAAAACCACACCAACGCTGAAAACCAAGCTCGACGAGTTCATCGCGAAGGGCGTCGAGTCGCTCCTTGTCGATTGCACGCGGCTCACATATGTCGCATCCGCCGGTATCGGCGCGCTGAATGCAGTGCTCAAAACGCTGAAAGACAAGGGCGGCAAGATGGCGCTCTCATCGCTCAGTAAAGAGGTGCGCGACACGATGGACCTGATGTTTTTTACCAAGCGGGTCAACGTCTACAATTCGCTTGCTGAAGGGGAGAAAAACCTCTGAGAGGCGATTTGTAATTTTGCGTACCGAGATTGCACTGAAAATTTCCGGCGACCTGAATGAGCTGAAGGGCGTGCGCGAGGCCGTGCGTGCTTTTCTTGATTCGACGAAGCATATCGATATTACAGAAGACCTGAACGCCGGGCTGGATGCAATCGCGCAGAGTCGCATTATTCTCGCGATCGACGAGGCGGTGGCCAACATCATTGAGCACGGTTTTCCCGATGCGAAGGCGCTTGAGGCGGCGCAGATTTCACTGACGATGCGTAAGGAACCAACGCAGGTCGAGTTTGAAATCCGCGATAACGGCCTGCCGTTTAATCCCCTCGAGCATAAATCCAATACCGAATTCTATTATGAAGAAGGCCTTGAAAATGGCCTGGGGCTTATTGCGCTCACCACGCTGGATTCAGCGTATGAGCGCGCGGCCGAACACAACGTTTTAAAACTCAGGCGTGAATGGGGAAAAAAGTGACAGATAAAAAACCGGGAATTTGGGCAAAAATCGCACCAGGCATCCGGTTAAAGCTCACGGTCTTTACGCTGTTTTTCGTCAGCGCGCTCCTGGTATTCAGTTTTATTTTCAGTTATTTCCGCCAGAAAGAAGAGCTTTCGGCGTCGTTTGCGCGCGAGACGCAGGCGCCGCTCGATTTCGTCGCCTCGCATGTTGCCGAGCTCCATAAAATTTCCGGCGGGCTGGTGCAGCTCGAAAACTTCCGTATCCGCTTGCGGCAAAAAACCATGGAGGCCAAACGTTTCCAGAAAGTCGATCGCAGTAAAAAAGATTCCAGCGTCGGTAACTTTTTCCGTGGCGTCGGCGCCGCATTCGGTGCGCGGGTGAATTACACCTACCAGACGCGCCGTTTTGATACGTATTACAGCACATACCTCACCGATAAAAACCTCAAGGATTTTGAGGCGATGCTCAAGGGGTTTATCGACGTGACGATGAATGCGACTGCCACCCCGGTGGATTTTGCGCGCTGGAAGGGCATGGCGTCGCAGATTGCCGTGAATGAAATGAAGCTCACGGCGATGGAAAATCCCCCCGATTGGCTGAGACAGTATGTCACGAAGCTCAGGACAAAATTACTCGCTGATCTGAGGCGTCCTTTCGGGCCGCTGTTCTCCGGCCGTATCGAGCGTACGGGCTTCCGTCCCGAGTCGATCCGCATTCTGAGCTATGATTCAGACCAGGCCGAGCAGCTCGATACAGCGTCGTTTTTTCCGCAGAGCGGCACTGCGACGCAAAAACTTTTTCGCCACGCCGAATTCACGAAGTTTAAGCAAAACTTTTTCGGCGATGAAAAGCTGCTTTTTTCCAAGGCGGAGTTCAACGTCCAGCAAACCCCCTTTGAGTCTCAGTTTTCTCCCGTCTTTGTGAACATACCGGTGGTCGAAAGGGCAAGGCGCGCGACAGAAATCGGTAAAGAACCCGGCTTTTCGCTGAAAGAATTTACCGACGCAGACGCCAGATTTGCCGCCGAACTCAAGACGCTCGCCGAAACCAAGGCAGAGCGTATCAAAAATCTCCGTGAGAAGGGTGTACCTCCGTTCCGTGACCCCGAATTCATGACGGCGGCAAAGGAATACAAGGCCGTTGCCGATAAGCGCGATAGCGCACTGGCAGCGATTGTCAAATTTGCGCAAAAAGAAAAAGAACATTTTAAGGGCGTTGAAGCGCTCATGAAAGAGCGGCAGAATGTCATTGCCGCGGCGCAGAAAAAAATCAAAGATTTTGAAGACCTGCTGAAGAAGGTCGAAGCGAAAAAAGCGCCGCAGGATTCCCCCACCGCCGACGAGCTTTTGAACAAAATTGAAGGCGAGCGGCAGGCGATCGAAGCCGCGGAAAGTGAAAAATACAGCCTGAAAGCGCGCGAAACCAGTCTCCTCGAAAATCCCGAACTTATTCTTGCCGAAGCCCTGCTGCGGCTGCGCGATGCGGCGCTCCTCGCCAAGGTGAGGCTGAGTCTCGTTTCAGAGCAAGACCAGTTGTCGCAGGAACTGAGAAGCGTGCAGAGCCGCAACGACCAGGCGCGTAATTTCCAGCTCATCCGCCAGTTTATCTATTCGGCCACCAATGAAACAGAGGTCCAGGTGCCGCGCGGCGTGAAGTCGCCGCTGGCGGGTGGCGTGCTGGCCGTGACGCGCACCGAAGCCGAAGAGTATATGCACTTTCTCGATACTTCTCCCCTGTTATCGGGGAAAGCCGGCGGGCTTGCGGCGCAGCTACTCAGCGAAAATGTTGTGGGTTTCAACCTTGCGATCATCAACAAAACCGAGGGTCTCAACCGCATACTCGCGTCGACGCGCTGGCTCGTGATATTCTCTTCGGGCATTGCGATTCTCGCTATTTTCGCGGCCTGGTACTTTTCCGGGTTTGCAGTGCGCCGCATTGCATCGTTAAGCTCGACATCGGCGCTGGTGAAAAACGGCAACCTGCAGGTCACCTTTGACGGCAAGGGTTATGACGAACTCGCCACGCTCGGCCAAAGCCTGAACGGCATGGTGGTTGGCCTCAAGGAGCGCGAAGAGATGCGCGGCGAGCTGGCGGCCGCCGAAGAGATTCAAAAGCGCCTCTTGCCATCGTCGACACCGAAGAATATTGCCGGCCGTGCCGACTTGGCTGGGTTTTATAAGGCAATGGCAGGCGTCGGCGGCGATTATTTTGACTACATCGCCCTGGGTACCGACTATGTCGCGATCGCGATGGGCGATGTCTCGAGCCACGGCGTCGGGCCGGCGCTCGTGATGGCGATGACGCGTGCGACGCTCCATGCGCAGCTGCGTGAAAAAGAGATTTCGATTAAGAACATTATGCTGAAACTGAACGAGCAGCTGTATATCGAAACTCCTTCGCATATGTTTGTGACATTCTTTTTGGGCCTCTACAACCTGAAAACCGGCGAGTTACAGTATCTCTCTGCCGGCCATTCGCAGCCGCTGGTTTTCCATAACTCGAATGGTAAGACCGAATATATTCCCGCCGGCGGCATGCCACTCGGCATGGACGACAACGATTTTTTTGTCACGACGATGGAGCCCCGCAAGATTATGTTGGAGAAGGGTGATGTTTTTCTCCAGTATACCGATGGCCTCAGCGAAGCGATGAATCCCGGGCGCGAGCAGTTTGGGTATGACAGAATGGAAAAGGTGCTCGCGGGTAAGTCAAAAGACAGCGCCGATGCGATTCTCGCTGCGCTCGCCAAGGCAGTTGAGGATTTCTCGCAGATCAAGCTGGATCAACCCGGCCCCAGCGATCTTTCTGACGATATTGCACTTGTCTGTCTCAAAAGAACCTGAATTTGGCCGATAATTGAGTATGGCCCTCAACGACGCGCAAAAAGCCGAACTGATGAGAAAAGGGAACCTGCTCTTCAACGAGGGCCGGTACTTCGAGGCAGGGAAGATTTTCAGCACGATCGGCTATAAAACCGGCCTGATACGGCTGGGCGATTTTTTCTATTTTGATAAAGAGATGCCGCTCGTGGCCTACGGTTTCTACCGCAATGCCAACCACAAGCCGATGCTCGATAAGATCGGCGATAGTTTTGTTTTCGCACTCAAATGCCTGCTCAGCGATGACGGTGAAACACAGAAACCGGCGCGAGCCGCTTCAGTGACTGCAACCGAAGAATATAAGATTCGCAGCGCCAATTCGCCCGATGCGGGAAATCCCCAGGCCGAAGGCATTGAAAGCAAGGTGTCGCGGGCTGTCGCGATGCTGAAAAAGCTCGGATAATATTTTCGGGAGTTGCGAAAGCCGCTTCCCCGTCGTCCTATCACCTTCGGTAAAACCTCAGCCTGGGCCAGGGGATTCTCCCGGCGGGCGCTAAGTCGTTTTGGTTTTCTTTTTTCTTCGCGGCACCGGCGGTTCTTCTTCAAAAGGTACGGGTATTTCGCGCAGGCCGTCCTTTTCATGCGGCGGATCCATCACCGGGGTTTTGAAATCGCCCTGGGGTGAATGGATCGTCAGCAGCGTATGTTTTTCTTTTTCAAAGCGGGTCAGCATCAGGTAAATGCAGGGTACGATAAAGAGCGTGAAAACTGTCGATACGATCGTGCCGCCGGCAATGGTCAGGCCGATCGGCGTGCGCGTTTCCTGGCCGACGCTGTCGCCCAGAATGAGCGGCAGCGCCGCAAAAACCGTCGCCGTCGACGTCATGAGAATGGGCCTGAGCCGCACCGGGCAGGCTTCGATCAGTGCCTCACGCACCGTGATGGTTTTCGCGGCGCGAACGTGGTTGGTAAATTCCACGAGCAAAATCGAATTCTTCTTGGCGATGCCCATGAGCACCACCAGGCCAATAAAGCTGAACAGGTTCAGGGAAACTCCGGAAACCCAAAGCGTAATGAGTGCGCCCGTGAGGCTGAAGGGCAGGGCGACGAGCACTGAAATCGGGTGCACAAACGAGTTGAACTGCACGGCGAGAATCATGTAGGCGATGAGGATGCCCAACAGCACCGCAAGGTTGAGGCTCTTAAAAGAATCCGTCAGGCCAGCCGCGCCACCCTCCAGCGCAAAGGAATAACCCTTGGGCAGAATCTCCTGCGCGATCTTCTGCGCGCGTGCCAGTACCACAGCCTGTGATTTTCCGCCCGCGACGTTACCGAAGACGCCAATCGCACGCTGCCGGTTTACGCGCGTAATCGACTGGAAGGTTTTGTTTTCGGAAAATTTTACCAGCTCGCTGAGCGGCACGTTGTTGGCAGCGGCGTTACGCACCATGATATTGCCGATGTCTTTGGGAGAGGTCACCTTGTCTTCGGGCATCTTGATGCGGATATCGTAGCGCCGGCCGTCGGCCGTGAAACGGCCCTCGCGCAGGCCTGCAACCGTGGCGCCGAGTGTCGTGGCGACAGACTGGATGCTGACCGAGCGCGCGGCCATGGCGTCGCGGTTGGGTGAAATTAACAGTTCGGGAAAATTTCTTTTGAAATCGGTGTCGAGATCCTGCGTGAGGCCCTCGTTCGTCAGGCGCTCCATAATTTCTTTGGCCTTGGCGTCGAGAATTTCGAGATCGCTGCCAAATATGTTGAAAGACACCTGGAATTGTTTGCCTGAAGTGAGACCGCGGCTCGAAAAATCGCGCAGCGACACCCGGGCGCCCTGAATGGTTTTGAACTCCTTGCGCAGGTCATCCATAATCTGCGAGTGTTTCTTCTTCCGTTTCGCACGCGGCTTCAGGCGGATGAGCATCGTGAACTGGTTAATTTCCGCAGCCAGACCGCCGGCGCCGACATTGGTATAAAAACTTTCCACGTCAGGGTGCTTGCCGAGCAGCACTTCAAACTCTTTGGCGCGGTTTACCGTATAGGGCAGCGATGAACCGGCGGCCGCCTGACCATTGCCGATGATATAATCCTGGTCCTGCAGCGGAACAAATTCCTGCCGCACCTGGGAGATCAGAATCAGCGACAGCGCAAAAATCAGGAAGGATATCAAACTGGCGGTCTTTGGCCGTTTCAGAACCTTCGCGAGCAGGCGTGCATATTTGTGGCCGAGTTCTTCAAAAACGCGCTCGAGATACATTTCCAGCCGGCCTGTTTTGGGCGCCGTGCTGAGGAATGCCGCGGAGCGCATCGGCGTGATCGTTACCGCTTCGACGAGCGACAAGAGCACGGCTGCCGACATGACAATGCCAAACTGGAAAAAGAATTTGCCAATCACGCCGTCCATGACGACGACGGGTAAGAAGACCGCAATCACCGCGAGCGTAGCGGCTGTCGCCGCCGGTAAAATTTCCATCGAGCCGTCGTAAGCTGCCTGCGCGGCTGATTTGCCCATGCGGTAGTGGCGCACGATATTTTCGAGCAGCATGATCGCATCGTCGACCACGATCGAGATCGCGAGGGTGAGCGCTAAGAGCGTGAACAGGTTCAGTGTGAAGCCGGCGAAGTAGATGATGAGAAAGGTGCCGACGATCGAGGTGGGAATCGAAAAGATGATATTGAGCGCGCCCTGCCAGCTGCCGAGAAAGGCAAAGCAGACGAGGATAGTCACCAGCGCCGCGATGATCAGCTTCTCATAGGTGGTAAAAACCGTCGCCTTCGTGGCGCGCGAAAAGTCGATGTTGACCTGCAGCGAATAACCTTCGGGCAACTGGTTCTGCAGTTCAGCGACCTTTTTGTGCACGGCCTCGGCCAGTGCAACTTCGTTCTGGCCGCGCTGTTTGCGTATGCCGATACCGATGCCGGGCGCATCCTTGCCGTTGAGGCGCGCGAGGCGGCGCTGGTCGCTGAGGCCGTCTTCGACGCGCGCGACATCGCCGATGGTGAGAGCTGCACCGGAGGCGAAGATATTTTCGCCGCCGCGTTTTAAGATGCGCACCTTGGCGAGATCTTTGGGCGAGGCGGCTTCACCCAGCCAGCGCACGCGCAACTCTTCTTTGCCCTTGATGAATTGTCCCGCGGTGCTTTCAATATGCTGCGTTTCTACGGCGGTAATAAGGTCTGAAACGGTAATGTCATAACGGCGCATTTTCGCGATGTCGGGCCAGATGCGTAAATTGCGTTCGGGGTAACCCGTCACCGAAGCCTCGCCGATGCCCGGTATAAAACGGAACTGGTCGAGAAGAAAGACATCCATCCAGCGGATGAGTTCGGGCAGCGGTTTATCCGCAAAGACGCCGACGAACATGAACGGCTGGTCTTCGGGGTTCGTCTTCGCGATCACCGGCGGATCGATACCGATGGGCAGCCTCAACTGGCTGAGTGCGGCCTGCACTTCCTGCAGCGCGACATCGACGTTGCGCTTTAAGTCGAGTTCCAGCACGACCTGGCCCGAACCCTGGCGCGCACTCGAGCGCATCTGTTTGAGTCCTTCGATTCCCAACAGGCGCTCTTCGATCGGCATGAGCAGCGTTGATTCGACAACTTCGGGAGTTGCACCCTCATAGGTCACAGTGATACTCAGGATTGGAAAATCGATATCGGGCAACTGGCTGACGCCCAGTTGCATCGCGGCAACCGCGCCGAATATGATGAGACTCGACATCAGAATCCAGGCGAAGACGGGGCGGAGAATCGAGGTCTGTATGAGATTCATGGGCAAAAAGGCTTATCGTGATGACCCAGCGGGGATTTGGTTCGTTCCCCCGCATGGCCGTAAAGGACATTGCAGGTTTTTTTTGCCACGTAACGTGCATATGCACATATTGTGGTCATGCAGCCCACACGCCAAACAGAACGCTGGATTTCCCTGTTCTTGAGCATCGCCATCGTACTCGTCATCATGAATACCATGATGTTTAACCTGGCCTTGCCGTCTGTCGCCCGCGATTTTTCCCGCCCGATTTCCGATACGTCATGGATTGTGACGGCGTATTCAATCACATTCGCCGTCGCCTCTATTACCTATAGCCGCCTTGCCGATTTCGTGCCGATCCGTCGCCTTTTTATCATTGGGCTTTTCTCTCTGGGGCTGGCTGCGATAGCCGGCTTTTTTACCCATGATTTTTTCCTGCTCATTGGCATGCGCGTTTTGCAGGCCACCGGCGCAGGTTCAATACCCGGCCTCGCACTCGTCTATGTGTCGCGTTATATTCCGCTCGAGCGCCGGGGCCGCGCGATGGCAACGGTCATGTCGGCGGTCGGTTTGGGCCTGGGGTTGGGGCCCGTCGTCGGTGGCGCGATTGTACAGTATCTCGGCTGGCATGTGCTCTTTCTGCTGACCGCGGTTTCACTTCTACTCATCCCCGTTTTCGCAAAACTTCTGCCACGCGAAACGCCGAAGCCGGGCAGCTTCGATGCACTGGGGGCAATTCTTTCGGCCGTGAGCATCACTGCGCTGCTTCTGGCGATGACGCAGAAATCACTTATTTCACTCGCAGTGGGATTAACCGCCGTGCTGGCTTTTGCCTTGCGCATACGGTCGGCAGCTTCGCCCTTTGTCATGCCTGCGCTGTTTTCGAACCGGCGCTACCTGACGCTGGGCGCTGTGGGCATTGCGGCCTACGTACTGAGTTTTTCAATGCTCTTTCTCATGCCGCAGCTTTTGATTAAACACTACCAGATGACGGCGATCCATGCGGGCCTTGTGATTTTTCCGGGTTCGCTGACGGCGATGTTTCTTTCCCCGCTCGTCGGCAAGGTGATCGACCGCGCGGGCAATGGCGGCATCCTGTTCTATATCCCCGGTTTGCTCTTTTTGGCGACCGTGCTCTTTGCGCTGTTCGCCATTGAATCGGTGTTCTGGATTATGGGCGCTTATATGCTGCTCAGCATCGCCTTTACTTTCCTGACCACAGCTGTCTCGAATGAGATGTCGCGGATCCTGGAGAAGAATGAAATCGGTTCGGGGCTCGGCCTCTTTCAGTTGATGCAGTTTTTCAGCGGGGCATTCGGGGTTGCGATCTCGGCGACGGCGCTGGTCTGGCAAAAAGGTTTTGCACCGGACGCCGCCTATACGAATATTTTCAGGGCGATGGCGCTGGTGGCGTTCCTTTGTATACTTGCCGCGCAGGTGTACCTGCGCGGCAGAAAAAAATCTGAAAAATTGTCGGTGGCTTAGCCCGCCTCTTTTTCGCGCTTCATGCCGAAAAAGAACAGTGCAGCGCCTAAGACGATAAGACCGACGCGAATCGCGATGCCCGCACCGCGACCCCAGTGGTCGATCCACATCAGCAGGCGGAATTCATAGTGCATGAAGTTCAGAATGAACGACCCGATGCCGAATAGCGCGAGCGAAATACCTAATTGTTTCATAGCTTCTCCTTAAACCGAATGTTTCGGGTGAACCGCTTACCGCACAGGCGCGGCCCGGTCAAGCTCAGGCGAGTATTTTCTGCATCGCCGCTTTCAATTTTTCGGCATTAAAAGGCTTGTTCAGGTAATGTTTTGCGCCGGCAGAGAGTGCTTCGACGATCACGCTCTGGCTTGAAATCGCCGAGGCGATCAGAATGCGGGCATTGGGGTTGATCTTCAGCATCTCTTTCATGGCCCGCAGGCCGTCCATTTCAGGCATCGTGATATCCATCGTCACGTATTCGGGGTTGTGCTGCTTAAAAAGTTCAACCGCCTCCAGGCCGTTAGCCGCCTGACCGACGATTTCGAAGGGCATGTCCTTCACAAAGGTCTCAATCGCGCTGCGGATTAGCGTGGAATCGTCGACGATCAGTAGTTTCATTTTTTATCCTATCTTGCGTCCGCAGCAAATTCGAAGACAAATTCGACGCCTTTGCCGGGTTTATTTCTCAATTTAATTCGGCCCTTCAGTTGGCGAACATTTTCCTGAATAATATCCATGCCTATGCCGCGGCCGGCGTCTGCGCCGACGCTTTCGGCAGTCGAAAGTCCCCGGCGAAAGATCAGTGAATAGATATGTTTGAGATCCCATTGGGCGATTTCATCGGCCGATGCGATACCGGTTTCCACCGCCCGCGCCTTGAGCCTCGCCGGATCGAGACCCTTGCCGTCATCGCTGTAGTGGAGCGCAACGACGCCACCGGCTTCCCTGAGCTTCAGCGAAATAATGCCCGTTGCCTTTTTGCCGGCGCGCAGGCGCTCCGTGACCTCTTCAATACCGTGCACAAAGCTGTTACGGATCATTTGGATCAGTACTTCCTGCATCAGCCGCACGGTACGTACCGGCAGGCGGTTTTCGTCGAACAGCGCCGTGTCGAGCTGCACCTCTTTGGTGCCGTTGAGTTTGAGCTGCCGCACCAGGTTGTAGAGCGTATCCTTGAGCGGTGTCTCCGAGGTTGCTGCCTCTCCGCGGTGCGCGCGGATCAGTGCTGTCAGCTCGCGCAGTGTGGCGAAAATCTGCCTGAGTCCCCCGAGGTCGACGACAAGCGGAAGAAGATCGCCCCCGCTGACAATATCCTGCTTTTGGAGCGCGACGATCTTTTCTTCGACGCTATGTGCACGGTTGCCGACGGCGTCGAGCCCCAGTGCCCGCGCGTCACCTTTGATCGTGTGCACCTTGCGGAATGCCGTATCGAGCAGACCGGCGTCGACGGTGGCCGCATTGCTCAATAAGTCGTTGATTTCCCGTTCATAGGCCCCCGCGGTTTCAAGAAAGTCAGAGAGCAGTTTGGGGTTGGTATGCAGAATCTGCAACAGCAGTGCCGTTTGCTGTGAGTCCGATTCTTCGCGCGCCGCGAGCGAGCGCTGCAGTTTCACTTCTTCGCTCTTGTCTTCGATCGTGCACATGACGCTTTCAATTTTTTGCGTTGCCAGGTTCACCACGCGGTAAAAGGTGAAGGAAAGAATGTTATCCCCCTCGACCAGTTTCAGCGGGTTGAGTTCGGCCAGCATCGCCTCGTCGAGGCTTTCATTATAAAGCAACGCAAGGTATTTCGCGAGACCGTCTTCATCGAGATCGGCGTGGTGTGCTTTGAGCAGGGGGATGAACTCCGTATCTGCCGGTTCCTGCGTGGCGAGCATTTGACCGACAACAGTGGAAAATCGTGAACCCAGGTAGAATTTCTCGCCGCGGCGGTTCAGCAAAAACAGACCTTCACGGATCGCGCGGAAGATGTCGTCGGTCTCTTTCTGGGCTGCCAGCATCTTATCTTCCGCGTCCTTGCGGCTGTATTCGAAGATATAGGTGATGCCCGTCAGTACGGCGAGCGATCCCAGAAAGCGCCCTTTAAAGGCAGCTTCATAGACGGTCCGTGCTGCGCCAGGCACAAAGAGTACAATGCCAGTTGTGATCAGCAGAAATACGTTCAACGAAATTGCCGAACGGCCGCCGACCAGAAAGAAGCTGAACAGCGGGAAAAGATAGAGCCATAACGGACCGGTATTTTTGTCTCCGCCGGTCACGAGCAAAAAGATAAAAAGCAGCAAAATCAGCAGGGTCAGTGCGATACCCACGATGCGCACCCCATGGCTTAGCCGAAGCCAGACCAGCAGGCCAAGGTCGATGAATACAAAGACCCCGTCCATCAGCGCGAGGGGAATGTTGCGGGCAAAACCTGCGCTGAGCGCTGCCGAGGCGAGGGCGAAAAAACCCAGCAGCAGGATACCGTTGATCAGTATGATCCGGCGGCGGTTTTCTGTCGAGAGCTCTGTTGAACCCGACAGGAAAAAATTGGCGATGAGGTTACGCAGCAGTGGCAAACCGTTTCTGATTTTCACATGGTAAACCGTATATTGAGCATATGTTCACCTTTTTGTTGTCGGCCTCTCTCAAACCTGAATTATAACGCATGTTACCTGATTATTACCAGTTTTCCCTGCCGACTAATGTGCGGTATGGCATCGGCCTCGCCTCACGCCTTGGCGAAGAACTCGCCAACTTCAACGGGTCACGCGCCTTGCTCGTCACCGACAAGGTGATCGTCGCAGCCGGCCTCGCGAAGAAGGTGCAGGACGGTCTTGCCGGTTCAAAAATCACCATCGCCGCTACTTACGACAACGTGCCGCCCAACAGCGAGCTCAAGGTTGTGACCGAAGCCGCAGAACTCGGTGTTAAGAACAAATGCGATATGGTGATCGCGATCGGCGGCGGCAGCGTGCTGGATTCCGCTAAAGTCATCAACCTGCTGATGGTCAAGGGCGGTCCCTTACAGCAGCACATGGGTGCCCAGCTTCTCAAAGAACGCCTTCTGCCATCGGTATTTATCCCCACCACTTCAGGTACCGGTTCTGAAGTGACACAGTTTGCCATGGTTTCAGACGACGCGAATTCGGTGAAACTGCCGTTTGCTGAAGATCATTTCCTTCCTGATATTGCGATTCTCGATCCTGAGATGACGGCGACGATGCCGGGCAAGGTTACGGCGGCGACGGGTATGGATGCCCTCACGCACGCCATCGAGTGTTATGCGGGCCAGAACCCAAACCCGGTTTCCGATGCCCTCGCGCTCTATGCGATTGAACTGATTGTGCAGAATCTTCTGCAGGCAGTTGCCGTCCCCAATGACCTCAACGCCCGCGGTGCGATGCTGACTGCGTCATTTCTCGCGGCCGTCGCTTTCAACCACGGTGGCGTGGGCATTGTCCACGGTATCAGCCATGCGCTGGGTGGAGTGTATCACATTCCGCATGGTCTCGCGAATTCGATTATCCTGCCGTTCAGCGTGGAGCACAACATGGAAAGCTCTGCGGCGCGTTATGCGCGCATCGCGCAGATTTTCGGCGATAGTGGATTTTATCCGGTGCGCGAACTTGGGCAGGCAGTGGCGCGGCTTGACAACTTTGCCGTCAATCAGGCCGTCACGCAGCTGAGCTTAGTCGACGACTGGTTGACTAAACAGCGCGCCCAGTCGCTGGCGGGTAAACTGCGCGCCATGAATCAAAAACTCAATGCGCTCTGCGGCCATGCGCTCAACCTGCGCGACGCGGGCGTCAAGGATGGCCTTGCGAAACTCGAGCAGGTTGTGAGAACAGCGCTCGAAGACGGCGCGATGCTCAACAATCCCCAGCCGGTTTCCGCGCTGTCGGTAAAAGAAATTGTCCAAGAGGCGTATTCGCAGAACCTGAAGCCGATTCCGGTTTCAAAATCGGAGCTCAAGGCTGCGCGCACAACGGGTGCAACCAAGAAACTCAAGGCGATTTTCAAGGATGAAGCGGGGCTCTACGACGTACTCGGTACATACTTCCTTAAAGTGCAGGCTGATCCCAAACTTTTCGCTCCCCTGAAAAACTCGGGACTGAAGATCCGTTTCAACTATGCGGCGCCCGATGGGGCGATTGCACTCGACGGCTCAACCGACGATAAGTCGAAGCAGGTTCTCACGGGCGATGCGGCGCGGGCTTTCACGCCTGAAGTCGAGTTTTCCCTGCCTGCGGATGTGGCGCATTATTTCTGGCACGGCCAGGTGAATTTGATGCAGGCACTCGCGCGCAAAGAGGTGATTCCGAAAGGGAACCTGCCGCGTGCAATGCGCTTGCTGCCGCTCTTGGAGCCGCTCTACGAACTCTATCCGCAGTATTTGCGTGATCGTGATCTGGCAAAGCTTGCGCTTTGACGCATGGCGGAGAAGTTGTGGCACGGGCGTTTTGAAACGCCCCCTTCAAAGATAACCGAAGAGATCTCCGAGTCGATCTCTTACGACCACGCGCTCTTCCGCGTCGATATCCGCGCGTCGCTCGCGCATGCACGCATGCTCACGTCAATCGGGGTTCTCACAGCCGCAGAATTTAAGGACATCGAACGCGGCCTCAAGCTGGTCGAAGAGGAAATTGCCGCCGGCAAAATGAAATTCTCTCCGGCGCTGGAAGACATCCACATGCATGTCGAATCGCGGCTCACCGAAATCATCGGCGACACGGGCAAAAAGCTGCATACCGGCCGCTCGCGCAACGACCAGGTCGCGGTCGACACCCACCTCTTCGTGCGCGAGGCTTTGCTCGAGCACCGCAGCGATCTGAAGAACCTCTTAGGCAAGATCCTGGAATTGGCTAAAGCGAACCGCACGAAAATCTGGATCGGGTATACGCACTTGCAGATTGCACAGCCGGTGCTGCTCTCGCACTATCTGATGGCTTATTTCTGGCAATTCGCGCGCGACCTCGAATTCCTGGATTTTGTGAACACTTCTACCCGGCTATCTCCGCTCGGTTCGGCAGCCTTGGGCGGCGCGAACTATCCCGTCGATCGCGCACAGACGGCCAAAGAGCTTGGCTTCGACGCTCCGTATGCGAACAGCATGGACGGCGTCGCCAACCGCGATTACCAGCTCAACTATCACTTTTGGGTGACACGGCTCTACCTGCACATCTCGCGTTTCTGCGAAGACATTATTATCTATAATTCGACCGAGTTTGGTTATGTGACGCTCGGCGATGCCGTGACGACGGGCTCGTCGATCATGCCGCAGAAGAAAAATCCCGACATCGCCGAGCTCTTACGCGGCAAGGCGGGTAGGGTGAATGGCAACCTGCAGGCGCTCATTACTAACCTCAAGGGCCTGCCGTTGACCTACAACCGCGACCTGCAGGAAGACAAAGTCTATCTCTTCGATTCAGTTGTGCAGGCGCGGCAGGGTATTCTCGGCATGACTGAAATATTGAATCACATTCGTTTTCACGAAAACCGCACGATCGAAAATCTTTCGCGCGGCTTCGCTCTTGCAACCGATGTGGCAGATTACCTCGTGCGCGAAAAGCAGGTGCCGTTCCGCGACGCGCATGCGGTCGCCGGCGGGGCAGTAAAGTTTGCCGAAGACAACCAAAAGCGCCTCGAGACGCTCACGGGTGACGACTGGAAAAAAGTAGCGGGATTTCCCCTGGAGTTCCCGGCGGATTTTTTCTCACCGCTCGCCTCTGTGGCGCGCCGCCAGGGGGAAGGTTCGACCAACCCGGATGCCGTCGCGCGACAGATTGAGGCGGCTGAAAAACTATTGTCCTCAGTTGCATAACGCGGCTCAAATCGCCGCGCCCGCTTCTGCGCCGTCGAACACCGCGCCCTGGATATAGCGCGGATCTCCGCCTTTCGCATCGCCAATCACTACCGGCTTTAATTTCAGGTTGCCGAATTTTGTATCGAGCGCCGCGTTACGTTCATAGCGTGGCATGACCATCACGGATTCAGCCGTGACGGTAACCGGTTGACCCTCCGCGTTGCGGATCTCCACACCTGCCTCTGTAATGCGCTCTATCTGAACGCCGGCATGGATTGCAACACCCTTTGCCGCGAGCCATGGCATGAGTCGTACGAGCCAAACCAGCGGCATGCCCGCCCCGGGCTGTGGCGCGGTTTCGATCAGCGTCACTTTACGCCCGCGCTTGACGAGAAATTCGGCCGCTTCGAGTCCGGCGAGATCGGCGCCGATAATGGCAACGCTGTCTTTGACGGGCAGATAGATTTTGCTCAGTGCCGCGACCATTTTTGAGCCCAACAGGTGCAGATACGGCTGCGCCGACTTCTTGAGATTTTCCGTGGTGATCACGTTGTCGCCAGCGATACCCGGAATTTCAGGCAATACGGGTTTGCCGCCGAGTGCGAGAATCAGAGCGTCAGGTTCGATGAGATTCACGAGTTCAGCATCGACATCGACTCCGAGGTGCAGCTCTACCCCCAGACGTTTGAGTTCGTGACGGTACCACGGCAGCATGCGCATGAGGTTGTCAGCAACACCCGCTCCCTTGATGAAAGATGCCATCGGTATGAGTCCACCGAGATCAGGCGAGCGGTCATAGAGCATCACGTGGTGACCGCGCTCCGCGGCGACACGTGCCGCTTCCATGCCGGCCGGGCCGGCGCCTACGACCATGACTGTCTTAACCTTCGCCGCGGGTTTTATCTGCAGCCTGGCCTCATTGCCCATAAACGGGTTGATGCGGCAGCGGGCCGGCTGCGCGAGCAGAATATCTGACAGACAGACATTGCAGCGCAGGCAGGGGCGGATTTCCTCCTCACGCCCCGCCGCGAGTTTCAGCGGCATTTCGGGATCTGCCATGAGGCGGCGGCCAAAGCAGATCAGGTCTGCCTTGCCCTCTTTTAAAACTTTGTCCGCCGCTTCAGGGTCAAGATACCCGACGGCCGATACGGGAATTTTTACAGCTTGTTTGATGATGTGCGTTTCGGGAACCAAGGCTCCGTCCGGAATGCGCTCCGCAAAAGCTTTGGCTTCCGGTGCGGGTTCAGGGTAAACCACGAGCTCGGGCAGGGCGCACAGCGCGAAGGCGCCATACCCGTACGTACTGACTTGCAGGTAATCCGCCCCGTTTTTTTCAAAAATTTTCGCAAATTCGGCTGCCTCTTCGACCGTGGTGCCGAGTGGATGTCCCCATTCCTTGTTGCTCATGCGGATGCCGATGATAAAATCTGCACCGCACAGCTCGCGTGTGCGCAGCAGAATTTCGCGCGAGAAACGCGACCGTGTTTCCAGATTCTCACAGCCATAGGCATCGCTGCGTTTATTCTGAACGCGGGATAAAAAGGAGTTAATCAGCGCATAATGCGCCATATGCAATTCAACGCCGTCGAAGCCGGCCTTTTTCACCCGCAGTGCGGCCTGCGCGAATTTCTCCACAAGCGTCGCGATTTCAGAAACCGTCAGCTCGTGGGCGACGGCAAAAGGGGGCTCGGCGGGTGGTTCAAGGCGGGACGGCGCCACAGCGTCACCGCCGGCCTGCGGGTTATGCGCAGGGCCGGCATGCGTAATCTGGACAATGGCCCGCGCATCGTGCCTGTGAATGGTTTCGGCAAGTTCTTTAAGCCCCGGAATAAAACGGTCTTCGTCGAGGCGCAGGTGCGGCATTGCGCTCGCGCCGCCGGGATAATCGCAGATACTCTCTTCGACGGTGACTAGTCCAACGCCGCCCCGGGCGATGCTGTCATAAAAAGCCAGCGTGCGTGTACCGACGGAGCCGTCGCTCTCCGCATAGACGAGCCACTGCGCCGGTTTAACCATTCGGTTTTTGAGTCGCATATGCCGGATGTTCGCCGGTTCGAGCAGGTGTTTATAGTGGGACATGGTAACTCCTCTGGCAGGGATAATAAAATTAAATAAAGGTCTTTATATCCATTATTGCGGGTAGGGCAGGCCTGACCAGCTTAAAACGTGTTCAGGTCAGAACGAAAATTTGTGGCGGGGAAAATACATTACCGCCCTCGTCGAACCGTCGGATGCCGAAATGGAGAAATGGCTGAGCGGATCGAGACCCATCTCATAATAGATCTCATCTGCCATGGCGATGCCAAATCCCGCGGATTCGGTGAGGTCGATATAGTCAGGGCCGAAATAATCTGTCGAGCGGCCTTCGTCGTAGAGCTTTTTATGCGTTTGCCGGCTTTGATCGATGCGGGCCATGTCTTTGCTGAGAATCGGAATATCATTCACTACATTGAATGTAATGCGTTCATCGGTCATGGCGATGGTAAAGTGAATCATGACCTCTTCTTCTTCGAGAAGCTGCTTAAATTCCCGTAAAAGCTCCAGGTCGCGGTCGGATAATCCCCTGCCTGTGCGCCTTTTCTCTTCGAGTTGCAGCACGGTATTGACGCGCTTTTTGAGTTTTTCAGGGATAATATGGCGGGTCATAAAATCGCGCAGGACTTCTTCGTGGAAAATGATCTGTAGCAGCGTCTCAATGTCTTCGAACTTCTGCTTCATCAGCTTCATTTTGACTTCAGATTTGAAGATGATGTGCTTGGCATTTGCCTTGATGGCATTGAAGATAACTTCCACGACCGCCGAATACAGGTTAAAGAGCAGCGCGGGGTTGAGCTGAAATTCTTCAAAAAGGCGCGCAAAAATGTTCATCAGCTCTTCGCGCCCGATGCGCGTGAGCGCATTGATGCGAAAAATAACGATACGGTCTTTTTGCAACTTTTCAACAGCTTTGGTTACTTTGTCTTTGGCGATAGTCGACATATATTCCTCAACCGGTAATCATCAGGTCATGCATACGCACGATGCCGACGGGCTTTTTTGCCGTATTTACAACGGGTAAATTATAAGTGTGTTTCTCCTGCATGAGCGCAAAGGCTTCGTCCACAAGCGCTCCCTCGCGAATCGAAACCGGATCGGGGGTCATAATTTCGCCGGCCTTCGCAGAGAACAGTTTTTGGGGATTCTCGGTGAATTGTTCGAGCAGGCGTTTGATATCACCATCGGTCAAAATTCCCCGTACATGCCCCTTGCTGCCGACAATAATCATGGAACCCAGGTTCGCCGAAATCATTCTCGGAAGAATTTTCTCAAACGGCGTCTCACGTGTCAGCAAAATTCCGGCCGCGGGCTGCATGACATCCTTGACCCGCGTCAAAAGCTTGCGCCCCAGCGTTCCTGAGGGGTGGTACTTGCCGAAATCTTCGCGGCGGAATTTCTTCAGCTTAATGAGTGCCGTGGCGATCGCGTCGCCGATGGCGAGCGATATCGTGGTCGAAGCCATCGGCGCAAGTTCCAGGGGGCATCCCTCGCGCGTGATGGAGTAGATAATAGCGGCGTCGGCGTCGCGGGCGAGTGTACTGTCCGCCTTCTGCGTCACGGCGATGAGTTTGCCTTGCAGGCGTTTTATGTGCGGCAGGATTTCAATGATCTCGCGGGTTTCGCCGGAATTGGAAAAAGCCAGTACGACTTCTTTGGACTGCAGGTTGCCGATGTCGCCATGCAGGGCATCGGCGGGATGCAGGAATACGGCCGGTGAACCTGTCGAAGTCAGCGTGGCTGCGACTTTGCGCGCGATGAGACCCGACTTGCCCATACCGCAGGTCAGTATGCGGTTTTTCGATTCGGCGAGAATTTCCGCCGCACGGGCGACCTGTGGCAAAAATGCCGGTGTGGCGAGATTCTGCGCCAGCGATGATTCCGCCGCGCGGAAGGTGTCTTCAATCGCCGCCTTGATGTCGTTTTTCAAAACATCTGCCCTTGCAGCTCGTTCTGTTCCGGAATCTTATCGTTCGGTATCTCCTCCGCCGATACAGTTCCGTCTTTTTGTTTTTTCAGCATCAGCCACTTGCCTTCAGCTTCTTTGAGCTTATGCTCGCAGAATTCTTTGAGCGCGAGGCCGTATTCATAGAGCTTCATCGACTCTTCGAGGGACTCTTTGCCGTCCTCGAGTTTTTCCGTGATTTCTTCCAGGTCGGCCAGGGCCTTTTCAAACGTGAGGTCGGCCGGTAATGAGGTCGGGCTTTGTTGCTTTTTGGCGGCCATGGGGATGACTTACCCCCGAAAACGCGGCGTCAATCAGTTCGCCGGCGGGTTTTATGGGGATTTACGCCCTGCATGCGCTTGCTATCTGCGTGGTATGCCTGTAGAAGTCATCGGTATCGATCACATTTACCTGTCCGTCAGCGATATCGTCAGGTCAGAGCAATATTACGACCAGGTGCTCGCAGACATCCTGGGTTTCCGCAAGAATAAATTCATGCTCAACGGCTATGCGCATATCCAGTATTTTAACCGGCAGTTCGGCTTTGTGATACGCCCCGCAAAAACTGAGGCGGATTTCAGTGCCGATAAACCGGGGCTGCACCACTTTTGTTTCCGTGTCAACGCCGAAGAAGACGTCGATAAGGCTGCCGGGGCGATGCGCCAAAAGGGTTTGCAGGTCTCCATTCCGCAATACCATAAAGAATATGCGCCCGACTATTATGCGATCTTTTTCACAGATCCCGACGGTGTGAAACTCGAGGTCACTAACTTCAGACAGGAACGCCGCGAACGGATGGATCACTGGGATAGCTTGCCGCGTTAGGCTGGCGCATTGTAGTTTTCGCGGCATCGCGCCGGAAAAACATAGCGGATGGCTTCAGCGCACGAAAAGATCGAACTTCCCGCCGAACTGGAAAATCAGTTTGCAGAACTGGCGCGTGGCGCAGAGGAAATCCTACCCGTTAATGAATTTCGCAAGAAACTTCTCGACGCGTATAATAAAAAGATTCCGCTCAGGGTAAAGGCGGGTTTTGACCCGACCGCGCCCGACCTGCATTTGGGTCATGCCGTCCTCATCCAAAAGCTCCGCCAGTTCCAGAAATTCGGCCACCACGTGCTGTTTCTGATCGGCGACTATACGGCGATGATTGGCGATCCGACGGGCAAGTCAGAGACGCGTAAAGTGCTGTCGCGCGAAGAGGTCGAGGCGAATGCAAAAACCTACAAAGAGCAGGTATTTAAAATTCTCGATCCGCAAAAAACAGAAATTGTATTTAATTCCGCATGGCTGAACGGACTTAAACTCGAAGATATGCTGCATTTGACGGGGAAATATACCGTTGCGCGTATGCTTGAGCGCGACGATTTTTCGAAGCGTTATGCGGCTGGCCAGGCCATCTCGCTGGTTGAATTTATGTACCCGCTCATGCAGGGCTATGACTCGGTGGCGCTGAAAAGCGACGTCGAACTCGGCGGCACAGACCAGAAATTTAACCTGCTGGTGGGGCGCGACCTGCAGGCTTCGTATGGCCAGGGCCAGCAGTGTGTGCTGATGACGCCTCTGCTCGTGGGTCTCGACGGCGTGAAGAAAATGTCAAAATCACTCGGCAACTATATCGGTATCCAGGAATCCCCGACCGACATCTATGGCAAGCTGATGAGCATCTCAGATGAGCTCATGCTCGAATATTATAATCTGCTCTCCGATAAATCCGTGGCGGATCTCAAAAGTATCAAAGAGCGTATTGCGAATGGTGACCTGCATCCCAAGCAGGCAAAGGCCGATCTCGCGCGCGAGATTACGGCGCGTTTTACATCGGAAGAGATTGCGGCCGCGACGGGTGAAGAATGGAGCAAGGTGCATAATCCGAAAGAGCGCGGTATTCCGCAGGATATCCCCGAGTTCCGCTACACGAAGGGCAGCCAGCTTGTCGCCGTTGTCAAAGAGGCGGGCCTCGCGCCGTCGAACTCAGAGGCGCGGCGTATGATCGACGCGAAGTCCATCTACCGCATCGACGGCGAGGCAGAGACTGTGCTCAGCGATTTTAAGATGCCGGTAAACGAAGATTTTATCCTGCGCGCGGGCAAGCGCAAGTTTGTCAAACTCGTCGGTTAATACCCATGGGTATTCTCAAAAATCCCGAACCGGAGATGATTGAGATTGCAGCGAAGAAACTTGTCGGTCGCAGCGTACGCATGCCGAAGAGACAAATTGGATTCCGGTGCGGCGGCGAGAGCATATGAAAAAGAAGATTTTACTTATTTATGGTTTGTTATTCGCCATGACTTTCCCGGCAAATTCCGGTGAAGGCCTAAGGCCGGGTGAGTATATCCCCGAAGGTGGCTGGGGAAACCTGAATATCAAAACGACCCGGGGAAAAATGCTCTTTGAAATTACCTCCGTCGGGAGCAATTTTCATACCTGTGGGTTATCCGGCGAAATCAAAAATAACCAGGCAAGATTGGAAGCCGCCGACAAAGAAAAAGAATGTATCGTGACCTTTACGAAAAAAGGGAAGGATATTGAGGTTATTCAAAGCGGGCCCGAATGCAGCTATTACTGCGGCGCACGCGCGGTCTTTGAGGGATTGTATCTTCAGCCCGCCGGCGGCTGCGACACCTTGTCGCGGACGAAGACACGAAAGCGCTTCAAAGATCTCTACGATAAGAAAGAGTACACCGGGGCGCTCAGTACCCTCAGCGAGTTGTTTAACGTATGTAGTAAAACTTTCGACTGGATTGAAACCGGGTGGATAAAAAACGATATTGCCATAACGCAATATAAGCTCGGAGATTCTGCAGCCTGCCGGGCTACTTTAAAAACGTTAGAAACCGAGGCCGCTCTATCCGACGATGAGATAAAAAACAATTACCCGCCTTCGGATGCGGATGTATGGTTAGCGGTGGTCCGGGCCGCGAGGTTCAATCTGAAACTCTGCTCGGCCAAACACCCGAAAAAATAAAATCAAAAACGTTGCGACTATTCGTTGTAATCCAGGTCTTTGCCGTGTGATTCCTCGAGGCGCGAGAGTGCAAACAGCGCCAGCGAAAACGCGATCGCGCCGACGATAAAGGCGGCGGGAATCATACCCGAAAGGTCGCCGCTCGTTTTGGCAAATTTACCCGTGAGAAAAATAAACAGCGGCGTCATGACCGAGACGCTGCCGCGCACGAAATTCGGTACCGTGGTTGTGACCGTCGAACGAATATTGGTGCCAAACTGTTCCGCCGCTATCGTCACGAAAACAGCCCAGTAGCCGTTGATAAATCCCAATAAGGCGCAGAATACGTAAAAATAAGTCTCGCCATAACCTTTGGATAACAGGAATACCGTGATGACCGCGAGATTCATGAGCTGCCAGTAGAGCACAACGCGGCGCCGTGAGCCGATATACTGGCTGAGCGCGCCGGCCGCAAAATCTCCCAGGGCAAGAGTGAAGTAGGTGATGCCGATGGCAATGCCGGGGTCGGGTGAAAACAGTGCACCTTGCGCAATGCCGAACTTATCTGCCCGGCCAATCAGAATGCCGATCACGAACCACAGCGGTACGCCGATGAGAATACAGTAGAGGTATTTCGACAGGCGTTTGCGGTTGGCGAACAGGCTCAGGAAAGAGCCGCGCCTGACTTCGTGCTTCAATACCTTTTCAAACATGCCTGATTCCGTGACGCCGATGCGCAGCAGGAGCAGGGCGATACCGCCGATGCCGCCGATGATGTAGGCGGCTTTCCAGCTCATGAATTTGCCGATGAGGCTCGCGGCAACGGCGCCGAAAATACCGAAGCCTGCGACGATCATCGTGCCATAACCGCGTTTGTCTTTGGGCATAAGTTCTGAAACGAGCGTGATGCCTGCCCCGAGCTCGCCCGCAAGGCCGATGCCGGCGATAAAACGCAGTATCGCATACTGCTCGATATTGGTGACGAAGGCATTCGCTATATTGGCAAGCGAATACATGGTGATAGAACCAAAAAGTACCGAAAGCCGCCCTTTTTTATCGCCCAGGATGCCCCAGAAAATACCCCCGACCAGCATACCTGCCATCTGGATACTGAAGAGATATTCAGCGAGGCCTGTGTCGGGAATACCCAGTGCCGCAAGACTGGGTTTGCGCACGATCAGGAAAAGCAGCAGGTCATAGATATCGACAAAGTAGCCAAGCGCCGACACGAGAATCGCGGCTTTGGCAGCGCGGGAAATTTCAGACATGCGGGGTTTTTGGAGACAGAGACAGCGCGCCAAGAAAAGTCGAGGCGGGCGGCCGGCAACCGAGCGTAAACGACCGACGGCCTGGCGACCACGTAGCCCGGGCTGAATTTCAGATTTACGCCCCCTTTTGCGGATTTGGTTCTGTGCGACTGCCATGTCTAACTCCCTTTTGCCCGGCTTCAACGCCGCCTTTATCGCTGCCGCCCTCGCTGAAATCGTTCGCGCCGAGGTCTTAAAAACCGGTCTGAAAAAAGCCGTACTCGGTGTCTCGGGGGGCGTTGACTCCGCCTTGTCACTGGCTATTGCCGTCAAAGCTCTCGGCGCCGAGAATGTGCGCGCGGTTTTGATGCCCTACAAATCGAGCAATCCCGATTCGTTGGGCGATGCAGTGAAACTTTGCGAGAAATTTTCCGTTGCCTATGAAACCGTCGAGATCACGGCCATGGCCGATGCGTACTTTGCGCGTGAGGCCGAAATGTCTTCCACACGACGCGGCAATGTCATGGCCCGCCTGAGAATGATTGTGCTGTATGATCTCTCGGCGCGTGACGGCGCGCTCGTCATCGGTACGAGCAACAAAACTGAAATCCTCTTAGGCTATTCGACACTCTGGGGCGATATGGCTTCGGCCGTAAATCCCCTGGGCGATCTCTACAAGTACCAGGTCTTTGTGCTCTCGCGCGAGCTCGGTGTGATTGCAGAAATTCTCGACAAGGCCCCCAGCGCCGACCTATGGTCGGGGCAGACCGACGAAGGCGAGATGGGCTTCAGCTATGCGCTGGCGGATGTAATCCTGTTCTACTGGCTTGAGCGCAATTACACGGTTTCTGCCCTGAAAGAATTGGTGCGCGCGCAGGGCGCCGATGAGGCTGTTGTCGATAAAGTCTTAAAGCGCGTCGAGCGCAACGCGTATAAGCGCGTGATGCCCGTCATTGCAAAAATTTCGCCCGTCACAATCGGCCGCGAGTTCCGCACGCCGCGCGACTGGGGCATGTGAAAGAACACGATATCAGCCGCCGCGGATTTCTGGCCGCGCTGGCTGGAATCTTTGCCATCTTCTCGGGAGCATTGTGGTTCAGGCTGCGTAAAAAAACACCACCCGTAAACTTTGTGGGTCCCGCCCTGTTGCGCGGCCATGCACTGCGCACACCTTTTGCCGCTGCGGAAGGCGCTGCCGGTCAAAAGGTTGAGGTGGCAATCGTGGGCGGCGGCATCAGCGGTATGTCGGCGGGCTGGTATCTGCAGAAACAAGGCCTCTCTGATTTTGCGCTCTTTGAACTCGAAGACCGCGCCGGCGGTAATTCAGCCTGGGGTGAAAACCGCCTCGGCCGCTATCCCTGGGGGGCGCACTATTTGCCGACACCCGGGCCGGACGCTAACTATGTACGTGAGCTGCTTGCCGAAATGGGCATACTTAAAGATGGTAAATTCGGACATGAGTTTCTGGTGCATGAGCCCGAAGAGCGCCTCTTTATCTACGGCCAATGGCAGCAAGGCCTCATTCCCTTAATGGGGGCCCGCGAAAATGACCGCCGCGAAATCGAAAAATTTTCCGCACTGATGCAATCATTCCGTCGCAGGCGGGGCAATGACGGTGCAACCGCCTTTACCATTCCGATCGCCAAATGTTCGCGGGATCCGAAACTTCTTGCCTATGACCGCATCACGGCAGCTACATTCTTAAAAGAGCAGGGCTTTACCTCGACGCGGCTCCTGTGGTATGTCGACTATATCCTGCGCGATGAATACGGCTCAAACCGCCAGAATACCAGCGCCTGGGCACTGTTGCATTACTTTGCAGCGCGTTCCGAATCGCACAACCTTGTCTGGCCCGAAGGGAATGGTTTTATCGCCGAATATTTGCGGAGCAAGCTGGGCCCCAAAATACATCCGGCGCATAGCCTAAGGCGGATTGATAAAGAAGCCAAGGGCTATAGCCTTTCTTTTCAAGATCATGCACAGAACAGCGTGCGGAAAATTACTGCCAACAAAATTATTTTCGCAGCACCGAAGTTTATCCTACCCTATGTCTACCCGGCGCTCGCTGCGGAAAAAGCTGCTGCCGCGAAGGCATTCCTGTATTCGCCCTGGCTGACGGTCAATTTACTCGTGAACCATTTTGGCGCCCTCGAACCGGCATGGGATAATGTCACGTTTGGCTCGCACTCGCTGGGTTATGTCGTGGCCGAGCACCAGAAAGCGGGTAAGCTGCCCCATGCGCGTACGTTGACATTCTTCCATGCCTTTGACGGTGACGATACGCTCACCAGCCGGCGAAAACTTCTTGCGATGTCAGAAACGGAGATCTATGATTTTGCCGTGAGTGAACTGCGGCGGCCGCACCCGGCAATTGGCGATCATATCGAAGAGGTCGGTATCTACCGCTGGGCGCATGCGATGATTCGCCCGCAACCTGGGTTTATCACTGGAGACGCGCGCCAAATTCTCACCGGCATCGACCGGAATTTTTTCGGCGCCCACAGCGATCTTTCGGGGATGAGCAATTTCGAAGAGGCGCAGTATCAGGGCATTGAAGCGGCGAAAAAAGTCCTGCAAGTTTAAAAAAGAACCACGGCGGTACGGCGAACACGGCGTTAAGATTTCCGATTCTTCGATTCTTTTCGTGCCCGCGGTGGTTTTTTCTTTTCGCTATGTTTAAACTGACGGTTTTTACCGGATGCGCTTTTGGCCCGGAAAAAAAGCAACGCAGACGACACCAGCCAGCGCACCGGATTCGGCAGTCGTCATTAAAAAGCCCGCGAAGAAAAAAGCCAAAAAAACCGGAAAACTGAAAGTCGCGGCTCCCGTACGCCGGCGCTTCGAAGACTATCTCGACAAACGCAACCGCAAGTGCTGGGGCTGGAAGGGATCGCGCACCAGCGACGGCTATGGCCAGTTCTGGCTGAATGATTTTAAGGTCGTCAAGGCGCACCGTTTTGCCTATGAAATCTATGTCAGAAAACTTTCGCCGAAAGAGCGGCTGCGCAACATTTGCAGTGGAAAAAGCTGTATCAACCCCGCCTGCTGGGAAGTTTCGGTGACGGGCAGGCGGGCGCGATGACCGCCGAACAGGTCGGTTTCATCGCCGGCACGATCACGACGCTGTCTTTTGTGCCGCAAGTCATCCGCGTTTACAAAACCAAATCGGGGCGCGACATTTCGGCGTGGATGATGCTGCTCTTGGCCAGCGGCACGATGCTGTGGCTGATTTACGGAATCTTAATCGGTGGCGTGCCGATCGTGGCGGCGAACGCCGTAACCTTCACCCTGGTGGTGATTATTTTTATTCTGAAACTCTACTACGCGCGGCGGCGCTAGGTTTTACTGGAAAAAATAGCCGCGGTAGACGGCTACCGACCCCAGCGCGACGGCGGCATAGATCTTCATCAGCCACGGTTCGCGTTTGCGGATCAGCCAGTCGACCAGGCCCGTTAACGCCGCCATAATGCAGAGCGTGAAGCCTGCGCTCAGGTAATCAAAATTATAAGTAAAGGCAGTGTACGTCGCGGCACCGATGAGCGCCATATCGACAAAATCGGCGGGGCGCGCCGATGCGCTGTAATAACGGAAGTTGCGCCAGAGATTGCCGAAAAAATGCCGTATTGCTGTGGGCAGGCCTTTGATTGATTTCCAGAATCTCGTCGCGACACTGCCTTCTTTAACGACAATGCGCTCTGCGGTTCCCAGGAACTCGGTGAGAATACCATAGTTGCCGCCGATGAGTTCCAAAAGCGGGGTATCCGGCAGTGAACTGAAATCTTTGCGGTAGATGCTGATCATATCGGTGAGATCAGTGAGTGCACCCGTCCTCAGGTCCTTTTCGCGTAAAACCACACCCTGTTTGATGATACTCTCATAGTGTTCACCCCGCAGCGTCTTGATCTCGAGGCGCACCTGGCCCGCGGCGCGGTTGGCCTCGACCTTGACCTGGTCATAGTGGATGGTCATCGTGGTATAGACCTCGGGGTAATCCCAGGCAGGGTTTTTCACATTGGCCCATTTATAGCGCATACTTGACTATCGGTTTGAAATTGCCGCTGTATGAGGATTTCCCGCCCTGCGAAACCGTGATATACCTGCTTTGGTTTTCTCCTTTTATCGCCTACCATGCTTTCATACTCGTTTTTCTCGGCCCAGGCGCCGCGACGCCGTCCTGGCGTGATCTTGCGGCCAACTTGCTGGGGGGTGCTGCATGGGCCGTTTTCTTTGCGTCGCTGCAGAGCGGGGTACTGCAGACAAAATTCAGAAAATGGGTTTTAGGTGGGATTTTCCTCTTCGTCAGCCTTTTCCTTTTTGTCGCTTTCGGTTTTGCAAAACTGTATGAGCGGCCTTTTACCTGGGCATTTATTCGCACCGACTCGCTCTCGATCTGGCGCGAGAATTTCGTCTCGGGTCTCTATGAAATCGGCCTGCCACACCTTGCGCTTTTGGGGGTTCTGGTTGTTCTGTTTTTCCTGATCGCGCGCCGCGGCATCAGGCAGCCGCGCCGGCAGGTTCTTGTCCAAGGCAGCGCGGCACTTGCGGGAATTATTCTCTCGATCGTGCTTCAGCCGCGGCCGCCTGGACTCATCTCTAATCCGCTCAGCGCTTCGTTCGGCGGCAAGGCGAAGGCGGCCATAAGTTCGGTCGCAGTCAGTGGCGACGATGTGATTCCCGAACTCGATGCACCGGGCGGCGGCTATGTTTCTCCCGTAGCATTACCGCGCGGCAAAAAGAAGAATATCATCCTCTACTTTCTCGAATCGACACCGTATTCTGTGATCGGCAAAAAAATCCAAGGCAAGGAACTCACACCCAACCTCAATAAGCTCAAAGAAAAATCGCTGTTTTTCAAACGGCACTACGCCAATGTGCCGTTGAGCATCAATGCCTTCTACAATGTGCACTGCAGCGCCTATGCCTTGCCTGACGGCGCGTGGATTTCCCTCGCCCTGCCTGATTTTCCCGTTCCCTGCCTTTCGCAGCTTTTGAAGAAGCAAGGCTACCGCACTGTGGGCCTGCACGCCGGTTATCTCGGCTATGCGAAACAGAAGCGCTTCATGCAGAAGCGTGATTTTGACCTGCTGATGGATGCAGAAACCGTGAAGAAGCCGCCTTATGCAAAAGGCATGGGACCGTGGGGGGCCGCAGATGAGCGTGCGCTCATTAAGCCCCTCGGCGATTTTGTCGCGGCCGATGCGGCGCAACCCTTTCTCGCCGAGCTTTTCGCCTTCGCGCCGCACCATCCCTATGATATGCCTGAAGACTATCCCGAACTTCTGGGCGAAGATGCCGGATTCAAAAAGCAGCAGCGCAATTTTTTTAACTCCATCCATTTCGCTGACGATGCGTTCGGCACGCTGATTGCCGAACTCGAAAAAAAGGGCCTCATGAAGGATACCATCCTCATCGCTTTTGGCGATCACGGTGAGGCATTTTATGAGCACCGCGGCAATTACAACCATCCCTTCTTTATCTATGAAGAGAATATCCATGTACCGCTTTTTGTCTGGTATGATGGTATTAAGCCTGGTGAAGTTGGCCGTGTCACAAGCCATGTCGACGTGCTGCCGACTGTGCTCGATCTTTTAGACCTGAAGCGCCTCACGAGCCCGATGCATGTCGGCCGCTCAATGCTGCAGGGCGGCCCCGAAACCGTGGCGCACCTGCAGGCCTACTGGCAGGAAGAATTTTCAGGCATCGTCGATGCCCGGTACAAATTTATCCGCAAAGAGACGGGGGCGCGGGAACTATTTGATCTGGGCGCAGACCCGGCTGAGACGCAGAATCTTGCCGATAAACTGCCTGAAGTTGCGGGTTTGTACAATCAGCTGACCGAGAAGGCGTTTGCGCAAAAAAAGGCCTATTATAAAAAGTACGGCAACTACGAACTCGTGCGCTTTAAACCCTCAAGCCAGGATAAATAAGGACAAAAACCACGGCGATCACGGAGGACACGGCGGGAAATAGGCGAAGCGCCGTGTTCGCCGCGCCGCCGTGGTTACTTCCCGGCCGGTGCGGGGTGATTCTTTTTTCCCGCGAGCCATTGCGGCTGGTTGCGTTTCTGCTTCGCCGACCAGCGGATGTCAGCAAATTTCTTTTTCAGCGCATCGGCATCGTAGACGATTCTGTCCGCGTTTTTCGGCGTCTGGATTTTCTTGCGGTATTCAATATACCAGCGTCCCTCTTCGGCGCTTAGATATTGTTCGATTTTGAGGTAAGGCAACTTTGCCTGAACCTGGTTTGTCACCGCGCGTGCGAGCGGCGAGGGTGCGGCTTCAGGATTCGGTGCTTTAAAGCTGCCGGTTTTGAGTTCGTCCAGAATCTGTTTGCGTGCCTCGGGCGGGTCATCCTGCCATGAAGTATAGAGCAAGACATCTGCGCCGGCCGTCAATGCCGTTACCGGCCTGTTGATCGCTGCATAGTGTTTTGCCACTGCGCTCATCTCCATCGCGTCGGTGAATACCAGCCCTGTGAATTTCAGTTCGCCGCGCAAAATATCTGTCAGCCATTTTTTCGAAAGCGTCGCCGGCACATCTTTGTCTATCTGCGTGAAGAGAATGTGCGCGGTCATCACGGCGGGTGCACCTGAAACGATGGCGTCGCGGAAGGGGATGAGCTCCAGCGTGCGCAGCTCTTCGAGCGTCTTGTCGATCACCGGCAGCGCCCAGTGGCTGTCGACATGGGTATCGCCATGGCCGGGAAAATGTTTAATCACCGGCATTGCCCCGCCTTCATGGTAAGCCATGCGGGCACCCTGTTCAAAGGGCAGCGCGCAGTCGAGCACGGCCTGAAGCGTAGTGCCGAATGATCTCAGGCCAATCACGGGGTTTTTCGGATTATTATTCACATCGACGATCGGCGCGAAGAACACATTGATACCAAGGTTGCCGAGGTCACGGCTCACCTGATACCCGGTCGCCCGGCAGAGTTCCTTATCGCCGCTGTCGCCCAGGTTGCGTGCGGGGGGTGTCTGCAATACGCCATCCTGCACCCTTTTTACATAACCACCTTCCTGATCGGTGGAAATGAGAAATGGCGGCAGCCTTAGCTCGGCCGCGAGCTTTTGCAGGTCGCCAGTGAATTTTTTGATCTGTTCGGCGCTTTCGAGATTAAAGCCGAAGAAGATAATACCGCCGGGTTTCAGCTCGCTGATGATCTTGCGGTTCTGATCGTTGAGTTCCGTTCCCGGAATCGCGATGTGGATGACCTGGCTCGCGAGTTTTTCCTCGTCCATGCCCGCCATCACACCCTGCTTTATTTTTTCGGTGAGTTTTACAAATTTTTGCGGCAGGTAATAGTTATGGTAGAAATAATAAGAACCCGTGCCTGAGAGTGACAGCAGCAGAAATGCCGCGAGAAGCAGTAGATTACGGTTTTGTTTTTGCATGGAATTTTTCCTCGTGTTTTAGCAGTGAGAGCAGTCCTTTGTCGTGTGACCAGATACGGGCGCCGGCGCGGCGGGCGGCAGCGATGATCGCTATGTCAACAAGGCCGACGCCACGGGAAGCCGCTTTTGCAGAACGCGACATCAGGCCTGCCGCGATCCAAATATCGTTTCCGGCTTCGATCTGTGGAAGGGCATCGAAAAAAGCAAGGAGGCGGTCGGCTTCTTTTTGGTTTTTCGCGCCCTGCAACAGTTCACCGAAGATCGTTCCCGTTGTGGCGATATCGCCGACTTCCAGATGATGCCGGAGTATCTGTTTATAAGGAGATCGGTTTCTTAGATATTCGATCCAGACTGAGGTGTCGACCAGGATCAAGTTCTGTTTCGCCGGTTCAGCTTGCGGACTTTTTCAGCGGAGAAGCCATCTTGGAACTGGAGTGGCTCGGCATCGAGCTTACGGTTTAATTCTTTAATCTTCTGGATACGGAGCCAGTCTGTCAGTGCTATAACCATCGATTCGGTGATATTTCGACCACCCGAGAATGTGCGGACATCGTCGATCAGCTGGTCATCCATGAGGGCAGTGACTTTCATGAGCAATCGATACGATGTCACATCGTATCGTCAAGCGTATTTGCCCCTCATGTGCCATCGGTTACCGCGCCTTCAGAGGCCGACGATACCAGCTTGCGGTATTTGGCCAGCACGCCGCGCGTGTATCTGCTTTTGGGTTGCTTCCACGCCTTTTTCCGTTTCGCGATTTCTTTTTTATCGACAAGCAGGTTGACCTGCATCTTTTTTGCGTCGATTTCAATTTCATCGCCGTTTTTGATGAGGGCGATCGGGCCGCCGTCAAAGGCTTCGGGTGTGATATGGCCAACGACAAAACCGTGCGTGCCGCCTGAAAAACGGCCATCAGTGATGAGCGCGACATCTTTGCCAAGTCCCTTACCCATGACGGCTGAAGTGGGTGAGAGCATCTCGCGCATACCCGGGCCGCCTCTTGGGCCTTCATTGCGGATGACTATGACGTCACCCTTTTTGATTTTACCACTGAGAATTGCCGGCAGCGTGTCTTCTTCGCGGTTGAAAACTTTCGCCCTGCCTTTGAAATAGAGTCCTTCTTTGCCTGAAATTTTTGCGACCGCCCCCCCGGGGGCAAGACTGCCATAACAGATCACCAGGTGACTGTCCTTTTTAATGGGATTTTCAAATGTGCGGACGATGTCCTGGTTTGCGGGATAAGGTTTTATGTCTTTGAGATTTTCGGCGACCGTCTTGCCGGTAACCGTCAACGCATCGCCGTGGATGAGGCCTTTGTCGAACAGCATCTTCATCAGCGGCAGCGTGCCGCCGATTTCGATGAGGCGGCTCATGAGATATTTGCCGCTCGGCTTTAAGTCTGCCAGCACGGGAACTTTTTTTCCCAAGCGCGTGAAATCCGCGAGGGAGATTTTGACATTCGCCGAGTGTGCCATGGCGATGAGGTGCAGCACTGCATTGGTTGAGCCGCCGAGCGCGATGATGAGAGTGATCGCGTTCTCAAAGGCTTTTTTAGTGAGGATATCTGACGGGCGGATACCCTTTTTCAGCATATTCAAAACGGCTTCACCGGCGCGGCGGCAATCATCTTTTTTATCTTGCGAGATCGCATTCTGTGCACTGCTGTTGGGTAAACTCAGGCCGAGGGCTTCAATCGCGGAGGCCATGGTGTTCGCAGTGTACATCCCCCCGCATGAACCCGGCCCGGGAATTGCCCGCTCTTCAATTTCTTTCAGGCCCGCATCGGAAAGGCGGTGGTTCGCATGTGCACCGACTCCTTCAAAGATGGAAACAATATCGAGATCGCGCCCGTCGGAATGTTTGCCCGGCATGATCGTGCCGCCATAGACGAAGACCGCCGGGCGGTTGAGGCGGGCGATGGCGATGACGCAGCCCGGCATATTCTTGTCGCAGCCGCCGAGGGCGACAAAGCCGTCAAAGCCCTGCGCGCCGACGACGGTTTCGATCGAATCGGCGATGACCTCGCGCGAGACGAGCGAATATTTCATACCTTCCGAGCCCATCGAGATGCCGTCTGAGACGGTGATTGTATTAAACTGCACTGCCTTGCCACCTGCAGCGTTGATACCCTTTTCGGTTTCATCGGCGAGGTGATTGATGTGCATGTTGCACGGCGTCACCATCGACCAGGTACTCGCGACACCGATGACCGAGCGCGTAAAGTCGGCATCGGTAAAACCGACAGCCCGCAGCATCGCGCGCGAGGGTGTGCGATCGACACCATCGACGATCTGCGTTGAAAATTCGCGGGGGGAGGGTTTGGTCATGCACATACAACAGGCTATGGTGAAAGGCGGTAAACCACTATGCACCCGGGCCAAATCAGGGAAAAGTATTGCCAGAATGTGTCACCGGGATATCGCCTGCCTTCGATGCTGGTCGTAAATTTGTGAGAAAAAGCGCCTCAATGATGACTTGTAGACGTCTCATATCTATGCGCATCGTGACGTATTTACTGGCATTGCTGGGTTTCAGTGCAGCTCCGCTCTTTGCCGAAGCTGCATCCGATCTGGCACGCGTCGGTATCGTGCGTTTTATCAATAATACCAATAGCGACGATTTTGAATGGGTCGAGAAGAGTTTGCCGGATGCTATCGACCTGTCTATGAAATCGCGGTTTGAGTATATACGCCTTGAAGAAAGTAAAGTGCAGTCCGCCGCCTCACAGGTCACACCGGCGAGCGTCGCCGCGGGCGGTAGCGGCGGAACCCGGTATTCGAAAGAAGATGCGGCAACGATTGCACGCTTGTCGCAGGCGGATATCCTCATCTACGGCAACTTCGTCGCCGACCAGGCAAACCAGGAACTCGTGCTGCATGCGGTAATTTTCAACGCCGCGGGGAACAAGGTCATTGGGCATGTCGAGAACCGTACGCCGATAAATGCGAAAATATTTAAGAACATCGACCAGATGGCCGCAGAGATTGTTTCTGAGATCTATAAATTCGCCCTGCAGTCGAATCAGAGTGCTGCGAGCAGCAAGAAAAACCTGAAGCTACTGGTGCTGGTGCCTTCGTTTTCCAACGTAGAAGAAGAGAAACAGGCGAAGGACGAGCTGCGGCTGCTAAAACAAGAGCTCGCACTCCGCACTCCCGGGCGTTATATCACGATCTACGAATTTTACGACGAGTACCATGTGACGCAGCACGAACAGGAAATCTCGCTGGGTTATGCGCGGCGCCGCGAGCGCTCCCGCCTGCAATTATGGCTCGAAAATTACGGCATCTCGGACGCGATGATTGTACTCGTGAGCGATAACAAAGTCAATATCACGGCCATTGGCTCGAATAAGGTCGCTCAGGTCTCTTACGCTGTCGGCGCCACGCCCGAAGAAAAGACTAAACAGCTTGCGGCGATTGAAGAGCAGGTGCGCGGCAAGGTTGAACTGAAAAAAGATACCAGCGGCAGCGATCCGCGCTTTTCGCTCTATTGGGGCGCCGCCGTCAGCAAGGGCATGCTGACCTCGGGGGACAGGCTGGGTGTGATGACGGGCCTCAGTCTGCACGGCTCGGCGCGTATCACGCGCTGGTTCGAGCCGCATGTGCAATTCGAAGGCTATTACGGATTTCCCAAAGATAACGTTTCACGCATGCTGGGCGGCAGTCTTCTCGCGGGCCCAGGACAGACGATCACGAAAAACAAACTATCATTCTCTGCTTATCTGGGGGCTGGCATTTTTATCGCCGACATTAAGGCCGCGGCGGGCAGTTTTTATGTGCTTTTGCCCTCCGGCGGCGGTGGTTTTCTCATGACATATCTTGTTAGCCCGCGCTGGGGTTTTGCACTCCAGGGCCACGGGCAGTACGTTTTTGATTCCACAAACCCGGCGCTTTTTCTCGGCGCCTCGCTTGCGACGGTTGTGCGGTTTTAATCGCGGCTAGGCTACCGCGATTCCGGCCTTCGTTGTTTTTTCGTAACTGGCGATTTCCTTGTCGAACTGCAAGGTCCAGCCGATGTCGTCGAGGCCTTCGAGCAGCTTTTGCCGCATCGCCTCGCCGATTTCAAAGGGGATTACTTTCCCTGCAAAGCTAATCGTCTTCGCTGTCAGATCAATTTTAAACGTCGCCTGCGCATCCGCTTTCACAGCTTGAAAGAGCTCTTCTACCTTCGCACTGTCGAGCCTGATCGGCAGGATGCCATTCTGGAAACAATTGTTATAGAAGATGTCGGCATACGAGGGGGCAACAATCACCCTGAAGCCATAATCCAACAGTGCCCAGGGCGCATGTTCGCGCGATGACCCACAACCGAAATTATCCCGCGCAAAGAGTATGTGCGCGCCTTTATGTTCCGGTTTATTCAGCACGAAGTCCGGGTTTTCCGAGCCGTCGTCCTTAAAGCGCCAGTCGTTGAACAGAAACTGCCCAAAACCCGTGCGCTCGACACGCTTCAGAAAATTCTTCGGGATGATCTGGTCGGTGTCGACATTCGGCATGTCGAGTGGGCATGCCTTAGATTCGATAGTTTGAAATTTTTCCATTGTTACACCTCTGTCCTTGCATCTACAAAATGACCGTGGATTGCCGCGAGTGCTGCCATGACAGGCGATACCAGGTATGTGCGGCCGCCTTTGCCCTGGCGGCCTTCGAAATTGCGGTTCGATGTCGAAGCGCAGCGCTCGCCCGGTTCCAAAACATCGTCGTTCATCGCGAGGCACATCGAGCAGCCTGGTTCACGCCACTCAAAACCTGCCGCGGTGAATACCTTGTGCAAACCTTCGGCTTCGGCCTGGTCTTTGACGCGGTGGCTACCGGGAACCACCATCGCGAGTTTAATCGACGATGAAACCTTGCGGTTCTTGATGACCTTCGCCGCTTCACGTAAATCTTCGATGCGTGAATTGGTGCAAGAGCCGATAAAGACTTTGTCGAGCTGGATCTTTTCCATCGACGTGCCTTCGGCGAAATCCATATACTCGAGCGCCTTTTTGAAGCCGACACGTTCGACTTCATCCTTCGCGTCAGAGAGCATGGGGACATTGGTGACGATATCGGTCACCATACCGGGGGACGTACCCCAGGTGACCTGCGGTGCGAGCTTGCTGCAGTCGATTTCAATTTCGACGTCAAATTTTGCCCCGGCATCTGTCTTCAGCGTCTTCCAGTATGCGACTGCTTTGTCCCACGCGTCACCCTTAGGTGAATGCTCGCGGTCCTTGAGGTAGGCAAAAGTTTTTTCGTCGGGGGCGACCATGCCCGCACGCGCACCGGCCTCGATCGACATATTGCAGATGGTCATGCGGCCTTCCATCGAAAGGGCCTCGATCGTTTCGCCGGCGTATTCGAGTACGAAGCCCGTCGCGCCGGCGGTGCCGATCTTGCCGATGAGCGCGAGCACCATATCTTTTGCATAGACGCCGGGGTTGAGTTTGCCCTTAAAGTTAACGCGCATCGTTTTCGCCTTCGACTGCACGAGGCACTGCGTCGCGAGCACATGCTCGACTTCGCTGGTACCGATACCGAAGGCGAGCGCGCCGAATGCGCCATGCGTCGAGGTATGTGAGTCGCCGCAGACCACGGTTTTCCCCGGCAGGGTTAATCCCAATTCGGGGCCGATGACGTGCACGACGCCCTGATTATAACTTTTGAGGTCAAAGCAGGGCACGCCGAATTCGTCGCAGTTACGCTTGAGGAACTCCATTTGTTTGGCGCTGATCGGGTCTTTGACAACCGGGTTTCCATTCGCATCGATACGAGAGCTCCGGGTGGGCACGTTGTGGTCCATGGTGGCAAACGTGAGATCGGGGCGGCGTACCTTACGCTTGTTCATGCGCAGCCCGTCGAAGGCCTGGGGGCTCGTGACTTCGTGCACGAGGTGCAGGTCGATGTAGATCAGGTTCTTGTTTTCGCTTTTTTCCGGGATGTCGACAACATGGGCATCCCAGACTTTTTCAAATAATGTTTTTGCCATGCTGGGAATATACCACATTCTTTTCATAAGTCAATTAAATAGTTGCTATGGTATACATAACATTAAGTTATGGATAAAAGTTCCCCATCTCCATGTATTGGGGAGGGGCCAGGGAGTAGCGTGGAAATCCGCCAGCTAAAATATTTCGCCGAAATCTACCGCACGGGCAGTATCTCGCTCGCCGCTGAAAATCTCTCCGTTACCCAGCCCGCGCTCTCGCAGCAGATTGCGCTGCTCGAGCGTGAGCTGAAAATCAGTCTTTTTGAGCGCTCGAAACGCGGCATGAAACCGACAGCTGCCGGCGAAGCGTTTGCCGAAAAAGCCTCGGCGATTCTCATCAGCATCGCCGACCTGGAAAGTGCGGTAAAGACCGGCGAACCGCTGCGGCAGATTTCTTTCGCAGTGGGAGAGACCCTGGCGGCGCACTTTGTGCCGCAGCTGCTGGTCGATCTCAGGCGCCGTTTCAGCGGCACGCGTTTCCGCGTGATCGAGAGTAATCTCACCGAGATCAGGGCGGCGCTGCGCGAAGATGCTGTGGATTTCGCCCTCAGTCCCGAACCCTTGTCAGATGCCGCGTATACAAACCGCTATCTGCTCGAAGATGAAATATTACCCGCCGTCAGCGCCGCCGATACCCTGGCGCTTAAGGGCGCCGATTGGGAAAAGCTCAAGGCCCGCGAATGGATTCTGTTCCACCCCGGCTCGGCAATCCGCAAGATCAGCGACGGCATTCTTAAGGAAGCGGAGAACCGCTTTCAGCCCCGGGTGGCGATGGAGCTGCGCAGCGTTGCCGGCGTCGTGCGCTGTCTCGAGGCGGGTTTGGGGGTCGGTTTTATCTCGAATCTCTCGCTCACCGATAAGCTTATCCCCCTGGGCGTGACAGAGCTCAGCCGCCGCCGCAAGTTTTATCTCACGCACAAAAAAAATAACGAAAAAATTCTGCCGATCGGCGACGCGATTTTGCAATTCGCCATGGGGCGCAAAGAGGAGGCATGAAGGTCGCGATCGCCGGGGCGGGATCGGCCGGTCTTGCCGCGGCGATCTTTTTGAGCCGCCAGGGACATGGCGTTACCGTATACGAGGCGATCCCCAGGGCTGAACCCGTCGGAGCAGGGTTTCTGATCCAACCGACGGGCCAGCAGGTGCTGAGCGACCTGGGGCTTCTGACGCAATTGCAGCGCAAGGGGGCTCGTGTCAGGTCACTCGAAGGCTTTCGTGGCAGCTTCAAGTGCCTGAATCTCCATTATAAAGACCTCGATGCCGGGTTTTCCGGCCTGGGGCTGCACAGGGGCAATTTACAACAGGCGCTGTTAGATTGCGCCCGCCGTGAAAAGGTGAGGGTCTGCTTTGAATCGCCGGTTTCCGGTTTTTCACAGGCAGCGGATAAAGTGACCTTTTTTGCCGGTAAAAAGAAGCTTCAGGCGGATCTTCTTGTGGTTGCAGACGGCACACGCTCACAACTGCGGCCGCTGATGAACATCCCCCAGACGACAAGACCCTATCCCTGGGGCGCGTTCTGGCTGATCTGCGAGTCGGATACCTGGCCGTATAAAGATGTGCTCATCCAGAAATACGGCGAGCCGTGGCGCACCACGGGGATTCTGCCCACCGGCAGGCATCCGCGCACCGGTAAATATTGTTATTCTGTTTTCTGGAGCATCCACAGCTCTGAATTTGAGCTCTACCGCCGCGACGGCATTCGACTGCTCTCGGAGAAGCTCAAAAAATTCTGGCCTGAAGCCGCTGAACTTTTTCACACCTCGAAACATTCCAACTGGTCGGTGGCAAGTTATGCGGATACCAAAATGGCGCGTTGGCATGAAGGCCGTGTGGTTGTTCTGGGCGACGCTGCACACAGCATGAGCCCGCAATTGGGGCAGGGCGCGAACCTGGCCCTCGTCGATGCACAGCTTTTGGCTGCGTCGCTGGCTGACGAAGTCAATCTGACTGAAGCCCTGCGCCGCTATTCCACCGTGCGTAAAGGCCACCTGAATATTTATCGCCTCGCCAGCCGCACAATGACACCGCTCTATCAGTCGTACTGGCCGTTGGGGATCATCAGAGATCTGGGAACGTATTTTTTTGGAAAAATAAAACCCTTAAATCGCCAGATGCTGCGATTACTTTCGGGCTATCAGGGATATGCCGGAATTAACCGGGAATAAACTTCGGGCCGCAATTCTTCATGCATCGCCGGCCTACGCCCTTTGGCTCAGGAATCACCGAATGATGCCAAAAAAAATCACCGCATACCCGGGGCGTGGCTGAATGGTTCCCGTTTTTTTGATTTTTTGCCTGATTTTCCGGTCAGGGAAATCGGCAAAAAAACTTGACGACAACCCCCTGAAGTGATACTTTCCGCGGATGGCAAAAACACCCTTTTCAGCGAAAGAGCTGAGTGAATTCAAAGACCAATTGATGGAGAAAAAAACTTACCTAATTAAAGAAATTCAGGGTAAAGAAGAAGAACTGACAGCGGGCGATAAAGACGAAGTCGGCGATATGGCCGATATGGCGACCGAACTCATTGAGCGCGAGCTCAATATGTCGCTTTCTGAAGGCGATCGTGCGCGGCTTGAAGAGATTGATGCGGCACTGGCACGCATTAAAGAAAAATCGTATGGCATCTGTGTGGATACGGGCGAGGTGATCAACAAGGCACGCCTCAAGGCCGTACCCGAAGCGCTGCGTACATTACCTGCGCAAGAGGCCTACGATAAGCTGCAGCGTAAACGCAAGACTTTGTCGCGCGTCGCGGACATTGAATAGTTGCGCGTCGATCTTTATCCCGAACTGATTGACATACTCACCGGCGCGTCGCGCGTCTTAAAAGCAAAGAATTTCTTTCTCTGGCGCCGCGACGGTGAGGCGGCACCGGGGGAAATCCCCCTTTCTTTTCAGCCTGTAATTGCTGAAAAAGTCGTCGAGCGCACGCTCGATAAAAATGCCTGCGTGCTCTGCGCGCGGCGTATTTCTTATAAAAAAGACCAGTTTACTGCAAAACTAATTTCTCGGCCCTATCTTTTTCTTGTGCACAATGATTTTCTGGGCCCGCGCGCGGGCATTTACAACGAGGCGGCCGAAAATACACTTTTTGAGAAAATGATCGAAGGTGTCCTGGGGTTTCACCCCCGCGAGGCGCTGGTGCGCGAGATCTTACGCTGCCATTTCAGTGCCGAAGAAACCGGTGAAGAGGTACAGCTGCAGAATTGTGAAAAACACATCCGCGAAGACGCTGAAAAGCATGCACTGAAGGGGATTATCCTCTTTGGTAAGGCCGCCACCTTCGTATTTCGCGATAAAGCCATGCTGGCCGCTAAACAAAACCAGGTTTTTGACTGGCAGGGTTTGCCCACAATCGTCTGCGCAGGGCCGAACCGCCTGCAGTATATGAGGGATAAAAACTTTGCCAAGGATCAGATCGATGCCGAGCGGCAGAAGATCTTTGAAACTTTGAGGATTTTTAAGGATAAAGTCATCGGGGCGTCCTGAAGACCAAGGCCTTCAGGCTGCCCGGATGTTTGGTTTCTGGGGAGCGCCCGAAGGCGTCCTTTTGAAACCGTCGGGCAGATTAACCGCCTTTTTCTTCTGAATCGCCTTCTGCTTTTTTAGCTTTTTTGCGTTTCTTTTTGCCGGCTTTTTTCTTTTTGCCTTTCTTTTTCTTGCCTTTTTTCTCTTTCTTGCCTTCTTCTTTAGCTGGCTCTTCTTTCGCCGGCTCTTCTTTCGCAGGTTCTGCGTCTTGTGCTACCACTACGCCACCAACGAGAGTGAATGCGAGCAGTAATGCTAATAATTTTTTCAGCATCATATTCTCCTAAAAACTGGTCTTTGCGATCCAAGGCGATTGCCACGGGCGCTTTTGCACACCCTTGGGGCCGTTTTCACGCGTCAATGATAATACGTTGACAGGCCCGAATAACGGACAATTTTGGCGCCGAACCTTGCAAGGGTTCAATACTTTCAGAGTGTCAGGATGCGAACTTCAACTGCGCGCTGAGATTTAAGAATCGGGAGATTATTAAGAAAATGAATATCTATGTGGGAAATCTGGCGTATAACGCCACTGATGAAGAATTGCGCGCAGCGTTTGAGGCCTTTGGCCAGGTAACGTCGGTGAAAATCGTCCGTGATCGCGACTCGGGCCGCTCTCGCGGCTTTGCGTTCGTGGAAATGGAAGACGGCGAAGGCGCCCAGAACGCGGTAGCCCAGATGAATGGCAAAGACCTCAAGGGCAGAAACCTGGTCGTGAATGAAGCACGTCCACGTGAAGAAGGCAACCGTGGCGGCGGCGGTGGCCGTGGTGGTTATGGCGGCGGTGGCGGCGGCGGCGGCGGCGGTCGTGGTGGTTACGGCGGCGGCGGCGGCGGCGGTGGTGGTCGCGGCGGTCGTGGCGGCGGCGGTGGCAATTATCGCCGTGGTCAGAGCGACGAAAACGCCTGGTAATCTCAGCAGAGATACCGGCAGAAAGGGCCCTGAAGGGCCTTTTTTTATACCCTCATGAGACGCATCCAAAAACTTGATGATACACTGATAGCGCAGATTGCGGCGGGCGAGGTCATCGAATCTCCTGCGGCAATAATCAAAGAACTCGTCGAAAATGCCCTCGATGCGAGCGCGTCAGAGATTGACATTCAGGTCGACGGCGATGGCTTCACAGAGATCCAGGTGCGCGACAATGGCGGCGGCATCCATGCCGACGATTTGCCGCTGGCAGTCGAAAGTTTTGCCACCAGTAAAATAGCCTCGCTCGATGAACTCATCGCTGCGCGCACCATGGGCTTCCGCGGTGAGGCGCTCGGCTCGATTGCCTCTGTCAGCCGGCTGAGACTCGAATCCCGGCAAAAAGCTGCCCCGGTCGGCGCGGCGATTCAGGTCGATGAGCACGGTAAAACCGTCGAGGCATCGGCCATCGAAGCCGGCACGCGCGTGCAGGTGAAAGATCTCTTTTACAATGTGCCCGTGCGGCGCGATTATTACAAAAATGCCATCAAGATACGCCGGCAGATCGCAGATACGCTGACCTCGCTCACGGTGGCGCATCCGCAGATTGCGTTCCGTTACCGGTTGGGTGAAGACGACCCCGTGTTTCTGCCGGTGCGTCAGAATTTACTGGGTCGCCTCGGCGATATCTGGGGTGAAAAGATCGGCGGCGACCTGATACCGGTATTCTACCAGGCGGATGGCCTCACGCTCGAAGGTTATGTATCGAAATTCTACTTCTACCGCAGCCACGCGGGCGACATGCGCCTGTGGGTGAACCAGCGTCCCGTGGCGTATAGACCTCTGACGATGCTGCTGCGCAACGCTTACGGCGAACTCATGCCGAAGGGGCGTTTTCCCTTTGCAGCGCTCTTTCTCTCCGTAGCGCAGGCAGACGTCGATGTCAATGTGCATCCGCAGAAGCGCGAGGTGCGGTTCCGCAATGAAGTTGCCGTGCAGGGGTTTTTGCGCCAGGCCTTCACCCGCGTGATCTCCGCCGAGGGGGGCATTGCCGCGGCGCATATGGTGCGCATGCCCGGCGCTGAAAGCATCCCCAACCGCCTTGCGGGGGCAACAGCGGCGCCACAGGGCGTCGATGCACCCCAAGCCAGCCTTTTCTCACTGGGGGCCACCGTGGCCTTTCAGACGGACCAGACGGCCCCGGTCTTGTTTCCTGAAAATCTGACACTGCATACGCGGCTCTTTAACACCTTTATCGTGGCGACCGGCCCCGACGGGCTCTACCTTATCGACCAGCACACCGCGCATGAGCGCATCAACTACGAGCGCTTTCAGGATCTTTTAGCGGCGAAGAAGGATATCACACAGCACCTCGTTGCGCCCGTAGCGGTTGACACGGCCATTTTTAACCGCAGCCGCCTCGAGGCCTCAACCGCTGCGCTGCGCATTCTGGGTTTCGAACTCGAAGATCTGGGGCCGGCAGGTTATGCGCTGCAGGGTGTGCCGGGTTATATCGAAGCGGGTGAAGAGGCCGCCGCCTTCGAAACCGCACTCGCCGTCATCGAAGGTTCTGATACCGCAGAGGCGGGCGACCTGTTCGACCAACTTGCCAAAGATCTTTCCTGCCGGCATGCTATCCGTAAGGGTGAGACCGCATCGCTCACAGATTTTCGTGAGCTGATTGAAAAGCTCAAACTCTGCCGCAATCCCTTGCGCTGCCCGCATGGCAGGCCGACTGTAGTGCGCATCGATGAAAAAGAGGTATTTGCCTATTTTAAGCGCTTAGTATAGTGCAGAAACATTTCATCTTTGCGTTTTTCGGCGCTTTTCAGGCGAAAGTGGTGGAGCGGCAGCGGGGTTGGGGTTATCACCGTGCGGTCGGTTGTTGTTCCTGCCCATAACATCGGCAGCAGCGTCAGGAAAAATTCGTCCACCAGCCCCGCAGCGAAAAACACGCCGTTGAGTGTCGGGCCGCCCTCGAGCAGGATCTTTTTATAACCCCGCCCGGCGAGCGAGGTGACGATATCCTGAACTTCGGAATACATGTGGATTTTCCACGGTTGGCCAAGGTCGGGCCACAGGGTTTCGATCTTTGCATCTGCGCCAGAGGAAATCCATACCTCGCCCTCGAGGTGAGCGTTCTTCACGATACGCAGACCGGGCTTCATCGGTCGTGCCGATTGCATGACAATCACGGGCCGCGGGTGTTTTTTCGCATGCGGCTTTGTGCGTACCGTGAGGTTCATATTGTCGTGTTCGAGAGTTTTACGTGAGACAATGAGGCAATCGGCCCATTCGCGCAACCTGTCCATGCGCCGCCGGTCTTCGGACGAGCCGAACTCCCACGCCTTTTCGGGGTGTGCCACGTGCCCGTCGAGGGTCGTGGCCATATTGAGCTTAATTTTAATAGAATTGCGCGCGGCGGATATCCGCCTTGATGTTGAAGATGGCGAGCAGGGCGCCCGCCATGCCAAAGATAAAGTAGGTGCCGAAGGTCAGAATGGCGAGTGCAATGAAGGTTCCGGGGCTGAATGTCGGGAATAACAGGCTGCCCGGCACTTCGCCAAAGAGAACCGCCAGATGCTGCGCAGGAATCAGGCCGCCCAGAAGTGTGCCGAGGAAATAGATGTATTTCGCCAGGATCTTGCCGAATGGGTTATATCCCAAAGCCAGCAGCAGGCTGAAAAGCACCGTCGAGGTGATTGTGCTGAAGAGCGAGAATTTAATCGTCAGCCACGCCGATTGAAAAAAACCCGGTACCTGTTTTTTGTACTGGTAGAGGTTTTTGATGATGTTGTAGGCTCCGCGGCTCTGGAAGAAAAAGAAAACATAGTTGAGATACGGAATGTGCAGGAAGATACTGGTGGGGCCTGAATTCTTCTGGATGCGGATTTCTTCGCCGACGTCTAACATAGGGGGGACGACCCCCTGACGAAGAAGCTGTGTCAAGAATTATCGCGTGCTGGTATCACGAGCCCGAATACATCGCTGCTATGGGGCAGCTGGCCGCAATAAAGATCGAAGCTGCGCCCGGCGAGGGGAAAGCGGTGCGCGCCCCTGGTCTCGCCGCCGGAAACCGGGTGGCGAGGCAGGTAATATTCGAGATAGTTAATGATTTCAAGCTCGAGGCCCTGCCATGGAACGAGCCATTCGGTGGGATTCGCAATCGTCACCTTCTCAATTCCTGAGGCAAAGTGGATAAAGAGCGGTGAAAGCAGGTGGAACACCTGTCCGATCATTTCTTTATTCTCCTGTGCCTTGCGCATGACGAGGTTGAGGGCCCGCAAGTCTTCACTGACTGTCACGAGCAGGCGACGGCCGCTGCTTTTCAGCTCCAGGGGAATGCGGTAGGTGCGGAAATGCCAGTGGAGCCCTGTCTGGTGTACGAGATTTTCATCGGGCTCGATATGGTAAGTGACGCTGCGCAGGACCTCCTGGTCGAGCCTTGAAACGGTCGCGGCACAGGATTCAGAAAAGGTCGTTGTATTGCTATTGTGTGTCTTGGGGTTGAGGTCGTAGGTGAGCTGGGCGGCCTGGTTGAAGAATATGTAATCGAGCGTGATCCCGTCCTTGATGATGATGGGCAGCGGTATGGCATTGAGCGTATTGGAATGGAATTCATTTTCCAGGATGCGCAACCTTTCGCTGTCGAAATAATACTGGCGCAGGAAATAAATGCAACTGAAGGCGCCCAGCGCCACGGAAATACGCAAGATCTGCCGGATAAAATCCTGTTCTGCGGGAAGTAGCGGACTTTCCGGGGCAGGCATCAGCGGTACGAAAAACGAAAAGACCAGCGGCAAGGCCGAGGTAATCCAGAGCCCAACGCGCTGCTTTTCGGTAAACATAACCCATGGCAAGAGTGCGAGAATCCACCAGTTGAGTATTTCCACCTGGCTGAAGCCGATAAGGGATGCCATCCAGACTACAACAGCATAGACACTCAGCACAGTGATCACGCTGCCGAGATATTCCTGGCCGCGGTAGCGCAGGTAGAGGCCCAAGGATGCCGCAGCGGGATAGACCAGGTAATAGATTACCAGGTATTTGTTCTGCACCATCAGCAGAAAGGCCGGGATAGCAAGGAAGACCAGAAGTAACAGGGAAAATCCCACTTTGGCCTGCAGGTTATCGATCCATGACGCTGCCTGGCGGCGGCGCAAAAACAGATTTGCCCCGGAGTGCCCGGGCTGCCAAGACGGGTCGATCACAAAGGTTATGCTACGGGATTGCGGCCCGTCGCCGTCAATATGTTTTGTCGGCTTCGACCGCGAGGCCAACCTTCGACGCACCGGCGGCTTTGATCTTATCGAGCACCGTCAAAACCTTGCGGTAAGGATGGTCGCCTTCGGCGCGGAGGATTACGGCGAGATCGGGATAGGTCTCTTTTGCCGCCTTAATCTGATCGAAAACATCGTTGAGGCTGGCGGCGGGTTTATCCTGGATAAAAAGGTCGCCGGTTTTTTTGATGGTGACTGTCACGCGGTGTGGCTCGGTTTTCACCGCCGCGGCATTGACCTTGGGCAGGCTCACCGGAATCGTTTTGTAGCGTGTGAATTCCGCAGTCACCATGAGAATGATGACGAGCACCAGCATGATGTCGACGAGCGGCGTGACATTGATGTCACTGATCGGGCCTGAACCGTTTTTATTCGAGGCTGCCATTACTTATTGAGGCGGATTGCCCGGATGAGCGTCGCCACTTCTTCGGCCTGCGATAATTTATCCTGCACAGCGCGGGCGAGGGCATTGTAGGCGATAACTACCGGGATCGCCACCGCGAGACCCATGGCCGTCGCGATCAGGGCTTCAGAGATACCGCGCATGACGACCGCCGGGCCCGAGTCGCCCATTTCAGCTAGATCGCGGAAGGCCTTCATGATGCCCAAAACCGTGCCCAAAAGGCCGATAAAGGGCGTGTTGTTTCCGAGTGTGGAAAGAATGACCAGGCGCTTTTCAAGGCTGCGGCGTTCGGCGATGAGCGAAGCTTCTGCATATTCCTTCATGGCATGCTCACCCTTATCCCAGCCCTTGAGTGAAACTGCGGCGACCCGGCCTTCAAGGCCGTACTTGTTGTCCGCCGCTATTGCCGCAACTTTGTCTGCCGCATCGCCGCGGTACAATGCTTCGGAAATGTATGTGACGAGACCGGCTCCGTCGCCCCTGACTTTGCGCAGCACATAGATGCGCTCTAATACCACGAACAGTGCGAGATTAAAAATAAAGATCATCACCCATACCGTCGGGTCTGAACCAAAGTGCCAGCGCCCCGCTTCGGAGAGCGTATTGGCCGCAGCGGCGGGAGCGGGTGTCGCTGGTGCGGCCGTTGCGGGCGCAGCCGGAGCTGCAGCTGGTGGCGTCGCCGTTGCGGGTTTTGCTGCCGGCGCAGGCACCGCTGGTGCCTTCTGCTGGGCCTGAAGGTAAAAAAATCCTGAGATGCCAGAGAGCAGGAGCAGAGCTAAAACACGTGTGCGCATGCGGCAAAACCAGTAGGGAACGGAGGTTGTAAAGTTCTCCAGGTTTCCCTTTTAGACAAGCCCGGATAAGTGATAATTTTTGGCAGACGCCGCGATCCAAAATTCCGATAATACAGTATGCGCTTCCTGATGTGGACTTCCCTCGTTCTGACCGCGGGCTTATTTGCCGAACTCAAAATTACTTCTCTTGGCAACGGTATCAACTCGCGTTACGACGAGCTGGCCCCCGTACTTGCGCCCGACGGCAACACCATTTATTTCTGCCGCGAGGGACATCCCGACAATGTCGGCGTCAGCACCATTGTCGATGGCGCGAGCGCGCTCCGGGACGACCAGGATGTCTGGGTGAGCCGCAAGCGGCCTGACGGCACCTGGACCGAGGCCGAACATATCAAGGCCGCGTTCAATTCCAAGACCTATGATTTTCCGATTGGCACATCCGCCGATGGCAAAACGCTCTACATCGGTAATGTCTACAGCAAAGACGGCACGGTTTCGCCGGGCGTCTCGAAAACACGCTTTGCGAAAGGCAAGTGGAGTTTTCCCGAACCGCTGCGCATCGTGAACTTTTATAACGAGGCGAATCTCGTGAATTATTCGCTGTCAGCCGACGAGCGCACGTTGATTCTCAACCTGCAGCGCAAGGACACCGTCGGTAAGATGGATCTCTATGTCAGTTTTTTGCAGCCCGATGATTCCTGGTCTGAGCCGTTGAATCTCGGCAATGAAATCAATTCTGCCTTTATGGAAGTCACACCGTTTCTTGCCGCCGACAACAAGACGCTCTATTTCGCCTCGAACCGTCCCAATGGTGTCGGCCAGTTCGATATGTACATGTCGCGCCGCCAGGATAACACCTGGACGCATTGGACTGACCCTATCAACCTCGGGCCCAAGATCAACACCACCGGCAATGACATTAACTACGTGATCGCTCCGACCGGCGACTATGCAATCTTCTCATCAGATACGCCGGGCAAGGGCAAGGATCTCTACCAGATTTCCCTGCCTGAAGAGCTGCGGCCGGAGAAATCGGTCATTGTCTATGGCAAGGTGCGTAATAAAGAAGGCGAGCCTGTCAGGTCACGTGTCGTCTTTGAGCGCTTAAGCGATGGTGCGCTTCTGGCACGCACAGAAACTTCGGATGAAGGCGAGTTCAAAATGAATTTGCCGCTGGGCGAAACTTACGGTATTCACGCAGAGTCGGGCGGCTATCTGCCGCAGAGCACCACGATCAATCTCAAAGACGGTTTCAGCAAAGACACCCCGCTGGAGCTAACGATGATGCAGCTCAAAGAAGGCGCAAAGATGCCCATCAACAATCTCTTCTTTAAGAAGGGATCGTACCAGCTTTCAAAGGAATCATACGCCGAGCTCAACCGGTTGACGAAAATTCTGCAGAGCCGCCCGGGCCTCAAGATCGAGATCGGCGGGCACACGGATAACACCGGTGACCAGAAGAGTAACATGGAGCTGTCAAAAAACCGGGCGCGCGCGGTGATGGACTATCTCATCGATAAAGGGTTATCCCGAAACGGGATCAAGGCTGTGGGTTACGGGGATGCGAAACCTGTGGCTTCGAATAACACCACAGCAGGAAAAAAGCAAAACAGACGGGTTGAATTGACCATCCTGTCTATAGACAAAAAATAGCAGCGTGCGAAAGCGGGGTTAGGGGCGGCAGCCCCTAATGACTTACTTAGAAATTTTCTTTTCGACGAATTTCACGTGCTTGCGCACTTTCGGGTCATATTTCATGACTTCGAGCTTTCCGCCTTGCGCCTTTTTGTTGCGGGTAGCAGTATAATAGTAGCCGGTGCCGGCTGTGGATTCCAATTTGACGATCTCGCGCATGGGGGCATACCCGGGGCATGAAACCCCGTGTAAACCACATTGGGCATCCCGGCCGCATAAAAAATTGCAGCCGGTGGTAAAGTTCTCTAGGATTTCCAGCCGAAACTGATATTGAGTACCTCCCCCCAGTGGAGGTGTTTATCCCGGGTGGTTAAAATCTGCCTGGGCGTCTTCTCGCCCGTTTACCCCCTAAAGAAAAAAATCCAGCGGGGTAAACGGGTTTTTATTTTCTCCCTACCGGGGAGAGGTCTTAAGGGGGCCAAGGCCCCCTTAACAACCCCCGATTGCAGCCGGCGCTTAAAACCAGCTTTTCACCATGTTTGCTGCATTATTACTAACTAATGATTAATTCGAACCACGTGAAGCGCGGTATGGCGCTTAAGGTCGACGGCGACCTGGTTGTCATCCAGAGTTTTGAGCACCACAAACCGGGCAAGGGCGCGGCGATTGTGCGGGTGCGCATCAAGTCCCTCAGTAAAGGCACGACGGTCGAGCGCACCTGGCGTTCGGGCGAGATGCTCGAAGACGTCGAGCTCGAGAAGCGCAATGTGACCTATAATTTTACCGACGGCGATCAGCTGGTCTTTATGGACAGCGAGACGTATGACCAGATTCATGTAGATAAGAAGGATCTTGAGGATCTGCTCGCTTACATCAACGACGGTATGGAATTCCAGATTTTACTCTACAACGACAAACCGGTCAGTGTGATCCCTCCCAACTTCGTGGTGGTTAAAGTCGAATATGCCGAAGACGGTATGAAAGGCGACACAGCGACAACAGCATACAAAGAAGTGACCGTTGTCGGCGGCGGAAAAATCCAAACCCCGCTTTTTGTGAAAACAGGCGATATGATTAAGGTGGATTTACGCGATCTTTCTTATGTGGAGCGGGTGACGCAGAAATAGGATGGGACCCAAAAATGCTCATCTATGCAAACCGAAAGCCGCGTAGCGCTTTAGCCGTGGAATTTGCCGAAGGCAAATTTAGGGCTTTCGGTTTGCTGAGCATTTTTGGGAAGTTAATGTGACCCCTCTCGCGGCGGCGTTCGAACTATTCCGCCGCGGGCTTTTTGTGGAGGCGCGGGACGCTGCGCTCGAAATCATTGCCGAAGAACCCCAGAGTTTTTGGGCCTACTACCTGGCTGCGGTTAGTTCTGCGTTTCAGCCGGATCTAAAAGAATTTGAAAAATACCTGGCTGAGCTCGATAATTTTGACACCCAAAATGTCTATCTCCATTATTTAAAAGCCTATTATTCGCTGCTGCAGCGCGACATCGAAAAGGCGCTCTGGCACTATCTCGAAATCGCCGACGACAGCGAAGGCTGGTTGGCGCAGTCGCTGGTCAAAAAATTCAGAAAAGTAAAAGAGCTAAACGATGTGGAATTCCGCGTCGCGGATTTCATTGTTTTGCCGCCCGAACTGCCGCCGCCGATCCGTTTATCACCGCAGAAAAGCAAAGCCACGCCGGCAACTGCACCGCGCGAGAGCGGCTGGCAGTTCGATGCCGAGAAAAAGCGGCCGCGGCCGAAGCCGCGAGCAAATCCGTTGCGTGGCTTTCCTTACCGCATCATTTTTATAGCGGGCTTCCTGGTCTTTGCGGCTGCAGGGATTTTTATCCTGGTAAGACAGCATCTGAACGAACGCAAAATCCTTGCCCCCGACCTGCAGGTCGCCGATTCCGCGGCAGTGATGCCGGTGGCCGATCCGGCGAAAATCCTCTACACCTACAAAACGCGCGAAGGCATCATCGGCGATTTTGAAAAAGCGAAGCTGCTGCTCAAAGAGCGTAAGGTAAACCAGTCGCGGTACTTGCTCAACCGCTTGCTTGCTTCCAATGCGGATTTCCAGACGCGCGAAAAATCCCGCACCTTTTTGGGCTTTATTCCCGATGTCGATTACACGGATTTCAGCGATAATATTTCACTCAAAAACCTGTTTGAGAATGTCGTGCTGCGCCGCCACAGTCTTGTGATTCTGTCGGGGGAGCTACGCGACAGGGCTGAGGAAAATGGCGGCATCCAGTACCAGCTCATTGCCCGGGAAGCGGGCGAAGAGTACCGTGTTCATGCTTTTAAGAATGCGGCGATTCCGGAAGAAAAACTCCAGCCAGGCAAGGCGGGCGGAGGGATTCAGATTTACGGCCGCTTCAAAGGCCTCGTGGGCGATCAGAAGGCTATCTATCTCGAAGTCATCCGGGTTTGGCGCTAGCCCTATTGCGCCAATTCGCCGAGCAGCTGAATATATTCGTCTACTTTGGCCAGAACATGCGTCCGTTGTTCAGGGGTTAAAATCCGGTCGGCGGTCAGTATCATTTCTTTCATCAGCGTCAGGGTGCGCGTAAAGCTCGCCTTGAAGCGCGGCGGCACATTGCGTTCCTGATGGACCATGCGGCCTTCGAGGTCTTCTTTCAGGCGCTGGTGGTCGGGTTTCGAGCGCAGTAATGTAATCCAGATTGCCTGCTGCTCTTCGCGGTAGCGCAGCCACTCGATGGCATTGGCCGGTATCGCCGCATACTTTTTACGCAGCTGCTCTTGCTGGGCATCTGAGAGGCTGCCCGCCCATTCTTCGACCTGCTTCACGATTGTGGCAAATTCTTCTTTCTGACGCACGGCCAGCGGCCGTGCCAGTTTTTGTTCGAGCTCTTTGTTCTCTTTTGCGAGTTTTTTTTCCAGATAAGCGATCTGATCGTCCGAAAGTGTCTGGAGTACATTGACCAAGTCGGGAATGATACGCATGAAGATCGCGTTGCGGTGCAGCTTCATACGCACCATGAGCCAATCGAGATCGGCATCGGTGAGACTGCGTGAAAAGCGTCCGCGTAGTTCCCTGAGATCCGCAAGGTAGAGTTTCAGTTGAGTTTCGCGGTGCCATTTATGGTGGATCGCAATCCGCTCTTTCAGGTATCTTTCCTGCGTGGAATTCAGGTCAAAAAAAGAGTCGATGCGTTGCAGGATAATCTGTGGCAGCAGGTTCTTATATGCGATCTTACTGAAGGCCTTAATACAATACGAAAAGAGCAGGGTGACTGCGATGAGGACGACCAGCTGTTGAATGCGCCGCATAGGCCTGTGTTTGAGTGTACAGTACTTGGTCATGCGCTTTTAAATCGGGCTTTACGGCGCGAAAAACCGTCAATCCAGAGTTGATGTGATTCTGAAGCTTTTAGTGCAAGGGCTGGCGCTGCTACCGCTGGCCGCAATCTTTATCGTTTTACTCGGCCTCGCTCTGACACCGGCAGTGATCGTGTTTCGTTGCATCGCCGAAACCGCTCACGGTTGGGCACCCTTAGCGCAATATCTTGCGGTCGGGGTGGGAATCGCAGCGGCCTTCTTTGCCTACGGCTTCAGCCTGATGCTGATTATTCCCGCCGCCTGCTTCGTTTTGCGCGCTTATGCGCGCGAATACCGGGGCACGTATTTTTCAGCCGAGGCGCTGCGTTGGTATTTTAGTAACGCCCTGCTTTACCTGGTGCGCTATTCTTTTCTCGAATTCGTAACGCCGACACCGTTTAGTAATATATTTTATGCGCTGATGGGAATGAAAATCGGCGACGGTGTTTTTATTAACACCACGCATATCTCTGACCCGGCGATGATTGAGATCGGCGATCACGTAACCATTGGAGGGTCAGCCGTGATCGTTGCCCACTATGCCCAGGCAGGGTACCTCATCGTCGCGCCTGTGCGTATTGGCAGCGGCACAACGATTGGCCTGCGGGCAACTGTGATGGGCGATGTGGTGATCGGTGCAGGTGCACGTGTTTTACCCAATTCGGTGGTATTGCCCAAGACGCGTATCGCGGCGGGCGAAACCTGGGGGGGAGTTCCCGCGGTACGCCTCGATCCGGAATCTCTGGCTAGCTCTGCCGGTATTTCTCTACCAGCGGATCGATAATTCGAAACCACAACGGCGGCACAAGCGCCAGGGGAAACATGGCCCCGTAGCCGCCCGGCAATTGCGGACTCTCATCGCGGTGTTTCAGCAGTTGGTAGCGCAGCAAGGGATTGTGGTGGTGGTCTGAATGGCGCTCGAGGTGGATCATATAGAGATTGGAGAGCAACTGGTTCGCATTCCAGGAATGGCGCACGGAGACGAGTTCGTATTCGCCCTGCGGCGTTTTCTTCCGCTGCAGTCCATAGTGCTCAATATAGTTGATCAGTTCGAGCATGCTGAAGGCGAAGAAACTTTGCGCGAGAAAGAAGACCAGCGCATACGGTCCGATGAGAAAGTAACAGGCTGCGGCGATGGCAATCGGCATGGCTAAAAACCACAGCATCTGGTTATGCCATCCCGATACCGAATAGTTTTTCTGTCGCAGCCGCGCGAGCTCGAGCCGCCAGGCGCTTATGTAGCTGCCGCCCACTGAGCGCAGCCAGAACCTGTAGAAGTTCTCACCAACGCGGGCAGAAGACGGGTCGTCTGGTGTGGCTACGCGTACATGGTGACCGTGGTTATGTTCAATGATAAAATGCATGTAACAGACGGTCGCGAGCAGAATTTTCGCCATGAGTCTTTCCCATGAACTGTTGCGGTGGCCGAATTCGTGGGCGATGATGATGCCCGAACCCGTCATGACGGCGATCGAAAAACCGAGGCCGATCTTTTGCCAGAGCGGTAGCAGGTCAGATTGAATGACCATAGCTCCCCAGACTAAGATCGCGATCTGGCATGGTACCCAAAGCACAGGCATGATCAGGAAAAACCAGTCACGGCTAAGTTTCGCCGTTTGGCTGGGGTGGGGATTGCTTGTGTCATGACCCAGGATCTGATCGGCGATCGGTATGGCCACGAAGACCATGAGCAGGGAGAAATAATTGAAACCCATCCAGTAGCCCGCGGCGATCTGAACCGGCATCTGAATGACGAGCAGGAAGGCGATTTTCTTAGATCTTTTCATGGCTGAGTTGCGCCCTGAGCGTCTTTTTATCGACTTTGCCGATCGGCGTCAATGGAATTGCTGCAACAAATGTAACAATCCGGGGCACCTTGTAAGGTGCAAGTTTTTCGCGGCAAAATTGCAGGATGTCTTCCTGCAAATCAGCCTCGCTCCGTGTGGCATACTCTGCCGATTTCTGAACAATGAGTCTTACGTTTTCTGTGGATTTATGCGCGTCTGCCTCGGCGAGTACGGCGCAACAGGCGACAGCCGGGTGCTGGGAAATAATCGCCTCAACTTCGACCGAATAGACTTTATAGCCGCCCACGTTGATCATGTCTTTAATGCGGTCGACGATGGTAATGTAACCGTCGGGATCGATGCGCGCGACGTCGCCGGTCAACAGCCACGTCTTGCCGTCGCGGTTTTGTAATACCTGTTTTGTCTCCGCTTCATTGTTCCAATAGCCCGCCATGACCTGGGGGCCTGAAACGATCAGCTGGCCTTCTGCTCCCGGGCCGAGCTCTGTATTACCATCCACCGCAATAATTTTTACCTCTGTCCCGGGCAGAGCCTGGCCCACGGTATTCGGTTTTGCCCGCCCGGGATAATTAATCGTAATTCCCGGCGATGCCTCCGTCATACCATAACCCTCGAGCACAGAAACCCTGATAACCGCCTCGAGCGCCTCTTTGAGAGCGTCGCTCATCGGCGCCGCGCCCGACATGGCGAACTTCAGCGAGCTGAAATCGAGCTGCCGGAAATCTTCTCTTGCCAGCAATTTCTCGTACAGCAGCGGCACAGCAAAGATCAGGCTCGGCCGGTATTTTTTGAGCTGCCGCACGATAAAATCGAGGTCGCGCGGGTTGGGTATGAGCAACCAGGCGCCGCCGATCACGATGGTGTTCAGGGCCGCTGTCAGGCCCGCAATATGAAAAAACGGTAGAATCGAGAGGCCTGTCTCATTTCCGATCTCGGGCTCTGTCACGGCAATCGACTGCCTGATATTGCTCAGCAGGTTATTATGCGTCAGCATCGCGCCCTTGCTGCGGCCGGTGGTGCCGCCGGTGTATTGAATCGCCGCGGTATCGTTGCCCTGGCCGTGGGCTGTGACATCGCTTGTGGATTGCCCCCGCATGAATTCGTCGAACCAGACTTCGCGGGCATTGCCGAAGGAGATCGCCGGGTGAGGCACTTTGCCGAGAAGACGGGCAAAAAACTGGATCGGAAGCGGCATGAGATCCAGGGGGCGTGTGACAACGATAGCTTTGAGCGACGGTAACGATGCCGCAATCGCCTGTACCTCTTTAGTGTATACGTCGTCGAAACTGATAAGCGCGGCGGCTTCGAGATCCTTCAGCTGTATTTCGATCTCGCGCGCCGTGGCGAGTGGAGAGAGCCCCGAAATGATACATCCCACTTTGAGCGCACCCATCATGAAGACCAGATATTGTGGCAGGTTGGGCAGATGGATGGCCACCCGGTCGCCCGCCCTGAGCCCGCGAATGACAAGGCCATGCGCGACGCGGTTACTCAGCTGATTATATTCGCGGTAGCTGAACGAGCGGTCGATGAAGGTGAAGGCAGTCTTGTCAGCAAAGTCCCTGACTGTTTCGGCGAGGGCCTCGGGTATTGTGGTGGGCACCCCAGCATAAACAGCGTGTTTGCTGACTCGTAAACCGAGTTTTTTGCAACCTTGGACATCGTTTTGTCTCTAACATATATGAAGCTCGCATTCAAGCGCCCCCAACCGGGCCGTACCCAATGGGTATCCATATTGTTTCTGGCCCTGTCGCCCATCATCGGCGGCCTGGGGCTTGCTTATTTCCTAAGCACCGGCACCTTGTCCGGCGCCACGCTGATTCTCGCGGGGGCCATCGCGCTCGTTGCAGGTATGGCCACCACGGCCGGCTACCACCGGCTGTTTTCACACCGCTCTTATGAAGCCTCGCTACCTATACGGGTCTGGTTGCTGATTGTGGGACTTCTGGGTTTGCAGGGCTCGGCGCTAGAATGGAGTATCGACCACCGCGCACACCACAAATTTGTCGACCGCGATAAAGATCCCTACAGCATCAAAAAGGGTTTTTGGTTCGCACACATGCTCTGGATTTTTCACACGCGCCCGCGCGACTGGCGCCCGTCACACAACGCTGACCTGTGGCGCGACAAATTTGTCTTCTTTCAGCACCGGTATTTTATGCCGCTGGCAATCTTCATGAATTTCGCCCTACCGACGGCAATTGCCGGTATCTTTTGGGGCGACGCCCTCGGCGGATTTCTCATCGCCGGGTTTCTGCGTCTCGTCTTCACACACCACTCGACGTTTCTGATCAATTCACTCTGCCATTTTGCCGGCTCGCAGCCCTACAGCGACAAGCATACGGCACGCGATAATGCAATTACAGCGTTTTTGACATGGGGCGAGGGCTATCACAATTTCCACCATGAATTTGCCAACGACTACCGCAACGGCGTGCGCTGGTACCAGTTCGATCCCGGCAAGTGGGCGATCAAAATCATGTCGTATCTGCACCTCGCCTGGGGCCTGAAGCGCGTGCCTGATGCGACGATCAAACAGCGCCGCATGCAGATGCAAAAGGGCGAAACGTTGTCAAAACTTGAAAAATGGGGATGGACTGAGGAGCGCAAGCAGGCTTTTCTCTCGCAGCTCGACGAAACGATGGCCGTCTTCAAACGCCGCGCCTCGGTTATGAATGAAATCCGCAATAAGCTTAAAGACGATGCGCTGCGCGCAACGGCGGCGCGCTTTGAGCTGATGCAGGCGCGTTATGAGCGCTTAAAAGAAGCAGTCGAAGAAACCGCTATCGAATGGAAGCTGCTCCGGCGCACCGCGCGGGCATAAAACTCTTATTTATTTTTCACGAACGCGCTGATTTTCGTCAGCGCGCTTTCAATTTCACGGCGCGCCGTCGCATACGAGCAGCGGATAAACCCTTCGCCGGAATCGCCGAAAGCCGTGCCGGGCACAACGGCGACGTTCTGCGCCTCGAGCAGCTCTTTTGCGAACTGCATTGAGTTTTTTCCCGTCGAGCGGATATCCGGGAATACGTAGAACGCGCCCTGCGGCATAAAACAGTTCAGCCCCATCTCATTAAAACCCTTCACGATCAGGTTACGGCGCAGGCGGTATTCGTCTTTCATTTTATCGCGCTCAGGGATCGCATATTTGAGCGCGGTTTCGGCGGCGATCTGCCCGATCGTCGGCGCGCATAACATCGAATACTGGTGAATCTTCGTCATCGCCTTGATGAGGTTTTCATCGCCGCAGGCATAACCGATGCGCCAGCCCGTCATGGCAAAGGCCTTAGAGAAACCGCCCAGGAGCAGCGTGCGCTCGCGCATACCAGGCAATGTCGCGAATGGAATATGTTTTTCTTCGTACGAGAGTTCACCGTAAATTTCGTCCGAGATAACCACCAGATTTTTTTCGGTGGCAAGCGCCGCGATGTTGTGGAGCTCTTCCTTGCCGATCGAAGCCCCTGTCGGGTTGGATGGATAATTGAGGAACAGCACTTTAGATTTTGCCGAAACCGAATCAATCTCTTCGCGGATGCTCTTCGCTTTGGGGGAAAAATCATTCTCTGCCGTTGCATTGACTCTTTGCGGCACACCGCCCGCAAGCCGAATCATCGGATCATACGATACATAACATGGTTCGGGATAGAGCACTCCATCACCCTGTGTCAGTAGCGCACGGAAGGCAAGATCGACGGCCTGCGATACGCCGACCGTGATCAGAATTTCTTTTTCAGGATTATAACTGAGGCCGTATTCTTTTTCGAGATATTTGGCAATTTCACGGCGCAGTGACAGAAGTCCTGCGTTGCCTGTGTAATGCGTATACCCGTCGCGCAGTGCCTGAATCGCGTGGTCGATAACGATCTGTGGCGTGACAAAATCGGGTTCGCCGACGCCGAGACTGATACAATCCTTACGCGTTGCGACGATGTCGAAAAATTCGCGTATGCCCGAAGGTTTCAGCGACTGGACGACAGGGGAGAGTTTCTGTGACCAATCGATCATAGAAAAGCGGTCATGTTACGGTTTCTGCAGAGCGACAACGCCCGGGAGCTTTTTGCCTTCGAGGTATTCGAGCGTCGCGCCGCCGCCGGTCGAAACATGCGTCATCTTGTCTTCGAGGCCCGATTGGCTGAGGGCGAAGATTGAATCGCCGCCACCCACAATCGTCGAGCCCTTGACCTTCGCCATGGCCTTGGCAATGGCATAGGTACCGGCAGAAAACTTCTTCATTTCGAAGACCCCCATCGGGCCATTCCAAAGTACGGTTTTAGCGTTCTTGATAATCTTGGCATAGTGATCGGCCGTTTTTGGGCCGATATCCATGCCCATAAAGCCTTCGGGGATAGAGCGTTTCACGGTCTTGATTTTGCCTTTTTCGCCAAATTCTGACGAGACAATATGGTCTTCGGGCAAAACCAGCTCATGCTTATTATACGATGCCTTGTCGATGATCTGGAAGGCCTGGCTTAAATACTCTTTTTCCACGAGCGAGGTACCGACCTCGATCAGGCGTGATTTGAGAAACGTATATGCCATGGCGCCACCGATGAGAATGCTGTCAGCCTTGAGCACGAGGTTTTCGAGGACGGCAAGTTTTGAAGAGACCTTCGAGCCGCCAATCACGGCGACAAACGGCCGCGCCGGGTTCGTAATCAGGCGTTCGAGCACATCGATTTCTTTCTTGAGAAGCAGGCCTGCATAACCGGGCAGAATTTTCGCGCACTCATAGATCGATGCATGCGCGCGGTGTGCAGCGCCAAAGGCGTCATTGACGTAAATATCAGCGAGCTTACAGAGCTTCTTGGCGAAATCCATGCGCACTTTTTCTTCTTTAGAAGTCTCTTCGTCGTAGTAGCGGATGTTTTCGAGAACCAGGATTTCACCGGCCTTGAGTTTTGATGCGAGTTCCTCAGGGATAGATCCGACGGCTTCTGAGGCAAAGTGGACAGTTCGGCCGGGCAAAAGTTTGCCGAGATGGGCGGCGACGTTTTTCAGCGAAAGCGCAGGGTCACCCTTGCGCTCGGGGCGGCCGAGGTGTGAAACGATGACGAGCGCCGCGCCGCGCGAGAGCAAAAGTTCAATAGTGGGCAGGCTTTTGACCATGCGCGTATCGTCGCTGATAGCACCCGTGGCCTTATCGAGCGGTACGTTAAAATCGACGCGCAGCAGGATTTTCTTTCCGGAAACGTCAACCTGCTCAATCGAGGGTAGTGGCATGGACGGAGGAGCCGGAACGCGAGGCATCGGGTAAATCACTAAAGCGGGCTGAGGTCTCAGGTGGCATGGATTTTTTTGCTCCGCGAAAACGGTAAAATCAGCCGAAATTATAAGGAAGAATGTCCGAAAAGCAAAATGCACGTACGAAGGGTTCGCGCAACCTGCTTTTCGAGCAAGCGCTGGCGGCCGAAAAAAAAGGTGATATCAAAGCCGCTCTGGAGAAATACAAAATGGCATTGCAGATCGACCAGAATTTTTTCGATGCATGGCTGAACGCAGGAGCGATATATACGCGACAGGGGCGGGGTGATAAGGCGATTGTCTGCTACCAACGTGCCCTTGTTTCGAAAAACGATGTCCGGGCTCACTATAACCTCTCGGTAGAATACTACAAGAAGGGCGATTTCAGCGCGGCGGAAAAAGCTCTCAAATCTGTCCTGAAACTCGACTCGCGCTATCTCAACGCGCATCTGCTCCTGGGCTATGTTTTCGGGAAAACCGGGCGCAACGACAAGTCTGAAATATCGATACGCAACGCGCTTAAAATAGATCCCCAGAATGTTCAGGCGCAGACAGCCCTGGCGCTGCTGTATTTCCATACCGATCGTCCCGAGCTCGCCCTTCGGGCGGTGAATATCCTGCTCAGTAAAAATCCGGATGACAAGGTTCTTTTGGGCCTGTCGGCGAAGATCAACCTCTCGGGTGGTGACCTCAGGCAGGCGAGTGTCGGCTTCAAAAAGCTCGCGGCACGTGACCCCGAACTCAAGGCTTTTTATGCGACACTTAGGGAGCAGGTGCCGCAAGAGAAGAAGAAGACGATTCATAAAAAGAGAGAGACAATCGAGGTCAAAGAGCGCAAGACGGCCAAGGACATGCTCGATCTCTCGCTATTGCAGTTTTTCGACGGCGACCCGACGAAAGCGTTTGAAACGCTGGAACGCCTTTCCGCAGCACTCGAAGCGAAGAAGCTCAAGAAGTCCTGAGGCCGCCGCAGCTTAGCGGTGAGAAACCGCAAAAACTTATGAGAAACAGCTCGCTTTCGCTTAAACGCCGCCAGTACCAGAAGAGCATTATCTCGCTCCTGAATATCGAAGACGCGATCGCGCGGGTGCAAGAGCTGATCGATGAAATCTTTACCGATACGAGTTCGATCGTGCTCTACTGGAACGATGCCGCGGGGGCTTTCATTCCCGTAAAGCCCGCCGATCGCAGCGAAAAACTGAAATTTCGTATCTTCGACGATTTTATGCTCTGGCTCGGCGACCAGGACCGTATCTTCAGCCGCCATGATTTTGAGCACAGTAAAAAGTTTACCGGTGTGCGCGAGGCGGCGCTGGATTTTTTTAATACGACAGGCGCCGAAATTCTCGTACCATTTAACCTCAATAAATCGGTACTGGCGCTTCTGTACCTGGTAGGCCGTGAAGGCGGCCGTCCCTATACCAAAAAAGAGCTCCGCTTCCTTTTGGAGATCCGCGATATCACCACGGTATCTCTCTCAAACGCCGCGCTCTATGAACGCCTGCATGCGATGCTTTACCACCTTGAAGAAAAGGTCAAGGAACGTACCAGCGAACTGCAGAACGCGCAGGCGCAGCTGATCCAGCAGGAAAAAATGGCGAGTTTAGGGGTGATGGTCGCCGGCATCGCTCATGAGATCAACACGCCGACGTCGATTGTAAACGGCGCGACGGAAAATTTGAATAACAACCTGCAGCTCATCATCGGTGAGATTGTGCAGGATCGCATTCCGCCGGAACCGATGCGCCGGCTCTTAACCGAAGCCTCGCGCGTGCGCGAGCGCAAAGACACGCCCACGCTGAGCGCCACGGATAAATTTTCCATGGGGCGAAAGCTCGTACAGAAGCTGGCTTCGGGTAGCCTGACGGAAAACGATGCGCGCGCCCGCGCGGATTTCCTGCTCGATCTGGGGCTGCATGACGATGAAGCCGTCATCCATGTTGCCGCCACGGCTTCTGACCAGGAATTCCAGATTTTCCGCGCGCTCGTCAATATCGACAAGAACATGCGCAACATGCGGTTTGCGCTGTCATCGATCCTGAGTATTGTAAAGGCTCTCAAACACTATTCGCACCGCGACCAGGCAGAGGCCGAGAATATCGATGTGCGCGATGGTGTAGAAAATACCATTACCGTCTTCCATAACCAGATGAAACACGGCGTTCAGGTTAACCGGCATTTTGAGGATGTTTCCAAGATCACCTGCAATCCAGGCGAGCTCAACCAGATTTACAGCAATTTGATTGTCAACTCAGTGCATGCGATGGAGGGAAAGGGGAACATCGACATCTATATCCGTGAGCGTTCGATCGACGCGGTGCTCGACGCCAAGAATGTGCAGGATGACAATAAGCTCGAGGAAGCGCTGGGTAACAAAAAAGAAAACCGCTATGTACTGATCACGCTCCAGGACTCGGGCCCGGGCATACCGCAGGATCTGCAAAATAAGATCTTCGACCCGTTCTTCACGACCAAGGCTCCGGGCGAAGGCACAGGGCTGGGTCTGGGGATCATCCGCAATGTGGTATTAAAACACCACGGCATCCTTGCCTTTGCCAGCAAACCCGGCCGCACCCGCTTCACGATTGCCTTGCCGGTCGAGCACGAAGCCGCTGCGGCGCCAAAGAAAATTTAGAGACTGTAATTAATGGATCGCAATATTCACCGCAAAGTACGCAAAGTTACGCAAAGAAGGTCAACTTGGTTTTATTGCCTCTCTTGACTTCGCGAAACTTTGCGCCCTTTGCGTTACTTGCGGAGTTTTCTTAATTACGAGAGGCTAGTTCACTTCGGCGGGCGGTGCCAGGAGCGAGCGTACGCGATCTAAACCCACGCGGTTCACAAAGTCGCCAAAATGTTCTTTGGGTTGCCCTTCGTTAGCCCAAAATGCGAAAGCCTTGTCGAGGTGCGCGGGCAGATCGGTCATCAGCACCTTCTGCAGTACAGCCTCACCGACCTTGGTGCCGCGGTGGTTGCCGCCGAGAAAGATCGCGTACTTGCCGCCGTTCTGCTGGCCGACGATGCCGATCTCAGCCGAGTAAGGGCGACCGCAGCCGTTGGGACAACCCGTCATACGCACGAGCGGTGCGCGGTCCATGAGGTTGTGCTTTTCGACCAGGCGGTTGATATCGCGTATCACGTGCGGGAAATACCGTTCGCTTTCAGTGAGCGCGAGCGCGCAGGTCGGCAGCGACACACAGGCGAGTGCGCGGCGGTACAGTGCGTTCGGACGGTTGGTGTTGATGCCGTGCGCCTTGAAGATGTGCACAAGTTCTTGCCGCTGCTTTTCGTCCATGTCGAGAAACAGCATATCCTGGTCGGGGGTTAGTTGAACAGAAACACCCAGCCGCGCCACGACGAGCTGAATCGCTGTCTTCAGGCGGTAACCGGGGATGTCCTTGATGCGGCCGTTCATGATATAGAGACCGAAATTATATTTACCGTCGGCCTTTTTGATGAAGCCGTGGTATTCGGGGATTTTCCATGTCGGCAGCGCGCGCTCGGTGTTGAACTTTATGGCGGCGCGGCTTTCGACTTCATTGCGGAACCAATCGACACCGCGGTCGGCGAGCACGTATTTCAGGCGGGCATGTTTGCGGTTTGTGCGGTCGCCAAAATCGCGGTGCGCGGTGACGATTGCGGTAGAGATCGGCAAAAGCGCATCCACGGGAATCCATCCCAATAGGTCTGCTGCGCGTGGGAATGTTTCGGGTTTGTTGTGCGTCATGCCGCCGCCGCCGCCGACAAACACAAAGAAGCCGTCGACTTTGCCATTGGTATGCGTCGCCGCAAAGCCCATGTCGTTGGCATAGAGATCGATGCCGTTCTCGCCAGCCAGGCAGACGGCGATCTTAAACTTGCGCGGCAGGTAGGTTTTGCCGTAGATGCGTTCTTGTTTGACAGGGTTCTGTTGCACGTCGTCGAGCCAGATCTCTACATACGAGGTGGATTCGAATTTAAAATAGTCGGATAACAACTGCGAAAAATAGCTGAGCTGGCTGTAGAGCGGATTACCGGTGATGTTGAGGGCCTCGGTGACATTACGCACCACGTCGCCACAGGCACCCAAGGAAGTGAGTCCCACGCGGTGGATTTCCTGCATCACATCTTTGAGGTCAGCTTTTACCAGGCCGTGCAGCTGCACCGACTGGCGGGTCGTGAGGCGCAGCGCGCCGCCGCCGAAACGTTCGCCGAGATAATCCCAGGCAAGATATTGTTCAGCGGTCAGGCGACCGCCGGGAATGCGGCCGCGCAGCATGAAGGTGTTGATTTTTTCAGGCGCGCCTTCTTCTTTTTTATCGCGGTCCTTTTGCTGGTAGAGGCCGTGGAATTTGAGCAGCTGTTTGTCGTCTTCGCTGAACTTATCTGTACCGTCGGTGAGGCCCGCTTGTATGCCGCCGCGCAGGCCTTCGGAAGCATCCTTAATGCCTTCAACCTCAGATAACTCTGTCTTTGCCTCGCTCATTTTGTTTCCTCTTTTTTAAAATACCGCGCTTCGATTTCCTGAACTATGTTCGTTATGACGGATTTTTTTTCAGTAACACTCTGTAAAGCCACCGCGCGTTCGCGGAGTGCGAAGACCTTTTCCCAGTCTGCATCGAGTTCGGCCGGGAAAAGGCTTTCGAGATGGCGGCGCAGAATTGCCGCCAGGCCAGCAAAACGGCCCCCCGTCGAGACCGATAGCTGCACGCTGCCGCGCTCGATGACTGCATTGGTGTAAAAATCGCAGTATTCCTTGTCGTCCGCGCTATTGATGAGGATTTTCTGTGCCTTGCAGAGATCGTAGATCTGTTTAGAAACAGCGCGGTCATCGACGGCCGTAAATACCATAAAACAATCCGCAATGTCGCCGGCGTGAAAGGGCCGCCTTTCCACTGTGATGTGGGCGGCATGCTGTCCGATAAGCGCCGATTCCATATCAGAATTAAATACCGGTGAAATGATCATGAGCTGGGCCGGGGTGCGTGAGAGCTGGGCGAATTTTTCCAGCGCCGCCCTGCCGCCACCCACGAGCAGTATCTTCTTGTCGGTCAGGTCAAAACTAAGGGGCAACAGCATGGCCCTTGAATTCGTCGGCTTCGCTTGCAGCGCCGGGAAGGGCGATCGCATCGCCGATCAGGAAGATGCCGGGCCCTTCGGTTGTACGGCAAAGATTTTCCGAAGCAAAATCGCTGACCGTGCCACGGGCGAGCACCGCATTCTCTCCGCCGGCATTTTCAATGAGCGCCGCCGCTTTGTTTTCGGGCATACCCCATGACATGAGGAGTGAGGTAATTTCAACAGTTCTGCCCGCACCCATGTAAAAAACCAAAGTTCCGGGAAAGGCCGCCATCTGTTCGCCGTATTTTTCGAGTTCTGATGAATGGCCGTCGGTGACCCAGATATGGCGGTTGGTTTCGCGCGTCGTCAGCGGCACCTTGAGCTCTGCCGCAGCCGTCAGCATGGCGCTGACGCCAGGCAGAATTTTGACAGGTATTTCGAGTTTCTCGAGTGCCGTAAGTTCACTCGCGAGATGGGCAAAGACAGAGGGATCTCCCCCTTTGAGGCGCAACACATTTTTACCCATCAGGGCATTTTCAATCATTGCGCTGACGATCATGGTTTGTGTATACGCATGGTTGCCGCAGCGCTTGCCGACAAAGATTTTTTCTGCTGCAGCGGGGAACTCAGCGATGATGGACGGCTGAATTAAAGCGTCGTAGAGAATGACATCCGCCGCGCGGATCGCCTTGAGGACCGCTACCGTCAAATGGTCGAGTTCGCCGGGGCCTGCACCCGCGATGGTGACAGAGCCTGTCATTCGGCCGCATCCTTCAGAATGATTGCAGCTGAGGTCATATTCGTCTGTGAATCGATGAGCACGCCAGCGCCCGTTGTCCAGTTATCCTCATAGCGGTCGAAGAGCAGGGGGGCGGCAGTTTTGATCGTGACTTCAGCGATCTCGTTCAGCTGAATTGAAGGTGCTCCTTCAGTAGCCTTGAATTCGAGCGAGGCGAGATCGAGCTTCTTATCGATCGACTTCACCATCGCCTTGACCTTGCGCGTGCCGGAGAGCAGGTAATAAGCGTAATTGAGTTTCAGATTCTGCGTATCGAGGTGCGTGAGCTGTGCTTTGACTAACGTTGTCTTCGCCGGTGTTTCATCCGCCTTAACAAAGATGTCACCGCGGCTGATGTCAATATCGCGGTCGAGTTCGATAACGGCCGAGTCGCCTGCGAGAACTTCAGAAACTTTGCGACCTGAAAAATGTAATGCTGTAATCGTGGCTTCAGTTCCGGCAGGTTCGACGGTAATCTTGTCGCCTGTTTTGAGTATACCCGAACGCAGAACTCCGGCGAAGCCGCGGAAATCATGCAGGTCAGTCGACTGCGGGCGCAGCACGTATTGGACAGTGAAGCGCGTGCCCTGCGCGGTTTTTCCCAAAACCTCGCTTTCTTCCAGGATTTTGAGCAGCGGTTTGCCTGTATACCAAGGCATCGCTGAGGAAGCATTTACAATGTTGTCGCCCTTGAGCGCTGAAATCGGAATGAGCGTAGTTTTCTTAAATGAAAGATTCGCCGCCATCACCTGGAAATCCCGCTCAATTTCCTGAAAACGTTCGGCGCTGAAACCGACGAGATCCATCTTATTGACGCAGACGATGAGGTGGGGCACACGCAACAGGTGTGAAATAAAACTGTGGCGGCGCGTTTGCTCGAGGATACCCTGGCGCGCATCGATGAGGATAATCGCCGTGTCGGCAAGGGACGCCCCGGTGACCATGTTGCGCGTGTATTGTACATGGCCCGGTGTATCCGCGATGATGAATTTGCGCACCGGTGTGGAGAAATACTTGTAGGCGACGTCGATCGTGATGCCCTGTTCGCGCTCAGCCTTGAGGCCGTCGGTGAGGAGTGCGAGGTTGAGCTCGCCGTCGCCGACGCGGTCCTTACCTTCAATGTGGTCCAGATGCTCACGGAAGATCGATTTCGAATCGTAGAGCAGGCGGCCGATGAGGGTACTCTTACCGTCGTCGACTGAGCCGCAGGTAAAGACGCGCATTAAATCCATTAGAAATACCCTGTCTTTTTGCGCTCTTCCATTGCGGCTTCGCTGCGTTTGTCGTCGAGGCGGGCGCCGCGCTCGGCGCTGCGTGTCGTCATGACTTCTTCGATGATCGCGTCGATGTCGGACGCTTCGGATTCCATCGCGGCAGTACAGGTCATGTCGCCCACCGTGCGGAAACGCACCTTTTTGATTTCAAGCTTATCGGCCGCGTCGACGGCGACGAATTTCGATATGGGGAAAATCTGGCCCATGTAAGGGATGATCTCCCGGTCATGCGAAAAATAGATCGAAGGCAATTCGACCCTCTCACGCTTCAGGTAAAGCCAGACATCCAGTTCTGTCCAGTTGGAGAGCGGAAACACGCGCACGTTCTCGCCGTGGTGGATGCTGCCGTTGTAGAGGTGCCAGAGTTCAGGGCGCTGGTTTTTCGGATCCCAGCCGCCGAATTCGTCGCGCACCGAAAAAATGCGTTCTTTTGCGCGCGCCTTTTCTTCGTCGCGGCGCGCACCGCCGATGCAGCAGTCAAAGCGGTGCTCGGCGATGGCTTCGAGCAACGTCACAGCCTGAATCGCATTGCGGCTGGGGAATTTTCCCTTCTCTTCAGCTGCAGTGCCGCGGCGTATGCTATCCTCGACGCTGGCAACAATGAGCCGCTCGCCGATCGACTTCACCATGTCGTCGCGGTATTTTATGACTTCATCAAAATTGTGGCCCGTATCGACATGCACTAATGGGAAGGGAAATTTTGCAGGGCGGAATGCCTTCTCGGCGAGTTTTACAATCGCAATCGAATCCTTACCACCGGAGAAAAGCAGGGCGGGTCGCTCGAACTGGCCGGCGACTTCGCGTAGAATCATCACCGCCTCAGACTCGAGATAATCGAGGTGTGTTCGTTGCTCAGCGGAAATTGTCATTATTTGTGCACGTGGAGGCCACATTCCTTTTTATCGGGATCTTCCCACCACCAGCGGCCGGAGCGCATGTCGCCGCCCGGCGCTACCGCGCGCGTGCATGGTTCGCAGCCGATTGAGAGGAAACCTTTGTCTTGCAGACGGTTATAGGGAATATTGTTTTCGGAGACGAACGACTTGAGCTCGGCGTCAGTCCAATCGAGCAATGGATGGAATTTGACAATATTGTTGGTATGGTCGATTTCAAAGTAGGGCAGATTTTTGCGGTCGGGGGAATGCACGCGGCGGATGCCGGTAATCCACAGGTCGGCCGGCTTCGCATTGCTCAGCCCAACTGCCTTCAAAGCGCGGTGCAGCGGCTCGACTTTGCGGATGCCGCAGCATTCTTGCCGCGCTTCGACGCTTTGGTAAAAGCTGTAAGCGCCCTTGGCGCGCATCAGCTTTTCTACTGCAGTATTTTCGGGGAAATAAACTTCGATGTCGAGGCCGTAACGTTCGCGCGTCGATTCGAGCGTGCGGTAGGTCTCTGGAAAATGGCGACCGGTATCGAGCGTGAAAACGCGTACCGGCAGTTTTTCCGTGGCGATTATATGGGTGATGGCCTGGTCTTCGAGCGACATGCTGGACGAGAACACGACCTGCGCGTCGGCAAAAGCGGCCCTGGTCGCCGCGATGACACCGGCGAGGCGCGGGGCTTTCTCCCCTGAGATTTTGGCAAAAATGGCGTCCGCTGATTTCATTCGTTATACTTTACATTAGTCCGTTGGAGCGAATATATATAAACTAATAACTCCCGACCGCAAATTGTTTTGCCCCGGAACCCAAGCCAAAACAGACGTTTTATACAGGGTGTAAATCACTTGAACTTCTGTAGCCGGATACCGGTTCAGCACATGCCAACCGCTACAGAGAGCCTCACGGGCACCAAATATTCCGGCCTTTCAGGCCTCAAGATGGCTGAACTCATACGCAGCCGCGCGGTAAGCTCGGTTGACCTTGTCGAAGCACATATTGAGCTTATTCAGGCGGTTAATCCCCGCCTCAATGCAGTCGTGAACCAGCGGTTTGCCGCAGCGCGCGAAGATGCCCGCATCGCCGACAGCCGTATTGCAAAGGGTGAAAGCGACCTGCCGCCCTATCTCGGCGTGCCCTGCACACTCAAAGAAAATTTTGCCTTCGCTGGCGAGGTGCAGAGTGGCGGGCAGGTCTCGCGCCGCGATTTCATTGCGGAAAAAGACGCCACGGCCGTCGCGCGCCTCAAAGCAGCTGGCCTCATTCCCCTTGGTTTTACCAATCTTTCTGAGCTCGGCATGTGGATGGAATCGAATAACCAGGTCTATGGCCGCACCAACAATGCCTACAGCACAAAACATATCGCCGGGGGCAGCTCGGGCGGTGAGGGCGCCATCATCGGCAGCGGCGCCTCGCCCCTGGGGCTCGGTGCCGATATCGGCGGCTCGATCCGCCTGCCGGCCTTCTTCAATGGTATCTTCGGGCACAAACCCACAGGCGGCCTTGTGCCGGGTAGCGGCCAGTTTCCCTTTCCCGACGGCGATGGCGTCAAACTTCTGGCCTCGGGGCCGCTCACGCGCCGCGCCGAAGATCTCTATCCGCTCGTGAAAATTCTCGCGGGGCCCGACGGCATTGATTCGGGCACAGTCACGGCGGAGCTCAAAAATCCAGCGGATGTCAAGATCAGCAAGCTGCGCGTTTTTTACCAGGAGCAGCTGCCCTTTCTCTATGCGACGCCGGTGCAGAAAGAAATGAAAGAAGCGGTGCGCGCGGCTGTTGCGCGTCTAAGCCAGATCACGGAACGCCCGGTCGCCGAAGCCAAACATAAGTACATGGGTGAAGCACTGCAGCTCTGGGCGACACGCATGGCAGGCGGCAGTAAATCCTCATTCGACGAACTTTTGAGTGCCGGCAAAAAAGTGAACTTTGGTCTTGAACTTGCGAAGAGTTTTTTTGGCGAGTCGGATTTCTCCCTGCCCGCAAACGCTTTGGCCCTGATTGAAGAATTGGCCGACATGCCGCAGCAGATGAAAGCGCACTATCTCGGCCATGTCGCCGAGCTCAGAACATATTTCACCGATCTTTTAGGCGAAGATGGTGTGTTCCTTTGCCCGACGTATACCACGACGGCTCCGCGGCACAACATGCCACTGCTCAGGCCCCTCGACTTCGTCTATACCGCGCTTTTTAACGTACTCGAGCTGCCCGTCACGCAGGTGCCGATGGGTTTTGATAAAAATGGCCTGCCAACGGGAATACAGGTCGTGGCGAACCATTTCAACGACCATGTCGCGATGGCCGTCGGCACCTTTCTCGAAAGCCAGTTCGGCGGCTGGAAAGCGCCTAGCTAAACATAACTAACGCAACCGAAAGGTCAGGCCGCCGAAATACGCAGAGGCTCGCGGTTCGCTGACTGAAGTCGGGTGGTTGTATTCCTTGATGCCCAGGTACATCGAGAATTTTGCATTGTTGAAATAGTGCAGCGAGATAACCGCGCCGATGAGGCTGACCGCAATGCCTGAACCGAAGATAATCCAGCCTGTTTGGCGGGTAATGACATCGAGTTCAACGAGCGGATACGTTGCCAGCCGGGCGCCGAAGCCGACGGGCACCGTTGACCAGAACCAGATGCTGGCAATGCGGTTTTGCTCCGCGGATGTCTGTGCATGCGTAAGGGCAGTGGAGTTTTCGCTAACCAGCGGACGTATATCGGCAATGCCAAACGAGTTTGATTCTGCGAAAAGCCCGTCGCTGCGGCGGAGGGTCGATGTATTGCCCAGGTTAGACCAACCCGGCTTATGTTCGATTTCTATAAATTTCTGCGCGTCTGCGGGTGCAACGCAGAGCGCTGAAATCCATAACAAAACAAAGCGGACGGGCATAGCGGGGAGCTCCATTAAACCGGTCCCAATCCGCTAACCTGAAATGTTACCATTTATCGCGCAGCGAGCGAAGCTCAGTAAATACCGCTAAATCGTTGGCCTCGGCGAGGTTGCGCCCCGTCAGCTCGGCGACGCGCGCACGTAGCTGACGGCTCGTTAAACGCATGAACGGATTATATTCTTTTTCCTGTTTCAGCGTCGTTTCATGGCCGAGTTCGTCTTGCTCGGTTATGAGTTTTGCGCGCAGCGCGCGCGCACGGGCATTCTGCGGCTCGACATGCAGGCTGAAATCGAGGTTACGCGCGGCATAATAGTGGCCCGGCATGATAATGAGGTCGGGCGATAATTTCGTGAGCCGCTCTGAAAATGTGCGGAAATGCTCTTCGACATTCGCGCCCGGCAGGCGGCAGTGCCCGCAGCCGCCGTGAAAGAGGCAATCCCCGCTGAAGAGAAAACCATTCACCTCGAATGCCGCATGGCCCACGGTGTGGCCCGGCGTGACATGCAGTTTAATTTTGAGCTCGCCCGTAAGCGGCACCATGCCGCCATCGGCAACGGCCGTCGCCCTGGCTTTGATGAGGGAAATATTGGCGGGGGATGTATAGACGGGGACGCCGTACTTTTGCTGCATGGGCAAGGCTTCTGCCGCATGGTCATTGTGTTCGTGCGAGATCAGGATCGCCTTGACCTTGAGCTTCTGGCTCTCTACCAAATTTGCAATTTCCGCCGTGTCGAGTGGATCAAGCAACACGGCGTTTTTCTGCGCATCGCAGAGAATATACTCGTAGTTTTTGAGAGTGTTGCCAACCTGCCAGCGCAGAATCTCCATCGGCTAACGCGAGCCGCCCCGGCGGCCTGTCATCTAGTTTCTGATCCCAAGACCTTTTTTCAGGTAGCGCAGGCAGATGAGGTAGAGCACGGCGTTGCCCGCAACCAGAAACAGCACAGCCGGCCACCAGGGCAGATCAGAGGTGCCGAGAAAGGCATAACGCAAGGCACTGACGATATGCTGAATGGGGTTCGCTGCTGCGATCTTTTGCCAAAGCTCAGGCAGGCTCGAAAGCGGGTAAAAAATACCGCCGAGGTAGGTCAGCGGCGTCAGTACGAACGTCGGTATGAAACTGACGTCGTCGAACTTCTTCGCAAACATCGCGTTTAAGAGTCCGGCAAGCGAGAAGAACGATGCGGTGAGAAAAAGAAGCAGGATAGCAAACACGGGATTCTGCAGTTTGAGCTGGATGCCGGGGGCTATCAACACCACGAGGAAGACGCAAAGCGCAACCAGTGTGCCGCGGATGATACCGCCGAACGTGAAGCCCAAGACGATCAGCCATTCGGGAATCGGTGAGACAAGAATCTCTTCGATGTTCTTCTGGAATTTTGCACTGAAGAATGAAGTCGAGACATTGCCGTAGGCGTTGGTTATCACCGCCATGAGAATCAGGCCCGGAATGATAAAGCTCGCATACGAGTTCTCTCCGACCTTGCCGATGCGCGTGCCCATGAAGGCGCCGAAGATCAAAAGGTAGAGAGCGACATTCATCACTGGCGGCAACAGCGTCTGCGACCAGATGCGCACAATGCGGATGTATTCCTTGCGGAGAATTGTGTAGAAGCCAATAAAATCAGCGCGGCTCATGCTACTTTCGCCTTACCTGTGAGGTCGAGGAACAATTGCTCCAGCCTGTTGGTTTTTTCACGGATGTTTGCTACCGCAATTTTTTTTGTGGCGAATTCTGCGAACAGTGCATTCATGGGCTGCCCGCGTTTCACGGGAATCTCCAGCGTGTAGTCGTCGACGCGCGTCGCCGTGAAGTGTTTCAAAGCAGGCGCTTTTTTAGTGGCTTTGGTGAGATCGACGAGATAAGTCTGCTGGTCGAGTTTCGATAACAACTTCTTCATCTGCGTGTTGGCGATGATGGTGCCGTTGTCGATGATGGCGATATTGCGGCATAAATTTTCGGCCTCTTCGAGATAATGCGTGGTGAGAATAATCGTCGTACCCGCCTCATTGCGTTCGACGAGGAAATTCCAAATCAGTTTCCTGAGTTCGATATCGACACCCGCCGTCGGCTCGTCGAGGATGAGGATAGCCGGCTCGTGGATGAGCGCGCGCGCGATCATCAGCCGGCGTTTCATGCCGCCCGAGAGCATACGCGTCGGCGTTTCGGCCTTATCCATGATGCCGAGCTGCGTGAGGTATTTTTCTGCGCGCTTTTTAGCGATGCTGACCGGAATGCCATAATAGCCGGCCTGATTCACGAGAATCTGCATCGGCGGCTCAAAAATGTTGAGGTTGAACTCTTGCGGCACCAGGCCGAGGAACGATTTGGCGCGCGCACTGTCTTTGTCGATATCGACGCCCATTATCTTGACGAGCCCCTGGGTCTTGATGACGAGCGAGGCGAGAATGCCGATGAGCGTCGATTTACCCGCGCCGTTGGGGCCGAGCAGGGCGAAGAAGTCTCCCTCCGTGACGTTGAGATCGACGCCTTTCAGGGCTTCAAATTTGCCCCCATAAGTCTTTTTGAGTCCGTTTATTTCAATAGCGTTCATATTTCCTTAAGCCGCTTTTTTCTCAGCGGCGATGATGACCTTCTCTGCAAGATTTTCAGTATAAAAGCGCTGCATTTCCCTGAGGCACGTGGGCGAGGTGACGTTGACTTCGATGAGCTTGCGCCCGATGATGTCTATCCCAGCAAAAAAGATACCCAGTTGATTGAGGTGGGGTTTCAGTGCCGCGCATATCGCCTTGTCTGTAGCGGTGATGTGTGCCTTCTGGGCCTTACCGCCCGCCGCAAAATTGTTGCGGTGGTCTTCGCCGCTGTGGTGGCGCAGTACAGCACCTAAGATTTCGCCATTGAGTAGCAGGATACGTTTGTCGCCATCGACGGCTGCCGGCAGATAAGCCTGCACAATCACATAGCGGCTTGTCTTCTGCAACGTCTCAAAAACGACTGCCGCATTCTTGTCGCCGGCCTTGACGATAAAAACCGCCGAACCGCCAAAACCGTCGGTGGGTTTTACCACAACGGTTTCGTGTTTGTGTAAAAATTCTTTATACTCTGAAATATCAGCGGTAATGAGCGTGGTCGGCGTGAAGTCCGAAAACTGCGCCGCCCAGATCTTCTCGTTGATGGTACGCAGGCCATGCGGGCTGTTCAGAACCACCGGTTTCTTGCCGGCTTGCGAAAGCAGCCAGGTGTCGGTAATATAATCTGTATTAAAGGGAGGGTCTGTGCGGATAAACAGAATATCAAAGAAGTCGGCGCTGTGGTTTTGGTGAGCGGATAACGTAAAAGGATGTTCCGGATGATCGACAACATTGGCTGCGCGCGCCCGTGTGGTTAATTCTCCCTCACTGAGGCTGAGGTCGCCGCGCTCAAGCACGTAAATACTGTGGCCGCGTTTCTGCGCCTCGAGCATCAGCGCAAACGAGGTATCTTTCTCGATGTGCAGAGATTCAGGCGGGTCGATCAGAAAAGCAAGGTTCATCGTGGTCTGCGCTAAGAGGCGCTTCGTGCGCCGCGCAGACCCGGGACGTCCTTGTCCTCGGGCGTAACCAATTCGCCGATCTCTCTCTGCAAGGCGATTCCGGCAACGCGGGTGATCAGCGTGGCAACGATCGTTTCGTCATTCTGGCATTCGGCAAGGGGCAGCGGTTTGAAATACATGCCTGTACTGTTGAGGCTGGTACGTGCGTCCTTTTGTTCGTTCACACGGGCAAATTTGCCAATGAAGTGATTGTTCGCAAGCATGATCACGCTTTCGGCGTAATACGAACCGTCTTTCACGATCGTCGGCACGCCTTCCTGCAGCAAATAGTCTTTCACAACCACCGAGCTTTTGCCCTTGAAGAGCTTGTTCTTCTCTTTGCGGTTGATGTCGAGAATTTCCGCGGCGTTATCGAACGACAACATCGCCATGCCATACGTGCCGTGGTCGGATTTCAGAAAGACAAAAGGCTTTTCCTGAATCTGGTACTCGTCGTACTTTGCCTGAATTTCTTTCAGCAGGATTTCAGCCTTGGCGCCGATGTCAGCGCGCGAAGCGTCGGCATTGATGTCGACGCCCGTGATATGCGCGTCGAGCGGCGAGAAAAACCACGGATCGACGCCGACGATACCGGCGAGCTCATTCATCAGCAGCTTATAATGGGCAAAATGCCGCGCCTTGCTGCGTGTATGCCAACCCGCCTGCCATGCCGGCAATACGGGAATTGTGGCGTTCTGTATCCAGGCGGGGGTACCGGCAGAAGAATCATGGTTCATCACGATGGCCGCATAGTCGCCGAGACGCGTTGCCGCATAGACAGGGTTCATGAGGCTGACGACATTGCCGCGTGCACTCTGCAGATGCGCCGCGTTGTCCTTGTAGAGTTCTTCCTCAAGTTCGAATGCAGTAGCAACATCTGCCGTGTACCCGGCTTTTTCAATCAGGGATTTGAGTACATGAATGTTTTCGAGGTAGAACAGGTTGCGTGTATGCTCTTCGCTGATAATGAGTACGCGGCTGCCGGGTTTCACACCATAGTGTAAAAGGCCTGCCCTCAGGTTTTCCACTGCCAGCGGATGGAAATCCTCATGCAGGTTGTTGAAGCCTGCGGGGTAAAGGTTGGCATCAATCGAGGCAACCTTAAACCCGGCGTCGCGGATGTCGGCAGACATGAACAAGGGTACATCTTGCTCTAAAGAATGCAGCCACTCTTCGATGCGCGGCAATGCCGCGATGATCTTTTTTTGCAGCAAAGCGTTCACAGGCCTATTTCAAAAGCGCTGCGAGCTCGTTCTTCTGCGCCATTTCTGTTACAATGTCGCAGCCGCCGACAAATTCGCCTTTGATGTAGAGTTGCGGCAGCGTTGGCCAGTCAGAGAATTGTTTGATGGCCTCGCGCAGCACCGGGTCGGCCAGCACGTCGCGCGTCACAAAATTTGCCTCGTGCTGGTTCAGAATCTGCACCACGCGCGCCGAAAAACCGCACTGGGGGAATTCCTTGTTGCCTTTCATAAACAGCACAACGGGGTTTTCTTTTACATCCTGTGCGATTTTTTCTTTCATTTCTTCTGTTGTCATTTTTTCCTGCTTTATGGTGTCATTGTCTTAAGTTGTAATGCGTGCAGGCGGCCTTGCAGAGGCTCGCGCAGGGCTTCCATAACGATCTTGTGCTGCTTCACGAGGGGTAATCCCACAAATTTATCAGAGATGACTGTCGCCTGCAGATGGTCGCCGTCGTTCATGGGGTCGAGAACCTCAACCGTCGCGCCCGGCAAGGCCTCTAAGATCAGACGGTGGATTTCCTGCGGATCAACCATGGTTATGCTGCCTTGCCGTAATTCTCGCGCAACCAGCGGATAATATCAGCGGATTCATATAGCGGTTTGCCATCAATGAAAAGGCAGGGTACCTGTTGCAATTTGCCCACGGTTAAAAGTTCGTTCAAGGCTGCTTCGCTTTGGTGTATGTCGCGCCATTCAATATTGAGTCCCAACTCTTTCAGAGTATCTTTCACGCGCCGGCAGGGACCGCAGCCGTCGTAGTGGTAGAGCACGAGATTGTGCGCCATTTTCACCGTGAATATACACCTATTAGCCGTTTTTGGCAAGAAAACGCAGAACCGCAAAGGCACCTTTTTTTTGCAGGAATATGAGAAAAAACCGGCCTTCGCTGGTATTTAATATATAGAGGGAAATCCCTCAAACTAAAATGTGTAACAAGAGGAAAAAATGTTTAACAGTCGAATGAATATCCAGCAGTTCGTGGGCCGTCTCGTCAAGGACCCCGTGCTCAAAACCACAACAACCGGTAAGCTCGTCATGAACTTCCCGTTCGCGTACAACACAGCGAATAAGACCGATGACGCAGGGTCGACATCGAATTTTATCGACGTCGAGGCATGGGAAAGGCTCGCCGACTACAATGCGCCGCGCCTGAAAAAAGGCATGGAGATTGTGCTCATGGGAACGCTGACCCAGCGCCGCTGGAAAACCCCCGACGGTAAAACACGCTCGACGTTCAAGCTGATCGCACGGGCGATCACGGTGTCTGACCTCAAGCGTCGGCCAGACCCCGAGTTCGTCAAGCAAGCTGCCTAGCGACAGGGATGTCGCAGGGCCGGCGGCGCCATGGATGGCGAGCCGCTGGCCGAAGGCCACAGAAACGGCTAACCACGGCGCGCACGGAGAACACGGCGGAAGAACCCCGTGCTCACCGTGTCGCCTTGGTAAATCTCTGAACGTTTGCTTTGAACTATTTGACTCCCTGCGTTCCTAATCCGGACAGGCAGGGAGTTGAACGTTCTTAAATTTCCACTTAAAATCCATTCCGAATTTATAGGATCTATCGCGTATGCCGAAGCCGTGGCACTCATGGAAAAAACCATCGCCGATTCCGCCGAAGACACCGCGCACATCTGGGGCCTCGAACACCCGCTCGTCTATACCACAGGCCTTAAAACCGAAGCCGGCCACATTCTCGACCCTTCGGTGAAGCTGCAGCCCGCCCGCCGCGGTGGATCTGTCACCTTGCATAACCCGGGCCAGCTCGTGGTCTATTTTACTTTTCCGTTAAAGGCCGTGGAAGGCGGACTCGAGAGATTCGTGCGCGTGCTCGAAGCCGCGCTTGCGGAAACACTGCTCGATATGAATATCGCTGTGAACTTTTCACCGGGGGCGAGCGGTATATTCACAGATCGGGGAAAAATCGCTTTTATCGGCCTCGGTTTGAAAAAAAACTTCATTTACCATGGCATTTCGCTGAATGCTGCGAACGAACTGAATGATTTCCGCGCCATTCAATCCTGCGGCCTCACTTTACCAATGACCCGCATGGCCGATTTCATTGCCGCCCCGGCTTTACCGGTTGTGTTTGAAAAGTTCTCGCAAGTTCTGGGTGAACGCTTTGAGGATATCAGCCCCGATGAATTCCGAAAACGGGTAGAGAAAAAACGCGACCTTGCAGCCTGGCCGCTGGGCTTCAAGCTCGGCTGGCTGGCCTTTCACGAACGCCGCTACTGGGAAGCGCACGAGGTGTGGGAGATGTTCTGGCATGAGATGCCACCGGGTTCACTGCGGATTTTTTTTCACGCAATGATCCAGGTGGCGATGGCCTTCTACAAGATTTTTACGGTACCGAATCTACTCGGTGCGCATTCGCTGCTGGCGAAGGGGCTCGATAAACTGCATGCCGTTGCTGAGATTCAGCTCTTAATCGACCAGCCGGATTTTGTCTTGTTTCTCGAGCACTGCCACGTGCGGCTGAGTAAAGCTCTCGAAGCGGGCGGGGAAATTATCCCTGCACCGCTTTCTGAGTTTATACCGCCGACGATGGCGTGGGTTTGATACGAGCCAATCGCAGTCGCCCGTAGGCTAGCGTTTCGAAGAAACGCCAGACCGCAAGAGCGGTCTGCTGCAATTGGCTCCTACTGGTCGAGCTCGACAAGACCCGCGACGAAACCGTCGAGGGTCTTCTTCGCATCACCAAAAACCATGACGCAATTGTCTTTGTAGAAGAGCTCGTTTTCAATTCCCGAAAAACCAGGGTTCATACCGCGCTTGAGTACCATGACGGTACGCGACGCATCGACGTTCAGAATCGGCATGCCATAGATCGGGCTCGCCTTATCGTCTTTCGCGGCAGGGTTCACAACGTCGTTGGCGCCGATGACGATCGAAACATCGGTGGTGCCGAAATCGTCGTTGATCGACTCCATATCGCAGAGCAGGTCATAGTCGACACCCGCCTCGGCGAGCAGAACGTTCATGTGACCCGGCATACGGCCGGCAACAGGGTGGATGGCAAAACGCACGGTCTTACCTTTTTTAATGAGGTAATCCACGAGTTTCTTACAGCTATGCTGCGCCTGGGAGACGGCCATACCGTAACCCGGAACGATGATCACCCTGTCGGCAATGTCAAGAATCGAGGCCGCTTCTTCGGCTGACTGGCTCTTAATAGTGCCTTTCATTTCACGGGCTTCCGCAACTTCGGCAACAGCACCAAAGCCACCAAAAAGAACATTGGTCATGGAGCGGTTCATCGCTTTGGTCATGATAATCGAAAGGATGACCCCTGACGCGCCGTCGAGAGCACCTGCAATAATGAGAACATTGTTATTGAGCGCAAAACCTGTCGCGCAACCGGCAAGACCCGCATACGCGTTAAGGAGTGACATGACCACCGGCATATCCGCCGCACCGATGGGCAGTACCAAACTGACACCGAAAACGAGCGAAACTCCCGCGAGGACATAGAACAACATCGAGGCGCCCGGATTATAAACCAGATAGCCAAACGACCCAACGAGTACGCCGATAATGACAAAATTGATAATGTTCTGGCCCTTGTACTGGATGGGGGCTCCCGGTAGGGTGCCCTGCAATTTTCCGAAGGCAATCATCGAGCCGGTGAATGTCATCGCACCCAAAAGCACTTCAAGGCCAATAGCAATCATCACACCGTGATCGTCGCCTTTGACGTGGCCTGTATAATATTTGGTCACACCGACGAGCATCGCGGCCAAGGCGCCGAAAGCGTGTGAAAGCGCAGTCCGTTGCGGCATCGCCGTCATCGGCGTATAGATTGCCATGATATAGCCGGCGATCGAGCCGATGAAGAGACCAATAATGATCCATTCGAGGCTGATAATTTCCTGGTCGAGCAGCGTTGTCACGATCGCGAGCGCCATACCGGCCTCAGCCATAAACATACCGCGGCGCGCGGTGCGCGGCGAGCTCATGAACTTGAGGCCCATGATAAAGAATACCGATGCAACCAGGTAGGCGATACCGATGATCAGGCGGATTTCCTGATCGCCGGCGAATGAAGTGAAAAGTTTTCTTACGTAGTTATCGATCATTTTTTGCCTTCTTCAGTTGCTGCAGGCTTATCTTTTTTGAACATTCTCAGCATGCGGTCGGTGATCAAAAATCCGCCGACCACGTTTGTCATCGCAGCAGCAACTGCCACGACCGCCATAATGATGGCGAGGGTCGGTGAATCACCGCCTGAGTGTTCCATGCCCGCGACGATAATCGCTCCGACGACAGAGATCGCCGAAATCGCGTTGGTGGCCGACATCAGCGGCGTGTGGAGCAGGGGCGGAACTTTGTGGATGACATTGTAACCCACGAAGGCCGCGAGGATAAAAATGTAGAGGGGAGCTAAGATATCCATGTTTTCTCCTATTTACCGGTTGCCTTTTTGACGATTTCAGAAACCAGCACGCCTTCGCGTGTGATGACGCTGCGCTTTAGAATTTCATCCGTCGCAAAATCGCGCGCCAGGGCACCGTTTTCGAAAAGATACACGAGCAGGTTTTCCATGTTTTTCGAGAGCATGCGGCTTGCCGCGCTTGCCATCGTCGATGTGATATTCGCGGGGGCGAAAATTCTCACGCCGTCCACTTCCACCGTCTCGCCGTGTTTTGTCAGCGTGCAGTTACCACCGGTTTCTGATGCGAGGTCGATGATCACCGAACCTGGTTTCATGCTCTTCACCATATAATCTTCGATAAGGATCGGTGCTTTTTTTCCGAAAATGGCCGCCGTGGTAATAACAATATCTGATTTTGCGATATGTTTATGCAGCAGTTCTTTCTGCCGGGCGATAAATTCAGGAGATGCTTCTTTCGCATAACCCTGTTCGTCCTGCAGGTTTTCGGTAATTTCCATTTTCACGAATTTGGCGCCTAGACTTTCCACCTGTTCAGCGGCCGCCGCGCGTACGTCAAAGGCCTCAACGACCGCACCCAGGCGTTTCGCCGTGGCGATGGCCTGAAGACCGGCGACGCCGGCGCCCAGCACAAAGGCTTTTGCGGGTGAAATTGTGCCGGCTGCAGTCATGAGCATCGGAAAGAAGCGATCGAATTCCTGTGATGCCATCAGCACGGCGCGGTAACCGGCGATCGATGCCATGGAGCTCAATACGTCCATCGATTGCGCGAGCGTGATGCGGGGGATGAATTCCATGGCGAAGGCCGTGGACTTTTTCTTCTCATACGCCGCGATATTTTCTGCTTTATTGATCGGGTCGAGTGTTGCAAAAATCCAGCCGCCGTCTTTATAAGAATCGATTTCCTGTGTTGAGGGCGGGCGAACCTTGAGAATGGCGTCTGCCGATTTAAGGTCGGCGGCGCTGACGAGTTCTGCACCAGCCTCTTCAAAATCCTTGTCGGAAATGAAAGAGCCTGCACCCGCGCCGTGCTCCACGGCAATGGTAAATCCTTTGGCTTTGAGTTTCTTAATGCTCTCCGGAATCAGCGCGACACGCTTTTCACCGGTAATAGTTTCTTTTGCGACGGCCAGTTTCATGCTGCCCTCCGTTTCATAAGGTTATCCCAGATCACGACAATCGGGGCTGCGACAAAGTTAGAAGAATATGTACCGATCAGAATTCCGAAAATCAATACCTTCGCGAGGTCTTTGAGGCTGTCGTCGCCAAAAAGATAGATGGGTATGATAGAGATGAGCGTCGTTCCCGTGGTATTGATCGTCCGCGTGAGCGACTGCATGATCGATTTATCGACCACGTGTTCGATTCCGAGCTCTTCCTGGCCATGGATATTCTCGCGGATACGGTCAAAGATCACAATTGTATCGTTGATGGAATAACCGAGGATGGTCAGCAGCGCGGCGACGACCGGTACCGAGAGGGGTATCTGGAAAACTCCAATCACGCCGACCGTGATGATGAGGTCGTGCACCGATGCGATAAGGGCGCCTAAGGCAAAATTCAAACGAAAGCGGAACGCGACATAGATCGTGATCAGCAAGAGGGCAATCCCCACGAGATAGAGCGCATTCGTTTGCAGGTATTTACCGATCGTCGGCCCGACCTGTTCTGCCGCAGAGAAATCAATCTTCGCGGCTTTCGCAGGCAAAAGTTTTGTCTGGATCAGATATTTGGTGTAATCGATGGCGTTTACAGGGTAACCAGCGGCTTCGAGTTCTTTGCGCGTATTCTCTGCACGTTGTGTCAGGTCTTGTTGCGCTTTGCCGCCGATTTCAATCTTCATGCGATCGCCCGATGCCTTGTCGACAAGCTGCACCGTGGCGCTGATTTGTTCTTTTTCAAGAAAGGTGCGGAGTGATTCAGCGGTGAGACCCTCGGCTTTTTTGAGTTCGAGTTTGATACCACCGGCAAAATCAATGCTCAGCGCGAAGCCACCGAACTTCTGGAATGTAACGACCAAAAGGCCGACAAGCAGGATCGTCGAAAAGCTCAGGTTAAACCATTTAAAACGCATTACGTGGAAATTCATACTTTACCTGCCGAAAGTTTAGAGGCTTTGCGGTGTTTACCGAAACCTATCGAGAGCGATTTAATTTCGATCGTGTACGCAAGCCATTCCATAACGGCGCGCGTGACAATGAGCGCTGTGAAGAGCGTTGTCACGATACCCACGAACAGCGTTACACCGAAGCCTTTGATCGGGCCAACACCCAGTTTCGATGCCAGAATGATTGCGGCAATGAGTGTTGTGAGGTTACTGTCGATGATCGTCAGCGTCGCGCGCTCAAAACCCGCCGCCACGGCGAGTTTCACCGATTTACCGCGCGCGAGTTCTTCGCGGATACGCTCATAGATAATAACGTTCGAGTCGACCGCCATACCCATGGTGAGTACCACCCCGGCAAGACCCGGCAGCGTGATGGTAAAGTCCATCAGCGCAAAGATCGCCGACATGAGCAAAAGGTTGATGAGCAGCGATAGGCTGGCCACAAACCCGGCGCCGTGATAATACAGCAGCATATAAGCAAAAACCAGCATAAAACCAATGAGGATCGCCTTCACCCCGGCATCGATAGCTTCCTGTCCGAGTGTCGGCCCAACAGAGCGTTCTTCGACGATCGTCATCGGAACGGGTAGCGCTCCTTCTTTAATGATGAGCGCGAGGTCGTTCGCTTCCTGGCCTGTGAAGTTACCGCTGATCTGTCCGCGGCCACCCAAGATCGGTTCATTGATCTGCGGCGCCGAGCGTATGCGGCTATCGATGAGGATGGCTAAAAGTTTACCTTTATTTTCAGAAGTAACTTTGGCAAACGTGTCTGTGCCTGCGGCTGTCAGCTCGAAGCTGACAATGTTCTGGCCCTTTTCAGGGTCAACCGTTGCATAGACCGTGCGGCTCATCGCGTCACCGGTTAAGACGGGCTGGTTTTCCAGCACCATAAACTCGCGTGGCTGCCATTCGCCGACACCCCGCGTATTGGCCTTTTTATCATAATAGAGATAGACACCTAAATTTTTCGGGAATTTGAGTTTGGCTTCAAGCTTGCGGATAAACTCCTGCTTCTTGAACTCAGTGTCCTGCTTGAGGAAATCCGGGAATTCGCGGTTGGCTTCCTGCGTCAGACGGCCTGCATCGCCCGCCGGGTCATGCAGGTGGTAGGCGACGCGCGCGGTCGAAGCGATGAGTTTTTTCGCCTGGTCGGGGTTCGCAACACCGGGGAGCGAGATTTCGATTTGCTCATTGCCCTGGAGACGGATGAGCGGCTCTGAAACACCGCTGGCATTGATACGCGAGCTTAAGATTTCTTTGGCGCCTTCAACATCCTGTTTGCGGCGCTGCGGTGTGAAATCAAAGGCATTCTTGATTTCTTCGAGTTTATTCTGCAGGGTTTTCTTTTTTTCCGGATCTTTTTCCGCTTCCATTTGCTTCTGGGTCTGTGTCACAAGCTCGGGTGGGTACTGGCGTTTGAGCTGCTCTTCGAGTTTCTTAAAGTCGCCCTCGAGCACGAGGTTCATACCGCCCTGGAGGTCGAGGCCCAGTTTAAAGGGTTTTGCCTTAAGGTTTTCTTCGACCCACATTGGTTCGAGCGCGACACGGCTGGCGTCGATGCCCTCGAGGCGACCGAGTTCGTTTAAAAATGCGGTCTGTACAAATTTGCCTGTGATGCTGAGATAAGCTTCGTCGGCGGCTTTTGGGTTGCCGATCGGCTTGCCGGTTTTGCGTTCTGTCTTGTACTTGCCCTTGTAGTTATCGGCCACATACTTTTCAGCGCGCTGAAGAATTTCTTCGCGCTTGGGGTCGGGCAGCGTCTCATTGGCATAGAGCCGAATCGTACGCTCGCCGATATTCGGCCAAATCAGGGCGACCGATAACCCCACAACAATCACGATCAAAAAGAAACGAACTTGTGCACTCACGGGAATTCCTTAATATCTTTTACGTTTTATTTGTCTGCCCACGCGGAAGCGGTAGATCAGAAACAAAATTACAAACCCGGCGACAATTAAAACCTGCGCCAGGGGTATTTGCGGCAATTTGAAGCCGCCGCCACCCTGTGGCGAAGGCTTCTCATCGATGGTTTCGGGCTTCATGGCAACGGCCACGGGTCTTGCCGAATCTTTGACCGGCAAACCTTTCATGCCAGGGGCAAGAGTGGAGATAACGACAGGCTCGGTTTCAGGCGCCCAGGCATACGAAGCGCGGGCAACTTCTTCCGGTGAATAGGAGCTACCACTGCTTGCAGTGGTTTCCTTAGCTGCGGATTTCTTCTTTTTCTTAGCCTTTTTCTTTTTCTTGCCAGGTTTGGCGGCAGGTTTTGCAGAATCGTCTGCCGGCTTTGCGGGTTTCACCTCAGGCTTTTCGAGAGCTTCGTCATCGAAGATATTTTGCGTGAGGTACGAGGCCTCTGGGTTTCCGCCTGACATAAGGTCATCTGGGGCGGAAACGGCGTAGCTCACCTGAGCCATAGCCAACAAAATACTCAATACGATCAGCGCGCGCTTCACTTAAGGCTATCCGCCTGAAAATCAGGCTGCCGAAGCTTTGTTGATAACGCCGTTCAGCGTTGAGATCGCCACTTCGACTTTGACGTCGTCAGCGATTTTAATGATCGCGAGGTTCTCTTCAGGCTTCACGCCAACAACAGTGCCGTAGATGCCGCCCGCTGTCAGTACGCGGTCGCCTTTTTCCATGGCCTTGAGTTGTTTTTGTTTCTCTTTTTCACGCTTTTGCTGGGGACGAATCAGCAGGAAATAAAATACCACGATCATCAGCACGGGAAGTGCGAAGCTCGAAAGTGCGCTCGACATGTCGCCACCCTGTGCGGGTTTTGCTGCTGTACCAGGCGCTGCTGTTGTTGCAGAGCCTGCGGCGGGTGCTGCACCCGGGGCTGCCGCTGGTGCAGCGCCGGGGGTTGTTACCGGTACAGGTGCTGCTTGGGCTATAGTAAACATAGTTTCATTCATAAGGCAGGGCAGGCTTTTGACACACCGCGTCAATGCTTCGCAAAATGGGGGTGCGGGATTTTCCCCGGGACAGTTACGGTAAAGTGATTGCCGTTTTATCAGCGGCGGATGGGCTGCGGTGTGGGGTTACTCCGCATTGCATTCGTTTGCTTTTTGCTTGGCGGTGCATTTTATTGCAAGGCGGGCTCGAATGGGTCTGAACCGCCGAACCAGGGCGCCGTGCAACAGACGGCCGCCGGTCAAATCGTTGCCAACCTCTCGAACCGGGGCATCTCCGGCGATTCGCGTTTTACCGAGCAGAGCATGATCTCCCTCTATCTCTTCAAGAAAAAAGATTATAGCCTGAGTTGTACCGCCGCGGCCGACCGCAAGAAGTGTGAGGATGGCCTGATTTTCAAAAATGAAAAAGTCGATTCATTGGGATTCACCAACGAGCCAGGACATTTTGGGTACGATGCGGATTTTAACTCGTATTATCCGACCCTGATTGCCGATGAGGGCCATACCTATCCGTCGACAAAACCCGCTGACCCGGCGGGTTTTCCGGACGCCGATGTCTGGCAGTGCATCCGCAATCCCTTCCAGGGAAATCCCAATTACAATAAGTTTGAATGCGGAGTGAACGCGCACCCCATACGGTATTTTAATAAAAACCTGACGACATACACTTTGCAGGTTTACGCTACCGACGGCAAAGGTTACGCTTCGTCGTATATCCTGGACTATAATCTCTTTAACAGCCTCAACCACCCGGTCCAGGATGGTGACCGGTATTACGCATATTTCGCCGTGCACTTCAATGCCATGAAAACCGCAGCTGATTCCGAAGATCGTTTCGATGTTGCTTCCTCGGGCTGGAAGCGCCCGATTGAACCTGACCTGGTGTCGCCGCGCATTGAAATCAATGTCAAACTTCTCGCAGAAGGGCCGTATGACAAAGCCGGCAGCGTCTATGATATTCCGGATTATTCGACCTGGTATGATCCCTTCGCCGGTTGCAGGCCGACAACAGGTGTTGCGGCAAACACGATCTATTACAGCGAGTTTCTCTGGCAGGGCAGCGAAGACAGTACGGCCACCGCCGTCACTGACGATGAGTTTTTTGAAATCTATAATAAGAACAGCTTTGACGTGATTCTCACCGGCTGGCGTTTCGGTGGTGTTGGCAGCAGCAGCAATGAAATATCCTTTCCGATCTGCACGACCATCAAGGCCAATGGTGTGCTGACCGTCGGCAAAAGCACCGCCAAGGCATTTAAAAAGCTGGATTTTCAAACCAGCGGCATTTCGCTGGCGAATGGCGGCGAGAGTGCCATGACAATCAAAGATGCATCTGGAAATACCATACATTCCATGGCATGCGCCTATAATAACTGGAATGCCGCCTCATCGAACGGTGGCGCGGGTTTGCCGAAGCGCTCGCTCCGCCTGAACGCGATTAGTACACCCGTAGCGGATTGCGCGACCTTGGTGCAAACGAGTACCGCGGATGCGGGTTACGATGCATCGAATATCAATACGGGTTACCAGGGTAGCCTCGCGGCAGACGGCGTTGTGGCAACCCCGGGGTTTGCGGGTCCTTGAGCCTTCACGATAACTACCACCGTGTGCTGGAAAGCATCGCCGCGGCCTGTGCCAAAGCAGGGCGCGCAGCCGAAGATGTGCATTTGATAGCGGTCTCGAAAACCCATCCCGTCACCCAGGTCGAAGAGATCGCGACGCTGGGACAAAAAGATTTTGCCGAGAACCGCATTGGCGAGCTCGTCGACAAACAAAAGGGTGCGCGTATCAGCGGCATCCACTGGCACCTGATTGGGCAATTGCAGACGAATAAGGTAAAACTCCTGACCTCTGATGTGATCCTGCATTCGCTGGACCGCAATTCGCTGGCCGAAAAACTGCAGCAGCAGTTTGGCGCATTGGGTGAGAAAATACGCACTTTGATCCAGGTCAACTGCAGCCACGAGGCGAACAAGTCCGGAGTCGCCATTGCCGACTTTGATGCCCTGATTGATATGGTGGCACGCTGCCCGTCGATTGATGTGCTGGGTCTCATGACGATGGCTGAAAATACCACGGACGAGAAGACGATCCGCTCGGCTTTTGCGACTCTGCGTGACCTTTCTGAAAAACTGCAGGCGCGGCGCATTTTTACCGGCTACCAGGGCATGCTTTCGATGGGGATGTCCGGTGATTACGAGTATGCCATTGCAGAGGGAGCGACGCACGTACGCATTGGCTCAGCGATATTTGGGAGTAGAACCCACACCCCCGGCCCTTCTCCCTTATAGGGAGAGGGGAACATGGAGTTTCCCTCTGTCCCCCCTCGATATAGTTACAGACAAAAAGCTAATTAAATGAGACAAATATCGAACGGAAACCGAGGAAAATCGGCTATTTTTGACATGTTTTTGTCGAGACTTGACGGCTGGCGTCGACAGGAAACGAGACGTTTTGTCTGCTGGTGGCAGAAGAACCGTTTCCTTTTATTCTGAAATCGGGCATATTACCGAACGACGACCTGCTTTGATTTGCGAGTTAAACGATCATGAGGGATGCTCCCCCTGTTCTTCTTGCCCTGGAGAGAATCAATAAGCCTCGCGGAGCCGGCGCCGCACCATATGCAGCGCGCGTGATCGTAATGCTCCTTGCGATGCTTCTCTGGGTATCCACCAGATCCCCATACATAGGACTTCGCCCATTCGCAGGTCCGGAGAAATTCCCCAACGGTCGGCAGAAAGGAATGCCAGAGGCAAGACCAGCATTCCCAAGGGCCGATAAATGTGAAGCTGTTGAATGGATGGCGACGGTCTCTGGCTTCTTCCTCCTGTAAAACCTTCAACCCGACACCGGTGAATTCAGGTTCGTCGGTATTCACCAGCAGTCCTCGTCGCGTGGATTCTCCATACAGAATTTTATTGCTTCGTAAAGCGTCATGTTGTCATACTGCATGAGGTCGACTATTTCATCGCGCTCGTCGTCGAAAGCTCGCATCAACCACCGCGCAACCTCACGATCGGCGACGGCTTGCTTGTGCCGCGCGGCGATGGCTTTATTCTCCTGCAGATCCTCGAAGAGTTTCGCCTGGATCCCCATTGTTACCGCCGTGATGGTGCTGCGCCTGCCGTCTCATCTGGAGAGCGCGAGGCCAGGAACGCCTTAAAGGGAACGCCGTCGAATTCGTACTCGATGTGCGTCGGGATGCTGCGGATGCGCAGCCTGCCGTTGCACTCGTAGTTGCTATTATTCCCCTGGATCAGGATCAGCGCATCGTTGATTGCTTCCCTGGCCTGCTCGCGGAGCTCGGCGTAGCCTTCGGCGCCCAGGATCTCTATCGGCTTAGCCATGTACGCACCTTTGATCGTAAGATCCAAAACTCGGTCGAAATCCTCGTGGATAACCGCTCAAGTATTGATCGGCTATTTTGGCCGCAATTGCCGCAGCACGGGCCGGATGCGTTGCTGAACGCGTTACCACAACGGGTGCAGAGGATCTTCATTTCTCTTCGAACTCCAGTGTGATCGTGGTTCCGACCAGATCCTGCACCTGGTCAGCGCCGCGCGCATCGGCGTATGCCTTCACGCCGCGGATCGTTGCCTTGTGGATGTAGTCGCGCTCGCCTTTGCCGTCGACGTCGATCGTGATCTCGTTCCACTTGGCGCCGTTGCGGGAGCGCGTGGCGTTGGCTTTAATTGTGCCGCTGATCTGTCTCATTCTTCACCAGCCTTCGCTGCTCTCTTCTTGCGTAGCTCTGGGAAATTCAGAAAGATCGGTGGCTTGATGGATTTCTTCAGGCGGGATTTGCCAGCGTGTTTCTTCTTCAGGCGTTCCCACCATTCGTCGATGCGCTTTTTTTCTCCCGGCTTGCAGCGCTGCTCGCCAGGCATTGGCCCGCGGCGGCGCGGTTTCTTCTCAATACTCATCGTCGATATCCTCAAGATCTGTGTGACCGCAGCTTTCGCAAAACTGGTAAAGGTCGGTGTCGTCCGCACTATCGGTATCCTCAGAAGCGTAGATATCATCCGATCCGCATTCGGGGCATACATCCCATTGATCTGAATGGTAGCTCACTTGTTGTACTCCTCTTTGAGAAACTTCGCGCGTGCCTTTTTCAGATTGATGTCCGTGATCGAAAATCCCATGATCGCGCCGCGTTGTCCTTCGCGGCGGAAGAGTTCCAGCAGCGCTTCGGGCAGGCCGATCGCTTCGATTTTGAACGGCGAGTTTACCTGGATCATGTCGCGGCGTTGGATGCTGATTCTGCCTTTGAAGGTTTTCATAACTTACCCCCGATTCTGCCGAAGGGCTGCGGCCTCGTGTCTTTCTTCACGTAGAGCGGATGCTTTGGCATTTCATCCTTCGTGAGTTCGAGGCAATACAGGAAAGGCAGAAACTTTCCGCAACTCTGGTCTCGATCCATGAAATTACCCTTGGTGCCCCAAGCGGCGATTGTCATTTTCGCAGACCGGGTAATTGTCTGTAGAAAATCATCGTTCTTTGGTCCGATAGGATCGTCGGTTTTACGAAGATCTCGTGGATCAGTTGCACGAAATGCGAATAGATTAACCACCGCCAGCGCGTCGAAACCCCACCGCTGAGAGAAATCTATACATCGGCGAATTGTCGGATCGTCGACGCGAGCATCAGCAGTGCTCGGGTTCAGCATAACGAAAGCGACGAAGTTTTTCTCATCGATGCCCCACTTTCTGTGGAGTACATATCGATACTTGCCGCAATCGGAAATGAATGCGGATTTTTTCATTCGCGCCCCCTGGAGATATCGAACGCCTCTTCGCCTTCGGTTGCGATCCGCAGTGACAGCGCAGCCAGGCGCACTGCCTGCAGCGATAGCGCGGCTAAGCGTACGGCCGCGGTCGTGTATTCTGGATCGTCTTTGCCGAATTGGTCGCAGAGCTTCATCGCCGCATCGAGAATCACTTCGTGGTTCGAGTGCTGCGGAAGTTCCATCTGATCGCGCTTTACTGTGTCGCAGAGCGACTTCAGGAAATCGGCTTCGGAGACCGTAAGGCCCACGATCCGGGCCGAATAAATCGGCCCGGCCCCGAGATCTACTGAATCGATGATGGCCGTCATTTACGGCGCCGCCTTGCTCTGGCTTTTCGCTTATCTGCTAAGTCGAAAAACGCGTTAAATTGATCCTCCGGGTTTTCGTAGTCTTCAGCAAGATAATCCCACATTTTTTTATTCATGATGCTACCGTTCCTTTTCGTTCGAGTATCGATTTCATGCCCTCGATAAGGCCCTGCGCCTGGTTGACGCGCAGGCGTCGGAAAGGTTGTTTATACATACGCGTTGCAAGCGCATCAATCTGAGAATCGCCCCACAGCATCTTTGCCGCCAGCGCCTGGATCGTTTCGACCTGGCGAGGTGTCACCAGTTGGATGACGTTGCCCTTCGCGCGTTGTAGCGCCGTGGGGTTCTTATGCTTGAGGAGCGTTTTAACGACGAGCGTCGCCTCACCCTTTGTGAGGTCGGCGAGGCTCGCTCGTTTCGTCAGAGAAAATACGGTATCGTGCAGCAGCTCGGAGTCCATGCCCAGGCTTTTCGCCAGGCCATAGATTGCGCGAAGTTGCTTCGAAGATTTGTTGGCAAGCGCAGCCATAAACCTTACGCAGCTACTTCGATCTCAGCGTCGACCTGTGAGGGTTTAACGTAGAGAAGTTCGTCGCCTTTTTTGATTTTGTAACCGAGCTTTTTGGCGAGCTTCGGGTATTTCAAGATCAGCTCTTTGTCGGCTGTGATCTTCATGTTCAGGAAAAGCTTCATCAGCCTTGCCTGCAATGAGTTCACTGGCTTCGTGAGTTTGCCGTCCTGAATTACCTTCTGGATCAGTTTCTCCATGCCCTTGCCGTCGACGGAATTTTTACCGGAGCGGTAGCTGCATGTGCCTGTGACCAGCTCGAGGGTCTTCTCGGTACCGAAGAGCTTATCGCGATTTTCGTCGCAGAAGTATTTGATCCCGTCGGCGATGTGCACGATCCGCGCGTCTAGTGGTTCCAGGGCTTTCCCCAGGCGTTCCTGAATTGCTTGGATCTTGTCGTTCGCCTCGGTTTCGAGGCGCTTCTTCTCACGGTTAAGATCGCCGAGTAGTTTCATTGCGGTCTCGAGCTCCTGTTTGTTCTCGTACCGGTTATTCGGTAAATCCGTGGCGAGTCTCATTTGGAACCCCCACGTTTCGCTTTGGTTTTCTTAACCTTCGGCGCGCTCTTCATGACGACAACGTCCTCGTTGCTCTTCACGATCACGGCCTTCGGTGCTGCTGGCCTTTTCTTGGCCGGTGTTTTTTTCTTCATCTTCATTGCCTCCTGTTGGTTTTTAAGATGCGATCTTCATCTGCGATTTGCCTTTGCCGGCGGGCTGCTCTGTGCGTTGCGCGAGGATGTCGCCGATCGTGTCGCTGAGCTCCTCGCCCTTCTTGCCGTCGTAGTTGCCGTTGATGACTTTGCTGAGCGTCGACTTGTCGTAGCGCTCGCCGGTCTGCTGGTGAATCAATCCCGCCAGCTGGTTGAGCGTCAGGCCCATGCTCGAAAGTGCCTTGGAGAAATCGCCTGAGGTGTACTGGCGTACCGCTTCGTCGGTGATGCGATCGCCGCCGGAGATCTCCAGCAGTACGTTGCATGCGCGCTTGAGACCGAGCGGCGTGAGGCCCGCGCGGCGCACGATTTTCTGCAGCGACTTCTCGCTGAGCTTCGCCTTGCGCATGCGGAAGTATTCTTCGGCCTCTGCCATTGACAGCGGCTCGACTTCGTGGCGGTCGATGCGCAGGTTGAGCTCACGCGGGCGGATCAGCTGCGCGAAATGCGGCTGGCCGAAGAAGATGATGCTGAACAGGTTTTCACGGCCGAAGCTGTGCCCGATTTCGTGGATCATCTTCAATCCGTAGAGCGTGTCGCGGCTGAGCCTGTGGGCTTCGTCGATGACGAGCACGACCTTCTTGCCTTTTTTGACCGTGTCCATCAACACGCGCTTGAACTGTTCGATGCGCGCCATCAGACTATAGCGCGGTTTCTCATGCGCCATGTCGTCGATCATGCGGTCGATAATCGAGCCGATGATGTTGTGGTACTCGTTGAACGCGAGAATCTCCGTTACCACGTACCGGCTCGACTCTTTGAGCTGGCCGATCGTGATGCGGTTGATCGTTGTCTTCCCCATGCCAGGCGTCGCATACACCGCCAGCATCGTGTCGTTTTTTACAGCGTTCCTGATCTTGCGGTTCGCCGTCACGAACGACTTCGTGGCGATTAGGCCGAGTTTATCAAGCGCGCTAAAATCTTGTTTCTTATCCATGTTTTTTTTGCTCCTTTACGATATCATTTTTAAGAGAATTGGCGATGCGCATCAGATCTTCGCCGCGAATCACGGGCGGGGTCATACCCAGAAGGATCTCGAAGAATTTATCGATCTTGTCGCGGGTCTCGTCAGAGAGTTCGGCGCGGGCGTAGCCGGTGTATTCCGCAAGAAACAACCAGGCCGACTGGCTGTCCTCGTAAGCTTCCAGCGGTACCGCAGAGTTTTTCTGCAGCGGCGTGCCGGCCGCGGGAATGTGAAGTACCTGCTGTTTCTTTGGGGCCACGGCTCCGCGCGAGATGGTGCGGTGGAACTTTTTACTCTCTAGGATTGCCAGCTCGCGGTTCGCCTCGCCTTCGGTCTTTTTGAAACCGTGGTAGTCGGTACCGTCAGCGATGACTTCGACAGGTCCGGTTTCTTTCACGGCAAAGAGCCGGCCATCGACGCTCTGCACCACCAGGCTACCGTTCAGCCGGCGCCAGACGTCGACACGCTGACCGATGAGTTCTTGGCCATCGACGACCTCGTACTGAACGGCGTTGACGGAGATACATCCCCACACGTCGATGAGGCGCGTGAAGGGCTCCGCCACAGATTGTATTATGTCGCTTTCGGAGACCGTAGTTAAGCCGACCGTATTCTGATGCCACTTAGTCCATGCGCCAGATTTGGCGTTGTGCTTGCGCGCGAAGTCTTGCATGAAAGAGTTATAGGCTTCGATGTCGGCCGGGCGTTCTTCTTTGGGCAGCAGCGCGAGCAGCGCTTCGCCCTGGCGTTGTATGGCATGAATGCGCGCTTCGACCGGCCCTTTCGCGCGCGGATGGTGTGGCATGTGGTGAATCAGTTTGATGCCGAGGTAGTCGCACATGCGACCGATCATTTTGCCTTTGAGAGAAGAGCCGGGGTCGGAGTAAATGACGCGCGGCACGCCGTGCATCGGGACGCCCTGTTTTGGCAGAAATAATTCGCGGAAAAATTCGAAATAGTCGGCCGCGTTTTCCCCGAGGTGAAGATCAGCAAAGCCGCGGCACCACCAGGCTTTCGAATAAAGATCGACTGCGACGTAGAGCCAGATCTTCTTCAGGCCCAGACGCTTGATGCGATCGTCGGCGTGCGAGCGGTCGCGCGCAATCGAAGAGTCGGCAATAACCTTGCCGGTGGTGCTCAGATAGTAGAGCCTCGAAACCGTGGCGTCAACGAGGCAGACATGGTTTGAATGCTCTGCCGTAAGTTTGACAGCTTTCTTTTCTGTCTGGAAGCCGCGGCGGCTCATGCCCATGCGTGACAGCCATCGAGTGACCGTGTGCACGTTGTATTCTTTGGAGATCAACTCTTCGGAGATCGCCAAGTCGAGTGCGGTTTCTGCCGCCAAGAATTCGCCCTGGCCTTCGCGGCTCGGTGCGCGCATTATGCCCGCGATGACCTGCATGTCCTTTTCGAAGACGGCTTTGTCTGCCACTCGTGGTTTCAGGTAATCGGACCGCCGCAATCTGACCGTTGGCGCCTTGTCGAGTTCTTTGATTTTGCGGTATAGCGTCGCCGGGCTAGTGGCGTACATATTCGCGTATTTGCCGAGCACAGCGCGCTTCTCCGAATGAGTAGCGGCGGCGTGTGCGGCCTTTACGTGTTTCAAGATCTCTGTCGGCAACTTGTGCATGTTGCCTCAGTTCTTCGAGTCAGGTGTCACCGATAGAATGAGGTGCATGTGCTTGTTCTGCACCTGCGAGAATCCGGCGAGCACGCCGGTCAGGGTTTTGACGAGCTGCGAAACGACCTCGGGCTCTTCGGATTCGATGGAGTCGAGGCGCTTAACCATGTCGGCCGCTTGCGCATCGATCGCGAAGAGCTCCGCCATGACCTCTTTCTTCTTCGTGATCTTCTTGAAGTTGCCTTCGGCCAGTGAGTCTTCGTAGTGCGCGAGCGTTTTGCCTTGTTCTTCCGCCAGCTGCTTGTTTTCGCGCGCTTCTTTTTTCGTCGCCTTTAGATCAGATTTTGTCCGTTCGAGCTCAGAAACCAGTTCGTTGGCGAATTCCTTTTTCAGCTCTTTGAGCGAGAGCCTGGTACCGTCGGGCATCGTGACCTCGCCGTCTTTCAGCTGCTTCGCCAGGTTGTCGTCTTTCGAGGCCAGTTCGAGCAGCCGGCGCGGCTGGTGCATGATCTCTGAAAAATGCTTACTGTCGCCGAAGACGTCGGCGAATTTCAGAAGGCTGTAGCCGAAGCGTTCTGAAAAAGAAAACCGCTTCTCCAGGTATTCGCCCATGCTGCCGATTTCGTAGAGCAGATATAGCTTATCGTCGCGGATCGTTTTGAGCGCGAGCGCCAGCTGCTCCATGTTGGTCGTGATGACGCGCTCGGCGTTCATCAAAACCATGATCATTTCTTTGGTGACCTTGACCTTAAGGCCCGTTTCCGGATCGGTCACCGACTTCGGCATGTTCTCTATGTTGAGTTCTGCCATTTGGTTTTCTGTATTTTTTTTCGCCATAATTTCCTCTTAGCCTTGCGGCATTAATTTTATTTCGCGGTATAATTTGGCCGCGAGTTTTGCGTTGAATCTGTAAGCCCGGGCCTCTTTGACGAGAATGCCTTCCTCGGTGAGAAAGCCCAGGTATCGGTAGCAGTTGCGCTCACTGATGCCGGTTTTCTGCGAAACCTCACGGCCGAAATATGCGGCAGTCGGGTTGTCGAGAAACCAACGGATCAGGGTGCAGAGGTGGTTCACTTGCGAGACCTCCTCACGCGTTCGCCGACGAGCGAAGCGCGGGCCTCGCGCAGCTCGCGGTCGGCAGGCGATTCCGGTTCGAACTGCTCGGAGAGTGATTCGAGCATGCGCTTCGCTGCGCTGAAAAACTTACGCAGCAGGAACATAACCGCCCTTGTCGTGTGCCGGGTTAGAGATCAGGTTCGAGGTCCACTTGAAACCGTCGCCGCCCTTCATCAGTTCGCGCATCAGGCGCATGGTGTAGCGAACGTTGTCGCCGGCGCGGCTCTTGTAGTTCACATTGTAGTCGCCCCAGCTGTCGTCAGCGAAGAAGGCAAGAATCTGATCTTCTGTCAGCGTTTCGAGGCTCGGGGTATCATCCGCGATCTCTACACCCGCCAGGCAGATGAAGTGTCCGGCGCTGGTGAAGTTGCAGCTGACGATCACCGGCTGGTCGCGAAAAATTGCCTGCGCCATTTCGGTGATCGAACGTGCCTTGCGGAATGCCACATCAGCGCCGACGACAGGCTTCATGATCTGGTTCACCCCCCAGGCTAAGATCTCTCCGAAATGGCGCGGGCGTAGCGTACTTCCTTTGGCGAACGGATAATGCGTGAGCATGTAGGCGACGGCTTCGGGTCTTTCCAGCCAGTCGGTGAAGAAGTCTTCTTCCTGGTCGAAGTCTTCGCGCGGCATTTCGAGGCCGACCGCATGCAGTGCGTTGATGGTCGCCGTCGGCCCGCACGAACCGTTCGGGTGCAGGTGGTTGTCGCGCTGGGATTGCCAGGGCTTGCGTTGTAAAATGTGTCTCATAGTTTTGCCTCTCCTGTTTTTAAATTACGGTGAAAAAGCGCAGTGACTCGGCCGTTGGTGCTTCGGCCGATTTCATAAGTGAAATCGTTGCTCGTGAATATTGTAACCGGCCTTGTCTTCTCTGGCGTGAATCCGGGGATAAACACCGAGCCTTCTTTGGGCACCAGATCCGCCATTTTCCAGGGATTAGTTGGCGCTTGCATCGCGCACCTCCATATTTGCGTATACCGCCATGCTCTTCGCAAACCCGACCGGCAGAATCGCGCTGACCTCTTCTTTGCCGTACGCGAGCAGCACCTTCTTCGCGCACCGTTTGATCCGCACCGTTTCTCCGGCGAGCTTGCCGCAGGTGGAGAAGATGATCCCGTTGAGATTGAACTCGCCTTTCTTGTTGAGTTCGACTTTAATTGCCTTCACTTAAAACCTCCATTGATGTTGCATTGTTGAGAAGTGCGTGGCACGATCTGGCCGCGGTCGTCGAGTTTGGTGTGAACGTAGGCGCCGATTCTGACGCCGAGAACGATGCCGACAAAGAACATGCCGACGATCGCTCCGAAGAATCCGCCGATCGACATGCCGAGCACGTAGGCGCGCGTTGATTCTTTCACGCTTCACCTCGCGCGACGAGCTCGCCGAGCCGGTAAGCTTGCAGCATGAAAGCATTTAGGTATGCACTCGCCGCGGGACTCAATTCCCAATCTACCTTGCTTACTAGATCAAGCTCCGCTTTCTCGCCAGGTGTGAGAGTGCCGCAGCCCTCATTGAATGAGAGCATGCCGAGTTTTGCTATGATCTCAGGAGTCACGCTGCCCTCCGGTCTTCTTTCGGCCAGGCTTTGAGCAGCGGCCAAAGCATGAGTACCTGGTGATCGGTGAGTTCGAGATCGCGTTGAAGGATAGTGATTACCCATATCAGGTACTCCCGTCCGTTCACGGCGTGGCTGAGTCGCACATAATGGATGCGCAGATCAGCAGCGGCCTGTGAAAGCGTGCCGTATTTTTTTATCAGCCGCGCTCGTACGGATTGTAGGCTCTTCACCGGTATGTCGCGCCAGGTGAAAACCTTGCGCGCGTCGGCGGTAGTTGAAATCATGTGTGGTCTCCTTTTTTGTTTGCCACTTTGAGGCTGGCCTCTAATAGTCCGTTTCGTGAAGGTGAAGAAATCCGATTTGTTTTCGATGCGACTGAGCCCACTGGAGAGCCCGTCACGTTATGCTTTGTGTCTCGATTGCGATAAGTCGAGCGAGTACTACGACGATCACCATGCGCCGACTTGGTGCGTGCATTGCAAAGGGCCTTTGATGATTGGATGCCCGCGTTGCTGTTCTGGATTTCCCTGCGCACCGCAGAAGTTTTGCGGTCGATGCTCGCGCCACGACTTCCGCGAGTTTGGAGGATACATTCTTCGATTGTTGAATTTATCTCTTCTTCAACAGGTGAAGGTGCGCTTCGTGGCGAATAATCGCCTGATGAGTGAACATTCCGATGAAGCGATCCAAACCTATTTTGCAGATCGAAGATCTGTTTTTCCAGTTTTCTTACATCCCGGCATATCGTCGCCAGAGTTGTTAAAAGACCTGTTTCTAAAGCGGGGCTTAGAGCATTGGCTAAAGCCCTTAGAGTCTGAGCAGCCCGATTTCGTGCTTTTGAAACCAGATTAACTGGCGATTCGCTATGTGACATAATCCCCCTACCTTGCTCTCATTTATACTTTACCCGGCCTTGTAGCTTGGCCTCGTGGCCGGGTCGGTGTTGCCGCCGCGTTCGAGTGCACGACGTGCACTCGATTAGCAGCAGCAGCAACCGAGGCAAGGTAATAAGATTAAAACTTATCGTCAAATAAAAAATAAGATTTTATCGTATTTCAAGGCGGTAGAGCTTGCTTTCTGAGCGACTCGGCCAAGTAATCGATAAAGCAGGCCTTTCCCAAAAGGATTTTGCCGCCGCTTTGGATGTGACGGCTGGCTATATCACCGATGTTCTTAAGGGGCGATCCGGCCTGTCCCAAGCGGTCATGCTTAAGATTCGCGAAAAGTACGATATAAACTTAGACTGGCTTCTCACCGGGGACGGCGAAATGAAGGTCGGTCCTGCTGGTGATTCGGTGCACCGAGGTGATCAGGGTCCGTTCGATGACCTTGGTGGTGACGAGCGCAAAACGATCGAGCGGCTGATTGAGCTCTTGGGAAGAAAAAACTTAGTACGTATTCAAAAGGCAGACGACTCTAACGATGAAGATTTTGTAAAAATCCCTATTGTGGCCCGAATTGCAGCGGGCAACCCCATGGAGTCAATTGAGCACGCAGAGGAATCGGTCTCTGTTCATAGGAAGCTTCTGCGTCGCAAGGGCACGGTGTTCGCACTTCGCGTTCGTGGCGAGTCCATGATCGGCGCTGGCATTTTAGATGGCGATCTCGCGATCATGAGTCTCGTCGAAGATCCGGCTTCGGTAGCATCGGGAGAAATCGTCGCGATCAGCCTTGACGGGGCATCGACGCTGAAACGATTCTTGCGCGACAACGGCAGGTTTACATTGCGCGCAGAAAATCCGAACTTCCCAGATCGCGATATCACCGGCACAGATTTCCCGAAGATCGTCGGCCGGTATCTTGGCGTTATTCGTCTAAATAATAAGTAGGCATGGAGGAAAAATGAAACTTTCAATATTTTTCGCGTCGGCATTGGTTACTGTGTCCATCACGGCGAGCATTCATCGGAGGTCTCCGATTGAAACGTCGGCTACACTCAGCAAATTCATCTTAGCAGTCTGCGAGAAAAAAACAGAAATCTACGAGGGGTTTTTGAACCAAGAAGAAATTTTGGAAGACGCAAAACATTCGCTCAAAAAGAAACGCAAATCAGAAGAGGAAAGCGATGCTATCTTAATCGACGCGTACACAAGGTTCATGAAGGAATTAGGTAAAGGAAAAGATAGTCGATACTGTAATATGAAGTTCGAAGGAGTTGGTGTCAGTCAACTGACAGTAAAATTTTCTGATGGCACTTATAAGCAATTTGAGATCGTGGGAGAAGACTCTGATTTCAGAATCATGGGCGGCGTTCTCGACCTGAGATAATTTTGCCGCGTCGCAACGAACTGGATTATTCCTTGACGGCGCGAGTTTTTTTGTGCACCTTCGTTCTCAATGGTGACCGCTCTCGATGAAGAGAAGTTTTCCGTCCCTGAAACTGCGAGAAAATTAGGCGTCTGCCATCGCACCGTAACAAATTATATCGCTTGGGGTCTTCTCGAAGCACACCGCTATTCGAACCGCAAGCAAGTCATCACGCAATCCGCTCTCGATAATTTCATGACGCGCACATTCAAGCGCTCCAAACTGCAGCAACTCGACCTGTTTGATGAAAATTTTTTTATGAAAGATCGGCAAGTTGCGTAATCGTCGGCAAGTACGACCTTGACACACCCCCCTTCGATGTTGTAAAACCGCACTGTCACGACCGGTAACCCGGACGGGAACAAGCGCAGCTCCTTGGCGGGCGCCTGGCAACGGGCGCTCACCAATTTTTAGGACTGCGACGGAGATGCGATGCGGTTTGAAGCGAAAGACTATATCAAGGCGGCTGTATTTGCCGTATCGATGCTGGTCTATTACTTCACCGTCAGCAAAGACATCGAGATTCGCATCGTGAAACTCGAAGTTGCTAACGAAAACAACGCGCGCATCCTCAAAGAAATCAGGGAAGATGTAAAATTCCTGATCAACAAGCGTGTGAGGTAACATGAATAAACCACTCTTTCGCATCACCAATCTCTTCCGCCTGCTCGGCGTTTTTCTGATTATCCTTTCTGGCTTCGTAGCCACACCGGCACTCACCATGCTGGGCATCTTTGGCCAGGCATTGCCCGTTGCGGGCATCGTGCTTTTTGCCGGCCCGATGATTCTCGAAGCGATCCGCGGCAATGGTACCACAGCTGACGCCGACGACTTCGTGTCGTTCTGGCGATTCTCGAATCTGCTTCGCATTATTGGCTTTATGTTGCTGATGATTTCCATCCGCGTGACGACGCCTGTTGTCGATCTCTTGGGCCTCGGCGGTGAAGTACTGCCGCTCTCGGGCGTGTTGATCCTTTGCGGGCCTACGTTGGCAGAGCTCTACCGCGCAGTCAAAGATCGTTTCACACCCAAGGCCAAACCGCCCGCGCCGAACGAAGGCGGCATCCCGTGATCACAAAGATTAAATACCTGGGCATCGCAGTTGCGGTGCTCGTGGCCACATACTTCGGCGGCCGCGCGGCTTGTTCTAACGGCAAGCTCGGCGATATCGACACTGAGAAGCTGCACGAGCACATCGACCGCCCGTATATCGAAGAGGCCAAGAAGGCGCTCAAACAATGAACCACCCATTTAAAAAAATTCTCCTCGCGGTGCTGCTGGCAGTTTCAGTCTCCGGACTGCTGGCGGCGCCGCCTCTCAATCCTCCGCCCCGCGAACGCCAAGTCACGATTCTGCGCAAAGAAGTTCTGGCGCAGCTGATCGCAGACGCCGAGCGCCTCGAAAAGATCGAAGCCGCCGACCTCAAAGAAGACCGCTCGAAACGCCAGGAGCTCGCCGACGGCAGCTACGTGTTGTTTCTCGAAGTGCACGACCTCAAGTACAAATTCAAGATGAGCCCCGAAGGCAAGGTGATCTCGTTCGGTAAATCGTTCGAGTGGTGGGAGATCGCTCTCGCCGCGGCCTTGCTGATCGGTGCGGGCTTTGCCGCGGGGGCCGCGACCTCGAAATAAATGCAATGCCCCGGTACACCCATGAAGTCAAAGAGCGCGCGTTCCGTATCTACTACGACAGCCGGAATCTTTCCGAGGTTGTGCGCGTTCTTAAGCGGGAGTACCCGAAGATATCCAAAGCGACTGTCCACGAATGGTCGCAAGAGAAAGACGCTCGCGGCCTTAACTGGGATGAACGCTGCAAAAGAACGGAAGTCGCACACCACGATAAGATCGACGAGAGTATCGCCGGCGCCCGCCGTGAAATTATCAGCGAGGTCAGCAGGGCCAAAGAGCTACTCGTTCAGCAGCTTCCTTCGCTCCAGGCCAAGACTCTCGATGGTGCGATTTATTCTCTCATCGGTGCGGGCAAATTTATCCTGGAACAAAGCGGTGCCGACCGCGACAGCGAAGAGACCGCGCGGCAATCCGTCACGGCTCTGCTCTCTGTTCTCCAGGAAGACGAAAAAATCGGCAAGCTGCTTGAGCAGCGCTGGTCGCAAGTAGAAAAACGCTTTCATGAAAAACTTAAACAAATACGCGCATCGGAGGCAAAGAAGTGAAACGCATACTCGCATTAATATTAGCACTCGTCCTGTTCTTTCCTGAAGACATGGCCGCGAAGAACGAAGAGCAATTCGAGCAGTTTCTCGTCGAAGGGCGCAAGCACTTCGGCGCGACGAACATGCTAGAATGGGTGATGCAAAATATCCGCATCAAGGTTGGTCGCTCCTGGCAGCCGTTCAGTCTTAAGGACCACGAGCCGCTGCGCGAGATCTATACGCAACCGAAGCCGCCGCGTGAAGTTTATCGCAAAGCCGCTCAGATGGCGATCTCTACCTACGCGTTTCTCAAATCCGTTTACCTCGGCGTAAAATACGGATCGAACACCAGTTACTTTTTTCCAACAGACGAAGACATCGCTGATTATGTACAGGACAAAGCGAATCCGATTATTGAAAACTCGGAGCTGCTTTCGTCGCTGCAAGGGCCCAGTCTGACCGACAATGTCGGCCTCAAGCAATTCGGAAAATTCTCAATCTATTTTCGTGGCGTTTTTTCGAAGCGCAAGGTGAAGTCGATCTCGATCGATCACGGCGTAATGGACGAAGTCGACGAGTCGAATCAGGAGAACCTGCAGTTCGCCGAAGACCGTTTGCTTCACTCATCCGACCCAGCCATCACCAAGTTGTCGCAACCGTCAGAGGATGACTTTGGCATCGATGCTGATTTTAAAGAATCTGACAGCCGGTTCTTCGGCGTAAAATGCGGATGCGGATTCTGGAATTTTCCCGACAAGACCTTCCCTGATTGCCTCATTACGAAAGGCAATAACGTCTACATCGGCTGCGTGAAGTGTTCGCGCAAACTCAACATGAGCACGGGCGTCTGGGTCGCTGAATTTCCGAAGCGATCCAAGGATATTGTCGGCCGGCACCTTTCGCACCTGCTGTTCGAGCATATCTCTGCCGCTGAGATCAAGCGCCGGTACGAATCGGCTACGACATTGATCCAGAAAAAGAACTTCTCTATCTCTATTCTCGGCCAGCCGTTCAGCACCGTTAACTCTAAGCCCATTACCGACGACGTGCTGCGCGCCGCGCAGAGACTATACTCGGCCGATTCTCACACGCGTTTCACCTTCTGGGGTATGGACGTCGGCGACAAATGCCACCTCGTCTTCATGCAGCCTCACGAGAATCGCCTGCGCGTTACCGACTTTATCGAAATGCCGGCCGACAATGAGAAAGCCATCATCGACGCGGTCGAGCAACGCGGCGGATACTGCGGCGTCATCGACGCGATGCCGTACAAGACGCTCGCGAAAAATATCGCCCGCCATTTTCAGGGACGCGTTTACATCAATTACTATAAAGGCGACACTCTCAAAACCGGCGAAGAAGGCCAGGGCGAATTCGCCGTGCCACGTGTTACTGTGAACCGTGACGAGTCGCTGGACGAAACCACGGAATCGCTGCGTGATGTGCGGATAGAATTACCAGACCCGAAGCGCATGCCCGCCGACAAGATTACAGCCTACGAAGTTTTCAAGTCACAGCTTAAGATGCTCATCAAAGAGGGTGTCGATAAGGGCGGTATCAACGAAATTCACTACAAGAAAAAAGTTCCGAATCACTACGGCATGGCATTAAACTACGCACGCATCGCGTCTGAAGTTTCACCGTTGCATGTCGTCACGGGTGTGGACCCGATTTATCTGAGCCTCACATAACAAGATGTTTCGCTTCCTCGGAAATATATTCTCTCGCGGCCGCAAAGAGCCGGCGCAGCAAGCCTTTGCGGTAGATATTCCGTCGGAGCGCGAGCTGACGCCAGAGCGCAAACGCAGTGAACTGCTCGATTCTGTGACGCCGCCGGTACCGTTCGAGCTCGTAGACGAAATAGAGAAGCTCGTTCTTTCTACGCCAGATCTGTCGCAGGCCGTGGAGCGTACGATCAGCTTTGCGAATACCGGACACCAGGTCTCTTTCGAGGGCCTCTCTGAAGCCGAATCGGTAAAGGCGCGCGAAGAGCTCAAGGATTTTGCAAAGACAGCTTTCAAGCCGGCTGCCGGAATCGATTCCCTCGTCGATGCTATTCTCCGCCAGGTAACAATCCGCGGCGCGCTTTCTGCTGAGGCGATTCCAGAAGGCGACTTCTCTGGCATTCGCAAAGTCGAGCTCGTGCCGGTGAAAGAAGTTCGCTTCAAACGCAATGACCGCGGCGACTGGGCTCCTTTCCAAACGGGCATCGGCGAGGATGTCGAACTCAACGAACATCAGTACATGTATATTCCGCTGCAGCGCGACGAGAAAAGCCCGTACGGAATTCCCCCGTTCATAGCCGCGCTCGATACGGCAAAATCGCAAAAGGATTTCATCGACCGCATCAAAGAAGTCATCAGGAAAATCGGCCTGCTCGGGTTCGTCCATGCCAAGAAGAAACCGGCGCCGAACAATAACGAAGCGCCGCGGGAATACACCGCCCGCCTTAAAAAGAATCTCGAGGACTTTGCGAAATCCTTCCGTGAAAACTTTGCCAAGTCAGGCGTTGCCGTCAGCTACGACGACGTCACGATCGATCATAAAAGCGTAACCGGCGACGCGCGCGGTGCTGCTGATCTGTTCCAGATCGGTGAAGAGCAGCTCGCCTCTGGCATCGACATGGACCCGTCGCTCCTCGGCCGCAGTTACTCAACAACCGAAACCTATGCAGGCGTCGTCTACGAGAGTTTCCTTTCAAAACTGCGTGGGCGTCAGCGCGTTTTGAAACGCTTCCTTGAGAAAGTGTATTGGCTGCACCTGGTGCTCAAAGGTTTCCGCGTAAAGGCAGTCACCGTAACATTCAACCCATCGCGCTCGCTCGACCCGGCTGCCGATGCGCAAGCTAAGAATTTTGAGCTGCTGAATATACTGCTCAAACAAGATGCCGGATGGATCTCTGCCGACGAAGCCGCGCGCGAGGCCGGCTACGAGAAGGCCACCGGCACAAAGGCGACCGCAGCAACGATGCGCGCGCTAAAAAAAAAGACCGCAATACTTCACCGTGCGACCACGAAGGCTGCACGGGGCACGAATCTGATTCCCTTCCGGAAAGCAGATTAGCCAAAACCGGCAAACCGTCAGAGGACGGCAAGCCGGCGATTGACAACGTTACGAAACGCAAAGAAGCCGAGAAGGCTGCGGCGCAAGATGCCGCGGCTCAATCGGCGATGCTGGGTCAGTACAAGGTAGAAGTCGAGCGCATCGTGCGCGGGCTCGAAGATCGTCTTGCAAAAGGCGATGCCGATTCCGCACTCGACTGGCTCGACGGCGAGATGAGAGACACACTCCCGGCGGAGGTTTCCGCCGCGGTGCGCGATCACATCCGCAACGCCTGGGTCGATGGTGCGACGAGCGGGGTAAAGCCCGCGCAGAAAACCGCGACGCAGCAGCTGCCGAAAGCGATGAAGTGGTTCGAGGCGGCGCAGGGTTACGACTACGGCGCTGTCTATAACGACTTCCGCGACGAGATGCGGCAGGCCGTGCTCGACGAGCTCGAAGGTAAAGGTACATCGGCGAAAGAGATTCGCGACAAAGCCATCGCCGCAGCGAAAGCTGCCGGCAAGGTTTTGGGTGAAGACGAAGCGCAGAGCCGTTACCGCCTGGTTGTCTCGAACGCGGTGAACAAGGCGCGCAACTTTTCGCAGGTGCTGTCGATGCAAGAGCTCGGCTTTCAAGAGCTGGAGATCGTCGCGATTCTCGACCAGAAGACTTCGGCAATTTGCCGCGAGATGAATGGCCGCAGAGTACGGGTAGAAACGATGGCCGAATTTGTGCAGGATGTCCTGGACACAGAGCCATCCGACGTCGTGTCAAAATTTCCCTGGCCGAAGACGGTGCCGCAAGGCAAGACGCCGCAGGTGATCGCTTCACTCGCGTGCCGCATGCCGCCTTACCATGGACGGTGCCGCACGACGGTGGTCGTCGGACGCGAAGAGCGCATCTTGACCCGCACGGGAAAAGAACTCACGCAGCCGAAGATGCCCGAAGCCACGACGGTCGACGAAGCCACGGGGCAGATCAAACGCCAGCAAGCATTTCTGCGCTGGCAGGATTTTCACGATCTGAACCCGAGCGAGTTCGCCTCGAAGATCAACGCCTTCCAGGGCGCAGACTGGGGACAGCCCGAAGCGCTGGCCTCGCACTTCGATAAGCACAAGGACGAGTTCACCGGAGCGGACGCTCCGAAGAACGCGAAGGCTTATGCGGCGCTGGCCAAAAAAGTATTGACCGACTATGATCGACTGTTCGTCTACTATAACAAGGGCGCAGCAAGAACCATGTTCTACCAGACGAAAGAGAATCTCGCGGTCGTGGTCGACGATAAGTCGTCGAGCATCGCCACTTCGTTCAGGCCTAAGAAAAAGAACTTCGCCGAGTACGAAGACACTTATGTCGAGGTTGTACCATGACCGAAGCGCGCGAGCAGACACTCGTCAACGACTTCGAGTTGGTGAACCGCGATCAGCTGCAGGGCGAAGAGTTCGACATGAACCTGGTCGAGATGAACGAAGACGAGAGTAAATTTCTCGACGCTTACTTCGTGCAGCACCTCGGCACCTTCGCCCGCAAGAATTTCGAGGGGCTTCTCACCGGTGGCACACCGCGCACCTGGAGAAACGAGTTCGCCCGCATCGCGCGCGGCGAATACCCGCTCGAAGAGTTACCGGTGCATGTCAGAGACTTGGCCCGCGAACTCTACTACCAATAAGCGGATTTACTCATCCCCGCAAAGGGCATTTCTAGCCATTTTAAGCCGGGTGTCATTCCTGGGGAGCAGAAACCCCCGACTTCGCGTTTCGCAACGAAAATCAACGGCGCTTTTGCCCTCTGAGAGGCGCCCAAAAAGTTTTCTAAACATGAGACATAATCCCGAGACCATAAAAAACACAAAACCTCGGGAATAGCGCGCTTGCTACCTGTCTGATCACCGTACGTGGCATTAAAAAATGTCAGTACGACACACATACCTTTTCGACCGCTCTAACGAGTTTCGCTTTAATGCGGAGCGCGTAGAAATTGCGTCCGCAGTCGCGCGCATCAAAGAGCTCGCGAACACGAGCACCGATCTCGCTTTAAATAAATCTATCGAGGCAACTTCGGCACACGCCGATCACCCGGCATCGCACATGGTCGATGGCGACGCCGCGACGTACTGGTCTACGGTTGTGTCGGGGCCTCACGAAATCGAAATCGATCTCGGTCGCCTGTTATGGCTGAACCGTCTCAAACTCGACTTCGCGTTAGGCGGATTGCCCGCGTCGGCGATTCTTTATCTCTCAGAAGACGGTATAGACTTCGACGAGATCGTCAACATCCCCGATGTCGAAGACGACATCAACCAATCGTTCACCGCGGTTCGTTACCGCTACGTCAAACTCGTGCTCACTGATTCTGCCGACACGGTGCAGATCATTCGCTTCGAGCTGAACGGCCCGGTGCAATACTACGACGACGCGAATCTCTACCTGCTCACACCGCCGGTGCTGATCACTGAAGCCGAAGAGCTGCTGCAGTCGGTGAGCGCTCCGGCGCAAACCGGCATCCGCTACTTCTGGATTATCGACGGTGTCGCGAAATTTTACGATGGCGGCGCCTGGGTAAATTCAGACCGCAGCTATGATCAGGCGTCGGCGCTCACCGATCTGCCGCCGCTCGCGCAAAAGTCGTGGGTGCGCATCGGCATCGTGCTGCGCTCGCTCGACGGTACCGCGCGGCCGACGATCACTTCGTGCACGCTCAACGCTGCGGTCGCCGCACCTTCGCTCGCCGATCCGCAGATCTGCGTCGTCTCCGGTTATCTGAAAGACGGTACCGGCGATCCGCTTCCAGGCCGCGAGATTCAGGTCGTGGCCACCAAAGGCATCAGCCTGTTGCCACACCCGCGCAGCGTCATCAGCGACGAGTTCGGTTATTTCGAGATCACGCTTGAGCGCAGCCTCGAAGGCGTGAAGTTCAAGATCTACCCCGAAGGCACATCCTTCATCCGCAACATACCCAACGCCGCAACGGCAGACTTTGAGGATCTCACATGATAAGAATGAAAAGCAAAGGTAACATGGTCACGCTCGTCGACGGCGAGCTCACCGTAATGCTGCGCAAGAACAGCTTCGAAGGCGTCTGCATAAACAGCGCCGCGAAGTTGCTCGCACCCGCCGAAGGTGCGCCGACGGAGATGAAGGAAGACGAGAATTATATCTATCCTCGCTTCCGTGCTCTTTCTAAAGTCGTGATCCCTGGCTACTGGCTGAACTTCTCGCTCGGTGATGTTCTCAAAAAAAGTGTAAAGCTACTCTTGCACCAAACCGTTTACCCCAACCACGACCGCGACGTGAACCAGTGGCTCGGCGTTGTCAGTGAATCGATCTGGTCTGAAACTGAAGAGCCCAACGGTATCGACGTTGAGTTGAAGATCGACAAAATAGTAAGCCCCCGCATCGCCGCCGGTTTGAAAATGAGACCGCCGGCAATCCACAGCGGATCTGTAGGCATTCGCTTTAAATTCCAGAAGTCTCATCCCGATCTAGAAAATTTCTGGTACAAGCTCGGCGCCGAAGTTGACAACAAACTCGTGACGATCGACGTCACCGAGATCACCAGCTACGACGAGTTCTCTCTCGTATACCAGGGCGGCGACCCGAACGCCAAGCAACGCCTGGCACGCCACTGGTTTCAACCGGCCGAAGATTCTTCGGCAGAAAACAACGTATCAAAAAATGAAGAACTACACGCTCAGGAGGAAACGAACGTGAAATTGAAAAAACAATTCTGCGAGAAGCTCGGCATGAAAACCGAGGGTCTTTTCGCCAAAGGGGTTGAAGAGGTGGAAATCTCGCAGGCGCAATTCGACGCATTGATGGCTGACGTCAGCCGTGTGAACGAAGCGCTCACGCAAGAGATCGCCGAACTCAAACCGAAAGCCGAGCTCGGCGAGCAGCACGAGAAAGCGCTGCGCGACGACGCCGAAAAATTCTACCGCCTGTGCGCGGGAGAAGGCAAAGCATCTGAAGAGATCATTAAGTCTCTGCAAACGGCACCCATCGAAACGGTGAAGGCACTGGCCGCGGACTACAAGACCCGTGCAGATCAGCTGCACCCAGCCAACGATCGGCAATCTTCGGTAACGACCGAAGGTAATCAACAATCAGCGAGCAGTTCAGACGACGACGTCGAAAACTTCCAAATCAAATAAGGCAGGTAACACATGTCATTTCCCGTAACTAACAAATCTGCCGGTGAAGGCACACCGGTAACAATGAAACACTCAACTCTCGTCAAAGGCACGGACGAAGGTAAGCCGATCAAGATCAGTGCTAACGAAACAGTCGTGCTCGCTGCTGCGGACGATCCGCTCACCGGCATCGTTGAAACCATCGAGGCGGATGTCTGCACGGTCAATTTCGGGCGTTGCGTTCGTACGCTCAAATACACGAGCACAGCACCGGCGGTACCTTCGTCCCTGCTGGAATGCGCGGGCAGCGGTGCGGTGCGCGTCGATGGCACCAACGGCAAAGCGTTCCACGTACTCAACGTCAACACGACAGACACAGAAGTCACGATCGTGCTTTAAAATCACAGGAGAAAACAATGGCAAAATTTGAAGAACTTAAGCTCGATAAGGGCATTTACGGCGAAGCGACTCAGGCGAACCGCACGCTCACAGAACATCTCGAAAAACTCGATCCCAGCGAAGAGTACAAAGGCTCGAAGCTGTCGAAGCTCGACGCTTTCGAGCGTCAGCTGATGCACCAAAAAATCAACGTAGGCAAAGGCAATGCCAGCCTCGTTTCCGATTTTTTCAAAACTTCGGGGAGCTCGATCCTCTTTCCTGAATTCGTTTCGCGCAACGTGCGCCTCGGTCTCGGCCGCGGTAAGTTTGAAGCGACGATCGACGAAATCGCGGCAACGACCACCCAAGTCGACAGCGGTAAGTACGAAGGCATCGAATTCGACATGTCCACCAGCGACGTCGACTACAAGCGCACTGCAGAAGGCGCGATCTTCTCGAAAGTCATCGGCAAGACCAAAGAGAAAGCAATCAACCTTCTCAAAATCGGCATGCAGATCGAATCGAGCTATGAAGCTCTGCGTCGCACCAAGGCGAACGTTCTGGCAGTAACACTGCAGGCGATCGGTACAAAGCTCGGCCGCAAGATGGTCTCTGAAGGTCTGGCCGTTCTCGTCAACGGCGACGGCAACACCAACCCAGCCAGCGACGTAGGCATCGCCCTTTCAGGCACGCTCACCTATGCCGATATGCTGACGCTCGAGTTGGCCTTCGAAGAAGGTTTCGAGCCTGGCATGCTGCTCGCCGACAAAGCGACCATGAAAAAGGTCATGAGCCTGGCAGAGTTCAAAGATGCTCTGATCGCGGCACCATGGCTGAAAGACGGCGTTCCGCAAACTGTCTTCGGCAACAAGCTGCGCATCAACAGCGGCCTCGGTGCTGACGTCATTCTCGCGATCGATCCGAAATCTTCGCTCGAAGTGCTCGAAGAAAAAGGCGCATCGCTCGTTGAGACAGACAAGCTGATCGATCGTCAGTTCGAAAAAACTGTGATCAGCAAAGTCGTGGGCTTCAACAAGCTCTTCACCGGCGCGTCGGCGTACCTCGACATCTCACCATAAGGGGCAATGCATGAAAGTTAAACTGCATCCCCGTCTCGACAATCAGGGTCTCAAATTCGTAGACCCTGAAGGTCAAAGAATCGGCGCGAAGACCCCAGGTAAGGGCGAGATCATCAAGGTGAAAGATTCCGAATTCGTTCGGGAGAAGATCCGCTCTGGCGAACTCGTCCTCGTCGAAGACGACAAGACGCCTGCGCCCGGTCATCGCAAATACTCAGACAAAGAGGCGAAGGTGATTCTGGCAGAAGCCGAATCGGCTCTCGAAGAGGCCAGCGATCTCGCCGAGCACAAAGATCTGAAACCTGAAACCGCCGCCGCGATGAAAGCGGCATTGGCTGAAGCAAAAGCGGCGATCAAGGAAAAGGACGTTGCCCGCGCTATGGATGCGATGATCAGCCTGGAAGATCACCGCGACGAACTCGAGGCACTGGCGAACAAATAACCCATGGCACTCGCGAGCGCAGCAGACATCAAGAAGCTCGGCTTTGACGCCGGCTTCTGGGGCATCGACGACGCGACGAAAGTCGACGGCGATAAAACTGCGCTCGATGAGTTTCTTGAGGGCTATATCTGGGAAGCCGAGCAGCGTCTGACCGACTGGGTCGGTGCTGCGAATTACGAAGCCGCAGGAGAATCCGATGCCGATGAAGTGATGAAAAAGAAACTCACGCGCGCAGAGATCTCCCTCGCGCTTGTTGAAATACTACCCGAAGCCTGGCGTCGCGCCAGTACCGGCGAAGAATCTATCAGCTTCGACGGGATGAGCATTCGCGTCGCGCGGGCAAGCGCAGACGAGCAAGACGAGACGATACAGAACCTTCTCGCAAAAGCCGAACGGCTCGTGGCGCCCTGGAGCGCCGATGTCGAGTTCGGGGGAGTTCTCGCGCCATGATCTCGGCAGAGTTCATCAAAGCCAAGTTCAACGTGCTGGCTCACAACAGCGTCATCATAGGCAAGAATAAAGGTTCGGAAACGGGAATCAACGCCTCGCCGAAACGGGAATACGACTACATCTTCATCGATTCGGTGCGTCTGCGCTGCCTGCCCGTAATCGTCGACCAGACGCAGGGCGGCGGGCAAACGCCTGAGCGCTATCGTGTTACCTTCGTGAAACGCGCAGGCCTCACGATCGTCGGCGAAGACAAGATCATCGTCAACGGCCGTCTCGGTACCGACAAAAAACCCGTCGGCGGTTTCGCGTGCAAGCTCATCAAACCCGACGAGCAGACAATCAAGCCTGGCGCAACCTTCACGGTTCTGGAGGTGCAGCGTGAGCCTTGAGATTGTCGGCTTCGACGAAGCGCTCAAGAAGATGGTCGAACTACCTGGCCGCATTCACCGCCAGGCTGATAAAGCCGTCGCGCGCAGTGCAAAGATTCTACGCGCTGCAGTCGTGAAAAAAATTCACAGTCAGCCCGCGAACTGGCCGGCTCTCGACCCGAAGTATGCGGCACGCAAAGCCAAGGCTGGCGGCTCGAACAAGAAGCTGATCAGCGGCGTACGCAGCCGCAAAGGTTCGCACCCATCTGGTAACTACGTGAACTCGTTCGCTGATCAGAAGGTCGGCGATGCTGAGTATGCGGTCGGCTCTAACCACCCGCAGGCGCGCGCGCTTGAGTTCGGTTTCGAGAAGAAAAAAATCAAGGCGCGTCCACACCTGGCGCCGGCAGCGAAAGAGACTGAAGAAGAACGCCGCGCCGACATGGTCAACACGATGCGTGAGGTTTTCCCGTGAGCGATCAGGTGAAGCTCGATTTAAAGTACGAGTATCTGATCGCGATGCTTATGGCTATGGGCCTCGATGGCAAGGCCTTCGAGCGTTCAGACATTCTCGAATTCATGCCGAAGCAATACGCCTCGGCGATACGCGACAGGCTCGTAGTGATCCGCACGCCTTCATCAACACCTGTGCCCGACGAGAGCTACGGTGAGCGCACAGTGCGTCAGAACTTCGTCACGCTGAAAAAATCCCGCGTGCGCATGCACTATGAGTTCCAGATCGACTTCTGGTTGAAAGATCTCGCGAGCGAAATTATCAAGGCGACGCTCTCAGACCAGGCTGAAGCCCATGTCGGTCTGAACGATCGCATCAAAAACTCTGAAGGCGAGAGCGTCGAGGTGGAGTTCCTCGGCGGCGACATCGTCGAAGACGAAAACGACGACTTCTACAAGGTCGTTATCCGGCTTAAATTTATCGAAAACAAATACAAAAGTGAGCATGTTCCTCTCTTACCGGCTGCAGATCAAATTGACATTGGAGTAACCACATGAGCGAAAAAATTCCTAAAGAACCCGAAGCATCGGGCAAAGGCGAGGGCTCGGCGAAGTCGAAGCCCGTTGAACCGGTGGCAGAATCTGCAGCCGCGAAAAAGCCGATCAAGAACTGGCAGTTCTGGGTCACAGAGCTGGGAGCGGATTACCCGCTCGCGCGCGGCGCATGCGCCGACCGCAAGGCAGACTGGGACGCAGAAATCAACGAAGCAGATTTCAAAGCCGCGCTGGAGAAATTCGGCGGCGGAAAATTCGGGGAAAGAAAACCCAAGGCAGGTAAGAAATGACCGGAGATGTAAAAACCAATCTGATCGACGGCGGCATCGGCGCCGCACCGAAGGGCGAAGACGGCATCCAGCTGAAAGTCGGTGCAGCCGAAGGCGGTGATGCGAACACCATCCTCACCGCCGGCTCGTACTTCGATGCGAAAAACCTGCTGATCTCTGGCCCACTGCTCGCCGCGGCTAAGCAGCACTTCGAAGAGTTCTCCGAAGCCAAAGGTCAGACCCCGCCGCCGTTCTACTTCTGCCGCCCGGTCAGCGATGTCGCGGGTTCCATTGGCGATGTCGAACACACCGGTACCGGAACCGCAACGCATGCGACCGCTGGCACGGTAACCGGCACGCGCAAGTTCATCGTCGAGATTATTCTCGGCGGCGCATCGGCGACGGCCACCTACCGTAAGTCGTCTGATGGCGGCAAGACCTGGAGTGCGGAGCTCACGACCCCGGCATCTGCTTCTCCGATCTCTCTCGCTGCCGGCGTAACGATCGCGTTCACCAATGGCGGCACACCGAGTACCTCGTTCGTTGCCGGAGATACCTACGAGTTTGAATGCTTCGGCCCCACGGCTTCGGTCAACAACACGCTGACCGCGATCCGCGCTGCAAAGCAGGCGCACCAGATCCGCTTCATCCATGTGCTCGGCGCATCGGTGGCAAGCTTCTGGACTTCTGTCGGCGCGCTCGCCGATGAGTGGATCACGAAGTACAAGCACCGCGTGACCTTTATCATGGAGGCCACAGCGCGCGATATCGAAGACGAAGAAACCGTCGACGAATGGGCAATGGCCCGCATCAACGAGGCGAAAAGTTTTCGCCACGCACGCGTGCAGGTCGTTGTCAACCGCGGCACATACATCGGCACCGGTGAAGTGCGCAACCTGGGCACAGTGCTCGGTGCGAAACTTTCAGCCGCGCGTGTCCACGAATCTCCTGGCTTCGTCGATCGGTTCGCTTTCCTGACGGTAAGCGCGATCGAAGATTATGAAGCGCTATCGAACCGGGACGAAGATCCGAAATCGTGGCTCGATCTGCTCTCCGAAAACGGCTACATCGTCGCTCTGCAGTACGAAGACTATGCAGGCTTCTACTTCAGCCACGGCAGCACGATGGCTGTGGATACCTCTGACTTCACGCGTATCCAGGTATTGCGCGCGGCTGATAAGATCTGCCGCGTGGTGCGCCGTCGTATCATGAAGTTCCTCGAAAGCCCGTCGCATCCCGACGCCGGCATCGGTGGCATTCCCGCGCTCGCAACGGAGATCAACAACGCGATTTCCGAAAGCATGGAGAAGAAGGGGGACCGCGAAATCGATTCGCACACAACCTATCTCGACCCGAAACAGGACGTCGCGACCACGAAGAAGGTCGTGGGGAAAATCAAGTTCAAGCCGATCGGCACGATGGAAGACATCGAGCTCGATGTGGCAACGATGTAAGGCAGGTAAACCATGGAAGAATACAGCTGGAAAAACACGAAAGCAATCCTCGGCGGGCGCACGCTCGTCAATGCCGAGGAAGTCAGCTATAAGCTGAAAACAGAGATCGAAGTCTTTACGGACAACGAAGGTCAACCGAGTGCCTGGGGCCAGGGCGAAACAACGGGCGAAGGTTCGCTCAAGGTTTCCGGTCAGGAGTACATGAACATCCTCGATTTCGCCGTGGCGTTTGGCTACGACCTGTTGAAGATGCCGCCCCTGCCGTTCATCATCATCGAGTCGAGTTCAGATCTGCCCACGCTGACGCACATTCTATCGCAGATCAAATTCACCGAAGACGGTTTCAACGGCAAGAACAAGGACAAGCGTTTCATTCACGATCTGCCGTTCAAGGTCGTAGGGCCAGTCCAGAAAACAAAAGCATAAGGAGTAATGCAACATGAAAGAAACAAAATCAGCCACTGAGCCGAAGCAGCTGCCGGGAATCGGCGAGCTGCCGCTCGAAGATCTGGGCGACCAGATCGAAGCCTGGAAAAAGAAGCACGGCGAGATCCACCAGATCTCTATCCGTATTTCCGGCGATCGCGAATTCAACGGGGTCTTCCGTACACCGAAGGAATCGGACTTCACCTCTGCGACGCGCAAAGAAATCAGCGGGCCTGAAAGCTCGCGCGAGATCTGCCGCCGCACGGTGCTCTATCCCGACGTTCTCAGCTTCAATGAGCTCGCGCAGCAAGAATGGGCGATGTGCATTCCCATCAGCGAGCAGCTGATTGAGATCGCCAACGTCACCACCAAGGCCAAAGTAAAAAAGCTATAGAGGTCAGAGAAGGTGAACTGGATCGGGGGTTTGGCGGGGATATACTTATACGGTACTACCTGCGCCTCGATCCAAAAAGAATGTCCATTGAAAACTACAACCGGGCGATCGTCGACTGCAAATGGCTCGAAGATCGCCTTGAACGCAACATGGCCAACGCCATCGCGCGCTCTTTCAATTCTGAGTGAGGCCGGCTGATGGATTATTTCAAGCTCGGTGCCGTTCTCACTCTCAAGGATATGCTGTCCGAAAAAATGGATGGCATCAAAGGCAAGCTCAACGATTTCAGAAACCAACTCAAAGGCCGCGCCGATGATCTCGCCATGTTCGAAGCGAGCATGAAGAGCCTGAAAATCGGTGGCGCCGTGCTGGGCTCGGGCCTGGTGCTTGCCAGCGGACTCATTGCCGCGCGTATGGAGTCCTCGAAGCTCGAGGCCAACATCCGCTCGCTGGGCATCACTGCCCAGGAGACCGACAAGATCTCGCAGTCGACCCGAGTGATGGCTTCTGAATACGGCATCGCGAAAGAAACTTTCCTCACCGGTATCTACGATATTAAATCCGCAGTATCGAGCCTTGATCCTGGACAGCTCGCCGGCATCAGCGAACAGATCGCAAAGCTGGCTCTGGCGACGAAGGGTGACTTCGCCGGACTTTCTGACCTCTTCGGCGTCGCCCACGCTCAGTTTAAGAAAATGTACAAGGGTCTCAACGACGAGAACTTCGCCGCCCTTTTCGCAAACACCATCAGCTACTCGGCCAACGTCTATAAAACCGACGGCGCAAAAATGCAGCAGGCGATGCAATCGCTCGGCGCATCGGCTGCTTCGCTTGGCATTCCGCTCGAAGAGCAGAGTGTCGTTCTCGGCCGACTGCAGAACACCATGCAGGCCGGCGTTGCCGGTACTTCGTATCGTGCGTTCCTGGTAAATATCGCCGAAGGTTTCGGCAAACTCGGATTGCGCGCGGTCGACGCCAACGGCAAACTCAGCGACATGCCAAAGCTGCTCGCGCAACTTCGCGCACGTTTCGGCGACACGCTCGATCTCACAGAGCTTGATAAGATCAAAAAGGCATTCGGCAGCGAAGAGGCTGTCGGCTTCATCAAAGAAATGCTGCCCGCCTATAAAGAGCTGGGCTCTGAAATCAAGACGATTCAGGATCTCAACAAAGCCGGGAACATGAAGTTTGTCAACGAGGCTTCAAAAGAAAACCTGCTGAACCTCTCGCAGCAGGTCGCCCGCGTGGGCGCCGGGTGGAAAGCATTCAAAGATCTCATAGCGAAAGGCTTCGGCGATTCTTTCATCGCGCCGCTCGCCGGTAAAATTGCCGACCTGTTCGTCTGGATACAGAAGGCCGCGCAGCAAAGCCCGGCACTCGCGAGCCTGCTCTCTAATCTGGGCGGTCTAGCGGTGGCTGTAAGTGTCGTCGGTGGTACCGTTATGGCTTACGGTGCTGCGATGCGAATCTACAATTTGCTCATGTATCAGAATGCCCTGGCCTCGGGTCTCGCGGGCAGTGCCTCGAAAGCCTACGCGATCGGTGTGCAGCTGCTCGGTAACGGCTTCAGCTTTGCTGCGATTAAAGCCGGCGTTCTGAAAATCGCGCAGATAGGATTAAACGCGGTCATGTCGATCAACCCGATCTTCGCGTTAATCACAGGCATCATGGCGCTGATCGTTTACTGGGATGATCTCAAAGCCCACCTGATCGATTCCGAGAAGGTCGCTAAGAGTGCGGGCTTTTCTATCTGGGGTGCATACGAACCGCTCATTAATCTCATCAAGAAAATCGTCGACAACTGGGAGATCATCAAGTCGGTCTTTGGCTTCAAAATCACCGCCGGCGATCAGCTGGCGATGGATCTGAAGAAGGCGAACACCCAGCTCGAAGAGCTGAAGAAGAAACAAGACATTCTTGAAAAGGCCGGCCAGACAAAACTACCGGAATACCAGAAGCTGACGCAGCAGATCAAACTGCAGAGCGATGCAGTAGAGAAACTCAAGGGGCAAGAGGACGCCCGCGGCAAAGTCTCTTCCGGCCTCGACGAAATCAAGCAGCGCATCGATGCGCTCAAAGCCGCACAGCCGATGGCCAGTGCCGCGTCAAAAGCGGCGATGGAAAATCAGATCTCGGCGCTGACCGACCTGCAGGGCAAAATTCAGGACGCGCTCGACGTTGGCAAAGTCGACCTGGCTGAAAAGCTCGGCAGCAAATCGGAGCTCAACAAGATCGAAGAAAAGGGCATGGCTCTCGCAAAAACTTTCGCCGAGGGCATCCGCAAGGGCAAGGTTTTTACCGATGTAGAAATCAAAGACCTCGCCGCCAGCATCACCCGCTTTCTGCCGTCATCAGACGCGAAGGAAGGCCCGCTCTCTAACCTGAAGGCCCGAGGCAAAGCCCTGGTGAACACCTTCAACCAGGGCGTAGAGATTCAGGGGCGCGACACCGACGCGACAGAGAAGTTCGTACAACGCCAGGCGCAGACAATCAAAACCGATTCGCCGCTCATGGAAAAGCTGACCGGCGGTGCCGGTGGTAGAATTTCAGCCGGATCAATCTTCGGCAATATCTATCTGACGCTGGCAGGCAGGGGCCTGAGCCGCGAAGAGTTCGCGCGGCAGCTCGCCGATCAGTTCCTCGACATCCTGGACAAAGCGGAGCCGGCGTAATGGGACTCGTTGACGTCGGCGGTGATGTACTCTCGGCGCCAGGAGATCTGGCCACGTTCTCTGGCGGTGATTCTTTACCGTCTCCGTTCAGCCTGCTCACTCGATCGGTTTATCCGATCAAGCTCGATGGCGTTAAACTGCCAAGCAACACGACGATCTCCGTCAAAGCCAGGAAAAATATCATCATCACAGACATCCCTGGTGGTGAAAGCACAGTCAAAGAACAGATATCCAGACCAGATTATGACGTGAGCATCGAAGGCGTTTTTGCCGCGAAAAACAATAAGAGTCTACTAAATCAGCTTGATCTGTTGGTTGCTATTTGGCAGAAAAATCACTCTGTTCAGATCATATGTCCTTATACTGAAAAATTCGGGATCAAGCAGGTAGCCATTCAAAACTTTGAAGCCCCTCCAAAGAAAGGCTTTCAAAGCGTTATGACGTTTAAGTTTGAAGCACTATCTGACAACGCTACGCGCCGCGAGATTCAAACGAAAGACAACGCCGTGAATAAGTTGCGCGGACTGGTGGGTTTGTGAAATACTACACGAGCCGATCCGGAGATTCTCTTCTACGCGTTGCAGTTCTTTTTTACTTTCGACATGATCTGTATGCCTATCTATATTCGCACAATGAAAACGCCATCGGTCCCGATATCTTTACGCTCGCACCAAATACGAAGCTGGCAATTCCTGATCCGCTGATGCAAGACACACTGCACGTTGCGGTATCAGGTGAAACGAGCCAAGATCTAGCTGAGAAGTATTACGGCATCAGACAGTTTTATGTCCGTATCGATCAGGCCAATGATTTTCCTCCGGCATTGATCCCCGGCACCACTTATCTTATACCAGCGTTGGTGACCAAACTCGAGTTTGACGCAGCAGCTGACATGCGGAGGAACCTCAGTGTACAGTTTGATCGCTAAGATTACTATCGCCGGCAATCCGTACCGCGAGGTCGGTTCCGTAAAAATCAAGACGTCGATCGACGACCACATGGACACTGCGACGCTCATCATGCCGCAGATTTACAGAAAAGATATCAAGAAAAACGATGAGGTGATCATCGAACTCGGCTATGAAGAGTACGGTCTGAACGCCGAATTCTACGGCAAGGTTACCGAGGTCTCTCCGCAGTCGCCGAATGAGATCCACTGCGCTGATCTCTTCTACGACCTGCGACAAAAATATGTCACCGGCCAGATCCGATATTCACAAAAGACCATCTATGAGATTTTACGCCACATTCTGCGTGGCACGGTCGCAGAAGATGCAATCATCAGTCGGGTCGCAAAGCTGCGGCGGATAGATTTTACTGCCTGTCATTTTACATCGCTAGGTAAGCCCTTTAACATGACGATCCGAGCAGCGGTTCAGAAGCTCGCAAACGATCATGGCTTTCTCGCCTATTTCTCGAGAAAAAAACTCTACTTCATCCATCATAGTGAAGCTGTTATAGCTGGTGACGCATACCCAGAATATGCGGAAGGCGTGAACATCATCGAGAGCAACCTACAGTTCGGTGCTGGTAATGTCGTGAAGAAGGTTACGGTCTGTTCCGAGCACAAAGTCGGCAGCTATGTCCAGGCGTCTCATTACCTTTTGAAAGGTTTGGCATACAAGAATGCGCCCGGCGAAGAACGAGTCTATTACGTCGATGGCTTAGGTGATGGCAATGCCTGCTATTCACGCGCAAAAGAGTTATTTATTCAACTAAACTCCGGCGGATACAACGGAAATTTTAAAACCTTCGGCCATCCCTACGTGAGGGCCGGACAGTATTGTTCTATCAAGATGAAGGATGAAAAGCCGACCGTGCAAACAATACGGCAGACTGAAGTAACTTTCGACACCAGCGGTTTCCGCCGTGACATCATTCCAGTTCCGGTACCGCAGGCCATCGTCGACATCAACCAGATTATCAACCAGGTCACGGCTCGCTTCAAGCCGACGAGGGCGGCGAGCTGATGATCAGAGAAGACAAAGGCCCAACGGAGAGCCTGAAGCAGATCATCAAAATGTTCGGCTCTCCGGCGCCGTTCATCGGCCGCGTAAAGCGCGGTACCGTCGACGAAGCAAAGCACACCTGCGAAGTGCTGCCATCCACCGGCGGCGCAAAGCTCGATCGCGTTTTCCTGAACGTCGTGGGCGACTCGAACCTGGTCGTGGTACCGGCAGACGACAGCCACGTTCTCTGCCTCTATTCTCTCGACTTCAAAAATCAGGCGTACATCGTCGCCTGCTCGAAGATCAAAAAGATTATCCTCAAAAGCTCGCCGGCTGGTTCGCTATCGATCGACATGAGCGACTCCGGCTTCGATATCAAAGTCGGCGCCGACGGCCGCGTGAAGATCACGGGGGCCGGCACCCAGCTCGGCACTGGCGCGCAGAAGATGGTGCGCGGCGATGAGCTCCTAACATTGCTGCAGCAGATCATCACTTTACTGCAGACGACAGTTGCATGGGGTCTCACTGTTACGCCGCCGCTCTCAGACGCTGTCGTGCCAACGATTCCAGCAACGCTGCTTTCAAGCAAGAACAAGGTTGAATAGATGGCAGCAGGCGCAGAATTACTTGGGAGCGATATCGCGGTCGATGACTCGCACGAGGTCGTCATCGATCCGGCCATCGGCGACTTCAAACTTGCCCAGGGCATGACCTGCCTGAAGCAAGATCTCCGCTCGGGCCTTTCGCAGCACCCATGCGACGACGTCTTCAACCCGTGGGAAGGCGCGCTCATACCGCGCCAGGTACCGACCGACGATCTGGGTCTCATCGAGACCGCCCGCAAGTACGAAGACCAGCTCGCGTCAGATCCGCGGGTAAAGCCGATGCCGATCGATATCATCGCCACCGACGTCGCCGGCACTCCGCATTTTCAAGCTACCTTTAAGACGATCGATGAGCAGGTTGTGGAGAATTTTATACTATGAAAACCACCGTAACACACGACGAAGTCCGCGCGACGATCATCACCGCCGCCACTGCAGACGACAAACTGAAACGTCTCTCGAACCTGAATTCAAATTCGGTGTGGATGCGCATCGTCAACGGCTTGTCTTTTGCGGTTACGCATTTTATCAACGAGATCGTGAAGAATGTTTTCGACTCGATCTGGCCAGACTCTTCCGATCGTTACGCCCTAGCGCGCCACCTGGCTGAAGAAGGTCTCACCTTCAAAGAGCCATCGTTTGCCACTGTCACGGTTCGCGTGGGCGCGTCAGAGCTACCCGATGAAGCAAAGCCAATTCCGCAAGGCGCGCTTGTGAAGACGCCAGGCGAAGACGGCTTCATCTTCGATCTGCTCGAAGCCGGTGCGATAACTCCCGACACCACGATCGACGACAACGAAACCTACACGGTACCGTTGCTCGCGCGCGCCATCCAAACCGGACCAGGGCACAACGTGCCGGCGATGACGATCACGGTCGTTGAAACCGATATCGATGGCATCGATGTCTGCTATAACCTTTCTGCAGCAACCGGCGGCGCCGACGAAGAATCTCTCGAAGCCGCGCGCTCACGCCTCAAAGACAAACGCGAAGGCGTCGCGATCGGCACGATGGCCTGGTTCAAGTCAGAAGCCGAAACGATCGCCGGCGTACAGCAGGCGATCATCATTCCGCGTTACGACGGCCGCGGTACCGTCGGCATTCTCGTCGTTGGTATCGGCGGCCCGGCATCCGAAGAAGTTCTCGATGCGGTCGAAGATCATTTCAACAACGACGCTCTCGATCCTGCAGGCGCGTTTCATGTCATAGCCGCACTGCCGTCACCGTATGTTCAGAACATGACGATCGACGTCTGGTTCGACCCTGAAGTCGGCGAACCGACCGATGAGTTCCTTGAAGCGATCGTGAACGGCTACTTCACGCGCCTGCCGGCTGGCGGTGATATCATCCTGTCCGTCATTGAAGCCGGTCTCATCGCCGGCGGCATGAAAGACGCGAAGATCACGGCGCCTTCGGCGAACGTGACGGTACCGTCTGATCAGGTCGCGGTTCTCGGTACCGTCACCTGGACAAAAGAGGAGTTCGCTGACACCTGATGCGCTTCAGCTATTCATTCACGAAATGGATCTGGCAGCACTTGCCGAAGCGCATTCTCGCGCTGAAAGAAACGTCGGTCTGGGCACGCGTCCTGAAGACGCTCGGCATACCGTTGCCGAATGTTCTGATCGGCATGGCGAACGAACTCTACGACGCGCCGTTTCTGAGAACTGCAGTCGGCGATTCTCTGGACAAACATGGCGAGAGCTATCGCGTCAGGCGCAATCCCGGCGAGACAGATCCCGACTACCGCGCGCGGCTTATTTCCGTGCGCCAAAGCCGCCGCTCCGGCGCCGTCAAAGGCACGCTCAAGGCGCTCGCGTACGTTTACCTCGGCGTTATTCCCGAAATCATTGAAGCCCTCACGAACGACGGCAATGCCTTTACCGTTGGCGAAACGGTGATCGCGCCCGACGAAAACAATCCCCCCATATTTTGGGCTCTGAATGTCGCGGCCGCATTGCCGCACGACGCACTCTACCTCGCTTTTGTTTACTGGATAGTTCTGCCTGACCTCAGTGCTCAGTCAGGCGTGCAGCGTTCCGAATTTGTGCGCGCGATCGAGCGTGCCAACTATGGCGGCAACGAGCCGATCATATTCGAGAAACGCGAAAAAATTACGGCTTTTCAAGTAGGAATTTCAGAGATAGGCATCAACACATATATATTGCCGCGCTTAATCCCGGAGGTGTACAAAACAGAGAGGTACAACTAATGTCAAAAATATCAGGATTCATTTACCCAGATCATGGGTTAAAGATCTTCGCGGAAGATTTCCGCGGAGAGCAGAGTGCGATCAGCGACGAGATCATCAATCGTTGGAAAGAGGTGTTCGGTACCGGCGTTGTGCGTGGTGGCGCTGTCACGGTTTCAGGCACGGCACTCAAGGTCGACGTGGCAGAATTGCTCGCCTTCAACAGCGACGGCCAGCTGGTCTATTTCCCGACGCAGACAGCGCAACTCACGCTCGCCGAAGGCACGAACTACGTCGTCGCCCGCCACAAGTTCACAGAGATCGAAGAGAACCAGCCGCTGTCAAACGGCCAAGTCTCAACGCGCCGCGAAAACTCTTTCGAGCTCATCGCGCGCACCTCGGCCCCAATCACGGGCGATATTCCTCTGCGCATCGTCACGATGGCCAGCGGCGCGCGTACGCTCAGCACAGATCTACGTACCTACGCGGCACTGCAGGCGCAGATCAACCGCATCGACGAGCTGGGCAGCGCACCTGCAGGTAGCTTCGCGGACTTAACCGTGCGCCTCACGGCCATCGAACAGTTCATGGTTGTTGGAGAAATCAAGCCGCTCGATTATTTTCAGGCAGTTTCGGCGGTCAACCCATGGTTTCCGCTCACGAATCCAGACGCAGTTCTCGAAGCGGTAAATTATCCTGACTATGTGCCGCACCTTCGCGCCAAAAAGGCCAGATATAAGCCTGGCACGCCGGACCAAAAGGACGCGTTCGATGTCGTCAGCTGGAGCCGTAATTCAAACGTTGCGACGCTCATCCTGGATAACCTGACGCCAGAGCTGAAGATGATCGCTGCCTTGGCCGAAGCGAACCTGTTTTTCGGATCTTACTCAGGATGGTTCTGCATTAACATTCCGGTGGCCATAGGCACGATCGCTGCCGGCGATTATCCGGTCATCGGCCTCGATCCGCTCACGCGTGCTGTCGACATTCCGAACGTCGGTTCGAATGCGGGATCTTCATCAGTCACGCGCACGATCGAGATCTATCCGCATCGCATTCAGGGTGAGGCGGCCAAAGCGCGCCACTACCAGATCAAAGGGCAGGCTCTCGTGGCCATCAATGATGCTGATGGCGAGGTCATTGAGGGTCTGCCGAGACGGGATAGATTAGAAGGACATTGGCATGATAATGGTGGCAGCACACTTTCTCGCGTTGGTACAACCGGAGGTTTGTCAGGTATATCAGACACAGGGTCATCGGGATCGTCATATCCGAATGCAATATGGGCAAAGGATGCGATATCAGATGGCGTTAACGGAACACCAAGAACGGGAAAAACTACAGATCCGAGAGCTCTCGGCGTTTGCTTTGCGGCATACGTTAAGCGTTTCGTACCATAGGAGAAAACCATGAAAATAGTAATCAAAAGCGATACCTACGAGAACATTATCGAGTGTTCGGATGAAGAAAGCAAGAGCCTTTTGCAGCGTGCCCAGCTCTCTGTTGAACTCTGGAATCGTGAGCACGCTGAAGAAGATCAGCGTATCGTAATTCGAACGCCGGTTTGGCCATTGCCCGAGCCGGAACCTCTGCCGGAGTAGCTTGATAAAATATGCCTATCAAAAGACCGATCAAACCCACAAAACCCGCCGCACCATACCTGGGCGGTAAACGCCAGCTGGCAAAGGTGATCATTCCAATCATCGACGCGTTGAAGCATACGACCTATGCTGAGCCATTCGTCGGTATGGGTGGCATCTTTCTGCGCCGGCAGTCTTCACCGAAGTCCGAGGTCATCAACGACTTCAACCTCGAGGTCGCGAATCTATTCCGCGTGCTGCAGCGACACTATGTTGCCTTTCTGGACATGCTGAAATTCCAGATCACTTCACGACCTGAATTCGAGCGGCTGTGCAAGACGCGGTCTGATACGCTGACCGATCTGGAGAAGGCTGCCAAGTTCATTTACCTGCAGCGGACATCGTTCGGCGGCAAAGTTGCCGGCCGCAGTTTCGGCGTGACGCCAGGCGCATCAGGGCGGTTTGATATCACGAAGCTCGGCCCGATTCTTGAAGAGCTGCACACGCGGCTTTCTGGTGTGGTTATCGAGTGCCTTTGCTACGATGATTTCATCCGTCGTTACGATCGCACAACAACGCTTTTCTACATCGATCCGCCTTATTATTTTGGCGAGAATGACTACGGCAAAGGCATGTTTTCGCGAGCCGACTTCGGCAAAATGGCGACACTTTTGGCGACGATCAAGGGCAAATTCCTGCTCTCAATCAACGATGTTCAACCGATTCGGAAGGCTTTTGCAGGCTTCAAAATGGTTGAAGTTTCGACGAAGTATACGGTTTCTGGCAAGGGATCAACGGACGCAAAAGAGCTTCTGATCAGTAATTTTTGATGCCTTTAAGGAGATCGTCATTTGTCGCATTATTTCGCTTTTTTCCCGCAATTATCTCGCGTGCAAACATCCCTCCCCTATAAGGGGAGGGCTAGGGTGGGGCTATTTCCCAATACAAAATCTGCTGAAAATCCGACCTAAAATATCTTCGCTTGTGATTTCACCCGTCAGCGCCGCGATTTTATCTACGGCCAGCTGAACTGTATGCGTAATCACTTCAGGCAGCTCACGCTCCTTTAGCCCTTCAGCCGTCACGGTCAGATTCTCGGAAATTTGCGCGAGCAACTGGCGCTGCCAGAGATTTAAAGGCAGGGCGGCGGAGGGCGCGCGGCTGGCGATGAGCTTTTCCATGCGGGACAAAAGTTCAGCGATGCCATCGCCTGTTTTGGCTGAAATATAGAGTGTGCCATCTCCGGGATTCTTGCCGCGGCTCGCATCGAGGGTATCAGATTTATTGATCACCTGAAGAGACGAGGCTTCCGGCGAGATTTCGGGGATTTTTTCATCAGAGGCAGGGGTCGAGCCGTCGATCAGCTGCAGGCAGATATGCGCGCGCAGCATGAGGCTGCGTGTGCGTTCGATACCCAGTTTTTCAATGGGATCACTGCTGGCTTCGTTGAGGCCCGCCGTGTCAAACAGGCGTACGTTGAAGCCGGCAATTGTCAGCTCGCCTTCGATATAGTCGCGGGTTGTGCCGGCGATATCGCTCACGATCGAGCGCTCTTCACCCAAAAGCCGGTTCATCAGCGACGATTTGCCGGCATTGGGCTTGCCGACGATGGCGATATTGACGCCTTCCTTAAACGAGTCAAAACGCTCTGCATCTTGCCGGAGTTTCCCGACGGTGGCAATGGCTTCGGCGAGTATTTTGAGTTTGGTTTCGAGTGTTGCGAAAGAAATATCTTCGTCGATAAAATCCAGCTCGGCGTTGAGATCGGCGAGAAGATTCATCAGCTGCGAGCGCAGCGCCAGCATGCCTGAACGAAACGTACCCGATTTAAGGCGCCGCGCGGCCTTTAGACTTTCGCCGTTACGCGCTTCGATGATTTCGGCGATCGCCTGCGCGGCGTCGATGTCGAGCTTGCCGTTGAGGTAGGCCCGGCGCGTGAATTCGCCGCCTTCAGCCGCGCGGAAACCGAGGCCATAGAGCAGGTTCAGAATCTGGCGGATGACGAGGGGATTACCATGGCAATGGATCTCAAAACTGTCTTCGCCCGTGAACGATGCAGAGCCTTCAAATTTAATAAAAACAACGTCGTCGATGGTTTCGGAGCCAGACCCCATGAGGCCGTAGTGGGTTCTGCGCGCGGGTAAATCCGCCGCAATTTTATTGTCTTTGCTTTTAAATGAACCGCCGAGCTTTTGAAAAATGCTCTCGCCCTTGAGGGGCGCGCCACTCGCACGGATGATGGCAATGGCGGAGCGGCCGGCAGAGGTTGCCGGCGCGCAGATGGGCTCGCTGGGCGAACCCATTTATTTTGCGGTCGCCGAAGGCGACTCAGCGATTAAAGTTTTCGTCCTTGAACTCGATGTCTTCGGCACCTTCAGGGTCCTGGCCGGCTTCAAAGGCAATATTGCCGATATTCTCGTCCGTGATCTGCGCGTCGCCCGGTTGCTGGTCGGTTGGCAGGTTCTGCGCGACGCGGAACACACGCACGCGTTTGTAAACACCGTTACCTTCAGACTCGGTTTTGACATGCTCGTTATCTTGCAGCGCCATGTGTACAAGGCGGCGCTCGTAGGGGTTCAAGGGGTCGAGCAGGCGGCTCTTGCCGGTTTTGAGAACGTATTCGCCCGTCTTTTTCGCGATTTCCATGAGGTGTTGTGCGCGGCGATCGCGGTAGCTCTCGATATCGAGCAGGATTTTCGGCTGCTCGCCTGTGATCTTTTCGACGATGAGGTTGGTCATGAACTGCAACGCCTCAAGCGTGCGGCCATGCTTGCCAATGATATAACCCGCGAACTCGCTCTCGAGGTCGACCATGAGCTTGCCTTCTTCGACGTTGCGGTAATCTTTGACGGTCACGGTATAGCCCATGTGCCCGAGCAAAGTTGTGATCACACCGCGGATAATCACCGCGAGTGGCGTTTTACCGCGGATGGCATTGAGTTTATAGATGCCCGCGGTTTTTTGACCGAGACCTAAAAAACCTGAGCTGCCTTTTTTTAAGACGCTGAGTTCGACATTTTCAGCATCGGTGCCGAGAATCTGAAGACCTTCGTCCAGAGCTTCCTTGTCGCCGAGTGCTTGTACTTCCAGAATTTGCATATTTTCCTCTTTAAATAGTATTACGTCTTCGCCGCGGCTTTTTGGTTCTTCTTGTTGGTATAGACCTGCTGCGCGATTGACAGTGCATTCTGTACGGTCCAGTAGAGTACCACGCCTGATGGCATTGCATAGAACAGGAACAGCATCATGAACGGCATGAGCAGCATGATCTTGCGCTGGTTTTCATCGCCCGAAGTGGGAGTCAGTTTCGTCTGGAAATACTGCGACAGTGTCATGACGATCGGTAACAGGTGCACGGCAAAACCGCCGACATAGGGCCAGGCTTGTGGCAATGAGAACACGTGGTCAGGCTGCGACAGGTCGGGAATCCAACCCGGAATAAAGGGCGACTTCCACAGGTCATAGGCATCGGAAAACGCCGAATACATCGCAATGAAGACCGGCAGCTGTATCAGCATCGGCAGGCAGCCCGATACGGGATTCACCTTGTGGATCTTGTAGAGTTCCATCATGCGGCGCTGTTTCTCTTGTGGGTTGTTTTTATAGCGCTCGTTGAGTTCTTTGATTTTGGGCTGCAGTTCACCCATGCGTTTCATCGCTTCTGCCTGCTTCTGGTTCAGCGGGAAAAATGCGAGCTTGAGCAGCAGCGCAATCAGGATGATGCCCACGCCGTAGTTGGGGATCAGTTTATAGAGCAGGGTTAGTGCGGAGACAATGATGTCACGGATGGGCTCAGTGATACCAAAATCGAACGATTTGCTGAAATAGCTCTTATTGAATTTACCGAGGTCAGGCATTACCTTGCGCGCATCATCATTCGGGATTGAGTTTTCATCGAATTTCGGCCCCATATAGCCGATGAACTCAAAGCGCGCAGGCTTACCTTTTTCGACAATGATGTCGCCCATGTTGACGTGCAGGGCCTGTGCCTGCAGAAGCTGCTTCGTGTCGCCGTGTCGCTGTTCAGGTGTGATGCTCGCTGAACGTGTGCCAAACAGGGGCTGCATGTTGAGAATCAGGAAGCGCGATGAGCTACCGAAAAATTCCGTCGGCCCTTTGCTGATTTTTTCGCTGGTGGTCGAGCCACCGCAACCAAAACCGCCGCCACCGCCCGCATAGGCGAACTCCACCTTACCCTGATCCGTATAGTGGTGGTAGTCGCGGAAGTTACCCTGATTTTCGGGTTTTGGCCCGATCATCGGTAAAGCGTAAAGCATCAGGTTTTGCAGTTTAACCGTCGCAGCTGTCTGGATTTCCAGTGAAAACTTAAAATAGGGGCTGCGTTTCAGGAAAATGAATTCTTTAACAAACGTCGCATCGAATTTGGTTTTGTCAGCGATGAGGACGACGGGGGCGCTGGCCTTGATTTTTACGGTATCGGCAGTTTCTTCTTTAGTGAAGGTGAAAGCCGCATACATCATCGCGCCCAGATTGCCGCCAACGTATTGCGATGTGCCGGTCGCACCCAGATAAGGCGCGAGAAAAATTTCCGTTCCGGGTATAACTATATCAGCACCGTCACGGCGCGGGTAGGCAGCATCGCGGTTTTTGAATTCCAGAATGCGCGCCCCTTGCTCAGAGAAAGTCACAGAGAAATTCTTCGTTTCTACAGTATACTTTACTTTTTCATCGCCGCGCTTGGCGACCTGCATCGCCAAAGGTTCGGCGGGTTTGGCCTGACTAATCAGTGGCAGCGGAACAACAAAAAGTAGCGCAAGTGCCCCGGCGATGATCGCGCGGCGGCGGGTGGACGGCAACATATACGGTTAGGATTTATCTCGAAGACAGCGGGTAAATCACTTAAAGCGGTATCTTACCCCTTAAGCCGCTGAGATCTTCTTCTTCCAGAATGCCGGGCCCGTCGTGTGCACCGACTCGCCGTTGACGTCGACCGCAACGGATACCGGCATGTCTTCGACCTCGAATTCATAGATCGCTTCCATGCCGAGATCGGCAAAGGCGACAACGCGCGACTTTTTAATCGCCTTGGCGACGAGGTAGGCAGCGCCGCCGACGGCCATCAGGTAGATTGCCTGATGTTTTTTAATCGCTTCGATACCTTCAGGGCCGCGTTCCGATTTTCCAATCATGCCGATAAGGCCGGTTTTTGCGAGCATCATCTCCGTGAACTTGTCCATCCGCGTGGCGGTTGTGGGGCCTGCGGGGCCGACGACCTCACCTGCCACCGGGTCAACCGGGCCCACATAATAAATAAAACGATCCGTAAAATCAACACCGTCAGGCAGCTTTTCGCCCTTCGCCATGAGATCGGCGATGCGCTTATGCGCGGCGTCGCGGCCTGTCAGAATTGAACCCGTCAGCAGCAAGGTTTCGCCGGGCTTGAAGGCAGCAAGGTCGGATTTCTTCAGTTGGTTAACATTGACGCGTTTTGCACCTTCGGCTTTCCATTCAATGTTCGGCCAATCTTCGATTTTGGGTGGATCAAGATACACCGGGCCCGAACCGTCGAGCGTCAGGTGGGCATGGCGCGTGGCCGCACAGTTAGGTATAACCGCAACGGGCAGTGAGGCCGCATGCGTGGGGTATTCCTTAATTTTGACGTCGAGAACTGTGGTGAGACCACCCAAGCCCTGCGCACCGATGCCGAGTTTATTGACTTCGTTGAAGATCGTGATGCGTAACTCTTCTGATTTAGTTTTCGCTCCGCGGGCAATAAGTTCCTGGATATCGATCGGGTCCATGAGGGATTCTTTTGCAAGTACCATGGCCTTGTCCGCCGTGCCGCCGATACCGATACCGAGCATGCCGGGCGGGCACCAGCCTGCACCCATGGTGGGCACCGTTTTGATAATCCAGTCGACAATGCTGTCCGAGGGGTTCAGCATGGTGAATTTAGCCTTGTTCTCAGAGCCGCCGCCTTTGGCTGCGACTGTGATATCGAGGGTGTTGCCGGGAACGAGGCGGGTATAGATGACCGCTGGCGTATTGTCTTTGGTGTTCTTACGACCGCCCGCCGGGTCAGAGACAATCGATGCGCGCAGCACATTGTCGGGGTGCATATACGCTTTGCGCACACCCTCGTTGATCATGTCTTCGAGCGTCATGGAGGCCTCCCAGCGGACATCCATACCGACATTGACAAAGACCGAAACGATACCTGTGTCCTGGCAGAGCGGGCGGTGGCCGATGGCCGACATGCGTGAGTTTAATAATATCTGCGCCATGGCGTCTTTGGCCGCGCGTGACTCTTCTTTCTCGTACGCAACTTTCATCGCCTGAATGAAGTCGGGCGGGTGGTAGTAGGAGATATATTGCAATGCGCCGGCGACGGATTCGATGACGTCTTCTTGTTTGATCAGAGTGAGCATAGGTAAAGAGGGTAGGCGGAAACACCCTGAAAATACAAAAAACTTGTCAGGTTGTACGTTTTAGTGTTAGTTGTACGTATGCTGCTGAACGTCGCCTATTCAGAACTGAGGCAACATCTGGCCGAAAACCTTGATGCCGTCGCCAAAGGTGATACGATACTGATAGAACGTCGAGGCAAGGTGGTTGCTAAGATCGTGCCGGTCGGCGAGCCTAAACAGGAAAAAAGCTGGAAGCGTCCGTTCAAACCGATTAAGCTCAAGGGTGGTGGGTCTATAGAAGAAACGCTCCGCATCATGAGAGATTGATATCCGCCTTTTTTTCGACACTTCCGCGTTACTGAAACGCTACATCGCTGAAGAAGGTTCGCCGGATGTCCTTCGTTTGTTCGAAAAAGCAGATTCAATTGTTGTGAGCGGCGTGACCAAATCTGAGTTGTATTCATCTCTGGGTTTTAACCTGCGCGGCGGCAAAATTACGAAACCTGATTACCAGCACGCCGTGCAAGCGTTGGAGGCAGACTTTGAAGATTTTACCATCTTACCCTATGATGCAAGTATCGAGGTCAAGGTGAAAAAGCTGGCGGAGCAATATGGTCATAAAACGCTGGATAATATTCAGCTTGCGTCCGCCTTGAGCGCAAAAGCCGCTTATTTTGTTTGTTTCGATAAGCGGCTCATCAAATTGGCCGAACTCGAAAAACTCAAAGTCAAAAAAGTTTAAGCAGTTGCCGTCGCCGGCTGGCTCCCTTGTTTGCGCCGCGCAGCCACTTCGGCGAAATGTTTCTCATATTCGGGAAAATTGGTGCCCATGACGCGATCCCAGAAGTTGAAATAGAGACTGTAGTTGCCGTCGAATTTGGCGTGGTGCATGTTATGGTGCGTCGACGTGTTGATCCATTTTAAAACGGGGTGTGTTACCCAGCCTGAAGGAAAAAACTCATAGCCGAGATGCCACCAGATGTTCATGATCATCGCATAGAAGGTGTGTCCGAGCAGTACCCAAAAGTGCACAGGTATGACGAACGTAAAGAGTACGATATAGATAGCCTCGAGAAACGCTTCAAATGCGTGAAAATTATACGCAGCCAGCGGTGAGGGATTGATCGAGCGGTGGTGCACGAGATGGACATGTTTATACAGTGCCTTGCGGTGCACGAGGCGGTGCATCCAGTAGAACCAGGTTTCGTGCCATACCGTGAGCAGGGCGATCGAAAACAGCATGTAGGGCCATCCGCCGTATTTGCCTGCATCACGGTAAATTTCACCCGGCAATATGCCAGCCTTGCGGCCGACGACGGCGCCAATGGCGATGGCTGAGAATACGATGAGGGTTACGCCAGATTGAAATATCTCATACCGGATGCGATCCCAGCGCGGGAATGCCTGTTGTATGCGAAAACGCTGGAAGTAGCCTTTTTTCCAAACCCAGAAGATGAAGAAAGCCAGACCCGCTATCGGATAGTAGCGGATAAAATTCATCTTCAGGTGATAAATCGTGATTTGCTGGGCGCAGGCCCAGCTGAGATCGCACGGTACGGGCATAGCTTAAGCCGCGCGGGTTAAATGACAGGTAAAGCTGTAAAGCGCTTCGCTGCCTGATGAGGCTTCCCTTCGGGTTCGCGATTTTTCGCGAATTCCCAAGGGTTACTTCATCTTGTATTTTTTCTTGAATTTGTCTACGCGGCCGGCCGTATCGACCAGCTTCGTTTTGCCAGTGAAGAACGGGTGGCAATTCGAACAAATCTCGACGAAGATCTCTTTTTTCGTCGAACGCGTCTTGTGCTCAGCACCGCACGCGCAGCGAATCACCGCGTCTTCATAAACGGGATGTATACCTGCTTTCATACCGGCAAACTTTGGCTCAAAGACATAGCGGCAAGTTGATTCTGCTTGACCCAACGTCGCGCACCACTTTTCAGAAGTCACCGATGGCTGACGCTAAGTACGAATTTGACCAAACCCGCTCTGCGATTGGTGCCAATGAAATGGATAATGCCGAGCGCAAAGAGATGCTCGAGCGCTTCAAGTCGTCGGGCGGTCAGGTTCTCAAGGAAAAAAGCATCGCCGAAAAGGCTGAAGATGCGCGCCGTGCTGCCGAGGCCAAAGCGGGTGGTGCAGGCGGTCTGTCTCGGGGTGTTGGCGGCGGAGGTGGCGGGGGCGGTGGCATTCCTGAAACCAAATTGCCATCGGAGCTGCGCCGTGAGCGCGAGCGCGATGAGGCTGAAAAGTCGCAGCGGGCGCGGCAGGAATACGAGAAAGCCCTGAAGAAAATCTCGGGTCCCGGTGCGCGCTTTATGATCAAGCTGCGCTGCTTTATGGCTGGCGTCGCGCCTTTTTCGGGGCGCGTCATTAAACCCTCTTTTGTACAGTTCTTAAATCTTGAACTCAAACAGGCTTTAATCGAATTTAACCTGATCGGCAATGACCTGTTTTTGCAGCGCCCGACGATCGGTAAGAAGATCATGCACAATCTCGACAACCGCAATCCCCTGTTGATGGAGACACTCGAGTATGCGCACCATATGTATAACAGCGAATACTTTAATCCATTCTCGACGGCGGCGCAGGCGGGGGCAGCCGTGCCCCTCGATACGGCGATCGCCTCGCTGAAATCGATCTATCGTACCCTCTACATTCTCTATCCTTTCCAGGAGACTTTTAAGAAGGCGATGGGCTTTGCCCTCGATGTTTTCACCCCCGAGGCACATTCGGCGAAACTTTCGGCGGAGTCGATTCAGGGCATGATCATCAAACAGAAGCGTTTTCATACTAACTCTAAAGCGGCTTTCCAGACAGCCTACCCGAAACTGTTCCACCTGATCTGCCTCGCTGACAGTATGGATTATCCGCCGATGTCGCCGCTGCTGGAAAAGGCAATTTCGGTGACGCAAAATGATAAACTCGGCCAGCGCCGCAAGGGCGACGGCTCTACCCTCGAATCCAATGCGCCTGATGCCCCTGCAGAAAATGCGGAAGAGGCCAAGGGCGAAGAGAAAAAAGAGGAAGAGAAAAAGGGCGGCATCTACGATACCAAGGAATACCAGTATGGCATGTCGCTGATGAAGTCGCAGCTGCCCCCCACGCTCATCGAGCACCATGACAAGTCGAAGCGTATGCTTGAAAAGGTCGATCTCAACGACCGGATACTCCTGACCTATCTCTATTTTCTCGAATTTGACCACGAGTACTCCTTTGTGCTGACGACGAACAAGATCCACATCAACGTCGATTATTCCGGCGGAGTGAAATCCGACTACAAAAAGCAGATGGCAGATCTCTATAATGAATCGCGCGCCATCATCAAGGCGTATGAAAAATACGAAGAGATGCTATTCGAATATAAACAGCAGAGAGACCGCAAATCAACGAATTATATTGAAAAATCCAAACTCGACGATAAGGCCAAGGGCCGCGCAGACATGGAAGGCCGCAATACACGCGGGTTGGTGCGCACGTTCATGGACAATGTCGCCAAGTCCATGGCCTTTCTCATTGCCGATATGAAAGGTGCCAAGCAGATCGTCGGTAACATGGATGAGCCGGTGAAATTCGATTCCGAAGAAAAGAATAAGCGCCTCAATGGCAAGCCGGTGAAACAGTGTATTATGGATGCCTATTGTTATGCCGTCGCCTTCAAAGAGCGCCTCGCCAATGGCGACCTTTTCCCGCTGACACCGATGACTGACGAAGAAATGATTGCCTCCTTCGGTTCCACGTTTGGCACCGGCGCACCGCCTTCATCGAACGACGATAAAGAAGAGATATAATAATGCGCGCCCTGGGAGTAATCCCTGCCCGTTTTGCTTCGACCCGGTTTCCGGGTAAGCCCCTGCACCTGATTGCCGGAAAACCCATGGTAGAGTGGGTCTATGCAGCTGCGAAAAAATGCCCCGAACTCGGTCATGTCGTCGTTGCCACCGATGATTTGCGCATCGCCGACGCCGTGAAAGGTTTTGGCGGCGAGGCTGTGATGACGCGCGCTGACCATGTTTCGGGCTTCGACCGCATTGTCGAGGTTGCCGAGCAGTATCCCGGTTTTACGCATTACGTCAATGTCCAGGGGGATGAACCCCTGTTACCCGCTGAGAATATTTCAGGGGCGCTGGCGCTCTTTGCCCGTGGCGCGGATATTACCACAACAGCAGTGCCGTTTAAGGCAGATGCGGATTTCCGGAACGAAAATCAGGTCAAGGTCGTTCTCGCGCATGACGGCCGCGCTCTGTATTTTTCGCGTTCGCCGATACCATTTTACCGCAAGAACATCCAGGACCGCCTGCCGGCATTAAAACACCAGGGCCTGTACGCATATTCGCGCGAAGCGCTGCTAAAGCTCGCCAAGTTACCCGTGGCGCCGCTCGAAGAAGCGGAGAGCCTCGAACAGTTGCGCTTTCTGTTTAACGGCTTTCAGATCTATGTGCATGTGGCGACGGTCGATTCGCCGGGGGTCGATGTGCCCGACGATGTGCATAAGGTCGAAGCACTTTTGAAATCCTAAAGTGGAAAAGGTGCCGCATTATTGGCAGGATGCGAAAACGCATCTCAGCCGTGATCCCGTCTTAAGGCCGATCATTGCGCGTTACCCCGAAGTAAGCCTGAGGCTTAAAAAAGATTCATTTACCACGTTGGCGCGCGCGATTGCAGGGCAGCAGATTTCCGTGAAAGCCGCGGATGCCATTTGGGGGCGAGTCGTCAGCGCGGTTCAGGGCAAAAGCGCGAAGATAGATCCCCGGCGCATTATGGCCTTGAAGGTTGCGGAGCTCCGTGGTTGTGGACTCTCGGAGCGTAAGGCGGTTTATTTACAGAATCTTGCAGAACATTTTGTAGGGAAAAAAATCAGCGCGGCAAAACTCGCGCGGCTTGAGGACGACGAAGCGAAAAGCGCTTTGGTGGAGCTCCATGGCATCGGCCCCTGGACGGCCGAAATGTACCTGATGTTCAATCTGTGGCGGCCTGATGTTTTACCCTTGGGTGATGTGGGGCTGATTCGCGCAATTCAACTCAATTATTTCAAGGGCAAAAAGGTTTCACTGAAGAGCATCCGCAAGGTGGCCGCACCCTGGTCGCCTTATTCGACTGTGGCGGTCTGGTATCTGTGGCGCAGCCTCGATCCGTACCCGGTGGAGTACTAGCTGGTGGGCGGACATAGATGTTGAAAGTCGGCTACCCATTTATCTGGCTCCTTGCGCTTTGTTTCGCCGCCGGGTGCAGCACTCCAGATCTGCGGAAGGCGTTTAAAAGTGATTCTTTTGTCGGAAAGGGCAAGGCAGAGATTACGTATTTCTTAAAGGATATAGGTACCCAGACGGTTACCATGGAAAATTTTGAATGGGATTCGATAAGGCTGAATATGAACTCTGAAAGCTACCTCGATTTCAACAATATTCCGGTATCTGTTCTGCCCCAGGGAGTATCAGGAAAAATGTATTTCTGCATCCGCATGAAAAATAAACCGCAGCCCGGTGCTCTCATTTCCGGCTTTTTGAGTGGCCCGGATTTTGAACTTGAAGTTTATACTCCGGAAAGGACGGCCCGCAGAGAAAACGAAGAAGTCCGGTCATTACGAAGAGAAACATTCCGTAATGGGTATGTTGTCTTTTCCCATGCGGATCCTGTTCCCGGCGGCCGCCTTGCCGGATTTTTCACATTCTATTCTAACGCTGAGAATATAGTTCGGGGAACTTTCGACCTGAAACTGGAAAATTCTCCTCCCATTTTTCCGGTAAAATAGTCTCGGCCAAACTCGCAGCTTAGTTCTGCTGGATTTTGAGTTCGTAGGTTTTGGAAAAGGTATTGCCTTTTAAGTCTTTTGCCTCGACCGAAACTTTTTTTGACCGGCGCACCTGCGGCGTCAGCGCATACAGGTTGCGGTAAAAAATATCTTCGAATTTCTGGCCGCTGGTGAGGCTCCAGGCATCGTCCTTAAAGAAGATTTTGTCGAACTTGGCTGAAATCGCGTCCTTGCCGTCGAGCTTCACCTGGTACTCAAATACACCCCAGCGCTCGCGCCCGATACCATGGTCCTGCAGAAAAATATAGACCGGATAATCGGAACTCAGGCGAAACGGTTTGTCAGGATTGACATTGGCAAATTTGTCCGCGAGCAAGACTCCCCATTCCTTGGCTTCGGGTGGTTTTGTGTCGCGGTAGTAGGCATCGCTCATGAACAGCAGGGGATTCACCATCGCGCGCTCGACCGGGTTATAGAGGAAAAAGTGCAGGTGCGGCCCGCCCGAATGCCCGGTGTTACCCGAGGCGCCCAGCTTCTCGCCTTTGGCAATCGGGGCGTTTTTTATCACGGCATCGGCTACGCTCTTCAGGTGCATATAGCCCGACCATTCGCTGCCGTGATCGAGAATCAGCGTATTGCCGCCACCGAACGGCATCTCACCGGGGGTAAATTCGGCGTTAATGCGGTAGAGCACGCGGCCGTCTTTGGGAGCGAGCACCTTTGAACCTTCGCCGGGCAGGTCGATGCCGTTATGGAAGTGGTCGATGCGCGATTCGCCGAAGGTCGAGCTGATCTGGTATTTTTTGTCTTTTTCGACGGGCCATTCAAAGGTGGCGGATTTCTCCCCGTGCAGCGATGCGAAGGCGCAGAATAAAATGAAACCGGCAAATTTCGGGCGAATCACCCCTGCACAGGGGAATTATTCGGCGACGCGTCAATCAAAACAACTCCCGGAAGATGGTTTTGAGAATAATGTAACCGGCCATAATCGTTCCCTTGACGGTTCCCGAAATCTTCGAGACACCGATGCGTTTGCGGTAACTCACTGGCACTTCGAGAATGCGCAGCTTCTGCTTCGCCGCGCGAATCTGCATCTCTACGGTCCAGCCGAAATTGCGGTCGGCCATGGCAAGGTTGTGAAATGCCCGGGCGCTCACGGCGCGGAATGGCCCCAGGTCACTGTAGCGCTGTTTGAAAAGCAGCCTGATGAGAAACGTTGCGAGCCAGTTGCCGAATTTCTGCTGCGGGGTAAGCGAGCCTTGCTCGCGGCGCGCTCCCTTAAGGATACGCGAGCCGATCACCAGGTCGGCAGTGCCGTTGATGACAGGTAGAACGAGGCTGGGGAATTCCTCGGGATAATCGGAATAATCCGCATCGATAAAGAGAATCACTTTTGTCTTTGGTGAAACCTCGGTCAAAGCCCTGAGGCAGGCAGCGCCATAACCGCGCTCACTTTCCTGCACCACAAGACATCCGCCTTTTTTTGCCACCTCAACCGTCTTATCGGATGAACCGTTGTCGCAGACGATGATTTCGAGTTTAAGTTTATACTGCTGCGCCGTCTTTTTAAGACCAGCCACAACGAGTGGCAGCGATTTTTCTTCGTTGAGAGCGGGAATGATGACAGAGATCACAGTTCGACGCGTTGCCTGAGGGACTGCGATATGGCCTGTGTTTCAGCGTAGTCGAGCATTTGCCCGAGCGCCAGGCCTGTGGCAATGCGTGTGACGCGTACGCCTGTGGGCTTCAGCATATCGGCAATATAGTGCCCTGTGGCATTGCCCTCGACACTCGGGTTAGCGGCGACAATGACTTCTTTAACAGCAAGCTGCTGTACACGCTCAGCCAGCCTGGGTAGATTCAGTTCTTCAGGCCCGATGCCATCGAGCGGCGAAAGCACTCCGCCCAGCACATGGTAGAGGCCTGCATGCTCGCCGGTGTTCTCGACGGCATAGACATCGGATGGATTTTCTACGACGCAAAGGCTGTCATGCGAACGCCGGGGGGAATCGCAGTAGAGGCAATTTTCTTGCCCGGGATTTCGGCTGATATATGCGCCGCAACGGCTGCACAGGGCAACTTCTGAAACCAGCTGCGTCAGCGCTTTCGTGAGATTGCCGACCCGCACCGGGCCCTGGTGTATGAGATCAAAGGCGATGCGCATGGCCGAGCGCCTGCCGATGCCGGGTAGGGCCGCGATGGCCTCGATCGCTGCGAGTAATTCGGGGGGCATTTTTTTTCCAATAGGCCCTACGATGCCTCGAAAACAACAGGCCTCGCAACTTGCTGGCAACTTGCTGGCAAGTTGCTGCTAAAGCGCTGCGCTGCCCGTTGTTTTCGTTCCGGCTTGTTCAGCCGGCAGCGGCATCTCCGGGTCTTACATCATGCCACCCAGCATGCCTTTCATGTCGGACATCACCTGCTTGCGCGCGTCTTTTTGGGCTTCCTGAATGGCTTTTTTGATGAGTTTGGGTAAAACTTTAATTTCGTCTGCTTCAAGCAGAGAGGTGTCAATTTCGAGGTCGATGAGGTTGGCCTCACCGTCGACGATGGCTTTGACCATGCCGCCACCGGTTTCAGCCGAGACGCGCATCGAGCCCAGCTTTTTCTGGACCTCTTTCATCTGCTGCTGCGCCGCACGCATCTGACCCATCATGTCTTTGATATCGCCTAAACCCATGGCGCAATGGCCTATGTCCGGGACCGGCCGTAAATGAAATTCAATCGCCGTGCAGCGTTTCTGCGTATGACATAAGTTTTAACGCTTCATTCTTCGAAATCTTATTCTGCGTCAGCATCGCGTGTACTACTTCGCGCAGCATGGCGAGGGAAGCCATGTCTGCTTCGGGATTTTTTTTGCGGAAGAGGTCAAGCCACCTTTTCGGGCTTTTCTCGCTTTTCAGCGAGTAGAGATGCTGCCTGAGCATACGCTCACGCATCGCCGGAATTTCGGCGGCGAGGGTGTAGAGGCGGGCGACAAGCTCGTCGAGGTCTTCGCTCGTAAATTGCAGCACATTGGTCATCTCGTTCTTGCCGCCCGAGCGCGAGTAGCAATGGTAGCGGCCTTCATGGATATTGTAAGTCACCTTATATATTAAGGGCCGGTCGGCCAGCAGGTCGACGAGAAAGGTCCAGGTCAGGTCGTGCCCGTCGCGAAAACCCCAGGGTTTGCCCCGGCGCAGATTCCCGTATTCCATCAGCGACTTCTTGTCTTTGCGCAGGCGGTTGAAAAGCTTCTTCGTCACCTTGTTAATGCGCCGGCGGATGCGCCACAGGCCGAACCAGGGCAGGCGATGGTGAACGTTTTTCAGATCCCAGGACACGGCGCGTGCGGAGTGCATCCGCAGATGACACTGTCAAGCCGGAGCTTATTCAGGGACGAGCAGAATTTCAATGCGGCGGTTTGCTGTGCGCTCTTCTTTCGTCGCGTTAGCGTTGAGCGGCCTGTCTTGTCCCCAGCCGCGCGTGGTGATACGCCGCGACGGAATGCCCAATTGGATAAACTGCTTTTTTGCCGCTTCGGCGCGTTTTTCTGAGAGCCCCTGGTTGTAGCCAGCACCGCCGATATTGTCAGCATGGCCTTCGATCAGCGCATGCAGATTCGGATCTTCTTTCAGGCGCCGGGCCGCTTTTTCTATTTCAGGGCGAATTTCTGTAGTTACCTTGGTGACGTCGTCATCGTAGGTGAGCCGAATCGCTGAAGGCGCCGCGAGCACACTGAAGCGTTCCATGTTAAAATTAGCTTCTTTAGCTGGGGGCGCCTGAACCTTAAACTCCAGCGCTATGCCCGCCGTGGTGCGGAAAGCCACGCGGTATTCGGCCCCGGCGATGAGGCGAATCCAGTCGGCTTTTTCGCCAGTGGCAAGTGTAATGGCAGGGCGGATGTCCCCCTTCACGGGGCGCAGCGTCACCTGTTGGGCGATGGCGCCATTGTCGCCATAGGCAATAAACCGGCACGAAAAGGTTTCCTGCACGTGGGGTAATCCACCGGCCATGGTTTTGCCGATGAGGCCGCTTTTGCCCTCAGCCGAAAACACGATGCCGCCTGTCGCTGAGGAAATCTGTAATGGATAGACTTCGTTATGGAACGTATTTACCTGCGGACCGAAATTCACCGCAGCACCGAACCGTATGGCGCCCTGAGCATAGCTGATGGTCGCATAAAAATAATCAAAGGCGCCATAGCCGGGATGCCCATCGGACGCAAAGAACAGATAGCGCCCGTCGGCCGAGATGCGCGGCTGCACTTCATCGAACGGCGTGTTGATGTCACTGCCCATAGGGTTCTCTTTCCATTCAGCACCCGTGCGCATGAATAATACGAGATCCCGGTGATCGCCGTTTTTGCAACTCACGACGAAGAAATCGAGCCAGGGCGAAAAACCGGGCAATGAGCAGCCACGCTTCTGCAGAAAGTCAAGATCTTCGCGCCGCCCATCTGCATGCCGCAGCGTGACGTTGCCGGCCTTGTTCTGGGAAAACCCCGGCGTTTCCACGGGTTTCGTCGCGCCCGGGGGGTATGCAGGGAAATGGTGGATTTCGGCATCGTCGCCCATGTCCCAGCTGATCTGCGGCGATTCTTTTATTGTCTTAAGCCAGAGTTCCTGATCGATCGGCTCAAGCGTTTTCGCCTGTGCAAAGATTTCCTTTTCAGGACCATCGAGATAAACGACGTTGGGCGCCTGCATGAATTCAGCGTAGGTAAATCCAGGGTAGGGGTTTTTCGCATAGGGTGAAGTCTTGAGCGGTGCGGGCAATGCCTTGCTCTTTTCGATCACGGGCCGGCGTTTATTGAGAAGAGCGCTGGTGGCATCGCGCGGGTAGGCCGCGACATAGGCGTCGAGCTTTTTCAAAGCTTCATCGAGCCGCCAGGCATAGCGCAGAATTTCAATCTCCTGTAACAGCAGGGGTTTGATTTCACCTACCGACTTCGTTTGCAGGGTTCTGACAGATTTCAGGGCCGTATCAAAGTCTTCGTTGATCAGGGCGATTTCGGCGAGATCTGCGAGAAGGCCCAAATCATCGCCTTCACGGCTGATGCGTTCGGTGAGATCTTTTTGCCAGAGCAGGTAATCCTTCTCTTTTAAGATTTTTTTTTCAGGCAGCGAAGCGCAGCCGAAAGCGAGGGCACAGGCGATAAGCAGGGTGTTTCTCATAGCTTCATCCCCGCGGCAAGGTTCAGGTGAACGGGCAGCGACTCTTCCGTGGCTGTGCCCTTTGTCGGCAAGCCCAGAAAGGCATTGCCGAGCGCCGAGGTGTCGTAATATTCTTTGCGGTGCGGGTCTGCCAGGTATTTCCATGGTGCGTTCAGAATCTGCCCTATCTCAGCCGTAAAAAATACGCCGGTATCAGACTGGATCGACCAGCGGTAATCGAGCTGCACGACCGGATTCAGCGAATCGTCTTTAGCTCCCGCGATATCACCCGGTAACGACCAGACTTTGAGCTGCACGGTATGCGCCATCATGCCGCTTAAATAGATCAACGCTGCATTGGCGATGTGGCGGCGGTAATAGAACGAGAAATTATCATCCCCCGGCATATACTGGTAGGTATACGACGAGCGCAGGTAATAATTTTTGTACTGCAATATGGCACTCAGCTCCACGCCGGTATTTTCAGAGCTACCACTGTTCCGGTAGATGCTGGTATTCGAAATATCTGTGATGCCGACGGTGTCGGTGCGCAGCGCGATGAGATTCGACCAGCGCGTATAGAAAACTGTCGTATTCACTTTCAGAAACGGGAATGGGGTAAATCCCACACCGGCTTCGGCCTTGTAGTTCGATTCTGGTGCGAGCGCTGGCGACGGCAATACCGAAATTAACTTATAGGGTTCGGGCCGGCGGTGGGTATTGGCGCCCCCGGCATAGATTTTCGCGCCCGGCATAAATTCATAATAGAGTTGGATAGCATTCGCGGAATACGCGGTATCGTATTCACGGTATTTATCGAGGCGTGAGCTTAACTCAGCACCGAAACGACCGATCTTACCCCGGTATAAAAGATAACCACCGAAGGCAACACCCTTGCCGCCGTCATAACCACCGATATTGTAATTCTTAAGAATGTCGAGGTTGAGCCCGCCGATGTTTTGGCCCTGAAAGAGTTGTGCAGAGCTGCCTTCGTAGAAGAGATCGGTGCCGACTTCGGCATAGTGGTCTTTGGCGAAGAACAGCCCGATGCGGGGTGTGACGCTGGTGATATTCTTTTTGCTGCCCAGCACGACATAGTTCTGTTCGAAAGAGCGGTTCTTGAATTCGAGTTCGTAGACCAGGGGACCACCCAGATGGCGGTATTTGACCTTTTGCGCATGCGCGCGCGAGCCGAATTTCTGCGTGCTGGTGAGAGGAATGGAATCGTCTGCGCCTAGAGCAACGATCTCGAGGTAATTTCTGCTGTTAAAGCGAAAAATGTTTTTGCTTTGATAATCGATCGCCGCGGGTACCGCGCTGTCGGCCGCAAAATACCCTTCGAGAATCGTACGCCGCACAGCGACGCTGCCCCATGCTTTGTCTGAAATCTGGTAATGGCCTGCGGCATCGGCAATCGCAGGGTTGATATAGAAATCAAAACCATTGCGGCCTTCTTTGCCTGCGGGCAAAAAAGTTTCGACGAGCGCGGCACCCTGGGCGTCGCGCTCGGTGACTGCATAGACGCCGCGCGAGACCCGGACACCGTCTGTATGGCGCAGATTCGCCGTGCTATAGAGACCCAGCGAATGGAAGGGCATATCCATCACGAGGCCATCGGCGACATAACTGTTCAGCATCGGGTTCTGTGAGCGGATGACCGGCGGCTCAAAGAGCACACCCATCTTAGCGCTCGCGGGTAAAAAGGTGTAATACTGCGGTGAAAGGCCGACAAGGGTCACAGCCTTCTCAACCGTCTTGCCCGAGTCATAGCTCGAACTCGTCGGCGCAAAAAACGGCGGCTGCATGGGCTGTGAGCGTATCAGGGGCACATCGTCGCCGAGGGATTTTTCGATGCGGAAATCCCGCTTTACGTAGATATCGAAAACCTCTGATTTTGTCTTCGGATGGCTTACGGCGAGAGCATATACACCGCGCTTCACGGGGTAGAGATCGAACTCGCCCTTTTCGTCAGTGAAGGTTGTCAGGTTCAGCTCCCTCACCCCAACAGCAACGGCGGCGAGCGGTTTACCATTGTATGTCAGGCGCCCGCGGACATGGAACGCAGGCTCTGTCTTCGCTGCCAGCAGCGCACCGGTGAGCGTCAGGGCGAGAATAAGCAGTGGAGTCGCCCGTTTCATTACTGCGCCTCGAATTCGACAACAAAGTCGATATCCAGTTCTGCCGCAAAATTTTTCGGGCCGATCCAGGCGGGTTTGAATTTTAATTGGTCTAAAACCGCGGTGAGGTTCTTTTCAAAAAATTCAGGGGCGGGTTTCAATGCACGGTAGGTGAATTTACCCGTCTCGTCGACACGCAGCCGGTAGACGAAATTGCCCGACCGCAGAAGTTTTTCAGAGCGGAAATCCTGCTGCATGTGCACCGGCACTTCCAGGCGGGGCGGATTTTTTTCATGGTAAAACGTATAGTTCGTATCGTTGATCTTCTCTTGCAGGGACCGTGCACTGCGGTCGTAGTTGAATGTCACTTCCGTTGGCGTTTTGCATGCACAGACGACGGCCATGAGGACGGTGAGCAGAACTCTATTCATGGTACACCGGATTCCTGAAATAATAACCCACCATGAGGCGCGCTGCCACCTCGAGCTGGCTGAAAGTATACTCTGCGCCCGCAGCGGGGTAAGATGTGTCGTGAAAATTTACGAATGCCTGCGCCGTGACAAAGGCGCCGCGCGGTTCAATACCCAGCCTGATGCCAGCGCCGAAAAAAACCGCTCCCAAACCGCCTTTGTCCAAAAGCCCGCCTTGGGGGAACTTAAAGCCGACGCTCACATCTATCGGCAGCGAAAGCTCCATCCTGCCGAAATTTGTCAGCAGCGGTTCGAAGGAGATGCCAAAGGTGGCGTAACGGGACAAAATGTTTTGCGGTATATAATCTGCCGGCTGACCGGTCAGCTGCGGCGTAACGCTGCGGTAGAGCAGCCCACCGTTTAAGCTCAGAATCTCGCGGTGGCCGTAATAAAATTTTCGCAGCTGTACTTCTGCGCGCAGTGTCTGCGCTGAAGAGAAAGGCATGCCCTGGTTTTCAGTACTTTGTTTCGAAGAACTGTTTCCCGGACCCGCAACCTGGTAATCCAGTTTCTGTTTGCCTGACGCGCCCAAATAACTGTCCGACCAAAACCGCAATCCGATCCATTCATAATAAAGTTTGGCGGTAAAAGACAGGGCGTCGCGGCGCCCCGATAACTGGCTACGGTAATTGCTATTGTTTTTCTTGAGTTCTTCCTGATAATAAATAGCGGGATATCCGCCGATAGATGCTTCTGCTCCCCATTCGCCGGCCGAAAGCGAGAGGGTGCCGAATAAGGCAAAGGCAAGACAGGCGGCAGAATTTTTAAAAGACATGTTGAGCTCAGCCGCCGACAAAATACCTTACCAGTGAACGGCCAATCGTCCGGAATATTTTCTTAAAACCTGCGCTCTTCACAAGCCGTAGAGACGCCCAGCGGCCCGAAGTGCTCAATTTTTTGTCTGCTTGACGGTGCGTTTTTTCCTTAGTATATTACCCCTATGCCAACGTATGATTATAAATGCGCGGATTGCGGGCGCATCTTTGAAAAATTCCATGGCATGAACGAACAGCCGCAGGTCGTTTGCCCCGAATGCTCCTCTGTGAAGACATCGCGCCAGGTCAGCCTTGGCGCCGGCGTGGTATTCAAGGGTTCAGGCTTTTATGTGAACGATTACAAAAAGGCCGGTAGTTCAGCTGCCAGCACTACAACTTCCACAGAGACAAAGGCCGATAGCACCACGACAACCAAAAGCGCACATTCCTGTGGGCCGGGTTGCGCACACTAACGCTCCCGGTTCAAACCTAAAACCCTATATGTCAGAAACAGCAACGAAAGAATTTACACGGCCAACGGTCGAGGTCAATACCTATAAAAAAGCCAATGTGCTCAAGGCCAAGGTGCTCGAAAACCGCATTCTCTACCGCGAAAATGACGAAAACGACGTCCGCCACATCGTACTCGACGCTCGCGAGATGAACTACCTCGACGGGCAGAGTGTGGGCGTGCTGGCCCCAGGGCTGAATGAAAAGGGCAATCCGCATGCAGTGCGTCTTTATTCAATCGCATCTTTGGCTTCGCGCGTTCCGGGCAGTGAAAATCTTTCACTCTGTGTCAAACGTTCGTGGGGTAAAGACGAGGCAACCGGGCAAATTTACCGCGGCGTTGCATCGAATTATCTCTGCGATCTCAAGGTCGGCGACGAAGTCAATCTCACCGGCCCTGCGGGCCGCAAGTTTGCACTACCGGTTCCTGAAGAAATCCATCGCCCCTATGTCTTCATTGCAACGGGAACGGGGATTGCTCCCTTCCGCGGCTTTCTCGAACGCCTGTTCAAGCATACGCCGAATTTTTCAGCGCCGGTCTATCTGCTGTTCGGTGTGAAAACCAAGGCGGAGTTACTTTACCATGAAGAATTCATCCAGTATACCCAGCCGAATTTTCTCTACCTCAAGGCTTTGAGCCGTGAAATGAAAAATTCTACTGGCGGCCGTTATTATGTCGGCGACCTGATCCATGATCACGGTCCGAAACTCTGGCCGGTGCTCAGCGATGAGAAAACCATCATCTTCATGTGTGGCCTGAAAGGCATGGAAGACGGCGTTTCGAAAGCGGTGAATGCACTTGCCGCGGCCAACGGTAAAGGTGAGAATTATTACCAGAGTATCGAAGACCGCATCGTGGAAGAGGTGTATTGATATGATGTCGGTTTCGCCCCACCCCCCAACCCCCTCCCCAAATTTGGGGAGGGGGCGCAGGGGGAGGGGCGTTGTCTTCTTGCTGGGCTCAGCCTTTGTATTTTTCTCTGTAAACTACTGCTCGCTGAAAAAAATGGCAGTGCGCCAGGCCACTGGCTTTTTTGCCGAGAGCCGCAAGGTCTTCGAGCAGGAAACCGATCTCGAAATCGCCGAGATTTCGATCGCTTCAAACCTGAAACTGCTCGAAGCGATGCAGGTGCATGATGAAAACAATGCCGACCTGAACCTGATGATCGCCGAAATTTATTCGGCGTACACGCTCTCGTTTGCCGAAGACAAAATGGAGCAGGCCGAAGCGGATAAAAAAGAAGCCGAAGTCAAACGCCAGCAGCAGCGCGCGAAGATGCTCTACCTACGTGCGCGCGATTATGCCGGTAAGGTACTGTTGCCCCGCCTCGAGATTGATAACCTCGCGGCGATCAGCGAAAAACAGCTACAGGAAAAACTCGCAAAACTCGACAAAGACGATATTGCCGCCGTGTTCTGGTATGCCTTTGCCTGGGGCTCGTCGATCAATGTCGACCGTGAAGACACGCAGGCTTTGTCTGAGCTGCCGAAAATTGAAGTTATGATGGCGCAGGTCAAAGCCTGGGATGAAGCGTATTATTTCGCCGGCGCCTGGCTGTTCGAGGGCGTCTACTTCGGTGCCCGCGCTGAGATGATGGGCGGCAACTTGCCCCGTTCTAAAGAAGCCTTTGAAAAGAACCTCAAATATACCGAAGGCAAACTGTTGATCACGCAGTATTTTTATGCCCGTACATACTGTATTTTTGCGCAAGATAAGGCATGCTTCGACCGCAATCTGAAAATTGTGCTCGATGCCCCGGCCGATATCCATCCCGGGCAGAAGCTGGCGAATGCCCTGGCTAAGAAAAAGGCGGAGCGCCTCAAAAAGCGCAAAGCCGACTTTTTTGTGGATTAACTTTTTCCCGCGGATTGGGGGTATCCCAAAACCTCTTTATCGCCTGAAAGGCTTCTTGGATTATGTCTCATGAAGTTTGTGTTTTGGGCGGCAGCTGTTGCCGCAGGCATGGCGCCGCTCCATGCAGAAGAAGTGTTTTTGACCTGCCAGGTGACGCAGATCGCCGCCTCTGAAAAGGAGGGCGGCGCGGATTCAAAGCTGAAGAAGATCATGAAATCCATAGAGAAGGATGAATCGCTGAAAAAGTATCACTCTTTCAAATTCGTAAGTAAGAAACCGCTGAGCGCCACTAAAACTAAAACAGGGTCGGTGAAGCTGAAAAACAAATCGAACTTCTCCCTGACGGCAGTATCGGTGAACCGCGCACAACGCAAGAACACGATCACTGTAGACATTTCCGTGGGGGGCAGCAGCGACCGCAAAAGTTTCATGGACCGCAACCATTTGATGGTGCCAGCGGGCGAACTCGATAAAAAATCTGATCTGTTGCTTGCAGTTTCCTGCCCGTTATTCCCGTGAAAAAAAAGACGCCTGCAAAAGTAGCGAAAAAACCCGCACCCAAGGCGGCGTCTAAAAACACAGCGAAACCAATGCCGGGCATAACGCCAGCAAAGATCGTCGTACTCGATTTCGGCTCGCAGTACACGCAACTGATTGCCCGCCGCATCCGCGAGCTCCGTTATTACGCCGAAATCCATCCGCACCACCTGAGTCTTGCTGAAATTACGAAGCTCAACCCCGCGGGGATTATCCTCTCCGGCGGGCCTGCTTCCGTTTATGAAAAGGGTGCGCCCACCGTTGACAAAGGCATCTTTGATCTGGGCGTGCCGATTCTCGGCATCTGTTACGGCCTGCAACTCATCTGCCACCTCAATGGTGGCAAGGTCGCTGCTTCAGCCGCGCGCGAGTTTGGCCGCGCAACGCTCAAAGCCAAAAAGGCATCACCGCTGCTCAAAGGTGTGGGGCATGGTCAGGTGTGGATGTCACACGGCGACAAAGTCGAAAGGCTGCCGAAACAATTCGTTAAAATCGGCGTCACGGAAAATTCACCGATGGCGGTGATTGCCGACGAAAAAGCGCGCGTCTACGGTGTGCAGTTTCACCCTGAAGTGCAGCATTCGACGCAGGGCAAGGTCATTCTTAAAAATTTTGCCGCGGCAATTTGCGGCCTCAAGCCCGAGTGGACGATGAGCCGCTTTGTCGAAGAAAAAATACAGGAAATCCGGGCGCAGGTCGGTAAAAACCGCGTGCTCCTGGGGTTATCCGGCGGCGTGGATTCGACCGTCACGGCAAAACTTTTGCACGAAGCCATCGGTAAACAGCTCACCTGTGTCTATGTCGACACCGGCCTCATGCGCAAGAATGAAACCGAGGCGGTGCGCACGCGGTTTAAAAAAGAATTCGGCATCGCGCTCGAAGTTGTCGACGCCGAGGATCGCTTTTTGACGGCCCTCGCAGGTGTCGATGAACCCGAGCAGAAGCGCAAGATCATCGGCAAACTATTCCTCGAGGAATTTGCCGCCAAGGCTAAAGAACTCGGACACCACGAATTTCTCGCTCAGGGTACGCTCTATACCGACGTCATTGAAAGCGTGTCGGTGAAAGGCCCTTCACAGACGATTAAGTCACACCACAACCGCGTGCAGGGTGTGCTCGACCTCATCAAGGCGGGCAGGGTGATTGAACCGCTTGCAGAGCTCTTCAAAGACGAAGTCCGGCGGCTGGGGCTTGCGCTCAAGATCGACCGCAACCTGCTTTTTCGCCATCCATTCCCGGGGCCCGGGCTGGCTATCCGCATTCTCACCCCGGTGACCAAACAGAACCTCGCCACACTGCGCGATGCCGACGCCATCATGCTCGACGAACTCAAAAATTCGGGTTGGTATGAGAAGGTCTGGCAGGCAGGTGCGATCTTTCTGCCGGTGCGCTCTGTGGGCGTCATGGGCGATAACCGCACGTACGAGAACGTCATTGCGCTGCGGCTCGTTACCAGTGAAGACGGCATGACCGCCGATTTTGCGCATCTGCCCTATGACGTGCTATCAAAAATTGCTTCCCGCATCATTAACGAAGTGCGGGGTGTGAACCGCGTCGTCTATGACATTTCTTCCAAACCTCCGGCCACGATTGAATGGGAATAGCCCGATGAGGAGAATATCCTCATGGCTGCTTTTTACATCTCTAAGCCTCTCGCCCCTGTTCGGCGAACGCCCTGACACCTGGGGTAACGAGAAAAAAGCCGATTCGAAAAATACTGCCCCCACTGCCGCCGAACCCGCTGGGAATTTAATTAAGCCGCTTGATGAGGTCTGGCGCGTCGTATTCCATAATGCCAAAGGCCAGGATGTTGTGCTCGATTGTGAGGTTGCCCGCTCTGAAAAAGACAAGGAGCGCGGCCTCATGTTCCGTAAATTTCTCGGCAAAAACCGCGGCATGATCTTTGTCTATAATAAACCAGCGGAAATGAATTTCTGGATGCAAAACACGCACATTCCGCTCAGCATCGCCTACGTGCATGAGAAGCTCTTCGTTTCGAGTATGCACGACATGAAGCCGTTCTCCCTCGATATCATTGGCTCTGAGATTCCCGTACTCTATGCGGTAGAGGCGAACCAGGGCTGGTTTAAGGCAAACTCGATTTTATCGGGCAACCGCATCACCATCTATAAAAAACCGGACGAATATAAATCCGATAAAAAGAGCAAGTACCGGAAAGAAGTTCCCACACCTTAAATTTCGTGGACGCCTCCTCACTTTACCAGAAAAAACTCGTTTCCAAAGAGCATTACCGCGCGCTCTGTGTCGGCCAGTACGGCTCGCGCTATTTCAGGGAGAAACGCAGCCAGGAAGAATCGCTGCGCGAGCTGTTGATGCTTGCAGAAACGGCGGGTGTGCGCACTCTGCATGAACTGTTTTTTCACCATACGGACATCCACGCCGCGATGTTTTTCACCTCGGGCCAGATTGAGCGGATACGCAAGGCGCTCGAAGAGCTGGGCCTCAACCTGCTCTTTGTCGACGCGCAGCTCAAGCCCAACCAGCTGCGCAACCTTGAGGAAGAGCTGAAGATCCGCGTTCTTGGCCGCATCGAAGTCATTCTTGATATCTTTGCGATGCGCGCGAAGACGCGTGAAGCGATTCTGCAGGTCGAGCTGGCACAGCTGCTCTATATTCTGCCCCGCCTCAAAGGGTTAGGGGGAGTGCTCTCCCGGCAGGGCGCCACGGGGGCGCCCGGCATCGGCACGCGTGGTCCCGGTGAAACAATGCTTGAGACCGACCGCCGTTATATCCGCCGCCGTATCCAAAAGATACGCAACGAGCTCGAAGACGTCGAACGCCACCGCGGCACCGCGCGGCAGGGCCGGCATCTTACCACCTTTGCGCTGGTGGGATATACCAATGCGGGCAAAAGCAGCACGCTCAACGCGCTGTCTTCGAGTTCGCAGAAGGTTTTTGCCGAAGATAAACTCTTCGCCACCCTGGATACATTCTCCCGCAAAATTTACCTCGGCGAAGAGGATTTCAAACCGCGCTACGCTGTGGTTACCGATACCGTCGGCTTTATCCGCAATTTACCGGCTTCGCTCGTCGCCGCTTTCCAGTCGACACTGGCGGAGATTCGTCATGCGGATATTGTCATCGAGGTACACGATGCATCTTCACCGCAGCTGGCCGATGAAATGGCTGTGGTAGCGTCAGAGCTGATACGCCTGAAAGCCAACGAAAAGCCGCGGATCCTTTATTTTAATAAAGACGACCTGGTTTTTCCGGACGACCGCAAGGAACTCATAAAAAAATTTCCAGACGCAATTTGGGGCAATACCCTGTCGAAAGAGGGCATCGCTGCGCTCCGCGAAAGGCTGGCAGAGAAACAGCCGGCGCTGCTTGCTTAACGGCCGGGAAAATTTGCTTTTCGCTTCTCCTGAAACGATTTAATGCCTTCGGCAGCATCTTCGCTCTTCAGCATCTTTTGCAGTTCGGGAAAAAGGTTCTTGGCCGCAGCGGTTCGCCCCTCTTTTAGAGAAAGGTGCGCCGATGCCAGCGTCGCGCGCACGGCCAGCGGCGACTGGTCAGCGATCTTTTGTGCCAGTTCGAGCGCGCGCTCGCGCAGCTTGGGCAGTTCGACGATTTCCTGGATGAGGCCGATGCGCAGCGCTTCAGCCGAGGTGAACATCTCGCCTGTCAGCATGTATTTCATGGCATTGCCCCATCCACACTGTTCGTGGAAGCGTAAGGTTGCGCCGCCGAACGGAAAGACGCCGCGCTGCACCTCCATCTGCGCAAATTTAGCGCTGGGTGCGGCAATGCGGATTTCACTTGCGAGCATGAGTTCAATCGCCAGCGTCAGGCAAAAACCATGACCCGCGACGATGACGGGTTTCGTTTTTGAGCGGCCTGAGATACCCCAGGGGTCGATGCCGTCGGCCGTGGAGAGCAGGTTGCCTTTGCTGTTTTGTATGCCGGCCGCGACTTCATTGAGTTCAAGCCCCAGCGTGAAATGTTTTCCCTCGGCCCAGACCACGCCCACACGTATGTCGTTGTCATTCTCCATCTGTTCGTACGCCGCTGATAGTTCGCGCAGCATTTGGGTGTTAAAAGCATTATTGGCGTCGGGCCGGTTGAAGGCCATGATGAAAACGTGGCCCTTTTTTTCGGTTATTATGAATTGCGACATAGCAACTCTTTCCAGCTATACATTTGAAGCGAAAACCAGAAAAACTAACGCCGAGGCCGCAAAGTTTCGCAAAGCTCTAGCAGGGTGTTGAAGAAGTCCTTAATTTTGATTATATTGAGCCAATGCGCGGTGACCAAAAAGCTCAGATGAATTTTCTCTACAATTTCTCTGCGGAAGATCTGATTCCGCCGTCGCATCCATTGCGTAAAATCAAGACTATGGCCGATGACGTGCTCGGCAAACTGGATGGAGCACTTGATAAGATGTACGCCGATGCTGGCAGACCCTCGATACCGCCGGAGTTTTTGCTGAAGGCATCGCTTCTGATCGCTTTTTATTCGATTCGTTCGGAGCGCCAGCTTTGTGAACAACTCAGCTACAATTTTCTCTTCCGCTGGTTTCTTGATCTGATGCCGAATGATCCTGTTCCGAATCACAGTACTTTTGCCAAAAACCGCGAACGCCTCCTCAATCAGGAAATCGCAAATAGCTTTCTGGCGCAGGTCGTTCGTTTTGCGCAAAGCAAGAATCTGGTCTCTGATGAACACTTCACCGCTGACGGCACATTGATCGAAGCATGGGCATCGCTTAAAAGCTTTAAGCCGAAACAAAAAGATGCAGACGTAAAACGCGAAAAGCCAATAGACACCAGTCGCAATCCGATCGTGAATTTTCACGATGAAAAACGCAGCAATGAAACACATGCCAGTACTACTGATCCCGAATCCATGCTTGCACGCAAGGGCCCCGGCAAAGAAGCAAAGCTGTCTTACTGCGGTAATGTCGTCATGGAAAATCGTACCGGTCTTTGTGTTGCGGCAAACCTGGAGGCTGCTGATGGCAAAGCAGAACGCCGTGGCTTGCTTGCTCTATTAAAGAATCTCCGCAAGCGCAAAATCAAGCCGCGAACATTGGGTGCAGACAAAGGCTACCATACGAAAGACATGGTAGCATCGCTCAGGTCATTGAAGATAAAACCGCACATCGCCATGATTGAAACACGAAAAACACCAGGCCTTGATCGCCGAACGGCGCGAAGTACCGGCTATGCAATCAGCCAACGCGTTCGCAAACGGATTGAAGAATTATTTGGCTGGGGCAAAACCATCGGTGGTATCCGTAAAACACGCTACTGCGGCAAAGCTAAGGTTGGCTTTCATTTCATATTCACGATGGCGGCAGCCAATCTGGTTATTTTGGCTGGCAAGCTATGAGCCCGTTGCGCCCAGAAGCGAAGGTGGCAAGGCGCAAAATACGTGCCCGTCCAATCGTATTTATGGTTTGAACGGATACCCGATTCTATGCGTTTTTCAACACCCTGCTAGGTGCACCTTGCGTAACTCCGCGTCCTTTGCGGTTATTTTGGTTTGGTCATCTCAGGAAAATCTCGCGGCCGAGGTATTTGCTGTATTCAGACCAGGCCGAGTCGGTCGTGCGGTTTTGTGCATTCTGCGCTAACTCGTGGAAAATGAACTGCGTCGAGTCGACCGCGTCAGCGGCATGCACGAGGTAGGCCTCCAGAAACCGCGGCTCTTCTATCGCGCCCCAGTGTTTTTTCCCCTGGTGGGCGAGAACCACGTGCTCGAGTTTTGCCCGCGTCAAGGGGTGCATCCGCACCTGGCTCAGCTTCTGCTGTAAGCGCTCATAACCTAAGAGCGTGTGGCCTTTGAGGCGGCCGGCTTCAGAATGTTCGTAATGGCTTACGAGAAAATTGTATTCATCGATTTTGCCGATGTCGTGCAGAAACGCGCCCGCGAGCATAAGGTCAGAATCGGCATGCGGATAAAGTTTGCGGAATGCGGCCGCCGAACGCATCACATTCAGTGTGTGCTCCATCAGGCCGCCGATATACGCGTGGTGAATCTGGCGCGACGCCGGCGCTTCGAGAAAAAGCCGCATGAAGCCGCGGTCTTTGAGAAACATTTCGCAGACTTCGCGGATTTCGTTGCTCTGGATAGAGGAGATGAGCTGGCGCATTTCGGTATACATCTGCCGCCGCGACAGCGGCGTGCGTGCCCAAAAACGGCTGAGCTCGCCGCCGTCTTCAGCAGGCTCAATCTTCATGAGTTTGATCTGTTTGACGTTCTGGTATTCTTCGACGATACCCTGGATACGGATAATCTTTCCGGGCTTGGCAATTTCGGTGAGTTTCTTCAGATCTGGCGCTGCGCCAAAGTAGATTGCAGGCATGTGCCCCGAAGCGTCGGCGAGCATCAGGCGCAGAAACGGTTTATTGTTCTTTGCGCTTTGTAGCACCGCGCGGCGAACGAGAAATTTGCCTTCTTCGAGCAAGCCGTTCTGCAGGTCGCGGATAAAGGGGGCGCGCTCTGAGGTAAAACTCATGCAGCCCTCGTGATCTGGTGTGCAATTGTAAAGAGAGCCAAACCCAGCATGACATTCAGCAGCAGGTAAAAAACCGCCGCGGAGATCATGCCGTGCTGCACCAGCCGGTGTGTGTCGAGCACCATCGCGCTGAAGGTGGTGAGGCCGCCCAGAAATCCGGCCAGCAATAGATCATTCCACGGTGGCTGTATCATGCGGCGCTCAAAGACAAGCACTGCAACGATACCGGCGATAAGCGCCCCGGCGAGATTTGCCATCAGGGTACCATAGGGGTAGGCGCCAAACCATGCAAGGGACAATTTTGTAATCACATAACGCACCACGGAACCGATACCACCGCCTAAAAATACGAGCGCCGCAGAGAACCCATTCAGCTCAGCCAATGTGTTGTCCTTTTGCCTTGAAGTGTGCGGGCTCGAGTATCGTATCGACACGTGAGGGTTCACGGTGCTCAGCATAGTCTGTCATAAAATGCAGACCGCGGCTTTCTTTGCGGGCAAGCGCCGAACGGATCGTCAGCTGCGCGACCAAGGCGAGATTGCGGAGTTCGAGGAGGTCGCGGGAGATGATGGTGCGGTTGTAGAAATCGATGATTTCACCGTAGATGACATCCACGCGCCGCAGCGCGCGTTCCAGGCGCAGCGTCGAGCGCACGATGCCGACATAGTCCCACATGATCGAGCGGATTTCCTTGAAGTCATGCGATAGCAGCACCCATTCATCGGGGTTTTTCGCATTGGTGTGATCCCAGGCGGTAAGTTTTTCCGCAGTGGCGCGCGACTGAATCAGTTCCTTGTCGGAGAGTCCCGTTTGAATATGAATGAGTGCACGTTCTGCAAAGACAATGCCTTCGAGGAGTGAATTGGATGCCAGCCGGTTGCCGCCATGTACCCCCGTCGCGGCCACTTCGCCGATGGCGTAGAGATGAGCGAGGTCGGTGTGGCCGTCGTAGTCGACGAGCACGCCGCCGCACATATAATGCGCCGCGGGTACGACCGGAACCGGATCTGTGGTGATATCGATATTAAACTTTTCTTTCAGCGTGCCATAGATGAGCGGAAAATGTTCGCGGATAAATGCCGCATCCTTGTGCGAGATGTCGAGATAGACGAAGTCGAGACCGTCGCGCTTGAGTTCAGCATCAATCGCGCGTGCCACGATGTCGCGCGGTGCCAGCTCTCGCATCTCGTGGTAATCCTGCATGAAGGCGCGGCCGCTTTTCGGGTTTTTCAGGATTGCCCCTTCGCCGCGCATCGCTTCGGTGATGAGGAAGGCCGGCGTACCCGGCGGGCTTTTGCCCCTGAGCGCCAGCGCCGTTGGGTGAAACTGGAAAAATTCGAGGTTGCGCACGCGGCAGCCGGCGCGGTAGGCAAGGGCGACGCCGTCGCCCGTCGAAACCGGCGGATTGGTCGTCACGGGGTAAATCCGCCCGGCGCCGCCGGTGGCGAGAATCGTGAAGTCTGCGGTATACAAATCGATTTCACCGGTTTTTGCGTCGAGCACGTAGGCGCCAAAAACCGTCTGTGAATTTTTTTTCTCTTGCAGGTGATGCTCCGTCGCGAGTTCGACGACGCAGTGGTTCGAGAGCAGGGTGACATTACCCGTCGCGGCGACACGCTCGAGCAGAAACGATTCGAGCGAGCGCCCGGTATGGTCGTGGTCGTGCAGCACGCGCGATTCGTTGTGCCCGCCCTCGCGGCCAAAATGCAGTTTGCCATCTTCACTGCGCGTGAAACCCATGCCGAGGTCGATGAGTTCCTGAACGCGATGCACGCCTTCGTGTACGAGAATGTCGACCGCTTTTTCGTCGCAGAGCCCGGCGCCGGCAACAAGCGTATCTTCGAAATGTTTTTGCGGATTATCCCAGGTGCCGAGTGCGGCGGCGATACCGCCCTGCGCATACGTCGTGGCGGCGTTGTCGACGGCGTCTTTCGTGACGATTGTCACACGGCCGATGCGCGCAGCCTTCAGCGCGAAAAAGAGGCCCGCAATGCCCGAACCGATGACCAGGAAATGGGGTTTATCGGCGGCCATCTATGGAAATATTTCTTTAAGCCACTTGTTCGTACCGTCAATGACTTCCATGGGGATTTCATGCTGCCCTTCAAAGCTAATAAAATCACCTTTGCCGCCGTTCCTGAGGAGTATCTCGTTCAAACGTTCCGCCGCCTGAAACGGCAGTACGGGATCATGCTTGCCGTGGGATTGTATAAAGGATAGAGTTTTATTTTTCGAGCCATATTTTTCAGCCGACGCTTTTTCCCAGCCGGTGCGGTTGACCAGGGTTCCGGAAAAAATAACGAGCCCCGCAAGGTAGGCGCTGTGCGAGAGCATGATCTCGGTGGCCATCATCGCGCCCTGTGAGAAGCCTCCCACCACGGTTTTTGCGGGATCGCATTCGAGTTTCTCCATCGCCTGGAGCAGTTTGTCGCGCGCCTCGGCCATGCCTGCGGGCAGCGATTTTGAAAGATCCCTCAGGCCGCCTTCGCGGCGTATGCGGTCGATTTCAGCGAAATCAATCGGGAACCAGGCGCGGCCTTCGTAACCCGCACCGTAACCTAAATCAATCCGCAGAATACCGTCGGGGAAAAGATAGCGTGTGCCCTCGGGAAATTTCAGGTGCTGGGATAACCCGGCGAGGTCATAACAGTTCGCGCCGAAGCCGTGCATGCAGAAAAAGGTGGGGGCGCCAGGCCGCCCCGGAATCTCCACGACTTTCATGCCGTCGACAAACCGTTCGACGTACTGCAGCTCTGCCATAGCCCAAGGTAAATGCGTTAAGAGCCGGTAAATGAAAAGCAGTCATTCATCTTAACGCAGAGGTCGCCAAGTTCCGCAAAGAAAGAGATGCTGATTTTCCCTTAACTCTGCGCAACTTCGCGTACTTTGCGTTTTATTGAGAATTACCTCTTTACCACCAGTTTTGTCCCCGGCTCAAGCCATGCATCTTTGGCCTCGGTCCAGTCTGCGACCTGCGAAACCACCTTTGAAACTGGAAAATTACCCCGCTGGATGTAATCGAGCACCTTCGGCATCATCTCGCGCGAATCGACGCGGCCAATGCGGATGACCGCACCGATGTTATAGAGCTCAAGGTAAGGGATGCTGAAATCGTTCGTCCAGTAAATCGAGGCCGCGGTGACGGTGCCAAACGGTGCAACGGACCGCAGGCAGAAACGAAAGCCGGCTTCGACGCCGCTGCATTCTGCCACCAGCGGATAACGTTTCGCCCACGCTTTTGGAATCTCTGTTAATTCTTCTACCTTTGCGCCAAAACTCTCAGCGAGAGAAAGTCGGGTTTTATCGTTATCGAGGTAAAGGACTTCGCTTCCCATGGCACGTGAGAGCGCGACGGTATAGAGGCCGATGCTCGACGCATGGCCACCCATAATCAGCACAGGTGTGCCCGGTTCTTTCTCCAGGTGAAATCCTGCGAGTTTCCACGCTTCAACGATATTATCGCTGAGGCTGGCTACTGCGACGAGGTCAGTGCCTTCGGGTAAGGGGAGCAGCATATGTTTTGCATACGGCACCAGCACGATGTCGGAGAGCGCTCCGCCAAAGGCCTTACCACCGCCGCCCATACCATAGTCGTGAAAGCCCGATATGCTCGCGCAGGAATTCGAATGGCCGCGGCCACATTCGCCGCAGGTGCCGCACGCGACCTGAAAAGCCACCGCGACCTTCGTGCCTGCCGGAAAATCATTCCGCAGATCTTCGCTCGTACTGATAATTTCGCCGACAAATTCATGGCCCAGTGCAAACGGCGGACGGAAAAGACTTTGTCCTAAGGCAATCGGTATGTCGAGATCGCAGCGCGCGACGGCGAGCGGCCGCACCAGCGCCTGGTTTGCCCCGGTGATTTCGGGCGCTTTGACTTCCTGCCATTCGATCAGGTTGCGTTTGACGAGTGTAAGTTGTTGCATAAAACCTCCATAGACTAAATGGTCTATGCGGCACAGGTAAACGATAGACTGTGCGGTCTATCAAAAAATAGTGGCGCATGAATCCTCGCGACCGCATCATTGAAACCGCCCGGGAACTTTTCCAGGCGCGTGGTTTTGATGCCACCAGCGTCAACGATCTCATCGCCGCGTCAGAAACACATAAGGCGAGCTTCTACCGCTACTTTCAGAGCAAGGAAGAGGTTGCGGTAGAATATCTCCACCGCGAGCGCGATGCATTTGCGCAAGGTCTGCAGATACTCATGGATCGCTCGGATAACCCCGTGGATTTCATACAGACGTGGAGTGCCTTACTCATGCGTCAGGTGAAGGCCGGTAAATTTGCCGGCTGCCGTGTCTCGCGGCTCATGCAGACACTTTCGGCGGATGATACTCTGCAAAACGAAGCGACGGCTGTGATCGACGCATGGACAGAGATGCTCGCGGAATTTCTTGCGCTGCAAAAATCGAAAGGAGCGTTTCGTGGCGATCCTGAAACTACAGCGGAGAAGATTTTGCGTCTCTTCCAGGGAACAGCAGCGATGTATCGTTTGCACCGGAGAAAAGAAGTATTCATCCGGCTCCGCGACGACCTGCTCAAAGAGGTAGGTAGTCCCAATTTAGAAAGAATACAGAAAAAAAGCTAATATAGTATTGACGCACCGCGGGTACGTTTATAAGCAGCGACCCAATGCCGCGGGGTATACTCCGTGGTCAAAAAGATTTCGGAGGAAATTATGTCTGATGGAAAAAGACCGACAGTTGCGACTGTCTTTGGTGTGTTAAACATCGTATTCGGCGGGTTTGGGTTGCTCCCAGCTCTCGCTATTGGTTTGGCTTTTCAATTATCGCCAATATCAGGAATTTTTGCTTTGGCCGGAGTACTGCTCTCTGCCATTGAAGTATTCTCTGGTATCTTGCTTTTGACAAACAAAAAGAACGCACTGGGCATCACATCGCTCGTTGTTTATGGTTCAATTCTGTTGTCTATCGCAAGCACAGCGTATGGTATCGCCACAATCGGAACATCGTTCATCGGTGCTCAGATTACAGGTTTAGCTATCGGTTTGCTGTACCCTTTACTGGTACTCTTCCTGGTAGTAAGAAACGAAGGCGTAAAAAGTTTTTACGGCTCACGCTAAGCAAACTTAGATTCGTCGGGTTATGTCTAAGGCATCATGCTTCAGACATAACCTACGATTTTTTCATAAGGCGGATGTACAAAGTCTTGGTCATCTTCGCCACAACAGCCCCGGTTTCATCCTTCACTTCACACTGATAAATCCGATCGAGCTTACGCACTTTTGCGAGCTCTGATCTCAAGGCATCAAACTCTTCTGCAGGAATATGGAAACGCGCCGTCACCGTTCCGGTGCCAGGTTTCACAAATTCAATGGCAGCCGCCTTGTCCCAGACGATATACTCTTTGCCGAGATTCTCCATGAGAATAAACATAAAGAAGGGATCGCACATCGAATACAGCGAACCGCCGAAATGCGTGCCGACATAGTTGGTATTGGTTTCAATGAGCGCCATCGACGATTCAACCGTGTAGCGGTCGATGGTATGGATCTTTACGTTGGCACCCACGTAGGGGGCGAAATGCTCGAAGGCCTGGTCGAACCCCAGTTCAGTAGACAGTCGTTCCCAACGTGGGAAGACGTTCTGCTCTATTTTTCGCATATAGTTTCCTGACGGGAGAAAAATCCTATACACGGCGACAACAAATGAGCAGTTTGCTCATTAGTTGCTTCCGGGTTGTCGTGAATGTATTCCCGAAACCGTCGATAATAAGACAAAGACCGTGCTACACCGCCTGAAAATAGCCATCCCCCTGACTCTCATCAGTCTTGCGGCTCCCCGTCTGGAGGCTTTGCAAGGTGAGAGCATCTACATAAAAGCCCTGGCTGGTGGTGCCTATACATCGGTTTCAGAAACTGCTGAAGATATGAAGCTGTCTTTTTCGGCTGTCAGCGGCCTTGGCTACCTCTATGTTGGCGGATCGCTGAATAAGTCTTTTAAAGTCTTTGGTTTTACGGGGTTGGCCCTTGCGCCCAAGCCGTCAGCAAAAACGACGAATCTCAATATCGAAACTGTCTACAGTATGCAAACTATTTTCGATTTAGGTCTGGGTGCCGCGTATTATCTCAAGGGTGGTCAGTATCTATCACTAGGCGCTTCCATTGCACAGAGTCACTATCGATACAGTGTCTATGACTCCAGCGTCAGCACTTATACACGCCATGGCTGGGGCAGCCACCTGCTGGCGGGACAGGAGTTTGCGGTTTCACCGCGCCTGAGCCTGGGTGTATCGGCCATAGTCTACTATGGTCAGGTCGCCGATACCGGTCCGGCACCGTTTAACAATAGTACCATTTCGAATTTTTACGCAGGCGTTGTGTTCAGCGTAACATACGATTGATTTCTCAAGGTGTCGGAAACTCCGCAACTTAAACGCAGCTTAGGGCCGCTCGCTGTCTGGGGCATGGGCGTGGGTTATGTCATCTCCGGCATGTATTTTGGCTGGAACCTGGGATTACCCCAAGCGGGGCCCTATGGCATGTTGGTGGCGATGGCCATCATCACCGTCATGGCATTTTGTTTTGTACTCAGCTACGCCGAACTTGCCACCGCGATGCCGCGTGCCGGTGGCGTCTTTGTTTATACCGACCGCGCCTTTGGTGCCTATGCGGGATTTCTCGCCGCGCTGGCGCAAAACATCGAATTTATATTTGCGCCTCCGGCTATTGCGGCGGCCATTGGTGCCTACCTGAATATTTTTCAGCCGCAGATTCCGCCGACGGTTTTTGCGATTGGGGCGTATTTTCTTTTTACCGTTCTGAATATCTGGGGTGTACGGGAATCGACTGCCTTCGGCGTTTTTATCACAGTTCTGGCCGTGGCAGAGATTCTGGTTTTCGCGGGCCTGGTGCTGCCGCATTTTGATGTCCGCAAGTTTACCGCGAATCCATTGCCGTCGGGTTGGTGGGGCATTTTACCGGCGATTCCCTTTGCGATGTGGTTCTATCTCGCAATCGAAGGCGTTGCCAATATGGCAGAAGAGGTGAAAAATCCGCGCCGTGACCTCGCCCTGGGGTTCAAGCTTGCGATCGTAACTCTCGCCGTGCTGGTTCTGCTGGTGTTCTTTGGCGCCGTCGGCGTCGCCGGCTGGGAAGCAGTGGTTTACCCCGCAGGAAAAAATACACCTTCCGATTCGCCGCTGCCGCTCGCGCTCGCGTATATCACGGGACCGGGGCATCCCATGTACCATCTGTTGGTATCGATTGGTCTTTTAGGCCTCGTCGCCTCATTCCACGGCATTCTGTACGTTGCGGGGCGCACAACCATGGAGCTGGGGCGAGCGCGTTATATCCATGGCATATTTGCGCGGCTGCATGCGTCGCGTCAGACCCCGGCATGGGCGCTTGCCCTCAATATGCTGCTTGGGATTGCCATACTGCTTTCGGGCAAAACCGGCGAGATGATCACGCTGGCGACCTTTGGCGCGCTTTCGATCTATATTCTCGCTGTCGTTTCGCTCTTCAAACTGCGCCAATCGGCGCCCGGAATGGAACGCCCCTTCAAGGTGCCGCTGTATCCGCTGACTCCGGCGCTGGCACTCGCCATTGCTGTCTTTGCGCTCGGTGCCATGGCGTATTTTAATCAGTTACTGGCCCTCATCTACCTCGGTATTCTCTGCGCCGCATCTGTTTATTTTCGTTACAGGATTATGCCCGTTCATAATACGGCCACGCATGGAAGGCACGCCGGACTTTAAGAAGATTTTAGAACGCCTGGAAAAAGGCGGCATCAAAAAGGTGAAGGTCGCGGTTGCCGACATCGACGGCGTGCTGCGCGGCAAATACCTGCACTTCGATAAATTCAAATCTGCTGCAGAATCGACCTTCGGTTTCTGCAACGTCGTCTTAGGCTGGGATAGCAGCGACGTCTGTTATGATAACATAACCTATACCGGCTGGCATTCGGGTTATCCCGATGCGCTGGTGCAGCTTGACCCGGCGACTGAGCGTACTGTTCCCTGGGATAACAATATCCCGTTTTTTCTGGGTGGGTTTGTCTCATCCGATATGAAACCCCTCGATATCTGCCCGCGGCAGACTTTGGCGCGGGTGCTCGGTAAGGCCGAAGCGATGGGGCTCACCGCGAAGAACGGCATGGAGTTCGAGTGGTTTAATTTCCGTGAGACGGCGAAGAGTTTATCCGAAAAAGGGTACATCCGCCCTGAGCCCATAACCCCAGGTATGTTCGGCTACTCGCTGATCCGTGTCGGGCAAGAGAAAGATTATTTCAATGCACTCATGGACGAGCTCACGGCATTTCGGGTACCAATAGAAGGATTACATACGGAGACAGGCCCCGGCGTCTACGAGGCAGCGATTCTCTACAGCGATGCCATGGAGAGCGCCGATCGCGCCACGCTCTTCAAGTCGGGTGCGAAAGATATCGCGGTGCGTTTCGGCATCATGCCGAGCTTCATGGCGAAATGGCACCAGAACCTGCCGGGCTGTTCGGGGCACATGCACCAGTCGCTGTGGACAAAAAACGGCGAAAACGCCTTCTTCGATGCCAAAGATAAAAACAAGATGAGCTCCGCCTTTAAGAGTTATCTTGCAGGCCAGCTGAAACTGTTGCCCGAGCTTTTGCCATTTTTTGCCCCAACGGTAAATTCGTATAAACGTCTCGTCGACGGCTACTGGGCACCGGTCAAACCCACCTGGGGTGTCGACAACCGCACCGTTTCGCACCGGGTGATTCCGGGCTCTGAAAAATCGACGCGGCTGGAAGTGCGTGTTTCGGGTTCAGATGTAAATCCCTACCTGTCAGTGGCCGCCTCGCTTGCTGCCGGGCTTTATGGCCTCGAGCAAAAGCTCACCCTCGAAGATGCGCCGGTGATCGGCAGTGCCTATGCAGAAAGCAAGGTGCCGCGTCTGCCGAATAATTTGCTCGATGCAACGCGTAAGCTCGCCGATTCAAAAATTGCCCGGACGATTCTGGGCGACGCACTGATCGAACACTTTGTGAAAACCCGCGAATGGGAGTGGCGCCAGTTTCAGGATGCCGTCACCGATTGGGAGACAAAGCGTTATTTTGAAATTATTTAATCGGGGTAAGGTATGAGTATTTCACGTTTTAGCTTTCCGACTGCGATCACATTCGGCGCGGGTGTACGCCGCCAGGCGGGTGAACATCTCGCGCAGCAAGGCTTTGAAAAGATCCTGATCGTCACGGATGAAGGTCTTGCAAAACTCCCGTTCTTCATCGAATATGCGGGCGAGCTTCAGAAAAACCTCTCCGTTGAAATATTCAGCGGCGTGCGCGGGAATCCGGTAAAATCCCAGGTGACTGCGGGCGTTGAAGCCTTTAGAAAAAGCGGGGCCAATGCGATCCTGGGCATCGGTGGCGGGGCTGCGCTCGACGTCGCTAAAGCGATTGCGCTGATGGTGCATCATCCCGGCGACATCTTCGATTACGAAGATGAAAAGCCCGGCGCATTGCCTTTTGATAAAGAGATCCCTTACTGGATTGCCATCCCGACGACGGCAGGCACGGGCTCTGAAGTCGGGCGCAGCACCGTTGTCGCCGACGAAGTTACGCATGTCAAAAAAGTTATTTTTTCGCCGCGCCTCCTCGCGAAGGCTGTCTTTGCCGACCCTGAGCTGACGGTTGCCTTACCCGCGCATATTACCGCGGCGACGGGCCTGGATGCCATGACGCATTTGATCGAAGCCTTTTTGGCGAAGGGGTGGCATCCCATGGCAGAGGGTATCGCACTTGAAGGTTTGCATCTCTCTGCGAAGGCTCTTCCTGTAGCGTGCGAGAAGGGCGGCGACCTCGCGGCGCGCGCCGACATGCTGGCCGCCTCGATGATGGGCGCCGTGGCGTTCCAGAAAGGGCTCGGCATTGTGCACTCCTGCGCGCATGCGCTGTCGGCTGTCGTCGACATGCACCACGGTCTCGCGAATGGCATCATGCTCGATCACGCGCTTGCCTTCAACTTCAAGGCGGTGCCCGATCGTTTCGACCGGCTGGCGCAGGCGGTGGGATTAAAATCGGGTGCGGATTTTTTACCGTGGGTCAAGGCTCTTAAAGAACGGCTGAAGATACCGGCGACGCTCAAGGCGGCCGGCGTCACAGCGGATAAGATTGATGCGCTCGTTAAAGTGGCAATTGCCGACGGTTGTCATCCGAGCAACCCCGTGCCCGTCACAGAGCAGAATTTCCGCGAAATTTTCGCCGCTATCTTGTAGTTTCATAACCGCCTCCAAAGAGGCGGTTATGAATTACGAGCTAGAAGCGAAAGCTGAGTCGGCCTTGGTGGATGGTTTCACTACCAACGGCAGCAGATACTGGCATTTGCATAATCGACTGATAGCCGAGATATATACCCGGAGTCGGTGACCACAAGGTCATGCCGCCGCCAGACTGAAAATTGTCTTTCGATGTAGTGTATCGTGAATAACCGGTGAAAAAGAGAACGATTCCGGCAACGCCTAAAATACTCCCGGAAACAATATAAACGGTGCCCAGAGTGTTCCAATTCGTTGTGGTCGTTACACCATACCCGGAATTAGTCGTCGCGGATGAGTTCGTAGACATCAATATGGCCCCTGCTATGGCCATCGTGGCCCCGCCAGCAAAAGTACCTCCGCCCACCCACATCAGGGGTTTACCAGGATGCGAGACTTCGAGAATCTCAGATCTTTTCACCGTGACCTCACGGCCAAATTGCTCCATATGAACATTTTGTGCATCAGCGCGGACAATTTTGCCCGTGACATGCGTATTGTCGGACTTGAGTATTTTTGCGTTTGTGCTGCAGGCATTTAATATTCCGAGTATCAAAATACTGCAGATTATTTGAGTTTTTAGGGGTGTGCTTTTTTTCATTAGATCTCCTTCGAAATGATGTGATGCCAAAAGGCTTTGAACCGGCTACCAATCTCAAATGCGCTTAGACGACAAGCAGAAAAACGAATCAGCTGCCATCCGTTTTTTCAAAATCTCAGGCATTGACGTGGAATAAAATTTACGTTACTGCTTCACATTTCATAGTGGACGTCAATTTTAGGCACCCGAAGCGCAATGCTTATAACAGGAGATAATAAATGGCTGGTAATATGAGAAATGTACTGATGTGTTGTGTTCTGCTGGTTTCTGCTTGTAGTAGTTTTACGACGAAGCCGATGCGGCAGATGGTTTATAGGGCACCGCTACCCGCAGAAAGCACCCCCGCGAAGCTGACGGAATGTTTAAAAAAAGCGATCACTAAAAGCGAAGGTTGGTCGCTGACGCAACAGTCTCCGGATGTACATATCGGCGAGCTGAGAGTTCGTTCACACATGGTTCGCGTACAATTTAATGTCTTAAGGGATGGTATTACCGTTGACTATGTCGACAGCGCCGACATGAAGTATGACGGCGAACACATCCACCGTAAGTACTTTACGTGGATCGAAGACAAGTTGTTTAACGATATTCGACGTTGCCAGTGACGTTTGCCTTTACCGGCGCGGTAATCTGATTGTTTGATTTTTATATTCAGGAATGGGCGGCCATCGCCCCGGGCCTAACCTCCAGAGATGAATGGACAAAGTGGGGCAGGGGTGAAGTCACGCTCTCAAGCGATCCGGCAGAGCCAGATGTCGGTTTCGTGCCGGCAAACATGAGGCGGCGGATGAGCACTCTGACCCGGTTATTATTTGCTGCGGGGCAGCAATGCGCTCCGCAGAGAGACGTGCGTACTGTACTGGCTTCACGGCACGGAGAAATTCACCGCGCCGTGGAGCTCCTTCACCTTGTAAACGCAGGTGAAGAAATATCTCCGATGTCTTTTGGTTTGTCGGTGCATAATGCAGGCATCGGGCTTTATTCGATGTTCACGGGCAGCACTGCGCCTTCGACCGCCGTGGCTGCCGGTGAGGATACTTTCGTTGCCGGCCTCGTCGAAGCGCTGGGGTTTCTCGATGAGGATTACCCCGAGGTGCTTCTCATTTTCGCCGACCGCATATTACCGGAAGAATATCAAGGCTTTGATTCGCCCGACGCCGTCGATTTGGCATTGGCACTGCTCATCAGTAAAGATTCCGGCATGCAGGTCAGCGCGCGGATTTCCCCTGAGAAAAAGACATACCCTGAGAACAACGATATAATTGGATTTGTGCGCTGGTTGCTTTCTTCAGACCGCCAAATTTCTGTAGGCAGCAACCGGCTACGGTGTCAGTTTGAGAAAAATGCTTAAATCCCTTGCGTACTGGGTGCGCGTGGGCGGCACAGGTTTATCGTTCCTTGTCTTTGGTTCCGGAGCCCTGGTGTTGTTTTTCTTTGTTTTCCCTCTTTACCGGATTCTTCCGATCGGAAAAGAACGGCGCAAAAAACTGATTCAGTATAATCTGCATATCGCCTTTAAGTTTTTCATAACATTCATGCGCTGCGTGGGTGCCATGCGCGTTAGAATTATCGGCCGGGAGAAGTTGCGCTCGGCCAAAGGCCAGTTAATTATAGCGAACCATCCATCACTGATCGACGTCGTTGCCATCATGTCAGTTCTGCGAACGGCAGATTGTATTGTTAAACCAGGAGCGTACCACCATTTCTTTTGGGGTGGAGTTGTGCGGGCCGCAGGATTCATTAAAAGTGATGATCCCCATTCGCTGATAGACGAGTGCGCTGCGCGCATACAGGCCGGGAATAATCTGATTCTCTTTCCCGAAGGAACGAGAACAACGCCAGGCAAACCCCGGCATTTTCAGCGCGGGGCTGCCCGCATTGCCTTACTGAGTTCGCGGAAGGTACAGCCGATTTTCATCGACATGCGGCCATCGACGCTGACGAAAGATAAAAAATGGTATCAGGTTCCCGAGGTGCCGGCGACGCTGACTGTCATTGTGAAAGATGCTTTTCAGGTAGATGCATTTTTACAATATAGTGACAATGGGCCGCGTCGCCTTACCGAGTATTTCGAAGCTTATTTTTTAAAAGCTCAGGAAGAATATGAATCAAAAGCTTGATCTGGAATTGAAAGAACTTATCGTCAGTGCACTCGATCTCGAAGATGTCAAGCCCGCCGATATCGACAGCGAAGCGCCGCTTTTCGGTAAAGGCCTCGGGCTCGATTCCGTCGACGCCCTTGAGCTTGGCCTGCGCATTTCAAAAAAATATAATATTAAAATAAACGCAAAATCGAAGGAAAACAAAGAGCACTTTGCCTCTGTCAAGAGTCTGGTTTTGTTCATTGAAAGCCAGCAAAAGTCTCATCAGGAACCGAGCCACGTATGAATGCAGAAATTGCCTCCAAAGACGAATTATTTCAGGAAATAAAAAATTTGCTGGTCGATCGTTTCGAACTAAATGCAAAACATGTCGTACCGGCTGCCCATATCTACAATGATCTTGATCTGGACAGTATCGATGCCGTGGATGTGTTAATCTTTCTGCAGAAAAAAACCGGAAAGAAAGTAAAGCCCGAAGACTTTAAGACCGTCAGAACCGTTGACGACATGGTTGAAGCTGCGTATAAAGTCATACACGGACTTTAAATCGTGCGCCTGCTGCGCACAGCGTTGACTATTCTCATTGGTATTACGATTGTCGCGTATCCCCCTGCTGTTTATTTCGGTTTGAAGACATTGCAGCCTAAATCTGTCGGCCTCATGATTCTCGCGGTTTTCGCCTTGCGTCTGTTGCTGACGCTCTCGCTGCGGAAAAAAAATCTGCAACAGCTTGTTCCGGTCTTTTTAGCTGTTTTGGTGATCGTCGTCTTAACCTTGATTTCGAATGATCCGCTTTACCTGAGAGCAATTCCCGTATTGATTAACGTCACTCTTTTAGGGCTTTTCTTTTACACGCTGCTCAGGCCGCCGTCGATGATTGAGCGGATTGCAAGGCTGAGTTATCCGGATTTACCGGAGAGCGGCCAGAGGTATACGCGAAAGGTCACAAAAGTCTGGATGGCTTTTTTTGTTATGAACGGCCTGGTGGCCCTATACACAGTCTTTTTTACATCGCTGGAGATCTGGACGCTCTACAACGGGTTCATCAGTTATATTTTTATGGGATTAATATTTGCGGTTGAGTTTGCCGTCCGCCCTAAGAGACCGGCAGCCAACTAACATTTACCAGGATGAAAAACTCACATTTTCAATTGCTGAGCCGGATGCTGGCTGAGCGGGAAGCTGACGAATCTGTCGTGGCCTTCGATGAGCAGGAAGCTGTCCGTTGGAGCGGGTTTAAATCAGAAGTCTGGAAGTTATCGCAGGTGCTGGAGCGACAAACCGCCCAGCGCTGGGTGCTTTCTTGCGACGATGCATATACATTTTCCGTGTGTTTTTTTGCGTTATGCCATGCAGGGAAAATAATTCTTTTACCTCCGAATAAGCAACGCAACACCCTGATGGGTATGGAGAAGTATGCAGACGCCATAATCAGCGATTTTTCCAATGAAACAAAACTCTCGCATATTCCGGTTCAAAGCTGGCCGGGCCAGGCAGGGCCAGTCGGAAAATTTTCCGTACTTAATGCCGCAAAATGCGGAATAGAACTTTTTACATCCGGGTCTGAAGGTGAACCCAAGCGCGTCCTTAAAACCCTGGGCCAGCTGGAGACGGAAATTGCGGAATTGGAAAACAACTGGGGCGGGTTTCTGGGGGCATCCCCGGTTGTTTCAACCGTGCATCACCAACACATTTATGGCTTGTTGTTTTCGGTGCTTTGGCCATTAGCAGCGGGAAGAGCTTTTCGCCGCCAAATCATTCGCTACCCGGAAGAGTTTTCTCCGCCATCAGATGGAGGTGGAAAAGCCATATTGGTTTCTTCGCCGGCATTTCTGCGGGCATTGCCCGAAGATCGGCTCAGGGCACTTAGCCGGTTTTTCTCCCGCGTTTTTTCATCGGGCGGTGTGCTTGATAAGAGCACCGCCGCATTCATCGGCGGGGGCGAACCACACATTCTGGCAGAGGTGTACGGGTCAACGGAGACCGGTGGCATTGCCTTCAGGAGTCCGGCTATTGATGGAAGTTGGCAACCGTTTTCGAAGATTGAAATTTCCCAGGATGATTCAGGGCGCTTACTCATCAAATCGCCCTACCTTACGACCACTGACTGGCATAGAACCGACGATCTCGTCCGCCTTGGGGAGTCCCGCAGCTTTGAGCTTTTGGGGCGCGCAGATTCAGTGGTAAAGATTCAGGAAAAGCGGGTCTCGCTGCTTGAAATTGAACAACTGGTCTGCAAGTTGCCTTTAATCGAAGATTGCGCGGCCCTGGTGATTGACAGCGTTAACTTAAAACGCCGCCAGATTGTTTGTGCCGTGGTGTTATCCACTGAAGGAAAACTGGAGCTGGATCGTATCGGCGCGAAGGGCATGAATGAGAAAATCCGGGATTTTCTGTCCGGTTATCTCGACGCTGTGGTTTTACCCAAAAAGTGGCGTTATGTAGATAAGATTGAATTGAATAGCCAGGGAAAGCGGAATGCGGTTGCGCTGAAAACATGGTTTAAGCCGGTCTTCAGCGGCGAGGTTCTGCAACCGCATGTCATTTCACTGACCCGTGATGATCTCCATATTGCAGCACAGTTACGCGTGCCGCGCGATCTCGGTTATTTTGAAGGCCATTTTCCCGACCTGCCGGTTTTACCCGGCATCGTTCAGATAAACTGGGCTGTGCAATTTGCATCGCAGTATTTTATGATTGCTGAGCCAGTCCGCCGCGTAAAGGGATTGAAATTCCAGAGAGTCATTTACCCGGCGCAGCTTCTTGAGCTTGAGCTTACGTATGAGCCGGCCGGGAAGCGCTTAGGCTTTCAGTATTCTTCTGAAAACGTAAAATATTCAGGGGGCGCGATAATTTTCCAATGAATCAGAAACTTTGCATTGTGATTCCGATCTACAATCATACGAACGAGATCTTCCATACAATTGCCGCGATAAAATCGTTCAACCTCCCCTGTATTGTCGTCAACGACGGAAGCAATGATGTGACGGTCGAGGCTCTCAGCAAGATTGCTAAACGCGAAAAATGGGTCACTATTGTGCATCGCCCGGCAAATGGCGGCAAAGGTGCCGCAGTAAAAGACGGGTTCAGGGCGGCATTTAAAGCTGGTTATACGCATGTGCTGCAAATCGATGCCGACGGCCAGCACGATTCACGGGACATCGCACGATTTCTGGAGACGTTAAAACAGAACCCGGATGCTATGGTCGTCGGGGAACCGGTATTCGATGCTTCCATCCCGAAAAGCAGGCTGTATGGTCGCTACGTCACCAGATTCTGGGTGTGGGTTGAAACGCTTTCATTTCACATAAAAGACGCGATGTGCGGATTTCGTCTGTATCGCCTTAAAGAGATCATGCCTTTGTTGGAAGGCCGCAAGCTGGGTGACCGTATGGATTTTGATATCGAGATTCTCGTGCGGCTGTACTGGAAGGGTGTGCAGATGATCCCTTTGCCGACCCAGGTAATCTATCCTAAGGGCGGCACGTCGCATTTCAGGGCTTTGCAGGATAATCTCCTGATTTCGCGCGCGCATACGCGTTTATTTTTTGCCATGTTGCTGCGCCTGCCGGCGCTGCTGTGGCGTAAGTTCCGCCAACAGAAACCACAACATTGGTCGACGATGGACGAGCGGGGATCTTCCCTGGGCATCCGTTTTCTGGTTTTTATCTACAGGGTTTTCGGGCGGCCGGTATTTTTCCTGATTTTGTATCCCGTTATAATATATTTTTTCATTACCGGCCGGGAGGCCAGAAATGCATCGCGCTTTTTTCTTGCACGTGTCTATGAATACCGTGAGCGGGGTGGCGCGCTTACCAAAAAACCAGGATTGCTCCAGAGCTTTGCACATTTTCTGGAATTCGGGCGGAGTTCCCTCGATAAGATCTCAGCCTGGATGGGAAAGCTCCATCACGGACACATCCATTGGCCCAACCGCCAGGATTTCGTAAATCTCGCCAAGAGCAAGAGCGGCGGCGTCATTCTCGGGGCGCACCTCGGTAACCTCGAAATGCTAAGAGCATTGGCCGCAGATGTCCCGGAAGTTAAATTGAATGTGCTGGTCGTGACCCGGCATGCGGCCAATTTTAACAGCCTGCTGCGTAAGATTAACCCGAATGTGACGCTGGAGTTAATCCAGGCCGAAGAGATGATGCCGGATACCATTATTTACCTGCAGAATAAGATAGCTGAGGGTGAACTGGTTGTAGCGCTGTCTGACCGAACCAGTGTCGGTTCAATTTTACGCGTCAGTGATGTGGATTTTTTGGGGCAGAAAGCTCCATTCCCCCAGGGGCCCTTTGTGCTAGCCAGTCTGCTTGAATGCCCTGTATATACAATGTTTTGCCTGAGAAACGATTCCATCTATGAAATTTATTTTGAAAAGCTGGCCAAGACATTGAAATCGCCGAGAAAAGAACGCGCCAGGACCATCGAGGCAGCAACCCGGGAATTCGCCAGGCGCCTTGAAAAATATGCGCTTGCCTATCCATACCAATGGTTTAATTTTTTTGATTTCTGGAAAGGCTCAGGGAAACATCCGCATGAATGATTTCCTGGAAGTCGGCTTAGAAAATCTTAGTATTGAAGATGTCTGCAGCGTCGTCTTCTCGGGCAGGCAGGTTCAGCTTTCGGACAACGCATCCTGGTTGGGCAAAATCCAGGCAGGGGCTGATTTTCTTCAGGCGCTGGTAGATAATCACGAAGTGGTCTATGGCGTAACTACCGGTTTTGGGGATTCGGTTTCGAGCGGCGTCTCTGCTGATCTTGTGGCAGAGCTGCCGAAACACCTGGTGCGGTTTCATGGTGTCGGTCTCGGAAGAAAAATTGAGCCGCCGATTGCGAAGGCTATTTTACTCGTCAGGCTGTGTTCCCTGGCGCGCGGGCATTCCGGGGTTCGGTTGGAGATCCTTCAGCTCCTGGTCGAATTTCTAAACCACAATATTATTCCGGTTATTCCTGAAGAGGGATCCGTGGGAGCAAGCGGGGATCTCACACCCCTGTCATATATCGCCGCGGCCTTGACGGGCGAGAGAAAAGTTTACATGGACGGCGGAGAGTTTGGCGCAGCGGCAGCGTTGCAAAAAGCAGGCCTGGAGGCGGTGGTGCTCAAGCCTAAAGAAGCGCTCGCGCTCATGAATGGCACCGCGGTGATGACGGCCCAGACAATACTGGCATTCAGGCGTGCCGAATACCTCGCGAAGCTGTGCGCCCGCATTACATCGCTGGCAGTTATTGCCCTCGATGGAAATCCTGACCATTTTGCCGATGAGCTTTTCCAGGTAAAACCGCATCCCGGGCAGAATGAAATTGCCCGGCTGATCCGCACCGACCTTACGGGAATGGCGGGTGGCCACCGTCTTCAGGATCGATACTCCATACGCTGCGCACCCCATATTATCGGCGTCCTCGCCGATTCGCTGCCGTGGCTGAGACAGTTCATCAGCATTGAACTCAACAGCGCCAACGACAATCCCATCATCGACGCCGCACAGAAGAAGGTATTGCATGGCGGGCATTTTTATGGCGGGCATATCGGGTTTGCAGCGGATTCGATGAAAACGCTGGTTGCCAATCTCGCCGACCTGATGGACAGACAGCTGGCCTTACTCGTAGATACAAAATTCAGCAACGGCTTGCCCGCAAATCTCTCAGGAGCGACGGGTGAGCGGCGGCAGATTAACCACGGCTTCAAAGCAGTGCAGATCGCCGTCTCTTCGTGGACTGCCGAAGCTTTGAAACTGACGATGCCAGCGAGTGTTTTTTCCCGGTCTACGGAATGCCATAACCAGGATAAGGTAAGTATGGGGAGTATAAGCGCCCGCGATTGCCTGCGCGTATTGCAGCTGACCGAACAGGTTGCTGCGGCTTTGCTTCTGGCTACGATTCAGGCAGTGACACTGCGCATCGGGGATTCGCAGACACCAAAGCTGTCCCGGCCCGTGCAGGACATGATTCACAGCCTGCGTTCCCGCTTTAAGTTCGTCACCGAGGACAGAGAGCTCGATGGGGAGCTGGAAGAATTGACCCGGTGGATTCAGAACCAGGAGCTTGCACTGGAATTTGGATAGCATATGCCAGGAAAAATCTCCGCCGATGTCACTATCACCATTCCGTTCCACGATGTGGATATGGTTGGCATTGTCTGGCACGGGCACTACCTGAAATACTTTGAACTTGCCCGCACCGCGCTTATGCAAAAGTACAATTACGATATTGACGCGATGAAAGAGTCGAATTATGGCTGGCCTGTCATCGAAAGCCGCTGCAAATACATCAAGCCGCTTTTTTATGGGATGCAGGTGCGCGTGACGGCGAGCCTCAGGGAACTGACCAACCGTTTATGGATTGAATATCTGATCGAAAGTGTTGAAAAAAATGAGCGCATTTGCCGCGGCCACACAGTTCAGGTCGCCGTGCAAATGGATACGCTCGAAATGTGTTTTGAAACGCCGAAAAGCGTTCTCGAGAAATTCGGGATTCAGGGTGATGAAGATCTTTAGCGTAAAAATATTTTTTATCTTATGCCTCGCCTTCCTCGGCGGCAACTATTCCGGTTACGCGGCGAAAGTCGAAGGTGTGAACCGGCAGAGCCTGCTGGGGATTGTCGATCGTCTCAAGGCTACTCAATTTATGCGGGCGGATTTCCAGCAGACGAAACACGTTTCCGCACTCAGCAAACCCCTGGTCTCCCAGGGGCAGCTGATTTTTTCCAGGTCTCAGGGTATTATCTGGCAGATCCGGAAGCCTTTTCCCTTTATCTATATACTGACCAACCAGGGCGTTGTTCAATACGAAGAGGGAAAAAAACCTGTGTTCGTGACCGCAGCCCAGCAGCCAGTCGTTCACGAATTTATCGAGCTGTTCCTGGCATTATTTTCAGGCGATGCCGCGGTGCTTGAAGATCGCTTTGAGATAGGCTATGTGTCAGGAAAAACCAAATGGCAAATCGAACTTTTTCCCCGGAATGTTAGCCTGCGGCAGTTTATTGCCTCCCTGCAAATAACAGGCAATAAGTCCATCGAAGAGATCGTTATCCGGGAGCGGGGATCCGACTATACGAGAATCCGGCTGTTAAACCCCGCCAGCGATGGTCAGCTTACCAGTGATGAAAAAAGATTTTTTAGCAAGCCATAAACGTCTTTTGTTTGCCGTCTGGGCGGCATCCTTATTGCTCTTGCTCGGTTTCTTTTTCTGGCGGGCCCATTCGGGTATCGCGGTCGAAACCGATATTCTTGCCCTGTTGCCCAGAGAAAACGGAAACGATGAAGTCGGTGAAGCAACCCGGCAATTTACGGCAAAGATAGGACAGAAAACAATATTTCTCTTTGGTCACCGCGACTTCAACGAGGCGAAAAAAAACGCAGCTCTGTTCCAGGATATCGTAGCCAAAGAAAAAAGTTTTGATTCGATTATCTTTCGGGTAGATGAGTTCGGCCGGAAACTTTATGATTTTTACCAGGATTATTTACCCGGTTTTTTGCGTTCCAGGGAACGGGCACTTCTGGAGAATGATCCGGCAGGGTTTTTGGCGGAACGACGCAATTTGCTTTTTAACCCGGGTTCGATAGTCAGTTCAAAAATTCTCCAGTACGACCCGTTGCTGTTTTTTCAGGACTTCATGCAGGGAGTGCAGCAGTTTTCCGGACGGATCTCTGTCCGGGATGGCGTCATGGCCACACAGGACAAAGAAAAATCCTATGTACTCGTGACTCTCCAATCCGGAAGGGAATTATTTTCCGCCGAAGTGCAGGCCGATCTGATGGCTGCTCTCAAAAAAGGCATCGCTGCCGTCCACGCCGCCGGCACAGGGGCAGAGATTTTGCATGCCGGCCTGCTGTTCCACGCAGTCGCCGGAGTCGACTCTGCCCGGCGGGAGATCTCGCTCTTCGGATCGATTTCCATCGCAGCCATTATCATTTTGTTGTTACTGGCCTTCAACAGTGTTAGGCCGCTGCTCCTCGGTATTCTGCCGGTTGCCTACGGAATTCTCGCCGCTTATTGCCTATGCGTTCTTATCTTTGCGAAGATCCATATCATCACGGTTATTTTCGGCACGAGCCTCATTGGCGTATCGATCGATTATTCGTTCCATTATTTCGCCGACAAGGCCATGACCAAGGGCGCGTGGAATCCTACTGCGGGCATCCGCAATATTTTTCCCGGTATTACGCTCGGTCTTGTGACGACGATTCTCGGCTTTCTTTGCCTGTTTGTCGCGCCATTACCGGCGCTGCGGCAGATGGCTGTTTTTTCGACAGCAGGGCTTCTGGGCGCGTATCTTACCGTCCTTCTGGCGCTGCCTGCGCTTATGGGGCAAGCCCCGTGGTCCCCGAAAACATTTTTACTGCGTATCAGCGCCCAACCTGTAAGATGGGCCCGGAATTTCCATCGCAAGCCGGCGCTCCTGATTCTTATCTGTCTGGTGGCAGTCGCCGGGCTTGGCTTCATCAGGATCGACGATGATATTAGGTTGCTCAGGGGCAGCTCTTCAGCTTTGTCGGCAATGGAAGAGAAGATTACTTCGTTGCTGGGCTATTCGGACCGCAGCCGTTTTTTTGTCGTGACCGGCGAAAACGTTCAGGATGTTCTCGCCAATGAATCGAAGCTGGTTGCAGCGCTGGATATCCTGAAGAGCGAGGGAGGACTCAGCGGCTACCAGGCGCTTTCCCGGCTGGCACCTCCGCTCAGTGAGCAGAAGCAAAGTCGTTCCGCATTGCGGAAACAGCTGATTGATTCAGGTAGATTGAATGGATACATGAGAGAATTGGGCTTCGCTCAAAATGACATCGACCGCGCTCTTGGCCGATTCCGAAAGAACCCGGAAAAGTCGCTGGATTTTTCAATTTGGTTGGAAAGTCCTGCAAGTCAGCCTTACCGATATTTATGGCAGGGCAAATTGGGCAAAAAATTTGCTTCCATCGTCCCGCTCTCCGACCTGCAGGATGTCGCTGCCTTAAAGAAGGCGACATCTAACCTTTCACATGCCGCATATGTGGATAGGGTGGCGGACATTTCAGATCTATTCCGCTACTACCGTATCTTGGCGACAATCCTGGTTCTGGTCTCTTATGGCGCCATATTTATCGTTCTGGGAATTCGTTATGGCCGCAGGCAGGCTTTCACCGTCATGCTGCCGGCGGTTGCTGGCGCTTTTACCGCAATCGCGTTACTCGCGCTTTCGGGGCAGGTTCTGAATTTATTCAATACGCTTGCGTTGCTTCTGATTCTGGGAATTGGAATCGATTACGCGATCTTTTTCCAGGAGGCCAGGTATGAGTATGAGACCGTTGGCCTTGCTACTTTTCTCTCCGCAGTGACGACGATCCTCTCCTTTGGGCTGCTATTCTTCAGCTCCACGCCATTACTTTCCGCTTTTGGATTCACCACTGCGATCGGGGTGGGGGTCGTATATGTCTTGTCCCCATTTATTATCAAATTTTCTCCGGAGGCATATGAAAAATGACGTCATAATTATCGGAGCCGGGCCCGCGGGCTCAGTCGTGGCTACCATGCTCGCCCGGCGCGGACTCCATGTAACGGTCCTCGAAGCTTCCGTCTTTCCGCGATTTTCGATCGGGGAGAGTCTTCTGCCGCAGGCGATGCGGTTTCTCGAGGAAGCAGAGTTATTATCCTCCGTTCAGGAGCAGAAGTACCAGTTAAAGAATGGCGCAGATTTTGGATATGCAGAGAGGCGCACGGCATTCGATTTTTCTGATAAATTTTCTCCGGGTTTTGGAACCACTTTCCAGGTTCCCCGGGCCGATTTCGATTCGGTCCTTGCCACTGGAGCGGCGGCCCAGGGTGTTAAAATACTCTTTGGCCAGAAGGTCATGCAGGCAGAGTGCTCGTCAGGCAAGGTCAGCCTTGTTGCGGCGGACGTCAACGGTAATGAGACTGAATTTGCAGCAAAATTTCTTGTTGATGCGAGCGGTCAGGCAAATGTACTCGCAGCGCTCTGGAATCACAAAATCACGACGCTCGTAGACGATCGTTCGGCATTTTTTTCCCATGTCGAAGTTAAAGAGAGAAACCCAAACACAGATTGGGAAAAAATTCTAATCTGTGTGCATCCGCAAAACCGGGACATTTGGTACTGGATGATTCCCTTTTCCGACGGCCGCGCCTCCGTAGGTGCGGTGATGCCGAGCACCCATGCTGATACGCTTGCGGGCGATGAGAGCGAAATATTGCGCCGTCTGGTCAGCGAAGAAGCACACATGACGGCAGCCGTCGGGGATTGCAAATTCCTCTGGCCTGCACGGAGATTATCCGCATTTGCAAGAACAGTGGAGAGGACATATGGTCCGGGATTTGCCATGATCGGGAATGCCGGAGGTTTTTTGGATCCCATTTTTTCTTCAGGGCTGACGATCGCTCTTAAAGGAGCGAGTGTCGCAGCACCTTTAATTGAAAAAGAGTTGGCCGGCTCGCCGGTTGACTGGCAAAATGAATTCCATATTCCGCTGATGAAAGGTGTCGATGCGTTCAGGCATTTTGTCAATGGCTGGTATTCGCATGATTTACAGGATATTATTTTCTATGAATCTCCCGATCCGGAAACAAAAAGGAAGATCTGCTCTATTCTCGCAGGTTATGCCTGGGATGAAACAAATCCGTACAACCAACATACGGGCCGGCGCCTGGCGACACTTGCTGAAATATGCCGCAAGCAGTAACACTTATTGGCATGGGGTTTTTCCTCGTGGCTTGTTCGGGCATGGAGCAAGTGCGGCCAGTTGAAAGCGAAGCCGGGCTGTATTTTCAGCGACTGAACCCCAGGCAGCTGGGAATCAGTATTAGCACCGAGCAAAAAATTGACGCCAATTATGGCGACCGAAAGGGAACATTTCTCTCAGCTGTCGAGATCTCGCCGGAAAAAATGACGATCGTCGCTGCAACGGCAACCGGCCAGCGGCTTTTTACGCTTCATCTTTCGGATAAGGGAAAACTGGATTTTGATTCAGGCGTCCTCGATGATACTACGGTGAAGCCAGAGTATATCGTCGCAGACTTTCAGTTGATTTTCTGGCCTGCAGAGACTATCCGCGCAGCATTGCAGGGACCAGAATGGGCGCTTGTCCTGAAGGATACTCCCCGGGTTCGCAGGGAATTGTTACGCGATGGTCGCCTTATTGTCGAAATCGAATACAGTCATAAAAATCCGTGGCGTGGCGGTATTGCTTTCAGGAATTTACAGCGTAACTACAGCCTGGCGATTCTGAATGGCACAGCCATGATGCATTAAATGACCCGGCGAACCTATTTGCATGCAATGGGCATGATCAATGCCCTCGGGCGGGGCATCGACGATGTCTACGAAGCGCTGTGCAGTGCGTCACAGAAAGGTATAAAAAAGCGTTCAGACCTGATTGCCGGAAAAGATGTCTGGGTGGGTGAAATTAGCGGGGAGTTGCCGCAAATCGGCGGGGCCCTCGGCGCATACAACTGCCGGAATAACCGCATTCTGCTCGAAGCCTTCAACCAGATTCGCGATGAGTTTGAAAAACAAGCTGCAAAATATGGCAGGCACCGTATCGGTATCGTTCTTGGAGCAACCACTGCTGGCATCGCCGAAGGAGAGGTAGCGCTCGATTACCGTACGCGGCATCATCATTTTCCGGCAGATTTTAGCTATAAAATGCAGGAATTGGGTTCGCCGGCACAGTTTCTTGCAGATTACCTCGGCCTCAGCAACGTTGCGTATTCGATATCCACGGCTTGTTCGTCGAGTGCTCATGCCTTCGCCTCGGGAAGAAATCTCCTGGAAAAAAATATCTGCGATGCGGTCATTGTCGGCGGTGTGGATTCGCTCTGTAAGCTGACGCTAAACGGCTTCAATTCCCTTGAGGCACTTTCCAAATCTATCTGCAATCCGTTCAGCGCCAACCGCGATGGCATTACCATTGGTGAAGCCGCTGCATTATTCATTTTAAACAGGGAAGAAAGCGAGATTGGCCTGTTAGGCGTCGGTGCGTCCAACGATGCGTACCATATTTCATCTCCCCAACCCGAGGGACGCGGCGCGGAGATCGCCATCAGAAACGCCTTGCGTGATGCCCAGCTCACCGCGGCAGATATCGCCTATGTAAACTTACACGGAACCGGCACAGAGCTCAATGATAGCATGGAATCACAGGTCAACTCACGGGTCTTTGAAAAGCATACCCTGTTTAGTTCGACTAAGCCGCTGACCGGGCATACCTTAGGCGCGGCAGGAGCAACGGAGGTGGGAATGTGTTACCTTGCCCTGAAGAAATCCGGCAAGACAACGATGCTGCCACCCCATGTCTGGGACGGAAATTTCGATGAGACTTTACCGCGGATTAATATGGTATCTCCTTCGCAGACAATCCCGGCGGCAGGAAATTTGAATTTTCTCAGCGCGTCTTACGGCTTCGGCGGCAATAACGCTGCAGTGATTATTGGCAAGGGAGGCTGAAGTGGAATTCACTGGTGGCGGCGCCGATCTAAAAGATTTTATTCCCATCACGACCCCGATGCTGCTGCTGGATGGTATTGTTGAGACGTCGGAAAACGGAGCGAAAGCGCGTGTGCGCATCGGCCGGCACAGCATGTTTGTGGATCCATCGGGTAATGTGCCGAATTACGTCGGCATAGAATACATGGCGCAGACGATAGCCGTCTTCGCAGGAAATATCGGCCGCAATAAAAATGAAACTCCGAAACCGGGATTTCTGGTTGCGGTGGATAATTTCAACGCAAAAGAAGATGTTTTTGAGAGTGGTAAAACCTATACGGTTTCCGTAGAGATGACTTTCGAGGCTGAATTGCTGGGCGTGTTTACATGTAATATAACGAGGGATGCAGACGGGGCAGTCATGGCGGAAGGCCAATTGAAAGCATTTCAGCCTAATGACATGAGAGAGTTTCTGCAAGGAGAGGGTCGATGAACAGAAAGGTATTAGTAACGGGGGCCAGTCGCGGTATTGGCAGGCAGATCGCACTGCAGTTGGGTAAAGATAATTTTGAAATCACGGTACACTATCACAAGAATGCGGCGATGGCCGAACAAACTGCCGCCGAGATCCGCGGTGCAGGTGGCCAGGCCAACACTTTGTCATTTGATATTTCCGATCGGGAAACATGCAGACAGATTCTCGAGGCACGGGTTGAATCTTCAGGGCCTTATTATGGCGTTGTCTGTAATGCGGGCATAACCCGGGACAATGCTTTTCCGGCAATGTCGGGGGAAGAATGGGATGAGGTTATGCGTACGAATCTCGACGGTTTTTTTAACGTCCTGCATCCCCTGATCATGCCCATGATCCATGGAAAATTCGGCGGCCGTATTGTGACGCTCTCTTCTATTTCGGGGCTTACGGGTAACCGGGGGCAGACGAATTACAGTGCGGCCAAAGCAGGTATCATTGCCGCGACGAAGTCACTGGCGATTGAACTCGCCAAGCGCAATATCACCGTTAACTGTGTTGCCCCGGGAGTTATCGAAACCGAAATGACCAAAGAGATGCTAAACGATGAAACTATCCGGTCTGAGATCAAGGGATTGATACCGCTGAGGCGATTCGGTAAAGCCGAAGAGGTTGCGGCACTTGTCAGCTTTTTATTTTCAGACATGGCAGGGTATGTCACCCGCCAGGTCATTTCGGTGAATGGAGGCATGGTCTAACATGCGGCGCGTTGTCATCACAGGCTTTGGAGCCATTACTTCGATTGGTCACGATTGGCCAACATTTCGGGCAAACATGGAACGCGGTAAAAATGGTGTGGTCCGCATGGACGAGTGGGATCGTTATGACAAACTCAATACCCGCCTCGGTGGCCCGGTTCTGGATTTTGAAGCGCCGGAATCCTTCGAACGAAAAAAAACGCGGGGCATGGGCCGGGTTGCGCTCCTGGCCACCGCTGCGACAGAAAAAGCCTTAAGGGATGCTGATCTTCTGAACGATGAATCGATTAAGGACGGCCGCATGGGGGTCTCCTACGGTTCGTCTACCGGCAGCACAGATGCGATAGGCGCTTTCGCAAAAATGCGGATGGACTCGGACATGTCTATGATCAATGGCACATCTTACATCCAAATGATGAGTCACACAGCAGCAGCCAACATCGGATTGTTTTTCCAGTTAAAAGGCCGGGTGATACCGACGTGCAGTGCCTGCACATCCGGCAGCCAGGGCATAGGTTACGCGTATGAAGCGATTAAGTTTGGTCTCCAGGATCTCATGGTTGCGGGCGGTGCTGAAGAATTATGCGCGACCGAAGCCGCCGTGTTTGATGTTTTGTTTGCGACGAGCACGCGGAATGACGCACCAGCGACGACGCCACGGCCTTTTGATAAAAACCGCGATGGCCTTGTGATCGGCGAAGGCGCCGGGACATTGGTGCTCGAAGAATATGAGCATGCCAAAGCCAGGGGCGCGAGAATCTATGCCGAGCTCGTCAGTTTCGCGACGAATTCAGACGGTAAACATGTGACGCAGCCGAATCAGGAAACGATTGAATTGGTCATGCGCCGCAGCCTGGCAGAAGCCGGTCTTGATCCCTCGGCCATCGGTTACGTTAATGCCCATGCGACTGCAACCACGGTGGGTGACATCGTTGAAAGCCGTGCCACGGAAAAAGTTTTCGGCAAGCGCATTCCGGTGAGTTCGCTGAAAAGTTACCTCGGGCATACCCTCGGTGCCTGCGGAGCCATCGAAGCCTGGGCCACCGTGCAGATGATGAATTCCGACTGGTATGCTCCCACCTTAAATCTCACCGAGGTGGATCCGGAATGCGCGGAATTAGACTATATTGCCGGTGCGGCGAGAAAGATACAGAGTGGGTATACGATGAGCAACAACTTCGCCTTCGGCGGCATCAATACCTCACTGATTTTCAAGCGTTTGAGCTAAGAGTTGAAGATCCGTATTGACGTTCATTTCGCCCGGGAGGGCGAGGCTGAGAACAAAGTTGCCGATGCGATGGGAGATCACGCGAATCCCTGAAAAATGTGCAAAAGTAATTTCGTATCCTTCGTCAATTTTCGTACAACCTGAAATTTCAAAGATCTGCCAGCTGGCCTGAAAACCACAGCGCAAAAATTTCCCCATGGCTTCCTTTGCACTAAATGCAATGGCGTGTTCAGGGAAAAGTGACTTCTCGGAGTCAGTGAGTACCTCGGCCAATGCGGCTTGACGGCTACCGTCGGTGCGTTCCAGGTCAATGGTAAGCGGAAATCCCGGTTCGCAGGCAAAAGCGATAGCGCAGGGAAATGTATGGGTAATACTAAGTTCGAGATTTTCTGACCCGACAAGTGTTGGTTGTCCCATAATCCCTGGTATTACCGCAGGCAATGAACTCCCTGCGGGCAGTAGTTGTGCAATCGCCTGGTATGCCGCTTGCCGGCCGGCGAGGAATTCCTGCCTGCGCTTAGGAGTTTTAAAGTCCGCAAAGAGTTGCCGCTCTTCATGGCTCCTGAGCAAACCCGCTTCAGGATTTTTCACAACCGTGCATATCGCCATGGCAGAGCGTAATAGTCGCGTCTCTTGCCAGAGTTTGACAGGAATAAGGCGGATGTCCCCAGGTTTGGTCAAACCGTCTCGGGGGCGCAGAACGCCTGCATCGATCGCAAATTCGTGACGGATTTTATTTTAACGCCTTCGGCACCGAAAAATCTGCTGAGAGTTTTATTCGGGCCGATTTCCAGGATCGGATTTTTTGTTTCAATGAGTAGTCTCATGTTTTCCAGCCAATGCACCGGAGCACCGATCTGTGCTACCAAATTATCGATCAAGGTACTTTCATTGTGCAGGGTTCCGGAAACATTGGAAGCGACGCGGCCGGCAGGCGTAAAATTGATAGAAGGTGAAAAGCCCGTGATGTATTCGCGGAATTCGGATTCGGCTGGCTTCATGAGGCTGGAATGGAAGGGGGCACTGACATTCAGGAAAATCACCTGAATTTGGGGCAGTTTTTCTTCGAGTGCCGCCACCGCTTTCTCGACATTTACCTTTTGCCCGCTAATCACCGTCTGCTCGGCAGAATTAACATTCGCTATTTCAGCCCCGCTTGCGAGTACCAGTTCCTGGTACGGTAGATTTTGCAGGTCTTCAGCGATCAGCGCTGCCATAGCTCCCTCGCCAGCCGGTACGGCCCGCTGCATCAGGGCGCCCCGTTTTCGGACAATTTTAACGGCATCCTCGAGCTGAAATACGCCAGCTGCGACCAGTGCGGTGTATTCGCCCAAACTGTGCCCGGCAAAAAACGCCGCTTCTAATGGCAGTTCGTTTCGTAAAGTTTCGAGCATGGCTATCGAACATGTCAGGATGCAGGGCTGTGTATACTCGGTGAGATCGAGCTTCTCATTTTCACTGAAACATATCGCGCCAAGGTCTTCCCCAAGCGCTGCTGAGGCGCGTTCGAAAACGGCTTTTGCCCCGGGAAAATTTTCAAAAAAATCTGCACCCATACCGGGGCGCTGCGATCCTTGGCCGGGAAAGACCAGATTGTGAACACTCTTCATATTATTTTTCAAAAACTCCATTGCTTTCCAGGATACTTATAAGCTGGCAATAAAAAATCAAGACAATTACTTGACGCGGTGATTCTTGAGCGCTCAAAGCGCTCTTTGCAAAGCAACGCGAGAAATCCTTGTGAGATATCTGCCCGAATCCCTAACCTGAGTAGCTCCATTGCGCGTTAATTTTTTGCTGGTTGGTTTTTTATCTCTGCTATGGTATCCATTGCCGATACCCACTCAACAGGCGTCTGCAAATTCACCGCTACCGATCCGTGGACATTCCCGTATGTTCATGTTGACCTTTGATGATGGCCCGGTTCCCGGCAAGACAGACCTGGTTCTCGATGCTGTGAAAAAGATGAAGACAGCAGATGGTACGAGGGTTAAAGCAGCTTTTTTCATGATCGGCGATGCTCCCAAAGACGCGCTTGCTGCGCGGAGGTATTTTGCCCCATATGAAATCTGGACAAACAAAGGAAGCATGCTGGAATATCCCGATTTGGTGAAACGCGTGCTCGCCGAAGGGCATTTTGTGGGTAACCATACTGCGCACCATGCATGGCTGCGCTGGCCCTGGTTTTGGTCTCATACGGCGATTCATGAGGAAATTCGCGACTGGGAAACGCATGCCAGCCATGCAGGCGCGCCGTTGCCAAAGCCAAAGTTGTTTCGTCCGCCCCATTTGATTAAGAATGAAGGCGTTACAGCGAGCTCCAAACTTTTAGGCTACCAGGTAGTAACCGGATATACGGTGGGGGATGCCTCGCCGCTGAATTCCATAGAGGACATTAAGACAAGGATTACCCAGATATTTGCGGACCCCAAAATTCCTGCCGGTGAACCTGTCGTGCTTATATTCCACGACATTATGCCAAAGACGTATCAGCATTTAACCGAAATCGTAACTTATTTACGGCAACAAGGGCATGAACTGGTACATTTTGATCCCGGAAAACTAACTACCCCGGCGCAGCGATAATCGTCCATCGACGCGTGCATTAGGTGCCGCGGCGTTAACCTATTTACTCGGTATCTAAAAGTAAGACAGCTGCATCAGTGTTATGCCCGATTTAGATTTGCTCGAAGCGCCGATCCGTTATCTGCATGAACTCAATCCGCGTTATCTGGCTAAAGAGCCGGATAAACGTGCGGGCCGCCTGCAGAAAGTTCTGGTCGCTAATCGGGGCGAGATTGCGAAGCGTTTTTTCCATTCGCTGAAAGAAGCTGGTATTCCGAGCGTCGCAATCGTCACCAACCCTGATCTTGGGCAATCCTGGTATGCGATGGCGGATGAAGCGCTCTTTATCGGCGACGCCATGAACTATATGGATATCGCGACGGTGATCGCTGCTGCCGCCTTGGTTAGGGCCAATGCCATCTTTCCGGGATACGGTTTTCTTTCGGAAAATCATGCCTTCGTCGATGCGCTCGATGCATATGTGAAAAAAACCGGACAGGAAGTTATTTTCATGGGGCCCTCGGCCCAAATTATGAAAGGTGTGGGGAACAAGCTCAATGCGAGAGAGCTGGCCGGGAAACATGGCATCCCTTTGTTCCAAAGCAGCAGCGCTTTGAAAAATGCTGAGCAAGCGGTGGCCGCCGCGGAAAAGATCGGCTATCCGGTAATCGTCAAGTTAAACGCCGGGGGCGGAGGCAAGGGCATGGAACCCGTCTTTAGCCGCGCAGGCCTTGCATCTGCGATAGATACCTGTCAGCGCGTGGGCCGGCAAATCAACGGCGACGATATTTTTTACCTGGAACGGTATATCATCAGGGCCGTGCACATGGAGGTGCAGATTTTCAACGGTATGGCGATCGGCATCCGGAAATGTGCAGTGCAGCGGCGAAACCAGAAAATTATCGAGGAAAGTGGCGACATCTTTCTTTCACCGCAGATGAATCTCTCCATTATCGCTGCTGCGGAAAAAATGGCGCAAGTTTCCGGTTACGGCGCCGGTGCAGGCGCTGGAACTGTCGAGTTCCTATATGATCAGGTTTCGAATACTTTGGGCTTTCTCGAAATGAATACGCGCCTGCAAGTGGAACACCCTGTGACAGATCAATCGCTGGGGATCGATCTCGCGAAGTGGCAAATTCTGCAATTTGACGGAAAAACGGACGAGATCCCTTTTGAACATGCATTGCGCCAGCGGTTTACCGATAAAAGCCATGCAATTGAAGCACGCATCTATGCAGAAGATCCTGAAAATAATTATCATCCTGTTTCTGGTACTCTCCTCGAACTGAATTTACCCACATTTAATGCGATCCGCTGCGATTTTGGTTTCAGCAAAGGCGACAGTATTCTGCCGGATTTCGATCCGATGCTCGGCAAGATCATTGCAAAGGGGGCAACCCGCACCGAAGCACTTATCCGGCTCGAGCGCGCGCTCAGCGAATTTTACGTCAAAGGCGTCACGACGAATACCCAGCAATTACTGAATATCCTGCGCTCACCTTTTTTCCAGGAAATTAATTACACGAATAATTTGCTGAGTGATCATCCAGAGCTTACAGAGTATGGTGTTTCTGATGCCAGCGCATTACAGGCGGCTGTGTTTGCGTCGGTAGCCGTCAATCTGAAGAAAAACAGTGAATTGGCCCGGAGCGTCCTTTTGGCCCGGGATATCGAGGGCATTTTGCATTCGGGAGAGTTTAATCCGCCGCCTGAGGAGTACGTCGCCGAAGCGGGGAAGCTGCAATTCCATTTACATTTGTTGCCGATGACGCTCGATAACGTCCGTGTCTTTGCCAATAATACGTATTACGGCGACATTGAAGTTCTCTCGCGCATCCCGGCTTCCGATGATTATTTTATCCGTTTTGAATCGCGCTCCTATCACGTTCGCCTGGATTTGCGCCCCACGTACATGATGCTGCGCTTTCCCGATGCCGACGGGAAGGTCAATTACCACCGTTTGAGGCTGCATGCACAGGACGGAAAAGAACGTTCTGATCCGTTAGGATTGATGCGCGCGCCTTTTCATGGTAGCTTCGTGAAATTCTGCGCAGACAAGGACTCGCTCGGGGAGCCGCTTCGTATCGGTAGTCTTGTCAGTAAAGATCAACCTCTGCTTATCCTCTCCGCGATGAAAATGGAAGCGACGCTGACGGCACCTATCGGCGGCAAAATAACTTACTTACTAGAAGACGGAGATTTATCCAAACTGCAGTTAGGGATCTCTTCTTCGGGACAGATATTCGGCAAAAAAATCGACGAGGGTGAGGTATTGGTCCATATCAACCCGGAAGAAGCGCTCGCCGAATCACCCAATGCGGCGTCAAAAGACCATGTCCCAAGAGTCGTGGGTGATGGCACGATGGAGAATCTCCTGGAAGAGCGCTTCACACACCTGGTTCAGGATAACCCTGAAGCACACTTACCCGTCCTTTTGCAAATCGTAGCGTCCGTCTTTCGCGGCCTGCTGGGCAATGAAAGGCTCATCGGTAAAATTTCGGTCGCGCTCGCAAATCTCGCGGATTCCCGGCTGAAGTTGGATACAACTTCTCTTCCCGAGCATAAACTGGCAGATATTGTTTCGCAGTATTGTAATATCAAAGCAGTCTTTTCTCCAAGCGAAACTGAACCGTCGGGGATCTTCCGCGATCTGCGTGAATTGTTCGCATATTCCATATCCAGGGAGCAGGGCGTAAGCACCCCTTACCATCCATCCCCCGCATTCAAAACCACCATGGATAGCCTCTTGCGGCCATATGGTGTAGCGAACTGGTTACCTGCATCCGGCATCAATCACAGCCGCACTGAAATCATCCTGATTAAGGTTCTTAGGGCATACTATGCGAGTCAGAACTTTCAACCACTGGTACGCATCGTTGTTAAGTTATTAAGCCTGTTGACAAAACCTTCTAAACGCACGATCCGCATCCTGCGTCGCCTCATCAGGCAGGAAGAAGTCGAGCGCGATGATTCCCTGGCCGACCTCGCTCTTCAGACCTTTCAGGATTGGGGTATTTCACCCCACGAGCCGAGATCGCGACGCGCTGTGCCGAGGCAATATATCCGCGAATACCGGGATATGGTGAAAGACCCGCTTTCCGTTTTTCCGGGGATCGACCGCATTAATTTGTTACGCGAGATCACGGCGTCGCTCTGCGAATCCCGGTTTGCTCTTATCCCGCAGGAGATCCCGCCCTGGGCTCAGAAAGTATTGCGGGAGCGTCAACAGAAGCTGGCCAAAAAATTCAATATAATCCGCTGTTTTTCCCCTTATTCCCAAATCCTGATCTTTGGGCTGCAAAGCATCCAAAATACAAGCGAGAAACATTATCTCTGCGTTGCGCTGATGGATGAGGTTGCAATTGTTGCTGATCTGCATGGCAGAGCTATCGGCAGTGATAATATGGAGCGCACAAACTTTGACGCCGCGAAACTTTTCCTCGCTTACCAGTCTGTGGAGAGACGCCAGCTCAGCTGGATCGAGATCATCGCTACCGGAAAGGCCATCGAAATGGAAATCACAGGCCGTGATCCCAGAATCCCAAACCTTGAAACCATACGCCGTGTCGTCGACCGCGTCGTGCCGTTTTTTGTCGATGATGGGTTGGCAAAGAACATTGTTAGTTTAAAATATCTTTCAAAGCCCGATAACGAAGAAGGCGTTGTGCACCTGCTCATTGCCCCCGCCCAGGATGGGGTTGACCTAACGCTCCTCTCTGAACAGGATCCGGCGTATCCATATTCGGAAGAATCTGCGAACACGGCCAGTCAGGCGCTCTACGCCCGTAACAAATGGCCTGCTGAATTCTGGGCCAGCCAGTGCCTCGATCACACGACTATGCGCGAAGTATTTATCCCGTCCGTCGATGACGTACGGGCGAAAAATCCCAAAACAGGGAAAGCCGGAAAAATTCCTGTCGGAAGCCGTCTTTTTGACGGCACTATTTCAGGCAGAAGAGCATTTCTGTACGTCAAGGATTCGCGCATCAACGGCGGCGCCACGGGTAACCTTGAAGGGCTCAAATACATTGCTGCCTGCTACCTTGCTTTTATGTCATCCGTCCCGCTTTATGTCTTTAATGACGGTGCCGGTGCAAATATCCGGGAGGGCGTCATCTCGCTGAACAGGGCCGGGGAGGGGTTCATGCTGAACTCCCTGGTCAACGCAGAGACAAGTGTTGGCGATTTTTTTAATCGCGTCGATGCGCATGCGGATAGCAGCTTTCGCGCACTGATTGCTGAGTTAGATCAGTTGTTTTCCCTGGATCGCAGCCGGGTCGAAACAGGCTCTTTTATTGTCGCGATCGGGGTCGGTTCATCGACGGGATTGGATGTATATGGCTCAAGCCAGGCGGCGATTCAGTGCATGGTGGATTCTCCCGAGTCGTACAGGGTACTGACGGGGGCCAAGGTCATCCAGTCGGTGACAGGTGAAAAGGTTTCAAATTATGATCTGGGAGGAGCCCGGATCATGGGCTTCTATACGGGCACCGTCGATATCGTCGCAGAGAGTAACCTTCATATGCTGAGTGTCATCCGCCAGATTCACGAAATATTCGCACCGGATACACCCGGTAAGAACATGAATAAAATTCCCCCAGATACACAACCAGCGGTGCAAATCTGCGGCGTCCATATTCCGGATTTCGTTGATCGGGGCGAATTTCTTGAATTTAAGGAAAAATACCACCGCTCATTTTCGCTGGTCGGGGGATTTGCAAGACTCGGCGGGCGTAAGATTTTGCTGATGGGGCCGAGAGACGATTTTGGTATCCGATCGCCGTCGGCGGTAACGAAGTCGTGCGAACTGCTGCGAACCGCACGAAAAACAGGGGCCAGTCAGATTTTCCTGAGTGGTGCCCGATGGTTCCAGGAAATGAACAGTGAAGACAGTATCGTACTGCGCGCGCGCCTGGATTTCATGCGGTTATTGCAGAAAAAATCCGGAGTACGGATACATATTCTGACGCACCCGCATGGGCTGGACGAGGCAGGATTGACAGCGAATGCTGATGCAGTGATCGTTGTCGCACCTGATGGCATGAGCGACGAAACCAGGAGTTACATCAATAAATCCGCGACCCATGTGGTGCCGTCACTCGGGGAAGGTTTTGCCCTCGCAGAGCGCATTATGGATTTGCTGAAGTCCCGTGAAGCCGCCAGCGTTTCCGGCGAAGGTGCGGTCATGATTCCGGAAAATCCGGCGGAACCCTACGATATGATGACGGCCGTCCTCGAACCCGTTTTCGATAAAGGGAGTTTTGTCGAATTTTTTGCGAACATGAACGACCGCGTGGCAGGGCCGGCTTTACTCACAGGGCTCGCGCGTATCGCGGGCCGCACAGTCGGAGTCATCGCTGATCAGCCCGCAATTATCGGCGGAGCTCCGGATGCTGCCGGCACGGAGAAATTCAGGATTTTTACCGAACTCATGAATCAGAATGCAATGCCGATCATCATGCTTTCCAATGCTCCGGGATTTGTCCCCGGAAAGAAGCAGGAAGGGGCAAGGATTCAGCAAATCGGCGGGTTGTCGCTGGATACGAATATCCGGGGGGACGTGCCGGTTGTGTCCGTTGTGCTTAACCAGAATTTTGGCGGCAGGCAGATTCATGCGTTTAGCAAGTATTTGCGGCCTGGAATCATCTATATCGCCTTGCGGCGCGCTGTCATGGCCGTCATGGGCGCCCAATCTGCCTTCGATCTGTTTGAGCAGGGAAGATACCGCGAGCTGCTGGCTGGCGACAAAGAAATTGCAGAAAACTTCAGGAACGAGTATATTCGCAGTTACAACGAGAAAGCAGCTGCCGGGGCGGATGCGAAGTCGACAGGGGTCCTGGACTGGGTATTTGAAGACCCGGCAACGTTACGCAGTGAGCTGATAAAGGGGCTGGATTTGGCTACGGAAGAAGCAAGGCGCGTATTCGGTTACGGGGATAAGCGCTAAACCGGATGCGGAATCCAAAAACGCTATAAATCCTATTGCGGATAGCCAGATCGTCCGGGAGCGAACACATGGATAAATTAAAGATTGGTATTTCAGCATGTTTCATGCACAAAGACCCGACGCGGGCGATTTTTAAAGGCAAGACGCTGCTTTATGTCGAGGAATCCCTGGCACATTGGGTGATGCGTCTTGGGGCGCAGGCTTATATGATTCCCTCGGTAGCCACGGGGGGCAAAGTTGCGCTCAAAGAATATGCAGAGTCCCTGGACGGTTTGGTGCTGCACGGCGGCGCCGATGTCGCGCCCGAAAGTTATGGCGAAACCCCTCTCAAAGAAGAGTGGAAAGGGGATCGTGTCCGCGATCTCTATGAGATTGAACTCTTCAGGGCCTTCAAAGACGCAGATAAACCGGTTCTGGGAGTCTGCCGCGGCGCGCAGTTGATCAACGTTGCCCTGGGCGGCTCACTTTATCAGGATATCACGACGCAGGTTGAACCTAGTCTCAACCACCGCGACTGGCATATCTATGATCAGAATTTTCATGAGATTAAGTTCAATGAGGGATCGTACCTGGAAAAAATTTTTGGGCGTGGTAGTTTCCGCACCAACAGCATTCACCATCAGGCATTAAGGAAAATCGGCGACGGTCTTGTCGTCGAGGCAGTCTCGACCGAAGATGGCATCGTCGAGGGTGTAAAATACCAGGGGCCGAACTATGTTTGTGGTATCCAGTGGCACCCGGAGTTCCATGACGATGAAGACAATGCCCTGCTATCGGGCGATCCCCTGCTCAGGGATTTTATGTCTGAGTGCGAAGTGAGAAAATTAAGTTCGCGCATGGGCGCAACCAAGACCGCTTAACCGGAGAGACTATGGAACTTGAAGTCATCAATCCCGCTACCGGGGAGAAAATAACATCTTTTACGGCTGACTCAGCCGAGACGATTGCTAAGAAGTATGCCCAGGCGCGCGCGGCGCAGCCAGGCTGGCAGGCACTCGGCATCGAAAAGCGCCTTGCCATCTTAAAAAAGTTCCGCGATTGTGTAGAGACGAATATCGACGAAGCCGCCCTGACTATGACGCGCGAGGTAGGCAAGCCTATTAGCCAGTCGCGCAATGAACTGAAGGGGCTCCTGGCGCGTTTTGACTTCTTTCTCGCAAATTCGGCGAAAGTCGTAGCCCGTGAAAGTGTACTTAAGGACGGCAATGTCCTCAGCGAAGAGATTGAACACGAGCCCCTGGGCGTTATCGCCAATATCTCCGCCTGGAATTACCCCTGGTTTGTGGGCTCGAATGTCTATGTGCCGGCGCTCATCACCGGCAATGCAGTGCTCTATAAGCCCTCTGAGTTTGCACTGATGAGTGGCGAGCTCATGGCGAAATACCTCCATGATGGCGGGGTGCCGCAAGATGTCTTCACCGTCATCCGTGGTAAGGGTGATGCTGGCGCGGCACTGCTTGCGCAAAAAATTGATGGCGTCTTTTTCACAGGCTCGGTTGCGACGGGCATGAAGATTGCAGAAGCTGCGGCAAAAAAGATGATTAAGGTGCAGCTGGAACTGGGCGGCAAAGATCCCGCGTACATCACGGATGATGTCGACGTCAAGGCGGCGGCAGAGAGCACTGCAGACGGTGCCATGTACAATACCGGGCAGAGCTGCTGCAGTGTCGAACGCGTCTATGTACATGAAAAAATCTACGACGATTTTGTGCGGCAGTTTGCCGATACGGTGAAAGGTTTCAAATCAGGCAATGTGGAAGATAATGCCACATACGTAGGGGCTTTGACGCGGGGGCAGATCCAACTGGATTTTCTCGAAGCCCAGCTCACGGATGCCGTGAAAAAAGGCGGCAAGATACTCACGGGTGGTAAAAAAGCTGCCACCCCCGCGGGCGTATTTCTTGAGCCCACGGTTGTTGCCGATGCGAGCCATGATATGGCCCTGATGCGTGAAGAAAGTTTCGGTCCTGTGATCGGCATCATGAAGGTCAGGGATGACGCCGAAGCGCAAAACCTTATGAATGATACCGCATATGGCCTGACTGCCGCAGTCTATGCGCGCGATGAAAATCGTGCCCGCAAAATACTGAGCGGTGTGAACGCCGGCAGTGCCTATATCAATTGCTGCGACCGCGTGAGTCCCCGGTTGCCGTGGTCGGGCCGGGGCCACAGCGGTGTCGGTTTGACTCTTTCGACTTACGGCATTGAAACGTTCACACGCCCCAAGGCCTGGCACGTAAAAAGCGCTTAACGCTAGAAGTGCTCGCGCACAGGGTTGTGGGCGGCAATGAAGGTGTATAAGCGGTTGCGTTCGGCGCCATCCATGTCGATGGGGCGTAAAAAGTGCATATCGGTTTTCTGGTAACGTGTGGCTTTGACCCGGCATATCAGGGGCTTTTCGGGCAGGTCGAGGGTCATTTCCCAAAAATCCTGGCGCGAAAGTATCCAATCGGGCGGCCCGGGCGTAAAACGTACAGCCAATGCGCGGTCTGAAATCTTATCACTGAGCCCGGTAAAGACTTCAACCCCTGCGGATTCCAGCGGCTTCTCTTCATCGATACCGAGTTCGGGATGCGGCCAGCGCTCGATTTTCACGGCAACAGACACTGTCGACATCAGGTGCTGATCTCCACGGAAATCCACATGGCCGTTGTGTTTAAATATGAGGGAGTTTTCCTTCACTTTGATGATTTGGCCGGAGAGCAGAAATCCGCCGAGCCCTGCCCGGTAAGCATAGACATGCCCGCCACCGACGGGAATCGGTGTCTTCTCGTAAGACGTGAGCAGAATCTGGTCATCTTTGGATTTCATGATCGTCGTGAGCCATGACGTTTTGCCGGCATCGAGAGCGCAGAGTTCGCCGATGCGCAGGTCGGAAACCGTTTTGATTTCAATTTGCGGGGCTTTACCTGCGAGTAGTTTATCAAAGATCTCGACGCGGTCTGCCGCGGAAATTTCCGGATGGCGTTCGAGGTACTGGTGCAGGTGATGCTCCAGCGATTTCTGTGAAATCATGATTTCATTTTGTTCGACTTCGTGCAACCGGTCGAAGAAATCCTGCATTGCAGCCTGTTGTGTACGCGTCAATGCCCGGCGCATCAAAATCTGCATGAACCGGTTGGAGAGGGCGTTCTTTTCGTGGCTTCTGCGCAAACGCCATTGGAAAAACACCAGGCCGATGATAATGAATAGCAGAAAATAGACAAGATATTTCAGGGAAGCAGCGTCAAAAGCCGGCAGACGCAGGCTTTCCGCGTCGATCTGCAGAAACACTGAGATAATCCCGCTTTTCATATAAAGTTCCTGCCTGAGGGGATATAACGCCCGGGAAGTCCCGGTGTAAAGAAACGTTTTTTTGAGGCAAAATAGTTATAATGCAGCAGGTGCCACAGGGCCGCAAAGCCGTCGCGCCAGGTAATCTTCTTGCCTTCGACGTAGTTGCGCGGGTAATAATGAATTGGCAGTTCTTTTATGCGCGTCTTCAACAAGGCGATTTTTGCCGTAATTTCGGGTTCGAAGCCAAACCGGTTAGAGTGAAGGACTATATTCTTAATGATGTCAGCCCGAAAGAATTTATAACAGGTTTCCATATCCGACAGATACAATCCCGAAAAAACATTGCTTAGCAATGTGAGAAAACGATTTACCAAATAGTGAAATGTTCTGTGTACCTGTCCATTAGTTCCGCTAAAACGAGAGCCGTAAACAATATCCGCCTTGTTTGTGCGCAGGGGTTCGATCAGTGTTTCGATGTCATTCATGTCGTATTCGAAGTCCGCGTCCTGGATGCCTATGATATCGCCATGCGCGGCGGCAATGCCATCCCGAATGGATGCGCCTTTGCCCATATTTATTCTGTGTTCGAGAATTTGGTGGGTCGATTTGAATTTATGCCTGCGGAGAATTTCCAGGCTGCCGTCACTCGATTTGTCATCGATAAAGATCAGTTCTTTTTTCGTCGGCAATTTTAATGCATCAATGCGCTTCAGGAATTCAGCCAGGTGCAACGCTTCATTGCATATAGGGATAATGAGCGATAAGAGCAATTACAAATCCTGAACTGCCCTTAACGCGCACTGGATTTTAACGGTAGCATGCGGCTTTTCATCAGCGCAATAATTTCGTCTCTGGACATTTTTTTATCCGAGAGATCGACGAAGAACCTGCTGAGGATGCCATACTGTTTTGCCATGAGGAAAATCCAGATGATAAAATAATCGAGTTTTCGGAAAACAATCGATTTGGTTTCTTTATAAGTCTGCAGGTTGTCGAGGAAGTCGCCAGGCATGTCGAGCCAGTGGCGGTTCATGTTCACGTGGTGGCCGATATGGTAACCGTCGTTGAAACAGCGCTTGTTATAGGGCGAGTCGATGAAGGTGATGCTGTTGAGATAAGGGTTAGCGGGGTCAGAGGTGTCGACAAAGGCGTGCTGGGTCCAGTTGCCGGCCATGAGCAGAAAACGGCAGAGCAGCAGGGGAATCACAAAGACGAAGAGCGTTACCTGGCGCGGAAATTCCGCGGGGTTAAAATACAGCAGGCTGCCAACGATCAGGTACCAAGAGAGCTCGCCCAGGATCGCCTTACGGAAGAGCGCCCAGCGGTTGCGTTTCACGAAATAATACCCGAGCGTAAAGATGCCGAAGATCGCGAAGCTGAGGTAATAATGCATGAAGCCGAGAAAGCTGTCGCGGCGGTATTTGAGCGTCGTGCTGAGATCGGTCATGAGATTGTTCTCCGGGTGGTGCATCCCCAAATGGTGAGAGAAGTACGTATACGGGGTTAATCCGAAAAAGACACCTAAAACCGCCTGTGGCCAGAAATTTAAAAAGCGCAACGAATAGTGGAAGAGCGGCCGGTGCGAGACATTGTGCAGCATGAGAATGTAGGGGCCGAGATAGATGAGAAAAAGCGCGATGTGGCCGAGGCCGATGTAGAGGCGGTATTGCGGAAAATACCAGATGGCGAATGCCGAGCCGGGCAAGAGGATGCTGAGCTTTATCATGCAGGTAAAGAGGTCAATGTCGCGCACGTCTTTGATGAAAATCGAGGCGAATTTCTTCACAAAGCCCCAGTTTTTCCATCCGGGTGTCACGGGGTCGCCACCAATGAGTTGTGCCGAAACGTTTTCTGCCATGCACAAAAATATGCCGCTGAGACAGGACGGAAAGGAGAAAACCAGCGCGTATCTTCAGTCCTCCCTGTTTTTTGCTCTGATGTTCAGCATGTCTCAAGGTCTGTTTCTGGCGTATGGAAGCGCATCCGCGGAGCACGCTCATCGTCTGGATTCTGGGTGCGCTCGCGACGGTGAGCCCTCTCGCGATCGATCTCTACCTGCCGGCTTTTCCCGAACTGGCGCGCGACTTCAAGACGACACAGGCGCAGCTCGCACTCTCGGTCACCGCCTATTTCATCGGCATGGCGCTCGGCCAGATTCTGTATGGCCCGTTTCTCGATCGTTTCGGGCGTAAGCCGCCACTCTATGCGGGTTTGTGCCTCTTTATCTTGTCTTCGCTCGGCTGCGTCTTCGCGCCGAACCTCGAGGTGCTCAGCACCTTTCGTTTTTTTCAGGCGCTGGGTGGTTCGGTCGCCTGGGTTGCAGCGGTCGCCATGGTGCGCGATTTTTTTCCCGTGAACGAAAGCGCGCGCATCTTTTCGCTGCTCGTTCTGATTCTCGGTGTCTCGCCTCTACTGGGGCCAACGGTCGGTGGTTTTATTGCGGCAGCGTGGGGGTGGCGCTCGGTGTTTTTTGCGCTGATCGCGGTTGCGATCTTCATCGTGTTTCTGCTGCGTTTCTTTTTACCCGAAGGCCAAAAGGCGGATGCCTCGGTTTCGCTGCACTTGCGGCCGATTTTCAGTACCTTTTTCGGGATTCTGAAAGAACCGGCGTTCTATACTTACGCCTTTGCGAGCGCTTTTTCGTTTGCGACGCTGTTCATCTATGTTGCCGCTTCGCCGACAGTCTTCATGGAGTTTTACGGCCTTTCGCCGAAAAGCTACAGCCTCGTGTTTGCCTTGCTTTCTATCGGCTTTATTGCGAGCAGCCAGCTCAATGTGCTGCTCGGCCGCCGGGTGAAGAGCGCGGTGATCTTTCGTATTGCACTGTGCGTACAAATCGCAGCGGCATTGGTCTTTTTCGGCGCTGCGCTGATGGGGGGGCTGAATTTTTATGTGACATTCGCACTGCTCTTTACCTGTCTTGCTGCGATTGGCTTTAATAACCCGAATGCCACGGCGCTGGCATTGGCACCGCTCACACGCCATATGGGTAGCGCTTCGGCGCTCCTCGGGTTTATCCAGATCGGCGTCGCCGGAATTGCTTCGGCGGGCATCGGGCTTTTCGCTGCAAAAGGTGTGACCGCGATGGCGGCATTAATCGCACTCACCGCGGTGCTTGCGGGCACAGTTTTATTTGCGGGACGCACGCGTATCACAGTCATGCCCGAACCGCAGCCCGGTGCGACACCGGCCGGGCACTAACCCCCGGGCGTGCGACAGCTGTTTGACTTTACGCTCGTGAGCAACCTCCGGGAGGTTGCCCCCATGACCTCTGCATATATTTGGCCGTTTTGGTTGGGTGGACTTGCCATTGCCACAGTTTCGATTTTATTAGTTATATCCACAGGAAAATTTCTCTCGGTGACCCGCGGTTATGCCACGGTCTGCGGAATTTTTTCGCGCCTCAAATATTTTTCCAGGCCCGATCTCGGCGGCGCCTTCGGTTTTCGTACATTCTTTACAGTCGGGTTAGTGGCTGGTGGCGCTATCGCCGCTTTAACCACAACGGGATGGCATCCGACATGGGACCTTGGCCGGTTCAATGATATTTGGGGGACAAGTCTTGGTGTGAAGGCAGCTGTGCTGATCACAGGGGGATTTCTCTGGGGTTATGGCGCAAGGCTTGCAAAGGGTTGTACATCAGGTAATTCCATTGCAGGTCTTTCGAAGGGCTCGCTGGCAAGTTTTGTAGCGACGGGAGGTTTTCTCGTGGCGGGTGTGATTGTCACCATTCTCATTTCATTCATCTCGGGAGTAAAATAGATGTTGCGCATTGTTTTCCTGGTGCTGGGTACTGCGTTCGGCTACATACTCATCCGCGCAGGCGTGTCGAGTTATGATGTGATCCGCGACATGTTTCTTCTCAAGTCATGGCATATGTACGGAGTTCTGGGCGTTGCCGTGCCGGTTTCGTTTATCGGCGTACAGCTCTGGAAAAAACTCAGGCGCCAGCCGCTTTTGGGCGGCGAAACCGAGTGGAATGTGGAGAAACTGTCCAAAAATCACGTGGTTGGTGGACTGATTTCGGGAGCAGGCTGGGCCTTAACAGGCGCATGCCCCGGCCCCGCGCTCGCAATTCTGGGTTATGGACTCCACTCAGGCGCGTTTATTGTGCTGGGTATCTTCCTGGGAACTTACGTCTATGCGTGGTTAGAAGAGAAGCGCGCCAGCTGATTTGCCGGCAGCTTAGATCGGCCCACGGGGATATCTCCCCGCGGGCGATTCAATCAGGTCTGCGATAGCGCCTGATCGATGTCGGCGATGATATCCGAGATTGTTTCGAGGCCGACCGAAAGGCGAATGTAGTCGGGTGAGACTCCCGTATCTTTCTGTTCCGCTTCGGTGAGCTGCGAATGCGTTGTCGAAGCCGGGTGAATCACAAGCGACTTCGAATCGCCGATATTTGCGAGGTGTGAAAGCAGTTTCACCGAGTTGATGAATTTTTTGCCTGCCTCGAGACCACCTTTGATGCCAAAGCCGATGAGTGCGCCAAATTGGTTGCCCAGGTATTTTTTCGCGATCGCATGGTTTGGGCTGTCGGCAAGGCCCGGATAGTTAACCCACGCCACCTTTGAGTGCTTCTTGAGGTGCTCGGCGACCGCCAGTGCATTGATGCTGTGTTGTTTGATACGCAGCGCCAGCGATTCGAGGCCCTGTAAAAACTGCCAGGCATTAAAGGGGCTCATGCAAAACCCGAGGTCGCGCAGCCAGATCACGCGCGCGCGGATGATGAACGCGATGTTGACGCCGCCGAAGGGCTGAAAGTTACCGAACACATCCCAGAATTTAAGGCCGTGATAACTGGGATCCGGCTCTGTATAGTCGGGATACTTGCCGTTGTTCCACGCAAATTTACCCGAGTCTACAATCACACCGCCAATCGATGTACCGTGACCGCCGATGAATTTCGTCGCGGAAAGCACCACGATATCTGCGCCATGCGCAATCGGCTGCACGAGGCCTACACCAACAGTATTATCTACGATAAGAGGAACTCCGGCATCGTGGGCAATTTTCGCGATCGCTTCAAAGTCGGGCACGTCAAGTTTGGGGTTACCCACAGTCTCAGCGTACACGGCGCGGGTTTTCGGCCCGATCGCCGCTTTCAGCGCCGCGAGATCTCCTGATTTCACAAATTTTGTCGTGCGACCCAACAGCGGCAGCGTGTAATGAAAAAGCTGGTAGGTGCCGCCATAAAGGTTGTCGAGCGAGACAATTTCGTCGCCGGGGCGCGTGATATTGAGAATCGCGAGCGTCTGCGCCGCCTGACCCGATGCCGTGGCGAGCGCTGCAACACCGCCTTCGATCGCCGCTATGCGCTTTTCGAATACATCGGTAGTCGGGTTCATGATACGGGTGTAGATGTTCCCGAATTCCTTGAGGCCGAACAGGTTCGCTGCGTGTTCCGTGTTATTGAACACGTAAGATGTAGTTTGGTAGAGGGGAACAGCGCGCGATCCCGTAGTCGGGTCGACGACCTGCCCCGCGTGAATTCCGAGGGTCTCCAGATTGATTTTTGACATTGATATTCTCCTTCGCGGTTTCACCGCAATATGTTAGTGAGCGGTGAATACGGGCAAAGAGACCGGCTGAACAGAAAATTGCTTACACGCGCTTTTCTGCGTATGTCATCACGAGATAGGCGCGTGTGTCTTTGGATCCGATGCTGCGGTAAATATGCGGCACGTCGGCCACGAAGTAAATGGAGTCGCCCTCTTTTAATAAAGTTCTCTGTCCGCCGATTTCAATCTCCAGCTCGCCCTCAGACACAACGATATTCTCTGCCGTACCGGCGGGGTGGGGCACAGCGCGCTCGACGCAGCCAGCCTTGAGCAGCAGTTCGTAGAATTCAACGCGCCGGGCTATGTCGAGCGGAAACAGGGCCTTCGACTGGAAATTTCCCTTCTGTGATGAAAGCACTTTCATTTCACTTTTGCGCACAACCTGCAGCTGGGAATCCGTGCGCTTTGAGATTAGTGCCGCAAAAGGCACATCGAGCGCACGGGCAATCTTCCAGAGCACATTGATCGAGGGGGCGCTGCGAGCCTGTTCGATCTGGCTCAGCATTGCTTTTGAAACACCGGAGAGTCCTGCGAGTTTATCGAGCGATAAATCCATGTCACTGCGCAGTCGTTTAACGTTTTCTGCGACTACCCCTGTGAGGTTTTCTCCGCTGGTCGCCGGAGCGGGAGGTTCGGGCTTTTTTTTCTTGTTCGTTTTCATGGATGTTTGTCTGTTTTTGTTGACGTAGTGTCGGTCGCCTGAGTATCTTCCGCGCAGAATGACGTTCGGTATAGCAGATTTTAGTTCAATGTCACGCTGCTGTCGCATCTCTGCGTGCTGCGCAGGCCCGGACACATCGTGTTTCCTTGGCTGTTCGGCGCTTCAGGGATAATTCGGGAGCACTCCCGGATTGCCCCGGAAGCACCGGGGCTTCGAAAAAACACCCGGTTAATTCAAATTAAGGAGTTATTTATGAAGATACATAGCATTCTCGAAGCAATCGGCAATACGCCGCATTTACGTATCAAGCACCTGTTCGGCGACGCCGAAGTTTGGGTAAAACTGGAACGCCAGAATCCGGGCGGCAGTATTAAAGACCGTATCGCGTTATCGATGGTCGAAGACGCAGAACGCCGCGGTATACTGAAGCCGGGCAGTGTCATCATCGAACCGACATCGGGTAACACCGGTATTGGCCTTGCCCTCGTCGCCGCTGCGAAAAAATATAAACTCATTCTTGTTATGCCCGAGAGCATGTCGGTCGAGCGCCGCGCAGTTATGGCTGCATATGGGGCAACATTCGATCTTACGCCGCGTGAAAAAGGCATGAAGGGTGCGATCGAACGCGCGAACGAACTTTCGGCGCAAACCCCAAACTCGTGGATCCCACAGCAGTTCGAGAACGAAGCCAATATCGCCGCGCACACTAAATTTACCGCGCAAGAAGTACTCCGCGATTTCCCCGAAGGTATAGATGTCGTCATCACCGGCGTCGGTACCGGCGGGCATATCACGGCACTCGCGCAAACGCTACGCGAAAAATGGCCTAATCTCGAAGTCTATGCGGTTGAACCTGCAGCGTCTCCGGTAATTTCCGGCGGCAATCCGGCTCCGCACCCAATCCAGGGTATCGGCGCGGGTTTTATCCCGAAGAACCTGAAAAAAGAACTTCTCACCGGCGTGATCCAGGTCACGAAAGAAGAAGCGTTTGAATATGCCAAACGCGCTGCGCGCGAAGAGGCGCTTTTCGGTGGTATCTCCAGCGGTGCGTCGCTCGCCGCGGTGGCGAAAAAACTTCCCGAACTCAAAAAAGGCGCGCGCATTCTCACGTTCAACTACGATACGGGTGAACGTTATCTCTCGATCGAAGGTCTCTTTTAATCATGGCGGAGATTCTGACAGCGAATCATTGACTATGAAAAATTTCGTGAAAAACTCCTGTTGTTGCTGTTGTCGCGCGCGCGAGGCCGCGGCTTGCACCACAGGCGTTTGTTCCAAACGCCGCTGGTGCGCCGCAGCCCCCGCAACATCCTGTTGCCAGGGTGCCCGCGGCTATCCCCTTCTGCACATAAGAAGGTGATATCCCTGCGCATCTGAAGCGAAACAAAGTTTTGTTTAGATAGCGGGGATTAAAACTAAGAATGCGGCAATGCACATCCATGTGCGCCGCATTCCATGCACCTCGTGTGCAAAGGGAGATAAAAAATGAAAACGATTATTAAGAAAGTTTTCTTCTTCGCTGTCGCAGGAGCGGTCTTTGCAAGCCCGTTATTTGCGGCGCCGAAGAAGGCAAAACCAGCAGAAGCGGCAGAGAAAGCCGTAAAAGACGACGAGTCCATTCCACCGGAAGTCAGCGAAGCCGATAAAAAGGCAGCAACCACAGAAGTAAAGGACAGCTATTATGTCCGTTCACCGAGTTATGGTACAGAACCCATCGATAGCACGCAACCCGCTTACGCGAAGCGACTCAGTGAAACCGGTATCGGTGTCTTTAAGAACATCGACTGGATCATCTTTGGTATCGAACAGCGCACCCGCGGTGAAATTCGTCAAAACGACTTTCGTCGGGCGAATAGCCCTGTAAATCCTCAAGGGCCAACCGGTAACCCCGCAATACAGGAAACCCCTGTACTGTTCAAGACGCGGGCATTCCTAAAACTCGAATTTGATTGGTTTCGGTTGGTTGGTGAAGTACAGGATTCGCGCCGCACACCGATCGCAACTGCGGCGGATACACGGGATTTCAATTATTTAGAGCCCATTCAGGCCTACGCCGAGTTACACTTTAAAAACTTTTTTGGCTACAATCGCCCACTCACGGTGCGCGGCGGGCGTTATGCGCTCGAGCTGACCGATCGCCGTCTCGTGGGTCTCAACGAATGGCGCAACACGACGAACACCTTTCAGGGTGGTTGGATCTCCATCGGAAAAAAAGAAAACAACTGGGATCTGAACCTGATTGGCGCTCAACCATTAATCCGCGAGATTGAGAAAATTGATCAACCCATCGGCCAGCAGTGGTTTTATGGCGCGGTGCTTAATGTGCGTGAATGGTCGCAATGGGTGACGATTCAGCCTTACTATTTCGGTCTTAACCAGGATAATCAGCCGGCCAGGCTGGATTGGTATCCCACAAGCGACGCTGGTGCGCGTTCGTTCAGAGACATTCATACCGTGGGTGGTCGTGTATACGCCGTGCTTGGTAAATCCGGCTTTGACTATGACTTCTCTTATACCAAACAATTTGGTGTAGACCAGCTGGGTGCTAACGCCGTCGAACGCAAACAGGATGCATTTTATACCACGGCAGAAGTCGGTTACACCTTCAAGCATTCGTGGAAACCCCGCCTTGCTGGTTTCTATGCCTTCATTTCAGGCGACCTTGACCGTACCGACAATACACAGAACCGCTTCGAAAGGCTTTATGGGTTCGCGAGGCCCTGGTCCGCGAACGACTATTTCCAGTTAGAAAACCTCGAAACACCGAAGGTTATTCTCGAGTTTGAACCGATCGAAAAACTCAAGATCGATACTGCTTATGTCTGGTATTGGGCAGCGAGCCCGAAAGATCGCTGGAACAATGCCGGCATCCTGAGCAATGCCACAGCTGCGGGCAACGCCAACACCGACAGCAAATTCGGTGAAGAGTACAACATTCGTATTCGCTATCCGTTCCCACACCTGAAGGTGAATATCGGTTACGCCTATTTCAAGGCAGGGGCCTACACCGAAAAATTCAAACGCCCGGGTGATTCGCATTTCGCGTATCTCGAGCTTTCCGCCCTGCTTTTTGATTGATTGCCAATATACTGAAGGAGATGAAAGTGAAAAATCTGAAAATTATTTACCTCGCCACCATCCTGACCGCCCTTGTCGGCGGCGAGGTTGCGGCGAAAGACTACGAGCTGCTCAATGTCTCGTATGACCCGACACGCGAACTTTACCGAGAATTTAATGCGGCGTTTGCCCGCCACTGGAAAGCGACGCATCCGCAGGATAACGTTAAGTTCCGGCAATCGCATGGCGGTAGCGGCAAACAAGCCCGTTCGGTTGTCGACGGCCTCGACGCCGATGTGGTGACACTCGCCCTGGCGAACGACGTCAGCGTGATCGCCGAGAAAGCAAAACTTTTGCCTGAAGACTGGCAGAAGCGCCGGCCAAACAACAGCGCACCCTATACGTCGACGATTGTGTTTCTAGTGCGTAAGGGAAATCCTAAGGGGATTAAGGACTGGGACGACCTGGGCAAGCCCGGCGTGTCGGTCATTACCCCGAACCCAAAAACCTCGGGCGGCGCGCAGTGGAATTACCTGGCGGCATGGGGTTACGCGCTGGATAAAAAAAAGGATCCGAAGGAATTCGTGACGGCGATCTATAAAAACGTCGCCGTGCTCGATACCGGTGCGCGCGGCGCGACGACGACCTTCACGCAGCGCAAGATTGGCGACGTCTATATCGCCTGGGAAAACGAGGCCTTTCTCGCGATTAAGGAGCTCGGCCCTGATCAGTACGATGTGGTGATTCCGTCCTTCAGTATCCTCGCAGAACCGTCGGTATCTGTAGTGGATGTCAATGCGAACCGCAAGGGGAATGCCGAAATCGCGAAAGCTTACCTCGACTATCTCGAATCACCCGAGGGGCAGAATATCGCGGCGAAACACTATTACCGCCCGCGTAACCCCAAGGCGGCGGCGCGTTTCAACCACTTCAAGAACCTCAAACTGATTACGGTAGACGGTGTTTTCGGTGGATGGAAAAACGCGGCAAAAACACACTTTGCCGACGGGGGCACCTTCGACCAGATCTACCGGAAATAGTGCTCTGGTAATTTGAGGGCATGGCAAAACCGGGAGCCTCCGAAGCGGAGACCCGAAGACGGTTCGCGTTGTTTGAAGACAAACGACTGCCAATAGGTCGTGGACCTCTTGGTCAGCGACTAAAGCGCTTCGCTGCTCCCGGTTTTGCTAAGACCGGGGACGGCATGCCCTCAAAGTTACCGTCATTGACGGAGTGTCTGAATTCTCGAATTCGTCGGTCGTTATAATGAAAAAAAGTCCGTTAAAGTTTATTCTGTTCATCGCTGCCCTGACTGCCTGCGGCGGTAAAAAGGCGACGCGCGAGCTCATGAACGTCTCTTATGATCCCACGCGCGAATTCTACCGCGAGTATAATGAAGCATTCCTCAAACACTGGAAAACAACTCACCCGCAAGACGAAGTACGTTTCCATATGTCGCATGGCGGCAGCGGCAAACAGGCGCGTTCCGTGATCGACGGTCTGGCTGCCGACGTTGTCACGCTGGCGCTCTCTTCAGATATCGACGCCATTGCGCGCGAAGCGAAGATTGCACCCAGCGACTGGCAGAAGAGGCTGCCCGATAACAGTGCGCCCTATACCTCAACGATCGTATTTTTGGTTCGTAAGGGAAATCCTAAAAATATTAAGGATTGGGATGACCTCATAAAAGCCGGCGTTTCAGTGATTACACCCAACCCGAAAACCTCGGGCGGTGCGCGTTGGAACCATCTCGCGGCGTATGCCCACGGTGCACGAGGCACTGGGCCGCGCGGAGTTCCGGGGCACCCGGAAGATGGCGGCAGCGCGGCTGCGCGTGGAAAAGAATTTCTGCGTGCTTTATATAAGAACGTGGCCGTGCTGGATGCCGGTGCCCGCGGTGCGACGACAACCTTCACGCAGCGCAAACTCGGCGATGTGCTGATTGCCTGGGAAAACGAAGCCTACCTCGCGGTAAAGGAGTTGGGCGGGCAGTTTGAAATTGTTATTCCATCGCTCAGCATTCTCGCCGAACCGAGCGTCGCCCTCATGGAAGGCAACGCTATTAAAAAAGGCAATCAGGAAATCGCCGCCGCCTACCTGCAATACCTGTATTCCGACGCAGGGCAAAATCTGGCCGGCAAGAATTTTTTCCGTCCCCGCAAGACCGATATCGCCAAACACTATGCGCACGTGAAGCCGGTACGGCTCGTCACGGTCGATGCGACCTTCGGCGGCTGGGATAAAGCGAACAAAGAACATTTTGCCGACGGAGGGCTGTTTGATCAGGTCTATCGTCGCTAACCCCACCCCGGCCTACGGCCACCCCTCCCCACGATGTGGAGAGGGGTTTGGGGAACTTCTTTTTCCCCCTCTCCATGTAATGGGGAGGGGGTTAGGGGGTGGGGTTTGACTTTCCGCGAAAAATCCATCCTACCTGGTTTTAAGATAACCTCTACCTACACGGTAATTTATCTCGCCGTTATTGTATTAATTCCACTCGGTGCGATGTTTGCGAAGAGTTTTTCTTTGGGCTGGGCTGATTTTGCCGAGCATGCCTTTTCAGAACGTACCCTCATCTCCTTACGTTTGAGTTTTTTGACGGCATTTATCGCGGCGATGATCAACCTCTTTGCCGGTTTCGTGATAGCCTGGGTGCTGACGCGGTATACTTTTTGGGGCAAACGCCTGCTCGACACATTAGTCGATCTCCCGTTCGCATTGCCGACAGCCGTTGCCGGTATCGCGCTTTCCACCGTCTATGCAGAGAACGGTATTTTAGGCGCGCCACTCATGAAGGCTGGCATCAAGGCCGCCTATAACCCCATCGGCATCACAATTGCACTGACTTTTATCGGTCTGCCTTTCGTCGTGCGTTCGGTACAGCCCGTGCTAGAAGACTTTGAAAAAGAAGTCGAAGAGGCTGCGGCGAGTTTGGGAGCAACGCGCTGGCAGACGATCACCCGCGTCATCTTACCATCGCTATTACCCGCGCTGTTTTCAGGTACGATCATGGCGTTCTCCCGCGCGCTGGGTGAGTACGGCAGCGTGATCTTTATTGCTGGCAATATTCCGTTCAAAAGTGAAATCACGCCGCTCATCATCATCACCAAACTCGAGCAGCACAATGTGCAGGGCGCGACGGCGGTGGCGGCTGTGATGCTGATGATTTCCTTTGCGCTGCTCCTCATCCTGAACTATTTGCAGATACGCCAGAAGAGAAAGGTTACATGAAGAAGACAAGCGCACAAATTCAGGATCCACTCTGGCTCAAAATTACTTTCATCGGCTTCGCCGTAGGATTTCTAACGCTGCTTTTAGTTTTGCCGCTTTACGAAATTTTCACACAGGCTTTTAACAAAGGTTGGGGGTATTATGTCGAATCTCTCGCGGATCCGGTAACATGGGAGGCAATTAAACTGACATTGATTGCCGCGGGCATTTCGGTGCCGCTGAACCTCGTGTTTGGAGTCGTGGCCGCGTACGCCGTGGCAAAATTTGATTTCTGGGGCAAGAGTTTTCTCGTCTCGCTCATCGATTTGCCCTTTGCGATTTCACCGGTGATTTCAGGGCTTATCTATGTGCTTATTTTCGGTTTGCAGGGCTGGCTCGGCGGGGCACTTTCTGGCGCCGGTATCAAGATTATCTTTGCGATACCGGGCATCGTACTCGCAACCGTCTTTGTGACATTTCCCTTTGTGGCGCGTGAACTCATACCGCTCATGGAAGAGCAGGGCAAGAGTGAAGAAGAAGCGGCGCTGATGCTGGGCGCATCGCCGCTGCGGATGTTTTTCATGGTGACCCTGCCTAACATCAAATGGGGGCTCATTTACGGCGTAATTTTATGCAATGCGCGCGCGATGGGTGAGTTCGGCGCGGTCTCCGTGGTCTCGGGGCATATCCGCGGCGAAACGAATACCATGCCCCTGCACGTGGAAATCCTCTACAATGAATATAATTTTACGGCGGCGTTTGCTGTCGCGTCGCTTTTGGCGTTTCTGGCTCTCGCGACGCTGATGGTCAAAACACTGGTTGAACTCAAGGCAAAGCTGTCACAAAAATTAACCGCAGAGGGCGCAGAGTGACGCAAAGAAAGGCACAGCGTTTGCCGCAAATACTCAGCGTACCTCAGCGTACTTTGCGGTTTAAAAAAGAAACGGAAACTTCGCATGCAAATACAAGTAGAAAATCTCAGTAAAACCTTTAAGAATTTCAAAGCCCTGAACAATGTCTCGATCGAAGCGGGACACGGCGAGCTTTTGGCGCTCTTGGGGCCATCGGGTTGCGGCAAGACAACGCTTTTGCGCATCATTGCAGGTCTTGAATTTCCCGAATCCGGCATTATTCGCTTCGACGGCACCGACGTGCAGACGCTGACGGCGAAAGAACGCAATGTCGGCTTTGTGTTCCAGCACTATGCGCTCTTCAAACACATGACGATTTTTGATAACGTCGCCTTCGGTCTCAAAGTGCGCAAGAAAAAATTCCGCCCCTCCAAAGAAGAAATCCGCGAACGCGTGATGAAACTTTTGGGCCTCGTGCAGCTCGCGAATCTCGAAGACCGCTATCCGCACCAACTGTCGGGCGGCCAAAGGCAGCGCGTGGCGCTGGCGAGGGCGCTCGCCGTAGAACCTAAAGTACTGCTACTCGACGAACCCTTTGGTGCGTTAGATGCACAGGTGCGCAAAGAGCTGCGCCGCTGGCTGCGCAAGCTGCACGATGAAATTCATATCACGAGTATCTTCGTGACGCATGATCAAGAAGAGGCGCTCGAAGTCGCCGACCGCGTGGTGATTCTGAACCGCGGGCAGGTCGAGCAGATCGGTACACCCGACGATGTTTACCGCAATCCGAAGACGCCGTTTGTTTACCAGTTCATGGGCAATGTCAACCTGTTCCACGGCCGCATCGAAGGTATCCAGGGAAAGGGTTATGTGCGGCCGCATGAAATCGAGGTCGATATCGTGCAAAAATTTCCGACCGACTTCAGCGCCAAGGTCGAAGGCGTGCAGCCGCTCGGGCCTTATACACGCGTGACGCTCATCGACGACAAGACGCAGCAGGTAGTCGAAGCCGAGATTCCCTACGAAACCGGTAAGGCACTGGGATTAAACCTGGGGCTCGCGGTTTTTTACCGCATACGCAATGTGCAGACGTTTGACGGGGATTTTGTAATTTGACCTCCATTGACGCCCTTTGAGCAGACCAATTTCTTTTTAGATAACGCCTTTGCGCTGGCGGGCCTTGACGCCATTCTCGAACAGAGGCTGCGCATCCCGGTGCGCGAGACACAGGTCAAACTGGCGATTGCCAATGACAAAGGTGATCCCGCTGTTTTTACCGCATACCGTGTTCAGCACGACAATTCGCGCGGCCCTTTCAAGGGCGGTATTCGTTTTCATCCCGATGTCAATCTCGACGAAGTGCGCAGCCTCGCCTCGCTCATGACCTGGAAATGCGCCGTCGTGGATATCCCCCTGGGCGGTGCGAAGGGAGCAGTCGCCTGTAACCCGGCGGCACTGTCCGCGCGGGAAAAACAACGGCTCATGCGTGCCTTCGTCCGTTCCATCCATGAAATTGTCGGGCCTGACCGCGATATACCGGCTCCCGATGTCGGCACGGGTGCCGCAGAGATGGCGTGGTTTCTCGATGAGTATGAGAAGCTCCATGGTTATGCTCCGGGTGTGGTGACGGGAAAACCCCTGGAACTCGGCGGCTCGCCCGGGCGCGACGCCGCCACCGGGCGGGGTGCCGTCTTTACCATCCGCGAAATACTGGCGTCCCTGAATGCCGGCGGCATCCATGGAAAAACATTTGCCATACAGGGCCTCGGCAATGTCGCGGCCTGGATGGCGAAAATTCTTTCAGAGCTCGGCGGGCATGTCATTGCAGTCAGCAATTCCACAGGCGGCGTCTTTCATAAAGATGGCTTGAAGATCGCTGCTGGCATGCAGGCTTATGCCACCGGCGCACGGGGGTTATCCGCATTCGCGGGCGAACCGGTCAGCAATGACGAACTTCTCGCCCTCGAATGCGATGTGCTGGTGCCGGCGGCGCTGGGCGGAGTTATCCATGCCGGCAATGCCGCTGCCGTCAAAGCCCGGTTTATTGCCGAAGCTGCGAACCATCCTTTGACACCTGAAGCAGACCAGCTGCTGCGCCAGCGCGGCGTCACGATCATTCCCGACATACTCTGTAATGCCGGCGGCGTCACGGTTTCTTATTTTGAATGGGTGCAGAATGCGCAGCGTTATGGCTGGAGCGAAGAGCAGGTCAATACCGCGCTGGAGCAGAAAATGAACGCTGCCTGCCGCGCTGTCGTCGCACTGGCGCAGGGGCGAAAAACCGACCTGCGCACCGCGGCATTCCTCATCGCCGTCGAACGTGTTGCCCTCGCCACACGCCTGCGCGGCGGTCTCGGATAACCCGTTTACTTATCCTGTAAATTACCGTGCTTTATATCGCCGTGCTCGAGCGACGGTTTAAGCCCCGGCGCGGCAAACCATGTCGTGAATTCCGATGTCGGGTGGTGGTTGATATAATCGGGGTCGGCCGCAGGCCCCGATAAAAGCTTCTCTTTTACCATGGAATTATATTGCGATAGGCGATAATCGAGCGTGTTCGCGTTTAGCACGACCTCCCAGCCGCGGTCACGCGCCTTTTGCCGCACCGAGTTGATCTTGCTGTTTTCGGGTGAATAGGCATCGGCGCCGACGCCATTCTCACTCAACGTCATCGTGCCCTGGCTGGTATTGAGGTAGAGGCTGTGGTTGCCGGCCGTGTGCCCCGGCGTTGCTATGAAGGCGACACCCGGCCCGAGCTGGATATCCCCTTCATACAAAATCAGATTCTCGGTAGAAACTTTCGCGAGCCCATTCGGCACATACCATTCTGAGACGGAGGGGTGCAGCGCAACCGTGCATTCCCATTCGGCGTTCGGGAAAATAAATTTCGCGTTCGGGAACATCGGCTCAATGAGCCAGCCGCCTTTATTGTCACGCACACCCATGAGCGGCCGTAAATCCTGCACATGCAGGTGATCGTAACTCAGGTAGTCGATGTCGCTGGCCTTGAGACCAAAGTCTCTCAGCTGCTCGACGACAGGGGCATGAATTTTTGCCAGCAAACCTTCCATAAATTGCGGTACCTTTTGCCGCAGGTTGGTATAGAAGGGCGCCTGCGCCGAAAGATCGGGAAAGATCGGATTAAAGAGCAGGTTCTTGAGTTTTCCGGCCTCTTCAAATTGCACGAGTGTCGCGCGGTTGTTGAACCACAGAAAGGGATAGATTCCGTCATAGGCGGTATGAAAACCATAGACCGTCGGGTAAGGGCTCACCGAGCAGCTGAACTGTCGCACCGCGATGGGCATGCCTGTTGCAACGAAGGCATCGCGCACCCTGGGCGCCGCGAGACGGATTTTTTCGAGCTCGTTTAAAGGCAGGGTTTCCTTACGGGATTCTTCAAAGCCTAAGATTTGTTTAAACGGATTCTTGATCATGGGTAATTTTTCGCGGGGTCAACATGCGGACAACGGCGATTGGACAGAGGTGTCAACTTTGAGTCGATGCAGCGCTTGACGCGCTCCCTAATGAAACAACCCATACGGTATGCTGTTAACTCCGAATCTGGTGAGCTGGCAATACGCGGGCTATCCTAAAAACCACGCGCATAAACTGAATCTGATTCTGCACATTTTGACCGCACCCATCTTTATCGCCGCCACGCTGTCGGTGATTGCGCATCTGATTCTCATGCAATGGACTATTGCGGGGATCTCCTTCGGTGCTATGGTCGGCGTCGTGATAATACAGGGCATCGGCCATGGCCGCGAGGCTGTGAAGCCCGACCCCTTCCAGTCGCCGTTCGATTTTTTCGCACGGTTTTTCACCGAGAATTTTTTTACCTTCTGGCGTTTTGTATTTTCGGGCCAGTGGGCTCAGCAATTAAAAAAACAAGGATAATATGAAAGAACCATCAACCACATTTAAAGAAGTTATTCCCGCGGGTGAAGAAGAGAAGTTCAACGGCTATGCACAGAAGCTGAAACTCATCCAGCGGGCGAAATCGCAAAAATATGGCAAGGGCAGGCTGCTCCACCGCAAAGGGCTGTTGGCGCTTAAAGCCGAATTCCATGTGAACCCGGGTTTGCCGGTGCATGCGGCGCAGGGTATTTTTGCGAAGGCGACAAAATACGATGCCGTCATTCGCCTCTCCAATGGCAGCCTGGATATTCAAAGTGACAAGAAACCCGATATCCGCGGCTTTGCGCTCAAGGTAACCGGTGTCAAAGGCAAGTCGATTCTGACGGGCCAGGCGACGACGGAACAGGATTTTGTCATGATCAACCACTTGGAGTTTTCGTCGGCGCGCGCAGACGATTTCCTGGATCTCTTACTGGAGCTTTCGGGTGGTCCCATGGCGGCGATTAAACACCTCATCAAAGTGCATGGCTTTTTCGGCATGCTCAAGGCGATGGGCCGCCTCATCAAAGTGATCGGTAAAAAATTCACCAGCTTTGCGACGGAAGAGTTCTCCACGGCGCTGCCGATCAAAAACGGGGATTACGCGGCTAAACTGCGTCTGCTGCCGCAAAACGGGGTTTTGCCTCCGGCGCCCAAGGACGACCTGACAGCCGACCTGCGCGCAATTCTGAAATCGAAACCGATTACCTACGATGTCCAGCTGCAGTTTTATACCGACGCAGCCACGACGCCGATCGAAGACGCTTCGTCCGTTTGGCCCCAGGATGAGACGCCCTTTATTACCGTAGGTAAGCTGGTGATCCCGCCGCAAGAGCTGTCTGGCGCTGGTTATGACAATTTTGCCGCATCTGTGGAACTTATGAAATTCGATCCATGGAATGCGATTGAAGAGCACCAGCCGCTCGGCAATGTTATGCGCGCGCGCAAAGCCGCGTATTTTGCCTCGCAAAAGGGACGCGGGGTGGCTTAATCCCACACCAACCGATCAGGGCGAAGTCGCGGCGCTTGCGCTCGATGATGCGATTGTAACAAAAGTCCCGTTTCCAAACCCGAGGGCTGTCCACTGCGCAGAACTGGGCAGACTTGCTGCTGTCCACGTACTTCCGTCGGTTGAGGAAGCAGAGCTAGCAGAACTGGAGCCTATCACCGCAAATTTTCCGTTGCCAAAAGCAACAGAACCCCAGTATGTCTTTGTTGGTAAGGTTCTTGCCGTCCAAGTAATACCGTCGGTACTCGAAGCTGCCCTCGTTCCATCACTGGAATCAATGGCGACAAAAGTTCCGTTACCAAATGCGACAGAATACCAACTTGCGGTAACACCCATTGACCTGTTTGCCCAGGTAATACCGTCTGGCGATGTTGCGCTAAGGACACTGTTGCTCGCGACCGCGACGAACACCCCATTACCGTAAGCAACAGATTGCCAAGTGTTCTGGAACAAGCTGCGAAGTGTCCAAGTGATACCGTCGGGAGATGTCGCTGCGGCGTTAACGCCTGAATTTGAAACCGCGACGAAAACGCCGTTTCCATAAGTTACGCTTTGCCAAAAAATGGAGGCTGGCATAGTACGCTGCGTCCAGGTAATACCATCCGGTGAGGTCAACGCCGTCGTCCCGAAAGCTACCGATACAAAAATCCCGTTTCCAAATGTTAACCCCGCATTACCGAAACTCACAGGCAATGTGCGCTGCGTCCATGTGATCCCGTCTGGCGAGGTTGCAGCTATCGTGCTATTGGCGACCACTGCCACGAAAGTGCCATTGCCATATGCTACTCTATTCCATTGGCCGCTTGCCGGCATGGTTCGTGCGGTCCAACTCAGACTTGCACTCGTACTCGAATCTTCTGATTTCGCACAATTTGTAAGAATAAAACTAAGCATTACAAATGATATGATCAGCAACTTATTTTTTTTCATGCGCCCAGGATTTTTCCTTCAGGCAGGATGACAATCTTTTTTACACTATTTATTCAAAAATTGCCATTTGTCGCTTTTTTGGGTTTTTCCGGGCGATGCTGAATGCCTACAGGCAACCCAGTATAGAACTGGTTACAATTCCGTCTTCAATTTAAACTCCGTCCGGCGGTTCTGCTCGTCAAAGGGCTTGCCGCGTTTTGCCACGACCGGGCGCGATTTGCCGGCGCCTGCCGTAGAAAGCCGGTCTTTACCGATACCGTGTTTCACCAGCCAGTCTTTCACGCTTTCAGCGCGTTTCTCTGAGAGCGATTGATTGTAGTCTTCTTCGCCGTTCAGGTCGGTGTGGCCGATAATCTCAAACTGCGCATTGGGGTTTTCTTTCAGAAAGCCCAGGATCATTTTCAGCGTCGCAGCCGACGACGATTTAAGTTCCGCCGAATCGAAATCAAAATGTATCGAACGCACCGAGAAGCTTGCGCCCTTGGTCATTTTTTTTATGTCGGCCGGCAAGACATCCTCATGCACAGGCGCCGGCTCGGGCTTTTTCACGACGGGATTAACCTTGGGGGCGGGGGCCGGTTCTATATTGAGATCATAATCTTTTTTGTCGGGGGTAAAAGTACTCGAGATAAAATAATTGCCGTTCGATACGGCGAGAAAGGCTTCATTGCCCTCGGTGTTCACATTGCCGGGCACAAGTTCGGGTTCAGCCCAGATACCGTTCTCCCAGCGGGTCTGGTAGATATCCCAGCCGCCCTTGCCGCCGGGGCGGCGCGAAGAGAAATAATATTTCGTATTATCTTCACCCGGCACGAATGCCGTTTCCTGGTTGCCCGAATTAATCTGCGGCGGCAGGTCATCGATCGTGCTGCCATTCGATTTGAGATCGAGCATGCGTATGCGCGAACGTTTCATATCGCCAAACGGCCAGCTCGAAAAAAACAGGTAACGGCCGTCGCGGCTGATCGAGGGCGACTTCTCATTCCACTGTGAATTGATTTCATGGATCGGCTTCGGATTCGCCCACGTTTTGCCATCCCACTGCGCGAGATAGATGTCGAAGCTGACGCGCACGTTGCCCTGGTAGTCGCGGGGGATCTCAATGCTGCCATCGCGGTCCGAAGCAAAGAGCAGTATTTTGCCGTCGGCTGATAAAAAAGGCGTCTCGTCGTTAAACTGCGAATTCACTGCATGCAGCGGCTCGGGGGATGACCACTTGCCGTCGACCAGGCGCGAGAGATAGAGGTGGGAATAGCCACCGCCACGGCCGTCTGCACCGGCGCCGCGCGTGGATGAGAAAATCATGGTTTTGCCGTCGGCGCTGAAGGTCGGGGAGAACTCCTGCGCGTCGGTATTGATGGCAGCAAGGGCGGGTTGCTTCTTAATTTCTGCGGCTTGTAAGGCGTCAAAAGCGGCGTTTAATGCCACGATTAGGGCGACAGTCAGAATGCGGCTCATGGTTAAATCTCGGTGTTTTCATGAATTGCTTGAGCAAAATACCGTTTGGGGACCTGCCGCGCAACCCATATTTTATTGGACACGGCGTTGCGCGCCCGCACAATTCCGCTATGACAGACGCATCGATGGCGGTTCCGTGCCGCGAACTTAAGCTCACCAATGGAGACATAATCAAGCTGTATGAAACCGCGGGGCCCCTGGGCTATGCGGCTGAAACAGGTATCCCTAAACGCCGCGAAAAGTGGGTCGCTGCCCGCCGCGCCGCTGGCGACAAAACACCCACGCAGATGTATTATGCGCGAAAAGGCATTGTCACCGAAGAGATGCAGTTTGTGGCGATGCGCGAAAAGATGGATGTCAGCTTTGTGATGAGCGAAATCGCGCGCGGCCGGGCGATTATACCCGCGAACATCAACCATCCCGAACTCGAACCGATGATTATCGGCCGCAATTTTCTCGTCAAGGTCAATGCCAATATCGGCAACTCGGCGCTGGCTTCGTCGATCGACGAAGAGGTCGAAAAACTGCGTTGGGCAACCAAGTGGGGCGCCGACACCGTGATGGACCTCTCGACCGGCAAAAATATCCATGAGACGCGCGAACATATTATCCGCAATGCGCCGGTGCCGATCGGTACTGTGCCGATCTACCAGGCGCTCGAAAAAGTAAAGGGCAAAGCTGAAGAGCTCAACATCGATATTTTTCTCGAAACTCTCGTCGAGCAGGCAGAGCAGGGTGTGGATTATTTCACGATCCATGCCGGTGTGCTCTTGAAATACATTCCGCTCACCGCTAACCGCGTCACGGGTATCGTTTCGCGCGGCGGATCGATCATGGCGAAGTGGTGCCTGGCGCACCATAAAGAAAACTTTCTCTACACACACTTCGAAGACATCTGCAACGTCATGAAAAAATACGACGTGTCGTTTTCCCTGGGCGATGGTTTGCGCCCGGGCTCGACTGCCGATGCCAACGACGAGGCGCAGTTCGGCGAACTCAAAACCCTCGGCGAGCTGACGAAGATTGCCTGGTCGCACGATGTGCAGACGATGATAGAGGGGCCGGGCCATGTGCCGATGCACCTCATCAAAGAAAATATGGATCTGCAGCTCGAGCTCTGCCACGAAGCGCCATTCTATACGCTGGGCCCGCTCGTCACCGATATCGCGCCGGGTTACGATCACATCACCTCGGGCATCGGCGCAGCGATGATCGGCTGGTTCGGCACGGCGATGCTCTGTTATGTGACACCGAAGGAACATTTGGGCCTGCCCGATAAAGAAGATGTGAAGACGGGAGTCATCACTTACAAGATCGCGGCGCATGCGGCAGACCTCGCGAAGAACCATCCCGGTGCGCGCGAACGCGACGACGCGCTTTCAAAAGCGCGCTTTGAATTCCGCTGGGATGACCAGTTTGATCTCTCACTCGACCCTGAAACCGCGCGCAAGTACCACGACGCGACGCTGCCGCAAGACGGCATGAAAAAGGCACATTTCTGCTCGATGTGTGGTCCGCACTTTTGCTCGATGAAGATTACGCAGGATGTAAGGGAGATGGCCCAAGGTCAAGGAGGACCAGGGGCCGCCACCGACACGGATGTCGTCCGTGTGGCGGCCGAAGGCATGGCCGCAAAATCAGAAGAGTTTAAGGCGAAGGGCGGCGAAATCTACGTTTAGTCGCCTTTCGCCGGCGATCTGATTTTTTTGCAAAGGAAATGCGAATATGCTGCGCAGCGTAGCTAAGGCGCTGTTTGCCGCATTCATCTATTATTTGCTGGCCCGCTTCGGCATGGCTGTTTTTGCGCTGAAGCCCGGCAACATCACCCTGTTATGGCTACCATCCGGCGTGGCGTTGCTCATGAACCTCGCGTGGGGCATCCGCGTGTTTCCGCTTGTGGTGGCCGCGAGTTTTGCGGCGAATTTTCCCGGATTGAATAGCGGGCCAGTGATCAAAATCTGGCCCGTCATGGGCGTTGCCCTCGTCGATGGCAGTGCTGGCCTGGTCGCGGCAAAACTCCTGAAACGTTACCTGCCGCAGGGCTTGCTTACGGTTCACGACCTGTTGCCCTTTGGTTTTTGGATTTGCCTGGTAACAACGACGCTGACGAGTATTGCGCTGACCTCTTCGCTTTGGGCAGGGGACTACCTGGTACCGGATGAATTGCCGGCTTTTTTTCTACAGCTGACGCTGGCCGACAGCCTCGGCATTCTCCTGGTTTATCCGTTATACCAGGGGTGGCGCGAATACCGCTCCATGGATGCCCGAAGTTGGCGCTGGCTGGTGATCTGCGGCCTGATGCTCATTGCCATTCTCGTACTCAGTGTGACGCGCCTGCCCAGCGCGATTTATGCCGTCTTGCCATTGCTTTTGTTATTGTCCTTTAACGCACAGCTCTTTCTGGTTATGGCCTTGAGTGCCTTATCCATGATTGCGGTGATTGCCGCTACGGCCCGGGGGCTGGGGCCCTTTGCCGCGCTAAAGCCTGCGGACACCAACATCAGCCTCATGGTTTTTGTTTTTTCGAGTGCGCTGACGATTCTCGGCATGGCATTACAAAACCGGCAATTGGTGCGCAGTGAACATTCCGGCAAATTGCTCGGTGAAGCGGGCGAGGCTAAATCACGTTTTCTCGCCCGTATGACGCATGAGATCCGCACGCCGATGAACGGTATTCTCGGCATCGCCCGCCTGTTCCAGTGGAGCAGGCTCGAAAAGGAACAGGCGCATCAGGTAAGGATTATCCTGGATTCGGGGCAGGTGTTGCTGAAGCTCCTGAACGACGTGCTCGATTTTTCAAAAATCGAGGCGGCGCACCTGAAGATCGAAAACGCGCCTTTTTCGCTGGAGGCGCTGGTGGTTGAAACCTACCAGCTCATTACGAGTTCGAATACCCGGGATCTCGAAATGAGACTAAGTCTCGATGAGAGAATTCCGAAACTGCTCGTCGGCGACAACCTGCGCCTGCGCCAGATTCTGACGAATCTTTTGAGTAATGCGGCAAAGTTTACACATGCGGGAGAAATCCATCTCGAGGTCAGGGAAACCCAGCGCACGGAGAATACCGTCACGGTATATTTTGCCGTCCACGACACCGGCATCGGTATGACGCAGGATGTCTTGTTGCGCATCTTCGGCGCCTATGTGCAGGCGGATGAGTCGACTTCGCGCAAATACGGCGGCACCGGGTTGGGGCTGCCAATCGCTTCAGAGCTTTTGTTACTGATGGGCGGTGCGCTGAAGGTCGAGAGTACGCCGGATAAGGGTTCGGTTTTTTTCTTCTCGCTGACTTTTCCCGTTGTCGCTGAGAGCGAGTTTGTCGTTCCCCATGCAGTGGTCTCCGGGGCGCAAACCCCGTCCGGGCCGGATGCAACCCTTGCTGGAAGAAATCCGCTCCACATCCTGGTCGCGGAAGACAATGAAATCAACCAGATTGTGACCGAAGCGAGCCTTGCCGCCTTCGGTTATGCCACAGACTTTGCCCCGAACGGGATTGAAGCGGTGGCAAGGGCGCGGGAGAAAAGTTATGATCTTATTTTCATGGATATTTTTATGCCGGAATTGGACGGCTATGATGCCGCAAAGGCGATCAGGGCCGACAGGGCAATCCGCCAACCACGCATTGTCGCGCTGACCGCCAACGCGCAGGCTGATATCAGGGAGCAGGTGATAGCGTCAGGCATGGATGGGATGCTGGTAAAGCCCTTTGAACTGGCAGAGTTGCGGGATGTCTTGCTTTCTGCCGGTGCCACAAAGTTTACCTGAGTTAATACCTTGCACGGACTTCGTGCTTTACTCTTTGAACTCGCTGTACAGCCGTGGCCATGGCTGCATGCCTCAGGCGGCAGGTTTACCGACCCAAATGGCTGATCCAAATTTCCCTGCTGGCGCTCCTCACGGGCTGCGGCGGGGGCAGTAGTGTCGACGTCGCTTCGCTCGCGGCCGGCAGGAAGAGTGAAGTCTATGGCGAAAAGGATATCAGCGCCAAAGGTTCGCTGGCTGACAACTTACCCTCAGAGGCAATCAATTTCGGCATCACTCCATGGGAAGACCCGGAAAAACTCCGGCGCATGCACGAGCCTTTTCTTGCCTATCTCAGTGAAAAAATGCATGTGCGCATCCGTTTCATGGTGGCGCAGGAATACCACGACCTCGTATCCGATCTCAAGCGCGGCATTATCCACATCGCCGCATTTTCTTCCGGGGCGTACAGCGATGCCCTCGAGGAAGGCATCGGCAAAGATGCGATCTACATCGCTTCGACACAGAACGACGGCAATAGTTATTACCGCGGGCAGATCATCACCCGCCCCGGAATTAAAAGCCTGAACGACCTCAGGGGAAAATCCTTCGCCTTCGTGGAGAAAGGAAGTTCGTCGGGCTATAAATTTCCGCTCGCGCTGCTGTTGCAGAAAGGCATCGATCCGTACAAATTTTTCTCGAAGATTTATTACCTCGGCTCGCATGCCCATGTTGTCGAGGCTGTGGTCAATGGCAAGGCGGATGCAGGGGCAACACACAGCGGTTTTTCGGAAAAAAGTTCGGCTTTTAAAGAGAAGAAAATTTCCGTATTGATGAAAACCGATCCGATTCCCTACGACGCCATCGTTGTCTACCGCAAGAAAGGCACGGCATTTGCAGAAAAACTGCAGAAACATCTGCTCGCCATCAATCGCGAGACGACGAATGCCGCCGGAGAAAAAGTCCTGAACAAAGCCCTCGGATCACCTTATTCAGGATACGTAGTTCATCCGCCTAAGATTTACGAGGTCGTCAGGCAAACGAGCCGTCTCGTGAAAGCGTACAAGCCGCCGCCGGAAAAAAAGAATGAGCCTTAAGAATTCCATCGCGGCAAAGCTGGAGCGTGCGATCCGGTACCTGGAAACCAAAAGACTGGTTCCCAAAAGTCTCTATGTGCGCATCAAAAATTATTCGCTGAGCGGAAAAATCAATTTTATTATTCTCGCAGCGACGTTACCGATGATTTCACTCCTCGGCCTGCTGTTTCTGTTTCTCTATATCCAGCTGAAGGGACAGCTCGACCTGACGCTGATTGAGAAGATGGTCGCGACAAAGAACGCCTATAATTTTTATGAACGAACAACCCTGGTCTACGCGAAAATGCTCGCTGAGAACCCGTATATTAAGAAGGAACTCCTGGTTGAAGCGATCAATGTCGGGCCGATTTTGCGGGTATGCAACCAGGTGCAGTCGAGCGTTGATCTCAACCGCATTACCGTGCACGACCGCAAGGGCATTGTAGTCGTGCGCAGTCATAAGACTTCGGAATTTGGCGACGACGAAAGCAAGTCGCTGCCTGTAGAGCGTGCCCTGAAAAAGGGCGAGAACACCGCGATTCTGACCTTTGATGACAAACAACTCATTCTGCAAAATACTGTGCCCGTTTACCAGGAAGGGGAAACGGTAGGAGCCATCACCGCGGGGTACATCCTCAACGACGGCTTCGCCGCTGCGCTGGCGAATCTGACGCAGGCAGGTGTTTTTTTCGTACTGAACGGTAAGATCATTTCGTCTTCATTCGCGGGCTTTTTGAGTGCCGGAAACGACAGCGCTTATGGTGAGGAAAATTTAAGTTGGTCTGAAACGCGGCGGCTGAACCTCGGTGCCGGCAAATCGGCAACGAAACAAACCGTCGATATGCGCTACCTGCCCATTTTGACAGAGCGCCTGTCAGGAGAGATTAATAAGGCCGGAATCGTGATCGCAGTCACACCGCCGTTTTCGCGCGCGCTGCTTTATACCATCATTTGGGGATCTTTCCTCTTCAGTTTAGCGGTGGTTTTTTTCGGAATTATTTTTGCCCTCAAAATCGGCCACAATATTGCCTATTACGCCTCTTCGATTTCAGGTGCGATGAGAGGGTATGCGCAGGGCGATCTCGACCAGCGTATCTCGAAACATTCGCGCGACGAATTGGGCGAAGTGGCGCTGGGTTTCAATACCCTCGCGGCCGAACTGCAGAAAAAGATCAGCGAGATCCAGGAAGCGCGCGATACACTGGAGATCAAAGTCATCGAACGGACAAGGGATCTCAATGACGCGCTTTCCAGCATTACCGCGCTCAAAGAAAGCCAGGAGGGCGATTATTTCCTGACCGATCTGCTCTTGCGACCACTCTCGGGGCGCGCGCACGACATTCCGCATATCCGTGCAGAATTTATCGTGGAACAGAAAAAGAAATACCACTTCCGCGGCCGCACCGGGGATATCGGTGGCGACTACTGCCTGATGGCGCCGCTGTCTTTCGAAGATTCCGAAGGCGAATGGCTGTTCTTCTTTAATGGTGATGCGATGGGGAAATCCACGCAGGGGGCTTCGGGAGCCCTGATCTGCGGAGTTACGCTGCATTCGATTCTGGATCGCCATTCGCAGCGCGTGAAGATCGCAGCCAGGCCCGAACAGTACCTCGCGAAAATCTACCACGAGCTGAACCATATCTTTTCCCTGTTCGATTATTCCATGCTGATGTCTGCTGCCTGCGGGCTCATCCACGGTGAATCGGGAACCATGTATTATTTTAATTGCGAACATCCCTGGACGGTGCTCTTGCGCAGCGGCAAGGCCGGTTTTATTGAAAGTGAGTTATCGACCCATAAGCTGGGCATGCCCCAGTTGTCAAAAAAGCTAAGCATCCGCCGTATCATGCTGCACAAGGGTGATATTTTAATACTGGGTTCCGACGGACGCGACGATCTGCAGATTGCCTCGCAGATTGACAGTGACGAAGACCGTTTCCGTACGGTTGTAGAAGAAGCGGGCGGCGGTCTTGAAAATATCCTGGAAATTCTGGAACGCTACGGCGAGCGCACGGACGATCTTTCACTCATGCGCATCGAAATTACCTAAACGATTAACCATTGACAAAGTAATAAGGAGCTGCACCGCGATGCATGCCCATCAGCACACGCACCGTACAGGTTTGCCTTTTTCTCGTCGCTGCCATCTCGTTCTTCGGCGGCAGCGTGCAGATGTATCTGGGCGAACCGCAGACAACACCGCGGCTGGATAACGTGCACCGCTTTCTCGCAGGGGTATATTTTTCCATGGGACCGATTTGCCTGTGGACGGCATGGACGATACGGCAACAAGGAACCCTGATTTATCTCATTGCCTTCGGCGTTTTCATGGCGGCTGTCGGTCGGCTTGTCTCGATCAGCATCGTCGGCCTACCCGAACCGCGCGCCGTTTGGCTGGGTTATTTAATTCCCGAACTGGTATTTCCGCTGATTATTACCGTCGCGCATACAATCAGCCGGCGAAAAACTGCTGCCCGATAGTAGCGGCAGGTAAGGGCAAAAAATAAACAATTTCGCAGCTCTAACGTCTAAGCAGCATGCGAATAAAAATACTTACCTTATTCCTGCTGGGGGCAATCAGCGCCAACTATGCGGTGGATTTTACCGGGCGGTATACAACCAATTGGGGTATTCTTGAGCTACGCCAGGATGGCAAAAGGGTGACCGGGGCATATTCTGTACCGGCGCCGGGTGAAATCGAAGGCGTTATCGATGGCGACACGCTTGTCTATAAATGGTGGCAAACGAATGGCGTATGGGGCAAGGGCCATTTCAGGCTCCTGAATGACCGCAAGAAGATATCCGGAACCTGGGGCAGCGGAATATCCGGTGATAATGGCGGTCTTTGGGAGGGCGATAAAAAATAACACCCTGCGGTTTTTCCCCTTGCCGATTTCCTGAATTTACTTGCCGACCCTAGAGGTCCGGGCCAGGTTGCTGCCTTCCAGACAAAACTTCCGGAGGGCGTATGAAAAAAATAGTGCGAGTCTCTATTCTTTTTTTAGCCGGCTTAACATCGTTTTGTAATAATAGCAGCGATTCTGCATCGAGTTCTGCTTGTTCGGCCTTTTCAACAGTCATCTCCGATGATTTTAACAGGGGCAATAGCACCGGACTGGGTGGAAACTGGACGATGGATTATGGCACGTCCGGAGCGACCATGAATGTTTCATCGAATGCCGGTGCCGCGATACGCGGCTCGAACAACGCCAATGCATATTACAACCAGCCCATGAGCGATAGTTGTATCCGGCTTTCAGCGAAAACGACGATTCCCGCCGCAGGTACCCGTCGCGAACTATTTCTGTTTGCGCGCACCGACGGTACGGCCAATAATGGTTATGGAGCCGGCGCAGATGAGAGCAATCTGATCATCTACCGTTTTGCATCAGGCAGTTCTGCCATGATGGTGAACTCTGCCGGCGGGCTTAACCTGTCGACTCCCTATGGGATCGAATTTCTGCTGAATGGCAGTGCATTGACGCTCAACCTCAAAGATGGCAGCGGCTCCTTGATAAAATCCATTAACACGACAGATACCACGTATTCTGCAGGAAAACCCGGAATTCGTGCCGGTTCGTCATCGCCGAATATTCAGACCTTTGATGACTTTAAAGTCGAGAAGGGTATTTAAGGCGCAAATTTCATTATGCAAATTCCAGAAAAATCCGATAATCAGTCATGCAGCCAACCGTTCGGCGCGCTCTTGAGAGCTTCATTCTTCAGAAAAAGCTGACGCCCCGTAAATTGCGCAACCTGGTCAGCGTCGCCACCACGGCCGAACGCCTGGCAACACGGCCTTACCTGGAAAAAGCCGAACTGGACGGCATTGTCGGCCGTTTCGGTGTCACACCGGATGTCACAACTTGGGGCGATTTTTTTGCCGCTGAGATTGCATCTGACCATTGGGAAAAAAACGAAGTTGATTTTGAAAAGATTTGCGAAACCGTGATCTTCGATTTTATCGCCGCCTGTCTCATTTTTACGGAAAAAACACAGGCATTCATCGACAGCGTCATGCAGCAATATTCAGAAAGTATCGCCAAAGACCAGGGCTTAAGAAGCGGTGAAGACGATGAAAGGATTCACCTCGGCATTCTCGGCGGTTATTTCGCCCAGATGGGCCTCAGCAAAGACAGGCTTTCCGAGAGCGATATGGAATTTTTCGATTCTTTCAGTGTTAAGACGAAGTCGGCTTAACAAACCTGCCTAACCACTTCCAGAAGCCATGGGTATTCGGCTGCGCGAGAATGCGCACGATTGCCGCGGATAAAATCTCACGTGCCACGGCGATGTCGTCCTGACCCGGTTCTTCTTTGGCGCGCTCGCACAAAAGTTCTACCCGGGAATCGATGGCACTCATGTCGGCGCTTTTGGCGGCTTCAGCGGCAGCGAGTATCGAATAGGCGACCTGTTCGCGAAAAACAATCGTGCGCGATAATAACAGGACTTCGCGTTTTGAAATAGTACGGTAAAGCGCAGAACCGAGATTTGCGGTGAATTCGGCTTTATAATGCGTGATAAAACGATCGGCAGAGACGCGGAATGTCGCCTCGGGCATTTCGAGCGGCACGCGAAAACTGCGGTAATAGTCGGTATCGACCATAACCAGGGCGTATTCCTTTTCGAATTTTGTAACGAAGATACCGAGGTCGCCGTCGAGGATAAACGCTTTATGCGCATAGAGTTCAAATGAGCCGTCGTCGTGTTTCGTAAGCGTACTCTTGATGTTCAGCGGTGAATTCGCCCACCCGGGTTCAGAGATTGCGTAAACGAATTCGCCGTTGCGTTTGACAAATTCAGGCATTAGTTCCGGGAAATATTTTTCGAGCACATACCCCGCGGTCGCCTTATGCGCGATCATCGGAATAAAAGCTTCGCCGTATTCGGCGGCCGGGTACGCCTCTCTAATGTAGCGTAGAAAAGCGCCGAACGGTTTATCGTAAGGTATTTTCATGTTCTTCAAAAAGCCAGATCCCGTAAAAAATCCACAGGGTATCGGAACCCAAGAGGTGGGCAATCTGCATGAAGGGAGGCGCGCTGAGAATAATATTGACTACACCGATGATGCCTTGCAGCGCCGTCAGAAACAGAATCACGTCGCAGATCGCATAACGGCCGAAAACCTGGGTACGGTATAGATCCCTCTGGCGCACCGCCACCGCCAGAATGTGGCCAATAGTCAGCACCGCGAGAAAGGGATGGATGTTTCTGAGCTTCAGGTACGTATGCCCTTCGGTGACGAGGCCGCGGGTGCCGGGGAAAAGTGTATCACCCAGCGCTGCCAGTGCGCCGAACATGCCGGTCACAAACAGCAACAGGGCGCCGATCTTGACGGCACGGTTTGCGACAAATCTGTAAATCGCCTGCGGATTATAAAAAGCGCGCACGGTCTGCGTGAGCGCCGTGAGTAAGAGATAGGTATTCCCCAGGTGCAGCGGCATCATGATGCCACGGCCGCGCGACGCATCGAGCCCAACCCATTTGAATAACACGAGGGAAGCGCCCAAAAGCCCTTCGGTAATGATGAGCACCAATGAAATCATGGCCCAGCGCTTCGCCGAGGGGCTGGCCTTGGCTGCATAAGCACCAATGGCAAGGATGATGACAAAGACGCCCGAAAGCCCGCTGGTGGTACGGTGCGTGAACTCAATGGTTTTTGCATGGTTTTTGAACAGGTCACCCGGCATGACCTCGCCCTCGCAGCTAGGCCAGTGCTCGCCGCAACCGGCGCCCGAGCCCGAAATACGCACATAGGCGCCGAACAAGATTACGGCCAGGGTATAAACCAGCACGAAGACGGCGAATTTCTTCATGGGGTCAGAAATACTTTTGAGACGACCGGACAAGAACAAGCTATACTTTGGCGCATGATCGCCGTACGCGACGCGTACACCGCAGAGACGCTGTTAAAACTCTGGCAAATTGAATTTTCCGACCTGCCTTTCGAAGCGGTCGTCAAGCAGGATGTCCTGCGTCAGGGACTGACTTTCACCGCCGCGGCGCTTGCGGCCTCAGATTTCAAGAAAAAAGATTACTTCATCTTCACCTTCGACCGCGCGCCGCTCAAGGATATTCCCGAGCATACGCGCGTGCCCGAAGAGATACGCATCTTTACCGATAGCCTCACGCCGGGAATCTCGGCGTTGCAGCCGACGGTGATCTCCGTGCGTCTGAACCCCGATTCGCCGTATAAACTCGACGCCGACGAAACAGGTGCCGTGCGGCTTTTTCTCGGGAGTGAAGCGATTGGCAACGCGCTCTATCCGCCGGTGCCGGCCTATTACAACGAAAAATTCAGTTTTGATAAACCGATCGGCGAAGTTGCCCCGGCCATAGAATGGGGCTATCTCATCTATCTCACCGTCTTCCGCAACTGCCAGTATTTTGGCAAAGACGAGGAGTGCCAGTTCTGCGACATCAATCATAACTGGCGCCAGCAAAAGCGCGAGGGCCGGCCCTACACCGGCGTCAAAGACCCGGCGCACCTCGTCGAAGCGCTGGAGCGTATTGCGGCGACTGATTCTGTCGCGCGCGCGTTTACGATCACGGGCGGCTCGGTCACGGGCAAACTGCAGGGGAAAGATGAAATCGAATTCTACCTGCAATACCCGCGTGCGATGAGCGATGCCCTCAAAGAACGTTTTATCTCTAAGATGGTGATTCAGGCATGGGAAACCGACGACTGCAAAAAAGCCGTCGATGCCGGGGTGAAAATTTACCATCCCAATTATGAAGTGTGGGATGCCGAACTCTTCAAGAAAATCTGCCCCGGCAAAGAACGTTTTATCGGCCGCGACAACTGGATCCGCCGTGTTGTGGCCTCGGCCGATGTCTTTGGTGCGCAACATGTTATACCGAATTTTGTCGGCGGCGTCGAGATGGCCGACGGCGTTGGTTTTAGCGACGTCGATGCAGCCGTCGCATCCACCTCAGAAGGGTTGGATTTTTTTATGAGCAAAGGCATCGTGCCGCGCTTCACTACATGGTGTCCCGAACCCTTTACGCCGCTCGGAGAAATTTCGGCGCCACCACCCTTGCCGTATTATCTCAAACTGTTACGTAATTACCGCGCGATCCACCGCAAGTATGCCTTGCCTATACCCCCGGGTTATGGCGAAGCGGGCGTGGGCAAGGCTGTTTTCAGCGTTTCAGCATTTATGGACGTTCTTTAAGCGGACGGTTCGACTTCGCTCACTAAGCGGAGTCGAAGTGAGCGCCTAAGGCATCATCTGCCAGAGCAATTCGACACTCGACTTATCGATATTGTGGCCTTCGTCGCCGAATTCATGGTAGTCGAGGCGCATGCCGAGGTTCTTTAAGAACGCGCGGCAGGCGGGTACTTCTTTCACCACATCCTTGGCTTCTTTATCGCCACCCACGGTGAGGATGATCTTTTTATCCCAGGTTAAGGCCGCGTAGTGCTTTCGGGTTTCGTCGGCGTTTAAGATCGGATCGTTGACAAACGAGAAAAACTTGTTGTAGAAATTCCCTTTTATGAAGACAACGCCAGCATAAGGATAAAATCCCGCTTCCTTGCCGGGGTTACGGAAATTATAAAAATAATCCTCCGGATCTTTTTTGGAAGCCTTAATCAGCGCAGCCCAGGAAGTGATGAATTTATTTTTGTAGGCTTCGTTGCGGAAGTGATCCGTGCTCTGTAAGAAGGTTGCCAAGGCCGCGAGGCCGCCGGCCGAAAAGCCGCTCAAGTAGACATGTTTGCCCTGGATTGCGCCCGCATCGACAAGCTTATGGATCAGCAGGTTGAGTGCCCGGCGCGTATCTTCGGTGGCCTCGAGTTTATCACCCGAGAGCGGCCACCAGTTCTGTATCGTAATGACGACGGCCTTGCGCACCGCCGCAGGCGCCAGCAAAAAATTCGCTGCGCTCTTATAGAAATCCTTATTGCGGGCATTGCCGTGGATAAAAACAATCACCGGTGCGGGGGATGACAACCCGGCCGGTACGATGATATCGGCTTCGACGCCTTCTTTCGCTGCACGCGGACGGTCCAGTTTGACGATGGCGGTATAGCGTCCGGGTTTAAGACTCTTCGCCCCGCCGGGAATCTCGACCGAATGGGCGAAAAGGGCGTTTCCGATGCCCAAAATACCCACGAAAAATATGAATTTCTGCGTAAAACAAGCCATCATGGGTGAATCCAGAGAAAAACACGCACCGTCAATAAACCATGTTAAGCCCAAACCACGCCCGGGCGCCCGAAGCCTGATAAAGCGAGACGAATTGGTACTTTTGATGGAATAAATTCTCACCCCGGATGAAGATTTTAACCGAGGGCAAGAGCGTGCGTTCCACCCCGGCGCCCAGAAGCACGTAACCTGAAAGTGTTGTGCTCGCCAGCGTTGCCAGGTCGACTTCGCGCCGCTGGTGTATGTACTTCAGGTCGAGGCTGAAATCCCAGTTGCGCGGCGTGAAATGCAGCCGTGTGAAGAGCGACAGCGGTTCGCGCAGCGAGGCACTGTCAATAAACCATTCGGTTTCCAACCCGGTATCGTGGTAAAAATCCGTCCCGAAATTCTGCGCGAATGAAACCGTACCCTGCACGGCGCGGTAGTTCATCGGCGTCAGCGTCAAGAGGCCGGTTGCCGCATCGAGCCGGCGGTCGAAATAAACCGGCAGATTCAACAGCGTCGCCGAAACCTTCAGGTGGGTCTCTTTAGTCAGGTGGAAATTGTTTTTTGCCGCCATCTTCCATCCATCTTCGGCCTGGTAAAACCGGTAGGGGGATTGATAAAGTGGGGCGAAGAAGTATTTTTCCGTATCGGGTATCTGGCCGGTGCGCTCGACTTCAAAGGTGCCCTGGTAGCCGGGGTAAAAAAAATCGAGAGCGATGCGCGGGCCGATGACGGGGGAAAATCCCTGCGCGAAAAATACTTTGGCGCCGACGGTAGCATCGATCTGCAGCGACTGGTTATCGCTACCCACTAAAAATCGCGCGAGCGGAAAAACATTGCGGGCTTCGGCATTGCCTGCGCGGTAATACTGCGGCACACCGGTCAGGTAGTCGGTATTTTCGCCATACCAGAGATCGCTCGAGAGCGTCAGTGCATTACGCTCGCCGAAGATGTATTGCCATTCGAGTGCGGCCTTGATACTTTTGAAATCCGCATTTTGGTTAATATTAGTACCGGTCTGTGTGACCGAGCCTTTCGCCAGGGTACCTGTGATGCCGGCCGTGATGCGTTGGTTATCCCCCGGCCGAATCTGGTTATCCCACTGGAAGACGCCGAGTTTCTTATTTTCATTGCCGTAAATGGCATTGGTCTGCAGCCCGCGGTCGGTCTCCTTATATTCTGTGCGCAGCAGCATCTTGTAGCTCTGTGAAAAGTTGAGCTGCCCCAAAAGTTTTAAAGCATCATGCGACAGCGCCGAGTTTGTCACGACATCGGTGCCAAAGGCCTCATAGTCATATTTGTTGCGTTTGTACTCGATGAGGTAGGCGCCAAACTCGTCTTTTTTCGTGACGAAAATCTGCGCACCCAGCGTGTTCTGCGTGCCATACTCGGCCTTGATCTGCGCCTTGCGTTCGAGCATCTTCGTGCCGCGGCGCTCGCTTTGGTTGAGGTCGCGCACCTCGTCTTCCCAGCGGCTGAGCTGTCCTTCAGAAACTTTGGGCAGCTCGATATCGCTTTTGCGCGGGGGGGCATATTGCTCGTCTTCGCCCTCAACCGTTGTATTCTTATCGGCGATATCATCGCCTTCTTTTGTTTCTGCTTTCTTTTTCTTCTTTTTTTGTTTCTCTCTATTCAGGTTCAGTTCATCTTCGATGCCGAGCCCCGGAGTCCCCTTTTGGGCGAAGGCGGGTACGAGCAATAGAGAGAAAAAAATAAATACATATTTACGAATCATATAGCGGGTAGGGGGTCAGCCGTGCGTTCTTTAAAGATTTTCGGCGTAATCGTCCTGATGATGCAAAATTTTATTTTTGCTGAGGCGACAAGCCAAGATATTGTTTCACCTCTTCCGGTGCGTGGCGGTTTTCACTTTCAGGCGCAGATCGGCTGGGGTTATGGCCCGACTTCAGGTGGCCTGTTCCATAATATGGAGATTGGCGGCACCTTCCGAAAAAGCCAGATCACCGTTGCGCTCGACCATACGTTTATCCAGTCGAAGGGTTTTGCCATGCCTTCAGGCGGAGAGCATTTGGTGGGCGGCTGGATGCTGATGCTCAAAAAACCTATCTGGAATAACCGCCTTGTCGCGAAGGGTGCGGCAGGGCTCGGCGGCATACATGATCAGACCATGGGTATTAAGGCAACCGCCGGGGTTGGCATCAGTTATGGACTCGACTATGACCTGCCTCTATTCCAGAGCTCCGGTGTAACGATCAGTTTGCAGTGCCTGCACGCCTTTATCCCGGGTCCGAAACACCACTTCTGGGCGGCTATGGGTGTCGGTTATACGTTTTTCTAAGCCTGCGCTGCTATTCGACTTTCCGGTAAAATTCATCCTGAAACATAAAGCCGTCGATGGCTGTGGTGTACTTACCCGCAGCATCGCGTTTCAGGCGAATTCTGAATGAGCGCCCGCTCGCCGGATTTGATTTAAAATACGGATTATCATCGCCCGTGATCAGCTCACCTTTTTGGTTCCATTGCAGGTTCCAGAGCGCGCCGGCTGTGTTTTTCCATAGCAGGGAATTTTCCCCAACGGTGATCGTGCCGTTATGCCAGCCATTTTGTACCGGCTCGCGGCTGTAACGCCCCGCTATTTGTGCGGGCTCGATGGCCCGCAAGAGATTATCCTGAGGCCCCTGAAAACGCAATTTGGCAATGGTCGGAACAGCCGCCGCGCGGATGCGTTTCTCAAAACTTTCCTGGTAATAATCTGACTCAACGATTCCCTGAAAATCAGACGGCCAGGCAGAGCGCTGGTGCCATTGGTGGCTCTCTGCTTCCAAGCCAAACTCCGGATACATCGCGAACAGGTAATGAAAGAACTCATGTTGCATGAATTGCGGCAGATAGAGGCGGCGTTCGAGCGCATCAAAATCCTTCTCGGCGACTTTGAAATGCGGCTGCGCGCGCAAAAGGAACATGTCATCGACGATGATGCACGGACTGCCATCGGGGCCACGCCCCATGCCGCCACCGGTAATATAAAGGGATTCTCGCAAAGCCGCATTCTCCGGTTTATGTGAGGGGTAGACGATCATCCAGAAATCGGTGCGTTGCCGTACCTGCGCCCCGATGCTTGCCCAGATCTGGCGGTAGCCCTCATCTGCAGGCCTGCTGGTAATGGTGCCCTTGGACGAAGTGCCGGTGACAATGGGGATTGAAATTTTCAGGGGCACATATCTGACTGTGAAGCGGGCTTCACCCCCCGTTAAGGCGCCGAGATATTCCTGGAACAGCCAGAGCGACTCGTCCACGGCGCGGTACTTGCCAGCCGAAATGCGCGGGTCGAGGTGGTGTGTCACCGGCGTTCCCCGGTTGTCGCGCAATTCCTGCTCATTGGCGGGATCAAACCCCGTCGAGTTCTGCGGCAACACAACTGTGAACGCAAGCGTCTCACGCGGGCGGGGCAGGCCCTGGGCAAAGGTCTCGGCAATTTTCGTGAGCATTTGCAGTGAAGCATAGGCGGGCGGATGCCCGGTGAAAATACCGCCGGCTTGCTGTGGTAGCTGTTGCCACGCTGCATTTCCCTGGGGATATTTCGCCCAGAATGCGGTTAAAATTTCCGAGGCCCTGCCGTACTGCCCGGCGCGCACGAGCTTCTCAGCGGTAAAATACGCATCGACCGCTTCGCTGTAGTGATCAGGGAAGTTCTTCGCCCCGTAAGGCGCCAGATGTTTTGAAATGCCGTAAATTGTTGGTATTGCGAAAATGAACGACAGGACAATGTTTCTTCCCTTCATGCGTAACGGCTGTCCGCAGAGAGAAATTGTCAAACAACAATGGGATTATTTGCGTTTCGGAGGCCCGAACCGTCTTCGGCTTTTGCCGCCCTTGTAACCGCCGCCTTTCGGCTTTTCGCTTTGAAAAGATTTCAGCTCTTCCTTAAATGAAGTAAAATGCGCCTTGGTGTCATAACCACCGCCATTTTGGCCGAGCAGTACTTTGATCGCGGCGGCGGCAATATCTGTGACTGAAAAACCCTGCTCGACCAATTCCTGCACCTGGGGATACAGTTTTTCCAGATTCGCTTTTTTCGCCACGGCCTTCAGGTCTTCGAGCACGACCGCCGTTCTTTTACCGACGAGCGCCTCGAGCGCGGGTATGTCATGCGGAGTGACGCGGATGCCATGCGTTCTTTCGATGCGCTTGAGTTTACTGAGCTCCGAGTTGCGCACAAAGGCAAAGGCCCTGCCGCTCTTGCCGGCGCGCCCGGTGCGGCCGACGCGGTGGATGTAGGACTCGACATCGCGCGGCAGGTCGAAGTTGAAGACTGCGTCGATGTGGCTGATGTCGATGCCGCGCCCGGCCACGTCGGTGGCGATGAGTAGCCGCACATTGCCTGTACGCAAACGCGCCATGACCTTGTCGCGCTGCGCCTGGTTCAAATCGCCGTGGATGCCCTCGGCGCTGAAGCCGCGGTCGTTGAACTGGGCGGTTAAACCGTCAACCTGGGAGCGCATGTTACTGAACACCAGTGCGGTCTTGATTTCGTAAAAATCCATCAGGCGAATCACCGCTTCGACACGGTTCTTCTCGGGCACGATGGCGAAGAATTGATCGATTTTGGGTTTATTGCTCTCGCCGGCGAGGACATCCACCTTTTGTGGATTCGTCAGGAAGCGTGAAGTAATCGCCAGCACTTCCTTGCTCATTGTCGCAGAGAATAAAATCGTCTGCCGCTCTTTGGGGGCGTCTGTCAGAATATGTTCGATGTCTTCGCGAAACCCCTGCGCGAGCATTTCGTCGGCCTCGTCGAGTACGAAGAATTGCACCGTGTTCATCTTGATGGTTTTGCGCGCCATGTGGTCCATGATGCGGCCGGGTGTACCGACGATGATCTGCGGTTTGAGTTTCAGATCGCGGAACTGCATGCCGATCTTCTGCCCGCCGTAGACGGTTGCGACAAGAATCTCCTTCTTATATTTCAGAATCTTACGGATCTCGTCGGCCACCTGCATCGCCAGCTCGCGCGTGGGGCAAAGAATCATCGCCTGCAGGCGCTTCTCGGTGGAAATCCGCTCGATGACAGGAATCGCGAACGCCGCAGTCTTACCGGTGCCGGTCTGCGCCTGACCAATCAGGTCATGGCCTTCGAGCAGAATCGGTATGGCCTTTTCCTGTACGGGTGAGGCTTCGCGGAAGCCCATGTCGGTGATTGCCTGAAGTGTAGTGTGTGAGACGCCGAGTTCGGCGAATGTCTTTTTTGCTGTCGTGGTACTCAAATGGATGTTATCTCTTAAACGGAGATTCCGGTGATCGAGACATGCCGTCACCCTGTTTATTGTTCGGCGCACAAAGCGTTCCGCCAATCCAAATCGCAGTTTACAGAGTCATTCAAATGCCTTTTCGTTCGGCGATGCGCCTTGAATTCTCCGTAACCCACAAAGCCAGCCATTCACAGGCGCGCGTCGGCCGCCTGAAGACGCTTCATTCTGTTATTGAGACGCCGATCTTTATGCCCGTCGGCACGCTCGCCACGGTAAAAAGCCAGACGCGCGAAACCCTGCTCGATACGGGCAGCCAGATTCTGCTGGCAAACACCTACCATCTTTTCTCGCGGCCGGGGCTCCAGGTCTTTGAGAAATTCAAAGACATCCACACCTTCATGAACTGGCCCAAAAGCGTACTGACCGATTCGGGGGGCTACCAGATCTTCTCGCTGCCGCATGCACGAAAAATGACCGAACAAGGCGCGGAATTTATCAGCCAGGTCGACGGCAAAAAGACGCTGTTTTCACCCGAACTCAGCATCCAGGCGCAGAAAACCATCGGCAGCGATATCATGATGGCTCTCGACCAGTGCATCCCTTCAACCGCTGAACGCGCCGAAGTGATCGATGCCCTCGAACGCACGACGCGTTGGGCTCACCGTTCCTTTGCCGCCAGGGGCGATTCCGTGCAGGCGCTCTTTGGCATCGTCCAGGGCGCGTGTTTTACCGATCTCAGAAAACGCAGCGCGGCGGAACTCACGCAAATTGATTTTGACGGTTTCGCAGTGGGCGGCCTCGCCGTCGGTGAAAGCAAAGCCGAGCGCGAAGACATCACCGCTTTTACCACGGAATTTCTGCCGCAGGAAAAGCCGCGCTATCTTATGGGTGTGGGCACTCCCATTGATTTGCTCGAGGGTGTGCACCGCGGCATCGATATGTTCGATTGCATTTTGCCGCTGCAATATGCTGAAAGGGGCACGGCTTTTACCGGCGAGGGCAAGGTGGCGCTGCGGCGCACACGCTACCGGCTTGCCGATGAACCGCTGGATAGCGCCTGCGCGTGCGATACCTGCCGCTCGTATTCGCGCGGCTATCTGCATCATCTTGTCAAAACCCAGGAGATCCTGGGCTGGCACCTGATCGGCCGCCACAACCTGCAGTTCTACCACAAGCTGATGAATGAGATCCGCGGCGCGATTCGTGAAGACCGCTTTTTAGATTTTTACCGGCAGAAACAAACCGACCTGATTCGCAGCGACGGACCAGAGATTACCTATCAGCCGGTAATCAAAAGGCACCGGAAATCGGAATCGCTGGGCAATTTTGAAATCCACCGCAGCAAGGACGGCTCGTTTGCTTCGATTAAGGATCGTGTTTCCGGAGAGATTATGCATTCGGTGACCGAGCCCGCGGTGGAAGCCAAAAAACTTTACATCGACCAATCGCAGATTGAACAGAAACTGCAGGCCGCGACATCTGAACCTTTAGTCATTTGGGATGTCGGTCTGGGCGCGGCCACCAATGCCATGGGTGTACTTTCCCTTTACGAGAAACTGCTGCTCGAAAAACGCACGCTGCGCCCGGTGAAACTCATCAGCTTTGAGACCGATCTCGATCCGCTGAAACTTGCTTACCAGTACCGCAGTCTTTTTCCTGAACTGCGGCACCGCGCACCCGGCGCGATTCTCGCCAAGGGTGAATACACGAACCCTGAACGCTCTTTTGAATGGAAGTTGATACAAGGCGATTTTATGAAGACCTTTGCGGATGCCCCGCCGCCCGATGAGGTTTTTTACGACATGTTCTCTTTCCAGACCGAATCGCGGTTCTGGATCGAGGAGACTTTTACCGAGCTGCTGATGTTTTTCAGACTGAAGCAGACATCCCTGTATACCTATTCTTCATCCACACGCATCCGCGCAAACCTTTTGGCTGCCGGGTTTTTTGTTTCGAGCGGGGTCGCGATGGGGCCGAAAAACTCGACGACAGTAGCGACGAATTTTCATCCGCAGGATACGAAGTATACACTGCTCGGTGATGCCTGGCTCAAACGCTACGATGTCAGCAACGTCAAGGACGCGAGGCAATCCCATCGTGTGCGCAACCATCCGCAGTTTCATGGTGTATCCTAATGAAACTGCAGCATTGGACCTGTGAAATAGCGCAAAAAGTGGCGACGCTCACTCTTCAGCGGGCGGAAACCGGCAATAACATCAACCTCGAATGCCTCGAAGAGTTGCGGTTGATCAGTGCGGATATCGCGGCTGACAGTGGGGTGGCCGTCGTTTTATTGCGCAGCGCAGGTAAACATTTTTCCACAGGCATGGATGTCTCGGTGATTGCGCAAATGGCTGATCAGGATTTTGAAAGTTATGCCAAACATTTAAGCGCAGGGCAGGGCTGTATCGACAGCTTTGAAGCTATTTCTAAGCCCATCATCGCCGAAATTCAGGGTTTTTGCATCGGAGCGGGAGTCATTCTCGCAGCTTGCGCCGATTTCCGCATCAGCAGTGACCGGGCCATTTATTCCCTGCCCGAGGTGAAGCGCAGTATCGGTGTCATTATGGGGCTCTGCCGTGTCACACGCCTCATCGGTATTGCAGCGACGAAGCAGATGGCCATGCTCGGTGAAAACTTTACGGCGCACGAGATGCAGACCCTCGGTTTTCTGAGCGAGGTTGTCCCGCAGGAAAAGTTGTCTGCCACCAGGGAGCGATGGATCCGGAAACTTCTCGCTTTGCCACCGCAGGCTGTTGCTCTCAACAAGCAGATCGTAGATTACTCCTACGCTCACCTTTTGCAGGCATCACAGCGCTTTGAATTGGAACAACAGTTTTTGCTTAATCAGACCGCGGATTTTAAAGAGGCACTCAGGTCATTTTTCGAAAAGCGTCCGCCGCACTATACAGGCAAATAAAAAAGGGGATGCTCCCTCTTGGAACATCCCCTCGAAGTGAAAATCCGGTCTGTAACTACTTGCTGTGCTCGATAAGAGACACTACAAGCTGAGAGGAAAAGTTGGTGTGAGCCAACATCGCCGTACCACTCTGTAACTGAACCTGATTTTTCGTGAACTCCAGCAGTTCCTCGGCCATGTCAGTGTCGCGAATCCGTGATTCTGCCGCCACCATGTTCTCATAGCCGGTTCGGAGCGCTTCAACCGTGGTTTCAATACGGTTGTGATACGCGCCGAGATCCGCCCGCTGACGCACGAGCTTATCGAGAGCGTTATCCACGGTCCCGATCATCTCATTCGCCTGGTAAACCGTCGCTAACGGTTTTTTGGCCGCTTTCGCGCCGTTGCCCTGGTAAAAACCAAACGCCCGTCCATTCATTGTTTTAATGAACGCCTGGATGCGCTGGTCTTTATTGGGCCCCACGTGAAAGAAAATCGACCCCAGCTTTGACCCGCGTGCATACCTGCCGGTCAGAAGTTTCATCCGGTTAAATTCTGCGGATGTACCGATGCGGTCGACTTCGTCGATCAGCTGCGATACCTCCACCTGAATCTGCTGCCTGTCACCGTCGGAATAAATCCCGTTGGCTGACTGCACCGAAAGTTCCCTGATACGCTGCAGAATGTCGTTGACCTGACCCATGTTGCCTTCGGCAGTCTGGATGAACGACATTCCGTTCATCGCATTGTGCTCGGCCTGTTTCAAGCCCCGAATCTGTGTGCGCATCTTCTCTGACACGGCCAAATTGGTCGCGTCGTCGCCCGCTTTGTTGATCCGTTCGCCAGTGCTCAGCTTCTCTATCGATTTCTCGTAGCGGCTGAAAGCCTTGTGCAATTGACGGTTCACCTGCATCGCGGGCAGATTGTGATTGATCTGCATCTTCTCCCTCCTTGGAAAATTTCCAATGCCTTTTGCCAAAGGCAAAAGGCCCTGGACCCAGTTGAGCTGTGCCACAACCATCCCTGGTTGCATCAGCAGCCCCCGATTACGGCGGCACCGGGGCCGCTGATAATGAGCACGAGGCTCACAGTCGCCGCTACACACGACGTGTATCCAGGCGGCGACTTCGGGATTAATCCCCGGAGGGGGAGTTACTCTTTCAAACGGTAAGTTCGCCCCAAAGGCATAACCTACCTTAATCGTTTCATACGGCATATGTACGGTTGCTCTGAACCCTCGTTATCTTAAGTTATTTGAACTGAGAGCGCCCTGGAAGCCTTGGACGTAGCCTAAGCTGTCTCTTTATGGTATCGAAGAAAAAAACAGAAATTTCTTATTTCCCAGCGGGGAAGGGTTGACGCCGCTCCGAAAAGCCGACCTGTGCCGGTATGCGCATCGCCTTCTGCCTGGCCTTACTCCTCATTGCCGGCTGCAATAATATGAAAAAAGACGATAGCAAGCCGACGGTCTGCATCCATTCGACGACCATTACCGTTAAAACGCCGACCTGCGGTGGCGGCAACGCGAGCCAACGCATAGCCACTTACTGCACGGATGAAAGCAGTAAAGACGCCTGCAAGAACCTGAGTGTAGACTGCACATCCACTTCGCTGACAATTTACGACGATACTATCATTGCTTATGAAGATAAAAAATGCGAGTCCAGTGGCTATACGCTGACATGCTCGAATAATTCAAAGTACAAAGTATCCGATACCGCCTTTTGTCCCTGAAAAAAATTGAAAAGTCTTATCTCTGTTCTTAAAAAAGCAATCGGCCTGCGCGGTTGGCAGGTCAGCAACCTGCAAAAAAGATCGACCGAAGTCTACCTCGTTAAGGACGAAATCGAGACTGTCCGCTGTAACTCGGTGCAAAATTACGCGCTGCGCATACAGACGCCGGTCGACGATGCGTTGATGGGTGAGAGCACCACGCGTTTTCAGGGCAAACCGGCATCGCTTACGGATCTCGTCAGCCAGACCGCTGCACGCGCACGGCTGGTGCGCAATCCCGCATTTAATTTTTCAGCTGCATACACGCCGAAAAGGACGGCTGCGATTCTTGACCCGGCGATTGGTGACGCTGACCTCGATGCGCTCATCGCCTACGCCGACCGGATAAGAAATTTCCGGCTCAAAAACCTGGCGCGGTTTCCTTTAAACAGCATGGAGCTTTTTTTTGAAGAATACGATTACCTGATCCGCAATCATCGTGGCCTCGAAGTCGAAGCGGCGTCAACCCGGGTCGTCTGCGACTACGTACTCACCAGCCCCGATAACCGGCACGAGATCATGGGTATCAAAAAACGCCGCCTGCTTGCCGACCTGACACTCGAAGAGCAACTCGAAGAAGACGCAGCGATACTCAGTGATCTTGAGGCTGCGGTGTTGCCGCCGACCGGCGAGTTTCCGGTCGTGCTTGCCGGCGACGCGCTGGATAGCCTGTTTGATTTTTTTGTCGCGCAGCTCGACGGGCATGCTCTCTTTAACCGCTATTCGATTTTCCAAAGGGGCGACATGGTTGTCCGCGACGCGAAAGAACCCCTGGCTATTTCCTCTAACGCGGAAATTCCCGGTGGCATGCGCTCGTTTGTTTTCGACGATCTCGGTTTTGCCGCAGAGACAGTGAAACTCATCGAAAATTCAACGGTCACGAACTTTCTGATCGACGGGCGTTACGCCGATCTCTTAAAAACTCCGCGCACGAGCGCGCTCATGAATATTGAAGTTGCCTGCGGTGCCACTCGCTATGCGGATTTCCTGGGTGAAGGAGTGCTCGAACTCAGCAAGTTTTCAACGTTCCAGCCGAATACGATTTCGGGTGCCTTCTCGGGGGAAATCCGCCTGGGTTACCTGCACAAGAATGGTAAAAAGATTCCGATCAAGGGCGGCTCGGTTTCAGGATCGACGCAGACAGCCTTCGCCACCGCATTCAAATCGCAGGAAACGGTGCAGCGGGCCTCGTATTTTGGGCCTAAAGGCGTGTTTTTTGAGCGTTTAACCGTGGCCGGTGATTAGCCGGCCCGCCCCGCGGTTTAGTGATTTTCGCTTTGTCGAAAGCCCCGCAATCGGCGTCATGCGCTATCTGAAATCCGCGATGCCTGTGCCGGGCAAAGGCACCGCCTTTATGCTCTACGAGATTGAAGGCGAAAACACCATCGTGCGCATGATTACGCATATTCCCGAAGCCAATGAAGTAAAGCTCTATCCCAATCCGAAAGTCAAAACCCTTTTCCAGCCCGAACGTCTCGATGAAGCCGCTAAAGAAGAGTTTGAGTATGTCTGGGATTTAGGAAGTCCGTCCTGATGGCAGCGCGCCCGCCACGTTCGTGGATTCTGAAATCAGAGCCGGATACGTTCGGCATCGACCATCTCATGGCGCTGAAAGATAAGACAACGCTCTGGGACGGCGTGCGCAATTTTACTGCGCGCAACAATCTGGTCGCGATGGAAATCGGTGACCGGGGCTACTTTTACCATTCGAGCTGCCCGGTGCCGGCGATCGTCGGCGAGATGAAGGTTATCGCCAAAGCGGAACCCGATGAAAGCGCATTCGATAAAAAGTCGCCTTATTTTGACGCCAAAAGCAAACGTGAAAAACCGCAGTGGTTTTCGCCGCGTTTCAAATTCGTCAAAAAATACCCGTTCGAACTCGACCGCGAAGTCCTGAAAGCTGCGGGCCTGGGAAAATCACTGCTCTTTACCAGCTTCCGGCTTTCCGTGATTCCGCTCACCGACGCCGAGGTTAAGATTATCGAGAAACTCATCGCCACGGGAAAAAAATCTTGAATAAGAAATTCATCCTCATCATTGCGGCATTCACAATCACAGTGCCAGGTTTCTTTATATTTTCGTATGTCTATCTCGGCGTCTTCAGCGGCGCAGAGCGGTCCGAGGGACAAGTTTTTGCCGCGACGATTTATGCGGGTGAACATCGCGGTGACTATAACAAGACCGGCGAACAGATCGTTCAGACACGCCGCCTGTTACAATCGTATGCGTTGCCCTGCGAGCCGGTTCTGATCTATTTTGAGAATGCCATCACCGTGGGAAAACCCTACCTGAAATCTGCGGGCGGCTGTATCACGGAAAAAAAACTGCCCGCGCATGTCGTAAAAGCCCTCGCGGCGCAGGGCAAAAAGCCTTATGAACTTAAAATCAGCCCGGCTTATAAATTTACTATTTATGCACAGACGGCGATCGCACTGCGTAAAATCTGGACAGAACTTGCGCGTCTAACCGATGCCGGGCGCGAACTGCAGTTTCCGTTGGTGCAGGTCGTGCGCCCCAATGGCGATAATGATTTTTTTATTGCGCCGGGTCAAGCGGCTAAAAAACCCTAGTCGAGGATTTTTTCGACCTTTTCACCTTTAAGTACTTTTTCAAGATTTTCGATGCGTGCGTAAGCGTCTTCGGCGCGTTTAATCTCTTCGGGTGTTTTTGATCCACTGGCTTTCGCCTGGTCGATGACGCCGCGCATCTGTGTTTTCTCTGCGGTCGTGTTCATCTTGAGTTCGTCCATACGCGCCGCAGAATAAGCCTCTGAGCGTTCCTTGTGTTTCGCCAACTCTTGTTCGAAAATCTTCGGATCGGTCATCGCGGTTTCCGTAGGCACAAAAAATGGCGCCCCGAAATCATCTACGGGACCACCGGGTACTTTTGCACGCAGATTCGAATATTTATATTCGGGAGCCCCTTTGAATTCCGGTTTTAGCCGCGCTTCGCTGTGGTTGGGCTTTGCCATCAGCTCGTCGCGCTCGAGCCGGTAATTGTCCAGGTCGGGCTGATAATCTGCAGCATTATATGTCGCCGAAATGACGGTTATGCGTTCTTGCCGTTGGACTATACCCGCTTTCTTTTCAGATTCGCGTGTCAGGAAATAAAGCGCGGCGAGAAACGCGGAAACCGCCAGGATCAGGTGTTTTGGTCTCATTTTATTTTGCCCAATTCGGTATTATTTATCCTGATATCAACCCTTTTAAGGATCGATTTCTTTTTGGCGTCGAATTCTTTTTTCAAATCCATAGCCGCAATCTCACGGGACAGATCTTCCCGGAGGTGGGTAGTGTCGTCGAGTGGGGGATAACCGTCGATGCGCTTTTCGGCTTTTACAATCTCATAGACCTCGCCATCGCGCACGAGTTCGACCTGACCCTGTTTCGGCATCATACACAGGGTTTCGAGACGCGGCCGTTTGTGCAGGTTTACGTCGTTTTTGATATCTTTAATGAGGCCCGGCTCGGCGGCGTTTTTGTCCTCGGCGAGCGAATACTTCTTCACATAGTCGATCATGTTGGCGCCGTGCTCGATCTTATCCCGCATATTGACTGCCTGTTCGTAGTTTTTCAGGCGAATATGGCGGCAATCGACGGTCTGAACTTCTTTATATTTGTCTTTGTTTACTTCGTAATAGTCCTTGATGCGACTCAAAGAGATGCCTTTAGCCTTTTCTTTGATGGCGCTGTTCTCGACGTGCGGATTAGCGTTCTCCATGCCCATCTCGTAGCGAAAGTTACGCGATAAGATACTGTTGCTGACGATCGTCTTGAGCGCCGCATACTCTGCCTTTTCGGCTTCCGACGCTGCGGCGATGAAATCACGCACAAACTCTTTACGCAAGTGCGTATGGATCATTTCCTTGAGGGATTCAGCGTTTGGCGCTGTGAAAAGATGCAGCTTGCCCGCTTGGGGCGCGCCGTCGAAAAGCGCTGCATAGCTGAGCTTTTTTTCGCCCTTGGGGCCGTAGGCAGCGACCACAATCTTTTCCGCCGCCTCGCGTATCAGTGGCACATTTGTATACGCAGCCTCGGCTTTTTCATTGAAAAGGCTTTTCTGCGTCTTCACGTCTGGAAGCGTAAAGTTTCCGACGTAAGCCTTGTATAGCGCCTCGGGATTTTTGTCGCGGATGTAAAAAACCAGGGTTTCGTTATAGACTTTCTCGATCTCCGCCGTAATCGCGGGATCCATTTTATCTCCCTTACTTGCTTTGTATTCCGCGCCAAGATAATGATCGGCGATCATGAGAAAAAGCGCCGAGCGGGGGTCTTTGCGCTCGGGTAATCCCGATCTTTTCATCGCGAGAAAGAAGTCCTGGAATACCTTTGTCGGTACGCGGAATTCGCCGCTCTGCGCGATAATCCCCGGTTCCGTGAGGTCGTGCGTGACCTTGCCGCTGCAGCACAGTGCCAGCGCAGTGAAGATTAAGATTTTGGTTCTGAGTAATGTTTTCATAGGGTTATAAAATAAGCGGGCCATAGGATATCCCATGGCCCCAAATCGTCTGGTCTGTCTACGATTTACGGACGAGTCTGAATCGAATTCGCCGTCATCGCAGCGACAGCCGCACGAATGCGCGGCAGAAGTTTTTCTGCGCAGGCGAGCTCGTTGCTGGTGTAGTCGTTTGTGTAAACCGCATAGCAGTTAGTCGTAGACCACTGCGCCATGCTCTTCACGATGTTCTCTGCTGACATGCCTACAAAAAGCGGATAGAGCGCTTTAGCTTCAGCAAGTTTCGCCGGAGTCTGGCTGATTTGGTATGCGGGGTTGTAGTAGTTGTCTTCCACGAAACCTTCGAAGTCGGTGTGGTCTTTACCGTAATAAGCACCCGCGTGGTGCGGTTGTGCGCCGTCTTCGATGTAGTGGTAGCAACGGGCGATCAGCGTGACGTTGCCCGAAGCGAGATAACCCTGCGGCCCGTTGATGAGGGCGGCGCAGGCGCTGGCGCCAGAGGGCTGGTTAACGTCCTGGTAATCGGTGTCGTATGCACCCGCATTGAAACGGCATGAACCACCGCAGAGGTTCTTCATACGCGTTGTCGTGCTGCTTTCAGGGTTCAGGTTATAGTTATACGCCTCTGTCACCCAGTCATAATCGCCGGTGAAATTGTCGCCCACGAGATTATAGAGGGCTCGGCTACGGTAGTAGTTATAGCCCATCGGTTTTTGACCGTGTACATCGGTGTTAGGCGAAGTATTGAAGGCGTTCACGAAGTGCGTCAGCGCCACGAAATAGTTCACGTCTACGAGCCCGAAAAGCGAGGGCGAACCGTTACGTGACCACGACCACCAGGCGTCATACCATTGGTCGTTGCCCAGCGGGGTGTTCGGTTGCGGAATGTCTTCGTTTTTTGCCTGAGTACCGAACGCGGTTTTCGCAGCTGAAACCGAACCGTATTTGCCGATCAGTTTTTGTACCGCGGCCTGCGCCTGCGGGTTCGTCGTCATGCTGGCGAGCAGGTCGATCGCATCCTGCGATAGACGGCTGTGGGTTGCACCCTTCCAGGCGAATGCCGAAGAAGCGGTTAAGAGCATCAAAGCGATTGCTGTGAGCTTTTTCATAAATATACTTCCTTTCACGTATTTAGAATTTGCAGGGGTTACCTGCATGCATACGGATATCCCGTATATGACATAATATACGAGCCGTGACAGAATGAGTGCCAAAAAAGTGACAGCGATGTCATTAATCTGAGAATGCGTTATCAATAAGGGGAGGGTAAGTTCTGATTCTGGCTTTTTCAGAACTTCCTGGGCAGGCTGCGGAAACTTCCGAAAAAGTGAAAAGCCCCGTCGTTAAAGGGGAACTCTGGGCATAAAAAAACCGCCGGGGTTTACTCCGGCGGTCTTGGTTTATTAACTATGGGATAACCCCACAGTTAATAAATATCTTCAGGGACGGCTCTGGATTGAGTTTGCCGTCATTGCCGCTACTGCAGCGCGGATGCGGGGCATCAGAAGTTCTGCGCAAGCGATTTCATTGCTTGTGTAGTCGTTCGTATAAACCGCATAACAATTCGTTGTCGAGAATTGCGCCATATTCTTCACGATATTTTCCGCTGACATACCGGCAAAAAGCGGAAAGAGAGCCTGTGCTTCTGCGAGTTTCGCCGGAGTCTGGCTAATCTGGTACGCTGAATTGTAGTAGTTATCGTCTACAAAACCCTCGAAGTCAGTGTGATCCTTACCGTAGTAGGCACCCGCGTGGTGCGGCTGCGAACCGTCTTCGATGTAGTGGTAACAACGCGCAATCAGCGTCATGTTACCGCTGGCGATATAACCCGACGGACCGTTGATGAGTGCAGCGCAGGCGCTTGCGCCTGATGGCTGGTTGACATCCTGGTAATCGTCATTGTAGGCACCGCTGTTGAATACGCACGATCCGCCGCAGAGGTTTTTCATCCGCGTGATAGTGCTGCTCTCAGGATTCAGGTTATAGTTATAAGCCTCTGTCACCCAGTCGTAGTCGCCTGTCGTGCTGTCGCCGACGAGGTTATACATCGGGCGGCTGCGATAATACTGGTAGCCCATCGGCTTCTGCCCGTGAACATCAGCATTGGGCGATGTATTAAAAGCGTTCACAAAGTGGGTCAGCGCCACAAAGTAAGAGACGTCGACGAGGCCGAAGAGCGACGGTGAACCGTTGCGCGAATAGGACCACCATGCATCGTACCATTGGTCGTTTCCGAGCGGTGTGTTTGGCTGGGGGATATCCTCATCTTTTGCCTGGTTGCCGTATGCGGTCTTAGCCGCTGCCAGCGAACCGTATTTGACGATCAGTTTTTGCACCGCCGCCTGCGCTTGCGGGTTGCTCGTCATGCTGTTCAATAGGTCGATCGCATCTTGCGAAAGACGGCTGTGTGTCGCACCTTTCCAGGCAAATGCCGAAGAGGCGGTCAGGAGCATCAAAGCAATAGCTGTGAGCTTTTTCATTATTTACTTCCTTTCACGTATTTCTAATTTGAGAGGCGCTAAGCCTCATCTGACATAATAATGGCGAAACAGACGTACACCGTGCCAAAAAATGACATGGCTGTCATTAAAGTGAGAACGGGTTATCATTAGTGCAGCCAGAGGGACTGCCCGTGGCGCGTCGTGTCTATCTAAAGCACCGAGCGGACCTCGACAAAACGTTTTTTCCAGTACGGGTGCTTTAACTTTTCATAACGAATCACTGCGCCTTCTTTCGGCGCATGGATAAAACGCTCTTCGTCGATGTAGATCCCCACGTGGCCGGCAATGCCGTTGTCGTTCAGGAAAAAGATGACATCACCTTTTTGTGGGTTCTTCGTAAGTTTCAGGGTCGGGCGCATATGGATCACGCCATGCGGCATGGTGAAACCCTGCTGGTTGTAGAGATAGAGCACAAGGCCGCTGCAGTCAAAACCGCTGGGTGATGCGCCGCCGAAGATATAAGGAAGGTTGAGGTAGCTCTGTGCACCGCGCACGACCGCATCGCGGATGTCTGCCTCGCGGGGAAGTTTCGCAGCAGCTGTCGTTTTGACAGCGAAAGCCGCCGTTCTGGGAATAACTTCGAGGACGAGGAAAACTCCTGAAGCAAGAAGGCCTAGCCAGAACTTGTATTTTGGCCGCTTTAACTTTTGCTTAAGTCGCTGCATAAGTCATTTTTTGTGCGCTGCACATGTAGTAAAGCCTATATGATCCGTAATTTTTGCGGGCAAAGGCGGCAAAAATTACGATAATCAACCTATGCTGCGCCGCATTTTTGGTCGGATCATACCCGGCATCGACGGGATGATTGAAAAGATTCCCCCCCATATCCGCGATATCATACAGAAGGCCTCGCTGGCCTTTGCGGCGCTCTGTGCTTTGCTGGCTATCATTGCCGGTATCAACAAGGGCCTTGCAGATGCCAAACCGGTGGGCTTTAAACTCGTCGAACGCAACCGCGATATCTTTTATTTACAGGAAATGCGCGAAGAGTATGCCAAGAAACGTAAACTCGTCGAAGACGTCGAAGTCGATCCCCTGGATTTTCCGTCGCGGCAGCAGGCGAAGGATGATACCAGCTTTGTACCCATGGGCCGCGACACCATGGGCCACCTCATGGGTGAAAAAGAAGAGGTGCTCAAGCACGAAGACGTGATGCGGCCCAAAGAGAAATCCCCCGGTTATTTGGGCGACAGCTACCAGATACCCCGCATTGCCCCCGATAAGAAAGCCATTGAAGACGATGATGCACACCTGACCAAAGAGAAAATCGGTGCGGCGCAAGGAAGCGCGGGGTTTACGCCGGGCAGGATGCCCTCTGCGGCGGAAACCTCAGCGAAGAAGGAAGCCCCCGGTGCCCCTGCGGTCGAGAAGCCACAGGCGATGAAACCCGTGTCACCAGCGGCCACAAAGGCACGCGATGTCTTCGACGAGGGGGATGCCCCCCGACGAAAAGCTCCTGCAGCCGAAAAAGCCGCAACGGCGCCGAAATCTTCGAAAAACAAAATGGAATTTATGGAATGATGCGCTCCGCTCTCTGGTACATCCTGATCGTTGCGGTGGCATCTCCCGTTGTTGCCGCGAAAAGGCGTTTTGACCAACGCGGCAATATTTTGCCCGAAACAGCTGCCGGCGAAGCTGTTCAGGCCACACCGCCTGCCACTTCGGCCGTTCCGGTAACTCCACCCCCGGGCGAAACCGCGGCGCCGGCGCCCGCAAGCCCTGCGGCTGGCAATGATACTGCCGAAGCCGCACGCGAAGAAGCGGCAGCACTGGCTGCGCAAAAGCATCCCCTGACCAAAGTTTATCTCGAGAATGCGCACATGTACCTGCGCTCGAACCGTACCGATAAAAGCCTCGAATTCCTGAAAAAATCGCAGGAAGCAGGTGACGACGACTACAGCCGCGAGGCCCGGCTGACCGCACTTTGGCTGCGCGCCCGCCGCGGCGATGCCGGGCTTGAAGGCGAGGCTGAGGGCGTCGATGAAAAGCTCAAGGTGCAGGCATACCTGCGTATCGCTGACGGCTACCATGCCTGCGCGAAGGAAATCCTGAAAAAGAATGAATGTTTGAATGACGCCGAGCGCATCTATGCCTATATCAGCGAATTGCAACCACGTTCGACCGAAGGTAAACTCGCGCGGCTGCGGCTGGGATTGCTTCTTTTAGATGCAGGTCGCTTTGAGGCGGCGCTGCCGCACCTGACGCGCACGCTGATGGCCGAGGGCACAGACGTTAAGACCGGGCAAACCTTAAAGGAACTGCCGCTCGATCGGGCCTGGTATAACCTAGGGCAGCTCTATGAGCGGCCCTGGTACCACCGGGATACCCATAAGGCACAGGCGGCATACAAACAGGTCCTCAAATATTCAGGCAGCCCTTACCAGCATGCGGCCCGCGAAAGGCTTGCTTCACTGGAAAGATTTGGCGTCGGTTATAACCGCCCCTGATTGCTCGCGAAACTTGTTTACGCGCCATCAAATTCGCCGATCTTGAAAAATGTTCGAGCGCCCGATCTTCGTGATCTCGGCCCCTTCCGGGGGAGGAAAGAACAGTCTCATTAACATACTGCTGCAAAAAGAGCCACGGCTGAAACATTCGATTTCGTCAACCACGCGCCAGCGCCGCGCGAACGAAATTGACGGTATCAACTACCATTTTCTGTCGCGCGAAGAATTTGAAAAACGCATCGCTGAGAACCAATTCATCGAATATGCCCAGGTGCTCGAAAATTTTTATGGCACCGAAGTCGGCGAACTCGACCGCATCTTTAAAGACGGTAAATATCCTATCCTCGACATCGACGTGCAGGGGGCGCAGACGCTGCGCGGCAAAGAGCTGCGCATGGTGAGCCTGTTTATCGTGCCCCCTGACATGCTCGAACTCGAACGCCGACTGCGTGCGCGTGGCTCTGAAACCGAAGCGGAGATCCAGAGCCGGCTGGAACTCGCGCGGCTCGAAATCATGGAAAAAGACAATTTTGACTATGTTGTGGTCAACGACGACCTGATGAATGCCGCCGAAGAGCTGGCGCAAATTGTTCGCACCCATATGACTTAATTGGAGTATAACCAGCGCCGTGCTCGCCGTGCCGCCGTGGTTTTTATATTTTAGCTATCTTCGGTAAAAGTTTTCATGACAACACGCCCCAAATTAGTCATCATCACCGGGGCGACGGCCGCCGGTAAATCTGCCTTCATCTATAACCAACTCTCCGGCTTGCCACTGACCATCATCAATGCGGATTCCCGCCAGGTCTATCGCGGCATTTCGATTGCCTCAGCCGCGCCAACGGGCAACGAGCTCAAAAAATTTCCGCATGCGCTCTATAACTTTTTACCGCTCAGCGAAACCTTTTCCGCGGGGGAATTCATGCGGGCCGCAAAGGCTGAAATTGCGCAGGCCCAGGGGAGAGGGCAGATACCACTCATCTGTGGCGGTACCTACTTTTACCTGCAGGCGCTGCTCTACGGTTTGTTGCCGGCTATCGATATACCGATCGATATACAGTCTCGCGTCGACGCTATGGCGCCGCAGGAAGCGTTTGCAGAACTTCAGAAACTCGATCCGTTGGCAGCGGCGCAGAACCACGCGCACAATACCATCCGCGTCAGGCGTGCGCTGATGCTCTGCCTCGCGCATGGCGCACCGATCAGCGGCCTTTCCCGGATTGGCGGCATCGCAGCTGATTTTGAGATTCTCATGCTCATCTTCGACATGGATCGCGAGCGTTTGCGCCGGCTTACGGCAGAGCGTGTGAGCAAAATGTTCGCCGCAGGTCTCGTGGCCGAAGTGCAGCAGGTGCTCTCTGCGGCGCGTGAGCAAGGTGACATAAAAAACTGGCAAAGGATTCCCGCGCTGACGGGTATCGGCATCCGGGAATTTCTCGAAATTTATGATGCAACTGGCCGGTTACCCGGGGAACTTTCGCCGGAGGAGTTGAAGAATGTGGAGGCTGCTATCGCGCAGAATACGATCCGCCTCGTGAAACGCCAGCAGACATGGTACAAAAACGCAACACCCAAACCCCCGAACACAAAAACAGTTGACCCGTCTTATGAAAATGAGCGAATTGCCGCGCTTGTCAAAGAATTTGCGATCTGATACCATGATGACTAAAAATAACCTGCAAGACTTCATTCTCAACCAGATCCGCAAGGAAAAGATGGGCATTACCATCTACCTTTCCAACGGTGTACCCATCAAGGGCAGGGTCGTCAGCTTTGATAATTTCACCATCGTGCTCGAGCACGACCACAAACAGACGCTTGTCTATAAGCATGCAGTGACGACGATATCCCCTGAACGCCCGATACGCCTGCATAATCCTGACGCTCCCGGTTCTGAGGAAAATAGCGGCGAATAACAGACTGTGTTCGCAGATTTTTTCAGAAGAGCTTTTCAGATTTTAGCTCTGGCTTCGGTTGTAACGGTCGCTTACCTGAATATTCTGTCCGTCCCGCCGGGACATGTAACTTTTCTGCAATCGCAGTTCGCCACCGGCGGGCTTGAGAACCGCGGCTTTTTCCTCTACGAGCCGGGCATGACCTTTGTGCCGACATTATTTGTACCATACCGGTTTAGAAAGTACCAGCTCGAAACCCAGCCGAAGGTACAGGAAATCAAGATCAGACTGCCCTTGAAATACAGTGCCTACCTCAGGCTGGGCGACCTGTTTTATGTGCAGCTAAAACTCAGAATCGAGGGGGAGATCCCCCCGGCTGACACATTTGCGGCATTGAAGGCCTTACAAATGAAGCCGACAGAGCGGGATAAATTTATCGAAGAACAGCTGCAGTTTCTGGCTTCAGAATATTTCATCGCTATCAACAGCGACGAAAAAAATCTCGAAAAGATTAAAACGGCCATCACCGGTTTTTTTAATAACAGCAATCTCGCTGAGCTACAGAAGCGTCTCGATGCACAGCTGAGAAGTTCGTGGTATAAACTGAAAGCCGTTGAACTGCGCGACCTCTATGTGCCTGATAGCCAGATTTATGCGGCGCAGACAAAAAACCTCGACCAGGTCGCCGCCGCCGACCGCCAGGCGCTGTTAACGCAGATTGAAAAAGAAGCCGATTTGGCGCTTGACCGTAAGCGTAACCATGAAGATATCGCAAAGGCTGAACGCATGGGCGCACTGATTACGGAAAATCCTGAAATTCTCGAATATTACAAAATTGAGAAAATTGCGCCGCGCGCCGGTAGCGTCATTCTCGACGCCTCGGGCGGCCCTAAGCGCAACATGACTATTCAAACTGACAAAAAACCAGCAAGGGGACGAGATGGCAAAGGCGAAAACACCGACGGCGGCGAAATCGGGCGGGCAGAGTAAAGTGGCTCCAAAATCGACGCTAAAACCTGTAAAGGCGACAAAAGAGTTTGTACATAATGGCAAACCCTTCGTAATGATCATGGCCGGAGGCTCAGGGACAAGGCTTTGGCCACTGAGTCGGATAAGCCGGCCCAAACAGTTAATTCACGTTGGTACTAAAAAAACCCTGATTGAAGAAGCTGTGGATCGTGCGCGGCTTTTAACGACACCGGATCGTATCTATATAGGCACAAATAAAGATTTGGCAGCAAAGATACAGAAGATTGTTAAGCTAGACAAGAAGCAATATCTGATAGAACCAGTGGCGCGCAATACAGCGCCAATCATTGCGTATTTTACATCTTATCTCAAGCAATTCGGTGCGGATGACCAATCTGGAGTCGTCATGCTTGCAGCGGATCACCATATCGGTCAGCCGATGCAATGGGCAGAAACCGTTAAACTTGCTCTGGCCCGCGCCGCAGAACGCATATGGTGTCTTGGGATAAAGCCAACCCGTGCTGAAACCGGATATGGGTATATTGAAGCCGGAATTGAAGTTGCCCCTCGAATGAGTGCCATCTCCAGCTTTCGTGAAAAGCCAGATTATCAGACAGCGAATCACTACCTGACCACGGAGCGGCATTTTTGGAATTCAGGGATGTTCATTTTTTCACTGGGTCGTATTCGGGAGGATTTCCGGATTTATCAAAGTGAGATGCTTAAACTCGCAGATCTGTCAGCCCTAAGCCCCGCAAATTTGGCTAAAAATTTTCCTAAAATGCAGAATATTTCCATCGACTATGCGATTATGGAGAAAACCAAAAAGGTAGGCTTGATTCAGGCGGATTTCTCATGGGACGACGTCGGTTCGTTTGATGCTCTTAGCCGCATCTATCCGGCCGATGAAAACGGAAATCACGTAATTCAGGGAAATGTGATTAGCCACCGCGCAAAGGGAAATATTATCAAAACGAATCTGACTATTGCACTCTTAGGGCTGGAAAATTGCGTGCTTGTTGAGGATAACGGTGTGCTGTTGATCGCGAAGCGCGAAGCGCTGGCGGAAATTAAAGAACTCCGCGAAAAAGCCGCAAAAGAGCTTTTGTAGGGCCTATGGTTCCGTGCCCATGAGGGTGCGGATTTTCTTATAGGCAAGGTTGAGCTTGTCAAACACCGTCGAGCGCGCAAGCCCCGTTGCCTCCATAATATCTTCGATTTTTTTCTGTTCAAAGAACCTGAGTTGAATGAGCAGCGCCAGGTCGCCCGGTAATTTTCTGACCGCCGTCAGCATACCCTCAATCTGGTTACGGTCGAGTGTTTCGTTCTCAATGCCGTCGCCTTTAGATGCCTGCAAATCAAAAAAATCGTTCTGCGGTGAAAGCTGCACCTCTTTGCGGCGCTTCTTCAGAAAACGCTCTGCGGTGCGGAACAGGATCGTCGTCGCCCATGACAAAAAGGGCCGCTCGGGATTATAACGGGGCAGGGCGGAATAACATTCAAGCCAAAAGTCCTGGGTGATTTCATCGGCGCTCGAGGAGTCGACGGGATAACGTAAAGCGACGAGGCGGGCAAAGGGCCGGTGGTGGCGGTCGACGAGAATCGCGAAAATTTTCTGTGCACCGGCTGTTTGCCCGGTGTCGCCGATCAGGTGTTCTGAGAGCTCGGCGCGTTTGAGTTCACGGATCAGCTCCTCATCTTTGAGGTCTTGCATGGTAAGAAAAGTGCCGGTACCAGGGCGCCGTTGTCATTTGCAGAATTGAACCTACAAATAATTTTGGAGGCCTCACGTTATGCATTACTCTTCGGGGTGTACCCCTACTTTTATGCCGTGGCGGAACCGGGTTACGGTTCCTGCAGGGCCCGCGCAGAAAGGCTGGCCCCTCTGCGCGAACATAACAAATAGAACCCTCAAGGGGTCTTGGCCTCCGGTTTTCTAACATTGGTTCAAAACTTAAAAAAGAAGCCCGTACGTCCCAGAAACCGGCACGCCGCTATATCACAGGTCGTGGCTTTTGCAACCAAAAAAGAACTGGCGCGGTAAGGGCGAATTCAGACTCAACCGGCGTGTCGAAAAAAGTGCTGCTGGCGGGGCTCATGAATCCCGGGGATAAATACCGCTTCACGCGGCATAATGCCGGTGCCATGGCGCTGGACCAGGTTTTTCCAGACGTATCATACAGCGCGAACAAAGCGCTCGAGGCCTATACGGGCCAAAGCGAAGAGGGCGACGTTGTGTTCATTTTCCTGAAGCCACAGACTTTTATGAACCTCTCGGGCCAAAGCGTGGCAAAGGCGCTCAAGAAATATAACATTGAGAAATCCCACCTGATTGTATTACATGATGAAGTTGAACTACCGTTTACTGAAGTCAGGCATAAATTCGGCGGCGGGCACAAGGGGCATAACGGGTTGCGCAGCATCATGGCTGTCATCGGCACGGGGGATTTCCATCGCATACGTATTGGCGTTGGCAGACCGGCAGATGATTCGAATGGCATCGCCGATTATCTGTTATCTTTTCAGCCGGAAAACCAGCGTGCCAAAAAAGAACAGATTTTACCGGCGCTTGAAATGGCCCTTAAAGCGATCAATAATGCTTGACTGTGCTTCAGGGTGCGCGACCTGAGCAAAAAAGTCACCGGACCTTTTGCGGCCGGTAGCGGAGGAAAATCAATGAAGAAAATCTTGCTCGGTATGATTACATTCGGCCTTTTGTCCACAGGACTCATGGCAGAAGACATCGCTGGCACATGGATGACCATCGATGATGAGACAGGCCAGGCGCGGTCGCATGTGAACATTTGGGTTCACAACGGCACGGCGTACGGAAAAGTTACAAAACTTCTCAACCGTAAACCCGGCGAAGATCCGGATCCCGTTTGCACAGAGTGCAAAGGCGAAAACAACGGCAAAAAAGTCGTGGGCCTTATGATTCTCTGGAATCTTAAAGAAGACGGGGATGAATGGAAAGGCGGCACGATCCTCGACCCTAAAAACGGTAAAACCTATAAGTGCAAGATCAAGCGCGAAGGCAACTCACTGAAGGTGCGTGGCTTTATCGGCTTCTCTTTGCTCGGACGCACACAGGTCTGGAAAAAGCTTTAATCGCCGTCAGAGAGCTACCGGCTCTCTAAAAACGACCAAAGGGGTGGGTGACCACCCCTTTTTTTATGAAAAAGGCTTGTGGATTTGCCTAAATCCGCCGAAAAGCGGATAGGGGACATAAATCATGCCAGCACCGCAAATGACCGGCCTCGCGTCGGGAATAGATACCAAAGACCTTGTCCGCAAGCTCGTTGAGGTTGAAAAAGCCCCGATCGTACGCCTCGAAGGCAACAAAAAAGATCTATCAGATACCTCGAAGGCGCTGACGGAACTCAGAAAACGCACAAAGACCCTGCAGGATGCCCTGCATGCGATGGCTTCTTTCGAAGCGGCGTTTGAACAGAAAAAACTCAACGCCAATCCGGCCGGTATCGTAGACGGCACCGTGCGCAAAAATGCGCCGCCATCAAAGCATACACTGAATATTTTGAAGCTCGCTTCGAACCTGAGCTTTGCCACAGCGCCTTTTGCTCCGGGTAAAAAACTGCCGCAGGCAAGGCTGAAAATTGCCGGCATCGAATCGACCTTTAACGGCGGCACGCTGCAATCGCTGCGCGAGCACATTCAGAAATACCACGGCAAACATTTGAGCCCCAAGATTGTCCAGATTAAGGAAAATGAATCGATTCTGATCGTCGATACCATTGCGCAGGGCGAAGATGCGCTCATTAAAATGGAAGATCCGGATGGCCTCTTGCGCAGTCTCGGGCTCATCAGCGCGGCAGTCACCCCCGATTTCGGCAAAGAGCCAAAACCACCGGAAAAAAAAGACGGCGAAGATAAGAAGCCTCCTGAAACACCGGAGACGACAGAAAGCGAGCGCTGGATTGTCAACGCGGCGCAGCTCGAGACCGCCTCGGGCAAGGCATCTGTGCCCGCTGAAGATAAGAAGACCCTGACCGTACCCGAAAACTCGGTGGGGCGTTATCGTTTTCTCCCGGGACAGACAGCAGCCGGAGATACCAAGCGCCTGAAAAAAATCTCGGTCGCAGCTCTTTCACCCTCTGAAGCTATCGATAATGATGATGCGCCCGACAGCGTCTCAGACGGCATCAAAGACAATATCAATATCAAGGGCATTGAACTCGAAACTTATAATATTACGCGCACACGCAAAAAAGAAGCAATGCGTGACACCGATTATGGCGTTGTTCTGAAATATAACGGCCGCGAAGAAAAGATTTCCCTAAAAAACAAAGCCGGTGCGCAGCAGATTCCGGTGGAAAAAGATTTAGCAGCAGTGGAATTCTACGCGCAAGGTGCAGACATCCTCTTTGAACCCATGGAACTCACCTATGCGGTTAAAGCGCAGCCGAAGATCGACCATGCAAAGGAACAAAAAGATAAGACCCCGGCTGAAGAAGAGCAAAGAAGAATCTTTCCTAACCTTTTACGGCCGGCGCAGAACGCCCACCTTAAAATCGACGGTATCGATATCAGCCGCAAAACCAACAGTAATCTCGCAGATGTGATCGAAGGCGTTTCGCTGAACTTGCTCAAGACATCGCCTGACAACATACAGACCGAGATTCTGAATGACAACGACGCGGCGAAGAAGCAGGTGTTGGGCTTCGTCAAGGCCTATAACGAGCTGCTGCAGTTCTCTGAAGAAGTGGCCAAGTCGGCACGGATCAAAGAAGCCGGTAAATACCAGGAGATGCGCAAGGAATCCGGTATTCTTGCCACGAATGCGACCATCCGCCAGCTGGTGAATGGCCTTAAAGTGCATACATCTAACGCTTACCCCACAAACCGCGAACCTCACCTGCGCACACTGGCGCAGATCGGTATCTCCACCGGCGCCATCGGCGGTAAACGCGAAGAAGTCATCAAAGGCTTTCTCGAAGTCGATGAGGCCAAACTCGCGCAGGCACTGGCCGAACACCCGACGGCTGTCAAAGAACTCTTCGCCATCGACAGCAACGGCGACCTGAGGATTGACAACGGTTATGCGCATGTCACCGAAAACTTTCTCGAACCGTATACGCGGTTCACGCGCGGCCTGATTTCGGAACAGATTAAATCCAACGCCGAACGTGCAAAGCAGATCGACAAGGACATCAAACGCCAGGAAGAGCATGTGAAGGTTTTCGAAGCCAAGCTCAAGACGAAGTTCGGTAATATGGAAAGTTCGGTGCAGAAGAGTAAGTCTACCGGTACCTTCTTACGGCAGAAGCTGGGTGGCGGCGATGGCCGCTGATTCCGCAGCTAACCCCTGAATCCGGTCATCTCTTCGGGTTTAACCCAGGCGTCGAATTGCTCTCCAGTTAAGATTCCCGATGCGACGGCCGCCTCACGCAGCGTCGTCTTCTCCTTATGGGCTTTTTTAGCGATTTTTGCGGCGTTATCGTAACCGATATGCGGATTGAGCGCAGTGACAAGCATGAGCGAGTTTTCCAGGTGTTTTTTAATAACTTCCAGATTCGGTTGTATTCCCGCAGCGCAGTGTTCGCGGAATGAAGCGCAGCCGTCACCGATCAGCCGCGCCGCTTGAATGACGTTCGCAGCAATAACGGGTTTGAAGACATTGAGTTCGAAGTGACCGCTGAGCCCGGCGAGCGAAACCGTGACATCGTTGCCGATGACCTGGGCGCACACCATCGTCAGCGCTTCGCATTGTGTCGGGTTCACCTTGCCCGGCATGATCGATGAACCGGGTTCGTTATCGGGAATCAGAATTTCGCCGATGCCGCTTCTGGGGCCGGAACTCAGCATACGGATATCATTGGCAATCTTCATGAGCGAAACCGCGCAGCGCTTGAGCGCGCCTGAGAGCTCGACCATGGCATCTTGCGCCGCGAGCGCTTCAAATTTGTTCGGCGCTGTGACAAAAGGATGGCCCGTGAGTTTGGCGATCTTCTGCGCCACGAGTACATCATAGCCTTTGGGGGCGTTGAGCCCGGTACCTACCGCGGTACCTCCCAAGGCCAGTTCGGCGATACCCTGAAGCGCGTTTTCGAGGGCGCGAACTCCGTTACGAATCTGCTGTACATAGCCTGAAAATTCCTGCCCCAGCGTCAGCGGCGTTGCATCCATGAAGTGCGTGCGGCCCGTCTTAACAATATCCTTAAAATCGGCAGATTTGGCGGACAATGTATCTGCCAGGAGGCGCATCTTTGGCAGCGTGTTCTCTGCGACGACCTCGTAGGCGCCAATATGCATTGCTGTCGGAAAAGTATCATTCGACGATTGCGATTTATTGACATCGTCGTTCGGATGAAGAATCTTTTGAGCGTCGGTCAACAAACCGCCGCTTAAAACATGGGCGCGGTTGGCTATGACTTCGTTGACATTCATGTTCGTCTGCGTGCCCGAACCCGTTTGCCAAATCACCAGCGGAAACTGATCAGCGAGGTTTCCCGAAAGAATTTCGTCGCAGACCTGGGCGATGAGATCGTATTTTGCACGCGCGAGAATACCGAGATCGTGATTGGCCTCGGCGGCGGCTTTTTTGAGGTATGCAAACGCCCGGATGATTTCAAGAGGCATACTGCCGGCATCGCCGATCCGGAAATTATTGCGCGAACGCTCTGTCTGGGCGCCCCAGTAGACATCTGCCGGCACGCTGACCTCGCCCATGGTATCCGTTTCTGTTCTGAATTGCATTGGCTTAGCCCGTGGGGTACGAATCCACCGTAAACCCTGAATTTCTGGTGGACGAAAAGTGTGCGGCATCTTTCCCTGCCGGATGTCAGCCCGGAAAAAAGTCAGCATTGTAATCCCGACATTGAACGAAGAACGCGATTTACCGGAACTTTTGAATTCACTCAAAGCGCAGACATTCCGTGATTTTGAAATCATTGTCGGCGACGCGGGTTCAAAAGATAAAACGCGCGAAATTGCTGAAAGCCATGGCGCACGTGTGGTTCAGGGTGGCATGCCGGGGGTGGGGCGTAACCGGGGCGCAGCAGTAGCCGAGGGTGAGTACCTGTTCTTTTTCGATGCGGATGTCGTCCTGCCCGAAGACTTTCTCGCGAAGGCCGTCAAAGAAATGGACGAGACCTTTATCGATCTCGCAACCTGTGCATTTTACCCCTTATCTGACCTCAGGCTCGACAAAATTTTGTTCGCGTTTGCCAATCTCACCGTGCGCATGAATGCCAACACCAACCCTCGCGCAGCCGGGTTTTGTATATTTATCACAAAACGCCTGTTCGACCGCGTCGGCGGTTTCGATGAATCGCTGCGGCTGGCTGAAGACCACGACCTCGTTGATCGGGCGGCGAAACACCGGCCGCTCCACGTGCTGAAGTCCACGTCGCTCAAGGTCAGCGTGCGGCGTCTTGCCAAAGAAGGCCGCTTTTCGCTCATCCAGAAATATTTTCAGGTGGAGATGCACCTGCTGACCAAAGGCAAGGTCAAAGAAGATATCATCGAATATGAGTTCGGCAATTTTAAAGACGAGAGTAAAGAGCCTGTAAAGAAAGCGATGGATGAATTTGAAGATCGCCTGATTAAGCTCGAGGCGCAATATAACGACTGGTCGCAGCGGGTACAGAACCTGCCCGTGATGGAACGAGTGCGCGAAACGCAGCAACGCATCTCACAGAGCGCCGAAGCGCTCACACAGAGCCTCAGGCAGCTATTTGCCGCTAAGTGACGAGCGTTCGCTGAAATCGGCTAAAAGCTGGTCGGTGACGATTTTCAATTTTTCGTAAACGGAGCCGAATTTATTTAAGCCTTCTCCGCTGTCATACGTCGCACGCCCGACAACCTCAGCGCCTTTGTAGAGGATCATGGATGCAAATTTAAGGTAAATCGCCATGTCCCAGGACTGGTTCGCCGTATAGACGAGTTTATAACTACAACTCGCATCCTCTTTGGGTATTACCTTTGAGGCAATGCCGCGCTGCTCGAGCAAAGCCTGTAAAGCAGGCAAGAAGTCCTCTACAATCACCGCCGGGTTCATAACAATGCAGATATCTTTGATGTCGTACTTGGCTTTATCGACTTTGTTTACTTCGATGGACCGGCAGGAAAGAGCCAGCGCGGCGACAACCAAAGCAGCCAGGAATTTGGTCAATTTTCTATTCATTCGGAATCTGAAAATTGTGCAGGTATTCCATCAAGTAAATTAAGAGAGCTGCTGCTTTATCTGGTCGCGGTACCAATAGCCGCTGTCTTTGATATAGCGGCGTTGTGTGAGATAGTCGACATAGATAAGACCAAACCGCGCATGGTAGCCCTCGGCCCATTCGAAATTATCGAACAATGACCAGGCAAAATAGCCGGCAACGGGAACGCCTTCGGCGCGGGCCCGGATAACCTGTGCCGTGTAGTCGCGCAAATAGTCGATGCGGTACGGATCGACAACACGGCCAGCCACCAGCTGGTCATGGAAGGCGGCGCCGTTTTCGGTGATATAGAGTTTTTTTATCCCTTCGTAACCGGCATATTTTTTCAGCAGATCATAGATTCCCTCGGGGTAAATCTCCCAGCGCATGGCGGTTTCTTTTGAACCCGGCGGGTTTTTCAGTTCACGCCAGCGGATATAGGGGATGAACCTGCTGTACCGTACCTGCTTCCGTGTATAGGTATTGAGCCCCCAAAAGTCAAAATCGTAGCGGATTTTCTCCATATCCCCGGGGCGGATATAGCGCTCGAATTTCTTCAGCACCGGAAAGTGCTCGGTCGGGTATTTACCTGTGAGCACCGGCTCGAGATAAAAGGTGTTGTAAAACGTATCAAAACGTTCTGCCGCGCGTGCATCGAGTGGCGAAGCCGTCGCCGGATAAACAGCGGTGGCCGAAATTGTTGTGCCGATCTGCGCATCGCGCACAGCGCCGCGCAGGGCTGCTGCTCCCTCAGCCTGCGCCAACAGAACGTGGTGGCTCGAGGAGAAAAAATTCTTAAAACCCCGGCGACCGGGCGCATGGATGCCCAGCAAATAACCGAGGCTCAGGAAGATCATGGGCTCGTTGAAAACGATAAAATCTTTAACCCTGTCGCCCAATGCCCGCGCGCACGCCGAGGTATAATCTGCAAAGCGGCTGACCGTCTCGCGGTTTGTCCATCCGCCCTTATCTTCGAGATACTGGGGCAGGTCCCAGTGATAGAGGGTGATAAAGGGCCGGATGCCCGCTTCCAAAAGGTGATCCACGAGCCGGTCATAAAAATCCATGCCCCTGGAATTTATGGCGCCAGAGTCGTGCGGGAAAATGCGCGGCCAGGACAGGGAAAAACGGTATGCCTGGAGGCCGAGCTTTTTCATCAGCGCGACGTCGTCAGGCATGCGGTTGTAATGATCGCAGGCGATATTGCCGGTTTCGCGGTTTCTGATTTTGCCGCGGCGCCTGGTAAAAGTGTCCCAGATCGAATCGCTCTTGCCGTCGGCGTTGTGTGCACCTTCGATCTGGTAGGCAGATGTCGCCGCACCCCAGAGAAAATCAGCAGGTAAAGGGCGGGGCGTTGCCAAAGGGATTACTCCCCCTTGATGCCCATGAAACGGATATGAGGGCCGACAGTGACCTTCATCGTCGCCATGCCTGTGAAAAGCTCGCCGTCGAGGCAGGGATTCAGCCCCTCGGGATCTTTGGATACAATTTCGATGGTTTCTGAGGTTGTCTGCACGAGGTCTTTGCCGGAATAATCTGCGCCGGCAAAGAGATTACCCAGGTTGGCAAAAACTTCGTGGGGTTGCAGAAAGCCGACATGCATATGCAGCTTCTTGTCGCGGTCGGCATTGGCAAAGAGCTTTAAAAGACTTTTAATCTCGATCGCAATCGAACCGACATTCAAGGTATTGAGTTTTTTGAACGGCACGGGTTTGCCGTCGATTTTCACATCCGCAGCAAAGGGATCGAATATTTCATTCGCATAGCCCGCAACGTCTTTGGGCACATAACCCTCGAACCAGCTGCCTTTAAAAGCAGTCGACGTGAATGTCTTGGTAATGACTTCAACAATCGTCTGTAAAGAGGGTTTGCCGCTTTCATAATATTTGTTGAAAAATTTCTGCGCAAAACCCGCAAGGGCACCCGCAAACGCGAGCTTGCGGTAAGATTTGCCCATATGCTCTTTGGTGTATTTACCTTCCATCATGAATGTCCGCAGCGGCACCGGGCGCGGCAGTTTGTCGGCTTCCATAAGTTTATGGAGGCGGCGCAGGATTTTATACGTGCCACCGTGCGCCTTCACTTTACGCGCGATAAAGTCAATCGTACCGCCATTGGTCGGCACAAAGACCGGCATCGCCGCCTCGATCGCGTCGCGCTTGGATGCCTGAAGCACTTCGAGGTAGGTATTGACGATCCAGTGGATTGTGCCGTCGCCGCCGTCACAGACAATGTACGGCACCTTGTGGGCGGCAAATTCCGATAAGATGGATTTCAACTGGTCGATGTTCCGGCTTTCCTTGACGAGGCCATATTTACCGATGATACGTTGCAACTCTTTGCTGCGGTGGTTCGAGGCCGCGTTCTTGCCCGCGTAGGGGTTGGTGATAATGCCCAGCGGGGGATGTTCTATGGTTTTGGGTTTCATGGTAATAAGGTCAGAGTAATGCCTTGATGATGTCGTAATCTTTTTCAATACCCTTTTTGAAAGAGTTGGCAATCTGGTTCTCGAGTACCCCGCCGATGAGCGCCATATTGACTTTGACGGTAATCTGATATTCGCGCCGCGAACTCGAACCGCTCTCGGCGATGTATTTCGTCACCCCGCTGATGCGCAGGCGGTCGGGGTTTTGCTCATAGATAACGTCGAAGCGGTTGATATTGCTGTCATGATCGAAGCGCGCGGTCTCGACGAGATTCAGGAACCCGGCGGGAACCATGGGTTTAATGGCATCGGGTATCTTATCGGCCAGCGAAAAGGCGCGTTTGGTGATTTTTACCGAACCTTCCTGCGTTTGGCTGAGAATCTGCTGGCCTTTGAGGTTTTCGAGCTTAGACATGTCTTCAAACCGGCGTTCGCGCGCCGCCAATACCTTGTCAACGGAGGCAGGGAAGACTTGGGTGAGGGTAAAGGTCTGTGCCATAAGGCACCGCATAAAAAATATCAGGGTCGGTTTGAAAAGAGATAAATGGCCATTGGGGCTGCGTGGCTCTTTATGTCCTTGACGAATTGGCACAAGTCCGCCCGGTGAAATACCGAGAGATATATATGGCGGGGGCAGAGCGCATTCTCATTCTCGAAGATGACGCCGGTTATGCCCGTGCCCTGGCCGAAATTCTCGCCAATTTCGGTGAAATTCGCTTCACTTCATACCCCGAACGGATGCCCGAAATCATCGCGGAGTTCCATCCCACTTTGCTCATTGTCGACTATAACCTGAATCACCCTACACTCAACGGCATCAAGGCCACGCGGCTTGTCAGGCAAAATGTGGCTTCGAGCTTTTTGCCCGTTCTGCTGCTATCGGGTGAAGACGATATGGCTGTGATCGAAGAAGCATATAAGTCGGGTATCGATGACTATATTCTGAAACCTGTGATGCCGCGCTTTTTAATCGCAAAGATTGAAAATCTGCTGTTCCAGACGCGCAAAAAGCTCAATGCACAGGCCCTATCGGGTCTGCCCGGTAACTCGGCGATCGAGACCGAATTTTATCTGCGGCTGCAGAAAGGCAAACCTTTCTCTGTGGCATACACCGATCTCGACAATTTCAAGCCCTTCAACGATGAGAAAGGCGTAAAGAGGGGTGATGACGCCATTCAGTGTGTCTCGAAAATTCTCTATGACTTACGCGCTGCCGTGCCACGCGAGCAACTTTTTGTCGGGCATATCGGCGGGGATGACTTTCTGTTACTCGGCGCTCAAACCCGCATAGCCTCGGCGGTGAAGAAACTCCACAAGCTATTTGCTTCTTCCAGCAAGACGTTTTTTACGCCCGAAGAGCTGGAAGCCGGGCATTACCGCGGCACCGACAGGCAGGGGAACATCTGTTCTTTTCCTTTGCTGACGATTTCCACAGCAATTTTAGACGGTATCACCCGCGATCAGGTGGCCGATTTTACCACTCTCTCTGAGATGGCTGCCATTGCGAAAAAAAAGGCCAAGAAATCTGTCGCCAAGATTTATCATTTCAGGCCGGAGGAAATACCGCGGGGAGCATCCCCCGCCGGGCTCTTCACAAAGGAAGCGGGCGGGGCCAAAAAAAATCAGGCAAAGCTGGGACGGAAAGTAAAATAATGCTCTCACTCCTGTCTCCGTTTTACGGAAACTCCGCACAGTTCAGCGATGGAATTTGCTAAATACCTCATTGATTTTCTTGTCTACATTGCCCTGGGGGCGATGATTAGTTGGTTTTTTTTCTACCTTCGCCGGTTAGATCTTTTTGGTGGTTTTTTGGGCGGTGCTGTCGTCGCCCTGATTGGCTCGATTTTAGGTGCCTTCTTGCTGCAGAAGCCGCTCAACTTTGTCATCGATGCATTGCAAGATGGCCTGCACGTGAGCAATGTCAACGTCATTGCGGCCCTGGTTGGCGGTGTGGTCAGCGTGCTTTTACTCAGTAAAATCAACAACGGCCGTAAGCGCAAAGAATATTGACGCGGTTCATCCGTTCATTTCTCCTTTTTAGTTTGTTGCCCTTGTGCTTTGTTTGTACCCACGGACAAACAACGCTCGAATCTCTCCGGACATCATTTAGAAATCCCGAATTTTTACCCTCGCGCGGCATGGGTGCTGATGGCTGGGCCGAAGCCCGGCGCCGGCAGTTGCTGAAATCATACTTCCGGGGCCGAAGCCTGATCTATTCCGAAACGCAGCTTGTGCCCTCCGCGGCGGCACAGGCCAATAAATACCGCGATGTTGCCCTCGAAATAAAGGGGCGGGGGGAATCCAGCCGGCTGACCGTCAGTTTTGCTCTCAAACCCGTTAAGAGCGGCGAGGCGGAAGTCCAGTTCAGGGAAGCTCAGCGGCGCTGCGATCAGGCAATGTTTTCTTTTCTCGCAGCGCTCGAAACAAATTTAGACCCTGTACAATCCATACAGTTTCTCGCGACCGAAAACTGCTTAGATTTGACAACCCAACTCAGGCTGCAGGACTAAGCAATGAAAGAAATCGTCATCGCGGCGCCCCGGGGTTTCTGCGCAGGCGTCGACCGTGCGATTTCGATCGTCGAAAAGGCCATCGAGGTCTATGGGACTCCGCTTTACGTGCATCATGAAATTGTGCACAACCGGCACGTCGTCGATTCGTTGCGCGCGAAGGGAGTCATCTTTGTAGACAACCTCGATGAGATCCCTGAAAATCAGACTGTCATCTTTAGCGCGCATGGGGTCTCTCCCGCTGTGGTGTCTTCGGCGCAAGCCAAGAAGCTGAAAATTCTCGACGCAACCTGCCCGCTCGTCACCAAAGTGCACATTGAAGCGCGCCGTTATGCACGCGAAGGTTACCGTATTATCCTGATTGGCCATAAAGACCACATCGAAGCGCGCGGCACCTATGGCGAAGCGCCCGAACAGATTACCATTGTTGAAACCCTCGCGGATATCGATCAACTGCAAATTTCCCAGACTGAAAAGCTCGCATACCTGACGCAGACGACTCTTTCGGTGCGCGACACCCGGGGCCTCATTGCCCGCCTCAAGGAACTTTTTCCCCATATCGAAGGACCAAATTCCAGCGATATCTGCTACGCTACCACCAACCGCCAGGAAGCGGTTTCAGCGATTGCGCCTAAAAGCGATATTGTTTATGTGATCGGCTCGCGCAACTCGAGTAACTCCAACCGCCTGAAAGAGCTCGCCGAATCGGAAGGCGCGCGCGCCTACCTGATCGACAATGCAGCCGACGTATCGGCAGAACATTTTTCCGGGGGTGTTGAGCGTATCGGTATTACGGCCGGGGCTTCGGCACCAGAGATTCTTGTACAACAGGTGACAGAGAGGCTCAAAACAGAATTCGGATTTACTCAGATCAGCGAGCTGAGGCTTAAAGAGGAGGACGTCACTTTTAAATTACCGCGTGAGCTTCTGGCAACGCCATGAGGACACTCTGCTTTATACTCCTTACCACAGTTGCGCCTCTGGCGGCGCAGGTCTTCGACGAAGTAAAAAGTCTCACCAAAGCCGGTATCGCGGCCTATAACCAGCGCCACCTGTCAGAGGCCCGTCGTCTTCTCGGCGCTGCGCTCGACATCGATTCCACGTGGATGCCCGCTGTATTACACCACGGCCAGGCCTATGCCGACCTGCTTCAAACCGAACTGCATATCCGTAACACGCAGAAGCTCATCAGTTTTGATAAATACCAGAATGCCGATGCGGAGCTCGACGTCGCCGAAGGGCTATTCCCGACACATCCCAAAATTCCCGAGCTGCGCGAACTCATACGTCGCAAAAGGGAAGATAACACCAAAACCATCATCGCTAAATTACCCGAAGAAAAACGCAAAGCCTATGAAGCCGCGATGCAGGCCGCCCAGCAGGCCATGGATCAGACCAAGTATGCCGAAGCCATGCAGCGTTATAGTGAAGCGTTGAAGATCGCTCCGGAATCGCTGGATGCAAAAATGGGCTACGCAGAGGCTGAACGCCTGCTAAAGGGCGAGGGCGCAGACCAGAAGCTAGCCGCATTTTTTAAGCAGGCCGAAAAACACGAAAAGGACCGCCGGTTTGCGCAGGCAATTGGCAGCTATGACCGGGTACTGCGCCTGGAGCCCGGAAATTCCCAGGCGACAGAGCGCAAGGCTGTGTTGCTCGATTTCATGCAGCAGCAGCTCAGCGAAAAGGAGCGTAAGTTGCTCGCGCGCGAATACCTGACCAGCGGCAATGAAGCCATGCGCAAGGCCGATTATAGCTTTGCCGTCGAGCAATACCGTGTCGGCCAGGCGATGGATCCCAAGCTCACCGATTGGGATACGCTGATCAAAAAAGCCCTGGCGGCAAAAAAGGAACAGGAAGAAAACCTGTTCGCAGATAAGCTGAAAGAACTGGAGCGCCGCTACCAGGCCGCGATGCTGCAGATGCTGCTGGAAAATTACCCGATTGCTGTCGAGGAACTCGAAGCGGTGATCGAGATCGCCAAACAATTCAAACAAGAAGAGACGCAAAAACACGCCGAGGCATTGTTGCAAAAAGCCAAGGACGCAATGCTGCGCCAGGATGAGGAATTCATCACCCGCGATTCACCGTATTATAACTTTGTGCAGTCGCTCACCTCGATGGGGCTCAACAGCTACAAGGTGCGCGACTGCAATGCGACCATGAAACATTTCGGCGCCATCGTCGAGGTTTTCCCGAAGAACCGGATTTCCAACCAGCATATATTTTCATGCACTATTATCCTGAACCCCGAGCGCAAAGACGGCATCATCAAAGAACTCATCGAAAGTATTTACAGGATGAAAGACCAGAACGCGTTCGAGGCGCGCCGGTATTTTGAAATTCTGAAATTCATCGATCCGCAGAATCCGAGAATTCCCGAACTCGAGCGTGAGCTATCGGAGAAAACCCAGGTACTCAAAAAGGCGGTTCAGCCCGCGGAGTTCCTGGAAGCCCTGTATAAACGCGCCCTATTGCTCTCGCAGTCAGACCCCGAAGCCGCGCTCGGCGTACTGCGCCAGCTTTTGGCCGACGACCCGACGAATGTCAAGGCGAGGGCGCTGTTTGCGCGCATCGAAGGCCGGCTCAACAGGCAAAGGTGGGCGGAATCAGACCGCCCCATCGCACCGGCAGCGCTCAAGGCATACGCCGACGGCATCATCTTCTATAATACCGGGCAGCTCGCCGAAGCCAAAGCCGCCTTTGCCCTGGCCCTGAACCTCGCCCCGAATTTTGACCGGGCTGTGGTCGCACTGAAAAAATGCGAGGCCTACTCGAAGGGAGCGAAGTTCTGAAGTACTGGCTGACCACCGAATCGCAGCTGCGGCGCATGAAAAATGCCCGCAGAAAGGGCGGTCTTGCGGTGGTTGTCAGCGACGATTTTTCCTTTTTGATCCGTATTGAGAACCTGTTTTTCGACTGGAATCTCACGCCGTGGATTCGCCGCAAAGATTCTGTTTTGATCGATGTTTTGCAGCGCCTGAAAGATGCTGCACCGGCAACACTCACGCCGGGCGAGATGCGCAGGTTTGTCGCCGCGGCACGCCAGGGCCCGGCGGGAGAACCGGTGGAAATCCGCATCCATGCCCTGCAGAACTGCTATGTTGTGCATGCTGCGCTGAAAGGCCGTATTGCGGCGCGGGTACCGCACACCGCAGGCGAGCTCAGGGCATTGCTCACGCGGTTTAAACTGAAGTACAGGAACATCCGCCTGACGCTTGTCGCCAGCGAACTCACGCACGTGACGCAGCTCTTCAGTTACAACCTCGAAGCGGGCATTGTCTTCGAGCTCGAACGCATGCAGGAGCTGCGGCCGCGCCACGAACGGCAGATTCGGGAGGTGCTGGTTTTTACGAATATTGCGGGGCCGGCCTTGCCCGAGCTGGAAAAAAATCTCGACTTCTGGTCCAAAGGCATTTCGGGCTTCCGCTTTCGCCATATCTTCGGCCAGCTGACGCGCAAGCGGGTTGAAGCTGTGCTTGCTCTCAAGGAGTGGGACTGCCTAATCTACCGGGGCCATGGCGTCGCCCGCGAAGGCGCGATCGCGTGGCGGCTCACAGACGGTATCTGGATCCTGCCGCCCTTTAGCTGTTCGGCGTACCTGCATGTCTCATGCCTTGCGAATCCCGTCGATCTACGCCTTGAAAGGTTGCCGACGGCATGTGTTCTGACGCCGCTCAAACCGATTCCCGATTTTGACGATGCAGCCCTGGTGCGGCATTTTATCGAGCGCTACAAGGCGGCAGGTAGTGTCATTTCGGCCGTGCGCTCGGTGCAGGCGCTCTATCCGCAGTTTGTCTACCTATCCACTGCGGAATAACTAATTCCTCGACTGGCTGAAAGCGCCCTCTATTATGTCGCATGGCGAAAGGAAAGGGCAGCGGCCCTGCGGGCAAGGGTAAGGGCGAAAACGATGCCAAAGCTCCCGATGTAGTGGCAAAGGAAATCATTCCGGTCGAAATAGAAGACCAGATGAAAAAATCCTACCTCGCCTACGCCATGAGCGTAATCGTGGGGCGGGCATTACCCGATGTGCGCGACGGCCTGAAACCCGTTCACCGGCGCATTCTGCATGCGATGAACGAACGTGCCTGGCGCCAAGACCGCGCCTACGTTAAATCGGCGAAAATCGTGGGTGAAGTTATCGGTAACTATCACCCGCATGGCGACTCTGCCGTTTACGACACCATGGTGCGCATGGCGCAGGATTTCTCGCTGCGTGAACTACTCATCGATGGCCAGGGAAACTTTGGTAGTGTCGACGGCGACCCGGCGGCGGCATACCGTTATACCGAGGCGCGCCTGACTTCGATGGCCGAAGAGCTTCTCCGGGACATCGATAAAGAGACCGTCGACTTTTCAGACAACTTTGACGGCACGCGCCGCGAGCCCAAAGTACTGCCAGCAGCGTGGCCGAACCTGCTCGTCAACGGTTCCTCGGGCATCGCCGTCGGTATGGCCACGAAGATTCCACCGCATAACCTGCGCGAAGTCGCTTCCGCCCTGGAACTACTCATTGAAAACCCTGATGTTTCGATCAAAGAACTTATGAAAAAGGTTCCCGCACCGGATTTTCCGACCGGCGGCATCATCATCGGCAAAGAAGGCCTCAAATCGGCTTATACCACGGGCAGGGGCTCGTTCAAGATCCGCGCCGTAGCGAATATTGAAGAGAGCACGCGCGGTCGCGAAGCCATCATCGTAACAGAAATTCCCTACGAAGTGCGTAAAAACGATCTGCTGGCGCGCATCGCTGCACTGGTAAACGACAAAAAAATCGAAGGGATCGCCGAAATCCGCGACGAGTCTGACCGCAAGGGTATGCGCATCGTCTTTGAACTGAGAAAAGAAGCGCAGGCAAATATTGTCCTCAACCAGCTCTACCAGCACACGGCATTGCAGATCAGTTACGGTATTATTTTTCTCGCGCTCGTCAATAACGAGCCCAAACTTCTTAACCTCAAGCAAATGCTGCAGCATTTCCTCGCGCACCGCCGCGAAGTAATCGAACGCAGAACGCGCTACGATCTCAGAAAAGCTGAAGAACGCGCACATATCCTCGAAGGCCTCAAGATCGCCCTCGACTTTATCGACGAAGTCATCAAGATTATCCGCAAGAGTGAAACCGTCGACGTCGCACGCTCTTCGCTCATGAAGCGCTTCAAACTTTCTGAGCTGCAGTCAAACGCCATTCTCGAGATGCGCCTGCAAAAGCTGACCTCTCTCGAGTCTAAAAAGATTCTCGAAGAACTCGCTGAAATCAAGAAGCTGATTAAAGAGCTAAAAGACATTCTGAAATCCGAAACGCGCATGTTCGGCATTATCCGCAGCGAGCTCGGCGCGATCGTACAGAAGCACGGCACCGAGCGCGGTTCACAGGTGTCGCTGATCGACGCCGAATCGACGAAGATGGACACCGAAGATCTCATCCAGAATGAGAATGAAGTCATCACGATTTCAGAAAGCGGTTATATCCGCCGTATGCCGCTCGACACATTCCGCAGGCAGGGGCGTGGCGGCAAGGGTGTGATTTCAGGCGGTAAAAAAGAAGACGCATTAAAACATGTCCACTTCTGCCAGAGCCTTGACTACCTGCTGTTCTTCTCTACGCGCGGCAAAGTCTTCTTTATGAAAGCATATGAAGTGCCCGAGGCATCGAAAGATGCGCGCGGCAAGCATATCAAGGGTTTTCTGTCGCTGGGTAACGATGAAGTTGTAACGGTTATTCGCTCGGTCACAGAATTCACCGAAAAGAAATACCTGCTGATGCTGACGCACCAGGGCATTATTAAGAAGCTCGAACTTTCGCAGATTTCGAACGCCAAGAAAGGCGGAGTGATGGCGATGCAGTTCAAAGCTTCAGAAAAAGATTATCTGGTCGATGTTGCCCTCGTTCAGGAAAAAGACGATATCTTCATGGCAACCGCCGAAGGCTCGGGGCTTCGTACCAACCTGGGTAAAATGCGGCCGCAGGGACGCGCTGCATCCGGCATCATCGGTATGACGCTGGAAGGCAAGGATTACATGTCGGGTCTCGATGTGGTTAAAGGACAGAAATCCTTCCTGCTTGTAATCAGCGAATCGGGTTATGGCAAGCGCGTCAAATATGACGAATTCGGCACCAAGGGCCGCGGCGGCAAAGGTATGGCCTTCTTCAAGGTAACGGAAAAAACCGGCAAGGCTGTGGCAATCCGCACTGTAACCGAAAACGCCGAGGTGATTGTCACGACACTTTCCGGCATGGTTCTGCGCAGTGAAGTGAAACAGATCACCGTGCAGGGACGCACGGCGTCGGGTGTACGCGTGGTCGATATCGCGGCCGGCGACAAGGTCGCTGATATGACGGTCTATAACCCCGAAGATATTCCGGAGGCTCCGGCCAAGAAATGATCCAGTTCTGGCGGTTGGGTCTGAAGCGTGCTCCGGTCATGTGGACCCTCGCGGGTGTCTTATACCTTATTGCCTACGTGGAAACTGCGGTTTTTGTGCGTTACGCAAAATTCCTGAGCTCGAGCAATACGCTGTTGCTCTATGCGTTTGCCCTGCTGCTGATCGGTTTTGCCTTCGGCGTCGTCATGGTGCAGGCGATTTTATGCCGCTCGCTGCGCTATGAAATCGGTAATTTTGAAATGCTGGGATTTACCCGTCTGAAGATTCTCGGCTATTACGCGCTACAAAACGTTTTCATAGCGCTTTTGGCTCTCTTACCCGCGGTTTCCACCGATCTGATTTTGAGCAATGTGTTCTCGCAGAAGAACATGCCAACCGCCAACTTCGACCGCGTTATCGCAGCGCAATTTATTCTTGCGGGGGCCGTCGCCTTAAGCTTTCTGAATTTCCTGTTCTTATATTCACGCAAATCTCCCGCGCTGCTGCTCAAAGAGAAGCTCTGAGCCATGCCGCTTACGGGCGGACTCAGGGTTACCATTGAGGAGATTTCCGGTAAGATTCAAGCCGCCACGCCCTTGACGGGCGGCGACATCAGTACACTGTATCGTCTGGATACGCAACAGGGGCAATTTGTGGTGAAGACGCACGCCGCCGCGCCCCCGGGATTCTTCGGGTCAGAAGAAGCGGGCCTTCGAGCCCTGGGCAAGGCGGGTCTGGATGTGCCGCAGGTATTGGGCTGGGGGGATAATTTCCTGCTCATGGAATATTTAACCCCCGGTGAGGCAAAACCTGCCATCGCCGGCGAGAGCCTCGCGCAGCTGCACTCGCTGGCTGCACCGGAGTACGGTTACAATCAAAGCACTTACCTTGCAACATTGCTGCAGAACAACCGTCCCGGTGCAAATGCGGCGGATTTTTATTTCAGGCAAAGGCTTGAGCCGCTCACAGCCGGGCGGGAAAGCGGGCTATGGCAAAATTTTTTTGAAAAGACTGCGGCGTTGTTGAATTCCTGCCCGGCACCCGCGTTATTACATGGAGATCTATGGTCAGGCAACCTCTACCACGCGGCACGCGGGCCCGTCTTTATCGATCCTGCGGTGTATTGGGGAGACCCGCTGACCGATATTGCGATGACAAAACTTTTCGGCGGCTTTGATCCGGAGTTCTATGAAGCCTATTTTTCGGTAAGGCCGCGCCGTGAGCATCAGGAAGAGCTGCTCTGGATCTTTCAAATCTATCCGCTTCTCGTGCATGCACACCTGTTCTCCGCTGGCGGATATTATACCAGCGCTGCAGCGATCCGCGACCGGTTTATCCGCTAATACATAAATTCTTGGCCCGTCATGCTGACTGCCATTGCTGCCCTCCATGCCCGCCAAAAAAACGGTTCCCGGGTATTCGGGAAAATCGCTCGTGCAAAAACTGGGCGTCAAAGCTGGAATGGCTTTTTTCGTCATCAATGATCCGGGAAAGGAGTACCATGAGGTTTTGGGGCAAAAACCCATAGCCTATAAAGACCAGAAAGGCGCCGACCTCATCCATCTTTTCACAAAATCTAAAACTGAAATGGCAAAGCACCTGAAAGTGCTGCGCAAGACAATCAAACCCGATGGTATAATCTGGGTCTCGTGGCCCAAAAAATCTTCGGGCGTGCCGACGGATGTTACCGAAGATACTGTGCGTGAGCTGGCCTATCCGCTGGACTTAGTCGACCTGAAAGTTTGCGCTGTCACCGATGTCTGGTCGGGGCTTAAGCTGATGATCCGGAAAGAAAAACGTTAACTGCGCCGGCCCGCAGCCCGGATTTTTTCATCAGGAAACTGCCTGATAAATTCCATTTTATCGGTGATAACAACATCGGCGCCGAGATCGAATAATCCGCGCGCGACGTCTTCATTGTTGACCGTCCAGAATGCGAGGCCATAGCCCTGTCTTTTCAGCCGGCGCATGAGCGCGGGGGTGGGTGTGGTAAAGTGGAGATGGATATTATCGGGCAACAGGATTAACCGGTAGAGCCAGAACTTGAACCGCGCCATGGGGCCGGGTTCAATGAGTAATCCCACGGGGATGCCTGAATTGAGGCGCCGCAGCCGCCACAGCGTCAGGAAATGAAACCCGGAGAAAAACACGCGCGTTTCAGCCTTCGCCTCGCGTACCGCATGCACGGTTTCTTCTTCCAGGCCACGGGAGAAATCCCAGCGGTCGCGCTTGATTTCAATATTGATACGTGTATTCTTACCGGTTTGCAATAACACATCGGTGAGTGTCGGCATCGGTGTTCGCGCAACCTTAGTGCCATCAAAGAGCCGCGCAACGTAATGCGCGGCGTTCAGCGTCTGCACATGCGGGTAACTGTGCTCTTCGATACGGCCCTGGCCATCTGTGGTATTTTCGAGACGGGGGCCATGCAGCAACACAATCTGCCGGTCGCGGGTACGGCGGACATCGAGCTCGTGCGCCGTGAAACCCAGTTTTTCTGATGCCTTGAACGCAGGGATTGTGTTTTCGGGAATCTCCGCATATTTTCCATAACCGCGGTGTGAAGCGAGAGTCGGTTTAAAGTCCGCAAAATAGCGCGCGAAGGAAAGTGGCCGGTGGCGGCGTTCGCGGAAGATTAAAAAGAGGCAACCGCAAAGTACGCAAAGGAACGCAAAGAAAACCGGCAAAGCGAGATTCATGCTATGAAACTTTGCGTAACTCCGCGTACTTTGCGGTTAATCTCGCCCTCCTGGTCGGGGCTCCAGATATTCGGGTCACAGATCGAAAACTGGTTGAACCGCGTCTTCAACCGCTTCGCCGCGGAGCAGCTTCTTGCAGATGATCTTGCCGGTCTCGACGCCGGGTTGGTCGAAGGGATTGATCTCCCAAAGGTAGCCGAGGTATGAGACGACGTGCATCCAGAAGCAGAACCAGCGCGCCATCTCCGCTTCGGAAAGATCGCTCAGCAGGTATTCGGCAACCGGGCGTTCGTTGATCGAGAGCGCCGCTTCGATACTGCGCATCTGCGCATTCAGAATCTGGCTCATCGATTTGTCGGCAAAGTCGCCGCGCACTTCAGAAGTGATGAGGCTGTCGCGTCGGCCATAACTTTCGGTGTGCACAAAACAATGGAGGTGGCGGTTCGACGCCTCCATAAAATACTGCAGCAGCGAATGCTGGTCTTCGGGCCCCTGCACAATCATCGGCAACGCGGCGATGTGTGGCTTTTTACCGAGCGATTCGGCCCAGAGCTGCACCAGCCAGCGACCCCAGTCGACGAGATCTGCGGCATAGACCCAGAATGCGACGCCGGTAAAGCGCGCCGCGAATAGGTTGTAAAAGTGGATGGCCGTTTGTTTCGCGACATTTTCGGCGACGGGGATCGAGAGCTCCCACTCGGCATTGGCCTCATCGAAGGCGGTCAGGAACGCTTTTACGTTATAATCGACGAACAGGGCAGGCATCATACCGACCGGCGACACAATACTGAAACGCCCGCCGAGGTTTTTCGGGATCAGAAAGGTATTTTTTTTATGCGCGCCTAAATCCTTGATCTGGTCGGGTTCGCTGGTGATAAAATATTCGGGCACACCGGGGAAAAACTGCCGGAAGAGTGAAAGGTTCGCCCGTGTTTCGAGCGTCGTGCCGGATTTAGACACAAAGAGTACCGCAGTCTGCTTGTTCTCTGCCACCTGCGCAATCTTCTGCATTTTTGAGGGGTGGGGGCCTTCCCAGAAAATGAGTTTATCGGAATGCGGGTCGATGAGTGCTTTCAGGGCAATGCCGCCAAGCGATGACCCCCCGATACCGATGACGATCAGGCTCTGCGCGTCGAGCTGGCGCAGTTCAGCCGCCCATTTTTCAAGCGGGGCAAGTTCGGCGACTTTCATGTAATCGGTTGAAAACGCCGCTGGCCATTTTTTAGCGCCGGCATGCATGAGGTTATCGAGTTCATGCGCCCGGCCCAGCGACTGCCAGTTCATCCAGAATTTATTGGCGGAAAAACGCACTGCTTGGGACATTGATTTAACTGTGCGCCTGAGTGAGATTGTAAAGAATATTACGCCGCGCCCCTGTGAGCAGCGAACCCGTCCGTGGTTCGCGCACCGATGACGTCCTTGTCAGCGCGAACCTCGATACATCCATGTACCATGATAGCCTTTGATTTTTATGAAGGAAATCCAAAGAATACCGTGGTGCTACTACACGGGCTTTTTGGCTCGGCAAAAAACTTTTCTTCTTTGGCCGAGGGATTAACACCGGCCGCGCGGGTGTTTGCCTACGACGCACGCAACCACGGCCGCAGCCACCATACCGCGACGCACAATCTTTCTGATCTCAGCGAAGATCTGGGCGAGTTCATCTCTGAGCATAAGATCATAAACCCGATTCTGATCGGGCACTCGATGGGTGGGCTTACGGCGATGGATTTTGCCCGTACCCGCGGATCGCAAATAAAAGCCCTGGTGGTTCTGGACATCGCGCCGCGCAGCTATGCGCCCGGGCACGCAGAGGAGATCGCGGCGCAGAAAATCGATATCAGTGGATTTGCCACACGCAAAGACATCGATGACGTGATGGCGAGTGTGCTGCCGAATAAAACCATGCGGCAGTTTTTACAGATGAATATTGGGCGCGATGAAACCGGGCAATATGTGTGGATGAACAATGTCGAAGCGGTCGAAACCTCGCGTTCGCGCACCGTATTTCCCCCCTTTGAAAATCCTCTTTATACAGGCGCGGTGCTCGGCGTGCGCGGCCTGAAATCTGACTATGTCAGCGACGCGGATGTCGCGCTGATGCGCGCGGCATTTCCCCGGCTCGAATACCACGACTTTGCCGACGCGGAGCATTGGCTGCACCACACGCACCGGGATGCCCTGTTAGGGTTGGTGCTGCCTTTTCTGCGGACGCTGGCTTAGACGCCCGTTTATTTGCGGTCGAAAAAATATATGCTGCAGGCCAGATTTTTTCCCTGGTCACCCGCTTTATCGCAATCCATTTGTTTTGTCCCGGGTCCGCTTCCCGAGAAGTTCAGCATGATCATGACGCCGCCGACGGATTTTTCATTGCGCTCCGGCTCCCACCTGCAGGAATGATTTCCGTCCACACTCGAACTCCAGCTGCAGGTTTGGTCTGCATTGATGGACAGAGTAATTGCCTCCGATTCCCTGGCTGTCGTCACTGAACCACCAGACCAAATGCCCAGAAAATCGGACCAACGCGCGGAATCGACGCATTCATCGCCAAATTTATAACACTCTGGCTTGGCGGATTCTGTACTTGCTCCGCCTGTTGATTTGATCAGTATCTGGTCAAAGCCGATTTCGGTAATACAAGTGTCCCGGTCTTTTTTCCCAGGATAGACCGAAAGAATCCTGAGCGTGATAGCCGTGGTGGTTATAACCTTAGAGTCGCCGCTTTTGCCATCGGGGCCGAGCCTGACCAATTGTGCCCCAGGTTCGTCCCTGAGCTCCACTGTGCTGATGGGTTTGCCGTTCGACAGGATTTCCAGGCCCTTGATGCGGTTGTTGAGCGCAAAATATTTTCCGTGATGATAACCATTGCTTATATAAATCGCCCAAAATTGCACCGGTTCTTTGAAATTCAGGGTAATGGCTTCACCGATGCCGTCGCCGGGTTTGCCTTCGCACCACGGCTGGAGCGTGCCGTCGGTCAGGTAGGATTTATTGTAACGGTCTTGCTTGTCGGCAAGAGTGCTGGTGGCCTCAACGCTGCTAATCCAATAGGAGCTGGCCATTGGCTTTTCCTTGCATGCGGGCATGAAGAGAAGTAATCCCACCAGGGATACTTGTGCGGCAGGTATACGCATACAGACTTATGGTTCCGGGCGATCTTATCGTCAAATAAAAATGAGTGGGACTTACGCTATGGCACCAGATCAATAGAGAGTTGGGGGAGTTCCGGGAAGACCCCGGCTAATTCCATCCCTTCGAGTAACGTGTATGTACACATATATCTTCATTTACAGGGGAACGCGCCTTTGGGGAAGGAGCTATGCCTGAGATAGCCGGTATTATTCTCGAAGCGGCGGATGTCGCGCCTGCGGAAAAACATCTGGTTTTTCACCAGGAGCTGATTCTCACCGAGACGACGCTCGCCAACCTAAAGAAGATTCTCTATCCGCTGATCGAGGGGCAGAACGTTTTACTCGTCGGCGATGCCGGTGTCGGCAAGAATGCACTCATCTATTATATCAACAAGATCCGCGGCCTGCCGACGATCCGGTTTAGTTTTAATCAGGACACCTTGCCCGAAGATTTGTCGGGATCGTTCCGCGTGCTGCCGAATGGTTTCCAATGGAATAACGGCCCGCTGACCGAAGCGCTCGAGAAGGGTTACACCTTCGTTGCGGACGAGATGAATCTCGCTTCGCCTGAAATTTTGAAGCGCTTCATCAGTGTCTTCGACCGCCGCCGCCTGGCATTGCTAGAAAAAGACGGCAGCGAGGTTGCGGCCAGCGAACGCTTTTCCTTCGTCGCCACACAGAACCCGGCGCGCGGCTTTGAAGGCCGCAAGAACCTGCCTGAAAGTATTGCGCGGCACTTCACCACCATCTATCTCGATCATTACCCGGCGCATGAAGAGAAAGAAATCCTGCGTGGCCTGTATCCTGCAGAATATGCGAACATTGCTGACACGGTTGTGACGCTGCAACGCGCGCTCGAAGCATCGATTTGGAAAAACGAACTCGCCAAAGACGATCTCGAACACTACCACTTTAACCTGCGCACAGCGCAGCGCTTTATGAACCGCGCCCTTGTGGCGGGGCTCACTGACGTCAATGCACCGGCATTCCGCGATCTCATCTTTACGTTTTTCACCGAAGCATTCCGCCTCGAGGCTGACCGCGCGCTTGCTACTAAAGTTGCCGCCGAAGTGTTGGGTTACGATTTGGGCCAGCTCAACCGCGATTATGAAATCTACCTGGGTGCCGCGCCCCAGCGCGACCGGAAAGAATATGCCGAGGCGGGCGACACCGCGCCGACACGCATGTTTTTCCCTGTGACAGCTTCGCGCGCCGCCTTACTCGATAAAATGGAGGCCTCGCTCACCGCCAATGACAACTTACTCATCGAGGGTGAAGATGCCGCGCGCATTCTCGAGCTCTGCCATATTTACGCGGCGCTCGCCGGCCGTCCGATTACCGAAATCTTTCTTTCGCGCGGCATGCATACAAGCGACATCATCGGCGCGTTACGACCGCATGGCAGTTCGGTGAAGTGGGTGGATGGTCCGCTGACGGCGGCGCTGCGCCGCGGCGACCTCATTGTGCTCGAGAACATCGATGCCGCCGGGTCAGAGCTTGTGGAAAAACTCAATATGCTGCTCGACCACGCCGGGCGGCTGGCTCTGCCACCCGAAGCCGAGGGCGAAGCGATTTTGAAAAAAGAGGGTGAGTGCCGCATCATCGCCATCAAACGCGCCCGCAAGAGCCGCAATCAGCAGACCATTTCGCGCGCGCTCAGAAACCGCTTTTTTAATATGCATGTGCCGGTGCTGGAAAACCAGCAGGTGATGCATGAAATCGTCGACCTGACACTCGCCCATGAATTCGGCGAAGACCAGACACCGCTCAGGAAAACCTTTGTCCAGAAGCTGACCTTGTTCCACACGAAAGCCGATGAGGCGGCGCGCGAGAAAAAGCTCGGGGAAAATCTCGCCGAAATTATCCGTTACCGCGAAGAGCATCTGCTGCGCCTGCTTGGGCACGCCGCGCGTTATGCTGACGCGCCTTCAAACGCCGGCGGCGCTAGCACGGCGCCTGCAGGTCTCGAAGTCATGAAGCGCGGCGTCGATATCTATTATGCAGGCCAACTCACGGGCACAGAGGACCGCACACAGATTCGCCGGCTCTTCGACCGCATCTTCGCCGATATGCCCTGGGATGAAATTTTCGCCTCGCTCGCAGACGGTAAAAAAAAAGTCCTCACCCAGCTAAAAAAGCGGGATAAGAAGATTGTCCCACCCGATTGGGACAAGGCAAAACATTTTCGCGAAGCGAATACCGGCAAGGCGCAAAAACGCCTGAACGGCCAGGAGCTGAAAAAAGGGTTGCGGATTGATACGCCTGAAACCGGCGGCAATACGAAGGAAGGGCCCGACGCCTGGTATGGTTCTGACACCCAGGGCAATGGCGGGCAGGGTGAACCCGCGGGCGGCGGCGGCGCGTGGGGCACCCGCACCGACGAACTCTTTCAGTCATTCTTAAAAAAATACAAACCCAAGTGGGAATACCATATGGGTTATTCGCTCGAAGATTTTTACGATGTCTTCGGCAAGATGCTCTCTGAACTGCAGATGGATCTCGAAAACGCCCTCGATGCCGAACCCGAAATCGAGCGGCGCCTGATGGCGCAGGGGCACCGCGTCGATGCGCGGCGTTATATCACCTACCAGGCCTATGCCGGCAACGACCGCATCTTCGACCGCACGCGCATTCTGCATTCGGAGAATAAACTGAAGGGCGTGGAGTTCATCTTCGTACTGGCAAAAGGCCGGCGCATGTTCAACTTTAAAGCCGCCGTATCAGCGATCATCGCCGTGCAGTCGGCAGTGGAAATCCTCTTTGATCGTAAGATTCCCGTCAAAGTCTTTGGCTATTCTGACTTTGAAAATATGAAACATTCGATCGATATTAACCGTTTTATCTCAACCGACGGCGAGAGCCCATCGGATGCGGAAAAGGTTTCCCTGTTTGAAAACATGACGGACAACTGGAACGGCGACACCATCGAAGAATCGCAGGTTCTGCGTTATGCGGCTGAGCAGTTCACCCCCGAGGCGGTGACTAAATTCGTCGTCATGGTTTCCGATTTCCGCGGCCACCGTGCGCGCGCCGATCTCAAGAAAGAAATTTTAAGCCCCCCAAGCCAGGAACTCCGCGAACTGGGTGAAGAATATGCACGGCAAAACATCCACGTCTTAGCCGTGCAGACCGGCACGCGCTCCATCGCAGAACACCTTTTCAAGGAATGGCTCTGGATCCATGAAGAAACTTTTGAGCAGGCGCCTGTGCTCTTGTCAGAAGCAATAAAAAACTTGATTCTGCGTTACCATCGTGTAGTCGTGTGAAATGAAAGGTGTCGAAAAGGCACTCGCGCTGTGTGACTCCATCGTTGCGCTCCGCGAGGCCTCCCAGAAACACAAATTTCAGTCACATATTTTTTTGCCTCAGCCGCTCGCAGAGGTGTGGCCCTATGTGGCAAAAAATAACCTGCTGGCACGTGAGGCCGGAAAATCAGCGACAATCTTCGAAGGCGAAAAAATTTCCGCCGGCTGGAAGCTCATGGCAACCTCCTTCAGCAAAATGGGGCTGCGCGTCCACGCATGGGAACTACCCTGGGACTGGGTCGAAAACCAATTTGTGCGCTTTGAAGCAATCAGCATCTCAGGCCCCGTTAAATATTTCGTCATTTCCGTAACTTTAAGCCCCGAGGGCACGGGCACCCGCCTCAATCTCGAAGTCCGTTATATCCCGCGCGGGTTCTTGCTGGCGCGTTTTATTGTCGGCGACGCGTTTCGCAAATACCGGCGCCTCTATAGTGAAATTGCAACGCGTATTCCATCGAAGATGCATTTTGACCCCGCGTACTTCTACGAGAAAGGCAATAAAAAACAGGAAGCATTTGAGAGGCTGATTAAACTCTACCGTGAACATGGTGCGGATGACGCCACGGCGCGAACGCTGGGCGAATTTGTTGCCTATGCCCCCGATGTGCAGGTGCAGAAAATCCGGCCGAAAGAAATCTCGCTGAAGAGCAAGGTGCATTTTTCCGTAACCACGGCCTTTCTGCTGCAGGCCACGCGCGCGGGATTATTCGACATGCATTGGGAGATTCTCTGCCCCGCCTGCCGTGCGCCGAATGCCGAAAGCCGCGGCCTTTCACTGCTCTCGGGAGAATCGCATTGTGAATTCTGCGACATCCGTTATGATGCCGACTTTGACCGCAACGTGGAAGTATGTTTTTCCCCGCATGGCAGCGTGCGCAAAGTCGATCCGGTGATGTACTGCCGCGGCAACCCGGGGCAGACCCCGCACATCTTTGCGCAACTGACGTTGCTGCCCGGCGAAAAACAGGTCATTTTGGGGGGAGCGCCGGCTGGCCTCTATAATCTGCGCCGCGGGGAGCGCAGCCAGGTCTCAGGCGTTTCGGTTGAAAAGGGCGGCCACCACAGCAACAGGGTAAACCTTTCTGCGGCGGCCGGCGGTCTTATTCTCACCGCCGAAAAAGACCTTGTGATCCATAACGATACGGGAAAAGTCGAAACCATCCGTATCGAGCATCCATCGTATAATGATTTTGCCCTGACTGCCTTTGAAATCTCGACAATGCAGACGTTCAGGGATTTATTTTCTTCTGAAATCCTGCGCCCCGACCTGAAACTTGCCATCAAAAATGCTGTGTTCTTTTTCAGCGATCTCAAGGATTCCACTCAGTTATATGAAGAACGCGGCGACGCCGAGGCTTTCGCACTGGTACAAGCCCACTTTGACATTATGATACGCATTATCGCGGCAAATCACGGCGCCGTCGTGAAAACCATCGGCGATGCTGTCATGGCTGTGTTCACGCAAAGCGAAGACGCATTAAAGGCCGCGCAGGCAATCCACGCGGATATCCGCACATTCAATAAAACCTCGCCGGGGCACCAGCTTGTAGTCAAGATTGGCCTGCATGAAGGGCCGGCATTGGCCTTGACTCTGAACGAGAAACTGGATTATTTCGGTTCCACGGTCAATAAGGCCGCGCGCATCCAGAACGAGGCAGGTGGCAATGAAACCGTGATTTCAGAAGATATCTTTAACCGCCTCAGCGATACGAATTTACTCCGGAATATGAACCCGCAGCCTTATGCCGCCCAGCTCAAGGGCATCAAGCGGGAGATGATCCTGTACCGGATGGCGGCTGCAGCTTCCTGAACATCTGCAGCATGCGTGCGGCGATGAATATGACCCAGTAAGCCACGACGGCCCAGGCCAGCGGGGTCAGCAGAAATTCCAGTTCGCGCGTCTTTTCATGATAGAGAAAAATATAGATGAGAGCGGTGCCCAGGCCCGGAACCGCAATCAGGATTTTTCTTTTTTCCGCTGAAATCTTCCATGGACGTATTTTCAGATTAAGAATTTCCGCGGCAAAATACGCGAAGACGGCAATTAATCCGCCCACGATCATGTCGCGCGGAAAATGCGCACCGACATAGGCCCGGGAAAGCACTCCCACCACACATAACGCCGCAACGGCCAGCGCCAGCGTCACGGACCGCCGGGGCCTCAGGTACATGAAGAGCAGTATCGCAGAGAAAGAATGGCCGGATGGAAAACTGCGCGAAGTCAGCCTTTGCCCGAGAACACAAACCTGGTCCCCCAGCGCTATGACGGGTCTCGGGGCATCAAAAAAGTATTTCGCCGAATGCAGCAGGGCAGTGCCCAGTAAGAGAGCCAGGGCAAATGTCCCGAAATGAGCATGCCGGCCTTCGTGAGTGTCAGCCGCGCGGTTTTTCCTCAGGCTATGCACAACGGTTACAATCATAACGACCCAAAGGCCATCGGCCAGCGAAGTCATGAGTAACAAAAACATGTCCAGCTTGCCGCCGTTTTTGGGGCAATTCAGGATGCGGAAAAGCTCGGAATTAAATACAAATGTAAGCGGCAATACGGCGATGGCTGCCCAGAAAAGAATCCTGTAAAGATAAGTGGTCACTTTTCGCCTGGAGTCCGGTTCAAATTCTGTTCGTAGGCATGAAAGCGAAATAAAAATGCGGTTAATTATGCCGCAGAAGCAAGGTATTTTCCCATTGATTCCGTTCGCCGTACCTAAACCCTGGGCCGGAGGCCATTTAGATAATCTTGCCAATAATCGGTTGGATGATAAAATCGGTGAATATGTCCTTTTTTCTGATCTGGACCAATTTCCAGTACGAGTCAGGGTTGGTGCAGAAAATATTCCACTTTCTCGTTTCTGGCGTAGCCTGAATCTCAAAGAACAAGAAGTACCGTTTATGCTGAAGATTCTATCGACAGCTGAACCAATTTCCCTGCAAAATCACCCCTCTGATAATGACGTGACTAAATTGGGTCTTTCGGGTAAGGGTAAATTTGAATGCTGGAGTATACTGGAAGCCGATCAAAATGCCTGCGCCTATCTGGGTTTAAAACCGGGCGAACAGGCTAGCATACTTCGTTCCCTTGAAACTGACCGCGATCCGCTATCGCATTTTAATGTACGTACACCAAAGGCCGGGGATGTCATAACCCTGAATCCCGGGTTGGTTCATAGTACAACAGGTAGAATACTGTTCTATGAAATTCAACAAAAATCAGACCATACATTTCGTATTTTTGACTTCGGAAGGGGGAGGACGCTTCATCTCGATCAGGCTATCAGCTGCATACATGATCAAGAACCGAAAATTTCGTCCTTTGCATCTAAATTAAACACTGAAGAATTTTCAGTGGCGTACCATGACATGAGTTCCCTGAAATCAGAGAAATTACATTTCGCGAAACAAGGAAGGGAATTTTCGGTTTTTTCCTGGTTTGGAGAAAAAATACGACTTTCTAATCAGGGACAGACATATGACATGCTTTGGGGTGATTCTGTGCTAATCATTACAGACGAGCAATTTCAGATCGAGCACGTCCCGCCCAGTCATGAGGAAAAACAACGTTTGCAAGATTTACCGTGCATTGATATGTTATTTGAAGCCTATAGGTAATCTAGTAATGCAAAATCCAGCTTTAAAACCTTTTGATCTAAGCGACTACCGCGGCGTATCAGGGAAGAATTTTTTCAATGGAACACGGGTTCTTGAAGAAGCCTTTGAACTCAATTCTGCAAATACAACACCCGCTTACCTGGCTTCTGTTAGGGAACACCTGTCAGGACTCGGCAAGCTCTTAAGCGGAGAAATCAACGAGCTTACAATTGCCTGCCATAAAGAGGGGAAATGGGGTGAACTCATTCAGTACGACCGCTTCGGCAACCGCATCGACGAGGTGCGTTATGCGCCGGAACAAATAAAGCTGCGCAAGATTTTTTACGACCACGGCGTTGTAAACCGTGACTGCCAGGCTGACTGGAAGCACGAGTTTTCCATACCCCACCGTATGGCGCTGGCGATTCTCACGAATATGAACGGCGAGGGCGGTGTCGCCTGTCCTTTGGCCATGACAGAAGGGCTTATCCATGCGCTGCGCGCTATCGGTACCGAAGAACAAAAAGAACGCTTTCTGCCGATGCTGACATCCCCCGATTCAACCTCGCATTTTATGGCGGGGCAATACGTGACCGAACGTGTCGGCGGCAGTAATGTCGCGGCTAACCGCACGGTCGCGACGCCGCAGGCAAACGGCACCTGGCTGCTCAACGGTGAAAAATGGTTTTGTTCGAATCCCGGAGATGTCTGGGTGACGACGGCAAAGGTTGAAGGCACAAATACGGTGGGCCTGTTTCTGGTCGGGCGCCTCAAGGCGGATGGTTCGCTGAACGGCTGCCACCTGCTCCGCAAGAAAGATATTATCGGCTCTAAGGGAAAAATTACCGTAGAGAGTATTTACGAGAACTGCGAGGCTACCGCGCTCGGGCGCACCTCGCATGGGCTCGCTAACCTGATCCGCTACATTTTACGTACCTCGCGCCTGCACGTCATCTGCGGAGGCTTGGGGCATATTGCGCGCGGTGTCATCGAAGCCGAAGCTTATGTCGCGGCGCGCGAAGCGTATGGCAACAAGCTGGCGGCGTTCCCAAGCGTGCAACGGACGCTTGGTGAGATGCGTATGCTGCGCGATGCGCTGACCTTGGTGAGCTTTTACGCCTTTCGTCTAAGCGAAAAAGAAGAGGCGCTCGAGCTAATGCTGGTGCCGCTGCTGAAGATGATCGTCACACAGTACAGCGCTGTGGTTGTGAAAGAGGCGATGATCCTGCACGGTGGCAATGGCATTCTGGGGGATTTCAGCGTGTTGCCCCGCGTGCTCAACGATGCAATCATCAACGAGACCTGGGAAGGCACGCACGCGCTTCTCGCCGAACACGCGATTCACGCCGCGAAGAGGCCTAAAGTGCAGGCGGCCTTTGAAACGTATCTGAAATCGGCGAGTCTTCAGATGGCCGCCGACGGCAATAAATACATTGAAGAGATCTGGTCTGAACTGAAACCGATGATCGCCAACGAATTTGACCGCGATGTAAACCGCATGTATATCTGCGAAAAACTCTGGCGCGTATTTGCACTCATCGAGATGCAGCGCCGGGTAGAAAAATTCCCCACAGAAGAGAATAAACAGCAAATGCAGCTGCTCTCGGCGTTTGTCGGCCAGAACGCAAGAATACCTTACCGGATGAACGCGGCATGAAACGCCTGATTGCCGCCGCCTTTGCCGCTTTTTTACTCAGCCAGTGCACATACGACTCGACACCTCCCGGCACGGATAGAACCAACGACGCGAAGCAGCTGCTCATGATCGATGCGACTGGCCTCGCAGCACAGCGGTCCGTGCGCATTCAGTATACCGATAGTTTAGGGAGCACGACGCTGCAAACGAGCGCTGAAAAAACGGATGCGTCGGGGCGGTTTTTCTATCCCCTTTATTTGACGCGAGGCACGCGCAGTTATACGGTAAAGATCGATGTCGACGGCGGTGCCGGTAGTTTTGCTTCCGGAGTTACGTTTACACAGAATGCCAGTTTCAGCAGCGACGGTGAAACGAAAGAGCTGAAAATTACCAACGCCAGTTTTGCGGCGTATTAAAATCAACCGGTGATTTGTTTTACGCTATCGAGCGCAATGCGCAAGGTATTGAGATCTGCCTCGCCTGTAATCAGGGGCTGTTCTTTACCGATGATGCAGTTATAGAAATGCAGGTGCTCGCTCTTGAGCGGGTTATCCTTATGCACATAGACGCGCTCGACGACCGATTCCTGTGAATATTTAATCTCATCAGGCGCCGTTACTGTAACCGAGTTTCCCTGCCGGTGGATTTCAATCTCTTGCTGTCCATAGTTCAGAATAACAAAATTATTCTTCTGCGTAACCGTCAGTGTCCTTTCCTTATACTGAGAGAGCCGCGAAGCGGTGAGGGTCGCAATACAGCCGCCTTCAAATTGCAGTTCGATCACGGCGATATCTTCATGTTTGCCCGTAATACAGCTGCCGACGGCCGAATGTTTGATCAGGGGCTTTCGCACCAGATTCAGAACAATGTCAATATCATGGATTAGAAGATCGAGAACCACACCGACGTCGAGAATGCGGTTGTTGTTCGGATGCAAACGCCGTGTCTGTATGAGCAGGGGCTCGGTCGCGATATTTGAAAGGGCCATCACCGCGCCGTTGAAACGTTCGACGTGCCCAACCTGGAGGATGAGTTTTTTCTCAGCGGCGAGGCCGATGAGTTCCTGTGCCTGAGCGATGTCGAAGGTCATCGGCTTCTCGACCAGGACATGCACGCCGTTTTCCAGTGCATATTTGGCGATATCGAAGTGCAGGTGCGTCGGCACAGCAATCGTCACTGCCTCGCATTCGCGGATGAGTTCCTGGTAAGTCGCAAAGGCGCGTGTCTCAAATTGCTCCGCCTTTTCCTTTGCGTAATCGAGCCGGGCATCGAAAATGCCGACGAGATCGTGTGTGGCGAGGGCCGAAACCACGTTGAGGTGGTAGCTGCCCATGTGGCCTACGCCGATAATGCCGAACCTGATTTTTTGAACCGGTGCTTTGTTTGCCATGTTCAGGGAAACTCAATCAGCGGAATTTTCCGAAAATTCCGGAGCCCGAAGCCTGCATCTCGGTTTCAAGCTCTTTGACGAGCCCCTTGGCTTTGCTCGAAAGCGATTTTGGAATCTCAATACGCGAGTGCGCAATGAGATCGCCGAAACGTCCCTGACCGCCCATATAAGGTAATCCCTTGCCGCGTACGCGGAAGAGGGTATCGGGCTGCGTGCCCGATGGGATTTTGACTTTAACTTTACTCTTATCGAGCGTTTCGACTGTCACCTCGCCACCCAGCATCGCCGTCGTTACCGGCACATCGATATACATGGCAAGATCGACGCCGTCGCGCTCAAAGAGCTGGTGCTTACGAATTTGAACAACAACATAGAGATCGCCGGATGGACCTCCGCGCGGGCCCGCCTCGCCTTCACCCGAAATCTTCAGGCGCGTGCCGGTATCAATACCGGCAGGTATACGGATGGCGAGCTTGCGCTTTTTGCTGATGGTACCCTGGCCGCTGCATGTCTTGCAGCGGTTCTTGATGAGCTTGCCCGCGCCACCGCAGGTGTTGCAGGTCGAAGCTACGGAGAAAAACCCCGTACTACGCCGAATCTGCCCTGAACCACCGCAGATATGGCAGGTATCGAGCTTGCCGTCGGATGACCCCGTACCGCTGCAATCGCCGCAGCTCTCTTCGCGGGGGATGACAATCTCTTCTTCTTTGCCGTTGAAAACGTCTTCTAATGTGATTTCTAAATTATAACGTAAATCGCTGCCGCGCCTGACAGAACTGCCCGAACGCGAGCGACCAAAACCGGAACCTGAAAACAGGTTCTCGAATATATCTTCGAAGCTTGTGCCCGAAAATATATCCGAAAAATCGCTGTAGGCGGCCTGGCCAAAGCCCTGCGCGCCGGCACCACCGAGACCCGCATGACCGTACTGGTCATAGATCTTGCGCTTCTGCTCGTCACGCAAAACCTCGTAGGCCTCGGTTGCCTCTTTGAACTTCTGCTCGGCTTCCGCATTCCCGGGATTTTTATCCGGGTGATACTTCATCGCCAGCTTACGGTAGGCGGTTTTGATATCGGCCAGGGCTGCCGACTTCGGCACGCCCAATATTTCATAATAATCTCTCTTATCCGCCATGTTCCGATACCAAACCCCGTAAAATTTTTACTTCTTGTCGTCCTTTATTTCCGTAAACTCAGCATCGACTACTTTCTCGTCGCCTTTGCCCTGTCCTTCAGCCTTAGGCGCTTCACCTTCAGGGGGAGCACCCGGTGCGGCGAAGGCTGCCTGGTGTTTTTGCATCACTTCACCGAGTGTCTGCGCGGCCGCTTTCATCTTGTCTGCATCGCGTGACATCAGCGCTTCTTTGGCTTTGGCAACGACACCTTCGACTTCGGTCTTGATGCCGGCGTCGAGGTTCTTCGCATCGGCAACCATTTTCTCCGTGGTGTAGATGATGTTGTCGAGATCGTTATAGGCAGATGCCGCTTCTTTGGCCTTTTTATCCGCTTCGGCGTTAACCTCTGCGTCTTTGACCATTTTCTGGATTTCAGCCTCAGAAAGCGAACTCGAAGCTTCGATCTTAATCTTCTGCTCTTTGTTCGTTTTCAAATCTTTCGCCTGAACGTGCACGATACCGTTCGCATCAATGTCGAAAGTCACTTCGATCTGCGGTGTGCCGCGGGGGGCAGCCGGTATCTCAGAGAGCTGGAAGCGTCCCAGTGTACGGTTATCTTTCGCGAGTTCGCGTTCGCCTTGTAGAACGTGGATATCCACCGCAGTCTGGCTGTCTGCCGCTGTCGAGAATACCTCTGACTTCTTGGTGGGGATCGTCGTGTTGCGTGCGATAATTTTGGTCATCACGCCGCCCAGCGTTTCGATACCGAGAGAGAGCGGGGTAACGTCGAGCAGCAGCACGTCGGTGACTTCACCGGCGAGCACACCGCCCTGGATCGCCGCGCCGATCGCGACGGCTTCATCGGGGTTCACCGATTTATCCGGTTCTTTGCCGAAGAGTTCCTTCACTTTTTCGCGCACCGCGGGGATACGTGTCGAACCACCCACAAGGATTACCTTGTTGATTTCGTTAATGCTGTAGCCTGAATCGGCGATGCACTTTTTGCACGGCTCAACCGAACGATCGACAAGCGATGCCGTCAGCTGGTTGAATTTGGCGCGGGTGATCGTCATGTTGAGATGACGTGGCCCCGATGCGTCCATCGTGATAAACGGGATGTTGATATCCGCGGTTTCTTTGTTCGAAAGTTCGATTTTCGCCTTTTCTGCCGCTTCTTGCAGGCGTTGCAGTGCCATCTTGTCTTTGCCGACGTCGATAGCGGTTTCTTTTTTGAACTCCGCTACGATCCAGTCAATCACAGCCTGGTCAAAGTCGTCACCACCGAGGTGTGTGTCGCCGTTCGTCGCCTTCACTTCGAAGACATTGTCTGCGAGTTCGAGGATCGAGATATCGAATGTACCGCCGCCTAAGTCATAGACCGCAATCACTTCGCCGCTCTTGTCGCGGTCGAGGCCATAAGACAGCGCCGCTGCCGTTGGCTCGTTGATAATCCGCATAATCTCAAGACCGGCGATACGGCCTGCGTCTTTAGTTGCCTGGCGCTGTTCGTCATTGAAGTAAGCGGGTACCGTAACCACTGCTTTGTTGACTGTCGTGCCGAGATACTCTTCAGCCGTCTGCTTCATTTTTGTCAGAACGCGCGCCGAAATTTCTTCGGGGCGGTAGTCTTTTTCGCGCGTCTCGATTACGACTTCTTTGCCTGAACCTTCTTTAACCTTGTACGCGACTTTGCGGATTTCATCCGCAACTTCTGCCATGCGGCGACCGATGAAACGTTTCACCGAACGCAGCGTGTTTTCCGGATTCGTGACCATCTGGTTTTTAGCCACCTGACCCACGAGCGTTTCGCCCTTGTCTGTCAAAGCGACGATCGAGGGTGTTGTTCTTGCGCCCTCGCTATTGGGGATTACAACCGCCTCGCCGCCTTCCATCACGGCTACGCATGAATTGGTGGTTCCGAGATCGATTCCGATAATTTTTTCTTTTGCCATTTTTTTTCTCCTTTAATCTTCAGTGCCTTGTCACCGCAATCGCGGCGAGTTTGGTCGTAAAATTACTGTGCCGCCTTGGGTTTTGTCACCACCACACGAGCCGCCCGAATGAGCCTGCCTTCAATGCGGTAGCCCTTCTGAAAAACCTGGGCGACGGTCTCTTTCTCGACATCGCCCTCGAGCATTGAAAGCGCTTCCATCATATTGGGATCGAACTCTTCGCCCAGGGGACTGAACTCTTCGACACCTGCCTCCGTAAAAACGCGCGATATCTGCTTTTGCACGAGGCTGACACCATCGACGATGGCCTTGATGCCGGCATCGGCTTCAGCTTTTGCACCATACGCCGAGAAAAACTGGTCGAGTGCATCGAGAGCCGGCAAGAGGTCGGTGAGCAGGCGTGCGCTCGATTGTGCCGCCTGCTGGTTCTTTTCCGTTAAAGCACGCTTGCGAAAATTCGAAAATTCCGCGCGCTCACGCTGGAGATCCGACGTCAATGAGCCTATTTGCTTCTTTAGAATATCGAGCTCACTCTCGCCCTGAGAATTTGTTTCGGGTGCAGCCTCTGCGCTCATGGCAGCGATCTCGTCGGCCTCTGTGGCGAATTCGTTTTTATTTTCTTCGCCCTGTTTATTGTTATCACTCATCTGGTCCTCTTTCCGCGCGCGGATTTATTTTTATTTTGGCCTTCCGGGAGACCTTTGCGCGCTGTGACTTCAATTTCACTCACCTTCACGTCTCCCTGCATTTCAATATTGCTTTTTTCGCTCAGCACATTCGAAAGAATCTGCGAGCTGTAGTCGAGTGCCGGTATGATTTTCTCATAGGGCATGCGGTTTGCGCCGATGACGCCCAGGGCGCCGACGCTTTTACCGCTCAGCGTATAACCTTTGCCGAGGATGGTAATCCCCGATAAAATTTCGCCGTCGATATCGAGGCCAACCTGCGAGCCGACCTGCGGCAGATTTTTCATGCGTTCGAAAACCGACGCGATATAGTCTTTGTTTTCGAGCTGCGTGATAATCTTCTCGGCCTTACGGCGGTCCGGGGTCAGTTCGTAAATTTTACGGTGCAGGTTGGTATCGCCTTCAATGTGGATGGTCTGGTCGGGCGGATTATAGACGATCGCCTGCGTCACGGCCGTACCGATGTCAGAGAGCTCACCGAGCTCTGCGAGCGATCCGCTCAGAAACTCGAGCCCGCGCTCCTGCACATCACCCAGGTCATGCCCCTTGAGGTTTTGGTTCAGATAACGGCTGATCTTATAGAGATCTTCCTGATTGACAACGCGCTCGAGCTTGATCTTCTTTTCGTAGATCGCGCCCGAAGAGCTGATCATGATCATGAGCACGAGGCTTTCCATGACAGAAACGAGCTCAATCCTCTTTATACTGGAACCAATGCTGGTGGGAGCGAGCACGATGCCGGCAAAATTCGACGTCTGTGACAGCATGTGCGCCGTCGTTTTCAGCAACTGGTCCAGTTGGAGTGCCGCTGAGCGGTAGAGATCTTCGAGTTCAGCCTTTTGATTGAGGGTGATCTCAAAGAGATTCACGAGATCGGCTAAATATAACTGAAAAGCGCGGTCAGTAGGAATGCGACCGGCGGAGGTATGCGGCGAGGCGAGGAGTCCCATCTGCTCGAGAACCGACATCTCTTTGCGCACCGTAGCTGGGGAAAACGCCATGCTGAACTTCTCTACAAGAATCTGCGAACCCACGGGCTCGCCGCTGGCGACATACTCTTTTACAAGAGCGCGTAATATTTCTCCCTGGCGCGTTGTCATAATGTGACTTAATCTCTCACTTGATAGCAGTCTCGCTGTTAGAGTGCTATCAGTGTAGGTAATCTATGTCTTCGGAAACAGGCTGGCAACAAAAAGTAGGGCGGTAGAACAGGTTTTTAATTTATTTTGGCGTTTGGGGAATAAAAACTTCATTCGGTTTGACGGTATGTTGGACCTTCATATACTGGCTCTCCGAATTGGACGCCACAGGCGGCCAAAACGGGCGTCAAGCCGCGTATAGCGCGACTTGCAGATCTGTTCTTTGACAGACGGATAATGAATAGAAAATTGTTATGAAGCTTGAAATTGCAGCAATGCAATGGCAAGGACTTCGTAAATTTCTTTAAGAACCTTGAGCAAAAGTCGTGCCGAACTTGATTCGGTACGCATAAAGTCCTGAAGCTTTTCGTAAGAAAAGCCTAAGGCAAAGAATAACATGAACAGCAGCCAGGTTAAGGCGAAACGAGAGTTTCGCCATTACAGGTTTGTTTAAAAGGGCTAATTATTAGCTCTTCGTTTAACTTTAGATCGCTATGCGATCTTAAACTATAATGGAGAGTTTGATTCTGGCTCAGAACGAACGCTGGCGGCGCGTCTTAAACATGCAAGTCGAACGATCTGTAGCAATACAGGGAGTGGCGGACGGGTGAGGAACACGTAGGAATCTACCTAGAAGAGCGGGACAACTTTGGGAAACCGGGGCTAATACCGCATAGTACAGTGATGTTAAAGGGCTAGCAATAGTCGCTTCTAGATGAGCCTGCGGTCTATCAGCTTGTTGGCGGGGTAACGGCCCACCAAGGCTACGACGGATAGCCGGTCTGAGAGGATGATCGGCCACACTGGCACTGAGACACGGGCCAGACTCCTACGGGAGGCAGCAGTTAAGAATCTTGCGCAATGGACGAAAGTCTGACGCAGCGACGCCGCGTGAAGGATGAAGGCTTTCGGGTTGTAAACTTCGGTAGACTGGGAAGAAAAAGTATGTTCGTTGAGGGCATACATTGACGGTACCAGTCTGAAGCCCCGGCTAATTACGTGCCAGCAGCCGCGGTAATACGTATGGGGCAAGCGTTGTTCGGAATTATTGGGCGTAAAGGGCTCGCAGGTGGTTTGTTAAGTTGGTGGTTTAATCTCTGGGCTCAACCCAGAGTCAGCCTCCAAAACTGGCGAACTTGAGTACGATAGGGGATAGCGGAATTCTCGGTGTAGCGGTGGAATGCGTAGATATCGAGAGGAACACCAATGGCGAAGGCAGCTATCTGGATCGTAACTGACACTCATGAGCGAAAGTGCGGGGAGCAAACAGGATTAGATACCCTGGTAGTCCGCACCGTAAACGTTGTATACTAGTTGTTGGCGGTTTCAACGCCGTCAGTGACGACGCTAACGCATTAAGTATACCGCCTGGGGAGTATGCTCGCAAGGGTGAAACTCAAAGAAATTGACGGGGGCCCGCACAAGCGGTGGAGCATGTGGTTTAATTCGACGATACGCGAGAAACCTTACCTGGGTTTGACATGGATTTGACTGGGGTAGAGATACCCCTTCCCGCAAGGGCAGATTCACAGGTGTTGCATGGTCGTCGTCAGCTCGTGTTGTGAGATGTTGGGTTAAGTCCCGCAACGAGCGCAACCCCTATCTTCTGTTACCATCATTAAGTTGGGGACTCTGAAGAAACCGCCGGTGACAAACCGGAGGAAGGTGGGGATGACGTCAGATCAGCATGGCCCTTATATCCAGGGCTACACACGTGCTACAATGGCCAGTACAGAGGGACGCAAAGCCGCGAGGTGGAGCAAATCCCACAAAGCTGGTCTCAGTTCAGATTGCAGTCTGCAACTCGACTGCATGAAGTCGGAATCGCTAGTAATCGCAAATCATCATGTTGCGGTGAATACGTTCCCGGGCCTTGTACACACCGCCCGTCACACCACCCGAGTTGGAGGTACCCGAAGAGGCTGTTGCCAACCGCAAGGAGGCAGGTCGCTAAGGTAAATTCGGCGAGGGGGGTGAAGTCGTAACAAGGTAGCCGTACCGGAAGGTGCGGCTGGATCACCTCCTTAAAAGGAAATCAGTTGATCCTGAAGTTTTTCCGCAAGGAAAAGCATTAGGACCTCAAGGTCACATTATCCGTCTACTAAAGAACAGATCAGGGCCTCGGTTAATTACCAAGGGCTTTGAAAAGAAGAGCTTGTAGCACCTAGTGCGGATAGCTTTCGTTGGGAGGAAATAGGCCGTAGCGCTTGTAGCACTTCCGCGAAATGCTGCGCATTTCGCTCCAGAGAGCGAAGACGCTCGCATCGGTTAGAGCACTCGCCTGATAAGCGAGGGGTCGCTAGCGACGAGAACTGCGACTAAGAGTTTCAGGCATATAAGCGCTTGTAGCTCAGCGGTTAGAGCACTCGCTTGATAAGCGAGGGGTCGCTAGTTCAATTCTAGCCAGGCGCACACCTCGATGGGTGGATGTACCTGTCGAACTTACGGGGCTTTAGCTCAGCTGGGAGAGCGCCTGATTTGCATTCAGGAGGTCAGCGGTTCAATCCCGCTAAGCTCCAA
>CBDIID010000003.1:0-310000 GCA_965279515.1 Turneriella sp. | reverse complement strand
TGTTTTTTTCCCGCATATGACTGTCGCGCAGGCTGATGCCGCTGCTTAAGGTTTCCAGTTTCACGGTGATTTTCCCCGAAATTGCCGCACCTTTCCATGTTACGGCGCCCTCAAAACCTGTTGTTTTGGAATCGAAGTAAGAGCCCGGTTTAATCCTGGCGATGAAAACAAATTCCCTTGCCCCGGCGATTTTATATGTCTCTGCCCGTAAAAAAAACCAGGGATTGAGAAAAGCGATGAGAATGAAAATCGTATATTTCATAATGGCTACTATCCTAAAATATGCGCGATATCGAAAACGCGATGCGCACATTGGAAACCTGGCTGAAGGTGATTGCCTCGAGTGTCGTCGCAGTCGAATTCGTCAAAAACAGCTTAAAATCATGACCATATGTCTGATAACTTAGCCCGAAGGATTTCGTGGGAAAGCGATTTGCGGCAATGACTAACGGTATGTTCAGTTCTCCTATTGCGAATAAATTTCCCCAAATGAGCAACTCGGCGGCGAAGCCGAACCCGATATCATTTTTTCGCCAAAATGCCGTGTTGGCATCCATACCTGTCGCTTTCGAGGCATAGATCATGGACGCTGAAAGGCTGAAACGACGCCAAAACTGCTTTGATAAAGTCAGCTCACCGGTGATCGAATAATTATCAGGAACCTCTATCTGGGATATCCAGGAATAGCCCGCCCTGACCCCCAAAGTGAAGAGATCTTTCGCAGGTAACATCGCTTTATCGCTCCATTGCGCAGCGTTCGGATTCTGCGCGGCGGTGGGCCATTCCTGTTTGTCGTCAAAAATATTGTACATGATACTTGCATTATACGTCTTCAATAAAGTGGTACGGTAAACTCCGACGGCTAACTTTTGGGTTATGCCATAATTCACCCCGTAGCCGATCTGGGCGCCACTATCAAGCCCATACCAATCCGACGCTTTCGAATCAGCAATCGGGCTAAAAAAGCGGTGATTGAAAACCACCTCGAAATCACCTTTTTGCGGCGTGATGCCTTTAAAAAGGTTTATGTAGTTTGTGGAGATCTCTGAAAACACAGGTAAGCTGGTCGCTGCGAACAGCAATATCCCGTAGTACAATTTTTTAAAATGCATTTCTGGTTTCCTCTTCTAATTGTCCAATGCGCCTTGTTCAATCCAGTGTATCACATTTCGGATGCGATTATCTGTAAGCGCATTGCCGCCGATGGGCATGCGCGGCAGGTTGTTTTCGCCGCGCAGTCTCTTAATGAGATTACTCATGTCAGGTTTGCCGGCAACGACGGATACTCCGGAAACCCCGCCAGCCATGAGGGCTGCGTAGCTGGAAGTATTAAGACCTCCCGCTTGCCCGTGGCAACCGCCGCATGAGGCGCTAAGCATCGGTTTGATATGTTGGTTAAAAGAAACCGTTCCTTCTATTAGGATGTCACCGCTGTCGTTATCCGGCGCCTGTTCCTGGGCGCAATTGCCTGGAACGAGTAGGGCGATGACAAACAGTCCCAGGGTTGTGGTGCGCGTATGTTTTCTTAATCCGATCATTTTTTCTCCTTTTCTCTGGCAAATGCCAGGTCTGATTTAAATTAAATTTAAGCTTGAAAAAAGCCCAAAAGCGACGTTAAAGATTTATAAATCTCTGTTACGTTTTTATAAATCCTGATGTGTTGGAATCTGTGATAACCTGTCTTTGAACAGGTTATCACATCGCGTATTTGGATCTGTATTACGCTGCTTGCTTCAGACTATTGATCTATAATTCATACTGGATGCCAAGCTGCCAGCGCGTATAAGAAAGATCTAAGCCGCCTGTCCCGGTCGCTGTACCACCGCCGTTGCTTTGAATTACCTGGGGTGTCGCTGCACCGACCGCAGCAGAAGTCAGAAAGGTGTTAACGGGGCCGGAGTTTGCATAAGAATTACCAGCTGCAAAACTTGTACCCGTTACCGCGCCGGAAGCTACGGCAGCAGCTGCTAAAAATTTGACATCGCCGAAAACAGCGATTCCTTTCGCGACCTTAACCCTGCCGCCAATCAGCCACATAACGCCTAAGCCGCTTTGTTTCGTATTGTTATTCACATCCTGAAAGGTCGGTGCTGTACCAGCAGAAACTGTTCTGTTCAATGACATATTGAAATCATATGATCCGGAATTATAGTTTAATCCGGCTGCCATATAAAGCGAACCACTTTCATTGCTTATGAAATTGAATCCGACAAGCATCGGCACCTCCAACATGTTCCCATTGGCGGTAATCGTCGCCGAATCGGTGACCTGAACACCTGCACCCGAGGTCCATGCGGAGGTCAGTGTATAGGTATTCTTGAAGCCCATCGTGTAATTTACACCCGAACGAACAAAAAGCCATGGCAGAACATCATACTGAACCTTTAGCCCCATATCCAAACCTGTTAAGTTCACATCGCTGCCCGATCCCGATCCGGAACAGTTCGTAGAGCCCGCCAGGTTGTTTACAGCAACGCACTGGTTTGCCAGATTTGCGTTCGCCGACGCTGTCTGATATGCACCGCCGCCAGCTGCACCGGCAATCTTGCTCAGATTCGTGCCCTGCTTAAACATGTCGGTTACATATCCCGCGCTGACCCCAAAGGTAATGCCCATCCACTTCCGGCTGGGCGTAGCAGCCTGTGAGCTCATGGAATCGTTGGCTGCCACTACGGGGGCTGTCTCCACGATCTTCGCTGGTGCCGCAATATTCGGTTTTGCGGTCAGCGAGTTCACCAGCAACAAAGCCGTGAACATAAATAAACTAGTCTTCTTCATCATTTTATCTCCTTGCGGCGTCAGAAACACCGTGATGCTGAATAAAACTAAATTTCAGGAACTCAGCCAAAAGCTACGGATAAGATTTATAAAACCGGGCCTAAATATTATAAATGTTAAGGTGGTGCAGGTAATGTGACACCCTGCATAGTCATGCCCGTAACGAACGATGAGAAAATATCATCTAACGAAACGGACTATCCGGAAAGTCAAAAAAAAGCCTCGTCGGAATTTATGGTCGCTTAGTGAATCTTCGGCTCGATGATCCAGCAAGGAAAAATCCACAAACTCGACGAGGCGAGAGATTGGGAGACAACTTTACAAGTCGTGCCTAATAAAGATAAATCCCGGGACGCCGGCCAAAAGTAACGGACAAGGTTTATAAACTCTGGATTAAGTTTCATAAATAATAAGATCGCGAGTTTTTTTGCAGATTTAAAGATCGTTTACGGGGCGCAGGCGCAACATTGATTTACCTGTGAGCGAAGTTATCGAGAACCTCATCCTTCTGGGCTGTGTCGTATCATGGGGATTAGCCCTGGCTGCGCTGGCGCAAAAGAAGAAGCATAAATCGCACTATGCTTTCGCCGCACTCTATTTTATCACAGGTCTTTTGCATTTATCCGTCTGGAACATCCGTTCCGACCTGAGCCTCAGGCACCCCGGGCTCTCTGCAGTTGAGTTACCGTTTTCCTATCTTTTGGGTCCGCTGGTCTTTCTGCTTTCGCAACTCATCATGCAGAAGGATTTCCGCTTTCGCTGGCATCATGCCCTGCATGTTCTGCCGGCAATACTCGCCGGGCTCGCGTTGATACCGTTTTTCAGGCTTTCTCCCGAAGCGACGCGACAGGCCTTCCATATCACGCTGACGGATTATCAGGGGACCTTGCACCAGGTGGTGCTTATCACCATGGGCATCGTCAACATGATCTATTTTATCCTGGCGACCATAAGAACCTCGATCCTCTGGAGTATCGACTCTTTTCGCCAAGAGAGGCTCGTCCGCAATTTGCTGATCCTGAGCTTTGGCAACATCGTCGTGCTCTCGGTGGTGACGGTGGGGTTGCTCTGGCATCATTTCCTTTGGGTGCAATGCGCCATGGCTTTTGCGACGTTGGCGCGTATTGGCGCGTATATTCTCTTGCAGCGCAATCCAGCGACGTTTTTTAACCTGCAGCCGGCTGTCGAGCGCATCAAATACCGCCGCGATTTGCCTGCGACGATCGATGTCAGTGCATTGACAGCACGCATTCAGGCACTTTTTCGCGATGAGAAGATATACCGCGATCCTGATTTATCGCTGGCGAAGACTGCCCAGCTACTGACAATCAGTTCGCACCAGCTTTCGCAGTTCTTAAATCAACACCTGGGTAAAGGTTTTGCGGCATTCCTAAATGAGTACCGCATTGAAGAGGCGAAGCAGAAGCTGTTAGAAGATCCGCAAACTTCGGCCGCAACCGTCGGCTATAAGCTGGGTTTTAACAACTATACGACATTTCACCTGGCTTTCCGCAAGGTTACAGGGACATCGCCGACAGCGTATCGGGAAAAAAAGGTACCGCATTGAAATCCCCCGAAATATACTTTACCTTCTAACTTCGACGGCAAATGTTCTTGAAAGGGATAAAATGAATGGGCAATATGGTTCTTAGCAAGCAACGGAGATTTCTTATTCTTTCTGGCCTCGTTTTGGTGTATGTATTTACCATGTTTTTAAATTCCAAGCCGGTTTTCGACGATTTTAGGGTATACGAAGAGGCCGGGGCCAAAGCAATAAATCACAAAACGGTTTTCGATGTGGAAAATCACTATCAATTCAAATATTCGCCTTCCGTGGCGCTGTTTTTTGGTGCGATTATTACTCCTTGCCCTAAGGAAGCGCGGCCTTGGATTTTCTATTTTCTTTTTACGGCCGCCTGGATTTGGCTGATATTTTTTGCTTTGCCGAAATATTTTTCATTTGATGGCACAATTTCAGAATTCCAGGGAAAAATCATAACTTCATTGGTCTTTATTGTAAGTATTCGGGATGAACTTAGGCTAGGGCAAATTAATGGTCTGCCGCTTATTCTTTCCCTTGGGACATATGTACTATTGAACGCGGAAACCCGATTTTCCCAGGTTCTCGCCGCGCTTTGCCTTGCGTTGGCAATCTTATTCAAATTGCATTTTCTTTTTATCGCACCGATATTTCTGATCCAAAGGCGCTGGCTAGGGTTGTTGCTGATTCCGGTCTGGCTAATTATCATTAGTTACGGCGTTACCGCGCTTTATTCCGGCTGGGAATTCTCAACCGTTGAAAATGGCGCATGGTTAAAGAGCCTGACTAAATCTTCTGAAGGGCTGTTGGGACATCGGGACAACGAATCGCTGATCGGTTGGTTGCTGCATCTTGGCTTCAGTCAACGTCTGGCCTTTATCTTTTGGTTCATGACCGCCGCCGCCGCAGGGCTTTTATTTCTGAGCATAAAAAGAACGCAGAAGCTTGAAGGATATGCGTATGGCCTGGGAATTTCGGGTATTCTCACGCCAATAGTCTGGCCTTATTGGGCATTTCTTCTGATTCCGGTATTTTTCTTTATGCTCAGCCGTTTGAAATTTCAAAAGAGCAGTTGGCCGAACTTAGCAGTGCTAGTACTGTTTTCTCTGGTCACGCTAATCTATAATCAAGACTGGTGTAAGGCGTATGTACAGGTACCGATAAACATATTATTTTTCATTTATTTCGCTTATCAGATTAAAGCGATACCGGTTAATCAAGCGCCCTGAGCCATTTGCCTCGGGAATGCATAACTTCCCATAAGGTATCTTATGTCTCGTCAACTTTTTTTTGTTAAAACACACAAAACGAGTTGCCGGAGAGTTCCGCAGCGACGCAAAACACGATTCCGTTCGATCCAACCCAGATACCAATTATGAATATTGCTTCTGCTATTCCCATAAGACAAGAAAACCCAATGTTTTCAGTAGGTCAACTTCAATATGTGTCTATAACCAAGGGCTTCGCCCCCGGGCGGGGCTATCGCCCCCCCGGACCCCCCGCGTTTTGCTGCAGCAAAACGCAAAAAGGGCTACGCATAGCCCTGTAACAAAATCGAGATCGACGATTTTTGACGTGCAAGCAGACATCCGTCTGCAGACGGCACTTTTCGCCGCGTAAACGTGCGGCCTCCGGCCTGCTTGTTCAGCCAGGGGGATTATTGTGCGGCGCGCTAAAAGTAAAGCGCCGGCCCCACGGGGAGACCCCGCGGCACCTGCAGTAATCGCGGAAATTTAAAAGCATACAGCCGATCATATTGGCTTCTTACCCAGTCGCAAACAGCGGCAGTTGCTTCGTAGATGTCTGGGAGCTCGTCATCGTAGTTTCGGCCCCAATGACGATACGATTCCTCGTGCAATACCTGCGATTCCTTGCTGCAATAGCCGGCGAGTTTTGACATATAGCGCGCAGCACCGCCTTCGTGATAGATTGCTTTGCACAGAACACCCACCCGGAGGTTAAGTCGTCCACGCTCCCGGGTTGTCCCCTCCGATATGATGCGATTCGCAAGTAACCGAAATAACGGCCCTTTCGTACATATAATGTGATAATGTGGTTGTCCGCTTTTGTGCGGCTCGCGTACCCACAAATACGTAATATCCCTCTTGCGACATTCGGCGGCAAGTTTTTGCCAAAACTTACGGACATACCTGGGCCAATCCTCATCGATCCCAAGAACCTCAGGCGGAAAAGTGACTGTAACGAAATGCGAAAATTTCGCACCACTTCGCCGAAGCGCCTGCCGGAACCTTCTGACCGCCGCAGCGGACATTGAAAAGACTTTTCCACGTTTCCCCCCACCAAAGACTTCTTTTTTTCGAGCTGCCTCAAAATAGACTTCCCGGCCGTTTGGATAATCCAAAACCACCGGGCTCAAAGACTGATCGAAATAATAGGACTCGGCCTCGTCGGCCAAATCATAAGCCATACGGAACCTCTACGCTAAACCGCAGTCGCGCAATCATTTGCGTAGCCGCGACACCGGACGTCCACGAGGCGTTTAACCAAAACTGGCCACCACCCGCCGGCAGCAGCATTCCACCTTCTGAGATAACCTGCCATGAACCATCGGAAATCCGAAGTGCCTTAACGGCTGAAGCAACACCACCTTGAATAGATACGGAGACGATGCCGTCTGCCCCTTCTTCAAACTCGTACACTTGCACGAACCCACCGCGTTGAAGATTGTATTTTATTAAATAACTAAACGAATTCGCGGCTGGTTTTCCGGATTCATCCGGATCTATACCAATATTTGCAAACGTGCCAAACGCCCGCTGATAATTATTCAGCGGAGCCGGAAATATCGCAGCGCCTGCCATGTCACGAAAATCACCGTCGTGCGTCCACGCCGATCCCGTGAACGTATTGCCATACTCATGCGTCAGCGCTACACTCGTGGGCGGATTATACCTTAAAATCTGGACAGAATTCCATACATTCCCCGCAAGATACGGCGTAATATCGGATTTCGCCGGCACGTCCCCAACGCAACCTTGAATTAATCCAGCACGTGAATCCGGATAAGAGAAATTGCGAACAGGCGGGGACCAAAGCCTATCCCAACCGGCCTCCGAAACCGGCAGTATCAATGATCGATTGCCAACGATCATTGACGCATCGATACAGCGTCAAAATCCCAGGCCAAATCAAAGCTTGAATCCCATACAGGGAAATCCGGGTTCCACTGATCGATCCTTCCGGCGCCATATATATAACGTGAGTTCAAAAAAAGCGGCGGTACGACAGATATCGTCGATGCACCGTCCGAAATACCGCCCAAACATATGCCTTCGAGCAGTCCCCTATAAAGAGAATATTTCTTGTCCACCGTGACAAAAACTCTACCGTTCGTTGCAATAGGGAACCCCTCTAAGCTCCCGGGAAAAACTGCGAGCATTGTCGGTTCCAACACTTCCAACATTTCTATCTGCTCATCGACGTACCGCACCGTCGCCTTTCTACCACATTCAAACTGTCGAGAACCACAAACGGGATACTGAATCCCATTTATCTCAACAAAGCCCAAGCCACGGAAGCTTCTAGTACCGCTGAGCTTTTCTGAAATTACCTTCATCGTACACCTTCTTCTTGCCAAAAGTGGCCATCACACTCTCTATCGGTAAGCCGGCGACCGTTGCGCCCTGAGTCTTAGCGAAATCCATCTTCAAACTCTCCCGCCGTGCCTTCGCGCATCCTGCTAAGTATCGAGAATCAAATTCCGATCCTGCCGGAGCCTTCTGACCCAAATAACCCAAATTAAACAGATTACTCATAGGCTTCTTTTTTCTGAATAGGAAAAAAAGACCCGTCCCGATAACAGGGACAGAGCCAAGCAAAAGCCAAATCCATTTCTTCGGCTTCTTTGCATTCTGCTTTTCAATGATACCGTCTGCCACGGCCCCCATCATGTCTGCAGAATCCTGCACCGAGTTGGAAACAGCCCCGGGTTTATCCCGGAGCCAATCATAAATTAACCAGCCAACAAGGCCAATCAACGCGGTCCAAACCCACTTCATCAGTTAGATTTTTTACCACGAAAATACGCGATCACTGTGGTGATCAGGTTAAACACTACGAGAAGCAACTCGTTTAAACCTACATCATGCAATTCCATCTTCAGTTTCCTCCTGATTCCTAGATCTCCAAATAAAAAAACCGATTCCAAGAGCCAAAAAGCTCAATAATCCAACCCACCAGTATTTTTTCAAATACTGTTTCCAATTACTCGTCCCTACAGGGACCTTCCCCTCAAGCATGGCCTGATAGGTAGGCCAATCCACATTTACACCCGCAGGATAAGTTTCCCGCGCCGCTTTCAGCTTTCCGATTATATCCGAAGCTTTGCCGGCGACCTGGGCACGCGGATAAATATCGAACTTACCCTTTGCACCTTTGTTCACGGCTAGGTAAGATCCCTTTCCAAACCCAGAAACCTGCCCAATATGAACATGCGGTTCATACTGCATCGAATAGAAGTAAACGCTCAGGTCCGGTCTTTTAACAAATAGCCAAATCCCAAATTCAAAAAGATAAGGGCGGCTATCGTAACCGTCAGTAACAATATCAATAGCTTTACCAGCATCATGAGAGGGAACGCCAGTTCCAGACGAAGCGGCAAAAGTACTAAATAATTGATCAGGCGCACCGGCGCCCCGATAAGCTTTGTAAGCTTCATACTCCTCCAGAATAATATCCCGAAGGCCAGCCGGGGCCTCAACGTTCTTAAGAAGCTTCTTGGCCATCAGGCTGCCCCACGGATTCATCCAAAGAAGGCTGTTCCAAATAATCAGCCAGCTTAAGCAACAACGCTTCATTGTGAATGAACCTCAAAATCCCAGCAAGTATTTTGCGGATCATATTACCTTCGGAATAACACCGAAATACCGCAGAGCCTTGTATCCAAGATACAACGCAACCAATGATACGCCCGCACCAGCGGCATAAGTACCCGCGCCAAAGTCGGCGCCCGAATCACGCGGCGTAACAGCCTGCACCGCTGGTGGCGGCGGAGGCGGCGGCGTAGCCCCAGGTATCGTCGGCCCACCGAACGATCCTGATATCTCGCTCGCTCCCGAAAGAAGCGAATTCAAACTGCCCATACTAAAGTTCATAAAAATCCCTCACTTGCTGAGCTCCACCCATAAAATCAAAATCAGGAAGGCTCAAATTCGGCAACGTATATCCGATACGACTCTTGTCGATACCGTTCGTAAACGAATCTGAAAATTCCTTAACCTCTTTCGTCATGGCAATAGCCCCTGACCCATAATTGGCCGTACCACCGCCCGCAGCCCTGAGTTCCGCGTTAGCAGCTGCTTTGGATGCGGCCGCCGATTTCGCTTTGAAACCTTCAAAATCGAAATTCGGGATATCAACCTTCGGAGCATCGAAATCCGACACCCCAACCGCATTCTTGCCGTATTTCTTCAGGCTATCTGAAGAAAGGGCACCACCGGTATAATTACCCACAATGCCATCCCAGAGTTTTCCAAGAAGGCCACCCGCGTTGGATATGAAAGATTCCCCAGACGCGGCTTTATTCTTTGCTTCTCTTTCTTGCTTTTCCCTCTCCCACTGCGCGACCTGGGCGGACTCCAGCGTGGAACGCCTAGCCTCTATGAATTCTTCATATTCCCGAACCTTCCGGTCAGCGTCCGCACGATTCCGAGCGGTAGCTCTTAACGCCGTTTTCTGATCTTCGTAAAAATCACGAATAATAACATCAGAATTCGGCCCCTCACTACCGCCCGGCATCAACATTATGGAAGCTCCACAGAAACAAACGTGCAACTGCCCGCCATACGGTCGAGCTTCACCAAATACGGTGATGGACTCGAATAAAGCAGCGCGAACGGCGTTTCGTTCTCGATCTTGGCCTGCTCACTGAAAAGGATCTTTCCCATAAGAAAGTCAATGGCTTTCTTAGAGAAATCCCCCACCTTGAGGTCAAGCTCAGTACCCGACTCGTCCCGCGAGTACAACCGGAAGCAATTACTGATAGAACAGCTTCCAGACGTCGTCTGCGTACGGTACGCAAGCGTTGTAGGCATTTGGCCATCGTACACAGGGTAGGCAGATATAGCGCAGTTAGCGATCGTGGCCGGAACACTGATATAGCACTGGATTTTTCCTTCCTGACGAAGATCAAGTCCAAACGGTGCCACAATATTCGTGTCCGATAAATCCGTATCCGTCCAATCACGTGAATAACCACCTTTTTCGTCTGTAAGCATAGCCAGATCATAAAGGCTAATATTATACAGCTCGCGGTCGACCCCGGGAGCAATATGGCGAGCAACGAAAAAAGTTGCCTTCAGCTGAGCCACAGTCGGCGTTACCGGAGGTGATCCAGTGGAACGCAGACCAATGGCAATTTTAGAAACAAGCTGCTTTTCAACATCAAACTGATATTGACCAGCGGCCATCGCAACCGCATTCAGTTCCCGATTATACTGATACATCTCATGCCCTCCAGCTGGGGAACCACTGCGAGAACTTCGCAACGATCCATGCGCGAACATTTGGGGCACACATCATGATGAAAATCATCAGGATGCCACCCCAAAAAAACGCGCGACGCTTCGCCATGGGTGACCCACCACCCCGACGCCGACGACCGCCAAAAAAGCGTCTCACGACAAACCTCTTGCGCGGTCGATAACCACCATATCTTTTCCCGTACCAAGCCATTTCATTTTCCCTTTTCCTTCCGCCTAATCCACTTTCTTCGCACGAATCTTGCGTGTTGTCACACCGGCATGAATCGCCGGGGTCTCATCAAGATCCATTTCTTCATAAACACCTTCGCTGCGAATCTTCTCAGGTGTAAATCGGGCCTGAACTTTTTCCATAAATTCAGGCACAGTCAGCGCAGTACCGCGAACAATTCGTTTGCCCTCGGACGTACTGACATAAATACAAAAATTAGCCATGCTGTTCCCCCCGCTGTTCCCCTTCGGGACGCGGCGAAGGTTTCCGGAATGACAACAACACACGGTCGTTACCTTCCCGGTCAGGTTTTGTATTCACAAAAACCTGCGTAAATCCATCAGCCAGCGCACCTTTTATCACGAGGGATATTCCCATCGCATAAAAAAGAGTATCAGACTTTTTACTTTGATCCATGATAATGGTCACACCAGTACCTGTCTCATCTTCCATTATTTTCATCGAAACCGCCTTTTATAAGTATTTCCACGCTCTACTGACATCGCTATGTAGCCCGGCCTTCGGCGCTCAGCCTTCATACAGGCGTGCCCCGCATTCTCGGCGAGCACGCTGATCGTAATCCAGCTACCCCCGCCCCAACGTTGCATTTCAACGCCGTACCACGCCATAGCGATTTCGTAGTTTGTAGATATTGCCATCAGGGGCACGGAAGCCATATTGCTTTACTCGGCGCCAGTCGTTCGGATGTACCGACCTAGTAAGGCGGCACCAGTCAAGCCACCCTACGTACTGAACACTTTTCCCACCATACGGCCGCCGACCTTGACGACGTGCCTCAAAACTGTCTAGGCGCAACGTATCCCGCATAAATCGGGAGAAAAAACCGTTCCCGGATTCCCCCGGCCGACGATAATATTGCCGGTTTGTACGATCCCGGAAATACGGTGCGCGCTCTACATGCCTTGGCGACATAACTACAACATATAGGGTATCTTATGTCACATCATGAAATATGCCCGGAAAGCCCAATGAACAGCACGGGCTATTCTTTACGCCGCTCAATGAGCCAGACCAGAAACGCTGAGAGAAAATATAACCCCATCATCGGCACCATCAGCGTAAGCATGGCAAAGACATCGGGCGGCATCACAACGATAGAAAACAGGCAGAGCGCAACAATGGCATGGCGCCAGAATCGCAAAAACAGGCCGCTCGAGATCACACCAATCGACCCCAACAGTACCGAAACGATCGGCAGCTGAAAGCTCAGGCCGAACGCGAGGTGAAAACCCGTAAAGAAAGAAAGGTAATCCGCAATCGTCAGGTTAATCTCGGGCCTGACGCTCTCGGTGGCCGACAGTACAATCGGCGGCGGTAGCCATTGGAACACGAGGAAATCCGCCACGGTACCCCAGGTCACGAGCCGCGCGAAAAGCACCCCGCACCAGAACAAGGCTACCGACGACAAAAGAATAATACTGCCCCAGCGGCGGATGCCTGCTGACAGCGCCGGCGTGATAAAACGCCAGATCTCGAAGATGATAAATGGAAATGCGAGGATGAACCCTGCCAGCAGCAGTATCTTGAACTCAATGGCAAAGTTGTCGCCGAGGCGCGTGGTCATGATTTTGACCGAGGGCATATCGGGCAGCCTTGATTTGCGGATGAGTTCAGCGACTGGCCCCATGATGAAGGTCCAAACCAAATTATAAAAGAAGTAACTTGCCGTTGAAAACGCCACTATCCATAACGCCGCACGCATCAGGCGCTTTCTGAGTTCGCCGAGGTGGGCACTCATGGGCATATAGCCCTGGTCCTCGCGCAGCTGTTTTATGCCGGCATTCGCAGCCTTGGCCGATTTATCTTCGAATTCCTGGTCGAGTGGCATTAGGGTAAATTCTTCTTCGTATCTAAATACTGGATCGCCATAGAACGGATCACTTCTTCAGCAGGTTCAACGCTCGTAATCTGCGCAACACCGTGGCCCGCAGACCAGACTTCTTTCCATGACTTGGCTTCGACCGAAAGCCCGGTATCCGGTTTGAAGTCGGGATCGAGTTTGTCGAGCGAGCGTTTCAGCCAGTTCGCGGGAATTCCCGAGATCTTCGGCGAATAGATGATTTCTTCAGGTGCTGAATCGATCAGCATCTGTTTGTACTCCGCATAGGCCTGGGCCTCGGGGGTGGCGATGAGCCGGGTGCCGACATAGACGGCGTCGGCGCCCAGGGCAAGGGCGGCTGCCATCTGTTTGCCCGTTGAAATGGCGCCGGCGGCCACGACAGGCACTTCAGGGATCTCGGTTTTCAGATACGGAATCAGGGCGAAAGGGCTGATTGCCCCGGCATGGCCCCCTGCCCCTTGCGCCACTGCAATGAGCGCGTCGGCGCCCGACTTGGCTACGATGTTAGCATGTTTCAGCGTTGTGATGTCGCAGAACACTTTTGACCCGACAGATTTTGCCTCCTTAATAATAGTGCGTGGGCTGCCCAGTGAAGTGATGAGGAGTTCTACTTTGAACTCGAGGCAGATCTCGAACTGCTTCATCCAGTTCGGGTTATGCTCTTTATGGAGTATGAGATTGATACCGATCGGCTTCGTCGTGCGGCTGCGAATCTCTGTGAGACCTGCTTTGAGCTCGTCGGTGGTGCGATAGTTGAGAGCCGGCATGCTGCCAATGCCACCGGCATTCGAGACGGCACAGACCAGGTCGGGATAAGACACCAGGAACATCGGCGCGCCGATGATCGGCAGATCGATGCCCAGCATACGGGTAATCGCCGTCTCAATCTTCATAGGGGAGAATCTTATTTGCGTACAGGATGTAAATAAGAGCAGCTGAACCTTAAACGCAAAGGACGCGAAGTTTCGCAGAGACTAAGTTAGAAAAAATAAATCTTAACTTTGCGCCACTCCGCGTACTCTGCGGTCTATTTTGGTCTACGCCAGCGACGCAATATAATTTCGCAGATAATCGAGATTCTGGCGTTTTTGGGCAGAGAGTAAAACAATCTCAAAAAACTGTTTTTCGTTTTTGTACGAGGCGATGAGTTTTGCTGTCTCGGACTGGTTGAGTTGGTCGGCTTTATTCAGGCAGAGAATCAGCGGCACGCGGCGCTCCTGGGCTATACGACTGATCTGTTCTTCCTCTTCTTCAGGCCGGCGGCGCGAATCCATCATCAGGCAGAGCGCCTTGATCGCGCGGTTCGAATTCAGGTAATGTACGAGCATCGCCGTGAAACGCGCACGGAAAACCTGCGAGCTCTTCGCATAACCGTAACCGGGAAAATCCGCGAGCGTGGCGCCGCCTGCCATCTGGTAGAGATGGATGAGGCGCGTACTACCGGGCTTCGATGACACCTGCGGCATTTTAGGCGAGTTTAGAATGGCTTTCAGCAGCGATGATTTACCGCTATTGGAGCGCCCAATGAAAGCAATCTCGGCCGTGGTCTCGGGAAGGATTTTGACGTCATTGAATTTCCCCAGGTATTCCGCGAACAGGCGATTCCCGTCCGGAAAAATGTTTTTCCCTGAAATCATGGTTAGCCCGGCTTCGGTATTTTGCCCGTCTTTTTGAATTTGAGATAGTCTGCGAGAATCTGCGCATGGTCAAATGCCATCTCGCGCGGGAAAGCCCCGGGTTTAAAGATTTTCAGATTCTTTGCATCGTCGGCCGCGGTGGGAGTTCCCGTTGCGGTCGCGGTAAAAACCGCGGATACCGTATGGCGCCGTGGATCGCGCGCGGGGTTCGAATAGACATAGAGCAGCTCTTTGAGTTTTACCTTGAGGCTCGTCTCTTCTTCAGCCTCGCGCCGTGCCGCGTCTTCTAAACTTTCGCCGTAATCGACAAAACCGCCGGGGATAGCCCAGCCATACGGCGGATTTTTGCGTTCGATGAGCACGATGCCGCCTTTGACTTCGATGATAATATCGACTGTCGGGACGGGATTTTTATGTTGTTTTTTCGGCTTAAACCCGAACATCAAGGACTGAAATCAGCGGGCAGTGGCTGTGGCAAGGCGTACCCAGATTTTGAATTTGCCCTGCTGGTCTTCATGCCACTCGACACCCGCATCTTTGAGCTTCAGCTTGAGACGGTACTTCTCCAGATCAAGGAGTTTTGTATCGGTCTGTTTCTTTTCCTCTATCTGCGCCACATACGAGTATCGGGTTTTGACAGAGCTGAAATTGAAGATTCCGGCCAGTGTTATGTCGCATCAGGATAACTTTTCGAGCGATGCACCGCGGCGGAAAAAGCGGTTGATACGTTCCGAGACCTGCGGGTCTTCGGTGAGAACTCCCGCATGGTGGTGTTTGGTTCTCGCATCGATGATGAGACTGCCCTTGCAACCCCAGTGTTTGTGTTCCGTGAAACTCTCCACACCATAGATGTCGCGCGCGGGATCAGAACGTGTGAAAGTCACCCAAAGAAAGTTATCCGTATTTTTAGCCGCGAATTCGGCGTCGTCAGCGACGACAATCAGCGCAATGCCCATATCGGCGAGCGGCCGCGCTGCCGAAGCCACCGAACGCATTTCAAACTCGGCGCTTTTGTAATCCCTGAACGCACTGGTGCGCACGACCAGCACGCCGGGCATCGCCATGCGCGCGTCGCGGAAATTATAGCGGGATATCCCCTTCCCAGGAAGTTCGGCCGCCAGGTCACGGCGCTTCTCGCCGTAAGCTGCGACGACGAGTTTTGACCCCTCGTTGATGCCCGTGCCCGAATAATCGAGCGTATCCATCGTCGTGCGCGTCTGGAAATGCAGGTCGCGGGTGAAATCGACGCGCTCGAGAATGTAGCGCAAAAATTCGGGCACGCGGTGCACCGAGAGATCCTTACGCTTTTCTTCTGCCGTAATAAAAAGATATTTTGCCAGCGACATCTGGTTAAACCCCAGAATCGCATTGGCCTGGGTGAGAATTTCACGCGGCTTCTTTTCCGCATAGGGCAAATAACGCTCTGAACCCAATGCCAGGAGCAGCGGGTGCACGCCGGCAGCATCGACGGCATTCACGGCCAGAACACCGGGGATCTCCTTCGGCACGAGGTCATCCGTCAGGTCATGGATCAACCGGCCGAACTCGGAATCTTCCTGCGGCGGCCGGCCGACGACAGTAAAGGGCCAGATTGCGCGCCGCCGCCGCGCCAGAATACGTTTCACGCGCAGCACGGGAAAATTATGTGTCAGGCTGTAATAACCGAGATGGTCGCCGAACGGTCCCTCGGGCAAGGTTTCATTCCCGTGCACCTCGCCGTGAACGAGGAAATCCACCTGAGGCGAATACAGGAAACCAAAATTATTTTTGTAACGGAAGGATTTTTTGTTGAGCATCGAAGCAAAGAGCAGTTCACTGATGTTCTCAGGCAGCGGCATCACGGCCGCCAGCATCAGCGCCGGTGGACCACCGACAAGCACGCTGACCTTGAGCGGCTCACCGCGCTGCATTGCCGCTGTGTGGTGAATACCGATGCCGCGGTGCAGCTGGTAGTGCATGCCCATGGTCTTGCCCGGCTGATACTCATTGCCGTCGGTCTGCACGCGGTACATGCCGAGGTTTGAGCGCATGATGCCTGGATGATCGGGGTGTTCGGTATAGACCAGCGGCAGCGTAATAAAATTGCCGCCGTCCTTTGCCCATGATTTTACCACGGGAATTTCCTCGAGGTCAGCTGGTGTAAATCGGGGGGTGAGGAATGTCTTCCGCGGCAGGGCGTGCACCCCTACTCTTACGGCGTTCAGGGCAATGCGCGGCTTCAGTGCCAGCGCCGGATTAATTTTGAGCCTGAATACATCTTTGATTTGCGCCAGTACATCGCGGAATAAATACTGCGTACGGTCAGCCGTGCCGAAGAGATTTGAAACCGCGGGAAATGCTGCGCCTTTGACATTCTCAAAGAGCAGCGCAGGCCCGCCCTGCGCGTGCACGCGGCGGTGCACCGCAGCCATTTCGAGATTGCTGCTGATTTCTTCGGTGATACAGACGAGCTTGCCGGCTTTTTGGAGATCGAGGACTGCTTCGGCAAGAGTGGAATAACCCATGTCAGGACATCGCCGTTCTCATGTCGCGGATGGCGGCGGCAAGTCCTGTGACAAGACTGCGCGCGATGATCGCGTGGCCGATATTGAGTTCGCGCACCTGGGGAATCCCGCAGACAGGAGCGACATTGAAGTAGTTCAGGCCATGGCCTGCGTGCACTTCGAGTCCCAGGCTTTCGGCCAGCGCCGCCGCTTTCATGAGCCGGGTTATCTCAGCTTTCCTTGCCGGCAGGTTGGTGAAGGCGCGCGCATACGCGCCGGTGTGAAACTCGATGCCGCGGGCTTTGACTTCTTGCGCCAGCTTGACCATCGTCGTGTCGGGCTCGATAAAAAGAAAAACCTCAATAGCGGCCGCCTGTAGCCGTTCTACAAACGATGCCACGGCAGCCTTGTTATGCGCGACGTCGAGACCACCCTCCGTGGTAATTTCTTCACGGCGTTCAGGCACGATGCAGGCTGTGGCGGGTTTGAGTTCGAGAGCGATTTTCAGAATTTCTTCAGAAAGCGCCATTTCAAAATTGATGGGAATCTTGAGATTCTTCCTGAGGTCAAAGACATCGGCGTCGCGGATATGGCGGCGGTCTTCACGCAGGTGTATCGTGATGAGGTCAGCGCCGGCGTTTTGCGCGACAAGCGCCAGTTCAATCAGTGCCGGATCATTCTCACCGCGCGCATTCCTGAGTGTCGCTACATGGTCGATATTAATTCCCAGATTCAGCTTATTTGGCATCAGTTTCCTTCAGGTGTCGGTGCGGGTGCAGGCGCACTTTTTTTCACATAGTCTGGTTTGACGGTAAAGCGGATATTCACTTTGTCGGGAGTCACGGACATGATCTGCACTTTCTTGTTGCCCGAGAGCAACCGCGCTTTCACGGGAACTCCGGATTCATTGGCATAAGGCAGGATATTGCCGGTGCGCGAATTATAGCGCGTGTCTTCGGCGTTGACATAGACATAGATCTCTGAGTTTTTCAGTTTTTTAACGGCCCCGGCCTCACCCTGCACCAGTACCTGCACCGTCGCGTCAGAAAGCGCGGCATCTAAAGCGGCGTCGAGGTTCTGGATCTTGAGAGGAATCTGCTCAAATTGCTGCTCTTCGCTGAATGTCTTGGGCACGAGGTCGATCCGCACGTTGACATTTTTTATCTTATCGGTCGAAATCTGGTCGGGAATGCGCAGGTTGGCCTTGCGGGTAAAGCCACGCGCCGCACCTTCGACGTCGACGGGTTCTGTATCGATACTTGTGAGGCTGGCAATCATCGCTTCGGGGCCATCGATCTCCACTTCACGCGGCGTCGCTGTGCCCTTCTGTACCTTCCATGCGGCATCGGGATTGCCATTGGTGACAACGCGGATCGGCACACGCTTCGCCGCGCCTTTTTCGAGCGCGACGGTAATCACATCCGGTTTTTGCGCGATCTCGACACGCTCGGGCAACTGCCGGGCGTCGAAAATCAGCGGGTATTTTGCCTCGCCGCTCTGCGCGGCCGCAAGATTGACTTCGGCCTTAATGCCTGTCGTGGAAAACTTCAAAAATTCATCCCGGCCGCGCACCATGATTTTTACAAACCGCGGCTGGCCTTGTTTGAAAAACAGGTTCGCCGGCTTCTTGATATATTCGACGCCGATGTTGAGCGTGGTCTGCGAAACGCGGGCAAATTCGACATAGAACCAGAGCCCCGTGCCGATCGCGAGGCAAATCAGTTTCGCGAGATAGTCGTCGATAAAAATATAACGGATGATACGGAGAATCATGCAGCTCTCCACTCTTCGACGAGATTGTTCTGGTTAAAGGCAATGAGAAATTTCCGGAGGCGCGCCTGGTCGATATTTTCTTTCATTTCGCCGAGAAACGAGAGCGAAACCTTACCATTGGTTTCTGAAACCACAATCACGAAGGCATCGGAATCTTCTGAAATACCGAGCGCAGCGCGGTGTCGCGCACCGTACGAGCGTTTCACTTCTGCGGATGTACTCATGGGCAAATAACATGCCGCCGCGACGATATTCTGTCCTTCGATCACGACGGCGCCGTCGTGCAGCGGGTTCTTACCGAAAAATATCGAAACGAGAAATTCACGCGAGATGCGGCCTGAAATCTGTACGCCTGATTCGCTGTATTGTTTGAGGCCGACCTTATTGACGATCGCCATGATGGCGCCGCATTTTGCATCGCTCATCTGTTTGACTGCAGTGGCGATTTCATCCACCGGCACCTGCTGTACCTGAATCAGTGTGCGGTACCAGCGCGCCTGCCCGATCTGGTAAAACAGGCGGCGCAGTTCGGGCTGCAAAACAACCAGGATCGCAATGACAAAGTACGCGGAGATCGAATCGAACAGCCAGCTCAGCGTTTCGAGCTGGCCGCGGTGGCTGAGAAATGTCAGCGCAACAAACAGTGCTACGCCGCCTAAAATGGGTACGGCGCGCGATTGCCGCACGAGGCGGTAGCCGTAATAGACGACCAGCGTCACGAGAACAATATCTAAAATATCACGCGGGCTAAAGTTCATGTTCTGTAATCGCGCTGATGACCTTCAGAGATTCGGCCATTTCTTTCACGTCGTGAACGCGCAAAATGTCGCAACCACGTAAAGTTAAATACGCCTGCGCCGCGAGCGTGCCGATAAGCCGGTCTTCGGGGCGATCCTGCTGCAATATTTTACCGATAAAGGACTTTCGTGATACCCCTGCCAAAATGCGGTGGCCATGCGCCCTGAAGCGCGGGTGAGCCGCAATCAATTGCAGGTTGTGCGCCACGGTCTTTCCGAAACCGATGCCAGTGTCCCAGATGATCTGGCCGGCTCTGACGCCTGCTGCCATGAGCTGCTCCGTGCGCTCCAAAAGAAAGCCCTCCACCTCAGCGACGACATCCTGGTATGTGGGCGCGGCCTGCATATTTGCGGGCACACCCTTTGTATGCATAAGAACATAACCTACACCTGTCGCCGCCACCAGCTCAAAAACTTCGGGATTGCCACCGCTGACATCATTGATAAAACCAACACCGCTATCGATACAAAGCTGCATCACGGCGAGATCCCGCGTATCGATAGAAATCCTGCCGGTGATTTCAGGCCCCAGGGCGGATATACAGCTTTGCAGAAAGGGTTTCAGCGCTGCGATCTGGGTTTCGGCCGAAACCGTTTCTGCGCCGGGCCTGGTGCTTTCGGCACCCACGTCAATGACCTGTGCGCCCTCTTCGAGCATCGCTGCCGCACGCGCCACCGCTTCAGACACGCTGGCACGTGAGCCGCTGAAAAAGGAATCGGGAGTGAGATTGATCACTCCCCAGAGATCGGGAATCTTAAACAATCAAAAGGCGAAGTTTAACTCGCCAAAGTACTGGAACTCGCGGCCTAACACATCGCGGTTGGCTGAAACAGCCATGTGGAAGGTTTTGCCGACGTTCACGCCGAGGCCAATTGCCGGCTTGGAACCATTGAGCCCCAACATCGCATACATGTATTTATTGAAACCGTAGGCCATGCCCATGTTGAGTTTTACGCCGTCGCCCGACGGCCGGTCGAGGTTGGCAGTAAAACCGATGATCAGTTTGAAATTCGAGTTCGGCGGCGGTGCCTGAATCTGCATCGAAAAGCTGAACATCGTATCGAGCTTACCCATGTCTTTGAAGCCGCCACCAGTGCGGTTCTGTATCGCGGCAAGATTCTTGATATCGGCTGCGACAGACAAAAGCGGAGGGAGTACTACCAGTTGCGCGCCGACATTGATGCCGCCACCGTTCACAGCGCCACCGCCCAAATCTTCACGCACACCGAAACCGCTGATGCCTAGCCGCAATGGCCCTGTGCCCCAGCCATAACCGACGTATGCCACATGCGACAGGGCTGATTGTGTACCTGTCGATGCGCCTGTAGAGTCATAACCCGAGATGCTGCCGACACGGCTGCCGCCATAACCCACACCGATACCGCCATTGCCCAGAGTCATGCCTGCCGCGCCGAAATACATCAGGCGACCATTTGAAAGATAACTGGCCGAAGCGTTGAGCTGGGTCTGCATGCCACGCTCGGTAATCTCAACCATCTTGGATTCTTTGCTGCCCGAGGCGTTTTGGTCGTCGAGCAGCTTGTTGAACTCCTCATCGTCACCCGCGGGTTTCTCTGAACCTTTCGGGGCCTCTACCGTCTGCGTGATGCGCTTTTCGGTATAAATCTGCGCGAGGCCCGCCGGGTTCCAGTAGACCGCCGATGGGTCAGAAACCACGACGCCATACGCATTGCCCAAACCCGCGCTCTTGGCGCCGAAACCATTTTGCAAAAACTCGGCGGAAGATGTTACAGCAAATGCAGGCAGAGCAAGAAGCAGTGAAAGAACGATAATTAATACTGATTTCATATGGAGCCTCATTATTGCACAATCAACTTGAACATGGAGTCGGCACCTTCAACGCCCGTCGTCGTGTTCGAAATCACTTTGACATAATACACGCCCGGGGCGACCTTTGTGCCCGCATTGTCTATGCCGGGCCATGAAATCTTACCGGCTGTAACGGTCGCCGTCGTGCGATAAACTTCTGTCAGGTTGTAATCCAACACCACGAGATCATGGTGGTCGGTTCCAGTGAACGCACCGCTGGTTTTCTCCAGAGTCAGATTGCCCGCTGCCGGGTTATAAGGATTCGGATATGCCTTAAAAGATGTCGCATCGTCGGGGGGTAAATTGCTGCACGCAGCGAATACCGCCGCCAGGGCGAAAAAAATTAAACGGATCAATTTCATAGGACTCCTTAAATTCAGCGGATGAGACTCTTCGCCGCTTTTTTCTGCACTTCTTTGGCCACCGAGGTAATGGATTCCTCGAGGAAGTCTAGTACGTATTTCAGTCCCTTGTCGTCCATCGGCAAAAAGGCATCTAGGCGACGGTGCTCCTGGTGCCGGGTGAAGGAGTTATTGATCTGGACGATGAACTGCGCGGGCGTCATGCCGATAATTTCCACCTCGGTTTTGCGGTCGCGGTAGAGCTTTTCAAACCGCTGGATCTGCGAAAGACTGACGGTTCCATAAAATTGGTTTAGAAAGGCGTCGGAAACCGGCCTTCCACCCGCAATCTGCAGCGGTTCCTTCGCGTCGTAAATCAGCTTGTCTGACATGCTGCTCCCCAATAAGTCTTGCTTTGCCGGCGCCGTCAACCTATTTCGACGGCCTTCGGATACAATTCAGTATCGGCACCCGATCTTACAATCTTGCGCCCAATTCGGCGCCTTCGAGAATAGCCCGTTTCGCGTCGAGTTCACCCGCTTCTTTGGCTCCGCCAATGATATGCGGCGCTTTACCTGCAGCCACAAGGCCCGCCTCGAGCTCGCGGAGCGGCTCTTGTCCCGCGCAAACGACGATCGTGTCTACGGGCAAAACCTTAATCTCGCCTTTAAGGCCATAATGCAGCCCCGCATCGTCGACCTTTTCATAGGTGACATTCGAGAACTGCTCCACACCGCGCTCTTCGAGCGTGATCTTGTGCACCCACCCCGTCGTTTTGCCCAGCGAACCGCCAAATTTGCCCTTGCTGCGTTTGAACATGGTAACGGTGCGCGGTGATGCCAAATGCCCTGCGGATTTCTCCCTAAGCCCGGCGCGGGTTTCGACCTTGAGATCGAAACCCCATTCCTTGGCAAACTCTTCGGGCTTTTGCCAGGTATCATGGCCGGGGTCTGTAAGATAGAGCGCTGTGTCATAACCGATACCACCGCCACCGATAATCGCGACATTCTTGCCGACCGGCTTCTTGTCGCGCAGCACGTCGAGGTAGTTCATCACCTTCACGCTTTCAGCGCCCGGTATGTTGAGTTTGCGTGGCAGAATGCCCGTCGCGAGAATAACCTCGTCAAACTTCCCGGCGATGAGTTCGTCGGCCGTCACTTTTTTGCCCAGCTTGACATCCACCTTATGTTCTTTCAGCATGTTGCCAAAATAACGCACAGTTTCGTCAAACTCGCGTTTTGATGGGATCTCCCTCGCGATGTTGAGCTGGCCACCGACCTTGCTATTGGCATCAAAGAGTGTCACTTTATGACCGCGTTCGGCAAGCACGGTCGAGGCCGATAGGCCGGCAGGCCCTGCACCGACGACGGCGATTTTTTTGGGTGCGGTCGTCTTCACATAGTTGAGGTTCGTTTCATTGCAGGCACGCGGGTTCACGAGGCAGCTCGTGAGTTTACCGCCAAAGGTATGGTCGAGGCAGGCCTGGTTGCACGCAATGCACGTATTGATCAGTTCGCCCTTGCCTGCACGTGATTTTGCCACAAAAAAACCATCGGCGAGAAACGGCCGCGCCATAGACACAAGATCGGCGTCGCCACGCGCGATGATTGCTTCGGCAACTTCAGGCGTGTTGATGCGGTTCGAAGTGACTACCGGAACAGAAACTTCCTTTTTGATTTTTGCCGTGACCTGGCTGAAAATACCGCGCGGCACAACCATGGCAATCGTCGGTATGCGCGCCTCATGCCAGCCGATACCGGTGTTGATGATCGTCGCGCCGGCCTTTTCGATGGCTTTACCCAACAGCACAACTTCATCCCAGCTTGAGCCGCCATCGACGAGATCGAGCAGCGACAGGCGGTAGATGATGATAAATTTTTCACCGACGGCCTTGCGCACAGCCTTCACCACCTCAACCGGAAAACGCATGCGTTTCTCGTAGGTGCCGCCCCAGGCATCGTCGCGGTCATTGGTGCGCGCCGCGGTAAACTGGTTGATGAGATAACCTTCGCTGCCCATGATCTCAACGCCGTCATAGCCCGCATGTTGTGCCAGCCTGGCGCACTGCGCGTAATCCGCGATGGTTTTGAGAATACCCTCTTCGTCGAGTTTTTTGGGTCGCACAATGCTGATCGGTGCGCGCAGTTCAGAGGCGCCGACTGCATCGCTGTGATAGCCGTAGCGGCCGGTATGCAGAATCTGCATCGCGATGAGCCCGCCGTTATCGTGCACGGCCTTCGTGATCGGGCGGTGTTCATCGGCTTCGTGCTCGGTATCCATCTTTGCGGCACCGGTAAAAACGCGGCCAGCGGGGTTGGGCGCAATGCCGCCCGTGACGATGAGACCCGCTTCCCCGCGGGCGCGCTCGGCATAGAAGGCCGCTAACCGGTTAAATCCGCCTTCGGTTTCTTCCAGTGCGGTATGCATTGAGCCCATGAGGGCGCGGTTTCTGAGCGTAACAAAGCCCAAGTCTAGGGGCGCAAGGAAGTTCGGGTATTGCGACATGGGGCCTCATCCGGGAAGTCGAACAGCGGTTCAATTAGTTTCGCCCCATGCCTGGGGGAAGGGAGCAAGAAATTCCCCTCCCCAGACTTGGGGAGGGGTTAGGGGTGGGGCGCAATTCCTCTCGACACCCCTCCTCGCTCTGGTATTTCGTCATCGAACGAAATGTTTTTTTCAAGCGAATCGGGAATTCTGGATAGTAAATCAATCGACGCGCCGACGGATGCTCCGCACGCGCATGGTATGTCTAAGCCTTCGAATGTTTTTCTCGAGGGTAATTTTGCACCGATCGACAAGGAATTCACGCTCAGCGAAAACAGTGACTTCGAGGTCCGCGGTAAAATTCCCAAGGATTTGAACGGCGGTTTTTTCCGCAACGGGCCTAACTCTGCCCAGAAGCCGGGTGCGAATTACCACTGGTTTTTCGGCGACGGCATGGTGCACTCCTTCCATTTCAAACGCGGTGCTGTCAGCTATCGCAATCGTTATGTAATCACGCCGACGCTCGAGATCGAGCGGCGTGCAAAACGGACGTTCTTTTTGGGTGGTGGGATTAACCCTATGGCGCAGCTGTCCCTGATCAGCGGAAGTTTTTTCTCGCTAATGGGCGGGCTCATCAAACACCGAAACGCCGACGTCTATACAAAGCTGATCGCCAAATCGAATACCTCTGTCGTGGCCTTCCGCGACGAGCTCTATGCGCTGGTCGAATCGAGCCCGCCGATGAAGATCAACCCTTCGACACTGGAAACAATCGGCTTTGAGAATTTCGATACCGGCTTTATCGCGCCGTTTACGGCGCACCCAAAAATCGATCCGGCGACGGGTTATCTCTATGCCTTCGGCTACCGTGTCAGTGGCGAACCAAAACTCGAGTATTTTGTCATCAATCCCTCCGGTAAGCTCATGATGCGCACGGCAATCGACATCCCCTACCACGCGATGGTGCATGATTTTGTCATCACGCGCAATTATGCGGTACTACCGGTTTTCCCCGCGGTGGCTTCGTTGAAATCAATCTTCCGCGGCCGCATCGCCGAATGGCAGCCCGAAAAGGGTGCATACATTTACGTAATCGCCAAAGCGGGTGATAAAGAGACGATCCGGAAATTTGACCTACCCAAAGCGTGTTATGCCTATCATTACGCAAACGCCTACGAAGACGGCAAGGCTATCCTCATCGACGCCGTGCGTTACGACAGTCTGCCGCTCATGGGTGATGATGCGGCAAACCGCGCGGAGCTCTTTGAGCGGAAAAATAACGGGACGCTGACACGCTTTCGCCTCGATCTCGTCACCGGCAAAACCGAGGAGACGCCGCTTTCAACCGAATATTTTGCCGAGTTTCCCGTGATTGATCCCCGCCTCACGGGTGAAAAGTATGCGGATGTCTTTGCCGGTGCCGCAAGGAACCCGACTCCGGGAGGGCTCTTCGACAGCCAGGCCGTTTTCGAGATCTCCAGGGGTAAGGCCAGAGTAGATATAAGTGAATTTCCCCCTGGGCATTATGGCGGGGAACCGCTTTTTATCCCGACGGGAAAACCCGGCCAGAGAAAGGGCTATCTCTTAAACATCATCTTCGACAGCAAAAAGAACAGCTCATACCTCGCCATCTACGATGCGGCGCGCATCGATAAAAAACCGTTATGCGAGATCGCCGTGCCGCACCGCATTCCGTACGGCTTCCACGGTACCTGGAGGCCGAGCCGCGCCTGATGGCAACCACGATGAACACAGAAAAATCAAAAAAAACTTCCTTTTCACCAGAACACTATATCAACCGCGAATTGTCGTGGCTGAAATTCAACGAGCGCGTGCTCGAAGAAGCCAACGATGCCGCGAATCCATTGCTCGAACGCCTGCGCTTTCTGCTCATCACGGAATCTAACCTCGACGAATTTTTCATGGTGCGCGTCGCGGGCCTCAAACAGAAACTCTATAACGATATCGACGCCGAAAACGCCGACGGCATGCAGGTGCACGAGGTTCTGAAAAGGATCAACGGCGCTGTCGTCGATTATATTGCCAAAGCCGTCAGCCTGCTTACCGACACTCTTTTACCCGCCATTAAAGAGCTTGGGATTGAGATGATTTCAACCTCGGCCCTCAGCGCCGGAGAGCTGGGAAATGTGCGGCGTTATTTCGACAATGAAATTTTTCCGATTCTCACGCCGCTGGCTATCGACATGGGGCATCCGTTTCCACGCCTTTCCAATCGCAGTATCAATCTTGCCGTAACGCTGAAACGCAAAGGGAAAAACGACGGCCCGGATTATTTTGCCGTGGTGCAGATTCCGGCGCTGCTACCCCGCCTTTTCCTCGTATCGGAAACCAACGGCAAACGCAAATACCTCTATATCGAGGACATCATCCGGCTTTTTTTGCACCGGTTATTTAAGGGATTCGAAGTGCATGCCGCGCATGCCTTCCGTCTGACGCGCGATTCTGATCTTGTAATTGAAGAAGACGAAGGCGAGAGTCTGATGAAGGTTGTGCAGCTTGAGCTGAGGCGGCGGGAAAAAGGCGCAGCGGTGCGCATCGAGATCCGCGACACGATGCCCGCAGAAATTGTGGCACGCCTCAAAGCTGCACTGGAACTCGAAGCCGACGATGTTTATACCATCCACGGTCAGTTGCCGCTCTATGGGTTACGCGGCCTTTTGGACGACCCGAATCTCATGGGTGTGGGATTCAAACCGTTTACGCCCGTCTCACCGTTGAAGTATGAACGCCCCGAAGAGCTTTTCGGCCTGATTCGCCGTGAAGACGTTTTGTTGCACCACCCGTTCAATTCCTTCGCCGTAGTAGAAGACCTCATTTCAGCTGCCAGTGAAGATGCGACAGTTTTAGGTATCAAGATCACGCTCTACCGCACCGGCCCCAAATCGCGCATTGTCGATTCGCTGATACGCGCCGCGCGCAACGGCAAGCAGGTCACTGCTCTCGTTGAGCTACGCGCGCGTTTTGACGAAGAGACGAATATCCAGTGGGCGAAGCGCATGGAAGAAGAAGGCGTGCACGTGGTCTACGGCCTCATTGGCTACAAGACGCACTGCAAGGTCGCGCTGATCGTACGCAAAGAGTCGAATAAGATTGTGCGTTACGTGCATATGTCGACGGGCAACTATAACTCCTCGACCGCGCGCCTCTATACCGACCTCGGCCTGTTTACTGTCGATAAAGACATCGCGCAGGACGCCACGCATCTCTTTAACTCGATCACGGGTTACTCGAAACTACCCGCGATGCAGAAGCTCGCGACTTCGCCCGGCAACCTCAAATCGCTGGTCTTAAAACTCATCCGCCGCGAGAGCGAAAATGCCAAAGCGGGCAAGAAGGCCCGCCTCACGGCGAAGATGAATTCGCTCGTCGACCGCGAGGTGATCGACGAGCTCTATCTCGCTTCGCAGGCGGGCGTGCAGATCGATCTCATCGTGCGGGGTATCTGTTGCCTGCGGCCGGGTATCCCCGGTATTTCCGAGAATATCCGCGTGCGCAGCATCATCGGCCGGCTTTTAGAGCACAGCCGCATACTCGTCGCGCATAACCAGGGCGATCCGCAGATTTACCTGATGAGCGCCGACTGGATGCCGCGGAATTTTATCCGTCGCGTCGAGATCGCTTTTCCGATTGAAAACAAAACCGTCAAAGAAAAGATAATCAAGAATATTTTGCAAACCTATTTCGACGACACCGACTCGGCGCGCGAGCTGCAGGCTGACGGCAGTTATGTGCGGCTGAGAAATGAGAAGTCGGATGGCAAAAATGCGCAGAAGATTTTTATCGAAGAATGCCGCCAGGTCCAGGAAATTCAGCAATCGAAGGATAAAATTAAGAAGCAGATCCGCAAGGTGAAAAATACCTGAAGTCCTGATTTCAGTTGACGGCGGCCATTGGCCGGCTAGCCATAGCCATGAGAACAGTAGACCAATGGCTCGATGAATACGGTGAAAGCCACCGCAACAAGACCAACAAGCTAATCCACTGGATCTGCGTGCCGACGATTCTGTTCACGGTGCTCGGCCTTTTTGCGAGCATTCCCAGTGCAGGCCTCTTTAACTGGGTACCGCCGCAGTTTTCGTTCGTTGCCAACTGGGCTGGCGTCGTGATCATTCTCGCGAGTATTTTCTACCTTCGCCTCTCCTTCTGGATGTTCCTGGGCATGGCGGTTATTTCGATAGCGATGCTGTTCGGCGTGCGCGAAGTCGCAAAAGTGCAGCTCGCGCCACTCTGGGTCGTCTGCCTCGGCATCTTCGTTGTCGCGTGGATCGGCCAATTCATCGGCCACAAAATTGAAGGCAAGAAACCTTCCTTCTTTAAAGATCTGCAATTCTTACTGATCGGGCCGGCGTGGTTGTTGGGTTTTATTTACCGCAAACTGGGTGTGAAGTACTCCTAGGGCCCCAAAACGCGTGGTCGTTTGCGCCGCAAACGACGGGGCTTCTGGTTTGTTAGCGCGTTTTGGGAACGTTGCGTCTCCTCTTTCTCCTAAGGTACCTCTTCCAACGAATAAGGCGGCAATCCCGTATAGACCGCCTTCGATGTCTCTTCCGTCAACACCGGTCCGCTGAAAACACGGATGCCCGGCGCGTTAATATTCCGGTCGGCCAGGTAAACCTTGCTGTTCGAATGCAGCAAAAACTGCGAAAAATAACCGCCATTCGATGACGATAAAAATGCCGCCACACGTGTGACCGCATGCGTGGTGGTATTAAAACTGCCAAAGATGCTATTGAGGCTGGCATCGTAGCCGACGAAGATACCGCTGCCATCATTCTGGATCTGGCAATCGGCAATTTCATAACCCGCCTGCACTTCGGTTAAGGGCGAGGTGACCAGCAAACCCGTCGCGAGCGAATATTCGAGGCAGGCACCGTCGAGCGCGTAATTTGCAGCAAAGCGTCCCGGAGCCGCAAATATCAGCGAGTTTCTGAGCGCATGGAAGTGAATGCGGGAAACGGGATTCGCGTGGCTCAGCAAGGTTTGTGTCACCTGGTAGCTGGTCGCATCAATTTTCAGAAGATAACTGTCGCCGACGGGTGGCCAGATCGCATCCGTTGCCCGGCGGTTGAGTCGTTGTACAAGCGCATAGATAAAGCCTGCGTTGTAATACAGCGCGCCAATTTCGGCGTAACCATCAGCATCGGCATAGGCCGACAAATCGATGGCGGCGAGCTCGGCGCCGGTGCTGCGGCTCATTATTGCAATTGTATTGCGGTTAAAGAGCGACAGCGCCATGAGATTGCCGGGCAGAAATACGAGGTCTTGCGGATTCATTTTGGTGCCGACAGATTTTTCATACTGCGTGAGATACCCCGAAGTGTTATCGAGTTTGCGCACCGAATCAGAACCCAGCCGCTGTACTACATACGTCGCAGCCGCGCTGGCATCGTAACGCAAAACCGAATCATTGTAGACAGACAGGATATCCTTGTAAACTTTCAGCGAACCGGGCTCAACGGCGCTCATGAACCCTGTAGCAAAATCAGAACCCGCGACGAGAATGACGCCGCTCGCCGGCGCGTCGGGCTTATCGGGTTTTGTATAGTCGGCGCAGGCGGTGAGGAAGCCGAGGCATATGACAGCAAGGATGCGCATCGCTAAAACTGCGCCGTCCATTTCAGAAGGAAATACCGCCCGGGCACCGTGTAGCCGATGAGATCTACATCGCGGTTGTCTGTGATGTTTTTCACGGTAAAATTAAATGTGTGCTTCGCCGATTTCTCCACGATGTAATCCACACCCGCGTCCACCAGAATTTTCGACTGCAGGTAATACGAATAGCTGTTATAACGGTCCCGGAAAATCGCACCGCGGTATTCGGCAGTCGTGATAAAACGAAATGCGTTGTAATATAGCGTCAGCGTTGCCACAGCATGGTGACGGGGCCTCAGGGGTAAATAATTCCCCTGGTAATACGGGATATTGCCGAAATCGCGGGCGTCCAGATATGTATAACGCAGCGATAACAGAAAGCGCTCCGGCCAGTTAAAGAGCGCCTCGTTCTCAATACCCCAGATCTGCGCGCTGGAGGCATTGACGGCAATCATCGAGCGCGCTGAATTTTGTGTGAAAAGAATATAATCACGCGCCCCGGTCAGCCATGCCTCGGAGCGCAGCGAACAGACGACCGACAAAAAACACGGAAACGAACCTTTTATGCCACCCGCATTTGTCAGCGCCTGTTCGCTGCGCAGGTTTTCCGAAGGCGTCACAAAAACATTGTCGCCAAAACGCTCATAGAGCGATGGGGCGCGGTAGGTAGATGAAACCTGCCCGTAGATTTCGAGCAGTTTGTCCTGGTTGCTCTTGCCCTGGTCGTTGCCCAAGAACTGCAGCGGCCGTATTGCCGCGAGCCCCGACACGCTGGCCCCCTGCTGCTGAAACGTCTTCGCGGCCGAAGCATAGAAGGCATTTTCTCCGGCATAGTCCTGCCCCAACGTGGCGCTGCTTTGCGCGGCAAGGCGAAACAGATTTCTGTCATACGCGGCGTTGACCGCGCCCTGCCCCTCGCCGCGTTCGGCGATGCGGGCATCATTGAGAATGATCGTTTGGTATTTTCCGCGCGCGTGAATACCCAGGTCGAAGGTGTCGGTGCGAAAACCGTACGATGCACCTGCAAGCATCTGTGGCGACTGAGATTTTTCTTTCAGCGCAAAGATCAGCTCGCGGTTGGGGTCGTAAATTTCCGAACGGTCGAGGGTCAGCGAGGTGAAGAGTGTAATACTCTGGCTCTCGCTAAAATTTCTGCACCCTGAAACCGCGGCCGAAAGGCGGTCATCGGTTTTCCGCACCGCATTCAGTGGCTGGTTCTCCACCCCTGGCAGGCCGCGGTCGGAATGATTGAGATCCACGAGTGCCGCAAGTTTCCACTCAGCGAGCTTTAACCTTGTGAAACCGGTATAACCCAGACGCGTGAAATCCTCATTTTGACGCAGCTCGGTGCGGTCATCGCTGGTATTTTCGGTGGTGCCATTATTGTTGGAGTAACTATAGCGGTTACGGCTCTGTTCGAAATTCAAAAAATGCAGCGAATTTTGGGTAATGCGCGCCATGGCGATGGAATTTCCCAACAGGCTGTTGGCCGTGCTTTGCGTGAGATAGTTAATTTCATTTTCCTGCATTTCGCGCAGGCGAAAATTCATGGCGCCGCCGATATTGACCGCTGGCAGATGCGAAGGTATGAAGGAAGGAAATATTTCGACGGATTGAAACAGCGGCAGCGGTAAGGTTTCGAGATTCAGCGGCGCATTGTAGGGTTTTGGAATCGGCATGCCTTCCAGGAAATATTCCACCTGCTCGGGGCTCGAGCCGCGCACGCCGAGAAGGCTCTGCGTTCCCGGCGCTCCGGCGCGGTTGACCTGTATACCCGTCTGCTTCTGCAAAACATCCGAGGCGCGTTCAGAGAGTGCGGCTTCGGGGGCGTCGGCAAGCGGTACTTCGCGGTAGTTCCCGGCGGAGCGAATGTCGCTGCGCGAGATGAGCCGTATCGGCCGGCGTGATTTTTTCAGCACCGGCGCATCATCTGCAACAGCGGGCAGCAGCGCGCCGAAGCCCAACAGGAAAAAGATACGGAGGCAGGGCAAACTACTCTACGTAGCGCGCCGCGACGCCATCGATGTCAGGCCCGAAGGAGACTCCGTCGACCACAAACACAGAACCCGTACCGGGGTTAATCCGCCGGCCCGCAGGTACCAGGCGTAAATAACGAAAACCATTACTTCTCAGGTCATCGCGCAGCGGCGTTGTGCATCCCGTATTGTAGTAGTTGTCATTGGAAAGATCATCGAGATTAAATGCGTCGCCGCCGCCCAGGTCGGGCTCTCCGTCAGCATCGTTGTCCTGGAAGAGATCGCTGACCGAAAGATTATTCGTTTCGACATTATAGCGTACAGGAACACGCCCGGCAAAACGCGGCCAAAGCGCCGGGTTCATCGAATATGTGCTTTCCGGAACGCCGGTAAAGTCCGGCGCAAAACCGCAATAGCTGATATTGTCGTTGGAAACCTCGACAAAAATGAGATCCATGAAACGCAGCGAGGCATTGCCCCCCGAATAAAAAGGATTTTCGTAGACGATGAAATCCGCGCCCGCATCGTTCTTGATTTTTCTGCCGGACCAGCTGAGCACGATGTGTGAGGAAGCGCCTGTATTATCGAGCGAAAACACATCTAAGCCGCCCGATGCCGTTCCGGATCCGCGAACGCCATTGACGGCTTTTGACTTATCATAAAAACCGGAACCGGTATGCCCTGGGGCTTCGGTGACGGTATCTGCGAGGTATACCCCTGCCTGCGCCGTGGCATTGGGTGCCGTGACTGTGTTGTTGGCCGTGCCCAGGGATTCTTTGCCGATCTGTGCACAAAAAAGAAAAAACGGCAAGATCGAAAAACTCAGGATTTTAAATATCCGCATATGTGCTCCTAAAGGAGCCCGCTGGCCTGTGAAATGAAAGATTTTTCAAAGGCGTTTCGCCAAGACACCCGTATCCTCGGGGTGGGTCGGCAAGAGTTCCCGGCTATACGGTTGCGGGTCAGCGCCGGAATTTCACCGGACTTCCTCTTTGAAAACGGGCGCTGTCGCCTGTTCCCTGTGGGTCGATTGGGACCTTCAATTCAGAGCGTCAATCAATCCAGTCCCCTGTGACCTAATCTACCATCAGTACGATTTTGCCCGTCGACGCCCGGCTCTCGAGCAGGTGGTGCGCTTCGCCGATCTGGTGCCAGGACAGCTGCCGTGAAATCACGGTTTTGAGTTTTTTATCGGCAAACATTTCCATAACTTTTTCGAGCTCGTGATTTAACAGTTCGGGATTCTCCTTGGCGACGCGCAGCATGTTCACACCGTAAAACCCCTTGCTGTTGAGCATCAGGTCGATCATCGACAGCGTCACCATGCTGATCACCTGCGGAATCAGCGTGGGCAGCGAAAAGATATTGCGGTCAGAGAGTGCCGCGGCGCCAAAGCCCACAACGCGGCCATGGGGCCTGATGATGTTGAGATCCTTCTTAAAATACGAGCCGCCCACAGAGTCGAGAACCACGTCGATCTTCTGGCCGCCATTGAGGCGCAGCACTTCGCGCTCAAAGTCTGTCTTTTGGTAGTTGATCGGATGATCCACGCCGTACTGGCGCAAAAGTTCGAGTTTCTTCTCAGAACCGGCTGTGGCAAAAACCGTGCAGCCATGGTTCTTCGCCATCTGAATCGCCGCCAGACCGACACCGCCCGCGCCCGCGTGGATCAACACCTTGGCGTTTTTCATCAGCGTACCCGTTTCAAAGAGCGAGTGATAGGCTGTGAGAAAGTTCACAGGAATCGATGCCGCATCGGCAAAAGCCAGGGCTTTCGGTTTCTTGACAGCCGCCCGCTCATCGGCCACCGCGAATTCTGCATAACCGAAAAAATTCGTCAGCGCAAGTACCTCGTCGCCGGCCTTGAAACTCTTCACCTGCGCGCCGACCTCGGTGACAATCCCCGCGACTTCATAACCCGGCACGAACGGAAATTTCGGCGCGTCATTGTATTGCCCCTTACGCGCGACAATATCGGCGAAGTTGAGACCAAAGGCCTTTACCTGAATCAAGATTTCATAGGGTGCTGGCTTAGGCGTCGGCCATTCTTCGATCTTCAGTGAATCGGCATCGGTTGCGCGGCGAATCGGTATTGCTTTCATGTTTTCTCCTAATGGTGGGATTGAGTTTTTTTATGGACCTTGCGTTTGTGATGGGGACGTTTCTCCGCCTTCTTATGCGCTGGCTTAACTAAGGGAGCCGGCGTTACTTCGCGCCGCAGCCAGCTTTTGTTCTGCGTGCGCTTGATGTTGCTGATGCGGATAATTTCTACGATGACTGCGGTCGCCACCGCCGGCCCCTTCTCGGCCATCACGCCGCGGTAGATGCCTGAAAGGCGGTGCAGGTCGGCGGGCTTTGAACCGATCAGCTTTGCGAGAATCGCCTTGGTTTCTCCCGCAACTATTTCATGCTTGCGCATGCCCTTCGTGGCGTGGCGAATCATAAACCAGAACGAACCCTTTTCGCGGTATTTTTTGAGGACAATCGCCGTGATAATAAACTCAGGCCAACGCGGGTTCGCTGCCTTTTTTGAAAACAGGCCATAACCCGCGCCAATCAGGCGTGGCACCGACCACTGCAATAAATCCTGCGTTACCTGCTGCGCAACGGTTTTTTCTTTCATGGTTTTTTCAGACCCAATGCCGCCAGCTGTTCATCAAGGCGCGTGAGATCCGAAGGCAGAATCACCGTCGCGTCTTTACGGGCCAGGCCCGAAAGTTTACTCAGATACGATTCCGTTAGGCGCAGCGACATCGCCTGATCGCCACCCGGTGTTTTGACGGCGGCTGCCACGGTTTCAATCGCCTGCGCAGTCGCCGTGGCGAGCGCCTCGATCTCTTTTGCGCGCCCTTCGGCTTCGTTGATGCGGCGTTGTTTTTCACCTTCAGACCTGTTGACAAGCTCGGCCTTGAGACCTTCGGAGCTGTTGATCTTTGATTGCATGTCGCCTTCGCTGCGTGCGATCACAGCGCGGCGTTCGCGCTCGGCAGTCATTTGCCGCTCCATGGCATTTTTGACCGAAACCGGCGGCACAATATTCTTGATCTCGTAACGCAAGACACGTATGCCCCAGGTTTGTCCCACTTCTGAAAGGACGCTGACGATCTTCTGGTTGATGACTTCGCGCTCCTCAAATGTGCGGTCGAGTTCGAGCGTACCCATCACCGAGCGGATCGTCGTTTGTGCCAGCTGAATCGATGCAAGCCTGAAGTCTGTGACTCCGTAGCTGGCGAGCACCGGGTCTGTCACCATCATATAGATCACGCCATCGACCTCGACTTTGACGTTGTCGTGGGTAAAACAATCCTGCGGCGGCACCGGAATTGCTTCTTCTTTGAGATCCTGAATGAACGTGACCTTATCGATGAAGGGAAGAAGCACGTGAAAACCGCTGAGCAGGGTTTTGTGATACTTACCCAGCCGTTCTACAACCGCCGCGACGCGGGGGGGAATGATGCGCACCGAAGCGACGAGTTTTATGAGAAAATAAAGTAAGAGAATGCCCCAGACGGCAATATTGATATAGTTCATTTCTCTACCCTTTTAGGAGCATCGCCCGCATGAGTTAATGTCGTCAGGCCCTGAAAATAGGCCTGCAACTCCGCGATTTTACCCGGCACCACGGAGATTTTAGCATGCGAAACGACTTTGCCGAATTCTTCCAGAAACTGTTCGACAATGCGCATCTTCACGGCGCTCTCGCCCCCGGGCTTCTGTATTGCCTCGGCGATACGTTTAAGCCCCATCGCCGACGCATCGGCGACGAGCGTTATTTCACGGCTCTTGCCTTCAGCTTCATTGATGCGCTTCTGTTTTTCACCTTCTGAAAGATTGATGGCAGCTTGTTTTTCACCCTCCGAAACGTTGATGCGCGCCTGTTTTTCACCCTGCGCCAGCGTGATATCGGCGCGCTTGGTGCGCTCCGCTTCCATCTGTTTTTCCATGGTATTCAGCATATTCGCCGACGGGTCGAGCGAGCGTATTTCATAGCGGATGAATTTGATCCCCCACGGCTCAGAGGCCTTGTCGATTTCGTGCACGATCTTCTCATTTACTTTGTCGCGCTCACGGAAAGTATCGTCGAGCGCCAATTTGCCGATTTCGGAGCGCATCGTGGTCTGTGCGAGGGAAATTACCGCGGCGTGGTAATTACCAATACCGTAGCTGGCCTTCTGCGCATCGGTGACCTTGAGGTAGACAATGCCATCGACGTCGATCTCGACGTTGTCGCGCGTGATGCAGCGCTGTTTGGGAATATCAATGACCTGTTCGCGCGCGTCGTGCACATAAGAGATGCGGTCGATAAACGGAACGATAAAATGGAAGCCGGGTTTCAGCACTCCCTTAAACGCGCCCAGCCGTTCCTTGGTCGCGAGCGAGCGCATGGGTATCACGCGGAACATCCTCAGGAAAAGAATGAACAGGACAAAAATGCCCGGCGTGATAAAATTTTCCATAACGCTCCCTTGGCTATTCGGGCGAGCACGTCAAATGCAAAAACTGGTCATGCGTAATTGCATGTTGAATGAAGATACCCGTAGGCTCGAGAGCATCGAGCGAAAACTCGACGCTCTTGCGGTGACCGACCTTGTGCTCAAACCGGTAGAGCGCCTGGCCTGAACTCGTCAGCCGCGCCTCAAGATAAGTCAGTTCATAGCGCGCAAGAAACGGCAGCTGTTGCCGCATGGGTTTCAGCAGCGTCAGCTGCCAGCGCGCGGTTTCGAGTTTCTTAAAGTAGGCGTATGAAGACAGGGGGGCCTTGGTGAAAACCTTGTGCATGTCTTCGCTCATCAGCCACTGGTCCCTTTTTTTGTCGTAACCGGGCGGGTAGTTAAAGTGCGCCTCGAAAAAATGCACATCGCAGCGCAGGTTTTCACTGAGCGCCTTGAGGGCATAGGGAGATTTCCCCAGGGGAATAATAAGAAATACTGCGACAAATATTGCGCCGCGGATTTTCGCAAAGACGGCGGCGCGGATCATGAAACTTTACGCACAACCAGGTTGATATTTTCGCGGCCGATAATCTCGACTTTTGTACCGGCGGGAATAACCTCGTCGATACTTTTTGCCGGCCATGTCGTCCCCGAATATTTGACGCGGCCGCCAAAATGGTCGGGATAAACTTCACTGATGGTTTCGGCGCTTTTTCCGGCAATCAGCACATCTTCGTCGGTTTCAGACTTTTCGCTGAGCGAGGGAAAAAAACGAAGCACGATGCGGCGCAGCGTCATGAGCATGAAGACCGAAGTCACCGAAAAAAAAATCACCGTGAGATAGGCGTCGGTCAGGTAACGTGTGTAGAGCATGCCCGCGGTAATCGCTGCCCCCAGCCCCAGAAATATCACGAACAGACCCGGGATAAAAAACTCGAGCATGACGAGCACGACACCGAGGCCGAGCCAGATCCAGTAATTTAAGATGTATTCCATAATGTTAGAGGAACAGCGCGGCTGCCCCGCAGATACCCGCATTTTCGTCGCCCTGTGTAAACGTGAATTTCATCAGCGGATGAAACAGCGGAAAAGTATGAGCAAGATAGGTCTTTTTGATCTCCGGCTTAAGCAAAGCTTCTGCTGCAGCCATGCCGCCGGTAAAAATAAAGTCGGTAATATTCATGAGCTGTGTAATCGTGGCAGCCGCAATGCCCAGCGCCTTTGCCGCCAGCGTATAGGCATGGAGCGCGGCGGCATCGCCCGCATGCGCACGGCGAGCAATCTCTTCCGCACTGAGTAGCTCCCCCTTTGCTTCTTTATAACTCGTCGCAACCCCGGTGGCAGAGGCATACGTTTCGAGGCAGCCGCGGTTACCGCAGCCGCAAAGCCGCGCCTGCCCCATGAGCCCCGCCACAGGAATATGACCGACTTCAAAAAAATTTCCGTTATAACCCTGGTAGAGTTGATGTTCATAGACACACCCCCCACCTACACCGGTGCCGAGAGTGAACACCGCAAAGTTCGCAATGTTCTTGCCTGCGCCGAAAAATTTCTCGCCGAGTGTCGCCGCATTGGCATCATTATCGAGGCGGATTTCCTTTTGCGGAAAAAGCTTTTTTAGTTCCGGCACTACTTTACAGTCCTTGACGTTGGGCATATTCGCCGAGGCGATAATCGTTCCCGCTTCGGTATCGAGGGGGCCGGGAGAGCCGATACCGATACGGCCGCAATCGACAAATGATGCTTCCGCGATAATGCCGGCGAGCTGGGCGACAAAATCCGCGTTGCTCGCTGCCGCGATCGGCAGTACCGATCGCGGGCCTAATTTGCCCTCTGCATCCAGGGCCGCGTACTTCACCGTCGTGGCACCGATATCGATCCCCAGGATTCTGCCGCGGGTTTGCATCAAACGTGTTAGCGGATTTTCTGGGCGACGGGAAATGTCATTTCGAAAGGGTTCACGGCAAAAGCGATGCGTGGCCCATGAGACATTTCATGGTAGTCGGGAAATTCGCGCGAGCCTTCGACACGGTCGATGAAGCAGATCTTTGCGCTGCCCTTACCCTGAAGTTTCGTCTCCAGGTAAAATTCCTCACCACCGGAATATTTTTCTTCCTGCTTCTGCAAAAGCGACCATGGCAGAATCGATGTGGTCAGGGGAAACGCAAAGAAACGCGGGGAGAGTGAAATCGAGTAGATACTTTTCCCGGTCTTGGGCTCACGCACATCGATATGCCATTCCTTTTCGCCCTGGCGCCAGTCAAAATCCGCGAGTTCTTTGGGTATCGCCCAGTTGCGCCGGCCCCATTCCACGGATTCTTTGCTGGAAACAAAAATTTTCGTAATACGCAGGTAAGTCTTGTTCTTGTGTTCGAAAAAGCCCGGTATGTAGAGCAATTCGTCATAGGGACCGCAATCGGCGTCGAGATAACGCACCAGCATGACAGCCCCCGCCCCACCCCGGAAACTTTCGGCATTATCAGCACCCAGTGCCGGCGATGCCAACACGTTCTTCTTATGTGCAGGGAAAAAAATAATGACGCCGCTGCCGGTCAGCCGCCACGGGGCGGGAAATTCTGCTTTTTTTGCCATAACGCCTATTTTTAAACCGAAACACCGCGTCGACAGTTCGGGGATTTCCGATTATAACTTTGCACACTGAATAAATATTTTTCTCTATCGCGTGACGCTTGAATCGCGACCCAACGCGAACCCGCTGACGATTCATATTTTATCGAATGCCCGCACGCTCTATTCGACGCGGCGCTTCTTTGAAGAAGGATTCAAGCGCGGTCATAAAATGCGCGTCTACCCGCCGATACAGATGTCGGCCTATCTTGAACGCAATGCCCTCGAACTCTATTATACCGATCAAAAGATTGAGACCCCGCACTGCATCATACCACGTTTAGGGCAGAAAAAACCCGAACATACGCTGGCGATCATCCGCCATTATGAAATGATGCATGTCAAATCGCTGAATGCGAGCCATCCCATGACGCGCTGCCGCGACAAATTTGTTACCATGCAGATTCTCGCGCAAAACAAAATCGCCGTGCCGCGCAGTGTACTCATCGACGACCCACTCCATATCGATACCGCCTTCGAAAAAATTGGTGATCCTCCCTACATTCTGAAAATACCTACGGGCTCGCAGGGCACAGGTGTCATGATTGCCGATTCAAAAACTGCCGCGCGCAGCTTTATCGAAGCCCTGCTCGATCAGGGTGTGCAGATGATCGTGCAGGAATTCATCGCCGAGGCACGCGGCGCCGACTACCGCGCCATTATACTCAACGGCAATCTCATTGCCGCGATGCGCCGCCAGGCGACGGGTTATGATTTCCGCTCAAACATCCACCGCGGCGCACTTTCTGAAAAGGTCGAACTCTCCATTGAAGCGACGCGTACGGTAAAACTCGCGGCGCGCATCTTGGGATTAACCTTTGCGGGGGTCGACCTCATCGAATCCAAGCGCGGCCCGATGGTGCTCGAGGTCAATGCCTCCCCCGGTCTCGAAGGCATCGAAGGCGCGAGCGGGGTCAATATCGCCGAAAGGGTCATCCACCATCTCGAGGAGATCCCGCGTTGACCCGTGGCTACTCCCGACGAAATTTTTTCCTCACTCAATAAGGAACAGGCATCAGCCGCATCGCGCCTTTGGCAAAGCGAGACTGCAGCACTTCAGGTCATCGCCGGAGCCGGCAGTGGTAAGACGACAACGCTGGTCGCTGCAGTCTTCGCGGCAATTGAAAGCGGCTATGCCGCTAACCGCATTGCCGTCATCACCTTTTCCCGCCGCGCGGCGCATGAGCTGCGGGAGCGCTTTGAGAAACACCATGTGACACCAGGCTATTGCGGAACCATGCATGCCCTGGCGTGGAAGGCCATTCGTGAACGGGGAAATCCGCCCAAATTGCTTCTGCAGGCAACCGCCAAACGCGGTGGCATTGCGCGAGCACTGTTCCCGGAGTTCGGGCATATCCCGGAGAAGATTCTACTCTCGGGCGGCTTTCTGGATTCTTCTCAGGCAAATCTCCTGCACAATAAATACGCAGAACATTTGGACGAAACAAAGCAAATTGATTTTGATGGTATGATTTTAAGCGCCACGGCAGGCAGACTTGCCGAGGGTAAATTCGATGTGGTGTTCGTCGACGAGTTCCAGGATACTTCACCCGACCAGGTCGATTTCATTCGTTCGTTAAAGCCGAAGAAACTTTTTGTCGTCGGCGATGACTGGCAGAGTATCTACCGGTTCCGCGGCGCTGACGTGAGCATTACACAAAACTTCCTTTCGCATTTTAAGGATTCCGCCCGAACCTACCTGATCCGTAATTACCGTAGTGGCAAGCCCATTGTGAAGCTGGGAAACCGCGTTATCCAGGAATCGGGTAGTTTTGTTAAAAAAGAGCTGCGCGCAACGCACCCGGCATACCATAAGCCCGTCTTGTTTTTCGGAACTCACAATGATGCGGTTGGCACTGTCTGGTCCCGGTTTTTGAAACTCTGGCAAAGAAGATTTTCGGCGATTCACCCGAAAGTTACCGTGCTGGTACGCACGAATGCAATCCGCATCCTGCTGGAGAAAGATTTGCCCGAAAATTTTGAAATCCTGACGATCCACAAAAGCAAAGGCCTGGAATTCGATAACGTGATCGTGTTTGGAGTTTCCGAGCATATTCTTCCGCACCGTGATAACGACTCGGACGAAGAGGTGCGGATTTTGTATGTGGCGCTGACGCGCGCGCGCAAGTTCCTGGGGTTCGTCGGCTGGGAAAGGGAACGCGGTGCCGGGAGATCCGAGTTTCTCCCGCTGCTCATGCGCAAATGCCGGTTGGTTTACATTTAGTGCTGAAATTGTGAGAAAATAGAGCAGTTTTCCGGTATTTCCTTTATATGAGGCATATCGATATATCAGCCGCACGGTCCACCTCCGTAACGCTGCGTAGTTCCACACGGCAAGAACTTGCAAGGGGTATTAAAAGCCTCAGCGATTGTGGCATCAATTTTTCGGAACAACGCCTGATGAGGGAATGCTTGCGGATCGCTCTGAAACTCTGGCGTGGCCATGGAAATATGGCTGGTCGCAACAGAAAATACAACGGGCGCCGCGGTATCTATGTAATTGTTCCTTTGTATACGACTGAGGCACTCCGTTCCGTGGCTCAGGCACGCTGCCATTATTCGGGCATGTCATTATCGCGGCTTATGGATTTCGCAATCACGTGCTACCTGCAGCGAGTAGTGGAGTATTGGCTCAGGTTTTCCTATGCTGACGATGACAAGGGCAAGACGCAGGTTTGGCGAAAAAAATATGAAAGCAGGAAGCATCGCTCCGATTTCATTATTAGCTATGAGGCAGTGACATTCAGAAACGACGACCAGATGCTGAATTATTCCGAAAAAACCCAAATAAACCCCTGGCCACCCCCGTTAAGCGCTGTGGCTTAACCGCGGTATCCCTTTACGTCCCCTCTTTAATATGTACCCTGCCCGCCTGTGGACGTATCACACGCACAGGCGATTGCAGATGAAATCCTGACCGGAAATTTTTCGCGCGCGGCATCGCTCGCCGAGGCCTGGTTGCAGCAGCTACCCGCAGGTACGAGCCTTGACACCACGCCCGAGAAAGCCGAAGCCGAAGAAGCGCATGAAATCGCCCGTTATTTTCTGCACCGCAGCGAGCGGCTCGCAAACCTCGCACCGGGTATGGACCGCGGCCGGGCCTTTGAAGCGGCGCTCGCCGATTTAATTAATGCAAGTTATGTCTCACCGATACGGCGCGCGGCCGTGATGCTCTGCCATGCGCAGATCGCTGACAACTTTGCCCGCGATCTCGCGGGGCAGAAAAGCTACCAGCTGCAACTCAAGGACCTCATGCAGCTCGCTTATTCCCTCCTCATCATCGCCAATTTCACCTCAGCCCGCGAAGTCCTGAATTTTATCCTAACCAACCATCCCTCGCATGCGGGTGCACATTACATGGCGGCGCATGCGGCGAATATGACGGGTAACGAGCAGGGCTTTTTCGAGCACTACCGCGAGGCACTGTACCTGAGGCCCGAAGTGGTCTCTGAGTATCCCGAATTTATGCCGGGCGGCATTTTTCAGGAAATGATGAAACTAGTGCATGAAGAAGGTTATGGCGACGGCGGCGGCATCCGCGAGCGTATCTATGCGTTGCTGCTCGAAGTCAATGGCGTCTACCGCCACCGCCGCAAGCTCAAGGTCGATGAGGCCCGCCAACTCGAGGGCGAATACCAGCGCCTGCGGCAGGAATACGCGGGGGCCCGCATCCATAAAAAGGCTTTTGAACCGCGCCTGTTGCAGCTGCTGGCGATGCTCATCATCCACGCGCAGCAGATGCAGAATTTTGAGAAATTCGAACACTTCCGCTCTGAAATGATTTCGATCGATAATACCATTTGGCAGACTTTCCATCAAAATAATCTCGCGCAGGGGGCTGGGCATGGCTAAAGGCGGATTTACCTCGGCAAAAATTCTGGTATGCCTGTTTGCAGCCTCAACTGCAATGCGGGCGCAGGCAGGTGTCCCTGACAAATCGGCCCCTGTAACACCTACAGAAGGGTCTGCACTGCCAAAAAGCTGGTCATTAACTAAAGCAGAGGTGAAGGATTTACCCAACGGCAACCATGCGGCTTCGCTTTTGGAATTCATGTTCCAGCCCGCGGTGCTGGCAAATACCGATACCGGGGGGTTTGCCCGCGCCGAAAACGTGCAGATCTCCATGCTGGGTGAATCCTATAAATGGCAGCGTTGGTATTTCGGCGGCGCGAACATTTCTAACCCGGGCAAGCCAGGGGAACCGCTCTTATACCTACCGATCGGTATACTAGATAGCTTGATGGCCGAAAAGTACCTTTCCGCGAACACAGAGAAAAACGGCATCCATTTGAACCCGTTAAAGGTTTCCGAGGCAACAAACTCGGTGCAGTTCTCTATGCCGATTCCCCTGGGTGGACCATCCTTCATTCCCCGCGCTGCGGCTGACCGTGAACCGGCCAGCGACTGGGGAGCGCCCACGACCGCGCGTGGCTTTGCGGCCGGCTCCTTTGAAGGCAATGCGCTCATCAGTTTGGGCGGCAAAGACCAGCGGACAGGCTTTCTGTTCGCTGACGGCTACCTCGCGCGCCGTAACTTCAATAACCTCGGTACGCCGGAAACTGCGGGTGAAGGTACAGTCCTCGCTGGTCTAAATCCCAGCTGGCTACCCAATGATTCCCTGCATTTTGCCTTGCAGGCGCGCTCGCGCACGAACCTGGGCGCTGAATATTTCTTTAAAGAATCGCAGACCTTGAAAAGCGGGCAATACTCTTTGCTCGCGCAGTATAACTTTTCTTCACCGAAAGCGGAAGGTGCGCTAGCCTGGGGTTATGCCTACCGGCAAACCGACCTCAACTCCAATGCCCTCACGCGCTCGGTCACGGACACGCCATACCAGGCGCCAGCCTTCCTGCCTGATAACGTGCATACGATGTTCATCGATGGTTCGGGGTTTAAGAAGATCCCCTGGGATCTCATCCCGATCGAATATGGCATCAATTCGCGCGTTGAATTTGAGCACCGCAGGCAGAGGCCACCAGCCGATCAGCTGACAGAAACCCTGAACAATTCAGCACTGGCTGCCACGCTTTATGACGGAGCCTCTTCTGAGGCAAATTACCTGATGCGCTGGCAGCCCTTTTTGCGCGCCGTCAAAAAATCGGCCCGCTCGGAATTTTCGGCAGGTGTGAACGGCCATATCGACTGGGGTTTTACCGATGCCGGCACCAAGCTCGGTTTTGTGCATCCTGCCGGCAACCTCAGGGGGCAAACCTACCTCGGCGGCTCGAATTTTTTCCTAGGCGGCGGCGTACTCCACGACACCCTGGGTTTTACGCTCCAGGAGGTCTCTTACCTGAACTCCGATTCGCTGAGCGGCAAACGTTATAATTGGGCAGATGCGAACGGCAACGGTGTCGTCGACACCGGCGAGCTTTCGCAGGGCACACAGACGGGCGGCAAATACCACCGCATCGGCGGCAATCTGCAGGCGCCGCAAAAAGAAGAACTCAATCTGAATTTCGGTTATACGGGATGGCAGCATTGGCTGCTGCAGTTGAATTTTAACGGCCGCATCTACCGCAAGCTCTTCGAAGTGCGTTATGCCGACGGCTCCTCGCCGGCCTTTACCTCAAGCACTGCAGGAGGTTCGGTCGCAGTCTATAATAAGACCGGTACGGGCAGTGAGCTCTATGAACTCAGGAACTCCGACAAGGACGCCTACTACGCCCATATCGAAATCACCATTGCGAAAGCACCTTCTTCGGGTGACTGGATTTTCAGGGGTTCGATCGGCGGCTATTACGGCGCGGGTTATTCGCCGCAGGGTCTCAATGCTTTCTATAACGACACCGGGGCCTACAACGAAGGTACGGCCGACCCCAACTTCCGTGAAACCCGTTTTGGCCGGCTCGACAACGACCGCGGTTATCTGGGTAAAATTATCTTTGGCCGCCGTTTTGCCAAAGTCTTTACAGTAAGTAATGTTTTGCGCTACCGCGACGGCCAGGCAATGGCGGGCTATCAGGTTGTGACCGGCCTCGCGCAGGGGCCAATCCTCGTGCCGACCGAAGAGCGCGGCGGCGGCCTCAGTGGCGTCGGGCGCCACACCTACTCTCTCGCATGGGATTTAAGGCTGCGTTATGACGCGGTTCTGTTCGGCAATACTGCCTGGGCATTTCTGGACATCTATAACCTGCTAAATTCCCGCACCGAGTTGGCGGAGTACGTCATGGTCGGTACGGCATACCGCGACCCTGTTGAGCAGGGCATCCAGCGCACGATGCGGCTGGGTCTAGGGATGAATTTTTGAATGCGGCCCGCACTGTATCCGCGGGAAAAAACTGACTGTTCGATGAAATTCCAAAGGGACTTTATTCGACGAAATATGTACTCATCTCGCCCTTACCTTTGACGAGCATTTTGCCGCGTTCGATCTTTTTGAAATCCGGGCCGAGTTTTGCAGCGACGCGTTCCGTGACATGAATTTTGCCCGGTTCACCGTGGCTTTCCATGCGGCTGGCTGTGTTGACGGTATCGCCCCAAAGATCGAAAATAAATTTTTTGGTGCCGATGACGCCCGCGGTGACCTCGCCGATATCAATGCCGATTCTCAGCTGCAGCGCATTCGAAGTGTGCACCATTTCGAGAATCTGTTTGGCGAAATGCACGATACGGTCCACATCGTCGGGCCGCGCCTTGGGGATTCCCGCAACAACCATGTAGGCATCGCCGATGGTTTTGATCTTTTCGAGATCATATTTTTCAACGAGAATATCAATCAGTGAAAAAACCTCGTTGAGCTTGCGAACGACTTCACCGGGCGGGGTGCGCGCTGAAATTTCTGTGAAACCGACAATGTCGGCGAACAATACAATCACCGGATCGTAGTGATCGGCGATTGTACTTTCGCCCTTTTGCAGTCGGGCGGCGATATCCTGAGGCAAGATATTGAGCAGCAGGCGCTCCGAGCGGCGTTTCTCCAGGTTCAGGCGTTCTTCAGAATGCCGCGAGAGTTTGAAGAATAGCTTCACCACCATAAAAATAACTGTAAAAGTCGAAACAAATGCGATCAAAAAAAGACCGTCATAGAGTTCGGGAGCAACACGAATCAGGTGAAAACCGGTCTTTTTGATATAATAGCTCGCAGAAAAACCGATAAGGCCCGTGATGAAGGCATAGGCAACCCCAAACCGGCTGTTATGGAAAAGCACAAAGGGGATCGCAGGCAGAGCGAGATAGAAGAGGTAGTTCCCAATATCCCAGCCGATGAGCAGAGTAAAAATGAAAATGTGCCCCTGCACAAGTGTCGTAAAAAACAGGCGGGCTGCAAGGGGTTTGTCCCATTTAGCAAGAAATATACAAAACAGGTATCCGACAAAAAGCGCTGAGTTGATGATATGATTCTGCAAAACATGTTGTATATGCAGCAGAAAATACGGCACAAACGCGTAGATCAGCGTTATCGCCAGCACGACCAATAGCAGTGTATTAAATATGTAATACGAACGCTTCTCATACTCCGGCATATCAGCGCGAACGCCGATGCTCCGGTATCTTTCGAAGAGGCTGCGCTTCTCCGTCATTTGAGCCCGCAAAACTCGCGCAGGGCGGTGTCTTTGAACGATGAAATGCGGATATCCGCACGCGAGAGATCCTGCTCGCCTGACTGCGGATTGATATAACCGACGCAGCGCATGCCCGCGGCTTTCGCGCCTAACGTGCCGTTTTTGCTGTCTTCGATCACGATCGCCTCTTCGGCATCCACACCAGAGAGCGCCGCCGCTTTCAGAAAGATATCAGGCGCGGGTTTTCCCCTGACAATATCTTCTCCCGTGACGATTGCATTAAACCGTGACTTGAGCCCGATCTTTTCCAGGATCGTATGTACATTGTCACGGCGGCCCGATGAAGCGACGTTGAAGGAAATTCCGGCAAGGTCTAAAGCGTCGATAAATGCGAGTACACCGGCAATCGGAGTCAGCGCAGCGTCTGCCAGGGCGCGGGATTTGTGCTCTTTTTCCAGGGCAATGAGGCCTTCCACGGATTCAGGAAGAGTGAATTTTTCTTTTAGCTCACTCCACATGAGATCCGAAGATAAGCCGATAAAACGTTCATAATACTTCAGGTCGAAATCGCCACCGCGCTCTCGAATAAAGGCGCGGTTCATGTTAAAATAGATCTCTTCGGTATCGACGAGCACGCCGTCGCAGTCGAAGATGACAAGCGCCGGCCGCACCTATTCGGGCCTGATCTTCAGAAAATAATTCGGGTAGCGCAATGCAAAAATCAGGAATGAGACAATCAGAAGGCTGATGATGCAGGAATCGGCATAGAAATGGCGGATATCCCGCGAAACATAGGCAAAAATACCGTAGAGGTTAATGAACGTGATAATGCCGAAGAATAACAGAAACGCGGTCAATCCGCCGTTCTTCTGCATTTCAGGGTTGGCCTTGATGACAGGCCGCGTGACCAGGAACAGTTTCACATAATAGCCCGCATTGTGCAGCATAGCTATTGTAAAGATGATATCGATGAAGCTGGGTTTGCCGGTATAAAAGAACTGGCGGGGATCCGTCGGCATGGCCTGCGGCGCGATGAGGTTAATCAGCGGAATCAGCAGCGTTGCCGCGATACCGGGCGCAAAAGTCCACTGCACCTTACGCGTCGGATTAAAATTTTCATCCCCAGTCGCCTTGTAGAAATAATACACACCCGGCCCGATGAAAAAATTAATGCCGACAAACACATAATTCACCCACTGCGGCGAAAAGAAGATCGTATTGAGGTTAAGCCAGGCATAGAGCTGGGTAACTCCGATCACAAAACATAGCAGCGTCAGGTACGATGCCGAGCGGCGCGGATATTTTAAGGCCAATGTGCTGATCGCCAGCACAAAACTTAAAAAAGCGCCGCCACTGATGAGCGCGTTAAAAATCACATTGAGGTAAGGATTCGCGAGAATATCCATGTGTTAGTTGAAATGAGGCCCGGCACGGGTCAACTCATTCTAACAGGGCGGCGCGGCAGGTCGCTGATGGGTGGAGTCTCTCGTGGGCAAAACAGAAATTTCTGGCGAAAGGTGGCCGGTAGGCCTGTTCATGGAGCATTTTTCGCAGGAAAATGCGCAACTTTAGGCAGAAATTTCTGTTTTGCGACCTGCCGCGCTGCCTTTATTTATCCGGCTTTTCGCCTTTCATTTCTTCCCAGGCGCGCATCAGCTGGTCGGCTTCTGACTTCTGGCCTAAAAAGCGCAGCAGGTAATGGTATTCGCCGACAAAATACGGATTCTGCGGCGCGAATTCCGGAAAGCGGATTTGTTTATAGTACGAAAGCTGGTCTTTAGTGCGCTTGTCTTTGCCGCTGAGATAGCCCAGGATATAGAGCGCATGGTCGCGCGCATAGGCATCCGCCTGGTTCTTTGCCAGGTCACGGAAGTTGGAAATCCCCAGTGGAGAATTACCCGAGCGCGTATAATAGATCCCCTTTGCAAAACCGGCGAGTGTCGGGCCATAGGCTGTTTTAATGAGTTCAAAATCGGGCGTCTCACGCGTGAGCCCTGCCTGCATCAGGTGCCAGGCCGGCAGCTTTTTCGCAGCTGAACCCGTAGGCACCATATCATAGGCGCTCTCCCACCACGGCCGGCCACCGATCAGGTAGGCATCGATCTCTGCCTCAGAAAGTTTTTGCGCCAGCACATCGGGTAATCCCAAGGCGCGCGCGCGCCGCCCGGTCAGGATAGCCCGCTGCCAGAGCTCATGATCGAACTCAACCGGAAAAACCGGCCGGCCGATAAAATCCCTGAACATGAGAAAGATCAGTGCCTGCTGCCGCTCGCCGGCCTGTTTACGCACGGCTTCGGCCAGAACTGTGGCCTCATGGAAATGCAATATCGCATCTTCGCGGTGGTCTTTTTGTAGGGCATGCGCGAGATCGAAAAACTCTGAAACCTCGGGTAACTGTAGCGCACTGGCCTGCCCGTTTAGCGGGTTTGCATCCTGTGAGGATGGCAGGTTCTGTATGGCATTCAGCGCCCTGGCATGCTGCTTCTCAATCTCGGAATACTTATTTTCGCGGAAATAAAACAGGATACGCGGCGAATTCAGAACCACATAATAAATAAACGCCGCGAAAGCGACGACCAGCAGAAAGATAAAGGTATAGCTGAAGTAACGGCTTTTATCGCGCTTTACGGTTTTGTTGTGAGTGCCAAAATCATATGCTCGCATTCGTGCGCATCAGCCTGGGGTGCGGAATGTTTCCAGCACTTTGCGGATGCTCTCTGTTTCTTCCATGAACAGTAAAGCAACTGGCTGGCTGGTACGGAAAGTCAATGCAACGCAGTTCGGGTAAAACCCGACGGTCTTCAAATTGTTGAGCGGAAAACGCTCCTGCCCGCTGGTATGGTCGAAATAAAAACTAAAACCGTCATAGGCGAAGACACCACGACCGAAGCGCCGTATGCCACTGACTTCAGACAGGTCAAAAGCCACGGCCGAGCCGGCACCGTCATAGACATTGCGCTGGCTGGAATCCAGGTAGAGGTAGGCGAATTTCTCGAAGAGCCGCGGATTGCTCTGTTGTACCTTTACGGCTACCGCAGGTTGAACCGGCGGCGGTGGTGGCGGCGGCGGTTCGTCCTGTACAAACTGGAATGGCCCTGGTACGGCGTGGCCCATCGCTGCCGGAGTAGAATGTTCTACAGGTGCGGCCACAGGTGTTGTCGCCAATTGCGGCATGGATACCGGAGCAGCCGCAATGCTCTTGAACGGCTCGACTTTGATCGCACTGGAGCCGGTTTTGGTTAAATAATCTTCAAAAGTATTGGCCGCACCGGCCTGTTTTTCCCTTACCTGGAGCAAAACTCCGGCAAGCACAAGCAGTACCCCTAAACCCAGGAATAAGAACGCTACATACTCCACGGATATATTATCGTGGAGTTATGTCGTTTGTTTAAGCAATTAAATCCGCTTTGTTAAATTAATTGCGCAGGAAGCGAGCCAAAGCCTGCTCTTCTCGCGGGGCTTGATTTTGCGCCAGGCACGCGGACCAGCCCGCAAAGCCGGGTGCGCACAAAATCAATCCCGGAACTGTACCGAACGCGACATGGCAAAGGTCTCGGCAATACGCTCGATGGCGTCGTCGAGATTCTTGCCTTCTTCTATAACATCGTGGATGGCCTTGGCTATCGGGAACTTTTCATCGCGCAGCTTGACGAGCTTCGGCAGCGCCTTCACGCCATAGACACCGGAGAGCATCTTCGTCTTATCGTGCGTCTCGAACACAAAGTCATGCCCGTACTGGCGGTCATGGCTGTCCTGGCCAAAGCAGCTGAGCATCAGGTCCGTGATACCGGCAACCCCCGCCAGCGTCGATTTACGCCCGCCCATCTCGACGACCATATTCGCCATTTCAGCGGAAATCCGGTGTGCCAAATGGAATAGCGTCGAGTCGTTATTGCCACCCAGGTTCTTCTCATAGTAACCGTCGACAAGGCCCACGCCCAAAGCATAGATGTTCTTCAGGGCGCCGCCCAGCTGTAGACCACGCACATCGTAGGGATTCACTGCCGGGCGCGTAAAGATATAGCCCGTAGTAAAGAAGTCGATGAGATCGTTGATGAGCGAGGTATTCACCGCCGCGAGTTCAAAACCGCCGGGTTTGCGCTCCAAAATCTGCTCGGGGTAATTGGCCCCGGACATGACGGCAAAGCGCGCCGGGTTAATCTTAAAGATCTTTTCGAGATCGTCGAAAATGATACCGTATTTCGAGCCCGTAAACCCCTTCACAATCCCGATGATTGTCGCATAACTCTCGTTCAGAATTGGCGTAATCTTCTCATAGTACTGCTCGAGTTCCCACGGTCGCACTCCCTGGATGTAGACACTGCATTTGGAGAGATCTTTCGGGTCTGAAGTAAATGCAATATTGGGAGGCAACTTAAAGAGGGGAAAATTCCCGAGATCAGTATTGACCTCGTTAAATGCCTTGGCCTTATCTGCGCTCGGGATATAGATGCGGATATTGACCTGTTTATTGGCAAGTACCGCAGCCATTGCTGTAGCACCCGGGCTATGGCCAATGATGCCGATTTCAGCCTGCGTGGTCGAGGCCGCACGGATGAGGATGTTCTTCTTCTTGGTTTTACCGTCGTCGAGATAGAGGTTGCGGTAAGTGCCGTGCATGTGCCGGTCGAGATTTTGACCGATGAGCAGCGCAAGCGAATCGATGACAAACTGCTTTTTATTTTCCACCTCGGGGATTTCGAGACGCTGGACAGATTCGGGGAAGGTTTTGCCGGCTTCACCGTGCAACTTGCCCACGAGTATGGGCTTGCCAATGACGAGTTTTCCCGTCGCCTGTTGGAAGAGGAAGCTTTCGGCAGGTAAAATCTTGTCAGTACCGACTAAAGAGATCGGAACAATGACCTTATTCATGACATAGTGGTAGACCGTATCGACAAACGTAATGAGGCGGCCTGTACGCGAGCGTGTGCCCTCGGGAAAAATACAGATGACTTTGCCCTGCTTCTGCAGATCGGCGGCCTGGCGGAAAGAGCGCATGTTGATGCGCGTCATCATGTCGGCCATGCCGGGGTTATCCGTCATATCGCGCTTCGAGCAGACCAAGAGGCTCTCAATGGTATAGAGACCCAGGCGGGTAAAGTCTGCCAAAAACACCAGGCGGCCGGCGATGAAAACCATCGAATCGGCGAGTTTGCGCGCTTCTTTGCTATGATTGTAAAGAAGGCCGTAAATTGCGGCAGTATCAAAGTGGCTGAGATGGTTTGAGATCAGCGTCACGGGATATTTACCCAGGAGCGGCAGTATTTCATTGAGGTTTTCTTCGCCTTCGATGTGGAATTTCTTCAGCATGGGCGTCAGAAATTCGATCATAAAATCGCGCAGTTTGTCGTCGCGCTTTGTGAAGACGCCCACTTCTTCAAGCTTGGTTTCGTCCTTGAATGTTTCCATAACACGCGGGATCGGCGTCTCAGACGAAAGTTTCAGATAGTTAATCAGCAGTTCTTTGGCCTTTTCTTCTTTCAGGCCCGCCTTCATGAAGATGTCGATGTTCTTGAAGAACTCACGTTGCCACGGCGCGTACGTGCCGCCTTCGAGCGCCGATTCTTTGCTATCTTTAGACATAGGGGGCAGCGTGACAAAATGACAGAGGACGAGTCAAGAAATTTTGTCCACAGGATCAAATGAAGGCCATTCTCATTTTCAAGGCCTGCCGTTTCACCGCTTTTTTCTCGCCACCCTGCCCGTCGTTACTACATTGCAACCATGAAAGGCGACAAAAAAGTCATAGAACTTCTCAACAACCACCTGAAGAATGAACTCACAGCGATTAACCAGTATTTCCTGCACGCAAAAATCCTCAAAAACTGGGGCATGGACAAACTGGCTTCGCATGAACACAAAGAGTCGATCGATGAGATGAAGCACGCAGACCGCGTCATCGAGCGTATCCTGTTTCTCGAAGGTTTACCGAACCTCCAGGACCTGGGTAAACTCAGAATCGGTGAAAATGTCGAAGAGATCATCAAGGCGGATCTGGCGCTCGAACTCGACGTCTTGCCGACGCTGAAATCCTCAGTCTCGTACTGCGAAACCGTGAACGACTATGTGACGCGCACTCTATTTGCCGAGATTCTGGCGTCTGAAGAAGAGCACATCGACTTCCTCGAAACGCAGTTGGGGCTGATTGAGAAGATGGGGCTACAGAATTATGTGCAACTGCAGTCCCCTGCAGCGGGGTAACCTCACCCCCCGGCCCCCTCTCCACCTTGTGGAGAGGGGGAGAAAGAGTATTCAATTGGCTTTCGGATGAATCGACTTTGCTCCCCTCTCCATATCATGGAGAGGGGTTGGGGGTGAGGTCCATACGCTGGAAAAGCATCGGCCAGGTATCCAGTTTCTGGGTTTTAAATTCGATGTCAGACAATGTGTCGGGGAATGCTTTTTTTGACGTCACCCCAATAATAGGCAACAGCTCCGCCGTCTTTTCAGGCAAAACCGGCTTCAGATAAATCAGTACAGCCGCAATTGCCCGGAACAGCGTATTCAGCAACGTGGAGCAATCCGCCATATTCTCTTTCGCCAGTGACCACGGCTTATAATCGTCAACCACCTTGTTGAGGCTGCGGATGACGAGAAATACCGCTTCGATGGCGTTGTGGAATTCGAAATTTTCGAAATATTTCACATAATCTGCAGACATGGTCTTGAGCGAAGCGTCGATGCCCGCCGCACTCGCATGCGCGGACGATTCGGGGTTCGGGCCGCAGTCATACTTTTTGAGCATCGACAGCGTCCGCTGCACGAGGTTGCCCAGGTCGTTCGCCAGATTGGCGTTGAGGCGGTTCACCATAATCTCTTCCGAGAAGCGCGCGTCTGAGCCGAAATTCATCTCGCGCATGAGGAAAAAGCGCAGCGCATCGTTGCCGATTTTGCCCGCGAGCTCGACCGGGTCTTTGGCATTACCCAAACTCTTTGACATCTTCTGGTCCGCAAAACCCAGCCAGTAACCGTGCACCGAGAGGCGCTTATAAACCGGCAGGCCCATCGCGATCAGCATCGTTGGCCAGTAGACGCCGTGCGGCTTCAAGATATCCTTTGCGATCATATGGTGCGACACTGCCCACCAGTCATCAAAGGTGGGATTACCATAATTAATGGCAGTGACGTAGTTAATGAGCGCATCGAACCAGACATAGGTGACATAATCTTTGTCGAATGGAATCTCGATGCCCCACTCCAGACGCGTCTTCGGCCGTGAGATGGATAAATCCTCACCGTTCTTGATAAGTTCATCTATAGTGCCTATGACTTCATTACAATAGCCTTGCGGTTCAACCAAAGAGCGGTTTTTCAGAAGTTGGTCCTTCCAGATTGGCAGATACTTCTGCATGCGGAAAAAGTAATTCTTCTCTGAAATTAACTGCGGGACCGTGAGGTGGATCTCGCACTCCCCCTTATCGTTCAGCTCTTTATCGGTGAGATAGCGCTCGCAACCGAAACAGTACTTACCCGAGTATTCACCGGCATAGATATCGCCCGCATCATAGATCTTTTGCAGAATTTTTTGCACGACCTCTTTATGCCGCGGCTCGGTCGTGCGGATAAAATCGTCGGGAGTCAGCCCCAGTTTAACCCAAGTGTATTTAAACGCACCTGAAATCTCATCGCAGTATGCCGCAGGTGTTTTACCCTCAGCCGCCGCCGCTTTGACGATCTTGTCGCCATGCTCGTCAGTACCAGTGAGAAATTTGACCTCGCGGCCTTGCAGGCGCTGGTAGCGCGCCCAGGTGTCGCAGGCAATCGTTGTATACGCGTGACCGATGTGCGGCCGGGCATTGACGTAGTAGATCGGGGTGGTGATGAAAATTTTTTGTTTTGTCATGTCTATTCCAATGTTCCAAGGCCAAGAGATTTTGCAATGAGATTCATTTTTTTATCGTGAGAAACCAGGGTAACCGCTTCTGAGGAGCTTTCTTGCCATAATGAAGCCGAAGCTAAATGAATTGCATCGAGTGTTTTTACCGGATAAATAAAGCTGCTTTTTGCTTTCAAAAGAATTGCCGAAGACAGTTGAATTTTGTCCAGATTATCGATCAGAGCCTGCAATTGCATTAACGCGTCCAGATAATCCTGGGGTTTCAGCCTGTTTTCAAACCTGAGCCGGTCCATGGTGCGCAGACATTCGACTTCGAAAATATGACTTGAAGCAGCTCGCTGCCAGCGGCCAAATTCGCTGATATAACCCGGTGATTTCGTAATCCAGCGTATCGCCGCGGAAGAATCAATATATACGGTCTTCACGATCTTCAATCACATACTGCGCCGGATCTACATCAAGCTTAATTTTTAACTTCATATCTACAAGTTTCTTCGTCTTGGCGGGAATAATCGTAAGCTTCTCTGGCATGTTTTCTGATGCGATCGGCACAACCCTGGCAATGGGCCGGTTGTGATCGAGGATGATGAGTTCGCTGCCATTTTGCACGCTACGCAGATACTGACTCAAATGTGCCTTGAACTCTGATACCGGAGCTGTTGCGTCCATATGACTGATTGGGTCATATAGGTCATAATGTCAATGAAATTCCTTTACCGCTCATATTACGCCTCAAGCTGCACCATGAAGCGAATCATGGTCGATATGTCTGCGACCCTTATACACCACGGGCATGTGCGGCTCCTGAAAAAAGCCAAGGAACTCGGCCATGTCATCGTGGCGCTCACGACCGACGATGAAATCCGTACAAAAAAAGGTTATGACCCCGAGTTGCGCTTCGAAGAGCGCAAAGAAGTGCTCGAGGCACTGCGCTATGTCGATGAAGTTGTGCCCAGCCCCTGGCTGATTGAAGAGTCTTTTCTCGACCAGCACAAGATCGATCTTTTAGTACATGGCCATGACAACTCAAACAAGATCACCGAAAGCCGCCTCGCCATCTTGCCGCGCACGCATGGCATAAGCAGCACGCTGCTGCGCAGCCGTACCCTGGCCGCCGTCGCGCTGATCATGCAGAAAGAAAGTAAGGATTTATAGGCAACACCAAGCTAGTCGCCTGTAATTGATGGCTTGCGAATATTAACCGCAAAGGACGCAGAGTTACGCAAAGCACAGGAACTTGACTTTATCGCCCCTCTTAACTTCGCGCAACTTTGCGTCCTCTGCGGTGCATGAAAATTTTCCACATTAAGTTGAAATCGGGGATGACGCGAATCAGCCAACCACGGCTGAACAACGCTCGCAAAGTCCCTTGCCTGTCAGGTCGCGGTGCAGCCAGCAGCGCGGGCATTTGGGTTTCGCGGATTTATTCACCTTAAGGCCAGCGGCACCGGTTTTGAGGTCTGACACGCCCAGAAAACGCAGGGCAGTCCCCTCTTCTACGGCCTGTTGAAGTTCCACTTCAACCTCGGCGTTCGAACCCACTTCACCCGCCTTGCGCATCGGCTCGGCAGCGGTATTGACTTCGTCGCGGATCTTCTTTAACGCCTCGAACTCTTCGATGAGTTTGGCATTGGCGAAACGCGTCAGATCGGGCCAGGTGTTTTCAAAGACGCTTTGTTTAGCGTTAAAGGCGCGCTGAGTCTCTTCAGCCGTAAAGCTCAGGACTGGCGCCAGAATGGTGACAAGAGTTTCTACCAGAATCTGCAGCGTGCGCAGGGTGGATTTCCGCTTGGGATCAGTTAAGGCGTCGCAGTAGAGGGAATCGCGCACCATGTCGAGATAGAGGTTTGAAAGTGTCACCGTGCAGAACTGCAGGGTGCGGTGGTAAACAAGGTGGAATTCAGACTTGTCATACGCCTCGGTGACCAGTTTCACCAACTGGTCAGCTTCGGCCAAAACCCATAAATCCAACTTCTGCGTAATGTCCTGATCGCCGAGCGCAGCCGAGGCCCTGCCATCTTGCGTATTACCGAGAAGATAGCGCAGTGTGTTGCGGATCTTGCGGTAGGCGTCACCGAGCTGGCCCAACATCTCGGGGCCGATCTTGTTATCGGTACGGTAATCTTCGGAGCTCACCCACAGGCGCAGAATATCGGCGCCGAACTTGTTGATGATGTCGGTGCGCGGGTTCATGCCGTTGCCCAGCGATTTCGACATCGCCCGACCCTGTTGGTCGAGAATGTAACCGTGCGTGACAACCTTCCTGAAGGGTGCCTGGCCGGTCAGTGCCAAGGCTGGCCAAAGGGAGGATTGAAACCAGCCACGGTGCTGGTCCGAACCTTCGAGGTAGACATCCGCCGGATAGCCCAGGTCTGGATTCTCTTTGAGGACTGCATACCAGCTGACTCCGCTGTCAAACCAGACATCGAGAATATCGCTCTCTTTTTCGAGGTTCGTGGATTTACATTCGCTGCAGACAGTGCCGGCGGGCAGAAGGTTTGCGGCACTTTCTTCGTACCAAACCTCAACGCCGCTTTTTTCGACGCGCGCGATGACGTGATTCAGCGTCGCTTCATCCATGTGCACATGGCCGCAGTCTTTGCACTGGAAGGCGGGAATCGGCACACCCCAGTAACGCTGGCGGCTTAAGCACCAGTCAGGGCGGGTTTTCACGGCGGCAGTGAAGCGGCTTTCGCCCCACTCAGGAATCCACTCGACCTTTTTGATCTCTTCGAGCGCCTTTTCGCGCAGGGGATCGATCTTGAGAAACCACTGCGGCGTCGCGCGCATGATGAGGGGTTTGTGCGAACGCCAGGAATGCGGGTACTGGTGTTTGAAGGTCGAGGCATGGAGCAGCACGCCCAGTCCCTTAAGTTTTTCGATGATGAGGGGATTTGCCTCGAACACACTTTTGCCTTCCATTTCGGCAAATTCCTTGGTGTAACGGCCGCGGTGGTCCACGGGAGAGAGAACATCCAAACCGTATTTGAGGCCGACATTATAGTCATCCTGGCCATGGCCAGGGGCGGTGTGGACGACGCCGGTACCGGCTTCCACAGTCACGTGGTCACCGAAGAGCACTTTTGATTCGCGGTCAATAAAGGGGTGGCGGACTGCCAGCTTCTGGATTTCGGCGACAGAAATCGGGGTTTCGGCCGAAGCAGTTAAACCTGCGCCTTCGAGCACTTTGGCAGCCAGCTCTTTGGCAAGAATGAGTTTGCCCTGCTCTGTCGTAACAATCACATATTCGATTCTTTCATTGAATGAGACGCCGAGGTTTGCAGGCAGCGTCCAGGGGGTTGTCGTCCAGATGACCACGAATGTGTTCTCTGCATTCGCCACTTTAAATTTTACATAGATTGATGGGGACTCGTGTTCCTGGTATTCAATCTCCGCTTCGGCATGGGCTGAGGCCGTCGTTGCATCCCAATACACGGGCTTCTTGCCTTTATAGATTAAATCTTTCAGGAAAAGATCGCGAAAAACCTTGAGAATCGCCGCTTCATATTTGGGGCTCATCGTCGCATAGAACAATGAGGATTCATTATTGGGCGCGGTCTTTACATCCGAATCATCCCAGAATACCCCGAAACGTGTCTGGTCATCGCCCTGAATCTGAATGTACTGCGCCGCATACTCGCGGCAAGCCTTGCGGATACGGATCGGATCTTTATCGGAACCGTCTTTTTTGTTCGCGAGTTTTTTGATTGCGGCGAGTTCAATCGGCAGGCCGTGGCAATCCCAACCGGGCACATACGGCACACGCTTGCCGCGCAGCAGGTTATACTTATTGAAAATATCTTTCAGGACCTTATTGAGGCCGTGCCCGGTATGGAATTCGCCGTTGGCATAAGGGGGGCCATCATGGAGCAAAAAGAGCGGGGCATTCGCTGCCTTGCGTTTGGCGTTGATGGACTTAAAGAGGCTTTCTTTTTTCCAGAGGGCAAGAATATCATTTTCACGCTTCGCCAGATCGGCGCGCATTGGGTAAACCGTCTGCGGCAGCTGGATGGTATGCTGCCAGGGATTCACCTGCGTTTCCTTCGATTTCTTATCCGTCGCTTCATTACTCATGGGATTTATTTAAGGGAGGAATCGAAATCCGAAACAGGCTGCACAGTATCTTACTTTACAGTCACGCCCCTAACGGATTACCTATCCGTTACCGCGCCATGCTTGATAAACTCCAATTAGAAACCAGCGAAGAGAAAGGCGTGCTTACTGTTCGTATGAACGGCGCACTCAACCTCGCAACCTCGATCGAATTCAAACAGAATTCCACTGCCTGGTTAAGCTCAGGTGCGACCCACATTATTTTAGACATGCGTAAAGTTGTCTACATCGATTCGTCGGGTATCGGCACTTTGCTGCAAATCATTCAACTGAGCGCTGCACAGGGCAGTATCTTTAATATCATCAATATTCCCACGTCACTAAAATCGGTATTTGAAATGACGGGGCTTTCGGCGATCCTGAAATCCTGAACCATGGCAGACAAGCTCTCGTTCGACGTGGCTTACAGCGCCGGAATCATCACCGCGAAGGCTGAAGGCGTGCTGGGCTTTATGACCGCCCCTGAGCTTAAGAAAAAACTCGCGGCATGGATCGAGCCGGGTATTAAGGGCATAATCCTCGACCTTAAAGAGATTAACCATGTCGATTCTGCGGGGATAGCCGTTGTTTTACAATCGATCAAGACCTGCGATGCGGCTGCGGTCACGTTCGCGGTGAAGAATCCGCCAGCGGCGTTGAAAACCGTTCTCAGCAAGAGCGGTCTCGGCGCTCACCTTGCGGCAGACGGCTAAATCCGTTTGTCAGCGTTTTGTCAAAAAAAAATCGACGCGTTATTTCGAGTACAGACTCAGACCGAGTGCCGAAACGTTTGTTTTGGCACGGGAGTTAACCTCTATGAAAAAAACAATCCTCATTATTAGTACATTAGCACTTATTGCCTGTGGCAAAAAACCCGAAGCCGAAGGGACTGCAACTGCGGCAGCACCTGCAGCGATTTCAGGCGAAACCCTGTTCAACGAAAAAGGCTGCGCAACCTGCCATGGCGCGCAAGGTAAAGGCGATGGCCCCGTAGGCGCAGCGCTGAAACCCAAACCACGTAATTTCGCCGATGCCAAATGGAAATTCGGTTTTGATCTCGCAACCGTCGTGAAGACCATCAATAACGGCAGCCCCGGTACCGGTATGGCTCCTTATAAAGGCGTAATGACTGACGCAGAGATCACAGCCGTAGCTGAACACGTGCGTAAGCTCGGCGGCAAAAACTGATTTAAAGACCTCAGGAGTTCCGATGGATCCAAAACTTTTTAAAGCAATCAAGTACGGAACTCCCGTATTTCTGGTAGCGGCAGCCGCATGGATTATCTGGGCGCCGCCAGCCCGTATTGGCTTTGCGCCCGAGCAACCGGTCGCATACCGCCACGATATACACGCGGGTGTCGCAGGACAGAAGACACATGACGGTAAAGAACAGTACGGCATTGATTGCCAGTATTGCCATACCGGCGTAACTGTGAGCAAAAAAGCGGGGGTTCCGAGTATGAACACCTGTATCAACTGCCATATTCTCGTGGGTTCTGATAAGCCCGGCGTGAAGAAACTCAAGAAATTCTATGAAGACAAGAAGCCACTCGAATGGGTGCGCATCCACAACCTGCCTGACCACGTGCGCTTTCCGCATGCGCCTCACATCAAGCAGCTTCTGAAAGACGGCCAACCGACCAAAACGGCATGTATGCCATGCCATGGTGATGTTTCGACAATGAAAGTCGTTGAGCAGACAAAATCGCTCAACATGGGCTTTTGCGTCAGTTGCCACCGCGACTACCGCAACGAGGCCGAATACAAAAACCACGGCGTGAACATCAACTGTAATACCTGCCATTATTGATAAGGAACTAAGCATGGGAAACGAGATAACAACGACTACTGAGCCTGAAGCCGAAACTACGAAGACAAAAATCTTTCGCTCCTTTGAAGAGGCCTCATCGCCTGAAGAGGCAAAAAAGGATCTTGAGCTTTGGAATGGCAAGAGTGAATTTCCTGCCAACGTAGAAGAGATGATCGAGCGCGGCATGAATGCCAACCTCGATCGTAAGAGCTTCCTCACCTTCATGGGCGCATCCATCTCCATGGCCGCCCTGGCCGCCTGCCGCGAGCCGGTTGAAAAGATCGTTCCTTATGTAGACCGCCCGATGGAATACGTTCCAGGCCAGGCGCGTTATTTCGCCAGCACGCAGATCAGCGCGCGCGGGGTCACACCCGTACTCGTGAAAACACGTGAAGGCAAGCCGATCAAGATTGAAGGTTTGCATACACACGGCGTATATGGCGGTGCTGCCAGCGCTGATACCTATGCCTCGATCTGGGATCTCTATGATCCAGACCGCATCAAAGCACCTCTGAAGAAAGACGGTGGCAAACTGGCACCAGCAAAATGGGATGACCTCATTAAAGAAGCGGCCGTCGCCCTTAAAGGGAATGCCCGCGTACTTTCACGCAGCACTTTTTCCCCTGCAGAAGAAGCGGCTCGCGCGAAGCTCGGCAAAACTGTTGTCTACGATCCGACCAGCACACTTTCTGATATCGCGCTCGGCAATAAGGCCAGCTTCGGTACAGCGACAATCCCCGCGCACCGGTTTGATGAAGCGGATCTGATTCTCGCCATTGAAGCCGATTTTATCGGTACCTGGCTTGCTCCAGAACTCTATACAAAACAGTGGGCCGCACGCCGCGAGCCCTCATCCGGCAGAATGAACCGCCTGGTGGTTGCAGAAGCCGCGATGTCACTGACAGGCAGTAACGCCGACGAGCGTCTGGCCCTCGTGGCCGGAACGCACACGGCATTTGCCCTGGGGCTTGCAAACCTCCTGCTACCCGGCTCTGCCCTTGCTGGTGACGGCGCTGTGCGCGCGGCAGTTCAGGCATATACCCCGGCAGCTGTTGCGAAAGTAACAGGTCTCGCGGAAAAACAAATCATTGAACTCGCTGAAGAACTGAAACATTTCAGAGGGAAATCCCTCGTGGTCGGCGGCGGAGTCAATGCCAGCACGCTTGTTCCGGGCGAACTGCAGATTGCTGTTAACCTACTGAACGCACTGCTTGGCAACGAAGGAAAAACGGTTTCTGTCAAGGGCGCCCTGCGCGCGAACTCTGATATCAGCGATGCGTCGGCGCTCGAAGCCCTGATCGCCGAAATGAAAGCCGGCAAGGTTGAGACACTGGTTATCGACCGTGCGAACCCGGTTTATGAACTTCCGGAAGCGTCGGGTTTTACCAGCGCACTCAAGAACGTAAAGAACGTCATCTTCATCGGCGATCATCTCAATGATACCGCTGTATTGGCGACGCATGTTCTGCCGGTCAGCCACTACCTCGAGTCCTGGTCCGATGCACTTTCGCACGGCTCTTATGGCATCGTACAGCCGGTCATCCGCCAGCTGTTTGATACCCTGCCGGCGCTTGAAATCTACGGCCGCCTCACTGGCAATACGACCTCGGCATATGAGCAGGTGAAAAAGAGCCATGCCGTGAATGCCAAAGGCCAGGCATGGAATACAACCCTCGCTGCGGGCTTTGCTATCATCGATGCTCCGGGTGCGGGTGCCGCGCGTGCTTTTAAATCTGCCGCGCTCAAAGACGTCAAACCCAGCCTTGACCCCAAAGCCGGTTATACGCTTAACCTGATTGAGAGCGTCGGACTCGGCGATGGTGTGGGTGCCAACATCTCTTTCCGCCAGGAACTCCCCGATGCGGTCACCAAAATTACCTGGGATAACGTACTGCTCATCAGCCCTGCGGATGCGAAGACGCTGAATATTAAAACACAGGACCTGATTAAACTCAGCGCAGGAAAAGTCGCGTTTGAAGTTCCGGCGTTCATTCAGCCTGGTATGCGCCGCGGTTCCCTGGCACTCGCGATCGGTTTCGGTCAGTCTCACTTAGGTGCTGTCGGCGCCGGTGTGGGAAAAAACGCTTATGCGCTGCAAAGTTATGCAGCGGGCCAGACGTCTTCGTCGGGCCTCAGCGTGACGATCGAGAAAATCGGCAAATACGACATGCTCGCGTCGACCCAGCGTCACTATGAGTTCGCGGTTATCCGCGGTCTCGCACGCCAGGTTGATCTCAAGACTTACGAAAAGGCCATCAAAGAGAAAAAGCATGACCTTCTGCACGAGCATGAAGAGCGCCCGCACGGCGGTAAAGCCAAAGGGCTCTACCCGAAACACAACTATGAAGATGGCTATCGCTGGAACCTCAACATCGACCTCAACAAATGTACGGGTTGTTCAGCCTGCGTGATGGCATGTTATTCCGAGAATAACATCCCCGCTGTGGGCAAAGCTGAAGTTAACCGCGGCCGCGAAATGAGCTGGCTGCGCATCGACCGCTACTATATCTACGAAAACGATGCGGCTGAAAAGGCCGACCCGGATATGGTATCCCCCGATGTGTTCTTCCAGCCCGTCATGTGCCAGCATTGTGAAAACGCACCGTGCGAAAACGTCTGCCCGGTGGGCGCGACAGGCCACAGTTCAGAAGGTATCAACTACATGGCGTACAACCGTTGCATCGGTACACGCTATTGCTCGAACAACTGCCCTTACAAGGTGCGCCGCTTTAACTGGTTTGAAAACTGGGAAGACAAACTCAAGGATCCGCAGCAGTACGCGCTGAACCCCGATGTCACAGTGCGTTCGCGCGGTGTGATCGAGAAGTGCTCGTTCTGCCAGCAGCGTATTTCTGAAAAACGCCAGTTGGCAAAGGTCGAGAGCCGCGCGGTACGCGACGGTGAAATTCAGACTGCTTGCCAGGAAGCTTGCTCCGCAGGAGCGATCACTTTCGGCAACATCAACAGCGCGGACACACAGGTTGTTAAGGCAAACAGCAACCCGCGCTCTTACAAAATTCTCGCACAGATCAACGTCGAACCGTCGGTCAAATACATGGTGCGCGTGAAAAACAGAAGCGAGGCGAAGGCTTAACATGGCGACAGAGAAAAACGATTATCATATCGGTAAGCCGTTCGCGGCGATGGACGACGATGTTATGCGTCCCATCGAGGCGTTCCCCACAAAACTGTGGTGGGGCGCTTTCGGTATTTCAGTGGCCGCAGCGGTACTGGGTCTTGCCACCATCGCTTACTCATGGGTTGTAGGCCTTGGTATCTTTGCGATCAATAACCCGGTAGGCTGGGGTTTCTTCATTGTGAACTTCGTCTTTTGGGTCGGTATCGGCCACGCCGGCACGCTCATTTCAGCGATTCTCTTCCTCTTCCGCCAGAAATGGCGTACATCGATTAACCGCGCTGCTGAAGCAATGACGATCTTTGCGGTTATTGTTGCGGCGATTTTCCCGCTGATTCACATCGGCCGTCCGTGGTTTGTTTACTGGGCATTCCCCTACCCCAACGAGCGCGGTCCGCTGTGGGCCAACTTCCGCTCGCCCCTGCTTTGGGACCTTTTTGCGATTTCGACTTACTTTTCAGTTTCACTGATTTTCTGGTACATGGGTCTCGTGCCTGACTTTGCCACATTGCGCGACCGTTTTGAGCGTTATAAGGCGAAGAGCAAGCTTGGTGCGCTTTTGCTCCAAATGAAAGCAATCGCTTACCGTGCAATGGCTTTAGGCTGGGTCGGTTCGGCGAAAACCTGGCACCACTATGAAAAGATGGTCATGATTCTCTCGGCACTTGCTACACCTCTGGTTCTTTCAGTGCACACCATCGTTTCGATGGACTTTGCGACATCGGTGATCCCCGGCTGGCACGCAACAATCTTTCCTCCTTACTTCGTTGCCGGTGCGATCTATTCTGGCTTTGCGATGGTGATGACGCTCATGATTATCACGCGCGAAGTTTTCAAACTCAAGGAATACATCACGCTCAAGCACTTAGAGAATATGGCGATTGTCATTCTCGTCACGGGTATGATGGTATCTTTTGCATACACGGTAGAATTCGTCATGGCAGCTTATTCAGCGAGCCACATCGAACAATATGCATTCATCAACCGCATCAAAGGTCCGTTTGCCTGGGCGTTCTGGATCATGTTCACCTGTAACGTAGTTTCCCCCCACTTTATGTGGTTCAAGAAACTGCGCACCAACATCAAGGTGCTCTTTGTCATCTCGATCGTGGTCAACATCGGTATGTGGTTCGAGCGCTTTGTGATCGTTATTATCTCACTGCACCGCGACTACCTGCCGTCGAGCTGGGACTCTTACGATCCGACCTGGGCAGACTACGCGGTGCTCATCGGCAGCTTTGGTATCTTTTTTACCTTGTTCCTGATGTTCATACGGACGATACCTTCGATCGCCTTGGCCGAAGTTAAAGCGGACGAAACAAACGCGGCGCTGAGCCAGCACCACTAAGGAAATACCATGTTATCAATTGCAGAAATCAAACGCGGGCTTTTCTCCTACGAAGAAGCATCCGGCGGATTTATCGCTTCGTTCAAATCGGCCGCCGATCTTCTAAAGGCGGCTGAAAAAACGAAACAGGCGAATGTGAAGAGTTTTGACTGCTTCACACCCTGCCCCATACACGGTCTCGACCATGCGATGGGGCTCAATCGCTCATGGATCCCGGTGATGACTTTTATCGGCGGCATGATGGCGCTGATCCTGGGGTTATCCTACATTGCCTTCATCGACGTATTTAACTGGCCGATTGTTTTCGGCGGTAAGCCATACTTTTCATGGCCGGCATACATACCGATTCTGTTTGAGCTGACGATTTATTTCGCTTCGGTATTCACCGTCGTGTCGGTACTCGTTCTCGGCCGCCTCGGCATGATTAACCGCAAAGTACCCGCCCCTGGGGTCACTTCCGACGTTTTCGCAATTTGGCTTGGTGACGCGAACCTCACTAAAGCTGACGTGGAACGCATTCTGTCAGGCCTCCCCGCCGACATTAAGGAGCTCCAACCATGATTCGCCTTGCAATTCTCTGTGCAGCGATCGCAGCGGTCTCGTGCGCGGACGTCCGCCGTGAGTACCACTATTTTGACGACATGCATTATTCACCGGGCGGTGACACGGCTAAATTTGACAACCGCGGCAAACGCCAGTTTGACATGCTCGAACCGGAAAACACCGTAGCGTACAACAGCGCGCCGGCTTATCCATATAAAAAAGACGCGGACGTAGAACTCGCCACGCGCGAGCTCAAAGCTCCTGCCGCAGTCGACGTTAAGCGCGGCGAGAAGAAATATCAGATCTATTGTGCTCCCTGCCATGGTGCGCAGGGTTATGCGGATGGCGCGGTGGCGAAAAAATTCGCTGGCGTGCGTCCCCTCGCAACAGCCGCAGGTAAGCCTGTGGAACGCGCGGAAGCGTTCCCGATTTCAAAGATCTATCATATTGCAACCGCCGGGCAGGGTCTCATGCAGGGCTATGCTCCACAAGTACAAGAACAGGACCGCTGGAATATCGCGGCCTATGTCAAGAACGAATTGCAGAAAAAGAAATAACCGGACAAAGGAAAAAATATGAAATTTGTTCTACCTGATAAACACTATAAAATCCTCTGGGGGATGGTTGGCGTGGGGGTGATTTCCCTTGCTGCCGGCTTTATTCTGGCAGCGGACCGCGCATGGCTGACGCTGCTGAGCGTCGGCTACTTTATTGTATGCATATCGCTCATCGGACTGCTGTTTGCGGCAATTCAGTTTATCGCCGGCGCCAAATGGTCTGTGGTACTCAGGCGCATCCCTGAAAACTTTGCGGCGCCACTGCTCGCCGGTGGTGTTCTCATTGCCATCGTGGCGGCAGGCGCGGCATTCCACTGGAACCATGTCTATGAGTGGGCTGATCCGAAGATTGTCGCCCACGACGAGATTCTGCAGCAGAAAAAAGGCTACCTGAATATTCCTTTTTTCATCGCCCGCATGGTCTTCTACTTCGCCATTTGGTTTTATCTGGGCCACTTGCTGCGCAAGACTTCGGCTGCTCAGGACACCGCTAAAGACGCGGCGACCAAATCAAAACTTGTAAAATATTCGGCGATTTACACGCTGTTTTTCGCCTATTCGTTCATGCTGGCATCGATTGATTTTGTCATGTCGCTGCAACCGCACTGGTTTACGACCATGTTCCCGGTCTATTGTTTTGCCAATGGCTGGTTCGGTGCGATCGCGGGCATCATCATTATCCTTGTCACAGTTCAGAAGCATGGTGGCCTGAAAGATGTGAACGAGGAGCACCTGCACGACCTGGGTAAATGGCAGTTTATGTCTGTGGTATTCTGGGCCTATATCGGCTTTAGTATGCACATGCTGACATGGTATGCCAACATGCCTGAAGAGACATATCTGCTCGAACTTCGCCTGCAGGGTGTGTGGAAGATGTTCACAGTATTGCTTTGGATGCTCCACTTTGTTATACCGTTCTTTATCCTGCTTTCAGCAGACATCAAACGTGCACCGAAACGCCTGGCGCGCGTTGCCTGGTACATCCTGTTCGTCAGCTTCGTCGACATCATCTGGGTCGTCTACGGTTCAGCGCTGGGCCATGCCAATGGCGCAAGTAAAGTGAACAGCTTCCCCATAGGTCCCCTGGAAATTGGTGCCTTCTTTGGCGCAGTGGGTATCTTTGGAATCCTGTTTTTCAAGGCTTTCGCAAAAGGCAACGAAGCTCCGACAGGAGACGTCGACTACGAAACCTCGCGGCATTTCCACCAGACATTCTGAGTTTTCTCAGAATGTCCGGTTTAGCGCTCCACGGAGTATTATAAATAATCCGCGGGCATGGTGTAACGGTAGCACAAAAGCCTTCCAAGCTTTTAGAGAGGGTTCGAGTCCCTTTGCCCGCTAAATGTTTACTGGTCTCATTGAAGAAGTGGGATTAATTTCCGCTGTGGAAGTTCTGCCGAACGGCAGGCGTTACACAATCCAGTGCAAAGACATACTGGCCGATATGCGCATCGGTGACAGCATTTCTGTTTCTGGCGCCTGCCAGACTGTCGAAGAGTTCGACAGACAAAGCTTTAAAATCTTTTCGATTCCTGAAACTCTCGCGGTGACGAATTTTCATGACTTCAAAACAGGCACGCGCGTCAACCTTGAGCGCGCACTCAAAATGGGCGACCGTATCGGCGGCCATCTTGTGCAGGGGCATGTCGAAGCCACAGCAGCAGTGAAAAAGATCGATAAAGCTGAAGCTGTTGATATCGTCCTCGAATATCCATCCCCTTATATTATTTCCAAAGGTTCTGTATGCCTCGACGGCATCAGCCTGACAGTTATGGAGAAAATCAGCGCCGCAGAATTCCGTGTGCAGATTATTCCGGAAACCATCCGCAAAACGAATATCGCTGAATGGCAACCCGGCGGCCGCGTGAATATCGAAGTGGATTATATCATCAAATCGCTGGACCAGGTCAGGCGCCAGGCGCCAGAGTAGCTCAGGGCCCGCGGTAGGTGTTGAATACACCCGGGTCAGGCACCAGCAATTTAACCTTGAGCGAACCCGGATTCGGATTAAACCCGGAATCACTGATACTCACATAGTCAAGCTTTGCCAGCTCGAGGAGCACCATTTTCCGGAGAATGTAATTGCCGATGCCGTGTACGATCTCGACCTCGCTCTCACCTGCAAAAAACAAACGTTCGATTTCCGAGAGCAGTTTATTTCTTGCCTCGTCGAAGCGCATCTGGCGGATATAGATTTGGGCAAGCGATGACATATTCAGGTCGCGTTATCGGCGTTTGGGCTCTCTGCCTTGTTCTTTCGACGGGGTGTAAACCGAAAGCGCAACCCGCGCCTGCGATTCCCGCCCACCTGAGAAACGCCGTCGTGCTGTGCTTTCACGATGTCGGCCGCCCGGGCCGGTATGCCATTACGCTCGACGATTTCCGGGAGATTCTGGATAACCTCGCAGCGTTCAGGGTCGTTTCGCTGAAAGACTGGGTGGATGCCCGAAATCCCGAAGACCTGCGGCCGCGTATCGTCATGACGTTTGATGACGGTTATGCGGCTCACCGCGAAATTGTGCTGCCCGAGCTTGTACGCCGCGGCTTCGGCGCAACCTTCTACTTCTATGCCGACCAGCTGCAGCGCGACGCCGCCTGGCGGCGCCTTGCGCGCGAGCAACCCGCTTTCGATTTTGGCAGCCATTCATGGTCACATGCACTTTTGCGCGACACTCCCTACGATGCGCTTTTTAAGGAACTTTTCCTCGCCCGCAATTTCCTGGAATCGACGCTGGGACGCAAAATCGAATCCTTTGCATGGCCGTTCGGATATTATGACACCGATGGCCTTAAGGCAGCGCGCCATGCAGGCTTCGGTTACCAGGTGTCGGTCGATTACCGCATCGCTTCGCGCGAAGATATTCCCCGGATTATTCCGCGTTATACGGTTTTCGGGAAAAATCCGGTAGAGCAGGTCAGGCAGATACTCGACGGCTACCGGCAGCCAGGGCAAGCCCGGTCAGATTCACCGCACCTTCGGAAATAAGTTTTTCCCCGCCGGCATTATTTGCCAGTGCTGGATGCGACAGAGCCGCGACATCCCTGCCCTCGCTGAGCGCGTGATTCACGGTAATCATCCCCCCGCTTTTGACATCGCCTTCGACAAAGACGGTCAGCGCTGAAAAACCCGCAATCAGGCGGTTGCGCCTGATGAAATGATGGCGCTGGGGTTTTTGCCCGGGCGGGTATTCTGACACGAGCAGAATATTGCGGTCGGTCTTCGCCGCCTCATAGAGATCGCGGTTTTCAAGCGGATAGAGATGATCAAAACCGTTGGGCAGTACGGCAATCGTCTTACCCCCGGCTGCGAGAGCGCTGTGGTGCGCGATGCTGTCAACGCCGCGCGCAATACCGGAAACCACCGTCAGCTGTTCACGGGCATAAAATGCCGCAAGATTTGCGGCTGCTTGCCGCCCGGCTACAGAGGGTTCACGCGTACCAACGAGCGATACCGCAGCTGTCGATAAGAGCGCACGGTTGCCGCGCAAATACAAAAAGAAGGGTGCATAGCCGATTTCCTTAAGTAGGGGCGGATAATCCCTGTCGGTAAAAGCCAGCAGGCCGTCAGGGGGCATCTGCGCGATTTCTTCCCGGGCTTGGGCAACGTGCCCGTCCAATTTCGCCCCGAGTAGAATGTGTGCAAAACGCGGGAAATCCCCCGCGGCTTCAAGAATGCGGCGGTTCTTGTCGGTTAAAAAACAGTGCGCATTATGCAGCGCGAGGGCGTGTATACGTTCTTCATTCACTTGGTTTTCATAACATATTCGCCCGACCAATTGGCTCCGGGTGGGTCTTCGCGGTATTCGGCGATACGCGCGAGGAACAGATGGCAGGCTTCGTCGTCTTTGAGTTTCAGCGCGTTTCGCAGTGCAGCTTCGGCGGCATCCCAGTTTTGTTTGCGGTACGATTCAACCGCGCCCTCAAACTGCCTGATGAAGTCGAGTATGGTGTCAGACACCTTACCCTTCTCGCCCACCAGTTCATAGATCTTCACGGCCTCATTCTTGCCTTTAACCGCAACAAAATCGAGCAGCCGGGTGACAAATTTGTCAGCGATAAGCACCTGTGTCGCTTCACCGACCATGATGCGCGTACCATAATATTTGTTAATCCCTTCCAGGCGGCTCGCCAGGTTCACCGCATCGCCGATCACCGTATAGTTGAGGCGCTCGGCCGAGCCCATATTACCGACGATGATTTCACCGGTGTTCAGGCCAATGCGTGCGCGAAAAACCGGCCTGCCTTCGGCAATCCACTTCTTTTCGAGCTCGACGAGGCGGGCCTGGCAGCGCAGCGCCGCCGTCGCTGCACGTTCGGCGTGATCGGGAACAGCCTGCGGGGCCCCCCAAAAAGCCATGACGGCATCGCCGATATATTTATCGACGGTGCCATTCTCTTCGGCGATGATACGGCTCATCTCACCCAGATATTCGGCGAGCAGTTCGACGAGATCTTCGGGCTTCAGGCTTTCGGAGACTGTCGTAAAACCCTCGATGTCGGAAAAATGCACCGTCAGCTGCCGCTTCTCTCCCTGCAGGTGGGCATCCCCCTCCTGGGCGATCAGCTGGCGCACGATATCGGCCGGCACAAATTTACCGAAGGATCTCAGGCCCTGCCGCATCTTATAGAACGATACCACCATGTTTTGCACATCGGTGATCGAAGACACAATCGTCTTTTCGGAATTCAGATCGAAATGCTGAATTTTATCCATCTCTTCGGAGAGCTGGCTGAGCGGCCGTGAAAGGCGCCGCGAAAAAATATAGCCCAGAATCACCGCGAGCAAAATCAGGATACCCGACCCCATCATCACGAGGCGTGTATTGCGGCGGACGAAATAGAAGAATTCATCTTCGGGAACGATAACTCCCGTCTGCCAGTCGAGGCCGGTGTACGCGGGGAAAGAAGCGAACAGGCCGACAAAACGGTTACCTTCGAACTTGAAGTCAAAGAAGAACGGTTTTTTATTTTTGAGCCATTTTTTGTTTTTCTGCAGCTTCTTCAGCTTCTTATTCATTGCAACATGAGCCGTCTGGATTTCGCCGTTGGCAAATTCCGTGATATTCTTCAGGGCAATGGTTGCCCCGGCTTTTGTATAGGGAGATGAGTCCCGCGTCGCCTGCGGCGCCGCAATGATATTCCAGTTCTTATCGGCGAGAAAGGCTTTCCCTGTTTCACCGACTTTGATTGAGCCGATAAAAAGCGCCAGGTCTCCCAGGTGGATATCCACGCAGACAGCTCCCGCGGCGATGCCGGCCACAGGATTATTGGCCGAACAGATTGTAATGCCCGGATCACCCGTGGTGAAGGTCTTATGTATCGGTGTAAGTTTTTTTCCGTCGGAGAAGCCCGGTTGCGCCCACGCGTATTGTCCCGGATTTATGATCACGCGGTCTTCATAGGTAACCTCGAGGTGCATTTTCGCCGCCTCGGCAGCCTTGTCTTCGATATCTTCCAGCAGGTTGGGCTGGTGTGGTACCGGCACTCCTTTATTCCAGGCAATTTTTGCTGTGCCATTGCGGATCAGGTAGGCATTGGAAAAAAACGGCTGTTCTTCAAAGACATCTTTCAGTTCTTTTTCTATCTCGTTTTTCTGGAAAGGGGTGAGTTTTGAAATCGAGTCACGCGCATCCGACGACAACGACTTGGCTTCGACCAGGAACTGCGAAGCCTTATCGATAAAACGGTATGCCTTATCTTCCATGAGCGTATCGATCAGAAACTGTGTCGATTGCCGTCCACCCAGGTATGAGATCAGGATAATGAGGCCGGCTGAAAACAGAATCAACAGGGTAAGGAGCGAGACAATGCTCCAGCGCATCGAAAGCTCGATGCGGGGGATCTTCGTATTGGAGATATCGGCAACCTGGCTCAATTCTTCCGTTCTGCTTTTTCGGCTCATGGTACTATTTAAGCGATGCCGCCGCTTCCGCAAGCGGATTTAGATTTCCGTCGGGTGTCGCAGCCCCGATGCAGATGCGGCGAATGCAAACCGCAAACCAGAATATCCACTTTATCGGCATCGGCGGCACTGCCATGGCCGGCGCTGCAATCATGGCGCAGGAGCTGGGCTTCCATGTACGGGGTTCGGACCAGAATCTCTATCCCCCCACTGTCGATGAGCTGATCGCAAGCGGGATTCCCTACAATGAAGGTTATGACGCGGGCAACCTCAGTTACACACCCGACATCGTCGTACTGGGTAATGCCATTTCGCGGGGCAACCCCGAGCTCGAAGAGGCGCTCAACCGGCGGCTGCAGATTTTATCATTGCCGGAATTTATTGCCGGCAAAATCATCGGCAACCGGCAAAGTTATGTCATCGCCGGCACGCATGGCAAAACGACGACAACGGCGCTTGTTACGCATATTCTGCACCACAACGGCATCGACTGCGGTTATATGATCGGCGGTGTCGCCGAAAATTTCCCCAGGAGCGCGGCAGTAGGTTCGGCTGCTTGTTTTGTCATCGAGGGGGATGAATACGATACCTCTATCTTTGATCCGCGTTCGAAATTCTTATCGTACCGCCCGACGCACGTCATTATCAACAATATCGAATTTGATCACGCCGATATTTTCGCCGACCTCACAGATGTCGAGAAGACCTTTGCCCGGCTTATAAAAATTATTCCGCAAAATGGCCTGCTTGTTACCAACGCAGACAATCCCTCATGCGTGAAACTCGCCGCCGCAGCAAAAACCCGTGTGGTGACATTCGGCGAGGCAGAGAGTGCGGATTATCGCCTTTTAAGCGTCAAACATTCGGGACAGACGGAGATTCGTTTCAGGCACAAGGACAAGGGAATCGTGCTTTTGAGCCAGCTCCAGGGCAAGCACAATGCCTTAAACACCCTCGCAGCGCTGGCGCTGATCTCAGACCAGGGCCTCTCTGAGGCGCAGATTCAGGCGGCGCTCGACACGTTCGCCGGCGTCAAGCGGCGTCTGCAGATCCGCCTCGAAAACTCCTTTGCAACAGTAATTGAAGATTTCGCGCACCACCCCACAGCGATCCGTGCCAATCTCGAAACGCTGCGCGAGCTCTATGCGAACCGGCGGCTTGTCGTCTTAATCGAACCCCGCAGCAACACGATGGTCCGCAATTTTTTTCAAACCACCTTGCCCGAAGCATTGACAGCTGCCGATGTCGTTTTTATCGATGCTATTCACCGCGCGGAAAAATACAGCTATGCCGAAAGACTCGATCTGGCCAGGCTCAAGGCTGATCTCGAAAGCTGCGGGAAGGTTGTGCACCTTTTACCCCAGGAACAGCGCGCTGCCTTTGTCATCGCTCAGCTACTGCCGGGCGATCTGGTATGTTTTATGACGAACGGTAGCTTCGGCGGGCTGATTACAGAAACAATTGCCGAACTTACTTTACGTACCAGATAAAGACCCAGTAACCCACGGCACTCGAAAACTGCCCGAGAAAAAACACCATGAAGATGCGGAAAATACGGTTGCGGTAAAAGCTCTTGAATTTCGTCGTTGCCTCTGCCATCGATTCAAAATCGGTGACTTCGGGTTTACGGAAAATAGCTTCGACCAGTGCGGCGATCCAGCCTGATTTGATGACCGGCAAAAATGTACTGACCGGAGACACCACGACCCCGCCGAGCCAGGCGAGAAAGTGCGGAGACCAGATAAGGGTGATGGCGGCCGTCACCGAACACTTGATGATAATCCAGGTTTTCAGCGTCGCTGCCAGGTCGAGCTTCTTGTTGCCGTAGAAGGTGAAATAGGTGAGAAATGCGACAATGATCACGATGGGTGAGAGAAAGGCAATCAGTGAACGGATAATCTTCGGTTCGCGCACCGCCGTGAGCTGTTTCAGGTCATGCTCGCGCTGCAGCGCCTCTTCGAGGCCGCGCAAATGACCGGCGCCGACTACGACCAGTGCGCGCTTGGGTTTCTTTTCGGCATGGATAGTGATGTCGCGCACCTTCTGCGCCATATACTGGTCACGCTCGTCGATGACGATTTCGCGGATGCGGCGGAATGACGGCGGTAAAGAATCGAGAACGGTCTGCAGCGCATCTTTTTCTTTTAGCTTTTCGATATCGTCTTTTTCCATTTTTTCGCTGACGAAGAGCGATGCAATCAGTTCGCTGATAAGCCGCAGCTTGCCAAAGAAACCAACGCTTTGCCACGCACGCTTCAGGGTAATGCGGATTTCGCGGTCGATGAAATAATGCGCGATTTCGTTATTCTCCGAGAGTTCCATCGCCTTTTTGAATTCGGCGCCTGGGGCAGAGGTCAGGCGGTCGCCCATCTTTTTCTGGAAGATCGACAGCAGAATCGACGAGAACAGCAGGTAGATCTTGCCGGTCTTGATGACCTGCACGATGTCCATGTGTTTCCAGTGGTCGGGATCCTTGAGGTTCTTCGCCCTGCCCTCGTCGAGTTCGATGAGCACCGCATCGGGCTTTTCTTTTTGAACGGCAAGCGCTACGTCATCGACACTCTCGCGGCTGACGTGGGCTGTGCCCAGGAGAATAATTTCACTTTTGCCGAGTTTTAAACGACGCAAGTCAATAGAATATTTCGGTTTTTGAGCTGCCAAGGATTTCCTCAATCCGCCGCGCCGCGGTTCGATTTCTCAAACGACGCGGAGCTCTTGCGGAATATCAATTTCGTTCTGCCGAGCCCGATTTCATCAAAATCGTTCAGTTCTTTCGGGCGTAAAAGTTTTTTGCCATTGAGATTCGTGCCGGTTTCAGACATCAGGTCATAGAGCACAAACTTGCGCGCCTCGCGTTCAATCTTCGCATGGCGGGGAGAAACAGTATTGTCGTCGATCACAATACTGTTATCGTCTGAAAAACCCAGGGTGACGGTATGCCAGTTGATGCGGTACTTGCGGCCGGTATGCGGCCCCTCTTTTTCGACGAGCCAGCCATGGTGGTAGTCGAGCGGCAGCTTGGCCCTTTCCATCTCTGACTTTTTTTCAGCAACGGGAAACATCTGGTCGGGCGCGACAAATGCCTGCGGCATGGTATTTTCTACCTTGACCGTAATCTCCTGCTTGCGGAAGAACAGCATGATGATGACTGCGACCAGCAGGAGTACGATAAGCGAGAGCAGAATCTCCGGCATGTGCGTCCTTAAACTCGTTATCAGCCCAGCCGAAAACAGCTTTTCACCGGCTTTTTCATTTTCCGTTGCCGGCGGGGCCTGCCACGACGCCGTCGGTATTGTGTAAGAGCGCACGAGGCTTTGCCCCGGCGCGCCGGTGTCGATTTCCAGGTCCAGGGTCGCACCGGGTTTTTGCGCGGTCTTATAAGTCAGGATAAATTCGCGATGCCGCAGCCGGGTCAGGTAGTGGAAAACCTTTGCCAGGTCGTGGCCGTCGTCGGCGCGGAAGGCATCCCCGCCCGAAACCCGCGCGAGGCGAATGAGCCGTTTCAGCGCGTAAGAGCGGTGTTTTCCCGCGACAAAGAGCGGCACCGGGTTCGCGCTGTAGAGTTCGATAAGGTCAGACATCGTGACGCGCGAAGCGTTTTCTTTGCCATCGGTATAGAGCACAATCGCCTTGCGCATCGGCGCATCGGCCAGCATCTTATGCGCCTCGATCAGCGCATCATAGAGCATGGTGCGGTTGCCCGTCTGCTTCAGCGCACGGATGCGCTTCTTCAGAAGTTCGCGGTCAGAGGTAAAATTGAGCTCGCGGTAAACCTTGCGGTGGAATGTGACGAGCGCCGCGGTGTCGCCGGGTTTGAGCCTGTCAGCGAAGGCCAGAGCGGCGCGTTTGAAATTCGCAAACTGCCTGCGGCTCAGCGACCGGCTGAGATCGGCGAGAATGATGGTCCGCGAGATCGTTTCGCGCGCCGGCACGGCTTCGACAGCCAGGGAATTCTGGGCAATACCATTCTCACGCAGTTTAAAGGCACCTGTGACGGCTTCGGCGGCATCAAAGTCGCCCGTCTTTTCATGCACCAGCCGGATTTCAATCCTACCGGTTTCGAGCGTTTTGACACCCGTGATGCGGGCTGGGTATACGTCTGCCGTCCCGGTAGTTCCGTGGTGGTCAGCGGCAACATGGCCAATGCACGCCGCTAAGGTGGCGGCTGCAACGAGACATAATGCAACAAAAAGGGTGCGGGATGTTTTCCGCATATCTCCTTTATTATCGGTTTTTAGTAAATCCTTCTAAAAGTTCTCTCCCAGCGTACATAGACGCCGGTGAAATCGCCGCTGATGGTTTTCATGAGATTTACAATCGGGTTCAGCTCACTGTTCGTGCCGGTACCCCAGTTTACGGATAAATACGAAAGATAGACCTTGCCATGGATCTTGTCCGCGTCGATGAGGCCCCAGGTCTGTCCCTCGGCCTGCGAATAGATGAGGATGCACTGCTGTTCTGTTTTATGCCCCGTGATGACGTCGGCCTGGCAGTTATTGAACTCGCCGCAGGCGCGGCGGTGTTTTGTCTCAACCATCTCGCAGGCACGGCCATCGGAGCTGTGGTCGCGGTTGTCACCCATCATGAGGTATTTGCGCGGCGGTATCACCCATTTGCGGCCCGGTGAAGACATGACGGTGTCGCCCCCGCCTCTTCTTTTCATCATGTAATGGCTGACAATCAGCTTGCCCGTCTTCGGATCGATAATATTCTCTGTGTAGAGTTGTTCGGATTCCGAGGTTCTGCCGTTTTGTAAGGTCCTCAGCAGGGGTTCGTTTTCCGTTTTCGAGGTCGGATACTTCACGCCTGAAATCGTGATTTCATGGTCATTGACTTCAAGCGTATCGCCCGGCACACCGACGACGCGTTTGACGAGGGTTTTATTGACGTAAGAAGCCGAATCCTGCGGCGGCGTGAAAGTCACAATATCGCCGCGCTCGGGATAGGCAATGCGCAACAGGTGAATATTGGTGTAAGGCAGGTCGAGCGTATAGCGCATCTTATTCACAAACAGGAAATCCCCGATCATGAGCGTCGGCTCCATAGACGGCGAGGGAATATTATTGGCATCGAGCACACTGGTCTTGATGGCAAAAACGAAGGCAATCAGCCAGCCTAATGAGGCAATCCCCGCGAGGAACCGGTTCTTCTGGATGCGCTGGTGCAGCTTGAAATAGCTTTCGTAGAATTTTTTCATGGGGTGTTTTCCTTGCGTGTGAGATCGTGGCAGCCCTGGCAGGCTGTGAGTATTTTATTGAGACCGTTAGCGATGCGCGTCCAGTCAGCGGCAGTAAATTTACCGCGGCTCGCTGCATAAGAGCGCATGGCGTTTGCTTCTGTCTGAACCTGCTTGCCGTATTTCAGCGCGCCTTTGCTTTCCCAGCGGCTGAGCGCCGAACGGAAATTTTTACCGTGCTCGGGATGGTCTTTGATCTGCCAGGTGATGAGGCGCTCGAGCGAATCTTCGAGCATTTTCTTTTCCGATGTGGCGATGATACTGGTCAGGTTGCGGGCGGCGATATCCATCTCGATCATCTCACGCCGCACGGCCTTTTTCTCGGCCACAGAGAGGCCTGCTGCAAAGAGCAGCGTCGGCGCTGATAACGTCAGGAGCAGGGTCTGCGGCCGCATCGGCGTTAATCCCAGAGGCGGAATTTTTTCATCGGGTATTTCGCGCAAAGTGCTGCGACACGCTCGCGGCCTTTGGCCAGCGCGTCGTCGCTGCCCTTGGCTTCGAGTATGTCGGCGATAATATCTGCCGTTTCGATGAATTCGTCTTTGCCGAAGCCACGGGTCGTCAGCGCCGGGGAACCCAGGCGGATACCGCTGGCAATCGCCGGCTTATTCTTATCATAGGGCAGCATATTCTTGTTTGTGGTGATATTCGCCGCTTCGAGCATCGCTTGTGCGTCTTTGCCTGTGATTCCCTTAGTATCGAAAGTATTCACGATCATCAGGTGATTGTCGGTGCCGCCAGAGACCAGTGCAAACTTGCGTTCCACAAGCCGTTCGGCGAGAGTTTTCGCGTTGGCGACGACATTCTGCTGGTATGCCTTGAAATCGCCCTGCAATGCCTCGCCGAAGGCGACAGCCTTTGCGGCAATGACGTGCATGAGCGGCCCGCCCTGCACACCGGGAAACACCCGCGAGTTCAGAATTTTTATCATCTCTTCGCTATTGGTGAGAATGATACCGCCCCGGGGTCCGCGCAGGGTTTTGTGCGTGGTCGAGGTGACGATGTCGGCATATTCGACAGGCGACGGATGCAATCCCGCGGCGACAAGGCCTGCGATGTGCGCCATATCGACCATGACCTTGGCGCCGATCTTGTCAGCGATCTGCCTAAAGCGCGGGAAATCGATGATACGCGGGTATGCAGATGCCCCAACGATGATCAGTTTCGGTTTATGTTCGAGTGCAAGTTTTTCGACCTGGCCATAATCAATGAGGTGGGTTGTGGGATCGACGCCGTAAGCAATGGGTTTATAATACAGGCCTGAAAAGTTGACCGCACTGCCATGCGTCAGGTGACCGCCATGCGAGAGATCCATCCCGAGATACGTGTCGCCCGGTTGCAGCGTGGCGTAAAAGGCGGCGAGGTTGGCCGATGCACCGCTGTGCGGCTGCACGTTGGCAAACCGCGCGTTAAAAATTTTCTTGAGGCGTTCGATGGCAATATTCTCGACCATATCCGATGGCCCGCAGCCACCATAATAACGTTTACCGGGATAGCCCTCTGCGTATTTATTGGTGAGCGTCGAAGTATAGGCTTCGAGCACCGGACGGGAGACAAAATTTTCGGACGCAATCAGTTCGAGGTGGGAGTTTTGGCGGTCGTCTTCGGCTTTAAGCGCCGCGAAAACCTCAGCATCTGCTGCCTGAATGAGGGGATAAGGCATACTGCTCAACTTTCGATGTGCGACAGGGGGCAAAGGAATTTATGCACCGCAAAGTTCGCGCCGGACGCGCCAAAAATAGGTTGAAAGGCCAGCTGTCTTCGCTAAGCTGCCCGGATGTTACGCAACGTATTTTCTGTCTCTTTGACGAGCCTGGTGCTCACGGGTTTTGCAGTTTATGCAAAACCGCAACCAAAACCTGCTGCGGCAGCTGCGGCCCCTGCTGCGCCGGAAGAAGTTCTGAAATCCGAATCTAAAATTAAAGATTCCAAATTCAGGCTCCAGATCGGTATCATGACGGGTGTGCAGACAAACCCGATCCAGAGCAATCAGTACGTGCAAGACGACGTCACCACCATGAACACCACAGTGAATGCGATCAACTCGACATCTTCATCGCCGCAGGCGCAGATTCAGGCGCAATCCGCCGTGGTTTATGCAGTACCAGCCGGCTTGAGCATCCAGACAGTTTTCTTCGACTTCCTGCGCATTAGAATTCACGGCACCTATGACTTCCCTATTGCAATCAGCAACCAGTATAATGACAAATCTGCCGGCTTTGAAAAGATCTATACTTCCGACCTGCGCGTAACACAGGTGCAGGTGCCCTTGCTCTTTATGTTCGATATTCCGATTTCGAAAGAAAATACGCTCTATATCGGCGGCGGCCCAACCCTTTACTGGGGGCGCATCGAGAAGAGCGTCAATGAAGCAGGGGCTGCAAGCTCAACAACCGCCGCATATACCAAAAACGACGTCGACCGCATCGAAGGCCTCGCCTATGGTCCGACATTCATCATCGGTATGCAGCGCCGCATCGGTTCCCGGTTTTCCGTACACGTCGATTTATTGTATCAATCCGGTGCCCGTGGCGGCTTTGTCGATAAATTGCAGAATACCGGCCTCTCGAGCAGCACCGACAAGCCGGGCGGATTTTCCGATCTGAGTAATAACCCAGGCGACGAAAAAAAGACCGACGGCAGTTATAACCAGGGTGCACCGAAGATCATGAACTTCGAAGGCATACGCCTGCTGTTCGGCCTGAACCTGCACGTCGACTTCTGATTGGGGCGGGGCAATGCAGCCCCGCTATTCGATTGACGCGCCGACAGCAAGTTACGTCTCCCATTTATGGCAGATATCGAGGTTAAGATTCCCGCAATGGGGGAATCGATCAGTGAAGGCACTATTTCAAAATGGTTCAAAAAAGAAGGCGAGGCAATCAAAGCAGACGAAGCGCTCTTTGAAATCGAAACCGATAAGGTAACCCAGGAAATTTACGCGCCGGCCGGCGGCGTTGTTAAGAAACTCGCGAAAGCGCAAGGCGCGAATGCAAAGGTCGGCGAAGTTGTCGCCATCATCGATTCGGCTGGCGTCGCCACCGCGGCTGCCAGCGCCCCTGCCCCAACCCCGGCTGCACCACAGGCGGCGGCAAAATCGCCGATGGCAGAAACCCTGCCCCCAGCTGCGAAGAAGATTGCCATTGAAAATAATATTGATGCCGCAGCTCTTCAGGGCAGCGGCAAACATGGCCAGGTGACGAAGGGGGATGTCCTCGGTGCGATAGCCAATAAGCCCGCGGCCGCAGCCCCTGCTCCCGCACAACCCGCCGTAACACAGATTCAGAGAAAACCCGGCGAACGCGAAACCGTGCAGCCCATGTCACGCCTGCGCCGTGCCATTGCTGAACGCCTGGTATCGGCGCAGCAGACGGCAGCGATTCTCACGACCTTCAACGAAGTCGATATGAAACCGGCGATGGATCTGCGCACGAAGCATAACGACGAATTCCAGAAAAAATACGGCGTCAAAATCGGCTTCATGAGCCTTTTCACGAAAGCCGTCACGGCAGCGCTGCAAGAGATCCCCGCTATCAACGCCGAAATCCGGGGCAGCGATATTATCTATAAGAATTATTATGATGTCGGTGTCGCTGTCGGCGGCCCCAAAGGCCTCGTGGTACCGATCGTGCGCAACGCCGATCAGATGAACTTTGCTGAAATTGAAATGGAGATTTCGCGCCTCGCGCTGCGCGTCAAAGAAGGCAGTATCACGCTGCCCGAAATGGAAGGCGGCACATTCACGATCTCGAACGGCGGCATCTACGGTTCGATGATGTCGACGCCGATTCTGAATCCCCCCCAGAGCGGTATTCTTGGCATGCACAACATTGTGAAGCGGGCTGTCGTTGTCAGCGACGGCGGCGTCGACAAAGTGGAAATCCGCCCGATGATGTATATTGCGCTGTCATACGATCACCGTATCGTCGACGGCAAAGAAGCCGTGACCTTTCTCGTCAAAGTCAAACAGGCTATTGAAGATCCGGTACGCTTACTGCTGTTTTAACGGCCGCGGATAGTTTTCTCGATCGCCGCGTGCAATTGAATGTGATTGCATTCGGCGGTCATCAAGGGCCTGCCACCGGGATTCACTTCCATAATCCACATCGCATGGCTTCCCGGAACGGTATAACCGTGTTCCTGCCAGTTCCAGTCGCCCCGGCTGTGGTCTGAAAAAATAAAATATACCGTTTCTTTCATACCGGCGATCTCTGAGGTCTGTATGATTTCATGGACATAATCAGCTTCATGCTTCACCGCATCGTTATACCCCTGCCAGTGATTGACATGCGCGTATTCATCCGCATCGCCGAGGTGCACAAACAGGAAACGGTTGGTGAAGTCGTGCACCAGGCGAAAGCTCGACATCACCCAGATATCTTCGCCGGGTTTATTGCCCGACCCGGAAATATAGGCGCGACCCAATGTCTGGATATCGTTGGAAACACCGTTGACGATGGGGTTCCAGGCAGAGAAGAGCTGTGAATCGGGGTATTCGTCAAACAGGGTCTTGTGCAAGAGTTTGCCCTGGAACCTGTTATCGATGATATTTTTCTGCGCATGCCCTGAAAAGACGCTCGCATAGGCCGGCAGCGACATGTTCGATTCCTGCGAGGGAACGCACTTATGGTTCTTGCCGCGCCAGAACGAATAGAGACCGAGTTCGGTCATTTTTTTCTGGAACTCCTGAAAGACCGGCGCCGCTTCGCTTTCACGCACGCCGTCGACGGCAATGGCGACGACACGTTTGATGTTGCCGGTAGTGCCGGTATCTGAAAATTCAAATTCAGTCAGGGGATAGATCAGCGAAATCAGGAAAAGTACGGCTTTGCTCATATCACTCCCCATCCCCCGGATTCCCGTTCACTATAACGTCGGCATCCGGCGCCGTAAAGTTGTGGTTTCGTTGCGGCAATATTTGTGCCATAATGGTGGGTTGGCTGAGTCCCATCTTAGGGGTCTCATGTCAACCCAGCTTGCTTTATTAGACGTGTGGGCGGCCGAAAAACGACACAAAATAAATCCGAAAATTAATGCAGGGCGTCATAAGTGGGATTTCCCCTTGTGCTGCGATCAGCAGCCCGTGCGGTTGCAGAGCTCGTTATAACCTTTGATCACGCCGGGCTGCACACGAAAGAACGCTTCAATCGCCCTATAGTGATCTGACCCCGTAGGGCATGCGGTATTGTTGAGTTCGGCGGCGTCGCGTTTCAGGTCGAAATAACGGCAGCCGCCTTCATCTTTGCGCAGGATCTGCATTTTTTTGAGGTCGCCTGAAACCGCAGTCAGGGTATTCTCATTGCCATAGGAGAAGACATAGCGCCGGGCGGGTTTGGCATTCAGCGATTCGCCCTGGAACTGTTCTTTGCGGTAAGGGATGCCGAGGGTATCGAGCAGCGTCGGCACAATGTCGGCATGCACCGTCGGGTAATCTATGCGCTGCGAGATGATGTAGCGCGGCGAATAAATGACGAGCGGCGAGGCGATGTTCTCATTATAACTTTCTCCCGAATGTACCCTGTTTCCGGGATGCTGGTAAAATGCCTCGCCATGATCGCCGACGATGACGAAGATGGTGTTATCGAATTTGCCGGCTTTTTCGAAGCCGGTAATAATCCGCTTAACGATCTGGTCCTGCGCGTACAGGTTATTGATGTAGCGGCTGCGCGACGAATCGGGCTTAACAATCTGGTGCTCGGGGGCGACGTCGGCATAAGGCCAGTGCCCGACGAATGTATAATAGACACCGAGAAAGGGTTTCCTGGTCGACGTGGCACGATTCAGGAAAAATTCCACCGATTGAAATTCATCGCGCACCGCAGTCGGGCCGGCCTTATACTCGGGAATGGATTTGAGGGTATTGTAGTCGTGGATCTCCGCAAAACCGCGGTTCTTGAACCAGGCTTTCGGGAAATACCAGTTAATGTCGGCGGGCGTCACAAGAAACGACTCATATTTTTTCCCCAGGAAATCGACAAGGTGCGGCACCTGGAGATTCTTCTCCATGGAATAAAACGAAGTCTGGGGGCTTTCATAGAGGCCGGAAAAAATCGAGAAGATCGAGCGCGGCGAGCTGTTGTTTGAGGCAAAGTGCCGGCTCATGTAGAGAGATTTGCCAGTTAAAGAATGCAGGTAAGGCATGGGCATCTTGCCGCCTGCGTATTTCTGGGTATCGAAAATGTATTCGGAAGAATTACTTTCGAGTACGATCACAACGATATCGGCGTACTCGCGGCTGCTGGGCCCGCTATCATCCGTTTCGGGCCTGTGTTTTGCAAAGAGTTTGTCTGCCAGGTAGACCCGGCCCGTTACGCGGTCGGGCTTCAGCGCTTCGCTTTTTTTGAAAAGTGTGCGCCCGACGTCGCGCAAAAAGTAAGCATGCGGATTCATGCGCAGCTCGTCGGGCAGCTTTTGCGAACCCAAAACCGGCCCGAGCAGCAGCAGTACAAAAACAGTCATGGTCGCCGCCGCAATATGTTTTTTGCGGGGAATCCAGTGGTGCCGCATCCAGAGCAATACAAAAGCCGTCACCGGTAGCACGAGTATGGCGAAGTCACGCGTGCTGAGCATTGTCACAAAAGCGCGGAAGCCCAGTATCGAGAAAAATTCCATGAACAGGGCCAGGGTAAATCCCGAATTCATGTTAAAGAGCAGGTTAAAATGCGACCCGGTGATCATCGTGTGCCAGAATACCAGGGCGATAAATCCACAGAGAAAATAGAGCGTCTTCTTTTGGTTGGGCACCGGGTGGTGCCCCGGCCGATTTTTCCGGAAAAGATAGAACGCGAGAAAAATTATATTAAAGACAATCAGGACAACGATGTCGTTGCCAATCGTCGTTAGAATGAGCAAACTTGTCTTGATTCCCTTCTCGGTACCAAAGGGAGCCGCTTCTGACGAACGGACCCCGAAGGCGAGGCCCAGCCGGTAAAGTAATGCCATGCCCGCGAATAAAAGATTAAACGCGTTCAGAAAACGATTTGCGCGATAGGCGGCAACGGCGGCGGTAAATCTCTGCATAGTTACGGTAAATCGGCGATGAGTAATGTTACATCATCGGCAAATTTTTCCGTCTTGCCAAATTCTGTAGCCTGGCGGTAAATTTCTTCCAAAACGACAGCGGGTTTCTGCTCGCGCTGCTGCATCAGAATTTTTTCAAAACGTTCGATGCCAAACTCCTCACGTGTCTCATTTTTCTGCTCTACGATGCCATCGGTGAACAGCACCAGCCGCGTATTTGCGGGATAAGCAATCTTCTTAAAATCATAGGGCGCGGTAATGAAAGAGCCGATGACAGTGCCCGTCGCTTCCATCGGCAAAAATGTCGACTTACTGCTTTGCAAAAGGCAGGGGATGTGACCGCCATTGGCGTATTCAATGGTGCGCGCCTTGGGATCGATCAGGAGTATGATCCCTGTCAGGTAGTGACTGGTCGTAACCTTTTTCATGGCATCAGACAGCTTCTTCAGAATATCTCCGGCGTTGGTGCGGGAAAAATCCTGGCTGCCGAGCGACATTTTACACATCGCGCCAACCAGCGCGCTCGGTACGCCGTGACCGGAGATATCAGCAATAAAAATAAAAAACCGCCCATCGGGCAATTCGGCATAATCGTAGAGATCGCCCGATACCTCGTGGCAGGGACGATAGAGCGATGCGACATGGAGAGAGGCCAGACTATCCGAGACCGGCAGCATGGCCTGCTGCACTTCGGTTGCCAACTCCAGTTCACGCTGCGTGATCTCCGATTTGGCCCGGATCTCTTTCGTTCTGTCTTCTACCATCTTTTCCAGGTTCTGCGCATAGGCCTGCAGCTCACTGTGCGCCTTTTCGAGGTCGCGTTCGAGATTTTCGAGCTTTTTGAAAATATCGAGTGTCCCGCGGTTGAGATCTACCTGCTTGCGAAAGCGGCGTATGAAAAATGCCAGCGGAAAGACCAGAAGCAAAATCAGCGAAGTCTTGAAGATGACATGCCCTGTCAGGTGGTTCTTAAAGGCCTCGGGACGGGTTAATCCCACATAGATCACCGAATCGAGCATCATCGTCGCCCAAAGCGCACCGAAGATGATAATACCCAGTGGGACTTTTTTCAGCCGGTTTACCAGGAACTGGAATAACACGACAGCAAGAAAAAGATCGAGAATGGTATTGAAGATCGAGACGCCGATGTTAAAGACCCTCGGCTCAAGCACCTGGTTCGTCAGCGCCCATTCGGATTCCTTGAGAAACGAACCCTTCGCGCTATAGAGGAATACCTGGATGATGATGAGAAAGATCTGGCAGCCGATCGAAATCATGATCACTTTGCGGGCTTCGTTGATACCCTCGGCAATATAAACCAGCAGCAGCGCGGCAAAAATCAGCGTATAGATGCCCGAAGACAGGCGAAAGCGATAGACGGTATCGTCGATTGTGATATGGCTCGCAAAGTTCAATCCGCCTGTGAAAAAGGACAGAAACCACAGCAGGCAGATATAGACGAGAAATGGCTCACGAAAACCGCGGCCGCGGAGAATCTGCAGCGGCCAAAGCGGCAGCATCAGCAGCACCATGCTGCCGAAGAAGATCATCAGCTTCGATACGTCCACACCGCTGAAATCCAGATTCCCCCTCCACCGCAAACCATAAAAGTCATTCTGCTTGACGTGATTTAGTGAACCGGAACCTTGTGCGCCGTGGGTAAATTTGTAAGACCGGACGACAATACGACGCAGACCGCGCAGTTTTTTGCCCGGGCTTTGAAATTTTTACCCGGCAGCATGTTCGACATACTGGCGTCGTATTTCCGCCTCGAAATTGAAGGCGCGGAGAACCTGCCCAACGGCGGTAAAGGCCGCATGCTCATTGTTCCCAACCATTCGAACGCGCTCGGCTTCGACGTGCTCATGCTCATCATGGCGCTCAAAAAAATCACCAAGCGGATTCCCCGCACGATGGGTCACAACTTCTGGTTTGCCAACGGCTTCTTTGCCGCGTTCAGCCGCAGCATGGGTACATTCCCAGCCGACCTGAAAGAGGGCCTCAATAAACTGCGCGACGGCCATATGGTCGTGATCTTTCCCGAAGGCGCCGAAGGTAATTTTAAAGTTTCATCGAGCATGTACAAAATGGTGGATTTTAATCCGGGTTTTGTGCCGCTCGCCATTATGCAGCAGGCACCCGTGGTACCGGTTGCCATCATCGGCGCCGAAGAAAGTAATATCAATCTCGCGAAGATCGATCTGTTTAAGGAATCGATGGGCGCATCGATTCCCCTGCCCCTGAACTGGATTCCGTTTCCGGCAAAATGGAAAATTAAAATTTTGCCGGCGATCGACTTCAGCAAATACAATAAGAAAGATATCAAAGACGCGCGTTTTGTCAAAGAGATCAACCAGAACATCCGCTATCGCATTCAACACGAATTAAATAAAGAGGTTTTAAAGCGTAACATTGTGTTCCGCTGACAGGATATCCATGGAACAGGCGAAACACGATAGTATTGAACATAAAACACTGAATTCCCTGCATGCGCGGCTTTCCAAGATCCGCCATACGCGCGTCCGCGATGTGATGAAGGCAGATGTCATCACCCTGGATGCCGGTGATTTGCTGGCGACCGCTGCGCGTACGCTGATCGAGAACAACATCCACGGCCTCATTGTCATGAAAGACGGCAAACCCTGGTCGGTATTGAGTGCCTTTGACCTGTTACATAAAAGTTATGTGGAAAGTTTTTCTGACAAGATGGATTACCTGCGCTCTTCGCTCGAAAGCCTGATCGAAAAACCGATTTTGCATTCCCTGAAACCAACCGATTCGCTGGATTCTGCGGCGCGGCTCTTCACGACCTACGGCCAACGCACTATTCCGGTGGTTGAAGGCGAAAAACTCATGGGGGTCATCACCATCACCGACCTGATACGCACCTACGGCCGCCTCGTCGGTGAATCGGGAATCTGACGACCATGTATGAACCTATTCCACCGCTGATATCCAAGGCGGAACTCGAGGCCCGCGTCGCCGAACTCGGGAAACAAATCACTGCGGATTATGCGGGTAAAAGCCATGTGCGTGTGATCGGCGCTCTGCGGGGCTGTTTCGTTTTTATGGCCGATCTTATCCGGGCGATTGAGATGCCGGTCAAAATCGATTTTATGGAAATTTCGAGCTATGGCAAGGCCACGACTTCTTCAGGTAATATTAAAATCCTCAAAGACCTCAGTGACGACCCGCATGGCGAGCATGTCGTAATAGCTGAAGATATCATCGATACGGGCCTCACGCTGCAGTGTATGGTAGACCTGCTCAAGGGCCGCGGCGTGGCATCCGTTGAAATCGCCACCTTGCTCATCAAACCCAAAAACGTCGCTGCGCAAGGCAAGCTGGTCTATCCGGTGAAGTACAAGGCATTCGAGGTCTCCGATGAATTCGTCGTCGGCGTCGGCATGGATTACAAGGGCTTCATGCGCAACCTGCCCTACATCGCCCAGGTCACCGACGCTAACCAGTTAAAACTTTTCGACGGTGAGTGATTCCGAACGCCTCATCTGCATCGACTATGGCTCCAGATTCATCGGCCTCGCTGTAGCCGATTTCCCGGGCATCACCGCGCGCGCGCTGGGCACCATCGACGCGGGGCGCACGGATCCCGTCATCGAAATCCACAAGGCCATCCGCGCAGAAAAAGTAACCCGCATGCTCCTGGGTTTCCCTTTTTCCGATGTTGAGGGTGATATCCACCGGCAAATCCGGGCCTTTGGCGATAAACTCGCTGCGGCCATACCGGGAATGCGGATGGATTTCGTCGATGAATCCTATAGCAGCCAGGAAGCGGATGAACTGCTGCAGGAAACGGGGCTTGGCCGCAAAAAGAAACACCGCGCCCAGGACTCTGAAGCGGCGAAACTCGTGTTACTCCGGTATCTGCGCGAACACAGCCCCGGCTAATTGCGGTTTTCGTTTACGTGCTCTCTCGAAACGCTGTATTGCATCCCTTAGATGCTGAACACCCTGGAGATCAGAAACCTGCCGCGTTACGATACCCGGCACCATAACGGCAAAAAGTTCCGCAACATCTGGGGTGCACATCCCGATTCTGAATCAGAAAAATTCGATCCGCAGAGCGGCGATATCCGCCACAAAGCGCTGGATGTTGCGGGTTGGTTGCTGCGTAAAGGCCTAGCGGGCAGCCGGCGCGGCGAACCTGCGGCAGTGCGCACATTAAGCCGCAACGATTTAATTCCGGCCGCCATTGAAGCCCGCGCGATCTGGCTCGGCCATGCCGCCGTGCTTTTGCAGGCCGGCGGTTTGAATATTCTCACCGATCCCGTTTTCGGCGACCGTGTTTCACCTGTCAAATTTGCGGGCCCGAAGCGCCTGTGTGCGCGGGCGCTAGACCTTGCGGATCTCCCCCGTATCGACGCCATTGTGCTCTCGCACAATCATTATGATCACGCCGAGAGCGATACGCTGAAGTTTCTCGCGGCGCGTGAAAACCCGCCGATCTTTGTACCGCTGCGCGTTGCATCGCTGATAAAAGGTTTTGGTTTCGCCGAGGTACATGAACTCGATTGGTGGCAGCAGATCGACATGGGGAAATTCACTGTTACCTGCCTGCCCGCAAAACATTTTTCCGGCAGAAGCGCCACCGACCGCAACGAAACGCTGTGGGCATCTTTCATGATCTCATTCCATGAGCCTTTGAAGCATATCTACTTCGCCGGCGACACGGCTTATTCGCCGCATTTTACGGAAATCGCCCAGGAATTCCCGGACATCCACCTGACACTCATGCCGATCGGCGCCTACCTGCCGCGTTGGTTTATGCGCGAAGTGCATGTGTCCCCCGACGAAGCAATCCGCGCCTATGAAGATCTTGCCGCGCGAAAAATGCTGGGTATCCACTGGGGCACATACGACCTCGCCGACGAAGACTGGGATCAGCCAAAACGCGAGACTATTTCTGCAGCAGAAGCTAAACGGCTTGCTCCGGAGAACATCTGTATTCTGGATGTGGGTCAAGACATTCTGTTCTGAGGTTTCTGGGGAAAACTATTTCCCTAAATGCGGATAGAGGAAACCATTCCGCAGGTATAGATCCAGAACGCTTTGAGTCAGAAACATTCCAGCCCCATAAATAATAACGAGGACGTCCATCAACGTTCTCCAATGTTTTTTCTCTTGCCTGTGCCGTTTAAAGCTCGCCAGAAAATCCGGAAGAAAATAGCAGATACAAACCGCATAGAGCGGCCCTACATGCCTGACAGTGAATGGGTGAATTACGGCATGCTGAGACATTACCACAAACCAGCTAATCGATGCCAGAAATAGCGCCAGAACAATCTTAAAGGTTTGAGGGGCTTCGCGCTTTAATTTAGGCAAACTGAAAAAACTCCAGAAAACCATCAGCCACCCCGGAAGAACAAAATAGCGTTCCATGCGGTTAAGCGAATAAACCGGCACCTGCCAGAGATCGGCAATCCCAAATTTCCGCTCTACGCCATCCCCCATATCAATTCCTGTAGTTCGGGTAACAAATGTCTTTTTTAAATCTTCGAACGCGGCACGTGCCGAGCCAAAATATTCGGCATTTTGCCAGAAATGAAGAGAAAACCCAAGAAGCAACATGATCCCTAGAATCAGTGTTTCCTTTGTGAATATTTTTCTTTGCAGAAAAATTGCAAAGCCCAGGGTTAATGATCCGATGAATACGGGAGTTTCAAAGGAAATATTCACACCTAGCAGCATGAGGAGGCACAATAGAATCAAATACCCGGTCTTCCTGCAATTATTCTCGTGATGCTTTAATAAAACAAAAAAATAAGCCCATTCAATTAGCGACTCATAAAGATGTTTGTGGAGGTTATCAGCCCAGGCGATAAAATAATTGGAAAGTATGAGGGCAATGACACCGATCATAAATTTTTCATCCGGTATGAGTTTCTTCAGGGTCTTAAAGATCAGGACCAACAAAAGCAAACTAAGCAATACAGGAAAAATCCTCAAAACCCGTTCATCGGTGGAATGAAGTACAGTGGCATAGACACCCGCAAGAATATCAGGTACCGCGGGATAATGTGTGTAAACAAGGGGCTTTTCACCTTTGCGGACACCGTCATAATTATGCACCGGAAGAAGGTAGGTTTTTAAGAAGCCATATTCCTTAAAAAACCGTGCGGCGGAATTTGTATTATTATCGCTAAAGGCATCTCCGAAAATTGAGTTCCTACCGCTACCTGAATTAATTCCCGAAATGGTTGAGGCGCGGAATACAACCAGACCGTACGCAAAAACAGCCGCAAATATCAGGATTTTTTTGCCGGTGGCAGCACTGAACATTCAAAAATGCAAGGAGATATTCTTGACATGTCAAGGAAAAAACTCCCTTAGCAGGGAGTGCGCGTACAAGCCAAAATATTGATTGATCAGAAACTGGGAGTGTTCATCGTTTGGGCCCTGAACCTGGTTGTTCGTCTTGCGGGGAAGATACTCAGGATCGATCACACCCTTACCCGCGATTTTAATCATATCGTTGTCTGTAAATTTCTGGGGCTCGGCAGTATCATTCAAGCGACTCCCCTGCTGCAGACTCTCAGACATCGTTACCCTAAGGCCCGGCTTACCTTCGTAACAATCAAGAAAAACAGGGAGCTATTAGGCATGATTCCCTCAGTTAATGAGATCCGGACTATTGACGATTCGGGATTAGTGCAAACCGCTTTGAGTTCTATCGGTGTTATCCTGTTTTTTTGGTCAAAAAGGCCGGATGTCTACATTGATCTGGAGATCTATTCCAACTTCAGTAATATTATTGCGACCTTAAGTCTGGCAAAGAATCGCTTTGGATATTTCAAAAGCGATAAACGTTACAGAATGGGTATGTATTCCCATATGGTTTATTTCAATATTAATGCCCCCATTTCCGAAGTATACCTCCAGTTCGCAAGACTCCTTCATTGCCAACAAGAGGAGCGCGAACTGCAGAAACTCGCACTGCCACACGAAAAACGGATCCAGGGAAAGGCTTTCCTTCTGGAGAAATTCAATCTCTCGCCCAAGCGCAGGTATCTGATTATCAATCCAAATGCCTCCGATCTGAGAATTGAGCGCCGATGGTCCCCGGATAGATTTCTTGGTCTCATGACAAGGATCCTCCGATCAGACAGGAGCACCCAGATCGTACTGATAGGCGCAAGCTCTGAAGCCGGGTTCGTCAACTCCATCAGCTCTGCCTTTATTGGCGATCCGCGGGTTGTCGACACAAGCGGGAAATTGAACTTATTCGAGCTTATTGTGCTGATTGAAGGCGCTTACGCTATGATTACGAACGATACGGGGCCACTCCACATGGCGCTGGCGATGAGGAAAAAAACCATTGCTCTTTTTGGTCCGTGTTCACCCGAGCATTATGGCTTAAATGACTTCTGCCTCCCCATCACCAGGTCTGTATATTGCAGTCCATGCGTGCATGAATTTCTAACCCCGCCCTGCAAGGGAGACAATCAATGTATGAAATTAATTTCCATCGAAGAAGTATTCGCCGCGTATAAGAAAATCCATCAGCTACCAATGCGTCGAAATGAACAGCCGATAGCTTATACAGCCCCCGACGGCTCACCATTAGGCCAGGTCGGGCGGCCATTGTAATAAAAAATCAGATTTTCCGGTGCCAGAGGGGGTTGTGGATATGCGCGACAGAGAAGTCGAGGCATAACAGGCAATCATCGCCATAGGAGTGCACGAGGGTTACAATCGGTTCGCTCGACTTGATATCGCGGTAAACTTCCGAATAATTGCGCTGTGTACCGTCTGATTCGCGGCGCGCCATAAACTCGAGAAAGTACGGCCGCCACGACCAATCCTTATGCATGTAGCTGCCTTCGGTCTGCCAGCGGAAACCGTCGTCGTCGCGCATCAGCTTATAGTTCGGGCTCATCTGCACACCCTGTGCATTGATAAAATAGACCAGGCGCAGGTGATCGCGCAGAAACGCCGGAAAGCTGTGCGGCTCGATCGGCCGGAACATCGCCTCTGCCGTCGAAAGATCGGGTAAAAACAGCTCTTTCAGGTGCGCGTCGAAATAGTCCGAGGTAATGGACTTAAAATACATCAGGCTCTGCATGTGTGTGAGCTTACGCGCCGTAAAATCGCGCATATAGTCGTGCAAGATCTGCTGTAATTCATCGAGATTCGAAAACGCCGCTTCAGGAAAGCCCAGAAAATAACCCTGCAGGTAACGCGCGCCGATATCGAGCGCGCCATAGACTTCTTCTTCGTGTTCGATACCTTCAACAAGCAGTATCGCGCCGATTTTTTCAGACAGGAATGCCAGTGAATTCAGGATTTCTTTATAAACCAGGTCAGAAAAACCCTTGCGGATCAGGTGGAGATCCAGCTTGATAAATTTAGGGCGCATCTGGCCGATGCGGCTCATGTTCGAATAGCCCGCGCCAAAATCATCGATTGCAATATCAAAGCCGCAATTCTTGAGTTCGTGGATAGCCCGCGTCATGGTATCGGGATGCTGCAAATATTCGCCTTCGGTAATCTCGACGACGATACTTTCGGGGCTGATGGCAAACTGCGCGAGCTGGTTCATCAGCGGGTCGATGACATCGCTTAGGTCGTCGCGGTAGGTGTAGTTCAGCCAGCGCGGCAAAACATTGATAAAGAGGCGCTTACCGCTGGCAATACTCGATGCGCTGTACTGTTTAAAGGCCAGTTCACGCACAAAAAGATCGAGTTCTATGGCAATTTTGCTGTCGGCATACTTTTCGAAGAGATAACCCAGGGAGGTAATATTGCCCTGCGCATCTTTACCGCGCGCCAGCACTTCGTAACCAACAACCTTTTTATCTTCGATCGAAATAATCGGTTGAAAATAGGGAAACGGGCTGCCGGAGAGATTCGGGTCAAGGCGCGATAGGTCGATGATCTCCTCCGTTGTATCGCGCACTACAAAAAACTTCGAAATCAGGAATAGTCTGTAAAGTATAAAGAGAGTATTCAGGCAATGAAAGCACCGGCATCACGCCGCGGTGAAATAGGTATTCGTGATTTCAATCCCGATTTCGTTGAGACGCACCTGCAGATTGTCGAGATAGGCATTGAGACCGCCACCCACCAACGTGCCGACATCGATGTGCCGTGTCTCGAGCAGCAGCCTCTGCACCTTCTTTTGCGCCGCATTAATGAAAAAACCTTTCTGTTCACCAGCCAGGCAACGCAATGCGAACTCAATTTGCAACAGACTGGCAATGATTGCGCGCGGGAAGGTGCGACTCAGCAGTAAAAACTCCAAAATATTCTCAACTGTTATTTTTGAATATGCCTGGTTAAACATTTCATGTGCGCTCGTGGCTTTCAAAAGCGCCAGGCCCAGGAAAATCTGGCCTTCGCCAAACTGGACCTGGGTTTCCTGCGTGAGCATGTAGGATTGTAAATCCAGGATCCTGGTTGTTTTGTCGGAACGCTCGATGGCCCGCCCCAGCAGCGCAAAATAATACGTCTCATCGTGGTTCAGCGTGCCGTCGGAGATGCCATAAAATGCGTGGCAGCTGCGGCGGATGTCACGGAAAAAGGCACTCGTGCGCGTATGGCTTAAAAGTTCTTCGGGGTTATTGGTGATGTGATCCGAAACCGTGTTATAAAGTTCATTGATGGCCTCCCACATATCCTTGCTGATCTTTTCGCGGATCGACCGCGCATTTTCTTTCGCCAGGTACAGGCATGAAATGATCGAATTGGGATTTTTCCTGTTGAAGGTTAAATACTCGATGACATGCTCTTGTTTGATTTCGTCGTACGTTTCCTGAAACCCCTGCGTGTCGGCCGTCGATTCGACGAGCGCCAGCCACAGGGGATCTGTGACATCGGCATTTTCGAGGGAAAGTTGCTGGTAGGTTTCGATGAGCCGCGCATAGTTTTCTACGCGTTCGACGTAGCGGTTAAGCCAGTATATAGAATCTGCGACGCGGCTTAAAATATGCATTTAACTTTCTAAAACCCATGTGTCCTTTGTTCCTCCGCCTTGCGACGAGTTCACGACAAGCGAACCTTTTTTGAGCGCCACGCGGGTAAGACCTGAAGGCAGAACATAACAATCTTTACCGAACACAATATAGGGCCTCAGGTCGATATGACGCGCTTCGATTTCTGAATCGATCACCGTCGGTGCGGTCGAAAGCGCAATCATCGGCTGCGCGATATAACCGCGCGGGTCAGTGAGGATTTTTTCCCGGAACTCGTCGCGTTCTTTTTGCGATGCATGCGGACCGATCAGCATACCATAACCGCCCGCCCCATTCGCCGCCTTGACGACCATCTTGTCGAGATTCTCCAGCACATACTTGCGGTCCTTGTCACGGAAGCAGAGATACGTCGGTACGTTGTTGATGATCGGTTCTTCCTTGAGATAATACCGTATCATCTCAGGAACGTAGGCATAGACAACCTTGTCGTCGGCAACACCGGTGCCCGGCGCATTCGCGATGGCGATATTGCCTTTGCGGTAGGCCTTGAAGATGCCGGGAACGCCCATCAGGGAATCTTTGCGGAACACTGTCGGGTCAATGAACGTATCATCGGTGCGGCGGTAGATGACGTCGACCTGTTTGAGGCCGCGGATCGTCTTCATATAGACCTTGTCGTTTTCGACGACTAAATCCTTATTTTCAACGAGTGAAATCCCCATTTGCTGCGCGAGATAGGAGTGCTCAAAGTACGCCGAATTAAAAACACCGGGAGTCAGCAGCGCAATCGTTGGGTTGGATTTTTCGCTGAGATAAGCCAAAGCCTGCCGCAGGCGGAACGGATAATTCGACACCGGGCGAATGCGCAGGTTAGAGAACAGTTCGGGAAAGATCTGCTTCATCACCTCGCGGTTTTCGAGCACATAACTGACGCCCGAAGGGCAACGCAGGTTATCCTCGAGTACCATGTACTTGCCGTCTTCGCCACGCACCAGGTCAGTGCCGGAGATATTGGTATAGATACCTTTTGCCGGTTTGACATCCGCGCATTGCGGCAAATAGCCGGGGCTCGACTCGACGACTTCGAGATCGATAATCTTATCTTTGACGATGTGCTGTTTGCCGTAAATGTCTGAGAGAAAAGCGTTGAGCGCCAGCGTGCGCTGCACGAGACCGCCTTCGAGCTTCTCCCATTCGTCGGCGCGCACGATACGCGGAATAATATCAAAGGGCAGAATACGGTCTTCAGAACCCTCTTCGCCATATAGCGTGAAAGTGATGCCGGATGAAAAAAGCGCTTTCTCAGCGCGGGTCTTGCGTTTTACCAGTTCGGGAACACCGAGGGTTTCGAGCCTGCCACCCAGGCTCTGGTATTGCGGGCGAATCGCGCCCTCTTTCGTCATCATCTCATCAAACGCCTGCGCCATCGTATAACGCTGCATCATCATGTATTACCACCCCGGGCCCAGCCCTGCAATATTACAGCAAAAATGGCGCCAAAAGCTTTAATTGCTCAGTTCAAGGAAAAGGCATAGCCCAGGGTGAATTGATGGCTGACTGCCGAAATTGTAGGAGCTGAATTGGGGAAAACATCCCAGCCGAGGCGGAAAACATAATCGACCAGGAACTTATTCTTACCGGCATAGATGATCTGCCCCAGAGACAGGGCAATACCGGGTATCGACGGGCGGGGTTCGAGCACACTCGACTCGGTTTTTGTGCCGCGGAAATTATATTCGAGCTTTTTGTAGGCGACGAAGGAATACGTCGGCGCGATGCCGATAAAAAACTGCGTCGCGTCGAACCTCAGCAGATAAAATTTCGCAAAGAGCGAAGTCGTGAGATAGTCGATATGGTGGATGACACTCGTCGCAAATCCGGACGCGTAGATATCTGCCTGCGCCCCTTCCCGGTAATAACCGACCCGCGGTTCAAAAGCCACGTATAACGAGGGACGCCACTCATATCCCGTCATGACCTGAAAGCCCAGCTTTTGCGCGGCAGAGGCCGAGCCCGTCGCGGCGGCGGCGCCACCCGCATCATAAAAAACCGTTGAATATTTTAAGGTACTCTCTAAACTGCTGGAGTTGATACCGCCATAGACGCGCCAGTCGGCTGAAAGAGCACTGCTACTCAAACAAAGAACGCAGATGCCCAGGCTTTTCCACAACATCGTTCGAAATTTCAGGCGACGCGGTGCACGTCGACTTCGACCTTCAGCACGTGCTTGCCGCCACCAAACAGGATGCCCTTCAGCGGCGAAACGTCGCCGAAATCACGGCCACGCGCTGTGACGATAAATTCTTCGGTAATCGCCTTGCCATTCGTCGGGTCAAAATCAACCCAACCCATATCGGGCACAAAGATCGAGAACCACGCATGGCTCGCGTCGCTGCCACGCAGTTTTTCTTTTCCCTGCGGCGGAAATGTTTCAATGTAACCGCTCACGTATTGTGCCGCAAGGCCGATGGAGCGCAGCGCCGCAATCGAGAGATGGGCAAAATCCTGGCAGACGCCCTTGCGTTTTTCAAACACATGGGTCAGCGGCGTAAGAATCGTCGTGGCCTTTTGCTCGTATTTAAATTCCTTGTAGATGCGTACCGCAAAATCGAGTGCGGCGCGCAGCACCGGCTTTTGCGGCGTGAAAACTTCGCGGGCAAATTCGACGAAATGTTCGGGGCGCGGCACGAACGGTGAAGGCAGCGTGAATTCCTGCGCGCGTATCTCGGCTTCGCTGTTGGGATTTCTTAAGGCGGCGGCGACATTTTCCCAGGCGGGTGAATCGTCCCAGGCGTTGAACAGGTTGGGTTTCGTGATGACGCGGGTTTTGCCCACGACCTCGAGCTCATCGTGCGGCTCTTCGACGGAAAAATAATAGAACTTATTGCCGAAATAGTCGTTGTGCTGGCGCAGAATGGTCGGGTATGGCGAGACACTGATACCCGAATCGCGGCATTCCTGGTGCGCATCGCTTTGTGGCGCCAGATAACCCACGTTATGGCAGTGGCTCACTCGCTCGCTGTAGGTGTAACGGGTCGTGTGCGTAACTTCGTACTCGGCCATTTATCCGTTCATCTCCCCGATGCGGTATTGTTCTTCGACGTAGGTGAAATACGTGTCGGCCAGGGTGCGGCCCAGTTCGCCGATGTATTCGCTGAGTTCATTGAGCCACGGATTTAATTCGCTCGCAGGATTTTCGTGCGCAAAAATCTCGCGGATGTCCGTCGTGCGGTAAGCAGTGAAGAGCTTCAGGGCAATTTTTTCCGTCACCGGCCGTGAACCTTCTGTTTTGGCGGGCAAGATCGGCACATATTCCTGTATCTTGGCGAGCTGATAGCCCAACGAGCGCGGGTTGGTCTCGTCGAAGAGCAGAATATCGAGTACGGAGTCGGTTTCGATGCGGTGGCCATAACGCCGCGTATACGTGATACGTATGTCATTGATACTCAGTAGATTTTCGACAATGAATTTATCGTAGATGTTACCCAGCGAAACGAAGGATTTCAGCACGCGCAGGGTAAATGCGGCGCGTTCGATGCGCCGCCCGAGTTCCAAAAAGTGCCATCCCACCTCGCGGCTCATATTTTCCTGCGAAAGGCCGGCAATCGAAGAGAGATAGATCACCACATCAAAGAGATGGGCATGCTGCACCGAAAAAACCGTCGAGGCATAGGGTTCGGCCTCTAGCTGCGAAATCACGCGGCGCATATCGTCAGAGAGGTTGTCGCGCAAATTCTGCGACGCACGTATCAGCGACAGCACGTTGTAACGCACGCTGCCGCTCGTCGCACTGTCATAGATCAGGCGGCGCAGTTCATTTTCGGGGTGCTGGATAAGTTCGGCCGAATCGTCGCCGATAAAGCCCGGATATTCGCCGGTGACATGCGTTACCATCTTGAGAAGCTTGGTAATGTCTTCGGGACTTGAGAAGTCCTCGATTTGCGTGACTTTGGCAATGACGTGTTTTAACAGGCGCGACAGATTCTCGGCGCGTTCGGCATAACGCGCCATCCAGTAGATATTGTCGGCAATACGGCTGGGAACGCTGCCCGCCGCTTTGCGAGAAATGCGCGATTCGGGTGAAACTTCGCGCAGCAGAGAGACATCCTTCTGCGGCTCTGAAGCGAGTATCCAGATGTCTTTGCTGCCTGCCCCGCTCTGGTTCGTGACAATGAGTTCCTCGGTGCGCGTCGAAACCCGCGCGAGGCCGCCCGGCATCACCTGGTAACCTGAATCGGAAGCCACCTGGAAGGTGCGTATCACACACTTGCCGGCGACCATCTGGTTGTCGCTGTTGAGAACCGGAATGGAAGAGCCGGGTACGATTTCCTGCGCAATATAGTTCTGCGGCGCGGCACTGAGGCGCATGAGAAACGCCTCACGGTCGACCCAACTCATATTCGCCGGATAATGATGGCGTTGGCCAACGACGTTGCGCGCGGCGGGTTTGATGACAAAACGGTTGAGATCGGCGAGCACAACGCGGCGGTGCTCTTCGTCGCCCAGGTAATAGGTCTCACTGTCGGGCAAGATCAGCGACTCGCCGAAATAGAATTTGCAGAGCTGGGGAAAATAGGCCGTAAGCGAACGGTTTTCCAGCACCGCCGAACCCAGCGGGTTCACAACGGCAACGTTGCCGTTACGGATCGCTTCGAGAATACCCGGTATTCCGAGAAGAGAGTCGCCCTTAAGCTCGAGCGGATCCATGAAGATATCGTCTGTCCTGCGCAGAATGACATCCACCTGCTGGTGCCCTTCGACGGTTTTGATATAGACCCGGTTGTTGCGCACGGTGAGGTCGGTCGCCTGCGCGAGGGTATAACCGAGATAGCCGGCGAGAAAGACGTGCTCGAAATAGGTTTCATTGCCCGGCCCGGGGGTGAGCAGCACCACCAGCGGCTCGCGGTTTGTGCTGTTGCGCACCTGGGCGATGAGAGATTTTCTCAGCGTGCGAAAGAACATCGCGACGCGGTGCACTTCGCTGTCACGATAAAGGCTGGGAAAAACCCGCGAAAGCACAATGCGGTTCTCCAGCGCATACCCCGTGCCCGACGGCGCTTGTGCGCGGTCGCCGATCACCACGAAGGTACCGTCGGCGCGCCGCGCCAGATCGCTCGAGAAAAACAGCAGCTCGCGTTCGCGCTGCTGGTAGAGGCCAAAACACGGACGCAAATAGCCCTGCGCTGCATAGACAACTTCAGGGGGTACGATCTTATCGAATAAGAGACGGCGCGGCCCATAGAGGTCCTTGAACAGCGCATTCAGCAATTCGCCGCGCTGTATCAGCCCGCGCTCGAGTGCACTGAACTCGGCGCTCTCCATGAGAAACGGCATGAGGTCGAGCGACCACAGGCGCTTTTTCTCGTCGCCGCTGCCATAGACATTATAGGTGACGCCGTTCTCTTTCAGCAGGCGCGTGAGTTCCTTGCGCCTTTGTGTGAGTTCGACCTCACCGATTTCTTCATACGAATTGAGGATGAATTTGTATTTTTCCCGCGGCATGCCGCGGCTATCGAGTAGCTCGTCAAATGCCCCCGGAATCGGCGCATAACCGCTGACGGGGCTCATACTCTTGGGCTCTGTGCTCATCACAGTCGGGGTATTCATTCCGGTTAGCTTAACCGCAAGTCAAGCGTATGAACATAAGACTCATGCCCGAGCTTCTCCGGCGGGTGGGATGGATATTTGGCCTGCTCATTAAAACGCGACAAACGGCGGCTTTCGGCCTCGTTGGCGTTGACCGGGAACGTTTCATACGACCTGCCCCCCGGGTGCGCGACATGGTAGCTGCAGCCACCGACATACTTTTTATTCACTTTATCGTAAATCGCAAACTGTAGCGGCGCATGCACCGGAATCGTCGGGTGCAGGGTAAATGGCGGCGACCAGGCCTTGAACACCACGCCCCCCACATAGGCATTTTCTTCGGGCGCAAATTGCATTACGGTCTCATAACCATTGCAGGCGATAATGTAGCGGTTGGCGTCGAAGTTTTTCGCCATGAGCTGCACACGCTCGACCGAACTATCGACCGCGCGTGACACGTTACCCGACATGGTTTCTTCACCCAGCACATTCCAGGGTTCGAGCGCCATTCTCAGCTCGATCTCCATCTTTTCGAATTTATACCTGCCATAGAGCGGGAACCGGAACTCGTAAAACGGCGAAAAATGGTAATCGGCAAAAGCAAATCCCGATTTTTTCAGGTCGTCGAGAATACTGCGGAAATCTTTTTGCAGGTAGTATGGCAAAAGCCACTTGTCTTTCAGCGCATTTCCCCACGGCATAAGCCTTGCCTTGTAGGGCTCACGCCAGAACATGAGAATGAGCGCCGCGACGAGGTATTGCTGCGTGACGCTCATGCGCGCATGCGGCGGCATCTCAAAACCGCGGAGCTCCACGAGGCCCAGGCGACCCGTCGTTGATCCGGGAGCATACAGCTTATCGATCGAAATCTCTGCGCGGTGCGTGTTCCCCGTCATGTCGACGAGCACGTTGCGCAAGATGCGGTCGATCTGCCACGGCATGGCATCCTTCGTGACGCGGCGCAATTCCTTGAGTGCAATCTCTGCCTCATAGAGGTTGCCGTCACGCGCCTCGTCGATGCGCGGCGCCTGCGAGGTCGGTCCGATAAAAAGACCGCTGAAGAGATAAGAGAGAGCGGGATGGTTTTGCCAATAAGCAATCAGCGACGCGAGCAGGTCGGGGCGCCTCAGGAACGGACTGTCTTCGGGATGTAGCGCTCCTACCGTAATGTGGTTACCGCCACCCGTTGCGGATGGCCGGCCATCGAGCATATAGCGGTCGGTCGTCAGGCCAATCTTTTCGGCCTCGTCATAGACGACCTGCGTCTTGCGTGTGAGTTCCGCAATCGTCGCCGAGGGGAACATGTTGACTTCGATGACGCCAGGGTCGGGTGTGATGCGGAAAAAATTCAGCTTCTCATCTTTCGGCGGCGGATAACCCTCGAGATGCAAAATCACTCCCGTCGCTTTCGCAGCCGCTTCGACTTCGCTGATGAGGGCAATAAATTCATCGAGGCCTGTTAAAGGCGGTAAAAAAATACACAGGTAGCCTGCACGCGCTTCGACGCACAGAAAGGTACGCACAGGTTTCTTGCGCACCCTGCCCTTCGCCTTGATCTGCTCGATGCCATGCTTTCTTTCAAAAGGATCCGATTCATAGTCGGGCTCAAAGGCATCGCTGATCGACGCCAGCGGCAACCTGAGCCCTAGGGGTGAATCACCTTGCAACAGGCTCAAAAAGCCGCGGCGGAAATTGATGAGTGCGCTTTCCCAGACCTTGCTCGTCTTGTTGAAGGTTAAGGGCAATGCATAACCCGCCGGTTCGCCTAAACCCTGATCGAGAATTTTTAAGAGCCGCCGCCTTTCAATTTCCTCGAAAGAATTGCCCTCGATGGCGCGTGTAAATTCTTCAGGCAGTTTCGACTCGGCATGCACATAATGTGCGGGATCTTCATAGGCGGTGTGGATACACTCGGGCGGCAATGACAGCTTTTCTACCAGCACCTCGATGAAGCGTTTGGCGTCGGCGACGCCATGGTAGGCCGGCTTTTTATCGTCTGAAAATCCCAACAGTGTCAGGTCATTCCATAACGCCTTGCCGTCACGCCGCCAGAAGGCGTCGATCGACCAGCGCGGCAATGGCTCGCCGGGATACCATTTGCCCTGCGAGCGCAGAATGATGCCGCCCTTACAATAGATGCCATAGAGGCGCTCGAGCAATTTCTCCGCGAGATCGTACTTGTCTTTGCCCAGCGCGTCAAAATTCCATTGCCGGCTTTCACGGTCTGTCGCCGAAACAAACGTCGGCTCGCCGCCAATCGAAAGTTTCATGCCGGACTTTTCGAGTTCCTTATCGAGTTTCTCTCCAAGCTTTAGAATCTCGGCCCAGGTCTCTTCTGTATAAGGTTTCGTGACGCGCGGCGTTTCGGAGAGCCGCGTGACTTCCATTTTAAAATTCAGTTTTGAAGTGCAGGGTTCGGTGAAACCGAAGATCGCCGCCGCGCTCGTGGGTTCCGGCGTCGCTGCGAGCGGTATATGCCCTTCGGCGGCAAAGAGTCCCGAAGTTGCATCGAGGCCTACCCAACCCGCGCCGGGTATGTAGAGCTCGGCCCAGGCATGCAGGTCGGTAAAATCGCTTTCGGGGCCTCTGAACTCCCCCGTGCCCGGTGCGTCGGCTTTCAGCTGTATCAGATAACCTGAAACAAAGCGGGCGGCGAGGCCCAGGTGGCGCGCGAGTTGCACGAGCAGATACGCACTGTCACGGCATGAGCCGGATTTTAAGTTCAGCGTCTCGGCGGCCGTTTGCACACCGGGTTCGAGGCGAATAATATAACCCACAGCGTTCTTCACGTACTGGTTGATCGCCACCAGAAAATCGACGGTGTTTTTTCCCTCTGCCCTGAAAGCGGCAACAAAAGACGCCAGTTCAGGAGATTCTTCAGATGCCTTGAGATAGGGTGCAAGCTCGAGCTTCAGCGCCTCGTCGTATTCGAACGGGAAACGCGACGCCGATTCTTCGACGAAAAAATCGAAGGGGTTAAAAACCTTGATCTGTGCGACAAGATCGACGCGCACACTGAGCTTTCTGGCTTTCTCGGGAAACACCAAGCGCGCCTGCCAGTTGGCGAACGGGTCTTGCTGCCAGTTCATAAACTGTTTCTCAGGCAGCACCGTCAGCGAATACGACTCGATATGCGTGCGGGTGTGCGGCGCCGGGCGCAGGCGAATCACATGCGGCGAAAGGGAAACCGGGCGATCGTACTCGTACTCGGTCAAATGGGTCAGAGAAGCCCGTATCACGGTCTATCCTTCATGCAAATTCCATACCAGTTTTGGTACTGGGGAGGCTGTCAATAGAATTACTCTTTCACGTGATTTCTGAGCCAGTTGGCTATGTCCGTGACGGGAGTTTTACCTTCTATGACGCTGCGAATGAGGAATTTCTCACCCTCATCAGCCTTACAATGGATGCGGACACCGTTCATGCGCAAAAAGACAAAAGGAACAGCAATCGCCATGCGTTTATTGCCGTCTATAAACGCATGATTCAGCGCGAGACTCTGCAGGAGTGCTGCAGCCTGATCGAATAGGGTTGCGTAATAGCCGGACCTTGGCCGATGTAATGCACTATCGAGCAGTCCCGGATCCCTCAGCCCCGGTGAACCGCCGAACTCCGCAATCAACCGTTCATGAAGAAACAACGCCTCTTCAATGGTGATGTATTGAATATCGGGCATTATGCTGGTGAAAACTTATTTTGCCAGCCGTGTTAAGAGTTCGCGGTTTTCCGATATGACCAGTTCGGCAGCTTCCCTGAAATTACTGCGCACCATTCTTTGCTTAAAATACAAGTCAAGCGCATCATTGACAATGCCTGAAATGGATTGATTCGATTCTTTCGCGTAAGCCGTGAGCTTGGCCTTAATAGGTTTTTCTAAAAGGGTCGCAAATTTGACCGTAGCCATACCACAAAATTCATGAATCTTCTTGATTTGTCAAGAAAATTCAACGCAACCGCCCCGCAAGCACCGTGGGATTTCTCCCCGCTTTAACCTCGGCTTCATAGCTTTTGGTGGCGTTTGTCACTGTAGGGATAATTAAGGCAGGAAAAGCATCCTCTACACAACCGATGGCCAAAAGTTCTTCACCGGGCGAGAACAGGTAATACTCGGCGCGCTCGCAGACCGGTACCGGCAGGTGCGGCTGACGTGCATAACGCTCGCGGCTTTTGACTACCGAAATCCCGATGCCGGGTAAACCGCGCTCGAGTAAATCCAAAACCTGCTCGCTGATTTTGCCATCGGGCGTCGCGACAGCAAGGCGGTAAAGCCGCGGTTTAGCGGCAAACAAACTTACCGCAAAGACCAGTAATAAACCCGCGCCTCTGAAAATCATTCGCTAATCGTGATGACATCCGACGCTGAATAGGCAAACGTTTCGGGATAATACATGAGGCCGCCCTGCGCCGGCATCGTCTGGTATTTGCCCGGGAAAACCGCGCGGTAGAACGAGCGCGGCGTGAAATTTTCTTTCACGATCTGCGTCTTCGCCAGGCCCACGCGGTCGTCGAGCCGGGTCACCGACGCCGGGCTGTTGGCATAATTGTCATAGCGCAGCACACCCATGTCGGCAAGCTCGTTCGCGTTTAGCTGCTCAAAGCCCGCAGGAATCATGTCTTCGAGCAGCAGGTACTCACTGCCCTTGTCGGCCTTGAGATCAATTTCTGTCATGACAAGTTCGCCTGGCTTAAACTGATATTTTGCTTCGCCCTTCGAATACTGGTTTTGATTTTTATTCACGCCGAAGAAGCGGCGCGCCACTTTGAAGCTGCCTTCGCGGGGTACGATCAGCGGTTTGTTGAGGTAGTGTTTCCATTCGGCGCGCGCCAGAAAGAAACCCGAACCCGAGCGGTTGACCTTCACCTTTAAATCGCGGCTGTTGGTCTTAAACGTCAGCTGCAGATCCCCTGCCTTGGGTTTTTTAGGATTGTATTCGGTGTCGCGGCGGGCGCCGTCGACCTCGGCCGCCACTTTGACCGTGCTCAGTTTTTCACCCGTCTTCGCGGCATATTCGGCGAAAGCTTTTGTAATCAGGGCCGAGAGTTTTGTACTACGCCAGCGGTGTTGCTTTTTCTGCGTGATAAGATAGCTGACCAGTTCGCGCTCCGACAGATTGGCCTGTTTGACGTCGGCGGCGAGCAGCGCGTTTAAAACCTGCGCGGTGGTCTCTTCGCGGTCGCTGTACCAATAATAGCCATTTTTATTCGGATGTTCGAAATAGGCGCCTTGCGCATTCGACTTTTTGAGCGAAACGAGCTTTGTGAGCGCGCTATTGCGCAGATCTTTCCATTTCGCGTGGGCAGCGCCCTGCACGATTAAAGCCAGACCCGCGGGTTCGTTAAAACCTTTTTCGATAAGCTGCGTCCATTCGGTTTTGATTTTGTCAGCCACCGGCGATTTTTTCGCAAGGTTGACACCGACCAGCTGCGCAAACAGCAGGCGGTGTATCGTATAGCTGTCTTTGAGATCTTTGAGGGTCTGCAGCGTCAGTTGTTCGGTGAGATATTTCACGCCGCGCGCCATTGCTTTTTTATCGACCGCAATGCCGGCAAGCGCCGCTTCGTTCAGACCCCAGAGGGTATACGAGGTCATATAGATATCCGTCGGGTCATCCGACCACCAGCCCCAGCCGCCGTCGCCGTGCTGGTAGCCATAGAGCTTTTTGAGCCCCTGATCGGTGATGTCTTTCAGTTGCGCAGTTTTCACTGGCAATGGCAGCTTCAGCTTCTCTGCCGCCTTCGATGCCCAGATCGCGGGTAAGAAGGTCGAGAGTGTCTGCTCGACGCAGCCATAGGGATACTGGATCAGATAAGGTAGTGTTTCAAGAATCGAAGGCACTACCCCGGGAATAAAACTCACTGTGAGTTCGGCGAGTTCCTGCCGGGCATCGCGGTCGAGCGCAAGCCGGGTATTCCAGTTCTTCTCGTCGTCGCCAAAAATCTTTTGCTCAGCGACAAAATTCTCCACGCCATAAGGTAAAATCGGCAGCGTCATTTCGAGGCCATCGTTATCCTTCTCGGCGCGCGCGATAAACTGCAGCGTCGCCTTGCCGTCGGCGGGGTAAAACGGGGCGGTCACCGTGAAATCGACATAACGTTCTTCGCCCGCTGGAATTTCGAGCTTCGCCGGAAATTTTTCCTTATCGAGTTTTAACGCTGTGAATGTCGTCTCAAAGGTCGCGGTTTGTTTTTCCTTGAGCTGGTTCGAAACCAGGAGCCTGAGTTTTGCTTCGTCACGCTCGCGCAAAAAACGCGGCTGCGCGAGGCGCATCGCGAAATCTTTTGCCACGACGAGTTTTGTACGCTCGCTGCCCGCGAGGCCGGCGCTTGAATGCGCATGCGTCGTGATGCGCCATTCGGTGAGATTGTCGGGCAGGGGAATGCGTAACTTACCAATGCCGTCAGGCCCTGTTTTTCCGGTTGCAGTGAAATATGCGGTATCCTTAAAATTCTTGCGGATCTTCACCTTTTGCATCTCGCCTTTTCTGAGCGCAGCGGCCTCGGCCATCTGCTCGCGGTAAAGAGCATAGAGACTCTTTTCCGTGCCATAGCCGTAAAAGGTGAATGCCAGCGAGTTGTGCGTCACCACGGAAGATGGCAATTTGGGATTCAAAACGAGGGGGAGCGATTTCAGCGAATCTTCCCGGATCGCATAGATGGCTTCATCGACCACGCCCAGGGAATATTCGGCGCTGACCGGATTGTTTTTGTAGTCAAAGGCTTTGACGACGATATTCGCTTCTTCACCCGGCCGGTAACGGTCACGGTCTGAAACCACTTCGAGCCGCATGATGCGGTGCTTCGGTGGCAGCACGACCTGTGCCTGCCCCGAATAGAACCGCGGGTTCTTATCAAAATCGAGTGCCGTCACGCTGATTTCAAAATTGGGGCTGATGTCGCTTTTGAGTTCTTCCTTATGGACAAACGACGGGTCGCTGTCTTTCAGCAGAACATGCTTGCGGATGCGGTCGTTCTCAATCGTCACGAGTACCGGCAGCTTTTTCTGCACGGGCATGCGCACGGCGAATTCAGCCGTTTCAAAGAGTTCATATTGTTTCTTGTTGGCGCTGATGCTCACGGGACGTTCAATTGTCTCGCCGCTCTCACCGTAAAACTCACTGCCGGCATAGACATAGGTCTCGAGCATTTCACTCGTCGCCCTGCCCGATTGTGTCGCTGAAACCCTGACAAAATAAACTCCGCCTTTTTTTTGCGCGGGAAATTCCGCCGAAACCTCGCCGGCTTCGTTCGTGTCGAGATTCAGCGATGTCACCGGCACATCATTGTATTTCTGACCCTTAGGATCATACTGGCGGAACACGAGTTCGGCGCTGACCCCGGTCTTCGCGGGTTTGGAATCGAATACCGACGTCGCGAGTACCTTGAAGGCGATCGGCGTCGTGGGTGTGAAATACCAGCGCTCCTGCGAAAGCCTGAGGCTTACCGGCGCGCGGTAGACTTTGAAGCGCGTGCTCGCCTGCGTCTCTTCGCGGTTCTGTGCCTTGACGCTCGCGCGGATACGATACGTGAAATCGGCCTCGCGCAACACTTCGTTGTCTTTGCCGTCCGTCGAAACCGGGATTTTCAATTTCCCTTTTGCATCGAGCTCGCCCTGAAATTCTTTGACAAATTCCCAGCCGCCATAATCGTCAGCATCGCCGTAATACTCATCGTAGCCAAAACCATACCACCACGGATAGCTGATGCGCTGCCGCTCAATCGTCACTTCCACCGGGGCTTTCGCCAGCGCCTCACCCGAATAATAAGCCGCCGTCACTTCAGCCATACCATTCTCGCCGCGCAGGATGACCGCCTTTTCTGTGACCATCGTCGCGCGGGTTTCGGGTTTTTTATACTGTTCGATCAGAAAGCTGCCCGTATGCGTCTCTCCGCCGAGTTCCATATGGATCGTAAAACGACCGGGCTTGAGGCCTTGCGTCTTATAAGGGAAGCTGAGACTTCCGGCCGGGGATAAATCCGCCTCGCCCGAATGGATCACTTCGTCGCCGGACTTGATCTGGTATCTGACCTTGCCATGCGCCGCGGCGGCCTGCTTGCGCACAAACACCGCGCGCACCTGCACGGTGTCGCCGATGCGGTAAACCGGGCGGTCGGAATAGATCGCAGCTTCGTATAAATTCTTTGCCGAATCCATCGCATAGAGATCAGAGAAGGCAAAATGTTTTCCCGATTGAATCACATAGAGCGTGTTCTGTGAGTCCTTTAGGTAGCCGGTTTTTTCACTGAAGGCGATGCCGTCTTTGAGGGCAAAGGTCTGCTTCGGCACATGGACCTCCGCCTCGTTAACTTTTTCACGCGCATAGGCCGTGATCGTCGCACTTTCGACAGGTTGCCCCGTTGTCAGGTTCACCGCATAGATGAGCACATTGTACGGCGAAGTTTTTGCCACCATTGCCAGGTCAGAGACCACCAACGGCGAATGCGCGATGTGGCGGCCCTGCGATGCTTCGATCAGGTAGTAGCCGGGCTTGAGGTCGCCGAACTGGTGCTTCAAGGCCTGCCAGTGGCGGGCACGCACAGGAATCGCCACCTCGGTGACAATCGGCAACGCCAGCGGAGCAAAGAGATTCGTTTCAGGGAAGCGGTCGCGGAACGGGAAGGCGTACTTCTCGAGCCCGAGATCGGTGCGCAAACGGTTACGGTAGTCGGAGCGCATGTAACGGCGTGCGAACTGGTAGAGCGAATATTCAAAATTTTCGATCACGCTGCGCCAGAGAAAATAACCCGGCTGCATCAGGCGTTCATTCTTCTCGACGACAGTATGCGCATTGTTCTGGCCAGAGAGGTAATCGTGCACGTTGTCGATACGGTAGAGCCGCAGAAACAGCGTGCCCTCGCCCGAAGCATAAAGGGTTGCCTGTGCCTTTTCAGTGGATGTATAAGAGCGGTTGACGAAGATTTCGAGAGCAGATAGGCTGGTGGCAGAGGCGAGTAAAAAGACAGAAAAAAGACGTACCAGTCGCATATTTCCTCTTAACTTTAGCACAGCACCGTCAATAACAAAGCTTGCCGCAACGGGCCGTTTTTAAAGCTCAGCCGAATGCGGCTTCCGTTTCGCATTCCGCTCACTGTTTGCCTGGCACTTACCTGCGCACTGCGCCTGGGCGCCGATACCGGCCTGCCTGAACGCCGGTTTCAGGTAGCCGTCGCCGCGGGCTTTAACAGAATTCTCAGCAATGACGATTTTGTAAAACAGAATGCGGGCGCCGAGTTTGCCATCCTCTCTACCCTGCCCCTGAAATTGTGGCGGGAAGATGCCAATCTCGTAACGCTGCGCGCGCAGTACACGCGGTACACAGACGATATCGTTCTGCCGGCGAACAACGGCAACAACCAGGGCAAACTTTTTTACCCCAGCCATTCGCAAATCAAGGCGGATTTCCGCCAGATTTTCAGGCACTGGGGCATCGACTGGAGTTTTGGCCTGGGTTTCCAGATTCCGGTCTATAACCGCACGCTGACGCCTTTGGGCACTTTCACTTTCGACGAGGCATCGGAGCTTTACCCTGAAGCGCGTGACACGCTTGCGAAAATCGACCGCTCGTATGCGCTTTACCTGCGCGCCGGCATCGACCAGAAATTTTTAGACGATGCCCTGATCGCCGGTCTGGGTTTCGAACTCAATGCCATTGAAATTCCGAAAACACAGCAACGCCTTACGGTGAACTTCTATATAGGGGCCCGCGTATGGTGAAATTTTTTCGTACGATGACCTTGCTGACCCTGTATACCGCCGGGCTGGGTGCTGAGATTACGGTTTCAGACGCGACTTTTGATACCAGTGCGGCGAATGTGCAGAGGGCGCTGACTCTGCTCGACCGCGGTCTCGGCGCGCTGTTTTACAGCCTCGCCTCCGTTGCGGGCCAGCCCATCGTCAACTCCGCGGCATTCTCATCGACGATCGGTGTGCAGCGCCAGGAAGCCTGGCTGCCAACCTTTCAGCTCGAACCCTCTGCGGCGTGGATTCAACCCGACCGGATTCCCGCGGGACAACGGCTGAATTCATCCATCTTATACTCGGCCAATATCGTCGGCGGATTCAAACTGAACGACAATCTCGCCCTGCAGATTCGCGCATTCTACCTGCCGGAAATAACCTTCAGTCAGTCGTCGAACAGTTATGCCGTGCAGCCGTTCAGCCTCGGCGTCGCCCTCACGCGGCAGGTGAAAAAGAACGGCGATGCGTGGTACAGCCCGGCGATCACTACGCCGCTCGATATCGGTTACATGCACGGCACGCTGACCGCTTCGTTCCGCGATATCATCCGCAACATCGAATTCGATCCCGACGGCGACGCAGCGAGCGGTACAACGGCACGGGGGGATTTCCGCTTCCGCGACGAATTAAAGTTGAAGTGGGATGTCGTCTCCCTGACGACAGGTCTCATTGTCTCGAAGCCATTCCTTTGGATATTCACGGGACGCATGGGCATTCTGACTTCCATCCACACGGGCATCGCTTCGCTGACAAATACCGTCACGGGAGATTTTACGGTGACTTCATCCACCGCGACTGCCAGCGATACAATCCGCACCAACGATACGGCGACGCTGGTGCTGAAAGACACGGCCACCTTCAAACCCATTCTGGTCTCGAACCAGGTCACTGCCGGCCTCGGACTCAGGCTCGGCCCGGTGACGCTGAACCTCGATGCTTCGAGAAACCTGCAAATCAATGCCACTGCATTTATGGTGCAGGCCGGTTGCTGGTTTTAACCTTAAAACTCATAACTCGAGGTCAGTAATGCTCCCAAGGCAATGGAACGTATATGGTTGGTATTCCCCGGTGTGGCATCCACCTGTTGAGCTCCGTCTGCGTAGAGATAAAACGCGCCGAGCCCCGTTCTGACATGTTCATCTGAGTAGATAATACCCGCTGAGCCGAGAAACTGCGTCGCCTTTGTTCTACCGGCATAGCGCGGCTCGAGCGCCGGCACCGCGGAAGGCAGTATGGCAATTCCCGAGAGGATACTCCACGCCGGGGTCATACGAAATTCCAGGCCGGTTGAAATCCGGGGCGTCAGGCGCAAATCATAGAGACCGCGGCTCGAGGCAGAGGGTAATTCCTCAAAAACAAGCGGAAACTGTAAATTGGCGTCAAAATACCAGCGCAGGTCTTCACGGAAAAACAGCGCCACACCCAGCGACAATTCTGCGGGCCGGCTATAATAATAACCGATGTTCGGTCTGTCTTCGGTTTGAATATTCTGCGTGGCCCCGATATTGGCGCGGCTCGATTCATAATAAGAACCGCTGCCGTTGATGCGTATTCCCGGCGGCGCAAATTTAAGCCCCGCTGCCAACCAGGCTGCCGGCTTCACAAAAACGCCAAGCACACTCTCGACACTGTGTGCAGCACCCTCAATATTGAGGATACTCGTGAGTTCGGCCGATGAGCCTCCTGAGGCGATGCTGCCAATCACGCTGATCGCCGAGCGCCGCGCATAACGCGTACCATAGACAGAGAGGCCAATCCCGTATTTTTCGCGCCAAACGCGGGCCACGGTAATCCCGATCCAAAGATCCTGTTCCTTGCTGTTAAACTGAACCACGGCTTTATAATTTGTCAGGTCAATTTTCTGCAGCGTACCGATTTCACTGAATTCGGGCACCAGTACAGATATCGCCAGCGTCGTTTCGCCCCATTTATAGATACTCACAGCAGAATTGGGCAAGGAGTTGAATCCAGAGATCCGCACACTCTGGCTTTCGCCGCCATAGCGTACCAGGGGATCAAAATCGGTCCATTGGTTGAAATACAGATTGCCACTCAGCGAAATTTTGCTGCGTTCGACAAAACCCAGCGCCCCGGGATTAAAGAGCACCGCCATCGAGCCCCGGCCATCGGCAACGCCTGTATTCGCCATAAATGCCGAGCGATCGCCGATGGGCAGATAGCGGCCGTTGGCCAGGTCGGCGAAAAGCGGTGAGCAAAAACTTAAACTAAGATAAACAACGCAAACGCATAACTTCAAAGCCCAGGCCATTCTGCTTCAGAGCACGGTCCTCTTGATCATCTGGTTCTCCACAATGGCAATGGTAAGTACTATATTCTGAAAGATCGAGTACGCAAGCCTCTGGTCCAAATGACTCAGCTTCGTCAGCATATCATCGTCGAGCGCAATCAGCTTGGCGGTGGACTTACCGGCTTTTGCCGTTAAGACATGGCCGCCGTCATCCGCCGCCTTTAGAAAGCCAAATAGCGCACCGGGCTCAAGCGTAATGACAAGCGAATCATCTTTCCAGTACTGTTCGATTGTACCTTCGACCAGCAGGTAGACATCGGTATCGATGTCCTTTTCATTGTCGAAAAGTTTTTTCCCTGCCGAAACATATTTGTTCCGCATTTTATTGAGGTACTCCGGAGCGACGAGATTCTGGCGGCGGATTTCCTTAAACTTCTCAACCGCCCCTGAACCAAACAGCTCATCGGGCTTAATTTCCGCGTCGGGCTTTTTGATGAGATGCTCGGGAATCGACCGCAGGCGGGCCAGGGTCAGCTTAAACAACTGCGAAAGGAACGTGCCGTCTTCGCGCAGGTAACGCAAGAAGTCCGCTTCATTGAGAAAGAGTACCTTGACTTCGGCATTGCCGGCCCGGGCAGTTTCAAACCGCGGAATACCTAAAATGGCAGAAAGACCGAAAAACGCGCCGGGTGTATAAGTCGCCACGGGCCTTGTCGTATCATCCGCATTGCCCTGGTAGGCTTCGACCGTGCCCTGCAGCACGAGACAGACACCCTCTTCGCTGGATGAGCCATGGGGAAAAATTTCTTCGCGGGGTGCATAGCGCCTCGCCACCGAACCCGCGGCTTTGGCAATATCTGCAAGTGACATGGCGGTCAGGGAGGTAAGCCGCTATACGGATGCAACCGCTTTAGCCCCCATACCTGCCCATTTGTTTTTTGTTCACAGTGTGTCTCAAGTCCCGTCGTAAACCTTGTGACCTGCCCCATTTGCGGTGAAAATCTCAAGACGCTGGATAACCCCTCGTTCGCCGTATGCCCTAACGATCGCCTTGTCATCAATCTCGCTTATCGCGCGGTTCGCTACGAAAGCGACTACTTCGACAAGGAATACAAAGCACAATACGGCAAATCGTACATGGCTGACCGGCAGGCGATTCTTGAACGCAACCAGCATCGCTATGAGAAAGTAAAAAATCTCTTCTCCCCAACCACACACCCCCAGGTGCTCGAAATTGGTTCCGCGGCGGGTTATTTCCTGAAAGCAATGCAAGATGAGGATTTCATCGTACGTGGCTGGGAAATTTCGAAGACCATGGCAACATACGCCAACGCGCGCGGCCTGAAAACCACGCGGCAGGATTTCCTGAAAGGTGCGAAAGACCACGAAAAGAAGAATAAAAAGCCATACGACGTTGTGGCCATGTTCTATGTGCTCGAACATTTGCCCGCGCAAAAAGAAGTCTGGCAGCATCTGGCCCGCCTCGTACGCCCCAGTGGATTTCTGCTGCTGGCCCTGCCTTCAGCCACGGGGCCCATGTTTCGTTTCCATCGTGCCGAATGGTATAAAAGCCATCCCACAGACCATGCCATCGATTACTCGCCGAAGGCCTTGAAACGCGTCGGCGCGCAATTTGGTTTTGCTGTCCGCGCCCTGTTTGCCGAAGGTATGCATCCCCAGCGATTTCCCCTCGGCAATATCGGTTTTATGAACCGTCTCTACCGCAAGGCGCTCGAGCATGCGCCACTGAGCGACACGATCTTTGCCGTTCTGGAACGGAAGGCTTAAATTGCAGGTACCGATGGCTGAGATTTTCTCTGCGCTCATTGCCGCAGCGCATTCACCTGAAAACCAGAGCCTGCTCATGTGGGAGGGCTACTGGTATACAACCGCTGCGAGCGAAACAAAACTCGCCGACGATATGAAGCGCGAAACACTGCCGCTGAAAATTTCGGCCACCCCCGAAGAGATTGCCGCCTTCACCGCCGCGGTTCGTGGCTCAGGCGCAGAAACGCATGTCACCGATCACGAAACGGAAATCCGTTTTGCGGAACGCAGCCGCCAGCCGGGCAAGATTGTCCTTTCAGCGAAAAAGTTCCAGTGGATACCCGCATGCATTTCTGTTCAGGGCGATGCTATGGAATTCCATAGCAGCCCTGAACTCAAAGATCTGCTGCAAGTCGCAGTACTCGTGGCGCGCTTTCCGCAACTAAAGGTAAAAGGGGTGACGGCGGTTTCCGATCCCAAAGCAGCACTGGATGTTCCCCAGACATTGCGGCGCCATACCTTCAAGAATATTATCTGCGGGCGTAAACCCTCCAAAGCCCTGAAATTCCTCGATGAATTGGGCCTGCTCGAAGTCTATTTACCCGAGGTCACTGCCGGCCGGCATCTCGCGCAAAACCGCTACCACGCGCACGATATCTTCGAGCACCTGCTGCATTCGGTCGACGGCGCCTATGACCTGAATGAACCCGTGCGCTGGTCAGCGCTCCTCCACGATGTCGGCAAAGTGCCGACGCGTGTCGAAGGGCCCAACGGCGAAGCCAGCTTTCACAACCATGAAATGTATTCAGCGCGCATGGTCGTGCCGATCATGAAACGCCTTGCGGTGCCGATCGGCGTCGGGCAAAAAGTGAAATTCCTCGTGCGCAACCACATGTTCCATTATACCGACGAATGGTCAGATAAGGCCGTGCGCCGGTTCGTGAAAAAAATCCCGCTTGAAGAACTGCAGGACCTGATCTCGCTGCGCCTCGCCGACCGCAAGGGTTCTGGCAAGAAGACAGCGTTCCCGAAGGCGCTGCAAAACCTGATCAGTCATATCGACGAAATCATCGAAAAAGAAAAAGAATTCAAGATCAAAGATCTTGCCATCGACGGCCATATACTCATGGAAATGGGCATGCCACAGACGCGCGCGATGGGCGATATGCTCAAATATGTCTTCGAAGAAGTGAAAGCGGGTCGCGCCGAGAATAACCGCGAGGTGCTGATAGAACTTGTGAAAACTCGCCTCGGTGCCGCGGCAATACCATCATGAAGAAAAAGACCATACAAGCTTCCGGAGAAGCACAGGGTAAAACATTGCTGATCGCCGCGGGCGGCACGGGCGGTCATATCACCCCCGGTATCAGCATCGCTGAACGCTGGCTTGCTCTCGGCGGCAAAATCATTCTCACGACGCTGATGAAAAATATCGACTACCCCGATATTATCAGAATTGCGCGCAATGAAAATGTTTCGATCGTGGCCTATGACGCGCCGCGGCTCACAAAAAACCCGCTGAAGTTATGGGCTTTTTTCCGCCGCTTTCGCTCCGCCTACCGCCTCGTGAAACAGGCCGCGACCGCCGAGCAGGCGACTGCGGTTCTGGGCATGGGCGGTTACAGCTCTTTTCCCGCAGTGGCATATGCCATCTTCAACAAGAAGCCGCTCTTCCTCTGTGAACAAAATGCCCACTGGGGCATGGTCACGCGCCGGGGTAAGTCATTCGCAAAAGCTGTGTTTCTGTCTTTTACCGAAATCAAAAAACTCGCCTCCAAATTTGTCGTCACCGGCAATCCGCTGCGTGCGATGTTCAAAGACAAGGCGGATGTCCCGCTTCGGAAAAAAAAGGCTGGTAAACCGAATATTCTCTTCCTCGGTGGCAGTCAGGGTGCGACCGACATCAACGCGCTCTACCTGAGTTTCGTGGGGCATCCTACCGCTACTAAATACCACTGTACAATTGCCGCCGGTGGCTCGGCATTCGAAGCCCTGAAGCCCAAAGCCCGTAAAGGCGATGCGATCCTGCCTTTCATTGAAGACATGCCTGCCGCCTACGACGCTGCGGATTTTATCGTGGCGCGCTGCGGCAGCGGCACACTGTTTGAAATCCTCTGGTCTGAAAAACCGTCCTTCCTGATTCCCTATCCTTTCGCGGCCGATGACCACCAAAAGGCAAATGCCGAAGCGATGATCGCTCAGATGCCGTCGGTAATTTACGACGAACGGCCGTTCCACGCTGAAAATGCTCTCGCCGCCTTTCTGGCATTTCTGGGCAAACCGCCCGGAAATGCAACAAAACGGCCCGAGACTCGCGCCGAAATCAAAATTGCCCGATATATATTAGAGAATCTGAACCATGCTGCGACACATTAGCCTCTTTATATTAGCATCCACCGCGGTGTTTTCCGACCGCTGGCTGGTCTTGCCACCCCGTCTCGAACTCGGCGGGCAGGAAAGCACCATTGCTGCGGGCGATCTCGCGCGTGCAATGGCGCTCTACCTGAAGGTAAGCCGTGTCGGCGAAATCGTACAGGTCGCTGAGGCAGAGGGTTGCCTCAAACAAGCCAACACCACGATGGCGCAAAAGATCGCCCCCGAAACGTTGCGCGCCGTCGCTAAAACCTGTATGGCGGAGCGCATTCTGCTCAGCCGTATCCGCCGCAAAGCCGTTGGGTCGCGCGGAGATGTCATCCGTGACAGCGCGACCCCTGAGCCATCCATGGCTTCGGAATTTGAGATTACCAGCAAGGTATATTTCCGCGAAGGCGATCAGCTCACCGACACCCTGGTTACAACCGGAAACGATCTCAACACCGCATTGGGTCAAAACCTGACCGAGCGTTTCAGTAAAAGCCCCGCGACGCCTAAAGAATCGAGCGCCGACCTGGTCGTTGCGGGCGACACCTATGGCGGCGCCTACTTTGACTGGCCGCAACTCAAGAACCTTTTTCTGAGTCTCGATTCCGTCAAATCGTCGTTTTGCTTCGCCGACGGCAAAGGTAAAATCCAGACATTAAAACCGCAGGGCGATAAGGCTCTCCAGAAAGAGTTTCTCGAAAAATTACGCTTCGAGGGTTTCGGCAGCTATAGCGAGGCCGACAGTTTACTCGATTGCGCGGTCAAAGCATCGGCGCGGGCGCGGCAAGAAGGCCGCAATGCGGTTACTGTCTTTATTCCTTCGGATTTCCCCCGCGACAGCCGCACGCAGATCAATTTGCGTGCGCAGATACGCCGTCTCGCGCGCGCGGGAAAGGTAATGATCGCCCCCTCAAGCACCGCCACGCAGGAAGTGCAGACATTTTGGCAACGGTTAGCACGCGAGCTCGGCGAAAATTCTTCGTACCTGCCTTCTGCGCAACGTGCCAGGGTGGGCCTGGCGACCGGACAGGAATGGTTTATTTTCCGCCGCGGTGGACGCATCTATGAATTGCGCGATGCAGAAGCGAAGCGTTTCGAAGGCGGCGTTGTCATCCCCGATAAATATGCGGCGCAGACAGCCGCCTCTGATCTTGTAAAAATCTATGAAGCGCTCTCGAAAAACAAGGTTGTTACCCCAGGCAATGCCGAGTATTACGGAGCGCCGCTCAAAGATGCGCTCGCCCAGGCATTCAAGACTGCTCCCTCTGGCACCAGCGATTGGCGGATACTCCTCGACCAAAACGGGCAAACGTATTACCTGAGCCTGACGGCGCGCGACGCACAAAAACTCAAGGTCGATACCTTTGCGCGGATTTATGTCGAACTGAAATCACCTTCATCGACAGAGACGATCCGCAACCGGGCCACCCCGGCGCTTATCATCGAAAACGCCGCGGATTCATCCCCGGCACTCGAACTCAACGCAGGTGACTTTATCCGGAACCCCGGCAAATATCTGCGCAAAGGTATCGGCGGCAGATCGTTCTATATTATGAGCGGTAAAGTACTACGTATCACTCCACCCGAAGCCGACGCGCTCGATACGGGATTCTAGCACCGCGTGAAATCCAATTTTTCAGTTCTCAGGAATAAGAATTTCCTTTTTTTTATCGGCGCACGCACCACGATGGTGCTGAGTTTTCAGATCGTCGGCACCATCGCGCACTGGCAGGTCTATGCAGCGACGCATGACTCGATCTACATCGGTTATCTCGCTCTCACTGAAGTTATTCCCGCGATTGCCTTGAGCCTCATCGGCGGCTACTGGGCCGACAGCTTCAACCGCAGGCGGATTGCCCTCATCGGCTCATTCATTACCTGGATCAGCGTCATTATCCTGCTCGCCACTTCAGGCAAACATAAACTCGATTCGATTTTGCCGCTCTTTATTGCCACGGGTATCGTCGGTGTGGGCCGCGGCATTATTGCCCCAGCCAGTTCGGCGCTTTTAGGTGAAATTGTTCACAAAGATTATTATGCACGCGCCGCCGTCTTTAATTCCATCGGCTGGCACGTAGCGCTCATCACCGGCCCCGCAATGGCGGGTATTTTTTATGAAAAATTTTCACCGCTGTTATGCTACCAGATTGCCATGGGACTCACCATCGCATCGGTGCTGTTTTTCTATCTCATCCATGCACCGGCAAAACCGCAGAACAAACGCGAGAAACTATCGCATGCCGTACGCGAAGGTTTGCACTTTGTTTTTAACAATAAGGTTATCCTCGGTGCGATCAGCCTCGACATGTTTGCCGTGCTCTTCGGCGGCGCGGTCGCGCTGCTGCCGGCATTCAGCGATCTCATCTACATGACCGGCGCTGCAGGTCTCGGCTACCTGCGTGCGGCCCCCGCTGCCGGCGCCGCCGTCATGGGACTCCTCCTGATATTTGTACCGATACGGGCGCATGCCGGTAAAGTACTGCTGACGGCTGTGGCGGCCTTTGGCCTGCTCATGATTGCTTTTGGCATCAATAAAGATTTCTCTGCGGCGATAGTGATCCTGGCGCTTTCGGGTGCCGTCGACAATATCAGCGTTGTCATGCGCTCGACCATCATGCAGACGCATACGCCCGACCCGATGCGCGGGCGCGTCGCTGCGGTGAATTCGATCTTCATCGCCTCATCGAATGAAATCGGCGCGTTTGAAAGCGGGTTGACAGCGAAGTTTATGGGCCTTGTGCCCTCCGTCGTCTTCGGCGGATCGATGACAATTCTGGTCGTATTGACGATTGCCTTTTTTATTCCCTCGCTGCGCAAACTGAGTTTTGCCGAAACGCAGAAGTGATTTAGCAGATAAACGTAAAATCTATTTCAACCTGTAACATGCGGAATGACAACGCAAAGTACGCTAAGTTCCGCAAAGTAAGATCTTCCGCGCGATACCTTTGCGTAGCTCTGCGGCCTTTGCGCTTTTTCAGCCTACCAGTTTTGTTTATAACAAGCACCCGACAAAACATTGCCGCGGCAGGCGAAGGGTAACTCGTAGAACTCGCCTTCCTTGCGGCCCTCAATGCCCAGGTGCAGGGGATTCGCGACGTTCTCGACAAAACTTTGCCTGAAACGGAAATCGAGTGCGGCCTTGCCCAGGTTTTCGGCGTCGGCCTCGGCCCGCAAGGTCAGATTCCATTCCTCGGCGTCAAAGAAGACACGGCGCGCACTCCAGCGGCCATTCTGAAATGACACTTCTGCGGTGAGCGAAGCGAACTCAATGTCCGAAAACTTTTCCTCGAGTTTGTGCAGCGGTCCGCCCAGCATGCCCTTCTGGAAAAAGCTGTCCTTGATTTTGCCGCGGCCGATCTTGAGTGTGGTGTTGCCCGAGAGGCTGCGCCGCATTTCATCGGCCGTATCACCGCTGAAATTCATCGTCGCTTCTGCACCCACGTCGCCAAAGACCGTCGCCTTGAGGCCAAAGATATTGCTTAGATCCTGGCCTTTAAGGCCCGCAGCGGTGAGGCGCAGGTTTTGGGCCTTGCTATCGGCTTTGCGCAGGTAATTCGCCGTCAGGCGGCCCCGCGCAAAGATCATCGCCGCATCGCGGATCTCCAGCTGATTTGCGGTTCGCCTCAGATTACCCGTGAATTTTTCCACACGCCATTTTTGATATTGCAAAACATCTGCCGAAATGCGCAAAGAAATATCACCTGGCAATACCGTACCAGTTACCAAAAGACTATGTTCATTGAGCTTGAACGGCTGATTCGTTAAACTCAGCCGGGAATCGATAAAGCCCGCCGAAAAATCCGGAGACGCGACGACCATCCCCGGCGTCGCGGCCAGGCTGAAATTTTTGACGCGCAGCGCACCTGAGGCAATGCCTTTTTCGAGGCGGCCATGTGCATGCGCAACACCTGTCATATTTGCCGGCAATTTGAGCAGCGCGCGCGCCGCTGCGAAATCTACGGTGGCGTCAAAATCACCCTTGGCGCCCGAGAGTGTATCCACCGAAAAATTCTGAAAAGTTGCGGAAAGCCCGGTTGTCGATAAACTGCCCGCAGCTTCCTGCACCGACATGGCCGGCAGCGTCACAGTAAATTTTGCCGACGTATTAAAATTGCCCGTGACAGGACTCAATACATTAAGTTCGGTATTTTTTGTTTCGAGGCTGATCCTGTTCTTCGCTCCGGTAAGATCAAACTTCCCGGTCACATGCCCCAATCGCCGGTCAAATGCGCCCGCATTACAACGCTTGCATTCAAATTCGCCGGAAACCGTGTCGGTATCCAAAGCCTGCCCCTCACGCACCAGGCGTTTCACGCTCGAGAGCAGGTTTTGCGAACCGACCTTGAGCTTGAACCCGGTAAAGCCACCGTTCGCATATTCAAGATCGAGACGCACCGACTTCTCTTCGCCTTCGCTGAACGCAAGTGAGAATTGATTTTTCCCCAGCGGCAAGGGCAGAACCGCATACTCGTGATTGATATCACCATGCCCGACCTTGAGCGCGTCGAGCCGCATCTCGGCGACGGCGCCCGATTCTGTTTTGATAGCGTCGTCGCGCAGGGGGATCTCCCAACTCTTCAGCAGGGTCTTTTTTCCGTTTGCTGCCTTTTCTTCGAGCACGAAGAGATTGAGTGCCATGTCGTCGAGCACCGCCGCCCGGATCTCGATGCGTTTTTTTAGAAGCGGCAGCACACGCAGATCGAGATGTGTGATATTCGCCGCGATGAGGCAGCGATCGCTTTTCATCAGCGGGTTACGAATGCAGATTTGCCTGAGTTTGATATCCCCGGTCCAGGTGAATTCCAGCGAACCAATCGACATGTCGAGACCGGTCTTTTGCCGGATCGCCATCTCGAGTTCTTTTTTTACTTTTTCGGGAGAATAGTTCTTACGGATGAAATAGATAAACCCTGCCGCGCTGCAGATGAGCAGCAGCAACAGAGCGAGAGCAACGCGTAAAATCCATTTACGCACGGTTTAAGCGCCGCGCCAGAAGAGCGCGGCGAATGCCATCAACCCACGACCGATGCGGCGATGATGATGGCAATCCCCAGCATCATGCAGCCGAACATAATCGCCATCGCCGTGTTTTGTTTATCAGCGATCTCACCCCAGATGTCGCGCGGGTGAATCCAGTCGATGATCACAAACGCCAGCACCATGATAATGATGCCCATGACTGAATATATCAGCACGGCGAGAATATGCTCGAGGTCGAGCAAAGGCGCCTTCATGCGCGGAAGATCCCCGTTGGCATAGATGGCCCCCGAAGCGACAATGGCCGCCAGCAGAAGATAGAACAGGATTTTTTTCATACATACCTCTTTGTTGATGTGATTAATATAGTGCGCAAGTTATTTGCCTCCGCCTGACAGAATACGCGGCATATAAACCGCGCGAAAAGAAGTCGGGTTCGCGCGGATGTTCTTCACGCTGAGATTTTTTGCCAGTATCGGGTCTTTTCCGCCCGACTGTGTAATGAGCGATACAAGCGTCAGGATGAACAGCAGTAGGGTCACGGGGATATAGATATACATTTTCCGTATATCTTTCATCGGCTACCGTCCTGAATCGCATTCATACTATCGTTCACCCTCTTTCATCCGGTAACGGATGTAATAGTAGATATTAAAACCCAGGAGCGTCAGCACCAGCACGAAGGCCATGCCAATCGCTGCCACGTCGCGCTTTGCCCGCATATTCAGCTGAAAGCGCGGCGCAGCTGGCTTGAGCGGAAACTCTTCCGGTAATAACTTGCCGCGTTTTTCATTGGCAGCAGGGGATGGTGCGGCTGGCGGCGGAGGTGGCGCTGTTTTAGCTTCCGTTTTCTTTTTGGGGGCATCCCCGGATTTCCCAGGATTTCCTTTTTCCAGGGGAGGCGTCGGCGGCAGAATCGGAGCGGCCTGCCTCTGTCCATATTGGTTCAGGTAACGTTTAAAATTATCGACACCGATGTTGGTCGCTCCGGCAACAAACACAAAATAATTACCCTTCGGCATCTTATCTGTGGTAAAGTCTGCCGAATCGCTGCCCTCAGACCACGAATCATCGCCGCTGCCGCCCCAATAGTGCGACAACTCGGTGTCATAGATATAACCCTGCCCGGTCGTCTCGTCGATCATAAAGATATTCAGACTCATCCACTGCTGGTTGAGGTTCGCGCGGAATTCAAACTCGACGTTCGTGTCTTTATTAAGTTCGATGGAGCCCGGCTCAAAATTGAACTCGAGGTAATCGGTGCCGTTTTCCTGCTTCAGTTCAAAGTCCGCTGTATTGAGTTTAACTTCTTTAGTAAGCACTACCTTGTTCTCAGAGCGGCCCGAAACGACGCTGCAGGTCGCTGTCGTGGCAAGGAACAAGAGAGCCGTCCACGCCAGGGAGAAAAGATAACGTTTTTTCGCGGGGTTCGGCTCGCACATGCCGAAACCCACGCGCTCAGGCATTTCCTTGAGGCCAAAAGCCGCCTGAATTTCTTCGGGGTATTTATACTCACCCGTTGACCAGTTGCTCTCCGTAATGCGCTTCGTCAGCTGGTGCTTCTGAATGACATCCGCAACATCGTCGACGTCATCATCTTCGATCTCTTCGTCGTCGTCCGAGTCTTCGGCCTGTTGCACCTTGGCCTTATGTTTGTGCAGCAGCTTTTCAAGATTGACCTGTTTGCCCGCTTTATCAAAATACTGCGCTACCGTTTCGCATGATGATGCATAAGGGGGATTGATATATTCGGTAACATCATTGATCTCGCCAATGGTTGCCTGCCACGGAAACTCACCGATGATACTTTTCACCGTCGCGCGGTAATGTGTGAAGTATTTCAGCTTCTTGCCGCCGATCTGCATCTTGCCTGTTGGCCCATACCAGCCCGGCCGGCCACCCGAATCAAAACCCAACCCTGGCGCCTGCTGCATCAATGTCCAGTGTCCTGAACTTTCAACAAGGTAACGGTAGCCGTGGTAAGGATTAAAGAGCAGGTATTCTGACCACTCGCCGCCATCGTCGTCGCCGCGCACGACCATGCCCACGCATTTGAATTTTATGCCTTCAAGCGTGCCTTCCGCGCCCAGCGGAATCCACATGTGCTGGCTGAATTTTTCGTTGTATTTCTTTTTGAGTACGAGAACGTCGTGGCCGGGTTCGAGAATTGAACTGCAATAAGGGCAACGGACCGTCTGTGATTTGCCGGGCAGCTCGAGGTTAACCGGCCCGCCGCAGTTCGGGCATTTAAAGCCCTTCGCCGTAACCGGCGCCGCTTCTTTTGGGGCTAAATTATCTCCAACGCGCTCGCTCACGCTTTGGCTCCTGCAACTTCGGCGTCAGCAGCCTTAAAACCATAGACGCTCCGCACGCGCGTCATATGTAAGTCATTGTAAGTCAGTGCCTTGCCGATAAAGACGATTGTTTTGTCTTCGCTGAAATCGAGCGTCGCAAATGTGCCATCCTGCCGCACGAGGTCTACCACAGGTGCTTCATACTCAGACTCAAAGGGAAAAGGCAGTTCGCCCTCGCCCGAAACGACCTTGCTCGTCTGGATATCCTTAATATAAAATTCTTTGCCGTCGATATAAACGGAGCCCCCGGCATAAAGTTTGTCGAATTCGAGCGCGTCGCTCAGTTGGGCATCCTTCTTCTGTCGCGTGAAAAAATACATGCCGTTCGCTTCGCCGAGCCACGCCGGCCCGCCTGCATCTTCGGCCATATTGATATACCATTCATTCCAGAAGCCCAGGCCAAAGTTATACTGGATGCGGCCAATAATCGTGAAGGTTTTGCCATCGATCGTGCCCGAGGCGCCGAGCTGCAGGGGCGAACCGTCTTCGATCAGCGCGGCCGTCTTGCCGACTTCTTTAAGGGCGTCTTCCGCTTGCACCGACATGGTGCGGCAGTACTTGCAAACCGCGTAAAGGCTATGGGCGTTTTCGAAGGTAAGTGGAGCTCCGCACGATGGACACTGGGATTGCTTCACGGCGGGTAGACTTGTGTTTTGAGTTTATTTTGTCATTCTGATTTTGAATCTCATTGACACAGTGTCTAAAAGTCAATTTCTGCTGTACGCAGAAAGCGGAAATTAAGCGGAATTAGCTCAGTTGGTTAGAGCGCTTCCTTGACATGGAAGAGGTCACTGGTTCGAATCCAGTATTTCGCAAATTCTTGACCTCTGACTTCGCATCTGGCTTACCGGATGTCCATGTTTTCCCGGCTTTTAGCCACTTTCATAGCCACTATAGCCATCGCAGCACAACCATTGCTGGCTGATGCCGAACCTAAGCTCGCGCGCATTATTGTTGGTGGCGAAGCCTATGGCCAGGGTATCTGGTATTCGCTGCGCGGTAGTTACCGCTTCCATGAACGCGCCATGGTCAATGTCGGTTATAGTTATACCGAAATCCCCCCTGTAGACGCTGGCGGCAAGACCGCCAGTTTTCACATTATCCCGTAACGCTCTCCGCCATTTGGCAACTGCCGTTTACGACATGGCCCATCCACGCCGAGATTCTTTTTGGCGGTAATTTCATGATCGGCTCGGAGCGCACAGAGCGCACGGGAGTGCGCGCCACAGTTACGGGGCAACCGTTCACCCCTGTCGCGGGCTTCGCGTTTGCCTGGCTGCCCCGCGAAGGCGGCCTTGTGGTTCGTTTCGCCTGTTATATGTTCCAGGGCATCGACAGCCAGGGCGTCGAATCGCGGCGCCTGCCGTGGCTCGGCGGCTCGATCGGTTATGCTTTTTGAAGGTTTGAGTTTCGGCTAACCGGAGCGACCAAAACCAAAGGTTTTACCCGCCGACAAATACGGTCCCCAGTTTTGATAGGTGTTGAGACCGTAGAGCACCACGGAAAGTGAGACCATCAGAAAGGTATCCTTATCAATAAACTCGGCAAAGCCAACCGTACCCTGAATGGAGTAGACTATCGGCTGCTCCGTGGGAGCGCCAAATGCCTTAAATCTTCCCTGATAAATCTGGTTCACCTCAGCAAATAACACCGAAGAATCATCCGCATAGTCGCGCACGACCCACTCGGCCGAAGCATTGAACTGTACCATATCTCCGGCACTTTCATAGACACCCCCGGAAGGGGCATGGAAAAAAGGCCCGAAAGTACGATCATACCAGAAGTTGAGGTTAATAACCACGGGGCGGAATTCCCACATGGTATTAAAGCCAACTGTCGTTTCGGTCATGAGGTTGCCAAAAGTACGCCGGCCGGTGGCATCGCCCAGATCGACGCTGCCGCTCGGCACCTTAATCTGTGTAAAAAACAGCAGGGATGGTATCCAGCGCGCTTCCATCCTTTGTTCGTAAAGCAGGTACCTCGACCACGCCGAAGCGTCGCCGATGCTGAGGCGCGGACCATCCACTTCGCGCGTATTATCGTTGATAACGATCGGAAAAGGTATCGCATCGACTTCCCATCTTTCGGTGATTCCGTAAGTCACCTGGTGATTGATGGTCATGTTCTGGTCGGCTACGGAACCGTCGATTTTCTGCGGTTTGCCATCACCGTCAAAGCGCGCGCGGGTAATGTTAATAAGAGTGAAATTCTGTATAACAAAAAGGCCTTTCGCCGTCATGTTGCACGAGTCCGTGGTGATGGGGTCTGTCACCATGAGATCCCATTTATTGCCGCGGCGATCTTCGGTGCCTGGTTCCCAACGGATAGCTGCTAAATCCGGTGCGCCGAGAGTGCAGATAAAAGCAGAAAAAATGCCCAGCCGTTCAATTTTAGTCAATGTGCTCAACTCCCCTCCCCGCATGGTGGGGAGTCTTTTTTTAGGCGAATGCCCGATTCACCGCACTGAAGAGCGCCTCAATCGAAGCACGCGAGATATTGGGGCTCACACCCACACCATAAAATGTCTGTTTATCTTCCCGCTCGATCTGAATATAGGCAATCGCGCGCGCATCCGAACCTTCACCCAGCGAATGCTCGCTGTAGTTTTTGATCTGGAATTTCGGCTTACTTGCCGTTGCACCCATAATCGCCGCACGCGCTGCATCCAAGGGCCCATTGCCCTGCCCTGTATACGCGGAATTTCCCTGCGTCAGAAAGCCTGCTTTGTCGGATGCGATACTGAGCGAAATCTTCACTTCTCCGCTATCGGGTTTTTCTTCGATGGCGGAGATGCCCTGAAGGTCCAGGGGCGATTTCCTCTTTAAATATTCATTCTCAAACGCGGTATTGATTTCCTGCGGCATGACTTCGCCACCCTGCTTCTCGGCGATCACCTGCACGACCTTCGCAAACTCCGGATGCATCGTCTTCGGCAAACGGCAGCCAAAGTCGTGTTCCATGACATAGGCGACACCGCCCTTGCCGGATTGCGAATTGATACGGATGATCGACTCATAGGTGCGGCCGATATCGTGCGGATCAATCGGCAAATACGGCACCGCCCAAACAGAACCTTTTCCGTTGAGTTTGGCCAAACCCTTATTGATCGCATCCTGGTGCGAGCCCGAGAACGCGGTGAAGACAAGTTCACCCACATACGGATGGCGCTCGTGGATGCCCATGCGCGTCGTGCGTTCGTAGATTTCAGCGACGCGGTTGATGTCAGAAAAATTGAGATTCGGATTCACACCTTGGGTGAGCATATTGAGCGCCACGGTTACGAGATCGCAGTTACCCGTGCGCTCGCCGTTGCCGAAGAGTGTACCTTCAACACGGTCGGCGCCTGCCATGAGTGCGAGCTCTGACGCCGCCACACCGCAGCCGCGGTCATTATGCGTGTGCAAACTAATCACCGCCAGGTCGCGGTTCTTGATGTTGCGGATAAAATACTCGATTTGGTCGGCATAGAGATTCGGGCTCGTCATCTCGACCGTGCTCGGTAAGTTAAGGATCACCTTACTCTTCTCCGTTGGCTCCCAGACATCCATGACGGCAGCACAGATTTCGACGGCAAAGTCGACTTCGGTACCGGTAAAACTTTCGGGAGAATATTCGAGAAAAAACTCGGTGCCGGTTTTCGCGCGGTATTCGACCGCGAGCTGCTTCACGAGCTTCACACCCTCAACCGCGAGATTTTTGATCTGCTCACGGCTCATGCCAAACACGACATCGCGCTGCAAGGTCGACGTGGAGTTATAGAGGTGGACAATCGCGGTTTTGACACCCGCCAATGCCTCGAAACTTTTACGGATCAGGTGCTCGCGCGCCTGGGTGAGAATCTGTACTGTGACATCGTCGGGAATAATCTTTTTATCCACAAGATGCCGCAGGAAATTGTATTCCACATCCGCCGCAGCGGGAAATCCCACTTCGATTTCTTTAAAGCCAATCTCGACCAGTAACCGGAACAGGTCTTCTTTGGCCGGAATATCCATGGGATAAACCAAAGCCTGGTTACCGTCGCGCAAATCGACACTGCACCAGCGTGGCGCCTTGGTTATGGTTTTATTGGGCCAGGTACGGTCAGGTAATTCGAGGGGTTTATAAGGTTGATATTTATTAACGATTTCAGTTTTCATATTGCCTCCAAGCAAAAATTTTATGGAAATTCCGGCAGATTGCTTATTACAATCTGCGGATTATAGTCGGGGCAATAGCTGTAGTATGCCGAGTGAGGAATTGAATTTAGAAGTGGCGCTTGCCATCGGCATAAGTTTAATATACTATATGTCGACGCGGCGGCAAGTTTTTTGAGATTTTTTTGTGGGTTGTGCGGATAAATCATTGCGGTGACATGCTCTATTCAAATCTGGGTGGATGCGATTGAAATACCTTCCGCTGCTGATCGCCGTACTGGCGGCCTTTCCCCTAACTGCTGACGACGACGGCAACGAAAACACGCCGGTACTGGAAACCTCGGGAGAATTTAAGGGCGAAACGTCAGCAGTGGACCAAAAGGAGCTGCCGCTTTTCTCTCTGCATTTTGTACTGATGACCGACCATGAAAAAGCCGTTGCGGCGGCCACACCGGAACGTTTTGCCCAATTGAAGATCTTCTGAACCGCAAATTCGCCGGCACCACCGGTGAACATTTGGCGCGTTTTAAGGTCCGTTCCTTTGCGTCACTCGAGACCATCCGCACCTCATCGTGCCCCGAAATCTACGAATCAATTGTTAACCGCACGAACACGCGTTACGGCGATTACTGGAAATGTAAAGACCCGAAGGTGCGCGCGCCGCAGGGCATCACCATCTTCATCAAACACCATGATAAAGACAAACTCTCTTATGGCGGCCAGATCAACGGCATGCCGTTCGCGCAAATTAACTGGGAGCGCTTCCGCAAGGACGAGCGCGTATTTCTCCATGAGCTGGGCCATGCCTTTGGCCTCAGCCATTCCTGCCCGCCAGCCAAGGGTTCGGGCGATCGACCGAATGTGATGAACTTTAGCAAAGGTTGCAAACCGCTCGAGCCGGGTGAAACCGGCTGGCTCTACACACCTTCTCAGGTCGAAAAAGTCAAAAAGCGCCGTGATGGTTACGCGAAAAAATTCGCGCGCGTTAAAGACCCAATCTGGGATGAAATACTCAAAGCGGCTAGCGAGCGCTAAAAGCGCCGTAAAAGCCGCGAGCTGGCAAACGGTCTTGACATGATGTATATGCCGACATACATGTAGGTATGGCGATGAAGCGCACACAGGTATACCTGACACAAAATGAACATAAGGCGCTCACGCAGCTCAGCCGCCAGACTAAAAAAAAGCGCAGCGAGATTATCCGCGAGGCGATCGACGAGCACTTGAAGAGATACTCCGCAGAAAACCGACGTAAGGTGTTGAATGAAGTTGCCGGCATTTGGAAAGACAACGATTTTGATTTTGAGGCAATGAGAAAAACCTGGACGCGCAAGTTTTGAACTGCATTCTAGACACCAATATTCTCATTGATCAGTTACGCGGAATTACAAAGGCGAAAATTTTTGCGGACTCCCTGGGTGACGGCGTAACCATCTCGTCGATCAGCGTTGCCGAACTGTATGGCGGCGTGCGCTCTGCGGAGCAAAAAATCAAAGTCGGCAGGTTCGTGGAATCTTTCCGCATTCTGCCTTTCGATACGGAAGTTGCAGAACTAGCCGGGGATTATATGAGGCAATATTACAGATCTCATGCCGTTGAACTACCCGATGCTGCTATTGCTGCAACCGCTCAGTTATATTACCTGAAACTCCATACCTTAAATCTCAAACACTTCCCCATGTTTCCCGGCCTGAAAAAGCCTTATTAACTACACGCCGAGTGCAGCGAGAAATTTCCTGAGAATGCCTTCCGCTTCAGCCTTAAGCGCGTCTTTATCAGCCGCAAGGCTCGCCGCCGTAGGTTTATTTTTCCCCATAAGGCTCAGGTAGGCTTTCACTTTCGGCTCGGTGCCCGAAGGGCGGATGGTCAGCCGCGAAAAATCCTTGAGCCAGAACTGGATGACATCCGCCTCACCCAGCTGTTTCTTGAGCACGCGCGCAGCCTCGGTTTCAGGTTCCGGAGCACATTTTCTGAGGTCGAGTACATCGACGATTTCGCGGCCAAAATTTGCCGCTGCCGCGAATTCTCGCGGCGCCGAAAATTTGCCCATTACCTGCGGCAACAGGTCGGGATTTTTACTCAGATCGATATTGTGCAGGAGCTCATGGAACAACCCGTGCTTCAGATAAATCTCATCGAGTGCGCTAGCGAGATCGACGTCTTCGGCAAGTTCGGCCAACGCGATAGCCGATGACAGCGAGTCTTTGTCGCGCACCCAGTGAACCGGCAGATAACCAAAACTTTCTTCGCCGCCGAACAGATAGTTGTCGGGATCGACGGCCACCTTCTCCGCGATATATTTAAAGCCGGTCAGCGTCTCGACGGTTTGAATGCCGTACGAGTCGGCGATCAGGCGCTGCAATTCCGTCGTGACAATGGTTTTGCAGATAAAGGGTTTCGCCAGCGACTTTGCCTTCTTGCGTGCGATACTCTCTAAAAGAAGAGAACCAATCTGGTTGCCAGTAAGAAAGTGGTAGCCCACCGGTTTCTTAACCATCGCACCGACGCGATCCGCGTCCGGGTCGGTGGCCACGAGCAGGTCGGGCCGTTCGCTTTCGGCAGCCGCAAGCAGGCGCTCAAAAGCCGACGGCTCTTCGGGGTTCGGCGATTTCACCGTGGGAAAATTGCCGTCGGGCTCTGCCTGCTCGGGCAGCACACGGAAATTTTCATAACCCAGGTGTTTAAAAGTCTTCTCAAAAATCCATCCGCCTGTGCCGTGCAGTGGCGAGTAAAGAATTTTGGATTTTTTGGGTTTTTTCGTGTAGAAAATTTCTTTCTCAATGCGCGCCCAGTAGGCGGCGACAATCTCTTCTTCGATGAGATCGCCTGCAGGAATCGCCTTTTCAGCCAAAGCCGCAAGGTCACTGGGCAGTGAAGCATAGTCTACGCCGAGAAAAAGCTTTTGAATATCTTTATCGACGGGTGAAATGATCTGCCCGCCGTCAGCACCATAGGCTTTGTAGCCATTATATTGCGGCGGGTTATGCGAGGCGGTCAGCACCACACCACAATCTGCTTTCAGCTCACGCACCGCAAAGGAGAGAAACGGCGTCGGCGTCGGGCGTTTAAAGATTTTAACCGCCAAACCCTGCGCTTTGAGGATATGGTAGCTGAGGCGGCTGAAGGCACCCGAAGTCAGGCGTGAATCATAGGCGAGAACACAAAGTGGTGCCGCCTTGTTTTTTTTGAAATACGCCGCAAGCGCAATGTTGAGCCGCGCAATATTGGCTAGATTCAACCGGTTAGTACCGAGCCCCGTCACAGCGCGCATGCCCCCCGTACCAAACGAAGGCTCGCCCTCGAAGGCGCGCTCGGCCATGAGGGCGGCTTTTTTGCTTTCGAGCTCAGCCTTTTCGGCGGCGCTCAGGGGGGATGTCAGGAATTTCTGAAAATATTGTTCGGGGCTGAGAGACATCCCACTGGGTTAGAGAAAAAAATGAGTTTGTAAAGCTGAAATTCTTTCCACCTACCACCCCGGCACTGCGTGCCACCCCTCCTTAACAGGAGGGGAATTTGGTTCAGCAAACTCTCCCCCTGCTAAGGGGGAGTACGGCAAAGCCGGGAGGGGGTTAAGCTTAACCATACAGAAAATCATGCCGCTCCGGATGGTACGTCCGCATATATTCTTTATACTCACCCATGCGAAAGGCGCAGGGGTAACGGTCGCGATTCCAGAAATTCACCGGCTCGCCGATGATCTGCCACGGAATACCCACGCGGCGGTGGTATTTCAGCACCAGCATCTCCATTTCGGCTGCGCCGATATAGCGGCTCGCTTCGTCGGCAAAGCCCATGGTCAGGCCCCGCAAGAGGAAATCGAAGACAAAAATCGACTGGGTGCGGTCGATCTGGAACTTCTCTAACGCATCTTTATCCACCGCCGTGCGCCAGCCATTGAAGACGTATTTCGCCTCGGGCGCATTCATCTTTTCGAGAATTTTCTCCGTGCTGATGCCGTAGCGCTTCTCAATGGGCAGAAGAAACCCGGGATCGTTGAGATCCTTGAGAATGAGGCCCCAAGTACCAATCAGCTGGCCCGACTTATGGCGCACGCCGCAGACCCGGGCACGGTGAAAATATTCGGCGCTGGGCGCTTCGATATCGGCCAGCGGAATCTGGTAAGTGCCGTCCGTAAACGCCTGGTTAAAAACTCTCCACAAGAACTCATTAAACTCGGGGATGGTCTCCGTACCCAAAAGCCAGAGCTCGAGATCACCACGCTCATCGAGGCGTTTTGAGAAGCTGCCCGAGATTTCAGCCTGCATTGTTGCCATTTTCCCTCCGCATGCGAAAATTTAACTTATGCTTGATCATATACATACCGTTAGGTATATTGTAAATATGTTTTCATTTGCAGACGAAAACTCGACGCGGATTAAGATCCTCAACAAAGCGGGGCAACTCTTCTATGCGCAGGGTTTTAACAATACCGGCATGGAACAGATCACGAAGGTCACGAATCTAACCAAACCATCGCTCTACTACCATTTCAAATCCAAGAACGAGTTAGGTTTAGCCTACCTTGAGATGCAGCAAAAGGGCTTCCATTTGTTCTTGAGCCGCCTGCAGGCGAGGAGCGACACATTTGAAGATTATATGGTCTCCTGGGTGCGTTCGCTGAAACACCTGGCGCGTAAGGACAAATTCTTTGGCTGCCCCTTCTCCGTCTTCGCCAGCGAGATTCCCGATAAGGACCGCGCCTTTTTTGAAGGCCGCCTCATCGAGATCGAACGCGGCTGGTTAAAATTCCAAAACGATGTGGCGCTCGAATTCGGCTTTGACGCGGCTGAAGCCGAAGAGGTCGCCCGTAAGATGATGATCGCCTATACCGGCTGCGCGATGCTTTACCGCCTGACGCGCGATATGCGCTACCTGACAGATCTCGAAAATCAACTGCGGGCGCTGGCGCAATGAGTTAGACCACCAAGACCACCCCGTCAGGCTGCGCCTGCCACCCCTCCGCAGGAGGGGAAACCTCGGGGCAATCTACATATGAAAATTCCCCTCCTATGGAGGGGTGCCCCAAAGGGGCGGAGTGGTTCTTACAGCACTCAGAAAACAGTCTTTACATCAGCGCTGAAGGAATTTTTTTCCCTGCTGTTATCCATAATGGGACACAGTCATAAGCATACACACTCCCATAGCCACGGGCACGGCCACTCGCACGGAGCCGACCGCTCGTCGCAGAATTTGCTGATTGCCCTCTTCCTCAATATCTCCTTCGCCATCATCGAACTCGTCGGCGGGCTCTACACCAACAGCGTCGCCATTCTCTCCGATGCCCTGCACGACTTCGGGGATGCCCTCTCCCTGGGCGTCGCCTGGTACCTGCAAAAGGTATCGCAAAAACCCCGTGACCGCTATTACTCCTATGGCTATAAACGTTTCTCCCTGCTGGGCGCCCTCGTGGTTTCCAGCGTTCTGCTGATTGGCGTGGCTCTGGTCATCCGCGAATCGGCCGTCAGGCTCATGAACCCGCAGCCCGCCAACGCCAAGGGTATGCTCCTCCTGGCGATCCTCGGTATCGTGATCAACGGCTTTGCTGCGTTACGCGTCAAAGCGGGTCATTCCCTGAATGAACGTGCCGTCTACCTGCACCTGCTCGAAGATGTTTTGGGTTGGATTGCCGTACTGATCAGCAGTATTTTAATGATCTTCTTCAATTTGCCGTTTTTGGACCCGCTCATTTCACTCGGCATTGCAGTCTTTATCCTCTTTAATGTCTTCAAGAACCTGCGCAGCGTTGTGAAGATTCTGCTGCTCGAAGTGCCGCAGCATCTGAAGCTCACCGAGCTAGAAGGCAAGATCCGCACGCTCAAAGGCGTCAAAGCTGTCGAAGATCTGCACACCTGGACCCTCGACGGCGAGAACCATGTCATCACGCTGCAGGTGATTATCACCGGAAAAGAAAGCCTGACCACACTCGGTAAAATGAAAAAGCAGATCCGCCAGCTCATCGCCGCCGAGGGTATCTACCACAGCACGATTGAATTCTGCACCGGTAAAGAGGACATCCACCAACACCATTAGCTTTACATAGGGCGGGCGTCTTTTAATATCGCGCGTGCGCATCATTGCCCTACTCATTCCATTGATTTTGACATTTGATTTATTCGCCCGCGCGGGCGGCGGCGGCAGTTACCGCTCTTCAAGCAGTTCCAGCTCTTCGCGGTCGAGCTCATCCAGTTCTTCATCAGGCCGGTCGTCTTATAGCTCCTCCAGTTCCTCGAGTCGCCCCTCATCGGGGTCGTACCGGTCGTCTTCTTCTGGTTCAGGCTACCGGTCGTCATCGGGCAGCACTTCTTCAGGCCCTTCGTATAAAACACTGGGCGATTTTAAAGCGCTTGAACGCTCCTACGCATTCGACGCCCCCGGTAAGCTAACCGTAACGGAAAAGGCGATACTCAGGATCAAAGGCACAGTCTCCGATGAGTACCGCTATGTACCCGGCGTGCCGAATGTGCCATGGCAACTCCAGAGCGCCGCGGCCGACCTCACCCAAATGAAGAGCGCACGCCAAACTACCGAAGCCATCTATTTTAAACTCGCTGCTGTTCCGGCAGGGGACACCACACTCAGTTTCACGAGCGTCTTGTCGATTGCCGCGGTTCCGACGCGTGCGGGCGCCCTTGTACACATGGAACCTCTTTGCCGGGGTGCGGCAGACTGCCATTTGAAATTTACAGGACTCTCTGCCGAAGACGCCATCGAAGTGCAGTACGCAAACCCCGATGCGAAACCGCTGGTGTTACCCGGCGTAACGGAACTTACTGCAGAAACGCTGAAAGGCGTTACGACCTTGCGCATTTCGCTCAACGGCGCCACACACCGCGCCGCTGCATGGAAGGCATGGAATGCGGCAAGCCTGATGAGCCGGCTCGAAACCACGATACGCCTCGATAAAGATGCCGTGGCGCATATCAGCGAAAACATCTCTTACCTAAAGCCCATGGCCGGCGTGCAAATGCGTTTTCCCCTGGGTATAAGCGCCGACAGGGTTTACCTGCTCGGCCGCCTCGCGGGCATTCGCAAAGGTTATTTCAGCGAGTACACGGATCCCCATTTCGTTTTAACCGACAACGCCACGCGCCTCAGCTATTCGGTTCTGCATGCCTGGCTGAGCGACGCCCACAGCAAACAGACAGTAATCCTGCCGTTGCCGGCGCTCACCGGGCGCTATGTCGCAAATACCCAAACGTCTCCCACATTTATCACCGACCGCAATAAGATCACAGTCGAAACGCCTGAAGGTGTGAAGCTCAGCGGCAAGATCTTTGACTGCGAAACCGAATCGGGCGGTACTTGCAGCAAGTTGTCGCCCGTCAAAACAACACTGACCCGCGAAGGAAACAAGATCGTACTCGTGCCAGATGAAGCGCAGGTGCGCGGCCTATGGCTGTTTATCGGCGAGATCGAAGAAGGCCGGATTGCCGACCCCGGATTTTTGACGCGCATCCGTTTTGGTTTTTCGCACTACCATACCTTCGGCAAATACCCGCGCTGGGTTTTCTGGTTCTATTTTCTCTCGATCGTTGGCGGCCTCGTCGCCCTGATCGTCTTCTTCTCCTGGCGTGGCCGCATGAAACATGCGCGCCTCGAACGCCAAAAATCCCATGACCGGGAAGTGAGCGCCATCAGTGCTATACGAAAGCGTGACCCCGCCTTCGATGCCGAAGCTTTCAAAACCCGCGGCCGCCTGATTGCCGAAAAAATCCAGCATGCCTGGTCGGCCGGCGATATGCGTGAGTGCCGCCGCTATCTCTCGCAGGGCGTCTATAACCGCTTCCGCACACAGCTGAAAATCATGCGCGAGCATGAAAAACGGCAAAATGCCATGGCAGATTTCAAGATCCGTGCATTTCATATCGTCGCGCACCAGCTTTCCGGGCCTTTCGATGCCATCGTTGTTCGTCTCGATGCCGAAGCGCGCGATGTTATGGTCGATGCAGCGCTGACGCAGGCAGAAGCAGCCCAGGCAGCGCACAAGGCCCCCTGCAATAGCTTTGTCGAATATTACACCTTCATGCGCCGCAGTAACGCGAAAACATCCGTCCAGGAGAGTATCGATGCCTGCAGCCATTGCGGCACGCCCTTTACCGGCGAAGGCGAAATCACCAAGTGCAAGAGCTGCGCTGCCGTCATGGGCTCAGGCACCTTTGACTGGGTGCTCGCCGAAATTACCCAGGAAGTGGAATACAGCAAGGGCAAGCGTAAACAGATGTCCGGAAAAGGCATGAGCGCTGACCGCGTCGAAGACCGTGCCTCCTTTATCTTCTGGCGCGATGTCATAACCGGCATTACCGGCAAGAAGGATTTCCTCTTGCGCGATGCCACGGACGACTACCTCAAAAATACACGCGCCGCCGCGCCGTGGAAAGACGTCTCTGTCGGTGCCGCCGACCTCGAGGATTTTAACGGCGACGCTTCACCCGTCACCGCCACGGTGCGTATCAAATGGTCGGCGCAGGGCCCTGGCGACAAGGAAATCCGCCATCGGGAATCTTTGCTGCATTTAACCGTTGACCCAAAAGACCAGCAAGGCTCAGGTTTTGCCGACCATAGCTGCGACACCTGCGGCGCGCCGCTGCCCGAAACCGACAGTGAATCCTGCGCGTATTGTCGGTCGCCGATTCAACGCAAGAATAAAGACTGGCTCTTAGATCGTATCGAAACCACCGTCGAATGAAGAGACTGCCGCGCAAAGTAATCCCCCTCGCTGAAAGAATCGGCGGCGGCGTTTTAGGACTTCTCGAAGCCCTCGGCGGCTTTGCGATTTTCGCTGGCCAAACCTTTCGTTTCGTCTTCGCCCGCCCCTTTGACTTCCGTAACCTGCTCTACCAGATGGGCGAGATCGGTGTAAAATCGATTCCCGTCGGCGTCGTCAGCTCCTTCTTCGTCGGCATGGTCATGGCGCTGCAGCTCGGCGGCCCCATGGAGCAACAGATCCAGGGTATTTCAACCTTCATGGGCGGTGGTATTTCCCTCGCCATGGTGCGCGAACTTGCCCCCGTACTCACCGCCGTCCTGCTTGCCGGCCGCGTCGGCTCATCGATCGCCGCCGAAGTCGGTACCATGAAGGTCACCGAACAGATCGACGCCCTCGCAACGCTCGCCACAAACCCCGTGCACTACCTCTCGGTACCGCGCTTTCTCGCTGCGCTCATCTGCATTCCCATGATTACCGTCATGGCCATCGTTGTCGGCGTTTTCGGCGGCGCGCTCATTTCGAATATCAGCCTCGACATACCCTACAATCTCTACTTCGATTCGGCGCGCACGCTCGTACACAGCAAAGACCTTGTCTCGGGTGTCGGCAAAACCTTTTTCTTCGGTGCCGAGATCGCGCTCATCTCGTGCTTCTCGGGCTTTCGCGCGCGCGGCGGCGCCGAAGGTGTCGGCCAGGCGACGATCCAGGCTGTCGTGTTCTCCTTTATGATGATCATCGTGTCGGACTATTTCATTACGTATATTTTTCAGTTATTTGGATTATGACTTATGCGGATTGCAACTTGCTTGAAAAGCCGCGCGGCTTCCAAAAGTACCGGGCAGCGAAGCGCTTTAGCAGCAACTTGCGCGGCAAGTTGCGAGGCCCGGTATTTTTGAGCGGCTTTTCAAAAAAATGGGGCGTCCCAAATGCCTGACGTCCACGTCCGCCTCGAAAACCTCGTCAAAAGTTTCGGCGACAAACACGTTCTGCGCGGCGTCGACCTCGACATCATGCGCGGCGAAATTATCTACATCATCGGCAAAAGCGGATCGGGCAAATCCGTCACGCTCAAAAATATCACCGGCCTCCTGCGCCCCGACTCAGGCCGCGTGCTCATCGACGGTGCCGATGTCCATAGCCTCGGTGACGACGACCTCAATATCCTGCGTAAAAAAATGGGCGTCCTCTTCCAGATGGCCGCCCTCTTCGACTCGATGTCGGTCTATGAAAATGTCGCCTTCGCTCCGCGCCGTTTTACGCGTATGAAAGAAGCCGAAATCGCCGCACTCGTTCGGGAGAAACTGGGCCTCGTCGGCCTCAAAGACGTCGAACACATCAATCCATCCGCCTTATCAGGAGGCATGCAAAAACGCGTCGGCCTCGCCCGCGCCATTGCCCTCAATCCCGAAATCGTGCTCTACGACGAACCCACGACCGGCGTTGACCCCATTCTCGGCGCCGCCGTCGACGACCTCATCCGCAGCCTCAACACGAAAACCGGCGTCACCTCGATCGTCATTTCTCACGATATGCAATCGGTGTTCCGTACCGCCGACCGCGTCGCCATGCTCTATGACGGGGTATTCCGCCTCATCGGCACCCCCGATGATTTTAGAAAATCGGATGACCCTGTGATACGCCAATTTGTAGAAGGTTCAGCCGAAGGCCCGATACCGATTTTATAATGGATAAAGACAGAAAAACCAAGGTCGCCGTCGGCGTCATGACCCTTATCTCCGTGGCGACATTCGTCAGCCTGCTGGCCATTCTCGGCCGCTGGCAAGTCTCCGGTGACGGGCTGCGCCTCAACCTGCGCTTCCGGTTCCTCAACAACCTCTCGAACGGTGCCCCCGTGCGTATCTCAGGCGGCCTGCCCGTCGGTTATGTCGAAAACATCTACCAGAAAGACCTCAAAACCTACGTACAAATCTCCCTAAAAAAAGACCTGCTCGGCAAAATTCCCAAGCGCGTCGAAACCGTCTTCGCCATCTATACCACCGGCCTCATGGGCCAAAAGTATATCAACATCACCATCCCCGAAGCCAAACCCAACGAAGTCTTCTTCCAGAACGGCGATGAATGGGTCGGCATCGACCCGCCCTCCATCGACCAGATGATGATGGCGTTCTCCAGCTGGTTCGACGGTAAAAACGGCGGCCAGGTTCTGGCCGAGATCATGAAAGAAACCGAGACATTCCTCTCCAATCTCAACGGCATCGTGAATGAAAACCGGGGGGATATCCGCCAGACCATCAAACAGGCGCGCGAATCGTTCACCTCACTCTCCGCCCAGCTTGATACTCTCATGCAAAAACTCAACATCCTCTCGAAAAACTTTACCGACATCTCGAACCAGAACAAACAAGACATACAGATCATGCTCGAGAACATGTCGAAAATTTCGCGCGACCTCAACCTCATCACACAGCGCGTCAACTCAGGCCGCGGCTCGGTCGGTAAACTTATCCAGGACGAAGAACTCTACAAGAACGCCAACGAAGCCGCCTACCACGCGCGCGAGCTGTTCCGTAAGCTCGAAGAAAATCCCTCTCTCTTTCTCAACAAAGGCAATTAATGTCTGCGGCCGCCAAGCCTGCCCTGAGCCCCGTCGAAGCCGCCCGCCGCCGCTCGATCCGCGTCGGTTCCTATGTACTGCTCAGCTTTCTTGTCCTCGTCATCGGCGCCATCGTCGGCGCGCGTATCCACACTGCCCGCTCGGGTTTCACCATCGACGTCGCGTTTTCTTTCCTCAGTAATCTCACCAAAAATGCCCGCGTCCTGCTCGCCGGCGGCCGCCAGGTCGGTTATGTGCAGGATATCTTCCAGAAAGACCAGCAGACCTATGTCCGCGTCTATCTTGAAAACAGTCTCAAGAATGTGATGCCCGACACGAAAGAAACGCAGATCGCGATCTTCAGCAATAACCTCATGGGCCAGAAATACATCAACGTCCAGTTCAAGGAAATGATGGCAGGTGATAAAACCATCCAGCCCGGCCAAATCGTGCGTGGCATCTCGCCGCCCTCCTTCGAACAGATGATGCTGTCCTTCTCCAGCTGGTTTGAAGGCAAGAGCGCCGGCGAAGTCGCCGAACAGATTTTTGCCAAAGCCAGCATCCTGCGCGCCAACATCGACGCCGTCGTCGCCGAAAACCGCGATGACCTCAACGTCACCCTCTCCGGTGCAAAAAGTTACTTTTCCACGATCTCAGAACAGTTCGAAGGCCTCAAAACCAACATCTCTCTCATCGCCCGCAATAGCGAAGAAATTCTCACCGCCCAACAGCAAAGCCTCGCCGAACTCGTCTCAAACACCGCCGCCATGGCCCGCAACCTCGAATACCTGGAAAAAGCCCTCAGCACAAACCGCGGCACACTCGGCAAATTCAATAAAGAGAGCAAACAACTACGCGACAACATTCGCCTCACCATCGAATACAGCCGCTCGTTCATCAAATGCATCCAGGAGCGACCGTGGGTGATTATTTACAAAGAATCGTGTAAAGAGCGCTAGCTCTCTCATCGCAAAAGGCGCCCCCCGCCTGGGAAGAACATGGATCTTTTACGCAATGCGCGAAAACACCAAATCCCCCTCGCTTTTCGCCAGATTATTGACATTTTGGCAATTATACGCAATTCAGCTAATAGACGTTGTCTGAAATAATTGCGCCTATATACTTCGTCGCCATCCTTGGCGACGCTGCGCGCAAGGCAAGGGAGGGCATTTTCTTATATGAAATTCCTTTTGAGTGACAACATGATTTGCCATATAAAATCAATCTCGAGAATATTGATTTATTTGCCAGGGGCGTCTAATGAAGCCATACATACTTTCGCCTAAGAACAGATATCAGCAACTCTTGTTCTCAAATCAAAACGAAATCGATGACGCACTGCGTTTTGGGCGATTCAGCCCAAACGTCCTCAAAAACACTAAGGTCTCATGGGCTTATGCAAAAACACGACCCATGCCAGATATTGATACAAGTGTCGGGCTAACTGTAATTGGCAAGAAAATTCCTGAGCTATTTTCCGCGTTAAGCAATGACGGTACATTTCACAGATTAATGTGCGATGATACCGAGATATTCCTATTCGCATGCAAAAATCATAGAAGCTGCTTGGATCAAGGGAGTTCCCAGATCACCTATGGCTCTTCCGGAAACATTTTGGTTATTGATGAACCGGTGTTCAAAGATAATGTACTGAAAGACGAGCTGGTTTATTATGAAATAAATAAGCCTAGGCTATTTATTTCTCCCCGCGGAAAGGAAATCCTATCGCGAATAAATCTCAAAGGAATAGATATACTTGTACCGTCATTTATCTGAATTTATGAGCCTAAAATTTTATCTTAATTAGCCGCCTGGCCCTCCTTGGCCAGGCTTGCAGGCGCAATTACTTCAGACAACAAATTTTACGCGCTGCGCCGCTGCGGTGCCGTAGCTCCTCGCGTGCTCGGGTCTCCGCGGCCAGAGATCGCGGACGACGCGCACACCGGGAGGTGTGTTTTCGCGCGTCGCCGCGAGCCGCTACGACCACATTTTTTGACGCAAATCGGCTTTACAGTTTGAATAAATGACACACGCGTCAAAAAACGTCAGCGTAAAATCCACGTTGGCTGAAATGATGCGATGACTAAGATGTTTACATGATAATTTCTCTGACCAGACGAGCTCTTCCCCCACTTATTACATTGATACTATTGGTCACGAATTTGGCGGCACAGATGCGAATCCGAAAACAAGTATACGATTTGAAAATCTCAGATATCGAGCAATGTCCGGTATGGGAATTTGCCTTGGACGAAGAAGGTATTGAAGGTCAAGATGAAGCTACCGTCCGCCCTCGCCCAGATCTCAAGGAAATTACTGAATTTACCGGTCAACTTGTTGTCCGGGCCGAATTTATCAGCGCCGATGGAACAGCCTTTATTGGTTACATTACACCAAGTGATACGGTAGATTTGGGTTATGTTCACCCGATAATTATTGCCAGGACTAAACAAATTGCGTTCTGGAACGGAATAATAAAACCCGAGGCGGCAGAATTGAAAGAAAATTACAAGGCCCTCAAAAAGAATGCAAAACAGATGTTTCCCCTCAAATTCAGAGCTACAGTTCCTTTTAAGGGGGGTACAAATAGCGGTACCGTTCCCGGGTTTCTTTACTTAAGTGACGTTGATAAACGAAAATCGAAGGTTCTAAAATAGCGGCAAAGCGTAATCTCCCAACGCATCACTTCAGCCAACAAATTTTACGCGCTGCGCCGCTGCGGTGCCGTAGCTCCTCGCGTGCTCGGGTCTCGGCGGCAAAGATCGCGGACGACGCGCAAGCGGGACGCTTGCTTTTGCGCGTCGCCGCGAGCCGCTTCGACCACATTTTTTGACGCAAATCGGCTTTACAGATTGAATAAATGACACAAGCGTCAAAAAACGTCAGCGTAAAATCCACGTTGTCTGCAATTCGCCACAGGAGATTTTTTTGAAACTAAGAATTTGGAACCGAAAAAAGAATACAGTTTTCCTGCTTTCGGTGCTGCTTAGCGCCTATTGTACTGGCCGGCAAACAATAGCCCAAGATCGACCTATGACTTATGAGGCGTTTAGGCCCATTTTTAGCTCAGTTGCGATGCAACCTAGTTATCAATTAATTCCAACATTACGCGTAGCAATCAGCGGGCCTACGGATGTTTTCAAGGTTATCAATTATCTGAAAGAGAAATTCGGCAAGGAGCTGCACATGAATCATCTTACTGGTGGCGCAGCAGGGTTCGAATGTCCTCAGGAAAGGTTGATTTCCATTCTTGACGCTTTATACTCCCAGTACAAGTTCAAAGTTGAATCTTATTCAAATAGCCGCAGCCATTACGAGGAAAGTCAGGAAGAACCTGATTATGCCCCTTCCTCGGTCACCTTATTTGAGAATTCAGAGAAGCGATTAATCACTATGATCAGGAAAGAAACGAACGCTCTGGAAAAACTCAAGCAAGAGCATGAACTAGAAAAAGTCAAGACCGAACTAAAACAGCTAAGAAGTCTTATCCAGCGTGAACAGGCCCGAAAGCCCATACTAGAATTCACCTACATACAATCAGAATAACCCCAATGATTTTTTTAAAGGCGAACTGCAGACAACAAAATTTACCTGCTGCGCCGCTGCGGTGCCGTAGCTCCTCGCGTGCTCGGCCCTACGCGCCAGAAGATCGCGGACAAAGCACAAGCGGGACGCTTGTTTTTGTGCTTTGCCGCGAGGCGCTCCGGGCAGATTGAGTGACGCAAAATGGCTTTACAGAATACAAAGTTGAACGAAGCGTCACTCAACCTCAGGTAAATTCCACGTTGTCTGCAATTCTGGGCCAAGCATATGCAACTACTTTATAAATACTTTGAGTCCAGTAAAGTTCGAGAATACTCTTACTTGATTTTCATTTTGATTCTAATTTTCACGGATCCACAGAACAATTTTCGAATTCTACTTGCTTCTGGCCTAAACCTAGTAATCATTATTATTTCCGTGGGTTTTACTCGAAGACCGCTCTACTTTGAGCCTTTGCCATTGCGGGCCCCGATAGTAGGGATAATCGTATCAAATTTTCTTTTCGGTATTGTGGTCTCGTCCGCTAATTGGCTCAATTTCCTCCCAATCCTTTTTTTTGGGCTATTATTCTTAGCTGCATTCATGCTGATTTTTTACGGGGCTCTTACTTTCCGCGGCTACCAGTATGAATTCAGGATACCGCGCATTGCTTACTACGCAGCCCTTTTCTCTCTGCCGACTATTTTCTTCATCGCGTTGCTTAATATGGTGAGCATTAAGGAACGCAGAATTGAGAAAATGAATGTAGTTCAAAGATACGAAACAAATGGCAAGGGACCGCGTAATCACCTGGTGCTGACGCATGGCAATGGTTCTGAAAACCTGTACTTAAGTGTGAGCAAAGCAGTCTATTTAAGGACAAGACAAGGAGAAAAAGCCCATGTTGAGTACGCCACTGGCTTATTTGGTGCAGTGACGATAGATATCCACTAATGGCCCAGAACTGCAGACAACAAAATTTACCTGCTGCGCTCGCTGCGGTGCAGTGGCTCCTCGCGTGCTCGGCCCTACGCGCCAAAAGATCGCGGACAAAGCACAAGCGGGACGCTTGTTTTGTGCTTTGCCGCGAGGCGCTTCGGGCAGATTGAGTGACGCAATATGGCTTTACAGAACACAAAGTTGAACGAAGCGTCACTCAACCTCAGGTAAATTCCACGTTGGGCGCAATAAACCTAGTGCATAAGACCGAATGAGCAAAGCAAATTTTACTTATTTTTACACTAATCCCCCGTTCTGGGCAGGCGAGGAGCCGAATTGGGCTGAATTAGAACTCAGACCGGATTTTGAAGAATATTTTTCTGAAATCGTTTCAAGTCATTCTAAAGACGGCATAATTGTTCGAGTTGCACGTGATGGCATGGTTGAGATTAGTCATGAAAAATTAGAAGGGCAAGTTAAGGGTGAGAACGAGCCCGCTGATTTTGAACATGGAGCAAAACTTTGGAATGAGTATCTTAAGTTATGCAACATCTACACTCTAATTCTCGATGGCGTAACAGTTAGAGAAAAAAAATCTGCCCAGTTTGAGTTTCGAGAAATAACCTCAACTGACGCTCAGCGCACCACATACGAGGAAAATAACCAAACCAGTGCCGGTATACCACCAAACTCGGTTGTTGGCCATTACTTCATGCAGCGATTCAGGAGTACACATCGACCAGGTCTTCCCTTAAGAGCTAGCTTCGGATTAACTTCTCGCTGGCCTTTGCCCTTGACGATTCTCCAATCCACGTTTGAACTATTTATTGCTGTCTGTGCTTCGCCCAGCCTTTCAGAATCCATATATTCGCTGAGCAAAGCCATAAGTGAGTTCAAGAAGACTAATTACAGACTGACAATTGTGCTTTCCTGGTTCATTGTTGAAGCAATACTTAAAGATACATATTCTACGTACTTGACTAATCTACGTGACTCTAGTTCGCGAATAAATGCAGACAGACGCAAGTTTCTTGAGGGTCGAGATTTTACAGCGGGCGTTATGAGCAATATTTTAGAAATCGCAGAAGTTATCGATATCAGCGTATTGAAAAGAATTGATAAACTTAGACAATTGAGAAATGACGTGGCCCATAGTTTGAATCGAAGGAATATTGACATGCTGGAAGCTCTGGAATCGTTACAGCTAGCCATAGAACTGATACTCAAAGATACGACACTGGAAATGTCTCTGAATCTATCCCTCAGCATGCGATCCTTATGAAACCGAAGGTTTACTGCGCCCAACAAATTTTACGCGCTGCGCCGCTGCGGTGCAGTAGCTCCTCGCGTGCTCGGGTCTCCGCGGCAAAGATCGCGGACGACGCGCACACCGGGAGGTGTGTTTTTGCGCGTCGCCGCGAGCCGCTACGACCACATTTTTTGACGCGATTCGGCTTTCCAAAATGAATAAATGACACAAGCGTCAAAAAACGTCAGCGTAAAATCCACGTTGGGCGAAATGCACAGAGTAATAATTCATTGCTATAGACAAATACATTTTATTCTAACTTAGTCCTTTATACCTGATGAGAAACTCTATTACTTATGAAAAGTCAGGTCAATCTAGAGCAATTGCATGTTTTGCTGCATTTTTGATAGCATCAGCTTTGATCTTGCTTTATCTAATTTTCAATCCTTTCACGGATAATTCTCCTAGCAGTTTTTACGGTTGGTTCAATTATTACATTCTTGTTTATTCGATATCGGTACTGGTTTGTGCCTACAAATTAGGAATTCAAGATCGATTCTCTAAGATTTTTGCTCTATATTTCATAGTTTTTACCCTGTTTTCGATATTTCTGTTTTTCTTAGCCATTTACTATGCTAATTTCAAGCCTGCTGAAAATCTCATAACATCCCTAGCAAGAAGAGAAGAAATTCGGAATCCCAGTTTTTGGGCAATGTTCTTTGCACCGTTCGTTCTTATGGATTGGGTCAAATCGCCTGAGGTTTGGTCAATCGCAGGCGTTCTGGTCATTTATCTTGTAAGCCTTATAAAAATTATTAAATCTAGTTTAAAAGACTAATAGTCTTTGCTAAAACATGCTTTCGCCGACTGAAGTGCACTTCGCCCAACAAAATTTACCTGCTGCGCCGCTGCGGTGCCGTAGCTCCTCGCGTGCTCGGCCCTACGCGCCGAAGATCGCGGACAAAGCACAAGCGGGACGCTTGTTTTGTGCTTTGCCGCGAGGCGCTCCGGGCACAATTGGTGACACAATTCGGCTTTCCTGATTAAATTAATGACACTAGTGTCACCAATCGTCAGGTAAATTCCACGTTCTCTGCCATAGCTGCACTTTTTCTTTCACCGCCCTCCGTGGCGGTGCCGCGTCGCAGTTATGTATTATCTCTCCTCAGAGCCGAAACGCTAGAGCTGCAAAAGCTTGACCTAAGCCAAATGCCATATATTCATTAATGATGTAGAAATTTATTCCGTAGGATAAGAAGAAATCGCCTATTTTAAACGCGTGCACACTGAATCCAACACCGAGTCCAAGTTGCGAATCATAGTTCTTAACTGAATTGATCCCCGTGACAAAACGCAACCAAACTTCATGAATACCCAAACCGATGATATAATAAATCAGTCGTTCTGGATACCGAAACCGAGAATAAGAGATTGTTTGTGCTCGATAACCGATTTCAAGATTACCAGCACAGACGCTTATGCATCCAATCTGCATTCCGCTTCGCCAATCCGCGGACCATTGCCAGTGAACGAGAGCACCAGCTCCACTACCCCAGGCCAGAGGTCTGCCATCACTCTTAATGGTATCATATACATTGCCTAAAACTCCGACATCAAATCCAGGCAATTCAGCCGCTTTTATGGAAGTACTAAAAAGCAGTAGTAAGAAACATGTACATGAGATACGAAAATTAAATAAGGAATTAAGACTCATAAGAAAAGCCTGACCAGAAATTATGGCTTCGAAAGCCGTAAACATTGTTTTTGAGCAAGAGCTCATATCCGAAATAAGTAGAATGCCGGCGGTAACTTTACCGATCTTAGTCGCCTAGGCATCCGTGCCTAGGCTCACAAGTGCAGCTACGGCAGAGAACAAATTTTACGCGCTGCGCCGCGACCACTCCGTTGGGTCGCGTGCTCGGGTCTTCGCGGCAAAGATCGCGGACGACGCGCACACCGGGAGGTGTGTTTTCGCGCGTCGCCGCGAGCCGCTACGACCACATTTTTTGACGCGATTCGGCTTTACAGATTGAATAAATGACACAGGCGTCAAAAAACGTCAGCGTAAAATCCAACGTTGGGCGAAATGCATTTATGAAAATTATCTACCTCCTGCCATACAATATTCCCGCTCCTCAAAAATTGAGCCTCGAAATAGGTTATGCGAGAGATCATATTATAATAATTTCTTTCTCTAAGCGCCGAGGCAGAAGCTCTGTTCCAAACTATTACGAGAATATTGGCGTAGAGTCGGAACTGGATTTCACTCTAGTGGAAGTAGAATTTCCTGCATTCGAGAATAAAAAGATGTCTGATTTTTCTGAAGCGCAGATACAGAGGTTCGTGCACTTAGGTATTTATGAGATAAATTCCATTTTGGCCGCATTGGTTGCGGAAAAGGAAATTATGCACCTGGTTCCGATTGGGATAACAGATCTTCCAATGTTGATTCCTGTTGAGATTGGGGGTCAGATTACGATGTATGTTACTGATCCGGGAAAATTACACGATCACAATTTCGAATCTTTTACAGAGGAAAACTTTACAAATAGTATTGAAATACTCAGGCGTTGGAACGATAAACTTGACCTAAGTAGGGTCAACGAGCATTTCTTCTTAGGGAAGCAAAAGCTGGCGAACTCCCAGTACAAAATGGGCATTATTGATCTCCAAACCTCATTTGAAATATATGTAAACAAATTATTACGGAATATCCTCAAAATCCAGCAGCGAAATGATGCAGAGATTGATGAGATCATTGAAGAAAATACGCTTAAGCCGAAACTGGAACGCCATATTGGGAAAAACGTAGATGCCGACTTGTCCTACACAAAAAACGAGTTTGTAATCCGTTGGAAGAATGACTTATATGACTTACGAAACCGGCTGATTCACGAGGGTATTGTCCCACTTGATCGCGATGAATGCCTGCGCGCGATGAAAAGCCTTATTGAGCTATACAACCATATTGCAGAGGTGGTTGAGCGCAAATTCCCCCATCTAGTAATCGCCCGCGCCCATTATGGAGTCTTCGATCGATCAAATCCAGAAAAGAAACAGAATCTGTTTGATCGAATAAAGACGAAAATTCTTAGCAAACCATAATCCGAAAATGCACTTCGCCCAACAAAATTTACCTGCTGCGCTCGCTGCGGTGCCGTAGCTCCTCGCGTGCTCGGCCCTACGCGCCAGAAGATCGCGGACCAAGCACAAGCGGGACGCTTGTTTTGTGCTTGGCCGCGAGGCGCTTCGGGCACATTTGGTGACACAAGGCGGCTTTCCTGATTGAATTAATGACACAAGTGTCACCAAACGTCAGGTAAATTCCGCGTTGTGCGAAAATTCAGCGGGCCAGATATGATTATTGGGATCTAAAATGAACAAAGACTTAAGAACTCTGACCATACTCTTTTCTTCCGCGCTAGTTTTATACTCATGTCGGCATAGCAGGCGAGAAATGGCATTGCGCGAATTTGGCATGGAAGACCTTTATAACAGGGGCGGAGTTCCTTATGACCAAGCTGAAGTTAAGACAGACGTCACAGATACAGAAATAGCCAGATATGCTACTGCTCTGAATTGTGCTTCGAAACCAGAGATTCCTGAAATGTGTGATACCATCCAACAGTTCTTAAATGGCACCGCCTTTCAGTTTTCCACTGTAAAAGCCCAAGATTTTCTGATTGGCAAATATTGGGAAATTGACCAAGCGAATACCCTTGGAAATTCAGGATATGAAACTTTGAGTCTAACCGAAGAATACGGCGTAAAATTGGCAAAGAATTTTCCTGTTATAGCCCATAAATCTGACGAGCAAGTTTCATTGGATGCTCTGCTCAGTAGTCAGGTTGCAGATAGGGACTTGCCCAAAAACGCGGCTTTCGATTTCATTAAGGCCGCAAAGCAACACAGAAGCATGGCCAAATTTTCAGGCAAATCATTGACGTACTTTAATAAGGGTAAAGTTTTCATCAGGGCTAATGGCTTAAATTTAGTTATGATGTGTCAGTTGCAAGGGGCTTTTTTTGCCATTTTCCCCAAGGCGCTGACACCCAAAGCCCGCTGAATCATCGCACAACAAAATTTACCTGCTGCGCTCGCTGCGGTGCCGTAGCTCCTCGCGTGCTCGGCCCTACGCGCCAGAAGATCGCGGACAAAGCACAAGCGGGACGCTTGTTTTGTGCTTTGCCGCGAGGCGCTTCGGGCACATTTGGTGACACAAACCGGCTTTCCTGATTGAATTAATGACACAGGTGTCACCAAACGTCAGGTAAATTCCGCGTTGGGCGAAATCATTCTGCCAAGACAAGACCGCATGACGATACATTCTGATCTAGAAACAGCAGACCGCTTAGTAGATGAAGGTAATAGTGCCGAAGCAATGGCTTTGGTTCTGAATTTCTTGGAGAATATTTTTCCAAGACTCGAAGACTCGATTTTCAAGATTAATTCTCATTACAAAGCTGGTTGTCTTCTAACTGACATTGGCGCGTACCAAATGCGGCTTGATATCATTGAAAAAGGTTTAGCGATCATTCAAGTGCAGCGATATGAGAAATATTATTCAAAGTCTTCATTCCAGTACAATCTCGGAAATGCTAAAAAGGCGATATTTGACCATAGGCGACATTCAAACAACGATTATTCAGCTGAAAACCTACAAACCGTCATAGAAGCTAAAAATCATTATTGGCGCAGTCTAAAACAATTATCTGACCATGATGAGGACATGAAGGACCAGCTTCTCGTAAATATCGCAAATGCCTTGAATTGCACCGGTCGAGTAACGGAAGCATTATTTTTCTACTCACAGGCCCTTAGTATAAATCCAGATCGATTTGAAGCACATGCTAGCAAGGTAACGGCTTTGGAGCTGTTAAATGATCTTTCGGACCGGTTCACTCCCCAGATGCTTTTCTCTATGTCTCACCATCTCCGAAAAGCCATTCGCCTTGCTACGCCATATGGCAGCAAAGATTTTCTAAGGACCAAATTAAAATACATCCGGGAAATCTTGAAGCGTATGGGCTTCAAATTCACACAGGATGATCGGCGCCACCGATTCGAGTATGTTTTGGATGATACTTCCTACGGTGATTTGGCATCATTTTGCTTGAAGAGAGGTCTTTTCCTTTCACAACATAGTAACTATTGTTCCTGTTCCGCAGGTCGAAACGACATTCTTGCTGACAAAAGTGAGACATTAAAGATCATTAAGAACCGCTCGCTTCGATCGGCGGTCAACATTAAGCATATATTTGATCGCATTATCGTAGATTTTCATATTGGTCGTTCTCTCCTGTATCAAGCCACGACTTCAAATTTGGAATTTTTTCCCACCCTTACGCCAGACTTAAGCTTGATTTCCGGGTTCCGCTACATTTATGGTGTTTTCGACAAAATTGCAGTTGGCCTGATGCTTTGCCATAATATCAAATTCCACGCTGCCGAATCAGTTCTCTTCGAATCTTTCTGGCGAAATTACCCCACAATTAAGAACGCCGTGTTCAGCGAGGGAAATTTCAATCTCATAGCCTTATACAGCATTGCCACGGACCTTCAATCGAAGACTGGCGAACTTCGCTTCTTTAAGGAATACCGTAACATCCTTGAGCATTCCACCCTGATATTGACCAAGAGTTCAATCTTTGAAACGGCAAGTGGCCCAATAAAAAAGGTATCAAGAGAGCAACTTTTGAAAGACCTAGATTCCTTAACGCGAATAGCAAGGTCGGCGATATTCAGCCTTTTTCTTTACCTTAAGAACCAAGCTCGAACGTTAGCAGAATGACTTCGCCCAACAAAATTTACCTGCTGCGCTCCCTGCGGTGCCGTGGCTCCTCGGGTGCTCGGCCCTACGCGCCAGAAGATCGCGGACAAAGCACAAGCGGGACGCTTGTTTTGTGCTTTGCCGCGAGGCGCTCCGGGCACATTTGGTGACACAAGGCGGCTTTTCTGGTTGAATTAATGACACAAGTGTCACCAAACGTCAGGTAAATTCCACGTTGTGTGAAATTAGCCATGAGCAAACCGTTCGCGCATCTAATACAGATACTTGGAAAAAAGATTCAGAAGATCTATTCTACTGAATATCGATTCAACGATTTCGATAGGTATCAAGACATAGCGCTTAAGATACAAGATTCTCCTGTGTTATTTATCGGCTACGAGTTGCCTTATTTGGAATCAGACGATATTTTGGGCGAATTAGGAGTATGGCTTCATGAAGAGCCCAATGCAACAAATATTTTGAATGCTAATGAATACAGCGAAATCGACTTATCAATAGCTGCCCTGCTCAAGGCTGGCCAAATTGAGGATATACTCATAAAGTATCGAATTCTCCACGAATACCAAACCCTACCCCAAAATCCGGGCATTATGTACCAATATGAGCTGCACGGTATTTGCTTTAAGGTAAATGGAGATTATCTTCTCTATGCGAAACCGGATGGAAAGGAAAAGCATAACTTCCGCAAAATAGATTATTCAATTCTGGTCGCAGAAGGCTATTCTCCCGTTGGCTAACTTCACACAACAAATTTTACGCGCTGCGCCGCTGCGGTGCCGTAGCTCCTCGCGTGCTCGGGTCTTCGCGGCAAAGATCGCGGACGACGCGCGCACCGGGAGGTGTGTTTTCGCGCGTCGCCGCGAGCCGCTACGACCACATTTTTTGACGCAAATCGGCTTTACAAATTGATTAAATGACACAAGCGTCAAAAAACGTCAGCGTAAAATCCACGTTGTACGTCATGTTTGGGGGTACTATCACGACATACGTGGCTTGACTATTTTACTTTTCACCATAGGCTTTCTAAAATCTATTAACCGAATATGAAAGCAATAGTCCTTGTTTTTTTAGCTTCGATTCCCTTGTGGTCTGAAGATATTGCTGAATATAAATTTGTCCCGAATTTTCCGAACAGGAGAGTAGCCAGTTATTTCGCAACAGAAAATGACCTAAAGGCCATTGAGCTCAGCGCAGGCATGACCGATAAAGCTAAATTTTCAATGCCATTAGTGGAGGTAGAATATGGCGGCTTTCACATCGATGATTTAGAACAGCGGAGAAAAGAATGGTTATCTAAGGCCGAGCCGCATGTGAGTGAAATTAAGATTAGTACTTTAATTGGCAAAACGCGACTTTCGGCCGTCTTAAAGAGCAAAGATGATCCTCAGTTCAAAATAACATATGTTGCCTACATTTTGTACGAAGCCCCAAAAATATACAGTTTAGTGCGCATCTTTTTTCCGAAGGATGATGGTCCTACAGTAACAGAACAAGAATCTGAGAAAATTTTAACTCAACTCTTCGATCCCAATAAGAAAACTCAAACCTACATACTGAAGCCCGTTTTTCCGGACAGTAATTTTTTTAGTTTTGACACAAGTCAATCCCAACAGGTAATATACCACTACTCGAATGATATTCATAGCTTTGAAAATATAAAGAAACACCTAATGTCTGACAACATAGCTGCGATTGATAAATATTTTGAAAGTAAAGCGAGGCGAAACCTATCTTTCTTGAAACCCCAAAAAATCTTCGTCGGTAAAGCTGCGCCGATACAATACGATAAACTCTTAGAGTATTTTGTTTACCTTGAAAGCTACAAAAAACATCACCCAAATGAACGGGGCGAACTAACCAGAACTATCGTCACCATTTTCGGTCATAAGGGTAAAATAGTATATTACTTCGCGGAATGTATGGATGATCCGAAGTTTAATATTCAAGCAAAGCCAAACCCCAAAGATTGGCTTAATGAAGCCCTTACAAACTACGGAAGTCAACGAAGCCCAGAATACCTTAACTGGATAAAGAGAACACCTTACTAAATTGATCCCCAAACACGACGTACAACAAAATTTACCTGCTGCGCTCGCTGCGGTGCCGTGGCTCCTCGCGTGCTCGGCCCTACGCGCCAGAAGATCGCGGACAAAGCACAAGCGGGACGCTTGTTTTGTGCTTTGCCGCGAGGCGCTCCGGGCACATTTGGTGACACAATTTGGCTTTCCTTATTAAATTAATGACACAAGTGTCACCAAACGTCAGGTAAATTCCACGTTGGGCGCCATTGTCGCAGGTACTATCACGACATAGGTAACACATTTCTATCAAGACATCGGTAACACTTTGCTTCGCAACGGGCTTTTGCCTGCCTTCGGCAGGGGGCTCAAATGCCGTGGAAAGAGGTTACCAAAATGGAAGAGAAAAGATCTTTTGTCTTTCGCGCCCTGGAGGGCGTAGAGAGTTTCACAGAGCTGTGCCGCGAGTTTGGTATCAGCACCAAGACAGGGTACAAGTGGAAGGCAAGGTTTCTGGAAAAAGGCTTAGCTGGATTGGCGGAGTTGTCACGAAAACCAGGAGGCAATCCGAACCGCACTGACGAAGAAACAATCTGCGACATTATTCGCATAAAGAATAACAGGCCTCGCTGGGGAGCCAAGAAGATCTATGCGGTCTTCTGCAGGCTTTACCCCGAGCGCAAAGGCGATATTTCAGTGCCTACAGTCGATCGCCTTCTGGCGCGCTCTGGTCTGACAAGGCCAAGAGGAAAGAAGCGCCGCAGAACCGGAGAGAGGCTGATGCTTCGCGAAAAGGCGACGCATCCCAATCACATATGGACGGTTGATTTCAAGGGGTGGTGGTATACTGCACATGCAGAGAAATGCGAACCTCTGACAGTTCGCGATGAGTACAGTAAGTACATCCTGTCGATACAGATACTGGAAAAGGGCAATATTTCCAATGTAAAACAACACTTTGCCAGACTCTTCAAACGCTATGGTCTGCCGGAAATTATTCGCTCTGACAACGGAACTCCTTTCGCATCATCGTGGGGCCTCTTTGGCCTGACAAAATTGTCAGTCTGGTGGCTGTCCTTGGGAATTTCTCTGGACCGCATTGATCCGGGAAAGCCAGCGCAGAATGGCGGACATGAGCGTATGCACAGAGACATCCGCACGGAACTGCAGGGGCGCATTCGCGGTGATCTAAAGCTTCACCAGATTTCGTTTGATCAGTGGCGCGAAGACTTCAACAATGTGCGACCGCATGAAGCCCTGGGCATGAGGACGCCATCAGAGTTCTACCTACCATCTGAAATTCCGTATACTGGCGACGTACTACCCGCCTACCCTGAGGATTGCATCGTACGCATCGTAAATGACCGCGGTTACACCAACTACAAGCAGCACCGGATATTTATCGGCAATTCTTTTAACGGCTACCCGATCGGGCTCCGGTTTATCGCCGACATGCGCATCGACGTCTACTTCGGTAGCCTGCTATTGGGCTACATCGATCGGAACAATTATTTGTTTACACCAAATCAGGAGGAAACCACGGCAAAGCCTGAGGCAGAACTGTTACCGATGTCGTGATGACTTTTCGTTACCGATGTTCTGATATTGTACCCGCATAAATCAATTTCGATTTCGCGCGCATCCTTGCGCGCCTGTTTGCAAGCTGAACAGGATGACGTCAGTCAGGGTTTATACAATGTTAGCAAGCCATCATTGAACTCATAGAGCTGGTTCCCAGTAGGATTTTCGCCGATCACGCCAATTTTCTCATCTATCAGGAAACGCTTCTCATTTTTATGAAGCGTGGCGCGATCAAAATGCAGCGGCAAAATACTCCAAATGCCTTCTTTATCCCATACAATAATGGCTTTCTTGGCAGCCCAAGTTGACCCTTGCCTGTCGCATGAAATGAAATAGGCAATCTTTTCACCGAAGACTAGCTTTTCAATCGAGCCAAAAGTAATGAAGAGCTCTTGAAAAGACTGCATAACTTCGCCGTAGCTAGAAATTTCGATTCGTACACTTAATTGTCTGAAGCCATTGGCCTCTGTATGTCCAATTTTCTTGATTATAAGTCGCGTTGAATCAGCGGGGTCTTCGTCCTCTTCTAATTGAACATCATTAAGCGTTTCAACCGAATCCGGCGGGGCGGTTTTACACCCAAGTAGTATGACAAGAAATATGGTCCATCCCCAATGCGACATAATTCCGAATTGTTTCATGTGAACAGGCTAAAAAGCATTTTCTCGAATAATCAGGGGAAAAGGCTCACGCTCGGCCCTCCTTGGCCGAGCTTTACGTAGCGACAACGGCGCCCAACAAATTTTACGCGCTGCGCCGCTGCGGTGCCGTAGCTCCTCGCGTGCTCGGGTCTCCGCGGCAAAGATCGCGGACGACGCGCACACCGGGAGGTGTGTTTTCGCGCGTCGCCGCGAGCCGCTACGACCACATTTTTTGACGCAAATCGGCTTTACAGATTGAATAAATGACACAAGCGTCAAAAAACGTCAGCGTAAAATCCAACGTTAGCCACCATTACCTCCTTCGCGCCCCGAAGGGGAGAAAAAGAGGATTTGTTATCAGAGAGTACAACCAGATTTCGCTGCTTACGCCTTTGATCCTGGCGACAACTCCTCGGTTACTAATAATATCGAACTACAGTATCTCGCTGACCTTCGGGTTGCTCGCCAGCCGCGCGAATCCGGTAACGGCGGCTAACAAAAAATACCCGCTGCGCCGCGAGCACTTCGTTGGCTCGCGTGCTCGGCCCTGCGCGCCAAAGATCGCGGACAAAGCACAAGCGGGACGCTTGTTCTGTGCTTTGCCGCGAGGCGCTTCGGGCAAATGCGCTCCCGCGAAAGTCACATAAAGCCGTGATTATTTACACTTTACACCCGCGGGGGCGCAATTCGGGTATTTTCCACGTTGTGCGTCATAGTTAAAAAATAATATATCTTTTCACGAGAGAATAAGAACAAGTCCCAATAGGAAATTCTAAATGGCTATAACTTTAAAAAGACAACTAAACGAAGAAGAGAAGAAGACCATTCTTACCAGATTTGGTCGCAAATGCTTCGCCAATAATCATGACATTCCCGAAAGTGACAAACTCCATTTTGATCACATTAGAGCCCATGCCCTTGGTGGTCAAAGCGAACTGGACAATATTGCACCAATGTGCGAATTTCACAACAAAGCAAAGGGTATGCTGCCTCTTGAAGACTTCCGAATTAAGTTGCAAATCGAAGAATTTTTCGAGAACGGTGAAAAACAAACATTAAAGCACCTGCTTGAATTCTTTAAGACAAAGAAGCTAATTACAGATTTTGGCCAATCTGTATCGCTTAAGGAAAGCGGCAAGATCATCAGTGCAGAAAATCATTCGTTTAATAATGCTTTTGACCTGCATGTGTGTCCTCTGACGAAATGGAAATATTTTTACGGTAATTTGCCAATCGATATTCTCAACAGCGATGATGAAGATGATCAATCTATTGGCTTGCAGCCTCGATATCTAATTTTTGACAAAGTTTTTGAATTATACCGACATTTTCAGATTTATCCGGTTTTGCAGCCATCAATCGGCAGGGTGAAAGGCGATAAAATACTACTGTTTGATGGGCAGCATAAGGCCGCCGCTCTGTTGTGGAATGGCCGGAAAATTCTAGAATGCAAAATCTACGTTAACCCAGAAATACGAATTCTAAACCAAACAAACATTGCAGCCCATGACAGGTTTGCTCAAACCAGATTTTTTTCACCAGTCCTGATTCAAAAATTAGGTCAACAGTTTGGCAAAGATTTCGAAGCATACAAGAACATCGAAGACGGCCAAGTCAAATCAGAAATTGGCTTCTTGGAATATTTAGAAAGGATTCAAGATACAACAATGACGCGTGCAGAAAGGAACAAAAGGTTTCGCAGCTACCTGTACGATTCAGTTCTGAATGACCCAACGAATAAGATGAAATCTCTTATTTCTAGCAGCAATCGTGGCTCAATGGAGGAGCCAATTACCGTCGATATGCTCTCAAAATCTATTTTTTCGTGCTTCTTGAACACTGAGCCGGTTGCGGACAATATGGCCAGCGATAGTTACAAACGTGAACTTGAGTTTTCAAACAATATACAGTTATTGAATATTTTGTTTGATTTGGCTCTCTTTAACTGGAACAAAGATTCTTCCCCTACAAAAACGGAACAAATCAAGTTAGAACGCATTTTCGCTTCAAAGAGCATCATGGCATGGTCGGAATTATTTCGCGATGCAGTCTGTGCAAAACTTGAAATTACTGATAGTGATGAGCGAGCGCGGCCATTCTATAGAGAATTGACGGATACAGATTTTGACAAAATCCGCAATATTTTCTCCAGGCTAATAGGTATTCAGTTTTGGTCCCTTCCGAAAGATAGCGAAATTGATAGCGTTATTGCAGGCAATAAAACCGCCGTTAAAGATTGGCTAAAGTCCAAAGGTCTTACCTCTGGATACTTACTTGGAGCACAGGAGTAAACAAACATTTTTGCCAGTTTAACTACGACGCACAACAAAATTTACCTGCTGCGCTCGCTGCGGTGCCGTGGCTCCTCGCGTGCTCGGCCCTGCGCGCCAGAAGATCGCGGACAAAGCACAAGCGGGACGCTTGTTTTGTGCTTTGCCGCGAGGCGCTCCGGGCACATTTGGTGACACAAGGCGGCTTTTCCATCTAAATTAATGACACAGGTGTCACCAAACGTCAGGTAAATTCCGCGTTGTACGCAATTGCCGAGAGATAATTACACATGAAGAATTCATTGAAATTAGTGAGAATTCCGTACGAAGAGCCTTATCACATAAATTTAGTTATTGAGGCTTCGAATGGTCACCAAGCTGGTGAACTAGAAATTTATGATAATGCAGAATCACTTATTTTATGCGCCAATGCCTTAGAAGAATTTCCTAAGAATAATAAGGACAATTTTCTTTGGGAATTAGGCTCCGAAGACCCAAAAGCTAGATTTGCCTTCTTCTTTAGATTCCGGGTTTATTTAATAGATTCAAGCGGCCATGCGGCGATTAACCTTAGATTTGCCAACAATTTGGATCATCCAATTCGGGCTCTTACTGATTTTTCGATTCCATGCGAACCGGCTGGCATAAACAATCTAGGGCGATTGCTTAGACGCTTTTCTAAGCTTGAGAGTGAAACCTTGTATTGGGACGGCATGGTCGGTGAAATTACATAATTTACCAAAATCTCATCAAAGACAGGTTGTATTCGATCGGCAACTGCGTACAACAAAATTTACACGCTGCGCTCGCTGCGGTGCCGTAGCTCCTCGCGTGCTCGGCCTCCGACCGCAAAGATCGTTGACGCCTGACAAACGGGACGTTTGTTTGGTCAGGCGCAACGAGCGGTCTACGGCAGATCGATGGTGCTTGATACGCGGCTTTCCAAATAAGCCAGTCTTCATTGTGCGACGCACCATCGACCTCGTGTAAATTCCACGTTCTCTGACATAGTTGCGCGCTTTACTTCGCCGCCATCCGTGGCGGCGCAGAGTTTCTTGCAATTCTAACGGTTTATTGCCGAAAAGCAGAGGCTCCAATCTTCTTCGATGTTAATGTCCTGTGACAACAAATCGGTCTGGCTCGCAGACCTGAAATTTATCTTGATAGTCTTTAAACTAGCGACAGTCATTTCTTCTTGTTCGACATCGATTTGAACGGTCTTTTGTGGTAAAACTGTGTACTTAGGTAATTGCTCACAGTTTGGAACACTAACTCCTATTTTTGTAGAAATATTATTCGTATCAAAAAAAAGTACATCACATTGAGAAAATATTATTGGTAACGGCCTGTTGTTAGTAACCTTTAATTCGATAGAGTTCATAGCGACAGTTCGCAAGAAACCAAGGGTTGGTATGATTGAAGCAAGAGCCCAATACCGATGGGCTTCCCAGCTAACTTTGAGATCAGTTTGTATTTGAAACCGATTAGTCGAGAATAAATTATAGCCAACTGGCGCTGTTCGCTTACTTTGCGGGCAAATTTCAGGCTCTCTTAAATCACTGCGTCGTTTATAAGAGACACTCAATACGTTACATTGAACAAATATCAGTATAGGAATGGTACTGATGAGTCCAAGTCGAAAATTCAACATTTGGGAAGAGCCAGCCATAAAAAGCATAATTGATCGCAAGATACAAGGTCAACTAATCATTATTCCAGGCAAGACTCTTATTCGAATGCCCACCCGCCCATCCTTGGTCGGGTGGTCACGCGCAACTACGTCAGAGAACAAATTTTACGCGCTGCGCCGCTGCGGTGCCGTAGCTCCTCGCGTGCTCGGCCCTACGCGGCAAAGATCGCGGACGACGCGCACACCGGGAGGTGTATTTTCGCGCGTCGCCGCGAGCCGCTACGACCACATTTTTTGACGCAAATCGGCTTTACAATTTGATTAAATGACACAAGCGTCAAAAAACGTCAGCGTAAAATCCACGTTCTCTGCAATGTTTAGCAATAGAGAAGAGCGTCCGGCATCCTTGCCGGCCGCCTTAGCGCGAAGCTACTTTTCCCCAATTCGCATTGGGTTTCCTGTTCTCGTTAGCATAGTCGCGTAGAACAAAATTCAGTAACGATTGGTAAGGCAATCCGGTAGTTTCTGCCAGGCCCTTAAAATATGCAATTATCTGTGGCTCAAGCCGAATCGTCACCGGCTTCTTTATGTGTTTCAAGTATTTAGGCGAAGCCTTCGTCAGTTTGGTTAGATCATATTCCTTTCTCATAGTTTGCCTCCAAACGCGTCTGCCCGTTCTTGTTTCGTCATTTTGCGAGCAGATATAATTCTAATCTCTGTGCCAGTCGCATTTTCAGTATGGCTTACCAGTAAGGCGCGAGCCTTATCGCTGAAGCCGATTGCCAGATACCGATGCTCCTTTTCTGAATGATCTGGATCATCGTAAATCTCATACGGTATACGGCCAAAGATCGTGCTGGCTTCCTTGAAAGAGACTCCATGCTTCCTAATATTCTCGAGATTCTTGGCTTCATCCCATACAAAAGCCAGCTTCACTATGTACAATGTACATACAGTGTATAAATTTGCCCAGAAAAAGCTCTTAATTCTGGCAAAGCCGTCCGCGAGCGACCTCCATGTCGCCCGCGGCTAACGTAGCTAAACACTGCAGAGAACAAGAATTTCGCGCTGCGCCCGCGACCACTCCGTTGGGTCGCGTGCTCGGCCCTACGCGCTAAAGATCGCTGCGCCTGCCACACCGGGAGGTGTGTTTTTGGCAGGCTCGCGAAGCGCTCCGGGCAGATGATTGACGCGAAGCTGCTTCATATAAGACCAGTTTTATTGACGCGTCAATCACCTCGCGAAATTCCAACGTTGTGCGACAGAGTCAATGAGGCATTTTATGAGCTTGCTTGCTAAAATTTGGAAAGACCCAGTTTGGTCAAAAGTAATTGCAACTGGAATATTAGCAGCGGTAGCTGCGTTGTGGCTCTGGCTTGGCAACTTACTACAGTTGATATTGGATTTCTTAAAGATGCTTCAAAATTTCATTATCCTATATGGCTGGCAAGTATTGGCAGTCGTCGCGCTGATTTTAGCTTGTGTCTTTTGGGTTCGCAGTCGCATACTTTCAAGAAGGCTTGCTGAAAAAGAAAATATCAGACAAAATCAAGTTGGCCAAACTAGTTCCAGTTCACCAGTCGATTGGCTTAAAAAGCTAAGTGATGAAGACCTTGCTCGATACGCATTTCTGTTTTGGTTCCCTGTGAAAGACACACTTTATACTGAGGCCTATCGAAAAATAGGGGTAATAAGTCATTATGGTGATATTTCCTTTGATGGCATTCCTGATTTGATCCAGTTATTCGAGAAAGCCGTTCTAAAGAAAAAGCAGGCCTCTCTGAGTGATTATGTCCTTGAGATGAACCCAGCCTGCTTCGAGTTTTTGGCTCAAAAACTCGCTGAATATAGCGCATCGAAAGATGCGAAAATGAAGAAATCTACTCGAAATCTTATTGAAAATTTTGCTCAGCGATCTTTTTCCAGTTTTTTCCCGCAAGCAAGAAACCGGCAATTTTGACTCCGTCGCACAACAAAATTTACCTGCTGCGCTCCCTGCGGTGCCGTAGCTCCTCGGGTGCTCGGCCCTACGCGCCAAAGATCGCGGACAAAGCACAAGCGGGACGCTTGTTTTGTGCTTTGCCGCGAGGCGCTCCGGGCAGATTGAGTGACGCAAAATGGCTTTACAGAATACAAAGTTGAACGAAGCGTCACTCAACCTCAGGTAAATTCCACGTTCTCTGACATAGGTGCGCCTTTGTTTTTCGCCGCCGTCCATGGCGGCGCAATTTTTGAGGTATCTAATCGAGCGCTTATTAATTCACCACCCCTTGGTTTACGATAAATTTTGGTCTTAGCGATCTACGCTTTGTTCTTCCTGCATACTACATTGATGAATGGAAATGAGCTGCCGGTATGTAGTGGTTCATCAATTTTGAATTGTTCGAGAAGCCCATAAGCACCGAACTCCTGCTTGGCTGAATCGGCATCGTAGAAATACATTTTCATACCGGGATGAATTTCATACCAGTCGTCTCCGAGCCGGGGGCCTTGCCCATACATCGGCGCTTCTTTTGAGATGACAGTAAAGATCATGGCACCGCCAGATGCCAATTGGTCCCAGCAATTTCTGATGAGCTTTGTCCGCCCGGCAGCATCCAGCAGGTAGATTAGTCCATAGCAGAAAATACCTTCGTATTGGTGAGTGTCGAACGGCATATTTGACACGGAACCGTGGTGAATGGGTATCTCTAGCTTTAGCTGCGAACGAGCCAGAGAAATCGCTGTTTTAGATATTTCAATTCCTGTTACGGACATGCCGTGTTCTATAAACGGTTTCGCGTTCCTACCGTAACCGACACCAGGTATGAGAACATTCTTGATACCCAATCGAACAAAGTAATCCTTTGCAAAAATGGCCGACAGCGTCGGCTCGAATCCCCATATTGTTTGCTTTTCTGCGAAAACTGTTTCCCAGATCTCTGGCCGCTCGTTTATCTCAGAGGATTCGCTGTCCATGAAATGCATTATATTGCCGTGTCTGTCTTGCGTAAAGTACATTTGCAAATGATACTAAATTATCAATAGCGAGTGGCGCACTTCCCTCAAACATGGGCTTGCATCGAAGTCGCCCGGCCTCCTTGCCGGGCTCACAGGCGCACCTACGTCAGAGAACAAGTTTTACCTGCTGCGCGCACGACCACTTCGTTGGGTCGTGTGCTCGGCCACTCCGCGCCAAAGATGCCCTGCGCCCGCCCGCCTGTGGGCCTGCATTGGCGGGCTCGGGCAGGCGCTTCGGGCACATTTTGGCTTGCGGCGAAGACGCCACAAGCCAAAACGTCAAGGTAAAACCCGCGTTGGGTGCCATGTTTCAGTAATTATTTCGGCCCGGGCATTCTAATTGCGCTTACAAAGCCCTGATACGGACAGGCTTCATCTCTATCGAAAGTATGGAACCATTTTGGGATACTGACCACCCGGCGCATCCGCCGCTAACTCGGGACAAGATAGAGCATGCAGAAAGAACGCTTCGCGTAACACTTCCGGCCGAATATCTATCATTACTACAACGTCAAAATGGTGGTTACACGAAAAGATTCGCATACCCGACAAAGGAACGCACAACCTGGGCACCGAATCACATCCCCTTAGACGAACTTTTCGGGATTGAACCTGATCCAGATATGAAGACGGGGCAAAATATTATGCATTCTACCTATATGATCGAAGAATGGGGCCTTCCTCCTGCGCAAGTACTACTTACAGGTGACGGACATTGGTGGATCACTTTAGATTACCGTAATGGCAAGGAACCCTGTATTTCGTGGATAGATGTTGAATGTAAGGAAGATATTCAGATTGCGCCGACGTTCAAGGCGTTCATTCTCGGCCTCAGGCCTGCTGAAGAATTTGAAGAATAAATAGCAGGCTCTTGTTGTCGTTCTCAGCTTCGCTGACTTACACCGATTGAAACACGGCACCCAACAAATTTTACGCGCTGCGCCGCGACCACTTCGTTGGGTCGCGTGCTCGGGTCTCCGCGGCAAAGATCGCGGACGACGCGCACACCGGGAGGTGTGCTTTTGCGCGTCGCCGCGAGCCGCTACGACCACATTTTTTGACGCAAATCGGCTTTACAAATTGAATAAATGACACAAGCGTCAAAAAACGTCAGCGTAAAATCCAACGTTGTATGACATTGCGTGAAATAATTTGACATGACACAAATGCAGAAAAAGAACAGACAGAAGACTGTTAAACCGTATTAAGTAGGTGCTATGACCGAGATAATTTCTTCGATAACTGCTTCTATAAATATTCTAAAAACATTACGTACGGCAAATGAAAAGATAAAAGACGCTGAATTTGCCACTTTATTTGCAAATCTTGAATTGCAACTGGCTGAAATGAAAGTAAAAATCGCTGATTTGATGACGCAAAACAGCGACCTTAAGGCCGAAAATACAGCTTTAAAGCAAAAGACAGAACCCGCTATTGATTTGGATTTTCGAGAAGGTTATTACTACACTAAAGAAAATGACGGGCCTTTTTGTGCCACATGCTTCGAGCAAGATAAAAGGAAAGTTCGACTAACAGCTAATAATGTTCGGGTTGCTGGCGTTTTAGGGCGATATTCTTGCCCCGGTTGCAATAAAAACTATCCTTAACAAACGCAACGTCATACAACAAAATTTACCTGCTGCGCTCGCTGCGGTGCTGTGGCTCCTCGCGTGCTCGGCCCTACGCGCCGAAGATCGCGGACAAAGCACAAGCGGGACGCTTGTTTTGTGCTTTGCCGCGAGGCGCTTCGGGCACAATTGGTGACACAAATCGGCTTTCCTGATTAAATTAATGACACTAGCGTCACCAATCGTCAGGTAAATTCCGCGTTCTCTGACATAGTTGCGGGTTGTGCTTCACCGCCATCCATGGCGGTGCTCGACCTGTATCTGAAGAGTTTTGCTAAACTTGGCCTATTGTACGTTATTGCAGTCTCAACGTATTCAAAAACGTATACCCTATTTGTAGATTTAGCACCAAATCTGAGGTTTCAGTTAAAAGTGGCTGGCTAAAGTACAAACCCGCATTTAAATTAAGATTAAATACGCGCAACCCAAACTCACCGCCCAGATATTGTTGCTTCATACTGCTTGTTAAGAGCAGATAATTATACAAGTAGCCTAAGCCGACGTAAATACCTGAGTAATAACCTTCCAAACTCACTGCAAATATGCCCTTGGCACCAGTAATTCCAGGCTCAACATAAATATCCAGGGCGAATCTCTCACATGGATTTTCCAAAAAATCAAAAAGGAATCCGCTTCGCACTGATAAAATCTGCGGGTAGCCGGCATTGAGGCTAATGGGCGCAAGTCCGATGTGTTCCGTTTTAATCTCATTAGACCTACAAGGTTGCATGGTGAATAATTCTATTGGATATGCAAGGAGCAGAAACAGGAGAAGCAAATAATTCATAAATAGTTCTTAAATTCTGTATCAGTAATGGATTTTTTTCTGGCCAAACATAGAGCGGCAACACAGATTTTCATTTTAAAACGCTAAAGGGCGAGGAGCCTGGTCTACTTGTCGCCCGGCCCTCCATGCCCGGGCTCGCATGCGCAACTACGTCAGAGAACAAATTTTACGCGCTGCGCCGCTGCGGTGCCGTAGCTCCTCGCGTGCTCGGGTCTCCGCGGCAAAGATCGCGGACGACGCGCACACCGGGAGGTGTGTTTTCGCGCGTCGCCGCGAGCCGCTACGACCACATTTTTTGACGCAAATCGGCTTTACAAATTGAATAAATGACACAAGCGTCAAAAAACGTCAGCGTAAAATCCAACGTTGGCTGCCATAGCGAAGAATCAATATGAATCCAGAAGAATTTGAGCCCGATTTAAGATTAATAACCGAGGTTTCTGAATTGGAAGGAACCTGTTATTTTGAGTTTTACCCTGGCAAATATCAAGATAAATGCTGGAATGCAACTTCCGTTTTCCTAAGTGAAGAAGCAATAATTACGATAGAAAAGATTTTTCAGAATGCAATTAGAAATTATGACCACTATGCTTTCATGGAGATGAGGGAAGCAGAAACGACTCAGATTATTAAGGATTTGGAAATCCTAAAAAAGAAGCTCGAGGCCGAGAATTCAAGCTTCTCAGATTTGCCGCTTTCTAATGTGATGCAAGATGATTACGCTGAGAATATATTGATGCCAAATTGGCACAAAAACAAAGTTACACTAGTACAGACAATTTCAGAGTTAATGAAATGGTTGGAAGAAAGGAAATCAGGCTTAATTACTCTAATGGGCATGTAGCTTCGCTACGGCAGCCAACAAATTTTACGCGCTGCGCCGCTGCGGTGCCGTAGCTCCTCGCGTGCTCGGGTCTCCGCGGCAAAAGATCGCGGACGACGCGCACACCGGGAGGTGTGTTTTCGCGCGTCGCCGCGAGCCGCTACGACCACATTTTTTGACGCAAATCGGCTTTACAGACTGAATAAATGACACAAGCGTCAAAAAACGTCAGCGTAAAATCCACGTTGGGCGAAATGCGCGAAGAAATATGAAGACTCGGGTCCTGATTACTTTTCTCTTAATTTCGGCCTTTTTTGCAGTTGCATATAGTTTCCGACATCTGCTGACTGGATTCAAAATCAATCAAACGGTTGATCTAATTGCCGTAGCCAATCTTTTTCTGAATATAGTTATCGTCTGCTTTGTCACGATCGCTTACAACAAGAGATTTTCGATATTAAGAAACCAAAAGGACTTACTTATAAATGCGGTGCAGGAGCTATTGATTCTGCAATCTAATGAAAAGGAAGCTCTGGAGAATATTTCGGGACTCCGACATAGACAATCCGAGCTACTTAAGAATCCGATCCTTAACCAAGCCGCCATTGCAGATAACAATAAGGAACTTATTTCAGAATATTCTAAGGCCGCCGCCGCCCTGACTCGCATTAAGAATCAGCGAAACCTTCTGTACTATTTGATAAGAACCTCTGCATTTCGCAGAAAAGCGAAAAATGCCCTAATGGAAATGCACCAAAAAGGAGCCTCTTATGTTACAGATGTGTCTCGGTCATCTGTTGGCGAGGTCACTGATGAAAGATCTTATCGCGACTGGATGATATATTTTACCCAAATTTCAGAGATAAACATGGAAAACACGGCGATGATAATTAATTACATTAACTCCATTTGAACTATGGGCTTAGATTTTCATATAGCAGGCTCAGTGCCAGGTGACGACATAAAGTTTGTCTCCATGGGACTTGGCGATCATGAGGCATTACGACTGAAGGCCATAGAGAAATCCTGCCAGATTTTTCAGAGACTTGCCGATTATTGGGCCGATTCTGTTATAGTGTTTGCCGAGCTTGAGGCCTTCAAGGCAGAGTGCCTTTCACTTAAGGGAATTAATGAGTCTACCGATTCCTGCTTGTCGTCTTTAATAGAGTTGAGCCAAATGGCCATCCAGATGGAGACATCCTTAAGAGTTGTTGCTGACTAACTAATCCATCGCGCACATCGCCCAACAAAATTTACCTGCTGCGCTCGCTGCGGTGCCGTAGCTCCTCGCGTGCTCGGCCCTGCGCGCCCAAGATCGCGGACAAAGCACAAGCGGGACGCTTGTTTTGTGCTTTGCCGCGAGGCGCTCCGGGCACATTTGGTGACACAAATCGGCTTTCCTGATTGAATTAATGACACAAGTGTCACCAAACGTCAGGTAAATTCCACGTTAGCCACCATTACCTCCGGTACTATCACGACATAGGTAACACATTTCTATCAAGACATCGGTAACACTTTGCTTCGCAAAGAGCTTTTGCCTGCCTTCGGCAGGGGGCTCAAATGCCGTGGAAAGAGGTTACCAAAATGGAAGAGAAAAGATCTTTTGTCTTTCGCGCCCTGGAGGGCGTAGAGAGTTTCACAGAGCTGTGCCGCGAGTTTGGCATCAGCACCAAGACAGGGTACAAGTGGAAGGCAAGGTTTCTGGAAAAAGGCTTAGCTGGATTGGCGGAGTTGTCACGAAAACCAGGAGGCAATCCGAACCGCACTGACGAAGAAACAATCTGCGACATTATTCGCATAAAGAATAACAGGCCTCGCTGGGGAGCCAAGAAGATCTATGCGGTCTTCTGCAGGCTTTACCCCGAGCGCAAAGGCGATATTTCAGTGCCTACAGTCGATCGCCTTCTGGCGCGCTCTGGTCTGACAAGGCCAAGAGGAAAGAAGCGCCGCAGAACCGGAGAGAGGCTGATGCTTCGCGAAAAGGCGACGCATCCCAATCACATATGGACGGTTGATTTCAAGGGGTGGTGGTATACTGCACATGCAGAGAAATGCGAACCTCTGACAGTTCGCGATGAGTACAGTAAGTACATCCTGTCGATACAGATACTGGAAAAGGGCAATATTTCCAATGTAAAACAACACTTTGCCAGACTCTTCAAACGCTATGGTCTGCCGGAAATTATTCGCTCTGACAACGGAACTCCTTTCGCATCATCGTGGGGCCTCTTTGGCCTGACAAAATTGTCAGTCTGGTGGCTGTCCTTGGGAATTTCTCTGGACCGCATTGATCCGGGAAAGCCAGCCCAGAATGGTGGCCATGAGCGTATGCACAGAGACATCCGCACGGAACTGCAGGGGCGCATTCGCGGTGATCTAAAGCTTCACCAGATTTCGTTTGATCAGTGGCGCGAAGACTTCAACAATGTGCGACCGCATGAAGCCCTGGGCATGAGGACGCCATCAGAGTTCTACCTACCATCTGAAATTCCGTATACTGGCGACGTACTACCCGCCTACCCTGAGGATTGCATCGTACGCATCGTAAATGACCGCGGTTACACCAACTACAAGCAGCACCGGATATTTATCGGCAATTCTTTTAACGGCTACCCGATCGGGCTCCGGTTTATCGCCGACATGCGCATCGACGTCTACTTCGGTAGCCTGCTATTGGGCTACATCGATCGGAACAATTATTTGTTTACACCAAATCAGGAGGAAACCACGGCAAAGCCTGAGGCAGAACTGTTACCGATGTCGTGATGACTTTTCGTTACCGATGTTCTGATATTGTACCCTCCTTCGCGCCCGAAGGGGAGAAAAAGAGGATTTGTTATCAGAGAGTACAGCCAGATTTCGCTGCTTACGCCTTTGATCCTGGCGACAACTCCTCGGTTACTAATAATATCGAACTACAGCATATCGCCGACCTTCGGGTTGCTCGCCAGCCGCGCGAATCCGGTAACGGCGGCTAACAAAAAATACCCGCTGCGCCGCGACCACTACGTTGGGTCGCGTGCTCGGCCCTACGCGCCGAAGATCGCTACGCCCGCAGGCCACTGGGCCTGCATTGGCGGGCTCGCGAGGCGCTACGGGCAAATGCGCTCCCGCGAAAGTCACATAAACCGTGTTTATTTGCACTTTACACCCGCGAGGGCGCAATTCGGGTATTTTCCACGTTGTCTGAAATAATTGCGCCTTTGTACTTCGTCGGCCTCGTGCCGACGCAGTTGGTCCGGTATGGAATAAGCATTTAAGAACATGATTCCTCAATAGATCTGGTGGCCGTCCCCAAACTTTCAGGCGAAAAGTTTGTCATTCAGAATGGCGGCAAGTCGGTTTCAGGTCTATTTCAGCCAGTAACCCGGTTCGCGGCGCAAATCTACAATCTCAAGAACACGAATAATATCATTTAGCTCCCGATACACAATGGCGTAAGGAAACGGTTTCAAAATGAATTTCCGATAGTGCGTATGAAAATTTGCCCACGCTTTCGGCTGCAGAGTGATATGACCGACGGCGACATTGATGGCCTTCTCAAATTTCGTTGCGGCAGATACCGAAACATCCCTGTAAGCTTTCGTGATCGAGTCGGTGTGTGCGTTTGCGCGGCGGCTAAAAATGACTGGCTTCAAGAGCCACCGATGATTCGACGCATATTCGTTTGCACTTCTGCCCAAGGCACACCGGGATCGCGGCCTGAGAGCATCTCTGCTTCACTTTCTTCTATTTGCTTAATCCATGCCGGACTGATCTCGACATTTTCATTTTGCAGGTCTACCAATAGAAAATCAAGCAACTGCGTTTTTTCCTCTGTTGTCAGATTTGCAGCGAATTCTTGTGCTTTCTCCAATGTCTCAACGCTCATGCACTTAATATATTTGGTGCCGCATGTGACGGCAAGTACTTAACATTTAGGAAATTAATCCCCACCAAAGGCGACGCGACCACCTGATCCCTCAGGTGTAAAGCCTCTTCTACAGGGTGACAAAATGACTAGTTATGACACTAAAAGTCAGCATTTTGGATCATTCTGGGACTTGGTTCGTCGTCGCCCGAGCCTCCCTGCCCGGGCTCACAGGCGCAATTACTTCAGACAACAAGAATTACCTGCTGCGCTCGCTGCGGTCCCGTGGGTCCTCGCGTGCTCGGCCTCCGGTGGCCTGAAATGCGTTGACGCCCGCGCTCTATCGAGCTTAATTGGCGGGCGCAACGCAGCCACCTGCGGCACATCGATGGCGCGCCAAGAGCGGCTCTTGTAAGAAAACCGCATTTATGGTGCGGCGCACCATCGACGTCAGGTAATTCCAACGTTGGGCGACATATGCTGCTAATATTACTCACCCTCCTGACAAGCAATTGGTCCGGTAACTTCATGGAACCGAAGGAGCTGCCGCTCAAGATTTTTAAGAAAAGTGTCGTGGCCGTCTTAAAGAGTGATATGGCGCCAGAGCTTTCCGCTGAGGAAATTAATAAATTCGAAAAATCAGTAACAGTAGAATTTCAACTTGGAAAACGAATTGAACATTCGGACATAGAGATTCGCTTATATCGCGTAAATCCGCCTTATATTTTGCTTGAAGTTCATAATAAGTCCGTTTTTCGCCAAACTGGCGGAGCCTCACAAACAGAACCGACAATAAGTATCGTATATATGAAATCAATGACTGAGGCAGTAGTTGTCCCAAATGATAAACCGTATACTGGAACTTGTTCTGGATTTAATAGCTATATTATTGAGGCCATTAACCCAGAAAGCCCTCCGTCATTAGTATTATATCATTTTGACCATCTAAATGGCCGTCTCGGTTGCCTTCGGGTAGTGACACCGAAGGGGCCAAAATTCACCTCGACGGAACTGACAGGAACACTACACCCGATAGGCAAACCTGCTTCCGTAAACCCTTCAAAATGCCCAGGACAGCAATATTCCCATACTGTGTTGCCTCAGCCCAGCTTGGGTACTTGCAAAGAATTTCGAGCAGAACGAATTAATCATTATTGGGATTGCCCAAAACTTGAAGTTGAAAAATATGAGTTCAACTGTAAGACCAACCTATTCGAAAGAACCGATACGATTTGGCGATAGAACAGCATACGTCGCCCAACAAATTTTACGCGCTGCGCCGCTGCGGTGCCGTAGCTCCTCGCGTGCTCGGGTCTCCGCGGCCAGAGATCGCGGACGACGCGCACACCGGGAGGTGTGTTTTCGCGCGTCGCCGCGAGCCGCTACGACCACATTTTTTGACGCAAATCGGCTTTACAAATTGAATAAATGACACAAGCGTCAAAAAACGTCAGCGTAAAATCCACGTTGTCTGACATCGCAAAGGATTAAATTGTTCTCGAATAATATTACTCAAAACCGCTTAAAGCTATCGACTCTTTTGATTTGCTTCTTTTTTATAATGCCACAGTCTATTTATGGTCACGGTTTATCAGAAGGAGAAGCCTTTATCCTAGGTCTATTTTTCTATTTGCCAGTAAGATTTTTAGCGACATTATTATTAGTCGGCATAATTTACGCATTCAAACTGATTCAACCGAGAACCCTTAAAACATATCTGAGATTTGCTTTGGTTTATCTATTAGCGTTTGGGCTGCCAATGTACATAATTCTCAGGGCTTTAGTTCCTTCGGAAAGAATATTTTTTACCTATGCTTATATTGCCTTCGAAATTGGCGGTGCATGGCTATGTGTGCACTTCTTTCGAATGAAAGATAAATAATGCCTTCGTGAAACGCTAAACTTTCCAATTTGCGACGTCCGACAACAAAATTTACACGCTGCGCTCGCTGCGGTGCCGTGGCTCCTCGCGTGCTCGGCCTCCGACCGCAAAGATCGTTGACGCCTGACAAACGGGACGTTTGTTTGGTCAGGCGCAACGAGCGGTCTACGGCAGATCGATGGTGCTTAATATGCGGCTTTCTAAATAAGTCTGCTTTTTATTGTGCGGCGCACCATCGACCTCGTGTAAATTCCACGTTAGGCGAAAAAGCTGGAAACGATTTCAAGACTTCCCAATGCCGACCTCCTGTCGGCACATGCACGTCTCTCTCTGACGCTGTTCAAGAATAGACTTTTTGAATATTGATTTACAACGGCATACCAACGCAAGTCGGGTAAATCATACAAGAATGAAGATCAATAAGATAATATCGATCATAGGTGTACTTGGTAGCTTAATGATCAACCAATGTAAGAGCTTTCCTGATTACCATGAAGGTCAGAGCTTAGTGGGCATCTTCGTCGATCGAGACGGCATTGGTAAGATCGGGCGAATGTCCGAGAATTTTTCGGTTATCAATATTGACTCAAACGTAGAATATCTCTCAAATGCTTTAAGCGGCTCTTCAACTAGAAATACAGATCCATATACAACAATTGCTGTGCCTGCTGGCACCTATCAAATCGCCACGATTTGCTTAGGTGGTAGCACATTCGTATGCATTGAAGAGTGCCAACCGTTCAAAGTCGTTTCTAAAAAAATCTATTATGCTGGCAGCTACGCTCTTGATGTTTCGACCGGGTTCCGTAAAATTACCCATAAGTTTACGGAATTTGAGGCGTCGAAAGATGAGATCGAAAAACAAGGCTTTTACGACTATGTTAAGAAACAAAATCCTAAATGGCTCGAAAACATTGGCACAGTCGAGAAAATTCGTCCATTTAATCAGCCGGCTTTTAGCCATGTTCGGGCAATTTCCCTGTAAGCGCTTAACCGGCAAAACCTCCATGTTTTGCCGCTCTACCGTACCAGCTTCTTCGCCTAACAAAATTTACCTGCTGCGCTCGCTGCGGCGCCGTAGCTCCTCGCGTGCTCGGCCCTACGCGCCGAAGATCGCGGACAAAGCACAAGCGGGACGCTTGTTTTGTGCTTTGCCGCGAGGCGCTCCGGGCAGATTGAGTGACGCAATATGGCTTTACAGAACACAAAGTTGAACGAGGCGTCACTCAACCTCAGGTAAATTCCACGTTGTCTGAAATAATTGCGCCTTTGTTCTCCGCCGACCTCCTGTCGGCGCGGCGAACTTCCACCGACAGACTAACCAGCTATGGGCAGTTATAGCATTAAAGGGCTTTATTTTAGAAATGAATGTAAGAAAAGATTTTCTATATTGCCCGAAGGGATTTATCTTGATGTGAGACCAATTGACTTAAAAACCAGTAGGGTTTAAACGGCGGGGACAAATTTAATGCGCTAGTTTCAATAACATACACAAATTCGTGCCGATGCCAATGCCATTCTATTTCAATTACCTCGCGTATTTTTTCAGGCTTGGACGTAATTCTAACTAAAGTACCGATAGCTAACAAAGGTTGCGCCCATTCAGGTTGTGCAAGCGGTGATGACCCGAAATACCTTTCGCTTTTATTAAATAGATTCCACCAGGCTGTCATTGGTCTTCCCCCTATATTAAATACTAGGAACTTACTCCTTACTAAGACATTCGGAATCCAGTAAGTCTTAGGCGTAAAGCCTGTTTTGCGAGGCGACAGAATGGCAGGCTGTGAGAACTTTTGAGTTAAGTATCTTTTTAAATTTTCCAGTGAAGCCTTAGCCGTTGTCGCCCGGCCCTCCTAGCCGGGCTCACAGGCGCAATTACTTCAGACAACAAATTTTACGCGCTGCGCCGCTGCGGTGCCGTAGCTCCTCGCGTGCTCGGGTCTCCGCGGCTAAGATCGCGGACGACGCGCACACCGGGAGGTGTGTTTTCGCGCGTCGCCGCGAGCCGCTACGACCACATTTTTTGACGCAAATCGGCTTTACAAACTGAATAAATGACACAAGCGTCAAAAAACGTCAGCGTAAAATCCACGTTGTGTGACATTGCATTAGGTACTATCACGACATAGGTAACACATTTCTATCAAGACATCGGTAACACTTTGCTTCGCAACGGGCTTTTGCCTGCCTTCGGCAGGGGGCTCAAATGCCGTGGAAAGAGGTTACCAAAATGGAAGAGAAAAGATCTTTTGTCTTTCGCGCCCTGGAGGGCGTAGAGAGTTTCACAGAGCTGTGCCGCGAGTTTGGTATCAGCACCAAGACAGGGTACAAGTGGAAGGCAAGGTTTCTGGAAAAAGGCTTAGCTGGATTGGCGGAGTTGTCACGAAAACCAGGAGGCAATCCGAACCGCACTGACGAAGAAACAATCTGCGACATTATTCGCATAAAGAATAACAGGCCTCGCTGGGGAGCCAAGAAGATCTATGCGGTCTTCTGCAGGCTTTACCCCGAGCGCAAAGGCGATATTTCAGTGCCTACAGTCGATCGCCTTCTGGCGCGCTCTGGTCTGACAAGGCCAAGAGGAAAGAAGCGCCGCAGAACCGGAGAGAGGCTGATGCTTCGCGAAAAGGCGACGCATCCCAATCACATATGGACGGTTGATTTCAAGGGGTGGTGGTATACTGCACATGCAGAGAAATGCGAACCTCTGACAGTTCGCGATGAGTACAGTAAGTACATCCTGTCGATACAGATACTGGAAAAGGGCAATATTTCCAATGTAAAACAACACTTTGCCAGACTCTTCAAACGCTATGGTCTGCCGGAAATTATTCGCTCTGACAACGGAACTCCTTTCGCATCATCGTGGGGCCTCTTTGGCCTGACAAAATTGTCAGTCTGGTGGCTGTCCTTGGGAATTTCTCTGGACCGCATTGATCCGGGAAAGCCAGCGCAGAATGGCGGACATGAGCGTATGCACAGAGACATCCGCACGGAACTGCAGGGGCGCATTCGCGGTGATCTAAAGCTTCACCAGATTTCGTTTGATCAGTGGCGCGAAGACTTCAACAATGTGCGACCGCATGAAGCCCTGGGCATGAGGACGCCATCAGAGTTCTACCTACCATCTGAAATTCCGTATACTGGCGACGTACTACCCGCCTACCCTGAGGATTGCATCGTACGCATCGTAAATGACCGCGGTTACACCAACTACAAGCAGCACCGGATATTTATCGGCAATTCTTTTAACGGCTACCCGATCGGGCTCCGGTTTATCGCCGACATGCGCATCGACGTCTACTTCGGTAGCCTGCTATTGGGCTACATCGATCGGAACAATTATTTGTTTACACCAAATCAGGAGGAAACCACGGCAAAGCCTGAGGCAGAACTGTTACCGATGTCGTGATGACTTTTCGTTACCGATGTTCTGATATTGTACCTGCCTCGCTCCCACGAGCGCGCAAAGAGAAAGGTGATTAACCTGGGCAATGGTTGCCCTACCCCTAAGAACTTTGGCGCGAAGAGGTTTAGCGCAAGCGCGGCAAAGACCACGGCGTATTACACGCCTTACTTTCTGCCGTAAGCTGCCGACAAAGATTGCAAGGCAATCTTTGGTTATATCGAATGCTACACTTAGCAAGTCAAAGCTTGGCTTTTGAAATAAAATAAAGTTTAACCGACGGCGCTCTTGCCCAGTTGAGTCGGCATGTAAAACGCCATGGCCGCGCAGGTAACCGCGGACAACAACGGCAGAGAACAAAAAATACCCGCTGCGCCGCGACCACTACGTTGGGTCGCGTGCTCGGCCTCACCGGCAAAGATCGCTGCGGCGCGCAGCTCCTTGAGCTGCATTTGGCGCGCCACAGCGAGCCGGTTCGGCAGAGGCGCTACGCGAAAGTCTCATTAACCCAAGTAAAACGGCTTTACACCCGCAAACGCGCCCCTCGGGTATTTTCCACGTTCTCTGCCATGATCGCGCGACGTTGTTCGCCAGCATCCATGCTGGCGCTTTCTTTCATTTTGCTACAGGGGGCATAACGCCAATTTCCCGAACCAGTTTCTTTTCTTTTGTCCAAATTTTAAAAAAACCATCAGTCGAGATGGTGTAAAATGAATCACCGAAAATCTTGACCTTGATAATATTGCCGTTGTGACCCTTGAAATTCGACCATCTCTTTGTATTTCTATCGAAAACATAAAGCATGCCTTTAGTGCTTCCGATGACAACCCAATCTCTATCACAACCTACCCCATCGATGTCGACACCGGCTTCAGGTACTTGTAAAACTTCTGCCTTAATTGCCTTGTCTTGCATTTGATAAAGGGAAAATTTGGTTCCGAAACCGTATGATAAGACTTCTTCGCCGCCGCAGTGCTCTAACATTACTTCCCTGGGGCTTACGCCAGTCGTATAAACTTCAAATGTCTTGGTAAGAGGCGACATAATGAGTATTGCCTTCTCGGCTTTGCCAATAATCTTTTCTTTCGAGAGGAAGGCAATGCTCCCAATTAGGTTCGTGTGCGTATCAAAGGAAGCCACATCTAACTCAGCGTGGCCATAAACTCTAACCGAGCTGAGCGTTGAGACCGCAAATGTTTCCGTTCCCGCTAAGGGGCTTAATGACTCAAACCATAGTTCCCTAACATCCGTCTTTCGCAACAAATTGCCGTTTAGATCTATGATACGTACTCCGGCTGAACCTCCGAAAATCAGTCTCTGATTTTGGCCGTCGAGAGGAGCTAGCGCCGTGATACCAAACTTTTCAGAGAAAATCAGCTTTGATTCATTTGTTTTCAAGTTTATGGAAAAAACCTTTCCTCTAGAGGAAGAAACAAACGCTGTCTGAGTGCTTTTATGTAAGTATATATCACTGGGCCAATCGGCCGAGCTAATAGAGGTAGAGGTAAAAATGGCTATAATGAAGTTTATGCCCATAAAAGCCTTTATCAGTTTCATGTATAGGCTCATAAGTTTCGGCAAAGTATTCTGTAAACGAATCTTAGACTTTAATCGAAAAGATCGCCCGGGCCTCCTTGCCCGGGCTCACAAGCGCGATCACGGCAGAGAACAAGATTTACAAGCTGCGCGCGCGAGCACTTCGTTGGCTCGCGTGCTCGGCCTCGCCCACAAAGAGGCGTTGACGCCGCACGCACGTGACGTGCATTCGGTGCGGCGCAACGCTGTGGGCTCGGCAAATTGATGACGCTCAATATGCGGCTTTCCTGATAAGCCCGCCTTTATTGTGCGGCGCGTCATCAACTTCTTGTAAATCCAACGTTGTCTGAAATGCCGGGAAAGCAAAACTTTGCACAAAGCTCAATGATTCAAGATGAATAAGCTGACCCTAATAGTTCCAGAGAAAACAGATTCTGAGCGAGACCAAGTGGCTCAAATCTGGCAAGCAGATGGCGGCGAAGTCTTACGACTTGGTCGATTCTGGGAGCCGCCAATCCTGAATTCGGCGACAGCACGGGTCTATGGCAATGATACATTTTGTCTGGTATTGGCTCAGAAGCTCAATCTTAACCTTGTAACGCCGGCAGATGATCTTATCTTTTCTGTTCCACCAAAGTATCTTCATCGCAAAATTGAGCATATATCTCTTGCTGAGGCAGGTGCTCTCAGCTACCCGATTTTTTTGAAGTCGCTGATACCCAAGCAATTTACTTCAAAAGTATACCCTTCTTTCGATGCACTTCAAGCCGAAACGCGAGGCCTTGAGCCGGATACACGCATAATAGCTAGTGAAACCGTGACATTCGTCGCTGAAGCGCGATGTTTCATATTGCAAGGCAAATTGCTCACGATTTCTATCTATGAAGGCACCGGAACCCTAGAAGACGCCACACTGTTTATTAACCAGGTTTTAGCTGAGCCAACGTTAGTTCTACCACAAACTTTGGTGATAGATATTGGCCTCTTGAAGGACAATACATGGTGCTTTCTTGAGGCAAACGCGACCTGGGGGGCCGGTTTGAATGGCTGTGAACCTCAGGCTGTAGCCGAATGCTTGAGAGCATCAGTAGTTTAGTTAAAAAAGCAATTTCCGAACCGGCACTTCAGACAACAAATTTTACGCGCTGCGCCGCTGCGGTGCCGTAGCTCCTCGCGTGCTCGGGTCTCCGCGGCAAAGATCGCGGACGACGCGCACACCGGGAGGTGTGTTTTCGCGCGTCGCCGCGAGCCGCTACGACCACATTTTTTGACGCAAATCGGCTTTACAAATTGATTAAATGACACAGGCGTCAAAAAACGTCAGCGTAAAATCCACGTTGTCTGCAATAAGCGCTGAAATAATTTATGACTATGCATCGGCATAAGAAAACAAAAAAAGAAAAAAGCCCGTAAGGCACAGAGAAATGCTCCCATTTACACTTAATGGCACTAAGCTTAAGACCGATGAGGAGCTTGATGCCAAAGATTACACAGAACAACTAGCTAGAACGATTAGGCACCGAGGGCTTGAACTTGATATTCGGGGAAATACGATTGATCTGACAGGCTCATTAAAACTGAGTAAACTGGGCAATATCCATGGAACATCCGTTATCGGCATTTTGACAAGTTGCTCGATTTCCGTGGAAAAACGCAATAGCGACATATTATTGAAATATCGCATTTCGTTCCTGCCGCTACTTTCTCTGTCTATGATATTCCTGCCGTTCATCCTTATATCGTTTATGAATGTTAGCCCGAGTCTCTCTATACCCAAAGACATTCCCATAACTTTGGCGAGTATCTATATCGGCGGTGGCTACCTGATATGCTTAATAAGGTACATTGCCTTACTCAAAGCGCTTTGATTCGAAGCGCTTACTGCAGACAACAAAATTTACCTGCTGCGCTCCCTGCGGTGCCGTGGCTCCTCGGGTGCTCGGCCCTACGCGCCAGAAAATCGCGGACAAAGCACAAGCGGGACGCTTGTTTTGTGCTTTGCCGCGAGGCGCTCCGGGCAGATTGAGTGACGCAAAATGGCTTTACAGAATACAAAGTTGAACAAAGCGTCACTCAACCTCAGGTAAATTCCACGTTGTGCGAACATTTTTGCGGCCTTTGCCTCGTCGGCATCCTTGCCGACGCTTCAACGCTAAACAGAATACAGAGTTAGGCCTTTAATGAATTTGAAATCCCGAATATTGTAAGTGAAGAGATGAACGGATTGGTCAATTGCAGTTGCGGCAATTATCGCATCTGGTATTTTGAGACCGTGGCTTTTGGCGTAGTTTCGTATTAGATCCACGGCTTTCGCCGAAATATCCTCAGAAATACTTATTTCTTGAATGGCATCCAGAGATTTTTCAATTTTTCGTAGCTCTGCATTGTTCCATGCACCAACAAGAAGTTCCATTCTCGTAACAGCAGAAATAGCTAGATTTTCTGGCTTAATTGCCTTTAGTGCTTTGGCCGCATCAGGAGAACCCCGAAGGAACTCTACGATGACATCGGTATCAACGATTACCACGATTCCAAGCCAATTCTCGAAGCTCTTTTCCAGTAATGTTATGCTCTTTCCAGACCCCTTGGGCTGCGAAAAAATCTTTTGGATGGCGTTTTTTAGATTTTTTAGGGGTATGAACGTCTGAAACCTTAACAAAATCCAGGGTTTTGAGGAAAAGCACTAGGTTCTTTCCTTTTGCTTCGTCCCGTATGTTTAGGGCGTACTTAGCCATGCGTAACAATATATAGCGGAAGGCGTTTGTCAACCATATGCTGAAATGTCCCCCGAATCTCATGAATAGAACAAATTTGTCAAAAGCACCCGCGGCCATCCGTGGCCGCCGGTGCAGCCGCAAAAACGTCGCACAACAAGTTTTACCTGCTGCGCGCACGACCACTTCGTTGGGTCGTGTGCTCGGCCACTCCGCGCCAAAGATGCCCTGCGCCCGCCGGCCTGTGGGCCTGCATTGGCGGGCTCGGGCAGGCGCTCCGGGCACATTTTTGCTTGTGTCGAAGACGCCACAAGCAAAAACGTCAAGGTAAAACCCGCGTTCTCTGCCATTGTTAGGCTCTGATATTCATCGGCATCCTTGCCGATGCTCATTCAAAGGCAGCTTATCAGCTGCCAACGGACTTGCGCATCGGGAAATTTATCGATTACCTAATACGATTCCCAGTAAAGCCCAGCTGGCTAAAGTAAGGAAACCCGAGACCCAGGCAACGATCCGAATAAGCTGATTGGCCCGCATCGTCAGTCGTATAGTTACGAAACTGTAAAAAAAGATACCTAAACACATTAGACCAATACCGAAATATACGGCAGGCATTCCGATTAATTTGCTGGTACCGCCGCGCGCACCGCCGGCCATCCAGAAAGTCCGTGTAATTACTGAAATTAGACCAGATAGCAATAGAACACTTGGTAGGCCATACAAAAGCCAAATAGGTGCTGTTTCCTTTTCATTCATGTACATCGTATTTGATTCATACCTTGATCCGAACGTCAATTGCTAATTAAGCCGAGGTTAGAAGTATCTGAATCTCTTTTAGGAAATCAATGAATAGCGAAGACATATATGATTCAATTCTAGTCGCTCGGCCATCCGTGGCCGAGCTCACAAGCCCAACAACGGCAGAGAACAAATTTTACGCGCTGCGCCGCTGCGGTGCCGTAGCTCCTCGCGTGCTCGGGTCTTCGCGGCAAAGATCGCGGACGACGCGCACACCGGGAGGTGTGTTTTCGCGCGTCGCCGCGAGCCGCTACGACCACATTTTTTGACGCGAATCGGCTTTACAAATTGAATAAATGACACGAGCGTCAAAAAACGTCAGCGTAAAATCCACGTTGTCGGCAATTGTTGGAAAGCAGGTGTTCCTCCACCGCCATCCATGGCGGTGCATACATCGCAGATTACACTCCTTCGAGTAACCTGAATAGACCTTCAACTCCTGGACCAGTCTCAAAGATTTCTCCATGAGTGGGCGCCGAGTCCCATGCCGCCTTTGACCCGATAAATAAATGGGCAACAATTTCAAATTTATCAGAGGTTTTCAGCAGCCCAGCAGGTATCCACATATAGTCGGTATTTCCGATCCTATTTGGAACTGGTGAGCCGCACTTAGAACAGAAATCAGATCTAAAGCCTGTTGCTTTGACATAAGACCGAATGTGTTCTTTCCCTTTTTGCCAGGAGAACTTATTCTCAAGCACCAAAGTTGCTGCATTGGCTGGGCCGCCACTTTGCTTTCTGCATAGTGAGCAATGGCACTGGTATAGCTTATACTGCTTATTCTCTAATTTGAACTCAATTTCGCCGCATAGGCAACTACCGATCATTGATTATTCTGAATTCTCAGAACGACAGGTAAATCCATAAGAAAGACTTAGAGAAGCCAGCATCTGCTTGGGCATCCGTGCCCAAGCGATCAACCAACAACTGCCGACAACAAAAAATACCCGCTGCGCCGCGACCGCTACGCTGGGTCGCGTGCTCGGCCCTACGCGCCGAAGATCGCTGCGCCCGCAGGCCAGTGGGCCTGCATTGGCGGGCTCGCGAGGCGCTACGGGCAAATGCGCTCCCGCGAAAGTCGCATAAAGCCGCGATTATTTACACTTTACAGCCGCGGGGGCGCAATTCGGGTATTTTCCACGTTGTGCGAAAGGGCATGCCAGTATGTTTTTTCTGAAAATACCGACAAAGATTCCAATTCAAATTATTTACGAGAGGGCTGCAGCAAATCTCCGTTGGTTTGAATTATTTAGGCAACCGAAAACAGAACCATATCCTGGTATTTCTGGTTATAAAATCGGTCCCTTTTTTACGGCTCGTGTTTTTCTCGGGTATATGAACTCTTTTCAACCTGTCTTCTTCGGTTTGATCAGCAACGCGCCCGATGGGCCCAGAATAATAGGATTTTTCGCATGGCCATTGCCTGTAATGTTGGGCATCTTGGCAATTTGCATTTTTGGCTTGATCCCTGTATCCAGGGGCGATACATCAAGTATTTGGTTCATTGCCATTATCCTTAGTATGGTGGCATCTGTTGCCGTCGTTGGTACTTATATTGCGAGAGGCCAAAAGCAAGCTATAATAGGTTATTTGGCTTGGCTCGTAAGATATGCGTAAAACCAGCAAGCTCAATGTTTCGAGTACGCTATTACTGAGGGCATGCCCCATCGCACAACAAAATTTACACGCTGCGCTCGCTGCGGTGCCGTGGCTCCTCGCGTGCTCGGCCTCCGACCGCAAAGATCGTTGACGCCTGACAAACGGGACGTTTGTTTGGTCAGGCGCAACGAGCGGTCTACGGCAGATCGATGGTGCTCAATACGCGGCTTTCGCAATAAGCCTGCTTTTATTGTGCGTCGCACCATCGACCTCGTGTAAATTCCACGTTGTGCGAAACCGAGAACGACGACATCAATATGCGTAAATACATTATTTTTCTTTTGCTGATTCTTGTTTCGAGTCAGGCCTTCGCTGCCACTCGCAAGTATCAACTGTATGGCATAGCGATAAAGCTGCATTTTGACAAAACGAAGATATCTCCGAACGAGCTTGATGAAATCATGCAAATTCATCCACAATATCATTTCGGGTTTGCAGAACGAGTTCCTGATTTAACTCAATGCCGAGACAATCCTCCATACAAACCATGCGGCAAGTATGATGTTGAGTCTCTAAATTTCTTTCATAATGCTGAGATAAATTTATCAATAGGCAAGAAAGGCATCATGGAAATTGATAATCTAAAAATACCCAAAACTCTGAAGCCGTTGCACGAATACGCAAAGCGGGAGATTCGTTTCCGACACGCTCTTACCCTATTGAAGCTTCGGCTTCTGCAAGGCGAGAAATCTATTGAAAACAATTTGATTCTTGACATTAATCCGGCTATCCAATGTAGAAAGGAACTGGATATTTTTCATAAAGTGGCTGATCTAAAGTCTAAGTATCGTATATTACAGCTTGAAGTGCATAATTGCCTATACAAAGCACATAGGCCAAAAGGATATCTGCCACCAATGTCAGCGTGGGAAGACTTCAAAGATGAAATGAATATTAGAGAAGAAGAGCTTTACTATGACTAGTTCCGCGGCGTTCTCGGCATCGCACAACAAAATTTACCTGCTGCGCTCGCTGCGGTGCCGTGGCTCCTCGCGTGCTCGGCCCTACGCGCCAGAAGATCGCGGACAAAGCACAAGCGGGACGCTTGTTTTGTGCTTTGCCGCGAGGCGCTCCGGGCAAATTTATGGTGCGTCAAAACGCGGCTTTCGAGAGAAGACAGCCGCCATTGTGCGACGCACCATAAACTTCAGGTAAATTCCACGTTCTCTGCAATGTTTAGCAAGAGATAAGAGCGTCCGGCATCCCTGCCGGCCGCCTTAACGCGAAGCTACTTTGCCCCAATTCGCATTGGGTTTTCTGTTCTCGTTTGCATAGTCGCGTAAAACAAAATTCAGCAACGATTGGTAAGGCAATCCAGTAGTTTCTGCCAAGCTCTTAAAATATGCAATTATTTGTGGCTCAAGCCGAATCGTCACAGGCTTCTTAATATGCTTCAGGTATTTAGGCGAAGCCTTCGTCAACTTGGTTAAATCGTATTCCTTTCTCATAGTTTGCCTCCAAACGCATCGGCGCGTTCTTGTTTTGTCATTTTGCGAGCTGATATGATTCTGATCTCTGTTCCTGTGGCATTTTCAGTATGGCTCACTAGTAAGGCACGAGCCTTGTCGCTGAAGCCGATCGCCAGATATCGGTGTTCCTTTTCTGAATGATCTGGATCATTGTAAATCTCATAAGGTATACGGCTAAAGATCGTGCTGGCTTCTTCGAAAGAGACTCCGTGCTTCTTGATATTCTCAAGATTCTTGGCTTCATCCCATACAAAGGCCAACTTCATTATGTACAATGTACATACAGAAATACAACTTGCCCAGAAAAAGCCGCTAAATAGCCCTTAGTTTTGACAAAGCCGTCCGCGTGCGACCTCCATGTCGCACGCGGCTGACGTAGCTAAACACTGCAGAGAACAAGAATTTCGCGCTGCGCCGCGACCACTCCGTTGGGTCGCGTGCTCGGCCCTACGCGCCAAAGATCGCTACGCCTGCCAAACCGGGAGGTGTGTTTTTCGCAGGCTCGCGAAGCGCTTCGGGCAGATGATTGACGCGAAGCTACTTCGTGTAAAACCAGTTTTATTGACGCGTCAATCACCTCGCGAAATTCCAACGTTGTGTGCCATTTTGCAAGATGAAATTTTACCCAAGCAATGCACTCTTACTGATTACATTGCTACTGTTGTGCAGTAAAGCTCGCACAGAGAAGCCAGCAAATACTTCACCAGAATCATGTTGGAATTGGCAGCAAGGAAAAACGATATATGCCGACCTAAATTTAACTGAAGTGAATGAGTATTTTGATTTGGTGTATGTTCATCACAAAGAACCGCCTTCTAGTCAATTTGGCCCACGGGCGCTGGATGGCCGAATCGATGGGTATAAGATTGCAAGGACTCAACTATTCCGTGGCCGCCTATTCAAGGATGGTGATATAATCTGCCAGGTGCAAGATTTCAACTTAGTCAGATCCTGTCCGACTGACTTTGATCAAACGCCGAATCCTTGTTGGGAAAAAGAATTTCGCAAGATTTCATCAAAATTGCAAGAATTGGCGAATAACCGAAATGAGCTACCTGGCTCCGAAGCGGAACTACATATATACAGAGATAAGACGTTTCTGACACTAAAAATCAGAATCGTTCCATAGATTATGGCAACGATGCAAAACGGCACACAACAAAATTTACACGCTGCGCTCGCTGCGGTGCCGTGGCTCCTCGCGTGCTCGGCCTCCGACCGCAAAGATCGTTGACGCCTGACAAACGGGACGTTTGTTTGGTCAGGCGCAACGAGCGGTCTACGGCAGATCGATGGTGCTTAATACGCGGTTTTCTAAATAAGCCTGCTGTTTTTGTGCAACGCACCATCGACCTCGTGTAAATTCCACGTTGTGCGAAAGTCAATATGGCAAATAAAACTTATATGCGCGCCTTACTTCTATCACTGATAACCCTTGGCCAGCTCGGTGGCATAGATTATCCAAAATCAGAGGATGTAATACCTTTACCCTTAATGGATAATGGCGGCTTGATAATTGATGGCCGTAAAGTATTTCAATACGAGCAAGATTCATTGAAGTCTGCTTTTGATGATGTTACAAAGAAAATAGTTTTTGAGACAGAAAATAGCTTCATTCAGTTTAAGCTTCGTGATCGAAAATACATCCTTATCCCAGGTGATTCCTTTAATCAGGCATTCTATTTACCGAGTAAAGAGAGCATGTCTGAACATTATGTGGGTAACTACGGTGTTCGGTCTAATAATTCCGTCGTGTTTAAGCCATCTGATATTAATCTTAAGAGTATCTCCACAAAATCTTTCTATTCTGAATCAATCTTCGGCCGGAAGATTGATTACAAATCCGATTGGTTGAAACGAAAATTCTATCGAGGGTGCTCCTGTCATGATTTTAACTATGACGAATTAGTACCGCCTTGGGTAGAAGGTGAAGCCGATTTTGGCTCAACCGAGGAAATTAATGTTACTTTTACCCGAAAAACTGACGGAATGACAATTTTGAACGGATATGTAGACATATATAGACCGTACCTTTTTGCTCAAAACAACCGTTTAAAACAGATCAAAATAGTTGCGGACAAATTTGAGATACTACATGATTTTAAAGATGAGATAAAGTTTTCCTCCATAATATTTCCAGAAAAAACCCAAAATATCAAAATCCAGATAATCAGTGTCTATGAAGGTACCAAGTACAATGATACCGCGATATCAGCTATTCTTGGCTATATTCCGAAGCAAGAAACAAAAGCCTCTATCATCAAAATGATGAAGGCGCGCATGCCAGTTAAACCGAAGCCATATTGACCATCGCACAACAAAATTTACCTGCTGCGCTCGCTGCGGTGCCGTGGCTCCTCGCGTGCTCGGCCCTACGCGCCAGAAGATCGCGGACAAAGCACAAGCGGGACGCTTGTTTTGTGCTTTGCCGCGAGGCGCTCCGGGCACAATTGGTGACACGATTTGGCTTTCCTGATTAAATTAATGACACAAGTGTCACCAATCGTCAGGTAAATTCCACGTTGTGCGAAAAATCTGCAAGTCGCCTGAGCCTCGCTGACATCCTGTCAGCGCTATAAATCGCTATTCAAATAAATCTGCATGTGAGCCTGTCCGCTCTAGGCGCAGCACCGTCTCATTTGCTGTATAGATCAGAAGCCAATCTGGCTCGATATGGCATTCTCTGCAATCGATGTAGTCACCCGCCAGTTTGTGATCTCTATTCTTAGCGGGTAAAGCTTTCTGTTGAACTAACAGTTCAATAAGAACCTTCAATTTTTCTGGATCCTTGCCTCTCTTGAGAGATCGCTTTAGATCTTTCTTGAATTGATTGCTACGCTCGATATCGAGCACTAAATACCCAAGTCAGCGTAGAGGTCAGTTTTTGACTTAAACTTCTTGATATTCTTCCCGATTCTCGAATCCTTAAGAGTTTTTTTAGTGAGCTTATTTGGTACTTTGACGTCAAAGGGTAACCCTTGGTTAAGCTCAACTTGTTTATAAAAAAGCGTTATGGCTTCGGTTTGAGACAATCCCAGAACATTGAAAATCTGATCGACCTTAGTCTTAAGTCGGCTTTCAACCCGGGCATTTATAATTGCGTCTTTGGCCATGCAGACAATGTATATCAATTGAAACACAAGGTCAAATATTTGTAGTAATCTCCGGCCAAGCCTCCATGCTTGGCCGGGGGCATTTGTAATGCCTTGCAGATTCATCGCACAACAAAAAATACCCGCTGCGGGCGCGACCACTACGTTGGGTCGCGTCCTCGGCCCTACGCGCCAAAGATCGCTGCGCCTGCCACACCGGGAGGTGTGTTTTGGCAGGCTCGCGAGGCGCTCCGGGCAAATGCGCTCCCACGAAAGTCGCATAAGGCCGTGATTATTTGCACTTTACACCCGCGGGGGCGCAATTCGGGTATTTTCCACGTTGTCTGAAATGGTCGCCAGATTATTTCACACAAATACAATGAACCTCTGCTAAGCATTTAAACACTTATGAATACACTTGATTTACTACAGAAATGGGAAAAAGACCCAATGCTGGATATTTTAGACGTCGCCTTTGCAGCAAGCAATCAGACGGCTTCAATAGAAATTCATGCACCTGAAGATGACCAAAAGTACCGGCTTATTTGTAAAGCGGTGCTATTATTCAAGACTTCACTTACGATTGAAGACCCTGATGCTTGGTTTTTGGCAGATATTACATACACTATTCACGAGAGCATGGCTTTTATGCGATCTAGGGGACTAGAGTACGGTTTTATTGGCGGAGAAGCTCCCCCAATGCCACTACACCATATTCATTTAGAAGGTGGTTTAGTATTCGACTTAGTTTCCGCCCAGGCTCCCATTATCGAGTTATCAGATCGAGAAGGCCACTGAATGGCGACCACTTCAGACAACAAAATTTACCTGCTGCGCTCGCTGCGGTGCCGTAGCTCCTCGCGTGCTCGGCCCTGCGCGCCGAAGATCGCGGACAAAGCACAAGCGGGACGCTTGTTTTGTGCTTTGCCGCGAGGCGCTCCGGGCAGATTGAGTGACGCAAAATGACTTTACAGAACACAAAGTTGAACGAAGCGTCACTCAACCTCAGGTAAATTCCACGTTGGCCGCCATAACGGGATGAAAAACTCACTTCAAATAATTTTATTTTACAAGAAAGAGCATTTAAGCTGAGCGACAGACTGATTTACTAGAGTGGTTTAACATGCCGAAATCGACCCCACCTTCTGCCGATTTTATCTACTTTAGCAAATTGATCTGGGAATTTGATGGGACGGAATCAAATACAGAGAGTAAAATCAAACGGAGCCTAGCATATTACAAGTTCGGTAAAATTGACCTTGAACGGTTAACCTATATCCGTAGTTTTCAGAAGGCTTTATACGCTGAAATCAGAAAATATCACAAATCTAAATTCTATCGAAAAGCGTCAGATTCAAAATATGCCGAAATGGCTGATTTTGATCATAATGCTTTAATTAGACATTTCAAAGAAAAATTCTCAAAACTTAAGAAAAGCGAATTGGCGGGAATGATTGGGTACGCCGTGTATTTGTATTATCTCCGATAATGTCCTAGCATGCTTTAACCCAACCCGTTACGGCGGCCAACAAATTTTACGCGCTGCGCCGCGACCACTCCGTTGGGTCGCGTGCTCGGGTCTCCGCGGCAAAGATCGCGGACGACGCGCACACCGGGAGGTGTGTTTTCGCGCCTCGCCGCGAGCCGCTACGACCACATTTTTTGACGCGAATCGGCTTTACAGATTGAATAAATGACACGAGCGTCAAAAAACGTCAGCGTAAAATCCACGTTGTGCGTAATTACGGTGGGAAAATTTTTCCCGCTAATTCAGATTCTGTTTTGAATGGGTCCATTTGCCGAACTAACTTTATTGACCTCATGTCCTCCTTCGGACTCCACCAGATCTCTGAATTGTTTTTTATGTTGAAGTATATTGAGCCAAATTCCTCTTTTTCCTCTCTAGCCTGATATTGCTCGAGATTCTCTTTAGATCTGCAGTCTGGACCTTTGAAATCCTCAAGCACCAAATCCAGAATAGGCTTCTTGATCCCATCCTTTAGATAATAGCCACACGATAAAATTATGCGATCTCTGAAATTTATTTCATGCGCTGAATGCCGAGCCCCGTACAATTCAGCCTTATAATGGACCATAAAAATCTTATCATCCCTTAGGTGGACAATTTTCCGATCTATGGTACCTGTGTACTTGCCGTCTTTTTTGCTGATTTCTACTTGGACTCTCTGCACAGGGCCCTGCCAAGATTTCGCCCTTTCATCGTTAAAGAACCTGCCAACTATTTCAAATTCAAGCTTCCCTTCTGGTGATATGAAACTCCTTTCAGAAATACATCCAGAAACCATTAATGCCAGAGAAAGCAGACTAGAAACTCGCATAATACAAAGCTAAATCCCTTGCTACTTTGTCCACCGTAACTACGCACAACAAAATTTACCTGCTGCGGGCGCGAGCACTTCGTTGGCTCGCGTCCTCGGCCTCCGGTCGCCTAAGAGTCGTTGACGCCGCACGCACGGGACGTGCATTCGGTGCGGCGCAACGAGGCGACCTACGGCAGATCGATAGTGCATCAATACGCGGCTTTCGAATAAAGACTGCATTTATTGTGCGATGCACTATCGACCTCAGGTAAATTCCACGTTGTGCGCAATAAAGTCACAGGAATAATAATATGACACTAGATGACTTATTTTTGGTTCCATTAGATTTTTCCGATTACGAATTGCAGAAGTATTCTGAGTTGCATGATTTAACTGAATCAATGCTAGTAGATTCGCTTTCCAGCTTCCGGCTGTGGGTTGATAAACAAGCGGCGAAGATAAAAGATGAAGAAGCTCTCGATAGTCACTACGATTTTCATTCCGAGCGTTTTACGGATTTATCAGAGACTTTTCCTGAAATGGTTCGCAATTCGATGATCGTTTCACTGAGCAGTTTTTTAGAGAAAAGTTTGAGTGATTACTGTAAAACCGCCCAACAAAAACATAACCTAGCATTGAGCATGGGCGACCTGAACGGAAAACCGCTAGATCGAGCAAAAGTTTATTTTAAGAAAGTCTTGAAATTGCCATTCCCAGACACCGGAGCCCTGTGGTTTGAGATTGACGCAATGCAAAGAATCCGACAAATCATTGTACACGACAATGGCGAAACAACTGTTGAAAAAATAGACAAATTACCTAAGACGCTTAATAATTCAAAATATCTATTGGTTAAGCACGGTCAGCTATTGGTGCAAAAGGATCTGATTGGCTACTACATTGAACTGATTCGAAAACTTCTGGGTCAGCTTCGAGTAACAATCAAGCAAAGCTAACCGATAGTGACTTTACTGCGCACAACAAAATTTACCTGCTGCGCTCCCTGCGGTGCCGTGGCTCCTCGGGTGCTCGGCCCTACGCGCCAAAGATGCCCTGCGCCCGGCCAAGCGGGAGCTTGGTTTTGCCGGGCTCGGGCAGGCGCTTCGGGCACATTTGGTGACGCAAATAGGCTTTACAGGTTGAAATAATGACACAAGCGTCACCAAACGTCAGGTAAATTCCGCGTTGTCTGAAATGTCATAACTCAGAGCACTTCAATGAAATTTAACCAGAAGAATAAAATTTCAATTTTCAGAAATTTATTATTTTTAAGCCTAACATTATGGCATCTAGCAGGGTGTTGAAGAAGTCCTTAATTTTGATTATATTGAGCCAATGCGCGGTGACCAAAAAGCTCAGATGAATTTTCTCTACAATTTCTCTGCGGAAGATCTGATTCCGCCGTCGCATCCATTGCGTAAAATCAAGACTATGGCCGATGACGTGCTCGGCAAACTGGATGGAGCACTTGATAAGATGTACGCCGATGCTGGCAGACCCTCGATACCGCCGGAGTTTTTGCTGAAGGCATCGCTTCTGATCGCTTTTTATTCGATTCGTTCGGAGCGCCAGCTTTGTGAACAACTCAGCTACAATTTTCTCTTCCGCTGGTTTCTTGATCTGATGCCGAATGATCCTGTTCCGAATCACAGTACTTTTGCCAAAAACCGCGAACGCCTCCTCAATCAGGAAATCGCAAATAGCTTTCTGGCGCAGGTCGTTCGTTTTGCGCAAAGCAAGAATCTGGTCTCTGATGAACACTTCACCGCTGACGGCACATTGATCGAAGCATGGGCATCGCTTAAAAGCTTTAAGCCGAAACAAAAAGATGCAGACGTAAAACGCGAAAAGCCAATAGACACCAGTCGCAATCCGATCGTGAATTTTCACGATGAAAAACGCAGCAATGAAACACATGCCAGTACTACTGATCCCGAATCCATGCTTGCACGCAAGGGCCCCGGCAAAGAAGCAAAGCTGTCTTACTGCGGTAATGTCGTCATGGAAAATCGTACCGGTCTTTGTGTTGCGGCAAACCTGGAGGCTGCTGATGGCAAAGCAGAACGCCGTGGCTTGCTTGCTCTATTAAAGAATCTCCGCAAGCGCAAAATCAAGCCGCGAACATTGGGTGCAGACAAAGGCTACCATACGAAAGACATGGTAGCATCGCTCAGGTCATTGAAGATAAAACCGCACATCGCCATGATTGAAACACGAAAAACACCAGGCCTTGATCGCCGAACGGCGCGAAGTACCGGCTATGCAATCAGCCAACGCGTTCGCAAACGGATTGAAGAATTATTTGGCTGGGGCAAAACCATCGGTGGTATCCGTAAAACACGCTACTGCGGCAAAGCTAAGGTTGGCTTTCATTTCATATTCACGATGGCGGCAGCCAATCTGGTTATTTTGGCTGGCAAGCTATGAGCCCGTTGCGCCCAGAAGCGAAGGTGGCAAGGCGCAAAATACGTGCCCGTCCAATCGTATTTATGGTTTGAACGGATACCCGATTCTATGCGTTTTTCAACACCCTGCTAGGAGCGGCGGAACATAACCAGTTACACCAAATAACGATAGACGCGCCTACGCGGACTATCCTGAAATACGATCTCACCGGCGCTGGCTGGCGCCAGGAAATTCCAGGCCCCCCAGTTTATATAAACTGCGACCCTTCAATTAAGCGTCGCTTGAAAGGGAGAATTATTTTTAATAACGGTTCACCTGCTAGATTTTTCCCAATTATCGATCGAACTACCCTAAAAGTTTGGCCTACGGACAAACTTGGGCAGTTTGACTTCGACTACCCCGGGGGCTGTGCCATATCTATCGGCAGTTACGGACAACGCAGTCGTGGCAGAGCATTTAAGTTCATTAACGAACGCACTCTCAAAATGGAAGCAGATCTCCATGTCATGGATGATATTTATGTCGTCATGATTTCTGAATCAATTCCTGATAAACAAACAGAGACGGCCCTCATGGCTGGCTATGAACATGGCCCAAGTTGGCCTTATCCGGAACCGATGAGTTGCGTCGAAGGCAAAGTACCTGAAAAAGCGGTAGATTTCTACCCGTTTTTAATACATAGAGAGAAAAAAACCTATTTCTCAGGCATTGAAGTTCAAGGCAAGTTTTCAGTCCGATTTTATCGTAATCAACCTTTTAGCTTTATAGCTTATTCTAACAAACCACGTGGTAAAATTATCATTTATACAGCTGTGGAAAAAAATCTAAGATCAGGCCATGATAACGAAAGTACCGGGCCTTGCCGGGCTATTGAGATTAAGGAAACTCGAGAATTAACGTATGCAGAACTGTCAACTCCTAGCATCATGGAGCAGCTTAGAAGCGGTCTATGAAAGAAGCGCAATCGGCGCACAACAAAATTTACCTGCTGCGCTCGCTGCGGTGCCGTGGCTCCTCGCGTGCTCGGCCCTACGCGCCAGAAGATCGCGGACAAAGCACAAGCGGGACGCTTGTTTTGTGCTTTGCCGCGAGGCGCTCCGGGCAGATTGAGTGACGCAAAATGGCTTTACAAAATACAAAGTTGAACGAAGCGTCACTCAACCTCAGGTAAATTCCACGTTAGCTGAAATAGTCACGCAAGAAAAACTTGTCGTACGTAAGTATTTTTATTAAAATGTACGTATGCATTCGTCCAGTGCAAAACTAACATTGTCCTTAGATAAGAAAACCATTGAAAGTGCCGAGAAATATGCCCAAAAAAGGGGTAAGAGCATTTCAAAGATAGTCCAAGACTATCTTTCCACTATTTCAAAAAATGACTCTAAGACTAGTACGAATGCACTTGGGCCTATAACCCAGGAACTTCATGGCGTCCTCAAAGGGAAACTCTCTCTCGATTACAAATTAGATATTGCAGACTATATCGAGAAGAAGTATAAATAAGTGACGCAGAAGGTATATTTAGACTCAGACGTTATTTTAGATTATTTGGCGCAACGTCAGCCTCACGATGCGGCTGCTGTAAAAATTATCAATCTGCTTGAAAATAGGCAAATCCAAGGCTTTGTTTCATCGTTGATCGTCTGGAACTTGTATTATTTGCTGAGCAAAAATGTTGGGGCGACTCAAGCAAGGTCGATTCTGCAGAAATTTAGAAAATTGGTGCATATACTCCCCGTAACAGAGGAAACAATAGACTCGGCATTGGCCTCAAACATGCGTGATTTTGAAGATTCCGTGCAGTATTTTGCTTTCAAAAAGGGTAAAGTAGATATATTCATTTCGCGGAATACCAAAGATTATCCGAAAAATTCTGCTATTATCATGACCCCCAATGAATTTCTCAAAACGATTGAAAAAAAGGGCGCAACCTAATTGCGTGACTACTTCAGCTAACAAAATTTACCTGCTGCGCCGCTGCGGTGCCGTAGCTCCTCGCGTGCTCGGCCCTATGCGCCAAAGATCGCGGGCAAAGCACAAGCGGGACGCTTGTTTTGTGCTTTGCCGCGAGGCGCTCCGGGCAGATTGAGTGACGCAAAATGGTTTTACAAAATGCAAAGTTGAACGAGGCGTCACTCAACCTCAGGTAAATTCCACGTTCTCTGCCATTGCCGAAAGAAATTGTTTTCTTCTTTGCACGCCTCCGTGCGTGCACTGTTTGCTATATGAGCCATTTGGGTAAGATCCGACACAAAGCCTTCATCGCGCTGACTATTGCGGCCTTGCTGTCGTGCAAAAAAAGTGTGCACATAGGCCCTGATAGAATTGGTTTTTCACGGTTTACTGCGGAACTGGAAAGCATTCAAAATGAACTCAAGTGTCAAAGAAACTGCGTAATCTTGGCAATGAGTTCTACCGCCGATTCTACCCCATATGCTGTCATCACTATAAATTTATCCAGTCAGCGAATGGTGATTCGGCGCAAAATGGAGCAACCCGATATTCGTTATTTTCCGATTTTATCAGAACAGAAGGAGATCTTAGCAGGCACTATGGACTCGATTTCGCCTACGGTCGACATATTCAATGAAGTCGACATGAACGACGGATCGGTCTTTTTCGGGAAAATCTGTTGGACATTCAGATGCTCGAAATTTGGCATTTACGGTGCGTCCTACGACTCCCTCAAGAACACACAATTAGAAGACTCTAGTGCAAAGGAAAGTGCTTTGAATATACTCAACTTGGTCGAGAAAATCGGGCACATGGCTGATGCCAAGTGGCCATTCTTTCCGAAGGGATTTTAGCAGCATCACTGGGCCTCCATGCCCAGTGATTTAGGCCGAATCGGCAACGGCAGAGAACAAGATTTACGAGCTGCGCTCCCTGCGGTGCCGTAGCTCCTCGGGTGCTCGGCCTCACCCACAAAGAAGCGTTGACGCCGCACGCACGTGACGTGCATTCGGTGCGGCGCAACGCTGTGGGTTCGGCAAATTGATGACGCTTGGTATGCGGCTTTCCTAATAAGTCTGTATTCATTGTGCGGCGCGTCATCAACTTCTCGTAAATCCAACGTTGTCTGAAATTTCGCTTGGTTTGTTGTGCTTTCGGCCATCCTTGGCCGATTCAAAACTTCTCATAATATCTTGCCGGGTTATGGCTAATATTGTATTTTGTCCTTAGTAAGAAATTCTTACGAGGGGGGGTATGGAAACTATAGAAATCACGAGCGTGTCCTCTAAAGGCCAGGTTGTAATTCCCAAGAGCATAAGGTCTCAATTGTCAATCGGTGAGGGTACAAAATTCATTGTGATAGCAGATGGCAGCAATCTACTCCTTAAAAAAATTAATGAGCCAGATAAGGCTGAGTTTGATGCACTGATACGCCGCACCCGAGAAGTTATGAAAAGCCGTAAAGTGACACCAAAGGACTTACAGAAGGCAATCAAAGCCTCACGCGCTAAACGCGCTCGATGAAAGTCATTATAGATACGAACGTCTTTGTTTCGGGTATTATTTGGTCTGGGAAACCTGCTCAGATAGTATCCAAATGGCTTAGTGGTGAATTTGAGCTCATACTGTCAGCAGGGCTGCTTGCTGAGTATGTTGAGGTAATCGAGCGACTTTCAAAAAATCCGCAATTAGGTTTGCACTGGCAGGATACTTTGATTAAAAAGGCGACATTCGTATCCGTTACACAAACAGTCGATATTTGCCGGGACCCTGATGACAATTTCATCTTGGCTTTAGGCTTGGCGTCAGGAGCCGATTATCTCATAAGTGGTGATAAGGATATATTATCTATTTCAGATTTCCCTATAAGAATCGTGTCTCCCGCAACCTTCCTACTAGAGATTACCCGAAAACATTAACATCGCCTTGCCATCCTTGGCAGCGGCGATATTTCCCCCATGGTCGCGAAACTTCAGACAACAAATTTTACAAGCTGCGCCCCTGCGGTGCCGTAGCTCCTCGGGTGCTCGGCCGCTCCGCCACGAAGATCGCGGACAAAGCGCAAGCGGGACGCTTGTTTTGCGCTTTGCCGCGAGTGGCTCCGGGCACATTTTGACTTGAAGCGAAGACGCTCCAAGTCAAAACGTCTTGTAAAATCCGCGTTCTCTGCCATGACTTGCCCGGCCAAGAGTTTTGGCGGCCGACCTCCATGTCGGCCGTGTTGCTCAAGACATTCCGAATGGAAAGGCGGTTGACCGGACAGCTTTCCGACATTTTCTAGGGTACTTGGACAAAAAGCATGAAAATCTATCTCGATAACTGCTGCTTTAATCGGCCGTATGACGACCAGGATTCATTACGGGTTCGGCTTGAAACTGAGGTGAAGCTTGAAATCCAAAATAGAATCAGAGAAGGCGAATTTGACCTTGTTTGGTCGTATATCCTTACCTTTGAAAATGGTCAAAATCCACATGAAGAGCGCCGCGAAGAAATACGGCATTGGCGTGGCATTGCCAAAGTCGATGTGGCCCAAACGCCTGAAATCCTTGAAGAAATGCGCGATCTTGAATCCAAAGGGATAAAATCGCTTGATGCCCTTCATATTTCCTGTGCGATAGCTAGTAAATGTGCATATTTTATCACTGTTGATAAAGGGATCATAAATAAGCAAGATCGTATTCAAGGCATAAGGGTAATCAATCCAATTGATTTCTTGGAACTGCCGGAGGTCGTAAGATGATGACAGATACAGAAATAAAAGTGAAGGGCATGAAAGCCTTGAGCAACGATCTTGGCTTAGTCGAGGCTGAGCGTTTTGTCTCCCTAATTCAGCGAGATCGATTCGACTACACTAAGTGGCGGCAAGACCTCTTTGCGGGAATGTCTGGCGATCAGATTAGCCAATTGGCCACTGAATACGCCAAAAAGACAGACGGCACCTGAAGAATATTGCGCCGTTTCGCCATCCTTGGCGAAACGGCAAGAGCTGCTGGCCGAACTTAGCCGGTCAAATCACGGCAGAGAACAAGATTTACCTGCTGCGCTCGCTGCGGTGCCGTGGCTCCTCGCGTGCTCGGTCTCGGCGGCATGAAATGCGTTGACGCCCGACAAACGGGACGTTTGTTTGGTCGGGCGCAACGCAGCCGCCTCGACACATCGATGGTGCTTGATATGCGCTTAACGAATAAGTCTGTAATTATTGTGCGGCGCACCATCAACGTCAGGTAAATCCACCGTTAGCCACCATTACCTCCTTCGCGCCCGAAGGGGAGAAGAAGAGGATTTGTTGTCAGAGAGTACAGCCGGCTCTTGCTGCTTACGCCTTTGATCCTGGCGACAACTCCTCGGTGACTAAGAAGATCGAACTACAGTATATAGCCGACCTTCGGGTTGTTCGCCAGCCGCGCGAATCCGGTAACGGCGGCTAACAAAAAATACCCGCTGCGCCGCGACCACTACGTTGGGTCGCGTGCTCGGCCCTGCGCGCCAAAGATCGCTGCGCCCGCAGGCCAGTGGGCCTGCATTGGCGGGCTCGCGAGGCGCTACGGGCAAATGCGCTCCACGAAAGTCGCATAAACCGTGATTATTTGCACTTTACACCCGCGGGGGCGCAATTCGGGTATTTTCCACGTTGGGTGCCATACCGCAAAAACATGCTGTACTAAGAGATTTATCCTTAAAGGAATGAAAAGATGCCACAAAGTAAACTAAAGCTGACTACGATACTGCTGCCCCTGATGCTTTCTTGGGCCTGTAGGCCCGAGACATCTAACTTAGAACAGCAGGCCCAAAAGGCCCGAACGGATATCACGAATTTATTGCAGAAACTTGATTATAAAGATTTCGAGATTCATACCTATGCACATCGAGCCAAGACGCGCACGATTACGTCAAAAAACGATGATACTGAACTTTTTCACGGTACGGGCTTCCCGCCTGACGGTCCGGCGGGCAGTGAGCCAAATATTCCTCCCGGTTATAAAGACAGAGATTACCTGCGGGCATACTACAAGAAACGTACAATCAAATTCAACTATGACCCAAAATCATCTGACACCGATCCGCTGGAATATATATCAGCCATAATCATTGTAAAAAAGATCGATGATAGAGCCGCCAAAATCCTTGAGGAAACCCTAGAAGCGACGATTTTGAATCCGCATCGCGGTGATATGCTGCGCATTATCAGCCTGAGCGAACCAGGATTCAAGAAGAGATAATTTACCGATGCGGTACGGCACCCAACAAAATTTACCTGCTGCGCTCGCTGCGGTGCCGTAGCTCCTCGCGTGCTCGGCCCTACGCGCCAGAAGATCGCGGACAAAGCACAAGCGGGACGCTTGTTTTGTGCTTTGCCGCGAGGCGCTCCGGGCACAATTGGTGACACAATTCGGCTTTCCTGATTGAATTAATGACACAAGTGTCACCAATCGTCAGGTAAATTCCACGTTGGCCGCCATTAGCTATCAAGGAGTTCTCAATGAAATTCGCTTACAAAGTTTGGGCTTTTTTGCTACTTACGAGCATTCACATTTACTCGGCTGAGCTTGAGGAGAAATCCAACCTCGATGAGTTCATAAATAGCTATTACATGCAGCCTAAACCACAAGATGCAGTAAAATTTCTAAAAATATATTCTGCGTTTGCCGCTGATAGCCCAAACGGTCAAGCACCACTAAATGTCTTTTTCACTAGAATCCTGCAAGACAATCCAAATCTGAAGAATGGGTTTTCAAAAGTCATAAATTCAGCGCCAGAAAACGCAAAAGCAGCCTTGATCGTGATATTAAGAGCCGATCACGAAAGACTCCTTGCAGAATTCCCGCCTTCGCCGGGACGAAATGATGCACTTTGGGGGTCATTTTTTTCAACAGGGAATGACAAGTACCTACAGGAGCTTTTCATGGCAGCCGAGCGCGGCATGGACTTGAAATCACTAAATGAATACTTAATCGGCGCATCTGCCCAGTGGTCAATTTGCAGCAACGCCAAGAATCATAAACAGATTCGACAATTCCTAAAAACTAAATCAGGAAACTTGAAGGATAAGAATCTGGCAGAGTCCCTACTATCAGGTGATCCAGGGGAGTACAGGGCAAAAATGATTGCTACGATAAGAAAACAGCGAGAAAAGGGGCTTTGGTGACGCTAACGGCGGCCAACAAAATTTACCTGCTGCGCTCCCTGCGGTGCCGTAGCTCCTCGGGTGCTCGGCCCTACGCGCCAGAAGATCGCGGACAAAGCACAAGCGGGACGCTTGTTTTGTGCTTTGCCGCGAGGCGCTTCGGGCACATTTGGTGACACAAGGCGGCTTTCCTGATTGAATTAATGACATAAGTGTCACCAAACGTCAGGTAAATTCCACGTTGTCGGCAATACTTGCGCCCGAAGGGGAGAAAAAGAGGATTTTTTATCAGAAAATACAGCCAGATTTCGCTGCTTACGCCTTTGATCCTGGCGACAACTCCTCGGTGACTAATAAGATCGAAATACAGTATATAGCTGACCTTCGGGTTGTTCGCCAGCCGCGCGAATCCGGTAACGGCGGCTAACAAAAAATACCCGCTGCGCCGCGACCGCTACGCTGGGTCGCGTGCTCGGCCCTACGCGCCGAAGATCGCTACGCCCGCAGGCCAGTGGGCCTGCATTGGCGGGCTCGCGAGGCGCTACGGGCAAATGCGCTCCCACGAAAGTCGCATAAAACCGTGATTATTTACACTTTACACCCGCGCGGGCGCAATTCGGGTATTTTCCACGTTGTCTGAAATGCCGCAATAAATATGCTTTATCCGACGCGGCCAAAAATCGGGAATGACAATCAAACGATGAACTTGGTCTTCCGAACCCGGCAATTATTGACAATCTTCCTCGCAGTTGCATACGTACAATGTCAGGATGGTACCCCAAGTCCTTCTAAGAAAAGCAGAGCCACGATGAGTGCGGGGAAGAACAACATTTCCATCGAAATCCTGGAAGATTTGTTCGCAAAGCTTAAGAGCGAACCCTCTATAGACCTAAAGAAACCCCTTCTTTGGGGATATTTCTTTACGGATGCAGATCGCAAGTTACTCGAAAGCGCTAAAAAAGCGCTTTTGAGCAAAGGTTACCATTTTAACAATATTCACAAATCCGACGATGATTCAAAAATCTGGTGGCTTCATGTAGAGAAAGTAGAGGTACATACCGTTGAATCGTTAAATAAACGGAACTCTGAGTTACATGATTTTGCTGTAAAAATGGGGTTAGCATCCTACGATGGTATGGATGTTGGTCCCGTGGGTGGTGGGCCCTGATGGCCGCGACTTTAAGAATCCGAATTGCGGCACTTCAGACAACAAAATTTACCTGCTGCGCTCGCTGCGGTGCCGTGGCTCCTCGCGTGCTCGGCCCTACGCGCCAGAAGATCGCGGACAAAGCACAAGCGGGACGCTTGTTTTGTGCTTTGCCGCGAGGCGCTTCGGGCAGATTGAGTGACGCAAAATGGCTTTACAGAACACAAAGTTGAACGAAGCGTCACTCAACCTCAGGTAAATTCCACGTTAGGCACCATTTGTCGGTGGCTCCTATTTGATCTCCCGACCATCCATGGTCGGGCTATTTTTGAAATGGTAAAATGCGGGCGCGAGATTTTTTCTGATCCAGGACAACAATTGCACCTGATTCGAGTTCCGGTCCAAATCGATTCAATGCCGTGAGCACGAAATGACCAGCCGCATCGGGCAGGTTATCCTGACTGCGAATTTGAAGTATGCTTGGTTCTTTTGCGTTGGTCAAAGCGATGAGCTCAGAAAAGTCTAAATCTTCGGTGAAAACAATATGCTTATTGGCAACAGCCCAGGACATAAGGTCTTCGTCAGGTGCATTGCCAGCGCCGATTCTCGACCAATGAATTGCTTCAAAGCCATTATCCGCTAAGAATTTCACCCATGCGGGTGACAAATTCATATCAATCAGTAACTTCAAGGGTTAGTTTAGAGCGACTTCTTGCTCTTGCATACGCCAAGCCGCATACTCTATCGCTTCGCGTATGCCTTTCTCTGTTAAATATGGGTATGCGGCGAGAATTTCCGAATTAGTCCTGCCGCTTGCTATTAAACCTAAAATGACACCTACTGTTACTCGAGTGCCGGTGATACATGGCTTTCCACCCATAACTTTCGGATCAGTAGAGACAGACATAGGCAAAACATATAAAAGTGCCCTCTGCATGTCATCTTTTTTTAGGCTTCTTGCCAGCCCTCCATGGCTGGCAAGCTTTTCCCCTGATATCCGCCAAACGGCGCCTAACAAAAAATACCCGCTCCGCTCGCCCGCACTTCGTTGGCGGGCGTGCTCGGCCCTACGCGCCAAAGATCGCTGCGCCTGCCACACCGGGAGGTGTGCTTTTGGCAGGCTCGCGAGGCGCTACGGGCAAATGCGCTCCCGCGAAAGTCGCATAAAGCCGTGATTATTTACACTTTACAGCCGCGGGGGCGCAATTCGGGTATTTTCCACGTTAGCCACCATTACCTCCTTCGCGCCCGAAGGGGAGAAAAAGAGGATTTTTTATCAGAAAATACAGCCAGATTTCGCTGCTTACGCCTTTGATCCTGGCGACAACTCCTCGGTGACTAATAAGATCGAAATACAGTATATAGCTGACCTTCGGGTTGTTCGCCAGCCGCGCGAATCCGGTAACGGCGGCTAACAAAAAATACCCGCTGCGCCGCGACCGCTACGCTGGGTCGCGTGCTCGGCCCTACGCGCCGAAGATCGCTACGCCCGCAGGCCAGTGGGCCTGCATTGGCGGGCTCGCGAGGCGCTACGGGCAAATGCGCTCCCACGAAAGTCGCATAAAACCGTGATTATTTACACTTTACACCCGCGCGGGCGCAATTCGGGTATTTTCCACGTTAGGCGAACATTGCCGCGTCGCATTTTTTTCGCCCGCATCCGTGCGGGCGCGGCATTTCGTTTTGATACTTATTCTCCTTCAGACCGATTTTCAGAAATCGGCATATTCTTAATGACATAAGCTATGACAAATCCGAATGCACCGAGAAGTGTTAGGGCAATTATGCCACTTAAATACAGATTGTACCGAGGTAAAAAGAAACTATCTGGCTTTTTGCTATTTAGCTTAATTTCCACCTGATCTTCAATCAATGGCCGCTTTTCGTCGCTTCTAAACGGATAGTTTGCTTGCCCGGTATACTTAGAACCTTCAAATGAGTATTGCACATCTAGGTATGTAGCTAAGCGCCCTTTATTCAGCGTATCAGTTTTCCCTACTACCTTACCTGATATCCTAGTATCATGCCTGAAAAAATCAGTAACAATGTAACTTAGAGCTACCAAAATAATTGCTTCATAACATAAAAGAATCTTAGCGCCGGTTTTCATATTAATCTTAAATTCGCAAAAATTTAAAACATTTATCATGTAAACGAAGTTTGCAACCCCGCCGTTACTCGGGATTCGGTTCGGGCCTCCTTGCCCGACCCGAGCTCGCGGCAACGTCGCCTAACAAATTTTACGCGCTGCGCCGCTGCGGTGCAGTAGCTCCTCGCGTGCTCGGGTCTCCGCGGCAAAGATCGCAGATGTCGCGCAAGCGGGACGCTTGCTTTTGCGCGCCACTGCGAGCCGCTACGACCACATTTTTTGACGCAAATCGGCTTTACAAATTGAATAAATGACGCAGGCGTCAAAAAACGTCAGCGTAAAATCCACGTTAGCTGCAATTGTCATATGAGTAAATTATTCCCATTCCTTTTTCCATTACTTCTTTTTTCTTGCATCTCATATAATAAATTTATTTATCGAGCTGCAGAAAAACCGGCAAAAGAATTGGAAAGAACCACTCTTTTTGGCGGGTATTCAAATCTGAAAGAATTCAAGATCTTGAATTTCTATTACGAAACAAAAGCAGTAGATTTGGGCTTGAGAATACGACCTGATCGAATTGAAACATTCTGGGTTGGGCCCGTATTCCCTATTATTCCCTGGGTGCCAGGAATAGTTTCTTACTACTACTTCCCAGAAGAAAACAACAAAGACGATACGATACTAAGCCTTAGAATTCGACCAAATATTTCTCAACGAATTACTGTCGATCCCAGTAAAATTATGGTGAAGATCAATAATGAAATACTCAGTCCGGACATGGGCTCGACTCTGAGCCATATGTAGAGATTGCCCGAAAAGAATTGGCCGACCTAAGGGGATTGTGGTCCAAAGTCGAAAAAACCTAATTGCATGGCAACTTCAGACAACAAAATTTACCTGCTGCGCTCGCTGCGGTGCCGTGGCTCCTCGCGTGCTCGGCCCTACGCGCCAAAGATCGCGGACAAAGCACAAGCGGGCCGCTTGTTTTGTGCTTTGCCGCGAGGCGCTCCGGGCAGATTGAGTGACGCAATATGGCTTTACAAAATACAAAGCTGAACAAAGCGTCACTCAACCTCAGGTAAATTCCACGTTCTCTGCCATTGTTGCCTCGCTCCCACGAGCGCGCAAAAGACAAAGGCGTTAACCTGGGCAATGGTTGCCCTCCCCCTAAGAACTTTGGCGCGAAGAGGTTTAGCACAAGCGCGGCAAAGACCACGGCGTATTACACGCCTTGCTTTCTGCCGTAAGCTGCCGACAAAGATTGCAAGGCAATCTTTGGTTATATCGAATGCTACACTTAGCAAGTCAAAGCTTGGCTTTTGAAATTAAATAAAGTTTAACCGACGGCGCTCTTGCCCGGTTGGGTCGGCATGTAAAACGCCATGGCCGCGCAGGTAACCGCGGTCAACAACGGCAGAGAACAAAAAATACCCGCTGCGCCGCGACCACTACGTTGGGTCGCGTGCTCGGCCCTGCGCGCCAAAGATCGCTGCGCCCGCAGGCCAGTGGGCCTGCATTGGCGGGCTCGCGAGGCGCTCCGGGCAAATGCGCTCCCACGAAAGTCGCATAAACCGTGATTATTTACACTTTACACCCGCGAGGGCGCAATTCGGGTATTTTCCACGTTGGGCGCCATTGTCGCATAAATCAATTTCGATTTCGCGCGCATCCTTGCGCGCCTGTTTGCAAGCTGAACAGGATGACGTCAGTCAGGGTTTATACAATGTTAGCAAGCCATCATTGAACTCATAGAGCTGGTTCCCAGTAGGATTTTCGCCGATCACGCCAATTTTCTCATCTATCAGGAAACGCTTCTCATTTTTATGAAGCGTGGCGCGATCAAAATGCAGCGGCAAAATACTCCAAATGCCTTCTTTATCCCATACAATAATGGCTTTCTTGGCAGCCCAAGTTGACCCTTGCCTGTCGCATGAAATGAAATAGGCAATCTTTTCACCGAAGACTAGCTTTTCAATCGAGCCAAAAGTAATGAAGAGCTCTTGAAAAGACTGCATAACTTCGCCGTAGCTAGAAATTTCGATTCGTACACTTAATTGTCTGAAGCCATTGGCCTCTGTATGTCCAATTTTCTTGATTATAAGTCGCGTTGAATCAGCGGGGTCTTCGTCCTCTTCTAATTGAACATCATTAAGCGTTTCAACCGAATCCGGCGGGGCGGTTTTACACCCAAGTAGTATGACAAGAAATATGGTCCATCCCCAATGCGACATAATTCCGAATTGTTTCATGTGAACAGGCTAAAAAGCATTTTCTCGAATAATCAGGGGAAAAGGCTCACGCTCGGCCCTCCTTGGCCGAGCTTTACGTAGCGACAACGGCGCCCAACAAATTTTACGCGCTGCGCCGCTGCGGTGCCGTAGCTCCTCGCGTGCTCGGGTCTCCGCGGCAAAGATCGCGGACGACGCGCACACCGGGAGGTGTGTTTTCGCGCGTCGCCGCGAGCCGCTACGACCACATTTTTTGACGCAAATCGGCTTTACAGATTGAATAAATGACACAAGCGTCAAAAAACGTCAGCGTAAAATCCAACGTTGTCTGAAATGCGCTATAGTTATGTCTAAGAAACGAATTGCAACTCGATTCTTTACTTTTTTTTCGATCCTGTTCATTTTATCTGTAATAGGCTACTGTTTCATTTTCTGGCACGATATTATGCTTCAAGATAATGGCCAAAACTTTATCATTACTACGCAACCGACATTTCTGCATCTGTTAGCCGTGGCGTTCTTTTTTCTTCTCTCCTTGATGGGCTTGTTCTTATTTGCCCGAACTAGGCTTTTTCGACCGGAATCCTTCGATGAGATGGCCGCAGAGGTTGGAAATCAATGGGCACCCCTATGGGTTTGCCTGTTCTTTACGGTCTTTGCCGTCTTGCTCGGTCTACCAGCCCTCAATAATTTTCAGAGAATATCCTTCCAAAAAAATGGAAATTTAACTGTCATCTCAGGCCTGAAAGAAACTTCATTCCTGGTTGACTCTTGGAAATTCTGTCAATTTCGTATCGTACGATCAGTGCGGGCTCATAGATTATTCCTTGATATCTATTTCAAGAACGAATCTGAAATCATGGCAACGAAAGAGAGTGATCGCAAAATCAATAGGGAATCACTTGACTTACCTACTCCATTCTATATTTCCCCAAAGACCCAAATTCTTAGAATCCAGCCCGAGCTTACAAGGTATTGCAAAATAGCTTCAAATGTCATTACCGAATAGCGCACTTCAGACAACAAAATTTACCTGCTGCGCTCGCTGCGGTGCCGTGGCTCCTCGCGTGCTCGGCCCTACGCGCCAGAAGATCGCGGACAAAGCACAAGCGGGACGCTTGTTTTGTGCTTTGCCGCGAGGCGCTCCGGGCACATTTGGTGACACAATTCGGCTTTCCTGATTGAATTAATGACATAAGTGTCACCAAATGTCAGGTAAATTCCGCGTTCTCTGACATAGTTGCGGCATGTACTCCGCCGACATCCATGTCGGCGCATTAACAAAATTGGGACAGACTCAAGATCCCAGAACGCTATTCCTGGTCTTTAAAAGCAGCGCAGTACCGCTAAAGAAATCTTTGAATTTTTCCCTTTCTGCGGCGCCAAGCTCAACCCGAACACTGTAACCTTGCCCGAGCGCATATACACGAACAATTCGTCCGCGGTGGGGTTTTACGAGTATCTCTACTTGATCTCCAATTTGAAAAGGGCCTCCATTCTTTTCTAATTGGCTGAAGTATAAAGGGCTGACAATCAACGAGCTAAATAATAGGCCTACAAAAAAGCCAATGAGCGGTCCTAAAACTAATATTGCAAATAATCTAGCGACAGCTCGCCAGTTCTGAAGAGCTGTAATTGTTAAGTCCGATAGAGTCAAAACAATTATCGTCGTCAGTAAGATTGCAAAACAGAACCAAAGCTTTAACGGCCAATTTTGTGCGTAGAAGTAATGGATCCTTGTTGGCCTCATTGAACAGATAAGATTCGATATGCTCAGCAGGCTTCGTGTGTAAAGCTTGTTTATTCTATGTCCAAGAATTTTTGTATAAAGTGGCCGCCCGGCCATCCCTGCCCGGGCTTGCAGCCGCAACTACGTCAGAGAACAAATTTTACGCGCTGCGCCGCTGCGGTGCCGTAGCTCCTCGCGTGCTCGGGTCTGGGCGGCAAAGATCGCGGACGACGCGCACACCGGGAGGTGTGTTTGCGCGCGTCGCCGCGAGCCGCTACGACCACATTTTTTGACGCAAATCGGCTTTACAAATTGAATAAATGACACGAGCGTCAAAAAACGTCAGCGTAAAATCCACGTTAGCTGCAATTGCCGGTGAGACAAAATGTCCGCTCCCGGCATCCATGCCGGGGTTTAGCGCTATTTGCTCAGAAAAGAGCAAGAAATGGCTGACATAAGTCCCCAACGCCAATAATAGTTTACACCTCAATATATTTTAGCAAGTAAGGGCGCAAGGTATCTAATGAGTCTAGCGGAATTAGCATATCAAGAACTACAGAGGCTCCCGCAGCCAATTGTGCAAGAAGTCATGGATTTTATTGGGTATTTAGAGCAAAAGCACGGCATCGATGACGCCAATCTAATGTTAGCACAGTCAGAATCTCTTTCGAAAACGTGGGATAATGCCGAGGACGATGCCTGGAATGACTTTAAGCCCGTTTGAGCTGATAACCGTCAATTTTCCTTTCTCAGACCTGGCTCGCTCCAAACAGAGACCGGTCGTAGTACTGACGCCTGCTGACCGAAATGGCGATTTTATTTGCCTCTCTGTTACCTCAAACCAGGGACATCCCGATTCAATTCGAATTGAACAGGCAGACTTGAAAAGTGGCACATTGCCAAAGACTAGCTTCGCCCGATGCGACAAAATATATACATTGCATACGTCGCTGATTCGATACAGAGTCGGTGCGTTAAGCGAATCTAAGTCTCAAGAAATCCGAACTACATATTGCAATAAACTTGGGTGCAAGTAATTCGCCTCGACCATCCTTGGTCTCGGCTACCGAACCGGCAACTGCAGCTAACAAAAAATATCCGCTGCGCGCACGACCGCTGCGCTGGGTCGTGTGCTCGGCCCTCCGCGCCACAGATCTCTTCGTCGCGCAAACCCAGAGGTTTGTTTCGCGCTCCTCAGAGAGGCGCTTCGGGCACATTGATGGTGCTCCGTATGCGGCTTTCCAAATAAGCCTGTATTTATTGCATGACGCACCATCAACGTCGGGTATTTTCCACGTTGTCTGAAATAATTGTACGGTTAATGACTCACGGTCATTCGCCCGCATCGTGCGGGCGCTGTTCACTTCTTAAGCTCAAACAAATCAGATTTAATGCCTTCAATAGTGGGCTTAAGGCAAAAAAATCCTTCTCGCAAATCTATTGGTATTAGCTTAAAATTAAAGGACCAGGCTTTTTCCTTTTCAATAATTATTTCTTGAGCAGCCTGTTCGGCTCGCACAACATCCCGTCCGTCCTTCAAACCAAAAGAAAACTCCTTGGCATAGACCTGATTCCGTTCAAGGCGTTCTTTTCGAATGAACCGTCTTTCAGGCGTCAAATTCTTGCTCCATGACCATTCGCTCGAGTGTTCACTTAAGAGGAACAGGCCGACACTTGCGTCATCCGCGGGGTTCAGTTTGCTGAAGCTAAATCCCATATCCTGACCGTGACAATTGCATTTCCAAAACATGAAGCGTTCATACTTTGAAGGTGAAGTCTTAACAAGATAAAAGCCATAACTTTGTGGCCAGAATTCTAATCGTAGGTTAAGATGGCGTAATGGTACCAAATGCTTTACAAGGGTAGATTTTGAACTATCATAATTAATGAGATTCTCAATGTATTTGTCCGTATATAACTCTCCACAGGGGCCTTGGTAATAGCCTTCCGGGACAGGGTAATCACTTGCTCCAATCAGGCTTGGGTTTATGAAGAAACACATCGAGACGCTCAGAAACAAAAGCTGGCCAAATTTCTGGAACATCTGTAAGGAGCCGTAAATATTAATCGTCGGTCGTAAACAAAAATACGCCTCGATCCTCCTTGATCGAGGCTATCCGAACGGCAACGGCGTACAACAAAATTTACCTGCTGCGCCGCTGCGGTGCCGTGGCTCCTCGCGTGCTCGGCCCTACGCGCCAGAAGATCGCGGACAAAGCACAAGCGGGACGCTTGTTTTGTGCTTTGCCGCAAGGCGCTCCGGGCAGATTGAGTGACGCAAAATGGCTTTACAGAACACAAACTTGAACAAAGCGTCACTCAACCTCAGGTAAATTCCACGTTAGGCGCAATGATTTGAGAGGGTTTTCCAAGGCGCCCCCGCCATCCGTGGCGGGCATCAGTCGATTTTGGCCACGACATTTATGCGTTGACCTTATATATCTTTAGAGCATATTTTAGCTGAAAATGCGCGTTCTGAAGGTTTATCTCGATACGTCGGTTATTGGCGGTTGTTTTGACGAGGAATTCTCGGTCGAATCACTGATGCTTATCGATCGAATTAAGAGTGGTAGATATATTGCTTTGATTTCAGATACGACTCTGAAAGAGCTTGAAGGTGCACCGACCGAGATTAAGAATGTATTGAAAGGGATACCCGAGGAATATCAGGTTGAAATTACCACCACGCCAGAAGTGCGAACGTTGGCACAGATGTATATTACGGAGAAGGTTGTACCACAATGGTGCCAGGTTGATGCCTTGCACATAGCAACGGCGGCTCATTTTGGAGCTGATTTATTGCTAAGTTGGAATTTTAAGCATATTGTGAACGTGAGCCGAATTATGGGCTTTAATGGAATAAATATCCGTGAAGGGTATAGGAGTTTAGAAATTCGCAGTCCGAAAGAGGTGGTTTATGACGAAGAAGAAATTTGATTGTGTCGAATGGGTCAGAAGTATTCGGAACAGAGAATACGAGAATAATAAGCATCTTTCACTTGCTGAATATTCTGAAAAGGTATCAAAAGAAGTGCACAATTCTGCTCTATTCAAAGAACTAATCATAGATCGTGGTGTTCGCATTGTTTCGCCCTCCTTGGCGAAACAATGATTGATACGTAGCTCAAATCACTGCGCCTAACGAATCTGTAGAAAAAGTCCCCGCTCGTAGCGCAATAGGCCTGTTCGTCTTTTGTTCTGCCCGCTAAATCGCCTTTTCCTTCAGTACTGATTTCCCACGCCGTATCACGCTATCTGTAACTGCGGATTCGCACGAATTGCCCTGGCAATCTTAGAAAGATTATGAACCGACATGTAGAGCAGCCACTGAATATTCACTTTTCGCTTCCCGCGGAGTGTAAATTTATTCATCCCTTTATGCGCCCTGGTGTTCGCAAACACCGGTTCCACAATCTGCAACCGCCTCGCATAGATCGCCTTGCCCTCTGGTGAATCAATTTTAGCCTTCATCGCGGTCGAATACGGCATGCGCCTGCTATCTGCATCTGTGCTCGCGACTGTAATCATTTTCTTGGACCGAGCATTACCACCGGGCATGCACTCGTTACGCAAAGGACAGGACCGACAGTGCGCAATTTTTCCAATACCGTAAACCCGGCCACCACTGCTCGCGTGATTGGCCCACCGGTTCAGACGGTGACTCGATTTACAGATGTAAAAATCACCGTTCTTGTCATGGATAAAATCCTCCTGTCCGAACCCGCGCAAGCCCTGTGACTTCTTCGTGTCATAGACATTCCTGCGCGTCTTACCCTTGTGGTCGTCTGCATTCGCAAACCGCGGATCGCGCTTGCGAAACATCGGATCGGGTATATACGCATCGATCCCTTTCTCTGACATAGCCTTCAGGTTTGCTTCGTTGAAGTAATTTGCGTCCGCAAGTACCTGTATCTCTGATATTGTTTTATCTATTTCGACATCCGCCATGTTCTCTTCGGCTATACCAAGCATTGGCATCAGCAGGTTGCCCTCGTAAGAAGTACCGTGCGCTTCGGCCGCGATCACAATCTGGCATTTCTCATCGGTCGCCGCAACACCGTTATAGCCCTGAATCACCCCGTGCGATGAAATTATCTTGGCCGATTCGTTATCCGTCACGTTGCTCGTCGGCTCTTTGCCGCATTTCCGCGTTGCCCGTTTAGCCTGGTTGGATTCTAAAAACCCCTCCAGTCGTTCTTTCTTCGCTGTCAGCCGATTACGCTTTTGTGCCAACGCTGCCTTTCTCTCTTTCAAATCTGTTTCTGCATGCTGCCTGACCAGAGCCCCGATCAGGTCGGAGTATTTTTCGATACGCTTTTTGAAATCGGCAAAGCGACCGCTATGTTCCTTAGCGGCGCTCGAGGAAAGCTTGTGCCCATCAATCGCAAAGCGCTCCGCGCCGATTAAATCCATTTTCGCACAGACTCGCAGAATGTGGATGAAAACCTGCTTAACCTCTGCCCCCATCGAAGAGATAAAATCAGCAATTGTGGTAAAATTAGGCTTGCTATAACCGCTCAAGGCCATGAACACAATGTGCTTCTCGCAGGCATCGGCAATACGGCGCGAAGACAAAATCCCCCGCGAATAGGCAAAGAGAATCACCTTGAGCAACGAGCGTGGATCATATGCCGGCGCACCGGTGAGGTCGTTCTTGATTCTGCGGGTAAACGGCGTCATGTCCATCCGATTGATTGCTTCGTTGATCGTCGCTTCCAGTGTCCCCTTCATTATCTGATCCGAAAGATCGACCGGCACAAGCATATTCTGGCTTCTGTTTTCTGATCTAAATCGCGGCATGGGTTTCTCCCGATATGTTGCATTATAACCTACGTAACTACGGCAATTTTCAGGCCAAAGCAATCTTATTCTACAGATTCAACAAGAATTACCCGCTGCGAGCGTGCGCACTTCGTTGGCTCGCGTCCTCGGCCTCCGGTCGCGAAGACTCGTTGACGCCCGACAAACGGGACGTTTGTTTGGTCGGGCGCAACGAGGCGACCTACGGCAGATCGATAGTGCATCAAGCCGCGGCTTTCGAATGAAGACTGCATTTGTTGTGCGACGCACTATCGACCTCAGGTAAATTCCACGTTCTCTGACATAGCTGCCCAATGTTATTTGCCCGCCTCCATGCGGGCACTGGTTGTCAAAACACGGCAATCAAGAATTCAAACAGTTTATGTTCCTCAAAAGCATATTTACTTGCTCTTTATTTGAGCCCGATATTTTTCTTCCGCAGCCTTTAGAAGGGCTTTAACTTGTTTATCCCAAGCAATTTCAAAAGCTGTTTCTCCCTTTGCATTTTTCAAAAAGGCATTTATTCCGTGGGTAGTAAGCAATCTAATAATTTTCTTGTTTTCTGTCCAGTCCGTTCGCGATGGAGCATGATGACCTGCTTCCATCTTATCAACATGAATAGTTTGACCCTCTTTTGCGGCTAGGTGCAAAACGGTCTCACCTGCATTATTCTGAGCGTTAATATCGGCTCCCTTTTCAATCAGCAGATTAATCTTTCGAACGTCCTGAACTCGATGTATCGGCGTCGATCCGTCATCAGTTCTGGCATTAACATCTGCGCCTTTATCGATAAGAAAAGCAGCGACTGCAATACTATTCGTCACATGCAGGGGGGTATATCCTGAATCATTTCTTGCATTTATGTCTGCGCCGTTTTCGACGAGTAACTTCGCCAGTTCAATTGTATCAACCCCATATAAAGGCGTTTGCTTATACCTAGTTCTCGCATTTACGTCTGCCCCGAATTCAATAAAGAGTTTGGCAAACTGAATACTTGGTCCTTTATGCAATGCTGTTGTCTCGAAATAACCATCCGTTGCATTGACATTGCTACCGTTTTCGAGAAAAAGTCTAGCAATTCGAATATCTTTCACTCGGTGTAAAAGAGGTTTACCGTGCTTGTCTTTCGCGTTCGCCTTTTCTTTATTTAATATTGTTTTGAGTTTCTTAAAATTACTCGCCTCTACGGCCACAAGAAGCTCATCGAAATCCTTCTCCGTCAGTTGTGCACCAATTGGCAGTATCGCCACTAAGAGCAGCACGGAGAAGAAACTCAGCTTACCGAGGCATTTCACAAAGAACTTATTTTGCTTTCCCAGCTGGGCAGCAAGCCAATTATGAGACCTCACTCATTTTGCCGCGGGCCAGTATTCCAAATTTTCACCCGGCCGTCCATGGCCGGGTTCACAAGGGCAGCTACGTCAGAAAACAAAATTTACCTGCTGCGCTCGCTGCGGTGCCGTAGCTCCTCGCGTGCTCGGCCTCCGACCGCAAAGATCGTTGACGCCTGACAAACGGGACGTTTGTTTGGTCAGGCGCAACGAGCGGTCTACGGCAGATCGATGGTGCTTAATATGCGGCTTTCCAAATAAGCCCACTATTATTGTGCGGCGCACCATCGACCTCGTGTAAATTCCATGTTGTCTGACATTTCTAACCCGCAATACCATGCACGCGGCATCCATGCCGCGGTCGAGCCCTGGTGATTGAGCTTACTTTAGCTTAGAGCGAGATTTCTGGAAAATCCTTGCTGCACTAAATGGCTTGGCTATCCTGTCTTATGGCACAGGCTACAGTAAAAGATGAGGTCGTCAAAATGATAGACTCATTGCCAGATACTGCTACGGTATCAGATATTATGGAAAAGCTCTACTTCAGGGCACGGGTAGACGCTGCCTTTAGTGATTTAGATAAGAATGGTGGCGTTGATCACGAAGAAGTGGAAAAGCGCATGGCTAAATGGCTTTCCGAATAAGGTGGTCAGAACCGGCAATACAAAGCTTCGAAGCAATTTGCCAGTATATTGAACAGTTTTCATTACCCTATGCCAAGTTACTTGCCCGGGAAATAAACATCCGCGTTAAGCAACTGGAACAGCATCCCTTAATGGGCCGAAAAGTCCCGGAATTTCCTGATAAAGACTATCGAGAGGTCATCTTTCAAGATTATCGCATAATTTACAGAGTGCGTGAAGATCGCGTTGAAATAGGTATCATTTGGCATGGGGCAAGGATTCTACAGGAGCCTTTCCACTAACCGCCTTCGCCCTCCATGGCTACGGCGGCATATTGCGGGTTAGAAACGTCAGACAACAAAATTTACCTGCTGCGCTCGCTGCGGTGCCGTAGCTCCTCGCGTGCTCGGCCCTGCGCGCCAGAAGATCGCGGACAAAGCACAAGCGGGACGCTTGTTTTGTGCTTTGCCGCGAGGCGCTCCGGGCAGATTTGGTGACACAAATCGGCTTGCCTGATTGAATTAATGACACAAGCGTCAAAAAACGTCAGCGTAAAATCCACATTGTGTGACATTGGCGGGGTACTATCACGACATAGGTAACACATTTCTATCAAGACATCGGTAACACTTTGCTTCGCAAAGAGCTTTTGCCTGCCTTCGGCAGGGGGCTCAAATGCCGTGGAAAGAGGTTACCAAAATGGAAGAGAAAAGATCTTTTGTCTTTCGCGCCCTGGAGGGCGTAGAGAGTTTCACAGAGCTGTGCCGCGAGTTTGGCATCAGCACCAAGACAGGGTACAAGTGGAAGGCAAGGTTTCTGGAAAAAGGCTTAGCTGGATTGGCGGAGTTGTCACGAAAACCAGGAGGCAATCCGAACCGCACTGACGAAGAAACAATCTGCGATATTATTCGCATAAAGAATAACAGGCCGCGCTGGGGAGCCAAGAAGATCTATGCGGTTTTCTGCAGGCTTTACCCGGAGCGCAAAGACGATATTTCAGTTCCTACAGTCGATCGCCTTCTGGCGCGCTCTGGTCTGACAAGGCCAAGAGGAAAGAAGCGCCGCAGAACCGGAGAGAGGCTGATGCTTCGCGAAAAGGCGACGCATCCCAATCACATATGGACGGTTGATTTCAAGGGGTGGTGGTATACTGCACATGCAGAGAAATGCGAACCTCTGACAGTTCGCGATGAGTACAGTAAGTACATCCTGTCGATACAGATACTGGAAAAGGGCAATATTTCCAATGTAAAACAACACTTTGCCAGACTCTTCAAACGCTATGGTCTGCCGGAAATTATTCGCTCTGACAACGGAACTCCTTTCGCATCATCGTGGGGACTCTTTGGCCTGACAAAATTGTCAGTCTGGTGGCTGTCCTTGGGAATTTCTCTGGACCGCATTGATCCGGGAAAGCCAGCCCAGAATGGTGGCCATGAGCGTATGCACAGAGACATCCGCACGGAACTGCAGGGGCGCATTCGCGGTGATCTAAAGCTTCACCAGATTTCGTTTGATCAGTGGCGCGAAGACTTCAACAATGTGCGACCGCATGAAGCCCTGGGCATGAGGACGCCATCAGAGTTCTACCTACCATCTGAAATTCCGTATATTGGCGACGTAGTACCCGCCTACCCTGAGGATTGCATCGTACGCATGGTAAATGACCGCGGTTACACCAACTACAAGCAGCACCGGATATTTATCGGCAATTCTTTTAACGGCTACCCGATCGGGCTCCGGTTTATCGCCGACATGCGCATCGACGTCTACTTCGGTGGCCTGCTATTGGGCTACATCGATCGGAACAATTATTTGTTTACACCAAATCAGGAGGAAACCACGGCAAAGCCTGAGGCAGAACTGTTACCGATGTCGTGATGACTTTTCGTTACCGATGTTCTGATATTGAACCTGCGCATTTATTTTTCATCGTGGAAGGGTATTTTGCTGGAGTTTGATGGAACTTTTGCAATAAATATGAAAGCTGAATTTAAGAATATTGTGCCGATCAAAAAGATGCGCGGGGAAGACGCCGCAGACACTAAAATGCTTAAGAAGATGTATCTCGAGGCTAGTGACTATCTGAGAAGCCACTCTTGGTGTAAGAAAATCAAAGATGCGCATTTTGGCCTGGGAGTTGGTGGTATAGTGGCCGTTTTCCTCTTTGAGATATTGCCAAATGGCAAGGCCGATAATTGGCTTTGGGTAGTCGTGGGTGATTTGCCATCTGCTTATATATCAGCGATTGATAACGAAACGCCAGCGGCGGCTCTTTCTGGTTATGTGTATGAAATGGGTCGCTGGGTAGACGCCGTGCGAGAAGGGAGATCAATCGAAGACTTGATACCGGTGGATGCCCGCCCGACCCGTCAAATGGCAGATTTGTTAAGCAAAAGACTAGATTTCATTGAAACTAAGATTCTAATTTAGGCCATGGAATTTTTTGCTAAGCATCTACCGTATGGCGCAAAACCTTCGCACAACAAAATTTACCCGCTGCGCGCGCCCGCACTCCGTTGGCGGGCGTGCTCGGCCTCGGTCGCCAGGAGTCGTTGACGCCCGACAAACGGGACGTTTGTTTGGTCGGGCGCAACGAGGCGACCTTCGGCAAATCGATAGTGCATCAAGTCGTGGCTTTCGAGTGAAGACTGCATTTATTGTGCGACGCACTATCGACTTCGGGTAAATTCCACGTTGTCTGTCATAAGCCACGCGAGTTTTTCTTGACGCCATGTATTGTTTTCAATACATTAAGCAGTGAAAGATGCTGACTTCCATCCGGCAGCATTGTCCGAGATTAAGTCCTACTCCAAGGAGATCAAGGCAAAACTGGGGGATTTGATACTCGACTTACAACTGGGAGAGAGCGTCAGTATGCCAGATTCGCGACCAATGCCTTCTGTCGCTCCAGGTGTCTCCGAATTGAGGGTTAAGGATTCGCAGAATCAATACAGGGCTTTTTACTACCTCAAAGTAGCTGGCAAAGTCTTAGTGTTTCACACTTTTATCAAGAAATCAGAGAAGACATTGAAACGCGAAATAGATATCGGCAAGAAGAGATTGAGAGAAATTTTGGAGGCTACAAATGGCTAAATTAAATGTAATCACAGCGAAGAATCCAAAAGAGCTTTTTGAGGCTATTGGTTTGACTGAATATGAAGCCGCCGACGCGGTATTTCGTTCAAAGTTGAACTCCGATATCGCTGGCCTATTTAGTAAGTCCAAGCTGACGCATGAAACCTTGGCTAAACGAGTTGGAACTTCAAGAACAAGAATTACTGCATTGTTAAATCGAAGCAGATCAGATATTAGCACTGATTTTATGCTGAAGGTATTGGCCGCGCTTGGCTATACAGTCGAGCCACGCCTGAAAAAAATTGCCTAGGCTTACGACAGACAACAAATTTTACGCGCTGCGCCGCTGCGGTGCCGTAGCTCCTCGCGTGCTCGGGTCTCCGCGGCAAAGATCGCGGACGACGCGCACACCGGGAGGTGTGTTTTCGCGCGCCGCCGCGAGCCGCTACGACCACATTTTTTGACGCAAATCGGCTTTACAGATTGAATAAATGACACAAGCGTCAAAAAACGTCAGCGTAAAATCCACGTTGGGCGACATCACGGGCCAATCATTTGCAGCTCAAACTGCACATGCTTTTGATAATGTTGGAAGTCTTTATCCGAGGTAAGAATAGAAGCTGAATTATTTATTGCAAGTGCCAGAATTAAGAAATCGATATGGCTGCCCTGGATACCTGACTTTTGACATTTATTGAAAAATTTAGCCGCAAGTATGTGATCTGCGTCTGTAGCTAATATTACCGGAAAATGAGTCAGTTGCTCTGCCAAGGCATCAAATTGGGCTTGGTTTCTAACCCCTGACAGAAGTTCTTGCTTAACAACACCGGGCAAGATGACACGTCCCTCTTCAATGAATCGGACAAACAGGTTTTGCACTTCACGGTTGGGCATATCTCTTCGCAGAACTAACGACCAGACGGGGGTATCTGGAATAATATTCATATCCGACTACGAGCTTTTTTATAGTCATACTTAGAATCAAAGTCTATAGTTCCAAACAAACTCAGGATATCCTTTTGGCGTCGTTTTTGAATAAATTCACGCAAAGCCGTATTAACGGTGTCCTTTTTAGATCTGAAATGACCTATTTTAAGAGCCTCATTTAATAGCTTGTTGTCTATAGCTAAGTTCGTTGCCATATAGCTACACAACACTTCACACAAGACATTGTGTCAAATATTTTTGCCGTTAGGCCCGTGACGTCGCCCAACAAATTTTACGCGCTGCGCCGCTGCGGTGCCGTAGCTCCTCGCGTGCTCGGGTCTTCGCGGCAAAGATCGCAGATGTCGCGCAAGCGGGACGCTTGCTTTTGCGCGCCACTGCGAGCCGCTACGACCACATTTTTTGACGCAAATCGGCTTTACAGACTGAATAAATGACACAAGCGTCAAAAAACGTCAGCGTAAAATCCAAGTTAGGTGCCATTATTGCCCGAAACATCCATGTTTCGGCGGCTTCGGAACGCAGAGGAAAACCCGGAAAAGATTGACGATACATATAATAATGTGTATTATTCCGGATGTCAGGCAAGGAGCTATTGAAAAAGCTCAAAAAAAACGGTTGGGTTCTGGATCGTATAAAGGGCTCCCATCACATCATGGTGAAAGGCGCCTCAACCGTTGTTGTGCCGGTGCATGGCAATTCAGATATCCCGAAAGGAACTCTGAATGCAATTCTTAAACAAAGTGGGCTAAAATGATTAAGTATCCGGCGAAAATCACTCATTCGAAATCAGAAGGCGCTTTTAGCGTTGAATTCCCAGACTTACCTGGCTGCCTTACTTTTGGGTATTCCTTGGATGAAGCTTTGACCCATGCTAAAGAAGCATTGGATGGGTACTTAGAATCCATAGACCTGAGAGAGCAAGAGATTCCTCAGCCATCGCACAAAGCCGGGAAAGGAATTCATTTGGTAGCGCCGAGTGAGAACGTAGCCTTTGCTATTTGGCTTAAATTAGCCAGAAAAAAGCGCAATTTGACTCAAAAGCAATTGGCAGCCAAAATGAATATTCCTTACCAGAATTATCAGAATTTTGAGAACCCTAAGAAGGCTAATCCGACATTGCGCAATATCGCGAAGCTGCAATCAGTGCTTAATGAACGGGTTTTAACCATCTAACAGTCTCCGGAAAAATGGGGGATAGAGCAGGAATTTTCGGAACTTAGCGCCTCAGGAAATGCAGGTGGGTTGTGCGTTTTCAGGGCGCCCGGTCTTTTCATTCGCAGAGGTGCTATCCGTGGCATAGATTTCGTATCCTCATAAGGTTATACGCACTGATGACGAACTTGAAAAATGCGCCAATGCGCTTCAGTCCGCGAAAATGCGGTCGCCGCAAAGTACTGAAGCCCTTCGCCCAGCCAAATATCTCTTCTATGCGCTTGCGTTTCCGCTGACTCACTTCGTAGCCTGAATGCCGGGTTGTCCGCTCATCAATCGCACTATGATGGCGTCGGGAATGGATATTCTGCGCAACATGCGCGGTGACCTGTATCGATTTAAGGTCTCGGACAAATTCCAGATCGTCGTAATGCTTGTCCCCGCCCATGGTTATTCTTCCGCTTCGCTTCAATGATTTCAACATTTGTAAAGCAGATGTTCGTTCTTCGTGATATCCGGCCTGTGTTGCACTCGCAGCCACCGCGAGCCCGTTGCGATTTTCCATCAGCAAATGGCCCATGTAGTACAGGCGTGCTTCTTTACCCTTGCCTTTACGATAGAGTTTTGCCTGTGTATCCGTCGTGGATTGGTGAGTGTCATTGCGTCTTTTTCGCCATGAAAATCGACACTGGGGTTGCCCGGATCGCCATCGTCGCCATTATTGTCCGGGTGATCTTTGCTCTTGAAGCTCTTCAGCGAAGCCCAGGATTCGATTAGCGTACCATCTACGCTGAAATGGTCATGTGATAGCAAGCCACGTTTATCTGCTTCCTTGATAACTGCCGCGAAGAATGCGTCGAGTGCTTCACCAGCAAAGAGCCGATCGCGATTCTTGGTGAATACTGTTTCGTCCCAAATCTTCTGGTTCATGGTAATGCCGACGAACCATCGGTAGAGCAGGTTGAAATCGAGTTGCTCTAAAGCCAGACGCTCGCTGCGGATTCCATAAAGCACCTGCAGGAAAAGCGTCTTAACGAGTACCTCTGGTGGAATGCTCGGCCTGCCTGTCTTCGAATAAACCTTATCAAATTTCTTGCTCATTGCTTTGAGCACATCATCGATAATTTGCCTCATGGGACGCAGCGGATGCGACATCGGCACCCGCTCCTCGAGTGAAATGTAACTATAAAGATCATCTTGATCTGGTTTATTCCCGCGCATATTTCATATACGCACAGAAAATCCAGAAAATCAAGAGTTTTTCAGGAGACTGCTAAAATACTCCTGCAAACCCTCCGTGGTTTGCAGGTTGCCCTCGAAATGCCGCAAGTACTGCCGACAACAAAATTTACCTGCTGCGCCGCTGCGGTGCCGCAGCTCCTCGCGTGCTCGGCCCTGCGCGCCGAAGATCGCGGACAAAGCACAAGCGGGACGCTTGTTTTGTGCTTTGCCGCGAGGCGCTTCGGGCAGATTGAGTGACGCAGAATGGCCTTACAGAATACAAAGTTGAACGAAGCGTCACTCAACTTCAGGTAAATTCCACGTTGTCTGAAATAATTGCGCCTTTGTTATTCGCCGACCTCGTGTCGGCGGTGAACATAGCTGGATCAATATTTCTTGTTGAGTTTCAAACCCCAGAAAATTGTAGAGTCCGGGGAGATATCGTACACTTATGCGATTTTTGCCAAGCGGACTCCATAGAACCGCTCGTGCGGGGTCAACCCGTTCAATGACCAATGTGGCCGGCGGCGGTTGTACCAGTCCATGTGCTGATCAATCAACGTCTGAAATTGGAGGATGCTCATTCCATCTTTGGCCCTGCGTTGAAGAAACCTTTTTAAGGTTCCGTTGAACCGTTCGACCTTGCCATTATGCTCAGGTGTCCGAACCTTGATTAGCCGATGTGGTATGGCCTGTGTGAACAGAAATTGCTCAAACAAAGCGTATGTTCCGTCTTTCTCCCGTTTCGCATTTCTGCGTGAAGTAAATCGATTGGTGAACTCCACACCATTATCGGTCTGAACCTGATCTGGTTTGCCGAATGCCTCAATGAATCTTTGCATCCCTTTGATCGCTTCATCTCCGGATTTTGAATCGCAGACATGAACCGTCGCCACCCGCGAACAATCATCGATCACTGGAAAATAATAAACCCTGTTACCGTGATTGTCTGCAAACCCCGTCCAGGCACTGTCTGTTTGCACCGTATTTAAAGGGTTTTCTACGCTATACCGCTTCGTGTGCTCATTGCGTTTCTGGTAGCGATAAACCTTGCTAATACCCTCCCGTTTCAGAATGTTGCAGACCGTTGAACCGGCGATGCGGATACCAAAATCACGTCGTAGAATCAAAGCGATGGTATGGCCGCCAGATTCGTCGAGCTTACGAATTTCCTTCACTTTCAGAATAACTGATTTTGGTTTGGCATTACGTGAGCAGTGTGGCCTTTTTGAACGCCCTTTCAGGCTCTGCAAATCATAGTCGGTGGCAATCAGCCGTCGCAGCCAGAAATAAAAATACTGCCGCCTGACACCCTGTAGTTCAGAGGCAAGTTCTACGGATCGTCCTTTCGTAATCGTCCGTAGCACCCTTAACAATTGCATAGCCCGCATACGGACTGTGACATCTCCCTTGTAGTAATGAAAATTGCGCTTTATGCGCCGATATGCTTCTTGGTAATCGTACATTTGCCCGCTCCCTTAAGTTTAGTTTTGTGGTAAAAACCGCTTAAGGGCGGGCGCTTATTTCAGCAACCCCACTGTAACATATGTCTCCGGACTAAAGACAAACCCCAGAAAATTTCCTTGTCTTTACAATCTGTAAAACAGTTTGTATTTACCTAATGGTGAGATTTTTCTTCCTTGTCTGTATCGTCGTATTTTCCGCTTTTATCGTTGCGAAAATAGAAGCGATTGAGAAAAGAGTCGAGAAAACTTCACAAGAAGCTAAATCTAACTTTCCTCAGAATAATATTATTCTTGAGTTTGGCATCGGCACAGCAATCGGTGGCATTTATACTCGAGAGAATCAGTATACAAATGCATTGGGGGTTTCCACCGCAGTACCTAATGGTTCTCAGCAGTCAGCTGATGCGACTATTTTTACCCTTGTATTTGGCATTAACTATCAAGCTTACGAATCAGAACGATGGTCAACATTGCTTTCTTATCTGTATCGTTCCCAACTCCAACGCATTAACGCGGGTAAGACTAGCTATTGCGGCCAGTATTGTACCGATACTTCGAACTTTAAACATATTTCTGATAGCTTGATTGTTTCGCTCCATACACTACTGATTGGTAAGGAGATACATTTGTATCCCGGGAGTGGCTTTAGTTCTTTCGATCTTCTGGGCCAAGTTGGGTATGATTTAGGTTCTTATTATCCATACGCAGGTTATAATAGTCTTATCTCGGCGCTTGGGGCACCAAATGGACAAACACAAATTACAACTGCCCCAACTAGCGTATTTGTTCATGGCCCGACTGCGCGTGTTGGCGTGGGCATGACAGGTCGCTTCTGGTATAGCTGGCAGTTTAGATTTAATCTTTATTACCAATTAACGTATCTATTTTCGAATGCAGAGGTTTGGCCTGATATTGGTAGAAATTCTTTTGTGCATGACATCCATCTAACTGTATCTATAGGTTACGGCTTCTGAGTCGCCCGGCCATCCCTGCCCGGGCTCACAGGCGCAATTACTTCAGACAACAAATTTTACGCGCTGCGCGGCGATCGCCTTCGGCTGGGTCGCGTGCTCGGGTCTTCGCGGCAAAGATGGTACTATCACGACATAGGTAACACATTTCTATCAAGACATCGGTAACACTTTGCTCCGCAAAGGGTTCTAGCCTGCCTGCGGCAGGAGGACCGAATGCCGTGGAAAGAGGTTACCAAAATGGAAGAGAAAAGATCTTTTGTCTTTCGCGCCCTGGAGGGCGTAGAGAGTTTCACAGAGCTGTGCCGCGAGTTTGGTATCAGCACCAAGACAGGGTACAAGTGGAAGGCAAGGTTCCTGGAAAAAGGCTTAGCCGGATTGGCGGAGTTATCACGAAAACCAGGAGGCAATCCGAACCGCACTGACGAAGAAACAATCTGCGATATTATTCGCATAAAGAATAACCGGCCGCGCTGGGGAGCCAAGAAGATCTATGCGGTTTTCTGCAGGCTTTACCCGGAGCGCAAAGGCGATATTTCAGTTCCTACAGTCGATCGGCTTCTGGCACGCTCTGGTCTGACAAGGCCAAGAGGAAAGAAGCGCCGCAGAACCGGAGAGAGGCTGATGCTTCGCGAAAAGGCGAAGCATCCCAATCACTTATGGACGGTTGACTTCAAGGGCTGGTGGTACACTGCACATGCAGAGAAATGCGAACCACTGACAGTTCGCGATGAGTACAGTAAGTACATCCTGTCGATACAGATACTGGAAAAGGGCAATATTTCCAATGTAAAACAACACTTTGCCAGACTCTTCAAACGCTATGGTCTGCCGGAAATTATTCGCTCTGACAACGGAACTCCTTTCGCATCATCGTGGGGACTCTTTGGCCTGACAAAATTGTCAGTCTGGTGGCTGTCGTTGGGAATTTCTCTGGACCGCATTGATCCGGGAAAGCCAGCGCAGAATGGCGGACATGAGCGTATGCACAGAGACATCCGCACGGAACTGCAGGGGCGCATTCGCGGCGATCTGAAACTGCACCAGATTTCATTTGATCAGTGGCGCCATGATTTCAACAATGAACGCCCCCATGAAGCCTTGCATATGAGGACGCCGGCAGAGTTCTACCGACCATCTGAAATTTCCTACACTGGCGATCTAGTACCCGCCTACCCTGAGGATTGCATCGTGCGCATCGTAAATGACCGCGGTTACACCAACTACAAACAACACCGGATATTTATCGGCAATTCCTTTAACGGCTACCCGATCGGACTGAGGTTCATGGCGGACATGCAGATCGAGGTTTATTTTGGGAGTCTGCTTTTGGGGCACATCGATCGGAACAATTATTTGTTTACACCAAATCAGGAGGATTTTTTAAGCAGGGCTTCGTATTTTCTACGGGAACATTCTATGGTAGTTCAAAGGTCCAGATATCATTGTAATAAGCACCGCCAAACATCCACATCTTATCGCCCGAGCCGTCATTGAAGAGTAGCATCTGCTGGTAATCCCGACCAGCCAGTGCTGCCGGCACCCCCAGATATGCCCAGTTAACGCCGTCGCTTGAATACATCGTAGACGTTAAATAAGAGCTATTGGAACCAAGCATAACAAGCGCATATCCTTTATACGAAAAAGCTGAGGCGCCGACCCTTGCAGTCCATGATACCGCTGTGTTAGAGGTCCAGGTCATACCATCAGTCGTCGATTGATTCGAATTTATGTAAAAGCCGTTCCAGCCGGAATAACTCCAGATCTTGCCCAGGAATTGCAGGACAGCTGCACCTTCAGCGCAGGGGGCAGAAGTTGCAGCCTGAGACCAGGTCAGGGCATCGCTAGAAGACCATGCATCGCAATAACGTCCATTGCTTTCATTTGTACCCGAGAATACATGGAATTTTCCGCCAAAGTGCTGTAAGCCATGGTAATATCGCCGGCCCCAGCCTGCATTGGCAGTGACTTGCGTCCACGTATTGCCGTCTGTGGTTTTCCAGACATCGTTTTTTAGCAGGTTCGAGCCGGAGCTGGTGCCTCCGCCGATCACAAAAGCCTCTGAACCGACGACGATCGATCGTAATCCAATTCGTTCACTCCAAGGCGCATCGGGATTTTTCGTCCAATCGACGCCGTTTGTAGACTCCCAAACGTCCTTACGATGGCCCTGACCATCCGTGCCACCCATGAGCAACAATTTACTACCTAATTTGACAACCTGGTGCGACCAACGGCCGCGCCAGATCTGCCCTCTGGCATTTTCATTCGTCCAGTTTATTCCGTCGCTGGATGAATAGACTTCATCTGTCGTGCCTTGGGGGCCGACTCCTGCAATAAGATATAGCTTCCCGCCCATACTGACGAGCGTTCCGCTGTAGCGTTTTCCCCATGGAGGCGCGGCAACTTGCTTGGTCCAAGCCGAGCCGTCGGCGGAACTCCAGACTTCAGAAGTATTGCCACTAGATACTAGCCAGATTTTTCCGGCGTGAACCGCGAGCTGATTACCAAAATATTGACCAAAAGGTGCACTGCCGGTGACATGAGTCCAGGTAATGCCATCCGTTGAAGAATGGATGTTAGCCGTGGTACCGCCGCCTGCGTCAAAGCCCCCTATCAACCAGATTTTTCCACCAAAACTTACCGCGCCGCTGTCTGATGCGCCAGGCCAACCTGTTGAAGACAATAGCGTCCAATTTTCTCCGTCCGCCGAGCTGCGAATCTGGCCATGCACCGAATTGGATGCAACAATGCGCCCACCAAGGAGGAAGAGATTTCCATTATGGATTACAGACGCCATGCTGGTTTGATGCAGCCATGAAGAAGTATCATATTTTGTCCAAGTGACACCCATATCGGTGCTCCGGTAGGCACCCAGGTTGACGAGACTCGAAGTGCCATTGCCGCCGTAGTGAAATAATTTACCCGCAAACCAGACTCCCACGCCGCCGCTGGCTACAGGCAAAGCGGAAGTCTGCGACACAGGCTGCCATACGGTACCGTTTGTCGATTTGTGTATGTGATTTATCGCATTATAGTTGGGATCATAACCGGCGATAACGTAGATTTCTGTTCCCGTATTCGCCACAGAAAAAGTCTGCCTCTTTAACCATTCAACGCTATTCGATCTTTTCCGGGTCCAGAGGCCAGCCATGGCGGTAACCGTAATGTAAAAAGAAGGTGTATCGTAGTCTCCCGATGGGATGACCAGCGTTGCCGTTTTATTTCCCATGGTACTGGCATTTACATAAAAAGTGGCAGAAATAGAAGTGCCGGCAGCCAACGATGTGGTGTAGGCAAATATGCCAAATTCTGCAGCGTCCGGGCCGGTAAAGGATGCACTGCCAAGAGAAAGGGCCTGGTTGCCTGTGTTGCGGATCGTAATCGTATCGGAAGTTGAGCCAGCGCCTGCAACCGTCAAGCCCAAGTCACAGGCGCTGATCCCAGATTGCAGTACCACACTGTTACGCTCAACCACGATATTCGGTGCATTCACACTCCCGGAAAGAGTGATAGTATAGGAACTTTCATCCGCATCGTTGTTAGCGATGACAAGCGTTGCTGTTTTCCCTCCAGTGGTAATCGGGTTGAATTGCACAGAGAAAGTGCTGTTGGCCCCTGGCAAAATAATCCCGCCGGGTTGCGTGAGCACACTAAAATAACCGGCATCGGCGCCGGTTATCGCAACGCGCGGCGTGCCGCTTAAAACCAAGTTTGCGGTTCCCTGGTTGCGTATTTCAAATATTGCGCTTGCGGTGCTGCCCTGCGTTGTGCTGGCGAACGTGTAAGTTGAGCCGTGATTATAGTTGGTAGCGCCCATCGTTACTTGGATTTCCGGCACAATGGCAACACCCGTTCCTGTTAAATTAATGACATAACCCGATTCATCCGGATCATTATTAGCGATCGTAATCGCCGCCGCCTTCACGCCCGGCGATCCCGGTGAAAAGGTGATGTCGAAAGTTGTGCTGCCGCCTGCGGGAACAGTTAGCGAAGGGTTTCCCGCGGGAAAATTTGCTGCATGCGTTCCCGAAACTGCAACAGCGGGCACAGCCGTAAGCTGCAGGGGCAACATTCCTAAATTGTCGATGGTAAAAGTAACGACCGAATTTGCGGATTCAAGAATATTACCGACATTATAGCTGCTGTTAGTGGGCAGTTCGCTGCCGCCGACGCGCACGCGGATTTCGGGTACCGGTGAAGGCGTAACATCGAGCTGGTATTTCACGAAAACCGCGGCAAGCTTATCAGCAAAACTAAACTCGAGAATCCCGGAAGCCGTGCCCGCACTTGCCGGCGCACAAGATAGGGTCAACGCAACCGAGTCACCGCGCGCTACGCGGGTATTCCCCCCGGAAAGTGAGCATAGCCCGGCATTCGAATTCGTAACACTGAGCGGTAAATCTGCCTCTGACAGGTTTTTAACGACAATGCTTCTCACCAGCGTCTGACCGACAACCGTGCTACCGAGGCGCACTTCGCTACCGTTAGCGACAATGACCGAATTCACGGAAATTTCTGTACGAAGAATTTCGATGGTTGCTCTGCCGGTGCAGGCTGGCGACCACAAGGAGACGAAAGCCAGAATGCAAAAGAAAAGGGGCGAGCGACAATTGCGCCCGATAATTTTAACACCACGTTTCTTTACAGCCATAATCTTCACAAAAATTGACATCTATTAATAAAGAATACCGGGATTCTTTCCATCTGTATGCAAAAAACTGCATATGCTGCGAGCGACATGACGCAGCGCACAAGGAAGCAATCGACGATAGCCTGTCAATACGTACGCGTCTGACGTACGCAGTTCGGGCATCAAAAAAGAAATACACCTAATTTTGACGACATTTAGTATATGATAAATTGCTGCTCACCATCATTTAAAGCACTATAGATCTCTCTGCCGAAAAGGCAGGTTTTAGGGAGGCAAAACGAAAAGTAATAACAATTAAGCAGATAACCGCGCGCACAGGCGCCATTACTCCAGATAATAATATTTACAAGCTGCGCACCTAAGATTCCCCCGTCGCGCAAACGGGGCCTTTGTTTGGTACTCCTCCGGGTGACGCTACGGACGCATTGATGGCGCGGTATTTGCCTTTTCAAACATGCCCACTCAGCCGCTTTCAAAATCACGCACTCATGTTAATAAATAATTCACAGTGTGCTTTTATGACAATTCTGTCTTTTTATTCATTGACGTAAGCTCGAAAACATTGGCTTATCCTAAACGCTATGAAGCCAAAGAAGACAATCTTGCTTGCGTTGGGGATCCTGTTCGCCCTGACACTTTCGGCAAAAGAGCCCGATGCGGATTTCCAGTATTATCCGGGAGGAAAATCCGCTTTCAGTCTGAACCCGGTACCTGGCGTCGTAAAATATTCGGCCACATTTTCCGGTGAAACATCGATGAAAACCCTTGTTTTCGAATTTGCCAAAGAAGGTGGCGCCAAAAAAATGACGCGCATTCCGGTTGCTGAAGACGGTAAGTTTAATGTCATTTTTTTGTTCAAAGAAGGTCCGGCGCCGTATAAACTCGTGGTCTATGGGGACACAAAGCCGGGTTCATTGCGTTTTGGCGGAATTGGTTTCATCCCCGCTATTCAAGTAACGGAAAATGTTCCCGCAAATCTTCCCGGTCTGGGCCTGAATTCTAAAGTGCTGGCTTTTGCCCACAGTAAGCTGGGCAAGCCTGTGGGGGCTGGGGAATGCTGGGATCTTGCGGCTGAGGCATTGGATTTGAATGGCGCAGATTGGCAGCGTCCCCTCGATTTCGGAAAGTTGGTTAATCCCAAGACCGAGAAAGTTCTTCCGGGTGATATCATTCAATTTCGTTCGGTGAAAGTTGTCGGCAAGCTTCCCAATGGGGTTACAAGAACGGAAACGCTCGGGGCGCCTGACCATACCGCCGTGATCTATGAAGTCCTGGGCACCTTGCATTATAAACTGGCACATCAGAATATCGGCGGCCAACGTTTTGTCATTACCAGCGAGTTAAATCTCGGCAATCTTACCGAGGGAGAGTTCTGGATTTATCGCCCGCAGGCGATCTTCTTTCCAAATTAGTCAAGTGGGGTGAAATATTTCACCCAAATGCGGATTGTTCCGCCTCTTCCAGATGATGCCATCGGCGATATAATGGTGAAAAGTTAAGGTCAGGCCTAAGGTAATGGCCGTCGGTACAGCCGTGTTTTTCAGAAGTTCATCGAGAGTTAGGCCTAACTGCGGCAGCAAATAATAAACCGGTAAGGCAAGTGCCACCGTTGCGAGAGCATATAAGAAGAAGCGGCGGTAGCCACTCTGCGAAAGCCAGGAGAGCATGCGGGTGCGCGGATCAATTCCCGTCGCAAAACGGCGGCGATTGTAGATCCAGACGAAGGCGATGTACTGCACATTATGCCAAACATTGACGAGCAACCAGCCAGAGCATAATTCATCTATCACCAGATAGCCGCCCAGGTAGATTGCCAGATGCGAAATCATGTAAAGCGTGTGCCCCAGCGCCAATTCCCCGCGGCGATAGGCTGCCACGCGTGAATAGATCCAGACAAGCCACAGCATGACTGCGACGGCGCCCATAATATGAACGGCAATGCGCGGCACAGGCGGCAGCCAAAAATCCTGAAAAAGAAATTCATCGGGGCGCTGTGAACAGCGGTAGAGTAAACCCCACAGCGGAACGGACCAGAGCGTTATTTCAGATAAACGTGTAGAATCCCAGGGTAATCCGCCTGCCTGCCGGCGGTATTGTTGTGCAAGGCCCCAGCTTTGCCGGACGGTGTGGAAAAACTGCCCGATAAAATACAGCACGTAGAGCCCCTTCAACCCAAAGGTATTTCCAATAACAAAGAGCCCCAGCAGCACGAACGGAGGTACGTAGAGAATCAAGCCGCGAAAGCGTGCGCGGTCGTCGGGATGCCCGAGAAGTTTTGTATATGTGGCCCAAAGATGCTCGTAGCCAAAGAGCCAGCTATGCACCGTGAGCATCGGCAAAAACAGCAGCGGCCAGAATACCGTGACGCCGGCCATCACGCCGGCGAGCAGGGCAATGCCGACGATGAAAGCCAGGTCAAAGCGGGAATCTTTGAGCCAGGCCGCTACCATATCAAATCAGGTCACGACACCGGGCGGCAGTTTTGGAGCCGGAGGCGCTGTGCAGACACCTTTGTCGCCGTCTTTTTTGCACTCGTGGTGCTTCTGGCATTCGTCAGAAACTTTGCACTCTTCACCAGCTTTCTTTTTTTTCGGGTCAAACGGCTCGATAGCCTGGCTGCCCATTTGCATAGTCACGACCCCGGGCTTCATTTTGGGGCGCGGGTGCGCCGTGCAGACATTCTTTTCACCGGCTTTGCTGCAGGAATGGTGCGCCTGGCATTCATCCGCAGTTTTGCACTCTTCGCCGGTTTTCTTTTTTGTCGGATCAGGCGCCGGCTCCGGGGCACGCATCGACGATTTGGCATAGCTGGCACCGGTGAAAGAGGCCAGGGCAGCAATGATGATGATACTTGTGAGTCTATTCTTCATGTTGAGTTCTCCTATAAAGGATGTACGATATTGGACGCCCGCACGTGCCTATTGGGTCAATTTAATTTCCATACTGGCCGGTTGCCCAGGCTGAAGTTAATTGTGATCGGATGACAGCTTGCGCAGAAGCTCTTCGCGCCGCTTGTCATCGAGCAGCGCCAGCTTTTCTGCTGTCTTGGGACGCTTGCTGCGGCTGCGGATAAACAGCGCCATAATGCCGGCGCAGAGAATACCGCCCAAGACCGCAAACGTACCCAGATAATTGCTTTCGGGAATGCTCATGATCTGTGCGCCAAAACCATTTTTGAACTGCACCATCATATACGCGTAGTCGTTCTGTTTCGCCATCGCAAAGGCTTCGGCCTTTTCAGCGTCGGGGCCAAAGCCATTTTTAAAGCCGTCGATGATTTTGTCATCGCTGACGCCCGCCAGCAGCAGCTTGTCGAGAGCATCGCGCGCCGGCCAGGCATTGCAGTGGCCTGTATGGTTACAGTTTCTGAGCGGCATATTGCAGCCACAGGTACACATGAGCTTATGCGAAAGCGTGTCAAAACGCTTGAGCAGCGTCGGGTCAGTGAGCCGGCTGTGCGCACTCTGCGCGAAAACGGCTGCGGGCAATAAAATTGCCAGCGCGGTGGCCGTTACACATATGGCGCGGGCGAATCTCATAGGGCCTCAATGCAAAATCTCAGACGCGGCATAAATCGAATTTTCATCTACCTGCTGGGGGCATCCGCCCTATTTGCTGCCGAGCCCGGGTATCTGTTAACCGTCGAAGGGGCTTATTCACTGGGGCAAAGGTACCTACCTTCGGGCCTTGCGTCAACTTATAACAGCGAAACCATCAACTACGATTTCACCGATTATGGCGGGCGTTTTTACCGCACGCAGGGCAGCTGGGGGCTGGGGATTTCGCTACATCTCTATTCCGCTTTCACAAGCCGCGCCTTGCTGACCGGCAGCTCGGCGGTGACGCAGGATTTCATCGTGCGCAAAAATGCCGAGGCCGGTGGCAGCTATACTTTCAGCAGCGGCAACTACCGCATGGGCCTGGGTTGGATTCCGCTGCAGTTCAGGTTGCGGAAGACCTGGGTTTCGGACTGGTTTTTTACCGAATTGGGCACCGGACCCGCCTACGGCTTCGGCGCACTGGAATATGTACTGAGCGTCAGCAGCGGCACACTCTCGGCGGCAGATTCCCGTTATCACAAATACAGCGAATGGGGATGGCTCACGAGTGCCATGATCGGCGTCGATTTCAAAGTCCATTCGGGGCTGAGCGTGCAGCTTTTCACTGAAGGCGCGTGGCTCTATGCGAAGGTGCGCAGCCCCAATCTTTTGACAGCAGAAAACATCTCCGCGGCTCAGTATTTTATCCGGCCGGGCCTTGCCATCGCCCTACACTTCTGAGCATGCGCTCCTGGCTTGTTACATAGGCTCTGAGGATTTCCGCCACGCGGCGAACTGCGCACTGAGCTTTTGTTTTTCTTCAGGGCTTTGAAAGCTGGCATCTATCGCTGCGCAATTCATTTTCCACAGTTCTTCGCGCGAAAACCCCTGCCCCGCTAAAAGTCCGTATTCCGCCGTCAGCGAGGTATTGAACATACCGGGATCATCAGAATTCACCAGGCAATTGACGCCCGCATCGACCATCTTGCGGATCGGGTGCGGCTCGTTGCGCGGAACGACGTTCAGGCAGTAGTTGCTGCTGGGCGATATTTCGACGGGAAGTTTTTTTTCGCGGAAATAACGGATGAGCTCAGCATCTTGCATGAGATTCAGGCCATGGCCGATACGTTCGGCCTTGAGGATTTCCACCGCGTCTTTAACACTCCACGCATCGGCGGCCTCGCCCGCATGGATCGGTATATGCAGACCTTCGGCGCGTAGCCGGTCAAAATTATTCTTAAACAGCGCCGCGGGAAAATCCTGTTCGACGCCGCCGAGCCCCGCGCCGATAAAAACGCCGCGTTTCGCGCCACCGGAAATAAAATCGGCGACGGCATTCTGCACTTCAGGTATCTCGCGCGAAAAATCCGGGATCAGGCGCACTTCGATGCCGTATTTTTCGCGGCCGGCAGCCAGTGCTTCGCCCAGCGCATCGTACAGGGCTTCGGCATCGTCTTTAGTGTGCATAAATGCCGCGCTCATGAAGGCTTCACTATAGCAGATGTTCTGCGATGCCTGCAGCGCAAAGAAGCGCTCGACAATGAATTTATAATCGGTGGCACTGCGCAGAAGCCCCGCCGAGGTGGTATAGACCTGGATAAAGTGATCGAAATTGCGGAATTTATAGAAGTCACGCCACGCTTCGCGGGTTGAAACCGGCAATGCGACATTATTCTTTTCCGCGAGGTCAAAATAGTCGTCGGGCTTCAGCGCGCCTTCGATGTGTACGTGGAGTTCCACCTTGGGCATTTCCGTAAAAAATTCCGTATCGGTCATCATGGTAAGTTCCTTATTTTATCTAAATAATCCAATGCTGCGAATTCGGCAGTAGTATTCGTCTTGAGTGAAGTTGTCCCAGTCGCTTTGCGCGGTCGGGGGCTATGGGCGAAGCAGTGACAATCACCAGATCGAGATCGGAATATTCGTCAGTCTCGCCAGTGGTGGCAGAACCCGCAGCGGCGATGGCGAAGATATCCGCATCTGCGTCGGCTTGGGCTTTCACCTTTTCGATAAATGATTCTATGTTCGGGTTTGGCATATTATCTTTTGCTCAGGATAAAAAAAATCCCCCTTTACGGAGGATTTTTACTCCCCCTCTCCTTATAGGAGAGGGGGTTGGGGGGTGAGGTTAATACCGGTAATGCTCCGGCTTATATGGGCCCGCCTGGTCGACGCCGATGTAATCTGCCTGCTCTTTCGTGAGCTTGGTCAGTTTCACACCGATGCGCTCGAGGTGCAGACGCGCGACTTCTTCGTCGAGGACTTTGGAAAGGCGTGTGACGTCGATCTTGTTTGTGTCCTTGTTTTTCCAGAGGTCGATCTGTGCCAGCGTCTGGTTCGTGAATGAGTTACTCATCACGAAGGATGGGTGACCCGTTGCGCAACCGAGGTTCACAAGGCGGCCTTCTGCCAGCATGTATACAGTCTTACCATTCGGCAGCACGTACTTGTCGTACTGGGGCTTGATGTTGATCTTCTGAACACCCTTGAGGTTATCCAGCGCTTCGATCTGGATCTCATTGTCGAAGTGACCAATGTTACAGATAATCGCCTGGTCTTTCATTTTCAAAATGTGATCGAGCGTGATGATGTCTTTGTTACCGGTTGTTGTCACATAGATATCTGCTGAGGCGAGTGCATCTTCGATCGGTGCTACCTGGTAGCCTTCCATCGCTGCCTGCAGTGCGCAGATCGGGTCGATTTCAGAGACGATCACACGTGCGCCAAAATTGCGCATAGATTGTGCCGAGCCCTTACCCACGTCGCCATAACCGGCGATGAAGGCAACCTTGCCCGCGATCATGGTGTCTGTCGCACGCTTGATACCGTCGGCGAGTGATTCGCGGCAACCGTAAAGGTTGTCGAATTTAGACTTTGTGACAGAGTCGTTGACGTTGATGGCTGGGAAAAGCAGTTCGCCCTTCTCCATCATCGAATAGAGGCGTTTTACACCCGTTGTGGTTTCTTCAGAAACACCGCGTACTGCTTTGCCGATTTTAGTCCATTTGTCCGGGCTTTTTTTCAGGCTTTCGCCGATGAGGTTCAGGACAATTTTGTATTCTTTGTTGTCTGTTGCCTGGGTGACGAATTTGGGGTCTTTCTCCGCTTTGGTGCCGTCATGGATCAGCATCGTGGCATCGCCACCGTCGTCGACAATGAGGTCGGGGCCTGAACCGTCTGGCCAGGTCAGTGCCTGCTCAGTACACCACCAGTATTCTTCGAGAGTTTCGCCTTTCCAGGCGTAGACGGGAATGCCGGCTTTCGCGATGGCTGCGGCGGCGTGGTCTTGTGTGGAGAAAATATTGCACGAGCACCAGCGGACATCCGCGCCCAATGCTTTCAGCGTTTCGATGAGAACCGCAGTCTGGATAGTCATGTGGAGTGAACCCATGATCTTTGCGCCTTTCAAGGGCTTTTCGGCGCCATACTTTTTGCGCAGCGACATCAGGCCCGGCATTTCATGCTCGGCGATATCGAGTTCTTTGCGGCCCCACTCGGCGAGTGAGATGTCGGCAACTTTATAATCCTGGGCGCTGGTTGAGCCAGCACCACTGGCTGTGGTTGTTTCTGGAGTTTTCATATACATCGATACATTTAGATGTATCGATGTATCGTCAAGCCCTATTCAGTTTTGGGAGTCCCAAAGGCATAAGCCTGCTGCAGCAGAGCCAAGGCCAACAGGCCGTGGAAGATGTTCTCTCTTTCTATTCCGTGCCACAGCCCCGGGCCCGCAAACAGCAGCCCCGCGGCTGATGTCAGCACGACAGAAATGACCACGCGCAATAAGATACGGCTTTCATCACGCCGCAGTATGCCGCCCCAGAGCCAGAGCGCTTGCGCGAAGATGCCCACAATCAGCGCATAGGTGGGTGAATTCCAGAAGAATACCGCTGCGGCGACGAATAGGGCCGCAATGGCAGCAATAGCCCAAAGTCGGATTTCCCTCTTTAATATAAGAAATCCCACTGCTGCAAACGGCACGCCGATGATGGCGGCGACATGCGATGCAATGGCATGTAAGCTGGCGAGCTGTGGCATTGCTGAAAATTTAACCGTGCCGATGAGCGCCGCGACCATGACGGCGGCATAACCCGCCTGCGTGAAGACATCCACCGCGCTGCGGCGATGCGCCCGTATCGCGGCAAAAGCGGCTGTCGCGGCGACGAGAAAGTCAAAGACTGCAAGTAACATATCAGAATGTCAGCGTAGACATCAGGTACGCAAACTGGTAATCGCCGCTTTTGCCTGCCGCGGTCATCGCCTTGCCGCGCATTGCATAGGAATAGCCCGCCTGGAAAGCGAGGAAATCCCGCGCCTTGTAGTTGATCGTCACATCGGCTTCCTGATAGAGCTCGCGCTCGCCGCCCAGGGATGCGATGGGCGTTGTCGTGTAGGCAGCGCCGGAAACTGCATACCAGTAGTCGGCGGTGCTGGAACGCATAGCATACCAGTAATCGAGTTTGATGCTGAAATCAGGGCCGAACCAGATCGTATAGTCCACACCCCAGCCGGTGAGGTTTCTCCAGCTGGTCATGTCGGCGGTGCCAAACTGGTAGTGCGGCGTGGGATAGAGCGCGTCAAAGGTCTGGTACTTGCCGTCGCTCGCATCGGTGTCGCCGCTCGCATAGGCGCCCTGCCCGCCGACGCGCATACGCACGAGGCTGCCTGTATTGAAGTTGAGGCCGAGAAAACCCACGGCGGCATACGCCTGAATTTCTTCACCGAGGCGCTGGCCGCCCTGATAGGCCACGTCGAGTGAATAATCGATCAGCATATCCTTGGGGGTTTTATTGCCCGGGTCGGTGCGGTTACTCATGCGGATGCCATACGTGTAGAGCTGGTTGGCATTGCGATCAACGCCTTCTTCATTCCGCGCAAAAATAAAGGTATCGAGCATGAAGGCGCGGTGGATTTTCCAGGCATTATAGATGCCGCTAAAATAAACATTTTTGGTATTGAGGGGACTCGCAGCATTGTTGAGATCGTTGGAACGCGAGCCCTGAACAAAGGTCGTAAAAATCTGCAAATTATTATGCTGCGTCTCCCAGATGAGTTTCGCGCCGTCGAATGAGCGCCCCACGTTCGCCCAGTCAAGAGAACCGACCAGCATCTGCTCGCCGTATTCGAGTTTCTGGCGGCCGATCTTGAGGTCAAACGGGCTCCAGAGAAAATTTTTGAGGTTGAGGTATGCTTCGCGGATATCTGTGGCTTGCCGCTCGGTGCCTGTGTCGGTGATCGAAGGGTTCTGGCCGCCCCAGATACGCACATCTTGTAAGGTAATGACAGCCTTACTTTTATCAGCAAATTCCTTTTCTGCCGTCAGCCAGACCTTTTGACCGACGAAGCTATACTTCTGATCGCCGTCGAAGGCGAAGTTATCCTTAACTTCGGGACGCACACGGATCATGCCGGAGATTTTGACGCTGTCATACCATTTTTCCTGATTCGCCGCGGGCTGCGTGGCGGTAGCTACTGGTGCAACCGGTGTAGCAGCCACAACCGGAGCTGTGACAGTTGCGGGTTTTGCAGCGGTCGCTTTAGGTTGTGGGGCCTTTTTGGGTTTTAGCTGCGCATTCACGGGTAGTACCAAAGTGATTACTAATGACGTGAGCGAAGCGCATTTAAGGGCGAAACCAGGTTTCATAGATTACACGACGGTAGAATGGTAAACAGGCCGTAAAGGATTACAGAATTTGCGCATTAGTTTTTATTTCCACAATGTCCGGTTTTTTTCAATGTACCCGCTATGAGTGATTGGCGTAATTCGGTGGAGCCCCTTGTCCACCACAGTAAGATCAAGGTGCCGTATACCTGGTCTGTCGGCGAGACTGGTTCACGCTTCCTAAAGGCGCTGCGCGACGATAAAAAAATTCTCGCAAACAAATGCCCGCAAACCGGGCAGATCTTCTGTCCCCCGAAACTCAACTCCCCCTATTCCCTGAAGCCGATCACCGAATGGCTTGAACTCCCGGGCACGGGCACGGTGCAGACTTTCACGCAGCGCCACTATGACAGCCTCGCTGCTGCGGCGGATGCCCCGCGTATCTACGCGCTTATTCTTTTAGACGGCGCCACACAGGCCCTGCCGCATCTTTTGGGCGAGGTCTCGTTCGACAAGGTCAAGACTGGCATGCGCGTGCAGCCGGTGTTCCGCGAAAACCGTGAAGGTCACATTCTGGATATCCAGTATTTTAAGCCGGCATAATTATGGAAAAAACAGCAATCATGCTTCGACAAGCTCAGCACAAGTTGGCTAAGAGGAATCACTGATGGAAAAAACCGCTATTATCGGTGTCGGCCAAACAAAACAAGAACGCAATAAAAAACACCAGAACTTTGCCGAGATGGTCTACGAGGCCACGCAGCTGGCGCTCAAAGATGCCGATGTCGAAATCAAAGATATCGACAATGTCATCACGGTTTCGAACGACTTCTGGGACGGCCGTACCATCTCGTCGATGGCGGTGCAAGACGTCGCCGGCGCCTACGAAAAGAACGTGTCGACCGTCGAGGGCGATGGTACCTTTGGCGCCTACTACGCCTTGTCGCGCATTCTCTCGGGTTCGTATAAAAACACGCTGATCGTCGCGCACAGCAAGGGCTCTGAGAGCGATACCAACCTGATCACGAACGGCATGTTTGAGCCGATCTTCACACGGCCGTTGGGCCTCGACAATATTACATCGGCCGCCATGCAGGCGCGTTCGTACATGAATGCGTTTGGCGCAACCGAAGAAGATTTTGCCGCAGTCTCGGTGAAGAACCACGGCAATGCCCTAGCCAATCCCCTCGCACAGATCGCGAAAAAGATCAGCGTCGACGACGTCATGAAGTCGAAAAAATACGCCGACCCGCTGAAGCTCTATGACATCTCACCCATCACCGACGGCGCCGCTGCGATGATTATTGCGGGGGATGAATTCACGCGGAAAATTAAAGGCGGCAAGGCAAAACCTGTCTATATCAAGGGCACAGCCTTTTATTCCGACGCCTATGACCTGGGCCTGCGCGATCTCGCCCGATCACCCGCACTCAAACTTGCGGCTGAAAAGACCTACCAGATTGCGGGGATTAAAAACCCGGCGAAAGATATCGATCTCGCGGAAATCTATGACGCCTTCTCCTATATGGAACTCATGTGGTATGAAGGCCTCGGCTTTTGCGGCGAAGGCAAAGGCGCCGAATTCATGAAAAGCGGCGCGACCCAAATGAGCGGCGCTTTGCCCGTGAACGCCTCGGGCGGAGTTTTATCGGCGCATGCTGTCATCACTGCGGGGCTCATCCGCATGATTGAGGCGTCGCTGCAGATACGCGGTGACGCGGGCGCACACCAGGTTCCGAAGAAGGTGAATACCGCACTTGCGCATGGAATCAATGGACCGTGCGCGCAGGCGCATTGTGTTTGGGTTTTAGGGAGCTCAATATGAAAGGCATACTCAGGACAGCACCGCAAAGTACGCGGAGTTACGCAAAGTTTAAGAAACAGATTTCTTTGCCCACTTTGCGAAACTTTGCGACCTTTGCGTTTTTGATCAGGAGCTTCTATGGCGCGTAAAGTAGCAGTCATTGGCTCAGGCCAGACATACCACACCGGCGGCCGCGCCGACGTCAACGGGCAAGAGCTCATCGCCGAAGCGGTGAACCGTGCGCTCACGGCGGCGCAGCTCACCATCGACGACATCGACGGCATCGTCATCGGCAACATGGACCACTTCGAAGGCATTAACTATGTCGATTCGTGGTCGGCCCCGGGCACCGGCGGCACAATGAAACCCGTCATTAAACTCACAACTGGTGGCACAACAGGCACAACCCTCGCCATCGGCGGCTATCACCTCGTCGCCTCGGGCATGTTCTCGAAACTCCTGGTCATCGGCTGGGAAAAGAATACCGAATCCGATACGACAGCCGCGATCACCACAGCGTTCGATCCCATCTGGGATCGTTTGGTTTTTGCGGGAGCCATCGGCGGCCTTGCCGTCGAGGCGCAGGCCTACCTCGCACGTTATAACCACAAGAAAGAAGACGCCGCGCGCGTCGTTGTGCGTGACCGCAAGAACGGCGCGAATAATCCCTTTGCCCATGTGCAAAAAGAAACGACCGTGAAGCAGGTCATGGGATCGCCACTCATTGCCGATCCCCTGCACTGGCTCGACATGTGCCCGCGCACCGATGGCGCCTGCGCCGTGATCTTTGCCGAAGAATCGGTCGCTGAAAAAATCTGCGACAAACCGGCTTGGGTCCTGGGCACCTCGGTACGCCACAATGCAGCGATGACGGCCGACGTCGAACTCGACGGCCTGCAATCCATGGTGCATGCCTCAAAAGAACTTTTTGGCAAAACCGGGATCACCGACCCACTCAAACAACTCGACGTGATTGAAATGTATCTTCCTTACTCTTATGCCGGCCTTAGCTGGATTGAGTCACTGGGACTCTGCAAGCCGGGTGAAGGTCCGAAACTTCTCTGGGATGGCGTCACGGATATGGATGGCGAGCTGCCGATCAACCCATCAGGTGGCCCGATCTGCGGTAACCCCATTGGCGCGACGGCGCTCATCCGCGTTGCGGAAGCCACCTTACAAGTACAGGGCCGCGCCGATGCGCGCCAGGTCAAGGGCGGCAAAGTCGACCTTGCTCTCGCCACCGGTTTCGGCGGTTGTTTCTGGACCGATCTACTTCTCTTTGGAGCAAAAAAACCATGAGCGCGACAGAAGAAAATAAACAAGGTCTCTTTACGATGTCCTCCGGCGAGGGCTCGCAGCCGTATAACTATGCGGTGGGCCTTTACGGAAGTAAGTTTCTCGCCGAGCTGCGCGACCACCACCGCATTCTCGGTATTAAATGCCCAAAGTGCAAAAAGGTCTACGTGCCGCCGCGCCAGGTCTGTGGCCCCTGCTATACCGAAATGACTGAGCTTGTGCCTGTGGCGAGCGAAGGTAAGATTGTCAGCTTTACGATCCTGCGTTTTCAGTTTTTAGATCCGGAAACCGGTGAAAAAAAGCCGGTGCCTTACGGTTATGGTTTCTTCAAACTCGATGGCGCAGATAACAACTTTCAGCACTTCATTGAAGTGCCCGAAGACGAATCGAGACTTTGGATCGGCGCACGGGTGAAGGCGGTTTTTTCAGACGAGAAACTCAACTCGCTGAAGGTCATCCGCCATTTTACTCTTGTCGATAAAGATTAAGGGGGGCTAAAAAGGCGCGTATTCGGCGCGAACGGCCGAAAAGAAAACCGAAAGCAGGCCGCTTCGGCCGCTTTAGCAGGAAATCGCAAAGCGATTTTCGAAGCTTTCGGTTTTCTTGCGCCTTTTTAGACAACCCCCTGAATTCGAATCAATTAATTTGCCGGTGGATCGAAAACACCGGCCTGCGGATTATCGAATACCACAAACTCAATCTGCCCCTGATCGTTTTCGCGCACGATCAGAATGTGTGTCTGGTCGTTGCCGGCAGCGATTGACAAGGGGCTCGTGTATGAACCGAGCAGGTTAAACTGTGCGCCCGCGGCGAACGCAAGATCTTTCCAGCTGTGGAGCGGGTCCTGGCCTGGCAGCGGATCGCCCTTTTTGACAGAAATGATCTGCGGTTCATTGGCCGGCCGAGGCGGTGAAGGGTACCAGTAGCGGTTCGAGGTGATATCCTCAAAATATTCATGCAGCGCATAGACGCGGAATTTTTTGCCGGCAAAATATTCGCTGTTCGAACGCACCTTGAGCGCGACTTTGTATTTCATCGTCTCGCCGATGTAATAAATCGGATATCCCTGGTAATTGAGACCATGGTGATCGAGGTAATCCACGGCAATATCAAAGTTGCCGGTTAAATCGACTACCTGTGGCTGCCTCAGCGTTACGTCGACGACGACGTCGTTGAAATCCCAATCCGGTTCGCCTAAGCCCGGAATGCCCTCGGGTTTATCTTCAAAGGCGATCGTGTACGTTGCACCGTTTTTGGTTACCCTGCCATGGCTGCCATTGGCGTAAAAGGTGAAATCCCCCGCCGGTGTATGTGTCACAATGTAAAAATTGATCGCTGTGCCCTCGACGAAAGCATATTCACTTTCTTTGTTCAAGGGTCCCTGGCGCGTATCGGCAATCAGGCGCAGGTTGCGGTCACCCGCCTGCAAATAGAGTTCGCTGCGCCAGGCGGCGCTGTTACCCCTGAGCGCAGCGGCAATTTTGCGGGTATCGGGCATGGTAAAGATGCTGCCACTGGCAGGCGTCATACTGGTGAGTTGCGGCAAAACAGTTGTGGCGGTTTTTGCCTCCTTTATGGCATCCGCGACCTCGGTTGCAGTCGCTTCGCCGCGGGCGGCTTTTTGCAGATTGCTCTGCGGTTCCACGTTCGCACTGCCGGCACACGCCGCCAGAACACCCGAAACCACTACGAAAACGGCATGGTTCAAAATCTGGTTTTTCATTTTAATTCTCCTGCGGCGCGGATTTTCACGTTCAAATACACGCTGCAGCAGGTAGAGATTCCGGGATTGCCTCAAGTGCTCATTTTTTTTAGGGGGAATTCCTCCTGGTGAGCATCGGGCGGCAGCCTGGGCCAGATACCCCGCCAAAACAAGATAAAGGTTGAGAACCTGTCTCCTTTTATTATTATGCCGTAGAGCCGGTCGAAAAGGTCCCGCATTCCTGTAGCATGCGCGATCTGGCATACGCTTTTCGCAATCCTGAAAAGCCCCTGATTTTGACTTTTTCACCCCCGCGCCCAATACTGTTTCCCCCTGAATGGTGGAATACTCGATAGAGAAGGACCTTGATTTCAGATGTTTCAGAAAATTTTGAAGATTTTTGGCTTTAAAAAAGCCCTCAGCGCAGACCAGATTCTCCGCTACCCCAAACCCCGGCAAATTCCGCGCGAAGAGCACAATATCCGCGTGGCTGACCTAGACCAGGACGCCGTCAAAACCGTGCAGCGCATTCAGCAGATGGGCTGCCGCGCCTATATCGTCGGTGGCAGCGTACGCGACCACCTGCTCGGCCGCAAACCAAAGGACTATGATGTAGTGACCGACGCGCACCCGCAAGAGTTGCGCCGCATGTTCGCGAACAGCCGCATCATTGGCCGCCGTTTCCGCCTCGTGCATGTCGTGTTCCGCGGCAACAAGGTCATCGAAGTTTCGACGGCGCGCTCGCTGCCTTCTAACCGTGCCGAGGCCAAGAACTCCGATGAACTTCTGCTGAAGCGCGACAACCAGTTTGGCACTTTCAAAGAAGATGCGGCGCGCCGCGACTTCACTATCAACGCTCTCATCTTCGACATTAAGAATGAGATGATCGTCGACTATACAGGCGGCTTCGAAGACATCCAGAACCGCATTGTGCGCGTCATCGGTAACCCCGATATCTCATTCCCCGAAGACCCGGTGCGGATGTACCGCGCGGTAAAATTTGCCGCCCTTTTAGGGCTCGACCTCGACCCCCTGACGTTTAAGGCAATCCAGAAATACAAGGGGCTCCTGAAAAAGGCATCCACCTCACGCCTGCACGAAGAATACAATAAAATTTTCCGCAGCGGCCAGGCAGCCAAAATCTTTGCGTCGCTCAACAACTCAGGCCTCATGGAAACCCTCATGCCGGCAGTTGTGCGCGGCGAGAAATTAGACCCGCTGCTCGACGACGACCAGTTCATGGAGACGGGTCTCGGCCGCCGCCTCGCGATCGCCGACCGTATGATCCAGGAACACGAAGATGTGAACCTGAACATCTACTACGCCCTGCTCATCGCCGGTTCGCTGCAGGACATCATCCTCAAAAACCAGAAAGACCACGAAAAGACACTCGAGCGCAAACTCAGCGGTGCGCTACAGGCCCTGCAAAAAGACGTGCAGCTGACAAAGCGCGAATATGAAACGCTGATGCAGATTTTTTCAACGCAGAACCTCTTTCGCCGCAACGTCGCTGAGCGCAAAGGCTGGGTGAAAGAGTTCCAGCAGCGCAAGATTTTCCAGGAATCGTTCATTGTCTATAAGATCATCGCACGCGCCGCCGATGACGAAGACGCGCTGCAAAAAGCCCTGTTTTGGGAAATTGGCCTGAGGCAAAAATTGCCCGAATCGATTCGCAAAAATGCCGTAGAACGCATGGAAATCGACGAGAAAGATTACATAGCCGAAGGCCCCGAAGAAGGCAACGAAGCTCCGCCTGAGCGTCCGCGCCCCAGCGAGCCTCGCCGCAACAGCGGTGGTGGTGGCCGCGATGGTGGTGGCAACCGACCTCGCCGGCGCCGCGGGCGCCGTGGCGGTCGTGGTGGTGGCGGCGGCGGCAATAATGCTAACCGGCAAGAGAATACTCCAGAGAATTCCCATGCCACCGCGGACATCCCTTAACCTTTTACTGCTTTCAGCGTGTTCGCTTTTTGCCAACCCGGCAGCGCCGGTGAAACAAACTCTTCCGGCGCAGCCAGCTGCGGCGGAAGGTCCCACACCCGCAAGTTTCCTTAAAAAGAACTCCAAATCGATTCTCTCACGGTTAAAAAAACCGATGGCAGCGGCCGGCGTTAGCTATCCGCCCAAAGCTGTTCGCCTTGCGGTTTTTAAGGAAGAGCGCAAAGCCGAGCTTTGGTTACCCGATGAAAGGGGTAAATGGCATTATATCAAAGATTATGCCTTCACGGCGATGAGCGGTAAGCAGGGGCCGAAGATCTATTACGGTGACCTGCAGATTCCCGAAGGCATCTATGGCATCGACTCGATGGGCCTCAGCCGCGAATACCATCTTGCCCTGCACGTCGATTATCCCAATGCCTTCGATAAGGCCATGCTCGAACTCGAGGGCCGCGATATCGGCTATGTCTCGACAGGCATCAACGTGCATGGCGGCGCCATCAGTTATGGCTGCGTCGTCATCGGCAACCGCAACATTGAAGAATTCTTTTTGCTCGCCTACCAGGCGGGCAAGGCCAACACACAGGTCTATATTTTCCCGCACGACACCAACAGAACGGTACCGGCATTCAAACACTGCAGCAACTGCCCTGTCTGGTATGGCGAACTCTCGCGCCAGCTTGCCGCAGCTTTGCCGGAGTTCCAGCGCTGATGGCGGGCGGGGCACAAATCTTCGCTGTCGCCGACGCCATTCTGAAGGATGTCGAAGCGGAGCTGGAAACACGGTCGCTGAGTTATAAAAAAATATCGCTCGATGAAAAGCTCGCCGCTTTTACGAAAATTGCCGCCGAGCGCATGGCCGCCACGCTCGGCCTCACCTTTGAAAAGCTTAAACCTTACATCACAGACTATGTCGGCTTTGGTCCCTCGATCTACGAACACCACCACACCATGGATGTCGCGAAGAAGGCTTCTTTTCTCGGCCTGACCGGCGTCGAGCTGCATAGCGTCGACCTGGGCGGCGCCAGTACACCCGCTGCGCTGGAAATCGCGCGCAAACTCTGCGTCGCCGAAGAGCGGCTGGTGCTGATCGCCGGCGCCGAAGTACCGCGTGGCGGCGACGCGGGAGTGAAATATTACCGCGAGGTTTCAGACGCCCTGCTCGATAAAGACACTGAACTCCATACCCAGGCCAACCTGATTTCGCTCTATGCCCTGCTCGCCGACCGCATGATGTTTGAAGATGGCATCGGTATCGAAGACGTCGAGGCCATCACCGAATATTACCGAAACCGCGCCGTCGCCAATGAACGTGCCGCGGTGTACGGTAAGGCGCTGAAGCCCGGTGAACTCAAGCGTTATCTCGCCGGCGTCTATGCTACCGCGATGGTCGCTGTGGCCACCGACCACGGCATCGCCATACTGGTTGCCAATGATACCTTACTGAAACGGCTTGAAAAAGAATTAGGATTTCATGCAGCGGAAAATTCTCTCTTCATCAACGGCGTCGGCACCAACTATGGGCAGAAATACCTGAGTCGCCGGCCCGACTTTGTCTCCCCCGCTGCCCTCGCCGCGAAGCGGGCATTTTCCCGCGCGGGCATTAAACCCGAAGAGATCGACTATGCATGGATCTACGATTGTTTTACGCTCATGCTCGTGCGGCAGGCCGCAGACTATTTTAATATCCCGGCAAAAACTGCTGCTGAGAGCCTGAAAACCGGGCACATTGAACTTACGGGCAAAAAGATTGCCGTGAATGAACAGGGCGGTATTTTAAACACGCAGGCCGCAATCTCACTTTCGGCTGCGACGGGCCTCATCGATATTTTCGCGCACGCCCGGGGAAATCCCCATGCAAAACATTTTTTCTTCGGCGGCAATGGCGGTATCGATTGTGTGAATTCGGTGGCGATTTTGTCGCGCCAACCACTGCCGCAGGCTGGTACGCAGGTATTTTCAGCAAAGCACGATATTCCCCAAAGTATGCGCCTGGATGAAGGTGGAACGGCGATGCTCTATGCCGCCGTCACGGTAAAATTTAACCCCGGCAGCGATGCCCCGTTTGCGCTGGGCTGTTTCCGCCGCGGCAATGGCTCGCTGTGCCTCGCACGCATTGTCAATGCAGACGGAACCGCGCACAGCGATGTCGCCGACTTGCCGCGCGACAAAACCCGCGCCTGTTTTCGTTATATCGACGGTAAGCCCGTTGCGGTTCTAGTTTAAGTGCGTATATCGACCGCGCCCGCAGAGATGCGTGCGAGTACCGCCGGCGTCACATGCCTCACACCGTCGATGCCAAGGCCCGACAGGGACTCCGCGAGGTTTTCGAGATCGGCTTTTTGAATGGCGTGGCCGCTCACAAACAGGCGGTACCTGCCGGGTGTTTGCGGCACAAAGACGCCACTCAGGTCAATTTCTGATTCGAGACTGAAAAGGTATTTATCTCCGTTCGCGGACACATGGCGTCCGGAATCGGCGAGAACCTTGAGAGCCATGAGGTCCTGCGCCGTTGTTTTTGCATCAGGAATAAAAACAGCGGGGCTATCGGTACCGGGATTTTTGCGCGGTGGATCTGTACGCAGCTCGTCTGCCGTTTTTTCCCGGGGGATATCCCCCTTTTCTGCGAGAATCTTGAATTCGAGAGCCGAAATTTTTTCGAGGTCGTAGCGCGCGCCGACCTTCAGCTCGATCTTCGATTGCAGCACGAGGCGCTGCCCCTGGATCTCGAGCTCAAAGGCCGTGCCCTTCGGCAGCGTTGCGCCTTTGGCGATGACAAGAATTTCAAAACGCGCAGGCAGCCGGTTCAGGAAGAGGAAATTCCGCGGCAGGGAAATCCTTTGGCCTGAAATTTCCATTAAAAAAGGCGGCGCGCTGTGACAAACCGTTTCGTATAATACTTGTCGGTGATCTTCGCGAGCGTCACGCCGTACTTCGACGAGGCATGGGCGAATTCGCTGTTGTTCACGTAGATGGCGACATGCGTAATTCTGCCCGGCACCTCGGAGGCCGCGAAAAATATCAGATCGCCGGGCACGAGGTTCGCGCGTTCGACGGCGACTCCCTGGCCTGCTAGCTGGCTCGCGCTGCGCGGATATTTACCCTGCGGAAACTGGGATTCAATCGCCTTCAGTACAAACCCCGAACAATCGATGCCTTTTTTTGTCACCCCGCCCCATTTATACGGTGTGCCCTTCCACTCGCCGAAAAAGCTGACGAGCTTCTCGACATTCCAGGTAGGTTTTTTGCCGCCCGCCGAAGACGGTGCCTGGCTATTCTCGGCCTTGATGGCATTTTCCAGCTGATCCCAAAGCGCGTCGCCCGACAAGGGCTTTGTATCACCGGCGCCTGCATGCAGGCGGGGCACAGGCGATTTTTCCGCGACGAATGCCGCGACGCTTTTACCGTGCAGTTTTTTTATATCCTTCGCTTCCGCTTTTGCTGCCGCAAGCGCCTCAGCGTGGTTCTTGCCGGCCGCGCGGTGCTCGGCATAGATCAGCGTCAGCGCGTCGGTTTGGTCTGGTGTGAATGAACCATTCTGCGCGGCGTAAAAAACTTCGGCAATCTCTTCGGTTCCGGCGCCAGCCCTGAGCATTCTCTCATAGGTGCGGCCAAGCTTCAGGTACACCTCTTTGGCCATGGTGCGCCAGCTCTGGATCTCAGTGAGGTCAGAGACCGTCGAAGCCTTGAGGCCCTGGTTGAGCCCGTAATGCCCGAGCTGCAGCGCGGTTTGCAGCTGCCAGTCCTGCAGTTCGAGATGGCAGGCGCGCGGCACGACTGCCTTCAGCGTCTGCGCCGGGTCGGCCTTCTTCTCGGGCAAAGCCTTGGCATAACGGGGGAGAGCCTTCGTATACGTTTCGGCGACGCTTTCCGGGCAGTCTTCGACGAGCGTCGCCACAAGTTCATCCGACACTTCGGCATTGAGGTTTGACAAACCGGCAATCAGCGCCGCGAAAACGACGGCGTAGGCTGTGAATTGTAATCTCTTCATGTTTTATCCTCGGTAATTTTTTCTATCGGCAGTTCAATATAAAAGCGCGTCATGACACCGAGTTCAGAATTCACGCCGATATGACCGCCATGCGCCTCGACGATTTCACGCGCAAGAATGAGCGCCAACCCCTGGCCGAACTCAGGAGAATCATAATTTTCACTGCGTTCGAACATGCGCTGCAACCGTTCGAGCGGCACACCGTAACCGGTATTTTCCACAAAGATCTGCATCTGCGTTTCGCTGGCAGCAGCCCTGACGGTGAGGCGACCCCATTGCGGCGTGTAACGTACGGCATTGCTGAAGAAAATCGTCAGCGTCCAGGCGATCTTGGCGACGTCACAGGGCAAAACCGGCAGCGTGTAAGGCATATGGAACTCGACGGAAATATCTTTTTCAGAAAACTGGTTGGCGAACGGCGCAAACGCAATTTCCACGAGCCGCGAAGGTTTAATCGAACCCATTTTGAGAGTAATCATGACCGAATCCCCGGTTGTTTAAAGCGCCGCGGGGTAACGGCGCTCACACGTTTTACTGTGGTTTCGGTTTGGTGTCGGCCGGGCCGCCCGCTGACGTACCGAAACGCTGCGCCTTGGGAATCGGCTTGCGGTCTTCCTTGGCGATTTTAGCCGGGTCTTCACCCTTCACCATAATACGATCGCTGTGGTCGTGGATAGCGTTGCGTGAATCACTCGCATCTTTCACGAAATCATCGGGGATAGCGAAGTCAAAAACCGGGTCGAGGCGTTTTTCTTTCATGAAATAGTTGTCTTTGAACTTTGTCTGCAGTTCATAGTTATCATAGATACGGTTCAGCTGCATCACCATGATGCCATTGATTTTCGCCTGACGGCAGAGATCGATCACGCCTTTGTATGTTTCAATGCGGCTTTTTTTCATGGTCGCTGGCATCGCCTTGCCTTTTTCAAGCCATTTCTCGAGATCCAATGCTTTCTGGCGGGCGACCTTGGCCTGCCCCAGCTGTGCATAACCGTAATCGATGTTGTCGATCATGGCTTTTTTGTCATAGAGATAATGGATGTCGGTCGGGTCATAGAGACGCTGCTCGAGCTTGGTCTCTTTTTTATCCGCTGCGATGCGCACACCCGCCTCGCGCTTTTTGCCGATCTTCTGCGTGGCGAACGTTCCCTTGCGGTTAAAACGGATTTCGATCTCCGTGGCCTCTTTCACCGATTGCTGCAGTACCACGTTGGTGCGGTCAATATAGAAGAGTGAGAGTTGTTCGTATAGTTTTTCAATGCTGTTCTGCACTTCGAGGAAGATCTTGTAAGATTCTACAAAGTTATCCTCAAAAAAGAAACTTAAGGCAACAGCGTACTTGCGCTTGACCTCTTCATATTCCTTAGCCAGCTCAGGCCTTTCGGAGCTAAAATTCCGAAGCGGCACTTCGAGATAGACGATCTGGTTCAGGGCCTCAGACCGCTTATATTTGGCCTTTTCAGCGACATTTTCGGCTCCGAGAGCCCCCGCCGCGAAGATAAAACCGAACAGGAGTATAGTTTTGCGCATAAGTTTCCTCGGTTCAATATCGGGATTTTCCGCTCAAAAGTAAAGCAAAGCGGCGATTTTATTTGCAAAGCCCTCCGGGCCTCGGCTTGACGGCGGACTTCGACCCTGGATACTGAAAAGTGCGGCTCCGCCTCTATCGCGCCTTATGCCTGTGTGCCCTTTGGGGCGGCCCCCTCGCTGCACGGTCCTGGGGTGACCTCGACGCGGGCGAGCATGAAATCTATGGCCGCGAGCGCGAAGAGAAGCTGCCGATAAGGCTGTTTTTCATCCAAAAAGAGGAATGGGAGAACCACCATGCCCTTCACGTGCTTTTTCTTTGGGGAAACAAGGACTACCCCCGCTATAAAAGCAGCAGGATCTTTCCATTCTATTACCAGCTCGAGAGCAAGGTCGATAACCGCTACCTGCTGCTGACGCCGCTCTATTACCGCGAACAAGACCTTGCGGCCCGCGACCAATCGCTGTTCTGGCTCTACTATTGGGGCGAACGGGGAGATTCCGCGAAAAAGTACAGCGGCCTCTTGCCGCTGTATTATTATTCCACCTACAAGGGGGATTCCCCCTTTCTGCTGACGCCGCTCTTCTGGTATTCGCGGCACTCTCCCTCACCGGCCGGGGCGACCTACTCGGTGGGCATCCCCATCATACCGCTCATTCTCTGGGATTCATCACCTTCAGAGTGGGATTTCATCTTTTTCTATCTCATACGCCACCGCTCGCGGCCCGCGAGCACACTGTCGCACCTGTTGCCGCTCTATTATTACGATCGTTACGGCGACGCAGCATCGTTCTTCATTTCACCTCTCTACTACGCAAACGTCAGACAAGATTCCAGCGACCGCTCGCTGCTCTGGCTCATTTACTGGGGTAGCCATCGCACAGAGCAGAGCAGCTACCATGGCATCTTTCCGCTCTATTATTATTCGAGCAGCCCGAATGACACAACCCTCGTCTCGCCGCTCTATTGGAACTTTCGCGGCGAAAAAAGCCACCTGAAACTTCTGATTCCGCTCTACCTCAGCTATCAAAAGGGGGATTACTCCCTGCACGTCGACGCCGCCGGGCTATCGTTCTCTGAAGAAAGACTCAGCAGCTTGCCCGTCGGCGTGCAGATCCGTGGCGAAAAAATCTCCCTCGATTCGGATATCGGCTGGTTCTACAATCTCTTCCGCATATCGTCGCGCAGCACCATCAACAGCGGAGCTGAGGCGGCGCCGCCTGCAAATAAAATCACCGCACCTGTTCCGCCACAGGTCACGGCGAAGCGCGCCCGAAACCGCGACGACTCAGACAGCTTCTTCGGCACATACGCTCTCTTTGGCATCTTTGCTTATGAACGCGCCGATCACTACCGCCACTTTCGCCTGCTGCCATTAAGCTGGCTGACCTGGGATGCCAACAACGATACCGGCGTGCAGACGCTGCTGCCCTTTTACGTCCGCTATAAGGATGAGGCTGTGCAATATCTCGTCGTCGGTGCGCTCATCCCGCTCTACGGCAAGCAGCAAAAATTTCATAAGGATTGCACGAGCGAGATCTCGGCGTTTCTCGTCATCGTTTACTGGGATGAATTCGAATGCGAAACCCAAATGGCCGAAAAGACCGTACTCTGGCCGCTCGTGAACCATTATACCTCACCGCAAAAAGGCGGCTACCGGATCTTTCCGCTATTCTGGAAAAAATGGTGGCTCGAGGGCGAACGCGAAAAACAGCTGCATTTCTCGCCGCTGCACCATACACGCATCGACGGCAATACATTCACCACGCTCTCATGGCTGTTCTACACGAGCCGCGACGACGATGACAGCACTTTCGGTATTTGGGCGCTCTACCACCGCAGCCGCTCGCATGACGGCCGAGGGGCGACGACCTACATCATTCCCGTATATTACAGCACGCAGGAATACGAGGCCTCGGCCACAGATCCGGTATTCCGGCGGCGCAGCTCGCTTTTTACCGCCGCAGGGCTTTTCTGGCGCTTCCACGAAACACAGAGCAGTGAAGACGAATTCACCATGCACCTCTCGCCGCTATACCTGTATTTCGGCGAAAAGAACCGCGGCTCCGTGTTCTCGTGGCTCTATTACGACACGTATTCATCTCACTACCGCACGGTGGGTATCCCGCTGCTTTTCCACAGGCGCGCAGACAAAGACGGCACTTATGCGAATTTATTCGTTCTGCCTTTCTATTATTCACGGCAAAACCTCGCGGCAGGCCAGGCGCCTGCAGAAGAAACAGTGTTCTGGTTATTCCCGCTCTATTACGGCGAACGCTCGCCGGGTTATGCGCTGGATAATTTCGCCTTTATCGCCGGCCGCAGAACCTATACGACGGCGGATGGCTTCTCGTGGAACGCGCTGCTCTATACGTTCTGGTATGAACGCGAACAGAAGAGCACTCATTTCCGGCTCGCGTACTCCCTGCTCTTTAACTATTCAGATACAGAGTATACATTCAGCTGGCACTTTGCCCTGTTAACCGGTTATAAATACCAGCGGGATGGCAGCTATGCCCGCAACCACTTTCTGCCGCTCTGGTGGCATTCGCGCAGTGGCAGCGATACAAATCTATATCTGCCATTTTTACTCTCGGCTTTTACCAACCATGACAACGGCAACCGCCTGTTCCGCGCGGTGCTTTTAGGGATTTTATATTACCACAACAGCGATGCCGCGGCGTATGATCAAACCGAGCACGTACTTTTGGGCGCGGCCTATTACCACACGAAAAATTTTGAGATCGATCCCGCGACGCAGCGCGAGCGGCGCTTTGATTCTTATGGCAGTCTTTGGGGTGGCCTATGGCACTACGAGAGCGAAGAAAATTATAAGCGGTTCTCTGTACTCACCTTCATCTACGCGCGCACGGAAAAAGACGGGGATGTCCGCCACAAGATATTCGGGATATCGTTTTAAGCGTGCACCCGTGCAGGTGAGACAGCTGCCAGCTGACCGGTGTCTTTTCCGCCGAGGCAATCCGCCAAAGCTTCAGCGAACGCGGGAGCCGTTGAGATTCCCCTGCCCCCGAGCCCCGTAAACCAGAAGAGGTTGGCGAAATGCGCGTCACGGCCCGCATAGGGCCGGTTGTCGAGCGGGGTCAGGCGCTTGCACGTGCGCGTACCCGTCAGCCGATCGTACGACATGAAGGGAAATTCCCGTTCGAGAATAGCGAGCATTTTTGCATCACCGCCTTCTTCCAGGGCTGCATCCGGCGCCGACGGAATCTGTTCGCCGGCGGTCGCAAGCAGGGTATCTCCCAGCGGCCGAAAATAAACCCCGCATTCTTCATTCCATTCGACAGGCCCGTCATAGTTTGTTGTGTTGTGAAACTCATAGAGCGTCCGCCGGTGTGCAATGAGCGCAAGCGGGCGGTCCAGGTCTTTGGCGAGGGCAATCGTACCTTCTCCGCAGGCAGCCACCAGCACATCGCCCTCGGCGAAAACGATCTCTCTGCCGGACAGCGATGCCAAACCTTCAATTCTCTGCCCGTCTGAGCGCACAACGGCATCGAAATTAAACTCCAGCGTGCCGTGCCCGAAAGGAGTTGCGGCGATTCGCTGTAAAAGCCCGCGCGGCTCTATCGTACCATTTTCGGGCAGAAAAAAGCCATCAAAGCGCCGGTGCGAAAACGGCCGCTTCTGTGGCGCAGGCTGATCATAATCCACCTCCCAGGGGCGTAAGAGGATTCCCCGCTCTACGTACGAGGGCTCCTCGTGCCGGTAATACCCAAGGCTGAGTGCGGCAAATCGCCGCATCACGGGATCTGTCTCATAGGTGCGGATAATCCCCGCGTTTTTACCCGAAGCCTCTGCCCCCGTTTCCGATGCCTTCTCGTAGAGGCGCCAAGGCTTGCCCCGGCGATCGAGAGCTGCGGCGAGTGTCAGGCCTGCAATACCGGCACCAAGAATGTGGATCACCCCCCGAGCTGGGTCTTTGAAAAGCGCCGAAAAGCATAAAAAGGCTCAAAGACGGGGGGTAAAATTGCCGAAAATAATATGCGTGCGCGTACTAGACAGGCTGCTTTTAGGCATCGCAGGACTTTCACTGGTGCTGATGCTGGTGATCTTTTTCAGCGACGATTCGCACCTTTCGGCGAAACCCTTAAATACGCAGAAATCGGCGCGCGCAGACCGCAATATGCCGGTCACGCTGAATAATGTCGCCTATCACGACCACCAGGAACTGAAAAGTGCCGATGTCGATGTGGCGATGGACCGTTATTTTGAGGAAATCCGCCGCAACCCTGAAAAGGGCGAAGAGGATCTGCGCCTCGTCGACGAGCTGGTTCCTGAGGAAGCCGGTATTTTACCGCCGCTCAGCGAGGGCAAAACCCAACCCGCAGAACCGGAAGCCGCCCCGGAAAAAGAAGAAAAGCCTAAAGTCGTAAAAAAAAGCGAACGCGTGCGTGTGACGCAGCATGAAGTGAAAAACGGTGAGTCCGTCTGGAGGCTCTCGCAAAAGTACGGCGTGACCGTGGCAACGATTGTCAATGCCAATAAGATCAAGGAAAAGACGGTCATTCAGCCGGGTGATACACTGCGTATTCCCGACCGCGTCGGTGTGTTCCACAAGGCGTCGAAAAAAGAAAGTTTAAGCGACGTCGCCAAACGTTATAAAATTAATCCCGAAAAAGTGCGCAAGGCCAATGGCTTGTCGTCGACGATGCTCGCCAAAGGCAGCGAAATATTTCTTCCTGGTGCGAAACCGCTTCCTGAGATCCAGTATGTACGCCAAAAGGTTTTTGCCTGGCCAATCAAAGCCAACTACCGCCTGACTTCGGGTTTCGGCTGGCGGGTGCACCCTATCAGCGGGTCGAAGGCATTCCATACCGGTATCGACATCGGCGCGAAAATGAAGACACCGATCCACGCAGCGGCGGAAGGTGTGGTCGCGTTTGCAGGCAACGGCGGCAGCTATGGTAACATGATTCTGCTGCGGCATAAGAACGGTCTCTTTACAGTCTATGGCCATGCGTCAAAACTCATTGCAAAAAAGGGCCAGTATGTGAAACGCGGGCAAAAGATCGCACTTGTGGGTTCAACCGGGGCTTCCACAGGCGCCCACCTGCACTTTGAAGTCAAATCTACTGAGAAGCATGTGAATCCCCATGTGGCGCTGAAAAAGAGCGAACGCGTCGCTGTGAAGCGTAAGAACGTCTGATGGCCGTTAGCGACGGTGCAAAACCGCGGATACCCTTCTCGCGCGCGCCAGTAACGTTTGAAAGCGCGGCACCATTTCTTAAAGAAGCGATCGATAATGGCTGGCTGACGACCGGCCCCCTCACGGAACGTTTCAACGCGGGACTTAAAAAATATCTCGAAACGGAAAATATCATTCCTGTTTCCTCATGTACGGCGGCGCTGCAAATCGCGCTCGCCGCCTCAGACCTCAAACGCGGCGACGAGGTCATTGTGCCGGCGAATACCTTTATCGCAACGTTTGAGGTCATCGAACTTGCAGGACTCACCCCGGTGCTCGCCGACATCGATCCGCAGACATGGAATCTTTCGCTGGCATCTCTCGAAGAGAAAATCTCACCCTGGACGAAGGCGGTGATTGCCGTACCGTTTGCCGGCAACCCGCTGCCCATGGATACACTGCGCGCCATCACCAGCCGCCACGGACTCAAACTCATACTCGACAATGCGCATGCACTCGAGGCAAAATTTGACGGCAAGTTTCTGCACAATTATGCGGATTTCTCCTGTTACAGCTTTTATGCGACAAAAAACCTGACGACCGCCGAAGGCGGTGCAGTCGTCTGCGCCGCCGCCGATCTCGAACGCGTGCGCGCCCTTAGCCTGCACGGCATGTCACGCGCGGCGTGGAACCGTTATACCGGCGGCTCGTGGCGCTATGACATCGTTGAAACAGGTTTTAAGGCGAATCTTACCGACATACACGCGGCCCTGGGGCTGACGCAATTGCACTCTCTCGACAGCTACCACAAACGCCGGCTCGCGCTCTGCGCGCGCTACCGCGAGGCCCTGGCCGGCTTACCCCTGCGTTTCCAGGAGTTGAGCGCCGGCGCCGTGCCCGGCGACCATGCCGGCCACCTGTTTTGTATCTCGGTCGCCGACGGTGCGGGCGCCTCGCGTGAAGATATTATGAGGGATCTCGCCGAAAAATCCATCGGTTCGTCGGTGCACTTTATTCCAATCTACGAGTTTTCCAGCATCGGTGAAAAGTATAGTTTTAAAAGAGAGAATTTTGCCGCAACTGCGGATTATTTTCAGGGAGCGCTGTCTCTGCCGCTTTATCCGACTCTGACCGACGCCGAACAGGACGAGATCATTGCCGTTATTCGTTCTCGTTTTGAAAAAATCGTGGTAACGTAGGCTGGGTGACGACCAGCCTGTCTTCGACATAGATCGCCTGCCGGCCGGGCAGAGAGCGCACCGGACTGCGGAACACCTGACCCTTACCAAAGCTGATTTCCACATTCGGGAAGAGCTGTGTTTCGATATTCACATAGGCTTTGCTGTGCGCGACATAGGAATTCTGCGCTGTTTCGAGTTGCTTCTGGTCTGATTCGAGAAGCCCCTTATATTTCCTGAGGGCCAGCACCAGCTTTTCGCGCGTCTCGGTTTCTTTCGGATCCAGCCGGCGCTTTTTCATCGCTTCATTGATACGATTGAGGCTGATGCGGATTTTTTCGAGCGTCCCCTCTTTGTCTTTGATCGAAGCTGTAATCTCATCGATGACAGTTCTGACAGAGGGGTCAATCCCCACCGTGACAAGGGTCTTGGTTTCACCCGCACCGCCGAGCTTGTTACACTGAAGGTATTTCCCCGCGGATAATTCACCGCCGTTGATATCGCCGCGACCACCCTTAACGACGATCGCACCGCCGGCGATGAGTTTTGAGTGCAGGGCCGCTTCGGAGACGAAGATCGAACCTTTCGCTTCGATTGTACCCTGCTCGACAAAACGCGCATAGACATCGCCTTCTGACTGAATGCGGCCTTCGCCGCGCCCCATAAAACCCGCCGATAAGATAACGTCTTTGCCGGCGGTGATGTCGCAGACGCCGACACTCGATTGCAGAATAATACTTCCGGATGCCTTGAGCTTGAAGCCGTCGGCGACCGATTCTTCGACGATCACCGATCCGGGGAAATCCACGTTGCCGGTAGAATAGTCGATATTCTTGAGATAGACGACTTCGTCGACGCGGATCTTGCCGCTCGATTCGAGTACAGGCCTGCCTTCGATTTTCGAAAGCAAATGTTTTCCGTCGGGAGCGATCTCGACGTTTGCGCCGAGCTGAAACTCGGCGATCTGCCCGGGCTCTGCCGGCATCATACGGCCGCTCACTGCATAACCCGCTGTGCCAATCGTCGGGTCGATTTTCTCCGCTATTGCTTCGCCGATCTTCGCCGACCGGATCAGGTTGACTTGTTTGTGGTCGATCTTTTGCGCGGTGGCGTCACGCCGCGGTTTATTCATGGTTTCGAAGAGCGGACGCACATAACCGTCTTCACCCTTGTGTGGTTCTTCGCCTTTGGCGATGAGAATGAGTTTTTTGTATTGCGGACGCGTTACCATATCTTTAAGCACATCGGGAATGATGCCCTTAACGACGCCATGGTCTTTGAGGAGCTGCCGCAGATTCTCTTCTGTCAGCATCTTACCGCCGCCTTCGGGAGGTTCGATAAAGATATGCGCACTCATTTGTTCGGGCGAAACCTGAATTTCGGCGACCGCGCTTTTGCGCATGACTACCTTAGGCCACTCGCCCAGCACATGCGACTGGCCTTCGGGAATTTTGCCTTCCTGGGTATTCTTCAGAATCCGCTCGAGCGAAACACTTTTGTCAGGAATAATCTGCATCGAGCGGATGCGGTTCATCAGGTCCGTCGGGTGTACCGGCCTGCCCTTACCCTTTGGGTTGAATATCTTGATCACCGCTTTGCCGTCTTCTTCCACCAGTTCAAAAGAACCGTTCTCAGAAGTTTCGAGCTCCTCGAGGAGCTTGCGGGTCATTTCGTTTTCAGACACTGCTTAGTAACCTTCAATGCCACCTGAAAATTTTCAGGCTGATTGAAAAGCAAAACACGCCAAAACCGTTCAGGATAGCCATAGCGGGCAAAATTTCGGTAATTTCACCCCCTGTATTGAATACCGTGCGCATGGCGTCGGCCAGGAGCGCCAGCGGTGAATACTGCAATACCGGCTGAATCGCGTCGGGAAAATTCGCATAACTGAAGAAAATCCCCGAGGCAAGCATCAACGGCACAGAAAAGACATTGATGATGCCGTTACCTGTGCGCGTATTCTCAGCGCGCGACGAGAGCAGAAATGCCAGGCCGGCAAAGGCGACATTTCCGGATATGAATAACAGGATAATCTGCGCCCACCCGCCCTGTAAGATGAAGCCGAAATAGAAGTAACCAAACGCAAAAAGCAGGGCGATTTCGACGAGGTTGATCGTCATGCGCGAGAAAAAGAACGATACCAAAATGGCCGCTTTTTTCACGGGCGTGGCAATCATTCGCCGCATGAGTTTTTTCATGCGGTATTCGATGAGTATGTAACCAATGCCCCAGAGGCAGGAATTCATGATGCCGAGAGCCATGAGCCCCGGGATCAGGAAGTCGATATAGCGGTTACCATGCGTGGTAATCGGGTTCAGCTGCAATTCGACTTTTTCCTGGCTGAGCCGCCGCGACAAGATCAAGTATGCCAGATACGAGGTCTCATTCGCCGGATCGAGATGAAACTTCAACGCGCCACTATGCGATAGTTCTATGAACAGGACTATCTTGCCCTTGCGCAGCAGGCGCAGCGCCTTTTCGCGATCGACAAAAGAAAATTTGAAAACGCTGTGGTCATTGGTCTTTTTAGGGCGGGAAATATTCCGGTTCTCAATCTCGTTGATGACCTCGCGCAACTCGGCGCTTTTCTGCACGTCGCCGACGACGGCTATCTGGCGCGTCGTGACTTTGCGCTGCACGAATGCGACGCCCAAAACCCACGACATTGCCACGGGCAAGATCACCGACCACAGGATAATTTCCGGGTCGCGGAAAAATTCCCTGAGGTGCATCAGGTAAAGTTGCCACGAAGATCTAACCATCGAGATGCCTGCCCGTCATTTTGATAAAAAGGTCGTCGAGCGTCAGCGGCCGTGCGGCGAAGGACTCGAGATTTTGCCTGCCCGCTTTGCGCAGAAAATCGGGCAGAATCGCCGCCGCGTCATCGACGTGCATGACTCCCGTCGCATTGGTTTTGTTAAAATGGAAGTGCGAGACCTTTTTCAAGGTATGCAGCCGCGCGAGCACATCGGCGGATTTCTTCTTGAGTTTGAATTCGATAATTTCATGGCTCGCATGCTGGTCGAGCAGCTCTTCGAGCGGGCCGTCGGCAAGAATTTTTCCCTTAAAAAGCACCACGATGCGCTCACAGAGCTCTTCGGCCTCTTCCATGTAATGCGTGGTTAAGAGCAGCGTCGACCCCTGCTTTTTCAGGTCGGCCATGATGCGCCAGATTTCACGGCGCGCATGCGGGTCGAGGCCCGTCGAGGGCTCATCGAGCAGGATAATTTTGGGTTTCTGGATGATACCGATACCCAGGGCAAGGCGCTGGCGCTGGCCGCCCGACAGGTTATTCACAAATGCGTCTTTCTTTTCGGTGAGCGAAATCAGCTCGAGAATCTCGGTGATGCGCGCCGTGGTGCCACCGTAAAAAGCCGAAAATAATTCGAGCGCCTCGACAACTCGGATCTTTTCAGGGAAACGTGTTTCCTGGAACGCAAGCCCCATCAGCGCCCGGATTTTCTTTTCGTCCTTTCTGTAGGTCAGGCCATCGATGAGGATTTCTCCCGAATCGGGAAACTGCAGCCCCTCGATCATTTCGAGCAGTGTCGTTTTACCCGCGCCGTTGGGCCCTAGCAGCGCAACCGATTCGCCTTCATAGATTTTCAACGAGAGGTTTTTCACGGCGTGGACGCGCGGAAACTTCTTATCCACATTTTCTACGGAAAGAATGACCCGGCGCCCGTTGTCAGCCATGCTTATGAGTTAACGATCTTGAGCTCGGGAAGCGGACGCCCGAGCTCGTTTTGTATCTCGGCGACCGTTGCCGTCGCGGTGCCGAGCTTACCGACAACGATGCCACCAGCGATGTTCGAGAGCACCATCGCATCGACATGCGTCGCTCCCGCCGCGATGGCCGCGGTATAGACAGTGATCACCGTATCACCGGCACCGGTGACGTCGAAAACTTCGCGTGCCACTGTGGGCAGGTAGACGGCCTGTTTGTCCTTAAAATACGCCATACCGCGCTGCGAGCGCGTGATCAGCAGGTTCTCGAGCGCAAGCTCGCTGCGGATCAGCGCAGCAATAGCTGCTGTATCTTCGTCGTTTTGCGGAAAAGGTTTGCCGATGCCCTCAGAAGCCTCTTTTTCGTTCGGCGTCATGATATCTGAACCGGCGTAATCCCGGAAATGTTTTACCTGCGGGTCGACCGCCACAAATACTTTTTTAGAGCGTGCTATCTTAATAGCTTCGGTAATAACGCGCCGGGTCAAAAGCCCCTTATCGTAGTCGCTGATGATCACGGCGTCGAAACCGCCCACCGAGCGCTCGAAGGCTCTCAACACTTCGGTTTCCGTTTTTTCGTCGATCGCGCTCGCCCTTTCACGGTCGACGCGTAAAAGTTGCTGGTTGCGCGCCATAAAACGCGTCTTGATCGTCGTGGGCCGGTCTGGCATACGAATCAGTGTCAGGTGATCGCTGAGTCCCCATTTTTCCAGTTCATGCTGCAGCGCAACGCCGTTGGCGTCCGCGCCGACAATACCCAGGATGCCCATGGTGCACTTGAGATCGCGCAGGTTCTTCAGAACATTCGCCGCACCGCCCGGTGTGCGGTCTTCGCTGGTACCCAAAAGCACAGGCACGGGGGCTTCCGGCGAAATGCGTGAGACATCGCCGCGGATATATTCATCCCACATCAGGTCGCCAAGCACGAATACGCGGCTCTGCGGAATCTTACGCAGAATTTCTTCGAGATTTTTCTTTTCGACCATACCGGTTAATTAACGGGCTTTCGCGGTAGACTTAAGATAAAGTTCGCGCAGCTGCTTTTCGTCAACGTTGGATGGTGCTCCCGACATGAGGCAGGTTCCCTTCTGTGTTTTCGGGAAAGCCATTACGTCGCGTATGGACGCGCGCTTGAGGCCCAGCATCAGAACGCGGTCGACGCCGAAGGCAATACCACCATGCGGCGGAGCGCCGAACTCGAGACCCTTGAGTAAAAAGCCAAAACGGCTTTGCGCCTCTTCATCGGTAATTTTCAGAAGACGGAAGATTGCCTGTTGCAGTTCAGACTCATGGATACGGATACTACCACCGCCGATCTCGACACCGTTCAGCACAAAGTCGTATGCATTCGAGCGCACCGCGAGCAGTTTCTTTGCTTCATCCGGAGTCAATTCTGCTGATTTTCCCGCAGCCTTGACGAGCGCGGCATCTTCGGGTACCGGTGCGGTAAAGGGATGGTGCACACTGAGCAGCGAATTAGTTTCGTGATCCCAGTCAAAGAGCGGAAAATCCACCACCCACAGCGCCTTAAACGTATCGGGAATCATCTTGAGTTTTTCAGCAAGGCGCAGCCGTAGCGCCGAGAGTGTCGCAAACACAATATCGGCGCGGTCGCCGGCGAAGAAAATAATGTCGCCCGCCTTAGCGCCGGTGCGTTTCAAAAGTTCAGTCTGCGCGGCTTCGGGGAGAAATTTCGTAATCAGGGATTCCAGGCCATTCTCGGTCACTTTAACCCAGGCCAAACCTTTGGCTTTATAGTCCTGCATGACCCATGCCGTCAGATCATCGATGTCTTTGCGTGAGAGCACTGCGCCGCCAGGCACACAGAGGCCCTTGAGGCGACCGGTTTCTGCGGCGCCCTTAAATACCTTGAACTCAGTCATCGGCGCCCAATCGCCGAGCTCAGTCAGCGTCATCGCAAAACGGATGTCGGGTTTATCATTGCCATAAAGTTCCATCGCGTCATGGTAAGTCATCCGCTGCGGCTTGCCTTCGATCTCGACACCAAATGCCGATTTGCAGGCACCGGCAATCAGTCGCTCGTTGAGTTCCATCACCATGTCTTTGTCGACAAAGCTCATCTCAATATCGATCTGCGTAAACTCGGGCTGGCGATCGCGCCGCAAATCTTCGTCGCGGAAACAGCGTGCAATCTGGTAATACTTCTCGGAACCGGCGACCATCAAAAGCTGCTTAAAAATCTGCGGCGACTGCGGCAGCGCATAGAACTCGCCGGGGTTCAGACGGCTCGGAACTAAAAAGTCGCGCGCGCCTTCGGGTGTCGATTTATTGAGAATCGGCGTTTCGACTTCCCAGAAACCTTCGTTGTCGAGAAAGTTACGCGCGGCACGGATAAATTCATGGCGCACACGCAGGGCTTCCTGCATGGGTTTGCGGCGCAGATCGAGAAAGCGGTATTCGAGGCGGAGCTCCTCAGACGCTTCGTCGTCGTGTTCGTCGAGGGGAATCGGCGACGGTTTCGCTTTGCTCAAGAGTTCAAGCCCTTCGGCAACAATTTCGATCTCGCCGGTTTTGAGCTTTGGATTAATCGCGTTTTTGTCGCGCAGGCGCACCTTGCCCGTAACGAGGATGACATCCTCAGCGCGCAGCGCATTGGCCTGTTTGTGCAGGTCGGCGTTTACGGCGAGATCGAAGACAACCTGCACGAGACCGCTGCGATCGCGCAGGTCGACAAAGAGCACACCGCCCTGGTCCCGGTAGCGGTACACCCAGCCACAGACGACGATGCTGTTGCCGTTATCAGCCGGACCGACCGAATTACATTCGCGGCGGAGCGAAAAAGATGACATAATTAAAGGGAAAAACGGAATTTAAGACAGGGCGTCAAGGGATGTCATTTTGGTAGTCCAAAATGCATCCCTTTGGTTTTCTTAAAAAGAAAACTCCCACTGGCTGCGGTAGCGTTGCTCAGAAGCGTACCCGCCCGTCGGGTTCTGCAGCACATGGTGAGTCACCTCGAACGAGATTTTATTGCTGTGACCATTCGCAAACCAGTTCAGAATGCCGGTATACTCATACTGGTCGTTGCCCGCGACATTGATGTTGGGATCGACGAATGCCATACGTCCCGCAACCTCAAGCTCGGAAGGGACAAAATCCAGCGCATTGTGCGGAAAATACCCCAGCTGCACCAAGGCCCCCCACATCTCGGCCTCGCGTGACCACAACGTGGGCGTCACCAGGCTTTGGTCGATCACACGCTTCACATGTGTTTCATGCTTAAAATAGAATCCTTTGTAAACTGAACGGAGCTCAAAAAACGCCTGATCCACCTTGAATTGCCCGGCACCTGCGCCCGGCGCGGCTCCCGCAGCCAGCTGCGGATAATTAGTCCCGGGTAGCCTGCGGCAACTCGTGGCATCGGTTTCGAAAGCCGTACAGTTACTCTTATTCGTCGCGGCTCCAGCGGCGATATTCAGTTGCCATTTTTGTGTCGATTTATAATCGCTCTGCTGGAAATCGATCGGATCCCCAACCGCGTTCCATTGCAGGCGTGCCGCATACATGAGATTCGTATCGTCGTTGAGCCGTTCGCCGACGCCACGACCGGCGAACACTCCAACGACATAGTTAAAATCGGCAAAGGTATGAGGTAAAACGCGGCCCATGATCTGTACCCCCTGCTGGCGGTCGACCGTGAAGACGTCGTTGACAATCGAGCGGTTGACGAACTGCTGCGCTCCCGACGATGAAACGCGTTCATCGTTGTAGATCACTTTGCCGCGACCGATGCGTAGTTGCAGCCAATCGAAACGCTCGATACCAATCCAGAAGTCGCGCAAGATGGGCTGCGACCAGTCATATTGGAAGTTGTATTTCAGCCATGGCTTGAAAGCATGACCCGCGAGCTTAAAACGCGCCCGGCGCACCATAAAGGAGTGCCCCTCTTCATTCAGGTTGGCAATCGAACGGGGATCCGTATCGAACGGATAGGAATAGCGGAACTGCAGACGATGCTGCATGGTTGCCGCAAACTTACCATCGCCCGTGTCAAAGGTGAGTCCTTTCCCGCTGATATATTCAACACCGACTGGCAGTCCGCGCGGTTTTTCTTTTTTGACTTCGGGGGCTGGTATTGCCGGCTTCACCTCGGTAGTATTGGGTGCCGGGCTGGTAACAGCAGATGAATCTGATTTTACCGGCGGATTTACCGCTGGCTCGGTAGCCTGGGCTGTCAGGGGAAAAGCTGCCAAGTTCAGCATGCTGAAAACTGTCAGCAAAGAAATGCTATTTTTCATTTATGTCTCCTCATTCGATTGCGCGGGAGATACCCAAAAGGCAAACGGCACGTCAATTATTATTTAGCTAATTATCTAATTATGTAATTGCCAAAAACTATCCCCGAACAAAAGGGCGGTGACTTATGCCTTTTTCATGGAAAAATGAACAGAAACGCAGTTAATCCGGCTTACGGAAAAGAATGCAGGTTGCAACACCCATGGCAAAGACCTTGGTGCCCAGGACTGCAAAACCGGCCGCTTCCCCTTCGCGCATGAGATCCGCCGTGGTGACAAAACGCGCCACCGACTCGGGCAGGTACTGGTACGCCTGGCGGTCGCGGCTGATGAGGCCGCCGATTGCAGGCAGGAGCTTCTGAAAATAGAGGTTGAATACCGAAGAGATAAATTTGCGGTCCATCGGCGTAAATTCGAGCACGGCAAAGACGCCGCCCGGCTTTAAAATGCGGTAGATCTCGGCAAAGGCACGGTGGCGCTCCTGCACGTTGCGGATGCCGAAGGCAATCATCGCATGCGTGCAGAGCCCGCTTTTGAGGGGCAGCTCTTCGCCGAAAGCTTCAACGAAATAACAGCGCGCCGCTGCATAACGCAGCTTGCCGCCCGCACGCAGCAGCATTTCACGCGAGGGATCGACGGCAAAGACCACCCGGGCGCCCTGCTTTGCGGCGGCATCCGATAGGTCCCCGGTACCGCAGGCCAGATCGAGCACGACCGATTTTTCATCGAGCCCCATCAGCTGAATCGTCTGCCGCCGCCAGCGGCGATCGATACCAAACGACAAAATGCGATTGAGTAGATCGTAGGTCGGGGCGATGCGGTTGAACATGCCACGCACGACTTCGCGCTTTTCACGCGGCGTGGTTGTGGTCTCGCTTTCAGGTGTTTGCTTGCCCATCGACTGGGGCAGTTTGGGAAGCGGAAACGCGCCGTCATGCAAACACGCTTTTCCTCATTCATTGCCCGCATGTCTCACAAAAAAAGACAGGAAAGTGGCATACAAAGGCCAATTTCACCGGGCCGCAAGGCGGCCCCCACGTTTTGAAAAAACGCTGAGGCAATAGCCTCGTGAAATTGGCCCTGATTGCCGAAAATATTAGGTATCCTCATGCAAAAAATCAACCGTACCCTTCCCTTCTTTTTCGTATTTGCGATGGTCTCTCTCTACAGCAGCATGACTTGCCTGAAAGCTGGGGCCGCCACAGCGGCTAAACCCACTGATGCCAAAGTCCATGTGACAAAGGCTGCTGAGCCAGAGCCGAACGTCGCACTCGCGAACACTCCCCCCGTAACGCCTGCCGCTGATAAAAAAGAACCGATCAATTTTAAGACCGCGGCCATGGGCGGCAACTCTGTGCTTACCTTCCTCAAGAAGCTGCAGGAGTACCAGCTGTCATGGGCGATGTTTCCGATGGCGCGGCCGCAATTTATCAAGGGCATCTACCTCACCAATGCGACAGCCATCAACACAAAGTCGCTGACACATTTTGTAGACCAGAGCAAAAAGTACGGCATCAATGCGATGGTCATCGACGCGCAGGGCAAGGCCCTGACAGCGGAACAGATGTCTTATATCAAGGGCAGCGGTATTTATCCGATCGCCCGCGTCGTCTGCTTTGACCTGGGTCTCAAACAAAAATACCCCGATCCCAAACGCATCGAAAGTATTATGGCGGCGGTCGAGCGCGCGGTGAAAACCGGTTTTCGCGAGATACAGCTCGACTATATCCGTTACGCCGACAGCCGCGAGATGCAGCGCCTGCCGCTCAAATTAAAATATGAGCAGGTCAGCGGCATCCTCTCCCGCGCGCGCAAGCTCACCGACTCCCTGGGCGTCGAACTCGGCGCCGACGTCTTTGGCCGCATTACGCTGAACAAGAACGACCAGATCGGCCAGAAGCTCGAAATCTTCGGCGCACACGTGCACAATCTCTATCCCATGGTGTATCCATCGCACTATTATGGTGACCCGGAAAAGATCGCCGATCCCTATGGCACCGTCAAAGAAGGTGTTGCGAATTCAAAAGAACGTATTCCCAAAACGCGGATCATCCCATGGATCCAGGGTTTTGGCATGAAGATCAAGGAATCAGGCCTCGCATTACCGCAATATGTATTAAAACAGTTTTACGCCGTCGACGATGCCAAGGGTGACGGTTATGTTGTCTGGAATGCCCGCAATGATTATTCCGCTACCTGGAAGGCGCTGCAGGAATACGATCGCCGCGCGCCTGAAAGAAAAAAGGCCGCAGCCGCCAAAAGCCAGGGCTAAATGACTGCTCCCGGCAAAGGGGGCTGTCTTTATTCGGTCGCCGTACCGATCGGCAACGCGGCGGATTTAACCGAGCGCGCAAAACAAATTCTCTCTTCTGTAGATTTTATCGCCTGCGAAGACACGCGCAAAGCGTTGGATCTCTTCCGTCGCGCGGGAGTCTCCACCTCGGCGAAACTGCTGGTACACAATCCGTTCAGCGAGGCGGCGAGCGCCGAGGGGCTCATCAAGCTGTTAACCGAAGGCCGCACCGGTGCACTGATTTCCGACGCGGGCACTCCCCGGCTTTCGGATCCCGGAGCGCGCATCCTGAAACTCTGCTATGAAAATAAAATCCGGATTATTCCCGTACCCGGCGCCGCGGCGCTGACCGCACTGGTCAGCGTAACGCCCTTCTCTGTCGACCCTTTGCTCTTTCTGGGTTTTCTCTCCCCCAAGAGCGGCCGCAGGCAGAATGAACTGAAGAAGTACCTGGACTTTGAAGGTGCCATCGCGCTCTACGAGTCGGTGCACCGCATCGAAAAATGCCTCGCCGATATTCAGCTGGTGTTTCCGCAGAGTGAAATCCTCATCGGCCGCGAAATCACCAAAACGCATGAAGAGTTTTTTTTGGGGCCTATCGCTGATGCAGTTGCCTGGGCCAAAGGCAAACAGGGCGAGTTTGCGCTGATCTTCCGGCCTGCGTAATGGCTTGACGCGGCGTTCGGGCCCGGCTGTATTATGTCACATGTCGGAAACCGACGTCATTTCCCTTCTGCGTGATGCCATCTGGCTCACGGTAAAGCTCAGCGCACCGGCGCTCATGGTGTCGCTTATCGTTGGTCTCATCATCAGCATCATACAGACCACGACCAGCATCCAGGAGCAGACGCTGACATTTGTGCCGAAGCTGATCGCGGTGCTTGTCGTCTCGCTCATCTTCGCTTCGTGGATGATCCACAGCATGACCGACTATACGCGCGATCTGATGCGCATCATAGGCAAACATTAAGTCAGGTGGAAATCCTCACCGGGCAGTTTCAGCTTTTTACCCTGGTTTTCGCCCGTTTTCTCGCATTGTTCTCGGTGGCTCCGGGTTATTCCGGCGATTCGCTGCCGTTCTTTTCCCGCTTCGCCCTGTCGTTCATCTGCGCCGGCATCGTGACGCCGGTCGCAAACATGCCTCCCGGGTTTGAAGAAGACCTGAAAAATTCGTTTATCATGATTGTGTTCGAGCAGGCGATGATCGGTATCTTTATCGGCATCGCCATGCAGTTTCTGTTCGCGGCCTATCAGCTCGCGGGGGAATTTTTTTCCGTACAGATGGGTTTTGGCATCAGCGAAGTCTTAGACCCGCTGTCGCAGATCTCGCTGCCCGTGATCGGTACGTTCAAGAACCTGATCGCGCTGTTTGTTTTTTTTGTCAGCGGCGCGCACACCTATCTCATCCAGGCGCTGGCATTTTCCGTCGAGCGCGTTCCGCATCTAGGGTTTTCATTTTTGAAACAGGGAATCGTGCAGAACCAGCTATTTAAATATTTTGCGCTATTATCGGGCGGTATGTTTATCTCGGCGCTGAAGATCGCCCTGCCCGTCATCGGCTGCCTGCTGCTTGTCTCGGTCACTCTCGGCATTCTCTCGAAAGCCGCGCCGCAGATGAATATGCTTGTGCTGGGTTTTTCAGCAAAGATCGTGATCGGTTTTATGGCGCTGGCTATTCTCGCGCCGCTCCTGGTGCAGACGATGTTCGCCGAGATGGACCGTTCGCTGACGATGCTCGATGCGATGCTTAAGGCCTGGCGTTAGCAAGCCCGCAGAACTTTCCTAGAAACGCCAGGCGATCATGATCACGCTCTGGTCTTCACGCCTGTACGAATATAATTTCATGTGATCGGGTAAATCGATGAAGAACAGCGCTAATCCGGCAGCCAGGCCGACCCCGGCCCCATAACCCGCATAACGCACAATGTCGCCGTAGTCGCCGCTCGAAGCATAAGGAATCATGCCGATGCCGCCGCCAATCAGCGCGCCGCCGATGGCACCATACCATGAGTACTTGAGAAGAAACTTGCCGATGGCAAATTGTTCTACCCTGCCGCGCTCAAAAAAGGTCGTCGTCAGGCCGCCGACAACACCCAGCCCGGCGCCGGCACCCGCGAAGGCATAGAGCGAGTTCAGCGTTTTGGTATCATCGTTCTTATCATAACCGGAAAAGCCGACCATGCCGCCGACAATGCCGCCACCGATAGCGCCCATAAGTGCTGAGATCAGAATATGTTCACCGCGGTCCCATGGTTGGCGGTCGAGTACCGTATAGCCCTCTAAAAATTTCTTGTTGCTGAGCTCATACGTTGCGGGATCTTTTTCCGGTGGCGCGGTTTCTTCTTTATCTTCGGCGAGTTTGATAACGCGCTTCTTGCGCTTACCTTCGGGGCCTTTTTCTCCCTTCTCGGTCTTTTCAGCTTTAGCAGCCGGCTCAGCCTTTCCTGCTTTCTCGGTGCTTTCGGCTTTAGCAGGCGGCTCGGCTTTTCCGGCTTTTTCGGTGCTTTCAGGTTTCACCGGCGGCTCGGCCTTCTCAGCCTTTTCTGGCTTCTCGGCTGGCTTTTCGTCTGCCGCGCCGATTTGACCTATGATTAATCCCGATGAGACGAGCAGAACTATGCCGGTATTACGCAACTGTAGCAAAACGGATTTGAAAGACATCTTATTCCCCGGATGTAATTTTATAGCGGAGCTTCTGCGTAATGTGTATCACCATCGCAAAGAGCCCGGACGCCACATATAAAATAACGACACCAAACACGACAAAGTATAGGTTAAAACGATAGATTAGCAGGCCAATGATGGCGACAAAGCCGATTGCCCTGACAATGGTAAACTGCCGGCGGATATTCGATTGCGGCTTCGTATACCTGATATTGCTGATCATAAGGAATGCGACGGATATAAATATGACAATTGCGACAGGGCGGGAGATATATTGTGTGTTGTTATTGTACAGTGGTAAAAAGGCGATCAGCAGCCCCGCAACCGGCGAGGGTAACCCCACAAAGGCGTTCGGGTCGTGGGCCACGTTAAAACGCGCCAAACGGAACGCGGCGCAGAGCGGAAAAACGGCTGCAACGGCCATGCCCACGGGGATATCCCACGGGGTGCCAAAAGTTGCCTTACTGATGACAATCTCGTAGAGGTAAATCTTGTACATCAGAAAACCGGGTGCCAGGCCAAACGTTGTCAGGTCGGCCAGTGAATCGAGCTGCTCGCCCAACTGGCTCTGCGATTTGAACAGCCGCGCCAGGGGGCCGTCAAGACCATCAAAGATCGCCGCGATGATAATACATAGGCTGGCTGCGATGAAATAATAAAAATTCTCAGAGTTATGCCCGGTGGCGCGCGAGGCTATCACCATCGAGAAAAAACCAAATGTAAGATTACCCATCGAAAATGCGTTGGGTATAAAAGAACGCCACATTTCTAAAGCAGTCGAGACTTTGCCGTCCCTATGGCAAGGACTATTTTGGCGCTATGGCCGGGGAAAAGGCATAAACGATTTTACACGCTATCTCGGCTAATATCCTCTGCCTGTCTGTGCTGCTTGAAGAGCTTGGCAAACTGGAAAAAGAGCAGCTCCTAAGGGTGGCCGAGGTCTGGGGACTGCTTAAGCCACCGGGCGATAAACGGGCCCTCATTCAGCTGCTCTCCAAGACCTTCGTCGACCCCTACTTCCTGAAAACCGTCCTCGAAAAACTGACACCGCTGCAGGTAAAAATCTATGCGGTGATATTAAATAACAAACAGATTCTGACGTTGGGTGAAATCAGCCGCAAAATACAGCTGCAGCCGATCAACGTCGAGAAAGAACTCGCTGTGTTAAAGCACATCATGCTGCTTTACCAGAAAAAGAACCGCGAGCGGATTACCCACAACCTCGATAAATATATCGCTTTCGACGAATTCCGCAGTATTGTTTCTACCGACGGAAATTCGCGCGGCGAAAAATTCCAGATCAGCATCCGGCGCGAAGTCGAACAGACCCCGCCTGAAGAGTACGATCCTAAATACCTCATTATCCTGGGCGGCAAGGGCAAGAAGCCGCGCGAATACGCCGAGAAGGCCTTCAAAGAAGAGACGCTGATCAAAACTCTCGGCAGTCTCAGCGAAGGTGAGATGGTGCTGCTCGACGAGGCCTTTACCAACGGCGGTATCATCGAGATCAACGCCGCGCGCATCATCATGGACGAGCAAAAGCTGCCGATGGAAAAGACCATCCGCCGGCTCGACGCCTTCCAGCTGCTCAAAGACATCTATTTCATCGACGAGCGTTTCGTGCGCATCCTCGTGATTCCGCTCGAGCTCTTCAACTATCTCAAGAAGAACCCGCTCTTCCCGGTGCGTAACGACGTCAAAGAACTCACGGAACGCACGATTGAGAACGGTTTTGACTTTCTTTTGAACCTAAAGAAACTGTTGCTGTTCATTTCTAATAAGGGTCTCACGCTTTCACAGTCGGAGAAACTGCGTCAGGCAGACATGAAGCGCTCCGAAGCCTCACTCATCGACATCGACATCAACCTCTTTTCCGAAAAGAGCCAGATGCACCAGATCGAAATCATTCTGCCGCTACTGCGCCTGTTCGAGCTCGTCGACCTGCGCGACGAGAACGTCGTGCTCATCGAAAACTATGAGGAGTTCCTCAAGCGCGAACCGTCGGAGCTCATGCGCGACCTCTTCAACAAGATTCTCGAAGCCGCCGACAAACGTATGGTCGGCGACGAAGTGTTTTTACCGATCGACCTGCCGTTCTTCAAGATGCCGATGATCGATACCTGCATCAAACTCATTGAAAACAACAATGGCATGTTCGTCAAGGTGCTGCTCGCCGAACTCATCCGCTCGCGCGTGATCATGATACCCGGCTTCAAGGTGCGTGACTTTAAAAACTCTTACATCGAGCAGCGTTCGATGATTGTTTCTTCGATGATCTACATGTACCTCATGGGTATGCTGCGCGTCGATTATCCGAAACGTTTCGTCTATGTCAGCAATTTAGGTAACCACTTCTTCCACAACGAGGCCCTGTTAACCGAAAGCGATTCGGGCGCAGTCATTCTCAACCCCGACGGCACACTCGTGGCGATCCCGGAAAAGATGTCGCTGCATGACCTGCACCTGTTAAAATCCTTTGCCGAACTCAAGGAATACGACAAGGTCTTTAACTTCCAGCTCAACAAAGAATCAGTACAGACCGGCGTCATGCTCGGCAACACGATCGAGAGCTTTAAGGCCCTGCTCGGCCGCACGACGCGCAGCGGCATACCGCAGGCCCTCGACTTCAATCTCACCGAGTGGAGTAAAGATTTACCGATTGTCATCATCGAAGAGAGCATCGTTCTGCTCGAAACCGCCGACCCGCGCCTGACAGAGGCACTGTTGGGTCAGATCCGCGGTAAAAAGATCGTGAAAAAAGAAATCTCAGACACGGCGCTGGTCATCTTCAAAAGCAAGGTCCAGGAAGTGATGGAAGCGGCCGAGAAGCTCGAGATGATTGTAAAGCTCATTCGCTGATCTTTTGCCCATGAATTAATTCATGGGCAAAAGAGGCCTAGAGTTGTTCTAATTCCGCAATTACAAGCTTCAGCGCTTCAGCAAAGGGTTTTCTCACCTTGAGGCCCGCTGCATTCTTATGCCCGCCGCCGCCGAATTTTTTTGCCAATGATGCCACGTCGACCGCGCCAATCGAGCGCAGCGAACCCTTGAGTTCGCCCTCTGAGCTCTCGCTCAGCACTGCAGCCGCCTTGACACCCCTGTGGGCCAGCAAATGGTTCACGATGCCCTCGGTGCCACTGTCGCCGAGGTCTAAACCCTCACGGTCGGCGCGTAATACGGGTAACAGCACGACCTTATTCGCGAGAATCTGCACCTTCGGCATCAGGCGCGCATTGAGTTTTAGGCGATCGAGGGGATGGCTTTCGTAGATAGCCCGGAATATGAAATCCGAATGGATGCCGAAACCGATGAGCTCGCCTGCGGCAATATGCGTGCGCAGCGATGTCTTGGGATAACGAAAATTGCCCGAGTCGGCGACCAACCCCGTATAGAGCGGTGTCGCTGCGGCTTTGGAGATTGGTTTCTTCAGGTACTTGTAGAGATCCCAGATGAGCTCGGCGGTTGCCGCATACGTCGGGTCGACGCAGAATTCTTTTTTTCCGGGCAGCACATGGTGGTCGATCGTCGCCCAGGGACGTTTCAGCTTCAGGAACATCTCGCCCACTTTATCGCTGCGGTGTGGCTCAGAGGAATCGAGGATAAACACAAAACGGTCGCGCATCAGCTTTTCTGCCGCCGCTTCGGTAAGGCCGCCCTCGCCGATATGGCCAACGAGCTTGCCGGGCATTAACTCGCGCAGATACTCGGGTACATGCTCGTTGTTCAGAATTTTCACATCTTTCTTAAGCGACTTCAGCAGCAGGTAAAGACCGATCTGGCTGCCCAAACCGTCGGCGTCGGCGCCGATATGTGTCGTCAGCAGAAACTTTTTATTCGCCTTGATGAGTGCGGCGATCTTCGGCAGAACTTTTGCCTTCGGCTTATACGACTTAAGCAGGGTTTTCGCCGTTGCGGCGCTGATGCGTTGCGTTTCTTTTTCGGCCTGCACTATTTACCCGCACGCTTTTTTTCAGCGAGCGAGCCCAGCCAGCTGAGGCCATACTCTTTCGGATCGACGAGGGCTGTCTTGTAAAAATCGCGCACGTCGACCTGCTCGAGCTTCAGCGCCTCGACAAATTCGGTCGCCGGCTGCAGGCTGTAATGGAAACCGCGGTCGGTGCTGAGGTCAGAATCTTCGGCCCAGCGCCATTTCGCCTTGTTGAAAGAGATCGTGCGCACCACGAACGACTTATCGTCGACCGGCATCTGCGAAAAGGATTTTTTGAACGGCGGCTTGTAACCCTTGAAATACTCTTCTGCGTTCGAATAATAGAGAATGCGCAGCGGTACGCCCATCTGTTTCGCCGCCGCGGCAATGCCATTCACCGTTGTGTCGCCGTTCAGGTCGCCCTTGATCGCGCGTATGCGGTTTGCCAATGCAAGACCCTTCAGGTAGTCGTACTGTTCCTGGTCGTTCAACCAGTACTTATAGGGTCGCTTTTTTGTCAGTTTGTCAATAAAGCCGAAGGTGATCATGAGATAAGGCGACGCCTTACGATAGCTTTCTTTAATGAAGGCGAGATCGGGGTTACCCTTAAATTCTTCATCTAAAATCTTGTCGGCTTCTGCCGCCGATTTCTTTTTGTCCCACATCGCGCGGTGCTCGGCGGGGGTCTTCAGGCGCTTCAGGAAAGCCGTGTGGATTTTATTGGCGGCAACCACCACGCGCGTAAAGTCCATGAGCCAGATGTATTCGCTTCTCGCCCACGCGGCGAGCGTAAAATTCTGAATCGAACCAACACCGAAGTAGCCGCCGCCGATGCCGCGGATATGCGGCTCATAGATCTCGAGGCGGTCTTCGTTCGTTACAGTCGTATCGCCGGTATCCCAGATGGTCGGTTTCAGCGTCTCTTCGGGTGAGCCATGAAAGATCGCCTGTATATCCGTACGGGCGGCGGCAGCCGGTGCCGCTTTGCACGAGGCCATGGCCAGAACAGAGATAAATCCCACTAAAAACGCTAAACGCATCAGGCATGATCGCTTTTTGGAACGCTGCGAAAACGCTTTTTCTGGCCGCATGCCCTGCCCTGAATTAACTTGGCAGTGAAGCACGTGGCGGCTTTGGCGGCTGCGGCATGTATTGTCCTGGAGGCTCTATGAAGAAATTGGCTGCCCTTTTGGTTGTTGCTCTTTTTGCGGCCGCAGCGGTAAACGCCTGCGACGGCAAAGACGGCGAGAAAAGCAAGACGAAAGATAAGACGAAGACAGAAGCTTCGAAGTAAAGCATGCCCCATTTCTTCCCGGAATGGGGCTTTTTCAAAAACCCTCGCCTATTCTTCAAAAAGTGCCGACACTCTGAGAGCCTCATTCAAAGGCGTAACTGATGTCACGCGACCTGCACCTTAAAGAATACCAGGCCAACTCCGTTGGCACCGCCGACCAGAAGCAGCTCATTATCATGCTCTACGAGGGCGCGCTGCGCTTCATCAAAGAGGCGGAGGGCCACATGACCTCCTTCAAGACCTTCGACAAGGCCAATGCGGCGATTCTGCGCGCACAAGACATCTTTACCGAACTCATGGTTTCACTCAACCTCGCCGAGGGCGGCGAAATCGCCCAAAACCTCTTCAACCTCTACGCCTACTGCAAAACCCAGCTGCTCGAGGCCAACCTCGAAAAGAAGACGGACAAGATGAAACCCGTCAAAAAGGTCCTCACGGAGCTCGTAGAGGCCTGGAAGCAGATCGACACAGCGCCCGCCAAGGCTGCGGCGGCAAAACCCACGGATTATAAGGGCGGCTTTAAGGCCGAGGGATGATTTCGGCGGAGGAGCAACTCCTCCTGCTGTCGCTGCGTACCCTGAAAGCAGCCTCGGCCCAAACCAGCCCGGAAGCAAAGGGCTTACGTATTACACGGCTCACCGCCACACGGATGGATATTCTAACAACCGCAAACTTTGCTTCGCCCGCGACGACGGGCAACACGGCCCGTCTTGCCTTGGCCAGCTATCTGGGCCGATTGGCTGAACAGAAGTTACGGCAAGCACTCTGAGTCGGTTATTTCTTTTTGAGGAAATCATAGATCGCGACGAACGATGTCGTCAATGCCAGCAAGGTAACAAGCGTCTCAACAGTTTTCGCGTATTCTTTGTAACTTTGCAGAAGTAAAATACTGGACGCAAGTATCGCGAATCCAATCAGCAAAAGGATTCGCGCATTCATTTATTATGGCGATTTAGCCTATTAGCCACCTGCTCTGCAATCAGCCGAGACATAGCAACAGCGATTAGATATCCGGCACCTGTGAAAGTCACAAAAAACGCAACCGTTGCCAATGCGCTCATGCGGGCAATGTAACAAGATCAGTTAGCGGCGTCAAGAAATCGAGTACCAGCGAGTACCAGCACCGACCCGTCACTGACAACCAACCTAAGCCAGGTCAGCGAGAGACGGCTGCGCGACGCACTTTGAGTACGGTACGGGTCTCGTCAAAAAACGTTACTTAACCCCGCCCTCACCCTCTTCTTGCTTAAGGATAACGCGAGATATGGACTGCATAACCCCATTGAAATAAGTCATATTTTCTTCATGCCTAAGCCGTGATTCTTTTTCCATTTGTTGAATCATGCGGGTGTTTTCCATCTGGAACATTTTTAATTCCACGGCGCGTTTTCCCGCCTGCCGTTCCGAAATGAGAAAGAGCATGAGCACAATGCCGCCGAGCACAATCCCCAATATCACCAGATCGTTCATAGGCCCAAGTTATACCGCCCCGGCGGCACCGTCAATGTTTTTGGTTTCTTACCCCATCGCCCGAGTAGAGATAGGGGAAGAAAGATGGCCGGTTCTGAATTTTAAAGAATGTGCTTTGGCTGCCCTCTCCACTGCGTGAAGAGGGGCTGGCGGAGGCATTGCCTGCGAGGACACACTACATGCACGCGCAAAATCGATGGCATATTACTCGAATAGGCTGGCCCAACTTTTACCTACAGTTATACATCCAACCTTCCCTGTTGGCATTTGGGCGGTAGCTCCTTGTCTCAGAAAAACCGCTGAATAGTTTGCGATGTTAGTTGTATTTCCAGTACTTGTCGCATTTGCTGCTGGTTCACTACCTGCCGAAGCGCTTAAGACAAATAGGTTCGCCTGACCTGTGGTTCCAAAAGCATCGGATTTCACGACGATCAAGTAGGTTGTATTCAAAGCATACGTGCCCGCTGCATAGACAGCAGCTTCGTTTATTCGAGCGATACCAAAGTTGACCTGCCCCGAACCATTATTCCGGGCATAAACCCTACCGTAGAGATTCGTTGTTCCAGTGCCTATGCTGAGGAAATAGTCTCCGGTCGTATTTCCGATCGCTGAGAGATTAACTAATGCAGCATAGTACATAGTGCCTGAAGTTTGAGAGGTATATGTTCTATTTATATCTTCACCCGACGTTGTGAAGTTTACACCGCCAATGCCGCCACCAGAACAATATCCAGTCATCGATAGCGGCGATTGGACATACTGAAGCGAATTCGTTCCAGCAGCACTATGAGCAGTCCAATTCGCCGTGGCTGCGGTCAGCGCCTGTGTCGTCGCTCCGTAGTTAAATGACTCTTGTATAATATACGTCGGCGCACCTGCTCCTGTTGTAAACCCCGTCGCAGTCTCAAACTGAGCCGCCAGAGCATTATTCGACGCATCCTGAACCGCAGTGGTCACGCGTATCTTGTACGTCGTCGAAGCGGTGAGTGCTGATGCCGGGGTTACTGTAGCAATAGTGTTGCCGCCACTGAAGGTCGGTGCTGCCGCCGCCATGGCAATACAATTCGTGAAGTTATCCAGGGAGACTTGAATACTACCAGAACATGCACCCGCGCTTGTTTGTACGGTCACCGTTCCAGTATTCATAGCCTCGCTGAAAGTTACCGCAACAGTCGAGCTTGTCGCAACGCCCGTCGCGGCGTTCGCTGGGGTCGTGCTACTAATCGTCGGTGGTGTTACATCCGCCGCAACCGTGGTAAATCCGGTTGCTGTTGTAAACTGGGCGGCCAGGGCATTATTTGCCGCATCCTGAACCGCCGTCGTAACCCGTATCAGATAGGTTGTGGAGGCAGTGAGATTAGATGCGGGTGTAAACGTGGCTATGGTATTGCCACCACTGAAAGTCGGTGCCGCGGCGGTCATCGCAATGCAGCTTGCAAAATTACTGGCCTGCGTCGAGACCTGAACGCTACCTGTACAAGCCCCTGCGCTGGTTTGGGCCGTCACGGTTCCCGTACTCATGGCTTCGCTGAATGTAACGGCAACGGTAGAATTCAAGGCAATGCTGGTAGCCGCATTCGCCGGCGTAGTACTGCTGATCGTCGGTGCCGTCACATCGACGACAACTGTCGTCCAGCTGATGTTTCTATCCGTACCAATGGTCTCACCACCTGCATCGGCGATAGCCGCCTTCACGCACGTCGTGTATTGAGTTGAACTAGCCAGCCCCGTTGGTGAAAAACTGAAAGTCTGATTGCCGTTCGATGCGGTGATCGCCGCAGTAATTGCGGTGTTGCTGCAGTTTGTACCCGCAACTATGTAAAGATTACCCGTCGTTACGGTAGCGGGATTCATAGCTTCATTAAAGGTCACACTCACCGTCGGTGTCACAGAGATACCCGTTGCGGTTACTCCGGGAGAAAAAGCCGTTAACCACGCCCGTGCGTTTCCAGTAGTATAAATTGCAATATCATCCAGCGACAGTTCAGGCCGGTTTCCACTACCCGCTCCTTCCTGATAATATACAAACCGAATCTGGCCTTGTATTTGGTTATCTATGGCGCTGATGTCCACTGCTGAAAAAGTCTGTGAATGTCCGGCCGCTGCATTTGCCCCGTAGAAACTACCGTTATTGGTCCAGGCGCTTGAAGGGCTTGTTCGGGTCTGAATAGCAATTCGATACGGTCGAGCCAGGACTGTTACAGTAGTCGCCGTCCAGTTCATCCGCAGCGAAGTTTTTCCGATAGTATCCAATGTTAGTACCATTGCTCCCATGTACGTTCCGCCAGAACCAGTATTCAGGAATTTCAAACCTCCACTCCCGAGTCCAAGCATACGCGAACTGGATGTACCATTGTATACCCCCGTATAAAGCGTAGAATATGATCCGGCCGTTGTATCCAGCGCATTTCCACCATCCAAGGTAGCCGTTGTAAAAAACTGTGCAGCCTGGGGATAAGTACTCGCCGCCTCAGTATCAGCCCAAGTAAGAAAATTATACATGGGTTTGGGAGTGCAGGTAACATTCACATTAGAAATATTTGCGGTTGCATAACCCGTCGGATTACTCACCACACACACATTGTTTGTGGGTTGGACGGAAATGGCTACTGTGTATTGTCCGCTTACGGTTGGGCTCCCAGTAAACGTATAACCACCATTTGCGCTAACGCTAGTAGCATTTCCGCCATTTAAGGTCAAAGTGAAGTTCTCCCCTGCACTCCAGCCACTTACAGTTCCTGCCACGGAATATGCTGGTGGCGATGTGCCTGTACTCGCCGTCCCAACTCCGGTATCCATCATTAACTGCGGACTCCCGCCAAACCAACTCGCAACAGTCGTTACTTCGATATAGTCGTTCTGATTTATGCTGCTAAATTTATTGCTCGTGTTATCCCGAATGACCAGAGATTTGCCGTCCGCAAAAGTCAGGGTATGGTTAACGTTGCCGCCAGCTGTCTTGGTTGTCAGAAATCCGCTGACACGCACCCAGCGACTTATGGTTGCGGCTGTAAAGACATCGGTCAGAACCAGCGGAGATACTGTGCCGATACCAGTTTTCTTTATCGCGTCGTAATCTTTCACCGTATCAACAGTATTTGTCTCTACGGCACGTGTAATATTCAAACAAATTTCGTCGCCGACTTGCAAGTTATAGTATGAAGCCTTATTGCCAAGACAAGTAGTGCCACACGCACCGGCCGTAGTATTCACGTCGACGTAAATTCCCTCACTTCCTTTCTGTAAGTAAAAACTACCAAAGCGATCAATACCAGTGACAACTAAGCCGCTGATGGCAAGAGGTCCCACCGCCCCTTCTGTGCCTGTTGCTGCAGTTTTGAAAGCCGCAACCGTGCCCGCCCCCCCACTGCAATCGGTGCCGAACTCATTGTTGAGCGGAGTTAAGGCTGTACCCGTGGTAAAATTTGAGTTGAACTGCGTTTGCATCGTAAGGCCTGTTCCGCCCGCAACAGCAGTCGTAATGCGAATATAATGTGGTATGCTTGCGGTCATTAGGCTTGCGGTACGAACAGTTACTACGGTGCCGGACTGCGTAACGGTCTGATTCATGGCCAAACAAGTGCCAGCCCCAAAGTTAGCATCAGTTGAGACTTGGATTGAGCCCGTACATGTCGTATTTGAGGTCATGGTAACCGTAGCGCTATTTACTGCTACGCTAAACGTAATCTGAATAACCGCGTCCCTGTTGATTCCCGTGCTCAAATCGGAAGGGGTAATGGCAGTTACTTTAGGGGGAGTGGCTGCATCACCTGAGCCAGTAATGCCACTCTCTGAGGAAGTATTGCCTAATTCTCTGCCGCCGCAGGCCATGAGCAAAGTTAAGAGAAGAACCCCCAAACATAGTATAGTCTTCTTTTCTGATCTCATAAAGCCTCCAACAACACTTCCCCACATAGTAAATATGTTGCAGAGCAACAAAAGTGCCAATAATGCACAGCATGTTTACTTTCTTTGCCCATACAACCTAATGCGTTCAACGCTTCGCCGCTTGACGAAATGTTAACTCCCGCCTAATATGTACAGCTCTATTCATTGTACGCCGCACCGCAAGGCCAGTAACCTAAAAATCGCTAATCTTCGCCACCCACTCGGGATGATCAACAAATGGATTCCTGTTTCCCTGTATTCGCTGAACCCAATCATTTCTTGTTATCTCTTCTGCACTCACTGGATCATCACTGTGCCATTGTCGCAGTACATTTTCAAGCCACGTATTTATGTTAGCCTTGGTAACGGCGTTATTCGTCTGCCAGCAAGAATCTTCTGTGTAATAACGTGTCGCCATATAGAAATAATTACGGGCGAAATCTCCGCGCAACTCGGGTGCTGGCGTCCACACCTTGGCTGTCACGCCTGTAGCACCAGGAAAACCCGTCATCGCCCCGGCATTTGGGGTACCAAAAGTCATGCCATTTGTGCGTGGAAAGTTCGCATCTGGCGCCGCGACAATTCCAGGGGCAAAATTTGACAGCGCACCGTTAAGCGAGCGCCGGCCCGGCACAAGGTGATGCAAATCTGTCACCGCACGGTAGTCTGCATAAACATCATAAGAACTATCATTATTGCCATCATAACAATAACTGCCCCCCGACGGATTATTATCCTGGGTTGCGTTCCGAAACCAACTTGCCGGCCAGCCATGCGCCCTGTCGTACAGACCAATGACACCGAAATTTGCAACCGGCGCCGCCAAAGCATCCGCACTTCCGGGATTTTGCTGGCCTCCGGTACTAGCACTCATAATTTCTGTCGGGACCTGATAGCATTGATAATCATACCAATCCAAAATTCTATCCACAGCGCAGTTTGCGCCCGATTTATAGGGATTTGCACCCTTGGCTGCGAAAAGAACATAGGCGTCCCACACATCAAAGCGGGTAGGCATATCGTAGACTACATTGCCGAGTGTAACAAAGGCTTTTGTAATAAATTCGTATCCTGTGAAGGCGGTGCTATTTTCTGTATAACGCATAACTTTGTGATTCTTTATTCTCGCCTGCAATGCAGCTTTGAGCGCATTGTCCGTCAGACAGTTATCGATGCCCACATAGTAACCTTTGCCCTCTGCCGCGCTGATGATTTTGCATCCGTCATCAGTAAAAGACCTTTTAATTGCAGCGGATTCACTCTCCGCAATTTTGGCGCAGCCCATGAATGTGGTGAGCAAGCATAGAAATGCAATGAAGCCTTTCATACTAGCGAAGGCTCTCCGCTTGAAATTTTTGATCCAGCATCAAACTTAGTGTGGACTCTGCTTGATTAAACTGAGGCACAAACACACTGCCCGTTAAGCGAACCTTAGCCCCCAAGGCAAAATTATAACTAAAAGAATTTCCGGTATCAAAGCCCGATAAGGTGCCAGCACCAAGATTATTACTCAACTGAATCTTGTATGGAACCTTGCTTCCCGTACAGCTAGCATTCGCATCTGCATAGCTTGAAGCACCTGCACACAAAGTCCCGATATATCCCTTTTGATAATTAAACTGAAACTCCCTGTCAGTCCCATTAAGACATTCATAATTTTCAGGCTTAGCAATGATGTAGCCTTCAATCCTGCGAGTCAAATATAAATCACTGGCGCGTGTAAAAGCCAGAGTTTTCATTGCGTACGGCACTGGATTTCTAGTTGAAACCAGAACAGGTGAGGAAAAATCTGTTACGATAGGTTGAACATTCGTTCCAGTTCCATATTTTTGCACTCGTGTTACTGAAATACGCATCCGATCTCCAAACACTGCCATATCCCCTTTTCTTGAGTTGAGAATGTACTTCATACTGGTGTTTTGTGTAACATCTGAAATCGGAGGCTCCAAACCATAAACAATCAAAATCGCGGCATTTGCATCTTGTAGCACAAAGGATCGGGCAAATATTTGATTCGGGCCCCATACTTGCGATGCTCCCGTACAAGCTCCCGATGTAGTATGTGCGGGATCGCTACAGGCATTGCGACAACCTTCTATTAATAAAGCTGTCTCTGCAGTTGTTAAACCACCAATTGCTACGCCGTATCGGGAGGGTAGAGTAACAACACCCTCAATCGTTGCCGCATACGCATTTTCACGATTATTCGCTTGCCCATCAATTGCCGTCAATAAGCTTTGAATTCCTCCGTCAAAGTTGATAGGACTTGCTGTAAAATCCTGAAAAGCAAGTTGTTTCGCTTCATCAAAAATATCCTGATTCCGGACATTTTGATCCGTCCCTGAAGTACAATGAGTAAGTATTAAAAAAATCAGGATCACATCTCTCTTCTTCATGGTAATGCGCTCCATCGCGAGTTGATTTCACCGGGTGTCGCAATCGTTCGATCCCTGTAATCAGTTTTGATATATCTGCCGCGCCCTCCATTTCCACCACTGGTTGTCATATTCTTAGTTGAATGCTCCCAATTGGCAGCCGATGTGCCATCACCGAAACTGGAATTGCGCTCCATCGATACCATATAAGGTGTATCTGCAGATGCGGTGTTACAGATAAGTTCTATGCTATTATCCGTCGTCGGTGATGTCCGAACCGGAAAGGCTGCGGTGGAAAGGTTCGGAGTCGAGGGCCCTAATGTCCATGGATTCGTCGCATTAGTTACGCTCGTACGGGTAGTATCGGTGCTATCTGCTGCTCCCGTGGTCCCGTCTGAACCTGTACCGACAAGCCCTGCTGAAGGCATGTGAAAGCCACCTTTAAAATACCGGGTTTCATTGTGGGCTGTAGCTACTGGTGAGGCACTCAGAGTGGGGGCTGCGGAAGTACCCGTACCAGTCACGGCAGCACCTGTCCGATTTCCACCGACGATATCCACTAGGTTACCGCGATTATCTCTCAACTCGACCCAAAGCGAAGTCAAGTGTGGATAACCAGACTGTGTCCCAGCATGCATGTGATAGGGATTAAAATATCCAGAACCGCTAAACCGTGTAACATCAGGTCCCCAAGCAACTCGACAGCGTCCCCCTGAGTCAAAGGCCGCATAACCAAATGTTAACGGGTTCCCGGGCAGCGTTGCTCTACCCGTACTGCTGGTCCGCCGGTCGAATAAAGTAAAAAAATCCGACAATCCATTTACTGGATTATAATACGTTAATTTATTACTGAATGTTGAGCTATTTGCCGGGTCAAATAGAACTGAAGCAGGAAACTCATATCCATCCGCAGTTAAATCATTTCGCTGATCCGATTGCGTTACGACTAAAAAGCCCTTTGCCGGAATAACCGTACCACCAGGTAGGCCGACAACACCCCGTTTCGCCAACGATTCATTATCGGGCCAGCCACTCGTATAAATACCTGGATCCGTATAGTTGTCTATGACAGGAAAGTAGAACGACCAAAATGAAATATCCAGATTCTCATTGCTCGGATTGTATAATTCGATAAATTCGTTTCCATCGTAAGCATAATACGTACTTCCGATCTTTCTCGATGTCCCGGCAAAATTCACCTCGGAAATCACAACTTTCTGATAATCGCCGGCCGGTCGCTGTTGATACGTAACAATCCCTTGCGCAATTTCCTGATTTGTCGGATAACGTTTGTTCATCGGTATGCCGTCGTTATAAATCTGCTTCCAGAATTGCATGAAACGTTCAACAATCGCCGGAGAGTGGATTACAATCAGGTTCTCATCGTTATTATTATTAGCGTTAGGCGACCAGTTAAAAGACCCGAGAAGAAGCTTCGCGTTCGGAGTACCAGCATCAATGACTATCGTTTTTGCATGTAGCCTACCGCCGCCTGCCTGCCAATCCCCAACATAATTACTATTTTCATTGCCGTCAATGCGCAGATCAAAAGGCGCATAACAACGCGTATTCGACGATGCGGGCGTATTCCATGCAGCCGTAAATGCATTGGTTGTACCACCGTTTATGGCACCTCCTCCAGCCTCAAAACCATAGGTATGGCCGCAGGAAGTGCCAATCCGGTAGACTTCGACATATTGGTTATGCGTTAATTGAGAACGGTCCATTATCCCGCTCACTTTACGCGAGCCCCCGTCAGCGGCATTTTGCGCCGTAAATTGTTTATGCTTTTGAATAAAAAGGCGGCCGAGTTGGTCGTGTGTAAAAGCAAAGATTGCAAAGTTTATAGAAGTCTGTGCTTCCGCTACGGCCTGCAGGAATCTGCTCATGGCATCTTCCTGCGGTGAGAAATAGGTTTCTACCTTCACACCCCCAACATTGAATACATTATTGTAGTCAACCCGGTCTTTTGCATGGCCGAAACGCCCGGCCATCATTTGCTGGTGATCATTTATGAAATCTTCAGCCATCTCTTTGGATTCGATAATCACCCAAACATTATAGTTACGATCGATTTCAGAGTCGGTAATATTTCCGGTACCTGTCATGACGTAGCGCCGGTCGATGACACAAAATTTATTGTGCTGAATCGACTGCGAGTTACCGGCCACGAGTTTCGCATTCGGATAGCGGCGTAGCAGGTCTTCAAACTGAACATATCCGCTCTCGCCGTAGGAATACGTACCCGCATCGCCTGCGAGTTGAACATCCAGGCCGCGCGTGACAGCGCGCAGAACTGAGTCGCGGATGGAGGCTCGGGCAAAGCCGTACATAGCCCAGTAAACTTCTTTCCGCGCAGCATCAATAAGCTGTGCCAGGCGCACGTCGAATTCCGGCGCTTTGTGGCCATTGGGCTTTATGCCTGAATAGTTCATATACATCTCGAAAAGCCGTTGGTCGGCTGAATTTTCATCGCCATTCGTTTGTACTTTGCTGCAAACTGTGGGGGCAAAAATTGACAGAATCAAAACCAGTCGAAATAAAAGTAAATTTATATTTTGCCGCCAAACCATCAGGGCAGACACGTTAGTCTTGTTTCCAGTATTCATAAATTTCCTCCGGCCGATATCAGGGTCGAGAGCATCGAATTGAAATCGTTGAATATCTTATTATCAGTGGTGCTCCCAGCCGGCTCAATGACCATCACAAACGCATCCGTAATATGATAAAAATCGTTTTGTGTCCTCAGTGGCTCTGCATCCTGACTATTTGCCTCATCGTAATAAAATCGTTTGCGAAGATCAGAGGACATGATTATTATTCGTGGTTTGCGACCGCCATAATCCGTCAAAAATACAGAAAACGGGATGCCTGATGGATGTTTGCGCACGTTTACTGTTGCTGTGTTTGCAATCGAATCATGCAAAGTCTTCAAATCACAATGCGAAGATATCAAATTCGTAACGGTTCTCCTAATAGGACATGGATTGGTATCCCAATATGGCATACTTATCGTTACGGCGTTGATTGTCGGGCAAGAACCCGATACAAGGTTATTATATGTCGCCGAGTACTGTAGATCGGTAACCCCAGACGTGCACTCCGTTGCAGTCAACGGAGATGGCGCAGTCCGCTGAGGCACGTTTGTACTTACAGTATCAATCTCCGTACCGACAATTCCTTGAATTGAAAATGCTTGGCCGTATAATTGTGGTATGCGCGCTTTATACTGCAAAGCATTCACTATATGGCTACGATTCACATTATGGTTGGTAATATCAGTGATGATGTCTTGCGTTATGGCGCGCGCAGCAAATTTGATCGAACTCTCGGCCCGCAAAAGCTCCGTTGTAACGGCAACTAAGGGTTTTTCTTGGGGCGCAAAGTGAATATTAAAAATTAAATCACCTAGACGAAAGCGCGAATTGGGATCATTAATCGTTTTACTATTTCTGAATTTGCCAAACGATGGAACTCCTTCATCGCCGAACAATCCCCCGTATGCCCCTTGTTGACCTTCGTTATAGAAATCATTGCATATGTCAAACGATTGAAACACAAAAACTACTGAATTTCCTGTTGAATAAGTGGTATCATTTGCCCCTCCAGTTGATATCCAGCAAGTATATTTATCTGCCACCATGAAATTATATTCAACTCGGCCGTCATAGGCATCCGCATTAAATTTAGCTTTGGTGGAATGCTTCAATCTGTTAAAATTCAGTCTCGTGGCAAGAATCTTGTTTTTTAAGCTTTGGTTCGTTTCCGCAGCTGCCGCAGTCGTTGCTGAAAAATAGTCGAGGAATTTATTTCCTGAGCGCTGATTTTTTAAGGCTGCAAATCCGGCGCTGTTTTCATGACGGCGATCGCCGCCGATCGCAACTTTTAACCCAGCGTTTGCTTTCGCAATGAGAGCGCTGCTGATATCGGTGTCCCCAATGTCGGAAAAGACGCCAACAATTTCAAGCTTAGCGGAGTTTATGACCTTCAGCAATTGTTCCTTTGCCTTGGGATTACCACCTAAGCCAATATAGTATGTCATATTCTGAAGCCTGGCTTCCGGCTCATTCGTCGTCGTTACGCAAGCACTCCGCATGAAAGCCGTTGCTATTAGAAAAGGTAGTACAATTGTCTTGGCTGAATACTTCATTATTTATAATCCGGTGTGTTGAGTTCGCCTGGCGTCGCAAAAGTCCTCAATGAATAATTGCTGTGTACATACCGCCCACTGGAGCCCGGGCTGGTTGCATTACACCCTGTACCATAGATTATTGTCGCCTGCGAGGGAGACGTTTCATTGCACGGCGTCGAAGCATGCCAAGTCGAGATAGAACCACCCTCTTCTTCAAACGCATCTTCCGTCCTCTCCATCGACCGCACAGTATACCCATCAAACGAGCCAGATAGCGGAAAGTTGCGACTAGTGGCATCATCCGCTTCGGTTGTATTAACTCCGCTTTCCATAAGAAAGTTTTCGGCCGTACGTGTCGTAATCGACCAGTTCCGTTCTGGCACAGCTAACCCGGGAAGGTGAATCGGCGTGTAGTTCGCGTCACTCTGCTGCCGAAACGCTCCATCTGACTTGGCGATCAAAACCGCAAACTTGCCGGGTTGAATGATGTTATTCGAACCGGCGGGTACGTAGTATGTCTTCTTCAAGTCACCCGTGAGTTCGATGCGCCAATCAGTTAAATCGACCGGTTTATTGCAATCGGTATTCTGAATCTCAATGAAATCATCGTCGCCGTCATACGTACCGTCGTTCTTCATCGAGCCCGCCCAGTTGACTTCGCGGATTTCGGCGCAACCGCGTTTGCGGTCGACGTTGATCGCCGTCGGCCAGGTGTCGCCGACCGAAGTCGAACACTTAGCCAGTAACGGGAGAAATCCCACTGTGAGAAAAATGTAAATATTTCGACCCATGGTTTTCATCAGAATGAAATCGTGCTCCTCAGGAACATACCCATGAAGTCGGCGTCTGCCGGTCCGCCTTTCGGCACGCCGTTCTTGCTCACGATATCTTCGATCGATGTGTCGAAGAATGTACCCGGAACAAACATCGCAGCCGTCAGCTGGAACATCAGCAGCGAATTTGGGAAATACTGCACAGTCAGGTTAATCTCTTGCCCCAGGGCCTTGCCGAAACGTTTTTGTGCTTCGAGTTCGGCGCGCGATACGTAAGGGTTGTTGATGAGGTCGAGGTTTGAGGAATCAAAATTGACTGCTGTCGACGCGGTATCTTGCAGATGCCAGAGGTCGGCGCGCACGACAAAGTTGCGCCAGAGTTCTGTACCGATACCCACGTGCATCATGAGCGAGCCGGCCTTGCGGTTGGCGTCGAATGGCGTATCGTCAATGCCGTTATAACCCACATAGCCAGAGGGACGCACACCCCAATATCGGCGCATCAGCGTACCGCCGACACGGTCACCGCGCATCGAAATGAAACCATGCGAGGTCATGTTACCGTTTTTGTCGTATTGCGGCCCCTGCGCGTAAAAGAAATCGAGTTCGGCAAGGGGCGAAAGAAAGCCCAAGATGGTCTTCATCTGGGCAGATACGCCCGCACCAAAACCGATCGCCGTATAGTCTGAGATCGGCTGGCCCTGACGGCGCAGGTCTGAGCCAGTGGAGACCGCGACGTCGCCATAGATCTGCAACTGGCGGAACATTTTGAACTGCTCGTGCGCATGCCATGTAGCACGGCCGCCGAAAAGGCCTGACCAGTCATTGTCTGAAAAGTTACCGATGCGGCCGTTTTCAGAATAGTCCGAACCGCCCTTGCCCCCGCGCACACGTGCAAGGTAGGCATAGACGCGTGGATCGATGCGCATCTTCAAGAGCTTCTTCATCCACGGCTCGGCACTCACGGCGAGGCCGGTGCGGTAGGTTGAGACGTCGCCGTTGAGGCCTGGTAGCTTGTTGGCCGTGTCGCGTGAGAAATACTGGAATTCGTCGTTCCAGCGGTCGTTCTCACCCGAACCAAAACTGTTCGCGCCGGAATAAACGTCGAGCGCCAACACCTTGACGTCGATCATATCTTTCCAGTGGACGTTGAAAACGATGGCGTCGAGAACGTCGCGCAGCATGTAGTCGTTCTGGATACCGCCGACCGAATACAGCTGGCGGCCGATCACGGTATCGATCGAAATGCCAGCCATATTAAAGAACTCCCAGAAAATATTGGCGCGCGCAATTCGCGTTCCCGGGTTGCCGTTGCCCTGCAACTGAAAGCTACCCCAGACACCGTCGAAACCGAACGACATTTCGAGCCCCACGCGCTGCTTGGGGAACATAAAGGAAGTATCAAATTTCGCGCGCGTGATCGCCATACCCTGCTGGTCATCCGTCGTACGAATCTGGAAATCATTGGTACTGTTGAGTTTGCGTAAGTCCGCGTTATTATATGCGTGGAATTCCTGAAGCATGTTAAAGCCCCAGAGGAATTCAAAGTCGGGTTTATCTTTGCGTACCGCGAACTGTCTTTCAAATTCCGGAACCCATTTGCCGGTACGGTCGAGACCGCCCGCAGACATCTGGTTCTCGAGCGTCTGATCTTTTTTGGGTTTTTCCTCAGGTTTAGTTTCGGTGCCCTTTTCGTTGGTTACTTTGCCGCCTTCAGGAAAAGTCTTCGCGGGCTCCTCAGGTTTTTTCTCTTCTGGCTTCTTCTCGGAAGTCTTTTTCTCCTCGGCATCATCCGTTGCACGGGGAATTTCCGGGAATTGCACCTGAGCCTGCAGCTCGGGTCCGAACGCCCATATGGCGCTTAGGAATAGTAAACGGGATGTTGATCGTTTTATCATAGTACTCACTCTCTTATAGGTAATGGGGATAGGGTAGCAAAAAAGCTACCAACGCTGTCTAGGTAAAACCTAGGACATTTCGTTAAGCGACGAAGTGCCGTAAAGACTGTTCACTGTTATAGATGGTAACTTTAGCGCTGAAGAGGCCAAAATTCCAGAGGAAATTCGGACTTTAGGTGACATATGTTTCAAGTTTAGCATCTCTAAAAATCCTTTCTGCCCTCTCTCCAGCAAGGAGTATGCCATATGGCCTCACCCCGTAATCCGGACACTATGCGCAGTGCAGAAGATTACGTAAACCAAATGTGCAAAATCTATGAAGCGGGAAAATATCCCCTCGTGGAAATCCATCGCCCCTGGTCAAAATTTAATCCCACAATTTCAGGCGAGTTTTCACGCCCTTCTGCGCTGCGTGCCTACCTGACGCGGGAGTTCTATGGTCTTCTGAATATGAAGGCAGAAATCAAAATCTCGCCGTCGCGTACCCGCCGCGATCTTTTCGATCCGGAACTCTTCGCAAAGCTCAGCGAAGACGAATGGGACCTGCGCAAAAAGAAGCTCTTTCTTTTTAACCCGGAGCGCATCGATATTTCCCTCAACCGCCTCGAACACTATACCTCGACCAAGGCGGAGGACTTCCAGAAGCACATTCTTTTCACCAACTACAAGATGCATGTCGAGGCATTCCTCACGCTCTTTCCGAATTGCGTCAAACCCGCGAACGATGGTGCGCAGATGCAGGCCTATCATAATAAAGAAGAAAACCAGAATGGGATTACCCTCGTGAATATCGGTGTCGGCCCCGCGAACGCGAAAACTATCACCGACCACATCGCGGTACTCCGCCCCGACCTCATGATTATGGTCGGCCACTGCGGGGGCTTACGCAACCACCAGGAGATCGGCGACTACGTGCTGGCATCTGCCTACATGCGCTCAGACAAAGTCATGCAGGATGTGCTGCCTGCAGAGGTGCCGGTCATACCGAATTTTCTCATCAACCTCGCGCTACGTAAAGAACTCGAGAACGCCGGCATGGCCTACCGCATGGGCACGGTCTATACGACCGACAACCGCAACTGGGAGTTCAACCAGGGTGCGACGGTCGCGGCGATGAAACTTTCGCGCTCGATCGCTGTCGACATGGAGTCGGCGACGATTGCAGCCAACGGCTACCGCTACCGTATTCCCCATGCCACGCTGCTCTGTGTCAGCGACAAACCGCTGCACGGCCGGCCAAAACTCTCGAACGAAGCGCAGACCTTCTATAAGAACAGCAAAGAGAAACACCTCGAGATGGCCATCAGCGCCGTGAAATATTTACGCGACCAATACCCGATGCAGCTGCCGAACGACGATGTACGTTCGTTTGATGAACCGTTGCTGGGTAGTTCGGGAAGAGATTAGGCTCGCCCCGCCCCCTAGCCCCCTCCCCAAGTCTGGGGAGGGGGGAACTCAGTCTCCCTTCCCCCGGACTCGGGGGAAGGGCCGGGGTTAGGGGCGTCATATCGAAACCTTATTCCTTCCCGTACGCTTACTCTTATACAGCGCTTTATCCGCCCGTTCGAGAAACTTATCGAGTGTGAGCCGGTTGGATGCATGGCAGACACCCACACTGGCAGCGACATTCAAGGGACCGGTCGCTGTCTCAAAAGGCAGGCTGCCGATAGCGACGCGCACGCGTTCGGCGAGCAGAATCGCGTTTTCACGCGTTACCGCAGGTATAAAGATCGCAAACTCTTCGCCGCCGATGCGGCCAAAGATTTCGGTTTCACGTAAGACACCACGGATGCGCACCGCGGTTTCTTTCAAGACTTCGTCACCGGTAGCATGGCCATGCTCGTCGTTGATCTTTTTGAAGTGATCGATGTCCATGACCAGCACCGAATGCTGCTCGCCCCCCATGCCTTTCGCCAGGCGGGCTTCAGAGAGCCGCGCAAAACCGCGGCGGTTTAACACCTGCGTCAGCGGGTCGGTCTCGGCGACGTCGTTGAGCTTTTCAATTTCCTGCTCCACGGGCCGCAGAAAGAGATAATTACCCGCGACATAGGCGATGAGAAATGTCGCGACGAGGGATAACAAAAGGCCTAAGATCAGCGTCACCGCATTCTGCGTCGCCTCGCGGTAGATCGCCGACTCGACGAAGCGCAGCGCAATGATCATCGCCACACGGTCTTCAGATTCAATGCGCTGGAAGGTATAGACGTGTTTTTTGCCGCCGTCTTCGACGACGCGTGCCGGCACGATGACTTCGCCTGAACCCTTGATGTGTTTCCAGATCTTCTCGTTGGGGTAAGGTTTACCCATGAGCGAAGGCTCGTTGTCGAGCTTCAGCGGATGCTGAAAGAGTACAATACCCTGCGAATCGATCGCGGTAATCTGCGATTTTTCCGGCAGGGAATATTCTGCAAACACGTCTTCGAGCCATTGTACGCTGAGCGAGAGATAGAGTACATTGCGGACTGCATCCCCGTCTTTGAGCGGAAACGCCGCGATAATGCCGGGCTTGCCCGTGATCTTGCCGAACTGCAGGCCACCGATCTGCGGCGTGCCGGTTTTCAGCGCGAGTTTAAACCATTCGCGTTCTGAGACATTGATGTTGCTTGTTTTCGGCAGTCCGCTGCAAATAATTTCGCCTTGCGCATCGACAAGACCGGCATTATCGTAGACCGGATTCTGGCCGATAAAGCGGGCCATAAAACGCGAGCAGCCTTTGCCGCCACCCTGCACATCGGGCAAGAGCGCGAGAATGCGCAACGACTGCATTGTCTGCGCCACGAGTTCATCCTGCTTTTCTGAAACATGCGCGAGCAGGGATTTCGCCCTGTCGACGGCGTCGAGTTTAGCCTGCTGGAAAGAACGGTAGGTGATGAAGAGCGCCGAAGCCAATATCGGCAGCACGGCGATAAAAATAACGGAAGCGAGCAGCAGTTTGCGGTGGAGCAGTTTATGCATATCAGCCGGGAACGGGCAGACATAAACGGCGCCCGGCAACTTCAAGCGATTCTGCGACCCGTTGCGCGACAAACCGGGGAATCACACTTGACGCAACAGATTATTGTCCCATAAATCCACGGTGTATAACTATGACCAGTACCCCGCACCGGCGGGGTATTTTACCGCGCCCGACGGGGTGCAGTTGCCCTATTTCCTTTATGGCAAAAGCGATGCAGAACACACCATTTTCTTCTTGAATGGTTTCACCTGCAACCAGTTCAACATCGCGAAACTGATTGGCTATCTTGCGGCCGACTTCCGTATCGCGACATTCGACTACCGGGGCCAGGGCCTGGCCTACCGCGAGACCTACCCCAAGGTTTCGGTTGAGGCTGCCCTGGCAGACATAGAGGCCTTCCATGAGCATCTGGGCAGGCCCCAGGTGCTCTTATTCGGCTATAGCATGGGCTGCCAATTGGCGGTCGAATGGAATGTGCGCCATCACAACTATGTGAAAGGCATGGTACTGCTGCTGGGCATCTATGGAAATATTTTTAATACATTCCTGAACCTGGGAATCTTTGCCCCGCTCGTCAAGGTTACACATGAACTATTTCCCTTCTTTAAGAGGTTCTACCGCCTGGCCTGGCGTTCGGCGCATTCCTTGCCCTACTCGCTGCGCGTCGCGCTTGGCAAGGGAGCGCTGCTGAACCCCGACCTGACGAATGAGAGTGAGCTACGGCCCTTTCTCGACCAACTCGCAGAACTCGACTTCGAGTATATCATCCGCATGTCGCATGCAATACACCACCACTCCAATGAAGGCCAGTACCATAAAATCGCAGCGCCGCTGCTGGTGATCTCGGGCGAAGGCGATCTCTTCGCCTTGCCCATCCATTCAGAGCGCGTGCACCAGGCGGTTCAGGGTTCGTGGTATTTTGCCATTCCCGCGGGAACGCACAATGCGATTCTCGAAAACGCCGGGGATATCCACAACTGGGTGCGGGAATTTCTCACGGTGAAAAATTTTATAACAATCTGAGTCAGTTAGCGGCCGCGTTTGGGCCGAAAACGCACGGTGCGGATCGAACGCCGCGTGGCGTCGATGACCGTAAACTGGCCCGCGGGTAGCTCCAACTCTTCATGCAGCATCGGCACGCGCGCGCAGGCACTCAGCAGATAGCCGCCGAGTGTCTCGAAATTTTCTTTCTGTATCGGCAGTGCGAACATCTTGATAAAGTCGTCGATATCCATGACACAGTCGACTTCGTAGAGCCCCGATTCAATCTTACGCAGGTACTGTGTTTCGAGTTTCTGGTCATGGCTGAAAATATCGCCGACCAGTTCTTCCGCAAGATTTTCCTCGGTCACCATGCCGAGAATGATACCATACTCACTGACGACGAAGACAAGAGGTTGATCGAGTCGCCGCATTTCCGTGTGCAGGTTATCCACCTTCAGCGAATAGGGATAAAACACGGCCGGGCGCACCAACTGTTTGACACGGGTGCTTGCAGCAGCGCTTAAAAGATCACGCAGGTCGATATACCCCGTGATTTCCGCAGGTATACTTTCATAGACCGGATAACGGGAATAAGAGCTCTTCTCCATAATCTCTGCGCATTCGGCCAGCGTGGCATTGGCCGGCAGCGACGAAAGCTCGTTCATCGGCGTCATAATTTCACGGATCGTCGTGCGCGAATACGTCGCCAACGATTCCGTAAGCGGCAGCTTGCTCTCGCCGGTATGCTCTGAAATAAAGCGGAAGACCTCGATACGCGCGTCCCCAGGATGCTCGACACTGATGCGGCCGATGAGGCGTGAAATCTTCAGGAACACATAACTCATCGGTAGCAGCAGGTAATAGAACAGCCAGATGACGGGATAACATTTCTCAAGCAGCACAATATTCTTACGGCGGCCAATGGCTTTGGGCAGGGCCTCGGAGAGCAGAAAGAACAGAATCAACTCGATAAAAAAAGCCATCACCTTATAACGCAGCTCGCGTTCCGGGGGCAACATGGCATCGAGGGCAAGCGTGCCGCAGACAATCGCCAGGCTGTTTCCCGTGAGCAGCATCGCGATGATGTCGTTCTTGTTTAAGAACAGTTTTTCGAGCTTCACGCGGTTGCCGCGCGTCACGGAAAGCGGCGTCAGCGAAAAGAATGCAACTTCTGTGGCTGCGAAAAAAGCGGCGACGACAAGGCAGAGTGCAAAGATGCCGATATTAAGCATTCTTTTTCACCGTCAGTTGAAAGGTTTTGATCTTATGGTCCTCTACCGAAAAATTACGGAAGCTGAGGCCGCCGATATCGAGCTCTGCGTCGCCATGCGGAAAACCGTCGAGCTTCTCAAGGATAAAACCGCCAATCGTTTCACTGAGGTCGGCATTAAAATTGGTGCGGAAGATCTCGTTAAAGCGGTCGAGCGGCATCTGCGCCGAAACCTTGAAACGCCGGGCGTCGACCTGCGTGAGAAACTCGTCGCGCGGCGCCGCGGAAAAGCTGGCCCCGAGAATGTGGTTGGTGATGCCGCGCAGCGTCACCATGCCGATGAATGCCCCCGCCTCATCGACGACCGCAGCGAGGTCGCGCCGCGCTTCAATGAGTGCCGACAGCGCATTCGAGAGCGACATACTCGCAGGGAGGAAATCCACGGTATGCACCTTGCCGTCGATAGCCTTTTTTTTGAGCAGCAGAAGCTGAACGATGCCGCGCAGGTATACGACGCCCAGAATGTCGCGGGAATTTTTGCGGTAGATCGCGGCAAAGTCATGTGTGCTGCCGGCAAAAGCTTTTTTGCATTGCGTGATGGTCGTGTCTGACGGCAGCAGCAGAAGCTGCGAGCGGGGTATCATCGTCGCATAGATGGTGTTGTGGTAAAAGGCGATGGAACGCGAGAGCATCCGCATCTCTTCGCCCTTGAGCAGGCCATGCTCTTCGGCAAAGCGCACGGCCTCGACCAGTTCATTCTCAGAAAGGCCGCTCTTCACGGGTTTAATCGGTTTGACGATCGCCGTCGTCAGCTTATCGAAAGGCAGGGTGAAGCGGTTGGCAACGCGGAACCAGCCGCGCAGCGGCAATTGCAGCACGCGCACCCAGGTGTCTTTGAAGACCAGCGCTACGATCTTGGGGATAACCTCGCCGAAGGTGAGCACATAGAGCGTGATAACGATGGGTAAAATGATGTGCTTATGCGGAATTTCCCCGAATTCCCTGGTAATCCAGGTTTCGCCGAGATCTGTGATGGCGATGTTGACGATCAGGTTACCCAGCAGCAAACCCGTGATCACCCGTTCAGGGCGCTTCAGCCAGCCAATCAGGGTCTTACGCAGTTTCGGGGAAAATTCTTCGGGTGCGCCGCGTTGCAACCGGCCAATCTCCTGCGAAAAAATCGCCGCCTCGCTGCCCGCATAAAAGGCGCAGAAAAAGGTAAGCGCGATGACCAGCAGTAATAACATTTAGTAGCGCAGGTCACGCAGTGCCGATTCGTTGACAGCAACAAAATCGCCGCTGTAGAGATCGCGTATGCGGCGGATTTTACGCTTCACGGGAACAAGCGGTACTCCTGAGCCCATCACCCCTTTCGGCACTTCGCCTTCTGCGAGTTTTTTAAGACTCTTCACACGCACACGATAAGTGATGCCCTGGCGCAGCGAATCCCTGAGCGTATCGTTTTCGTAGTCCCAGCGGTCGACGCGGTAGCGTACGAGCAACGTTGAGCCTTCGAGATCGTAGAAAATCAGGTAATCCCCCTGGTGGCTCTGGTATTTCAGGAAAATTTCGTTTGGGTCGGTTTTAGTTTCACCGGCTTTTTCGAGCGTAACATCGTCCGGGGCGAGAAATCCCATTATGGACGAGCAGAGCAGATAAACGCAAAGTACACAGAGTTTCGCAAAGAGAGCAGATATCTTAAGCCTTTGCGTAACTTCGCGTTTTTTCATTCCTTCCTCACTGCTCTCGCAGGGGTTCCTCAACCGCCTTTTTGTCGTCGAGTAGGTGGAGTGCCTTTTTCGCCTCTTTCTGCACCCGCACCGCAGGATCGAACTTGGATTTATACTCGAGTAGCTCGCGCGCGTCAGGTATTTTCAGAAGGCCGATCTGGTGCACGGCGCGCGCGCGGATAATTTCATCGTCATCACGCGCCATCGCGAACAGGATCTCTTTCACTTCGTTGTCTTTGAGCAATATCAGACCCGAGATCACCTGCATGCGGAAACGTGTATAACGTTTTTTCTCGTCCGAGCCTTTGAGCGCTTCGATTTTCGTCAGCGCCTCTTTGAGCTTGGGTTTGGCTTCCTGGATCTGTGCCTTGCCGAGAGCATACGCGGCCGAACCGCGCACCGTCAATGGCTCGGCTTCGTCCTGGAAAAGTTTTAAGACCTGTCCCTTCATTGTTTCAGACCAGGGACCAGAATCGGCAAGGTATTTCAGAATACCGCTGCGGTAGTCAGCATAGGTGTCAGCCGCCTGCAACTTCTCGATCAGGAAGGACTGCAGCGAATTGTCTTTATAGATAATGAGAAGATGCACCGCGTCGGGAATCCGGTTTCCGGGCTTGGAGAAATCCTGATCTTTGATTTCTTTGATGAGTACAGGTAAAGCCGATGCCGGCTTTTTTTTCGCCAGTGCGCCGATGGTGGCAAAGAACAGTTGCTCGTTACTCTTGTCGGCGAGAAACCGCGGCAACTCTTCGTCCAGGTCTTTGAAGGGTGCGTTGCCGATAAATTCTGCCATCTTGCGAAGCACCAGCGGGTCTGTCGAAAGACAGTTTTTTTTGAGTTCGGGCAGCAATGACTTTTGCTCGGCTTCGGAAAGTTTGCCCAGAATATTCAGGGTATCCCTGACCTGCTGTGAATTGCCGAATTTCAGGGCTTCACGGATACGCGCTATGATGTCTGGATGCGTCGCCGCCGCTGCGGGCTTTTCTTTCGCCGGTTCGCTCTTCTCCGGATTTGAAGGCGCTGTGGGTTTCGCCCCTGGCGCGGCCGGTTTTGAAGCTGGTGGGTTCGGCTTAGCAGGCGGAGTTGCCCGCGGGCCCTGGGCTGCGACAGAAACCGTTACAAGGAGACAACAGAGCAGCTTCAAAGGCGTTTCAGCCGCCCTTAGGAGTATGCCGTTTTTCCAGCTCGGCGATGATGTCACCCAGCGACCAGCCCTGCGCCACGAGGGAAACCATGAAATGGTAAAGTAAGTCTGCGCCTTCATAGATTGCCTTCTGTTTATCGGCATTTTGGGCATCCAGAATATACTCAATCGACTCTTCGCCGACTTTTTGCAGTATCTTCTGGACCCCCGAATCATAGAGTTTCGTGGTATACGAGCCTGCGGGCCGGGTTTTGTGCCGGTCTTTCAGCAGGTTTTCGAGTTCACGCAGGAATTCAACGTTCATTTCTTCTTTGTAACCTTGCCCGGCTTGTCGTCGTCCTTTTTGTCGAACATGAACTTGCCGATCAGCTCTTCGAGATCGACGACCGAATCGGTCTGGTCAATTTCCTGCCCTGCGGCCAGCATCTGGTCTTCAGCACCAGGGGTGATTTTCACGAATTTCTCGCCGATCAGGCCACGCGTGCGGATTGCCGCAGAGGAATCCAGCGGGATCTTGATATCGGGCCGGATACGCAGCGTCAGCAAAGCCTTATTATTGCGCAGCGAGATGTCCGTGACATTGCCGACCTGGACGCCGGCAATTTCGATGGTTGCGCCGGGCTTAAGACCCGAGGTCGAGATAAAACCTGCATGCAGGATATAACGATTATCGCCAAAAATCCGGAGTCCCCCGAGGGAGAGGGCCACATAACTAAAGCAGAAGAGTCCGAATAGAATGAAAGTCCCTGCGTAAAATTCCGTTTTTTTCATATTGTCCTTATGCCGCCAGCATTTTTTTCAGCCAGCCCTTTGCTTTTTTTATCTCTTTGGAACTAATAACGCTCTCAATTTTGCCGCCGTTCAAGACGGCAATATTATCGCCGACACGGAAAATGCGCGGTATGTCGTGGCTGACGATGAGCGCTGTGTAATTCAAACGCCGCTGCGTCTGTATAAACAGGTCGTAAATGCTTTCACTGGTCTGCGGATCAAGCCCCGTCGTGGGCTCATCAAAGAGGATGATTTCAGGATTCAACTGCAGTGCGCGCGCGAGAGCGACTCGCCTCTGCATGCCGCCGGAAAGTTCGGCCGGCATTTTATAGCGGGCCTCGGTAAGTTTCATCTCGCCCAAAAAATGCATGACCTGGTCTTCGATCTCCGCTGGCGACTTTTTGGTCTTCTCGACAAGAGGCAGGGCGACATTGTCAAAGACATTGAGCGAATCAAAGAGTGCCGTGCCCTGGAATACGACGCCGTAGCGTGAGCGCACCTTTTTCATCTGTGTTTCACTCAGCCCCAGGATACTGACACCGTCGACGAGTACGTCGCCGCGGTCGGGCTTCATAAAACCCAGGATATACTTCAGCATGACACTTTTGCCCGAACCGCTGGCACCCACAACGACTGTGGTTTTACCGCGCTCGACGGTCAGGGAGAGGTTTTCATGCACGACCTGACCACCGAGGACTTTCGAGATCCCCCGCAGTTCAATGGCATTCTGGATTTCTGTTTTTTTCGCCATGTTAAATCAGCACCGCGGTCAGCAGATAGTCGATGATGAGAATCCCCACAGAAGAAATCACGACGGCAAAAGTCGTTGTGCGCGAAAGCGCCAAAGCCCCCCGCCCTGAATATTCATGCACGTAGAGGCCGCGGAAGCCGCACACCGTAATGATCAGCAGGGAAAACACAAACCCCTTGATGAGCGCCATACGCACGGTTTCGGCATCCACAACATCGCGCATGCCCTGGTAATAATCGCCGATGCTGATGCCCAGAATGACCGAGCCGGAAAAATATCCGCCGAGCATGCCGCTGACCGCAAAGATAAACACAAGAAGAGGAACGGAGATCAGCGCCGCGACAATCTTCGGTGAAATCAGGTAATTATAGATATCGATGGCGAGGCATTCGAGCGCTTCCACCTGTTCAGAGATGCGCATGACGCCGATCTCGGCGCAAAGCGCGCTGCCGGCACGGCCGACAATCAGGAGCGCCGTTAAAACGGGCGCAAGTTCAGCCAAAAGACTCTTGGCAATGAGCGATCCCAGGAAGCCATCGGCGCCGAAACGTTTCAGCGTGTGGTATCCCTGCAAGCCCAGCACCATACCGGTAAAAAAACCCGTAAAAAGGATGATCGCAACCGACTGCCAGCCGATCGCATAGATTTCAAAAACGACCTTGCGCCCGCGGAAAGGCCTCTGCACGACACCACGCAGGGACCGGATCAGAAAGACCCCCGCAGCACCGATCTGGACAATACTGTCTTTTAGAGAATGAAAGAGAACCAAGCGGGGTAATGCCTGATATGCCGCGGCGGCTGGAAAGCCATAAATTTATTGTCACTCTCAGCGGCGGGCTGGGAATTACCTGTTATGTCGACCGGCGAAATTCGATCGTCCAATATCTTGCGCATCGGCTCGAGTTCGCTCAGTGAACTCGAAGAAAAAGTCAAGGCATTGCGGACCATCAACCTCAATGTCAAAAAGCGCCGCTTCATCATTTGCCGCGATGACATCAAACTCACGAACGGCGAAGTGCTGATTCCCAAAGGCAGCGACATCGATATCTCGAAAGTGATGCTGCTGAAGCGCCACTTCAAGCCCGACCACCAGATCAAGACATTCCAGCCCGACGAGGGCATTGTCCTCGTCTCTGACATGAGCACCCCGGTGGGTATTCAGTTCTCGATGGATCTCGTAACGCAGGTCATGAACATCGGCGGCGGCGCCTACGAGGCCTTTATCGACCGTGTCGACTCGTTCAAAGAATTCGCGGCGCTCTACAATAAGGCACTTTTCCCTAAACTCGCGATTGTCGGCTACATACCCATGCAGCCCGAACGCGTCAAAGAAGAGCTGGCCTTCTACCAGCTGATTGCGCGCACCGACCCCTACATCCGCATGCTCGAAATTCTGCATTCGACGATCAAACCGCAGCCGCTGATACCGCGCCTGCGCAACATCTCGATCAACCCCGAAGACCGCGATTCATGGAAACGTTTTATTCTCGAGATTATTACCGAGTACACGAAGGCGTATTCGATGGAACAACGCTAGGATTATAACAAGCTGCGAACCCGGCCCGCACGGCCGGGCTGAAAATCGGAAACCCTGAGCGTTTGCAAGGCAAACGCGGGGTTCACGTGTTTTTGCCCGTCCCCGGGCAAAATTAGCGTTTCCGATTTGCAGGCAGCTTGATATAATCCATCGAGCCAAACTCCTATCGCGCCGAAGTTAATAGCAGGATGTCCCCTGCACGCCCCGGGCTTTTTCTGCTGCTGGCTGCCTTAAGCGCCCTCTCAGCCAACACCCCTGTTTCCAGCCCGGGCCTCGCCGCCTTTGAGACCGGTGTCAGGCACCACAATGCCGGCGACCTGAAAGCCGCAGCGGCCGAGTACCGCACCGCCCTCACCCTGGATCCTGAGCTTGTCTCGGCCGCAATCAACCTCGGCATTGTCCATGAAAACTGGCGCGAGAATGATCTCGCCGAAAGGTTCTATAACGAGGCCGTACGCGTCGCCCCGCGCTCGTTCGCGGCCCGTTATAACCGTGGGCAATTCTTACAGAAGAAGGGAAGCTGGGAAGGTGCGCGCGCCGACTATGCGGTGGCTCTTGAACTGATGCCGCTCGAGCCCTCGCTGCAAATAAATCTGGCCGCGATTGAAATCAAGCTCTTTGAAAAAGACCGCGATGTGAACCTCTTGAAAGAGGCGGAGAAAAAGCTCAATCTCGCCACGCGCCTGAAATCGAAAAGCCCCGCCCTCTATTTTAACAAGGCGCGGTTATTTGAACTGATGAATGCACCGGCGCGGGCGCGCCAGTTCTATGAAGAAGCGATGCGGCACTACGCTCCGCAGAGTGCGGAGTACAGAACGTGTCTGGTGCGGGCTGAGAGATTGAGTCGGCAACTACGTTAACCCCTCCCTACCCTCCCCTTATAGGGGAGGGTTTCGGCTCCCCTCTCCCTATAAGGGAGAGGGGCTGGGGGTGAGGGTTACGGAACTATATTCCCCACCGCTTTGAGATCCGCCTTGTTGAGGACTTCAATCTTGCGGTCGGCGCCGTTCACGTAGATCGTATTTTCGTAGAAAGAGAAAAACGTGTCTTCGTGCAGTTGCACCTCGCTGCGTTGCAGCAGCTTCAGGCTCTTGTCGAACTTGCCTAAATAATAGCTGCCGTTCTTGCTGACAATCGCGTAGATTTCATTCTCGCGCACTTCGACAAAGCCGCGCCAGAACACTTCATCCGACCCGTACGATTTATCGACAAGGGTTTCACCGTCGAGCAGCACGAGGTAGTGGGAAATAGCCCCCGCAGCGGTCTTTTTTTCGCCAATGACGACGACGTCTTTCTCGACCACGTCGAACTTCTTGCCGACGATGCCACCATAGGGCGATTTCACGCGCACCTTGCGGTTTGCGGGGTCGATAATATAGAAATCATTGCGGTACTTGCCGTCGGTCGAAAAATCGCGCACGCGCAGGTAATAGAGTTTGCCGCCAAAAATACCGTCCTGCGGGCGGTTTTCCTTGAGCTGCTTTTCCTGGGCGTCTAGGCGTGACTCGCGCTGCGCGGGCGTCTCGTTTTTGCGTTCTGCATTGGCGGCAGTTTTATTATCCGCCTGGATATTTTGTTTATTTTGCGCGATTTCGGTCTTTTTGTCTTCTACCTTTTTCTCGTCTTTAAGAACCTTCTGTTCGTCTTTTTTCGCGACTTCTTTCTCTTTATTGAGTTCATCCTCTTTCTTCTTTAGCTCTTCGTCCTTCTTAGCCTTATCTTTCGGGTCAGGATTGTCTTGGTTCTGGCGTTTTTCTTCTTTCAGGCGGTCTTCTTTCTTCCCGATGTCGTCTTTGCGTTTGTCGAGGTCATCGCGCTCTTTTTTCACGCGGTCTTCTTTTCTTTTGTTCTCTTTTTCCTGGAGTTTCGTAATATTTTCCCGGTCTTTGGTGCCGTTTTCGTCTTTACGCACCTTATCCATCACCTCTTTCTCGCCGATCTTGCCGGCATCGGGTTTCTCTTCGTCGCTGAGCGGAATGACAATACGTGACTTGCCGGGCCAGCCGGTATATTTACGATCGAGGCCGGCGTTTGCGGCGGTGAGGTGACGGGTCACTTCTGGCTTGTAGTTTTCTTTAAAATAAGCCATGTTCTTGCGGTAGAATCCATTGTAATAGGTAACAAAAAGCGCCAGCGATTGGGCATCCTCCGCCGAATACTCGTATTTTTCCACAAGATAACCTTCGATGATGCGGCGGATGTTCTTGATGTGATTGACCTTGGCATTGGCCCCGATCACGATGATATCGGCGTCAAATTTGTCATCGCCCTTGCCCGTTGCGTGGATGACACTGTACGCGCCATAACGGCCGTCTTCGGCCATCTCTTTGCCGATGCCTTTGATCGCGGTTACCGAGTCAGTTCCCCGGCGGCCAGAACCGTTGATAAACTCAATGCCGGTTTTGCTCTTGATCTCTTCTTCGTCGACCTCGAGCGCCAGAATAGGCAGCAGAGCGGTAAAAATTACCAGAAAGAGGCTGAATGGCTTCATATAGCAGTATCGGGGAATCGCCCCCCTAAAATCAAGCGGAAATACAAACGAATGCAGACTCGAGACCTGGATGCCAATATGGACAAAGGGTTGACGGCACACCTAGTGCGCCGCACACATCCTGATCCATCACTTAGGAGTCAGTATGAAAAAATTATACATCATTGCCATAATGGCGACACTGGCGGCAAGCCCGGTCTCAGCCATTTTTGACGCCCAATTGGGCTTTGGATACAATAACGTTAGCCTCAGCGACAATGGAGGCTCATTGAAGGTACCTGACCAAAATTTTAAGGGTATGACGATTAATACCTCCGCGCATTTGAATTTTTCGATTCCTTTGGTCCTCTCCATTGGCGTCGGTCCCTACCTGGTTTATGCGCCCGATATGAGCTATACGTATTCGGTAAGCGGCAGTGGCGTCACGTCTTCGAACAGCGAATTTGGTGTCGGTGGCGAAGTTCAGTTTAAGCTACTGGTTATCCCGGTGGTTTCCCCCTACGCAAAAGTCGGCTACGGTATCGACACGTTGAAATCGACAGCTTCTGGTGGCGGAGTATCTATTGAAGCATACAAGTTTTCAGGGAATGGATACCGCGCTTTATTTGGTCTGGAGATATCCATTATTGGCCCATTAGCCTTGTTCGGCGAAGCTGGCTTTAGCAGCATGACCTATGATTTATCAGTTCTGGGTGCCAGCCAACCCAACTATAAAACGAAAGGAACAACCTTTGTAATAAACTTCGGGGTGAGTTTTTCGCTTTAAATATTTTCACACCCTCAGATAAATTTGAATACAGATAAGATATCTGGGGGTTAATACTCTCTAAGAGGCTGACGGAAACTTTGGCGCACTGCGCAAAACCGATCGACCCATTTAAGGAGTTAATATGTATAGGACACACAAATACGCAGTACTTGCCATCATGGCCATAACTGCATCACTTTCAGCACAAGCGACAAAACCAGCATCGGGCCACGATGGAATCTTTCTCAACGCCAACGGCGGCTTGGGCTACGGGATTTTCACCGAAAGTTCGGGTAACCAAACTGCAAGTTACACGGGTTTGGGTTTTCAATATGGCGCTAAACTGGGCTTTTCATTAAATGAAAACATAGTCTTATATGGTGCGATCGATGGGCACAGCCTTTCTAATCCCACATTTACTGTGACTAACGGATCTGCCACCGCCAGCACTTCCACGAATAATTTAACTTATTCTGTATTCATGTATGGCGCAGGTATCGGCTTTCGAACAGATTCAAATTTTTTCATCAGAACAACTTTGGGGGTTGCAAAGGGTACACTCAGTAGCGGAATTGCATCCCTTTCAACGGACGCGGGATTCGGCGCAAACCTCAATATCGGGCAAGAATGGATGGTGTCTGATAAATTCGGTATCGGTGTGGCTGGTGTTGCTCATTATAGCAACGTCAAAGACGGCACCCTCTCTGCGCACCAATTTTATTTTGGGGTCGCGGTTTCAGCAACTTATAACTAATAGCCAACTTCTCCGGTACGCGACAACGGCGCACCGGAGTTATTTTCAAGGCAGATTGCAGGCTAAGCTCTTGCCCGAGTTCGTTCCATAGCCTTTAGCTAAATACTATCTTCTGCGGGTCCCGTGCGGGCGCATCCAGTTTTTCAAAGTACAGCAAAGAACAAAAGCAGGCGAACGCAATGTGTGCATCAGGATTTGTAACGCGGAAACACTATGCGCATGAAGTAACATTCGCGACGTGACGCAACAGATTTTTATCTCAGGAGAACCTATGTTTAAAAGAATCAAGATATCAATATTTACCATATCGCTTCTTGCCGCGACAGTCTCTGTCAGTGCCGCGGGAAGCGCTTTTCACAAGGGCTCATTGATGATCGGGCCCGCTGCCGGCTTAAGTTCGGGCTTCGGTCCTTTGGGCGGCATTACTTTGATCGGCAATTTAGAATACGCAATCACCGATCACATCGGGCTCGGCGTATCCGCAGGTTATTGGAGTTACACGGATGAAACCAGCTCCTCCGGTTACAATGTGAAGTATAAGTACACGGTTATTCCCATTGCCGCAACCGGTGCATATCATTTCCATGTATCCTCAAAATGGGATTTAGGCGCGGGCGTCGCTCTGGGATATTACATTGTAAGCTCCTCCGCGGAATCCAATGTCTCCGGGGCCAGTTATGCGGCTGCAAGTTCAAGCGGTATCGCCATCGGTGTCTTTGGTATCGCTCGTTATTATGTAAGTGAGAACATTGCCTTACGCGGCAAAGTGGGATACGGAATCTCCGTTCTCGAAGTCGGTGTGGATTTCCGTTTCTAAGAAATCCTCAATGCTGTAACTAAAAGGGCCGCTCTAGGTGGCCCTTGCCATTAATTAAGGAGACCTGGTCAATCTTCCGTCTGAAGGAGGTCGGTAAGCGGTGAGGCTTGCGCCTACTTCTTCGCCGCGTTCATGCGCACCTTCATCTCGGTACCCTTGTCCGCCTTCGCGCTGAAATCTACCAGTTGATCGTACCGCGCACCTGACGCAATCATCGGATAGACTTTTTCGGCTTCGGGGATTGTGACTTCGAGCAAAGCCGATGTTTTACTGTTCACCAGGAAATCGAGACCGGCGTTCAGTTCGGATTGTTTATCGATGCGTTTCGCGGGGATATCATAACCCGAACAAATCTTCACGAAATCCGGGTTGTAGTTCATCACTGACTCAGAGAAGCGGTTCTGGTAGAACAGTTCTTGCCACTGCCGCACCATGCCCAAAAAGCCATTGTTAAACAGCAATATTTTCACCGGGATCTGGTACATGGCAATCGTCGCGAGTTCCTGCATGCACATCTGGAAACTGCCGTCGCCCGAAATCACAAACACATCTTTGTCGGGGCGACCGAGCTTGGCGCCGATCGCTGCGGGAAAACCAAAGCCCATGGTGCCTAGACCACCCGAGGTAATCCAGTTGCGCGGTTCGTTGAAGGTATAATACTGCGCGGCCCACATCTGGTGCTGTCCAACGTCGGTAGCAATGACGGCCTGCCCTTTTGTCTTTTTCCAAAGCTCATAGATTGTCTGCTGGGGTTTGATAGAGCCGGGTTCAGTATTGAAGCGCAGAGGGTTTTCTTCTTTGAGTTTCGTAATACGGTCGACCCATGTGCGGCGGGTTGTTTTTTTGACCCGTTTATTGAGCTCGGTGAGTACGTCTTTGAGGTCGCCGACGATGTGAACATCCACCTGAATGCGCTTATTGATCTCGGCTTCGTCGATATCGATCATCGCCTTCACGGCGCGGCGGCCAAAATCCTGTGCATTGAGCGCCACGCGGTCATCAAAACGCGCGCCTAAGGCAAAAATAAAATCGGCTTCTTCGACGGCCTTTGCCGCGTACGCGGTGCCGTGCATGCCAACCATGCCGAGCGAAAGCTTGTGCTCTGCGGGAAATGCGCCCAAACCCATGAGGGTCATGAATACGGGGATATCCGCCTTTTCTGCGAGCTCACGCACCTGCTTAAAGGCATTGCCGGTTACGGCGCCCCCGCCAACATACAACAGCGGCCGCTGCGCCTTTTGCAGGGCGGCGATCAGGCGGTCGAAATCCCCCTTAATCTTTGGCTTCGTATAATGGCGTTCGGGAATACGCATCAGCGGCTTCGTAATTTTCGTCATGCCCGTCTGGACATCTTTGGGAAAATCAATGAGCGCCGGCCCGGGACGCAGCGCCTGGGCGACGGTGATCGCCTCTTGCGTGACGCGCGCCACATCATCGGCATGGCGCACGAGCGCATTGTATTTCGTAATCGGAATCGACATACCATAAGTGTCGCATTCCTGGAAGGCATCGCTGCCAATGACTGCGGTTGAGACCTGGCCCGTGAGAGCGAGAATCGGCACGCTGTCCATTTTTGCGTCGGTGATGCCCGTGATGAGGTTGGTCGCGCCGGGGCCTGAGGTGGCGATACACATGCCCAGCTTGCCCGTGGCCTTGGCAAAACCTTCGGCCGCATGCACGGCGCCCTGCTCATGGCGCACGAGATAATGTTTCATCTTCGAGCCGTGCAGTACGTCGTAAAAAGGCAGAATCGCGCCGCCGGGATAACCCCAGCACATCTCGACGCCATTCTTCGCGAGCACGTCGAGCATGACTTCGGAGCCGTTTTTCTCCTTCGTTTTTGCCTCTGCTTTACCTTTCGCGCCGTCTGCCATAACTCTTTTTATTGTCGGAAAGACACGCCGTCAATCAAAGCCCCGGCCCTTTAATTGACCGGGCGTCGGCGTTCTATCGTCAGTCTCCTAATGGCAGACCATCTGACCTTCCTACCCGAGAAATCCCCTCACCGCAATGTTTTCGTCCAGATTTTGTTCGAAATCCTCTATGCCCTGAAGTACCTGTTGCTTTATATTCCCGGCCTATTGATCCGGCCCGGTGATATTCCCGAAGGCGACAAGCGCGCCGTGGTTCTGGTTTCGGGCTTTTTCGGCTCGCCGCTCACCTGGGGCAAGGCGCGCACCGCTTTGGCCGCTGCGGGGCATCCCGTCTATGTCGCCCGGTTGGGGTTCCAGTTCGGTAATCTCAGGTCATACAGCGAAAAGCTGCAGCGTTTTCTCGAAGAAAATAATCTTTCAGACTGCTACCTGGTATGCCATTCGATGGGCGGGCTCGTCGCCGCGCACATGGGCTACCGAGGCCGCGACCGCACACGCAAGATATTTACCCTGGGTACACCGTTCCGGGGGCACCCCCTGGCAATCCTTCTGCCCTTCACATTTGCCAGCTGGCAAATGAACCCATTCTCGCCGTTTATGCGTGAGACACAGGCAAAATACCGTACACTTTCAAGCGTCCAGGCAGTTTTTGCACAATTCGACGAGGTGCTGTTTGCAAACTACCTGAACATACCCGGCCGTTTCGACGACGTCAAGCTGGCGCAGATCGGGCACTGCAACCTGTTCATGGGGCCAGCGGGCATTGAATGTATCACCGAACTCATCAGCGGCGAAGAATCCAAAGATCCCAAACCGGTGATCCGCAAGGATGACAAGGGAAATCCTATTGCGAGCGAAACCGCAAAAAAAAAATCTAAACCCGTAAAAGCCGCGAAAAAGCCGAAACGCGCCGCGCCCGCTAAGAAGCGGAAATAAGTTTTTTCAAATAACGGCCAATCACCCGCCAGTAAAGGTGATGCTCGGCCGCGAGAATACGCCGGCTGAGGGTTTCTTCGGTATCGCCCTTTTGCACGCCAACAACAGCCTGTGCGAGAATTTTACCGGTATCGACACCGGCATCGACGACGTGAATCGTACAGCCCGTAACCTTCACGCCATAGTCGAGCGCCTGTTTTTGCGCCTTGAGCCCGGGAAAAGCGGGTAACAGAGAGGGATGGATATTGAGAATGCGCCGGGGAAAAGCTGCAAGCAAGGGCTTCGTGATAATCTTCAGATAGCCGGCGCAGACGACGAGTTCAGGGTTCTCTTGCTTCAGGCGGCGGGCGAGACGTGCGTCAAATTCTTCGCGCGATTCCGTCTTCGATTTGGGAAAAAGTTCGGTGGGGATGCCCATTTTCTGCGCGACCTCGAGCCCCGCGGCCTCGCGATCGCTGAGCACCAGTCTGCAGTCGGCATGCAGCTTGCCTTCAGCGATCGCGGTCAGTACCGCGCGCATATTGCTGCCGCGGCTCGATATCAGAATCACGATCGCAGGTTTGGGGCCCGCGGCTGTGGCACGCCTGGGGTAAAGCGTACGGAAAAATTCGCGGAGATTCTTCACGCTAAACGACGACCAGCCGATCGCCCTCGAGCTGACGCGCGTATTCAATAAATTTTTCACTGACGCGGGTCGGTTTGAAATTCGCACCACTGCCGCCGATGGCGACCTGGACGGATTTTCCCCGGGCCAGAAGGCGCTGATCGTCTTTCACCCAGATGCCGTATTCGGCTTCCATGAAAATTTTGCGCACAGCCGTATAGCGCGTCGCGATCACCAGCGTCTCGTGCAGAAAGCCCTGCCCTTTATATTCGACCTCGGTCTTAGCAAGCGTGCTGGAAAAACCCTCGAATTTATTCGCCATGTCAGGCTTTATACCTGCCAGTTCGGCAATTTTGTAGAGGTAAGCTATGCGTCCTTCTTCGAAATAATTCAGGTACACGCTGTTATTGATGTGGTTATAGGAATCGAGATCACGCCAGCGCACCACAGTTTCGACGATGACAGAATATTCGTCCCAGGGTAGCTTCATGGGGCCTTAATCTCTGCGGCGAAATAAGCCAGCGCCTTTTTTATGCCCTCTTCTAGTTCAACCTGAGGCTGCCAGCCGAGAATTTTTTGTGCGCGTTCAATGACAGGGCGCCGCACCTTCGGGTCGTCTGCCGGCAAAGGATGATGCTGTACGCTGAGTTTTTTGCCGGTAATCTTTTCCAGTACCCCCACAAGTTCTGAGATCGTGAACTCTTTGGGATTGCCGAGGTTGATAGGGCCGTCGTATTTTTCGCGGGGTAGATCCGCGAGGGCAATGATACCGCGGATCAGGTCAGAGGCATAGCAGAACGACCGGGTCTGCGTGCCGTCGCCATAGACAGGCACCGCTTCGTTTCGGAGAGCCGCCACGCAGAAGTTCGAAATGACGCGGCCATCGTCCGGGTGCATGAACTCCCCATAGGTGTTGAAGATGCGGAACAGGCGGGCATCCACGCCTTTAAAGCGCGCATAATCGGCACAGATCGACTCTGCAGCGCGTTTGCCCTCGTCATAACAACTGCGGATGCCCACGGTATTGACGTTACCCCAGTAACTCTCGGGCTGCGGATGCACATGGGGGTCACCATACACTTCCGAGGTCGAGGCATGCAACAGCCGGGCGCCCTGCGCCTCGGCGATGCGCAGCATGTTGTGAATGCCATAGACCGAAGTTTCCCAGGTATAGACCGGGTCCTTTTGGTAATGCGGCGGCGACGCGGGGCATGCGAGATTAAAGATGACGTCGAAGGCACCAAACCTTGAAGCCGGGAATTTTTCGGGCGTGGTATGCCGGATATCCACATTATGAAAATCAATTTCACCGCGGATCGCGGCGAGATTTTTCTCGCGACCCGTATGCAAATTATCCCAGACGGTGACTTTATCGCCGCGCGCCAGGAGCGCCCGCGTCAGGTGGCTACCCAGAAATCCGGCGCCGCCGGTGATGAGTGCGTGCACTTGCATGGTTGAGTTTACAATTTGGGACAGGCTGGAAATCTCTTGGCGGGTTCAGTACGAATGCATAACAGAAGCGGATTCCGCCGACTCCGTTTCCCAAAGACCATCGGTCGGCAGAAGATCAGATATTTCTTCCATTTCGCGCGCCGGGGCACAGGTCAGAATCAAACAAATCAGTGCACCAAATAAAAATTCACGCACCGCACCAGACGGAAAATCGCAGCTGCGTCGCATAGCGGTTTATTGTCATTAAACTTGACGAGGCCAAAGCAGCGTCTACGAGCACCCATGGACGGCAAGTCAAAGCGCCTCTTCGGCATGTATGAAAAGATGCTGCTCATCCGCCGCTTCGAAGAAGCCACGGCGAAAGCCTATGCCTCGGGCAAGATCCGCGGCTTCTGCCATCTCTATATCGGCGAAGAACCCGTCGCGGTCGGCGCCATCGAGAATCTCGAAGCGCAGGACTATGTCATCTGCACCTACCGCGAACACGGCCACGCCCTCGCCCGCGGTATCACTCCGCGCCAGGTCATGGCCGAACTCTTCGGCAAAGCCACCGGATGCAGTAAGGGGCTCGGCGGCTCGATGCATTTGTTTTCGCGTGAGCTCAACTTCATGGGCGGCCATGGCATCGTCGGCGGCCACGTCGCGGTCGCGAGCGGCCATGCCTTCGCCTCGAAATACCGCGGCGACCACGGTGTCACGCTCTGCTTTGTCGGCGAAGGCGGCACGAACATCGGCGGATTTTTCGAAGGTCTAACCTATGCCTCGCTCTGGAACCTGCCGGCCGTCTTCATCATCGAAAACAATCTCTATGCGATGGGAACTCCCCTCTACCGCTCACAGCCGACGCGCGACCTGACGGCGAAGGCCAAAGCATTCAACATGGCATCCGAACGCATCGATGCGCTCGACGTTGAAGTTGTCTACGACACGGTTAAGAAGGCCGTCGTGCGCGCGCGCTCGGGCCAGGGGCCGACACTGATTGAAATGATCACCTACCGTTTCCGCGGGCATTCGATGTCAGACCCGGCAAAATACCGGCCCGCAGGCGAACTCGAAGAGATGAAAGAGAAAGATCCGCTCGATACGACACGCGAAAGATTACTTAAAGTCGGATTTACCACGGATGAAATAGCAGCGCTCGACGGCAAAATTGCCGCCCAGGTCGAGGACGCAGTGGCTTTCGCCGAGTCATCGCCCGAAACGACTTACGAAGAGATGAAGGCGATGGTTTTTGCTTAAGTCGCAAGCGCTCCTAATTTTGTCTTTTTCAGAACTTCTTTAAGATATTATTGGCACCCAAAACCCGCGTCACGCGTATCGGTATGGATGTCGAATATGCGCATGATTACAGCCCTTTTGGCCTTATTCGGCGCCTTTGCGGGCCTATGTTGCCACAATTACAATCTCCATGATAAACTGAGCTGCCCGGGATGTAATACAGATTCGGCCCAAAATGTCCCAACAGGTTTGCCTTACCAGCCATGCACCAGCTGCCGCATTTTCGTCAGTGGCACCACACATGGAGATATGTCGGGTAATGGCAGTTGCGGTGGCACGGGGGGCGGCAGCGCCGCCTGCGGCATAGGCTCGAACGGAACGCAAAAGGCAGATTTTATCTGCCAGAATGATCCCTCAAGGCCCGACACCACACGCACCTGGAAAGCTCTGCTTGTAGACGGAACGAACAGAGTCGCCTGCACAAACCCCAATTGCGCAGGGGGAACCGCCGGTCGCGTCGATTGGATATTGCGTGCCAATACCAGCTATTACAGACCTGATAAAATAACGGCAATTATGATTACGGATGCTAACAGCGTATTCGTCTTCGGCAGCCAGACCAATGCCATCAATACGACAATTGCCTACAATGCGTGGACCGGTCTTGCCACCAATTGGACCAGCAATGGCCAGCACTGTGTGAATTGGGGAAACGGTTCCAATGCCAATAGCGGGGGTTATGGCACCAGCAGTTTAAACGACGCACAATCCATCACCAGCGGAATCAACGACACCTGCGATACGCTGGATAATCTCTACTGCGTCGAACAGTAACTTTACTCAACTCGCTTTCTCGGCGTAGGCCTCGATCGGCAGGCAGGCGCAGACCAAGTTGCGGTCGCCGTGCGTGTTGTCGACGCGGCCCACCGCCGGCCAGAACTTTTGCGTGCGTACGAACGGTAATGGATAAGCCGCTTGCGAGCGGCTGTACGAATGCTTCCACTCATCGGCCGTCACCACGCCCGCGCTGTGCGGCGCGTTTTTGAGCGGATTATCCACCTTATCGGCATTGCCATTTTCAATCGCGGCAATTTCATTGCGTATGGCAAGCATGGCTTCGCAGAAACGGTCGAGCTCCACCTTGGCTTCGCTCTCGGTGGGCTCTATCATGATCGTGCCCGCTACGGGAAAACTCATCGTCGGCGCATGGAAACCAAAATCCATCAGGCGTTTGGCGATATCTTCGGCTTCGACGCCGGTCGCGGCCTTGAACACACGCGTGTCGAGAATCATCTCGTGCGCGCAGCGGCCTTTGCTGCCGCTGAACAGAATCTGGTAATGTTTTTCAAGGCGCGCTTTGATATAGTTGGCATTGAGTATCGCGTATTTCGTGGCGTTTTCGAGTCCCGAAGTACCCATCATGCGGATGTAGGCATAAGAGATCAGCAGAATCGACGCACTGCCCCAAGGCGCAGCACTGATCGCCGTGATGGCTTTGTCACCACCCACGCCGGCGACAACGGAATGCCCGGGTAAGAATGGCACTAAATGTTTTGCGACGCCGATTGGGCCCATACCCGGACCACCGCCGCCATGCGGAATACAGAAAGTCTTGTGCAGGTTGAGGTGGCAGACGTCGGCGCCGATATTCGCGGGGCTCGTGAGGCCGACCTGCGCATTCATATTGGCGCCGTCCATGTAGACCTGGCCGCCGTTCTTATGGATGATCTCGCAGACTTCGGTAATCCGCTCTTCAAAGATACCGTATGTGGAGGGATACGTCACCATGAGGCAGGCGAGATCGTCTTTATGCTCTTCAGCCTTGGCGCGCAGGTCATCGATATCAACATAGCCCTGCTCTGTAGTTTTGGTCACAACTACCTTCATGCCGGCCATCGCCGCGCTAGCGGGGTTTGTGCCGTGCGCCGACGAGGGAATCAGCGCGACATTGCGGTGTGCTTCGCCCTTCGCTTTGAAATATTCGCGGATCACCATGAGGCCCGCGTATTCGCCCTGAGAACCGGCATTGGGCTGCAGGCTGATTCCGGCAAAACCCGTGATGCGCGCGAGATAATCTGACAGCTCGTCGAAGATCTGTGTATAGCCTGTCGCCTGGTCGCGCGGTATAAAAGGATGCAGCGCGCTGAAGCCCGGGTATGTGACGGGAATCATTTCGGCCGTCGCGTTGAGTTTCATCGTGCATGAACCCAAAGCAATCATCGAATGGCAGAGCGACAGATCTTTCGCCTCAAGCGACTTGATATAACGGAGCATTTCATGCTCGGTGTGGTAAGAGTTAAATACCGGGTGCGTCATAAAAGCGCTCTTACGGATTAACTTTTCGGGCACGCGCGGCGCAACTTTCGCGGTTGCGGATGCACTTCCCTTTACGGTCAAAACCTGTAGCAACAGGTTGATATCCGCAAGCGTATGCGTCTCATCGATCGCCACGCGGATATGCTTCGCGTCGACCTTCTGGATATTGATTTCGGCTTTCAGGGCGGCAGTGTGGAGTGATGCCGCGTCAGGCACTTCAACCGTCAACGTATCGAAATAATGCTCGTTGGTGATTTTGAAGCCGGCGCTCGCCAACGCCTGTGCCAGTGTCTGGGTCAAGCTATGTACCCGCCCCGCGATGCCTTTAAGCCCTGCAGGCCCGTGGTAGACACCGTACATACTCGCCATGATCGAAAGCAGAACCTGCGCCGTGCAGATATTCGACGTCGCTTTTTCGCGCTTGATATGCTGCTCGCGCGTCTGTAGCGCCATGCGCAGCGCGGCGTTGCCCTGGCTGTCGACAGAGACACCGATGAGACGACCAGGCATCTGCCGCTTATATTCATCCCGCGTTGCGAAGTAACCCGCATGCGGACCGCCATAACCCATCGGCACGCCGAAGCGTTGCGCAGCGCCGACGACGACGTCGGCACCCCATTCTCCGGGAGGCGTCAGCAGGGCGAGGGAAAGCAGATCCGCTGCGACGGCGACAAGCACGCCCGCCGCCTGGGCATCCGCCATGAATTTTGTATAGTCGATCACCGCCCCGTCGCGCGCCGGGTACTGGACCAGCGCCCCAAAAAAGCTGTTATCGAGTTTCACCGTATTGTGATCGCCGATCACGAGCTCGACACCGATCGGCTGCGTGCGGGTTTTCAGTACGTCGATCGTCTGCGGGAAGCACAGTTCAGAGACAAAGAATTTCGTGGCTGAGGAATTTTTCGCCGCGGAGTGCAGCAAATGCATCGCTTCAGCCGCGGCCGTAGCCTCGTCGAGTAAACTCGCGTTGGCGATCTCCATGCCCGTCAGGTCCATGATCATGGTCTGGTAGTTCAGGAGCGCCTCAAGCCGCCCCTGCGCGATCTCGGCCTGGTAGGGCGTATACGCGGTGTACCATGCCGGATTTTCAAAGATATTGCGCAAGACCACGAGTGGTGTATTGGTGCCGTAGTACCCCTGCCCCAGGAAGTTTTTGAAGATTTTGTTTTTGGCTGCGATATCCGCCGTGAGCTTGAGGAGCTCCACCTCGGTCAGCGCCTCGGGCAGCTGCATGGGGGTTTTCAGACGTATGTGAGCAGGTATGGTCTCGTCGATCAACTGCTCTAAAGATGACACACCGATCGCCTTGAGCATCGCTGGCGTATCGTGCCGCATCGGTGAATTGTGGCGGTAAACGAATTCGTCTTTGTAATTGGCAGCGATTTCAGGCATAGTGGGAAAAAAATTTCCGAAACGCCGCGTAAAGGCGAATACCGGCGCCTATTTCCGCTTCAGATCTTCTTCGGTTTTTCGCGGTGCGGTGAGGCCTTCTTCGTACCAGTCGGCGCGGCTATCCCAGTGTACATTGG
>CBDIID010000002.1:0-19790 GCA_965279515.1 Turneriella sp. | reverse complement strand
TAATCCTATTGTCTATATCGGCAAGCTGTGAAACAGTCTAATTAACAAGATCAATCTTATCAAAGCATAACAGACGCTTTTCCCAGAAGATACATTATCAGACAATTAGCCATGCAGCTTTTAGCCCATGGGAATGGCGCGGACATAAGGACGAAAGATGAGCAAGAAAAAGGATGAGGCGGCAGAGGCCGAGGAAGAACGATGGGAAGAGGATCGCAATGCCAAAGAAAGCGCCGATGAGGATATGGGGGTTAACATCGAAAGAATAGCGGCGGCGCAAGAGCAGATAGTGGAGCTTTTGGAAGATCTGGTAAAACTTATGCGTGGGCAGCGATGAGCACTTGGACGCCCTGCCCCTCCCCGATTGTCGCAGATGTTATCAAGTGGAAAGAGCCGATATGGTCGGCACCAAATAAAAAGCGTGGCAAGCCTGACAAGATAGGCGAGCAGATTCTGACGGCGGAGGTTAAGGGTTTGGGAGACTTCCTGCAGCTGCATATACGGGCGGTCGAAGTCCTCTCCCTCGATGCCGGGGCTAAAGCCCCTCCCGGTGTCAATGTCGGCGACAACGTGCGACGCAAAAAATCCACCATCGAGCGCGGCGACTGTCAGCGGCTTTTGTGGTCGGATGAGGGCGCAAGGGCTTCCGTCCGTAAATAATAAAAACCCGCCCGGAGCGCCCCCAAGGAGCTGGCGTAGGGCGGGTTTTTATTTCCGCATAGAAATATTAGCCGTGACGGTCACGCGCTGCGCCCCTGCCCGCTTCGGTTGGTTTGATCGCGCCAGCAGCTCTTTGACCTGCAGGACACTCTGCCGCAGCTCAAGCGTGGCTTGCGCGGGTTTGCTCACCACGGGCGGTGGTGAAGTTACCGCCTGTATCAGCTCGGCGGTAGCCTGCTTCTGCACCCTACCCTGCATAGCCACTTCTTCGAAGCGTATGGTTAACGGTATTTGAATTTTAATGCCGGCGGCCGGCAGAGCCAGCGCGGCCGCCATGTGTTCCACCCTGCCGGCCAGCTCCCGATTAGCGGCATACTGCGCTTGCAGCTCTTTCTGCCGGATCTGTAGCTCGACAATCTGCTGCTGCATACGATGGTATTCAGCCTTCTTCTGCTCGATTTCCTTTTCCTGCCGCTGCGCCTCTGCCCGCGCCCGGAGATAATCGGTTTCGTGCTGGTGGCGGTAGAAGATGGCGACAATGGCTTTTTCTAGCGCGATACGGATACGCGCCCGGAGGTCGTCGGATAACAGGTGACTGTGGAGCATGGATTCCATGGCGGTTATGTCGCCGTGCAGATCCCCTGCCCGCTCCTGCAGCTCAAGGATTTGGTTCTCAAGTATTTCCTCTTCGTGCAGCCCGGCCTGTTGCTCCCGCTGCTCCTGCATGGTGTCGCGGTACTGCTGCAGGGATATAATCTCGGCGTTGTGTTCTTCGCGGGTGCCGCCTGCATCGATGGCGGGATAATTTATTTCCCGGCCCCGGAAGTCCACATGCACGACACTATCCCGCGGCTTCACCCCGCGGCGGCTCATACCGCGGGCCCGGACACCAACATGAATCTGCGGCGGCAGCTCGATGCCAAGTTCCTCATGGCTGCGGTGGTCGATGCGGGCGGCGACCCCTGCCCGCTCGAGCGCGGCGTTGGCAATCGACTCCCAGGCCAGGCGAATGGCCTGGACTTCGAGCGGCCCTGTTTTGTGGTCGTCCAGCTGGCGGGTTTTGGCGCCCATGCCGTCGGCGGTCACAGCGCGGGTGGTAAATAACAGGTGGGCGTGATGGTTGCGAGTGTCGCCCTGACGGTCGGGGTTATGCCGGGATACGTCCACGGCGACCCCGTACCGGGCGGCAAGCCATTCCGCCATGTCTCTGGCGGCGGCTTCCCTGCCCTCATCGTCCAGCTCGTGCGGCAGGGCAAGGATCAGCTCGCGGGCTACGCGAGCGTCCTTGCGCTTCTCGGCAGCCTCGGCAGCGTTCCAGAGGATAGAGCGGTCGAGGAAGCCAGAAGCCCCTGCCCCGGCTGGCAGGACGATGAATGACCCCGCTACACCGCCCTTGCGGGTGTAGTCGTGGGTCAGGCCGTCGCGGGTGTCGGTGATGGCGGTGCCAGACCGATACGCGGCGGCAGCGGTCGCAGACCGCCCGGAGGCGCGGCTGATAGTCCTGACGGAGGCATGGAATATCGCCAAGGGTGCGCCTCCGTCTTTCTTGCCCGGTACGCTCCGACATCGGAGGACGTTCACCGGGCGGGGTTTCAGGGGGTATCCCCCTGCCCGGCTGCGCCGGGTGCATGGCTCCGGGATAGTTGCCAGAAGCAAATATCCGGGGCCGGGTTTCCAAAGGGGACGCACCGCGCCCCTTGGTCTGGTTGTCAGGGCGAAGCGCCTGACCGCGCGTGCATTGCCCTCTTGGGGGCAATGCGTAAGTGCGCCCTTGCAGGGGGCCGAAATTTACAATGCTCGGGTGTCGAGCTGGATTCCGATGCCTGAGAGTGTGGGTATGAGTAGCGATAATATCGGCAAAATATTAACGACTGGTTAATTTCAGGTGGATACCAAAGCAAACTCAGGGGCAAAACTTGGTGGAAACCGCAGCATACCGAGGGCAGGGGCTTCCAATGAAGGGTGGAAACCAGTACCCTAAAAAGCGGGGAAACCAGTTTCAGGAGTATCCACATGGGAATATCACTGCTAGAGGCCGCTGATCGTGTCGGAATGACCAAAGCGGGTATTAAGAAAGCCATTGTTAAGGGGAAACTTTCTGCTAAAAAGAACGACCACGGCGAATGGGACATAGACCCTGCCGAATTGTTCAGGGTGTATCCACCTAAGAGCGAGGCACCCACAAACCAGAGCGAACCAGTTTCCTCTGGTATCCAGCAAGTTTCCGGCAACGATAACAGGGTGCTAGAGGCGGAGAATAAACTATTACGTGAGCAGATCGATTTATTGCAAGATCAGCTCGGAAAAGCAGAAGAAAACCACTCTAAGACAATGAAACTGCTGGAAGATCAAATCGTAAGTGTTCGGCTGCTGGCCGACCAGCGGCAGGAGAAACCAGAAAAGAAGGGGCTTTTTGCCCGGATATTTGGCTAATTTTCCTTGACTTTTCATAGTACTTATGCTATATTTGATAGTCTGTTGCGCACCACGACACGCAGCTCCCTAGATACCAAACGACCCTCTGTAGCGCCAAAGCGCTCACGGTCTAAAATACACAAGCGGAGCGATAGCGGTTCTGTTCCTCCTTGAACAGAAACTTTGGTACGCGGCAGGCGCATCAAAAAGACCCTCGAACGGGTGCAGGGCTTCGCCCTACGGAAAGCCTTCTAAAAAGCCATTAGCGCGGGGCAGGGGGCTTAGAACTGCAAGCCCAGCTAGCGCTCGCCCTGCCGAGCCTCTCTTACCCCCCAGAGGGGCAATTTTCCGGTTTTATAGGGTTGTGGATAACTGCCGAGGTTCTTAAAAGGGAAATTGGAATCCACCACAGCACCTTCGCCAGCTCCTTGGGGGCGCTACGGCGCTGTGGTAGATAAGGGTTTATTATATCTAAGAAGAGAGATATACCTAACCCATTGAAATTTATGAATGGCGTCCGACAGATTCTGTCGGCACTCCGTCAAAAATAGTCGGTAAAGCGACAAAACTGTGTTGAAAATATGTCGCTTTAGTGCCAAAGTGGTGTCGCTATAACGACAAAAAAGAGAATCACAAATGACGGAAGAGCGACAAAACATCGCAGTTATTAAAGAAAAGAGGGGGATTCCTGTTTATCAGACGAACCCCAGCGTTCCAGATGCCAACGAAATCAGAAAGCCGAAGCGGGCGCGGCTCGGCAACGACCAGAAAGGCTTGGTCGTGGATAACGGCACCGGGGAAATCCTCGGGCATGGGGGAGCGATGGTCTATGAGTGGGAAGAGGTGGACAAGGAACGGTTCGTGAAGCTGTATTTCGCTGGCCTTAAACAGGCAGCGGGGCTTTCTAAGGCTGGGCTGGCGGTGTTCGAACTGGTCTATAAGCAGGTGCGTGAAAACCCCGGCAAGGATCAGGTACACCTTGCGGCTGCAACCAGCAACCTCGAAGAAAGAACATATCAGCGGGGGATACGGGAGCTGCTGGAAAAAGAGTTTCTTTTTCGTAGCCCATATGACGGGAATTTCTTTGTAAATATCAGGTTCATGTTCAATGGCGATCGTCTGGCCTTCGTCAAGGGCTACAAATTGAAGGATAGCGGCAAACAGCCCCAGCTGCCGGGGTTAGATGGGCGCTCTGATGCCGATGGAAAGCAGCAAGCATAGGAGGGGGAGTTAGATGATGATAGATAAAGCAGAGGAATCTGCGCAACCAAAGACCGTCTTTAAGGCATATATCTCCGAGTCACCTGATCGAGAGATGAACACCTTTTTCATCGCCTCTATATGCGACGAGGAAAGGTCTGAGATAGTTGAAGAGTTATCAGACTATGACCGCGAGGAACTTGAAAAAGCCGTGGAGGAAAAATATCCCGGCATCGAAATTGAGAACGACTAAAGCGGTAACTTGGAGGTCGGATGTTATCTCATCCTTGTCGTAAAGTATCCCTTGACCCCGAAACAGGGGAAATAAGTCTGGTGCCTCTGCCAAAAAGCTGATATTTCTTTATCTAAGGATGGCGGAAAACATGAAAAGAAATAAAATACGCTTTATAGATCTTTTTGCTGGTATTGGCGGGACGCGACTAGGCTTTGAGCTCGCCTGTACAGAGATGGGAATTGTACCAGAGTGCGTTTTCACGTCTGAAATTAAACCGTTCGCTATTCAAGTTTATCAACAAAATTTTTCCGATAGCACAGTTTGCGGGGACATCACCAAGATTAAAGAAACCGAGATACCATCTTTTGATTTTCTGCTGGCAGGGTTTCCTTGTCAGGCATTTAGCGCGGCTGGGAGCAGAAAAGGTTTCCTTGATACTCGCGGGACTCTTTTCTTTGAAATCGAGCGCATCCTTGCAGCGAAGCAGCCCCAAGGATTTCTTTTAGAAAATGTCGAAGGCTTAGTAAACCACGATCAACTAGATAGATCTGCGCCATACGGCAGAACACTAGAGACTATTCTAGAGAAACTGACTGGCCTTGGTTACTACGTTTCTTGGAAAGTACTAAACGCCAGCGACTTCGGTGTGCCGCAGAATAGAAAAAGAATTTACATTATTGGCTCGAAAACACAGGAACTTTCTCTAGATAATTTTCTGCTGAAGAGAAGCAAACTATCCTCTGTCCTAGAGCAAGATCTAAAATGTATGGAGTCACCCTTTGTAGATAAGCTATTAAAGCATTTTACGTTGGGAGAACTGCACGGAAAAAGCATCAAAGACAAAAGAGGCGGGGATAATAATATCCATAGCTGGGACATCGAAATCAAAGGTAAAACAACAAAAGAACAGCGCAAACTTCTCTCGGCCTTACTCAAACAGAGGCGACAAAAGAAATGGGCAGAATCCAAGGGCATTAAATGGATGGATGGAATGCCCCTTACTCTAAGAGAAATTAAAACTTTTTACCCGCACTCTAAGTTAAAAGAGATGTTGGATGATCTAGTTAAAAAGGGCTACCTAACATTTGAACATCCCAAAGATGTGGTAACGCAAAAAACAGCTGATGGAAAAGTGTTTGAAGAGCGGAAGTACGCCAAAGATAAAGAAAAAGGATATAATATAGTTACTGGAAAACTTAGCTTCGAAATTAGTAAAATTTTAGACCCTAACGACATTGCTCCGACATTAGTTGCAACAGATGTAACACGGATGGCGGTCCCGGATAAGAATGGGCTGCGGCGGCTAACGGTGCGGGAGGGGCTTAGACTCTCTGGATTCCCAGAAAGTTACAAAATCGATGGGATAAAATATGATGAGGCTTTCGACTTACTTGGTAACACCGTAATAGTCACTGTTATTAAAGAGCTATCCTTACGTTCTCTAGGTCAGCTTTACGCCAGAAAACGTCTCGTAGCCTGACTGGACTTTTTTCAGCCAACCTGCAGCATACAAATGATTTCCCGTGCTTATTCTCAAAGTATCGTTCAATGCCTTTAAAAATAAGAGTTGATTATTGAAGGGTGCGAATTCAGGTCTATTAGAGTACCAAGAAACAGGCCGGATATTAACTATGGCTCCTTTTTTTGCCTGTACCTTGATTTTATGTGACCCAGAGGGGCCACAAATTTCCCAAACCTTTTTCAACCAGATATCTTTAATAGATACTACGCCAGCGCTCGACATGGCATACGAAAATATTAAATAGTCAGCACCCAGCTTATACGGCGCCTGTTCAAGTTCCGTACAATATCCTAAGAAGTTCCCCACATCAAAATTGGCGCTCTTATAAAAACATTTCACTTCGAGTAGGTCTCTCGTTTTATCCGATGGATTAAGATAAAAGTCCGGGGACTCCTGAGTATTGGGGTTTTTATCAAACGATATTGATTTTGATTTTAGCCACGTTTCAAGCCAACTCTGGATAATATTCCCAACGACGCTACGATCTTTCACAATCGTTTCTGTACTCATAAAGTCAAAAGTTACCGTTCCTGTTGCCGACAGAACGCCGCTGTCTTTGAGAAGTTTAAAAATTTTCTGCGCTGGGGACATTTCTAATCCTATTGTCTATATCGGCAAGCTGTGAAACAGTCTAATTAACAAGATCAATCTTATCAAAGCATAACAGACGCTTTTCCCAGAAGATACATTATCAGACAATTAGCCATGCAGCTTTTAGCCCATGGGAATGGCGCGGACATAAGGACGAAAGATGAGCAAGAAAAAGGATGAGGCGGCAGAGGCCGAGGAAGAACGATGGGAAGAGGATCGCAATGCCAAAGAAAGCGCCGATGAGGATATGGGGGTTAACATCGAAAGAATAGCGGCGGCGCAAGAGCAGATAGTGGAGCTTTTGGAAGATCTGGTAAAACTTATGCGTGGGCAGCGATGAGCACTTGGACGCCCTGCCCCTCCCCGATTGTCGCAGATGTTATCAAGTGGAAAGAGCCGATATGGTCGGCACCAAATAAAAAGCGTGGCAAGCCTGACAAGATAGGCGAGCAGATTCTGACGGCGGAGGTTAAGGGTTTGGGAGACTTCCTGCAGCTGCATATACGGGCGGTCGAAGTCCTCTCCCTCGATGCCGGGGCTAAAGCCCCTCCCGGTGTCAATGTCGGCGACAACGTGCGACGCAAAAAATCCACCATCGAGCGCGGCGACTGTCAGCGGCTTTTGTGGTCGGATGAGGGCGCAAGGGCTTCCGTCCGTAAATAATAAAAACCCGCCCGGAGCGCCCCCAAGGAGCTGGCGTAGGGCGGGTTTTTATTTCCGCATAGAAATATTAGCCGTGACGGTCACGCGCTGCGCCCCTGCCCGCTTCGGTTGGTTTGATCGCGCCAGCAGCTCTTTGACCTGCAGGACACTCTGCCGCAGCTCAAGCGTGGCTTGCGCGGGTTTGCTCACCACGGGCGGTGGTGAAGTTACCGCCTGTATCAGCTCGGCGGTAGCCTGCTTCTGCACCCTACCCTGCATAGCCACTTCTTCGAAGCGTATGGTTAACGGTATTTGAATTTTAATGCCGGCGGCCGGCAGAGCCAGCGCGGCCGCCATGTGTTCCACCCTGCCGGCCAGCTCCCGATTAGCGGCATACTGCGCTTGCAGCTCTTTCTGCCGGATCTGTAGCTCGACAATCTGCTGCTGCATACGATGGTATTCAGCCTTCTTCTGCTCGATTTCCTTTTCCTGCCGCTGCGCCTCTGCCCGCGCCCGGAGATAATCGGTTTCGTGCTGGTGGCGGTAGAAGATGGCGACAATGGCTTTTTCTAGCGCGATACGGATACGCGCCCGGAGGTCGTCGGATAACAGGTGACTGTGGAGCATGGATTCCATGGCGGTTATGTCGCCGTGCAGATCCCCTGCCCGCTCCTGCAGCTCAAGGATTTGGTTCTCAAGTATTTCCTCTTCGTGCAGCCCGGCCTGTTGCTCCCGCTGCTCCTGCATGGTGTCGCGGTACTGCTGCAGGGATATAATCTCGGCGTTGTGTTCTTCGCGGGTGCCGCCTGCATCGATGGCGGGATAATTTATTTCCCGGCCCCGGAAGTCCACATGCACGACACTATCCCGCGGCTTCACCCCGCGGCGGCTCATACCGCGGGCCCGGACACCAACATGAATCTGCGGCGGCAGCTCGATGCCAAGTTCCTCATGGCTGCGGTGGTCGATGCGGGCGGCGACCCCTGCCCGCTCGAGCGCGGCGTTGGCAATCGACTCCCAGGCCAGGCGAATGGCCTGGACTTCGAGCGGCCCTGTTTTGTGGTCGTCCAGCTGGCGGGTTTTGGCGCCCATGCCGTCGGCGGTCACAGCGCGGGTGGTAAATAACAGGTGGGCGTGATGGTTGCGAGTGTCGCCCTGACGGTCGGGGTTATGCCGGGATACGTCCACGGCGACCCCGTACCGGGCGGCAAGCCATTCCGCCATGTCTCTGGCGGCGGCTTCCCTGCCCTCATCGTCCAGCTCGTGCGGCAGGGCAAGGATCAGCTCGCGGGCTACGCGAGCGTCCTTGCGCTTCTCGGCAGCCTCGGCAGCGTTCCAGAGGATAGAGCGGTCGAGGAAGCCAGAAGCCCCTGCCCCGGCTGGCAGGACGATGAATGACCCCGCTACACCGCCCTTGCGGGTGTAGTCGTGGGTCAGGCCGTCGCGGGTGTCGGTGATGGCGGTGCCAGACCGATACGCGGCGGCAGCGGTCGCAGACCGCCCGGAGGCGCGGCTGATAGTCCTGACGGAGGCATGGAATATCGCCAAGGGTGCGCCTCCGTCTTTCTTGCCCGGTACGCTCCGACATCGGAGGACGTTCACCGGGCGGGGTTTCAGGGGGTATCCCCCTGCCCGGCTGCGCCGGGTGCATGGCTCCGGGATAGTTGCCAGAAGCAAATATCCGGGGCCGGGTTTCCAAAGGGGACGCACCGCGCCCCTTGGTCTGGTTGTCAGGGCGAAGCGCCTGACCGCGCGTGCATTGCCCTCTTGGGGGCAATGCGTAAGTGCGCCCTTGCAGGGGGCCGAAATTTACAATGCTCGGGTGTCGAGCTGGATTCCGATGCCTGAGAGTGTGGGTATGAGTAGCGATAATATCGGCAAAATATTAACGACTGGTTAATTTCAGGTGGATACCAAAGCAAACTCAGGGGCAAAACTTGGTGGAAACCGCAGCATACCGAGGGCAGGGGCTTCCAATGAAGGGTGGAAACCAGTACCCTAAAAAGCGGGGAAACCAGTTTCAGGAGTATCCACATGGGAATATCACTGCTAGAGGCCGCTGATCGTGTCGGAATGACCAAAGCGGGTATTAAGAAAGCCATTGTTAAGGGGAAACTTTCTGCTAAAAAGAACGACCACGGCGAATGGGACATAGACCCTGCCGAATTGTTCAGGGTGTATCCACCTAAGAGCGAGGCACCCACAAACCAGAGCGAACCAGTTTCCTCTGGTATCCAGCAAGTTTCCGGCAACGATAACAGGGTGCTAGAGGCGGAGAATAAACTATTACGTGAGCAGATCGATTTATTGCAAGATCAGCTCGGAAAAGCAGAAGAAAACCACTCTAAGACAATGAAACTGCTGGAAGATCAAATCGTAAGTGTTCGGCTGCTGGCCGACCAGCGGCAGGAGAAACCAGAAAAGAAGGGGCTTTTTGCCCGGATATTTGGCTAATTTTCCTTGACTTTTCATAGTACTTATGCTATATTTGATAGTCTGTTGCGCACCACGACACGCAGCTCCCTAGATACCAAACGACCCTCTGTAGCGCCAAAGCGCTCACGGTCTAAAATACACAAGCGGAGCGATAGCGGTTCTGTTCCTCCTTGAACAGAAACTTTGGTACGCGGCAGGCGCATCAAAAAGACCCTCGAACGGGTGCAGGGCTTCGCCCTACGGAAAGCCTTCTAAAAAGCCATTAGCGCGGGGCAGGGGGCTTAGAACTGCAAGCCCAGCTAGCGCTCGCCCTGCCGAGCCTCTCTTACCCCCCAGAGGGGCAATTTTCCGGTTTTATAGGGTTGTGGATAACTGCCGAGGTTCTTAAAAGGGAAATTGGAATCCACCACAGCACCTTCGCCAGCTCCTTGGGGGCGCTACGGCGCTGTGGTAGATAAGGGTTTATTATATCTAAGAAGAGAGATATACCTAACCCATTGAAATTTATGAATGGCGTCCGACAGATTCTGTCGGCACTCCGTCAAAAATAGTCGGTAAAGCGACAAAACTGTGTTGAAAATATGTCGCTTTAGTGCCAAAGTGGTGTCGCTATAACGACAAAAAAGAGAATCACAAATGACGGAAGAGCGACAAAACATCGCAGTTATTAAAGAAAAGAGGGGGATTCCTGTTTATCAGACGAACCCCAGCGTTCCAGATGCCAACGAAATCAGAAAGCCGAAGCGGGCGCGGCTCGGCAACGACCAGAAAGGCTTGGTCGTGGATAACGGCACCGGGGAAATCCTCGGGCATGGGGGAGCGATGGTCTATGAGTGGGAAGAGGTGGACAAGGAACGGTTCGTGAAGCTGTATTTCGCTGGCCTTAAACAGGCAGCGGGGCTTTCTAAGGCTGGGCTGGCGGTGTTCGAACTGGTCTATAAGCAGGTGCGTGAAAACCCCGGCAAGGATCAGGTACACCTTGCGGCTGCAACCAGCAACCTCGAAGAAAGAACATATCAGCGGGGGATACGGGAGCTGCTGGAAAAAGAGTTTCTTTTTCGTAGCCCATATGACGGGAATTTCTTTGTAAATATCAGGTTCATGTTCAATGGCGATCGTCTGGCCTTCGTCAAGGGCTACAAATTGAAGGATAGCGGCAAACAGCCCCAGCTGCCGGGGTTAGATGGGCGCTCTGATGCCGATGGAAAGCAGCAAGCATAGGAGGGGGAGTTAGATGATGATAGATAAAGCAGAGGAATCTGCGCAACCAAAGACCGTCTTTAAGGCATATATCTCCGAGTCACCTGATCGAGAGATGAACACCTTTTTCATCGCCTCTATATGCGACGAGGAAAGGTCTGAGATAGTTGAAGAGTTATCAGACTATGACCGCGAGGAACTTGAAAAAGCCGTGGAGGAAAAATATCCCGGCATCGAAATTGAGAACGACTAAAGCGGTAACTTGGAGGTCGGATGTTATCTCATCCTTGTCGTAAAGTATCCCTTGACCCCGAAACAGGGGAAATAAGTCTGGTGCCTCTGCCAAAAAGCTGATATTTCTTTATCTAAGGATGGCGGAAAACATGAAAAGAAATAAAATACGCTTTATAGATCTTTTTGCTGGTATTGGCGGGACGCGACTAGGCTTTGAGCTCGCCTGTACAGAGATGGGAATTGTACCAGAGTGCGTTTTCACGTCTGAAATTAAACCGTTCGCTATTCAAGTTTATCAACAAAATTTTTCCGATAGCACAGTTTGCGGGGACATCACCAAGATTAAAGAAACCGAGATACCATCTTTTGATTTTCTGCTGGCAGGGTTTCCTTGTCAGGCATTTAGCGCGGCTGGGAGCAGAAAAGGTTTCCTTGATACTCGCGGGACTCTTTTCTTTGAAATCGAGCGCATCCTTGCAGCGAAGCAGCCCCAAGGATTTCTTTTAGAAAATGTCGAAGGCTTAGTAAACCACGATCAACTAGATAGATCTGCGCCATACGGCAGAACACTAGAGACTATTCTAGAGAAACTGACTGGCCTTGGTTACTACGTTTCTTGGAAAGTACTAAACGCCAGCGACTTCGGTGTGCCGCAGAATAGAAAAAGAATTTACATTATTGGCTCGAAAACACAGGAACTTTCTCTAGATAATTTTCTGCTGAAGAGAAGCAAACTATCCTCTGTCCTAGAGCAAGATCTAAAATGTATGGAGTCACCCTTTGTAGATAAGCTATTAAAGCATTTTACGTTGGGAGAACTGCACGGAAAAAGCATCAAAGACAAAAGAGGCGGGGATAATAATATCCATAGCTGGGACATCGAAATCAAAGGTAAAACAACAAAAGAACAGCGCAAACTTCTCTCGGCCTTACTCAAACAGAGGCGACAAAAGAAATGGGCAGAATCCAAGGGCATTAAATGGATGGATGGAATGCCCCTTACTCTAAGAGAAATTAAAACTTTTTACCCGCACTCTAAGTTAAAAGAGATGTTGGATGATCTAGTTAAAAAGGGCTACCTAACATTTGAACATCCCAAAGATGTGGTAACGCAAAAAACAGCTGATGGAAAAGTGTTTGAAGAGCGGAAGTACGCCAAAGATAAAGAAAAAGGATATAATATAGTTACTGGAAAACTTAGCTTCGAAATTAGTAAAATTTTAGACCCTAACGACATTGCTCCGACATTAGTTGCAACAGATGTAACACGGATGGCGGTCCCGGATAAGAATGGGCTGCGGCGGCTAACGGTGCGGGAGGGGCTTAGACTCTCTGGATTCCCAGAAAGTTACAAAATCGATGGGATAAAATATGATGAGGCTTTCGACTTACTTGGTAACACCGTAATAGTCACTGTTATTAAAGAGCTATCCTTACGTTCTCTAGGTCAGCTTTACGCCAGAAAACGTCTCGTAGCCTGACTGGACTTTTTTCAGCCAACCTGCAGCATACAAATGATTTCCCGTGCTTATTCTCAAAGTATCGTTCAATGCCTTTAAAAATAAGAGTTGATTATTGAAGGGTGCGAATTCAGGTCTATTAGAGTACCAAGAAACAGGCCGGATATTAACTATGGCTCCTTTTTTTGCCTGTACCTTGATTTTATGTGACCCAGAGGGGCCACAAATTTCCCAAACCTTTTTCAACCAGATATCTTTAATAGATACTACGCCAGCGCTCGACATGGCATACGAAAATATTAAATAGTCAGCACCCAGCTTATACGGCGCCTGTTCAAGTTCCGTACAATATCCTAAGAAGTTCCCCACATCAAAATTGGCGCTCTTATAAAAACATTTCACTTCGAGTAGGTCTCTCGTTTTATCCGATGGATTAAGATAAAAGTCCGGGGACTCCTGAGTATTGGGGTTTTTATCAAACGATATTGATTTTGATTTTAGCCACGTTTCAAGCCAACTCTGGATAATATTCCCAACGACGCTACGATCTTTCACAATCGTTTCTGTACTCATAAAGTCAAAAGTTACCGTTCCTGTTGCCGACAGAACGCCGCTGTCTTTGAGAAGTTTAAAAATTTTCTGCGCTGGGGACATTTCTAATCCTATTGTCTATATCGGCAAGCTGTGAAACAGTCTAATTAACAAGATCAATCTTATCAAAGCATAACAGACGCTTTTCCCAGAAGATACATTATCAGACAATTAGCCATGCAGCTTTTAGCCCATGGGAATGGCGCGGACATAAGGACGAAAGATGAGCAAGAAAAAGGATGAGGCGGCAGAGGCCGAGGAAGAACGATGGGAAGAGGATCGCAATGCCAAAGAAAGCGCCGATGAGGATATGGGGGTTAACATCGAAAGAATAGCGGCGGCGCAAGAGCAGATAGTGGAGCTTTTGGAAGATCTGGTAAAACTTATGCGTGGGCAGCGATGAGCACTTGGACGCCCTGCCCCTCCCCGATTGTCGCAGATGTTATCAAGTGGAAAGAGCCGATATGGTCGGCACCAAATAAAAAGCGTGGCAAGCCTGACAAGATAGGCGAGCAGATTCTGACGGCGGAGGTTAAGGGTTTGGGAGACTTCCTGCAGCTGCATATACGGGCGGTCGAAGTCCTCTCCCTCGATGCCGGGGCTAAAGCCCCTCCCGGTGTCAATGTCGGCGACAACGTGCGACGCAAAAAATCCACCATCGAGCGCGGCGACTGTCAGCGGCTTTTGTGGTCGGATGAGGGCGCAAGGGCTTCCGTCCGTAAATAATAAAAACCCGCCCGGAGCGCCCCCAAGGAGCTGGCGTAGGGCGGGTTTTTATTTCCGCATAGAAATATTAGCCGTGACGGTCACGCGCTGCGCCCCTGCCCGCTTCGGTTGGTTTGATCGCGCCAGCAGCTCTTTGACCTGCAGGACACTCTGCCGCAGCTCAAGCGTGGCTTGCGCGGGTTTGCTCACCACGGGCGGTGGTGAAGTTACCGCCTGTATCAGCTCGGCGGTAGCCTGCTTCTGCACCCTACCCTGCATAGCCACTTCTTCGAAGCGTATGGTTAACGGTATTTGAATTTTAATGCCGGCGGCCGGCAGAGCCAGCGCGGCCGCCATGTGTTCCACCCTGCCGGCCAGCTCCCGATTAGCGGCATACTGCGCTTGCAGCTCTTTCTGCCGGATCTGTAGCTCGACAATCTGCTGCTGCATACGATGGTATTCAGCCTTCTTCTGCTCGATTTCCTTTTCCTGCCGCTGCGCCTCTGCCCGCGCCCGGAGATAATCGGTTTCGTGCTGGTGGCGGTAGAAGATGGCGACAATGGCTTTTTCTAGCGCGATACGGATACGCGCCCGGAGGTCGTCGGATAACAGGTGACTGTGGAGCATGGATTCCATGGCGGTTATGTCGCCGTGCAGATCCCCTGCCCGCTCCTGCAGCTCAAGGATTTGGTTCTCAAGTATTTCCTCTTCGTGCAGCCCGGCCTGTTGCTCCCGCTGCTCCTGCATGGTGTCGCGGTACTGCTGCAGGGATATAATCTCGGCGTTGTGTTCTTCGCGGGTGCCGCCTGCATCGATGGCGGGATAATTTATTTCCCGGCCCCGGAAGTCCACATGCACGACACTATCCCGCGGCTTCACCCCGCGGCGGCTCATACCGCGGGCCCGGACACCAACATGAATCTGCGGCGGCAGCTCGATGCCAAGTTCCTCATGGCTGCGGTGGTCGATGCGGGCGGCGACCCCTGCCCGCTCGAGCGCGGCGTTGGCAATCGACTCCCAGGCCAGGCGAATGGCCTGGACTTCGAGCGGCCCTGTTTTGTGGTCGTCCAGCTGGCGGGTTTTGGCGCCCATGCCGTCGGCGGTCACAGCGCGGGTGGTAAATAACAGGTGGGCGTGATGGTTGCGAGTGTCGCCCTGACGGTCGGGGTTATGCCGGGATACGTCCACGGCGACCCCGTACCGGGCGGCAAGCCATTCCGCCATGTCTCTGGCGGCGGCTTCCCTGCCCTCATCGTCCAGCTCGTGCGGCAGGGCAAGGATCAGCTCGCGGGCTACGCGAGCGTCCTTGCGCTTCTCGGCAGCCTCGGCAGCGTTCCAGAGGATAGAGCGGTCGAGGAAGCCAGAAGCCCCTGCCCCGGCTGGCAGGACGATGAATGACCCCGCTACACCGCCCTTGCGGGTGTAGTCGTGGGTCAGGCCGTCGCGGGTGTCGGTGATGGCGGTGCCAGACCGATACGCGGCGGCAGCGGTCGCAGACCGCCCGGAGGCGCGGCTGATAGTCCTGACGGAGGCATGGAATATCGCCAAGGGTGCGCCTCCGTCTTTCTTGCCCGGTACGCTCCGACATCGGAGGACGTTCACCGGGCGGGGTTTCAGGGGGTATCCCCCTGCCCGGCTGCGCCGGGTGCATGGCTCCGGGATAGTTGCCAGAAGCAAATATCCGGGGCCGGGTTTCCAAAGGGGACGCACCGCGCCCCTTGGTCTGGTTGTCAGGGCGAAGCGCCTGACCGCGCGTGCATTGCCCTCTTGGGGGCAATGCGTAAGTGCGCCCTTGCAGGGGGCCGAAATTTACAATGCTCGGGTGTCGAGCTGGATTCCGATGCCTGAGAGTGTGGGTATGAGTAGCGATAATATCGGCAAAATATTAACGACTGGTTAATTTCAGGTGGATACCAAAGCAAACTCAGGGGCAAAACTTGGTGGAAACCGCAGCATACCGAGGGCAGGGGCTTCCAATGAAGGGTGGAAACCAGTACCCTAAAAAGCGGGGAAACCAGTTTCAGGAGTATCCACATGGGAATATCACTGCTAGAGGCCGCTGATCGTGTCGGAATGACCAAAGCGGGTATTAAGAAAGCCATTGTTAAGGGGAAACTTTCTGCTAAAAAGAACGACCACGGCGAATGGGACATAGACCCTGCCGAATTGTTCAGGGTGTATCCACCTAAGAGCGAGGCACCCACAAACCAGAGCGAACCAGTTTCCTCTGGTATCCAGCAAGTTTCCGGCAACGATAACAGGGTGCTAGAGGCGGAGAATAAACTATTACGTGAGCAGATCGATTTATTGCAAGATCAGCTCGGAAAAGCAGAAGAAAACCACTCTAAGACAATGAAACTGCTGGAAGATCAAATCGTAAGTGTTCGGCTGCTGGCCGACCAGCGGCAGGAGAAACCAGAAAAGAAGGGGCTTTTTGCCCGGATATTTGGCTAATTTTCCTTGACTTTTCATAGTACTTATGCTATATTTGATAGTCTGTTGCGCACCACGACACGCAGCTCCCTAGATACCAAACGACCCTCTGTAGCGCCAAAGCGCTCACGGTCTAAAATACACAAGCGGAGCGATAGCGGTTCTGTTCCTCCTTGAACAGAAACTTTGGTACGCGGCAGGCGCATCAAAAAGACCCTCGAACGGGTGCAGGGCTTCGCCCTACGGAAAGCCTTCTAAAAAGCCATTAGCGCGGGGCAGGGGGCTTAGAACTGCAAGCCCAGCTAGCGCTCGCCCTGCCGAGCCTCTCTTACCCCCCAGAGGGGCAATTTTCCGGTTTTATAGGGTTGTGGATAACTGCCGAGGTTCTTAAAAGGGAAATTGGAATCCACCACAGCACCTTCGCCAGCTCCTTGGGGGCGCTACGGCGCTGTGGTAGATAAGGGTTTATTATATCTAAGAAGAGAGATATACCTAACCCATTGAAATTTATGAATGGCGTCCGACAGATTCTGTCGGCACTCCGTCAAAAATAGTCGGTAAAGCGACAAAACTGTGTTGAAAATATGTCGCTTTAGTGCCAAAGTGGTGTCGCTATAACGACAAAAAAGAGAATCACAAATGACGGAAGAGCGACAAAACATCGCAGTTATTAAAGAAAAGAGGGGGATTCCTGTTTATCAGACGAACCCCAGCGTTCCAGATGCCAACGAAATCAGAAAGCCGAAGCGGGCGCGGCTCGGCAACGACCAGAAAGGCTTGGTCGTGGATAACGGCACCGGGGAAATCCTCGGGCATGGGGGAGCGATGGTCTATGAGTGGGAAGAGGTGGACAAGGAACGGTTCGTGAAGCTGTATTTCGCTGGCCTTAAACAGGCAGCGGGGCTTTCTAAGGCTGGGCTGGCGGTGTTCGAACTGGTCTATAAGCAGGTGCGTGAAAACCCCGGCAAGGATCAGGTACACCTTGCGGCTGCAACCAGCAACCTCGAAGAAAGAACATATCAGCGGGGGATACGGGAGCTGCTGGAAAAAGAGTTTCTTTTTCGTAGCCCATATGACGGGAATTTCTTTGTAAATATCAGGTTCATGTTCAATGGCGATCGTCTGGCCTTCGTCAAGGGCTACAAATTGAAGGATAGCGGCAAACAGCCCCAGCTGCCGGGGTTAGATGGGCGCTCTGATGCCGATGGAAAGCAGCAAGCATAGGAGGGGGAGTTAGATGATGATAGATAAAGCAGAGGAATCTGCGCAACCAAAGACCGTCTTTAAGGCATATATCTCCGAGTCACCTGATCGAGAGATGAACACCTTTTTCATCGCCTCTATATGCGACGAGGAAAGGTCTGAGATAGTTGAAGAGTTATCAGACTATGACCGCGAGGAACTTGAAAAAGCCGTGGAGGAAAAATATCCCGGCATCGAAATTGAGAACGACTAAAGCGGTAACTTGGAGGTCGGATGTTATCTCATCCTTGTCGTAAAGTATCCCTTGACCCCGAAACAGGGGAAATAAGTCTGGTGCCTCTGCCAAAAAGCTGATATTTCTTTATCTAAGGATGGCGGAAAACATGAAAAGAAATAAAATACGCTTTATAGATCTTTTTGCTGGTATTGGCGGGACGCGACTAGGCTTTGAGCTCGCCTGTACAGAGATGGGAATTGTACCAGAGTGCGTTTTCACGTCTGAAATTAAACCGTTCGCTATTCAAGTTTATCAACAAAATTTTTCCGATAGCACAGTTTGCGGGGACATCACCAAGATTAAAGAAACCGAGATACCATCTTTTGATTTTCTGCTGGCAGGGTTTCCTTGTCAGGCATTTAGCGCGGCTGGGAGCAGAAAAGGTTTCCTTGATACTCGCGGGACTCTTTTCTTTGAAATCGAGCGCATCCTTGCAGCGAAGCAGCCCCAAGGATTTCTTTTAGAAAATGTCGAAGGCTTAGTAAACCACGATCAACTAGATAGATCTGCGCCATACGGCAGAACACTAGAGACTATTCTAGAGAAACTGACTGGCCTTGGTTACTACGTTTCTTGGAAAGTACTAAACGCCAGCGACTTCGGTGTGCCGCAGAATAGAAAAAGAATTTACATTATTGGCTCGAAAACACAGGAACTTTCTCTAGATAATTTTCTGCTGAAGAGAAGCAAACTATCCTCTGTCCTAGAGCAAGATCTAAAATGTATGGAGTCACCCTTTGTAGATAAGCTATTAAAGCATTTTACGTTGGGAGAACTGCACGGAAAAAGCATCAAAGACAAAAGAGGCGGGGATAATAATATCCATAGCTGGGACATCGAAATCAAAGGTAAAACAACAAAAGAACAGCGCAAACTTCTCTCGGCCTTACTCAAACAGAGGCGACAAAAGAAATGGGCAGAATCCAAGGGCATTAAATGGATGGATGGAATGCCCCTTACTCTAAGAGAAATTAAAACTTTTTACCCGCACTCTAAGTTAAAAGAGATGTTGGATGATCTAGTTAAAAAGGGCTACCTAACATTTGAACATCCCAAAGATGTGGTAACGCAAAAAACAGCTGATGGAAAAGTGTTTGAAGAGCGGAAGTACGCCAAAGATAAAGAAAAAGGATATAATATAGTTACTGGAAAACTTAGCTTCGAAATTAGTAAAATTTTAGACCCTAACGACATTGCTCCGACATTAGTTGCAACAGATGTAACACGGATGGCGGTCCCGGATAAGAATGGGCTGCGGCGGCTAACGGTGCGGGAGGGGCTTAGACTCTCTGGATTCCCAGAAAGTTACAAAATCGATGGGATAAAATATGATGAGGCTTTCGACTTACTTGGTAACACCGTAATAGTCACTGTTATTAAAGAGCTATCCTTACGTTCTCTAGGTCAGCTTTACGCCAGAAAACGTCTCGTAGCCTGACTGGACTTTTTTCAGCCAACCTGCAGCATACAAATGATTTCCCGTGCTTATTCTCAAAGTATCGTTCAATGCCTTTAAAAATAAGAGTTGATTATTGAAGGGTGCGAATTCAGGTCTATTAGAGTACCAAGAAACAGGCCGGATATTAACTATGGCTCCTTTTTTTGCCTGTACCTTGATTTTATGTGACCCAGAGGGGCCACAAATTTCCCAAACCTTTTTCAAACCAGATATCTTTAATAGATACTACGCCAGCGCTCGACATGGCATACGAAAATATTAAATAGTCAGCACCCAGCTTATACGGCGCCTGTTCAAGTTCCGTACAATATCCTAAGAAGTTCCCCACATCAAAATTGGCGCTCTTATAAAAACATTTCACTTCGAGTAGGTCTCTCGTTTTATCCGATGGATTAAGATAAAAGTCCGGGGACTCCTGAGTATTGGGGTTTTTATCAAACGATATTGATTTTGATTTTAGCCACGTTTCAAGCCAACTCTGGATAATATTCCCAACGACGCTACGATCTTTCACAATCGTTTCTGTA
>CBDIID010000001.1:0-38023 GCA_965279515.1 Turneriella sp. | reverse complement strand
AAATCCACATCGATCGCGTCGGCCTCATTTTTATCGCGCAGGGGTGATGCCCAGCCATAGTCTTCGCGCCGATCCGAAAGATTTTCCGCCACCCAAAGCCTGTCCGCTTCTGAGGTCGCCTTAATTTTCGCGCGCGATGTATAACCGAGCTGGAATTTCCGTACATCGCTTTTATGGATTGAGCCACCTTCCTGATAGAAATGGATCTGTATATGGCGCGCCTCAACCAGGGGAAACTTAAATTCCCGGGCTTCCCGTGGCTTTCATGTTTCATGCCATGCACACGGTAAAAACTTTTACCGTCATTAGACCATGAGACATCGATTAGTACATGCAGCGTGCTTTCATAGCTGATGTTATTCAGAAAAACGGATTTCTCAAAATCGATTTTTGCCGTGCAATGCGGCGCCGTTCTCTCTACATGGAAAGAAAGAGCACCGCCGTGGTGATCGACCTTTAATGCGGGGGAAAGGGAATGCGCGTGCAGGGCAGCAAGGCCCTGCGACCGGATGAGATCCATTCTGTAAAGAAGCTCAGCGAACGAACTGCATCAGCCAGCCGGCGACCCAGAAAGTTAACAGAGTCAGTCCGCAGCCGACGAGGGCAAAAACAAAAGCGAAATAGCCTTCGAGACGACCGGATTCCTGGTTCAGATACAGGCAAATGCGCTTTTTCTGTTCAGCGTCTGCCTGCACGACCTTGTGCTCCCATGCGTCGATACGTTCAAACGGATTTGAGATCGAAAGACTTTTCTCCGCAGACACGAGGCGCACGGAAAAAATCACTGCAACGATCGACACCAGCAGGTAAACGAACCCGCCGATGACATACCCGTGATTGACTGTTGTCACCCAATACATCTGGCCGCGATTTTCAATCAACATACCGAGCACTGCAAAGAATTCAATAATCAGAAGCAGAATCGAAATAAAGAGCAACCAACGCCCACGATCGGCGAGATGCTCGATGCGCTTGAGACCCAGCAGAAGAGAGAGATCCTCGGTGCTGAGATTTTTTTCATGATCACCAAATAAGGGAGAAACATAGGCATCGCGAACGGGAGAACCGCTTTGCAGATACCAGAAAAGCCCGAACAAGCACAACAAAAAGAAGAAAACAACCGTATATAACATCAATGGCATAGTGCCCCCTCTAACATAATGCCCCATGATGAAAGCAGGAATAGTGTTTCAATCAATTTATTAATTCAGTTTGCCGCAGCAAAATCACGACTCTCGCCGCGACCAGCGGCTGACTTTACGATCTTCACCTGCACGCCGGCGCGCTTAAACTGCTCCTCGACAAATGATGGCGAAAGATCGGTTTTCGCCGAAAAATACCAGGTGTCACCAAAGCGACCCAGTGACTCCAGGTGGTGCTGCCAAATTTTGAGCGAAGGCGAAACTGCGTCAAAAGAAAACGCGCCGGGTGCCGGATCGCTTTTTTTAACCTGGTCTGAGCCGCGGTTCTTCAAAATCCCCTCGAGGTAACGGATGTCGCCGTCCTTGCCTTTGCTGATGGCGATACGTACAGCTTCACCGACTTCCAGCGAGCCATACTTCTCCAGCATTTCCTGGACGAGATGCTCCTTGAAATCCCCTCGCGGTTTCGACGCTCCAAAAAATTCATTCAACAACGACGACAAGTCCGGGTTGTTGTTGTTAGTGGTTTGAGTAAGTTTATTGATGTGGATGTTGATATGGTTCGGGGCTATTGCGCCATCCCCCACGGTAGTTGCCGGATATCCCGCAGGGGGTGATTCCTGTATCCCTCTGCGGGATGCAGCGTTCACCCGGTGAGCCTCAATATCCACCCGGCTGCCAGGATAATCAAAGCGAAAATAATAATGCGACGAAGTCCTGCCTGTGCCCGCAACGACATGGAGCAATCCCTGTTTGATGAGTTCGCGCTTGGCTTCCTGAAGAGACTTTTTTGTTTTGAACCCTGTCAGCCGCAAGAGCTCGTCTGTGCCGGGCCAGACTGGTTTGAAGGTGTGGCTACTGAATTTGCACAATACCGGATAGAGCGCTTTTGCTGCTGGCCCCAGATTTGCCCAAGTGCCACTGTCCAAAATATCGGACATTATTGCCAGATACATGTTGTTCGGTTCCATATCCCCCACCGCTTGAAAGTAATCAAAAACTTGTTGACGGATTGTTGGCGATGGATTATGTCTCATCATCCAACAAGTTCCCTTTGGAAATTTCGGGCATGGCAACATGCCTTTTTTTTTGCAAAGGTCGTCAGCGGAAATTTTAAGAGGATTGGCGTTCTGTTTTTTTTACGCGCCTGGAGAATATTCTCCGGGATTCCAACAAGCCCCTAAATTTCTAAACTAAGATGTGACATAATTATTCACCGTCAAGTCTTTTGCACGGCGTGAACCCGCGCCCGCGGTTATTTCAAATGTTTTTTAACGGTCTCGCCGATCAACTTCTCGAGTTGTTTTACCTTGTCGGCGTTTCCGGTTTGTACTGTGGTGAAGTCCAGGGTGAAGCGCCAGCGTTTGTCTTTGAATTCGCCCTTGCACTGAAGATCGCTGATTCCAGGCGGGCGGGCTGCGGGCTTCGCTTCGGGAGTTTTTTGCGTCTTGTTAAATTGTTTTGCCGCAGCGACGGTTTTCACCGCCCCGCTTTCATAGGCGCTCAAAAAACCTTCAGCGGTGCCTGATTTTATCGCCTGCGCAAACTGGATAAAGAGGTTCTTTGACTCAATGCCGATGGCTTGGGCGCGCTCAATCCATGTTGCGGGGATATCCGCCACCGACAAGATCTCGTTGACGTAATTGCGTGATTTACCGACGATTTTGGCCAGGTCGCTGTCGTTATAACCATACTCGTGCTTGAGTTTGCGGAAGGCTTTGGCCTCGTCGACGGCGTTCAGGTTCTCACGCTGCAGGTTCTCAATAACAGCAAGCCGGTAAGTGTCCTTGGGGTTTTTGCGCAGTATGCGGCATTCAATCGTTTCAAGGCCTGCAAGGCGTGCGGCACGGTACCGGCGCTCACCTGCTACGATTTTGTATTTAGTTCCTTCTTTAGTAACGACAATCGGCTGCAACAGGCCTTCTGTTTTAATCGATTCTGCCAGGCTGTTGATGGTGTCATCGAACTGGGTTCGGGGCTGGTCGACAGAGGGCTGAATGTCAGCAATCGGAATCTTGCGGATAATACCTTCGATATCCTGCTCGAAGATGTCGGCAGCGAAAGAAAGTTTTTTACTTTTTGATGCCATCGATGACTTCTTTGACGAACGCTGAATACTCTTTGGCCTGCTTGACCCCGGAATTGTAATCGAGCAATGACCTGCGAGACAGGTGGCTCTCCCCTACTGCGACCCCCGTGGAGATCGAGGTCTCAAAAACCGGGAAGTAATTCTGGATCACAGGCAGGATGGTTTTCGTTAAAACCGTATTGCTTTTGAGCTGGGTAATGAGTGCGCCGAGAATCTTAAGGTCTGGGTTTATGCGCCGCTTAATCCCCTCTATTGTGCCCTGCAAACCCTTTATCCCGTCGATACTGAATTTTTCTGCCTGCAGAGGGATAACGACATACCCCGCCGCGCCGAGGGCATTGATCGTGAAAATGGAAAGACTGGGTGGGCAGTCGATCACCATGGCGTCGTATTTATCTTTGACGCTTTCAAGTGCATCGCGCATGACATAGGGTGCGTCGACATTGAGAGTGCTGAGCTCGACTTCCGCAAGGCTGATCTTTGCTGGCAGCAGGTCGAGCTTCTCATAGCGGGTGCGGACAATAACCTCTTCAGCGGTGTGCTTTTTGGTGAAAAGGTCGGCGACAGTTTTCGTCAGATTTTCAACATCAGCAAAGATGCCCGAGCTATTACCCTGGGGGTCCATGTCGACGAGCAGGGTTCTTTTGCCGGTCAGCGACAGGCCATGCGCCAGATTGATGGAGGTTGTAGTCTTGCCTTCGCCTCCTTTTTGGTTTGCGATGGCAATGATGGCGGCTGGCATCGGTGCACACGAGCGCGCCACCACGGCACGTCAAGCCGATTCAATTATGGTGTCGGATGTCCGACAGCTGGTTATGCTACATCGAAATACCTGTTGGTGTCGGATATCCGACATGCCGTATTAGTGATTGACGGCCGATTAAAATTAAGCCTCGTGAGGTGATGGCAGGCTGGTCTGAATATCAGGCTAAGGGGATTTGGGGTCTCTGGGTTGCGGCGTATCCGTCGGGCGTAGATCTTGGCCTTGCCTATGACTCGTTTTCCTTTTTCTTTTCTAGCGACGGCTTGGTTCGGGCGGTCGAGTCTCTGCCGCCCGGGTCTGTGTTTGAGTGGGAGTCTGCAGGTGGGTTCAGGTTGCACCTCTATGCTGACGCTATCCCCGCTGCCGCGGATGCCGGGTTATGGCAGATCTTGCTGGAGCACGAGGTGGTGCGGTCCGATGGTTATCCCACGTTTTTGCCCTTTTTTCCTGGCTTGACTGGCCTTGCTTTGCAGCTCAATGAGATTGTTGCGCAGCCGCCCGCTCTGCTTGTACTCAATGGCCAGCCCGGCGCCGGAAAGGAAGCTGTGCTGCAGACGCTGGCGATCCGCCATGCGAACACTCGCATCGACAACCGCGACGAAGTGGTTATCCATGTGCAGACGAGATTCGGCCTTGCGTTCGTTGTTCCGGAGATCGCGCTTCTGGAGGTCGCAGAGCAGCAGGCTGTTGTGAAGCATATAAAGGGTTGGGGCGTGTTGTGGGCGGCGGACAGTCTATGACTTACAGGCGCTGCGCAACCGAAAAATATTACAGGCTCCGCTGGCTGACGCTTTGATTCCCGGGCGATTTCTTTTACCGGCGCTGGCTAAACGCAGCCCGGCAGAACTGGAAGAGATGGCTGCATTCTGGAGGTCGCTCCATGGCGTCCGCGCCACGGGGGCAGAGGCGAATTTGGACTTCCAGAAAAGCCGTGTCCTGGGTAAAAGTTCGCTTTCGGTCGAGTCAATTCTCGAAGAGGGTAGGGGGTTGCGCGGCGTGATCGCCGAGTTTGAAAAGCAGGCAATCCTCAAGGCGCAGGCCCGGGTCGGGCGCTCGCAACACAAGATCGCGAATCTGCTAAAAGTCTCGCGGGGTTCGTTGCAGCATAAATTAAGAAAGTACCAGTTGGAAAGTTATGCCTCGGCAGATGCCGATACTGATAATGAAGAATGAAGTTCGACGATTACGTAGAACATCGCACAGCCGCAGGTTTTTTGCTCCGCGTCAATATGCGGAACGGAACCTTCCTGGCTTTCCGCGACGGCAAAGCCGCAAGGCTGGATGAGTGCCGGCGTGGAGCAGCAGATTCACCCAATGCTGCATGCCATTTTTCTCGGTGAGAAATTTCGCATCCAGACACGGCTCGATTCGCCGTTGCTTTTTTTCCCGATGGAGCGCAGTTTTGTAAAAATTCCCGTTCGAGTACGGCGAAGAGGGTGAGACCCGGTTTATGCGGATTCCGCTCGAATATGAAGGCCTGGATTCCCTGCCGGGGCTTGCTTTCCATTTCGCTGGTTATTGGCCGAACGTGCTGCCGGCGATCGGCGACGGGCGACGTTATTTTATTTCCGACCAGGATATCCCCCGGCAGAACATCATGCGCATCAAGGGCAAATACCCGCGTTCGCGCTTAATTGTTTTTAAACCCGAAGACTTTATGAAAATCAAGGTCGAGCGGGAGAAAATAGAAGAGCAGGGCAAGGCGCGCGCGGTCGACCTGGTCGAAGCCATGACCGACGATTCGATTTCACAAAACCCGGTCTTTGCTGCGCGTTATTTTTTGCGCAATCTCGACTGGCGTAAGATGTACTCGATACCGATGTTCACACGCGTCAAGATTGCTGAGGTTGAAATCATCGTCTCTTTTATGGAGAAGATGTATAAGACAGCGCCCAATGTTCCGGAGCTGCAAAATTCTGTACAGACTTTGTCTGACCTCGTGGATTATTACGACGGTGTGCTGGCGTTGCTGACTGCCGATTTTGCGCGCGTAAAATCCTGGCAGAGAAAACACCAGAACTATAAGCGCGTGGTGTTATCCAATCTCATTGCCACCTGCGAGTTTCAGCGCAAGTTTGCGCTGCTCGACAAAAATTTATCTTATTCGGCATTCCTGCGGGATGTGGGCCAGGTTTTGAAAGACATCCCAAGTAGCCAGATCGCGGCTTAGCCAAAACGGCAAACTTAATAAGCAGAAGGTATAAAAAAATTTACTTTTTTTGTTGACTTTTTTGGCTCTTTAAACCCTCTTGCCCCAGAGTGTCCGGGGCGAAGACTCACCAAGATTCTAACCCTAGTGGCTGCGTTGGCAGCTTCGGGCGGAGCTTTCGCCAGCGCAGGCAAGGTTTCCCCTAATCTGAATATCGTCCAAAAAGCTAAAAAATCGGACAAAAAACAAAAAGTCGGATTTACCGCTTTTATGAAAACAATCGGCGCAGAATTGGGGCAGGGGCGTCGTCCGCCTCGTGGCCCATGCCGGGCAGGCCAAACGGCATTATGCAGCGGTACCCGCCCAAAAGCGCTCATCCGCACAGATAAAGACTGCCTTAGTTAATGACTCTGCCGCCGACGCAAGCCATCCTCACGGAGTGCTTTTCGATAGCCCTGCTTTGACTGTATCGCCTGCGGCCGGTGCATGCAACACTAAAGAAGATTCCGCAGCCCAGGGTCAAAAACCGGGTGTTCCCGGGGCGCCTGCGCCGCCAAATCGCTGCCTCTCAGGCTCGATTTATACCCTCAATCTACCTTCGTTGCGCTATTTCCTCGACTGGTTTCGCCCCGTGGCTGCAGTCTCTGGCGGCATGTCAGACAGTGCGGGCATGACTCATCGCGGCGTGAAGCCTGCTACACAGCGGGATATCCCACAGGCGCGCAATCTTTCGCCCTTCGGGCAGGCCAGCTCTGCCCAGGCGCCGGCGGCAGCAATGGCGCATTTTCATTTTACAATCGACCCGACACAGCCTCACGCATCGCTGACGCATGGAGCAATGGGCGCAGGATCTGCGCTTTCTAGCGATCGACCTCGAGACCACCGGGCTTAACCCTTATAAACACGAAATTATCGAAATCGGCGCGGTCGCGTTCTCGCTGGCCGGTCTCGCCGACGATTTTTCTATTCTCATCAAGCCCGAGAAAAAAATGGATCCGAAGGCGCGGGCGATCCACCAGATCAGCGCTGAAGAGCTCGAAACCAAGGCGGTACCATTACAAGAAGGGATTGCCGCGTTTCTGAAATTTCTACCCGAAGGCAGTTGGGTTTTTCACAATGCACCCTTCGACCTGGCGTTTTTAAAACAAAGTTTCGCTGCCGTCAAAGTGCCGTGGCCGAACCGCTCGTATTACGATCACCTGCAGCTCTCGCGCAAACTGCGAGCCGAACGGCCGTCGCATGCACTTGAGGCGATCAAAAAAGAACTGGGGATAGACACAGGCAAGGCGCACCGCGCTCTTGCTGATGCGCGCGCTACCGCGCTCGCGTTTCTCAACATCTTGCAGACGGAGCAGGATATTTTTTCTTCCAAAACAAAATACCAGAGAATACGTCGCTGGCAGAGAAAAACGGAAAAATATGAAATTCTTTTTCCGAAAAATTTCGACCAGATCGAGCAGTATTTTCTCGGCAAAATACGGCAAGAAGCCATGCTAAAGGTCGATTATTTTGATCGAAACGGGTTCCCCCAGCGGTCCCTCGTACAGCCTAAAGAGCTGATGATTTTTAGTCAAAATGTCTATGTCAGGTCGATAATCCACCCCGGCGGACAGGAGATTCTGGTCCCTCTGCAGCGGGCAACGATCCATGACCAAGAATTGGGCGCCGTCAATTTCATCCCAACTATGGGACAGTGACAATGCCCAAAAATGCCTTGATATTGGCGCCAATTAAATGTCGCCTAATTCCAAGATGAATCGATTTAAGCCTTTGACAATTTCTAAATGACAAGAATTCAGCGCCTTGTCAAGCTGTCCCGCTTCTGGGCCTTCGAGATGGCGAGATTCTGGTCTTTGATTAAATTTGATCATTTCAACCTTGAGTCGTCGGATCCCTGAGTTTTTAAGCCCTGGGTCGCCAGATAGCTGTAAAGCTAAGGCCTCATAGATCATGGTCAAAACAGATTCTGACAATGGAGCCTGGGTGAGGCGATCTGACAAGGCTGCGCCCCCAGTAGGCGAAATCTGTATGGATTTATGATTAAAATTAATTAATTCTCTCCCCGCAAGGTTTTTTATGCAGTGATAAACAGCGCCTGGCGAGTAGGGGCGATCGATTCGGCTTGTGACATGGTTCAAGGTGGCCATGGCCTCATAGCGTGAGATGGGGTGTTTTTTACCCCGGAGGATTGCCAGTAATAATAGTTGGAGGTTGTCTAAGGTGTTCATATTCTATTTCGAATATTCGATTTAGAATATGCTGTCAATGCTTTTCCTTGAGAATATCGAGCATTCTTTGACCGTACATCTGCAATTCAGTCCTTGAAACTGTGAATAAGTCAGCAAAAACCACGGTATATCTCGTGGTTTTTCTCGATATGCTGGGGTTTGGCGTGATGATTCCAGTCGTTCGGGATTTAACGCAAGTCCTGGTAAAAAACTCAGGACTTTCATCGCTTGCGCCCGAGATCTATATGGGCATTCTCATGGCATCTTATTCCGGGGCGCAGATGTTGAGCGCGCCGATACTCGGCAGACTGTCAGATATCTATGGCCGGAAACCCATATTTCTTATCTCTACATTGGGTAACGTGGCTAGTTATGCCATATGGATCATAGCTAATAACTACGGGCTTTTCCTGGCAGGCAGGGTGCTCAGTGGCATTACGGGCGGTAATATAGCCATCGCCCAGAGCATTCTTGCAGACCATACAACACCAGAGCAGCGGCCACGGGCGATGGGCTTATTGGGAGCTTGTATCGGAATGGGGTTCCTGTTGGGTCCGTTCCTGGGTGGTATCCTGATCAATTTCAATCAAACTGCATCGCCGACAATGATTGATTTTAATCCATTTTGGTTGATTGGGGCGGTTTGTTTTGGACTATCTTTAATCTCATTTGTTCTGATTGTAATCAATCGATTTTCAGCGGCGGAGGTTAGTCATGGAGCAGTACAAAGAGAAGGCCTCGCAGTTGTGGCGAGCGCTTTCAGGAAGTCGGGCAGCCGCAATACCTATGTCACGCAGTTATTGAACCAGTTTGCATTCGTTATCTTCGAGGTCTTGTTTGCCTGGATACTGCAGAAGCAATACCATTTTGACCTGAAAGAAACCTTCTATTTCTTCGGCGCGCAGGGCGTCATTCTGGCGCTGGTTCAGGGTGGATTATACCGCCGCATGGAGAAGAAAAGGCCGCCGGAACATTGGGTAAAGCTAGGCCTTATCGGGTCGGCGATAGGCATGCTGTTGCTGCCGTGGGCAGGTTATGTCGATGGCATCCTCATGTCTGGGGTTTCGGTAAAAATCTGTCTCTTGAGCGCAGTTCTGATTCTGATGGCGCTGGCCTCGGGCTTTGGTGGCCCGTCGCTGAACGCCTATGCATCCATCCATGCGCCAAAAAATGAGCAGGGTCAGACGCTGGGCAATATGCAATCCCTGGCAGCGCTGGCGCGATTTACCGCGCCTGTGGTGGCTACGGGCTTATATGCGGTTTGGCTACCGGTTCCATTTCTGTTGGGCGGGGCATTGTGTCTCATAGCGTGGCTGGTTTTTGCACAGCAGAGGCATGCGCAGACTTGAGCGGTCCGAACGGAAAAATTGATGATAATGCGACATAATATTTATTATGGGAAGTCATTAACTAGTAAAAAATCGGTAATGCAAAGCCTTCCAAAGCCGGCGCCGCGCCGGGGGAAATCCCCCTATGTTGCTTTTTTTGAAAATTCGCGGATTGTGCCCAAGGTAAAGAACAGCCAACCCAACATAAACGACGCCCCGCCGAGTGGCGCCAGCATGGCAAATGTTTTGATCTGGTACACAGCGTAGAAATACAGCGAGCCCGAGAATAATACCAGGCCGCTGATAAAGGCTATGGCCGAGGCTGTGAAAAATTTTTGCGGCCGGGAAACCCTGAGCAGCGCCACCGCCAGCAGCGCGAGGGTATGCCAGAAATGGTATTGGTTGGCGGTCTGGAATACGGAAAAAAATTTTTCGCCAAGCGAGGCTTTCAGGATATGCGAACCGAATGCCCCGAAAAATACCGCAAAAAAACCGGAGATTCCGGCAACCACAAGGAGGCGCATAGGTGAAGGCGGAGTGTGATCTGCGCGCGTCAATGAATTACAATGCAGCTGGATAAACCTATAATACTCGCCAGCGCATCGCCGCGGCGCCGTGAAATTCTCGAAAAGCTGGGTTTTGTCTGCGAAATTATCCCGGCGAACCTCGACGAAGAGTCGATACGCCACAGCGACCCTGCCGAGCAGACGCTGCTTTTGGCAGAGGCAAAGGCCGCTGCTGTCGCCCGCCCCGGCCGGCTGAATATCGCCGCGGATACGATTGTGGTTTTGGAGGGCGAGGTGCTGGAAAAGCCGCGCGACCAGGCGCATGCCTCACAAATGCTGAAAAAACTCTCCGGCCGGCCACACTGGGTTTTTACTGCGGTCTGCATGGTTTTTCCGCGCGGCGAAAAGATCAGCTTCCTGGAAAAAACTGCGGTGCATTTTTTGCAGCTGACAGAGGCAACCATTGCCGCCTATACAGCGACACCTGAGCCGTATGATAAGGCCGGCGGCTATGGTGTACAGGATGCTTTCGGCATGGCGAATATCAGCCGCATCGAGGGTTGTTATTTTAATGTGATGGGGTTTCCTGCGAGCCGCTTTATGCAAGCGCTATCGGAGAACCAAAAATTTCTTCTTTAGAGAGAACGAGGCCCGCGTCGGCAAAACCATTGCGGCGCAAGATACAGGCGTCGCAGTTTTCACAGGGAGTGTAATAACCATGGAGAATCTGCGGATCGTAGCACGACCAGGTAAACTGCACCGGAACCTTCAGCCGCGCGGCTTCGCGGGCAATATCGGCCTTTGAAAATGTCACCAGCGGCGCGATAATTTCGGGGGAATGCCCTTCGCGGCCGATTTTGGAAGCCAGCGCCGCGGTTTTCGCAAACGATTCAATAAAATCGGGGCGGCAGTCGGGATAACCCGAATAGTCGATCGCATTGACGCCGATAAAAATAGCCGCTGCGCCGCGCGCCTCGGCGAGCGCATACGCGAGCGATAGAAAAATCATATTGCGCACAGGCACATAGGTGACGGGAATCGCAGGCGCCGCTGTCAGATGCGCCCCGCCCTTTGGCACGGCGATTTTGTCCGTCAAGGCTGAGCCGCCAATAGCCGCGAGATCTACGGCAATAACGGTGTGTTCAACACCTGCAAGACCGGTGATTTTTGCCGCGGCCATGAGTTCGTTTTTATGCCGTTGCCCGTAATTAAAGGAAATTGCCGTTGGTGAAAACCCGCGTTCTTTTGCGATCGCAAGGCAGGTCGCCGAATCGAGGCCACCCGAAAGCAGAACTATGGCTTTTTTCGCGCTCATGGTTTACGGGGGTAGATCACGCGCGACGCCAGGCCTTCTTGCACGCTGACATAGCTTAACAGGGGGATAGCCTGTTTGACACGGGTAAAAATCCAAAGGGCAATATTTTCTGCCGTGGGATTGTCGAGCCCTTCGACCGCATTCAGCAAAGTATGGTCGATACTCTGCAGAATGGGATTTACACCGGCGCTGATATCGGCAAAGTCAATGACCCAGCCGGCATCGTTGACATCACCTTCAACGCCGATCACGACTTTGTATGTGTGTCCGTGCAGGCGCCGGCATTTATGCTCTTGCGGAACAAAAGGTAAAAAATGCGCCGAATCGAAGACGAATTCTTTTTCGATCAGCATTAAACCGCCCGGAGAGTGGGTTCGTAGATGAATTTATGCAGTTGCAGGCCCAGGCGGAAGCGCGTCATTGAGTTTTTCACCCATTCGCCCACCTCGGCACTGTCGAGTTGCCCGAATGCCGGCTGGATGATGACCGGTTTTTCCATTTTCTGCGCTAGCGCATACTTCGCCGCAATTTCTTCGGCAAATTCAAAGTCTTTTTGGGATGCTACAACAATCTTAATATCATCCGAAGGTTTGATGAAACCCAGATTTTCATAACGGTTCTTTTCTGCTTCGCCGGAATCAGGTGCTTTCAGGTCGAGCACGATATGCACATACTCAGGCACACGATCGATCAAAATCGATCCGGAGGTTTCAATCAGGATTTTTTTGCCTGCGGCTTTCAGCATTTCAAAAAAAGCATAGACGTTTTTCTGCAGCAGAGGCTCTCCGCCGGTCACTTCGACGAGTTCTGAGTTGTAGCGGTTCACCTCTGCGAGAATCTGCGCCAGAGTCTGTGGCTCACCTTCAAAAAAGGAATAGGTCGTGTCACACCAGGCGCAGCGCAGGTTGCAGCCGGTCAGGCGTACAAAGACACAGGGGTAAAGGGCATAAGAGCCCTCGCCCTGGATGCTGTAAAAGATCTCGTTGATCTTCAGGGAAAGCTGTTCTCTTTCCAGAGTGACGGCGTTTTCAACCATTGCCGCCATTGAATGCGCAAAATTAAAGCCGCCGTAAATCCAATTTTGATTTTCCTGTTTTCAGGATTAGCCCTTTCGGCCGAAAAAAAGTCGGCATTTGTCATGGCGGAGTATGCAGGGGGAAAATACACCATTCTCAACCAGCAGAACCAGACCATGGCCGCGCCTGTTGGCTCGCTTCTCAAGCCCTTTGCCGCCTGGTATTTGCTCGAAAAGGGTTTTAAAGCCGATGAGACGATTTTTTGCCCGCCCGAGAAAAAACGTACGGATCGCCTGCGCTGCTGGACGCCGGCCGGCCATGGCGCCATGACCTTACAAACCGCGCTGGTGCAGAGCTGCAACTATTACTTCCTGTCGCGGTTTATGGGTCTCAACTTGGCGGAATATGAAGCATGGCTGAGACAGCGGTTTGACTGGCCGGCCGATCTGAAAATTGTGAAACCCGTGAATGTCTATGGCTTTGACCTGCCCGCTGGCATCGAAGCAGATAAACTACTGGCCATGTACACTGCGCTGCTCGGCGCCGAAGAGAATGGAAATCCGGCCGCGCGAACAATTATGGACGGTTTAAGACAAACCTGCGAAGGCACGCTGGCTGATTTTTGCCGCGCGCTTCGGCAGAACCGGCGTTTCCGCTTTTTGGCAGGAAAAACCGGAACAGTGCTTGAGGGAAAACGGAACTTCGGCATCGCCTTTCTGTATCTCGAGCATCTTCCGGATCGCCGGAAAATCCTCTTGCTGTGTTATGAGAAGAACAAGATGGGTTCGGAAGCGGCAATGAACGCCGTCCAGATTCTGCATGCTGACCTCAGAAAAAAAACCAGCTGAAACCGCGACGACCGCCGAATGGTTGTCGTTCTGGGATTCGATACGCAACCCGGATCGAATTACGCTTCTGATCGGTTTTGCCGTCCTGATGTTTTTCGCGATTTTTTTGGGGTATTTCGGCACGCGCAGCATTGCCCGCTCCCTGGACTATTACCGCATGTCTTTCTCCGCGACTTTTATCGAGGATATCCGCCCCGGAACAAAGGTCCGCTACCAGGGTGCGCTGGAAATCGGTGAGGTCGAGCACCTGACATCTGACATGTCTGGCCACCGCATCGTCGCAAAGATTCGCACGGATTTTCCGATTCCCAAAACCGGCAGCCGCGCTTCACTGAGCTCGTGGGGCTATTTTGGCGCCAAATTTATCAATATCGAAATTGTACCGTCGACGTTCAACGAAGCATTTTATTCGCTTGATCACTCCATGCCCTTGGAAAAAATTATCAATTCGACAATCATGTTTCAGCAATATTACGATGCCATAAAATCTGAAGGCGGGCATATGAGCATTCTCGAAAAGCGGCTGCAACAGCTGAAAAAAACGGTCGATGATCTGCGACGAACCCCGTATATCCAGCGCCATGCCGTACGCGCAACGATACGCCAGGCAACAGGAACAATGAATACTTTTTTTGGCATAATTAATTCTACGAGTTCAGATCTTTACACCATGCTCTCGCGCGTCAACAGCGTCAGTGAATTTCTGGTATACGACCTCAACAAGAACCTGCCGGCCATCAAGACCAACATGGCAAAATTGGAGCAAAGCGTGGCTTACGACGGGCAAAGTTTCAGCGCCCGCCTGCTGCACGAAGAAACGATCTATCTTTTGCTGCTCGATTACGCAAAGTATGCAAATGAAAAACTGAATGACATGGCATCCGCGCCTTACAGAATTTTCTTTAACAACTAATGGCTGAGAAGATTCGTTTAAAGGTTAAATGCCACGCCTGTGGTTACATTATGGAAGGCACCGCGAAGTATGGTAAAGGCAACTACCATGCCGAAGGCCTCGACTTTCAATTCACCGCCGTGGGCAAGCTGGTCGACAAAAGCGGCAACTCGCGCGTCAAAGGTCAGGTTGACATTCTCTGCCCGAACTGTGAAACCCGCAATCGTTTTGATATTTAGCCTGCTCTCTTCAGCGGCGCTCTATGCTGAATGCATGCCGCTTGTGAAGACAACCGGGGCGCAGACGTTTTGGCGGCTTTTTAACGAAACTTATGGCGCGGCGCGGTTCCCTGACGAGCTCATGGTTTGCACCGGGCGGAATTACTTCTTTGAAATCAAAGGCGGCTCAAAAATGCAATCGGCTCTCGACCGCAAGAGAGGCAGAATTCTGAGGCGTAGCGCCAAGCTCACCGATCTCATGCATGAAATGGCGCATGTCTACCTCGACATGCGTTGGCAGGTGCTCCCCTACCCCGTCGCCGAACCGTTTGTACTCGCGATGTCTGACACGGCCAAGTGCACAACTGCGCCGGCGCAAACAGCCCCGCTCCAGGACCGCTGGAAGGCACGCGCTGATCTACCGCGCTGTGAATTACTGAAATTGCTGATAGATGTATTGAACTCGGATGCCGGGTTGAGAAGCACCCTGCCGTTGCAATGATTACTTTTTAGCGCGGCCAGCAAACCGGGCGACGAGTGCAAAATCAGGCGCCTTGCGCGAGAAATCGCTCCATGATGCCTGGACTGTCTTTTTATCCTGCCTCTGCGCCGCAATGGTAGCCTTTAAGAGATCGATGTCGGCAATGCCGGGTTTGCGCGCCTCGAGCGCGCGCAGCCACTTTTCCGCGGTTGAGAGGTCATTCATCTTGAGCGCACGAAAGGCCATGTCGGTGTAAATCCACACCAGATCGGCGTTGAGCCGGAGTGCCGTGCCGAGTGACTTTGCGGCTTTGTCGGCATCGCCGGCAACCGCAGACATATACCAAAGATCTGCGTCGGTTTCTTTATCCGTCAGCTCTTTTTCAAAGGTCTTGCGCACATCGGCAAAATTACCGCCGATGAGCTGCAACAAAAGTTTTGCCTTGCGCGCAAATGGATTCTGCGGCTGCTGCGCAAGCACAGCCTTCGAGAAGGCGTCGGCGGAATTCAGGTAGTCAGCTCCGGATTCACCGATCTGCGAAAGGATAAAAGCCTGGTGCGCATAGGCATAGGCGATCAGGGCCTGTGAATCCGCATGGTCTGCTTTCTGTTCGAGATTTCTCTCCAGGAGGGTGATGGTACGCAGGCAGGATGCAATGTCCCGGCGCTGGAATAAAGAGAGCGCATCTCTGTAGTCATTGTCGACATTCGCTGCAGAAGCGGAACTCAGGGCATTGAGCAGAACAAGCAGCAGAGCATAAATCGCATAGCGGGCCATATTCGTTTATCGGCCTTGGGTGAAAAATGTTGAGAGGTTAAAGAATTGGAGGGCGGGGGAGATCCCCCACCCTGCCCTGTTTAGAGACGTTCTTTGTCTGTAAGAGCTTTGAGGAAAGTCACGATCTGGCCGACTTCTTTTTCGCCGAGCTGTTTGCCCAGCTGGTGGACTGCCATTTTTGCAACAGCTTCGGAAAGTGTTGCGGCAGAACCATCGTGGAAGTATGGCTCAGTCAAAGCAATGTTGCGCAACGATGGAACTTTGAACATAAACTTATCTTCTTCTTTTTTTGTCACCTCGTAGCGCCCGAGATCTTTCGTCTCATACGGTTTCGCCTGACCCATTTTGCGGTAGCTGTTGCCACCGAGCAAGGGCCCGATGTGGCAGGTTGTGCATCCCTGCGTCATGAAGGTTTGCATACCCAGGATTTCTTCTTTTGTCAGCGCCTTATCGTCGCCGTTCAGATAATCATCCAAGCGGTCATGCGTGATCAGCGTGCGCTCAAACGCTGCAATCGCATCAGCAAGATTTTGGTAAGTGATAGAATTCTTCGCACCGGGAAATGCCTTGGCAAAAGCCTCTTTATATTCTGCAATCTTCGAAAGTTTCTCAAGCACGGCCTTTTCATTCGGCATGCCCATCTCGACGGGATTCAGAATCGGCCCCTTAGCCTGGTCAGACAAGGTCGCAGCCCGGCCATCCCAGAACTGGACAAAATGGAAGCCGGCGTTGAGCACTGTAGGGGCGTTGCGGCCGCCCAAACTGCCTTTCGCACCAGGGCTAAACTTAGTGTTGTCGACGCCGCCTTTCTTACCTTCAATCACATGGCAGCTTGCACACGATTGCGTATCGTTGATGGAGAGGCGGCGATCGTTGTAGAGGGTTTTACCCAAGGCGATCAGTTCAGGGGTGTCTTTTTCAGAACCAGGTATTTTCGCCGGCAAGGTGCCAAATGCTGATTTCGCGCGGTTGCGAACTTCAGCATGGTCTATTTTAGGGCCACAGTTCAATACCGCGGCGAGGACGCTAAAGTATATTAAGTATTGTTTCATACTTGGTAAAATATAGCACAGAACTGTCCCCGGCAAGTTTTAAATGACATTTCATTGACACTCTGCTTCAGGCAATACCAAAAGCTCAGGTGTTGCTTCTTGAAACTGCTCGTTACCGCATTTGAACCTTTCGGCGGAAGAACCTGCAACACCTCACAAGATCTGCTTTCGGAGCTGCGCAATGGTCACAATCAAATAGGCCTTTTATCCTATCGATTCGCAATCCTTCCCGTAAACTTTTATCACGCCTGGCCGACCCTGCGCAAACATCTCGTTCACCATAAACCGGACGCCGTACTGCTGCTCGGCGAAAAAACTTCCACTGCCCTCACCTTAGAGACGACAGCACGAAATCAAAGAATCTCAAAACGGGGATTAATCCCCATTGCGAAAAATTCAGCCCAAAGAATTACATCCCCCTTGCCGGTAACAAAAATTGGCACTGCGCTGCGGCGGCGTTTTCACTCAGGAAAAAAATTCTTATCTGTTAGCGACAATGCCGGAACCTACTTGTGCAATTTCATCTACTATAAAATGCTTTCATCGCGTCTCAGACTCCCTGCGCTCTTTGTTCATGTGCCTGCCTTAAACAATGATGAGTTCGGCAAGCGCCGAAAAAAAATCATCGATGTTCTGCATCACGCTGCAATTGAACTTGTAAAAGCAATTGACGGCGCCGGGGCAAACTATACCTCTCGCGAAAACTAAAGGGGGCCTATTATGGCTGATAAACATCTGGTTGCCTGCGAGCAGGAACACGAAATGATAACGGTATTAAAGCACTTCAAGAAGGGTTCGTCGAAAGAAAACGTCGACAAAATGCAAACTGCTTGCCGCACATGGAAAAAAGACGGTGGAGCGAAATACAAACCAAAGAACCGTGACACGTTCTATAAATACCTTCAGGAAAAAGGCATTCTGGGCAAACTCAAGTAATGCTGACCGCGGGAAAAAAAATACCCGCCGCGCTGACCGGTATACTGGTCGGCGACGGCGAACCCCGTAAAATTAAACTTTCTGAACTCTATAAAGCAAAAAAACTCATTCTCTACTTTTACCCGAAAGACAACACCCCCGGCTGCACAACCGAGGCGCAATGCTTCCGTGACAATAGTGCCGCTTTAAAAAAAGCCGGGTTCAACATTATCGGCTGCTCGCGCGACAATGAAAAAGCGCATAAAAAGTTCATTGATAATCACGATCTCAATTTCCAGCTACTTTTCGACGACACCGGAAAAGTCACCGAAGCATTCGGCGTGTGGGCTGAAAAGTCCATGTACGGCAGAAAATACATGGGCATCCTGCGCTCCACCTTCGTTATCGACACTGCGGGAAAAATCACGCACGTCTTCGAAAAAGTTTCCGTGAAGACACATGCACTCGATATTCTCAAAGCTGTCAAAGACGCCTGATCACTTCGTCAAAATTCTTCCCACAGCATCTTTCCAGAGTTTAAGCTCGCGCTCCCGCTGTGGCGCGCCCATCACCGGGTGGTAGGTTGCCGCAGGTGGATTCAACCCTTTGAGGTCATCGGGCGACGACCAGACTTTCGCGCCGAGGCCGGCGAGATATGCAGCACCCAATACAGTTGTTTCGGCGTTCCGCGGAACCACGACTGACGAATTTAACACACCAGCCTGAAATTCCATCAGGTAATGGTTCCGTGTCGCGCCGCCATCGACCTTGAGCGAAGGCAATTTGAGGCCGCTATCGGCCTGCATTGCTGCAATCACGTCGTATGACTGCAGCGCAATCGCCTTCAGCGCCGCCTGCGTAATCTGACCGGCGGTGGTATCACGGGTAAGACCCAGGATTGCACCCCGGGCATTTTGATCCCAGTATGGCGCGCCCAAGCCTGCGAAAGCCGGAACGAAAACCACATCGGATTCCTGGGAAGCCGATTTCGCCAGGCTCTCTGACTTCGTCGAATCGTCAAAAAATTGCATTTTGTCACGCAACCACTGGACTACTGCACCACCGATAAAAATCGAACCTTCGAGCGCGTATACAGGTTCGCCGTTGGCATCGCAGGCCAGCGTCGTGATGAGCCCGTGCTTGCTCTGTAAGAACTTATCACCGAGATTCATAACGACAAAACAGCCGGTACCATAGGTGTTCTTGGCCTCACCAGGGCTGTGGCAGAGCTGGCCATAGAGAGCAGACTGCTGGTCACCGATCATCGCATAGACAGGGATTCCGTCGGGTAGCGTAGAGAGCCCCTTGGTCTTGCCGAACAGACTCTTCGACGCCTGTGCTGTCGGCAGAATATTCTCGGGGATATGCAGAATCTGACAGAGTTCGCTATCCCACTTGCGCTCGTGGATATTAAAGATTAATGTGCGCGAAGCGTTGGTAAAATCGGTCTTGTGCTCGCCCGTTAGTTTATAAAGAAGAAACGAATCGATGGTTCCAAAAAGTAATTCACCCTTCTCCGCGCGCGCACGTGCGCCCGAAACATTGTCGAGAATATATTTGATCTTGGTACCGGAAAAATATGCGTCGAGCACGAGGCCGGTTTTATTACGAAAGACATCCGCCTTGCCTTCTTTTTTCAGCTGCTCGCAATAATCGGCTGTGCGCCGGCATTGCCAGACAATCGCATTATGAATCGGCTTACCCGTACCCTTTTCCCAGATAACAGTTGTTTCACGCTGGTTCGTGATGCCTATCGCTGCAGCGTCAGAGGCCTTGAGACCCGAGCCCTGAAGAGCCTTTCCCAATAGCCGCGAAACACTGGTCCATATTTCATTGGCATCATGCTCAACCCAGCCAGGGCGGGGGAAATGCTGTGTAAATTCTTCGTAGGCGCTCGAAATCACTTCGCCGCGTTCTGAGATCAGAAACACCCGCGAACCCGTGGTGCCCTGATCGATGGTAATGATAAAAGGTTTTGCCATGCGGTGCTTTCACCCGCCGAACGGCAGAGACAACTAAAAAAATTGCGCGTTAACTTCTCCGAAATCGCCCGCCCTGGCGCCTGCATAACCAGCCGGCGCGGCCGAACCGTCACGCAGCAAAAGACAGGTCTGCATGCCAGCGGCGTTCGCAGCGTTCAGCTCCTCTACAATGTCTGAGAGAAAAAGCATTTCGCCGGGCGCAAACCCCGTCGCTGCAGCGATCTTTCCATACGAAGGCGCTTCACGCTTCATTCCCGTCATTGTATCAAAATAACCACTGAGATATTCTGCGAGGTCGCCGGCTTCCGAATAACGAAACATCAGTTTTTGCGCTTCGACAGAGCCAGAACTGTAAATGAAGAGTTTTAGATTGTCGGATGTCCAGCGGCGGAAAAAATCCGGCACCTCGGGATAAACATGACCTTTAATCTGCCCGCTCTCGAACGCTACCTGCCAGATTTTCCCCTGAACCCACTTGAGCGTCGTATCCTTTACATCTTTGCGTATATAATCCTGCAAGGTCTCGAGCAATAACTTCTTTTTATCCGCACCGGCCGGCGGCTGAATTTTCTGCCAAAGCACTTCGAGCTGCTTCGCAACATCGTCGTCTGCAAAATGGGCGTCCAGGTATTCCGACAGCTTATCGAGCGACAACGGAAAAAGAACCCGGTGCACAAACGATATCGAAGAAGTCGTGCCCTCGATATCACAGACGACCGCGCGAATGGTTTTGGCCACTTATTCGTACTTCGGAAATCTTTCTGAAATGGTGTCTCCGGTGAATTTGCCCACCCAGCCTTCGGGATTGTTAAAAACACGAATCGCCTTAAAAAACGGCTTTGGCCCCATGTCAAACCAGTGCGTCGTGCCGGCCGGCAGATTGATAAAATCGCCTTTCGTGCACAACAGCATATAAACCTTACCGCCGGCGCGGATATAAAACATTCCTGAACCATCGACAAAAAACCGCACTTCATCTTCGCCATGCGTATGTTCATTTATGAACCGGGCGCGCGCTTCGGCTGCATTCGGCGCCTCGGGATGGAGTGAAACAACATCAAATGTTTTGTAACCCTGGCTCATGATCTTATCAATCGAAGACCGGTAGGCCGCCGCCACTTCTTCAGGCGTGGCTGTTTCGCTCAGGGGTTTTTCAGCCTGCCAGCGCTCATAGCCGATCTTTAATTCAGCCAGCTTCTTGCGGATACTTTCAAAATCTGTAAGAACTTCTTCTGCCTTATGGGCTGTCTCAGGGCTGACTGTTAATCTGGTTTGCATTATGGCTCCTCCATGTACTTCAACTCGAGCAAGTGCTCCAGCGCCTCGAGTTTCTGCTTGGCGTGTAAAACAGTTTTTGCCCAGGAGTAAATCCCGTGTCCGTCGATCAGATAAGCCGGCGGCATAGGGTTTGTTTTGAGGTATACATCAAACTCGGCTGTGATGTCGGGCATGCTCTGGCTATTTTTAAACACAGGAATTTCCACAGTGCTGTCATGCGTCTTAACACCTTCAAAAATTTTCTGCATCTCAAAACCAGAAACGCTTAATCTGCCCTGCTGGAGATATTTACGCGAAAAATATACGGAATATTTAGAGTGTGTGTGCAGCACAGCTTTGGCGCCCGCCTTTTCTCCCATTTTGTAGAGATGGCAGTGAAGTTCAGTTTCGGCCGATGGTTTGAATTGATCAAAAGGAGGGATTGGCTTTGCTTCAAGATCTACCAGCATGAAGTCAGCCGAAGTCATATGCTCTTTATCCACCCCTGAGCGCGAAATAATAACCCGCCCTTCACTAAGTAGCGCCGAATAATTGCTGCTGCTCGAAAGCGACCACTGCCAGCTGTGAAAAAGATTTCCACAGGCTGCGAGCTCTGCGGCTAAAGGATGTCCTGCAAGTTCTTCTGGTGTCACCGGACTAAGATACTCAATACTTGCTTTTCGCGATCATTTGCGACCGTCTCGAGGGCAACGGCATAAATCTTATCCTGCCCCTGCCCTGCTTTGCAGGTGCCGGGCTGCGACGAATTGAGCGTCAGTTTGTCGCCGGCCTTGATCTGGCCGTAAACGCGCAAGCTGACGATGCCGGCAACCGCGGCTCTCACAGAGGCCACACCCGACTCAAGCTGGATGCCCGCCGCTTTAATGGAGACACCGATGAAAGCCTGGTTTTCAGAACGCATTTTTGCGGCCACCCCGTTTTCAATGGTGAGCAGATCGCCGTCGACAAATGCTTCGTTCGATGCCTTCGGCAATGCCACAGAAATACACGCGGCATTTTTTACAGACAGCTGACCATCCACCTGCACGAAACCTTCTGCAAGCAGCGCCTTTTCAGAACCTTTGAGTCCTGGTATCGAACGCGGCAGATGCAACGCATAGGCGTTAGCCGATATCAGCGTTGCCGCAACCTGGTCGCGCGAACTCGCCTGAATCGCCGGCGCCGTCTTGGAAATATGAAAACTCGCCGTGCCATCTGCTGAAAAAACCGCTCCGCCAGAGAGACTCGCCGCCAAGCCGTCGCTGTTCTCGACGATAAAAGGAATCTGCGTATCGACGGGCGCCGCCAGCGAATCCGGTTGCGCAGTTTTGTTTGCGCGTTTCAGTTGGATATTCCCCGTATGAGAATTAAAATCGTGCTGATGTTTTGCGTACTCATCGTGCGAATGCGCCTTTGCCTCACGCGCGTCGCTCAGACGCGAATCCGTCGCTTGCACCGCCTGCCCTGCGGCGCTCATGCCGCTCCGGGCAAACTGAACGACGCCGCGCGACTCTTCCGTTGCGCTCTGCAACCGCGGATCGCTGGCCTGCACCGCTTTTAAATTCGCGGATTCACCCTGTCGCGCGAATTGCACGCGGCCTTTATGCGCCTCGTCACCTTCTGCGAGCCTTGGATCGTCGGCAGCCACGGCCTTATTACCCGCAATTTCACCGTGCCCTGCGAGCTGAATAATACCGGGCCAGGCCTGAGATGACGCCCTGAGCCGCGAATCATTGCCCTGGACCGCTTTGCCGATGGTGTTTTCGCCGTCACGGGCCAGCGCGACAATACCGGCTGCATCCACCGCCGCAGCTTTCAGCCGCGAATCGCTTGCCTGCAGGGCGACGCCGGGTTTTGTCTCCCCGTCTTTTGAAAGCTGAACGATGCCAAAACTATCCTGTGTAGCGCGCTTGAGGCGTGAGTCGCTGCCCTGCACCACCGCCTGCTCCCGTGTTTCGCCATCTTTCGCGAGCTGAACAATTCCCGGACAGGCTTCGGTTGCCGGCTTCAGGCGCGAATCACTACCCTGCACAGCCTTCTCTTGAGCTGCCTCATTATCGCGTGCAAACTGCATGATGCCGCGGTATTCGGTGCTGGCATTTCTGAGCCGAATGTCATCGGATTGCACAACGCGGCTGGGCGCGGCAATATTGTTGGCGGCGAGAAGCACCATGCCCGGGACATTTTCGCTCGCCATGCGTCCCGAGCTCTGCTTTGCCGAGCCGGCAATCTGCATTGCATCAGCCTCAGCAAAGATGGCCACGTCTAAAATCTTGGACTGATACTCGCCCTTCTTATAGTGCGCCTGCTTGTCGATCTGTATGCGGACAAAACGCGCACGCGTGGCAGAAAACTTCCAGGCATGCCATGTCAGTGGTGCGGCAAAAAAATGGTCTTCTGTCGAAAGCGTCTGCCACACCCCGGCATCCTCAGACAATTGCAGCTGGAACGCGACCGGGAAATGATTATACTCATCGGCAATGGATTTCAGTTGAATCTCATTCACAAAAAAGAGCGCGCCTAAATCCACATCGATCGCGTCGGCCTCATTTTTATCGCGCAGGGGTGATGCCCAGCCATAGTCTTCGCGCCGATCCGAAAGATTTTCCGCCACCCAAAGCCTGTCCGCTTCTGAGGTCGCCTTAATTTTCGCGCGCGATGTATAACCGAGCTGGAATTTCCGTACATCGCTTTTATGGATTGAGCCACCTTCCTGATAGAAATGGATCTGTATATGGCGCGCCTCAACCAGGGGAAACTTAAATTCCCGGGCTTCCCCGTGGCTTTCATGTTTCATGCCATGCACACGGTAAAAACTTTTACCGTCATTAGACCATGAGACATCGATTAGTACATGCAGCGTGCTTTCATAGCTGATGTTATTCAGAAAAACGGATTTCTCAAAATCGATTTTTGCCGTGCAATGCGGCGCCGTTCTCTCTACATGGAAAGAAAGAGCACCGCCGTGGTGATCGACCTTTAATGCGGGGGAAAGGGAATGCGCGTGCAGGGCAGCAAGGCCCTGCGACCGGATGAGATCCATTCTGTAAAGAAGCTCAGCGAACGAACTGCATCAGCCAGCCGGCGACCCAGAAAGTTAACAGAGTCAGTCCGCAGCCGACGAGGGCAAAAACAAAAGCGAAATAGCCTTCGAGACGACCGGATTCCTGGTTCAGATACAGGCAAATGCGCTTTTTCTGTTCAGCGTCTGCCTGCACGACCTTGTGCTCCCATGCGTCGATACGTTCAAACGGATTTGAGATCGAAAGACTTTTCTCCGCAGACACGAGGCGCACGGAAAAAATCACTGCAACGATCGACACCAGCAGGTAAACGAACCCGCCGATGACATACCCGTGATTGACTGTTGTCACCCAATACATCTGGCCGCGATTTTCAATCAACATACCGAGCACTGCAAAGAATTCAATAATCAGAAGCAGAATCGAAATAAAGAGCAACCAACGCCCACGATCGGCGAGATGCTCGATGCGCTTGAGACCCAGCAGAAGAGAGAGATCCTCGGTGCTGAGATTTTTTTCATGATCACCAAATAAGGGAGAAACATAGGCATCGCGAACGGGAGAACCGCTTTGCAGATACCAGAAAAGCCCGAACAAGCACAACAAAAAGAAGAAAACAACCGTATATAACATCAATGGCATAGTGCCCCCTCTAACATAATGCCCCATGATGAAAGCAGGAATAGTGTTTCAATCAATTTATTAATTCAGTTTGCCGCAGCAAAATCACGACTCTCGCCGCGACCAGCGGCTGACTTTACGATCTTCACCTGCACGCCGGCGCGCTTAAACTGCTCCTCGACAAATGATGGCGAAAGATCGGTTTTCGCCGAAAAATACCAGGTGTCACCAAAGCGACCCAGTGACTCCAGGTGGTGCTGCCAAATTTTGAGCGAAGGCGAAACTGCGTCAAAAGAAAACGCGCCGGGTGCCGGATCGCTTTTTTTAACCTGGTCTGAGCCGCGGTTCTTCAAAATCCCCTCGAGGTAACGGATGTCGCCGTCCTTGCCTTTGCTGATGGCGATACGTACAGCTTCACCGACTTCCAGCGAGCCATACTTCTCCAGCATTTCCTGGACGAGATGCTCCTTGAAATCCCCTCGCGGTTTCGACGCTCCAAAAAATTCATTCAACAACGACGACAAGTCCGGGTTGTTGTTGTTAGTGGTTTGAGTAAGTTTATTGATGTGGATGTTGATATGGTTCGGGGCTATTGCGCCATCCCCCACGGTAGTTGCCGGATATCCCGCAGGGGGTGATTCCTGTATCCCTCTGCGGGATGCAGCGTTCACCCGGTGAGCCTCAATATCCACCCGGCTGCCAGGATAATCAAAGCGAAAATAATAATGCGACGAAGTCCTGCCTGTGCCCGCAACGACATGGAGCAATCCCTGTTTGATGAGTTCGCGCTTGGCTTCCTGAAGAGACTTTTTTGTTTTGAACCCTGTCAGCCGCAAGAGCTCGTCTGTGCCGGGCCAGACTGGTTTGAAGGTGTGGCTACTGAATTTGCACAATACCGGATAGAGCGCTTTTGCTGCTGGCCCCAGATTTGCCCAAGTGCCACTGTCCAAAATATCGGACATTATTGCCAGATACATGTTGTTCGGTTCCATATCCCCCACCGCTTGAAAGTAATCAAAAACTTGTTGACGGATTGTTGGCGATGGATTATGTCTCATCATCCAACAAGTTCCCTTTGGAAATTTCGGGCATGGCAACATGCCTTTTTTTTTGCAAAGGTCGTCAGCGGAAATTTTAAGAGGATTGGCGTTCTGTTTTTTTTTACGCGCCTGGAGAATATTCTCCGGGATTCCAACAAGCCCCTAAATTTCTAAACTAAGATGTGACATAATTATTCACCGTCAAGTCTTTTGCACGGCGTGAACCCGCGCCCGCGGTTATTTCAAATGTTTTTTAACGGTCTCGCCGATCAACTTCTCGAGTTGTTTTACCTTGTCGGCGTTTCCGGTTTGTACTGTGGTGAAGTCCAGGGTGAAGCGCCAGCGTTTGTCTTTGAATTCGCCCTTGCACTGAAGATCGCTGATTCCAGGCGGGCGGGCTGCGGGCTTCGCTTCGGGAGTTTTTTGCGTCTTGTTAAATTGTTTTGCCGCAGCGACGGTTTTCACCGCCCCGCTTTCATAGGCGCTCAAAAAACCTTCAGCGGTGCCTGATTTTATCGCCTGCGCAAACTGGATAAAGAGGTTCTTTGACTCAATGCCGATGGCTTGGGCGCGCTCAATCCATGTTGCGGGGATATCCGCCACCGACAAGATCTCGTTGACGTAATTGCGTGATTTACCGACGATTTTGGCCAGGTCGCTGTCGTTATAACCATACTCGTGCTTGAGTTTGCGGAAGGCTTTGGCCTCGTCGACGGCGTTCAGGTTCTCACGCTGCAGGTTCTCAATAACAGCAAGCCGGTAAGTGTCCTTGGGGTTTTTGCGCAGTATGCGGCATTCAATCGTTTCAAGGCCTGCAAGGCGTGCGGCACGGTACCGGCGCTCACCTGCTACGATTTTGTATTTAGTTCCTTCTTTAGTAACGACAATCGGCTGCAACAGGCCTTCTGTTTTAATCGATTCTGCCAGGCTGTTGATGGTGTCATCGAACTGGGTTCGGGGCTGGTCGACAGAGGGCTGAATGTCAGCAATCGGAATCTTGCGGATAATACCTTCGATATCCTGCTCGAAGATGTCGGCAGCGAAAGAAAGTTTTTTACTTTTTGATGCCATCGATGACTTCTTTGACGAACGCTGAATACTCTTTGGCCTGCTTGACCCCGGAATTGTAATCGAGCAATGACCTGCGAGACAGGTGGCTCTCCCCTACTGCGACCCCCGTGGAGATCGAGGTCTCAAAAACCGGGAAGTAATTCTGGATCACAGGCAGGATGGTTTTCGTTAAAACCGTATTGCTTTTGAGCTGGGTAATGAGTGCGCCGAGAATCTTAAGGTCTGGGTTTATGCGCCGCTTAATCCCCTCTATTGTGCCCTGCAAACCCTTTATCCCGTCGATACTGAATTTTTCTGCCTGCAGAGGGATAACGACATACCCCGCCGCGCCGAGGGCATTGATCGTGAAAATGGAAAGACTGGGTGGGCAGTCGATCACCATGGCGTCGTATTTATCTTTGACGCTTTCAAGTGCATCGCGCATGACATAGGGTGCGTCGACATTGAGAGTGCTGAGCTCGACTTCCGCAAGGCTGATCTTTGCTGGCAGCAGGTCGAGCTTCTCATAGCGGGTGCGGACAATAACCTCTTCAGCGGTGTGCTTTTTGGTGAAAAGGTCGGCGACAGTTTTCGTCAGATTTTCAACATCAGCAAAGATGCCCGAGCTATTACCCTGGGGGTCCATGTCGACGAGCAGGGTTCTTTTGCCGGTCAGCGACAGGCCATGCGCCAGATTGATGGAGGTTGTAGTCTTGCCTTCGCCTCCTTTTTGGTTTGCGATGGCAATGATGGCGGCTGGCATCGGTGCACACGAGCGCGCCACCACGGCACGTCAAGCCGATTCAATTATGGTGTCGGATGTCCGACAGCTGGTTATGCTACATCGAAATACCTGTTGGTGTCGGATATCCGACATGCCGTATTAGTGATTGACGGCCGATTAAAATTAAGCCTCGTGAGGTGATGGCAGGCTGGTCTGAATATCAGGCTAAGGGGATTTGGGGTCTCTGGGTTGCGGCGTATCCGTCGGGCGTAGATCTTGGCCTTGCCTATGACTCGTTTTCCTTTTTCTTTTCTAGCGACGGCTTGGTTCGGGCGGTCGAGTCTCTGCCGCCCGGGTCTGTGTTTGAGTGGGAGTCTGCAGGTGGGTTCAGGTTGCACCTCTATGCTGACGCTATCCCCGCTGCCGCGGATGCCGGGTTATGGCAGATCTTGCTGGAGCACGAGGTGGTGCGGTCCGATGGTTATCCCACGTTTTTGCCCTTTTTTCCTGGCTTGACTGGCCTTGCTTTGCAGCTCAATGAGATTGTTGCGCAGCCGCCCGCTCTGCTTGTACTCAATGGCCAGCCCGGCGCCGGAAAGGAAGCTGTGCTGCAGACGCTGGCGATCCGCCATGCGAACACTCGCATCGACAACCGCGACGAAGTGGTTATCCATGTGCAGACGAGATTCGGCCTTGCGTTCGTTGTTCCGGAGATCGCGCTTCTGGAGGTCGCAGAGCAGCAGGCTGTTGTGAAGCATATAAAGGGTTGGGGCGTGTTGTGGGCGGCGACAGTCTATGACTTACAGGCGCTGCGCAACCGAAAAATATTACAGGCTCCGCTGGCTGACGCTTTGATTCCCGGGCGATTTCTTTTACCGGCGCTGGCTAAACGCAGCCCGGCAGAACTGGAAGAGATGGCTGCATTCTGGAGGTCGCTCCATGGCGTCCGCGCCACGGGGGCAGAGGCGAATTTGGACTTCCAGAAAAGCCGTGTCCTGGGTAAAAGTTCGCTTTCGGTCGAGTCAATTCTCGAAGAGGGTAGGGGGTTGCGCGGCGTGATCGCCGAGTTTGAAAAGCAGGCAATCCTCAAGGCGCAGGCCCGGGTCGGGCGCTCGCAACACAAGATCGCGAATCTGCTAAAAGTCTCGCGGGGTTCGTTGCAGCATAAATTAAGAAAGTACCAGTTGGAAAGTTATGCCTCGGCAGATGCCGATACTGATAATGAAGAATGAAGTTCGACGATTACGTAGAACATCGCACAGCCGCAGGTTTTTTGCTCCGCGTCAATATGCGGAACGGAACCTTCCTGGCTTTCCGCGACGGCAAGCCGCAAGGCTGGATGAGTGCCGGCGTGGAGCAGCAGATTCACCCAATGCTGCATGCCATTTTTCTCGGTGAGAAATTTCGCATCCAGACACGGCTCGATTCGCCGTTGCTTTTTTTCCCGATGGAGCGCAGTTTTGTAAAAATCCCGTTCGAGTACGGCGAAGAGGGTGAGACCCGGTTTATGCGGATTCCGCTCGAATATGAAGGCCTGGATTCCCTGCCGGGGCTTGCTTTCCATTTCGCTGGTTATTGGCCGAACGTGCTGCCGGCGATCGGCGACGGGCGACGTTATTTTATTTCCGACCAGGATATCCCCCGGCAGAACATCATGCGCATCAAGGGCAAATACCCGCGTTCGCGCTTAATTGTTTTTAAACCCGAAGACTTTATGAAAATCAAGGTCGAGCGGGAGAAAATAGAAGAGCAGGGCAAGGCGCGCGCGGTCGACCTGGTCGAAGCCATGACCGACGATTCGATTTCACAAAACCCGGTCTTTGCTGCGCGTTATTTTTTGCGCAATCTCGACTGGCGTAAGATGTACTCGATACCGATGTTCACACGCGTCAAGATTGCTGAGGTTGAAATCATCGTCTCTTTTATGGAGAAGATGTATAAGACAGCGCCCAATGTTCCGGAGCTGCAAAATTCTGTACAGACTTTGTCTGACCTCGTGGATTATTACGACGGTGTGCTGGCGTTGCTGACTGCCGATTTTGCGCGCGTAAAATCCTGGCAGAGAAAACACCAGAACTATAAGCGCGTGGTGTTATCCAATCTCATTGCCACCTGCGAGTTTCAGCGCAAGTTTGCGCTGCTCGACAAAAATTTATCTTATTCGGCATTCCTGCGGGATGTGGGCCAGGTTTTGAAAGACATCCCAAGTAGCCAGATCGCGGCTTAGCCAAAACGGCAAACTTAATAAGCAGAAGGTATAAAAAATTTACTTTTTTTGTTGACTTTTTGGCTCTTTAAACCCTCTTGCCCCAGAGTGTCCGGGCGAAGACTCACCAAGATTCTAACCCTAGTGGCTGCGTTGGCAGCTTCGGGCGGAGCTTTCGCCAGCGCAGGCAAGGTTTCCCCTAATCTGAATATCGTCCAAAAAGCTAAAAAATCGGACAAAAAACAAAAAGTCGGATTTACCGCTTTTATGAAACAATCGGCGCAGAATTGGGGCAGGGGCGTCGTCCGCCTCGTGGCCCATGCCGGGCAGGCCAAACGGCATTATGCAGCGGTACCCGCCCAAAAGCGCTCATCCGCACAGATAAAGACTGCCTTAGTTAATGACTCTGCCGCCGACGCAAGCCATCCTCACGGAGTGCTTTTCGATAGCCCTGCTTTGACTGTATCGCCTGCGGCCGGTGCATGCAACACTAAAGAAGATTCCGCAGCCCAGGGTCAAAAACCGGGTGTTCCCGGGGCGCCTGCGCCGCCAAATCGCTGCCTCTCAGGCTCGATTTATACCCTCAATCTACCTTCGTTGCGCTATTTCCTCGACTGGTTTCGCCCCGTGGCTGCAGTCTCTGGCGGCATGTCAGACAGTGCGGGCATGACTCATCGCGGCGTGAAGCCTGCTACACAGCGGGATATCCCACAGGCGCGCAATCTTTCGCCCTTCGGGCAGGCCAGCTCTGCCCAGGCGCCGGCGGCAGCAATGGCGCATTTTCATTTTACAATCGACCCGACACAGCCTCACGCATCGCTGACGCATGGAGCAATGGGCGCAGGATCTGCGCTTTCTAGCGATCGACCTCGAGACCACCGGGCTTAACCCTTATAAACACGAAATTATCGAAATCGGCGCGGTCGCGTTCTCGCTGGCCGGTCTCGCCGACGATTTTTCTATTCTCATCAAGCCCGAGAAAAAAATGGATCCGAAGGCGCGGGCGATCCACCAGATCAGCGCTGAAGAGCTCGAAACCAAGGCGGTACCATTACAAGAAGGGATTGCCGCGTTTCTGAAATTTCTACCCGAAGGCAGTTGGGTTTTTCACAATGCACCCTTCGACCTGGCGTTTTTAAAACAAAGTTTCGCTGCCGTCAAAGTGCCGTGGCCGAACCGCTCGTATTACGATCACCTGCAGCTCTCGCGCAAACTGCGAGCCGAACGGCCGTCGCATGCACTTGAGGCGATCAAAAAAGAACTGGGGATAGACACAGGCAAGGCGCACCGCGCTCTTGCTGATGCGCGCGCTACCGCGCTCGCGTTTCTCAACATCTTGCAGACGGAGCAGGATATTTTTTCTTCCAAAACAAAATACCAGAGAATACGTCGCTGGCAGAGAAAAACGGAAAAATATGAAATTCTTTTTCCGAAAAATTTCGACCAGATCGAGCAGTATTTTCTCGGCAAAATACGGCAAGAAGCCATGCTAAAGGTCGATTATTTTGATCGAAACGGGTTCCCCCAGCGGTCCCTCGTACAGCCTAAAGAGCTGATGATTTTTAGTCAAAATGTCTATGTCAGGTCGATAATCCACCCCGGCGGACAGGAGATTCTGGTCCCTCTGCAGCGGGCAACGATCCATGACCAAGAATTGGGCGCCGTCAATTTCATCCCAACTATGGGACAGTGACAATGCCCAAAAATGCCTTGATATTGGCGCCAATTAAATGTCGCCTAATTCCAAGATGAATCGATTTAAGCCTTTGACAATTTCTAAATGACAAGAATTCAGCGCCTTGTCAAGCTGTCCCGCTTCTGGGCCTTCGAGATGGCGAGATTCTGGTCTTTGATTAAATTTGATCATTTCAACCTTGAGTCGTCGGATCCCTGAGTTTTTAAGCCCTGGGTCGCCAGATAGCTGTAAAGCTAAGGCCTCATAGATCATGGTCAAAACAGATTCTGACAATGGAGCCTGGGTGAGGCGATCTGACAAGGCTGCGCCCCCAGTAGGCGAAATCTGTATGGATTTATGATTAAAATTAATTAATTCTCTCCCCGCAAGGTTTTTTATGCAGTGATAAACAGCGCCTGGCGAGTAGGGGCGATCGATTCGGCTTGTGACATGGTTCAAGGTGGCCATGGCCTCATAGCGTGAGATGGGGTGTTTTTTACCCCGGAGGATTGCCAGTAATAATAGTTGGAGGTTGTCTAAGGTGTTCATATTCTATTTCGAATATTCGATTTAGAATATGCTGTCAATGCTTTTCCTTGAGAATATCGAGCATTCTTTGACCGTACATCTGCAATTCAGTCCTTGAAACTGTGAATAAGTCAGCAAAAACCACGGTATATCTCGTGGTTTTTCTCGATATGCTGGGGTTTGGCGTGATGATTCCAGTCGTTCGGGATTTAACGCAAGTCCTGGTAAAAAACTCAGGACTTTCATCGCTTGCGCCCGAGATCTATATGGGCATTCTCATGGCATCTTATTCCGGGGCGCAGATGTTGAGCGCGCCGATACTCGGCAGACTGTCAGATATCTATGGCCGGAAACCCATATTTCTTATCTCTACATTGGGTAACGTGGCTAGTTATGCCATATGGATCATAGCTAATAACTACGGGCTTTTCCTGGCAGGCAGGGTGCTCAGTGGCATTACGGGCGGTAATATAGCCATCGCCCAGAGCATTCTTGCAGACCATACAACACCAGAGCAGCGGCCACGGGCGATGGGCTTATTGGGAGCTTGTATCGGAATGGGGTTCCTGTTGGGTCCGTTCCTGGGTGGTATCCTGATCAATTTCAATCAAACTGCATCGCCGACAATGATTGATTTTAATCCATTTTGGTTGATTGGGGCGGTTTGTTTTGGACTATCTTTAATCTCATTTGTTCTGATTGTAATCAATCGATTTTCAGCGGCGGAGGTTAGTCATGGAGCAGTACAAAGAGAAGGCCTCGCAGTTGTGGCGAGCGCTTTCAGGAAGTCGGGCAGCCGCAATACCTATGTCACGCAGTTATTGAACCAGTTTGCATTCGTTATCTTCGAGGTCTTGTTTGCCTGGATACTGCAGAAGCAATACCATTTTGACCTGAAAGAAACCTTCTATTTCTTCGGCGCGCAGGGCGTCATTCTGGCGCTGGTTCAGGGTGGATTATACCGCCGCATGGAGAAGAAAAGGCCGCCGGAACATTGGGTAAAGCTAGGCCTTATCGGGTCGGCGATAGGCATGCTGTTGCTGCCGTGGGCAGGTTATGTCGATGGCATCCTCATGTCTGGGGTTTCGGTAAAAATCTGTCTCTTGAGCGCAGTTCTGATTCTGATGGCGCTGGCCTCGGGCTTTGGTGGCCCGTCGCTGAACGCCTATGCATCCATCCATGCGCCAAAAAATGAGCAGGGTCAGACGCTGGGCAATATGCAATCCCTGGCAGCGCTGGCGCGATTTACCGCGCCTGTGGTGGCTACGGGCTTATATGCGGTTTGGCTACCGGTTCCATTTCTGTTGGGCGGGGCATTGTGTCTCATAGCGTGGCTGGTTTTTGCACAGCAGAGGCATGCGCAGACTTGAGCGGTCCGAACGGAAAAATTGATGATAATGCGACATAATATTTATTATGGGAAGTCATTAACTAGTAAAAAATCGGTAATGCAAAGCCTTCCAAAGCCGGCGCCGCGCCGGGGGAAATCCCCCTATGTTGCTTTTTTTGAAAATTCGCGGATTGTGCCCAAGGTAAAGAACAGCCAACCCAACATAAACGACGCCCCGCCGAGTGGCGCCAGCATGGCAAATGTTTTGATCTGGTACACAGCGTAGAAATACAGCGAGCCCGAGAATAATACCAGGCCGCTGATAAAGGCTATGGCCGAGGCTGTGAAAAATTTTTGCGGCCGGGAAACCCTGAGCAGCGCCACCGCCAGCAGCGCGAGGGTATGCCAGAAATGGTATTGGTTGGCGGTCTGGAATACGGAAAAAAATTTTTCGCCAAGCGAGGCTTTCAGGATATGCGAACCGAATGCCCCGAAAAATACCGCAAAAAAACCGGAGATTCCGGCAACCACAAGGAGGCGCATAGGTGAAGGCGGAGTGTGATCTGCGCGCGTCAATGAATTACAATGCAGCTGGATAAACCTATAATACTCGCCAGCGCATCGCCGCGGCGCCGTGAAATTCTCGAAAAGCTGGGTTTTGTCTGCGAAATTATCCCGGCGAACCTCGACGAAGAGTCGATACGCCACAGCGACCCTGCCGAGCAGACGCTGCTTTTGGCAGAGGCAAAGGCCGCTGCTGTCGCCCGCCCCGGCCGGCTGAATATCGCCGCGGATACGATTGTGGTTTTGGAGGGCGAGGTGCTGGAAAAGCCGCGCGACCAGGCGCATGCCTCACAAATGCTGAAAAAACTCTCCGGCCGGCCACACTGGGTTTTTACTGCGGTCTGCATGGTTTTTCCGCGCGGCGAAAAGATCAGCTTCCTGGAAAAAACTGCGGTGCATTTTTTGCAGCTGACAGAGGCAACCATTGCCGCCTATACAGCGACACCTGAGCCGTATGATAAGGCCGGCGGCTATGGTGTACAGGATGCTTTCGGCATGGCGAATATCAGCCGCATCGAGGGTTGTTATTTTAATGTGATGGGGTTTCCTGCGAGCCGCTTTATGCAAGCGCTATCGGAGAACCAAAAATTTCTTCTTTAGAGAGAACGAGGCCCGCGTCGGCAAAACCATTGCGGCGCAAGATACAGGCGTCGCAGTTTTCACAGGGAGTGTAATAACCATGGAGAATCTGCGGATCGTAGCACGACCAGGTAAACTGCACCGGAACCTTCAGCCGCGCGGCTTCGCGGGCAATATCGGCCTTTGAAAATGTCACCAGCGGCGCGATAATTTCGGGGGAATGCCCTTCGCGGCCGATTTTGGAAGCCAGCGCCGCGGTTTTCGCAAACGATTCAATAAAATCGGGGCGGCAGTCGGGATAACCCGAATAGTCGATCGCATTGACGCCGATAAAAATAGCCGCTGCGCCGCGCGCCTCGGCGAGCGCATACGCGAGCGATAGAAAAATCATATTGCGCACAGGCACATAGGTGACGGGAATCGCAGGCGCCGCTGTCAGATGCGCCCCGCCCTTTGGCACGGCGATTTTGTCCGTCAAGGCTGAGCCGCCAATAGCCGCGAGATCTACGGCAATAACGGTGTGTTCAACACCTGCAAGACCGGTGATTTTTGCCGCGGCCATGAGTTCGTTTTTATGCCGTTGCCCGTAATTAAAGGAAATTGCCGTTGGTGAAAACCCGCGTTCTTTTGCGATCGCAAGGCAGGTCGCCGAATCGAGGCCACCCGAAAGCAGAACTATGGCTTTTTTCGCGCTCATGGTTTACGGGGGTAGATCACGCGCGACGCCAGGCCTTCTTGCACGCTGACATAGCTTAACAGGGGGATAGCCTGTTTGACACGGGTAAAAATCCAAAGGGCAATATTTTCTGCCGTGGGATTGTCGAGCCCTTCGACCGCATTCAGCAAAGTATGGTCGATACTCTGCAGAATGGGATTTACACCGGCGCTGATATCGGCAAAGTCAATGACCCAGCCGGCATCGTTGACATCACCTTCAACGCCGATCACGACTTTGTATGTGTGTCCGTGCAGGCGCCGGCATTTATGCTCTTGCGGAACAAAAGGTAAAAAATGCGCCGAATCGAAGACGAATTCTTTTCGATCAGCATTAAACCGCCCGGAGAGTGGGTTCGTAGATGAATTTATGCAGTTGCAGGCCCAGGCGGAAGCGCGTCATTGAGTTTTTCACCCATTCGCCCACCTCGGCACTGTCGAGTTGCCCGAATGCCGGCTGGATGATGACCGGTTTTTCCATTTTCTGCGCTAGCGCATACTTCGCCGCAATTTCTTCGGCAAATTCAAAGTCTTTTTGGGATGCTACAACAATCTTAATATCATCCGAAGGTTTGATGAAACCCAGATTTTCATAACGGTTCTTTTCTGCTTCGCCGGAATCAGGTGCTTTCAGGTCGAGCACGATATGCACATACTCAGGCACACGATCGATCAAAATCGATCCGGAGGTTTCAATCAGGATTTTTTTGCCTGCGGCTTTCAGCATTTCAAAAAAAGCATAGACGTTTTTCTGCAGCAGAGGCTCTCCGCCGGTCACTTCGACGAGTTCTGAGTTGTAGCGGTTCACCTCTGCGAGAATCTGCGCCAGAGTCTGTGGCTCACCTTCAAAAAAGGAATAGGTCGTGTCACACCAGGCGCAGCGCAGGTTGCAGCCGGTCAGGCGTACAAAGACACAGGGGTAAAGGGCATAAGAGCCCTCGCCCTGGATGCTGTAAAAGATCTCGTTGATCTTCAGGGAAAGCTGTTCTCTTTCCAGAGTGACGGCGTTTTCAACCATTGCCGCCATTGAATGCGCAAAATTAAAGCCGCCGTAAATCCAATTTTGATTTTCCTGTTTTCAGGATTAGCCCTTTCGGCCGAAAAAAAGTCGGCATTTGTCATGGCGGAGTATGCAGGGGGAAAATACACCATTCTCAACCAGCAGAACCAGACCATGGCCGCGCCTGTTGGCTCGCTTCTCAAGCCCTTTGCCGCCTGGTATTTGCTCGAAAAGGGTTTTAAAGCCGATGAGACGATTTTTTGCCCGCCCGAGAAAAAACGTACGGATCGCCTGCGCTGCTGGACGCCGGCCGGCCATGGCGCCATGACCTTACAAACCGCGCTGGTGCAGAGCTGCAACTATTACTTCCTGTCGCGGTTTATGGGTCTCAACTTGGCGGAATATGAAGCATGGCTGAGACAGCGGTTTGACTGGCCGGCCGATCTGAAAATTGTGAAACCCGTGAATGTCTATGGCTTTGACCTGCCCGCTGGCATCGAAGCAGATAAACTACTGGCCATGTACACTGCGCTGCTCGGCGCCGAAGAGAATGGAAATCCGGCCGCGCGAACAATTATGGACGGTTTAAGACAAACCTGCGAAGGCACGCTGGCTGATTTTTGCCGCGCGCTTCGGCAGAACCGGCGTTTCCGCTTTTTGGCAGGAAAAACCGGAACAGTGCTTGAGGGAAAACGGAACTTCGGCATCGCCTTTCTGTATCTCGAGCATCTTCCGGATCGCCGGAAAATCCTCTTGCTGTGTTATGAGAAGAACAAGATGGGTTCGGAAGCGGCAATGAACGCCGTCCAGATTCTGCATGCTGACCTCAGAAAAAAAACCAGCTGAAACCGCGACGACCGCCGAATGGTTGTCGTTCTGGGATTCGATACGCAACCCGGATCGAATTACGCTTCTGATCGGTTTTGCCGTCCTGATGTTTTTCGCGATTTTTTTGGGGTATTTCGGCACGCGCAGCATTGCCCGCTCCCTGGACTATTACCGCATGTCTTTCTCCGCGACTTTTATCGAGGATATCCGCCCCGGAACAAAGGTCCGCTACCAGGGTGCGCTGGAAATCGGTGAGGTCGAGCACCTGACATCTGACATGTCTGGCCACCGCATCGTCGCAAAGATTCGCACGGATTTTCCGATTCCCAAAACCGGCAGCCGCGCTTCACTGAGCTCGTGGGGCTATTTTGGCGCCAAATTTATCAATATCGAAATTGTACCGTCGACGTTCAACGAAGCATTTTATTCGCTTGATCACTCCATGCCCTTGGAAAAAATTATCAATTCGACAATCATGTTTCAGCAATATTACGATGCCATAAAATCTGAAGGCGGGCATATGAGCATTCTCGAAAAGCGGCTGCAACAGCTGAAAAAAACGGTCGATGATCTGCGACGAACCCCGTATATCCAGCGCCATGCCGTACGCGCAACGATACGCCAGGCAACAGGAACAATGAATACTTTTTTTGGCATAATTAATTCTACGAGTTCAGATCTTTACACCATGCTCTCGCGCGTCAACAGCGTCAGTGAATTTCTGGTATACGACCTCAACAAGAACCTGCCGGCCATCAAGACCAACATGGCAAAATTGGAGCAAAGCGTGGCTTACGACGGGCAAAGTTTCAGCGCCCGCCTGCTGCACGAAGAAACGATCTATCTTTTGCTGCTCGATTACGCAAAGTATGCAAATGAAAAACTGAATGACATGGCATCCGCGCCTTACAGAATTTTCTTTAACAACTAATGGCTGAGAAGATTCGTTTAAAGGTTAAATGCCACGCCTGTGGTTACATTATGGAAGGCACCGCGAAGTATGGTAAAGGCAACTACCATGCCGAAGGCCTCGACTTTCAATTCACCGCCGTGGGCAAGCTGGTCGACAAAAGCGGCAACTCGCGCGTCAAAGGTCAGGTTGACATTCTCTGCCCGAACTGTGAAACCCGCAATCGTTTTGATATTTAGCCTGCTCTCTTCAGCGGCGCTCTATGCTGAATGC